>OZ241986.1:0-4800000 GCA_965204375.1 Candidatus Latescibacterota bacterium | reverse complement strand
CCGCGTCAGCCAACCGGGAATGGAACAACCAACCCTGTATTGGAGACCATCCATCGCCATCTGCGGCATCAATTTTTACCGTGGCAACATGTTCTCCAAATGGCAAAACAAATTGCTCGTAGCATCCTTAAAATACGAAGACGTGCGGGTCCTCTCCGTTGACGGAGATCGCGTCATACACGAAGAAGTAATTCTGAAAAACGCGGGACGGGTGCGCGAGGCTATATCCGGACCAGACGGCGCAGTGTACGTAGTCCTCAACCAGCCCGATGCGATCTTGCGATTAACGCTGAGTGAAGAGCGGTGATTACTCCCAACGATAGAGCAGTTGGGCTTCTTGGCAGTCAATCTGGTTAGCTACCGCATTATTGGATATTGAACCCCGCCTGCGAAGAGTGAAAGGCTACAAAAGCCTACCCAGGCTCAGACGCGCACTTATGAAGAACTTGAAACTCGATACAGACAATCAAGACGCACTTGCTGCTGACTGAAACCAACCGCCTCGATTATTTCAACTAAATATAGGACTTGACCGTTCTTTTTTATTAAACCGATACCCTCACGTCAATCTCGGTGAAGTTTACGCTTGTCTCGACGAATAAGGAAAGATATAATGGCTAAACCACACAGGAGGATTAAACTATGATACTAAATACATCAACGGTAACGATTGATGAAAGTGGACTATCTATAAGCAAGACAGACAATATTGTTACTGTCAGAGGAACACTACAGAACCACCACGCTAAAAAGGTTAAAGTCATATTTTCCGCTGTTGTATTCTTAGCGGATGTGCGTATAGCCGACAAGGGTGACAGAAATTTTTCTTTTGGCAGAAACGATATTCTTCATGAATTTTACCTTTCAGAAGAACTTGATGCACAGGAGCAAAAATCATTTGAATCTATCCCTTATGAAATTACGGAATCGGACGCCGACAACGCCATGCTTGCGTATTATACCACAGTGCTTTCGGTCTCTGAGGTATGAAAAGGGGATTAGAGGATTTCGTCATGATACGAGCGCAATGGGTACTCTTGATCTATACTGCAATCTCTCTAAACAGTATCTTTGCAGAAGAACACGCGAAGAACGCACCATCCTCCCTCACGTCCCAGTTGGCGATTCCCGATTCCACTCAAATTCAGGTGATAGAAACAACCGATGGATCGACAAATATCGGACGCATTGTGGAGATTGGTACTGAAGAGATTGCATTTAAGACAGACCTCGGCATTATCCACATTCCCATTTCAAAAATCAAACACATTGAAACAGTGTCTGCCGACTTAATACGAAAGGGAGAATTCTGGTTTCCAAACCCCAATATAACACGCCTATTCTTTGCACCAACGGCGCGCATGCTGAAACAGGGCAAAGGTTATTTCTCTGATTATTATATTTTTTTTCCAGGCTTTGCTTATGGAATCACAGATCGCTTTACTCTGGGAGGAGGACTTTCCATCTTTCCCACCGTGGATATAAATGATCAATTATTTTTTGTCGCACCAAAATTCGGCTTAATACAGGAAAAGACTTTTTCTTTCGCCCTGGGCGCACTTCTCGTGCGTATTCCGAGATATGAGGATGAGGACTTTCAAGAAGATGACCCTGAAGTCGCGGGCATATTGTATGGCGTAACAACATTTGGGCAACCCGATGCCAGCCTGACTGCGGGACTCGGTTATGGTTTTGTAGAGGGAAATCTGGCAGATCGTCCCATGGTAATGATCGGAGGAGAGAAGCGCTTGACGCGACGGACGGCATTTGTCACAGAAAACTGGATCTTTCCCGGCATAGACGAACCCTTGATCTCTTATGGCATACGATTCTTTGGCAAACGATTAAGCGTAGATCTGGGGCTGATCAATGTGATAGGAGAGGGAGCAATTTTTCCCGGCGTTCCGTATATTGATTTTGTCGTCCAGTTTTGATGACGCACTTTTTGCCGTACCCCGTGACGTACAATTTTCACCTGTCCGGTCTAATATACAGGCTGGGATGGCAAAGGGATCGTCCCCTACGACGACATTGTGATCGCCCGCTAATCGCTGTCCCGCCTCATTTTCAAAAAAACAATTTTTTTGTAGGGTACAGATTTTTTCTTGCAGAAAAAAACAGAACGGGCTATATTGTCCAATCCCAAAAACAAAAGCCCTCTGCTTGTAGGAGATAAATACCTGAAATTACATATTCTTAGGTAAAAATAAATGGTCCATTCACACTGCCATTATCCCTCCAGGAGGCGGCGATTATGCCCTGGAGGCTAAAATTTTGCCAACCCCTGAGTGGGGGTTTTGGTGCCTATACCCTACGTGCCCGACATCGAGGTAGATTCGATGTCGGGTTTTTTATTGCCCTTCGCGGACCGCCCCAAACACCCATCGGTGCAGAACACAGTAGATGATCAACAAAAACAACATGACCTCACGACACAAGAGGAGTATCATGGCACCGAACGAAGAACAGACAATGGTACTAAAAGCGCGGATGGGTGATGGGATCGCATTTGGCAAACTGTACAAAGCAAACGTAGCCCGAATTTATGCAATCGTAGCCAGCAACACACAAAACAAGGACGACATCGATGACCTGGTCCAAATCGCATTTATAAAAGCATACCAGGGACTCAATCGCTTTCGCGGTGACGCGGCATTCTCCACCTGGTTGACCCGCATAGCAATGAACGTATGCATCTCGCACAGCGAATCGCAATCCGTACGGCGCAAATGGACAACCTATTTCCACACGCCAGAAGGCATAGAAAAAATCGCCCCGTCCTGTGTACAGGACCCGGAAACCGCCCTGCACGCACGGGAATGCCAACACCTCGTACGCAGGAGCATACAAACACTGCCACAACAATATCGCGAAGCCATGCGCCTGCGTTATATCGAGGACTACTCGTATGCCGAAATCGAAAAAGCAATGCAAGTACCCATAGGCACCGTAAAAACCTGGCTGTACCGCGGAAGAGTCCTGCTTCGAAAAACCATTGGAGAAGGCGAATAGACGAATAATCCGCAGATGAACGCAGATGAACACAGATGAAGGGCGAATAGACGAACCCTGCCCCACTACCCAAAGTCAGTGCTAATCCCGATTCGTTGATCCGCTTTCAGGAGAACACCATGACCAACTTCAGCACAAAACGCCTGCCCCAAAAACCCGACATCACCGCGCCCGATGGATCTGACGTCCGCATACTCCTCGAACTCAAAAGCGGCGGCATGGCCCACTTTGAACTCGCCCCCGGAAAAACATCCATCGCCATTGCCCACCGCACCGTCGAAGAAATTTGGTACATCATCAGCGGACAGGGCGAAATGTGGCGCAAACAGGGCAACCGCGAAGAAATCGCATCCCTCGCCCCTGGCACAAGCCTCACCATACCACAAGGCACGCACTTCCAATTTCGCGCCCACAACAGCGAACCACTCTGCGCGGTCGCCATCACCATGCCCCCGTGGTCGGGCGACGATGAAGCCTACCGCGTACAGGGAAAATGGAAACCGACGACATGAACCCAAAGAAAAAGCCTGTACCATCGCTGGTACAGGCTTTTGTAATACCTGTCTGTGTGATCTGGAATCATCCGTCCCGCCACTGGATCGCGGCTTTAAGCATGCCGCGATGACGGGCGAGGCCTGCCTCGCCCCTACGGTTATCTGCGTCCATCTGCGTTCATCTGCGGATCACACCTCCTCATCTGGATCCTCAGCCGAAAGATCCTCTCCCCGGTGGAGTCGAAGTGCCAAATTCGCCGTCTGTCCCAACGCACGCGCCGTTGGTGCATGCGCTGCCAGATAACGCGCCGCGCCCACCAGCGTAATCCATGCGCGTTCCTCATCCAACTCCTCTGCCTGGCTAAACGCAGACTCCAGCATCTGGAACGAATGAAACTCGGCATCCTCTCGCAGCAACACATGGCCCAACCGCTCGCACAAAGCACCGCGCGGATGCCCCAGCGACAAATACCGATACACAATTCGCCCCGCCTCATCCACCTGCGCCTGAGTATCGAGCAACGCCACAAAAGAATCCAGCAACTCATCCGCATCCTCCGGCAACTGCTGGGTCGCGCGCTGATCCTGCGGCAAACGGGCTGCCGGCTTATTAAACCACCGGTCAAAATACAGCGCCATTGCACCGTGGAAAATCCCCCGCGCCAGATCCAGAGACGGCGCGCGCTTTGCACATTGATGCAGCGCATTGGCCGCCGAATGCGTATGCAGCACCGCGATCCAATCGGCAAACTCATTCTTAACGTGAAACCGCGCAATCCGCAAAGCCGCTGCATAAGTCAGTGTCTGCGTCAACTGCGTCAGCGTCGCCCCACCGGCAAACGCCGCCTTCAACCCATCCACAATCGCATGCGGATCATCACCTGACAGAACCTCCGTCAAAGCATCCGCATCGTCCCACGTCTTCCCCTCACCCTCGCGCACCAGATCCTCAAGCTCATCAAACGCGCCGTTTAACAACGCCACCAGATCAACGGGACTGCGCCACCGATTCAACTCCTCACTCCGCTGTGAACCCGAAAGCACACCCACCAGCGAAGGCAAAACCTCATCGGCCTTGTCCCAACCAATGCGCTCGAGCACCTCAAAACCCTTATTGATAAAATCCAGCACATGCCCGCCATCGCGATAAAAGTGATCCGTCGCTGCAGTCACCAGCATATCGCACATCTCCGAAGGCGTTGCCCCCATCTGGATCGCCGTCAACAAAGCGCGTTCCGCACCATCGGCATTCCGCACCTCAATCAAATAGCGGAACCACTCCTTAATCCTCGCCAGCGTCAGCTCCTCCGTCTCCAGAGGCGTAAAAACAATCCTCGGCGCTGCATTGCTCGTCTCGCTCGCCACATGCAACAACCCCTGGTACAGCGCCAGAACCTGATCCTCGGGCGCCAGCTTTGGCACCACATTCGCCATACACGTCAAAATCGTCAACCCCGGACCCCACCCCTGACGCCGCCTCAGCGCACCATACCGCGCGCCAATCTCCGCAATCTCATCGCCATCAACCCGCTGACCCCGAAGCGCGATCACCGACTTGGCAATCACCAGATTGATATTCTGCTCCAAACTCTCGCTCAACCGCCGCTTCCAATGACCCACCGGATCGGGATGCGTCGCATGCACATTCACATAAATCTCACCATCCTGCACATCCACTGGATAACTCCGAACATCATCGGCAAACGGATCAAACGTACACCCGCTAACCAGATCAAACCGCGCGTGATGCCAGTGGCAAATAATCAACCCATTGTGAATCGACCCCTCACTCAGCGGATACCCCATATGCGGGCACCGATTATCCACCGCCCGGATCTCGCCATCCGACTTTGCCAGCGCAATCGCATGGCCCTCCACATTCACAGCCATAATCCCACCCTCGGGAATATCTTCCACACGCGCACAGGGCACATAATCAAGAGTCGTCACAGCCATGGTATGCCTCCTTTTGATTGGAATGAACTAATCTCACCCCAAAAATACGCCATCCGAAACCCCAAAACACCGTCCCCAGGGACAAAAACAACCTGTCCTTTTGGACAGGTTAAGAAGTTAGAAGGAAGAAGGAAGAAGTGAGAAGACCCTGCCCCACCACCCTAAAGCTGGTGTCTTATCCTACTTCACACTTCCTACTTCACACTTCCTACTTCACACTTCACACTTCACACTTCCGTCACACCTTTCTTCAAAATAACATTGCCATATTTCGCCGTCTCCCCGGTCATAACAACCGCAAAAGCGTCTCTCGCCTGTTCGTAAAAAGCAAAGCGTTCAACGCGCGCAATAGGGGGTGTATCGGGCCATACCCGGTCAATAACAGCCCGGTAAGACGCCTCAACCGCGGGATCGAGCGCATCGCCCGGCACCGCATCCATCATAAAAACCGGACTATCCACATACGTATCCAGCACAAACAGCGGCAAAATTGCCTCCAGCAACGCCGCAACCCCCAGACCATCTGCCCGAAGCGTATTGGCATTCACCGAATGTCCGGGAAAATGCGCATCTGCCAGAACAATCTCATCTCCGTGTCCCATGCGATAAATCGTAGCCAGCAACTCGGGACTGAACAATGGGGATATACCAACGAGCATATTGATCTCCTGTTTCCAACTACCTGAAATGCGCATCCGCTGCGTGGGCAGATCTAAGCCCCTTGCTCATCCGCATCAATTGCCTTTGTCTATCCGTGAGCCCATCAAACCACTCGGGCGGAAACCCATCGTGGGGATCCACCTGAAACATACACATCCGTTTGCGATAATGACCGAACAACGCATGGCGATTCGTCGTCCCCGTATTCGCCCCGCCGCCATGCCATATTTGACCATTAATAACAATAACACTACCCGCAGATCCCTCGGGCTGCGCGATATGCTTGACAGACACATCCTCTGGCGGGATAACCAACCCGCTTTTATGAGACCCCGGCACCACGCGCGTACCGCCATTGATCGGCGAAAAATCATCCAGCATCCAGATCGTATTCATCATAACTGGCGAACTAAAATTGAGCATCTCCAGCGGAATATCACTATGCAAACCCTGGTCTGGATCGCCCGGACGCACAATCCGGGCATTGAGACTCCCCAGAATAAGCGACTTCTCGAGATAGTGCTCCAGCAACGGCAGAATCCGCGGATGATCAATAGTCTTGTGAAAAACGCGATCCAGCACCGGCAAATTGGCGACATGCCGAGCAGTACCCCGATTTTTGGCCTCCGTGCCAACCTCCTTTTCACAGCGCATAAGTGCCTCGCGCATCTCGCCCGCTTCCTCAGTCGTCAAAACATCTTCAACAACCGTAAAGCCATAGACATCGAGTTCAAACAAGTGTTGTTGATTATTCATATTGTCCTCTAATAAAAGTAACGACAAAAACCCTTCTGGCTCGCGGCTTTAAGCATGCCGCGATGACAGTTTTCCTTCTCCCTTCACACTTCTCCCTTCACACTTCTCCCTTCACACTTCTCCCTTCACACTTCACACTTCTCTCACCAATTCGCATTTCCCTTATCCCAGGGATGCGCTTTGAGCACATCCTCAACCATCTCAATACCCCAACCCGGACCTGAGGGAATCGTCAAATACCCATTCTCAATATGGGGTACATTCGTCACCATATCCTCGCGCCAGGGCACATCGTCAACATCAATCTCCATAATGCGCACATTCGGCAAAACCGCGCACAGACTCGCACTGATACACGTCGAAAGATGGCTATAATAATTGTGTGGCGCAACATTGAGTTGATACGCCTCGGCCAACTCCCCCACCTTCTTCGACTGGGCAAACCCATTCCACGGCACATCGATCATAAACACATCCGCAGACCGCGCCTGGAAATAAGGAATAAACTCGCGCATATAAAACAAATTCTCACCCGTACAAATTTTAGTACTCGTCGAATCCTTAATCTGCCGAATCGCATCAGGCTCGTACATATCGATCTCCAGCCACAGCAAATCAAATTGTTCCAGCACCTGGGCAATACGCATACACGACTCGGGCTTGAAATTAAAATTCAGATCCAGATTAATATCGACATCCGGACCCACAGCATCTCGAAACGTCCCAATAAGCGTCTCAATATGCCGGAGAATCTGCCGCGAAACCACGCCATCCGTCGTCCCAGGTTCGCCGCCAAAACCCCCAAAATACACACCGGCCGGATCCCCCGGTATCACGATATTCGTCTTCAACGCCGTATATCCCCTCGCCACAACCTCTCGCCCCAGCGCGGCAATATCGTCCATCGTGCGAAGCGGTGGCGTATTGAGCAACTCGCTATTGCGCGCACGCGAAGTCCCGCAATGCGACCAGTAAACCCGAACCTGCTCCCGCGTTGGACCCCCAAAAAGCTCCACAACAGAAATACCGAGCGCACGCGCCTTAATATCAATAAGCGCGAGTTCAACACCTGCAATCGCCTTCGCCGCAATACCCCCCGGACTTTGCCGCGTCCCCCGCAACATATCCCAAAAGCGCATCTCATAAGCGCGGGGATCCTTGCCGAGGAGCAAAGGCGTCAAATCGCGCACCGTACCCGTAACCCCATAGGGACTGCGCCCATCGCTACACTCTCCCCAGCCACTAATACCCGCATCTGTATCCACCCGGACAAATATCCACGGGCGCCAACCCGCATCCACAATAAACGTCTCAATATTGGTAATCTTCATATAATAGTTCCTTATAACGGCGGTTGTGTAACGCGATTAAACCCCATCGTATCCTCGCCGTGAATAACCGGAAGCGCGTGGTCTTCGGAATCGTACTTGAGAACATGCACAATCGGAGGAATCGCGCGCACCGCCAGACCAATGCGCCGCAAATCCGAGAAATTCGCTTTCGAATGATGCAACGTGCGCTCGTTAAACAAAATAAACTCACCGGGCTGCATCTCGAGATCGACCAGCTGCTCCGGATCGTAATACCCCGCATCGGCCATCTCTTTGAACTGCACATCGGGCGTGGCTTTGACATGGGGAATAATTTTGCGATGTGACCCGGGAATAAGCTGCAAATTCCCATTCTCCTTAGTCGAAGCATCCACCGCAATCCACGCCGAAACAATAATCGGCGGCTCGAGCGGCCAATAATTGAAATCCTGATGCCAGGGAATCGCCTTCGTACCCTTGTATTTGATAAAAAAATTCGTGCGCCACAACAGCAAATCCGTCCCGTACAGAGCCACCATACGACTGAGAATCTCGGGATGCGTTGACAAATCGTAAACCGCGCGACTATCCAGATGCCGGTTGTGAATGCGATTCTTACCATTCGGTGGATCCGTCTCCAGCACCTCTTCAATCGCCGGACGAAGATCCGCCATCTCCCTCTCCGAACACAGCGAATACGGACCCAGATAGCCCCGCGTGCGAAAATGCAACATTTCCTCTTCCGTCAGTACTGCAGGTACTGCAGCTATTGCCATCTCATATCTCCTTATACAATATCCCCAACCTCAATCCGATACATCTGCCGTCCATTGCCTCTGTGTGCCGAATCAATCACCACAAACTGCCCATCGGGACTAAAGCGCGGATGCAAATCACAGCGCCACTCGCCCGTATAGGGTTCCGGCGACGGGAAAACGCCCAGATCGACGCGCTTGCCAGTCGCAACATGATACAGATACGGAACTTGACTGCGATCACCCTGTGACGGATACGTATCATTGAGAATCCACTCATTGCCCGGCAAATACGTACAGTGACCATTAACCGTCATCACCCCGGCACCAATCACCTCTGGCTCCGCGTCGGAAAGATCCCGATAGAGATAAAACTTATTCCCGTGCGCCGGATGATACGCCCACCCGAGAATCGTCTCTGGATCGCGCCAGATAAAATGCGACATCTTGCCGTAATCATCAACCACATGCAAATTTGACCCATCGGCATTTGCCGTCATCATCCGCGTATCAAAACCGCCCTCTCCAAATCGCCAGCGGTGCAAAAAAATGAACCGCGACCCATCCGTATTAAACAGCAAATGATTAAAATAGTGCCGCGCCCCGGAAATATCGCCATGCGGATACGGAATCGCAGCAACCTCGGCAATCGCAACAACAAGCCTTGACTCACCCGTCTCCAGATCCACAGTATAAACACCCACATCATCCGGCGCACGCACATCGCGATTCGGATCGGGAATCCCCGCATACCCATACCCGGGCCGCATGTGATTAATCCGGCGAAAATCCGCCCCAATAGCGGTCTTCCCATCCGGCGAAACCGTATAAATCGCGTGCGGAAGCGTGCGAATCGCCCCCGTTTTCACATTGTATATCCGCGAGACAAACGCATCCCCCTCGCGATCATTAAAAATAA
This sequence comes from Candidatus Latescibacterota bacterium, assembly GCA_965204375.1. GTDB lineage: Bacteria > Latescibacterota > UBA2968 > UBA2968 > UBA2968 > VXRD01. The sequence goes on along the minus strand of OZ241986.1, from coordinate 4,790,138 downwards.
CATCCGTCTCCGAATTGGGAATCCACTGCAACATACACCCCTGTTGCCAGCACCAGGCCCGCGTGCGCCCGAACTCAGACCACGTATCGCCATCCTCCATATCAATGATACCCAGCGCAACCGTATCATCCGCCGAAGGCGACCGGTGTTCAAAATCCACCTCCATACTAAGCGCATACCGGCCTGACGGGTCTATTTGCCACTTGTCGTAATAACCGAACCAGTGAAACTCAGGTCCCCGAGTAATCGCGCGAATAGGGGGATAATCAGACATGTAATAATCCTTTGCGAGACGGACTTACGCGCTGTGCATAATGGCTTTGGTTCTTTTAAATTATGTCCCCATTTCTATTCCCGCAACCCTAAGAAGCACTGCTGTACTTAGCCACACCATTTATCTCTCCTTCAAGTAGCCTTCGCGCTTTATCTTACAGCCGTCATTCATCACTTTTTTTCGAGAACCCCATGTCCACAAATAGTGAGAGCCGTTTTCAAACCCGTGACGTAATCACCCTCTCCGGAGGGCATGCGGTACACGACACATACAGCGGATTCCTACCGCCCTTACTCCCCATTTTCATTCAAACTCTATCCTTATCCAAAACCGAAGCCAGCTTGTTAATGGTCGTCAGACAGGCCCCCTCGGTATTTCAACCCATCATCGGACATCAGTCAGACCGTCTAAACTTGCGATCTCTCGTAATCCTGGGATATGTTTTCGATGTCTTTTCATTGGGTAAGACCATGCTGTAGAGCATCTCAAGGTAGCGATATGATGGGATTGACTATATTATTTAAAAATGTTAGATTTTTGATTCCCAAGTATGCCACAATAGCAGAGGCTGCGTACATGCTGGCCTGACTTTTTGGTACTCTGGTACAATGGAATGTGAACAACTCGGGAAACAATGTTTAGGAGCAAAGAGTGCAATGAAAGGACGACGGGTCTTTTTTAGTTTTCACTATGCACACGACAATTGGCGGGCTGCCCAAATTAGAAATGCTGGTGTCGTCGAGGGCAATAAACTCGTCAGCGATAACCAGTGGGAAAGCTATGCCGACACCGCCTCAATCAAGAAATGGGTAGATAGTCAGCTTGCCGGAGCATCCTGTACAATCGTTCTGATTGGAAGTCATACTGCTGAGAGTGAATGGATCCATTATGAAATAAAAAAATCATGGGATGAGGGCAAAGGACTGCTTGGCATCTATGTTCATAAGCTTAAGGATCAATACGGGAAACAATCCCCAAAAGGAAAAAATCCTTTTGATAACATTAATATCAACGGCCAGATATTATCAAACGTGGTAAAATCGTACAATCCGCCACATGGCGATAGCAAGGACGCTTACCATTACGTCAAGAGCAAAATCGCCGGGTGGATAGAGGATGCCATCCGCATTCGCAAAAATGGCTGAGGAATAAAAAATGGCTGACTGCTCGAAGTTCGATGGAAATTCTCCCGCTGTCCAAACACATCTATCTATCCTTCAAGAGATCATCGGGCGAATGACTGCTAATAGTACCGCCAGGATGACGTCATTCTTATTTTTTTCTGTATTTCTTGCTTCCCTTGTGTGCTAAAGATTTGCACCTGTGTTCCTATTCCCTCTTTCCCATTTCCCATTTGCGCTTGTGTAAACTGATCAAACAGCGTATGTATCAGGTCGACATAGTCGGTGAATCTTGGTTTTGCCATCGGTCGCCTCCTTGTGAAGTTGGTTGCTTCTACAAGTGGCGACTTTTACCGACTATGTCACAGCTTTTATGCACAACCCTCATTTAATTTATACACACTTCCCTCCTCACTCTTCCCACCTCACTCTTCCTCCAAGTGTTCATTTTCGGACACTACTGTATCAAAATCGGACACTTTCCAATTAGTCAATTTCAAGCAATTTTCATAACTCATTGTTATTTCAACATTTGAATCTTTTGGCACGTTTATTGCTATAAAATCAACCAAAGAACACGTCGCCTGAAATTGTGTGCGGTTGGAGGTATCCACCCTATAAATCTTCAGGAGGAAATCATGATCTCCATTAACCCGACTTTCAGAAAGAACAGCATTATTGCTGGTCTGCTTATACTCTTCTCACTCTCTGTTCATTCCACTCTCTTCGGCCTTTCCAAGAATACCCAGGATTCCTCAGATGACCCATCCGTTGCGCGATTTAACTCAGCTAATATGGATGAAGTTGTGATCCCCCTGGAGCGTGTACCTTTAAGCTCACAAGCATTATCGAGATTCAGGTCATCATCGATTGACTTTCATGATCACGATCAGATAAGTCGAAAACCGCTTGAGAAAGGTTTAAGAGGATTTCCACCGGGAATGACCATCGAATTCTATGGGATATTCGAATTGAGTGCGCTACAGTTTTTGTTGGACGATAGTCGCCCAGAAGAGACGAAACGAGAACTCTGGGAACTATATAGCTTGGGTGTACCTGTAGATAGCAAAGTATCCTTTGTGAATGGGCAGGACCAGAATGGAAATGCTGTTTTCATTTTTGATACCAACAACAATGAAGACTTCTCCGATGAACATGCGATATATCCAGAGAACTTCGGTACGGTATTTCGTCTGCTGAGCTACATTCTACCGTGGAGACTCCCCTATGGGCAGAAGGCAAATGCCACCGTTGAATTTGAATACAACGATGGTAGAATCGCCAAAACCCAAAGGGTGGGCGTGGAGGTTCATAGATATACGCAATATGTGAAAAAGCGGAAAGATCCAACCTTCCCAAAATTCAGGGGAAGCGTAACTGAATATAGAAAAGGACAAGTGAAAATAGATGGTCAATTATACGATCTGGCGATCTACAACAAAGGACGCTTCGCGACCTACTCTACCAAAATTTTTAACAGAATACTATGGGATCTCGATCACGATGGCATATTCGGGAGTGAGCGCGAATCAGCGGAATATTACGACGCGGACAAACCCTTTAATATCGGTGGTACCACATTTAAAATTAAAAGCATCTCCGCCTCTGGTGATGAAATTATCCTCAAGAAGTCAGATGTCTTCGTCCCGACAAAGATTGAGATCAAGCGAGGCTCTGCGGCACCGGATTTTGTAGTTAGGGATATAGACGGAAAGAATCTTCAGCTTTCAAATTTCCGGGGCAAATACGTTTTGTTGGACTTCTGGCACACCTCGTGCGGGCCTTGTATCAAAGATACCCCCAGATTGAAAGCACTATCTGAAAAATTCGACCGCGATAATTTCGAGATTATCGGCGTCAGTACCGATATCAGAAGAGACAAAGTTAAAAATTATGTAGAGAAGTCTCACATTGAATGGCCCCAGATCCTGGACGCTATGGACAACAATAACAAAGTGTCAAAGATGTATAACATTGGAGGCTTTCCGCACTATGTCCTGATCGATCGGCAAGGAAAGGTTATGATGACAAATCGTTCTGTTCGAGTCATGCTCACGATAATCTCCCCGCTCCTTTAAAACAGGCTTCGTCCTGACCGCCTGGGACAGCCAAGGAGAATAAAATGTTCCGCAATTACCTGACCGTGGCGTACCGCAACCTCGTCCGCTACAAAGTGTATTCAGCGATCAACATCACCGGCCTGGCAATCGGGATCGCGTTTTGCATCTTGACCTTCCTGTACGTACGACACGAATGGTCCTTCGACGCATTCCACGAAAAAGCAGATCGGATTTATCGCGTTTACAATAAAGGAGAAGTGGGAGAAGGCAGTGATGCCTCGGCTTATATGCCGGGTCCTCTTGGTCCTGTATTGGCAGAAGCATTCCCCACACAAATGCAGCAGGTCGTGAGAATCAATACCACTTCTCGCACATTCCAATATGGCGACCATTCATTTCAAGAGCGCGTTATTTATGTCGATCCGGGTTTCTGGGATATCTTCACATTTCCCCTGATAAAAGGCGACCCCGCAACAGCACTGGACCACAAAGACGCCATTGTCATATCAGAAACAGCCGCGCAAAAAATCTTCGGCAACACCGACCCAATGGGGAAAACGATCTCTTTCACAAGAAACTCAAAAATCCATCAGGTTCTAATTACGGGCATCGTGAAAGATACCCCCGAAACATCCAGCATTCAATTCGGCTGCATCCAGTCCTATGAGAATGTCGAAGACGCGCTCAACTCGTGGAATTACACAACAGACACCAGCATTTACGTCTTACTCCACAATCAGGTCCGCCCCGAAGACATAGAAAAATTATTTCCGCGTTTTCTAAACTGGTCCTGGCCCATCATGGGAGAAAAGCAGGAGATGAAATTGCAACCCCTTACCGATGTGCATTTCAGTCCAAATATCCGCGCACCCGAACCCGCCACTGACCCGGCATACAGCTACATCCTGTTGTGCATTACAGCCCTGGTACTCTTTGTCGCATGCGTGAACTTTATGACCCTCGCCCTGGGACGGTCGGCTTCTCGGGCGCGGGAAATCGGCATCCGCAAAGTCGTTGGCGCACACAAACCCCAGGTCATCGTGCAATTCCTCACAGAATCCGTGCTCTTGAGCCTCATAGCATTTGTAATCGGACTCGCACTATCAGAACTTTTAATGCCATTGTTCAACAACCTCATGGCGCAAAAACTATCCATAGTTGCACATCTGGATGGTCTGGCATTTGCCTCGCTCATAGGTCTGGCTCTAATTGTCGGCCTGCTCGCAGGTACCTATCCGGCCTTTGTCCTATCCGGATTTATGCCAATCCACGTACTCAAAGGCAGATTGAAAATTGTCAGTGCGGGATTATTCAGCCAGTTTCTCGTGGTCTTCCAGATCGCGCTGTCTGCGGTCCTCGTCATCAGCGCCCTCATCATGACCTCTCAACTCGACTATTTGCGGACCAAACCCCTGGGATTTGACAGCGAACATTTGATTGTCGTCAGTCGCCTCAGCAAGCTGCGAGGCCTGGGACCAAAAGGCATTGAAACCTATCGAGACGCCCTCTTATCCCATCACGCAATTCTCGGCGTGACCCCAATATATCACATGATGCGGAATGGATACCAGTCGCGCGGGGTTGTGGTACATGAAGGAACAACCTTAACAGGCGTGGAGGTCTTCTTTGTCGATTACGACTTTGTGCCAACGCTCGACATCAAATTGATCGAAGGACGAAATTATTCACGGGACCTTGTGACAGACCCCACCGCATCTGTAATCATCAACCAAACCCTGGCCAAACAACTGGGACCGGGACCACCCCTCGGAAAAACACTGAAATTTTTTGATGATATGACAGTAATCGGCGTGGTAAACGATTTTCATTTTCGCTCTCTCCACCACAAAATTGGCCCCGCACTCCTGAAATGCGATCCAGAACATCAATTTAGCCGATTGCTGGTTCGGGTGCGTGCCGACGATATCCCCGGCACACTAACATTTATGGAAGCGCAATGGGAAGCCGTAACACAATCCCCTGGCTTCCGATATTCATTTCTCGACGAAGGCATAGATCGCCAATACCGAACCGAAGAGCGCTGGCATCGCATGATCGGATACGGAACCCTATTTGCCATTTTTATCGCGTGTCTGGGCGCATTTGGATTGACAGCACTCGCCGTGACCCGGCGCACCAAAGAAATTGGCATTCGCAAAATATTGGGCGCCAGCGTCACAAACGTCGTGCGTTTGCTATCGCGCGAATTCGTTCTGCTGGTCGGCATTGCAAACGTACTCGCCTGGCCCGTCGCCTATTGGGCAATGAGCAAATGGCTATCGGACTTCGCGTATCGAATTGAACTGGGCATCGGAGCATTCGCGCTGGGCGGTGTATTGACCCTATTGGTCGTAATCGGAACAGTAAGCCTGCAAGCCATAAAAGCTGCAAAAATGAACCCCGTGGAGGCATTGCGATATGAATAAACAATCAGACATAGAAAACGATGTGCAATTGGTCCACATGATAAAAGCCGGCGACAAAAGCGCGTTTGGCAAACTCTACTATTTGCACCAGAGCCGCGTACGCGCCATTGTCGGGCGATATGTGCAGGACCGCGAGGAAACCGAAGACCTGATGCAGGTGGTATTCATGAAAGTCTTTCAGAGCCTGCGCCAGTTTCGCGGCAAATCGGCATTCACAACATGGCTAACGCGCATTGCCATCAACGTCGGGCGGTCACACCTCCGGTCCCGGCTGTCCCGAAAAGATGGTATGGAAACAGCAGCGCGACAAATGCCCGAACCAATTACTCTGACAACACCAGAAGATAGCATCATAAAAAAAGAACGCCATCAACTCATAGCACAGGGCCTGCGCACATTGCCCCAGACACAACAACGCGCAATGTGGCTTCGCTACATAAAAGAACTGTCCTACCGCGAAATCGTATGGGAAATGCAAGCACCCCTCGGCTCTGTGAAAATCTGGCTCCACCGCGGACGCCATCAGCTAAAACGCGCATTGGAAAAACAACTGGGAGGCTGGGCGGGCTGATCGCACCTGATAAAATAAAATATAGAGTTTACGCCACACCATACACAGGAGAGACCAATGTTCACTGAAATATCTTTATTCAGTAGCTATCTGAAAACGGCGATCCGCAACCTCGCCAGACACCGCATCTACTCTGCTATTAACATCATCGGCATTGCCATCGGCCTCGCCTTCTGCATCCTCACCTACCTCTTTGTCCAAAACGAATGGACCTATGACACCTTTCACGAAAACGCCGACAATATCTATCTGGTTTCTCCCGGCGCTTCTGGTGTATCGCCAGACCCCCTCGGACCCGCAATAGCAGAAGCATTCCCCGCAATGCAGACAGTTCGTGTCTATCATTCTCCGTACCTAACGGGAAAAATTGGTACAGAAGATCGCATTTTTGAAGCACATGTGGGATTTGCCGATCCCAACTTCTTCGATATTTTCTCTTTTCCAATCCTTCATGGCGATCCTGCCCAGGCCCTTCAAGACAAGTATTCAGCACTCATAACAGAAAAAACCGCTCAGAAGTATTTCAACAACGCCAACCCGGTTGGAGAAGTGCTTCCAATTCAGTACTTCGATCAAGAAATTCAAAACTACACCATCACGGGCATCGTGAAAAACGTGCCCAAAAACTCCACACTTCAATTTGACATACTACTGCCATTTGAACCTCACCCCGGGATGCGCGCCCCTAACCGATGGAATGTATATTACCTGAGAAGCTGTTTTAAAACCCTGGCGTTTAAGCAAGTCTGTTAATTAAGAGATAAATCATACCGATGTGAATAAAGGCTTCACTGTTGTCCGTTAAGCGTTCATAATCCTTTGACAGTCGGCGGAAATTGAATAACCAAGCAAAGGTGCGTTCAATGACCCAACGGCGTTTGACTATTTGAAAGCCTTCCCCTTTTGGGGTAACGACCTCAAGATCAATCTTATGTGTTTGTTTTCTATCAGCGACCCATTCCTTGAGGTCTTCGCCGCGATATCCGCCATCAACCCACAGCTTGCGTAAGCGTGTCACGCCTGTTTCAAAATACTGATTGAGCACCTTTTTGAGGCCATCACGATCTTGGAGATTAGCCGGTGAGACATAGGTGCTGATGACCAGTCCGAGGGTATCGACAAGCAGATGGCGTTTTCGTCCATTGATCTTCTTTCCCGCATCGTAACCCTTTGAGTCTGCTTGTGTTGCTGTCTTAACACTTTGGCTGTCAATACAGCCTGCTGATGCGTCAGGCTTGCGCCCTTGCCGTTTGCGCTCCCTACGTGAGAGTGCTTGTTGCACCTGCTGAAAGATGTCTTGCTCGCGCCATTTGTTGAAATAGCCATACACGGTTTGCCAACAGCCAAAGGTATGAGGCAGCATGCGCCATTGGCAGCCCGTCTTCGTCAGATACAGGATGCCATCAAACACGCGTCGCAAATTGGCAGGTGGACGTCCGGGACCTCCTTTTTGCCATTTGCGTTTGGGCAACAAGGGGATCAGCAGTTGCCATTGCGCTTGGGTGACATTTGTCGGATATTGTCTTGGCGTATTCATCGCATGTCCTTTCTTTTTAAGGTTTTTGGATACCCTAAATTTGGACTGATGAATACGCTTTTTCAACTCTTTTTTTTATTTCTCCATAATTTTAAAACAGCTTCTGACGACGTATATGATGCTCCCCCCGAATGTATCCCCAAAGAGCATCGAACAACAATTTCCCAAATATGTCAAACTCTGGTGGGGAGAAAAAAGTAAAAAACAACTCAAACTTCAGCCCTTTACCCAAAGGCCCTTTGTTCAAAAAGTCTATTCATACATTTTATCTGGCATCACAATGCTGGTGCTATTTATCGCCTGTGTCAACTTCATCACCCTGACCCTCGGACGACAGGCAACGCGGGCGCGAGAAGTCGGCTTGCGAAAAGTCGTCGGCGCAAAACGCATACAGATCGCAAATCAATTTATCGGCGAATCGCTCTTGCTCATCTTCATCGCACTCATCGTTGGCATCGCCCTATCAGAACTCGCCCTGCCAACATTCAACAACTTAATTGGAAAATCCCTGTCCATGGGCGACGGTATGAATTTCACAACACTCGCCTTTCTCATTCTGCTTGTCAGCCTCGTAGGCATCATAGCAGGAGGGTACCCCGCCTTTATCCTGTCCCGATTCCAGCCAACCCAAATCATAACAAACCGATTTACAATCAAAACGGGCAATCGCTTTGGCAAAGCACTGATCGTTTTTCAGTTCGCCTTATCCATATTTTTGCTCATCACCACCCTGATGATGAGCAACCAGCTCACATACTTGCGAACCCAACCCCTGGGATATCAAACCGAACACGTTGTCGCCATCTCGACCTATGACCTCGAAGAAGAAAACGAAACCCTACCAAATGTTTTTCGGGATTTGCTGCTGTCGCATCCCTCAGTGATCAGCACAACCTGGCTCAGTCACCCATTAAACAACAGAGGACAGTATGGAGCCAGTGTAACCTATGAAGGAAGCCCAAAGCAACGCGTTGAAAATATTCAGATAGATTACGATCTGTTCAAAACACTCGACATCAAACTCGTCACAGGTCGCGCATTTTCTAAAGAATTTCCAACCGATAAAGAAGAAGCGGTCATTGTCAACGAGTCACTGGTCAAAACACTCGGCATAGAAGATCCCATTGGCAAAACAATCAACGCTGGACGAGACAGGACCATCATCGGCGTTGTCCGGGATTTCCATTTTCGCTCCCTGCATCACAAAATTGTGCCCGCTATTCTGTACATCTTTCCAATGCATAATCGCCTGCTGGTTCGCATTCAACCCGAAAATGTGTCGGGCACCATCGCATTTATCAAAAAACAGTGGGAAAAGGTCGCACCCAACCAGACATTCGACTTCTCATTTCTCAATGAAGGCGTAAACAACCAATACCAAAGGGAAGAATACTGGAACCAGATGATCCAATACGCCACGGGATTCGCCATCTTCATCGCCGCACTCGGCGCATTCGGACTCGCAGCACTGGCCGCTGCGCGACGCACCAAAGAAATTGGCATTCGCAAAGTATTGGGCGCATCACAAACGCAAATCTTGTCCCTGCTCTCACGAGAATTTGTCCTCTACATTGCCCTATCAAGCCTCATCGCATTCCCAATCGCCTATTACGCGACCAATCAATGGTTGCAAATATTCGCCTACCGCACTGAATTGGGTATTGGTGCCTTCTTACTCGGCAGCGTCGCCATGTTCCTCGTCGTGCTCACAACGGTCACCGCCCAAACCCTCAAAGCCGCACGCGCAAATCCGGCGGATTCCCTGAGAGATGAATAGTGAACAATGGGAGGAAATTCTCATGATCAAAAATTATCTAACCGTTGCGATTCGCAATTTAATGCGAAAGAAGCTCTACACATTCATCAATGTGTTCGGCCTCGGGCTGGGACTTGCCTGCTGTATCTTGATGGCTCTGTTTGTCAAACACGAATGGTCACGCGATCAGTTTCACGAGAACCACGATCAGATGTTTCGGTTGGTAGCGCAAAGACTTCAACCGGACGGGAAGGCGATTCCATTTAATCTCTGGGATACTGTGCATCTGCTTTGGGTTGTCGATGCGTTAAAAGATGAAATGCCTGGTGTTGAACAAGCCTGTGCATTTATGCGGATTCGCAGTAGTGGATGGGAGAGTAGGTGGGCGAAAATCACAAGGGATGAAAAGACATTCCCACAGGACATTGGGATTGTGAGCACAAATTTCTTTCAAATGTTCACGTTTCCACTGCTGGTCGGGAATCCAGAGACTGTACTTACCCGACCAGATGGCATGGTGATTACTGAAACCATTGCACACAAATTTTTTGGAGATGTACAGGATTACAACGCGCTAATAGGGCAAGCACTGACCGCAAACAATAAGCAATTTGTCGTGACAGGTGTTATGGCAGATGTGCCTACAACATCGAGTCTTCAATTCGATGTGTTGGTTTCGACAAAAGCTGAAAAAGGTTTCCCTCTTGCAAGAAGCCGTGGTGCCTGTGCATGGATTTTTGTGCAAATAGATGAAACAAATGCTTCTCGCGTAATTGACGATCTCAACCATTGGTCAAAAAAAGAAAAGTTGCGGGAAGATAGATCCAAAAGCGAACCATTTAACTTTATTCTTCAACCCCTGACGGATGTGTACTGGAATACAGACATTCCCAATCGCTATGGACCGCAGGGCAATCCAACAGGGGTTTATATCTTGTGGGGGCTTGCATGGCTGGTCTTGCTCATTGCGTGCAGCAACTTTATTACCCTATCGGTCGCAGAATCTTCCGGGCGGGCAAAAGAAGTGGGATTGCGCAAAGTGGTAGGCGCCAAGCGAGGTCAGATTATTCAGCAGTTCTGGAGCGAAGCACTGGTGTTGTGCTTTTTGGGCTTACTCGTGGGCACTGCACTTGCCGAAATCCTTTTGCCCGTATTCAACGGATTTGTACATCAAAAATTGACCCTCGCTTATTTTGGCGATTGGTGGGTATTGCTGCTCCTGCTCGGCATTGTCGGACTAATCGCTGGCAGTTATCCCGCTCTGGTCTTATCGCGGTTTCAACCTGTTTTAGCCATAAAAGGCGAAGCGCGCCTTGGTGGGCGCAACTTTTTGACGCGCACGTTAATCATTCTGCAATATGCGACATCCATAGCCCTCATCATTGGCACAGGTGTGATGATTCAACAGCAGGATTATGTGCGTAACAAAAACCTGGGCTTTAACAAAGAGCAGGTCGTTGTTATTCAGACAGGTCGTCGACAGTTGGCAAAACCCTATAAGGAAGCCATTGTAAACGACTCACGCATTGCGGGTGTTACAATTACGGATCGTCCACCCTCAGTAATGGGTTATTCCACGTACCCTTATAAATTGCCTGATGGCAGAAAGATTACCTTCAGGGTGATTGGCGTAGATGTCGATTATCTATCCACGTTAGAAATTTCACTGGTCGAGGGCCGAGATTTTTCAAAAGATCATCCGTCAGATATGACTAAAGCAATCTTGATCAACGAAACGCTGGCAAAGCAATTCTTTGAAAATCCGGTAGGAGAAACGCTGACGGGTTTTGGTTGGAATGCAGGCTATAGCCGGGAAGGCGTTGAAGACCCCATTATTATTGGTGTGGTGCGCGATTTTCACATAGAATCTTTGCATCGACCAATTGAGCCGGTGGCATTGGTGATGGAAAAATACAGAACTTATCCATCTTTGCTGGTTCGCCTGCGCTCAGACCAAATTTTTGAAACGATTGGGATGCTCAAAAACACCTGGGAAAAAGTTGCACCCAATATGCCTTTTGAACTCTCGTTTCTGGATGAAAACCTGAATCAACAGTATGCCAATGAGGTCTATTGGTTTCGCGTATTGAGCCATTCGGCTCTCGTGGCTGTCCTGCTTTCGTGTTTGGGATTATTCGGACTGGCGTCGCTGGCGGTTGCGCGGCGGACAAAGGAGATTGGGATTCGGAAAGTGCTGGGGGCTTCTGTCCATCATGTGATGTGGTTGTTTTCCAGAGATTTTATCAAGTTACTACTGGTCGCCAACATCATCGCCTATCCTGTTGCCTACTGGATGATGAATCAATGGTTGACCAACTTCGCATATCGCATTGAACTGAGCATAGGCGTTTTTGGCCTCGCCGGGATACTGACCCTGTTAGTCGCGTTGTTGACAGTGAATTTTCAAACACTGAAAGCCGCGCGCCGCAATCCCGTGGATGCGTTGCGAGATGAGTGAGCTATCAGGTCAGGTCGTCCACCTTCGTTCAATCGGATATAAATCAAATGTTATATCTCGACTTAAAATCGGGACATTTTCAACAATACTTTGAGCAATGATGAGGCGGTCAAAGGGGTCGCGATGATGAAAGGAAAGGGTTTTGAGAACATCGAGATGGGCAGGACTAATATGAAGGAGATCAATCGCATTTCCGGTGATTTGTTGTTCCAATAAGTTAGCAAAGGAAATGTTCAGTTCCAGTTTTCCAATACTGACCTTTATTGCCATCTCCCACAGGCTCGCAATGCTCAATAGGCGCTCATTCTCATGATTTTCGATTAGTTGTCTGGCAGCGGCACTGAGATTGGCATCCCCATTGATAAACCAAAGAAACGTGTGCGTGTCGAGAAGCAACTTCACAGGGCATAATCCTCGAAATCTTCAAGAGGTTCGTCAAAATCATCTGACATTTTAACAAGCCCTTTTGCACTGCCGAATTTTGGAACTGGTTGTTTGGACGAGACTGCCACAAGCTTAACTACAGAGCCATCTGTCTGAGTAATAATGACTTCTTCGCCACTTGTCGCTTCTTTAACCAGTTCAGCAAGGCAGGTTTCTGCTTCTGTTAGGGAGATTTTGTGCATTTTATCTCTCATAGTTGGAGTTTAGAAGACGATATAATTTTAAATATCGTGAATTTCCAGTGGTTTTGCAATTCTGTATTTATAGGAGGTGTAAAATGTTCAAAGCAGGTGCTAAAATATCTTTATTCAGTAGCTACCTGAAAACAGCGATCCGCAACCTCGCCAGACACCGCATCTACTCTGCCATTAACATCATCGGCATTGCCATTGGCCTCGCCTTCTGCATCCTCACCTACCTCTTTACCTACAACGAATGGACCTACGACACCTTTCACAAAAACGCCGACCGCATCTATCGGGTTTCTGGTATAACACCAGATCCCCTCGGACCCGCATTAACAGAAGCATTCCCCGCAATGCAGACGGTTCGTTTCAGAGGTAGCGGGGGTAAAATTGGTACACAAGATCGCGCTTTTCAAGCGAATTTGGGGTTTGTCGATTCCAACTTCCTCGACATTTTTTCTTTCTCAGTCATTCACGGCGATTTCACTCAAGCACTCCAGGACAAGTATTCTGTAATCATAACAGAAAAAACCGCGCAGAAGTATTTCAACAACGCCAACCCGGTTGGAGAAGTGCTTCCAATTCAGCGCGGAGAGGAAATTCAAAACTACACCATCACGGGCATTGTAAAAAACGTACCCAAAAATTCCACAATTCAATTTGACGCACTACTGCCATTTGAACGGGCCTCCTGGGTCCAAGTCAAAAACCAATGGAATATATACTATCTGGCTACGTATATGATGCTCCCCCAAAATGTATCTCCAAATAGTGTCGAACAGCAATTTCCCAGATTGACCAAAATCTGGTGGGGTGAAAAGAGCGAAAACCAACTCAAACTTCTACCCATCACCCAAATGCATTTTGCTCAAAATATGGGGGTGCGTAATAGCAGTAATCCAGTTTATTCATACATTCTATCGGGCATTGCTATCCTCGTGCTATTTATCGCCTGTGTCAACTTCATCACCTTAACCCTCGGACGACAGGCAACGCGGGCGCGAGAAGTCGGCTTGCGAAAAGTCGTCGGCGCAGGGCGCATGCAGATCGCAAACCAATTTATCGGCGAATCGCTCTTACTCATCCTCATCGCGCTCATCGTTGGCATTGCCATAGCAGAACTCACATTGCCAACATTCAACAATCTGGCCGGAAAATCCCTATCCCTGAGCGACGGCCTCAATCTTACAACACTCGCCTTTCTCATTCTTCTCGTCACCATCGTGGGCATCACAGCAGGGGGGTATCCCGCCTTTATCCTATCCCGCCTACAGCCAACCCAAATCATCGCGAGCAGATTGCAAATTAAAACGGGCAATCGTTTTGGCAAAATACTGGTCATTTTTCAGTTTGCCCTATCCATATTCTTCATCATCACCACCCTGATGATGGCCCAACAACTCACCTTTTTGCGAACCAAACCCCTGGGGTATCAAACCGAACACGTCGTCGCTATTCAGACCCGTGCATTGCAAAGAGAAAACAAAACCCTGCCAAACGTTTTTCGGGATGAACTGCTGTCACATCCCTCAGTGATCAGCACGACCTGGCTCAATCATTATCTAAGCAGCACCATGAGTTCCCGGGCTGATGTAACTTATGAAGGAAGTCCAAAGCAATACGTTGAGAACATCCGCATTGATTACGACCTATTCAAAACACTCGGCATAAAGTTGGTTGCAGGTCGAGAATACGACAGAGAATTTCCAACAGATGCCAAAGAATCAATCCTTGTCAACGAGGCACTCGTCCAAAAATTCAGCATAGAAGATCCCGTTGGCAAAACAATCAAACATGGACGAGACAAAACCATCATCGGTGTTGTCCGCGATTTCCATTTTAACTCCCTGCATCACAAAATTGCACCCGCTGTCCTGCCACTCGGTATATACACTGGACGCTTGTTGGTTCGCATTCACCCCGAAAACGTGCCGGGCACCATCGCATTTATAAAAGAAAAATGGGCAGAAGTCGCCCCCAACCAGACATTCAACTTCTCATTCATCGATGAACACTTAGACAAACAATACAAAAAAGAAGAACGCTGGAACCAGATGATCCAATACGCCACGGGATTCGCCATCTTCATCGCCGCACTCGGCGCATTCGGACTGGCGGCATTAGCTGTCGCACGACGCACCAAAGAAATCGGCATTCGCAAAGTCTTAGGCGCATCCCAGGCGCAAATCCTATCTCTGCTCTCACGAGAATTTGTCCTCTACATCGCCCTATCAAGCCTCATCGCATTCCCCATCGCCTATTACGCGACCAATCAATGGTTGCAAATATTCGCCTACCGCACTGAATTGGGAGTGGACGCATTCTTACTCGGCAGCGTAGCGATGTTCCTCGTCGTACTCACAACCGTCACCACCCAAGCCTTCAAAGCCGCACGCGCAAACCCGGCGGATGCGTTGAGAGATGAGTGAGGTGATGGCGCTAAACAGCAACGACCCGCTGATGACCGCCTCTATCTTCCGAATGCGTAATGCGAATCTCGATATTGCGGTTCAGCCGATTCAGAAACCCAAACAGTCTCTCTACACTAAAACGGCTAAAATCGCCGTTCTTTAGCCGGGATACGTCGGACTGATTGATCCCAAGAATTTCCCCCGCTTTTGCCTGCGTCAGCTTCCGCCCTTCAAGAATACTATAGATTTCAAATGCGAGATCTGCCTTCAGCAACTCACGTTCAGCCTCTGATTCTGAGAACCCGATGTCCCGAAATACATTTCCAGAGCTTTGCTCAAATTTGACTTTTTCATTCATTTTAGGTCTCCATCAAAATTGTACCTTCCCTCAATTTATGGCAAATTTACCATATTTATATGAAGATTTCAAGGTTTTTAGCATATAGAGAGTGTTCATTTTCGGACACTACTGTATCAAAATCGGACACTTATTAAACTGTATTCAGAGCACAAATTTTCATAACCCCTTGTAAAACATAGAAAAGATCCTTTTGGCACAAAAATTGCTTACTATTTTCATACGTCCACTCTACCTGAATGATGAATGGCTGACTTCTTGCTGCGAAATAACTGGACGGAACAGGGGAATATCATGATCAAAAATTATTTTGTTGTCGCGATTCGCAATCTGATGCGGCACAAATTGTACACCTCAATCAATGTACTGGGGCTTGCCATCGGCCTGGCGTGTGGCATTTTGATCCTGTTGTACATCCAACAGGAATTTGCAGTAAACCGCTCCCACACCCTGGGCGACCGCATTTACAAAGTGATTCGAGAAGAACGCAGCAGTACACAAACAACTTATGGCAGCGGAACTTCAGGGACGCTCGGACCTGTACTAAAAGAAACATTTCCCGAAGTAGAAACAACGGTGCGCATCTGGCGATGGGGCGTATCTGCACAATACGGCGAACGCACGGGTCAATATGCTTTTGCGCTGGTAGATAACAACTTTCTGAACGTATTTGATTTTCCCTTCATAAAAGGCGATCCAGAAACTGCGTTTCGCACGCCCTACTCTGTGGTCATTACCGACGACATGGCACAACACTTATTTGGCGATATTGACCCAATGGGCCGAACATTTTCAATCGACAACATCAGTTTTCCAGGTGAGTACACAGTAACTGGCCTCGTAAAAGCACCACCCCGCTCATCCAATCTTTATTTTGAAATACTCTCAACCACAATACCCCCCGTAGAAGAAACGCAAGAGGTGTGGACACTATGGCGACCCACGCAATCCTGGCGTCCGGTAAACACCTATGTGCTATTAAAAGCAGGACAAAATCCAGAAACCCTACAGACAAAAATGCAGTCGTTGATCAAGCAGTATATGGGGGATGAAGTAGCAAAAAAAAACGCCTACCATCTACAGCCCCTGCACCGCGTGTACCTGTATGGCGAATCCGATTTTAACCCGACTACCAATACCCCTATTCAAAAAATTTACATGCTGGCGGCTATCGGACTGATCCTGGTAATCATTGCCTGCGTGAATTTTACAAATCTGGCAACGGCACGGGCTGTCACCCGCCAGCGCGAAGTGGGCGTGCGAAAAGTCGTTGGCGCGCATCGCCCGCAACTGATGGTCCAGTTCTTGAGCGAATCCCTGCTTTTAACCAGTGCCGCCCTGCTGATTGCCCTTGCACTGGTCGAGTTATTCCTGCCCTTATTCAACCAATTTGTGCGCGGCGATTTACACTTCAACGCAACTACAGTACTGGCAGGTGCGCCAGCGGTACTGGCATTAACGTTATTGGTCGGACTACTGGCGGGATGGTATCCGGCGTTTTTCCTCTCCTCTTTTCGCCCGGTGACTGCATTAAAAAGCAGCGCGTCTTCCTCCTCGGGTTCCACAGGACTGAAGAAAGGACTCGTGGTTTTTCAGTTTGGCATGTCCATCTTGCTGGTGATCTCCACCCTGATAGTTTATCAGCAACTGCGATTTATGGAAACCAAAGACATGGGTTTTGCACGCGATCATATTGTGATGTTGCGGATCTTTTTGCGCGATTTTCAGAAGGAACCCAACCCACAAATGCGTCTTTCAGCACGCCACCAGATGGTCAAACAGGCATTTCTCGAACACCCCAATATCCTCAGCGCGTCGGCACTGAGATACGACATCGCGGGATACGGAGGACGACCGCGCTTAATCTGGCCCGATGGGGACCGCACAAAAGAACGAACATTTCGCATAAACGAAGTTGACGACTCATTCTTTGAAACATTTGAAATCCCCGTACTTCGCGGTCGCGCCTTTTCAGCCGATGTTGCCAGCGATACATCTCAAGCAATTATTTTGAACGAAACAGCCGTGCGCCTGCTCGGTTGGGAGGACGACCCGATTGGCAAACAGATCGAGTCTCCGGCATTTCCAAACCAAACCCTGACCGTAATTGGCGTTGTAAAAGACTACCACAGTTTATCGCTACGGGAAGAAATCGCACCCATGGGATTTGTAGCCCGTTGGAGACTGCTTTATTCGCTGGCCCTGCGCATCCGACCAGAAAACACCGCGCAAACCCTGTCCTTTCTCGAAACGCAGTGGAAACGCTTTGTGCCGGACGCACCCTTTGAATATCATTTTTTGGACGAAATCATAGATTGGATCTATTTCAACGAGCAACTCACCGGCAAAATGCTCGGGATATTTTCACTACTGGCAATTTTTGTAGCGTGTTTGGGACTGTTCGGACTGGCTGCGTTCATGGTTCAATCCCGCACCAAAGAAATTGGTATCCGGAAAGTACTGGGCGCATCCACACCGCATCTGGTCATGCTGCTCTCGCGCGAATTTATGTTGCTCATCCTGCTTGCCAATCTCATCGCCTGGCCAATCGCCTACTATCTCATGCGCGACTGGCTCTCTGGATTTGCCTATCAGACAAACCTGAATGTCTTGCCATTTGTCGCAAGCGCAATAATGGCACTGATCATCGCCTTTGGAACCGTGAGCATGCAGGCCATTCGCGCAGCGCGATCCAATCCAATTGATGCCTTGCGATATGAGTAAATCAATCCCGCACAGGAGAAACCAATGTTCACTGAAATATCTTTATTCAGTAGCTATCTGAAAACGGCGATCCGCAACCTCGCCAGACACCGTGTGTACTCGGCCATCAACATCATCGGCCTATCCATCGCCCTCGCCTTTTGCATCCTCACCTTTCTCTTTGTCCATAACGAATGGACCTACGACACCTTCCACGAAAATGCCGACCGCATCTATCGGGTTTATATAAAAGGGCGAGGCGAGCGCGTTCACGGTGTAACACCCGGCCCTCTTGGACCTGCATTAACAGAAGCCTTTCCCGACATGCAGACGGTTCGTTTCGCGTCTCGCACGGGGAAAATTGGAACAAAAAATCGCGCTTTTCGAGCGAAGCTGGGATTTACCGATCCCAACTTCCTCGACATTTTTTCTTTTCCAATCCTTCAGGGCGATCCATCCCATGCCCTTCAAGACAAATACTCCGCACTCATAACAGAAAAAACTGCTCAGAAATATTTCAACAATGTCAATCCAGTCGGAGCAATACTTCCCATTGAATACAAAAATGAAATCCAGGATTACACCATCACGGGCATTGTGCAAAACGCGCCCAAAAACTCCACAATTCAATTTGACGTACTACTACCCTTTGAACAAAGCAAGGTCGAAGACAGATGGAATTACTACAGCATATTTACTTTCATGATGCTCCCCCCAAATGTACACCCCAACAGTCTCGAACAACAATTTCCCAAATGGACCAAAAACTGGTGGGACGAAAAGAGCGAAAACCTGATCAAACTTCAACCACTCACCCAGATGCACTTCGATCAGACCATGCATGTAAGCCGCCGCAGTAATCCAATTTACTCATACATCTTATCGGGCATCGCAATCCTCGTATTATTTATCGCCTGCGTCAACTTCACAACCTTAACCCTCGGACGGCAGGCAACCCGGGCGCGAGAAGTCGGCTTGAGAAAAGTCGTCGGCGCAAAACGCCTGCAAATCGCAAACCAATTTATCGGCGAATCGCTCTTACTCATCACCATCGCACTCATCGCCGGCATTGCCATCGCAGAACTCACCTTACCCACATTCAATAACCTATCCGGGAAATCCCTATCTCTAGCCGACGGTCTCAACACCACAACACTCGCCTTTCTCCTCCTGCTTGTCGGCCTCGTCGGCATCACAGCAGGGGGGTATCCCGCCCTTATCCTATCCCGACTGCAACCGACCCAAATCATCGCGAGCAGATTGCAAATCAAAACGGGCAATCGTTTTGGCAACGTATTGATCATCTTTCAGTTTGCCCTATCCATATTCTTCATCATCACCACCCTGATGATGGGCAAACAGCTCACCTTTTTGCGAACCCAACCCCTGGGATATCAAACCGAACACGTCGTCGCCATTTGGACCAGTGATCTAAAAAAAGAAAACAAAACCACAGAAACAGTTTTTCGGGATGCCCTGCTGTCTCACCATGCCGTGATCAGCACAACCTGGCTTAACCACCGTCTAAACAACGACATGAGTATGTCAACCTACGTAACATATCAGGGAAGTCCAGAACAACCCGTTGAAGGTATTGGTATCGACTACGACCTGTTCAAAACGCTCGGTATGAAATTCATCGCAGGTCGAGAATACAACAGAGAATTTCCAACCGATCAAAAGGAAGCTGTCATTGTCAATGAAGCACTCGTCAAAAAATTCGGCATAGAAGACCCGATCGGCAAAACAATCAAATACGGCGGCTCACAAAACAGAACCATCATCGGCGTTGTTCAAAATTTCCATTTCCGCTCCCTGCATCATAAAGTTGCGCCCGCTGTCCTGCCACTTAGCACAGCCACTGGACGCTTATTGGTCCGCATTCACCCCGAAAATGTACCCGGCACCATCGCATTTATCAAAGAACAGTGGGAAAAAGTTGCACCCAACCACGCATTCAACTTCTCATTCATCGATGAAGACTTAGACAAACAATACAAAAAAGAAGAACGCTGGAACCAAATGATCCAATACGCCACAGGATTCGCCATCTTCATCGCCGCACTCGGCGCATTCGGACTCGCTGCACTCGCCACAACCAGACGCACCAAAGAAATCGGCATTCGGAAAGTCCTGGGCGCATCGCAATCCCAAATCCTATCCCTGCTCTCGCGGGAATTCGTCCTCTACATCGCCCTATCAAGCCTCATCGCATTCCCCATCGCCTATTACGCCACCAATCAATGGCTACAAACCTTCGCCTATCGCACTGAGTTGGGTATTGGCGCATTCTTACTCGGCAGCGTCGCCATGTTCCTCGTCGTGCTCACAACCGTCACCGCCCAAGCCCTCAAAGCAGCCCGCGCAAACCCGGCGGACGCGTTGCGAGATGAGTAGAGAACAATAAGAGGAAATTCTCATGATCAAAAATTACCTGACAGTAGCGATCCGCAATCTGATGCGGCACAAATTGTACACGTCCATCAATGTATTGGGACTTGCCATTGGGCTGGCGTGTGGCATCTTGATCCTGTTGTATATCCAGCAGGAGTTTTCAGTAGATCGCTCCCACACACTGGGCGACCGCATTTACAAAGTAATTCGAGAAGAACGCGGCAGTACGCAAACAACTTATGAAGAAGGTACATCAGGCGCACTCGGTCCCGTGTTGGAAGAAACATTTCCCGAAGTAGAAACAACGGTGCGTATCTGGCGATGGGGTGTATCTGCAAAATATGGCGACCACAAGAATCTATATACCCTGGCACTGGTAGATGACAACTTTTTGGATGTATTTGATTTTCCCCTCATAAAAGGCGACTTAGAGACCGCGTTTCGCCTGCCGTACTCTGCGGTCATTACCGATGACATGGCACAACAGCTATTTGGCGATATTGACCCAATGGGCAAAACAGTTTCAATCGACAATCGCAATTTTCCGGGCGAGTACACAGTTACTGGCATAGTCAAGGCGCCACACCTTTTATCAGACCTTCAATTTCATTTGCTCACAACCACAGTACCTTCCGTAGGAAAAACACAAGAGCCGTGGATGATGTGGCTACCCAGGCAATCCTGGCGGCCTGTAAAAACCTTTGTACTATTAAAAACAGGACAAACCGCAGAAACCCTACAGGCAAAAATGCAGATGCTGATCAAGCAGTACATGGGGGACGACGTTGCAAAAAAAAATACCTACCATTTACAGCCTTTGCACCGCGTGTATCTGTATGGCGAATCCGATTTTAACCCGACTGCCAACAGCCCCATACAACAAATTTACATACTGGTGGCTATCGGGCTGATCGTAGTGGTCATTGCATGCGTGAACTTTACAAATCTGGCAACTGCTCGCGCTGTCACCCGCAAGCGCGAAGTCGGCGTGCGAAAAGTGGTTGGCGCGCATCGTCCACAATTGATGGTTCAGTTTTTGAGCGAATCCCTGCTTTTAACCTGCGCAGCCTTGCTGATTGCACTGGCACTGGTTGAGTTATGCCTGCCCTTATTCAACCAATTTGTACGCGGCGATTTACACCTCAACGCGGATACAGTAAAAATAGGTGCGCCGGCGGCACTGGCACTCACATTGTTGGTCGGACTGCTGGCGGGATGGTATCCAGCATTTTTCCTCTCATCCTTTAGTCCGGTCACAGTGCTAAAAAGTAGGGCGTCTTCCTCCTCGGGTTCCACAGGGCTACGGAAAGGACTCGTGGTTTTTCAGTTTGGCATGTCCATCCTGCTGGTGATCTGCACCCTGATCGTTTATCAGCAACTGCGATTTATAGAAACCAAAAATATGGGTTTTGCACGCGATCACATTGTGAGTTTGCCGATCTTTGCTCATGATCGCGAGCATGAATTCGACCCACAAAAACGCCTTTCGGCACGCCACCAGACGGTGAAACAGGTATTTCTCGAACACCCCAATATCCTCAGCGCATCGGCATTGAGATACGACATTTCTGGATACGGTGGACGACCACGACTGATCTGGCCCGATGGAGACCGCACAAAAGAACGGACAATTCGCATAAACGAGGTTGATGATTCATATTTTGAAACATTTGACATTCCCGTACTTCGCGGTCGCGTCTTTTCGGCCGCTGTTGCCAGCGACACATCTCAGGCGATTATTTTGAACGAAACAGCCGTGCGCCTGCTCGGCTGGGAGGACGACCCGATTGGCAAGCAGATTCTGTTACCAGCTTATGAAAACCGATCCCTGATCGTAATTGGCGTTGTAAAAGACTACCACAGCTTGACGCTACGAGAAGAAATCGCCCCCATGGGATTTATAGGCAAATGGAGACTGTTTGTTTCACTGGCCCTGCGCATCCGACCAGAAAACACCGCGCAAACCCTGTCATTTCTCGAAACACAGTGGAAACACTTTTTGCCAGAGGTACCCTTTGCATATCACTTTTTAGATGAAATCATACAGTGGTACTATTTCAACGAGCAACTCACCGGCAAAATACTCGGGATATTTTCACTACTGGCAATTTTTGTAGCCTGTTTGGGACTGTTTGGACTGGCCGCATTCATGGTTCAATCTCGCACCAAAGAAATTGGTGTGCGAAAGGTACTGGGCGCATCCACACCGCATCTGGTGATGCTACTCTCCCGCGAATTTATATTGCTCATTCTACTTGCCAATCTCATCGCCTGGCCAATCGCCTACTATCTGATGCGCGACTGGCTCTCCGGGTTTGCCTATCAGACAGATTTAAATGTCTTGCCATTTATCGTGAGCGCGATAATGGCACTGATTATTGCCTTTGGAACCGTGAGCGTGCAAGCCATTCGCGCAGCGCGATCCAACCCGATTGATGCCCTGCGATATGAGTGAAAATGGGGGTTTAAAATCATGATCAAAAACTATCTGACTGTTGCGGTCCGCAACATCGCCAGAAACAAAACATTCTCTGCCATCAACATCCTCGGTCTTGCCATCGGCATGGCCTGTTGCATCCTCATCCTGCTCTATGTTCAGGATGAACTGAGCTATGACCAGCACCACGAACACGCACACCGAATCTATCGGGTTGCTTCAGAGTCAAAAGTCGCTGGGGTCCTGAGTCAGTATGCGGTCACGCCATTGCCAATGGGACCAGCACTTGTCAAAGCCTATCCCGAAGTGATAGAGGCTGTGCGGTTTTCCAGAGCTGACCCCAAAACGCTTGTTGAAGATCAACACGATCATTTCTTTTATGAAAATGGTGTTGTGTTTACCGATCCAAATTTTTTTGAAGTCTTCAATTTCCCACTCAGCCAAGGGAATCCCGAGACGGCATTTTCGGAACCCTATTCTGTTGTAATTACAGAAACAATAGCACAAAAGTATTTTGGCGAACAGAATCCGATGGGACAGACCCTGTCGTTCAATGATAAGGCATTTAAGGTGACAGGTGTTTTGAAGGACACGGCTCACAACTCTCATTTCCAATTCAACCTTCTTGCATCTCCTATGTCCCGCGATCATCAATCAAATTGGCAGCGACATGATTTTTATACCTATTTGCTACTTCAGAAGAGAGATTCTGCCCAGGGATTAGAAGCGAAATTGTCCGACTTTATTGAGGCACATGCAGGAGAACTGCTCAAAGGAGGCTTTGCCAGGTACTTCTTGCAACCTCTGACTGATATTCATTTGTACTCCAATTTGGCAGGGGAAATGAGCAAAAACAGCGATATTCGGTATGTCTATCTCTTCCTGATCATAGCCCTTTTTGTGCTCATACTCGCCTGCGTCAACTTTATGAACCTTTCCACCGCTCGCTCAGCAACTCGATCAAAAGAGGTCGGCATGAGAAAAGTCGTTGGTGCCAACCGCACGCAACTAATCCATCAGTTTATGGGCGAATCCATATTGCTGGCACTATTGGCTCTACTGTTTGCCGTTGCTCTTGTTGAAGTCTCGCTCTCAGCATTCAACGCCTTTATCCAGCGCGAATTGGTATTGGATTACACGGGTAATTGGCATGTCGTATTAGTCCTGCTCGGGGTTGTGTTATTTGCAGGGCTAATCTCTGGAATTTACCCCGCCTTATTCCTCTCGGCTTTTCAGCCAGTAGAGGTATTAAAAAGCACACTGAAGAGAGGGTTGAAAACCTCCAGTTCCCGCAAAACACTCGTCGTATTTCAGTTTGTCATTTCGATCATTCTCATCATTGGAACAGTTGTCGTTTACCACCAAGCGGATTACATCAGAAACAAAAAGTTGGGCTTCAATAAAGAACAGGTCATTGTCATGCCTTACCCCGGTATGCAGGTGACAGAGCGATATAAATCGCGATTGTCAGGGTATGCAAATGTATTGAGCACTTCGACATCCTCGAATATACCGGGACGACAATTTCCCACCAGTCAGTTTCGCTCTCCTGTTGATGGAACATCTCAGGATGGTTTCCAGATGAACATGATTGTGGTCGATCGCGAATTTATCTCGACTTATGGCCTTGAGCTTATAGAAGGCAAAGACTTTTCAAAAGACATGATGAATGATGGAGAGGGAGAACTCATCCTGAATGAAGCAGCTATGCGACACTTTGGATGGACTTCGTGTGTGGATAAAGAAGTGGAGAATATATGGCCAGAGGGTGGCAAAATGAAAGTATGGTATAGAGGAGAGGTCATAGGTGTGGTGAAAGACTTTCATTATCAGTCCCTGCATCACGAAATAGAACCTCTGATTATCATGACGGGAAATTGGTTTGAGTATTTTGCTATCCGAATCCGTTCAGATGATGTCGCAGACACACTCAGTTTTCTGAAGACGCAATGGAAGGAAATCGCGCCGAACAAGCCATTCGACTATTTCTTTCTCGACGACGATTACGACAAACTATATCGCGCAGAAAAACAAATCGGCACACTCTTTGGCCTCTTCTCCATCCTCGCCATCTTTGTTGCAAGCCTCGGACTGTTCGGCCTCGCCTCCTTCACCGCGCAACTGCGCATCAAAGAAATCGGCATCCGCAAGGTATTGGGCGCATCGGTCTCCAATCTCGTACTCATGTTGTCAAAAGAGTTTGCCCTGCTTGTCGGCATTGCCAATCTCATCGCCTGGCCAATTGCCTACTACGCGATGCACAGGTGGCTACAGGACTTCGCCTATCGCATTGATCTGGAAATATGGGCATTTGTATTGAGTGGTTTTCTGGCGTTGTTCATTGCATTGACCACAGTGAGTTATCAAGCCTATAAAGTCGCCCGCACCAATCCCGTAGATGCTCTGCGATATGAATAAGCTATCAAGTCGCCCACCTTCGTTCAAAACAATACATTCTTGACACTTGATAGCATATATACTATCATTTTAACATGAGAATTGTAATGGATACCAATGTACTCTACCAGGCACTGCGAAATATCACAGGTGCATCAAATTATATTTTACAACTCATTCGCGCTTATCGCCTTGATTTGGCCCTATCAATCCCTATCTTTTTAGAATATTCAGACGTCCTGCTACGCCCAAACACACTTCAGGACCTCAAACGAACGCGCGAAGAGATAGAATCGGTTCTTCGATTTATAGCGTATATTGGCAAGCCTATCCCCATCCACTTTCTCATGCGACCAAATCTTCGTGATGAGAACGATAATATGTTTACCGATCTGGCTTTCGCGAGCAATGCGCGATATATCATTACGCAAAATGTCAATGACTTTACAAAAGGGACGGAATTGAGATTCGACCAGTTCGAAATCATCACGCCAGCTCAATTTGTTCGATATTGGAGACAACGTTATGAATAAAAAAAATCACGTATTGACCATTCGCGTGCCAAAGGACCTCAAAGAGCGAATAGAAAAGACAGCGGAAAAACAGGGCGTATCTATGAATCAGTTTGCAATTTATGCTTTTGCGCGTGAAATTGCCGAGCTTGAAACCACAGCCTTTTTTCAAAATCAATATGCGGGCAAAAACAAACGAGAAATTTTGGAAGCTTTTGACGCTGTTATGAATAAAAAAATTCCCAGCCAAACCCCACCAGATTGGGATCAATTGGATGGATGAGTGAGCCATTTCTATTTCCTGACCTCGTCAACGGGCGGAGCCATATCTGATTTTTCGACATCATCCAGTCCTAAAAAAATAGGGTAGAATGATCGAATAAAATCCCCACAGCTACCATTTGAATCCACCCATCAGCTATACCTCGGAAACCACCTCCGGATACCGATTTTGAATCCACCAATCCGCGTTTGGCATCTCGCTCTCTCGCGTTTTTTTCACCAGCAAATCGATATCTATAAGCACACGGCGTAACTCAATACGAAGACTCTTATTCTCCCAAGTAATAACGCCATATTCTGCCCAAGGAGGATATCCCCTATCGTGCGAATTACGCAATGGACCTCGAAGAACTCGGCGTATCCGGTCTTGTGCGGGAACAGGCGCACCAACACTTCCGGGATTGACGGTCGTGCAATCTCCGTAATAACGAACCATCTGTGTATGCGTATGTCCTCCAGCCAACACCATAGCGCGACAACCAGACAGCATGCGTTCCATCTCCTCATCTGGCGTGTGAGAAGCAATAGCATCTTCATTAGATCGTGGCGAACCGTGATAGCAAAGAAGATTGGTATTTGTGTCGAGCGGTATCGCGACCGTAGCCTGGAACGTCCGCATGTAGTCGAGATCGTCAGGTGAAAGCCTACGAACACCCCAGAATCGAACTTCATTTCCTCGCCTCGCATTCTTGCTCTTTCCCCTACCCGGATGAGGATCAAGACACCACACATCCATGTTCCCCATAACAACAGGACCATTTAGCGTTTTCAAACGAGCAATAACCTCACATGGTTGGGGACCGCCAGAGACTGTATCACCCAGGCACACAATGTGATCAATAGATTCTGTTTTGAGATCGTTCAAGACAGCTTCCAGAGCCACTAAATTTCCATGAATATCAGAGATGATGGCGACTCGCATATTCATACCTCCTTGTAGTGAGAGAGTTTCAAAGGAATTTTTGTGCATCACTGGCCTCGAAAACAAAAAAAGCGCGGGCGATTTACCATAGGAGATGTATCTCTCCTATAGAAGCTCCCCCGCGCCATCAATTCAGGTGACGCAAAATATTGGTTCTGCCAATATTTTCTATTGCTTGTTCACACCAATGATATGTTACAGAGCATCATAAAGCAAGTCTTTTGGGAGAGATTTCTCAGCCCAATAGGCATCCTCCTTTCTTATACGACTCGGACACTTACTTTTCTAACTTTACAAATTCTGCAAACCCCATCCTCTTTCCAGTCAGCGAAAAGATGACCGTTTCATGACACACAACAATAACACGCTGAAAAGTCTGGTACCGTTCTAATACACGACCAACACGATCTCGCACACTGGACATCGGCTCCCAATCTCTCGTCTCTCCTATAGGCCACTCACCTCCCAGCTCAAGCATTTCTGCCTCTGTTTCTCCGACAAGCTCCATCGAATCGCGCCATCCGCAAATCCATTCGTGCAGATCAAACTCGACTCGAAGCGGAAGATCGAGTATTCGGCTGAGTATTGCAGCCGATTGGAGCGCCCGTGACATTGGGGATGAAATAACGATCTGAGGGCCTTCAGTTGATAGGGATTTTGAAGCATTCTCAATCTGGCTGATCCCCGTCTCGGTCAACGGAATAATATGCGCTGCCCAACCCCTCTCTGCGCCTTTGAGATTCCCACCAGCAGCCAAATCCAGCCGGGATTCTCCATGTCGAACAAGATAGAAAGTCGTCATTCCTCAATCTCCATTGATATGTGAAACTGAAAGAATCTCAACAGCATACACCATCGGACCTGTTGACCGTTCATCAGCCTGTTGAACCGTTTATCATCTTTTGCTTATTAGAACGCGATTGATTACCTACCTTTTGATCGATCACAACAGAGAAGTATCCACCGTCAAAAGGAGGATGTCATGTCAAAATGGAAATACGTCATATTGCAAATAAGTGCAATCTTCATCGCGCTTCTAACACCAATTCCCGCACTTACACAAACAGATAATCCGCAACCTTTCAAAGTACAAATAACAGGATCTGGACATCCGATGATTTTAATTCCGGGTCTAAGTAGTTCTGGAGATGTCTGGCGCGAAACAGTCAGCCGATACCAGAACAGCTTTGAATGCCATGTCTTTACACTCGCGGGATTTGCCGGACAACCACCCGTGCAAACAGAACATTATCTGCAAACCATGAGAGACGCGCTTATTGCATATATCCAGGAAAACGAACTGAAAAAACCAATCCTTGCAGGACACAGTCTGGGCGGTTTTCTATCCTTGTGGGTTGCGGCAAGCATCCCCGAAAGCGCAGGACCGCTTATTATAGTCGATGCCGTGCCCTTTTTACCCGCATTACAAAATCCAGCAGCAACCGTTGACTTTATGCGTGCGCCAGCAGAACAAACACGCGCCTGGATACTTTCGCAAACACCTGAACAAAGAGAAAAAGCAACGCCATCTATGCTCAAAATGATGATCACAGACCCCGCAAAAATAGATACGGCTGTTGTGTGGAGTCTATCTTCGGACCCAAACACCGTTGCACAAGTGATGTACGAAATATTTTTGACAGACTTGCGAACCGAAATAAAAAAAATACAAACACCTGTACTGGTATTGGGCGCCTGGGTTTCGGGTCAATCTCGTGGCGCAACGCGAGAAAGTTCACTATCCGCGTATCAAAAACAGTACGTTCATGTTGAGAATTGCGAAATATGGATGACGGACACGGGCAAACACTTTATCATGTGGGACGACCCAGAGGGCTACTTTAAGACCATTGATGCGTTCCTCTCTAACAAGACAACCGCGCCCCAGACTCCCAGATGAGCACAATATGTCTCAGTTCAAAAACCACAGCAAAGCATATTGGACCTGTCAGATTTTGGGATGGGGAATATACGGCCTACTCAACACGGTCTTCCTATCTGCTTTTCAGACCATTACCGCACAAAATTTGGGCATCACTGTCTTTGGATCTGCACAACTCTTGTTGTGGACACACCTGCTCAGAACCATATTCAAAAAGCGGCATTGGGTCACACTGCCTTTGTGGAAACTATTTATCAGAGTATTGATAGCCGATCTGGTCATTGCGATTATCAGCCAGAGTATTCAGATCTTTGGTTATCTTTATATAGACGAGACGCTTACGATTGAACAATTCCGTTGGAAATTGTATGGTCTGCAAATACTCAACACGAACTTTATCCTCTGGATATGGTCGCTGTTGTACGTCATCTTCCACATATTTGACATAACCAAACGCGGAGAACGCGAAAAATGGGAATTGCAAACAGCGGTTAAAGAAGCCGAATTGATGGCACTGAAAGCCCAGATAAATCCCCATTTTCTTTTTAACAGCCTCAACAATATCCGTGCCCTGGTCATTGAAAACCCCGAACGCGCACGCGACATGATCTCAAAACTGTCTGAGCTATTTCGATACGCGCTACAGGTCAGCAACACCAGAAGTGTACTGTTGAAAGAAGAATTGGCAATTGTGAAAAACTATCTCCAACTCGAAGCCACCCAGTTGGAAGACCGGTTGCGTTATCGGTTCGACATTGCGCCAGAAACACGACAAGTCGAAATTCCGCCGATGACCATACAGACCCTGGTCGAAAATGCGATTCGACACGGCATTGCACAGCATCCGGATGGTGGCGAAATCTCAATACGGACAACCCTTCAGCAAACTGCTATGGTGGTCTGCATTGTAAACACCGGCCAACTAAAAAACAACGCAACAAATGACGGCATTGGCCTGCAAAATACCAGAGAACGTCTGCGCCTCTTATTTGGTAACACCGCGCAATTGGCAGTTGAAAATACTTCTCAAAATCAGGTCTGTGCCAGGTTTCAGGTACCGCTCACTGGACAACAAACATGAATGCATTGATCGTCGATGATTCACGACTTGCCCGCCAGGAGTTAAAACATTTACTCAAAGCTGTTGAGACTATCACTGTCGCAGGTGAGGCCGCAAATACAGATGCTGCACGGCAGCAACTCGAAAAACTATCTGTCGATGTGATCTTCCTCGACATTCAGATGCCCGGGCAAGACGGCTTTGAACTGCTCGAAACCCTTGACCAGGTACCACAGGTGATCTTTACAACCGCCTATGACGAATATGCCATTCGAGCATTTGAAGTCAATGCGCTCGACTACTTGCTAAAACCCATTCAGCCCGAACGCCTTGCAAGCGCGATTGAAAAACTGCAAGCCCAAACCCATTCTTCCGATGAAGCTATTGCACCAGCATTGACAGATTCGAGTCGCGTCTTTGTAAAAGACGGTGATCAATGCTGGTTTATCAAACTCTCAGACATTCAATTGTTCGAAGTCTCTGGCAATTACACACGGGTCTATTTTCAAAAATTCAAACCCCTTATTCCGCGCACCCTCAACCACCTTGAAGAGCGTTTGGACAAACGCATATTTTTTCGCGTCAATCGCCAGCAAATTGTCAATTTACAGTATATCGAAAAAATTGAACCATGGTTTCAAGGCGGCCTAAAAGTGTTGTTGCAAGGAGGCCATGAAATTGAAATCTCCCGACGTCAGGCACAAAAATTTCGAGAACGCCTGAGTCTTTAATCTGGGCGATCCAACGTACCAACTTAAGTTAAAAACACTCATTATAACCCCTTGTTTTTTCGCTTAAATTGCGGATATTTGTAAATACGGATCCAGTGATCCCGAATGGACATCTGAGAAGTTGTACACGATGGAGGTAACGCATTATGAAACTACATGTGGATAAGGAAGCCGACGCGCTCTATCTGCGCCTTGACGACTCTACTATTGTCGAGTCAGAAGAGGTCTCGCCCGGCGTGGTGCTCGATTACAATGCATCAAACGAAGTGGTGGGCGTAGAACTGCTCTATCTCTCGAAACGCTCCTCCAATCTGAAGCTCTCCACCCTGGAATTCGAGACAGCTTGACAGTTCCCTACAAGAACCATCGTTTTTATTGTGGATATATTCAGCCGCGCACCCTGAAGCCCATGAGCGCGATATGGCAACCGGACCGATAAAGCTGGAATTTAGCAAACATGCGGTTCTTGCAAGGACAGAACGCATGATCCCTCACGAGTGGGTCGAACGGGTGGTAGCCGAACCGATGTTGCGTATATCCGACCCGAATGATCCTGAGGTAGAGCGATTTTTTCGGGTCATTCCGGAACAGGGTAACCGTGTACTACGCGTAGCCGTAAACACCACCGTTACGCCCTGGCGGGTGGTGAGCGTATTCTTTGATCGAAATATGAAAAGCAAACTGTGAAACTGCACATCGTTAAAGAAGTACCCAATGGCTGACATACTCGATTTCACCAAACCTCATGTGTTGAGAAAGGAAGAAGAATACGATCTTGCTGTCGCTGAAATCGATACCCTTCTCGATACAGATCCTCAGTCCGGAACAGAAGCGTATGCGCGACTGGCGTTTTTGTCTGTACTCGTGCAGGCTTATGAAGACACGCATTTGCAGGCCTATGAACAATCGACACCCCAAGAAGTGGTTGACTTTATGCTGGATCAGAAGGGACTCTCCCGGGACGATCTGGCAAAGTGGCTGGGCAGTAGCAGTCAGACAGTGGAATTTTTTGAAGGAACTCGCCCGCTCTCTATTGAACAAATTGGCGCATTGCGAGCACATCTGGGCATTCCAGCGGATTTACTGATAGAGGTTGATGCCGGATGAACTTCTGAGAAGTTGCACAACATGGAGGCATGGGATGAATATTTCGACAAGTGATATGCCGCAGGCTGAGCGCGTGGAAGTAAGCGAGGATAGGCTGACGGCGGTGCTCTCTGATGGACGAACCATCTCTGTGCCTCTGAAATGGTATCCCAGGCTCGCACACGCTACCGCCAGAGAAAGACGCAACTGGCGACGTACCGGGGAAGGCATCCATTGGCCCGACCTGAATGAAAGCCTCAGTGTTGAAACACTATTTGCAGGCCGCCTCTCAAAAAAAAGGCAGAAACCCGACAAAACAAAGCCGACGGTTCCGGACGAGCCAGCATTGGTGGAAGGGCGACTGATGGAAGTGAACTGGGCTTGTGGGACAGCGGAACTGCATTTCATCCCACAAAGGGTCGTACCATTGCGTTTCGATCCAGCACTGAACGACGACATGCGTCGGCTGGCGACACAGTATGTCGAGATCAGAGGCCGTGGTCGCTTCAAAGACAATGACGAATGGGATGTTATTTATGTAGATCAGATAACCAGCACGCGGTCGTGCTCGGAACCGTTTGACCTCGAAGCGTTTCGCAACGACCCGGATCCGAAGATTTTTGACCCTGACAAAATAGTCACCATTAATCTGACAGAAGAAGAGTGGGAGGCTTTTCATCGCGCGATATGTGAAGGACGGAATATCTGATGCTTTCAAACCCTTCGCCTATCGTCCTCGATACCAGCGTTGTCTCAATACTCATACGCCGAGCAGAATCGGCTACCTACTACCGGGAGCGCATTGTGGGACGGCGTGCAGTCATTTCATTTCAGACACTGGAAGAGTTGTGGTTTGGCGCCTACAAAGGGAACTGGGGTGACAGACGGAAGAATGCCCTACGGCAGACCCTTGATCGGTATGAAGTTGTGTGGCCGAATTCTGACCTGGTTCGTATCTCTGCACATCTGCGTAGCGAACAAGAGCGTATGGGGCGCAGGCTAAACACGGGAGATGCCTGGGTTGCTGCAACCGCACTACTCTTAGAGTGTCCGCTTGCGTCGGACGACCACGACTTCTCCGACATTCCCGACCTGGAACTCATCCAGGCACCAGCACCATCATGATCAGGTCAGTCACAGGAGTACCGAACAGAGAGTTTGGTATAATGAAATTTAAGGCAGTAATTTTCGACTTGTTTGGGACACTGGTTGATAATTTTAGCAAAAAAAAGTACGACAAAGTACTTGCATTGATGGCCGAAACTTTGTCGGTGCCGTATGAAGCGTTTAGACACGCATCCGATCTTTCTTTTTCTGACCGATGTATTGGGAAATTCAGGTCAATAGAAGAGAATATCGCGGTATGTTGCGCTCAAATTGGTCTCTCCCCAGGCGATTGCAAAATCAACACTGCCGCACAATATCGATACGACTTCACAATGAGAACACTGAAACCAAAGGCTGAGGTCCTGCTTACGCTTCAAAATCTAAAAAATGATGGCTATAAAATTGGACTCATAACAAACTGTGGTCCAGATGTCCCGCTACTCTGGCACACGTCCCCTTTAGCAGAGCATATCGATTTACCGCTCTTTTCTTGTACAGAAAAAATACAAAAGCCCGCTATTGAAATCTATAAACGGGCACATGAACAGTTGGGACTTCCGTCAAATGTCTGTATTTATGTGGGCGATGGTAGCAGCCAGGAAATGACCGGTGCTAAAGAAATAGGTTTCTTACCCGTGCTAAAGCAAGTCGATTTAGAAGATGTATATGACGCGCGACCAGACATAATTGGCTGGCGTGGGTTATCAATTACTGAAATTGAGGAACTGCCTGAATTACTCGCACGCATCAATCATACCCACTAAACCGGGGTAACGCCATTGCAAAATAATGGTTCTACGGCTAATACATCAGGCACATTGCAATCAAAACAATGTGCCTATTTTTATTGGCTAAGTGTTCATTTTCGGACACTACTGTATCAAAATCGGACACTTATTGAACTGTGCTCATGACACAAATTCTCATAACTACTTGTAAAATATAGACAAGAAGTTTTTGGCACAGTAATTGCTTACTATTTTTATACATTCATCCTTTCGCGTATCGCATTGCATCGGACATCGGGATACTAACCCGCGTTGAAAACTGCATCAGGAGGTCAATATGTTTCGCAGTTATCTCATAGCTACCATTCGCACCTTGCTGAAAAACAGGGGCTTGACAACGATTAATATCCTGGGCCTGGCAACTGGAATGGCGTGCGTCATTTTGATCGCCCTCTACATTCAATATGAATTTAGCTACGACCGACACCATGCCAATGCACCCCGCATCTATCGCGTCATCCGCACAGTTTCAATGGAAAATACAACATCGGTCAATCCGCGTGCATCTGGCGCACTGGCACCGGCATTAAAGCGCGATTTTCCCGAAGTACAGGAAGCCATCCGCACACAAATACTCACCTCATGGGTCAAAACCGACGACCGCTTTTTTCAGCAAGATGTATGTGTCGCAGATCGGGAAATTTTCAATGTATTTACAATCCCATTTGTAATCGGTGTCCCAGGCACGGCATTGACCCAACCGGGTTCTATAGTGCTAACAGAATCAATGGCGCGCAAATTCTTCCAAAATCAGAATCCAATTGGAAAAACACTGCAAGTGGATCACGAACAACTGAGCGGCACGGTGACATACTTTGTAACGGGTATTGTGCGCGACTTTCCGCCCAACTCGACCTTTTATTTCGATTGCCTGACCGCCACGCCAAGGGGCCAGTTGGCGGACCTATGGTCTATGTGGCAACCCACGGGCGCTTATCGTCCCTTTTTCACATATCTCCTGTTGCCCGAAGGCTACGACCACCGCACACTACAGCAAAAACTGCCCGATTTGATAACGCGATACATGGGTGATGACGTGCGCCAAACGACCCGGTACATAGTGCAACCCCTCACGCGCGTGCATCTTTATACCCATCCGGATTTGGGGCTTCAGTTTAGGGACCATGGCGATATCACCCAGATATATGCCTTTGGACTCGTCGCGGGTTTTATTCTCGTACTCGCCTGTGTCAATTTTATGAATCTCTCAACGGCGCGCTCATCCACCAGAGCACGCGAGGTGGGATTACGAAAAGTGGTGGGTGCATCTCGCCAGCAATTGATCGGACAATTTTTAGGCGAATCAGTACTGGTGGCACTCGTTGCAATGATAGTAGCACTCGCCTTAGTTGAACTGGTCCTGCCACGGTTTAACAGTTTTATTCAACGAGATCTGATATTGCACAGAACTGAAAATCTGTGGTGGATGATCGGATTGATCGGGTTTGGGCTGGGCGTTGGTGTGCTCGCGGGTAGTTATCCCGCATTTGTACTCTCATCCTTTTTGCCCACGCAGGTAATGAAAGGGGACTGGATACCGGGATCGAAACACGTTGGGCTGCGAAAAGCACTCGTGATCTTCCAATTTGCA
Organism: Candidatus Latescibacterota bacterium; assembly: GCA_965204375.1. Classification (GTDB taxonomy): domain Bacteria; phylum Latescibacterota; class UBA2968; order UBA2968; family UBA2968; genus VXRD01. Next base: position 4,754,645 of record OZ241986.1, on the reverse strand, counting down.
ATTTCGATTGCTTTCATCACAGGTACTGTTGTCGTACAGGAGCAACTGGCATATATCCGAAATAAAGACCTCGGATTTGACAAAGAACTCGTAGTCGGCATACCGCTTTTCATCTATTCTCGGCAACTACATCACGGTAGTTCAGAAGATCTGAGATGGCGCATTCCCACGGTAAAACAGGTGTTCATGGCACACCCGAATATTTTGAACGCAACAGCCACGCGTTTTCATCAAGGTGGATATCATACAACAGAAACGTTTCGAGCCGATGACGCCGACTGGCAGATGGGTCTGTTTGATATTGACCGCGATTTTCTGGACTTCTTCAACATCGAACTGGCAGCAGGCCGTCTGGCACCAGAACCACCAAAGTGGCCAGAAAGAATAGAAAGTCGTGCGGAGTTAGAAAAATATCGAGAATTAGTGCAAGCATATCGAGAAAAAGGCCGACCACTTATCTTAAATGAAACAGCCGCAAGACATCTCGGATGGGACGATCCAATTGGCAGGCGTTTTAAGGAAAAAAATGGACCCGAGGGATATGTGGTAGGTGTGATGAAAGATTTTCACGTCCAAACATTGCACAATGCCATCCGGCCCGTTGTATTCAGACTTTTTACGGGAGGCGCCAAACACCTCTACCTCAAACTGGGCACACAGAACATACCGGAAACCCTCGCATTTATAGAGAAAACATGGCACCAATTTTTACCACAAATTCCATGCACTTTCTGGTTCTTGAATGATGACCTGACACGCGTGCGTTATCAAAATGAAATCCGCACGGGGAATGCATTGGCAGTATTTTCCGGACTGACCATCTTCGTAGCCTGCCTGGGACTGCTCGGCCTGATATCGTTTCGCGCAGAACAAAAAACAAAAGAAATTGGCATACGGAAAGTTCTGGGCGCATCGGTATTCAGTATTTTTGGGTTGTTATCCAGAGAATTTGTCAAACTCGTAATCATCGCCTGTGCAATAGCCTGTCCAATAGCCTATCTGTTTTCGAGCAGATGGTTGCAGGACTTCGCCTATCGCATCGATCTACACCTTATGTATTTTCTCATAGGCGGTGCTCTCGCGCTCTTGCTCGCACTTACAACCATGACCTATCAAGCACTCAAAGCCGCACGCACGAATCCAGTGGATGCTTTGCGGACGGAGTAAAAACAAGCGTCTCATTCTTTTACTGGTTCACAATAGATACAGATCGAGAAGATGATTTTACGTATTTGCAAATCGATGTGAATCAGGTGCCCGAAGGGATTTATCAATTGACCGTATTGGCGAAGGACAAGCAAACTGATCAGACGGATAGGAAATACGTCTATTTCCGCGTTGTAGAATAAAATCCTGAACAAATAATGGTTCTACGGCTAATACAACAGACACATTAAAAACAATGTGTCTGTTGTATTTTAAGTGTTCATTTTCGGACACTACTGTATCAAAATCGGACACTATTCAACCTATCAATTTTAAGCAATATTTCATAACATGTTGTTATTTCAGTACTTGATTGTTTTGGCACGATTATTGCAGTAAAATTGTGCAACCGTTATTTTTCATTACAAAAGATCGCGCTTCGGGAGGCACTCATGATCAAAAATTACCTGACTGTTGCGATCCGCAATTTGATGCGGCACAAACTGTACACAACCATCAATGTACTGGGACTTGCCATTGGGCTGGCGTGTGGCATCTTGATCCTGTTGTACATCCAACAAGAGTTTGCAGTAGATCGCTCACACACCTTGGGCGACCGCATTTACAAAGTGATTCGAGAAAAGCGCAGCAGTACGCAAACAACTTATGAAGAAGGCACATCAGGCGCACTCGGACCTGTGTTGAAAGAAACATTTCCCGAAGTAGAAACAACGGTGCGTATCTGGCAGTGGCTTGTGTCTGCACAATACGGCAAACGCAAAAATCGATATACCCTGGCACTGATAGATGACAACTTTCTGGACGTGTTCGATTTTCCCCTCATAAAAGGCGATCCAGAAACCGCATTTCGCACACCCTACTCTGTGGTCATAACTGACGACATGGCGCAACATTTATTTGGCGATACGGACCCGATGGGCCAAACAGTTTCTGTTGACAATCGCATTTTTCCAGGCGAGTACACAGTAACAGGTATCGTAAAGGCACCACAACGCTCATCAGACCTTCATTTTCACTTACTCACAACCACAATACCCTCCGTAGGAAAAACGCCGTGGATAATGTGGCTACCCAGGCAATCGTGGCGTCCAGTAAACACATACGTACTATTAAAAACAGGACAAAACGCAGAAACCCTGCAAACAAAAATGCAGCCGTTGATCAAACAATATATGGGAGATGAAGTTGCGGCAAAAAACACCTATCATCTACAGTCCCTGCACCGCGTGTACCTGTATGGCGAATCCGATTTTAACCCGGCTGCCAACAGCCCCATACAACAAATTTACATACTGGTGGCTATCGGGCTGATCGTAGTGGTCATTGCATGCGTGAACTTTACAAATCTGGCAACTGCTCGCGCTGTCACCCGCAAGCGCGAAGTAGGCGTGCGAAAAGTGGTCGGCGCGCATCGTCCACAACTGATGATTCAATTTTTAACTGAATCTCTGCTTTTAACCTCCGTCGCCCTGCTGATTGCCCTGGCACTGGTCGAGTTATGCCTGCCCTTATTCAACCAATTTGTACGCGGCAATTTACACCTCAACGCGGCTACAGTAATAATAGGTGCGCCGGCGGCACTGGCATTAACCTTGGTAGTCGGATTGCTGGCAGGATGGTATCCGGCGTTCTTCCTCTCATCCTTTAGTCCGGTAACAGCACTAAAAAGTAGGGCGTCTTCCTCATCGGGTTCCACAGGACTGAAGAAAGGACTCGTGATTTTTCAGTTCGGCATGTCCATCTTGCTGGTGATCTGCACCCTGGTGGTTTATCAACAACTGCGATATATAGAAACCAAAAATATGGGTTTCACGCGCGATCACATTGTAAGTGTGCCAATCTTCGCTCATGATCGCGAGCATGAATTTGCCCCACAAATGCGCCTTTCGGCACGCCACCAGACGGTGAAACAGGTATTTCTCGAACACCCCAATATCCTCAGCGCATCGGCATTGAGATACGACATTTCTGGATACGGTGGACGACCGCGACTGATCTGGCCCGATGGAGACCGCACAAAAGAACGGACAATTCGCATAAACGAGGTAGATGATTCGTTCTTTGAAATATTCGACATTCCCGTGCTTCGCGGTCGCGTCTTTTCAGCCGATGTTGCCAGCGACACCTCTCAGGCAATTATTTTGAACGAAACAGCCGTGCGCCTGCTCGGCTGGGAGGACGACCCGATTGGCAAACAGATCGAGACGCCAGCAGCATTTAACAACCAAACCCTGACCGTAATTGGCGTCGTAAAAGACTACCACAGCTTGACGCTACGAGAAGAAATCGCCCCCATGGGATTCGTAGCCCGTTGGAGGCTATTTTATTCCCTGGCCCTGCGCGTCCGACCAGAAAACACCGCGCAAACCCTGTCATTTCTCGAAACACAGTGGAAACGCTTTGTGCCAGACGCACCCTTTCGATATATATTTTTGGACGAGATCATACAGCGGTACTATTTCAACGAACGGCTCACTGGTAAAATGCTCGGCGTGTTTTCACTACTGGCAATTTTTGTAGCCTGTTTGGGACTGTTCGGACTGGCCGCATTCATGGTTCAATCTCGCACCAAAGAAATTGGTGTGCGGAAGGTACTGGGCGCATCCACATCTCATCTGGTGATGCTACTCTCCCGCGAATTTATATTGCTCATTCTACTTGCCAATCTCATCGCCTGGCCAATCGCCTACTATCTGATGCGCGACTGGCTCTCCGGGTTTGCCTATCAGACAGATTTAAATGTCTTGCCATTTGTCGCAAGCGCGATAATGGCCCTGATCATCGCCTTTGGAACCGTAAGCATGCAAGCCATTCGCGCCGCGCGATCCAATCCCATTGATGCCTTGCGAGATGAGTAAAAATCGAGAATGGATAGGATAGAGGCACATTGACGCAAAACAAAGTTGAATATTGTTCAAAGTATGACTATTTTCCCCATTCAGCATTCTATGATACACCAAACTTTTGGATAGAGGATATAAACATGTCAACACCCGAACGAGATGATGCACCGAGTAAGAAAGCCGTACCCAGTTTTGTCGGCAGCGGTTCTTCATCGTCCCAACCGGCAACAGAAGCCACGGGTCAAGACGGCATGGACCGCAGGGTCGAAAAGAAAGTATGGACACCAAAGCGCATTGCGACCATAAGCGGAATCGCCATATTTGTGTGTGCCGTAATCTACATGGCGATCTTTGGCGACCACAGCGCCCGGCTCAATGTACAGGTCGATCGGATTACCATCTCAGAAGTCACGCGCGGTCCCTTTCAGGAATTTACCGTCCAGCGCGGCACCGTATTGCCGATACAAACCTATTATATCGACGCACTCGAAGGCGGACAAATAGAGGAAATCTTCCTGGAAGAAGGGACCATGGTCGAAAAAGGCATGCCCATTTTGAAATTGTCGAATCCCACCCTGGAACAAAATATTTTAACCCAAGAAGCCCGCTTGTTCGAACAAATCAACAACATGGAAAACACGCGGTTGAATCTGGAAAATCGGGCCATTCGCAACCGCCAGGAACTGATGCGCGTTGAATTGAACTTGCGGGAGACAGAACGCCAACACGAAAAGCAGAAAGTTTTATATGAACGCGGACTGACTTCCCAAGACCTGTTTGAAGGTGCGCGAGATCGATATCAAAACGATCAGAAACGCAGGTCATTTGCATTGGAAACAGTACGCCAGGACTCGCTGTATCGCATCAACCAACTCGCTGCACTGGACACGAGCGCCAGAAGCTTGCAACGACAATTGGAACATGTGCGCCGTCCATTGGAAAACCTGACCGTGCGCGCCCCCATTGCTGGACAATTATCCCAATTAAATGCAGAAATCGGTCAGTTGATGAACAGGGGAAGGCGCATTGGTCAGGTCGATGTACTCGACGCCTACAAGATGCGGGTGGGCATCGATGAATTTTACATCACGCGAATCACAAAGGGACTCAAAGGCACCATTGAAATCGGCGATGAAACGTATGACCTCACAATCCGTCGGGTCTTTCCCGAAGTCGTAGAAGGACAATTTGAAGTCGATATGGATTTTGTCGATGCGACACCTCAAAGCATCCGGCGCGGTCAAACAGAACAGATACGTCTGGAACTCGACGCACCCGAAGAAGCCCTCTTGCTCCCCCGCGGCGGATTTTATCAAACAACAGGCGGCAACTGGGTATTTGTCGTCGAAGGCGACGAAGCCATACGCCGCGACGTACGCATAGGCCGCCAAAGCCCCGAATACTTCGAAGTCCTCGCTGGCCTCTCTCCCGGCGAGCGCGTGGTCACATCGTCCTATGACAATTACGAAGAAATCGACAAGTTGGTTTTAAAGCAGTAAGAGGTGAGACATAAGAAGTAAGACGACCACTCAATACCGCCCAAAATCAGGTAAATTGATTATAATAAGATAAGCCACAACTTACACCTGAACTGGAGAATCCCAATGTTTAAGAATTATTTCAAAATCGCGGTCCGCAATTTTTTGGGGCAAAAAACCCATTCTATAATCAATATTGCGGGTCTTTCCGTGGGCCTGACCTGTAGTTTTTTAATTTTTATGTGGATCGCCCACGAACTCAGCTACGATCAATTCCATGTGAATGGCGACCGAATCTACCGCTTCATGCGGCATCATCACGGCATGAATAAGATCTCGACGCTGTCTTCGATACCCCATCCGAGTGCCAAACTGCTGGAAGAGCGATATCCAGAGGTTACCGAGACCGTGCTTGTGACCTGGAATCAGCCCATGTATTTGACGCATGGGGAACAGACTTTTCGGGAGAGCGGATATCACGCTGGACCGGCCTTTTTTAAGATTTTCACCTTTCCCCTCATCTTGGGCGATCCCGAAACCGCGCTTGCGGAACCGGATAATATCGCCATCTCAGAGCGACTGGCCGAGAAGTATTTTGGAGAGGATTGGAGGAGTACCGCGATGGGACAGATCTTTGTGGTGAATAATACGCACGCGCTGGTGCAATACGATAACAAAAGTTTTAAGGTGGCTGGGGTTTATGAAAACATGCCCGTAAATTCGACGCAGCGATATGACTGTATTTTGCCAATGGCATCTTATTTGGCCAATAAACGCGGTTTTTATCGGTGGACGGTCAATCACCTTCGGCTATACGTTCAGTTGCAAAAGGATGTCAATATCGATCAATTCAATGCCAAGATCAAAAATATCATTAAGGAGAATGATGATACGGTCACAAGCGATGCTTTTTTGCAGCCCTATCTGGATATGCATCTGTATTCCGACTACAGGAATGGCAAACTGGTCGGTGGTCGGATTGACTATGTGCAGATGTTTATTGTCGTGGCCGCGTTCATCATCCTGATTGCGAGTATCAACTTTATGAATCTATCGACTGCGCGTTCTACGCAACGCGCTCGAGAAATTGGGATTCGCAAGGCTGTCGGGGCGCATAAAACCATTCTGATTGGGCAGTTTATGGGCGAATCGCTTATGATGACCATGTTCGCTGCCATTCTGGCGCTGATCATGGTCATTCTGGTTTTGCCGTCGTTTAGCGACTTGATCAATCAGACGCTCACGACCGATCTTTTCAGCATTGAGATTCTTCTCATTTTTTTTGGTATTGCGATTGTAACCGGAGTGCTCGCGGGAAGCTATCCCGCTTTTTATCTTTCCAATTTTAATCCCGTCATTGTTTTGCGCGGTACGTTTACACCGGGGTCGGGTTCGAGTCAGTTGCGCCGGGTGCTGGTGGTGTTCCAATTTGGTCTTTCTATTTTGCTCATTATCGGCACGCTGACGGTTTATGAGCAGATTGCGTATATGCGAAACAAAGATCTGGGAATTGACCGCGATAATCTGGTGTATATGCGGTTGGAGGGTGCAGCTAAGAGACAGTATGAGGCTTTCAGACAGGAACTTTTGCAACAGCCGGGCATTGTCGGCGTGACCAGTACCGGACACAATCCGCTCAGGGTGACGAGTACCGGAACAAATGCGATGTGGGAGGGGAGAGACCCCAATTCAGAACATATTTTTCACAGGTTACAGGCCAACTACGATGTGGTCAATACCCTGCACATGGAGCTTGTTCACGGGCGCGAATTTTCCAGAGATTTTCCCGGGGATCTCAGAAGTTTTATTGTGAATGAAGAAATGGCTCGGGCTATGGGCATGGAAAACCCGGTTGGCACCCGTCTGCGGTTTGGTCGCGAAGGTCCAATTATTGGCGTGGTTAAAAATTTCCATTTTCAATCCCTGTACACGGCTATCGAACCGCTGATTATTCTTCTGAGTCCCACCCGTACCGAGTTTTTATTTGTGCGTATTGCCGGGGGACAAACGGCTGAGGCTATTGCAGGTATCGAGAGGGCATCCAAGAAATTCAATGCGGACCGTCCTTTTGAGTTTTCTTTTCAGGACGAACAGTTTGAAAGGATGTATCGCAACGAGAGCACGATGGGCACGCTGGCTACTTTTTTTGCCATTTTCGCCATTTTTATTTCTTGCCTGGGGCTGTTCGGCCTGGCGTCCTATACCGCCGAACAGCGCACCAAGGAAATCGGCATTAGAAAAGTCCTCGGCGCATCCATCCCCAATCTCGTCATTTTGCTTTCCAAAGAGTTCATCAGGCTGGTTGTCGTTGCCTTTGCACTGGCCGCTCCGCTGGCCTATCACTTTATGAACGACTGGTTAAACGATTTTGCGTACCACACATCTATGGGGTGGCGCATCTTTGTTTTTGCTGGCGTCTTGTCTCTGATTATTGCCTGTATCACCGTGAGCTATCAAGCGGTCAAAGTCGCTATGGCCAATCCCGTTGAATCGCTGCGGTATGAATAGTGTCTCAAAGTAGATGCTTTTAACGTCTCATGTCTTATGTCTTACATCTCACCTTAAAGAGGAGTCTCACAATGATCAAAACCGTCAACCTCCAGAAAGTCTATACCACCGAAGAAGTGGAAACCACGGCTCTGAACAATGTCAACGTAGATATTGACGAAGGCGAATTTGTCGCCATCATGGGACCGTCTGGATGTGGCAAATCCACACTCTTGAACGTACTCGGCCTGCTGGACAATCCGAGCGGTGGGGAATACTTTCTGAACGAAGAAGAAGTCTCCAAACACACCGAACGGCAAAGAGCCAACACCCGCAAGTCAAATATCGGCTTTGTATTTCAAAGTTTCAACCTCATCGACGAACTGACCGTCGCCGAAAACGTGGAACTGCCTCTGTTATACCTGGGCTTACCAACCAGCGAGCGCAAACAGCGCCTGGATGAATCCCTCGAATACATGGGCATCAAACACCGCGAAAAGCATTTCCCGCAACAACTATCCGGCGGTCAGCAGCAGCGCGTAGCCGTGGCCAGAGCCGTCATAGCAAACCCCAACATCATCCTTGCAGACGAGCCAACGGGTAACCTCGACTCGGCAAACGGCAACGAGGTCATGGATCTGTTGACCGAACTGAACAAAAACGGCACCACAATCGTCATGGTGACCCACAATTCGCACGACGCGGGATACGCGCATCGCATCATCCACCTGTTCGACGGTCATGTCGTCACAGAAAACATCAGGGGATAGCGGAAAAACCGCATGCTCAAAAACTATCTCAAAATCGCCCTGTGTACCGTAAGCCTCCAGGCCATTCGCGCTGCGCGATCCAATCCCGTTGACGCCCTGCGGTATGAGTAGCGTTGATCACGACTTCGGAGAATCACCATGCCCAAAATCTCAATCAAATTGCCGCCTTTAGACGCCGAAGACACCGTGGAAGTAACCGTGGTGGTAAACGGCAAAAGCAGAAAATACGATTACCGCATGGAACTATTCGCCTGGGAGGAACACGCCGAACCCCACGAACAGAGAGTCATGTGTTTGAAGCGGATCGTGGAAAACTACGACGCAGACTGGTCGCTCGTAGAAATTGGCGAGCCATCTGAACACGAGGTATCCATCCTTTTCGAACGACGCGCATAGGAAGTGTGAAGTGTGAAGTGTGAAGTGTGAAGTGTGAAGTGTGAAGGGCTGGGACTAACAGCTAACCGCTGATAGCTAATAAGGAGATAGAGATGATCGAACTAAAAAACATCGAAAAATACTACGAAAACGGCATCGTAAAAACATTCGTACTCCGGCGAATAGACCTACAAATCCGCGAAGGGGAATTTGTATCCATCATGGGACCCTCTGGAGCCGGCAAATCAACCCTATTGCACATCCTGGGCATGCTGGACACCGCCTCGAATGGAGAGTATCATTTTTACAACCGCGCAGTTCACAAACTGGACGAACGCGCATTGACCGAGTTGCACCGAGACCACATCGGATTTGTATTCCAAAGTTACCATCTAATCGACGAACTAACCGTCTCCGAAAATTTGGAAACACCCCTCTTATATCAAAAAGTAAAAGGTGCCGAGCGCAAAGGCCGCATCGCCGAAATGCTGGACCGCTTCAACATCGTGGCAAAAAAGCGACTATTCCCCAACCAGTTATCCGGCGGACAACAACAACAGGTGGGCATAGCCCGGGCATTGATCACCCAACCAAAATTGATCCTGGCCGACGAACCAACCGGCAACTTAAACTCGGCAGAAGGCGAGCGGATCATGACCCTGTTCAAACACCTGAATGCCGAAGGCGTAACCATTGTCCAATGCACGCACTCCGAGAAAAACGCCGCTTACGGAGACCGCATCGTACATCTATCAGACGGATGGTTAGACCGGGATGAACAGTTGTAACCCCTCCAATTCAATTTATCACTCGAACATTTTTAGAGAAAGATGGTGCCAAAATGAAGGAACGCGTCGATCCAACACTCGCGAACCAATTGGCCGAAGGCAGGCCAGAAAAAAAAATAGATGCCCTGTTCGCCTACATGGAAGCGAGGGGCCAGTCCTACTACGACGAAGTCGTAACGCAACTCGAACACGCGCTCCAGTGCGCCAATCTGGCCCAGCTCGCCAATGGAGACGCGATTCAGATAACTGCCGCACTATTGCACGATATCGGCCATTTTCTGATGGACGAACACGCAGAAAACGCAGATTTCCACACCCAGGACTTTCTCCACGAAGAAGTGGGCGCCGCGTACATAGCACCCTTTTTTATCGAGGCGGTGACCGAACCGGTGAAACTTCACGTTCCGGCCAAGCGATACATCTGCACCACGGATTCGACCTACTACAACACCCTTTCCGAAGCCTCTAAGCATAGTTTCCAACTGCAAGGAGGCCTCATGTCAGATCGGGAAAGGACCGAGTTCGAAAGCAATCCTTACTACCAGAATGCCGTACACCTCAGGAAATGGGATGATCTGGCCAAGGTGAAGAACCTGGAAACCCCAGCGCTCGAAACGTACAGAGACGCAGTGGCGCATTGTCTGATTTAAAAAAATCATGCTCCAAAACTATCTGAAAATCGCCCTGCGCAATTTGATGCGCCACAAAGGATACTCCCTGATCAACGTACTGGGATTATCGGTAGGCGTGGCTTGTTGTGTTCTGATCGGATTATTTATTCACGATGAATTTCGTGTGGATCGGTTTCACACAAAGAGTGATCGGATCTACAAATTGCTCCGCGAGATGCGCAACGATGACGGCACCCGTGACATGGGATTTGGCACATCGGGCGCAGCGGGACCCGCGCTAAAAAAAGATTATTCAGAAATCGAAACAGTCGTACGATATATGCCGGACTATAGCTGGACCACGTATAAAGACCGCAAATTCAATCAGCGGTTCTGTTTGACGGATCCCGATTTTTTGGAAGTCTTCGATTTTGAACTGGTAAAGGGAGATCGCGCGACAGTACTCAAAGAACCGCTTTCCATCCTGGTGACAGAGACAACCGCGCAACGATTTTTTGGGAATGACGACCCAATAGGAAAAGTACTCACCGTCGATGATCGGTATATGGGTGGGGTATATACGATTACCGGGGTGCTGAAAAACGTGCCTCGACATTCAACCCTGCAATTTGACATTGTATGTGCAACGGTAAATACCCGTTGGACGCGGAACGTATTTGAAAACTGGGCGGTAGATTCAACCTGGCGACCAGCAAACAATTACATCTTATTGCGAGAAGGCGCAGATGCGAAAGCACTCGAAGCAAAATTGCCTGAATTCATGGCGCGATACATGGGCGATGAGATCGTCAAAAAGAGCACCTATTTTTTGCAGCCTTTAGAGCGCATGTATCTGTATTCCAAAGTGGATTATGGCATTTCATCTTATAGCGACATCACATATGTGTACCTGTTTGCGATCATCGGAATATTTATTTTACTGATTGCGTGCATCAACTTTATGAACCTATCAACAGCGCGCTCAGCGCGACGGGCACGCGAAGTTGGGTTGCGGAAGGTAGTGGGAGCCTATCGCATCCAATTGATTCGACAATTTCTGGGAGAAACATTTTTAACCGCACTGCTGGCCGGGATATTGTCGCTAATTATTGTGAAAATTTCACTCCCCCTCCTGAATAACTTCGCCCAAAAAACAATCGCGCTTGAAGGACAGACCCTGTGGTATGCGATTGCCGGACTATTTGCTTTAACCGTGCTGGTAAGCGTACTCGCCGGAGGATATCCTGCGCTATTTCTATCCAGTTTTCGGCCCGTAACAGTACTGAAAGGTACGCTTGTCTCGAGTAACAGAAGCGGCCGACTGCGACAGATCCTCGTGGTATTTCAATTTGCGATCTCGACATTCTTAATCGCGGGTACATACACGGTGTACCAGCAATTGAATTACGTGCAGAATAAGAATCTGGGATTTGATAAAGATCTCATGGTCATGACCTGGCTATTTGCGACAGACCGGCGATTGACCGATGATTATTTGAACATCAAGAATGAATTTTTGAAGCACCCAAACATTTTGAAAGCATCGGCATCGCATTCTTCGATGAGATATGGGGGACAACTGGACAGGGTATTTCCCGAAGGCAGGGGAGGTGAAGACTGGCGGATGCGTGTCCTGGGCGTGGATGAAGCTTTTTTAGACACCTATAATCTGGAACTCACAGCGGGTCGCAATTTTTCGCTGGCCGTAACAACCGATACATCTCAGGCGTTTATCCTGAACGAAACTGCCGTGAAGCGATTGGGATGGACCGACCCGCTTGGAAAGGAATTTGGATGGGCCGCGGATAACCGGGAGAAGGGCGTTGTGATCGGCGTGGTAAAAGATTTTCACAACCGGTCGCTACACGAAGTCATTCGGCCCGTGGCGATCGCGATGTGGCAACCCAAGTTCAACGTGATAGCACTAAAAATTCGCGGCCAGGATATTGACGAAACGCTTAAATATATCGGTGAAATATGGCGGAAATACATTCCCGAAAAGCCGTTTTATTATCGTTTTTTAGACGAAAACCTGGCGCGATATTATCTGGCTGAACAACGGATAGGAACACTTATAACCGTATTTGCCGGACTGGCGATTGTAATCGCGTGCCTGGGCCTGTTTGGCCTGGCGGCATTTACAGCAGAACAGCGCACCAAAGAAATTGGCATCCGCAAGACCCTGGGCGCATCCGTGCCCAATATCATACGCCTGCTCTCGCGGGAATTTGTAATTCTGGTACTCCTGGCCAACCTGATCGCATTTCCGCTGGCCTATTGGGTCATGAACGAATGGTTGGCGGGATTCGCGTATCGCATAGACCTGGGCGCGTTGGTCTTTATATTGAGCGGATTGCTGACAATGGCAATCGCGATCATGACAGTAAGCACCCAGGCGATTCGCGCAGCCCTGACCGACCCAGCCACAGCGTTGCGATATGAATAATTAAATCTGTGCGCCTATGAACTGCTACGATTCGTTGATTCGTCTATTCGTCTATGAACTGACCTGAGAGGCGGTCAGTTGTACACCGCTCCGTCTATTCGCCCTTCATCTGTGTAAAACGCTCAAATTACTCGCGTTTTTTCTGCGTCATCTGCGGATTATTCGTCTATTCGCTCACACCCCACGCGACATAGACAGCCCCTCTTGCTCCCGCCACAAATACAACACATGGCGCGACTTCCGCAAATGGCGTTCATACGCCTTGCTAAAATCTCGACGCTTGCCACTGGGCGTCCTGCCATTGGGTCGCGCATTGCACTTCCCGCGCGCCTGCGTAATACTTCGGCTGCCATTTTGCACCGCAATCGTCATCACCCGATGTGTCTCATCCTCCGGCGTCGTAACCTGCATCGTCCAAATCGATGACCTCCCGGTTTTGCAATTATTCGCATAAGACCCCACGCAGTGGTGCATCTTGCGTCCCTCAAGGGACAACTCTTTGACCGACAGCAACTCCGTAATCGTCCACCGCTCCTTTTCATTCCCATAATTATCCGTCGCTGTCCAATCCAGCTCATTGAGACCCGAAGGCGCCCACACCTTTGCGGGCAAGCGATTCTGCCTCGCCAACTGCCGGTGCCACGTCTCGACCTGCCGAAGCAACTTGACCATACTGCGCCCCTTAATCGAAAAATTCGGCTGCTCGGGAGGCAATTGCACAACCTCGCCACCAACCGTCTCTTCTCGAGGCACGTATTTCTGGTTGTGAATATAATCCACAATCGGTCCCACCTCATCGGGATCGAGCATTGGATTATTCACAAAAAAATGCACCACCTTATGCCAGAAATCTTCGCATTCAAAAGACGATCCCAACCGCGTACCATTCACCGCGCGCACCAGCGGCTCTTCCCCGCCAAGCCCCAGAATTTGACCGCGCCGAAACGCCTCGTAAATCGTGTAATCGTGCGGCGACTCCAAAAACAAATGCGCCATCTTCTTCGTCAGCGTCAGCGGAACATCTGCCTTGCGAATATTCCCGCCCGTACCCACATGCACAAACCATCCCTGCTGCTGCCGCGCCTCGTCTTCCTCGCCGAGAAACCACGCGATATCCATAAACGCGGGCACATCGTACTTCGCGAGCAAATGTCGCGCAAGCGAACCAAACTGCTTGCGCCCATTGTGCGAATCTGGTCGCCACTCCGCTGGATCGCGCAACCACCGCTTGTGCCAATGCGCCAGCGCACCCAAACCCTCGATAAATGTATTCCCATCAGAAGGTCCCAGGCGCACAATCGCGGGCTTGACATCAAAAAAATCGTCCCGCTTTTCCACATGAAGCAACAACTGCAACAGCGCACGCCGCCCCTTGCGGTCTCTCCCCAGCCCATCAAAAGCCCGCTGGATCTTTTGCAAATGCGGGCGATTCAACTCCGCCTCCGACAGCTTGCCCTCATAAATCGCCCGAATCGTCTCCTGTGGCCGCCGCGTGTGATTCTTCATCTTCGCCAAAACCGCATCGCTCTTTAACCGCTCGGCCAAATCGCGCTCTTTCTTGCGCTGTGCAACACTCTTATGCGTCCCCGTACTCAACCCATTTGCGGTACACCACGCGGTATAATCCGCAACCGTCTCCAACCCCAACGCGCTAATATGGCGCACAAATTCCTGCTCGGCCAATTCCACATCAATCGCCCGATCCGCAACCTTGCGCTCCTGCCGCCGCTCCTGCCAGCTCTTATTCAGCGCCCCATTAAATCCATGGTCCCGACACCACGCCTGGTATTGCCCCACACTCGTCAACCCCAGCGACCGAATATGCGCCGTCAAATCCGCATTCGCCTTGCCAGCAGCCCCTCTGTGACGTCTCTTTTTTCGCTTTGTAGCCATAACATTCTCCTGCGCCTGTGTCCTATCTCTACCTACCACTTATAAGGATGCACTTCTCAAGAATACTCCGGCACAAAAACCTCAATCAACGTCGGCCCCTCGGCCTGCAACGCCTCTTCGAGCGCCTCGCCAAACCCCTGTCCATCAGTCACGCGAACGCTCTGCATCCCAAAACTCTGTGCAAACATCACAAAATCGGGATTCGCCAACTCCACGGCAATATTCCGCCCATCACATTCTCGATCCTGTGCCCGCTTGATCGCGTCATAAGTATTGTCATTGCACAAAACAACCGGCAGTGATATACCCTGCTGAACCGCAGTTGAAAGCTCTGTCGCCGTGTACATAAATCCGCCATCGCCGCACAGCGACACCACCTGCTTATCTGGACACGCGATCTTGGCACCCACAGCCGCTGGCATGGAAAAACCCAGCGTTCCGTAAACCGTTGGTGACAAAAACGTGCGCGGCTGATAAACCGGAAAATGGCGACGCGCCTGATAGCTAATCATCGTCATATCGTTCACAACCACCGCATCCCGATCCAGAACATTCCGCAAAATCCCCAGCAACTCGGGAAAAGGTTTCTCCTCCCACTGACCGGACGCCTGCGACACAGAATCACTGACATCCCACGCGGTCTTAACCCCATCCAAACGCGCGTACAATCCTTTCAACCCCGCGCCCGCATCGCCAATCAGCGCAACATCTGGCTCAAACGACCGCCCCATCACCCCCGGATCAATATCCAGATGAATGAGCTTCTCCGGTGTACCCTTCCACATCTGCTCAAACCGAAAACCCAAACGCGTACCCACAGCAATCACCACATCCGCCTCATTCAAACATTTGTTCATACTCTCACCGCGCACCAGCAAAGGGTGGTCCGCCGGGACAGCCCCCTGACCATTCGCAGTAACAGCCACCGGCAATCCGAGTTTCTCTGCCAACCGGATCACGTCACCGCTCGCATCTTGCGTCCCCCCACCCGCGATCAACACCGGCTTACGCGCAGACTGAATCATCTCTGCGGCTGCATTGAGCGCAACCTCCTCTGGCTTATGCGGCGGGCGGTGCGCTGGCTCCTCAATATTTACATCCGCCTCTTCCTTAAACACATCCAGCGGAACTTCCAGAATGTACGGCCGGGGACGACCGTATTTCATTGCCTCAAAACCCTCTGATAGCGCACCCGGGATATCCTCCACACGCGACACGCGCTGCCCGCGCCCCGTCACAGAAAACAACGTGCTAAACTGGTCGCGCATATCGTGCAACACCCCCGCATCTGTGCCATTGGTTTCATCCGTCGGACCACTGCATATCAACAACACGGGCGACGACTCCGCGTACGCCTCTCCAATCGGCGTCAATGCATTCACCGCCGCTGGTCCCGTCGTCGTCAACGCCACGCCCACGCGCCCAGAAGCCCGCGCATATCCATCCGCCATAAAACCCGCCCCCTGCTCGTGCCGCGTCGTCACATGCCGAATCCGCGGATGATCGTAAAGCGCATCGTAAAGCGCGAGCGTGTGAACCCCCGGAATGCCAAACACCACATCCACCCCCCATGCATCCAGCGTCTCAACCACAGCCTGACCACCAGTCATCAACATAATCTCATCCTTTCAATCCAATGTAAAAATGCACCCCGTCAATATACATCCAAAATCTTCCTTCGTCAGACCAAATTTGAACTGGCTTGCAAAACCTTAACAGATGCGATTGTCATTGCGGCATGCTTAAAGCCGCCACGCCGCAGGCACAACGCCAGTAATCCACAGGCGAACCTATCAGACTGGACTTCTGCCTCCGCAGGAGTGACGGCATTTCATATGAATGCGACTTACGCCTTGATGTATTATTGTTGTCAAATAACGTGTCAAATAACGATAAATTTTAGTCTATATTCTTGCAATTTTAGTAAAAAATTATTATTATTTAATATCTTACAAAATTTATCAACGTGTCAAATAACGTGTTAAATAAGAGGACAAAAATGGACTGGGAAAAATTTCCCTTTGAGTATCATCTCGACCAGCAAGGTCTCTTTCAGGATCTCATCTCTATTGAAGCTTATAAAGAAGCCTCTCTAAACCTCGTGTTTCCACAAGAGTGGCAAAGCCAGCTTGACAGGCTCAATAGAATCCGTGCTATTCATGGCACAACTGCGATAGAAGGCAACCCTCTGTCCGAAGCTGAGGTTGCTCAGCAAATGGAGTACCTCGAACAACAAACTCACAACCACGACAGGGAAACCGCGACAAAAGAACAATTGCAGATCAGAAATGCAGGAGAGGCTCAGACCTGGATAAAAAAACGATTTCGTCCAGACAGCCCACCTATTGGTCTGAGAGACATCCTCACCATGCACGAAATGATCACCCGAGATTCAGATACCGACCGCAATATACCCGGGGAACTCCGCAACTTTTCCGTTGTTGTAGGCACGGAAGAGCTTGGAGGGGTCCATAGAGGTGCGCCGCACGAAACGCTCCCTCGCTTAATGCAAGAGTATATCAATTTCATCAATTCTCGCCGACTCGAAAGTCTTCATTCAGTCATACGTGCCTTGCTCGCCCACTTCTTCCTCGTGACAATTCACCCCTTTGGAGACGGAAACGGAAGAATCTCCCGACTCGTTGAAGCTGGTATCCTCTTTCAACTCGGATATAATGTGCATGGCTTTTACGGGCTATCCAACTACTTCTATCGCCACGAACAAGAATACAAATCAATCCTCCAGGAATGTCGGCAAAGCCAGCCTTTCGATGTGACACCATTTATTCGCTTTGGCGTAGCTGGCTTTGCAAGTGAACTCAAAGGCATAAATAATTTCGTCAAAGCAAAGCTCAACCGACTGGTATATCAGAGGATGCTCGTCCAAGCTCGCGATATAAAAGTTAGCCCCCGGAGACGGCTCCTGAACCAGAGGGAATACAATCTCCTCAACTTTCTCTTGAGCGAGACAGAGCCTTCAGACCCCTTCTCTGATATCCCATCTCGAAGTATCGAACTATCAGAACTACAGGAAGATCGTTATGTACAATCTGCGTACCAGAATGTCACCTGGCGAACTTTTCAAAGGGAGTTAATACGGCTTGGAGAACTTGGATTTATCCGGTTTATCAGGGATGGCGCGGTTCAAGACTGGGTCGTAGAATTGGATTTTGAGGCAATCTCAAAGTATTAACCATAATGTGGAGTAGTGCTTTTCAACTAAAATTATGGCGTGTATATTCATTTGGATATTGTCGGCATCAGTGCGTACTTTAAGATAACAGATACGCCGTCGAACTGCATTTCACAGCCTGTATCTAATCTCCCAAAAAAAGGAGACTTGCGTCATGCGCTTCTTCAACACGAGCGGACCAGTGGTCGCTGCGGACCACTATTGCATCCCGCCCCTACAACGGCTCAACCTCACCGAGGTTCTCAGGCTCATCCACGACAAACGCTATTTCGTCCTGCACGCGCCCAGGCAGACGGGCAAGACCTCTGCCCTGCTGGCCCTGCGCGACCTGCTCAACACAGGGGACGACTACCGCTGTGTGTACGTCAATGTCGAAGGCGGGCAAACTGCGCGCGAAGACGTGGAACAGGTGACGCGCACCTTTCTGGGCGTGTTAGCACTACGAGCGAGCTTGACGCTGGAAGACGAATTCTTGCTCAAAGTCTGGTCCGGCATCCTCGCCGAGTTCGGCCCGCACGCTGCCTTGCAGGTGGCACTGACGCGCTGGGCTAAAGCCGACTCGAAGCCCCTGGTGTTGCTCATAGATGAGATTGACGCCTTGATCGGCGATTCTCTGCTGTCTGTGCTACGGCAGTTGCGAGCGGGCTATGACCTTCGCCCAGAGGGTTTTCCGCAAAGTGTGGTGCTGTGTGGGGTACGCGATGTGCGCGACTACCGCATCCAATCAACGGCAGAAAATGCGCTCATCGCCGGTGGCAGTGCATTCAACATTCGCGCTGAGTCCCTGCGCCTGGGGGACTTCTCACAGGACGAGGTATTCGATCTCATCGCACAGCACACGGCAGAAACGGGGCAGGCATTCACAGCCGAGGCACTGGAGACGATCTGGACGCAGACCCGGGGACAACCGTGGCTGGTCAATGCATTGGCTTATGAAGCTGGCTTTAAAAACAAGACCGGGCGGGATCGCAGCCAGCCCATTACGGACAACGCAATATGTGACGCACGGGAGCAACTCATCTTGCGCCGAGAGATACACCTCGACCAGTTGGCCGATAAGTTGCAGGAAGAACGCGTACAACGCATCGTTGAACCGCTGCTGAGTGGGGCTGAGGAACGTCGCTTTATTGACCGCGACCTGGAGTATGTACGCGATCTCGGTCTTGTGGCTCAAGATCTGCCGTACCGCATTGCCAATCCGATCTACGCCGAAGTCGTGCCGCGCGAACTGACGTGGGTGTTACAGGGGGAGTTTGAGCAGGATACAGCCTGGTACGTCAATGCCGATGGTAGCCTGAATGTGGTCAAACTGATGACCGAGTTTCAGACCTTTTTCCGCGAACACTCAGAGCACTGGGTGAGACGATTCCAATATCAGGAAGCCGGTCCGCAGTTGTTGTTGCAGGCATTTCTCCAGCGGATTGTGAACAGCGGTGGACGCATTGAACGGGAGTATGGTTTGGGACGTGGACGCACCGATCTGCTGATTGTCTGGCCGCAGGACGATCAGACCTGCAAAATTGTGATCGAATGCAAAATTCTCCACAAAAGCCTGGAGCAAACCATCATTGAGGGCCTGGAACAAACCGCGGAGTACATGGATCGCTGCGATGCAGAGGCAGGTCATCTGGTGATTTTTGACCGCCGTGAAGGCAGGCGTTGGGAGGATAAGGTGTTCCACCATCGCCGTGT
Organism: Candidatus Latescibacterota bacterium; assembly: GCA_965204375.1. Taxonomy (GTDB): domain Bacteria; phylum Latescibacterota; class UBA2968; order UBA2968; family UBA2968; genus VXRD01. The sequence goes on along the minus strand of OZ241986.1, from coordinate 4,734,902 downwards.
GTCTGAAGGTGGCGTTGAGATAGACATTTGGGGCATGTGATCCTTTGCGTCTCACTCATCTGCTGATGACGGCGACGAATGGGCAATTAAATGTCTCGATCTGATAGACCAGATGTGTCTTGAGAGAAGCCATGAGATCGGGGAGGGCCTAAAGGAATACGAAAGGTAATACCAGACCAGGTGTTATTCCCTCTGGCCATACCAAGCCGAGATGGCAACCAAGGTTCTCTTGTCACAGATCTCATAGCCGAGATGCATCGTAGCTATATTGACGCTCGAGGCAGGGGCGTGCGGAACAAACGTATCAGTCACTATGACGGACGGTAACCAGAATTTGACGACGTACAGCAAAAAAAAGGATACACAATATGCCAACATTAGGCTATATCAAGGTCAAAGAATTTCTTGAAAGGACTCAGGGATCTGTCCGCGGATACGTTATTACAGATGCCAAGTATAGAACATTTTCGGCTGATTATCAATATCGAGAAATCCGAGATGGATTTTTGATCGTTTCACGTAAGGACGGTACGGGCGATGAAGTAAAGATCAGATCGGAAATCGAACTCAATGAGAGTTTAGTCTCATTTTTTGGGCTGTATAGTGGAGACGGTGCAAAGGGTAGTGAGGACAAGCATAACTTAGGGGTCATTAAGCCCACAATTTCATTTTCGCAAAGGGAACCAAACCTCGTACATTTTGCAGTAGAACAGTTTCGCAAAATATTTTCAGACGGAATACGATTTACGTTTTCATTGGGAGAGGATAGTGCCTTTTTTATGGCAGATGAAGGCTTAGACAGGTTAAAAAATTATTATGGCGGATATATTCCAAAAACACCTCCACTCTCAACATTACGCCGATCATTAACTGACGCCGATAAAAGGTATTTAGCAGAAAGCCGAGATGTGCCAGGCACCAACGAAAATCATTTGGCCTTCTATTATTTTCATAAGAATGCTATGCAGGAAATTCTCGCATATGAAAAGGAGATGGATTTAAAAAAAGCGGATTAGTTTTAAATCGGGCAGATACAGTTACAGCTTCTTTACGGAGACCATTCAAAAAAGGTGCTCGAGAACCGGGTGGCTCCAGCAGGTCTGATGAAATCTATATTGGCGGCCTTAATAGGTTTGGCGAATTTTTTCTTAAAATGCTTTACGAAATGGAAGATTCAATCCATGCGGACACCTGGGTTTCTCCCCAAGGGCTTATTCAATGGATAGACATACCATCATCTGTAGGGAGGGATATTGATATTAAAGCATTTTTCTCGTTACATCCTTACGGAAATCTCGCTGACAATCGGCCAAAAATAACGGAAAATTTTGGTATATTAGAAGGGATGTGGCCAAGGTCCAGAAGGCTCAAACTCAAGCCAACTTTGCGGATAGATCCACTTTTCTGTTATGTCTCAGGACTCTATTTGGCCGAGGGATCAACCCCAAAAGCTAAGATGTTTGCAATGTTTTCTCAAAAGGTTACAGGGTTGAGCTTGGCGTTTACTTCATCAGAAGACAGAAGCATTGATTTGATGTTGAGGTCTCTACAGAAGCTATTTCAGAAAGATGATTGTGTTGCCACCTAGAAAATCAAGGTTGGATCGCAGTATTTCCCTGAACTTGTTATGATGGGTCTCAAAAACGGCGTACCGATGCTGCGGGGTGGCTCGAGTGGGGATGGTAAATTACGAACAATGGAAATTTCGACCGCATTAAAACCCTGGGCCTTAGAGACAGCACCGGCCCTTATGCCCTTTGAAGATAAATTCTCCCATGTAGAACCTACGGGTGCTGGTCTGGCCAGATTAGATTTCTCCGCGTCTTCTGCCTTGTGTAAATGGTTTTTCCCATTGCTGATGTTTGCCACATTTGGAAATACAGTAAAAGAACCATCCGAGGCTTTTACCTTATGATTGACTATATTATCATTCCAGATGTTGATGTTTCTACGCTAAAGCTCGTTCCACAACACGAGGATTGGCTCCAAGATTGGTTATTGGACATTGAAACAGAAATCTCTAACGACTCGGTTTCTTCGGCGTGGTGTCTTCAAGGAATTTTGGCTGAAATTGCTCTTTTCGGATGCGTCCAGACAGATTGGGAAGGGATCATCAGGGAATTATTGAAAGATGAACTGGGAAGACCGCTTGCGTACTCAGAAGAATATGGGAAAAAACTACATAATTTCTCTCGTCAATGGAAACAGACGCCTATCCACGCTATTTATACGCATTGGTGGATTGATAGATACAATGGTTCTGACGCCAACAATATCAATGCCTATAGAGCCTTAATCAAACGCTTTATTCAGCGGAGTGGTTGGATCTATAATCCCGATGTCAGTCCTACAAACCCTCGAACGAGAATGAAATCTGAATTGATGCTCTCTCTTTCTATGGGCATAGAAATATTGTCCGTTCAAGGTTTAACTCAGCCTCAAAAGTCTCGATTTGAATCCATCCTGAGTTCGACAAATTTGACTGGCTATTTGAGTGCAGAGTGTTTTAGAATGTGTACTCTTCAGATGTTGTCGGCTACCAATTTGGCACCTTATGGACTGGAAGAAATTATTGATCTTTGTGAAGCAGAAGAAGGCTATTGCGACTTCTCGGTTGAGTCAAAAGTCGATGATTATATGGGAACTGCCAAAAGGATATCGCGTGACAAACCCATACACTCAGCCATCTCTGCTTTACATGCTCGTCAAATCGCAAAATATTGCGATTTAGAAACCCAACAAGCAGTCCAATCGAGACTTTCAAATTTTGCTGGCTATCTCTCAGCGTATCCACTGGATATTCCGGCGTTTCGGATGAGAGACATTGATGTTCCCTTTGGAACAGACCTCTCCCCTTTTGAGCTATTTGCCGCCTCTCACATCATTTCTACCAACGGTTAATATGAGCACATCCGAACAGAGTAGTTTACACTTTAAGGAGTTTGATGATGCGGAACAGGTGCGTCTCAAGCTCAAGCCTTATATTCAGCCATTCGAGCAGCTTCTCGCTCAAGGTGAGTTGTACGGTCTTATAGGAGATAGCTACGCCAGGTATCCGTTCTCCGGGCCAGCAGATCAATGGGTTACACTCGCCCAACAGAATCTCACGCAAGATCTGTTTAGAAGACTTGCTTATTGGGAACAAATAGGCGATTTGGTACTGGGACCAACATTTCAAATTCTGCTCGAATCAGAAAAACACTTAACCGACTTAAATGGTCAGGACAACTTCAAATTTCACAAATCCCGCAAATTGCGATACGGTCCACATGGCATACATGAGTATCGGGGTAAATTCTTTCCCCAGTTGGTCAAAGCCCTGATCAATTTTGCGGGATTAAAACCAGGGGATGTCGTTATTGACCCCATGTGTGGCAGCGGTACGACGAATATTGAAGCCCGATCAATGGGTATGCAAACAATCGGTGCAGACCTCAATCCGTTGTCAGTGAAAATATCTCGTGTAAAGACTTCTGTTTTTGATCTTGATATCGCGTCTATTAATACGCACTTAACACGATTTTTGACTGCAATCAAAGAGACTGATACTGGCAAATCGGTTGCCGAATATCCCTGGAATAAAGACGATACCACCTATCTAAACAGATGGTTTGCCCCAGAGGCCCTCAAAGAATTGGCGTTTATCCTTACCAAAATTGCAGACATAACGGACAAAAAGACGCGGAGACTCTTGCAGGTTTGCCTGAGCAATATCGTCAGATCCATATCCTGGCAAAGAGAATCTGACTTGCGCGTACGAAAGGAGATTACCAACTATACGCCAAGCTTGGCAATACAACGCTTGTCCCAGGAAATCAAGAATAACATGGCAAAAATCACAGCTTATTTATCTTGTTTTAATGGGATCAAGACATTTCCACAATTTACCATTCAAGAAGGTGATGCACGCAATATCCACGCTGTTTTTCCGACGTGGGTAGGCAAATGCGATGTCCTTATTACATCGCCCCCTTATGCCATGGCCCTTCCATACATTGATACTGACCGTCTGAGTTTATCAACGTTGGAACTACTTCCCCGTGGTAGCCACAGAGCGCGTGAGTATGAGATGATCGGAAATCGAGAGATTACGAATTCTCAACGACAGGCATTATGGGAAAATTATCTGGCAAGAAGAAATGAACTCCCCAAAAACGTAAGAGAGGTTGTCGAAACAGTTGACGAAGCAAATAAACGTGAGACAGTCGGGTTCCGCAGAAAGAACCTGTCTGCGCTTCTTGGGCGGTATTTCCTGGATATGTCGGATGCCATGCAGAATGCACTCAAAATGATGCGTCCAGGCCATTTCGGTTTTTATGTTGTTGGAAACAACAGTACCACGATTGATGGAAAACGATTTGAAATTGAGACCGATAAACTGGTGTGGGAGATTGGAAAAAAGGTTGGCTGGAACCAAAGGAAGATACTCAATATGGAGTTGCTACCCTCGAGAGATATTTTTCGGAATAACAAGGGATCATCAGAATCGATCCTCTGGTTTCAGGCTCCAGGAGAGAAGCTCCAGAGAAAAGCCATCTACGGTGCGACGAGTAAGCAGATTGAGAATTTATCCAATGGAGATTGGGATTTTCACAAAGAGAATACGCAACAGCATCTGCATGCAATTCATTCCTATCCTGCGCGATTTATTCCGCAAATTCCCAATAAAGCCATACGAACTTGGACCAATCCTGGAGAGGTCGTCCTCGATCCATTCTGCGGATGTGGAACGACACTTTTGGAAAGCATTATTTTGGGACGAAAGGCTATAGGTGTCGATAATAACGCTGTGGCTTGCTTGATCAGTCGGGCAAAGGTTGCTGATTATTCAGATGAAGACATCAAAATCTTGACAGATTTCTTAAGCAAGATAGATGAGAAACTTTCGACGCTTTCCGAGCCGCTTGAACTCCCCGAATACCATAATGTATCATATTGGTTCAGTGATGATGCCTTAAAAGATTTGGGTAAACTCAAGGCTATAATCAATCAATTACCAGAAAAATCAGGTATCTTCGCGCTGGCGATATTTTCGGCCATTATCGTACGAGCTTCAAATCAAGATAGCGACACCCGTTATGCGCGAATAAAAAAATCCTATGACCAAGGCAAGGCTATTGAATGGTTTAAAAGCCGCCTCTTAGATGCTCTCAAACGTCTCAAAGCAATCGCCACCTTATCCAAGGCTCAAGCAGTTGTTCACTGTATTGATGGTCGAAACCTGAGCGTTATACCTGATGACAGCGTCAATTTGATAGTGACTTCGCCACCTTATATCAACGCCTATGATTATCATAAATATCACCGTCACAGGTTGCACTGGATTGATGGGAGTGTTGATCTGGCGAGAGATGCAGAAATCGGAAAGCATGACACGTTCACGCGCCCAAAAGCCACGCCAGAGCGTTATTTTGAGGACATGGAAAAATGCTTTGCAGAGTGGCAACGTGTCTTAACTTCTGATGGAAAGGCTTTTGTTGTTATCGGCGATGGCATTGTAAATAAAACACCTGTTCCCGTAGGAGATAAGTTCGTGGAGATCATAGAACAGTTAGGGCTTAAGACCGAGGATCGATGGATACGAACGCTCCAAAAATCTAAGAAATCCTTTAACCAACATGGTCGAATTGACAAAGAGCATGTCCTCTTATTTGCGAAATGAGTGATCGGAACCTGGGATCTGTGACCTAAAATTTGAACCAGTTTGAAAGCAATCTGCGCCAGAATTATGGTGGATGGTCAGTTGTCTATATAGACTGGATCGCGGCTCAAGCATGCCCCTGCGCGATTTAAGCAGGGGACCATGCCGCGATGACAAACTTTTTTATTTGCGTTCATCTGCGTCCATCTGCGGATACTTTTGTTTTTTGGAATACCATATCATGAACACCATCGTTATAGGCGGTGGGCAGGCCGGCATAACACTGAGTTATTTCTTGCAACAACGCGGGGTTGAGCACCTCGTATTGGAACGCGACCGGGCGTTCTCTGCCTGGCACAACTGCTGGGACAGCTTCCGGATGAACACAGCCAATTGGATGAACACCTTACCCGGCATGCAAAAATCGTTTGCACCGCACAAAGCCTGGTACGACACCGCCACACGCGAGGAAGCACTCGACTATTTCCAGACGTATCGCCAGATGGTCAATCCCCCATTAAAAGAAGGCGTCACCGTTACCCAGGTCGCCGAAGGAGAAGGAACCTGGAACGTCCATACAGCAACCGAAACCTATCAAACAACCAACGTCGCCATCTGCACCGGGCATGCTGCCCAACCCTTTATACCAGACACTGCCAAAAAACTGCCGCAATCAACCCCTCAGCTACACTCGTCAGCCTATCGAAACCCCGACCAGATCACAACGCCAAACGTCCTCATCGTCGGCAGCGGCAGCAGTGGCGTTCAAATCTGCCTGGACCTGGCACAGTCGGATCGTTTTGAAACCCTCTCATTTGCACTCAGCGGCAACGGCGTCGTCCCCTGGTCAATTCTGGGCATCCCCATTGGCGTATTCTCGCGCCTGCTCCCAATATTTGAAATCCAGCGACAAACGCTGATCGGGCGACGTATTATGCACCAATGGCAAGGAGGCGACCCCGCCATGGCACCATCGCCGCGCTGGCTTTCAAAACACTATGGCGTACAACGGGTCGGTCGCGTAATAGATACCGACCATCGCGGAATCATCTGTGCCGACGGCGAAATAGTCAGCCTGAAAAACCTGACCGTCTTATGGTGTACCGGCTTTAGACCCGACCACAAATTTATCCGCGTACATCATCCCGAAACCGCATTTGACAAAAACGGACCCATTCACAAACGCGGCGTCTGTATCCCCGGCCTGTTCTTCGTCGGCTTGAAATTTCAACACACCGTCGGATCACATCTCCTGCGCGGCGTGGGACGCGACGCGGAATACATCGCACAGAAAATCGCAGAAAGGAATCGTCACAATGCCCCGTGAACAAAACATCCGCCTGGGCCTGATCGGCTGCGGCGGCATCGTCCAGAAATCCCATCTCCAGGGCCTGCTCGGCATCCCCGACCTCGTAACCATCTCGGCAATTGCCGACCCCATCCCCGAAAACAGAAACCGCGTTGGCACAGCAGCAGACATCGTATCAGAACAACGCTACGAAGACCATCGCCACATGCTCGCCCGCGCCGAACTCGACGCCGTCATCATCGCCACCCCCCATCACCTGCACGCCGAACACGTCATCGAAGCCGCGCAAGCGGGCGTCGCCATCATCTCGGAAAAACCCATGGCAACATCCCTCGAAGAGGCCGATCAACTCCTCGACGCCGTAAAAAAACACAACGTCCCCTACGCCATCGTACACAACTTCCTCTACACACCCGGCACCGCAGAAGCCCTCAGACTATTGCGCGAAGAAAACACAGGCACACCCCAAACGGGTCGCGCCCTCTCCCTCGCTGGAAAAACAGAAGACCAGGCCGACCCCAACAGCGTCTGGCGCGCATCAAAAGCAGCCGGCGGCGGGTGTATCGGCGACACTGCGTACCACGAAATTTACCTCGTCGAAACCATGATCGGCTCACCCGTGCGCTACGTCGAAGCCCGCGTACAGACCAAATTCTTCGACTTCGATGTCGATGACGTCGCCTTCCTCCTCTTCGAACACGAAAACGGCGCAATCTCCACCGTCTCGACATCCTGGGGCATGCCCGGCGGCGACCAGAGTACCTGCGAAGTCTATACCCGCACGCATGGCATCCGCATTGTCGGGCGCGGGCGCGAACTCCGCTACCTCGACAAAGCCGACCGCAGATGGCAACCCGTTGACCTCGACCATGGCCTCGACAATGACGCCCTGTCCCGCGCTGGACACGCCAACTATTTTGCCGTCACCTTCAAAGCACTCGCAGAAGGCAAACCGCCTCCAATCACTGCCGAACACGCCCGCCACAACCTCTCGCTCATTCACGCCGCGCACCAGGCAACAACACAGCGCAGGGCCATCGACGTGACCGAACTATAAAAGGAACTTCCATGTCCAATCCCAACATCATCTACATCTACGGCGACGACCTCGGCCGCGGCATGCTCTCCTGCTACGGCCAGAAACACTTTCAAACCCCCAATATCGACCGCCTCGCCCGCGAAGGCCTGCAATTCACCCGCGCCTATGGCTGCATCTTTTGCGCCCCGGCGCGCGCCAGCCTCATGACCGGCTATCACGACGCACACGCGGGCCGATGGACCTTCACCAGAGGCGGTCTCTACCGCCCCATGGCCGAAGGCACCGCGACCTTTGGACACATTGCCGAACTCATCAACAACACCGGTCTTCAAGAACGCCCCGACGAAGTCTTTCTCGCGCAAATCGCGCAACGCGCTGGCTATGTCACGGGACAAATTGGCAAACTCGAATGGGGCTTTGCCACAACACCAGAACGCATTCGTAGGCACGGCTGGGATTACCACTACGGCTACTACGACCATCAACTCTGTCATGGCTTCTATCCGCCATTCCTCTTTGAAAATGGCGACATCGTCGAAATACCCGGCAACACCCATCCCGACTGCGGCAACCACCCCGGTTCAGAATCTCCGGAAAACGCGGCCATCCGCCACGACATGACCGGGAAAATCACCTACTCTCAGGACCTCTTCAACGACAAAATCGTCGATTTCCTCCGCAAACATCGCAACCAACCCTTCTTCCTCTTCCACCCCTCACAACTGCCCCACGGACCCATCTCCGTTCCCGAAATTCACCCGGGCGTAAAAGACGCGCCAGAACTCACAGGATTTGAAAAAGAATACGCATCCATGATTCTTCGCCTCGACGACACCGTCGGCATCATCCTCGACGAACTCGACGCGCTCGGCATTGCCGACAACACCATCGTCTTCTTCAGCTCTGACAACGGCCACGAAATCTACGCCGCACAACAAGGTCGCACCGTCAAAAGACAAAGCCTCGACGGCATCCGCTATGACGACATCACCACCCGACACACAACAGAACAAAGCGGCGACATCTTCAATGGCAACGACGGCATGGCCGGCCTCAAATGGACGAGCTGGGAAGGCGGCACCCGCCTGCCCTACATCGCACGCTGGCCCGGTCGCATCTCTCCCTGCACAACCGATCACATGATCGCCAATTACGATTTTATGCCCACACTATCCGATCTCACAGGGCAGGAAACACCCGACTGGAAAGACGGCGAATCCTTCTTGCCCATCCTCCTGGGCAAAGAGCAACGCCCCCACGCACCCGTCGTCTTTTCCTCGCGCCTCGGTCCCGCACTCACCACAGCCGACGGCTGGAAATTGCGCCACATCAACAAAACCAACAGCTTCCAACTCTACAACATCCTGGACGACTACCGGGAAGAAAACGACCTCGCCGCCGAATATCCCGACAAAGTCGATCAACTCGCCCGCCAACTCCTCAGGGCCTGCGACGGCAATTTTGCCCACGGCAACCCCGATATGCATCTGGCTCACGCCTATTTGGAGGGAAACTCATGAACCACCTCACACCCGACGAAATCGCCCAATTCGACGAAGAGGGATACCTCGTATTCGAAGGCATCTTCGACCACGACCTCAACGAGCGCATCAAAGCCGACGTCGATCAACTCATGATCGACCGCGAAAAAGGTGAACGCCCCATGCTCATGGCGTACCCCGAACTCGGCCTGCTCACATCTGAACCCGGTGTTGTAGATCGCGTAGCCGATCTGATGAAAGGCAAAAAATTCGTTCATCACCACATCCACGCCCGATGGCAACTGCCCGGAGAACGCGGGGTAGCGTGGCATCAAGATTATGCACAACTCCCGCAAACAAATCGCTCGCACCTGATGGTTCACGTATTCATGTACATGGACGGCCTGAACGGCGAAGTGGGCGACCTCCTCGTCATGCCCGGCACCCACAAAAAAGTCATGGCCAACGACGCCTATCGCCAATTTCAATTCGAAGACCTGCCCGGCTCGCGCACCATCGACAGCCTGGCCCCCGGCTCCATCATCATCGTCCACTCCGCCCTGCAACACGCCCGCCGACCCAAACCCGGCGGCGGCATTTACAAACGCTACTTTATCGACACCTCCTACTGCGAAGAAGGCGTCCTCTGGCCCTCCTATCCCAACATCGCCGAAATCAACCGCGTCGCCCTCGAAACCGGCTGTGATCGAAACGGCAAATACGCCTTTCTCTACGACACCAACCAATTCTTTGAGCGCAAGGATTACATGGACAGGCTCAATGAGAAAAATCAGGGCAGTATCGCGTTGCAATTATAGCGTGCGTTCAGAAATAAAATGTGCTTGATTAAATAGAGGTATTATGAAATATTTATGTGTCCAAGAATTATCTGTAAGGACTAATTCCATGAACGGACACCATCCTTTTGAAAAACTTCGCGCCCGCATGACACCCGAACGTCGGGCTTACAATGCGGCGAAAACCAAGGAATTATTGGCGGAAATACCCATAACCCATAACTTGAGAAAGGAAACTGACATGGCAGACAAACCCGTTTTATTGACCGACGCGCAAATGCAGCAATTCATCCGCGACGGATATTTGATCCTCCACCCCGACTTCCCGGAGGGATTTCACGAAAAAGTCTATAAACGCATCGACGACGCCTTTGAAAAAAACAGCGGCAGAAATCCCGGCAACAACCTCCTCCCCGCTGTACCAGAACTGCAAGACGTATGGGACCACCCCATTGTACACGGCGCATTTTCCAGCATCCTCGGACCCGATTATTATCTGCACCTGCACCGCCACGTTCACGAAAGCCGGCCCGGTAGCGATGCGCGCACCATGCACAAAGACAGCTTGCACAACAGCCGATTTTGCGCCGATCAAAACCGCCGCCATCACCACTGTCGCTGGATGATGGCCATGTACTACCCCCAGGATACACCCCGCGAAATGGGACCGACCAGCGTAACCCCCAGATCGCAATACATCACCGCCCGCGACCAGGAAGGAGAACACCTCTTCACAGCGGGACCCGCGGGAACCGTCGCACTCATCCACTACGACATCCTCCACAAAAAAGAAGCCAACTACACAGACATCACGCGCCACATGGTCAAATTCCTGTTCACACGCATGACCGAGCCTACCGAACCGACATGGGATCACAGCGACGAAACCTGGGTCGCATCCGACGATCCACAAGAACCTACCTGGCAGGCCATGTGGGATTGGCACCTGGGCAAAGCGCCCGAACACGCGAGCAACGGAGCATCAATCGAAACCCTGAGCGAGCAACTCGCCAATCTCGACGAAGCCGCCGCCCTCAATGCGTCCTACACCCTCGGATTACAGGGCGAAAAAGCGATTCCCGCCATGATCGGCGCACTCAGCGACACGGAAGATGAGAACCCGCCGCGAAACGCCGGATACGGGTTCACAAACGTCGGCGAAGTCGCCGTACCCGCACTGCTCGAACTCACCAAAAATCCGGACCCAAAAATCCGCATGCGCGCAGTCGATGTGCTCGGCGACCTGGGCTTGCGAGCAAAATCAGCCACGCCCGACCTCATCGCCCTGCTACAGGACACCGACGAAGACACACGCGCCCATGCCGCAGAATCCCTGGGCACCACAAGCCAGAACACCACGGAAGCCGTGCGCCCGCTCGCCGACATCCTCGCCACAGATGAAAGCGACTTTGTGCGACGCAACGCCGCCCTCTCCCTCGCGCGATTGGGCATCCATGCCGAAGAAGCCATTCCCGAATTGGCAGACGCCATGCGCGATGGCAACCACTACGTTCGCGGATTCGCAGTACACGGCCTCTATCGCATTGGCACGCCCGAAGCACTCAGAGCCGCCATGCATCGCCTCCAGGCACTGCGCTGGGACAGCGAACCCAGAGGTCAGACACAAAGAAGACCCAAAAAGGTAGCTTGAGAGATGACCTGGACCCCCGTGACCAAACACATCTCAACGCCTTTTGCGGAAAACGTCTCCCCCGATAACGCCCTGCCAGAACACCCGCGCCCTCAAATGGTGCGCCAACACTGGCAAAACCTCAACGGCCTATGGGACTACGCTCTCGAACCCATCGGCACCACCAGCGCACCTGATGTCTGGCAGGGACAAATCCTCGTACCCTTTGCCATAGACGCCCCCCTCTCGGGCATCATGGAAATCCTCCGCCCGAACCAGCGTCTCTGGTACCGCCGAAATATTACCATTCCCGACGCATGGGCGGGCAAACGCGTACTCCTCCATTTTCAGGCATCCGACTGGGAAACCAGCGTCTATATCAACGGCGAGAACGCGGGACAACACCGCGGCGGATACGACCCCTTCACCTTTGACATCACCGACCATTTAACAGACGGCGCGAACGAACTCATCGTCTCTTGCTGGGACGCCACCGAGCAACACCCGCAGGCCCTTGGCAAACAAATCATGCCGGAAAACCGCCAGGGATTTCGGTATCAACCCACCGGCGGCATCTGGCAAACCGTCTGGCTCGAAGCCGTACCAGAGCAATCCATCCGCACCCTTCGCCTCACACCCGATATAGACGCTGAAAAGATAGATATTACTGTCTCAGGTGAAAGGTTAGAGAATTGCCAAATTCAAACAATCGCCTATGACGGCAACCGGCAAATCGCCGAAGCAACCGGACGGGCCGACCGCACCATCTCCCTCGACATCCCAAACGCAAAACTCTGGCATCCGGACCACCCCTTCCTCTACGACCTCAAAGTCAGAGTACAGCACAACGGCGAAACCATCGACACAATCGACAGCTACTTTGGCATGCGAAAAATAGCCATCGGCGAAGACGAAAACGGCATCAAACGCTTTCACCTCAACGACAAACCCATCTTTCAACTCGGTCCCCTGGACCAGGGCTATTGGCCCGACGGCATCCTCACCCCACCATCTGACGAAGCCATCCTCTTCGACCTCCAGTACCTGAAACAAATCGCCTGCAACATGGTGCGCGTACACGTCAAAACCCATCCCGACCGCTGGTACTATCACTGCGACCGGCTCGGCCTATTGGTCTGGCAAGACATGGTCTGCATGCCCAAATTCGGACAAAACGTCACCCCCGAAGCCGCACAACAATGGCAGACCGAATTTGACAACATCATGGACTGGCTGCACAACCATCCCAGTGTTGTCCAGTGGATCATCTTCAACGAAGGCTGGGGCCAGCACGACACCGAACGCCTCACTGACCACGTCGCACAACGCGACCCCTCGCGCCTCGTCACCAGTGCCAGCGGCTGGGCCGACATGGGCACGGGCGACATCTGCGATATACACGACTACACCTTCTACCCGGCCACAGCGCAACAACAAAGCGCCAATGACCGCATCGTCCTTCTGGGCGAAGCGGGCGGATTCAACCTCTGCATCCCGGGACACACCTGGTACGACCACGAAAAACCATCCGAACACATCGACCACATCAACGACATCACCCGCCCCACATATCCGACGCCTCAAGCGATGGAACACGACTATCGCTTCTGGGTAGAAAACCTCCGCGCAATGGTCGGCCTCACGCCCCTCAACGGCGTCGTATATACCCAGATCACCGACGTCGAACACGAACTCAACGGCTGGCTCACCTACGACCGCAAAATCTCCAAAATCGCCCCCGACGAACTCGGCAACATCCACGCCACACTCTGGAATCCCCCGCAATTTGAAACCATCATCGGTCCCCACACCGAATGGCGATACAGCACGGACGACGTATCCACGCTCCCCGCCATACACACCTCGCCCCGCGCCAATCTGCCAAACTGCGGCGGCGACTGGTGTCAAATCCTCTTCGACGATGCATCCTGGAACTCGGGCAAAGGCCCTTTTGGCACAACAGAAGGGACCACATCGGACGTGCCCATCTATCTCCGCACCACCATCGACCTGAACCAGCGCCCCAATAAACCCCTATTCTACGTCACCTCATCTGCCGACTGCCAGATCTTCATCAACGGCCAACTCATCCGCAGCCTCCGCGTCAGGCAACACGCCGCACCCATATCGGAAACCTGCGCCCTGCTCCATCCCGACGAACGCGACCTCCTGATCCATGGCAAAAGTACAATCTGCGCCATCCTCTTACCCTCTCAACGACCCTCTTATCTCAGCATCCAACTCCTCGACATGAAATGATTTTCCCCTTCGTGTCGTGAACTGGCCTGAGAGGCGGCCAGTTGTACACCGCTCCGTGTTCTTCGTGGACAAGAAAAAGGAACATCTATGCACCCCAACATCATCATATTCCTCGTCGATGACATGGGCACCGGCGACACCAGCGCGTATCAGGACTGGACCGGCAATCGCGACGACGAACAACTCCACACCCCCAGCCTGGAACGCCTTGCGCGCCTGGGCGTGCGCTTTACCGATGCCCACACCCCATCAACCGTCTGCACCCCCACGCGCTACGCCCTCCTCACCGGACGCTATTGCTGGCGCACGCAACTCAAACACAAAGTCGCCTTTGGTCCCCACTATCCGCCCCTCATAGAAAAAGAACGCCCCACACTCGCCACCATCCTCAAAGAAGCCGGATACCGCACGGGCATCTCGGGAAAATGGCACGTGGGCCTGACCTACACAAAATCCGATGGCTCACCCGCCGAGGGATGGGACGACGCAGACGTGCGCCAACCCCTGACCGACTGCCCCGAAGAACACGGCTTTGATTACCACTTCATCACCAACCGAAGCCATGGAACCTCTGCCAATGCGGGCTGGATCGAAAACCGCCGCTGCATCGGCGCAACCGGCAAAAGCCCTCACGACATCGCGGGTTACGACCTGTACAAAACCGGACCGATGAACTTCCAGCACGCCGTCGGCTTTCTCGATGATCATCTCACAGAAGACACAAAACAACACCCCTTCTTCCTCTACTACGCCGCCAATTCCAATCACACACCCCACACGCCGTGCGACGCACTCAACGGCGTACCCATCGCGGGACAGGCGCACTTCAAAAACGGCAAGCGCGAACTCTCGCGGCCACACGCAACCACCAACGATCCCAACGGCTGGGAAAGTACCGAATGGGGCAAACAGCGCGACCAGGTCGGCGGCTGCGAGCACAACACGCCCGAACGCCTCGACTTCATTTACGAAAACGACGTCGCAGTCGGCCAATTGCTCACCTACCTCGAAACCCACGACGACCCGCGCAACCCCGGCCACAAACTCATCGACAACACCCTCTTCATCTTCTCCAGCGACAACGGCGCAGAAAACGCGGGCAAAGAATCCAGCGGCTACTACCGCGGCCGCAAAGCCCACATCCACGAAGGCGGCCATCGCGTGCCCACCATCGCCTTCTGGAAACAGGGCAACATCGGCGACGGCAACGACGCGACACCCGGGCGCACAAGCCACATCACGTATGGACTCAACGACCTCATCTTGTCCATCGCAGACCTCGTCGGCGTCAAAACATCCTCACGCGCGGGATTTGCCGAAGACAGCACCAGCATCGCGCCCTTTCTCACCGGCCTGAAAGACGACGAATTTGAACCCCATCCCCTCGTCCTCCACGACGACTACATCATGGGCCCTATGCTCTCGCTGCGAGATGGCGATTGGAAACTGATCGTCGGACAAGAACTCATTACAGAAGACGAACTAAAACACCACGCCCTCTTCAACTTAAAAGACAACCCCACAGAAGACGAACGCCAGAACCTCATCACATCGGAACAACACAGCCACCTCGTCGAATCGCTCTCCGAAAAATTATTGGACATTTATCATCAGAGATAGAAATCAATGAAAGGAAAAGTCCAATGAATTTTCTGTTGCCTTTCGCGATTATGTGTGCTAAAAAGATAGTGCCCGTTATAATAAAAAAGATAGTGCCCGTTATAATAGAAGAAGAAGTAAAAGATAGAATAGAAAAGTCACTCAAGGCTATCTTTACAGAATTCTGCTCAAACGCCATTATCAATGTCATTTTATTATCTTTTTCTGTATATGTTGCGCCTACCTTCCTCGATAAGGACAATGTCTATTTTTGTGTGTGTAGTATTTACCTGGCGTCCGTATTGCAAGGACTGTATAATTTTTTTAAATATTTCCCGTATATTTGGCGATATATTTGGCGATATGGTGGAAATTTAGAGAAAATGATTGATGACGAAATAAGCCGCAATATGAGCCTATTTGAAGAAATTCTGGATTATGTTTTTGATACCAAATCAACGAAGGTCAATGCTATCATACGGATAGTATTTCTTTTTGCATTCAAACAAGGGCTTGCTATGGTAATTTACCTTTTTATATTTCGTTGGATAGTACAACCCTGGGCAGTTGAAGACGCTACCGGTCTAAACTGGTACGAAGCCCTCATCTATCCGTTTTCGATGGCTTTCGACTATTTCTTCGGCTTCGAAACACAGGATCTCTTCATTCCGTAGATTGATATAGGGACTTAACGAAATAAGGACGAAATATGTTTATAGAGCATATCAAACTGGAAAATTTTCTCTCGTTTGGGCCCGATACCGAAGCACTGGAACTTCGTCCCTTGAATGTTCTTATCGGCCCCAATGGCTCCGGGAAGTCCAATCTTATCGAGGCGATTGGTCTGCTAAAGGCTACACCCAGGGACCTCACCGCCCCAATTCGGGAAGGTGGAGGCATCCGCGACTGGACTTGGCGAGGTGATCCCCTGACCCCATCGGCCCATATCGAAGTGATTCTGAGGAACCCAAAGGGGTCAGCACTGCGATATTCTCTCGGATTCGCAGAGAGGGGCCAGCAGTTCGAGTTGATAGAAGAGCGGATAGAAAACAAAGAAGCACACTCCTCCAGCTACGCAAGGCCCTATCTCTATTACGAGTTGCACAGTGGTCGCGCCACTCTGAACTACAGAGGTGACCCGGACAACACAGGTGAGACGCAGCGTCAGTTACGCTTGGAAGAGATCGATCCGCAGCAATCCATTCTTGCACAGCGGAAGGACCCAGACCACTACCCAGAATTGACGTGGCTTGGCGAAACATTCAACCGCATGCGACTCTACCGCGAGAGTTCCTTTGGTCGCCGCACGCCGCCGCGTCAACCGCAACCCGCCGATCTGCCCAACGATTTTTTGCTCGAAGATGGTAGAAACCTGGGACTGATTCTGAATCGGTTGAAGCGGGAGCCAGAGGTCAAGGATCGGATTCTGGAAACCATGCGCCAACTCTACGAAGGCGTGATTGACCTGGATATCAGTCTTGAAGGTGGAACGGTTCAGGTCTTTGCCCAAGAAGGAAGTATCATGGTTCCGGCAACGCGATTATCCGATGGCACGCTGCGCTTTTTGTGCCTGCTGGCTATCCTTTGCCACCCGAATCCCCCACCACTGGTCTGTATTGAAGAGCCGGAACTGGGCCTGCATCCCGACGTTCTGCCAGCCCTCGGCGATCTATTGCGCGAGGCATCCCAAAGGTGTCAGCTTATCGTCACAACACACTCTGATAGGCTTGTGGACACCCTGACCGATACACCGGAGAGCGTCGTAGTCTGTGAAAAGCACGACGGCAAGACGGAAATGCATCGGCTTGACAAAGCCGACCTTGCCGAGTGGTTGAAGCGTTATAGCCTTGGGGACTTGTGGACCAGAGGCGACTTGGGAGGGAACCGCTGGTGAATATCAAAGTTTTTGTCGAAGGTGGCGGGGAAACGAATTTGTTGAGGACAAAGTGTCGCCAGGATTTCAGCAAATTTTTTAGCAAGGCTGGCCTGGAAGGCCGAATGCCGCGCATAGTCGCAAGTGGTAGTCGGGGAGATGCCTTCAAGGATTTTTGTCAGGCGCTCCACGAGTCCGGGAGAGATGATTTCATCGTGCTGTTGGTTGACAGCGAAGGACCCGTGGTAGCGGGATCCAGCCCCTGGCAACACCTGAAAGCGCGCGATAATTGGGACCAGCCATCGGGGGCTACGGACGATCAGGTACATCTGATGGTGCAGTGCATGGAGGCGTGGTTCCTTGCCGACAAGGGCAGCCTGGCGGAGTACTACGGAGACGACTTTAACCAGAACGCGCTTCCCGCCCGTCAGGATATTGAAAACATTGCAAAAAACGATGTATCGAACGGCCTAAAAAACGCGACACGTTCGCGTGTTTCAAAAGGAGAATACGAAAAGGGACAGCATTCGTTCGATATCCTCGAGCAGATTGACCCCAAAAAAGTGATCGAGGCATCGCCCCATGCGGAACGACTCGTTGATACCTTGAACGAAAAAGCCAAGTAACCGGACATCTATGCCGATGTCTCCTTCAGTCCTACCGAACACCTCTTCATCAAGGACTACCTATGCCATCACCCTTCCCCGCTAAACTGCCACTTGAAAAACCGGATCGCGAACTCAGCGCCTCGATGGAACGCATGTACGATATATGGAATCCCCATGAAGACCGCGGCAATGAATTCTTCAGCAACTTCAAATACTCCCCCCTCAAGGGATTCTCGCGAGAACCCAACGTCTCCCGCCGCGACCCATCCAAAGTCCTCCGCATCGACGGCACCTATTACGTCTGGTACACATGCCGACGCACAAAAGGCCCGCCCGTCGGACACGAAAACGCCACCGACGACATCCCCTCTGTCGATTGGGACCTCGCAGACATCTGGTATGCCACGAGCGAAGACGGCTTTCACTGGGAAGAACAGGGACCAGCCGCCACCCGCCCACCAAAAGGCGAATTTGGCTGGCGCTCAAACTGCACCCCCGACATCCTCGTCTGGAAAAACAAATACTACCTCTACCACCAGGCATACAGCGAAGTCATTCAGGGCGGTGATTCGTGCCCCGTCACCATCGCCATCGCCGATTCTCCCCATGGACCATGGACGCGACTGGGCAGACCCATTGTGGAACCCGGCGGCCCCGACGACTGGGACTGCAACTGCGTACACGACCCCTTCCCCCTCATCTACAAAGGCAAAGTCTATATGTATTACAAAGGCTCGCCTGGTCAAAAACGCGGCGGCGCAAACATCATCCGCGCCCAGGGCGTTGCCATAGCCGACCGTCCGGAAGGACCATACAAAAAATCACCGCTAAACCCCGTCCTCAACTCCGGTCACGAGACCTGTCTCTGGCCCTACAAAGAAGGCATCGCCGCAATCGTCAGCCTGGACGGACCCGAAAAAAACACCGTACAATACGCGCCAGACGGCCTCCATTTCGAAATGAAATCCCTGCTCCAGGTACCCCCCGTCGCGCCCGGACCCTTTGTACCCGACGCATTTGCCGACAACGGCGACGGCCGCGGCATCACCTGGGGACTGTGCCACATCAACCCGGACGGCGGGGGTAGCATGAGCGAATCCATCCTCGCCCGATTCGACTGCGATCTCAGCCGCGACACAGACCGTCCCCTCTTCAAAAACAACAACCTGCGCTTTGACGAACCCACCTACTTCCAGCGCGTCCTCAAATTGCCCGAATACCTCCAAAAGCAAATCCTCAACGAACAGGATGATACTGATCAGAACACCATTGGAACCTTCAAGGAGCCATCATGAAAAGGATCTACCGTTCAACACTCGTGCAAGGGATATGCTGTTTCCTGCTCTCCGGAGGACTGCTCGCCCCAGCCGCAGAGGCCGTTAAGTTTCGCACCGAAGCAGGCCAACTCCAGCAGTCAAAATTCGTCATCGCCGTGCCGGAGTCCTGGAACGGGAAACTCCTGCTACTGGCACACGGATATCGCCCCGAAAATGCGCCCTTGAGCGCCGAATTTCGCACAGAGTCACCCACGTACCAGCATTTGCTTGCCGATGGCTGGATGATCGCATCTACCAGCTACCGCCGCAACGGAGCGATCGTCGTTGATGCGGTAGCGGACATCGAACTGCTACGCCAGCACATTGTCCAAACCTATGGCACGCCCAAACGTCTGCTTGTACAGGGTAGCTCAATGGGCGGTGCGATCGTGACCCTAATCGCCGAGACCGCTCCCGAAGGTTATGACGGCTTGCTTGCGTTGGGAGCAGCACTGCAAGTGCGAGATGCAGAGCACCCCCACGAATGGCGTTATACCCCACGTCTCCCGTTGCTCTTCGTCAGTAACCAGAGTGAAGCGAAGGGACCCCAGGCGTATATCCAGAAAGCGGCAAAAGCACCGAGTGTGCCAGTATTCTGGTCTGTGGCACGCGACGGACACGTTAATCTCAGAGAGATCGAACGGGAAACCGCGTTGCATGCACTCGACGCCTATCTGGACACCGGCACGATTGAACGAGACAAAGATGCGACCATCGCTCCGGACCATGTGTCGTCTGCAGAATTTAAGGACGGTGGGGCTTACACAAAGATAGAGAGTCTCTCCTCGACCTACGGCAACATCAACACCGAATTTATTGAGGGCGACCTGCAGCAACTTGGCATCTCCCCCAAAACCCGTTTTCAGGTCAGCTATGGGGCGCAGACGTTCACAGTATTGCTTGCCACCACCTATGGAGACGTGCCACGGGGAGAGTGGGTTGCATTCCTGACAGCGGAAGGTCGCTTGAGGATTGCTCGCAACCACGAGAACGCCTCAAAGACACTTGGGTGTAAGGAGGGCGACAAAATCTTCATTGCGCCCGCCGAATAAACCTTATACAACCAACCGGAGACCCCAATGCCCAATCCCAACATCGTCTATATCTTCTTTGACGACCTCGGTTACGGAGACATCTCCTACCTCAATCCCGAATCCAAAATCCAAACCCCCAATATCGACCGCCTATCCGCTGAAGGTATGTGCTTCACCGATGTTCACTCCTGCTCAGCCGTATGCTCTCCTTCGCGCTACGGCGTCTTAACCGGACGCTATTGCTGGCGCACCCGATTGCAAAATGGCGTCCTCAACGGATACTCAGAACCCCTCATCGAACCCGACCGCTTGACCGTCGCATCACTGCTCAAACAACACGGATATCACACCGCTTGCATCGGCAAATGGCATGTCGGGTTAAACTGGACACGCAAAAAAGGCGTCCAACGCCTCGAAGACTACAGACTGGGATGGAACCGCGGCGAAGCCATAGACTTCACCCAACCATTTACCGGCGGACCGTGCGACCTCGGATTCGACTATTTTTACGGCATCTCCGCATCCCTGGACATGCCGCCCTATGTCTATCTCGAAAACAACCGCACAATCTGCGAGCCAACAGCCCGCGCTCCCAGAGGCCTCTTTGGACGCGAGGGACACGCTGCCCCGGGCCTCAAACCCGAACACGTCATCCCGGACCTCACAAAAAAAGCGGTCTCCTTTATCGAAGAAACCGCAGCAGACAAACAGCCCTTTTTTCTCTACTATCCCGTAACCGGCCCGCACACACCCATCGCGCCAAACAAAGCATTCACAGGCAAAAGCCAGGCCGGCAAATACGGCGACTTCGTCGTCGAATGCGACTGGGCAGTTGGGCAGATCATGGACGCCGTTGAAAAAGCTGGCGCCACCGACAACACCCTCTTTATCGTCACCAGCGACAACGGACCCGAACGCTTTATGCACGCGCGAAAACAAGAATACAACCACTACAGCGCCTATCACTTCCGCGGCTGCAAACGCGACAACTGGGAAGGCGGACATCGCATCCCCTTCATCGCCCGCTGGCCTGAAAAAGTCGCAGCCAGATCCTTCAGCGACGAAATCGTATGTCTCACAGACCTCATCGCAACAGCCGCCGACATTGTCGGCCATACCCTTCCCGAAAATGCTGGCGAAGACAGTTGCAGTATCTTATCCGCTCTCACGAGCCAGAACGCGACATCCATCCGCGAAGCCACCGTACACCATTCTTCCAAAGGCGAATTTGCCATCCGCTATGGCAAATGGAAATTGCTCCTCCATCAAAGCTCCGGCGGCAATGATTATCCCGACGACCCGCCAGATGATGCCCCCGGCCAACTCTACGACATGGAAACCGGCTACCGAGAACGCGAAAACCTCTACGCGCAACACCCTGAAATCGTATCGCAATTGACCGACCTGCTCAACCAGTACAAAAAAAGGGGACGCAGTGTCCCTATTTCATAATAAACGGAGAAAGCGATGAACGCTTCGGACCTATTTGTCAAAGCCCTGGAAAATGAAGGCGTGGGATATATCTACGGTGTACCCGGAGAAGAAAACCTCGCCTTTCTGGAAGCCCTTCGCAAATCGAGCATCAAACTCATCCTGACGCGGCATGAGCAAGGAGCTGCGTTCATGGCTGCGACCTATGGACGCCTCACGGGCAAAGCCGGCGTCTGCCTCGCCACGCTCGGTCCCGGCGCAACCAATTTTGTGACAGGTGCGGCCTATGCCCAACTGGGCGGCATGCCCCTGCTCATGATCACGGGACAAAAACCCATCAAAAAGAGCAAACAGGGCCAATTTCAGATCATCGACATCGTGAGCATGATGGAACCCCTCACAAAATACACCCGACAAATCGTCAACGTAGATATGATCCCCTCCATGGTGCGGGAGGCATTTCGCCTGGCACAAGAAGAGCGCCCCGGTGCCGTACATCTGGAACTGCCGGAAGATGTCGCCGAAGAACCCGTTGACGAACACACCACGCCGGTCTTTAACATCAGCACATGCAGGCGCGGCGACGCCAATGAACGCGCCATTGACGACGCTGTAAAAATGATCAAAGAAGCCACGCGGCCCTTGCTCCTCCTGGGCGCGGGCACCAACCGCAAGCGCATCTGGGAATCCGTGGCGCACTTCCTCGACAAAACCGGCATTCCCTTTTTCAACACCCAATTGGGCAAAGGCGTCGTTGGCGGGCTCCACCCCCTGTTTTTGGGCACCGCAGCACTATCCGATGGCGACTATCTCCACTGCGCCATTGAACGCGCCGATTTGATCATAAACGTCGGACACGATGTCGTGGAAAAACCTCCATTTTTCATGTCACACGAAGAAGGGGCAACCCGGGTCATCCACATCAACTTCCAATCGGCAGTGGTGGATAATGTCTATTTTCCACAACTGGAAGTAGTAGGCGACATTGCAAATACGATCCAGCGCCTCGCCGACAAAACCGGCAAAACAGCCTCGCACGACTTTGACTATTACATGCGCATCCGCGACCAGATCCAGGAACACATTCATCTGGGAGAGGACGACAACAGCTATCCAGTAAAACCACAGCGCCTCGTCTGGGACGTCCGCAAAGTCCTGCCTGAAGACGGCATCATCGCGCTGGATAACGGCGTGTACAAAATCTGGTTTGCGCGCAACTACCCAACCACACAGCCCAACACCGTGTTGCTGGACAACGCCCTTGCCACCATGGGCGCGGGCCTGCCCTCGGCAATGGAAGCCGCGCGGTTTTATCCCAACCGGCGGGTCATGGCGATTTGTGGCGACGGTGGTTTTATGATGAACAGCCAGGAATTGGAAACAGCCGTAAGACTCAACCTCAATCTCGTCGTCTTGATCTTGAGGGACAATGCCTACGGCATGATCCGCTGGAAACAATACGGGATGGGGCTTCCCGATTTTGGACTGGAATTCGACAACCCGGATTTTGTCATGTACGCCAACAGCTACGGCGCGCATGGGCACCGCGTGAAATCCACAGAAATGACCGTACCCCTGCTGGAGAAATGTTATGCCAAAGGCGGCGTACACCTCGTCGAAATACCTGTGGATTACTCTGAAAACCAGAAAGTGCTCGTAGATGAACTACAAGCAAAAACTTGTTTATTATGATGTTAGTGCTTTCTCGTTGTTTTTACTACTATTTGTCAACAACTTTGTTGACAAATAGTGACCAGTAGCGCAATAAATAACTTGCACCAGTACCGCATTTGGTTTTGCCTGTCAGCAAACCATTGACCTTTTTGGGGCTTTTAATTTTATTCCATGTTCAGGATTATCTTCACTTGTAATGACAAAATAGGAGACGCGGAATGCCACAGCGGATTCTCGCGCGGGCAAAAGACAAGATCAAGACCATCAACGAGGACATGCTTAATTCCAAAGGATTAACCGAGGCAGAGGCCAACAGGGCTGCTAAAGCAGGTCTCATCGATTCAGAGCAGAAGTACTGGTGGCTGGAGTCATGGCAGAAAGGCGAGCGGGAAGCTGAGCAAGACGAGCGAGAGGACCGATCTTCCAGTGCATTTGAAACGACAGAGAGCCTACTTGCCCACCTCCATAAGCAGTGTGCATGAAAATCGTTTTACTCATGTTGCCACCTCCTCCTGAAGATAGGAAAAGCCCAACGATTTGAAAGAGTCCGTTGGGCTTCACAAAAATAAGGTCCTATTACACCTTTCGCTACACTTTAATTTCCCTTCTTGCTACTTCAGCCAAACGATCCCACTGCTCATCAGTTGTGGCTTCAAAACGTTCTGTCCAGGCCTGATCATCTTTCAGGTCCGTTAGAATACGTGCGGCAATGGCATCCCGCTGGTCTTGCGGCAATTTCTGGATCTCTGCGACTACCTGTTCAAGTAAATCAGCCATTTGTGCGGCCCCTTGTATGAATGCTCTGCTGACTGAAAATATAACTCCAAATGGCAATATTAACCAGATAGATTCTTGCCGAGTGCTGCCCTTAATCCATCAATCTCACATTGTATTGTCTCGCAGAGGGCCGGTATCCCTGATACAGACTCTCGTCCAGGGGATGCGGGGTATAGATATAGATAGCAGTATCCCACGGATTGTACAGAACCACCTCTTCCCGTTCATCTCCGCACACATCTGCCGGAATGCAGTGATACCACGCCATGCGTCCAACGGGTTCGGGATCTGGAAGCCCCGGCAGTGAGATAGAAGTCCCCTCAAGAGGCAGCCATAGCATCCCACCATTGTACAGAAGCGCAGGCGCGTCCGATCCATTCCAGTACACGACCTCCATACCCGTATTATTGGGCGAAGGATTGAGTCGGAAATCGTTGAGACAGTTCCCCTTTGTATCCACCACCATGACATCCGTATTATGCCCCTGATATCGAATCACCATCTGGGGAGACGGATCGCACGCGCTAAACCGCGCTACTCTCACCTCTTGACCGTGGGGAACCTTCTCCTCGCCGAGACGCAGAACCACATTTCCGCAACCGTCCATCACATGCCCAAAGCCAGAGCAGATGGCACGCACCTGACCATTATCCCACTCCGCGATCGTCACCGAATCCATATTCCATCCAAGTTGCTCTTCCCAAAGCACTGTCCCATCGTAATCTAATAAAAAATACCCGCCATTCACCTCATCCTTGCCATCGCCGTCAATATCTCCAACCGAGGGAATGTACGCCGGGCATCGGCTATACTCTGTCCACCTGGTTTCATAGGTCCACAAAACCTGAAGATTCTCATCAAAAGCAATGACCTTGCCCCCGAGCTTAATCACAAAATCTCGAGGCGTATCGGTCCCGCGGAAATTGGCAATCATAATACGCTGATGCACCCAATTCGCCCCCCGTCCCCGACACGACCGCAACTCTGCGGGACTTGCCTGCTTCTTGAGATCGCCAGTCGCCCCATCCCGAATCTGAACGACCACATTTGCCATCGAATCGGGATCGGCCTCAACCGCAGGATCAATGAAAAAACAAATAATCTCCTCAGAGCCATCGCCATCAATATCGCAAATAGCGACAGGACCGGGTCTGCTGGGCTGGACGCCACCCTCTCCCACCCGCCACAAAACCTCACCATCCGCGGTAAACGCACCGAGAAAACACGGCTTCATGCCCCCGCCGTCATGGGCATCGTCAACCGATCGGTACACCAGAAAATCCGCCCGCCCCTTTCCCTCGAGGTCGCCCATCCGAATATCGCCGCCATAAGTACCCTCCTCTGCCGTAACGCAGAACTCAGGCGGAATCTCCACGCGCTTGTATAAAATCGGACTACCATATCGCATCGGGTTGCTCCTTCGTCCTTATACCGTTCGACAAAAAAACTCTTGAAGGAATATAAAACTCTGAGTATGATGAAAAAGGAAATTATATACAAAACGTCCGGTGTGTTCGGGTAAGATGGAAAGTGTGGGAAGTGGGTAGGATTTGATGTTTGCTACATATTGAGGGTCTCACATGAGCAAAAAAACATTTTCTTTTCCAGGTTCAAGGTTTGAATCTGGTGTGTATGGATTAAGAGATAATACGACGGGTAAATATTTAGGACATGTCGAAAAAGAACCAGAAAAACTTGGTTTTTATCCTGTGGTTGACGGATTGTTGCCTGAAAGATGGCTGGTAGATATAGAGGGTCTTTGGGGTGAAAAAGAAGCATTGGATATTTTGTCCGAACATACGAGGATACACAGGAAAAATTTAGAATTGGTACAGCACAGTGAAAATTTTCCTGTATTATCATTTTATCCTGTTGTGAGGACAAAAAAGATGTCCAGACAACGCTTTTGTGCCACAGTTGAAAAAATTTACAAAGAACCAAATTATTGGTTTAAAGGACCAGAAGAATTGGAAATGGTAAGTTTATCCGATGTGTTTTTAGTTTGTGATAAGTGCGGAGAAGTATCAAATACACGAGTACTATTTCATTATGGTACATTTGGAGAAGCTATTACATGTACTTATACATCCGTGAGTAAAGGAAAATGGGCTGAGTATATTACTGAAGGAGATGTTATACATTTTTCTGCACGGTACGGCCAACGAGGAGGCGAGCCAGAAGAATGGACGTTAAAAAATATCACAAAGGTTGAAGTGCGTCGTCGTAAAGTTATTCGTATGAATACAATGTGATGTATTCGAGATTTCGTATAATTAATTCGTGCGGCGATTGAGGAAAGTTCGGATTTAGTGTTATCAGGATGCCTCAAAAATCAACTTGCGAAAAGAGAGATGAGCATCTCCTGTAATATTTCTATATCATTCACGACCTTACTCCGCACCCCACACGATATCTTCCAAAATCCTGTTCATGTCATCAATAGTCTCGTCAAAGCTACGGGCTTCAATGCCAAGTTCTGGACTAATATCAGCCTCCACAAGCGTATGACCTCTTCTGCGCCTCTTTTGCCCTTCTTCTAATGGGATTAAATCTTTTTTTGCCATATATACTTTAACCTGATCTGAACGGATCAACTCCTCATCCCGATACCCGTTTTCTTTCGCTATTCTTTTTAAGTGCGGCTTATCGTGATTAAGCATGATAAGCGTATTCAGCTCTTTGACAATGTAATCGCTATGGGTCGTTACAAAGACTTTAATCCCCAAATTCACCAAACGCGCAAAAAGTCTAGCAATGCGGCGTTGGTTTGCCGGATGAAGGTTTAATTCCGGCTCATCCACCATAAGCAAGTCCCCCTTATGGGCGACATAGCGCAGATAAAAACCCATATCCAGCAGCGAACGCACAGCGCTTGAGCTTTGATCCATCGTCAACTTGACCTTTGTCCTCCCTCTGGGGATATAATATAGCTGGTCATTTTGTGTTATGGTGTAATCGCCACCGACAATATCCGCAAATTCTTCCAATACATCAGGATGTTCTTTGGCGATAAAGCTTTTTCTTTTTGAAATGTATTCAAGTTGGCCTATAAATTCTACATTGGCTTCTATTGGCGAAGGGTAATTTTGGTACCCTTTGGACAGCAAGTCCCGAGAATCAGCCACTTTGTCCGCCTGCACCATCTCGTCAAGCAGGCGGTTGCGAGCAAAATTTAGATCTCTCCGAAAAATAGCCACACCCGTACGCTCGGCTGAAGTGATAAAGGGAAAAGGAAGAATGGGAAAAGGAGGAGATTCACAAAAAATAATATCACTGATCCTATTATGAATAAATCTGTTTGCCGTATGGTAAAGCATTTCCCTTCTCAGCCTTTTGTTTTTTGCCAGCAAAGTGAATATTACCTCTTCAGTCCCTTTTTTCTTTATACAACCAAAGTGCCATTCACCATCAGGCTCCCAATTATCACTATGAGTGGACATCATTTCGCGTTCATATTTCATATTGAGTATATCGGGAATTTCTACCTCAATGTAAAATTCACTGTTACGAAACCGACCTTCTGTTGCCGCAAAAACTTCATCCAGTTTATCCCTATACTTCTTACATGCCTCCGCAAGAATTTGATTTGCTGTTTTCACATATTGTGATAAATCGATATGGAGAACACCATCTGTAAGCAACCTTTGTATCTGAGCTTCACTAATCGAAAAATCCACAAGTTCACGCCAGGACCGCAAGAAACCGTAGAGTGCATAAGCCATATATGTTTTGCCGGTATTATTTTCACCACAGATAATGGTCAAAGTACCCGGCGAAAATTCCGCATGCTTTAAGATGCCAAGATTTTTTAATCGTATTCTCATACTGATACCTCTCTATCACGCGCAGCATCCCCGTAGTGGTGTACAACAACATCATCCCTATCATCCCGTAATAAATCTACACGGGAAGTGCTTTAATACAGGATGCGACAGCTATTCAAATGTTAATCACCTGTCTGAAAAAAGTTTAACGACAGGCGGGGAATCGTGGAAAGAATACAGTAAACCACAATCTGCCGCAACTCAAAACCATGTACAATGATCCGTATGGGGTCTGAAGCGGTGTGTGAAGGCGGGTCATTCATACATAGCAGTGTCAGCAATTCAACGAAAAAACCCTTGAACGAATGAAAGACTCTGAGTATGATGAAAAAGAACTGGATTAATACGTTGTGCTGCGCGGAACAGCTCAAAACCTTCTGGATTGCGGCTAAAGCATGTCCCTGCATGGTTTAAGCAGGGAGCATGCCGCGATGACAGGATCCTCTCTTCTCCCTTTATACCTATATCCCATGAAACAAACCCTCTACCTCAGTAAAAACTACCTCACCATTGCCATTCGCAACCTATTGAGACATCCGGGCTACTCCTTGATCAACCTGTCCGGACTGGCACTTGGAATGGCGTGTGCGGTATTGCTCGCGATATACATCTCCTATGAACTGAGCTACGACCGGTTTCGTCCAGAAGTCGCGCGCACCTATCGCGTCATGAAACAAACCCGCCATGCAAACGGGCGGATCGCGTGGCATACGGGGCAACAGGGACCACTGGCAACCGTACTGACCGAAGAATTTCCACAAATAGAAGACGCCACACGCTTTTGGGCCGGACTCAGATGGATAACCGCCGGGGAAAAATCGTTTCAACAGATGTTCTGGCTAAGCGACCCCAACGTATTCGCATTCTTCGGCATCGACATATTGACAGGCGATCCTCAAACCGTATTACAGGACCCATTCTCCGTCGTCATAACAGAACCCATCGCCCGGAAATTTTTTGGGACCGATGATCCAGTTGGCAAAACAATCACCGTAGATCACAACCTGTTTGGCGGCACATATCAAATCACGGGCGTCATTCGACAAGCACCCGACAACTCCCGGTTTCAATATGACTTCATCACCGCCACCATGCCACAGGGTGTTCGCCAGCGCAGATCGTGGGATCACTGGTTGTCGCCAGCGTATTCGCGCCCGGCAAACACATATCTGCGCCTGAAACCCAGAGCCAATCCCGAAGACATCGCCTCCAAATTGGCAGAAATGGTCGAACGCTACGCGGAAATCGCAGAAGACGAAAGCGAAACCGTGCGCTATTATCTCCATCCCGTATCGCGCATGCACCTGTATTCCAAAATCGATATGCCCGGATTTACGGGCGACGCGGGAAGACCCTACAAAAACATACAGCAAATCTATCTGCTGGGACTCGTGGGCTTCTTTATCCTCACAATAGCCTGCATCAACTTCATGAACCTCTCCACAGCCCGATCTGCCAGCCGCGCGAAAGAAGTGGGACTACGGAAAGTCGTGGGCGCGTATCGTTCGCATCTCATAAAGCAATTCCTTGGTGAATCCCTCCTATTATCCGCCCTATCCGCATGTATAGCCCTCGGACTGGTATATCTCGTACTGCCCCCGTTCAGCGCATTTGTGCAGGAAAACCTGACCATGAACAGCGGATTGTCCCTCTGGATCCTGGGAATCACCCTGTTCGTCGGGTTATTATCGGGAAGCTATCCCGCACTCTACCTCTCTGCCTTCGAACCCGCAACCGTATTGAAAGGCGGATCAATCAAAGCCGGATCAGCGCAAGCCCGCGTGCGAAAAGGACTCGTCGTATTGCAATTTGTCATCTCGATTATATTAATCATCGGAACCATCATTGTAGCCGAACAGATGCAATTGATCCGGGAAAAAGATCTGGGATTTAACAAAGATGAAGTCGCCGTCGCCTCAATCTTCCGTCAAGACCGATATCAAAACAATGGCGGACAGTTGCAAAAGCGGTATCTTCAGATAAAAGACGCATTCGCACAACACCCGAACATCACAACCGTATCGGCAACATCGCATTTGCCGGGAAATAGCTGGCCCAACCGCGAGTGGTTCTTCCCAGATGGCGACCCAGACCGGGGCGTTGAAGTGCGGGTATTTGGCGCAGACGAAGCATTTATAGACTGCTACGATATACCCCTGCTATCCGGACGAAATTACGACCGCACGTATGCAGAACGGGCGTGGGAAAGACGCAGCAAACCCGGCGAATTATTCGTCATAAACGAAACCGCAGCAAAAGTATTTGGCTGGACAGACCCCATAGGAAAAGTGTTAAACTCACACGTCCGAAAAGGACATGTAATCGGCGTGGTCAAAGACTTTCACTATCGACCCCTCTACGAAACCATCGAACCGCTGGTCATCACAGCCGCGTGGTATCGCCTCAGCCACCTCTCCATGCGGATTCGACCTTCACCCGAAACAATGGCATTTCTACAACGCACCTGGTCGCAATTTCTTCCCACCCGCTCGCCCGAAATCGCCTTTGCGTCTGACCAGTTGGAACGCTGGTATCGGGACGACCAGCGCACGGGGCAAATATTCCGCGCGGCATTTGTCATCGCGATCTTCGTAGCGTGTCTGGGGCTATTGGGTCTGGCAGCCTTCACCGCAGAACAGCGCACAAAAGAAATAGGCATACGCAAAACAATGGGCGCATCCGTCTGGAATCTCGTAATACTGCTGTGCAGAGACTTTATCATACTCGTCGGCATAGCAAATCTGATCGCCTATCCAATTATTTATCTGGCAATGGATCGATGGTTACAGCATTTTGCCTATCGGATCGAACTCAGTGCAACCCCATTCGTCCTGGGAAGCCTCCTGACATTGGGGATCGCGATATTAACCGTAAGCACGCAAGCGTGGAAAGCCGCCCGAACAAATCCCGCTGAGACATTGCGATATGAATAAGGAATATTCCCATGCAATACCACCTCGCACAACTGAAAGCGTTTTGTGACGCGCATCCAATCGACGCAAAGGTCCTGATAGTCCCTACCATGACTGTGGGACACGACCTGACAATCGCACTTGCGGCAACGGGATATTCCTATTTGAACTTGCAAATCGAAACCCCGCGCAGTCTCGCGGAAAAAGATGCGGGTGCCCTGCTCATCGCAGAAGGACATGCGCGCATGGCGCAAGACGCGGACTTATTCTGGTTGGACGAAATGATTCCTCAGGCTGTGAGCGAAGTCAATGATGATTACTTCGCACAACAGGCAGCCGCGCTCACGCGCCCATTTCTGCGCACATTGCGCGTCCTGCGTGCAGCGGGATTGGAACCCGACTCGCTCTCTGGGAAAGGCCTGCGGCATCGGGTATTACAGCGACTTTATCAGGCATATTGCGCGACTTATGAAAGAGATAACCTCTACGACAACGCCGTATTGTATCAACGCGCGTTGAACCATCTAAAAACCCATCCTCCCCCACAAAATACTCACTATGCCATCCTGGACGAAACCCCATTACCCAGACTGGCATTCGAATATCTCAGCCAAAAAACACAGAGACTTATCTGGCGCATCGGTCGAGATACTATGGGCATGTCGCCCCCGCCACACAGTGCGGCAAAACGCTTTCCCAAAGCGCCCTATCCCACTGACACGGGCAAAATCGGAGTGGGCGGAAACATATCTAAATCGAGATTGTTCCCCAAAGACAAATCTCAAATTCAACTGTGCGAAACCCTCGGCACCGAAACAGAAATCAGCAAGGTATTGCGCGACATAAGATCGGGATCCATACCCCTGGATACCGTCGAAATCGCCTACACCTCAGAAATGCCTTATGTGAGCCTGTTGTGCGATGCGGTTCAGCGATTTGACCTGCCCGCCACATTTGCCGAAGGCATACCCATATCAACAACCCGAACCGGTCGCGCACTGGTGAACTTCTACCAATGGATAAGCGCGGGATATCCCTCTGACGAACTCGTAATGATGTGCCGCGCGGGCCTGATCGCCTCTGAAGGCGCACCTGTAATTGCAACCGTCCTCCAACACGCGCATATTGGCGAGGGCGAAGGTCCTCGGCGTTATTTTACTACCCTGAACCAGATAAAAGCCGACCTGCGCGATAGAGACGCCGAAAACTCGGAAACCGGCCATCGTGGATTAACACCTGGGGAAATCAAAGCCGTTGAAGAAGAACTCAATTGCTTATTCGCTCTAATCCCCAGCGGACCCCGTATATCGCTCAACGCACTGGTCAATGCCGGCTTTCAATTTCTCGCGCACTTTGTAAACGCCGAAGATGAGGTCCTTACCGCGATCCAGGACCGCCTGCGCCATGTGGCCCAATCCGTGCGCCGCAAAGCCCCTGTACGCCGACTGGCAAACCGCCTATCTGAACTGACCGCCAACCTTTCTTTCAAAGCCGAAGCAGCCAAACCCGGGCATCTATCAATAGCCCCGCTCTCACGCGCGGGATACACCAATCGCGCACATATTTACATCGCGGGCATGGACGAAGCCACCTTTCCCGGTGGCGCAACAGAAGACCCAATACTATTAGATGGCGAGCGCTCGGGCGTATCCGGTGAACTGGAACTGCGCCGCACGCGACCCGCCGAGCAAGTGTGGCATCTCATTCGCGTATTGGGCATGGCATCTAACAAAGTGACATTATTGTCCTGCCATCGAAGCCTATCCGACAGCAGGGAACGCTATCCCGCCGCACTCTTTCAGCAAGCAGCCGAACAGATGAACATCGACCCCGTAATTGTGCGCGCACTGCCAGAAAACTCTGCACAGGCGCTGGACGACGCAGAGGCTTTGCTGGCGCACCACGCCTCTGCCGACTACAAATCCGTTGTGCATCAGACCTTCCCCTATCTGGTTGCTGGACAAAAGGCGCGCCGCGCGCGTGAATGGGACGGATTGACGACCTACGATGGCTGGCTCGGTAAGTCCACACCCGAGTTGGCGATTACCGCACAGCACCGCATATTTTCACCCTCAAGACTGGAAATGCTCGCCCGATGTCCATACCGGTATTTTTTGAACCATGTACTCGAAATTCAGCCTATAGAAAAAACTGAATCCGATCCCACGCGATGGCTCGACCCCCTGTCTTACGGCGCTCTGTTACACAGCTTATTCCACAAATTCATGCAACTCCTGAAAGCGCGAGGCGAACGCCCGGATCGCGAACGACACGGAACACTTATCCAGGAACTTCTACAAAAAGAAATAGAAGCAAAAAAAGAAACCCATCCCGTTGAACACGAAGCGGCGTATCGCGCCGACGTCAAACGCCTATCGCAAGCCGCGCAAGTATTTCTATCCGTCGAGTCCGAGCAAAAAAACGCCGACCCCATCGGATTTGAAGTGAGCTTCGGATTTGGCGAATCGGGTGGGCTGAATTGCGAACCCCCTGTGACACTCGAACTCGCAGAAGACATCGCGCTTCGCATCCGCGGGCGCATTGACCGCGTAGATCGCGTGGACGACAACTTTGTAATCTGGGATTACAAAACCGGATCCATGGCACAATACGACGAACGGGACCTGCTCAAACGCGGCACGCATCTGCAATGGGCACTGTACGCTTATGCTCTGAATGCGATCTTGGGACAACAACGCGAACCTGGCCGCGTACAATTATCCGGTTACGTCTTTCCCGGCGACAGAGAACACGGTCGTCGGCTTTCAGAAACGCCACCAGCACCCGAAACACTCGCCAATGTGTTGCGCCCCTTGCTCAAACTGGTAGAAAACGGCAGCTTTTTTCACATACAAAAATCCCAGGAATGCGACTACTGCATCTACAACCGCGTCTGCAGCAAAGAACGCCTGGACGCCAACGCCCTCGCCGCCGCGCGTGAAGAAATGGGCGACGACCCCGACTTCGCGCCCTTACTGGACAGCCTGAATCGCTGGATGGGGATATGACCCTTCAAGATCAACAAGCACGCGATAAAATAGCCGACGCACTGGATCGCAATATGATGGTACTCGCAGGAGCGGGCGCGGGAAAAACCTATGCGCTGGTGCAGCGGATGGTGAACGCCGTGGAAAAAGGCGTCGTACCCGTGGATCAACTATCCGCCATCACCTTCACGCGCAAAGCAGCAGGTGAAATGCGCGGGCGATTTTTCAGTGAATTAAAATCGCGCGCCCAAAAAGCAGACGGTCAGGACCTGAAGCGCATTCAAAACGCACTTGAAAAAGTAGATCAATGCTTTATCGGCACCATACACTCATTCTGCGGCCAATTACTGCGCGAACGCCCCGTTGAAGCGGGCCTGCCACCCGACTTTTCAGAAGTCGAAGAGCGCGAAGAAGCCGTCATGCGCCGCGAAGCGTGGGACGCGTTTGTCCAACAGTGTTTTCTATCCGAAGACCCGCGACTCGTCAAATTTGAAGAACTGGGTCTGCGTCCGGAAGACCTGTATGGATTTTTTCAAAGACGCTACCAGTTCAGCGATGTACCGCTCGTAAGCGAACCAGTACAAAAACCCGATCTATCGACCGCAGTTTCAGAACTTGAAGCCTTTCTGCAACACACAGAAGCCCATA
This sequence comes from Candidatus Latescibacterota bacterium, assembly GCA_965204375.1. GTDB lineage: Bacteria > Latescibacterota > UBA2968 > UBA2968 > UBA2968 > VXRD01. The sequence goes on along the minus strand of OZ241986.1, from coordinate 4,700,063 downwards.
TCCCCGATCCACTCCCCGGCAGACGCGATGCCCTCCAGACAGCATTGATGCGCGCGCGATTATTCCTGTCAAACCGGGGGATACAATCCGATGCGGATCGCATCGCCCTCTTGCACATACTTTCCGGAAACCTCAGTGTCACCCTGAAAAGCTGGACGCCCAACCAGGATTTTGCAAAGCGGTTGCGAGATACCTTATTCCCCGAATTTCAAACCGAAATACTCAACCCCACCCTCACCAGATGGCGACAATACATCTACCGATTCGCTGCCCCCTTTGTCGATGACGCAGTTGCAGAATACGCCAGAACCCGCCGCGAAACCGGTCGCCTTACATTTCAAGACCTCCTCGAACTGGCCGCGCGATTATTGCGCGATCACCCCGAAGTGCGCCGTCACTTTCAGAATCGCTATCGCTGCCTATTCGTAGATGAATTTCAGGACACCGATCCCATCCAGGCCGAAATATTGCTGTATTTAACCGGCGAAAACCTGCAAGAAACCGATTGGCGCAAACTCACACCCCGCCCGGGCAGCTTATTTTTAGTCGGCGACGGCAAACAATCGATCTATCGCTTTCGCCGCGCAGATGTCGAAACCTTTGACCTCGTCCGCAACCGCATTGACAATACCAATGGCGATATCGTAGGCCTGAACACGAACTTTCGTTCACTGGGCCACCTCTGCGATTGGATCAACGCGGCATTTGAACCCCTGTTCGCCGCGCATGAAAAACCCTATCAAGCCGAATTTGCTCCGCTATTCAAATACAGATCCGATGGCGAAAATATGGCGGTCCGCCGAATCTCAATCGACAAAGTCTATCGCAACAGCCGAAGCCAGATCACAGAGGAAGACGCCGCGCGAATTGCAAACTTCATCGCAGCGGCCATAGAAGGCAAAACAGAAATTAATGGAGAAACGGCCAACGCATCGCCGGGCGACTTTCTCATCTTAACGCGCACCTCTGGCTATTTGTCCCATTACGCTCAGGCACTGGAAAAGTGTGGTATTCCCTTTGACATCACAGGTGGTGATCGCCTTGGCGAAGCAGACGTATTGCATACACTCACAAATTTTTTGGAAACCGTTTATATGCCCGACAATCCGCTACCACTACTCGCCTATTTGCGGGGAGACCTCGTCGGCTTGGGAGATGATTCCCTATATGAATTCAAAAAAGCAGGCGGTGTTTTCAACTGGACACGCGATCTGCCCAAAGGAATGGATCGAGAATTGCGCCGAACATTCGAGCAGGCTTATGACCATCTCCAAAAAACGTCGGAATGGCTACAATCCCTATCGCCCGATACCGCCATAGCGCGCTGTGTAGAAAGACTCGGCCTCCTGCCTTTTGTGCGAACCCTGCCCATGGGTGAAACACATGCTGGCAATCTCATCCGCATCTTATCTCTCGTCCGAGAATGGAGCGCGCAGGGATTGCACTGGGGGCAGGTGGTAACCGAACTGCGCACCCTCATTGACGACAGAGACTACAAAATTGAACAAATGACCCTCCCCTCCGCACAGGAAGACGTCGTGCGATTGATGAACCTGCACCAGGCTAAGGGATTACAGGGCAAAATCGTCTTCCTCGCCGACCCCTATGACACGAGTTACACGCGTTATGGACCCGAGTTTCACGTATCCCGTACCCGCGACGAACCCTTTTTGGCATTGCCCATTACAAAACCCCGCGGACCATATCAACGCGAGGTCGTCGCCGAGCCTGTGGGTTGGGAAGACGCCCAAGTCGAAGAAACGCGATTTTTGCAAAGCGAAGAACTGCGATTGCTCTACGTAGCGGCAACGCGCGCAGAAAACTTGCTCATAATATCCACCTACGAGGAAAAACCCGACCATGGACCGTGGTCGCCGCTCTATTCCCATCTAAAAAACGTGCCCGAACTGGCGCACGGCGACCATTCACCGCAACCCACCCCAGAAACCCCATCAACCAAAACGCCGTCTGTAGAAATGGAACGAGAGCAAAGAGATCAATTCTGGCAAGCCGTGCAAAAACAATCCTTTGAAATCGCGCAAGTGACAGATGACCGGGCGGACATCACATATACGGACGAAGGGCGATCAGCAACACCAGCGGGTAAGGGAGCTGCGTATGGCACCGTGATCCACCAGATATTCGACGATGCCATCAACATGCGATTGCCCGATGATCCCACACCTTATGTCGCGCATCTGCTACAGGAAGCGGGAGCAGACACCGGATTTCTACCGAATGCACTGGACGCCTTGCAGCACTTTCGCAACTCGGAGATATGGAAGGAAATACAGACTTCGGAAACCGTATATACCGAAGTCCCCTTTGCGGTATCGCAAGCGGAGAACAACGCCAGCGAAATTATCCGCGGCGTCATCGATCTGGTCTATCGCCTGTCCGGAGGATGGAAAATCGTCGATTACAAAACCAATGTGGTGAAAACCGACGAAGATGTACAGGCACTGTGTGAACAAACGTCCGACCAGGTGAACACCTATGCCAGACACTGGGAGAAATTCACCGGCGAAACGGTCATCGCCAAGGGTTTGTGGCTGACGGAAAGACGGGAATTTAGTGGGATTTGAGGATGGCGTTTAAGAAAATTAACGTCCTATTCCTATACTGACAGGAGGGACCATATCGCGCCTGGTCCTGATACGATTCAAGTCATGACACTTTTTTGCCAAAGTTGTTAACAAAAATCAGAAAATCTCCAATCCCAATCAAACCATCCCCATCCAGATCGAACCGCGCATCGTATCCTTCGTCATCCTGACTGAACCCAAACTGTTCGACAAATTGCAAAAAGTCAGAAATACCAACAATGCCATCGCCATCAAAGTCGGGCATAGCCATAGCTTTATCGACAAAGGTCACTGGCTCTACGGCTCCTGCGGCAATAGCAGACACGATGTTCGTTCCCACATCTGGACCAAGGGTTAGACGTGTCTCTGCTCTACCATCGGCATCCGTCGTCGTGCGTATTGCACTCAGCGTCCCACCACCGGAGGTGACAGAAAACGTCACCAGATGATCTTCGATCACCCGTCCCTCACTATCTCTGACCTCAACAACGAGTAGGTTGTCGGCCGACGTAACCGGACCTGAGATTTTCAGAATTGTAGGCGTTCGAGGATCAAGGGCGATCCGACCGAGAGTTTTTATTGGACACCCTCCAAGAGCATCAATTTTAGCCTCCATTCTATTCCAAAAGTTAATTGATTCTAGTTCCTCTACTGTGTAGAAACGGTATAGCTCCAAATAGTTATTGTACACCTGACTATTTGCATGCGGAATTCCCAGAATGAAGTCTCTACAGTGTGCTTTCAACATTGGCAATGGCAGATACTTAATCGCCAAATCTTCTGTCCTGCGCCCAACGTTACTCTTCTCCGGGGGCACACCGGGACCAAACCACGCATCGTAGGTTGTCTGATCAATGAACAATTCCTCAATAGGGTATCCTGGACTCGAACTCACAGTCGCAGAATAAGGATCGTCACCATGGCTTAAGTACTTACCCTCCGTCATGAAGTAGGGCAGTGAGTGCCTGCGAGCTATCATATTTTTGACCGGAATATTCACGACTCGCAATACCGCACGAAGAAAGGCCGTAGTCCCATGGCAACCCGCTGTCCAATGTCTCGAGGAACGACTACCCCCACGGATTGTACCCGAAATGACACGCGACACCGGAGGTCCCCCCCGGTATTGCCAATGAGAATATACATTTCCTGCCCTAAACTTCCCGAAAAAGTGATGCATCTTTGCGCGACACCACTCAAGGAGATTTCCAATTGTCTCCAACCTGCTCTGTCCGATCATAAGGTATTCGTTCACAAATTCGAACGTAACATCAGGCGGAGCAGGTATTCCCCTTAATGGTGGTTCGTAACCCTTAAAAAAATCAACCCATTGGAACATCTTGCTTCCATCGAATAACTCCGAAAGAGCCTCATCTGAATACTCCGTCAACGACCACGGTACCCACTGTCCAGTCTCAACAGCAAGGCTGAATGAGACATGTGCCAAGAACAATGGCCAAGCGTGATCTTCAGAAAGTACTATCCTGGCAGGTCCATCGTCTGCTAATTGCAGCATGTTAGGTGGCGGATCAGTCAAACCAAGAGATTGAGCACTCCATACTTTATGAAATGTCCTGTATAAGTCCGCTTTCTGAGATGCAGACCAGTTGGGATAGGTTGTAATGCCTTTCGAATCTTCCCATGCGATGGCTTGGGACACACGAGGGTGTTCGGTTAGCCAGACAGCAAGGTCTGGTTCATCGGCTTGCGCTCCTGCAGTCAATAGAATAGAGAGGCAGGTCAAGAAAAATGATAGTGAAACATAGCTGAGTAGAATGGAGAATGGACTTTTCACTGCTTTATCCTCTTATAATTTCGAGTGGGTAACGGAGATGAAGTAGATAAGCGACCTACCGTCCGCGATAAATATAATCCCTTGCCTCCCAGTCCTCAGATATCATGCCTTGCTCTATTCTCCTCTACCGCTGGCTTTGACGCACCAAATCTCACATCAACTCCTCTGCTTTGAAGGGCTGGGATGTACTTGTTGATTGATGTGGCACTCAGCGGGTTGTTGTTCACAAAAACTCTATCTCCCTCACCCAATCCCGTATTTTCAACCAGAGGGGCAAGGTCTGTGATTGAGTTGGCCTCAAGGCCCAACGTTGTCAGGCTGGTCAAACCAGATAATGCCGAAATGTCCGTTATTGAGTTGTTATATATAGAAATTGGAAAAATAGAATTGCCAAGCTGGAGTTCCCTCAAACTGGTCAAATTAGATAAAGGTGAAAGATCTGTTATTGTGCAGTGAAAAAGCCACAGCGATGTCAGGTTGGTCAAGTTAGATAGAGGTGAAAGATCCGAAATTGGGTTAACACTAAGTGACAGAAATGTTAGGTTGGTCAAGTTAGATAAGGGTGCAACTTCCGAGATGCTGCTGTTGACAAGACTCAGCGATGTCAGGTTGGTCAAGTTAGATAAGGAGGGTGCAATGTCCGAGAAGCTGTTGTTGTCAAGATTCAGCGATGTCAGGTTGGTCAAGTTAGATAGAGGTGAAAGATCCGAAATTGGGTTAGCACCAAGTGACAGAAATGTCAGGTTGGTCAAGTTAGATAAGGGTGCAACTTCCGAGATGCTGCTGTTGTCAAGACTCAGCGATGTCAGGTTGGTTAAGTTAGATAAGGAGGGTGCAATGTCCGAGAAGCTGTTGTTGTCAAGACTCAGCGATGTCAGGTTGGTCAAGTTAGATAGAGGTGAAAGATCCGTGATTGAGTTGCTATTAAGATCCAGCGATATTAGATTGGTTGCAAACTCCAGCCCTTTCAAATCGCTGATGTTCAATTTCTGTGCCTCAAGAACGGTCAAACTCGCCATCTCTGCCCGTGTGATCGTCGCACCACGCGCTTTGCCCAGACTGTATGCAATGATCGCGCGCAGACTCGCATCTGGAATGTCAACCATCTCCTCATCGCCACCATCAGAGGGAGGCACTTCTTTGCCAAAGTCGTTGACAAAAATCAGAAAATCCCCAATCCCAATCAAACCATCCCCATCCAGATCATACTTCGCTTCATACTTCCCATCACCCTGACGATTTCCAAACTGATCTACAAAGAGCAAAAAGTCGGCAATACCCACTTTGCCATCGCCATTAAAGTCTGGAGAAGGCGCGGTAGAAGCGAAAAGAGATAGCGGGTATATCAGAAGTGCAATGGTTGATAAAGCTGACAGTATCCGTTTACGCATCAGGTTCTCCATGATTTACAAACTCCTTTCGATTAAAGCTAACTGCTTTTGGTGGTGTTGGATGGCCCTTTTACCTCTTACGTCTCACTTCTGTCTTTAATTGTTAATCGCCAGTCACGTCGCTTCTAAGAACGTTTCGCAGTTCTGATTACCAACAAATTTGCGGACAATCTCACCTTTGGCGTAAGGCGCAATTTATAAAACAAAGGTACGCACATGTCAAGATTATTACAAAGGGCTTGTGGCTGACGGAAAGACGTGAATTTATAACCGTTTAAGTTGCCCGAAACCCTCGCTTGCCTTACCGCATCAAATAAAGGACATCACAATGACAATGAAAAAAAGATAGATCGCACAGGAAAGGTTGTTGCTGCTGGCTAATAGGACTTGACCACCTTTAAAGTCTCACATCACGTCAACAAGGAGAAGATGTTATGCTGTACAAACTTGGCTCAACTGACGGGAAGTTCGATACACTCAAACCCGTAGCATTCAAGAATTTTTCTAGCTTTGGAAATCGCGAAAAAGACCTGGAGGATTTGATAGCGAGGAATATTCTTGATGTTCTATTTGAGGATGCCAGTTTAATGCCAATATTTCAAGAACGGCAAGGTCAAGGTGAAGCGGATATCTATGCATTAGATGAAAAAGGCGAACTGATTATATTCGAACTAAAAAGAGAAACTGCTGGCGAAGATGCTGTACACCAGGCCCTACGTTATGCACAAGGGGCCGGACAATGGAGTTACGAAACCTTGGAAAATAAATACCGACAATATAAAGATACTGATTTACGCGAAGCACACAAAGAGGCCTTTGACCTTGAGTATAAATTGGACGCAAAAGAGATCAATAACAAACAACGACTAATAATAATTGGTAGTGCCGCAGATGATAGCCTCATTAATGCAGTGGATTATTGGAAAAAACAAGGAATTTCAATCGACTTTTTGCCGTATAGAATCTATGACCTGAACGGCGAACAATATTTTGAGTTCTTTGCATTACCTTATGATAAGCACAGGAACCCAAGTGACACCAAAGGGGTGTTGTTCGATACTAATAGAACTTATTTTGAAGACTCAATTTGGTATATGATAGAAAATAGCCGAGTAGCCGCCTGGGGAGATACAAAGCGGTTTATTGAATATATTTATCCGGATGACACCGTGTTCTTTTCACACAGAGGGGAAGGCCTTGTTGCTGCTGGCCGAGTAAAAAAAGGTAATATAGTGTCACTGGATGATGAGAATGCCAAGTATCGGGATGTGAAATTTACTACTCCAGTTCCTAAAAAGGGTCAAGAGATAGTTGCCATGCCCTTTGGGAAAGTATCTGAAATTACTGGAAAGAGCTTTTTCTGGGCTCGAACCCTTAAAGTGCCATACCTTTCTCAGGATGAAGCAAAAAATTTGGAAAACGAGTTGTGCACATACCTGAAGAAAATCACATGAGAAGATTCATTTTATATCGCCTATCTCCAAAAGGACGTTTAAAACCGCTGTGATAAAATAGCCATTATCGTTTACGGACAAAGACGCCGATGCTTGGGTAGTATCGGCGTCTTTTCTTTTTGCTATACTGAGTATGAACCGAGTTCTTCGCGAATGACTTTGCGTAGTGTTTGTTCCAATGCGCCATTGTTAGCCTGGACGTGTTCTCTGAGGGCCTGGTTCACAAGCGTCTGATAATTTCCGCCCCCTGCATCGTGAACCTGTTTCTTAAACCAATTCAGAATGTCTGTGTCCAGGCGAATAGTGATGCGCGTTTTGCCAAGTGGCGGCTGAACGACAGGGCCTTGTTGGGCGGTCTCAAAATTATATTCTTTTTTGTTCATATATTCTCCTTTCCCGACGCGTTGCAGGGCGAGCGGAAATTAAACGGATGTCTTCGTTTCGATATGTATAAACGACAACCAAAATTCGTCCAAAGAAATCGGTACCAAGAGTGGCAAATCGTTGCTCATCCGATTCAATCTCTTCTTTCAAGGTCAATGCCCAGATATCCTCAAATACGCCAACTGAGTCAGCGAAATCAACACCATGTGTAAGGAAATTTGATTCTGCTTTTTCTGGATCCCATTGATAATTCATAAAACAAATATATGCACAAATGATGCACACGTCAAGGTTATTACAAAGGATTATGATGGCTGACGGAAAGACGTGAATTTATAACCGTTTAAGTTACTGTTTTTTTTTCTGATAATTCTTTGGGACACAGAGGGTTTTAAGACAAAAAGTAAGGTTGACAAAATCGTTAAAATTCAGTAAATTATGGTGTTTGTAATTGGGTAAAAAATCTATCGTTTTTCATCCCCCCAGAACACACTATTCCACGCTGCAAAAAATCATTTACAAAGTGCTCAACGCGCTCGGGAGAAACGCATTCATGAAAGTTTTAATAGAAAAAGATGAACTCCTCAAAGGTATCCAGGCTGTGATCGATATCGTGCCCTCTAAAACCGCATTGCCAGTACTGTCCAATATCCTGATAGATGCAAACAATGGTAGCGATGTGTGTTTGAGTGCCACAGATCTCGATATATCAATAACATGCAAACTTTCAGCCACCATCGAAGACGCCGGGGCAACAACGGTGCCAGCGCGCAAATTCTCAGAAATTGTGCGCGAGTTGCCCGAAGAAACCCTATCCCTCACCGCAGAAGAAGGTCGTGTAACGCTCCAGCGCCAAAGTGGCGCCGAAGGAACTTATGCCTTGATGTCGGTGCCATCTGACGATTTTCCCGACTTGCCTACGGAGATCGATGGTCCCGAGATCGCGTTTCTGTCCGATGAAGATGAGGATTCTCAGGATTCTTCGGCTGATAGCGATGTCCTCAGCGAAATGATTTCTAAAACGATCTTTGCCGTATCTCGCGATGAAACGCGTCCGGTGCTCACAGGAGTACTCTGGCAGGTTGGCAATGGACGCATGACCATGGTGGCAACAGATGGTCATCGCCTGGTCAAATATTCGCGGATTCAAGATGGCTTGCCCGATCAAAATAAAGAGGCCATTGTTCCACCTCATGCTTTGAATCAGGTGGTTAAACTCATGGGCGGGGGATCAGATCTTCAAAAAGTGCAACTCGGGCAAAGCCATGTGCTTTTTTCCCTGGGCGACGAAGACGCCATCCAGATCTTCTCTCGACTGATTGAAGGTCCCTATGTCGATTACGAACAGGTGATTCCTCAAAACAACGGCAAGCGCCTTCGCGTTTCGAACAGCCAATTGCTGCCTGCGGTGCGGCGCGTATCCATTCTGGCAAGTGCTCAGACCCATCAATTGCGGCTCGAACTCAAAAAGGATGAACTCGCATTATCGGCGACCAGCCAGGAAATAGGAGGCGAAGCACGCGAATCTATGGACGTTGAATACGATGAAGATGAAATGACCATTGGATATAATTCCGGCTATCTACAAGATGTGCTCCGGCGCATTAACTGTGACGAAATCCTCTTTGAACTCGACAGTGCTGTTGCCGCGGGAATCATAAGACCCGGTGAACAACTCGAAGGCGAAGACTATCTTTGTCTCCTTATGCCCTTGCGGCTCAATGACTGATGTATGTTTCCTCACTTAAACTCACCAATTTTCGAAACTTTGGGCATGCTGAATTTACATTTGATCAGGCAAAAACGGCAATCTGGGCAGATAATGCCCGCGGTAAATCAAATGTTTTAGAAGCGTTGTACTTTTTGGCACTGGCCAAATCGGGTCGAGGTGCCAGAGATCGGGATGTGCTCAGGTGGGGTGCTAACTATTTTGTGATCGAAGCCCAGATTGAGCGCGAAGATCGTTCCTTCCCCATTCGCATTGCCTACGATCCCCTTGTTGGCAAAAAACAAGCCTCTGTTGCAGAGACCTCTCTTCCCCGCCTTTCGGACCTCATTGGCGCATTCAACGCTGTTTTGTTCTCTCCCGAAGATGTGGATCTCGTATTGCGCGAACCAGCTCAGCGCCGCCGCATTTTAGATATTCTCGTTTCGCAATCAAGCGCGTCCTATTTGGCTGACCTGGAAGGGTATCAGCGCGTTTTGGCACAGCGCAATCGGTTGTTAAAAGACCGCCGTTCAGCATTGTTATCACATCCCGAACAAGTTGAACCGTGGAATGAGCAATTGTCCAATTTGGGTGCTCGCATTATATCTCGCCGTCTCGAAGCACTGAATGATATACAACATCTTCTATCTGAATACTATCGGGCCATCGCGCCCACATCAGAAAAAATGAAAGCGAATTACCGCAGTCCCATAACCCTGGAAACGCGCGACCAGGGCAGGGAAATACTCTTCGAAGCGCTGACGACCCGGTTGCCACAGGAAGTCGAACTGCGATATACACTTACGGGACCACACCGCGACAATCTGATTTTTACACTTGATGACAAAGCTGTACATCAATTCGCATCCCAGGGCCAACTGAAAACCGTTCTGCTCTCCTGGAAATTGGCTGAAGCGACATTTTTGGAACAACAGACCGGGTGGTGCCCTGTCTTGCTGATGGACGATGTGTTTTCAGAACTCGATCCCAAACGGGCAAAAGCCGTATTGAACCTCATTCCCGATTTTGGGCAGGTAGTCGTAACCTCAGCACGCGATCCGGATTTGGATTTTGAAGCACACGGATTTCGGCTGTTGAAATTGTGAATAATACTATGGATACCGAGACTGACAGACGCAAAAGCGGTGTTTACAGGTATCGGACTGGTCCAACATCTGACCCGGTTTCCGCAGGTGATGCCATTCGCCAGTTGGTAGATAGCCTGGGACTTGCGGAAAAATTGAGAGAACAGCGCGTGTTATCACTCTGGGAAGAAATTGTGGGTGAAGATATTGCTGCGGTAACCCAAGTTAACAGCTTTCGGTGGGGGCAATTATCTGTCTCAGTACAAAATCCCACATGGCGGCACTGGTTGACCTTTCAACGCGAGACAATACGTCAAAATTTGAACCGCGAAGTTGGCGGTGAAGTTGTAAAAACAATCCGGTTACAATAGGCAATTGTTTCTCTACACAGGAGTCATATATGGCAGATGCAGTTGAAAATGGTTATACCGCTGATGATATTCAAGTTCTCAAAGGTCTTGAAGCAGTGCAAAAACGCCCGGCAATGTACATTGGCGATACCGGCGTTAATGGTCTGCACCATTTGATCTGGGAGGTCGTTGACAACAGCATTGACGAGGCCATGGGGGGGTATTGCGATCGCATCGAGGTTTCTCTCAATGAAGATGGATCGGTTACAGTAACGGACAATGGCCGTGGTATTCCCGTGGATCAACATCCAGAAGAAAACCGTTCTGCCCTGGAAGTCGTCATGACCGTGCTGCATGCGGGAGGCAAATTTGACAAAAAAAATTACGCGGTTTCAGGAGGCCTCCACGGCGTAGGCGTCTCTGTGATGAATGGTCTGTCAAAATGGTGTGAAGTTGAAGTGTGTTCCAAACTCATTGACCCTGAAGGGCGGGTGTATTCACAGCGTTATGAACGCGGCGTACCCGTTACAGAAGTAGAGGATATTGATGCGGGATCAAATACTGGAACCAAGACCACATTTAAGCCAGATGATGAAATTTTTGAAACCGTTGAATACAGCCAAGAGATTGTGGCGCATCGATTGCGCGAACTGGCATTTTTGAACTGCGGACTCACCATCGCGTTAAAAGATCATCGCGACGATTTCGAAGAAATTTTTCACTATGACGGCGGTCTGCAAGCCTTTGTGGAATATATGGATGAGGGGCGTTCAGCTCTCCATGAACCCGTGCATTTTGAAGGTGAACGCGACGGCGTGGTTACCGAAGTGGCATTTCAGTACAACGATTCCTACCAGCAAAATATTTTGAGCTACGTCAACAATATCCACACACTCGAAGGTGGAACACACGAAACCGGATTCAGAACAGCACTTACGCGGACATTAAATACTTATGGCAGCAAGAACAATGTGTTTAAAAATGAAAAATTCACGCTTTCAGGCGAAGATACCCGCGAAGGACTCACCGCTGTGGTCAGTGTGAAAGTGCCCGAACCGCAGTTTGAAGGTCAGACCAAAAGGAAACTGGGCAACAGCGAAGTGCGCGGCATTGTTGAATCGCTGGTAGGAGAAAAACTGGGTGAGTACTTTGAAGAAAACCCCAATATGGTAAAAAAGGTTTTGCAAAAAGCCATTGATGCAGCTCGGGCGCGAGAAGCTGCGCGCAAAGCACGCGAACTCGTGCGCCGCAAAGGCGTGCTCGAAGGGGGTGGATTGCCGGGTAAGTTGCTGGATTGTTCTTCAAAAAACAAAGAAGAAACAGAAATTTTTCTGGTGGAGGGTGACTCGGCTGGCGGTTCGGCAGCGCAGGGACGCAATCGCGCATTTCAGGCGATATTACCGATGTGGGGCAAGTTGCTAAACGTGGAAAAAACGCGGCTGGATCGGGTATTGGGCAACGACAAATTGCAGCCCGTTATTTTGGGACTCGGTGCAGGCGTTGGGGAAGATTTCGACGTGGAAAGACTGCGCTACGGCAAAATTATCATCATGGCAGATGCCGATGTGGATGGCTCGCATATTCGCTCTCTGTTGCTCACGTTTTTCTTCCGCTATATGCGTCCGATGATTTTGGATGGGTGCGTGTACATCGCACAACCGCCCTTATATCTGGTCAAAAAAGGGCGCACAGAACGCTATGCTTATGACGATGCCGAGCGAGACCGCATTTTGGAAGAATTGGGCGAGGAGGGAAGAGGCGTGACAGTTCAGCGCTACAAAGGGTTGGGGGAAATGAACCCCGAACAGCTGTGGGAAACCACCATGAATCCCGAGACGCGCACGGTATTGCTCGTTACGGAAGAAGATACGATGGAAGCCGAGCACGCATTTTCAATGTTTATGGGTGATGACGTTGCGCCCAGGCGAAAATACGTCGAAGAACACGCACTGGAAGCGGAATTGGATGTGTCGGGACCTTAAAAAGGAGACGATGAGACAATGATGATAGAACGATCGCGGGTGATCCCTGTTGAAATTGGCGATGAGTTGAAGAAGTCCATGCTCGATTATTCGATGAGCACACTGGTCAATCGCGCATTGCCGGATGTGCGCGATGGGATGAAGCCATCGCAAAGACGCATTTTGGTCGCGATGAATGACCTCGGCCTGGGCGCAAACCGGCAGCATCGAAAATGCGCTCATATTGCCGGTCATGCCTCGGGCAATTATCATCCGCACGGTGAAGACATTGTCTATCCAACGCTGGTGCATCTGGCGCAGGATTTTAAGTTGCGTTATCCACTCGTAGATGGACAGGGGAATTTTGGCTCCATCGACGGGTATCCGCCCGCTGCAATGCGCTACACAGAAGCGCGCATGGCCGGACCGGGGCATGAGATGTTGAACGATCTCGAGAAAGAGACCGTTGATTACCGCCCCAACTACGACGAGCGCCTGGAAGAGCCCCAGGTATTGCCTTCTGCGTTTCCAAACATGATTTGCAACGGCGCTGTGGGCATTGCCACCACAATGGCCACGGCAATTCCACCGCACAATTTGCAGGAGGTCGCCGATGGCCTTGTCGCATTGATCGACAATCCCGAATTGGATATCGTTGAATTGACGGAATATATCAAAGCACCCGACTTTCCAACCGGCGGCATCATTTATGGTATGGGGGGCGTTTTAGATGCCTATACCACGGGACGCGGACATCTGAAGATTCGGGCAAAAGCCGATATAGAAGAAGACAAAACCGGTCGAGAAACCATTATCATCACAGAAATCCCCTATATGGTGAACAAGACAACGCTATTGGAAAAAATGGCGGATCTGGTACGCGAAAAACGCATTGAAGGGATTTCAAATATTCAGGATGAATCCGACCGCGATGGGCTGCGCATCGTCGTGGAACTCAAACGCGACGTGGTCGGGGATGTGATCTTGAATCAACTCTACAAACACACCCAACTGGAAACGACATTTGCGGCCAATATGGTTGCGCTGGTCAACGGCCGGCCGCAACAAGTGACCTTGAAGCATATGTTGCAGTGTTATATCGACCACCGCCACGATGTCGTAAAGCGACGCACGGAATACGAACTGCGAGTAGCTGAAGATCGCGCACATATCCTGGAAGGATTAATACTCGCTCAGGACAATATCGACGAAGTAATCCGCATTATCCGCGGTTCAAAAGATACCAATGAAGCGCGGCGTGCGTTGACACAACTCAAATTGTCTAGAGGACAACTCCAATCGACCGAAGAACAACACCAATTGTCTGAACGCCAGGTACAGGCCATTCTGTCCATGACATTGCAGCGATTGACCAACATGGAACAGCAGAAGATAGAAGCCGAACATCGCGAACTGACACAAGAGATTGAACGATTGCGCTCTATCCTGGACAACCGCGAATTGCGTATGAAAATTGTCAAAGACGAATTGGGTGTGATGCGCGAAAAATATGGCGACGAGCGGCGGTCAGAAATCGTGTTCGCGGCCTCTGAGTTCAGTATTGAAGATTTGATCCACGAAGAAGATATGGTCATTACAATTTCTCACAACGGGTACATCAAACGCATTCCCGTATCCACTTATCGCGCACAAAACCGGGGCGGGCGTGGGATCACGGGTATGCGAACAAAAGATGAAGATTTTGTAGAAAGCTTATTCGTGGCTTCCACGCATAGTTATATCCTCGTATTGACAGACCGCGGGCACTGTGTGTGGTTAAAAGTCCATGAAATTCCGCGGGGTACGCGTCAAGCGCGCGGGCGGCCCATTGTCAATGTCGTGGATATCCCCTATGGGCATAAGGTAGCCGAAGTCGTGCCCGTGCGCGGAGCGGTGTCCAACTGCGCCAGCAGTTCATTTGACGAAGATCGCTATCTGCTGTCTATAACCCGAAAGGGCCTAACGAAAAAGACCGCGCTATCGGCTTATAGTCGCCCGCGCAAGGGTGGCATTATTGCGATGAATGTGCGGGAAGACGATCAGCTAATCAAAGCCGCGATTACGGGAGGAGACGACCGGATAGTCATTGCCACAAAGCATGGGCAAGCTGTGTACTTTGAAGAAAACAAAGTGCGGGCTATGGGACGCAACTCACAGGGTGTGCGCGGCGTGTCTTTGCAAGGCGATGATGTCGTGGTAGGCATGGTCGTCGTTAAACCTGAAGAGGTAGAACAGTCTCATTTATTGTCGATATGTGCCAATGGATATGGCAAGCGCTCGCCGATTTCGGAGTATCGCCTGACAAACCGGGGCGGAAAAGGCGTAATCAACATCAAGACTACAGATCGCAATGGTCCTGTAGTATCGGTGATGGGCGTGACGGAAGATAGCCGCGACGATATGGTGATTGTGACACAGAATGGCATCTTGATCCGTCAGAAAGTAGCGGACGTGAGCGTGATAGGGCGCAATACGCAGGGCGTGCGATTGATCAACCCAGATGACGGCGATCAGGTAATTGATGTGGCACAGGTGATCAATCAGGATGAGGAAGAAGAAGGCGAAACCGCGATGGATGCAACATCTGAAGAAGTAAGTGAAACTGGAGAGGAGAACACGGCTGAGGAAAACGGAACGATGAAGGCATTATGGCGCGAGGTGCAAAAGCGCGCAGGATGGAAGTGAACAATACATTTTTGGATTGAAATACGCAGCGGCAGAGAAAAAACTCTGCCGCTTTTTTGTTTTCACATCCCCTCACGGATGCAAAATCCGAATAATCTGCGGTTTTTCTGTCACAGCGGACAAATTCCCGATGCGTGCGATGGCGCGTTGCATCGCGGATTCGGGAGCATCGTGCGTGATCATGATCAGGGGAACCGTGCCACCTTCTGTTTCCGAGCGCCCGTGCTGGATGACCGTTTCTATGCTGATATCTTCATCGGCAAAGAGCGCTGCAACCTGTGCCAGAACCCCGGGCTTGTCGTAAACAGTAAGCCTACAATAGCTGCCGGTCTGAATATCGCCGGTGGGAACGAGGTCCGCCTCGGGCAGTGGAGCAAGCGGTGCTCCCGCGGGACCAAGACCGGCTTTGCGTCGCTCCGAAATGGCGACCAGGTCGGCGACCACCGCGCTGGCTGTGGGCAATTCACCGGCACCTTTGCCGTAAAAGACCTGGGCGTCAACCGCACTACCGACAATTTCTACAGCGTTGAATTCATTGCGAATATCGGCCAAGAGTGCATCGTGAGGCACAAAGGCGGGATGCACACGCACTTCAATGCGATTACCCACTACGCGGGCTATGCCGAGCAATTTGATGGTATAGCCGAGTTCGCGGGCAAAGTCGATATCTAACGCAGTGATGTGAGAGATACCCTCTTTGAGAATATCGCCGGACGAGACGCGCTGGCGAAAGGCGAGGCGACAGAGAAGCGCGAGCTTTTGAGCCGCATCCGTGCCGTCGATATCCATGGTGGGATCGGCTTCGGCGAATCCTTTGTCCTGTGCTTCTTTGAGCATGGGACCAAAATCCTCTCCGGCTTCTGTCATGCGGGTGAGGATGTAGTTCGTCGTGCCGTTGAGAATACCGTAAAGCGATTGAATATTATTGGCGACCAGACCCTGGCTGAGTGTCTGGATAATGGGAATCCCACCGCAGACACTGGCTTCAAAGCCGAGTCCTACATTATTTTTCACCGCAGCCTCAAACAGGCTGTCCCCGCGTTCGGCGAGAAGGGCTTTGTTCGCCGTAACAACATCTTTCCCATTTTGAAGCGCCGCGAGAACGAGATCATAAGCCGCATCAACACCGCCCATCACCTCGACCACAATCTGAATTGTCGGATCCGCGACCACATCCATAGGATTGGTCGTAAAACAATCGGGAATCAAATCAATTGCGCGAGATTTGGACAAATCGCGCACAGCAACTTTGCGAATATCGAGATTGAGGCCCCGAACGTGTTTGAATTCGCGTTCCCGATCTCGAAGGATGCGGGCCACACCGCCGCCCACAACGCCCATGCCAATCAAGCCAATACCAATCGCCACTTTTACCTCTTAAGGTTAGAGATGAAAATTGTTGTCTTTTTTTATATACTGTAAAAGTGTATCCTAACGTCTTTCTCTTGTCAAGAAAAGGATTGATATGGGTGATTTGCCAAAAACAATGCCCGCAGTCATGTGCCGCGCGCCCGAAGATTATCGCCTGGAAGAATACGCAGTACCACAGGTAGAGGCGGGCGAGGTTCTACTTCGCGTGCAATCCGTCGGTATATGTGCAAGCGATTTAAAGTGCTATCTGGGAGCACCCATGTTCTGGGGCGATGCCCATCGCGAGGGCTATTGCCAGGCACCGATTATTCCCGGGCACGAATTTGTAGGAGAGGTCGTTGCACTCGGCAACGGTGCGGGTGACAAATACGGGTTGGCGATTGGCGACCTCGCCGTATCGGAACAAATTGTACCGTGCGGCGCGTGTCGTTATTGCTTGCGCGGGCAATACTGGATGTGCATGGTACACGATATTTATGGCTTTCGCCAGGCGACCTTTGGCGCGATGGCCGAATATTGCAGGTTACCTGCCAGAGCCTTGAACTATCGCGTACCAAAATCCATACCCGCCGCGCATGCGGCGTACGTAGAACCCCTCGCCTGTGCGATTCACGCGGTCGAACGCGGCAATATTCAGTTAAACCACACCGTCGTCATTGCCGGCGCGGGACCGCTGGGCCTGGGTATGGTCGCTGCTGCGCGAATGAAGAATCCCGCATTGCTAATTGCCTTAGACCTAAGTGATAAACGGCTGGAAATAGCCAGAGCCTGTGGGGCAGATCTGGGGTTGAATCCAAATTCGGTGGATGTGATTGACGAAGTCCATAAATTGACAGAGGGTTATGGTTGCGATGTGTACATCGAGGCGACCGGGCATCCCGCGGCAGTAGAACAGGGACTGCTCATGATTTGCAAACTCGGCACATTTGTCGAGTTCAGCGTAATGCGCGAACCCGTGACAACGGACTGGACGATTATTGGCGACACAAAAGAACTCAATATTCACGGCGCTCATTTGAGTCCGCATTGTTATCCCATTGCCATTCGAATGCTGGAACAGGGCCTCCTCCCAATGGATCAGATCGTAACCCATCAATTGCCACTTGAGGATTTTCATAAGGGTATTGACCTCGTCGCAGACGGAACGCAGTCCGTAAAGGTGACATTGAGACCATAGGGACGGCACAGGATCCTGCCCCGTAGGTTGTAATACGGGGCCGCAATCCAGGAGGTTTTTGTTGATCTCAGGAGAACAACATGTCAGAAATATATGTAATGGATTTGTTTCGGTTAGACGGAAAGGTCGCCTTGATCACCGGGGGATCCAAAGGATTGGGCGCATCAATGGCGATGGGATTGGCGCAGGCCGGTGCAAAAACCGTCATTTGTTCGCGGACACAGGCAGATTGTGACCGCGTGGCCGCAGAGATCGCAGAAGAAACACGGCAGGAGAGTCTCGGTATCGCTGGAGATGTAACCCATGAAAAAGACGTGGATCGGGTATTTGATACAGTCATCGAGAAATACGGCAAGCTGGACGTGTTGATCAACAGCGCGGGAATTAATATTCGGCATCCCGTAGAGGAATTTCCACTCGACGAGTTTAAGCAAGTGATCGATATCAATCTCACTGGCGTATGGTTGTGTTGTCGAGCGGCTGCCCGGGTTATGAAGCCACAGGGATCGGGTTCCGTAGTAAACATTGCGTCGGCATTAAGTGGCGTCGGGTTAAGAGAGCGCTCGGCTTATTGTTCGTCAAAAGCGGGATTAATCGGGATGACAAAAACGATGGCTCTGGAGTGGGCAGAGTCCAATGTGCGTTGCAATGCATTGTGTCCCGGACCCTTTTTGACAGAGATCAATGTGCCGCTTCTAAAAACGCCCGAGAAGGTAAAATCGTTATTGGAATTGACCGCGTTAAATCGCTGGGCAGAGTTGCATGAAATTCGTGGCGCAGCGCTATTTTTGGCAAGCGATGCATCCAGCTTCATGACGGGAGCATCGCTATATGTGGATGGCGGATGGAACGCCCAATAAACCATCAAAGTGAAGGAAAATCAAAGTGATAGAAAAAATCAATGAATCGGAAATAGAGGAAATAGCGCGCCAATCGCGCACGGGTAAATACGGTTTATCTCGAAAGGATATTTCCGGAGCATTGGAAACTACAGGACAGCCATTTGAGGTTGAATGGGTGCGATTGCCGCCGGGAAAGATAAATTTTCCGTGCCATGCGCATCAGGTACAGTGGGAATTTTATATCGTGTTCCACGGTCAGGGCACCGTGCGCCGTAATGATCACACATTTGAAGTGGGAGCAGGCGACGCATTTGTTCAGCCACCCGGCACCGCGCATCAGATACGCAATACAAGTGCGACAGAGGATCTGATTTATTACGTCATTGCCGACAATCCCGTAAGTGATCCGGTCTATTATCCGGACTCGGATAAATGGGCGATCCGCCCACCGGGCAAATTGGGACGTCTGACCGAGGCGGAGTATTACGATGGGGAAGAATAGGAAAGTGTGAAGTAGGAAGTGTGAAGTGTGATCCGCAGATGACGCAGATGACGCAGATGAACGCAGAGAAAAAAGAGGGGCTGAGGCTGGCTGGTTCGAGGACATGAAGCGATAAAATGTAGGGACGACCTTTGTGGTCGCCCGCTTGGAGATCAGAAAAATATGAATGGGAAAATCGCTACCAACATCTTGGACTTGGTAATAGAAACCGTATCGAAACAAGAGTTTAAACGGCTTGCCTGTGGCTTAAATACTAATCAAATAACACAAAAGGTTTTCAACGCGCTCGAATCGCTTAAGAAACTTCAAAAAGGCGAGATGTCCGATTACCACGATGAATGGGTCGCGCTTTTTTATTCCTGGTATCAGCCTTCTCAAATAAACCTTGCGTATAGTATGATTCAATCAATCATTAACTCAACTGACATATTGAATGAAAAACTGCACATTGTGGATTTCGGGTGCGGATCGCTGGCAATGCAGTTCGGTGTTGCGTTAGCAGTCGCGGACACGATAACCACGAAAAATAAGAAATCAATAACCGAAATCAGGATAGATTCAATAGATATAAGCCAGGCCATGATCGACATCGGAAAGGAGATGTGGGAGTTGTTCACAAAGCTCTACAATCAAAAACTCTACAATCATTTAGGCCCGGTATGCGAAATCATAAAGCCAAATTACTACAAGGATATTGGACAAGTTGAATTGGCACAGAGTAGCGACCGTTGGATTAGCGCAATACACGCAGTTTACGATGAGAACAAAGACGATATAAAGCAGTCGCTCAAGTCTCTTAGAAATAGATTCTACCCCCATGTGTGTTTCGTATCCACACACGAGTCAAAGAAATCTCTTTTGAAAGAAGTGTGGCCTTTCTCTTCCAAGCCCCGAAAAACAGAACTGTCACTCCAGTTCAATGGCGAGCTAACAAAAATTACAGAATGGAGAAGAAATCTGAACAAGACGCTTTCACAATCCCATGGTTATCTACACATTCCCGTCACATGGGAACGGCGTGACGCCGAAATCTGGCATTTTTATTCTGGGGAGAGGGAGTACCGACCGAAGAATTTACGAGGATGGTAATATTTATGACTACATCTAATCAATACCTGTTATTTGATGATGTTTCTATGGCGCAACCCCCAGCGGAGCGTCAGCCAGAAGATCGGCCTAATCGCATCGGACAAGCCGACGTCGAATATAAGCCTACCAGCGCGATATTGACGCCTGCCACCGGGTTCATGGACGCCTATGACTATACGTTAAATCCGTATAGCGGATGCTCTTATGGCTGCACCTACTGCTATGCAGCGTTTTTCAGCCGTGACCGCAAAAAACAAGACTCCTGGGGCTATTGGGTTGGTGTCAAAGAGAACGCGGTCGAAAAAATGGAAAGGCTCAGGCGATCCCTCAATGACAAGCTTATCTACATGAGCAGTGTCACCGACCCCTACCAACCCATTGAGCGTGAACTGAAGATAACCCGCAACTTACTGAACATTATGGCAGAGCAACACAAACCCAGGTTGGTCGTGCAAACGCGCAGCCCCGATGTCGTGCGCGACTGCGACTTATTTCGCCGCATCGAAGACAACGGCGGGCGCGTGCAGGTGAATATGACAGTCACCACTGACGACGAAGACATAAGGCGCACTTTCGAGCCATACTGTCCTTCCAACGCTATGCGATTACATGCAATCGCACAGGTGCAGGCTGAAGGCATTGACGCTTGCATCACCATGACACCCTTGCTCTTGGTAAAAGACGCTGAGGTATTCAGCGAGAATTTGCTGAACACACATGTCAAAAAATTCATTTCACAACCATTTCACTTCCAGCGGGGTAAGTTTGTTGCAGGCACACGCGAAAAAGCGTTCGCACTGATGGTAGAAAAACTCGGATGTACACCATCATCATTCCGCGACGAATATATGAAGCACTACGATGAGATTTCAGAAGTTCTTCGCAAGAATCTGCCGAACTTGGGTGAAGGTAAAGACGGATTCGCACCCCCTTTCTAAATATTTCATCGCTTCTTGTATCTTTACAACAGTATCAATACTATCTTTCTTCGTGTCCTTCGTGTCCTTCGTGGATTTCTTCAGACGCTCAAATTATTCACGTCTTCTCTTTTGTGGCTAAACTCACTTCTCAATCTGGAGGTTTTATGCGGACAAACTTTATGTTGATAACAGCAGATGACATGAACTGGGATGCCGTGGGAGCATTTGGTTGTCCAACAGCGGGGACAACGCCAAATATTGACCGACTGGCTGCAGGAGGATTGCGATTTAACCACGGACATGTGACAATTGCAGTATGTCAACCGAGCCGCTCGGCATTGATGACCGGGCGCTATCCGCATCTCAGTGGGGGCGAGGGCTTTTACCATTTGCGACACGAAGGCGTCCCCATACTACCCGATATCTTGCGCGGTAAGGGCTATGATGTGGGCATTTTGGGCAAAGTGACACACTCGACGCCATACGCGGCATTTCAATGGGACATGGCGTATGATCAGATCGATTTGGGACAGGGACGAAATCCCGATGCGTATTATCAGCATACAAAAAACTTTGTTCAGGGTGCCGTAGATGGCGACCGCCCATTTTTCCTCATGGCAAATTCCCACGATCCCCATCGCCCGTTCTACGGCAACGACAAACCCGAATGGTACAGCGAACTCGACCCGCCAGCGGTTCCGCCCTCGCGCACATTTGACCCGGAAGAAGTGGTCATTCCCGAGTTTTTGCCCGACATACCGGACGTGCGTCTGGAAATTGCCGAGTATTACAACTCTGCTCGTCGCTGTGATGATACCGTGGGCCAATTACTCGATGTATTAGATGAAGCGGGCGTGGCGGAGAACACCCTCGTGATGTTCTTATCTGACAATGGCATGGCATTCCCCTTTGCAAAAACAAATTGTTACCTAAACAGCACGCGCACACCCTTTTTGGCGCGATGGCCCGCGGTCATACAAGCCGGGCGCGTGGATACCGAACATTTTATTTCCGGGGTAGATTACTTGCCTACAGTATTGGATGCGATTGGTGTAGATATCCCGGACGGCGTCAATGGCAAATCGCGTTTGCCCGTATTGCGGGGTGAAAAACAGGATGGATGCGAACAAGTGTTCACGCAATTTCACCAGACCTCGGGGCGACGCAATTACCCGATGCGATGCGTGCAAAATACGCGATTCGGCTATATCTTCAATCCCTGGTCTGATGGCGAGCGAGAATTTCGAAACGAGTCCCAGAACGGTCGGTCCTGGCAGGCGATGAAAGAAGCAGAAGCCAACGACCCGGAATTGACCGCGCGAAACCATTTGTTTTCCTATCGCGTACTCGAAGAATTTTACGACTTTGAGAACGACCCCAATGCGCTGAACAACCTCATTGACGATCCCAACTACGCCGATGAACTCCAGGCTCAGAGAAACGCGCTCGAAGAATGGATGGTGGAAACAAACGACCCGGTGCTCGAAGCATTTCGCGGTCGCGCATCGCGGCAAGCGCTCGATGACCTGATGGATCACCTCGCGGATACAATTGGAAAACGTCCCAATGAGTAAGAGGAGGTTTTTAGTCATGCAAAATGATAAACTGGCGGAAACAGTTGCGGAGCAGGATTGGAAATACGGCGACATGCTCCGGGAATTGGGCACTTATTTTTTGCGAAATCCGAAACGGTTCAAATTTGCGTTAAACCGCCTGTCCCACAGACTTGATCCTCGTGAAATTGAGCAGCTACAAAAATTGAGTCGGGATCGAAAAATCGAAAATTCGGGGACATTTGAAGATCGGTTTGAGGAAATTTGCTGGGCAAAAGATCCCGCAGAAAAACGCGAACTGGTGCGGCGGATGCTGCGGCACATGTAATTATAAGGAGATAAAATGGCGCATTTGCCCAATATTCTGGTAATCCTGGGTGATGATCACGGTTACGGCGATATCTCGGCACATCGTGGACCGCATATTCAAACGCCGAATATCGATCGCATTGCTGAAAACGGCATTCGCATGACACAGTTCTACGCAAATTCATCCGTGTGTTCCCCCAGTCGCGCAGCATTGATGACCGGGCGATATCCAGATCGAGTTGGCGTGCCGGGCGTGATTCGCACATATCCCGAGAGCAATTGGGGATATTTCAGTCGTGATGCCATAACACTGCCATCAATGCTCAAACAAAAAGACTATCACACATCCATTGTTGGAAAATGGCATCTGGGCCTCGAACCAGAAAACCATCCGTGCAAGCGCGGGTTTGATCATTTCCACGGTTTTTTGGGCGACATGATGGACGACTATTACACGCATTTGCGGCACGACCAGAATTACATGCGGAAGGACCTCGAGGTGATTGATCCGCGTGGGCACGCGACGGATTTATTTACAGAATGGGCAATAGAAGTGGTTCGCGGACACGCGCATTCGTCACAGCCGTTTTTTCTCTATCTGGCATATAATGCGCCACACACACCCATTCAACCGCCAGAAGATTGGATCGACCGGGTGCGCCAGCGCGAGCCTGATGCCTCGCCCGAGCGGGTGAAATACATCGCACTGGTCGAGCACATGGATGCGGGCATTGGTCGGGTCTTGGACACGCTTGAGCAAACCGGACAACTCGCCAATACACTCGTGATCTACACATCGGACAATGGCGGCCAGCTAAATGTGGGCGCGACCAACGGTGATTTAAAAGGCGGAAAGGGACAGATGTATGAAGGCGGCATTCGGGTACCCACCTGTGCAATGTGGACAGATGGAATCGAAAAAGGCCAGGTATGTGATAACGTTGCCATGCTGATGGACCTGTTTCCCACAGCCTGCGATATAGCAGGTGTATCGGTCAACCACGAGATTGAGGGACTGTCCATTTTGCCAACGCTGAGAGGAGCAAACCAGAATTTTTCTGATCGCGCGATGTACTGGGTTCGAAAAGACGGGGGCAACTCATTTCTCGGACTAAACCAGCACGCTGTTCGACGCGGCAATATCAAATTGCTGCACAACAGTCCTTTTGAACCGCTGGAACTTTACGATCTGGGCAATGACCCTCAAGAAACATCTGATCGGGCAAAAACGCAGAAAGACACATTTCGAGAGATGGGTGAGTTGTTGCAGGCGGAAATGCAACAAAATGGCAGTGTGCCCTGGCAAGCATAATACTGGAGATTGTGAGATGGCGATAAAAATGGTATTGCAGCGGGCGTTGGAAGATGAATACATGCAACAGATCCGCGATCTGGGTGTGGAAACTGCGGTTGTGAAGTCCGAAGGGGACTTACTATCCGAAATTGGCGATGCAGATGCCTATTTCGGCGGCATGTCCCCGCAGATTTTGAAGGCAGCAAAGAAGTTGCGATGGGTGCAGGCGACGAGTGCCGGGCTGGATGGCTATTACTTTCCCGAACTGCGGAAAAGCGATTTGACAGTGACGAATATCCGCGGAATATACAGCGATGTAATCGCCGATCACGTCTTTTCAATGGTCATGGCATTTGCCCGCGGATTGCATCACTATATTCGCAATCAATCTCGGAGCAAATGGGAAAAAGGCGCGCCTGTAATTCATCTTGCGGGAACGACATTGGGCGTAGTCGGTTTGGGTGGCATTGGTCTGGCCGTTGCCGAGCGAGGTCCGATATTTGGCATGCGCGTGCTGGGAATGGATCCAGCACCAAAGGGAAAACCCGATTTTATTGCGCGTATTTATTCTCCCGATGAACTTTCGAATATGGTCGGAGAGTCGGATTTTGTCGTGATATGCGTACCCCACACTGCCGAGACCGAAGGGCTATTCAACGCAGATATGTTTCGGGCGATGAAAAATACGGGAATACTAATCAACATCGGTCGCGGCAAAGTGGTCCAATTGCACGCACTGACCAGCGCATTGCAATCCGGACAGATCGGCGGTGCTGGCCTCGATGTATATGAAGAGGAGCCGTTGCCGCAAGACCACGCCCTGTGGTCCATGGAAAATGTGATATTGACGCCACATGTGGCGGGCGTTTCGCCCGAGATTGACAAGCGCAGAAAGGCATTAATCGTAGAAAATGTCCGGCGATTCTGTGCCGGAGAACCCCTGTTAAATGTGGTAGATAATCAACAGGGATATGTGGTGGATGCAACATCGATTTACACAATGTAGGTACGGTCTAACGTCTATCAGGAGAAAAAAATGGCAAATTTTAAAGCTGGTGTTATCGGTTGTGGTGGTCGCGGAAAAGCGCACGCGCGCGGATGGACCGCGTCAGACGACGTGGCTCTCGTAGCGTGTGCCGATCCGTTTGATGCGCCGCGTTTGGCGTATATGGAAGAATTTGGTGTTGAAAATGGCTACGAAGACTACCGAGACATGCTGGAAAAAGAAGATCTGGACTTTGTTAGCGTATGCACCTGGACCGGACTGCATCACGATATGATTGTAGATGCAGCGGGCAGTGGAATACAGGCGATTCACGCAGAAAAGCCCATGGCACCGACCTGGGGAGAAGCAAAATCGCTCTATCAGGCATGCGTGGATAACGACGTGGTCATTACATTTTGTCATCAGAGGCGGTTTGCCGGGCAATTTATAAAGGCAAAGGAGATTGCAAAATCTGGCGCCATTGGTGAAGTGCTGCGTTTTGAGGGCAATTGTCCAAACATGTTCGATTGGGGCACGCACTGGTTTGATATGTTCTTCTTTTACAATGACGATGAACCCGCCGAGTGGGTAATCGGGCAAATCGATGCAGAAGGTGGGCGCGAGGTATTTGGGACCCCCGTGGAAGGCAGCGGAGTTTCGTGGATTAGGTATCAAAATGGGCGCGAGGGATTGTTGGTAACAGGTGGAACCAGGATGCTGGGCATTGCGAATCGATTGATTGGAAGCGAAGGGCTCATTGAAATTGGAGGCCGCGATGCGCCCCCTCTCCGCGTTGTATCGGGTACCCAGGAGATAGATGTGGATCTCAGCGGCATGGTGAGTCAGCGCGATGCGACAACCGTTTCAGTGCTGGATCTCGTCGATGCCGTGAAAAATGGCCGCGAACCCGAACTTTCGGGGCGTAAAGCACTGCAAGCAACAGAATTGATTTTTGCAACTTATGAATCGAGTCGCCGTCGGGGCAGAGTTGAATTACCTCTAAATGTGGATGATTCCGCACTGTTGAGTATGCTGGAAGATGGCACGGTCAAATTATGAAACACGTAACAGTGTACCGCAAAGAGGGACGGTTTGCGGGTTGGCCCGCAAATTATGGGGTGTGGTCGTGGGGTGACGAGATCGCGCTGGGATTTACGCTGGGATATACAGATCCCCAGGGCGGTTTTCACGCGCGAGACAAAGACCGTCCATTTGTAAACATGCAGGCGCGAAGTGTGGATGGCGGCGAAACCTGGAAGGTGACACCCATGCCGTGCAAAACGCCGGAAAATCGCGGATTGTCTGCCGACGAACACATGAATGAGGGATTGCGCGTAGGTGAAGTTCTGGGCGGTAAACACGGACCGACAGATTGTCCGGGCAATGTGGATTTTTCGCATCCCGACTTCGCATTGATGTGTGCCAGAACGGGCCTGGGGCCGGGAGTCTGTTCCTTCTGGTACTATTCGCAGGACCGATGCCAGTCGTGGAAAGGGCCTTTCTGGCTCCCAATGTGGGGGCAACCCGGGATTGCTGCGCGAACGGATTATCTGGTGGATAGCGCGGATCAATGTACGCTATTTCTAACGGCGAATAAGCGCAATGGGTTGGAAGGCCGCGTATTTGCTGCGCGGTCTTATGATGGCGGACGCAAGTTTGGATTTCTATCGTGGCTGAGTGAAGAGCCTGCGGGTTTTCAGATCATGCCCGCGAGTCTGCGTCTCAGTGAAGACCGCATTCTCGTCGCTGTGCGCTGCACAGAGCGCGGAGAATTTACAGCGTCGAAACACTGGATTGATACGTATTTATCCGAAGACGATGGACTGACATGGACACATATCGGTCGGCCTGTACCCGCTTCTGGGCAGGGGGGGAACCCGCCCACCTTGACGCTACTGAAGGATGGGCGGATCGTTCTAACCTACGGTTATCGCGCAGAACCTTATGGCATCCGCGCCAAGATCAGTGATACGACCGGAACCACCTGGAGCGAGGAAATTGTTCTGCGCGACGATGGGGGCAATGCGGATATCGGATATCCCCGCACCGTCTTGAGACCCGACAGCTCACTTGTAACAGCCTATTATTACAACGATACCCCAGAAGGCGAACGCTATATCGGCGCAACCATCTGGAAACCCTGAAGTTATTCTTCCCAGACATTTACACCTTCACTGTCAAACGCCGGGAGCATGACAAAGTGATCCTCCGTCTCAATCATCCGCTCGCACAGCAAGCGATGATGGTGGGCGACCTGGTCGCGGTAATTGGGATCATCCACCAGATTATTCATTTCTCCGGGATCGTTTTTCAGATCAAAAAATTGCCAGGGCCTGCCGCCCATGTTATTGCCCTTCACGGTATATTTGTAATCCCGCGCGCGAAATCCCCGCCAGACCTCATCAAAAAATGGTGGTCTTTCTCGCAGTTCCGCAACAAACTCGAGCAAAACACCCTCGCGATCCAGCGCATCTACATCTCCGTGAACGAGCGGCGTCAGATTCGTCCCCGGCACCTCGTTTTTGGGCGCTATCCCCACCAATCCCAGCAGTGTTGGAAACAAATCCTCGGTGCATGTCGGATCTTTGATCACCGTTCCCGCGCGTTCTCCCACACGAGAATCCCACACCATGAGAGGAATGCCCACAGACTCTTCGTAGGGCCATTGCTTGGCACGCAGACCGTGTGCGCCCGCCAACTCGCCATGGTCAGATAAAAAGACCACGACAGTATCATCCAATAATCCCTCCGCCTTGAGAAAAGCCATCATCTTTCCGACATTTGCATCCAGATTCTCAACCATGGCATTGTAGCGCTTGCGATTGAGAATAAAAGTTTCGCGCTGTGTGGGATCCGCCACATCGAAATTTTCGGGCAATACAATATCTCTCGCTTCCCAGGCGGATTGCACATCGTCAGGAGCCACAAAAGGATCGTGAGGCGGTTCCACAGAAATGACCATGCAAAAAGGACGGTCATCTACCCGATCTTTTATATAATCCATCCCAATTTGAAACAAACCATCGGTCTGATACCCTTCAATTTTTTTCGGCGTGGGATCGTCATCTTCAAAATAACAGGTATCAAAAGGATCATTGCGAAGCTCAAACCCGTACCACTTTTGCCAGCGACCTTGACGAGAACGCGGTACCCGCGTGCGGTTGACCTGCACAGCAGATCCCAACCGCCCGTGCCCGCCATCGAGATGCCATTTGCCCACATAAATGGTTTCATACCCCGCCTCATTAAACTCATCGGCCAGTGTCCGCTCTTCTGTGGACATTGCGTATTCAATGCCCGGTATTTTGCGGACATGGGCATATTCGCCGGTCATAAGTGTAAACCGAAAAGGCACGCAGATCGGATACGTGGAACACGCATTGTCAAATCGAACACCCTGTTGTGCAAAGGCGTCCAGGTGTGGTGTGCGTGCATCCGGGTCGCCGTGAATTCCAAGAGCCTGTCGGCGCAACTGATCACTCAATAAAACGAGTAGGTTTGGCATAATCCGCTCCATTTATACATGAAAGTTTATCCTCACAATTCAAGTGCCCGCCACATGTACCAGCTTCCCACTGAGCGATAAGGTCTCCACCGCTCGCAATAGACCATCATTTCTTTTTCTGCTGGCAACTCGTCCAATCCATAAGTAAGCATAAATCCCTTGCGCACCCCCAAATCCTTTGTCGGGAGCACATCTGGCCTACCGAGTTGAAACATCAGAAGCATTTGAACAGTCCACTCCCCAACGCCCCGCACTTGTGTGAGATTTTCTACAATATCGGCGTCCGACATTTCGCGAAGGCGTGAACCCGGGGGAATCAGGCCATCTATGGTTTTTTGCGCGAGATCATTTGCTGCGGCTATTTTTGCCCGGGACATTCCCGCATTGCGAAGCATCTGATCATCTATGGCAAGCACGTCATCCGGGTTGATATTTCCTCCAGAAAACAGGGCACGCACCCGTTTGTGAATCGTGGCAGCCGCTTTTCCTGAGAGTTGTTGATAGATAATCGACCGCAAAAGCGCATCAAAAGGGTTCAATCGTTTGGGCAAATCAATGGTTATTGGTCCTGCCTGCTCGATTAATTGACCGAGTGTGCGATCATTTTTGCACAATACGCGCATCGCTTTTTGAGAATCATAAGTCAGCACCCCGACCATCTCCTATTTACAATATATCCATGGTAAGATAGCTTACACCTGATGAGACAGAATAATATAAATATATCCTCAACGAAAAAGATAAATTCCTCTTACATGTATGATACCTATCAACAATAGATTTGCCCGATGTGGATAACTCAATTTGCAATCCGCAAATGATAAAAATAAAAAGTTATTGATTTTTAAAGAGAAACGCTTTATGTGCACAGATCTGTGCACAAGATTTTGGATGTGGAAAAAAATCTGGATAGATTGTGGATTTTTTGTGTGAAAAAGAAATCCACATTCCAAATTGTGGAAAACCACATAGATTTCCACATGTTCTGCACATAGAAATTCACAATGTCATATTGGCAGAAACATTCTTAACCCACTATTTTTAAGCGAGTTTTCCTTTTATTGACGCATTTTCCACAGAATCCACAGTGTTATTATTATTATCGTATATCAAGTACATATTTTGATTTTATCAATAATATAAACAGATAATGTGAGTAAATGACCCCCTGGACATCTAAAACAGGAATATAATCGATAAAAATAAACCCCAGACTTCGACTTCTATGAGAATCTGGGGCATATATTGTAAGATCTATCTGTTTATGTCATTACTGGGCGTTGACGCCTTAACTTACGATATGATCTTGCAGTTCACTGACGAGATGTTCAAATTCTGGATCCGCTGATATTTTGTCTTCTACTCTCCGGCATGCGTGAATAACTGTGCTGTGATCGCGGTTTCCAAATTGCAAACCAATAGTCTTGAGAGGAGCACCTGTAAGAGATTTGCTCAAATACATACTCACATGACGGGCTGTTGTCACATCCTGCTTCCGCGTTGAACCAACCAGTTTATCTAAAGGTATTTCAAAAAAGTGGGCTGCTGCTTTTTGAATGCTTTCAATAGTAATAGTCGGTTTGGTCTTTTGAGGCGGGCTTAGCAGAGTCTTTCGCGCTGTTTCAATCGTGAGTGGATGGCGTTGTAATTTGGTATAAGCGATCAGGCGTTTTAATGCGCCTTCAAGTTCGCGTATATTGGTATCGATCTGTTCAGCTAAGAAACTGGCAATTTCGTGGGACAATAAAACATCCATCTCTTCTGCTTTTTGCATTAAAATTGCCACGCGCGTGGGCAAATCTGGCGCTTCGATATTTGTAACCAAACCCCACTGGAACCGAGAAATCAATCGGTCTTCAAATCCCTTGAGGTGAGATGGTGGGCGATCAGAACTGATGATAATCTGCTTATCTGCTTGAAATAGGGCATTAAATGTATGGATAAACTCTCTTTGGCAGCCTTCGGTCTTCACATAATACTGAATGTCATCCACCAGCAACACATCCGCCTGGCGATAGGTTTGATGGAAATTAGAGATTGTTCCGCGATTGATTCCTTCTAAATAATCTGTGAGAAACTGTTGTGCAGTAACATAAACGACTCGTTGAGCTGTCCCCATTTCGATACAGTGTGCTCCAATGGCTTGGAGCAGGTGGGTTTTTCCCAATCCAACGCCGCCATAAAGGACAAGGGGATTAAAAGCCGTTTGTCCAGGCGACTCTGCAGTAGCTTTTGCCGCAGAAAACGACACCTCATTGCTTTCACCGACAACAAAATTATCAAACCTGTAGCGTGGATTGAGGGGAAATACTGGTTGGACAGGTTCAGGATGGAAAGATGGGGCAGTAGATACAGAATCGAGAGGTGGTCCCTGCATGGATCTGGGAGCATCCGTCACATGAGATGGCATTTGTTGATGAGTATCGCCAACGGCAAAAGTTATGCGTGGATTCCATGTGAAAACTTCCTGGATGGTCGTTTTGATCAACCCGATGTAATTTTGTTCTAACCAATCGGCATAAATCCTCTCGGGTACCACCAGAATAATTTCTTCGGAGGTAAACTGCCGCGCCTTGATTGGAGCGAACCAGGTTTCAAAACTCTGATCCTGTATTTTTTCCTGGATGGTGTAGAGACACCGGTTCCATAAGTCAGAAGAGCGTTCATCCATAGGGCAATATCCGTCTATGGCTGGCGAACACGCGCCAACTAAGGGAATATCAATAGGATACTTTACGTGCTGGAAACCGTTGTCTGAGAAATCCGAATATCAGGGAGGCCTGATTTCGCTTCAGGAAATGGGGGACTCTCAATTGGAGGAAGGAAAATTGAAAGTATTCTGAAACTTTGAAATCGAAATACTTCGGTTATTTTTAACAGCAGACCACGGTGGGGGAATCCACTTCAAAAGTGGATTTCAAAAGATTCTGAAAGCTAATCGAAAACTAAGCAATGAAATAAGCGATGTCAAGAGGGTTTTATCAAAGGAAAATATTAGTAAACATTTGAAAAATAGTAAAATAATAGTAAATAGTCAAGATATGGTGTACAAAAAAAATGTACACCATATATAGTAGTATAGTCACAGGACCCTCCAGTCAAAGGGAAATAGCTTGACAAAGGACGTATGCACCTCTATATTCCAAAATCTTTGTCGATATAGATAATTGAAATTTTTGTAGATACGAGGTGGTTTGATGAAACGCACGTTTCAACCACATAATCGCAAGCGCAAAAATAAACATGGTTTTCGCGCTCGCATGAGTTCTCCTGGTGGTCGCCATGTGCTGAATCGACGGCGCCGAAAGGGTCGCAAGCAGCTATCGCATTGATATGTAGGTGTGTTATGGGAACACCCAACCTACGCATTCGAAGCGAGATTGCGAAAATTCGACAGCACGGCCAGATCTTTCGTGGGCGTTGGGTTCATGTTCGGATTGGTACTTCCGAGATGGATCTAACGCTCATTTCAATTCGGAAAAAATTTGGAAACGCCGTTCGGCGCAATCGCATCCGCCGGCAAGTACGTGCAGTATGTTCCGAACTAATACCTTTAGGCCATCCTCACCGTCTGCTACTTATCTCCATAGGAGATCACGCCTGCGGTGTCTCTTATACTGAACTCCGCCTTGAACTACACCTCGCATTTCAAAAGCTCGGTCTTATCGACTCCTGATCCGTTTTTGCAATCCCTTCCTTTATTATTTTCTGTGCAGAAAGACTGAATTTATGGATAGACGTACAGTAATTGCGTTTGCGTTAATCGGCCTGATATTGATACTGATGCCGTATTACATGCAATTCTTTCAAGGTGACGAACCTCAGTCGCCAGATCCTGTAAAAAAAACCGCCCCTCGACAGATTGATCCACCGCAGATTACTGATACACATCCCGAACCTCAACCCACACAACAACCCAAAACCCAACAACCTCCTGTACAGGATAAAAGTCCAGCCACCACATCGACCTTCCAGGCTCGTGATATTGTCATAGATGCGGAACTCTACCGCGCTGTCATATCCACGCGCGGTGGCGTAATTACCAGTTGGCAACTCAAGAGCTATTTTGATCTCAATGGCAATTGGCTGGAATTGATCCCATCCAACGGTGCTGGACTCGGTGCTACTGTTGGGCGTGAATCTCTCAATGGTCTCGAATTTACTCCTGATCGAGACCGTCTCGAAATTTATGGTGATACACAAGACCTGATCGTATTTCGCGCTCAATCTCCGCGTGGACTGGTCGAGAAACGTTTCCGATTTCAGGGCAATCGATACCGCATTCACGTTTCCGTCATAGCAGAGGGTCTTACTCGAGATGATAAATTGGCGATATCATGGGATGGAAGTCTTGCTGACACAGAAAATAAGCGCGGGACTTCAGAGAGTTTTTACGAAGGTGTTTACGAACAAATCGTCACCTACATGGGAGGGGAAGTTGAAACATGGGATACGGACCGCCTTCAGGAGAAAGAGACACCCCCGAGCGGCCAACTGACCTGGATTGGCGTAAGAAATAAATACTTTCTCGCCGCGGTTATCCCCCACGAAGGTCGTTATGACCTCGCGCTATACGGTGATAATAAGACTGATCCCTTTGGCTTTTCTTATCGCGATTTTGCTTTTGATCTGTATGCTGATTCTGGACTTAATATTATCAATTACTCCGCATACATTGGTCCAATTTCTTATGACATTTTGCGTGCACAAAACCGCGACCTCGATGGGCTTGAACGAGAATTGGACCTCGATGACTTTGTCGATTACGGTCCTTATTTTGTTCGCTCCATTCTCAAGCCAGTTACAATTTTAATTCTCAAAGCCTTCCTCGCCATGCACGCTCTGGTTCCAAATTACGGCGTGGTCATAATTCTTTTTTCTATTCTCGTCAAAGTCGTTGTCTTCCCACTCACGCACAAGAGTCTTGAATCTACTGCCAAGATGCAGACTCTCCAACCCAAAATTGCCGAACTCCGCGAGCGTTATTCCAGCGATCAAAAGAAAATGAACGAGGCCATGATGAGGCTCTACCGGGAGGAGAAAATCAATCCCCTCGGTGGGTGCCTACCGATGCTCTTGCAGATGCCCATACTATTTTCTCTCTTTTCTTTGTTCCGCGGTACTATTGAACTGAGACAAGCAGGGTTCGCCTTTTGGATCACCGACCTTTCCCAACCAGACACCATCCCCATTGGTGGTTTTGACCTGCACCTCTTGCCCCTTCTAATGGGCGTGTCGATGTTTATTCAGCAAAAGATGATGATGAAGGATCCCAAACAGGCTATTCTCGTTTATCTCATGCCGGTCTTTCTCACCTATATTTTTTGGGGTATGTCTTCTGGCCTCGTCTTTTACTATACACTCTACAATGTGTTGACCCTCGCCCAGCAGATCATCATGGAAAAAACCAAATCGATGTTGGGCACGTCCTGATTGGTTTATTTCTATGTCCGACAATGACACCATCGCGGCAATCGCCACTGCGCCAGGTGAAGGTGCAATTGGCATCATTAGACTCAGCGGATCCGATGCCATCTCAATTGGAGAACGTTTCTTCAGAAGCAAAACCCCCCTCAGCCGCCTTCCTTCTCGCCAACTTTCTTTTGGACATCTCTACATTCATGGCCGAGATTTTGACAAGGTCCTGATCTCGGTCATGCGTGCTCCCAATTCCTTTACCGGTGAAGATACAGTTGAATTTAACTGCCACGGGGGACCATTTCTCCTCAGACGGATTATGGAAGCCGTTTTTCGAGAAGGTGCTCGACCGGCTGGACCTGGAGAATTTACCAGACGAGCTTTTCTCAACGGTAAAATGGACCTCTCACAGGCCGAAGCAGTTTCTGATATGATCACCGCGAAATCCGATCTAAGCCTCCAATCTGCTTTTTTTCAACTCCGCGGTGGGCTTCATCGCCGTTTCGTAAAAATGGCAGAGTCTATTCGTCAGGCAGCCATGCTTCTTGAAGCTAATTTAGACTTTTCCGAGGATGTAGAGATAGATTTCGAGATGATTAAGCCACCGCTCTCGCAGGCTTTAGAGCATATTGAAGATCTCATTCTTTCGTATGACCGTGGAAAAATTATTCGTGAAGGTGCTGTCATCACCCTTGCCGGTCAACCCAATGTGGGAAAATCCAGCCTTCTTAACCGGCTCCTTGAAGAAGACCGTGCGATTGTTACAGATATTCCCGGTACAACGCGAGACACGATTGAAGAGCAAATTGATCTCGATGGAATTACTGTTACACTGGTTGACACTGCTGGTATTCGCGATACTGACGACCCGGTGGAAAGAGAGGGTACGCGTCGGTCTCAACGATTCATAGAACGCGCAACCATTGTTCTCTATATTGTGGATGGATCGCTTCCCCCGTCTTGCGCGGATCTGGACCACATCAGTCGTTATGATCACGCGTTTCTCGTTCTCAATAAGAGCGATTTGAATATTCATACCGGTTGGCAAAGCATTCAGTCTCTCCATCCCCAGATCGTTCTTTCAGCCAAAACAGGCGATGGTGTCTCCTCTTTGCGGGATCGCCTTCGTGAGACTCTCCTGGGAAAGAGCGACCTGCCCGAAGAAATCGTTACTAAAGAACGGCATGTTCTCGCACTTCAACAGGCTTCAACGGGACTCTCCCAGGCACTGCAAAGCCTTGAATTCGGCAATCCGGGGGAAATTATTGCCATGGATCTCCGCGTTGCACTGGACGCGCTTGCCGCGATTATTGGGGAGACTACCCCGGATGATGTTCTCGATCGAATCTTCAAAACCTTTTGCATAGGCAAATAGTGTTGAATTGGTCTGGACAGCGACCAGTTGTACCCTGTTTCACGTGAAACATGTAAAGAGGGGCTGGTGCGTTGGGCTGTGTACTCACCTCTTGCGTATTACTTCTTACTCCCTCTTCTAAAGGTATACAATGCAACCCGATGAAGCAATTGAGCTTGCGGAGAAGTCCTTTGATCTTTCACTTTCCCATGAACAGGTCGCGTTGCTCGTTCAATACGTCGATTTGCTTACCGATTGGTCGGCTCGCGTTCGATTGGTCTCCCGCAATGACCGCAATTTTATATGGGAACGTCATATTCTCGATTGTCTTTCGCTGGTACCGCACCTTCCAATAGATGGCCCTCTCCTTGATTTGGGTTCCGGAGCTGGTCTGCCGGGTATTGTGATCAAGATTATGAGGTCCGACCTCGAAGTTTATCTCCTCGAACCCGCCCGCATGAAAACCCTTTTTCTCAAGGAAACTATCACAGCGCTTGACCTTCAAGACACCTTCGCTATTAGAAGTCGCGCTGAGACACTTGTTGGGGATTCCTCGTTCTCGGGTAAATTTCTAATTGGTACAGCGCGCGCAGTTGCACGGCTTCCTCAACTCTGGAATTGGGTTGAACCTCTTCTCGCCCCCCCCGGTGTACTTATTGCAATGAAAGGTCCAGGTTCTCTCCGTGAGTTTACAACCGGTGTTCCAGACCACATTTATGCCGCTGAAACCTCTTTGAGATTACCGTTTTCACGACGAGAGCGCTCCTTTGTCTTTCTTAAAAGATGTTGAATTGGTCCGAATATTACATCGCTGAACTGGTCTGAGGATGATGTACAATGAGCTGTTCCTCAGGCTCATTCACCGACCAGTCATGCTCGAATAAACTGGCCTGAGAGAGGCCATCTATACCCCGCTCACTCGCCTTCATACCCCGTTCCACGTGGAACATTAGTTAGCAAATAAAAGATTAAATTAACGAATTCTTTACTATTACAGGTCATACCCCCCAGCAAAAAGCCCGTCTCTCAACGCGAGAAGCGGGCTTTCTCTCATTTTAATGCGATTTATTAATACAGATCAGGTTATGCCAGCAAAAGCTTTTGCTGTACTGAGCAATGCTTGCCATTGTTGGGGGGGAATCTGGGTGACGATCTTAATGAGTTCGGGAATATCCCGGTCTGTAGTTGAAGCACTCGCGTTCAGGGCTTCGCACCACTGTTTGTTCTTGAGCACCTTGCGAATATCGGGACTCTGAAGTGCTTTGACAATACCTGCATCGAGCATTTTGGAGTTTACAATTATCTGGCTGATGACCGGGTCTGTCATCAGCTTTTCCATCTGAGAAAAAAGTCTTCGGCCTTCGGGCGTTTTTTGTGCGCGTTCTTTATATGCTAAAAAAAGAAGCCTTTGAGGGTCGAGGTCGAGTGCTTTTGCAAGATACGCACACACGTCGTCGGATGGTATGCGTTCGCCTTTTTCTATTTGATAGATATAAGTGCCCCACACCCCAATAGTTTCGCCCAAAGCCTGCTGGCTAAATCGCCCATTACGGGCTCGTTTAATGATTTCACCAAACCTCATGCACGTCTCCCAATGGTCAGTCGCGTTTAAAAATTTGATGTCCTAATATGAATTGAAAAGTGCCGCGTGGCAAGCTAAATCCTTGATAAACAGGCAGGTTAAATGAAAATATTTACTCTTGACAACACAAACTTGAGAGTGTATATTTGGGTAATTGCGTTCTGGATCTCCCCATACAGAACGCAACACACACACACTTGTTTGTGTGTGTGAAGGACTTAAAGTCCTGAAAAATAAAGAGAAACGAGATTCAGTTTAATCCCTAATTCTCCTGGATTCAAGTCTCTCTTTATTGGGTGGGGAGGATAAACCGATCTTGCTCTGATTCCCCTTTCTCCCCAGATCGTCAGGCTTATCCTCCCCATTTCCCCACCTTCTCCTCCTTTTTTTCGTTTAAGTATTGCTATTTTTTCGGACTCCGTCTGCCTTTTTCAGGAATTCGCCCATGGCCCTTGATGCTGGCGAACTCGACCTTATTCGAGAAGCCGTTCGCGATGCTATTGAGTCTTCGCAAGAAAATTTCGCTCAAATGGTCGCCAAGCAATTTGTAGATATTCGATCTGACATCCAGAATGTACAGGATGAGATTCGCAAAATAAGCACACGCCAGACTCAGGTCGAGGCCGATATATCAGAAATTGGCCACATCTGCGAACAGCTCAAGCGCAGGCTTTCGATCATACACGATGGTATGGGTACCGCCGATCGGTTCTTGCACGAGCGTGAAGTTTCACTCAGATTAGATCATCTCGAACGCGAATTGGCAGAATTGCGGAGCCGTTTGCCCTCCGTTTAATATTCTTCCCCAAACACCGGGTCCCCTACCCTGGGATATCTCAATCTGCAATAACTGGATTTTCGAGTCGTCCTAACCCATCAATTTCACATACCACATGGTCGCCGTGTTTGAGCCAGAGTTGTGGCTCGCGTCCCATACCCACACCGGGAGGTGTGCCGGTAAAAATCAAATCTCCGGGGGCGAGCGTGAATACATGTGCGAGATAAGCAATGAGTTTGGGTACGCCGAAAATCAGTTGAGAAGTATTGGAATCCTGTACTGTTTCGCCATTGAGAATGCAACGAATGCCCAGGTTGTGAGGATCGGGCACATCGGCGGTTGTGACCAGGTCAGGTCCTATTGGAGCAAATGTGTCAAAGGTCTTGCCCATCATCCATTGTGCACCTGGCTTTTCGAGTTGGTAATCACGAGCACTCACGTCGTGTCCAACCATGTAGCCTGCAACGTGGTCGAGGGCATTTTCTTCCGAGATGTTGCGACCGCGTTTGCCAATAACGACGACAAGCTCGACTTCGTAGTCAACCTGGGAACTCGCGCTGGGAGCCACGATATTCTCATCGGGGCCAATAATGGATGATGCATATTTGGAAAAGACAATGGGTTCGTCGGGAATGGGCATACCGCTCTCGGCGGCATGATCGGCGTAGTTGAGACCTATGCAAATGATTTTTTCTGGATTGTCGATGGGCGCCTGAATGGTGACATCGGTTTCAGAAATAGCAGGCGTTCCTCTATCAATCGCTGCTTGAGCCCTGGAAATGGCATTATTGCCCGCTTCGAGAAATTCTTTCATGGTGGATGGAATTGAGGGATCGGCAGCACTGAGGTCAATGATTGAATTGCCTGATCGGGCACCGAGCCGACACTGTCCCTGGTGCGTAAATGTAACGAGTCGCATAATGATGTTGTCCTTGGGAATGTGGAGGTTTATGTTGTTCTGCGCGGCGGTGTTTCAGCCCCGCGGATAGGCGCAATGAGATTGACCGGCGTTGTGTTGCGCCTGTATCATCATAGCGCGAACAATAAAGCGTGGAGAAGAACCACTGTCAAGGGAGATTTGGGGGGTATTATTTTTGTAAGGAGAAATGTCTATGAAACGATTTGTTTTTTTGGGATTATGTCTTTCGATAGCGAGCTGTGGAGGTAGCGGAATGGAAGATTTAAAACAAGCCAATGAGAAGTTGAACAATGAGAATCGATCGTTGAAAAGCTCCTTGAACAAGGCGCAAAATCAGATTAAGCGAGCGGGCGAAATCGGCGGCCGAATGCTATTTCTGGTAAATCAGATTCGGGGCGTGAAGGCGCGTATCGCGACAAATATGGGCGATATCGAATTGAAGTTCCATCCCGAAAAAGCACCTGTTCATTGTTTGGCTTTTATCACCAGAGCAGAAAGCGGATTTTACGATAATACCAAGTTTCATCGCGTAATTAAAAATTTCATGATTCAAGGGGGCGATCCCAATTCAAAGGACGATGATCCGTCTGATGATGGAATGGGGGGACCGCTCGTGCATATCCCTCATGAATTTAATGACATAAAACATGTACCGGGTATTCTTTCTATGGCACGCATTTCAGATGTGTCGGCTGGTGCCGGGTCACAATTTTTTATTATGCATGGGTCTTCACCCAATTTGGACAATCAATATACTGCTTTTGGAGAAGTGACAAAGGGAATGGATGTGGTTGATCGTATTGCAATGGTCGAAACCGCGCCGGGGGATCGACCTCTAAAACCCGTGGTGATCAAGCGCATAGATGTGTTTCGATAGACAGATGTGGAGAGATAGGCAATCAAAGGCGTATCGCATTGAGTGTGGAAAAGTGGATAATATTATCAACAATTTAAGTAGTTGATTTTATTGAATAAAAGTACTAAATTTACGCGACTTGTCAAAAGTTATCCACACACTTTTCCACATTATCTCTCGGGTTTTCCACCGCTGAAAAGCAGGCTGTTCAGGTTGTTTTTTCATCTGTTTTGAAGGGATATTTCGCTTGCAACACCTACAGAATTGGCCTATATTTGGATTTGTTATAGCATTAGAAAATTCAAACAGAAACTTCACTCTCTGTGGGTTTACAGTGATTGAAAAAGTTAAAGATGATGTCGCCGAGATTTTGGCACCATCTACAGAATTTCTCGTAGAAAAGCGCTTTACGCCCGATTTGTTGACCATGATCGGGTTTGTTTTCAATATAGGTGCCGCAGTGCTCTTTGGCTTTGGATTGTATATGTGGGCCGGGTTGACGGTGCTTGTTGCGGGCGTTTTTGATTTCCTCGACGGGCAGGTGGCGCGCAAAGGCAAGACAGAGTCCAAATTTGGTGCGCTTCTCGATTCCACTGTTGATCGATATTCCGAAATTTTCATCTGGTTTGGCATTGCGATCAGTTTTATACGGGCTGATGATCTCTGGACAAGCTCGGCAGTCTTTTTTGCACTGGCAGGATCTCTGATGGTGAGTTATGTGCGCGCGCGCATTGAGGGTCTTGGGGCAGAGTGCAAAGTTGGATTTATGCAGCGGCCCGAACGCGTTATTGCCATCGGCGCTGGCGGGGTGATCGTGCCTTTGATTGGGGATATTGGTCTGATCGTTGTGGTCTGGGCAATTGCTCTGTTGGGAAATTTTACTGCGATGGAGCGGGTAATTCACTTTCGAAAGCTGACAAAATCATAGAGCCCGATTGTCCAATACTGGATGATAAAACCCGGGGGCATATCGCCGGGTTCTTTTTTTCTTTGTAGAAAAACTGGGAACAAATGTCGGGTTTTTTTATTTCATTTGAAGGCATTGATAAAAGTGGGACGAGTACCCTGGCCAGATTGTTGGTTGATCATCTGCGGAGTAGCGATCACGAAGTTGTGTTTACTTATGAGCCGGGCAGCACAGAACTTGGAGGAGAGATTCGCCACCTGGTACTCGACTGGAAACCACAGGGCGAGATTGATGCAACTGCCGAGATGTTTTTATTTGCAGCAGATCGCGCACAGCATGTCAACGAATTGATTCGGCCATCGCTGGATGCAGGCAAAGTGGTGATTTCGGATCGGTATGTCGATTCCACACTGGCTTATCAGGGCTATGGTCGTGGTTTGAATCTCAATGATCTGAGAATGATTCAAAATGTGGCTACGGGTGGTTTGATGCCAGCTGTCACGATCTGGTTAGATGTCGATTTACAAACTGCGCGAAAACGCGGTTGGGGAACCGGGGCAGATCGCATTGAGAAGGAAGATGAAGCATTTTTCAAAAGGGTTCGACAGGGTTTTGCCGCGGAATGCAAATTGGAACCCGATCGCATTTTCAGGGTTGATGGCTTTCAGCCCATAAGCGATGTGTTTGAAGATGTTAAAAAGGTGATTATCGATCGAATGTCGGGGACGAAATAATCGCGATTGAACTTGCCGTTTATCAAAAATGAACTGCTGATGCAGTTGTACACCGCATGGAGGCGCCCCATGTTTGTCCGAAGAAGATTCGCCATTTTTACAACTTTAATTGGTGTTTTGTGTGTTTATCTCGTGCTTGATTCCCGGTTGGTGACCGGCGAAGACACTTATAAACAGTTGGGGCGCGGCTTTGAGGCGATTAACGAAGCCTACCAGCTACTCTTCAACGAGTATGTCGATGAGCTAAAGGCAGAGGATTTAAGCAAGGCTGCCATTTCCGGCATGTTGTGGGATCTGGATCCCTATACCACCTTTTTTGATAGCAGAGACCTCAAACAACTCCAGATTGAAACGCAGGGCAAATTTGGTGGGCTGGGCATTATGATCAGCAAGCGGGGGAAGGAAGAAGGCCCTCCAGTTGTGATGAATGTTATTGAAGGCACGCCTGCGGACACCTCGAAGCTTGTTGTAGGAGATCGCATCATCGCCATTGACGGAGATCCGACTTTTGACAAGGATCTGCGCGAAATTGTCGGTACCTTGCGGGGTGATCCAGGTGCTGGCGTGACTATTAAGATTGAACGACCAGGCCTTGAGAAACCATTTGATCAGCCAATTATTCGGGCGCGCATTGACATTTCAAGTGTCCAAATTCCGGGCGAAGTCGATCCCGATATCGGGTATATTTCCATGTCCTGGCTCAGTTCTTCTCGATTTACTGAACGCACGGGTAGGGAGTTGCAACGGGCATTGATCCAATCGCTCAACAATGGTGCTACGGGGATTATCCTGGACCTGCGCGGCAATCCGGGCGGTTTGCTCAACGCAGCGGTTGATGTGGTCGATAAGTTTTTGCCATCCAATCATCTGGTGGTGTCAACCAGAGGTCGCCTTGCAGAACAGAGTCGCAGTCACAAAACGCGGTACGACCCCATATTACCCGCCGATATTCCACTTGTGATCCTGGTTGACGAGCGCAGTGCCAGTGCATCAGAAATTGTCGCAGGGGCAGTTCAGGATTGGGATCGGGGTTTGATTGTGGGCACGCAAACATTTGGGAAAGGCTCTGTACAAACCGTGCGCCAATTGGGTCGTCAGGGCGATAAAGCTTTGAAGTTGACGACAGCAGCCTATTATACGCCGAGCGGGCGCAGCATTCACAATGCTGAAAAGCGTCGATATCGCGGCGGTCCCATTGAGATTACAGTGGGAAATTCTATCAAGGTCTCGGCCTATGAACTCTTTGGCATTATTGGTCAGGCTGAACGGCGAGAAGATGTTATTATAGAACTGGAGGAAAGATTTGGTCTGGAAAATTACCTGGCAGAAGAGGTTCTTGGAATGCGGTTGGAAGGGTTGTTGGGTTTGGCTTCCAGCGAGCATAACGGACCCGAAGATATCGATCCTGAAAAGGTATTTACAACGCGCGTGAATAAGCGCAAAGTTTATGGTGGCGGTGGGATTAAACCCGATGTGGTGGTGCAACAAGAGCGCAGGCCGCGGCTGGTGCTGGCGTTATTGCGCGCAGGCCTGATTTTTGATTTTGCGGTTGATTTTGCAACGACGCAATCGTTCCCCAGTCGATTTGAAGACTACACATTGCCTGAAGATATTGTCGATCAATTTTGGACTTTCATGGCAGATTCAACTAATTCCGGTGGTTTTTCATATCAAACGGATACAGAGATTAAGGTGCAGGAGATCAAAGAAACACTTAAAGAGAACGATGTATTGACAGACAGTGCTACGACCTCACTCACTCAATTGTCACAGGTTGCAGAGCGCGAGCGCGAAGTCGATTATGACAAAGCCGAGCCGTATATCCGGCTGGAGATTGAACGGGCATTGGCCAGTCGCGTGTGGGGCACTAATGGCAAAATTTTAGCGGCTCTAAAGGGTGACAAGCAGTTTCAGGAGGCGGTTCGTCTGTTAAAGGATCGGGCTGTTTATGCTCAAAAATTGGCGTTGGTAAAAGAGTAAGATATCGGAAAATATATGATGTCATTGCCCAACATTATCTTCATCCTCTGCGATGATATTGGCTATGGCGATCTGGGTTGTTATGGGCAAAAGGTTATTCCCACCCCTCGCTTGGATCAGCTTGCGTCGGAATCTATGCGGTTCACGCAGTGTTATACCGGGTCTTCTATCTGTGCGCCATCTCGCTCGGTTTTGATGACGGGTTTGCACAGTGGGCACACGAGGGTGCGCGACAATATGGGCATTGTGGGTGGTGTGGGAGATCAGAAACGGGTGCCGCTTGAGCCGGAGGATTTTACGGTTGCCGAGATGCTCAAGGAGGCGGGATATACCACTGGGATAACCGGCAAATGGGGATTGGGTGAACCCGATACGACGGGTATTCCCACCCGTAAGG
This sequence comes from Candidatus Latescibacterota bacterium, assembly GCA_965204375.1. Lineage (GTDB taxonomy): Bacteria > Latescibacterota > UBA2968 > UBA2968 > UBA2968 > VXRD01. The sequence continues at coordinate 4,656,193 of OZ241986.1, read as the reverse complement.
GATTTGATGAATGGTTTGGCTATCTCAACCAGCGCAATGCGCATTCGTATTATCCGCCTTTTTTGTGGCACAATGAAGAGAAGGTTGTTCTCAAAGGCAATCTGGATGGCCAGGAGAACGACTATTCTCACGATATGATTTTTGACTTTGCCTGTGACTTTATTCGCAACAATAGCGATGGTCCGTTTTTTTTGTACTTGCCGTGGACATTGCCGCACGGGAGATATGAAATCCCCGATGCGAGTGCCTGGGATGATAAGCCCTGGACGGATGATGAGAAAGTTTATGCGGCGATGATTACAAAAATTGATACACAGGTTGGACAGATTGCGGATTTGTTGCGCGAACTGGGGATAAAGGATAATACGCTTTTGTTTTTTGGTTCTGACCATGGAGCCGCACGCCGGTGGGAACCGTTTGGCAGTTGTGGTGCTTTGCGCGGGCAAAAAGGGACGATGTATGAAGGCGGTTTGCGCACGCCGATGATTGTGCATTGGCCGGCTCGTATTCCGGCAGGTGTTGTGAGCGATCAGGTGTGGTATTATACCGATTTTATGCCTACGGTTGCAGACGTGATCGGCACAGACGCGCCAGATAATATGGATGGCGTGAGCATATTGCCGACGCTTTTGGGTGAATCACAGGATATTGGAGAACGCTTTTTGTACTGGGAGCGCTTTGGCGGGGGTTTCAAACAGGCTGTGCGCTGGAAAAATTGGAAGGCCGTGCGCAATCCGTCGCCCCGGTTGCTCGACGAACCGCTTGAGTTATACGATTTGGACAGGGATATTGGCGAGGAAAACGATGTCGCAGCAGATCATCCGGATGTGATCGCCGAAATTGAGAACTATATGAAAGATGCGCGCATAGACTCCCCTAATTGGCCGATTGGCGTGAAGGGGGCGCATGGGTGATTTATATATCCCAACCTTCTGGCGGACATTACTTTTTCTGACCTTAAAAGAACATCGAAGGAAGGTCTGTGGTCACTAATAAAATAAGAGCCGTGCTTGCGTAAGCACGGCTCTTATCAGTTTGCAATATGATATAGACACTTTTAAAGAAGTGATTGTAGCAGTTCTATAAATTATTGTAATAAGTGACTAACTACTGCACCTGCAATACCGCCACATGCTGTCAGAACAATAAAACAGAGACCAACAATCCATCTCACGCCTAAGACCATTCCTTTATATTCAGAATGGCTTTTTTCGATTGACGCCAGACGCTCATCTATCCTGTTTAACTGTCCAGAAATCGGTCTTATCAGCGTTTCTACTTCTGTCAGCCTATTGCCATGTTTGACTTGTTCATCCTGTAATTTTCCGATTTCGTCTTTGATTTCTTCCAGCGTTGCCATGCCAATCCCTTTTTTGGTACGTTTTTGAATGCCTGAATATCGCTGTATGATATAGTCAAAGATTATCCAAAACCCGCCCGAAAATCAAGCGTTTTTTATTTAGAAATCACGCAGATAATACGCAAGACAGGCATATTACTGGAGTAAAAAAGTTGTTGAATTCATCGTCTTCTATATACCATAAAAAACTGTGCGTATCGAGTAAAAGGCGCATTACATATATTCCCGAAAATCTTCGAGCGGTTCGTCGAAATCATCGCTTATATGAACAAGCCCTTTGGCAGTTCCAGGCCGCCGCCGTCGCTTCGTTGGAACTGCGGGTGCAGTTGCATCCTGCTCAACAGCCACAAATTTGACCACAGGTTGATTGCGTTCCGTAATAATGACATCCTCGCCGCGTCTGGCTCGCTCCACGAGTTCAGGGAACCGTTGCTGTGCTTGATCCAACTCAAAACAGTTCATTGCAAAATTCTCCATAAATCAGGATATTGGTATCCAATAACGCCATATCCTCGGGGTTATGGTTCATAAGCCGCTGCTCGATCATATCCGCCAATCAGGTGGGACTTATGCGTCGCAAACACGATTTCTTTGTCTTTGCACGCCTTTCTGTGTATTGAGGGGGGTGCATATTGTCTGCGGGAATGAATACCGCAAGGACAAACTGCAACAACAGCCCGCTCCATACCACGCGAAGGCTCACCTGCTTTTTATGCTCACTCATAGCCTAGGCCAAACCCATCATGACCACCAGACCCAGCAGGCTGATTACGCGCTCCATAGACCCTTCTTTAACGGTTGTTGATGTCTGTAAATGCCCGTAAATTAATTCGGTATCTTTTGTTCTCGTCCCCATTTCTATGCGGTCTAAAGGAGCATAAGGAGGTCGCTCATGGCAGCAAAACTCGCTATATATGGTGGTAAAGGGACTGTCCCTGATGGATTAATTCAGCCGTGGCCACAGGTTACCCCATCCGACAAAGACGCGATTGCCGAGGTTATGGCCTCCGAAAAAATTACGGAACAGCAACGGATCCAATCCGAAGGTCTCGCGAAGGAATGGGCGGAATATATGGGTGTCCAGTATTGCATCCCAGTCAACAGCGGAACCGCTGCGTTGCATCTGTGTGTCGCAGGTGTTGGCATTGAGCCGGGTGACGAGGTCATTATCCCTGCCTTCACTTTCTGGGCAACGGCAGCGGCTGTTCTCCATCACAACGCTATTCCCGTCTTTGTTGACATTGACCCAATAACCTACTGTATTGACCCAAACGACATCGAAGCGAAAATCACGGAGCGAACACGTGCGATTATGCCGGTTCATATCCACGGTATGCCCGCCGATATGGATCCGATTTTAGCGATTGCGAAGAAGCATGACCTGAAAGTTATTGAGGATGTCGCTCAGGCACACGGGGCATATTATAACGGCAAGCTTTGTGGGTCATTTGGCGATGCGGCGGGTTACAGCACGCAAGCCTCAAAGACGCTGAGTAGTGGGTGTCAAGGCGGTTTGTTCACAACGGATGATGAGCAAATCTACAAACGCGCAGCGTTATTGCAGTATTTCGGGGAAATCGTCGTGCCGGGTAGGGAACGCGAGGAACAGGAGTACAATGCTTACGGGCTTGGGTGGATGTATCGTGGGGATATGTTCAGTCAAGCGTTCATCCGTAGCCAGCTCAAACGGCTTGATGTGAACAACGCGCTGCGGATCAGGAATTGCCACTATCTTACCGAACATCTGGATGAAATTGACGGCATTGAAACGCCTGTTACGCCAGAAGCGTGTGAACCGGTGTATTACAACTATGTTATCGGTTTCGATCCAGAGGCATTGGGGTTGGATATTCCCGCACGAACCTTGCGTGAGAAGGTGCAAGCGGCACTACGCGCTGAGGGGGTGCCGACCGGACAGTGGCAACGGCTCCCCGTGCCGTCTCAAAAGATTTTCCAGAATCGGATCGGTTACGGGATAGGCTGTCCGTGGCGATGTAATCAGTCGACGGTTGAATATAAGACAAAGGATTATCCTCGAACTGTTGAATTCATTGATTCTCACTGTTATATCTTCGATGTCAACCCACCCAACGATTTCGAGTTGATGTCCTGTTACGTCGAAGCGTTTCACAAAGTGATGGATCAGCTTGATGCCGTGCTTGATGTACCTGATAATATTTAGGTTTTCAGTACTTCATTTAGGAATGAAAAGCAAAAGGAAATTTGGAAACCAGATCATCCCTTTCTGAGGTGGGGAGCATCCGAAGCTTTTTGAGATTTGAGCGTTGGTGCATGGATAAAGAATGAATACAAAAAGGGCGGAACACTTCGGTGTCCCGCCTTTTACCAATTTCTATTCATCTGACTCGTCAGGATAGTCGATCGACCATTTGCCGCGTCCGTCGCCGGAGGGTTCTTCCTTCCAGAGATCAAGGAACTTCTCAGGCGCATTATGCTCCGTGAGATGCGCCATAAAGAGTTCATGCAATTCCTTGACGAGTTCCATGTTATCCGCAGCGATGTTGTTCTCCGCTATGGGGTCTGCGGGTAGGTCGAACAGTTCCGGTCTACCGTATTCACCGACAGGTGCGTATCCCCAGCGTTCGGTGACGAGGAACGGCGTTGTTGCTCGACGTGGTACACTCCCGTCCGGTGCGCCGATATGGCAACCTGTTACGGCGTATTCCCTGTGTTGTGTATCACCGTTAAGGAGAGCCTGTGTGAAGGAATGTCCCTCAAATGGTTTGGGTGGATCCAAGGTAACACCAGCCAATTCACAGAGTGTCGGCATAATATCCATCGGTTGCGCGATAAGATCGAGGCGTTGCCCGCACGGAACATCTCCACCAGCAATCAGGAACATCTCATGGTTAATCTCTGGATACGTGGGCCAGTAGCGTGAATCGTTTGGATCGATGTTGGATTTACCCGTTCTACTGTGTTCACCGATGGACATGCCGTGGTCTGAAAGCACAACGACGAGGGTATCATCCCATAACTCCAGATCTTCCACTTTCTGCAGAATCCGTCCGATGTGTCGGTCAATGAGTTCTGCCTCTCCTGCGTAGTGTGCCCAGAGGTTGTGCAATTCCGCATCTGTAAAGAGGGACGACAGACCGTAGTTCGGATGTATCATCGGTGGACCGGTATAATCTGGATCGTATCGTTTGACGAGGTATTCAGGTGGATCCCACGGTTCGTGTGGATCGAAGAAGTCAACCCAGAGGAAAAAGGGACCCGAGCTGTGGTTTTCCTCCAACCATCGAATTGTAGTCTCGGAAGTCCTACTGGAGAACGTTTCCGCCTCGTACTGGTAGTAGCGGTTCGTCCAGCGGTGCGTGTTCGGTAGGGTGTGTCCGCGGTATGATGGATGCGGTCGCGTCTTTTCATTCGGCATAACGATTTTTATTTCATCGTTGAGGTGGAGAAGCGGTTTGTCTCCTTCCTGTCCACGATGCTGGAAAGCGGCATCGAAACAGTGCTGGAACCGTGTGTTAAACAGGTGCGGGGTGTCACAGATGAGCTGCGTTGCGTATCCCTGCTCACTCAGAAGTTGCGCGGTGATGTTCCGTCCGCTCAGATCAATTGGCTGCCACGGGTAGTGGGGCCACCCGACTGTTCCCGTCATAATATCTGTGCGGTGCGGTACCGTCGGGAAACTACTCATATAGAATTTGTCAACAGCAGTCGCTCGTTCTGTCTCAAATTTATCGAGCATTGGCGTGCGAATCGGACGTCTCGCCCGCTCGCCGAGATTGTCATACCGAAAGGTATCGGTGATAAGTAAAACAATATTTTTCATTTTTTACCTATTACCCTCTCTATGATCGCCCCTTGGACGACCATCAGTTTCTAAGTCGTCGCTTCGTCGGAACTGCCGGTTATGTTCGAAGTTACTATACCCAACCATAAAAGTCAACCAACAGCGTTTTTTTAGATCAAAATGCCAGCAACACAGGCGGTCATCATCATTGCAAGTGTGCCGCCGATCATGGCGCGTATGCCGAGGATGGCTAATTCTGTGCGGCGTTCTGGGGCAATGCCACCGATACCGCCGATTTGAATGCCCACGCTGCCAAAGTTGGCAAAGCCGCACAATGCATACGTCAGGATCAAGGTACTCCGTTCGCTCAAGACCACGCCGGAATCGGGCTGGGACCATTCCATCATTTGTGCATAGGCGATAAATTCGTTGAGCACCATCTTCTTACCCAGTAATTCACCGGCATAAAAGCAATCGGCCCAGGGGATGCCCAGCAGATAGGCGAATGGTGCAAAGACATAACCGAAAAGTGCGGCAAGGGACCAGTGCCAGTTATATCCAAGGAGCGCGCCAGTCCACTCACCAACCAGACCCAGAGCTGCATCGACCAGTGCGACAAGGGCAAGGAAAGCGATGAGCATTGCGACGACATTGAGGGTTAGTTTCATGCCGTCTAATGCTCCTTTGGTTGCTGCATCCACAACATTGGCGTGTTTTTCTTCCACAGCTAATTCAACGTGCCCCAGGGTCACGGATTGCTCGGTTTCGGGAATCATCAGTTTGGAAATTAGCAATGCTGCAGGTGCGGAGATGACCGATGCGGCTACGAGATGTCCCGCGTCAATGCCCATGCCGACATAGGCGACCAGGACGCCCCCGGCAATGGTGGCAAAGCCCCCGACCATCAATGCCATGAGTTCCGATTTTGTCATGCTGCTTATGTATGGACGTACCATCAGCGGAGCTTCGGTTTGCCCCACAAAAATATTGGCTGCTGCAGAGAGTGTTTCCGATCCGGATGTTCCCAGTGTGCGTTGCATGACATAGGCAAATGCTTCAACGACTTTTTGAATGATGCCGAGATAATAGAGGATGGACATCAAGGAGGAAAAGAAGATGATGGTGGGCAATACTTTGAAGGCAAAGAAGTGGTGGACGTATTCTTCTCCAAATACCAGACTTGTGCCCGCATCGACAAAGCCCAATGTGGCGGTGAAAAAATCTCCGATGCTTTGAAATATGGCAGCACCTATTGACGTTTTCAAAATGAACAACGCAAGGACAAGTTGCAATAATAGCCCGCCCCATACCACGCGAAGGCTCACCTGCTTTTTGTGTTCACTCATAGCCCAGGCCAGGCCCATCATGACGACCAGACCCAGCAGGCTGATTACGCGCTCCATAACCCCTCCTTTAACGGTTGCCGATGTGTATAAATGCTTTTAAATTGGTTCGTTGCCTTTAATATAAGGCGATAAAATGGTTCACAATGCTTTTTTTACTCTTCGGGAAAGGTTAATACAATGGGTATTGAAGTTATTCGGGATGAGATGGCCGATCTGGTCGATCCCGCGGCAGAACCCGAATTGGTTGCAGATGGGTTTCAGTTCACCGAAGGTCCGGTCTGGGACCCCGCACAGGTGTGTTTGTTTTTTTCGGATATTCCGGCAAATACCATTTTTAAGTGGACGCCAGAAGGGGGTGTGGTCGCATATCGCCAACCGAGTTATCATTCAAATGGATTGACTCTGGATGGACAGGGGCGGCTTCTTTCGTGCGAACACTCTGGACGGCGGGTGAGTATTGAGGCAGATGGCGAGTTGAAGACGGTGGTGGATTCCTATCAGGGCAAAAAGCTCAATTCGCCCAACGATCTGGTTGTCTGTCAGAATGGGGACATCATTTTTACGGATCCTCCTTATGGTCTGTCGGGCAGGCATGGTGTGCCGGGAGAACAGGAATTGTCATTCCTGGGGGTGTATCGCCTGCCTGTAGGCGAATCAGAACCCATTCTTTTGGTTGATGATTTTGAACGCCCCAATGGGTTGGCGATAACAGCCGATGAAAAGACCCTGTACGTCGATGACACGCATCGGGGCCATATTCGCGCATTTGATGTGCAGGATGATGGGTCTCTCGCAAATGGCAGGGTATTGGCGGAACTAAAAGGCGATGAAGATGGAGCACCCGATGGCATGAAGCTGGACCGCAATGGGAATATTTATTGCACGGGGCCTGGGGCTGTGTGGGTGTTTAATCCCGCGGGTGACCTTCTTGGGAAAATTAGACTGCCTCTTCCCGCTGCCAATTTGAACTGGGGCGGCGAAGATCGAAAGACGTTATTTTTTACAGCGAGAACGGATGTTTATCGCGTGGCGTGCAAAGTGGGGGGATAGATATGAAGATCACAGCGATCAAGACGTTTATGGCGAGCATGGGGCAGCGATCCCGTGCGCTGGTGAAGGTCGAAACCGATGAGGGCATTTACGGATGGGGAGAGTGCTATAGCCCCGGTCCCGATCTGGCAATTGGCCCAACGATGGATTATATTTTTGAGCTGGTTAAAGGCGAAGACCCGCGGCGGATTGAATATATCATGCTCAAGCTGTTTCAGCAGTTCAGATTTCCCCCAGGAGCAATAGGCCTTTCCGCTATGTCGGGCCTGGACCACGCCCTGTGGGATATCAGTGGTAAAGCTGCGGGTTTGCCGGTTTATATGATGTTGGGCGGTGCTGTGCGCGATCGCATTCAGGTTTATCGGAGTGTCGGTGGAAAAGACGGCAGGGAAGCAGCAAGAGTTGCGCGCCAGCTAAATGAAGAGCACGGTATTACGGCATTTAAGACCAGTCCGTTTCGCCTGGATCCCAGTGCGGACCGATGGGGTCGGGTCTGTGCGGCTGCCGCCGATTATTTTGAGGCATTGCGAAAGTATTCTGATGACAACTGGGAGTTTGCATTTGATCCTCACGCCAAAATTTTTGAGCCAATTCGCGCCTTGCAACTGGCCAACGCCCTTGCCCCTTACGATCCGCTTTTTTACGAAGAACCGTTGAGGCCCGAGAACAGCGATGCGTGGGCGCGCTTGCGTTCACAAATGCAAGTTCCGCTGGCAACGGGTGAATCTCTGTACACGAAGTTTGAATTTTTGGATTTGATGTCGAAAGATGGCGCAGATATTATTCAGCCAGATATTTGTATCTGTGGTGGGTTATTGGAGATGCGGAAGATCGCTGCGATTGCACAGGCGCATTATGTGACGGTGGCACCGCACAATCCGATGGGACCATTGGCTACAGCGGTCAATGTCCAATTTGCCGCTGCCACGCCCAATTTCAAAATTCTGGAATATCACCTGCCCGATGAAAACAATGCCCTGAACTGGCTGGATGAACCCTATTGGCCCATGGATGGATATCTGGAATTGAGGCCAGATCGTCCCGGTTTGGGTGTGGAAGTGAATGAAGAGGTCATCAGAGCGGGTGAATACGTCCACTGGGAACGGGGGAGTACCAAAGCGCCCGATGGTTCGACGAATTATATTTAAAAGAGGAGGGCGAAATGACACCAGAAGAAAGGTTTATGTTTGACCTCGAGGGATATCTGGTCATTAAAAATGTGTTGACGCCCCAGGAAGTCAAACGGCTCAATGAAGTCGCTGATGCGACATTCATCCGCGATTACGACGACCCGGGCAAGGACTCAAAGGGGCGAGCAGGGCGCCGACAAGTGGGGCGCGTGTCTGCGTGGTCGCCAGAAACACAGGCTCTGATTGATCACCCGCGCATTTTGCCGTATTTAATTGAATTGCTCGGTCCAGGTTTTCGCCTCGATCACGACTATTGCATCTTTATGAGGCCGGGGGCTGCATGTGGCCGCCTGCACGGTGCGCCCGGTGGGCATACGGGCAGCCAACGCAAGTACCTGTATCTGGAAGGTGAGATGTTGAATGGGTTGAGTGTGGTGACGTTCTTTTTGGCAGATGCAAAGGCGGGAGATGGTGGCTTTACCTGTATTCCCGGAAGCCATAAGACCAATTTTGGTCAAAATGTGCCACCCGAAGTGCGAGGTTTTGAACGCGTTCCCGACTATATGGTTCAACCCGCAGTGGAAGCAGGCGATGCGCTGATTTTTACAGAGGCGCTGATGCACGGCACGATGCCGTGGAGAGCACAACATGAACGCCGCGCATTTCTGTATAAATACGCGCCGGGCCATCTGGCGTATTCCAATAAGTTTTACAATGCGGATGATTATACCAATCCATCAGATCAACAGCGGCGCATCTTAACGCCGCCATCTGCGGGAAGACGCCCGCCGGTGGTGCAGGAAGTGTGATCCGCAGAAAAAACGCGAGTAATTTGAGCGTTTTACGCAGATACACACAGATAAATGGTAGGGGCGAAAAACCTTTCGCCCGTTGTGAAGGGAGATTCTATGAATATTGTCCTCATTATCATTGATACGATGCGCTACGACTATATTGGTGCGAACGGAAATGACTGGATCGAAACGCCCAATCTCGACCGTCTATCCGCGCAGTCGTGGTGTTTTGACCGCGCTTTTGCCGCCAGCTTTCCCACCATTCCCTATCGCACGGATGTTATGACCGGAAAATACGGCAGTCCCTTCCACACCTGGAAACCTCTGCCTTTTGACACGCGTTCTCTTCCCTCTGTGCTGGGCGAAGCGGGATACGCGACACAACTCATTCACGATACGCCGCATCTCGTCAATGGTGGGCACGCATTTGATTATCCCTTTCACACGTGGACGTTTATTCGTGGGGCAGAAGTTGACCGCGCCTGGATGGACGATGAAGCGCAGTGGCCCAGCAACTGGTGCAGAGATCCTCTATTCGATGTTCTGGGTGAAGGCGCGGATCTGACAAAACACAACTATACCTATGCCCGCACCAACCGGGGACGCACAAACTTGGACGACTGGAATTGTGCGAAGTTGTTCAATACCGCAGCTCAATTCTTGCGGGATAATGCGCGGCGGGAAAATTTCTTTCTGTGGATGGACTGCTTTGATCCCCACGAACCGTGGGATGTGCCTCCGGCTTTTATGCTGAAATACGACAAAACTCCCGGTTACGATGGGCGGCTTGATCCCCGCGCTTTTCAGGGCGGAGGACGCAACAATCCCAATTTGCCCGATGAAGCCAGGGCGCGCCTCAAAGCGAGTTATGCCGCCAAGGTTACGTGGATGGATCACTGCTTCGGGCGATTTCTCGAGGCTTTCGATGCCACAGGCTTGAGCAAAAATACCGCTATTATTGTCGTTGGCGATCACGGTACCAATGTGGGTGAGCGCGGGCGCTTTGGCAAGTACGCGCCTGTGTACGAGCAGGAGATTCACATTCCGCTCATTATCAAAGCTCCCGAGGGCGACGCGGGACGCAATTCAGCGATTTTTCAACCCCAGGATTTTTTCGCTACTGTTGCCAACCTGGCTGGTGCGCCAATTCCGGGGGATATAGACAGCCAGGACATCCTCACCGCCGCACGGGAAGGCAGTGCAGGGATGCGGCAGCTCGCGCTTGCGGGCACTGCCCGGGGATGGGCAAAACAGCGCGGATTTTTCACTGTGTTCGACCAGGATGGGTACCTGGAATGGCAACCCGAGGCAGAAGATTGCATGCTCACGCCTTATGGGTCGCTGGACAACACGGCGGCGGAACATCCCGACCACGTCCAGAATCTGCATGCCGCGGGTCTTTCCGAACTCGAGCGCCGGGGTGCTGATCCCCTATTGATCGACTGGCTCAAAAATGGCGCAGAGGGTGAGGTGCCCGAGAATTGCCGTCTTTTTGATGGCTGGCCCGGTCCCGAAGGGTTTCAGACCTATTTTGCGAGGGCTTATGGCGGTGCGTGATTTACCTGGCAATAAAAAATATCACGTCTTTAGCGACCTTTTCTTTTGTATGCAAATCCGTCACTGCCACCTCTAATTCATAGCGCCCAGCCTCTGATCCCTTCACGTCAATTTCCAGATAATTGTGCTCTGTTTTCTGCGTGCCTGTCTGTTCGTAAGAAATCGTTACCACTTTCTTTTGTTCAATACCCAGGAGTTTTCCGACCGCGCGCAAAATCGTCACGGCCAGGGGTTTGCCTTTGCGGGGTGATATTTGGTAATCCATCTGGTAGCGCGTTTGACCCAATTCGTCGTGTGTCAACCCATAGACTTCGTAATAAATTGTCACGGGTTGTCCCGGCAAATAGGTTTTGGATGGCATAGGCACGACTTTGTGTCCACCTTTTACTTTTGTGGAAGGGTCTTCCACCACCAGACCAGCCATCTCAATGTCGGAAAGCATCAGCGAAGGACCTGTATATGGCTCCACTGTCAGCGACCGGGTATAAGCGCCTCGCAGGTTGCCTTTCAGGCTGCGTACCTCCACCCCCAGGTGATAGTCGCCCGGCGGCAGATTGAGGGCGATTTGATCAACGGCGAGATCGCCTGCTCCCAGCGAATCCGTCGCATCTACCGCGAAAGGCAGGGGTGCCATTTTTCGATAGACGGGTTTCCAGGTGCTGTCAAATAACGCAATGCCCCGTTCCAAAATGCCGGTCGCCTGAACGCTGTCTGGCAAATTTGCCAGGGGTACGCCGTAATACACTTCCATGCGGCTGTACTCGTTTTTCCCCTGGAAATCGACTGCGTCGAAATGGAAATTCAATACATCTTCAAAGGGCGGCATGAGGTCTGCCTGCGCTTGAATAGCCGATGCCACCTGCCGGTCTGGCCGTCGGTCTGTCCACAGCGCCATGTTGAAGTGCGATTCGCTGCGGCCCTGCGGGATATCGGGATAGATGTAGTTCCCTTTTCGATCTAAAGCCGTGAATACCACTTCAATTCCTCCGGCGACATCCGGATAAATCCAGTATTCCCAGCGCGTACCGCTGTCGATGGGATAGAGCGGATAGCCCCGCACCGTCTTATCGCTCGCACCCCGATCATAGCCGCTGAGTTCCACTGTGGGCTGGTAGCGGTCAGTACTTACCTGATTATAAGATGTGGCACCAAAACGGGAGCGGTTGGGGTTCAATTCAAAGTCTATTGCCTCAAAATCGTTTACAGTGACCTCAAGTCCGTATTCATCCTGGATCGCCACATCTTGCAGGGATGTCCGCAACCTGCCCATCCGCGCGATTATCTCCTTGCGACCATCTACTGGAATGCCCAACCACAGCCGCTCCTTGACCCGCACGACATCGGGATCCGTCTCATAGCGCACATTGCCCGAACGGCTTTTGTGCGCGGGTTCTCCATAGCGAATATAAATTTCCCCGCGCCTGTCCCACGGCTTGCGCCCGGTTGAAAAATGCTGCATCGCATAGAGTACCCGCCGATAGTGCTCTACCAGCCGCTCGTTGCCCGGCGTGGCTGGCGTGGGGTCGCGGCGCTGCCAGAACATCCGCACAAAGTCCGGCTGCTGCTCGGGCGGCAATGCCTCGTAAGTAGCGGTTTCTTTCAGGGTCGCAATAAGGCGGATGTCTTGCAGTAGTCCGCGCGTGTCGTCATCTACGGTGCGCAAATACTCGGCCATCACCTTTTGCGCTTCTCCTGTTTGTCCCATCAGTTGATACACACCCAGGAGCAGGGGAAGGCATTCCTCGCGCAGTTCGGGCCGCGTTTCCATCAGTTCGCGCCACACGTGAGTCGCCCTTGCGCGTTGTCCCTGCTTCAACCATATTCGCCCCAGGTCGAATCGCGCACGCGCGTGCATTGGGTTTACCACAATTTGTCGGGTATAGGCTTTCTCGGCAGCTTCGATCTTGCCTTCGCGTTCAAATACCCGCCCGAGCAAATACAGCAACTCAGGGTGATGCGGATAGGCTTCGATGGCCTCTTTCAAGGCGTCTTCTGCCCGCTGTTTGCCCCCGAGTAAGCGAGCCAGCGCGCGGTTGACTTGCGCGGTTTTCCAGTCGGGGCGAAGGGCGAGTGCCTGACCATAAGCCGTCACGGCTTTGTCCCACCGCTTGCGTCCCATGTGTGAGATCCCCACACCGTTGTACACTTCGGGCAATACCCCACCTGCGTTCAATGCGGAGTTAAATGTCCGTTCCGCATAGGGTAAGTTGCTCGCAAACAAATAGGCATACCCCCGGGCGGCCTGTCCCATCAAATCGTTCCCATCTTCATCGAGAAGCACCTCGAGCACCCATAGGGCATCTCTTGCCTGTGCCGTATCTGGCGGCACTTGGCGAGCCGCATAGCGAGGGTCGAGATGCTTTGCCATTTCTTTGCGCCTGCCCATGGCCGTGATTATCGCCCCGTTCAGGTTGGGAGGCGCACCAAAACCGAGGAGTGGGTTGTAATACGACCGCGCCACGATTGGATTGCGATCCATCCAGAATCCGTAGAGAAATGCCGCGCGGTCTGCGCGTCCCAGGCCAGTATATATGGCTTCGGCCTTGGGTCCACCGAATCGTTTTAATAAGTGTTGTGCTGTTTTTGCGCGCTGGTCGTCAGAGCCAGTAGCCGGAACAAGCGCGTCGCCCATTATTTCAAATTTTCGGGCCGATACGAGTGTATCCCTCCCGGTCGTGACCTGAACCCGCAACGTGTATGTTCCCGGCAGCAGTTCACGAGTGGGAATACCCTCGGCGAATTTGACTTCACCCCGATACCCGGGAAATGACCGCTGGTCGCGCCAGAGGCGATGTCCGTATCGGTCTTCTATCTGCATCTCAACCCTGTGGCTCTGATAGCCCAGATAATACACCTCAAAATACAGGTAGAGCGGTGTCCCTCGCCGATATTGTCGCGCCGGGTTGGGCAGGATCAAGCGCCCGTTTTTTCGAAACATCTCAAGGCTCTCTCCAGCACCCTGTGGATTGAATCCGGAAGACAGGTACAGATCGCTCATGCCTATTTTCCCGGGATCGTAAGCGGGCACATCGAGAGAAAATACCGCCAATCCCGCCCGGTCGGCCTGCAAGTCGCTGAGGGTCAGTTCCCCGCGATAGCGACCTGTAGGCAGGCGCACCTGGACCATGTCATATACCATGCGGTCTGTATCGACGGTGGCTTCCAGCGATTCGGCTGTCAGTCTGCTTTCTGCCTCCACCTGTTGCACAACTTCTCCGTCATCGTTCAGGACCCGCAGCGAGGGCTTGTACCGCGCGAGATAAATCCCCGAGTTTTGACGCAAAAATGCAAATTGCGCTACGGGGAACCTCAGGGTCACCTCTTCGAATCCCTCGCGACCCCGATATCGAAAACTGCACACATCGATCTCAAACGCTATGGATCCTTCTCCGCGGGGCGGGAGGTCCATCTCGCTGGCGTGTATTTCAAATGCTGCGACTATTAAACTGAAAAATATCGTCGCGATACGCATAGTATTCCTCTTTGGGTTTAGACGTGTGCTTTCACGCGCACGGTTACGATATCCGTGTCGTGATATTGCTGGTGGCGAACAGAGGACGCGAGATGTCGCAATAGCCGAAGTGAAACTTCCCGCTCGATGGGTGCTTCATCCGTCTGTTCGCCGAGCAGCGCGATCCGATCCTGAATGTTCTCCTCTCCCGATGAGACAACGATCTCGAGAACCGCGTCGCCTTCTTCTTTGTACGCAATAAGGCGCAAGTGCCGTCGGTCATGGTTCTCTTCATCTTGTGGGATGAGTGTTAGCAATGTCTCCTCAGCGACGGCGTCCAGGCGGTTCGCCATTGCAGTGTCCCAGCCGTTGCGAGATGCGAACGCGCCGAGAAAGTCCCTGATTTTTGGCAGGGCGGAAAAATCGAATGTCATCTCTATCCGACTGCGGCGAGGCTCTGTTAGTTCCACAAATAGCGTCAAGATGATGGCTGTAAAACCGCCAGCGTTCATCCCATTCCGCAAAAGACCGCCTGCAAATTCCGAGATATGCTCGGAAAATATCAGACCGCTCTGGAAGCCAACCCCGACCAGGAATGCGATGCCGACGATCATGCCATTGCGATAGTCGATTCCATCCTGAAAGACTATTTTAATGCCGACTACGAAGAGCGTCGCCAGCATTATGGCGAAGTAAGCTGCGATGACGGGGCCTGGTATCGCCAGAATCAGGGCGAGTACTTTCGGAAGAAATGCCATAGCAATAAACACTGCTCCGGTGGCAATCCCGACGTTGCGGGCACCGACCCCGGTGAGTTCGGCCATCGACACGCCCAGCGTGTTGGCTGTGTTGGGTATTGTCCCTGCGAGACCGGAAATCAAGTTGCTCATCCCATCCACGGTTATCGCACCTTCCACCGCCTGGAAATCCACTGCCCGGCTCTGACGCCACGATATGCGTTGGATGGCGACGGAACTGCTGATCGTTCGGATGGTACTGATTATGGCTACGAGTAAGAATGCGGGAAGAAGTGCCCAGAAAGTTGGCCCGAAGTCGAGGTCGAAGCCCGGCCATTCGTTCGGCGGCAGGCCGATCCACGAAGCCTCGGCAATGCGATCCACCTCGTATAGACCGAAAAAGCCGCCAATTATCGAGCCAGCGGCAACACCGATAACCGGTGCCCAGAGGCGCAACACCCCGGCCGCCTTTAGCGCGATGCCGCTGATAATGATGATTGTTGCAAGCGCACTCAGCGGCGCAGCGAGTGCTGGTGCGCCGGGCACCGATAGCAGATTGAAGATGGGCGGCATTATCGTAATCGGTATCAGCATGATTACTGTTCCCGCCACAGTCGGCGTCAAGAGTCGCTGGAATAGCGAAAGCCGATGGGAAAGCACAAGCGGGACGAAGGATGAGATGACGACCAGGGTGGCGAGCATTGCCGGACCGCCTTCGGTGGTCGCCGTGATGCAGACCGCGATGAAGGCTCCGGACGGACCCATAATGAGAAGGTAGCCCATGCCGATCCGGCCGATGCGGATCGATTGCAGAATTGTGGCCACCCCGCCGACCACGACCGTGGCAGACACGGCCCATGACAGATAAGCTTCCGTCGTACCGGCGGCGCGCATCACGACTGTGGGGACCAATATGATGGCGGCTATGCTGAGAACCGCGAGTTGCAAGCCAAGGCCGAGGGCGAGTGTCGCCGGAGGCCTTTCGTCGGGCTGGTAGCGGATGCCTGTGTCACCGCTGGGGTTATTGGTATTCATTGTGAAGAGAAGGGGCGAAAATCTTTCGCCCGTACTGTGAAGTGTGAAGGGTTGAATAAGCGGAACCTTCATCGAATTCCCATAAACCAACAGGCCCCGAATTTCCATCCGGGGCCTGTTCTGTAAGAAGCGTACGTTCTCCGGCTGGAGAGGATTTCAGCCTCAGGCTGCGTCCAGCCGCGCGACCAGTTCCCGTACGCTGTTGAGATTAGTACAATCTTCAAGAGTCAATTTAACGTCAAATTCTTGTTCGACTATTTTCGCGAACGCGACGAGATCTACGGAGGAAATTCCGGCCTCCAGAAGGCTGATGCTCAGATCATCGGGTAACGCAATTGGCTGCCCATCGACTTCCAGATTTTCCGCGATGAGGTTTCTGATACGTTCTTCGGTTGAAGCCATTGTTACGCTCCTTTCGTAAGAGTAAGATAGTTTGAACCGAAAAGATAGTGATCGGCATGCGTAAAGTCAAATTTTTTTTGTGGTCGTTTTGGCTATTGAATCCAGTAGTGCTGGTGCTGGAATGGATAGCTCGGCAGCGAGATGCGGCGGCGCGTTTCTCCCGCAAATAGCCCGGGAAATGATACCGAAAGTCCCGCTTCATAAGCCTTTGCTACTGCTTCTACAAAACCGTTGTCTCCTATACTCGATAACACAACGGGTGGATTCGCGTCGCCCTCTATCGGATCCAGCACTGCGTTCGGGCCAATCTCGATGAGTACATCAATCCCCAGATCGGCCAGATTCTTCGCGCATTTGTCGAATGCCACTGGTGCCTGCGCTTGCCGATGCCAGTATGCTGCGTCAAGGCTCTCGATCTCTCCTGTTACACTGCTCACCAGGGTCAAAGATGGCGATGCAATTGTGACGTCTGTGAGGGTGGCTTCCAGACTGTCCGTGTCCCGTGCCGCTGCAACCCGCAAGCCATCCTCCAGGCTAAAGACGCCCGCTGCCTGTGCCGCTGCAATTTCCCCTATACCGTGTCCGACCACCACGCTGGGCTGAATCCCCACGCTTGACCACAGTGCTGTAAGTGCGGATTCCAGTGCATAGATGGCAGGCAGGTCAGATAGATCACCGTTCTGATCGAACATCGCGTCCAGCAAGGAGGTGTCCCGCTCTTCCCGAAGGACTTCGTCGCAACGGTCCAGAACTGCGCGGACTACCGGCTCGCTTTCGTAGAGGTCTTTCCCCATGCCGATCCACTGGCTGTCCTGTCCTGTGTACGCGAAGGCGATCTTTGTCGCCATACGTGGCTCAGGTCTTTCACCGATCTCTGCGAGTGTCTGTAACCTCTCTCTCAGCGATTCGGTATCCTGGAATACGATGCCCACGCGGTGATCGAAATGGCTGCGCCCCACACCCGCTGTCCACGCCATGTCGGCAAGTGTCGCCTCATCTTCGGATGCGAGCGCGTCGAGCCACGATAGATAGCGTCCTGTCAGATCTCGGAGCGCTTCATCGGATTTTCCCGAGAGGGGCAGGAGCCGCGTCTGGCGCGGAGCGAATTCTTCTTCCTCGCCTATGAGATCCACGACCGACAGAGAAACGGGTTGCGCGGCACCCACAGGCGTTGCATCCGGGCTGTCATACCCTTCTACGACAGCATGGGCATTCGTGCCCGATATCCCGAAGGCGCTTACCCCTGCCCGCGGCGGACGATCGGGATGACGCGGCCAGTCCGTCGGGGCTGATACTACCTGCACCGGCAACCGGTCCCAGTCTATATGCGGACTCGGATTCTTGAAGTTCAGGTTTTTGGGAATCACCCCTCGCTTCATCGCCAGTACTGCCTTGATCAGAGCCGCAACCCCGGCAGCCGGCTCCAGGTGACCGATGTTGGTCTTCACGGAGCCGATCAAAAGCGGGCGGTCTGCTTCGCGGTTCTTGCCGTAAACAGCCGCCGCTGCCTGAACTTCGATCGGGTCGCCCAACTCCGACGCACCCCCGTGGGCTTCCAGATAATCTACTTCTGATGGGGCAACGCCCGCCCGCGACAGTGCCTCTTCAATTACCCGCTCCTGCGCCGGTCCGTTTGGCACGGTGGGTCCTGCGCTCGCCCCGTTCTGGTTGACCGCAGACCCGCGGATCACGCCCCAGATGCGGTCGCCATCTGCTTCTGCCTCGTTCAGCCGCTTGAGGACGACCATCCCGCAGCCCTCGCCCCGCACAAAGCCATCCGCAGAGGCATCGAAGGTTTTGCACTGTCCTTCCCGCGACAATATCCCCAACTCCGCCATCTCTTTGGTTAATTCAGGTGACAGAACTGCGTGTGTCCCTCCAACCAGGGCCATATCTACTTCGCCCTCCCGCAAACCCATCACTGCCTGATGCACTGCGACCAGTGACGACGCGCAGTTGAGTTCCACCGGTATCGTCGGTCCCTCCAGACCAAGAAGGAAAGCAATTCGCCCGACCGTCATGCTCGCGGCAGTGCTCAGATAACTGATGCCGTAGTCGCTGGCTGTCATCAGGTCCCGGTATTCGCTGGTGGCGATGCCAGCGTATAGCCCGGTGCGGCTGCCCCTCAATTTGTCTGGATCAATTCCCGCATCCTCGAGCGCTTGCCAGGTCGTCTCCAGCATCATGCGCTGCCGCGGATCCATCATGCGCGCTTCAATCGGCGAAATCCGAAAGAATCTCGCGTCAAATCGATCAATTTCCTCCACAAATCCGCCCCGGCGATAGGCGGCGTATTCGGGAGGAAGGTCTTTGGCAAGAGCGTTCCATGAACCGGAATCCCGGCGTCCATCTGTCACGGCGTCCGCACCTGCTTCAAGCTGCTGCCAGAAGGTGGAAAGATCCGGGGCGCCGGGGAAGCGGCAGGCCATG
Organism: Candidatus Latescibacterota bacterium; assembly: GCA_965204375.1. Classification (GTDB taxonomy): domain Bacteria; phylum Latescibacterota; class UBA2968; order UBA2968; family UBA2968; genus VXRD01. The sequence goes on along the minus strand of OZ241986.1, from coordinate 4,637,138 downwards.
CCCACAATCGCAATACCGTTGTCCTCGCGCTGTACTTCCGTCTGTGGCTCTGGCTCGGGTTGCACCTGGGGTGGAGGGGCGGGCACAGTGCTGACTTCGCCGAGTTCCTCAATTAGATGGTTGGCGAGACGGGCGATGTCCGGGTAGTCAAATACCACAGTGTTGGGGACCACGTACTCATCGGCAAACGCGCGGTTCAGCCGATTTCGCAATTCTACGGCCATTAGCGAGTCCATCCCCAGATCGAAAAATCCCACCGTGGGCTCGGGTGCTGTCGGCAACCTCAGCACCGCCTGTAATTCCTGCTGCAGGAACGATACCAACAGGGCCTCACGCTCCGCCGCGGGCGTTTCCGCCAGATGGGACATCAGGTCGTCCGCCAGAGCAGGCGAGTCGGCCTCGTCTTCTGAAATGGTGGAGAGCAGATCCTCCAGCAGGGGCATCCGGTATTCCAGGCCCTCCTCGTAAGACGACCAATCGGCTGCCAGCACGACGGATGTCGCGGCGTCCTCGCGCACCAGTTGGTCGAATGCCCTGAGACCTTGCTGCGGAGTTATCCAATCCGTTCCTCGCGCTTCCAGCCGTTCGGCAATCCGTTCCCGTTGTTCTTCCGCTTCGCCGAGTTCCGACCACGCGCCCCAGGCGATGGTCTGTCCCGGAAGTCCGAGTGCGCGGCGATGCGCGGCGAGTTGATCCAGAAACGCATTGGCCGCCGCGTGGTTCGACTGGCCCGGATTGCCCAGCACACCGGCCACGCTGGAGAAGAGGACAAACATATCCAGATCGCGGTCCTCAGTCGCGCGATGCAGATGCCACGCGCCCAGCACCTTCGGCCACAGCACCTGCTCGAATCTTTCCCAACTCTGGTTCCCGAGCGCACCGTCCGACAACACCCCCACGCTGTGGATTACGCCGCCCAGCGGCGGTAGCGTCTCATCCATCCGCGCCAGCATCTCATCTATTGCATCGGCGTCCGTCACATCTGCAATCTCTACCTGCACTGTCACGCCTCGTTCCCGCAGCCTGCGGATCGTCTCTTCGGCTTCAGGGTTCGGTGCCCGGCGCCCGTTTAGCGCGATTGCACCCGCGCCGCGATCCGCCAAATAGTCGGCCATTACGCACCCGATCCCACCCAGACCACCTGTTACCAGATAGGTTCGATCCTCTCGCAACCGCCCACTGGTGAGCGGCGAATTCGCAAAGGCGATTTTTCCGATGTGCCTACCGTCGCGCATGAACTCAATGGCCCGTCTCGCTTCGGCAAGCGGCCATCTGGTGTGGATGAGCGGCGTTAGTTCTCCCGCTGCCAGCCGTTTCATGACATCTCTCAGCAAAGCGCCGGGTCGCGCCGGGTCATCCCCCTTCATGGCATGAAGATTCACGATGTAATAGGCCACGTCCGGCCGTACGGCCGCCATCTCTTCCTCGCTCAGAATGTCCCGCGCCGCCAGTTCCACGAACCGGCCACCATGCGCCAGACACGCCAGACTCGCGTCGATGAAACCTTCCGCCGTCAGGCTGTTCAATACCACATCGACCCCTGCACCCCCCGTGGCCTTGAGGATTTCCTCCCCGAATTTCGTCTGACGGCTGTCGAACACATGCTTTACGCCGAGCGAGCGGAGATACGCCTGTTTCGGCGCGCTCGCCGTCGCGAACACTTCCGCTCCCGCCGCCTGCGCCCACTGGATGGCCGCAAGCCCCACGCCGCCCGCGCCTGCGTGAATCAGCACGCGGTCACCGGCTTTCAGCCCCGCGAGTTCGTAAGACAGCGCGACTGACACGAACACCGTCGGCATTGAGGCGAGCGCCGTAGCGGACAAATCCGGTGGCGCGGGTGCCAAGAGTTCCGCCCGGGTCACCACCTCCGGCCCGAAGGTGCCGAATGCCAATCCCACGACGCGATCGTCCACCGCAACGCTCGCCACCTCGGAGCCGACCTCGATGATATGGCCGCAAAACTCCGTGCCCAGGAATTTCTCGTCAATCAAACCGAGTGCCGCGAACACATCCCAGAAGTTCAATCCGGCGGCCTCGACAGCCACGCGAACTTCTTTCGACTCCAGCGGCGTCGGCGCCACCTGCAGGTCAGCGATCGCGCCGTCCTCGCCGACCCCCAGCATCCAGCCCGGCTCTTCGGGCAAGTTTATCCTATCCGTCCCCTCGCCGGTCCGGACAAGGCGGGCTACGCGGCGTCGGCTGCCGCGGTGTACGATTTGGTCTTCCGTATCGGGATAGAGCAGTTCATTGGCGAGATCTACCGGCGGTGCCGTAGGCTCGGGATCCAGATCGATCATCTTCGGCTGCATGTGGGATGCTTCCCGGGCCAGTACCTTTCCGAAACCCCATAGCGTCGCGCCGACAAGCTCTCCGGCGCGTTCGCGCTCCAGCACCTGCGCGCCCCGCGTGAGAAACCACAAGCCCTTCTCGGGCGTCACATCGGCGTCGGCCAGACCCTGCGCCAGCGCCAATGCGCTTGCTCCCACTCGTTTCACGTTCTCCGCCATTTCAGCAGTCGTCGTATCGGGGCCGTGGCCGTCGAGCGCCGCGAAATGCACGACACCGCTGAGTGCCGCATGCCCGGGCAGGTCTTCGAGCAGCGACTGCCACGATTCTCGGTGCTCCATCTCCAGGGACGTATGGATGACAGCAGTTTTTTCATCCGCCGGACCCTCTCCCGTCGAACCTGCATCGCTCGCCAGCACAACCGTCTGGTTGCGCGCCGCCAACTCCAGGGCCAGCTCCGCCGCCGCGCCGCCGCGGTCCGCCGCCAGAACCCATACTCCGCGCTGCTCGGCGACCTCTTCGGGCAGCTGCGCCAGAATCACGCCCCTATCCGGCATCTCGGCGGCGTCGGGTCCGCCCAGTCCCAGAATCTCCACGCCTTCGAAACCCACGCTGCCGAGGGACTGTCGCCATACGTCTGGCCCCGCCAGGGCGTAGGTGGGGCGGCAGTCGTCGGAGAACCGCCACCAGCCGTCCAATTGTCCGAAAGTCATATCCAGCCAATCCTGGCCGCAAAGGTTCTCGAGTGCCACGAGATGTCCCGACGGCGCGAGAAGGCTCCGGCAGTGCGTTAGCGTCTCCTCCAGGTACCGCGTGGCGTGCAGCACATTGGACGCAATCAACAAGTCATAACCGTGGGGGTCGAATCCCTGCTCTACGGGGTCTTTTTCGATGTCCAGCACCCGGTACTCGATACACTCATCGCCGAACAACCCCTCTGCCTGCGCGAAGAAACCCGCCGAGATATCCGTGTACATGTAGTCGTACCGCCCTTCGGGAAGCTCCGGCAGGACGGATTCGGTCGCCGATCCGGTACCCGCCCCGACCTCAATCACCCTCAAGCGCCGTCCTTCGGGCAACCCGGCTACAAGTGTGCGCACCGCGTCTCCCAACATCCGGTTCGACGCTCGATATATCGGTGCCTTGAAATAGAGATCCGCGGCGCTGGGTTCTCCGCTGCCGAAGAGAAGCGACAGCGGATCCTCTTCGCCGCGAAGCACTTCCGCCAGGGCACCCGCGCTTCTGCGAAAAATCCCGATCTCGCTTGAAGCATACGAGTAACGCTCGTTCACTTGTGCCGCGAACTGCTCGGGATTGCCCGGAATTCCTTCTGGCAGCGGCTCTCCGGCCCCTACGGCAACGACAAAACCTTCGCCCGCCGCCTCCAGAACGCCTGCGCGAGCCAATATCTCGAGCATCCGGCGGAACAGACGGCTGTGTTCATCCAGGACCCCCAGGCGCTGCCGCAAATCTTCGGAGTCCACGGCGGTGCCCGCCTTTCTCTCCCATCCGAGTTTCTCCAGGGCAGAGAGCGCAAAATGCCGCGCCATGCACGAGAGGTCCGCCAACCAGGCGGGCCTCAATCCGGCATCGACTCCTTCCGCCGCCAGGTAGTCGGAGAACAGCTCCCACCGGTCCGCAACCTCTCCCGGACTCGGGAGGAAATCCGCTGGCAGCAGTCCCGGCGCAAGGGTGCTTTCGCGCCACATGACCTCGTAGAGCAGTTCCTGAACCCCTTCCACTGCCGAGAGCAGCGCCGCCCGCGTCGCACGCTTCACCATGAATCCGCTCAATTCGCCGATCAGGACCCCACTCTGGTCGTAGAGAAGGAAATCCCCTACAAAGACCTCCGGCGACCCACCGGTTTCGGCATCCGGTTCCCGATTCTTCGAAGCCTCCCGCATGCGCATGTGGCAGAGAAACCGATCCGGTAGCCGATCCGGCAGCCACAGCCGCTCCCAGCCGAACGGCAGATAGGTGATTCCGTCTTCGGCTCCACCCGGATTGCGCGCGGCTCCCATCACCTGAAAGCAACCGTCGAGCAGGAGCGGGTGTACGTCGAGATCGTTCCCGCCGAGAGCCTCGGGGAAACACACTTCTCCCAACGCCTCGCCCGCCCGGGACCAGACCATCCTCAGCGTGCGGAACGATGGGCCGAGATCGATCCCGACGCCCGCCTTGGCGCGGTAAAACGCCGGCACGTCCTCGGGCGACAGACCGGCCTTCAGGCTTTCCAGATTCACCTGCTCAGAGGCTTGCTGCGCGTTGGTATCCGATGGCGCGCGACACTCCGCGTGCAGCGTCCAATCCTCCTCGGCCTCTCCTTTGCTGAATATTCGAACGAGGCGCGAAGGCTCCTCCCCCGGAGCCTCGAGCAGAACCTGCATTTCTCGGCCCCCGCCTTCATCGTTATCCGCACTCTCCTCCGGGAAGATCAGCGCGTTGTGCAGTTGCATTTCCTCGATGACCATCGATCCGCTTTCCTCAGCCATGGATGCCGATATCGCCATCGCCCCATAGAGCGCGCCCGGGGCTATGACACGGCCGAATACCCGGTGATCGTTCAGCCAAGTCGGATCCGAGGGGAGTACTTCGGTCTCGAACGCGATCTCGCCGCTGGCGGATTCATGCCTCTCGCCCAGGAGGGGATGGCCGGCGATCTGCCGCCGTCGTTTCGGCGCTTCGACCCAGTAGCGTTCGCGCTGGAAAGGATAGCTCGGCAGCGAAATGCGGCGCCGGGTTTCACCTGCGAACAGTCCGGCAAAGGACACGGAAAGACCCGCTTCATAAGCTTTTGCAACCGCCGCTGTAAATGCGCGGTCGGCTTCTGCTTGCGACACTTTGGACGAGGGGCGCAATAAGCTCGGTAGCGCAACAGGAGGACCCTCTGCCGTGTCTGGCCACGACAGGGTCGTCATTGTACTCAGCACGGCGTGCGGACCGACTTCAATGACGAGATCGACGCCCAGCCCAGCCAATGTCTCGATGCTTGGCGCGAATGCCACTGGCTTTCGCGTGTGCTGACGCCAATACGCACTATCCTGACGTTTTCCCGTTTCCAGCACCTGACCCGTCACATTGCTCACCAGGGTGAGCGATGGGGATGCGACCGCGATCTCTGAGACTATGGCATCCAGTTTGTCCAGCATCGGTTCTACCAATGCACTGTGGAATGCGTGCGTGGTGCGCAAGCGGCTGACCCGAATGTCCTGCGCGAGGAAGTGCTCGGAGATCGCCTCGACTTTTTCTTCGGGACCGCTCACCACCTGATGCGCGCCGTTGTATGCCGCCATGCTCAGTCCCACGCCTGTGGAAGCTGCGTTGAGTTCGTTGAGGGCTGATTCTACCTGTGACACATCCGCAAAAATGGCCGCCATGGCCCCACCACCGGGCAGTGTCGCTGTCAGTTCACCTCTCGCCGCGGCAAATCGCACACCTTCTTCTATGCTAAATACACCCGCGGCTTGTGCCGCTGCCAGTTCTCCAAGACTGTGTCCGAGCACCACACTGGGTGTAATACCCACACTTTTCCAGAGCGCCGTCAGCGTGCATTCTATGGCAAAAATAGCTGGTTGTGTCCACGCTTGGTCGGATAAATCACCTGCGCGTCCGAACATCACATCGAGCAATGAGGTGCCTCGCGCTTCCCGCAGTACGGCGTCGCATTGGTCCAGCACTGCGCGCACCACTGGTTCGGTGTGGTACAGGTTTTCGCCCATGCCGATCCACTGGCTACCCTGTCCGGTATATACAAATGCGATTTTGGAGGGCGTTTGCGGTGCAGGTCTCGTGCTGATCTCTGCGAGTGCACTCAGGCTCTCGCGCAGCGATGCGCCATCGCTGAATACGATGCCCGCGCGGTGAGGGAAATGGCTTCGTCCCACGCCGGCTGTCCACGCCATGTCGGCAAGCCTGGCTTCATCTTCGGAAGCAAAACCGCGTTTCAGATACTGCCCCGCCAGGTCTCGAAGCGCTTCATCGGATTTTCCCGATAGCGGCAGCAATCGCGTCCTGCGCGCGCCGATTTCTTCCTCCGGCGGCAGCACTGACTTCGGTAGAGAAATGGCAACAGGCCGTGCGGATCCCACGGGTAAATACTCTTCATCACTGCTTTTTGGTGTTCCGTACCCCTCCACTATGACATGCGCGTTTGTGCCCGACCATCCGAACGAATTCACTCCCGCAATCGGTGGTCGTTCGGCGTTGAGCGGCCAGTCCATTGCCTCGGAAGTCACTCGCAGAGGTAGTCGATCCCAGTCCATGTTCGGATTGGGATTCTCGAAGTGCAGATGCTTTGGGATCACGCCCTGCTTCATCGAGAGTACGGTCTTGATCAGGCCCGCAACCCCCGCGGTTGGCTCCAGATGACCGATATTTGTTTTTACCGAGCCGACGAGTATCGGGTTGTCCGCGTCGCGTCCCCTGCCGTACACCGCTGCTGTCGCGTTTATCTCAATGGGGTCGCCCACCTCTGTGCCCGTTCCGTGTGCCTCCACATAATCGACTTCCGATGGCAGAATTCCCGCCCGCGATAGTGCCTCTTCGATCACGCGCTCCTGTGCCGGACCGTTTGGTACCGTCAGGCCTGTACTCGCGCCATCTTGGTTTACCGCGGTGCTTCGGATGACGCCCCAGATGTGATCGCCATCGGCCTCTGCTTCGCTCAGCCGTTTGAGGACCACAATTCCGCAGCCTTCACCTCGCACGAAGCCATTCGCAGACGCATCAAACGCCTTGCATTGCCCGTCTGGCGACAACATCCCGGCATTTCCCCGCAGTTCGGTTAGCCGCCCGGAAAGGATCGCCTGCACCCCGCCCGCCAGTGCCAGATCCGCTTTGCCCTGCTGCAATTCAGCAACCGCCTGGTTCGTCGCAACCAGCGACGACGAACAGGCGGTATCTACCGCCATTGCCGGTCCTCCAAGACCCAGTGCGAAGGCTACTCGACCTATGGCTGTGTTCAGAGAGGTGCCCGCGACAGAGAAGAGGCTGGCGGAAGGCTCGGCAGTTCTGCTGGATCCCAAGATTACGCCCCGATAATCGTTGTTGCTGATTCCCGCGTACACACCGGTGCGGCTACCCTTTAGCCGATCCGGATCTATCCCCGCGTCCTCGAGCGCCTGCCAGCTCGTCTCCAGCATCATCCGCTGCTGGGGATCCAGCAGTTGCGCTTCGACTGGCGAAATGCGGAAGAAGGTGGCGTCGAACAGGTCGATGTCATCGACGAAGGCACCGAAACGGCAGGCGTCGTTCTGCACCTCAGCGTCTGGGAAGAGCGTACCCACGCGGCCGACGCCAGAGCCTGGAGAACCTTCCGTCACGGCGTTCTGACCGGCTTCGAGCAGACGCCAGAAGGCAGAGATATTCGGTGCGTTGGGAAATCGACACGCCATACCTACGATCGCTATTGGTTGGTCTGATTTATCCGGCTTCATGTGACACCTCCATGTTCGCACGGGTTTTACAACAGGCGATTAATCTCGAGAAATTCCCGGACCATATCAACGCATTTCGCTGGTTTTTCCAATTGAAGAAAATGTGTTGCTTCTGGTACGAAATCGTAATCTACAGTTAGAATGTCACCAAGGTCAATGGTCGGCAGAAATGCATAGGGCAAGGTGGGGTCGGCTCCGATGACCTTTGTGGGACAAGACAGTGTTTCAAAATCCGTCAATGCAGAAAAACTCCTGAAATAATCAGTGATCTGCGCCTCGTAGTCGCGAGGACACCGAAGCTCGTAACCCTGTTCATAAGCAGACTTTCGAAGTGTTGTTCGCGCCATGAGTTCCCGAACCCCGGGAACGACGCGTGAGAAGCCGGGCAGATAGCTGAGGAGTTCTGCAAAATCCTCTTCTGTTTGGAACAAATACCCGCGGCGGCGGGTAGTTGCGGCTGCGTGTTCGATGGCCTTATCGAATTCTATCTGGCTATTGCCGGGCTTGCACAAAGGGGGATCAAATAAAATCATCGCCGATAAATGGCTGCTTTGGGCGGACGACCACAGGTCTGCCATAGCCGTTAATGATAGGAGGGTTATCAGTGCGGAAGCAGAGTGAAATATACCGGTTTTTGGTTTATTCCCATAGTGACGGTCAATGGATTCAAAAATACAGAGTTGGTCGCGGACCAGCGTCGGGATATTGTGTTTTTCGCGTGAACCAACGGTATTCCAGCCGTGGTTCCTGAGGTCGAAGATGATGAGGTCGAAATCATCGGCGAGCCGTGACCAGAAAGGGTAATAGAGGTCTATTGCGAGGCCATTGCCGTGGCTCAGAACGAGTCGGGGGCCTTCGGGATTTCCATGCCGCCGCAGAGTGGTGACGGTATTGTCGTCGAGCTGGACTTCGCAGGTCGAAAGAGGCTCGGGTACTTCCCACACGTTATTCATAGCAGGGTTTCCAATGGTATTAGTACTAAAGAATGGCACGTAGTGCCGCACGCCACAAAATAGTTTCGCGTCGAGGACGAGCGTGCCATGTTATGCAGTTATAGAAAGTCGTGCAAGAACATTTTTATATTAACGTTTGACGAAAATAGAAAAACAAAAATCACGGGTAGCCCTTGACAGAATGTTTGGAAAGGCGTTGTTTGATTTTTATGATTCGTATTTTATCCCCCATCCTGTACGCGGTTTTCTTTCTTTCCGGTGCAGCCGCTCTGCTGTTTGAAACGCTGTGGTTTCGCCAGGCAGGGCTTACTTTTGGCAATAGTATTACGGCTTCCAGTCTGGTGCTGGCCGCTTTTATGGGCGGTTTGGCTCTGGGCAATGGGCTGTCTGCGCGTTTGGGGAGGCGCGTCGCGCGTCCCGTGCGCGTGTACGCGTTGTTGGAAATTGCCATTGCCCTGTCGGGCGTGGTTATCGTTTGGATATTGCCCGCGCTTACTGCAGGGTTGTCGGTTTTTCTCGCATCTTTTCTCGGCCAACCCCTGTTGCTCAACGCGTTGCGTCTGCTGCTGAGTTTTGCCGTTCTCATCGTGCCGACTACTGCGATGGGGGCTACCCTGCCCATTTTAGTCAGAGCACTGCGCGTGCGCAATGACGCTTCTATATCTAACGATGAAGGTGGTTTTGGGATCGCGCTCGGTCGGCTCTATGCGTGTAATACGCTGGGTGCCGTGGTCGGCGCGGTCGCGGGAGAGGTTGCCATCATTGAATGGGTTGGGGTCTTGGGCACGGCGTGGGTCGCTGCGCTGTTGGATCTCATCGCCGCTGGGGGTGCTCTGGGTATTGCGCGCTATTTCTCTGGCGCGCGCGAGGCTCTTTCCCCAAAATCGGATGGGCGACCAACCTTCCGGGCCTGGTGCTTGCTAGGTGCTGCTTTTCTCTCGGGTGCTGTTCTTCTGGCGCTGGAGGTGGTCTGGTTCCGCTTTCTCCATCTTTTTGTGCCAGCGACGACGCTTGCTTTTGCCGTGATGCTGTCTGTGGTGCTCACGGGTATTGGCGTGGGAGGTGGGTTGACCGCCCGATGGCTGCGCTATAATGCCGGGGCATTTCGCGTGCTTCCCGCCCTCGCCCTCGGTTCCGGGATGCTCACCGTTGTTACTTACCTGACCTTTGTCTATGTGGTGACGCCTTTTGGAACGGGGTATATTGGTAATCTATCGCAGATCCTGACGCTATCTCTGGCATTGATGTTTCCCGTATCCCTTCTTTCGGGCGTTCTGTTCACTTTCACCGGTGCCGCGCTCAATCGCCACATCCAGCCCGATACCCGGGCCGCTGGCTTGCTCACGCTCGCCAATACCATCGGTGCTGGTCTGGGTGCGCTTATTGCAGGTTTTGGGCTGTTGCCGCTTTTGGGCATGGAGATCGCAATTTTTATTTTGGCTCTTTGCTACGGCGTTGTCGCTTTGCTCGTTTCAAGTCTGTGCCGGGAGTACCGGGTGTATTACCTCCTCTTTGCCGCGTATCTACTGGTTCTGATCCTTTTTCCCTTTGGCCGAATGGAGAACGCGTACTTCACCTTTGTCGCACAGCGCTTTGGCTATCCCGATACATGGAAAATCGCCGGTACGCGCGAAGGGCGCACGGAGACGATTATCTATTTGGAAGGTGCTTATTTTGGCGTGCCGGTTGCATACCAGATGCTCACGGATGGCTTTTCGATGGCGTCCAGCAGTCTGGTCAATCGCCGCTATATGAAGCTCTATGTGTACTGGCCCGTGGCTCTCTATCCCGATCTCAAAAATGCACTGCTGATCAGCTTTGGGGTGGGTTCTACAGCCAAAGCGCTTACGGATACGCAATCGCTCGAACATATTGACGTGGTCGATATCTCCCGCGATGTGCTCGAGATGAATCGCATTGTGTATCCCGATCCGGATACACAGCCTCTTAAGGATCCCCGGGTGCGCGTGCATATTGACGATGGACGTTATTTTTTGCAGACGACGCAAAACCGTTACGATCTCATTACCAGCGAACCCCCGCCACCGAGGCAGGCCGGCGTGGTCAATCTCTATTCGCAGGAGTATTTCCAACTCATCTATGACCGCCTCTCAGAAGGCGGCTTATGCACGTACTGGCTCCCGGTTCACCATCTCAAACCCGAGGATACAAAGGCCATTATCCGCGCCTTTTGCAATGTTTTTGAGGACGCCTCTCTTTGGGCTGGGGCGGGTTTTAACTGGATGCTCGCCGGCTCTCGCGATGCCTCCTATTCCCCATCTGAAGTTTCGTTTAGCCGACAGTGGCGCGATCCGGTCGTGCGTTCCGAACTTCTCGCCCTCGGTCTGGAGCGTCCCGAGCAACTCGGTGCTCTTTTTATGTCTGATGCCGACCACCTCAACGCGCTCACGCGCGAGACGCCACCGCTGGTGGATAATTATCCCAAACGCCTTTCCGTAGGTTTTTTTAACCGCGAACCCCATCGGGCATTTTACGATCGGTGGATGAATCCCCTGATCACCCGCGAGCGCTTTGAAAAGAGTGCTTTTATTCGCCATGCCTGGCCCTCTGGCATGCGGATGCGCACGCTCGATTATTTTGAGGCACAGCGCCTTCTCGAGGCTTCGCTAATTTCCCGGCCCGACGAAACGCGCGATCAGGGCACGCGCATCGCTACGCTTCACACGCTTCTCTCTCAGACCGATCTGCGGACGCTCCCGCTGTGGCATCTCCAGATTCAAGACGATTTGCTCTATGCGGTTGATACCCGCCTGAAAAAAGGCGATGAGGAGACGCCTTTCCTTCCCTACCTATCTGCACGCGCTCTGGCGGAGCGCGACTATACCCTTGCCGCACAGTATTACCAGCGCGCTCAGTCTTCCGATCCGACGTTGCGATACCTGTATCTTTACGCGCTGTGTATGGCTGGCGAAACTGTCGAGGTCGAACGTCTTGCCGCTGGCTGGAAAGACCGGATTCTGCGAGATACCGCGCAGCGCTTTTACTATCAGTGGCTCGCCCAGACTTTTGGTCTCGATATTCCAATTCCGTGAGAATGAATTGGACGCCCGAATCTTCTTTGACTTTTTTGTCTAACTTTTTATTTTTTCTGTATGTTCAAGATTATCTTTACATTTATCCTTGTCCTCTGCTTTTCCGCAGGGACGCAGGCAAATGGCACACAACTCCTCGAAGCTGCCGATAGGGGAAGCCTGTCCGATGTGCAGGCGCGTCTAAGTGCTGGCGATAATGCAAATGCTCGGGATAAATACGGCACTACCGTGCTGATGGTTGCAGCCAGAGGTGGGCATACAGATATTGTCAATTCTCTTCTGGAAAAGAGTGCCGATCCCAATGCTCAGGGTATGAGCGGGGAAACGGCTTTGATTGTTGCGGCTTTTCAAGGGCATATCCAGACGGTGCAGGCTCTTTTGTCGGGCAAAGCCGACCCCAATATTCAGGATAAGCACGGAGCCACTGCTTTAATGTCCGCGGCTTTTGATGGGCATACAGATATTGTCAATGTTCTCCTGAAAAAAGGCGCGAATCTCCATTTGAAAAATGCCCATGGCGCCACTGCGTTGATGCCCGCAGCAGTAGAAGGTCATATAACCACGCTTCAAGCGCTGATAGACGCGGGCGCAGATGTCAACGCGCAGGACAACGACGACCGCACGGCTCTGATGAGCGCGATTGTTGCAGGTCATACGTCTGCTGTAAAAGTTCTCCTGAAAAATGGTGCGGATCCCAATATCCGGGATAAGGACAACCGGACTGCTCTTACCTGGGCTTCAATCGAAGGCCAAACAGGTATGGTGGAAGCGCTTCTGAATGTGGGTGCCGATCCAAATGCCAAAGACAATCTGGGCGATACGCCCCTGTTGCTGGCAGCATTCAAAGGCCATACCGCCGTTGTCGATACGCTTCTGACAAAAGGCGGAAGTCCCAATATCAGAGGTGGTGCTGGCGAAACCCCTTTGATGCGGGCTGTTTTACAAGATCATCGCCAAATCGTACAGGTGCTGGTGGCAGGTGGTGCAGACCTCAATGCCAGAGATAATATGGGCGATACGGCTTTGATGGGTGCAGCGTGGGATGGCGAAACCGCACGGATTGAGTTTTTACTGGCGGTGGGCGCGAACGTCAATGCGCCCGACCGGGAGGGTCGCACGCCGTTGATGGCCGCCGCGTTTGAAGGTCACGTCGAAGCTGTTCGCGTGCTTTTAAGAGGCGGTGCGGGTGTCGCTATTGAGGACAAAGATGGGGTTACAGCCCTGATGTGGGCGAGAGCAAAAGGGCATACGGCGATTGTTCAGGTGTTGGAACGGGTGAGTGAAGTGAGAAGTGTGAAGTGAGAAGTGTGAAGAGATGCGTAGCTTATAGAGTGTAGCGCGTAATGGGCGAGAGGAGTGTTTATGCGTGTCGTTATTATTACCTTATCGATAATCCTGCTCATCCTGACGGGCAATGGCTTTGCTGCGGATTGGCCGCAGTGGTTTGGTCCCAATCGCGATGGTGTTTCCTCAGAGAAAGGGATTCTCAAAGATTGGCCTGATTCCGGGCCTGCTGTTCTCTGGCGAACACCGCTGGGCGAGGGGTTCTCGAGCATTTCTGTTGCACAGGGCGCAGCCTATACTATGTTTGCAGAGGGCAAAGATGAGTATGCGGTATGTCTGGATGCCGCTACAGGGGAAGAGCGCTGGAGAGTTAAGACCGGAAGCAATTTTTCAGACTGGCAAGGGGGGAATGGTCCCAGATCTACTCCCATCATTGACAAAGAACGGGCCTTCTTTTTGGGTGCATACGGACAGCTTTATGCACTCGATATTAAAAGCGGAGAAACTGTATGGTCTCACCATTTTCAAACTGAATTTATAAGTGATCCCCCCCATTGGGGCTTTTCTACTTCCCCTTTGATAGAAGGCAAATTGCTGATTGTCGAGGTTGGGGGTTCTTCTGGAAACTCTTTTATTGCCTTTGATAAAACCACCGGTGAGGTCGCTTGGTCTTCTCAAGATGACGCGCCTTCTTATGCGTCACCCATTGCGATTACTGTATCTGATGTTCGACAAATCGTCTTTTTCCCGGTCTCTGGCCTGGTCGGTGTCGCTGCCAGAGATGGCCGATTCCTGTGGCGGCATTCCTGGCAAACGGGTCCCGATGTCAATGCTGCGACGCCCCTATTTCTCCCTCCAGATAGACTTTTTATCTCTTCGGGCTATGGCAAAGGGGCGACGGTTATCCAGCTTATTTCCCAGAACGGTCAGTTTTCGGTAAAAAGAGTGTGGCGCAATCGCAGTATGAAAAATCACTTTGCCACGTCTATTCATCACCAGGGGTACCTCTATGGCTTTGACAACGCCATTCTCAAGTGCATTGCCGCAGACACCGGGCAGGAGCAATGGCGCAAACGCGGCTTTCAAAAGGGGTCACTCATCTTTGCAGATGGCCATCTGATCGTCCTGGGCGAACAGGGCAAACTAACTCTCGTGGAGGCCACACCTGAAGCGTACATAGAAAGAGCTACTGCTCAGGTTTTGTCTCCGCGGTGCTGGACGCCACCCACACTATCTAACGGCAGGCTTTATCTTCGGAATCACAGTGAGATGGTTTGTCTGGAAGTGAGAAGTGAGAAGTGAGAAGTGTGAAGTGTGAAGTGTGAAGTGTGAAGTGTGAAGTGTGAAGTCGGAGGGAAATCCCTATGTCCGTAAAAAAAAAACATACACTCTGGGTTGTCACACCCGTTGTTGACCTTTCCTGTATCACCCTGGGCTGGTTGCTTTTCTTTTTTGCCCCCTACCTGTTTCCCAAGTATTTCGATACTATCCGCATTATCTCTGTTACATTTCTTTTTGCGACGCACCGCTACTTCACGTTTCTGCTGGTCTATTTAGACCGCGCTGAATTTAACCGCGCCCGCGTGCTTTATTCGCTTATTCCCATTCTCTGTTTTGTCTTTGTGGGGCTTTGTTATTTTTTCCGCATTGACGAACCCGAGATGTTCGCGTTCTGGTACCTTTTTAACTATTTTCACTTTGTTCGTCAGAAATACGGCATTCTCCGTATCTATTCCGGCAAAGCTCAGTGGGGTCACAAGCGCCTCGATGAATGGACGATGTATCTCTGGGGGCTGGCAGGGTTCTTTTACCTTTTCGGTTCTGAAGCCGATGTCAAGGTGATGCACTATCTTCGCAATCTGCTCGACTTCACGCCTCCGCTTCTGATCTCCCACATTTTATACGGTCTGGCTATTCTGGTCACCCTGGCCTGGCTCATCTATGAATTTCGCAGTACCCAGGGCGTCAGTGTCCCCAAATTGCTCTTTTTTGCCTCTGTAGTCTTTCTCTATGGGATTGGTCCCACCCTGTCGGCAGGTGCTATCTATATTGCTACCAGTATTAATCACGCTTCCGAATACATCGCTCTGGTCGCGCTTACGATTAAAAATAAGGTCCGCACTTCGGCTCTCGACGCGCCGCTTCTCAATAAGGCCGCCACCCATATTGTACGCAATACCTTTCTCTTTACCGCTGTTATCTGCGGTATTCTATATGGCCTTTACGCCTATTCCCTTTTTGCCTTTCTCTTTTTTGCGTACGGCACCTCATTTGCCCACTTTGTTCTGGATGGTCTGATCTGGAAACTCCGCCGGCCCAAAGTCGCCCGCGAAGTTGGGACGGCGTAGAAGTGTGATCCGCAGATGGACGCAGATGGACGCAGATGAAAGGCAAGGAACCGGGGGCTGGGGTGGTTGGGTGGACTTCTAACTTCTAACTTCTTCCTTCTCACTTTCCTATCTCTATCCAAACATCTTTTGTCGCTGTGGGTATTCCTGGGCGGTTCAGGTCGGTTACGGTTACACCTATTGTGAGTTTTTGTCCGGGTTTTGCCGTTACGTTGAGGGCAACATATACGGGTTCTGTTTCCGTATTGCCCCGGTGTTCATAAGATACCTGCACGCCTTCTTGCTTTTCAGATATGCCGAGCAATGTGCCGATGCCTTTTAGCAACCGGGCACCGGCATTTTTGCTGCCGCGCACAGTATAATCCACGCGGTAATGCGTTTGCCCCGTGTCGTCTCGGAAGAGGTTATACACTTCATAGTACAGATAGACCGGCTGTTCTGGGGCAAAGGTGTGTGATGGCAGGGGGAGCACTTCGAGGTCGTCTCGGATGAATTTGCCTTCTGCACGGGCTTCCATTGTTGCAATTTTTCCCGCTACGACGAGGTCGCTTACCATCAGGATGGGGGAATTGTATGCTTCTACATTGACGAGTTGTCGGTGGATTTGCAATTTCCCCGAGGCCGGATCGGTCACTCGCACAGCCATGAGATAGTGGCCGGGTTTGACTTCTTTTGTGACCTGATCTACCCATAAGACGCCGGGATCGTCAACGGTTTCGCGCTGTGTTGCCCGCGTGTTCAGGCTGTCGCGGGCAATTTCTATTCCCTGTGCGTCATAGAGGACCCACATTCGATTCACCGAAGCCTCTATCTGTGTTCCCCGTTTTTGCGTTTTCAATGCGGTCCAGGGTATGCCGATAAAGGCATCTAAGCGCGTATCGCGTCCATTGCCTTTGAAATCCGCTACGGACATAAGCAGCGGCATTGGGTCTCCGGGATATGGGTAGCGGTAAACAGAGGGCGTGCGGTTGACGACCCGTGCGACCACGGCTTCGGGTGCGAGGTGTAGCCACAGCAATCGATTGGGTGAGTCAATAGGCGGCTGGGGAAATTGAAAATCAAAATTGCCCAGGGCGTCGAGAAATGTCACTTCGATTCCTTCGCCAATATGGGTGTAAATCCAGGACTCCCACTTGTAGTTTAAAGACGCACCATCTCGAAATAATGCGCCCTGGTGCGGCAGGGGAAATATCGGCAGTCCCCGAACCTCGGGTGTCACCTTCATTACGGTACTTGCGCCCAACGACGATTCTATCTGCAGCGATGTCGTCGGAGCGATTTCGTGCAGTGCTCGTCCCGCGAGGTCCATGAGTCGGTTTTTTACCCGAATCACTTTTGCATTGGTTTCGAATACGAGGTGATCGGACCAGCTTCGATGATCGGGATGACCAAAGCGGATATACACATCGCCGCGAGCATCATAGGGTATTCGGCCTTCGGAAAAGTTCTGAATCGCGTAATTCACGCGGCGGTAGTGTTCCAATCTGCGCTCGTTAACCGGTGTGGTCGGTGTTGGGTCTATCTTGCGCCAGAACAAATTGATAAATGCGCGTTTTTCATCTCCCCTGATCATGCGAAAGGTCTCAAATTCTGTTGCGGACAGGAGCAAGGTGACATCTTCGTACAGGAGGCGTTCACTTTGCGGTAAGAGGGATAAAAATTGCGAAAATGACGCTTCTGCCTGTTCGTACGCGCCCGATTCCAGATATTGTGCGCCCAGAAGCGGCAGATAACGCTCGGGGTCTTTTTGGGCGAGGTCGCGCAGTTCTGTGGTTGTGTGCAGTTCTTGTTTTAAATATTTCAATTCCATAGCCACGCGCGCCAGTCTGCCCCTTGCCACGCTGTGCGCTGGATTTATAGCGACCTGCTTAGACAATGCTTTGACGGCTTTTTCAAAATAATAGAGTGATTCGTAAAATACTCCCAGCTTGAAATACGCATCGCGGTGTTGGGGAAACCGCTTGACCACGTTGCTAAAATGATGGTCCATATCCACGCTGCGCATTGCCAGGTGGCACATTGCCAGATTGTAATACGCGGCCTCGTATTTCGAATCGAGAGATACGGTATCCTGGAAAAGATCCAGTGCGCGGCGCACCTGTTTTTTCTGGATCAAGCACGCCAGTGCCCGCCCGTGTCGCGCGATGAGAAACCGCCGATCTTTTTCCAGTACGCGCACAAAAATGCGTTCTGCTTCTACGCCTTTGTGTTGCTCTAACAAACAATATCCCAGCGCGCACAAGGCGAGGCGGTCGTTGGCATCGTCCTGTAGCATCCGTTCAAATAGTGCAACAGCGTCGTTGAGCAGGACGGCATCTGGTGGTGCGGCGCGCGTTTTATAGCGCTGGGGTATCAATCGACCGCGTTCAAAAAAAGCGTCTGATACCGTCAGGTAGCGACGCCCGCTGTGATACCCGTAATAAAATTCCAGTACTACGGGATTGTGTCGTTGCCAGAAGTCGATTAAAAATTGCGCTTTCTCCTCTCGCTGCAATGCCCGATATACGGCTGCGCTGTCTGGTCCAGCGCGTTCTGCGATCAGAACCGCAGCGAGCGAATCTGACCGTGCATTGAAGTTTTCCTGCAGGCGATCTGCCCAGGCTGGCGCACATATCAGGAGAAATAAGGCGATGAGGATGGGTTCGCGAATGGCGCGAATTGTCAGGGAGATAGTCACGTTGATTTCCGTTCTTTTAATACAGTGCCAGCGAATGTCCCTGCTCTGGGAACCAGATACAATCTACCAGAAACGACACAAATACGCCCGTGAAATACCCCACCATAAGTCCCAGGAAAAACGGCGATGCTTTGCGGTATAGATCAATGCCGCCCGCCCGCAATATGATAAATTTAGAAAACCATGCAAAGAAGATCGAGAATACAATGCGGTTGACGGGATACGCTGTTACGGCGGCAAACCCGATCGGATGCAAGGGCCACCAGGGCCATATATAGCGCAAGGATAGCATCAATGCCGTGGTTGCCATTCCAATGAGCGCGATGAGCATGCGCTCGCGTTTCAGAGCAAAGGGGTCCCGAATATGACCGGCTATGGTATCAAAAGTGTTCTGTACATAGGGACCGTAAATGCCGCCGTAATTAAATGCGCCGGTCACATAGCTCGATGATATTTGATAATACGCACTTGTGGTTATCACCACCAGCATGGCCAATCCCAGGGCGATGACCAGGCGCATTCTTTCGTGTCGGATGCTGTCGTAAAGCCGCGTGGCATTGGCCAGGTTGGCCATCAATATGGTTTTTATATCGTGGTGCCATGTCTCGGTGAGGGCAAATGCCGCCATTCCCGATGGGGAAATATTTACGGGACCGAGCAGGTGATAGGCGACAAATTGTCCCTGTATCATGCGGCTGCTGATCATGCCGCCCTCCACGCAGACGCGCGTGATTCCCAGCCAGATAATGCCGACAAGGCTCAAAAAGGTCAGGGCGACAAAGATCGACATGCCGGATGCCACACACCAGCTCAAAATAAATAGCCCGCTCGCCAGAAATCCGCCGAGTGCTGCGCGGTAGGACAATAATTCGCCGGAGTCTTCAACCTCCCGCGCATTGAGCACGGCTTTGCGAAATACATTTCTCAGATGTTCTCGCGCCATCCACAAGCTCCACGGCACCAGCACGCACAGGGCACCAAATCCCTGCCAGTTTTCAAATTGCGATGCCGGCCACACATGGGTTGGGCCTATTTCGATTCCCAGGCGGTTGAACAGTCCCATTTCAAGGGTCAATAACAGGTGAAAGACGATGATGCTAAGCAATACATCCAGGTCCATAAAATACGATACGCCAATGATTACTGGATAAAACCGCGTGTGAATCGGCGGGAAGTACTGACCGAATTCCATCAATCCCAGGTCTCGGGGAATGGTCGGAAAAAGCGGTTGGAAATATCCAACCATGTTCCAGTAAATGGGAAATGAAGCGAGCGCGAATCCCCACCAGAATACGGGGCGATTCATGATGCCCACGGGCCAGAATCCTCGCGGTTCTCTGTTGACGAGTTCCAGTGGCAATGTCATCAATGGAAAGGTGAGGCGCTCGTGTTCTACCCATTGCTTGCGCAGGATTGAAACCGCACAGAATCCAAATACGCCGATCATAAATACGAGGCTCAGGCGCCAGATCATCGGCGTTATCCAGATTTCCCAGGGGATGGTTGCGCCGGCTGGCAGTCCTTCAAAAAACCACCGCGCAGCTGTTGCGTCGGTTACGACCGCCCATTCAGCTAAGTACGGATGTATGTCGTCTGCCCATCGGTTCTCTGTGTTGGCAAAGTAAAATGGCGCGGATACGTTGGCGATTAAGTGTCCCATGAAATAGCTGGGCAATGCCGATGCGACCAGGCCCATGCTGAAGATGACCAGCAATTCCGAAGGGCGCAAGACCCATTGTGGGCGCACTTTTTCCAGTACTTTATTCAATACGACCGCTATTAACAAAAACGGTACGACTGCGCCCCACGGCAAATGGTCCTGCGCCATTTTTGTGGTGTGTGCAATGTGGCGCGTAAAATGTCCACCCCATCCGAGGAAGCCTGCGCACAGGGCACCTATCACGATTGACCGCACGGTTACGGCGCGTTGGAGAGGTGCTGTCTGTGTTTGTGTTTCGCGAATGGCCATTCATGATACTCCGAATCGGATCGCGGATTACGGGGATTACGCGGATAGCGCGGATGATGAATCGAGCCAATATACGTATGGCAATATCAGGTGTCTATTTAATTTAACGCGTGCGCGCTATCCCAGCTTTTGCCGAGGGGTGATCGGGTGCTCTTTGCAAGACTTGCTGCCAGGCACTGCGCGCTTCGTCTATTCTTCCCAGAGACCAATATGCCCAGCCCATGTTCGCACGCGCATTGTGGGTATTGGGGGCGCGTTTCAGTGCTTCCCGATAGTTATTTATGGCTTCGTGAAATTTTCCTTCGTGAAATAAGATGTTGCCGAGGTTGACATAGGCGCGCACCAGGTTGGGATCCTGAGATAGTGCCTGAAGGTACGCGTTTTTGGCGGCTTCTGTTTGTTCGGTGCGTGCATAAGCCAATCCCAAATTGTAATACAAGACGGCACCGCCCTGGCCGTATTTTTCTGCTTCTTCGAGATATAATCGCGCCCGTTCATTTTCGTTTGCCCACAAATAAGCCGTGCCCAGATTGAAGGGGTCCATGGCCCAGTTGTTTTGGGCGAGTTGTGCGTTTAGTTCAATGCGGTAGCCGGTCCACAGGATGATCAGTGCAGCTACACCGATGCACAGGTTTTTCCATTTTTGTGATTGTACACAGGATATCAATGTCCATATTCCCAACCCTGCAAATATCATGAGGATGGGGATTGCGGGCATGCGATAGCGCGATGATACGTGAAATGCCAATACGCCTGCCGCGTATCCTATGAGCCACAGATACAGGATGGCATGGCGATCAAATTGCCGGGCTGCGACGATGAGTCCCACGATGGATAGGGGAAGTAGTATCCACAGTTCTGTGATTGGAAAGCGCAGGAGGGCGGAGAATTTTCTCTGGTAATAAAAATTGTAATTGAGCGGGACTTCGTATCCCGATGCAAATAGGCGCACTTTTCGCAAGGTTATGGCTATCGCGCCTACGGGATCATCTATCCAGAATGCGAGGCCCTTATTAAACCAGAAGGAAGAGACTTCAGATGCTTTCAAGGACCGTCCCAGAGCATTTTCGGCCACGCGACGCGGTTCTTCCAAATTACCCTGTGCCCCATCTGGGGTGATCTGTGCATCCACATTAGGAGGCGCGGAGAACCAGCCTGGCGCATCCGGGTGGTTGCCCATGTAAAAGTTGATGCCGCCGTGCGCGGTCATCAGTACCCAGTCGTCTGCGATCAGGCCATTTCGCAGTCCGCACAGGAAGAGTGGGAGTATCAGGCCTCCTAAAAAGTAACTCGCCAGTCGTATTGAACGTTTTGTCGGTGTTGCTTTGTGGTAGGCCCACCACGCGCCGAAGAGTAAGAAGGGGATTGCGGATAAGATGTTGGGGCGCAGGAGTGTTGCCAGTCCAAAGACCAATCCGGCCAGCCCCAGGTGCCAGTGGGTTTTATTATTACCTGAGATTAGCGTCAATCCTATCAGGCTGAGGAATACGGCACCCGATGTGCCCAGTAGCATGCCTTCGTAAAATAGTTGCGGTCCGTAGATCGCGAATAGCAATCCTGCAAATAATCCCGCATAAGCGCCAAAATGCCGTGCGCCCAATCGATAGACCAGTATCGCACTGGCACATCCGGCGATGGCCTGTAAGCCTATTATCAGTTTGGGCGCATGTCCAAAGACCGCATAGACGATTCCTATGAGATATGGATACAGAGGGGGTAGAATGAAGACTTCAGAGGTACCCAGCCAGTCCCCCGAGGCGATGCGCAGTGCCCAGTCGTCGAATATCCGCGCATCGGAGATGAGTTTCTGCGAGAACGGATGATTGGCCCAGAATGACCAGAGATAAAAAAAACGGATCACTATCGCAGTTCCGCCCACAATATAGGGAAAATAGTGCGAGATTCGATCCGTCGCGTTGTTTGCTTTTGATGTCATGTTTTGTAATATCTAATCCGCGATACCAGAATGCAACCCAAATTAGGAGAGGAAAATAAGAAAGCCCGTCAATCTATGGTGATTGACGGGCTTTTGTTTGTTTTTGACTTAATCCAGGAGGTTTGGGTTGTCATCGCGGCATAATAAAAAGAACATATCTTTCACCATACCACTGATTCATCGCTCAAAATATACACTAACGCCTGTTCTGCTCCCTCTCCTCTTCAACAGACGATCCACAAATTCAAGTTGTGAACAACAGCGCGATACTGCATATTGAAAGCATAATGAGGTGCCTGATCTTTTTTCGAGCCTTTTTAGTGATATGTTCAAAGACGCTGTTATCGACATCGTATCGGATATTGTCCCAGGGCCACAATCAAAGGAGAAAGAAAATGGATCAAAATGAACAAGGAATGATAAAGGATATTGTCAAAGTGATCTATCACTCCAGAGGTGATTGGCGTACGCCAGGGGGCATTGCAAGAGATCTCAAAATATCTCCTGAAACGGTCATCCAAATCGTCAAAAGCCATCCTGAATTTTTTATTTTAGCGAGCGACGAAAGGGCAAAATATGTTATCCGTTTCGGCGGTCTCAATGCTGTGTCACTCACTGATAGTGCGCGGAATTTATATCTTCAGGAGCTAACGCTGAGTGCATAGCTCACGACGTATCCGGTGAGCATTGTTCTGCGCTGCAAAGAGTTTTGCTGACCGCTGATTGCTCAATCGGAAAACGGGACGCCGTGACCTTGCCCGTAAAACCAGATCATATCGACAAAGAACGAGATGCCTGCACCCACGTAGTATCCCATGATCAATCCCAGGAAGAAGGGGCGGGCACTGCGATAGGTTCTGCTGCCGCCAAAACGCAAGATCGCGAGTTTGCTCAACCAGCCGAGAAATATTGGGAAGATTACATGGGTTACGGGATACGCAGGTCCGGTTGCCAGTCCCAGTGGGTGCAGAGGCCACCAGGTGTAGCGGTAGCGCAAGAAGTACAGGAGGGCAGCGAAGGCGATGCCGCTGGTGAAGAAGGCCATTTTGCGCCAGTCGGGATTGACGGGATCTCTTGCGTATTTAACCACAAAGTCCCAGGGGCCGCGCGCTAAGCCTCCGGAGATTTGCGATCCGTAATTGCCCGCGCCGCCTTCGTATCCCATGGATATGATATACAAACAGGATGCGACGATGCCCACGCCCATTGCGAGGCACATAGCCCAGACGAGTTGCCGCTTGTGGTGCTGTATGGTGTCAAATAAGCGGACAGAGTGGGTTAAGGCGGGCATGAGTGTTGTTTTCATGTCGCCGCACCAGCCATAAGACATGCCGAGTGCGACCATGGTTTGTGCAGATAGTCGCGTGGTGCCAAATGTGAACATGATAAATGTTTGCGGTACCATAACTGCGCGGATGGTGATGACGCCGGTTTCGGCGATGATGCGCGAGATTCCGATATAGACGACCATCATGACGACGAGAAATACCGCGATTACCCACAGGCCCATGCCCGAGGCGTAAAACCAGCAGGCCATGTAAAGTAGCCCGGCCAATAGGCCGAAGACAGCGCCCCGATAAGAGAGCAATTCGTCTGAGTCATTGACTTTTGCATCGCCTTTGAATGCTTTGCGAAAGACATCGCGGAGGTGCGATCGCGCAATCCAAAGCCCCCAGCCGACTACGGTAAACCACACGCCGATCATTTGCCAGCCCACAGGCACAAAGGAGGTGCCAGCAAAATTTGCTTCTGAAATTATGACGCCAAATCGGTTGAATAATCCCTCTTCTATGACCGCGAGGAGGTAGAAAAAGCAGATGCTAAACGAGATGTCTAAATTGATAAAGTAGGCAAATCCCACAATGGGCCAGTAGAGGTTCATGCGAATGGACTGAAAATCTCGTCCAAATGATATGGCTTCAAACCGCCATGGAAATACGGGGAATGTGGGGTTAAAATAGGATACGATGTTCCATAGTATGCCGAAGATCGAAAAGGAAAAGCCCATCCAGAAGAGCGGCGAGCGCATAAATGGCGGCAGGCGGGACGGGGTATCGCCTTCTTCGACCATTGCGAGGGGCAATTCCATGAGGGCGTAGTCGAGTCGCTCGTATTCGATCCATTGCTTGCGCAAGATTACCGCTGTACACAACAAGACCGCGCAGAGTGCCGCGAGCAGGCTCAACCACCAGAACAGAGGTCCGATCCACACTTCCCATGGAACAGGCGCGCCGCGCGGCAAGCCCTCGAAGAACCACGTCAGTGCCGGACCGGGTTCAATTACGGCCCAGGATGGCAGGTAATCGTGTGTAAATTCACCCCATCGATTTGTGGGGTCGGCGAGGTAATACGGTACGCAAAAGCTGGCGATTAATCGGCTCAAGAAATACGTTGGCAGGGTTGAGGCGATCAGGCCCATTGAAAAGATGACGAGCAGTTCGCCCCGGTTGAGTTTGAGATAATGCCGCAAGAAGACGACTGTTATTGCAAAGGGAAATACCACGGCGAGGGACAAGTGATTTTGCGCCAGCCGCGTTGTGTGCAAGATGTGCCGTGCGTAAAATCCACCGAGCGCGGCTACGAGTACGAGGATTAGCCCCAGTATGATTGACTTATAGGTCAATGCGCGCGCGATGGCGTCTTTTTGTTCGTGTTCTCGAGCGACTTCAGCCATGACACCTATATATGGCGGTGGATTGAGACTGTCAAGAATGAAGTGAGAAGTGTGAAGTAAGAAGGGTGAAGGGTGTGCCGCCACGCGCAGAGCGGTTGGTCGTTTACTTTTTTAGATTTTTTTGTTTTTCTGTCGCAATGTTGTATATATTCAGGATAACTAATGCATTAGACAGGGAGACACAGCGATGCGTTTTTTCAACACGACCGGGCCAGTAGTCGCTGCGGACCACTATTGCATCCCGCCCCTACAGCGGCTCGACCTCAACGAAGTTCGCAGGTTCATCCGCGACAAACGCTATTTTGTCCTGCACGCGCCCCGGCAGACAGGCAAGACCTCTGCCCTTTTGGCTCTGCGCGACTTGCTCAATGCCGAAAGCGACTATCGCTGTGTGTATGTCAACGTCGAAGGTGGACAGGCTCTGCGCGAAGATTTGGAACAGGTGACGCGTACTATTCTGGCCGGATTGGCGTCTCGGGCACGCTTGACGCTCGGCGACGAATTTTTGGGCAAGATGTGGCCTGATCTTCTCGCCGAGGTTGGGCCGGGTGTTGCTCTACAGGAGGCATTGACCCGCTGGGCAGAGGCGGATCCCAAGCCTCTGGTGTTGCTCATTGACGAGATTGATTCTCTGATTGGCGACGCGCTCCTGTCCGTGCTGCGTCAATTGCGAGCGGGCTACGATCTGCGCCCAAAGGGTTTTCCGCAAAGTGTGGTGTTGTGCGGCGTGCGCGATGTGCGCGATTACCGCATCCATTCCAGTTCAGCCAATGCCATCATCGCCGGTGGCAGTGCGTTTAATATCAAAGCGCGATCCCTGCGCCTGGGCGATTTCTCGCGAGACGAGGTGCTCGCCCTGCTCAACCAGCATACGGATGAGACAGGACAGGTGTTCACACCCGACGCAATAGAACTGATCTGGACACAGACTCAGGGACAGCCGTGGCTGGTCAACGCACTGGCGGAAGAAACCTGCTTCTATGGCGATGCCGCAGAGGACCGGGGTATCTCGATCACTGCCGACGCCATCCGCGAGGCGCAAGAGCAACTCATCCTGCGCCGAGAAACACATCTGGATCAGTTGGCCGACAAGTTGCAGGAGAAGCGCGTGCAGCGCGTGATTGAACCGCTCTTGAGTGGGGCTGAGGAACGCCGCTTCATCAACCGCGACCTCGAGTATGTGCGGGATCTCGGCTTAGTGGCTCAGGATCTGCCGTACCGCATTGCCAATCCCATCTACGCCGAAGTTGTGCCGCGTGAACTGACGTGGGTGGTACAAGGGGAATTTGAGCAAGACACCGCCTGGTACGTCAATGCCGATGGCAGCCTGAATGTGGTCAAGCTGATGACCGCGTTTCAGACCTTCTTCCGCGAGCATTCAGAGCATTGGGTGACGAGGTTTCAGTATCAGGAGGCCGGTCCGCAGTTGCTGTTGCAGGCATTTCTCCAGCGCATCGTGAACAGCGGCGGACGCATTGAGCGGGAGTATGGTCTTGGCCGTGGGCGCACGGACCTGCTGATTGTCTGGCCGCAGGGAGAGATCACGCACAAGATTGTGATTGAGTGCAAAATTCTCCACAAGAGTCTGGAGCAAACCATCGCCGAGGGCTTGGAGCAGACGACGAGCTATATGGATCGCTGTGCGGCAGAGGCGGGTCATCTGGTGATCTTCGACCGTCGTGAAGGCGGGCGTTGGGCGGAGAAGGTATTCCAGGATCGCCGAACATCAAGCAGTGGAATCGAGATTGATATTTGGGGTATGTGATGAAAACCTGACATTGACCGTGTTTTACATGCCCGCGGCAAAAAAAACGGCTAAGCACCTGGGACAGAGGCAAGCTGGTGCCTTTGTCATAGGGGTGGCAGGCTCTGGTTTTGAGCCGCGGTCCAAGAAGTTTGTTGTTGCTCGTTAACCCCCACTCAATGAGTGGGGGTTTTGGTAAGAAGAATCCAGCCGACTATGACGCTTCCCTAAATGCGTTCTCCCGGCAACTCAGGCCCCTGGTGGAATACACATATGAAAGACGAACGTTCAATCGCAGCTTATTCCGGTCTTTTTTTGATCGCGCTGGCGTCGCTGGCGATCCAGATTGTTCTGGTGCGTCTGCTGAGTGTTATTACCTGGTACCATCTGGCGTTTTTTTCGATTTCCATTGCCATGCTGGGTATGACGGCGGGGGCTATCCAGGTCTATGTACAAAGAGATCGCTTTGACGGTGAGAATAAGATCGAAGCGATTACCCGGGCCTGTGTCGGGTTTGCGCTGTCTATTCCCGTGTCTCTGATCCTTTTGTGCGTTTTGCCCATCGGCTTTTACAAAAGTATTCTGAGTCTGATTGTGCTTTTTGTAGCGACGCTGGTCTGCGCCTGGCCGTTTTATTATGCGGGTCTCGTTATCACGACTGTGTTGACGCGGTTCAAGGCGCCGATTGGCAGGCTTTATGCCAGTGATTTAACAGGTGCTTCGGCTGGTTGTTTGATTGTTCTGGGCGGTCTCGAAATAGTCGATGCGCCGAGTCTCATGTTGTGGTGTAGCGGTATTGGCGCGTTGGCAGGTGCGTGTTTTGCCCGTGTTGCACAATCTCGCGCTGTTCGTCGTTATGTCGCGTTCGCGTTGCTGTTTTTTGTGTTGGGGATTCTCAATGCCCAGACGCCACATGGCGTTCGTCCCATGTTTGTGAAGGAGAGATTTCAAAGACTTCACGACCAAATTTTACAACGGTGGAATTCCTTTTCGCGCGTTGTTGTCTATCGCCAACAATATTTGCCTCCGCAACTCTGGGGTGGCAGTCCCTTAGCAGGGGACGAGAAGATTTTTTTTCACGGGATGACGATTGACGGTGAAGCGGGTACGGCTATTAGATCGTTTGCTTCGCCAAAAGATATTGAACATCTGCGTTATGATATCACAAATGTGGGGTATTATCTCAATAGACGGGGTAATGCCTGTATTATTGGCGTGGGCGGGGGGAAGGATATCCAGAGTGCGCTCT
This sequence comes from Candidatus Latescibacterota bacterium, assembly GCA_965204375.1. Classification (GTDB taxonomy): domain Bacteria; phylum Latescibacterota; class UBA2968; order UBA2968; family UBA2968; genus VXRD01. The sequence goes on along the minus strand of OZ241986.1, from coordinate 4,609,530 downwards.
TTTTTGGTCACGACGCTGTTCTGGGTATTGAGGTCAATCCGATTTTTGTCGATTTGCTCCAGAATGAGTTTCGCGAGTTTGCCGGTCTCGCCAATCGGGATGATGTGACTTTTGTCGTGGATGATGCGCGCAGTTTTTTGTCGCAGAGTCGCGAGCAGTTTTCCGTTATTCAGATGGCGTTGATCGATACCTGGGCAGCGACGGGCGCGGGCGCATTTTCTCTGTCTGAAAATGCGCTTTATACGGTTGAGGCCTGGCAGACATTTCTCAGCTGTCTGACAGAAGACGGTATTTTTACGGTGTCGCGCTGGTACAGTGCTGAACACATTGGGGAAACCGGTCGCGTGTTGAGTCTGGGCGTTGAATCGCTTTTGCGGTTGAATGTGAAAAGACCGGCTGATCATATGGCGCTTATTACAATTGGCAATGTTTCGACTTTGCTGATTTGCCGGCAGCCGCTGGGTGAGGCCGATGTTGATCGGTTGAGACAGGTGTGCGAGGAATTGCAATATCAGATTGTGCATGTGCCCGATCATTTGCCTGCTGAACCCATTTTGAGACAGATTTTATCTGCCCAATCCTCAGAGCAACTCACAGAGGCAGTGGCTCAGGCTGAATTGGACTACAGCCCGCCGACGGATGACAATCCCTATTTTTTTAATATGTTGAAGCTGAGCCATCTGGATACGGCACTGCGAGGTCAGGAGGGCGTTCTCAGCGGTAATTTGAGAGCACTGGCCACGCTTCTGGTGCTTTTGGTTGTGCTCGGCGTGCTCGCTGTTGCGACGATTGGCGTGCCTTTGTGGCTCGCGCACAGGCCAAAGGCTTTGACCCAAATATCCGGTTTCTGGTTCGGCGCTCTGTATTTTTCTCTTATTGGTTCGGCTTTTATGTTTGTGGAGATTGCCCTGATTCAACGGCTCAACGTATTTACTGGACACCCCATCTATTCGCTGGGTATATTGCTGTTTACGCTTATTGCAAGTACGGGTATGGGCAGTTTTGTAAGCGATCATCTTCCGCTTACGCGAAGGCCGTGGGTTTATGTTTTTCCAATTACGACGGCGGTGAGTGTTGTTGCTCTCAATACGGTACTCCACTATTTGTTGTCTCACATGATGGCTGAGGATACGACGACAAAAATACTGATGTCTGTTCTGGTCATTTTTCCCGTGGGGATGCTTATGGGGCTGTTTTTTCCGACGGGTATGCGTCTGGTTCAGTCCTCTTATGAAAACGAAACCCCGTGGTTCTGGGCTCTGAATGGGATTATGGGTGTGCTGTGTTCTGCTCTGGCTGTGTTTGTTTCTATTATATTTGGGATATCTACCAATTTTTATATTGCGGCTGTGGCTTACGCGCTTGTTCTTTGGTGTGTTTTCAATTTGCGCCGGGGACGCGCAATAATCTGAAAGGATTTTTTATGATAGATCATATCGTTCTTCTCAAGCTCAAAGATGGGGTTACGCGGGAACAGACCCGGGCACTCCACGATGGTTTGATTGCGCTACAAGAAAAGGGCAGTATTCCGGGTATAGAGGAGATTACTGCGGGGTATAACAATAGTCCCGAGGGGAAGAATTACGGCTATGACTGGGGGTTTATTATTCGGTTTGCGGATGAGACCGCGCGAGACTTTTATTTGCCGCATCCGGATCACAGAGCACTCAGCCAGACTTTTATACGTCCAATTGTCGATGATGTGCTCGTGTTTGATGTATGAAAGCTGTTATCACGCGGGAGAAATAGTTGATTGAAACCTTGCGGGATGGCAGGCGTTTAATTTTTAACAAGTCGGGGAACCCCAACACAAAGGAGGCTGTCATGTTGGCACGCATTAGTGGTATTGTCGCGGGAATGCTCGCGGTGGGTATTATATGGGGATGTGGCAAGGGGAACGTGGCAAACCCGATTGCAGGTGGTCAGGGGCAGGAATCGAGGTTGGCAAAACTGGCTGGAGAGCAGGCCACACATTCCGAGGTATTATTCACCTTGACTCGGAACGGTCGCCCGGTAAATGACGCGATTGTTGAGTTCAAATATCCTGCGGAGGGGAACGACCCTGACCTTTACATTCTCACAATAGCTCGCACAGACGCCCAGGGACAGGTCTCTTTTATGTTCTGGCCTAAAGAGGATATGGGGCAGTATCAGGCCAGAGCGTGGGAAGGTGAGGATAGCATAGGCTCTTGGGAGAATATCCCGATTAACCGGGGATATAAGGTGATGGTTGATTTATCCACAGGGAAGAATCCCACAGTCACAGGTAAATCGCCATTAACGCCGATATACCGAAAGCCCATAGATTGGGATGCTCCAAGCGCAACATCCCCAGGAAGTGGAGGCGATTGAAAAAGAGCAATGCGTAAAAAAATGGGGGTAGCCATTATCGGTTACCCCCATTTTCATTATTTTTTTGGAGAAGGGCTAGATAGAATATTCCAATGTGCAAAAAATGCCTCTGCATCACCCCTGAAAGCAAAGGCCCTCTAGCCGCATCTGGCACAACAATACTACCCATAAAAAATGCTCGATAAGGTGGATTGGATTTCCTATATTTTCAATAAGCCCGAACTTTTTGACAAGAAGATCGATCCTCAAACCGGAAATATTCTCTTTTTTCGGCGGGATATGCGAGGCATACCTGACCAGGTGATTGAAGGTGATGGTTTTACAGTTGAATTTAAAGATAATCAGGTTTATCTGATTGATATCTTTAACGCAAAAAAAGTGATGGGGAATCTTTTAAGAACGATCCCAACAAAAAACCTCGTTTGATAACTCCCTATTTATTAAAAGGAATCCGCGAATGCCTGAAACACAACTGAGACAAAAACTTCTCTTTCTCTATCTGGGCAATTCCAGTTTGGAGAGTGAAGTTGTTGGCTGGTCACTTTACGATGGCACGACTGATGAGATGTTTGAAGCTGCAGGTGAGGATGCCGAGCCGCCTTACAACTCTGTGCTGGATGCCATGCGCGATGGCTGGCGCGTTATTCAGGTGCCTTTTCTGAAAACGCCGCAAGTTGGACGCGAATACGAAAACGACTATCTCGATTTTGAATTTGTCCTGGAAAAAATGGAGGCTATCAATGGATAAGAATCTTTTGCTTACGTCCGTGGAAATGGCGCAGTTTGCAAGCACGGGTTTTCTGCGGTTTGACAATCTGGTGCCGCGCGAACTCTGCGAAGCCGCACATGAAGAGATGAGTACGGGCAAGCTCAGACGCCGCGCGCCGATGGGCTCGCCTTTTAGCGAGGCCTGGCCCGATGAAGCTATTGGCAAGGTTTTTCGCCTGCCCAAAGTGGCAGCGATTATTCACAGTCTGGTGGGTCCCAATCCGCGATACGATCATCACGCGGCGCATCTTACGCCGGCAAATACGCGCAAGGGTGCCAATTTGCATCAGGATGCCGAATACGATGTTCGCGATTTGCATTTCGATATTCAAATTTCCTTTTTTCCAGAGGATACGCCGCTGGAAAGTGGGGGTACGCTTTTTGTGCCGGGTACGCAATTTCGCCGGGTTCACGAAGCCGAGATCAAACGCTATCAAAATATCATAGGACAGGTGCAGGCGGTTTGCGAAGCGGGGACGATGTTTTTCTGGCATACCAATATATGGCATTCGGCGCGGAGCAATTTTACGGATAGGGATCGGTATATGTTTAAGCTCCGCCTCAATCCCACGGTTCGGCAGCAGCGTTTGTGGAATACGGATGATCTGGATAGTCCCGAGGTTATGCAGAAGCTCAATCAGAAGATTCCCTGGCACGGGCAACGCCATCGCATTGAGCTTATGAATCGCATCAAGTTCTGGCGTTTTCTCACTGGAGATCCCACTTTTGATATGGCGCTCTGGTGGGGGCGCGTTGAAAATACGCCGGATATTATTGTTCAGGGGGGTTATTGATGCATTTATCTATGCACAATTGGATGCGGTCGGAGTCTCTCGAAGTCACGCTTGAGAGGTTGGCGAAATTTGGGTACGAGAGTATTGAACTGAGTGGTGAACCCGAGCGGTACGATACGTCAGAGGTGCGTGCTTTGCTCAATGCGTACACTATCCGTTGCTGGGGGGCGGTGACGTTGATGATGGGCGACCGCAATATGCTGGCCAAAGATGCGGGGATTCGGGCACAGTCCGTGCAGTACGTCAAGGACTGTGTTACGATGGTTAAAGAACTCGATGGGTACGAGTTGACTGTGGTGCCGGCTACTGTGGGAAAAATCGAACCGGATGCCACGCCCGATGAGGAGTGGCAATGGGCTGTGGCGGGCATGCAGGAGGTTTACGATCATTCCGAAAGTGAGGGAATTCGCCTCGCTATTGAACCCATCAATCGGTTTGAGACGTATTTTATTACCCGGGGTGCTCAGGCTCTTGCTCTGGCAGAGACGACGGGTGCGAATTGCGGGGTGTGTTTAGATGCTTTTCATATCAATATTGAAGAGGCGGATCCGTATCAAGCTATCCGAGATGCCGGGGATCGGCTGGTGGATTTTCACGTGGCGGATAACAATCGCATGGCGTGTGGGCTGGGGAACTGGGATTGGGCAAAGTTGGTGGCGACGCTCAAAGAGGTGGGTTATGATGACGCGCTGACGGTGGAGTTTGTCGCGCCGATTGATCGGACGCCTGCGAATGAATACCCCAATGCGGTTGAGACCAATCCCGTTGATATTACACCCGAGGAACTCAAATTTATTCAGGATCACGGGAGTAGTCTGTTGAGTGAGGCGTTTTACACTTTTCTGGTGAAGAAGACCGCCGATACTTTGTTGCCGCTGATTGGATAGTATCCGCAGATGGCGCAGATAGCGCAGAAAAAAACGCGAATAATTTGAGCGTTTTTCGCAGATGAAGATAGCCAGCGGAGATATGTAGGGGCGAGGCATGCGCCATCTGTGACGTGTGAAAACGTAGGGGCGAAAAATTTTTCGCCCGCAGATGAAAGGCAAGGAGAAGGCCGTATTTTATTAACGAATCTCAGGGGGAACGATGGCTCAAAAGATTCTTATTACAGATAAATTGCAGGGTCCCGAGTTTGCATCTGAGGAGCGGACAAAGGCGATTGACAGGTTGCGCGATTACGCGGAGGTGGAATTTTACTCTGAGACCGAATTTGGTGCCGAACACGCCGAGGGTGTGGTGGGTGTTCTGGCGGATTCGGTTGTGTTCTCGCCCGAGTTTTACGCCACGGCGCGCGATTTGCGCATTGTTGCGCGCTGGGGTGTAGGTTTTGAAAAGGTCGATGTGCCGCGCGCGACCGATTGCGGTGTTATCGTCACGGTTGCTCCCGTGCATATGGTTACGGTTGCCGAGTTTGCGATCGCGCAGTGGATGGCCGCGCTGAAGCGCGTTTATACTTTGAACCGAAATAGCCATGCGGGGAATTTTGAGATTATCAGGACTTATGACGCGGAAGGCTCTACGCTGGGGATCTGGGGTCTGGGACGCATCGGTCAGGCGATGGCCGAACTCGCGCGTCCAATTCTGGGCGATTCTGGGCGTTTGCTGGTCTATGATATCCGTCCGGATATTGACGAGGTCGCCGCGCAATACGATGCCGAGGTGGTGGATGATCCCCGCGTCCTTTTTGAGGAATGCGATGCGATTTCTCTGCATCTTTCGGGCGATGATACGGTTGTGACCTACGATTTGCTCTGCGCGATGAAACCCCACGCCTCAGTGATCAATCCCTCGCGCGGCAATCTGGTGGACGACGAGGCGGTGAATCGGGCGATTAAAGAAGATCGGCTCTATTATTATCTCGTCGATGATCCGGTTAATCAGACCCGCGCGATTCACAAGGACCATCCCCGCATTATCTGTACCAACCACAACGCGGGTATTACTGTGGAATCCGCTATTCGGCTTGACGAGTGTTGCGTGGAGCAAATTATTGACGCGCTTGAAGGTCGCACGCCCAGGGATGTGCTCAATACCGATGTGCTCGATCACCCGCGGGTTCAGGGGTTTTTGAAGGGTGAAGAGTGAAGTAGGAAGTGTGAAATGGCGATATCCGTATTTCGAGACCTTGCTTCTGAGCTTCGCGCCGATCTCCGGTCCGGGAAGGCTGTTCCGGCACTGTCAGCCGGCTTTACCTCGGGCCTGGGTCTGCTCGTCGCTCAGGTTGCCTTCGGGAGCTTCATATTCTCGGGACCTCTGGCTTCCTATTCCTCTCAGGGCGTTGGCCTGGTGCTGTTTGGGAATTTCGCGACGTGCCTGATCTTCGCTTTCGCGAGTAGCTTTCGCGGGGTGATTGCGGGGCTGTCTCCCGCGCTGGTGCTGGTCATGGCTCTGATCGGCTCCTGGATAGACGCCAAAGGGGATGCGCTGTTCGTTTCCGCGGCGATCGCGCTTATTATCAGCGCGGTCGTTACCGGCGTGTGCTGTCTCATGATCGGGCATTTTGGACTCGCCAACCTGATGCGCTTTATCCCCTATCCAGTGGCAGGCGGATTTGTGGCGGGTATCGGGGGTGCCGTGTGTCTGGCGGCGATGTCGTTGATGGGGGCGGAACTGAAATGGTGGGTGATTCCCGCACTCTTTGAGTCTCCCGTTCTGTGGAAGTGGAGCCCGGGCGCGGTGTATGGGATTGCCCTGTTCTTCGCGATGAAGCGCTGGGGCAGCCCGCTGATCCTGTCGGTGAGCGTCGCACTTGCCGTAGCTGCGTACCATCTCGCACTCGCCGGTCTCGGCATTTCGGGCGACGAGGCGCGGGCAGAGGGCTTGCTGCTTACGAGCACGGCGGACGGAAGCCTGTGGCCGGCTCTGTTGCCCGCCGATCTGCTGCAGGTGGAATGGGCCTCGATTGCCGCGCAGACCCCCCACATACTGACGTTGGTTCTGGTTGCTTTCATCTGTGTGGTCATGAATTTCGCCGGCCTTGAGTTGGCTGCGAATCAGGAGTTGGACTGGGACCGGGAGTTCCGCGTGACAGGGGTTGCGAGTGTGGTCGCCGGGCTGGGTGGCGGTACGGTGGCGACCATTGTTGTGCCAGCGTCCCTGCGCAGCAAGTTGCTGGGGGCCTCAACGAGGTTGACGGGACTGGTCGCTGCTCTGGTCATCGGGGGCGCGTTGTTCCTGGGCGACGGGATGCTGGAATTCGTCCCGGCACCACTCGTAGGCGGAATCCTGATCTTTACTGGTCTTGGCCTGCTGGACCAGGGTCTCGTGGCAAGCTGTAAGCGGCTTCCCTGGTCGGAGTACGGCATTATTATGTTGATATTTTTTACGATTATGTCCTTCGGACTAATCGAGGGCGTGGCTGTCGGGATGCTCGCTACCCTAATGTTTTTCACCGTGCGCCTCAGCCGCGTGGATCTGATTGAATCGCGGTTTACCGCACGAGAGCGCGCGAGCAACAGAGCACGTCCTGTCCCCGATCGCGCCATCTTGCTGGAGGAGGGAGAGCGGGTTCATGCATACCGGCTGCGCGGCTACATCTTTTTTGGCAGCGTGTGCCCTCTGGCCGATCATCTCAGGCAGTCCCTGAGCGGTGCTTCGCGTCCCACTTGCTTGATACTGGACTTCGGCGCTGTCTCCGGTTTTGACTTTTCGGCGGTGAACGTTCTGTGCAGGTTTTTGCAGACGGCAAACGCGGCCAGGGTGCGGGTCGTTCTGAGCGGATTGTCCGGGGGTTTGAGGGCCGGGATTGAGCACAATCTTCCGCCTTCTGTATATGATGAGTTGCAGGTGGAGCAGAATGTGGATGGCGCTCTCGAGCGCTGCGAGGATATTGTTATTGAGGTGTGGAATACGGATGTGGATATGGCAGACGAGCGGCGTGCCTCGCTGCTGGATCACGCCGCCGATGACCTCGAGCGGTATCTGGAGCGGCAGATTGATTTCGAGGATTTGATAGAGGAACTTCAACGCTATCTGAATCCTCACGAGTACTCCGCTGGCGAGACTATCGCAGGACCGGGTGCGCCCCAGGAAGATCTGCAACTGCTGCTTTCGGGCCGGGCTTCCGGCTACGACGCCGCAGGTACGCGCCTGTTTCAGTTCGGTCCTGGCGATGCGATATGGCCGGAGGACGCGCCAGACCAGACTTCTGTGGTTGCGGACAAATCCTGCCGAACGATGGTGCTGACGTCGGTCACCCGCGGCTGGCTGGAGAAGAACGAGGAGGGGCTTGCCCTCAAGCTGTATCGATACCTCCTCGGCGGGCGTCTCCAGGTAGAACAGAGAACGGAGGAAGACCAGTGAGTGAAGATATGCAAATCGAGATGGCCCCGCTGGATTACGGGCGTTCGTTCCTGACCGGGAAGGGGCACGCCAATGAGGCGCGCTTCTGGATCGAGTCGCGCACCCGCGTTATCGATGACAGGCGAGGGATCTGTGAGGATTTCTACCAGACAGCCTCCTGCAAGAGCGAGAATACCTTTCACGCGCAGGATCTGTTTATACAGGACAACTACGATTTCCTGCCGATCTTCAGTGCCGGGTACGGTCTTATCTTCAGGCGCCATGCCTATCTCAGTGACCGGTACCGGGAAACGCGTTCGTACACGGAGATGTTCGGCGGTTACGATCTGCATCTCGTCGAAGGCGCGACGATTCGCGAGTTGCCGACGAATGCGGCGATTCGCGAGGAGACGTATCGCTTTGCGCCGCTGGTCTCGCAGACCGAGATCCGCAACGACGAGACCAAGCTCCGGGCACTGATTGAATGTCCGGTTAAGACGATGAATACCCGCCGTGACGACGACCGCTACCAGGTCGATACTGGTCCGGTCGCCTTTCCGGATCTTTCGGTGCGTCCCGAGCGGCTCGTCGATTGTCTGATGCTGGCTTTCGTGGCTTTTAATGTCCCTCATTTCGCCGATTTCGTGATCGAAGTGCCCACCACGGTCGATCCCGACCATCCCGATTTGCAGATTTACCATTTCTCGAAGATTGTCAGCCTGCCCGCGCGCAACCGGCTGTTTGCAGTCGAATAAGGCGGCTCCGATATAATCTATTCCCTATCGATGATGCGCTTGCCTGCCAAACCATCCAGGACTTCGAGGCAACGCGGTCTTCTTTTGTTTTGGTCTCTCAACTCGCTCAAATACGCTTCCCATTCTTTTTCTCTGTTGAGACGCTTTAATGTGTCTCGCACTTCGCGGAGAAAGGTGCTGGCCTCTCGATAACCGGAAACTTCAACCCGGCTGATCGCAGATTCGGCCTGTTCTTTCCAGATCGCTATGGCACGGTCTGGATATTTTTCTTTGATGGCGTGGGCTACTTCGAGCGATGGTTTGTACATGTAGCCCCATGTGTAGTTTGTTGTGGATGGTTTTATATCGTACCACTTCAAAACCTCTGTTGGTTTTTTCTCTGCGATGGCAAGTTCGATCAGGAGATGGATCAGGGGGCCTTCTGAAGCGTCAATGTCTTTTTCAAATTCCGTCTTTGGTAAAGGCCATTTGTCATTGGGTTCCCCTTTTCGCTTTCTGCCTTTTGTTCGAGGCAAGTGTCCTGTTTCCAGAAAATAGCGCGCCCAGGCTTCGACTGCTGGTCCCACTTTGGCCTTTTGTGCAGATTTGCACAATTCTTGAAAGGTGTGTAGCGAAGGATTCGAGAAAAAGTCCTCCGCATAAAAGGTCGCAGCACTCAGATGGTCACCAGTTTTTTCCCGGATGGTACGTAGCCGGTCCTCAATATCTGAGATATTGCCCAGATGGTTGGGATCTGTGTTTGCAATGGCTTTCTGGCACCAGTTTTCGGCGTCTTCATAGTGTTTTTCCTCAATCAGGAGGTCTATCAGTTGTATATAGTCGCCGGTGATTTCAGCCTCTCGTTCACGCAGAGGGATGATTTCATCCTCGCGTCCGGTTTGCTCAAGTGCAGCGATGAGCCATCCGGTCAACTGGTTTCGGAGGTACTTGTCTGTCTGTTTGACAGCAAGGCGTTTCTGCAATTCGTCGGCCAGTTCGCGCCAGTCGGATTTTTTATTTGCATTATTCCAAATATTTTCCAGGACTTCATAACAAAATTCGTAGCTGTCTGCCAGTTCTATATCTACCGCCCAGATTAGTTGTTCGGACGAAGATAGGGATGACGCCGGCAGAGCTTGAATCACAATTTCCATGCAGGCTGGGACTTCGTCGATTATGTCTCCTTCGATATCGTAGTTGTCAAGCGCGAAATTGACGGCATTGATCAATTCTTTGCCCAGGGGAATGGCCTCGTCGGCATGGCCGGCTATAAGGAGTGCCTGAAGATATGTTTTCAGGCGGTTGAAGCTCATAGGCTGATATTCCCGCTCATATTCATCCCAATCGGGTTCTTCTCTTATGTCCGCAATTTCCTTTCTGATCGCTTTGAGTAGCGTGCTGGCGTTGCCGCTGCGAACATTTCGGCGATCCTCCAGAAATTCTCGTACATCGGGAAAGGCTCTGGTGAGTTCGTCGAACAGTTCTACGAGTTGTGCTTTGGTTTGTTTTTCGAGGTAGGCCAAAAGGGAGCCGGTGTTCTGCTGTTCCAGTTCGGGGTCCCAGTATTCTCCTCCGGGTGTCTCTGTTTCTCGCAGCCTGTCCAGACGGGGGTCTGTTGGTGGGATTTGTGGTACTGCAACGTCGTTCTTCAAACACATCAGGTATTCCAATACCACGGCGACCGCGTGTTTGCAAGTTGTCCAGTAAGGACAGGTACATTCAGAGATCAAGTCCCCATCCTGGATTGCCACTTGCGTGACATAGCGCGTGCTGCCCAGCACATAGGCGATGAGTGTGCCTTCAGGTGTGATTCCCAAATCAGAAACGCTACTGTTGCGCTGGTAGGTGCGCCCTCTGCTGACGATTGTAGTCCCCGCCCAGTCTTCAAGGTCTTCCCAGGTCAGATCGGCAAATGGATCTTTTTCCATAGGCTAACGTTCCTTATTTGTGAATAAAATACCGGGATTTTGTGAATATAAGTCGCTTATTTGGAAGGAACAACAGATTCAGCAGGTCATATCTTTTCTTGAAAGATGTGATCCACGTCGGTAAAATGCAGTACGCTGGCATGGGTCAGTTCAGGTGTGAGATTGCCAGCGTAGATGATGTGGCCTTTTTGCGCGGAGGATGCAATTTTCTGGAATTGCGCGATGCCTTTTGCAAATTCTGGATTAAATGTCATGGCGGATTTGATTTCTATGGGGATTAACTGTCTGTTTTGCCTGAACAACAGATCTACTTCGTTGCCTTTGTTGTCGCGGTAAAAGTAGAGTTCAGGCTCTTTTCCCGCGTTGAGTCTGGCTTTCAAGGCTTCGATGACGACCATGTTTTCAAAGAGATTGCCGATTAGTGGATCCCGGGTAGCGAGTGCGGGCGATTCAATGCCGAGCAAGTAGGACGCGAGTCCGATATCGGTAAAATAGATTTTTGGCGATTTGATGATGCGTTTACCAAAGTTTTCAAAATAGGGATTCAACCTGAAAATGGTGTGCGATGCTTCGAGTACGGAGAGCCATTCTTTCAGGGTGGTGCTCGAGACACCCACATCGTTAGATAGCGAACTCAGATTCAAGATCTGACCGACGCGTCCAGCCAGCAGGCGCGTGAAGTTCTCAAAATCTGTCAGGCTTCTGAGGTTGATCATTTGTCTGATGTCGCGCTCGATACAGGTTTGACAGTAATTTCGGTACAGGCGAGTCGGATTGATTTTTTCGTTGTAAAGCCGGGGCATGAAGCCTTGATAGATAAATTCGTCGCGCGTATGTGTGATGCCGGTTGCTTTGAGTTCTGATATCGACAGGGGCAGCAGGCGCAAGAGGGCGGTGCGTCCGGCCAGGGATTGGGCAACGGCTTCTTGAAGGCGCAACTGATGACTGCCTGTGAGTATATATTGTCCGCGTTGATGGCTGCTGTCAGCGAGGACCTGGATGGTTGAGAGCAGTTCGGGGACGCGCTGAATTTCGTCGATGATAACGGGTGGGGGAAATTGTGAGAAGAAGGCGTGGGGATCGCTCATGGCAAGCGTGCGTATATCGGGTGCTTCCAGGTTCGCGTAAGCGTGGTTGGGAAATTGCATGCGCGCCAATGTGGTTTTTCCCGCCTGTCGTGGACCGATGATTGTTACCACGGGAAATTCGTTTGCTGTCGCAGCCAATTCTTGGGCGATTTGTCGTACTATCACGGTGCTGATCCCTGTTCGCATTGATGCAACTCAAGGGTAAAATAAGCAAATCGGTACATATTTCAAGTTAAACTTGAGATTTGTACCGGTGATATGATAAAAAAGCCTTGACAAGGTAATTAGCGGGGTTAATTTATTCTGAAATTTTTCTCATCCTTGTTATTGGCGGATTTTATGAAGACCTCCCATCAAACTGTTTCGGACATCTGCGCCAGCGCAGGGCCGTTTATCGGTATCCGGATGAACGCACCGGAATGTTCTGCGACCTTCCCGAATAGCTCTCAAGTAGTTGATTTATTTAAACTTATATTCGGGGGGGTAGAAGTACTTCTACTACCTGACCTTCCTCTTTCCCCGCCTTTCGCGCATTCGCGCTTTCCTTCCGCTCACACATCACACGATCCTCCCACACCATTTTTCTTTAACCAACCGCCTCGGCATTCTGTGCTGAAGGCGTCCCATCTGCTAAAACAGCCTGCCGGTGTTCATTTCGCATCGCCGCATTTCCGCACATCCCGTGATCCTCCTGAAAGATAGTGATTAGTGATTAGTGGTTAGTCTGTCCGCTTTTGGTTCATTTCACAATCAGGAGAACATCATGTGTAAACGCATCGCGCTTTTCGCCATCATCACCATCGCACTTTTCATCTGCATTCCAGCGTTTGCCCAACACTTTTTGGGTGCGTTTTCAGGCGCAGAACTTCAGGTAGATACGCAAATCGAAAGTCCCGCACAAAACAACAACGCGCAAACCCTGCCCGAACAACAGGCGGGTGATACCATTCGATTTCAGCTTTTTGTGCCTGCCGGTGCAGGACAGACAACCAATGGTTATGCGCTGGAACTCGACCTGCCGGGCAAGACCTTCTCCAGTTCTGTCGGGACTGTATCGGGTCGAGACTGGACCGGGGCCGCGCTGGTCAGCAGGGGTTCTAAAGAGCTATCCGCATTGTTCGTTACGGGTGCGACTATACCTTCGACGGGATATTTGGGTCAGGTTGACTTACAGGTGACGCGACCGCTTGAAGACGGTGCGACGCTGATTGTGAAAAGCATGTCCCTGACCAGCGGGCGTGATGTTGACCAGTTGGATGTGTCCAATGCAGTGATCACCTTTACTGCCCCGTCAGCGTCAACGTGTCCTGGTGATTTTGATGGCAATGAGAAGGTTGATATAGCCGATTTTCTATCCTTTGTAGATGTGTATGGCAGCAGTTCATCGGATGCCAATTACAATGCTCAGATGGATTTGGACAGTAATGGGAGCGTTGATATAGCCGATTTTCTGGCCTTTGTGGATGTGTATGGCACGCCATGTGGATCTCAACCTCCGCCTAATAGCGGTTCTGGTGGTGGTACCGGTGGTGACGGTTCTGATAGTGGCAGTTCTAATGGTGGCGTGTCGGTAATCGGAATAACCAAATTGACTTCTGATTCGTTGGGGTGGCCTACTAATCCCATTTGGTCCCCTGATGGCCGTTTTATCCTCTTCCAAAATTGGGCCGGGCCCGGAGGAGGAGGACTTTACAAGATGGATTCGGATGGGGCCAACCTGATCCACTTAACTGGCGGCTATGTCGGCGGTGGCCTACAGCCTGCCTATTCTCCCGATGGCCGTTTTATCGCCTATATCCTCAGCATCGGCAACAACCAGGATATTTACAGGATAGATTCGGATGGGAGCAACCGGATCCAGTTGACCTTAAAACCCGACAGTGACGGGGATCCCTCGTGGTCTCCCGATGGTCGTTTTATCCTCTTCACCTCTCAGCGCGATCCCGCTGGGATTTACAGGATGGATTCCGATGGGAGCAACGTAACTTTATTGCGCAAAGGTGGCGGGTGGCCCGCCTATTCTCCCGATGGTCGTTTTATCGCCTTCACAGGCCACGACGGATGGGATTTCCAAATTCAGAGGATGGATTCAGATGGGCGCAATGAGACCGGTTTTTTAACCGAAACAAATCCCGGCAGTGGCGTTTATGCCCTCTGGTCTCCTGATAGTCGTTTTATCGCCTTCGATAGCTGGTTCGACGCCCCTGGCCCCAACAAGAATACTTATGTGATGGATTCCGATGGGAATAACCTGATCCCCCTTGTCCCCCCCTCCCCTGCCCGCGACGCTGATCCCGCTTGGTCTCCCGATGGTCGTTTTATCGCCTTCACTTCTAATCGAGATAGCCCCGAAGATAAATCCTCGACAGATATTTACATAGTGGGATCAGATGGGAACAATCTGACCCGCGTTAACCTCCCTGAAAGAAGCGACGGTTCTCCCGCCTGGTCTCCCGATGGTCGTTTTATCGCCTTCAATTCTAATCAAGATATTTACAAGGCAGAAATACAATTTGGCTCTGGCGGTGAACCAATCTTGACCATTCCGGATCATAAGCTGAATTTAGCAATCGGCCATAGTCTCGGCAAGAAAGGCATCGTTCCGTCAATCACTTCTTCAGAGATGGCCACATTGAGGACTTTTAACGCATCAAACAAGGATATTAGCGATTTGACGGGACTGGAGCATGCGACCAATCTGACAGAGCTGAATCTTACCAGCAACAGGATCGTAGATATTACCCCCCTTACCAGTCTGACCAACCTGACACGCCTGTCTCTTGGCGGAAACAATATCTCGGATCTCGCACCGCTGGTGGCAAACACGGGATTGGGTAGAGGCGATGAGGTTGATGTGCGGGAAAACGCGCTGAGCACCACATCACGCAACACGCACATTCCAGCCCTTCGGGCTAGAGGGGTGACTGTGCGGTTTTGAGGTGTTAGAGGCGAGGAGTATGAAAACTGTCTGAATCAGGATTTTCAGAGCCTGCACTGGAGTGGTTCTATCCAGTGATGAGAGGATGAACAGGATGAAGGCAGTGTGCTAAATTAGGGCTTTGGCAAGTTCGAGGCGGGATGCTTTTTGCACGGCAAAAGAGGAAAGGTTGGATGGCGTGTGGGATGGGTTTTTCGGGGATGAGTTGATGTGGGTGGTATCCTGAAAATCCTGAAAATCTTGCTCATCCTGATTCAGACAAGGGGTGGTGGGGATATATTTTTTGGATCTAACTGGTTATGGGCTTATAGAGGAAATGTTCATAGGGTTAATTGATAATCAACATCCACCTGGTTCTGCTAATAAATATAGCAATGCTATACAATCTGTCTCAGAAGGGATAGTTGAGGAGTTAGACAAGATACTGTTAGAAACTGAAGATAGTAAATGAGTTGACAGCCAAGACGCGATTGCTGCTGATTGAAACCACACGCCTCGATTATTTCAACTAAAAACAGGACTTGACCCAATCGAAAAACCGCTCCCTGAAGTTATGGCGAGCGGTTTTTTTTAGCGAATCCGAGTTGGGGATGTTGGCTGTCTGTGGTTGGGAAATCGCGTCACGCATCCAACGCTTGCTCAAATGCTTCAAGACTGGTGGCCTGAATTGCTGCACGAAGCAACTGCTTGAGACGTTGCAAGTCGTCAATATCGGCAATGCGGTCAGATAGGGGATGCGCTTCGCTCAGACCAAAGCGAATCTCCAACACGTCGAGGAGGCCTGCGAGCGTGCTTTTTCTCTCCCCTTGCTCAATGCCCTGTTCAATGCCCTGTTCAATCCCTTGCTTGAGCCATTGTTCTTTGTTTTCCTCTATCTCTTGCTCAATCAGATATTGGGCAAATGATGATTCGCGGATGAGATCCATCAACCCCTCCTTTGATATAAGATTCGCAATCATTTCTCGATCATGCACCAACCCACCCAACACAGACAAACCCGCAAGAAAATTGCCCTTGGCAGATTCATTTAGTGGCAGGTCAGTCACTCGGTCAACAAATTGAGCCATATATTGCAAAAAAGAAGCGCAAACACCTCATTTTTCTTGAAATATGCAGTATTGCGCCGCTGTTCACAACTTGAATTTAAGGATCCCCTGCTGAAACACAGGCGAATGGGAACATTTTGAGCCAGGAATGGGTAGTATAGTGAAAGATATGTGTCTCGAAAAAACCGCTGCGTAACGTCAGTCACTTATGACGGTGCGATGCGCTGCCGATCCGCTTCTACGGATTCAAACCATGTTTCCAGTTCGCGTTTCATGCGGTGTACGCGGTCTGGCTGTTGTTGCGCGAGGTCGATGTTTTCGTGCGGGTCGTTTTCAATATTGTAGAGTTCCGGGGCGCCGGGCGGCGATAGGGTCCGTTCCACAGGTGGATTTTCCACATCCATGAGAAAATGCGGGACTTCGAGATTTTTTTGGAATGGCGGATTGTCCGATCTCATTTTTTGCATGGCTTCTTCAATGCGGGGCCAGTAGAGTTTCCATTCCCCATCCCGCATCGCGGCATTGCAGGTGCCGATGGGGTCGTAGCGGTTGAATTGCCAGTATCGTTTGGTCGGGAGTTTTTCGGGTTCTCCCTGTAATGCGGGCATGACATCCATTCCGTCCGAGGGCGTCTGCATGTCGATTCCGCAGGCCTGTAATAGCGTGGGCATCCAGTCTGTAAAGTGCAGCATTCCGTCATAGGTCTCGCCCTGCGGCAAGCCCGCAGGCCAGCGGATCAAGCCCGGTACGCGGATTCCGCCTTCGAGTACGTCGTATTTCATGCCCCGAAATGGTCCGTTGTAGCGGGTCTGGTCGTTTTCTCCTTTGCCGAGGTGGACGGGTCCATTGTCGCTGGTGTAAAGTATTATCGTATCTTCCGCGAGGCCGTGTTGTTCGAGTGTGTCCAGGATTTGTCCGATTCCGGTGTCCATCCGCCGGATCATGCCGTAGGTGAGACATACGGCCCGGGTGAATTTTTCCATTTCTTCAAAGGGGTGGACGTCTTCTTCTGGCGCTTCGAGGGGACCGTGTGGCGCATTGTAGGCGACGTAGAGAAAGAACGGCTCTGTTTTGTGCCGTTCGATAAATTCGATGGCGTCCTGCGTAAATACGTCTGTGAGATACCGGCCGTCTGACCATTTCGGCTGTCCGTTGTATTCGATGATCCAGTTCCAGTAATTCATTCCGCCGTTCAAAAAGCCGGCGAATTCATCGAAGCCCCGGTTGTTCGGATGATACCTCATGTCGTGTAGGCCGTTGTGCCATTTGCCCACCATTCCCGTTGCATAGCCGTTTGCTTTGAATAAGTCCGCGATTGTGGATTCGCCGAGTGCAATCCGGTCCAGTCCGCGGTTTGATTCCACGCTCAATGCGCCTACGCGGTGGTTGTAGCGGCCGGTTAAAAGAGCGGCGCGGGCTGGCGCGCAGATTGGGGATGCGGTGTAGTGCTGGTTCAGACAGAGTCCTTCCTGGCCGATGCGGTCGATGTGGGGTGTGTCCAGGTCCGGGTTTCCGTAGATGCCCAGGTCCCCATAGCCCTGGTCGTCGGTCAAGAATACAATTATGTTTGGTCGCGGTCGCTTACTGGTCATTTTTGTGCCTCAGGGCAAGATATCTACGGTCAACCGATCTGTCTGGTCCGGGTTGCACGCCCAGAGTCTGTCTGGACTGTACACACGGGGGACCTGAGGCGGATGTGTCGGCAATGTCCAGTTTGGTTTGTAGTGTTTGATCAGGGTCATGACATTTCGATGGGAAATTCGATCTTTCAAGTCGTCGTCGCAGTCGGCTTCTTCTATTACGCGCTGGAGATAGCGATAGTCGTAATAGGGCAGGTCTGCGCCGAATATGAGTCGCTCGCGTCCGACTTTGTTGGCGAACCAGTTGAAGTCCCAGGTGGAGTTCCGTCCATCGGGGTATTGTACGACTTCGAACCAGATGTTGTCGTGCTGTGCCAAATTTTCTGCGGCCCAGGTGCTGGCGTGTACGATAAATTGTGCATTTGGAAATGTTCGGGCGGTGCGGTCCATCAAGCTGTCGTGCCAGTGCAGGTTGCACAGTCCGTTTCGCGCGGCTGCGACTTCTACCATGGGGAGGATTTCTTCTTTCATGGGGGGATGTCCGGCGACTCCGACGAGGCCCAGGTCGTCCATGGCTTTTTCGGCTTCGTCAATGCCGCATTCGCCAAATCTCGGTTCGATGAGTGCCATGCCTATGGGAAATACGTCTGGAAATTTTTTGCACGCGCGGGCAATGGCTTCGTTTTGTTCTCGTATGTCTTGTATCCCCCGCGTGATTGGGCTGCCCACGGCTGTTGGCATTGATATGGCTGCGTATATATCGGTTTCGGCAAATCGGGATAAACACATCTGGGCATTTTGTCCGACGGTGGGTACGCGGTTAATGGTTCGTCCAATGTGGTTGTGACAACAGATGTACGGGCGCATGGTTATTCCTTTCAAATTTGCGCGGAGGAACAAATCCTGTTTGAAGGGCCTGTTGAGGTTGATGAAACCTATATCGACGGGAGAGAAACCAACAAACACGCTAGGGATAGACTACAGGCGGGCAGAAGAACCACTGGCAAGATCCCTGTGGCTGGCGTAAAGAAAAGAGACACAAAGGAAGTCCGCGCAATCGTTGTGGACAACGCAGATGAGATCATTATGGAGACCTTTATACATATACACGATCACGTCCGCGAAAGGGCAACCGTCTATACGGAGCCTACGCTATTGTGACCTGATAGCGTAACGTCTCGGCCTCATAACAAATAGCCTACTAAGGTTAGCTGGCTATTCAAATATCAAGAGTTAAAAGTATCAGGGATTGAACGATTCAGGAGAGATACTATCATTTTCTTTTTCTGTACGGATACGAGGATAGGGTGACTGTATTTCTTGTTGGGGCACATCTTTAACGGGAATACTTTCTGCGAATCGACGAATGTCCTCCTGCCTCTGTTTCTCTTCCGCAGCGTCATCAAAAGTTCTTTTTGCCATGTCAGTTTCCTTCCTCTCGGGGGATTGAGTAATCACCTACTTGGTACTCTCTTTTAGAGACAAATCGGAAGCCATCGCTCTTTGTCACAATGGCAAGGTTAATCTCTCCACCTACAGTCGGCAAGGCACTGCTAAATTGTTGGGCCTTGCACATAATCTCAACCAACCAATGAACACATTCAATAGCATTTTGTTCAGAAAAATTGCCCCAATCAGCACTAAATCCCTCGAGTCTCCACCCATCATTGAATATATGGATTTGGTCGATATATTCATTTGGGGTAGGTAAATCAATAGTTATATTATTTTCTCGAAGATATTCAGTTAAAAGTTTATGATACTCAAACAATTTGACTGCGTGTCTAAAGATAATACGATGCTCGTTCTCAGCATCGGTGCCAAAAATAATCCTCCGAATTTCTTTTGTTTGTCCTCCAAACATAATACCAAACCCATCGCCGAAAGGATCAATTTCTCCTTCGGGAAAAGTGATCCTAATAGTAGATGGAAGTTGTTGGCGTTTAGAGTATCCCGCAAGAATGAATTCAAGTTTGGGTCTGTAAGTGTCTTCTTTTTCTGGGTACTCTTCCAAGTAGAAGGGTCTTACAAATTTCAGCAAGCGTTCTGCTACTCCATTTAGCGTGTAATTGCTGGGCTCACCTTTACTCTTAAATAAAAAATTTTTATCTTTGAATTCTGATATTAGACTTTTTATAGTTCGGTCGCCAAGTCCTGCTATCCCCGCAGTCATAACACCTATTTTAAGCGGTTCTAAAGAAAATAGCTTTTCCAAGTGCGTTATGTGATTATAAGGGTATTCTCTAGCTTTATCTTGGATATCGACAATGGTCTTTAGAGACGGTTGACCTTTTTGATCCATCTTCAATTTTCCAGAATCATCAAAAAACCCCCTAAGCTCTCTTGGATCAACAAGAGCCCTTGTAACAGTCCCTAAGCTGTCACAGCCTAATACTGCAGAATCTTTGGTTACTAATGAAACAAGTGTAGTCATCTATCACTCTAAATAAACTATTAACAACTAGCGGCTTTCGCCTCAAAAATATCCAATACTTGCCAAATGTCAAGTGCTTTTTGCCTGTAAGTACCTGTAAATTATTAACATTTGATCTATATAAATATATATGTACTTATAAGTACATGGCGAAAAAGTAGGGATGCCCATAAGACATCCCCTCTAACTCGGACCAATAATTGACCCCGGTGCATACAAGAGTATGTGTAAAAATTTTGCTTGTCAAATAGTTTTTAGCATCGCTCCTATCTGCCTCCAGATTCGTATTTGTGCTTTTGGCACTATTCTACATAATCCTTATTTTATAATATAATCAAGGACAATATAGATGCACGAGTATCCATCTCCCCAATATCCCGCACGGTGTAAGCGTACCCATCGGGTCTGTGAACTTCAGTCGGGTGCGTTTGCAGTCGTGGCCGGGCGGCTTGTGGCGCGAGATTCGCTTTCCGATGAGACGGGGACGGTACGTCTGGGTTTTAATACTGCGGTCGAGGCAAAGACAGGGGATATTGTGGAGGTTGAGGGTCGTCTCGAAGGCGATGTTTTTTGTGCTACGGGGCTGCGGGTGCTGGTGCCGTCGCGTTCTGCAGGTGCGTCTTTAAGCCAGGGCGTGCAGGAGAATTTGCGCAAGCGTGCCAGGATTATTGCGGGTATTCGCCGCTTTTTTGATGCAAAGGGTTTTGTTGAGGTTGAGACCCCTCTGATGGTGCCGCAACCGGGTATGGAACCGCATCTCGAGGCGTTTCAGACGATGTATGAGATGCGTCAGTTTTATCTGCATACGTCGCCTGAGTATGCGATGAAACGCCTGCTCGCGGCTGGTTTTGAACGGATATACCAGGTTTGCAAGGTGTTTCGGCACGAGCCTGTTGGCAGGATGCATACGCCGGAGTTTACGATGATAGAGTGGTATCGCGCGTTCGCGGATTATACCGATATTATGGTGGATACCGAGTATTTGATTGCCGAACTTGCGACAGATTTATATGGAGAGTCTGTTGTGCGGACGGATCAGTGCGCGGTTGATCTGACGCCTCCGTGGGAGCGTCTTTCTGTGCGGGAGGCGATGTTGCGCTACGCGGGTATTGCTGCTGATCCGTATTCGAAGACGGCTGCGTTTATCAAACAGGCGGGACATGCGACGGTTGACAGAGACGATCCGCCAGATGTCGCGTTTTTTAAGGTTTTTCTCGATCAGGTTGAGCCACATCTGGGTGTGCAAAAGCCCGTGATTCTCTGCGATTATCCCGCGCCGATGGCTGCGCTTGCCAAACGCAAGTCCAGTGCGCCAGATCTGGCTGAGCGTTTTGAGGTTTATATTGCGGGGATGGAGTTGTGCAATGCGTTTACAGAGTTGAATGATCCGGATGAGCAACGCCAGCGGTTGGAAGAGGAGGCCGCCCAGCGCGTGCGTGAGGGGAATCCGGCTTATCCGATTGACGAGCGTTTTCTTTCAGCGCTCGAATACGGGATGCCGCCTTCTGGCGGGATTGCGCTTGGGGTGGATCGTCTGGTTATGTTGCTTACAGGTGCGTCTTCTATTAGTGAGGTTATGGCGTTTCCCATGTCTGATCAATAAAAAAACAGGGCGGAAGATGTGTGTCTTCCACCCTGGGTCAGGCTCTGATTTCCCTTCCCCCGTCAGCCTGAAGAGATGTATTATTGTTCAAGGTTCAGGTTTAATCATCCCACTGCAAGGATCCCGCACTTTGATAATCCGTGACGCGCGTTTCAAAGAAGTTCTTTTCTTTTGCGATGTCAATGGTTTCACCCATCCACGGAAATGGATTTTTCGATCCATATACCGCTTGTAGTCCAATCCGTTCCAATCGCCGGTCGGCGATGAATTGCACGTATTCGCGGAATAAGTCTTCATTGAGGCCCAGTACGCCGTCGGGCACACAATCCCGAGCATAGATGACTTCGTATTCTACGGCTTCGTGTATGAGGTCGTAGATGTCGCGTTGCAGTTCCGTTGTCCATATTTCTGGATTTTCGAGTTTGATGGTGTTGATCAGGTCGATGCCAAAATTCAGATGTATGGTCTCGTCGCGCAGGATGTACTGGAATTGTTCGCCTATGCCGGTCATGCGGTTTTGTCGGTGGAAGGACAGGATCATGACAAAGCCACTGTAAAAGAATATGCCTTCCATGATGACGTAAAATCCGACGAGATTTTTCACGAATTTCTGCATGCCCTCAATGCTTTGTGTTGAGAAGTTGGGATCCAGTACGTCTTCGGTCAGTTCCATCACGAATTTGTCTTTGCCTTCGATGGAGGCGACTTCGTGATACATGTTGAATACTTCGCGTGCGTTCAAGCCCAGAGATTCGACGATGTAGTGGAATGTGTGCGTGTGTATGGCTTCTTCAAATGCCTGACGCAAGAGGTATTGTCGCGCTTCGGAGTTTGTGATGTGTTTGAAGATGGCGAGTACGATGTTGTTGCCGACGAGGCTTTCGCCTGTGCTGAAGAATCCGAGGTTTCGCAAGATGACTTTTCGCTCGGCGTCGTTCAGTGCATTTGAACGCCAGAGTTCTATGTCGCGCTGCATCGGCACTTCTGTCGGCATCCAGTGATTGGCGCATCCGTTGAGATAGTGCTCCCAGGCCCATTCGTATTTGAGGGGCATCAACTGGTTCACATCTACCTGCCGACAGTTGAGCAATCGCTTGTCTTCCGGGTTGATGCGCCTGGTCAGGTCATACGCCTCGCCAGTGGCACCACAACACAGCGCGGATGGCACGTCAGTGTTATCCGCTTCAACGGGTGCAGGAATACCGTTTTGCTGCGCGTGACCACCGTTTTGGTAGTCCATATTTGCATGACTTTCAACTTCTTCGTCTTCAAATATGAGCTTAGACATATCACAACTCCTTTAAAAAAATGAAATATAATAATGGTTCAAGCAGTTGCCTCAATGATGGCTTCGCGAAATTTCACGAAACTGTGCGAACGGCTACGATTAGCATCAATGTGAATGCCAATATCTCTGGCAGCCTCCGTCTTGCGTAGTCCAGTTTTTTTGCATAGGCTCGCAGACGATTTTGCAACTTGTCCAATAGGTCTGGCTTCCCCTGAAACGGATGAATTTTGAATGTGCATTCCACGGACAGCATACGCGGCAATAACTCTCGCAAGAAGGCCTCCATTGAGGGTTCTTCGACGAGTAATTCCAGATGTTGTGGTGCCATTACCCGCGTCCCTCCAGAGGAGGAGTCGGTTCACCATGTCTGTCTAGCGGATCTCCCAGATTGAAATATCCTTCCATCCATAGATGGCCGAGATATGCACCTTCTTCGATAAATTCCCGTACACCGGGTATGTCTGCGACGCGGCTTGTTTGTGTGTACCCTTGTTCGTTGCGCCAGAGAATGCGTACTTCTTCGGGACGCAGTGCGTTGAGAAAAAATGGCGAATGTGTGGTCGCCAGTAACTGCGTGCGTTCGCAGGCCGCACGGCATTCTTCGGCAAGTTCCGAAAGCAATCGAGGGTGCAAGAAGTTTTCCGGTTCTTCAATGCCGATGAAGGGCGGCGGTTCGGGGTCGTATAACAGTACCAAATAAGCCAGTATTTTTAATGTGCCATCAGAAGCGAATCGCGCCAGTACCGGGTTGTTGAATGGCGCGTCCTTGATCTGCAATAATAGGCGGCCATCGGGCATGACTGCTGATAGCACGCGCTCAATGCGCGGCACGCGCTGACGTAGCACCTCGAAGATCTGGTTAAGTCGGTCGGGATGTTGCTCTGCGAGATGCTGTATGACATTGGCAAGATTGTCGCCGCTTCTGGACAGTCGCTCTTGTGGTCCTGCCTCGGGCTGGCCTCGTGCGCTGTCTGCCGAGAGGTATGACACATGCCATCCGGTGATGAAGTCGCGCAGTGCTGCTACGCGCGGGTGATCGGCAAGTTGTCCCAGAGCATTGACTGCCAGCAGATCGGGCGATTGGAGCGGTACTTCGTTGCGCGGGTCCAATTGGATCGTTCCCTGGTTGCGCATGTCCAATTTGCCGGGTTGCTCACCGCTGACCGCTCTGCCCTGTCCCTCGCGATAATCGAGGAATCGGAATGGTCTGCCGTGTTGGCCGCGTCGCCATTGTAACCACTCCTCCATGACAACGGGCCGGTTTCGGTCTTCGTCAATAGCCAGGTGATAAGTGATCAGAGGCGTGCCCGGCTGTTCGCGGTACTTAAGTTCAATGACAACGGGATCAATGTTTCCTCGCGTCCGCAGTTCTTTGGCACGGCCACGCTGGTCCCAGGCGCGGCGCAGACCCACCTCGAAACATTCAGATAGAAACGCGAATACGTCAAATACTGTTGATTTGCCGCTGCCATTGGGACCGAGCAACACCGTCAGCGGTGCCAATTCCTTGAACTCAACTTCCCGCAACGCGCGGAAGTTCCTCACCTTCAGGTATTCAATGCGTGCCGGAGCTGTGTATTGTGTAGTTGTTGGGTTCATCTCTTAAGGTGCGAGCGCAAGGATGAGCAATCTGGTCATTTTGCCGATTCTCTATCTATTCCAAAACGGGACGGCCACCTATCTCATTCTTTTCCCAGAGTTGGCCGAGGTTATAGTCCTCTAACCATGTTTTCAGAACTACATGTTCTACTTTTACTGACACGCCTCACATGAGCCGTCTGTAATATCGCATGACTCGGCTGTTGGTGCTGGGGTGGCAGGGGTCTGTTGGTGTACCTGCCCGTTGAGCGACGCGTCTGTTTCAACGGGTGCGTCTTTGCGTTGTACTTGCACATCGCTTGAAGCGGATTTGGATTGCATCCACCGGGGCTGGACGCCGCGTTTGTTGATGTCCATGGTGGATTTTTCGATCTGGGTCGCGGCCAGGGAGCGCAAGTAGTACGTGGTTTTCAGCCCGCGTATCCAGGCGAGTTTGTACATGTCGTCCAATGCCTTGCCGCTGGGTGCTGCAATGTACAGATTCAGGGACTGGCCCATGTCGATCCACTTTTGCCGGCGGCTGGCGCATTCGATGAGCCATTCGGGTGCCACTTCAAATGCGGTTTTGTAGAGGTCTTTTACGTCTTGCGGGATGCGGTCGATTTCCTGGACTGAGCCGTCGAAGTATTTCAGGTCATCTACCATCTGGTCGTCCCACAGGTCGCGCGCTTTTAAGGCATCGACCATATAGGGATTTAAGACTGTGAAGTCTCCGGACAGATTTGCTTTTACATACAGGTTGCGATACATCGGCTCGATGGATTGCGTCACGCCCGAGATGTTCGATATGGTGGCGGTTGGGGCAATGGCCATCACGTTGCTGTTTCGCATGCCGTGTTTGGCGACGGCCTCGCGCACCACATTCCAGTCCAGGCGCGCGGATGTATCGACTTCGAGGTACGACCCCCGTTCCTGTCCCAACACGGTCAGGGTATCGATGGGCAATATGCCGCGGTTCCATTTTGAACCGATGTAGGAGTGATATGTGCCGCGTTCTTCGGCCAGGTGCGTTGAGGCGAGGATCGCGTAATACGAGATCATTTCCATGCTGATGTCGGCAAAATCAACCGCGCCTTGCGAGTCGTAGGGCAAATTCAACAGGTAGAGCGCGTCCTGAAATCCCATCACGCCCAGGCCCACGGGACGGTGGCGTTTGTTGGATGTGGCGGCTTCTTCTGTGGGATAAAAATTGATGTCTATCACGTTGTCCAGCATCCGAAGCGCGGTGGATATCGTGTCTTCCAGCAATTCGCGGTTGAGACCCGTGGGTGTGATATGCGCCACGAGATTTACAGAGCCGAGGTTGCATACCGCGGTTTCTTCGCGGCTCGTGTTCAACAAAATTTCAGTACACAAGTTCGAGCTGTGGACAACGCCCGCGTGATCCTGGGGCGAGCGGATGTTGGACGGGTCCTTAAATGTGATCCAGGGATGCCCGGTTTCAAAGAGCATGGACAACATTTTGCGCCACAATTGCACGGCGTCGATCTGGCGATGTTGTTGCAGTTCACCGGCTTCGGCCATTTGCTCATAGGCGAGATATTTCTCTTCAAAGGCTTTGCCGTACAATTCGTGCAGGTCGGGGACTTCATCCGGGCTGAACAGGGTCCAGGTTCCCTTTTCCATGACGCGTTTCATAAACAGGTCGGGGATCCAGTTGGCCGTGTTCATGTCGTGTGTGCGGCGGCGGTCATCGCCCGTGTTTTTGCGCAGTTCCAGAAAGTCTTCAATATCCAGGTGCCAGGTTTCGAGATAGGAGCATACCGCGCCCTTGCGTTTTCCGCCCTGGTTGACGGCAACTGCTGTGTCGTTCACGACTTTCAAAAATGGAATGACGCCCTGGCTTCTGCCATTTGTGCCGCGGATATAGGAATTTGTGGCGCGCACATTGGTCCAGTCATTGCCCAGACCGCCCGCCCATTTGGATAATTTGGCATTGTCGGATACCATTTTGAATATGTGTTCCAGGTCATCTTGCGCGGTTGACAGATAACACGAGGACAACTGCGGATGCAGGGTGCCGGAATTGAACAAGGTGGGGGTGGCAGAGACAAATCGGAAGGAAGAGAGGACTTCGTAAAATTGAATGGCGCGCGCCTCTTTGTCGTCTTCGTCCCAGGACAGGCCCATGGCCACGCGCATCCAGAAGAACTGTGGGGTTTCAATGCGGCGCTCGTTGACGTGGAGCAAATAGCGATCAAAAATGGTTTGTACGCCCAGGTACTCAAAGTCTTCATCGCGCTCGGGTTTTAATGCCGAGGATAGACGCTCCAGGTCAAATACGCGCAATTTGGGGTCTAAGCGGTCGTTTTCAATGCCCGTTTCAATAAATTTTGCAAATCCCTGCCGACAGGCTGTGTCTCTGTCTTCTATCGCGGGTTTGAATCCCAGGGCGTGGCGATAGATCACGTTGAGCAGCAACCGCATGGCGACTTTGCTATAGGCGGGTTCTTTTTCCACGCGGCTACGCGCTGCCAATATCATGGCGCGTTCGATATCGTCGGGTTTGATGTCGTCGTATAGGGAGCGATATATTTCATTGAGCAGAGCCTGGGGATCTACCTCGTCATCGCAAACGGCAAATACTTCGGCGCGAATGCGGTTGGCATCTAAAGGTTCGCGCTTGCCGTCGGCTGTTTGTACGCGGAGTTTGGGCGCGTTGGGGTCCTGGGGTTCTTCTTTGCCGCTGAGTACGCGGGCTTTTTTGTGGTCTTCTCGATAGACGATGTAGCGCCGTGCGACCGCAAAGTGGCCTGCACGCATTAATTGGATTTCGACTTTGTCCTGAATGCGTTCGACATCCACGCTGTCATCCGGCTCGTGCAGTTCCCCTTCAATTTCAGCAATAACAGCGTCGGTGAGTTCCGACACATCGGTTCCAATTTTGGGCGGCAATGAATGATCGTTGGACAATCCCAACTCGGCTCTAAATGCCGCCTCAATCGCGCGTTCAATGCGCGCGCGGTCAAAATCCACGACCCGACCATCGCGTTTGCGTACCGCAAAATCAACTGCTTCCAGTAAAGTGTCAACCATTTCGGCCATGCATGCCTCCCAAATGCCAGCCAAGAACCAATAAGAATCTGCTCCCGTGGGTTCTGGCAGAAAAAATAAACCCGTAACCGCTGTATAAAGATCGCAACGGGGAGGGTTGAAAAGATGAGTCTGGGGATGTGTTTTAAGACAACAAATCGGGAAAACATAAGGTTGGAAATCCCAATCGCAGAGGAGGGGAGAGACTGCGAACAATGGATTTGTTTTCCCGAAATATAATAATAACTTACGCAGTTGTAATGATTTGTTTGAGTTTGCAAAAAATGGGTAAAGGGGGAGAGCGGATAAATTTTCACTAACAACTGCAAGCACAATATATGGTGGTCTATTAAAAAAGTCAATACCAAATGTGCTTAAATTGTAACTTTACCGGCATTGCGTTGTGCGTGCGTCCAATTGCCTGTATATGCGAGATTTAGAGCAAAAATTTGAGGCTGAGGGAAATGGGTTTCGCATGTGCGACAGGAAAACAATGCATTTTTTTTGCGTATTGTTTTTTTCTAAAAAAATCCTTTGACGCGGTGGATAAAATTCCGAATATTCTGGACGTTGACTGCTGACTGCTAACCGCTAACAAGGAGAAGATATGGACGCTCATTTGCTCGCTTCACTGACACAGACCAAAAAGGCTAGGACACTGCGGGCATCGTCATGGGATAACAGCGGACGAAATGGCGATGCATGGGTTATTGAGGGCGGCGAGACGCGCGTGTTGGCCGATCTCAAGGGACCGGGTTGTATTACGCATATCTGGATGACGCAGAGTGGGGAGGGTGCTTTTCGCAATGTGGTCTTAAAGATGTTTTGGGATGATGAAGACGATCCGAGTGTCGAGGTGCCGTTGGGAGATTTCTTTTGTTTGGGGCACGGTATTTCCACGTCTTTTCAATCGCTGCCCTTTTCCGCGTCTGCCAATGCACAGCGCGAGAATCAGTTTGTGCCCAATGCTGCGCTAAATTGCTATTTGCTTATGCCGTTTAATCGTTCTGCGCGCGTTGAGGTGACGAATGAGGGCGATGAGTCTTATCGACAATATTTTTACGTGGATTACG
Source organism: Candidatus Latescibacterota bacterium (assembly GCA_965204375.1). Lineage (GTDB taxonomy): Bacteria > Latescibacterota > UBA2968 > UBA2968 > UBA2968 > VXRD01. The sequence continues at coordinate 4,580,988 of OZ241986.1, read as the reverse complement.
AGTTGTACGACGATCCCTGGGGAGAAGATACAGCGTATTTTCACGCGCAATTTCACAGGGAAAATCCCTGCGATGGCTGGGGGCATGAGATTCGCGTGAATACGCCAGAGGCGAATATTGTCAATGTTGAGCGGCAGGCGTGGGATGGAAATTACGTGATTCTGGAGGCGACGGGTGTCGGGCACTATATTGGGTGCAATTTGTCGGTGACCAATTTTCAGGGAACATGGTGGGGCGAGGGCGATGATATGATCTGGGTGGATGGGTACAAGTGGCCGCCGGAGTTGCACGGTACTGGTAGCGAAGATTATCTCAATCAGGCGTGGGGGATGCAGGATAATGCGTTTTTGATGAATGGGTCGTCGATTTACGAGCGGAATACGGGTGGGTATCAGACGTCTTATGTGTTTCATTTGACCAATCCGGTGCGGTTTGAAAAGGAGATTAAGGTGACGATTGAGCACGGGCACGGCAATCATCTGGCGAATGAGATGGCGTCTGTGGCTTACTGGTATCAAAAAGAACCGCATCGCAAGTTTGGAATTCTGGATGTGGCACAGCGACAACCGGTAGAGAAGTCGCGCGAAGGCGAGTGGGTTCAGGATGGCGAGAACCAGACGCCGCAGCGCGAGGTGGTGTTGAATGCGGAGATGAGAGAGAAGAAGCAACAGTGGGCGATGAAAAATGAGTCGTGAACGGAGGTCAGGCCATGCTGGAGACAAAATTGAGATTGGGTTTGAAGGATCAGGGGCGGTTGCTGACGGATGAGGAGTTTGCCAAGGCGGAGTGCGATGCGCCCTATCGATATGAACGCGTGGAAGGGAGGCTTGTGGTTATGTCGCCAAGTGGTAAGACGCATTTGGGGTTGGTATGGGCTGTTGTGAAAGAGCTCTCTCTTTACGATGCAGCCCATCCGGGAATGATTGAAATGGCAGCGACAGAAGCGTGGATTCGCACGGGGGAAGGACAGGATCGCATGGCGGATGTCGGCGTTTATCTCACGGAAGATGAGCCGCAGTCCGATCAACAGTACGAGAGGATTCCCCGCGTTGTTTTCGAAGTTGTGAGCAGGGGGAGTGAAGAGCGAGATTATATTTTGAAGCGTGGAGAGTATTTCGATTTGGGTGTGGCAGAATATGTGATTGTCGATCCCTTTCGAAAAGTGGTTACGGTTCTTTCGCGCGGTGAGGGCGATTATTTGGCTCGGGAATTGAGAGAGGGAGATGTTTATACTTCTGATCAATTGCTGGGGTTTGAGTTTCGGATTGCTGATTTGGGATGGTGAGTATGATGACAAAAACACACTTGAAATTGGGTTTGAAGGATCAAGGGCGGTTGCTGACGGATGAGGAGTTTGCCGAGGCGGAGTGGGATGCACCCTATCGGTATGAGCGTGTGGAAGAGAGATTGGTTGTGATGGAGCCGAGCGATTTGCCACATATGCAGGTGGTTTCCGCAATTCTCGAGAAGCTCTATGTGTATAGACATACCCATTCGGGGATGATTGAACTCATTGCGCCCGAGGGCTGGATACGGACTTCGGACCAGACGGATCGGGTCGGTGATATTGCCGTGTATTTGGAAGATGTGTCTGCTGAACATATTTACGATCTTGTTCCCGATCTCGTTTTCGAGATTGTGAGCAGTGGGAGTGAAGAACGAGATTATATTTTGAAGCGTGGCGAGTATTTCGATCTGGGTGTGGCAGAGTACGTGATTGTCGATCCTTTTCGAAAAGTGGTTACGTTTCTTTCGCGCGGCGAGGGCGATTATTTGGCTCGGGAATTGCAGGAAGGCGATGTTTATACTTCTGATCAGTTGCCGGGGTTTGAGCTTCGGATTGTTGATTTAGGATGGTAGGTTCGCTACAATCGTCATTGCAGCATGGTGTTAGCCGCAATCCAGACGCGACTCTCTCTTCCAACGGAAGGTAAATCTTGTCAGGAGATATTACTAAAATTCCTGTTATTGACTTATTCGCTGGGCGAGGTGGACTTGGCGAGGGGTTTTCAGCTTATGCATATTCTGGTGATCAGCCTTTTCAGATCAAACTCTCTATAGAAAAAGATCCTGCGGCTCACCGGACACTTCAGTTGCGTAGCTTCTTTCGCCAGTTCCCTCAAGACAAGGTTATCGAATACCTTGACAGAATCCAAAACTCGGCTACTTTAGCAGTTTATATGGCAACTGTAGAAAGCAGGAAAGGTCAAGCGAGTGCTATTCCTCGCTATAAGGGATAGGCCTTTTGCCACGATGCAATAGGGGACTATTTATGGATACGCACGACAATAATTCGACTGATGTTCGGACGATCAAGGCATCTGAGTTCAAGGCCAAATGCCTCAAGCTAATGGACGAGGTTGCCGAGGGGGGCACCGAGATTGTCATTACCAAGAATGGCCGACCTGTGTCGCGCCTCGTCCCCTATCATGAGAAGAATTTTGGCAGGGATCGGGACAAAATTCGCATTCTCGGCGACATTATTGAACCGATCGGCGTAACGTGATCTTTAAGAAGTTGACCCTTTCAAGAGTTAAAAGCGAGATTCGCATTTTTAATTTCTCTTAGTTGACAAAAAGTAGGGAATACGCTACATTTGGTTTATATCCGCTACGCTCGTAGGCGAGTCTATCTTTTAGCCCCCGTGTGGTGACGCACAGGGGCTTTTATTTTTTGTAGAGGTGCGTGTATGCCGAAAGTGACGATTTTGATTGATGGAGGCTATTTGAGGAAAGCAGCAAGTCCGGTCTATCGCTATAATCCAGATTTTATTGAGAAGGTTGCACTGAGTATCGTTTGTAAGGATGAGCAACTTTTTCGAATATTATACTACGACTGCGATCCGTACACAGGTACGGTGCGTCTTCCAGTGTCTGGAGACAGGAGAGCATTTGATGCACATGGCTGGCTGGATATTCTGGCGGCCAAAGACTACTTTGCGGTTCGTCGTGGCGTTCTAAAATTTCGGGGCTTCAAGCTCAAAAAGATTCCAGTAAAGAGCACATCACTTTCCGATGATGACTTTTACCCGGATTTTGAACAAAAAGGTGTTGACATGCGTCTTGGGCTCGATATTGCGACTTTTTCGGTTTCAAAAGCCGTGGATCGGATCATCCTCGTATCGGGTGACACCGATTGTGTGCCTGCTATGAAACATGGTCGGATCGCAGGTCTCCAGATCGTTATAGTTCAATTACCTCCCCCTGCTCAAAAGCTTTCGCGCGAACTGCTGTGGCATGCCGATGAGTGCCGAGAGAGCCAATGGCCTGCCGACGCCGAGAAATTTCAGAAGAAATAAAAAATACGTCGAATATTTTGATCTTTGGAGAGGACGATGCCTTATGTCTGAACATATTACAATTTTGGGTGGGGGTAATACGGCGTTTGCTACGGCTGCGAATCTGACTTTGAAGGGGTTTGGGGTTACGCTTTGCGAATTGCCGGATTTCAGAGAGATGCTCGATCCCGTGCGCGATAGTGGCGTGATTCATCTGGTCGGTGTTGAGGAGACGGGGGCGGCAAGAGTTCATAGTTTGACGACGGATATTGAGGCGGCTTTGAATGCCTCGGATCTGATTCTGGTGATTGTGCCGGCGTATGCCCATAAGCCGTTTGCACTGGCGTGTGCGCCCTATCTGGGACCCGATCATACGGTTGTGCTGATGCCGGGGACGTTGGGTACGCTGGAATGGGCGACGCTGTTGAGGGAACGGGGTGTGGAAGGTGTCGCGCTTGCTGAGGTGGATACCGCGCCTTATGTGTGTCGGAAGACTGCGCCGGATACGGCGACGATTTGGGGTACTGTGACGGGGTTGGGGTTGGGAGTTTTGCCAGCGACGGAGACTGAACGGGTGCGCGATCGCCTGTCGCCTTTTTTTCCGGGTATTCAGACGTATCCGACGGTGATGGCGTGTGGTTTGTCTGCGATGAATCCGGTTGTGCATCCCGCGGGTGTGTTGATGAATGCGGGGCGGATTGAGTATTCTCATGGGGAGTTCTATTTTTACGAGGAGGGGGTTTCTCCGTCTGTGGCGAAGACGATTATGGCTGTGGATGCAGAGCGCAGAGCGATTGCAAAGGCTTTGGGGTACGATCTGGTGGCGGCTGATGAGGCGTTTTATCGCGCGGGTTTTGGGCCAAAGGGCGATTTGTGGGCGGCGATTAATGGCAGCCGGATGCTGACGCAACTCAAGGCACCGGGGTCGCTTGAGAGCCGATGGCTCACGGAGGATATTCCTTATGGTCTTTCAGCATGGCACGATGTGGGCGCGCAATACGGGGTGGATGCGCCGTTGATGCGCGGGCTGGTGGATATTGCGTCTGTGGTGATGGGTTTTGATGGATGGACTTCAGGGCGTAGCGTGCGCGAGTTGGGGATTGAGGGGATGGGTCTGGATGATTTGAATGCGTTTTTGGAGACAGGATTATGAAGTGTGAAGTGTGAAGTGTGAAGTGTGAAGTGTGAAGTGTGAAGTGTGAAGTGTGAAGTGTGAAGTGTGAAGTGTGAAGGAAGAAGACGAAAGGCAATTCGATATATGTAAAAGCCCATCTGCTGAAAAGCGGGTGGGCTTTTTTTATTCGATCAATTCTTTGACATTGTAAACGCGAATATCGACTTCGGGCCAATGGGTGTTCAGGATTTCGATAATGTGATCCTTGGGACCGAGGAAGATCATGATCATATTCTGAGGTACAAAGAATTTTTCGAGAAAGGCGCGCACTTCATCATCGGTGACGGCATCAAATCCGCCTTTGCGGATTTGTGTATTGTGAATGGCTCTGCTTGCTTCCTGGTTGAGGCTTTGCTGCGGTGTTTCGTCGTGGACAAAAGATATATCGTTCGTTTCGCGCTGTTCTTTGAGTGTTTCCCAAAAGCGAGGGTTGTCGGGCAGGTTTTGGATGAAGTCGAACATTTTGGTGATCAATTCTTCGCTATTATGGAGTTGAGGATCGGCGTAAATTTCGAGATATCGGACATTTTGTTCGGATAGATACCTGACATAAGTCGTATAGATTAATTTCAATTCTTCTCTGAAATATTCATAGAGCAACCTGGACTCAGGCGATTGACCAAGCGTGTCCGATAACAGGTTTGGAATATAATTTTCTTCACCTATGTGGCCGCATGGGATCACCCAATAGCAGAATACATTTTTTAAATGTGAATAACCCTCAAAAATAAAAGCAGCAGGACCACCTTTGGCATTTTTTGATGGGAAATTCAATGAATGTACAAAGCCGCCCACCTGCCCGCGCATCTTCCTTTCTTCTGTGAGGGGACGAAGTAAGTCCGCAATTTCAGTGGAATCGCGGTCTGAGATGACCTTAAAGAATACCACGTCTGTCTTCAGGAGCCGATCGGCGTATAGTTTGATTTCATATAGTGAGAGATTATTCAGCGTTTTTAATGAGCGCATTTTCAGGATGTCAAAGGTCTGTGACAGTGCCAGGTTTCTCATTAGTGTATAGATATTGGTTCCGCTTTTGACCCTATCTTTGTAATCGGCACTGAGTTGTGATTTTACATATTTCAGATCATACTCGGAAAACGCGAGGTTATATATCAGGTTGCGGACTATTTCTATTGCTTTGCCAATGTTCTCGGATAAGCCGTAAATGGAGATGGTCTGGTATTCGGTGTAGGTCGCGACACTCAGACTGATGCCCAATGCTTCGAGTTGATCCGTGTGCCCCTGTTTTTTTGCCGTCTCCCGAATCAATTTTGAGACTGTTTGTGCACGGCCAATCTGCGAAGGGACGTCCACACCGGTTCCCGCGCCGAGAAAGACAATCTCAATTTTGGTGAGGGGGGCGCGTTTGTCGATGCGATAAAAGATGTGGTGGTTGGGGATTTCGGCAAACGCAGATAGAGTACCAAGTAGAACAAAGCTAAATATCGGGGTTAAAAATCGCATCATTGAGTATCACCTTTGGAGAAATGATCGTCTCGGTCTTGCTCCGCCATTTTTTTATTCCCCTTACAAATAGTGTGACAATACCGCCTAAAAGGGTTAGAGCTCCGATCAATGTCAGTACTATAGCTGTATAGTGCCCAAAGTGCAGGGATCTTCGCGGAGCTGGTTCTTTTTTTTCTGGCTCTGTGAGGGAGTGGGTGATCGAATTGTCATCTTTCAGATATTCGTCGATGAGGCGCGGAATATCTTCTGTGCGGATGGATTTAAGGTCTTGTATCAATTTGGGATAGAGAAGGGGATCATCGGCGTGGGCAAATGCTCTACCAAATAAATTCGCCATGCTCGATCGGTTGTAAAATGTGGAATACATTGTGGTCAACTTCTGGTTTCGGGCGGCATTGAGTTCTGCTTCAGAAATGGTTTTCAGATTCTCCAATGTCACATAGATCATGTCCTGGATCGTATTTCGAGATGTATTATGGGGCAGTTCTGCATAGCAAGTCATCAAGCCGAATCCCTTATAGCTGCCTACTGAGACTCTGAAAGATTTTGCGAGCCGAGAATTGACCAGAGAAGCACCCAGAGAATTTGAGGGCTTTTCCAATAGACGTTCTACAATGAGCAGACCCGCATAGTCGCGATGGCCTAAATTGGGGGTGTACCAGCCCTTTCTGAATATGGTAAAAGGGAGCTCGTTTGAAGAGTTTTTTAATCTTTTTCCAAGCACGTCCCGGTCGGGGGATGGCCACGCGTACAATTTGGCCGGCGTTATATCATTGCCATAAGCCTCGTCGAGTTTGGTGAGGACATGGTCAATATCCACATCGCCGATAATGACGATGAGTCTTTTTTGCTCGCACAGGAAATTTTCGTAGTAATCTTTCAGACCAACGGGTTCGAGTTGTCGAATAAATGTCTCCGTGCCAAGGCCATTAAAATTTTTCTTTCCATAGATTAAACCGTAAAAATAATTTGTAGATTGGAGTGTTGGTCGTGCCAGTCTTTGGCTTCTTTCTGTGAGTACGATCTTTTTTTCTTTTTGCACGACTTCTTCATCAATTACTGTATCGTAATATATGTTGCGGTCTATCTCGACGGCGAGGTCGAACTTGTCCTTCGGAAATCTCAGTGTAAAGCGGGTAAAATGATAATACGTCGCGGCGTGACTTTGCCCGCTGTTCTCGGCGATAATTTGTTTGAGTTCGCCCGGTTCATAGCTTCCTCTGCCCATCATAATATGCTCTAAAAAGTGGAGCCGCCCTTGTTCGCCTTCGGCTTCATCTGCGGAACCCGCGCAGTAAAAGGTCTGGTATTCAAAGGACGGGATGGTGCGATCGACGACGATGACGGCATTGAGCCTGGGGTTGATGGTGTAGTGCTGTGCGACGAGAGTTTCAGATAATGTCGCTGTGCCGATAAGTTCGTAGGCCGTGCAGGTACACGGCAAGAGACAGGCAAGGATCGTGATGTATGCGTAGTGCTTCATATCGGAAAGTAGGCGCGACCGGCCTGGTCGCGCCTGTTTGTTATCGCGTCGTGTGTTAGAGTTTTTCGATTTCTATGTTGCGGAACCAGATCTGGTTGCCGTGGTCTTGAAGGCCGATGTACCCGGGTTCGGTCATTTCGCGGAATGCGCGGTTGAATTTGTTGCGCGTGCCGTCGGGGTTCTGGTTCGGCGTGGTCCAGCGGTTGAGGTCCATGTCGGTGATTTGTTCGCCGTTTAAGGTGACGCGGATGATGTTGTCCATGGTGTAGAGGATCATGTGATTCCATTCGCCCGCGGGTTTGCAGGTGTTGTGCGTAGGGGCTTGCAAATCATAGACTGCGCCGCAGCATTTGGTGGTTGCGGGTTCGTGTCCGTGTGTGTCCAGGATTTGGATTTCAATGCCGGTTTGCACGGGGTTGTCCAGATCGGTCCAGCGGAAGAAGACGCCGCTGTTGGTTCTGGGGGGATGTTTGAATTCGAGCGAGAGTTCAAAGTTTTTGAACTGGTCTTCTGTGTAGTACAGGTATTTCCCTTGTTCTGCGGTGCAGAAGAGGCAGCCGTGATCCACAATCCAGCCGTCGGGATTGCCAGTGGCTGCCCAGCCGTTGAGGGTTTTGCCGTCGAAGAGTTGCATGTAGCCTCCTTGTTAATGTGTGATTGCGACGGGTTCTGTGAGATATTCGCCGCGCATGGCGCGCGAGCGGTCGTAATAGGTCCACAGGTCTTCGAGTTCAAATTCTGCTTCGATGTCTTCTACGGATATATCTTCCATGAGGGATTCGAGTACGAATGTGGCTTCGGGGCGCATGATGTGGATGCGGACCCCCGCGCCATAGGTGCTGTGTATGTCGCCGAGTTTGTTCTGGTTGAAGTCGAGGTGATACGCTTTGGTGTCTGCGTTGATTTCGGCAAATGCAAAGGGCGGGAGTTTGCCCTGTTCTACGAGGGGTTCACTATAGCCTTGCCACGCGAGGCGGTGGCCGCACATGTCGGTGATGGAGCTTTCCTGAGATTGGCTTACGATGAGGAAGACGCCGTAATCGCGCGCCCAGGCGGCGTGTCGCATGCCGCCGTTGAACATGCTGGGGAAGAAGACCATGCGCGCACCCGAGCGGGCGAGCATCATGGCAACTTCGGGGAATTTGAGGTCAAAGCAGATGCACATGCCCACGCGACCGCGGTCTGTGGCGAACGTGTTGGCCTGTGTGCCCGGCAGGGTGCCGCGTTCCATTTCGTTGACTGTGGGTTGCACTTTGTGGTAGCGCCCCATGACGTTTCCATCTCGACCGATGAGGACGGCTGCGTTGAAGGTCTGGTCTTCCCACCGCTCTTGCATGCCCACGATGACGTGGGTGCCGATTTCCGCGGCTGCTTTGCCAATGGCTTCGGTTGTGGGACCGGGTATGGGTTCGCCCATCCAGGCATCGCTGTCCTGGGGACAGCCGAGTTCTCGGGCGACTTCGGTGAAGCATACAAAGTCGGGACAATAAGGGGCTGTTTCTTCGAGGTGGCGCACCATGTGTTCTACGTTTTGTTCTACGTTTTTGTATCCCCCTCTGGGGAATGAGATACTGAGAAGTCGTACGGATTTCATGGTTTTCTCCTTGGTAGCAGTTGAGTGGTTGGGCAGGGTTCGTCTATTCGTTGATGAACTGCTGACGCAGTTGTACCCCGTTCCGTTGATTCGTTGATTCGTTGATTCGTTGATTCGTCTATCGCTCTCCGTAATAGGTGATCAAGCACTGGTCCATGACCCAGGATGCACGGGCGCCGCTTTCGCCAGTGGATACGCATTGGCCTTCGCCGCGCAGTTCGTTGACGATGGTTTGTATCAGGGGCTGTTGGACGTGTGGGGGATTGGGTGCGGAGATGTGTTCTTCTGTGCCGTTGCGTTTGAGGATGATGTCGGTGTCTGCGAAGACGGGTGTTTGGATTTCGCCTTCGGATCCCGTGAATGTGATGCGGTTGTCGGCGTGGTCGGCGTGGAAGTTCCAGATGCCTGTGCCAGCGACGCCGCTTTCAAATTCAAATGCAGCGGTTGTTACGTCTTCGGCTTCGTACGTTCCGCCTGTGTTGAGTGCGTACCCGCTGGCGCGGGTGATGGGGCTGACGAGGAAGTCGAGGATGTCGATGCCGTGTGATGCGAGGTCGAGGAATTTGCCCGCGCCGGCAATGGATGGGTCGAATCGCCAGTTGTTGGGGTTTGTGTCGAGTTTGCCGTATTGGACGATGTGTACAGAGGTGAGGGTTCCTATGGTGCCTTCGCGGAGGAGTTCGCGGACTTTTGTGAAGCGCGGGAGTCCGCGGCGGTAATAGGCGACGAAGAGGGGGAGGTTTTTGGCTTTGAAGGTTTCGACCATTTGTACGCATTCGCGGTGGTTCATGGCCATGGGTTTTTCGACGTAACAGGGTTTGCCCGCTTCGGCGACGCGCAGGGCGTAGTCGCAGTGCGAGGAGGGCGGTGTGGCGATGTACACGGCGTTGACGTCGGGGTGGTGGATGACTTCGTCGGCGTTGTCGGTGGATTGGGATATGCCGTGGCGTTTGGCGAAGTCCGCGGCTTTTTCAGCATCCCGGCGCATGACGATGACGAGTTCTGAGTGATCCGCTTTGTAAAATCCCGGGCCGCTTTTGACTTCGCATACGTCACCACAACCGATGATGCCCCATTTTACTGTTTGCATGGGAAGGTCCTTTCGATAAGATTCAGTCATTATCTCGATTCACAAGATTCTGTAACTTTGACAGAATTGGCTTGACAGGCAAGGGTTGATTTTCTTTACTATTCATTGATTATAGACAGCTATTATGAGCGTTATATTGCCTCAAAATGATTAAAAAGGAAATGTTATGGCTATCGTTCACATTGATCTGACAGACCGCGAAAATGATTGTCTTTTGACAATTGCACGCGAGACTGGCAAGAGCCAGGATGAGTTACTGCGCGATGCTATCCATCTTATGATTTCGCAATTTCAGCAGTCAGACCGACGCGCCTTGCTTCAGAGTGCCCGCGGAATGTGGAAAGATCGTACAGATCTACCTTCTGCAGAGGAACTCCGGCGCGAATGGGACAGATTGTAAAATATGGCTCTCCGACTTTTATTGGATACAGATGTTGTAATTGACTATCTGCGTGATCAAACAGATGCAGTACAATATCTCGAAAATCGCCCAGAAGAATTGTTGATTTCTTCTATTGCGGTAGCCGAACTCTATTCTGGCGTTCGCGACGAATTAGAGCGTGAAGCCTTAGAAACTTTCTTGAAAGCCTTTGAGATCGTACCTGTTGATCGGGAGATAGCAATTAAAGGCGGTACATATCGCCGGGATTATGTGAAGAGCCATAACACAGGTCTGGCAGATGCTCTGATTGCGGCTACGGCGGATGTCCGCCAGACAAAACTGGTGACGTTGAACCGAAAACACTTCCCCATGTTAAAGGAGATCATCACGCCTTATCAGAAGAAGTAGATCATTCATCAACCGCTCGAAACGTATAAATTCCAATCAGTTGTCCACTGACGGCTTCTTGTTGTCCGCTGCTCAAGAATTTGTCACGACTGACTGATCCTGTCACTTGAAAAATGTAGTTGTCGTTGATCAATATCCACCCTTCGGACTCTATATCTTCAACGGATGATGAGTCAATAGTACCTTCGGTTTGTATTCCATGGGTAAACGCACCAACCATCGCCTCAGTCTTACCAACTGTCGTAGATAGTTCCTCGACATATCGGAATATTGTATCTTCCTTCTCTTTCGCTGTTCGAGCCAATCCTTTGGGCGTTCTTCGGAATGCTTCCTCTTCCCTACGCTTGCGCTCTCGCTCTTGTTGCAATCGTCTTTGTTCTGCTCGCTCGCGCTTAAGACTTTCTTTTTTTTCTTGCTCCTTCTGTCGGGCTTCTAACTTTTTCTTTTTTTCTTCCTGCTTCTTACGGGCCCGCTCCTGCTTTTCACTTTCTGACAAAAAAAATGGCATTTGGTTTTCCTTTCTATCAAATTCAATCCTTATTTCGATCCATAACATTCTGTAACTTTGACAGGAGGGAGCCGCCTGCGAGTAGATAGATTCCCAAGGCGAGATAAATTATAGCGGCGATTCCCTCCGACCAGATATGCGAGGACAGGTTATCGTTCCAGAGTTCCCAGATGGTTTCAGTTTGGAGAAGAAACAGAAAGATAATGCCCTGATTGATCACTTTGGGCACACCTGTGACGACCATATAGACCCCGATGAGCCGAACGCCCACGTTGTAAAGCACCTGGGGCCAGTTGTTGTCGGGAGAAATTTCAATTTCCCGTTCAACAGGGTCCAATTTTTGCGCAATTGCGTCGGCATGTTTCAAGAATACATAAGCGAAGATGAAGTAGAGAAGCGGCAGAGCAAAATGTCCATAAATCGCGCTTTCCAACTCGGTGTGGCGTATCATAAGCCCCTGAGGTAGTAATCCAAGCATAATCGCTGCATTTACCAAAAATACCAATCCGAAAATTTTGCAGGCGACTTTAATAAGCGCGTGTGAATGGATCATGGACCGTCTCCGTTCTGTGTTTTCAAGCGCGTGCGGCTGGATCGCGGCTTACACCCTGCCGCGATGACGATTGTCGTCTCTTTCTACTTCCCATTTCTCTTGTATTTTGCCTTTTATCTGTGTCTATCTGCGTTCATGCTCGAATTACTCGCCTTCATTCTGCGGATCAAACTTCTCCTGGTGTCGGCGCGTCTTCTCGCAGCAAGCCTTCGGATTTTAGTTCTGCCCAGAGGTCTGAGGGTATGGGGTGCTGGTAGTTTTTGATGTTTGCATGGATGTATTCGGGTTTGAGTGCGCCGGGGATGATGGCGGCGACAATGGGGTGTGCGAGTGGGAATTGGATGGCTGCTGCGGGGAGCGGTACGTTGTATGCATTGCATATTGTTTCTATTTTTCGGGTTTTTTCAAGGATTTCTGAGGTTGCGGTGTCGTACGCGTATAATGCGCCTTCAACGGGTCCTGTGGCGAGGATGCCCGAGGCAAATACGGAGCCGATGACGATGTCGGCACCGTGTTCGGCGCATTTTGGAAATTCATCGTCCAATGGGTCCTGGTCGAGGAGGGTATAGGGCATGGCGACGATGAAGAAGTCGATATCGACCATGTCTAAGAATCGGGGGATGAGTCCCAGCATGTTGAGTCCCACGCCAATGCCTTTGATTTGTCCGCTTGAGCGCAGTTCGCTTAGGGCGCGCCAGCCGCTTGTGTAGATTTGGGCGAGGGTGGCGGTTACCATGTCTTCGGAGGTGTGAAAGAAGTAGTCGGGGTCGTGTATGAGGAGGAGTTCTACGGCGTGCAAGCTCAGTCGGTGGAGGCTGTCTTCATAAGATCGCATGATGCCGTCATAGCTGTAGTCAAAGGCGTACTCAAAGGGCAAGCCGCCAATCCACATGTCTTTGTCATAAGTTTTGAGGTCGCGCGTGGCTTTTAATACGCGTCCGACTTTGGTGGAGATGGCAAATTCTTCTCTGTTCTGTTGGCGCAGAAAATGGCCGAGGCGGTGTTCGCTTTTGCCATAGCCGTAAAAGGGGGCTGTGTCGAAGTATCGGATGCCCGCATCCCATGCGGCTTGCAATGTGTTTTGCGCCTGTGTTTCGCTTACGAGTTCGAATAGATCACCTATGGGCGCGCCGCCCATGCCCATTTCGGTTACTTCGAGGCCTGTTCGCCCTACTGTTCGCGTTTTGATTGTGTTCATGAGGTATTTCTCCTGCGTGTTAAACTGTTGGTAATGGCGCGTTATCGCCTGTTTCATGTTGCCAGAGGCGAATTTTTGCCGCCATTTTGCGGATGCGATCTCTGTGTTCAGGTTCATCGAATAGGTTGGTGAGTTCATGGGGGTCTCTGTTCAGGTCGAATAATTCGCATTGGTCGCCTGCGCACAGGTTGAGTTTCCATCGGTCGGCTGTTACGATTGAGCGCCAGGGGAGGGTGGCGATTAAGTTGATCTGCGGTGAGCCGAGGCTGCGATCTCCCAGTCCGTTCCACTGGATGAAGACGTCATTATCGTCGAGTGTTGCTCTGTGTTCGAGGACGGGTACCCGGCTGGTGCCTTGCAGGTGGTCGGGCACGGGTTGTCCCATGAGGTCTAATAAGGTGGGGACGAGGTCGATATGGCCGATGTTGCCGGGGATCATTCGGTGTTCGCGGCCGAGATGGGGGATCCGCATGAGGAGCGGTACTTTGGCGGAGGGTTCGTAGAATGCGCGTTTTTCCCGCATGCCCTGGTCGCCTGCCATTTCGCCGTGGTCAGAGCTGAATACGACTATGGTGTTGTCGGCGTGGTCGGATTTTTCAAGGGCGTCCATCAGTCTGCCCAGTGCCCGATCTACGAGGGTGACTGTGCCGTAGTATTCGGCGCGGAATTTTCTCAGTTTTGCTTCTGCGGTGTGTTGTTCTTCAGGAGTTGCATTGGGTTGTATATTGCGTTCTGCCCTCAGTCTGTTGAATAGCGATGCACCTGCGGGATAGCGCGTGAATGCGGGACCTACGGGCATTTTGTTGGGGTCGTGTATATGTTTCATGGGTCCGGAGACAGGGGGGTGTGGCTCGGGGCAGTGGACCTGTAGCATGAAGGGTTTGTCGCGTTCGGCCATCAGAAAGCGGGCAGCTTCGTCGCATAGAAAGGATACCATGGACAGGTGTTCGGGCAGGTTTGCGCGCAGTTGTCCGGAGAATACGCGGTGTCCGGCTTCTGTTGTTTTGTCTGGTTCGATTCCGTTTTCTACGAGGAACTGGTGATACGGTGTGTCCGGATGGTCGATGACCCAGGGCAGTTCAAAGACGGGTAGCCATTCGTCAAATCCGTGTTGTCGCGTTGTTTCTTTGCCCAGGTGCCATTTGCCGTAGTAGGCTTTGTGATAGGTGTCTGATGTCATTTCTGCGATGGATTTGATTGCTGGATCGAGCAGGATGTTGTTTTTGGTCATTCCGGCAGCGTGTGGATACAGTCCCGTTATGAGGGTGGCGCGCGATGGCGTGCAGACGGGTTGCGTGCAATAGGGGTTTTCAAAGACAAAGCTTTCGCTGGCGAGGGCGTTCATATTCGGTGCTTGGATCCAGTCGTTGCCGTAACACGCCATGGTGTCGGAGCGCTGTTGATCGGTGATGAATAGTAAAATATTGGGTTGCCGTTTCATGTGAGCCTTTCTATCTTGACGCTGAAGGATGGCAGGAACAATCAAGGGGAAATATCTGTCAAATTGGGTGAAAAACAAGTTGAAAATCACACTATTGAGGAGGAGTTTCTATGGTTGGTCGAATTGTTCGCATGGTTTGTATTCTGGTACTTGTTCCGCTGGGCGTTCAAGCAGATAATTGGCCGCAGTGGCGCGGTCCGCAGCAAGATGGGGTGAGTACGGCCAAAAATCTGCCCGCGTCCTGGAGTTTGGAAAAGAATATTATCTGGAAGGCCGAGTTGCCTTCGTGGAGCGGGAGTACGCCTGTTATCTGGGGTGATCGCATTTTTCTGACTTCGCCGTCACCTGCCCAAAGGCCAGAGGAACAGGAACCGGGCGGTCCAGAGATTTATATTTTGTGTTTGTCGAAGAAAGACGGGAGTGAACTCTGGCGGCATAAGCTGGATGAGGGTAATGAGCTGCGGCGCAAACACAATATGACGTCGCCGTCTCCTATTACGGATGGGGCGCATGTGTGGGTGGTTACGGGCAATGGGGTTGTGACGTGTCTGGATATGGAGGGGAAGGCAATCTGGTCGCGGAGTATTCAAAAGGATTACGGCAGATTTGGTCTGCTTTTCGGGTATGCGTCTTCGCCGATTCTGTACGATGGCAAGCTCATTCTTCAGGTGCTTCACGGGATGCGGACGGACGATCCTTCGTATGTTATGGCACTGGACGCCGGGAGTGGGAAGGAGGCTTGGCGCAAGGAGCGGCCAACAGATGCTATTCGGGAGTCTCCGGATTCGTACACGACGCCTGTGCTGTTGAAGCGCGATGGAGAGACTCAGATTGTTATTACGGGTGGGGATTGTGTGACGGGGCACGATCCAGAGACGGGACGTGAGGTCTGGCGAGCAAATGGATTGAATCCCGGTCGGAGGGGCAATTATCGGATTGTTGCGTCTCCTCTGGTGGTTGGGGATATGATTTATGCACCGACCCGGCAACGGCCCTTGCTGGCGCTGGCGGCTGGTGGTACTGGCGATGTTTCCGGCAATGTGGTGTGGAGGTGGGAGGGGGCTGCTGCGCCGGATGTGCCTACGCCGACGAGTGATGGGAAGTATTTTTATATGGTTGATGATCGCGGGCGGGCGATGTGTCTGGACGCGAAGACCGGTGCTGTGGTGTGGGGTCCTGAGCGGACGACGCAGGGTATTGTGAGCGCGTCCCCTCATCTGGCGGATGGGAAGTTGTTTTTGCTGAATGAATACGCCGTGACGACTGTTCTGGCCACTGGTCCCAAATTTGAGGTTTTGGGTACGAATGAACTGGATGGGACGTACACGCTGTCTTCGCCCGTGTCATCCGGGTCACAGCTTTTTATTCGGACGGCGACGCATTTGTATTGTATTGGGTATGATGAGGAGTAAACGGAGTGATTTAGCCTTGCACTCAAAAGGGCATGGTGTTATTTTTTAGAGATAGGCGGAGGGCGCAACGATGATTCGCGAGAATCTTGAACTTGAGGCAATTAGAGAACGCTTCTTGCCAGGATTCTCAAGCACAGATTAAAGAAAGGAACCTCCACAAATGTTGCCTACACTGGAAACCCGCGTTGCTGACCACGAAACCCGTATTGCAATGTTGGAAGGCATCAACACGCAGATCAACGAAAGACTCAATGGCATTGATACCCGCCTGAACAATATGGATACCCGCGTTACCAGTATGATCAAATGGATTATCGGTTTGTTGTTTACGATTCTGGCAACCAATATCGCTACATCCATTGCTTTGTTGAATCTGCTTTCCAAATAGTGCAACAATCCTCCTCAAACAATAGCCTGTCACACCTCTTTAAGTGCAACAGGACAAAAAGAGAACGCCCCAGCATCGTTGTGCCGGGGCGTTTTTCGCGCCAAGTAATCTCTTATCCAATGTCTAAATATTCTCAAACCGAACTACAGCACTTCATGACCGCCGCGCTCGTCGAGGGGAGAAAAGCGCTTCCCGAATGTTTGCCCAATCCTCCGGTTGGGTGTGTGCTGGTGCGAGAAGGCAAAATTATTGCCCGGGGTTATACCAATCCTCCGGGTCAATTTCACGCAGAGGCGATGGCACTGGCGCAAGTGGCGGATTCACTGGAAGATGTTACGGCATTTGTCACTCTGGAGCCGTGCTCTTTTTACGGACGCACGCCTTCGTGTGCGCAAGCACTTGTTAAAAGAAAAATCCGAGATGTTTTTGTCGCACTCATCGACCCGCATCCCAAAAATCGCGGGCGCGGCATCCAAATTCTCAAAGACGCGGATATTCCCGTGCAGGTCGGTCTGTTAGAGGGAGAGGCTGAGAAAGACCTGGGTCTTTATCTGTGTAAAAGTTGATCCATAAGGAGACAATATGAACGACTGGATGGATATTTACGAAGAACGAAACTACGGCACCATGCCCTATCGCCTGCTCAGACCTATTGATATTGCAGACCATCCCGATAAAGTATATCCACTTATCTTTAGCTTGCATGGGGCAGGAGGCAAAGGCACAGATAATATCAAAAATCTGCGCCACTGGAATGAATCACCACTGGCAGATGAAACACACCGCCGCAACTATCCCTGTTTTGTGCTTGCTCCTCAAACGCCCCTGCGCTGGCTGGTGCCCAATTCCATGCCCGAGATCACACAGGAATATATCGACTCGCTCTCCGACATCTGGCAAGCGCGCGTTAAGCGATTGCTGGATCGAGGCGACGATCTCTCAAAGGGCGACCTGGGCAGAGCCTTTGATCTGCTGGATACAATATGCGATGAGTTTCCAATTGATCAAGACCGTATCTATGTGCTGGGGCATTCAATGGGTGGATTCGGTACATGGAACGCCGTTTGCGCACAACCCGATCGTTTCGCCGCCGCGATGCCCTCTGCTGGCGGATGCGAGCCGTGGAATGATGTCAGCCGCATTGTAGAAGTTCCCATCTGGACATTTCACGGCGATGCCGATGCAACTGTGCCCGTGGAATTAACCCGGGACGCTTTTCGCCAGTTAGACGCGATAGATGCCAATACCAAATACACCGAATTAAAAGATGTGGGACACAATGCGAGTGCCTACGGTTTTGCGTACACTGGCGATGATCCACAACGCGGATTTATCACGCATTTTGCCAGCGATCAATGCGACAAAACCGAGAATGTATGGGACTGGCTATTTGCACAAAAGCGCGGGTGATAGGACGTGTGATCCGCAGATGAACGCAGATAGACGCAGATGAAAAAGAGGGACTGGTTAAATCACCGTACCCGCGGGAATAATAGCGTCTTTGGTGATGACGACGATGCCGTCTCGGATGGCGTAGGCGTCGCGTTCTGTTTCGCGGATGTTTTTTGCGTTTTGGATGGTGACGTTTTCCCCAATGCGCGCGTTTTTGTCGATGATTGCGCTGTCGATTACGCATCCCGGACCGATGCCGACGTTTGGGATGCCTTTTTGTTTGTTGCGTTTTTTGTCTTCGGGTGTTTCGTAAAAGTCGGCGCCCATCATGACGGTGTTGGTGAGTTTGACGCGGGGACCAACGATGCTGCGTATGCCGATGACGGCGTGTTCGATTTCTGCGTCCAGGATGTCGGAGCCGTCGCCGATTTTGCATTGTTTGAGGTGGCATCCGTCCAATTTGGCCGCGGCGAGGTAGCGCGGGTGGGTGTAGATGGGGGCGCCGGGTTGATAAAAGGTGAAGGGGGGTGCCGGGGTTGTGAGCGCGAGGTTGGCTTCGTAGAAGGCGCGGATGGTGCCGATGTCTTCCCAGTAGCCTTCGAACCGGTGGGCATAGACTTTGTGGCTGTGGATGGCGGCGGGGATGATGTGTTTGCCAAAGTCGTCGCCTTTGTTTTCTGCGAGGAGTGTTCTCAGTTTGTCTTTTTCAAAGACGTAGATGCCCATGGAGGCCATGTACGCTTCGTCGGGGTTGCTGCCGGGTGCGGGATCGAGTTTGAGGTCGTCCAGTTCGGCGTCGGTTTGCGGTTTTTCTACGAAGTCGATGATGCGTCCGGTGTCATCGAGTTTGAGGATACCGAGTTCGGGCGCGATTTCTCGGCTGACGGGTTTGACGGCGATGGTGAGGTCTGCGCCTTTTTCGCGGTGTTCGGCGATAAAGTTCCGGTAGTTCATGCGGTAGAGGTGGTCACCGGAGAGGATGAGGTATTGATCTATCTGGTAGGACATGAAGTGGCGGAGTTGCTGGCGAACCGCGTCGGCTGTGCCCTGATACCAGTCGAGGCGGTCTTCGGTTTGTTCGGCGGCGAGGATTTCGACAAAGCCGTTTGAAAAGGCGTCGAAGCGATAGGTTTGGGCGATGTGGCGGTTGAGAGAGGCGGAGTTGAATTGGGTGAGTGCGTAGATGCGTGTGAGGCCCGAGTGCAGGCAGTTGCTGATGGGTATGTCGATGAGGCGGTATTTGCCGCCGATAGGGACGGCGGGTTTGGAGCGGTATTTGGTCAGGGGATAGAGGCGCGACCCTGCTCCGCCTCCTAAGATGATGCCGATAACGGATTCCACGCAAAACCTCCTTGTGTTGTGGGGGAGTGTAATATAATATAAATATAGGAGTGGTGGTCAAATCTGTCGATAAATTCAGTAAAAGGAGAAATGAGTATGGATCTCGAACTCGGTATTGCCGGATGGGTGCTTAGCGGTGAAATTTTGCGGGAGAAGTCGCTGACTTTGCTGGAATTTCCCGAGGTGTGTGCCTCCCATGGCGTGGAGACAGTGGAGTTGTGTTCGCGGTTTTTTGAGTCTCAGGATGCGAGGTATTTGAATGAGCTTCGGAATCGGTTGGCTGACAATGGACTTTCGGTGCGCAATATCGCGGTGGATATGGGCAATATTGCGGGTGCTGATGCGGCTGTGCGGCGCACGGATCTGGAGGCGCTGAAGCAGTGGTTTTACACGGCGTCGGCTGTGGGGTCCGAGGCGATACGGATTAATACGGGGCACGCGGATGACGATGGGGCGATGAGCCGGGTGATTGAGGGGTATCGGGAATTGGTGGCTGTGGGCGAGCAGGCGGGTGTGAAGCTGCTGGTGGAGAATCACGGGGGGGTGTCGTCTTCTTCTGATAATTTGCAGCGGATTTTGGATGGGGTGGGTTCCGATTGGTTTGGCACCTGTCCAGATACGGCGAATTTTCCCGATGGCGATTGGGAGGCGGGCATGCGCGTGCTGGCACCGCGCGCGTTTTCGTGTCATGTGAAGGTGTTTAATTACAGTGATGACGGCGTGCAGGCGTGGGAGCGGGATGGCAAAGCTATGGGATATGATTTGAAGACGTGTTTGGAAATTTTAAATGCGGCAGATTACGCGGGTCCACTGTGTGTGGAGAAGGGTGCGTCGGAGACGACAGAGGCGAGTATCCGCGATACGCTGAGTTATTTGAAAGAGCTGCAAGCGACGGTCTAAGAGCAGTTTTACATCTTGATCAATCGGGAGAACACCATGAAAATTGGATTGCAGTTCTGGATGGTTGTCTGCTGTGCCTCTTGCATTGCGCTGCCTCTTCTTGCAGAAGAAGATGAAGCACCTCAACAAGACAAGATCGTCCGAAATACGCTGTTTGCCCTGAGCCAGCGTCAGATTCAAGCGGGTGAAATC
Organism: Candidatus Latescibacterota bacterium; assembly: GCA_965204375.1. Classification (GTDB taxonomy): domain Bacteria; phylum Latescibacterota; class UBA2968; order UBA2968; family UBA2968; genus VXRD01. The sequence continues at coordinate 4,560,788 of OZ241986.1, read as the reverse complement.
AACGAGGCCATGGCGACTCTCCAACGCATTTTAAAAAACTTTCCCGAAGACGCCCATGTGTATTCTCAACTGGGTTATATCTATCTCAAACGGAAAGAATACAAAGAAGCTGAAGGCGCCTTCAAAACAGCCAAAAAATTCGACAAAAGCCTCGTCGAGGCCTATGTCGGGCTTGGCCTTACGTATGCCAAAGTACCCACGCGGGGCCTGCAATCTTATTACAATTTTCACAGAGCTATTGGCGAAGCCAAGCGCGCCACCAAACTCGATCCCAATTACGGTCCGGCCTATCGTCTGCTCGGCGAAGTCTATGAGCGATTTGAAGAAGACCACAATAGGGCTATGCAGTACTATCAGAAATACGTCGAACTCGAACCCGATAATCCCGATAATCTTTATTATTACGGCTTAGCCTGTGTACAGGCCAAAGCATTTGACACCATTCTCGAACATATTGCTCCCTATCTCTCCGCACACCCCGATGTGGTTCAGCTCTTGCCCATTGTTGCACAGGGTCATTTTTACAACGACGAGGCGCAAAAAGCCCTTGAACTCTTCGAGCGTTATCTCGCCAACATCAAAAGCAGTGAACGCGCACACTACACCGATATTGCCTATGTTGCCTCAGATACAGAACTCCAGGAATACCACGCCGCCACACCGGGGCCCGAACAACAGGCATATCGCGAGCAATTCTGGGCACGGCGCGACCCCGATATTCTCACCAAACTCAACGAGCGCGTCATCGAACACTACCGCCGCACCTGGTATGCGCGCACCTATTTTTCGTCCAATGTCTATCCCTGGGATGAGCGAGGTGCTGTTTATATTCGATATGGCGAACCCGACTATCGGTCGCGCTCCAATGATCGCAACTTTTTTCAAACCGCCGAAGTAGAGCGCGTGCGCACGCAGATGGCCGTTGACATCTACGGTCCTGAAGCTGCCCATTTCACCTTCACAGGTCCCGTCTTTCCCATTCGCACCAACCGCGACATAAGTTTCGAACTCGTTGAGGATAATCCATTTGAGGGCGATGGCACCATCGAAAGCGTTCTCGATGAGCAAACGGGACAACTCAACACCCGCTTACAATTTGGCCGCTTTTCGCCTGTTACCATTGGCAGTGAAATTGATACTGTGCCCTGGGAAACCTGGACCTATATTCAGATCAATGGGGGCATAGAGATTACCTTTACCGACGAAATGGGCAATGGACGCTATGACTTTGCCCCATTACCCGAAGCCACAAGCATTGCAGATCCCGAAGCCATCGCTTATATCGCCCGCATGACCGAATACATGCCCGAAGTCATCTACCAGCAAGCCGTATCGACTTCACCCGATTTTTACCGCCCTGGTCTTCCCGGCGATATACTCAATTTCTACTATGATCTGGCGCACTTCCGCGGACCCGACGGGCAAACCAATCTCGAGATTTATTACGGCATCCCGCCCGAGCAGGTCGAAATTGAGCAAGAAGCCGATTCGAGTTTCATACACGTACAATTGGCCGTTGCGCTGGCAAATGAGGGTCATACATCCATCTATCGCACAACCGATGAGTTCGCGTATCGCGGCGCGCAAGTACCCAGCACAATCGAACAGGGTGCTTTTGTGCCTGAAATCATCAAAACACAGGTACCGCCCGGCAAATACGAACTTCAAGTGCAAATGAAAGACCTCATCTCTGGACGCACCGGACTCTACCGGCAAGAACTCGAAGTCAGAGACTATCAGATCCCAGAGCTTCAAGTCAGTGAAATTCAACTGGCCTCGAGCATTGCGGAAGAAGGCGCGACAAAATTCCAAAAAGAAGATGTGTGGATCATCCCCATTCCCACGCGCAGTTATGCCGCAACGCAAAATGTCTATGCCTACTTTGAAATCTACAACCTGACCAAAGACACCTTTGGACAAACCCGTTACAAAACCGAATACCGCATTCGTTCCAGTGCTATGCCCGCTGTTGGTGTATTTGGCGCAGTGGCTACGGGGTTGCGCACCATCTTTAGAACCAGCAAACCCCAGGTGGCCATCACTAACGAGCTCACGGGACGCGACGCCGACGAACGGGAATACGTCGAAATCGTACTCAACAAAGTCAGACCCGGGGTCAACGCACTCGAGGTCATTGTAACCGACCTGGTCAGTGGCAAGAGCGTCGAACGCGAAGTGCGCTTCCGATCCGATGGTTGAAAAAATAACTCTAACATCGGCGTATTGATATAGTATTGGTTGATTTTCCACCTGTCCGCTGTGTGTAGAGAAAGGGACGTCGGATACGACTGAGGCAAGCATCCGCGATACGCTGAGGTATTTGAAAGAGCTATAAGCGACAGTCCTGAATTGACATCAATAGAAATTCAACTTATTTTCAGATTTAACTTGATCAATACTATTGAGGGTAATATGACACGCATTCTCGAAAAATCTCGTTCTCCAAAATGGGTATATGATGATTCAGGTGAGGTCATAGAGGTGATACTTGGATATGACGATTTCAAGACTTTAATTCAAAAGGTGGCTCGGGAAACAGATTGGGAGACGCTTCCTCCTCACTTGCAGGATGCTGTTGATACCATGTTAATGGAAGAAGCGAACGAGGAGAATAGCGAGACACGGCCTTTGCGCGATTTGCTTCGTGAAACGGGAGACGTATATCAACGCTAAAAAGAGGCGAGTATCCGCGATACGTTGAGTTATCTGAAGGATCTGCAGGCGACGGTCTGATGGTAGTGCGATTGCAAAAGCCGCTCTTTTGAGCGGCTTTTTTTGTTAGCCTCTCGCGTTACGCAAGCACACACAGATAACCACCGCGGCAGCTACATGGTCAAGCGGTACATATCTTTCACCTGACCACTCATTCATCGCTCAAAATATACACTTTCGCATCCGAAATTGTTCTGTGCCGCTTTCTTTTCAACAGACGATCCTTAAAATTCAGGTCGTGAACAAGGGCGCAATACAGCATATCGAAGACATAATAAGGGTTTTTGATGCTGTCCATACAATTTGTCACGCGATGCTGTGACATTGGCCTGATATTTGCTGAGATTCTGAGCGACGTTAGATGCGTGACGTGAGTTCCCAATGCAGGACGAAATACAGGGACATCGCGTAACATCAGTCAGCCTGTAATCTATAGCGAAAACTCGTTTGGTAAGCAGTCTATAAAAACTGCTTACCGCCATTTAACGATATCAAAAATTTTCCATCCTCTCCCTTGACCCTTTTACCGCTACTGACTATAATATCTCATATTTTTATCTGTCCTGAGCAGACATTCATGCAACTGAATCAAGGAGGCTTTCGAAATGGTCGTGAAGACGAGCACCGTAACCTATCGTGCCCTGAGCTTGGGGGCTGGCGTACAGAGTTCTGTTTTAGCACTCCTCCTATCGAGGTCCCACCCTCGTTTGATTGAGTTGGGCTATCCTAAACCTGACGTCGCCGTCTTCGCTGATACTGGATGGGAGCCAGCTTATGTATATCAACATTTGGACTGGCTTGAAGAGCAACTCCAATATCCACTGATTCGCGTGTCTGAAGGCGATCTAAAAACTAATCTTAAAAAAGCCCGCACGGTGTCGGGTCACAACTTTGTTGATGTTCCCTTATTCACTGTCAATGGGGATGGGAAGAAGGGCATGTTGCGGCGGCAATGCACCACTCACTACAAGATTAAGCCTATTTATCGACGGGTTAGGGAACTCGCGGGAGGACAGCGCGGCCGACCATTTCCCAAGAACACCCACGCCGAAATGTGGATCGGAATTTCGCTGGATGAAGTGGGCCGCATGAAGCCGAGCCGAGAACGGTGGGTCGAACATCGCTGGCCACTAGTGGATATTGGTATGACACGCCAAGATTGTGTTGAATGGTTTAACTCGGAATATCCAGGTCGCCACCTGCCCCGGTCAGCTTGCGTCATCTGTCCTTATCGGTCAGACGAACATTGGTTGGAACTAAAGCAGTCTGAACCAGATAGCTACGAGGAGGCTGTGCATTTTGATCGATGGCTCCGCCATAGTACAAAGAATCCTGTAAGGGAATTGCTACACGGTCGGCCATATCTACATTCTGCACGTCGTCCCCTTGACAGCGTTATTGATGAGCAAGAAACAGAGGGAGGGGAAGGGATCAATCACTTTGAAAACGAATGCGAAGGCCTTTGCGGTGTCTGAAACAGAGGTGGAAACGGTCAGGCCGAAGTTCCCGCTATATCCCTACCAGCGGCAGGTGTTGACTGACATCCTTCATGCCCTATCATCTCCTGAACGTCGAGCCGTGGCTCATCTTCCTACCGGTGCGGGAAAGACCAGAATCGCAGCCCACACGGCATGTCACTTGCTCAACGAAAAAGACACCGATAATTCCTTGGTCATCTGGTTGGCTGCTACTGAGGAACTTTGCGAACAAGCGGCAAACCAACTCGCAGACGCCTGGACATATCTGGGACGGTGGGATGCCTCCATTCATCGAAACTGGGGAAGCCGGTCACTTGATCTACGGCGTCTTCCATCCGGGTTCTTGGTGACAGGTCTTGCCAAACTGCGCTCTGCTGCATTCCAAGACAACACTCTCCTTGCACACCTTGCGAACTGTGCTGCTGCCGTCATTTTTGACGAGGCTCATCAGGCAGTTGCGGAAACTTACTCTTTTATAACTGAGCAGCTATGCAGTGTTAGGCCGCCCCTCCTTGGTCTTACGGCTACGCCAGGACGCACAGCGAATCTAACGGATGAGGACTATCGACTTGCCGACATGTTCAATCACAACAAGGTTTCGATAGATCCAAGAGGTTACGATAGCCCCGTTACCTATCTAATCCAGAATCGCTACCTCGCCGATCCCCGCTTTGTGCCGATCAGCTTCGACTCCGATATCGTAATTACAGATCCTCAACCTGGTATGGATTACAGCACTCATGAGTTGGACGATCTGGGTCGCAACCACGAGCGGACAATAAAAATAGTCGAACTCACAGAGGATGCAGTTAGACGCCACCTTCGTACAATTGTTTTTTGCCCTTCTGTTGAAAGTGCTGTGGAATGCAACAGACTTCTCCGCAGTAAAGGAGTTGCAAGTGCAGTGGTAACAGCGAATACACCAGGTGAAGATCGCCGATCTATTGTTGATGACTTTAGGAGCGACAGCAGGGAGCATAAAGTGGTGTTCAACTACGGCGTGCTTACCGCCGGTTTTGACGCGCCCAGGACTCGTTGCGTCATTATCGCCCGGCCTACCACATCACTGGTACTCTACTCACAAATGGCAGGTCGAGCGATGCGCGGGCCCCGGTCAGGCGGAAATCCAAAAGCCGAGATATTCACCGTTGCAGATACGAACCTTCCGGGTTTCGGGTCTGTGACAGATGCATTCACGAATTGGGAGGAACTATGGTCGAACAACTCAACGACCTAAAAGACGCAGATCGCAGCCTATTTCCCAGCAGCTTCACGATACGAGCTCTTCGGGACAGTCGGTATCATAATACCGCCTATGCCATAGCAGAACTCATAGACAACTCGATAGAGGCCGATGCCGAACAAATCGAACTTCTTTGCATGGAGAAAGTCCATAGGACGGAGTCGCAGAGGCGACAGCGGCGAATATCTAAAATGGCTGTCTTGGATAATGGTACAGGGATGGACTGGCAGACCCTTTTGGATGCCTTGAAGTTTGGCGGGGGCACCAGGCATAATTCTCAAAAGGGAATAGGAAAGTATGGCATGGGCCTACCCACATCATCAATGTCCCAATGCAAGAGAGTAGATGTGTGGACGTGGCAAGACGGTGTGGACTCAGTATGGCACTCCAGCATTGATGCTGATATCATAGCACAAGGTGACCACCTTGTGCCGATTCCTGACCAAGACACGCCTATACCTGAGGTGTGGAGAACGGCTGGCAGCGACGAGATCTATCGAAATCGCTCAGGCACTCTTGTAGTGTGGAGCAAATTGGACAAGATTCAATGGAAAACCGCTCGCACGATAATCGACAATACTTCTCGATAAGTTGGGCGCATCCATCGGCATTTCATTGATGCTGAAATACATAGAATAAAAGCGGTATCTTTCCTTGATATCCGTCCTACCGAACTTGATGAGACGCGATTTGTCGCGAATGATCCTCTATACTTGATGAATCCCACATCTACTCCTGAGCCATGGAATAGTAAACCGATGTTTACCCAATACGGCGATACGAAATACTATACACCTATTGTGGATGGTCGGGAGGTAACTATTGAAGTAAAATATTCAATTGTGACGCCTGAGGCCCTGAAAACAGATAGAGTCTCACAGAATCCAGGCACTACCGATTATGGTAAGCACGCCAGACACAACATTGGTGTATCAGTCGTCCGGGAAGATAGAGAGATCGTTCTTGAAGATGCCTTCCTCAGAGAAGGTGGTAGTGATGAGAATCCGCAGAACCGCTGGTGGGGCTGTGAAGTTCTCTTCTTTCGCAACTGCGATGAGTTGTTTGGTGTGGACCACAATAAACAGATGGTTGCAAACTTTACACAGGCCGCTAAGACCCTCGCTCGTGATGACCGTCCTAATCAAGTCATACTTGACGAGATGGGGATAGACGAAGATCCCATATACGATATCGTGGGAGACATCCGGGATCGAACGCGTTCCATGATGCGCGACATAAGGCAGATGTTTAATCAGAAACGAAACCCACAGAATGGGGGTGGCAGTAGAAGCCCAGAAATTAAGGCTGTAGAGACTGCCACTGATGCAGACCGAGACGCTATAACGGCCGGTATAGAGACACCAACCAACACTGATAAAGACCGTGAGCAAATTCCATCCGAAGAGCGAGAAGCCGGTCTTACGGAACAGTTCATTGAATCTGGTCAGGACGGTCAGGAAGCCCAAAAACTCGCAAAGATGCTGGTAGAGCAAGGTCTCTCATATCAATTCAATCCAGCTCAACTTGACGGATATCAGATGTTTAATGTGCGCTCGAATCAAGGAGTCCTGCATATCAATCTTAATACTGACCATCCAATCTACAATCTGCTCAAGCACATCGAAGGTCGTCTTGACGAAAATATTGACGAGAGCCATCCTTTATTTGAGGCCAGTGTCGCTATCCGATTATTACTGTCGTCATGGGCACGAATGGAAGACCAGACCGAATCACGGGAAGAACGAATGCATATCCAAAACATCAGTATGAATTGGGGGCGCCAAGTAGATAAGGTCATCAATCAACTGCGTGATAGGGACGAATAAATATGTCTATTGGGCCAGGAGATTTGTTGAGCCAGCTCTGTTCAGGTGCTCAGGATCTCATCTTGGCAGCACCGTATATTAAGACGGATGCTCTTACCAGAGTTCTGGCAGACGTGAGTCCAGTCGCATCCCTCATTTGTATCACGAGGTGGAATTTGCACGACCTCGCTGTAGGGGCGTCCGACACTGAATGCCGCACTATTGTCACTGAGCGTGGTGGCTCATTCAGGCTCCATCCCTCACTTCATGCCAAATACTACCGAGTCGATAGTGTGGTCCTCATCGGATCTGCCAACCTGACATCGTCCGCGATGGGATGGTCGCGCCAACCTAACTTGGAGATCCTTTGTCGTCCGGGAGACGACTTTGATGCATACGCCTTTCAGCAGGGACTTCTGGAAGGATCGAGAGAAATAGGCGATGACGAATTCGCACGTTGGGAAGCCATAACTGAGATCAGTACGCAGAGTAACAGCGTAATTACTGGCGACCAACCCCAGCTTGATACTTGGCGACCAGCGACTCGTGATTTTAGGAATTTAGAACTCTCATATCAAGACAGAGAAGATGAGATAGCTTCATTCGACGAGCAACGAGCGGCGCAGCACGACATCCAAGCTCTCCGAATCCCTCCAGGGTTGACCGATGAGCAGGTTCGAATGTGGGCATCGGCTTGTTTGCTCGCCGCCCCCTTCACTAACACCGTGATACGGTTGCATAACATCGAAATCCCAAGAGCATCTCGCTCAATCGCTGAGACCTATAACCTCAATGTTACCGAGGCAAGAAGGGACATGGAAACGGTACAGAACTGGCTCGCATTTCTCACTCCTGAGACATTATCCATAGATCCCTAAATTGGATGAAATGCTGGTCCCAATGGGATGCCGTGATTTTTGGGATGAAGTGATTCAGCGCCCCTAATGCAAAAGCCGCTTGTTTGAGCGGCTTTTTTTTGGGCGATTAATTCCTCTATCCGATAGTTGTAAAAATAACTCTAACATCGGCGTATTGATATAGTATTGGTTGGCTTTCCGCCTGTTCAGATACGATAAAACGCGTCCATTGAGAAATGGGCGCGTTTTGTTTTACATAGCTTAACATAGTCTTACAATTTCGTACAAAAAATGGGGAACAAGAGAATCAATAAGTGAGTTTAATAAATATTAAAAGAGTGGGTTCTTTCAATATTGTCCTTGGGAGGGGAAAGGAGGACTCTGAAGAGGAGTGAAAATTCCGCGGACTTGTAGGTGCGCGGAGGCACGCCGGGGCAAAATAGGAGGAATCACACGATGCGCAAGTTTTTATTGTTTTGTCTAATTCTAATTGGTGTGTTGGGTGTGTCGGAGTTGTATATGGCGATTGATGTCGAGGCGCAGCAGCGCACGCGCCGCCGTACGACCAATCGCGCGAAGCTCTGGGTGTCGATGCGCAACAACGGCACCTTGGGGCACTCGCTGGATGGCGGTACCATCATTGGTGCTGAGGTGGGCATGTCTTATCCCGGACGGTGGACTTCGACCTATTCGTCGGGTATTGTGAACCGCGTGAACCGGCAGGACAATTCGCGTGGCAATGGCGTGTGGGTGATGGCGCGCACAAATGATGGTCGCAAGTTTGTATCTCAGGGAGGTCCCCGCCAGCCAACCGCAGACATTTTTTCTATCCAGCACAATCCGCGCAATAATGTCGAAAGCATTGCATCGATCTGGCGGTCTGTGTGGCGGTCTGGTGGTCGCCCTTTTAATCTGTTCAATTACGGGCAGAATGCTGCGCTTTATTGGCCCCGCATGAGAGATATGAAGATCACACACCATTTTGTGAATGGCGAGGCTGTGGAATACCAGTATGATTTCAGTACCTACGGCGGTTTGGGACAACGCGCTTTTCCGCCGGGACCGGAAAAAGTAGAGCCAATGGATTATTACAACTGGGGCTATGGATTTTATCCCCTGAACAATGAGTCGTTCAAGCAGATGCTGGAGTCATCCTACAAAAGGGTGCGCGCCGGATTGAATCAGATGCGATCGAATGGGGTGAAGACCAATGATCCGCGTTTGTCGCCCGAGTTGTTCGGTGAGAATCTGCTGGTGACCGGCTGGACACAGGCTTCGGGTATTACGGTGAAGCGGATGATCCATGCGTATTCCACACCCGGTACTGATAACGACGTGATGATCCCCGTGCCAACTCCTAAAGGCAAGCAGTCTTCGATCATGACCCGGGGTGATTACGACGACTTTTTGATCACGGAGATCGAGTTCTGGAATAACGGCGATACAGATGGCGATGGCAAAGCAGATGCCGGATATCCCAAACAACTCGACGAAGTCTATATCGTGGTCAAGAACGGGTTTATCGCCAGCAAGACCGGTGCTGAGTGGGTGCCGGCTGGCGGATCGAACTCGAATGCGTGGAACCTTGTGCAGCCTTCCACGCAAGACGATCACTGGCGCTATACACAGGCGGATAATTACGATCATCCGGAATATGCCTACAACTACAAGGGTGCGCCGATGCACCTGACGTATGTGTATGATGGCGATGCCGTTGCCCGCCTGTGGAATGACTTGGGTGAGCCTTATACCCGATCCCGCGCACAGCATCAATACGTATCAACGTCCAATTTTAAGGATGATACGTTGCTTTCTCCGCAGTACATCGGGATGATGCCGATTGCGACGGGTACATCTGAGCATCCCTTTAATGCTCTGGATAGAAAAGGCGGTTATGTGAAGCCGCAAGGTCCACAGCCCCACACTGTGTTCAGATGGCGGATGTATTCTTCGGCATTAGGCGATGATCCGCATGGCGGTACGCACGGCGAGAATCAATTGTTTGACATCTATAGCGATGCTGCTGGCGTGCTCGGAGATCATGAGACCGATCGGATGGTGCAGCACCACGACAATGAGGAATTGGGTGCGTGGATCGATGCACAGATTTACGGTCCCTATACCCTGGGTCCCGGCGACAAAGCAAAAGTCGTGATCGCGTATGTGGCGGGTATGGCGGCCAATTCAGCCAAATATCGCATGGATAGCGGGAATTATGCGCGTCCCTACGAGTGGAACTGGCAGCAGCAGAGTCTGGTTGACGAATTGGAACTGGGTCTCGAAGCGATTTATGCCCACGGCAATGAGGCTCAAAAGCTGTATGATCTGGGTTTTGACGGGCTTAACCAACCACCCGATGTGAAGGTCAATGGGATGACGAATCTGGAAGGGAAAGTCGAACTGAACTGGTCGGGTATTGCCGATACGGCGATTGATCCGGATCTGGGTCGTCCCGATGTGCTGGGTTATCGGATCTATCGCTCTGATTTTATGCGGGCTGGTCCGTGGAAATTGCTGGCGACGATTCCCAAGGCTGTGGGACCTGAGGGCGAACGGCAGTTGCCCTCAGATGCGCCCCCGGGTGCTTCTTTTATCAATCAGCCCTGGGCAGAAGGCGAGGAGGAGCCTGCCGAAGCCGAGGTTGATGGTCCTTTCCGCTGGGGTACCTATATGTTTACTGATCCAGAGCCCAGCCAGGGATTTGTTTACCACTATTCGGTACGCGCTTTTGATGAGCAGGGTCTGGAAACCGGGCACTCGGATGAGCGCAATCAGTATCTGAATCCCCCCAATGGCCTTGTGCCGCGCTTGACCTCTGCCTTGCTCAATCATGAAAATGAGTCCATGTCACTGCCGATCAGGGTGGTGCCCAATCCCTGGGTACAGGGCATGGATGAGCACAGCTATGGCGCGCCTCGCATCCGGTGGATCAATGTGCCGAGCAGGTGTACGCTGTACATTTACACGCTGACGGGCGATCTGGCCTGGCGTGATACCTTTGATTCACTCGATCCGCAGCGGGGTAGCCCGGTGGTGCAGGGCGAGGTCGAGTGGGATACGCATACGGTGGGCTTGAATGCCAATACGCGGGGTCGTCTCAATGCCGGTACGTATATCTGGGTGATTGAGTCACACCATCCCGAGAGTTTGGGGCAGACCCAGAAGGGTCTGTTTGTGATTGTCAATTGACCACCTTTTTCTGTACCTAACCCGTCGAATCGAAGTATAAAGCGCGTCCATTGAGAAATGGGCGCGTTTTTTTTACGGATTTTAACAGAATCTTAACAATTTTTGTACAGAAAATGGGGAACGGAAAAGTCATTCTGTGAATCTAAGAAATGTCAGAAGGGAGGATTATTTCAAAACCGTCCTTGGGAGGGGAAAAGGAGAGACCATGAAGAGGATTGTGCAGTTGTTTTTGTGCGTTGTATGTCTTGCCATCAGTACACAGGCGTATGGTCAGGGTGCGGTACGGGGTACGGTGCGCGATGCTTCCAATGGCGAGACTCTGCCGAATGCCAATGTTGTGATTGACAGTTTGCACATTGGTGTGGCGACAGATAAGGCCGGTTATTTTGTCATTGGGAATCTGTCGCCGGGTTTGCACAGGGTTTCGGCGAGTTATATCGGCTATGAGAGCCGGTCTGTTCAGGTCGTGGTTATACAGGGTGAGACCGCGCGGATTGTGATTGAGTTGGAGCCTGCGGAGTTGATGGGTGAGGAGATCGAGGCCATAGGCGAGCGCGTGGCACCGACTGAGGTGACGCCTGTGAGTGCGTTTGGCACACGGGTGACGGAGTTGGCGCGTATTCCGACGGTGGGGCAGCCCGATTTGATGCGCGGGATTCAATTGCTTCCGGGCGTGCAGGCCGCGAGTGAAAATTCTGCGGGTTTGTATGTGCGCGGGGGCACGCCGGGACAAAATTTGATTCTGTTAGATGATGTGGTGGTCTATAATCCGAATCATTTGTTTGGGTTTTTTAGTACGTTTAATCCCGATGCGTTGAAGGATGTCACTCTGATTAAGGGGACGTTTCCCGCGCGGTATGGCGACCGCCTGTCGAGTGTGCTGGATATTACAAATTTGGATGGTAACCGGAAGTCTTTTGATGCGCGGGCGTCCATGGATTTGATCAGTGCGGGGTTGACGGTTGGTGGGCCAGTGGGTGATCGCGGTTCGTGGATGTTTTCGGGGCGGCGCACATATCAAGAGGTTTTAAATTCGCCGCTGTTTGATCATATCGTGGATGAAATGTTCAGTACGCGCATTGGCACCATTGGCACGGCTCCAGTTACTGGCGGTGGGCCGGGGGGATTGGGAGGTGGCGGCTTTGGGAGACGGCAAGGTGGGGGACGCTTTGGGCAGGCGCGGTTCAATTTTCAGCAGCAGACGAGCGATTTTGGACAGGATTATGGGTTCTACGATACGAATTTCAAGCTCAATTTAGATGTGTCTGACAATGACCGGGTTTCGGTGAGTGGATATATGGGCAATGATGCGCTGAATCTGTCGCTGCCGTCTTTTCGAGAGCAGACGCGCGATCAGCTCATGGATTGGGGCAATCGGATTGCGCGGTTTAAGTGGTTGCATATTTACACGGATAATTTGATCGGCAATGTGCAGGTTTCGGCGAGTCGATATCTGTCCAATTTTGATGTTGCGACCAATCAAAACGAGGCTGTCAATAGTGATCAGGCGGGACAAGGTGGAGGCGGACGGCGTGGCTTTGCATTGAATCGCAATAATGAGTTGAACGATTTGACGGCAAAGTTGACGTTTGATCTTTATTCGGGTCCTTTTCACACGACGCGCGTGGGTGCCCAATTTACATCGTATGACGCTTTTTACAAGCAGGGCGTGGGCGATTCGACCCGGTCACAGATTAATACGTCGTCTTTTTATCAGACGGGTTTTCTCGAGCATACGATGCGCTGGGGGCGTCTGGAGTTGACGCCTGGGGTGCGCGTGAGTCATTTCCAGAGTGGCAATTATACCCGCTGGTCTCCGCGGGTGGCGGGTTTGTTTCAACTGGATGATAGGATCGCGTTTAAGGGCGGTTGGGGCATTTATCACCAGTTTGTCAATTTGATTTCGATTGAGGCCAATACTTATACGACGGATATGTGGCTGCCGGTGGATGAGACTTTGACGCCGGGGAAAGCTGTTCACAATGCGTTTGGCCTTATGTTGACGCCGGGTGAAAGCTGGCAGGTTGATCTGGAATTTTATCACAAGGAGATGGATGATCTTGTGGCGTTTCAGTCCCAGGTTCGTCTGAGCGATTCGACGCCGCTGTCCGATTTGTTCGCGACTGGTTCGGGAAGATCTTATGGTGGGGAGTTTTTGCTTCGGAAGACTGAGGGGCGTTTGAAGGGTTGGATTGGATATACGTTGAGTAAGACAGAGCATACTTTTGCCGCTTTGAACCAGGGCAATCCGTTTCCGCCAAAGTACGACCGGCGCCACGATGTTTCTGTTGTGACGGATTATTATCTGGGCAGGGGCTGGAATCTGAATGCCAATTGGGTTTATGGTACGGGGCAGGCATATACGCTTCCCGAGGCGCGTTATGAGGTGCAGCAGCCAACGGGGCAGTCTATTCCCTATGTCCATGTGTCGGAGAAGAATGCCTATCGGTTGCCGGCGTATCACCGCATGGATCTGGGTATTACGCGCGATTTCAGGTGGGGTGGCGTTGGGGGGCAGCTGGTGTTCAGTGTGTTCAATGTCTATAATCGGCGCAATGTGTGGTATCGCTCGTTTGATGCGACAGAGGCTGAGATTCAGGTGCAGGATGTGCTTCTTCAGCCGATTTTGCCGAGTGTTGGTTTTCGTTTTAATATGTGATCCGCAGAAAAAACGCGAGTAATTCGAGCGTTTTACGCAGATGGACACAGATGAAACATAGGGTGAAAAATCATTCGTCTGATTGTAGGGGCAACCGTGAACTGGTCTGGACTGCGACCAGTTGTACACCGCCCGTGGTTACCCGTCATTGCGATATTAATGCAGAGGAATTTGGGATGAAAAAAATACAATGGATATTTTGTTTTGTTCTCGGTCTTGGTGCTGGGGGTTGTAGCACGGCGCCGACTGAGTCGTTGGGGGAGTTTCGAGAGACGGTTTATGTCGAGGGTTATTTGCGGGCGGGGAGTCCTGTGTCCGATTTGTTTGTGGGTACAACGATGCCGCTTTCCAGCGTGTATGATCGGGAGGCGAGTGCGCTGTCGGATGCGCTGGTGACGATTGAGGTGGATGGGGTGTCGTACGAGTTGTCACCTGTGGTGGATAGGCCGGGTTATTACGCGCAATCGGATCTGATTGTTGAATCGGGTAAGACCTATTACTTGTCTGTTACGACGGGGTTGGGTACAGCGACGGCGCAGACGACGGTGCCGGTTGCGCCGCATGTTTCGGGCACATCTACGTTGCTGATTGGGGGTGATGCGTATCGGGTCACATGGGAGGGTGAGACAAAGGGTGGATATGTTACGACGCGCAAGTCTGTGGAGCTATTGGAGCAAATTCCGCTGGCGACTCAGTTTGGAAGATTTGGTGGGGGGTTTGGCGGCGCAGTGGATACCACAGGGCTGGGCGCGTTGCGGGATAGTATTGCCCGGGCAGATCAATGGCGTTTTTTGCAGGGGCGCGCGTTGACCTTAAATTCGAGACAGTTTTCGTATTATGGCATATACTCATTTCTGGTCTATGCGCTGGATGAGAATTACGGCGATTATTTGATTTCGAGCGCGCAAGATGAAGCGGCGTTAGATGAGCCGCAGTTCCATGTGAAGGGGGGGATTGGGTTGTTCGCTTCTATGGCCGCGGATTCTGTGGTTTTTCGGGTGGAGTGATCCTGTGTTCTTTACGCAAAAGCCGCTCGTTTGAGCGGCTTTTTTTGTGTCTTTCCCGGTGGTGTTTAAGCCGTCTTTTCAGTCGGGTCGGGTGTTTGGTCTGTGTTGTTCTCAGCAAGGGCGGTCAGTCCCCCAATAGCCCCCAGGTTCATCGATTCCAGGGCGGAACTCGGTACGATTACCAGAGAGCCTTTTTCTTTTAGTCCTTCAAAGAGCATGTTCATACCGCGCAGTTGAAGGGCAACGGGGTTATTGTGATAGTTTTCGCTGGCCTGGGAGAATTTTTCTGAGATTTCGGTTTCGGCTGTGCCCAGGATGATCCGGGCCTGGCGTTCCCTTTCTGCCTGGGCTTGTTTGCTCATGGCGTCTGCAAGGTCGGGTGGTATAACGATGTCTTTGATGCCTACAGTCTGACAGGTTATGCCCCAGGAACTGGTCGTTTCGTCGAGGGTCTGTTGCAGGGCTTCGGCGATTTTTTCTCGATTTTGCAGGAGATCTGCCAATTCGTGTTTGCCGATGATGTCGCGCAGACCAGTCCGGGAGACGAGTGAAACGGCGTATTCGTATTCTTGAACTTCGAGGGCGGCTTTTTCAGCATCCCAAACGGTCCAATAGACGACGGCATCGACGTTGACCGGGACAGTGTCTTTTGTCAGGGTAGAGTCGGCTCTAATGTCAGTAACCCGGACTCGCTGGTCGATATATTTATCGACCCGGTCGATGATGGGAATGATGAGAAACCAACCCGGACCTTTTAATCCAATAAATTTTCCCATACGCAAGACCACGGCCTTTTCCCACTGGTCAGAGATTTTCAATGTGGCGGCGATGAATAGCGTAGCAGCCAGTCCGATCAGGGCGATGGTTAGAGAGATCAGTTCCGAATAGAATAGGATTGCGTTTGCCAGCGTGAGGATGACGAAAATGAAGATCGAGACGAGATTGACATGCTTGTTCAGAGGAATTTTATCGTTCATGATCTGCTCCTTTTCGTTGTTTCAGTTCTTTGATTAAGTCTTCAAGATTGAATCCGTAGGCTGCAGCAATGCTCTGGAATTCATTGCATATACCCGCCAGTTTTTTTTCCCTTTCGTTGTCGGGGATCTCTACTTTTACTGGCGCGATAAACGTTCCTGAACCCTGCTGGGTCTCCAGAATGTTTTTAATTTCCAGTTCCCTATAGGCTTTGCTGATGGTGTTGAGATTGACCTTGAGTTCTACGGCCAGAGCGCGAACGGTGGGTAATTGGTCTCCTACTTTCAATCTGCCCGCAGCAATGCCATAACGAATCTGGTCAATGATCTGGCGATAGAAAGGGATACCGCTTTTGGGATCTAATTCAAAATTCATCTTGGGATTATACCTTATGTTTTAGAATACGCTTGTCATATCGTCCTATTGTCATAGTAAAATATGACAATATTACAAATAATTGTCAAGGGGAATTTCTATTTTGAAGTATTTCGGTAGGGTGATCCAGTGTCAGGCGTCTGTTTCCGTTGGCGTTTTTTCACGCGCCATGCGGATGCCTTTTTGTTCGTCAACGGTGCGCAAGAGGAGACCGCCTATGATGAAGAACAGGCCCACGGTTGCCATGCCGAAGCGCTGGGATCCAAAGGCTTGTGTGATGATGCCCATGAGGAGGGGGCCGAGAAATGCGGTGGCTTTTCCCGAGAAGGCGTAGAAGCCGTAAAATTCGGTTTCTTTGTTTGGGGGGACAAAACGTCCCATGAGGGAGCGGCTGGCCGATTGGTTGGGACCGGCGAATAAGCCGACGAGAATGCCCGCGATCCAGAATTGGAATTTTTTGTCGAAAATGAATGATTGGATGGCCGATAGGCTGGCGGATTGGTTTGGATCGACAAAAAGGCCGATCAAACGGCCTGTATCCCATAATGCAAATTCAATCCAGATCCGGAAGAGTTCAGGAGGGAGGACGGCGATGATTGCTGCGATGACGAATCCGACGAGGGTGATCTGGATGGTGAGTTTGCCGCCGAGACGGTCGTCCAGGTACCCAAAACACCATGCGCCGATGCCTGCTGCGATGTTGACGATGATGCCGAAGAAGAGGACTTCTTCAAATGTGAATCCGAATGTGCCTGCCGCGTAAATGCCGCCGAAAGCAAAGACGGTGATCAGGCCGTCGTTATAGACCAAGCGCGCGAGCAGGAGTTTGAAGATTTCCCGGTAGCGCTGGAGTTCGCGGAAGGTTTGCAGGATGCGTCGGTAGGATGTAGCCAAACTGAGTTTGTCGCCGGTTTGTCGCGCAGGTGTTTGGGGTAAATAGAAGAGGGCTGGGAGACTGAAGATGGCAAACCAGATTGCAACGCCGATGTTTGTCGCCCGGATGTGTTCATGGGTTTCTTTGGTGAGGCCAAACCACGGGGTTTCTGCGGATACAAAGCCGACCATGAGGACGGCCATTGAGAGCAGGCCCCCGAAATATCCCACGCCCCAGGCCTGTCCCGATATGCGGCCGATGCGTTCGGGCGGGGCAATGTCGGGCAAGAAGGCGTTGTAAAATACGATGCCCATTTCAAAACAGATACAGGCGATGATGTACAGGGTCATTGCATAGATGGCCTGCCCTTTTTGCGGGAAATAGAGGAGTGCGGTGAAGATGACGGCGAGGAATGTGAAGAATATTAAAAAGCGTTTGCGATAGCCGCCCTGGTCAGATAGCGCGCCGAGGGGTGGCGATAGCAGTGCGACGACGAGCATGATGATGCCGACGCCGCGAGACCATAAAGCCGTGCCGATGATTTCATTTTCAGCAATGACTTTGGTGAAGAACGCCGCGTAGATAAATGTGGTGACGTTGTTGGCAAAGGACGAGTTCGCAAAGTCATACATCATCCACGAGATGATGGTTTTTCGGTTGGTGGTTTTGGGCATGGTGAAGTGGGAAGTGAGAAGTGAGAAGTGTGAAGTGTGAAAGGGTGAAGTGAGAAGTGTGAAGTGAGAAGTGTGAAGTAGGAAGTGTGAAGTGAGAAGTGTGAAGTAGGAAGTGTGAAGTGTGAAAGGGTGAAGTGAAAAGTCAGGGTTGTTTGCTTTTCATTTTTTTTATGATGCTGGTCAGTATGGCGATGAGTTCATTGCATTCTTGTTCTATTTTAGCCATTCGGTCTGATGGCAGCAGGTTGGTTGCGGTTAGGATGCGTAGCCAGTAGTGTGTTTCGCGTGCTTCTTTACAGGCGATGCTGTATTTGTTGATGAAGTCTGCTTGGCTTTGTGCGGCCTGCCCTTCTTCGACATTTGCGCCAATTGAGGTGCCCGAACGCAATAGCTGGTTCCCCAGCGTTCGAGAAACGCCTGGTTTTTTATCCAGGTATTGGCATAGTTTTACGATGCGTTTTGCAAACTCAAATGATCGTTCTGGCAGATCCGATTTCAAATTCTTCCTTTCTCTTTCCTTTTTCTAACTTCTAACTTCTACCTTCACACTTCAAGCGGCAGCATTGTCGTAATATGGCGATGGTAATTTGGGGTAGGCTCGGTAGATGTGGCGGAAGACGTCTTCGGTTTTTGTTTTTATGTCCTTTTCTGTGTATTTGTGAGGGAGGCCGGTTTCGTCGCTGAAGAGAAAGTCATAGATGGATGTCCGCACGGCGTCCCGGGTCGCTTCTTTTTCGCACCATTGGTGAACGCGCAGTTTGCTAACTTTTAGTTTTTTGAGCAGGCTGACGGCCACTTTTTTGATTTGTGCGATTTCGCCCGCGTTCAGGTTGGGTTTTTTTAAGAGGTCGAAGATTGCGAGAGATTCTTCGTCGAGTCCCTCACGAACAGCCCGGTTTTCTTCTTCATCCAATTCCTGCACCAGTTTGAGCAATGCTTCGAAGGTGCGCTCTATTGTTATCTGGTCCTTTTCGCGGTTGTACGCTGCGACGATTTCTTCGTAGTGGTGCTGAAAGTCCGTGCGTAATGGGTTTTGCTTCAATAGTCGTTGCAATTTTTGTTCTACTGCTTGTCTGAGGTTCTGAACGGTGGTGTTTTTTTCCTGGATACGCGCGAATTCTCGCTTCAGACGCTCGAAGTCTATCTGGCTGATGTCGTAAGGACGTCGATCTTCATCAGGATGCGGATTTTCAGCCACATTACTGAGCCTCGGTTCAATGGCCGCATCTACTACCCGCTGTAATTCCATTATGATTTCTGAGATGTCAGCCTGAACACGGTCTTGCTGGAGGCTTTTGTACACGATGTCAATGGCGTCGCGATCTTCGCGATGGATGTTGACGTTTGGCACGTTGACGCAGGCTTTGTACTTTTTGAATACTTCGCGGCACATGACTTCGAAGCGTTTGCGGGTTTCGTCGTTTTCGTTGACGGCTTCTTTGCAGGCTACGATAGCCGCATTGCGGAGGAAGCCCGTTTTTTCAATGATGTCATCCAGTGGTGCGTTGCGTTTGTCGAGGAAGTCTCGCAATAGGGCGATGGCTTCGGCGAGGTCTGATAGGAGTTCTTCTTCGGGTTTTGCGGGGTCGGTCGGTGCGTTATCTCCATCCGGTTGCGTGCCAGCGAAGGTTGCGAGTGCCTGGCGCAGGTGTACGAGGACGCCGCAGTAATCTACGATCAGGCCGTTGTTTTTGTTTTCGTTCACGCGGTTGGCGCGGGCAATGGCTTGCATGAGGGTGTGTGCTTTGAGTGGTTTGTCGAGGTAGAGTGTTGATAGGCACGGGACATCGAAACCCGTTAGCCACATGGCGCAGACTATGGCGATGCGGAATGGGTGTTCTTCGTCTTTGAAGGCTTCGTCCAGTTCCATGCGTTGCTTGTTGCGATACTGCGGTTTGTTTCTCATGGTTTCGGGCAAGTCTATGCCTTCTTTGATGAGTTTGCGGTGCGGGAGGATGTCCAGTTCCCATTTGTTGAATTTTTCGATTTCGCCCTGTTCTTCGCTGATTACGACTGCTGCGCGGGTCTCGCGCATCCATTCGATCTTCCGCTGAAGGTCTGTTTTCTCCTCTTCGTCCGTTATTCGCGATAGCCTTGTTTCCAGTTTTCCGATGTGTTCTTGCCAGTAGAATTCAATCAATCTGTGCATTCGCACACAGGTTATTTTGTCGATGCATACCAGCATGGCTTTGCCGGTTTCCCAGGCGGCTGAGTAGTGTCGCGTGAAGTCCCGCGCCAGTTGGTCGAGGCGTTTGCCTGCGGTGATGATGTGGTAGGCGCGTTTGAGTTCTCGTTCGAGGTGCTGTTCCTCGTCGATGTCGCTGATTTCGGCTTCTTCCAATTTTTCGGCGATGCGTTCGTTTAAATTATCAATGGCTACGCCCAGTTTGTCGCCGCGCGCGTCGTAGTAGAGGGGTAGTGTGGCTTTGTCTTCTACTGCCCGCTGGAAGTCGTAGGTGGAGACGTATTCGCCGAAGACGCGGCGCGTGATC
This sequence comes from Candidatus Latescibacterota bacterium, assembly GCA_965204375.1. Taxonomy (GTDB): domain Bacteria; phylum Latescibacterota; class UBA2968; order UBA2968; family UBA2968; genus VXRD01. Next base: position 4,540,448 of record OZ241986.1, on the reverse strand, counting down.
TGGTCGTCTTTGAACAGGGGTGTGCCGGTGAAGCCGATGTAGGCTGCGTTGGGCAGGGCGACGCGCAGATTATCTGCTAACTTGCCGTATTGGGTGCGGTGCGCTTCGTCGGTGATGACGATGATGTCGTCGCGCTGGGTGTAGCCTTTTTTGGGATCTATGTCTTCCTGGTTGAATTTCTGGATGAGGGAGAAGATGTGCGATTTGTGTTCGGTCAATAGCTGGTTCAGGTGTGGCCCGTCTGCTGCGCGGCAGGGGTCTCGGTCGTGATCTACGACGCCGCAGCCAGCGAAGGTTTTGTAGATTTGCGTGTCGAGGTCTGTGCGGTCTGTGAGGACGAGGAAGGTGAAGTTGCCGCCGAGTTTGCGGTGTACTTTGCGGGTGAAGAGTACCATGGAGTAGCTTTTGCCAGCGCCCTGTGTGTGCCAGAAGACGCCGAGTTTGCCCTGGCGTACTTTGCGGTCGCGCACGGCTTCAATTGCGCGGTTTACGCCGAGGAACTGGTGGTTGCGGGCGAGGATTTTCTTTGTTTCACCCGATGTGTCGTCGAAGAGGATGAAGTTTTCTATGATGTCCATGAAGTCGCGTTTGTTGCAGACGCCTTTGAGGAGGGTTTCCATATCGACGACGCCGGGTTCTTCTTCGGATAGGCGTTTCCATTCGTGGAAGTGGTCCCATTCGCTGGTGATGGAGCCGAGTTTTGCTTTTTCGCCGTTGCCAAACAGGACGATGGCGTTGTGGTGGAAGATGTGGGGGATGGTGTCGCGGTAGTCCGAGTAGTTGCCGTTGTACGCGGCTTTCAGGTCCCGGTGGATGTTTTTGCATTCGATGAAGAGGAGGGGCAGGCCGTTGACAAAGCCGATGATGTCTGCTCGTCTGCGGTAGAGGTCGCCTTTTATCCATAGTTCGCGTACGCAGAGGAAGTGGTTGTTTCCCGGGGTTTCAAAATCGAAGATTCGGAGGCGTTCCTGCACCCATTCGCCATTGGCGTTGCGAAATTTGATGGGTACGCCGTTGCGGATGAAATCGTACTTTTCGCGGTTGGTTGCGACGATGCTCTGTGAAGCAGTGGTGGATGTGATTTGTCGGATTGCGTCGTTGTAGGCGTCTTCGGGCAGGCCGGGGTTCAGCGTTCGCAGCGCGGTGAGTAGATAGCGCGTGAGTACGACTTCGCGGTCAGAGGCGCGACCGAGCAGACTGTCCGGCCCAAAGTCCTCGCTGTTGTAGGCATAGACGGATTCCCAGCCGAGTTGCTGTTCGAGGTACTCGGCTGTGGTCTGTTGAACGAGGGTGTCTTCGGTGTAGGGGGTTGGGTTCATTTTGCGACTCTGGCTGTGACTCTGGCTCTCACTCTGGCCTTGACTATGGTCTGTCATCGCGGTAGGGTTTTAGCCGCGATCCAGTAAAATCAATACTTGTAATAAATAAACGATCAATCACCAACCAGAGGTTGAAAATCCTTGCCTTTCATCGGTTCATGCTGTGGGTCCCAGTAGCCACGCATCTCAATCAAAACGCGCTGTTTCATCGGTGCTGATTGGGGATTGACCTGTACCACCTGTGCCGTGTATTTGTCTGGCCAATCGGCCATTGCCCTCGCGAGGTCGGATACGAGATAACGCGGCGTCCAACCAATCATATGGTAGTCTGTTGTCTGGATTTGCACCGCCAAGCCGGTCGCTGGATTGGTAAGTTCCAGTGTTAAATAAAGTTGTTCTTCCGGTTTTAAGTCTTCAATTCTATTTAGAGCGGTTTCACTAACATGACGGTAGCCATGGAGAAAGAAGCGACAAATAAAACTTCCGTCAGTATCCATCTCGAGCTTCGGAAACACCTCATAAGCATCAGTTACCCGATAGCCACCGCTTACCGATAGGATCTCCACCGGATCTGCATTCTCAGGAAGGCCGAGGTTGTTCAGATAGTCCGAACGATCCGGCCTCCCCGGCGCAATAATCCGATTTCTGAATAGCGGAAAGAGTTCTGAGGATTGGTACTCTGAGGTTAAAATGGGGAAATCGAGCAATGGAAGAAATCCTTGCTCCTTTTCGGCTCGTTTCGCACCGCGGATATAACGAAAGCGATAAAACGACGGCTCGACATCCAGCCTGCCCACTGGAAACCAAGGACGGCTCACTTCTCCTCTTTTATCCTGCCACGCCAGGAATAAAGTCTTTGTATTCATCGAAAAATCTCCCGTAATTTTTCATAAGTATAGCGCATGAACTCAATCGCGAACATTCGTGCTGAAGAAGTCATCCAATCGGAAGGAATCCGATTGACTATTTGACTAAAAACTTCTTCATCTATCTTTGCGAGTTTCAGGCTCGCTGGATGAAAAAGTTCTGGATAGATGTCCGCTGCACTTCGAACCAATTCCAGTGGACTGGGGCCGTATCGCTCGTCCTCTGACCAGTAAATGGCACCGCGTCCTTTTTCCACATAGTCTCCTACGCGATTCTCTGTTAGTAGCATATTACGTCTTGCATCCAAAAGTTCTCGTCCCAGCGAGGATGCGTGGTCATAAGACGGTGCTACGAAACCCCTCCAACTGTCATCTACCCACCATCGAAGTACGCCCCAATTCTCGTGGTGGCGATCTATGTTGCCAATTAATGCATCCAAAACCAGGTACTCAGCGATGATGAGTTTCTCTTCTTGTGCATCTTCAGACTTGACAAAAACAGAGTCCATTACCTTCCAGATATTAGCCAAAGTATGACTCGACTGGTGGAACTTTCTCTGGAGCTTGTAACCTTCAATGGTCACTTCCAACATTTGGTTGCCATGGTATAGCGTCCCGTCCCCGAGGGCAAACGATTCTGTCACCGATCCGCGCTCATCTTGAAACTTCGCCAGTTCTACATTCGCGTGTCTAATTCCGATCACAGAGGCAACCTCGGCGGCAATCTTCTCAGCCCAGTGTTCTCCTGTGTTTGGTCGAGGATGTTTGAAGAGCCAATTTGTTTCGTCATTGGGCTTGGGCTTGCTATACCAGAATTTCTTTCTCGTACCCATTTCCTCGGGGTCACTCCTCCTCCTCCATTCTGGTTCTACTGTAACAATTGGGTACTCGTCAGACATGCGCCAACTCCGAACATATTGTTTCAAACCTTCTTATCATGTTTATCAAGCGTAAGCAAGAGACTGTGCAGCCCGAGGTTCGTCCTTAAATTTGGTAAGCGAGATTTAGTTCAGTAGCCACATCCATAAGCCGTCCATCGAGTGCCCAAAGTTCGGTTGACCGAGTCAGTTCTGTGGCGGCCAATAAATGAAAATCAACGTAGCCGATACCACGACCCATCAGTTGTTTTTGCTCAATATAGGAGAGCACATGGTCATCGGTGGCAACCGATGCCTTGGGCAAGTTCTCGAGGTCTGTCAACACTGTTTGGCGGTCCTTCAAATTGCCGCAGGCCAGTTCTCCAATTACCATAGAATGACCCAATACCTGGTTATCATTTAACAGGGTTTTAAGTCGTTCACTATGTTGAATACTAAATCTTGGGTCTTTAGGATTGAGATGATTAATCCAGACTGAGGTATCAACCAAAATCATTCGGGATCACTCCGACGGCGCGGGACAGCTTGTAGTTGTGGCTCGCTTCCGCCGAGTTGTGCCAATCTTCGGGCACTCTCCCGTTCAATTAGTTTTTGGTTCTGAAGCATTCTCATTTCTGCGTCATGCTCAGCAATATATATTTCCGCTTCACGCTCATATTCTTTTGCTAATTCCCTAAGTGTAACAGCAAAGCGGTGATAGCCTTCATTTTCAACTTCTCCGGCCATTTGTTTGTATTTTTCGGCAAGCTCTCGCTCGGATTTTCCCGTTGGGTCAACTGTTTGAACTCCGCGAGAGTTGAAAATTCCTGTCCAGAAACCATCCCGCATTTTCGCCGCGTCTTTTGCATTGAGCGCAGATGCGACTGTTTGATTTATCCACAGCCCGTCTGGATCAAGTGGCGCATGAATGAGAACTTTTCCTATATTCAGAAGGGCGACTTCAAGATGCCCGGATTCATCACACGCTTCTTTTGTTTTGTTAAGCCATTCCGTAAATTTTTCCGCTAGAAATTGATCATCCGATTGCATTCCTGGAGGTGTCTTCCATTGATTAAGAAGTTTGTATGCATTTTCAGCAATGGCTTTATCCTGTTCGCTAAATTCTTTTGCGGGTTCCGTTTCCTTTTTTGACCGATAGATAATGCGTATGACTTCACAGAAAAATTCTGGATTAGAAGATAGGCGGTTTTCCAATGTCTTCGGTGATGTGTGGTGATTTAATAAGCGCAGGTAGGCCCATTCAATTTGAAAGAGATCATTTGGGTCGGTGTTTGGATCGTCCTGTAAAGCCTCTATGATTTCAATGATGTTATGTGCATCCATTTCTTGGGGAGATTCTGAAGAAGAAATGGCATCCATAAGAGCTTTTACACTTCGGGTTTTGTCCAATGGCTGGTTACTATGTATCATTTTACTCAGACATGCGATAGCAGCATGGGGTCTATCATACTCAATCAATTTGTCAATGGCAAAGCCGAGGTCGCTCTCTGTCTCGTAGGGATTTGCACTGGTTTTGCGCCAGTACTCCTTTTCGGATTTGCCGAGCCAATCTGTTGCGCGACGCCAGGTCTCTTTGGTAAAGGGTAGATAGGATAGGAATTGACCTATTTGTGCGGCTGACCAGTTCGAGGTGTCAAAGCCATCAACCCATTCCCATCCATTGACATTTTGGCGACAACTGACATAAGCACTTGTGAGTAGCGCGAGTTTGGTATTCTCTGTTTCCAGCAATGCAGGAAGGATGTGTTTGTCAGTTTCCGCCTGTGCAATAGTACCTAGAGAACGGCCAACATCCCAGGGTGACTCAACACTTTCGGCGAATTGAAATACTATATCCATTCCACCACCAGCTAAAATCTCTTTTATCGCTTGCTGACGGCGTTGATCGAGTTTTTGACGGTGTTGATCAAGTTTTTGCGCTTGTTGAGGCTCTCCCCAAGTTCCTTCATAGAGATCCAAATCGTTGTGGCTAAATAATCTGCGATGAAGATGGAATGGATTTTCAGGAGCGAGTTTTGCAGCAACATCTTCGATTTTGGAAACGGTCTTATCGCTTAAAGCCCATTCTGCGTCAGAAAAACGTCTGTGTTTTGAGGCAAGCTGAGTTAGTTGAGTCCAGAGTTTTAGACGCTGATCTTCAGGTTTTCCGCATATCTCTTCTGATGCCAGATGCTCGATAAGTTTGTCCAGAGAAGGTTTTGGCAGGCGATTGAGGTCGCCTACCAACTCGGTTAATTTATCAATGTCATTACTTGCCATAGCAATCGCCATTTCAGCATAAGAGTCAACTTGCTTCCAGTAATCCACTTTAGTCACGCGCTCTTTCCAATTATCGGGAATGGTATTTCGCCACTTAGGTTTGCGAGTTCCAAAGGACATCTGATGCTGATTTGGCAAAAGACTGATCAATAGATTCCAGGCCACATCCGGGACCTCATTTATCAGCGTTTTTACGGCAACTTCCCGCTTTTTTATGGGTGCGGTAGTCTGCGGATGCCAGGGGAGTATAATTTCTGCCAGTGAATTGGCAGGGCGGTTCGACGAGTTACCGCCGGGATCACGCGCCGCAAGCTCACCGAGAATTACGCACACGCGGACGAGATGTTCAGTATCCCAAGCGAGGGTTTCCAATGCCCACAGTAGGCCAGTGAGGTAATTGCTCCCCAATGGAGGATTGCCCTCCTGTGAAAACAGTTCTTCAAACGGGCAAGGGGATTTGTCCAATGCATTTTCTACAGCATCCAAAAATTCACGAGGGTCTGTTTCTGCCAGTACAGGGAGAAAATCATTGAGGCTACCCCACAATACCCAATCCGCATTCTCGAGAATTTCGCGAACTGCACGACCTGCCGTATTTTTTGGTTTCCAACCCTGATGTCGTGGTGAGAAATGTGTCAGAGCATCGGGATTAGTGCCGAGCAGTACCAGCGTTTCAGCTAATCCTTTCCGAAGCCCGGTTGAGTACTTCAATACCTTTTTATAGATATTGGCGGCATAACGTTCATCGGAGGGTAAGTCAAACTGAGGATCGCGCTCGGACAATACCGTGACCGCGCACTGTTTCAGGGCATCCAATGTATCATCAAAAACACGTCCACCTAATGCCTGCCACATTCCTTTTCGATCAATGACCTGCCATCTTCCATTCATGAACGTCACAGGGCTTATCGCTTGTTGTAACATTTCCCTCAGTTTGGGGATCCACTTTGCGTAATCCTCATCATTGACAAGTTGACACACAATTTCTAAATCGGCTTCGTTTAGCTCATTCCATGCGCCAAGAAGGTTGGCAATCGCCAGTTCAGAAGCGTATTCGTGCTGATTCCAGTCTGAATTAGTTTGATGCTCGTCAGAAGACTGCAATCGAATTGTCTCTATTTCTCGCAAACTGAGCGCACCAAGGGACTCGCTATTGCGTCCATACCAGTGTCCTTTCCAGGCGGTTGGAATGCCTTGTAAGGCGGGCGGAATCTTGAACATGACAACGCGGCCACCTGGGTGATTGAGCACATAAATCTCATCAAATGTGAGGTTGCCGGTTGTATGATTGGAAACTCCCTCTTTCAACTTGTCAAGTTTGGCTGGATTTTCGTGGAACCACTGACTGCCGCAAACCGAACGATCATCTTTTACGCCCAATATCAACCAGCCACACGCTTGCTTTTTTAAGTTGGCCTCGTTGGATAGGGCAGAGAAATACTTGCCCAACTTATCGAAGTCATACTGATTTTGAGCTTCTTTGAACTCGAGCCATTCTGTCTCGTGCGGAAGTTCACATAGACGGTCGAGTTCCTGACGAAGTTCAGATTGATTCATACTGAAATCTCCCCATTCATCAACCGCGGTAGGAGCAGGTCGCGGGCCTGGGTGAGTGTTTGGTTGTATTTTGTCAGGCGATTGATCTGCTCATAAATTTCTGTGGCGTGTTGTTCAAATAGTATGAGGATTTTGTTGTCTGGCACGAGTAGCAGTCGGCTGTGTGCAAAGTCCCGGTTCAGGCCCGGAACCGCGACATCTGTATTGATGAACTGCGTGTTAAGCAAAGCATGATACAGGTGAATAGAACAATACCTGGCTTCGATAAAATATACAGTGTCGATTGGATAGAAGTCGTCCTGGCTCCAGTAAGTGGTTCCGACATTGCCTTTTCTGCCCACTATGATCGCGGGGCCGGGAACAAGTGATTTTTCATGTGTTCCGATTATCCCACTTGAACCAAAGACGGGAACCGGTCCAGGTATTCGATCATCTTTTTTGAGTGCCTTTCCATAATTTAGGGGAGCAATTTCGCCCAATGGCTTTTTCATCCATCCCTCCGGCACGCCATCGGTTATGGTGACGTGTTCATGTCCGGGGAAGCGGAGGTGGACGAACCATTCCTTATAGAGTAGCTGCGCTGATTGTTCCAGCAATTGAATCCGCCGCCGGTTGTTTTCGATCAGGTTGTCGTAGGTGGAGAGGATGGAAGCGATGCGGTCTTGTAAGGTACGTTTAGGAATTTTGACGGGGAGTGTGTCCAACACATTTCGATTTAGTGTCGGGACGGATACACCGCCATTAAATCTCTCCAGATTGAGGGTCTGAAGCTTATAGTAAACAAACCGAGGACTGTTTCCTTTGAAATCCTTTACCCAAAGGGCAGTGTTATGAGGCCAAAACGGTTGCTCCGAATACTGAACCAAACCTAATGATCCTGATCTGCCTGTGACTACTCCGGGTGCTTCCACTTTCGCTTCATTGTGAAAGCCAATGATGGATTTCGATCCGAGGACAGGGACAACACCATCCACCATACGGGCCTTTGGTAAATCAAAACCTCTTTGTAGTGTCACGAAATCTTTGAATTGAAGTTCCGTCCAGCTCATAGATCACAACTCCTTCTCATCTCAAATTTCTTCTACAAGTTTATTACGTTGGTTCTCTTATACGACCAACCTATTTCTCGCACCAGCGGCGCGAGTTTTCAGAGTTCATTTCTCCCAACCCCGATCCCATTCAGCCCGGAGATTTCGTTGAAACGTCACTGGGTCATCAATGTCTCGAAACGCTTGAATTTTGCCATCGAGATCCGATAGGATATCTGCACCTTCTGTTTTTTCTTTTTGGTCTTCCTGAAGATAAATAGCAACACGAGCCTTTCGACCAAATGCCTCGCGAAAGTCTGTAGGAAGTTTGCCGTCTTTGGCAATGATGATTTCTTTCTCAATCAATTTCATGGTTGTCATCCCTTATGTGATAAATGTACGGAATTACACGAAATCGCGCTACGCCGCACATCAACGACTCGCTTGACGCCCGCTGTTTGCAAGCTATTGAAGAATTGCTCTGCGCTTTTTTTGGTGAAGCCAATGGTGAAAATTTTCATTGTGTAGTCTCCTCCTCAACATACGCAATGCGCTGTTCCTGTGCCGCGTATGCCCGGTCTTCCAATTCATTAGGGGTAAGAAACAGATCCTGTGCTGGCAATCGCAACTGCTCAGACAGGCGTTTCAGGGTCTCATCGTGTGGTTCCTGTGATCCATCTTCAAGAATGTGTGCGACATCTACGCCACTTGCCACCAATTCGCGAGCGACGAGAATTGTGCGGTGGCAATCCAGGGGATCCTTCTCTGCACACATCAAGGCAATGCGCCTGCTCTTGCTCCCGTCTCGGACGCGCTTTATTCCGGATTGAAACAGCGGGGTTTCGGCGAGCGCGCGATACTGCACCCGGCCGTTCTCGTAACACTTTGGATCGTCACTGCGTGCGCCGAGTTCCTCGCCGAGGAAAACATAGGCAATACCCCGGGTCTTCAGGGCTTCCGTTAGGTGTTCGCGATTGAATTGCGGTTGCCAACGGCTATATGGAACCGACCTCACGTCTGCAATGGCATCCACGCCATGTTGTTTCAGGATGGAGACGAAATCCTCAAATGCATGTGTCGAGTGTCCTACAGTGAATATTCGCGTTTTGTTTATCGTTTCTGTCATCGCAGTTTCCGACCTTATTGGTCCGAAGATTTCGTTGAAATGCCACCGGATCATCAATGTCTCGAAACACTCATTTCACTAAACGCAGATCGTATTCAAATTGCTCAGGTCCTCCTATCTTTATTTTTTCAAAATCGGGATGAAGAGGATTGATCAAATAATTTGTCTCTACAGGTACAATAACGCTGGGGACAGCAAGGATCGCTGAATCACCACTGTTGAACCACGCTGTCAGCATCATGAAAATACCCCGTACTCAATGCGTCCCAGAAGGTCTTCAACTTCTCGAGCACCTGGTTCGGTATCTGCATAATCCAGTGGAGAAACGCGCCCAAGGGCAGTTAATGGCGTTGCAAACCATTGACGAGCAACTTCCTGTCCTCCCAGGACCTCTACAGCCCGATCATACAGCAGACCAATACGCAGCAGTCGTTCCGATTCATCAATATGCAACCGTCCTTCTTTTTTTCGACGTGTCAGTGTATGTATCGCAATTTTAGTCACAGAGGCCAGAGCTTGTTCAGAAATGCCCATAGCATTTTTTAATGCGTCAAATGTCGCTACTGGCAATCCTTCTTTTATTGCTGCAATCATTTCAGATCGGTTTTGAAAACGCCACCCCGCCGATGTCGCATAAGTCGTGGTCTGCCCTTCTGCGATAACCGAAGCACCATCTGTTCTTCGAAATCCCGTTGATGTCCACCTCCAGACTTTCAATTGTTGAGTTTTCATATATCCTCCTTTTTTCCACGAGGCAACAATATACACCGCTTCACACTTCTACCATAGGTGCTCAATTTCAACAGTCCCCCAATATTCCCGGAGATACTCAGCAAAGGGATTACAGGTTCTCACATCACATCTAATATCGCTTGCGGGTTTTTGTCTGCGATTATCAATAGTGTCCGGGCAGCACCCGATGGACGACGGCGACCCTGCTCCCAATCTTGCAGCGTTCGAACAGATACACCCATCAATTGGGCAAACTGAGTTTGAGAAAGACCCACTTTCGCTCTCGTTTGGGCAATATCAGGTACTGTAATGATACGACCGTGTTCGCCGCGCTTGATTTCCTGTAGGCCAGATAGAATCTCTTGACCGATATTTCTATTTCTTTCATTCATTTTCGATCTCCCTATGCAATAAATGTAGCGAATCATGCGAAATCGTGCCACCTTTGCATATATGGGCAGAAATACTCTATCTCATTTGAGCGTTTTACACCGTAGCGGACATATAGGCAAGTGGTACATATCTTTCACATTATCGCCCCTGTATCGCTCAAAATATACAGAGATTGTTCTGCGCCAAACAGGCGATCCGTAAATTCGAGTTGAAAAAAAGGGGGCAATACAGCATATTGAAGGCATAATAAAGGTATTTGATCGCTATCCATGCAATTTGTCACGCGATGCTGTGATATTGGCCTGATATTTGCTTTGGTTTTGCTTAGGGTATAATATGCTCTGGTATTCATTTACCGATGTACGATGAATCTGAGGAAAGTAGTACAGATGAACGGGTACGTCTGGCTCTGTACGAGGAGAAAATAGCACAAAAAAGGTACGTGGACATGGTCCTTTTGGGTTGTCCTTGTCTGTTCACGTACGTATATTTTCAAAAAAGTTACTGCCATAAAGTCAAGTAATCAAAGGAATATTAAAATGCTTTATGCTATTGTGCCCGTGCACCTTACCGAAGATGAATCTTTGGCATTAAAGGAAGAGGTGCAAAAATTATTAAACCGAGACAGTGCGGCTCTGCTTCCCCCTGTTCATGTGTATGACGAACATGCCCCGGACATCTATTTTTTAACCTATGAGGGGACAGCGCGAGAATTAAGCAATAAACTCGGATATGGCAAAGAGGACTCCAAGATAGGCTCTGGTGTGGTTATGCGCGTTAGTAGCCATTTTGGTTATGCCAAGAAAAGCCTTTGGGAATGGTTAGAGGTTTATGATGCCTGATCATGAAAATGATTCCACAATACCCAACGAATCAAATGCCTTGCCCAAAGATGATGGCGACAAATTGGGGCCTTTGAATTGGATTATGGAGGGGCTGCGCCGACTTGAAGATAAAGTTGACAAAATACGCGATAAAATTGATGAGGTAGAAAAAACAGTCAGAGATATTCAAACAAAAGAAGAAGCCATTAGAGAGTATAAAAATGAAATAAAAGATGACACCAGAGACAGGCGAGACTTCGTGACTAAACTTGTAACGATAATTCTTATCGGTATTGGTGTAATAGTCAGTATAGTGACCTATTTAGGCACTTTGAACGGCACGTAAAAAAACAAGGGACCGCCTCCAGTGGTGGTGTATCCCGACATATACGCGCTTGACCAGTGCCCACAACGATTCGATAGAATTGAAGTGGGCATTGTCTTTTACATACTCGCCCTTCAATCTCAAATGTCGTTGTACATCTTTGGATCTGGATCAATTTCCACGACTTTGCCATCACGCATGACCACAACTTTGGTGCCGGTCTGATGCGCGATTTGGTGCGCGCGTTTGGCGGCTCGTATAAGCGCGGCAGTCATGCCTTCTTCATCATTGTCGGGCTTTGTTAGCTCTTTTTCAGACGGTTGTTTCATCATCGTTTTTCTTCTCCAGAAGGATGGGTATTGTGCCACTGTTATTATACAAAAACCAATCGTCAACGCAATGTCGGTAAATGTCCTGAAAGTTCCGCAAGCCCGCGTGAAAACGACGACGTATAACGGCTTCTGGGACATCATGCCCGCCCTGGTTTACGCGCGATTTTACGCGCGTGATTGCTTCTTCGGGCGTTGCAAGAGACAGAAATATGAGCTTTACGGTGTAACCATCAGCGCGCCATTGACGGATCCTTCTCACATAACCCCGTCCAGATAGCGTCGTTTCAATGGCGAAAGTTCTGCCTGCGCGGGCGTGGTTGTCAATTTCCTCCAGCATCAGCCGCCCGGCGCGGATGGCCGCGTCAGCAGGACGAAAGGGAGATAGTCCCGCTGCTATCAGGTCGGCATTAACGAAAATAGGGCAATCCGCTTCGTTGGGCAAATACTCCTGTGCAAAAGTCGTTTTGCCAGCTCCGTTTGGCCCCGCGATAATAATGATTTTCTTGGCGTTCATGCATCTCCCCAGTGCCCTTTAGCTCCTGCTCTGTCTTTTCAACGGTCAACAGCGATTCGACCAATGGAAATTGTGCAGCGAGTTGCTGCACAGTTGGCTTGGCAGGCAACCAGTCATGCTCGAATTACTCGCCTTCATACATCGCTTCACCCATCAAAGCATCGTCGGGATGGCGCATCAAGCAATGATTTCAGGGGATTTGTGCAAGTATCTCTTGCACAATTTGGCGGTCATCCCAGGCGGCAGCACATTTCACACTTCCTACTTCCCACTTCCCACTTCAAAGTAGTGTTTCAAAGTTCCGCTTGATCGTGGCTGCCAATGATACGGCCTCGATGTTGAGTTCTTCTATTTCGTCGTGGATTTCGCGCAGGGTCTCTGCAAAGTCGAAATTTTCGTCTTCTTCTTCGGGTGCAACGCCGACGTAGCGGCCAGGGGTGAGGCTCCAGTCGTTGGCTTCGATTTCGGCGCGATCTACCAGTTTGACCAGGCCTTCTACGTCGCATAGTTTCGCTTCGGGGAAACGTCTAATGAGCCATTGCGCTTGCTGGTAGAAGTAGTTTACCTGTTTGAGTTGTTCGACTGTGGTCTGCCGCGTCTCGTCTGCTGTTCTGCGGGCGCGGGTGATTTCGCTTCTGTTATTGGTTGTGCCTGCCTTTTCGCAGATATCGGTTACGCGGATGGCGAGTTTGTAGAGGCTGTCAGTGCGTTCGGATAGGTTGCGACTAATTTCGACCAGGGGGGCGAATTCTGCCACCTGGTTGTTCAGGTCGGTGCTGGTATTGGGTGCGGTTTCTGTGATGGCGGTGCGGAATTGTTCAATGGCCTCGGGGAACGCTGTTCGCGCTTTGTCGTACTCGGTGAGGATTTCGGTATGCTGTCCGTTTTTCGGCAGGGTTTTCAGGGATAGCGCGATCAGGTCGTGCAATTGGATGAGTGCGTTGACGAAGTCGGGTAGGGGGTGGATGGTTTCACCATCGTTGATCTTGAAGCACGCATGGCTCTCTTCCAGAATGCTCTGCAGGTAGTTGAATACCAGGTCTCGGAATCGCTCGGTTTCGCCGCGATAGAGATGGACAATGGCGAGGATGTTTTTTTCGTGTTCGGGGCTGAAGTCGTATATTTTGCGCGTGACCTGGCGATAGATGTTGCGGGCGTCGATCATCAGTACTTTGTCGCGGTGGGCTTCGGGTCTGGCGCGGTTGAGAAACCACAATTCGCAGGGGACGGTGCGGGTGTAGAAAAAGTTGGAGCGAATGGCGATCATGGCTTCTACATCGTCGGTTTCTACCAGTTTTCGGCGCACTTCGGCTTCGCTGCCGCCAGCACTGGATGCTTGGGAGGACATGACAAAGCCTGCGCGGCCCGTTTCGTTCAGGTAGCCATAGAAGTAGCTGATCCAGACGTAGTTGCCGTTGCTGACTTTGTTGTTTTGATTGACGCCGGGCAGGCCGAAGGGTAGGCGTGGGTCGGTTTTGACTTTGTCGGCGTCGATCTCATCGACATTGAAGGGCGGATTGGCCATTACGTAGTCGGCTTTGTCGAGTAATTCGTGTGGGTCCTCATAGTAGGTGATGGCCTGGCGGATGTCGCCTTCAAGGCCATGCACTGCGAGGTTCATTCTGGCAAGGCGGATGGTGGTGGCGTTTTTTTCTATGCCGCGGAAGGTGAGTTGTTCGGTGGGATGTTGCCCTTGTTCCTCGACGGTACGCGCACTTTGCACGAACATGCCGCCAGACCCGCAGGCCGGGTCGAGTACTGTGCCGCAGTCGGGTTCGAGTACATGGGCGATTAGGGAGACGAGTGAGACGGGGGTGAAGAATTCGCCGTCGTCGTGAGCCTTTTCGTCGGCGAACTGGGTGAGAAAGTATTCGTAGATGCGCCCGAAGACATCGCCAGAGACCTGTTTTAGTTCGTCGGGGTTGAGCGTGCGGAGGAGTTGGCCGAGAACGTCGTTGTCCAGTTCCTGGTATTCGCTTTTGGGCAGTGCCCCCCGGAGGCTTTCGTAGTCGGCTTCAATGGATTCCATTGCTGTGATGACGGCTTTGGCGCGATCCTCGCTGTCGGGCAAGGCGACGAGGTGGTCAAATTGCGCGTTGGGCCGGAGGTAGATGGCGTTTTTCTGCGAGAAGTCTTCTTTGGTGAGTGCTCGTTTCTTACCGCCGCGGGTGGGCAGATTGGCTTCAATGGCGTCTTTTACAGATAGGTAGCGGCTGTACGCATAGCGCAGGAATACCAGGCCCATGACCGGGAGAAAGTATTCGTTGCTGGCATAAGTGGAGTTGGCGCGCAGGTTATCGGCTGCTCCCCAGAGGCGTTTTTCAATGACTTCAATGTGTTCGAGTTGTGGCAAGGTTCTTTTCCTTTTTTGTTTTTAAGTTTGCAACGCACACTATGATGTCAGGGACGGTAATTGAACAGCCTCTTTATTGTGTTCAGTTTGCCAGGTGGGTAAAGTCTGTGGCCTATAAATTTCTGCAAGCTGGTCTTATGCAAGATCGTTGTGTCGCCGTGGCTGGCGTCCTGGTCAATTAGTGTAGAGGGAATATCTTCCCAGTTGAATGCACGCCTACCAAAGGCATCGCGTGGTTCCCAGACGATGATTTTCTCTCCGTCAATCGTCCATCCTTTGGATGCATCGCCTTCTTTTTTTACATAGGACGCCGGACGCAATAGACTTTCGAGGGCTGCTTTGACTCTGTCGTATCGCTTTTCCGCATAGTTTTGCCAGGTTACCTGGCGGCACCATTCGGGCGGTGTTTTGTCTGTTCCCTCTGATATAATGTCGCTTATAACTTGAGATGAAATCGCCAGCCAGTCATCCGGAAGGTGTCCGGGGTCAATGCGATCCATAATTTCAGCGAGGTATCGTTTATAGAGATGTCCCGTCAGGCTGTTACGTATCTTCTGTACATCGCCTTGCAAACGCTGCCGGGTTTCCTCTTCGTGAGAGGGTAATGCAGTTGTGGTGTATATCATCAGGCTGCGCTTGACGATTTCGTCGGGAAATGATTGGGGTTCGGCATTCATTGCGAGTATGAAGCACGGATATTCAGAAACAGGGGGTTGTAATTCTTCTTTGATCATATCCTTGCCATACTGGTTGAAGGCGCGTTGCCCTATATCATCAAACACAACGGGAAAGCGTTTGTAAGACGCCTGCAATCCGCGAAGCCGAGATGTTGTGAAACTCCGTTTTTCCACTGTGTTGGTACAACTGAACATGGATGTCATAAGCGTGTCAATTAGGCTGGTTTTGCCGCAGTTGGATTTCCCAAAGACGATGCCAAAGGAAGGAAAGCGGACCACATCGCTGTCCCGCACCAGGGCAAGTGATCGCATGTCGCACATGAAGGGGGAGAAATACAACCACGCCATCAAGGTGAAGTAATCCCGTTGCAGCCGTTTTACATCTCCCTCAAAGGCGGCGTAGTTTTCGAAGTATTCCAGGAGCAGACGCGCATCTGTTTTTACCGAATCATCATCCCATTCCAGCGGGAATGTCTCGCCCGATAGGGTGGCCTGGCGCGTGGTTCTGTCGATATGGAAGTTGCGCGTATCGACTTCTTCGGCGGACTTGACGAGGACCACGCGATTGATCTGTCGTTTGATGTTCTGGGTGATGCGTTGCTTGCCATTGCGTATGGGAGGCATGACCGACGATAGCGCGGGACCAAGAGAGGCAAGTACCTTCTCTACGCGCTCTACTTGAGCCGGAAAGGAGGTTTCGACTTCATCCGGTGCAGGTGGCTCAATTATGAGTGTGGTCGGTCCGTTGTTCATAGATGGGGTTTCCTGGATCTCTATTTCCGCTCGCGTTATTTTTTCATCGGGTAGCTCGATTTCATCTGATGCGGAATCCCGGATGGTGTTAAACATATTATTGTAGTGTTCATAGGCGTTCTCATCATTGTCGAACATGACCAGTGTCTCTGGTTGGTCGCCGGAAAATGCCCGTTCCGAGAGGTTGGCAGATCCGATTATTACTCGTTTCTGTCCATCCGAATTAGACAGCAGGTAGAGCTTTGCGTGAGCTATGGACTTTCTCAGGACTCTGAAGTGGGCTTGTCCCGCGTGTACTTTTTCGAGAATTTGTATGTGCCGTTCGTCTTTGAGGCCCATGATTGCGGCGCGGGTATTGCCGACTACTGTCTTCTGAAATGCGAGAATGTCTTTCATGTCGCGGATAATGCCTTCATAGCCGAATACGCATTCGAAGGTCGTGAAAGCGTATTTATCGAGCATTCTAACGATGGCATCCACGCTCACTGAATAGGTCAATACCCGCAGGGTGTCGAATCCATCGAAGACGTCCCAGTCGAATTTCTTTTCTGAGTTGAATTTCGCGCTGACCACACGAAGGCCACTTCTGTCATCTATTCCAAATGACATCTGGCTCTCGCTGGCGTCGCCGAATATCATGCCTTGCTGAGTATCCATTTTTCGTGTCTCCGTTGATACAGGCTTCAATCTACCAGTTCAGCCAGGAGTTTTCGCCCTTTGACTGTCAATTGGTATTTCTGTTTGCTGCTGGTCGGCTTGTCGGGAACGGTCATTTCCAGCCATCCATCGTCAAGGAGGGGTTGCAGGTAGTTGGAACGGAAAGTTTTCCAGTGTTTCAGCTCCAAAATACCCATGATTTCTTTCGTTGCGCGTGGTTCTCGACAATATAGGACAACTTGTGCGATGACTTGTGCGGTGACTTGTGCGGTCAGGTCTTTTGTTTTCTTTGTTAGTATTCTTAAATCATTGTTATCATTTGATTTTTCGTTGAAAGACTTATTTGTTTTGACTTGTGCGGTGACT
The DNA here is from genome assembly GCA_965204375.1 of Candidatus Latescibacterota bacterium. Taxonomy (GTDB): domain Bacteria; phylum Latescibacterota; class UBA2968; order UBA2968; family UBA2968; genus VXRD01. The sequence continues at coordinate 4,523,489 of OZ241986.1, read as the reverse complement.
TGTTCCGGAATTGTAGGGTATCTGTAGGGAACTTGCTCGGTGACATGTGGGGGTATCTGCCCGCCATGTTCAACCTGTCGTTTGAATGTCGTGACTACCCAGTTATCCGAGACCTCAATCACAGGTTCTTCCACTCCGTAGTCACGGCATTCCTGTCGAATGCGCCGGATGCCGCTGCCGATCTGCTCTACCATTCCCATGCGGTGAAACATTCCGAACAGGAGTGGATTTCGCGGTACGCTTCTGATTCCCAAATCTTCTTCCCGCATTCCCGCTGGCAACCCGCCCGGTGTGACGATTTCCAGCCGATCATAGAATATGTGTACCTGCACTTTAGCGGAGGATCGATAGTCTCGATGCGCGATGGCGTTGACCATTGCCTCGCGGAGTGCGTCTTCCGGCAACTCAAGCCGTTCGTCGCGTCCGTGAGCATGGGGAATCAGTGCTGTGTTCAATTTCGCCTGCATGTAGGCGATACAGTCATCGTAGATGGAGCATATATCGCCCGTGAAGTTCTTGAGGTCGATGATATGCGTATTGGTCACGCCGCGAAGAACCGCACATGTCACGCCTGCTGTCAATGTGTAGCGCGTGATGTCTTCTGCTAATAGCCACGCGCCGGCATGGGTCATGATCCCACCTTCGAGCAGGTGCAGGTTTTCCAATGCCACGATTGGGTCCATTCCGTCGGGGATATACGCCCGCTTGGCGAACCGTGCCCATGCTTCCGGTGTCAGGTCTCTATCTACCTTGAAGTTATGGCATGGTGTTTTGTCGAATCGTATCAGGCCTTCCTTGAAGAAGAACTCGCGGATTTCGTCTCGTGACATTTGCTGCGAACTCGCGCCTTCGCGGATGTAATACTTGCCGCCAAAGGAGTAGGGCTTGCCATGTTGCTCTGGTATTGTGATGCAGAGCACACCATTGACAGAGTCCATTTCCACTGCTATGGGAGGATCCGCTGATCGTGCGATGGACTGAACCTGCGATTTCAGCTTGTTGTGGTTCGCAACATCAATGATCTCGCCGTCGTCTGTTACGCCGATCAGTATGACGCCGCCGGTCGCGTTCGCAAAGGCACAGATTTCACGGCCCAGGTTGGAGGACATGGAGCGTTTGAACTCTGTGGTAAAACCTTCGCCAAGGGCGATTATGTTGGAGAGTGATGTTTTGTTCATATTGACCTTTGGTCGTAAGATGCTTCTACAACTTCATCATGTTGCCCCTCATTGCATCTCCCTACCGCGTGCGGTGAGGCGATATTTTTGGTTTCTTGCGGTGGGCGTTTCGGGACGTGTCATTTCCACAAGTCCTGCGGACAGTGCCGGACGAATGTAGTTGTTGCGGAATGTGGGACGGTGCGACAGGCCCAGTTCCACCATGAGTTCAGCGGTGGTTTTTGGACCTGTCTGCAAGGCGGCGAGTAGCCGCGCTACTTGATCGGTTACTTGATCGGTTACTTGGTCGGTTGTCCGGAGAGCATCCAGAATAATTTCCAGCATGAACGCAATGAATGGCGTGCTTTCGCCTTCTGACGAACTCTGTCTGATGGCTTTGTAGTAGTCGCTTTGTCGGGCATGGACCAGACTTTCTACGGGGATGTGGGCGAACAGGGGTTTCCAGCGGGTGAGGATCAGGGTCTGCCAGAGCCTTCCCATTCGTCCGTTGCCATCCTCAAAGGGGTGAATGAATTCGAATTCGTAATGGAAGACCGAACTGGCAATTAGCGGGTGTTCATCGGTGCTGCCCAGCCATGCCAGCAAGTTTGCCATGAGTTGCGGTACGCGATTGGGAGGCGGGCCAATGTGATGGACTTCGCCGCCGCCCATAACGCCAATGTCTTTGTGGCGATATTGTCCGGGCGCATCCAATAGTCCGATCATCAGGACTTCGTGAGCGCGCAACAGGTCGGCTTCGCTGGCGGGGTTCCACTGCGGGTATTGATCGTAGGCTTTGATGGCGTTGCGGGCTTCCTGTATGTCTCTGGGTGGCGCGATAACGGGCTTGCCGTCGAGTATTGTGGAGACTTGTTCTTCGCTGAGGATATTGCCTTCAATGGCGAGGGATCCGCGAATCGTGAGGATGCGATTGATTCGTCGCAGGCGCAAGTCCTGCGAGATGCCCGTCGCGCGGCCAATTGCTTCACCGATTTCTTCGATGCGAAAGAGAATGTCCGGCGTGATTGTGTATGGTGGTTTTTCGATTTTCATTGTTTATCTATAATTACTGGATCGCGGCTTTAAGCCTGCCGCGATGACGGTGGTCCTTTACTCAGGGTAATCGATATTGCACAGCGGGTATCTTCGATAATTTAATGTACTGAATCATGCGAAATCGCGCCACCCTTCATATTGCAATTGGCGGTTAAAAGCGGTGAGATGTAAAACGTGAGACGCCCCCACACATCCCCACAACTGGATCGCGGCTCAACATCATGCCGCGATGACGAGTGCCTTTCACTTCACACTTCTCACCTCACACTTCTCACTTTCCTTCGTGTTGGCAATCGCGTATGTTGGGGATGAGATCGCACAATTTTACGAGAAGCAAAGGAGCGTTTTATGGAATGGAATTTTGAACAGGTGGCGGGTCCGTTTGGTTTTACGGAAGGTCCAGTGTGGGTAGGTGATGTGCTGTTGTTTACAGATATGCCGGGGGATCGCGCGATGCGCTATGATCATAAGACGGGTGTTTGCGATGTGTGGCGCACGGGTACGAATCGGGCAAATGGTCTGACTACGGATGCACAGGATCGGGTCTATGGCGCAGAGGGGACATTCAATCCTGTGGGTGACAAATACGTGGATGGGCCCGGGCGTCGCATTGCGCGGTACGAGAGCGATGGTTCGACGACTGTGATTTCCGATAATTTTGAGGGGAACCGGTTTAACAGCCCCAATGATCTCGTGGTGGATGCAAAGGGCCGCGTGTGGTTCACGGATCCGAGATATGGCGATGATAAGTCATGTATGGATATCGGTCACGAGTCGGTGTATCGCGCCGATCCCCAGGACGATGGTACGTACACGACTGTGCGTGCGACTTTTGATACGACAAAGCCCAATGGTCTGATTGTTACACCCGATATGAAGACCCTGTATGTGGCGCAGAGCGATTATCTACCGGAAACTGCCCGGGAATTGCGCGCTTATCCGATTGAGGAAGATGGGTCGCTGGGTGCTTGTGAAGTGCTACACGATTTTGGTGCCCATCGGGGTATAGATGGTATGCGGTTGGATGAGGATCTCAATATTGTCGCGAGTGCGGGTTGGCCGGATAGCGGTCCCGGTCCGATGATCTACGTTTTTGCGCCCGACGGACAGGTGCTCGAAGCACATCCTTTTCCGATTAATCCGACCAATTGCGCGTTTGGCGATGAAGATTTGCAGTCGCTCTATGTCACGGCTATAGATGGGTATTTGTACCGCGCGCGTACCGATCGAAAGGGGTTGGGGTAGATTAGTACCACTTTGATTTATCCACGACGTTGGTCAGTTCTTCGCCCGCGAGGAAGCGTCGGGCGTTGTCGATGAGTATTTCGTAACGTCGCTCGTTTATGTTGCCGGCGTCTCTGACGGCAATGTGAGGGGTCATCAGTACGTTGGGCAATCCCCACAGTTTGTGGTCGGACGGCAGCGGTTCTTGTTCGAATACGTCCAGTCCGGCGCCAGCTATTGTGCCGGATTCGATGGCGTTGGCGAGGTCGTCTATTTTGCACACTTTGCCGCGGCCGATGTTGATGAAGTACGCCGAGGGTTTCATCAGGGCGAATCGTCGCGCGTCGAACATGCCTTCGGTTTCGGGTGTGTGTGGGACGGTGGTGATCACAAAGTCCGCGAGTGGCAGGTGTGCGTCAATTTCGTCCGGGTTGTGGAATTCGACGTAGGGCAGTTCGTATTCGGGTCGCGGTTCGATGCCGATGACGGTCATTCCCAGTTCATTGCACAGGCGGGCTGTTTCGTGTCCAATGCCGCCGACGCCGTTGATGAGGGCTGTTGCGTCAGCGAGGTCTATGTACGGGGATTTGCGCGCGTTTTTGTCCCATATTCTGCGCCGCTGTGCGTCCATGTACCACGGTAGCCCGCGCGCCAGTGCGAGCAGGAACATCAGGATGTGGTGGGATATGTGGTCGAAGTATATGCCGCGGGGATTTGTTATGGTTAGCGGGTGTTCGGTCAGTTCTTTGTAGTAGTAGCCGAAGAAGGGACCTGCGTCTGGATTGTGTAGCCAGGCGAGTTTTTCGGCGACGGCGAGCGCGTCGGGCGGTATCCAGCCGAATGCGGCGTTGGCATCGCGTATTGCCTCTATGGCGTCTTCGTCGGTTTCGGGCGATAGGACGTCGTATTCGGGGAGTTCGTCCGACAGGCGGACGGCGAATGATCGCTTGAGGTCGTCCTGCGGCGGCATGAATACAAATTTTGGCATTTTAATCCTCCAATCTCCCAGCCCATTTGATACATCCCGTGATGTGCGCGTGGAACCAGTCTTCGTGCCACAGGGCATCGGGGTGTCCCAGGGCGGTGTACATGACGCGGCCTTTGCCGTATTCGTGGCACCAGCCCATGGCGTAGTCGTTATCTTCGCGGTTGCCTTTTTCCAGATCTACGGTTTCGTTGTCGATCCGCATTAAGACATGTGTCTTGTTGCGGTCGTAATTTTTAAAGGTGTAGATTTCATCTGTTACCCGAAAATAGTCGCCCAGCATTTTTGTCGCAGGGTGATTGGTGTCTTCGACTATTATTCCCACTTCATGGTGCCAGGGATGACCGTTGAACCATCCGCCGAGCATTTCGCCGTATTCGGGCCAGTCATAGCATGTGTCGGTTGCGTTGTGTATGCCGAGGAATGATTTGCCGTTGCGGACAAAATCCAGGATCGCGGTTTTTTGTTCGTCAGTAAAGGGCAGGTTCCCGGTTGTCGCAAATGCGAGGATGTCAAATTTTTCCAGGTTCTCAGCAGAGATGCGGTCCAACCGATGCGTGGTTAAAACCCGCCATCCATTTTCTTTGCCAATTGCTTTTAATGCCACTTCTGCGTCGGGCAAATAGCTGTGTTCAAATCCCGCTGAATGTCGTAGGAATAAGATGTTCATATGTTTTTCCTTTCTGTTTGACAAGTGCTTGTTCGTTTGAATATATTCACCGAACCATAGAAGAGGTGAGCAACCATTATGACGACTAAGACTCCGCGTGCATTTTCGGACATGGCGATCCCCCCCGGCGAAGTATTGGCGGAGGAACTCGAAGCTCGGGGAGTGACCCAGAAGGAATTCGCGGCAAAACTCGGCTGGCCTGTACAGGCGATAAACCAGATTATCAAGGCGAAAAAGGCCCTTACTCCGGATATAGCAATCGCGCTGGAGAAGGTACTCGGGATTGACGCGCAGTTCTGGACCAATCTTGAAGCCGACTATCGCAGGACTTTGGCGCGTACACGACAGAGATCGATACAAAGGCCGATCCGTTCTGGTTAATAAAGACTCAACAATCCCTCGGTGCCGGGAATGCGGCGTTTTTCGTATTCTTCGGATATCCATCGCGCATTTGACGGCAGGCCGGGATTGCGATAGGCATATACTACGCACCAACGGGTATCACTGCTCGGCTGTCGCGGGTTTACGCCGTGAGCGGCAAATGTCCACATGGCGATTACGGTTCCAGGCGGCATAGAGAGCGCGTGTATCTGGAGGGGTTCACCCGTTTTCGGATGGGTTTTTCCGCTGAGCCATTGTTCTTGCAATGTTTTGTCCGAGTTAATACGTCCGATGCGGTCGCGGAACAGATGGCTGCCGGGTACGACTTTTAACCCACCGTCGTCGGGTTCAAATCCGTTGACGTAAAAGAAGATGCGAATAAATCCCAGGCTGGGGTCTTCTTCTCCATACCCATGCGTGTGCCAATGTGTTCCGCGATTGCCTCCGGGGCGGTTCAGGCTGACGCAGTGATCATACCGAATATTTTCGCCCAGAATATCTCGCGCCAGTCTGAGCATTTGGGGGTGGCCGATCAGGCTTTCGAGATACCAGTCAAATTCGGCTGCGAACCGATTGGGTTCATGTCCTTCTTGTGCTTGTGGTCTGAGTGATTCGATATAGGACAGGGATTTTGTCAATTTTTCCTGTGCGTCGTCTTTCAGCAGTCCCGGAAAAGCGATATGTCCGTCGCGGTCCATTTCTTCCCGTTCGGATTCGCCGAATGTGAAATCGTGAAAGATGGGATCTCTTTCCATAATCCGATCCTCATTGTTATGCTATGGCTTCTTCGCCTAGGTGTTCAGATAGCCATCCGCGCAGCGGTACGTCTTCGTCAGTTGGAGATGTGAATCCATACCCGCCGGTTGGGGCGTTGCCAAATAATTGTTTGCGAATGGGATCTAACCGGTCCCACCAGTGATCCATTGTTACATCGTCGCGGGGGCGGAACCAGCGATAGCTATATCCGTAAAACAGTGCCCGACGCGCTTCTGTCCAGTAATTTGCACTGACCGAGTGCCAGAGTCTGCGGTCAAAAAACACGGCTGTTCCCGGCTTGACCAGTACGGGTATTGCATCTTTGGGTTCAGTTGTGCGGTCGCCATTGGGAAAGTCGTAGTCGTTGGTCAGGTGACTGCCCGGTATAATGTAAAAGTTGCCCCGGCCATCTTCGCTGCAATCCGTTAAAAAGTAGGCTACTTTGATTGAAATGCGGGGTCGGGGATCTGTTTCTAATTCCTGATTGAGCAGGGCACTGTCTTGATGCCAGCGCAGATTTTTTCCACCACTTCCGTTTGATACCGGGGGGGTGACGTTGAGGTGCGAGTGGTAGATTTGCAAGTTCCAGCTCAGAATATCCCACACTTTTGCGATGGTCTTGGGCCAATCTACCAGTTCGACAAATTCCCAGTCGAGGCCGATGAAGTCTCTGACGCTCAAGCGTCCGAGCTTATCTATGCCTTCTTTGGGACGCATTTCGGCATCTATGCGATCGACCACAGCGCACAGGCGTGCGGCGTGATCGGGGTCGAGAGCATTTTCGACAATTAAATACCCATCGCGTTCAAACTGCAATCGCTCTTCTTCTGTCAGGCTATGCGCCAGAGATGAAGCATTCATGGCTGTCTCCTTTTCGCTTGTTTTAAAACGCTTCCCAAAATGTTTTTCCCCATTCGCTTTTCGCATCATCCCAGTCGTCGCGCCATTGGAACAGGGTTTCTCGCAGGTCAGCGACTTTGCTGGCGTGTGCTTTGTCGTCTGCGAGATTGTGCAGTTCCAGTGGGTCGTTTTCCAGATCGAATAGCTGCGTTGTGCGACGCCCATTTACCGCGTATTCAATGAGTTTATACCGTTTGTCTTTGACCATGCGTTGCCACTCGCGATATGCAGAGAACAGGGTGTCGCGCACCTGTTCATCGCCGTTGTTGAGTGCGGGTAACAGGCTGGTGCCTTCCACGGAGTCCGGTGTGCTGGTGCCGATTAAGTCGCACAGGGTTGGGAAAATATCGTGCAGATACACATAGGCGGATCGTTTTTGATCCGCGGGTACGCCCGGTCCGGAAAATATCAGGGGTACGCGCACGCTGTGTTCGTACATGTTCTGTTTGCCGAAAAGCCCGTGCTGCCCCACGGCGAGTCCATTGTCCCCGGCAAAGACTACGATGGTGTTATCCGCCATTCCGCACGCGCTTATTGTGTCGAGTACGCGTCCCATCTGCGCGTCTAAATGGGTGATCATGGCGTAGTATTCGGCAATGTGTTGCCGCACTTTGTAGGGGTCGCGGGGAAAATCTTCGAGGACTTCATCGCGGACTTTCAGGTCGCCGTTGTCGAATGGATGCCCGCCCATAAAGTTCTCGGGGAGTGGGATGTCTTCGGGGTCGTACATGTCCAGATATTTTTGCGGCATTGTGCGCGGGTCGTGGGGCGCCATGAATGAGATGTACATAAAGAATGGACTGTCGGTGTCGTATTTTTCCAGCCAGTCAATTGCGCCTTCGGCAAATAATTCGCTGGAGTGTTTGCCCGCGGTTACGTGGTCGCCTCTGCGTATTTTCAAGGTGTTTGATTGGTTGGGGTTCGGGCACTGCAGGAGTACGGAGTCGTATTTGCCGGTGGGGTCATAATTAAATGCGGGCACGTTCCAGTGGTCGTCCATGCCTCCAAAAAAGATCTCTGCGCCGTCTGAAAAGCTGCGTGCAAAAGATGCGGGTCCATTGTGCCATTTGCCCGTGCCCCATGTGCGATAGCCGTTGGCTTGCAGATGTTCGCCCAACATTATGTGGTCATTGGGAATGCCCTGGCCCGCGCCGTCGAGGTGAAAGAGCGTGCGTCCCGTGTGCAACATGGCGCGGCTGGGCATGCATATTGCGCCCGATGTTCCACCGGGTATGTGCGCGTGTGTAAATGTCGTGCCTTCTGCCACGAGGCGATCCAGTACGGGTGTTTGCACATCTGTATTGCCCAGCGCGCGAATGGTGTCAAATCGCTGGTCGTCGGTGAAAAAGAAGAGGATGTTGGGTTTTTGTTTGCTCATATTTTTCTCCTGAGGAAGGTGTGAAGGGTGAAGTGTGAAGGGTGAAGAAGCACCCGATCTGGGGTGGTGTTGGGTGGACTTCTCACTTCTACCTTCTCACTTCACACTTCTTTTGCCGAGCAATAAACGCTTCTCTTGACACAATGTCAAGCCTGCAAAATGGTGTCTCCCTTTCTACTTTCTATTCGCCTGATCGAATGCTATATTGTGGCAATAATCACCACTTTTTCGGAGGTATGTCCATGAAAATAATTTTTTTTGCACTTACCATCTCGTTTGTCATGTTCACGGGCAGTTTGTTTGCCCAACAATCCAACAGAAAGGAACCGAGTATGAAGTATCATATGTACGTCGCTGTATCTAAAGACAAGAAGCTCTTGCGTTATGATATGGACTCCGATACCGGCGACCTCACACTTGTTGAAGAACTTCCCGCCAAAGGCGGCATTGGTCCGCTTTGCACGGATCCGCGACAAAAATATCTCTATGCGGCTTTGCGCCAGTCCAAAGAGCTCGTTACTTACAAAATTGATCCCGGAACGGGCGCGCTCGAGCATGTTGCCACTGCGCCTTTTGATGGCGGCTCTTGTTATATCAGTACGGATAAAACTGGACGGTATCTTTTTTCTGCATATTACGGCGAGGGCGCGGTCGCTATCAATGCGATTGACAAAGATGGGGCTGTGCTTGCGCCGCATCGCCAGTGGATTCCCACGGATGAACACGCGCATTGTTTTTTTTCCGATCCTTCCAATCGTTATTTGTTTGTACCGCATACGATGCCGGTCAATGCTATTTATCAATTTACCTTTGATGAGACCACAGGTGAGTTGGCTCCTAATGAGGTGGTGAAAGTCGATGCGGTTTATGGGGAGGGTCCTCGGCATTACGAGTTTCACCCGTCTTTAGATGTGGTTTATGTTGCGAATGAAAATGGGTCCAGTGTTACGGTGTATGATTTTAACCCGGATAATGGAACGCTTGCACCCCGCCAAACTCTTTCAACGCTGCCAGAGGGGTTTACAGAGCGCAATACCTGTGCCCAAATCCATATTCATCCTTCGGGCAAGTTTCTGTATATATCCAATCGCGGGCACAATAGCATTGCGGGCTACGCTGTGCAGGACGACGGTTCTCTCGAATCATTGGGGCAAACGCCTACGGAGCCTATCCCCCGTCCTTTCAATCTCGATCCCGAAGGCAATTTCCTCTTTGCAGCGGGTCAACAGTCAGACAAGATGGCCGGGTATCGCATCGATAAAGAGACGGGCGGTCTCACACCTCTCAAGGTCTATCATGTGGGTGAGCAACCGATGTGGATTATGATTCTCAAGCTCGAAAATTAAAAAGGGGCGAGAAGCGAGCGGGACGGCACAGGGGCCGTCCTACGGTGGTGTTATTTGTAGGGGCGACCCTCTGTGGTCGCCCGGTTGAGGCTGTTATGGAATCGAAATCCTTCAACAAAATTCTCATTGTTGACGATGACCGCGATGTTCTGGTGGCCGCGCAACTCTTGCTTAAGCAGTATGCCGAACGCGTTGATACTGAGGCAGATCCCAATCGCATTCCCGGTCTGCTGCAAAATGATACTTATGACGTGATTTTGCTCGATATGAATTTTGAACAGGACGCCACGTCGGGCAAAGAGGGGTTTCACTGGCTGAGTCGGATTCTGGAGATTGATTCTTCGGCGGTGGTGATTCTCATTACGGCTTATGGCGGTGTTGAAACGGCTGTGCAAGCGATTAAAGAAGGCGCGACGGATTTTGTGCTCAAGCCGTGGCAAAATGAAAAGTTGCTCGCGACCCTTTCTTCTGCTGTGCGGTTGCGGCGATCGCGGCTCGAGGTCAATCAGTTGCGCGCCGAACAAGAACAGCTACGCGCCGATCTCGACGGTCAATTTCCCGATATGGTGGGCACATCGCGCGCGATGTGCGAGGTTTTTGATACCATTCAAAAAGTGGGTGCTACGGATGCGAATGTGCTGATCCTTGGAGAGAATGGGACCGGGAAAGATGCTGTTGCCCGCGCCCTGCACCGTCGATCTCGGCGTGCTACAGAGGCTTTTATCCGCGTTGATCTCGGTGCTGTTTCAGAGAGCCTTTTTGAAAGCGAGCTTTTTGGGCACAAAAAAGGTGCTTTTACAGATGCGAGAGAAGACCGCGCCGGGCGTTTTGAAATCGCGTCGGGTGGTACGCTTTTTTTGGATGAGATTGGCAATCTTTCGCTGCCGCTCCAGGCAAAGCTGCTCACGGCACTTGAAAATCGCACGGTTATTCGCCTGGGTACCAACCGACCTATTGATATTGATGTGCGCCTGATCTGTGCGACCAACATGCCGATTCACGATATGGTGGCCCGCAATGATTTTCGGCAAGATCTTCTGTATCGCATCAATACTGTCGAACTCCATCTGCCGCCTCTGCGCGATCGCCTTGACGATGTTCCCTTGCTCGTTGAGGTGTTTCTCGAGACGTACGGTCAGAAGTACAATAAACCGGGTATTGCCATTCAATCAGCAGCACTTGAGCATCTCAAAAATTACACATGGCCGGGCAATATCCGCGAATTGCAGCACGCGATTGAACGGGCTGTGATTATGAATGAAAATGGTATCCTTCAACCGCTGGATTTTCCGCTCAGCGTTTCCGAACCCGCCGCAGGTGACGATATTCATTTTGACGACTTCAATCTCGAATACGTGGAGAAAACCGTTATTCGCAAAGCGATTGAGAAGCACCGCGGCAATATCAGTCACGCAGCGCGTGAACTCGGTCTCACGCGTAGCGCGCTTTATCGCAGGCTCGAAAAGCATGGTTTATAAACACTTTCGCCTGATATGTATTTTGCGCGTGGCCCTTCTGTGCATCACGACCTGTCTTTTCTTTTATTGTCTTTTTTTTAGTGAATACTACGCCACGCTTGCTATTATTGGTGCGTGTGTGGTCTATCAGACATGGGCGCTTATACACTATGTGGAGCGCACGCAGCGCGATCTCACGCGGTTTTTGCAGGCGATTCGCTATGAGGATTTTTCCCAGTCTTTTACGGGTGCCGGGTTGGGGTCGGCGTACAACAATCTCAAGGATGCGTTTAACGAGGTGCTCGAGGCTTTTCGCAAGACGCGCGCAGAGAGAGAAGAGAATTTTCAGTATCTCCAGACCGTTGTCCAGCATGTGGGCATTGGTCTGATTTGCTATACGCCCGAAGGTCGTATTGAGCTGATGAATACGGCGGCGCAGCGTTTGCTTCGCAAACCCTATATGCGCGATGTGCGCGAGTTGGAGACGGTTAGTAAGGCGTTTTCAGAGGCACTGCTCAAACTTCGCTCGGGCGATAAGACGCTGGTCAAAATTCAGGATGAGGACGAATTGCTCCAGATTATCGTCTATGCGACCGAACTGCGGATGCGGGGCGAGTCTTTTATTCTGGCGTCTGTTCAAAATATCCAGAGCGAACTCGAAGAACAGGAGATGGAGGCGTGGCAAAAGCTGATTCGGGTGTTGACCCATGAGATCATGAATTCGATCACGCCGATTTCTTCTCTGGCTTCCACAGTGCGCGGTCTTTTGCCCGATTCTGAGCGCGCGTCATCGCTTGATCCCGATACGCTGCCCGATGTTCACACTGCTCTGGAAACGATTCAGTCGCGCAGCGAAGGGCTTCTCCATTTTGTCGAGGCGTATCGCCAACTTACGAATATATCGCGTCCGGATTTTCAAATTTTTCAGATTTCCGAACTTTTTGCCCGCGTTGTTTTTCTGATGCAGGGTGAGTGCGATAAGAATAATATTGCTCTTCATACGGCAATTGATCCCAGGACGCTCGAGCTTACTGCCGATCCCGATTTCATCGAGCAGGTGTTGATCAATTTGATGCGGAATGCTGTGGAAGCTCTTGCAGGTCGTTCCAATGCCCGCGTGGATCTTTCAGCGCAACTCGATGGGCGAGGCCGGGTTGTCATCCGCGTGCAGGATAATGGGCCAGGTATTTTAGAGGATGTGCAGGAGCGGATTTTTATTCCCTTTTTTACGACCAAACGCGATGGTTCGGGTATTGGTCTCGCACTTTCCCGCCAGATTATGCGCGTTCATCGCGGTACGATAAGTGTTCAGTCTAAGCCTGAAGAAGAAACTGTTTTTACGTTGCGGTTTTAAAAGGAGAAATTGACATGCGGTTTCAAGGTAAAGTTTATAAGGATGGAAAATTTTGGCTTGCGGAAATCCCAATGCTCGACGCTATGACTCAGGGATATACGAAAAAAGAAGCATATGTTATGGTCAAAGATCTGATAGAGACACTGGTCAATCGTCCAGAGTTTTCAGTTGAAGTTCACCCTGTAAAACACGGTACTTTCGAAGTCAGTTCTTCGGATACACTTGTAATGATTAGCCTTATGCTCCGCCGACAGCGTGAAAGGATGTAATGTGCCAGACGCAGTAAGATTTGAGCGATGCCCAAAAATATAAAAGCTCTGAACGACAAAGGAGTAGATATGGAAACACAAACCATCCGGATTCGCGTAAGCCCAGAAGCGGCTCAGACTTATGAATCAGCCCCCAACGAACAACAGCGCAAGCTGGATGCACTGCTCAGTCTCAAACTCAGCGAAGTTAACCGAGGGAAACGATCTCTTGAAGAAATTATGAGTGACATCAGTCGCAAAGCACAACAGCGGGGAATGACACCAGATATTTTAGATTCCATTCTCAATGAATGATCCCAAACGATACGTCTTCGATACCAATGTATTGATCAGCGCACTCATATTCGAACATTCAAGACCTGGTCGAGCATTTCGACGGGCACTTGATACCGGTCAAGTTTTGTTGTCCCTTCAAGTTTTGGAAGAATTGAATGACGTTTTAAGCCGCGAGAAATTTGAACGCTACGTTTCGGAAAAAGAACGGGAGGAATTTCTCGACTCCTTCGTCGAGCGTGCAAAATTCATCACATCAACAGAACGGATTCAGGTGTGCCGCGATCCTAAAGACGACAAATTTTTCGAACTGGCGGTGAGTGGTAAGGCGCATTATATCATTAGTGGTGACAATGACTTGCTGGCTTTACATCCATTTCGAGGAATTGAAATTATAACGGTTGATGATTTTTTGACACAAATAGAGATGCGTGAATCCACCGAAGCAGAAGAATAAGTGATGCCTAAAAATAAAAAAGCCGATGTCTATCTAAACGACATCGGCTTTTGCTATTCTCTCTCGTTTTATTGTTCTTTAGCCTCAGCTTTTACTTCCTGCATTGCTTTTTCGATCTGATTCTCTATAAAATCAGGTTCATAATTTTTTAAATCTTCAGCTACTTTATCAAGAATCACAAAATTTTTCTCCTTCTGCTTCAGATAAGCCTGATAGGATTCATAGCGTTCAATGGGCATCATAACTGCTACAGGACGATTCTGATTATCCTGAATTACGCATTCTTCATTTTGGTTCCGACACGTTTCGACCATCCGGCGTAATGTTTCATCGCTGTTCTGCAACTGTATCATCTGGGCCATGTCTTATCCCTTTATTTTGTGTGTAATGTAAAAAAAATATACCACAATCACTATAGCCGGTCAATGTGGGACTTTATTTCCTCCTTGTATTACGTCTGTGTGCCGATTATTATGACAGTGCTACTTGAGTGATCACCAAAAGCTGCGAGTCCATTGTTATGAGAGTCATTCACGCCCAACCGCGCATTGCGCCATTTCCGATTGATAATAAGCGCGTTGACCGCAATCCCCCACCACTGCTCTGGCCCGCTGAGAGGGGTGAGGATGTGCGATATGCGGTTCGTTTGTCTCAAGATTCCGGTTTTCCAGAGTGCGGTACTGTCGCGGAAGAGGGTTTTCCCTGGGCGATGTTCAATCCGCATCAAATACTCGCGTCTGGAATCTGGTATTGGCAATACGGTACGTCAATAGATGGTGGTCCCTATTGCTGGTCTGATAGGTATGATTTTGAGATTGCTGATTCGGTTCGGTGCATGGAGACTCCGCCGGCAATAGATGTGATTGCGGCTTGTCCGAAGACGCATCCGCGTCTCTGGGTGTTGCCAGATGGGGGTGCGGATCTCAAAGGCCATAGCAAGCGGTTTACGTCGCGTGCGGATCAGTTTCTCAATGCGCCGCTCAAGGATGATGCGATGCCGCCGGATAAAGGGGAGGACGAGTATCAGGTTTTCAAATTTCACAGGTGGGGTAGCAAAGCGCTTGCGGGTGGTATGGCTTCGGCTGTGCAATGGCTTATTCCGGCTTATTTGCTTTCGGGTGATGAATGCTATGCTCGGGAGGCGATACGCCGGGGGCTTCACGTTGCGAATTGGGATGCGGATGGGTACACCAATCCCGTTATTAGCGATTTTGCCGATGGGTCTTGTATGCGCGTTATGGCGGGTGTTTACGATTCTTGTTTTGACTTGCTTACGGAATCCCAGCGCACGTGCCTTCGCGCGGCAATGGTTGTGCGGGCAGAGCGGTTTTTTCGGGAGGAGACGAATAAGATCGAGACGCTGGTTTTTCGCAGCCATTTTTGGCAACATTTGCTTATCGAGTTTTCCGAAGTCGCTTTTGCAATTTTGCACGCGTATCCCGATGCGGCACAGTGGGTGCGCTTTGTGTACGAGCTGTGGATTGCCCGCTTTCCCCTTATGGGAGGTGCAGATGGGGGCTGGGCAAATGGCAATTCTTATTTTGGCACGAATGTCGAAACGCTGCTGGTTCTCCCGTCGCGTATTGGACAGCTTAGCGGTGTGGATCTTTTTCAGGATGCATGGTATAAAAATAGTGCCAGTTTTTTGCTTTATACATGGCCGCCCCATTCGCGTTCGGACGGCTTTGGCGATGGTACGGAACTGAAGGCGCGTCCGACGGGTAATCATCTCGATTTTGTCGAGGATATGGCTGTCCGGTTTGACGATCCTTATGCCGCGTGGTATGTGCAGCAGTGGAGGGAAGAGGTAGAAGAGGAGCGCAATCCGTTGCTCGTCTGGCACAAGCTCAAAGATCAAAAGGTAAGACTGTGCCCGCGTTCGCCCAGGACATTGCCGCAGGGCAGGTGTTTTGCCGATGTTGGTATTGTGTCACTGCATACGGATCTCGCAAATACCCAACGAGATCTCATGGTGGGCATGCGGTCCAGTCCCTATGGCTCGCTTCTCCATTCTCACGAGTGTCAGAATGGGTTCAATATTTTTTATGGGGGGGAGCCTCTTTTCAGGAATTCGGGCTATTACACGTCTGCGGGTGACGATCATTCAAAGCAATGGTACAGGGCCACGCGCGGACACAATTCGGTTCTCATAGATGGCAAGGGCCAGCCCCGAGGTGCTGAGAGCTATGGTATAATTTCCCGTTTCCTCGATGGAAAATACATCGCTTACGCGCTCGGGGATGCGTCCAATGCGTATGGGGATGCGGGTCTCAGGCGTTTTTGCCGGCATCTGGTACTTTTGAGGCCCAATATTCTGGTGGTTTACGATGATCTGGAAGCCGACCACGACGCCCGCTGGCAATGGCTCGTCCACGGGGATCGGGAAATTATTGCTGATGTTCGCCATCAGCGGTTGCATACTCAGACTCGTACTGCGCGCAGTCAGGTGAATATTTTTGGGTCGCAAAAATTGCATATTGATATCGATACGGTTTTTGATCCACCCGCTGTCAACTGGGGAGGTAATAAGACTTTTTTAGGACAAAATATGGCGATTTTTCCCGATCAATGGCACGTCGCGGTTTCGCCTGAGAGGGTGTGTCGTATTATGCGTTTTCTCGCTGTTTTTCAGGTGCGTGATCGGGAAGATGAAACGCGGTTTCGAGATCCTGTTCAGAGAGATGATTGTGTTTCTATTGGTGACTGGATTATTCGGGGAGAGTTAAATCCCGGTCGAGGTCCCGCGCTTGAGATTCGCCATGGGGACAAGGATGTTGCCCTTGGTGTGGATGTCCTTGCGGTAGGCGGAGAACGGCACTGCGCGTCCAATGCCTCGGTGCTCGTTGAACCATCAGGTGTTCAGAGGGTGAGGGATACGTTGCCCGAGGCGGCGAGGTGAACCACAGGAGAAGAATGAATGAAGACGCTATTTGCCGGTTTTTGCATGTTGGCACTGTTTGCCAATAGCTATGGTAGTGGTCCTTATCAGGCTACGGGGATTAAAATTTGCGAGGTGGATCAGACCAGTGCGATTGTCTGGACGCGTTTGACCAAAATTCCACAGCGGATGGATAAAAGTCATCCCAGGCCCACTGTGCGCTATCGAAATCCCGAGACGGGTGAATTGGAACGGCGCCAGGGGCGACGTTCTCTGAAACCCGTTGTTCTATTTCCCGATAGTTCCGATATCCATACGATTGAGGGGGCGGTTCCCGGTACGTTGGGGGATGTGCGCGTGCGGTATGCGATTGAAGGGTCCGATGACTGGAAGAGTACGCCCTGGGGGGCTGTGGATCCCGGTCGCGATTTTACGCGGCAGATCAAGCTGATGGATCTAAAGCCGGGTACGCGCTATCAAATTGAGGTGCAGTCTCGCGGAGCGACAGATGGACAAATGGTCTCGGGGCGTTTTCGCACGGCACCTTCTGTAGATCAATCTGCCCGTGTTGTTTTTCACGTTTCTACCTGTCAGGCTTATGGCGATCAAGATGCACCTGAGGGGGGCTATCGCATTTACGCGAGTATATTAAAGCGCGATCCCGATTTTTTTGTGCATGCAGGCGATATTGTCTATTACGACAGCCGGGCAAAGAATCTGTCTCTGGCGCGGTGGCACTGGGCGCGGATGTACAGTCTGCCTACCAATGTCGCATTTCACCGGGAGGTTGCCAGTTATTTTATTAAGGACGATCACGATACCTGGATGAATGATTGTTGGCCGGGGCAACAGACGCTATTTATGGGCGAATTTACCTTTGAGCAGGGTCTGGCTGTTTTTCGGGAGCAGGTTGGGATGGGTGACCGCACGTATCGAACGGTGCGCTGGGGTAAAGATTTGCAGATCTGGATGGTTGAGGGCCGCGATTTTCGAAGCCCCAATCCTATGGCAGATGGTCCTGAGAAGACCATCTGGGGAAAGGAGCAAAAGGCCTGGTTTAAAGATACTGTGCGAGCTTCCGATGCCACGTTCCGCGTTCTCATTAGTCCCACGCCAGTGGTTGGTCCCGACCGCGAGAGAAAAAATGACAATCACGCCAATGAGGGGTTCTCGCATGAAGGGGATGAGTTGCGCCAGTTTATCGCCGGGCAAAAAAATATGGTCGTTGTTTGCGGAGACCGGCACTGGCAATACGTTTCTGTTGATGGGGAAACAGGTGTGCGAGAATATTCCTGTGGTCCTGCCAGCGATGAACACGCCGGCGGATGGTCTAATGATAAGCGGTTGCCCGAGCACCGCTATCTCAATGTTATCGGTGGTTTTCTGGAGGGTGTGGTGGATCGCGAGAACGATGTTCCCGTTCTCATTTTTCGACATTTTGGGGTGGATGGCAATTTGCTCAATGAAGACCGCCTCGTGGCTCAACAATAATGCTTATGAAACCCAATATTCTCTTTATACACGTCGATCAAATGCACGCCGATGCGATCTCTGCGCTCGGCTGTGAATACGTACACACGCCTGCTATTGACGAACTCGTGCGCGAGGGCTATACGTTCACCAATGCCTATTGCGCCATGCCCCAGTGTTGTCCATCGCGCGCGTGTTGGTACACGGGGCGCATGTCCAAAGAACACGGCGTTGTCGTCAATTCCTATCCCATTGATCCCAATATTCCAGATCTGGGCCAGTGGCTGCGCCGCGAAGACTATGAGTGTGTGTACACGGGCAAATGGCACGTCACGGGACGCGATTTGCACGCGAGTTTTGACGTGTTGCAACCCCAGCACGGTATGGGAGAACTCAACGACGGCAATGTCGCCCGATCAGCTGTCGCCTATCTGAAAAATCGCACGTCTGATAAACCCTTCTTTTTGAGCGTTGGATTTCTCAACCCGCACGATTGCTGCTTTCCCGCGATGTCCCACGGCGGCCCGGGCAAATACGGTTTTGCATCGAAAATTGAGGGCGATCTCCCGCCTCTTCCGGACAATTTCGATGACGAATATGCCGGGCGCGGTCGGCCCAGTACTCGCCACTGGTCGCGCCGCGATTGGCAGTATTACATTTATCAGTATTATCGTATGGTCGAGATGGTTGACGCCGAAGTCGGCCGCGTTATGCACGCCCTTCGCGCATCGCCTTACGCTGGCAATACCCTCGTCATCTTTGCCTCTGACCACGGCGATGGCCTCGGCTTTCACAGCAATACCAGCAAGGGCTTTCTCGAAGAAGAAGCGTTTCGCGTTCCCACCATTTCGTGGTGGCCCGGGCGTATTCCCGAAGGCGTGCGGGATGCCGAGCACCTCATCTCTGGCGTCGATATTCCCGCCACGATATGCGACTATGCTGGCGCGCCGCCCTTGCCTAAGACCACTATTGCGCGTTCATTGCGTCCCATTTTTGAACGGCGCGATGTCCCGTGGCGCACCTATGTCATCGGTGAGACTTCTATTGGTCGGCTATCGGTTGCCGTGCGCGATGTGCGCTACAAAAGTATTATTGAACGGGATAATACGCGTCTCTACGATCTTGAAAACGATCCGCTCGAAACACAAGACCTCGCCGATGAAGCGCACTGTGCAGATATTGTCGCACGCCATCGGGCACATTTTCGCGAGTACATATCCCAAATTGAAATGTATCCCGAACCAGAAAACGATCTCGGCAGGCTGAAGCGCGGCAATGTCTATCGCGACTATATCGACTGGTATCTTTCCGTTCTCAACGAGGCCTGACCCCATGGCAATTGACACTATTGGCCCCTATGCCGTTCAACCTATCCGAGATTTTCTCGCGGGTTTCACGCCGGTCCAGACGTCTATCGTGGATGCCGAGTGCGCCACGCTCACTTACGATATTCTCAACTGGTCCTTCGCGCCCGCGCAACCGCCGCCTTGTCCCAATAGCGTGTATGGCTCGGTGACTATTGGGCGCGGACAGGGCGGGGCGTATCGCATCCGCCAGCAAACCCGCATTGGCGGCGAGCCGACTATTTTTGACGCGGATGTGATCTGCAATCCCGACGATACCCTCAAATCCTGGACGCTGCACACTTATCGCGCCGATGCCGAGGGTAAGCCGATTCCGATTTCTGAACTGCGCGAAAGCTGGGAAAATAACAATGGTCATATCCAGTCGGGAGATGGTGCATACAAATACCGCGCAATGCGTTCGGTCTTCAGCCATTGGACACTTCCCCACATTTTGCTATGTGGAAAGCATCCCCTGCCAATGGAATTTGATCTGATTCAAGATCTGTCCCTCTTGCGATCCAATCACAAGCTCGTTTCCGACGGGTCAGTTGAACTCTCTACCAGCTCTTATAAAACGTTTGTTCAATCTGGCGAAGGTATCTTGCCCGTCCACTATTTGCTGGATGAAGACCGCCGACCACAACTCATTACTTTCGGCCTTATTGCCTGGGCACTCACCGATATTTCATGAGGAAAACGATGAAAAAAGCCGTTTATGCCGCCAGTTTTGATCCGGTTACTCACGGCCATTTGTGGGTTATTCAGGAGGCTGCGCAGCTTTTCGATCAGCTCGTTGTCGCTATTGGGATCAATCCGGATAAAGACTATACGTTTTCACTTGAGGAAAGGCTGGATCTGCTTTGTGAGACCACGTCGCAGTTCGACAATGTCGCGGTCGCCAGTTACGAAAATCAATTCCTGGTCAATTATGCACGCGGCATTGGGGCGGGTTATATTGTGCGGGGTATTCGCACGCAGAGCGATTATGAGTTTGAACGCAGGATGCGCTATATCAATAGCGATCTCGACGATACGATTAAGACTATCTTTTTGATGCCCCCGCGCGAGATTGCGGAGATCAGTTCCAGTTTTATCAAAGGGCTGGTGGGGCCCGATGGCTGGCAAGATGTTGTGAGACGCTATGTTCCGGAACCTGTTTTTGAGAAGTTTGTGGAGTATTTTGAAGGGTGAGAAGAGATCAATTCATACTCACCACATCGACCATTGGCTTGCGGGGGCGTTTCATGAGGGCGGTTTCCAGAACTTGATCCATGTGAGATGCAAATACTATTCTTATGTCTTTGCGCGCTGTGTCGGGTATTTCGTGTGTATCTTTGCGGTTCTCTTCGGGTAGGATTACTGTTTTTACACCTGCGCGGTGTGCTGATAGGACTTTATCGCGTACGCCGCCGATGGGCAGTACTTTGCCGCGCAGTGTAATTTCGCCTGTCATTGCCACGTCTTTTCGGATAGGCCGATTGGTGAATACCGATGCGAGTACGGTTGCCATGGTAATGCCTGCCGAGGGGCCGTCTTTGGGCACGGCGCCTGCGGGTACGTGGACGTGTACATCTTTTTTTTCGTTAAACTGCGCGTTTAGGCCCAGTTCATGCCAGCGCGATCGCACATAGGTCATGGCTGCATGCGCAGATTCTTTCATTACGTCGCCGACCTGTCCGGTTAGATTTAACTCGCCTTTACCGGGTATGACTGTTGCTTCGACAAAGAGGACATCACCACCGGTAGATGTTACGGCCAGGCCAGCGGCAACTCCCACTTCGTGATCTTCTTCGGCTACTTCGTGGCGGAATTTTTGTGGTCCCAGATATTCGGCGATGTTTTTTTGATGGATGTGTACGCGCCGTTTGCGGCCCTGGGCGAATTTGCGGGCTACTTTGCGCGCTACGGTTGCAATTTCGCGCTCCAGATTTCGCACGCCGGCCTCGCGGGTGTAGTGCTGGATCACTTCTTGCAGGGCGGCTTTGTCGAAGGATGCTTTTTGGGGGGTCAATCCGTGTTCTGAGATCTGGCGTTTGACCAGATACCGACGCGCGATTTCCATTTTTTCGGCCTCGGTATATCCCGAGACTTCCAGTACTTCCATCCGGTCCATGAGTGCCGGTGGGATTGTGTGGAGCGAGTTGGCAGTGGCGAGGAATAAGACTTCTGAGAGGTCAAAGGCGACGTCGAGGTAGTGATCCACAAAGGTGTTGTTTTGCGCCGGGTCCAGGACTTCCAGCAGTGCTGCGGAGGGATCGCCGCGAAAATCCGTGCCGAGTTTGTCGATTTCATCCAGCATAAATACAGGGTTTTTTGTGCCGGCGCGTCGCAAGCCCTGTATGATGCGTCCGGGCAGTGCGCCGATGTAGGTGCGGCGGTGTCCTCGGATTTCCGATTCGTCGCGGATGCCGCCCAATGACATTCTGACAAATTCGCGGTTGAGTGCGCGTGCGACGGATTTGCCCAGTGATGTTTTGCCGGTGCCCGGGGGGCCGACGAGTAACAAAATAGGCCCGCGCATGTCGTCTTTTAATTGGCGCACGGACAGGTACTCCAGGATGCGCTCTTTGGGTTTTTCCAATCCATAGTGGTCTGCGTTCAAGACGCGCTCGGCTTTTGCGATGTCTAATTGATCGCTTGTCTTTTTGTTCCAGGGGAGTTCGACGAGCCAGTCCAGATAGGTGCGCGATACGGTGTATTCGGCAGAGGCTTCGGGCATGCGCGCCATGCGTTTTAGTTCTCGCTCGGCTTCTGTTTTTGCTTCTTCGGACATGCTGGCGGCTTCGATCTTTTCGCGCAGTTCTTCGATTTCGACGCCGATATCCTCTCCTTCGCCCAGTTCATCTTGAATTGCCCGCAGTTGCTGGCGCAAAAAGTACTCTTTTTGTGCATCTTCCATGGATCCCGCGGCTTCCGAGCTGATTTTTTCCCGCAGTTCCAGAATTTCAACTTCGCGATTTAAGCATTGATTGATGGCTTCCAGTCGTCGGTACAGATTGCGCTCGGTTAGTATTTTTTGTTGCTCTTCAAAATCCACATTGAGTTGTGAGGCGATGAAGTCTGCCTTGTGGGATATTTCTGAGAGGGCGTCCAGGGCTTCCCCGACTTCTCTGGGTACATTGGGGGCGAGTGCTACGGCTTTTTTGAACTGGCCGAATATGTTGCGCGCGAGAGCTTCCAGTTCTGTGTTGTGTTCTATGTCTGACGCTACCTTCTCGACTTTCGCCACGGGATAAGGTTGCGATTGCAATACATCTACGAGTGCCAGTCGCGCCATGCCCTGTACGAGTACTTGCATGCGGCCATCGGGCATTTCCGCCGATCGCGCAATGTAGATTGCAGTGCCTACGGGATATAGAGACTCTCGGCGGATGTCTTCTTCGGCATCGCTTTCTTCCAGTTCTCCAAAGATGGCGAGTACTTTGTGCCCGGCGTCTATTGCCGCTTGCGCGGCTTTTACTGCGCGTTCGTCTTCCAATAACAAGGGGGCAGCCATCAGGGGATAAATCACCACTTCTGATGTTACGAGCATGGGTAATTCAGAGGGGATGCTATACGCTTCGATTGCGTTTACGCTTGTGAGGGGGTTGTCGTTTGGCATGATCAGATGCTCCTTGGAATGGTGGTGTATTAACTTTACCATTTTTTAAGCAATATCCGTGCCTGAAATTTTAAATTTAGCTAATTACTTTATTTACAACTAAATACCAATTTTTGTTCCAATATTTAATCCAAGGGGTGCCGATTTTGCTACCCGATTTCAGTCATAATGGCAGGTGTGTCACGCTCAGACTGATGTTATTTCACGCTGGAAACGCGTTGCGGGTTTCGGTATATTGGAGAGGATAAACATTTGGTTCTTCCCGAGAAAACGATGTCTTCTACATACCACACACTTATTATTGGCGCGGGGATTAATGGCCTGTGTACATGCTATCATCTTTTGCGTCAGGGCATACGCGATGTTGGGCTGATTGAACAATTTGGACTCGCTCACGGTCGGGGCAGTTCACATGGGGATTCGCGCATTACCCGCAGTGCTTATGTGAATGCAGATTATGTGCGTCTTATGCAAATTGCACACGGGGAGTCGTGGCCCCAACTCGAGCGCGATGCTGGCGTTCAGCTTATCTATCCCACGCCGGGCTGTTTTTTTGGTCCGCCTGGGGGAAAATACACGAGCTATGCCGAGGCTGTGACAGAGGTGGGTGTGGATGTTGAAACTCTCACGCCCGAAGAGGGGCGGAAACGCTTTCCGGTTTTTCGCTTTGAAGATGCTGCGGGTGTTCTGTACGATCGTACAGCCGGGCTTGTGGCTGCCGCGCAGGCTGTTCAGTCTCTTATCGATCTGATTCGCAGTTGGGATGGGGGGATCCGGGAAAATACGACTGTGCAGTGCGTTGACATTACCCGAGATCCCATTCGCGTAGAGACTTCTGCGGGGGATTTTGAGACGGAACGCCTGATTGTGACGGCTGGTCCTTGGGTGTCTCACCTGCTTCCGGTTCTCAAGTCGCGGGTTGCTGTGGCGCGTCAGACGGTTGGGTTTTTCCAGCTTGAGGGGGCGCGGGAGGAATTTCAACCCGGGGCTTTTCCGGTTTGGGGTTATCTTCTGCAAAAAGGCGATATTAGTTATTACGGTCTTCCGCAATTTGGACGCGAGGGGATCAAGCTGGCCAAACATATTGTCAGTGGCGTTGACGACGACCCCGACGATGTGCCCACGCAGATGCCGGAAGACGCGATTGAGGATCTTCGCGTATTTATTAAAGAGCAATTTGTTCCGCCGGTTGAGCGGTTTCTCGATTGGGAGACGTGTCTTTATACCAATACGGGTACTGAGGATTTTATTCTGGATGTCCATCCAGATAATCCCAATGTGGTTATCGGCGCGGGCTTTTCAGGGCACGGTTTTAAGTTCGGGCCGCTCACGGGGCGCATTTTGTCTGAACTCAGTCTCAATGGCAAGACATCGATACCCGAATTTGAGGCGGCGAGTGCTATGTTCGAGATCCCATTGGATGACAAAGCTATTAAAGATTTACGTCGTGCAGAAAAAGACAGAGAACAAGGAAATAAAGACGCCTATATTGATTTGGATGAGTTGTAATGTTTTTAATTTACCGACGTGCAGTGCGATTCTCTATCGCGCTTCTGACCGTTCTGCTCTCCGCGCCTTCATCCGCGTATGACCGTGATCGCTGGGAAAATTTTACCAGCATGAATTACGTCACGTCCATAGCGGAAAGCCCGACGGTCATTTTTGTGGCGACGACTGGGGGCATTCGCCGTTATGATCGGTTTGCCAAGACATGGTTGAGCCCGGTAACAACCCGCGATGGCCTGCCGGATAATAGGGTGCAGCGGATTGCTTATGATAGCGATACAGGTGACCTGTGGTTTGAAACGCCTTCGGGTGTGGGGCGATGGCTTACTGGTGTACAGAGCGTCATGCCGGGGGGCAGGCCTCCTGCACATCTCCACAATCCGCGGTCAGTTCCCCAAATTCCACCGATTTTTCCGCCTTTTGGGTATTATGTCGATGAGCACCAGGTCATAGGTCCCCGGCGCAACTATGCGATTACAGATGTGTTGATTGACTCGTGGCGCCATCTCTGGATCGCCACGTGGGGGCTGGGCGTGGGGCAGGCCGAACTCCTCGATGGTCAGCTTTCATTTCTCACTTATGGTCCGCTGGAAGAAAACGTCACTGCTATTGCACGCGATGGCGATGTGTTGTGGATTGGGGGTGCGGACACTTATCGCGCACCTGCGCGAGGCATTACCCGATATCGCTCTGGTACGAATACGTGGGAATATTTTGAGGCTAACCGCATCATCGGTCTGGATGATCCTCAGATTGTTACGATATTACCCGGGGGTGAGAATGTGTGGTTTGGCACCCACAATGGTCTGATGCGGTATTACAGACGCACTGGACAATGGTTTACTTATCGCGAGACCCGCCTTTGGGGACAGGTGCAGGCACTGGCACGCGATAACGACATTCTCTGGATTGGATCGGAACGCGGTTTGGCGATGCTGGATATTAAAGCAGACTCGCTCGACTATGTGCAGGGTAGCGAATACGCGATTATCAATGCTCTGGTTGCGGGTCCCGATTATATATGGGCAGGTACTGAGAGCGGTCTTTTTCAATGTGCCCGAGGAGATCGCACCTGGCGGCCTGTGGCCCATAATATTGCCAAACGAAAGGTACGCGCGCTGGCTATGCACAACAATGATCTGTGGCTTGCTACAAACGTCCCATCAGCAGCCGTGCGATATAGACCGGGAGATAATACCTGGCGCGAATATCCCCTCTCCGAGATAGGCGGGAGAGACCGCGTCTCAATTGAGGCCAATAACGATGAGGTGTGGGTTGCCACGAGCGCAGGAGCTTTTCTTCTGGATGTGCCGCGCCACCTCTGGACACATTACACGATGTACGATGGTCTTGCACACACGCGGGTACAGGTTGTTCTTCGAGATGGCGGATATGTCTGGTTTGGCACTGCTGAGGGGCTGAGTCGTTTTCGCAGGTAACTCGCGGATATATTTTATAAGCTATGTAACTATATTACAATACATAACATTAGGACAGCTTTCACATGTAAAAAAATGCGTGACATCTGGCCTTAAATTTGTTACTTTTGACTCTCGCGGTATCCATATAAATCCACACATTAGTAGATTGGCAAGTCTAATGAACCTTCCGTTGGATCATACCATCATTTTCATTTTCTCTGCCAAAAATACACACCGTTGAATAGATTTGTTCGGCGGCTGTTCATACGCACATGGCGTTTTGAGTAGCCGCTTTTCTTTGTTTGGAAATAAGCATTTATGAAACCTGCCCTCGGACTCATTGAAACGCTGGGTTTTGTCGGCGTTACAGAAGCTGCCGATGCAGCAACCAAAGCCGCGGCTGTTGAGTTGTCTGCTGTTGAACAAATAGAAGGTGGTATTATTTCGATTCGCGTTTTAGGCGATGTTGGCGCAGTGCAGGCTGCGGTTGAAGCTGGTGTGCAGGCTGCGCAACAGGTGGGCACTCTGGTGGCGCATCACGTGATCCCGAATCCACACGAAGATCTCGTCGATGTTTTTGGGTTGGTGGAAAAAGCGGATGAAGTAGGCGAAGAGAACGAAGAGGATCTCGAAAATCTGCCGGTACATCGCCTGCGCCAGATTGCTCGTGAAACGCCGGGTATTAATATTCAGGGGCGGGAGATTTCACGCGCAAATCGAGCGCAGTTGCTATCCGAACTTCGCAGTGCAAAAAGAAATCAAACTGACGCTTAATGCTGGAGCAAACACAATGAATTCCGAAACTCTTTGGGAAAAAATCAAGCAAGGTCTTCGCGATGGCGCAGCTACAGCTGCGGAAAAAGCCGAACATCTGGGCAAACTCGGCCGCGCACGCCTCGATATTGCACGTACCCGCCACGATATTCACGATGCATTTACTGAACTTGGCGGACAAATATACGAGGAACTCAAAGATCATGAGGCCGCCATTGAGGCACAAACTGAAGCGGTTCAAGGTCAAATCGCGACTATTGGCAAGCTCGAAGAGCAATTGCAAAATCAGGAAGCGCAATTCAAAACATTACAAGAATCAGATAGAGAAGATTAGAAACTTCTTCTGGCCCCACCAGAAGTTAGAGCCTCGTTGCCGTGTCGAGAAAGGGAAGGGATTTAGCATGGCAATCGGGTAAAGATAGGAGGTATTCATGTAAGATTCTCCCTTTGTCGTTTCACAGACCTTTGTCCTTTATCCTTGCAGGTGTTATCTACCTGCGCAAATCCCCTGTGCAAAGAAGGAGAGGTTGACGAAGTGCCAAGACTATCTAAAAGACCTTATGCTCGTGAAGACGAATCACTGGATCAGTATTTGCAAGAAATTGGCGAAGTCGCGTTGCTTACAGCAGACCAGGAAGTCGTGCTGGCCAAACGAATAAAAAAGGGCGATCAAGGTGCCCTGGAAGAATTGACCACAGCCAACCTGAGATTTGTGGTAAGTGTCGCCAAACAATACCAGAATCAGGGCCTTTCGATGGGCGACCTGATAAATGAAGGAAATCTTGGGCTTATCAAAGCTGCCAAACGTTTTGATGAAACTAAGGGTTTCAAATTTATTTCTTATGCCGTGTGGTGGATCCGACAGGCGATTTTACAGGCTCTGGCCGAGCAATCTCGCATTGTGCGCCTGCCGCTGAATCGAGTTGGCGCGCTCCACAAAATTGGCAAGGCATCGAGTGGTCTCGAACAGGAGTATGGTCGCGAACCCAGTCCAGGTGAAATTGCCGATGAACTCGGCATGAATGATTTTGAAGTGCGCGATACACTCAAAATTTCGAGCCGGCATCTCTCACTGGATGCGCCATTTAAAGATGGCGAAGACAATAATCTGCTCGATGTGCTCGAAGACGGCATGCAACCCCCTCCCGACGATCCACTTCTCGATGACGCACTCAGACGAGAAATAGAAAAAGCCCTCGCTACCCTCACCCCTCGTGAAGCCGAAGTTATTACACTTTATTTTGGCATCAATCGCGAACAGCCACTTACCCTCGAGGAAATTGGCGAACGTTTTGGATTGACTCGAGAGCGCGTGCGTCAGATTAAAGAGAAAGCACTTCGGCGATTGCGCCATACTTCGCGCAGCCGTCCGCTGAAATCTTATTTGCATTAATACGGACCGCTATTCCAATAGGCCACAAACGGGTTCGCCCGATGTGGCCTATTATTTTTTTGGTTAGAACTTTTGGTTTGCTGGGGTGTATAGTTTAAAGGTGAGAGGTAAGAGGGGGGAGCCATTCACGTCTCGCCGCCCCTTGACTCATTCTTCCATAACCCATACATTTGTCCGTCTAAAAATTTTTTTATCTCAACCGGAGGATCACACATGTCTAATCGGCGTTTTTTCTATGTGCTCCTTGCTCTGTTTTTACTTTCCACTGCTTGCACAAGCTTATCGCTGTCTAAACCCGCGCCTGTTTTTGCCCAGGATGAAGAAGAACCCGAACCCGCTATGATAGGCGGTAGCGGGGTGACATCCTGGATTTTGAAAGGCAATAAAATTTACTATCTCAAATGGGATAGGGAGTTTGAACAAGCGCAGATTTACGGTCCCCAGGAAATCGGTGGTGAGGATATCAAAGAAGTTCTGATCCTGCAAAGCACGGGTGATTTTGCATGGATACTGCGGGGCGACGATGTCTATTTTGTCGCTGCAAAACGCGAAGGTACGTTTGTGAGACTGGAAGTCGAGCGTCCTGAAGAACTTCCGGATTCAGATGCTGGATCGGAACCGATTATGATGGCTGGTGGTGGGTCCAGAGCTTGGGTTTTGAAGGGCGATAGTCTCTTTTTTTTGAAATGGGATCCCACGTATGGGAGTGTGCAGATTTATGGACCCGAAGACCTGCCTCCCAATACCTATGGTCCCTCTGAACCCGTTCTCATGCACGGTACAGGTAGTTCAGTATGGGTCTTGAGGGGCAATGAGGTTTTTTATGTTATGGCACGGGTTGACGGCACGTTTGTCGATATTGAAATTGAGCGACCCGAAGACCTTCCAGAGTGAGAACCCATACTTGCGAGTAGAAATACTATGAACGGATTTGGACAGCGCAATAAGATCGTCGCTGGTCTGGTATTTTTTGTCACGACTGTTATCTATCTCTCGACACTGGCACCTACTGTTGCATTTTGGGACTGTGGCGAGTTCATCACCACTGCTTATACTCTGGGCATTCCCCATCCCCCCGGCGCGCCGTTCTATACTTTGCTGGGGCGTATCTTTTCCATGTTGCCTTTTGGAGAAATCGCTTTTCGCGTGAATCTCCTGTCGGCTGCTGCTGGTATTGCCACAGTTGTTCTCATCTATTTGTGTACTGTCCGTTTGCTCTCCTCCTGGTTGGATCGCGAAGATACTATCCAACAAGTCGCTATCCTTGTTGGTGGTGTGGTTGCCTCCCTCAGCACGGCTTTCTCTTTTTCTTTTTGGAATAACGCCATCGAAGCCGAGGTTTATGGCCTGTCGATGTGTATTACCATGCTGGCGGTGTGGGTGGCTCTGCGCTGGGATGACGCGCACAAAGACCACAATAGCGATCGCCTCTTGCTCTTTATTGCCTATCTTTTTGGACTCGGCGCAGGTGTACATCTCCAGTGTTTGCTCACCATTCCCGGTATTCTCATTCTGCTTTTTACCGATTTGATGGAAGATCGACCACTTAAGCATCAGGTGCTCGTGGTCGTGGGGCTTACCCTCTATCCTTTCTTATCTATTGTTTTTCCCATTGGTGTCGCCGCACTCCTGACGGGTGCTGTCATCATCGGGTTGCTCATTTTGAGACCTGAGTGGCGCAGCCCTCAGTTCTGGGTTTTGGGAGTTGTCATCGGTGCGCTGGGTTTTTCCACGTATTTCGCCCTTTTTATCCGTTCGGGTCTCAATCCTGTGATTGATATGAACGATCCCGAGACCTGGGAGAATTTCAAAGCATTTATGGGGCGCCAGCAATACGGGATCCACCTTGTTTTTCCACGCCGCGCCGAACCCTGGGCTTTTCAGTTTAATATTTTTATCAAATATTTTCTCCAGCAGTTTCCGTTTTTTGATGGGATCTCCGCAGTTTTTCGCCGTGCCGTAGATGTTTATATGAGCCGATATCAGATCATTCAATATTCTCTGATTACGCTCGCGCTCGGCATTGGCGGTGCTGTGTATCACCTGCGTATGGATTGGAAACGCTTTGCTTCCCTTTTTGCCATGTTTGCCCTGATGGGCGTGGGGCTTGTGCTTTATCTCAATATGCCCGATCCAGAACCCCGCGAGCGCGAATATATCTTTGTGGGGGCTTATACATTTTTTGGTGTATGGATGGGTATTGGTGCTGCGGGGCTTATCGCCTGGATGAAGACGCCATCACTGGCAGGTGTCGCGGCGATCCTCATGCTTCTGGTGCCATCGGGTATTCTGGTGAAAAATTATCACGTACACGATCGCACGGGCGATTTTGTGTCCTATGATTATGCCTATAATATTATGGCTACCTGTGAGGAGAATGCGATTTTGTTTACCAATGGGGATAACGATACGTATCCTCTGTGGTTTTTGCAGGGCGTTGAGGGCGTGCGAAACGATATTCAAATTGTCAATCTCAGTTTGATTAAGACTTCGTGGTACATTAAACAGCTGAAGAGGCTCGGTATTGAATTTGATCTGGAGGATGATGAGATTGAAGAATGGCTTGGGGCTCTTCCCTGGGATTACGACAGAAGCGTAGAGGTAGCAGGTCTTAAACTCGAGGGGGGGGATCTTCCCATAGTCGGGTATCCCACGGGCAGAGGCAGAGAGACGGTGCCGGTTCTGGAACCCCATACTTTGATGATATGGCGCGTTGTGAAACACAACTGGGAAAAGCGGCCCATTTATTTTGCCGTGACCGTACCCGATATTAATATGGCGGGTTTGAAGTCTTATTTGTCTATGGAGGGGATGGCGTATAAATTGGTCAGGACCCGGGGACCCGAGCAGTTTGAGGAGGAAAAGATCAGGCGCAATTTGCTCGATGTCTATCGGTACACCGGCGTTGCGGATAGTACGGTTCACAAAGACCCGGTTGCTCGCCGTTTGCTCAGCAATTACTTGATTCTCTTTGATGGGCTTGTCCGCGCGTACATTCGGCTGGGTATGCACAGAGAGGCTTATGATGTTCTCTTGGAAGTCGAAAAACGCGTGCCTCCATACGCGCTCGATTTCCCAGAGACATGGCAACTCGTTGGCACACACTATCACGCGCTGGCTATCTATTTTTACGAGTCGGGTGATATAACTCGTGCTGTTTCTTCGCTTGAAAACCTGCTCCGCCTGGGTCCACCGCTTGAAAATCCCGAAGATATACGCAGGCTTATAGACAGATGGAAATTGGGGACGCCGCCGAGAGAGGCAGATAGTATGGGGTCTGTTGAGCGGTGAGGAGATTGTTGCTACACTGTCGCAATAATTGTCTCGATAGTTTTGAGGGGAGAGATACCATGAATTGGGCACTGGAACGTTTCTTTGAAAAACGTCGTGAAGAGGGTCGTCAAGAAGGTCTCCAGGAAGGCCGTCAAGAAATTCTTGACGCCATCAAAAAAGCATATCCCGAGATTGATTTGTCAATCATTCATGCCAATAATGGCGTGGAAAAGGATTCAGACGAGAAAAAGAATTAAAAAAAGGGTCCTTACGCTTACAGGCTTATTCTCTAAATTATTAGTTCACAGTCACTTACTAACAAAAGGTCGTCTCCTGTCTGAGACGACCTCCGCGTTGTTTATTTGATTGATTTTAGTTGTTTCTACTGCTTGCTATCTCTCTTATAATTATTATACTTCCTCCTCTACACCTTCATACTCCATAACAACGAAGTATATTCTTTCATTTTTGTGATCTCCTGGCATACTTTCTATATGTATTACTTTGTATTCTCTATACCCTCTTAAGGCTTCTTCTAAAGTTTGGTTTCGTCCCGTATGTGATATGAATTCAGGTGGTTCTGTTTTTACTTCAAAGCATACGTATTTTAACGTATGGTCAAATTTCTTAGCCATTACTGTTCTCCTCTCAGGTTAATTTACTCTCTGCAAATGTTTGATTTTCTAACTACATATCTCGCAAGGCTTGGCTTCCCGTCCGTCCGACAGTTAATTTTGTAATTTCATCTGGATGTAGTGATCGACCTGGATTCCGTAACTGAATTGTTTCTCTACAATTTTGTAGTCTGTTAGTTGGTATCCTTTCGCTCTATTAATTTTCAGCATCATTGCCAGATGGCTCAGACTGTCACAGTAAAAGTTGATAATCTCTTGTTTATTTGTCATTTTTGATCCCTTTATGGGTCTCCTCTAAGGAGATTGGTTCAAAATGGCAAACGGGATCGACCGAATGGTGCTCGGTCGATCCCACTATAATTGTTGTTTCTTTGAATTTAGACAAACTCTCTCTAATGCACAAGAGAAAATTTACACATTCAACTTCTACCTTCTGACAACACCTTCGACTATAATGCGAGATTCGTTGAGATGAATATTGTTGTCCTTGTCAATTCCTGCAACGACACACTCAACTACTAAATCATCCCCTCTTTCTAATTCTCCAACCTTTTTGAGTTGCATTCTGCTGGACTTTGTAAAGTTTGCCCTCACTGCTATAATATCTTCCTCGCTTCCAAGTCCGACCAAAGTTCTGTAAAAAGGTAGTTCCGTGAAATAGGGGTCAGAGCTTTTATTTCAAATACCTCATGTCCAGATAGCGTCTGCCGGTGATCCACTCTTCAGACCACTCCATACACAAGGCGCCGATCAGACGTTGACAAGCCTCCTGATTGGGGAAGATCTGCACCACATCAGCCCGTCTTTTGATCTCCCGATTGAGTCGTTCCAACAGGTTGGTGGTCCGGATGCGTCTTTGGTGCTTCTTTGGAAAGTGGAAGCAGGCCAGACAATGGATAATATCCTGGTCTATTTTGTCCACCACATTGGGCAGTATCTCTTCATAGGTGTCCATCAGTAGCGATAGGCGCTGTTGTGCGGTGTTGTAATCTGGTGCATTGAAAACGTCTTTAAGTGCCTCGGCAACCTCACGTTGATGCTTGGGGGGTGTGATGCCTTTGATGTTTCGGTGAAAATGGGTTTGACAATGCTGCCAAGAGGCCCCTTGAAAGTGTCGTTTGATGGCGTTTTGTAAGCCTTCGTGGTGGTCAGAGATGACGAGTTGCACGCCCTTTAACCCACGCTTTTTAAGGTCTTTAAACAGATCAGCATACGTGGCTTCTGTCTCAGTGTGCGCCACATCTATGGATAGGATGTCTCGATGTCCACTCTCTGCGATCCCAGAAACGATTAAGACGCCTTGAGTAGCGACCTGTCCGCCAGAGCGGATGTGGAGATAGGTCGCATCAATGATCAGATAAGGGTATGCCTGTTCGAGGAGGCGATCGCGCCATGCGTTTATGTCTGCATCAAGTTCTTGACACAGATCAGAGACCTGAGACTTTGAGACGCTGGTACCACATAACTGTTCTGTGATCTTGGTTACTTTGCGTGTGGAGACCCCTTGCAGATACGCCTCTTGAAGGGCAAGAATAAGCGCTTTTTCACTGCGTTGAAAGCGTGCAAATAAGCCACTGTGGAATCGCCCTTCTCGATCTTGAGGAACGCTAAGCTCGATACGACCTACGCGCGTTTTGACAATCCGAGGTTTATACCCGTTACGGTAGCCCGTTCGCTGTGTGGTTCGCTCATAAGGGTCTGCTTGTAAAAACGATGTGATCTCCGCTTCTATAAACTGCTGGAGGAAGCGGGTCACAGCCTGATTGAGAAAATCAGGGTCATTCAAAAGTACGAATTGCTCTGGCGCGGTTATTTGTATATCTTTGGGGTGAGTCATCGTAGCCTCCAAGGTTAGGGTTTATATTACTTCGTTCACCCCTATTTTAAGATTTTTCTCGGAGCTACGGTGACTTTTTTAATTTTACAGAAATATACGGACGCTATCGGTGAGAGCTACAAGTCCTGAAGACCTGAAAGAGCAGTTAGATATACACGGCTCAAATGGCTTCTTAGCCACTGATTTCAGCGTAATTTCTGCAACTTCAAATAGATCGTATCCTTTTGAGTATTTCGCCCTAATGCGTGCCGAGAGAGATGAAGCTGAGTAAAATCGAGTGATTAACGAGGGCGATTTGTATTGTCCCCTGTTTTCTTTATATTATAATAGCATTTCAAAACAAGACATGATGTCAAAAATGGAGCGAGGAGATAGGAGATGGACAGAAGCCAATTAGAGAGAATATTACTATCTGAAAAAGATTGGAGCACGTTTGTCATTATTTTAGCAGAAACAAACCAAGAAGCTGTTAAAGTGAAGATTGCGAATACATACCACGATTATTGCCGAATAGCAGATAATTGTTTTCTTATTTCAAGTACAGAAATTTCAGATGAAGTAGCAACTTCCATAGGGCTTAAAGGAACGAATCGTATTGAAGGTGCTAATGGTATTGTCTTTAAGTTAAATGGCAGTTATTCTGGTTATAGTTATAGGACTATATGGGACTGGATGGATAGAGCTGAAGCACGGAGGGAAGGTCGTGGATAAAAGTAGTTCCTCAAATCCTGATAATCCTGATAATCGGACTGCCCCTAGAAGTGTAGAACTTGAGACCGAACGTCGCCTGACCTCCCTAGAAACACTTACCAATTATTTTGCCACGAGAGAAGAGGTCCAAAAAATAAAGAATTGGATCTACGGAGGGACAATAGGCGTAATTTTCGTGGTTGTTGTAGGACTACTAAGCATTATCAAAATGCTCTTCGATAAAATGTTTGATTTACTTAACAAATAGGCTACCGAACAAGGTAGCCTTTTTACTTACCAATAAGCCTGTAAGCGTAAGGTCCCTAAAAAAATATAGTACAGACTTTTGTGCCTACAGGTCTTTTTGCTTTTACACTCACCTTTCTGATTTTTTAATAATCGTCTGGTGTGGTTCCTAGATTGTCGTATCACTGATACGACAATTGAACTGGCCTCACATTCTGCCCTTGAGTCCTCTCAAACAACCTCTCCAGCACGAGTTTTGTGAGCGCACCGCTTGACCTCCTCGAACTCGCCCAATCCGGTATCCAACCATAAAGATTGTATTGACAAAGGGATGCGAACCTATCCGCATCCCTTTTTTATTAGAAATTACTGCATCGCGGGAAAAAAGGCTGTTCATATTGATCTTGCGATTGTCATTGCGGCATGATTTTGAGCCGCAATCCAGCGGAATCAAAGAAGTAACTCAATCTGATGCGCCAATTCCAGCCATCAACCGCAACCTTCGCGTAAAAGTCGTCATTCCAAAAGGAGAAATAGTTGCTACGCTGTCGCAACAATTGAGCTGGTCCGATAAAAACACACAAAAATTGCTTGAATCTTTATGAAAATACGTTACGTTTTCCTCGATGTCATAGATGAATACAATTGCGCCTGAAAACGGTTTTATATGCACAAAAAGAAACCCTGAATTGGGCAAATGAAAATAGTTCGATATTCCGTTGCCACCCAAATCTGAGTAAGGGGCAATGGTCGTTAAGTTACAACCAATAGAGGACAAGATGGATCATACCCATATCGTTACGGTCAACGATTTGGATCGATACTCGGATACTCGAGATAGCGAGGCAGTTATCCCAGAATTGATCTATTGGCTTGTGAAACAATCGGAGCCGCCGCCCTATGTTTGCCGCATTCCTTACGGGGATAAGGTTAATCAGCCGGGTTGGGATGGGATCGTCGAAATCGAAGAGTCGTTTCTTGAATTCGTTCCGAAAGGAAAATCGTATTGGGAGATCAGTACAGAGAGAAACCCGCAGAACAAGGCGACTGAGGACTTTAAGAAAAGAACAGCGGCGATTACCAAGGCAGATCGATCACAGGCATCATTTGTTTTTGTGACGCCACGATCTTCTGCTTCCGGTGGATGGAATGAGCCTGGACAAACAAGATGGAAGGAAAAAAGAAAAGATAGAGGCTGGAAACGGATTCACATTATTGACGGCGATAAACTCGCCGATTGGGTTAGAGAGTTTCCAGCTATCGGTAGGTGGATAGCGAAAAAAATCGGCATTGCCTCCAATTTAGGCGCAATTACTACCCCATCTGAGCATTGGGATCTGATATGTTTGGAAGGCGACAAAAGCGATCCGCCCTTGCCTGCTAAGTTATTCACGTTAGGCCGCGACAATGCTTACGAAGCCTTACAAAAATTGTTTGAAGACACATCTCAAACGCCACTGCTATTGTTTGCCGAGAGCCGTCAAGATGTAGCCGATTTTGTTGCGGCATATCTTGAGACAATAGATCTGGAGATGGCGCAAAACTACACCAACCGATGTCTTTACATCAACGAAGAGGACGCTTGGCTAAGCGTCGTGGAGTTACGAACATCACATGTATTGGTAGCTGATCCGCAGCTCGGACTGGAGACCGATGCGGGATCCCACCTTCTGTCAAAAGCCCGACAGAAGGGACATGCTGTAATCATTCCACTATGTGGGGCTTGGTCAGGCAACAACCCTGAAATCATCAAACTACGAAGCCCGACGCAATCGCAGATCGAGGCAGTACTTAATGAAGCAGGATATCCAGAGATTCGTGCTCAAGAACTGGCGAGAGCAGGAGGAGATAGACTTTCCGCTCTGAGGAGACATTTACAGGGCCTTGGGACACTGCCTCCGTATGCGAACTGGGAAAATGCAGATCGGTTTGCACAAGCCGGGCTTGCTGGAAAATGGGATGCAAAAAATCAGGCGGATCGGTCTGCTTTGGAGATGTTGCAGGGAAAAGGATACGGGGAGTGGATCGAGACTCTGAGACCTGATGTAATTCGCTCGGACTCTCCCCTGATTCAATCCGATGAGAAGTGGCGGTTCGTTGCGCGTGGT
Organism: Candidatus Latescibacterota bacterium; assembly: GCA_965204375.1. GTDB lineage: Bacteria > Latescibacterota > UBA2968 > UBA2968 > UBA2968 > VXRD01. The sequence goes on along the minus strand of OZ241986.1, from coordinate 4,486,648 downwards.
GAAGCGTGGAACGCACTGGGCAATCGCATCACGGATGACGATCTGGATAGGCTTGAAGAGACTGCAGTTGTCGTGTTGGGAGAACGGGACCCACAGTTCGACTTACCGAAAGAAGAACGATACGCCGCCGCTATTCATAACAAAACCCTGAAACACTCCAGCCTTTTGAGAGAAGGTCTTGCTGAAACACTCGCATTAGTCGGGAGTCGGCCAAAATTTCTTTCTTCTTGTTCGCTCCATAAAGCTGAAAACACGGCTAATCGTGTTGTTCGATGCTTGCTGCGCAACGCAAGTTGGGACCAATGGAGTAGCTTGGATTTGCTTTTACCATTGCTGGCAGAAGCTGCGCCTGACGAGTTTCTCAAAGCGGTCGAATTGGCTCTGGTCGATCTGAAGAATACTCCGTTTCATGAGATTTTTGCTCAAGAAGGAAGTGGTAGTTTTGACGGTGGAACTTACATAAGTGGTCTTCTGTGGGCACTTGAAGGATTGGTCTGGAACCCCGATTACCTGTCGCGGGTGGCGCTGATCCTTGCCGATCTTGCATCAATTGATCCGGGCGGAAACTGGGGGAATCGTCCCGCCAATTCGTTAGCCACCATCTTCATACCGTGGCTTGTGCAGACAGTAGCCTCCTTTGAGGAACGAAAGACTGCGGTTAAAACTGTGCTCCGTGAACAACCGCTGATCGGCTGGCATCTGCTTTTATCTCTCTTACCACATAGTCATGAATTTACAAGCGGATGCCATCGTCCTACCTGGCAAGAATATATTCCTCGCGACTGGAAGAATAGTGTCCTCCTGAGCGAGTATTGGGAACAGATCACAGCCTACACTGAACTTGCGATTGATCTCGGAAAGAAAGATACTGAGAAATTAGGTGAACTGATAAACCGTCTTTCGGATTTGTCAGAGCCTGCTCAGGAGAGAATTCTTCTCCATCTCACATCAGAAGAAGTTGTGGCATTACCCGAGGCTGAACGACTCCCGATTTGGGAGAAACTCGAAAGTTTAGTGCGACACCACCGAAGGTTTTCTGACGCTGATTGGGCACTTCCTGAGGAAGTAGTTAAAAAAATTGAAGAGACCGCGAATGCGTTGGTGCCGCAAGCCCCGGAGTTAAAGTATCACTATCTTTTTAGTGATCGGGATTTCGATCTATTCGACGAAAATAGTGATTATGACGAACAACAAAAACGTCTTGACGAAGCCCGCCAGTCTGCTGTGAAAACTATCTTTGAAACGGGAGGTTTGCCTGCCGTACTGGCGTTTGCACAAAGCGTACCGGCACCCTATGAGGTTGGACGAGCGCTGGGTGTTATAGCCCCGACGGAGGTAGAGGACGAGATTCTACCGACGCAACTGAATACTGAGGATGAAACGATGAGGCAGGTTGTAGCTGGCTTCGTGTGGATGCGGTATCGAGAACTTAAGTGGACCTGGGTTGACGCTGTTCTTAAAAGAAATTGGAATGCAGAACAAAAAGCTACATTCCTCATGCTCTTGCCTTTTGAGGAAAAAGTCTGGCATAGGGTTTCCGTACATTTGGGCAAACAAAATGAGAAGCTCTATTGGCAGAAGACGAGAGTAGGCTTTGACCAAAATCCGACGATTGCGATCCAAAAATTCCTCAAATATGGGCGAGCAAATGCTGCCGTCGAGTGTATTTCGAGAACTGCGATATACGATAACCAGTTCGACGTGAGTCTTGCTACAGAGGCATTGTTAGCCTTGCTCGAAGCCTCGTCGGCCCCTGACCAGTTGGACTACTACACTACAGTCGAATTAATCAAACGCCTTCAAAAATCGCCAGATACCGACCAGGATGCCTTATTCAAAATCGAATGGCACTTTTTACCCTGGTTAGACCGGTTCTCCTCCGGTTCTCCAATTACACTTGAGAAACACCTTGCTTCAGACCCAGCTTTCTTTGCAGAAATTGTGAAGATTGTTTTTCATTCAAAGAACGATGAAGAGGAAGATGTTGAACCGGATGAACAAAAGCAGAATTTTGGCCGCAACGCATATAATTTACTGAGAGAGTGGAAAAAGTGTCCTGGGACTCTGCCCGACGGTACGCTGGATGTCGATGCCTTTAACACTTGGATAAACGAGGCCAGGAGAATTACTGAAGAGACAGGACACGGGGAGGTGGCACAACTTCAGATTGGTCATATATTAACACATGCACCCGCTGATCTTGATGGCCCTGATGGACTTTGGATTCACGAGGCTGTCGCTTCGGTGCTGGATGGTAGGGATGCGGAAGAGATGCGCTCGGGGTTCACTACGGAGTTGTTTAATCAAAGAGGCGTTTATAGCTATACTGCTGGAAGAGAGGAACGCGAACTTGCACAGCTAAATCATGACAAAGCTAAGGCTATTCGCTCTAAGGGCTATTCGCGTTTTGCGGATGCTATGCGAGAATTTGCCGAAAGATACGAACGAGAAGCGGAGCGTGAGGCTGAGCGTGATATTTTTTATGATTAGTAGAGATTAACCTGCGACACTCTATATGAGGCATTTTCATATAGATAGCTGAACATAGCTGGTGTCTGGAAACCTCTTTGACTCTAAATAGAAACATCATTTGAAATTTTTTGATTTACAATCTTATACAAGTCTTTACACGGATGTCTTATCGGTCCTGTCTCAGGACCAGAGTTCGATGGCATGCATTGGTGAAGGCCATTGATCCAGACAGCGATGGTATGATGTTTTACAATTTCAAAGTTGCACATGATATATATTTTTTTTATACTAACGCAAACGTGTGTCTAATTGCACAACCTAAACTTGGTCGATTTGAAGTCACATATGACGTTTATTAAGGAGAAATATCCAATGACACGCCCAAAGGACTTTTCAGATTTAAACATAGCGGAGATGATTGAAGAGGCATTAAAAAAAACCAGAGGAGAACTCGGCCAGGTTAATGTTCTGATTGCTGGTCGCACTGGCGTCGGGAAAAGCACATTGATAAATGAGATATTTCAAGGAAAGATGGCCAGTACAGGGCAAGGACGTCCGGTTACCCAATTTACTCGTGAGATAACAAAAGAAGGTATTCCATTGGCGATATGGGATACCAGAGGGCTGGAATTGAAAGATTTTAAAGAAACCATAGATGAACTGGAGCAACTTGTAATCTCACGTGCAGGAGAAACAGACTTTAAAAGGCATATCCACGTTGCATGGTTGTGCATTCATGAAGATGGCAGGCGCGTCGAAGAGGCAGAGATTGAGCTTCATAAGACCTTGGCAAACCATATGCCAGTCATTGGTGTCATCACAAAAGCACGCGCTGACCAGGGCTTTAGAGATGAAGTTCAGCGCCTTCTACCAGAGACAAAAAATGTTGTCCGGGTTCGCGCTTTAGCTGAGAAATTAGACGATGGCCATGTTATTCCACCAATGGGTTTGATTGAGCTTGTGGAATTGACGATGGAGGTAATTCCGGACGCTGTTCGGCGTGCATTTGCGGCTGCTCAAAAGGCGTCGGTCGAAAAGAAAAAGAGTGAAGCACACAAGATTGTCATTGCAGCGGCAGTAGCGGCAGGTGCGACAGGCGCAGCACCTATACCATTTGCTGATGCAGCGCTCCTAATCCCCATTCAGATTGGAATGCTTGCCAGTATATCGTCTGCCTTCGGGCTGGAACTCTCTGCCGCCTTCCTTAGCACTCTCGTTGCAACTATGGCTGGTACAACAGGTGCTACTTTTGCTGGTCGGGCTATCGTTGCCAATCTGTTGAAGATCGTTCCTGCTGCAGGCACTTTCGCCGGAGGAGCGATTTCAGCAACTACCGCCACTACGCTCACTGTTGCACTTGGTGAACTATACATTGCGGCACTTGCGACACTATTTATTGATTCTGGCGGCGAGATTCCGTCACCAGAGGATGTAATGAGTGAGTTCAAAAAGCGTCTAAGCTTAAAAGAAAAAGGAGTCTAATCAGGACTGCATCGGACGACAATTCTGCTCAAGCGTTGAATTTATAAAAAATTTCACAATTTTTTAGGAAAAATAAATGATGAACCGCATAAACCTGTTTAATCCCTTTGATTCACGGTCTAGGCATCATGAAGATCGCTTGACCTGGGCATTTCTGGTATTTCTCAGATACGATTCGTTCTTACAGAACTTTCTGCGTGAACTGATAGAATCTCGGCTACCTCCCGAACTCCGGCATTACAACAATACTTGGGAACCAGTGAACGTCTCAACGCAGACTAAGTGGATTGAATCTTCTACCAGTCCCTTTGTTTCTGTTTTACTTACCGATAGCCTAATTCAAGAGACAATAAGGGTTGAGTGGTCAGAGCGTGATCCCATATACGATGGGATTATTGAGTATCCAGATCGCATGACCTTGATCATCGAAAACAAACTTGCTCATGGTAATGTGTGGAGAGAGCAGTTGTCGCCGAACCGAAATTCGTTACGGGGTGATATTAACGATATCAGATTACATGATTCGGCGGTATGCTTGGAGTGGTCGGAGATTCTGGAATGGGTGTTCAATTATGCCGACTCTGATCGCGCGTGTTTTTGTACCCGCGGAATTGCTCGCGATTTTTTGTCTTTCATGGAAAATGTCCATCCTAAATTGACTCCCTACCGCACCTTTAAGCTCTGTGGTAAGAGACCTGAAGCACTACGTAGGCGGAAAAACATTCTAGTATATGATTTGGTCAAGAAGTTACGCATAGAAAGCAGGGAGGATAATAAGGGGGCCTATCTATTTCGCCCGAATAAAATTGCTGAGAGAATTATGATTCATGTGGAATCCGGGAAACTCAAGGTAGAGCTTGCTCCGGCAGACACAGTCGGACAGGCCAGTCGTTTTTTTGCCACCGTTAACAAGAATGCTTTTCTTGCCTTGCAAGCGTCCAACGATTGGAAGGTCATGCCCAATCTCCATTTCTCCTTTGCGAGCAAGCACTTGATTTGGGCTGAAACCACCTGGGAAACACTTGACTACTTTGACTACTTTGCCGATGGGTATAGGTCGTTGTATGGGAAAATGGATCGGGACAAATTATTGCGCTTGGTCAAAAAATGGGAGCGCAAGCATCTTATCCGTTCGGCTGATCGTGAGAAAATTGAAGCCGAGTTCAATAATACAAAACGGCAGAGCCTCAATGTCGTACCGGGGTTCTTGGTCTCTCGGGAATTGAATCTCAGTACAGTAATTGATTTGGAGGATAGGGGAGAACTCGAAGAATGTATTATTGACGCGCTCGCTGCTCCCCTTGCAACGTGGGGAGAAACGCTTTCACAAGCGGAATGACAAAAAACCTTCTGGATTGCGGCTCAAAACCATGCCGCAATGACGGTTTTTATGTACAGCACCTGCTTTGCTGACCGCTGAGAAATATCCTGATCATCCTTTAATCCCGATCATCCTGATCCGCTTTCAATACTCCCACTGCTCATATACTCTTTTGGCCGGGATTTTGTTTTTCCACTGGCGCATGAGTATATAGCCTACGACAAATCCGGCAATGTGGGCGAACCAGGCGACGTCGCTTGTGCCGCTGGCACTTGAGGCGTTGAGCAACTGAATGACAAACCATCCGCCGAGTACGATCAGGGCGGGTACGCGGAGGATGAAATAAAATACGAGTACCAGTATTCGCGTGCCGGGAAATGCCGCCAGATAGCCTCCCAATATTCCCGCTATCGCGCCGCTGGCTCCCACCATCGGTATGGTGGATTCCGGTTCGGAAATCACATGTGATAGTGTTGCGATCACGCCGCAAAATAAATAGAAAAACAAGAATCGCGTACGTCCCAGCGCGGCTTCTATATTGTTCCCAAATATCCACAGATACAGCATATTGCCGCCCAGATGTAATATGCCGCCGTGCATAAACATCGACGATAATAGCGTGAGATACAGGGGGATGGGTGTGGGAGAGATTGCGTCAACACCGTGCATGATTTCAAAGGGGATTGTCCCATATCGCGCGGTAAATACGTGAAATCCGATGTCGCCCAATGACCAGGCGTACGCAAAGATGCCCACATTGGCCAACAATATGCCGATCACCAATACGGGTACGCTTCCCGAAGGGTGTTCGTCTTTGAGGGGGATCATCATGGCTATTTGGTCCTGAATGTGGTGGTGCGCCGCGATTCATTGCCACAGATGTCGCGTATGATAACTTCCAGTTTGTGCGATCCGGGAGGCAGGGGTTTTCGCGGTTTGGCAAAGATGCGATTTTCTTCCGGGTCGTATTCCACAATGAGCGCTTTGCCGTCGATGCGCATGATCATATCTTTCTCTCGCCAGATACCCGAAGATGTATCCCACACAGAAGCTGCAACTCTGGGTTGGCGCTGTGTGAGTACTGTGCCGTTGGCAGGGGTTATGCTGGCAATTCTGGGGGGTACAGTGTCGGCGAGCAATGCAAATACGCCAAAGTTTCGCACGTTTCCCGTTATAGTACCTTGCTTTGAATTGCGCTCCATATCGACAAAAGTCCAGTGGTTTCTTCCGTTCCATTTATAGATGCCGAGCTTGTCTATGTTGGGATGATCAGGAGGATAGATAAACGCGATTTCTGCCCCTTTGAATGCCACGTCTCCGGGCATTATCCGGAATGCGGTTCCCACCATGCGTTTGTCCTTTATCTGGCTTTCGGACTCTATGCGTCCAAATAGGGTTTCGTAAACGCCTTCTTTCTCAAATCGCACCCGCACCAATCCGTCATCCGAGCGCATTTCTCCGCCATCTGGTGTGACGGTTTGCTGGGTGATTTGCAGTTTCTGTGTTTGTCCGTTTGTTTCAATTTGCAGGTCTATGTCGTCGGCGTGCTTTTCATCAAATGGGATGATAGTCTGATATGTTTTCAAACCTGTCTGTTGAACTGCGAGGGTTCGCGTCCATTGTTTGGAAAGTTGTGCTCGGACGATTGGTGTTTCTGATAGGGTCTGAGTGGTTGCGATGTCGATAACTGCGAAGGTGGGGAAATACGATATTTTGCTGGTTATTTTTGGGGTGTGCTGTGGTGAATTTTTTGAGGGGAATATTTTATCCGCGTTCTGCACCCGAAGAAATACGACTGCTTTTGCGCGATTTCCCTTTACGTCTTCAGCAATAATCTGCAGGCGATGTACGCCTGGCGAGAGTTCATGCCCCGCACCGTTGGTTTTTGTCCCCGCAAATAATACGCCTGCTCCCACTTTGTAATTGCCGTAGAAAGGCAGGCGATTGCCGGGTTTGCGATACATGCTGTGAAATCGCCCCAGGCCGCGACGGCTCATGTAAAAGTCATAGGCGAGTTCTCCGTGGCGCGTTACGTCGTATCCAAACAGGCCACAGGTTTTTTGAAATATCTCTTCGCCATTTATTAGGAGTCGCATGCGATAAGGGGCCAATCGATTTGTTAGTTGCGAGTCATTTGCGCGGTCAAACGCTTTCAGGCCAATACCAATAGGTCCCCAGACTGATATGGTATCGGGATGTGTGAAGATCTTTTCTTTTTTTCGATAGGCGAGGCGATGTGACACTGGCTTGTGTCTGCCTTTGACCCGTGCATTTGCGTTTAAGGGTACGAGGCCGATCGCCTGTATGGTTGGGGGTATGGTGTCTTTGATATCAAATCCATGGAGCAGGGGATTGATGGGGCGGTGTTTTGCGTCGCGCAATTCGAAGTGCAGATGCGGTACGCCAATGCCCGTGCTGCCCGAATAGCCCAATACTTCTCCGCGTTTGACGGGGATTTGATCGGGGCGAAAATACAGGTTTACGCTGTATGTTCCGCGGCGGTCTTGTTCTTGCTGGACGTATTTTTCGATGCGTTTGGAAAATCCCGATAAGTGCGCCCAGAGTGCGAACTTGCCGTTGTCGAGTTGTACATATACCACTCGCCCGTATCCCCAGGGCGATGTGCGGACCCGCCAGACGTACCCATCGGCAATCGCTGTTATGGGATACCCTTCTTTGCCATAGGTTTTCAGGTCAATGGCCGCGTGCAATCGCCCCCCCCGGTATTCGCCAAAGGTCGATGTCAATGCCGGGGGGGCATCCATGGGCCAGTGATAATTTTCTGCGTGTGCAGTGGTGATGAAGGATAGGAGAATATAAGTTATGGCAGATATGCGGAGCATGTGAAGTGTGAAGTGTGAAGGATGAAGTGTGAAGTGTGAAGTGTGAAGTGTGAAGTGTGAAGTGTGAAGTGTGAAGTGTGAAGTGTGAAGTGTGAAGTGTGAAGTGTGAAGTGTGAAGTGTGAAGTGTGAAGTGTGAAGTGTGAAGTGTGAAGTGTGAAGTGTGAAGTGTGAAGTGTGAAGTGTGAAGTGTGAAGTGTGAAGTGGAATGAGGTGCCGCCTTTGGGCGGTTGGGTGGGGCTTTCTCACTTCTCACTTCTCACTTCTAACTTTTCATTATAGGGCTTTTGCTCATCCTCGTCAAGAAGCTGAATTGCTTGCATTTACATAAAAAAACCTTGCCAGTACAAAGTCCAACAAGTAGATTACAAAACTGGTGTGGCTGGGTGGCATCCTGTACAATCCTGTTTATCCTGTTAATCCTGATCCTATCTGGAGGAAAGTCCCAATGCTCGCTCAAATGCGTAGTGCTACTTTTATCAAGGCGATGATGATTATTGTTGCTGTTGCTTTTGTCGGCCTTATGGTGTTTGAATGGGGGGCTGATTTTAGCAGTCGGGGGTTTGCCGCTGTTGGTGACAATATCGGTTCTGTGAATGGTCAGGATATTTCTGTCAAGCAGTTTGAAGCCGAAATCCGAAATGATCTTCAGCAGGCCAAAGCGCGGGGTAATGAAGATCCCGATGTCAGTCAGATTATTTCTCAGACGTGGGAACGCGTGGTTACGCAAACCCTGTTTGGGCAACAGATTGACAAATACGGTATTGCGGTTTCCGATGCTGAGGTCGATCACATCAACCGCACACAACCCGCTGAGTGGATACAACAACAAGAATTTTTCCAGACTGACGGTACATTTGATCCCGCTAAATATAACCAGTTTCTCGACGATCCCAGCACGTACAGCGATCCCCGAATGAAGCAGTTTGTTCTGTTTGCCGAAGAGAATGCGCGAAGCCAGTTGCTTTCGCAAAAGCTCGAGACCCTTATTGTTGGTTCGGTCAAAGTTTCCGATGCGGAGATTGAGCAGGCGTATATCGAACAGAACGAAAAAGTGCGCGTGTCTTATGTCGGCTTTGATGTCAATGCCATTCCCGACTCGCTCGCGCTGGTCGCGGATGCTGAGATTCAAACTTATTACGAAGCGCATCGGGATGAATACCAGGAAGATGCCGCCGTGCGCGTCGCTTTTGTTTCGTTGCAAAAAACGGCAACCGCACGCGATGAGGCCGAAGCCAAAGCCGAGATTGATCGGGTTTTCGCCGAGGCCAAAGCCGGTGATGATTTTGCCGAACTCGCCAGGGTGTATTCCGATGGGCCAAGTGGCCCGCGCGGTGGCGATCTCGGCTTCTTTGGGCGAGGTCGCATGGTCAAGCCTTTTGAAGATGCAGCTTTCGCGCTCAATGCGGGGGAAATATCCGATCCGGTCAAAACGCAGTTTGGCTGGCATGTTATTAAGGTGGAGGAGACGAGAGGCGCGGCTGATAGCCTTGAGGTTCACGCGCGGCATATTCTCATTGAGGTGCGTCCCGGGCGCGATACGCTCGATAGTTTGCGCGTGGTTGTCGAAGAGTTTGCAGAGATAGCCGAAGATATCGGGTTTGACGCAGCTGTCAATCAGAGGGATTTGCAGAGTCAGGACTCGGAGTTTATTACCGCTGGCAGCTTTTTCCCCTTGCTGGGCAATAGTACGTCGGGGTTGGTCAATAAATTCCTGCGCGGTTCTCCGGGTGATGTTTCCAGTGTTTATGAAAATGACCAGGGCATCCACGTTTTCGCTTTGCGGGAGATCCGCGAGGCAGGTCCCCAGCCTCTGGACGAGGTTAAACCGCAGATTGAGGCGAGTTTGATAAATAAAAAGAAGGTCGAGGTTGCCGCCGGTCGGCTGGCCGAGGTGATGGGGCAGATCAAGACGGGCAAATCACTCGAAGAGGCAGCCGAGTTTTTCAATCTCACGGTTCAGACACCGCAGTCTTTTGCGCGCACGGGCTTTGTTCCCAGTGTGGGCAGTCGCAATGCTTTTGTGGGCGCGGCATTTCGTTTGTCAACGGGTCAGACCAGCGAGGTCGTCAAGACTGACCGCGGGGCTTATATTTTGCGCGTGGAGGAAAGACAATCTGTTGATGAAACGGGTTTAGGGTCGGCAAAAGGGACGTTATTGCAGCAGGTGCTTTCACAAAAACGCCAGGAGGTTTTCACTGCCTGGTTTGCCGATTTGCGAGAGAATGCCGAGATTGTCGATTATCGTCACTTCTTCTACTCCGATTATTAGAGGACCGGACACGTGATTCGCCTTGCCCTATCGCAAATCAATGTTACCGTCGGTGATCTTGCGGGCAACCGTGATAAAATTCTCGACCATGTTCACAGTGCACGCGATTTGGGGGCGCATGTTGTCGTTTTTCCCGAACTCGCGATTCCGGGCTATCCGCCCGAGGATTTGCTTTTTAAGCCCCGGTTTATCCAATCCAACCTCGATGTGTTGAATGAACTCGTTCGGGCGACGCAGGGTATTGCTGCGATTTTCGGTTTTGTGGATCGTCACGACGATATCTACAATGCCGCAGCTGTTGCTTGCGATGGGCGCTTGATCGATGTTTATCACAAGACCTATTTGCCCAATTACGGCGTCTTTGACGAAGACCGCTATTTCCAATCTGGGAAGACCGCGGGGGTGTATCGCCTCAATGGTATCACTTTTGGGGTTACAATCTGCGAAGATATCTGGTATCCCGGCGGTCCCGCCCGGGAGCAAGCACTTGCCGGCGATGCCGAGGTGCTGATCAATATTTCTTCCTCTCCTTTCCACGATGGCAAAGAGTTGTTGCGCGAGCAGATGATTGCTACGCGCGCGACTGATAATAGTGCTGTTCTGGCTTTTTGCAATCTCGTCGGCGGGCAGGATGAGTTGATTTTTGATGGAGGCAGCTTGATCGTTGATCAGGAAGGGCGCGTTGTTGCGCGGGCACCCCGGTTTGAGGAAGATTTGCTGGTGGCGGATGTTGATGTTGAGGCTGTTTTTCGCAATCGCCTGCACGATTCGCGTCGGCGCAAGGAGAAGCGCGATGTTTCTGCTCCGACTGCCATTGATTTGCCCGATCTGAAACCCAAAGCTGTCTGTCTTTCTCCGTCTGAGAGCCCCGATTTTCCGCGTCCAGATGAGCGTCTCGAGAATATTTACGATGCGCTTGTTCTGGGTACGCGCGATTATGTTGTGAAGAATGGGTTTGAGAAGGTTTTTATCGGGTTGTCTGGTGGGATTGACTCGGCACTTGTCACGGCTGTTGCCTATGATGCGCTGGGGAGAGAGAATGTGGTGTGTGTGACGATGCCTACCCAGTTCTCTTCAGAGGGCACGTTTAACGATGCCCTGCAGATGGCGGGTAATCTCGATATTCGCATTCTGACGTTGCCGATTCAAAAGTTGTTCGACCAGTATCTCGGTCTTCTTGCGGATGAGTTTGGCGATTTGCCTTCTGATACTGCGGAGGAGAATATCCAGCCGCGCATTCGGGGTACTTTGCTGATGGCGCTTGCCAATAAGTTCCGTGCGCTCGTGCTGGCGCCGGGGAATAAAAGCGAACTGAGTATGGGTTATGCCACGCTTTACGGCGATATGGCGGGTGGGTTTGCGGTTATTAAGGATATTTACAAGACGGTTGTTTATGATCTGGCGCATTATCGCAATGGTCTGTCGGATCATCCCGTTATTCCCGTTTCGATTATTGAGCGACCGCCCACGGCTGAGTTGCGCGATGACCAGAAAGATACGGATAGTTTGCCTCCTTATCCGGTGCTGGATCCCATTCTCAAAGCGTATGTGGAGGACGATGCCAGTTTGCAAGATATTATCGCGCTGGGCTATGACGAGGAACTCGTTACCCGGGTTATCCGCACGGTGGATATCAACGAGTACAAACGCCGTCAGGCACCTCCGGGTATCAAGATTACGCCCCGCGCTTTCGGTCGCGATAGGCGCTTGCCGATTACGAATCGGTGCAGGGAATATTAGGTGCGAGGATGCTATGAGGGCCAGTGTGATTTTAGCAACACTATGTTTCTTTTGGGTGACTTTGCATACGTCATCCATCCGAGCAGAAGAAACATGGAAAAAAGTAGAAGTGGGACCAGATAAGGGGAGCTATAAAGGGAAGTTGTGGGGTTTGGACGCTCTTGCAAGGTTTGAAAATGATCAAAAGTTTGTCAAATTTACTGTTAATCAGCAATATTCCTCTGTGAAATCCGCTGTCGAGACCTGTAGGCGAGTGGGTGGCCTGGCTGAGGGCGTCATAAGCGAGTATGGTTCCTTTGACCGTGTTCGCGAGATTAATCAACGCGCAGTGATTAATATTTTTCCCGGTCTCGTTGAGATCAACCAACAAGCCCACCGACAGGTGATATTTTCAACCCCTTGCAATATATCAATCAGAAATAAAGACAATCCCAAAATTCGCACTGATCTTAGCGTTGAAGACAAAAGCACCACATTCAGGATGCAACTTATATTGCCAATAAAGGCTCAGTAGTTGCTAAAGGATATGATGCAGTAATCTACAAGCCCCCGCATAATGTGGGGGCTTTTGAATTTCTTCCGACATATCGCGTAACGGGACAATTTCAGTCAATCCCCAAATCCAGCAACATTGCGAAAACGATGTCGTCCTGTCTCGACCACGACAAATGCTTCTTTGAGTTCTGATTCAGAGTACGTTTCTAAAACGCGTTTCAATTCCTCGTGAACCACAGATAGATTTGTGGGATTAAGCCGTAGATATATGACACCTGAACCTGCGCGGAAAACAAACACAAGACGACCAAAATCTCGATCTCGGGTTACCAGAAGCCTGTCATCATTACGCGCAATACGCAACAACTCACTATCGTCAGTTTGTGCATGTCCCGATTCACTCGCAGTCACTACATCATGCCCAAGATCTTTGAGAAATTGCGTTGTAATTGCATAGACATCGTGATCGAGAAATAACCTCATCTCGCCTCTGAAATATGAATATCTTCGACCTGCACTAAGTTAATCGCATAATGAATGCAAGCGCGAATGTCGTCTTCTTGAAGGTCGGGAAAATAATCAGAGAGGATCGTCTTAAACGAGATTCCCTCACGCACCAATTCGAGAACATCAACGACGGGGATTCGGGTTCCTGCAACACAAGGCTTACCAAAATGAATCTGGGGATCAACCGCAATTCTACCTCGATAATTTCCATTTTCCATATCGCTTAAGCTCCAATGTAACGAGTAGTTTCAATGTTTACCTCTGGGTGTTGGTGCCGCCATTTGGGATACAGACTCCACCACTCAGATTTTTCGACCCATGACGGACTGGGGAACTCTTCTATGCCTGCCTCAATCAGCTTCGGGCGAATGCGTCTGATGAAGCTGGATGTCCAACTGGAGTCGAGTTGCTTCTGATCGCCCTCAAAGACAATAATGATGCTAAGATACGTTTCACCGCTGGCGTCAGAACCGTATTCATCAACAGTCGGTACCACCACAATGGGGTCGAACACGAACTCATCCGACGAGAAACGTTCCTCAATAGTCTCGCGGACAATGGTCTGGATCTTCTCATTTTGTTCCTGTGTCATCATAGCGTCTCCGTCAATGTATAGGATCCTTCTTCTGCGGATGATATTTTGTGCAATATAGCCCAAATCGAAAAGGGTGTCAACGAGCCGTATTAAATTATGCCCCGCGCAGCACAATGAAGTATTTCAATAAAAAAGAGCGAGCCAAAAAGGACTCGCTCTTTTCATTTCAGTGATTCCCGAGGTCACATAGGACGGTCGCGAAATGGTCTGGCAACAAAGGTTCAATCGCGCCAGATATCGCGAATTGGCAACTGATGGTAGCTCCGCGACTTGAAAAATTTATCAAACTCGACCGTGGAAGGAAATTCAACAGTGATTTCGTTCTCCAATCTTTGCAGGACTTTGTCGCCTATTAGTATTGCCGATTTTCCCTGTAAGGCTTTTTCGTACCATACATCAAGCTCATCTTCTGTTATTACGCTTTGAATTCTGTTCGCACCACCAAATTGTCGCAATACCGAAATTAGAACGTCTTTCTCGCACGCTTTGCAAACAATGATGATTCTATCGGCTGAAATGTTATTAGAGATATCGTCTGCCATTTCGGGCGTCAGGGATAAATGCTTTATTTGAATAGCGACGCCAAAATAAGTTCTGCGCGGTTCCGTTGTATTAGGGCTTCCTGCATTTGCTCTGCAATAGCGCGAATTACTGGAATTGCCACACTATTTCCGGTCTGCTTCCGAAGTTGTGTGATATTTACGACAATCTTAAAATCTTCGGGGAAACCTTGTAGCCGCAAGAGTTCTCGCCCTGAAAGGCGACGAATGCCATTGACCAGAAGATAGTTATAAGATGCCCCGGCTCGCAAAGCACATGAAAACGGCAATACTGATATATTACCACCTTTATTCTCATGCCAGATAGAGGGATAAAACGGCTCAATTTTGCATTTTTCAAAACGCGATTTTCGGATTCTCTCCGATGCAAACAAACTTGGATCTACTTCGCTATCTGGCTCGATAATCTCTGATAGGGGCTTATAATACCCGTTACCGGTCGGAAAAGTGAATGCGATGGGTTCCCGAAATCCGACAATAAAAATCCGTTCTCTCTTTTGAGGCACTCCAAAATCGAGAGCGTTCAAAATTTTATGGTATATAGTGTACCCCAGTTCTTGAAGATGTTCGCATATCACCCGAAAGGTTCTTCCACTATCGTGGCTCACCAACTGCCTCACATTTTCAAGAAGAAATGCCTGTGGTTGCTTTGCTCTTAAAATCCGTTCTATATCAAAGAACAACGTGCCTCGCGTATCTTCAAACCCCTGTTTGTTGCCGATAATACTAAACGGTTGGCAAGGGAACCCAGCCAATAAAATATCGTGTTTCGGAAGCGTATCTTCCTCAATTTGCGTAATGTCGCCCACTGGCATTTCGCCAAAGTTGTGATAATAGGTCTGTTGAGCAGGTTCGTCCCACTCAGAACTAAACACACAGGTGCCACCTAAGTCTTCAAACGGAATACGCATCCCGCCAATGCCAGCAAACAAATCAATAAATGTCCAATTATGCGTATTCATTCTCTGGATTATTCTCCTCTAAGGTCGTATTTCGAATAATTATAGTGACCTTTTGTGCAATATAGCCCAAATCCCAAAGGGTGTCAACGAACTGTATTAACATTATGTCTCGCGCAGCACAACGAAGCATTTTAAGCAAAAAAGAGCGAGTCAAAAAAGACTCGCTCTTTTCATTTAGTTCAAGGTTTCAGTCAGTTTTCAAGGTTCAGAGCGCATAATGAATGCAAGCGCGAATGTCGTCTTCTTGAAGGTTGGGAAAATAATCAGGGAGGATCGTCTTAAACGCAATTCCCTCACGCACCAATTCGAGAACATCAACTACGGGAATCCGCGTTCCTGCCACACAAGGCTTACCAAAATGAATTTGGGGATCAACCGCAATCCTGCCTCGATAATTTCCATTGTCCATATCGCTTAGACTCCAATGTAACGGGCGGTTTCAATAGTTACCTCTGGGTGTTGTTGTCGCCATTTGGGATACAGACTCCACCACTCAAATTTCTCAACCCATGACGGACTGGGGAACTCTTCTATGCCTGCCTCAATCAGCTTCGGGCGAATGCGTCTGATGAAGCTGGATGTCCAACTGGAGTCGAGTTGCTTCTGATCGCCCTCAAAGACAATAATGATACTAAGATACGTTTCGCCGCTGGCGTCAGAACCGTATTCATCAACAGTCGGTACCACCACAATGGGGTCGAACACGAACTCGTCCGACGAGAAGCGTTCCGCAAGGGTCTCGCGGACAATGGTCTGGACTTTCTCATTTTGTTCCTGTGTCATCATAGCGTCCCTGACAACTTTCATTGGCCTTTCCGATAGGCTTCAATCTCAGCAAAAATATCCTCTTCTGTAATGGTTTGAATCTGAGGAAGTGATTGCGTCTTCTTCAACAGGGCGCGTAACTCATTCTTCTGCTCTACTGTGGGTTGCTCTATTGAACGCAGGGTAATTTCCACTTCTTGACCTGTTTGAAAAGGAACATCAGAAAGCACAATCTGTTTGGGGTCTTGGACTACAAGACGCCTGCGATAAGTATTCATGACTTAAATCCTCCAATTCACACTTCTTATTTTGCAATATAGCCCAAAGCCAAAGGAGTGTCAACGAGCCGTCTTGAATTATGCTCCGCGCAGCACAATGAATCATTTTAAGCAAAAAGAGCGAGCCAGAAATGACTCGCTTTTTTCATTTTAGTTCAAATGTGAGGGCTTTTTGTGTTTGCCAATCCGATCTTTGAAGTTATGGAGATTTATTCATTGCGGTTAGAATTTGATGGAGGGTGTACACCTACGGAAAATAGGATTCGACGCAAGTTTACAAGACCTCTACGGTTTAGTTGTAAAGCCTCTACAGTTGCACGACCTGTTGGCGTAATTCCTACAATGTGAGTGAAGCCATCCGCCCATCTAAAATGATCTGTCCAATATTGCTGTCTTGGATGAAAGAGTGGAACAGGCTGACCATTGACGGGATCAAGTGCCTCGACTTTGGTGTATTTGTAGTTGTTACATCCCTGGCAAGCCAGAGCCAAATTATTGAGCGTATCTTCGCCACCTTGGCTAAGTGGATGAATATGCTCAATAGAGAATGGGTGGGTTGCAAAACGAGCCTGGCTCTGACAGTATTCACAACATCCCTGAGCACGATGAATAACGGCTTGTTTCAGTCTTGCATTCACAGTTTATTTATAGGCTGGTTCAATGCCGAGTTCATCCAAAAGGTCGGTCAGAGAAATTTTTCGAATACGTGCAAGTTCGGTAAGATATTTCAGTCGTTCTGTATCATGTTTTTCAACCTGATTTGTCAGATGAAGCAATTCGGCATGTTCGGATTCAGTCAGTGTTTCTGCGCGTCTGCCAGCGATGAGTTCCCGATATCGATTCTGTAACGCATCGGGCATTCCCCGGTTGATATTCCGGAGCAACTTGGCTTCATTTTTTGACAACTCTGGTGCTGCGCGTCTTGCCTTGAGAGTAAGTACCTGCGCTGTCAAATTTTCCAAATCTATTTGAGGCAATTTCTCAGCAGCTTTGACCAATTCATCAACAGTAAATGTTGCCATTATTAAACTCCAGAACTGATTTTCAGGTGATCTTGATCATTTCAAGCAATATAGCCCAAATTCAAAAGGGTGTCAACGAGCCGTATTAAATTATGCCCCGCGTAGCACAATGAAGCATTTTAGCAAAAAAAGAGCGAGCTAAAAAGGACTCGATCTTTTCATTTTAGAGAAATAGAAAACAGCCCGGGGGGCAGCCTCTGGGCTGTTTATGGTGTGTCATACCATACGCCTAACCCACGGGCTTGCCAAAGGCACTGGCAAATATCAGAAAGTCTGAGAAGACGACCGCACCATCCCCGTCCAAATCTGCTGCGGGATTGTATCCTATTCCCCCTTCAATTGTGCCGAAGGCAGAAGTAAAAAGTATAAAATCAGAGAAATCGACATCTCCGTCCCCATCTATATCTCCATTCCGTGCCAGAGGCGATTCATGGCGGATTACTATAAAGGCCTGGAACATCGTTTTAGAAGTGTATGTTCCCAGGAGAGAAACGGTATCTCCTACCATCAGGTCGGTAATAGGAAAAATGATTCGTGCGAAATCATCAGAATTGAACAAAAAGATCTTGAGTATCTCCTCAGCACTTATTTGGTCTGGGGAAACTGCCAGGGCCTCTGAAGCATCTATCTGTATCTGTTGGTTGCCAGGTTGAATGACAAAAGATTTTGTTTCAGCATTGACGCTTTGAACCCTGACCTCCAGAATTTCAGAAATCTGTGGCTCTGGATCCCGCGGTACTATCTGTAACATCATTTGTAAATCTGTTACACTTTTGCCACCAATGACATGAACAAATTCGGTAGAATCGACCTCACCTGTCGTAAGATTGATTCCTCTGGGAGTAAGTGACTGAAACCTATTTCCCACTGAATCGAGCAGATCCGCTCCCATTATCATTGCATAAGCGCCATCAGGGACATGTTTTATCTCAAACATCTGTTGTTCATTGAAATCGGCAATGCGAACCATAGATAATATGATCAGATCATCCCATTCTTGGTAGTATGGGAAAGCCGTCACAAATCGTTCAGGGTCAATAATTATGGCTCCGCCTGGGTGTGACCGCGTGTTGACTGTAAAACCATCAGGTAAGGTGCCTACACCGGAAATAACAGCATCTGGCAGTTCTGAAGTCCCAAAGAAATATTGCTGCTGTTCATCAATAGGGTCTGGATCCGACTCACCAATAAGTACCTGGTAGCTCATACTGTCAGGCAAATTGATAGTCCCTGTTAATGTAAAGCCATCCGCACTGGCTGATAGGTCAGGAGCAGTTAGAACTTCTACAATCAGATCAGGAGGATAGGAAATAAAATCTCGGTCAATATCAAAGTACTTAGTGATAGTTGCTATAGCAATGCTGTCGCCATCGAAATAGGGCAAAGTTTCAGGTTCCCTCAATTCGTTAAAAGTTACGACTGGTTTATTCATTGTAATTTCAAATCTCTGCATGCCACTCGGCACGGGGGGATTCTTCACATCTTCCTGGAGTGTCACGCCGCCTATCACAAATGAAGTCACAGCCGGCTCAATCTCCTGTGCCCATCCAGTGCTCTCCATCACACCAGTAGCTATTGCTACCACGATGATCATGCGAATACATGTTGACATGACAGAGTCCATTTTAACCTCCCGTTCTTCGCCCATAAGGAAAACCGAATCCGACACAGACGGAGAGCGCTCGGTTTCTAATACTATTGGCTTTTCCCATTCTATAGTTGGGATCATCGAAAATGGTTTTGTTAATAGATTGGATGCCCTCGGTGTATAGCAATTCTGCCTTGAGTATCATCGCTTCAGAAAATGTCATTTGCGTGCCAAGTCCTACAATGATACCAAAGTCTGTGGTCTTGAACTCGAAGCGGTCTCTCCAGTGTCTTCTCGCTAACTGTTCGCCCTCGCTCCTAACTTTGAATGCCACTGATGGCCCTGCGAGTATAAATAAAGAAGGGGCACGATAGGGGGAGATAAGTGTGATATTGACTAGCCCAGAAAACTCAATATAGTCAACTTCTATGATGAAATCGTATAAGAAGTCATGAGCACCCTTTTGCACATAGTCACCATTGAGTTGAAAGCCAAATCTGCCCCGTACTGGAAAAGTCCCGGAAACACCCATCTTGAGGGTGGCGCGTGCATTCACTGGATGCCTATCCATTATCTCTCCGCTCAAGGTTGCCAGATTCAGGCCCTCCCTAATAGAGAGTGTCGGTTGTCCAAGAATCGAGGCGGGATAGAACAGGACCGCTAATATCAGAATACCCATAAAGTATCTCATATCTCCTCCCTTGTACATTCAGTGCCGAAAAAACGTATTGAAAATTGTCAATGTTGTGGATGGGCTGAGTGCGTCACCATAAGGATCACTGGATTTAGCCGCGACGCAGAAAACACGAGGAATAAAATTGAAAGAGAATATCTCATTTCTATAAATTTCCTGTCTTACCGTAAATAGTATAAAAGTGCGCCTATTCATACCGAATGGCTTTCACGGGATCATTTTTGGCGACTTTGACAGCTAAACAGCCCACCGTCAAAAATACGATGAGCACGACGAGTCCCCCGCCGCATAGAAAATGCCCAATATTGGGATCAATGCGGTAAGAAAAATCCTGTAACCATCGATCTATCACATAATAGACAATAGGCCAGGCAATCATATTGCCAATGAACACCAGTCGTATAAAGTCTCTTGAAACCAACGAGATAATATGCATTACAGAAGCACCGAGAATTTTTCGAATGCCAATCTCTTTTGTTCTCCGGGTCATTGCAAGCATTGTCGAGCCAAAGGCACCGAGGCAGGCGATAACAATTGCAAAACAGGAAGCGTAGGCAACAACTTGTCCCCACCTTTCTTCTTCTTGATACTGACGTTCAACGTGTTTGTCGAGAAATATGTATTCGAGAGGAAGGCCAGCATCGAATTCGTTCCACCTATCTTTTATTAATGATAGCGCAGTGGAGATATTGTCAGAACGAATTTTAACGTACAAATATCTGGGTGAGGAAGTCTGATAGAAAATGGTGGGTTTAATCGCATGATGTAGTGACAGATAATGAAAATCTTCTACAACGCCGATTACTCGAGGATTTTGGAGTGTGGGATATCGCAAGTCTTCAAATCTATATCTGACATGATTTTCCGTCGGTTCATCCCACTTAAAAGTCTCTTTCCACGCATTGTTTATCACAATGCCATCGGGCGCGATCCTCTGCCTAAAACCGCGACCACTATCTAAGTCAATATCGAGCATACTAAAAAAATTGGAATCAACACCCAAACGATGAATCTCAGTTCGTTTTCTATCCCCTTTTTTTATCGAATAAAAAGCGCGTCCGATGAATGGATCGTTAAATATAAAAGAAGCCCCAGAGACCCCGATGATGGCAGGATGTTTGGGTAATTCATTCTTGAAAATATCCAGCATCCTCGCCTGATCAGAAGATTCCAAATTGCCGATGCGGAATACAACGATTTGCTCTGCATCAAAACCCAAATTTTTGGATTTCAAAAAACCTATTTGACTGTACATAAGAATCGTGCTGATGATAAAAAATGTAGATAGGATGAACTGAAAAAGGACAAAACCCTGACGAAAATAATTTCTCCACTCGATATTCAATGTATTTTTTAATGATTCTACAGGACGAAACCCCGATAAGAATGCTGCGGGATAACCGCCAGCAATAAAGCTCACGCAAAAGATCAGGCCAAGAAGGATGACAAGCGTCATGTTATGGATGTAATAATCAACAGAGAGATGTTTATCTATCAAACGATTAAAGGTCGGCAAAAAAGAGGCTGCCAGCACCGCGCCAAGAACACAGGAGATCAATGTCAACAAAAATGACTCACACCAGAATTGCTGAACGAGTTGCGTGCGTGAAGCACCAACCACCTTGCGCATGCCAATTTCTTTTGCGCGCGTGAAAGAAACCGCAATGGACAGGTTCATAAAATTGATACACGCAATCAGGAGAACTCCCAGTGCAATGCCCGATAAAATATAGGCATATATCGGATTGCCCACAGATTCAGGGCCAGGAATGTCGGGATTGAGATGTATGTCTGTTATCGGTTGCAGTTTTAACTGGAATGGGAACCTGCTCGCGCTTTTATTTATGACCGCTTCAACAAGGTCTGGAAATCGCGCTTCAAGGTCTGTCGCCCGTGCCGTACCGGGCAATTGGACATAAAGCGAAGTTGGCATATAAATATTCCAACTGTCGATATCCGTTCCAAAAAGAGGCATGCTCTGATAGGGGAGTAAAAAATCAAATTGAATACTGGAGTTTTCAGGAGGATTTTGCACAATTCCCGTGACGATAAATTCGTGTACTTCCCATAATTTTATTGAGAGTTTTTCATATAGAGGATATTCATCACCGAAATATTTACGGGCCATCCTCTCGCTCAAAATAATCGCATTTTTATGCCTGAAAACAGATTCAGATTGTCCCTGAAGCAGCGGAAAAGTGAATACATCGAAAAAACCCGTATCGACAAAGAGTATATTTTCATGAAAGGCGTTATCGCCATAATTCACCTGGACCTTCTTTTTTGTGAGTCTAACGCAGTGCTCAATGTCCGCGAATCGATTCTCAAGTGCCAGTGATAAGGGGGCGCGAACATAGGCCCCATGTGATGTTTGACCGCGTGCCCGCTCTTCTATTTTATAGACCCTGTAAATGCGGTCTGCATTTTCGTGAAATGTGTCGTAAGTCCACTCGTGATAAACATAGAGATAGACCAGAATGCAAAGCGCGATGCCCATTGCCAGGCCCAAAATATTGATCAGGGAATAGATGCGGTTTCGCAGTACGTTTCGAATTGAAACTGTGAAGTAATTTTTGAGCATCGACCCATTTCTCTGTCATACCATCATGGCATCTCGGTCTTAAGCACCATCAGATGACCCGATGGTTTGAGCACATAGAGCACATCCTGTCCCTCTTCGAGACCAGAGACAAGATCGCCATTCAGGCGCCCGTCCTGCATAAAACCCGGACCTTTGACTTCAATATGGGTTATGGGATCGCCATCTTGATTTAGCATCCAAATTTTACTGTTGTGCATATCCAGCACACACAACTGACCTGAAAAATTGACTGTCAATGCGCTGGGCTGCATACCATCCATCAGCGGAATATCGCGCCAGATAATATTCTGAGGTTTTTCATCATTGCTAAAGTCGATCTGTGCTTTTACAAGGCGGTGTTCTTTGGGAAAGGACATCCAGAGCGTGTTTTTCCAGAATAACAGATCATAAGGTGGAGTTGTCGCCTGGATGAATTCAGACCACACTTCAACGATTTCAGCTCTCTTCGGAAGGTCCCTAAATTGAAAAATGTTGAAAATTTTCAGCGTGCCACCTGCGACCACGTAGAGCCGCCAATGATCATACTGATCATACCGTTTTACAAATTCTTGTGTCATGGCTATACGGTCAGTGGAATCAACATGCCAGACAGGCGGTTCAGATAGATAGGGATACGGTAACATAAACTGAAAAATCCATCTGGACATATCGGTAGAAAAAAGCTTAATATGAATCGCTCGTGTATGAGGGTCAATACCCGCAATAAAAGTCTCTCCGTCGCGGCGGCCATCCAAACGAGCAGTCACTGGATTCCAAATCACTGGTAAGGAAGAGCCTGCCGCAGAAATAGAAGAAGTTGCCAGAGCAGGACCCTCATTCAGATAGATAGATGCTTCATCAACCGTCGGCGGTCTTCCGGGAGGGACTACCCGACTCTCTGGTGGGTAATATGCCTTGCGGTGCATTGTCACACCACCAGCCTCAAATACACAAAGAAGCGGGTGCGTCGTATAGGAACTAATAGTACCTACCGCAAGACGTACGGATATTTCGGGTGTTTTCGTAAACTGAGTCGAGTAAGATGGGAGGTAGAGACCCGTTTCATGAGACCTGCTTTCCAACTTCGATCCCCCCTGCGTCAGCGTGCGAATCCAATATGTATGCACTTCGTTTCCCACTATCGGTCCATCCACAAACGCTTTCGACACTGCATCCATCGTCCGATACACCACTGCTTCTGAATCCTCTCCAATGCGTCGAACCACCTCATAAGTCATCCCCTGCTCTACATCGGGATTCCACCAACGTATCTGAACCGTTGCAGCCTTTGGGTCAAGACGCACATCCAACAACCTTGCACCAGGTATCTGGGTTTGCAGCACATTGCTTGGAGAGGTCCACTTATCTTCCAAACGCAAGACTACCCGATAAGACATCAATTCGCCAGCAAGTGCTTCTGTGTCTAAAAAAGAGAAAATGCCCGCATCAGAACCCGAACTATCAGCGGCTTTCTGACCGATTTCTGCAAACTCGCCACCGCTTGCTTTGCGTTGGATGTGAAAATTGCCCTTGCCGGCATCACCCGTCTGGTTCCATTGAATTAGAACAGCACCCTTGTCCGGCTGATACACAACACTCAGCAGATGAATACTAACCTCACCGCCAGAACTTGTCGGTCCCTGAGAATAATCCGGAGACTTGCCACACTGCAAGAATCCAATCGAAAGCAATACGAGCCATATCTTGAGAGATTTCATGGTCATTCCTCCCTCAGTTTTTAATCTCTTCGATTGTACATTCAGTGCCGAAAAAACGTATTGAAAATTGTCATATAACAGGCATTCTGTTTTCTTTTTTGAGCGTCTGGTGGGAGTGTAGAATTTCGATCCGCGAACTTATGAATATGCTCAGGTGTAATCCCATAGATGTTGCGAAGGGTATTGAACAGGTCAATCAGGTCTGTCTCATAGCAGTTATTCGCTTTAGCCAGCACTCTCAAATATACATCATCAACTGCCAGTTAATGGCGATAGCGCGCCTAAAGATATGCGATTAACGTTCAAAGATCGTATCCTGTGGTCCGGGGTAAGATTTTGCAGAATCGTCTTTGCCTGACTGACCTTCTAAACCTGCTCTTTGATGATTCAGTCGATCCATCGTTGCGCGCAATGCTTCAGATTGAGTTTTGTCGCCCAACATGGCATAAATCAGAGACCGATACGCCAGACGTTTTGTTAAAGGCTCCTGGATAACCATAAGTCACCTCACATGTAAAAATCTCATGTTATTGCTGTCTTCGCTTTTATTATTAAGCAAAATTTGTGCCATAAGTTCATTTAAAATAAAAAAAGCACTTGAAAACGCTCAAGTGCTTGAAAAAACAAAAAGATAAAATTTTTATGTTTCAGGTGCTATAAGTTGTCGCTTTCTGCGAGTGTATAATTTTTTATACGATTGGAAAAGAAACCACGAAAAAATTATACACCTCACAAGGTCACGTCCGATTTGCTAACGCATCTTTAGACGCTCCATCTTTTTTATTAAACCATCGCGGGTCAGCCCTAATTCTTTAGCTGCATGCGTGATATTGCCTGCGTGTTTCTTGAGCACATCCTGGATTATATGCTTTTCAAACTCCGCGACCCTCGCTTTTAAATGGCCTTTAGTCTGTGGCTCTACCCCCAGGCTACCCCCAATAGGCTCTGGGAACAAATCAGGCGTAATTTCACGATCTTCTTCTGACAGGGCAACGGCTCGCTCCATCACATGCATCAATTCCCGCACATTGCCTGGCCAGGTATATTCGCACAATACATCCATCGCCTCAGTTGAAATACCTTGAATCGCCTTTTCAGAGGTCTCGGCGAAGTAGTTCAAAAAGTGATGAGTAAGAAGTTGAATATCTCCCTGCCGTTCCCTGAGAGGCGGTAAGTGAATTTCAAATGTGTTAAGTCGATAAAATAAATCTTCTCGAAACCTGCCCTCTCCAATCAACGCCTCGATATTCTGATTGGTCGCTGAGATGAGACGGATGTCGATTTCTATCTCCTCATTGCTTCCCAGCCTGCGAATTTTGTGGTCTTCCAAAACCCGCAAGAATTTCACCTGAAGGGACATGGGCAATTCCCCGATTTCATCGAGAAAAAATGTCCCGCCCTTAGCGTGTTCGATTAACCCTACGCGGTTCTGTTTCGCATCTGTGAATGCTCCCTCTGTATGACCAAATATCTCACTTTCAATGAGAGGCTCTGGCAGGCCCCCGCAGTTGAGCGGAACAAACGGCTTATGGCTGCGCTTGCTATTGGCATGAATACACCGGGCCACCAGTTCTTTTCCCGTTCCGCTCTCTCCTGTGATCAGGACATTGGCAGGTGTATTACTGATTTTTCGTATCAAATCAAAAACCTGAGAGATTGCCTCACTATTCCCAATGATATTTTCGAATCGAAACCGCGTGTCCAGCATTTGCTTCAGAGCTATGTTCTCCATCCTCACCTGCCGCAGTTTCAATGCTCGTTCTATCACGATTAGAAATGCATCTGGATCAAATGGTTTCTGAACAAAGTCGAACGCGCCTGCCCTGATCGCTTTCACGGCACTCTCGATGGTTCCATACCCGGTAAAGACGATCACAACAGCCTCTTGATCGCGTGCCATAATGCTTTCAAGTACTGCCATCCCGTCCATTCCGGGCATCTTCAAATCCACAATGGTCAGGTCGGGGTTTTCTGTCTCGAACAACGCGAGACCATCCTCACCTGATTCTGCCACGACAACAGCGTATCCTGCTGTCCCCAAAAACTTCTGGCAACCGCGCAACATGTCCCGCTCGTCATCTATGATGAGGATTTTCTCTTTGTCCATATTTTTCTCCGCTGTGCATCTGTACAAAACGGTGTATAGCTGCGCCTTCCCCATCTGCGTCCATCTGCGGATACATTTTGGGTGGCGGGATTCGTCTATGAACTGGTCTGGGAGACGACCAGTTTTACACCGCTCCGTTGATGAACTGGTCTGGGAACGACCAGTTATACCCCGTTCCGTCTATTCGTTGATTCGTCTATTCGTCTAAAGGGAAGATAAATCTGGAACTCACTGCCTTTGCCCGGTTGACTGCTCACCTCAATTCGGCCTCCATGCTCTTGAATTAAACCATAACTGACCGAAAGACCCAGCCCCGTTCCTTCACCCACTTCTTTGGTTGTAAAAAATGGATCAAATAGCTGGGTGAGATGTTCTTTCTCAATGCCTGTGCCTGTATCTCTTACCCGAATCACCATCCAATCTTCATCTGTCTGGTCTGTCTCCAGTGTCGTTGATACGGTCAAAACACCGCCATCGGGCATCGCTTCAATCGCATTGTTAAACAGGTTCAAAAACACCTGCTCTATGCGTATGGGATCCAAAAACACTTTGGGCAAACTGTCTTCCAATTCAGCCTGATACACAATGTCCTGATTTTGTAGCGTATTTTCAACCAGTCTCAAGGCAGTATGCACGGTCTGGTTGACATTGATCCAGTCAGGGCTGAAAGATTCCTGCCGAGAAAAAGCCTGTAGCCCCGATATGATCTGCCCGATCTTATTGTTCTGGCGTTGAATGACCCTTAGTGTCTCGATCAGGTCCTCTGGCAATTTTTGACTTTCGATATTTTGCATCACACTGGCGATATGGAGTTTGATAATGCTCACGGGGTTGTTCACCTCATGTGCAATCCCGCTAATCAATCTCCCCACGGCTGCGAGTTTGGTTGATTGCACCAATTGCTCCTCCAAAAGTATGCGCTCTGTCATGTCGCGGATAATGCCAGCAAATAATCGCTTGTCTTTTAAGGGGACCTCGCTGACAGCCAGATCCATTGGAAATTCAGTCCCATCTTTACGCAGGCCGTTCACCTGACGTCCTATTCCGATAATTTTGGGTACGCCGGTTTTGAGATATCTGCCAATATAGTTGTCATGTTCACTTCGATAGGGTTCGGGCATCAGCATCTTGACATTGTTTCCGATCACTTCCTCAGCCTGATAGCCGAATATTTTCTCGGCAGCGGAATTGAATGTTTGTACAATTCCCTGACTGTCAATCGTGATAATCGCGTCAACGGTGGTTTCCAGGATCGCCTTGTAATGGCTCGCCGTCTCTTCAAGGGCTGTGAGGATTTGGTCTCTGTGCTCGCTTTGAGTGTTCATCGCACCACCTCGAGAGTTTGGTGTCATCAGGACTGGTACATTTTTGTCTTGAATTGCGGGGCATTACATGATACGCTTATTTTGTAGAACAAAAAATAAAAAGAGAAGGCATACTTCACCTGTCAAAGCAAAGTATGCCTCCGATCGTACCACCAACCTGATGGCTGGTCGAAATGGGAATACAACATTGTGTATCGTTTGAAAGGTACCCACCAAAACGGGTCAAGTCCAAAACAGCACCATTGCGAAATATAAAATCGCTTTCATTGCGTGTTAGAACAGGTATCCCAATGCAAATGTGAGTTCATTGACAGTGACTGTCTCATCTGTAAATGGATCCTTTTTCTGCGTAAAGCCCACACCTCTCGATTCAAGATCCAAAGACCAATGTTCTCCCAAAAAACGCTTTATCCCCACCGCGAAGGACATAGAAAATCGCATACCTCCGCCGTAAAAAGTTTCAAGAGACTCGCTCGCACCCAATCCAGCCCCAAAATAAATGCGTGTGGGCTGTCTTTGTCGCCAACTATGCCGATATGTGGCAAACCATTCGATCTTTGAATGCGCTGTGCGCCCAAACCGCACACCGATGGACTGCGTTTCAGAAAAATTATAGAGCAGGTGTCCCGCCAGATACATTTTGTTATCCCGCGGTCCCAAATCGTCTAACTCATTGAGTTCGACATGCCTGCCCATCGCAAGGAAGACTTCGGCGCGCCCTTCTTGGTCTTGGGCATCGCCCTTTTGAAGCGGAAGAAATAGAATGACGAACACGAACAACACGGTTTTTGCGATCATCGGATGTCTCCTTTCTCTTCTCCTAACCTGACCTTAGAACAGAAGAAGGGGCAAATGCCGAAGCGGATGTAGAACCATTGCCCAAGCAGGTCGTCAACAAGGTAATCGGTTTTTTGCCCGAACCAGGTTGCTTCTGGCGCGGTTCAGCCATTCCCGAGGATCGTCGAGTGGGAAGCGTTCAGGCGGCTTCATATATGACTCTTCCCTCCCGCAGTGCGGGCTTGATCACCAGTGCGTGACTATCCTTGTAACGTTCCATCTGCGCTGGCGTGACCACGATTGCATCGACTGCCACACCAACGCCGCGCAGATTCCCGTAGATGTCTCCCATAACAGCCCACGGATCACTGTCGTCCTTTACGACGAGCAGGTCAACGTCGCTATGGCGGTTCAGGTCGTCCCTCGCGGCGGACCCAAAGAGAATGATCTTCTCCGGATGAGCGACCTCTACAATGCGCCGGATGATGTCGTCCAATGTTGATTGGTCCAGCATTGTACTGCCTTTTGTTTTATGTTCACGTCAGGTGTGACTATAAGATAGTGGTCAGCGGGCAGCAGTTAGCTGATACGAATCCGATAGGCTTCAATCTCAGCAAGAATATCCTCTTCTGTGAGGGTTTGAATCTGAGGAAGTGATTGCGTCTTCTTAAACAGAGCGCGTAACTCATTCTTCCGCTCTACTGTGGGCTGCTCTACTGAACGCAGGGTAATTTCCACTTCTTGACCTGTTTGAAAAGGAACATCAGAAAGCACAATCTGTTTGGGGTCTTGGACTACAAGACGCCTGCGATAAGTATTCATGACTTAAATCTTCCAATTCACACTTCTTATTTTGCAATATAGCCCAAAGCCAAAGGAGTGTCAACGAACCGTATTGTGTGCTATATCCCAATGACAGTGTGACGACGAATACTATTGTGATTGAGAAAAGGAATATAGCCTGTCAATTCATCGCGTAATCTCAAATGTGTGAATCGTGTGAAAGAAAAAGTTCGACAATAGGTATTGAATAATATAAATTTTTTTGCCAACTCACTTTCCTGTACAAGAGCCTGTTTGACGACTTCCTCGTGCCCATCCCTAAATGCATGAGGTCTATTATGGAAAATAGCTATATTGATCAGCCAGTGACCTTGGATGAACTTCGAAGCTTAGCAACACTAGCAGCCGAGGAGGAAAAGGCGTTCTTTGAGCGCAATTCGCACTTGATCGGATTTTACCGCCAACGCTTGATCCTCGTAGCTCTATGTCAAGGTGCTGCGCTTCAGTATTTAGGTCGTGGTTGCGGAGTAAAAGATTTTGATGTTCATTTTTTTTACGCACAGAATTCGGACAAACCGCGGTTGTCTCGAGCAGTCAAACGCAACTTTGGGTGTGTAGGAGCCTTCCCAAATGTACCAATAGACTTTATTCGCACGGTTGTTCCTGGGGCACAGCCGCATCTGAAACCGAAGGTAGTTATTCAGACCATTCAAGAGTTTTTGAATAGCAAGCCGACGAAAAACGCAGAGCATTTGTCACAGAAGGCAGTGATAGGGCTCTATCCAGATGAGGTGTTTGGGAAACAAATTTGGCCGCTTGTTTGAAAATGGCATGCAGAGGATAGTGTGGTGCGTCGGTGCTGATGACTATAAAAAAAGCCCGTTGATCGGTTGTGATCAGCAGGCTTTTATGTTATACTTGAGGCGCGTAGCGGGGTACAACTGCGATAGCAGGTTATCAGCGACTATAAAGAGCGGGCGGTTACGGGATTATGTATTTTTGCTCCTGAGATTCCACAAATTCCCTTTGTAGATACATAGAAAATCCTCAATTTCATAAGGCTCAAGATTGCTCGAAATAGGCTCTGGTATGTCCTCAATTGGTATTGATTTTTGCCTGTAATTTAGTCCAAGAGCCTTTGCGCCACTAATCACTCCTCTGTACAGATAGACAGCCTTGGGATATAAGTCAAGTTTTGCTCCGATTCTCAGTGCAGTGTCATAAATAGTGAGAGGTCCAATGCCACGGATACCCCTTACTGTGCTATCTACAAAACCTCTCAAACTATCAAAGTCCCTGCACATTTTGATTTCGTCCTGAACACCAAGGAGTCTCCTTGCTGATTCATTAAGTGCAGACTGTGTTATTCTCCTTTGGTGTCCATGACGTTTGCCATTGGACGATACGCAGAGTGCAGCGATTTCAATCGCATCATTCAGGGTGAGCTGATCCTTATAATCTCTTAAGCGTCGCTTCATTCCGCCCCTATATTTTTCGATATAATCGGAGACAAGATCAGCAAGCGTTGAATCTCCTTGTCTTCTGTTATTGGACCTACAACTGAACTCCTCAACGGGCTTGGGCTTTGAGCAATCAATATCATCCACTGAGATGCATCCTCTTTTCATTATCCTAATTCCTCCTACCATTCGTTTTCCTCTTACAATAATGCCGCAATACGCGACACCTGATTTAAAGGTCAATCCGCGTCGATTTGTCGCCGTGGACGCTCGGCGCACCATTGGTCGCGCAAAATGGAGAGGGGTTCAAGAGTTGCTTCAGGCAGGCGCAACAGGTCCACCAGGCCCGGCCTCATTTCTTAATGAGTGCCTGTTTTGACTATCTACATTCATCCAGCAGTCTCTGAAGACCTACCCATGGGTCGTTGATCATTCTCTTTGCAATCTCGTAACCCAGTTTTCGGTATGCCTCAAACTGTTCTTCATCAAAGAACTGGTCGGCAGTGCTCTGATCGGGAAAATCAGGATGTGCGCCTTTGTAGCCTTTGAGCCGTATGCCAAGGCCCTTGATCATTGTTGTTTTGAGCAGGATCAGCGTACTCTTGGACCCGTCCCGGTAGATAATCTTGCCCTTGATATAGCCTCGTTCCGCAAACTTGACACCTACGGGATAAGCGTCGGTGTTCGGATGTCGGTCGATGACCTTTTGGGGATCGGGATCACGGGGAATGATGCGTTCCAGATAGTTGTTGCTGTCAAATTTGATTTTTGCTCCGAAGTCAGTGCCGATCCGGCGCACCAGAACTTGCAAATCTGAAAAACTAAACTCGGGATCAGCGCTGCCATCGCAACAGATGATTAGTTTCACTTTGCGGCGCACCAACTCATATACACCCAGGTTTTCAAAATGACCGCCGTCACTAATTTGAAGCAACTTCTGGTGTTCTGTGTAGCCGCGCGGACTTAGTTCGTGGTAGGCAGCGCGAAAGTGATTTGCGACTATTCGGAACTTGGATTTTTCAGGGTTGGGATGTGGGACCCAATAACCGAGGCGTACGTTCAGCAAGGACATCAGTAGGGACAACAAAGGTTTTCTTGTAGGTCCTGAGCCTCCGGCACCTGTGTTCGGATTGGCAGCAGCCCCAGATATGGCTACTGCTGTCGCCAGGGTAAGGGAGTCTTTCTTCATATAACAGGCGGTTTTTCTCCAACCCGTCGCTGTGCTACCGCAATATTTTGGCGATAAAAGAAAAGCATCTCCACCCCTCACCCGCCATCTGGAATCGTCCGAGTCCACCAGTATCACATTGGTATTCACCAGATGATAAGGCGCGTGCTTACTCCACATGTCACTCAGTTTCGCTTTGTCGGCTTTTATTGCTGCAGCGGGTTTTCCGTCCGTATTCGGGCAGGGCATGAAAGCTTCCATGAGACGGTCCCGATAGTAGCGGTGGATCGAGATGTAGTTGAGATTCACACACCAACCTGTCAAGAGCGGGATGAATACACTACCTCCCAAGAGCACCCATTTGATCCAGGTAGGGTCAGCCCCCAAGTACAACAAGGCCAGCTTATACGACGCTAACGCCAGTCCATAGAAAAACGGAATGGACGCAAGCGGTGCGAGAACGCCGAGGGGAATCTTTCCTTTGCCATTGCTATCCGAGCGGAAAGCCAACACCCCACTAACGATAGCGAGCAAGACTGACGCGACACCGACTTCCTCCAGGTAGTCACCCAGCCATCTTTCCACGACTGGAAGAGATCCTACCACGAGGAGCCCCAGACCTATCCACAGTACCCACCGGATCCACTCCTCAAATTTTCGTCGTCTCAGGTATGGGTCTTTGAGAATGGGTTTCCGAGTGGACAGTGAATAAAGAATACTGACAAGTAGGAACACGCCCCCCATGAGTCCCGCGGGGTAAAGTAGTAAATTAAGTCCCCTCTCGTTCTTAGCGATGCATGCCAAGCAGGTCTCTTTGATAGCACTCCATATAGCCTCCCAACTGCTGGTCGCCTCACCGAAACTCCCTATATACCAAATAGCGCACGACACGAACATGAGCACAACCATAAGCAAGACCACCAGCGGTAGCCACACCAAAAGATTGAGAAGGATGCCCCGGAGAATCACGGCGATTAGCGATGTTGTCGTGATTCCCTTGCCGGGCATGAGGTATTTGCCGTGCAGGCGCAGATGCTTGAGAATATTGGACTCGTTCTCGCGTAGCTGCTCTTCTCGAGGGGCCTCAACGCCGTAAGGAAATTTGTCACTGGTGGTCCTGAAATCTCTGCCGTTTTTTGGACTCCTGACTTTGTCGCTGAGGAGCCATGTCAAAGCACCTCCGATGTATCCGCCTCCAGAAACCGTCGAGAGGTAATCCACATGTTTGAGGCAATCCTCTTTGGCGAGTCTTTGCAGAACCCCCAGTGAGAAAGTCGCTGACCGGATACCCCCTCCCGAGAGTGCCAGACCGACGAGATTTTTCCTGAGTTCTGGTTCTTTGGCTTTTTGTTCATCAGAATTGGGGGACTCGGTTTGGACATTTTTTCGCCTCTTGCATATGATTTTAATCTCCTCATCCATGATATCCTCTGGAATATTAAACGACTCGCACTTGGGAGGACATACATACGATTCATTTTGTTTGGCTGCCATTGGAACCTCCGATGTCTTACTGTCCCTTGCATTTTTGTCTTGAATTGCGGGGCATTATGTTATACGCTCATTTTGCGGGATGACAATAGAGGCATACTTCACTGCCTAAAGCAAAGTACGCCTCTGACCGTATCACCAACCCGTAAGAAAGGTGGCTTAAAAAACAAATTTAATTTTTTAATACTCGTTGTCGAGTGTTTCTTTTCACACGATTCACACAGTTTAGGTACGCGATGGTGAATGAGGTCGTGATCACCAGGATTTCCACGCATCTTAAACAACATTGCGGCACACTTGCAATGATGATGAATAGGCATTTTAAATTAAAAAAAGAACGAGCCAAAAAGGACTCGCTCTTTTCAATACTGAACGCAGAACTAAAGGTGCCTGAGAAGTCATCAGCGAGGCCCTCATAGGAAAAGCCCACAAGGACTCCGATGCTATAATTTAAAAACGTGATCTTTCTTGCCAGATACAGCCTGCGTGGCATTGCGCGTATCGACAATACAACGCGCGTGCCTTACTATCCATTCATAATCCCAATTGCTGTGATGTGTCACTATCACCACACAATGGGCTTCAGTTGTATTTTTTTTATTTAAAGTAATGCTCTTCAAGTCCAGGCTTTCTGTCTGCAAGTGATCTACAAACGGATCGCAATACGAGACCTTCACCCCTTTCTCCTGAAGCATTTCTATAATATCCAATGCCGGAGACTCGCGAATATCGCGTACATCGGGTTTATACGTCACGCCCAATATCAGGATGTTCGAGCCTTTCAAACACCGCTCGTATTCGTTGAGTGCGTCGGTGATTTTTTCGACCACATAGCCCGGCATGCTACGCGTCACTTCGCTGGCCAATTCGATAAAGCGCGCATTGTAATTCAAGGTCTTGAGCTTCCAGGCCAGAAAGTGAGGATCAACCGGGATGCAATGCCCGCCCAACCCAGGACCGGGATAAAACGGCATAAATCCAAACGGCTTGGTCGCTGCGGCATCGATTACTTCCCAAACATCCACCCCCAGGCGGTCACACATCAGGGCCACTTCATTGACAAGGCCGATATTTACACTGCGAAAAGTATTTTCCAGCAACTTGGTCATTTCTGCTGCCTGGGTCGATGAGACCGGTACGACTTCGCCGATCGATTGTCGGTAAAAATGCGTGCCTATTTTTGTGCAAGACGGGGTAATACCACCCACGACTTTGGGCGTGTTGGTGATGGTATAAACCCTGTTGCCCGGATCGACGCGCTCTGGGGAAAATGCCAGAAAAAAATCTCGTCCAACCTTCAAGCCACTTTCTTCGAGAAGGGGCAATACCAGTTCATGAGTCGTACCTGGATATGTCGTGCTCTCCAGAATCACCAGTTGTCCGCAGTGCAGTCGGTCTTTGATTGCATCACATGCTTGTTGTATAAATGAGACGTCTGGGTCGCGTGCTTTATTCAAGGGTGTGGGCACACATACCACCACCACATCGGCCTCATTGAGCACATCGCATTCTCGAGTCGCTGTCAATTTCCCCACAGTTTTAAGACTTGTCACCTCAAATTCCGATACACCCTGCACATCGGACTTTCCCGATTCTATTAGCTCTACTTTGCGCGCCGATGTATCGATTCCCGTGACGGAAAATCCCACCTTACCCAATGCCACAGATAAAGGCAATCCCACATATCCCAATCCCATCACTGCCACCTGCGCTTCGTGCGAGGCGATCTTCTCTTTTAGCAGATGTATGGGATCGGCGATTCTCCAGGGTAATCTTTCTGTTATAGCCATTGTGTCATCCTCTCAGAGCAAATCTATTTGATTTTTAGGACAGGATTAATTTTTTAATACAGCAACGATACGCTCTGCGGCATTACCATCCCACAACTCGGGCAAGCAACCGGATTTATACTGCCCATTCAAAACAGATTCAGTCTCTGCAACAATGCGTTCGGGACAAACACCCACAAGTGTATTCGTCCCAATATTTATGGTCTCTGGTCGTTCTGTATTCTCTCTAAGCGTCAAACACGGCACCCCCAAAGCCGTTGTCTCTTCTTGCAATCCCCCGGAATCTGTCATCACAAATTTTGCATTTTTCTGAAGTTTCAAAGAATCGAGGTAGCCAACGGGATCCATAAGTTTGATATGGCGCATCTTCCCAAGCCTTTTCAAAAAACCAAATTGGGACAGGCGATTGCGGGTTCTCGGATGCAAAGGCCATGCGATTGGACATCTGAGGGTTTGCAACGCGGATACAATGCCAGCCAACGTATCTGGACAATCGACATTTGAGGCGCGATGGAGGGTTAGAAAAACGTATTCTCGAACCGATAAACCGTGTATGTCCAGGATGCGGGATTCATCGGCTTTGGGGGATAGCAACATCAGAGAATCGATCATCACATTGCCCACAAAATGAATGCGGCGATCTTCTATGCCTTCGCGCCTTAGATTTTCACACGCCTGCTTCGAGGGTGCAAACAAAAGATCAGATATGGCATCCACAACGATTCGATTGATCTCTTCGGGCATCGACCGATCCCAACTTCGCAACCCTGCCTCTATGTGTCCAATGGGAATCTGCAATTTTGCGGCATCCATCGCACATGCCAAAGTGGAATTTACGTCCCCAACGACGAGCACCCAATCCGGTCTTTCCAACGATAAAACCTTCTCAAAACCCGTCATGATCTGCGCCGTCTGATACGCGTGACTGCCCGACCCTACATTCAATTCATAATGCGGTCTGGGTAGATTTAAGTCTCGCAAGAAAATCTCGGACATGAGGTCGTCGTAGTGTTGGCCCGTATGCACCAGAATCGGCTCAAACCAATCGGGTGTCTCGGTCAGTTGATTCCACAGCGGGGCAACTTTCATAAAATTGGGCCGCGCACCTGCAACAAGGATAATTTTCACATACTCCTCACGAGATCAGAAAGTTATTTTTGAATTTGGTTTATGTAAGATTTTTAGGCTGAGCGTCTATCCTCGACATTCGCAGAGGACTCTTATGCGGAAGTGGTCGAAGTTGCGAAAACCATACCCCATTCGTTTGATGGTTTTGATCAGATTATTGATGCCCTCCATCAGTCTATTCGTAATCCGACTTGCCTGTGTACAGGTTTTCCGCGCAAGCAGGTGCTGAAAGAAGGCGACAATATACTTTCGCCACCTTTCAAGCGTGCCCACAAACAGATCCGGATATCGAAGTTTCAAATCGCAGGAACAGGTCTTCTTTCAATTGCCAGACTTGTTCGAGTTGAGGGAAAGCTTGAAATGCCTGTTCTATGCGTGTAGGTTCTTCTTAAATTAGGTATTCTAAATTTTTAAGTAAGATACACTTAAGGTGTTTGAGTGCTTCTTCATCCGGGTTCTTCTGCTGGCGCATGGCACGACGATACTTGTCAAGTGCCTGATGAAGTTGTCTCATGACATAGCTTTTATGTCCCTACTAACTCGTCAATGCCGAGAAAGCGCACTCCTTCGGCACTTGCGATATGATCGTTGGCGTGACGTACATAAATCGCCTGCACCACAGACCCAGCACAGGTTCTCCAAAATTGCTATCTGAGAGATCGGCGTCTTCTCACAACGCTCAAAAAGGTAGGCTTCATAACGGGTTGTGGTGGTTCGATTAGGCCGGACAAAGGAGAAGCGTTCACTAAAATGACGCGTGCAGTCAGAGCAGAAAAACTGTCGTTCTTCCAACTTCAGATAGACTGCGCGACCCGCCTGCTTGCGCGCAACGCGCAGACAAGTGATGGATAAGTCCCGGATTGTGCGCTCGTAATACTTTTTCACCTCCCTTGTTGGACGCAAGCAACTCGGATAGAGGGCTTCTCTAAGCCGATTGTGGCAGGAAACCACCGGCTTCTCATCGGTCATCTACACCTAAAAACTGTCCGAAGTATTGTTTAATAAGCTCAAATGGTTTGTGGATTTCGACGCTGACGTTGGGTAACTCCATGCACTTATAATAATTTCCTATGCAATTGCCGGTAAATACCCTTTTATTTTTAACGCAGGTTTCATCAACTCAGTTAAATAGTCTATGAAGAAAGGTGTTAGGGCTTGTTTGTATTTGTAGTTCATATTCTTTGTTAAGGGAATAATATCTCTTTGGAACTTCTTTGGATCCGCTCCTAAGAAGGATGCTATTCCAACGAGGGAGTGAATGGGACTTTCACAAAGAGTTTCATAACTCAATTCGTGAATAATACCACGTTTTCGCAGTTTTTTTATCTGTGACTCCATTTCTAATATTTGATCTCGCCAAGCTATAGCACACTTCTCAAATAATGTGGCGCAAGAATAATAAACACCTCTTGTTTTGTAGAGTAAGGGATCTAATTGCATTTTTACAGATTCTCGCCTGCCATGAGAAAACGCAACAGCTCTACCATCACGATACAGATGAATAAAACGACTTTCGGAAAATAACTCTAAAATAAAGTCAATCATAAAAATGATCATAGTACTTTTATTTAGGAAATATTCCTTATTAGATATTCTTTGAAATTTGGTGAACGTGTCTTTTATTTTTTTTTTGTCCTGATCGGTCCAATCTTGTAATGAAGTGTGTGTAAAACAGCGTGGATCTAACCATATAGGTACTCTATTGCCCTTCGATTGTCGCCATGGATAAGATTTTGGGTGCCAAAAATTATTACCTTCATGAGGAAAAACCGCGATATCCTCATGAGTTGCCATCATGTTTGTAAGCATTGATGTTCCGCTTCGTCCACAGCCCACAATAAAAATGGGATTGTTTAGATTCATTGAAGTCTTATCCTCTCGCATCGCTTCTGGTAGATATCACAACCAATTTATGAAACCTTGGAGTTACCTCACTTTAGATGCTGTTGCCGAATTGGTCAAGAGGGCGTCTGCGGTTAGAAAAACTGTTGTTTGTGGCCTGAATTCAGGCTCTGTAAGCCTTATGTTTATTTGCATTGAGACAGAATTCGGAATTCGGCAACAGCACCGCTTTAGTGGATAGTGTCGAACTTTCAACCCAATCACCTTTTGCCATCAGTTTTTCATAGGTGATGGGCGATTGGTACTTCAGTGCAGAGTGCCTGCGGTGTGGATTATACCACCCTTCAATATACTCGAAGATCGCCAGTTTGGCCTGGCTATGATTGGGGAAGCTATGTCGGTCTATCAACTCGCACTCAAGGGTGGCAAAGAAGCTTTCACACAAGGCATTGTCAAAACAATCGCCAACCGATCCAACAGAGGGTCTGACCCCATTTTTGCACAGCGTTGACCAAAAGCGTAGGAGGTATATTGAGACCCTTGATTCGAATGATGAATGACCCCATCTGATCGTCGGTTCCAAAGTGCCATATCCAGAGCATCTAAGACCAGTTGCGTCTTCAAGTGTGAGGCCATTGCCCAACCAACCACACGTCTGGAGAAGGCGTCTATGACAACAGATAGATACAAAAAGCCAGACCAGGTTTTTATGTAGGTAATATCAGCGACCCACAGCTTATTCGGTTTATCAACTCTAAAGTCTCGCTTAACCAGATCAGGGACTTTCTCGTCTGTGATAGAATGTTGTCAGGATACCTTTTCTTCGGCTGAGACCACATATATTGGCTTGTCGCATCAGTCTTGCAACTCGTTTACGACTGGTGTGAACACCTACTTCTCGCAGATCCTGAAAGATAAGATACGAGGTGCGCCATAGGTCCCATTGGAACGCTGGTGAAAGGTGCTTATTTGTTCTGTCAACTTTTCATCGTCCTTTGCCCGTTTAGATACAGGTCGATGACACCAGGCATAATACCCGCTGGTGGAGACGCCCAGCACTTGGCATAGCATGGTGATCGGATAGATGGCCTGATGCGCCTTTATATATCTGAAGATTTTTTGGGTATCGCATCGGTCTCCGCTGCGAACCAGGCCGCGGCTTCTGCAAGGATTTCGCGCTCTTGTCGTAAGCGTTTATTCTCTCTACGAAGCCTTTGAAGTTCTACTCGCTCACGACTGGTCAACCCATCGTCTCGACGGCCTTCATCGCGATCTGCTTGACGCACCCAGGCACTGATCGTCTGGGCGGTGGGTTCAAACTCTTTGGCCAAATCGTTGGCACTACGACCCGATCTGACCAGCGCGACCATTTGCTGGCGAAATGCTGCTGGATATGATCTTTTTTTGCCCATTTTGGACTCCTTTCTCTGAAAGAGATAAGTTGTCCACTAAAACGATGCTGTTGCCGAATTGATCGAGAGGGAGCCTGCGGTAGGAAAAACGGCTGTTTGGGGTCGCAATTCAGGCTCTGTAAGACCTATGCTCAGTTGCATCGGGACAGAATTCGGAATTCGGCAACAGCATCTAAAACGGGTCAAGTCCACTCAGAGCTATTTCAATATGCTTTCGATGAACTACAAATGCTTAAAGCTGCGTAACATCAGTTATTCAATATACGGTGATAGATGTCAAGCCACTGTTCTGTTTCTTGAGTTGGAGAAAATTGGTTTTCCACTTTATGTTTTGCGGCCTTACCAAGTCTTTTTCTGAGTTCTGTATCTTCAAGTAATAGTTGCAATTTTTGGGATAACCTACCGGCGTCACCGCCGGGAACAATAAGGCAATCCCTATTATCTTCAACTATATCGATAATACCACCGATTTGGGAAGCCACGATAGGAAGTCCAAAACCCATCGCCTCCAACAGTGCATTTGGTGAACCTTCATGAAGCGAAGGGAATGCAAAAATATCCATCTCTCTCATCCACGCTAATACTTCTCGGTGTGGAATATAACCTGTAAATAAAACTTGCCTTTTGATACCCAGGTCACTGATCTGCTGCAACATATCTCTTTTGTAGGATTCTTGTGCAAACTGTCCTACAACGAGCAAACAAGTATTGGGATAAGCTTTAACAATCCCTCCAAATGCTCGTAAAAGAATGTGAAACCCCTTTTTAGGCCGCAGAAATCCAGCAGTTCCGATGACTGATCTACCTTCTGATTTCATCCGAAAAAAGGTTTCCGTAAGTACCTGCAGTCTATTATTATGCTCTTCTGTTATTTCTGAAAGTAAACGTGCATCAAATATTGACGCATCAAACACATTGGAAAGGACTTTTCCTGCTTTGATTCTTACCATTCGGCGCATCTTTTCCATGAGTTCATGAGATACTGATGTTACATAATCGGCTCTTTCTAATACCCACCTTAGATTCGCCAAGTGTTGGATGCTATATCGCAAAACCTCCCAATCATTGCCCCTAATACTGACGATAAGGGGACACTCAATCTCTGTAGCCACGATTGCACCTAAGAACCCAGGTGGCATAAGAAAAGCTGCATGGATCAAGTCAAAACTCTGTTTTTGATGGAGTTTTACAATATATTCGCCAAGTACTTGTAAACTATGCGGATCAGCATGGTAATCTGATAATATTGAAAATGTTCGATGTACTGTCACACCGTCTTCTATGACAGGTGAGATTTTATCCCTTAATTGATGAGGACCTGGCGCGATAATGTGGATATTGACACCCTGTTTTGCCAAATTTTTGGCAATTCGATACATTGCACTTCCAACTCCTCCTGGGTATGGTGGATACTGGTAGGTAATCAAGCAGATATTCATACTTACCTCCTCAGTGTATTCCTGGTGTTTTTAAGTGTCGTGTCACTTGTATTCCCCATCGCACTACGGTCTTTGTCAATCTCATTATCCTTTTCATCATTCGATATGTAGCAAAACTTAACATCAAAATGATCAGGGAAGGAAAAAAGAAGCTGGAAAGGGCACGCCCAACAGTTTGCCAATCTCCAACGGCAAAGCCGCTTATTATCTCGCTAAAAGTCTTATATACGAGACCGGGATAATTTAAAACCAAATCGGGAAAAAGAAAAAAAATCTTGTAAAAGAACAAAATGAAGAAGCTCGTACTGACAATTCCATACACACAAAGAAACGATTTTATTTTCCCACTGATGCGCAGAAAGACAGGTTCGACAATCTCTTTCTGCCTTAAAATGAAACGCTTGGCAAAGTATTTTAGAATTTCTAAAGATCTTTTCCTGAGATTTGGCACACCTGCTATATCTGAAAAAAGCCAATACCCATCAAATCGGAAAATCGGATTCAAATTAAACAGTGCTGATCCGTAGTTAAAAAGAATGACATACAAAAATACGCTACTTGATGTCGTTAGATACAAGATGAAGAGTATAGGAACAAAAATAAGCTGAAAATATATGCCGCCGAAATCCACCATCGCGCGTTGCGTTCTCGGTAGCTTCCAAGCATCTGTTACATCAGAGTAAAGAACGGGAAAGCGCAGATACAAGCCTACCCCAATCTCGCCAGGTGACGCGCCATAATGAGCACAAGCTGAAGAATGACCTAACTCGTGAAAAATTCCTAAAATTCCAAAAATCATCAGTATTAGAATCGCATCTCGAAACGAAATATCATAAATAGTAAAATCTATGACTGAGAACACAAAAAAACAGAAATACAACAAAAAGACAAAAGAGAATAGAATAAAGAAAATCAGAATTTTTGGATGATAGAGAATCTTGAGAAAATTACTGACGGCATGAACCGCATTCACTCGAATAAAAGGGTATTGAAAATAAAAATACGAATTACTTGTTTGAGTATCGTCATCTGAGGTGGTGTTTGCGATGATTCCATAAGGCACGAGAAATGAATGAATAATTGCCTCAATGTCTTTGGCAGAGTATGTCTTATTCCTGATAGCAGAGTATTCGCTTGCAATTTCAGACAGTGTTCTTTTTCCATCTATCAACTCTATGAGTTGATAGATACCTTCGCTTATTTCAAACCGTTTCGTACCGATGCATAAAACATAACTCTTCTCTACCAAAGAGGTATCGAATTTATACATAGAAATTTCGGGAACCAACTTAATCGGGTCTGGTAAGGATTCTTGCATGGTGTATTCCTATCTCGCCTCTAAGGGCTTTTGTTTTTCTTTTCCATTACAAGTTTACTTACCCGATCAATTTCTTGCTCCTTATGTTTTTGCAAGTTGCGGAGCAAAACAGACGTTTCAGATATGCTACGGTCAATCGCAATCTTCCAGTCCGTGCAGGGTAATTGATGAACATACGACAAGGCTTGCCTGTAGCAATCTATTGAATGATCGAGAATTTCTTCTACCAACCCTGTAAAGTAAATCATACGCGCCAGTTCTTCCATGGTAACGGATTCTAATTTTTCGTGAAGTTCCTTTCTTTCAATAATTTGATTCAAAAGATACGAATATCTTCCAGCGATAAAG
This sequence comes from Candidatus Latescibacterota bacterium, assembly GCA_965204375.1. GTDB lineage: Bacteria > Latescibacterota > UBA2968 > UBA2968 > UBA2968 > VXRD01. The sequence continues at coordinate 4,444,367 of OZ241986.1, read as the reverse complement.
TCTGATCGCCAATTTTTAAGATCATTATGAAATTGTAAGCCCATAAAAAAGGCATCTAAAGATTTTTCAAAGGGAGGGATCAACTCGGAAGAATTGGACAAACAGGCTAAAGCCGTTGTCACCATCTGAGCTGTGGCGGCTTTGCCAGAGGCAATGTTAAATGCCTCATCCAATGAATAAGATGTGGGATTATTCCATTTTATTCTTTCTTGTAGTGTTGCAGCAATGGCGCAACGCTGATACTTTTTGGCAAAGGCCCAAAAATCCGAACATGGGGGAAATAAGTCATTGAGAAGACCAAATGCATGATCTCTCAAAAGAGAAGCTAAAAAATAGGCATCTGCTTTAAGAGTCTTTCGATCATCCAAAACACTATCCATATACGACGTATAGATATACAGTGCTCGATTGACAAAATACAATTTCTGATGCGTATCTTCGTCTAAGACAAATACCTCCGAGAACTGCGATGTAAAGGAAGTATGTAAATCAGTGGCTAAAAATACGGGATACTGTTGTAACGCTGCCTCCAGATTATATTCTTCACAAATCTGCGACATGAATTGATAAAATTCGACTTCGGATTTTTTGATTGAAAGATCATCCTGAAGACCAAAGTTCAGTGAAGAAATTTCATCCTCAAGAGATTCAAAGGGATCTGATGGTAAATGTTTATTCATGTTAATATCCTTATTGAAAACGGTTTGTGGATTAATTCGTAAACCACTGCGGGGACATTGGACCAGCATTCATAGGCCCTATAGTTACTCCGGCATGTTTCCTTGAGGAGCGTAGTATTCCCCAAAAGATTACAGAACTAAAGACTATCAATAAATGAAAGCGTCTGTTCTGTACCATTTAATTTAATCTCGTGGGTAAGAGATTTTTGACGAGATAAATTCTGCATAATACTGTCTGCGACGCTATCAGGCGTCAGATCAACCGGATCAATTTTCTTTATCAGTCCCAGATCAGCCAGCCTACTTGCTCTGATATTTTGATCTTCAGATAGTAAACTCGGTACAAGTAGTGCAGTCGTACCGGTTTCCAAAATGTTGACACAAGTATTGTAACCTGCCCGGCTAATTACAAAATTAGCCGCCTGCATCCATTGAAGAAAATCAGGTGTATAGCACCTCATATAGAACGGCCCCATTTCACACATCCTTTCCAATGCCTCGTATTGATCATCATTGATAAACGGGCCCGGAAATATGACCATTTTCCAACCATCAACCTTTCTCTGTTTATGCAGCAATTCCCAAGCTTTGATACAAGGCACAACAAGCTCGTAGGCATCAACACCACCACCTGCGCTAACCAGTACAAAATTGTCTATGCTCTCATCGGGTTTTCCATCTATCACGCCATTCGGCTTTTCAGATACATATCCAGTATATACAATCGGTATGACAATATCTTCTACCCAGGGGAAATATTCTTTTAGTTGGGTCACGCTCGGATCTCCATGAATAAGCAACGCATCAAAGTAAGCATTTAATGTCGGACAAACTTCCTCATAATACCTCTTGGCTTTATATAGGTCCTGGTCTTGAGGGATCAGGGGGTCTGGTCTTTCTACATTGATACCCGAATGAGGCTTAAAAATATCAGCCGTTTTTGCCCGTAGCGGGATGTCGCGCAAAGAACAGATGATATGAATATCCGGAAACTTCGATTTGACCATTCCCAACAGGCATTGTAATTCCGGGCGTAGCTTCCATCGACCAAAGGGAAAATGTTCAATCATAATCATGTCTGGCTGGATATCTGTAACTGCCTTGGTCAATTCAATCAGCCGTTTCTCGAAAGTTTCCTGGATACCTTGATCTCCATCTTCGGACGCTAAACCCTCTGGGGTCAGTGAAATAGGCATTAATTGAATTAAACGAATGGATTCTGGCATTCTGAAATCGGGAATTGGGCGTCCCCCATTCACAAAGTAAACATCGTGATTTCTTGCTAATGCGCGAGCAATCTGAAGGTTGCGAAAGTGATGGCCCATGCCAACGAGATGCTGGCTATAAAGGATGATACGCTTCCGGCGGGATTTTGATAGTGGCTTGGATGCCCGATGGTGTTTTTCCTGGATCGCATGCTTATATATGGGTTCATAATTTGCCACTACTTGCTGCCAATCTCTGTGTTCTGCAATCCAATGTCTTGCCTGATGCCCAAGTTCCGCTCTAAGTTGTGTATCCTGGATTAAAGCCGAGCATTTCTCTGCGAGATCCTCTGGATCATCCGCATTGCATATACGCCCTGTCGTGCCGTCATCTATAATTTCACGAAGCGCAGCCACATCGCTGACAATGACGGCTTTTCCCATTGCCATGGCTTCATACGGCTTAATAGGAGTCACCAATTCCGTCACGCGACTTCGAACTCTGGGTATCGCGAAAATATCAATTAAGGCATAATAGTCGAGAATATCTTCGTGTGGTACCTGTCCTGTAAAGTGTACAACCGATTCTAAACTTAGCTCTTTTGCAAGCCTTTGGAGTGGTTCCAACTCATCTCCATCACCAACAATGAGAATTTTAACACGAGGATGATGGGATAGGAGCATTTTCGCCGCTTTGAATAGCCAACGGAGGCCTTCGAGTTTTCTGACTGAACCAATATGTCCGATGGTTATATGACCTGAACCAAGCCCTAATCTTCTCGCCAAATGGGTTGGGTATGGCCTCGGTGTAAATTTTGATGTATCTACGCCATTGGGAACAATGAAAATTTTATCTTCAGGAATCCCTTCTCGGATAAATTCCTCTTTCATTGTTTCAGCTAATGTGACGACCAGATCAGCTCGTTTCATAGCCTCTACAAACAAAAAGTGTCGGTGCTGATATGCTTTTGAAGAAGTATCAAGTGTTCCAGCGACCACGTCCGTTTCGTGCCATAATCCGCGCACTTCATAGATCACAGGCAGGTTGTATTTGTGTCCAACTTCAGCCGATATTAATGCATTTTGGGCAGGAGAGGCCACATGGATCACTTCCGGTCTGTGAACTTCGACAACACGAGAAATATGATTCTTGAACTGCCGCTGCAATCCTTCACGATGTAATGCAGTAGAATGTCGGGGCTGACAAAAACTAAGGTCATGGAAATGTTGATCAAGCGATGCTTGGGTCATGTCGTTTAAGTACAATACCCCATCCAGATACTCCTCTTCAACAAGAAATTTACTGTCTATAAGATGAGTGTCTTTGAAGCGGGTTGCTACGATGGGTTCAAGCCCTATTTTGCTTTGGGTATCGAAGATATATTTACTTCTTATGGTATAGCCTGCCTGTCGAGACCATAGTGAATAATTCAAAACATGTAGGACTTTCATAACTATACCTTTCACAATGAATTTAAAAATAAAAGGTAAATGAGGTTTCTTTGGGGACATGTCTGCCTCGGTCAAACATAAACGCGGCTAGTTCATTACCTATGGGCACCGGGGTTTTGTGGATCGAAGAAAGCCTGTTGAGGAATGAGTTTATCCACAAAACGCCAGCGCACAGCATCAGCATATAGGACCCCCTCTGCGCGGTCAGACAATTCGACCACAGCCTCTTCCCTATTGACAAATTTGTATCGCCCTAGGTGATTCCAGCCCGCTTTCATAAGGTCGCGCTCCATTTTAAGGGTATCGACCTTACCCGCGTGAAAAACAGTAAGGGTAAAGGCTGGTGCAATACCCTCGCGCTTAGCTGTTGCCTGGTCGGGAAAATAGAAGCTCACATCAAACTCACCATCTCTGGGAATTTGTGCGGTCCACACAGCAGGTTGTGCGCCATCGCCCGGTTTCTTCTGCCGATAGTTTTTTGCATATCGTCCATAAGCTACTGGCAGGCTACGCTCGCGCCAGTTACCCCCTTTGAGGCCGGGACGCGAGAAGCGTGTCACGCGGTGAATGGGCATTGAAAATCCTTTATCATCATTATCTACAATAATTTCAATAGGATCCGTATCCGCATGAGTCATATCCTCCTCTCCTGTCACATCTTTAAGATAGGCAATGGGAGCTCCCTTTGTAACCTGTTCAGGAACACGCACAGGGGATATGAGCGGTTGGCGGTTGCGTGCAAAAAAGGGTTCAATGATCACCCGCAAGGGCTGCTCCCACAGCACCATCGAAACTTCAATTTCCTGTCCACTTTCAATCTCGACGCCTTTTATCGCCTCATCATTTTCGCTTAAGGCAGTAATTTGCACATAGCCCCTACCGGGTTCGCTGTTCTTGATCCGCACAATCAATTGATAGGCCAATATCCCAGAGCCATCGTCTATCTTTAAGGCTTTTACACTTGTCAGGGTATAGCCTGGGATTTCTGTGCTAAATATCCAATCTTTGACCAAGCGCTGTAGTCTCAAGCGATCTTCATCTTCTGTATAGCCCACAGCGGCACGTTCAAAGGTCGAAAAATCAATGTCCTTATATTTATAATTCTGGTTGATGTCAGATATGAGGGTGCGGAAGGTTTCTTCACCTAAAAAGGACGCCATCATCTCAAAGAGTCCCGGCCCCTTTACGTCAAGCACTTGGCGATAGAGTTTAGCCTCTTGTTCGGGGTCTAAATCGGCAAACGACTTCCGTTGCATCTTGGCGGTCAATCTATTCCAATCCTTGCTTGACCCTCTGCTAACCCCACTACGCTGTCGGCGGCGTGAAAAAAAAGCAGATGCCATATCGTTTCTCAAATTACTCTGAAGGTATAGGGGCATGCCCTTTTTGAGCAGAGCATAATGATCGCCCACAAAATTCTTGTCATAAGCCCAGAGTTGAAAAACAGGGCTACGAAAAAGCCCACTATTCGCACTTTCTTCTGCAAAAAAGGTTTCTAAAACAGCGCGTACCAGAAGGTCTTTTTTTAGATTTTTAGGTTCTCGGTTGACACTCAATTGCTGTTGATAAGGCTTATAAATGTGGGTAAAACTCTGCCTTGCAAGTACCTTTTCTTCAATCATCAACACGCCCGGTAGCGTCAGGCCCCCCTTTTCTTCCCAGCCTTCGTAATACCACTGAATATGGAACGGAATTTCCACTAAAGAGAGATTGGGGTAGGGATATTTCATACCTGATTCCTGTTCCATCATATCCACGATTTGCCCAAGCGCACGCACAACCTCTTCTTCAGCATCTTCAAAAAAGCGGATCAAGCGCAAATGTGATGGATGCACGTAAAGGGCACATTCGATGTCGTGAATGGTGGCACGATACACGCAATACACACCCGCGTTCAGAGACAGGACGGGTACGGGATTTTCAACAACCCATTGGCGGATCACTTGTGTGCCGAGGGTATCGGTCTTGCCTATCTGCCCTTGGGTAATGATTTCGAGACCTTGCGGGAAGGTGATGTGCAAGTTTGCTGTTGAAAAAGAGGCCGGACGTGCATGCTTGTAGCCATAATCAACGCCCGTTACCGGATACCATCGGCTGCGTGGAGGCAAAAAGATGGAATTATCGCGAATCCACGCCGTTAAAAATCCCATGCCCATCCGCCCTGGCAAAAACCTAGATTTGCCTTTTTCTCGTTTGAGATCAAAACCATCTGTGTCAATATCCCCTGCATAATTTAGTTTTAGACCGAGTTCTTGATCCGATAGCAAAGGAGCATCTGGCATGACGCGGATCACACTTCCCGTCCGATCCCATTCAATGTTGCTACCATTGTCCTGCATCAGGCTTTGAATTTTCAGTCCGGGATTGAGTGAAAGAATCAGTGTATCAAGAGGTACTTCAAGATTATTTTTTAAGATGATCTTGCCAGAGGCTGAGAGCAGATCTTTGCCCAGAAGTGTCACTGCCAAGTCATAATGAGTGATTTCTGTTACGGGAATATGTGCAACGGCTTCCTGTTGCGCGAGCAATGACTGGCGATATGTCTGCCGGTTTTGCACATCCGCATGAAAAAAAAAGTAAAGACCTGTGGTCAATCCAAAACCGGTTAGAGCGCATCCGCGACCAAACCATTGCGCGTTCATGGAGTGTGCAAGACGGGGATATCGATCAATCGCCAATCCCAAAAAGCCAATGCCGAGCAAAACGTAAAACAGGCGTTGCAAACCCACTTGTGTAATATTCCCTATACCCATCAGATCCGAATAACCCATGTAGTCATCTAAACCAAGAAAGTCAAATCCCACGTTGAAATATTGACTACCTGAGAAGAATAATATGGCAGCGAACGAATATGTAGTTACAATCAAGGCAGCAGCTATTGGCCGACGTAGCAAGACCCCCAGAAAAAATGTAAGAGAAGATAAAAAAATCAGAGTGGGAAAGTTCAAGAGCAAAAGGTATAACAGATAAGGTTCTATAGTAAATGGATTATCCGCCATGCTGATCTCTGCTGCTTGGATGCTCAAGGCCAAAATCAGAACACTAAGACTAAAAAAGAAAAACGCACTGACAGTGCCCAAATACTTACCTACAACGAGTGCTGCTGTCGAAATAGGACGCCCAGCAACCACTTCATAAATATGGGCATTTTCGTCAGCAGTTCTAAAAGATCCTGCAAGAAATGGAATGACAAGGGCCTGAAAGGTAGTGTATACGAGAAACAGAACATAAGACTCGTATCCTTCAAGTCCTTTGTGTGCTTTATTCCAAAATCCCAAGGCAAAATTAATGCCCAAGCAAACGTAAATACACACTGTCAATCCACCCAAAATGCGAAATTTTGTGGTTCTCAAAAGCATTTTGCACTCGTAACGTGCAACACCGAGTATGTTATGAAGAGCAGATAACATGGTATTACTCCTTTTCCAAGGACAAGACTTAAAAGGACCACCTACACCGCCCAAGGCTGGTGATCAATAAGAAAGTTTCTTCTTTTTTATCTTCACGATGCGATTTCATCAGTAATGTCGCCACTCATAAAATAGAGATACGCATCTTCCAGATTGGGCGAGACTGCTTCGGCATCAGCGAGAGGATCGCCATCGCCCACCATTCGCACACTCATGCGATCCCCTTCAACATTGACCGTCACTACATGAAACACACGCGACAGCTTTTCAAAGTGGGGCTCATCAACCTGTATTTGCCACGTCTTGCCATCCGCCTTTGAAATCAGGTCTGATGGGGAGCCGCGAAAGACCAGTTGTCCACGATTCAAAATTGCGATATCCTTGCAAGTGCTCGAAATATCACCTACAATATGCGTGGAGATCAAAATGGCGCGATCGCTGCTCAAGCGTCCCAAAATACTTCGAAACCGGATGCGTTCTTCCGGATCAAGCCCCACGGTGGGTTCATCGACAATGAGAAACTCTGGATCGGTCAAAATGGCCTGTGCAATGCCAAGACGCCGCACCATGCCACCGGAAAACGTGCCCGTGTGCCACTTGCGTGCATCGTATAACCCGACTTCGTTTAGAGCTTGCTCTACGCGATTTAGACGCTCTGTCCTGTTGTGGATACCGCCCAAAATGCCCATATAATCGAGAAATTCCCAAGCGGTGAGTTGGGGATAGGTGCCAAAATGCTGAGGCAAATATCCAATGCGATGCCGAATTTCTGCGCGGTTTTGGACCAAATCGAAATCATCCATGGTAACGTTGCCGCTCGATGCGTCCATTTGGGTCGACAGGATTTTGATTAGCGTAGTTTTTCCCGCGCCATTGGGTCCCAACAGACCAAATGTGCCGTGTGGGATGCTCAAAGTGACATCGTCTAGTACTGGCGTATCACCGCGTCGATATGTTTTTGCCAAGTTTGAAATGCGAATGACCATCAGTATGCCTCCTGAATATTTTACGCGATCAATGATTAGAGAAGCCAGACGAGTTGTAGCACGCTTTGGCGAGCAATATAATCATTAAATAAGTAATACTAATCAGAAATAGAAATCTTGCATTTGTAATCAGATTTGCATGCCTATTCTATTCTGCGTATCAAAATACAGTCAAGCCATCGTTCTCGAAAATACCCTAAAATGTCATGCAAAGTTAATTCATACGATTAGTATAAGTTATTCGTTTTATCGCAATTCTAAAAATTCTTTGGTGAATCCCCAAGCGCGACAAAAAAGTATTAAGAATGATCGAGACCACCTATATTTTTGCAAAACAATATGAGTGGCCTTGACCACGAAGATTCATTGTGTAAAGACAGTTGGGGTTCTAAAGATCTTCTAAGAATCAATATCACACAGATCAATCACACAAAAATCAGTCCAACAATCAATACAAAGATCATCACAAATACACTCAAACTCATCACAAATGCACTCAAACTCATCACAAATGCACTCCAAACTATCGCAAACACACCACATTTCCAAACGTTCTTCAAGAACATCAACAGCCAGATCCTCGTAAAGTTCAGGGTATGACGCTATGTGCGCTTTGAGATCGGCTTCTGAAGACACTGGGGAAGACATGATACTACCCTCCTTGATTGAAAATTAAACAGAGATGACATCTTCGTTTATATCAGCATCAAAATATAATGTCTCCTTTCTCTTAAGAGTTTATATACACTATAAGGTTTTTTGTTTTTGCTCCTCAAATATCTCAGGCACAACTGTATGGAAAATCCTGGGATACTCATCACAATAGGATGTGTTGACATTTCCATTATTTTTTATAAATGCATGTGCAGCACACCCTCCACCACAAAAGAATGCATATTTGCATTTACTGCAAGACGGTACATTGGAAATATTCCGATCATACCATTCTGATAAACGTTCATCATTGAATTCAACTTGATTGATATAGCTACCAACTTTATACCGATCTAAACCCACCATTTCCCAACATGTATAGAGATCTCCATAAGGATCGAGGATCAACATACGGTTCTGCGCCCCGCAGAAGATGGGTTTAAAACTCAACAGACCTTTACCATCAAGGGCCTGTTTGAAACTCTGTCTAATGCCATAGTCTTGGCAAGAAATTTGATGCATCAAGTCAGGATTTTCTTTAGCAAATTGATAATATTTGCGTGTAAACTCTCTTCTCGGCATAACAGGAATTTTTCGATTCTCGAGATGGTTTGACTCCATCTCTTGAGAGAGTTCATGAAGACCAACTGGGCGTGTGCCGTTTTGGTAGTTCGAGAAAATTTTTTCTTCTTGTTCCACATTGATATATTGTTCTTCATCTATGAGCATTTCAGAAGCAGTGTGCAACTGTGCTTGGAGTTCAAATTCTTCATGATCAAAAGTTTTTTGTTTCTGAGTCTTACTCTCCTTAAAGGATATGACAGAGGCAACAGACTCAGAGGGTTCAAAATCTGATGCTGGTGATTCAATAGAAAGCAGAGGTGTCGTCTGGCCATAATTGCCTGGCGTCTTTTTTCCTGACATGGTAGAACTACAGGACAGGCTCTCTTCAACCTGATGCACCAATGCAGAATAGGCCGAAAATTTCGGATACTCTGTAAATCCTCTATCTTTGAACAAATCAAATAATGCAGGTAAAATATCCACATTGTCGTAATCTGTATTGATTCGCATTGAAACTTGCACATCAAGCGACAGAGCAAGTGCCACATTTTTCATGATCGCATCAAAACTATCTCCTGCACGATAATGTGGACGCTTGAGATTGTGATTTTCTTCTTCGCCATCTAAGGTAATCTGGAGACGTCTGATTTTTTGGGGACCTAATAAATCCGTAAAATGGTGAAGATCATATCCATTTGTAATCGCAGAAAAAGTGTAACCGTGTTTCAAACCTTCATCTACGATATACTGCACAATCTCTTTATTTTTTTTTAACAAAGGCTCTCCACCATACAAAGTGATATTTTTGCTATGTATGGCTCTGTTCGGTTGGATTTCAAGCATAGCCTGATATGCGCGGTCAACCAATTCCTTTGTAAAGACCTGTTTTGACCACCCCTTTCCATGAGATGAAATGTCATTTTCATAACAATAGGGACAGCGGAAGTTGCAATCGTAGGCCACTAAGAAAAGGAAAGATGCGGCACCTCGACTTGAGGTATGGTGGAGAAAATTCGCCATGCTATGCACGTATTCTCGTTCTTCCACAGGAGAACGACTGGTCAGATAGCCACGCTTCATTAAAGTATGAATCGTCCCTTTTGAACAAGGCAGTTGATCAAACATATCTTCCGAGAGAACAACCTTGCTTTTGATCATCTGAGCGACTTCTTTATTCACTCTATCTATTGCGCCCGTATAGCCGTGAACGAGCAAAGTGTAATTTGGATCTTCAGGCAGCTTGACACAAATCGTATAGGACGATACGCGATATAATTCTGAATTTGCCATGAGAAACCTCCCTGGATTGCGTAGATATTACATTTTTATTGTTGTCCATATATGCTTATTTTGCCGGATAGAAACACACTTCACCAGCCAATAACGATTGCTGGTCTATCTCTCTATTTTGCTGGCTCATTCTACGTATCATCGTGTGCAAGGCTTCAGATCGGGCTTCATCGCCCCAGATGGCATAGAGCAAGGAGAGATGAGCCAAATGATCGCGTCTTTTTATTTTTATTTGAGCAGTCATAAGTCACCTCATCAAAAATCTGATTGTTGTTATTGTCTCGCACATTGCTATAGAGCAAGATGCGTGCCATAAATTCGTTCAGAATAAAAAAAGTACTTGAAGACACTCAAGTGCTTGATAGACAAGTAGATAAAACTTTTATATTTTAAAGTGCTGTAAGAGTAAAAGGGATTAAGTGCCACATTTATGTTCCACTTTTGGAACATAAATGTGGCACTTGTGGCTGTCCGTTGACCAACCATGACCGCTAAAAAGCGAGAGGCTGGATACGGGAGATTGGGAATGGATATGTGAAATTAGGGAATGACTACTGAAGATTGAAGGCTGAATGGGTAGGGGCTGACCACTATCTGTAAGTAGATATATCTATTGCATATTTGGAGATTAACCGTTGCAGCCTGTGCCGATTCATTCCATTCTGTCTGGCTGCACGGGACACATTGCCGTTGTGCGCTTTGAGGAGGCGGTCAATAAAGGTCCGCTCAAATTTCTCAACCACCGCGTCTTTGGCTTCTTGGAAAGGCAAATCGGTCTGTGGAGAAACAATGGTATCTCCGGTCTGAGCGATTAAATTTTCAGGTAAATCCTCGATCTGGATCGCATCCGCATCTGATAGGGCAATAGCTCGCTCCATCACATGCATCAATTCTCGCACATTGCCAGGCCAGGTATAGTCGCACAACACATCCATTGCCTCGGTGGAAATACCTTGAATCGCCTTTTCAGAGGTCTCGGCAAAGTGATTCACAAAGTGCATGGCAAGAAGTTGAATATCTCCCTGCCGTTCTCTGAGAGGCGGTAAGTGAATCTCAAAGGTGTTAAGTCGATAAAATAAATCTTCTCGAAATCTGCCCTTTTTTATTAACGCTTCAATATTCTGATTGGTCGCCGAGATGAGACGGATGTCGATTTCTATCTCCTCATTGCTTCCCAACCTGCGAATTTTGTGGTCTTCCAAAACGCGCAAGAATTTCACCTGAAGGTGCATGGGCAATTCCCCGATTTCATCGAGAAAAAATGTCCCACCCTTAGCGTGTTCTATTAACCCGACGCGGTTCTGTTTCGCATCTGTGAATGCCCCCTTTGTATGACCAAATATCTCACTTTCAATGAGAGGCTCTGGCAGGCCCCCGCAGTTGAGCGGCACAAACGGCTTATGGCTGCGCTTGCTATTGGCGTGAATACACTGCGCCACCAATTCTTTTCCCGTTCCGCTCTCTCCTGTGATCAGGACATTGGCATCTATGTCGCTGATTTTTCGCATTAGATCAAATACCTGTGTGATCGCTTTACTATGCCCGATGATGTTCTCGAACCGAAACCGCGTCTCCAACAGTTGTTTCAAAGCACTGTTCTCCATCCTCACCTGCCGCAACTTCAGTGCCCGCTCTATCACGATTAGAAATGCATCTACATCAAATGGTTTCTGAACAAAGTCGAACGCGCCTGCTCTGATCGCTTTCACTGCACTCTCAACGGTTCCATATCCTGTAAAGACAATTACAACGGCCTCCCTATCGCGTGCCATAATGCTTTGAAGCACAGCCATCCCGTCCATCCCGGGCATCTTCAAATCCACAATGACCAGATCGGGGTTTTCTGTCTCGAACAACGCGATCCCATCCTCACCTGATTCTGCCACGACAGCAGCGTATTCCGCTTCCTCCAGAAACTTTTGGCAACCACTCAACATATCCGGCTCGTCATCTATGATGAGGATTTTCTCTTTGTCCATCTTTTTTCTCCGCTGTGCATCTGTACAAAACGGTGTATAGCTACGCTGCGTCCCACGCCAGTTCATAGCTGCGCCTTCCCCATCTGCGTCCATCTGCGGATACATTTTGGGTGGCGGGATTCGTTGATTCGTTGATTCGTTGATTCGTTGATTCGTTGATTCGTTGATTCGTTGATTCGTTGATTCGTTGATTCGTTGATTCGTTGATTCGTTGATTCGTTGATTCGTTGATTCGTTGATTCGTTGATTCGTTGATTCGTTGATTCGTTGATTCGTTGATTCGTCTATTCGTCTATTCGTCTATTCGTCTATTCGTCTAAAGGGAAGATAAATCTGGAACTCAGTACCTTTGCCCGGTTGACTGCTCACCTCAATCTGGCCTCCGTGCTCTTGGATCAAACCATAACTGACCGAAAGCCCCAGTCCCGTTCCTTTACCCACTTCTTTGGTTGTAAAAAAAGGATCAAATAGCTGGGTGAGATGTTCTTCCTCAATGCCTGTGCCTGTATCTCTTACCCGGATTACCACCCAATCTTCATTAGTCTCTGTGTCCATCCCTGCTTACACTTGCAGGGACATGCCTGTTACTCTGTGGTTCGTCGTGCGTGCTCATCATACCATCTCGGGGTTTTGATCTAAATAGGATAGGTACATTTTTGTCTTGAATTGTGGAGCATTATATTACATTTTATAGTCGCTTATTTTGCGAAATGAAAGTAGAGGCATACTTCACCGTCCAAAGCAAAGTATGCCTCCGACCGTATCACCAACTCGTAAAAAAGTTGGCTTAAAGAATAATTTTAATTTTTTGATACTCATTGTCGAGTATTTCTTTTCACACGATTCACACAGTTGAGGGACGCGATGGTTAATGAGGTTGTGGCTAATAGGATATCTAAACATCTGAAACAACTTTATAGCAATAGTAAAAATGGGAAAAATGGCTGGCTGAAATTAGAGGTTATTGAGGCTGAAACAGACGTCAGTCGCCAAACATTGAGCAGGATTCTCAACGGAAAGGCGAACAAGCTTTATGACAGAACGGCAATGAATTTAGCCGACTATATTGAAAAGGAAACAGACGGCGAAGTGTCTGCTGACTATCTGCTCAATGAATCTAATAAGTATTATGTTGGAGCAGATTTGAGAGGGATGGATTTCTCAGGTGAGGATTTAACACACTTCAACTTTGCTCAAGCAGATCTTACCGGAGCCAATTTTGAAGGGGCAACACTCGACTACTCAGATTTTACCGCCGCAAGGTTGAAGGATGCAAATTTTAATAGTGTAACTGGAACAGGCACAAATTTTACTGGAGCAGTTGCAACAGGAGCTAATTTTAAAAATTTTCAAGCACATTTTTGGGATATGACTGGGTTGCGAATGAGCGGCGGCGAAATGATGACGGGATATATCATGGCCAACATGCATGGCGCAAATATGCATGGCGTAAATATCAATCAGATGGAATGGCGGGTACGCGGCTCTGCCTCAGTTGGGCTACGTTTGTCTTACGATATTGACTTTTCGAGATTTATCTGGGGCGTTATGAATAACTCGCTGGTGGCTGTACTGGTCTATCAATTATTCCGCAATCATCCATCGTGGAATAAATTCAGTAAAATTATTGATTTCATTCTGGGGCAGCAATTCAGAACTGCGGAACTCGGTCATATACCCTGTTACAATGGCCTGTTTCACTTTGTTCAGACCGAATTACCAGAGATGGAAGATGAGTTATTAGAGGGTTTTCAAAGGTATCCGGCGATGAAAATATACGAACGATATATGTTGGCAAAAATCGAACCAAAGATAAAAGATTTAGATCAAGCATTGGATTTGACAGATTCTTCTTATGCTGCCCTTTTTCCAGGTAGAGTCAAATCAATAGTCAGAAAGTTTAGAAACTAAAAAGTGATATATTCAATCACAAAGGACAACAAAAAAAGCACGCCCTGAACAGAGCGTGCTTTTTCATTTTTCGTTATCCGATTTACTTCACGTTGTGATAGTCCCTGTACCAGGCGACAAAATTTGCGAGTCCTGTTTCTATGGGCGTTGTGGGATTGTAGCCGACATCTCGCATCAGGTCCGATACATCTGCGGCATTATCCGTGAAATCTCCAGGCGGTATGGGCATATCTTTTCGGATAGCCTTTTTTCCCAGCAAGTCTTCCAATAGCGAGAGGAAATACTCCAGTTCTATAACATTGGGATTGCCGATATTGTAGATCCGATAGGGGCTGGAACTCGATCCCGGATCGGGACATTGCCCTGTCCATTCGGGATCTGGCTTTGCGGGATTTGACAATACGCGAGCTACCCCTTCGACAATGTCGCCGACATACGTAAAACTGCGACGCATTTTCCCGTGATTATAGACTTTGACCGGTCGATTTTTCAGGATGGCTCTGGTCCACAGATAGGCAACCCCATCCGGACGTCCCCAGGGTCCATAGACGGAGAAAAAGCGCAATCCGGTTGTCGGAATGTCGTATAGATCGCTATACGCATGTGCCATCAATTCATCTGATTTTTTTGTCGCTGCGTACAGGCTGATCGGATGATCGACATTTTGGTGGATGTTAGCGGGTGTGGTGGTGTTCAAGCCATAAACAGAACTGGAAGATGCATAGACCAGGTGTTCGATGCCGCAGTGGCGACATCCTTCCAGGATGTTGAGAAATCCCATGACATTGCTTTTGACGAAGGCCTGGGGATTTTTCAGGCTATAAGGCATGCCCGCCTGGGCCGCGAGGTTGATGACATGAGAGAAGTTCTCTGCGCGAAATAGGTCTGCTATTCCCGCTTCGTCCTCGAGATGCATGCGAACAAATTTGAATCCGTTTTCTCGCTTGAGAATAGATAGGCGGTCTTCTTTGAGTTGGGTACTGTAATAATCGTTTACATTGTCCAATCCGACCACCGAATGCCCCATTTCGAGCAGTCGTTTGGAGAGATGAAAGCCAATAAATCCCGCAGCACCTGTTACGAGTACGCGTCGCGCAACATCAGTCATGTTTAATTCTTATCCTTAGGATCATGCAGCGAGAACCGGATGGTTAAGCCGATCACTGGCAAATCGCAGACAGGCACGGATGTCCTCAGGTTCAAGGTCTGGATGCTCTGATAGAATTTGTTCACGCGTCAAGTCGTGAGCGAGCAGATCCAGCACATCAGTTACGCGAATCCGCATATCTCGAATACAGGGCCGTCCCCCGCACTGATTGGGATTGACCGTGATACGATCTGTTAGAGTAGCCATTGCCGTCCCCTCTTGGATGTGCATAAGGTCGAAAGAGATCTTTTGTGCAATATAGCCTAAAGCCCAAAAAGTGTCAACGAACCATCTTAAATTACACCTCGCGCCAGCGTGAAGTATCGATCTGATGACTTGCGACACAGAAGCCCAACACAAAAAACCAGCTTTGCCATACTCAAAATCTGAGTTCGAACCTTGATTTTTAATTCAGAAGTGATTTTCATATTTTTCCTTTCAGGTATTATACAGATAAAAAAAGAGCAGAATCTATGCTATTGCCTGTATTTTACGAGCTGAAAAGGGTTATCTGCTTGGATGATTTTTCCTCTGGTATTGGTTTTGAGAGAATCCAAAAAAGATGCGAATTCCTCTGCACTCATTGCCATTACAACAGGTGTGACACCTGTCGTATCGGGTAAATTCAGTATCTCCCGAAGAGAGGCCTCGGGCACACTGCGAAGTGTGAGGACATCGACAGGATGAGGCACAGCACCTCTTACGTGAATACTATCAGTGAGTCTCGCCAGGTACAAATAATACCGATCCTCGGGATTCTCTCTCAGACGTCCGATACTGAATGTGCCTCTTATACCAATGTACGGATCATTGAGGAAATATTTTCCACGGAATTGCTCATAAAATCTAAAGAATACATAATTCGACTCGATATAACGGAAAGAACTATCTGCACGGGTGCCCAGGAAATATGACAGGTTTGAATATCCTGTCCAAAAACCAGCGAGGTTCTCATAACTCAGTTCTTTATACTGAGGTTCTGGTTCTGGCCCTGTGCTCTTATCGCCGCAACTCAGGATGCAAAACGCAAGCAGAATGCACCGAAAGCACTTCATGGCAACCTCCGCTATTTAGCGGCTTGTCACATCGGTTTTCAACCCATTGACCAAACCGCGAAAGTCGCTCACCAACCAACTGTCTCCTACATGTGACATTTGCAGGGTAAGTGAGCCTGGTGAGCGATTTTTATAAGGACTACTCAACCGCGTGGCATGCCCCACGATGTCATACTTCCACTGCGCTGTGACTGTAGCTGTTTGACCGTGATACTGCTTACCAATCCGATCTTTGAAGTTATAGAGATCGGGTTTTATGGAGATTTATCTGCTGTGATCGGAATTTGATCGTCTCTTGTTCAGATAAAAAAAGCACGCTCTAAACAGAGCGTGCTTTCTCATTCCTATTTTTAAAACCGCTATTCCACACCTGACACGCGCAGGCGCATAAATGCCCGTCCCAGTGCAGCTTGTGCGCGTTCTACATCTACGTCTGGCGTGCGGTTGTCCAATCGCTCTTGTGCGCGGTCTCGTGCGGCGCGGGCGCGTTCTATGTCGATCTCGTCGCCAAATTCGGCGGCTTCTGCGAGGATTGTTGCACCGTCACCCGATACATTGGCGAAGCCACCGCTGATGGCGAGGGTGCGCTCGGTGCCGTCTGCTTCTCGGAAGCCGACCCGACCAATGCCGAGTGCGGCCAGCAGGGGCTGGTGGCGTGCTAATACGCCAAAGCTGCCGTCAACGCCCGGCGCTTGAAAATGCTCAATTTCGCCAGAGTACACGGTTTTTTCGGGTGTTACGATGTCTAATTGAAAAGTGGCCATTTTTGTTAAAGCGTTTTTGCTTTTTCAACTGCTTGCTCAATTGGTCCGACCATGTAAAATGCCTGTTCGGGCAGGTCGTCGTGTACGCCTTCGACGAGTTCCTTAAAGCCGCGTACGGTGTCTTCTATATTCACGTATTCTCCGGGGATACCCGTGAATACTTCACCCACTGTAAAGGGCTGCGTGAGGAATAGCTGGATGCGTCGTGCGCGCGCCACGACGATGCGGTCTTCGTCTGATAGCTCGTCGATGCCCAGAATGGCGATGATTTCGCGCAGGTCGCGGTATCGCTGCAGAATCTGCTGCACCTGTTGTGCCACATTGTAGTGTTCATCGCCTACGATGCGGGGGTCGAGGATGCGCGATGAAGAGGCCAGCGGATCCACTGCGGGATACAGTACCTGGTCGGCGAGGGCGCGGTCGAGTACGATGCGTCCGTCGAGGTGCGAAAATGCCGTGACCACACCGGGGTCGGTGTAGTCGTCGGCGGGCACATAGATGGCCTGGACGGATGTGATGGATCCCGTTTGCGTGGTGGTGATGCGCTCCTGCAAGCCGCCCATTTCGGTTGCCAGGGTTGGCTGATATCCCACGGCTGATGGCATGCGGCCCAATAGCGCGGACACTTCTGCGCCGGCGAGAATAAAGCGGAAGATGTTGTCGATGAATAGCAATACGTCCTGGCCGTGTTCATCGCGGAAATTTTCAGCCATTGTCAATCCGGTCAGTGCCACGCGCTGGCGTGCGCCGGGCGGTTCGTTCATTTGGCCGAAGACCATGGCGGTTTTGTCGATTACATCGGCTTCGATCATTTCGAGCATCAGGTCATTGCCTTCGCGTGTGCGCTCACCCACGCCGGCAAATACGGAGTATCCGCCGTGTCCCGAAGCCACGTTGTTGATGAGTTCTTTTAAGATCACGGTTTTGCCCACGCCCGCCCCGCCGAACAATCCCAATTTACCGCCGCGGGCAAACGGGCAGATCAGGTCCATCACTTTGATGCCGGTTTCGAGCATTTGATCGGATGTCACCTGTTCTTCGTGTTCGGGAGGATCGCGGTGCAGGGGCAGTCGCGGCGTGTCATTGGGTACCGGGCCCTTGCCGTCGATGGGATCGCCAATGACGTTGAACAAGCGGCCCAGAACATTTTCACCTACGGGCACTGTGATTGGTCCACCCGTATCCACTACTGCGGTGCCGCGCACCAGTCCGTCTGTGGAATCCATGGCAACACAGCGTACCATGTTTTCACCCAGGTGTTGCTGTACTTCGAGCACCAGCCGGGGGTCCGTGCCTTCGACTTCTAATGCATTGTATATGGGGGGCAGGTCGCCTTCAAATGCCACATCGATGACAACGCCCACGATTTCTTTGATCATACCCTGGTTCATAATTGGCCTCTCCACTACTGGGCAACGGCTTCGGCGCCGCCGATAATATCCATCAGTTCCAATGTAATTGACGACTGACGTTCTTTGTTCATTTCGCGGGTTAGTTCTTCGATTACGTCACCCGCGTTTCTGGTCGCATTGTCCATTGCGCGCATTCGCGCGGCCTGCTCACCGGCGTTGGATTCTAACAGGGCACGCCATACCTGAAAATTTACATGACGCGGGACCAGTGTCTCCAACAATACTTCCGGCGATGGTTCAAACAAATAAACACCTGCTGCTTCGCCTTCGCGGGGTGCAATGGGCAATAATTGTTCTGAGACGGGCTGTTGTTGTGCGACTGAGACAAAGGCATTGTAGATGAGCATTACGCGATCGACTTCACCCGATAAAAACCGGTTCACCGCGTCTTCGGCGATTGTTATAGCCGAGGCAAAGGACAGATCGCGAAACACATCTTCATAGTCATTGAGTATTTCGCGATTGCGGTTTCTGAAAAAGCTACGCCCTTTGCGCCCCACGGCTATTATGCCATCTTCGGGGGACATGTCATTGAACGCGTGGCGGCAGGCGTTGGTGTTAAAACTGCCGCACAAACCGCGATCAGAGGTTAAAACAATGCGTGCCGTGCGGTCGATCGCGCGTTCTGTCATCAGCGGATGAGAAAGCGATTCCATGTTGCTGAGGCGCTGTAAAACGCGATCGAGTTGCTGTGCATAGGGCCGCGCAGCCGCAATGGCTTCCTGTGCCCGTCGCATGCGAGCCGCGGCCACGAGTTGCATGGCATTGGTCACGCTCTGGATATTGGTGATGCTTGCAACGCGCGTTCTCAGTTGTCTTAAGGTTGCCACATCTGGTCCTTTGTTCTCTTATACCGAAACGCGGAAGCCGCGTTTGAAGTTTTCAATTATTTCTGTGAGCTTTTCGGCATTTTCGTCGCTCAAGTCTTCGCTTTCGCGGATTTCTTCCATCAACTCACTGTGGCCTATGTGCGCCAGCAATTCTCGCTCGAAGCGCCGCACGTCTTGAGTGGGCAGATCGTCGGCCAGATTGGCGGCAAAGAGTGCCACGGTGAGTTCTTCCAGCGACATCGGAGAATACTGATCTTGCTTGAGGATTTCGATTAGTTTTTCGCCGTGGTTCAGCAAATTTTGAGTTGAGGCATCCAGGCCTTCTGTGCCGAACATCGCAAAAGCTTTGACTTCGTTGTAGCGCGAGATGTCGGCTTTGATGGTTCTGGCAACGGCTTTCATCGCGCTTGTCTGTGCTGAACTGCCCACGCGCGATACGGACGCGCCCACGTCCATGGCAGGGCGGATACCCGCGTAGAACAATTCGGGTTTGAGCAAGATCTGCCCATCGGTGATCGATATCACATTGGTGGGCACAAAGGTGGAGACATCGCCTTCCAGAATTTCAATGACGGGCAATGCGGTGAGAGAACCCGCGCCCTGTTCGTCACTCATTTTGGCGGCGCGTTCGAGCAGGCGCGAGTGCAAATAAAATACGTCGCCGGGATAGGCTTCGCGCCCCGGCGGGCGGCGCAATACCAGGGACATTTCGCGGTAAGCCCACGCCTGTTTGGACAAGTCGTCGTAAATAATCAGCGCGTGTTCGCCCTTGTCGCGGAAATACTCGCCCATTGAGCAGCCCGAATAAGGCGATAGGAATTGAAGCGGGGCGGGTTCACTGGCTGTGGCCGATACGACAATGGTGTATTCCATTGCGCCATTGGCCTCCAGTTCGGCCACGACTTTGGCCACTGTAGAGGCTTTCTGCCCGATGGCGACATAGATGCACTTTACATCGCTGTTTTTCTGGTTGATGATGGTATCGACGCCAATCGCCGTCTTGCCCGTTTGCCGGTCGCCGATGATCAGTTCGCGCTGTCCCCGTCCGATTGGCACGGTTGAGTCGATTACTTTTAATCCGGTCATCAGGGCTTCGGTTACGGGCTGTCGCTCGATGACGCCGGGTGCCTTGCGTTCAATGGGGAGTGTCGCTTCGGGGTTGATTGGGCCTTTGCCGTCTATTGGCATGCCGAGTGGGTTTACCACGCGACCGAGGAGGGCTTCGCCCACGGGCACTTCGGCAATGCGTCCGGTGCGTTTGGCCTCGTCACCTTCGCGGATTAGTGTGTCATCGCCAAATAGCACACAGCCCACGTTGTCTTCTTCGAGGTTGAGTGCCATCCCCATAATGCCGTTGGGAAATTCGACCAGTTCACTGGTCTGCACATTGCCCAGCCCCTGCACGCGGGCCACGCCATCGCCCACCTGCTGTACGGTGCCGCTTTCATAGACGTCTATGTCAATCCTGGAGTCCAGGATCTGCTGTTTGAGCAGTGCCGAAATTTCATCGGGGCGAATCTGCAAATTCGTCGCCATGTTTTGCCTGCCTTCTTTTAATCAGACACGAGGCGCTGTCGCAACCGATTGAGTTGCGTCGCCAGTGTGCCATCAAATACACGGTCACCGAGCCGCACCACAAACCCGGCTTTTAATTGTTCGTCTATTGTGGTTTCCAATCTCACCTGCTTGCCAGAATAGGTCGAGAGTTTTGCGATCAATTGCGTTTCCTGTTCAGAGGACAGGGGGGCAGCAACCGTCACCTGCGCCGTGGCCTGACCGCGGCGGTCTTCCAATACGGATAGGAAGTCCGATAACAATTCGGGCAATACGCGTTCGCGGCGATTATCGCACAGTAAGAGCAAAAATCTGAGGGTCACGTCCTCGATTTTTCCGGCGAGCAAATTGTTCAATACCGCGCGTTTTTGTTCAGATCGCATCATCGGGTCTGCGACAAATCCCCGCAGGTCTTCCGAGGCGTGCAATAGGTCCAATAATGCCTGTACATCGGCTTCAACCCGATCCAGTACTCCGCTGTCTTGCGCGGCGTCGATCAGTGCGCTGGTATATCGGATGGAAACGGCGGATTGGCTCACTGGGAAATCCTTTGTTAGCTACCAGCAATTAGCTATTAGCTGAACGCTTGTTTTGTACGGGCAGGTTGAACTGCTATCGCAGTTGTACCCCGCTCGAAACCTGCCCCTTCCGAACTCAGGAATGTTCTGGCATGCGGTTGATGAAATCATCTACGATTTTTTTGTTGTGCTCGTCGTCCAAATTTTCCTCCAGCAATTGTCCGGCAGCGAGAATCGCCAGTTCGGCTGTTTGCTGACGCAATGTCTGGAGAGCCTGATTGCGCTCTTGTTGTATGGTGCGACGCGCCTGTTCGAGAAGCTGTTGGGCGTCGGCTTCGGCGCGTGCTTGCACGTCTCGGGCAATTTGCTCGGCGTCTTCGCGCGCTTTGTTAATTGCAGCCTGAGCTTCTGCCTGCGCCTGTGCGAGTGCCTGCTTGTTCTCTTCGGCGGACCTTTCAGCTTCGGCACGCGCTTTATCGGCTTGCTCGAGTGCTTCGCGGATGCGCGTTTCTCGCTGGTCGAGTGCCGATAATAACGGTCCCCAAACAAATTTCTTCAAGACGAGCAACACGAGCACAAATGTGACGAGCGTCCAGATGATCAAGCCGGGGTTTGGACTCAACAAATCCATTGTTATGTCTCTCTTTCACCGCGTTTGGTTCGCGCGGTTTATTTGAATACCAACAATACGCAGATGACCACGCCGAACAATGCCACACCTTCGACCAGTGCTGCGGCAATAATCATGGTTGATCGAATATCGCCAATTGCTTCGGGTTGACGAGAGATGCCTTCTACTGCACCTCGACCAATTTGACCGATGCCCACGCCAGCACCCAGTGCGGCCAATCCAGCACCAATACCAGCGGACAAATAACCGTAAGCTTCAGCGCCAAGACCTTCCACAGTACTCCTCCTTGTGAGTTGATACAATCAATGCTCCTGATGAATACACAGGCCCACAAACAGGGCGGTCAGGAGCGTGAATACATAAGCTTGAAGAAAACCTATGAAAATTTCCAACATGTACATTGCCAGTGCAAAGGCAATGGAGATAGGGGCGACAAAATAACCGAGAATAAAAATGATGCCGATCAAAGACAATATTACGACGTGACCGGCCAGCATATTGGCAAAGAGACGAATGCACAGTGCAAATGGTTTGGTCAAGAGGCCCAGAAATTCCAGCGGGATCATGAGCGGCAGCAATGCAATTGGCAAATTGGGGGGGATCAAGCCTTTGAAAAAGCCGAACAGGCCGTTGTGTTTGATTCCCGCACCGAGCATCATTGCAAACGAGATGCCCGCCAGCGTGGCCGTGACATTGATATTGCCGGTTGCGGTTTGTCCAAAGGGTATTAATCCCAATAGATTGCAGAAGAGGATAAAGAAGAAGACCGTCATTAAAAACGGCATGTATTTCGGCCCGTCCCGCTCTCCCAGGTTGGGCACGGCGACGTCATCGCGGATAAATATGGCGATGGCTTCAATCGCATTGGCAAAGCCCGAGGGTATGAGTCCGCGTCGTTTTGTGGAAATGATGAGGGTGAGAATGAGTAATAGAGAGGCGACCCACATCATGACCAGGTGGCCGGTGATGGACATATCAACGCCAAAAAGCTCAATATGGGGAAGGGGGATATGGAGTGGACCGAGGTGAAGCTCGTGATGGTCTGTGATATGCTCGAGGATAAAACTGCCGCTGCTTTGCTCCTCTGCCTGTGCTGCCATCCGTCAGACTCCTGAATTATTGGCTTTGTCGGGCGGGCGCCCGACGAAGAACCGAATCTCTAAAATCTGAAATACTACATAAAATAAAAATAGTGAAAGAGTCAAGCTAAAAACGTGAAGTTTGACTAATTTTAAGGCGACAAAAAAGAAAATGAGTACAATAATTAGGCGAATCCCCATTCCGCCGAATACGACGGTCATAAATGTGCGGTTATCCCGGCGCATGCCCCACAGTGCGAGATAGGCACCGGCGAGTGCATTCAAGGTGCAAATCGCACAACCAACCCCTGCGGCGATGAGTACATTTGTTCCTTGCCACAGGTAGAGCGGGTACCCTCCGAGGACCCACGCGGCCAATAAGACTACAGTAATTTGTTTGACAAAAGACCTCACGTGTCTTCCTCCGATTTGCGGTCCATTTTTAAGACGGCTTTAAAGAAGTGGTAAAATCCCGCGGCAATGCCTATTAGACCTCCGATTAAAGTCAACAGAGGCGAGGTGTCAAATTTGCCATCTGCCCAGTGTCCCGCAAATACACATAGCAATATTGTCACGATAAATTGAATGCCCAAGGTTAAATAAGGTCCGACGCTGCGATAGGCCTGGGCGAGGGATGAGGGTTTGTGAGTGTTGGGGTTTTTCATTTTATTTTACCAATGGTGAACCGAGTGCCCGCTGCCGGGGAACCAGATGGTATCTACTGTTGCCGAGATTGCCACGCCGAGGATGAATCCGACGAGGATACCGAGAAATAAGGGCTGGCCTTTGCGGTATAGGGCGATGCCGCCAATTTGCAGGATGAGCAATTTGCACAGCCATACGAGAAAGATCGTGAAGATCGTTCCCCGCACGGCTTGGGTTTCCATGATGGCGAATCCGACCGGGTGCAAGGGCCACCAGGATACGCGATACCGCAGGAATGTCAATAGCGCCATTCCGGCCGCGCCAAAGCCGAAGAAGCCAATTCTCTTCCAGTCGGGCGGGTTAAAGGTTTGCATCTGTCGGATCCAGTAATCGAAGATCCGCGGGTGTGTGCGAAATTCAAATGCTCGGAAGTTATACGCGCCTGTTTCATAGCCCAGATACAGTGTGAATGCGACTGATGAGATGGCGGCTGCAATGCCGGCTAATACGAGGGCAATTGCGACCATGCGTTTGCGTCCTTTTATGGCTGCTGTGATCCACGAGCAATGCGCCATGCTGGCCATGGCGAGGCTTTTGGCATCTGTAAAATACGCGAAGGAGAACGCGAAGTTTGCCATGCTCGCCGCCGGGATATTCGCCGAGCCGAGGGTGTAGAGGGCGAAGGTTGGGGGCATCATGGATCCGCGCAAATACACGAGTCCGCTTTCGGCTATGACCCGGGCTATGCCGACATACAATATGCCCATACCGATTAAGAAGGGGATAATCACATACCAGGCCATGTCCGCGGTGTGTAGCCATCCGATGATGAATAACAATCCGACCAGGCCACCTATGCCCGCGGTGCGGTAGGACATGAGTTCTTCGGCGTCGTCTAATTTTTTTCGCCCTCTGATGGCGTGCCATACGCCTTTGAGGTGTTCGCGTCCCATCCACAATCCCAGGCACAGCATACAGGCGAGTGCGCCAAATGCCTGCCACGCATTGGCCGCGTGTGTTGAGGACCACAAGCCGGGTGTTCCAATGGTGTATCCGATGCGGTTAAAGGTATAGACTTCGGCTACGACGAGTAAGTAAAAAAACCAGATTGAGAATAGTACGTCCAGGCTGGTCCAGTAGGCAAATCCCGCGATGAAGAATTGTATTCCGATATAAAAGTACCGATCTGGGATGTATCGGCTGATATGCAAGAATGTGACGCCGTCGCCCGCTCGCGTGATGGGTATTTTTGGGAAGTCGGGCATGAAATACGATAAGATATTCCAGCATATTACGGTGAGTGGAATTGCCATGCCGATCCAGAATGCCGGGCGTCCCACCAGCGGGGGCCATATTTTTTTGTTTTCTTCTCGTACGAGTTCCAGCGCGACCTGTGCCGCGGGAAAGGGTAGTTTTTCGTGTTCGGCCCACTGTCGTCGCAAAATTACGGCGATACACAGGCAGGTCCAGATGATTGCGCCTGCAAATGCAAACCACCAGAATAGGGGGACGATCCAGACTTCCCACGGTATTGCATGGCCGGGCGGCAAACCTTCGAAGAAGAGGCGCATGGCGCCGTTGTCATCTGTGGGGAATAACCAGCGCGGCAAGTGGGGATGGAGAAATTCGGACCACCGATTTTGTGCCGAGGCAAAATAATAGGGGGTTGCGAGGTGCCCCATGATCAGGCCGGTGAAATTCATGAGGGGGAATAATGCGCCTACCAATCCCATGGAGAATACGACGGCCATTTCGAGGGGAGAAAATGCGGCGCGGGGCCAGAATTTTCGCAAGAGTACGTTCAGCCCCAGCGATAGCACTACAAATGGGATCATGAGTGCCATCGCCATGTAGCTGAAGACCATCTGGTTGATGTGGATGACATATAGCCCGTAGATGGGCCAGGTGTTCACGCTTATGACGAGTCCCAATCCCAGCAGGACGCAACGCGCGGTTACGCGGTCGCGATTGGGCAAGGGTTCGGTGTTGTTTACGGGTTGCGCGAGTGCCATGAGATGTATGATTAGAAAAAAAGTTTGTTTATTAACCAGAGGTTTGATTGTCATTGCGGCAGGGTTTTAGCCGCAATCCAGTCTATCAGGCAAAACAACAAAAAAGCATCATAAAAATTTGGATTGTCGTCAAGTGTTCCTTTGGCTATATTTGTTTGTCACAACATATTTGGCTCCGTTTAGAGCGGGGTGAGGCGGATGGGTGTTTTTAATAGGAGATAACCAAATGGCTACGACGGAAGTTGAAGGGCAAGTTCACGATGTTGATAGGCGTCAATCTCGACTTGAAGGTATGTTAGAGATGATGATCGAGAATCAGAGAGAGTATCGACAGGATATGCGTAATCTCGCAAGTCGCATGACTATTTTATTGGCAATTTGCTCTATTGCTCGCTATTCTCGGTGGTTTTATCAGTATCTATTTTAAGTCCTGATGTTGTAATTTTTTTATCATTAATAATAAGGGGATGCAAGATTGTTTGCATCCCTTTTTTGCGAGGATATATACAATAGCCCGAATCTCAAACACCTGACAGAGACAAACAAGAGTCGTCAAGAAAAATGTTTGAATTTAGAACATTATTGCTTTATCTTTTTCAATAAAGAAGAAAGAAGATATTTACCCCTGCAGAGGAGGTAAAATTAAAAGGACTCTATGCCGTTCTTCACTTCGGCAACTGCAATTTTGACCACGCTATTGTTCCTCTCCCTCTATCTTGTGATTATTCATGAGTAACTCGTGTATAAGTAGCTTTGCTACTATCAAGGATAAAGGGAGGTTTTTTATATATTTGAGGGGTGTGTATAAATCAGGTCCATACGGCTTGATGTGTGAAATAGCTCGTAATGGTATTCTTGCCGCCTAAAACAGTTTATACTATTGATTCATTAGAAAGGAGAAAAATGCTCTTAACTCTTAAACAAGCAAGCGAATGGGCATCGAAGCACATAAATAAAAACGTTACACCTTCTAATATCTCATATTTAATACAGTACGCTCAAGTTAAATGCGTTATGAAAAACGGTGCCAAGTTAATTCCCCAGGAAAGCTTGATTGAGTACTACGCCTCGCACCAAAAACGTCGAGAGAGCCACTGGAAAGAAAAACTTGGAAGCGATCTAAATTGGCACCTTTCCTTTGAAGACGTTAAAGAAGCGGAAACCACAAAGCATGTGCATCGATTGCATCCCTATAAAGGAAAATTCATTCCCCAGTTGGTTGAATATTTCTTAGGTAATCATACGGACAACTTTAAGCGAGATATCTACTTTCAACCGGGTGATATTGTCCTCGATCCTTTTTGTGGGAGTGGGACAACATTGGTTCAAGCCAACGAACTTGGCATACACGCCATTGGCACCGATGTTTCGACTTTTAACGCTTTGATCAGCAACGCCAAAGTCGCGGATTATCATTTGATCACCTTATATGATGAAAGCCGAAAAATTGCGACTGCGCTCAGTCATTTTGTGTCTCGCTCCAACATCTCGGCATTTGAAACGGAACTCGCGGAACAACTCACTACCTTCAATGCCAAGCATTTCTCTTTGGCTTTTAAACACGCAGCTAGAGCCGGTCAAATCGATCAAAAACAGTATGGCCGCGAGCGCGAAGCCGATTTTTTGCCCGCGTATCGCCAACTTGTTGCAGACTATCAAATTGATTTACATATACCAGCCGATACTGATCGCTTCCTAACACGATGGTATTTGCCGAGTATTCGGGCAGAAATCGATCTTGTTCACAGTCTGATTCAAGACGTCAAAGACAAAGCAATTCAAAATGCTCTGATGCTGATTTTGAGTCGAACTATCCGGTCGTGCAGGGCAACAACCCATGCGGATTTGGGCACCTTAAAAACCCCGGTGACCACCGCGTACTATTGCCGAAAGCACGGCAAAATCTGCAAGCCGCTATTTTCCATTTCAGGTTGGTGGAAGCGATACTGCGAGGATAGCATACAGCGATGGGAGGCGTTTCGATCATTAAAAACAGATACATTTCAACACTGCGTGGCAGGGGATTCTCGCACCATCGACATTTTCGCTGCGGTCAGGCAGGCAAATCCGCATTTCGCAAAACTCACGAAGACGCAACGAATAAAGGGGATTTTCTCAAGTCCGCCGTATGTCGGTTTGATCAACTATCACGAACAGCACGCCTATGCCTATGATCTATTCGGGTTTCAAAGACGCGATGAGGCGGAGATCGGCCCTCTATTTAAGGGGAAAGGAAGAGCGGCGCGAGAATCGTATATTCAAGGCGTGTCGGATGTGTTAAACAATTGCAAGCGGTTTTTAGCGAAGGACTACGATGTGTTTCTCGTGGCAAATGACCAATTTAATATGTATCCCACTATCGCAGATAAGGTTGGGATGCATATTGTCGAACAGTATAAACGTCCCGTCTTGAATCGTACGGAAAAAAACAGGGCTTCGGCGTATTCGGAGACCATATTTCATCTAAAAGAAAAAGAGGATTAAAAACATGCACACGTATCAAAAGGTGATGATTGCAGAAATGCTCAAGAAGTGTATCAGAGATAAATTCCAGAGCTATAATCCCGAAACGAGCTATATGCCGTTTCACTATCGCTTGCTCGGCAGAGATAGGATGGCTTTATTTTCTTTTATTCAATCTTTGAATACAACTTTTGGTACATCAATTTATGAACCCGTCGCCATTGCCTTGGCAAAAGAAAAATTTAAGGTAGCAAAAACACAAGTCAGGACATTTGATAGAATCAGTAGTGAAGCCCAGAGGCAAATTCAAACCATCATGACTGATCTCACTACAGCGAACGAAGATCCCAATAAATCTGTTGAAATCGAAAAAATTAGAAAAGTCTGCCGAGTGGGCAGCATAAACGAAGTAAAATTGACTAAGGTAGATATTTGGCTCGAAAATTATGATGGTGAATTATTTCTCATCGATATGAAGACAGTAAAGCCCAACATTGGTTCTTTTAAGGAATATAAACGAACACTTTTAGAGTGGGTGGCTGCCGAACTCGCACGAAATCCAGATGCTGTTGTAAACACAATGGTAGGAATTCCGTATAATCCATACGAACCAGAGCCTTATAATCGATGGACGATAAGAGGAATGCTTGATCTACAAGATGAAATTTTGATTGCAGAAGAACTCTGGGATTTTATCGGTGGGGAAGGCAGCTATGATGCATTATTGGATGCCTTTGAGATAGCGGGTATAGAATTGAGATCTGAAATGGACCACTATTTTGAACAATTTAAATGAGGGGTGTGCATAATCAAGTCCAATATGGCCTTGATGTGTGAGATAGATGGCAGGATTTGTTTTATCAAGGTCTTGCACGGTCTTGAAATCGCATCTTTAAGGCTCACATAAAACGGGGTAACTCCAAAAAAGAAAAGGGATGCAAGATTGTTTGCATCCCCTTTTTGCGAGACTATATACAATAGCCCGAATCTCAATACCTGACAGATTCCTGGGCATTTTTAAAAAAATAATCTCAGCTATGTGCAATCCTGCGTTCAAACATTGCCCTCCCACTGAGTTTTTGTTTAATCGCTATTAAATTATCACCACACCATCCCACAGCTTTGAGTAAGGTATCCCAATCTATTGGAGAAGACGATCTGCCAGGGTCATCAAATTCTGGTAAAGAATGCATAAATCTCTGTAATTCATCAAATGATTTTTTTCCAAATTTTTCAAATACTTCGCGTATCAAATCAACTTCAAATCGAGATAGTTTGCCTTCACCTGTATCATCTCTAAGTAACTTAATGACATGTGGGGATTCAGGAGGAGAAAAAAATTGAGACCAATATTCCCCTGTCCACGGATTGTTAATGAGACGATATGTGTTACCTGGTGTTGGACCTAACGGCATGTTATATGGACGGTCATAAGTTATTGGGCTTCCCCGGCGTTTCAAAGACTCTCTATCAATGAGATAAATTAACTTGACCAGTTTATGTACATCAATTTTACCGCCACAATAAGTTGCGAGTATCGCAGCAACTTGGGTCGTCTTGTGTTCTTTGAACTGAGGCACTTCCAGTGTCGGTATGAACGTCTCAGCAGGTGTGAGGTCAGACCTGACGTTTTTACTATCCTTTAATCTCTTATAACTCTCAGAAAAATAATTGTCAAAAGGTGAGATTGCTCGGTGTGTTGGCGACAATGTGGCTGCCATTTGGTTGTTCTCCTTGAAATAATCTTATATAGTCTAATGACGTACCTGAACGGTAAAATAAGACAACAATGACTGGCAAACAAATCGTTTTTTGCTTGAACAGAGTAAAATCGTTTATTATGCTTTTATACGTTTAGAGATTACTCGTGCCCTTTATCCTTTCAAAGGAGAGTAGCCTGATTACTTCCGAAGCGAAAGCAACATTTGAAAAGACGTTGCACGAAATAGTTAGCCTGCGTGCGAAACTCATTGATATTGGTAAAGAATTTGAGGCGTGTTACAACGATATTGTGCAATCAGATAATACAAATCTTACAACCACGTATCTCCAAATTTATCGTTTACTCAGGACAGCCGACAGTAAACTGGATATGGCTGTTCATCCGTTAGGTTTTTTGGCCTCTCAGCCCGAAAAAAAGAGTACATAACCACGAGCAACTGACCATATTGAGTTGATCCCCAATTGACCTGTTCATTGTTTTCCAAGATAGGGTACAATGTTCTGCATATTCAGCATGAGTTTTAATTAAAAAAGCCGCTTCCCGGTTTGGAAGAAGCGGCTTTAATTCATCTATTACATTTTAGTTCAGGGCGCAGGTCGTCGTACTGTCTCCTCAAAGTAAGTTGCCTCCGGATTGTCAATCCAATCGCCAATCCAGCCCAGTTCCTTTAGTCCGCTTTGAACAATCGGCAATGTCGCCCGCAATTCTTTCACGGGCACCCAGTCACGCCAGCGACGGTCGGCTGGCTGGTTGAGAAAGTCTCCAATGCCACCTACTGCCCGTTGAATCGATGGATATACCATTGCGCCCAGTTGTGTCTGTTTGGCCGCTTCAACCAGCCATTTATCGTAGGGAAACGGCTGTCTGTGAGCAACGCAGCACATTTTGCAGAGGTACTCTATGACGTTGCCAACCGCAACAAACGCCGTTTCCACCTTATTTCGAGCTGCCATAGCCAGTGGTCCGCGTTGCGAGTAATGATACTTGCCGAATAGCCACTTCAACTTGCTCTCCGCGACTGCTGGCGGATACAGGGAATAGCGGTGCTTCAGTTCTTTAGCGGTACGTGAAGAACCGTAGAGCGTCCGCGAAGTGGCAATAACCCACATCATTTCGTCCGGGTAGGTCTCCAACCACGCCCGCAAGTCATCTTCATCGTAAAACGACCAGTGGGCTTCGTAATCGCCTCGATCGACGAAGAGTTGCCAGCTTTGTTCATAAGTCCTCCGGTCTTCAGCGGCAAGGCGCCGCTTATCGCCGATAATACAAAGGTCGAGATCTGACCATTCATCGGCAAAGTTAGCGGCGCGACTTCCAATCAACATGAGGACAGCACGTTCACCCATGTGTTGGCAAAAATCTATGGCGCAATCAATGAATTGTTGATCTTCTGGACTGAAACGGATTTCTTCCCTCATTGCAGATATCTCCCGGACGGTTGTTGTCGAGATTATTCATGTTAGACTGCGCCAGTGAAAATTGTACGTCGCGGTATAGGGAGTAGGGCCGCCGCTGTCCATCGAGTGCAGCCCGGATACTATTGATAGTCGCAGACAAAAAGTAGGTCAATGTCCTGCATATTCGGCATGAGTTTTAAATAAAAAGCCGCTTCCCAGTTTGAGAAGCGGCTTTAATTTTTGAGACTCTCTGACGGTCAGATTTTGACCCTCATATTTCCGTTACAATGGTGTTCAATTTATAATCCGGCAGGTCGAGTACCACATAAGATGGCAGTTTCAGTTGTTGCCAAAGGTCGAAGCCATTTGTCCGGGTTTTTTGTGTGGTGAATAAAGAGATGACTGTGCCGTGGGTGGCGATGGCTATGGTTTTGTGAGGATGTGTTTTTACTGCTTTTTCAATGGCTCGGGTGAATCGCAGGCGGGCCTGATTAGCGGTTTCATTGCCAAAGATCAGGTCGTTGGGGCGTGCGAAGAAGGTTTTTACGGTGGTGTGCCAGGTTTCCTGGGGGATAAAGGGGACGCCTTTGCGGTCGTGTTCGTGAAGGTTGGGTGCTGATGAGTAGGGGATTTGAAGGGCGTCGGCGACGAGTTGACCCGTTTCGTGGGCTTTGGGTTCTGCGCTTGTGATGATGAGGTCTGGTTTGTAAGGGCGCAATGCCTCGGCGAGCGAGGTGCAACTTGCGCGTCCGCTGTCCGATAGGTGCCAGTCTGGGGCGGATTTTGTTTCGTCAATTTGAGGCAGAGCGTGTTTGATTAAGATGAGGTGGTTCATGACAATGCTCCGGTTATGGGTTGGCATATATGACTTAGACTGAGCAGATGAAAATAGTACGTCGCGGTGTCTTGCGGATTGGGGCGGTGTTCGGTATAATTTACTTTTATGAAAATTGATATTCGGTCTCTTAAATCGTCTGAGGTGTTTCGGCTTCAGTATTTGCCGTTTTCCCGTAAAGAAACGCAGCGGCGGCGGTTTATGCTACAGGAATCCGGCAGGCTCATTTTTTTCGTGGCATGGCGGGGCAATTGGCCGGTGGCTCAGGTGTTGCTCAATTGGGAAGGTGGCGATGCTGCTGGCGTGCCGCCTCAGGTGCGACCCTGGCCCGAGGTGTCGTCGCTTTTTGTGCATCCAGATTATCGGCGGAGGGGTATTGCTTCGCGGTTGTTAGATGTGTGTGAGCGGATTACTTTTCAGCGGGGCTATGAGAATATTGGTCTGTGTGTTTACGTGAAGAATCATCCTGCGCTGAATTTGTACGCACGCCGCGGGTACAGAGATGCGGGATGGGAACCGTATTTGGCACGGGGTGTTTATATTGATGCCAATGGCGGGCAGAGTAACTGGCGAGAGACGCGCGTTTATTTGATTAAGTCACTCAGGGAGAAAAATGAATCCAGATCCTTTTGTTCAGTTTGATATGTGGTTTGAGGAGGCGAGGGCTTCGGAGCCGACGCTGCCCGAGGCCGTGGCTCTGGCAACGGCGACGCGCGATGGAAAGCCTTCGGTGCGTATGGTGCTGGCGAAGCAGTGCGATCGAGAGGGGTTTGTGTTTTTTACGAATCTGGAGAGTCGCAAGGCCGATGAGTTGGCGGAGAATCCCAGAGCCGCTTTGCTATTTCACTGGAAGTCGCTGGTCAGGCAGGTGCGTATTGAGGGACGGGTTGAGGCTGTTTCGGATGAGGTGTCTAAGGCGTATTTTGATTCGCGTCCTCGGGGTAGTCGCTTGAGTGCCTGGGCGTCACCTCAAAGCGAGGCGATTCCCGATCGGGCGTTTTTGGAAGGTCGCGTGGCAGAGTTGGATCGGAAATATCCGGAAGATGATGTGCCGTTGCCGGATTTTTGGGGGGGCTATCGGGTGGTTCCCGATCGGTTTGAATTTTGGGTAAATAGGGATGATCGGTTGCACGATCGGTTTTTGTATGTTCGGCAAGGTGATGGCGCGTGGAAGCGCGCTTTGCTGGCACCTTAAGAAGTAGGAAGTGAGAAGTGTGAAGTGAGAAGACCGCCCCCAACGCAACCCTAAGGCGGGTGTCCCGTCTCACCTTTTTTAATAGGAATTTCAATGACCAAACTCAGTGTGAATTTGAATCGGGTGGCGCTGTTGCGGAATAGTAGGCCGCTTACTTTTCCCAGTGTGACAAGGGCGGCGCAGGTGTGTATAGATGCGGGAGCGCATGGGATTACGGTGCATCCCCGGCCCGATGAGCGGCATATTCGCAGGACGGATGTTTATGAGTTGAGAGAGGTGATTTCGGGGGTGGAGTACAATATTGAGGGCAATCCCTTTCCCGATTTTATGGATATGGTGCGGGATGTGGTGCCAGATCAGTGTACGCTGGTGCCCGATGAACCGGATCAGAGTACGTCCGATCACGGTTGGGATTTGAGGCGGGATGGCGAGCGGCTTGTGCCGATTATTGCGGAGTTGAAAGGTCTGGGGATTCGGGTTTCTCTGTTTATGGATCCGGTGCCGGCGGATATGGTTCTGGCAAAGGCTCTGGGTGCAGATCGCGTTGAGCTTTATACGGAGTCTTATGCTTCTGCGTTTGATGGAGGCGATGTGGGGCCTGTTTTTCGACAGTACGCGGATTCGGCTCGCGCGGCACAAGATGCCGGGCTGGGGGTTAATGCGGGGCACGATCTCAATCTCGATAATCTGGGGGAATTTGTGACGATTCCCGGGATTCTCGAGGTGTCTATTGGCCACGCGCTGATCGCAGATACTGTTTTTATGGGGTTGGAGAATACGGTGAAGGCGTATTTGAAGGTGTTGGGGTATGGGTGAGGTGAAGGGCAAACAGTAGCCCCAACGCCATTGACAAAGCGTTTTCATTTGTTTATTATTGCACGTTGGTCCCGTTAGTGAGTGAAGTATTACAAAGAAAGGATTATCCAACGCGATGAATGTGCAGGTGACCGAGTCGGGGACGTGGCGTCGAACATTGGAGATTGAGGCCCCGGCTGAGGATGTGGATAAGCGTCTCAATGACGCTTACAGGAAATATAGCAAGACCCTTAATTTGCCGGGGTTTCGCAAGGGTAAAATTCCCCTGAGTGTTGTCAAACGGCAATTTGGGCCGGCCATCCAGGGTGAGGTTGTACAGGAGATGGTGGAGGAGTTTTACCGGGAGGCGAGTGAAGCCGAAGGTATTCAACCCGTTTCTCAGGCGAGTATTGACGATATCAATTTTGAAGAGGGACAACCTCTGGTGTTCAAGGCTTCTGTCGATGTCCGTCCAGAGATAACCGTGGAGACCTATAAGGAGCTGAAGGTGACGCGGCCCGTGTTTGCGGTTGAAGACGAGCATGTTGACAGTCGGCTGCGGTATATTCAAGAGGAGAGTGCGACCGAGCAGGTCGTGGAGCGCGCTGCCGATCTCGACGATGTGGTTTTTGCCGATGTCGAAGAGCTCGATGAGGGCGGCAGCCCCGTGGCCGATCACAGGTCAGAAGATCAATCGATCCGGCTGTTTAAGACGGAAGACGATAAGCCGACTGATTTGGCAGAGCAATTGATGGGTATTTCGGCCGGTGAGGCCCGTGAGGTTACAATTACGCGGCCCGTTCAGGATGAGCACGATCAGGAGGATCAAGACGAAGGGCCGAAAGAAGAGACTGTGATGTTTCGCGTGATGGCGAAAGAAATACGCGAGCGCGAGTTGCCCGAGTTGGATGACGAGTTGGCTCAGGATGTCGGCGGCGTGGAGACGCTGGATGAACTCAAGACGCAAATTCGCAATGAGATGCAGGCGCAGTACGATCAGGCTATTCGCCAGCGCGTTGAGGAAAATTTGATGGATGCGCTGATCGAGGAGAATCCTTTTGAGGTTCCCGCTAGCATGGTCGAA
The DNA here is from genome assembly GCA_965204375.1 of Candidatus Latescibacterota bacterium. Classification (GTDB taxonomy): domain Bacteria; phylum Latescibacterota; class UBA2968; order UBA2968; family UBA2968; genus VXRD01. The sequence goes on along the minus strand of OZ241986.1, from coordinate 4,409,097 downwards.
AACTATCTCGATGGTATGATTGAGTCATACAAGCGGGAGCAAGCGGGTCACGATCAAGGGATTGACGAAGATGCGCTTCGCGAGGAAGGGCGCGATCAAGCCGAACGCGGTGTCAAACGCTTTTTGTTGCTGGATGCTGTTGCCGATCAGGAAAATATCGAGGTGACCGATGACGATCTGGACAAGCATCTCGAAGAGATGTCGCAACGGCACAATATCGAAGGGCCGCGTCTGCGTCAGATTTTGAGCCGAACCGAACAGCTCGATCAGATTGAGTCGGAGATTAAAACGCAGAAGACGTTTGATTTTCTCATCGATAATGCAGATGTCGAAGATGTTGAGGAAGTTGAAGACGAATAGATGAATGGTTTTTTCATTTAAACAACAAAACGGAGTTTAATATGGCTCTGGTTCCTACAGTTCTTGAACAAACAGGGCGTGGCGAGCGCGCTTATGACATTTTTTCGCGGCTGTTGCGCGATAATATTATTTTTATTGGTACGCCGATCAATGATACGATTGCCAATCTGGTGATTGCCCAGATGTTGTTTTGCACATCTGAAACGCCCGAGAAGCCGATTCGGCTGTATATCAATTCTCCCGGCGGCAGTATTACGGCGGGTTTGGCTATTTACGATACGATGCAATACGTGCCCAATGATGTTGAAACGCTTTGTGTGGGTCAGGCTTTTTCACTGGGTGCCGTGCTTCTTGCAGGGGGCACGAAGGGGCAGCGCCGCGCATTGCCAAATTCGCGCATTTTGCTGCATCAACCCATTGGCGGTGCAGGCGGTCAGGCTTCGGATATCGAACGACACGCCGAAGAGATTTTGCAATATCGCGACCGCTTGAACGCCATTTTATCCGAATGCACGGGTCAGCCTATTGAGCGCATAGAAAGGGATGCAGACCGCGATTTCTTTATGTCGGCTGATGAGTCAAAGGAATATGGCCTGATTGACGAAGTGCTCAGTCCCGAGAGTTCCACCCCCGATATCGACGAAGCTTTGTCATGAGGAAGTAGGGCGTTATGAAGCGACGGACATCCAGAGCAGAAATTCGCTGTTCTTTTTGTGGCAAGAGTGCCGATCAGGTCGATAAGATCGTCACTGGCCCGAGCGTGAATATTTGCAGTGAGTGTATCAAGCTGTGCAATGAGGTTTTGCGAGAGGACGATCTCAAAAAGCCCGTGACACTTCACAAAGGGTTGCCCAAGCCGCAGGAAATTAAGACTCGTCTCGACGATTATGTGATTGGTCAGGAGCGCGCCAAGCGCGTTCTTTCGGTTGCGGTGTATAATCACTACAAGCGCATTCGGTCCAATCAGTCTGCGGATGATGTCGAACTCGATAAGAGCAATATTTTGCTTATGGGACCCACGGGTACTGGCAAGACGCTTTTGGCACAGACGCTGGCGCGCATTTTGCAGGTTCCATTTTCGATTGCCGATGCCACTATTTTGACCGAAGCAGGATATGTTGGCGAAGATGTTGAGAATATTCTGGTGCGCCTACTTCAGGCAGCGGATTACGATGTGGCGCAGGCAGAGATGGGTATTTTGTATTTGGACGAGGTCGATAAAATTTCTCGAAAGTCGGCCAATCCATCTATTACGCGCGATGTGTCTGGGGAAGGTGTTCAGCAGGCGTTGTTGAAAATTCTGGAAGGTACAGTGGCGAGTATTCCGCCCAAGGGGGGGCGCAAGCATCCCGAACAACCTCTGATTCAGCTCAATACCAAAAATATTCTGTTTATCTGTGGCGGTGCATTTGATGGTTTGGAAAGCGTTATTAGCACCCGCATCGGCAAGAAGACCATTGGTTTTGGAGCTGATTCGAACGATTTGGATGAGCAAAGTACCGGTGAGATTTTCCAGCATGCCGAGCCAGAAGATTTGATCAAATACGGTTTGATTCCAGAACTGGTTGGGCGGATGCCCGTGATGTGTGCGTTGGGCGAACTGGACGAGACCGCTTTGTTGCAGATTTTGACGGAACCGCAAAATGCAATTACCAAGCAGTATCAGAAGTTGTTCGAGCTCGATGGGGTTGAGCTGACTTTTGAAGATGACGCGTTGCGCGAGGTTGTTCGCATTACACAGGAAAAGGGTACAGGCGCGCGCGGGTTGCGGTCGGTTCTCGAAGCTGTTATGACGGATTTGATGTACGATATTCCCTCCAGTGAGGATATAACCGAGGTCACGGTGACCTGCGATATGGTTCAAAACCGCAACAAGCCGCGTATGGAAGTTCTCGAATCCACACAAAAACGCGCTTAAAGAGATAGATATTTCCCACAGATGGGGAACCGGGGCCGAATTGGACCCCGGTTTTCGTTTGTGTGAAAGGGCGGTCATGCAATTCCATTCTGCCGAATTTGTTACGAGTGTTGGCTTTTTGAGGCAGTTGCCCCGCGATGGGATGGCCGAGATTGCATTTGCGGGGCGTTCCAATGTGGGCAAGTCGTCGTTGCTCAATCGGCTGTTCAATCGGAAAAATTTGGCGAAGACCAGCAGTACGCCCGGCAAGACGCGGACGCTGAATTTTTACCGCGTAAATCACGCGTATTATTTTGTCGATTTGCCCGGTTATGGCTATGCAAAGCGCAGTTGGGAAGAGCGTCAGGCGTGGGGAAAGCTGATTGAGGGGTATGTGCAGGATCGGCCTTCAATCAGGGGTTTTGTTCAGTTGATCGATGCGAGGCACGATCCAAGCCGAGATGATTTGCAGATGATTGACTGGCTGGTACACGGCAACAAGCCGTTTGTGGTGGTTGCTACCAAGGCTGATAAATTGTCGGGTCATAAACTCAAAAATCGATTGGATCAAACCCGTCGGATGCTCGCTTTGCACGGCGATTTTGACCTTGTGCCGTTTTCCGCGACGACGGGGCGCGGCAAGGATGCGGTTTGGCGGTGGATTGGAGAGGTGCTGAATGTTTGACTATCGGGTAAAGAATGCCGAGGAGATTCCCACGCCTGCGCTGTTGGTTTACAAGGAGGCGGTGGCGCATAATATTCGCGCGATTGGGGATATGATGGGCGGGTATGCGCGCCTGCGTCCGCATATTAAGACGCATAAGATGTCGCAGATTGCGCGTATGGAGATGGATGAGGGGATTGATAAGTTTAAGTGTGCGACGCCCAAAGAGGCGGCGATGCTCGCTGCGATTGGCGCGACCGATGTGTTGATTTCTTATCATATCGTGGGGGCAAATATTGGGCGCGTGGTGGATTTGAAGCGGTTGTATCCCGATACCGATTTGAAAGTTATTGCGGATGATGGGGACGCGATTCAGGCGTTGTCCGATGCCTGCACATCGGCGGGTGTGAGTCTGGGTGTTATGGTGGATGTCAATACGGGGATGGATCGCACGGGGGCATTGCCCGGTGCGCCTTCGCTTGCTCTGGCGCAGCAGATTGCACAAGCGTCGGGTTTGCATTTTGCGGGTTTGCATGTGTATGATGGACATGTGGGTGATTTCGATGCGGATATGCGTCAAAAGACGGCGGTTGAGTCGATTGAGCGGGCTGTTGAGACCCGGTGCCTGATAGAACGGTCCGGCATTGAGGTCGAGAAATTGGTGGCTTCGGGGTCGCCGGGTTTTGAGCATACGCAACGGGTGGATGGGGTGGATGAGGTTTCGCCCGGTACGTGGATTTTTTGGGATACCGGATATGGTGACAAGTTGCAGAGTCCCTTTGAATGGGCAGCACTAATTTTGTCCAGTGTGATCAGTACGACCCGCGCAGATCTCGTTACACTGGATGCAGGCAGCAAGTCGGTTGCGCCCGATACGCCTGCGCCCCATTTTCGAGCGTTGGGGTTGTCAGATGAGATTGCGTTTGTGCGGCGCAATGAGGAACACCAGTTGTTGCAACTGCCGGAGGGTACACCGCGACCGCGTGTGGGCGATCAATTTTATCTGGTGCCGCGCCATGTGTGTACGACCGTGAATTTGTGGGATGAGGTGTGTGTGATTGATGAAGGCGGGATGTTTGTAGAGACATGGGCCGTGGATGCGAGAGGGCATTGAGTGAAAATGGAAAAGGTTCTGATCGGCGATTCACTGGCCGATGGCTGGCAGAATGTTTTTGTTTCTTCAGATATAGAAGTCGATGTGAATACGGGTCTGTCTGAAGATGCGTTGTGTGAGATTATTGGCGATTATGTCGGGCTGATTGTGCGCAGTGCAACGGAGGTTACGCGACGGGTGATTGATGCGGGTGTGAATCTTCGCGCGATTGGTCGGGCGGGTGCTGGTGTGGATAATATCGATGTGGAAGCCGCGACTGAGCGGGGGATTGTGGTGATGAATGCACCGGGCGGCAATACGATTTCTGCCGCTGAATACGCGATGGCGATGATGATGGCGCTGTCGCGCAATATCCCCCAGGCGACCGCTTCGCTTAAAGCTGGCGAATGGGAGCGCGGCAAATACACGGGTGTTGAATTATACGGCAAAACTTTGGGTATTATTGGCGTGGGGCGCGTTGGTCAGCAGGTGGCGCGACGCGCGCATGCGTTTGGTATGACGTTGTTGGGTGCCGATCCTTTTTTGTCGGATGATCTGGCGCGGCAGTTGCATATACAGCAGGCTTCTTACGATGAGATTTTTGATAGGTCGGATTATATTACGTTGCACGCAGCGTTTACGGATCAGACCCATCATCTCATTTCTGAATCTGCGCTTGCAAGGTGCAAAGATGGGGTGCGTATTATCAATTGTGCCCGTGGTGAGCTTGTGGATGAGGAGGCACTTGATAAGGCGATTGAAGCGGGTAAGGTCGCAGGGGCTGCATTGGATGTGTTTGGAGAAGAGCCGCCTGCGGTTGATCATCCGCTGATTAAAAGGCCAGAGGTGGTTTCTACGCCGCATCTGGGGGCTTCGACATTTGAGGCACAGGAAAATGTGGCACGGCAGATTGCCATGGATTTGCGCGATGCACTGCAGGGTAAGCCCGTTCAGAGTGGTATCAATTTGCCGCCGATTGATCCGGAATATCTCGATGCGATCAGTCCTTATTTGTCGCTGGCAGAAAAGGTGGGGGCGCTGCACGCGCAACTTATGGGCGGGCATTTGCACAGGGTGATTAATCGATATCAGGGTGTGATTCAGGAATACGCTACGGCGCCGCTTACGGCTGCGGTTTTGAAAGGTATTTTTGAATATCAGGCTGAGGAGCCAGTGACGCTGGTCAACGCGCCTTTATGGGCTAAGGCGCGCAGCATTCAGGTTGAAGAGTCTAAGAGCAGTCACGCGGATTATAGCAATTTGATTACGATAGATGTCGAGACTTCAGAAGAGACGACTTCGATTTCGGCGACGGTTTTTGGGCGCCGGGATTTGCGGTTGGTGCGCATAGATGATATTGAGGTGAAGGCAAAGCTCGAGGGGAATATGATTGTTTTGGGCAATCGGGATGTACCCGGTGTGGTGGGGCATATGGGCAATTTGTTTGCGGTAAATGGGATCAATATTTCCGATATGGCGCTGGGGCGCAGGAGCCAGGGCGGCGAGGCGATTATGGTTTTTAATATCGATACGCCGGTGCAGGATGAGGTGCTGGCCGATATCGTGTCTCAGGAGTTTGTGAACTGGGTTAAGCAGGTGAAGCTATAAGAAGTGTGATCCGCAGATGAACGCAGATGTGTAGGGGCGAAAAATTTTTCGCCCGTCATCGCGGCTGATGGCTTACATAAAAAAGGGAGCAAAATGTCTGTTTCAGCTATTGTAGGTGCAAATTGGGGTGATGAAGGCAAGGGCAAGATGACGGATGTTCTGGCTCGGGATTCCGATTTTGTTATTCGGTTTCAGGGTGGCAATAATGCCGGGCATACGATTATTAATGAGTATGGGAAATTTGCCCTTCACCTTTTGCCTTCGGGCGTGTTTTATCCGCATACGACGAATATTCTCGGCACGGGGATCGCGTTGAATATTCCGGCTTTTATAGAGGAGGTGGATGAGCTGATTGCCCGCGGCGTGCCGAAGCCAAATCTGTGTATTTCTGAGCGCGCGCAGGTGTTGCTTCCCTATCATCTGCTTATGGATGTGTACGAGGAGGAGCGGTTGGGGGATCGAAAATACGGTTCGACCAAGTCTGGTATTGCGCCGTTTTATTCGGATAAGTATTTGAAGGTGGGGGTTCAGGTTGCCGATTTGTACGATGAGGGCCGCTTGCGGGATCGCGTCGCGCGCGCGCTGGAGGTGAAGAATGTGCTTTTTGAGCATTTGTATCACAAGCCGCTGATGTCTCTGGAGGAGGTTGTGCCCGATTTGATGGCGGCGGGAGAGCAGATTGAGCCTTATGTTTGCGATACGTCGTTGCTGCTTCACAATGCGTTGAAGGAGAATAAGAAGATTCTGGTGGAGGGACAGTTGGGTGCTTTGCGCGATCCGGATCACGGTATTTATCCCTATCCGACGTCTTCTTCTACTTTGGCGGGGTTTGCGTCGATTGGGGCGGGTATTCCGCCTCATTCGATTACGCAGGTTGTCGCTGTTGCGAAGGCGTATTCTTCTTGCGTGGGGGCAGGTCCTTTTATTTCTGAGATTTTTGGCGAGGAGGCGGAGGAGCTTCGCGAGCGGGGCGGCGATGCAGGGGAGTACGGTGCGACGACGGGTCGGCCCCGCAGGATGGGCTGGTTCGATGCGGTTGCTACGCGCTATGGGTGTCGCATGCAAGGGGCGACGGCGGTTGCGTTGTCGCTGCTCGATGTGTTGGGTTATTTGGATGAGATTCCCGTTTGTACAGCTTATGAGATCGATGGGGAGAAGACGGAGATTTTTCCGGTTCCGTCGTTGCTCGACCGGGCGACACCTGTTCTGGAGAAGTTGCCGGGGTGGAGAACAGATATTTCTTCGGTGCGCGAGTTTTCGGATTTACCAGCTAATGCACAGCGTTATGTCGAGCATATCGAAGAGTGGCTCGAGGTTCCGGTGAAGTGGATTTCCGTGGGACCAAGGCGAGAGGATATTATTGAGATGTAGATGATGTGGATCAAAATGTGGAGATGAGAAAAGCCTGTCCAAAAGGACGGGCTTTTTTGTTCCAGAGGACGATGTTTTGGGTTCGCGAATGGGGTATTTTGGGGGGGATTATGTAGCTGAGTAGCAGAGCGAAAGGAGGCAAGTGATGCGTGTGCTGGCAGCATTATCTCACATGATCCCCAAAAAAGAAAGAGGTATCAGTTTCTCGGCGATTGTAGCTTTGCCAATCGAGAATTACGCCAACTTGTCTTGCTTTGTGATTCAAGATTTTAATAAAGGCCTCTTCAATCGCACCTTCCTTTGCTCTTTTGCCAAAGAGGCATCGGACAGAAAACCTAATAGGCGTAGAAAAAAATAAAATCAAATCGGCAATGCCTGTAATGTCCATAAGAACCATAACAAACTGAGTGATTCCAGCTATAATAGCACCTTCTTGATATAAAATATAAATGGTGATCAATGAGGCTGGCAGTGTGACGTAGAACGCCCCTAATACAAAAGGAAATAACACCTTGAGAAAACGTGAGTAAAAAAATTGTTGGTAGAGATCGACCAAAACAAAGCCAAGAACACCCACAATCAATACCGAAGTCCATGACTGTGTGGTTAGAGCAGTAATAATAGCTAAAATTGACAACATATTACCGGGGAAGTTTGCCCATAATTGAATATCAACGAAAGCATCTTCGATGTTTATGAGATGACGGACAGGTTTTAATACACGCTCAACCCGGTCTGCATGTAACTTGATTGTCAATCCACCTGGGGTGTATATTTGCATGTGATTTTCCAACCTGATATTTTAATCTCAGAAGGAGGTGAGAGAGATGGCTACTTCAGAACAGCAAAAAGCCAGCGATTACGAAATAAACTGGGAAGAAATGGCGAAGTTTCAGGCGTCGTTAGAGATACCAGATGGATGTATGTTTATGCTTCATATTCCTGATGTTGAGGCTTCTCCCCTCTTTAGACGTAAATCCGACTCCAATTTATCTGCCTGTGGTACGGTCAATCCGAACACTATGACAGACAATGCACCATCTGAGGTGCGATAATGAATAGCAAGTGTCACCGGACGAGGAATTGGCATAGGGCTACGGTCCACTACTACACTCTCAGGTTCAATAAGTACTGGCTGATTCATGACTACCCTCCGTTCAAATGGGTGGTGGCACTGTCGGCATGATCGGCTTTGATTCTATGGGTGGTGGCGCCTTCGGTATGCGCCGTTGGATGGATTGTGGCGTCTCTCCGTTCCGGCGCAGATAGACCTCTAATGCTACCCGCTCTGCCTCCATCTCCTGCAAGGCTTCTTCTTTATTGAAGGGCATAGCATGCTTCCTTTCCGCCTTGACAGATGCCCCCAAGTGATGTAAGTTTAGGCATCATCTGTCGGCGATGAATTTTAGTGTTTGGAATGGCTCACCTTCTACGGGGTGAGTCATTTCCATTTGTGCGTTCTGCACAGTTTAGTTATACATCATATCGCCGTGCCTGTCAACGTAATTCCAGCGATGGATACAGTGCCGTCAAGTCTGCATACCTTAGCCGTTTTCCCTCGAACCTCCGCACAATGAGCGTCATCTGGTCGATGGTGTCTCGCATCCGCATGTTCTGGCGTGCCACAAACTCTGTGACATATCGCCACAGGTGCTTTGGGCTGATCTTGTGGTACACGCCCATAATGCCGCGTTTGATCCCTGACCAGAATGATTCGATGCCGTTTGTCCACACATCCCCCCGGACGTATTCGCCCCGCGAGTGAATCACCTTTTCGTGTTCATACCCCTCCAGACTGTTATAGACGTGTGAGCCGTCCGTATAGACAGTGGCCCCACGCGCCACAGTATCCTCAATAAACACTTTCAACGTGTCCTCATCGGCCTCGTCGATCACGATTGCCTGCACTTGCTTTGTGTCTCTGTTCTTGACACCGGCCACAGGGACTTTGCCTGCTGTGCCTCTGCCAGTACGCAGTTTGTCTTTGGCGTGTTTGTTCCCTTCCTTCCCACCGATATACGTCTCATCGACTTCTACTGTGCCCTCAAAGAGGGTCTGTTCCTCCTCAGACATGGCGTGCCTGATGCGATGGAGTAAGAACCAGGCGGTTCTCTGTGTGATGTCGAGGTCTCTGTGTAGCTTCATAGAGGACACGCCTTTAAGGTGTGTGGTGTAGAGATAGATGGCAATAAGCCATATCTGGTATCCGAGCTTAGATCGTGCCATGATGGTGCCCGTCTTTGGCGAGAAGTATTTGACACATTCTCGGCATCTGAAGGACATCGTAGGGTGTGTGGCCTTTTCGTTGACATTCGTACTCCCACAGTGCGGACAGGCCATCCCATCCGGCCAGCGCGTGTGAACAAACCACTTCTCGGCAGCCTCATCATCAGGAAACATCTGGAACAACTGAATCAGAGACATGCCCTCACGGAAATGCATGCCAGGGGCATTGGTAGCCATAGCACACCTCACTTTTCTCTTGCAATTTGTGTGGCTACCCGTTATTTTTTGTTCAAGCTAAGGCAATGTCACTTTGTTTAGCTTGATGGAGGGCAGTCGGGCGAGACCTATGCGCGAACATAGGTCTCGCCCTTTTTATATCTACCCAAAAAATAAGGGGTTACGATTTGATATAAAGATAACATCGTAACCTCTGAAATGCAAGTGTTTTTACTGCCCAAGTGGGCAGTATTTTAGTTGCGAAATCTCCCTTTTTCTGGCATAAAATTATGACAGGAAATTAGCTCTCATGGCCCTGACGGACAAACTTGAATGCTCTAATGCTATCAGCAGTTTGACTCGATACCGCCAGGGCTTTTTTCATGTAATATGGTTAAGCCGCTTCGGGAACTTTAAGGCGGTCCAGGATGGCTTTCGCTCTATCTTGCGCCCTTTCAATGTCGGCGTGTTTCGCGTCGAGTCCGTCGAGCCTTTCCTCGATGCGGTTGAGTTGCTCATTCACAGAAGGGGCACCAGAGTTGCCAGAAGTGTCATTGGACGACGTTTGGGCATCGTCACTGGATAGCCATTTGTATAGCGCATAGCCGCCGCCGATGAGCAAAGCGACTAAAGCAACACCTATGGCTTCGCCACCAGATCCCCCTGGCACCACAATCGGAGTAGGTGCCCGCTTGTTATCCCAGATCGAGGGGACTACCTCAGGCTCTCCAGAACGCTCGCGCACAATTCTTTCGAGTACGTTCCTTTTCGATATTGCCAAAGCGTGTTCCTTGCAATAGAAAGGTTCATGCTCCTTGTACTCTTCTTTAATGAGTCTCTGTATATCCATGGAACTCTCCTTTGGATGCCGTCAGGGCTTCCGTGAGTTTGTCCGTCAGGGCTAAAACGTATATTCGTAATGTAAGACAAAAATATCAGTAATTTGACAGATGCTGATAATCTATCGAATCCCTTTTACAATGTCAATGAATATTCATATTTTCTAAATTGAAACTGAAAGGAGGAGCGATCATGCTACTCAACTACATAATCCCCATTTTGGGGAAACCTTAATTTTTTTGGTTTTGTCAAAGAATATGCCGAATATATTCAGAATATTACACTAACTATAGCTTATGGAGATAAACTCGATGCTGTCTCTTCCCGTTGGCGATTTTGTTCCGTCTGTGTCTGAAGTGCGTGTCCCGCGACGAGTGGATTATGAAGGTGAGTATATTGCGCTGTCGCCGCTCGATCCGGAAAAGGATGCACCCGGATTGTTTGCATGTTCGCATGGGACGGAACTCGTGGAGCAGTTGTGGACGTATATGGCGTATGGGCCTTTTGAAGATGTGTCGGACATGCAGGCGTGGCTTGAGGGGATTGAGCGTTCGGAGGATCCGCTCTTTTTTTGTGTTCGGGATAAATTATCTGGTCGGCCTATTGGTATGGTGAGTTTTTTGAATATTGCACCCGATGCGCGTCGGTTGGAGCTTGGAAATATCTGGTATGGTCCCGAGGCACAAAATACGTGTGCGAATACCGAGGCGGCGTATCTCATGCTTTGCGAGGCTTTTGATTGTATGCGTTATCGCCGTGTGGAGTGGAAATGCGATGCGCTCAATGAACGCTCGCGGTCTGCTGCGCTCCGCCTGGGGTTCACGTATGAAGGGCTTTTTCGCCAGCATCTGATTGTTAAGGACCGCAACCGGGATACGACGTGGTTTTCCATGCTGGATACGGAATGGTCCCGGATTAAAGAAAATATGGAGCAGTGGTTGTATCACAATCCGGATAGATCATGGTCGTTGAGAGAAAAGAATCAGGGGTTGTGAGGCGCGAGAGGTAGCGGTACATATCTTTCACATGACCGCCCATTCATGGCTCAAAACGTACACTTTTACATCCCGGCGTGTTCGGTTTGTATGTGCTTCCCAAGGCGATCTTTATATTCAAGTTAAGAGCGCAATACAGCATATTAAAAGCATGATGAGGGTACTTGAGCTTCTGTCTATACAATTTATCGCTCAATCTCTGTGACGTTGGCTTGATATTTGCTTCGGGTCTGACTGTTGCGTGTGTTTTAAAATAGAATTCACCCATCAGACTCAGGGCATTCCACATGGCCGAATATGACACCATCTCCAAACATCTCATCCAGACCTATCCCAAAGACTTCATCCGACTCACACTTGAACAGGACGATGTAGAAGTCCTCGACATACTCGACACAGAGCAAAAGACAGTTGAAACACGACACACTGACAGCCTCATCCGCGTCCACATTGCGGGCAAGGAGACATTGATCCATCACGAGTTTCAAACGACTGACGATCCATCTATGCCGATCCGCATGGCGGGCTACATTATACGTGCGATTGAGCAGCATGGCCTGCCGATTTATTCCAGCGTGATCTATTTGCGGCGCAGTGCGGGTCGGCGCGATCCGGGGCACTTTGTTCAGGAAATATCCGGCCATCTTGTTGTGATCAAATACACAGTGATTCGGCTCAGTGAGATAGAGGGACAGGATATTCTTGATGACGGACCTTCGGGCTTGTTTCCATTTGCATCGTTGATGAAACGTCCTGTTGGAATAGATTCAGAAGCGTGGTTACATCACTGTGTTGACGCGACGAATGCTCTGCGGGTGGATGAATCAATAAAGGTTGACTTTTTGGGCAGGTTGATGATATTGAGTGGGTTAGAGTATGATCCGAGCCTGATCAATCGTATTCTATTACAGGAGGGTCTTATGGACGCCATTATGCGCGAGTCATCGTTTGCACAATACATTAAGCAATTGGGTATTGAGCAGGGTATTGAGCAAGGCGAAAGAAAAAGCACGCTCGAAGATATTCTCGAAGTGTTGGAGATTCGATTTGACCTGAGCGAAGCGCACCCTCTATCCACGCGCATTGCCGCTATTGAAGATTTGCAACGTCTGAAGCAGTTGCACCGTGCGGCGATTCAAGCGTCCAGCCTTGAGGCATTTGAGCGCGTGTTAGATGCGTGATCTGATTTTCCAATGAGTGCCACTACGACCAACCCTCACAACCAGGCCATGGACCTCGTGGAAACAGCTATTCTGGAACGAACACGCGGTCACAAGGAAAAGGCTATCCAGCTTTATGCCGAAGCGTTGGAATTGGAGCTTGCTGCCATTAGGGAATTGGATGAGCGCGGCGACCACGCCGAGCCAACGTGGTCCGTGCTGCACCGCAGTGCCGGGTGGATGGCGTTTAATAGCAACCAGTTCCGTTTAGCCGAGCAACTGGCCTGCAAAGCTCTCGCCGGTAATCCTCATCCAGAGATTGCCGAGGAATTGCGCGATCTTCTGGCGGAGACCTACGCACGAATGCACCGCAAACCAAAGGGTGCCTCTGTGGTCGAACCCGCTGATAACTAACCGGCTCTATCCTCTTCTCCCATTTATTTCACACTAAACCCCAGACGAAAAATCGCCTGGGGTTCGGTTTTATTTTTCAAAGGAGCCACCATGTCTCTCGCTGCATGTATATGGGCACTGACCTGTGCCGAGGAACTCGCTTTAGAACAGGTTGCCGATGCGGGGTTTACCCATATTGATATTCGTCCGGGTTGGCTTCAGACTGCCGATCTTCAACAACGGGCGAAGGATCTCGGTCTCGCTGTTTCGTGTATTGCCGCTTCTGCCGATATGCCCGAGGGGATGTCTCTGACAGGAGATAATCCACAATCCGCACGCGATCATATAAATCGGGCGTTTGAACACGGTGCTCGGCTCGGTGCAACGACGGCGTACCTGGTGCCCCAGGGCGATGATGCCGATCTGTTTGCCGAGTCTTTGAGTGTGCTGGCTGATCAGGCGCAGGATGCGGGTGTCAAGCTCGCTGTTGAACACTTTCCGGGTACGTTTTTGCCGACGGTGCCGTTTACGCTCACTTATCTCGAGGAGATTGGTCACCCCAATCTGTATCTGCTTTTTGATATCGGTCACGCACAGATGGCGAATGAAGATCCCGCGGATATGATCGCGCTGGCAGGAGACCGGCTGGGTTATGTTCATCTCGATGATAATGATGGGGAGGAGGATCTGCACCTGGGTCTGTGCGATGGGGTGCTTACGCGGGAGGTGCTGCGATCTACATTTGCCGCGCTTCTTTCGGTCAAATATGCCGGGAATATGAGTCTGGAACTGAAGTCGGATATTCCAGATCCTCTCGATGCACTGAAGAGGAGTCGGAGGATTGTTAGAAGTGTGAAGGGAGAAGTGTGAAGTGTGAAGGGAGAAGTGTGAAGTGTGAAGGGAGAAGTGTGAAGGGAGAAGGGTGAAGGGTGAAGGGTGAAGGGTGAAGGGAGAAGTACCAGCCTTTGGGTGGTTGGGGCGGGCCTTCTAACTTCTAACTTCTTACTTGCTTTTACAGTTTGACCACGATCCGTCCGCGCATTTGTCCAGATAGGATGCGATCTATTTGGGCATTCAGGTCTTCCAGGTCGCATTCTGCGATTATGTTGTTCAGGGTGTTGATTTTCCAGTCTGTAGCGAGATGTTGCCAGATTTTTAGTCTGAGGTCCATGGGGCATAAGACGGAGTCGATGCCGATTAGTTTGACACCGCGGAGGATAAATGGATATACTGTGGTGTGCAGTTCGGGGGAGGATACCAGGCCACAACAGGTTATTACGCCGTGGTATTGCGTTGTTTTGATGAGTGTTGACAGGATGTTTCCGCCAACGGTATCTATTGCCGCTGCCCAACGGCCCGATAGGATGGGCCGTCCAGTGTCGTCGTCCAATGTGCGTCGGTCTATGACTTCATAAGCGCCGAGTTCTTTCAGGAAGTCCGTTTCTGACGCTTTTCCCGTGGCTGCTACGACTCGAAAGCCGTTTTTGGCCAGTATTGCCACTGCGAGACTGCCCACGCCGCCGGTTGCGCCGGTTACTGCGATGTCGCCCTGGTCTGGCTTTATACCTGTTTCGATGATGTGATGGACTGATAGTGCTGCTGTAAATCCCGCTGTTCCATATCCCATGCTTTCTTTTGTGGTCAATTCTTCGGGGAGTCTGACCAGCCAATGGGCGGGTATTCTGATGTATTGTCCGAATCCGCCCGGCGTATTCATTCCCAAATCGTAGCCCGTGACCAATACGCTGTCGCCAGGTTCAAAGTCGGCGACAGAGCTTTCGACGATTTCTCCTGCTGCATCTATTCCCGGTGTGTGCGGGTACGCCTGCGTTACGCCGCGGTGCCCGGTTGCAGATAGGGCGTCTTTGTAATTTAGCGAGGAATAGCGCACCCGTATCAATACTTCGCCTTCGGGGAGTTCATCTATTTGTCGGTTTTCTACGGATCTTAAAAACTGGCTCTCTGATTCGCGTACGACCAGCGCTCGAAATGATGTCATTGTGCTTTCCTCCTTACTATAACTTAAAAATTGTCTCTCAATGTGGTATTCAGTACACTATATTACACATCAAAACTCTAACCTCTAACAATATACTGCAATGCGATACAAGTCCCTCAAACAATGCGTTGACGATCTCGAGCGCAACGGCCATCTCATCCGTATTGAACAGGAGGTGGATCCCTATCTGGAGATGGCGGAGATCCATCGCCGCGTTTTTCAGGCCAATGGTCCGGCGATTTTCTATGCGAATGTGAAAGATAGTCCGTTTCCAGCGGTTTCCAATCTTTTTGGTACGCTCGATCGCTCGCGTTTTCTTTTTCGGTCAACTCTGGGATGGGTACAACGCCTTGTCGAGGCCAAGGCTGATCCGGTTGCGTTTCTTCGCGCGCCCTGGCGCGCAATGGGGATTGCGAGGATTGCATTTAATACGTTGCCGAGAAGGGTGCGTTTTGGCGCGGTGCTCAAAAACAGTACGCGTATTGATCAGCTTCCTCAGATTCAATGTTGGCCCGACGACGGCGGTCCTTTTGTTCTTTTGCCCCAGGTTTATACTGAGGATCCCGACCGGCCGGGTATTATGAATGCCAATTTGGGTATGTATCGCATCCAGCTTTCAGGTAATGAGTACATACAGAACGAAGAAGTTGGTCTGCACTACCAGATCCGCCGCGATATTGGGATCCACCATGCGAATGCGCTCAGGCGCGGAGAGCCTTTGCGCGTGAGTATTTTTATCGGGGGACCGCCCGCGCATACGTTTTCTGCTGTTATGCCTTTGCCCGAGGGGTTGTCCGAAATTATTTTTGCCGGGGGTCTGGCCGGGCGTCGGTTTCGCTATGCACGCAGGAATGCCTGTGTTATTTCTACTGAGGCCGATTTTGTTATTACGGGTACCGTGCATCCAGGTGAAACCAAACCCGAGGGTCCGTTTGGCGATCATCTGGGGTATTATAGCCTGGCGCATGATTTTCCCGTTCTCCACGTCGAAGATGTTTGGCACAGGAGAGACGCTATTTATCCCTTTACTGTTGTGGGTCGCCCCCCGCAGGAAGATACGGCATTTGGTTTGCTTATTCACGAGATTACTGGTCCGATGGTTCCCGTTGAGATTCCCGGTCTCAAGTCTATTAACGCTGTGGATGCAGCGGGCGTTCATCCTTTGCTTATTGCCATTGGTTCGGAGCGCTATGTGCCTTACCGAGAGCGACAACCGCAGGAGATTCTCTCGCTGGCCAATGCATTGCTCGGTTTTGGCGCATGCTCTTTGGCGAAATACCTTTTTATTTCTGCGGGGGAAGATAATCCCCATCTGAATACGCACGATATCGGCGCTTATTTTATCCACGTTCTCGAGCGGGTGGATTGGCGACGCGATCTCCACTTTCAAACGCGTACGACGATGGATACGCTGGATTATTCGGGTACGGGGTTTAATGAGGGTTCCAAGGTTGTGATTGCCGCAGCCGGTGCGAAGAGACGCGATCTGTGGCGCGAGATTCCGGGCGATCTCATCTTGTCTGATGGATTTAAGAATCCCGCGATTGCCCTGCCCGGTGTCGCGGCTATTGAGGGTCCCGACTTTAGAGATGCAGATCAGGGGGGTAAGGATGCAGTTCGTCTTGCCGAGGCGCTCGCGTCACAGTCTCTCGATGGGTTGCCGCTTATTCTGATTGTCGATGATAGCGCGTTTTGTTCGCGTACGCTCAACAATTTTCTCTGGGTCGCGTTCACGCGCTCCAATCCCTCGCATGATGTTTATGGTGTTGATAGTTTTATTGAATACAAACACTGGGGTTGCAACGGGTCGCTGATTATTGATGCGCGCCACAAGCCCCACCACGCGCCCCCGCTTGTTGAGGATCCCAATATTACTAAAAAAGTAGAGGCTCTCGGGGCGTCGGGTGGGCCGTTGTATGGGGTTATATGACGCTTATTGGAGAACTGTTTCCATGATCTACCGGTATCTCTTGATCATTCTCAGTGTTTGTCTTGCCATTTATGGCGAATGCGACGCGGGTGCTCATGAGAAGGGTGGGGAAATAACGATTCCGGATGTCCACCTGCGTGCGGTGATTGAGGATTCTTTGAACAAGGCGAGGGGTGAGGCGATTACTGCGGTTGAGATGGCGACGTTGACGCGCCTTGAAGCACCGAATTCAAGGGTTCGCGATTTGACGGGGATTGAGTACGCGACCGAACTGACGGTGCTGAATCTCGGCGCTGTATTTATAAATGGCAACCATATCAATAGCAATGAGATTACGGATCTTTCTCCGTTGTCGGGTTTAGTTAAGCTGACGGAGTTGTACCTCCATCGCAATATGATATATGATATCTCGCCGCTGGCGAATTTAACGGCGCTGGAAACACTGGATGTTAGTGCGAATTTTCGTATTTCGGACATTTCTCCGTTGTCGGGTATGACCAGGCTGAGGATGCTGAATCTTTACACCAATGAAATTTCGGATCTTTCGCCGCTGTCGGGTTTGACCAATTTGAGATGGCTGAGTTTGAGTAATAATCTGATCTGGGATATTTCTCATCTGTCGGGTTTGACCAATTTGAGGGGGTTGGCTCTCAATGTCAATGCTGTCTCGGATATTTCTCTTCTGTCGGGTATGATCCATATGGAGAGGCTGAATATTCAGGATTGCGATATTACGGATTTATCGCCTCTGGTGGAGAACGCGGGATTGCGTGGGGAAAAGGATTATATCGATGTGAGGGATAATCCTCTGAGTGATGTCTCAATTAATACGCATATTCCTGCGCTTCGGGAGAGAGGGGTCAGGGTGAGGCTGGATAACTGATTGGAGGACAGTTCCTATGATCTACCGATACCTCTTGATCATTCTCGGTGTCTGTCTCGCCTTTTATGGCGAATGCGACGCAGACGCTCATAAGAAGGGCGAGGGTGTAAATATTCCGGATGTTCACCTGCGCGCGGTGATTGAGGATTCTTTGAACAAGGCGAAGGGAGAGGCGATTACTGCGGCTGAGATGGCGACGTTGACGCGTCTTGAAGCTCCGAATTCAAGGGTTCGCGATTTGGCGGGGATTGAGTACGCGACCGAACTGACGGTGCTGAATCTCGGCTATGTATTGACGAATGGCGGTCGCGTCAATAGCAATAGTATTTCGGATCTTTCGCCGCTGTCGGGTTTGATCAAGCTGACAGAGTTGAATCTTTTTCGCAATACAATAGCGGATATATCGCCGCTGTCGAATTTGACAGAACTGAGAGTACTGGATATTAGTGGGAATTCTTATATCTCGGATCTCTCTCCGCTGGCGGGTTTGACGGAGATGAGAACGCTGCATCTCTATACCAACGATGTTTCGGATCTTTCGCCGCTGTCGGGTATGACCGAGTTGAGGTGGCTGGATGTGAGTAATAATCTCATCTGGGATATTTCTCCACTATCGACTTTGACTGCGTTGGGGGGATTGGCTCTGAATAACAATGCGGTCTCGGATCTTTCGCCGCTGTCGGGTTTGCCCAGGCTGCGAAGGGTGCATGGTTGGGATTGCGATGTTTCGGATTTATCGCCTCTGGTGGCGAATGCGGAATTGCGTGGCGAAAACAGTTTGATCGATTTGAGGGATAATCCCCTGAGCGATGTTTCGATTAATAAGCATGTTCCGGTGCTTCAGGAGAGAGGGGTCAGGGTGAGGCTGAATAACTGAGGTCGCTCAGGTGCCCGGGTCTTGAAAGACGAGTTCCATGCCGTCTGTGACGGTGATCGTGATTTGCAATTTTCTCGGTTCTATCAGGTGTGCGAGGTGGGGTTGTCCGTCGATCCATACGCTGGGATGGCGACAATAGGGGGCGGGTACGTCGGCGTGGAGGGTGAGCGTGCGGCAGGTGACGCGGTCGCTCAGGTTGTTGAGGTGGAGGCGGTAGTGCTTTTGGGTTTTTGTGTCGGAGATGGTTTCGATTTGTGTGTGGCGTCTGGTCTGGTGGTAGAAGATTACTTCTTCGGGTACGGCGCACCAGACTTTGTCTCCGCCTTCTGCGAGGATGGTTTCAAATCTTTTTCTGAGTTGTGGATGCGAGCAGTCTTTGTTGGGGTGGATGGGTTTTTCCAATGGGCAATGGCAGTAGTCGATGATCCAGCCGTTTTGTGCTTGTGCATGGCGGATGTTGCGGAATGGGTCGTATTCGCTGAAGAATGGGGCGTAATACTGTTCATGCAATGCCGTGCGGTTGATCCAGAAGAGCGGGGTGTTTGGACGGTTGAGGGCATCGGTCAGGCTCATTGCGCCGAGGTAGCCGTATTTGCGGCAGGCTTTGAGGACGTGGTCCGACATGTTGGAATTGTTGCCGGGCGCGCAGTAGAGATCGACGGGTGCGTCAATGGCGGTTTCGAGTACGTCTTTGGCGCGGCCGATTTCCAGGTCAACCATGTCGGGTTGTATGAGTTCATGGCTATAGGAGTGATTGCCAATTCCCCAGCCCCGGGCGAGCATGTCTTTGAGTTCGTCGGCGTTCATGTGGCGATAGCCATTGTAGCTGGAGTTGCCGATATTGCGCGTTTCGCCCAGTTGTCCGACGACGACTTCTACATGTCCCGGAATGCCGTATTCTCCGTGGATGGGGATTGCGAATTGGTGCAGGTCAACGAGGGCTTCGTCATAGGTGATGGAATAGACCCAGGTTTTGTTGTATTTCCACGGGCATATTGTGAGGGCCATGTTTTTCTCAGACTCGATTCTGGTCGGCGACGGTGGCGACTATTTGGGCGACGAGGTCGCAGTGTTCGGGTTGATATTTTTCGCAGATGGTGGTCCAGCGGATGAAATTGTCGAGAAAGTCCCGGGCATTGGGACAGGTGTTTGCGCCGTAAGTATAGGTGTGGGATGCCGGGGGTTTGGAGAAGGGATAGAGGTGTTTTTTGGCTTTGTCCGTTAAAAAGGGCAGTGCAGCGGGCATGAGATAGTATTTGCCGAGTCCGGCTCCGGTGAGTCCTGCTTCGGCGACTTGCTGTGCAAAGGATTCGGCGTCGCATGTAAAGGCATTGGGGTCGATGCTGAATCCGGCCATCCAGCAGGAATAGGTTTCCATGTAATCCGGTATGGATAGTGGGATGATGCCGGGTATTTCGGCGAGTTTGTCGGTGATGAGGCGAATCATGCGGTCGATATGTGCAACGGCCGGGCGGATGATTTCGAGTTGCGCAAGGGTGATGGCGGCGGTCGATTGGGTCATGCGAAGCGCGTATCCATTTACGGCGTGTACGCGCCCCAGTCCTTCAACCATTTGCCCGCCTCTGCTTTGACCGACGAACCGAATTTGTTCGGCGAGTTTATCGTCATTTGTAATGACACAGCCGCCGACGTCGGAGCCGAGTGTTTTTTCGGAGTCGAATGAGAAGGCAGCGACGTCGCCGAGGGTGCCTGCAAGGCGGCCTTTGTACGTGCCAAATACGGCCTGGCATACGTCTTCAATGACGGTCAGGCCGTGTTTTTTTGCCAGAGCGTGGATGGGGTCCATGTCGCAGATGAGGCCGGTTATGTGGACGGCGAGAATGGCTCGCGTGCGGTTGGTAATACAGGGTGCGATGGTTTGGGCGCTGATGAGCGGTGTGCCGGGTTCGGTGTCGGGGAAGACCGGGATGTAGTTTTCTTTGAGCAGGCCCATGACTGTGCCGTAGTCGGTGATGGGCGATACGATGATTTCATCGCCGGGTTCGAGATTGAGCGCGGCTGCGAGTATGTTGAGGGCTGCGGTGCATCCGGGTGTGCCGATGCAGTGTTTGATGCCCATTTCGCTTTCGAAAGCGGCTTCAAATCTCCGAATCATGTCGCATTGCAGGCCCGATGAGACGACTTCCTGGAGGTATGTCAGGCAGTTTGGACCCATGGTGCGCGGAAAGGGTTGGGGCAGGTTGCCCGCGATTCCTTCAAATACTTCGGCACCGTATTTTGCGCGTTCTTGTATAGACATGTTACCACCTGTGTACGTAATGTCCCTGCCCGGAAAACCACAGGGCATCAACCGCGAACGACAGCGCGACCCCCAGGCCATAGCCGGTGAGCAAACCGATGAAGAAGGGCTGAAAACGGCGGTAAGCAGAAACACCGCCGAAGTGCAGTACGAACAATTTGAAAGCCCAAATAATAAAAATTGAGACCTGATTGCTGCGGGCGACATTGGTGCTGCAAACCGTCAGACCAATGGGATGCAAAGGCCACCATGAGAAGCGATATTGCAAGAATGTGAGCAGTCCCATCAGCGCTGCACCGCCGCCAAAAAATCCCATTCTTTGCCAGTCGGGACCAAAGGGATTGACAATTTTGCTGAGGATGACCGGATAGATTCGGTTGGTTCCCGATTTGAGGGGAATGTCGTTGAAATTGAAGGCCCCTCTTTCATAACTCAGGGGAATCACATAAAAAATAAATGTTAGACAGCCGACGAGCAATCCCAAAAAGACTGCGCTGAGGAGTTTGCGATGGTCGGTTTTGATCCATTCAGACAATTTGGCAATGTGGATCAGCGCGGGCATAAACAGGCCGCGAATATAGTTGGTGAGCGCGTAGGAGAGGGCGATCGATGTCATTGTGGGCGTTGAAAGGGCGTGTGCGCCCAGAGAGTAAATGGTGAAAATCTGTGCGCTGATCGGGGCCTGAACAAAGAGGATGCCGGTTTGAGCAACGACACGCGCTACGCCTATGTAAATGACAAAGGTAGCCGCAGTGTAAAAGGCGATCGCTGAAAAGGCCATGCCGGATTGGTATAACCAGATAATAATAAAAAGCGTTCCGAAAAACAGGCCCAAAATAGCGTTGCGATAAGACATGAGTTCCCCGCTGTCGTCGATGGGGTATTGCGGATTTACGGCTTTGAGGAAGACGGCTTTGAGGTGGTGGCGAGAGATGTACAATCCCCAAAAAACGAAAAAACACAGCGCGCCAAAACACAACCAGCCCGCGCCGGAAAAGTGAAGCGCGCCATAGGGGTCGCCGCGGCCGGGCATATCAAATCCGATGCGATTTAAGAGGCCACCTGGAATTTGGTAAAAAAGGAGATGGAAGAACCACATGCTGAATAGCACATCGAGGTTGGCAAAATAGGCAAAGCCCATGATATAGATATTGAATCGGGGAAAGATGGGAGGATAGCCTTTGGCAAAATAGAAAAAGGGAAGTGTCAGCTTAATATCGGGTACAAGAGGAAAGAAGAAATGGAGGATATTATAGGAGAGGATGCCGGATGACAGCGCGAATCCCGCCCAGTACAGACCCCTGTATTGAAGGGTTTTATCGCGTGCGGGTTCTTCGGAAACGATATGCAGTGCCGGACTCAATAGGGGAAATGTCAGGCGTTCATTTTCAGACCACTGGCGGCGCAAGATGACTGCAATACAGGCCGAGACAAAGACAATGGCAACGATGAACACAAGCCACCAGAAAAGGGGGGCAACCCATATAGACCATGGAATTGGCGTGCCGGGCAGTGTGCCTTCGTAAAAATCGCGCATTGCGCCGCCGGTATTGGGTGGTACCAGGTAGGTGGGAAGGTGGGCGTGGAAGAATTCGGCCCAGCGGTTTTCTGGCGTGGCAAAATAATAGGGTGTGGCAATGGTTCCCAGGAGAAAACCGAGCACGCCTGAGCCGGGTACCACGCCGCCTGCAAGCCCCATTGCGATAATGACCAGTTGTTCAGAGGGGGTTAAAGAGAAGGCGGGGTTCAGGGTTGACAGCAGGGGGTTGAGCAGGTAGCGGATGAGGAGAAAGAGGATGAATACAGCAACGGGAAAATGGCTGAGGTTCATGCGCGAAGCCCGCACGATATATTCTGAATAGGGTATCCAGAGGTTGATCAGAACAACGAGCGCGAGACCCAATACAACGGCGCGAAGACTCACGCCACTTGTCAGGTACTCGGACAGGGATTCTGACCTGTTTTGTGGGGCTGGCGTTTTTGCCATAGTCTGGTCGCTTCTCGCAGCTTATGGCGGAGAAAATGCCTCAGCTGGCAGCGATGTCGGATCGGTCTGATCGCCGATAGCTTGTTGATCTCGCCAGTTGGGATTGTAGCGTTCTCCTGGCATGGTGGCGTGGATCATTTCATAAACACCGTCTCCAAGGCGATCCAGAAATACAAACTCGCAGTAGTTGAGATGTTCGTAGGTCCAGATTTCAAAGGCTTTGCCCGTGGCACTGAATGGGTTGCGCTCGATGTCTGTCGGCAAGCCGTATTTGATGTGGATGCGCCCTTGATCGGTATCCGACCCTTTTTGTCCGGGACGCGCAGAGAAGTGTTCGTCTGCATAGCGAATGCGCTTGAAATGTTCTGTGGCAAATTCATTTTCAGGCGTTAGAGGCGTTGGATCGCGTTTTTTCCAGAAGGTGAGGATAAATTCTACTTTCTCGGCGGCGCTTAAGGAGGCATAAGTTTCGCGTTCGGTTTTTGTGGCGATGTAGCGGATTTGTTTGTAATAGCGCTTTAAGGAGGCGGGGTCTGTTGCCAGTGCGGGTTTTTGTATAGAAAAAGCCCGTTGGCGCGTGGTCATTTTGCCCGTGCCGTTATCGCGGGCAGTGATTTTCAGTACATACTGCCCTGGCATTATGCCCTCAATGTCGAGGGATTCGGTTTTGATTGTGGTTGCGCCGGGTTTGCGGTAGCGCGCCGAGGGAAAGTTTTTGATCCGCTGTCCCGCGGTATCTATGAGGGCATAGGCGAGGTCGAAAGTTGCAGCGCGTCCCTCGCCTGTGGCAAGGCCATAGAGTTCAAAGTAGATGTTTAAGGTCGTTGCGATTGACCTGCGCGCGTTGGGAACGATTTTGAACCCGTTCTTGACCAGATTTCTGGTGGTCTGTGTGTTTGCGGCGTCAATCCGATGGGCAAACTGGATGTCGCTTATGGTCGGGGCGGTGTTGTCAAATTCGGGCATTGTGAAGGCGAGTTCACAGGTGCCTTCGGCATTGGCCTGCAAATCTTTCAGGCGAATGTGAACGCTGTAGGTGCCGGGCGAAATTCTGAAGCTCAATGCCTCTGTAATCATTTGATCGCGCAGGTCTGTTCCCGCGTCTGTGACGATCTGTTTTTCCCATTTGAAAGGCATGCTATCGCGCCTGGAAAAAAAGGTGGCTTCTACGCGATAGGCAGCCCGCTGGTGGTCGTTCAATTCACTGAAGGTGAGGTGCCGGCACGGGCACTGGAGATACAGTTCGCCGTAGTTCAGGCTGTCTGGCGTATCAAAACCCGCTCTGTCGATCCAAAATGGAATGGCGCCTCGCGCCATGACGGGAATATCTTCTCCCGAAATTGGCGCGAGGAGAGCCTGTGCGAGACACAGCGACAAAAGGATATATTTCATATCGCAACTCAGAAGGAACCGCCGATATTTATCCGATAGGTGGGATCCAATAACTCGCCCATGTCGCTATACGCAAAGTCCAGGGTGAAGGGGCGCTCATTGACCGAGTATTTGAGGCCAAAACCGAGTGCAAAACTCTCGGTGTCGTTATTGAATTTCCAGCCACCGCGCAGTGCGAGAATATTGTGCAACCAGAGTTCGGCGCCCGCGTGAATACGGCCTTCAAAATCGACAAAGAAGGCATTTTCCGCAGATACGGTAAGCGAAACCGGGTCGCCCAGATTGCCGTAGAGTTCCATTGAAGCCGCGATGCTGTAGATGAGGGGGCGGAAGGCCGTATCGTCGATGATGACGATATCCTGTCCGAAATTCCTCAGCGTCATGGCCAAACGCAAAGACCGGAATCCGGTGTAAAAGAGCGTGCCTATGGAGATATCCAGACCGCTGTTGACATCGGTATAGAGCGTCTCTTGAATATACCGGCCCTGGGCGCCAAATGACAATCGGTCGGTGAATTTGATGGCATAAGTCAGGCCAATGGCAAAGTCGCTGTCTTTAATGATATTGCCCGTGCCATTGGGTTGGAAAATGGTGGTTTCTTCAAATTCATCGGGTGTGAAAGACAAGACCGTGATGCCTATGGTCTGCGTGCCCAGGTTGTAGGCAAAAGCCCCCGAATAAAATTTGGAATTGACCATCCACTTGTTGTATCCCAGGCTAAAAGCGGCGCGATCGATTTGCGTGATGCCCGCTGGATTCCAGAACATGGCATCGATACCCGTGCCCACTGCGGTGTACGCATCGCCCATGGCAACTGCGCGCGCGCTTTGGGAGACTTTGAGAAAGGTGAATCCGGCATTGCCGAGTTTTTTGAGCCCGGCCTCTGCGCCTGTTGCCGATAGGGCAAAGGCAGTGAAGACCAGGACGAGTGTTGTTTGTAAGCGTTTCACGTGTTCCTCCTTTGCACTATTTGATGATCATAAACATCCCGGTCTGCTTTTTGCCCGTTTCGCCAGCAACCAGAGATTCTACCACGTAGTAGTAGCGTCCGGCGGCGACGCGCCCGGAAAATGTGCGCGTGCGTTGATCCCAGGTGGCTTCGCCCCTATCGGGATCGGTGGTGCGCTGCGGGTGGTTGATGACGGCGATCAAATCTCCAGAGATTGAAAAGATGGAGATTTTTGCTTTTCGGGGTATGTTGACAAAGCGAATATTGTTGCTGGCAGGTGGATACCGGTGGTCGGCATCTCCCGGGTCGTCCCGAAAGGGGTTGGGTACCACGCGCACCTGTTCGGCCAGTGCGTCTTTTTCAGGGGTTGCAATCACGATGGGGCTTCTCGAAACATTCATGCGCTGTTCGGGTGCGCTATGTCCGGATTCCAAAGATGGAATGGATTGTCCCGTGCCGTTCCAATCGCTGTGTCCAGAATCGTACGTGCGCACCGAGTACCAGTACCTGAAACCAGGCACTGATTCTACGTCTCGATAAGTGTAGGTTCCTCCTTCGGCGTAGGAGATTGTGGGAGAAGTCCAGGGGGTGCCGGGGTCATACTCCGTATTGGTCGGGGTCGTTCCTTTGGGGATATCGGCCACGAGTTCCCAGGGCCCCAGGTGGTTGTTCTGGGTGCGATAGACCCGGTAGCCCTGTAGATCCAGAGCTTCGTCGCCCGTGTAATCCGGATCGGGGGACTTTTCGGCTCGATCAGACCATGTGATGGCGTTGTTCCCATTTTCATCGCTATCTACGAATACGGCAACATCGGGCGGCGCGTCGGGCAGATCATAGCCATTGTCATAGGCAAATTGCGCCCGTTCCAGATGCTGTGCCATCGCGCGTTCGCCGTCGGCTACCTGACTCTGGTTGCCCTGGCGCGCCCATTCGTAAACATCCATCGGACTGCCGCCGGGACCGGCAAATTCGGCACCCGATCCGGCGACCCAGGCGACCACGACTTTGGCTTTTTCACCGGGAGCCAGATCGTAAGGACCGTAGGTGTGTGCGAAGGTTACGCGGCTGACTTTGGAGGGATTGTCCTGGATGGCTGGAACCCTGCCTAAACCAATGAATTCATTGTAGAGATTCTCGTCGCTATTCAGGTTGGTAATGTCTGGCGTGTCCCAATCGAAGCGCCCGTAGATCTCCCACCAGTTGGCGAAGGCGGGCTGATCCATTGTTTTTGGGGCCACGTAGGTCTCGTTGTCGTTGGTGAATCCGTCGATGGGGTCGTAATCGAGGGGTGCCAGGCCGATGTACTGGAAAGCCATGAGTTCGCCGTGGTTGAGCTGACCCCGGTTGATATAGGCTGACTGGGCGTTGTTTTTATCGAAAGGCTGGCCCGTGTCGTCTCCGGCAGAAGAGAGCAAATCGCTGTCATAGACATAAGAGATTTTTTTCCCCCGAAGTGCGGGCAGGCCATCGAAGTTGGACGCTTCGCTGTATTTGTACCAATCGTCCAGGATGATCGGATCGGAATACGCCCACGGTACGGTCTGGTTCTGCCATCGGTGTCCAGCCCACGACGGGGCCAGATTATTCACAAAGGCGAAATAGACGTCCTTGTGATCAACGGGCAGCCCAGCATCGGGTATGCCGTCTCCGTTGTTATCTCCGGTATTTTCGATGATGACTTCGAGAATAATGAAGTCGTCGTAGTCCGGATAGCTCCACGCTCTGGCTTTGCGGGTGATGGTGAGGCCGCGTTCTGTCGTCCATTTGGAGATGATGATTTCTTCGGCCTCGTTGTCGTTGGGAATGTAACGTCCGTAATCGTAGTTGTGGATTTCGATGGGTTCGTCGGCCACCAGTGCAGGTGCTCCGGGCCAGTAATTGGCCGTGGTATTGCCCGTGAGGGGCGATCGGGTTTCAACGCCCAGATCGCGCTCTGGTCCCGAAGCGGCATCGTAGATCATTTCAAAGATGTCGTCGGTATTGTAGCGCGGGTTGGAGGTGGATACATTGTATGACCCTCCTTCTTTGGTAAAAACCCAAAAACCCTCACCCTGGCTGGTGTGATAGCGGTGGTCGGCGTCCTGTCCAATAATCCAGTATTCCCTGAAGTCGCGCTCGCCAATGCCCCAGCCGGGATACATCAAGCCAGCATCTGCACCCAGGCGGCTGTCGTCGCGCAGGCCCTGGGTGCCGGTATTGCGAAAGGTGGCCCAGAGCTTGCCCCGGGTCAGGTGGCGTTGAAGTTCGGGTTGCTGGGCATAGATTTCGGATGCAAATACCAGCACAGATAGAACCCCAATCCATCCGATGTATTTCAGTGGATACATGTTATTACTCCTTTAGGATAATAAAATTAAAATCCGAGTTGGAGACCTATGCTGATCTCTCGAGGGCGTCCTGCCCAGCGGTGGTATTCTTTGGTATCGCCAAAGTTGATATAATTCTTGTCCGTGGGTTTGGGCATGTCCATGCCGTAGAGATACCAGAGTTCGGCCTGTGGTCCCTGTCTGTGTCGATCAAACCAGGGACCGCGCCAGAAATATTCGGTGGCGGGGTCGCGCTGGTTGAAGAAGTTGTACACGTTCATAAACAGAACGGCCTCTGTTCGACCTGTGCGAAAGCGTTTTTCCAGAGACAGATTGGTCTTGGTTTCCATAGGGCCAAATCGCTCGACATTGCCCTGTGTGGGATGCGGAATGTTGATTCGGCGTCCCGTTTTCAGGGTGTTGATTACATTGAGCCTGAAACCGCCGAGGGCTGGACCGTAATGCATGGGCGTTTCATACGTAAATGCGATTTTCATGGTGCCACGTCGATCGCCAAAACCAGCGGTTTCTGCGGCACCACCGCGCCCCGCACTGCGATCAGAGGTGGTGTTGCGGGTGAAGTAAAAGACACCCGGCAGATTTTCCACTTCTTGCATTTCGCTGTCGGTCAGCGGGTTCCAGTCGGGGTTGGTGCCCTCTCGAATGGTCTGGATATAGCGGTCTGCTTCGGCGCCGATATCCTGAATCTGCTGCGATGTAAGCGGTACTTTTGCTTCTGAGCCGTCGTCGCTGGCATCGACTACGCCATCGCCATTGGTGTCTTTGGTGTGCTGGATGAAATAGAGATCGGACGCGATAAATTGCGAGTTGGGGAAGTAAATAATCCGGTTGATTCCCGCATTGCCTCCCGACTGCCACTGGTGGTTGTAGGCCACCTGGAAGGAGAAGTTCTGGCTGAAGTCCTTTCG
This sequence comes from Candidatus Latescibacterota bacterium, assembly GCA_965204375.1. Classification (GTDB taxonomy): domain Bacteria; phylum Latescibacterota; class UBA2968; order UBA2968; family UBA2968; genus VXRD01. The sequence continues at coordinate 4,380,762 of OZ241986.1, read as the reverse complement.
CAGACTCATTTCAAATCCCCGATTGTCTGTAAAGACATAACCCAGCGGTGTGTTGCGTCCCACCTGACTTTTGCGACTGGGATCTCGCCACAGGGCATTGCCGAATCGAACTTGACCGTCAACGCTTTGCTGATAAGTGGTGAAGCTCAGGACGTAGTCCTGATAGAAGTTCCAGTCTGTGCCCACCTCGAAATTGGTGGAGCGTTTGTAGTCGAGATGGGGATTGCCCGTGGTGGCTCGCTGGTTGTTTTTATTGAGCCATTCGGTATCGTCGATTTGGCCGTTGTTGTTGAAGTCTTCGGGGGGCGCAACGCCGCGCCATTCGTAGGAATAGAGGTGCCAGAACCCGGGCATCTGATGAAAGATGCCGTAGGAAAATCGAATGATGGCATTGGCCGTAATGGGGTGCGAAACGCCCAGGCGAGGACTCCAGGCCGATTTGGTGGATACCGTGGTGCGCGGCATAAATTTGCGTTGCCGGGACCACGAGTTGGTCATGGGTGCTCCGCCCCAGGCATTGTTGGCAAGTGGGGAGTAAAAATCGCCATTGTGGTCGTGTCTGTCGTAGCGGATGCCCAGATTGACGATGATGCCTTCAAATTCCATTTTGTCCTGGAGGTAAAAGGCGGATTGGATGGGGTTAATGGGTTCGCCCATTTCGTAGGGTACGCCCGCGAGTTGATAGCGCGATTTTCCAGCCTGCGGCCAGTTGATCTGGTTCCACCAGTAGGTGTGCCGCGTCAGATCAATGCCGGTTTTGATAAAGTGGTTCTTGTTGATCTGGCTGGAATAATCGAGTTTGAAGTTGAGGCGGGCGCGGTGGTCGTTGATCCAGATGGAGACCCGTCTGGGGCCAATGGTGAATACCCCGTCCTGATCTTTTCTGAGCGGTTCTGTAATGCCGCCCCCAAATTGGCTGGTGACACCCGGCACATTGGTGGTATCTGTGGCGTCGCGGTAATAGGATAGCCGGGCTTCGTAAAAGGTTTTGTTGCTCAGGGTGTGCGTGAGGGATATGTATGCCAGGTCGTGTTTGACGTTGGCGATGCCTGCACCGGCTTCGCCTGCGGGAAGAAAGATGTCGATGCCCTGGAGTTCTCGACCAACGGTGCGCTTGACGCCCTGTACCCAGCTTTCGCCCTCGCCGACCTGATAGGCTTCGTGGCGCGCATAGATGCCGCCGACTTTAACTTTTATGTTGGATTGCACATCCCAGGACAGTTTGTAGGTGCCTTTGATGTTGTAGGGCGATTCGATCCAGCGGGCGGTTTGTGGTGATGTTGAGACGGCCTGATGGAAGATGCCGCGTTTGGTAGGGGAGGGAAAATGCGAGGCTTGTCCCTCGTGCTGTGCCGTGACAAAAAAGGAAGCATTTCCCAGCAATGGACCCGAGAGTGACCCATCGACTTCATAACCGTGAATGCCCGTATAGTCCGTGCGCTCGTGGGCCAGACGAGTGATGTCGTCGCCCGTTCCCATCTGGCGGTCTGGGCCGGGATCTGTGTATGTTTCATTTTCCCATGTCGCATCGCCCCATTTCATTCTGCCTTTGTGGATGGGGCTGTCATAGACATTGCCGCCCCAGTGTTTTTTGCCCGGTGGGATATACGTGAAGCCGCCTTTGCCGTGAAAATTTTTGCCGCCTTCTCGGGTGATGATGTGGATGGCGCCAGATGTGGCATTGCCGTATTCGGCTTCCATCCCGCCAGTGATGACGGTGATTTCTTGCACGGCGTCGCTGTTGACTCCGACAAATTGAACATCGCCCCGGGCAGTGCCCGCATCCATGACAACGCCATCTACATAGACGAGTGTTTCCGTGTTGCCGCGGTTGCCCTGGTAGCTGCCGCGAATGGCGGGTTCGTTGTTGTCGAGAGAGACGCCTGCCTGAAGGCTCATGAGTTCTGAGGTGTTTGCCGCTGTAGATAGGCGATCTATCGTATCACCACCCATGATGTATTTGCTCGTGGTTTTGTCTCTTTCCACGGGTGGGCGTTCGGCCACGACCGTGAGTTCGGCCAATTCGACGGTGGTTTCTTTGAGTTGAAAGTCAAGAGGCGTGGTGAAGTCGGTTTTGACCGATACATCGCTCTGGGTTTGATTGGTATATCCGATGAGTGAAGCCGTGAGCGCGTGTCGCCCCGGCAGGATATTGATGATAAAATAGCTGCCATCGGCATCTGCCACAGCGCCGAGTCGCGTGCCTTCCACGATCACATTGGCGCCGGGAAGCGGATTGCCCTGGTCGTCTTTGATGACACCGGCGATTTTACCCGTGGTGCCCGCATAGAGATGAGAGGCAAAACACAGAAGTACGCATACCATAGCTATTCGTTTCATTCGCGGGTCTCCTTTTAATTGAGGTTGAATTTGATACCGGCACCGATATCGATGAGGTTAAAGGGATATGTTTTTTCTATGCCCCAAATGAGAAAGGGACGCAATTCTCCCATCACGATATTGTAGCGCGCGCGCACATCTAACGCGGCTTTGTCTCCCAGGCCGATTTGAATCCCGCCGCCAAAGCTGGCACTGAAAGATGTACGCGTGTCGTTGATGGGTTCCAGGAGGATGTTTGGATCGGGAGGCGCGCCGGCACCCGAAGGCGTTTGACCGGCAAAGATCAGACCGCTGACTTTGCTGGCGTAATCGTGCAGGCCCGCGCCAAATGTGAGATAGGTCGTTGTGCCCTGTCCGAATCCTTTTTCTTGTATTGCAAATAGCCAGTTGGCATGGATGCTGTTGATGGTCATGTTGGCTTCGGCCTGTGGACTGGTGTATTCTTTGCCGTCGCTGAAGCTAAAGGTGCGCGTTTCAAGGCTGCCGTCGTTGAAGCGGGCGTGGTGAAATTCCACCTCGACCATCTTGCGCTTGTGATAGATATAGTGCGCTGTGCCTCCAAATTTGGTACCGCTGTCGTACATGTCTTTGAAGTTGAAGAGGGGAATGTAGAAGTCAAAAAAGCCGCCAGCGCCGAAAGCTCCTTCTCCTGCGGTTGCCTGCGCGTTTGGCAACAGGGCCGCAACGCATAAAATCAAGAGTAATTTTTTCAACCAAAACTCCTTTCTCGACGATGTATTAATGTGTTAAAGAGATTTTTCAAATGCAATAGCATCAATCCCTGTGACCTCCTTTCGAGAAATGCGAAGCGTTGTACTGTCAACTGGATAGCGCTTCGAAGGACAGTGTATCGGCCACTGATTTTATTACGGTGGCGATGCGGGCGATGTCTGCGATTTGTTGTGCGTCAATGCCCAGTTTGTTCAATTGCGATGCGTGTGCGTTGACGCAGATACCACATGCGTTTACCACACTCGCCGAGAGGCTCCACGCTTCGAACAATGCGCGATCGACACCGCCGTGGGTCAACACGGCATTCATTCGCAATTTGGGCGGCTGTTTCTTCACGTCGTTATCTCGAATGAGGTCGGTGAATTTATACCATACATTGGTCATGCTCATCATGGCAGCGGCGGATTTCACGGCTTTTATGTGTTGCTCGTCCATAACGGCCTGTGCGTCTTCGATGATGTTCTGAATCACCTGTTCATTTTTGGATACCAGTGCTGCGGTGAGTGCCGATCCCCAGGCCATTGCCGGGTCGAGGCTCGACGCAGATATGACCGATCCCAGGTTCAACCGAATGTCCCGCGCATAGTCGGGCATTGCCGACCGCAGATTATCTATACCCATAAAATCTCCTGTATGAAGAAAGCGCAGAGAACGGCATTGCTCTCTGCGCTTTGTAATATAACAAAATTCTGTGCAACTTTTAACTATTCTTCACCGCCGCCAGCACTTTCACCGCCACCATCATCAGACGATAGGACGCGATTTAATACCCTCTTTGCGAATACGGTTATGACGCCGGCATACAGAGCGATAGTGATCGGATCGACGATGGCGTCCAGTTTCTCGCCTATTACCTGTATGTTGCTCAATACGTCCGCACCTGCAGCAGCACCGACCGCAATCGCAACGACCAGGAAGGATGTCGCATCTTCAGCGTCGAGCGCCATCCCCCCGTACACCAGGCCCAGAATCACCAGCGCGATCGACACAATATTTTCAGGAATCGCGCCGGCCGCCAAACCCTGAATAATCGCCAGAATGACGATCAGGGCAACAATAATTCTGACTACCATTTCATCCTCCCAGAATAAGTTGGTTGTGTTATGACATAGACGTTTTAACCCTTGAGGTGATTCATTATCCCCTTCACGAGTATGGTTATGACGCCGGCATACAAAGCGGTGCTGATTGGATCGACGATGGCGTCCAGGTGGGCACCAAGCTGCGGGATGCCGCTCAACGCATCCGCACCTGCAGCAGCGCCGACCGCAAGCGCAACGATCAGGTAGGTTGTTTCGTCATCAGCGGTGACCGCCACCACCGCGTAGGCCAGACCCAGTATCACCAGCGCGAGGGACACAAGTCCCGCAGGGATCGCGTCGGGCGTCAGGCCCTGAATAATCGCCAGAGCGGCGATCAGGCTAACAATAATCCTGCTTGCCATATTTCTTCCTCCCAGAATAGGTTGGTGTGTCACGACCTGTGGCTACAGGTCGCTGATCCGCCAGTCATCTTTAACTCTTGATGCGGTTTACTCCCCTCTCCACGAGTATGGCTATGACACCGGCATACAAGGCGGTGGCGATCGGATCGACGATGGCGTCCAGGTGGGCACCTATCCCCGGGATGTTGCTCAACACATCCGCACCTGCAGCAGCACCGACTGCAATCGCAACGACCAGGTAGGCTGTCGAGTCCTCAGCGTCGATCGCCACTATCGCGTAGAGTAGTCCCAGTATCACCAGTGCGAGTGGCACAAGTCCCCCAGGGATTGCGTCGGGCGCCAGGGCCTGCACAATCGCGAGGATAATGACCAGGACAATAATAGTTCTGCTTGCCATTTCTACCTCCCAGAATGTGGTTGTGTCACGGTTTGCGCTATTACGCAGCCGCAACGGTTACCGACGGAATGCTACAAGATGCACCATCCCCGTCATGAAAAAGGTGAGAATATTTCCCTTTTTCTTATTTATGAATGTAGTATTTCTTATGTTAAAGAATGTAAACAAAGTAGCAGTGTCAAGATAATTCCCACTCGCTCAGAAAAAAAAATTCTCTCCCGTCCCTGTGGATTCATAGACCAGAGTCAAAAAAACACAGTTTGCGGGATACACTATAGGGGGTAAATAACTTTTTTACACAGTATGTTGTTATGAAATATAAAGCGCAAAGAACAGCATCGTTCTCTGCGCTTAAAGCATTGCTTCCTTGCAGTCTTAAATATTCTTCACCATCAATTGCCAGTCGTCGCAATGACTACAATAGTAATAAATTTCCAATATAATTTAATTTTTTTTGAAATCAAGTTAAACTTATAGGGATATTAAATGGGGTTTTTTTATACAAGAGTCAAAAATCTCTTCCATGCTTCCAAAAATCTGTGTAACATCAGGAAGCAATCCAAACTTTGACTTGATAAATATAATCTGGAGGTTATATTTTGAGAATCCTAATAAGGATAGGCGAGTAATTTTAAGACGGATTATCGACGTGCTCCCTCGACTGAAGTCAAAGGATTCCGGGGGTCATCCTTTATCAGGCGGCCTCCCGAGAACTTGCAGCTTCGTGGACCGTATGGTGATCAAACACCAAGACCACGGGGCGCGCCGAACGCCCACTACTGGGAACCCCAGATACCTGCCGGTGGATATTGAAAGCACCTACCAGGTCCGCTTGACCTTCAAAGCCACATAGGCAGGAGTACCAACCACGATGTTTGCGATTGGATTTCTTTCTTATATTACATTGCGGGCAAGTCTGCGAAGTATATTTTTCCGAGACGACTTTGACCTTTATGCCAAGCAGTGCGGCCTTGTATTCAATCATCGTCCTGAGCCTATTATATGGCCAGGCGTGCAGACGTTGATTCATCCTTTTGCCATAGGCGATGCCAGATCGGATGCCGGTGAGGTTTCCCAAAATGATAAGTCCTACACCCTTATCGGCACACACATCTACAAACCGTCTGCTGGCGATATGGAGGGCATGTGTGATTTGTCGGGCTTCTTTTCGGGCAATCTGGCGATAGCGTCTCGACATCACAGGATGGTCCTGGCTGGGCGGTTTGACCTTTGCTCTGACCTTCTGCCAGTATCGGCGTGTGGCCTTGAGCATCCGTCCACAAACCAGATACCGCGTGTCGTCACAGAAATCTGCGGCGATGAGCCAGTCTTCGCCTATATCTACACCAACGGTGGCCTCTCCCGGCTTATCAGGAACATCCATTTCGACCACCAGACGGGCTTGGAAAACCCGTGTGTGCGTATCGTAGATGATCTGGACGTTCTTCAACTGGGAAAGGTCAACATCTGGGCGAGTGTGGAGACGAAAGACGAGGCGGCGCACACCGTCCTTTCGGGTGGTGCCAAGGGAAATGCGAAGATATGTCATTCCGCACTTGTGAATTACCTTGATGGATCCATTGTTGGGGTGGGAATAGCGCAGCGGAGAGAGTCGCGTCTTCTTCCTGAACCCTGGAGGCCGTGCCTTCTTGTCGTGCTTGTGCTTTTGAAAGAACGACTGAAAAGCCCATCCCACCTCTTGTCGCATGGTGTCCACCACATCGGAATACAATTTAAGATTCTTACTACATTGGGTTATGAAATTAACATTGGTACACGCCGAGAAAGGCGACCCGATTTTTCTATTGCAAAATAAATTGGGTGTGCTCAGGCGCAACTTTTGATTAATGGCTATTGACAACGTTTATGTTCTCTTTCTCTCCCAACGATTTTCTCGCCTGTAATGGCACGCGCATCGGTGCTGAGCATCTGCATGGGCGTATGCAAGTCCTGCGCGATGAGATCGAACCCGTCCTGACGAAACAGCATCCAGACCTCACGGCTGTTATTTCACCTGTTTACGCGACGACTAATTTTCGCTCCAATCCCGATCGGCCTCGGGATCACGCGTGTCTTTATTTTGTGGATCGCAAGCTGAAGAAGAGCGCGTTTCCCCGGTTGCCTCAATTGGGTATTTATTTGCACCACAATGCCGTCGCTATTGGCTTTTACTCTGGCTGGTGGACATCCGAGGCGATGCAAAAGGCGATTGCGGATCGCAAGAAGTTTCGCGGTGTGGTGCCGCGCAAAGGGTATCGCTGTTTGGCGGGTGATATTATTGTGGCGTCACCAGGTCGTTCCGTGCCGTGGTCGCCATCCAGGCTTGACGGGGTTGATCGCTCGCTGTTTGTCGGTTCGATTCTTATGCCGGATGAAGCTGCGGTGCCGACTCTTGTTGAGGATATTAAGACGGTGCTGGGGGATCTCTACGCGCTGTATGCGGTGTTTACAAGAGCGAGATACCAGACCTCTAAAAGCAGCATTGTATATAATATGCCCGATCCCGCAGAAGCCGGTGTTGTGCGAGATGCGCTCGTGCCTGTGGAGGCAGAGCTGTTGTGCGATCTTTACAGGTTTACGGCGCTGAAGAATTTCCATATTGAAGCGGGGATGTTGTTCAATCTCTATCTGTGTTTGAAGACCAAACCTTTTCTTATTCTGGCGGGGATATCCGGGACTGGGAAGAGTACGGTGATTCGGCTTTTGGCCGAGGCGATCAATGGTCTCGATGAGGGGCGAGCGAGAGGGTATCGCCTGATTCCCGTGCGCCCGGATTGGAACGATGTGCGCGATTTGCTCGGGTTTGAAAATTTGCTCACGGGGGTGTTTCGCCCGGGTGCGTTGCTTCAGGCGATGTGCGAGGCACAGGGCGATCCGGACCGTCCCTATTTTGTGTGTTTGGACGAGATGAATCTCGCTCGCGTAGAACACTATTTTGCCGATTTTTTGAGTGTTATGGAGACGGCGAGGCGCACGCCCGATGGGGCGTGGACGACAGATCCGATTGAATTGGCGCAGGGTGGGGATGTGGTGTCAACGGATGAGATGGGAGATGTGCCTTCGCGTTTGCCCATTCCACCCAATTTGTTTGTGGCAGGTACGGTCAATATGGATGAGACGACTTATGCGTTTAGTCCCAAGGTGCTGGATAGGGCGAATACGGTTGCTTTTGATCGCGTTGATCTGGGGTTGTCGGATTATGATCCCGAGGTGCAGATTGATTCGACGGCTCTGCGCGCGCTGGGTGCTGCGCTGATTGATCGGCCCTATCGCCAGTTGGAGGATGTCCGCCACCGCGATGAGGTTGTTGCGTGGAATGAGCCGTTGGAGGAGATTAACGCGGTGCTCGCGGAGGCGGATTTGCATTTTGGCTATCGCATTCGCGATGAGGTTCTCATTTATATGGCGTATGCGCTCGATTTGATTGAGGGGCTTCCATCAAATGCGCCGGCGTTTACACCCCGAGATGCTTTTGATTATCAGATTTTACAAAAAATTCTCCCACGCCTGTCCGGCGCGGGAGATGAACTCGCCGGTTTGCTGGACGCGCTGATCGCTTTTTGTGATTCCACCTATCCCCGCACAACACATAAACTCCAGCGCGTGAAACGCCGTCTTGAACTCACGGGGTTTGTCAGTTTTTGGTAGGTAAAACGCCAAGGGAAAATCGCAAACTCAAACGACTTATTCGCCAGCAGCTCTCAGAATATCGCTATAAGTCCTCTCACTTATCCTCGCCCCGTGTAATCTCAATTGATTGAGCCGAGATGTAACTTCAGGAATCAATCCCCGACTCTTTGCCGCAATCAGCAAGCCTCCACTGCCCATAATTGGTATGTCAAGACGTTGAGCAATTTCTCTCACTCGTCGATCATCGCTCAGTAAAAAATCCGGCTGGCATTCGGATGCCAGTTGAACAATTGACGCGTCGGCAGAATCAATATTATACCCGGTTAGCTCTGTCAACCATTCTGGTTGCTTGAGGGATTGCTGTACGATATTTTGAGCCTTCTGAACTTCATCAGCACCTGGACGACCAGCACTTTTTAGGACCACTTCTTCATAAATATCTGACGTAATCAGAATAGAATCAAAAACTTCTGTTAATAAATGAAAAAAGTTGGCACGCGCAAAAAGAATAAGAATATTGGCATCTACAACTGCGATCATGACGAAGACGTCTTTCCAAATTTTTCGCGCAGTCCACGAAGCTCATATTCGAAATTTTCGGGAGAGTAATCAATCGCAGGCACATGATGATCATTCATGAGATCTAAAAAGTCATGCCGGGACAGGTTAAGCAACTCTGCACCCTTTCCCACACTGATTTTTCCTGTACGCACCAAATCTAAAACGGTTGCCCGAGTGGCCTCTTTTGTTGCTTTTTGAGCACCACCGAGTATTTCGACGAGTGACTCAGGCAACTTGATCGTCAATTCCTTTTCCATATTAGCCAAGACTTAATCTCCTGTATTCTGATCGCGTGATCTCAAAGTCCAGTATCTTTCCGTTGTCCATTTCTCTTGAGATGGTCAATCCACATGATCGCCACAAGGCTTTTGAACGCTCATTGTCTGTACGCACATCCATCGCGCAGAATCGGTCGATTTCCAATTCCTCAAATGCGTACGCCATCAGGCGTCGCACCACTTCTTTTCCATAGCCTTTGCCCCAGAGGGTTTTGTCCCATATCCCAATGGGCAAGCGCATGACCTTCTCACCCTCGATTTTTGCCCGTTCCAAATTCATCCACTGCAAACACGCTTCGCCAATGGTTCGTCCGCTCGCTTTTTCCTCAATTGCAAATAGGAATCCCTGTTTTGCCATGTGTTTGCCTGCGCGTCTGAGATAGTCACCTGTCACGGGTTCGTCTGGTGGGTCCCCTTCCATTGCATTCAGGAAATCTGGATCTCGATAAAAAGGTACCGCGAGATCAAAATCAGTTTCTTCAAATGGCCGAAGCCTCAAGCGTTCCGTTTTCAGGTGAATATTGTGACGGGCAAAGTTGTCCATCTATTGGATCACAGATCTCGGCGTTGCGTTGAGGCGCGTTACGACGATGCGCTCCCGGTCGATCAATGCACCCACTTGATCGCTCAGTGTATCGGTCCAATACGGGTCTTCATAGACGGCTTTGTAGAGTTGTTCTCTTTGTTCCTCGCTCTCAAATCGGCGAATCCACACATAGAGGTCGTCTTCCTCTTCGCCGACAAAGCTGCCGATAACGACCATGCCTTTTGATATTTGAAATGGGATGATTTCACTCTCCATAAATGCAACCCATTCTTCTCGTTTGCCCGGTTGGGTGCGATATTGACGTAATTCGAAAAACATATTTTCTCCTTTGTGAGTTGAGTGTTGTAATGGGTGGGGTTTAAATCTGTTCATACCACCGCACATTGCCCGTTGACATACCGCTTGCGGCGATGTCCAATTTGCCATTGCCGGTGAGATCTACGACTGCCATTTGCCCCATGCCTATGCCGTTGTCGATTTGTTCAATGCTCCATGTGTCCGTTTCTAAGTTCTGTGGGCGATAGATGTGGAGGGCTGTGCCGGGTCCGTTGTATCCGGCGACGACTTCCAGTGCGTTGTCGCTGTCTATGTCGCCACACCACAGGGAATGTCCGCGGTTGAGTTTGTCGCTGATCAGGTGCCGTTCCCACGCGCCTGTTCGGATGTCGCCGGTGGCTTTGTACCAGGCGAGTTCATTGCCGTGCCAGGGTTCGATGGAGAGTATTTCATTGATGCCATCGCCATCCATATCTACGGCAAAGGTTTCGCTGCTTTCGCGGGGACTTATGGTCCATCGGTTCCATTTTTCCGCGAATCCATCCCCATTGGGCGGCTCAAACCAGATCAGGCCGTCGCGCGTGCCGAGCAATAAGTCCATGCGGCCATCGCCATCTACGTCGCATACGCTCAGGCCGTGATTGAGTCTCAATTGCCGGTCGATTAATCGCTTTTCCCACGGTTCATTTACCGGGTCTTGCGGTATGCGATAACACCACAATTCACCCGGCGCATCAAAGTCGTTGATATGGCTTCCCGGTCCTTGTAGTGTTGCGACAAATAGCAGGGGTTGATTGTTGACTTCTACCATTGCTATGCGGTGTAAATAGGGTACCCAGTCGATGAAGTGCTGTGTCCAGATGTCGCCGTGTTCAGGTGTTTGAAACCAGTGGAGATACTCCGGTGGGATCCGCTGTCTTCGCCCAAATCCGCTGGCCGCAATCACGTCTTTGCGACCGTTGCCCGTGATGTCGAATACCGATAGTGAGATGGTGCCGGGGTGCGCTTCTGATATGATTTGTTTTTCAAAATGGGGTCCTTCGTACAGGGCGATCATTGAGGTTCCCATAGAACCGGCTACGATGTCCAGGTGTCCGTTGTCTGTGACGTCGGCGACTGTCATGCCATAAGCGCTGCGGATGTTGTCGTCTATTTCGTGAATTATGAACATTTGTTTTCCTATTTTGACGGTTTTCCTTATCGGTAGTGGTTCAATATACCGCGTGTTCAGGGCAAAATCAAATGTAGATCGCCGAATTCGTGCCACAAATAATTTTTTTTGAGTGCGGCTTCATAAGTCAGTTTCAGGTGGTCTAATCCCGCCAATGCCTGCAGCATGGATAGGTGGGTGGCGCTCGGTTCGTGCATTCCTGTGAGTAAGCTATCTACAATCCCCATGGTGTGGTCGGGTGAGATTATCAGGGAGGTCCATCCTTGTACACTGGTTTCTGGCAAGGGGCGGTCGCTGATGTCTTCAAAGGGAAATGCTTCGCGGTGCATTTGCGTTCGCATGTCGCCGGGATCCACCCAGTAGATGCGCCAGTCGGGATGTTCTGCTGCGAGTACGTTTGAGAGTTGTTCAAGTGCGGCTTTCGAAGAGCCGTATCCGCCCCATCCCGGGTACGCTTCGCGGGCGGCATCGCTGGTGATGTTGATTACGCGGGCACCTGATTTTAATGTGTGTTGTAGTGCCTGGAGCACGCCCAGGGGCGCGATGACGTTGGCGCGATAGACGTCTGCCAAAGTATCGAGCGGGTAATTGAGCAGTTCGGGCTGGGGACTCGGTCCCAATATGCCCGCGTTGTTGATTACGGCGTCCAATCCACCCAGTTCTTTTGCTGCATTCCTTAGCGCTTTCCGATGTTGGGGGTCTGTTACGTCTCCTGCAATGGCGATGACTTCGGTCCATTTGGCCAGTTCTTCACGCGCGTCTTCGAGTGCGTCTTCGCCTCTTGCGTTGATGATCAGTCGCCAGTTTTGCTGTGCGAGTTCACGCGCGAGTGCCAGGCCCAGGCCGCGAGATGCGCCGGTGATGAGAGCTGTTTGTGTGGACATGTTGAATCCTCCTGTAAGGGTGAGAGACTTTCTGTTTGTTGGGTCAAAATGTAGCATAAAAAAAAGCCCTCTGCATCGCACAGAGGGCGTGTTTGATACCCGTTCTTTAGGACAGGAGGTATCCTGTCTATTTTATCAAATTTTGGATGAAGCTATCCGAGTAGCGTACCACAATCCCAATCCTGATATGCTTTTATCGCATTCCGAACCATCCCTTTCGATAGACCTTTAACACAATCGCATTTGGAATATCACCTATGTAGTCTTCACTGAATGTCAGCGATAGCCTGTCCCATTCCGCGCACGATGATCCGAATGAGTCCGTTTTTTTGATGGATGTGACCGAACCCGATTTCAGGAATCCGTTGCGGCTAAATCGATCCGTTAGGAGCGCAGGCGTCAGTTGCTCGACATCAGTGATGGGTTCTGATAATTTCATTAACTTTTTCCAAAAAAATAAAAACGTCTTGAGGGAACACAGATTGTTTTGTCTTCATAAAAAGATCATGCTATAATGCGTTCGACAACGCTGCATGCCATCCTTTAGGCAACACGTCGCCGGCGAAACGAACAAGGGTATGATCTATATCTTTTTCAATGGCGATATTTGCAATCACTTGACGACTCGGGTCATGGGCGACAAATTGCACTTTGGTGGGCCAATCGTGCTCGTCCGTATCTGTAACCTCGAATAATAACCATTCATTGGGATATTTGTCGAAGTATGGCGCAATCAGTTGGTCTAAATCGAGAATCATGATGATGTCTCCTTGAAGGCTGCGACAAAATCGTTGTTATTGAAAATAAAGCCAGAGTTTTGCGTGGCGTCAAGGGTGAAAAAGGAGAAAATCATGTCGGGTATAGATGTGGGACAGATCGGATGGAAGGCCGAGAGCAAGACGGGTGTTGTGGCAGCGGGGGGTGCAGGTGCTGTGGCAGCGGGGATTGAGATTTTGGATAGGGGGGGCAATGCAGCCGATGCTGCTGCTGCGACTATTTTTGCGCTGAATGTTACGGATCACGGCGCGTGTTCGATTGGCGGGGAGGTTCCGCTTCTTATTTATGATGCTGAGACTTCGGAGGTGAAGGCACTGAGCGGACAGGGGCGGGCTCCGCGTTCTCAGGAGGCGATTGATTGGTATATGGAAAATGGTATTCCGGGCGATGGGGATATGAAGATGGCACCCGTGCCTTCGGTTGTGGATTTGTGTATTACGACGCTCAGACGATATGGTACGATGTCTTTTGAGGAAATTATTGCTCCTGTGCTTGCTTTGTTGGATGCGGGGGAGGATGACTGGCATCCCAATCTTGCGAGGACGTTGCGAAAACTGGTTGAGGAGGAGCATCTTACGTCGGGGAGTCGGGAGGAGAAATTGCAAGCTGCTGCGGATCGCTTTTACGGGCGGAATAAGTATCGCAATGATATTGCCGAGGAGCTTGAGGCTTTTTATGTCGCAAAGGGAGGGTTCTTGCGGCGAGAAGATCTGGCGACGCATGTTACGACGATTGAAGATCCAGTTGCGGTTTCTTATCGGGGGTACACGGTTTGCAAGTGCGGGCCGTGGACACAGGGTCCTTATTTGTGTCAGGCGTTGCGTTTGCTCGAGAAGTTCGATGTCAAAGCGATGGGCCATCTTTCGGCGGATTATGTTCATGTAGTTACGGAAGCGATCAAGCTGGCGATGGCAGACCGCGATGCGTATTATGCCGATCCCGATTTTTCAGGTGTGCCTTTGGGGGCGTTGCTTTCCGATGCGTACACGGATTTGCGCGTGCCGCTTATCGATATGCATTCGGCTTCTCTGGAAGCGCGTCCGGGCGATCCGTATCTGATGCAGCCAGTTAAAGAAGGCGGTGTGTTCCGTCCGGGTACGGGGGGGACGACGACCTGTGTGGTGGCGGACCGCTGGGGCAATGTGGTCGCTGCGACGCCGAGCGCCAATGTGCATCGTCCCACGATTGATGGGGGGAGTACGGGGGTTACGTATGGGAATCGCCTGCGCAGTCTGAATACGACAGCGGGGCATCCGAATTGCATCCAGCCGGGGAAGCGCCCGCGTATTACGCTGACGCCTACGCTGGTGCTGAAAGATGGGCGGCCCATTCTCGGGATTAGTGTTGCGGGTGGGGATTTGCAAGATCAGACGACTTTGAATCTGTTGCTGGATTTTGTCGAGTTTGGGATTATGCCAGAGGAGGCTGTTATTGCGCCCCGTTTTGCGACGGCACATCATCTCGATTCTTTTGATCCCAATCCCATTCGCGAGCAGACGTTCAAACAGGCCGGGTCGTTGACGCTGAACGATGCGATAAGCCGGGATGTGCAGGACGATCTCGCCTCGCGGGGACATCAGGTCGAGGCGAAATCATCTAATATTGCGACGCCTGTTATGGTTTATGTGGATCGGGAAGAGGGCAGATATTACGCGGCAGGCGATCCCAAAGCGGGGCGTCACGCTGCAGGGTTGGAGGATAGGTGATCGCTTTCACGGTCAGGCCAGGAAGAGCTATAAGACAAAGATCAATTTTCAATTTTATTCGTCAATCAGATGGTTTATATTTCTGGAAAAGTATGGGGGTTGCCAAAATAGTGGTAAATGGGTAGTTTTGGTGCGTTCAGGTTTCTATTTTTTTACCGCGGGAAGAATCATAATGTTTCCCATCAACACCATAGATGACTTGTTCCAGGCTCTGGATGAAAATCCCAGGATACTGGAAGCTGTGCGTGCGCGTTTGCTCACGCGCGAACTCCTCGAACTGCCTCAGGTGTTTGCCGCGTTTGTCAAAACCACGGATAAGCGGTTTGAAGCTATTGAAAAACGTCTGGATGGGATTGATGGTCGTCTGGACGGGGTTGATGGTCGTTTGGACGAGATTGATGGTCGTTTGGACGGGGTTGATGGTCGTTTGGACGGAATTGATGGTCGTTTGGACGGAATTGATGGTCGTTTGGACGGGATAGATGGCCGTCTGGACGAGCACGATAAGCACTTCAGAAGGATAGATGGCCATCTGGACGAGCACGATAAGCACTTCAGAAGGATAGATGGTCGTCTGGATGGGATTGATGAACATTTGGGCGGACACGATAAGCACTTAAGAAGGATAGACAATAGCCTTGGGGTGCTCAAAGGCGGTCATGCGAGAGGTGCCGCGCTCAGAGACACGGCTTTGATTGCCGATAGCATGGGATTCGATTTGGTGCGAACAATGTCTCAACGGGAAATCATCTCTTTGGCCCGATCGCAAAATGCCCAGGAGATTTCCAAAAACGAATTGCAGAGTTTCGTGAGGGCTGACCTGATTATGGAAGTGGTGAATGGGTTAGAGGAAGTTTGTTACATCGCTGTCGAAATTTCCTTCACTGTAGATGAACGGGATACGCACAGGGCGATTCGCAACGCCAAATTTTTGACACAGTTCACGGGCAAGCCTGCTTATGCGGCAGTGGCTGGCCTGGATAGGGATAACAGGATACAGAGTCGTATTGAAGCGGGAGATGTGTTCTGGCATCAACTGGATTCCGAAGATCTGGAAGTGGATTGATGAAATGCAAAGGATCGGTTTTTCACGGAATTGATAAATGGCCCAGTACCCATGCGAAAGAATGGGTCGAAAATTTTGTACCCAGATTGTGTAAGCAATCCGATATTTGGGCGATTGTGATTTTTGGTTCCGTTATTCGGCGCAATGCCAAATACAGCCTAGATGTTGATTTGCTGATTATTTATGAGAATGACAGGCCAAGTTTTGCGAATCCACCTCTCGATGTTGATATCAGGTTATATTGTCGAGGGGATATTGAATCTCTTATTACAGAGGGACACGAGGTTTTGGGGTGGACAATTCGCTTTGGAAAGGTTCTTTACGAAAGAGATAAGTATTGGACAACCCTGTGTGACAAATGGAAAAATCATCTTCCCTTGCCCTCTGCAAGAATAGCGGATAAACGTGCCGAAAGAGCCAAGAAACTTTTTGAGGATATTAAAGTGATTGGTGACGAGGATGCAGCAGAGGAACAATTCATCGCGATGTTGACACAAATGGCGCGTGCCTGTTTAATCAGGTCAGGTATTTATCCCGCATCCCGTCCTGAACTACCGGACCAGTTAAGATCTGTTGGAAAACACGGTCTTGCCTCTCAATTGGAAGAGGTTTTACAGAAACGTCGTGAATTGAAAGTATGATCTCATGTGAATAAACGTCCCAGAAAATCGACGCGAACCACGCAGCATATCACCGCGCTGATATGTTTTTTTTTGTCGGGTTTTGCCGGGCTGGTTTACGAGGTTGCCTGGATACGGCAGGCCGCGCTTTTGTTTGGGTCCACGACGTTTGCGGTGAGCGCGGTTCTGGCGGTTTTTTTTCTGGGTTTGGCTATTGGTGCGTATCTTTTTGGGCGCGTTGGTCAACGAACATCCCGACCGCTTATTCTTTTTGCGTATATTGAAATTGGTCTGGGTCTTCTGGCTCTGATCAGTCCCTATGCGTTTGATTTTGCAGATTTTCTCTATGGCATCGCGTATAGAATGTTGAGCGATGCGCCCTTCCTGCGGTTCACTGTCCGTCTCCTTCTGGTTGCGCTCGTCGTCTTGCCGCCTACTGTTCTGATGGGGGGTACCCTTCCTCTTTTTTGTCGTCAGTATTCGCGCAATAGCGGTAAAATTGCTCGCGCTGTTGGTCTTCTCTACGGTGTCAATACGCTGGGGGCTGCATTGGGTTGCGCGGCTGCGGGGTTTGTTTTTTTGCCGGATCTGGGTCTGCGCGGTGCTGTCTATATCGGCGTTGTGTGTAATATTTTGAGTGGGGTTGTTGTTCGCGCGCTGTCTATTGCACGGGAGGATGTGTTTCCCGATTCGGGGACGTCCCGTGGTGTGAGTGGTAGGCTTCCCCAGAGTAGCGTTGTATTTGTTCTGTTTTTTGCAATTGGATTTGTGGCTCTGGGCGCAGAGGTGCTGTGGGTGCGGTATCTGGGTCTTTTGATCAATAATACAGTTTATACTTATACGCTGGCGTTGTGCGTTGTGCTGGTTGGGCTGGTTTTGGGGAGTGTTCTCGCTGCTCAGTTTTCCGATAGGACAGAGAGAAGGGCGTATTATTTTGGCGCGTTTCAGGTTGCGACGGGTCTTGTTGTGCTGGCGCTTCTGATGCTTTCGCCCGAGACATGGCGAGGATTGGGCAGTGATCTGTATATCTATTTTGCAGTGCTTTTGCCTCCTGCTGTGTTGAGTGGCGCGGCTTTTCCGCTTGCGATTCGTCTGGTAACTGATAATGCGGAATATACGTCTGGGATGGCTGGGAATTTGATTGCGGTGAATACGCTTGGAGGTATTCTTGGGTCTCTTTTGATTGGTTTTGTGGGGATTCCTTTTTTTGGTCTTGAGAAGTGTCTGTTTTTTATTACGGGCGCGAATCTCGTTATCGGCATTTCTGCATGGTTTTTGCTGGATCGAAGATATCGCGCGTTCAAGTATGCGGCTGCGCTGGTCGCGGTTCTGATTTATCTGGGGATTCCATATTTTTCGCAGACGCAGGTGCCTGCGGATTTTATTGGTGAGGGACGGGATCTGGTGGCGTTCCGAGAGGGTTATGGCGCGAATATGGCGGTTGTTCGGCGGGAGGATGATCTGGAGTTGGAGATCGATCGCTGGTGGCAAGGCGGAAGTAAGAAGAACCATCAGATTATGGCGGCACATGTGCCGATGCTTTTGCATCCCGATCCCAAACGGGTCGTTGTTGTGGGGGCTGGTACAGGGCAGACGGTTAGTCGTTTTTTGATGTATCCCATCGATTATCTGGCGTGTGTGGATATTGAGCCTGCGCTTTTTCCTTTTATTCGGGAATATTTTGAGACGGAGTGGATGCGCGATCCGCGCGTGGAGATTATTTCTGAAGATGGGCGCAATTTCCTGCGCCATACGGCGGCGACTTATGATATTATTTCGCTTGAGCTTGGCGAGGTGTCCCGTCCGGGTGTGGCGTTTTTTTATACGGTTGATTTCTATGCGCGCGCCCGAGAGCGTCTGGCGCCAGGGGGGTATCTGGTCCAGTTTGTGCCTTTGCATTTTCTGACTGAGGACCAGTTCAGGGGTGTTGTGCGCAGTTTTTTGACGGTTTTTCCGCAGAGCGTTTTGTGGTATAATACGTCTGAGCTTTTGCTTATTGGTTCGGTGGATGATGCGTTTAATATTGCTGAGGGGAAATTGTTGGGTATGGATGAGGAGATTCATGCGGATCTTCAATATAGTCACTGGGGCGGGGTGGCGTATTATCTCAATCAGCCGCACGTTTTTTGGGGCGGTTATTTGATGGGGGCGGAGGGTCTGGCTTCTGCGACGGTTGAGGCGGATACGTATTGGGATGACCGACCAATTCTGGACTACGAGACGGTTCAGAATGAGGAGAGCGATGGGCTTGTGTTTGCAGAGATGCTGTATAAATACCGCGATTCTATTGATGCGTTGATGCCGGGTGAGGTTGATGCGCGGATTGCGGATGTTCAGAATAAGAATTTGAGGGAGATTGCCGCGTGCGTTTTTGTGCGTGAGGCGTCGGATTTGATTGCCGCGCGCGAACACAGGCGTATTGCTACGCTTTGTGAGGAGGCGATTCGCCGGCTTCCCGAGTATGTGGATGCGCATCGCATGTTTGCCGATGCGATGATGCAACTGGGGCGCTTGCAGGATGCAGAAAGACACTATGCGCGGGTTTTGGAACTCGATCCCGCAGATGCGCGCGCGCTGAATGGACGGGCTGTGGCGTTTCACCGCGCGGGACGGCTTGAAGAGGCGGTTCGCCATTACGAGGATGCGATCCGCTACCATCCGGACAATGCGTTGTCGCAAAATGGTATTGCTATGGCGCTTCACAGGCTCGGACGCGTTGACGAGGCGATTCAGCACTATAAGGAGGCGATTCGCTTGCATCCAGATAGGCCCGATACGTATGCCGATCTGGGTATGGCTCTGGCACAGGCGGGGAGGTTGCGAGAGGCTGTTCCCTATTTGGAGAAGGCACTCGCTCTGCGGCCGAATTTTACAAGGGTAAAGCGCGCCCTCGCGCAGATACGAAGAGAAATGGGATCCGCAGATGAACGCAGATGAACACAGATGTGTAGGGGCGAAGAGAAATGGGATCCGCAGATGAACGCAGATGAACACAGATGTGTAGGGGCGAAAAATTTTTCGCCCGTCGTTGGGATCCGCAGAATGAAGGCGAGTAATTCGAGCATGAACGCAGATGAACACAGATAGGTGAGAAGTGGGAAGTGAGGAGTGGGAACAACTGTAGGGGCGAGGCAGGCCTCGCCCGTCATTGCGGCATGGTGTTAGCCGCAATCCAGTTTATCGAAAAAATATGTCAGCTAATTGTTTAAAGAATTGAGTTCCAGCAATTATTTTGTTCAAAGCCACAAGGTTCAAAAAGGGAGGACCCTATGTCCAAATTCATCTGTTTTCTGTTCGTTGTTTTGCTGTTTCAATCTGTTGGTGCTCAGCAACCACAACAACAAAACCGACGCCAGCAACGCACAATTACCGTGGAGCGAATTATGCAGCAATTACCCGAAGGTGTGACTTTTGTTCCGGATATTGCGTATCGCGAGGGCAACGAGGCGTGGAAACTCGATCTCGCGATGCCCATAGAGCGCGGTGAGACGCCCCGTCCAGCTCTTGTTTTTATCCACGGGGGTGGATGGAGAGGTGGGGATAAACGCCGGGGAGGTTTTCTTCGTCCTACTATCGGTTATGCAGCCAAGGGCTATGTTTGTGTGACGGTCAACTATCGGATGCTCGATGAGGCACCTATTACCGCGTGTGTTGAAGATGTGAAGAATGCGGTGCGCTGGTTGCGTGCCCATGCCGAGGAGTACAATATCGATCCGGAGCGGATTGGCGCGAGTGGAAATTCCGCGGGGGCGCATCTGGCTGTTATGCTGGGTGTGTGTCCTCCTTCAGCCGGGCTGGAAGGCGATGGGCCTTATCAGGAGTATTCCAGTATGGTTCAGGCTGTTGTCGCGAGTGCTACGCCTACTGACTTCCTGTCTGCTATGAGTGACCGCCAACGCAATCAGCAGCGAACACGTCCGCCTCGTAAGAATGAGCTTAGACTGGAGTCTGAAGAGGTTCGCGCCAAAACTTCTCCTGTGACTTATGCCTCGGCCGATGCACCGCCTATTTTGCTCGTGCATGCAATTTCTGATCGCACGGTTGGCGTGTATCATTCAGATAAGTTGGTCAGAGCATTGCGAGAAGCCGGTGCCAAAAATGTCAGTTATATTCTTCTGGGTGACGACAGTGGGCACGGTGCTTTTCAGCGCAATATTGCGTTTACCGAGCCTGCCCGTGAAGCTTTTTTTAATCGCGTGTTAAAACCGGGAGAATAAGATGAGGTCCGTGTCTGAAATAGAAGCGCGGGTGGCTGAGGCACAGCCGGGCGATGTGATTACGCTGGTCGATGGCGTGTATGATGGTGAGAGGTGCAGGCTCGAGGCGAGGGGGACCGCAGATCAGCCGATTGTTGTTCGGGCGGAGAATATGGGGCGGGCGGTGATAAAGGCGCCGTTGTTGTTGGTGGGAGATTATATCAGTTTTGTGGGGTTGCACTTTGTGGAGAAGGGGAGTGTGGAAGTCAGGGGGAGGGGGTGTC
Source organism: Candidatus Latescibacterota bacterium (assembly GCA_965204375.1). GTDB lineage: Bacteria > Latescibacterota > UBA2968 > UBA2968 > UBA2968 > VXRD01. The sequence continues at coordinate 4,359,853 of OZ241986.1, read as the reverse complement.
GCATAAGCCGTTGTGTGATGACGGATGTGCAGGCTGGCAAGTGGATACGGGTGAGGGCAGAGAGCCGGGAGGTTGAGATTGATCGCTGTCGGTTTGAGAATAAGACCAATAATCTCGAGGAGACGCGCGGCTGCCAGTTGATGCAGATTTACGTTCGGAATCAGGGCGAGAGACACCGTGTTCACCACAATTATTTTGTGGATGTTCCGGATGGTAAGGAGAGCAATGGGTACGAGACGCTTCAACTGATTACAGAGGGGAATCCGTACGATCCGGAGTCGGGCGATTGTGAGACGGTGATTGAATACAATCTTTTTGAGCGCTGTAGTGGGGAGGCGGAGATTATTTCTGTGAAGTCCAATGGCAATATTCTTCGCAGGAATACGTTTCGCGATTGCCGGGGCGCGCTGGTGCTTCGGCATGGGGATGGCAATGTGGTGTCTGAAAATTTCTTTTTTGGCGAGGGCGAACGCCGGGCGGGCGGTGTGCGTTTGCAGGGGACGGATCAGGTTGTGGTGAATAATTTGTTCCATTCGCTCAATGCGTTTGGGGTGGGTATGATGGATGGGACAACAGATAAGCTCTATGTGCGGGTGGAGCGCGCGCTGATTGCGTTTAATACGTTTGTGGGGTGTAGCCCGGCGATGGTTGTGGGTTTAAATCACAGCAGGTATCCCAATGGTACAGCGCCTAAGGATTGTGTGATTGCGAATAATGCTTTTGTGAGATCCGATAGGACTGTGCGGCTGGTGCAGGACGATGAGCCGGTGGATTGGAGGTGGGAGGGGAATGTGACAGATGGCGATTTGGGTATGCCCGACCGGGATGGGATAAAGATTGGGCGGGTTGATGTGGATTATCTGCCGAATGGGGTTGTTGCACCGGGAGAGTCCAGTGGTTTGATTGGCAATGCGGAGGGGGATTATCCAGAGATTGCGACAGATGCTCTGGGGCATTCCCGGGGCGAGCGCAAGACGATTGGTTGCGTTGAGTTCCCGACGGGGATGGAGGACGGGGGTCCTTTGACAGCGGCAGATGTGGGGCCAGGGTGGTAGGGGTGTTAATCGATGGAAACGACGAGGTTCAATGTGCTGCTCAGGATGTTTAGACTGCGATATCATGCTCGGGAAGGGCGTTTAGGGAGGGCGAAACAGGAGCCTTCTGCTCAGAGGGAAGGAAGGACAAATGCACTTTTATCCCAAGAGCACCTAAATAACAAGCCAAATCTCCAAGACTGATTTCATCGGTTTCCTGGTACTCAAATCTCACCACATCATCTTCGGTCCATCCAAGACGGTCAGCAATCTCGCGCTCAGTCATCCCGGATGCAACTCTTGCAGCGGATAAAGCTTGGGATAGCTGAGTTTTTGCATTCTGCTCAGCAAACTCTGTTGCAAAAGATTCACTGGATAATGCGTTGACCATTTCCTCAACCGAAGCATGCTCGGCCATTTGAAGGCTCCTTTCTCTTTACGCAATACTTACAGTTTTTATTAATCGATGGAAACAACGAGGTTCAAATTTTCTTTTCGTAGCATGTCTTGTAGTGCAAGCTGAACCCAGAAGCTTTCTGGCTCGCCGAGTTGTCTGGCAATTTTGGCTGCCCTGCCGGGACTTGGGACTCTTCTTTCTTTTTCTATATCACAAAGACTTTGAGGGGAAATGCTCAACAAATCAGCAAACGCTCTCTGGCTTTTTTCTTCTCCTATTCGATAGCTGGATAGAGCATTTCCGAATGTGAGACGTCCAAAGTCTCTCTCCAATTCAGAAGTTCCATATTGTTCTTTAGTAATCATGTTTATTGATCTCCTCGACTTGAATCACATTAATCTCATCACCTTCTATTTCAGTATAGAAGGCGCGATAGGATCTGGATAGCCTGATGGATCTTTGCCCGCTTCGGTCACCTCGAAGAGGTTCATCATGATATCCAGGGATTTTTCTAACTTCTTGAATACCCAGAGATTCTACTTGAAGTGCCCATCGTTGAAGGTTTCTTACAATATGAATGGGCAACCGATTCAGATTTTTTCTTACCTTATCGAATAGAACTTTTTCCATTTCCCAATTATACGTCAAAATGACGTATGCAGCAAGTATAGAAATGCTAACCTGAGGAGTCAAGCCATGGTGTGTGATATATGTGGGAAATCGGGGGTGCGTCAGCGGTTCGTTTCACGAAGTTATGGAAAAGGCGCGTCTCTTCTTGTCATCGAAGGTGTGCCTGTGATGAGTTGTCCCCATTGTGGCGAGAGCTATTTGACAGCACAAACCCTGCATGAAGTTGAGCGCATTAAGCGCGAGCGAGAAGGCATTGCGACTAAACGCACCGTAGCGGTAGAATTTGATCAAAGCAAGCTCTTTAATCCCGAAGGCTTATGGGATCGGACAACGCCAATAACCGCTCGAGACATAGCCGAAGTCCGAAAAGAAATGTGGCATAAATTTGATCAAAAGGATTAGGCGTGATGTCTCTGGTTGTAGAAGAGATGTTTTGAAATGCGAAGAACACAAGTGTCGGTCCATCGCACCAGCCTATTCTACGCCGTTCTCCCAATATCGGGAGGGCGGTATTTTTTGTAACTGGCGACGTTGGTCAAACTCATGTCACATCCGCGGGATAAGGGTCGAGGGCGCAATACACAAGATGTCTGCGTTTGTCTCTCTTGGTGACGCTGGCAACTTCAGGCGACCTCCGCAGAAGGTCAGGACGGGATCGAAATGTCCGAAATAGGACATTTACACCCTAAATATCCTATTATACAATAATTATTTTAGAATATTTGTCTATTGTATCGTAATAGAAATTTTATTACATTTACAGCATCTCAAATTTAAGCAGTCTCGCCGTGAAAACTTCATCAAGGAGTCTCACCATGAAAATCGATCCTGAACGCCTTCGCACCCTACGAGAACAGAGAGGACTGACACGCCTCAAACTTGCTGAACGATCTAAAATTTCTGACCGCACGATCCAACGCTTGGAAAAAGAGCCGCAGAAATCCAAAAAAACCCAAGAGCACACTCTTAATAGCTTGGCCCAGGCACTTGGTGTCAAAACGGGTGTACTCACCAGTGAGTTGCCGCTTCCCGAGTCCAATAAGACACCTGCCGACAACCCCGATCGCGTCCAGATCGGCGCGCAGGTAGCACCGAAGACCCGACTCGCCTATGCCCTGATTAAACGCCGATATGGCGTTGGTGTCACCGAGATCATCAACATGGCACCGCTCTTCTTTGTGCTTCTGGCCGAGGGCAGTCTCGCCTGGCGACGCGAAAAATTGAAAGAGGTGGAGGAAGCGTACGATCATTTGATGCAAATTGATGGATTCTGGAGTGGGGGCAGCGCATATCTTCAGCACGGCATGGACGAAGGTGCCGGCGGAGAAGGAGAGTCCATCGATAAGGCTGATCTATTTGGCGAACATCTGGATGATGATTTTATGGGTACGCCCTTTGATGCCTCTAAAAACAACCCCTTCACCCACTATTTGCGAAAGTTAGCAGAAGAACTCGCTGCCTCCGGCGTGGTTGATGTAGATAGTGGTGTTCTCAGCTTGGCGTCAAATTTCAAGTTCCCTCACTACGACATCTGTAGCGACGAACTTGACCGCATCGCCAACGGTTCTTCTACTGCCAGGATATGCCTTGAAACCGGCTATGCGCGTATCTCTGAGATTCCCGAAGAACTAATGGCGGAAGACGCGGGTGAGGAGCGTGAAAAATGGCTCGAAGACAAGCTGCTGAACGTCATCAAAGAAATTTCGGAGAAGGATGAAAGGCACATACTCATACAGTTCTTGGCTACGTCGTCGGGGAGCGACAAAATGAAGAAGGTGTTGGAGGAAGCGGAGTCTCGAAAGAACAATTCCGAAGTGAAAAAAGGAGGGAAAGAGCAATGACCGATCTCATTTATAGCCGACACGCCAAGACCCGCATGCAACAGCGCGGCATTCGCAAGTCAGATATTCCGATCATTCTCGCGTGTGGAACACAGATTGACGACGAGACCTATTTTATGCGTAACCGGGATGCCACCCGCGAGATCGAGATGCGTAAGCGAGAGATACAAACGTTGAGCCGCCTTGCAAATCGCAAGGTCGTAATACGCAACGAGCGCGTCATCACCGCCTATCCCTCAAATTCCGCAGATCAAAAACGCTCCCTACGCCGCGGTCGGCAGAAGGGATTGGTGAAATGACAACGAAATCTCGCAGTAATTGTTTGAGTGAGAATGGTACTACCAACACTGCTAACTGAACATCTTTCACGCGCTTATGCGTATGGGATGCCGGTTAGATCAAACGTTAGGAGAAAAAATGATTGCAATATTAGGGGAACTCAAGAAGGGGTCTATAGAAATAGGACCAATCTACAAAAATTGTGTCGAAATGTGGTCTGAGGTGCTTGATGATGCTCAAGATTTGTCCGTCAGCGATTTAGCTGAAAGGCTCGGCGATTTCCAAATGCGTATAGAACTTGCTTGCAGTATGAATCGTGTCTTGGGGAAGACCATCATGGCAGTTAGCGGATTTGACTATCTCTATGATAAGCACGCTGGTTTTGAGGATAATTATCAGCTTGCAGAAAAGCTACTTCAAGCCTTCGATCAGAGTATGGTAAGCCTCGAAGTCAAATCTATGGCAAAACGTGCCGCTGCGTTATTTCATCTGGATGCGTCCTAAAGCCCAGATACATTGCCCCCTAAGTGTTGATTGCCTTTGACCTCGTGATTGGCGATATCATAGCTATCCTTCCGCAAAAAACAATTATGGTCCCGCGAACCAAAAAGCAAAAGTAGATCAAAGGAGCACAAACCGATGAAAAAATCCATTCTTCGTTTTCCATCCTTAAGGCTGTTGAGCATGTGCATATTCGCGGTCCTTTGCCTCACATCTATCGGATATGCTTCGCCACAACCATCAAATGATGTGCATTTCTACCTGTCTCTCACTCTTGAAGACACGCAGGCACGCGATAGCATCTACGCTGCTACAAAGCACGCGCTTAATTTGAACGTTGGTGAACCCCGCACCGTGCGGATGATCTACTTCTTGCCCAATGACCGTCCGTTTCGTCAAGAAGTGGTTGATTCGATGAAAGTGAAAATTCGCCAGATTCAGACCTTTTATGCCGAGCAGATGCAGGCGCATGGATATGGGAACAAAACCTTCCGCTTTGAAACCGATGCGCAGGGAGAACCGATGGTTCATCGCGTGGATGGTCAATACCCCGATAATCACTATCTTGACAATACATCTCGTACTGTGCTTGAGGAGGTTGAACAGGCGTTTGATCGTGATGCGAACATTTACGTCATCGTCGTTGACAATAGTATAAATGCAATTGGTACTGGTGGTCAACGTGCGGGAGGTGTCGGAAGCAGATCGAAAAAGAATGGCGGAGTTGCGTTGGTTCATGGGGGCTTTAGCTTTCACACAGCGGCACATGAACTTGGCCATGCCTTTGGATTGAAGCATGATTTTAACGATGATATGTACATTATGTCTTATGGAGGCTACCGTCAAAATGTCTTAGATCTTGGAAGCGACCGACGGAGTTCTCTGTCTGCGTGCCATGCTGGATTTTTAGCAGTGCATCCCTACTTCAATCTCGATATTCCAATTGAAGGAGAATCGGAAGTTGGCTTCAGTGAACTCAATGAAGGAGTAATGGGGGGACCCTTCGAACTGATTTCATCGCGTGAATATCCAGCAGGTTCAAAGAGTGTCTCTATTCAACTCAAAGTCAGCGATACCGAGGGACTTCATCAGGTATTCCTATTCATTAGGACACAAGAACCGCACTCCGCCGCTGGATTGCTTGAAGTGAAGGCGTGTCGTGGATTAGAAGGTGAAGAAGATGCTATCATTGAATTTGGGTATGATGGTGTTATTCCATCCGATGGCGGCACAAGTCTTTCCAATCCCGTTAGACATTCAATTTATGTCTTGGTCGTTGATACTGATGGGAATGTTCGTAGTGCATTTTTTACACTGATCGAAATTCCACCACAACTTATCGCCACGCTTTATGGGCATACAAATGGTGTCGCCTCTGTTTCGTTTTCACCCGATGGCACAACGCTTGCCTCAGGGGCGTATGATGAAAAGATCAAGCTATGGGACGTGATAAAAAAAGAAAATATCGCTACCTTTGAGGGACATAAGGGTTGGGTTTCGTCTGTTGCATTTTCACCCGATGGTACAATGCTCGCTTCGGGATCGGCGGATGAAACGGTCAAACTATGGGACATGGGGACGCAAACAAATATTGCCACGTTTTCCGATCATAAGGGTTGGGTTTCGTCTGTTGCATTTTCGCCCGATAGCACAACCCTCGCTTCGGGATCAGGGGATAAAACAGTCAAGCTGTGGGACGTGGTAAAAAAAGAAAATATTGCTACCTTTGAGGGTCATACGGATTGGGTTTCGTCCGTTTCGTTTTCGATTGATGGTACAACGCTCGCTTCAGGGGCGGGGGATAAAACGGTCAAACTGTGGGATGTAGCGACGCGAACAAATATTGCTACCTTTGAGGGTCATGCGGATTGGGTTACATCTGTTTCGTTTTCGTCCGATGGCACGACGCTCGCTTCAGGGTTATGGGGTGGAAATCTTTCAGCGAGTGCAGGAACTGTTCGGTTGTGGGATGTGTCAACAAGAAGGAACACCCCTCTTAAGCAGACGGGTGAAGTCCATTCTGTTGCAATTTCACCCGATGGTACAACGCTCGCTACTGGAGATGGGGATAGAACCAGACTTTGGGATGTGACAACAAAAGGACATATCGCCACTCTTGCGGGGCATACGAGAGACGTCCGGTCAGTTGCGTTTTCACAGGATGGTCGCATTCTGGCCAGTGGGAGTGAGGACGCCACAATTCGCTTGTGGGATATATCTGCACTGGCGCTGGGAGGATCGTCACAAGCCACCTTTTCACTTTCTCTGGATGGGGATAGCACAGCAGGTGATCAAGCGGTCACATCTCTTGATGTTTCGCCAGGATCGGTTGTTTCTCTTCAGGTCTTTGGGAATAATATTCAGGATGTGGAGGGCTTTTCCATTCTCTTTGAATACGATGAGACGCAAGTGCTTTACGAGGGATTTGATTCGGGCGGTGTTCTGCCAAATGCTCAGGTGCTTTCATTGCCTGACAAGAATCCAACTGCTATTGAGATTAGTCTGGTATCTTTTGGAGGGAAAGCTGCCGTCGATAGCGGCCTGGTGGGGAGTATTCGTTTTCGCACAACAAGCGCGTTTTCGGGTACAATGCTTCGGCTGGTGCGTGCCGAACTTGGTCGCGGGGGACAACGTGAGGAGGTGACGCTCAATAATATCAGCGTGACATTACAGCTTGCGGCTCTTACGCCAGACTTTAATGGCGATGGGCAGGTTGATTTGAGTGACTTTTTGCTCTTTGCAAGCCAGTTTGGTTTAAGTCGCGGCGATGAGCAGTATGATGCGAAATACGATCTGGACGGCGATGGCACGATTGGATTTGGCGATTTTCTGATTTTTGGCAGAAGTTTCGGCAAGGAAGGATAATGAGTTGTGCCGCCCGGTGACGTCTAAAACTGTTTGCAGTATTGGTTTATATCCGTAGAGGTCAAGAAATGTTAAGCTATCCAATCACTCAAGACGTTCATGATGCGATACAGCGTTTTCCTGAAATCGGCAGAGTGATCAATATACCGTGTTCAGGCCGAAGCGAACTTGAGATCGTCCGTGTACTTGGCAATACGCACTACGAGCACCTTGAAAAATTGCTCATATTACTGAACAAACACCTGCCATCTTCAGACACTATAGGTAAACGGGTCGTGCAGCAAACCGATCCAATCCAGTTCGAACAGGCACTTAGCCCGACTAATTCATGAAAGTTTTTGAATAGTCTATTTATGTCATCATTTCGATGTTGTAAGCCCTCTGTCCGTGTTTTTCTGTTTTTGTTGCTCCCGATTGTGTTTTTACCGGGTTCTGACAGGTCAATGTCATTGGTAGAGCGTGCCTGTGGTAGTCAAAAAGGGCAGAGGTTCCCCCTTGCCCTTGCCTGCCGAGTCTTTGCCCAGCACAAGGCGGTGTGCGCCAGTGATGTTGTCTGCCTTCTGCTTGCCATCTCTGCCCTCCTGCGTTTTGGGTTAAGGTCCTGCCCTTTTCAGATTGTGTAGGATTTTATGATACAGATGTTGCAAAGGATAGGACACAGGCAGATGGAAGGTGATCCTTGTTTTCAACTCACAGACGCGTCCTGCGACTTTGAGGAAGCGATTTTGAATGGTATTGACCTGCGCGTTTATCCACCTTGTGCCATTGAATCCTATTTGCGCCAATGTCTGTATCAAGACATAGGCGGCAGAATGGAGAAAGAGGCGGAACTGATTGGCAGTAAAGCTGTGACAGGATGTGCGGTCAGAGTGGAGAAAGGTTTTGTGATTTTTAATGAAGTTTTCCATCTGTCCGCGCGCACAATAGACGCTTTGATAGATAAAGGACGCCATTGAACTTTTCAGGTTGGTCACGACAAAGCGTGTGTTTTGGCCTCGGTCACTGATTTCGACCTTGCATACGATGCGTTGTGCCTTGTTCCAACTCTTTGCCTGATAGGAAAACGAGGTAAAAAGACGCACGGCCTCCTTTGTATGTGCATAAAGCCTTTTGGCCTGCGCGATAAGGGGTTGTGCCGCCTCACAAAGCTTGGCATTGCTGGTCTGTCCTAAGATAAAATACAGGTCATCAGTCTCACAAAGGTGATGGACTTGCGGACAAGAAAAGTGGGCATCACCCCGCAAGATGATCGCCACATCAGGCCAAGCCTGACGCAGATAGGCCACCAAACGCTTGATAATGGCGACTATCTGTTGGCCGGTCGGACGGATACCGGGACGCAATATCGTAGTGATCAACTTACCGGTTTGTCCCTCATAAATATGCAAGGGCTGATAGGTGTAGGCATTGTAATAGCCATTGAATAGGGACAACTGCTGGGTCCCATAAACCGTATCCTGTGTATCATCAATATCTAAGATGATCGCCTCGGGCGGCTTTTTATACGAAGCGATAAAACAATCGAGGAAGGCACGGGCAATCCGATACAAGTCGCTTCGCCTGATCTGGTTCTCAAACCGGCTCATCGTGGGTTGACTGCCCAAGTCTTTACCTGAAAGCGGCAAGACACCACAGGCGGCCTTGATACCCGGATCGCTGCGTAAGGCATCACAATCATTGCCATCTTCATACCCACAGGCTATCTGGAACACCCGTTGCTTGACCAACTCTGCGACGGAGTGCCTCACATAACTCTTATGCCGACGATCCGTGATCGCAGCACTCATGCGTGTTAAAATGCCAGATTTTGCCTCTACTTCTCGAAGCAATAACGCGCCGCTATCGCTGGTGAGAATGCCCCCATCAAAGGCGAGGTCAAGCCGTTTGCCGAAAATGCTTGCCAAAGGAACCTTGCGATGTTTATCTTGTGACCCCATGGTAGTTTCCTCCAAGTCTATTGTTTAATGGTTATGGTGATAACCTATAATAATACAATGACTTGAATAAGGAAACTACCTTTTTTATGAATTTTTCAGGTTAGAGAGTTTTTCCTTATCGTGCATCTCCAGAATGTCCCAGAAGCGCAGGCGAGGGCGGTCTCAGCGCGGTCTCAGTCGAAACGCTATGACATAGACCTGACTGCCAGTGAGTTGAGTGCATGCATTGAGTTGTATAGCCCCATTGATTTCTTTGGATTCCAACTCGTGAAGCGGCTTATCTCCTCGATTTTTAAGTATCTGGATATAGACAAGGGATTCAAAATCGACCTCCGACTTAGAACATCAAAAGATATGGATTGGTTCTATGCATACGAAGTCGGTTACGAGAATACCGTTCGTCCTTGGCTCGCAGGTCTGCAATCAGAAGCGATAAAATGGTTACAGAATGCACACGCGAGTCATCAACGGCAATTTGCAGGTCCGACCCAGAGAGTCTGGCTATCTGCAACGCTTCAGGAAGTTTACGATAATGCAGAAGAACGCGACATCCGTTTTGGGCTACCTTCCCAGTCAAGTGATAGCAAGTTATTTTTTAGAATCGGCGAACCAGAAGATACGGCAGAGAGCGAATGGGGACGAAAACTGCTCGACAAGCTGGAGAAACGTCAGTGTGGGAAACCGGACCTGGATTATCTTCGTGTGCTCGTAGTGGACTTCTCACTGGCTGATACTGGCTTCCCGGATTTTATCTGTCAGCCGAAGATCGCAAAGCGTCTCTCGCAGACTATGGAGTTGTTAATAAATAAAATAGGACCACCGCTCCCTTATGACGCCGTGTTGCCCGCACGGCTGAGCGGGAAGTGCTGCTTCGGTAAGGTTATTGCGCTGGACTACCGGCGCACAGAGGAAATTGAACAACTCGTGCAAGCGACATTGCTTGATCGCCCTTGTGTCTCGGATAGAGATCAGGCCCCACATATTCGGGAAGTGATGAGGGTATTCAATGTCTCTGAGTGATGTGTGGAGAAAGCGATCACCCGATGACAACTATAGAGGTAAGTCGGTATTCAAGATTTTTTTAGTATATTGCAAGTCACCCTGAGCGAGCGTGTATGAGATGTATTTGGGATGGGTGGCTTGGGCGGGTATCCTGTAAATCCTTACATCCTGCCCATCCTGATTCTGACAAGGGGTTTGGCACGCAACGTGAGAGATGTTTTGAAATGCGATTGACAATCTCTCATCATTGCTACATTTTTTGGTTGTAAGTGTAATTCAAATATGGATAGAACGGGGCGCACATGTTAAAAATTACATTTGAATGTCCAGATGATATTCTGCAAATCCTCAGTAAAACGCCTGAACAATTCGCCGAACAAGGCCGTATGCTCATAGCCGTCAAACTGTTTGAACTCGGACGTTTGTCATCGGGGCAGGCGGCTCGATTTGCGGGTATGAATCGCGTTGTATTTTTAGATGCCTTAAAATCCTACCAAGTATCTCCTATCAATCTGACCCCAGAAGAATTGGCAAAGGATATTTCCAGTGCCAGGAATCTGTAGTCATTCCTCTTTAGTACAGATATATGTTTTGAAATACGAGGCAATTGAGCACTCAGATAACGCAGTGCACAGCGCGTGAGTCCGTTTCGCAGCGGACATTTTTATGGCACCCAACTGTGAAGGCCACAGCATAGTGTACTATCACAAAAACGATTTGCGCTGTGCCAGCCCCTCGGCGTTTGAGAGCGGCATTTTTTGCCTACTTTTTTTTGCTGCTGAAAAAAAGTAGGTCGCCGAAGGCACAAAAAGAAAATATTAAAAAAACTTTATACGTCGTTGTACCACCACATAAGAATTATGCACATCCCTAAAATCAATATCCTCAACAACCGAAATGCGGTTGACAATATCGCGTTGTTGATACACTTTCTGTTTCTGAGGATCATTTCAATACAATAAAAAGGAAAATACATGAAAATCAAATCCGTCGAAGTCGTTCGCGTTGAGCGCCCAAATGCAAGCCAGACCTCAACGGGTTCTGGCACGACACTATCTGCTTCAACAGGTGCAGCGCCGAGGACAAAGGGGTATCGAAAGGCGTGGCCCGCGCATATAGAGGTGGCCAATCCAATGTCTAAGTTCCCGCGGTTTAAGGCGCGGCGTCAGCTTTACGGTGCCAGACAATGGCCCAGGTTCTCGGTTAAGGTGACCGCTGAAGACGGGACATGGGGCCTCGGCACGTCGGCGGGACGCCCGGTTGCTATGGTGGTGGAAGATGCTTTCGCGCATATACTGGAAGGCGAAAGTTGTCTGGCTATTGAAAAGCTGTGGGATATGATGTTTCGCGTGTCCAAATCTTTTGGGACTGTGGGGATTGCCTCGTTGGCGATTAGTGCTGTGGATCTGGCACTGTGGGATCTGGCGGGGAAATTGCAGGGTAAGCCCGTTTATGAGCTTCTGGGCGGTCCGGCGCGCGATCGTTTGTTTGTGTACGCGACGGGTGATGATGTGGATTGGTACAAAGAGTTGGGGTTTCGGGCGTTTAAGTTGCCCTGTCAATACGGGCCGGTTGATGGGTTGTGGGGATTGGGGGAGAACGAGAGGCGAATCGCCGAGGTCCGCGAGTTGATTGGCGATGCGTGCGATCTCATGCTCGATTGTTATATGGCGTTTGATGTGGAATATACCGCGCGTCTGGCCAATCGCCTGCGTCCTTATAATTTGCGCTGGATGGAAGAGTGTCTGATTCCCGAGGATGTTGGGGGGCATATTGAACTCAAGAAACGCCTGCCGTGGTTGACGCTTGCCAGTGGGGAGCATTTTTACACGCCGTATCCCTACCAGTTGATGATCGAAAATCGGTGTCTCGATATCCTCCAGCCCGATATTCAGTGGGTGGGCGGTTTGACTGCGTGTGTCAAAATTTGTAATATGGCTGCGGCGGCGGGTCTGGAGGTTTGTCTGCACGGCGGGGGACGCGATGCGTACGGTCAGCATTTGAGCTGGGCAATGCCCAATACCCCCTGGTGTGAGTATTTTATCGGTTCTGATCCGGGGGTACCGCTTGAAGAAGTAGCGGGTCCCGGCGCGCGCGTGCCGCGCGATAGCTATCTGGAGTTCACACCGAGTGGTCCGGGTTTTGATCTGGGGATTGAAGAGGATTGGTTGGTGCCGTTTCAATTTTAGAGGATAAGAGGAACAAAAATGGATAAGACAATTATTTCAGTGGCGGTTGTGGGTTCGGGTCCTACGAAGGATATGAATCCGGCTGTGCCTTATACGCCAAAGGAGATTGCAGACGCGGCAATCGAGTGCCATAAGGCGGGTGCAGCGATTACGCATATCCATGTGCGCGATCCCGAGACGGGTATTGTGTGTTCGCGGATCGAGCTTTTCAAGGAGGTGGTGGATCGGATTCGGCAAGCCTGTGATATTGCCATTAATCTGACGACGAGTGGGGGAAATATTAAAGGTGAAAATATTATTGAGGAGCGGCTTGAGCCGGTTACGCTGAAGCCCGAAATTTGCTCTCTGGATATCGGTTCGTTGAATTTTGGCACTCGGGTGTTTATGAATCCACCCGATTGGGGTATTGCCGCGGCAAAGCGCATGCGCGAGCATCGCGTTAAGCCCGAGATCGAGGTTTTTGATGCGGGTCATATCCGCCAGGCGCGGTATATGATTGAGGAGGGGTTGTTCGAAGATCCCCCGTTTATCCAGTTGTGTATGGGTCCCGGATGGGGTATTGAAGCTACGCCCGAAAATCTGGTTTTTATGAAAAATCTTTTGCCGCCCGATGTGATCTGGTCCGCGCTGGGTGTGGGCAAAGGGCAGTTGCCGATGATTACTATGGCTTTTCTCATGGGGGGGCATATACGGGTGGGTTTTGAAGATAATATTTATCTTCGGAGAGGTGTTTTGCTCAAGAGCAATGCACAGATGGTCGATCTCGCGGCGAGTATTGTGGAGAAACTTCAGGGCGAGATTGCCACGCCAAATGATGCCCGAGAGATGCTGGGGCTTACGTATCCGGGGTGAGGGGTGAGATGGATGTTCTGACGGGTACAACTGAATATGACGTTGATTGGCGCATGCTCAATATGAATGCCGAGTTGGTCGCATCCAGTTTGAGTCTCACGTTGCGGTCGGGTCTTCACATGCTGCGACCCTACTGGAGATCCAATGTCAATAGCGGCGATGGTGTTGCGCCGATCAATCATATTTTGAAATTTGAAACTTTTGGGCATTCCTGTTCTCTGCAGACAACACTGCGACAGGAATCCCAGATCCGTCTGGTTACAACGCGCAATGATGACGGCAGTCTCAAACGCGGGCATCTCGTTCTGACATGCGAACTTTTTAAGGCGGATGATCTGGTTGGTCGGTCGGAGTTCTGGCTGGCGCTCACGCGGCCGCTTGCACCGCCTGATGAACGCATGCCTTCCGATGTGCCAGTGGGACTTAAATTTTTAAAGGAGCACGAATTAGGCGAAGGTGATTTGCTCAGCCGGGATATCGAATCCTATCGCGCCAGTGGTGATATGCTGACCTATGACACGCAGCCGGTTGTTTTTCACATGGATCAATCGGATCAATATGGGCATATCAATACGGTTAAATACATGGACCGGGTGCTCGATCTTCTGTCGCTTCAATATCACAAGATAGGAGGCGATGTCGGGTGCTTGCGGTTTCACGAGATTGTGATTTATTTTCGCAAGCCCTTTGTGCCAGGGCAAGTCGCAGATGCAGAGCTCGATTTTGTTCATCACGCGGATAAGTTTCACGGTGCGGTGCGGTTCTACCACTGCAATGGCGATGGCACGCGCAGCGAGCGGATTTCTATGGCGATGGAGACGCGCGGTCCTCTGGTGGATGACATGTGAATTATTTGGGGAGGTCTGCGAGATGAGAAATATCGTTGAGTGCCATGAAGGTGGGTTCGCCTCCGGGGTCGAGTTGTAGATGATGAATGGAGGCTGAGTGGCACGCGAATTGGGGTTTGTGCTCGTCTTCGGGCGTGTATCCCATGATCGCTTGCAGGCAGGCGACAATGGGGCGGACGTGTGTGATGCACGCTATTTGTTGGTCGGGTGCTTTGTTGATGAGTTGGCTTACGATGTTGGCAACGCGGGTGTGCAGGTCGGCATAGGTTTCGCTGCCTGGAACGCGCGCCTCTTCGAGGGATTGTCCTCCCAAAAAGCCGGGATAATATTTTCGTACTTCTTCGCGGGTGAGTGTGGCGAGGTCGCCGCTTTCGAGTTCGCGCAGGTCGTTTTCTACTTCGGGTGCGATACGGAGTATATCGCCTATCCATTCGGCTGTTTGATGGGCGCATTTTTGAGGGCTGGTGTAGAGGCCGCGAATGTCAAAGTCGGTTCTGAGGCGTTCGCCAACGAGCAGGGCTTGTTGTTTGCCCCGATGCGAGAGGGGCAGGTCGGCCCACCAGCCGTAGTGGTTTTCGTCGTCGCGTTCTCTGGCCTGTCCATGGCAGATTAGAATGAGGTCGGTTGGCATGTGTGTTCCTTACTATTCTGAGGGGGTGTGTATGAAGTCAATGGTTGCGGTGTTTTTTTTTACAATGGTCGCGTTTTTGGGTCGGGCAGATGCACAGGTGGATGTCAAGATAGGCGGGGGTGCTCTTCTCGATCCCACGCGCGGGGGCGGGCACCTGTCCATAGAGGTTCCCATTGGTGATTTGTATCCGACGTATTTGGCGCCTTTTGTTGAGTTTTATCGGAAGGACGGTATTTCAGAAATTCCAGCGGGTGTCAGTCTGGTTTATAAAGCCCCTTTGTCCGACCGCTATGGTACGGTGTTTTTTGGGGTTGCTGGCGGGGTGTTACACGCACGGGGTTTTCCTGTGATTGTCGATGTACTGTTTGACGGAACGGTGCTTTATCTCGTAGATACAGAGACCGAAGACTTTGTAAGGGAAACGTCAACCGAGGCGTTGATTGCCGTAGCAGGTGGTATGCGGTTTGATGTTTCCGAGGGCATAGGCGCATTTGTACAGGGTCGCTGGTTTCGCGCTTTTGCGTCCGGGTCAACAAATAATTTTGGCATTCAGGCAGGGCTGATGTTCTCTTTGGGTGAGAGATAGCGGACGAATCAGAAGTTTATATCCAGGCCGGGATTTATGTCCCGGTTTTTTTTATGTAGCCGATTGATGAAGCAGGAAATCGATCAATAAGCGCACGCCAACGCCCGTGGCTCCGATGGGGGTGTCGGGTTTGGCGGAACTTGTCGATGCCGTGCCGGCGATGTCGAGGTGTGCCCAGGGAAAGTTCTGGACATAGGCTTCGAGGAACGCGGCGGCGGTGAGTGCGCCCGCGGGCCGACCACCTGAGTTTTTGAGGTCGGCCACATTGCTTTTGATGCGGTTTCTGTGGTCATCCAGAATGGGAAGATGCCAGGCAATTTCACTGGTGCGATTGCCCGCTTCGTGGATTTGAGCGATGAGGTCATTGTCGTTGCCCATCAAGCCACTAACTTCGTGCCCGAGTGCAGTGACGCATGCACCGGTTAGCGTGGCCAGGTCGATGACTGCTTTTGGTTCGTAGCGCGCGCTGTATGCGATGGCGTCGATGAGGGCGAGGCGGCCTTCGGCATCTGTGCTGTGGATTTCAACGGTTTTGGTGCCGAGGGGATGCAAGATGTCGCCGGGCCGATACGCGCGGCCATCGGGCATGTTTTCTGCGGCGGCAACCAGGCCGATGACGCGGTGGGGCAGGTCGAGTTTTGCCACGGCTCGCATTGCGCCAATGACGGCTGCGGATCCACTCATGTCGAATTTCATGTCCCACATGCCGTCGCCACTTTTGAGGGATATGCCGCCCGTGTCAAAGGTTATGCCTTTGCCTATGAAGATGATTGGCGCGGCATTGGGATCGGCACCCGGGTGTTCCATGATGACAAAACGAGGCGGTCGGGCACTCCCCTGTCCCACGGCGCTGAGGGCGCCCATGCCTTCATTTGAGATGCGCTGTTCGTCAAATATTTCACAGGAGAGTCCCGTTTCACGGGCCATTTCTGAAGCGCGTTCGGCCAGGGTCGCCGGTGGCAAGTCGTTGCCGGGGGTGTTGCTCAGGTCTCGGGCGAAACACACGCTTTCGGCGATGATTTGTCCGGTGTTCGCGCCTTTTTCCACATCGGTTTGTTTGGATGTGTCAAATTCGACGAGGGTAAATGTGTCGAGACGTTTGGGATCGTCATTATTTGTTTTGTAATTGGTGAATTTGTAGTTGCCGAGTATTGCGCCTTCAACGGTGGCCTGTGCGGCGTCTGAAACATCGAGACCGCCTATGCCGCCGCCGTGGATAATGGAGGCGAGGGTTTTTGCGCCGAGTTTGATGGCTTCTCTGGTCGCAGATGCAGATGCGAGGCGCACTTGATTGGGCGTGAAGGCTTCTCGTTTGCCCAGGCCAACGAGAATGAGGCGCGGCGCGGCTATGCCTTGGCGGGGATAGAGTACGGCGGTTTGGTTGCGTTTGCCGCTGAAGTCGCCGCCTGCAATGAGGTCGGCAATAAGTCCGTCCAGCGCGCGATTGGCGGCACCTGTTGCGCCGCCTGGTTCTGTGACGCCTTCAAAGAGGTTGAGTACGATGGCGTCTGTTGTGCTTTCGAGGATGTTGCCGATGGTGATGGAGATGTTCATGTGGGAATTGGTCCTATAAGAGAAATGGGTTGATGCGTTTTTCGCGATCTATGGTTGTGTCTGGCCCATGTCCGGGGTGAAGTACTGTGTCGTCGGGGAGGGTGAGGATTTTGGTGTGGATGGAGTCCATTAGCGTTTGCAGGTCTGCGCCTTTGAGGTCGGTTCGGCCAATAGAGCCGGCGAATACAGTGTCGCCAATAATGGCGTGGCCCGGCCATGTGAGCGCGATGTTGCCGGGTGCGTGACCCGGTACATGGAGAATGTTCAGGGTTTTGCGGCCAAAGACTATGGTGTCGCCTTCATCGATAAAGCGGTCGATTTTGGGCGGTGGATCGGTTTGAAGGCCCAGAGGTGCGGCAATGTCTGTAAGCGCCTCGACCATGAATACGTCGGCTTTGTGGATGGCGAATGGCGCACCTGTTTTTTCTTTGAGCGATGCGACGCGTCCAATGTGGTCAAAATGTCCGTGTGTGGCAATTATTTCGACGATCTTGATGTCGTGGTCTTCGATGAGTTGAAGTATGGTGTCGGTATCGTCGCCGGGGTCTATTACAACGCCTTCGCGCGTTTTTTCGCAGGCGAGGATGTAACAATTGACTTCGAGCGGACCGACGATGGTGGATATAAAGATCACGATGGTTCCTATTCTGTTTATGTCTTACTTCTTACTCGATAGCTTGTTTTGGCAAAAAAGATAATATCGCAGCGCATTGAGGGAAAGTTTTTTTTAGGATAAAAATGACATTTACCCTTGACGCATATACAAATGTTCACTATATTTATGGCGATTGGAAAATAGTATATAATATTATGTAAAAATTGAGTTTAGGAAAGTTTTTGTGATTATATATGACGGTTTATGTCGGTATATTCACCTAACTTAAACAGGAGATGTTCCCATGAGACGCATTTTTTCTATGTCGGCTATCGGTTCACGATCAAACGGGGTACGACGGGCTACCTCTCGGTCCCGTTTCGTTCCTCAGTTTCGCAGGGAAGTCTGCGAGGTGATTAATCGCGTTCGCGCCGCTTATGGTCCCATTCCCATGAAGACTGTGGCCGATCAGCCCGAGGTCAAGGCCGCAGAAGCGACGATTGAACAGGCTGCGCGATTGGTGTACAGCGGGCTTGAAAATGTCGAGGTGTGGCGCGGTGCGCTGGTGGTCTATGAGTTGACCTGGATGTCTGCACTGAAAAAGGTGCGTCCGTCGGATAAGTCAGCTGCTTAAGTAGTTGCCTGTAAATGTCTTTTGAAATATCATAATAGCTGCGTTTATAGCGCAGCTTTTTTGTTCTAACAATTTCCTAAAAACAAACGAGAGATATATGACAAACTATGATTGGAAGAACAGGCTATATTTCGGGGATAACCTCGATATTATGAGGGAGCATTTGGCAGATGAGAGCGTTGACCTGATCTATCTGGATCCGCCGTTTAATTCTAATGCCACCTACAATGTGCTGTTCCGGGAGAAGAGCGGCGAGGATTCCGCGGCTCAGATCACGGCTTTTGACGATACTTGGCACTGGAGTATTGAATCCGAATACGCCTATCGGGATGTGGTGGAGAGCGGCCCGGATAGGTTAAGCAGGATGCTTCAGGCGATGCGCGAGTTCTTGGGGCAGAACGATATGATGGCGTATCTGACCATGATGGCGCAGCGCATGGTTGAACTCCACCGGGTCTTGAAGCCGACAGGCAGTATTTATCTCCATTGCGATCCTACGGCAAGCCACTATCTCAAACTGTTAATGGACGCTGTTTTCGGAGCATACAACTTTCGGAACGAAATTACTTGGCGGCGCACTACCGCTCACAGTGATTCCACACGCTATGGAAGAAACACAGACATCATACTTTTTTATTCCAAGAGCGACCAATGGACATGGAATTCCCAATATCAACCTTATGATGAAGCATACAAAGCGCGATTTCGATTTAAAGACCCTGATGGACGGGTTTGGACAGATGATAACCTAACTGCAAAAGGCTTGTCCGGCGGTGGTTATGAATATGAATATAAGGGGGCAAGATCTCTGTGGCGTGTTCCCCCGGAGACAATGCGAAGATTAGACGCCGAAGGGAGATTGCACTTTACCAGTAGGGGCGGCATAAGGCGCAAGAGGTATTTGGATGAGATGGAAGGCAGGCCCGTTCAAGCCCTTTGGGATGACATTGATCCTATAAACTCGCAAGCAAAGGAACGCCTCGGCTATCCAACGCAGAAACCCGAAGCATTGCTTGAGCGCATCATATCGGCAAGTAGCAATGAGGGCGATGTCGTGCTGGATCCTTTCTGCGGTTGTGGGACAGCGGTTGCCGTTGCGGAACGATTGAATCGCCGCTGGATTGGCATTGATCTTACACATCTCGCTATCTCGTTGATGAAGAGTCGCCTTCACGACACCTTTGGTGAACAGCTTTCGGAATACGAGGTGGTTGGTGTGCCTCAGGACCTGGAGAGTGCGGAGGCATTGGCACTACATGATCGTTACCAGTTCGAGTGGTGGGCATTGGGCCTGGTAGATGCACGGCCAGCGCAAAATAAAAGAAAAGGCGCAGACGCGGGCGTGGATGGTTATATCAACTTTTTTGACGATGACAGCGGCAAGTCTAAGCGCATTGTCGTGCAGGTCAAGAGCGGTAAGGTCAGTGTGTCGCAAATGCGCGACTTGAAGGGCGTAATGGAACGAGAGAAAGCGGAGATTGGTCTGTTCATCACGCTGAGGTTACCCACACGCCCGATGTATCAGGAGGCCGTATCCGCGGGCTTGTACACACCTGATTATTTTCGCGATCAGTTCTCTCGCATGCAGATTCTAACCATTGAGGAGTTGCTTGCAGGCTCGAAGGCGCAATATCCGCGTTTTGCTCCTGAAGCCACATTCAAGCGGGCACCGCGCTATTGGCGGGAGGGTGAGCACCAACAAAATGCCTTTGTTTTTTAAAATTTGAACTGTTATATCAATGCGAAGAGGGTGTGTAAATAAGTTGTCCGATATAAAAAAAGCCGAGATCCACAGAGAATCTCGGCTTTTTTTTTGTCATTGACGGGATTGGACAATTTCAGGAACTTTTAGCGCTTTGCGAGATATAATGAAAGTTCAAGCACTACAACGGAGAAATGGCGTATGCAAAGGTGGATGTGGATACTGATTGCGGGATTTATGGTTTTGCAGGTTGAAGCAAAGATTGATCCCGAATCTCAGGCGACGATCGCGCAAATGGAAAAGTTCAGCGCGGCTTTTGCAGCGGTGGCTTCTGCGGTCAATCCGGGTGTGGTGACTATTGTAAATAAAAAGGATATGGTCGTGGGGGTGAGAAGTTCGACGGGCGATCCGTTTTTTGATCGTTTTTTTGGTGGCCGAATGACGTATCGCAGAGAATGGCGGCAGCAGGGTTTGGGGTCGGGGGTTATTGTTTCTGGAGATGGCTATATTTTGACCAATAATCACGTTATTGCAGAGGCCGATGCTATTGAAGTAGAACTCGGCGATGGCAGGACATTTGACGCAACGCTGGTGGGAACAGATCCGCAGAGCGATGTCGCGGTGTTGAAAATTGATGGGCGCGATTTGCCCGCGCTAAAGATGGGCGATTCGGATAAGTTGAAGGTCGGTGCCTGGGTGCTGGCGATTGGCAATCCGTACGGTTTGCGGCATACGGTGACGTACGGTATTGTGAGCGCGACGGGGCGGGGCAATTTAGATATTGTGGATTACGAAGATTTTATTCAAACAGATGCGGCGATTAACCCGGGCAATAGCGGTGGGGCAATGGTGAATTTGCGCGGGGATCTGGTGGGTCTGAATACGGCGATTTTGTCGCGCAGTGGGGGCAGTCAGGGCATTGGGCTGGCTGTGCCAATTAATATGGCGCGCAATATTATGCAGCAGATTATCGAAGATGGAGAGGTAAAACGCGGGTATCTGGATGTGGTGGTTCAAAACCTGACGCCGGGGCTTTCCGAAGCACTGGGATTATCTGTGAATCGGGGTGCGTTGATTCAGGAGGTGGGGGAATTTGCCGAGCAGACGAGTTTGCAACCCGGCGATGTGATTGTGGGGTTAAATGACCGGGAGATTTCCAATGCAGATGAGTTTCTCACGCGTATTGCGCGAACCCCTCCGGGCGCACAGGTGATCATTGAGGTGATCCGAAATGGGGTGAATAAAAAGCTGCGCGTAACGGTGGATGCGTTTGATCCCTTTCGCGGTCTGCAAGAGGTGGAGCGACAACGCGCCCTGGGGCTGAATGTTCAGGAGATGACGCCCGCTATTGCCCGTCAGTTTGGTTATGATGCACAATGGGGCATGCTCATTACCGATGTGAGAGGAGAAAGCGCGGCTGATGCGGCGGGTTTGCGACGGGGAGATGTGATTCGCGAGATGAATCGCAGGCCCATGCGTTCGATGGAAGATTACGAAGATGTATTGGCGGAGTTGAAACCCGGTGACGAAGTCGGCATAATCATTCGCAGAGAGACCCGCCGGCACTATGCCAATTTTTACGCTGTGCTCAAGGTGCCGAAGTAGAAGTGTGAAGTAGGAAGTGTGAAGTAGGAAGTGTGAAGTGGGAAGTGGGAAGTGGGATGAGGCACCAGCCTTTGGGCGGTGGGGCGGGGTTTCTCACTTCTTCCTTCTCACTTCTCACTTCTCATACCGTTCGTCTTTTACTTTTTCCTGAAGGCGGTAGAGTTCGTCTTTGAGTTCGCGCACGATATCGACGTATTCGGGATCATCGTACACGCTGTTGAGTTCATAAGGGTCTTTTTCGAGGTCGAAGAGTTCCCATTCGGGTTCTTTGGTGTCTTCGATTGATCCTTTTTGATTGAGGCCGTCGGCGTAGTAATAGATGAGTTTGTACTGGTGGGTTCGCACGCCGTAATGGGCGTAAACATGGTGGTGTGCAAGGTGCATCCAGTAGCGATAATACATCGATGTTTGCCATCCTTCTGGTGTTTCGCCGTTGAGCAAGGGACGAATGCTCGATCCCTGAAAGGTTTCGGGAATGTCTATGCCCGCGTAGTCGAGAAAGGTGGGGGCAAAGTCGGTGTTGAGGATCATGTCGGTATTGATACTGCCGGGTTTGATTTCTTTGGGATAGCGAATGATGAAGGGCATGCGCAGGGATTCTTCGTACATGAAGCGCTTGTCATACCAGCCGTGGTCGCCCAGAAAAAAGCCCTGATCAGATGTGTAAATGACTATGGTGTTGTCGGTGAGGCCTTCTTCGTCGAGATAGTCGAGCATGCGCCCGATATTGTCGTCGATGGAGGCCACACAGCGCAGGTAGTCTTTTATGTAGCGCTGGTATTTCCATTTTTTATCTTCTTCAGGTGAGAGACCTTCAGGGGGTAATCCTTTGAGGTCATTTTTGTTCATGTCGCGGTCAACGCGCATTTTGGCGGCTTCGGCAGCACTGGCGCGGTTGCTGTAGTCGTCCCAGAAGGTTTCGGGTTCGGGTATGTCTTCGTTTTCATACATGTGGGCGTGTTTTTCGTCGGGTTCCCAGGCGCGGTGGGGCGCTTTGTGGTGGTACATGAGCATGAAGGGGTGATTTGTGTCCCGCGCTTTGAGCCAGTCGAGGCATAAGTCTGTGATGATGTCGGTGACATAGCCTTGATAGACTTTTTCTTCGCCCATTTCTATCATTTCGGGGTTGTGATATAAGCCCTGCCCGGGCAGGACATTCCAGTAGTCAAAGCCGGTGGGGTCGTGGATGCCGCCGTGTCCGAGATGCCATTTGCCGATCATGGCGGTCTGGTATCCCGCCTGTTGGAATAATTTGGGAAATGTGAGTTGCCGGCCGTCGAGATGGGTCGCCAGCGTGGTTACGCCGTTGATGTGGTTGTATGTGCCGGTGAGGATTACCGCTCGGCTGGGGGCGCAGATTGAGTTGGTGCAAAAGCAGTTGTCAAAGCGCATGCCCTCATTTGCAATGCGGTCGAGGTTGGGGGTCTGGTTGATGCGGCTGTTGTAGCAACTCATGGCATGCGATGCGTGGTCGTCGGACATGATAAAGAGGATGTTGGGACGGTCTGTAGGCAAGAGAAGCTCCTTTTGAAGTGTGAAGTGAGAAGTGTGAAGTGAGAAGTGTGAAGGAGGAAGTGTGGAACGGTGTGCGGCTGGTTGCGGTCAAAGTTCACGGTGGAGTGAAAGAAGGTGAGATGCGAAAGGCACTCGTCATCGCGGCAGGCTTAAAGCATGTCCCGTAGGTTGTAATACGGGGCCGCGATCCAGCCCGCATAAAATATGATATTGCATGCGCGATATCAAGTGAGACGAAAGGCGGGCACAGGCGTTTATTCTTTGTGGGGGGTGCAATGATTGGTATTATATACAGACGACGCGATGTGACTATGAAGGAGTAGAGTAAATGGTCGGTCAAAGATTTTTGTTTTTTATGTGGATGTTCATTCTTTGCCTCGATGCCGAGGTTTTTGCGGGCGAGGCCAGGCATGTGTGGACGTCTTTTCGGCAAGAAGATGGGCTGGCGCACAATGTGGTGACGGCTGTGGTGCAGACGCCTGATGGGGCGATGTGGTTTGCCACGCTGGGTGGGGTGTCGCGCTATGATGGGCGTTCATGGAAGAAGTACGGGGTTGAAGATGGGCTGCCGGGAAACGCTATTCAGGATCTGGTTGCCGGGCTTGATGGGGCATTGTGGGCTGCCGTGGGACGGGGTTTTGATCGTCGTGCAGGACAGGGGCTGGCTTATTTTTCTGGTGAGGAGTGGAAAGGTTTTGATACGCCAGAAGAGTTCAGGGGACGAGGGGGCTTGCGCCAGATTCTGGGGCTGGATAGTGGTGGTCGCGCCTGTATGGTGACCGATGAAGGTTATTTGTTGCGCTTCGATGGCGCACAACTTTATCTGGTGATGTTAGATGGTCAGCCACTTCAAGGTGTTCAGAGTTTGATGGGGGACAAAAATGGGAAAGTTTGGGTCGCTTATGGGGGGCGAGGTGGTGGTGTTTTGTTCGGTCCTGGAATGGGACGGGGTGGACCAGATGAACCCGGTGGCAGAGGCAGACGCGGTGGTTTTAGAGGGGCAGACGGTGCTGAAGGTGGTAGAGGTCGAGGTGAACCAGGTGGTCGAGGCAGGGGTGGGAGACCTGGCGGAATTGCTCGGGGCATGGGATTATTGGATGTGGATACGGGCGAATGGACGACCATAGCAGATATGGACAGTTTGAACGATGTATCGGTGTTGGCGATGGCGCAAAGTGACGATGGCGCGATCTGGTTTGGTACCGATGAGGGCGGGCTTAAGCGATATCATTCGGGACAATGGGAAACATTTACAACTGAGGATGGGTTGCCTTCCAATCGGGTGCAGGTGATTCGCTTTGCACAGGATGGAACGGTGTGGATTGGTACGCCGGCTGGCGCGGCTTTTCGAGATGCGGGTAGTACATGGCGAATTTTTGCAGAGCGCGAGGGATTGCCCAATAGCTATGTGGTAGATATCTGTATTGCTGCGGATGGGGCAATTTGGGTGGGGACGCGCGGTGGGGTTGCGCGGTTGGGGCTTTCGGGGTGGTTGCACCACAGGAGTTGGCCGGGGATGAATGATCGCGGTGCTTCGTTTTTTGCGCTCGATGAAAGGGGTCAGCTCTGGGTTGGCAATGATGCGATTTACAATTTTGAACGGGGTTTCTGGCAGGTGGCTCGCGAGTTAGAGGGCGATGTGCGCGGGCGGTTGATTGATTTGTTTGTCGATGGGAAAGGAAGCCTCTGGGCTGTAACGCCGTTTCAATTGTTGCGTTATGATGGCGAGGTATGGGAGGCGATAAGATCAGATAGTGGGAGAGGATTCGGGATTCGAGCCGTGTGTCCCGCACAAGATGGGGGTGTGTGGGCAATTACGCGCTCGGGGGTTCAGCGATTCGATGGACAGGTATGGACGGCTCTATTTGCCTCGCAGGGGCTGGCGGAGATAGAGAATAATCCCGGAAGACTCGGTATTTCGATTTGCGAGGCGAGCGATGGCAGTTTGTGGCTGGGGCAGGTGGATGGCGTAGTGCATGTGGCGGATGGAGAGCAGCGGAAATACACCGCTGCTGATGGGATACCCGGTGGGCCGATTAATGCGGTTGCCGAAGATATTGGTGGACAGATATGGATTAGTTCGCTGTTCGAGGGTGTGGCGCATTTCAATGGGCAGAGGTGGCGACGCGTGCCGGGCGCAGATCAGGCGCAGTTTAATGGGGTGAGGCGGATATTTCCGGCGAATGATGGCAAGGTGTGGTTGGCTTCGCCGATTGATGGCGCGATTCATACCGATGGGTTTGCATGGGTGCGCTATACGGTTCAAGAGGGGTTGCCGAGTACACAGGTTTGGGATGTGGCACAAGATGCCGAAGGCAATCTCTGGTTTGCGACGTCTGGTGGGTTGGGTTGTTATAATCCCGATGGCGATGCGCCCGAGACACTTCTTTTGGCTCCGCCAGTTCAAATTGCGCCGTATCAAAATGCATTGTTTGAATTTTCGGGGCAGGATGTGTGGAAGCAGACGCCAGATGGGTCATTGCAGTATTCATGGCGGCTCGGTGAGGGGGCGTGGTCGGGTTTTTCGCGCAATAACCGGGTTTTGCTGAAGGATCTGGACGCGGGTGTTCACAAATTTGAAGTGCGTGCTATGGATCTGGCTTTTAATGTGGATAAGACGTCTGCTGTGCAGGTGTTTGAGGTGTTGGCGCCTGTGTGGCAACGACCATGGTTTGTGGGGTTGAGTGGTGTTTCGCTGCTCATTGTGCTGGTTACGACGGGATATGCGTTTCAAAAGCACAGACGCTGGCGTGCGGCGCAGACGCAGTTGATTGACGAATTGGAGACGGAACTTCAGGAAGCCCACGATATGCAGATGGGTCTGTTGCCCCGAGCCCCCGTGCGCGAAAAGGGTTTTGAAGTGGTGGGGAGATGTTTGCCAGCCAACCACGTCGGTGGTGATTATTTTACGTATTTCTGGTTGGATGACGATCGGAAAATACTGGGGTTTGGAGCCGCAGATGTGTCGGGCAAGGCGATGCAGGGTGCTGTGCGGGCTATGCAATTGAGCGGGATGTTGCACTATGAGGTTCGCGCGGCACAGACGCCGATAGATGTGTTGCGGAATTTAAATCTCGTTTTGCAAGAGCAATTTGATGCGGCGAGTTTTGTGACGTGCTGTTTGGGGACGCTGGATTTAGAGACCGGGGAGATTGTTTTGGCCAATTCCGGACATCCCTATCCCTATCGGGTGTCTGTGGGTGGTGATTTGCAGATGATAGAATTGATGTCTGTGCCTTTGGGTATGACGTTGCCACCCGAGGTCGATACCGAGCCGAGAGAGGCGCGTGCGTTTTTGGATTTTGGCGATATGCTGGTGCTCTATAGCGATGGCGTGACCGATATGCAAAATGAAGAGGGGGAGTTTTACGAGGAAGCGCGCCTGGAAGTTTTGCTCAAAGAACACGCGGGCGCGAGTGCCGATGTTTTGATCGATACGGTGATCGATGATCTGGTTGAATTTCGCGCGTCGGCGGCACAGACAGATGATGTGACGCTTCTGGTTATTAAGAGGCGGTGAGAAGTGTGATCCGCAGATGGACGCAGATGGACGCAGATATGTAGGGGCGAAAAATTTTTCGCCCGATATGAATGTGAAATGTGAGTGAAAAAGGAGATCGATATGCGGATTTTTGCCGCGGTATGCGTTTTGATGGTGCTTCAGAGCAGTGCTGCAATGGCTCAGAATGAGGCTTCGTTTGGGGTGATGGTGGAGCCAAAGGCGGCGCGGGTTGGGGAGGCTGTTGCGGTTTGGATTGATGTCGATCTTTCCGATGATTGGCATATTTATTCGGCGACCACACCGCCGGGTGGTCCCTATCCCACGGAGATTGCGCTGTCGGGCGAGGGGTTTCGGCAGGTGGGGGCGGTGATTCAGCCCAGGCCTATTGTGGAATACGATCCAAATTTTGAGATGAATGTGGAATATTACCATCCCAAAGTGCGGTTTGGGGTGCGGGCCGAGGTGGGTGAGGGGATGCCGGGCGAGCGGGTGCTGTCGGGTGAAGTGATCTATATGCTTTGCAATGCGACGCAGTGTTTGCCGCCGAATACGTACGCATTTGAGATCCCCGTGGTGGTGGAGGCGGGACCTGCGCGGGCTGAGTTTGTGTTTTCTGCTGTTGAAGCGCCCGCTGTACCTCTGGATGGTACGGGTAGCGTGGCCGATGTTGAGCGTGCGATTACAGAGGGTTTGAGCGCGTTTTTGTACCTGTCTTTGTGGATGGGTTTTCTGGCTTTGCTCACGCCGTGTGTGTTTCCGATGATTCCCATTACGGTGTCGTTTTTTACCAAGCAGGAAACGCAGAGTCGGAGAGAGTCTGTTACCAAGTCGCTGGCTTATTGCGGGGGTATTATTTTTACGTTTACCGGGTTGGGTATGGTGTTGGCGGCGACCCTGGGCGCTTCTGGTGCGGCTCTGTTTGCGGCCAATCCCTGGGTCAATTTGTTGATTACTGCGATTTTTGTGGCTTTTGCGCTGGCGTTGTTCGGGCTGTTTGAGATTCGATTGCCTTACGGTTTGCTCAATAAGTTGAACCAGGTTCAGGGGGGAAGTTATGGCGCGATTCTAATTATGGGGTTCACGTTTTCTCTTACGTCGTTTACGTGTACTGCGCCTTTTGTGGGGACGCTGCTGGTGCTGACGGCTCAGGGAACGTGGGCGTGGCCCATTTTGGGCATGCTGGTATTTTCGGCTGCTTTTGCCTCTCCATTTTTCTTTTTGGCACTTTTTCCGCAGGCGCTTTCTTCTCTGCCCCAAAGCGGTGGCTGGTTAAATTCCGTGAAGGTGGTGATGGGGTTTTTGGAATTGGCCGCTGCGTTGAAATTTTTGAGCAATGTCGATCTGGTGTGGCAGTGGGGTATTATTTCGCGCGAGGTCTTTATTGCGGGGTGGATCGCGATTTTTTTGCTGTGTGGTTTCTATTTGTTGGGCAAGATCCGCTTGCCGCACGATTCTGTGCTCGATACAATTGGTCCGCTGCGTTTGCTGGCGAGTAGTGGATGTTTGGCTTTTGGGCTGTATTTGATGACGGGTCTTTTTGGCGCACCCCTGGGCGAATGGGATGCATTTTTCCCGCCTTATGGAAGTTATGGGGAAATTGCCAAGATAAGGAGCGGCGAACCCGAACTGACCTGGCGCGATGATTATGAAGGGGGGGTGGCAGAAGCAAAGGCGACGGGCAAACCGGTATTTATCGATTTTACGGGCTATGCGTGTACGAATTGCCGCTGGATGGAGGCAAATATTTTTCCCGAAAAGGAGGTGCACACATTGCTAAAACAGTTTGTACGGGTTCAGTTGTACACAGATGGGCGGGGAGAAAAATACAAGCGCAATCGCGATTTGCAGGAGGCTCATTTTGGTACGGTTGCTCTGCCTTTGTACGCGATTATGACACCCGGGGGAAAAGAGGTTACACATTTTCCGGGGATGACGCGCGATGTGGATGTTTTTGTCCGCTTTTTGAAACAGGGGCTCAGTCCGACAGTTGCAAGTGTGAAGTAGGAAGTGTGAAGTAGGAAGTGTGAAGTAGGAAGTGTGAAGTGTGAAGTGTGAAGTGTGAAGTGTGAAGTAGGAAGTGTGAAGTGTGAAGTGTGAAGTAGGAAGTGTGAAGTGTGAAGTGTGAAGTGTGAAGTGTGAAGTGTGAAGTGTGAAGTGGATAGAAGCATCCGCTCTGGGGTGGTGTTGGGTGGCCTTCTAACTTCTTACTTCTAACTTCTTACTTTTACTGTGTCAGGCCGATAAATGCGCCCAGGACGAGGGCAACGACGCCGAGTAGTGCGAGGAGAAGGGCACCAATGGCGATGTGAAGCATTTTGGGTTCAAGGTGGTCGAGATAGGCTTCGAGTGTTTCGATGCCCGAGCGCATAGCGCGCTCGATGGGGTCGGGAAGGTGCTCGACGAAGGGTATTTTTCGTCGAGAGATTTCGTCGATGTATTGAATATTTTTGATGTTGTGACGGGCGTTGAAGGTGTGTTCGACAAATTTGCGGATTGCAAAACGCTGTACCGGGTCGTGAATTTCGGATAGGTGAAGGGTTTGGGGATCAATGGTGCTGGATAGTTTGAAGCAGTGTGTGGTCTTGTCGGGGTCGTCTGGGTCTGGGGCGAGTTCGCCTTTGACAATGCGTCCCAATATGGTGAGGTCGTGATAGTTGAGGTAGTGATAGCGTCCGCCTTTTTCGCGGCCCAATAGGCTTTCAATGCGCTGGCGCAAGATGTCGGGGTCGTCTTTGCTCTGGCGGAGGTGTTCGGAAATTTTGGTGTTGAAGCATCGCGCATAAAATTTTAGAAAGTCCCGGACAACGGGCGAGGTATAACTGCCTTTGGCGTTGATGAGACGACGCACAAAGCCGAGGTACCGGGGGTTTGTGTATAGCCGCGCGGCGATGTCGAATGAGCCTCTGGTGAGTGCAGTCGATTCGCGCATCTGTGATTTGATGGCGGCGTCGATTTGCACGCTCATCTGGATCAGTGCGACGTCTTCGTCGTCTTCGCGCACGATGGTTCGGCTCGGGTCCTCGGGTTCGTCGCGGGCGAGAAAGGGCGTGGTTTCGTCCGAGGCAAAGCTACCAAGCCCGCCTTCTATGCCCTGTCCGATCATGATTCGAGAAGCGGTTTCTTCTATTCGCGCTTCTATTTTTTTTGTGATTTCTTCGGGGAGTTCTTCGTTCTGTTCGGGTACGAGGGCAGAGATGTTGTCTGCAAAGATTTGAACTTGAGATTTGTTGTTGAATACATTGAGATAGGGTTGTTGCATGACTTCGGGCAACAGATGCTGTGTGAGGGTGTTGCCCCGCTGTCCTTTGAAGGCGGTGTAGAGTGCTTCGTGCAGTGAGGTGAAGGGAACCACGCGCGTTGCAACGAGTGCGCGATCTGTGCCGTAGGTGAAGACGTAGAGATTTTCCCAATAGCACTTGCGGTAGTATGGCCGGCCGGTTTTGGAGGAGAAGGCAAAGCGGTATTTTGGATCGACAATGCGTTCCATCGGTTCCTCCTGGTGGGAATGGACGGTTTCTGAGTACAATAATACGTTATTTTGAAAGGTAAAGATGAACTATTTTCGGAGCAATCGGTTTCTCAATACGTTGCCCGATTGGGAAACGGGTGAGCCGATAGAAGGTGCGCTGGAAAATTATTTGCCGCGTGTGCGCGCTCTGTTGCATCGCATGGATAACCCCCAGGCGCGGTTTGACTCTGTTATTGTGGGGGGGACAAATGGCAAGGGGACGGTGAGTTATTTGCTATCTGAGTTGTTGCGGGCAGCGGGTTTTCGCGTGGGGCTTTATACGTCGCCGCATTTGCACACGGTGCGCGAGCGGATATGCGTTGATGGCGAGGTGCTCGCGCGCGATGTGTGGGCCGAAGGCGTCGCACATTTTTACGAGAAAAGCCGCGATTTTGAGCGCGAAGGCTGGGGTGCGTTTAGCAAGTTTGAGGCGCTCACGGTTTTGGCAGCCCATCACTTTGCGCGGGCAAATGTGGATTGGGCTGTTTTTGAAGTGGGGCTGGGTGGACAATTTGACGCGACCAATGCGTGGGATTCAAAAGTTGCTGTGTTGACGGCTATTCATCTGGATCATGTGGATGTGTTGGGCAATACGCTGTGTGAGATTGCGGCGGATAAGGTACATATTGCGCGTTCGGGAAGGCCGCTGTTTACGGGGTCAGGGCAGGCAGCCGAGGTTTTGAAGTTGTTGGAAAGGGAGTGCGCGTTTCGGGGTGCGGCGTTGCATGTGGTCGATGAGGAAATGGACGATATGGCGGATCGACCGGTTACTTTTCGGGAGAATGCCGCGCTGTCGGTTGCTGTGGCGCGTCATATTGTAGATGGGCGCGGGATGGTGTTGCCAGATGAGCGGGTGCGAGATGTGGTTTTGAATCTGGCTCTGCCCGGGCGTTTTGAGGTGGTTCGGAAAACGTTGATTTTAGATGGTGCCCACAATCCGGATGCGGTTCGCGCTTTGGTGCGCGATTTGCAAGTTCTATCGGATAAGTGGCGATTTGTGGTGGGTGTTAATAAGGGGCACGATGCACGGGGTATTTTGCAGGCACTTTCGCCCATAGCTGCCGAAGTTGTTTTGACGCAGTCGGCGCATCCCAAAGCCATTTCTGTGGCGAGCTTGAGATCGCTGGTTCCAGAGGGGCTGTGCGTGCGGTGTGAGACTGGGGGATTGGATTTTTTGACTGAGGTGTCCCAACAACCTACGTGCGTACTCGGGTCGCTGCATCTGGTGGCGTTGGCACGCGAGGTGTTGGATTTGCCCGGGGAGGCGGATAGTTTTGGCGAGGATGTGATTTTAGAGAGTTTGCGGTGTCTTGAAATCGCGTGTCGGCAGTTGGGCGTGGGGTATGAGGCGGTGTCGGCAGATGGCAATGTGATTCGGGTGGAGAGGGAGGGAAAGCCGCTGTATTTTTTGCGCAATAAACATCCGTTTAACGATTATGTTTCTGGAAAGTTGGCAGAAGATAAGGGGTATCAATACGAGGTGTTTGGCCGGGCGAATATCACAGTGCCTAAAACGATGACGGTGTTTAATCCTCTATCTGACCGGCGGTTTGATCGGTATAAGACGCATGCTTCTGTGGCAGATATTGTACGCGATGTGGTGCAACATATGTCTTTTCCAGTTGTGCTGAAACGCAATCGCGGATCTATGGCACGGGGCGTGTATTTGGAGACGAATGCAGAGGATTTGCATTCGCGCTTGCAAGACTTGTGTGTGGAAAGCAGCCTGTTTGACAATGTGTTGTTGATCCAGGCGTATGTCGAGGGACCTGAGTATCGCATTGTGGGCAGCGAGGATGAGTTGTTGCTCGCATATCAAAAGCAAAATGATTCAGATATTGAGGGAGAGGATATCAATCCCCTGCATCGGGCGGGGGGCAGGGCGGTTGTGGTCGTGGATGAGGACTTATTGGAGGGTTTTCGCGCGTTGACACAGGCGTTAAATCGGGTGCTGGATTTGGGTTTTTACGCGATTGATTTGATCGTCAATGCCAATGATTTTTTTGTTCTGGAAGTGAATCCCAATCCTATATGCCACTTTTACAATGCGGATAATGGACGAGGCGATTTTGTGCAAATTTATCAGTATCTGGTACGGAAATATTTGCTGTAGGGGCGGGTTTAAAACCCGCCCCTACAGGTGATTTTATATCTCTACCGGAACCATTTTGCGCGTTTTCGGCTGATATGTCATGCCTGTAAGTAATTTTTCGAGGGTGTTGGTGATGCGGAAGACAACGCGATTTTTGCCTTGTTTGAGATGGGCTGTTTTTCCAGTCCAGCAATAGGGTGCCCAGGCGCGTACGCCCAAAGACTGGCCGTTGATTGTTATTTCGACGATGTCGTCGAGGTTTTTCACGGTGCGTTCGAGGTCTATTTTGAAACGCGGGGTTTGGGGCAGGGTTTTGAAATCGATGTCCCGGGTGTATGACACGGTGCCAGCATAGAAGGGCAGTCCCTGCGCTTTGAGGTCAAAAATTGGACCGCTATCTTGAAGGGGTGATAGTTTGGGATATACGTTGCGCCAGGATTTGACCTGAAAACGTCCAAAGAGATACAGGGCATCGACGAGGCCATCACCCGGGCTGTTGACTTCCACACGGATGGCGATCACATTTTTGCCCTTGTTTATGCGTTGTCCCACGGAACACGTCGCGTTGGCGTGATCGAATCGGAAGGTGGGACGAAAAGCATTGCTCGGCAATTTGGAACCGTTGATGTAGATCTGATGCTCTCCCTGAATCGCACTTCGATCCATGACCAGAGAGAGTTTACTGGGGACAATGTCTGCGATAAAGGTTTTTCGGTACCAACAAATCGTTTTTTCTTCTGGGTCGTCAAAAGGTTGTAGGCGCGTTTCGGACCATCTGCTATCGCTATAAGTCGGCTGATGCCAGCCCTGGCGTTTGCCTGTGTTAGACGGGTCGAATTTCGTTTTGAATTTGTCCAGGCGCAGTGCGTTATCTTCTTCTGGATCAACTTTCCAGTGACCTGTTAAATTGAGTTTGAGCGTTTCTACCAGAGGTTCTTCTTTTTTTGTTTTTTCAGGGCCTGTTACGATCATGTGTGATTGCAGCCGATCAAAGGAGAGGTTGATGCGGCTCATTTCTCCTGTGGATTGGGCCACAAGGGGTGTGCGTTTGCCCGTTTCTAAATCCCATTTTTCTATCTGTCCCCTGGAGGGGGGGATATAAATTTGCGTTGTAACAGGCGAATTTCTCCGATTGGCAAAAAAGAATATGTGATGCTTTTCATCTGTGCGGTGGTGATATTGTATTGCATCGGCGTTTTTTCCGTCTGACATGATGCGTACTCGCCGGGGTAGAATTTCGTCGAGCAGGCGTTCCAGCATGAATGTCGCCTGATTTTTTTCTACAGTACCTCCCGTGCGGATAAACATGAAGTTGTCTCGACTCAGCAGGTGGACGCCCGATTCGTGGCCGTTGTAATCGCGAATCATTCTCCCCGGTTCCATGTCGGTCAACCGCGAAAATCCCTCGACGATTGATGTGCCTTCTTGAATATCCTCAATGGGCAATAATCCCAGGGCGATGACGAGACCGCCTGCATTGATAAATGCGCGTAGCTTATCAAAAGCTGCGCGTTCCAGATTGGTGATGGGAGGAATGATCAGGACCGTGTAGCGCGTTTTGCCGATCTGCAATTGGCGGTTGGTGATTTCCGCCTGGGCGAGGAGGGCCGGGTCAAGACTTTGAAATGGCCGCTGCATCTGATACAGAGCGCGGGCAATACAAGCCCAGTCGGCAACGAGGTTATTGGTCAGTGTTTCTTCATCGGGATCATAGCCGACATAAGACCAGTTGTGAAACGGGTGTGCGAGGTGTGCCCACAGGCTGGTGACGGGATCGAGGAGTGCAATATCGGCGACTTGTTGACCCTGGCACAAGAGATGGGCAAGTCGCCCCGCGTAGTCAGACAGCAGGTGGAAGTGTTTCCAGTAGGGATTTTGATGAAATAGAGATGTGGCGTGTTTGCGCAATCCGTCGAGTGTGTAGTAGAGGGCGTGGGGCGCAAAGAAGTTGGTTCCGTGGGTGCCGAGGGTATCGAGCTGTGCTTTCATATCTTGCAGCGTGGTTGCCCAGCCCGTGTTTTGAAAACAAGTATTGAGCACGCGGGAAGTGCTTGTCTGTGCGGCGAGCGACGTTGCAAATTCAGGGCTGTGGCGATATGATACGACGTGTTCTCTGGTGCGTTTAACACTACCGCCTGTACCAGGTATGGGTATGGAAGTGCGATGGGCATTGCGAAGCGGGGTTATGTCGCTCGCATAATTGAGGTCGTGCTCTTTGCACCAGTCGGCACTGCGCGCGCTGTCGTGCCGCTGTTGCAGTTCGCTCAGGGTTTGAAAATAATCGTAGCGGATGCGGCTCGTGTTGGGTCCAAAGTAGGTTATGAGGGCAGGCAAGCAAGGGAGTATATTGTAGCCATTGCGCGTTTGGAAGTAGTCGGGCAGTACGGGTGACCAGGGCAAGCGATCTTTGGTAAAATGCGTTTCCGAAGTTAAGATGCCCTTTAAGGTTTTGCCCTGAAAGGCGGAAAATTGTTCGATGTAGGGTTGTTGAATGGTCTGGTGCAGGGTGCGAACAGACTCTGGATTGAACCGATCGAGGTGTGAGCCAGGACAATCGCTGGTTGCCGAGGGTTCTTGCAAAAAAACGAGCACGCGCCAACGTCCGGCAGGTGCTTTCCAGTACAGTCGGCGGGTGGGATTAAAAGATACATAATTATAGGGATGGTGGTCGGACCCAGCGCTGTTGTTGCGCAATGCGTGGTGTTGGTGATTGACCCCCAGATAAGCACTGATATCTTGTTTGTCTTCCCACAGACAGCGGTCTCTTCGCAAGGGCACAGCGAATGCTTGTAACACGGGTGCCCAGGGCAGCATAAGGTCAACTTGTTGTCCGCCCTGTACAACGGTTTCGCGAAAGGTGAGTTGTTGTGCGACGAATTGGGGATGGTTTAGGGTGATTTGGGTTGATCCAATACCACCTGGATAGCGGTATTCGTCGTGGATCCAGACATGGAGGCCATTTTCTTCTGCTGTTTCGAGTGCCAATTTTACGCGCTCGAACCAGATGTGCGACAAATAGGGCGTTTTTAGCCCGGGTCCTGTTGATAGGCAGAATCCCCCGAGCCTCTTTTCGCTCATTTCGCGGATTTGACGGACGAGTTCGTTTTCTTCTATGATGCCGTTCCATATCCAAAATGGAACGAAACGGTCAGTCGCAGGGGGATTGATGAAGTTTTTGGGGTTCATAAGCGAAGTGTGAAGTGTGAAGTGTGAAGTGTGAAGTGTGAAGTGTGAAGTGTGAAGTGTGAAGTGTGAAGTGTGAAGTGTGAAGTGTGAAGTGTGAAGTGTGAAGTGTGAAGTGTGAAGTGTGAAGTGTGAAGTGTGAAGTGTGAAGTGTGAAGTGTGAAGTGTGAAGTGGAATGAGGTGCCGCCTTTGGGCGGTTGGGTGGGGCTTTCTAACTTCTAACTTCTAACTTCTAACTTCTTTATTTAGCACAGACCTGACAAATATATGTAACTACCCGGCCGTGTGGGCGAATACGGGTGAGTTTAATCTCGCCTTCCCGCTGTTTGCACTGCGCGCATGGTCGGTCTAATTTGGGTGCGGTAAGGCCCGCGCAGGTATCACAGTGATAAAGGACGCGCTTTATGCCGTTTTCGATATGCGTTTGTGCTTTTGTTGCTGGAACTTTGCCACATTGTTCGCAGATCAATGGCGTAACCTCGCGTTTTGAGATGCCCGCGCTCCGTTTGTTTATAACCCCGAAATTTAATGCCTGAATAGAAAAAGTCAAGTTATTTTAATAAAATGTTGTTTTATTATAAGTTTATGGAATGATGTATGAGCTGTTAAAATACGCACTTGTCAATCGTGAGTCTTATCTTTATAATACCGGGGTATTATGAGCGAGCAAATTTACGGTCTTGTACTGGCCGCGGGTATGGCGCGGCGCATGGGGTCAACCAAGCAGTTGTTGCCTTTTGGCGATCGAACGATTCTTCAAACGGTGGTCGATACGCTACACGGTGCTGATCTCGCTGGCGTTGTGGTGGTTTTGGGGCACGATGCAGATGCTGTGCGCGAGAGTTTGCGCGGTCGGCCCGTGCAGTGTTGCGTGAATGACGCGTACCGCGAGGGGATGTTTTCCAGCGTTCTTTGCGGTCTCCACCATTTGCCTGAGGATGCAGATGCGGTGCTGATCGCACTCGGGGATCAGCCTCAGATTGAGTTGCGCGTGGTTCAGGCTGTGGTGCGGACATACCGCGAAGGCGACCGGGGTATTGTGATTCCCATTTCGGGTGGCAAGCGCGGGCATCCGGTGCTGATCAATTTGTCGCGTTACCGGGACGAGATTCGGGAGCTTTCCGGGGATGAGGGTCTCAAGCCGGTCATGCGCGGGCACCCGCACGATACGCTGGAGGTGCCGGTAGATGACGAGGGTATTTTGCGGGATCTGGATACGCCAGAAGATTATCGATCGGAGTTGGAGAGGCAGGGGTTGGGAAGTGAGATCCGCAGATGACGCAGAAAAAACGCGAATAATTTGAGCGTTTTACGCAGATAACCGTAGGGGCGAAAAATTTTTCGCCCGGCGTGCGTGTAGGGGCGAGGCATGCCTCGCCCATCATCGCGGCTGTTCGTGGAGAATGACAGATGCTATCAAAGGATGTTGAGGTTGCATTAAAAAAAGGGCAGGTGATTCCCGCACATCCGCTGGCTCTGACCGCGGAGCGGAAGTTGGATGCCCGGCGTCAGCAGGCGTTGTCGCGCTATTATATTGCCGCTGGTGCAGGGGGATTGGCCGTGGGGGTGCATACCACGCAATTTGAAATCCGCGATCCCAAATGGGATTTGTACCGGCCCGTTTTGGAACTGGCAGCAGATGTGATGGATGCCGATGCGCCGGCTGATTTTATCCGCGTGGCGGGCATTGTGGGGAATACGCGACAGGCGGTGGCAGAGGCAGAGGTTGCGCGCGATTGCGGCTATGAGGTCGGGTTGGTGAGTTTGCGTGCTTTTGCCAATGTGGGTGTCGATGCGATGGTTGCACATTGCCGCGCGGTGGCCGATGTGATTCCGGTGATGGGGTTTTATCTGCAACCGGCTGTGGGAGGGCGTGTCTTGCCGTTTGATTTTTGGCGGCGTTTTGCAGAGATTGAGGCTGTGGTGGGTATTAAAATTGCGCCTTTTAATCGGTACCAGACGCTGGATGTGATTCGCGGGGTTGTGGCGGCGGGACGGGTGAAGGATATTGCGCTTTATACGGGTAATGATGATAATATTGTGATGGATTTGCTGACGTCGCATCGGTTTTGGTGCGATGGCGCGCGTGTGAATGTGCGTATTGTGGGGGGGCTTTTGGGACACTGGGCGGTGTGGACAAAGAAGGCGGTGGAAATATTGGGGAAGTGTCACAAAATCGCGCAATTGGATGCTGTGCCAGGGGAGATGCTGATCCGGGCGATTGAGGTGACGGATTGCAATGCGGCGTTTTTTGATGTGTCCAATGATTTTCACGGGTGTATTGCCGGCGTTCACGAGGTGTTGCGAAGGCAGGGGCTTCTCGAGGGTGTCTGGTGTCTGAATCCGGAAGAGGGTTTGTCGCCGGGACAAGCGGAGGAGATCGACCGCGTGTATGCTGCTTATCCGCATTTGAATGACGACAATTTTGTGGCGGAGCATTTGGATGCGTGGTTGCGGTGAAGCGAGGGATGAATTTTGTTGACTTGCAGGGTGTCGCTGTGCATGATGAGTGGGCTGAGATGAAATTGAAGTTCGAGATTGGTAATTTTTAATTGAAGGAGGTTTGTCGTGAAGATGCATATTGGTGGTCAATGGGTGGATAAGGCCGAGAAGATCGATGTGATCAATCCATTTGACAATTCGGTGGTGGATACGGTGCCAAAAGGCGATGCCGCAGATGCGGAGGTGGCGATTGCGACGGCCGTGCGCGGTGCCGAGGCAATGGCGGCTTTGACGGCTTATGAGCGGTATGAGATTTTGCATCGGGCTGTGAATTTGATGCATGAACGGGTCGAGGATTTGGGGCGTACGATTACGCTGGAAGAGGGCAAGGTTCTGGCCGAGGGCATCGGCGAGGCCGGACGGGCGATTGAGACGATGACGCTGTCCGCAGAGGAGGCCAAGCGGTTGTACGGCGAGACCATTCCGCTGGATGGCGGTTCGGGGGTGCGCGATCAGTTTGGTTTTACGCTGCGCGTGCCGTGTGGGGTGGTGCTGGCGATTACGCCGTTTAATTTTCCCCTGAATCTGGTGTGTCACAAGGTGGGTCCTGCACTCGCTGCGGGCAATGCGGTGATTGTGAAGCCGGCGACGGATACGCCGCTTTCGGCGCTGAAGTTGGTGGAGATTTTGGTGGAGGCCGGTGTGCCTGCCGAGGCTGTGCAGTGTATTACGGGTCCGGGGAATGAATTGGGCCATGCGCTGTGTTCGGATAGCCGCGTGCGCAAGATCAGTTTTACGGGTAGCCGCGATGTGGGTGAAGAGATTTGCAATATGGCGGGGTTGAAGAAGGTGACGATGGAGTTGGGTTCTAATGCGCCTTTGATTGTGATGCCCGATGCGGATCTGGATCAGGTGGCTGCTGCGACGGCGACGACGGGTTTTGCCAATGCCGGACAGGTGTGTATTTCAGCGCAGCGGGTGATTGTCAATGATGCGGTTTACGGCGATTTTATCGATGCGTTGACGCCAAAGGTCGAGGCGCTGGCGACGGGCAATCCCATAGATGATGGCGTGACGATGGGGCCGATGGTGAGGGAGCGCGATGCCGTGCGCGTGCAGGCGTGGATTCAGGATGCGGTGGGGGCTGGCGCGCGTCTGGTGACGGGCGGCGACCGCGATGGTGCGATTTATCAACCGACGATTCTCGCCGATGTGGATCCGAGTATGAAAATTTCGTGCGATGAGTTGTTCGGGCCTGCGGTGGGTATTACGCGATTTGACGATATCGACGCTGCGATTGCGATGGCCAATGATACGAATTACGGTTTGAGTGCGGCGTTGTTTACAGAAAATATCCACTGGGCGATGCGGTTTGCGCGGGAGGTCCATTCGGGCAATATCCACGTCAATTGGGGTACGCAGTGGCGCGCGGATTTGATGCCCTACGGCGGGTTGAAGGATAGTGGGATGGGCAAGGAGGGTCCGAAGTACGCCGTGGAGGAGATGACGGAGACGAAGATGGTGGTGTTTCATTAAGTTGTCTATAGGGTGCGTACTTTACAAAGTACGCACCTCATTAAAAGGATAATGCGAGATGGCTCTTACGGATCGAGATTTGAGCATCACAAATGAATTAAAAAATAGGTTGCTCTCGATAGATGAGGAACATCGAATCCGCAAGGTTATTTTGTACGGTTCTCGCGCTCGGGGAACGGCCAATGTCGATAGTGATTATGACATTCTGGTGATTGAAAAAGATCCGGTAGCAAAACGAGATGAAATGCGCCGTTTTCGCCGAGCATTGGGTTCTTTGCCCTGCGAATTGGACTTATGGGTTATGGGAAGCCGAGAATTTGAAGAAACCAAAGAAGTTATTGGTGGCATGGCGTTCCCTGCTCACAAGTACGGTCAGGTGCTTTATGAGATCTCCTGAGCAAGTTCGATGGGATTTTGTGCAGCAGTGGCTGGATAAGGCGGAAAATGATCTGAGAGCAACGGAAATACTTCTGAAGAGTGATCTAAAAAGTTTTGAGACTATAGCATTTCACGCACAACAGTCAGCAGAGAAATTCATCAAAGCCTTATTGGTGCGTCATCAAGTAGAATTTCCCAAAACACACGATATCTCAAAATTGAGAAATCTGGTACTCAAAATAGATCGGTCTTTGTCGGTAAAATTAGAACCCGCAGATGCACTAACGCCTTATGGTGTCGAATTTCGATATCCTGGAGATTTCGATCTTAATCACCAACACGCAGCAACGACCTTTCAACTTGCAAAACGAGTTAAACGGCTCATCATGAACCATTTAAAATCATATTTGGCACAAGGAAGACCAATTGATCCAGAAGAGTGAAACTAAAACTCAGGAAAATTCACGGGATGAACTCGCCCGGGATATTAAAGAGGCGAATCGAGAGTTTCGAGAAGGAAAGGCTCTGCCAACAACGCCCGATGATCTCATGAAAGAGATTACATCGTGATGAGGTATATTAAAAAACGGCTCCTTTATTGAGGAGCCGTTTTTTTTACCAGTTTTCGTCAACAGGTCCAGCATAAGGCGCATGTTCGAATCGGCAGGGCGATTCGACGAGGCGCGGGTCGCTTTGTTCGCGGAGGGTCTGCATGAGTGCGGTAGAGAGTTCTTTGCGGATGGGTTCGTATTCGGGGTCGTCGGCGATGTTGTTCATGTAGTGCGGGTCCACGCGCAGGTCGTAGAGTTCCTCCTGGGGACGTTTGCCAAAGCCGATTTCGAATAGTTCCTGTACGTCTTGTTCTGCGCGGTGGTGGATCATATAGGTTTTTGTGGGGCTGGCATCCATGTCGGGATAAGCGACGCGGGTGTTTTTTGTCAGTTCTTCAGCAGAGGGGGCTTCTGCATGGAGGTCGTCGAGTCCTTGAGGATCGCCCATGGGCCAGCGGTCGGGTGCAAAGTTGTGGATGTAGAGAAAGTCGCCGGTGCGGATGGCGCGTTGCGGATAGGGCAGTTGGCCTTCTCTTGCGGTGCCAACGTGCCGTTCTCTGCCGGTGATGACAAAGGTGCGGTCGGGATCAACTAGGCCGCTCTGGTCGCTTTTGAGTACGGGGAGCAGGCTTTTGCCGGTCATGGTATCGGGGATGTCTGCGCCTGCGGCTTCGAGGAATGTGGGGGCGAGGTCCATGAGGTTGACAAAGTCTTCAACGGTGCGTCCCGCGGGGATGTTGTTGGGCCAGCGCGCGGCGAGGGTGACTTCGCAGCCGATGTCGTAGAGGTTGCATTTGCCGCGGGGAAAGCCCGGTATGCCGTGGTCGCCGCTGACGACGATGAGGGTGTTGTCGAGTTCGCCGATTTCTTCGAGGCGCTGGATTAATACGCCGAGGCCCGCGTCAACGGCCTGACATTCGCCCAGGTAGTCGGCTACGTCTTCGCGGATGTCGTGTACATCGGGCAGGAAGCCGGGTAAGCGGCCTTTGAGGTCGTCGGGTTCTAAACCCCACAAGGCTTTGCCCGAGCCGCGTTCCCAGGAGCGGTGGGTGTTGGTGGGCCCCCACCAGTAGCAGAAGGGGGTGTTCTCTGGACGGGCGTCGAGGAATGCGTTGAAGTTGTCGCGGGTTTCGTCCAGGAGTACTCGTTTGGCACCTTCAACGCCTAATTCGTCGGCGTGTCTGGTTACCCAGTGCGAGAATCCTCGATAGTTGGTGCCGGCGGTTTCATAGCGGGTTCGCTCGGCGCCATAAGGGGCGTTGGCGGCTTTGCCGGGGGACCAGACTTTGTAGGTGTAGCCGATGTGGTATCCGGCTTTTTCGAGTTCGAGGGGGTAGGTGGGGATGCTTTCGTCCCATATCGCGCCTGATAAGATCGCGCCGAGGCCGGTTTGCCAGAAGTATTGCCCAGATAGGATAGAACTTCGGCAAGGGGTGCAACTCGGCGCAGGTACAAAGGCGTTGGTGAATAACGCGCCTTCGCGGGCGATGCGGTCAAAGTTGGGGGTGTCGATGAGTTGGTTGAGCGATTGGGGCCCTTCTATGCGCCGATAAGCACTGGCGTAACGCCCCCAGTCGTCGGCAAAAGCAAAGAGGATGTTGGGTTGCATGCATTTCTCCATTTGGTGTATGGTGGACTATCCCGGTGCGGTGTATTCAGCCGCGTTTTCGCCCGCAATGAGGCCATACGCGAGGCCCATGCACAATCCGCCTGTGTAGCCCTGGGTGTAGATGCCCCCACAGTCGGCGCCGGCTGCGTAGAGGCCCGGGATGGGCTGGTCGGTGTTGTCTATGACTTGTGCCTGGGCATTGACTTTGGCGCCGCCGTAGGTAAAGGTGATGCCGGGTAGGGTGCGGATGGCGTAATAAGGCGGTGTGTTGAGTGGGATGAGGCCGCCGGTTTTTGGTACTGAGAGGGTTTGGCCGTTGCCGGTGGCGCATGCGGTGGCGTATTCGGTCATTGTTTTTTCGAAGGCATGCGCGGGGATGTGCCAGCGATCGTTCAGTGCGCGGGTGAGTTCTTCAAGGGAGGCTGTTTCGAGGACTTCGCCGCCTGCTTCGCGGATGTTTTTGACGCGGTCGTTGTCCGGGGTGGGCCATTGCGAGAGTGCGTTCTGGTTGTCGCGGATGTGCTGGTCAAAGATGAGTATGGCTGTGGCCCGGGGTTGCTGGACGAGGGTGTGGCAGGTGACTTCGTCGCCGAGATATTCGTCGTCGTATCGCTCGCCTTTGAGGTTGATTAAGATGGCGTATTCGCTGAAGTCGGGTTTGACTTTGAGGAAGTTGTGCAGGCCGACTTGTGCGGGCGGTGCGGGTAGGAGGTGGCCGTAGAAGCGGTTGAGGGGTCCTGTGGGTTGCGCGCCTGCTGCGAGTGCGCTTTGAAAGCCTCCGCCGGTGTTTTGGGGTACGCCGCGGACGATCATGTGATCGGATTCTGCGCCGAAATACTGCGCGCG
This sequence comes from Candidatus Latescibacterota bacterium, assembly GCA_965204375.1. GTDB lineage: Bacteria > Latescibacterota > UBA2968 > UBA2968 > UBA2968 > VXRD01. The sequence continues at coordinate 4,317,008 of OZ241986.1, read as the reverse complement.
CAATTCGGGGCTGGCCTGATATCCGCCGGTTGATAGGATGACGGATTGGGCTGTTAATTCTGATCGTGTGGTTTTGACGCCAGTGATGGGTTTGCCGTTGCCGCCGATGAGGCCGGTCAGGTCAGTGTGTGTGAGGAGGGTGCCGCCCCTGTGTTGGAACTGGTAGCCGAGGATTTCCAGTGCGGTGCGTGCATCGGGTGTGAATTGGTAGATGGTGCGTTGAAATTTGTACGGTTTGTCTTCGCGCGCTTGTAGGGATACGCCCTGTTTGCGGAGCCATTCGATGCCTGTGTAGAAGCGGTCGATGAGCGCGGTGCCGAGTGCTGTGTCGCCATTGGGCTGCACTTTGAGCCATTCGTCGATGTTTTTTGCACACCAGATGGTGCCGCCCGATGCAGCGGCAGATCCGCCGATTGTTTCGGCTTTTTCAATGATGGCTACGGATGCGCCTTTTTCCCGAGCGCGCAGCGCCGCACACAATCCACCTATGCCCGCGCCCGCTACTATGACGTCGTAATGGTCAGACATTCTGTTTCTCCTGTGAATATCAGGACGCATCCTAATACAGTTTGTTCCCGCTGTCAAGGCAAAGAAAAGAGGAGGTGACGTTGTGTTGTCACCTCCTAAAAGAATGAAGGATTACCGATAGATATCGCGTCGGTGGCCTATTTCCACTACAAGTATAACAAGAATCTCATCTTGAATTTCGTAAATGATGCGGTATGCACCAACACGGATTCGATAGCGGTCAGAGAATCTTTTGAGTTTAATACATCCAGATGGGCGAGGCTCTGTTTCCAGGGCATCAATATGGGGTTGAATCCGATGTTGGATCTGGGCAGGTAATTTTAAAAATTGTCTGCGTGAACGGCGTGTGAAGTCGATTGTGTAAGCTATAGTCCCGCTTCCTTTTTGACTTTTGCCCATGGAATGGGTTTTTCCCCTGTGCGTTCCATTTCTTTTAATGCTTGATCTGCTGCTCGATTGTCAATCACGTCTTCCAAAAATTGAAAAATTTCTTCTTCTGGAATGCCCTGCTTTTGCGCTTTTACAACAGCACTCTCAAATGCTTCCCAAAGTTCTTTTTGTATATTTTCGGGTTTCTTGGCTATTGTTGGACAAGATTCTGGCACATCAATGGGGGTCGAAACGGCCATTGAGATACTCCTTCAGAAGAATAGTGGAATGATCTTTGCAACAAATGTAGCCAATGCAAACAGATTCTTCAAGAGAATTCATCCGGATCCTTGCGAAAGATACGTCACGAGTTCTACCAGTGCCAGGGTGTCGCGCTTGCAATAAGCCAGCAACTCGTGCGTCAAACGTTCGCGCTCGGCGGCAATAGTCTCAGGGTTGATGATCTGTAAATAGGCAGTTCCCGCCGCGTTTCCGTCCTGTACGTCACCGAGCGATCCATAGTCGAGATGCGGTGCTATTGTGGGCAACACGTCTTTGAGCGACCACGAGCCGAGCATATCGGGGTGATAGTAAGTTCTCCGCATGATGGGAAGGAGATCTACGAGTCGTTCCGTCAATTTGTGCAGATCGTCGGCGAGATGGGGGTAGCGGGCTGCAAGGGCATTCAAGCCCCCCTTTTCAAAGTGCCCATAAGTGAAGATCGGCCCTTCCTCTCCTATGATTTCGATCAGCGATTCCGCACAGGTAAGCATCGGTGGTTTGCCAATGGTGTCAAGATATTCTTCGTGCCGAAGCTCACCGCTGGCAAGTTCAATGTGGCAGGACCATTGAAATGGCAATGCCTGGTAAGGGCGTGTGCCTTTCCAGATAGGAACCGCGAATTGGATGGTCTCAAAGTCGAGATAGTAGCGCGGATAACCATATTCGCCGACCTCCGCAGCCTCCGGCTTTAGTTCCGGCTCGCCCGCAATCGTGACACGTCGTACCCATTCTTGTGTGACACTGCTCAAGCGGCCTTCAGGTATGTCGCGGATGTCTTCAATGCCTTCAGCAGTCAGGGCGTCTATGAGTTGATGAGAAATCCGAGGCAGGTGTCGTAGTGGATACCCGGTTTTTTCGCCGCGACAATATTCGATAAAGGGGCAGGGATAGGGACCCGTGCATTGGGATCCGGTTTCGATTTCGGGTTCGTCGCGGTTGAGCATTTCTCTGTAGCGATGCACCCATTGTGGGACTGCACGGCTCAGTTCTCGCACTTGTTCCGTGATGTTTTCATAGTGGAACAGACCCCGGTAATCGCCGTTGCCGGGATATACGAATTGCCTATCGATGTGACAAAGATAGATCGCTTTGACCGAGATGCCTGCGGATTTTAGCACCCAGGTCTGCACTGCACTATCTGCGCGATGATGATCTTTGACCGAGGTGCTGGATTTTACTTCGATGAGTTCATAGCCTTCGCGGCATGGCCTGAGGATATCTACACGGACCAGAACATCATGCGCTTTGAAGGTGGCCTCAAAGATTGGCTTACCAGGATGTTCTGCCATCAGACGCCGGGTTTCCTCTACCGCAGCCTCCGGTCCATGATCGTAGGAGACGAGTACGCCGTCCGGATATTGGGCGCGAGCCATATCGTTGACGTCATCGCCCACAGCAAAGTGCTGCTCAACATCGGAGCCATATTCGATGAGGTCGGACCGATACACCTCCAGCCACAGACGTTTCTCACACTGGCGACCCGCCATGATTTTCGATTTGGAGAGGTAATGTGTTGTCATGGTTCACCTGCTTTGTTTAAGTGGGCTTTAGAAAAAAGATATGCATTGCAATGAATGCGCCTAAAAGATAAACAGAAGGGGTGACAGGGTATGTCGCAGGTGGTCAGATTTTTTACGTATTCACCATATTTTTGGCACAAATTTCGCTACAATTTATCTGGATCGAGTTTATCTCGCGTTCTCATACGACAATGATGTCCTTTTTATTATTGTCTTGAAGCTATATCGCTCTGAAACTATATTGAGATAATGGAAAGGAAACATCTGATGGGAACTTCCCTACAAAAAAAAATAGCGTCTCTGCCTCCTGAGAGACAGGCGCGGATTAAGACCGAAACAGCGCATCTTCAAGCTACCTATATGACCTTAAAGGACTTGCGCCGGGCGCATGATATGACTCAGGCGCATCTGGCGAAACAACCTGGCAAAAGATAGGTGACTATTGCGAGGAGGGCAAAAAAATGAACGAGAGCTTTTCTGGTCGAAAGTCTAAAAGCGAGAAGTCGCGGACAGACTTTGATTATTTGGATCGCGTGACAGATGAGGAGATCGACAAAGCAATAAAAGACGATCCCGATACTCTTATGCTTGATGACTGCGATATGACTCAGCTACGTGTCGTCTATCCGAAAAGAGCCTCGTAAACACACGAGGGTATCGACTTTGGCACCGCCGTATGTAAAGGTGATGCCGGGCATAAAATGGGCGCAGTTCCTCTACCTTGGAACTGCGTCTTTGTTTTTTAAGGCAGGGCGTTTATCAAATCGGGTGCGTCAAATTTTCTCGAAATATTTCAAAGTCTTTGAGAATTTCATCCTCAGTCAAATTTTTTTCTTGTAATTTTTTTCTTATTTTTTTGCCTCTTTTTTCTGCTCTTTGACGGCGTAGTTCTAATAGATGATGGTCAATAGCATGTTCCAAACCTTGCGCGATGGTTTCATACCCGCCAGCTTGACATAGTTTGCCGAGTTTTTCCAAAATCTCATTGGACAATCGGATCGTTTCCATTAATAATTCCTCATTGTCTCATGCGTATAAAATTTCAACTGACCAGATTTTTTGCGCTCAAGAGTATCCTGCATATCCTCATAAATTGGAGATTCCTTTGTTTGGCATGGGTATCATAATGAGATCAAAAAGATAATATTACCATTCGAGTAGAGGAATTGTCTCCTCTTCTCTTATAAGTGGCACATGAGTATGCACATCCCAGGGAAAAATCTGGTGATCTGATCCAAAATATATGAAGCCCGGAAACCAGGCTAATTCAAAACTTTCAACCGCGCTATGTTCCTCATCAGTAGCATTTGCGTCAATGATTACATCGCCGAGCTTGTGTTTATTGCCAGTGTAAAGATGAGGTAAGGTAATTTCAGATACCCAGATATGTTCTGGCATATTCTCGAATCTCTGTCTAATTTCTGGAGTTAATGTTACTTGGTCCCTTTGAACGAGACCATCAATGTATTGTCTATAGGATGCTTTGGTTTGAAGTAGCGTTCGACTCACTATGCTGTTAGATTGTTGGGCTAATCTTTCAAGCCAAATAACAGGCGATGATTCTTTTAGACCTTCAATTAGAGATTGAGCAATCCATACAGCCATGCGTTCTGCGGACAGGCCAGAGAGCTGCACATCAGAAGGGACTATGGCAACTGCTCTTGTAGCGTGTAAGTTGGGATTTTTTGACGGAACAAGGTAGTTTCTCAGCATATCAGACGGCAAAGTCACATACATACCAAAGTTATCATCATTGATGATATAGTGTCCAACCCAGCCAGTGATTGGTGTATAAGATTCCGCTGGAAATCTGCCATATCCAGAGCGGGCTTCCGGTTCCCATCTATCTGAATTGAGTGTATGTCCCAAAACGGAAACAGCATGGCTAATTCTTGAAGGTCTGGACCTATTAAAATTCCAACCTTCTATTCCCAGTATTACAGGACAGGCAGACTCGACAAATGGATAGATAAATTGGTCGTATTCTACCGAAGTATTTTCTGCAAAATCTGCTGATATTGTTCTCCCACCCAATTGGCGAATGACTTCCTCTAACTCTTGAATCTCCAACCCTTCTTTGGTTCCTGGCGGATCACCATCTATATGACCTACGCATTTTTCGGGGCTGCTGAAATCAATTCCCAGAATCTCATTGATCTTTTGGTTTGTGAGTTTTTCAGTATTGAGCGTAGATGAGCTATTGATTGCCGTTCTCAAGGCGGCATGGGCACAGACGTGGGTGATATCGTTCTGTTGGGCGAAAAAACTGCCGGTCAGAGTAAAGGTTCTCGAATTTTCTTTTGTACCGATATTTGTCTCAAAAGTTTTTCTGTTATGTACGTAGTAATTCGTGATGGGTTCAATGGAAATGCGATCTTCTGCATCACGTATCCAGATGGAGGGAGGTCGAACTACGGATTCCAATAGGTAAGTTCTGTATTCATCGTCAGGTAGTTCAAGTGTTGCTATCACAGCGTATCCTAAGAGATGATCGTCCGGTAACTTATCTGGATCGTTCCATTTAGGAGGAGAAGGCAATGATCGAAAGAATGTCAGGCGTGTCGCAGTGAGGCTTACCTTTTGTTTACATCGTTTGGTGGCCATAGCCTGTTCTTCTAATAATTCCTCGTTTAATTCTAATTCTTCCTTAATGAACGATTTGACCTTCATCTTTCTCATTAGCGTACATAGACGACTCATGGGATCTGATCCGCTATTGCTTTTCGGGTGCCAGAGGTCTTCTACAAGTTGATAAAACGAAAAAGGAGCTTGGCAGGATTTTAATAGTTTTTGTTCTTTTGCAAAGGTGTCTTTCACAGGCGGGTCCTTATTTTTATACATCAAAAAAGCCTCGTAATTTTTTACGAGACTTTTTGATTTTTGGCTGCGATTTAGTGATGACTCATTTTTCCGTAGGTTGTCCCAGAATCCAATGCATTTTTGCAGACCTTTTTTCCCATGCTAAAAGATCCTCAAGTGCCCGTTTTTCTTGAGGGGACAACTCAAAATCTTCGGGTTTGGGAATACGGAGAAACAGGGCTTCCAGATCCTGTTGTGTAGCTGGTTCATTCCGGGGCTGACTTTGGGACATAACTCTCCTCCGGTTACAATGAAAAGCAAAACTATCTCAAACAAGATGATTTTGAAGCAAAATAATGCATAAACTCAATAAATATAAGCAAAAAACTCTCATGAACAAGCTAAAATTACAGTAAAATAAATGTAGCCAAAGCAAACAATTTCTTCAAGAGAATTCACCCGGATCATTTCGAAAGATATTTCACGAGTTCCACCAGTGCCAGGGTGTCGTGCTCGCAATAAGCTAATAACTCGCTTACCAGCCGTTGGCGTTCGAAGGGATCAGTTTCCGGGTTGATGATTTGTAAATAGGCCGTTCCCGCCGCGCTTCCGTCCTGCACATCACCGAGCGATCCATAGTTGAGATGTGGTGCTACTGTGGGCAATACGTTCTTGATTGACCACGAGCCGAGCATGTCGGGGTGATAATACGTCTTCCGCACGATGGAGAGAAGGTCCACGAGTCGGTCCGTCAATTTGTGCAGTTCCTCGGCAAGATCGGGGTAGCGGGCTATCAGGGCATTTAAGACAGTTTTTTCATAGCTTCCATAAGCGAAAATTGGGCCTTTCTTGCCTATGACTTCTATAAGGGATTCCGCACAGGCACGCATTGGCGAGTTGCCGCTGGTGTCAAGATATGCTTCGTGCTGAAACTCTCCGCTGGCAAGTTCAATGTGGCAGGACCATTGAAATGGCAATGCCTGGTAAGGGCGTGTGCCTTCCCAGATGGGTACCGCGAATTGGATGGTCTCAAAGTCGAGGTAGTAGCGCGGATAACCATATTCGCCGACCTCAGCAGCCTCCGGTTTTAGTTCTGACTCGCCCGCAATCGTGATACGTCGTACCCATTCTTGTGTGGCACTGCTCAATCGGCCTTCAGGTATGTCGCGGATGTCTTCAATGCCTTCAGCGGTCAGGGCGTCTATGCGCTGACGGGAAATACGAGGCAGGTGTCGTAGCGGATACTCGGTCTCTTCGCCGCGACAATATTCGATAAAGGGACAGGGATAGGGATCCGTGCATTGGGGTCCGATTTCGATTTCGGGTTCGTTGCCACTGAGCATTTCTCTGTAGCGATGCACCCATTGCGGAACTTCTCTGCTCAGTTCCCGTACCTCTTCCGTGATGTTTTCATAGTGGAACAGTCCCTGGTAATCGCCGTTGCCGGGATAGACGAATTGATTGTTGATGTGACAAAGATAGATCGCTTTGACCGGGATGCCCGCGCATTCCAGGACCCAGGTTTGCACGGCACTATCTTCGCAATAATGATCTTTGACTGAGGTGCTGGATTTTACTTCGATGAGTTCATAGCCTTCGCGGCACGGGTTGAGGATATCCACACGGACCAGAACACCCTGCGCTTTGAAGGTGGCCTCGAAGATCGGTGTATCGGGCTGTTCTGCAAGCAGACGCCGGGTTTCCTCTACCGCAGCCTCCGGTCCAGGATCGTAGGAGACAAGTACCCCGTCCGGATATTGAGCGCGAGCTACATCGTTGACATCCTCGCCCACCGCAAATCGCTGCTCGACATCGGAGCCGTATTCAATGAGGTCGGACCGATACACCTCCAGCCACAAACGCTTCTCACACTGACACCCCGCCATGATTTTCGATTTGGAGAGATAGTGTCTTGTCATGGTTCACCTGCTTTGTTTAAATGGATTTTAAAAAAAGAGACGCATTGCAAGGAATGCGTCTCAAAGATAAACAAGAGATATGACAGAGTATGTCGTAGGTGATCAAATTTTTTTATGCATGCACCCTATTTTTTGGCAGGATTAAGGCCGAAACAGCGCACCTTCAGGCGACCTATGTAGCTATGACGGTTACTATATTCTGCGAAGTTCAAGCCAAAACAAAACTACTGGACATAAAGCCAAGCTCCAAGCATAGGAAAATAAAACAAAAGAGATATTGTGTATGTGGTAGAACGAATCCATTTGCTGTATCTCCCCAATGCTATGGATCATAATGGCAATCCAAAAAAAAACAGATATAGCGATGTTTATCCCTACTACTATTTTGAAAACTTTTTTGCCATAAAAAGAATCTGTCCATGCTGAAAATAATGATGTTAGCGTGAAGAATCCAAAAAAACTTATTATTAGATGAATTGGAATTGCATCCCATGCTGTCACATCAGGCATTCTGGCTCCCAAGAGGCGAAAATATAAGTTTTATATCTTTAAGATATTCACCGATGTGTTTATCTATTACGTCAGTCTGTCCTCGGCGGATTTTTACTTCTGAAAAATCATAATACTGGACGTTTCGATTATTAGATCCCAAATCGTGACACGACAAATGGGCTTTTTTGCCGTTGTCAGTAATTTTGTAATGAGGAAAGTCTAAATCTGGTTCCTCTCTTTGTTTGATATTTACTCGTGGGTGGTTTTCAAATTTCTCCCTAAACTTATTACGATCTTCGGAAGTAAAGCCACATTCTATCACAAAGTCCGGATAGTCCTTTAGCTTCATTTCCACTTTCTCAATCACAGCATCATTCTGATATATAGACCCGTCCATCACGTTGCCGTGATCCGAGATACTTATTTTATGTTCGGCTGTATCCAATAATTCGGTGAAGTAATTCGTAGCGACTTCATTATCATTCCATCCTGCCGTCTTATGCATCGAAAAATACGGCCATTGTTGGTAGATGATTAAAATCGCCAAAACAAGCGAGGTTACGCTTGTAGCAATAACACCAAATACAATGATACTTAGTAGCATATTTCTTCCTTTCTCTTAGACGAGGAGGCGTTCAAATCTTATTTCTCCTGACCTAATTGGCAAAATTTCGGGAAAAAAACTAACTTGTCAACCCCAAAAACAAAAATAATATTATTTTTGCTCTGACTCACACGTATAGAAGGCCACGTACTGGGGTATACGTGGCCTTCTCCGAGGATTTCGGCATCCTCGCATCCTCTTTTGGACGTTACAGAAGTCAACCGGAGCAGCAGGGTTTGAGCGATGAGTGTGCGAGTGAAATTCGTCTTAGAGGTTAGCCCCGCCGTATGTAAAGGTGATGCCGGGTATATAAAATGGGCGCAGTTCCTCTATCTTGGAACTGCGCCTTTGTTTTTTAAGGCAGGGCGTTTATCAAATCTGAGCGGAAACACATTTTGACTATTCATTTGTGGCTATGACGGTTAGTAAATCTTGTGTCGTAATAGTTTGAATGTCTTCAATGTCTATAAGATCGCGGCATTCCCTTGCCTCAAATTCTCTCGAAATATTTCAAAGTCTTTGAGAATTTCATCCTCAGTCAAATTTTTTTCTTGTAATTTTTTTCTTATTTTTCTGTTCTTTGACGGCGCAGTTCTAATAGATGATGGTCAATAGCATGTTCCAAACCTTGCGCGACGGTTTCGTACCCGCCAGCTTGACATAGTTTGCCGAGTTTTTCCAAAATCTTATTGGATAATTTGACCTTCTTCCCTGTGCGTTCCATTTCTTTTAACGCTTGATCTGCTGCTCGGTTGTCAATCACGTCTTCCAAAAATTGAAAAATTTCTTCTTCTAAAATGCCCTACTTTTGCGCTTTGACAACAGCAGTTTTAAATGCTTCCGAAAGTTCACGCCCTAACTGACTGTTTCCTGTTCGTTGAGATACTTCACAACTTGCCGTAGCAGTTCCAGTAAGCGACGAAGGCGCTCGATAGTGGCATCCATGTCCACAATACCGTTAGAGTCAACGGCAAACCACGGATCCTGATCACCGAATGTTACGTCTGCAATAGCACCACCTTTACCTCCCCTGAATATGCCCGCCTTTTTGATCCCGATATCGCTGGAAGTCCTCCCCTTAATCTTTTTCAAGGCATTGAAAACTTGCCACATGAGGGGGTTGTCAACTCTGTCCATGGCTTTACCCGCTCCAAGCCGGACTGTCAAACGCATCGCGTCGTGAATCTGTATAAAGAGTTCCGCGTACCGTTTACAAGTTCCGATCCGGTTGAATTCACCTTTCTGCCCGTCGCACAACCAGCACGCGAGAAATCCTCCAGAGCGATTTGAGTAATACTCCCAACCGCACCAGTCCCCATTCTCTCTCCACATAGATTCCAGTGCCGTATAGAAGCCTTCCCATTGTTCCCTTTGCCACTTGCGATAATGCTCGGATATCCACCTATTCATGTTGTCCTCCCATCTCTGGAGATGCGTGCGAAAGTCATCTACGATGGTATTCTGCGTATCTTGAAATCCATCCAGAACATCAAGGAGATCACGACGCATAAAGCTACCGCATTTCTTTTTTGGCGGAAGATATTCCCTTGATTCGTTTCCCGTCTTGAGATACACTGCAACCAAATGGTCATAACGACCACTATACTTCTCTTTTACAATCTCCTTGTAGCGTTTGATCTGATTCGAGTGCTCTGTGGTGCGTACCTTGTCTTCGATGATCAAGATGATCCTGTCGGTATTTTGGTCTATATTGATTTGGACGAGAATGTCAATTCGGTCACGATGAGGTTTGATTACAACTTGGATTCCAATATAAAGAGTCTTAATCAGCGGAAGGTCCACCTTTTGAGTCCGAAGAAGTGAACGCAACAGTTCGGTGCCGAGAGCATGAAGTCGTGGATGCGATTCGCGATATTTTGGGTCGGCCCACGCCAATATGTAGGCGATGGTGGCGTCCTGTGCGCGTTCATTCGTCGCGAAGCAGTAAAAGTTAGGAGTTGTCATGAGATGCCTTTCTTCGATAGGAGATAAAGTTTGAGAGCATCGGGATTGCCAAGCCAGGAGTTCAAGATAAAAACGTTTTCTTTACAATTACAATATAATTTCTACCCTCAGAAGATCAAGCCTGACCTGGAGATTTTGTGAGCATTTTCTTAAATCCAGACCAGAGTCTTGATAAGCCTGTTTCTGGTCCTGTTTCTCGGGGCTTCTCGGGAAGCATTCCCTCCCCCAAATCGGCTTCTGGCTTGTAGAGCAACACCGTCGTATTGTCCTGGCAAGGATGTCTAGTTTTTTCCACGGCATGGATGAGCGCTGTGGCAATTTCTTCACATGATGCGTCTGGATTGTTCTCTATAATACGTGCGATCTCTTCGTCCTCTTTTTAATAACCAATGGTGATAGTTTTTAATTCAATCAGAAGATCAGGTCCAACGAGTAATACTCGGTTATTCGGTTGCGGATTTCCCTGTGCCGAGGATGGTCAGGATGCCTCCGATTAGCGCGAGTCCCATGAAGATGGCGACCAGGGTTCCTCCCAGTATGGCTCCCCAAACCGCAGATACGATCAACAGGATTCCTGGAACTCGCCCCTTCGCCCATATGGCGACAGCACCCAGGATGATGGTGGTGAACGAAAACAGCACGCCGCCCCATCCAAGAAAAACTACGATGTCCCCTTTCTCCGCGTCGAACGCGCTGACCAGTCCGCCAGAGATCAAGGTAACTCCCGCCGCGAATACGGCGAGAATCCCTGCAATGAGAGCGATGATTCCTCCAGCTTTTTGCATGTAACTCTCCATTTTGATAATAGGATTTTGCCATTTGATAATCGTTGGCTGTTTTATTGCACTTTTTCAACAGTCCAGCGTATATCGTCATGATCTTGCGGTGTTGTCTCGAAAGATAATTGTAAGCAATCGGAAATATTCTCTCGGCTTGACCCTTTAGGAGATAAGCCTTGTGCGGTCCCAAGTACAAAAGTTGTTTCGGGCCACCATATACCGGACTCCAATAGACATTTCACCTCAACTTGAACAGTTCCTTGAACAAAAGAAGTGGCAGAAATATCAACCAAAATAACACCGCTGGGAACATTAATAATTTTATCTCCACTTCCTTCAACAATCCACGGTTCATGTGGTGCAACACCTTTTTCGCAAGCGATTAAAACAAAAGCCAAAACAACCAATCGTAAATGAATCATTACCAGTCCTTTCTATCAGGCGATTTCAACGCTTAAGTACCTTTGCAATGCCAGTTTCTAAGGCTCTGCTAACTGATACATCAGACAAGGTTACGACAAATGAGTTATTGGCTTTGGCGGACAAATTACGAAAAACAAATGGCTTTCCTTCTACATAAGCCGCCATCACCGTGAATGGAAATGCCTTTCCGGTATCATTATTGATTTTGATATTAACTTGAAGATCAAAAGATCGGAAGCTCTTGCGTTTTGCGTTTTCCATATTTGCTTTTATTGATGGTGGAATGCCAACCATGAGAAGTTCTTCATTATTGGAAATAATATTTATATGCGACTCCGATGCCCATTTCCCATCCAGGTCCTTGTCAAGGATAACTGGAATCCTGAAATGTGCTAATGAATCGAACTTCTTTGAAAAACATTCGATATATTCTGCATCCTTAAATACACTTGGAATGGTTTGTTGAGCTTTAATGACAGAGTCCGATGGTTTGCGAGAATCTTCATAGCTGTTACAACTGGGAACCTCAACATAAAGATCACCACCAATATTTTTCGTTTCAGACTCTAAGATATCTTTAAGACTCACTTCTGTTTCTGCTGTCAGTTTACAGCCAGAAAGCGAAAATACAACTACCAGAATTCCCATAGATTTTACAAGATTGTTCATCCTACAATCCTCCAATAGTTAGAAAGTCGTGCATTGAGGGCCTTTTACGTCTAATATTTATTAGATAGCAAAGAACCATACACACACGTTTCCATCCGCGTCCTGTACGTCATATTTGCGCGGAGACGTACGGGGGACGTTCCAGGGATTTTGAGACAGGTTAAAAAAGGAAAAGAAAGGAAGGCTGCCTGAAGTCGGTCAGGCGAAGGTATTCTTGAACATTGCATCTCTCCTTTGCGTGTCAGAGGTTGGATGGTTGACAGTTGATAGTTGACCTTACCTCGGGCCCGGGAAGGGTGCCGGGTAGTGTCAACCATCACGCAGAGAGATGCGGGAACAGTCCTGCTTATTTGCCCTGGCTCAGGGAGCTACCCGTTGCCGTTGATGGGCTGTTGTATTCAGCAGGCTACCCGACATGCGGGACTCTGCTCAATGGTTGACAACCGTAAGTTAGCGATTATTTCAATTGCAGGCAATACCTTTGTTTTATCTCATATTTTGTCTCGCAATAAATGCTGTCAGAAGCCGACGGAGACGCCGCCGGGTTTTATGCGGCATTCTTCGGCGAGGGCATACGCGATGCGCTCGGGGTCGTTCAGGAAGCCCAGTATCTCTGCACGTTCTCGCACGTTGGCAAAGTCGGCGGGGGTGAGTTTGGTCAGTGCGAGTACGGAGGACGGTGCTTTGCTGTTGAAGAACAGTGCGAAGGCGCGGTTGATGCGCGGTTGGTCCAGGTAGTAAAATTCGGCGCGAAATACGAAGCGGCGTGCGGCTGCCGGGTCGATGATGTCCCACTGGTTCGTGGTGCAGGCATAAGGGAGGGGGTGCCGCTCCATCTGGCTGAGCAGTTCGTTGACCATGCTCACTTCCCATGATCGTTGGGCAGATTGCCGGTCCATAAGGAGCGAATCCACTTCGTCGAATACGAGAAATGCGCTGGTCTGGAGGGCTTCGGCAAAGGCCGATGCGATGTTCTGCTCGCTTTCTCCGACGTATTTGTTCAGGAGGTCGGACGCGCGCTTGGGAAGGATATCTATGCCCATTTGTTCGGCGATGTAGCGCACAAAAGCTGTTTTGCCCGTTCCCGGAGGTCCGCACAGGCAGAGCGAGAATCGGCGCGTGCCGAGGGCGACCATTTGCTCGGCTAACACTTCCAGATTGATGTCGGCGCGGACGAGGGCCGGGTCGTAGTGTTCGATCGGGCGCATGTCGGGTGGACGGGTGCCATGGCGCAGTTTTTCTTTTTGGGCTATGTTGCGCCTGATGGTCTGACTGTTTCCGCTGATGAGAGTGGCCTGTTTGGCAGCAAGAGCGACCTGGCGAGGGGTTATTTTGTTGTTGTGTGCCAGTTCTTGGGAGAGTTGCCGGGTCTCGATGTCTGGAATACGCACTTCGCGCAGGATGCTGGAGTACACATGCTCTCGCGCCTGGGCAGGCATGTGGCGGAACTCGATGGCGTGTAGCATGCGGTCGATGAAGAAGGGTTCAAACATGCGGTAATAGGATATGGCGTTGCACGCCCAGATTATGGGTACGGGGTTTTCTTCGACTATGCGGTTCAGATAGAGTTTTTTCGGCTGGTGAAAGTCCTCCATTTCGTCAAAGAGGATCACAGTATTTGGTTCGTCGGATAGGGCTTCAAGGGCGTAGTCCAGTGTTTTTGTGCGGTCTGCGCTCGGGCGTGCGTCTGAGCCGATTTCGTTTTCTCCTATGGCGTATAGCTGTGCGCCGACTTCGCCACAGAGGGTGCGGGCGAATTCGGTTTTGCCGGTGCCGGGGGGTCCGTACAGGAGGATGTTGACGCCCTTGCTATTTGTACCCAGTACCGCGGCGAGGGTATGCCGGATGTCTTCGGCGTCTTGTCCGAGGTGTGCATAAGATTCCCACGGAAGTTGTGGTTTGACCGGAGGTCCCAGGCGCAGGCGGGTGCAATGGGTGGCGATGGTGCGTTCTGATTGTTCGCAGAAGTGGTAGATGTTGTTCTCCTTGCCGTTTATGAGACGGGTTGTTTCGATGGCTTTTGCCAGGATGGCGGGGGGACATTCGAGTTGATCCACGAGGCGTCGCGCACATGTGGTTGTATCGATGCCTTCGATACCGCTTTCCTCGAGCATCCGTTGTAGGATCGCGGTCTGGCGGGTGGGGCTGTGGGCGGTGAATTTGAGGATGTACGTGAAGCGCCGCAGCATGCTTTCGTCCAGGTGGTCCAGGCGATTGGCCGTGTAGATGATCGGTACGGGGGTGTTTTCCAGCAGGCGGTGGTTGATGAGGCGGGTGCCGTGAGAGGAGTCCAGGACATCCTCGGCTTCGTCGCACAAGATCGCGGCGTCGGGTACGGATCGCAGGAGAGCCTGGGCCATGCGTATCTGGTTGCGACGTCGGGCGCGGCAATCGCGTTCGGTATCGGACTTTTCCTTTTCATTCCGGCCCGGTTCGCCGATGGAATAGAGGCAAGCGCCAGCGGCGCAGGATAGGGTTTTGGCAAATTCGGTTTTTCCTGTGCCAGCACGACCGTATAACAGGATGTTTACGCCTGTTGCAGGTTTTTCTTCGCGCCGCTCCTGTATCGCTGCACTGAGAATATGCACGGCATTGTCCCGGTTATTGAGGTGCGCGAAGTCTTTCAGGTCCAGCTTGGCCTCGCATGGCTGGCTGACCAGACGCGCCATCAATTCGTCCATATTCCGCACTGGCGGATGCCATACCCGGTCAAAATAGGGATGGGTGTAGTCGCCGGGATCGGTTCTTCTATCGCTCAGGTTTTCCCTGTCGGCGATGCCCACATCGGCGAGTTCGCGGAATGCGTCCTCCACCTCCTCGGGAGAGCAGTCCAGCAAGATCGCGGTCGTTTCAATATGCCCCTGGGCCACGTCCTGGAGTTGGTCCCACAGGCTGTGGGCTGTAGAGTGGTAGATATGATAGTAATACGCGAGTTGGAGCAGTGCGCCAGCCATTGGTTTTAGGGAGAATCGCTGGATGACGAGGTGGGTCGCTGTCTGGGCGGCGTCTGGCGGCGGAGCTTCGCGGGTTTTCCGCTCCAGGGTTTTCACTGAAGAGTTGATGAATCGGGTTTCAGCAGCTTTTCGTTGAGCCGGATCCTCTGGTGATGAGGAAGATTCGGTCTCGTATCGATAGGACCTCCGTCCCGGTATTGCTTTGTAGTACTTTTGCATGAGGAAGGGGACCGTGATTTCCAGTTCATCCTCATTGCGCTTGAACCACTCCACCAGTTCTTTTTGCACGGTGCGGTTCTGCTGGGCAGCGCGGAGTGTGTTTAGCAGGTAGATCCGATTTCTGTACAGGCTGTATTCATTCACGGATCGAAATTTCCTTGAACGTCTGCGGTGTCTGTGTTCTCTTCTCATGGCGTATTTGATCTCCTTTATGTAGTGTATCGGAATCTGATTTGCTTTTGGGTGTATATCAGAGCAAAGACTATGCCAGGTTTTAGTTTTTCATGATTTTTTTACAAAAAAAAGAGACGCATTGTAAGGAATGCGTCTCTAAGATAAATAAGAGGTATGACAGGGTATGTCACAGGTGGTCAAGTTTTTTTATAAAAATTCAGATTTTTTTTCAGTTCTTTGATTATTTCTTCGCGCAGGTCGGCTGGTTCGAGGACTTCTGCATCTGCACCATGGCTCAGGATCCATGATTTTATGTCGTAAAAACCGCCAGCTTGAAAGGAGAGAATGATTTCGCCATTGTCCAGTTCTTCAATTTCTTGTGAGGGGTGCCAGGTCCGTTGTTTGATGTAGCGAGCTTGCCAGGCGGAGAAGCGGATTTTGACGTCCATCGGATCTTCGAGTGTGATACCATAAGCCTGTTGGATGCGGTTTTCGATATCCAGATCATCGGGTGGGTCAAAGGTTTGGGATGTGATTTCGAGGTCCTGAATGCGTTCTGCCGCGAGTGTGAGTAAGTCGTCGTAATTTGGATTGCGACAGATAAGATAATATCCGTTGTGATAATACAAGAATCTGAAGGGGGTAATGGGGTAGGTTTTGGTTTGTCCGGTTGTGATGGCGTGATAAGTGACGTTGCACACTTTGCGTTCTTTGATTGCGCGATGAGCAGTTTTGAATACTTCGGGATATATCAGCTTTTTTTGCCCGCGATGATGGGGATAATAAGCCGCGCCCGCCTTTTCTAAAAATACGCGCATTTCTTCTGGAAGCACTGTTCTGATTCTGTTCAGGGTTTTCTGAAATGCTTCTTTGTATGGCGTGCCCTCAAGCGGACTGCCGATTTCTTCGATGAAGGTTAGCGCGATAATTTCGTCGATGGGAAAGTTCAGTGGCGGCAGGTTGTTTTCGAGTTTAAAGTATGTTCTTCGGTCTCGCACCTCGTCATCGATCAAGAAGCCCGCTTCTTTTAGATCCTTGATATCCCGTTGTATGGTGCGCGTTGAGACGCCTGACTCGTCGGCGAGTTCTTGGAGTGTTGCGCCAAACCTCCAGGCGTCGAGTGTGCGGAGGATGTCCAGTTGACGGACGATTTGTTTTTTGTCTGGCATAGCTATTTAGACCTGTAAGAGAGACCCCCCTGCCTCGATACGAGCAGTTAGCTGACCGCTACCTGTGAGCCGTTTACTCTGTGTTCATCGGTGTTCATCGGTGGTTGCTTTTATTCGCATTAAAAATAAAATGGGCTTACGCCATTCCGACGTAAGCCCTTGTGTTTGTATGGTGCCGAAGGTGGGACTCGAACCCACACGGCCTTGCGGCCACTGGATTTTGAGTCCAGCGCGTCTACCAATTCCACCACTTCGGCACTTGTAGCCGTGGTGAACAATATCCCAAACGCGGGATTGCGTGTCAAGGGTTTTTGAAGTGATCTGTTTCAGCGCGGGGCGGTCCAATGATTTCGTTGTAGATGATGGCTTTGCGGATGGTGTCGGGTTCAAAATCGAGTTTTATACGGCGTTTTTTGCGTTTGGGGCGCAGGCGTATTTCGGTTTCAGATGCGCGTGTAAATAGGGTTTTGCCTTCGATGTAAGACGATTCGTCAGAGACCGGACGTTTGACCTCGACTTCCCGGAATTCTGGTCCTGTGTCTTCTTCGGAGACGGGGCGCTTGCCATGTACCTCTTGAAATTCTGGTCCTGTGTCCGCTTCAGAGACGGGGCGTTTGCCCTGCACTTCCTGGAACTCTGAAGAGGGTTTGGGGTCTGGCTTGGGTTCTGGTTCGGGAGATCCGAAGAGGACTTCCCATTCAGAGAGGTCAAACTCTTCTTCAAAGGGGTCGTCGGCGCCTGCGTCGCGGGACGTTTGCCTGCGCTGAAGTTTGGTTTCATCGGGTTCTCTGGTGCCTCGCAGCCTTTTTATGAGCGGCGAGATAAGGCTGAAGAGCAGGAATACGATTATCGGTATGATTACTTCCAGTTCCATGATGGAGGTCCGTTTGTTAGGGGTTATGGTGCGGGCGACCACAGGGGGTCGCCCCTACGTTCTATCCCTTCGTGTTTTTTCGTGTTCTTCGTGGATTTTACGTCTTACCTGCTTTCATTATCGTCTTCTTCCTCGGTTTCACCAGCGATGCCTTCGCGCATTTGCGTGTCGGCTTCGATGTTGCGCATGCGGTAGTAGTCCATAATGCCCAGATTGCCACTGCGGAATGCGTCGGACATTGCGAGCGGGACTTCGGCTTCGGCTTCGACGACGCGGGCGCGCATTTCTTCAACGCGGGCTGACATTTCTTGTTCTTGTGCAACGGCCATTGCTCTGCGTTCTTCGGCGCGCGCCTGTGCGATGTTTTTGTCGGCTTCGGCCTGATCTGTCTGGAGTTTTGCACCGATGTTGTCGCCCACATCCACGTCGGCGATGTCGATGGAGAGGATTTCGTAGGCGGTGCCCGAGTCGAGACCCTTGTCGAGTACGGTTTTGGAGATCATGTCGGGATTTTCGAGTACGTCTTTGTGGGTTTCCGAGGAGCCGATGGTGGTGACGATGCCTTCGCCCACGCGGGCCATGATGGTTTCTTCACCCGCGCCACCGACCAGGCGCTCTATGTTGGCGCGAACCGTGACGCGCGAGGTGGCTTTGACCTGTATGCCGTCTTTGGCTACGGCAGTAACCATGGGAGTGGAGATGACTTTGGGGTTGACGCTGACCTGTACGGCTTCGAGTACGTCGCGCCCGGCAAGGTCGATGGCGGCGGCGCGTTCGCCGGTCAGGCCAATGCCGGCTTTGTCTGCGGCGATGAGTGCGTTGACGACGTTTTCGACATGTCCCCCGGCGAGGTAGTGGGCTTCGAGAAATGCAGTGGGGATGTCGAGGCCCGCTTTGGTTGCGTTGATTTGCGAGCCGAGGATGACGCGCGGGGGCACGCGGCGCAGGCGCATACCGATGAGTTCGATAATGCCGATGCGCACGCGCGCAGCGAGGGCAGAGATCCAGAGGCCGACGGGGATGAAGTAGAAGAAGAGGGAGAGTCCCAGAATAGCGGCTACAACAATGAGGAGGAGAAAAATGGCGTCCATGAAAAGCTCCTTAAAAGTGACTTATGTGTCTTCGATTTTTCGCACGATGACGCGACTGCCTTCGACTTCGATGATTGTGACGGGTGTGTCTTTGGTTAAGTATTCGCCTTCGGTCGATACGCTGATGCGGCGACCGTCAAATACGCCGGTACCTCCGGGGCGCAGGTCTGTGAATGCGGTGCCCGACATGCCGAGGAGGTCGCTGTAGGGTGCCGCAACATATCCTTCGGAGGATTTTTCTTCGGTGTCGAGTACAAGGCGGTTCCACATTCTGGATTTTGGGAGGGAACGCAAAATGAGAATGGTCAGGACACCGGTGAGGATCACGGATAAGAGCAAGGGGGTGAGCGCGGCGTTGATGTCGTTCCAGGTCCAGAGGTCATAGCGACCCATGAGGCTTAAAAACAGGCTGGTTAAGACCAGGATTGCGCCGGGAATGGCGAGGAGGCCAAAGCCCATGACAAAGAACAGGTCGAGGAGGATGAGTGCGATGCCGATAAAAAAGATGAGGATTTCAGACCAGTCGGCGAGGTTGACGAGGAGGTGGCTGCCGAAAAAGAGTCCCAGGCAGACTAAGCCGATGGTGCCGCCGATGCCCCAGCCCGGGCTTTGGATTTCGAAGATCAGGCCCAGAAATCCCAAGGTCATGAGCAGCGAGGCCAGGTAGGGGTTGGTGAGATAGCGCACGAGTTGTTCGGCCCAGTTGGTCGATTGGTGGATGATGCTGGCCTGCACGAGGTCGTAGTGTTTGAGTACGGCGATGAGTTTTTCCGATTCGTTTTTTTCGGCGATTTTGTGGTCGGCGATGCCGTTTTCAATGGCTTCTTCAGTGGTGAGGGTGAGGAGCTTGCCTTTGGGGGCGAGGCCCTCGACATCGACGTCTTCATCGACCATGGCTTCGGCCAGTTTGGAGGAGCGGCCGGTTTTTTCGGCTGTGGCTTTCATTTCGTTGCGGAAGTACGAGATGATTTTTTCACTGGCTTTGTTGCCCTGCATATCAACGGCTGTGGCCGCGCCAATGGTGCCGCCTTCGACCATGATGATGTGGTCGGTAGATAGCGCGATGAGGGCACCTGCAGATATTGCGCGGGGGTTGATGAAGGCGATGGTTTTGGTTTCGCTGTAGAGTATGGCGTCCCGGATGGTGAGCGCGGCGTCGAGGGCACCACCAGGGGTGTCGATTTCAAAGATGACGGCTTTGACGCCCGCGTCTTCTGCGTCGTTCATGACGCGCGTGACAAAAGCGGCAACGCCGCCTTCAATTGTGCCGTTGATTTTGGCGACGTGTACTTCTTCTGCCCGGGTGGGTAAACCGAGTCCCAGAAGGAGTACGAGGAATGTGAGTACAGGTTTCATCGACAAGGTCCTCCATGTATATTTTCATGAATACCTTATATTGAGGTGGTTGTCAAGTGAGAAGGGTGAAGTGTGAAGTAGGAAGTGTGAAGTGTGAAGGGTGAAGTGTGAAGTAGGAAGGGTGAAGTGTGAAGTGTGAAGTAGGAAGTGTGAAGTGTGAAGTAGGAAGTGAGAAGGAGAATGAGACACCAGCTTTTGTGTGGTGGAGCGGGGTTTTCTCACTTCTTCCTTCTTCCTTCTAACTTCTTTTGTATGCTTGACACTATAAGCGTTTTCCTGTATTTTTCTCGCCCTGATATTATGTGGCGGCATAGCTCAGCTGGTAGAGCAGTGGAATCATAATCCATGGGTCGGGGGTTCGAGTCCCTCTGCCGCTACCACAAAAAATAACAAAGCCCGTCAATCGGTGGTGATCGACGGGCTTTGTTTGTAATTGAGGAGAGTAGAGGGGTATAACGTTGTCCACTAAAACGGAGTAACTCCATTTGCTCAAGAATAAAATTTGTTGACTTTGTTCTTAAATTTGAGAACATTAAAATAAATATAGAAAGCTTCACTCAGGAAATAACGATACTCAATGCCGGAAATCCAGGTCATATTCTATCAAGAAACGAATGGAAACATTCCAGTTCTCGCCTGGCTTGATGCACTCCTTCCTAAAGTCAAAGCCAAATGCATCGTGAAAATTGAACGACTCCAAAAATTAGGTTATGAACTTCGGAGGCCCGAATCTGATTACTTGAGAGACGACATCTATGAGCTTCGCATCGCTTATCGCGGCATTCAATATCGGCTTCTTTACTTTTTTTTCGGTCGTAATGCCACTGTGATTTCACACGGTATTGTTAAAGAACAGCGCGTACCTTCCACAGAAATTAACCTCGCAATCCAAAGAAAAAGAAATTTTGAACAGAACCCCGGGCGACACACCTATTCGCAGGAGAATGATTGATGAAAACACACAAAACTACCGATGCCGTAGCGATTCTTCACAAACGCTATGTTGAAGGCGACCAGGAAATGGAAGCCCTGTTAAAAACAGAAAGAATACACGCCGAAGTTGCTGCCCAACTTTACCAGATCAGAATTGAGTCTGGACTGTCCCAACGAGAATTGGCAAAAAAGGTTGGGACATCGGCATCTGTTATCTGCAGACTTGAAAATGCAGACTACGAAGGACACTCACTTGCTATGCTACGGCGAATCGCCGCCGCTTTACATAAACAGATTCGAATTTCTTTTTATCCTCTGCAGGAAACAGTATCGTCTCGCTAAATATCTGGACTTGCCCCGTTTTGGTGGATATTTGACCATCATATCTTTGTATAAGAAAATACTACGCTGATACCCAATGGCAATTAGCCTTTAATATCGGTTCAACTAATGGGGCGCACTTCAACTACCTGAATCGTCAAGTAAGACACATTTGCCTGCAAATACCATATAGTATCGTACCTTACTCTCTTGTATTTTCACTCATAGTCGCATTATCAATCATGTTTTCAAACGTTGCTATGGCATTAAACTCTTTTCTTATTGCGACTAAGTCATCACCAGTCCACCCCACGGCTTTGAGTAGCCTGTCCCACTCCATCGGCGCAGAAGAGTGACCAGGGTCATCAAATTCTGGCAAAGAATGAACATACTTTTTTAATTCATTAAACGATTTATTTCCAAATTCTTCATATATCTCACTGATTAAATTTATCTCAAATTGGGATAATTCTCCATTACCTATATCATTATTGAGTAACCTGATAATGTTTTTGTTCGGAAGCGAAAAAGACCGAGACCAATACTCCCCGTCCCAAGGATTCCAAATCAAATGATAAGTATGACTCGGTGTAGGTCCCAATGGAAGGTTATAGGGCCGGTCAAACGTCACGGGATGGCCTCTGCGTTTCAACGACTCTCTATCAATAAGATAAATTAGCTTAATTAGCTTATACAGATCAATTTTGCCACCACTATACTTTACTAATAACACTGCGATTTGAGTCGTTTTATGCTCTTTGAATCGAGGAACAGCCATCTCTGAAACTGATTTCTCAATAAAACTAGGAGGCTTCATGGTCTTGTCCGAGATTATGGTTTGATTTGTCGTTATAATTTATTGCGATTTGTTTTGATAAAATATCATATATCAAATTTTATGCAAGCCTTTAAGCATTTTTTGCATAGTGGAACAGTTGGGCTACCAGAATAATAAGAAAGCCCGTCGGTTTTTCCGGCGGGCTTTGTTTGTTTTTTGGTAAATAGGAACTAATCCACGGGTTCAAAAATTTCTTTTCCCCCCAGATAGGGTCTCAGGACTTCGGGGATGGTGACGCTGCCGTCACTGTTTTGATTTTGTTCGACGATTGCGGGGATGATGCGGCTGGTCGCCAGGCCCGAGGCGTTGAGGGTGTGTACGAGTTCGTTTTTGCCGGTTTCTGTGCGTTTAAATCGGATGCTGCCGCGTCTTGCCTGGTAGTCGCCCGCATTGGATGCAGAGCTGACTTCTTTGTATTCGTTCATGCTGGGGATCCAGACTTCAATATCATAGGTTTTGGCCATGGAAGCGCTGACGTCTTTTGCGGCGAGCATGGATACGCGGTGATGCAGGCCCAGGCTCTGGGTGAGTTTTTCGGCTTTGTGGATGAGTTCTTCGAGCGCGTCTTCGGAGTCTTCGGGACGGGTGAATTGGAACATTTCGATTTTGTTGAATTGGTGACCGCGAATCATGCCCCTTTCCTGTGCCCGATAACTGCCGGCTTCTTTGCGGTAACAGGGGGTGTAGGAGAAGAATTTTTTGGGCAGGTCGGTTTCGGGGATGATTTCGTCCCGGTAGAAGTTGATCAATGCGGTTTCAGAGGTGGGCAAGAGGAATTGCACTTTGTCGTCGCCCGTTTTGAGGTGGAATACGTCGTCGGCAAATTTGGGGAATTGCCCGGCGGTGAAGCCACAGGCTTCGTTGAGTATGTGTGGGGGGAGTACAAATTCGTAGCCGTCGTCAATATGGCTGTCGATGAAGTAGTTGAGCAAGGCCCATTCGAGGCGTGCGCCGTCGCCGATATAGAGCCAGAATCCCGTTCCGCCCATTTTGACGCCGCGTTCGTAGTCGATCAGGCGAAGATGGGTGACGAGGTCGATGTGGTCATAGGGATCAAAGTCGGGTGCGGGTTTTTCGCCCCATGTGCGTACGACGCGGTTGTTTTCTTTGTCTCCGGGGGGTACGTCGTCTGCGGGTATGTTGGGGAGGCTTTCGATAAACTGATGGATATTGTGTTCGATTTCCGCGAGTTCGGTTTCAATGGTTTTGATGCGGGTCGAGACGTCGCGCATTTCCGTTTGTATCTGGGCGATGTCTCCGCCCGCTTTTTTTATTTGGGGGATTTGGGCGGAGACGCTGTTGCGTTTTGCGCGTAGCTGCCCGGCTTCTGCGATGTGCGTGCGGCGTTTTTCATCCCAGACGAGCAGGTCTGTGAAGTCGATGTCGTCCATGCGTTTTTTCAATGCCTGGATGACGTATTCGGGGTTTTTGCGAATGAGATTGATGTCGAGCATGAAGGATTACTCCTGAAGAGAATAGGGAAAAATGTGCCAATTTGTTGGGTTATAGGTGGTCATTTTGACCATAATGTTCCATTTTTGCCACATGAATTTTTCAGTTAGATATGAGCGTTTTTTGATAAGTTCTGTAAAATCAGTTATTAAATAAAATTTTTACAAAAATGGCATAAATGGCACGGGATTTGCTTTATAGATAAAGGTACTGAAAAACTGTCACCCATAGAAGGAGATATGACATGATGTGCATCGATCTGGAAAAACGCGACCAGATGGCGTATCGCGCGCTGTTTTATGCGATTCACGGTGATGTTGACCGGTCTGAAAAAATTCGGACAATGCTGCGCCGAGATCACGAGACACGGGAACGGGTTCCCGTTCGTGAATTTGTTCCGGTTTAAATTAGACCTCTTTGCTGTAGTGCGTCTTGCGCTTTTGCAAAGCCGTCTATGGCTTCTCGGTCTCGCCCCCATTCGACGAGTTCTTCCATGCCGTGTTGAAAACTGACACTGGGCTTAAAGCCCAGTGTTTTTTTTATGCGCGAGATGTCGGCGATGCTGTGACGGATGTCGCCCTGGCGATAGGTTCCGGGGATGTCGGGCGCGAGGTGTTCGATGCCCAGGATACTGGACAGGGTCAGGGCGATGTGTTCAATGGATGTGCCGATCCCGCTGCCGACGTTAAATGCCTGGTAATCTCCTTCAGATTTTTCCATGGCGAGGATGTTGGCCCGGACGATGTCGTGGACGGAGATGAAATCGCGCGATTGTTTGCCGTCTTCGTAGATGACGGGTCTTTTGTTGTTTTTGAGGCGGCTCATGAAGATGGCGGTTACACCCGTATAGGGGTTGGAGAGCGATTGCCGGGGTCCGAAGATGTTGAAGTAGCGCAGGGCTACTGAGGGTATTTTGTAGGTGCGGCAGATGTTGAGGACCATGTCTTCTTGATGCGTTTTGGTTTGTGCGTAGATGGTGTGACATAAGCGTTGGGCGTCTTCGGGTACAGGTGCTGGGGACATGTCCTCACCGCATACGGGACACTTGTGTTCCCAGTGGGCTCTTTTTAGCTGATTTTCTGGGCGGAGATTAGGGTGTTGTGTGCCGTGTTCTGCACAGGTGTAGAGGCCCTCGCCATAGCTGGTTTGCGAGGCTGCGACGATGAGTTTTTCAATGTTGTGTTTGTTGTTGGCGAGGATGTCGAGCAGGTTCGCCGTGCCTCCGGTGTTGACGTCAACGTATTTTTTGATTTCGTATTGAGATTGTCCCACGCCAACGGCGGCGGCTTTGTGGAAGATGATTTCAATGCCTTGAAGGGCTTTTTTTAAGGCGTCGTAATCGCGGATGTCGGCCTGGATAAATTCGGCATGGGGATTGGCGTAGTCCGGCAATTCGCGGTTGGGGTGTACCTGCGGGTCCAGGTTGTCAAAGATGCGTACGCGGTGTCCGCGCTGTACGAGTTCATCGACGAGGTAGGAGCCGACGAATCCCATGCCGCCGGTGATGAGAATGTTTTTGGGTGTCATTTAGTCCAAAATTTTTCGAATGTTGAATTTTTCGTTGGGCTGTGGTCCCCGGGTCAGCATGTCGGCGAGCAGGCCCGTGCAGACGAATTGCACGCCGAGTACGGTGAGAAAAACCCCGAGCATCAGGAGGGGATACCGGTATTGAATGGTGCCGGTTTGGAGCCAGAGGGATGCGATGTATGCGTTGATGAGCATGCCCGTGATGCCAAAGATGAGGCCCACTGTGCCAAAGAGGTGGAGTGGTCGGCCCATGTATTTGCCGATGTACATGACGGTGAGGAGGTCAAAAAATCCTTTGAGCAGGCGCCCCCAGCCGTATTTGGTTACGCCGTATTGTCGCGGGTGGTGCTGGACGGGTATTTCACCGATGCGATATCCTTCCATGTGGGCGAGTACGGGGATGTAGCGGTGGAGTTCGCCGAGTACGCGTATGTCTTTTGTGACTTCGCTGCGATAGATTTTGAGACCGCAGTTAAAGTCGTGTATGTCAATGCCGGAAACGAAGCCCGTGACCCAGTTGAAGAATTTGGAGGGCAGGGTTTTGCCCAGTGGGTCAAAGCGCTTTTTCTTCCATCCAGAGACGAGGTCATAGCCTTCTTCGATTTTGGATAGGAGGTTGGGGATTTCCGCGGGGTCGTCTTGCAAGTCGGCGTCCATAGTGATGACATAAGTGCCGCGTGCGCGTTGAAATCCGGCGGTATAAGCAGCGGCTTTGCCAAAGTTGCGCCGAAATTGGATGACTTTGACTTCGGGATGGGTGTTGTGCAGGTCTTCCAATACGGTGATTGACCCGTCGGTGCTGCCGTCGTCGATGAAGATGACTTCGTAGGTACGGTTCTGGGTGGCGAGCACGCCGCGGATTTGTTCCATGAGCGGGCGCAGGCTTTCTTCTTCGTTGAGCAGGGGTATGACGAGGCTGAGGTCGGGCATGGGGCGCGTGTTGTTGAGGTTAGAGGATTAGAGTTAAAAGACAAAGATAGCAAAGGGCGCGTTTTTTTACAAATGTGAATGTTATTTGAATTTTAAGACGTAGGTGTTGGGATTGCGTGCGATGTGGATGATTTCAAAGCGGTTTTCATGTGCCTGGACCGCGGGGACGAGAAATTCGGATGTGGATTGATATCCGATCTGGTCGATGACGACGATGTCGATGTTTTTTTGTTCAAATTCGGCAATCACCTCATCTGGGGTTTTCCATGCGTAGTTCGTGGCTTTGCGGTTGGCAATCGCGTTCATGAGATACGGCTTGCGGCAGGCGATTTTGACATCTGGGTCGGTGTTGTCTTTAATCCATTCTGCCGCGGCAAAGTAAGTGTCCCAGTTGGGTGGTAACCACCCGATGCGTTCGGCGAGGTAGTTGGTTTCAAGGATATTTGAGCCGAGGAGAAAGAGAAAAAATAGTACAGTGCCCGCGCGCGAGGCGGTTTTTTTGAGTGCTCGGGCGAGAAGTCGGAGCAGTTCGTCCATGCTGGTGAGGATGGCGTAGAAGAGGATGGGGATGGCAGGGACGAGAAAGCGCGTGTCGGACCACATATCAGGCCAGAGGATGTAGAGGCCCAGATAGCAGGTGAGGTACACGATGAGCAAGTGCCGTTTTATGAGTCCGACGATCAGGGCGTAGAGGATCAGGGCGGAGAAGAAGAGTCCGACGCCGGCAAAAGCGCTGGTGTCGATAGAAAAGGGTAGCAAGATGTAGGGGATGACGAGTTGGCTGTAGAGTTCGAGATTTGCGAGGATGCGTTCGATCAGGGCGGTGAATGTGAGCATGCCCTCTTCCGGGCGATAGGGGTTTATGCTGAGGAGTTGTTCGATGTAGGGGGTGCCGCCGAGTGATGCGTTGCGGATTTGCCATGGGAGGGCGAGGATGCTGCTGCCTATGGCGATGAATCCCGCTTCTTTCCATTTTTTGTGCAGGGCAAAAAAGATGATGCCGGTGGCGATGAGGATGATGCCCGCACTGCGGATGTAGTAGGCTGCGATGATTGCGATGATTGCGAGAAGGATCCACGAAGGACGCGAAGAAACACCAAGAAGAAAAGTTGCTCTCCCCTTCGTGTCCTTGGTGTCCTTCGTGGATGAGCCGTTGTGTGCGCGGTGGAGGAGGAGGAGTGCGATGAGTGAACACAGGAGAAAGGGGATTTCGGACATGACCTGGTGCGAATAATCCAACAGGAGAGGGGAGGCGAGACATAGCGCGCTTACGCCGAGTGCCATGGGGGGACTGGCAAAGCGGCGGATGAGGAGATAGGTGAGGGGGATTGAGATGGCGTAGAGGAGGACAATAAGGCTTTTGAGTGCGATGAGGTTGCCCGGGAAGAGGATGTCGGTGATGGCGAGGAGGAGCGGAAATCCAAAGGGGTATTTGGTGTGTGGGATGGGTTCGCCTTCTATGGTTTCCGAGAGTCCATACCCATCGGCAAGGGATCGGCCCAGGTTGATGAATTGGGCATTGTCGCCGGTGAGGGAGAGGTTGGCGTCGAAAAGGAGAATGCCCATGAGCAAACCGCACAGGCCCAGCGCGGGTAAGAAATAGGGTTTGCTTTCGTGTTGCGCGAGGTTAAAGAGGGGGGTGGATGTTTTTTGTTGGCGTTTTTTGTTCATGTCTTAATTGGCATTGTCAGGTGGAAAATACAGGGCGATAGGGTTGGCAAAATCAGGTTGCGCATGGTTTCTTCCTTGTGGGGCAGTAGATTTTATGACCGCTTTTCAGGGTTTTTGAAAATAGAAAATGGCTGAATCGCCCCGATGCGTGCGGTTGCATTCCTCTGCTCGTTGGGCGAATTGTGCGATTTCCTTTTTGGAAAATATCGAAGCACCCGGGTTTTCCAAATATGAGCGTTTATCGCGCAGGGGTATATTTCTGGCGTATTGCTCACTGCCCCAAAATTGGAAAGCCGTAGAATCGTAGGCTACATGGCGCAGTTCCAAACCAACGCGCTCGGTGAGTATCTGAATGCTTTTGTGAGAATGAAGATAAAAGTGTCTCGGTGCGTCGAGTTGTACCCAGTTGGTGCCGTAGTATTCCCAGGCGAAGGAAGACACCAGAGGTATTCTCAACAAGCAGTAGCCCTTTTTTTTTAAAAGTGTCGCGGTTTTGACCAGCGTTTTGGCAGGTTGGGCCATGTGTTCAAGGGCGTGGTGGAACATCACGAGGTCATAGGTTCCATGGATGTCAAATATGTCTCTCTTTAATACGCGGACTCCGTTTTCACAGGTCATGTCTTCAGCGTTGAACGGGTCAATGCCGAGCAGATTTTGCATCCCGAGTTCGCGGAGGGAATACAACAGGGTGCCTGCACCACACCCCACGTCAAGAATCCTTGCAGTCGGCGCGAGTTGAAGAAAGCGCAGGGAATGCAACGCCGGCTTGGGATATCTCGTATGAATGAATTGACCGATCCGTCCACGGCCCGAAAAAGCGTATTGGTCCCGCAATTTTAACGCGAACCGAACGACTCTGTTGGCGTGAATTTTCTGATTAAAAGAGTAGTAATTTTCCGGATAGTAGCGTGCCATGTTAGCGGGAATTTCCACAATCTGCAGGCACTTACATTCGGCACACTGGAAATAGCGAAAGGTTTCGCCGATGCCGAACATCATCTCTCGTATCTCGTAATTTTGGTTGCCTTGCTCGTTGTTACAAATTTTACACGTCATAATGTAATTCTTTCAGGACGTTTATTTTGCAACTTTACTGGCCAGCACAGGTTTGAAAAAATTCTTCATACTGCGATGCCACGAGCCGATGGTCGCATTTGGCCAATACGTTTTCGCGTGCGCTGCGGCCTATTTCTGGATTGACGGGTGTGCTGGTGAGTTGGAGTATTTGTTTGGCAAAGGCGTCGGTATCGTAGCGGGGGATGAGGTATCCACTTTTGCCGTGTTCGATGACTTCGCACAGGGATGGGAGGTCAAATGCGACAACATTGCGGCCCAATGCCATTGCGCCCAGTAGCGAATGTGGGATGAGGTTGAAGGTGGTGCTGATTACAACGCACCGCGCTCTGGCCTGGTAGTCGGGCATTTCGTTTTGAAGGACGGCGCGTTTGGAGACATTGGGATAGTTGTTGGGGTCGATTTCGGGATTGATGCCTAAGAATTCGAAGTGTACTTCGGGATCTTGTTCATAGACTTTGTGTATGATGGGTTCCAGGTATTCCCAGCCCATGATGTCGCGCGATGCAAAGCGATTGCCCACGCACAGGACGCGCTTGGGGTCGGGGTCTTCTTCTCTTAAGGTGAAGATGTCTGGATCTACGGGGCAATACATGACTGCGGAGTCCATGTTATGGTGTTTCAGGAGATATTCGCGGCCCCATTCGCACACGCTGATTTGATGTGCGAATTTGTACACGGTTCCCGCAAATCGCTTAATTGATGGTACCCACCAGTGGGTGAGCACGATGGGAATACCCGGGCGGAGTTTTTTCCATTTGTACAAAAAGGCAGATCCCACATCTTGCGTTGAACCGACCCATAAGACATCGGGATTGCTCGGCCATTCGCGTTTGACGCCTTCGGGCACCGCAGCCTGTTTTTCCTCCCATTGTCCAAAGCCTTCGGTGAGATAGACTTCATGACCGCGTGCAACCCATTCGCGAAACAAACTTTCCTGTACGCCTTCGTGAGCGGCATAGACCTGGATTTTCATAATAAAGCTCTCCGTTTTATTTGTTTTTTGTTATTTTTTTAAAGATGTCTGAATAAAAAATAAAATACGCTATCGCAATTTCGCAGTAAATTTTTTGACCTGATGGCTACCTTTTGGAGCCTGTTATTGGTCACTGGGGAGTGGCAACATGAGTGCGCGGCTGGCAATTGTCATCGTCAACTACAATACCCGGGACTGGCTCTCTCAGTGCCTGCATTCGTTATATGCCCAGGATATGGTCGAGGAAGTGGAAATCATTGTGGTTGACAGTGCGTCAACCGATGGTTCGATTGACATGGTGCAGCGCGACTTTCCCGGCTGTACGCTTATTGCTTCAAAAGAGAATCTCGGTTTTGGACGCGGTAATAACCTCGGCGCGGCTCAAAGCACGGCTCCGACCTTGCTCTTTCTCAACCCCGATACGCGCGTGACAGACGGCGCATTGGCCGAACTTCTGCTCTTTATGGACCGGCATCCTCAGTACGGTGCGGCCGGTGGGCGCATTTGCGATGGGGAGGGCCAGGAGGAACTTTCGGCGGGAACATGGCCGACGCTTTTAAGCCTGATTTTAGACCGGGTTCTGGTAAGCTTTCCATCACTTTGCAGACGATTAGAACACCTATCGCATCACTACTATGATTACGAAAAGCAGCGCGAGGTCGGTTGGGTGACAGGTGCTTATTTGTGTATTCGCCGCGATCTGTTTGAGCAGTTATCGGGATTTGATCCCGATATTTTTATGTATTACGAAGACGTGGAACTGTGCTATCGCGTGTGGGCATCTGGGTCGCGGGTTTGTTATTTCCCAGGCGCGTCGATCATCCACTATCGCAACAAGGCGCCCGTTCCCCAGCGTTATCGCAAGCGTCGGACACGCCAGGGCTTGCGGCAGTTTGCCCGCAAGCATTATGGTTGGGGACATCACGGGACAACGCGCTGGACTGCGGAGCTATTGCATTGCCTGAACCGATGGCGTGAGAAATAGAGCGCGTGATTGGTTTTTTTGTATCAATAAAGTCGTGTTGCGGGTGACTATAGCCGCTTCTGCCAGCTTGCGACTATTTCGGCAAAGGTGTCTTCGAGTGTTTTTGTGATGTCCCAGTTGGGGTAGTGCGATTTCATTTTGCGAAGGTCGCTGTAATAGCATATATGGTCGCCTTCGCGGTTCTGGTCGGTATAGGTGTATTGCATTTTTTTGCCGGAATACCGGGCGACGAGGTCAAAGGCTTCGAGGATGGAACAACTGTTGTTTTTTCCGCCGCCGAGGTTATAGACTTCGCCGCATCGGGGGGATTGGACAAAGGCCCACATGAATCGGGCGACGTCGAGGGCGTGAATATTGTCGCGTACCTGTTTGCCTTTGTAACCGAAGATGGTGTATGTGCGGCCTTCCATGTTGCATTTGATTAGGTAGCTCAAGAAGCCGTGTAGTTCAACGCCGCTGTGATTGGGTCCGGTGAGGCATCCGCCGCGCAGGCAACAGGTGGGCATGTTGAAATAACGCCCGTATTCCTGTACTATGATATCGGCGGCGACTTTGGATGCGCCAAAGAGCGAGTGTTTGGACTGGTCTATGGTAAATGTTTCAGGGATGCCGTGTTTGTACGCGGGGTCGTCGTAATCCCAGCGGGTGTCCAGTTCTTTTAAGGGAATGTGGTTGGGGGCATCGCCATAGACTTTGTTGGTGGACATGTGGATGAAGGGGGATTCAGGACAGGTTTGACGCGCGGCTTCGAGGAGGTTGAGCGTGCCGACGGCGTTGGTGTCAAAGTCGTCGAAGGGGATGCGCGCGGCGAGGTCGTGTGAGGGTTGGGCGGCTGCGTGTATGATGGTGTTGGGTTTTATTTGGGACAGGAGTTCGCAGATGCCCGTGCGGTCGCGGATGTCTATTTCGTGGTGGTGGAAGTGTTTTGTGACATTTTCCAGACGCTTTTGATTCCAGCGCGTGTCTCCCTGGGGACCAAAAAAGACGGCGCGCTGGTTGTTGTCTATGCCGTGGACGATATATCCCTGTTCGGCAAAATAGATGCAGACTTCCGAGCCTATGAGGCCCGAGGATCCAGTGACGAGAAGGGTTTTCATGGATGCGCTTTTAGTCCGTGATTTGGCAAAAAAATAAGATTGGGGAAAAACATAGGGTTTTGATGGGGAAAGGTCAAATTCTAAATCAAAAATGTCGTGATGTCGTTCGGGTCCCAGAGGTGAAGGTGCGGGTCGCGGAGATTTTTGAGGGTGTCGGTAAATCCGGATTTTGAGGCGATGAGGTAGAAAGCGTCTGAGGTTGGGAGCTTTTGTGCGCGGTGTTTGAGGGTTTGCAGGACGTCTGTGCCTACGGGAGTGGATGTCCATTTGCATTCGACAAAGAGGGTTTGCCGGGTTTCGGGGTTGAGGGCGACGAGGTCTATTTCGCTTTGTCTGTCCCACCAGCGTCCGATTCTGTGAAAGTAGAAGGGCGTGCGGTTGTGGTGGTTGCGTTGGATTAAGAGTTCTCGCGTGATGTTTTCAAAGGCAAAGCCCATGAATTCCGATACGTAAGTGTCGAGGCGATTGAGAAAATACGGGAAATTGCCCGATTCGTAGATGCTCAATTGCCGGTAGATGAATCGCATCCAGAATGTGATAAAGGGGTCGCGGATTTTATAGCGGCTTTTTTTTGTTTTCCAGGATTGCTCGGTGATGGGTACTTCGCGTTCAATGAGGTCGAACAGGTCGGATAATTCGCGCAGGTATTTGGACAGGCTCGTGGCTGGCAGGCCAACGGGACCTGCGATTTCAGATCGGCGGGTTTTGCCCGTGGCGATGGCTTCGAGGATTGCGAGATAGGTGTGTGCCGTGTTTCCAAATTCAGAGAGGATGATGTCGCGCATTTCGTTGCGAAAGGGGGCAAAGGGGGTGAATAGCGCACGATGGAGTATGTGGGGGATGGTGCTGCCGCCCAGGCCCATGCTATCCATGATTTCGTAGTACCGGGGCATGCCGCCAAAGATGCCGTAGAGGGTCAGGATGTCTGTGGGCGATTGAAAGCCGAGGTCTGTGGCGATTTGATAGATGGCTTCGATGGGTAAAGGGCTGAGGTCTATTTCCCGGGTGAGGCGACCGTAGAGGGGTTCTTTGGCGTCCTGGAAGACTTTTTTCATCAGGCCGACGACAGAACCTATGGCGATGAGATGGATTCTGGATGGTTTGTGATAGGTGTCCCATACGCCCTGGAGGATGGAGTAGAGGGCGGGTTCGATGGTGAGAAAGTTTTGAAATTCATCGAAGACGACGATCATTTGTCGGTGCTGGGTTTCGGCAAAGAGGAAGATGAGAAAGTCTTTCCAGTCTGTAAATGCGGGCGCGTGGGGAATGTGCGATTTGAGGGTGGCGGAGAATTCGGCGAGGAGGGCATTTGAGGGGCGTTTTTCGACAAAGAAATAGATGCCGCGATTCTGGAGATGCTGACGCACGAGTTCTGTTTTTCCTATGCGACGTCGCCCAAAGATCGCGGTGAATTGAGAATATTGCGCCGATCTTTCGGTGAGGTCTTGAAGGAGTACGAGTTCTGTTTCTCGGTCGTAGAATTCCATTATTATTATTTCAGTAATTATTATTTTTAGAATAATAATTGAAATAGGTGTAAATGTCAATGCAATTAAGGATAGAGCCGTCATCGCGGCCCCTGCTTAAAGCATACAGGGGCAGGCTATGGTGTTGAGCCGCGACCCAGAGGTTTTGCCTTTAATCTGTGTCCATCCTTTCATCCGTTTAATCCGTGTTCTCTTTTGATTTTGATGTTATCCTGTCCATCCTATAATCCTGTAAATCCTGATTCAGACAGTTTTTCATCCTGAGAATCCTGATCCTGATCTGATCGCGCGGATGACGGTTCTGATTTCGCCGATGAGTGTTTTGCGTTCGACGATGAGTAAGCCGATGCTGTAACCTGTGATGAAGATTGTGCTGCCGACGATGACGCCGATTAGTATTGGCAATGTGTTGAGCCATTCGGCACTGGCAAAGTGCATGCCGGTGCCAATGGCTGCGGCGATGAGTGGGGGGGCGTAAGTTTTGGCGATGGGGATATCGACATAAGAGCGTACGAGGATGAGTGCGAGGATGAGGCCGACGATGGCGATGGCGTTCATGCTTATGGCGATGCCTATGGCTCCCATGTGATGGGCGAGATAGGGGGCGAGGATGAGGAGGATGAGGGCTTGCGCCGCAGAGAATTTTGCAATGCTTTTGGGGCTGCCTGCGCTGTAGAATAGGGCGTGTACATCGTCGAGGATAGGACGGCAGAGGGAGTAGATGATGAGCCATTGGAGCAGGGGGGCTGCAGGTGCCCAGTCGGGTTTGAAGATGTGTATCCACCGGTTGGCTTCAAGCGCGAGTACGAGGGAGATGGGGACTGTGGTGCGGAGGATGAGGCGCGAGGTTCGGCGGTATGCTGCGGAGAGTTGGTCGCGGTTGTTCTGGTAGCGCGCGTACACTGTGGCGGTGATGCGTACCATGACCATGGTGATTGCTCCGGTGGGTATTTGTGCAAAGTTGTGTGCGGCGTCGTATATGCCGCGCAGGTTTAAGGTGAAGAACAGGCTGATGATGAGTTTGTCGTAGTGTTGAACGAATATTTTGGGTATGCCGCCGATCCAGAACCATAAACCGTAGCGGATCATACGCCGCGCGGCTTGCGCGTTGAAGGTGTGTAGCTGGTTTATTGGCGGGGGATGGCGGAGCCAGACGACGGTGCAATAGAAGAGGATATAGGTGACGCTGTATGGGAAGAATCCGAGGATGAGTGCCCATTTGCCATATCCGAGGTAGGCAACGGCGAGGCCGGCGAGGGCTGCGAGGATGGTTCCTCCCGCGTGTGCAAAGGCCAGGCGTCCAAATTCGAGGTCGCGCTGTAGCTGGGTTTCGGCGGTGAGTGCGGCTGTTCGGAAGAGGTCGAATGCGCCCAGTATGCCCAGGGCTATGGCGACTTTGGGGTAGTTTTGGGTGTCTGTAAAGCCGAGGTAGGTGTTGAATGTGCGGGTGAGTTCAAACAGGTGTTCGGAATAGAGGGCGATGCCCAGGGCGAGGAGTGTGCTGATGCTGCCCAGGCCAATGCTGAGTACAAAGTGCGTGGGTGCGAGTTCATGGACGTTGTCGTGTTCGTGCAGGAGAGCGTAGTGCAAGCCGAGGTCGCGGATGGCGATGACAAGGGCGAGGATGGAATAGGCTGTTGTGATGGCGCCAAAGTCTTCGGGGACGAGGATCTGGTAGAGCAGGAGGAGGACGGCGAAGTTGATGATTCGCGCGGGATAGGTGCTGCCGAAGGTTTGTATTGCGCCGTGCGCTATGCGCTGGATGGCGGATGCTTCAGTTGGTGTTGTCGGTTTTTTCATTGTATATGCAGAGGGGAATTGCGATGAGGAGGATGGCGATACCGCCGAGTGTGATCCATCGCGTGGTGGCTACGATGGGGTCGCGGTAGGTGAGTTCGACGATGTGTTCGCCGGGTTCAAGTGCGACTGCGGTCCAGAGGTAGTTGGCGCGGATGAGGGGTTTGGGTTCGCCGTTGACGGTGGCAGTCCAGTTGGGGTGGTGGTTTTGCGAGATGACGAGGATGCGGGGTCCCGGGGCTGTTGTGCTGAGTTTGAGATGGCCCTGGTGTTCGTTGTATTCGAGGCGTTCAATGCTGCCTGTTTCGCTGGCATTGGGGTCGGGGGTGATGCCGGGGTTTTCTTCGAGTAGTGCTGTTTGTGTGGGGTTGGTGTTGGGATCGGTCAGTTTTTGGAGGATCTGGTTTTCATCGGGAATGATTTCGTATTGGGGCGCGAGATAAAACCACGGTAGTGCGCCGGGATTGCGGTAGATGTGCAGGCCCTGACGCCCGGCAATTTTTTGGAGATATGGATCACCCAGTTCAGATGGCGCGACGATGTATCTGGTGTTGAGGAGGTTGCGGATCGCGGGGTTGGGGTTGTAGAGTGCATCGGATTTGAGGATGTGGTCGTAACGCTGGATGGCGAAGTCGTTAAATCCGGTTACGAGGTCTATGCCGGGCAGGGGCATCTGGTTGTGGTCGGGTAGGGCGAGTACGCGGAAGAGGCTGTTGTCGCGTTTGAGGAAGGCAACGGCGTCGGCGTTGACGCGCTCTTCTGGTAGGACGCGGTTGGGGTTGGCGTAGTTGAGAAATAGTTTGTCGATGCGCCAGGTGTCGATGAGGATGATGGTCAGGAGGATGAGGAAGAAGGTGTGGATTTTGAGTTTGTTTTGTGCGCGGAGATACGAGATGACGGTGAGTATGCCGACAAAGAGTGCGGCGAGCAATGCGCCTTGTCCCGCGAGGGGGAGATTATTCTGAGCGATTTGGAGGCGGGGGGCGGGTATGTCCGTCCAGACGATGTTTTGCCAGAGGGATAGGAGCGCGGAAGGGGCAAAGGCAAATAGGAGGAGGATTGCGGTGCATATTCCGCCTGCGATGCCGATTTTTTTTCCTACTTCGGGGGTGATGTCGTCGGTTATGAGGCGGTGGAGGCCATACGCGCCGAGGGCGCATAGCGCAAAGGCAAAGAGGAAGGCGATCATGCCGGGTGCGCGCAGTACGTTGACGCCGGGGACGAGGTGAAAGAGGAGTTTGTGCAAGGGGGTGTGGGGTCCGAGTGCGTAGGCGACGGCGAGTATGAAGAGGGCGAGGAGGAATGCGATGTGGGTTTTTTTGCGTATGCGCGAGAGGGCGAAAATGGCGAAGAAGAGGGGGACGATGCCGATGTATTCGGAGTTGATTTTGAAGGCGTTGCGTCCCCAGTATTTGTGGGGTGTTGTGTTTGTGTCAAATCCGACGAATTCGGGGATGACGAGGGCGAATATTTCTTCGGGGTGAAGCGACCAGGATGAGGCAAATTCATAGCCGTCGTCGGTTTGTTGTTCGGTGACGGCGCGTTTTGACGATGTTGTTGTGTTCCAGTATTGGGGGATGACGCCTTCTGCGCCTATGGCGAGGCCCAGGCAGATCGCGCCTGCCGATAGGAGGGTCTGGTAGAGGGCGATTTTTGTGTTTTGGGTACGGAACAGGTTCCATAAGAGTTTGTAGAGAAAGAGCAGGCCCAGTGCCCAGAGGGCAAAGTAGGCCATTTGAAGGTGCGGGCTGTAGATGGCGATGCCGACGGTGCCGCCGAGGATTAAAAAGTAGATGATGCGCCGGGTGTCCATGCCGCGGTTGAGTGCCCAGTACATGAGAGGGAAGAGGCCGATGACGGTCATTTTTGCATAGTGCCCGGCATGCGAGAAGGTGAGGAATGCAGGGGCAGAGGCGTAGGCCGCACCTGCGATAAGGGCTGCGAGGGGATGGAGGCCAAAGCTGCGTGTACAGAGATACATGAAGTAGCCGGCTGTGAACATGGCGAAGATATAACGCCAGCCAAAATAGCGGTGTTGACTGGTGAAGAGGTCGATGACGACGAGGGGATAGTATTGCGGACGCAGCGCGGCTGATTCCGGGGTGCCGCCCATGAATCGGCTCCAATTTTTTTGGGGCAATTTGTTCAGGGCTTCTGCAAAGGGTTCGTTGCCTCTGTGAAATTCTGCGCCGGTGTCGCTGCCGTAGATCACGTCGCCCGTGATGAGGATGTGATAGAAATAGCCAGCAGTGAGCAGGGCAAAGAATACAATAGGTACCCAGGGGCGCGATAGGAAGTTGGTGAGTGTAGAAGGGGTTTTTTTTTGAGAAGAACGGCGAGGAGGCATAGTTTATATCCATGTTTGAGGTTGTTGCGCGAGGATGGATTCGCTGAGTGGGCCAAAGTAAGATCGGGACGTCGTGAAGAAAGGCGTCAATTGCTCATTCTCATCCGGTATCAACACGTCACGTATCCAGGCTTTCATCTTATCTGGATCGTCCAGACCGTCAAGTTGTTCTGCCTCTTCCTCGAGATCGTTCCATTGTTTCGCTCGCGCCAATCGGAGCCGTTTTGCATTGAGGTTCAGAATCTCAATGGTTTTCCTCACGCGAGCGGGCGGAATATCTT
Organism: Candidatus Latescibacterota bacterium; assembly: GCA_965204375.1. Lineage (GTDB taxonomy): Bacteria > Latescibacterota > UBA2968 > UBA2968 > UBA2968 > VXRD01. Next base: position 4,279,106 of record OZ241986.1, on the reverse strand, counting down.
CTGATGCGCATGCTTTCTCATCAACTTCCATCTCACCATTGACAAGTACTTTTGTAAGCGATGGCAAATCAGATAGTTTTCGAGGATCTAAAAAATCCACCTCATTGCGATCCCCTTTCGCCTGACCACAACTTATGTTGTCCTTTACTGGCTCACGGTATCGGTCTTCATCACTGCTTCTTTCAGAGGGAGCATACACGGACGATGTTCCACCTTTGCAGCAAGCGATCATATTGGTGACATCAACCTCTCTCGCGGCTCCTTGCTGCGGGTCATTTCGTGGAATGACGTGTTCAATTTGGCGATCTGTCTCAGTGAGATTAATCTCGCAGTAGCCACACAATCCGTGCTGAACATCTATCAATTTTTCAATGAGTTCTTTGTAGGATGTGCCTTGATTGTGGTCGCGGAATACGTTCCAATTCGCATTAGTGCCTGCGGAATTGAGATATTCAGCAAGGCCAGAAGTAGCTGTATTCAATTCTCGAATTTTCTTCATTGCGACTCGGCCATCTGTTTGAATAGCTTGCGTCGCTTGATTTCGAGATCGGCCCTGTTAAGGGCGTAATCGCGGGGCGAGAGTTTTTCGAGCTTGCGCCTGAGTTTCAAGGCTTCTGTTGTTTCGCCTTGTCCTTCGCTGACCAGATGTCGGTATTTTTCCAAATCTTCTGTGAATTCGTTCTTAGAAGGCCGTTCGCTTACGTGCATTACCGCAGCGAGAACATCTCCCGCTTCGGCGCCATAAGTTGCCCCTGCAGGTGCGCCTGCAGCGATGTTATCGCCATCTCGGTATAGTTCTACAATGCGTTGTGGCTCGACGGTTGTCAGTACCTGCGGGCTGTGGGTGGTGACGATGAATTGCGCGTTGGGGAATGTCCGCATGAGGTCGGTGAGGATGCGCTGCTGCCACGCCGGATGCAGGTGGAGTTCGATTTCGTCAATGAGGACGATGGCTTCGGATTGGAGCGGGTCGTCCATGTGCGGGTTGCCCTGTGCCATGCGCCGTGCCAGATCCGCCGCGAGTGCGAGCACGATGCGATAGCCACCGCTCAATTGATTGAGGGAGAGTTTCTCTATTCGGCCTTCCTCGGATTTCTGAGATACTACAAAGCGGAGTGGATTTAACTCGATACGTGGATTGGATATTTCCGGGAGCAGGGACGAGATTACGTCACGAATCACTGATACATCTTTGAGTTGATAATCGGAATTCTCCCGATCATCCCGTTCTTGAAGTTCTTCGTATCTCTTAAAATAAAACCATGCCAGAAACCCCTCGAAGTCCGTGCGAGCGGCAAGGGCACCTTCCAGTGCGTCAAGCCGAGAGGATCTGAACCGGGAACCAGGTTGCGATATTACCCACTCCGGTACACCGGAGACCCTGCGCTCGGTACCATAGAAGGCGACTATCGGCATATCGTCCTCAGGCGTACTGCGGAAGTGGTTGTCTAATTTTGCATGCGAGTGCTCCAGGACATCCATCCTATAATTGTCCAAATGCTCATCACCGTGTCTTTTCCCTATGAACTCATATTTTGACTCAGCGACTGACTCAGCGACTATCTGCGGAGATCCCGCGCCCTCGCGCCAATCCTCCTCGCTGAAATCAATATTCGATTTATGGAGATGAGGTCCCAGAATCTCAACCGCTCCTAGGCCTACCGCAATCGCGCTCAGAACACTTGTTTTGCCGTGTCCATTGGCGCCGTGCAACACGGTTAGCTTTCGGTCAAGAAATAGCTCGAGGTTTTCTATGGCGCGATAATTTTCAATTGTGACTGATTTCAGTTTCACGATCGCACCTCCTTCGTTTTGGGGTTAGCCCGATATTGTGCGGTATCTGGCGCGGTAACTTTGTCGCCACCGCGCCGATTCCAATTGATTGTATCTATATAGTAAATCAGTCGCTGCGTCAAGTGCCGTACAATATAATTGTGCCGTCATCGCGGCAGGATGTAAGCCGCGACCCAGTGGTTTTGCTTTTGCCTTTGATTTTGATGTTATCCTGTCCATCCTTTCATCCTGCAAATCCTGATTCTGACGTTTCATCCGCGATCCAGATGCGCGCAGCGTAGATGGCGATGAGTATGAGGCAGATGACGACGAGGATGAGTGCGAGCGTCACGGTTGGGCTGAGGATGTTTGTGCGCAGGACATTGACCCACCACATGTCGATGAGGTCGTAGTTTTTGAGAGATGCGGAGACGAAGCGTTCTGTGCCAGAGGAGATGGTGTAGTTGAGCGATTGCCCGGTTGTGAGGCGGCAGATTGCCGAGGTGAGCTGGTAGTAGCCGCCGAGGATTGGGGATAGATTGGGTGAGAAGAGGAGGTCACCCATTTGATGAGGCGCGAAGATTGTCGCGCCTATTTTTTTGTCCTGTACAAGGTGCGTAAAGAGATAGGGGTTCATCAGCACGGCGGGGAGTTGTACGAAGAAGCCGAGGACGGTAAGGCGGCGCGTCCACTTGATATCGGCGAGGACGCCGAGTGGAAAAATACAAAAGGGGAGGATGGGGAGCAAATAACGCGGTCCCCACGAGGATCCGGCGTGCCAGTCGATCATGGGTAAGAGAAGGACAAATAGCATCAGGATGAAGCCGAGAAAAAGGCGCGCTTCGTCTGGGTGCGATGATCGGAATTTGTGATAGGCAATGGGGAGGAGGCATATCAGAGGAAAAAAGAAGATGAGGCCGCGTCCGGTGCTGAAGAGCAGGCCGTAAAAGGCGGTGAAGATCTGCGCGGGTATAAAGGCGAGATAGCCGCCTTTTTGGGCGAGGATGTCGAGGTGGTATCCGGTGAGTAAGACGTTGCCATAACGCAGGTGGTTGTGATAGGCGATTATGAGACAGGCTGCGATAATGGGCGATAAGAAGACGGCGATGCGCGATGGGGTGTGTTGGGTGCGGCGCAGGTAGAGCAGGGGGATTGGCAGGAGGACGAGGGTGTAGAATTTGGTGAGGATGGCGATGGCAAAGCCAATTCCCGCAAGGATGGGTGAGGGGTGGTGTTTGATGAGGCTGTGTGTTGCGATGAGCAAGCCGAGTCCGACGAGGGGTTCTGGAAAGCCGTATCCCGAGTAGGGAAAGACCATGGTGCCCAGTGCAAAAGCGCCTGTGAGCCATTTTACGGTGGATGGTGGGTAATTGAATGATTGAAGTGTCAGGAAGAAGAAGAGGACCCACAGGGCGGATATGACCACATTGGTCATTGATGTGGTGAACATGGTGAGATAGTCGGCGGGGATATTGGAGAAGATGCCGGTGAGCAGGAGGCCAATGGCGTAGAAGGGTATTTCTGCGAGGGGCATGCCGGGTCCGTATTTGGAGTACTGGTGTCCAGACGATGTGACCGCATCGAGGTGTTTTTGCATTTCGGGCAGGGTGAAGCTTTCATCGGAGATGACGAGGTCGCCATCTCGTACCAGGCTTTGCGCGGTGAGGTAATGCCAAAATCCATCGCCTCCGTAGTGTCCGCCCGCTGTGAGTGCGTAGATACAGAGGAGAAAGATGAAGAGGTGGGTTGTGGTTCGTTTAGTCATTGGCAACTTTCAGATACACCTCTTCCTGCGCTTGCGCTGTTCGGTCCCATGTGAAATGGGCGGCCCATTTTCTCCCTGCTGTTCCCAGGCGTTTGCGCAGGAGGGCGTCGCCGAGCAGGCGTTTCATGGCGCTGGCGAGTGCGCCGGGATTTTCCGATGGGACGAGGAGGCCGGTTTCATCGGCGCGGATGGCATCTGCCAATCCGGGAATGTCGGTGCCTATGACGGCTTTGGCTACGGCTGCGGCTTCAATGGCGACAATGCCCCAGCCTTCGTAGCGCGAGGGGGTACAGACAAAGAGGGCATGGCCCATGAGGATGTTTTTTTGTTCGGGTGTGACGGCGCCGGTAAATTCGACGCGGTTTGCGATGTTGAGATGATTGGCGATGGATCGTATTTCGCGCTTGCTTTGCGGGGTTCCTCGCCCCGAGAGGATGAGGCGGATGTCGGGTGCGTTGAGTTGGGCAAAGGCGGATAGGAGGATGTCGATGCCTTTGTTGTGGATGTCCATGCGCCCAAAATAGAGGATGTAGTCCTGTTCTGCCCAGGGTGCTTCAAAACAGATTTGATCGATGCCGTTATAGACGAGGTAAAATTGTGCGTGGGGTGCGCGTTTTTCAAGCTGGCGCGTGACTGTGGGCGAGACGGTTTGGATGTGGGGATGAAGGCGCAGGGCGCGCTGTTCGACTTTGCGGGCTATGTGGCCGAGCAGGGGATATTTCGCGATGGCGTGGTCGCCCATGAAATGGGAAAATTCGAGGAGGCTGTCGCGCCTTTTTTTTGCGGAGACGAAGAGGGGGGCAAAGGCCGAGAATTGATGCACCCACAGGTCGGTGTTTGCGCGGGTGATTTCGCGGGAGGCATAGTGGGCAAAGCTCATTCGGCTCAGGAGGTACGAGCGGTCTGATCCCACGCGGCGGATGTGTACGCCGTCTCTAATTTCTTCTCTGAGGGCGTTGGGATACGCGCCTGTCAGGATGGTGATCTCGTGTTTGTGCGATAGACGACGGGCTATTTCCCATGTGCGCAGGGCACCACCCCCACCACACCAGGGGTTGTCGATGTCGTCGTATAAGGTGTGTAAGATGTTCATTTTTAGAAATCGCTTGAGCTATAGCTGGGTCTCTCTACTGACAGTTGTTGCCGGACCGTCTGCTAATGCCCTGGAGCCATGTCTGAAACGCAGGATCGAGCGGCGCACATAGCTCTGTGTCGTGAAATAAAAAGGAGTCCAGATTCTTAAGTGCTGTCAGGCTTTGGGGAAGAGGCCCACTAAATTGATTCGTGTTGAGATACAGTTCCGTCAAGTTGATCAGATTGCCCAATACGGATGGGACACGCCCACTCAATTGATTCGTACCGAGATTCAGGCGTCTCAGGTTGACCAAATTGCCCAATTCGGATGGAATAGGACCACTTAACTTATTGCCACCAATCCACAGGCGTCTCAGGTTGACCAAATTGCCCAATTCAGGTGGGATAGGTTCACTTAACTGACTTTCGGAAAGAAACAGGACTTCAAGGTTGGATAGGTTGCCCAATTCAGGCGGGATAGGCCCACTTAACGTATGGTTCATCTGAAGATACAGGTAGTTGAGATTGGACAGGTTGCCCAATTCAGGCGGGATAGGCCCACTCAACTTATTGTCGGAAAAATGGAGGAGTGTGAGGTTAGACAATTTGCCCAGTTCGGGCGGAATAGACCCGGTCAACTGATTGTAAGAAAGGGTCAGGTGCCTCAGGGTGGACAGGTTGCCCAATTCGGATGGCGCACTCCCACGCAACTGATTCCAGGCCAGCTTCAGGGTATTAAGGTCGGACAATTCTCCCAATGCCGCGGGAATCATACCCGTCAGATTATTCTGTTCGAGGTCCAGGGACGTGACCCGATCATTAGAAGCCTCGACACCATACCAGGTCGAAAGGTCGTTGTCGCTCAGCCAATTTGTCCTGTTTATCCAATTGGCTCCATTGGTCGCATTGTATAGGGCTACCAGCACATCGCGGTCTGTCGCGGGTGGCGGTGAGTATATTGTACTGTAAATCTCGACAAAGGCCAAAAAATCGGCAAAATTAATGACACCACTGCTGTCCAGGTCCATAAGGGCATTATATCCAGCATCCAATGACGTTAGCCCAAAAACACCGATGAAGAGTAGAAAATCGGCAAAGTCAATATCAAAGTCCTCATCGAAATCTCCGGGAAAGCTGGTAAAGGAAATCACCGCTTGGGACACGTCCAACGGGGTCTGTTGCGTGCCGGGACTGGCTATGGAAGCAGTTTTGACAATCAGGGTAGACCCCGATGCGAGAGATCTGGTCACTTGCAAGTCAACCTGACCGAGATAACCATTGTCGGGCACAACATAGGCGGGGATGAACAGCGCGGAAAGGATAGGCGTGCTTATTCCTGAAAACAGGGAAGAACCAGTCCAATTTGTGCCCGATAGACTACCGATATGATCAAAAAATATCTTGTTGGGCAGTGCCAGTTCAATTTCGTAACCATGAGTTGGTTGGCCCGCAACTTCAGGGACAAAGAGTTGAAGTCGAATTGTATTGCCAGCCTGCTGTTTGGGCAGATTCTGAACGTTGTTGAAAACAGGTGGTGTTTCGACTTTTGCATCGAGGTAGAGTTGCAGGATGGATTGATTAAATGAGGTAAAATGCGTCGTGGTGCGCTTATTGATATTGGCATTCGGCTCGGCAGACGCCTGTTCCACCAACAGAATGAAAATGCAAATAGCGAATGGTCGCATTGTGTTCTCTTTTAACTATGATGGCCCTTGCTGAGCGTTTGTATTTGTCTGTTCTGATTCTTGATGGTCATTTGGATCAACGACATTTAGACCGGCTGCTTGGGCCGCTTCTTTTAGTTCAATGTCTGAAGTTACAACAATGAGTTGATGTTCAGAAAAAGAAAAAAGCCCATATAAGTGCAAAGCTGATGCTAAGTGAATGGCATCAGCTCCACGGAGGGCGTAACTTTTAGCCAGATCAATGGCTTTTGAGATTACTTTCTCTGAGCATTGTATTTGTATGAAGTTCTCCCAGTCGGATTCTAATTCACGCTGTTTTTGATCATGTTGAATTGTATCAATTTCATCGGCTTTTCTTTTTCGCGCCAAAGTAGCGGTGACTTCTATAAATCCCAAGCTTGCACAGGCCATGAGTGGGTTTTGAAAAAATAAATCCTGAATCCATACCGTACCCGTTTCAAGATAGTAGCGTTTTACCCAGGCACTGGCATCGAGATAATAAATAATCATTTACGATCTCTCACTAAAAGTTCAGAAGCAGAGATGCCCTTACCGCACACGGGTTTAACCTTTTTAAAACTATTATCTGCAGGAACTGTTATAGCTGGATCATTAGCCAATGATGTTTTGATTTGAGAAATCTCGCTTGCTTTGTTGATTTTATGGGCAAACTCTAACACCTGAAGGAGTTCCCCTTCATTTAATTGGTCTATTGTTTGATAGAGAGATTCTTTAATCGCGCTCATAATATTTTCTCCTTTTATGATATTTTTTTCTTTTATGCAATTTACCTATTTCGCGTTGGAATGTAAAGGTCGTCGGTCATTGCAACTAGCGTCTATGAGTTCTTCTATGACATCGAATAAGTCGTTGCCGATGTAGCTTATGCGGTCGCGCGTTTGTCGGTCGATTTTTGTGAGGGCGTTTTCACCAGAGCCGGTGCGCACGAGGGCTGCGCGACACCCGGCATTCCATCCGGCTTCGAGGTCGGTTGCGTTGTCGCCTATCATGATAGAACCCGCGAGGTCGATGTTGTGTTCACTGGCTGCGCGCAAGATCATGCCCGGCGCGGGTTTGCGACAGGTGCAGTTGTCTCTCCCATCGGGGTGATGGGGGCAGTGGTAGATGGCATTGATGGATGCGTTGTACGCGGACAATTGGCGTTTGAGTTCGCGGTGGATCGCACTGAGTCCGGTTTCTGTGAGCAGGCCGCGTCCGATGGCGGATTGGTTGGTGATTACGATGACGGGATAACCGGCCTGGTTGAGGCGTGCAATGGCTTCTCCGGCGCGCGGGATGAGTTGGAGTTGTTCGACGCGGTTGAGGTCGTGGACCTCGATATTGATTGTGCCGTCGCGGTCGATGAATGCTGCGGGTTTACTGGCGTTCACAGGCTTCCTTTGGTCGAGGGTATGCCGCTGATCCTATTGTCGAGGGTGACGGCTTGTCGCAGGGATCGGGCGACGGCTTTGAAGATGGCTTCCATGCCGTGGTGCGCGTTGCTGCCGCGAATGAGGTCGATGTGCAGGTTCATGCGGCCGTTGTGCGCGAGTGCGGTGAAAAATTCGAGGCCGAGGGCTGTGGGAAATGCGCCGATGCGTTCTTCGTCGAATGCGGCGTTATAGATGAGGTGCGCGCGTCCGGAGAGATCGATTACGGCGCGGGCAAGGGCTTCGTCCATGGGGACGTACGCAGAGCCGAATCGCGCGACGCCGGTTTTGTCGCCCAGTGCGTTAGATAGTGCTTGACCGAGGCAGATACCGATGTCTTCGACGGTGTGGTGGGCATCGACTTCGAGGTCGCCTTTGCAGGTGACGGTGAGGTCGAATAAGCCGTGGCGGGCAAGGGCTGTGAGCATGTGGTCAAAGAAGCCGATGCCGGTGTCGATGTGCGATTCTCCCGTGCCCGTGAGGGTGAGGGTGAGGTCTATGTCGGTTTCAGAGGTTTTGCGCTGGATGTGCGCGGTGCGAGAAGACATGGAATGTGCCTTTTTTTAATGGTTTGTAGGGGCAGGTTTAAAACCTGCCCGTCCTGGTTAAAGGCAGTGGATAGTGGCTGGTTCCGGAAGTGTGCGGTCAATCAGGTGGTGTTTGTATCCAAAGCCGGGACCTTTGACGGTGGAGATGTCGATGTGGCCGTTTTGCCGGCGATAGACGCCGGGGTGTACGGCGGCTTCGGGGATTGAGGCGTCGGGGTAAAATTGCATGGCGTTGGTTTCAAAGCCCATGACGGTGCCAGCATGGGCGGTGAGCAAGGCGTGGGGGATTTGCGCGAGCATGGGATTTGTGAGGTCCTGTACCATGAGTGTCATGCCGTGTGCGCGTGCCCAGCAGAGGGAGAGCAGGGCGCCGGTCTGGGTTTTGCAGGTTTTGAGTGCGACGCCGGTCCAGCCGAGTTGCCGCCCCAGGCATATCACGCGCCAGTCGTGCGCGCTTTCGTCCATGAAGAGGGGTTTGCGCGCGGAGATGCTGTGTACAGGGAGGGGATTTTCAGAGAGTTCATAAGCGAAGGGCTGTTCGACGTAGAGGATCATTTGATAGATGCGCGGGTGATCGGTCAGGAGGCGGTCCAGGATGTCGTTGACGTAATCGACTTGTTGGACGGTGCAGTTGAAGTCTGTACACAACCACATGGCGTTGTGTTCGATGCCGATTTGTCCGATGCGGACGATGCGGTCGTAATCCCATCCGGGTTCTTGTCCGGTGAGTTTGATTTTGAGGCAGGTGATGCCGTCGCGTTGTATCCAATCGGGCAGGACTACGGGGTAGCCGTCGTCGGGTTCATCGCCTGTGCGTTCGGCGTCGTCGAGGAGGTCGTTGCCGCCTACGGCGTGCCATGCGGGCAGGCGGTTTGGTCGCGGGCGGATGAGGTAGTGTTCGGGATAGCGACCGGAGAAGTTGTCGTCGATGTCGTCGGCGGGGTCGAGGTAGTGCGAGAGGTCGGCGTTCATGAATTCTGCGTTGTACGTGTCGTAGATGTCGATGTTGTGGCGTACTCCGTAGGCGTCGTGCAGGGCGAGGTCATAAGCCGAGGCACAGACGAGCGCGGATAGGCGGGGCATGTCTCCCGTGGTGTTTTGTTGTTCGATGTTGAAGGCTGAGAGGAGGTTGGGGAGGATGTTTTCCTGGAATGCGTGGCCGATTTCGATGGGGTGACCGGCGGTGGTGATGTCTGCCCATGCGCGTCCGATTTTGAGGCAGAAGTTTTTCATGGCGGTTTCCCGGATGGCATAAGTGAGGTGCGGCGATGGCCACGCCCAGGGCGCGCTCAAGGGTGTTTCTCCCCAGCCAGAAGCGGTGTTGCCCAGCCTGTCTTCGACGTCGATGCGAACTCTTACGCAGGTGACGCTGTCGAGTTGTTCGGTGCCAAAGCGATAGGGTATGCGCGTTTGTACGGGGAGGAAGTAGGTGGCGACGGTTTTGATTTTTATGTCTGTTGGTTTTGGCATGGGTTTGTCTTTCGTGTCATTGCGGCGAGGTTTTGCCTTTGTTTTTCATCCAGAGTTTTTGTTTTTGACTTTAATCCAGAGTTTTTGTTTTTGACTTTAATCCAGAGTTTTTGCTTTTGACTTTAATCCTGTTCATCCTTTAATCCTGAGAATCCTGATGAACTGGTCTGGAAAACGACCAGTTTTACACCGCTTCAGACAGTGTTTTTTCAAGTGCCTCCAAAAAACGGTCATTTTCTCGTTCGGTGCCGATGGATACGCGCAGCGCCCTGTCGAGCATGGGATAGGATGTGACGTTGCGGATGAGTACGCCTTGTTCGATTAGTCCGGTGAAGACGCAGTCTGGATCGGCGACTTCAAAGAGGATGAGGTTGGCGTGTGATGGATAGGGTGTGACGCCTTCTATTTGGGCGAGGGCCTGGAAGACGCGCTCGCGTTCTGAGCAGATGAATGCGATGCGTTTTTGTATGAGGTCTTTGTGGTTGAGGATGGCCATGGCTGCTGTGTGCGAGAAAATGTTGATGTCAAAGGGGATTTTGCCTTTGATGATTTCGTCTCGCAAGTCGGGATGGGCGATGAGATATCCAATGCGGATGCCCGCGGCGCCAAATGCTTTGGAGAGGGTTTTGAGTACGATGAGGTTGGGGTGTTTGGGCAAGAGGTCGATGGCGGTCTGGTTGTAGAATTCGCCGTAGGCTTCATCGACCATGACGAGGGCGCTGGTGCTGGATAGGAGTTTGTCGAGGTCTGTGTTTGAGATGGCGCATCCCGTGGGGTTGTTGGGGGAGCAGAGGATGATGAGGCGCACGTTTTGCGCCCTTGCAGCATCGCATAATTTTGGGATGTCAAAACAATAATCCTGTGTGAGGGGAATGTCGAGGACGCGTCCGCTGAATATGTCGGTGTAGAGGCCGTAGAGTGAGAATGAGGGCGAGGGGATGGCGACCTGGACACCGGGGGCAGATACGACGCCGAGGACGAGTTGTACGAGGGTGTTCGATCCGTTGCAGACGATGAGTCCACCGGGTTGGACGCCTGCGTGGTCGGCGAGTGCTTCGACGAGGTCCATTTGCATGGGTTCGGGATAGCGCGACCAGGATTTGTTGCGGACAGCGCGCAAGATGTCGTCTTTCAAGCTGTCGGGTACGTCAAACGGGCTTTCGTTTTGATTGAGCTTGATGGGACAATCGTAGGCGGTGAGATGGTATCCGTGCAGGGCGCGGACTTCGGGTTTTATGTTTTGGAGGTAGGTCATTGTGAAGTGTGATCCGCAGATGACGCAGATGAACGCAGATGAAAAAGAGGGGCTGTGAAGTGTGAACAACCGTAGGGGCGAGGCATGCCTCGCCCGTCATCGCGGTATGTTTTTGAGCCGCGATCCAGAGGTTTTGCCTTTGCTTGTCGTTGTTGCTCGTCATCGCGGTATGTTTTTGAGCCGCGATCCAGAAGTTTTGCCTTTGCTTGTCGTTGTTGCTCGTCATCGCGGTATGTTTTTGAGCCGCGATCCAGAGGTTTTGCCTTTGCTTGTCGTTGTTGCTCGTCATCGCGGTATGTTTTTGAGCCGCGATCCAGAGGTTTTGCCTTTGCCTTTATCCTGTTCATCCTATAATCCTGCGAATCCTGATTCAGACAGTTTTTCATCCTGTTCATCCTATAATCCTGCGAATCCTGATTCAGACAGTTTTTCATCCTGTTCATCCTATAATCCTGCGAATCCTGATGAACTGGTCTGGAAAACGACCAGTTTTACACCGCTTCAGACAGAGGTTTTGCCTTTCATCCTGATCCTTATGGCATTCGCATGGGCGTCGAGGCCCTCGGTTTCGGCCATGCTGATGATGTGGCCCGCGGTTTTTTGCAGGCGCTGGTCGGTGTATTGTAAGACGCTGATGCTTTTGGTGAAGGTGTCAACGCCAACGGATGACGCGAATCGGGCGGCACCGGCCGTGGGCAGGATGTGGTTGGTGCCCGCATAGTAGTCGCCCACGGGTTCGGATGATGCCGCGCCGAGGAATACAGCGCCGGCATGGCGAACGGTTTGCAAGTGTGCCCAGGGGTCGGCGACGATGAGTTCGAGGTGTTCGGGTGCGATGCGATTGGCGAGGTCAATGCCTTCGGCGAGGTCGCGCACGACGACGATTGCGCCAAAGCGGTCGAGTGCTTTTTGTATGGCTTCGCGGTGCGTCAGGTCGGCGGCTTGATGGGCGATTTCGTCGGCGATTTGCGTTGCGAGGTCGGCAGAGGGCGTGATGCAGACCGCGGCTTCATATCCGCTGCCGTGTTCGGCCTGTGAGAGGAGGTCGGCGGCGATGTGTTTGGCGTTTGCGGTGCGGTCGGCGAGGACGACGATTTCGCTGGGTCCGGCGATCATGTCGATGTCAACGGTTCCGAAGACGAGTTTTTTTGCGATTTGTACATAAGGGTTGCCGGGTCCGACGAGTTTGTCAATGCGGGGTATGGTTTCGGTGCCGTAGGCGAGTGCGGCGATGGCTTGTGCGCCGAAGACTTTGTAGATTTCGCGTATCCTCAGGTGATGGGCTGTGGCGAGGACGGCGGGGTGTATGGCGCCGTTTGGCTGCGGGGGCGTGGCGATGCAGAGGTGCGGGACGCCTGCGATTTGCGCGGGGATGGCGGCCATGAGCAGGGTGGAGAATAAGGGGGCACTTGCGCCGGGGATGAGCAGGGCAACGCGTTCGATGGGTAAGATGCGTTTGCCGAGGATGACGCCGTCGCCGTCTTCGATGAAATAGGATGTTTGTCGCTGGGTTTCGTGAAATTTGCGGATGTTGGTGGCGGCTGCGTCTATGATGTCGATGAATTTGGGGTCGGCGTTGCGATATGCGGTTTTGATTTCGGTTTCGGGCACGCGCATGTCAGCGGCTTTCATGTCGATGCCGTCGTATTTTTTGGTGTACGCGAGGAGGGCGCGGTCTCCCTGTTTTCTTACGGTGCTAACGATTTTCCGCACGGTGGCTTCCTGTTCGGCGGAGAAGTCAGGGGTACGCGAGAGTATGGCGTCGAGTTTTTGGGGGGTCTCATCGCGGGTGTAGTTGATGATTTCGATCATTTGATTGATTCTCGTTTAATTTCTACCCATCCGGATAGATCGGCCTCTAATTTGGGATCCAGTTCCAGTGCCTTTTGAAAGTGGTACAGTGCTCTGGGCTGATCGTTCAGAAATCGGGCCGTGATTTTCCCTACAGCGACGTGTACACCAGCTTGTTTATCGTCTATCTGTAGCGATTGTTCGAAGTATTCTACCGCCTGTTTGTAGTCTTCTCCCTCGATAGCGATATTTGCCAGGAAATTATAAGTCATAGGTAGTGGGTGAATTTGGGTTGAAAACAAGAAGACTTTCGCGGCCTCTTCCTTTTCCTGGCGGTTGTATAGACGGTAGGCGAGAACGATATACAGATTGGCTGCCTCGATTTCCTTACCCTGGGCGACTTGCCGAGTCCCTTCCTCGAGCACGGACAAAGCCAAATCGGTCAGGCCCAATTCCAATAAACTCTGTCCGCTTCCCCAGAGCAGCCAATGCGAACTCAGATTTTGTGCAACCTCTGCCCAGTATGCCCGATGTAGTTCTCTGGCTTCTTCTCCCCGTTGCCTGTGTATTTCTGATGCAATGAGATGGGCAATTTTCGATTGGGGAAATTGCTCCATCGCTCGTCTGGCTGCCAGCAGACTCTGGTCGAGATTTCCTGCCTGAAGGGCGGAACAGGCTGTCTCCAACAGGGGATCGACACAATGGGGATTTGTCGAGGACTGTTTCTGCAGGTGTGCTATGCCCTGTTGATAGGCGGTGTTTTTTTTGAAAATCATGACAGTCGGGTGATCAAATCCGACAAATGTCGGTTCACTGCCTTCGTCTTTGAACGCGATGCTGCCCAGAGAGGGATGGTGCCTGAAGCGCTGGACCAAATCAAAACCCAACTCACCATCTACCAGTGCCTGGTAGAAAGCCGCACCGCCCGGTACGAGTTCGGGGGCGGCCGTGAATTGTTGGTAGCGGTTGATATCTGTTATGGCTATGTAATCCAGGTGTCGTAGCTGATCCTGTACAAAGATGAACTCTACTTTACAGGTCGCGAATCCACGTAAAAAAAACAGCGCTCCCATCCTGATCGGACGAACGGAATATTTCTCCGAGTTGATCATTCCGCGCATGGAGAACCCACCTCTTTCGACACCGATTCGGCTGTTGGCGGGGATGTGTTGGTCTATCCAGCGTGCGGCCTGGATGCGGCTGTCTTCCCGGGTATAGAGGCTGGCAAAAGCAACGCCGTAGATGGTGCTGTACACAAATACCGCGGCGCAAATCCCTATGGCCAATTTTCGCACTCTGACAAATTGAGGGGATCGGATGAACCAGATGCAAAAATCCGCCGATAGAAGAGCCAGAAAGGGCAGCATAGGCAGGAGATACCTTATGGGCTTGGCCTGCAAACCGCCGATTACGTAAAAATAGATCCCGATCCAGAGCAGAATCAGTCCTTTTTGATGATCTATTTTCCAGAGGCTATACGATAATCCAAAGATGAAGAGGATGGTGAGAGGCCAACCCACCCCCAGAGGCCACAGATGGCTCCAGTGATGCAGATAGGGGATGGTGTGGATATCTACCAGGCTCCAGATGGTGAGGAATTCTCCTCGCGCCCAGTTCATCGCAAAACCCAGACCGTAAGGGTTCATGTCTTGAAAAATCATATCATAGTTCAATACCAGAAAAGGCTGGAGAGCGAGCAGACACAATACCGCTGATAGACCCGCCAGCCAGATAGAGGGCGTCAGAACTGCCTTTAATTGCCGCTGGTGGATGACATGGCCGACCAGCAATATAAACCCCGCTGATAAGCCTATCAGGCGAACGGCACCGCTGAGTCCGATCAATATGCCCGTCAATACAAACCACCGCCAATCAGGTCGTTCCAATGCCCTTAAAAGGGCATACATGGTGGCCAGGATCAGCAGTGTGAACAATCCATCTACGGTATAGAAATGGGCCAGTTGGATTGCCATTGGGGCTGCGGCTACGACGCAAACAGCGAGCAGACCTGTCAGATCATTGAACCACCGGGCACCCAATAACCAGACCAAATACAGGGTCAGACAAGAAACCAGTACCGCCAGGATACGAGCGGTGAAATATACGTATCGGACCCTATCAGGTGATTTCTGGTTTGTAAAGTCCTGACCGAGAATAGTGTTGTTAAATTCCAGTACGCCTCGCAAAAGATAGATGGGCAGCATACCATAGCTGGTGATTTTGGGGGCGAGGGGATCAATGGGATCTAAAGCGGCCTGGATGAGGGCCGTTTCGTCGGGATGGAAATGGTAAAATGCTCTCTCATATTGGCTTGCCCCGTCTATTACAAACGAACTGTCTCCTCTGGTCAATCCCACAAAGCGCAGCGAACAGCCCAGTATGATGCATAATATTACACAGTGCGAAATTTTGATCTGCTCCCTGATCCCACGCATGGGTTAGGTTCCTGAATACTTGTCAAATAAGTTTATTGTTTTAATCCACTGGACGCCTGCTTTCTCAGGCGTGACGAACGGTGGTTGTCATTGCGGCATGATGTTGAGCCGCGATCCAGAGGTTTTGCTTTTGCTTTTATCCTGTTCATCCTTTCATCCTGAGAATCCTGATCCAGACAGGGGTTTTCAGTAAATCACTTTGTTTAAGGGATATTCGATGATGCCTTCGGCGCCCGATTTTTTGAGTTTTGGTATGAGGTCGCGCACGATGCGTTCATCGACGATGACTTCGATGGCGACCCAGTTTTCGTCGAGTAAGTTGGCGATGGTGGGGTTGTTGAGCGCGGGTAAGTTTTTGACGATTTGCGCGAGGTCGGCGCGGCGTACGTTCATTTTGAGGCCGACTTTGTCTTCGGCGTTGAATGCGCCGATGAGCAAGGTGGCGATGTGTTGCGCTTTTTCGCGTTTCCACGCATCGTTATAGGCATTTTTGTTGGCGATGAGTCTGGGCGTGGTTTCAAACATGGTGTCTATGACGCGCAGGTTGTTGGCGCGCAGAGAGGATCCGGTTTCGGTGAGTTCGGCGATGGCATCGACGAGGCCGGGTACGCGGACTTTGGCTTCGGTAGATCCCCAGGAGTATTCGACTTCGGCGGTTATGCCGTGGTTTTTGAGGTGGTTGCGCGTGGCTGTGACGAGTTCGGTGGCGATGCGCTTGCCCTGCAGGTCCTGGACGGTCTGGATGTCCGAGTCTTCGGGTACTGCGATGATCCAGCGCGCGGGTTGCGATGTGGTTTTGCTGTAGGCAAATTCGGCGATTTCGATGATGTCGGCTTCGTTTTCCAGGATCCAGTCAATGCCGGTGAGTCCAATGTCGAGGACGCCGCGTTCGACGTAGTGCGCGATTTCCTGGGCGCGCAGAAATAAGCCCTCGAGTTCGGGGTCGTCAATGACGGGCGTGTAGGACCGGTGGCTGGTGCGGATGCGATACCCGGCTTTGGCAAACAGGGTGAGCGTGGATTCCTGAAGGCTTCCAGAGGGAAGGCCGATTTTTAATATGGGCATGGGGGATTTGCTCCTGTAAACTTAGCTGTTGAGGTCTATCAGGGGTAAAGATACGATTTTTTGTTTTTTTTGGGAAATTTAATGCATATATATAATGTGAAGTGAATTATTTCAGAAGAATTAACCTGATAACAGGAGTCTAATCATGGGAAAAGCACATCTTGTCGGTTTGATTACGGATACACACGATAATAAACACGCGGTTGAGAAGGCTGTGGCACTTTTTAATGCGCGCGATGTGGGGCTGGTGCTGCACGGGGGGGATTATATCGCGCCGTTTAATGCGCGCTGGATGGGCGGTTTGACGGTGCCTTTTGTCGGGGTTTTTGGGAATAATGATGGGGAGAAGTTCGGTTTGCGGGCGCTTTTTGAAGATCTGGGTCCGATTCACCGCCCGCCTTATGTACACGAATGGGAGGGCAAGCGCATTTTGATGTTGCACGAGCCAGATGAGGTGGATGCCCTATCACAGAGCGGTGCTTATGATGTGATTTTTTACGGGCATACGCACGAGATCGATGTGCGAAGAGGCGATACGCTGGTGATCAATCCGGGGGAGGCGTGCGGGTGGACGACGGGGAGAGAGACGGTGGGGATTCTGGATCTGAATGCGATGGATGTGGAGATTGTGGATTTGTAGGGGAGGTGCAATATGAGCGCGCATATCGACGGTGTTGTTGCACTGATGCCCAGAGAGCCTGGTGTGTACATGATGAAGGGCGATGAAGGGCAGATTATCTATATCGGCAAGGCAAAGGTGTTGCGCAGCCGGGTGCAGCAGTATTTTCGTCCGAATGCCCATGACGGGCGGCGGCAGTTTCGGGCAATCGTTCGCAATGTGCGCGATTTGGAATATATTGTTACGGATACGGAGTTGGAGGCGTTGATTTTAGAGGCGAATTTGATCAAGGCACACAAGCCGCGCTACAATATCAGTTTGAAGGACGATAAGAAGTATCCGTATATCCGCATTACAAAGGAGGCGTTTCCCCGCGTTGTGGTGACGCGCGATGTGGTGAAGGATGGGTCGCGCTATTTGGGGCCTTATACGGATGTGCGGGCGATGCGGCGCATGGTGGAGACGATGCACCGGTTGTTTCGGATTCGGAGTTGTGATTACGATTTGCCAAAGGCCAATGTGCGGTTGTGTCTGGATTACGAGATCAAGCGGTGCGACGGGCCGTGCGAGGGGTTGATTGTGGCAGAGGCGTATCAAAAAATTGTGGATGAGGCGGTGTTGTTTTTGACGGGGCGGCACACGCAGGTGAAAGTGACGCTTGTCGAGCGGATGAAGCGGGCGGCAGAGGCGCTGAGGTACGAGGAGGCGGCGATTTATCGGGATCGCATTCAGGCGCTGGAACAAGCCGCGAGTCGGCAAAAGGTGGTGTCTAATGAGTTGACGGATTGGGATGCGATTGCGATTGCGCGGGAGGATGACGAGGCTTGCGGAGTGGTGATGGAGGTGCGCGATGGGCGGTTGATCGGGCGGCAGAATTATTTTCTCGGCGGGGTGCTCGATGCGTCTGAAGAGGAGGTGGTTTCAAAATTTGTGCAGTTGTTTTACGCGACGGCTACGTTTGTGCCGCGAGAGGTGTGCCTGCCGGGTGATATCGAGGATCGGGAGACGGTGCTCGATTGGCTTACAGAGCGTTCAGAGGGCGGGGTTGAGATGCGCGTGCCCCAGCGGGGGGATAAGTTTCGGCTGATTAAGATGGCGGAGAATAATGCGCGGCTGTTGTTGTCGGAGCGGCGGTTGAAGCGCGAGAATCGCAGGTCGCAAGTGCCGGCAGCGGTGCAGGCGCTTCAGCGGGATTTGCATCTGGAGAAGCCGCCGCGGTGGATCGAGGCGGTGGATATTTCAAATATTCAGGGGTCGGATCCGGTGGCGTCGCTGGTGTGTTTTGTGGATGGCAGGGCGCGAAAGCGCGAGTACCGGCATTTTAAAATTACGGGGTTGGAGGGTCCCAATGATTTTGCGATGATGCAGCAGGTGGTGACGCGGCGGTTTAAGCGGCTGATGGAGGAGGGGAAGCCTTTTCCGGATTTGCTGTTGGTCGATGGGGGTAAGGGTCAGCTTTCGAGCGCGGTTGAAGCGCTGCGGGCGTTGGGGATTGAAGATCAGCCGGTGATCGGGCTGGCGAAGCGGTTGGAGGAGGTGTTTTTGCCGGGGCTGTCCGATCCGCAGAATATTCCGAAGTCGTCGTCGTCGTTGAAGTTGTTGCAGATGTTGCGCGATGAGTCGCATCGGTTTGCGATTGAATACCACCGCAAGTTGCGCCAGAAGCGGACGCTGACGTCGGAGTTGGACGAGATTCCAGGGGTGGGTCCGTCGCGTCGCATCGCACTGTTGAAGCATTTCGGTTCGGTGAAGCGGATCCGAGAAGCAGAGGTTGAAGAGGTGGCAGAGGTCGAGGGGGTGGGGTTGAGGCTGGCTGAGGTGATTTGTGAGGGGTTGAGGAAGTGAGAAGTGTGAAGTGAGAAGGGTGAAGTGAGAAGTGTGAAGTGTGAAGTGTGAAGTGTGAAGGGTGAAAAGATACCTGTTTAGGGTGGTGTTAGGCGGATTTCTAACTTCTAACTTCTCCCTTCTTACTTTTATGGCCGCAATCCAGTATTTGCAATTGTAGGGGGTCAGGTTCCAGACGGTTGACTTTGGGGCGCTAACTTATCATATTTACCTGTGGATAGGTATGAGTTTTTTGGTTGACAACATCAGGTTATTTTATGAGACTGGTTGTTTGTTATAGGAGGACAGATCATGGCAGATACACCATCTTCAGCAGAATCCCAGGAGGTGTTTCAGGCTTTTGATAAATATTTTCAAAAGTTGGAGACACACAATACGAATCAGGTTGAGACATTGAAAAGATTAGAAGTCCGTATTGATCAGAACGATAAGCGTATAGAACAAAATGAGAAAGTGATCAATAAACTCGATAATCGACTTGTTAAGCTGGAAATAATTGTCGAGCGTGTCGATAACACGTTGACGAGTATTCAAGATGAACAAAAAGAATTAAGGCAACATATTCAAGATGAACAAAAAGAATTAAGGCAACATATTCAAGATGAACAAAAAGAATTAAGGCAACATATTCAAGATGAACAAAAAGAATTAAGGCAACATATTGATGGGAAATTTGACACCATTGCGACGCGACTCTATTGGACTGCGGGGATTGCGGTTGCTATTTTGACATTTGTGCTAAAGTTTATCGTGCCGCCATCTCCTTAAGCGTATTGTTTGGTTGTCATATCTCGATAAAAAAAAATTAAACAAAGGAAGTGATCTTAATGTCGCAAAGCAAAGAAGACCAGGAGAGGTATTCGAACGAGTCTAAAGAGGTTTATGAACAACCGATTAAATCTAATGAGGAGTGGATACGATACCACTTGGCAGCCTCTGAAAATTGGTTTAGGAATTATCATGACTCTGCTGAGAGGTGGATGAAGCATAGCAATGACTCTGCTGAGAGGTGGATAAAACATAATAATAGACTTCTTTTGGCTATGATTGGTATTCTTGTTGTGACGGTTGCTGTAAGTCTGGTAAAATTAGCTTTCTTTTCCGATCCGCCTGTAATTACATCCAATGCACCTGTGACTACACCTAAATAATAGAGGCGATAAAATGTCAATTATTATAGGCGGATATAGGTTTGAAGGACCCTATACATCTATATATAATTTGAATAATACATCAGGTGTTTATTGTGTTCTTAAAAGATCGTTCTCAAATATCTCTTCTTACAACATTATTGACGTGGGTCAGTCGGCACACATTCTGGACAGAATATCTAATCATAATAGAAAAATCTGTTGGATACAAAATCAGTATAGCCACTATGCTGCTTACTATTGTCCAACAAGCCAAAGAAAGAGTATCGAGGCCAAGATTAGAGATCAATACGATCCACCATGCGGTGAGCAATAATATACCCGACCACCTTTGGACGGTATAGATGAGACACTCAAAGAGATATTGAAGCGCATCAGTTAAGTATATTCATAGTTTATTGAGACAAAAAGCACTTGTTCTGCCAAGTGCTTTTTGTCTTTCGACAAGACTAATTTTTGGTCACTTTTTTTTAAAAAATGATGGTGATACGCCATGTCTATAGACCAGATACAAATTGCCCCGGAACTGGCGCGCGCATTGCAGCGGTTTCTCGATTCTGTGACGCTGGAGCGCGGGTTGTCGGATAATACGGCGCGTGCTTATGAACGCGATTTGAGCAGGTATTTGACACTGTTGACGGATTTGGGGATCGATGCGCCGGATGCAATTTCTCAGGCGGAGGTGTCCGCATTGTTGGATTTGCTTTCGGAGATGGGGCTGGAGGCGTCGAGTGTAGCGCGGAATTTGACGGCGGTGCGGATGTTTCACAGGTTTTTGATAGGGGAGGGGCTTGTACATCGGGATCCGACAGAGCATGTGAAGCCGCCGAGGTTGGGGCGAAAGTTGCCTTCGGTGCTGAATATTTACGAGGTTGAGCGGTTGATGCTGGCGCCAGATGTGGAGACGCCCCTGGGGCTGCGGGATCGCGCGCTTATAGAGATGCTTTACGGGGCGGGGTTGCGGGTGTCGGAGTTGATCGGGTTGTCGCAGGTGGATTTGCTGTTTGATGTGGAGGTGGTTCGGGTGCTGGGCAAGGGCGGGCGCGAGCGCGTGGTGCCGATAGGGTCAGAGGGGATTGCGTGGGTGACGGCGTATTTGCAGGCGGTGCGTCCAGAGTTGGTCAAGCCGCATACCGGGTCTGAGGTGTTTTTGAATTTTCGCGGTGGTCCGTTGTCGCGGATGGGCGTGTGGAAGGTGTTGAGACAATATGTGGTGCTGGCGGGATTGGAGAAGAAGGTGAGTCCGCATACGCTGCGGCATTCTTTTGCGACGCATTTGCTGGAGGGGGGTGCGGATTTGCGAGCGGTGCAAGAGATGCTGGGGCACGCGGATATTTCGACGACGCAGATTTATACCCATGTCGATCGGGAGTATTTGAAGGAGGTGCACCGGACGTTTCATCCGAGAGCGTGAGAAGTGGCTGATAAAGGTCGTGGATTTTTGTTTGCAATAAAATTATTTTGGCTTTAATTAATAGGTGTTGAGAAACCATCTCTTGAGGAGGGTTGTTATGTTGCGAAGTCTATGCAGTATGGTCGTGATGGCACTCGTTGCAGGTGTGATGTTTGGTTGTGGCGGTGATGAGGTGCCGCAGGAGCGTAAAGAGGCTATGACCGGGGATATGTCAACCGATCCGCGTGCGTTGACACGGGCTTATGTGGAAGCGGGTATTGAACGCTATAAGCGCGAAGGTCTGGAGGCGACGGTGGCGTATTACAACAGCAGGGAGAGCATTGAAGGCGAGCGGGCCATGATGATATTGCGAGCGGGTGATCAGGTCGTCTTGGCCAATGCTTTGTTGCCTAATTTGAAGGGGTCCAACACCCATACCGCGCCCGATACCCCTTTGGGGAGTCGTATCGCGAAGGTGAACGTAGAGGGTCTCTGGGCCGAAAGTCTTGCGTTCAACCCCGCCACCCAACAGCAGGAGCCGAGGTTGAACTTTGCGATCCTGCACGGTGATCTGATCTTTCTCTCCGGCCATTTTATCATCCGCGAGAATCTCGCCGACTTTACGCAGGACTACGTGGGGAAGGCCATCGCCATGTACGACCGCGAGGGACGAGAGGCGACGGTGGCCTATTACGATAGCCGGGAGAGTGTGGATGGTCATTTCTACCTGTTCCTGATTGACGAGAACGACATCTATCTGGCACATCCGATTTTTCCGCACCTGAAGGGCACGGACATCAAGGATGTGGTGGGATCGGACGGTCAGGAGTTGGGTAAGGAGATAGCGGAGGCGACAGAGGAGGGGCACTGGGTCAATTACCTGTGGCCGAACCCCGTTACCGGCATTGAAGAGCCGAAGAGCGCGTGGGTGATTCGGCACGATGGTCTCATCTTTGCGTCGGGTTATTACACGCCCGATCCGAATGCTGAACCGCCGGCATGGAAGGACGCCGACCCGCGTGAGTACACGGTCGCGTATGTCAAGAGTGCCATCGCGCGTTATGATAGCGATGGCCTGGAGGCGCTGAAGCACTACTATAATAGTGTGGCGAGTTTTGAGGGGCAGTGGTATCTGTTTGTGATGGATGCCAACGATCTCTACATCGTCCATCCTCTGTTCCGGAACCTCATTGGTACGGATATCAAGGGTGTGGTGGGTTCGGATGGGTACGAATTGGGAAAGGAGATTGCCAAGGCGACAGAGGAAGGACACTGGGTGGAGTACCTGTGGCCGCATCCCACCTCCTTGTTAGAGGTGCCGAAGGTCGCTTATGCGGTGCGCCACGATGGGATGATCTTCGCTTCGGGCTACTACGCAGAGGAGGAAGATCCGAGGGCCTACACACAGGCTTATGTCGCCAAGGCGATAGAGTACTACAAAGAGAATGGTCGGGACGCGACGGTGGCGTATTATAACAGCTCGGAGAGCTTTGACGGGAAGTGGTTTCTGATCCTGACCGACGCGAACAGCGTGATCCTCGCGAATCCCATCAGGCCGGACCTTATCGGCCAGGTTAGTGAGAGGATAAGTGCCACCACCGAGGAAGGGCAATGGTCCCAACACGCATTCTCCAATCCGCTCACTGCTGAGACAGATCTGATGCATATATGGGCGATCTTACACGACGGTCTCATCTTCTCGTCGGTGTACTTATCGGCCAGGTAGTCGGCTAAAACCGCGATGGCTGTGTTTGGTGCGTTCTCTCAATTGAGAGAACGCACCATTGCTTTGCAGCAGTCTCTGAAGAAGGTGCGGTTTTATATTTTGCGAAAAGTATTTTGTTTTATTTTTTTAACTCGGAGTGCAGAGAAAACCATTTTGTAAGGAGCGTTGTTATGTTGCGAAGTCTTTGTGGTATGTTTGCTATTGCACTGGTCGCGGGTGTGATGTGGAGTTGTGGGGGTGATCGGGTGACGCAGTCGCAGGTAGGAGACGAGGAGGTCGGTCGTCCGTTGAGTAAAGTGGCGGTGGCTGGACATTCTCTGGTCGTGGTGGCGACGGTGCATGAGGCTGAGACGCCAGTCAGTGGTGTGATGGTAGAGTTTTCGCGTTCAGTAGCGGGTCAGTCGGCGAGTTATGATTGGTCGGGTATGACGGATGATGAAGGTCAGGCGAGCGTGGAGATTACTGCTGGCAGTGGATATTATCAGGCGCGTGTTATGCGGGATGGTGGTGAGATCGGGTCTTGGTCGAGTATTCCGTTGAATGCGGGTGTTGAGGTGATGGTGGATTTGCCGATTGGAGGACGAGCGCAGGTCATGGGGTCTTCGGGTGTGATGCCACCTTCTGCTAATCGGCGTGATGTGACGCGTGCGTATGTGGAAGCGGGGATTGCGCGATACGAGCGCGATGGATTGGAGGCGACGCTGGCGTATTACAACAGCGAGGAGAGTGCCGAAGGCGAGCGGACCATGATGATCCTGCAGGCGGGTGACCAGACCGTTCTGGCCTCTTTGGTGTACCCTCAATTTGTTGGGGATAACACTTTTACTGCGCCTGGAACTACTTTAGGGCTTTTCTTAGGGCAAGCGACCGCAGAGGGACATTGGGCTGAAAGCCTCGGCTTTAATCCCGTCACGCAGCAGCAGGAGCCGAGATTAAGCCTCCTGGTGCTCTACGACGGTCTGATATTCGTGTCCGGCCATTTCATCGTCCGCGAGGACCTCGCCGACTTCACGCGGGACTACGTGCAGAAGGCGATAAATATGTACGACCGCGAAGGACGGGACGCGACGGTGGCGTACTACGATAGCCGGGAGAGTGTTGATGGACAGTTTTATCTCTTCCTGATTGACGAGAACGACATCTATCTGGCACATCCGATTTTTCCGCACCTGAAAGGCACGGACATCAAGGATGTGGTGGGATCGGACGGTCAGGAGTTGGGCAAGGAGATCGCCATGGCGACGGAAGAAGGGCACTGGGTTGATTATCTGTGGCCGCATCCCGTCACCGGCGCTGAAGAGCGCGTGGGTGATTCGTCACGATGGAATGATCTTTGCGTCGGGTTATTACACGCCCGATCCGAATGCTGAGCCGCCGGCCTGGAAGGGCGCCGACCCGCGTGAATACACGGTTACGTATGTCGAAAAGGCGATTGCGCGGTATGAGCGCGACGGGTTAGAGGCGCTGAAGCACTATTACAACAGCGTGGCGAGTTTTGAGGGGCAGTGGTATATGTTTATTATGGATGCCAACGACCTTTACATCGTCCATGGGTTATTGCCTCATCTCATCGGCACGGACATCAAGGATGTGGTGGGTTCAGACGGCTACGAGTTGGGCAAGGAGATCGCCAAGGCGACGGAAGAGGGGCATTGGGTGAACTACCTGTGGCCGCATCCCTTGACCTTGCAGGAGGTGCCGAAGGTCACTTATGTGGTGCGGCACGACGGGCTGATCTTCGCGTCGGGCTACTACCCAGAGGAGGAAGACCCGGCAGCCTACACGCAGGCTTATGTGGCTGAGGCGATAGCCTACTACAACGAGAACGGCCTGGAGGCGACGGTGGCGTATTACAACAGTTCGAAGAGCATTGACGGGCAGTGGTATCTGATTATGGGTGACGCGAACAACACGATTCTCACCTTTGCGATCAATCCGGGGCGCATCGGTACTGCAGTGCAGTTTACCGCCACTGAGGAAGGAAAATGGACCCAACGCCCATTCTTCAACCCGCGCACGGCTGAAGATGATGTGGCGCATATATGGGCGGTCCTGCACGACGGGCTGATTTTCGCGTCGGCTTACTTCACGAGCAAGTAGGCGGCGAAACCCATGTTGGTCATGGCTGCGTTTGCACCACGCAATATTAGAGGATGTAATCATGGCGGAAGTCAGGCAGGTAAATGAAGGTATTCTTTACGAACCAGAGGACGATTGTCCTCGGTCTGTAGCCATATTCTCTGCCATTCAGATGGCGTCACCGAATATCGTCATGGTTGTGGTGTTTACGACTGTGGTCATTCGATCAGCGGGCGAGACTGGGGCCTATTTGCCGTGGGCCGTGTTTATGGCCTTGATAACTTGCGGGTTCACGTCCATTATTCAGGCGTTTCGGTTTGGTCGAATCGGGGCCAAACACCTGATTCTGACGGGGTTCAATATCCCCTTTATTGCGATCTCGACGCTCGCCTTACAGAAAGGCGGGCCGGGCTTGCTGGCGAGTTTGATGGTTGTCTCCACGCTCGTTCAGATTGTGCTCACTGCGTACCTTCCGCTGTTGCGCCGGATATTTACGCGAACCGTCAGCGGTACGATCGTTATGTTGGTCGCGGGGACGGCAGCGCCCTTTCTTTTTGATGATGTTGTGAAATCGACACAGGATTTGCCCGTTGATCGCGTTATCGCGACGATGGCAATATCTTTGCTCGTTGGGGTATTGGTGATTCTGCGCGCGCCACAAACCTGGCGGCTTTGGATCGTCGGTATTATCATTTTGGCGGGTCTGATTTTCGCCGTGCCTTTGGGCTTGTACGACAACAGCAGTGTGACCGAGGCCGCCTATATTGGCTTTCCCGCGCCCGTATGGGAGGGATTTGATTTGTCCTTTGGCGTTGAATTTTGGGCACTTCTGCCGGCCTTTATTTTTGTCGGTTTGGTAACATTTGTAAAGGCTGTTGGGGATATTGGCGTGATCCAAAGGGCCTCTCACCGACAAGTACAGGCACAGGATTTCAGAGTTGTTCAAGGCGGTCTCAACGCCTATGGCGTGGGCAATTTGATCGCGGGCATTTTGGGCATTCCCTCTGCCACGACGCCCTGGGCACTTACCGCCACGTATGTCACCCTCACAGGCGTGGCTGTGCGGATGGTGGGTGTGTACCTGGGTTTGTTCATGATAGGGGTGGCATTTTTGCCCAAGTTAGGGGCTTTTCTCATTGCGATTCCGAGTCCGGTTTTGGCGGCTGTTTATGTCATTGTGTTTGGCGGGCTTTTCGTGGAAGGGGCAAAGGTGGCGTTTGATGATCAGGTTGACCATCGCAAGGGGATCATTATTGCGGTGTCGCTGATGCTCGGGCTTGCGTCTGGGAATATTGCGGGGTTTTTCGACGGGCTGATGGGCGAGTTGCTCGATAGCGGGGTTACGGTGGGGAGCCTGGCGGTTATTGGCATGACGCTTTTGTTGGAATTGACCCGTTCACGGCGAAGGAAAATTCAAGTGCCGCTGGAGTTGTCTGCATTGTCCAAAATTGACGCGTTTCTCGTTGCGTTTGCCGAGAAATACGGTTGGTCAGAGCGTGGTCAATACCGCCTGCGTTCGGTCGGGGAGGAGATGCTGGTGAGTCTTGTGACGGAGGATGAAGAGGCGTCTTCCAGTACACCGCGGCGGCTGATCCTGAGTATCCGCAGGGATGAGGGGGCAGCAGAGATTGAGTTTTTGGCGGCTTCAGATGGCGAGAATATCGAAGACCAGATCGCGTATCTGGGTGACGATGCGTATGCCGAGGATGAACACGAGTTTTCGATCCGGCTTTTGCGGCATTACGCTTCATCGGTGCATCATCGAAAGTATGAGGGGGTTGATGTTGTTACGGCTCGCGTAGAGGGTGGGGAGTGAGACGTGAAATGCGAATCCATCCTCTAATCCTGCAAATCCTGATGAACTGGTCTGGAAAACGACCAGTTGTACACCGCTTCAGACAGTTAAGAATTTTGGATAGGTCGTTAAATTTTCGAGTCCGTCTTCGGTGACGACCCCGAGGTCTTCGATGCGTACGGCGCCCTTGCCCGGGTAGTAGAGGCCCGGTTCGATGGTGACGATGTGCCCGGCGCAGAGGGTTTGTGGGGTTTTGCCGATGCGCGGGGGTTCGTGGATTTCAAGGCCCAGGCCGTGACCCGTACCGTGGAAGAAGCCCTGCATGCGGCCGTCTATGTTGCCGGTTTCGAAGTTGCGGTTTTCAAAGAGTTCTGTGAGTGCCCGGTGGATGGCCTGGCCGTCTGCTTCTGCGCGGATGCTGTCGAGGACGAGGTTTTGTCCGGCGAAGACCGCGTCGTAGATGTTATAGAGGTCGGCAGAGGGGTCGCCTTTGACGACGGTGCGGGTGAGGTCGGCGAAGTAGCCGGTGGTGTTTGAGCGGGGGAAGATGTCGATGATGATGGACTGATGTGCGGGCAGGGGTCCGCTGCCTTCGTTGTGGGGGTCGCAGGCCTGGTCGCCACCGGCGACGATGGTGTGACCGGCTGTGCAGTCGCGTTCGAGGAGGAGAAATTTTATTTCGCGTTTGACGCGTTCCGATGTGAGGGGTTCGCCGTTGTGGTAGAGGAGGTCGCCGCGGATTTCCGAGTTGCGGATAAGGGTTATGGCGGCGTCCATTGCGGCTTCGGTGTGTTGTTGGACTTCGCGGATGTGTTCGATTTCATCAGGGGTTTTGATTTCCCGGTCGGGCCAGTACGCGCCTTCTGGAAATTCTACTGTGTAGCCGCGTTCGCGCAGGTCGTCTGCCGTGGCTATGGCAAAGGCGCGGGGGACGTTCAGGTGGGTGATGTTTTTTTCCTGTAGTACTTCATTTAAGGCATCGATTTGAGAGGGTTCTTCATCGGTGTCGTTTTTTTTTGCTTTTTTCTGGTATTCGGATAGGGAGAGGACGTGATCGACCTGGGCCTGGACACGTGCGCGGTCGCGTTCCAGGTCGGACATGAGGAGGTGTTTTTTTGCGCCGATTTGAAAGAAGATGAAGGGGTCGGGCGCGAGAAAGCGCGTGGCGTAGTACATGTCGGCGTCGGTTTCGCTGGCGGCTATCATGAGCCGCGCTTCAGAGGTGCTCATTATTTAGATCCTTATATTTTCAGGGACAAGAAGCGACGGCCATGGTCGCGCGTGATGACTGAAAACGCGGCGTTTTTCCCTTTTTTGAGTTTGGATACGGCAGTTTCAAAGTCGTGTACTGTTTTTATGTCCTGTTGAAAGGGGCTTTGACGCACGCCATAGATGATGTCGCCTTCGCTAAAGCCGGCGTTGCGGGCTTCGCGGGAGACGTCGGTGACGACTACGCCTGTGGTGTTTTCGGGGAGGGCGTATTCTTCAATCATTTTTGCGGTGATGTCGTGGACGGTGAGGCCGATTTCTGAGACGGATGCATTTTCTCGTTCTTTTTCGGGCGCTTCATCTGCACTGACCAGGTCTTCGGGCAGGCGTTCGCCCAGGGTGACGCGGATGGTCAGGTCTTCGGTGTTGCGCCTGATGGCGAGTGTTATGGTGTCGCCCGGGTGTTTGCGGGCGACCAGGCTCTGGAGATGGTTGGGGCGATTGACGGGCCGACCATCTACGGAGAGGACGATGTCGCCTTCTTTCAGGTTGGCTTTTGCGGCCGGGGTATTGGACAGGACACTGTTGATGAGTACGCCTTTGGGACGGTCAAGTCCAAAAGCTTCTGCTGTGCCCGCATCGACAGAGCCGAGTCCAATGCCGATATAACCGCGTTTGACTTTGCCGTGTTCGACGATGTCGTCCATTACTTTTTTGGCGAGGTCTATGGGTACGGCAAAGCCATAGCCGATGAAGGATCGGTTGGATGTGGCAATGGCTGTGTTGACGCCGATGACTTCGCCGTTGAGGTTGACGAGGGCACCACCCGAGTTGCCGGGGTTGATGGCGGCGTCGGTCTGGATGAAGTCTTCGATGCTCAAGCCCCGCGGGTCGTTGATGATGTTGATGTCGCGGCCAACGGCGCTCACGATGCCCGCTGTGACTGTGGATTTGAGGTTGAGGGGCGCGCCTACGGCGAGTACCCATTCGCCAATTTCAACGGCGTCTGATTTGCCAATGGTTGCGGGTTTTAGCCCCGTGGCGTCAATTTTGATGACGGCGATGTCGGTGCGGGGGTCAGAGCCGACGAGTTCGGCGTCGTATTCGCGGTTGTCGCTGAAGGTGACGGTGAGTTTTTCGGCGTCGCCCGCGACGTGGTGGTTGGTGAGGATGTAGCCATCGTCAGTTATGACGATACCCGATCCCGTGGTTTGCGGGTCTGGCAGGGGTTGTGGTCTTCGGTTTCTCGGGTTTGGCCGTTCTTCAAAGTCAAAGGGGAAGGGGAAGTTGCGGCGCCTGTCCTCTGCTTTGAGGGTGACGTTGATGGTCACGACGGATGGGGTGACTTCTTTGGCAATGGCTTTGAAGGCGGTGTTATACGCTTTGATTTGGGCAATGGCCTGTTTTTCTTCGGCTGTTAGGGGCGAAAGATCTTTCGCCCCTACGTCGCCCGTATAGGCGGGGGACAATAGCAGTGCGATGAGGCCGAATAGCGCGATGGTGCGGTGTGTCATGGTGGGTACTCCTTTTTGAAGTGAGAAATGTGAAGTGAGAAGTGAGAAGGGGGGTGCTTCTTCACACTTCAATCTTCATCCTTCATTTATACAGTTTCTATTTTCGACGGTTAGACCCACGACCCCGTCCGATGGTTCCGAAAAAAGAAGTTAGAAGTGAGAAGTGTGAAGTGAGAAGGCCCGCCCCAACCACCCTAAAGCTGGTGCTTCATCCCATTTCACCCTTCACCCTTCCTACTTCACCCTTGCCTTTATAGATCGTATTGATCAATTTTGCGGTAGAGGGTGCGTACGGCCATGCCGAGTAGTTTTGCCGTGCGTTCGCGGTGTCCTCCGGTTACGCGCAGGGCATTGGCGATGGCTTCGCGTTCGAGTTCTCGCAGTGGGCGTATGTCCTTTTCGGTAGTAGGGGCAGGTTGAACTGCTTTCGCAGTTGTACCCCGCTCAAAACCTGCCTCTACTTCGGTTTCTTTGATTTCCGTTTCTTCTATGGGTGCGTCATAGATGGGGACGGGTATAGATGGCGGGGGCGATGTTTGCATGTTTTGCATCAAATAGGCTTTGAGTTCTTTGATGTCTTTGGCGACTTCGAGTATTGCCCAATAGAGCAGGTCGCGATCGGATTCTGCAGGTGTTTTGCCCGCGAGGACGGGCAGATAAGATGATTCTGCCACCGGGGATGTGGCGAGGTGTTGCGCGAGGTCCGCGGCGGTTATGTGTCGGGTTTTGGATAGGACCATGAGGCGTTCGATGAGGTTGATGAGTTCTCGGACATTGCCGGGCCAGTGGTATTGTTGTAGTGCGTTCATCGCGTCGGGCGCAAATGCTATGGGGGGCATGCTCAGTTCGGCGCTTTGTTTTTGGATGATGTTTTGTGCGATGAGGGGGATGTCATAGGGATGGGTGCGCAGTGGAGGCATTTCGATTTCTATGACGCGAAGGCGCTGGTAGAGGTCTTGCCTGAATTTGCCTTCGGCTACGGCTTGTTGCAGGTTGCGATTGGTGGCGGCTATGACGCGGACGTCAACGGCTATTGGGGCGGTGCTGCCCAGGCGGGTAACTTCCTTGGCGTCGAGGACGCGCAATAAGCGCACCTGTGCAGAGAGGGACATTTCGCCGATTTCATCGAGGAAGACGGTGCCGCGGTTGGCGGCTTCAAAGATGCCGGACCGCTGCGTGCGCGCGTCGGTAAATGCGCCTTTTTCGTGGCCGAAGAGTTCGCTTTCGAGGAGGGTTTCGGGTATTGCGCCGCAGTTGATGATGAGAAATGGTTCGCGGCTGCGCGCGCTTTGCCGGTGGATGGCTTCGGCGATGAGGTTTTTTCCGGAGCCGCTTTCTCCTGTGATGAGTACGCTGACGGGGGTGGGCGCGATTTGTGCCACGCTTTCCCGGATTTGTTGCATGGCGTCCGAGCGACCGAGGATGGTGGTGTCGGGCCGGGGGCGTTTTTGCGTCAGGGCGTCCTGCAATTCTGCGGGGATGAGTGGATAGGAGAGCAGGGCATTGGGGTCTAATGCAGGGGCTGTTTGGAGTTGCGTGCCGTCTTGTGTGGTGACGACGAAGACGGGGATTTTTTCAGGTCGGTCGGATAAGATGTCGGCGAGTTGCATTTCGGGCAATGTGGTTTCGTCTATGATGAGCAGGTCAAACTGGTTTTCTGAGAGCAGTTTTCTGGCGGGCCTCACGCTGTTGGTGACGAGGGTTTGCCAGCCGAGTTCTTCGAGTGCAACGCGCAGGTCCCGGCCCAGTGCAGTGGGCTGATCGACGATGATAAGGGCTTCTTTTTGGTCGGTGGGCATGGTTTTTTATTTTAGTTGTTGAATGCGCTTTTCCGCGCCAATGCCGTACATGCTGGCTGCGCCGTGGCTGCGTTTTATGGCTTCGAGTTCTTGTATGGCTTGTGCGATGTTGTTCTGTGCCGCATAGCATTCTGCTACTTTCATTTGTGCGGATACGATCCACATGGGTCTCGCGTTCTGGTTGTAGCGGAGGATTAAGAATTCCCGGAGTGCGTTGTCGTAGTCGGCCAGTTCAAAATAATTTTCTGCGATGGAATACTGGATGCTGGCTTTTTCGTCTTCCACAGTTACGAGTTTGAGCAGGGGCCGCAGTTCTGCAATGGCTTGTTCGTGGTCGCCTTTGTTGGGCAGGTATATGGTGCCGATGTCGATGCGGGCGCTCAGGGCAAGGCGGTGCTGGGGAAATTCTCGGGTGAGTTGGCGCGCAAAGTTGATGGCGAGGTCGTAAGCGTTGAGGTTGCTGTAATTTTTTGCGAGTTTGTGGAGGATGTCGGGTTTTTCGGATTGGGTGACGCCTTTTTCTATGGCGTTGCGATATGCGCGTGCAGACAGGTTGTATTCTTCGTTGCGTTCCCAAAATGCGGCGAGTTCGAGGTTGGCATCTACCCAGTGCGGGCTGTCGGGATAATTTTTTATGAAGGTGCCCAGTGCGTTGAGATAGGGTTCGTTGTTGCCGTCTTTGTCGGGTCCTTCGTTATAATAGGCGCGGATGATGTAATAGCGCGCGTCGGCTTCTGCTTCGGTGCGGGCGTATTTTTTGGAGATGTCTTCAAAGATTTGTCGCGCTTTTTTGGGGTTTTTGACGGCGAGTTGGTATTTGCCTTTTTCCACTTCGAAGCGGGCGATCCATTCGGTTGCTGTTTTATAGGTTTTTTTGAATTGGCCCGCGGCTTTGTTGGCTTCGCTGATGCGCCGGAGGCGGTAGAGGCTCAAGACTTCGCGGGCGGCCATGGTTTCGTTGCGCGCGGGTTCTGGTATGCGCTGGTACGCGGCGATGGCCTGGGTGTATTTTTCCGTTTGAAAGAGGAGGTCGCCCACAGATTGGTCTGCCTGGATGCCGAGCGGGCTGTCGGGGTATTTTTTGGAGAATTCGCGGAAGGCGGTGAGGGCTTCTGATGTGCGGTTGAGATGTGTCAGGTGTTCGGCGTGCGTGTAGGCGATGCTGTCGGCGTCAGGTGCTTGTGGATATTTTCGGAGGTACATGTTATAAGTTGTGATGGCTTTGTCGCGCTGGTTGTTTTGTGCATAAGATCTGGCGAGGCGGCGCAATAATTGGGGGGTGGTGTTGTGGGTGATCAAACGTTCGTCTATTTCTATGGCGCGTTGATAGTTCCTCAGGCGGTGGTGGCTTTCTGATAGGAGCGAGCGGGCAGATCGCTGGAGTGCGAGTGAGGGCGTTGCGGATAGGAGTTCGGAGAATGCTTCGGCGGCGCTGGCGTAAAATTCCCGGTCGAGGAGTATGCGCCCCAGTTGAAATTGCGCGTGGGATGACAGGTCGCTCTGGGGGTAGTCGAAGAGGAAGTTTTTCAGGGTTTCTTCGGCGCGCGCGTGTTGTTGTTGCTGCGCCTGACACAGGCCGATGCGATATGTGGCTTTTTCTTTTAGTGTGGGGTTGTCGGCGTTTTTTTGTACCTGGAGGTACAGGCTCAGGGCGCTGTCGATGTGGGTGTTGGCGAAGTGGGCGTCGGCGATTCTCAGGCGCAGGTCGGGGCTGTTGGCATGTGTTTTGCGATATGCGCGATAGGCGCTCAGGCGCGTTTGTGCGCGGAGGGTGTCGGGTTGTATGTGGGCTGTTTCTGTGTGTATGACTGCGAGTGCGGCGTCTTCTGTGTGGTCGTTGTCGGGGAATTTTTGGATGAGTATTTTGAGTGTTGTGAGGCCCTTGTTTTGCCATTCGTCTGGGGATTTGTTTTCGAGGGTGGCTCTGCGCGCCTGTTTTAAGTAGCTGTTGCCGAGGAGATAATAGGCTTCAGGTGCCCAGGGGGGTGCGTTGCTGAATGTGTCGTCCGATGTAGGGGCGAAAGATTTTTCGCCCGTACTGGATGTATCGTCAGATGTGTCGGTGGGTAGGGGTGTGTTCGATGCAGATGTATCGTTGTTGGTCGATGCATTCGTGTAGGGCATGCCTCGCCCGTCAGCCAATGCGAGGGCGGCTTCGGCTGCGCGCGCGGCTTCGGCCGCAAGGGCGAGTGTGTCGTCCGATGTAGGGGCGAAAGATTTTTCGCCCGTACTGGATGTATCGTCAGATGTGTCGGTAGGTGGGGGTGTGTTTGATGCAGATGTATCGTTGTTAGCCGATGCGATCGCGTACATGTGTTCTGCCCATCCGTCGGGTGCTTCAAGGGGCAAACTCTGGGATACGAGCGCGGTTTCGAGGTGGGTGATTGCGCGGTTGTAGTGTTTTTGGTTGTAGAAGGTTTTGCCCAGTTTTAATTGCGTGTGTGCGTCGTCGGCGATGCCGGGGAGGGTGGCGAGGAGTTCGATCCATGTGCGGTCGCGGTCGGTCTCTGTGCCGTATTCCGTGAGGATCTGGATGCGCGTTTCCGCTGTTTCGGCGTGCGAGGCGTCGCCGTGATTTTTGATGTAGGTGCGATATTCTCGCAGTGCGCGTGCGGTTTCTCCGGTTTTTTCAAATACACCTGCGAGGCCAATTTGACCTTCGGCGGCGTAGTGTGCGATTGGGCTGTTGATCAGGGTGCGATAATTTTCGGCTGCGAGGTCGTACCAGTGCAGGTCTTCACAGATTTGCGCGATGTGCAGTCGGGCATTGGCTTTTTCGATAGGGGATTGTATGCGGGTCAGGTATGTTTGATAGGCTGATAATGCCTTTTGGTGCGTTCCAAGCGCGCGCCATAAGTTTCCGATGTCGCCATAAGCCTGGATGCTGATGTCTGTGTCTGGATATTTTTCCTGAAGATTTTTGAATGCGTCCAGTGCGTTGCGATAATTTTTCAGGTCTGCAAATGTGCGGCCATAGCCTATCAGGGCATGGGCGTGGAAAGGGCTTTTGGGGTAGGCTCTTAGAAATGCGGCGTAGCGCTGTAGCGCACTTTCGCTTTTGCCGAGTTTGCGTTTTGCATTTGCACTTCCCAATAAGGCTTGTTGGCGACGGGTGTTGTTCGGTATTGTTCCGAGGGCGTTGTTATAGGTTTTTTCAGCGCTTGCCCAGTCGTTTTTGTCGGCGTGCCACGCGCCTGTGATGAGGTGCGAGTTCTGGGCGGCGGGTGTTGCGGGATATCTGGCGCGCAGGTTTGCAAAGATGCGTTCTGCTTCCGAGAGGTTGTCGCGCGATAGGGCGATGTTGCCCATTTCGAGGAGGGCGTCGGGTTTGCGTTTTGCAGAACCGGGACGTTCGGCGAGGGTGCGAAATTGCACGAGGGCTTCTTCGGTGCGCGTTTCTTCGAGGAGGACGCGGCCCAGGTTGAAGGTGGCTTCGTTGATCAGGGATGATTTGGGGTATTGTTCGGCGAGTTGGCGATAGGCTGCGCCCGCTTCTGATAAGGCACCGCCTTTGTGGTAGTTCTCACCGGCTGATAAGAGGTCCTGAGGCGCGTTTGTCGAGGCGGGATAGGCCGCGTGTACATCGCGATAGGCCGCGCCGGCTCGGGTGTGTTCCCCAAGTTGGCTGAGTGCATTGGCGCGTGCGCGCATTGCACGACCAACTTCGATGTGGGTGGCGTAGCGGTCGATGAATTGCTGAAAGGCTTCGAGTGCGAGGTCGTATTGTTCGGCTCTGGCAAGAGCCTGCCCAACGCGCAGCATAGCATCGGGCAGTCGCTTGCTGGTGGGGTAGTTGATGATGAATTGCTTGTATTCCCGCGCGGCATCGGCATAGAGTCCATCGTTGAAGATCCGCGTGGCGAGTTCGTAATGGGCGTTTTCATCCTGGGTCCCCTGCGCGCAGAGGTGAGATGAGATGCCCAGAAGCGCGATGCACAGTAATGTGTTTTTTAGAAGGGTCATGTGAAGTGTGATCCGCAGATGAACGCAGATGAACGCAGATGAATGTAGATGTGTAGATCCAGTGGTTTTGAGGTTTTTGCCTGCTATCGTTGTTTCACGAATGTATTATATTTTACCAAAAGCGTCAATCTGTGTTTATCGGTGGTTGCTTTTCTGTAGTTGCCTTTGCTTTTGTCTTTTATCTTCTGTATTTGCCTTTGCTTTTGTCTTTTATCTTCTGTATTTGCCTTTGCTTTTATCTTTTATCTTCTGTATTTGCCTTTGCTTTTGTCTTTTATCTTCTGTATTTGCCTTTGCTTTTGTCTTTTATCTTCTGTATTTGCCTTTGCTTTTGTCTTTTATCTTCTGTATTTGCCTTTGCCTTTCATCCTGTTCATCCTCTAATCCTGCGAATCCTGATTCAGACGGTGTTTGCCTTTTGCCTTTGATTTTGCCTTTCATCCTGTTCATCCTCTAATCCTGCGAATCCTGATTCAGACGGGGGTTGCTTTTGGAAATTGTCGAATACGCGTATGCAAAGCTCAATTTGGGGCTGAAGATTCTCGGGCGGCGCAGCGATGGGTTTCACAATATTTTGTCGGTTTTTCAGTCTGTGGATCTGTGCGATCGCCTCGTTTTTAAGCCAGCGGGACAGGGGCAGATTATTTTGTCGTGCGACGATGCGGATTTGCCCACAGGTCCAGAAAATCTGGTCTATAAGGCGGTTCTGGCGTTTCGGTCTTATACGGGGATGGATCGCGGGGTTGAGGTTGTGATAGAGAAGCGGATTCCGATGGCGGCGGGTTTGGGCGGGGGGAGTTCAGATGCAGCGGCTGTGTTGCGGGTTTTGAATCGGGTGTGGGAAGCGGGACTGTCAGATGGCGAACTGCGCGAGATAGGCGCGACTTTGGGGTCCGATGTGCCGTTTTTTGTGCGGCAAAAGG
Organism: Candidatus Latescibacterota bacterium; assembly: GCA_965204375.1. Taxonomy (GTDB): domain Bacteria; phylum Latescibacterota; class UBA2968; order UBA2968; family UBA2968; genus VXRD01. The sequence continues at coordinate 4,242,799 of OZ241986.1, read as the reverse complement.
GTACGGCAGTGGTTTCGGGACGGGGGGAGCTTATGCGGTATGTGCCGTGGTCTGCAGATGTGGCTTATGTGCTGGTTTGTCCGGGGTTTCAGGTGCATACGGGCTGGGCGTTTGCAAATTATAAAAAGACCTTGACAGAAAAGACCTTGACAGAGCATGGTGAATATGATAGCTTCATTAATTCTGTAAAAAATTTGCCCGTTTCGGGTTTTTGGGGGCATATTGAGAATGATTTTCTGCCTCTTATCGTTCAATCGCATCCGGAAACGCGCGATATTTTGTCGCGGTTGACAGATGCCGGCGCAATCGTTGCGTCGATGTCTGGCAGTGGTTCTACGCTTTACGGTGTTTTTGAGTCTCGAGATGTTGCCGAGGCTGTTTGGGCAGGGTTTGTGGCCGAAGGGGCGAATTGTGTAGGGGCGAAAAATTTTTCGCCCTTACGGGTGTTTTTGTGTGGTCCGGTTTGATTTACGTAGGGGCGGGTTTTAAACCCGCCCGTTATTGCGCGTTGATATGTAGGGGCGAAAAATTTTTCGCCCGTGTCGTATTTTGTATTGTCCGGTTGATTGTATGTAGGGGCGAGGCATGCCTCGCCCGTTTTGGAGAATATCATGTCCGATCAAGTTTCTCTCAATGTCGATGTTCGCACGGCGTCGGGAAAGAAGGTCGCCAAGCGGTTGCGCTTTCGCGGTCAATTGCCCGCGGTTGTTTATGGCGAAGGTGCCGAGTCTGTTGCCTGTTCTGTGGATCAGCGCAGGTTGACGGATCTGTTGAAGGCGCATGGTCGCAATGCCATCATTTCGCTGCGTGCGGGCGATACGAGCCAGAGTACTATTATTAAGGATATTCAGTACCATCCCTTGCAGGATGAGATTTTACATGTGGATTTTCACCGCATTGATTTGACGCGCAAAATTGTGGTTGAGGTGCCCCTTCACGCTACGGGGTCGGCTGTTGGCGTGCGGATTGGCGAGGGAATTCTGGAACAGATGTTGCACGAGCTCGAGGTCGAGTGCCTGCCTACAGAGATCCCCGATCATATTGAAATTGATGTGTCGGATCTGGATATCGGCGATTCGCTGCACGTTTCGGATATTGTCGTGGATGACGATGATCTGACTGTTGTGACGGATAGCGACCGCACGGTGTTTGCGGTGGCTGCGCCCGCGCTTGTTATTGAAGAAGAGGAAGAGGAAGTGGAGGACGAAGAAGGATTGGTGGATGAGGAAGGGGAAGAAGAAATGCAGGAGCCAGAAGTTATTGAGCGCGGCAGAAGGCGCAGCGATGACGAAGAAGGCGATGTGTAGGGGCGTAGGGGCGAAAGATCTTTCGCCCTTACGTTTCACCCGTACAGGTGTAAAGGCGATTGTGGGGTTGGGCAATCCGGGCGCGCGCTATGCACAGACGCGCCACAATGTGGGGTTTTGGGTGGTTGATGCGCTGGGCAAAGATGCACCGTGGCATGCGTTTGAATTTTGTACGTGGTGCAGGTTTTCAGATGATCTGGTGCTGGTTAAGCCGCTGACGTATATGAATAAGAGCGGTTTGGGTGTGGCGGAGGTTGTGCGGTGTTTTCAGGTTGCACGGGCAGATGTTCTGGTGGTGGTTGACGATGTGCATCTCAATTTGGGCCGGTTGCGCTTTCGGCGCGCGGGCAGTCACGGTGGGCACAATGGTTTGCGGTCTGTTGAATGCGCGTTGGGGGCTGCAGATTTTCCGCGGTTGCGCATCGGTGTTGGGCAACCCGCCGGGTCGGATGGCATGATTGATTACGTGTTGGGTGAGTTTACATTCGAAGATCGGGATGTGATTACAGATGCGGTTGGGCAAGCGGTTAACGGCACGCTTTGCTGGGCAAGAGAAGGTATTGAACGGGCGATGAATCAGTATAATATGTAGGGGCGGGTTGAACTGGCCTGAGAGACGGCCAGTTGTACCCCGCTCGAAACCCGCCCGTTATTGCGCGTTAATATGTAGGGGCGAAAAATTTTTCGCCCGTACCGTAGGGGCGAGGCATGCCTCGCCCTGATTCTGGAGATTTTTATGATTTTGGCACCTGTGCTGGGCGTGGTTGGGCTGGTTTGCGCTGGTTTGATTTATCTCTATGTTGCCAGGCAATCAGAGGGCACGGAGCTGATGCGGGAGATCGCAGCGGATATCCAGGAAGGGGCCGTGACTTTTTTGAAGCGCGAATACAGCGTGCTCGCCGTTTTTATCGTGCTGGTGTTTGCGCTGGTGTTCTGGGGTATTAATCGGGAGACGGCCATATCTTTTTTGGGCGGCGCACTTTGTTCGCTTGGCGCGGGTTTTATCGGGATGAAGGCGGCGACCAAGGCGAATGTGCGGACGGCTTATGCCGCCAGTCAAAGTGGGCGGGATAAGGCGTTGAATGTCGCGTTTTCCGGCGGGGCAGTGATGGGGCTGTCTGTGGCAAGTCTGGGGCTTTTTGGCGTGGGCTTGCTTTTTTATTTTTTCGGCAAACCCGGTCAGGCGGCTATGATTAATGGTTTTGCTATGGGTGCGAGTTCTATTGCGCTCTTTGCCCGGGTTGGAGGGGGGATTTATACCAAGACGGCAGATGTGGGGGCGGATCTGGTGGGTAAGGTGGAGGCCGGGATACCGGAGGACGATCCGAGAAATCCGGCTGTTATTGCAGATCACGTGGGCGATAATGTGGGCGATGTGGCAGGGATGGGGGCGGATATTTTTGAGTCTTATGTGGGGTCTATTATTGCGACGATTGCGATTGCGGCAACGGCTGGTATCGCGGCGTTGAGCGGGTTGGGTGGGGGCGATCCGGAGACGGTGAGGATCGCTGCGATGCAATATCCGCTTGTCGTGGTTATGATCGGTTTGTTGGCGTCGCTGATCGGCGTGGGGTCTATTCGCGTTTTGCAGTCTTTAAACCCGGATGCAGCGCTGCGCTATGCCACGTATATTTCCGCTGTTTTGATGCTGGTTGGTGCTTTTTTTGCCGCGGAATATCTCGGTTTGGCTCGCGGGGTGTTTTGGGCGATTCTCTTCGGTTGTCTCGTGGGTATTGCCATTGCGCTGATGACGGAGTACTATACGGGTGGGGCACCTGTAAGGCGTATTGCCCATTCTTCGGAGACGGGGTCGGCGACCAATATGATCGCGGGTCTGGCGGTGGGGATGGAGAGTACGACGTTGCCGATTTTGGGGATTTGTGTTGCTATTGCAGGGTCGTTTCACTTTGCGGGATTGTACGGTATTGGCATTGCCGCTGTGGGTATGTTATCGACTGTGGGTGTTACGATGGCGGTGGATGCTTATGGTCCGATTGCGGATAATGCGGGTGGTATTTCCGAGATGGCGCATTTGGGACCGGAGACGCGCGAGATTACCGATGAACTGGATTCGCTCGGGAATACGACGGCGGCGATTGGCAAGGGGTTCGCGATTGGTTCTGCTGCGCTGACTGCGCTGGCGCTGTTTTCCGCGTATTCGGCGGCTGTGGGGATCGATTCTATTAATTTGGCCAAGCCCCTGGTTGTGATCGGTTTGTTTTTGGGCGGTGGTGTGCCTTTTTGCGTGGCGGCACTGACGATGACGAGTGTGGGCAATGCGGCGTTTAAGATGGTTGAAGAGGTGCGTCGCCAGTTCCGCGAGATTCCAGGGCTGATGGAGGGGACGGGCAAGCCGGATACGCGCCGCTGTGTGGATATCAGTTCTGTGGCGGCTTTGCGCGAGATGGTGGTGCCCGGTCTGGTGGCTGTGTTTACGCCGGTGCTGGTTGGCTTTTTTTTGGGGGCAGAGGCGCTGGGCGGTATGCTGGCGGGGGCGACGGTGTCGGGTGTGTTGCTGGCGCTGATGATGGCGAATAGCGGAGGCGCGCTGGATAATGCGAAGAAGTTGATTGAGGAGGGCAATTTGGGCGGTAAGGGGTCCGAGGCGCACAAGGCCGCCGTGGTTGGCGATACGGTTGGCGATCCCTTAAAAGATACGTCTGGTCCCGCGTTGAATATTTTGATTAAGTTGATGTCGGTGGTTTCACTGATGCTGGCACCTTTGCTGGCATGAGGAGAAGTGTGAAGTGTGAAGTGTGAAGTGGGAAGTGGGAAGTGTGAAGTGGGAAGTGTGAAGTGTGAAGTGTGAAGTGGGAAGTGGGAAGTGGGAAGTGGGAAGTGTGAAGTGTGAAGTGTGAAGTGTGAAGTGTGAAGTGTGAAGTGTGAAGTGGGAAGTGTGAAGTGTGAAGTGTGAAGTGTGAAGTAGGAAGTGTGAAGTGTGAAGTGGGATGAGGCACTGGCCTTTGGGCGGTTGGGCGGGGCCTTCTTCCTTCTCCCTTCTAACTTCTAACTTCTAACTTGCTTTTTCCAACCCCGTTCAGAACACGGTATTCTGAACCACACGTCCATGGGGGATAGTTTATGTCACGAGAGTATGAGATGGCTTTGATTGTCGATACGCAGGTAGATGCGGACGCGACGGTTGATCGCTATGCGTCGTTGCTCGCCGATCAGGGTGCTACGGTGGTCAATGTTGACCGCTGGGGCGTGCGCAGGCTCGCTTATGAGATTCAAAAGCGGCAGCAGGGCGACTATACATTTTTTTATTTTGAGGCCGATCCGGGCGCGATTGCAGATGTTGAGCGGGCGTGCCGTTTGGATGAGGATGTTTTGCGGCATCTGATTCTTCAGTCTGAACTTCCTCCTCAAGAGGAGGAGGACGCTGAAGAGTTGGCCGAAGATGTTTCCGATGATACGGAAGAGGAGGATGCGGAATGAATAGAGGACGTGTGAGGATTTGTCATATTTGCGAGGGTCATGCAGGGGCCTGTCGATTTGAAGCGCACCGTTTGGATGTTCATTATAAGAATGATCGTTTGTTGCGCCGGTTTGTTACGGAGCGCGGCAAAATTGTTCCCCGGCGCATGACGGGTACGTGTGCAAAGGGCCAGCGCGCGTTGGTGCGCGCAATTAAGCACGCCCGCTTCCTCGCGCTTATGCCTTATGTGAATGATTCGATTCGGTAGGGGCGAAAAATTTTTCGCCCCTACCCGAGGCGAAATATACAGGATTACACTATGAAAATTATTCTTACAGCAGATGTGGATACGCTGGGCAATGCTGGCGATGTGGTTGAGGTGAAGGATGGGTACGCGCGAAATTTTTTGCTGCCGCGCTCGGTGGCGCTGATTGCAAATGAGCGCAATATGGCGGTGTACGAGAAGGCGCGCCAGCAACGCGAAGCCCAACACGCCCGCGAGACGCGCGGTGCCGAGGCTCTGGCAGAGGCTCTGAAAGAGGTTTCGTGCAATGTGGCGGTCAAGGCAGGCGAAGAGGATCGCATTTTTGGTTCGGTGACAGCACAGCAAATTGCAGCCGCGCTCGGCGACCTGGGGTTCGATATTGATCGCCGAGACATAGAACTCGAAGAGCCGATTCGCGCTCTGGGGGTCTATGATGTGCCCATCCGGCTTTATGCGGGGGTTGTGGTGTCTGTGAAGGTGTGGGTGGTTAGAGAATAGGGAAGTGTGAAGGTTGAAGTGTGAAGTGTGAAGTGTGAAGTGTGAAGATTGAAGTGTGAAACGGGGTACAACTGGTCGTAGTCCAGACCAGTTCACGTTGAAGTGTGAAACGGGGTACAACTGGTCGTAGTCCAGACCAGTTCACGTTGAAGTGTGATAAAAAAACGGAGGACGTTTTCGCGTCTTCCGTTTTTTTTTTGAGGCAGGTTTGTCATCGCGGCATGTTTAAAGCCGCGATCCAGAGGTTTTGCCTGTGGTTTTGATTTTCATCCTGCCCATCCTATAATCCAGTAAATCCCGATTCAGACAGGTTTTTGCCTTTCGCCTTTGCCTTTATCCTGCCCATCCTTTAATCCTGAAAATCCTGATTCAGACGGTTTTTGCCTTTATCCTGCCCATCCTATAATCCAGTAAATCCTGATGAACTGGTCTGGAAACCGACCAGTTTTACACCGCTTCAGACGGTTTTTGCCTTTATCCTGCCCATCCTTTAATCCTGAAAATCCTGATTCAGACTTTATCTCGCACACCGAAACCCCAAATTCCCCGTGGAGCTGTCCGGGGTGTTTGCGCTGCGGGCAGCCACGCGGTATCGGTTGCAGTAGGAGTCGTGGCACAAATAGGAGCCGCCGCGCATGCTTTTCGCCTGTCCGACGGGGGGACCCGTGGGGTTCTTTGCAGCGCTTTTGAGGTGAAAGGTGGGGCTGAACCAGTCGCTGCACCATTCCCAGACGTTGCCCGAGATGTTGTAGATGCCGTAGTTGTTGGGGGGGAATGAGGTGACGGGTGCGGTGCCGATGTACCCATCTGCCCGGGTGTTTTGTTCGGGGAATGTGCCCTGCCAGATGTTGCACATGTGTTTGCCACTGGGTTCGAGGTCGTCGCCCCAGGGGTAGCGCATGCTTTTTAAGCCGCCCCGTGCGGCAAATTCCCATTCGGCTTCTGTGGGCAGGCGTTTTCCCGCCCAGTTGCAATAGGCGACCGCGTCGTTCCACGAGATGTGGATCGCGGGGTGGTGCCAGCGGTTGTTGATATTTGTGCCGGGTCCTTCGGGGCGGTGCCAGCAGGCGCCGTCAACAGCAAACCACCAGGGGGTATCGACGACGGTTTGCGAGATGTGCGAGGCGGTGCTGGGGGGGACAAAGAGGTGGAAGACAAAGGACCAGCCAAAGCGTTCGGCTTCGGTTTTGTACGCGGTTGCGCGGACGAATTTGGCAAAGTCGGCGTTGGTGACGGCGCACACATCGAGGCAAAAGGGATTGACCGTGACTTCGCGCACGGGTCCTTCGCCGTCTTCTGCAAAGCCTTCGTTGCCATCTGTTCCCATGAGAAAGGTGCCGCCCGAGAGGCGGACCATGCCTTTGAGGGATGGATCACTTCTGCGCCTGTTTTTTTGTTTGCGCGTTTTTCTTTTTTTGGATGAGACGGGTCTGCTCGCACCGCAGCAGGGGGAGGACATAGTGATTCTCCTGAGGTTATGGGTTGCGTGAATCCTGTGTAAAATGATACGATGCGACGCGCGGGCTGTCAAGAGAAGGGAGAAGTGTGAAGGGAGAAGATGACGGGCGAGGCATGCCTCGCCCGTCATCGCGGCAGGGTGTAAGCCGCGATCCAGAAGGTTCTGGTTTTGTTTGTGGTTTTGATTTTCATCCTGTTCATCCTTTAATCCTGTAAATCCTGATTCCGCTTGCTTTTCCCCTCTGTATCCTTCTATATTGTTTTGAGTAATCCAGAAAGCTTTGCTTTTGATTTTTATCCTGTTCATCCTATAATCCTGTAAATCCTGATTCTGTTTTTTAATTCACAAAAGGATTCCCCACATGACAGAAATGGAAGTGATTGCCGTGCAGCTTGAACCCAATAGCAATCATCCGCTGGTCTGGTTAAAGGATAAGGACCAGAAGGTTTTTTTGCCGATTGCGATTGGCAATTTTGAGGCGGTTGCGATTTCTCTGGTGCTTCACGATGAGCCGCCGCCGCGTCCCATTGCGTATGATTTGTTGTGTGCCATTATGGATGGGTTCGATGTACACGTCGAGCAGGTGCTGGTCAGTGCGCTGAGAGACGAGACGTTTTTTGCCGAGATTACGCTTGTGCGCGATGGGGAGGCGATTGTTATTGATTCGCGCCCGAGCGATGCGCTGGCATTGGCGTTGCGCGTTGATGCCCCGGTTTTTGTGGCGGACCAGGTGATTGAGGAGGCGGGGCTGTCGGTCAAGCAAGATGTGCCCATTGAGGACGGTGAAGATAATATTGCTGCGATTGTTGCGTCTGCAGCAGAGGATGAACCCGCTGAGGAGGCACCCGATCAGGTGACGCAGCAGGTCGATGCGCTCAAGGCGCGTTTGCAAGAGGCGGTCGCGCTGGAAGAGTACGAAGAGGCCGCCAGGCTGCGCGACGAGATCGGCAGGCTCGAACACAGTATTGAAAAATGATTGCGTTATAATGTTGTACGTCATGTCAACCATTATTTTCCCCAAACAAAACAGGTTCAGGTATGGCCCTACAAACCGTTGCCACCATGACAGCCGATGAGCTTTTGGTGATGCCACACAATGGCTGTCGCTATGAACTCATAAAGGGAGAATTGCGCCAGATGGCTCCAGCGGGCAGACAACACGGACGAATTGCAGCGACAATCTGTAGCCGTCTCGAATCATTTGTGAGAAATAATAATCTCGGTGAAATCTATGCTGCCGAGACGGGTTTTTTAATTTGGACCAATCCGGATACGGTGCGCGCACCCGACGCGAGTTTTGTGTCGAGAGCACGCGCAGATGCCACAGACGAAGAAGAAGGGTTCTTTCCCGGTGCGCCCGACCTCGCCGTTGAAGTCATTTCGCCAAATGACCGTGCCTCCGAAGTGACGGAAAAAGCATTTGATTGGTTGCAGGCAGGTGCGAAGATGGTTATTGTGCTCGATCCCAAAACGCGCACGGCGACCATCTATCGCGGGTTTGACGATATTCGCATCCTCACAGAAGGCGACACAATTGACGGCGGCGATGTCGTGCCCGGCTGGCAATTGCCACTTGCAGATGTGTTCTAATTTTAACAAAATGCGAAGGGGATTTTACCATGCAAATGCCCAGCCTTGAAAGTCGGGTTGCATCACTCGAAGCTGTCCAGGGGCAAATCAATGAGCGTCTCGGCAGCATCGAAAGCCGTTTGACCAGTATGGAGGAAGGCCAGCGCGAATTGACAACCCGTATTGACAACCGCTTCGCCAATATGGACAACCGTTTGACTGATATGGACAACCGCAACAACAGCAATTTCAAGTGGCTTGTCGGTTTGCTGGTCATTGTGCTGCTTGCCAATGTCGGCACAGCCGTTTCAGTCATCATAGCTTTGACAAAGCTAAATTAAATACAAAAGGCTTCTTGAATTTGCTATACTTCTGATGTGATGTATAAAAACATTAAAATGCACAAAAACATAATCTGCTCGTGTTCTATCTGAGTGTCCTTGCTTTTTGCCAATCCCGTCTTATTTTCCCAAAATCGCAAACAAACGATTGCGAATAATTGGGGGAAATAAGAATGACTATGGCTGAGCAGGTCAGCATGACGGTTCTGGTGATCGATGACGATGCAGATATCCGGTCTTCGATTGGAAAGTTTCTCATTGCGAGAGGGCATACGGTTATTGAAGCGGCGAATGGCGAGAAGGGGATAGAGGTGGTGGAGAGCCAGGCTGTTGATATTGTGATTACAGATGTGAAGATGCCCGGTGTAGATGGGTTTGAGGTGCTTCGGCGGGTGCGGTCTGTTGCGCCTGAGACCGAGGTGATTGTGATTACGGGCGTTAAAGAGTCCGAGAATGCGTTTCGGGCGTTGCGGGAAGGGGCGTTTGATTTTTTTACTAAGCCTTTTAAGGTGGAGGCGTTGCATGCGGCTATCCGGCGCACGGTGCGCTATCAGGTGCTTCGCAAAGAGAAGGATAGGGTTCAGGCGAGGCTGGATAGGATGGAGGCACAGGAGCGAGAGCGGGGCGGTTTGCGTGCGCTGATAGGGGAGAGTGAGGCGGTTGTGAGGATGAAGGCGCAGATTCAGCAGGTGGCTGCGACGGATCATACGACGGTGCTGATTGTTGGAGAGACGGGTACGGGGAAGGAATTGGTTGCGCGGGCTGTGCATTGTGAGAGCGATCGCGCTGGTGGTCCGTTTGTTCCGGTGAATTGTTCTGCGATTCCGGGCAATTTGTTTGAGAGTGCGTTTTTTGGGCACAGGAAGGGCGCGTTTACAGATGCGAAGACAGATCAGAAGGGCCATTTTGAGCTGGCGGATGGCGGTACGCTGTTTCTGGATGAGGTCGGGGATATGTCGCTGGAGATGCAGGTGCGTCTGTTGCGTACGCTGGAAGAGCGATGCATCCGACCCGTGGGGAGTGGTGATGAGATCGCGGTAGATGTGCGCGTGGTTGCGGCGACGAATAGGGCACTTAATGTAGCGGTGCGGGAAGGGATGTTCAGGGAGGATCTGTATTACAGGTTGAATGTGTTCGCGATTCAGGTGCCGCCGTTGCGCGAGCGGGTGGGGGATGTTTTGTTTCTGGCGCGGCATTTCCTATCTGATTATGCCCGCGATTTGCGGAAGCCGCTGATGGGTTTTTCGAGGGAGGCGGAGGCGTTGCTTCAGAAACAGGTGTTTCCGGGCAATGTTCGGATGCTGAAGAATGCGGTTGAGCGGGCAGCTATTTTGTGCGGGGGTGGAGAGATTGATGCAGATGATCTGAGTTTTGAGCTGTTTGAGGTTGGTCCAGGCGGGGATGGTGGTGTTGAACAGATGGTGCAGAGCCTTTCCGAGGATCAGATGAGTCTGCCCGCGTGTGAGCGGGCACTGCTTCGCGAGGCGTTGCGAAGAACAGAGGGGAATCAGGTTCAGGCAGCCGCGCTTCTGGATATTTCGAGGATGGTTTTGAGGAGCAAGATGAAGCGGTATGGATTGCTTTGACACATCTCGATTCGTATTGGGCAGGTTGATGATATTGAGTGGGTTAGAGTATGATCCGATGCTTAAATCATGCATAGCCTGCCCCGTAGTGCTTTCATACGGGGGGCAGGCTTAGCCGCGATCCAGAAGTTTTTATCTCGCCTATACAATTAATATTATGAAAAAGGCCGCTTGCTAAAGTTATTGCGAGCGGCTTTTTGCTGTGGTGATCCCAGTGACGATGCGATGAGGCAAAGGTACATATTTTTCACGATATCCCACCCTTCATGGATCAGAACTTACACTTTTACATCCCGGCGCGTTCGGTTTGTATGTGCCTCAAAGGCGATCCGTACATTCAAGTTAAGGACGCAATATAGCATATTAAAAGCCTGATGAGGGTTCTTGAGCTTCTGTCCATACGATTTATCGCTCAATTCTGTGATGTTGGCTCGATATTTGCTCAGGGTCTGACTGTTGCGTGTGTTTTAAAATAGAATTCACCCATCAGACTCAGGGCATTCCACATGGCCGAATATGACACCATCTCCAAACATCTCATCCAGACCTATCCCAAAGACTTCATCCACTTCACGCTTGGACAGGACGATGTAGAAGTCCTCGACATACTCGACACAGAGCAAAACACAGTTGAAACACGACATACCGATAGCCTCATCCGCGTTCATATCGCGGGTAAGGAGGCATTGGTGCATCACGAGTTTCAAACCACTGACGATCCATCTATGCCGCTCCGCATGGCGGGCTATATTATACGTGCGATAGAGCAGCACGGTCTGCCGATTTACTCCAGCGTGATCTATTTGCGGCGCAATGCAGGTCGGCGCGATCCAGGGCACTTTATTCAGGAAATATCCGGCCATCTTGTTGTGATCAAATACACAGTGATTCGGTTGAGTGAGATAGAGGGACAGGAGATTATTGATGGCGGACCTTCGGGCTTGTTTCCGTTTGCATCGTTGATGAAACGTCCTGCTGGGATAGATTCGGAGGCGTGGTTACACCAATGTGTTGACACGACGAATGCCTTGCCGGTGGATGAATCAATAAAGGTTGACTTTTTGGGCAGGTTGATGATATTGAGTGGGTTAGAGTATGATCCGAGCCTGATCAATCGTATTCTATTACAGGAGGGTCTTATGGATGCCATTATGCGCGAGTCATCGTTTGCACAATACATTAAGCAACTGGGTATTGAGCAAGGTATTGAGCAAGGTATTGAGCAAGGTATTGAGCAAGGTATTGAACAAGGCAGAGAGGAAGGCATTGAGCAAGGTGAAAGAAGAAGCACGATCGAAGCGATTCTCGAAGTGTTGGAGATTCGATTTGACCTGAGCGAAGCGCACCCCTTATCTGCTCGCATTGCCGAGATTGACGATTTGCAACGCCTGAAGCAGTTGCACCGTGCTGCGATCCAGGTCTCCAGCCTTGAGGCATTTGAGCAAGCGTTGGATGCATGACGCGCATGATTTCATAGTGCTTTCATACGGGGGGCAGGCTTAGCCGCGATCCAGAGGTTTTGCCTTTGTTTTTGCTTTTATCCTGTCCATCCTATAATCCAGTAAATCCTGATTCAGACGGTATTTGCCTTTGTTCTTTCCCTCTATATTTCTTATATTCGATATTATTGAGGTTGGAATAAAATAAATGAGGCAGTCAGGACAGAAATGATAACAATTATCGCTGTTGGCGTTGGTCTTGCGGGTTTGATTTTGAATGGTCAAAAGAATGCCCGTGAGGATACAAAGAGCTTAGAAGCACGGCTACGTGAGGGGATGAATGCGCGGTTTGATCAAATGGATGGACGGCTTGATCAAATGGATGGACGGCTTGATCAAATGGATGCGCGATTGGATCAAATGGATGCGCGATTTGAGAGGTTGGAAGCGCGGATGGGCACGATGGAGCGCCAACAGGCGAAATTGGAAGGATTACTGGAGGGATTGCGCGAAGCCATATCAGGCCGAGCACCCGCCAGCCGTTAATTACTGGAGACCGATAATGCCTCAACCTCATGCCTCAACCAAAGCCGTCATCGCGGCATGCCGTTAGCCGCGACCCAGAAGGTTTCTATCTTTCTTCAAGTGCCTCCAGGTCGGACAGGGCTTTTTGCCGACCCGTGAGGTGTTTGTTTTTTATCCGTTGTAGGGAATGGTTGAAAGTTAAGTGGGAAAAGGGTGAGAATGGCAAGAAGAAGGAAGACGAGGAGGACGCGTCGCGATTCGCACGGGGATCGGCAGAGGTTGTCTGTGGTGGATCGATTATTGCATTTGCAGACGCCCGATGAACGGCCCTATAAGTTTTTGCTGCCGGTGCTTGTTTTGGCATTTGCGGTGCGTGCGGCGATTGCGCTGTGTGGCGATTTTGTTTTGCACCCGGATGAGGTGATGCAGTATTTGGAGCCGGCGCATCGCCTAATTTTTGGTCATGGGGTTACTTATTGGGAGTTTTTCTACGGGGCGCGTGCATGGCTGGTGCCGGGCATGGTTGCCGGGATGTTGAAGGTGTTTGACGTTGTCTTGCTCGGCGAGCCGTTCTGGTATGTGGGCGGTGTCAAGCTGATGTTTTGTGCGGTTTCTCTGCTGATTCCGGTTGGGATGTATTTTTTTGCGCGGCGGCATTTTGGGGAGCCATCGGCGCGGGTCGCGCTATTGGCGGGTGCGTTCTGGTATGAGTTGGTGGGGTTTGCCCACAAGCCGATGACGGAGTTTGTGGCTACGGCTTTGCTGATGGTGTTGTTGGTGCTGTGTGTGCGGTCGTCGGTGGATAGGGTGGGGATGGTTTGGCTGATGGCGCTCATAGCGGTGATAGCGGCGGCGGTGCGGTTGCAATACGCGCCGATTGCGTTGTTGCTTTTGGGTGTGTTCTTTTTGAGGACGGAGAAGAGGGTTCATCTCGCGGTTGCTGCAGGTGTGTTTCTGTTGGCGGTGGGCCTGTTTGATGCGATGACGTGGGATGGCGGTTTGTTTCATTCCTATATTGCGAATATCCGTTTCAATCTCATCGTTGATCAGGGGCGCGCTGGCGAGTCCCCGGGATATCAGTTTTTGTGGTGGTTTTTGCTGGCGAGTGTCGGGTTGGGTGCGCTTTGTGTGGTTGTCGCACTGCGCGATGTGCGGCGTTATGGGTTTTTGCTGGCGATGGTGGCTCTGGTGTTGCTGGTTCATTCTGTGCAGGCGCACAAGGAGTACCGGTTCGTTTTTGCAGTTGTTCCGCTGTGGCTTGTGATTGGCGCAGATGTGGTGGCGCGATTTGTGGCTCGCGGGAATAAGCGCGTTTGGGGCGTGGTGGGCGTTTTGTTCGCGGCGGTTTCGATAGGTGGGGTTCTGAATGCGCTGCCGTCCCAGGATCAGGTGTATCGCGCTTTTTCCAAGGAGACGGGGAAGGTGGGGTTTATCCGCGGTCAGGATCCGATTTTTGCCGCGTATCGCTACCTCGCCCGCGCGCCCGGTGTTCTGGGCGTGTGGCAGGTTGACCGACCGTATTTCAATCTTCCCGGCTATTATTATTTGCACCGGGAGATTCCGTTTTACGATGCGTTTTCAGGGCGTGTTATAAATAAGGATATGGAGACGATCGGGGCATCGGTCAGCCATATTGTGTCGGAGAATGCCAATCTCACCATTCCCGGCTATTCGGTGGAGAAGAAATTTGGGGATGTCCAGATCTGGCGCCGCGACGAGAATGATGCGCCTATCCGCCAATGGGAGGGGTACAATCCGATTATCATCGGCGGTTTGGATCAGATCATGACGCGCATCAATCCCAATGCGCCAGAACCCCCGCCCAATAGTGGCATCCGCTTCATAGACTTTTGATTTTTTTGGCTGGGTACCAACCACGGTCCGATGAGTATCGGGCAAAGCTCAAGCGTGCTGGTATTCAGACGGGAAAAAAGAAATAGGAGAAGCGTCATAGCAAAGATAAGTTTGATCGGTATAGTACTCATACCTGTCGCGCTAAACGCACTGGCGCAAGTCTTTCTGCGCGCCGGTATGAAAGTGACGGGATTTGAGCTGAGCCTGAAATGGGCGAGTCAACTGGTGTCCTTGTTGTCGTTTTGGGCAGGCCTGGCTTGTTATGCTGTCAGTATCGTAATCTGGCTCTATGTGCTGTCCCGGTTACAAGTTTCGCTTGCCTACCCATTTCAGGCAGCGGGCTATATTCTGAGTTCGGTGATTGCCTATATATTTTTGGGTGAAGTCGTGAAGCCGATCAATATGTTGGGGCTGGTGTTGATTTTCTTCGGACTATTGTGCTTGTCTCTGGGGATTACAAAAGATGGATAATGTGTTTGTGGTATTCGGGGGCGCGGGTTTTGTCGGCCAGGTTCTCATTCGTCAACTGCGTGCGGCTGGGCTACCTGCAATTGTTGTGGATAGCGAGGTGCCGCGCGAATGTGGCAGGCCCTATTTTCAAATTGATATTTCTGATCCGCATTCGGTCGCATTGCTGACCGACCAATTGCCAGATGGTGCTGTTTTCGTAAATCTCGCAGCGCGGCAATATCATCTCGACATTCCACGCGCGAACCGACAGACGTGGTTTCATGCGGTTAATTTTAAGGGCGCGTGCCATATTGCAGATTTGGCGATTGAGAAACGCGCGGCTGGTCTGGTGCAGTTTTCTTCGGATATGGTGTATGGCATGCCTGAAACTGTGCCGGTTGAGGAAAGCCATTTACTACGTCCCAATGGGGCGTATGGGATGTCAAAAAAATTGATGGAAGCGGCGCTGACGGAGAAGGCCAGAAAGACGGGTCTCAGGCTTACGATATTTCGCCCGCGCCTGATTGCTGGACCGGGCAGGCTCGGCGTTTTTGTTAAGTTATTCAAACTCATCCGGTATCATTTGCCCATACCGCTGATCGGGTCGGGAGATAATTATTACCAGATGGTATCGGTTGAAGATTGCGCCCGTGCCGTGCTTCTGGCGTACAAAAATGCATTTCCCAAAGGGTGTTTTAATTTGGGTTCGGTACCCGAGCGCACGGTCAAACAATTGATGCGCGATCTCGTGCAGCACGCTGGCTCGCATTCTCTCGTCCTGAGTACGCCAGTTAAATTGATGCATACCGCACTTTCGGGCCTGGCGACAATGGGTATTGAGCCGCTTTATAAAGAACAATATTTGATTGCCGATAAGAACTTGATTCTCGATACGACCAGGGCGTGTGAAATGCTTGGCTGGCAGCCGAGCCAGAGTGATCGGGAGATGATTTTTGCCGCTTATGATGCCTATTTGCAGAGTTAAAAATGCTGTAAAAAAATAGTCCTCTAACATTTCGGAAAATATGGATAACAAACACAAACGCCGTCGTCGTCCGCTTCACAAGGTTCCTGAAATTCCATCCGATATCGTCTATCCACCATGGGCGTGGTCGCACCTGCTGGTTGGAAGCGTGGTACTGCTGTTGTCTTATGTTGCTTTGTTGGGTGGGTTTTCTGACGGTGTGGTTGTCTCAGAAAATCTTTTCACCGGGGATTTTTGGTTCTTTCAAGAGATATACAACGATATCTTTATTCGCGGTCTTTCACCAGATGGTGTCCGAACCGGGGTCGCGCCAATGTATTTCCCCTGCATGGTTCTGTGGTTCGCACTCGCGGCGATGTTTCCACCGGATGTGGTCTGGTTTTTGTGCGGTTTTCTGCTGCACGCTTTGGGTGCAGCAGGTTGGATTTTGGTGTGTCGCTGTCTGGGTGCTGGCCCGCTCGTGCAGGGTGCTGTACCGTTGGCCTACGCTGTGCAGATTCTGTTGTTGGCGTATGGGGAAAACGAGTTGTTTTTGCCGGCGATTGTTTTGATCCCCATTCACAGCGGCACATGGTCGGCTGTTCCTTGGCTATTGTGGACTTGCCTGGGATATTCGCGCGCGAAAGTCTGCTTGCTGTTCGGACTGTTGACATTGATCGCTGCGAGTGATGTGACGATTGTGCCGTGGTTCGTTGCGCCAGCCTTTTTGACGATTATCCTGCAATGGTGGAGAAAAGACATCCCATCGAGACCGGCGGCGATCTGGTTGGTCATTTTGACGGCGGCGACCTTGCTCGGGTACGTGATGCACCTTACATTGGGGCCTTTCGAGAAAGGCTTGAATACCGGAAAATTTTTGAGTTTGCGACTTGAGGATCTATTTGCCAGTCTGGTGACCTTTCTGCACTTTATGGGAGCGTTAGGGCGATTGTATTGGCATCTGGTACCGATTTGGATTTTGTTTTTCGTTCTTTGGATTCGCTTCGGATGGGTTGTTTTCTCCCGGTCGAACAATGGTACGCGGTCTTTTGCCGCGATATTTGTCGTTGCATCCGTCGTTGCTACGCCATCCGCGATGGTTGTCACGGGATTGGTGAGTTCCCCAGATGCCATTATTGCCCCTTTCTGGTACGCTTTCGAATCCCGCTATATGTTTCCCCTCCTGTTTTTTCCTCTGTTTGTTGGCTGGCCTTTGCTCGTTGTGCTTTCCGGATGGTCGGAAAAGATCAAGCCCCAACTTCGTCGCTATCTGCCGGTTTCTCTGGTGATTATCGCTACGGTCTTGGCTGTGATCAAAATCTGGCGTTTCGATTACCAGCGGTTCGCGCCTTTCCAAACACCTTATGCGGTTTGCTTGCGCGATATCGCCAATCGCCTGGGATGGACGGGAGGTATTGGCATTTGGGGATTTCTGCGGAATGCCGTCGCTGATCCTGAAAACCCGATAAGCAGGGCGCTGCCCGTGGAGAATTTGAGTATATTGGGAGATCGTTTTTTCGATGCCCCACTGGCCATTTCCTGGGATGCGAACAACCGGCACCATTTTACCGGCGATTTTCAAGTGGTCGTCATCGACAATTTCCGCGGGAGGCGTTTTGTCGTCGAACCGAGGTCGCAATCCGACGCCCGCCAAACATCACAATGTGGCGACTTTCTTCCAACGCGTTCGATAGATGAGGATGTTGTGCGGTCTGTGTTCGGTGAACCGGCGCAAATCTTCGAGTGCGAGGGCGTAGGTTTGTTTTATTATGATCCCCCCATTCGTTTCAACCTGGAGCACCTCACGCGCGCAGAGCAGTTTTCCATAGCACTCAGGCGACGAAAAGCCACGTCGCCGAAATCACCCGAATAAGGATATATCATGCCCGACTTTGCCGCACTGCGCTCGCTATCTGACCGTTTGCGCGCTGTGCCATATACTGCGGCGTCCGCAGGTGTGCTGTTGGTCGCCGCGTACCTGTGTCTGGTCAATCTGGACTACGCCGCGCTGTGGTACGACGAGGCGTATGCCGCCTTTTTTGGCAAGGCTCTGCTGCAACAGGGCGATATCGTTGGCTGGGACGGGCGCAATCTGCTCGGCGGCACTAATGGGCGAACGCTCAACGATGATCTGCGCGATGTGTTGCCGCCGCTGATGTACGTGCTGAATGCAGCCGGGTTCGCGGTGTTCGGCGTCAATGAGGTAGGTGCTCGTATTGTACACGCTGTCATTGGAGTTGTTGCCCTCGGTGTGTTTTACCTGCTGTTGCGCCAGCACCTGTCGAACTACCCGCGACTGATGTTTTTTATTTTTTTATTCGCTGCCTATTCGGCGCAGTTGCTGCTGTATTTCCGCCAGTCCCGCTACTTTTCGGTGATGGTGCTCGCGCTGATACTCATCTTTTATCTGTACGAGTGTTACTGGCGGAGCCGACATATAGCGTACTTGCCAGTTATCGCGGTGGTGGCAGCGTTGTCATTCTTTAACCATTACGCTGGCGGCGCGGCGACGATGCTCTCACTATCGGCGTATCATTTGCTGTTTCGCGCTCGCGCGACCACTTTGAGGGAGTGGGTGCTGTTCGCCTTATGCGGCGTTGCTGTTGTCGCGGTGGGAACTGGATACCTCTACTGGGTGGGTGTCATTGGTGGCGAGCGCAGTGGCTTTATGGCATTTGCAGGTCAAGCACCAACGCCATATCGAGGAGATAGCCCCGCTTTTGTCCTCTTTCTTCAGAGGATATGGATATATATCCGGGAACTGTTCACTGCCGACTGGATTTCATGGTCGGTATTTTTGTGGTTTGTGGGCATGGCACTGCTCATGTGGCAATCTCGACGGAAGCAGGGGAGTAAGGCGTCGCGACAGGCAAGGCGACGGCGACGATTCCAGCAGACCGACGATGGTGCAGGCTTTAAAAAAAAGATACTCGGAGATGATTTTCCACTGGCATCGGCAGGAAAAATTATCCTGATGGGCGCGCTGTTTGCGCTGTTTTCGGCGATGCTCTCGGTGCAGCCTGTATGGTTGAACCCGTTTGCCGATCTGCGCTACTATGTGGGGGCATTGCCGTTGTTGTTGGCGATGAAGGGTCTGTTTGCTGAGTGGGTGTGGCGAAAATCGAAGATCGCTGGTGCGGCGGCTATAGCTATGCTGCTGTTGACCAGTATCGGGGCATATCCGTTTAATCTGAGCATGGTATTCACTGGTGAGCGAACGCTTGGTTTTCACTTTTTTCAGTTCGTTCGCGAAATTCACCGGCCTTACCGCGATTCCATACGGATGGTTTCCGATTATTTGCTGACCCATGCCAGGCAAGACGATCTGGTGTACGTGCCGGGCTTGGCCGACGGTGGAACGCTGATTTTCTATGTCGGCGACCGCGTGCTGTATTGTTGCACTCTGGACGAGAATACGCCACTGCCCAGGGAGAAAGTGGCGGAGTTAGAGGCACCGCTCTACATTGAGCATAACACACCCGACTGGATTATCGGCTTCGGGGGATTGCGCCAGGGAACGGTGGAGCAGTTCGCAGCGAGTTACGAGGTCGTCGCCAAGCTCAAAGTCCATTTTTATCTGACGCAGCGACCCGAACTGAATTTTCACGCCTTTTCTCCGCTGGATCCCGGTGCCTCTGGTGTGTACATCTTGCGCCGCAGGATAGCGATTGACGAGTAAATGGCTGAGTACAAATTGATGGGAATATTTGGGTGACAAATATAAATTATTTATCTATGTTGTGCGAGGCGATAAAAAACAAACGCCTGATAGGCGATGGGAGTGACGAAATATGAAGGCAGTTATTCTGGCAGGTGGCCTGGGTACGCGCCTGGCGGAGGAAACGACGACCAGGCCAAAGCCGATGGTCGAGATCGGCGGGCAGCCCATGCTCTGGCATATTATGAAAATATACCAGCAGCACGGGGTGTCCGATTTTGTCGTGTGCCTGGGATACAAAGGCGATGTGATCAAACAATATTTCCTCAATTACCGCAGCTATGTTTCCGATGTTTTTGTCGATCTTGCCAGTGGTAAGGTCGATTACGGCAAAGACCAGGTCGAGCCATGGCGCGTGACGCTTGCCGATACCGGGATGGATACGCAGACGGGGGGGCGGATCAGGCGCGTGCGCGACTATATTGGGGATGAGACTTTTTGTATGACTTATGGCGATGCGGTTACGGATCTGGATATCCGGCGGGTGATTGATTTCCACTTGTCGCACGGGAAAATGGCGACGGTCACGGCCGTGCGGCCTATGGGGCGGTTCGGTACAATAGAGTTGGACGGGCATCTCGTGTCGCATTTTGAAGAGAAACCACCGCAAGAAAGCGGGTGGATCAACGGTGGCTTCTTCGTCCTGTCTCCCGAGGTTTTCGATCTCATTGATGGCGATGATGTGATATGGGAGTACGGTCCCATGCAGCGTTTGGCCGCAGAAGGAGAACTGACTGCCTACCGACATGGCGGGTTCTGGCACTGCATGGATACGCCTCGGGACAAGCTCAATTTGGAACAGTTGTGGGACAGCGGGAATCCGCCCTGGGTGAGCTGGAAAGGGGCGGTTTGATGAATGTGTGGCAGGGAAGGCGCGTCTTTGTGACCGGGCATACCGGGTTCAAGGGCGGATGGCTGAGTTTGTGGCTGCGCGAGGTTGGGGCGCAGGTTTTTGGTTATGGCCTGTTGCCGGAATCTGAGCCGAATTTGTTTGCGGCTGCGGGTATTGATCGCATTGTCGATAGCACAATAGCCGATGTTCGGGACCTGCCCACGCTACGCGAAGCTCTGTCTCGCAGCAAAGCAGAGGTCGTGTTCCACCTTGCGGCGCAGCCGCTGGTGCAACGCGGCTATGCAGATCCCATTGGGACTTATTCGACGAATGTTATGGGTACGGCTCACGTTCTGGAGGCGGCTCGCGCGTGCGAGCGTGTGCGGGCGGTGGTCGTGGTGACGACGGATAAGTGTTACGAGAGCAGGGAATGGGTTTGGGGATATCGGGAAAATGATCGGCTGGGGGGGGACGACCCATACAGCAGCAGCAAGGCGTGTGCCGAGTTGTTGACGCACGCGTATCGACGGGCTTTCACCGGAGAGGACAAGCGGGATTTGCTGATTGCTACGGCGCGGGCGGGAAATGTGATTGGCGGCGGCGATTGGGCGCGAGATCGGCTGATTCCCGATGCTGTGCGTGCTTTTGGGGCGGAGGAGGTGTTGTTGATTCGCGCGCCCCATTCGGTGCGCCCCTGGCAGCATGTGTTGGAACCGCTCGGTGGGTACATCGCTCTGGCGGAAGCGTTGCTGAGAGGTGAGGCAAAACTGGCTGATGCGTTTAATTTTGGTCCGTTGCCGGGCAATGCGCGGTCTGTGCAAGAGGTCGTCGATGCTGTGGCAGAGTTGTGGGGAAATGGGGCGCAGTACAGGATTGATTGTCGGGATTATCCGCCTGAGACGCGGTTGTTGTCCATCGATAGTACAAAGGCGATGACGGCGTTGGACTGGTGCCCTCGGCTGGATTTGACGACGACTTTGAAGATGACGGTTGATTGGTACAGGGCGCATTTGAGGGACGCGGATATGGGCCGCGTGACCCGTGAGCAGATCTGCGCTTATATGGAAACACGAGCAATGCCTTTTGATGAGGTCCATGGTGAATGTTAAAGGACTATCCGAACGGATACGCGGTCAGCCATACCCGGCACTTTCGTTGTGCGCTTTTGGCGTGGCCGCCTATTTGTGCCTGGTGAACCTGGACTACGTTGGCCTCTGGCACGACGAGGTGGTGGTCGGCTTTGTCGGCAAGAATCTGCTGGAACAGGGGGACATCGTCGGTTGGGATGGCCGAAACCTCGTGGGCGGTCCCAATGGAAAATCACTGAATGAGGATTTGCGCGATGTCGCGCCACCGCTGCAATACGTTCTCACGGCGGTGGGGTTTGCCATCTTTGGCGTCAACGAGACCAGTGCGCGCATCCTGCACGCGCTGGTCGGGTTTCTCGCACTGGTGTTTTTTTATCTCATTTTGCGCCAACATCTTCCAAACCATCCGCGCTTGTTGTTCTTTTTATTTTTATTTGTGGCCTGGTCGGCGCAACTGCTGTTGTATTTTCGCCAGTCGCGCTATTACGCGGTTACAATCCTGTGTATGATGGCCGGTTTTTATTTTTATGAACGCTACTATCAGACCAAAAAGCCCGTTTGTCTCGGTGTGGTGACATTAATTTCGGCACTCGCATTTTTCAATCACTACGCGTGTGGAACAGCGATGATGCTTGCGCTGGCCGGGTACCACCTGCTCTTTCGCGTCCGAGAGACGACGGTTCGGGAATGGGTGGCCTTTGGATCATGTGGATTGATTATAGGCGCACTTGGCCTGGCATATCTCGTCTTTATCGGGCTAATCGGCGGGGACAGCGATTCGTCTGTAGCGTTTCGTACCGGGGATTATGGAGAATATCAAGGCACACTACCCCTGTTTCTTCTTAGAATTTGGATTTGCGTGCGTGACTTGTTCGCCGCAGATTGGATTTCATGGCCGGTGTTCTTATGGTTTGCTGGCATGTTGTTCCTCGTCTTGCGAAAGCGGCTTTCTAAAACGGCCAAACACTCGAGGCAGGTCAGGCGTGCGAGACACAGACAGTCTGCTTCGAAAGAGGCGAGTGGTGAAGATCTGCCAGTGATCGCAGTCGGCAAAATTGTGTTTCTGGGCACGTTGTTCGCGCTATTTTCGGCCCTGCTGTCGGTACAACCGGTTTGGCTGCGTGGGATGACCCTTGATTTGCGCTACTACGTGGCGGCGCTGCCTTTGCTGCTCGCGATGAAGGGGTTGTTCGCCGAGTCGATATGGCGTAAGTCGAAGATAGCGGGTGTGGCGGTTATCTCTGTCCTGCTGTTTACCAGCGCAGGGGCTGCGCCCTTCAACATACCTACGGTGTACACTGGCGAGCGAACACTCGGTTTTCACCTTTTTCAGTTCATCCGGGAAATTCACCGTCCTTACCGCGATTCCATACAGGCTGTTGCCGATTATTTGCTACAACATACCGAACAGGACGATTTGATATATGTTCCGGGGTATTATATTGGACGCGAGGAACTGACGTTCTACATTGGTCATCGCATAAAGTTTTGCGGTGTGCTCGATAGAGATTCGCCCTTGCCGAGCGATAGAGTCGATTCATTGCGTGCGTCTCTCTACATTGGGCAATGTGATCCCGACTGGATTGTTGTTTTTGGGCCGGTGCAACAGAAGTACTGGGACAGAATTAAGACGCACTACGACGCGACCGCGGTATTGGACGTGTATCACCATACAACACAACGGGCTGAGCTATCTCGACACGAATTTGAGCCTTTACCTGCGGCAGGTGGCGTGCATATTTTGCGCCGTAAGAGCACCAATCCTTGAGTCTCGCGAAGATCCGTGCCGCAGTAATAATTTTAAAGGGTACTTCTACATGTCTCAGGTTACGACGGGTTTGAGGCAAATATTGTCGGTTCCGTTCGTTTACGACTGTCTTCAGAAACTCGTTGGTGCTTACGCTGGACGTAAGGATATTTTAGAACGCCATGTTCGCGTTGAAACGGGTCAGCGCGTTCTGGACATTGGTTGTGGTACCGGTTTTGCCCTGGCGTATATGCCACCTGTTGACTACATCGGCCTTGATTTGAACTATAACTATGTCCGGCAGGCAAGGGCACGCTATGGTGAAAGGGGAATTTTTCGGTGCAGAGATGTCAACGCGGAAAAATTTGATGATGAGGAAAAGTTCGATGTCGCTTTGGCCTTTACGCTTCTCCATCATTTGAATGACGACGAAGTCGTGGTCCTTTTCGAAAAGGTTGGGGCGGTCCTGCGGTTGGGGGGGCGTCTGGTGACTCTGGATCCCTGCGTGACGGACGGTCAGACGTTGCTGGCGAAAACGATGATCCGGTTTGACAGAGGACAACATATCAGAACGGTACCCGAATACAGGTATCTCGCAGAGTCGGTGTTTCCCCACGTTCGCGTTCATCTGAAATACGATTTCTTAAGATTCAAATATGCCCATATCGTCATGGAGTGTTGGACTTGATTCAGGGAATGTACGGTCTTCAAAGGATACGAACATGAGGCGTGTGACCCGTAAACAGGTCCGCGCTTATATGAAAACTCAAGTAAGGAAATAAAAAATGAACGATACCAACACTTTTAATCTCATCATGATTTCTGCAATGTATGAAAATGGTGGAAATGTGACGCATCGGTTCCTGGATGGGCATTCAGCACTTCACGTTTATCCCTTTGAGTCGCAACTCGGCAATGCCCGTTGCAGTGATTTTCTGTCCTCTCTTTTTCCCTTCAAATACCGTTATCCCGATTTTCCCGTATCGTCCGACCCGGATGAGGATTACGAACTGTTCTTTGATGAGGAACTCAAGACTTTTCTACGCAATCGAAAGGTCAGTAAGTTCCGCGGTGCCGACCTGGTGATGGATGAGTCCGAGCGCAAGCGGCGGTTTTGCGAACTCTTAGCGACTCAACCGCGCACGCGGGGCAATATTGTCGCGGCTTTTTTTCAGGCAACTTTCGATGCCTGGGAAAATGAACAGGTGAGCGGTAGCGAGACCGGCATTGTGGGCTACAGTCCGGTTATCGGGTTCGATGGCGAACAGATTCTCGCGGACTTTCCCAATGGGCACATCATCCATGTGGTTCGCAATCCGTGGTCGGCTTATGCCGATACCGTCAAGCGGCCTTTTCCGCTGTCTATTTCGCGCTACGCCATGACCTGGGCGTTCATGCAGCATCACGCCTTGATGCTGGCTGGACGTTACCCGGACCGTTTTCACATTGTGCGTTTTGAAGATCTCATCGCCAATCCTCACGAGACTATGGGCAAACTGGCCGACGTACTGGGCATTGCGTTTTCCGACACGCTGCTACAACCCTCCTGGAATGGTCAGCCAATGGATGAGGTCTATCCCTGGGGGACGATTCGAGTGCCGACGACCGAGGTCAATGCCGCTACTATGAATGAACTGTCCGCAGATCAGAAAGCCGAAATCAAGAGCCGTTGCGCTCCGATGCTTTCCTTGCTCAATTATGAGGACCTCGCTTAGGCCTACCATGAAGAAAGACGACTTAGCTAATGGCGATGTGCGCCGAACATGGTTCTACGCGAAGACGGATATCGCGTGCGATGATGTGCGGTTGAGGCGATTGCGAGATACGGCGCAGGATGAGGCTGTGCGTCGCACGCCGATGATTGAGACCGCCGTTAAGTCTTTGCTCGGATTGGACCCAATTGACGTGACGCCTGCACCGCGACAGGGCACGTTTCACCTGGTACATATCGTGCGTGGTAGCCTGCCGCCGCTGGTCGTGCGTTCCAGTCGTCCCGACGTGATGGATCCCGATGATACGTTGAATATTGAAGCGGTGGTCGCATCGTATTTGATGGGTACCCGTGTGCCGCATGTGTCCGTACGAGCAGTTGCGGTTGGGGCAAAGCGCGTTGTGCCGTTCGATCTTGCAATTTTGGATATGGCACCGGGTGAGGCATTGTGCGATCTGCCGGAAACTGTGTGCGAATGTCCCGCCCTTTTGCGTAGCGTGGGGCAAGTTATGCGCGATCTGCACGCGATAAAAGGGCATGGTGGTGGGCCGATTGGTCTGCAAACGGACAATGGCGAGAAGTTGTGCGGCCTCCATTCCGACTGGCGCGACTACATGATGCTCAATTTGGAGATGCATGTCGCGGGATGTCGGGCGATTGGTGCGATCACTTCGGGCCAGTCAGAGGCGATATTGGAAATTTTCACCGATCATGCCGCAGTCTGTATTGATGTGCCGGCGCGGTTGTTACACGGCGATCTGGGCAACCACAATATTTTTGTTCAGAATAACGCTGTGGTGGCTCTGATTGACTGGGAGGATGCCTTAATTGGCGACCCCGCCTTTGATGTCGCCATGTGGTTGACTTTCCATCCGCCGCGTCGCTATGCTGCTTTTCTGCGAGGCTATGGCCCGGCGGCGCAGGAAGATGGGTTTCGATTGCGATGCGCGTTGTCGTTCCTGCGGATCGCGTTGTCGAAAACCGTGCATCGGCATCGTTTCGCTTACCCGGATTTACCAGGGCGTCAACCCGCATACGAGCGGATTCACCGCGGTATGATTGCGGTCAGTCGCGCTCTGGAAGGGGCGAAAGGTGTTCTGTTTGCATAATGTGCTGATTGTCGCAACACTATCCACTATTATATAATGACACGCTTTTTTCTTACCGGTGCGACCGGTTTTCTCGGATCAAAAATTCTTCGCCACCTGTTGCGTGAAGGGCATACCGTGGCCGCATTGGTTCGCCCCGAAAGCGATCTGTGGCGCGTCCGCGATTGCCTGGAGCAGACGATACTGATAGATGGGCGGATGGAGGAGGCCAGTAGCTGGCGAGACGCGCTCGCAGACTTCCAACCACAAGGTGTCATTCACGCCGCGTGGGACGGAGTGAGCAATACCGAGCGCGACAACCCGCGTCAGGCGGAGAACATCGTATCGACTACGAGGCTCGCGGTGCTATCCGCTGAACTCGGCATCAGCGCATTCGTTGGGCTGGGATCACAGGCGGAATACGGTGCAGCCAACAGGCTGGTTGATGAGACCGTGCCGACTCGTCCCACGACGCTATATGGTATGGCCAAGCTGGCTGCCGGTCAGATGTGTGGGGCAATTTGTGTCCAACGCGGTGTGCGTTTTGCCTATATCAGAATTTTCTCGACTTATGGTCCCGAAGATAATGGCGGCTGGTTGTTTCCCTATATTCTGTCTGCGTTGCGAAAGGGCGAGCGTCCCAGTCTGACTACTTGCGAACAGCGGTGGGATTATCTCTATGGCGAAGATGCTGCAGCGGCCATCGCGGGCGTTGCTCTCACGGCTGGAGCAGAAGGTGTTTTCAACCTCGGATCGGGTCAGGCTCCTCCGCTGAAGGAAACGGTCGAGACACTGCGGGATCTCGCGGCACCCGGTGCAGAACTGGGTTTTGGTGAGGTGCCCTTCAGAAGGGATCAAGTCATGCACCTGCAAGCGGACATTGCGCGTTTGACGAAGGTAACTGGCTGGGTTCCCCGTTGGTCGCTGCGCGACGGGCTTGCGGAAACTGTGAGGGATTTCGATGCGCGAAACCGTTGAAGGTATCCCCTTATGTCACTGCGGTTGCGCGGCGGGCTGTGCTTTTGTGTGCGCTTGAAGAGCGCGGGCCTCCATGAAGCCAAATACAAATCTGAGACCTATCTACACAATGTAGGGACGACGTATATGTCCACCCTTATTTCTATTATCACGCCCTGTTTTAACGAAGAGGATAATGTCGAGACCTGCCGTGACGAAGTCCGCAAAGTGTTCCGAGAACAGTTGCCCGAGTATGAATATGAGCACATTTTTTCGGACAACGCCTCACACGACGAGACCGTCAAAAAACTGTTGGCTATGGCACGAGACGACCAGCGCGTGAAAATTATTGTCAATGCACGCAACCTGGGGCCGTTTCGCAATACCTTTAATGCCTTGAGGAGCGCCTCGGGCGACGCGGTCGTCGTCCAATTAGCCGCGGACCTTCAAGATCCGCCCGCCATTATCGCCGAATTTGTGCGGCAATGGAAGGCTGGCTACAAAGTGGTGTACGGTGTGCGCCGGAAACGTCGAGAACAGTTTTGGCTGCGCGGGGCGCGCTGGCTCTATTACCGCCTCGTGTCCCGCATGGCTGATATCAATATTCCGCTCGACACGGGCGAGTTCCAACTTATTGACCGTTCGGTGGCTGACCGTCTCTCTGTGGTGGATGATTACTACCCCTATATCCGCGGACTGATCGCTCAGTGCGGACAACGCGCCATTGGCGTGGATTACGAGTGGCAGAAGCGCCGTTCAGGAAAGTCCAAGAACAGGTTCTACAACCTTATTGACCAGGCATTTAACGGATTGGTCTCAACATCGAACATACCCATGCGGTTGAGCGTTTTTGTCGGGTTCACATTGGCCGCCGGGAGTATCGTTTACGCTTTGATTCAGTTGATAATTAATCTGGTTTTTCTCGGCATAGCACCGGACGGGATTGCGACTCTGGTCGTTGGTTTGTTCTTCTTCGGTGGGGTGCAGTTGTTCTTTATCGGTATCCTGGGGGAGTACATTGCCGCAATTCATTCACAGGTTCGTCGGGGTCCGGTGATGGACGATGTGCTACGCATCAATTTTGAACCTCCAGATGAGGAAAGCTAAAAGCTGGATGACATATAGAGATCTTTATGAACGAGACTGTTGAACACATTGCCACATTCGCCGCGAGGATTCGTCGGCATGCGCTGTGTATGGTGCATCACGCGGGGGCTTCGCATATCGGTACCTGTTTGTCTATGGCCGATTTGCTGGCGGTGTTGTATTGTCGCACGCTGAGGATTGACCCAAAGCGTCCCGATTGGTCCGGGCGCGACCGATTTGTTTTGAGCAAGGGGCACGGTACTGCGATTTTGTATGCGGCGCTGGCAGAACGCGGGTTTTTTCCGGTGGAATGGTTGGACCGCTATTGCGCGGATGGTTCTCCCCTGACCGGGCATATTAACCATCTGGGTGTGCCGGGCGTGGAGGTGTCAACGGGTTCGCTTGGGCACGGGCTTTCCATCGGCTGCGGCATGGCATTGGCCGGGCGCAGGGCGTCCGATCCGTACCGTTGTTTTGTTTTGCTGAGTGATGGAGAATGCGACGAGGGGTCTATCTGGGAGGCGGCGCTTTTTGCACCGCACCACCGGCTCGGTAATTTGACGGTTATAATCGATTATAATAAAATTCAGAGTTTTGGCACGGTTGCAGAGGTTCTCAATCTGGAGCCGCTCGCAGATAAGTGGCGGGCTTTTGGCTGGCGGGTTTTGGAGATTGATGGTCACGATCTGGTCGCTATCGATGATGCTTTGCAAAGTGCGGATGCGAGTGCTGATTGTCCTCTGGCGTTGATCGCGCATACGGTGAAGGGCAAGGGCGTGAGTTTTATGGAGGACGATTTGCTCTGGCATTACCGCAATCCCGACGACGACCAACTCGCCGCGGCACTGCGAGAGGTGGGGGGTGGGTGATGCGGACGATGTTTATTAATACGCTGCTGGAACTGGCTGATGCGGATGATCGCATCTTTTTGTTGTGTGGGGATCTGGGTTATTCTGTGCTGGAACCTTTTTTTGAGCGGTTTCCCAACAGGTTTGTCAATGTGGGGGTTGCCGAGCAGAATATGATCGGTATTGCAGCCGGGCTGGCGCAGGGCGGTTATGTCGCGTTTTGTTACTCTATTGCAAATTTTCCGACGTTGCGTTGTCTCGAGCAGATCAGGAATGATGTCTGTTACCACGATTGCAATGTAACTGTTGTGTCCGTCGGAGGGGGCGTGGCTTATGGTGCCCAGGGGTATAGCCATCACGCGGTTGAAGATCTGGCGGTGATGCGGTCGTTGCCGAATATGGTGGTGGCCGCGCCGGGCGATCCTTTAGAGGTTCGCGCGTTGACCCGTGCGCTGGTCGATCATCCGGGTCCGGGCTTTTTGCGTCTGGGCAAGGCGGGCGAAGCCATTTTGCACGATGCGGTTCCATCGCTTGAGATCGGGGAGGTGATTGAAGTACAAGAGGGCAACGATGTGATCCTGCTGAGTACGGGCGGTATGCTGGAGTCCGCATTGCAGGTCGCCGAGCAACTCGCCCAACAGGGCGTTGATGCGGGGGTGACGAGTGTGCCATTTCTCAAGCCGCTGAATACGGCTTATGTCACCGCGGCTGCGCGACGAGCCACGCTTTTGTGTACGCTCGAAGAGCACGGGCCTATCGGCGGCCTAAGCGAGGCCGTGGCGTCTTGTCTGGCGCAATTGTCGGGAGATCGCGCCGCGCTGTTGCCGTTTAGTCTGCCAGAGGGCAGCACAAAAGGCGTGTCTGGCGATCAATACTATTTGCGGGCACGCGGCGGTCTCGATCCCGATAGCATTTTCGCGGCTGTTACCGATGCCATTCACCTTTGACTTTCATCATTTGATGGCGGGTGTACACCTGCGTCGAATAGGATTCGGCGCAAAGGTCAATTTTTTTCAAATGACTTGATGAGCTACACACAGGATGTTATATTCTGTAATAGAGCACTCGCCAGTCGTTAATTAGAGGAGGTATTCCAATGGCTGAGGTTGACGAAAGCCGTATTGAAACAGCTATTGAAATGATGTCCAAACAATTTGAGGGATACCATGAAACTCAGATTGGCATATTCGAGAGGTTAGACGCCCATCGCGCGGTTCAGGATGAGGTGTTAAAGCGGTTGGACAAACAGATAACGCAGAATGCGGAACGCATCCGCCAGAATGAAATCGTGATTGGCAACATTGACAAGCGTCTTGTCAGGCTGGAAACAACGGTTGAGCGTATTGACAACACGGTAAAAGAGTTGCGAATTTATGTGGATGATAGGTTTGATAAGATTGATGAGAAGGTCGATAAGGTTGATGAGCATTTCGATGCGATGGGGTTGCGTATGGACAATAGATTTGATGCGCTTGCGACACGGATATATTGGAGTGCGGGCATTGTGACTGCTTGCCTGACAATCGTGTTGGCAATTATGACGTATATTTTGAAAGTTCTTTAAGAAGCTGGAATCTTACCATTCTTTTTTATGATCATATCATTATGATACAAAAAACGCTTGACACTACCATTTTGATTGCATATAATTAGCCCGTCGTATATTTAAGGTGGAGTAGTTCCCATGAACCAAACGTTAAACAAAACAGAAGAGGTATTGTTTTTTCCTAACGCATTGCTCCTCAATGCGATTGTGAGGATGTTGCATTGGTGTGTGTTAGGCTGTTTTTGGAAGGAGGTACTCGAATAAAATGCCGAGTTCATAAGTTGTTACGTAACCTGTTGTTAGATAAGGAATTTAAGAAAATGAAAACAAGTCAGTTGAAGGGAGGGATATAAATTTGGAATCTGGTAGTGCTTCTCCGTTGCTCCGCAAAGGTCGCGGCTCTCACCCTGTTCTGGGGTCCGGTCTTAAAAACCGCTGGAGACAGCGCGAGAATGTAGGAACTGGTTTCAAACCAGTTCATCGCAGTAGAATCAAAATGTTCGTAAACAATCATTTACTCGATCCTGACTTTTTTTTAGGAGGTCGATAGGATGAATTTTCACAAAACAATTGGCTTTTTGGCGGCTCTATTGCTCACGCTTGGGCTTGGAGTGCCAGATAGCTTTGCACAAGTTGGAATTACGCTTAGCCCCACTACAGTTGTAGAGGGGACTCAGATCGAGGTAACGGTGACTGTAGATTTAACGCCAGACCTTGCCGCAGGCACAACGGTAGTAGTAATGGTGAGTGTTGACGCCGCTGATGCGATGGGCGGTTCAATTCCTATTACTGTAACAACTGATACTGACGGCTCTGCTACCGGCACGCTGAATATTACGGCAAGGCAGGATGCCGATGCGAAGGATAAGACAACTACGGTGACCGGCGCATTGTCTGGCTATCAAAGCGGCACGGCAGCCCTGGCTATTAATGACGATGAGGGAGAAGTGACGGCTTCCGTCACTCCTGCAACAGTGACAGAGGGGGGCGGTGCCCAAACCGTGGCTGTGACGTTGGAATTAGCAGGACGTGGCAATTTTGCTGAGGGTGTCGCTTCGACTGTGACAGCAGCGTCAGATGTGACTGTGAATGCCATGCTTGGTGATGAGAATATTGGGACGGCGGTTCTTACTGTAGCACTCGAGGCAAGCTCAGCCACTGGAGATCTGGTTATTACGCCACCCGATGATAATAATAATGCAGAAGATGAAGACGTTTTGATAACCGCTGTATTGGCTCACTTTGTACCCGTCGCTGCAACTGTGACCATTGATGATGATGAGGGGGGCCTGACCTTTGCGGTCAGTCCTGAGAGATTGACAGAGGGAGATGGTCCACAGACTGTGACTGTGTCTTTGACATTAGTACGTCCCGAAGACAATACAGATGATGTGACGGTGACGGTGACTGCTACGCTTGGTGGTGGGGTTTCCCAAATTACGGGTGGTGTTACTGTAGCCGGAAGCGCAACCGAAGAAACAGTAGTGCTAACTATTACGCCAGCCAATGATGCCGATATGAATGATGAAACGGTTGAAATAACCGCCGAAGCGATGGACTATATAGTCGGCACTGAGGAATCGCCTGCGACTCAGACTGTAACCATCATAGATGATGACCAGGCTAATGTCGTCGCAGTTGTGGTCGATCCTATGGAATTGACAGAGGGGATGGGTGCCACGACTGTGGCTGTGTCTGTGACGCTAACGCCCGTTTCTCTTACAAGCGATGTAACGGTGACTGTGGATGCCAATGCTGGTGGGTTCACAATTGCTACGACTACTATTACTGTAGCAGCCAACATGGAGGGAATGGCCGGAACGCTGGTTATCGATCCGCCGGATGATGATGGCAATGATGTCGATGATGTAATCGTAGTGAGTGCTACGGGGTCCACCGTCCCTGAAGGGGGGACCCCGGAAGATGACGAGGTAACATATACAGGCGATCCGGCGAATATCACTGTCAAAGATATACATAAGACAGATGGGACCATACAACTTGCGTTCAGTGCTGAGGAAGTTCAGGAGGATGCAGGTCCTACGGACATAGCTGTGACCGTGACGTTACAACCTGCCCCTCAGGCAGCTACACCGGTGGTGTTGACTGCCACTATTGGTGAGACAATGCATTCTTCGACGACTGTTACTGTACCCACCACCGGCACCGGCATAGGTGCGCTGAGGATTACCCCGACCAATGATCAGGAGAATATGGGTGATGTGGCGGTTACAGTGAACGCCGAAGCGGAAGGGTATGATTTCCCGACGCCTGATATGCTCACGATCGTAGAAGATGATATCCCGGCGAGGACCATAGAACTTGCGATCAGTCCTAAGACATTGACAGAGGAGACCGGTGCCGATGATGCCACCGTGGCTGTGACTTTGACGTTGACGCCTGCTCCTTCTTCAAATGTAAGTGTGACTGTGAATGCCACCAGTGGTGGGTTCATAATTTCGTCGGTGACTGTTACTGTAACCGGTGGCTCAGATACCGGCTCCGGAAATCTGTTTATTCCGCGGGGTGATGATCCTGATGATGACGATCAGATCGTTACAGTGGCCACAGCCGCAGCAGTGCCTGGCTATGGAACGCCCGATTCTCAGACTTTGACCATTGAGGATGATGATAAAGAGCAAACTGTAACGATTACGCTCAGTCCTGACGAATTGACAGAGGAGGGCGGTGCCCAGGTTGTGACTGTGACCGTGATGTTAGAACATGCCCCTCTCACTGGTGAGGGTGACATGGTGAAGGTGACTGCCAGGAGTAATGGAGTCACAATTGATTCAGATGATGTTGATGTCTCGTCCGGCTCTGGTACGGGAATGCTGACAATTAGGCCAGCCCCGGATGCCGATTCGGACCATGAGACGGTGGTCGTGACTGCCACATACGACGACGACGACGACGGCGATGAAGACGAACCAACACCCGAATTAATGGCCACTGCGACTCTGACCATTGTCGATACTGAGGGTGGTCCTATAGTGCCGCCAGCAGTGGGAATGGTGACACTGACGACCGATACCGACCGAGTAAGAGAAGATGCTCGTGCGCGGTCTATCCAGGTGACTGCGACGTTGCCTGAAGCACCGGGTACAGGGAATACAGTGGTGGTGATGGTGACTGGTACGGTAGAGGGAACTGACGGTGGCACAACGGTGTCGTCAGTCGATATTTCGATATCGGGCACTAACACCTCAGGTACTGGCACGCTGACAATCACGCCTCATAATGATGATGCCTACACGACCAGGACAGTCAAATTGACTGCTACTGCCAGTGGCTATAATTCTGGTGAGGCGGCTCCTATTGTAATCGTGGATAATGATGCATCAAAGGGTACGCTCTCGTTCAGTAATGCCCAGCCACCCAGTGTGACAATGGGCGGTGGTGCTCAGTCCGTGACGTTGACGGTAAAGGTCGTGTTGGCAACGGCAGATGCGGAGATTCCGAATCCGTTGGTCGTGAATGTGATGACCGACAAAGGAACGCTTGCATCTCCCACAGTGTCAATCACGAATATACGTCAACATCCTGACCACGATCCTGCCACCAGGCTGGCCGATGGCACTATTCCGGTCGTTCTGTCTCTTAATGCTGCTGAGGCAGCTGCTGCTGGAACGATTACCGTGACTGCTTCGGCAGAGAACTATGTTTCGGGTACGCGCACGATTCCCATCAGAGCGCGTGGTGCCCTGGATATCGCTGGTTATCGCGCTGTCCTGGTCAAGCCAGCAGCAAATGGCTGGGCGCCCGTGGGCAATGACAAGGTCATTGTTGATTTGAAGCGCGTGGGTAGCGTAGCGTATCCCTGGTCTGATTTTACGAGCATTAAGGTTTCGGTGCGCGATACGGCTCATAATAGTTATGAAATTGATGCCGTAACCGCGCGGAATTTTAACCTCGAAGATGGCGGAACTCTTACCTTTGAAGAACCGGGAAGTCGCAGTCGCGGTGATGTTATCTGGCGCGGCAATGATACGGTCCGATTTGAGATCCGTATAAGACCCCGGAACGACCAAGGTAGTACTGACCCAGCGTCGAATGGTCAATATCTGGGTGCGTATGCACATATTGAGTTCACCGCTGGTAATGGTCTTACAGAATCATTCACAAATAGGGATTCGGACAAACCGGTTTATCCTTCTAATCCTTCGCTTGTTAGTGAAGCGGACAGATACAAAGGTGATGGGAAGCTCTTTAAGGTTGATAACCTCGTGCCTTCAAACGCTGCCATTGCTGGTGTGAATGTTACGAATAAGGATGGCGAGCCTGTTACTGCTGTCAAAGTTGGCGATGAGGTTCGCGTCGCTGTCGCGGTGAGTGGGAATGTTCTTTTCCGAGACAGTGGCATCCGGGTTCAGATACAGCCTCAGGATGGTACGGGGTCGTATAGAGGCAAGACATATACTGCTGCCCAGGTCGCACCTTTTACCAAGACGGTGAACTTTAGTGCTTCCCAGGTCATTGCTGCCGCCTCAGATTCATTGCGTACCTCGTGGAAGATAACAGAAGGCTTCTTCGAACATAAAACCGATGACTTTGTCGATTTTATAGGATCGAGAGGTACGAGGTTCCAGCCAGATAACGCGACAGGGCGGGTCCTTGTCCAGGTAAAGGATCAGGCCGCTAACTATAGTGGTGCGAGGATAACAACTTTCGCCGCGGATTCGCGTTCGCCGAAGGTTTCGATCCTGTATCCATCTGCGGATCCCGACAGTCTGTTTGATCATACGCATCCCATGCGCTTTTCTGGTGCTACGTTCAGTACTGTTGAGGGCCGGAACGTAGATAAGCATCTCAATCCGCTGGTAATCTCAGTGGATGAAGCTCTTTCATCGCTTCAGGTCTTTGCAGTCGGAGCGGATACGTTAACAATAGCTAACTATCGCGACGGACTCGTTGGCATGAGTGGTGACCCTGGAAAAGTAGATTCAATAGAAGTTGATACGAGTCCGCTCAGTTCTACGAAGAAAGACGGAGAAGGCGATGATGACAAATATCCGGACACGGCTTTCGTGCCATCGAGCGCGAATGTAGCCGGGACAGAGATAACACTGGCTATTTTGGCGACCGATACTCGGGGCAACACAACCAAAACGACGATGTCTGGCGTTACGCACGATGCAGCAAAGCCAATGCTCTCGGATTGGTTCCCCAAGAATAGTTTGCTTCCGGATGGTCAGATTAACGATGCTACGCGCCATCCAGTCTTTGAGTTGCCCGAAGCCGTAGATTCGATTGCGGTTACGTTCGCAGCTTCAGGTGGAGCCACTATTGTCGAGGAGAGAGCCGGGGTTACGGCAAAAGGCGAAACCCAGGTTGTTTTCTCTAAGGCGTTAACGGATGAAGAATCATATACGATGACGATATTTACCCGAGATCTTGCGGGGAATGTTTCCATCACGCCTCAGGATGAATCTGAAAATATGAGGTTTAATGCGCAATTCGATAATCCTCGGGCGAATCAATTCTCCATCACAAATATGACTGCAGTTACAGCGACGAATGAGACTGCTGCAGACTCTGTGATTGCCGGTCAGGCCATTGTCCTGGAGGTTCAGGCTATTGATCACGATGCGTCGTCTGACACGAAACGTGATGCTTTGACCTATAAAAACGTGGACGAAAATGGCAATACAGCTGCCGAGGTGCGCATCAGTGCCTGGGACGCAAACGGCGGTGTTGCCGGGTCCGTGTGGTTTGAAGGTACGGGCGTGATGGATGATGCCGAGCCAGACGGTATGGCTACGCTTGATGCCGCTGGCTGGTTGCTCGGTAAGCGCGACGTTACGGCTAAGTCGAACAAGGCTACTGGCTTAATTAAAATTCTGATCGAACATCGGAATGCTGGTACGGGTAGTACAACAGTAGCGGAATTCAATGGCGACATTGATAGTCTCTACGTCGGTGCTGCCGACTTTAACAAGTTCATGATAACCGCTGAGAAAGGTGGCGAAAAAGTTGAGTCTGTCGATACTGGGGACAAATTCACCCTCCGGGTGGTCCCGGTCGATAGACATTACAACCCCTCGGTCAGAGCCTTTAAGTCTGATCCAGCTTCTGCCGAAGACTCTCTGGCGGTACTGGATACCCGGGCGAAGGACAATGCCTACGATTATAAGGATGGGTTTGCCATTACTATCCGTTCCTCGCCCACCCTGAAAGGACTACCTGCATTTGAATGGCAACTGGACCCGGAGGGTTGGCCTTTCACGGTTACAGCACCTGACGAGGCAGGAGACGTGTCTATCCAGGTCAGGATAGATAATACGACCTTAAACTCTGATGATAAGCGAAGCCAAAACACCAGAACTGGTGCGAGCGTCACCATTGTTATGCCTTTGACACCCGAGCTTACGCTCTGGGTGCCTGGTATGGATACAGATCAGGCGGGTAACAATGTTGAGATTCCCGCTGATCCCGGTACGATAACGGTAACAGTCGCAGCCGAAGGCTATAATGCTGGCAGCATGGTTACCTTTACCAAGAACGGCACGGCGATGGATCCCGTGGCGGCAAATGACGATGGCACGGCGACGTTGGATATTACCATGGCTGAGGCAGGCACTGTGACGGTGTCGGCTACAGATGGTCGATATCCGGCGGATGAGCTTGCCATTACCTTTGTCCAGGGGTCTGCGCGTATGGCTTATGTGGATGCAAACGGCGATCCCGTTTATCTCGTCTATGCAGGGGATGCCCCGTCAGATATGACAGTTGGCGTGGATGACTTCCTCGCGCTTGTTGCTGCGTTTGGTAGCAGCGAAGGTGATGAGAATTACAACGCCCAGGCCGATGTCAATGACGATGGCATGGTTAGTGTCGCTGACTTTTCCGAGTTTATCAAGTCCTTTGGCAGGACAGCTGTTGGTCCGGCGACGAAGCCGCTCGTTTTGCTGCCCGGTATCAACGAGAATGCTGAGTTCACGCTGAGTCTGGGTAGTGAGCGCGTGATCGCTGGCGAGACGGTGGCTGTCGATGTGTCGCTTGCCAATGTCGCTGCTCTGATCGGTTATGGGTTCGCGCTCAATTACGAGACCGATAAGTTCGAGTTTGTGAGTGTGGCGCCTGCCGATGAGGATCTGCTCAAGTCAACAGGTGGAGAGACGTTGTTCCACCATGTGGTTGCCGACGGTCAGATTACCGTTGCCAATGGTGTGTATAATGGCACGGCGGTTTCCGGCGGTGGCGATGTGGTTCGGTTCGTGTTCCGCGTGTTGCGCGAGTTTGAGGATAACGCCAGGT
Source organism: Candidatus Latescibacterota bacterium (assembly GCA_965204375.1). GTDB lineage: Bacteria > Latescibacterota > UBA2968 > UBA2968 > UBA2968 > VXRD01. The sequence continues at coordinate 4,205,246 of OZ241986.1, read as the reverse complement.
TTGAGATTGCCGACGGTCTGGTCTTTGACCCGAGTCAGCTTCAGAATCCGGCGGTGGTCGCGGGTGTGCTGGAACTTCAGAGTACGCCCAGAGAGTTCGCTTTGCACCAGAACTTCCCCAATCCGTTTAACCCGGATACGACCATTAAGTACGATTTGGCCGAGTCCGCTGACGTGACGCTCCAGATTTACAATGTGTTGGGTCAGGTGGTTCGGACGCTGGTCGCTTCCGAGGCGCAGAATGCGGGTCGCTATCAGATTCGCTGGAACGGTATGGATGATCGCGGTGTGCCGGTTTCGAGTGGAATTTATTTCTACCAGATTGCGGCAGACGGAAAGTTCAGTGATGTGCGGAAGCTGATGCTGCTCAAGTAATTCGCCGATGGGTCGGGAAGTTTCCCTGATGAGGCTTCCCGATCCATATTTTCATATAGGAGTTTGTAATGTTTTTGAAAAAAAGTCTTTTGTCTATGACTGCTTTGGCATTGCTGATATTTGCAGGGCAGGCTTCTGCGCAGAGTATCTCGATCACGGGTACTCCAAGCAAGGTTTCTGGACAGGGCACGGAGATTGTCGTTGAAGTGTCCCAAATGGGTGTTACCCAATCGGTAAATGCCATACAAGTTGAATTTGATTTTGACCAGTCTCTTTTAACTCTTGCTGCACCTTCCGGCTGGTTACAACCAGATCCCGGTACGGTTAGCCTGTTATCTATTAGTGCAATGCCTGTGCCCGCAAGTGTGAGTTTCACTTTTACGACAAACGTAGATGTGACGGGTATGGAATTTTCCATTGGCATTGCGAAGGTCACGCTCGATGAGGTAGAAATTACCCCATCCGCTATGGCCTCGTTTAATGGTCTTGAAGCTGCCCTGACGAGTGATGGTGAGATCAATGACGATGGTGAACTCTCCGTCAATGTCGCGGTTCCCGGAGTCGGAGAAACGACGGGTGCTGAGATCACTTTTATGGTTGATCCCGCTGATGCAGCGATGGTCACAGGTAGTATGCCTGCTACCGGTTTGGGAGTACCTCCTGGCGGAATAGATGGTATGAGCATTACACTTCTTGGCATACCGGCTGTGATGCTGGATGGCGGGAATTACGGCTCTGTGACGTTTACAGTGGATCCCGATGCCACTGAGTTTACCATTGGTGTTGCCTCGCTGACGGTGCTTACAGCAGATGGAATGAGAAGGGCTGTGGGTGGTGGTGAGGCTTTGATGGTCACTCAGTTCGCGCCCTATCTCGAGGCGAGCGCAACCGAGGTTACGGTTGGCCACGGCGAGACGGGAATGGCGACGGTAACCGCGATGGATACGCAGGATGAAATGGTTGAGTTTACCATAGATCCCGCTGATGCGGGCACGGTTGATGGTAACACGGTGACGTTGTCCGCTACGGGCGATGCCACGGTGACGGTGTCTGCAATGTCTCGTGGTGTTGCGCTGGATCCGGTTACGGTTGTTTTTACCAAGGCACCACCGGAACTGAGAACTGAGAGTACCGAGGTGGTGTTTTCAGATTTTGGTGCCTCAGCTTCAGCGATGGTTACGGCTGTCGGTTTTGATGCCGGTGCCGAGATTAATTTTAAAATTACGGGTGGTGCCGGGTTTGCAACGGGTGCTGGTGCTGCGACCTGGACGGTGACGACGAGTAATCCCGGGGATGTGACGATGGAGGCCACCGATGGCACGGCGACGACAGCACCGCTGACGATTTCGTTTGTGAATCCTCCGCCTTATCTGACGGCGGATGACGCCGATGTTATTATTCCGGCTGGCGGAGAGGCGGTGGTAACCGTGACGGCGACTGGTCTGGGTGACGGTATTAAATATACGTTCACCGAGGTATCTGGTACAGCGTCGGTTGATGCTCAGACGGATGGTGCAATGGTCACGTTGACGGGTAGTGGTGAAGGTTCTGCTGAGGTGACGCTGAAAGCCATGGATAATTCTGGCGCGGAGACTTCGCCGTTGAAAGTTATTTTCAGGGCGATGCCCACTGTTACAACCGATATGGCTGAGGTCAAGATTCCGCAGGCTGTGGTTCCCGATGGTTCGTCAATGGTCGTGGCTGTTGGTTTTCCCGAAGGCACTGAGGTTACGTTCGATGTCCAGGTGACGAGTGGTTCAGAGAGTAATTATTCAAAGTCACAGGATGGCAATGTGCTGACGCTGACGGCCACGGGTCCAGTTTCTGTGAGTGTGACGGCTTCGGGTGCCGGCGTTACGACGGCTGCGGTGGAGGTTTCGTTTAGCCAGAAGAAGCCCGCTGCTCCTGCGAGTGTGAAGGTGCAGGATCAGGAAGGCGATAATGGTCACTATGTGATGGTGACTTTTGCCAATTCGGAAAATCACGCGGATGTGAGTCAGTATCGCGTCCATCGCTGGATGATGGTGAATGATTCAGAGGGTAACCCGGTGGAAGATTGGGTCGCCTGGGCTGTTATCGACGCAATGGATAATGATGGTATGACGCGCGCGGTTGTTCCGGTGACGGATTCGAAGGCAACCCTCTGGGGCGTTTCTGCCGAGAGCGGTATGGGTTCGGCAGAGGACGTGATTACGCCTGCTGGCAAGCGCGTGTTCTCCAAGGAGAGCGTGCAACACTTGGTTCAGTTCCTGGGTCTGGATCCCAATCGGGTTGTGACCGAGGATGAGCTCGCACAGGTGTTTATGCCTTCTGCTGATTATTTGAACGCGCTTATTGGGAATCAGAAGAATGTGGTGTTTGCGGCTCTGGATCCCGATTTGAGTGTGCTCGTCGGTGGCGATTTGGCTGTTCCGCAGAATATCCGCACGGATGGATCTGGTCCCATTGTTTCGTCTTCAATTACGGCGACGGAAGATATGGTGGCTGCGATTGACGATACAGCCCCTGCTGCTGCAACCGGTCTCGCCGCTGATGTTGAAACCGGGATGGTTACCTGGACGGTGTCCGCCGATGATGGCGGCATGGATATTGTGATGTATCGCGGTTACGGGATTACAATTCCGCATGTGACGGGATATGTGGTCAGAGGCGGTGCCAACGAAGATTCGATGATTGATATCGGGCCTGCGCCCGCTGGTTCGGGCAGTTTCCAGGTTCCCCTGGCTTTGATCGAGTCTCTGATTAATCAGGGTCTGCCCGAGGTGCTGGTAACCGTGACGGCGATGGACGGTACCAATATGACGCCGAGTGTTCCTCTACTTGTTGAGCTTACGCCCACGCGCAGGGGATTTGTGGATGCAGACGGCAATCCGGTTTATATCGTCAGGCTCCCCAGGCACGGGGATACGGCGACGCCGCTGACGGTTGACTTTGAAGACTTTATTGCCTTTACGATGGCGTTTAATACAGATGAGACGCACGAGAACTGGAGAGTTTTTGTTCAGGCTGACCTGAATGACGATAAGATGGTCAATTTCGATGACTTTATCCTGTTCTTTAGTTCTTATGGCAAGGAAGCGACAGGTCCGGCTGGCAAGTCTCTGGTTCCGCCCGTTCTTGGCGTGAATGAGAATGCCGAGTTGTCGTTGCGTTTGGGCAGTGATCGCGTGGTGGCTGGCGAGAATATGTTTGTGGATGTGTCGCTCGCCAATGCGCAGGCTCTGATGGGTTATGGGTTTGTGCTTAACTACGATGCCGAGAAGTTCGAGTTTGTAGAAGCGATGCCGGCTGCTGAGGATTTGCTGCAGTCAGCAGGTGGCGAGATCCCGCTGTTCAGAGGTTGGTCGGATGAGGCCGGACAGGTTCGCGTGATGAATGCGATTGTGAATGGCTCAGAGGTTTCTGGCGGTGGCGATATTGTTCGGTTGGTGTTCCGCGTGTTGCGCGATTTTGAAGATAATGCGCGGTTTGAGATTGCCGAGGGTCTGGTTTTCGATCCGAGTCAATTCGCCAATCCATTGGCTGGCGGTGTGCTGGATATCCAGACGACGCCTACAGAGTTTGCACTGCTCCAGAATTTCCCCAATCCGTTTAACCCCGACACGACGATCGGATATGAATTGGCCGAGTCTGCCGATGTGACGCTCCAGATTTACAATGTGGTGGGTCAGGTCGTTCGGACGCTGATTGCTGCTGAACCGCAGTCGATTGGTCGTTATCAGGTCCGTTGGGACGGTATGGATGATCGCGGAACGCCGGTTTCGAGTGGGATTTATTTCTACCAGCTCTCGGCAGGGAAGTTCCAGGATGTGCGGAAGCTGATGCTGCTCAAGTAATTCGGTAGGTAGGGGCGAAAAATCTTTCGCCCCTACCTTAATTTTCCCTCAGAACTTACAAGGAGTAGTTTTCAGCGAAGGAGTCTTGCAAATGTTTTTGAAAAGAGGATTGTTATTTTTTACTGCCCTTGCATTTCTGGCGTTTGCGGGTCAAGCTTCTGCTGGTCCCAATGCAAATGCGACGGTGTCGATTGATTTGATTGCCGATGGCGGGGCAGGCAACCAGACGGACGATGGCGTTCATGCAGGCGTTGTTGCTGGACAGGGCACAAAAATTGCAGTTGAGGTTTTCGCCCAGGGCGTGACCACGTCGCTGGTTGGTGTGAGAATTGAGTTTGATTTTAAAGCTGAAGAATTAAAGCTCGACAAGATCGAGAATAGTGCGTTTCTGTTCGCTATTCCAGAGCCGACGGGCGTAAATTTTGCAGCGACTGCGCCTGTTACTCTGCCCGAGTCCGGTTTTCTTGGACGCGCCGAGTTTTCCACCGTGGCAGATGTGACGGATATGGAGTTTTACCTGGGCATTAAGGCGGTGACGCTTGCCGAAAGTGCAGCGTCGAGCGATGTCATCGCGCCAGAGATGATGGCGATGATGAGTACGATTAACTTTAATGTCAAGCCCAGGCTCATGACAGATATGTCTATGATGGATATGTCTATGATGATTCCGGTGCCGCCGGGTGGCACGGGGTCGGTCGTGGTAACGGCGGTGAATTTTGCCGCGGATGCCGCGATTACCTTTGATGTGCAGGGCGAGATGATTGAGATGGTTCAGTCCATGATGGATGGTGCCACGTTGACGTTGACGGCGAGTGGCCCGGCAAAGGTGACGGTGACGGCGAGTGATGGTATGACGACGACCGATCCAATTACGATTGAGTTTGTCGAGGTGAGGCTTCCCGCCTTAGATGCCGCCGGCATGGACATGATGAATATGATGGATGACGGCATGCTCTCGGCCAGTGCTGGTGCCAATGAAGAGATTGCCATTGAGGTATTTGCCGGTGATATAGAAAGTGGTCTCGGTGGTGCGAGTATTATGTTTACGATTGATCCGGCTGCTGCTGCGACGATCACGGGTTTTGATCCTGCTGAGGGTCTGACGCTGCTGGGTATGTCCGGTAATCAGGTCGATGTTGGTGCCGAAGAAGCGATGATGCTGTCCAATGGTGGTTTTTTGGGTACGCTGAAGCTGATGACAGGTGCCGAGGAGATGCCTTTTGTGGTTGGCGTTTCGTCGTTTAGAGCTGTTCTCGGTCCTGATGGTGAAGAGACGATGCTGATGGTTCCCGCTCCGGTGTTGTATAACCACGGTCCGGCTCTGGATGTGTCACCTGGTCTCATCAATACAATCCCGCGCGGTGGCACTGCGGTGGTTATGGTTACAGCCTTGCGTTTTCCCGAAGGGGCTACGGTTACGTTCTCTGTGGAACTGTTAGAAGGTCCTGATTTTCCCTCAGGCGATGATCCACAATCCACGGTTGAACATTCGGTGGATGGCAATGTCCTGACATTGACAGTCGCTGGTTATAGATCTGTAGTTGTGAAGGTGACAGCTTCGGATGGTATGATGGAACCTCTTGAGGCCACCCTTCAATTTACTGAGGCCAATCCCGTTGAGTTGTCGTCATTTGTCGGTTCGGTGGTTGATGACCGCGTGGTGATCAACTGGACGACGGCTTCGCAGACCAATAATGCGGGTTTCCGCGTGCTTCGCAGCACGGATGGAGAGACCTACGAGGCGGTTAGCGAACTTATCGCTGGCGCTGGTACGACCGATCAGTTGATGGATTATATGTTTGAGGATAATCGTCTTCCCGTTGCTGAGATCGTTTATTATGTTCTCGAGCAGATTGATCTGGATGGGACGGTGAACCGTTCGAATCCGATTGAGGTGCTGTTGGGCGCGCGTTTCATCCTGCCCACAGAATTTTCTTCGGCTGTTTATCCCAATCCGTTTAACCCGAGAACGACGATTTCCTACGATCTGCCTTCTGACGCAACTGTGTCTGTTGTCATTTACGATGCGATTGGGCAGGAGATTCGTCAACTCGTGAGCCAGCATTATACGGCGGGTCGCTATAGTGTCCAGTGGGATGCTAAGGACTTTATGGGCCGCAGCGTTGGTAGTGGCGTTTATATCGCCAAGATCAAAGCGGGTCCAAATACCGCGATCCAGAAGATGCTGCTGTTGAAATAGGGGCCAACCGCTCGTGGTTGCCCGATTGTAGGGACGAAAAATTTTTCGCCCGTACGTTTATTCAAAAAGGCCATTGGACATTTTGTCCAGTGGCCTTTTTTTTGTTATTGCGGTATTGTATATGTGAAACTATATTCGAGCACTCTTACTTCTTACTTAAAAAAAGGAGACATAAATGGAGAAGGTGCGAATGGGTTTGATCGGGTGCGGTGGCAATATGAGCGGTCATATCAGGCGTTTGATGGATATGCAGGATGTGGAGATTGTGGCGCTGGCAGATCCGAGTGATGAGAGTTTTGCGCGGTTGTTTGAGCGCGTGCCAGAGACAGAGGCGTTGCCGAGGTTTGCAGATCACAGGGAGATGTTGAATGAGGTGGAGATGGATGCGACCGAGATTTCTACGCCGCATACCTTGCATTTTGAACAGATTATGGATAGTCTGGATAAGGGCCTGCATGTGCTGACGGAAAAGCCGATGGTTTGTACGGTTGATCACGCGTTTCAGGTGATGGATAAGGCAGAGGAGGTGGATCGCGTTTTGATGGTGTCTTATCAACGGCATCTGGCGCCGACGTTTCGGTTTATTCGGAATCAGATTCAGGCGGGGGAGATCGGAGAGGTTCAGTTTATTCAGGCGATGCAAGATCAGCACTGGTATGAGAATCAACAGGGGAAGTGGCGACAGGTTCACGCGCTGTCGGGCGGGGGTCAGTTGAACGATTCAGGGAGTCATTTGCTGGATATTGTGCTGTGGATGGTGGATCAGGCGCCCACGCGCGTGTCGGCGTTTATGGATAATCTGGATACAGAGGTGGATATCAATTCGGCGCTGTCAATTGTGTTTGAGAATGGCGCGTTGGCGAATTTTTCTATTGTGGGTACAGGTCCGGGTCCGGGGATGTGGGAGGATATTACGATTTGGGGCACGAAGGGGGCGATTTATTCTCGCAATGGGAAGTTGACGTGCAAATACGGTGGCAGCGCACCCGTGGAGGTCGATGCAGATAGTTTGCCTTCGCGGTTTGTGAGTCCAGATCAAAATTTCGTGGATGCAATTTTGGGGCGCGATGAAGTTCAGGTGCCGCCGGTGTGCGGTTTGCGCGTGATTCAGTTGACGGAGGCCGCATGGGAGTCGGCAGAAAAAAACGGGCGACCCGTGCAGGTGAAGCGTGAAGGGTGAAGGAGGTGCTTATGTGGAAATTAACGATTATTCTCGGATTACTCGTCGGTGTTGCCGCCGATTGTTGGGCGCAGCCCACAGCGCTGACGTTGAAGTTTCCAGAGGGGCGCAAGGCGCGATATAAGCACAAGTTCCGGGTGGAGTATTTCAGCAATATGGGCGAGCAGATTGTGATGCAGAGCGGGCATATTCGCGTGATTATAGATAATGAGTGGCGCAGCCATGAAGAGGTGGTTGTGCCCCAGGCATTGCCGGGGAGGACCATTCCCGAAGGGGTGATGGGTGTTCGCGCTGAGATTAAGAAGGGGGCGAGTGCAGCGATTTTTCTGGGCGAGAAGCAGACGTATGAGCAGTTTCCGTTTACGTTTGATATGTTTAATGACAGGGTTTTTACCTATCAGGTGACGCCCGAGGGTGTGGTGCAGAAGTTCGAGCCAGATTTTCCCGCGTTTCGCGTGGAGCGACAGGATTTGATTACGGATATGTTCCAGGGGGCGATGCCCGCGTTTGCGCCGGTTTTGCCAGAGGGACCGGTTAATAAGGGCGATACCTGGACGGGCGAGCGCGATTTTTGGCGCCCTTTTGCGAGTATGGATATGATGGGGCGCGATTCGCAGATTAAGATCAAGAGTACTTATGAGGTGAAGAATATCAAGCATGCGAAGGGGCGCGTGGAGGTGCATATTGATGAGGATAGTGAGGTGGAGTACGCGGGATGGATTGAGGTGAGTGTGGTGTCTTTGTATTACAATGGGAAAGGTAAAGGCGGAGGGTCGTGGGTGATCGATGCGACGCGCGGCCTGGTGATAGAGCACAAGGTGCATTTTGATATCAATAAGCCTGTGGTTATTAAGGCGGGGGAGAAGGACCCGATTCTCAATATCGTCGCCGAGGTTAAGATCGATATGGAGCGCAAGTTAGAGAAGCTCGAAGAGGAGTAGGGGCGGGTTTCCAACCCGTCCGTCCTTGACACGGGTTTTGAGATATGGTATTCTTGACGTGAGATCCGCAGATGACGCAGATGGACGCAGATGAAGAAGAGGGGCTGTGAAGTGTGAAGTGTGAAGTGTGAAGTGTGAAGTGTGAAGTGTGAAGTGTGAAGTGTGAAGTGTGAAGTGTGAAGTGTGAAGTGTGAAGTGTGAAGTGTGAAGTGTGAAGTGTGAAGTGTGAAGTGTGAAGTGTGAAGTGTGAAGTAGGAAGAGAGACATTAAAGGTACCCGTCATCGCGGCAGGCTTTAAGCCGCGATCCAGAAGATTTTGCCTTTAATCTGTGTCCATCTTTTAATCCGTTTAATCCGTGTTCGCTTTTGATTTTCATCCTGTTCATCCTTAAATCCTGAGAATCCTGATTCAGACAGGGGTTTCATCCTGCGAATCCTGATCCGGAGGTGAGTTATCAATACCAACGATTCTGATCGTCAGAGAAAGTCACCTGAAGATTTTCTTCAGGACTATGTGGATATGCAGCATACATTTCAGTCGCTGTCGATTATCGATCAGATTTTGATGACGATGGATGAGACGGATCGACGGCGGCCCCTGTTGTACCAGTTGCGCCGGCAGCTTCAGGAAGATGAGATTACGTTTGAGGAGGCGAGGCGCACGATTGTGGAGTTGGAAGGGGCGCTGGAGAAGGTGACGGCACCAGCCAATCGGGTGGGAACGTTGCTGTCGGCACCGGAAAATGGCGTCGCGTACATTACGGTGGGTGGGGCGGAGTATTACGCCAATGTGGATGGGCGGTTGGATGAACGCGGTTTGAAGGTGGGGACGCGGGTGCTGGTGAATGAGGCGTTTGCCGTGGTGGGCGAGATGGGCGAGTCTCCGTCGGGTACGGTGGGTAAAATTGTCGATGTGCTGGACGATGGGCGCTTGCAGGTGGGGCAAGAACACGGTTCGCAGACGCATATTTTGCTGCGGGGGGCCGATCTGGAGGCCGAGGCTTTGAAGTCGGGCGAAGAGGTTCGGATCGATCCGCATTTCCGCGTGGCGCTGGAGAAGATGCCGCATTCCGAGGTTAAGGATTTTTATCTGGAGGAAGTTCCCGATTTGCCGTGGGAGAAGATCGGCGGGCAAAAGGATGCGATTCAGGCGATTAAAGATACGATTGAGATGCCGGTGTTGCATCCGGAGTTGTTTAAGCGGTTTCAGTACAGTACGCCCAAGGGGTTTTTGTTGTACGGTCCTCCGGGGTGCGGCAAGACGCTGATTGGGAAGGCGACGGCGTACAATCTGGAGAAGCAGGTGCAGGAAGACGGCCTGAATCTCAAGGCGTGTTTTATGCATATTAAGGGGCCTGAGATTTTGAATATGTGGTTGGGAGAGTCCGAGCGCAAGGTGCGCGAGATTTTTTCTCAGGCGCGCGAGAAGCGGCGCGAGGGGTTTTTGCCGGTGGTGTTTATCGACGAGGCAGAGTCGGTCTTAGGTACGCGGCGGGCGATTCGGTCGCACAATATTTCAAATACGGTTGTGCCGATGTTCTGCTCCGAGATGGATGGGATCGATTCCCTGCAAGATGTGGTGATTATTTTGACGTCCAATCGTCCAGATTTGATCGATCCGGCAATTTTGCGCCCGGGGCGTATTGATCGCAAGATCAAGGTGCTTCGTCCGGATGAGGATGCCGCGCGCGAGATTTTGGGTATTTATTTGACGGCTGATTTGCCGCTGTCAGAGGATGCGTTAAACGCGCACGACGGCGATGTGCAAGCAGCGGTTGACGATCTTGCGGCGCGCACGATAGCTGAGATATATGCCAGGCGCGATGATACGCGCTTTTTAGAGGTGTTGCTCAGAAGCGGTCGCAAGGAGGTGTTGACCCGCGGGGATCTGTGTAGCGGGGCTATTCTCGAGTCTATTGTGCAGCGCGCGAAGGAGATTGCGATTAAGCGGTGTATTGCGTCGGGCACAGAAGAGGGGATTGGTTTTGGCGATTTGCTCGCGGGGATAGAGACCGAGTACAGCGAGAATGAAATTTTCCCGCCGACGGATAATACAGAGGATTGGTTGAAGTTGCTGGATTACGATCCCGAAAATGTGGTGCGCGCAGTACCGATTAAGCCCAGGCGAGAGCGACGCACCTCAAGGCATGGCGTGGTGTGAAGTAAGAAGTGAGAAGTAAGAAGTAAGAAATCCACCCAACGCCGCCCCATTGCCTCATCATCCTGACCGCTGACTGCTGACCGCTATTTCACCCTTCACCCTTCACCCTTCACCCTTCACCCTTCACCCTTCACCCTTCACCCTTCACCCTTCACCCTTCACACTTCTATGACGCGCTTATTCGGTATAGAAACAGAATATGGGATCACGATTGACGAGGTGGATAAGGTCGATGTGGTCGAAGAGTCGATGCAGTTGATTCGATGCTATCAGCAGGGCAAGTTTGTTCCGTTGTGGGATTATCGGCTGGAGAATCCCCGTCGGGATGAGCGGGGGTTTGAGGTTAAAAATCTGTTGAATGATGCCGATGAAAAGGAGCTTATGCAACAGGACCGCAAGCGGAAAATTCCGTTTAAAGAATTGAAGAGCGATTTGATTATTTACAATGGGTCCCGGTTTTACAACGATCACACGCATCCGGAGTATTCAACGGGTGAGTGCATAAGTTTGTTCGAGCTTGTGGCGCAGGATAAGGCGGGGGAGCGCATTGTGGATATTTGCGCGCAGCGGCGCACGGAGATGCTCGATCAGGGCGTTGTGCGGATGTATAAGAACAATACGGATTTCGAAGGGCATAGCTATGGGTGTCACGAGAATTATTTGATGGATCGTTCGGTGCCTTTCGAGCGTATATTACAGGGGTTGTTGCTGTTTTTCCCCACGCGGCAGATTTTTTGCGGGGCTGGCAAGGTGGGTGTCGAGCGGGAGGATCGCGCACCGATTTATCAGTTGTCGCAGCGCGCGGAGTTTTTCGAGGTGATCGCGAGTGTGGATACGATGCACAAGCGTCCGGTTGTGAATACGCGCGATGAACCCCACGCAGATGCGGCGCAATATCGCCGGTTGCACGTGATTGTGGGCGATGCCAATATGTCGGAGTATATGACGGCGCTCAAGGTGGGGTCAACGGCGCTGGTGATCGATTTGATTGAGGCGGATTGTTTGCCCGATTATCGGCTGAAGGATCCGATTGCGGCGATGAAGAATATCGCCCGGGATCAGTCGCATGCGTGGCTGGTTGAGGTCGAGGGTCCCGGTCATCGCCTAATTCCCGCGGTTGAGATTCAGGATGCGTTTTTGGCTCTGGCACGGCGCGAGTTTGCCGGGCGGGATCGAGAGACGGATTGGGTGTTGTCGGCGTGGGAAGATGTACTGGAGAAGTTGAGCCGCGATCCGATGGATCTGGTGGGGGTGTGCGATTGGGTGACGAAGAAGTGGTTGATCGATAGTTTTTGCGAGGCGGAGAATCTGGCGTGGGACAATCCCGATGATTTGTTCTGGATGCAGAGCCAGGATCTGGAATATAGCAATGTGGATCGGGATGCGGGGTTGTATTATTTGCTGGAGTCGCAGGGGCAGATGGTGCGTCTGGTGGGCGATGATGAGGTGGCAGCGGCAATGTCGGAGCCGCCTTCGGGTACGCGGGCGTATTTTCGAGGGCGCAGTTTGGAGAAGTTCGGCGATTATGTGTCGTCGATTAACTGGGATCGCATTGTGTTTAAGCGCAATGGCCGCCAGCATGCCGTGGATATGAAATTATTGGTGGATGAGGGGCGGGTAGCGCGTTATAATGAGGTGCTGGATAATTCGGAGACGTTAGAGAGTTTTTTAGAGGCGTTGAAGGAAGTGTGATCCGCAGATGGACGCAGATGGACGCAGATAAAAAAGAGAGGCTGTGAAGGGTGTAGATCCAGCAGGTTTTGATTTTGTTTTTCATCCTGTTCATCCTATAATCCTGTAAATCCTGATTCAGATAGTTTTTCATCCTGCACATCCTATAATCCTGAGAATCCTGATTCAGACATTTTTTTAAGGAGGCCGTAGATGGATAAGGTCTTACAGTTTGAGCGACGGACGAAGCCGGTCGATCCGGGCGGACCTGGTCCGGGTGATGATGGCGATGGTGGCCCCGCGCGCCCGAAGGTGGAGCGGCCAGATACACGCGATTTGCTGCGGCGCATGCGGCGCGTTGATCCCAATCAGGCGCGGCGTTATCGCCAGCGTACAGGCGAGTAGCTTATGCAATCGGGTGGGGATTTTGTCGATTTGCTGCGGCAGACGGGCTACAGGTTTCCGGGTGAGAATTTGGGCGATGTGCCGGCCGAGCGCACGTTGCCTTTTGAGCCTACGGATGCGACGACGATTCTGGCTTTTCAATATGCCGATGGGGTGCTCGTTGCAGGCGATCGCCGCGCCACTGCGGGCAATATGGTGCTTTACGACCGCGCGGATAAGGTGATCGATCTGGATGCGTTTTCGGTGATGGCGATTTCGGGGTCGCCTTCGATTGCGTTTGAGATTGCGCGGATTCTGGAGCACGCGTTTCAGTATTATCGCCGCCGTTTGCTTCAGGAGATGAGTTTGCAGGCGAAGTTGCGCCGGTTGTCGCTGTTGATTAAGGATAATTTGCCGATGGCGATGCAGGGTATTGGCGCTGTGATTCCGATTTTTGCGACGTATGACCAGGTGGATGCGCGGGGTAAAATTTATTTTTACGATGCGCTGGGGGCGCAGTTCGAGAGTGCCGATTTTACGACGACGGGGTCGGGGTCGCCGGCGATTCGCGGTGCGATGTATTATTTGAATCGCTGGGGCGGTCGGCGGTTTGTGGATATGGATCGCGATGCGGCAATTGGACACGCGCTTCAGCTTCTGGATACGGCGTCGGAATACGATTCGGCGACGGGGCGATACGAGCGGTCGGCTGATATTTTTCCGTCGGTGAAGACGATTACGGCGTCGGGTCTGGCGGAGATTGAGACCGAGGCGTTGCGACAGCTTTATGTTCAATATGTGGATGGGGAGGCGGCGGGACGCGCATGATTCAGTATCCACGAAGGACACGAAGGACACGAAGGATACGAAGATTGAAAAGGTTTAATTGGGAGGAGGCGGGACGCGCATGATTCAGTATCCACGAAGGACACGAAGGACACGAAGGATACGAAGATTGAGAAAGTTTAATTGGGAGGAGGCGGGACGCGCATGATGTTGTCTGATGAGCCGTATCGCTGGGCAGAGGCGGTTGCGAATCGGCGAGATTATATTGAGGATCAGATCCGGCAGGGTAGTCCGGTCGTGGGGGTGGGTTACGAGGATGGGATTTTGTTGTTGACGCTGTCGCAGAGTCAGCAAAAGGTGTTTGAGGTGTACGATCGCATCTTGCTCGCGGGGATTGGGCATTCGACGGATATCGAGAATCTGCGGCAGGCTGCGATTGATATGGCGCATTCGATTGGGTTTAATTATTCGGAAGACGATGTGACACTGCGTCAGATTGTGTATTTTGGTCTCGGTCCTGCGATTAAGGCGGGGTTTGACGATGTGGTGCGGTCTCCTTTTTTGGCGCGGGTGCTTCTCGCGGAGTTGGATGGGCAGGAGGGCGCGCACATTTTTTATTCTGTGGATTACGATGGCGCGTTTCACCGGCACGAGAGGTGTGCTGCTGTGGGGGGCGTTGTGGAGGCGGATGTGATGATGGTGCGCGAGTTGTCGGGTTTGGATACGGAGGCGTTGTCTCTGTCTGATGCCGCAGGTGCCGCGCTTCGCGCATGGGCGATGGGGCGATGGATTGGGAAGATGGACGAGGTGCCCACCGATGCCGACGCGTTGGATCAGGTGGCTGGGGAGGTCGATGTGGTTGATGTGCTTGTGACGGAGTTGGTGGATCTGGAGGTGGAGGCGGTGGTGCTCGAGCGGTCGCGGGTGGGTAAAAACAAGTACCGCAATGTCGATGCAGAAGAAATTGCGCCCGCGCTGGCGCCGTTTATATTGTAGGGGCAGGTTTTAAACCTGCCCGTTGTTGCGGATGGTGGTTCATTGTAGGGGCGAGGCATGCCTCGCCCATCTATCATTGAGAGGCCCCATGAGAGATCGCATTTTTGGCATAGAAACCGAGTATGGGTGTTTGGCTCCCGAGCACGAGGGTTTTGTGAGTCCCGATACCATTTCGGTGAAGGTTAAGGATCATATTTTTCACGTTGACCGTATCGGGATTGTGGATATTCACTATCGCGGACGGGATGAACCCCCGGGCAATGGGGGGTTTTTGTTTAATGCCGGGCGGGTTTATATCGATATGGGGCATTTGGAATACGCGACGCCGGAGTGTATGGGGTTGTGGGATATTGTGGCTTTTGATCGGGCTGGCGATCTCATTTTGCATCGGGCATTGCACGCGCTGGGGTTGGCTAAAGAAGCGTCGTTTTTGAAGAATAATATCGATCACTATACGGGCGCGACGTTTGGCTGTCACGAAAATTATCTGGTCAGGCGCAATGTGCCGTTTTCAACGGTTGTCATTCCCGCGCTGTTGCCGTTTTTGGTGACGCGCCAAATTTTTTGCGGTGCAGGTCGCGTGGGCAGTTATGACGACAGTTTTTATTATTATGGGCACAGTGCGCGCGATGCCGACAACCGGGAAGATCCGGTGAATTTCCAGATTTCTCAGCGTGCGGATCATATTGTGACAGAGATTTATCAATGGATTCAGTTTTCTCGCGCGATTATCAATACGCGAGATGAACCGCTGGCCGATCACAGCAAGTACCGCCGTTTGCACCTTCTGGTGGGCGATTCAAATATGTCGGAGTATGCGACGGCGCTGAAGGTTGGCACGACTGCGATGGTGCTGAATCTCTTAGAGCGGAAGATTTTTCCCCAGGATCTGGGGTTGGGTGATCCGGTATGGGCGTTGAAGGAGATTTCGCGCGATCCAACACATAAGTGGATTCTGGACCGGCAGAATGGGCGGTCTATTTCGGCGATTGATATTCAGCGCGTTTATCTGGATTTGTCGCAGCGCCATTTGAGAGGTCTGGATGAGGAGTCGGATTGGGTGCTGGCTGAGTGGGAGCGCACACTTGATGATCTGGAATCCGATCCGATGCAGTTGACAGATCGTGTGGACTGGGTGGCGAAGAAGTGGTTGTTGGATGCGTTTCGCGAGTCGGAGAATTTGGGTTGGGACGATCCGTGGTTGCAGAGTTTGGATCTGGAGTATCACAATATCGATCCCAATCGCGGGTTGTATTTCGATCTGGAGCAACAGGGTAAGATGAAGCGCGTGTTGACCGATGATCGCGTTGAAGAGGCTTGTGGAACGCCTCCGGCTGATACGCGGGCAAAGGCGCGGGCGGCGATGGTGAAGACGTTGTCGCAAAATCGGGTGCGGTATATTGTGGATTGGGATTCGGTGTATTTGGAAAATGAATACCATTTGAGTTTCCGCGATCCGTTTGATACGTATGACGAGGCGGCAGAGGCATTTGCCGAGGAGGTCGAGATCGCGTCGAAGATGATGGGGTTGAGAAGGGGGAAGTGAGAAGTAGGAAGTGAGAAGTAGGGATTTTCGCTGGATATTATTATGAAATATATGACCAGAACATTTACCTGTACTCAGGCACGCGCCAGGCTTGCCAGTCTTTGCAAAGATGTGACGGATGAAAATGATTACGTTATTATCACTCGTCGGGGGCATGAAGATGTCGCTCTGATTTCTGTGTCCGAGCTTTCCAGCCTTATAGAAACCGCTCATCTTCTCAGCTCACCTAAAAATGCGGAACGATTGGCAACTGCTCTAAACCGAGCCAAAGCCGGAACAGAACCCGCTCAATCCGTTGATGACTTGCGTCGAGAGGTTGGGCTGGAATAATAATGCGCGATGCTGTTTTTCATCCAGAATTTCGTGCAGACCTGCACTATTGGGTTCAAACTGATCGCAAGATAGCCCTTCGCGTCTTGACACTTGTGGAAGCTATCCTGCGAGATCCTTTCAAAGGGATTGGCAAACCAGAACCACTCAAATACTTTGACCGCAATACCTGGTCTCGTCGTTTGACACGCGAACATCGCATTGTCTATCACGTTGACCATGAGCGCATTAATTTTCTACAGGCTCGTTATCATTATTGAGGAGGACCTGTCCCGTCTGGTTCGCATTGCCCCGCGCCTTTATTTTTAAAGCCGATCACTGTGTGATTGGCTTTTTTTATTTATAGTTTCTCCATCCTGGCCGCTTCTCCTGCTTACCGCTTTTTCAATTCTCAATTTTTAATTCACCTTCTGCTCCTGCCTCCGCGGCGGCCTGAGTAATGGCGAGAGCTCATGGGCAGGTACGCGCGGGCGATTTTTTGGCTGGCGCGGTCGAGTTTGGTGTAGTCGGGAATTTTGTAGCGTTTGCGCGTTATGCCATCGGTGAATACGATTTCGGGAAATGCGTTGAGGTTGAGATTCTGATCGCCGCGGATTGTGAAGTTCATGGGTCCCGCGTCGGTGTCGATGTCCCAGGTTGTGCCGCCTTCTTTGTTGCTTTCGATGTTGAGTATGGTCTGGATTTTGGGGATGTCATAGCGGTCTTTGAGGTGTTCTTCAACGCGTGCCCGCGATTGTGCATTTAGTCCGTCGAGTGTGGGCAAGAGGCCGAGTTCGGTTCCGTCTCGGTCGCGGAGGCTGATCCATTGGTCGGGCGTGGAAAAGGGAAAGCAGCGCACGATGTGATCGATGTACAGTTCTTCTCCATCGGCAAAGAGGATCAGGCTGTCGCCGTTTTGACATAAGTCAATGGTTTCTGGGATGAGTGGTTGTATCATGAGGTCCATAGGCAAGTGTGAAGTGTGAAGGTTGAAGTGTGAAGGAGGAAGGAGGAAGTACCAGCCTTTGGGTGGTTGGGGCGGGCCTTCTTACTTCTTACTTCTCACTTCTTACTTCTTACTTCATCACGCTTCTTCCAACGCGAATTGCATGTCGCACAGGCGGGCGTAGAGGCCGTCGCTGGCGAGTAGCTGGGTGTGTGTGCCGTATTCGACGATTTTGCCGCGGTCGATGACGTAGAGGCAGTCGGCGCGGCGCACGGTGGATAGGCGATGGGCGATCGCAAAGGTGGTGCGGCCTTCCATGAGGCGTTCGAGTGCTTTTTGGATGAGCATTTCGGTTTCGGTGTCAACAGAAGATGTGGCTTCGTCTAAGATGAGGATGCGCGGGTCGTTGAGGATGGCGCGGGCGATGGAGATGCGCTGTTTTTCACCGCCGGATAAGCGCACGCCCCGTTCGCCTATGTGGGTGTCATAAGCGTCCGGGAATCCGCAGACGAAGTCGTGCGCGTTGGCCATCATGGCGGCGTTGATGATGTCGGTTTCGGTGGCGTTGAGTTTGCCATAAGCGATGTTTTCGCGGATGGTTCCGTTGAAGAGGAAGGGTTCTTGTAAGACCATGCCGATTTGGCTGCGCAGGGATGCGCGTTGCATGTTTTTGAGGTCATGGCCGTCAACGCTCACGGTCCCAGAATCGGGGTCGTAGAAGCGGCAGATGAGGTTGATGATGGTGGTTTTGCCCGCGCCGCTGGGTCCAACGAGGCCGATGAGTTGGCCGGACTGTGCGCTGAGGGATACGCCCTGGAGGACGGGGGGGCCGTGTTCGTAGGCAAAGGTGACGTTTCGAAATTCAACGCTGCCGTTCAGGCGGTCAAAGGGGCGCGCGTTGGGGGTGTCTTTTATTTCGGGTTGGGTGTCCAGGATTTCAAAGATGCGACGCGCTGAGGCAGAGGCGCGCACGATGGTGTCGTTGATGCGGGTGAGGCTTTCTACGGGTCTGTAGAATTGCCAGAGGTAGCTTTGAAAGGCGAAGAGGGTGCCGATGGTGAGGTCGCCCGAGATGATTTGTCGCCCGCCAAAGAGGAGGACGAGGAGGGGGCCCATGGAGATGATGAATCGGGTGAGGGGGAAGAAGGCGACGCGGGTTTTGATGATGGTGATGCTGATGGTGAGGAAGGCTCTGCATTTTTGGGTGAAGCGAGAGAGTTCGTGGCCTTCGCGGGCAAAGCATTTGATGACGCGGATGCCGGAGAGGTTGTCTTGCAAGAGGGCGCTGATGTCGGCGATGCGTTCGCGCGCCATGGTGTAATAGGGGCGTATGGTGCGGTTGTAGAAGATGATGAGGATGCTGTATATGGGCATGGGCAACAGGGTGATGAGGGCGAGTTCAAAGCTGAGGGCAAAGAGGATGCTGCCGAAGATGATGACGGTTGCGATGTCGATGAGTACGCGTTCCAGGGTGTCTGTGACGGTGTTTTGAAGGGATTCGACGTCGGCGGTTACGCGCGACATGAGTTCGCCTGTGCTGCGGTCGTTGTAAAAGCGCAGGCCCAGGTGCTGGAGGTGGTCATAGACCTGGACGCGGAGGCTGAAGAGGATGTCCTGTCCCGTTCGGCTGAGGAGGTAGCGGTTGATGAAGCTGAAGATGGTGCGGAGGATATAGACGCCGAGGAGGAGCAGGGCGTAGAATTGGAGCAGGTCGAAGTCGGCTGCGATTTTTGTGTCGGCGAAGTCGCCGCCGATGTAACGCCCTTCTGTGAAGTAGGGGGTTAAGATGTCGTCGATGACGTCGCGCATGAGCAGGGGTTGTACGGCGTCGAGGCCGATGATGAGGAGGGTGGCGCCGATGCCGATGCTCACGCGGCCCAAATAAGGGCGGATATAGGTGATGAGGCGAAGGAAGACGTTCATAGTAAAGTGTGAAGTGTGAAGTGTGAAGTGTGAAGTGTGAAGTGTGAAGTGTGAAGTGGGATAAGGCACCAGCTTTTGGGTGGTGGAGCGGGGCCTTCTCACTTCTTACTTCTTACTTCTCACTTGCCTTTATGATTTTATCTGTGGATACAATTTCGACGCCCTGTTGTTGCCAGTTATCTACCATGCGGTCGCCGCGTTCGGGGTCGATGGCTTGTGTGGCGTCCAGGACGAGCTGGATAGGCGCTGTGTTGCGGTTTAAGAAGCCGTTGATGGCATAGGCGTTGCATACGTCGAGGGCTACGCCGTAGAGGACGATGCGGTCGGGTTTGATGGCGTTGAGTACAGGTTCGACGTTGGGGTTGGTGAAGACGTCGAAGCGCTGTTTGCGAAAGATGATTTCTCCGCGGTGTTTTTGTACCCGGCTGATGAGGTCGCCCGGGGCGTCCGGGTCGATCCAGAGGGGGTTTTGCGGTTGGGTTTCGGGTACTTTTTTTTGTCCTTCTGTGCCGGCGATGCAGTGGGGCGGAAAGGTTTCCAGAAAGTCCGGGTTGTCGGAGATTTCGGGGTCGGTTATCTGGTGGTTGTCAACCGAGCCGTAGATGGGGATGCCCCGTTGTCTCGCATGGTCTGTGAGTTTTTTGAGGTTCGGCAAGCGCTTTTCCGATGCGGTGACGTAGAGTTTGCCGTCGGGCATGATGAAGTCGTATTGGGTATCGACATCCCAGAATATGACGCCGGGCATTATGATGCTCCTTTTTAATACAAAAAGTATTTTTCTCGCGCGGTGGAAAATTCCTCCAATTCCTCCTCCCACTGTTCCCATATTTTTTTTGCGCTGTCGCCTTTTAAGAGGGCTTCGCGCACGGTGCTGGTTCCCATGGCACTGTCAAAGCGTTTATACCGGTCTTTTGGGATTTTGAATTCGGGATATGTTGCTATGAGATGTGTGAGTATGGTTATTTCTGTGCGCGTGGGTCGAAAGGCGATGGGGTCTGTTATGTGCAGGAATATAGCCTGTACTTTTTTGTTGCGAAAGAGCCATGTGTCGGGTTCAAATATTATGGGTTGAAATTCTACGCCGGGCAGTTGCATGGCGTTCAGTCCGCGGGCTGTTTTTTTTGCGTTGATCCACGGCGCGCCAACGATTTGAAAGGGCATGTCGGTTCCTATGCCGATGTGCAGGGTTCCCAATGTGCCAATGGTTCCGGTTGCGGCAAAGGTTATGGCAGATTCGGGAGATGGAATGTTGGGCGATGGCTCGATCCAGTCGCGTCCGATGTCCGCCCAGCGCGTGTTGCGCTGGTATCCTTCCATGGGGACGACGGTGAGGGAACACGCGAGCAGGTGTTCGCGGTTGAGATATCGCGCGAGTTCTCCTGCTGTGAGTCCATACGCGCGGGGTACCGGGTATAGCCCTCCAACTAATGATCGCCATTTTTTTTCGCTTATGGGTCCATCTACGGTTCGCCCGCCGAGGGGGTTGGGGCGGTCGAGGACGATGACGCGCTTGTTGTGTTCGCCCGCGGCTTTTATGATTTTGGTCAGGCTCCAGATGTAGGTGTAGGCTCTGCTGCCCACGTCCTGGATGTCGTAGATTATGACGTCGATGTTGTCCAGTGCAGATTGCAGGGAGCGGCCGCTTCCGTAGAGGGAATATACGGGCAGGCTGTCCATTTGCGTGTCGCGCACGTGTTCGCCGGCTTTTGCTTGTGCTTTGATTCCGTGTTCAAGTGCAAATAGGGCGACGAGGTTTATGTCGGGGTGCTGCTGCAGGGCGGCGATTGTTGTGGTGCCTGTTTTTGTGCGTCCCGTGGGGTTGGTGATCAATCCGACCCGTGCATTTTCTGTTAGATAGGTGTGGTGTTCCAAAAATACATCTACGCCCATTTGTACCTGTGTTGCTGGAACAGTTGTTGCGAAGGTTAAAAGAAAGAGTATGGAGGTACACCAGTTACTCATTTTTACGCTTTCAGATAAAAAACGGGCAGTTGCACACATGCGACTGCCCATTTTGTTACATCAATCCGTTTTTGCTTTTTTTAATGCGCGGTTTCAACAGTTTGTGCCAGTTTTTTCCATTTGCCAAAGGCTTTCCAGTTGATGGTTTCGCGTTCGCCATTGCAATTTAAGATGCCTGCTTGCAAATATTCTCTGATTCGTCCTTTTACCTGTTGGGGAGATAAGTTTAATTGTGTAGCAGCAACTTCTTCGCCAATCCCAGCCTCCAGCAGTTTTAACAGTGCCGCGTCGTCCATGGCAGGATTCCTCAAGAGATGTGAAACACACTACACCGCTCTCTGATATAAACAGAGTCGGACCGAATGAGTGGGGAAAGTGAGATATTCGGAAGGCAGAGCCAGAGGGAGGGGAAGTCCCGCTAATACCACAATTCCACATTCTCACTCAATATGCAATATAGTCATTCTCTTCTTATTTGCAAGGTAAATTATTACAGGAGTTTGAATGTCAATTCAGTAGGGGCGTGATGAGCGCACTTGTCATCGCGGCAGGGTGTAAGCCGCGATCCAGAGGTTTTGATTTTGCCTTTCGCTTTTTGCCTTTCATCCTGTTCATCCTTAAATCCTGAGAATCCTGATTCAGACGCCTTTCGCCTTTTGCCTTTCGCTTTTTGCCTTTCATCCTGTTCATCCTTAAATCCTGAGAATCCTGATTCAGATCGCAGGCAATGGCGCGTGGTCGTTTGTTTCGTGTTGCCACAGTCGTATGCGAGCCGCGATTTCCCGCGCCCGGTCGCGGTGCGCAGGGTCGTCATAGAGGTTGGTTTCTTCATAAGGGTCGTTGTTCAGGTCGAATAATTCGCACTGGTCGCCGGCACATAAGTTGAGTTTCCACCGGTCTCCGGTTACGGCACAGCGCCAGGGCAAGGTGGCCATGAGGTTGATTTTGGGGTTGCCCAGGTTGCGGTCGCCAATGCCGTTCCATTCCATGAATGCGGTGTGATTGCGCAGGTCGGTTTCGCCGTTTAAGACGTCGGCACACGGGCGGCCCGGGAGGGTTTGGAGGCGTGGCTGATTGGCCAATTCTATGAGGGTGGCGATCAGGTCCGCGTGTCCAAAGACGCCGTCGATGCGCTTTTGCGATTGTGTGAGCCACGGGACGCTTAAGATCATGGGTACGCGCGCGGATTCTTCGTAGAATGCGCGTTTTTCGAACATGGCGTGGTCGCCTGCCATTTCGCCGTGGTCGCTGGTGACGGCAAAGATGGTGTTTTCCATTTGTCCGGTTTCTTCCAGTGTCTGTACCATGCGGCCTATGGCGTCGTCGATGATTTTTACGTTGCCGTAGTATTGCGCCCGCAGTTTTCGCCAGGATGCTTCTTGTCGCATGTCTTGACCTTCAACCCTGTTGCTGAGGTAGTGTTCTGCACGCGCGCGGTTAAACAGGGCGTGTCCTTCTGGTTTTTTGATGAAGGTGGGGCCAACGGGCAGGGCATCGGGGTCGTACATGCCGTCGTAGGGTCCGGTCATTGGGGGGTGTGGCTCAAATGTGCTGAATACGAGGAGCCAGGGGCGGTGTGTGTTTTCCCGGATGAATCGCTCGGAGTGGTTGGCGATGAAGGTGCCCATCTGGTATTCTGCGGGGAGTTGGGAGCGCTGGCGCGGTGAGAAGATGATTTCTCCAGTGGCGCTGTTGTTTTGGGGTTCTATGCCTTGTTCTTTCATCCAGTAGTAATAGCTGCTGAAGGGCAGGCCGGGGCGGGAGTATTTGTTGCGGTGGTCGTCTTCTGTGCTGATCCATTCGTCAAAGCCGTGTTGTCGCACGGAGTCGTCGCCGAGGTGCCATTTTCCAAACATGGCTTTCCGATAGGTGTCGGGTAGCATTTCTGCGATGGATGGGATTTCGTCGTGTAATATGTCGCGGTTGACCATGCATTTGTGGTTGTGCGGGTATAGTCCGGTCATGAGCGATCCGCGGGCAGGGGTGCATACGGGTTGGGTGACGTAGGTGTTTTCAAAGACGAAGCTGCGTTCTGCAAGGGCGTCTTGATGCGGCGATTGTATCCAGTCGTTGCCGTAACATTTCAAGGTGTCCGTGCGCTGTTGGTCGCTGATGAAGAGGAGGATGTTCGGTTGTTCTGGCATGGGGTTACTCCTTGTTGTGGGTGAGATAGTTTGACCAGTTGCAAATGCGAATATTGCCGTAAGGCAGGGAATCTCCCTGATAGACCAGCGTCGCTGTGTCGGCTTGAGGCGCAAGTGTGTTGAGTGTTTTTATGAGACGAGGCCGGAAGGTCGCGGTTTTTTTTATTTCGACAAAATGTCGGGTTTGTCCCGTGTCAATAACGAGATCGATCTCTACGCCGTGACTGGTTCGGTAAAAATAAAATTCACAACGCCGATTGGTGTGTTTGTGGTGTTTGAGTACTTGAGATAGGATATGATTTTCAAAAAGCGCACCGGCCATCGGTCCGCGGTCATACATTTCTTCAGTCCGAATGCCCGTGAGAGCCGATACCAGTCCCGTGTCGTAAAAATATATTTTTGGGCGTTTGATAACCCGCTTGCCGAAATTCCGAAAATAAGGGGGCAAGAGAAAGATGACGTAAGACATTTCTAATATGGAAATCCACCGTTTGATCGTGGGCATTGTGACGCCCAGGTCACTGGCAAGGCGAGACATGTTGAGTACCTGTGCCGTATTTGCCGCGAGCAACTGAATCAGGTTCCGAAAGTCGCGCAGATTGCCAATTTGTGCTATGTCTCGCACGTCGCGTGCGAGGTAGGTCTCAATATAGGAGGCATACCAGTCGTCGGCATTGCGATAATGGCGCGTGACCAGTTCGGGATAAGAGCCGCGCCATATCGCTGTTTCACAAAGTGCTTTGGGCAATTCTTTATGATCAAAGGGTAGAAGTGACAATAGACCAATGCGCCCTGCCAGACTATCCGCTACATTTTGCATGAGCAAAAATTGGCTGGATCCGGTGAGTACAAATTTGCCATAGGTATTGCGGTCTCGATCAACGGCGAGTTTGATGTGGTTGAAAAGTGCGGGGGCTTTTTGCACTTCGTCAAATATAACGCGGTGGCGATACATTTGCATAAATTTTTCGGGGTCGTCTTCAAATAATGCCAGTTGTCTTATGTCGTCAAATGTGACATAGGTGTAAGCGTCGCGCAGGACGTGTTGGAGGAGCGTAGATTTTCCTGATTGCCGGGGTCCTGTAATGCCCACTACAGGGAAGGCATTGAGATAGTCGGACAGGATGGGTTCAATTTGTCGAGGACGATAATTCATGGGCGCGTTTTTTGTGTAAATTCAAAATGACAAATTAAATTTACACAAAATATGATTCTGTATCAAGGATCATATTTTGTCGCTTACTTTGTGAATTTATTTATATTATCGACGTTAGGCAAGCAACCACTTATCGCTTAAGGGATGATAACTTGGCAACGCCGCCACTGGTCGTTCTCGATACAAATGTACTTGTAGCTGGACTATGTCGCCGTATAGACTCTCCCAGTTTCAAAATTCTTCAGAATATTCAAAAGGCAACAGTTCCATCTGAAGTCTTTTATTTATGGCGTCCAAACCTGCCCGATGAAGAGGACAATTTTGTATTAGAAGCGGCTGTTGCAACCAACGCTTTAGTGATAACAAAAAATGTTACAGACTTTCGAACAGGTGAGTTGAGATTTCCAGATCTGGTAGTTTTGACTCCTCAACAATTCTGTGACCTGTATCTATAGCCGATGGAGACAGACTATGAGCGCGATTTCTGTACGATTGCCGGACGAACTAAAGGACAAAGCGATGCGGCTGGCAAAAAAGAAAAATATGTCTTTTAACAGTTTGGTAAACTATTGGCTTCAAGCTGCTGTCCAACAGGATGAAACTATCGAGTGGATGAAAAGTCGTCTGAGTGGAAAAAATCCTGACCTTGTGATCGCTAAATTTGGAGATTTTCTACAAAAAACGCAGCCTGGCGATGAGCCAACGATAGATGAAATTCAGCAGGCAATGGAAGGGTGATTTTCCAGGTAACTCGAGTTTCAGGAGCGTATTTTGCAGGTGTTAAGAGCATATATCCGATTTGTCGATGGATTAAATGAGCGCGTTGGCAGGGCGATTGCGTGGCTTACCGCTGTGCTGGTGGCGGTGGTGTGTTACGATGTTTTTACCCGGTATTTGTTGAAGAATAGTCTGGTTGCTGTTCAGGAACTTCAATGGCATCTGTTTGCCCTCATCTTTCTCATCGGTGCCGCGTATTCGCTCAAGCACGACAACCATGTGCGCGTCGATCTGTTCTACAGCCGCTTTTCTCGCCGCAAACAAGCGTGCGTGAATCTCTTTGGCAGCCTCCTATTTCTCATCCCTTTTTGCATGATTGTCATTGTCAGTTCGCAGTCTTTTGTCGCCAATGCCTTCCGCATCGGCGAAATATCACCCGATCCGGGTGGCCTGCCCGCCCGATGGGTGCTCAAAGCGGCTATTCCCCTCGGTTTTTTCTTTCTTTTGCTTCAGGGCCTGGCTCTGGCGTGTCGGTCTTTGCTCACGATTCTCGGGCAGGATGAGGAGGTGGATGCATGATCGAAGCTATGCCCTTGATTCTCTTTGGCGTCCTCTTCCTCCTTCTTCTGCTCGGATTTCCCGTTGCCTTCACTCTTGGCGGTGTTTCTTTTATTCTCGGCTACTTCACGTTTGGTCCCACCTTTTTTAATCTTTTGCCCCTGCGTATCTGGGGGGTGATGACCAATTATGTGCTGATTGCCGTGCCTTTGTTTGTGTTTATGGGGGTGATGTTAGAGAAGTCCGGGCTGGCGGAAGAATTGCTGGAGACGATGGCCCTGCTTTTTGGTCGGTTGCGCGGTGGGCTGGCACTTTCCGTTGTCGCTGTGGGTGCGATGCTCGGCGCATCTACGGGGATTGTGGGGGCAACCGTTGTCACGATGGGCTTGTTGAGCTTGCCGACGATGCTGAAGAGGGGATACCGTGCCGAGGTCGCTGCGGGGACGATTTCGGCGTCGGGCACGCTTGGGCAAATTCTCCCACCGAGTATCGTGCTGGTGCTCCTGGGTAGCATCCTCAATGTGTCTATCGGGGATATGTTCCTGGGCGCGGTATTTCCCGGTCTCGTGCTGGTTGGCCTTTATATGGTCTATCTTATTTTTATTGCGATTTTCAAATCCGACTGGGCGCCCGCTATGCCCGAAGAAGAACTCGCCCAATTTCGCGGCATAGCGATGGTGAAGCGCGTTTTCAATGCGTTTGTTCTGCCCGCTCTTCTCGTTTTTGCGGTACTCGGCTCTATTTTTGCGGGTTTTGCTTCTCCTACCGAGGCGGCAGCGGTGGGCGCGTTTGGCGCGACGATTTTGACGGTGGTGCAAAAGAAATTTTCATATCGGACACTGAAGTCCGTGATGGCGGAGACGACCCATCTGACGTGTATGGTTTTTATTATTCTGGTTGGTGCGACGGCGTTTGGTCTGGTGTTTCGCGGTATGCGCGGCGATGCTTATTTGACCAATCTCATTCTCTCGGCGAACATGAGTCCGGGAGAGTTTCTCGCGCTTGTGATGGTTATGATTTTTGTGGCGGGATTTTTTATCGATTTTATCGAGATTACGTTTATTATTGTTCCGGTTGTCGCGCCTATTTTTGTCGCGCTGGATGTCAATCTCCTGTGGTTGGGGATTCTGATTGCGATGAATTTGCAGACTTCTTTTTTGACCCCGCCTTTTGGTTTTTCGCTTTTCTATCTGAAGGGGGTCGCGCCGCCCGAAGTCCGCACGGGTCATATTTATCGGGGGATTATTCCGTTTATTATTATTCAGCTTATTGGCGTGACGCTCGTGATTACCTTCCCCGAAATGGCGACCTCTCTTCCGCGGTATTTGATAGAATAGCAGTGTGATCCGCAGTTATCCACTCAAGTCCGAGTAATAGATTTTCTCCGATATCGCCGCCCAGCCCTTTACTCTGTTGCGGAATGCCTCAAAAGATGCAAACACCTTGTTGCTCATGGCATCGGCCGTGACGACTTCATCTATGACTTCCTCTGAATATTTGTGAAGTATTTTGAGGACTTCGTCTGGGAATTTTTTCAATATTATATTGTGATCTTCTGTCAGGATTTTCAGAAACGCATTGTTTTTTGCTTCAAACTCCGATAGTGCCCATGTATTTACTCGCGCTGTGGCGGTTCGCACAATTGCTTGCAGGTGTTTGGGCAGGCCCTCAAAGGCGGATTTGTTGATGATCAGTTCTGTCGTGGTGCCCGGTTCATGCCAGCCGGGGTAATAATAGTATTTCGCGGCTTTGTGAAACCCCATCATAAAATCGTGAAAGGGAGCAATCCATTCCGTTGCATCAATGACGCCTCGCTCCAGATTGGTGAAAATTTCTGCACCCGCCGATAAGACTGCCGATCCGCCAGCTTTGGAGATGACTTTGCCCCCTAATCCTGGAATACGCATTTTGAGGCCCTGTAAGTCGCTTATTGCGTTGATTTCGCGGTTAAACCATCCGCCCATCTGCATGCCGGTGTTGCCAGCGGGTATCGGCAGCAGGTTAAATGGCGCGTAGAGTTCTTCCCATAAGGCGAGGCCTCCGCCGCTGAGGATCCAGGCGTTCATCTGTTGGGCGTTCATGCCAAAGGGTACAGAGGCAAAAAATTGCGTCGCCGGTGCTTTTCCAGCCCAATAATACGATACGCCGTGACACATTTCCGCTGTTCCCGTGCTTACGGCCTCAAATCCTTCCAGGGGTGGGATCAGTTCGCCGCCGCCATAGACCTGTATTTTGAGTTGGCCTTCCGACATTTCTTCCGTCCATTTGGCAATATGATTAGCCGCGTCACCCAGGATGGGATAATGAGGCGGCCAGGTTGTGACCATTTTCCATTCGTATTTTTTGCGCGTTTGTACAGCAGGTGCCCCGGTTTCCTGTGGGGATGCACAGCCCGCCAAGAATGCAGCACCGCCGGCAAGGCCAGCTTTTTTTATGAAGTCGCGACGTTTTACGCTTTCCACGATTGCCTCCGGTTGAATTGAGGGGTTGCATAGATCAAAAAACAATGACATACACCCACTCAATATAAATAAAAAATAGAAAAAATTTGAACTTTATAAATGAAAATTTTTTGCCGCTCTTGACAAGTGTAACCTTATATGGTTACATTTAAGAATGGGTAGAATTCGGCGAGGAAATTTCATTTTTGTGTTTTGGGCTGGCGACCATCCCCCAAGACATGTTCACGTCTATTGGTCGGGCAAGCTGGTTGTGAAATGGGATTTGGAAAATAATAGGGCGATGAAGGGCAAGCCTACGGGTCAAATTTTACGATATATCCAAGAATTGCAAGATAGGGGAATGCTTTGAAAATTCGAAGAGTTGTGCCGAATAATCGGAAGAAGGCTTTTGAAGTTCATACGTACAATAATACCTATGTGTTTCCCTATGCGGTTGTGCGACCAATACCGCAAAAAGGGCGCTGGGTTGTCAACGTTTATGTGGATCCGGAGTTGGACAATGAGGGGTTTGTCTATGTGCTCGCTTCTGGAGATGAGGGGACGGTTCACATTGATCATGTGCTCGAATACAATCGCGATCCCGGCTATATGGCAGATTTGTTGCTCTATGAGTTGACGTGTCGGGTTCGGGAGGCTGTGGAGAAATCGCCGTTGAGTACCCGTGAGATTATTCGTCGGCTCGGTACGTCACCCGCGCAATACTACCGCCTTCTGGACCAGACCAATTATCGAAAATCTGTTCGGCAACTGCTGGCGTTATTGCATATTGTGAACTGTAAGGTCAAATTTGTCGTGGAAGCTGATGTTACGCAGTAAAAAAATAAAAAATCGGGCTTACCAACATAACAAGCCCGATTTTTGTGTTCCGCACGACACAGGTTATATAATTCCATTATTAAGCAGATGATTGTAATAATCGGTTTTTGACATGTTGCATGATGCAATTTCCGTGTATTGTTTTGTTGAGATGTGCAATTCACCGCAGAATAATCTTCTGAGAGTAGGTCCAATATCACGCTTATTGCGACTCACACGCGTTGTTGCGTATGGCGTTCCTTCATCATCCATAAGTATCCATCTTTCATGTTTCGTTCCGCCTTTTTTAACAAATCCGAGCTTTACAAGCACCTTTCTTCGATGTTCTTGCAAGTTCATGTTTTGAAAACCTTTTTTAAGAATTGATGCCGTTTCTTCATATATGAAGAAACGTTGTTTTTGTATTCTTCCATGATTTGAAAATCGTCAAGCACAATATCTGCTAAACTGTCCAGCGCATCTTCCAAACTGCCATCGTCACTACTGGCGATAATACTCGGAAAATCCTTAAAAAACACTACCCATCCATCTACAAATTCTTCAAAAACGATAGGCCACTTTCCAGTCGTTAATGGCAAATCAATTTGGAATGTGTTGACTGGCTGTTCAGTGTCTTTTAATACTTTTTCACTCATTCCTTCTGTAATACCGGGAAAGCTAAACGCTTCATGTTTGTCATCAAATCGACCCCTCCAACAATGATAAAGCAATCGAGAAGCAGCTTCTTCCTCTGGTGGCTTTGTAATGGTGGCTTCCATGTATTACTCCTTGTAGGGTATTGCCTGAGTGCTCATTTACCGTTCCTGCGTTAAGAAAATATGTCTTTTTGTGTCAAGTAAGGCAACCCATTTTTAACGCTGAATAAAAAAGTTTGAACTTTTTGGCAATGTCAGGTGTATGCAATAGGTAGAGACGCGCAGTAAATCACGCATGGTTTGGGTTTTTATGTTCCCGAGAAAATATCACACGCTTTCCGATGAAAAGCTCATGGCCCGCATTCAGCGGGGCGATACGGCCGCGTTTGACGAACTCTATGCCCGATATAGCAAGCGGATGCTTTACTATTTTCATCGCATGCTGGGGGGGGACGAGGAGAAGGCGCAGGATTTTCTCCAGGATTTGTTTTTGAAGATTGTCGAAAAGCCCGCCCGGTTTAAGCGGGGTCATGCGTTTGCGTCCTGGCTTTATACGGTTGCACACAATATGTGCAAGAATGAGTATCGCAAGCAGAGTGTGCGGAAAATTGTGGTTAATGATCCCGATATCGATCTGCATTGTGGGTGGTTTGACGGTGATCATGATATTGAGAAGGCGTGCGATGAGCGGGCTTTTTTGCAGGCGTTGATGGATGAGTTGGATCAGCTCAGTGTGGATCAGCGTACGACGTTTTTATTGCGGCATCAGGAGTGTCGCAGTATTCGAGAGATTAGCCAGATTCTCCAGTGTCCCGAGGGGACGGTCAAATCGAGGCTGCACCATGTTACGCAGAAGTTGGCAGAGAAACTCCAGGGGCGAAATTCCCTGTGTGGATGAGGAGATGGATATGAGGCGGGTTATTCCTATCGAGTTTGACAATAAAGAGGGTGTAGATGGGGTGTTGAAGCAGGCGCTTGCGGTTCCCGGGTCCGGCGGTCTTGAACCCGATCCGGCGATTCGCAATGCTGTTGTTGCCCAGATGTCCGCGCGAGAACGCAGTGGGTTCAATGTGTTGCGTTCTCTCAGGTTCCCGGTGCGCTTGCCCGTTTATCAGATGGCTTTTGCGATGGGGATTGTCCTGTTTGCGGTTTTGGGTATCCGCCAGTCGCAGCCCGATCCCGCGGCGACAGGATCTCCCGAATCGCCAGTTGCGGTTATGGATACGAGCCGGACCGATTCTCCCCGGGTTTCGTTTTCAGATACGCTCTCGCAACGCGCTATTATCAATATTTTTTCCGCTTCCAGTTCTGTAGATAGTCTTTGATTTAGAAAACGATCAATCCCCGCGCGACTTCTCCAGCCGCCAGTGCGTCAAATGCTTCGTTGGCGCCTTCGAGGTCAAATCGCCGGGTTACGAGTTCGTCGATTTTTAGTTTGCCCGCCAGGTAGAGTTCTACCATGCGCGGGAAGTCGTCCCAGGTTCTCGCGCTTCCATACCTGCAGCCGCGCAGGATGCGTTCGTTGGATTGGAGGCTGCCGGTGTCGAAGGTGACAGTGGAGCCGGTTGGGGGCAGGCCGATGAGTAAGCACTGCCCTCTGGATGCGAGACAGTCCCAGGCTTGATTGATGACTTGCGCGTTGCCGACTGCTACAAATGAATAATCCGCCCCGCGTCCGGTGAGGTCTTTTATGGCTTCGACCGGATTTTCTTTGCTGGCGTCGATGGTATGCGTCGCGCCAAAGGATTTTGCGTATTCCAATTTGGCCGGGTTGATGTCTATTGCGATTATGGGGTGTGCCTGTACCAGGGTACCGCCCTGTATGACGTTCAGGCCAATTCCCCCGGTGCCGAATACGGCCATGCTCGCTCCGGGCGTTACGGCTGCGGTGTTGATGACGGATCCCACACCGGTCATGACCGAACATCCGATTAGTGCGGCTACTTCGAGGGGCATGTCATTTCGGATGGGGACCGCACAGGAGGCGGGCATGACGGAGTATGAGGCGTAGCTGCACGCAGGTCCGTAATGGTACACGGTTTGTCCTTTTATTTTCATTCTGGATGTGCCGTCCATCAATACCCCTTTGCCCGGCATCTGGTGTTCACATAAGTGCGATAGTCCGGTTACGCAGTAGTGACAGCGCCCACATGCGGGTGCCCAGGATAGGATGACGTGGTCGCCGGGTTTTACATGCCGAACGCCAGGTCCCACTTCTTCGACGATTCCAGCCCCTTCATCTCCGAGGACCATGGGCATTGGATATCCGGTCCAGCTTCCATCTACGACGTGCAAACAACTGTGACATACGCCAGTGGCGATCATGCGTACCATGACTTCGTCTTCTTTTGGTCCTTCCAGGTCCAGGTCGGCTACTTCCAGTGGCCTGCCCGGCTCATAGAGTAGCGATGCTTGCATTTTCATGGGGTGCCTCCTTAATAAAAGTTAGAAGTGAGAAGTGAGAAGGCCCCGCCCAACTCCCAGAGGCTGGTGCTCCTTCACACTTCCTCCTTCACACTTCCTCCTTCACACTTCCTCCTTCACACTTCCTCCTTCACACTTCCTCCTTCACACTTCCTCCTTCACACTTCACACTTCACACTTCCTCCTTCACACTTCCTCCTTCACACTTCACACTTCACACTTCCTCCTTCACACTTCCTCCTTCACACTTCCTCCTTCACACTTCCTCCTTCACACTTCCTCCTTCACACTTCCTCCGGTACCTCTTTCGGCGAACGGCCATCGGAGTTGTTGACTTTAGAACCACCCGGCGCAGCGACGTGTCCGTCTGGCAACAGGGGATCATGCGTTTCTTTCATCCATGCGTACAATCGATGGCTCAGATCTTTTCGCACAGGTGCCATGTCTGCCCGGTCGATGATGTTGTGCGTTTCATCGGGGTCGAATATAAGATCGTATAACATTTCCTGATCTCGCGGCAATTTTTCCCAGTTTTGGTTGAGTAAGAAGGCTTTTGTGGGGGTGTCATCCACGTTGGGCAATACGAGTTTGTCGCGGTTGTCGTATCGCCGAATGTATTTGTATCGCTCCGTGCGGATGCTTCGCATGGGTTCATACGCGGCGTGATAAGAGACTTCTGAAAAGATTTCTTCCCGGTGGCGGTCCTCGTCTATCAGAGGATGTAGAGATTTTCCCTGTACGTGGTCGGGTATTTCAATGCCGGCAGCGCGATATGCCGTGGGTAAGAGGTCCATCAAGCTGACCATCGCGTTTAGGGTTTTTCCGCCTTCAAAGCCGGGTCCGCGTATGATGAGGTACACGCCGATGCCGTGGTCTGTGAGGTTGCACATGTTGCGCGGGAATTGCAGGCCGTGATCGGCAAAGCAGAATACGAGGGTGTTGTCTGATAGGCCGGTTTCTTCGAGTGCTGTGAGTACGTTGCCGTAGTGGTTGTCCATGATGCGCGCAGAGGCTTTGTAGTCGGCTGTGTCGGCGCGCGTTTCCGGTGTGTCGGGCAGGGGACGGGGGGGAATGCAGTATTGTTCGCGTTCTGCGGGGTATTTGTCGGGTTCGGCACTGTGAAATGGTCGGTGCGTTTCGTTTAAGCCGAGGTTGAGGAAGAAGGGGTGTTGGGGGGCGTTTTTTAAGAATTCTACGACGGCATCCGCGGGTTCGATCCATTTGGGCTGTCCGGGGTAATTTGTGTCCAGTCCGGAGAGGATTTCGCGGTATCCAATGGTGTCCAGGTCCGGTGCGGTGTGTTCCACGCCAGCGGTTGCGGTAAAATAGCCATGTGTCTTGAAGATGCGGGCTGCATGCCAGTCGTAATTCGTCATGGCAAAGCCGCGGTGTGCAAGGCCTGTCATGCCACAGGTATGGGGGTACATGCCGGTTAAGAAGCTGGCTCTGCTGGGCGAACAGGTGGGGGCTGTGGCATACGCCCGCCGAAATAGTACGCCTTGTTCTGCCAGTTGCTGCAGGTGTGGCGTTGGTACGGCGTGTCCGTAAGGTTCAATATAGGTTCCGGTGTTGTGCGAGTGCATAAATAAGATGTTTGGTTGGTCGTTCATGCAATCCTTCCTTGTGGTAGGTCTTGTTTGTTTATATCTTAATCCGCCCATTGTAATGGATTTTTCGCGGGATTGAAATATTTTTTTTACTTTGTTATGGATATCCACCCTCTTATCGCACATTTTCCCATTGTATTGCTGATCATCGGCGTTGTTTGCGATGCGATTGGGATATTAAATGACCGCGATTTTTTTTTGAGAGCGGGGTTTTTGCTCTTTTCGCTCGGTGCTTTGACCGCGATTCCGGTCGCGCTTACCGGGGATAGTGCCGCCGAGGTTGCGCAACATATCGATGGTATTGCGGCGGATCTGGACGACCATGATACGCTCGGGACGGTCACTGCGTTCCTCGCTGTTGCGCTGGCGCTGGTGCGCACGCATTTTGTTTTGAAGAAGAAGTTTGTCGGGATTGTTCGCTATGTGTATCTCGTTTTTGGTCTTGTTACCGCGGGTCTGGTGTGCGCGGCGGGATATACGGGTGGAAATCTGGTTTATTTGTACGGGGCTGGAACAGAGCCAGTTACGTCACAGATTGAGTTGGAGAAGCGCGTGCCGCGAGTCGATAAATTTGAGAGCAAATAGAGACAATATGCCGATTTACCTCAAAAATCCGCACAGTATTCTGGCGGTGATAGAAAAGCGTCCACAAGATGTGATTGAGATTCGATTGTCTTCTGGGGAGGGTAGTGGTACGTGGAGAGCGGTGCGGGAGCGGGCAGAGGATATTGGTGTGCGCGTGTTTGCCGGGAGGGGAGAGGGACACGGTCGATCTCGTGGGGGAGATGCGGAAGCAGCGGTTAAAGAACATCCGGGTTGTGATCTCGCGGCGTTGTTTGCCGATAATGCGGGGCTTTTTTTGGCGCTGGATACGGTTCAGGATCCGCA
Source organism: Candidatus Latescibacterota bacterium (assembly GCA_965204375.1). GTDB lineage: Bacteria > Latescibacterota > UBA2968 > UBA2968 > UBA2968 > VXRD01. The sequence goes on along the minus strand of OZ241986.1, from coordinate 4,170,624 downwards.
AAATCTGGGTGCGATTTTTCGCACGGCGGCTTTTTTTGGGGTGCGCGGTGTTTTGCTTACCCGAGATCGTTCCGCTTCGCTGACGGGCGCGGCGTACGATGTTGCTTCGGGGGGTGTCGAGTATGTTCCGTTTTCCGTTCAGACCAATTTGAGCCGGGCGTTGGATGTGGCGAAGGATGTGGGTTTGTGGGTTTTGGGGACTTCTGAGCATGCGGAGAAGGATTTGAGCGCGTTTTCTGCAGATCGTTCCTGGCTTCTCGTGCTGGGGAATGAGGAGAGCGGCATGCGACGCCTTACGCGCGATAAGTGCGATGAAATATGCCGCATTGCCCCTCGCGGTGCTATCGGATCTCTCAATGTGTCTGCCGCCGCCGCGATTTGTATGCATCATTTTACAGGGGGTAAGTAATAACAGAGACGTATCCAATATGTAAGGGCGGGCCCCCGTGCCCGCCCGTCATCGCGGCATGTTTTTGAGCCGCGATCCAGAAGGTTTTTGTTTGTCATCTTCGCCTTTGCTTTTGCTTTTGATGTTATCCTGTTCATCCTTAAATCCTGTAAATCCTGATTCAGAAAGGAGATTGTAATGCCAGATAACAGACCCAATATTTTACTTATTATGACGGATCAGCAGCGCGGCGATTGCCTGGGTATTGAGGGCCATCCCGTGTTGCAGACGCCCAATCTGGACTTTATGGCTGCGTCGGGGGTGCGTTTTCGCCACGCTTATTCGGCTTGTCCGGTGTGTGTGCCGGCTCGCCGTACGGTGATTACGGGGCGCAAGCCGAGCAATCACGGTGCGCTTCAAAATGCATCCGCACCGCTGCCGTGGCCGACGTTGCCCGGGGTGTTGCGCGATGCGGGGTATCGCACCCATCTTTCGGGCAAGGCCCACTGGGGTCCGCCTGCGAGGGAGTTGGGGTTTGATTCCGCAGAATGGGCGGATAGTCCGATTTCCGGGGTTGATAATGATTATCAGAAGTATGTGCGCGAGAATGGTGCGGCGTGGCACCGGGCTTCCGATGCGCATGGGATGTATAGCAATGGTTTTCCAGGGCGTCCATGGCATTTGGATGAGCATTTGCATTTTACCAATTGGTGTACGCAAAAGGGGCTGGAGTTTATCGATGCGCAAAGGGGAGATCAGCCGTGGTTTCTGGCGGTTAATTTTATTCATCCGCACCAGCCGGTTACGCCACCTGCACATTATTTCGATAAGTATATGGCGATGGATTTGCCCGAGCCGTATGTGGGGGATTGGGCGCGGGTTTTTGACGGTCCCGTGCGGGGGTTGCAGCCGGAGTGCTGGCGCTTGTGTCTGGATCCTCCGGTGATGAAGGCGACGCGCGCGGGTTATTACGGGTGTGTCGAGCATATCGATCACCAGATTGCGCGTCTGGTTAGCAATCGCGTGTTGCCGAGTAATACGATTGTGGTGTTTGCGTCTGATCACGGGGAGATGCTGGGGGATCATCAGTGGCTGCGAAAGCGCAATCCTTTTGAGCCGTCTGCGCGGGTTCCGCTGTTGATGAAGTTTCCCGGTGGTTTGGGGTTGCCGCAGGAGCAGGTGATCGATCGTCCGGTTGAGTTGATGGATATTATGCCGACGTTGCTCGATGCGGTGGGGGTTCCGATTCCCGATACGGTGGATGGGGAGAGTGTGTTGCCGATTATTCGCGATTCACAAGCGGAATGGCGCGATTATGTGCACGGCGAGTGCGCGAGTGTACCTACGTCGAATAGCGGGATGCAGTACGTGACGGATGGCAAGCGCAAGTTCGCGTATTTACCCGGGCAGGGGCGGGAGTTGTTTTTCGATGTGGAAAATGATCCGTGCGAGATGACCAATCTCGCCGATGATCCCGGATGGGCGGACGAGGTGGCTATGTGGCGGTCCCGTCTGATTGGAGAATTGGTCGGTCGCCCCGAGGGCTTTACAGATGGCGAACGGCTTCTGGTGAAAGATGGCCCAACTGCGGGGACGATTCCGGTGTGGGAAGGGTGATCCGCAGATGAACGCAGATGAAAAATCAAACGTAGAGGCGGGTTTCGAGCGATGTACAACTGGCCGTTTCTCAGGCCAGTTTAACCCGCCCGTCTATTCGTCTATTCGTCTATTCGTCTCAGATCTTCCCCAGTCATTTCATCGGGTTTTGGCAGGTTGAGCAGGGAGAGCAGGGTGGGGGCGACGTCGCGCAAGGTGCCGCCAGCGCGGAGTTTTCCCCTGTAGGTGGGGTCAACGAGTACAAAGGGTACGGGGTTGGTGGTGTGTGCGGTGTGGGGTTCGCCAGTGTCGTAGTGGATCATTTGTTCGGCGTTGCCGTGGTCGGCGGTGACGATGGCTGCGCCGTTTGCTTTTTCTATGGCTTTGAGGACGCGGCCCAGGCAGGTGTCAACGGTGGTGACGGCGTGTATGGCAGCTTCGAGGATGCCGGTGTGGCCCACCATGTCGGGGTTGGCGAAGTTGCATATTGCAGCGTCGTATTGGTTGGTTGCGATGGCTTCTGTAAATCGGTCTGCGATTTCAGGTGCGCTCATTTCGGGTTTGTGGTCGTAGGTGGGGACGTCTTTGGGGGATGGTACGAGGATGCGTTCTTCCCCGTCAAAGGGCGTTTCTTGTTGGCCGTTAAAGAAGAAGGTGACGTGGGCGTATTTTTCTGTTTCTGCGATGCGTAGTTGTCGTTTGTTGGCCCGGGCGATGACCGATCCACAGATGTTGGGCATGTTTTGCGAGAGGGTGTCGGGGGGATAGGCGATGCCCGTGACGGGTACGTCGGCTTCGTATCGGGTGAGGGTGGTGAAGTGTACGTTGGGCCAGGTGTGGCGTTGAAAGCCGTCGAAGTTTTTGAGTGCAAAGGCGCGGGTGATTTGCCGGGGTCTGTCGCCGCGGAAGTTGAAGAAGATGACGCTGTCTCCGTCTTTTATGGTGGTTTTGCCTGTGCTGTCGGCGATGGCGATGGGTTTGATGAATTCGTCGGTTTCGCCGCGGTTGTAGGCGTTTTGTATGGCTGTGATGGGGTCGGTTTCTGCGATGCCTTTGCCCTGTGTGAGGAGGTCGTAGGCTATTTGGGTGCGTTCCCAGCGGTGGTCGCGGTCCATGGCGTAATACCGCCCGGATATGGATGCGACGCGGCCAATGCCGTGGGTTTTGAATATGGCGAGGAGTTCGCGCATGCGGTGGATTGCGCTTTGGGGCGGTGTGTCGCGTCCGTCTGTGAAGGCGTGGATGAAGAGGCGGTCTGAGGGGAGGCCGCGTTCGGCTGCCATTTTGATGAGGCCCTCGTAGTGCCCGGGCCATGAGTGTACGCCGCCGTCAGAGACGAGGCCGATGAGGTGGAGGTTGCGGTTGTGGTTTTTGATGCGGTCTATGGCGGCGATTAAGGCTTCGTTTTTGTACAGGCTGCCGTCTCGTATGCGGTCGTCGATCTGGGTCATGGCTTGCATGACGGTGCGCCCAGCGCCCAGGTTGAGATGGCCGACTTCGGAGTTGCCCATGAGTCCGTCGGGTAGGCCGACTGCGCGTCCGGAGGTGTTGAGGGTGGTGTGGGCGTAGTTGGCCCAGATGCGGTCCATTGTCGGGGTGCTGGCAAGGGCCACGGCGTTGTGGTCCCGGCGCGGGTTTAATCCCCAACCGTCAAGGATGATGAGTGCGACAAAGCGTTGGTCGGTCATGGAAGTGTGATCCGCAGATGAACGCAGATGAACGCAGATAAAGAAGAGGGGCCGTGAAGGGTGAAGCAACCGTAGGGGCAACCCTCGTGGTTGCCCGATTGTAGGGGCGAAAAATCTTTCGCCTTGGATAATCGAGAGAAAATATATATTCTTTCCGATTCGATCAAGTACGAAGCGTGCAAAAAGGGTTTGAAAAGATGGGTTGTTATGGTATTTTCTTCGATGCGGGCCATGCTGTCTGGTTTAGGGACAAACCAAAATTTTCGTTGGATTGGTGCCGACATCACACTCTGGAGATGAGAGATGGGCATATCGGACAGACGCAAGTTGCCTATCGGTATTCAGACCTTTCGCGAGATTCGGGAGCAAAACTACTGCTACGTCGATAAGACGACCTACATTCGGCGGATGATGGACGAGGGCAAGCACTACTTTTTGTCGCGCCCGCGTCGATTTGGCAAGAGCCTGTTTCTGGACACATTGAAGGAACTGTTTGAGGGTAATGAGCCGCTGTTTGAGGGGCTTTATATCCATGATCGCTGGGACTGGTCAGTTCGCCATCCCGTCGTGCGGCTCGATTTTGGTAGCGGCAACTTCAAAGAGCCTGGTTACTTGCAGGCAAATGTGATGGAGCAATTGACCGCCATTGAAAGCCGCTCTGGAGTGGTTGCAGAGGCCGTGACAGCACCGGGGCGTTTCGCCTATCTGATTGAGGCATTGGGCGAGCGGAGCGGGCAGCCAGTGGCGGTACTTGTTGATGAATACGACAAGCCGATTCTGGACGCTCTTGATGTACCCGAGGTCGCATGCGCCAATCGCGACTTTCTGCGGGGTCTGTATTCGACGATCAAGTCTAATGACGCGTACATCAAGTTCACGTTCCTCACTGGTGTCAGCAAGTTTTCCAAGGTCAGCCTGTTCTCTGGTCTCAACAATCTCAAGGATATCACGCTGGATCCACGCTATTCATCTATATGTGGCTATACCGATGTGGATCTGGATACGGTGTTCGCACCGGAACTATCCGGTCTGGACAGGGATGAGATACGCCGCTGGTACAATGGCTATAGCTGGCGCGGCGAGGAGAGGAGAGGGTCTATAACCCGTTTGACATCCTCCTGCTTTTCGACAGTCGCGAGTTCGGCGCGTGGTGGTTCGAGACAGGTACGCCGACGTTCCTGATCGAGACGCTACTATCGCGCGGGGTCGGTGCGCTGACCCTGGATAACATGCTGGGTAGCGACGATTTGCTATCGGCCTTTGATGTTGACCATATCGCCACTGAGGCACTGTTATTCCAGACTGGATATTTGACCATCCACCATACCGAACCGCGTGGTGGGGAGATGTACTATCGGCTGTCCTATCCGAATCAGGAGGTGCGCCAAAGTCTGAATAGAAGCCTTCTAAACCACCTGACTGGCGATCCTTCGCAGCGCGCTGAGCACCGTGCCCGGCTCTACGATCTATTGCTGGTCAATGACTTTGCGAGTCTGGAGAGCCTGTTCAAGGCATTCTTCGCCAGCATTCCTTACCAGTGGCACACGAATAACAACATCGCGGACTATGAAGGCTACTACGCCAGCGTATTCTACTCCTATTTCGCATCGGTGGGATTCGACATCGTTGTGGAGGACAGCAGCAGCCATGGTCGTCTGGACATGGCGGTTCATTTCAACGGCAGTGTGTATCTGTTCGAGTTCAAAGTGGTGGAATTAGCACCGGAGGGGGCCGCGATGGCGCAATTGAGACAGAAAGGCTATGCGGACAAATACCGCGACCGCGGCGAGCCGATTCATCTGATTGCGGTAGAGTTCAGCCGGGAGACCCGCAATCTGGTGGGATTCGAGACAGCCCTTGCCTGAGGCGTGCAAACCGATGAAAAGTCTCACTTTCCCAGCCAATAACTTTGGTAAGAAAGTGTCATGACCAAAGTAGCTTAAAACTTTTTAGAGAAGGACTTGTTTATGAATCAAACGCATAATCCTTTGAATTCACGCGATACACTTTCTACTATGGCGGGTGATCTCGCTATTTTTCGGCTGGATCGGTTGGAGGTTGATGGGGTTGGGTCGGTGTCGGAGTTGCCGTTTTCCGTGCGGGTGCTGCTCGAGGCGGCACTGCGAAATCTGGATGGGTATCAGGTGCGGGAGGAAGATGTGGAGACGCTGGCGAATTGGACCAATCCCAATCCCATAGAGATACCGTTTAAGCCCGCGCGGGTGGTGTTGCAGGATTTTACGGGTGTGCCTTCGCTGGTGGATTTGGCGGCGTTGCGTTCGGCTATGGGGCGCATGGGGGGCGATGTAAGTCGGGTTGAGCCGTTGATTCCAGTGGATCTGGTTGTGGATCATTCGGTGCAGGTGGATAGTTTTGCAAATTCGGATGCGTTGCGGAGAAATGCAGAGATCGAGTTTGAGCGCAATCGGGAGCGGTATGAGTTTTTGCGCTGGGGTGCGAATGCGTTTGAGAGTTTCAGGGTGGTGCCGCCGCTGACGGGTATTGTGCATCAGGTCAATCTCGAATATCTGGCAAAGGGGGTTATTGCCCGGGATGGCGTGGCTTTTCCCGATAGTCTGGTGGGGGCAGATTCTCATACGACGATGATTAATGGGCTGGGTGTGGTGGGCTGGGGTGTGGGGGGTATTGAGGCAGAGGCGGTGATGCTGGGGCAGCCGATTTATATGCTGACGCCCGAGGTTGTCGGGTTCAAGTTGGATGGGCAGTTGCCCGAGGGTACGACGGCGACGGATTTGACGTTGACGGTGGTTCAGATGTTGCGCGAGAAGGGCGTGGTGGATAAGTTTGTCGAGTTTTACGGCACGGGGTTGACGGGTATTGGGCTGGCGGATCGCGCGACGATTGCCAATATGGCGCCGGAATACGGGGCGACGATGGGGTTTTTCCCGGTGGATGATGAGACGTTGCGCTATTTGGCGCGTACGGGGCGCACGGCGGAAGAGGTGGATGTGGTTGAGCGGTACGCGAAGGAGCAGGGTTTGTTCCGTACAGATGATACGCCAGAGCCGCGGTTTACGGATACGCTGGAGCTGGATTTGAGTACGGTGGAGCCGAGCTTGGCCGGTCCAAAGCGCCCGCAGGATCGCATTGCGCTGGGGCAGATGAAGGGTGCGTTTGAAGGCGCGTTGCGCGCACCGGTGGGCAATAGTGGTTTTGGGCTGGATGATGATGATGCTCAAAAGAGGACGAATGGCAAGCTGGGTCACGGGGCGGTGGTGATTGCGGCGATTACGAGTTGTACCAATACGAGCAATCCGTCTGTGATGGTGGCCGCTGGTTTGTTGGCGAAGAGGGCGGTGGAAAAGGGGTTGAAGGTTCACGCGCATGTGAAGACGAGTCTGGCGCCGGGTTCGCGCGTGGTGTCGGATTATCTCGATCAGGCGGGTTTGACGCCGTATTTGGAGCAGTTGGGTTTTTACACGGTGGGTTATGGCTGTACGACGTGTATTGGCAATAGTGGGCCGTTGCCCGATCCGGTGGTTGCCGCGATTCACGAGGAGGATCTGGTCGCTGCGTCGGTGTTGAGTGGCAATCGCAATTTTGAAGGTCGCGTGCATCCGCATGTGAAGGCGAATTATCTGGCGTCGCCACCGCTGGTTGTGGCTTATGCGCTGGCGGGTCGGGTGGATTTGGATTTGACTGCGGAGCCGCTGGGGCTGGATGGGGATGGCAATGCGGTGTTTTTGCGGGATGTCTGGCCCAGTCAGGATGAGATTGGCGATACGATTGCGCGGGCGGTCAGGCCGGATATGTTTGAGGCGCGTTATGGCAATGTGTTTGAGGGCAATGAGATGTGGAATGCGGTTGGCGGGCAAGCGGGGGATCTCTATGGGTGGCAGGCGGAGAGTACTTATGTGCAGGAGCCGCCGTTTTTTGTGGATTTGTCGCCGGAGTTAGACGCGATTACAGATATTACGGGTGCGCGGGTGCTGGCGCGGTTGGGCGATTCGGTGACGACGGATCACATTTCTCCGGCGGGTTCGATTGCAGTGGATAGCCCGGCGGGGCAGTTTTTGATTGCTCGAGGGGTTGAGCCAAAGGATTTCAATTCTTATGGTTCGCGGCGGGGCAATCACGAGGTGATGATGCGGGGTACGTTTGCCAATATTCGCATTCGCAATTCGCTGGCGCCAGGTACAGAGGGCGGCGTGACGGTGTACTTACCTTCGGGTGAGCAGATGAGTATTTACGATGCGGCGATGCAATATGTGGATGAGGGTGTGCCGTCGATTGTGATTGCGGGCGCGGAGTACGGTTCGGGGTCGTCGCGCGATTGGGCGGCTAAGGGTCCGTTACTTTTGGGCGTGCGCGCGGTGCTTGTGGAGAGTTTTGAACGCATTCACCGCAGCAATCTGGTGGGTATGGGGGTGTTGCCGCTGGAGTTTGTGGCGGGTGAGAATGCCGAGTCGCTGGGGCTTACGGGGCGGGAGGTGTACGATATTACCGGGCTGGGCGATGATTTGCAGCCTTTGCAAGATGTGACGGTGACGGCGACGGATGAGGATGGGAATGTACGGTCGTTTTCTGCGACGGTGCGTATCGATACGCCAGTGGAGATCGATTATTATCGCAATGGGGGGATTTTGCATACGGTGTTGCGGGGTTTTTTGAAGGGACAATAATGGAGATCGCGGAGATGGAAACTGTCTTGCATTTTCAGCCGGTGATTGAGGTGAGCGATGAGGAGTTTTATGCGTTTTGTCGGCTCAATCGCGATGTTTGCATTGAGCGCAATGCGCAGGGAGATGTAATTATTATGCCGCCAGCAGGCGGTGAGACGAGCGAGCGCAATGCAGAGATTACTATGCAGTTGCGGTTTTGGGCAAAAGGGGATGGTACGGGTGCGAGTTTTGATTCTTCAGGTGGGTTTCGGTTGCCCAATGGGGCGGTTCGGTCACCCGATGCCGCGTGGATTGAACATACGCGGCTGATGGCATTGTCTTCAGAAGACCGACGCAGGTTTGTTCCATTGTGTCCCGATTTTGTCATTGAGTTGCGGTCGGAAAGCGATCAGTTGGCCCCGTTGCAGGAAAAGATGCAGGAGTATCTCGATAATGGCCTGGGTTTGGGATGGTTGATAGATCCTTATGCACAGCGCGTTTATGTGTATCGCTCTGGCTTGCCCATAGAAGAATTGGAGAGGCCTTCGCGCATTTCTGGCGATCCTGTCTTGCGGGGATTTGAACTGGGTCTGGATGAAGTTTGGTGAATAGATCGGATAATGTTAGCAGGAAAACGAGTGCATTACAAAGATGTACTCGTTTTTTTATTTTATAACTGACGTTACGCACGGGCACAATATAATGCATAATGCGCCTGTCATTCTGAGCCGTAACGCAGTGGAGGCGAAGAATCTCCTACCAACACGGGTGGAAAAGATGCTTCGACTCCGTTTCACTCCGCTCAGCATGACAGACACGCGAAACATGCGTAACATCAGTTTATAAAATACTCGTCCTGTTCTTTGCGAAGGGTCCAGAGGGGGTCGTTGTTTTCTGGTTGTATCGCGCTGGCAGTGATGAATGCGCCAGCCGGGACATCCTGACTTAGCGTATTGCCGTTGGCCATGTGAAAGGGGAGGGGGTTGTGGGGCGCGACTGGTAGCGCGGGGCGCATGAGGTATTCGATGTTTTTGCTGTGGTCGTTGCCGATCCGGTCGCCGGCTTTGAGGGGTTCTTTTGCGCGGCCCACAACGTCGAAGGACGGGCGGTAGTCGGTGGTGCCCGTGGGCAGGTTTAAGAGGCCGGCGACGAGTGTTGTGATGGGTGTTTCGACGCCGCAGAGGTGGTAGGGGCGGTAGATGAGGGCTGTGGTGCCTTTTTTGTTGGGGATGAGTCCTTTGGTGGTGAGGATGTGGCGGGAGTAGGCGTTTTCACAGGCGACGACGATGAAGACGCCGCCGCCGAGGCCGGGTTCGTTTGCCTGGCGCAGGCAGGAGACACAGTCGATGACGCCGCGGTGGGATAAGATGCCGCCGTCTTCTTTGGGTGCGAGGACTTCGGGTATTTCAACGGTGCGGACTACGGGGGTGTGCAGGGTGTCTGTATCGGGGATGAGACCGGTGGCATTGGCGGCGATGGTGAGTTCGGTGACGTCGTAACCGGCGATGGCGCCGAGTTCGCCCATGATCTGGCGGCGTTGTGCGATATGTGCCGAGGGATTTTGGGCGGAGAATATCTGTTCGTCGGGGATCTGGATTTTGCCTTTGGACCAGACGATGGCGTTGGTTTGCGGGTCGTAAACGCGGTCGGAGTCCAGTGATTTGCCTCCGCAGAGTACTTCGAGGCCCAGGCCGCGCGCCCATTGTACGAGGCCCATGAGCAGGCCGTGCTGGTCGCCGTCAACAGCGGTATAGACGAGTCCGGCTTTGTCTGCGTGGTGTTTGAGGATGGGTCCGACGGTGACGTCGGTTTCTTTGGATACCATGGCGACGTGTTTGCCGTGTCGGATGGCTTCTATGCCGTGTTTCGCGCCTGCACTCGGGACGCCTGTGGATTCTACGATGACGTCGAGGGGCAGGTCCATCATTTGCATGGCGTCGGTGAGGATGACGTGTTTGCCCTGTTCTATGGCTTCGGCAGCCTGTTGGGTGGTGTCGCATAAGATGATTTTGTCGGTGTCCAGGCCGGCGTGATGATATGCATTTTGGGCTGCGTCCGGGTTTGTGTCGCAGACGACGGGGACGTGGAGTTGATCGACGACGCGCGATTGTGTGACGAGGGCTGTGGCGTAGTGTCCGGTGCCGATGACGCCAACGCGTACGGTGCGGTCAATTTGGGCGAAGAGTTGGTGGTAGATCATGGGAAGTGTGAAGTGTGAAGTGTGAAGTGTGAAGTGTGAAGTGTGAAGGGCTAAACATGTTTCGCCCCTATACTGATAACTCCTGTGGTTATTGAATTGCGATGACGCGAGCCGGTGCGCCGTCGGATTCGGGGATTTTTAAGGGCAGGGCGAAGAAGGGTACGCGGTCCTCAGTGAGCATGCCCGTGTTGCAGATGTATTCGATGAGGATGATGCCTTCGCGCAAGAGGATGTCGTGGGTAACGAATTCGGAGAGGGGTGCTCTCTGGCCACTGAGCAATTGGCGGATGGGATAGTCTTGCGGAAAGTCAAATGCGATGGCGCGGATGTTTTGCGCGTGTAGCCATTTTGCGGCGGGGCGCGACATGTAGGGCGCGCGGGTCCAGAATTCAGGGGTTTGATGTGATTCCACTTCGTCCCACCGCGTTTTCATGACGACGATGTCTTCGGATCGTATGTGCTGTCCGGCAGCGCGAATCTGCGCTTCGGTGATCGGCGTTTCTGGCGCGATGCCCGAGAGATCGACGACTGCGGCCTGTCCCACGATTTGGTCGAGTTCGGTGTCGCTGGTGGTGGGTCCTTCCGGGAACATGTGGCGCGGCGCATCGACGTGCGTAAATCCGTGGACTGCCCATCCCATGTGGGTCACTTGCGCCATGTCGCCTGTTTCAAAACTGCTTTTGAGGCTGCGCTCTACGGGCCAGCGGAAGTGGTCGGCAATGGGCATGGTGAGGTCGATGATGGGCATTGTTAGATGTTTCCACGCGTTTCGAGCAGGGCGATGATTTGCAATGCGGCCTCTTGTGGGGTGCTGTCAACGGTGTGTATGACGAGTTCGGGGTTTTCGGGCGGTTCATAAGGGTCAGAGATGCCGGTGAAGTTGGGTATTTCACCTGTGCGCGCTTTTTTGTACATGCCTTTGGGATCGCGTTCTTCGCATACGTCGAGCGGGGTGTCGATGAATACTTCGATGAAGTCTTTGTCTTCCATGAGTTCGCGCACGCCGTCGCGGTCAATGCGATAGGGGCTTACAAAACTGGATAGGGTGATGATGCCGGCGTCGGCAAAGAGTTTGCCGACTTCGCCGATGCGGCGGATGTTTTCAGCGCGGTCTTCGGCTGAGAATCCGAGGTTTTTGTTGAGGCCGTGGCGGATGTTGTCGCCGTCGAGTACGTAGGCCATGCGCCCGCGTTCGATCAGGGCGTGTTCTGTGGTGAATGCGATGGTGCTTTTGCCCGAGCTGGGCAGGCCGGTGAGCCAGATGAGTGCGCCTTTCTGTTCGAGCAGGTCTTCGCGCTGTTTGCGCCCGACATGGCCTTCGTGCCAGACGATGTTGGTGGCTTTTACTTCGGTCAAGTGATTCCTCCTGGTAAGGGTTAGAGTTATATTTCAGGTGTTTAAGATACCAAATTTTGGGCGTGAGGATGTAAGAATATTTAGATATTGGTTTTTCTCGAATTGTGATATAATTTAACGATTATAAAACGAGGCACGCAATTGGAGGGAAAAGCTATGGCTGATCGAAAGAAAATTGCAGCGGTGATTACGTCGTATTTTCCGCGGTCACACGCCGATGTGATTGTGACGAAGTTTTTGAAGGGGTTTCCAACAGATGACGGGTTGCTTTCGCCAGAGGTGGATGTGGTGTCGATGTATCTGGATCAGGTGCATTTTAGAGATGATATCGGGTGCGCGATTGCAGAGGAATACGGTGTGCCGATGTGCGGGAGTATTAACCAGGCGTTGACTTTGGGGGGTGATGAGCTTGCTGTGGATGGGGTGTTGCTGATTGGGGAGCACGGCGATTATCCGTGGAATGAGAAGGAGCAACACATGTATCCGCGCAAGTATTTTTTTGAGCAGATTTGCGGGGTGTTCGCTTCGTCGGGGCGGTCTGTGCCGGTGTTTAGCGATAAGCATCTTTCGTATAATTGGCACGATGCAAAGTGGATGTGCGATCGCGCGCGGGAACTCGATGTGCCGTTTATGGCGGGGTCGTCTCTGCCGCTTGCATGGCGCAAGCCGTGGCTTGAGTATGAGTTGGATACGGAGATTGAGACGGCGGTGTCGGTGGCTTTTGGTGGGCTTGATTCTTATGGGTTTCACGCGCTGGAGACGCTGCAGTGTATGGTTGAGCGCCGCACAGGTGGAGAGACGGGGATTGTGGCGGTGCAGTGTCTGGAGGGGGATGATGTCTGGGCGTCGAGTGCGTGGGATCGCGATTTGTACGCGGCGGCGGTGGCGCATATTGAGGCGAAGGAGGATGGCGATGTGCGCGATCATTGCGAGAATCCGGCTGTTTTTTTGTTGGAGTATGCAGATGGGTTGAAGGCGGCGACGTTTATGTTGAATGGGTACACGCGGGGGTGGGGTTTTGCGGCGCGGCGCAATGGAGCGGTGGATAATATGCGCGTTTTTTTGCCGGATAATCCGCACGCGCATTTCAGTTATTTGAGTTTGAATATTCAGCAGATGTTTTTGACGGGTAAGCCGCAGTATCCGGTTGAGCGCACGTTGCTGATTTCCGGCGCACTGGAGGCGTTGATAGATTCGCGGTATGAGGGGTACAGGCGGGTTGAGGCGCCGCATCTGGATGTGGCTTATCGTTCTTATGAGGAGATGCCGATTCGGCCCACGAGTCCCGATCCGGTGGGCGCGAGTCGGGTGCCGTTTGAGTGAGGTGTTATGAAAATAAAGTGCGTTGAAAATCCCGAGCGCGAGCGAGATTATACGATTGAATTTGAGACGTCGGAGTTTACGGCGCTGTACGCGGTGACGGGGCAGCCGATTTTTGCCGCGGTTTCGATTTCTTATGTGCCGGGAGAGGTGTGTGTGGAGCAGATGTCGTTGAAGCGGTATTTGGGGTCGTTTCGGGATGAGAAGGTGTTTTACGAGGGTGTGGTTAATAAAATTGTGGATGATTTTGTAGCGGCGTGCGATCCTGTGACGTTGGATGTGACGGGTGATTTTACAGTGCGAGGTGGTATTGAGACGCGGGTGTCTGTAGCGTATGAGCGCGAGGCGTGATCCGCAGATGGACGCAGATGGACGCAGATAGGGCGCGAGGATGAGGTATGAGTTCGATCTTAGAGGCGTTTGATAATCCGAATCCAGAACGGCGTTATACGATTGAGTTTACGTTTCCGGAGTTTACGTCGCTGTGTCCCAAGACGGGGCAGCCGGATTTTGCGACGATTGTGATCTGGTATGTTCCGGGTCCGCGGTGCGTGGAGTTGCGGTCGCTGAAGCACTATTTCTGGTCGTTCCGAGATCAGGGGATTTATATGGAGCCTGTGACGAATCAGATTTTGAACGATCTGGTAGATCTGTGCGATCCGGTTGAGATGGAGGTGATCAGCCGCTTCAATATTCGCGGTGGTATCGATCACGAGATTACAGCGTCGTATCAGCGGGAGGATGAGGGAGTGTCTTTTTGATGTCCGTTTTCAAGGATAGGCGTCATGTGTCAGATTTGGCGCGTGAGATTGAGCGTCTGGTTGCACAGGGTGAACTGTGGCCGGGCTTTGATCCGCTCGCGATTCCTCTTGTTTTCTATGATGGCGAGGATACATATCTTTTTCGATGTTCGGAGGTTCCCGAGGGTTTTAGGGAGATGCGGGTTGGTGAATGCGATGTGCTTGTGTACGATGGACGCTATCCAGTCGTGACGGCCAGCAGTGTTGTTGAGATTGCGGGAACGCCCACGGCCAGCGTTATGTTCGATAGGTCGGCAAATCAAGCGCCGACAGTTCTGGCTTCTGTAGCAATTCACGAGGCGTTCCACGTCTATCAACAGGCTTGCCATCCCACCTGGCAGGGAAACGAAGTTGTACGTTATCTTTTTCCGGTGGATGATGCGAATTTGCTATTTCTTCGGCGGATGGAGACAGAGGCATTGCGACGGGCGCTTGCTGCGAATGGGTCCGAGGAGAAGCGATGCTGGACGCTGAGGGCGCTGAGGGCGCGGCAGGACCGATATGCGGGGATGGCGCTGGAGTTTTCTACCTATGAACGGGGGACAGAGTTGCTGGAAGGGCTTGCCTCTTATGTGGAGGCGATGTCTGTGGGCCGGACGCGCGTGGATTTGCCACGGGAGGGTTATGCCGCGAATGAGGTGCGCGGACGCTGCTACGAGATAGGGCATGCGCTTGCGGTTTTGCTCGATGCGTTTGCGCCAATGTGGAAGACGGCATTTGAGGCGGATGATGCGCAGGCGTTGGATGTATATCTTTTAGAGGTTCTCGAAAAGAGCGGGGGTCAGTGTGGAGAATTTACCGAATCGGAGATCGCGCATTTTGAGGCTGTTGCAAGAGTAGATGTGCAAGACCTGCTTGCACAGCGATCTGAGCAAAGGCGAGCGTTTGATTCACAGGTGGGCATGCGCTTGTCTGTTATCGCACCTGATACGGAGCCACTGTGGGTAAGTGGTACGGATCCCAGTAATCTCGTGATTGTAGAAGGGGGTGTTCTTCACTCGCGGTTCGTTCACATCCATCACGAGAGTGGTCAACTGGAGATGCTGACGGATAGGATGGATGATGTTGTGGCGCTGACTGTGGCAGTGGGTCCTCATCCGCTGATGAATGGCGTTCTGAGGTTGACGATAGCGGGGCTTGATACATTAGATGTGGTGTCTGACGGTGGGGTGGTGAATATTTCTGGGTCTGGTCTGACCGGCCAATTCACCAACGCAACCGTGGATGAAACTGATGGACAGGTTACGGTTTATCTGGATAAACAGAGCCGAGCATCTTGACAATAGATTACTATTACATCATATTTTCTCAATAGCCAAAAAATGGGGATCAATACTCTCTTAACTTAGCTTGCCGTGCATAACATGACAGGTGCTTTATAAATAAGGAGAGGGTCATGCACTTTATAGTGTCGTGGGATATTCAATCGGAAGACAAAGAGTGGGACGAGATCAACTCCCGACTACTAGAGTGTTTAGAAGGTTACTCTTGGGTACGACCTCTCAGCACTTTTTACATCGTCAGCGTGCCCAGTCAGGAAGCATGGGAAGGGATTAGGGAAAACCTTCAAGCAGTAGCCGAGAGTTCTACTGCTACGACCTACTTCGTCATTAGCCCCTTAATGTATGGAGGCCAATACGATGGCTGGTTGCCCAAAACGGCCTGGTCAAAAATAAGAGAGAGAACCGCCTGATGGAAGACGAAAGCAAAGACATAGAGTCTGCTGTAGATCATGATGAAGTTGATGCCGATTCATCTGAGCCAAGTTCAGCCCCTTTTGCGAGGGCTTTGAACATAATGGTTTCCGTGCCGGAGACTATTGAAATAGAGATGGTGGATTCATCTGTCCTTAGTCAATACGAGATATGGGCTCTCATATCTTCTACACTTTTCAGTGCCTTCATAGCCTTCCTCGTCGCAATTATACAATCTGGTTTCTCATTTTCACTGACAGTCTGCGGGATTGGATCCCTTGTTTTATTTTTTATCACTTCAATAGCCGCATATCTGAAACGGCGACAAATGAAGCAAAAAGGAAAAAAGATACAAATACCGTTTCAGGCTAAATAGTCTGGTCCGTGACCGAGTTTTCTGTTAGCTATGCGTGCATTACGAGAACAGTTTGAATCTCAGGGGTATGTGATTCTCAAGGGGATCTTTGATTTTGATGTCCGTTCACAAAGATAGGCGTCATGTGTCAGATTTACGAAAAAAAAGCCCATAGGACTTGCTTAAGTCTAAAAGGTCTGGTATAATTCCATAGACGGAGTATAGACTACCACACACGAAGAAAGAAACCCATGCAGATTCCGACACCACAAGACAAACTGGCCGAAATGGACGCCCGCCTGGCGCGCGTCGAGGGAATTGCTGAACAAATGAACACGCGCTTGACTGGCCTTGAAACCCGCGTTGACAACGGCTTTTCCAATATGGACACCCGGTTGACCAATATGGACACCCGATTGGCCAACATGGACATTCGCAATAACAGCAATTTCAGGTGGCTTATTGGCCTGCTGGTCGTTGTGTTGCTTGCAAATGTCGGTACAACCGTTTCAATCATTATGACCTTTGCTAAGCCCTGAACAGAAAAGGGCTTCTCGAATG
Source organism: Candidatus Latescibacterota bacterium (assembly GCA_965204375.1). Classification (GTDB taxonomy): domain Bacteria; phylum Latescibacterota; class UBA2968; order UBA2968; family UBA2968; genus VXRD01. The sequence continues at coordinate 4,154,044 of OZ241986.1, read as the reverse complement.
CGCCACTACAAATATGAAATTTCTCCCCCGGTCTCAGTTTAAGACCGGGTTTTTTGTTGTATCACTTCACTTTATACTTTATTGCCGATGCGTAAGTGCCTATAATTGGATTGACAGTATCAACTCGCATAAAAGAGGAGAGAGTCATGTCTGTGCTTACGGAAGATGAGATCCGTTTTTTCAAACGCGAGGGCTATCTGGTGAAGAAGGGTGCTCTGGATCCCGAGTTGTGCGCCCGCGCGCGAGAACGCCTGTGGGACGATCCGCCGCCGAGTCTGAAGAAAGACGATCCCGATACGTGGGTCGGTCCTATTAAGCCGGAAGAGGAATCAATGGATAGCAGCAATTACAAGCGCGGTTACCGCTGGCAATACCGCAAGGTGGGCAGAGAACCCTGGATGATTGAGTTGCTGGCAAAAAATCCGGTTGTGTGGGGTGCTGCGGAGCAGATGCTGGGCAAGGGGAATTTTCCTGAGCCTGCAGGTGTGCGCGGTATTTATTGCACGTTGCCCTATGGCGATGTGGAGCGCCAACCGCGCCATTTGCATGTGGATGCCCATGCGTTCAATTTTGCAGTGGTGGGTTATATCGATCACGTTCCCGAGGATGGCGGTGGTTTTACGGTGTGGCCTAAGAGTCATCGCACGTTTTTTTTCGATTACCAGACGCGATATCTCAGGGAACCATTGCCCCGGATGGAGAAGCATAGGGAAGCGTTTCAATCTTGTGACGAGAATTCATATCAGACGCATGGCGAACCCGGCGATATTGTTTTTTGGCACCACCGCATCGGGCATATGGCGTCGGCCAATTATTCGCGGCAGATTCGAAAGGCGGTGTTGTACGATTTTAAGCTGAACGATATGCCCCAGCTTCAGGAAGAACCCCCGGGAGATGATATCTGGATCGATTGGACAGATGATGTGCGGGATGTGTCGATTGAGGATGGGGAATGACAGGCGGAGGGCTACCAGATGGATGTTCAATTTTGGGCACTGATCTGGGTGGGGGTTGTAATTATTGTGCTGGGTGTGCTGTTGTATTATGTGATCAAATCTTACAAGTGAGAGAGGATAAGGTCGATGTTAGAAGTGCAGCAATACGCGGTGTGCGATTTTGAATTGTATGCGGATGTGGGTGATAAAAATCCATTTGCGGTCGAGGTGACCGCAACTTTTACACACGAACTGGGCGAGGTGGTTGAAAATTTGCCCGGTTTTTTTGATGGGGATAAGTGGGTTGTCCGGTTTAGTCCAAGTGTAGAAGGTGTTTGGAGGGGATGTTCTCGGTCTGAGCATTTGGATCTGGATGGGGCTGAGTGGTCTGTACAATGTGTGGGGAATGAGAATCCCGATGTGCATGGTCTGGTGGGTATTGATCCAGAGTACCCACAGCGGTTTGCGTGGTCTGATGGTACGCCGTTTTTATATTTGGGTTTTGAGTGCGACTGGTTGTTTAGTTATCACCAGGCAGATGCGGCGCGGTGTTATCGGCATGTCGATCTGGTCGCGAGCCGGGGGTTCAATTGTTTTGTGATGAATTTGTACGCCCATACGGGTTTTGGTTCGCGGCCGAATGACGATACGCGCCCGATGTTGCCGGAGTATATTTTTGGGCCGCCGAAGATGTATTTGTTTGAGGGCACAAATGATGCGCCGGATCACGAGCGGATGAATATCGTTTTTTTTCGCGATTTTGACCGGTTGATGCGCTATTTGCACGGGAAGGGGATTGTGGTTCATCTGATGCTGCAGGTGCAAAATAAGCAGGTGAATTGGCCGGCGCGCGAGACAGAAGCAGATGATCGGTTCTGGCGCTATGCGGTTGCGCGGTACCAGGCTTTTGGCAATGTGGTCTGGGATGTGGGCAAGGAGAGCAAGAATCTGTATCGAGAGATGGGCGATCACGATTATGTTCTGGATCGTATGGATATTATTCGCAAGGCAGATGCGTATGGGCATTTGCTGACGGTGCACGATGTTGAGATCCGAAACGCGGGTACGCTTTCTGAACCCGATCGCCAGTCGGATTTTGTGACGGATCAGGTGCATTTGTCCGATGCTGCGCGCTACAATCGGGAGGCGATTCGCAGGATGCGCAATTCGGGTACGCCGTATGTGAATGTGGAATACGGGTATGAGCTTGCTGAGGAGCAGCTCAAGACGTATCGCGGGCGCACGACTGCCGAATGGGATGATATTTTAAAGTGGACGTGGGCGATTTACGCGGCGGGCGCGTATCCGTGTTATTATTACGATAATACGTCGTGGGATTTGATTAAGTTTGAGCCGGTGCCAGAGAGTTGGATGAGGTATCGGGAGTTGCGGGATTTTTTGGCGGGTTTGCCGTTTAATCAGATGGTTGGGGATAATGAATATGTGGAGCGGGGTCTTTGTCTGGCGCTGGCAGGGAATGCGTATCTGGTGTATTTGCCCGAGGGCGGGGATACGCGTATTGATTTGTCTGTTGTGGGTGGGGAGATGCCGATAACGGTGGATTGGATGGCGATTTTGACGGGTGAACGGAGCAGTAGTAAGATGAGAAAATCGAGTGATTGGGGCGGGTTTAATACCGATTTGATCAATCCGTTTGAGGATAAAGATCAGCCATGTGTTGTGGGGTTGTGGGTGGGAGGAAAGTGATCTATACGGTAGAAAGTGCCTGTTGGTTTTGGATGAGGATATTCGGATTGGGGTTTTTATCGGGTACCGGAAGGCCCTGTTCTTTCAAGAGTTCAACGTGTTCTTCCATTCCCCATTTTGCTTTGAACATGCAATCTTCGATGGAATGTCCAATACCTGTAAAACCTTCGAGTTCTGGGGAGTAAAAGCCAAAAAAATCCGGCTCTTCTGTGGCTTCAATGATCAAGGAATAAGGTAGATCAAGCATTGTCGGGTTCCTATCATTTTATTCAAAATACGGTTTATTTATTTAAGAGTCAATCACCCAATAGGTGGTTGGCATGTCTGGGGCGGTCATGAGCATTGAACGGTATTTTTTGGGCTGTCCGATTTGGGGCAATAAAGCGTGGGTGGGCGAGTTGTTTGCGCCCGATGTTAAACAGAAAGATTTTTTGAGCCAGTACGCTTCTGTGTTTAATACCGTGGAGGGCAATACCACTTTTTATGGATTTGTTTTGACTTAAAAATGATGAATTTAGATATTGAGCAAAATGCGTAGTCGATCCTCAATAGCTGTTAGAGTTTCTACGGAAACCGCACCCCATCTATTTTTTAGCCGTCCTGTGCTAACGGCTCGGATGTCTTCGCACTTGATAAAACTCATTGTTTTTATTCCACCTTCTGGTGGAGATACTTCCACATGGAAGGGAATTCTTTTATTTTGAGTAGTGAGTGGAAGAACGACAACTATACCTGCTGGTCCCTGATTAAAAATATCTACTGATACAATTAAACAAGGACGTGTACCTGCTTGTTCATGGCCTCGGGTTGGATTCAAGTCAACCAACCAAATTTCTCCTCTTAATATTTCTGGCATTCTTAATTTCTCATGGTGTAGATGTTTACTCATCCTCAAGGTTGTCTGAAAGTGTTGCATCCCATACTGCACGCTCTTCTAATTCTTCTGCCCAGGCCTTTTGATTCTGACGGAGCGCGTTGTAAGCGCGATTCGCATCTTCCAAGAAACGCTTGCGGCGATAATCTTCAATTGCACGCTCCAGAATAACGTGTATAGGCTCGTTTTCGCTGTTCGCAATGATTCTGAGTTTATCCCGGGTTGCTTCGTCAATTCTCACGGTTGTGGTTGCCATATCTATCTCCTTTCACAAAATTATACCAAATAATTACCCAAAATGTATGCACAATTCTGTACACCATCAAGGATTTCTTTGAATAAAATTTGGTTTCAAAGTTCAGTTTAAAATAGAATGTATCTCCTGTGCCGTAATTTTCTCTCCGCGCTCTGTCGAAAAAAATTGACTTTTTTAAATTTTAGGTTCATTGATATTCATGTTAAAAAATATTCACCTGTCTCAAAAGGAGATGCCTTATGGATGCGCGCGAGCGATATTTCTGGGATTTGACGGGATACCTCGTCGTGAAAGGTGTGTTGTCAACAGAGGAGGTTGCGCGGGCGAATGATATTGTGGATCGCTACTGGGGTCGGGTTCAGGTTGGCGGTTCCACGGCGAGGGATTCGGTTACTTTTGCCGGTACGGGACGTCCTATGTTGCCCGGTATTCTGGAATTTCCAAAACCGGATTGTGAACCTTTCCGGGAGATGCTGGCACACCCGGTGCTGGTGAAGTATCTCAATGTGATGTGTGGCACGGGGTTTCGGCTGGATCACGGTCCGATGTTTATTGTGAGCAATAAGGGTACTGCAGGCCATACGATGCACGGTAATGGCGAGCCACATCGGCCGTATGTCGCGTATCACCATCAGAATGGCAAGCCGTGGGTGGGTGGTGTGACTGTGGCGTGGCAGTTGCACGATTGCAAGGAGGGGATGGGTGGATTTGCCTGTGTGCCATCGAGCCATAAGGCGATGTTTCCGATGCCAAATGGTGTGCGTACAGGAGATGACGATATGGGTTTGATCAAGCAGCCGGTGGTGGAGGCTGGCGATGTCGTCTTTTTTATGGATAGCGCGCAATCACACGGTGCAACGCCGTGGAAGTTGGATTCAACGCGGCGGTCCATTTTGTTCAAATACACAGCTCGCACATGTGCGCGGGGCGGTCCTTCTCAGGAGGTGTCGCCGCCGGAGATTTATTGGGATCGAGAGATTGTCGAGGATATGACGCCCGAGCAGTTGTCGGTTATGTATGGTCCTTATTCCAATCACAGGGGCCGCGTGCCATCTCTGGAGGTCTGTGAAGATGGGCGTGTGAAAATAGAGGCGTAAGCGTAGTATAAGAACAGGAGCGTTTTACCATGGGTAATAGCCTTTATACAGTGAGTGAAGAGGAGAAGTACTTTTTTGACCTGCGCGGTTATCTGGTCGTGCGAGGTGCTCTGTCTGCGGATGAGGTCAAGGCGTGTAATGATGTGATTGATCACTATGGCGATGAGATCAGGACGCGGTCTATTGAAGATGGCGGTTTGGCGCGGGGTTCGTCCGCGCTTACTGGGAAGGAGGGGCGGCGCGAGCTTACGGGTATGTTGGGCTGGCCCGAACCCTATCGCGAGCCGTTTCGGAAGTTGCTCGTTCATCCGGTTGTGGTGAGTCGTTTGAATGAGTTTAGTGGCAAGGGTTTTCGCCTGGATCACGGTCCGCTGTTGATTAGCGCGCATAAGGGTGCAGAGGGCCATACACTGCACGGCGGTGGCGAGCCGTTTAGCCAGTCGGTGTGGTATCACCAGCAGAATGGAAAGATTTTCTGTCGGGGTATTACTGTGGCGTGGCAATTGACGGATGTGAATGAGGGCGATGGTGGTTTTGCCTGTGTGCCGGGGAGTCATAAGACAGCCGAGCCTACACCCGCTGAGGTGCGTTCTGTAGAGGACGATATGGGTCTGGTTTATCAACCTGTGATGCAAGCGGGCGATGTGCTCTTTTTTGCGGAGACGATGACGCATGGCACGCTGCCGTGGCGCAGCGATGGGGAGCGGCGTTCTGTGCTTTATAAGTACGCTTCTCGCGCAGCGGCGCGCGCTGTGGGCAAGTATTTTACGCCCCAGGAACGCTATGGCGATTGGGTGAGTGAGTTGACGGCAGAACAACAAGCGGTTTTGTACGGTCCCGGGGTCCATCACGGGGGCCAGTTGCCCCTGCTGGAGTCCGATGGCGAGACAACGCGGGTGGTGAAGTGAGAAGTGTGAAGTAGGAAGTGTGAAGGAGGAAGTGTGAAGGAGGAAGTGTGAAGGAGGAAATGGAATGTATAAAGGCTCCTGGAGATCATATCTTCAGGAGCCTTTTTTTTCTGCTATTATCCGAGTTTGAACAGAATGAGCGTTCCGAGGGTCAACAAGGTTGTGATCTGGATTCCAACAAGCCAGCGAATCCATGACAAAATTTCACGCTGGCCTTGCTCAACACCATTCAAGCGCGTGTTCATCTGCTCAATGACACCTTCAATACGACTCAAGCGGGCGTCAAACTCGGAAAGTTTGTTTTCCACTGTTGGGAGTTGCATAACAAATACTCCAGTAAAGATTGAAAGTTTCTCTCCCCCGTACCAGCCCGCTTTTTATTGCGTTGCGTATTGATTGGCGAAGATGATAAAGTCGGTAAAGTTGATGTGTCCATCTCCGTTGAGGTCAAAGTGACGCTGATAGCTGGTGTCGCCTCGGTTCAGGCCAAAGTTCTGGATGAATAAGAGGAAGTCGGCAAAGTCCCGTTGTCCATTGCCGTTGAAGTCTATGCTCATTTCGCCGCCTTTGCCAACGGTGAGGGCGATGTTTTCATCGCCCTGTCGGTAGGGTATGTATTCCATGACCGCTAAGAGCATTTCATCGGTGGTTTTTTCGCCCCAGGTCGAGTTGCGGGGGGGATGGTTGGGGTTGACCGGGTTGTTTGAGGTGTTGTCGTAGGTGGCAATGGCGTGGATTTGGGATCCCGCAGCTATTTTTTGATATTGGGTGAAGGTGTAATTGCCCTGCCAGTTAAAATCCCAGTCTTCAATACGGATGAGGTTGGTGCGGTTGCCCTGTGGGTCCGTGGCATAGATTTCCCAGGATTTGCCCAGCAAGTGCATGTGGGGATAGATGGACAGGAGGCTGATGTCCCGATTGATGAAGAGCGTTGTGCGAAATGTTTTGATCTGGTCTTTCGGGATGACAAAGAGGTCGTTGATTTGGATTTTTTCTACGGGGGTGCCGCCGTGTCGTTCCTCTCCGAGCAGGACCCTGAATATTCTGCTCAGTGTTTTACCGTCGGTGGTGAGCGGTGCAAAGCTGATAAAGCCCACTTCTCTTTCGATGGGTTCTTTTTTGAAGAATATGTTGACGCTGGATTGATCGGATTCTGCAAGCGGCCAGGGTGCGTAGTGTACCTGGATCAATAAGTCGGAGTTTTTGGGGAGGATGTGTCCAACGCCTTTGGGATATATCGAGGGTTTTGCGCCGGGTGTATATCCGGGCAGGACGACAGCGGTTGGCGCGCCGAATGCACCAAAGGATTCGTAGCCGTATTCCGGGGTTTCGAGGTCTCTTTGGCGACCAGTGCCCGTGATGTCGGCGCCGATGAGGGCGTGGTGGACGATTCTGCTGTTGCCAGGTCGAAATTCAACGGCTTCGATTTCCCGGTCTTCTGTGAGGTGGGTTGGGATGACGAAGACCTGGTACTGGTCCTCATTGTCGCCGCGGATGGTAAAGGGTTCTGCCATGGTGAGTACGAGGTCGGGGGTGCCGAGTACAGAGCCTGTTGGGAATTCCGGCATGGGTGCTTCAAGGGCGATATCGCCCTGGGGAAAGCCCGCGTTGGCCCAGTTTGCGATGGTGTTGATTTCTGTTTTGGTGAGTGTTCTCGCGCCGATGTGCTGGCTGTAGTTGTAATCGGGTTTCCACGGGGGCATGTACTGGGTTTCTGTGACGTATTTGATCATGTCTGCATATGCCGCGATTTCGCTGTAATTTGTGAGGGGCATAGGCCCTATTTCACCGTTTCGATGGCACGATGTGCAGTTGTTGTATATGATGGACGAGACGTGTTCGCTAAAGGTGGGGGTTTTCGCGTGCGGCGAGGCAACGGCGAGGAGGAGCGCGAGTATGGAGAGGATAAGTGGTCGCATGGCTTTATTCCTTTGTATTTTGCCATGAGGTTATGATGCAGCCAATGGCCCGGGTTTGGCGAAATGCCGGGGGTTTTTCGTTTTTGAGGGCGTTCAGTATCTCTGTGAGGTCGTGTTCGGTGATGATGCGGCGTCTTTTGCCCAGGCTCGCAAAGGTGTTGTCAATGCGACCCCGATAGATGGCGGTGTGCGATGTGTCGGTGACGACGACTTCTGGCGTGATGGTTGCCCCCAGGCGGTTCACCCATGTGTGGGTGGCGTCCCCGATGCAGGTGAATGGCAAGGCGTATTTTTCTTTGAACGCGGCAATTGTGGCTGGTGTGGAGAGCCGATTGGGGAATACGCCGATGAATTCGAGTTTTTCAGATGCGTATTCTGCGTGCAATTTTTTGAGCGTTAAGGTGTAATGCCGCGAGACCGGACAGGTTTCTCCCATAAAGATATAAATTTTATACGGCGCACACAACCCCGATCCTGAAAGGAAAAAACATACACTAATTATAACCGTGATATTATAACGCCAATTCATGGGGAATCAATGTCCTGTTTTAGGGTTGACACACTCAATTTTTGTGAGTATATCAACTTTGTCTTATCTACTTATGTCGTTTTTTCGGCAGACAAGAGTTTATTTCTCCCCTTGCCCTATTCACCTTTTCTGTAGCACTCCTCACTCTTTACCAAGGGAGATAACAATGGCACAGCTTGGTCTTTCCTTAAAAACAGAAAAAAGTATACCGGTCAATGGGAGTTTGAAGGCTAATTATGGGACGTTTCGAGACAGCAAGACAGCACCGATACACAGATGGTTCCAGTATCCTGCAGGCTTTTCTTATAAGGCCGTAGAAGAAATTATACGCCAAGATGGTCTTTGTCCAGGCAAGACTATCTATGATCCCTTTATGGGCACAGGTACAACTTTGATTGTAGCCAAGCTCCAGGGTATTGAATCTTATGGTGTAGAAGCTCATCCTTTTGTTTACGAAATTGCTTCTTCTAAATTGTATTGGGATTTCGACTATGAAAAGCTCTATTTTAAGATTCAAGAGGTTATCAATAAAGCAAGTGATTTAATCAATGCAGCCAACCTTGAACAAATTGATCTATCAGAATATCCCGAATTGATTCGGAAATGTCTGTCAGACACGAATCTCGCCCGCCTCCACATTATTCGAGAAATAATAAAGAAAAAGCGAGAACCTTATCACGCATTTTTTAAAACAGCGTTGACGTGTGCTCTGCGTATTTCTTCAGGAGCGGCAACAGGATGGCCCTATATTGCTCCTAAAAAGAAAATTCGAGAAACGGATGGTTTGGTCTCTTTCAAGCAAGTTCTGTGGATGATGTATGACGATCTATATCTTTATGCACATCAAAAGGGACTCGCCAGTGCTCATCCGATTAAAGGAGATAGTCGAAATACAATGGGGATACTCGAAGATGGTATTTTTGATTGTGTCTTTACATCGCCCCCCTATTTAAACAATTACGATTATGCTGATAGAACGCGTTTTGAGACCTATTTTTGGGGGTTTGCAAGAACTTGGGGTGAGATCACAAAAAAAGTTAGAACACAGCTTATTACCTCTGCAACGACTCAAATTAACCGGGGTGATTTTGAAGCTAATCCTTTGGACGATGCCATCCAACAGGGGAACCGAGAAGTATATAATGGCCTCCTTGAGAAGATTCATAAGCTTTCCGAATTGAGACTCGTTAGGGGAGGTAAGAAGAGTTATGATCTTATGGTTGCTGGTTACCATAATGATATGTTTCGCGTTTTAAGCGATACGTATCGAACCATGAAAAAAGGAGCAAAATTCCATCTCGTATTGGGTGATTCAGCACCGTATGGCGTATATATTCCCATCTATGAATATATTGGCAAATTGGGCTTAGCTATCGGCTTTTCTGATTACGATTTCGAACTTTTAAGAACAAGAGGTGGAAAATGGAAAAATAACCCTCAGCGTCATTCGGTCAAATTGAGCGAAGGTATTTTGACGCTAATCAAATGACTTCAGTTTTCAAAAAAAGGATGAGACTGTAGATTTTTAAGAGCAGCTTGCGCTTCTTCTGCATTGGAATGTTGCACGTTAATTGTTTCGCCTTTGTTGGTTTGAATATTGATCTCGATTTTAGTGATCTTTCGTTCTTGTTTGTCGTTTAATATGTTCTCGACGTGCATTTTCAAAGGTTCTGCGATTTTTTGGATTATAGAGTCCTTAATTTCATCTAACGCTTGTTCATCAAGATGACCAAATGCTTCCCAGGCAATTTGAGAAGCCACATCGCTTGTGGCATCGGTCCAGTTAATCGCGATTCCTTTTTGCGAAAATGTGTTCACAACCTCCTCATAAGGTACAAAAAAGATATCTGTTCCGGTATCTCGTATCATTTCGCGCACATTTTCAGTCCATCCACCTGCCAGCATTGCTATGGATGCGCGTATGGTGGGATAAGTTTGGCGAAGCAGTGTATGACAATTACAGATCCAACTTCCTTTATCGGTGGCATGTTTTGCCCTCTGGATATATTTCATTTCTCCCAAGATGATGAGATGGCCGTTTTCGTCCGTTACTGCTGAATCAATGCTCCAGAATTTGCCATTTTTGTCTTTTGCTCTCAAGGTCTTTCCGGTGTAATCCGGTAAAGGATCGCGACCGCTGTGATATACATATCCAGAATTTTCTACAACTTTTCTCAGAATTTCTTCAAGTTTGCTCTCAAAGAGATTGCCAATTGCTTGACCTAATGTACTTCCTGGATTGACAGGTGACATTTTGAAACCTCTAATAGAAATATGATTGAAAGCGCGTCGTCCTGTTAGGATGGCGCTTTTTTGATGCCCAAAGTGGTATCCTCATTGTTTTGGCTGGCTGGTCCTCCATCAGTCCAGTAATTTGCCGCCTCCAAACATGGTGGAGATGTCGCGCTGAATATCCGCCGGGGTGAGGGGCCAGCCCGCGGCGCGAAGCGATTCGTATTTGTCGATGAAGACGGGTGCTATGACGCCGATGGAGTGGGTCCATTTGTAGAGTAGCTGGTCCAGGATGCGGGCGTCGGAGTGCTGAGGTACAAAGCTGGTGCCGAGGAGTTCGAGGCGTTCGGCTGTGATTTCCCGGATGATGCTGGGGTTGTTCAAGAACCACCAGCAGCCAAAGGGGTGTACGTTGGGGAATTTGCGTCCGGTGACGCAGAGTTCGTGCTGGTTTTCGCGCGAGAGGAGGGTGATGAGGAAGTTGACGTCGGGCCAGTCGCGCGCGATGCGTTCGAGGTTGGCGATGTCCCATTTGCCCAGGCTGTCGCCGCCGTCTTTGAGGGTTGGGTTGACTTGCCGCGTGACGCCGATCATCATTGCCGAGGGGATTTGCAATTCCCGGGCTGTGGGATATACGACGTTGCCCATCATTTGTGAGATGCTGTCTTCAGAGGGATAAGCAAAGTCCGGGGGGAGCGATATGGCCATGTATCGGGCGTTCATTTTTTGTGCCCAGTCGGTGAGGTAGCGCCGCAGTTCCGAGAAGGTTTTGTCGGATAGGCAGTCTTCTACATCGTATCCCAACGCGCGGAGTTTGTCGGCGGGGGCGGGCCAGTTCATGAGTGCGCTGTCCAGGCGCAGGACTGCTCTGAAGCGCGGGTCGATGTCGATGTCCTGTTGCCACATGGGTCCTTCGGTGTCGTCGAGGGGGTCGTTGGTCATATAGACACAGGCGACGCCAGCGCTTTCAAAGACCATGTCGGTGTATTCTTCGGGTGTTTTTGATTTGTGGAAGGCGCGAAATTCGGACAGGTCTTTTGCGCGGGGATTTAGTCCCAGGCGGTTCATGACGGTGACGACGCCGAGTTGGGCTTCGGATATTGGGGAGCTGTTGCCGACGAAGAGTTGTTGCCAGATGATGTCGGCTTGTTCTGTGGTGGGCATGTTGTTGAATGTGTCAACTGCGATGCCTTCGGGCAACATGCGCGAGCATTCGGCTTTGAGGTAGTGATAGGTCAATAGTTCGTCGGGTCCCGCGAGGTAGAGTTCGCCCATGGAGGCGGGATAGAGGTGGGTGTGTATATCGACGATGGCGTGGTTTTGAAATGCGTTGTGTACGGCTTCTGCGATTGAAAAATCGGACATCGTGGTTCTCCCTTTATATTTTTAAATAAAAGCCTTCGACCAGTTCTAAAAATTCGCGCCAGCTTTTGATTTCGACATGGGGGTCGGGTCCATCGAGAGGGGCGTCCAAACGGTTGTACCATACGGCGCCCATGCCGGCGTTGTGCGCGGCTGCGATATCGTATTGTGGTGAGTTGCCCACATACCATACGTCTGCGGGTTTGAATCCGAGTTTGGCGGCGGCGGTTTCCAACAGGAGGGGATGGGGTTTGCGCACCCAGTAGTCGGCGCTGGACATGAGAAAGCGGAAGTAGTCCGCGATTCCCTGTTGTTCGATTTCCCATATCAATGTGTTGCCGCAAAATGCGGCGTTGCTGACGATGCCCATGGGTATGTTTTTGTTTCGCAATATTTCGAGGACGTATTCTACGCCCGGTTCGGGCTGCCACGATGTTGCCGCACGCCAGAATACGCGTTCGACTTCTTCAGGGGTGCGGTCAAAGGTGATGTGCAGGGCTTCATAGACGTGGCGCTGGATGATGTGGGGATGAAATTCTACTTGTGCTTTTTCCCTGCGGGGTATGAGGTCGCGGTTGAGTTTTTTTATGTGGTTGTCAATGTCTGCGACTGTGTAACCCAATGGGTTGTTGGCGATGTTAAGTGTGGCCGCATGCCCGGCTTCTGGATCAAATCTGAGGTATGTTAAGAGGGTGTCGCCCAGGTCAAATAATAAGCCGAGCGGTTTTCGCAAGGTGAGCCGTTCTTCGAGCAGGGGTTGCGTTTCTTCTTCTTCCTCGATGAGCGTTTCTTCTTCGGTTTCTTCACCGCGCATGGTTTCAGGTGTGCGTTCACGCATGTTTTTTGGGTTTTGTCGTTCCATGTTTGAGTATCCGTTTTCACGATGTTTCCAAATTATATAGTGTGGAGGGGAATGAGGCAAGTGTGAAGTAGGAAGTGTGAAGTGTGAAAGGCAGGTGAAACGTAAAACGCGAGACGTGAGAGGTGTTGGGTGGCCTTCTCACTTCTTATGGCCGCGATCCAGGAGGGTTTTGTTGACTGCCAAAAAATGATATGGCTTTTAAGCGTGTAAGAGTTTATCATAACTTGCGATATGAATAGATCATGTTGACAAGGAGCGTGACAATGGTTCCAGATCTCGATGTTTATTTGTTTGACCTGCGGGGGTACTTGCATTTGGAAGGGGCACTGACTTCGGATGAGGTTCAGGCGTTGAATGATGGTTTGGATGAGATTCCCGCGCTGAGGCCGGGGGAGTGGTTCGGGTATGTTCAGGGACATTCGTATGGCGATGTGACGTCGGGGATCAATTATCAGCAGATTTACGAGGCGGGCGAGCCGTTTGAAGATTTGATTGATCATCCGTCGTGGTTTGAGCATGTGAAGCTTTTTATCGGCGCGGAGGGGTCGTTTGATCACCATCACGGTCCGATGTTTATCGATGAGTGTTTTGCCAATTTTCGCGAGCCGGGCGAGGCGATTGGGTTGCATTCGGGCGGGTTTCCGCCGATTACGAGGAATCAGTTCCGGTTTCACGGCGGGCGGTTTATGTGCGGGCAGGTGAATGTGCTGATGGCGCTGACGGATATCGGTCCGGGCGACGGGGGGACGATGTTGATTCCGGGGAGTCACAAGGCGAATTTCAGACATCCGTACTACGATAAGCAGAGGATGGGGGAAGACAGGTCTGTGGAGGGTACGGTGGGTGCGATTGAGGTGTTTATGAAGGCGGGCGATGCGCTGGTTTTTGTGGATGGGATTTCACACGGGTCGGCGAAGCGGGTGAATGAGGGGACGCGGCGTGTCGTGGTGTATCGGTACGGGCCTTCGTGGGGGAATTTCCGGCACGGGTACCAGCCTTCACCCGAGTTGCTGGAACGCCTTACGCCACAACGCCGCCGGATCGTTCAACCGCAAGTACTGCTTCCGAGAGAGCCGCAGGTGAAGAGGGGTGAAGGATGAATAGAACGAGTGCTGATTTTGGAGGTGTCCGATGAACTATAGCGACCAGGATATTGCACGCCAACTGCGTCTGGGTGAGGATAGTTTATGGGAATTTAAGCAGATCGCGTTTTCCGGGAATCGGCCCAGAAGTCCGAGCCGCGATGATTTGGCCGATGAGATCGCGGCTTTTGCCAATGCGAACGGCGGTATGCTGCTCTGCGGCGTTACCGACGCAGGTGAGATTCAGGGCCTGTCGCGTGAACAGATCGTCGCGCTGGATTCTGTTCTGGTTGAGGTTAGCTCTGATGCCATCAAACCAGCTGTTCGCATCAACACTTATCACAGAGAACTGGATGGCAAGCGGTTGCTGCTGGTCGAAGTGCCGCAGGGAGAATCGCAGCATGATAGTCCGGGTGGTAGTTATGTTCGGGTAGGCGGGTCAAAGCGGAGGATGACGAGTGATGAGCGACTGCGTTTGGCGCAACTGCGGGGACAAGCGAGGTTCCTCTGGTTCGACAAGCAGCCGGTGTCCAATACAGGATTGGGAACGCTGGACGAAGCCCTGTGGAAACCGTTGTTGAGTGCGGAAGGCAGGGATGATCCAGAAACGGCATTGGAAAAAATGGGTCTTCTTGGACAGGACGAACACGGCACGGTGCGAGCGACTGTTGCTGGCCTCCTCTTTTGTAGTCATACCCCGGAGGAATGGTTTCCCAATGCCTGTATTACAGCCACCCATTACCGCGGCACTGATCGCGCCTCCGGACAACTCGACACCCAGACGATTACTGGTCCCCTCAACCGACAAATTGCCGAAGCGGTCGCCTTTGCCGTGCGTAATATGCGTGTCGGTGCTTACAAAGATCCGGCTCGCATGGATTTGCCGCAGTACAGCGCAGAAGCCTTATTTGAAGCTCTCACCAATGCTGTGGTCCATCGCGACTATTCGATGCGCGGTAGCCGGATTCGTCTGTCGATGTTCGCCGATCGAGTGGAAATCCAGTCGCCGGGTACATTAGCCAATCGTCTGACAGTAGATGAGTTGGAATATCGGCAGGCGACGCGCAACGAGGTGCTTGCCTCGGTTTTAGGCCGGATGCCGACCAGCAGTATCCAGGGGGCTGGTGGTCGGATTTTCATCATGGAAAGGCGCGGGGATGGTGTCCCCATCATTCGACGAGAAACACGCGAACTCGCCGGGCGCCTACCGCGATTCGATCTGGTTGGGAGAGCAGATCTTCGCGTTACGCTACCGGCGGCCTCTACTGAGCCGAGCCCGGCCCGCGTGCTCATTACCGTGCGTGCCGACGAGCAACCGCTTGCCGATGCGGAAGTACTGGTACTGTTTCCGAACAAGACCTGGAGACAGGCTACGACGGATACGTTGGGCGAGGCCGTTGTTGGTCTGCATACGGTTGATTTGCCGATGACTGTGTTCGTCGCTGCCCGCGGCTTTGCCGCGCACTGCGAACAAGAGTGGATGCCCTCAGAAGGTGCGCTCACAGTTGAATTGAAGCCGCTTCCCGACGGTGGTGCGGTCATTTTCCCAGAGGCGACTGGTTCCCTTCCGGGGCTTAAAGGTAGGCTGAATCCTAAACGCGATAATCTCGATAGAACCTATCTGTACGCTTCCAATATTGCCATCAATCAAGGCGAACAGCCGCCAGTTCACTTTCTTCCCGGTGAAGATCTGCGATTAACTGATGCGGATGGAACGGAGATGCTCGTTCGCATTGTCGATATCGTAGGCCGATCAGCACTGGTCGAGTACCGGCCGTTTAAGCCATGATTATCAGATTTATCTGTTGATGTGGAGATCGTGGACTATCACTCACAGGGAGTAAGAACATGGACGTCAAAAACGGTATGAGACCTGTGCATCCTGGTGAGATACTGAGCGAGGAACTCGACACACTCGGTCTGTCGGCTAACGCGCTGGCTAAAGCACTCGATGTATCGCCAGGCTGCGTCACCGCGATCCTCAATGGTCAGCAGAGCGTAACTGCCGACATCGCACTCAGGTTAGCACGCTATTTCGGAACGACGCCGCAGGTCTGGTTGAATCTGCAGAAGACCTACGAGCTTCGTCAAGCTGAGATCGATGTGGGCGAGCGCATTGCTAAGCGCGTGAAACCCCGGCAAGTGATGGTGTAGAGGACGACGATAAGCAAGAAAATGTTGACATTCGTCCCGATCTATCAACTAAATCGTCATCGCGGCATGGTGTTGAGCCGCGATCCAGAGGTTTTTGACTACACGCGATTAAAACAAAGTGGAACATGATATGAACAGCGAGTGGCGAGAAACTATCTACGGCATATTGCGAGCCGACTTTTCTGAAAATTCTCTGGTGAATCTCTGCCAAGAAGAAAATGGTGTACAAACAGGGCCGTTTGGAAGTCAGCTTCATCAAAAAGACTATGTACCAGTTGGGACGCCCATTCTTACTGTAGAGCATTTGGGCGATAATCGTATCATGCATCAAGATTTACCCCGCGTATCAGATTATGACAAAGAGCGGCTATCCAAATACACCCTTCGCAAGGGAGACATCGTATTCAGTCGCGTCGGGTCAGTGGACCGACGTGCTCTGGTTCGTGAGGCAGAGGAGGGCTGGTTATTTTCAGGGCGTTGTTTACGGATAAGACCAGACCCGCACAAGATTGATCCCGGTTATCTTTCCTATTTCTTTGGTTGGGCATCTTTTAAGGAATACATTCGGGCAATCGCTGTAGGTGCGACAATGCCATCACTGAATACTCAGATACTCAGTGACGTTATAGTTCCCTATCCACCTCTCTCCGAACAACGCGCCATCGCGCATATCCTCGGCACGCTGGACGACAAGATTGAGTTAAACCGCCGAATGAATGAAACGCTGGAAGAGATGGCCCGCGCCCTGTTCAAATCGTGGTTCGTCGATTTCGATCCCGTCCGAGCAAAAATGGAAGGCCGCGATCCCGGTCTGCCAAAACATCTCGCCAATCTATTTCCTGACCGCCTTGTGGACTCGGAATTGGGACCGATTCCGGAAGGGTGGGAGGTGAAGGCGTTAGAACAATTCATTGAACTGAACCCTCGCGAGTCCATAAAAAGGGGAACTATGGCACCGTACCTTAATATGGCGGCTCTGCCAACTTCAGGTCCTAATCCAGATGATACGATATTGCGAGAGTACACTTCTGGAACGCGCTTCCGTAACGAAGACACATTGTTTGCTCGGATAACGCCCTGCTTGGAAAATGGCAAGACTGCTTTTCTTCAAGCCCTGCCAAAGGATACAGTGGGCTGGGGTTCGACCGAATTTATCGTGATGCGTGCTATTCCGCCGGTAACATCGGTATATCCCTACCTGTTAGCCCGTGATCCAGCATTTCGGGCGCACGCCATCCAGAGCATGACAGGTACATCCGGACGACAACGTGCCCGAACAGAAGCACTGGCTCCCTATCAAGTGACCTTTCCTACAACAGAGATTTGGGCTGCTTTCGCATTGATCATCGAACCACTATTCTCCAAAATTCACGTAAATTCTGAAGAATCCCGCGCCATCGCCGCTCAGCGAGACGCGCTGTTGCCCAAGTTGGTGTCGGGGAAGTTGCGCTCAACATCCCCTGATCATAGTGTAGAAACGTACGCGAAAATTAGAGAAGGAAGATAAACATGGCAGATAATAGCGAGAAGATTTGTTTCGTCATTGCGCCCATCGGTGAACCGAGATCGGATATCCGCAAACGATCTGATCAGGTTTTAGAACACATTATTCGTCCGGTAGTAGAGTCGTGCGGTTACAAAGCTGTTCGTGCCGACGATATCCCTCAGCCCGGTATGATTACTAATCAGATCATTCAACATGTTGTTGACGCTCCTTTGGTCATAGCCGATTTAACAGGACAGAATGCCAACATTTTTTATTAGCCATTCGGCATTACATCGGCAAGTCGCTCATTCAGATTATTAACAAAGTTGAGGACATTCCTTTTGATGTCGGCTCTATGAGAACAATACAAGTTGATCACCAAGACCTCGATAGCGTTGAAGAAGCCAAAACCGAAATTAAAAGACAAATTCAATCTCTTGAGGAAAGTTCATCAAGTCTGGAAAGCCCTATTTCGGTAGCCCTCGAAGGTAGTATTGATGAGATCAAGACGCGAGATCAGGGCCACCTTGAAGAAAAGATTAATAAGATCGAAGATAACACTGAAGAGATCCTCCGACGAATGGACGCTGAAAAGGTTGCCGATGACCCTGAAGAAGCAAAGCAGGCAGTCGTGAACATCCGTGTAAACCCCACTGCATCGCTGATACATAAGGCAATTGCTCAGGCCATTTTTTTCCAGCAGCAAGGCAAGAGAAAAGAGGCAATCGAGAAATGGCGCGCTGTTGCTCACGTCGCGGAAGAAAGCGATAATGAGTTCGCAGCAAGAGCGTGGTTCTCCGTCGGTTATTTGCTCGGGAACTCGAAAGACAGCATTTCGGCCTATGACCGAGCAATCTCCCTGAAACCAGACTACGCCGATGCATACTACGACAGGGGTGTTGCGAAAGGCGAATTAGGCCACTATGAAGACGCCATCGCTAATTTTGACGAGGCGATTCGGTTGAAACCAGACTACGCCGATGCATACTACGACAGGGGTGTTGCGAAAGGCGAATTAGGCCAGCATGAGGACGCTATTGCCGATTTTGACGAGGCGATTCGGTTGAAACCAGACTACGCGGAAGCATACATCCACAAGGGTGTTGCAAAAGGCGAGTTAGATCTAATAGACGAAGCGCGGCAGGATTTCGGGAACGCACGAGACTTGGCACGAGAGGCTGGCAATGACAGCCTCGCAAATTTGGCGGAGCAACGTTTGCGAGGTCTCGACGCCGATGACACATGATCCATTGGGCAATCACGTCACGCATCTAACACGCGCTGAAATGCCTCGATATTGGGTACCTGTATTGCCGCACGGTGCAACTGCTTGAGGTGTTGCAAATCGTCAATGGCGGTAATACGTGTGGATAGGGGGTGCGCTTCGCTCAAGTCAAATCGAATCTCCAACACTTCGAGGATATCTTCGATGGCACGTTGCCTGACCCCCTGCTCAAGGCCCTGCTCAAGGCCCTGCTCAAGGCCCTGCTCAAGACCCTGCTCAAGACCCTGCTCAAGACCCTGCTCAAGACCCTCCTCAAGGCCCTTCTCTCTGGCTTCCTCTCTGCTTTGTTGAGTAAGGGATTGAAAAAGTGATGATTCGCGCAAGATGTCCATGATGCCTCCAAAAATTGAGCGATATTTTGCGTTGGCAGACGTCTAAACACCGCATTGTGCTTTAAATATGCTGTATTATACACTTGTTTACAACCTGAATTTAAATCCGCAGATGGACGCAGATGGGCACAGATGAAAGGCGAAAGGGTACATTTTGAGCGATGAGTGGGCGGTTATGTGAAAGATATGTACCGCTTGCCGGTGTGACTGCCTCGGTGGTTCTTGCGTAATGTCAGTGATTTATCCACAGTTTAGACTGGTCGTTCCACCGTGAGTGTCTATAGTAATACCGGCCTTGCACGAAGGGTCAATATCGTCTATTATTGTATATTGCGGACTGTAGTTCGCTCCGGATTAAATAAAAAAAATCATATTCATACGTTATAAAACAAAAAATTAAAATTACGGAGAATTAATCATGAGCATTGATATCGTTCGAGGCACCAATGATAAACCTGTATCCAGTGACAGCTTGACTAAACTCATGTCTCGTGAGACCGGTTTTTCCGGTCAATTACTTATTGGATTTCCAGTCATGGCTACACCCGGCGGCCCACATCTGATTGACGCTCTCCTAATATCCGCAGATAAGGGAATCATCTTATTCGATCTGATCGAAGGATCCAATACTGGCGACTATAGGTCACGACAAGATGACTCGGCCAATATTCTCGAAGCCCGGCTCAAGACTCATCGTGAATTGATGGATCGCAGAAAACTCTTGATCGATATTCATACGATTTCGTTTGCGCCGGGAATCCTTAATCTAAACTCAGAAGATCAAGAGGTTTATTCGATTGTGAATGCCTCGTCACTAATGCCAAAACTGCAAAATCTTACGTGGGAAGAGCCTAATAAGAAGGTATATGAAAAAGCTCTATCGGCGATTGAGAGCATTTCTACGATTCGCCAGAGTGGGGTGAGAAGAACAATTAAGAAAAAAAACTCTCGAGGTAATAAGCTGCAAAATTTAGAAGACTCAATCGCTACACTGGACAATGATCAGCGTAGAGCTGTTATCGAAACCGTCGAAGGGGTGCAACGCATTCGCGGGTTGGCTGGCTCGGGTAAGACGATTGTTCTGGCACTGAAGGCGGCTTATCTGCACGCCCAACATCCCGATTGGCGTATTGGTGTTACCTTTAATACACGTTCGCTCAAGGGGCATTTCCGTCGTTTGATCGAAAGATTTACCCTCGAAAAGACAGGTGAGGAGCCGGACTGGGACTATCTGCAGATTATACACGCCTGGGGGGCTCCAGGTAGCCGTGATCGTGATGGCATCTATTATCAATATTGTCGTATCCACGATATTACATATTTCGATTTCGGGATGGCGAGTGACAAATTCGGTCGGGAAAATGCATTTACCGGAGCGTGCGAACACGCGCTTGGTCAGGCTCGTGAAAACATACAACTCTACGATGTAATTCTGGTAGATGAGGCACAGGATTTTTCTCCGGCTTTTCTCCGGCTTTGTTATGAATTATTAAGGGGGAAAGACTCCAAAAGACTGGTTTACGCCTACGATGAGTTGCAAAACCTCTCTGGAGATTCCCTACCTTCACCGGAGGAGATTTTTGGGAAGAAGGTTGATGGGTCTCCCAAAGTGCGGTTTGACGATGTAAGCGGTAATGAGGCGCAACGCGATATCATTCTAAAGAAATGCTACCGCAATTCGCGTCCCGTTCTCGTAACAGCTCACGCGCTCGGGTTTGGGATATATCGAGATGCACTTCCGCCAGGTGGAACGGGACTTATCCAGATGTTCGACCATCCGGAGTTGTGGGAGGAGATTGGTTATCAGAGACGAGACGGGAAATTGGAAGAAGGCTCCTCCGTAACCCTCTACAGGCCGGAAGAGACAAGCCCAAAATTTCTCGAAGACCATTCGCATATCGACGACTTGATACAGTTCACTTCCTTCGACAGCCAGGAGGAACAAGCCGATTGGCTGTCAAGTGAGATTAAAAAAAATTTGAAGATAGATGAACTGCGATCCGAAGACATTATTGTAATCAATCCCGATCCTCGCACGACGCGGTCGAGCGTTGCGCCTATACGCAGTCGTTTATTCGAAATGAACATCAACTCTCATCTTGCCGGAGTTGACACTACTCCCGACACCTTTTTTCAAACGGGCCAAGATTTAGTGACCT
The DNA here is from genome assembly GCA_965204375.1 of Candidatus Latescibacterota bacterium. GTDB lineage: Bacteria > Latescibacterota > UBA2968 > UBA2968 > UBA2968 > VXRD01. The sequence continues at coordinate 4,132,865 of OZ241986.1, read as the reverse complement.
TTACCGGGATTTATCGCGCCAAGGGCAACGAGGCTGGAATGGTTTACATCATCAATGCTCAGGATTGTCACTCGTCATTACGAAATTTGGCAAGTATTCGCAACCAACTTTTCACGGCCATCACGAGAAGTAAAGCCTGGATTCGCGTACTCGGTGTTGGTAACAGAATGAAAGAAATCATAAAAGAATATGACAAATTGAAATCTCAAAATTTCGATCTGCAATTCACCTATCCGACTGAGAAGCAGCGCGAGCAGTTGCGGGTCGTTCATCGAGACATGACAACGGCAGAGCGCAGGCGGTTAGAACAACGCCAGAAGAGTTTATTTGGTCTGATCAAGGACATTGAATCCGGTAATATACATATTGAAGATCTGGATGAGACAGCAGTTGATAGGCTTAGAGAATTTTTAATGCAGAAGAGATAACAACTATGCTCACACCCAACGAGATTGAAGAGCAGATCAACAAACTCATCGGATACCTGGTAAAAGTTAGTCTCTCGAACATTCAATATTATGCATTCCAACGACAGGAGAGTGGTAACGTTGTGGAGATCACTTTTGACAACGCTGGACATGTTCCAATAGCTTTAAAGGATCTTCCCTATAATGAGATTTATAAGCGTCTGGTGGAATCAGATGCTTACAATGTGAAAATGCTTGATGGTGCGTTGATTCAGATGATGTATGCATTCGCTGATGGAACGCTTCAAAGTCACCGCCTTGCATTTTTCCCTGCACCCCATCTTGAAGAGTACCAGAATAACCCGGATGTCTATCGAGATGATGAAATCTATGCCGATGTGATCGCCAGAAACATCGTTCCATTCCCGGTGCGTTTTGACTATAATGCCCGGGATAGTCTCCACCAGAAGTTGGTACATCCCAAATCTCACTTGACGCTCGGTCAATATGAGGACTGCCGAATCCCGGTGACAGCCCCAATGACGCCTCTATGGTTTATTGATTTTATTCTTAGAAATTTCTACAACACTGCGGATGAGCGATATACTGATGGTCTCTTTGCCCAGAGTGGCTCGTTTGCGGAATCAATACATCCGGACGAACGGGGTGTGGTTCACATGGTGGTCCCGGCATGAATGGCGTGAGTAGCTTGAATGAATCCACCGTAGAAGACGCTGCGCTCGCCTATTTGGAGCGTCTCGGCTGGGGCGTTGCCCATGGTCCCGATATAGCGCCTGATACGCCGGGTGCAGAGCGGAGGGATTATGGAGATGTGGTTCTGGCAGGGCGGTTGCAGGATGCGCTTGTGCGGCTCAATTCTGATCTTCCCGCGGGCGCGTTGGATGATGCTTTTCGCAAGCTGACCCGGCTTGAAGGTACATCGCTGGCGTTTCGCAATCGCGTTTTTCATCGTTTGGTGGTGGATGGTGTTACGGTGGAGTACCGGGATGTAGGTGGGGGTGTGCGCGGGGCGCAGGTGAAGGTTATTGATTTTGACGATCCCTCCAATAATGACTGGCTCGCGGTCAATCAATTCACTGTTACTGAGAATAAGAATACCCGACGTCCAGATGTTGTGCTGTTCGTGAATGGTTTGCCTCTGGGGATTATCGAGCTTAAGAATCCGGTGGATGAGGATGCGACGATATGGACGGCGTGGCAGCAACTTCAGACGTATAAGGCGGAGTTGCAGTCTCTGTTTGCGATGAATGCGGCTTTGATGGTTTCAGATGGGATGGAGGCACGGGTTGGTACGCTGACTGCCGGGCGCGAGTGGTTTAAGCCCTGGCGTACGATTTCTGGTAAGGATGTGGCTGATTCCAATATGCCCGAATTGCAGGTGATGCTCGAAGGCGTCTGCGATTTCGGGCGTTTTCTTTTTCTGGTGCGCGATTTTGTTGTTTTTGAGGATGATGGTAGTGGTGTGTTGATGAAGAAGATGGCGGGTTATCACCAGTTTCACGCAGTGCGGGTGGCGGTGGGTGAGACGCGGCAGTTGCTCAAGGGCGAGATTTCCAGTCGCTTGCGGAAGAATGTGGTGCAGGCGCGGTCGTTTGCCGATATGCTGGAGCAGACCATTCTACGCTACCAGAATCGTACGATTGAGGCGGCGTATATTATTGAGGAATTGATTGCGCTGGGGAAGGAGATGCGCGAGGCCCAGGCGCGGGGTAAAGACCTTGGTATGACCGAGGAGGAATTGGCTTTTTACGACGCGCTTGAGACCAATGATAGTGCGGTTCAAATTCTGGGCGATGAGACGCTTCGCACGATCGCACGCGAATTGGTGCGGACTGTGCGAGAAAATGTGACGATTGATTGGACGTTGCGAGAGAATGTGCGCGCGAATTTGCGCCGGTTGGTTAAGCGGATTTTGCGCAAACACGGGTATCCGCCGGATAAAGCGGATGGCGCGACGCTTACGGTTTTGAAACAGGCAGAGATGCTTTCAGAGGGGTGGGCTGTAGGATAGAGGGTAGGAGGGCACTACTGCTCAAATTGCAAATTTTCTTGCTCGGGAATATCTGGTATTTCAACCACTTGAATGCGATCCTGTGCGACCGTACGCATATGTGGGTCATGAGATATGATCATATCCGCGTTCTGGGTGATCGCTATTGCAGCAATTTGGGTGTCAATTCTTATATGGCTACGTGGAACTTGTCCCTCTTCGAGTAATTCAACGACTCCCCGGCTTCGTTCTAATTCTGCAGCCAAAAAAGCAGCGGGAGAATCAAAAGCAGCAATAAAAAAAGATTTCTCAATAATGGTTCGGATGGTTCGCAAGTGATCCACTTCACCACGTATCAGTGCTTCGGCTACAACGGGTGCAGGGAGCATTAAATCGACCCCCTGACTAACCTGATGTTTGATGTAACTTTTGGCACGTTGCACCATATTTTCTTGACCCGGTGCTGCCTCCTCTTTAATGCCCCAAATAATAACGTGTGTCAAGACAAACCATAATCTAAGCACCATCCCGACCCGTATCACCCGAACGAACATTATTGACAAATTCCACGACATCAACATCTTTCCACTGATCGCCAACGACTTTAGAAACTTCTTCAAGAGCGTTTACAGGTGAATCATCATATACCTGATTGGCGATCTTTGTAGCTTTGAACTCGACCAATTCCCAGGTGTCGGGATGCCACAAAGCTTGTCCGAATAAAGCGACATTTTTATAGAGGCTGCGCGACAAACGAACTGCAATCTCTCTGGTCGTTTCACAGTGGAGCAACCGATCGCGATTGGCCAATGATAGATCCACCTTAGGTGTTTTTCCTCCAACTCTCACACACATACCAAAAATCGTGGTTGTGCCTTTAATGAATTGAGGTTTTGGAGGCGTTATTGGTCGTTGTGTCGATATTTCGGTTTTCTGAATATGATACATCTGGTCCTGGTTCTTGTGGCCCTGTTGCTCTGGAAACAAAACGTCCCAGTGTTGTTTTTTTGCCTGACGAGATATATCATACAGTGCATTATGTGCTTTTGCGGGGAGTGCGACAAAATCTCCTTCTTCAATCGAATGGGTTAATTCAGCGAGAACTGGACACATGAAAGGTGCCAGAGTAAAAACGAGGCGATTGCTACCCTCTTCAATGTTTACCAATGAAACAGCAGCTTCATCTTCGGGCAACTCTATGTTGCGGTCACGAGCTGTTTCAATGATGGCAACATCTAATTTTTCAATCAATTTTGCCAATTCGCCCAAAGGGGTAGTCTCTGGCGTCGCATTTCTAAGCGTAATAGAGTACGTAGCATTTGGCATGGGCGTTATCCTCTTATTGTCTTATACGCAAGGAGAAGGGTGAGGACAATCAAATATACCCAAAATACTGATCTTAACAATATCTAAAGTTGGTTCAGCACGTTACCCCGAGTTCGTCGCCGCCGTAGATGGCGAGGCGTTCTTTTGTGGTCATTTCTTCAGTGCTTTCGGGGCGGTAGTGGTATTGCAGTGCCCTGCGGCGGTGGGATGATCGGTTGGTTGGGCTGCCGTGGTGGGTCATGCCGTGCCAGAAGAGGCAGCCGCCGGGGTCGAGGGGGACGGTGACGTTTCTGGGTACGGCGACGTCTGTGTCGCATATTTGCCAGTCGCGTCGCCTGAAATGCGGGATGGGTCCTTCGCGATGGGAACCGGGGATGATGTGCAAGCATCCGTTTTCTTCTGTTGCGGCGTCAATGGCGATCCATACGCCGACGACGGTGGTGCCGACGGGGTAGTTGAAGTACGCGCAGTCCTGATGCCAGGGTTTTTCGCGGCCGATGTGCGGAGGTTTGATCAGTCCCATGTCCTGAAAGAGTACGGGTGTGTCGTCCATCATGCGGGAGAGGACGGAGAGGATATTTGGGTCATGGGCGAGGTCGTTGAGCCGGGTGTCATAATCGACGAATTTCCAGATTTTGCGCACGCTGTCGCGTTTGGCTTCGCCTATGAGTTCGGAAAATTGTCCGCGTTTGGCGGCTTCGGCCATTACGCCTTTGAAGTCCTGGCTTTTGCCGTCGATGAGGTCCCACATGGCCTGGCCCGCGGATTCGATTTGTTGTGGCGTAAATGCCCGCCGTATGGCGAGGTATCCCTGTTCGTGGAATCGGGCGATTTGACGGTCGTCGATGTCGGCGAGGGTGTCGAGATAGTCGGCCCGTCTGGTTGTGTCGTAGAGGGATGGTTCATGTATCGCGATGGGTGTTTCGGCGGTTGCCATGAGAGGCTCCTGTGAAGTGTGAAGTAGGAAGTGTGAAGTGTGAAGTGTGAAGTGTGAAGTGTGAAGTAGGAAGTAGGAAGTGTGAAATGGGATGAGGCACCAGCTTTAGGGCGGTGTTGGGTGGACTTCTAACTTCTAACTTCTAACTTCTAACTTCTAACTTCTAACTTCTAACTTCTAACTTCTAACTTCTAACTTCTAACTTCTAACTTCTAACTTCTAACTTCTAACTTTTTCTGACCGCATTTTACACATCTTTCAATGAAGTGTCAATACTATCGGAGTGCATTATGTCTAAAGCTCAACCCCTACCACTTCCCCCGAATTTTAATCCCGATACTTTTATGCTGGCTCGACAAGAGGAGGGCAAGACGTATCACGCGCCGCGTCTGGCGGCTGAGTTTGCCAACGATCTTCTGGCGAATGGTGCGCGCGAGGATGTCGATTTGGCTGAGAAGGTTCTCGATGCGATGCTGGCATGCCAGGAGACCCGCGAGGGCGATCCCCATTTGGGAAATTTTCTCTGGGAGCGCGAGGACGAGGTGGTGGAAGATTTGAATGCGGTGCAGTTTTGTCTTTTTCAGCTTATTCCGTTGATGATTAACTATGGGGATGCGCTTTCTGCGGGTTTGCAAGACCGCGTTCGCCAGAGTATTCGCCTGGGGCTGGAGGAGGTTCGCCGGATTGATGTTCATTTTCGCTATACGAATATTGTGGTTAAGGATATTACCAATACGTGTTTGGGTGGAGAGTTGCTTGAGGATGAAGGGTTCAAGAGCCGGGGGTATCAGAAGTTTCAGGCGTGGATGGATTTTACGACTCGAAATGGCTGTGCGTACGAGTTTAATAGTCCGAATTACGCGAATGTGGCGATGCGCGTGTTGCACAGGCTGGGTGAGCTTGTCCAGCACAAGCCCACGCGCATTGGTGCCAGGGTGATGTGCGCGCGTATAGGCCTTTCCGCTGCGCTGCATATTCATCCGCCTACGGGTCGCTGGGCAGGTCCTTTTAGCCGGGCGTACCGGCACGCGCTTTTTTGTCAGTCGCCGCCGGAGATCGATGATTTTCGTGCGTATATTGAGACGGGTCTTTTGCCCGCCTGGTTGTCCGATGCACTCGATTACCGGCCGGAGACGTTTTTTCTTTCGGAGACTGCGGATTCGCAGAATGGCGTGGGGATCTCTACGTATCACAGTCCTTCGTTTGCGCTGGGGGTTTCGTCTCAGGAGCTTCGCAGTCAGACGAATCGCTTTATTACCGGGCAGTCGAGTGTTTTTATCGCGCATCACAAGACGGATACGGGTCAACCGGGTGTTCTTTATTCCCGGTATGTGCTGGATGACCACTGGCTCGGTTCGTTTCGGTCAACGCCTGCGCGATCTAATGATCAGATTCTTTTTGAGGAGGGGCAGTGTCACAATGTTCAGGATGGTTCCCAGGCGATTGTGCTCTATTCGCCGAAAGATCTGGGCGCAATGGCGCCGCGGAGCAGTGCCAAAGCCGTTGTGTGCTGGCACGATCGCAGTTTGGTGGATGAGATTTGGGTTGGTGATGAGAAGGTAGAGTCCCTTCCGTTCGATGTTCCGGAAGGTGCTACGGTTGGTGTTGCGATTGGTCCCGTTCTTTCCGCGATTCGTCCGCTGGCGCGTACGGATCTGGGGCGCAATGCGCCTCTGCGTCTGGTGGCATACGATACCCATCTTTTTCTCGAACTCTACAATTATCTCGGTCCGTCCAAGACGTTCTGGGAACAGGGGCATCCCGGGTCTTTTTTTCAGGGTAAGCCCCGGTGCGGTTTTTTCGCGGAGATGGTTGAGCGTTCGGATTATCCCGATGTGCAGTCTTTTGTGCGGGTGGTTGCTGGCGGTGCTCTTAAGGATGATGCTGCGCCGCCTGTGACTTATGATGCGGGGAGGACGCGGCCGTGGTCTGTGGAATATACCCGGGATGGGGAGCGTCTCGGGATTGAGATCGATTTGCTGGCGTGGGTTCTGCAGAAGCGCTGGACTCACAAGGGTGTTCTGGGCTGGCCCGCGCTCGAGTCGCCGGTCGCCCGTCAAAGCAGTGCGGGCGAGATTTCGGTTGAGAATGCTACGCTGATCTGCGGCAGACAGCCCGCATGGCTTTTTGCATGTTCTCAGACCGACCGCTATGTGGCGGCTTTTTATGGGGTGGAGCCAGAGCCGCTGACGCTGACGGTGCCGGGAGGTGAGGCCCATATCGAAGCGATGGGGACGGGTACTGTTGTCTGGGATAAGGGGGATGTTACCATCGAAGCTGTCCAGTGCGCGGGTGTCAAGATTACGGGGGGGCGTGTGGTTTCTTGTATTACAGCGGAGGAGGGCGCGTGAAGATTTTACTGACGGGTTTTGAACCCTGGGCGGAGTGGTCGTCCAATCCATCGGGTACTGTGGCGGAGTCTCTAAATGGGTCTTCGATTGCGGGATGCGAGGTTGTTTCTGCTGTGTTACCGGTTGTTCACGGGGCGGATATTGATCGGGTTGCTCCGCTGATTGCAGCGCACGAGCCGGTGGCGGTGGTGTGTTTGGGGTTGCACGGTTCTGCGTCTGCGCTGCATGTCGAGCGCGTTGGGATTAATTTGAAGGTGATAGATGGGGTTGATTATCCTATTGTTGAAGGGGGTCCGAATGCCTATTTTTCCACGTTGCCGACCCGAGCTATGATTCAGCGGATGGCGGATGCCGGGGTGCCGGCGCGGTTGACGTATTCGGCGGGTACGTTTTTGTGCAATCATATTATGTATTCTGTGTTGCATCTGGTTGCTGAGGATGATTTGCCTGCGGGGTTTATTCATGTGCCGCCTACGCCGGAGCTTGTTACAGAACTGGGCAGGTCGCAGCCGAGTATGGCGTTGGAGACGATTCGGACAGGTGTGGTTGCCGGGGTTGCGGCTGTGGTGGAAAACATATAGAAGTGTGAAGTAGGAAGTGTGAAGTAGGAAGTGTGAAGTAGGAAGTGTGAAGTAGGAAGTGTGAAGTAGGAAGTGTGAAGTAGGAAGTGTGAAGTAGGAAGTGTGAAGTAGGAAAGGCAGGTGAAACGCAAAATGTGAGACGTGAGAAGGGTTGGGCGGGGCCTTCTCACTTCTCACTTCTTCCTTCTAACTTGCTTCTCAGGAGGATGTGATGGCAAAAATCAGGATGGGAGTTATTGGTTGCGGGGCGATTGCTCAGGTGCAGCATATGCCGAATTTGGGGATTTTGCACGCGCTTTATGAGGTGACGTGGGTGTGCGATATTTCGCCGGGGTTGGCGAGGTGGCTGGCAGAGGTTTTTGGCGTGCCGAATTTTACGACGGATCCGCAGGAGTTGTTACAGGCGCGGGATGTGGATGCGGTGATTTTGTGCCATGCGGATCCGAAGACGGAATTGGCGGTGGCGGCTTTTGAGGCGGGCAAGCATGTGTTTATTGAGAAGCCGATGTGTTATTCGCTCGAGGAGGTCGATGCGATATGTGCTGCGAGAGAGCGAGCGGGTACAGTGGGACAGGTGGGATATATGAAGGTTTATGATCCGGCGTATGAGTTGGCACGGGAGGAGGTGGGGGTTGCGGGCGATGTGCGTTTTGTGCAGGTGAATCATTTGCATCCGAATAATAATTTGCATTTGAAGCAGTTTGAGTTGACCTATTTTGACGATTTGCCACCCGAAGCGGCAGTTGAGAGAAACAAAGCGCGGCAGGCGGCTTTGAAACAGGCGGTGGGCGATGTGTCGGATGATGTCGCGCGGGCGTTTTTTACGCTGTCGGGGAGTATGATTCACGATTTGTACGGTTTGCGTCTGATGCTGGGGAATCCGACGCGCGTGGTGAGTACCGAGGTGTGGCAAGGCGGGCGGGCGATGACGACGATTTTGCAATATGCATCGGGGGCGCGGTGTGTGGCTACGTGGATCGATTTGCCCGATTTGTGGCATTTTAAGGAGACGCTCGAGGTCCACAAGGACGATAAGCGCGTTATTCTGTCGTATCCCACGGGTTTTGCACGGGGGATTTTGTCAACGCTCGATGTGCTGGAGATCCACGCCAATGGGTCTCACGGTACGCGCAGTCCCGAGATTGATTGGGAGAGTCCGTTTGTGCGAGAACTTCGGCATTTTCACGCGTGTATTACAGATGGCGAGCCGTGCCGCACACCCGTGGAAGATGCGCGGTATGATATCGCGTTGATTATCGATATTACACGGGCGTATGCGGATGGGGGATAAATAAGGATATACGCGAATAAAAAAGCACCCGATCAATCTCATCTGATCAGGTGCTTTTTTTATTGTATTCAGCTCAACCTACGCCGCACTCCGTCCCTGTCTCGCTTTTGCCTCCCGGCGGTTGTGCCATTCGACCACGATGGGCGATGCGACAAATGCCGAGGAGTAGGTTCCCACGATGACGCCGATGAGCAGGGCGAATGCAAAGTCGCGGATTACTTCTCCGCCCAGGAAGATGAGGGAGAGGACGACGAGCATAGTGGTGCCCGAGGTGAGTACTGTGCGGTTGAGACACTCGTTGATGGCGCGGTTGATTACGGTGGTAAATGTATCTCGGCGATACAATTTGATGTCTTCGCGGATGCGGTCATAGACCACGATTGTATCGTTGAGGGAGTATCCCACAATGGTGAGCAAGGCCGCCACAATGGCCAGGGAGATCTCCCAATTTAGAACTGAAAAGATTCCGAGGGTGATCATGACGTCGTGGAATAGGGCGATGACGGCTGCAATCCCAAATTCGATCTGTCTGAAGCGCCACCACACGTAAATGATAATGAGTATCATTGCGACGAGGATGGCATATACGGCATTGTTTTTGAGTTCTTCGCCAATTTTGGGTCCGACGGCTTCCTGCCGCCGCAACCACTCGGTCTCGTCTTGAATATTGCCGGCAAAATCGGATTTGAGTCTGGTTTTTATGGCATCTGCAATGGCTGTGCCTTCGGCTTCTTCTTCAACGCGAATGAGGATGTCGTTGACCGAGCCGAATTCTTTGATTTCGCTGTTGCGCAGGTCCATGCTCTGGTCCTCAACGCGGACGTCGCCCAGAGATTGGCGGATGTCGCCGACAGTGGCCGGGGGATCAAAGTGCAGTTCGAGCAATGTGCCGCCGGCAAAGTCGATGCCCAGGTTATAACCGCCTTTGGTGATGGTGGATCCCAGGCCGAACAGGATGAGAACAGCCGATAAGATGAAAGCGCCCCGTCGAACACCGAGAAAGTTGATGCTGGTGTCGCCAAATACGCGCAGCCTGCCGATGCTGAGGCGGGGATTGACCTGGCGCGAGACAATGGTGTCGTAAATGGTGCGCGTGACAAAGATGGCGGTGAACATCGAGGAGATGATACCGATCATCAGGGTGAGTGCAAATCCCTTGATGGGACCGGTGCCGTATTGGTAGAGCACGATGGCTGTGATGATGGTGGTTACGTTGGCATCTACAATGGTCTGTACGGCGCGCGCATAACCATTTTCAATGGCTACTCGCAGGGTTTTTTCCGCGCGCAGTTCCTCGCGGATGCGTTCGAGGATCAGCACGTTGGCATCTACTGCCATACCTATGGTCAGGATAATACCCGCTATGCCGGGCAGGGTGAGCGTGCCTTGAAATGCCGCGAGTACGGCCAGGACAAAGACGAGGTTGAGTACGAGCGCGAGGTCTGCGACAAGGCCCGAAAAACCGTAGTAGATGACCATGAAGATGATGACGATGACGAGGCCAATGAGGGCTGCATTTCTGCCCTGTTCTATGGAGTCGCGCCCAAGCGATGGTCCCACGGTGCGGTCTTCGACGATGTTGACGTCGGCGGGTAGCGCACCTGCGCGCAGGACTATGGCGAGGTCTTTGGCTTCATCAACCGTGCCAGTGCCTTCGATAATGCCCGATCCCTGGCTGATTTTGGAGCGGATTGTGGGCGCGGAATAGACCTGATCGTCGAGGATGATGGCCATGCGTTCGCCCACATTGGCGCCCGTGACCCGTCCAAAGAGGCGCACGCCCTGGCTGGTGGTGGTAAAGTTGACAATGGGTTGACCGGCGTTTTCAAAGGATTGCCCGGTTGTGACAGAGGCATCAGAGAGGATTTCACCCGTCATTTCTATGCGCGTTTTGAGATAATAGAGCGCGCGATAGAGTTGACCATCGCCCATTTCTTCGACTTTGGAATTCCACAGGAATTGCGCGTCGGGTGGCAGGAGCTTTTGTATGTCCGGGCGACTCAGAAGTTCCCGCACGGTCAGGATGTTGTCTTCCATGACCACGAGGTCCGGCCCATAAGCGCGCACATAGCGGGCGAGAGAGGGGGTGTCTTCGGCTGTTTGTCCGAGGAGCGGGTCTGCGGCTTGCGCGCTGTCAACAGGTGCTTGTACGGCAAGGTGTCGGTCGATTTTTTCAATTATGCCAACGCGGTCGGCGTCGGATTTGAGGATTTTGAATTCGAGGCGCGCGGTTTTGCCGATCAGGCCCTTGGCGCGTTCGATGTCTTGCACACCCGGCAATTCGACCACGAGGCGCCAATCGCCTTCGCGGTGAATAATGGGTTCAGAGACGCCAAATTGGTCAATGCGATTGCGGATAATTTCGAGGGCGCGCGCAACCACGTCTGTTTTTTCATCTTCTGATAGATTGGTTTGATCCACTTCGAGAACGAGGTGGATGCCCCCTTGTAAGTCTAATCCGAGGTTGATGGCTTGCTGTTTTACGCGCTCTCGTTGGTCTAAATTTTCTGGAGGTGCGTAGTAAAATTGGTAGGTGGGATAGAGATAAAAAAGTGCGAGCACTATGGTCGCACCTATAATTAACAAACGCCAGTATTCTCGGGTCATCGCAGGGGGTTACTCCGTTTATAGTGTGATTTATCGGTCGCGTTCAACTACGTGTTGAACCGCCAATACGAGCGCGTCGCGCGCGCGGGAGGTGTGTAGTGCGTTCAGGTTTTTGAGGGCGGATTGGGCATAAGAACGCGCTTCTTCTCGCGCGGCTTCTACGCCCCGATAGCGCTGGACAAAGCGAATGATTTCTCGCCAGTCGCTGTCGCTTTCTACACCATTGAGTACTTTGTTGCGAATGTGGGCAGCTTCGCCATTTTTGCAATTTGACAGTGCCCGAATTAAGGGCAAGGTCAATTTTTTTTCTCGAAGGTCATTTCCCGTAGGCTTGCCCATGTTATTTGCACTGCCCATCAGGTCGAGGACGTCGTCGGTAATCTGGAAGGCGACGCCTATTTCGCTGCCGAAAGACGCCATGCGAGCGATCTGGTTGGGCGATCCTTTTCCCAAAATAGCACCCAATTCGCAAGCCAGCGCGAGCAGAGATGCCGTTTTTTGGTTGATCATGCGGAAATAGAGCGCGGCTTCACCTGCAGAAGATACTTCGCCCTCGAGGATTTCTCCTTCAACGACGCGCTGAATCGCGTGGGTCGTGGCGTTCATGACCGGTAGAGAGTTGAGGCCAACGAGCACTTGCATTGATTTGGCAAAGAGAAAATCGCCCATCAAAATGGCTGCGCGGTTGCCCCATTGCAGATGCAGGACGTCGTCTCCCCGGCGCGTTTCTGCGTTGTCGATTACGTCATCGTGAATGAGCGATGCCGTTTGTATAATTTCAACGCCTACAGCAGCATCGATTACCGCGTCTGAACACTCGCCCACGGCCTGCGCTGTTAAGAATGCAAGAGCAGGTCGAAAACGCCTGCCCCTGTTTTTAACAACGTGATAGGCCATTTCTTGTATGCCTCCGACATCAGAGGCCGTCATAATTTCTTCGAGACGGGTTTCAAAGCGTGCGATCTGATATTGGATAGGCGCGAAAATTTGGTCTAACATGGCGCGTTTATCAAGGGGTGAGACAAACGTATAAAAAACGATGGGTTTAAGGCGTGAGAAATTAACAAAAAAGGTCGTAAAAGTCAATGATTAGCAATTGGCGGTTGCTCGTGCAAGCACAACGCGGGGATATCCACTCAGGTCGGTGTGGGTCGTGATGTGGGTGAGGCCAATTTGTCGGTTGAGCAGTTGGGCGACGGCGCGAGCCTGGTCGTGGCCGATTTCCAAACCCAATAGCCCGCCCCGCGCGAGCAAGGGGACGCTTGTGGGTATGATTTTGCGATAGAAGTCGAGGCCGTCTCTGCCTCCGTCCAGGGCGAGGCGAGGATCAAAGTCGCGGACTTCGGGTTGTAGCGCGTCGATTGCGTTGCTGGGAATATAGGGGGGGTTGGAGAGGATGGCATTGAAGCTTTCTGGCGTTGCAAAGGGTGCGAGGAGGTCGGTTTGGAGAAAGGAAATGCGGTCGGCAATGCCATTGAGATGGGCGTTTTGGCGGGCGAGGTGGAGTGCTTTGCGCGATATGTCTGTGGCGATTACATGCGATCCTGTGAGTGTTTTGCCCAGGGTGATGGCGATGATTCCCGATCCGGTGCCAATGTCGAGGATGCGGGGATTTGTGCAGGTGTTTAATTGGTTGAGGACTACTTCGACAAGGGTTTCTGTTTCCGGCCGAGGGATCAGGGCATCGGGCGAGGTGTGAAATGGGAGGCCGTAAAATTCGGTGTTGCCCAAAAGGTGTTGCAGGGGGATGCGATTGGCGCGGCGGTGTATCAAATTGCGAAAGGTCGCGTTTTGTGCAGGTGTGAGCGGCTGGTGCGCCCGCATAAGCAGTTCTGAACGCGCGCATTCGAGCACATGGGCGAGTGTCCATTCGGCATCTGCCTGTGGACTGGGTACACCCGCTTTGATGAGGATGTCTCTGGCCCAGGTCAGGAGGTGGGGAATGGAGGAGGACATGGGGGTGGGGATTAGAAGATTTATTCTTGCTGTTTGAGTTTTTCCGTTTGGTCAGAGAGGCGAAGGGCTTCGATGAATTCTGCGATGTTGCCGTCCAGAATGTCTTCGAGTCTGTGCAGGGTGAGTTTGATGCGGTGGTCGGTTACGCGTCCCTGTGGGAAATTGTAGGTGCGAATTTTCGCGCTTCGGTCGCCGCTGCCAATTTGTGAGCGGCGGTCGGCGGCGGTTTTGGCCTGTTGTTCGCGGATGGCCTGATCCAGCAGGCGCGAGCGCAAGACTTTGAGTGCTTTGGCTCTGTTTTTGTGCTGGGATTTTTCGTCCTGACACGTAACGACGAGTCCCGATGGCAGGTGGGTGATGCGCACGGCCGAGTCGGTGGTGTTGACGCTTTGGCCTCCGGGACCTGATGAGCGAAAGACATCTATTTTGAGGTCGTTGAGGTCGATGTCTATATCGACGTCTTCTGCATCGGGAAGAACGGCTACGGTAGCTGTCGAGGTGTGGATGCGACCGCTGGATTCGGTTTCGGGTATGCGCTGGACCCGGTGTACGCCGCTTTCGTATTTTAATCTGCCGTAGATGCCGTTGCCAACGGCTAAGAATATGATCTCTTTGTATCCACCAATTCCCGTGGGGTTTGAGCTGAGGATTTCACAGCGTCCCCCGGTGTGTTCTGCATAGCGCGAATACATGCGGTGGAGGTCGGCGGCAAAGAGGGCGGCTTCTTCTCCTCCCGCGCCTGCGCGTATTTCGACGACGGTGTCTTTGTCGTCGTTGGGGTCTTTGGGGATTAAGAGCATTTTGAGCGTGTTGGACAGGTCCGATTCCCGTTGATCGAGGTCCTCTTTTTCCATTTGGGCCATATCGACGAGTTCGGCATCATCGGAAGTGCTGATGATGTCATTTATATCGCCCAGTTCTTCGCGCACGTTGTTGTAGTTTCGGTAAGTTGTGACGATTTCTTCGAGGTCGCGGTATTCTTTGCCGAGTTTGCGAAGGCGGTTGGGGTTTGAGGCGACTTCGGGCCTGGCCATTTCTTCGCCGAGTTTGAAATAGCGGGTTTCAATGGTTTTGAGTTGTTCAAACATTTTAGAAGTGTGAAGTGAGAAGTGTGAAGGGCGGGAAGCTAAAAGCCGATAGCTATACAAAAAGGGCGAAACAGTCGCGGCATGCGGCCGTTTCACCCTTTTGAATGTGGATTGCGTTGCTAACTGTCCGTTTTTTCTTCTGCGTTTTCTTCTTCGTCGCTTTCAATACCATACCGGCGGCGATAGCGCTCGACCATACCGGCGGTGTCAACGAGCATCATCTTGCCCGTGAAGAAGGGATGGGTAGCCGAACTGATTTCCATTTTGATCAGTGGATAGGTGTTGCCGTCTTCCCATTCGATGGTTTCTTCAGAGGTGCGCGTCGATCGCGTTTTGACCCGAAATGGTGGGTTGGCACTGACGTCTTCAAAGATCACGTCGCGGTATTCTGGATGAATATCGGGTTTCATGAGATTATCCTCAAGTTGTTCAATTTCAGTATGTTGAAAAAGTAAAACAGGTTGCGAGACTTCCGCGGGCCAAAGAATATACCAAAATGCCCAAAAATAATCAAGTTGCAGAGCTTAGAAGGCGTGGACCGGTTCGCTCATGGCATTGAGAAAGTCTTCGTTGGTTTTGTTTTCTTTGGTGCGTTCTGTGAAGAATTCCATCGCTTCCAGAGGTTGCATCTGGTTGAGTAGTTTTCGCAAGACCCAAACGCGATTGAGTTCTTTTTCTTTGAGCAGGAGTTCTTCTTTGCGCGTGCTGGACATGGATACGTCAATGGCGGGAAAGATGCGGCGGTTGGAGAGCCGACGGTCCAGTTTGAGTTCCATGTTGCCCGTGCCTTTAAATTCTTCGAAGATGACTTCATCCATACGGCTTCCGGTTTCGACGAGGGCCGTTGCCAGGATGGTCAGGCTACCCCCTTCTTCGATATTGCGCGCTGCGCCAAAAAATCGCTTGGGCCACTGCATGGCCGTCGAGTCGAGGCCCCCGGTGAGAACGCGCCCACTGTGGGGGGCTACGGTGTTATAGGCTCGGGCTAAGCGGGTGATGCTGTCGAGCAAGATGACGACATCCTGCTGGTGTTCGACCAATCGCTTGGCTTTTTCTATGACCATGTCGGCTACCTGGACATGTCGGGGTGGGGGTTCGTCAAAGGTGGAGCTGACGACTTCGCCTTCGACCGAACGGAGCATGTCTGTGACTTCTTCGGGGCGCTCGTCAATGAGGAGGACAATGAGCGTGATTTCGGGATGGTTTTGGGTAATGGCATTGGCAATTTTTTGCAAGAGCATGGTTTTGCCCGTAAATGGGGGCGCGACAATCATGCCGCGTTGACCTTTGCCTATTGGGGTGAGGAGATTCATGATGCGAGTAGAGATGTCCTGGGAGTCGTACTCGAGATCGATGCGTTCGTCCGGGTGTAGTGGTGTGAGATTGTCAAATAGGATTTTTTGTTTTGCGACTTCAGGATCTTCAAAATTGACGGCTTCAACGCGAATGAGTGCGAAGTATTTTTCGTCGCCTCTCGGTGGACGAATATGTCCCGATATGGTGTCTCCAGTTCGCAGGTTGAAGCGTTTGATTTGCGAGTGGCCCACATAAATGTCGTCGGGACCGGGCAAATAATTGTACTTTGGTGATCTGAGGAAGCCAAATCCGTCTTCGAGGATGTCGAGAACACCCTGTGCGAAGATACGCCCACTTTTGGCGGTTTGGCTCTGGAGAATAGCGAAGATAAGCTCTTGTCTTCGCAGGCTGCTATAGCCTTGTATATTGAGTGCTTGTGCGTGTTTGTTGAGTTCGGGTATGCTGCATTCTTGCAACTCAAACATGTTCAATTTTTCTTCGGTGATTGCCATTTTTGAGGGTTCCTGATGGGTTGGAAGGGGAGATGAAATACATGCCCGGACGACACCATGCCATGTGGGGCGCAAAACAGACGCTATGCGAAATCATTAGGATTACTGCGAAGCCTGCGGAGAACAATGTTTTGGAAGATTGTGGGGCAGGATGCGGAGCATTAGTGCGAGGGAATGCATTTTGAAGTTAACCTAAAACAAACAATGTGGCTTGTCAAGGATTTTCAATCGCGTGCGTGAGTTCGCGGGTGATGTGTTCGAGCAATGCGGTATCTGTGATTTTATCGCCATTTTTACGCACGTAAAAGGCATCCACAGCGCGATCTGCCTGTGTGCCAATGCGAGCGGTGTAGATGTCGAGGCCAAGGTCTGATAAGGTGCGCGCGATGCGATACAGGAGGCCTGTTGCGTCTTGTGCCGTGATATCGATGACGGTGGAGCGCATGGAAACATTGTTGTCGTATGTGATTTTGGGAGAAATGGGAACGGTGGGCTTCCGCCTCAGGGACCACCTTTGACTGTAGCTGGCAAACAGGTCTGATACGCGCTCTTTTTTTTGAAAGACATCGGTCAGGGTTTGTTGAATTTTTTCTCGTAATGCAGCGTCGTCATCCATATCGGAAGTGACCTGGAAGATGTCTATGACTGTGCCGTCGTTGCGCGTATAAGCATGGGCGCTGAAGATGTTGATGTCGTGGGTTGCCAGTACACCACAAATTTCAGATAGGCGAAAGGATTGGTCGTGCGTACAGATGGTGATTTCCAAAAAGAGTTCGCCGGGTTGTACGCTAACGGCGACCAGCGAGGATCCCATTGCGTCGATGAGTTGCAGGTGCTGTGCAATTTCTTCCGGGCTGTTTTGCTCGGGATAGCGCGGGGGCATGTTGTTGAGGTGTTCGATAAGGGTCTGATATGGGATGCGCGATTCCAGAGCAGCGAGGATTTTTTGAATGTCTTGTAGTTCGGGTTGCTCGCGGTCGGGCAGGGTGCTTTGGGTGAGGAGATAAAAGGTGTTTTCGTAGAGTTCTCGCAAGAGGTGACCTTTCCAGGCGGTCCACGCAGTTTGTGTGACGGCAGACAGGTCGGCATAAGTGAGGACATAGAGCATGCGCAAAGTATCGGGGTGTGAAAATGTATTGGCAAATTCGACGATCATGCGCTGATCTGACAGGTCGCGGCGCTGGGCAATGGCAGACATTGAGAGGTGGTGGCGCACGAGAAAAACAACGGTTTCTATCTGGTCATCGGGCAATTGAAGGCGTTTGAGAAAGTCCCGTGTCATTTCTGCGCCGACAATGCTGTGATCTTTGTCGCGAACAGATTTTCCCACGTCGTGCATCATCAGTGCGAGATAGAGCAGCTCTTTTCTCGGGATTTCATTGTACACGCGTCTGAGGTGCTGCAAATCGTGGGGTAAAGAAGGAGATCGCGCGAGATGGTCGAGGCGCTCCACAGCGACCAGGGTGTGTTCGTCTGCTGTGTAGATGTGATAGCGATTGTATTGTACCAAACAGGTCAGGCTGCCGAATTCGGGTACGTAAGTGCCCAAAACGTCGAGTTCGTGCATGGTGCGAAGGGTGGTGCCAATGCCGACGGGTGCGCGGAAGAGGTCGAGAAAAATGCGACTGGCGCGCTCAGAAGACCTGAAGCTGTCGTCAATGAGGTGGATGTGGTCTTTTATTCCCTGTTTGGCGGCTTCATTGAGGGGAACGCCGAATCGCTGTGAATTGAGGAAAAGGGAGAGGAGGCGATGGGGCGTGTTGTCAAAAAAATGGCGTCGCTTTTGGGGCAGGGCAATGTGCGTGTGGTGTAGCACGGTGCCGTCATCGAGTTGACGGCGCGTGAGCAATCCCACAGCCCGACCGGTGGAAGATTGGCCTTTGAGGCGTTCACATATCAGGTCGCTGAGGTGTTTGATTGCACGCGCATGGGTGTAGTAGTCTCGCATAAAGTGTTCCACACCCAGTTCATTGTCCCGGTCTTTGTAGCCCAGATTTTTGGCAATAGCGGGCTGCAATTCGTGCTCGAGTACATCGAAGGGTTTGCCCGTGTGAAAGTGCAGTTCGCTGCGCGTGCGCAGCATGAAATCAAAGGCTTTAATATAGTTCTGATAATTTCTGCGCGTGAGCACATGGCCTTCTACCAAACCCTCGGGCGCGCGAAGGCCGCGGCGCGCCATCAAAAACCAGCCCGCTGTGTGAATATCTCGCAATCCCCCCGGGCTTTCTTTGACATTGGGTTCGAGGAGTTGGACCGAAAATTTGGATCTGCTGTGTCGCTGGATGCGTTCCTGATATTTTTTTTCCACAAAACCGCGCGCGCGCCGACCAAAAAACCGCCGCGCAAGGGCGTCTTGCAGTTGGGTCTTCAGGGAGGGATCGCCCGCGAGATGGCGGGTTTCGAGCATTGCAGTCATGGAATCGGTATCGTCTTGCGCTGCAGTGATGCAATCGGAAAGGGTGCGTGTGCCGTATCCCACGTCAAATCGCAGATCCCACAGGGTGTGGAGAATCGCGCGCGTTATGGGGTCGCCTTCGTGGACTTTTTTTTGAAAGAGAAATAACAGGTCGATATCCGAGTGGGGATTGAGCGCACCTCGGCCATATCCCCCTTGCGCGATTACGGCAAATCCGGTTGGCTCACCGTGTTCTTCTATCGCTTCGGCATACAGTGCCTGGATGAGTGTATCGACGCGCTGTGTGAGTGCTGCCACCACAGCGTTGCCCGATGCCCCGCTCTGGTGGTGTGCATAAATCGTTTCCCAGGCAGTGTCGAGATAGGTTCGCAGGTACGACAGGCGTTCGGTGGGCCAGGTGTCGAATCTTTTTTTTTCGTTGAGCAGATCGCGTGAGAGGGTATCGCATATAGAGATTTGTTTATTCAATGGGCAGTCCTTGGGAAATGGCTATGACGCCACCATCTGTTACAGTGAAACGCCGGCGGTCGTCTTCGCGGTTCATCCCGATTTGTGTACCGGACGGAATGACGACGCCTTCGTCGGCTATGACGCGGTGGAGTTGGGCATTGGCACCGACTTTGACGCCTTCCATGAGCACCGAATCGGTAATTTGTGCGCCGGAGTCTATGTGAACCCCTGCAGAGATGACTGAGCGCTCGACCCGCGCATTGGCAATAACACATCCCTGGGCGACGACGAGAAGAGAACTGTTTTGCGGTCGAATGTGCAGGCGCGAAGGCGGATACGGGTGTGCGTGTGTGCGGATGGGCCAGTTCGGGTCGTGCAGGTCAAATTCGGGGGTTTCAGAAACGAGGTCCATGTTGGCTTCCCAATACGCGTCGAGGAGGCCGATGTCGCGCCAGTACACGGTCGAATTGCGATTGCCGTGCTTGAAGTTGTAGGCAAAGACGCGCCCCGAATCGACCATTGAGGGGATGATGTTTTGCCCAAAGTCGTGGGCTGTGTCGCGTTTGGCATCTTCGGAGAGCTGGCGCACGAGAACTTCTGTGCTGAAGATGTAGATGCCCATTGAGGCCAGGGCGAGATTGGGATTGTGTGGTGTGGGTTTGGGGTGGTCGGGTTTTTCCTCAAAGCCGACAATGCGAGATTCATCGTCGATTGCCATGACGCCCAATTCGGTGGCATTTTTGATGGGTACTTCAATGCAGGCTACCGTGAGGTCGGCATTTGCGTTGTTGTGAAAGGCGAGCATCTTGCTGTAATCCATTTTGTACACGTGGTCGCCGCCCAGGATGAGGACGCGGTCGGGACGCTCGCGTTCGAGGATGTCGATATTTTGAAAAATGGCATCGGCTGTGCCGCGATACCAGTTGCCGGCAAGGCGGAATTGAGGCGGGACTTCAAAGATAAATTCGTCGAGTTCGGGATTAAAAATGGACCAACCGCGTTGCAAATGCCGGTCGAGAGATGTTGACATGTATTGCGTGAGAACATATATCCGGCGCAAGTTGGAGTTGAGGCAGTTGGAAAGGGTAAAGTCAATGATGCGGTACATGCCGCCGAAGGGCACGGCGGGTTTGGCCTGATTGCGCGTGAGGGGATAAAGCCGCGATCCCTGGCCTCCGGCGAGGATCATGGTTAGCGTATTTTGCAGTTCATCGGGCATGTCAAGACCTTTCACCGGTCAGCACATTGCTTATGGCGGTTTTGAGTTTAGACAGGTCCGATGATTTGACCACATACGCATTGGCCGACCAGGTGAGATAGTTGTCTTTGTGATTGCTATAGGCGGTGTTGAGAATAACGGGTAACTGGTTGTTTATCCCCAGAATGTGGTTGAGGGCTTCAATGCCGTCCATGCCGGGCATTCGAATGTCGAGTATTAAGAGGTCTGGCGGATTTTCTTTGACGCGCTCAATCGCGGTTTGCGCGTCGTGGACCACATCGACGCGATACCCTTCATCGGTGAGTTCTTGCTCGTAGAGCAATGCCAGATTTTGGTCGTCGTCGGCAATGAGGATGTTTTTCATAATGATTTCCTTGGGGAGAGATCGGGGAGATGGATGAAAAGGGAGGTGCCAGAGTCGCTGTGGCTCGTGAATGAGAGGGTTCCGCCGTGGCGTTCGACGATTTGTTTGCTGATGACCAATCCGAGACCTGTACCAGTGGTTTTGGTGGTGAAATAGGGCTTGAAAATTTCGTCCTGAATTTCGGCGGGGATCCCCGGTCCCGTATCTCGTACTTCTATTTCGATATGTGGCTGATCCTCTTTTTTTCGAATATGGACGTGCAATTTGCCGCCATTGGGCATTGCTTGAAATGCGTTTTTGAAGATGTTGATGAGTACTTGTTTAAATTGTGCGGGATCTAAGGGTATTTCAGGCAGGTCAGGTGGTGCGTTTTGTCGATAGGCGATGCCCCGGCCTTCGAGGCCCTCGCCAACCTGATGATAAATGTCGGTGATGAGGTCCGGGAGATTGATGGGTTCGAGTTCGAGCTTGCGCGGTCGCGTGTAGTTGAGTATGTCGGTCAGTAGTTCTTCCAGGCGCGTGACTTCACAAGATATGATGCGCGATGCCGTGTCGATGCGGTCGGGTGTTGGGGCGCGCTGAAGCGCGCGCGCAAAGCCGCCAATTGTCGCGAGTGGATTGCGAATCTCGTGTGCTATGCGCGCAGACATTTCGCCGATTACAGCGAGGCGTTCCGATTGTACGAGTTCGTCCTGGAGCTCTCGCGTTTCCTGAAAGAGATGCGCGTTGTGGATGACCCATGCCAGTTGATCGGTCAAGACCATGAGCGATTGTACATCGGTCCAGTTAAAGCCATTTTTTTTTCGACTGAGCACATCGAGTGCGCCCAATACACGGTCTGCTGTTTTGATTGGCACACAGAGTTCTGAGCGCGTGTTTTTTTCTTGTGGAAAAGCAATGATACGCCTGAGATCATTGGCCACGTCATTGGCCATGATGGGATTGCCAGATGCGACGACATGGCCTACGATGCCTTCGCCCACATTTTGGCGATATCCCTCGGGGAAGTGCTTTTCATAAACACCGGCTCTGGCTTTCATGATCATCTGGTTGGAATGCGTTTCGACAAAATAAAGTGAGACGTGCTGGTAATTGAAACTCTGTTGTACTTCGTGTACGATGCGTCTGAAAATTTCAGATGGGTCGAGGGTTGATAGGGCCATTTGTGCAATGCGATTGTTGGTGGTCAGGTGCGCGGCGCGCTGTTTTTCCACTGCGAGGAGGCGGGCGATTTCGATGTTGCGCTGGCGCAGATTTTGAGATTGTCTTTGCGCCAGGTTTCGATAACGCATTTCGTGGTAGTACGCCGATATGCGCAGCAAGATTTCGTCAAATATGGCTTCGGCGTTGTGCGTAAAATTTTTCAGGCGTCTCAGAACGGTTTTCTTCAAGGCAATGAGCAATCGACAAGCCGCATCGGGGGTAAAAGCGTTGATTTCGCCTGAAAAGATGCGCTGGCGGAGCACGTGATAATCCTGTTTGGTGGTGATCTGTTTGACGATTAGATCAAAGAACTCTTCGAGCACATTGTCGGGCGTGTGACCGTCAAAATCTTCGCGCAGTTGCAAGACAGATGTGCGGTGTACGCGCTTTTGCCATTCAGATAGCAGGCTTGCGCGCTGGGTGGTGAGTATGTGATGCAGGTTTTGTTTTGTGTTTTTCATTGAGATAAAAGGAGGGTTGTTAACCTATAACCGTTAATAATATCACGCCAAATGTATAAGTGTCAAGATATTTGGGCTTGCGCTTTGGATATAAATCCCCAAATTAAGATTAATCCACAGATGAACGCAGATGAACGCAGATGAACGCAGATGAACTGCTGACGCAGTTGTACCCCGTTCCGTCTTTAGAGGACACACATGGACATGGCTACGGATTATAGTGCTTCGATTCTGGAGGGTCTGGGGGAGGGCATCGTGGCTTTTGACAAAACACATCGGGCCGTGATGGCCAATGCACATCTGATTGCGTTGATGGGGTGGGACAAACAGGCTGTTTGTGGCGCTTCGCCAGAGGTGCTATTTGCCCAACGCCCTGAGTTGTTGCGGATTTTGAACGAGGGTATGAAAAACAAGGTGCTGGTGTCAGATACGGATCTGGTACACCACAATGCCGATGGTGGATTGCAACATTTGCGCGTGAGTACGTCGTTTTTGAATACGCAGGGCGGTCTGGTGCTGGCAGTGCGCGATGTGTCTGAGATAAAGCGGATGGAGTGGGAGATCTTTCAGGTTGAAAAGATGACGGCATTGGGGCGTTTGGCCGCTTCTGTTGCCCATGAAGTGCGCAATCCTCTGGGGGCGATTGATATTCAGTTGCAGTTGTTGGAGGAGGATCTCAGCGCGTTGTCAAGTGCGTTAAAAGAACGCCTTGTGGGACGGCTCAATATCGCGCAGACAGAGATGAAACGTCTCGACCGCCTCGTGTATAATTTTTTGCGTTTTTCGCGTACGCCCAAACTTCATTTGCGGCAGGTGTCTCTCAACGATGTGGTTCGCCGCGTTTTTGAGCTGGTTTCGCCCGAAGCACGCGAGCGCGGCATTGTGTTGCGTCTGGAGCTTTCCGACGGTCTGCCCGCGATTAATGGAGATGAAGACCAACTCGGTCAAGCTGTGCTCAATATTGTGGTGAATGCTTTTCAGTCTATGGCCGCTGGTGGGGATTTGGTTGCCCAAACACAAACCGAGTCGGGGCAGGTGTGTTTGATGCTTACAGATACGGGTTGCGGGATTCCGGAAGAAGAGGTGGATCGCATTTTCGAGTTTTATTATACGACGAAGGATGAGGGTACCGGGTTGGGGCTGTCTATTGCCCAGCGCATCATTTATCAGCACGGAGGGCATATCGATGTCGAGAGCCGCCCCGAACTGGGAACGACTTTCCGGGTGTATTTGCCCGTGCCTGAGAGGTAACTTATGGACGCGAGTGAGATTCGGATTTTAATTGCAGATGATGAGTACTATATCTGCGAGGGTCTGCGGGAGGCGATGACCAAAGACGGTTATCGGGTTGATGTGGCTTATGATGGGAATCAGGCAAAAGCGCTTATGGAAGCCCATGAGTACGATGCCGCAATTTTTGATCTCAAGATGCCGGGGCAGGATGGTCTATCACTTTTGAAGTGGGTGCGCGGTGCAAATCGCGAAATTGGCGTTATTGTGATTACGGCTTATGGAGAAGTGGAGACGGCTGTTGAAGCCATGCGGCGAGGGGCTTATGATTATTTGACCAAGCCCGTAGATTTGAAGCGGTTGCGCCTGTCTTTGGAGCGTTTGCTGGATCACCAGGCACTGGTCGCGGAGAATCGCGTATTGCGGGCGCGGCTGGATTCCAATGGCGAAAATGGAGAGATTGTGCATCGAAGTGCTGCGATGGAACAGGTCTGTGATACCTTAGCGCAGGCGGCAATGACCGATGTGCCGGTTTTGATTACCGGGGAAACGGGGACGGGGAAAGAACTCGTGGCGCGTGCAATTCATCAGGCGAGTGCGCGGCGGAATGCGCCTCTGGTGGCGATGAATTGTGGGGCGTTTGCCGAGGCGTTATTTGGTAGCGAGTTGTTCGGTTATGTCAAAGGCGCGTTTACGGGCGCGACAGCGGATAAGGCGGGTTTTTTTGCCGCGGCTGAAGGCGGGACGCTTTTTTTTGATGAGGTGGGTGAGATCCCATTGCCCAATCAAGTCGATTTGCTCCGCGTATTAGAAGAAAAAGCCTATCGCCCGGTGGGGAGTACCAAAGCGGTGGTCGCAGATGTGCGAACTATTTTTGTCACGAATCGCGATCTCGAGCGAGAAGTGGCAGAAGGACGGTTTAGAGAAGATTTGTATTATCGCATCAATGTGGTGCCCATTCGCCTGCCACCGCTTCGCGAGCGCGTCGAAGATATTCCGCTTTTGATCGATGTGTTTTTTGACAATCTGTGTGCGTTGCACCACAAAGCGCGCAAGGAGTTGACTCCGGATGCGATGGACAGGGTTCTGGCTTATTTCTGGCCCGGCAATGTGCGCGAGTTAAAAAATACGGTTGAGCGCATTGTGGTAACCTGCGCAGATCAAAAGGTGGATGTCGATCATTTGCCTTCTCGAATACGCGATGCCCAGAATGCGACAGATACCATAACGGTTGAACTCGGTTCTTCGCTTGCAGACGTGGAACGCGCGTTGATCGAAAAAACACTTGCACATGTGACGGCAAATCGCAAAGAGGCCGCGGCTCTGTTGGGGATCAGTGTGCGCGCGTTGCAATACAAAATTAAGGCGTATAATCTGCGCTAATTTTTAAAAACGCAATTTTTGCATTTTGGTTATAAAATAGGGTGCAATTTTTGCAGGCTAAATGAAAAAAAAAGAATATGGAGATCGGGTTTTCTGATTTTTGTTCAATATAAACAATAAGTTATGTATATAGGCAATTTTTTGGCACGGATATTGCTATAATATTTGGAGTGCGTTTATCGCGGATTTTTGATATTTGGGATTAACATTTTGTTTTTATTGATGTTAATGCGTTGTTTTCCCTTTATAGGAAATGTTTTATAGTTTGAAGGTGCAAATTCTGCATTTTGTTGCGTGTGGGGGCCAGGTGACTCAAACGACAATTTTACCGGAAGACGATGTTTTTCATTTTGACGTTTCGCTTCTTGTACCCGAGTTGCAATCACAAGATCGCCTGGGGGCGATCAAAGAATTGGTCGATCGGCTCTATGGGCGCAGGAAGGTGGTCGATAGTCTGAAGTTTTTG
Source organism: Candidatus Latescibacterota bacterium (assembly GCA_965204375.1). Taxonomy (GTDB): domain Bacteria; phylum Latescibacterota; class UBA2968; order UBA2968; family UBA2968; genus VXRD01. The sequence goes on along the minus strand of OZ241986.1, from coordinate 4,107,310 downwards.
CAAACTATTTTGGATCGAGAAGATCAGATGAGTACTGTTTTGGGCAGGGGTGTTGCACTGCCCCATGCGCGATGCCGCTCCGTTGCTCAGCCCGGTGTGGCGTTGGGCATTTCTCAGACGGGTATTGCTTTTCCCCCAGATGCAGAACCCGTTCACGTGATATGCATGGTTGCAGTACCCGATGCGGCTCCTGTGCCTTATCTATCGGTGTTGAGCAATTTGGCTCTGTTGTTTAAAGATTCAGATGTGCGAGCGGGTTTGATGGCTTGCGACACATCGATGAGTATGTATCAGTTTATGACGAAACACCTGGCGCAAATTCGCAAGGTGTCGGCTCCCCATTCTGTTTTATAGTAGCTCCCCCATTTTTTACAGGAGGTTCCCCTTGCCTGGAATTATGATACAAGATAGTGAGTCTCTGGATTTGTATCTGCGAGACATTGCCTCGTCTGAACCCCTTTCGAGTGCAGAAGAGATTGAGCTGGCAAAGAAAATCCACAAAGGTTGTCAGAGGTCCAGAGATAAACTGGTTGCAGCCAATCTCCGTTTTGTGGTGAGTGTGGCGCGCGAATATCAAAATCACGGGGTGCCTCTGGCGGATTTGATCAGCGCGGGCAATATGGGCCTGATGACAGCTGCCGAGCGCTTTGATGGCACGCGGGGCTTTAAGTTTATTTCTTATGCGGTATGGTGGATCCGACAGGCGATTCACCAGAGTCTGGCACAGGATTCGCGGGTTGTGCGGTTGCCTATTAACCGCATTGATTTGTTGCACAATATTTCAAAGGTGTCGCGCGAGTTGAGGCAGTCGAGTGAGACCGAACCAGAACCCGAAACTGTGGCCAAAGAACTCGGCGTGTCGGTGGAGATGGTTCAGGATACGCTGATGCGCGCGCGCGATGTCTGGTCTCTGGATGCGTCTTTCCGCGAGGAGGATGACCACAGTTTGTTGCATGTGTTGCCCGATAAGACGCAAAAGGCACCGGATGAGGAAGTTGTAGAGGATTCAGTGCGCGAACAGGTAAAAGATGTGCTCACGTCTCTGGATGACCGCGAGACCGAGGTTTTGCGCCTGTATTTTGGTCTGGGCGGTGAAGAGCCGCTTACGCTCGAAGAGATCGGCGTTCGGTTCAATTTGACCCGAGAGCGCGTGCGGCAAATTAAGGAGAAAGCACTTCGCAGGTTGCGCCATCCGCGCCGTCGCTCACGGCTTGAGCCGTTGCTGGAAGTGACCTGATTTTTTAAGAGCACCTTTTGGTGCTCTTTTTTTTCCCTTTTTTGGCTTGACAGCGCGCAAATCGAAAAATATACTGTAGTTGTTCGTTTTTCGGATGATAACTTGCTGGGAGATCGAAATGAAACGCCTGATGATATGTCTTTTATCCGCGTTCGCGCTGCAGGGCTGTAGTGATCGTTTGTCAGATATGCAAACACAACTATCAGGTACCTGGGTCTTGCAAACTCGCCAGTTGCAAGATGGGACTGTGTTGCGTGCCCCGCATATAAAAGGATCACTTTTTTGGGTGCCAATCAGTTCTCGCAAAGCACATATTACGCTCAATCTTCTCGAAGACTTAAAAGACGGTACGCCCAGGCGATTTAATTACGCTGCCAGTACGTATGAAATTTCTACATCGGCGATTACGCGAGCCAGGCATGTGCTGGTTCGCCAGGGGTATCGCTCTTCTGCCGAAGCACCGATGTCGATTTATCCCAAAGGCAAAAGTGTGAAGGGCAAAATTACGGTTGAGGGCGATAAAATTGAGATTGCACACGATGAGCAGCAGTGGGTTTTTGAAGGCAATACGATGACGGCATCTTATGAGGGGGCATGGGTTGATACATGGATGCGGGTTCAGTAGGGTGTTGTAAAAAAGAGGCGTACAAAAAAAGCCCCTGAATTTTCAGGGGCATTTTTTTAGCTATGAGAAATCGGTGCTACTTGAGGTAGAGTAGCCGTTGCGTCTGCACCCCGCCGGGATAGCTCAGACGTGCGATATAGATCCCCGTCGATAGCGAGACGCCTTGCTGGTCGAGGACATCCCACCGAATCTGGTAGGAGCCTGCGGCCTGAGACTGATCCACCAACGTGCGTACCGGCTGACCCAGCACATTGTAGATCACCAACTGCACCGGACCGGGGTTGGACAGGTGGTAGGTTATCAGGGTGGCGCTGTTGAAAGGGTTGGGAAAGTTGGGTGCCAGACCACTAACTTCCGGTACTGTCTCGGATACGGTCTCTGTCTCGGATACGACCATTGGCTTGGATGCGGCGAGTGGTCCGACGCTTACGATCTTCATACCGCCGCCCAGGGGCAGTTCCAGGACCTGGCGCTGATTGTGATTGAGGGGAATGGAGTGCCACTGACCGACGATTTCGCCATCGGCGTTGCTGGCGCGGGCTGTATAGTAACCATTCACCCCATCTGCGTTGGAGATGGTGAGGGACAAATAGCCATTGGCATCGGTGACAGCACTATAGGCGTAGTCGGGCTGTTGGCCGGCGATGGATTGAGCAAACGCGACGGTCAATCCTTCGACGGCGTCGCCTGAGACCGTGGCCTCCACTTGTGTAAGGGGACCGTCCGGGACAACGTCGGGTGCGCGCCCATAATAACCCGACCCAATGATGAAGGTTTGGGGTCTTTCATTTATGCCCGTAAGGGTGAACTCGCGGGCGTAGCCTACCTTGGGGATGTCGGCCCTGTCGGTGTCGTCAGCGGGGTCGTCGTAGAAATACTCCACGAAGCCACCTTCCGGGTCACTCCTCGCCGCTTCGAGGACCTGCGGCAGAATGAGCTCTCCGGTAACGCCGTCTCGGGCAATCCCCACCAGAGGCTGAAGCTCGAATCTGTCCGGGAACGCGGCGTGAAACATGACGAGGTTGCTGGTCGTTTCCAGGATGTAGAGGTACACGGAACCGTGTCTCCAGGGCCCGTTCTCATCCCGAAAGGCGATCCTTACTGTCGAGAGCGCGAGATTGTCCCCGGACAATGAGATAATATGATTTATCGCTTCCGTGACGAAGGCCTTCAGGCTTTCCCGGTCCACCACGTCTCTGGCAGTGACGGACGGGTCGCCATAATCGATATCTTCATCACCGATGGGAACCAGGTGAGCCTCACCGAGATCGAACCCGGCCAGCCAGATCACATGGGGCGCAAACATGACGGCATAGCCGGAGGCGTCCGGGATGCTGGGGACGTCGAAGTACCCGCCATTCCCGGCTGCGGCGGCAATGAAGGCGGCGTGGGCCGCAGCAGGGTCAGCCAGATCCGCCGGGTTGATTCCCAAGGCCTGAAGGATCGCGCCGTAAATCACGGGGTTAAGTAGCCTGGCCGACAGTGACATACTCTTCGCGTGTTGGAACACCCTGCCGTCGGGTGTAACGTACACAAGGTAGGTGGAACCGGAACGCCAGGGGGTTCCCTCCTGCCTGGTGAGACATTGAATGTACAGTATCTCTGCAAAATCCGTGACTTCACCGTGCAGGGCTATGTATCGATCTTTCGCGGCCAGCGCGAACGCCTGCAGGCTCGCGCTTCCGTTTTCCACCTGTTGCGCCGTCACGCTCGGACCCGCAGGTGGCGTCATGCCGGGAGGAGGTGGACAATCTGCCAGGGCGGGCGGCGCATTGGAAAAGACGCCGGCCAGCACGAGCAGTCCGACAATGGGAATCGTGAGTAATGTTCGAGTTTTCATCGCGATGGTCCTCCCTTTAAGGAATGGGTGGTAAGGAATAAGTGCAGAGAAGATAATGAAGAATATTTTGATCAGCAAATCAATTTTCTATGCATAAATTCCATTGCTTTTTTGCGCTTGACAGCACGCAAACGGAATATCGGCGTAAAAAAAAGGCCCCTGAATTTTCAGTCAGGGGCCTTTTTTTTAGCTATGAGAAATCGGTGCTACTTGAGGTAGAGCAGCCGTTGCGTCTGCACCCCGCCGGGATAGCTCAAACGTGCGATATAGATCCCCGTCGATAGCGAGACGCCCCGCTGGTCGAGGACATCCCACCGAATCTGGTAGGTGCCAGCGGCCTGGGACTGATCCACCAATGTGCGTACGGGCTGACCCAGCACATTGTAGATCACCAACTGCACCGGGCCGGGGGTGGATAGATGGTAGGTTATCAGGGTGGCGCTGTTGAACGGGTTGGGAAAGTTGGGTGCCAGACCACTAACTTCCGGTACTGTCTCGGATACGGTCTCTGTCTCGGCTGTGACCACTGGCTTGGCTGCGGCGAGTGGTTCGACGCGTACGATCTTCATACCGCCGCCCAGCGTCAGTTCTAATATCTGGCGCTGATTGTGATTGAGGGGAATGGAGTGCCACTGGCCGACGATTTCGCCATCGGCGTTGCTGGCGCGGGCTGTATAGTAACCACTCACGCCATCTGGGTTGGAGATGGTGAGGGACAAATAGCCATTGGCATCTGTGACAGCGTTATGGGCGTAGTCGGCAGGCTGGCCGGCGATGGATTGAGCAAACGCGACGGTCAATCCTTCGACGGCGTCGCCTGAGACCGTGGCCTCCACTTGTGTAAGGGGACCGTCCGGGATAACATCGGGTGCGCGCCCATAAAAACCCGACCCAATGATGAAGTTGTATGGGACCATGCGTCCGCTTAAACTGAGTTCACCGGTGAACTGGCGTGCGTATCCCACCTTGGGGATATCGGCCCTGTCTGTGTCGTCGGTGGGATCGTCGTAGAAATACTCCACGAAGCCGCCTTCCGGATCACTTTTCGCCGCTTCGATGACCTGCGGTAGTATGAGTTCTCCGGTAACGCCGTCTCGGGCAATCCCTACCAGAGGCCGAAGCTCGAATCGGTTTGGAAACGCGGCGTGCAATAGGACTATGTTGCTGGTAAGATCCAGGACGTAGAGGTACACGTTACCGTGTCTATAGGGTCCGTTCGGATCCCGCAAGGCGATTCTGAGTTTCGAGGAAGCGGCCAGGTCGCCGCTCTTCTGGAGTTCGAGCATGAATTCCCCTGCTTGCGTGACGAATGCCTTCAGAGTTTCTCGATCTACCACGTCCTCGGCGGTAACGGCCGGGTCGCCGTAATCGATTTCTTCCTCAACCACGTGAGATTCATTGAGATCGAACCCGACGAGCATTATGATCGGGACCCCGAAATTGCCCGAGAGATGTACGGTGGCATAGCCGGAGGCACCTGGTATCCCCGGACTTAGACCCGGAATAGGGGTGGTCGCATCGAATGGGGCATCCGGTTCTTGCAACAATGTGTTAAAGACGGCGCCAAAAGCCTGGGCGGCGACAGCAGGATCGGGAGAAGCCAGGTTGGCCAGATCGGTTAAGGATACTCCCAACGCAGAAAGGATCGTTCCATAGATCACCGGGTTGAGCAACCTGCCCGACAATGCCATATCCTTTGCGTGAACGAATATCCTGCCGTCGGCCAGCAGTGACACGATGTAGGTGGAACCGGAATGCCAATAGCTCCCGTCTTGCCTGATGAGACATCCAAAGTAAAACGATTCTTCCGGAGTCGCTTGTCCCTGCTTGAATTGATCTCTCGTCACCAGCGCGAATTCCTGCAGGGTAGCGCTGCCGTCTTCCACCTGTTGTGCCGTCACAGCCGGGGCCGCAGGAGGCGACACGCCGGGAGGGAGTGGACAATCTGCCAGGGCGGGAGGCGCATTGGAAAAGGCACCGGCCAGCAGGAGCAGGCCGACAATGGGAATCGTGAATGATGTTCGAGTTTTCATACGGTCCTCCCTCTTGGAATGGATGGTAAGGAATAGGCGCAGAGAAGATAGTGAAGAATATTTTGATCAGCAAATCAATTTTCTATGCATAAATTCCATTGCTTTTAATATTGGCGAAACACTTATGAAACCTGCTGGAAATGTAATAAGCGTACGTTTGACTGTTATTTCCGCGTTGTTTCACAGGTTAAAATACGGGATAGAACTATGAATGAAGGAAGCCGCGAATACGTGCTGAATGCCGCGTCAGAACACGGGGTCAAATTTATCAGGCTCTGGTTTACGGATATTTTGGGTTTTCTAAAGAGTGTCGCAATTCCCGTTGAGCAACTCGATGGTGCTTTGACCGAGGGGATCGGTTTTGATGGGTCGTCCGTAGAGGGTTTTGCACGCATTGACGAGAGCGATATGATCGCTATGCCCGATCCCAATACTTTTCAGGTGCTGCCTTTTCGCCCGCAAGAAGGCGGTACGGTTGCGCGTATGTTTTGCGATATTCTCCAGCCGGGGGGGAACCCATATCGGGGAGATCCGCGCTGGGTGCTGAAAAAGAATTTGAGACGCGCAGGCGATATGGGTTTTGCGTTTTACGTGAGTCCAGAGATGGAGTTTTTCTATTTTGAGAAACCCGAGGTTCCTCTCACGGGTTTGGATGAGGGGGGGTATTTTGATCAGACGTCTCTGGATGTGGCGAGTGATTTGCGCCGGGATACGGTGTTGACGCTGGAGAAGATGGGGATTGAGGTGGCGTCCAGCCATCACGAGGATGCGCCGAGCCAGCACGAGATCGATTTGCTTTATACCGATGCGCTGACGATGGCGGATAATGCGATGACTTATCGTTTGGTGGTGAAGGAGATTGCCGTGAAACACGGCGTTTGGGCGACGTTTATGCCCAAGCCCCTTTTTGGTGTCAATGGCAATGGTATGCATACGAATATGTCGCTGTTTAAGGGGGAGAATAATGCGTTTTACGATGCTGAAGATGAATACCATCTGTCGGATACGGCGCGGTATTTTATCGCGGGTTTGCTCAAACATGCCTGTGAGATTACGCTGGTGACGAATCAGTGGGTCAATTCGTATAAGCGGTTGGTGCCGGGTTACGAGGCGCCTTTGTACACGACGTGGTCGGTGGTCAATCGATCGGATCTGGTGCGCGTGCCGGCCTATTCTCTGGATAAGGAGAGTACGACGCGCATCGAATACCGGTCGCCCGATCCGGCTTGCAATCCCTATCTGGCATTCGCTATTATGCTATCTGCGGGATTGGAGGGCGTTGAAAAACAGTATGAGGTGCCGCCGCCTATGGAAAAAAATGTGGCTGAGATGTCCCGTGTGGAACGGGAGCGTGCGGGTATTAAGACTTTGCCTCTGGATCTGTCGCAGGCTATTGATCTGGCCGAGCGTAGCGATTTGCTTCGCAATGCCCTGGGCGATCATATTTTTGAGAAGTTTATTGCGAATAAGAAGATCGAGTGGGCCAATTATAGGGCGCAGGTGACGGGTTATGAATTGGATCAACATCTTAAAATTTTGTGAGGTACAGGGATGGGTAAAAAACGCAGACCATGTCCCCGAGGTTTATACGACGGGTGCCCGATTCCGCGGGAGTTGTGTAGCGAAGATTACGCGCGCACAGGTGAGTGGCATTGTCTGAAGTTTTTGCGCGAGTTTGAGTGGTTTGTGTTTGGTACTTCTGGGGAAGATGCCGCGCCAGAGGCTCTCAGAACTGGCGAAGAAATTGTATCGCTGGAAGATTTGATGCGGGTGCTGGAGGGAATGGACGATGGGTGATGGTTCAGATCGTTTTTTAAAGGCGTGTCGCCGCGAGTGTGTGGATGCGACGCCTGTCTGGTTTATGCGTCAGGCCGGGCGGTATATGAAGGAGTACTGGACGTATCGCGATCGCTACCGTTTTCTCGATATGGTGAAGACGCCCGAGATCTCTACGGCGATTACGATGCAACCTGTGAATGCTTATGATGTGGATGCTGCGATTATTTTTCAGGATTTGCTGCCGATTCTGGAGTCGATGGGTTTGGATCTGGACTATGTAACGGGCGAGGGTCCGGTTATTCACAATCCGATTCGCACGGTGGCAGATATCGATGCGTTGACCATGAGACCCGCCGAAGAGGCGATGCCTTATGCGGGTGATGCCATTCGGATGGCTGTTGCAGAACTCGATGGTCGCGTTCCGCTGATCGGTTTTGCAGGTGCGCCTTTTACGCTGGTTTGTTATGCGGTGGAGGGCGGTTCGTCGCGCAATTACGAGATTGCCAAGGGGTTGATGTACGGCGAGCCAGCGCAATGGCATCGTTTGATGGATATGATGGCGACGGCGATTGGCGATTATCTCATCGCCCAGGTCAGGGCGGGTGCCCGGGTGTTGCAGGTGTTTGATAGCTGGGTCGGTGCGTTGAGTTCGGCAGATTATCGCGAGTACGTGTTGCCGCATTCGCAAAAGGCGATTGCGATTGCGAAAGAAGAGATGGATGTGCCGCTTATTCACTTTGGTACGGGTACGGCGGGTATTCTCGAGTTGTTGAAGGAGGCGGGGGGCGATGTTATTGGCGTTGATTGGCGCATTGATATAGATGTGGCGTGGCGCCGTTTGGGCGATGATGTGGGTGTGCAGGGCAATCTGGATCCCGTTGTGTTGTTCGCGCCTTTTGAGGAGATTGAGCGGCAGACGAGGCGGATATTGGATTCGGTGAGGGGAAAGCCGGGGCATATTTTTAATCTGGGTCATGGGATTTTACAGCGCACACCTGTGGAGAATGTGCGGAGATTGGTTGATTTTGTGCATGAATATACGGCGCGATGAGAAGACAATCGGTGTGCTTTTGATGGCTTATGGCAGCCCCGATTCGCTGGATGATATGGCGGCTTATTTGAGCGATATTCGGGGTGGTAGGCCGATGTCGCCAGAATTTGTTGCGGAGTTTCGCAGTCGCTACGCGCAGATCGGTGGCAGGTCGCCGCTGAATGAACGCACGTTTGAGCAGGCAGGGCATGTTGAGGCGGTGTTGAAGAAGCGCGGGCGGGATGTGAAGGCATATACGGGGATGCGTCACTGGAAGCCGCGGATTGTTGAGGCGGTGGCGAAGATGCAAGGGGATGGTGTTGAAAAGGCTGTGGGCATTGTGATGGCGCCGCATTATTCGCGGATGAGTATTGGACTTTATCAGCAGAAGGTTGAGGATGCGCAAAAAGAGGTGGGGAGTGCTATTGATTTTGTCTATGTCAATTCGTGGTGGGATCAGCCCCGGTTGATTGAGGCGCAGGCGGCAAAGGTACGGGCGGGGTTGGAGAGGTTTCCGGAGGATGCGAGGCGGAAGGCAAAGGTGGTTTTTTCGGCGCATAGTTTGCCGGCCCGGTTGCTGAAGATGGGCGATCCCTATGACGATGAATTAAAGCGCAATGCACAGGCGATTGTGGATCGATTGGGTCCGGTGGATTGGATGTTTTCATATCAGAGTGCCGCACATACGGGCGAGCCATGGTTGGGTCCGCAGATTGAAGATGTGATTCCGGCACTGGCCGATGGGAATTACCGCGATGTTCTGGTTGCGCCTATTGGTTTTGTGTGCGATCACGTCGAGGTGCTTTACGATATTGATATCGGTTGCCAGGAGATTGCACAACAACGCGGGATTCGCCTCGAACGCACGGAGATGATGAATAGCGATTCCGTGTTTATCGAGGCGGTTGCAGATGCGGTGGAAGAGGTGATTTGAGGGGTGATAGCGATATGCATATAACTATTATTGGCGGTGGCATAGCGGGTCTTGCGACCGCTTTTTATTTGGAAAAAAGAGCACGAGAACAGGGGCGGGATGTCCAGTATTCCTTGCTGGAGCGCAGTGACCGGTGGGGGGGAATGATCGCGACGGAGTCGGTGGATGGTTTTTTGATTGAGGGCGGTCCGGATTTGCTGCTGACGCAAAAGCCCGCGGGTATTCAGTTGTGTAAGGATCTGGGGTTGGCGGATCGGTTGATTTCGACGAATAATGATCGGCAGCGGACATTTCTGGTGCGGGATGGGGAACTGGTGGCTTTTCCGGAGGATTTTTCTCTGGTGCCCGCGAGATTTTGGTCTCTGGTGACGTCACCTTTGTATTCGTTTTTCGGAAAGGTGAGGATGGGGCTGGAGGTGTTTGTTCCGCGGCGGAGAGACGAGGGCGATGAGAGTCTGGCGAGTTTTATTCGGCGGCGTTTGGGCAGGGAGGCTGTGAGTATTGGCGGGGCAATGCTGGCTGGTATCCACAGTGCAGATGCAGAGCGTTTGAGTATGCGGTGTGCGTTTCCGATGTATGTGGCGATGGAGCAGCGTTATGGGAGTTTGATTAAGGGGGTGCGGGCGATGAGGAAGACGCGCGCTTCTACGGGGGCTGCGATGTTTCAAACGCCAATTGGCGGGATGGGTGAGTTGGTCGATGCTCTGGTCGCGCGCCTAAATGGGGATTTGCGTCTGGGGGTTGCTGTTGGGGCTGTGCGAAAGGTGGATGGTGGATTTGAGGTTGTCGCTGGCGATGAGGTGATCGGGACAGATGCCGTGGTGATGGCGACGCCGGCTTATGTGAGTGCTGATCTGGTGGCGGATTTTGCGCCTGATTTGAGTCTTTTGTTGCGCGATATTCGCTATGTTTCAACGGCGACGGTTTCGCTGGCGTATCGGAAGAGAGATGTTGAGGGTCAACACGATTTTGAGGGGTTTGGATTTTTGTCGCCGAAACACGAGGGGCGGCGGATTACGGCGTGTACCTATGTTTCGACAAAGCTGAATTTTCGCGCGCCAGACGATGGGGTTCTGGTGCGTACTTTTGTGGGGGGAACAGGGCAGGAAGATCTGGTGGATCTGGATGATGAGGCGCTGATTGCACTGTCGCGCGAGGAGTTGGAAGATTTGATGGGGTTGACGGCTGATCCTCTGTTTGCGCGCGTTTTTCGCTGGAGAAGAGGGCGCCCCCAGTTCGATGTGGGGCATCTGGATCGCGTGGCTGAAATGGATCGTCTCGCCGCGCAGGTGGATGGGTTGTTTTTGACGGGGAGTGCGTATCGCGGGTCGGCGATTCCCGATTGTGTTGTGCAGGCGGTGGATACAGTGGATCGGATTTTTGGGGAAGTGTAGAAGTGTGAAGTGTGAAGTGTGAAGTGAGGAGTGGGAACAACTGTAGGGGCGAGGCATGCCTCGCCCGTCATCGCGGCCCCTGCTTAAATCATACAGGGGCAGGCATGGTGTAACCGCGATCCAGGAGGTTTAAACATTGTGAAAATATTGACAATACTTATCTCCCGCTGGCGGGTGCAGGCCTATCTGGATTTTATCAGATAGCCCGTAAAACCCATCGGCTTTAGCGATGGGAAGCAGACGCGAGTTAGCGAGCGTTGTTTTGCAAGTGGCTCTACGAATCCCTGCTTTCGCAGGGACATGCTTATGGGGTAGTGCTTTAGCGTTGGGGCACAATCATCAAGGGATTGTGGGCGGTGAGTCATTGTGATTCGTCCGATAGTTCCACGAAAAATGGGTTGACAAAACACACTCATAAATGTATATTTTTATTATGTTTAAGTCCGTAAAATACAGATTGCGCCCGACGAAAAAACAGGAGAAAATCCTGACGGCGCATAGCGAAGAATGTCGCTTGCTGTATAACCAGCTTCTTTGTGTGAGAGTACAAGCATGGCAGCAAAAGCATCAGTCTTTGTCCTGCTATGACCAGATAAAAACCATGCCATTGATGAAGAAACAACGACCTGAATTTACGCAAGTGTATAGTCAGGTGTTGCAACAGGTCGCGGTACGGGTTGATCTTGCATTCAAGGCGTTCTTTCGTCGTGTCAAAGAGCGGGCAAAGACGGGTGAGAAAGCTGGCTTTCCCAGATACAAAGGTCAGAATCGCTATGATTCTATCACCTATCCTCAGTTTTCCAATGGTTGCCGATTGGACGATAAGGGCTTGCGATTGGGCAAAATAGGCTGTATTCGGATTGTGCAGCACAGACCCCTTGAGGGTATGCCTAAGTCTTGCACGCTCAGACGCACAGCGACGGGCAAGTGGTTTGTTACTATCTCTTGTGATATAGGCACTGCGCCTGAAAAAACAGACGCTGGCCCCGCCGTTGGCATTGACGTGGGACTTGATAATTTTGCTATGTTTTCTGATAGAGAAAAGATCGCTAATCCTCGCTTTTTTCGTAAAGAGGAAAAGGCACTTGCAAAAGCACAGCGCAAGTGGGACAAAGTAAAAAAAGCGTCGCCAAAAAAACGAGAGAAAGCACGTAAGACTGTTGCCAGAGTGCATGAGCGTATCCGTAATAGACGACATAATTTTGTCCACCAAGAAGCTCGAAAAGTCGTCAATAAGTATGGCTTTGTTGCAACAGAAAAGTTAGACGCGAAAAAGATGCAAAAGAATCGTCGCTTGTCAAAAAGCATCTCAGACGCAGCGTGGTTCCTGTTTCGGCATTGTCTCGAATACAAAGCGGAAGAAGCTGGTATTGGATTCAAGCCTGTTGATCCTGAATACACCTCACAAGATTGCTCTTCTTGTGGACATAGACAGAAGAAAGCCCTCTCTGATCGTGTGCATCATTGCAAAAAGTGTGGCTATACCACTGACAGAGACCACAATGCTGCGCTAAACATATTGACTTTGGGATTACAAAGTCAGGTGGCTTGACCGCCAAGAAGCCCAACTGCTTTAGCGTTGGGAGTAATCACGTGGATGACGCGGGATTTTCGGTTTTTTCTCATTAATATTGTTTCCGATATTATTCTCAATCTGGCGGGTGTTACAGCGGTTTTTCTTCTGGCGGAGCGGTTTGAGGGTATTGGCCTGTGGTCGCGCGATCAGATTGTGTTTATGCTGGGTTATGCCGCGCTTGTTCGCGGTTTTTTAGATATGGGGTTTAGCTATAATGTTCTCCATATCAGCCGCCGCATTGGGCGGGGTAGTGCAGAATGAGCACGGGAATGGACTTGTTAAAATATCGATCTTCGTATCAGGCGACCTGCTCTTCCTGGAGGCCTTTTACAATTTTGCCAAAACGTTCACAAAAAAAACGCACACATTCGGGAGCAAGATCAATGGCTTGTTCGTCATATTCACCTGTTTCGGGATTGGGCCAAATCAAGGCATAGTTGCCAATTACCTGATGAAATCGCTCTTTATTGCGTAGCAACTCAAAAACGCCTCCTGGATTTTCTTCAACAAAGAGGGGATAAAAATCCAGATCATAAATTGAAACATCGAGGTCTTCTTCAAACCAGAGGCGCAAGACGTAAGCGGTCAGATATTCGGCTTTGAGTAGCCCTTTTTCTTTATTATCTATCCACAGAGTTTCATCGTCTGCTACAGTTTGCCATTCTTTCCATTTCATCATATTATCCTATTTGACAATTTCGATTTTGACTCGGGCAACGCCTTCATTGACCATGTCGAGCTTTTTGGCTGCGCCGAGGGAGAGGTCGAGGATGCGTCCGTCAACGAAAGGCCCGCGGTCATTTACTTTGACGACGACGGATTTGCCGTTGCTTAGATGTGTGACGCGGATGATTGTGCCGAGGGGCAGTTCGCGGTGTGCGGCGGATAAGCCGTTCATGTCGTAGATTTCACCGCTGGCTGTTGGTCGTCCGTGGAATTTGTGCGCGTAGTAAGATGTGTAGCCTATTTGAGATGATCGGTATTTTGGAGATGGGGATACGGTCCTGGAGGGTTTGGAAGTTTTTGGTTTGTCTGTGATGGGTTTGGCGCGATAGCGGGGGTGCGAGGCACATCCCATGATGGAGACGCAGAGGAGGATGCAGAGTAAGTGGGAAATTTTAATGCGCCGCAGGTGGTTGCATGCTGCCGACGAGGTCGGATATGCGGTCGATTTCGTGTGTTTTGCAATAGTCTGCAATGCCATCGAGTATCTCCAGGGCTGCAAGAGGGCGAACAAAGGTTGTGGTTCCAACCTGTATGGCGGATGCGCCAATGATGAGAAATTCAATGGCGTCGCGCGCTGTGGCTATGCCGCCCATGCCGATGACCGGGACAGAGACCCGTTCGACGACTTTCCAGAGGAGGGCGAGGGCGACGGGTTTGATCGCGGGTCCAGATAAACCGCCTGTGATGTTTCCCAGGATGGGACGGCGCGTGTCTATGTCGATTGCCATGCCCAACAGAGTGTTGATGAGGGCGATGCCGTCTGCTCCGCCTTCTTCGACTGCGCCGGCTATGGCGGCGATGTCGGTTACGTTTGGGGTGAGTTTGACGATGATGGGCAATTGCGATACGGCTTTGACGGCTCGGGTTACGTTGTGGGCGGCGCGTTCGGAACAGCCAAAGAGCATGCCGCCGTCTTTCATGTTGGGCGATGAGATGTTGAGTTCGAGGGCGTCTATGCCTTCGAGGTCGTTGAACCGGGCGGCCATGTCGGCAAATTCCCGGTCCGATGTTCCCGCTATGCTGACGATGCGTCCGGTGTTGAGTGCGGCAAGGGGTGGGACTTTTTCGGCGATGAATGCGTCGATGCCCGGGTTGGTCAGTCCAATGGCGTTGAGCATGCCGGATGGCGTTTCGGCAGTGCGCTGCGGTGGGTTGCCCGCCCGGGGGTGATAGGTGATGGTTTTTGTGACGATGCCACCGATTTTGCTCAGGTCAAAGAGGGACGCGTATTCGGCGCCGTGTCCAAAAGTGCCCGATGCCATGATGACGGGGTTTTTAAGGGTGAGCCTTTTGGCGATTTTTGTCGAGAGATCTAATTGAGAGTTGGACATTTGACCGTGATTGGGATTTTCGTTCTTGAATCGTGCAGTGCTTAATATTATTTTCGGATTGAATCTTCGTCAAGAAAAATCACGAAATAGAGGTTTAACAATGATTATTGATGCACACAATCACGTTTATTATCACGGTTTGAATGCCGAGGGTGTGTTGAATGAGATGGATCAGTTCGGGTATGATGTGGCGTGGTTGCTGACGTGGTATTTGCCGCCGGGTGAGCATGTCGCGAGTAGCCACCGGGTATTTAATCCGGTCAATGCACGGCCCGATGGCACACATGCGGGTACGACGTTGAGTGATCTTTCGCGGGCGTGTGAGAAGTATCCGGATCGGTTTGTGGCGGGATATTGTCCCTGTCCTTCGGAGGGCGATGCAGCAGGGCTTTTTGAGGCTGCGTGTTATTCGCATGGCGTTCGGGTGTGTGGGGAGTGGAGCTATCGCATGTTGTTGAACGATCCGCGTGCGATTTTGTTGTTTCGCAAGGCAGGTGAGTTGGGTGCGCCAGTGGTTTTGCATATTGATACGCCGTTTTTGAATGGGGTGTATCAGGAGCACTGGTATGGGGGGGAGATTGGCGCGTTGGAGCAGGCGTTGCAGGCGTGTCCCGATACGATATTTGTCGGTCACGCGCCTGGTTTCTGGCGGCATGTGAGTGGGGATGAGGCGACGGATCCGGATGTATATCCTTCGGGCCCGATTGTGCCGGGGGGGCGTTTGTTTGATCTGTTTGCACAATATGCGAATCTGTGGGCGGATTTGTCGGCGGGTTCTGGTTTGAATGCGTTACAGCGGATGGCGGATGAGGGGCAGGGCTTTTTGATCGAATATCAGGATCGTTTACTTTTTGGGCGCGATGCTCCGGGGAATGCGCTGCAGGTGCATTTGGAGAGGCTGGATTTGCCACAGGATGTCAGGCGAAAGATTTATTGCGAGAATGCGCTGCGTTTGGTTCCTGTGGAGAGGTCATAATATAAGGGAGGAAAAATGAAGACACATGTATATACCAGTGGACAAGATGGGTATCACACGTATCGCATTCCCGCATTGCTGGTGACACAGGCGGGGACTTTGCTGGCGTTTTGCGAGGGGCGGCGCACCGGGCGGGGGGATCACGGGGATCTCGATTTGCTGGTGAAGCGGTCGGAGGACGGCGGGGAGACGTGGTCTGAACAGTTGTTGATTTACGGGGAGCCTGGAGAGGTGACGATTGGCAATCCGTGTCCTGCGGTGGATGGTGATACGGGTGTGATCTGGTTGCCGTTTTGTCGGGAGAATGACGATGTGTTCATTACGCATAGTGGGGATGATGGGAAGACGTGGGCCGATCCCACGGAGATTACTGCGGTTGTGAAGAAGCCTTCGTGGAATTGGTATGCGACGGGTCCGGGTGTTGGTATTCAATTGCAATGGGGGGAGCACAGGGGGCGGCTGGTGATTCCGTGCGATCATCGGGAGGATGAGACTTATGGCAATGGTTCGCATACGATTTATAGCGATGACCATGGTGAGACATGGCAATTGAGCGCGTTGATCGCGCCGGGTGCGAATGAATGCCAGGTTGTGGAATTATCAGATGGGTCGTTGAAGATGAATATTCGGATGCAGACGTATAGCGAAGGGTTGCGGGGGATTTCGGTGAGTGGGGATGGTGGACACAGTTGGTCGGAGGTTGTACACGATGCGAATTTGCCGTGTCCAAAATGTCAGGCGAGTTTGATAGGCGAAGGCGACCGATTGTTTTTTTCAAATCCCGTGTCGCTCACGCCGATAGAAAGTCCCGAAGCTGGAGATCGGTTTTATCCGGGGAAGGGACGAGGGGAGCGCGAGAATATGACTGTGCGGTTGAGCGAGGATGGTGGGCAGACGTGGTCCCGGGAAAAGTTGTTGCACGAGGGTCCGGCAGCGTATTCCTGTCTGGCTCTGTTACCCGATGGAGATGTTGGGTGTTTGTATGAGGCGGGGGAAGAACATTCGTATCAATATCTGATTTTTGAGCGGTTTAGCATGTGATCAGTAGCTTTGGTTTCTAATCCGCGTATTTCCGCGTCATCCGATTAATCCGTGATCGGTTTTTGAGCGGTTCAGGATATGATACACTCAAGGGAGTTCGATATGTCCAGATTAATCTCTCAAGTTGGCAGTGAACGCGCAACTTCTGGCGCGGGGAATAAGGTTGTTACGCACGATGGCAGAACGCATGTGGTCTGGCAGGATGTGACAGGTGAGGGCTATTTTAACAGGGTTTGCACTTTTGATCGCGATACTGGGGAATGTTTGGGACCGTTCACGCTTAATCAGGGGCGCGATAATCACGCGCGTCCGGTTATGACCATTGACCACGAGGGCTATTTGCAGGCTATTATGAGCGGTCATAATTCGCCAGTGACATATCGGCGGTCGGTGCGGCCCAATGATGCGAGTGAATGGACGGAGGGTGAGCCGGCTGGTTCGGGGACTTATCCGGTTGTTGTGTGCGGTTTGGATGATGCGCTTTTTTTAACGGTGCGGTCGCCCAATCGCTGGGATGGTGTGGATTTTTATTCTAAAGATAAGGGTGAAGCCTGGCGAGAACGCGGGAAGTTGATTAAACGCCGTGAGGATTATACTGGTTACGGTGCGTTTCAAACGGGTATGGCTATCGATGCTGATGGCGTTATTCATCTTGTGGTGGATTTTTATGAGGGTATAGGCATCCGCGATCAGCGTGGGTTACATCAGGCTGTGTGTTATATGTGCAGTCGAGATGGTGGCGAGTCTTGGGAGAGGGCCGATGGTGCGCGCGTCGAGTTGCCAGCGCGGCCCGAGCAGCTCGATATTCTCGTTCGTTCTGAGGAGGATGAACGCCACGAGCCTATGCCCCGTCCCGAGGTGCTCTCACAGGGGTGTATTGTGGTTTCTTCTGAGGGA
This sequence comes from Candidatus Latescibacterota bacterium, assembly GCA_965204375.1. Classification (GTDB taxonomy): domain Bacteria; phylum Latescibacterota; class UBA2968; order UBA2968; family UBA2968; genus VXRD01. The sequence goes on along the minus strand of OZ241986.1, from coordinate 4,089,891 downwards.
CCACATATTCTCTATGTTTCGCATCTGGATGAGCCGGGGGAGATTGTATATGCCCGGCTCGATGCACAGGGTGTGTGGCAGCGAAAGTCCATTGATGCGGGTTTTCCAGATCACCGTCCGACGGGGTGTCGAGGGGCGTTTAGTGTGGATGAAGCGGGTACGCTTTATGCGTTGCTGGAGCTTCAGCCGCTTGGGAAGGGCTGGAATGATGGCAAACCCACGCGTGGATTGAACTGGGAGACAGAGGATAAACGCCTGATCTGGTTGACTTTGCAGGATGGGGATTGGGAATCGCAGCTCGCTTTGCCGCAGGATGCGATTTTTAATGAGGCGAATCTGGAACGTCCCACTGGCGCCAATACCATTCCCGCAGGGCAATTCCCACCTTTTGTTTTTTTTGATGGGGAGTCTCGTTATCCGGATAAAGAGGCAGGTGAGGTGATCAATAATCGCGTGTTTTTTAGTCCTTAAAGATTGAAGATAGGGTGAGATGTGTCGTGAGCTATGAACTCAGCGTTAGTTCCTGGAGATATAAGTCTCGCGCATTATCAGTGAGTGACACGGCATCGAGACCGCCGGGACGAAGAGCATATTTCGCACGGTCGTCACCTGCTAAAATAAAAAATTCGGGATGGCTTTTTACGATTTGGGTTACAGTCTCAGAAGGAAGTTGGAGAGCCCTTGCAATACCCCCCGGCGTGCGCCAATCTCCCCTGGAGTGATAGATCACTTTGACAATCTCCTTTATCGTTCCTCGTTCATTTTGATCCATTTTCTCGCTCCTTTGATTGTGCCTGCTGGACAATATCAGTTACGATGTCGATGACAGTATCTCTAAACATGTCACTTTCAACAAAATTTTCAATCACTTCATTGCGTGCTATGCTTTCATCAACTTTATCCATTAAGTTCAACGGATATTTCACAGTAATCCAGGCAACGAGACCAACAACAGCCAAAAATAAAAAGGCCATAACAAGAATCATGTAGAATTGCTGTATAGCGTCGAGTTTTGATTTGACGACTGTAATCCCAATGATTCCTTCAATGACCAGAAGTGCCAGAGCAAAAAATATTAGGGGTGAAGTGACCTGTCCCAGAATGCCTTTATATTCTTTAATTGAATTGTGGACGTCTGACACTTCTGCTTCCTCTGTTCTGAAGGTTGGTCGTATTTTGGACAAACGCAACAGTCAGAACTCAAGCAAATATCAGGCCAATATCACAAAATTGAGCAACAAAAAAGCTCGACAGAAACTCAGGCACCTCATTATGCATTTAATATGCTGTATTGGGGGATTGTTCACAACTTGAATTTGTGGATTGTCTGTTGACGCGGGGATCGAGCGTTGGCGACAAAAGTGTATATTTTGATCGGTGAATGGGCGATGTGGTGAAAGAGTTGATCGCATTGATTCTACAGTTGCTCAAACTGGATGAGAAAATTAAAGACCTTATCTTGAAGATAGACGACTCAGACCCAGGACTAAGTTTCCTATCTGTCTATCGGTTGCAGCCGTTACTCCAACTTAAAAGTATGAAAAAATAAAGAAGGAAATTTTGGCAAATGATCAAGGCGCATTTTGTTCTTGAATATTTAGAAATCATTATTATTTAGTTTACAGATGCGAGCTACAATTTATAAACCAGTTTTTTATTCATATCATAGGGTTCTTTTTGATGATCAAGCCACTTGACCGCACGGGCACCTATCGGACTTATTCCATATCCGAAGGCCTGTCCAGTTTACGCATCCAACACATCGCCGAAGATAGCGAGGGTTATCTCTGGTTCGCCACCTGGGACAACGGTACCTGCCGCTTTGATGGCAATGCGTTTCAGACATTTACCCAACAGGATGGTCTTTGTAGCAACCAGATTATTACCATCTATCTGGATAGTCAAAAGCGATTGTGGTTCGGTACATCAAAGGGTGTTTGCTGGTATGACGGCGTAAATTTTCACCATTTGGAGGACGACGGCATTGCAGGCAGAACGGTGCAATCCATCTACGAAGACCGTGAGGGGCGTATATGGTGCGGAGGCCAGCATACTCTGGGGTATTACGACGGTACGACCTTCCACGACATCATTCCGCTTATTCCGGATTGGAATATCCCCCATTGCTGGGGCATCACCCAGGATCCACAAGGCCATCTGTGGATTGGCGCTGAATATCCCATCCGCTTTGACGGTACATCCTTTCACCGCTACGAAGAAGAGGAGGGCTTTTCCCAGGCTGAAGTCAGCTATGCCGTGAGTCAGGACCATACCGGCAAGGTGTGGATCGGTCGGCTTGGATATGGAGACAGGCTCTGGTGCTATGCCGATGGCAACTTCCAGTCTATTCAGGTAGATTTGAGTGGTTGGCTACGCAAAATTCAGTGTGATCGGGAAGGCCGGATGTGGTTTTGTACCCTGGAAGGGGTGCTCTACGAGGATGGCGATGGGTTCAGCGAATTTACTCTTGCCGATGGCCTGCCCCATCCCGCGGTCATAGCCGTGTTCCAGGATCGGGAGCATCAGTATTGGTTCGCCACCTGGGGCGGTATCGTGCTCTACGAAGAACACAGTATCAGCATTTTCGATCTGGGTAAGCTGTTCGGCAAAGATTTTATCGAGATCTCGCAGATCGTGCAAGACCGGCGCAGTGATATATGGATTGGGTTTGTGTCTCCTGTTCTCACCACCCTGCACAAAAGCATCGCTCGCATTGATGACGGGCACGTTACAGTTTTAGGTCGTGAGCAGGGCTTTGATGTTGACAACTGTTTCTCTATCTATGAGGACCATGAAGGGTATCTGTGGTTCGGTGGTCGCAATGGCCTGTTCCGCTATGATGGGAAGAAGTTGAAAAAGATGGAATCACCCGCAGGTTTAGGGAAAAAGAGTATCAGCACAATTGTCCAGGGTGCTCAGGGGAATTTCCTTTTCGGCTATTGGGAACGGGGCTGTAATAACAAAAGAGAAGCGCTTTTGGCCAGCCCATTAAAGCTCATTTACCAGCAGGGCGAGGAGTTTCAAACCATTTTTTTGGAGGAGAAAAAAGAAAATATTTTAGACCGCATTGGCACTGTGGTCGCCGGGTGCGATGGCGAGATCTATTTTCATTTGGCCTGCCACCATTTCTCAAATGACGACAGGGGTCTGGCGCGCTGGCATCCTGAAGAGGGTCTTAAATTTTATGGGGTTGATGATGGGCTGATAGACCACAAGATCAACGATCTGCTCTTAGACCGCGATGGCAACCTGTGGATCGCTACTCAGGGCGGTCTGGCTTGCTTTGATGGTCGCGTCTTTCACAATTTCACAACAGCAGATGGTTTGCCGCATAATCGCATCCGTTGTTTGTTCGAGGATTCGCGCGGTCATCTATGGTTTGGTACAGACGGGGGCGTGGTTCACTTTGATGGTCAGCTTTTTCAGACCATCAATTCACCGCATATAGGACTGGTTTGCCAGATATTCGAAGATCGCGATGGAATCTTCTATTTTGGCACTGTTCAGGGTTCTATAATCCGCTACCGTCTGCGATACATTCCACCCCGGATTCGTCTGCTGCAGGTGATCGCTGATCAGGTCTATGAGGACTTAGAGGAAGGCATCTTATCTAAAGCAGACCAGAATGTGATTTTCGAGTACAAGGGTCTGAGTTTTTCTACACCCTCCCGTGATATGCTCTATATTCATCGCCTGAAGGGCTATGATGCAGATTGGCAACCAGCAACCCGAAAGGTGCGGGCGCATTACCGGGAATTGCCACCGGGAGACTACACATTCCAGGTCCGGGCGATAGATCGCGATCTCAATTACTCAGAGATCGCGCAGGTTGAAATCTCAGTCGAACCAGACTTGCGCATGGAAGCTCTGACAGCCGCACTCAACGGTCAGAGGAACAACGAGTTTATCGGTCAGAGTGTGGCCCTGCAGGCGTTTCAAAATCAGCTTAGAAAGGTAGGATCGACTGATATAACGGTGCTGATTCTGGGTGAGACGGGTGTGGGCAAGGGACTGGCAGCGCGGACACTACACGCGCTGAGTGCCCATAGCGATGGGCCTTTTATAGAGGTTAGTTGCGGTGCATTGCCCGGAGCGTTGATCGATAGTGAATTTTTTGGTCATGAGAAAGGAGCATTTACCGGCGCAGTTTCTCGCAGACTGGGTAGGGTGGAACTGGCGGAGGGTGGCACGCTCTTTTTAGATGAGATCAGCGATATGGCGCTGGAAACGCAGGGCAAGCTGTTGCGCTTGCTGGAAGAGGGCACGTTTGAGCGCGTTGGCAGCAGCGAGACGCTGAGGGCAAAGACGCGGATTGTGGCAGCGACGAATCGCAATCTTGAGGAGATGGTCAGTGCAGGTGCTTTTCGGGAGGATCTGTATTACCGCCTCAATGCCTTTCCAATGTATTTGCCGCCTCTGCGCGAGCGCAAGGAGGATATCCCGGAGTTGGCCGAGTATTTCAAAGATCGCCTGGCGGCGCATTTGGGCAAGCAAATAGCTCCCTTGACGCCAGAGGTTATAGAGGTGTTGCAAGCCTGCGATTGGCCAGGGAATGTGCGGGAATTAGAGCATACGATGCAGCGGGCTGTCATCTTGTGTCCTGAGTCTCAAATCGGAGTGGGAGATCTGGGACTGTATGGTTCTCGAATCGCAGATAAGGGTCAGCGGACTTTATCGGCTTCTCAAGACCGTGAATTTGTGCCTTTAAATGAATATGAACGCCGCTACATCCTTGATGCTCTAAAAGCTACGAACTATCAGATAAAGGGTCCTGAGGGCGCGGCGAAGTTGCTTGGAGTACCACCTTCTACTCTGTATGGGAAAATGAAAAGACTGGGTATCAAAATAAATCATCACTGATAAGCTGCTATCGTAGTTTATACCCTGGAATTATCCCGCTTGAGTGGATAGTGTAGAAGTTTCAAACCCATCATCCTGTGCCATTGGTTTAGTGAGTGGTACAGTTGGGCGACCATAAAATAAAAAAGCTCGTCAATCGGTGGTGATTGACGGGCTTTTATTTGTACTCGAGGTGAACAGAACGAAAAATAATAATGAATGATGCTCTCGGGACCATGGAGACCATAGTACGTCCTCCACAAGACCATATAAAGTCTTGTGTAAGAGCCAATCCGACTATTCAGCGACGATATGATATAGTCAGATTGGCTCTTTTTTTGATATAAAACAACATTTTATGAGTATAGCTCTCTGAAACAACGCTCACATTGGCACGATTTTTGCATATATAAATTGAGTTCGGATCCCGTCAGGCTTGATGAAAGCGATTCACTAAACTTTCACATTTTAGGGGAACACAATGGATAAAAAAACATATCACCGCATCTCTAAATTTGCGTCCCTGAGCTGCATAATCCTCCTGCTGACACTCATCTTCAGCGGACACGCTGTTGCACAATACACCTATACCTGGAAAACCGATAAAACCTATGAAGGGGTAGAATCGGCCACCCTTGTTCAACCCGTGCAGGTCATGTTCTTACACCAGCCGATACAGGTTGTGCCCCACAGCGCATCATTGCGTCTCATGCAAAAATATTCAGTATTACTCGGCACCGAATGGAACGCAGACCAGGCTTACCGACTGCTCCAAACCTTTGAGTCTATCCCACAATTGAGTAACGACTATTCCGAAGAGATACCCGAAGTTCCATCCTCATTATGGCAATTGACAGACCAGCATATTGAAAATGACATAGAGATTCGCATCCAGGACGGGCAAAAAATCGTCACCCTGTCCCGGGAAGCCTTCACTTATGCCGATCCATTGCTGGCAGAAATAGAAGGCGTGAGAGGCCGTTTCTTCTCCAAAAGACTCCACCATGCCGTCGTTCGCTACGTAACCGATGGTGGCATGGATAGACGTGCGATGGAACGAATTTTAGAGAACCGCTACGGTGTAAGCATATATGTACCGGACTATACCGAACTGACGCGGAACACCACGGGGGAACACGCAGGCCGGTTTGGAGAGTTCAAAAACGAGGAACTGATGGCTCTTGTGAGTATGCTTGAAGAATACCCACAAGGGATGCTCACGACGCCAGGTTTGCGATATCTGGTGCGGCGATTAGATGGAACACCCCATCCGCTTTATCCGACTGCACCTGCTGTGGCATGGACGAGGGCGGGCTATATTGAGTTCATGGAATCCGCTTTTAAGGATCAGGGCCTCGACTACATCCACCGCTTAATTCTCCATGAAAAAGCACACTTCTTATGGGAACACCTCTTTGACGATCAACTCAAACAGGATTGGATTGAACTCGGAGGCTGGTATGAAAATCCAGACGATGGCGATGGCTGGTCAACGACTAAGCAGACTGAGTTTGTCTCCGCTTATGCACACGGTAAGAATCCGAATGAGGACATGGCAGAAACGGTCAGTTATTACATCGTGGATCCCGACAAATTGCGCTCGCGTTCCCCTGCCAAATACGAATTTATTCGCGATCGGGTCATGCACGGCACGCGCTACATATCGCGGATACGCGAAGACTTGACGTTTCAGGTCTATAATCTGTATCCCGATTTGGTGTATCCGGGACGAATCATACGTGTTGACATACGGGTACATGGCGAACCGGAAAAGGATAAGGATATAACAATAGAGCTTGAGCTTCACCGTGAGAATGGTTTTGACACTGCTCAAGCAACACCTATCAGGCTTTTCAGTACAAAAGGCACTTATTTTGACATCTATCTTTATCCTGTAAGCTCCGATGGCAGGTACATCAATGCAAGCCACATTTTGCGAGGCCAGAAGACACTATCAAAGCACGCGGCGCATGGCTATTGGGGTCCAGATCAAATTACTCTCAGGGATGCTCAGGGCAATGAACGCCACGAATCTCAGGTCGATTTTGGATGGAAGCTGTATCTCAACAATCCGTTTGCCGATTATAAACCACCGGATTACATCAAAAATACAATGCAACTCTCATTGTCACCAGGCACAGCAGAAGACAGGTCCCTGCAAATTCTCACCGCACGTTGGCGACTTTTTGAAGAAATCGGTATAAGTCACGTCTTTGCAAATGTAAATGATGCAAATGCCGAAACCTATTCTCGTCGCGCGCAGGAATATGGAAGTTATAATCCACAAACCGGTGAAGCGAGTGTTGAACTTAAAATTCCGGATTACTTCCAGAATGGCACGTACAAACTCAATTACATCTCGATGGAGGATATTGCCTTAAACGTGCGAGGCGTGTACTTTACCGATCCAGGGCATGGATTAGCGGATGATGATGTAATAGTAGATGAAGAACCCGCCACCATTGACATTCAAACGACAAATCCGGATGACATACCACCTGTGCTCGATTTGAATCAGATTACTATTCAGTCAGAACCGACCAATCCAGAAGCTCCAAACGGCGAAACACAGGTCGATATTAGCTTTAGAACCAAGGACAACATCAGTGGATATCGTTCGACAGACATGTATTTACGCGACCCCAATGGCGTGATGCACCACTTTAGGCATTACGATCCGAAGGATTATCACAAAGTCTATTTTACACGCGATCCAACCATCTATGAAACCTATCATAAAACGATCATCTTGCCGGTTGGCAGCATCCCAGGAACATGGGGACTTGCCGAAATGAATGTATGGGACAAGGCGCTGAACATCCTTCGGGCAAACTTTACTGAAATCATCCGCTTTGTGGTAGAAGAGACCCCTCTTGTCTCTTCCGACTTTGATGGCAGTGGACAGGTCGATATGGCAGACTTTTTGCTTTTTGCTGAAGTATTTGGAACCCAGAGCGGACAGGAAAACTTCGATCCAAAATTTGACCTCGACAACAATGGAACCATTGACATTTCCGACTTCCTCATCTTCGTGGATTCTTTTGGCAAAACAGTCACTGGGTAGCTGTCGCACGGTCAACATCAAAAGAGCATAAAAAAAGGGACACTCAATTGAGTGTCCCTTTTTTGTGAAAGACAGCTTCTTAATACATCCCACCGCCCGGAGGTGCAGGAGGTGCTGGTGGCTCGGGTTCGGGTATATCGGCCACCAGTGCTTCGGTCGTCAATAACAGACTGGCTATCGAAGCGGCGTTTTCGAGTGCAGACCGCGTGACTTTGGTCGGGTCGGGCACGCCGGCTTGTATCATGTCTTCATAGGCGTCTGTATCGGCATTATAGCCCAGGTTCCCTTCGCCAGAGGCGACCTTTTGCACGACCAGCGCGCCTTCAACGCCGGCGTTATTGGCGATCTGACGCAGTGGCTCTTCCAGTGCGCGGCGCACGATATCTACGCCGGTTTGTTCGTCGCCTTCGACATTTTCACGCGTTTCGTCCAGGCCAGCCGCAGCGCGAATTAATGCGACGCCACCACCGGGGACTATGCCTTCTTCAACTGCGGCGCGCGTGGCGTGAAGCGCGTCTTCAACGCGGGCCTTTTTTTCTTTCATTTCGGTCTCTGTGGCAGCGCCCACATTGATTACGGCTACACCGCCGGCCAGCTTGGCCAGGCGTTCTTGCAATTTTTCCTGGTCGTAGTCAGATGTGGTTTCGTCGATCTGCCGGCGAATTTGTCCAACGCGTCCCTGGATATCGGCACTATTACCGCCGCCTTCGACGATGGTTGTGTTGTCTTTGTCGATGGTAATGCGTTTGGCTTCACCGAGGTCTGCGGTGGTGGCATTTTCCAGTTTGAAGCCCGCATCTTCGGATAAGACGCGACCACCCGTCAAGATGGCGATGTCTTCGAGCATTGCCGTGCGGCGGTCGCCAAAGCCCGGGGCTTTTACTGCGGCGATTTTCAATGTGCCGCGCACTTTGTTCACGACCAGTGTGGCGAGGGCTTCGCCTTCGATATCTTCGGCAATGATCATCAAGGGTTTGCCCGTCTGTGCGATTTTTTCCAGTACGGGAAGCAGGTCGCGCATTGCCGAGATTTTTTTGTCGTGAATTAAAATGTACGCTTCTTCCAGAATGGCTTCCATGTTGTCGGCATCGGTGACAAAATAAGGCGATACATATCCGCGGTCAAACTGCATGCCTTCGACCACGTCCAGTGTGGTTTCGATGCTGCGGGCTTCTTCGACTGTGATTACGCCGTCTTTGCCCACTTTTTCCATTGCATCGGCTATCAAGTCGCCAATGGCTTTGTCGTTGTTGGCCGATGTAGATGCAACCTGTGCGATGTCTGAACGCCCCGCTACGGGTTTGCTCATATCATGTATCAGATTGATAGAGGCTGCCACGGCTTTGTCGATACCGCGCTTGAGGTCCATGGGGTTGGCACCGGCTGTTACATTGCGCAAGCCCTGGTGGAAGATCGACTGCGCGAGCACGGTTGCTGTGGTTGTGCCATCGCCGGCTACGTCAGAGGTCTTGGAAGCAACTTCTTTGACCATCTGAGCACCCATATTTTCATAGGGGTCTTCCAATTCGACTTCTTTGGCTACCGTGACACCGTCTTTGGTGACAGTGGGTGAACCAAATTTTTTGTCCAGTACAACATTGCGGCCCTTGGGTCCCAGTGTCACTTTTACGGTGTCGGACAACTGATCCACACCCTGTTTGAGGGCTTCTCGAGCTGCAACATCAAATTCGAGTTGCTTGGCCATTATATCCTCCTGATTAAAACTTGTGCCGCTTTAATGCGGTATTAATCAATGATCGCTAAAATATCGCCTTCGGGCATGATCAGATAGTCTTCGTCGTCCAGACGGACTTCTGTGCCCGAATACTTGCCGTAAAGTACTGTGTCGCCGGATGCGACCGACAACGGGATCCGGTTGCCCGAATCGTCGGGCTTGCCATCGCCAACAGCCACGATTTCGCCCCGCTGGGGTTTTTCTTTGGCTGTGTCGGGAATAATGATGCCGCCCTTGATTTGCTCGTCTTCTTCAACAGGTCTGACCAGCACGCGATCCCCGAGGGGTTTCACCTTCGCCATTGTTATAGCCTCCTTCTGCGAGGTGGAGTGAAAAGAAACGGATGATGTGTTTTAGCACTCTCACCTGTCGAGTGCTAATGGGGCGGAGAATATATCAAAGACCTTTCAGTAGCGCAAGAAAAATAAAAAAAATAGGACAATCTCGATGGAGATTGTCCCATAAAAAGCAATGATGAATAACTAATCATTTCGCATTGTAAAGGGCTTGGAAAGCATTTATGTGATCGCGCAGGGTTTGCGCGTTTTTCGGGTCTGTGGTTTGCTTGCATTTCATTGCTGTGCGTATAATTTTGTGCAGGGCTATTAGTTTTTCAGTATAGGCTTTTGCTGCCGTCCCTTCAGCAGGTTCTGTGATCCGTTGCGATAGGAAGTATTGTGCGACGATATCGCGAATCTGATCGGCATGGTGCTCTTTGTTGACGACCCAACGCACGATCTGGTTGTTGTTTTTCTCGCTTTCTCCCGATAATTTGTTGATTTCATTCATCGACTTTTCAATGGTGGTCACATTTTCCAATAGCAGAGCAAACCGACCCTCATCGCCATAGATCCCACACGGTATCTCGCAGTGCGCCCCGACGAGCGCGGGTAAGAGGAATAAGGTCAGCAAAGAAGCAGTAAGATGTTTCATTTTGGTCTCCTTGTAAAAAGCGGTTAGAAAAAGCGGATTAACAATATAACTCAAATCGCCCGGATTCAAAACCCCCACATTCGCATTGCCGCGTCGGTTTTGATATTTACACCGATCTCGCGGAGCGGTTCGCGACTGTCCAATAAAAAGCGTTTGACGGCTTCTATTCCCACGATGATACCCAAACCGGGTTCCACGACCTCGCGCTCTTCAACCGAGATGTGACCGAGCAAGTCGGGCGATAATGTCGCCCCTTCATTCAGTTTTCGGTTGGGTACCAGCAATCGGAATGTTTCTGTTGTGGCTCCCCGACAAAGGCCCACGAGTTCAAAATTGGGCAGTCCATCTCGCACGGCAACGACAGGCCCGCCACTGTAGCCCGCACGGATGGGTGCATCGACAAAAAACCGATCTTTGTCATCGTCCAAACTCACTGTGCCCGCGGTGAGGCGCATCTTGTTTTTTGGATGACCTGCGATATAGACAAAATTGCCCCATTGCAGATCCGATGTTTTGCCCAGCCGCCGAGAAAAAGGCGATGGGTCTCTCATCGGATTGGGAATATTGAGTTTGAGCAAAGCCAGATCTACTTCAGGGTCGAGGCGCACGATTTTTGCAGAGATGCTTTCGCCATTGCGATTGACCATGTGCAATGAGGAGCTGATTTTGATGGAAATCCGTTCGAGTACCTTCGTTTCCATGCCCCGGGCGTCCCGCATAAAATACCGAATGGTATCTGGTGCTGTTACCACATGTGCATTTGTCAGTGCAATTGCCATGTCGTATCGATTGGTCGATGTTTGCCGCGTGACCACAAGCGCAGTGCCCACTTTGGAATAAGAATCGACGGTTTCGCGGATACCATCTCGCGTCAGCCGATAGCCCGTTGGGCTGTTTTCATCTGTTAAAGGCAAATGGAGCGAAAAGCCCCTGTCATCTCTCATATTATGTGTGTAGAACACGTTGGCATATTGGGGTGTCCATACTACTTTAACGGTGGAGGTGAACAGGGTTTCAAATCCCGCCTGGGCATCGCCTCGCCCAACGGGTACGCGATAATCGTATTCCCCATCGGGTGCCAGAACATATTGCGCGGCGCATCCCCCAAAGCACAAGAGAGCGATCAGGTAGTAGAGGTTTTGCATTGCTTTTTCGCGCCCTTTCCGTATATTTGCCCTGAGTTTTCCACAGCAGTATAATACTTTAGCTCAAACACCGCCACCATATCTCCCGCCTATTTGTCTGCCATTGGCTCCTGTAAAAAATATGTCTGTCTCTCGTGATCAAGTACTGAATTTTGTGCGTCAACAACACAGGCGTCCACTCAAGATCAGGGAACTTGCTCGCGCGCTTCGCGTTTCCGATCGGGCTTATTCAGATTTTCGCCGACTGATTCGCCGCATGGTGCGCGATGGTGACCTCGTAAAGTTGCGTCGCAGCCGTTACGGCATTCCGTCTGAACACAATCTCGTCGTTGGTCGCATCAGTGTTCAGGCCAGTGGATATGGCTTGCTCGCGCCCGACGATGGCGGCGCAGATATTTTTATTGGTGCGAGATACATGAGGCGTGCGCGACACGGTGATCGCGCTCTGGTGCGCCTTACGCGCAGGGCACGGGGTAACGATCGCGCAGAGGGCGAGTTGGTTCGCATTGTGGAACGCGCCGAGCAAACAATGGTGGGTACGTATGATGGCGTTTCTCTCGTTACTTCCGACGATCCGCGCATCCGCGCACGCGTTCATATCCCCGATGACCTGACCTGTGGCGCTCAGGCGGGGCAAAAGGTGGTTGTGCGCCTTAAATATTCCTCACCCAATGCCCATCCCGATGGTCAGATTGTCGAGGTTCTGGGCAATGCGGACGATGCGGGGATTGAGACCCTGATTCTCATCAAAAAACTCGGCCTTCCTCTCGATTTTCCTCAACATGTACTCGATGTTATAGAAGCGATTCCAGAAGATATTCCCGCAGAGGAGATTGACCGTCGCCTCGATTTGCGCGATTTGACCTGTTTTACCATTGATCCAGTTGATGCGCGCGATCACGACGATGCCGTGTCGCTTCAGGTTCTCGATGATCAGACCTATTGTCTGGGTATTCACATTGCCGATGTCAGCTACTATGTTCCCGAAGGCTCGCCCCTCGATCACGAAGCCCTCGCACGCGGGAGTAGTGTGTATTTTCCCGACCGCGTCATTCCCATGTTGCCGGAAAAGCTCTCTGCGGACATTTGTTCTTTGCAGCCCGGTGAAGATCGCCTTGCTCTGAGTATTCTGGCGCATATCACCCCCGATGGCGAGTTGATTGACGCCCAAATTGCAGAGACGGTTATACGCAGCTGCGCGAGCCTGTCTTATGAAGAGGTTCAGCGCGTGCTCGATTGCGATAAGGGCGCGGCCAATCCCGCCGAACCGTATGCCGATGTTCTCATGTATATGGAGGCTCTGAGAAGTCGTCTGACAGAGAAACGCATGGCAAGGGGGACGATTGACTTTGAGATTCCCGAACCGCGTATTATTCTCGACGATCAGGGCCATCCCATTCACATTGGTCCCCGCGCTCGTTTGAATAGTCATCGTCTTATTGAAGAATTTATGCTTCTGGCAAATGAAATCGTTGCCCGGCGCATGGCCGATAGCGGTATCCCGATTCTCTATCGCGTCCACGAACCGCCCGACGGTGAAAAACTCGCCGCGTTTTGCGATCTGGCGAGAACATTGGGGTATCGCCTTTCCAATCCTTCGCGGGCGGAAAATATCCAGGCGTTTCTCGCAAATTTCAAGGATGAGCCTGTTGGTTATATTTTGAGTAATCGCCTGTTGCGCTCGATGAAGAAAGCGGTGTACACACCCGACAATGTCGGTCATTTCGGGTTGGCTTGTGATACTTATACGCATTTTACATCGCCCATTCGGCGCTATCCCGATCTGATTCTTCACCGGATTTTGCGCGATGCGATTAACGATGATAGCACGTCCGGACAGATGGCGCGCCGCGCACGTCGTCTGTCCGATATTGGGGATCTGGCGACGCAACGCGAGATCGCCGCGCAACAAGCCGAGTGGGATGCTATTCGGCTTATGCAAATTCTCTATTTGAAAGATAAGATAGGCGAGTGTTTTGATGCTGTTATCGTCGATGTGCGTTCTATTGGTTTTTTTGTTCAACTCAATGATGTGCTCATCGAGGGCCTGGTTCACGTAAAATATCTCTGGGATGATTATTATATTTACCACGAGTTGCAAGGCGCTCTCGTTGGCGAATCCACGGGAACGATTTTCCGACTTGGGGATTCGGTTCAAGTACAACTCGCCCAACTCGACCAGCAACGCCTGCGGATAGATTTTCACCTTTTGTCACATGCGCAAAATGATCGCCCCAAAGGCTCGCGGAAGAGACATGGGAGGAGATAAACACAATTTTGAACCTTTTGGACTCTCAAACATTAAAAAAGAGGGTTGGTTTTAAACATAAAATAAACACGGGATATATCATGTTTTTCCGAGCCAGTTTTGTCGCGGTTTTACTTTTTGCGCTTCAGACCGCCTGGGGTGCCAATACGAAGGATCTGCTTGAAGCGGACCGGTTGAGCAAGCACCTCAAGGCGCAGGGCGATCAGAAAGAACATGTTGCCAAACACGTTTCCGCACTTCGCGATATCGTGATTGCATATCAAACTGAACGCGCGCGCCGAACCAACGAAGCCCTTTTGTGGCAGGGCTATATTCCAAAACTCAAGGATCTGAGAAGTCTGCGCCAGAGCGCGAATGACAGTGCCAGTGCCGTATTTGATGCGCTCAAAACTGCGCTCGATAGCAAGCAAATTGAACGCCTGGATAAGCTGATCGACAAGGGCGATGTTTTTGCCATTCCCATCGCGCAATATCCCTATTACCACGTTCAAAACTCTCCGCTTTTTCCGGAGTTTTCGGGAAAAAAGGAGGTCTATAAACTCACCCTGCCTTCAGAACCCGATCCGGGTAACACCTGGACATATCCCCAATTGCTCAGGTTATGGACTGTGCGCAGCTTTATTCCCTCGGTGCGTCCCATAGATGATTTGCCGCAGGCGCCGAGTATTGCCGAGCATCCCGATTTGCAATTCCGAGAGTTGGGGGTTTCCGAACGCTATCGCGTCGTGCGTTCCCCGTTGCTCATTTCAGCGACGCTGTACGTTCCGGATCTCGTGCGTTCAGAATTTGATATGTTGCAGACCCACTACGGCCCCGATAGCATTTCTGCGCAGACCTGGGACGATTATGCGCGCCAGAACCAACTCGGTGACGATATTCAAATTCGCTTAAAATTCAATACCATCTACGACAAGGCATATCTCGATCTGAGTCGCTGGACAATTTATCTCGAAGACAGCGAAGACATCGGGTATGAGCCCGACAAAATTGAAGAGCGGGCATTTTATCCGCTCGAAGCACTCCAGGTTTCTGTGCCGGGTAGAGAAATCGAAGTCACAGATGTATTTGGCACGTATATTTATCCCACTTATACGCCTGGTGAAAAAGTGCGCTATTTTGCAGAGCCGCCCGTGAATATTACTTATGTGGGCAATGAAAAATTGCTTATACTCTATTTTTCCGCGCATACTGTTATGAAAACACCGGTTGTTTCAGATCAGACAAAGTATATCAAACTCATCGTACAGTCTCACGAAACCGATTTTGGCCGCAGCGAACTGATGTGGGAGTTCAAAAAACCCAAATCAAAAACTCGCCCACATAGGGATTAACGATCATGCGTTACACATTCTGTTTTTTGTTCACACTGCTCATCGGCTGTGTATCACCGCAGCAACCGCAGATTAGCTTGCGCTCTGTACCCAAAAAAGCACCCCCTCATCCCCATGCTGTCACGCACTTTTTGCGGGCGCGATTTGCAGAATCCGCAGGCCAACGCGATCGGGCTATTGAAGAATTGCAAGCCGCTGTGCAATACGACTCAACCTCTGCGACACTCTATAGCGCACTGGCTCGCAATCTCAATGCTGTTCGGCGATTTCAACAGGCGGTTGAACCCGCGCGGCGAGCCGTCCAAATCGATCCGAAAGATGTGCAAATTCGCTGGCTCTATTACGAAGCTCTCAGCCGGGGCCTGCGCGATACTACCAGAGCGATTGACCAGTTAAATGCCATTGTGCGCCTCGTGCCACGAGATCTGAGTGCTTATCAACATCTTTTCCAGATTTACAGGGCCAGGGGCCAGCGCGGCAAGGTTCTGACATTGCTCGATAGCATTGTTGCTATGCCCGGACTGATGGGCGCGCGCGAAAAGCGCTTTGCCGCTGACATCTACAATCGGCAGCGCGCGTTTGACAAAGCAGCGCAGATTTATCGCGATATTCTCGAAGAGGACCCCAATAACGATGATCTCCAGTTTAAGCTGGGCATAACACATCTCTCTCGGGGCGATACGTTGGCTGCAGAACAAAATTTTCGGGGAATAATCGCGCGGCAAGATTATCGCGTTACCAAGGAGACCGTCCCGGTCTGGGTTCAGTTAGTACACATTTACAGCCACGAACCCTATCTCAATTACCTCTTTGAAGAACCAGATGCTCGTTTGGTCAATCAGTTGGGCAATGTGCTCCTCAGAATGGTGAAGGGACGTCACGATCACGACGAGAAAATGCTATTTGTCGATATGGCCGAACGCGTTCTCAATCACCAGTTGCAAACCGATCCCGAAAACCAGACTCTGCTGGGCATAAAAGCCCGTTTGTTGCTCGATGCCAACCGTACGGCCGATGCGCGCAAAACCTATCGCCACGCCAATTTACAGGGTGAAAAGACCGAATATCATCTCGGCATTGCCCGTTCGTACAGGGCCGAGGAAAACTGGGCAAGCGCGCAACAGGTCCTGGAAAAGCTCCATCGAGATGCGCGCCCTGAAAGCGAGTATTACGATCAAATCGCGTTTGATCTTGCCCGCGTTTATTTGCGCCAAAACGAAATTGCCAGTGCGCGCACGATCTATCAACAGGCTGTTGACGCGAGACCCCAAAATACGGGTTTTCGCTACGAACTGGCACGTACATATCTTTTTGATCGCAACTGGGAAAAAGCCATTCCCCTGCTGGAGCCACTCGTCGCCGATACGGAAAATAATCCCGAGTTTCTCGAGCATGTGCTCTTTGATCTGGGGCGCAGCCTTGAACGTGCGGGACAGTTCGATCGCGCTGTCGCAATATTTCAGCGCCTTTTGGCGCTGGATCAGGATCACGCAGATGCCAGCAATTATTTGGGGTATATGCTCGCCGAGCGCGGTGAACGCCTCACCGAGGCAAAAAAGTTAATTGAACGCGCTCTGAAGATTGATCCAGAGAACGGCGCTTATCTCGACAGCCTCGGCTGGGTCTATTATCAGCTCAAGCAGTACGAGAACGCCGCGCGCTGGCTGGACCGCGCACTCGCCGTAGAGGAAGAAACCCTTCGCCAAACCGATCCCAATTCCCCAATTGTAGATGGTCTGCGCGAAAATCTCGCGGTTATTCACGAGCACGCGGGCGACGCAGCGCACAAAATGGGCGATTTCTCCCGCGCAAGCCACCACTATGAACGCGCTATAGAATTTGATCCCGATAACCAGACTCTGCGGAAAAAATTCGAAAATTTTTCCAAAGACGCCAGTTATTCCGAATAGACGTACTCCGTTCCCCCGTCTTAAATGCCAAATGCGCAATCATAGATTCCTGCTAATTTTTTTCTTTTTCCTCGGCGGCTGTGTCGCCAACCGTCCCCCTCTGTTGCCGCCTGTTACTTCTTCAGCCGAATTTTTCGATCTCATCGCTACCCGCTACGACAGCCTGCGCAGTCAGGAGGTTCGCGCGAGTATTGACCTCACTATTGATGGGGTGCGCGAACGCAGGGCTTCTGCGCTTGTGCGCCACCGATTGCCTTCAGATCTCAAACTCGTCGTTGGTGGTTTTGGTACCGTGGTCATGGCCGCGCGTGCCCAGGATGATACGCTGCACGTTCACCTGCCCCGAGAAAACCGCTATCTCGTGGGTCCTCCCGAAGATGTGCTCTACGTGCTCACGGATGTCGATCTGTCCTATTATGCGTATGATCGCGCTATTCTCGGCTTGCCCAATCTTTCCCCCATAGATGCCGCCCGCGTGGTGCGTTTTGAACCCGGGAAAGAAAATATTTTTCTCGAGTTGCAATACGATCTTTATTTGCGCCGTCTCTGGATTGAGGCGCATACGGGTTTTTTACGCGAGGAGAGGGTCTATAACGGCGATGGACAATTCGTGTCGGCGCGCATTCTGTCCGATTATCGCATGGATGGCGGCTTTGCACTGCCCCGGCGTATCGAGATTCAGCAGGGCGAGGATGTCATTCTCATCCAGGTCAAATCGCGCGCTATTAATACGGGTTTGTCCGACGAGGACTTTGTTTTGCCCGTGCCGAGAGATGCCACGCGCCATGATATTCAACGGTGAATACCGTGATGAGGATGATAAAAAGAGCACTGATTTGTGAGAATCAGTGCTCTTTTATTTTGTGCAAGGTGGAACGCGCCTGTTACTCGCCTAATGTGCGAAGGCTGATGGTGGGACCGAAAAAGAGGGCGTTGGCAAAGAGTTTTTGGGTGCCGTACCAATAGGCGCGGAAGGTGGGGTTGTCGAGCATGAGTATGACGCGGCCATTGCCCTGTTTGGCGACGAGGGTGGATGCGGTTTCGGCGATGTAATTGTGGTTCTGTTCAGAGATATAACCTGCGAGCAAGGGCTGTTTGGTGTATTGCAAAGGGGTGGCATAAGGGTTTACGGGTTTGATAAAGAGTGTGCCGCGCCGAAAGACTGGCAGGTTATCATTGCGATACCCATAGGCGAGGGGATGGGTGCGATCCAGGTGCACCCGAAAGATAGCACCGCCAATAATTTGCGCTCCCCGATCGCTGGGCGCATTGATATAAGCTTTGCGTTCACCGGAATTTTCTCGAGATCGCTTGATGAATTGGGCACTGGCGAGTTTGGAATCGATGGCCCAGTGAACAGCACTGTTGAGGGCAATGAGTGTGTTGCCCTGACGCAGCCACTGTTTTAAGGCGTTGACGCCAGTAGAGTCGAGGTTGCTATAAGATCCGCCTGCTGCGATTACTGTATTATAGCGATTGAGGTCTATATCGCGCACATGGCTGGCGTCTATGAGGCTGATCGACATGTTATAGCGCTGGTCTAACAAATGCCACACTTCACCGGCGTTATAGACATCGGCGCCTTTGCCAATTAAAAGGGCTATTTGAGGTATTTTGAGGGGGACAAACCCCGGGCTGCCCAGGTCAATACCGCTGTCGGTTTGTCCGGTGGAGACGGCAAATACATCAAGAGCATCTTCGCGTGCGATTGTTTGCATGAGGTTTCGAATTGTTTGTGGATCATTTTTTTGAATGCCCATGGGGATGAGTATGGTGCCGTAGTCAAATAAGTGCTCATTCTCCGAGTCTGAGGAAATATGCATGCTGAATTGTCGCGAGGCCACTTTGGCTCTTATACCGGCTTTTTGCAGGCGGTAAAGTGCGCGAGGTGCGTAATGTCCGTTCCATTCAAAGAGGTACGCATAAGCTCTCTGTTCGCCAATATAACCCGTCTGTGTATTGACCTCTGAGTTGAATACAGATAGACGGCCACGAGGAAATTTAGACGGCGGCAAGAGGTCGCCGATAAATTCCTGGGATGACGATTTGATCTCTATCAGGGGCATGTTAAATGCCAGGGGTAATGTCCAGGCTGAGACATCGTAGAATAAGCTGTCACGAAAGGTCGTGCGGCGCTCAAACAGGCTGGTGAGCAAGCGGTATTGCGGTTGCGCGGTGGGAATGATATAGGCCGAGCCGGGCTGGAAGGTCTGACCACCGACGCGCATGGGGCGCGCGAGGTCGTAGATCTGTATGTGGTGCTGCTGGAGTATGTCGAGAAAATGATGGGTGCGCGCTATGTCATCCGGATCGCCAACAACATAAGCTTTGATGGCGGCAGCCCCGGCTTCTCGGATTGCGGAGGTATAAAAATCGCGTTGATGCGATAGCAGTTCGGTGCGCAGTTCACGGGCCGCCTGGAGCGCTGATAGGGCAGTTCGCACCTGGTTGCGTATGGCAAAGGGAAATGAGATGGATCCGTGAATGCTTTCTTGCAGGAGTCCGCGTGCGCTGGCTTGCTCAAAGAGAAGGCCCACGCCGCCGTTGAGGTCGGGATAGGTCGATCCTTTGCCGATGTAAAAGTCGTCGAATGACTCCCGTGTGTAATATAGCGTGCCGATTTTATCGAGGGCGCTGACGTGGCGTTCGGCGATTGCAGCGGTGAGTTCATAGGTGCGTGCTGGCGTGAGGGGGTTGTTGCGCGAGGGTATGCCGGGTTGAAAAAAGTAAGTGGAATTGGTGTTCATTTCATGGTGGTCGGTGAGCATGTTGGGTTTCCAGGCGTGGAATGTTTCAATCCGCCCCCTGCTTTCGGGGTGTTGAATAAATACCCAGTCGCGGTTGAGATCAAACCAGTAGTGGTTGGTGCGTCCGCTCGGCCAGATTTCTCGATGTTCCCGGTGTCCGGGATCGGCAACGAGTTGTTTGCTGCGGTGCATATTTGCCCAGTGTGCAAAGCGGCCGAAGCCGTCGGGATTGGATACGGGGTCGAGCAAGATGACGGCGTTGGTGAGCAGGTTGTCTATGGCAGGACCTTGCGCCGCTGATAGGTGATATGCAATTAATGGCGCGGCGTTGCCGCCGCTGGGTTCATTGCCGTGGATGCTATATCCCATGTACACGACTACGGGCATTGTGTTGATGTCGAGTGCGGATGACTGATCCGGGTTTGTGAGTTGCCGGTGTTGTGTCTGGATGGTTTCGAGGTTTTGGTGATTTTGCGGCGATGTGATGGTGAGTAATAATAGGGGGCGCTGCTGGTGTGTTTGGGCGTATTGTGTGAGGACTATGCGTTCGGAGCGTTCGGCCAATGTGCGCATGTAGTTCACGATGAGGTCATGCCGCAGGTGCCAGTCGCCAATCTGAAATCCGAAAAATGCTTCGGGTGTGGGGATGTCGGAATCGTAGGTCGTACCCTCGGGCAAGTAATAGCTGAGGTCAACGCGAGCATGAGCCGATGTATTCAGACTGATCAATGCGATGAGGACGATTAATAGGCGTGTCATTAGATGCCTCGTTGTGGGGTGAGAAGATATAACAAGGAAAGAAAATATTAGAAAAAGTCAAATGAGAAGGTTTTGGTCCTTCAAATCAGTTTATTGTCTTGATCCCGTCTGTCAGATAAATATAAAAACGTAGTCAAATTTATTTAAAAGACCAATATTTGTAAAAAATAAATTGCATCTAATACTGAAATATTTTATATTTTTGTGAAACTTTTTGTTTAAATTGGTGTCTAAAATGAAAAAAAGGATAAAAATGCGTAAAATTATTGAGAAATGCCCTGCCTGCCAAAATGATGTGATTGTCACGCGCATTCGCTGCACGCGATGTGCCTGTGAGGTTATCGGAGAATTTCAGCCCACTATTTTTAACCGGCTGTCACCCGAAAACCTGACTTTTGTCGAGACATTTGTCCGATTGCGCGGCAATGTCAAAGAGATGACGCGCGAACTCCGCGTGCCCTATAGCACGATTCGCAACCATCTCGACGATGTGATTGCAGAACTCGGTTTTGCAACGGGAACACATTCCGAGGGGGAGGATTTGTCCACTGCGTCCCAGCAAGAGGTTCTCGACCGTCTCGAATCCGGTGAGATTTCAGTGGAGGATGCAGCGGAAGAACTCAAAAGAATGAATAAAAAATAAAGAAAGGAGTATATCGTGAAAGAAGAACGCATGAAAGTTCTGGAGATGATTCAAGATGGAAAAATAACGGCGGAAGATGCCGTGAAATTACTCGATGCGCTCGGAGATACCGCGGAAGAACCGCGAGGTGAAGATCGCCAACGCAGACGCAATGAAAGTCGTCAGCGCCAGCGCAGACGCCGGCGCGGCGGTGCGGATATTCAGGTTGAAGTACAAAAACGCATCCGCGAAGCCATGCCGAAAGCCAGACGCGCGGTGCGTGAAGCCACGCGCTCAATTCCCGATGTGGGCGAGATTGTTCAGGAAGCCCTGCAAACGGCATCTGAAGCCTTTTCACAATGGACGGAAGATAGACGACAGCATCCCGAAAAAGCTGTTCGACAATTTGTTGAGACAACACCGATCCAGGTATCTGATCGTCTATCTGTGCAGACGCCAAGAGGCCATGTTATTTCGAAAATTTGGGATCGCGATGAGGTCAAGATTGACGCGACGATCTCGGTTTGGGGAACTGATGAAGAAGCGGTGAACGCTTATGCCGAACAAATTGATGTTCAAATACGGCGGGAGTCCGGCGTTGTGAAAGTACGACCCAATGTGCCCAAACGCGAAAAAGGCGATCCCATTCGATCTGTGCGGATCGACTTTGAGTTGCATCATCCCGAAAAAGTCGATCTCAATGTGCGGGCAAGACACGGCAATATCACGCTTCCCAAAATTGATGGCGCAGCAAGCCTCAAAAATAACCGCGGCAAAACGATTTTGGAAGGTGCTTCGGGCAATATAAGCATTAAACAGAACCGCGGCGATGTCGCGGTGCAACATGTTGGGGGTGATTTTACTGCAAACAACAATCGCGGTTCAATTCAAGTTGGTCGGGTTGATAGAAATGCGGTTGTAAAAAATAATGGCGGCGCAACGCATCTTGCAAATATTGTTGGTACAACTACTGTCCAGATTAATCGGGGAACTGTCGAAATTGAAAATCCCGAAGCGGGCGTCATTGTACAAAGTCGCGGCGGCAAGATTGCGGTGCATCCACACAAACCCATTGGCGATGACTATGCGATTCAAAATAAAGCTGGCGCGGTTGATCTCACCATTCCCGATGGTTCGGCAGTCGATGTACACGGTTATGTTGGGCGCGGGAGTATCCAGACCGACCTGCCTCTGTCTATTACCGGTGTGTCGCGTACCTCACAGGTCGTGACTGGGCAGCTCAATGGCGGCGGTTCTAAGGTTGCGATTGAACTCGGTCGGGGAAATCTGAGGTTGTATTCAGATGAAGAGATAGATGCGCCTGAAACGCCCACGCCGCCCGATCCGCCCGAACCACCTGAACCGAAAGAATAACGCGGTTTAACAAAAAACCCGCTCCCTGAAGACGTAAATAGGGGGCGGGTTTTTGTTTGCTTGAGGCAGTGATTAAGTTTTTACATCGAATTTTTTTGCGGTTTCGCAAATTTGTTCCCAGGTCGTTTCTTCTATGGGGACTCCATTTGCCTCGCGTTCACAACCCGTGCGATGGGAGCGTTCGCCCGGTACGAGTATTTCGTCGAATCCGGGTGCGGTTTTTGCCGATTTTACATAGTCGATGAATCGCCCGATTTCGGCTTTAAAGTCGGTGATGGGCTGGAATGCATCGATGCGAATGGCCTGTACAAATAGGGCGTTGCCCGTTACAGGTGAGTTTTTGCGGGTGCATCCGGCGGGCGATAGGGCGCCGGATAAGATGTCGAAGATGAATGATAGGCCATATCCTTTGTGGTCGCCAAAGGGGGTTAGCGCGGCATTGCCGTGTACGTAGTCGGCGGGGTCCGTTGTGGGGGTGCCTTCGGCGTCGATGAGCCAATTTTCGGGTACGCGTTCGCCCCGGGCAAGGGCGACCCGCATTTTGCCACCTGCCGCGGTTGCGGCGGTCAGGTCCAGTGCAATGGGAAAGTCGCGGTCCGAAGGGAATGCAACGGCGAGACAATTCGCGGGCAGGATGCGTCCCAGTCCTCCCCACGGCGCCATTGAGAGGTCGGCGCCGTGGCCGTTGTTGCTCATCAGTCCGGCCATGTTTTCAGCTGCGGCGAGTACGGGATAGCCACCCAGTCGCCCGATGTGGTTGCACTGATGCACTGTTACGATGCCGACAGCACTTTTGCGGGCTTTCTGGATGGCGATGTGCATGGCTTCTGTTGCGGTTACGTGCCCAAATCCCCAGTGTCCGTTTACGACGGCTGTTGCATCGGTTTCCCGTTCGATTTCCACGGTTGTTCCGAGTTGTATTTGACCGCTCTGAACGCCGGATACGTATTGTGGTATGCGGACGACGCCGTGCGAGTCGTGTCCCGCGAGATTGGACGATACGAGCAGATCGGCCACGATTCGGGCTTCTTCGGGTGTTGCGCCTATGCGTTCGAAGACTTCGCGGCCAATGCGCCGCAGTTTATCGGGGTTGAAAATTGGCATAAAAAGCATCCGCAGATAACGCAGATGAACGCGGATAAAAGGCAAAAATCTCCTTTCATCTGTGTCTATCTGCGTTCATCTGTGGATCCATAAGGTTTTGGGTTTATCCATCATACGCTGCGGCGATTTCGTTTTCATAGATTTCTTCTATTCTCTTGGGTACGACCTTTTTTAACCCCCGGGTGAGGGTTCCCGTTTCTTCGCTCAACTGGTCCGGCAAGACCAGTATCTTTTGCGGGCGTTCGTGCGCGGGAAGGCCAGATGCCGAGGCTTCTTTTAATAGTTGCTCGCGGATGCGCTCGGCAATTGCGGGATGGCTGCACAGCGCTTCCTCGTCGTCTGTGGGCAAATCGGGAATGTCTGTTTGCAATTGTGCTTCTTCTACATTTACGGTGACGACGGGTAGCGGGAATGTGCGGGTCTGATCGCCGCAGATTAAGACGTGTTCGATGAGCGATGCGCGAGCGAATATGCGTTCGAGACGTTCTGGGTTGACAAATTCGCCGTTGCTCAATTTAAATTGCCGCCCAAAGCGTCCCTGGAATGTCAAGAATCCCTCGTCGTCCATGCTGAACAAATCACCCGTGCGATACCACACTTTGCCCGTTTCATCGGTTACGAGTACTTCGGCGGTGCGTTCGGGGTCGTTGAGGTACCCCGTCATGACGTGGTTGCCGTGTACCCACAATTCGCCAATGCCATCGCCACTGCCGCTATAGGTCTCTGTCTTTGGGTCACCGTGGGCGATTTCCTCGCCTGTTTCGGCGATGATTTTTACTTCTTGTAATGGCTTTCCAACGGTGCCTGTTTTTTGTCCGTTCAGGACATTTGCCGCGATCAGGGGGCTGCATTCGGTGACGCCATAACCTTCGAGGGAGGTGATGTCCAGTACGTCCTGGAAAAAGTCGAGGGCTTCGGGGTCGGCTTTTGCCGAGCCGACGATTAACAATTCGAGACGGCTGCCCACGCGTTGCGAGAGTTTTTCTTTGATTTGTCCGACGACCTTTTTGCCCAGTGTGGCATTGACGAGGCGGTCAATGACCGATGCTTCACCGCGTGTAATGCGCTGTTTGGCGCGCAGTGACCGGGCGATTAATGTGCCTTTTGCACCGCCGGCATCAATTTCTTTTCGCACGTTGCCAAATACTTTGTCTAAGATCAGGGGGACAGTTAAAAAGCCTTCGGGTTCAGAATATCGAATATCCACGAGTACGCGATCCGGCGACCGAGCCAGGTCCAGTGTCCAGCCTTTTGATAGGGGGTAATAGATGTTTAATATGCCCATGGTGTGATAGTCGGGCGCGGATTTGAATAAGATGAGCGGGTCGCGGTTGCTGATCGTATCCCATACGGACAGGATATTGCCGACGAGATTGCGATGGGTTTGTATCACGCCTTTGGGCAATCCAGATGATCCCGATGTGTACACGATTTTCGATTCGTCGTCGGGGTCAATTGCTATGTCTGGCGGTGGTGATTCTGCGCCTTTTTGGGTTAGTTCAAAAAATGAGCGTGTGTTATCGCTCTGTCCTTCTGTCAGGACGATCTGGGGGGGATTGTTCAGTTGCTCGCGTACGCGGTTGACCTGTTCCAGGCTTTTTGTGTCTGTGAACAAATAGGCAATGCCCGAGTGGTTGATGCTGTGTACGAGCAGATCGTCGGGCAGTTTGTTACAGATGGGCACTGCGGATAATCCCAGCATATCACAGGATAAAAAGACCAGGACGGACTCCAGGCCGCCATCGGTCAATAACCCGATGCGCTGCCCCTTTTCCAATCCCAGTTGCGCCAGGCCCGATGCCAATCGGTCTCGCTGTACCTTCAATTGCCGATATGTCAACGGCAGATATTGCAATCTTCTTTCGCCGGGTTCCTCTGGCTGGCGCAATACGCGAACCGCCGTGCGCTCCGCATGCCGGTCAAAACTGTCATTCAATAAGTCCTTGAGTGTCTGGCTCATGTTCGGTCCTCCCGTTTTTTTAGCCGGATAATCAAATTGGTGTTGTCAAATAGAGAGCCTTTCCAGATTTACTTTAACCCCTGTTGCGCCATGCGAAACTTGATGGCTGTAATTGGATCGGGCTTGTCAATTGGATAGGCTGTATCTTCGTAATGCTCGATCAAAGTAACGAGTGATTCCAACTCTTCACCCTCTGGTGTTCCCGGTTTTGCATCAAAAATCTCGTCTGCACGCGCGAGGGCGGCTTTGTAATCTGCTTCTGTTTTTATTGGCTTGTTCATTACTTCGTTCCTCTATTTCTTATCCTCAATATATCCTTCAGCGACCATTTCATCAACCAGTTCTTGCACGCGGTTCCATAGAATGGGCGCGCCGATTGAGATGTGGCTGTTGCTTTGCAAGACGCGGTCGGCGGTGATTCCGTGCTCTTTCCAGGCGCGTCCCTGAGTATTGCAATTGTGCAAAAAGGGTTGGAATCGGTCCAGCGCGCCCGCGAATTTTGATTCGGGCGTTTCTTTTGCTTCAAATTCTTCCCACAATGCGCGTATTTCTGCGCCCTGTTCTGCAGGCAAGAGTGCAAAGATGCGGTCGGCGGCTTTTGCTTCGCGTTCGGCTTTGTCGGCATTGCCGGATTCGTCGTAGAGAAAGGTGTCGCCCGCGTCGATTTCCACGAGGTCGTGTACCAGCGCCATTTTGATTACTTTCAGGATATCCACTGGTTCGGGCGCGTATTCCGCGAGGATGAGTGCGAACATGGCAAAATGCCACGAGTGTTCGGCGTCGTTTTCTTTTCGCGTTTCGTCGAGCAAATAGGTTTGCCGAATGATTTGTTTGAGTTTATCGATTTCGAGGAGAAATTCAATTTGTTGTTGTAATCGGTCGGTCATGCTTCTCCAATAATTTTCATTATTCCAGTTAGCTTTTCGCCGGGTCGGAGGCGTATCAGGCCCGCGTCGATGCCCTGGTTTTGCAGGTTGAAGGCGTTGGTGACGCAGGTGTAGGGTTCAAAGCATACGATGGGACGAGTGTCGGGGGCGTAGAGTACGAGTTCGCGGAATGCGTCATTGGCTTCCATTGCGATGGTGACACTTTCGGTTGGATCGGTGTATTCACATCTGCTCCATCCGTCGGCTGTAGATACGCCGGACCAGACGTTGTCGTAATACCGGTCTTTCAAGGGGGTGTTTTCGCGTACGTCAAATACCGTGCCGTCAACGGGTAGTATTTCTCCTGTGGGAATGGGGTCGTCGCGCAAGGGCCAGTAGGTCGATGCGGGCATGCGCACGGTACACAGATCCCGGTTGCCTTTTTCAGTGAGTGGTAGGGGGAAATAGGGGTGGATGCCCAGGCCGACGGGCATGTCGCTGTCGCCCACGTTGGTGCCTTCAAATTCGAGGGATAATACGCCGTCTTTTAGCCGATATGTTACCCGCGCTTCAAAGGGGAAGGGAAAGTGTGCGCCGATTTCCGGGAAGTCTGTTGATGTGAAGACGCTGGTTATCCAGGCGCCTTCTGAGGTGCCGGATTCGACTACGCGCCAGGGACGTTCGTGGACGTAGCCGTGAGAGGCGTGTTCGCCCGGGGCAGGGGTTTGGAGCTGGTATTCTGCGCCGTCAAATGTGAATTTACCGCTATCTATGCGGTTGGGCCAGGGGTATAATATGGGGGTGCCGTATCCGCTTGCGCGGCCTTTCAGGGTGTCGGGGTCGGGCGGGGAGTAAATCAGTTCCAATAGTCCGTCATCTTTTGGGATTTTGTAGGAGATACAATTGTTGCCGACCGAGGGCAGGATACGGGCTTCCTGGCCAGCTTCAATATCCCGCAATACGTAGAGCGCGTGTCCGTGAAAGTTTTCTTGTTGAATGTCATATTGTGCCATTGTTCTCTCCCTTACTCAGGCAAGGGCCAGGCTTCGCCAGCCATGAAGCCGCCATCTACGTAGATGGATTGTCCGGTGACGTAATCCGATGCAGGCGCGGCGAGGAATACGGCGGTGCCTGCCAGGTCTTCAGGTGTTGCCAGGCGTTTTATGGGCAGACGGGATTCGGCCCATTCGCGCATTGTATCATCTTCCCAGAGTCGCTCGGTCAATGGCGTGACCACAAAGCCCGGACATATTGTGTTGACCTGGATGTTGTGCTCGCCGAGTTCTAATGCCTGGGCTTTGGCGAGTTGCCCAACGGCGCCTTTGGTGGCGGTATAGACCGAGATTTGCGACAAGGACCAGTCGGTTGTCAATGAGCCGATGTGGATGATTTTGCCCTGTTTGCGCGAGATCATGTGTTTGACGACGGTCTGTGTTAAGAAGTAGAGGCCCTTCAGGTTGACGGCCATGATTTCGTCGTAGTGTTCTTCTGTTACGTCTTCAAATGGCTCGCGTATGTTCATGCCCGCGTTGTTGACGAGGATATCGATTTGTCCGTATGTTTCAAGTGCTGTATCGGCGCCGCCGCGTACGGAGTCCAGGTCTTTCATGTCCATTTCATAAGCGAGCGCGTCGCCTCCCGCCTCCCGTATTGCGGCTACGACTTCGTCTAATTGAGACCGCGTGCGCGCAGCACATACGATTTTCGCGCCCTGTGCAGCCAACCCCTCTGCAATACCACGTCCAATACCGCGCCCCGCTCCGGTGACTATGGCGACGCGACCTTCAAGTGAAAACAATGACATCAAGACCTCCTGAGAATGCGAATTAAAAATTGATATTACGCAGTACTTTCTTCTACCAATTTAAATCTTTTTTATTTTTTTTCAAACTGCCGCTGCAGTATTTCCCACAATGGGTTCGGTCCTCTCGGTTTGAGAGGTTCGGGGTCTTTGCCCTGTTCGATGGCCTGCCAATAACGCCATCCCATTTTTTGTCCTGGCGCGATTTCGTAATCGAGTCCCGTCCATGTGCCGCTGCCGCGATATGCGTAAAAAGCCCAGTGCCAGCCGCGCTGGTTATAGATTTCGATGAGGTCGGCCATATATGCTGCCGCGCCTTCAAGGCGACGGTCGTACCAGAATTCTGAAGCGATTATTCGGTGTGGTGGTATATCGTATCGTTCGGAAAATTTTTGTACCGTCTGCATTTCCCGTGCAAGGCGATCAATGGTCCAGGATTCCGTTGGTCCGTTCCACGATTTGGGCACGCGGTCCGGATAGGCGTACCTGCCCTGATTGACGCGATAGGTTACCATTTGCCAGGGACCGGGATTGTGGAAGGCGTATAAGACCTTGTCATCATCAACGGGTCGATTGTATACGAATGCCTGGGGAGATGCATAGAACCAGCCATCGAGGATGATGGGTGTGTGTGTATCTACGGAACGGATTGCTTTGACCATTTCCCGGTTGAATTGGTTGAGGTCGGCCGGCGTGTTCTGGATGCGTTTGAACCACTGGGCGAAGTTTTCGTCTGGCGCGTCAAAGCCGAATGCCTTGTCCGGGTGTGGTTCATTGAGGGGATTGTAAGCTACGATGGCGGGGTGTGTTTTCAGGCGTGCGGCGAGTTGGCGCCAGAACTCGAATGCCTGGAGATGATATTTTTTGTCTTTCCAGAGCCGCGCATCGTCCCGGTCATTGTTCAGTTGCTTCCAGCGCGCGCCGGGTAAGCTGACCATTGTAAGGACGACTTTGATCCCGTTGCGTTCGGCTTCGTCGAGTGCCTTGATCAATAGGGATAGATCGGTTTCGTTGATTGCCTCGAAGTTGTCCGCATTGCCTATCAGGAAGTCCCTGCCTTCGGCGGGCCATGCATCGGGCAAGATTCGCACATAATCCAATCCTAATTCTCCTGCGGCAACGTACCATTCGGGACGGTGTTGTGCATTTTGTTGATTGGCGCCTTTGCGTTGTGTATTCCAAAAGTCAATTTTGGAAGGGTCGGCCATGGCACCGCTCGCAGAGAGTAATGCGACTGTGCATATCAATATGCGAAATATCATTTTTTTTACCTTTTTAACGCTTTATAGTTTGACCTCGAATCGTTTGATCATAAGAAAGAGACAGGCATCCAAACTGCTTTAAACCAAAAAGCCATAACATCCTTATGCTATGGCCCAATCCAAATTTTCGAAAGCACGCAATCTCATTGGTCTTTCAAGTAAGTTCCTTGATGCTCCGTGGCATTGATTGAGGGACTTCATATCGCCTGTAGCTAGCCTTTCTGTGAATCTGACCTACGGACTTCCCTTTGTTTACGTAAACGGTCTTATTTGAAGGACTACTTAGCCGTATGTCACATCGTAACGCGTTCGGTTGTCATTCTTCATTCAAGTGCGTGCTGTAAGTTCTCTTTGAGAAGGGGAAAATGCCTGAGCCGATCATCCTCCAATTTAAGCAACACTTGCAGTGTTCGTTTCGCTTCATTTGTCGGAACGTTACCCAAAACAGAGATAAGAACTCTCACAATCTTTCCTGAGTGGTATCTATTGGAGACTTCCCGAAGCTGATCCCGGCTTTCCGCCATCGCCAAACGATCACGGAAAGACTCAAGAAATTGAACAATTATAGGCACTGAGTTAGCCGCCTGATCTTTAGCTAGGTAAAGCGCTTCGGCAGCGTTCCACCGTAACCAGTAGACACTGCCTCCTTCGGCGGCAGTGATGCCAATTTGAGGCAAACTTCCTACTGCTATCTTTCCCAGGATTCTCGCGAAAGCGGAAGACTTAAGCCCGTCCTCTTTAGCCGAAATCCAACGCAATAGTGCCACTAGAACCATTGCACGATGGAGTCGTTCTTTTGACTTGCCTGCTTCTTCAAACTGAGCTTCTAAGTAGCTTTCCGCTTCCTGATCTTTGCCACCTCTTTGCCAAAGACGAACGATCATACCGAGCAATTGTAGAACATTCTCGGGTCTCTGGGAAAGCTTACGAGCTTTCTGGAAGTCGGATGTCTGCAACAATACAAACAGACCAAACAGGTTATCTCGGATTTGGTCCTCTTGCAAAAGCTCAAGAGATTCGAAATTATCAAATGCAGTAAGATTGTCGTATAATAAGTCTCTGTATAACCTTGCTTCCTTTATGATTGATGATGCCTCCTTTGGCAAATCCTCAATGCCAGACAACGGATTAAAACTAGCGTCTAGATGAGGAAAGCTGCCCAAGGCGGAGTGCCACTCCTTTGCTATCTGCACTCCACGTCTGGCGAAAGCACCTATGCTTTCCGGAAGAGTCGCTGATACAATTTCTTTGTAGCGGTTCTCCGATAGTTTGCCATACAGGAAGTCGCGGCCGATATCAAAGGCAGCGTCTGCATTCAGAGAGTTTGTGAGAATTGCGGAATGGAGAAGATAGCTACTCGTGACAGGATTTGTGTCCGAATTTTGAATAATCGGCAGAAACTCTTTGAGCAATCTCGCTCTCTCGAACTGCAATTGAATTTCGGAGCGCTTCTCTTCATACTTCCTCGTTTCTTCTGTCTTGTAACGCTCATAGCAGACGAAAGCCAACGCGATTATCGCTCCGATAACGAACTTATCAAGAATTAGGAGAAGCAATTTTCCTCTAAATGAATCCGCAAGATGGCTCACAATGTGCGCTCCTCGATGCTTACGTCCAGCGTTGGCAGAGTTTCCCCTGAATTGCCACCGTCACACGCTCAGCAGCGCGGCTCAGGGCCGCGTCGTCGAGATGGAAGTAGCGGTTGGTAGTGGACGCACGCCGCTCTCCTCACAGGCAACTCAGATCTTGCTTCGACCTCTCTCAGGAGCTGTCAGGTGAACTCAGACAAAATTTACACCCCCGGTGCGTTCTATGAGGTCTTACCTTCAACAGAAGCCTTTTCATTGGCACAGTCTTTTGAAACGCATTACACCCCCAAGAAGGGCGGCTGGCTCAACATGGCCGAGTTTGAGTTCGCAGCCTTGTCGAAACAATGCCTGAACCGACGTATTCCGGATGTGAAAACGTTGAGACAAGAAGTGCTGGCTTGGGCTGAGCGACGCAATCAACGCCGTGGTGTAGTCAATTGGACCTTTACCAAACACAAGACCCAAGAAAAACTCGAACGGCATTACAACTATATCAATAAACTTATTTGACAGAGCACTCATGACATTTTTTTTATAATTTTACATTCAACTTTGCTCAAATCATTTAGGAGTCATAATAATATCTACTTCCCCAGGCTTCTTCGAAGTATCGCCGTATAGAGCGGTTTGTGTTTTTCTTTTTAAAGGACGAGGTTCTTCACGCAGGTTCTTGTTGGGAAAGGCTGTTCGTAGTGCCTTGACAGTAGCCGAGTGCGTAAACTCACGAGCATCTGTACGAACTATGACAATAGCATTATCGCGCATGCGTGGGGCAGCCCCTCCAAACACGTCCGCAAGTAGTTCGAGGTAATCAGACCGCGACTGAAATTTTCTCTGCCAACGACCCCCTCGCCATCGCGGAGTTGGACCATGCCCGAGCATCCATAAACGGAGCCACTGGTCGTAGTGATAGTTGGTCACGCCATAGTAAGGTGGCGACGTGAACAGGAGATCAAATGGCAAAGCAAAAGCACGTCGTCGTCTATTTGAATTAAGTAGTTGAACACTGTCCCCAAGAAGCACTTCACCCTCCAAGTCAGGCGTTCCCTTCTTGTACCGCCGTTCAATCCGCTGTTCTAAAAAGGCTAAAGGATCTATGGTAGGTGGCCTCATTTCGCGCTTGTTCCACCACCGCACGGCATAATCAGGAGCCATTGATTTACTGTCCCGCATCTGGTTAGATAGCGAACCCAAGCGTTTGCCGTGCAGGTGTATCAGGATAAACGCCATCAATGTACGATCTACTTTACTATCTCTCCAGCGCAGGATATCACGAGAGGCCAGTAAAAAACGCAACACATCTGGCGCATAAGCCCACTCGAAGAACATAGGCAAGTTCGCACGACCTATGTCTATCCCTTTAGCCTTATATCCGATTTCTCGCAAGCGCTTAAGAACGCGTCCTTGTGTTACTGGGCGCAGTTTTACGCTACTGTACACCCATCCGACTGGATTAATCTCTATACCACATCCTGTTCGTTCTTTCGCTGCGGCAGCATAGATACTTGACCCTCGTCCAACGAACGGATCAAGGATACGGTCTCCGGGCTGCGTGTACTCCTCAATAACCTCGAAAGCAAAGTTTATTGGAAACATTGCATAGTAAGGACCTACGGCAGCCCAGCGTTCTATCGCCTCTTGTATCATGATTCTTCCTCGGACATCAGCTTCTTCGCAAGTTGCTCGAGCACTTCGCGTCCAAGATTAAGTGGAATCGCTGCCTCTGCGTGGGCTGATACGAGCGGAGCCACCGCGTTCGGAAAGCGTGCTGAGAAGGTCGCATCAAGCAGGCTCATGGCATCAGCAAGGCGCGGAAAGTGTCTTACATCCCCGCTCGATAGGTTCCGTGCATCCTCAGTGAGAAAGGGAAGGGAGGCAACAATTCGAGCACCTGAAGAGGTTTTATAGAAAAACATTCGTCCAAAGTAAGTGGCCTCACCAAACGGCTTATCATCGATAGCACTGATGGCGATGTGGGTACGGATATATTCGTTTGTGAGGAGTACTGCTGTCTGTGGCTTGAATCGTGAGTTTCCGTTTGTTCCATGTGTAGGAGTATCTAATATCTCGTAGTGATCAACAAATGCCCCGCTTTTTACGATGCCGACGATCAGAATATCGCTATCTATCACTTTACGAACAGCCTCGTTGATGCGCTTTAACTCGCGGCGGATCGCCTGGCTGAGCCATGCCGGTTGTCCAAATACCGCAAGCGGTCCATCGAGAATAATGGCGAGGTTGCGAAGCAGCCGGAAGCGTCGAGGATCACGCTCAATCCAGCGAAGGAAGTTCACGACCCACACTCGCTCCCATACCTGCATTGCCTCAGAAAAAACTGCTCCATTTGGCCCAGCTGGATTAAATCTCTCGTGAATGCGGAGGGCATCGGTTGAGTACCAATTCAGTTTCTGTTCGCACTTACAATTCATCACACCTGGGCGAGGATCGTAATCAAACTCGCAACCCTCATAGGGACATCCTTGCAAACGTGCCGAAGGTTTGTACGCCAACAGTGCCTCGTATGTCTCAAGCAGCGTCTCTCCGTCAGAAAACGGACGTTTCTCCTGGATGGCCTCAAAGAATACGCGGCGGAATGAAGCGTTCGGAGTCGGTTCATTATCCACAACTACGTTGCAACCGGGAAGCGCACAGTCGATGCTACCTGCTCCTTCAGTTGTACGCGCTGCCAACGGATCTACCGGGCGGTTTCGGTCCAGTTCGCGTTGTTTTTTTACATCGATAATAACCGAGGCAACAGTAAGATAGGCCAGTTCTGCCCCAGGATACCCATTCTCGACAGGCACCGGATGAAGACTCCCATCTATAGCGAGAACAAGATCGGGTAGCCAGTCGCTCGGCTTCACATCGGCAATAAGTAGCTCTGCCTCTGCTGGTCCTTCATCGGGAACCTGTTTCTTACATCGACTCACAATATCCTGAACGCGCTCGCTATTAGCGATCCGTGCGAGTGGTTTATAACTTGCAAATTCGCCTTCAAACGGCATAGTCTATACCAAACTGAGTTTGTGATTCAGGAACCTCTGTCTGTGATTTAGAAGCCTCTGGTTTAACCAGCTCTAACTTAAACTCTTGCACCTGTATGGGGACCACGAAAGGATTTGAAATGGTTTTGACGCGGAGAAAGCCTTTATCTTGGGCGCGGAGAATCGATCCCTCAAAGTCAGCGAAATCATAGAACTTTCGAAGTTCTCGCGTTTCATCCGTGTTATTGAGGTGGCCGATAAACCAGTTCGCAGTATTCTTTAGAATATTCCTTTGGATACTCGACACTTCCTGTGTGACGTAGATTAAGCCGAGATTGTACTTTGCGCCTTCCTTTGCTGTGCGAACCCATATATCTCGATAATCTGTCTCGCGATCCGACGGAAGCAGGTTGTGCGCTTCCTCAGCGTAGATGAGAATATCCGGTATTTCTTCCGTCGAGCGTCCTTCCCGGAACGCCTCCTTATTGCCGTCAAAGATGCGCTGCACGATTCGACGCGCTGAGGCGTCGTTTACTGCCTCATCCCCGCTGGACTGATCCACGATCACAAGTTTTCCAGCAACTAACGCATTATAAATATCGTCAACATAGTCCGTAGTAGTGCTCTCGGTATGCTGAGGCCGTGCCTGTCTAATGAGTTGAGCACCATTCGGACGTGCAATCATCTCCAATATGGCTTTTAGGTCTCCGTCAGCCCACGCCTCGCCAGAAGAGGAGTTTTGAATGTATTCATTCTCAAAATTTTTGTAATCGTTAGTCCCTATGAACCTATGGAGTGCTTCGAGAGCCTGCGCCAGTCGGTCCCAACTCGGTATTTCTGTTCCGAATGTTCGCGCCGCAGACGCAAATTCGGGGTCTTCGTTATCCGTCAGTGCTCGGATCAGGTCTTGGCTGAAGAGGTTGTTGGGGAGGGTAGTGCGCGGCTGAATAGTGTTGGGAGCGATAAAGCCAGACTTTACCAGCAAGGTACGATATGCCAACACTTGTCGAGCGTAGCGAATTCGATCTCCAAATTCTGCTCCTGATTCAAGTGGCTGCAAACGAACTTGCTGGAAGTTTTGGATGTACTTTGAGTCTCGGGCTGGCAACACCTCGTCAATGATTTCTTTTCCGATAGGTAGGTTCTCTTCGGCATGGAAGTTTAGCAACATGAACTCTCGTTCGGGATCATTGGGATGACCAAGAATCCCATAAGTAATCACATCCTCGGAATTACCCTCCTCGCGTCCACGCCATACATTTTTGAGCGCGTTTGGAGCCTCTCCACCCGAGTCTTGTGCATTAGCATTGGCGTACTCTCCATTCGGATCGAAGATGATCTGCCCCACCTTCCGCAGCGAATTCGAATTATATCGAAGATTGAACACTGCCTCTGCTATGATCTTCGTCGTATTCGACTTTCCAGTTCGTGTCATCCCGAATAGTGCGCTCTTTTGTCCTAACAGATCTTCCGGTACAATTGTCACCGAAACGTCGCGGATGCCTTGAAAAGCGCGGTTGGTTGAGGCGTACCGAACCTCGCCGATGTTCACTCCATTACTGTCGATCTCACGGTAATTCACAATCTGTCGCAAAGCCTTGCCATTCGGCTTGTAAACCTTTAGCCCTTGGTTGGGGTAATAGTTCGACAGGTCAGCACCGAACAGGAGACGTAGCCTTTCATCGTTCTCGACTTCTGAAGGCTGCAAGTAGAACGTCCCAATAACGCGGCATTGCACTCCGGCGTAACTTAGTAGCTGTGCAGTATTAAAGTCCATCACGTCGGAACGATCCCAATGCCCCTCGGTGGGACCAGGCACTTGCTGTGCAGCCTGTACACGCACTCTGGTCGCCTCATCCTCATTCGGTAGCGGTGCGGCATCCATTACGCGCAGCAGAATTATCGAACTATCTTCCTTAGTGTAGTCAAATTCCTCATCCACACCAAGTCGCGTGGCGATGAGAAAGCAAAGACTTGGAATACCACCAACCTCTCGACGGTGGAAATCGTGAATTTGCACAAGAGCCGTCTCATATCCAAGCGAATAGACCTCCCCCACATACTGATCGGCCTGTACGAGAGAGCCAAGCAATTGTTGGGCCTGTCGCTGTTCTTCTCCTGTTTCATAGTCTCTAATTACGCTCTCGGTGCCAGAGATTGAGGGTACTCCATCATGAGTTTTAAGAGTCATACTGTTTACCTCATTTTGTTCTTATTTGGCAGACTGGATTGCGGCTAAAACCATGCCGCAATGACAACCAAGATAAGCTATTTCTTTCAATGAATACAACAATTTTTCGATTTTTGCCACTATTTGGTCTTTAATTGAAGGTGTGCTTAAATTAAAAATTACACCTCAATGAGCGATTAGGATAGCGTCCATATATTTCTGTAAAATGTAAAAAGTCACCGTAGCTCCGAGAAAAGTCTTAAGATAGGGGTGAGTAAGTAGTATAAACCCTAACCTTGGAGGCTACGATGACTTACCCCAAAGATATTAAAATTGCTGCGCCAGAGCAATTCGCACTTTTAAATGACCCTGATTTTCTTAATCAGGCCGTGACACGCTTCCTCCAGCAGTTCCTCGAAGCCGAGATCACATCATTTTTACAGGCAGAACCCTATCAAAGAACTGGCGAGCGAACAGGCTACCGTAACGGGTATAAACCTCGGATAGTCAAAACGCGCGTAGGCCGTATCGAGCTTAGCGTGCCCCAAGATCGGGAAGGGCGATTCAGCAGTGCGTTATTTGCACGGTTTCAACGCAGTGAAAAAGCGCTCATACTTGCCCTTCAAGAAGCGTATCTACAAGGGGTCTCCACACGCAAAGTCACAAAGATCACAGAAGCCTTGTGTGGGACCTCCTTTTCAAAGTCCCAGGTCTCACAGCTTTGTCAAGACCTGGATGCAGACATAAACGCATGGCGTGAGCGATCCCTTGACCAGGCATACCCTTATCTGATCATTGATGCGACCTATCTCCACATCCGTAGCAGGGGACAAGTCGCGTCTGAGGGCGTCTTAATCGTTTCTGGGATCGCAGAGAGTGGACACCGAGACATCCTATCCATAGATGTGGCACACTCCGAAACAGAAGCCACGTATGCTGATCTGTTTAAAGACCTTAAAAAGCGTGGGTTAAAGGGCGTACAACTGGTCATCTCTGACCACCACGAAGGCTTACAAAACGCCATCAAACGACACTTTCAGGGGGCCGCTTGGCAGCATTGTCAAACCCACTTCCACAGAAATATCAAAGGCATCACACCGCCTAAGCACCAACGGGAGGTCGCCGAGGCACTTAAAGACGTTTTCAATGCACCAGATCACAACACCGCACAACAGCGCCTATCGCAACTGATGGACACCTATGAAGAGATACTGCCCAATGTCGTGGACAAAATAGACCAGGATATTATCCATTGTCTGGCCTGCTTCCACTTTCCAAAAAAGCATCAAAGACGCATCCGGACGACCAACCTGTTGGAACGACTCAACCGAGAGATCAAAAGACGGGCTGATGTCGTGCAGATCTTCCCGAATCAGGAGGCTTGTCAACGTCTGATCGGCGCGTTGTGTATGGAGTGGTCTGAAGAGTGGATCACCGGCAGACGCTATCTGGACATGAGGTATTTGAAACAAAATCTCTGACCCCTATTTCACGGAGCTACCTTTTTACAGAACTTTTTGGACTTGACCGCGATTAGACCTATGAGTGTGAAAAAACGCTTGACTTTTTAGTCTCTTGTTTATACTTTATTTTTACGCTATAGAAGGCGTAAAATGTTACGCCTATAGCGGCGAAAGGAGGAAGCCGCGATGTCAACTATAGAAAAGTTTGCCGCACTCCTCAAGAACGAACGCCGGACAGCACGTCGGACTCTTCGGGAACTCGCAGAGGCCACAGGCAAGTCAATCGGCTACCTATCGGATGTGGAGCAGGGTCGCAAACCACCGCCATCGCCTAATGTAGTGGCCAAGATCGAGAAGAAGTTGGGTATTCAGGACAGCCGACTGATAAAACTGGCGGAAGAAGTCCGAAGTTTAATGCCGACTAAGTTAATGAGGATGATTAGGAATAGTAGCCCGAAGATGACCCAAATGGTCGGGGAGTTGATGCGAGCAGACGGTCTGTCAGAAGAAGATCTGGACAAACTACTTGAGACGGTCGCCCAGATGCAAGAACGGAGGAGACAAAATCGATGCGAAAATTAGTTCCAGATCGGGCCCGCAGCGGCCAAGAGATCGACAAAATTGCACAGTGTGTTCTGGGCTACTGCCAGCCCGCGGCCATCAAGAAACCGCAGGTCGTGGACGTGGAGTCCATCTTTGAGTTTTTACTTCCCCAACTAGGTATTGAGTCGGATTACCAGCCCCTTGAAAAACGTGGAATCCAGGGTTATACTGACTCGGAAAATAAAGTCTGCGTAGTGTCGGCTGAACTCGCGGACGATCCCACCGCTGTGTCCTATTACCGTTCGACCGTGGCGCACGAAATCGGTCACGCGATTTTACACATACCAGAGTTTCGGCGGCGACGGCAGAAGATTATATCGGAGCAGGCCAAAAACGATGGGATACTGCATCGACTGCCCGACACTGAGATCCCCATCTACAGGAATCCCGAATGGCAGGCGCATCGGTTTGCTGGCGGTTTGCTCATGCCAGAGCCAGCGGTCAGAAAGGCACTCTCTATCTATCGCATTCATGAGATATTATCGACCATCTTCAAAGTGACTCCGGCATTCGTACGGGCGAGGTTGAGGGGGCTGAACATGATGAATTGAAGCAAACGAGAAGAGGGGGCACTGCCATGCCCCCTCAATCTTGGCGAATCGCTGCTGCGGAGTTCGGAGACTCCGTGGCGGCGGGAAATCTCCAGTGTGGAGGCGGGTCGCCAGTCAGGAATGAAATGCTATCCCAGCTATATAGTTTACGATAGAACGCCTGATCCCGGAAGTCAACAAAAATCTTCTCCGATATCTCACAAGGAGTTGAGTTGATAGCCAATCGTAAGAAGCGGTAGATCATCGGCTACATATTCCGCGCCTAAGTGACACGCGAAGTAGTGGCTAATGGTTATATGCTGCGGTGAGGCGCAGCCGGGCATAGTCGTCGGTGCCCCAGCCTGGGAACAGAAGTGGGGTACTTGCTAAACCCTAAACCATGAGGAGTTTTAAAAATGGCACGATCAGTCGAATATAACTTACAAAGGAGCAGGATATGAGCGCAGGAAGAAAAATCTTGATCTACGTCAGAGGACGTAAGTACGAGGCCCAAGAGGAGAAAATTAGCTATGACAAGGTAGTAAATTTAGCGTACCCGGATGGAAAGCATGGACCACTGTACGAATATGACGTAACTTGGACGGACGGACCGAGAGGAGAGAAAGAAGGGATTCTCAAGGAAGGGGAGGAAACAAAAATTATGGAGGGGATGAGATTCAATGTCAAATTCACCGATAAGTCATAACAACGACCTATCCGCACTAGTAGAGGCAGGCTACCGCGTAGAAATACGCGGGGCCTACCTGCTAGTAA
This sequence comes from Candidatus Latescibacterota bacterium, assembly GCA_965204375.1. Lineage (GTDB taxonomy): Bacteria > Latescibacterota > UBA2968 > UBA2968 > UBA2968 > VXRD01. Next base: position 4,050,057 of record OZ241986.1, on the reverse strand, counting down.
AGGGGATACCGTACGTAAAGCAAAATGGAGATATTGGTAATGGAGATATTGTAACGAGTCTGGAACTTGCGGGTGATAAGACCAGACCTCCGGGCGATCATACAGTGTGGTGGACAGGTGAAACACCACACACGGCAAGCGGGGAGAGTATGGAGCCATACTTGAGCTGTGGAAATTGGGCCAGAGGACAAGACTTAGGAGAAGGAATCATGGTATACATGCAGTGGTCAAGAAAACCAAAGAGTGAAGGAGGCAGTCGTGGGTACAGAGACTACCAAGAAAAAATAGAAACTTATGTGGAAGAAGTTGGAGGCGAAGCAGAAGCCAAACGCCCGGGAATCTTGGAGGCGGCAAGAGCAGGTGGAGATCCAGAGGTCGAATCAAAGACAAGGTTCAAATACGTAGATACAAACGCGTATCGGAACGGGTTAAGAGGAATAGAACAGAGAATAGAGGACGAGGTAGTGGCGGTGATAGGAGTAGGAGGAAGTGGGTCGTACCTCGTTGACATACTAGCCAAAACAAACATTAAAGAGCTATACTTGTATGATGACGACGTTTTGGAACAACACAACGCGTTCAGAATAGCAGGAGCAGCAAGGATAGAGGAACTTGGGAGTGGGAAGAGTAAGGTAGAATGGCATCGAGAACGGTATGCGGCAGTGCGGGAAGAAGGGATATACGTACATGAGAAGCGAATAGATGATGAGACGCTGAAATGTTTGGCGAAATGCACAACTGTCTTTATTGCGGTGGACTGTCTGAACAGCAGGAGAAAGATGCAAAATAAATGCAACGAAATGGGAGTGCTACATATAAGTGTTGGGTTAGGGCTGGATATAGAAGGCGATAACAACGACCAGATAGGTGGAATGGTAAAAGTAGAAACGCAATACAGACCAAAGGATGTGAAAAAAGAGGGAAACGGCATTCGGGATGGAGAAGAGGAACAACCTAATCAGATATACGGTAACGTACAAACAGCAGAGCTAAATATGCTAGGTGCGGCACTGGCAATCACGGAATGGAAAGCCAAAAGAGGCGTATATCGAGACGAAAGACCGAATGGAATTGATAGCATACTCTACACCGTAAGCACTGGACGGATACTGTTGGGAAAAAAAGGGAAAGGATAAAAGTGAGAACAGTGAGATGGGAAACAGAATGGGTGGAGGACATGCCGGAAGTGATGGAGAGAGGGAAGGTATACATCTCGATAAAACACCGGCTAACAGAGCATTTATGTGCATGTGGATGCAAAGCTGAAGTAAGTCTGCCGTTAGGGCGTAGTGATTGGAGAATTGAGTACGACGGAGAAACAGTAAGCATACGGCCATCAGTCGGGAATTGGCGATTGCCCTGTGGAAGCCATTACATAATTCGAGAAAGTAGGACCCAGTGGTGCAGAGCTTGGTCGCCTGAAGAAGTAATGGCTGGAAGAATAAGAGACAGGAAAGAAAAAGAACGAGATATAAAGAGAAAGCTGAAAGAGAGGGTGTGGTGGAAGCGGATACTGCGAAGAATACTCGCAGCAGTAAAAGATAAATGGATGAGGTTGATCGGAAAACCTTGAATAGTTTCGTATTAGAGACTATTTTTCAGGCTTGTCTATATTCTGAGAATATTGTTCGTAGAAATCTCTTACATCTGTCAATGTAAAGGGTGACCTGAGAAGCCCTTCACCAATTTTCCGCAATAGTTCTTCAGAGACTGGTGGCTGTTTCTTTCCGTTAGATAAGAGATGTTCGACCTGCCATTCTGCAAGTAAGAGGGCATTATCATAGGCAATGACTGATTTTTTTATGATAAAAGGATGCTCGCCAGGGTAGAGTATGAGCGTTTATTCTTTTCTTGCAGTCCATGATGTGACATTCACAATAATGGTTTTTGGTTTTCTTCTTTTGTCATTTACAAAGTCTGTCAGAAATATACATAAATGCTCGCCTCCCCAATCAGGGCAAATAGCGCATGTGCCCGCTAATCCCATGCTTATCTCGCCCCGACAAAGGTTTCAAATTTCGCTTTAAATGTGAGATCTTTTTTTACTTCTTCTAAGTCTTCACCTGTCCAGCCTACGGCCTGAAGGAGTGTTTCCCATTTTATTGGTCCAGGCGATCCTTCTGTATCTTTATACTCGGGTAAGGCCTGAAGGTATTCTTTCAATTCTCCAAAAGTTTTATGTCCAAATTCCTCAAAGATTTCATGGATCAAACCGATCTCAGCAGGGGAGAGATCCCCTACACCCGGACATAAACCAAGTAGACTAACGGTGCCTCCGTAGTTTGAGAAAAATTGAGACCAATAGCTGGAGGTAGAAGAGGTCTCCTTTAGATTTCTCTTTGGTGGATCAATAAGGTCATACGTATGGCTGGGATTGGGACCAGTGGGATCGTACGGAAAATTCGCTGGTGTATCATAAGTTACAGAGTGTCCCCAAAGCTCCAATGCCTTTCTATCGACAAGGTAGATCAGCTTGAGGAGTTTGTACTTGTCAATGCTTTGACCGCCATTGTGCTTTATCAGTAAGGCGGCAACTTGGGTAGCCTTCCGCTCTTTGAAATGGGGAATCTGCATATTAGACATAAATACCTCCTATTATTTATGTTTCACAAAAATAATATATATTATTTTTTGTTCCATAAAAGGAGGTCTATGGATTTTCTTCAATGGCTGGCTGGTGTTCTACATGCAGTAGGGACTTTTTTGGGGATTATGTAGTTGAGTAGCATAATCACAGATTTGCAACCATTGACATTGCCGAGGCACAGTAGTATAATATTGTGCCCTATTTTATTAAGGAGGACAATTATGAGACAAGCGAGCAGTTCATATGGGGGTTCTGATCTTCCCACCCTTCCTACTTTACCCTCGTTCCATATACCTTTCGACGAACTAAAGATGCAGCAAGCGCAAGATAAACGTAACCAAGCTTGGGAAGGGTGCTCACTCATTCCGTCCTGGGTTGATTCGGGCAGTGTTGGGCTTGATTGTTTCTATACACGGAAAGATATTGCGCGCGAATGTAGGGATAGCTTATATGCCTTTATGGTTGATGACTTTGCAGATGTTGAATCTTACCATTTCATAGACCCTGGGGCAGGTATGGGTGCATTTTATGACCTTATGCCTTCGACGCGACGAACTGGTATAGACATTTTGCCTTCACGGTTTGGGTTTATTGCTCAAGACTACCTGACATGGGATCCTCCAAAAGACGGACAACGATATGCTGTTTTAGGAAATCCTCCTTTTGGATATCGTGCATGGCTCGCGCTTGCTTTTCTTAACCATTCAGCACAGTTCTCAGACTATATTGGGTTTGTATTGCCCATGGCATTTCAAAGTGATGGCAAGGGAAGTCCTAAACACCGTGTTATAGGGGCACAACTTGTATTATCTGAACCTTTGCCTGCCGATGCTTTTGTAGACCATCACGGAAATCCTGTCAAACTCAATGCCCTCTGGCAAGTATGGCGCCGAGGTGTCAACAATATCCCGCCAGAGAAAACATGCAATGACTGGATCGACTTATTCACGGTGGATACACGGCAAGAGCGACTTTGTGGACAAACACGCCTAGATGAAGCCGACTACTTCTTGCAACGTACATACTATGGCGACCCACCAAACCTTGTCCAAGACTTCGACCAAGTAAAATATGCTTGTGGGTATGGCATCATCCTGAAAAAAGAACCAAAACGTATTACCCGGCTGCTCCAAAGTACCGACTGGCGTAAATACTCCAACCTCGCTGTCCATAACTGCCGGCATATCTCTATGTACCACATCCGACAGGCTGTAATTGATGGAGGATTTTGTGATGACTAATCCAATAGAATTGATGCAAGAAATCATTGCAGACTATTCTAATGACCCGAAGTGGATCAATGCCCCGCTCGGCAGTATTAAATCCCTTTCCAATACCCACATCGGTGGGATAGGACAAGACTTTGTGAAAAAATGGTGCCGAGTATTAAACTTGCACTGGGTCGGAGCAGATACACGGACAGGCCCTTGGGATGCAAAAATCCAAGGCGTCACTTTCGAGATAAAAACAGCCACTGAGGACGTGAGTGGAAACTTCCAGTTTAATCACATCCGACACCATAGACCATATCAAGCATTGCTGTGCCTAGGCATCGCCCCTGATATTATCCTCTTTCACGCTTGGCGAAAAGGAGATGTCGTCGAAGGGCATGCAGGACATTTGGTCACTATGGATAAAGGCTCCTCCGCGACCTTTAAACTGACGAAAAAACCTGACGACTTGATACCCCTCGCTGGCTTTGAACTCCATATCGGACAACTCATCACTGAAATCACCGCCATTTAAAATTAAATGGCACTTTGTCGAGCACAACAAGGCCAACCATTATCATCAAGGCATGTACCGCATCGCCCATAAAAGTCAAGCCGTCAGGTCGCAATATCGCAACCTCTGCCCTTCAACCTCTGCACGATCCATTTCATCTGCTCAATGGTATCTTTGGCCCGCACATTCTGCTTTGCCACAAATTCAGCAACATATCTCCACAGATGCTTTGGGCTGACCTTGTGATACACGCCCATAATCCCCCGCTTGATCATCGACCAGAATGATTCGATGCCATTGGTGTAGCAATTTCCTCAGAAAGGAGGGGTTATGCATGCTACTGTGCTACATAATCCCCTTTTTTTGCTGCATTACCCTGTTCAATAGCCTGCCAACGCATCTTTCAAAAATCGTCCGGTGTGCGAGGCTGTGACAGATACCACTTCTTCAGGCGTTCCGCAAGCAATTAAATCGCCGCCGTCTTCTCCGCCTTCTGGTCCCAGGTCGATGACCCAGTCGGCGGTTTTTATTACGTCCAGGTTGTGTTCGATTACGATTGCGGTATTGCCCGCGTTGACGAGGCGGTTGAGTACGTCGAGGAGTTTCTGGATGTCGGCAAAGTGCAGGCCGGTCGTCGGTTCGTCGAGGATATACACGGTCTTTCCGGTGCTCGGTCGCGCCAATTCGCGCGCCAATTTTACGCGCTGGGCTTCGCCGCCGGAGAGCGTGGTCGATGCCTGTCCCATTTTGATATAGCCCAGGCCCACGTCAAATAGCGTTTGGAGTGAGCGCTGGATGCCGGGTATATGGGTAAAATGCGATAGGGCCTCGGCTACTGTCATTTCCAGAACGTCGGCAATGGACGCACCTTTATAGGTTATGTCAATGACATCGCGGTTGTAGCGCTTTCCGCCACAGGTTTCACAGGTGACCCACACATCGGGCAGGAAGTGCATTTCAATACGGCGCGCGCCCAAACCCGCACAGGCATCGCACCGCCCGCGCTTGTGATTAAAGCTGAAATGCCCGGTTTTAAATCCGCGCACCTGGGCGTCTGGCAAGCTGGCATACAGGGTGCGTATTTTGTCGAATACTTTGACATAAGTCGCGGGATTGCTGCGCGGCGAATATCCAATGGGTGTCTGGTCGATGTTGATCACTTTGTCGATGCGTTCCAATCCCAGGACCTCGTCGTGTTCTCCCCAGGCTTTTTGGGCGCGGTTCACGCGGGCGGCAAGTGCGCCGAAGAGTACGTCGTTGACGAGCGAACTTTTGCCCGATCCCGATACGCCGGTCACGCAGGTCAAGGTGCCCAGCGGAAATGATACATCGACGTTTTTTAAGTTGTTATGCCGTGCGCCTACCACGCAAAGCGATCCCCGCCCGGGGTTTCGCCGCTCATCGGGGATCTCGATTTGCAGATCGCCCGCGAGATAATGCGCGGTTATTGAGCCGTTGTTGGTTTTTAATTTGCGCGGATTGCCAGCGGCTACGATACGTCCGCCTTCAACGCCTGCGCCGGGCCCAAAGTCCAGAATGTGATCTGCCCGGTTCAGGGTCTCGCGGTCGTGTTCGACAACGAGGAGCGAGTTGCCCAGGTCGCGCAGTTGTGCCAGTGCAGCCAATAACTGGTGATTGTCGCGCTGGTGCAGGCCAATTGTCGGTTCGTCGAGTACGTAGAGGACCCCGGTGAGACCGGAGCCGATCTGGCTCGCCAGGCGGATGCGCTGTGCCTCGCCGCCCGATAGCGTGGGTGCTCGCCGTCCCAGGTTCAAATAGCCCAGGCCTACTTCGTCGAGAAATCGCAGGCGGCTCTGGATTTCGTGCAATACCTCTGCGGCGGCTTCGCGCGCCTGCCCTTCCAAAATCATTGTGTCGAAATAGGTGCGTACTTCGCGGATGGGCATTGCCACCAGTTGGGGCATTGTTTTGCCGAATAATTTTATGGCAGTACTTTCTGGCTTCAGGCGGGTTCCCTTGCAGGACGGACACGGCACATCCTGGATGAATTCACCCATTAGCCGACGAAACCGCGGCGCTTGTCGCACGAGGGTCTCGATTGTGGGAAATAAGCCCTTGAATTGGAATGAGAGATTTTTAGAGGTTTTTAGCCACTGTGTGCCCAGACCGTATAAGATTGCGTGTCGTCCTTCCGTTGATATCTGCGCGAAAGGGGTGTGCAGGTCAAAGCCCGCAGCTTCGCCGACGGCGGATAGCATGTCGCCTATTTGTGTGTGTGATTCTACCTTTCCCCAGGCGAGTACTGCGCCTTCGGACAGTGATTTGTGAATATCGGGGATCAGTGTGTGAATGCCCATGCCGCGCTGCGTTCCCAGCCCTTCGCACGACAAACACCAGCCTTCAGAGCTGTTGAATGATAGATGCTGGGGGGTTATTGTCTCGAAACTGCGTCCGCAGGATGGACACGAGAGGTGCTGGCTAAATCGCGTCTCTTCGCTGTCGTCGGGCGATGCGACGATCAAAATGCCTCCTGAAATGTCCAGCGCGATTTCGATGGAATCCGCGATGCGTTTGCGGTTCTTTTTTTCTGCGATTACGCGATCTATCAGGATTTCGAGCCTGTGAGTTTGTCTGTAGTCGATCTCGGGCGGGTTTGACAGGTTAAAAACTGCGCCGTTGAGTCTGCCGCGCAAATAACCTTTGCGGCGAAAGCGGTTGATCAAACTGGTATAATCTTCGCCTTTGCCGAGTTCTACGGGTGCGAGAAGGTAGAGGCGTCGTTTCATTTTCAGCACGCGTGTTACAATTTCCTGTACGGACTGGCTGCCCGCTAATACATCGCAATCTGGACAATAGGTATCGCCCAATAATGCGTAGAGTGCCCGCAGATAATCGTAAACCTCTGTTACCGTGCCTACGGTTGAGCGCGGGTTTTTGCTCGCGGCTTTTTGTTCAATGGCAATCGCGGGCGATAAGCCTATCACGCGATCGACCTTTGGTTTGGGCATCTGTCCCAAAAATTGTCGCGCATAAGCGGATAGGGATTCGACATATCGCCGCTGTCCCTCGGCGTAAATCGTGTCGAGTGCCAGGGAAGATTTTCCCGAACCGGATACGCCGGAGATCACGGTCATTTTTTCGCGGGGGATGGATACATCCACGTTTTGCAAATTGTTCTCCCGCGCGCCTACAACGTCAATGTCCGCACGTAGCCATTGGCGATTCGCTTACCGTTTTTCGCAGGTACAGGTGGTGTGCGGGTCAACGCTTCGCAAAGCGCGTGTCCTGTATGGGAGTTGGGAGATTGCGCCAGGTGTTCGGGTGTGCCTTCTGCTATAATTAGTCCCCCGTCTTCGCCGCCTTCAGGTCCCAGGTCAATGACCCAATCCGCGGTTTTGATTACGTCCAGGTTGTGCTCGATAACCACCACGGAATTGCCCATATCTACGAGCCGATGCAATACATTCAAGAGATTCTGGATATCGGCAAAATGCAGGCCCGTCGTGGGTTCGTCCAGGATGTACAGGGTTTTGCCCGTGCTTCTGCGACACAGTTCTTTTGATAGCTTGACCCGTTGTGCTTCGCCGCCGGAGAGCGTTGGCGCGGGCTGGCCCAATTTGACGTATCCCATTCCCACATCGACCAGGGTTTGGAGAATGCGGTGAATGCTGGGGATTGCCTGAAAAAACAGATGCGCTTCTTCGACTTCCATTTCCAGCACGTCGGCAATGGATTTGCCCTTGTACTTCACGTCCAGGGTTTCGCGATTAAAACGCCGTCCCTCACATACGGGACACGTTACCCACACATCGGCGAGGAAGTCCATTTCGACGAGGTTTGCGCCATTGCCCTTACACGCCTCGCATCGCCCGCCCTTTACGTTAAAGCTGAAGCGTCCGGGTTTATAGCCCCGTACCTTTGATTCGGGCAGTTCGGCAAATAATTTTCGAATGGGATCAAATACACCCGTGTATGTCGCCGCGTTGCTGCGCGGTGTGCGCCCGATGGGTTGCTGGTTGATTTCGATGACTTTGTCCAGGAGGTCTATGCCTTCGATGCAGCGGTGTGCGCCTGTTTCCGTTTCTGCGCGGTTTAATTCTCGCGCGAGAGCGGGATAGAGGATATCGGCGACCAGCGATGATTTTCCCGATCCGGATACGCCCGTGACACAGGTAAATACGCCGACGGGAATTTTTGCGTCGATATTTTTGAGATTATTTTGAGATGCGCCCCGAATCCATAAGTTGCGATGCGATACGGGCCGCCTTTGGGGTACGGCAATTTTTTCTTTTCCCGAGAGATAAGCTCCCGTTACCGAGCGGATTCTTCTCGCTACCTGTTTCCACGATCCCTGGGCGACTACCCGACCACCGAGATGCCCGGGGCCGGGTCCAAAATCCACCACCCGGTCCGCACGGCGCATGGTGTCTTCGTCGTGTTCGACGACGATTACAGTATTGCCCACGTCCCGCAGGCGGCACAGGGCGTCGAGCAAACGCCGATTGTCGCGGTGGTGCAGGCCTATTGACGGTTCGTCCAGTACGTATGTTACACCTACCAATCCAGACCCAATCTGGCTGGCGAGGCGAATGCGTTGCGCCTCGCCGCCCGATAGTGTCGGTGCCGTGCGATTGAGTGTGAGATAGTCGAGACCCACATCGAGGAGAAATTTCAGTCGTCCGCGAATTTCTTTGAGCGCGTCTTCGGCGATTCGCGCCTGGGTCTCGGTCAATTTGAGGCTCTGAAAAAAGGCATGTGCGCGATCGACTGTCATCGCCGTGACATCGGGTAGCGTGTGTCCTTCGATTTTGACGGAGAGGGCTTCGGGTTTTAAGCGGGTGCCTTCGCAGGCGGGACATATACCCTCGCGCATGAATGGTGCGAGGCGTTTGCGTACTATGGTGCTCTGCCCTTCGGCAAATTGCCGCTCCATTGGGGGCAGGATACCTTCAAATCCATCGCGGTGGCGTTTTATGCTGCCGTTGCTGCGGCGCCATTCAAAGGTCATTTTGCCGTCTATGCCGTATAATAATGCCCGTTTGCCCTCTGGCGAGATGAATTTCCAGGGCGTTTGCAAGTCTGCGCCATGGCGCTTCAACACGCCTGCGTAATAGTGAGATTTCCACCGGTTTTTGGGTACGCCCAGCGGCGCAATCGCGCCTTCCTGTACGGATAATTCGGGATTGGGGACGACTTTTGCCAGATCCATTGCATAGCGCGTGCCCAATCCGCGGCAGCCGGGGCACATGCCCTGTGGGCTGTTGAATGAGAACAGTTGCGGTACAGGTTCCTGCGCGCTGCGTCCACAGGTGGGACAGGAAAAGTGCGTGCTCAGCAGCAGATCATCCTCGCCTTCTGCGCTGACAATGATCGCCCCTTTGCCCATTATGAGACCGGCATCGACGGCTTCGCCTATGCGCCCTCGCATTGTTTTTTTTGCGATAACCCGATCGATGACGACTTCGATATCGTGTCTTTTGTAGCGTTCCAATTTCGGGGTCTGGGTCAATGTTGTGATCTGTCCATCCACACGCGCGCGGATATATCCCTCTTTTTGCAAATTTTCAAACAGGTCGTGATACTCTCCTTTTCTCCCCTGTACGAGAGAAGAGAGAATATGAATGCGCGTGCCTTCACCCAGTGCCATGATTTGATCTACGATCCCGTCGCGCGTTTGCGCCCCAATTGGCGTGCCGTCATGTACGCAATGGGGGGTGCCAATTCGCGCAAATAACACGCGCAAATAGTCGTAGATTTCGGTTATTGTGCCCACGGTTGAGCGGGGATTGCGTCCTGCGGTCTTTTGTTCGATGGAAATCGTTGGCGATAATCCCGTAATTTGATCGACTTCGGGTTTTTCCATTTGTCCCAAAAATTGACGCGCATACGCAGATAGGGATTCCACATAACGCCGCTGGCCTTCGGCATAGATGGTATCAAAAGCCATTGATGACTTGCCCGAACCGGATACGCCGGTAAAACATATTAGCGCGTGTCGGGGCAATGTCAGATCTATATTTTGCAAGTTGTGTACTCGCGCACCTTTTACGACGATGCTTTTTGTTTCCATAAGACTCCCAATTTTTAATTTTTAATTTCCATTGATATTGCAATATACTATACACACGTTCACCAATCAAGAGAGAACTCACCGGGTGATTGCAGTGAGGGAAAATCCTTGTCATTGGACTTCTTTCGCTTTATACTTTCAAGCGTTAATATTTGCCCTACTACGCACGGGGGATAGGATGACAAAAATTTTGACTATTGACAGTGAAGAAGCCGCTGTAAAACGGATTGTCAAGATTCTCGAATCCAATGATTATCAGGCACAGAGCGCGACAACGTGGACAGAAGCGGTTGATGCGATCGCGCACGGACAACCCGATCTGGTGTTGCTCAATCTCGAGATGCCGATTGTTCACGGCGATGTGTTGATCGAATTTATTCGCGAAGAAGGCTTTGAGATGCCGATAATTGTGGTATCGTTTCCCGTCGAGGAAGCAGAAGCCACAGCGCTCCTGGAACAGGGTGTTTACAGCATTGTTGAAAAACCATTTGAAGACAAAACGCTTATCGAAAAAATAGAGCATGTGTTCAATATAGACAAATTAGAGGAAGATATCGAAGCGGATACACCAGCAGACGCCGAGGAGATCGAGGCCGAGGAAAAAGTGTCGGAGGAGATTACTGAAGAAGTAGAAGACGAGGAAGCACCGTCGGAAGAGGCCTCTGATGGTGAGGATGAATCAGAACCTTTTCTCAAACAACCGAGCGATCTGAGAACTTCGTCTCGTGCCAAGATGAGTAAGCGCAAAAAGACGATCATGTTCATCGTAATCGGGGCTTATATTCTCTTCGGGGGCGTTATCGCCGTTATGTATTTTTATCCGTCATTTGTAGATCGGATACTCAGTAACTGGTAGAAAGGAGTTTTTAATGGGATTAAATGTCGCCGTGGTCGGTTTGGGGGGGATTGGCAACCGACACGCCACTATCTATAATGGTCACGACCAGTGCAATCTCGTTGCGGTTTGCGATATAGACCGAAAACGCGCAGATGCCGCGGCGTCGCAATACGGTGCCAGGGCATTTTATACTGTGCAGGATATGCTCAACGCGGGGCTGGATATCGCGGTGGCAAGTGTTGCGACTGCTGGTCATGAAAATGGTGGCGATCACTATAAACCCACGATGGAACTCCTCGAAGCGGGTGTTCATGTACTCGGGGAAAAACCGATTTCGAATAATATTGACGAGGCAAAAGAGATGGTTGCCAAAGCAAAAGATAAAAATCTGCGCTACGGTATTGATCTCAATCACCGCTTTACACCTGCTGCTGCGCGTGCCAAAGAATGGGTTGATCAGGGTAGGCTGGGCGAGATCAATATTATCAATATGACGATGTGGATCAATAACCCCCGAGAAACGTCGCCGTGGTTCCACATTCGCGCCCTGCACCCGCACTCTATCGACGTTATGCGCTACTTTTGCGGTGATATTGAAAAAGTAAGTGCCTTTTTTAAGCGCGGCGTGGACAAAGATGGCAATCGCCGTGTGTGCTGGTCAAATATGCAACTCAATATGCGCTTTGCAGACGGTACGGTGGGCAATCTCACCGGAAGTTACGATGCCACGGGACCGGGGGGGTCTTATGGTCTTGAACGTCTCGAAGTCGCCGGATCAGATGCTCGCTTTGTGCTGGAAGAAGCCTGTGAACGCCTGCATTTTCATCCCCGCCGCTCAATGGAACTCGAACGCTATGACTATATCGGCGGTATGATGGGGTTCAACGAAACATTTCAAAGCCGCATTGGGCGGTGGATAGAGCAAAATCTCGAAGACGCATCTCCCGAAGATATCGAAGGTTCGGGTGAAGAAGCACTCAAAGCACAGATGGTTATTGAAGCGGCGATAAAATCGTGGGAAACAGATGCGGTCGTCGCTGTTGAAGATGTGTGACATTCAGGAGATAAAACGCTGTGAAACCAATTTCTACATTTGTTGTCAAACCCTCGCTGCCCAAATCCCTTCAGGGCCTGGAAGCACTGGCTTACAACTTGCGCTGGGCGTGGGATCCGGATACGATGGATCTGTTTCGACGCATCGATCCCATTCTCTGGGAAACAGTTTATCACAATCCAGTGCGTATGCTCAATGATATCAGCCAGGAACGCCTGAATCAACTTTCTAAAAATCCGGGATTCATAGCGCATTTTAAGCGCGTGTCTGAGTCTTTGCGCGCGTTTATGGACGGGGAGACCTATTTTCACTCTGCCCATGGCAAAACAGCGTCCGATGTTCAAATCGCCTATTTTTCAGCGGAGTTTGGTCTTACCGAGAGCCTGCCGATCTATTCGGGTGGTCTGGGGGTGTTGGCCGGGGATCACCTCAAGTCTGCGAGTACACTGGGGTTGCCATTTTCTGCTGTGGGTCTGCTGTATCAACACGGATATTTCAATCAGTATCTCACAAATGATGGTTGGCAACAAGAAGAATATACCGAAAATGATTATTACGCGCTGCCCGTCCAGATTGTTCGCGATGAACGCGGTCGGGATGTCACCATTACCCTCGCATTTCCCGAAGCAGAAGCGCGGGTGCGGATATGGAAAGTGCAGGTTGGGCGCATCCCCCTGTACTTGCTCGATACCAATTTGATGGAAAACCCGCCGTCTATCCGCGAAATTACAGCACAACTCTACGGTGGCGATAGTGAGACGCGCATTCGGCAGGAAATTCTGCTGGGTATTGGCGGTGTGCGCGCGCTCAATGCCTTGGGCATACAGCCCACCGTATGCCACATGAATGAAGGGCATTCGGCTTTTCTGGGGCTGGAGCGCATCCGGCAGGCGATGCATAATAATGGTGCCACATTTGATCAGGCGGCAGAGTACACGTCAGCAGGTCACGTTTTTACGACCCATACCCCCGTTCCAGCCGGGCACGATGTCTTTCCCGTTTCTCTGATCGAAAAATACTTCAGGTCCTACGCGCATGAACTCGGTCTTTCCATGTCCGCGTTTCTCGCTTTGGGACAGGGCGGTCCCCAAAGATCCGGCGACGGTTTTAATATGACAGTGCTCGCGTTCAGGCTCTCGTCCTATCGCAATGGCGTCAGCAAACTTCACGGCGAGGTTTCGCGCAGTATGTGGCAGTCGCTGTGGCCCGGGCTGCCGAAGAATGAAATACCCGTCGAATCCATTACCAATGGCGTTCATATTGCTTCCCATATTTCGCAACAAATGCGCGCCCTTGAAGACAATTATATGGGCCCCCGGCGCCTGGAGGAGCCACACGATCAGAGTGTGTGGGAGACGATAGACCACATTCCGCCCGAGGAACTCTGGCGCGTCCACGAGCGCAGGAGAGAACGCCTCGTTGCATTTGCGCGGCAGCGTCTCAGAAAGCAGTTGCAGCGAGAAATAGCGTCGTCAATCGATATGGCGCGCGCCGACGAGGTTCTGACTTCCGATGCGCTTACGATTGGATTTGCCAGGCGTTTTGCGACTTATAAACGCGCGACGCTCTTGTTTCACGATCTCGAGCGGCTCACGCGTATTTTGTGCAATGAAGAACGTCCCGTTCAGGTTATTTTTGCGGGCAAGGCGCATCCGCAAGACCATGCGGGGAAGGAATTTATCCAGGAAATTTTCAGTCTTACACAACGCGAGTATCTCCATCGCCGTCTGGTTTTTATCGAAAATTACGATATGTGTGTGGCGCGTTATCTCGTGCAAGGGGTCGATATCTGGCTGAATACGCCGATGAGACCCCAGGAAGCGAGCGGTACCAGTGGCATGAAAGCCGTTGCCAATGGCGCGCTAAATCTCAGTGTGCTCGATGGCTGGTGGGCCGAAGCGTATCAACCGGAATTGGGTTGGGAGATAGGTCACGGCAAAGAATACGACGATCCGGCGTATCAAAATCAGATTGAAGCGCGGGCAATTTACAATATTCTCGAGAAAGAAGCGGTGCCGCTTTTTTATAATCGCGGTGTGGATGGATTGCCCAGAGGATGGATCGCCCGGATGAAGAATGCTATGCGCGTGTTGTGTCCAAAGTTCAATACCCACCGCATGGTGCAGGAATATACCGAGCGGTTCTATTTGAAGGCGCATGTACGATCAAAAGACCTCTCGGATAACAATGGCGCGAGAGCCAGTGCTCTGGCCGAATGGAAAGATAGAGTTCGCCATGGGTGGAAGGATGTCGCGGTCCGCTCTGTAAAGTCGAGCAAGGCTCAAACATCACATGTGGGCGACAAGGTCGAGATTCGCGCGGATGTCGCGTTGGGCGACTTGAGTGTAGAGGATGTGGCTGTCGAAATTTTTCACGGGCAGGTCGGCGCAGAGGGGCAGATTGTCCAGGGTGAGTCGCTGCCTATGGTACTCAAGAGTCCCCATACTTTTGTGGGGCACCTGCCTTTGCAAAAAAGCGGCCGATGGGGCTATACGGTTCGCATCTGCCCACACCATCAGGATCTCAATTCTATATGTGATACCGGGTTGATTACCTGGGCGTGATGATGCGGAGGTCTCTATGACCAAACTCCCCCAAAAATCCCTCGCAGATGATCCCATCTTTGACGCATTTCTCCAACATGCGCTTCAAAGCCGTTCCGATTACAATGTAAAACTCTTGACCCGCGCCTTTCATTTTGCCAAGAAGGCACATCAGGATCATTTTCGCAAGTCGGGCCAGCCGTATATTGTACACGCGCTTGAGGTTGGGCGCATTCTTATCGACCTCAATCAGGATACTGCAACTCTGGTGGCTGGTATTTTGCACGATACCATAGCGCACGGCACAGCGACCCACGCACAAATCGCGCGTCATTTTGGTTCTCATATTGCCGATCTGGTTGACGGTGTGACCAGGATCAAAGATCTGTCTTTTCAATCGCAAGAGGCCGATCAAGCTGAGAATTTCCGCAAGATGTTTCTGTCTTTGATCAACGATTTGCGCGTTGTTCTCATTAAGTTTTGCGAACGCCTGCACAATATGCGCACGCTGGATCCCCTGCCTCCTGAAACGCGCGAGCGCATGGCGCGCGAGAGTCTGGATATTTACGCGCCTCTGGCGCACCGTTTGGGGGTTGCGCGCATTCGGTGGGAGCTTGAAGACCTGGCTCTCAAGTGGCTCGAACCCGAAGCCTATCGCGCGATTAGCAAAAAGATTCGCCTTAAGAGACGAGAACGCGAGGCCTATATTGAAGAGATGCGCGTGCCGCTGCAAAAAATACTCAAGGAAGCAAATATTCGCGGGGAGATCACGGGGCGTCCCAAAAATTTCTTCAGTATTCACCGAAAGATGCAGACGCGGAGCAAAGCTTTTGAAGATATCTACGATTTGTTGGCTATTCGCATACTGGTCGATACGGTCCAGGAATGTTATCACGTTCTGGGTATGATTCATTCGCTCTATACACCGGTTATGCCCCGGTTTAAGGATTTTATTGCAACGCCCAAGAGCAATATGTATCAGTCTTTGCACACGACGGTGATAGGTCCGCGCGGGTTGATGATCGAGGTGCAGATACGCACCCACGAGATGCACCAAACAGCAGAAGAGGGTATTGCAGCACACTGGCTTTACAAAGAGGGGTCTCCAGAAAGGTCGGAACTCGATCAGCACATAGACGGGCTTCGCAATATGCTCGAGTGGCAGGGGGAGGCATCAGAGCCTCAAGAGATTATCGAGGAACTCAAGGTCGATCTTTTTTCAAATGAGATTTATGTTTTTACGCCCCAGGGCGATTTGATTCAGCTTCCCGATGAGGCCACACCTGTCGATTTTGCCTTTGCAGTGCATACCGAAATTGGCAATCGCTGCGTGGGTGCCCGTATTGACAGTCAGATGGTGTCACTTTCTACGCCGCTTGAAACAGGGCAGACGGTTGAGATTATTACGTCGCCGCACCAGCGTCCGCACCGCGATTGGCTCGGTTTTGTCAAGAGTGCCAAGGCGCGAAGTTGTATTCGACGGGTTCTGCGCGAAGAGGCTTTTAATCAGAGCGTTCGTCTGGGGCGCGATATGGTCGATCGCGATCAGGCAGAGACTTTTACTGCTACTATCCAGGTCACGGGTCAGGATCGCACCAATTTGTTATCCGATATGACACAGGTTATGTCCAATCTCGGTGTTCCTATTGTGGGTGCGAGTATCGAGACCAGGCGCGAGGAAATCGACAACCAATTCCAGGTGGAGATCAAAGATGCCGACCACCTCGAAGAACTTCTGCAAAATCTCCGCAAGATTCCCAATATTACCTCGGCCTATCGCCTTGAAGATCCGCCGGAAAGTTCGTCTTGAGGGGTGAAATGAGTAAATAAAAAAAGCCGACCATTTGCGTCGGCTTTTTTGTTTCGATCTGCTTTGCATAAGGTCGTTTACTCGAACTCAAATACACCCCACTTTGAGTCGGGTGAGTCCTTGATGATTTCCCTGTCCGAAAGCAGGACATGAAATCTGTATCGACTTCTGCCAAAAGGCATCCAGGTATAAATGGAATAGCAACGTCGGCAAGCCGTTATCTTGATCTCTGTGTCGCATGGAATACAGTCCCAAAACCCTGCCGGTTTTCTTTGGCATCGCAGGCACTCAACTCGTTCAATCAGGTTTTTATTCCGTTCCTGGAATTTCTCCAATTCATTAGGAGACACTATGGAGCCTATATACCATACACCTGAAGAGTTGCACACCTTGCAGAAAGATCTTTCGTCACCATCCATCGTTCGTTTTTCGCCCGAAAAATCATCGTACACAATCAGGCAATTGTTACAAACGAAAATGCCCTCCGCGTCTGGCTCGCGGTCCTCAAACCGCTTAAAGTAAGCCAGAATATCGGACTTATCACCATTGGACAATTTTTCGAATGGTTGCATTTTGGATCCACACTCGTGGCAGCAGCAACCAAAGAAATTTTTTGCCCATCGGCCACCAAGCACCAGAACTACGGTAACGATGATGATCATAATAATAAACGCTTCCATTTTTTATCCGTTCTATGTTCATCTCATCGTATAAGCCCTATTGTGTGGCCCAACCGTTAAGAAAACAATTGTTTTATCTTCTCTGCCCTCGCAAAGGCAATACTGACACGCTTGTATATACCGACATTCTTCACAGATAACAAAAATCAATCTGAAGTTTCTATCCACCCGAGCACTGCGGCAACCCCGCAAATCTAATCCTCCAGAAACCTGCCCAAGACGTTCTGTGCGATCATAGGGGTTTTTGAGAATCTGCTCAACTCTTCGCTTGATGCGCTGGCGTATATTCGAATAGCGCGAAAGGTTTCGGGCGAATCGACCCTCATAAAACGCTTGATATTCATTCATCCCAAATTTCTGCGTGCGTATAAAACTTCAATTGACCTGATTTTTTTCTTTTAAGAATATCCTCCATATCCTCATAAAGCGGAGCGTTCTTATCGAGGTTGAAAATTTCTGGTTTCTGTTTTACCAATTCGATGAGTTCTTCACGAACCACCTTGCGGATAAGTCCTTCCAGTTGCTGAATGCTCAGCGTGACTGTCGCTTCTGTAGTTATATCATTGCTCATTGTGATTGTCCTCCTTAAAAAGGGGAGAGGCATCCCAGTAATGGTCACCCATAAAATATATCCAAACCCAGTCGCAAAGTAAACAACCGATACTCATGATCTACGGATTCTCATCCTGGCCATCCTTCCATCCTGCCCATCACTGGATAGAATCACTCCAGTGCAGGCTCTGATGAACTGGTCTGTAAATCGACCAGTTGTACACCGCTTCAGACAGTTTACTCAATCAATTCTTTGGTATTGTGAACGCGAATATCAACTTCAGGCAAGTGTCTATTCAGAATGTCTATGATGTAATCCTTCGGACCGACAAAGATCATGATCATATTCTGCGGGACAAAGAATTTTTCGAGAAAGGCATACACCTCCTCATCAGTAACCGAATCATAACCGCCTTTGCGGCTTGGAGGATTATAGATGGCGCTATATACCTCCCTGTTCAGTCTTTGTTGTGGTGTCAATCGTTCATGGACATGGGCATAGGCGATATTGCTATTCTCACGCAACGCTTTTATTCCCTCCCAAAAGCGGGGGTTGTCGGGAAGCCCTCGGATGAAGTCGGACATTTTTACAATCAGTTCTTCGCTGTTCTGTAACTGGGGATCTGCATAAATTTCGAGAAACCTGATATTTTTTGATGATCGATAACTGCAAGCAGTACTATAGACCAATCCCAACTCTTCTCTAAAATATTTGTAGAGCAACCCTTGGGCACCAGATCGCCCAAGCATCATGGATATCATTGGAGAAATATAATTTGTTTCCCCTATACTCCCATAGGGGATCAGCCAATAACAGAAAACATTTTTTAAGTTTGAATAATTCTCAAAGACAAAAGCCGAAGGACCAAAATAATAATTGGCCTCTGAAGGTGCCAATGAATGCACAAACCCACCTGCCTGTCGTCGGGTCTCTCGTTTTTCTATAATTGGATGAAGCATTTTGGTGATCTCGGTGGAATCTCGGTTTGAGAGTATCTTAAAAAACACCACTTCTGTTTTCAAAAGCCGCGCATAATACTGTCTGATGTCCTTTGCAGAAAGGTTTTTCAGCGTTTTTAAGGATCTGAGTTTCTTTATTCCTTTTGTTCGTGCAAGTGCAAAATTTCTCATAAGATTAGCGGTATTTCTTTCCCGATCATTTCGATAATTAGTCACCTCTCGCTCTTTCACATCTTCCAGGTCGGACTCGGAAAAATCGAAGTTGTGTATGGAATCGCGGACTATTTCTATGGACTCAGCGCAATTCTCAGACAGGGTAGAAATGGATACGGTCAGGGATGTTGTGTTGGCGAAGACATATAACTCAGTGCCTAATACTGCCAGTTGATCTATGTACCCTCGCTTTTTTATGTCCTTCCAAATCAACTTTGAGGCTATCTCTACCAGTCCATTTTGAGCAGGCGATTCCTGGTTGCTTCCCGCTCCGAGAAAGACGATTTCAATTTTGGTCAACGGGGCGCGTTTGTCTTGGCGATAAAAAATTTGGTGGTTAGAAATCTCTGCATAAGCGGACAGGATACCAACCACGTAGCACAGGGCAAAACTAAGTATCACTTTCAGGAGCATATTCATTGGCCTTTGGGGAGGATTTACTAATCAGTTTTCTGATAAACCATATCACAGGAAATAGAACCATAATAGCTGGAAAAATAATGAGAATACTCCCAAATATCACGGTGATTAGAGACCGTTTTTTTTCTGGCATCGTTAGTGAGAGGGTTATGGAATTGTCATTCGTCAGATATTGATCTACAAGGCGCGGTATGTCGTCTCTGCGGGCAGATTTGAGATCTTTTATCATTTTTGGATATAGTAAGGGATCGTTGGCATGGGCGAATGCCCGCCCGAACTCAAGGGCCATTCTCGATCTGTCATAAAATCTGGAATACATTGATTTTAATTGCAGATTTTGGGCCGCAGTAAATTCGTCCTCAGAGACACCGCTCGCTCTAATTTCCTCCAATTCTGTTTGGATAGCATTCTCTATAGCATCTATGGAAGCGTCGGTCGGCAGGTCTGCCGTGCAACTCAGCAAACTAAATCCTTTATAGTGGTAAAACGACACCCTGAAAATCCGGGCGAGCTTGGCATCAATCACAGAAGATCGCAAGGAATTAGAGGTTTTGGTCATAATGCGAGCAAGAATGAGCAAGGTTGCATAGTCGCGATGGCCTAAATGAGGGGTTTGCCAACTTTTCCTGAATTTGGCAATACGGAGACTTTTTGAAGTGTCTTTTACTTTTTTTTCGAGTATTTCAGGATTGGGAAATTGAGGAGAAGGTGATTCGCTCGATAATTCGTCTGGTATTTGCTCATTGCCATAGGCTTCGTCCAGTTTGGTCAGGACATGGTCCATATCCACATCGCCGACCACCACGACCAATCTCTTCTGGCGGCGCAGGAAATTATCATAGTAATCTTCCAAATCATCGGCTTCGAGTTGTTTAATAAAGTCCTCAGTCCCAACGCCACTAAAATCCTTTTTTTTATAGACCAGGCCCCAAAAACGATTGGAGAATTTTCTGTTTGAGTTTGCTGAATTACGACTTTTTTCCGTTAGTACAATTTTCTTTTCGTTTTCAACGACCTCTTCATTGATCAACGTGCCGTAATATCTATCGCGGTCTATTTCAACTGCAAGGTCAAATTTGTCCTTCGGAAATCGCATTCTTAAGTACATATGATGGATAGTTGTAGCGGCATAATTTTGACCTCCATTCTTGACGATAATTTCGTTGAGTTTTCCCGGCTCATGGCTTCCAGTACCTGCCATGATGTGCTCTAAGAAGTGTAGCCGTCCTTGTTTCCCTTCCTCTTCATCTGTCGAGCCAGCACTGTAGTAGGTATGGTATTCAAAGGTTGGGATTGTTCTATCTACAACGATGACGGCGTCGAGGTTGGTGTTGATGGTGTAGTGTTGCGCGACGAGTTCTTCAGATAATGCTTCCGCTCCAACAAGCTGATAAGAATGGCAAGTGCCCGTTGGCAAGATGCATACGAGGAATGAGATGATCGCGCAGGTTTTTATCATGTTTGATACTCGGCAAAGTTGGAAATAGCCGTTTCGTACATCCTCTGAGCCAAATCACATCTGCTCTTCCAGCCGACGCTTATCTTCAATGCGTATATTCAGTTTTTTGATAGCATTTAGATATTTTGCTTCGGACTTCCTGGCATAGGCTTCTTCTAATGCAGTTCGCGCCTGGTCGAACTGATCCGTGTACATATAGCCCAGACCAAGATTGTAATATGCCTTATGGACTAAAGGGGAATTGGGATAAGTCTCGGTTACCCTTTGAAAGATGTCAAGCGCAGCATCCCAATTGCCCAGCTTGACCATTTTAAAGCCACGTTCCAATTCTGGCATTTCTTTGTCGGTTTCAAATGAGACATATACACGCTCGGTATAAGGCACAATCATCCGCATAAAAGAGCGAATAATTTGCGTTCGGCACGTCTCAAAAAGACGCGAGCGATCAATATGGGGCGGCTTTGAGTTCTTCCTCGATTCTTTTGCGCTCTCAGATTTGTCAAACTTCCTGGTTGCTAAAATTTTTGATGTGCGCAAATCCGCAATACGCAGGCTGACACTTACTTTTGTAATTCCTTCACGATAGTATGTTCGCGTGGTATCGACTTCACCCGTCTTTTTATCTTTTTTCTCTACATCTTTGTGGGTTAAATCCTCGCTGTAGTTGTATTCTGAAATAGTGCCAGAGATGAGGGCGATATTTCCGGTAAGATTGTCCTGGCTAAAACCCATCTTCAGGCTTTCGTGATCCAGGACTTCAAATCGTCCAGATTCAAAGAGGACCTGTGTCAACTCGGCGGAGAATTTATGGCTTCCTGAGTCTTTGGTTTCTCCACCTCCTACAACCTGGACAAGGTCGCTGAGTGCCGATAAGACGCCGCTTCCCGAACCTTTAATTTCTCCAACCGCAATTTTGTCAAAGTCTTTTAGATTAATTTCAGCAGGCTGGGTTACAGTAACATAGAGTCCTGTACTGCCACAACCTGTAAACAGGCCCGAGATCAACAAGAGGGTGAGATTGAACAACCGTATTTTTTTCATAACGAACCTCTATATGTCTGGATACATTCTTGCACTGATCAGTATAAAATCTGAAAATTCTTCCAGCAAGCCTGAATTACATCAGGATATGGAACATTATCACTTCTCTGAGATATGCACATTCTCTTTGGGAAAGGCGTCCTCTGTGTATATCGAATATAGGAATGGATACGATATGTGACTGCGCTTTGCTTCGCGTTTTAAACGAAGTTGATAGAGTTCCTGCACACAACGCGCTTTTGTGGCTTCATCGAGTACAGCGGGGCAGTGTTGTTGAATATAATACAGCGCATAGCCTGTTTCTACTTTTATGGGGCCAATGACCGACCCTACTTCGGCGGCAAATAATAAGGGCGCAACATCATGGAGCAAGTCTCGTCGGCTCTGGCGACCGAGATACCCGCTGGCAGGGCGCGTGCGCTCATCGAGGGAATATTGACGCGCGAGGGTATGAAAATCTCGTCCTCCGTCTCTGATCTGCATGGCGATCTCTTCGGCAATGTCTCGTTCCTGGACCAGAATCCAGCATATTTCCCGCCGTTCAGACGCCAATTTCTGGCTTGCAAAATGCGCTTGAATTTGCTCAGTGGTGATTTGCGTTTTCAATCGCTCCTGGAGCATCTGGTATTCAATTTCCCGTGCCATGTCAGTGAAGGAGATATTGCGTTGTGATAAATAGTTTTCTGTATCCTCAACACTTTCCAATCTGTTTTTATACCGCCATTGGTCTATACTCTTTTGCAGTTCCTCACGAGAAATTTTAATTTTTTCTCGTTGGGCAATTTGGAAGATCAGACCGCGTTGCGTAAAGAGGTCGTGCAAGCTGTCCTTGTTAGCCGCCCGCATTGATTTCACGATATGAGATAAACGGATTTGTGTCTCGTTTATTTGAATGATGACGGGATCAATTGAATCAGCCATTTTATTTTTCAGCCTCTGGCGAAAGTGCGGCTATTTCGCGCAATTGTCGCAATGGATTGAGCGCGAGCATCAAAATGGACTGGCGATCTGTTATGATTTCTGCTGTGCCCTTCATGCCGAACATGAACGCTTTTTCCTCGCCGTGTACAAGAATGGTCGTGTTCTCAAGATCAATAATACCTCTAAACACGGTTCCCGAACCCTCATCGCCCATTGCATCAGGTGAAATCTGTCTCAAATAGCCGTGTTGGATGCCGTAGTCCTGAAATGGAAATGCTTCAAATTTGAGTTTTACCTTTTGTCCAGATGACAGCAGACCCACGTCTTTGTTCAAGATCAGAGCTTCGGCTACAATCGGTGTCGAGGCTGGCGCAATGGTTACCAGTGTCTCGCCTTTATTGACTACTTGACCGGGTGTATTGACCAGTACTTGTGTGACGATTCCCGATTCGGGTGCGAGAATTAAATCGATGTCTGCGTCAACGGATCGATTAACCGCTTGTCTCGCCTGTTTGAGTCTGGCTGCTGCAATGTCATAAGCATTTTGGAAATTGGCTCGCGTGCGTTCAAGTTCGAGTCGTTCTTCGAGGATTTGGCGTTTTAAGTCTTTTAGGGATACCTCATAGCGATTGATCTCTGCCATCCGCGCGGGCAGTTCTGCCAACGCGCTCAGATAGCGAACTTTGGCTTCATTTAGTGCCGCAAGGCTGATGAGTTTCTTTTCGTACAATTTTTGGTTTTGCTCATATCGCTGTTTCAAATGTTCTACTTCTGCGGATCGGAATTGTATTTCGATCTCGATATCGGGAGGTTGAGACGTTTCTGTATGATTCCCAAGTGCTTCCCGGTAGGTCTGCATCGCGGCTTGCATGACACGAACGCGATGTTCAAGCGCGGAGATGGTCTCTTTTGCCAGAATTCTTTTTTGCGGCAGGGTTTGTTGCAGATCAAATTCAGCTTTTTTAAATGCGATCTCTGCTTGTTCCAATTCGCGCAGGTCTGTACCATCGAGGGTGACTGATCCCTCTGTGGGATCAAATAGTCGGGGTATGAGTTTTACCAGTGTTGTCTTGCCCGCACCGCTACGACCTACTATGGCTACTTTCTGTCCGGGTCTTATGTCCAAATTTATATCGCTTAAGACATAAGGCTCTGTCGATCCCGATCCATACCGGAAGAACACGTTGTCAAATGCGATGTGTCCCTCTACGTCTGTGAGTTGAACCGAATAGTTGCGGTTGCGCGATGACTCGGTTCGCATATCGTAGATGTCGTTTAATCGGTCCAGTCCTATTTTCGCCAGTTGAATCTGTGGCCACAGGTTAATCAATCCCATGATCGGTCCCAATACACTGCCACTGAGCATATTGAAAGCGATTAGCTGACCGACTGATAAGTCGCCTTGAATGACCAGGTTCGCGCCATACCAGAGCACGATGGTGCTACCCAAAACCTTGTTCAACTGTCCAAAAGACCCAAATAGCATATTTGTTTTGATCGCGGTAAAACCAATTTTGATTTCCTGGGTCAAGCGTTCTTCCCATAACCATCGCGTGGATTTTTCGACTGCGAGGGTTTTTATGACTTCAATGCCACGCAGGGAATCGATGAGTACGGATGACCATTCCGAACGGGCGAGAAAAGATCGTTGGTTGATGGACTTGAGGATGGGGGTGTAGATCAATGTCAGGATAATGCTAAGCGGTATGAATGCCAAAACCCAAAGTGTCAAAGTGGTGTGGTAATAGAACATCAGACCCAAATAGACAAAAATCATGACCGCATCAAGGACGGCTGAAATAGCCGTTTCTGTCAATAAGCTTCTCAAGTACTGGCTTTCTCGAAAGCGCGTCATGATTTCACCGGTTCTGCGGAGGGCGAAAAATCGCATGGGCAGACGGAGAAGATGGTGGTAGATGTGCGATAACATCGAGATACTGATGCGCGCCCCCACATACCCTATCAGGTAGTTGCGCAGCGAAGATGTGGCGATCCGAAATAAGGCGATAATGATCATGCCTAAAAGCATGAGATTGAGCAGACTGGTATCTTGATGAACGAGGACCTGGTCGAGGATCATCTGGGTAAAAAGAGGTGAGGCAAGGCCAAAGAGGTTCAGCAAAAGGGAGGCCATCATGATTTCGACGAGGATGCCGAGATATGGGCGGGCGAGTGGGAAAAACCGCCTGAACGATGATTTTCTTCCCCTGTATCTCGAGACCTTGTCGGTGTATTCGAGTATTAAGGCGAGTTTGGACCATTTGTCTTCAAATTCTTTGCGAGAAATTTTTCTGCGCCCAAGTGCAGGGTCTGTTATCCATGCGTATTTTGAACTGATCCGATACAGAACGACAAAGTGATAGCCTTCCCAGTGCGCGATAAGTGGCAGGTCTCTGTCTCCGATTTCACTGTATCCAATCCGCACACCTCGCGTTAAAAAGCCCAGGTTTTCAGCGGCTTCGGCAAGCGCAGATAGGGATGTGCCTTCCCGCGAGACATTGGCCATGTCTCGCAGACGGTTTAAGCCAATGGATTGCCCATAATACTGACAGATCATGCCGAGACAAGCCGCGCCGCAATCGGTCTCATCGTGTTGTTTGATGTAGGGAAATGTGATGTAGTTTCGCAGTTTTCGAGGGCTGTGATCCGAGATGCTATTTTCAGGCTCGATCTCTATCGTTTTAATCCGACCATTTTGTGGCAATATCTTGAGCGGTTCTTCTTGTTCATTCTGATCGGTCTTCTCGAAAACCCGGATGAGTTGGGGGGCACTTTCAAGCACTCTGGCGAGGGCGATGTGCGAAAGGGTGTAGAGCACGACTTCTGTTTCTGTTTCAATAGTGAGCTGATCATCTATGCCGCCAAAAAAGTCGCCCGGTTTTAACCTTTTGGCGGGCTGGTCCGCCTCTCTCAATTGCAAGGTTCCGCGCCCAATGAGATAGAGTCCTTTTGCTTCTTCATCTCGCCATAATGCTTTTTCCTCTGCTGCAATAACTTTCCGCTCCAGACATTGAAAGAAAAGCTGCATGGCTTCAGGGAGGTTTACAGTGTCCAGTTTCAGAAATTTTGTGAAGTTCCGATAGGCGATGTCCTGCACTTGGTCGAGCAGGTAAGGAGTCAGTTCCCGATGCTCTGATACGAGGGCGTGAAAGCCTCTTTGAGATATTTTTAGCACGATTGAGGGTTCAACCGCTCGAACCGTTGCCCTGCGCGGTTTACCTGTGAGCAACGCGCCTTCTCCGCAATGGTCGCCGGGAAAGAGATAACCCAGGGTTTGCATCTCGTTATTGGGGTCTCTCGTTAAAACCCTGAGTTGCCCGGATACGACATAGTAAAAACAATCGCCCCTGTCGCCTTCAGAAAATAAAACCTCCCCGAGATTGACCTGCATTTTCTCTGCATGAGGTCTCAGAGAGGCATATAGGTCGGTTCGTTTTATCATGTTTTCAAATGCAGCTACAGATTAACACGGATTAACACGGATATAGATGTGAAAAGTGACGAATAATGGGTGTCATTGCGGCATGGTTTTAGCCGCAATCCAGAATGTTTCAAACCGCATATAACCGTTTACTCGGGTTCAAATACACCCCATTTTGAGTCGGGTGTATCTTTGATGATTTCCCTGTCCGAAAGCAGGACCTGAAATCTGTATCGACTACCATTAACTGGCATCTGTGCATAGATCGAATAGCAACGCCGACAAGCCGTTATCTTGATCTCTGTGTCGCAGGGCACACAGTCATACTCCCCTATAGGATTTCTTTTGCATCTGAGACACTCAATTGGTTCAATCAGGTTTTTGTTCCGCTCCTGAAATTTCTCCAAATCGTCAGACGACATGGGGCCTATATACGATACACCATAGGAATTGCACACCTTGCAGAATGACCTTTCGTCGCCATCCATTGTTCGCTTTTCGCCCGAAAAGTCATCGTACACCAGCAGGCAATTCCCACACGCAAAAATGCCCTCCACGTCTGGCTCGCGGTCTTCAAAACGTCTGAAATATGTCAGAATATCAGACTTATCACTATCGGACAATTTCTCATAAGGCTGCATTTTGGTTCCACACTCGTGGCAGCAGCAACCAAAGAAATTCTTTGCCCATCGGCCACCGATCACCAGAAATACGATAATGAGAATGGTCAAAATAATAAACGCTTCCACAGTCGGTTCCTCATGTCAGTGGTTATTGCTACGTCCTCTGCTCTACGGGTTTTCATCCTGTTCACTTGCCTGCGAGGGCGGTTGTCCGCACGCAAGCAGGTCCGTGCTTGCCTTCCTCTGCATCCGCCTATCGCCTACCTACTTCTGATCTGCGGGTTCTCATCCTGATCATCCTTGCATCCTGCCCATCCTGATGAACTGGTCTGTAAATCGACCAGTTGTACACCGCTTCTGACGGTTTACTCAATCAATTCTTTGACATCGTGAACGCGAATATCAACTTCAGGCAAGTGTCTCTTCAAAATGTCTATGATGTGATCCTTAGGTCCGACAAAGATCATGATCATATTTTCTGGCACAAAAAACTTTTCGAGAAAAGCACGCACCTCAGCATCAGTGACTGCATCATAACCGCCTTTTCGCTGTGGTCTGTTGTAAATGGTTTTATTTACCTCACGGTCAAGACTTCGCTGTGGTGTCTGGTTGAAGACATCTGACACCTTTAGAATTTCACGGCGTTCCTTGAGGAACTCCCAAAAGCGAGGATTATCGGAAAGTCCTCGGATGAAGTCGGACATTTTTACAATCAATTCTTCGCTGTTCTGGAGTTGGGGATCGGCGTAAATATTAAGATACCTGATACCTCCGGACGATCGCACCTCAGAAGAAGGACCATAAACCAATCCCAATTCTTCTCTAAAATGCCGAATAACCAGGCCATGAGTATCTTCTCGAAGTGTATCGGATATGAGTGTGGGGATATAATTTTTTTCACCCACACTGCCACAGGGCATCAACCAATGGCAGAACACACTTTTTATGTTTGAATTAAAGACAAAAGCCGAAGGACCAGAGCTATAATCCGTTGTTAGGATTTTCAGTGAATGCACAAAACCACCCCTTTGCCGTGTCTCTGTAATTGGACGAAGCAACTTCGCAACCCGGGTGGAATCGAGGTTTGAGATCACCTTAAAAAACACCACATCGGTTTTCAGAAACCGATCATAATATTGACTGACGTCCTCATGTGAGAGGTTTTCGAGTGTTTTTAAGGAGTTCGTTTTTTTTAGTTCTTTTGTTTGTGCAAGTGCAAAATCTCGCATAAGCGGGTAGGTACTTCTCCGCAGACCATTTTGGTAATCAGCCACCATCAGTTTTTTTACATATTTTAAATTAGACTCAGAAAACTCGAGGCTGTGTATGAGATCGCGGACTATTTCTATGGACTCGCCGCAGTTCTTCGATAAGGTGGAAATGACTATCCTGTGGTATTGTGTACTGGAAATGACATTCAGACGGGTACCTAATGCTGATAGTTGATCTATATATCCCTGCTTTTTAGCGTATTCCCACATTAACCAGGAAACCATTTCCGCAAGCCCAATCTTAGAAGGCTGTTCCTGATTTCTCCCGGCCCCGAGAAAGACAATCTCAATTTTAGTCAACGGCGCGCGTTTGTCGTTGCGATAAAAAATATGGTGATTGGGGATTGCAACTCTGTCTATACCAGTCCGTGGGGCGTTTTCCGCAGCAAAAAGGCAGACAGGAGAAGCGGATAGGACGCCAACCATGTAACACAGGACAAAGCTAAATATCACTTTTGGAGACATATTTATTTGCCTTTTGGGCGAACTTTCATATCTATTTTTTTGTATCAAAAAAACATTAAGAACAATTCCCTATATCTCAATGCTTGGTATTTTGAAGTTACACATCACATTATTCTTTGTTTTTTTTTAACGTCAGGTAAACAGTTATCGAATTATCATCCGTCAGGTATTGATTAATGATGCGCGGAATGTTTTCTTTTTGAATGGATTTGATATCGTTTATCAATTTGAGATACAGGAGGGGATCGTTGGCATGGGCAAATGCCTTCCCAAATGAATAAGCCATGCTTGAGTGATCATAAAATGTGGAATACAGGCGGTGTAATAGTTCATTGCGGGCTGCATTAAGATCATCTTCAGAAATTGATTTCAGCTTCTCTAACTCTACCTGAATAATATCGTGGATAGCGTCTGGAGACGTAGTATGGGGAAGGTCTGCTGTACAACTCATCAGACCAAATCCTTTATAGTAGTTCAGTTCTATGTGGAAAACTCTCGCAAGTCCAGAGTCAACGGCATAAGATCTTAAGGAATTTGCAGTTTTGTTCAAAATGTTGGCTATAATGGACAATCCCACATAGTCTCGATGCCCTAAATTTGGTGTGTCCCAACTCTTTCTGAACTTGGAAATACTGAGGTTCTTTGAAGTAATCCTGAACTTTCTGCCCAGGATTTCAGGGTTGGGAAATTGAGATGCAGGCAATTGGCTCGGTACTGGCTCATTCCTGTCTGCATGCGATTGCATCGCACTGGCAGAGCTATACGCTTCGTCCAATTTCATCAGGACATAGTCTCTATCTACATCGCCGATGACAACGATCAATCTCTTTTGTTGGCGTAGAAGATTCTCATAATACGCTCTCAAATCAATGGGATTGAGTTGTTTAATAAACGCCTCAGTACCAAAGCCATCAAAATTCTTCTTTTTATAAACCAAATCGAAAAAATAATACGTAAATCTTCGCGTTAAGTTTGCCAACATGCGGTTTCTTTCTGTCAGGATGATTTTCTTTTCCTTTTCTACGACCTCTTCATTGATTACTGTATTGTAAAATCTGTCTGAGTCTATTTCAACAGCGAGATCAAATTTGTCCTTTGGAAATCTCAGTGTGAAGCGCGTAAAATGATAATAGGTAGTAGCATTTTTTTGTCCTCCATTCTTGCTAACGATTTGGTTGAGTCTCCCATATTCCTGACTGCCGGTACCCGACATGATATGCTCTAAGAAATGTAGCCGTCCTTGTTTACCTTCCTCTTCATCTGCCCAGCCAGCGCAGTAGAAGGTCTGGTATTCAAAGGTCGGCGTTGTTCGATCTACAACGATAACAACGTCGAGATTGGGATTGATGGTATAATGCTGCGCGACGAGTTCTTCAGATAATACTTCCGTCCCAATAAGCTGATAGTCCGCGCAACTGCCTGCCGACAAGACACATACGAGGAATGAGATGAGAGCATAAATTTTTTTCATATCTGATACCTGGCAAAGCTGGAAGTGATTGCTTCGTATATATGTTCGGATACATTCTTATTATATGTCTGGATACATTCTTGCACTACACAGTATAAAATTTAGAGGTTCTTCCAGCAAGCCTGAAAGAACCTCCTTTTGTTTTTATATTCTTGCGAGCCAGCTTACTCAAAGCGAGGAACCCTCAACTATCCATTATTACCTTCCGTACTGTTCTCCTCATCGGGCAGACCGCTACCTTCATCATTATTACCTTCATCGTTCTCTTCATCTCCACAATCATAAGGGACGGTGCATTCATCTTCCGTGCCGTCATCTTCCGTGCCGTCATCTGAAAAGTCAAAATTCCAAAAATCCCCCAAATGGCCCTCATCATCGTTGGTATTATCTGACTCTGAGCTACCACCGCCGCCACCGCCGCCACTGCCTCCTAAAATTGGACCAAACGGATCCTCGACAACATCAGGACCAACTACCTGAGTAAAGGTTTTTCCCTCAGTATCAAAGTGGCCGCCCTCAGGGTAACAATCATATGTGGGACAGTCTTGCTCATCCATACCTGTGATCCCGTCATCTATCTTGCCATCACCCGGCATCTTAATTCGTCCATTCCCACCCCCACCCCGCGCCTTGTTCATTTCTTTTTGTGAAATGGTCTCAGAGAGAATGGCGAGTGGTTTGCAGGTGAGTCCTGCGATGGATGTGGTGTGTTCAAAAATACTTTCTGACATGATACAATCTCCTGTTAAGGGTTATACTGCTTGAGTAACAACGATATGCGGTGATTCAATCAGTTCTCTATTCGTACCTCCTTTCGGGCGTTCAGAATTATGGGCGGGAGATGCATTCCAAAATCGTCAAAAAACAATCCTCTGAACATTCAACTCAAACACCTTCCGAAAGCGTCTAAATTTCTCCACGCCTAACTTTTGTGCGATACTGGGTAGGAGAAATGCCATGTATTCTCTTGTACGCCTGCAGTACCGGCTTTGAGTATTTTTTCGGCTACTTCCAGGGGCACAAAACTTTCCATGATCAGGACGTTTGTCTGAATCTTCTCTTCCTTTAGACACTTCAAAAGAGTTACCCCATTGAGACCTGCCATATACATTTCAGCGATGGCGAGATCGATCTTCTCTCGTCTCAATATTTCAAGCCCTTCTATCCCATCTCTCGTTGTGCTTATGTCATAAGGTTCATCGCTCAGAAATCCCACAAGGATCGATAGAATGCCGGGATCGTGATCTATAATCAGTATTTTCTGTTTGTTCATATTTTTCTCCAGTGCGATAAACGCGGTCTAAATATTTGAGGTTCAGAGCATGGCTTTCCACACGATTCGATACAGATTTTTTACTGCTTAAACAGATATATGCAACATGTGTGCCAATGTGAACTTTTAGAATTATAATATTTGTAAGTCATTATTTTTACTTCGCATAGATATTATTGTCGAGTAAAAGTTAGGCTGAATATCGAATTGAGAAGTGAACACATTGTTCACTTTTCACTTTTCGATTGAACATTTTGTTCTTTTACTTTGTATTGACAATCGCGCTTCGGGTCGTTACTTTGGTTTGGTCTTCTCAAGTTATCAGCTTGAGATATTCACCGCCGCTGACAGATGACTTTGCCGAGTCTTGTTAGCGGCTTTTTTATGATAATACCATCGCGTCTGTAATTCCAACTATAAAAGATTGCTCATATATTAGAATTATTGCTCGTATATCAGATTTTTTCACTTTTTTCACTTTATACGACAAACGATTGTATAATTGCGATGCAGGTCCTCGCCTGCTCTACGGGTTTTCATCCCTGTTCATCGGTGGTTCCCCACACCAATACGCGATCCGGATCAATAGACGGGTATATTTCATCTCCAACGCGCCATTGTTGCTCGCCGGATGTCAAGATCTGGATGGGTAGTCCCGCCCAGTCTGCGAGCAAGATGGTCGATGCGCCGAGGTCTTCGACGACTTCGATGGTCGCGGGGATTTTGCCTCCATTGGGTGAAATATTTTCCGCACGGATGCCGAGGGTGGCGTTTGAAGGGGCGTTTCGGTCTGCGGTTGTGATGGGCTGATTCGAGGCTGTGAACCATTGGTTTTGCTGTTTGTGGACGTCTATGGTGTTGATGGGGGGGTAGCCGAGTTGACGGGCGACGGTCGGAGAATTGGGTTGCTGGTAGATTTCTTCGGGGGAACCGATTTGCAGGATTTTCCCTTCGGACAATACGGCGATTCGGTCGCCCATTGAGAGGGCTTCTACCCGGTCGTGGGTGACGTAAATCATGGGTGTGCCCAGGTCGCGCTGGAGGCGGATGAGTTCGACGCGCAATACTTCGCGCAATTTTGCATCCAGGTTGGTGAGGGGTTCGTCCAGGAGAAAGAGTTGGGGTTGGCGCACGATGGCGCGCCCGATTGCGACGCGCTGCATTTCGCCGCCGGACAGGTGCGTGGCAGGTCGGTCCAAAAGCGGGGTTATGCGAAGCAGGTCGGCGGTGTGGGAAATTCTGTTTGCTATTTCTTCTTTGGAGAGTTTGCGTCCGGGTGCCTGGAGTGGAAATGCGAGGTTCTGGCGCACGGTTTTGTTGGGGTAGAGTGAGAAGTTCTGAAAGACGAGGGCGATGTCGCGTTCTGCGGGTAGCTGATGGATTATGTCTGTGCCGTTGACGGTTATACGCCCGGTATCCGCTGTTTCGAGGCCCGCGATGATGCGCAAGAGCGTTGTTTTGCCCGCACCCGTTGGGCCCAGGACGACGAGGAGTTCTTCGGCGTGAAGAGAGAGCGAGATTTCCGAGAGTGCCCGGATTTCGCCATAATTTTTGGACAGGTTATCTATTTTGAGAAATGAGGCATTCATACGAGGGCTGTTTCCGTGTCTGGATCGAATAGGCGAATGTGTTCTTCATTCAGGTGCAGGTGGATTGTTTCTCCGATGGCAAAGCGGTCGGTTGAGCGCGTGATTAGTTCGCCTATTGGGGTATCTACGTGCACGTAACCGTGGCTGCCGAGGTATTCGCTGAGGATGACTTTGCCAGGTATGCCGCGGTTGGTAGGGCGGATAAATTCAGGACGCATGCCAAAGATGACTTGCGCGGGCGCGATGTTCGCGTGGATGGGGATGTGAATGTCTGTATCCGGACGGGTAAACGTTAGGCTGTCCTCGCGTTGCACAATTTGTCCGGTTAATAGATTCATTCCCGGGCTGCCGACAAAGTTTGCGACAAAGAGATCTGCTGGATGGTTGTAGATTTCTGATGGGGTCCCGATTTGTCTGATTTTGCCGCCGTCCATGACGACAATGCGATCTGATAGGCTCATGGCTTCTTCCTGGTCGTGTGTGACGTAGATGGCAGTTATGGAGAGTGATAGTTGTTGACGGCGTATAAATGCTCTGAGTTCCAACCGGTGTTCTGCGTCGAGTGTGCCCAGGGGTTCGTCCATGAGATAGATATCCGGTGTGCGTACCATGGCGCGGGCGAGAGAGACGCGCTGTTGATCACCGCCTGAAAGTTGTCTGGGGTATTGGGTGAGTAATGTTTCGATCCCCAGGGCGCGTGTAACGCGGTCTATTGCCGCTTTGATATCTGCGGGGGCTGTGCCGATGTTTTCGAGTGGAAAGGCGATGTTTTTTCGGACGGTCATGTGCGGGTAGAGCGCGTAAAATTGGAAGACAAATCCCACGTCGCGCTGAGATGGCGGCAGATGTGTGACGTTCTGGTTGTCGAGGGTGATCTGTCCGCCGGTTGGATCTTCCAGTCCCGCGATCATCCGCAATGTGGTTGTTTTTCCACATCCCGAGGGACCCAGGAGGACGATAAATTCCCCTTTGTCAACTTGCAGGTCAATACCCCTGACTGCCCGCGTGCCGTCGGGGTAGGTTTTTTGGAGGTTTTGAAGTTCGAGAAATGGCATGATCACTGTTTAATTGTTCCAAATGTCACGCCCCGCAGCAGATGATTGCGGACGAGTACTGTGAAGATTACTATTGGCACGACAAAGATGAGGACGCCCGCGGCAATCTGCGGCCAGGGAATGCCCTGGATGTTGCCCTGAAGTCCGGCAAAATAGACGGGTACGGTGACGGCTTCGGCGTTGTTGAGCGCGAGCGCAAAGCCGTATTCATTCCAGGCGGATATGAGACAGAAGACGGCGGTAACAGCCATGCCGGTTGCAGAGTGGGGTAAGATGATTTTGTAAAATGCTTGAAGTGGGCTGTATCCATCGACGAGCGCGGCTTCTTCATACGCCCGGGGGATTTCGTCTATGAATCCCTTCATCAACCAGACTGCGAGCGAGAGGTTAAATGCCGTGTAGAGCAGGATGAGGCCCAGGTGTGTGTTGGGCAGATTGAAGACGCGGTACATCATCAGTACGGGGACTACGACGGCGAGTGGGGGCAGGAAGCGGGTCGAGAGGATGAAGAACAGCCAGTCCCGGGCACCTGCGATGCGAAATCGGCTAAATCCATACGCGCAGCCGGTTCCGAGGACGACCGATGCAAGGGTGCTGAGCAGGCCGATGATGACGCTGTTGAAGAGGTAGTGAAAAAATGCGTGTGCTTTGCCCGTGTGTGGTGTTGCCAGTTTGCGATAGGCGTCTAATGTGGCTGAGAAACTCAGGCCTCCGGGCGCGATGTTTTCAGTGGTGGTTGGCATGAGGGAGGCTGTGGGGCTGATCGCTGCTTCCTGCGTTTTCAAGGAGGTGAGGAAGAGCCAGCACAGGGGCAGTGTGGCGAGACCAAAATACGGGATGATGACGAGCCATCTCAAGTTCTTCACGCGTTTTCCCTCCCCTGTTTTGCCTGGATGCTGGCGATGTATCGGATGAAAATAGTTGCGAGTGCGATGACGATGAGGAGGATGACGATGCTGTAAGAGCTGCCCAGTCCGATTTTATATCCGCGAAACATGACTTGATAGAGGAGGGCACTCAAGGTTTGGGTCGCGCGATCATTGGGTCCCGTGACGGCCATGACGAGGTCAAATTGTTTGAGGGCATCTGTGGTGCGCAACAAGACCGCGAGAAAGAGCAGGGGGGAGCACAGGGGTAGGGTGATGCGCCGAAAGACGGTCCATCTGGATGCCCGATCAATGGCCGCGGCTTCGTAGAGGTGGTAGGGAATGGCATTGAGGCCGGCAAGGGCGATGAGCATCATAAAGGGCGTCCACATCCAGATGTCGATCATCAGGATGGAGAAGAGTTTCAAGTCGGGGTCGGTCAGCCATTGCGGTTGGTAGAGGCCAAAGACGGATAGTGCCTGGTTGACGACGCCGTAGTGACCATTGAGGATAAAGTTCCAGTACAGGCCCATGACTGCGGGGGATAGCATCATGGGTACCAGGAGTATGGTGGTGATGGTGGGTTTGCCCCAGAAGGGTTTTTGAAGGGCGAGGGCGAGGGCAAAGCCGAGAAGGAGTTCGGTCGCGACTGCCAGGACCACGAATAGTCCGGTGGTGCGAAGGGCAGTGCCATAGCGCGTGTCGTCAAAGATGACGCCGTAGTTGCGCCCACCTATGAGCCGTGTAATGCCGCCACTGAGTTCGGCATCGGTAAAGCTGAGGTAGATGTTGTAAAAGAGGGGAAAGATGTTAAACGCGATCAGAAAGATCAGTGCTGGACCCACAAAGCCGTATTTCAAAACGCCGTCTTTCACGCGCATTTCTCGAAAGGGGTGAGGGGATAGAAACCGCGATGGGGCGTTTCTTACTGTTCCCGTTTTCTGCGAAGTGCCAATACTTGTTTAAATATCTGTGAAATATTGCCACCATTGCGGGAGTGCAATAGCATCTGCTCTTTTGACATGACCATCATGGTGTCTTCTTTTTCGTCGGGATAACGGCAAAAGCTCGATTTTACCACTTCACCCGTGATGCAGCAATATTTTTCCACCGGGATTTCTTGTTCGGTATCCAGCCTGCTGGTGGTGGGTTCCAGGTCTTTGTTCGCTTCTTCGTATTCGGTGAATATTTCCGAGATTTTGGCGGCCATCATGCGATCTCCTGTTGGGGTGATACAGATCTTTGTAGAGCGTGGAATAATATGCAAAAAAGGGCTGTATGTAAAGAAAATTGACGTACTCCCAAAGCTAAAGCATTTGGATGTGCCTACGGCATGCTTGCGCGTGCTTAAGTCCGTAGCTTCAGTTAGGGATTGTGGTATCAAAAGCGATAGCATACTGTACGAGCTATGTCTTACGTCGCCTCCTCCAAAGGTGGACGTCCCCACCTGTGAATGTTTATCGCTGCGTTGAGGTCTCTATCCATGACATGCCCACAGCCACAACGAAAGATTCTTTCTCGCAACGCAAGTTTTTCTTTAACCTTGCCACAGGCAGAGCACGTCTTTGACGTTGGCAACCATTTGTCAATTTGCTCAAATTCTTTGCCTGTCTTTTCTGCGACATACTTGAGGATGGCCAAGAAGTCAAAAAAGCCGAGGTCACTGATTTTTCTACCCCACAGTCTTTGCATAGCCTTGATATTTAGCGTCTCAAAATACATGGCATCGTATTGCTTGCAAAGGTGATGGGCAAGTTGCCAATGGTAGTTCCTGCGTTGATTGGCAACACGTCTATGCACGCTGGCAAGGTTGCTTCTTGCTCTGTGACGATTGTTGCTGCCGTTCTGCTTGCGGGACAGTTGCTGGTTGGCCTTTTTGATCATCCTTGCGTTGCGTTTGAAAAACTGAGGCGATTGCATCCGTGTATTGTCAGAGGCAGTCAAGTATGTTTTCAAGCCGAAGTCAAAGCCTGCGGTTTTACCTGTCTTGGCAATGCTCAACTTGAAACTTTCTGCCTTCGCAACAACACATAACCACAAATCGCCTACACGGTCACGTTTGATTGTGACTGTCTTTACACTTTCTCTATCGAAGTCTCTACTCTTGTGATACCTGAATATACGCTTGATTGTGCCACACAAACCAAAGCCGATTTGAATTTTGTTACCATCCAAGAACGCATAGCCTGCTTGTTTCAGCGTATAGGACTGATACCTGAACCGAGACCGAAACTTAGGCGGTCGCTTGTTCTCTCTGTCAAAGAACTTCTGATACCCAAAATCTATGCGTTCTATCACATTCTGCAATGCTTGGGATGGCAACAAACGCCAGCGGGAAAAACGCGCTGTCTTTTTCAGCTTTGTCAGGTGCTTAATCAGAGTGAATTTGCTTGGATACTTCTTAAATCGCCGATAATACCGCTTGTGCAACCCAATGAAGTGGTTATACACGCCTGCAAAAGCGTCTATGTCTTGATGGATATACCTGTTGCGGTCACAACGGCTATACAGCTTGTACTTATACGTAAGATATGCCATTACACGCCCTTTTGACTTTCCACAAAATGGTTTGTTAAGTCAAGGAAAATATAGGCTGCGGTGGAACTATCTAATCAGTCTTATTGATGTACCGCCCATAGCGTCTTGAACCATATGCCTCCAAGCAGTCTTGTTTAGGGAGTTATAGGGATGGAGAGAAGTAATTCATCGCACTTTTGATCAGTGGTTTTACTCGTTCAACGACTTTATTTATATCTGTGTTGTACGGAAGGTCAGGGGATGGATCGGATTGATACCGATAGCCTTCTTCTTCCTCTTTTCTCCAATTGCCCCCTTGCCTCTCCTCTAACCAAGACTTTACTCGTTGGAAATTCCCTTCTGTAGTGAGGACTTTAATTCTCCATCCTTTTGGAGAAATGAAAGTATATATCTCAAGAGTAAAACCATCCTCAATTTTTATTTGATACCACACAGAATCGCGAAGCTTGTGATTTTGCCGCCATAGGTAAACAGCGATGTTCGGACAGTCAGGTGTAAAAGCTGTCCTGAGGTCCTTGACGCGATTACGCATCTCATCCTTGAGATTCTTTACTTTCTGCAACAGGGAGTTGACGCCTTCCTCGTTTTTCTGAAAAAAAGCTAGCATTTCTGGCTTCATGGCACTGCCCTCTGTCAGGTGTTTTACGGTCTCAATCACTTCCAGTGCGAATTGCAGATAGCGATCACTTGACCCTATAAGAGTAGGACCAATTTGCTGAAGTACCTCGTCAAAGTAATCTTGATAGGTAATGGGCTTGAAGCCAGATAACCCTCGGCCATCCTCCGGCAACTTCCATTTCAATCCGAGAAGGATCTTGCATACACGCCGCCCGTTAGCGCTTTTGGCGATATGCCGCCCGTAATCTTCGAAGTCATTGTGGAGTGGATTATAGATTTTGTTTTCTATGCCGACAATGAGTGTGTCCGTAGAAATCACCAGATCGATTTGCTTACGGGTTTCAGTGATTTCTTCCCTGTTGACCTCTACCTTTTCTCCATCTTGTATCGCTTCGCATTTAGCGACAGACAGCAGCGATTCGAGAAAAAGTGGCCCGAAACCGTGTTCGCGTTCGGGATCCAGGAAAAAAGCCAGTATATTGCTGTAAACATTTTCAAGGTGGGGATAGCCTGATAGTTCCAGGGTGGTAGGGTCGCGTTGGAGCGTTGGAGGCAACTTCTCAAATTCGGCAAGTAATTTTTGAAATTTCATTGATGAGTGATCCTTTTT
Source organism: Candidatus Latescibacterota bacterium (assembly GCA_965204375.1). Taxonomy (GTDB): domain Bacteria; phylum Latescibacterota; class UBA2968; order UBA2968; family UBA2968; genus VXRD01. The sequence continues at coordinate 4,011,423 of OZ241986.1, read as the reverse complement.
TTCTCCAATGATCCAGTAAATATCTCCGAGATTTTAGCGGACTTGACCATACTATTTCATCTTTTTTAGAATAGAAAACTCATGAGTGACTACTTAGCCCGACTAATTCATGAAAGTTGAAGAATAGGATAATTATGTAATCATTTCGGTGTTCCAAGCTCTCGTTCATTGTTTTTCTGTTCTTGTCGGACTCGATTGGGTCTTTACAGGGGTCTGTTTGGTCCATTTCATCGGGTGTGCGTGCCTGTGGTTGGCAAAAAGGACAGACACGCCCCTTGCCTGCCGCGTCTTTGCACAAGGCGGTGTATGTGTCGTGTCCAGTCAGCAAGTGATGGTGTCTGCCTCCCCTCCCCCGTATTTTGCGTTAGGGGAAAGCCTTTGCCAGATTGTGTAGGATTTTATGATACAGATGTTGCACTGGAAAGGACGCAGGCAAATGGAACGTAATCTTCGTTTTCAATTCACAGATGCGTCCGGCGACTTTGAGAAAGCGATTTTGTATGGTATTGACCTGCGCGTTTGTCCACGTTGTGCCTTTCAATCCGATTTGCGCCAATGTCTGTATCAGGACATAGGCAGCCGAATGGAGGAAGAGACGGAACTGATTGGCAGTAAAGCTGTGACAGGATGTGCGGTCAGAGTGGAGAAAGGTTTTGTGATTTTTAATGAAGTTTTCCATCTGTCCGCGCGCACAATACACGCTTTGGTAGATAAAGGAGGCTTGTGAACTTTCAAGGTTGGTCACGACAAAGCGGGTGTTTTGGCCTCGGTCACTGATTTCTACCTTGCATACGATGCGTTGTGCCTTGTTCCAACTCTTTGCTTGATAGCAAAACGAGGTAAAAAGACGCACAGGCTTCTTTGTATGTGCATAAAGCCTTTTCGCCTGCTCAATCAGGGGCTTTGCCAACTGTCTCAACTTCGCATTGCTGGTCTGTCCAAGGATAAAATACAGGTCACTATCGGCACACAACTGATGGACTTGTGGACAAGAAAAGTGGGCATCACCCCGCAAGATGATCGCCACATCAGGCCAAGCCTGACGCAGATAGGCCACCAAACGCTTGAGTATGGCGACAATCTGTTGGCCTGTTGGTCGCACACCGGGACGCAAAACTGTGGTGATCAACTTGCCGGTTTGTCCTTCATAAATGTGCAAGGGCTGATAGCAATAGGCACCCAAATACCCATTGAATAGGGACAACTGCTGTGTCCCATAAACTGTATCCTGTGTATCATCGATATCTAAGATAATCGCAGCAGGGGGCTGGGCATAAGAGGCGATAAAACAATCGAGGAAGGCACAGGCAATGCGATACAACTCGCTTCGCCTGATCTGGTTCTCAAAACGACTCATCGTCGGTTGACTGGCTAAGTCGGCACCTGAAAGGGGCAAGACACCACAGGCAGCCTTGATGCCGGGATCACTGCGTAAGGCATTGCAATCATTGGCATCTTCATACCCGCAGGCAATCTGGAACACGCGCTGTTTAATCAACTCTGCCACACGATGAGCCACATAACTTTTATGCCGGCGATCCGTGATGGCATCACCGATGCGTGCTAATAGACCTGATCTGGCCTCCACCTCTCGAAGCAATAAGGCGCCGCTATCACTGGTGAGGATGCCCCCATCAAAGGCGATATTGACACGTTTGCCGAAAATGCTTGCCAAAGGAACCTTGTGATGATTATCTTGGGAACCCACGGTAGTTTCCTCCAAGTTTATTGTTCAATGGTTATTGCCATAACCTATAATAATACAATAACTTGAATAAGGAAACTACCTTTTTTATGAATTTTTCAGGTTAGATTCACTTTTAGATCGGTCTGACTTTATCCCCGACTTCAGGTTCATCAAAGGGGAGCAGTCTTGTTTTGGGAATTATGGTTTCTTCTTCATCACCTTTAATTGAATAAATTGGATTTATTTTTTTCACAATTCTTCGTTCCATTGTAACACTTTCCCGAATGGATTCCAAAGTAGCCATTTTTGGTTGAATATTAACAACCTTTCCAATACCCTTTACAATCTCCAAATGACCTAAAGGCTCTCTACTCACAGGATCTATGATTTCTTCTTCACTTAAAACATAAATCTGGAATCTCTGGCTTTTTCTAATACCATGTTCGCTCCCCCTGTTGATCACAATTTTATAGCCATTATCAAAAACCTCAGCTACGGACGCGGGAAAAGACTTTTCTGCTCTTCCCCCCTTTACGGTTTCTTTAGTCTCCATGAGTGCCTCCTATTCTCCCAAAATCTCAAAGTATAACCGATTGACATTGGGTTTGGCTATTATCTTTTCCAAAACTTGTGCATTGTTAGCTTCTAATTTATCCTTGATTTCTTCTTGCCCAGGTATCCACTGGGTTATCAAAATTTGGATGTTTTTGTCGTCTTGCACATTGAAGACATATCCCAAGCCAATTAGTCTTTCGTAATCTTCATCATTAAAAAACAAGGAAACGAGGGCATTATGAGAATAGAGTTCTGATGGCTCAAAAAGACAAATTACTCCCATATTGTCAGGTACTATTCGGATCAATTTTGGCAATATATTTTGCGCCCTTTGGTAATATTGGTAAGCTATCCGACCTGAAAATACTAAAAGTATCAACAAAAGAGCCAACACGGCCAAGGCCCATTTTAGGGATATGCTGTCATTGGGAGAAAGAATCCATAAGATTAAAGGTAACCCTATAGAAAACAAACAAGTTAGAAGAAAGCGCAAGTCAATCAAATTGCTCCATTTTCCGGTCATTATTTTTCCTGCTGAGGATCAAGTAGTATTTACACACCAATAATATCCCATAAATTTGGTACAAACACAAATTAAACTTTGAACAAGAAGTGTATCACATCGCCATCAAAAATCTCTGCGTCTTTTCCTTTGACCATGAGCTTACCGGCTGCTTTTATTTTTTGCTCGTCTCCAAATGCGATTAAGTCTTCGTAGCGCATGACTTCGGCCCGGATGAATCCCCGTTCGATGTCTCCGTGAACCGCGCCGCCCGCTTGCGGTGATAGGGTGCCTTTTGGAATCGCCCAGGCGTGTACTTCGTCGTTGACGACTGTGAAGAATGAGATCAAGCCCAGGGTTTTGTAGCACAATAAGGTGAGCCGATCCAGTGCGGGTTGTTCAATTCCTAAATCAGCGAGAAATTCCTCGCGTGTTTCGTCGTCGAGCAGGGAGATTTCTTCTTCGATTTGTGCGGATATTGCAATCCATTCAAAACCACAGTCGGTAAAATCAGTGGCTATTTCATGTATGATCGCATCGTCGCCGATTTGATCTTCGTCTGTGTTCAGGACTACGATTACGGCTTTGGTGGTTAAGAAGGGATAGCTGGATGTCAGTTTTACTTCGTCCGAGGTCAGGGGAAACTGGCGCAGGGGTTTCCCTGCTTCCAGGTGCGTCTGCATGCGCGTCATTAAGTCTTTTTCTTGCTCTATTCGCAGTCTGTCTTTTGTGTGCCGGTCTTGTGCTATTCGCTCCAGTCGCTTTTCTACAAAGATCAGGTCGGCGAGCAATAGTTCTTCCCAAAAAGCCCGTATGTCGCGTTTGGCATCTACGTCGCCCGCGATGTGAAAGACGGTGTCGTTTTCGAATACCCGGGTGAGGAAGCAGATTACATCTACCCGCTCGAGATCTTGCAAAACAGGTATGTTGCGTTCGGTCTGTGTGTCCAAGTCGGGTAATAGCACAAATGCCATTTCCGCAGGTACTTCGCGTTTGGGTTTGTACATTTCTACCAGCCGCTCAAACCGCTCATCCCGCACTTTTGCCTGTCCCATTTCACCTGTATGCCCGGTTAGTAAGCGGAATAGCGTTTTTTTGCCGACCTGCGGCAATCCAATAAGCCCGAGTCTCATGACGGTAATATTCCTTACTCCCTCAGAGGAGAGGGGACCAAATTCCATTGACGGATGCAGAATGGTGCGTTAATATAAAAAAATGTTGAAATAAAAAATACAAAAGAAGGGAAAGGAGTTTACCGTGAAAACCGTCGAACTCGGCACCACCGGTATATTGGTCTCTCAACTCAGTTTTGGTACGGGTACCAATGGCTGGGGCGGGCGTTCCAATCAGACGGATCTGGGGACGCAGGCGCTCACTGATTTGCTCATCTATGGCTTTGAACGGGGTATTACATTTTGGGATAGTGCCGATCAATATGGCAGTCATGCCCATCTCGCAGGGGCATTGGAGCATATTGATCGCGAGCGGGTTGTTATTACATCCAAGATCCGCGCTACTACAGCCAATGAGGCAGAGCGCGATATGGATCGCATTTTGAGCGAGTTAGATACGGATTATATCGATATTGTTCTTATGCATTGTCTGACAGATGAAGACTGGCCCAGTTCCTATCGCGGGGTTATGGATGTTCTCGCCGATAGAAAGCAAAAAGGCATCATTCGCGCACACGGTGTTTCCTGTCACGATATTGATGCCTTCCAGCAAGCGGCTATCACCCCATGGGTGGATGTTGTTTTGGCGCGGATTAACTATGCAGGGAAGAATATGGATGGGCCACCCGAACGCGTTGTTCCCATTCTGGAAGAGATGGATGACAATGATATCGGCGTTTATGGGATGAAAGTCGTGGGTCGCGGCGACCTGCCCGCACGCGATGCGATTCACTATGTTCTCGATATTCCAGCGATTGACGCGATTACTGTTGGGATGATGAGCCGCAGCGAAATCGACGAGAATATCGGCCATGTCGAAGCGCATAGCACTGTGTTTGAAGTAGGAAGTGTGAAGTAGGAAGTGTGAAAGGCAGGTGAAACGTAAAACGTGAGACGAAAGGGGTTGGGTGGACTTCTCACTTCACCCTTCTCACTTCTCACTTTTTTCTTCTATCCGCTCAATCTCATCTCGAATTATTCCCGCGTCTTCGTAGCGCTCTTCTTTAACAGCTTTATTCATTTGCTCTTTCAAAACTTCCAGCAATTCATCAGGATCCATATCTCGTCCCTGCGAATCAACACCTTGTATTGGCTGTTCGGCTGTCTGCGCGATGTCTAAGACGGGTTCTTCAGGTATGTCCTGTTCCTGGGGTGGATTTAGCTGCTCAAGCTCATAACCGTATTCGGTGCGGCGGACTTTGAATCCCACTTGTTGAATGATTTTGGCATCCATATAGATAGGCGCACCAAATTTGAGTGCGAGTACGATGCTATCACTGGGGCGGGCGTCTAAACGCACTTGCTCTCCTCGAGCAAAGAGGATGAGTTCGGCGTAAAAAATCTGATCTTTTAAATCGACAATCTGCACCTTTTCAACTTCGGCATCAAAATGTGCCAGCATTGCATACATCAAATCATACGCAAGAGGTCGCGGCATAGATTTACCTGCGAGTTCTGAACGGATAGACCGATATTCGATATGACCAATTTCAATGGGCACCATCACACTGCCCTCAACACTTTGCAGCCACACTACGTTCTGTTCTGACTGATCTTGACGTATATCCACAACCCGCATTTCAATCATGACATCCGCCTTCCATCGCAGTGAAAAATATGTGTAGCTGTAAGAATAGTTAAAAATTTATCTGATGCAAGTTGATTTTCTACCAAGAAAAGTAAGAAGTTAGAAGTTAGAAGGCCACCCAACACCACCCTAAAGCCGGTGCCTCATCTTATTTTCTCCTTCACACTTCCTCCTTCACACTTCCAATGGAGATTGCAATGCAACTTTCTCTCTCTGTTCGCGTGGCCGAAAGTTTTCGCAATAAGCGCAATTTGACTATCGCTCTGCCCGATCTCGCGGAGATTGCCGAAAGCGCGGGTTATAAAGCACTTTGTATGCGTGCTTCGGGCGTGGGTACGCACAGTCCGCCCGAACGCATTGTTGAAGTGCAACGTATTTTGAAGAGACACAATCTCGCGGTTTCAATGGCAACCGGCGATTTTGCCATACCTGAAAATGGTGCGGACGGACCGGAGAGTTTGCGGAATATTACCCCGCATCTCGATCTGGCAGACGCGCTTGGCTGCGATTTACTGCGCATCTGTATCAAGACCGATGCAGATATCGCGCATGCCCGGCGCGCAGCAGATGAAGCAGCCGAGCGAGATATACGCCTGGCACATCAATCGCATACCCAGAGTCTTTTTGAGACGGTGAAGGGATCGATTGAGGCACTTCAGAGTATTGACCGACCAAATTTTGGGATTATTTACGAGCCTGCAAATTTGGCTCTGTGCGGTGAAGACTATGGGCCCGAGACCCTCAAACGCTTTGCTCCCTATCTCTTTAACGTTTATTTGCAAAATCACGTTCCGGATCCCGATGGCGATATGCCGATGACCACCTATGTGCGCGGTACAGTTTATTCCACTTTGCGACCGCTGGATGAATCTGGTGGGATAGATTTTCAAGAGGTTTTTGATGGGCTGCACGGTATCAATTACCGCGGCTACGTGACGCTGCATCACGCCTTTGGCGGAGATCTGCCTCCCGATGAAGCCGCAATTCGGTCGGCGAATTTTCTGAGGTCTTTTTTGTAATCATTGACCACTTTTCACAAATATCTGCTCGTGAAACACTGGCCGGCTCCAGCCCAGAAAGGCGTTGTCGGCCACGTTTTGATATGGGACATTGCCCAGGCGACTGCTGGCTCCCCAAACGTGGTACGCAGAGCCGATGGTGATGATGGGGACGTTTTCCGTGTGGAGGTCGCGCACGCGGGTCATGTATGTGCGGAGTTTTGCCGTATCGACGGTGGTCATCGCCAATCGGACGTATTGGGTGGCTTCGCGCAGCCAGGGGGGACCTTCGTCCCAAGCTTTCTGATGCCAGTAGGGTACGTTTTTAGCCAGGATAGCCCAGCCAATGGGATAGGTTAAGGGGGCGTTGGGTCCTTCGAGGCCCCAGTAGTGGACGTCGTATTCGCAGTTGTATCGGCGAGGGACGATGATGTCGCGCAGGCCGCCGTTGAGATTGACTTTGATCCCCACGGCTCGCCAGTGGTCGGCTACCAGTTCGGAGACGGGTTGGCCGTTGAACATGCCGCCGGGGTGTACGAAGTCGATGGTGAGTTCAAAGCGGGAGCCGTTTCGGAATTCGCGGATGCCGTCGCCATCAGTGTCGATATAGCCTTCGCTGTCGAGGAGGCGTCTGGCTTTATCGGGGTCGTATTCGGCGTATCTTTTATAGGCTTTTGGAGAAAAATAAGGGCTTATAGGTCCAAAGGAATAGCCCGAGGGGTCGAGGAGGCCGTGGAAGACTATTTCGTCAATTTCTTCGCGGTTTATAGCGTGGGAGAGCGCGATGCGGACGTTTTTGTTGCGAAAAGCTTTTCGCAAGGCGGGGTTGGGCGCGTCCCAGTTGAGGTGGTAGGCCGGACCTCTGTTGGGTCCGGTGAGTCGGAGATTGAATTTCCCGGTTTTCTCTTTTACTTTGAGGGTGGGGAACATGTCGATGCGGGTATAACGCCCGATCAGGTCGAGTTCGCTGTTGATGAATTTTAGCAGAATGACCTGGGGATCCTGGATGACGTTGAAGATGATGCGGTCGGCATAAGGGAGTTGATTGCCTGCTGTATCTACTTTCCAGTAGTAGGGGTTGCGTTCATAGACGATGCGCTGACCCCGGATCCATTCGACGGGGATCCAGGCGGAGATGCGGGGGATGCTGGGCTGCAGGAGTAGTTGCGCTCTGGTCGTGGCTTCGCGAAAGGCGTTGTAATCGGTTTTGGGGTTGTATTTGGGGTGCAGGGGCGATAGGATGTGTTTTGGCGCGGCGATCAGGGCGCGGCTGAGTTCGTGGAGTACGCGACCCAGGGGTTTGGGCGAGGAGATTTCAAGGGTGTGGAGATCGATTTTTTTGAACTTCATGGGTTTGCCATCTACCATCCATCCCGCTGGTGGAAAGGGGTTTTGACGGGCGTTGTCGTCAAAGGTCATGTCGTAATACCAGAAGAGGATGTCGTCAACGGTGAATGGGTGGCCGTCGGACCATTTGACGCCTTTGCGGATTTTGAAAATTGCGACTTTGCCGCTGTCCTCATAGGTGAAGTGCTCCGCCAGGTTGTATTGGATGCTGTTTGGAAAGGGGCGTTCATAGCCCATCAGGTTTTCGTTGAGGGTTTTGTTGGGTCCCGGGGTTTGTACGATGTCGCCGGTGAGGGCGCGTCTCAGCGTGCCGCCGTATATTCCGATTTCTTCAATGGGCACGATGACGAGGGGATTTTCGGGCAGGCGCTCAGAGACGGGTGGAAGTTTGCCCTGTTTGACCTGTTCGGTGAACATGGGGGCTTCGTTAAAGGTGCGGTTCTGGAGTATGGCGGGATCAATTTTGAGGGGGGCACGGGTTTGGGGCGCTTGTTTTTGAGCGCTGGATGTGGCTTGGGTGGGTATGTTCTGGCCGGGGTCGGGAGCGAGGCATCCGAGTAAGAAGAAGAATAGGTAAAAGCAACGTGAATGATGGTTCATGTCTAATGCTAAGAGGCTCACCATGAGTATCCTCAACCGGGGCGAACGCGCTCCCGACTTTGTTCTTCCGATAATGGACGGTCCTCAAACGCGCTTTTATTCCCGCGCAGGTGGTCGTCCGACGCTTTTGGTTTTTACCGGGGGAGGACAGGTTTTAGAAGGTTTGGAGGTTTCGGAAGAGGTAGATGTTTTTGTTATTGGTCCATTGAAGTTCGCGAAGGCCAATGTCACTGTATTTATTGATGGTGAAAACGCGGTTGGCAAAGCTTATGGTCTCGAGGGAGATTTTGCCGCGTTTGCGCTGGATGCCAATCTGCGCGTTCTGTCGGGTATTCAGGATCCGCAGGCTTTTGATCAGATTTATCGCGCGTTTGAGAGCCTGCCTTCTCATCTGGCTCTTGATGTCGATGTCCAGGCGCCGGTTCTTCTTATTCCCAATGTTCTGACTTCGGATGTCTGCCAGGCACTCATCAATGTATGGGCGACACAGGGGAATACGGAAACCGGGGTTGAAAGTTCCCAATCTGGCGTTCGGCGCGATGTTATTGACTACGAGAACAAAAAGCGGCGAGATCACGAGGTTACCGATGCCCGCCTTTTGCGTTTGCTTACTTCTACGGTGGGGCGCCGGGTTATGCCCGAGGTGCAACGCGCTTTCCACTACCGGGCGACGCGGTTTGAGGGCTTTAAAATTGCGTGTTATGACGCGGATAGTGGGGGTTTTTTTCGCGCTCACCGCGATAATCTCAGTCCCTCAACCGCCCACCGCCGCTTTGCGCTTACGCTTAATCTCAATGACGATTATACGGGCGGGCATCTCGTTTTTCCCGAGTTTGGTCCCCACCGCTATCGCCCGCCTGCAGGCGATGCTATCGCGTTTTCCAGTTCTTTTCTCCACGAGGTCCAGCCAGTGACCAGGGGGCGGCGTTTCACGTTGCTTTCGTTTCTCTTTCATGAGGAACAGAGGTGACGAATCACACCATGTCCCAGTCCGTGCGGTGGCCTTCTTCGAGGAAGGCGGCCAATAGTTGAATCGTGGCTTCGATGTCGTCTTTGTCGGCCAATTCAATTGATGTGTGTACATACCGCGTGGGGATGGACAGGGTGATTACGGGTACTCCAGCTCGAATCCGCTGTATTCCACCTGCGTCTGTGCCGCCCCGGGGCAGTATTTCCATCTGGTATTTGATGTCGCGCTCTTTTGCGAGGGTTTTCATGTGTGCGACTAATCCCGGGTGTGAAATTGAGCTGGAATCCTGAATTTTAATTGCAGCACCTTCTCCCAGGCGCGTGACCTGTTCATGCTCTGGAATGCCCGGTATGTCGGCTGCCAGTGTGATGTCCAGTGCTACGCCCACGTCTGGGTTCACGCCAAAGGCACTCGCGGTTGCGCCTCGCAGGCCAATTTCTTCCTGTACTGTGGCTACGGGATATGTTTCAAAGGCGAAGGATTCGGCCCGTTTTACGGCTTCGATCATGACATATACGGCGATCCGATTGTCCATGGCTTTACAACTTACGCCGTTGCCTATTTCGACAAAGTCGCGTTGTAGTGTTACCATTGCGCCGATTTCGATTTCTTCTTTGACGTCGTCGGCTGACATGTAGAGATCTACGACAAAGTCGCTGATGTCCAGTTTTTTGTTTCGGTCGGCTTCTGTCTGGATATGCGGGGGTTTTACGCCGGGATACAACAGGCCGGTGTGATCTTTTTCGGTGCCGGCGACGGTGACGCGCTGTGCGACCATGTTGCGGGGATCATGCCCGCCCAGAGGTACGAGGCGCAAGAGGCCCTGTTTGTCGATGTGGGATACGACAAAGCCTATTTCGTCCATGTGCGCGGCCAGCATCAGTTTTTTTGGGTTCTCGCCCGCGCTTGCGTTCTTTTTGATTATCAAGTTGCCCATCCCATCTACGCGAAGTTCATCTGCGATAGGCTCCAGTTCTCTCCGCACGATTTCGCGCAATCGCTCTTCGCGCCCAGGCACTCCCGAACATTCACACAATTCTTTTAATAGCTCCATACTAACCTCCGAAAAATGAGACGTCATTGATCTGGTGATGAATAGTAGGTTCAGGAATATAGCAGGTTAATATGGTCTGGCAAAGAGGCTTTTCACGCTGACCGCCAGACAGCGATACTATTGCTACCAGATTATTCTTGCCTCCCTGAATAAAATCTGATAATATATTACCTATAAGGTAACGAAAAAAATTATTAATAGGAGCCGGGGTATTGGACATCACCTTTCGAACAAGTAAGATCGCGAGAACGTTTAACTCCGCTCGCTTACTCCAAAGGGTGTATGGCCCTCGTATGGCAAAGGTGATTATGATCCGCCTCGCTACGCTAAAGGCCGCCGAGACATTAGAGCAAGTGCCCACGACTCCACCAGATCGGCGTCACCAGCTTCGAGGAGATCGCGACGAGCAATATGCTGTTAATCTTGTTTATCCCTATCGGCTAATTTTTGAGCCTGATCACAATCCCATACCACGTAAGGAGGATGGAGGAATAGATGCAAAGAAAGTGAGTGCAATCACGATCATTGAAGTGATCGACTACCACTGAATAAGGAGCGAGAAATGGCAGTGGAGACCAATGAGTATCGTCCAGACTATGCGGTTCCGCCGGGCTGGGTTTTGGAGGAGCGTTTGGAAGCGCATAGTATATCCCAGGCCGAGTTTGCGCGGCGGTGCGGTCGCTCTCCGAAGTTGATCAGTGAGATCATCTCTGGGAAAGCTCCCCTTGAGCCAGCGACGGCATTACAGTTTGAAAGAGTACTGGGCGTTGATGCGAGCTTATGGCTTGGCATTGAGGCCGCCTATCGCCTTCAATGCGCCCGAGAATCCGAGGCGGAGGAAGCCGCAAAATCTGCTGAGTGGTTGAAACAATTTCCGGTTAATGAACTCGTGAAACGGGGTGTTCTTCGCAAGTCAAAGTCAGATGTGGAGTCTGTGTCTGGGTTGCTCTCATTTTTCGGCGTTGGTTCGATTAAGGCCTGGCACATGAAATATAGTTTGGCGAATGTGGCGTATCGACATTCGCCGAGTTTTGAAAGTGACGAGATTGCGCTGGCAACATGGCTCCGGCTCGGAGAGCTTGATGCTGGACAACAGGATTGCGCCGACTACAATGAGATGCGTTTTAAACAGGCGTTGCAAGAGATTCGCAAACTGACGCGAGTACCGATAGAAAAAGGGCTATCCGACGCGCAACAACTCTGCAATCAAGCTGGCGTTGCCCTGGCTCTGATTAAGCCTCTGCCGAGAACAGCCCTTAGCGGGGCAGCGCGGTGGCTTTCCCCTCGGAAGGCTATAATCCAGTTGAGCGCACGCTACAAGACAGACGACCATTTGTGGTTCAGCCTGTTCCACGAGGCCGCACATGTTCTTCTCCACAGCAAGAAGAGCGTATTTATTGATGGCATGAAGCAGGATGAGATCGCAGACCTTGAAGCCGAAGCGAATGAATGGGCGACAAACAGGCTGGTGCCGAAGCACGCGTGGGAGCGGTTTGTTGCAAGTTGTCCGTGCGAAGAGGAGGTGATTTGTGCATTCGCTGACGAACAGGGTATTGCTCCGGGTATCGTCGTCGGAAGGCTTCAATATGAAGGCCATCTTCCCTGGAGGCAATTGAACGAACTTAAAGTCCGTCTGGAATGGAGAGAGATGGCATCTTAAACTGTATTCTACCAACTTGCTGCGCTATTTAAACAATAACACAGGGAGGAAGATGAAATGGCTAAGGCCAATGTATTTGTCAGTTCGGTTCTCGACGCATCAGTGGATGCTGTGTGGGAAAAAATTCGCGATTTTAATGCGCTGCCCGAATGGCATCCCGCGGTTGCAGATAGCCATATTGAAGGTGGTGAATCCAGCGATAGCGTGGGCTGTATTCGCAATTTTAATTTGAATGATGGCGGCAATATTCGCGAACAGTTGCTGACGTTGAGCGATGTCACTTTTACGTGTACGTATTCTATTCTCGAGTCGCCTATGTCGGTTGAAGACTATGTGGCAACGCTGAGTTTGACACCTGTTACGGATGGCAATCGGACGTATATTCAGTGGACCGCGGAATTTGGCTGTCCAGCAGATGAAGAAGATGAGCTTGTCGATTTTGTCGGTAATGGGGTCTTTCAAGGCGGTTTTGATTCGCTGAAGAATATTCTTGCGGGATAGATTTACATTGATGCTTCATAACTCAGTACTGCGCTTTACACCTTGACAGTAGCTCATATTTCATCTGTGTCTATCTGCGTCCATCTGCGGATACTACCGATTCTTCAATGCCATCATATCTACGGGGTCGGGGCTTTCAAATACCGAGGCTGGCAATATATCAAAGACGGCTATATCCGTATGCTTGCGTTCGCCTCTGCGCGTTGACCCGCGTCCGTCGGAGAGCAGGATGTTGCCGTGTTTTGTCCAGTTTGTCCACGGGCTGCGGAATCGCGGTTCTGCGTCCGATGCGTTGCGATAAAATGCCCATTCTGTGACCAGGTTGTGCTCTTTATCTACCCATACATCGTATTTGTTTCGCGGCGTGACGCCGGTGTTTTGAAAGGTGAGAGTTAATTTGTGTGCGGGGCGGTCCTCCAGGGTTTTGTCTTCGCCGCTGTATTTTAAGGTGACGCCCGTGTCTTTCAATTTATAGGGCATGACGAGCCAGTAGGAGTCGTTGATCCATCGCCTGTAACCCTGATTCATATATTTTTTTACAGAGTCGGGGTTTGTTTGCTCTGTTCCGCCGAACCAGACGCGGCCTTTTTTGGTGTTTATGTTCGTCAAGATGAGCATGTCCCCGTCTTCATGCCGCAGGTTGCCCGTCCATTTGTCCCATACGTGCAGACGCCGTCCAAAGAAACGCCATGTGATGTATCGGGTCTGATTCCAATTTTCCCATCCGCCCATTTTTTCCATGACTGCATCGGCAATTTCAATTGCTTTTGTATCTGATTCTGACTGGTTGAATCCTTCGGCTGGGGGATTGGTTTCCGCCTGGGCCATTGTGCTCAGCAATACCGCGAGAATCGTTAGTCGAGTAATCATATATTCTCCTTGTTCAATGAGTGTGGCAAGTATTTCCGCTTGCTTGCGGTTTGGATAACGTCCTATATTGCGAACCCGTAATGTACGCAACGGGATACAATTGCGCCAGTAGTTCTATTAGAAAGGATAAAAAAAATATGACGGATTCGGCAAGGCACCCCAATATTGTTGTTATGTACGCGGATGATCTCGGTTTTGGAGATGTGAGTTGTTACGGTGCTACGGTGCTCGATACGCCCAATATTGATCGTTTGGCTTCTGAAGGTTTGATGTTTTATCAGGGGTATGCCACGGCGGCGACGTGTACGCCTTCGCGCTATAGCTTGCTTACGGGGTCTTATTCCTGGCGCAATGAACGCGCGCATATTTTGCCCGGCGATGCGCCACTTATTATAGATCCCGATACTGCTACGTTGCCTTCTGTGCTCAAGGAGGCGGGTTATACAACGGGTGTTGTTGGCAAATGGCATCTGGGTATTGGCGAGGGGTATCAAAATTGGAATGAGCCGCTTCCGCTGACACCTCTGGATATTGGTTTTGACGAGTCCTTTATTATGGCTGCGACCAATGATCGCGTGCCCTGTGTGTATCTGGATGGCAGAGATGTGGTGGGTCTCGATCCGTCCGATCCGATTGAGGTGGAGTACGATAAGAATAAGCCGTTTCCGGGTTTGCCGACCGGGAAGGACAATCCCGAGTTGCTGAAGATGATGTTCCACCACGGGCACGATATGAGTATTGTCAATGGGGTGAGTCGGATCGGGTATATGAGAGGGGGCGAGGCTGCTCTTTGGGTGGATGAAGATATGGCCGATGTGTTTTTGGATAAGGCCGTTTCATTTGTGGAAGAGAACAAGGATGGTCCTTTTTTCCTGTATTACGCGTTCCACCAGCCCCATGTTCCGCGTTTGCCCCATCCCAGATTTGTGGGGAGCACTGGATTGGGTCCGCGCGGCGATGCGATTGCCGAGATGGACTGGTGTGTTGGCGAGATGCTCAATGCGCTTGAACGATGTGGTTTAAAAGAAGATACGATTGTGGTTTTTTCCAGCGATAATGGTCCGGTGCTGAATGATGGTTATTACGATGAGGCGGTTGAGTTGTGCGGCGATCACCGGCCAGCAGGTCCGTTGCGCGGGGGAAAATACAGTATGTACGATGGGGGTACTCGCGTGCCTTTTATCGTTTCCTGGCCCGGTAATGTGGAGATCGGGGAATCTGAGGCGCTGGTCAGTCAGGTCGATTTTTTTGCGTCTTTTGCCGCTCTTGCAGGTGTTTCGCTGGATGCGGATGCAGGTCCCGATAGCGTGGATGTTCTCGATGCTCTGCTGGGGCAAAGCGATGAGGGTCGTGCGGAGATCGTTCTGGAGGGTGTTCAGGCAAAGACCGTTTTGCGGCAGGGAGATTGGGTGTTTATTCCGCCGCACCAGGGTCCGCCTGTGAATACGAATGTGAATATTGAGACTGGCAATTCCCCTGTTCCGCAACTCTATAATCTTTCGGGCGATATTGGGCAGATTGAGAATGTGGCGTCAATCCATCCCAATGTTGCCGAGCGGATGGCGGATCGGTTGCGAGAGATCAGGTCGGGGTGATATGAATAATTTGCGTAGTGAATACGATCAAAATGGCTATGTTATTGCGCGTAAGGCTATTGATGCGGCGCTCGCAGAGGAGACGGTGCAACACGTCCACTGGCTTATCGAGAGGAATCCCGGCGTGCGTCCCGAGCGTTTGCATCACCATTTGCTCGCCCGCGATCCTTTTATGCACCGGCTCGTGGGGGATGAACGTCTTGTGGATATTGCGGAACAGTTTCTCGGGTCCGATGTCGCGATGTTTGCCGCACATTATATCGCCAAACCCCCGGGCGATGGTCAGGCTGTGCAGTGGCATCAAGACGGGTCTTATTGGCCCCTCGAGCCGATGGAGGTGACGACTTTGTGGGTTGCGGGGACGCCTTCGACGGTTGAAAATGGCTGTATGCGGGTGTTGCCGGGAACGCATAATAAGCATTTGCTCAAGCGCCGCGATCTCATTGATCTGGACCAGAAAAAATACGTGCTCGGCGTGGGGATTCATCCGGATCAGATTGACGATTCTGATGCGGTTGATCTGGAGCTTGATGCGGGCGATGTTTCGATCCACAATCCGAATATTATCCACGGTTCCAATGCCAATACTTCAGACCAGTGGCGCGTTGGTCTCACGTTGCGGTATATTCCCACGACGACATGGGTGAATAGAGAAGATCACGAGAATATTCTCGTGCGCGGCAAAGCCTCTCCGGATGTTGCGAATGTGTATGCGGCGCGCCCGCGATATGTTCCGGGTAAGACTATGCTGTTTAGGGGCTGTGAGGTGTGGAATTCTGAAAATCCTTAAATCCTGAAAATCCTGATTCTGACAGGAAAATACGCCATGAGATGGATACGTTGTGTCGCGGTGCTGCTCATCTGGTCGCAGGCGGGTGGCATAATAGCGCAGGATTTGCCTTTGTCGAGTACGGGCAACCTGCGTTTTTTTGTCGATTTGTCAGCTTTTCGGGGTCCTGAAGGTTATACTCGCCAGGAGGTGGCTTTGTTGCTGGATGCGAGCCAGCTCGAGCTTCGAGAACAGGCGGGGGAGTCTGTTGGGAAGATTTCTCTGGTTGCTGTGGTGCTGGATACGCTGGATAATCGGGTGGCTCATCGGACATGGGTTCAGCAGGTTGCTGTTCCAGAGCTGGATGTGGGGATCGGGGCGCCGTTTAAGGATGCGGTTTATTTTGATTTGAAGCCGGGAGATTATCGGCTGATTGTGCAGATTAAGGATATCCATGCGGAGGAGAGCGGGCGTTGTACTGCGTCGCTTCAGATACCGGATTACGAGCGTCGCGTGGGATTGGTGTTTAGCGATTTGCAACTATCTTCTCATGTGGCGCGAAGCGGGGAGGTGCATCGGTTTGTCAAGCAGGGCTGGAAGGTCGTGCCGAATATTACCCGAAATTATGTTATCGGAGAGCCGCTGCAGATTTATTTTGAGGTGTATAATCTGTCGTTGTCGGGAGAGAGTTTTATTATGGGGTACCGTCTGATCGATGCGGAGGGGATGGTTGTGCGTACTTATCCCGCGAAGCGGTTTTTAAAGCCAGGGGAGAGTTGTGTGAGGGCGGAGGTTCTGGATACAGAGGGTTTGCGGGAGGGTACTTATGATCTTCAGGTGGAGGCGTTTGATGGGAGTAGTCGGCAGTATTTTCAGACGAGGCGTCCCATTTTTCTGGTTTCAAAAGATTTGCCCGAAGGGCTTACGCAGGTGCAGAGGGATTTGATCCGGTATTATGCAGATATCCGGTATGTCGCCGATGAGAAGACGCGGCGGTCTTATGACGCGCTGGAGAGCTGGCCCGCCAGGCTGGCGTTTTTGAAGGTTTTCTGGAAGCAGTTGGACGACGCGCCCGATACGCCGACTAATGAGCGCCTGCTTCAGCATTTGATGCGTGTGCATTATGTGGAGACGCATTTTGGGATTGGCAGATGGCAGCGGGGATCGGATACGGACCGGGGACGGGTTTATATTCAATACGGGCCGCCCGATGATATTGATTATCGGACTTCTGCTGCGGGTCAGAAGCCTTCGGAGGTGTGGTTTTACGAGACCGCGCGGCGCTACGAATTTGTGTTTAGAGATCGGCGGGGTACGGGATTTTACGAATTGGTTCATTCCACTCATCCGGGGGAGATGTCCAATCCGTACTGGTGGCGCGAGTTTTAGTCGTCGAGCGGCAAGTCGGGTGGGGGTTCACCGACTGTGGATTTGCCATTGCGGAGGAAGGGTTCGGCGTTGCCCCAGAGTTTGCTGCCGTCGGATGATAGGATGGGTTCGCAGGAGTATTGGCCCAGGTAAGCGCGGCGCAGTTTTGGGGTGGTGTTGGTGCTGCTGCTGTGGAAGACGATGCTGGAGAAGGCGACAATGCTGCCTGCGGGTACTTCTGCAATGAGGCCGGGGTCTTTGCCAAAGTAGCCGACTTTGTCATTGCTGCCTTCTTCGACGATGTGGTGTACCCACGAGCGAATGCCGCTGCGCGAATAGGGCAGGAGGTGGATGGTGCCGTTTTCTTCGTTCATGTCGTCAAGCGCACACCAGCAGGTGAGATACGGTTTGTGGTCGGGATAACCGACATAGCCCGAGTCCTGATGCCATGAGAATTTCATGCCGGTTTCCGCGCCTTTGACGACGTATTGTTCCCAGAAGAGGTACGCGTTGTCGCCGAGGGTGGCACGGCATATTTTGGCCATGAGATCGCTGAAGAGGAAGGTGCGAAGTTTGGGTTGCTGGCGAAAGCAGTTGGAGACGAAGTAGCGTTTGTTGCGGTGGTTGATGCCGATGGTGTCCGTACCCTGTTCATCCATGCGCGCGTGCATGGTGTCGATGAAGGTCTGGCATTCGTCTCGTAGGAGTTCGAGGTGGTGTTCGGGTATGACGGCTTCGAGGATGAAATAGCCTTCGTCTTTGTATTGTTGTTTTTGCGCTTCGGTGATGGTGATGGACATGGTGAATTTTACGATAGGACCTCGCGAACACCAGACCATTCTCGCCAGATATCCGTGTACGCGTCTTTGCCGATTTCGTCGGCATGTTTATGCTTGAGGCGGGTGATGGTGGCGAGGCGCACGTTGGGCGATGCGTTGAGACAGGCTCCGTGAACGACCTGGTGGTGTGCGAGGATGAGGTCGCCCGCGTTGCCGGTGATCATGATGGGATCTTTGGGCAGGTCGGGCCGGGGCATGCCGTTGGCGAGTACTTCGTGGCCGTGTTTTGTAAAGTAGTCGGCAAAGAAGCGATGGGATTGGGGCCAGACGGTGAAGTTGCCGCTGTAGGGTTCGGGTACATCGACGAGATAGACAACGGCGAAGGCGGTGAATGAGCGTTTGTAATCGCCTTTGGCTGTGCCGTTGGTGCCGCTGCCAATGCCGTCGATGTGTCCGCGCGGTGGCGATGGTTCCTGACCGAGGGGGAGAGGGAAGCGCGGATAGGTTTTGGCGCGTTCAACGGGGAGGACGTTGCCTTTGCCCATGAGGGATTCGGCTATTTGCATGACCAGGGTTTTGTTGTACATGTCGAGGATGAAGGGCGCGTCCAGAAGCTCGGCGCAAAAGAATCCGGAGCGGTGTCTGGAGAGGTCTTCGCCGCCAATGCCCACGTTGCCGATGGAATGATTGACGGCGCGAAGAGACGTTTCGATCATGTTTTTGGGGACAGCTCCCGGGATTTTGAGGTAGCCTTCTTCGGCGAATTGGCGTTTTTGTGCCTGATTTAACATGGTGTTATTCCCCCGGTGAGATGGTTTACGCTGCGATGGCTTCGCGCACGCAGGGAAATTCGCGCCAGATGTCCTGGAAGCAGTCGTTGCCATTTTTGTCGCAGTCAATGTGGCGGAGGCGCGCGATGGCGGCGTAGCGTATGTTGGGTGAGGCATTGTGGCATGCGCCGTGTATCATTTGATGGTGTGCGATGACGAGGTCACCGGCGTTTCCTGTGACCATGTCCGGGCCTTCGGGCAGGTCAACGCGCGGGGTGCCGCTGGAGAGTGTTTCGAGGCCCTCGCGTTTGAGGTAGTTTTCAAAGAAGCGATGGGATTGGGGCCAGACGGTGAAGTTGCCGCTGTAGGGTTCGGGTACGTCGGCGAGGTAGATGACGGCGAAGGCCGTGAATCCGCGGCGGTACACGCCTTTTGGCATGCCATTCATGCCAGTGCCCATGCCGTCGAGATGCCCGCGCGGTTCGGGTGGGATATTGCCGATTACGTTGGGAAATCGCGGGGCGACTTGCGCGCCTCTGATGGGTTTTTGTAAGTTGCCTTCTCCCATGAGCGATTCGGCGAGGGAGGTGACCGGGCTGGCGTTGAAGAGGTCCATGATAACCGGGGCGCCGTTTAAGTCGCGACAAAATTGCGCTGCGCGGTGTTTGGACATGTCTTCGCCGTTTGGGCCCAGGGTGCCGATTGAGTGGTTGACGGCCTGGCGCGCGGTATCGACCATGGCTTTTGATATGGCGCCGGGTATTTTGACGTAACCGCGGTCGTAAAATTCGCGTATTTGTTCGGGTGTGAGTTGCATAGCGTGGCTCCTGTAGGTGAACGTATGTTGTATAATTATTGCTAAATTTAAGAAGAGTAAAATTCAAAGACAACTGTTATATGCCGCGTCCATAATATGTTTATGTCGCAGAGGCGAGGCGTTTGATGGCTGTTTCTTTTCTTTCAACGCGTTCGTTGATGTGTTGGGAATATTCAGGTGTGCCGCAGAAGTCGTGGATGGTGGCGCGTTTGCGGTAGGGAACATAATTGCCAAGATGCCAGGCACTGGAGCGGTAGAGGGCGAAGTCGCCCGCGTTGAGGCGCAGTTGTACAGCGCCGGGCATGTTGCGCGTGTAGGCGAGGCAGTCGCGTTCTTGTTGTTCGTTGGAGACGGGGCTCTGATTGCGGAATTTGTCGCGGTCATAGGCGTTTTTGGCGGCGATTTCACCGGGGAGGTTGCGCTGGCGATAGTGGCTGCCGGGTACGATCCAGGTGGCGGGGTCTTCGTATAGAGCGCAGTTGATCTGGTTCTGGTAGTCGATGTGGAAGGATTGCCATTGCCATTCTTCGCGAAATTCGGATTCAAAGACTTCTCTGGGCATGTGATCGCGCCAGTCGCGGTGCCAGTCCGTACACCAGGGGTATTCGGCGGGTTCGAGGAGGATGCCGGTGCGGTTGAGGTCGGCGTGGTAGTGATGCGGGGTGAGGACTCGGTGGATGGCGTCGTTGAGTTCTGGCAGTTCGCCGTAGTTTTTGAAGGGGCGCTGGTCGAGGTCGTATTTGGCTATGGGCTGGAGGCGCTGCGCCTGGGGACCGGTGACTTTGCGCGCTATTTCTCTGGCTTTGTCAGCGACGCGGCGAAGGTCTGTGAGTAGGGTTGTGGGTATGATGTCTTGGAATATGGTGTAGCCGAGGGTGTGGTAATCGGCGATGTGTTTTTCCGTGAATTGGAAGGGCATGATAGCACCTGTTTTGTGGGAAGTGTGAAGTAGGAAGTGAGAAGTGTGAAAATGCATCAACCTTATACCATTAATCAACCCTATCAGCAAAGCTGTCATCGCGGCGTGGTCCCCGTATAAAATCACTACGGGGCAGGGCTGAGCCGCGATCCAGAAGGGTTTACTGTATTTTACCATAATAAGTTCAAAAAGAACATGCCAGAAAATCTTGAACTGCCCGGAGAATGGGAATATGCGAGATGCAAAGTGAGATGGGTCTTACCTGAGGATAAAATTAAGGAGGGTACGGTTGAGGCCTGGAGTTTTTGCGCCGATTAAAAAACAAAAGCTGCTGGTGACATGACGAGAGCTTCTTCCATCGCGTTGCGGAGCGATTCTTTTGATCCGACATGGTAGAAATGCGCCTTTGTTGCTGTGGGAAAATCAGAGAAGTGCTTTGTCAGGTGGTCATTTGTACGGTATTTATTTTGCTTCCAGGTCGAGTAGGCAAAAGGAGCCTTTAACTTTTTGACTGCTTGTGCCAACCCATCTGCATCGCTGTCGCGCCATTGGTTGTAATAATCTGTATGTCTGTCATTATAAGGCGGATCGAGGTACACAAAATCTGAATCTTCAATTTGGCTGAGGGTGTCGCGCCAATCCTGAACCGTGAAGTGCCAATTTTTTCCCTTTATTTTTTTAAGTGCCCAGGCGACTTGATTGCATATTTTGGTGATATAAGCCTGAGCAAATCTTTCGGGTTTTCTGCAAAAAGGCACGTTAAATTTGCCCTTTGAGTTGAATCTCATCATGCCGTTAAAACACGCGCGATTCAAAAAGAGAAAGTCAAAGGGTGAGTGATGTGTATTAAAACGTTCACGCAGTTCATAGTAGTGGTCCTGGCCTTTTTCTTTTAGCTCACTACCTTCTCGTTCTAAAAAGCAGCGCAAATCATAAGGATTCATTTCGCCAGTTTGTATGGCGCGATAGAAGTGAATGATGTGTTCATTCGTATCTGCGAGCAGGGCTTTCTCTGGGTTGACGTTTAGTGCCACAACTCCTGACCCCAAGAATGGTTCAACCCACCTTCCTTGTCCATCCCATTTCACATTGTGCATAATAAATGAAACGAGTTTTGTTTTGATGCCTTGAATTTTGAGGGGTGGTGCTTTTACGTTGCTCGTATGCATCTGTTACCTCGGTACGCTTCTCTCTTATATGGGTTACTTCAAAACGTGGCTGACAACAGCACCGGCAACGCCACCACAGGCCGCCAGCACTGCAAGCCCAACTCCGATAATCCATCTCGCGCCGACTACCATGCCTTTGTGCTCGGCATGGCTTCTTTCAAGTGCTCTCAGGCTTTCTTCAATTTTTTTTAATTGTTCTGGCATGGGTTCAACCAATGTCTCAAGCCGCGTCAATTGGGTGCCGTGTTCAAGCCGAAGTTGTCCTATTTCTTC
The DNA here is from genome assembly GCA_965204375.1 of Candidatus Latescibacterota bacterium. Lineage (GTDB taxonomy): Bacteria > Latescibacterota > UBA2968 > UBA2968 > UBA2968 > VXRD01. The sequence goes on along the minus strand of OZ241986.1, from coordinate 3,989,460 downwards.
TTTGACTTCTGTCTCAAGCCGAGTCAACTTGTTGTCTTGCTCAAGTCGCAGTTGCCCAATTTCTGTCTCAAGATGCGTCAACTTGTTGCCGTGCTCAAGCCGCAGTTGCCCTATTTCCTCTTTGACTTCTTCAAGTGTTGCCATGATGCCCTTCCTTTCTATTTCATCAGACCTATCCCGCTCATTTGTCGGGATTGTCTGATGCACCACCCGTCTTATATTCGACAACAGATTCGCGCACGACCAGCCAATCTCTGCCAAATTTTGTTGCTTCAATTTGTCCACGACGTATCAACAGGCGTGTGTGCTGAATTGTATATCCAAGATTTTCAGCCGCCTCTCGAGTTGTAATTAGTTCTTGCGAGATGCCTTTCTTGCTCATGGATAGCTCCTGGAGAGATCAACAAGCTATATTCCCCAGGGAATATAGTTGGGTATTTGAATATGTCAAGGGTTATTGGTTTTGAACCGAAGGATGGGTTTTCGCGCGGCGGTTGCTTCGTCCAGTCTTCGCACGGGCGTTGCGTGGGGGGCTTCTTTGAGCAGGTCGGGGTTTTCTTCGGCTTCTTTTGCTATTTGAATCATGGCTTTGATAAAGTCGTTGACCTGTTCGAGGCTTTCGGTTTCGGTTGGTTCGATGAGCATGGTTTCGGGTGCTACGTTGGGCAGGGGAAAGTAAATGGTGGGCGGATGGACGCCGTAGTCGATCAGCCGTTTGGCGATGTCGGTTGCGGTAATCCCGTTCGCCTTTTTTTGTCGCGATGCCGAGAATACCATTTCGTGCATGGGTTGTGCATTTTTGGGGCGGTCGTAGTGGGGGTCGAGTTTTGCCGCGATGTAATTGGCATTCAAGACGGCCATTTCACTGGTGCGGCGCATGCCTTCTGCGCCGAGCATTTTGGCATAGACCAATGCGCGTATGACCATGCCAAAATTGCCGTAGAATGAACTCACTTTGCCGATGGATTCCGGGCGGTCAAAGTCGAGCTTGAATGTATCGCCTTCTTTTGCGACTACGGGCAGGGGTAAGAATGGCAGGAGTGCCTTTGTTACGCCTACGGGACCAGAGCCGGGTCCTCCGCCACCGTGGGGCGTGGTAAATGTTTTGTGCAGGTTGATGTGTACAACGTCAAAGCCCATGTCGCCGGGGCGACATTGCCCCAGAAAGGCATTCAGGTTTGCGCCGTCGTAATACAATAGGCCGCCCGCGTCGTGTACTAACGCGGCGATGTCTTCAATTTCGTCTTCAAATACGCCAAATGTGTTGGGGTTGGTCAACATCAATCCGGCTACGTCTTCGGTCAAGTGCGTCTTGAGGTCTTCTACATCGACTGTGCCGCGTTCTGTTGATTTAATTGCCTGTACTGCATATCCGCAGATTGCTGCGGTTGCCGGGTTTGTGCCGTGGGCAGAGTCGGGGATGAGTACTACTTTTTTGGCGTTGCCCTGTGCCCTGTGATAGGCGGCGATCAGTGATATGCCCACAAATTCGCCCTGCGCCCCGGCTGTGGGTTGAAAGGTGAATCCATCCATTCCGCTGACGGCTTTGAGTACTTGTTCCATTTCCCATAAGATTTGCAGGGCGGGTTGGGCGTTTTCCGATAGGGGATGCAATCCCGCGATCTGCGGGATACGCGCCGCTTTTTCGTGTACTCTGGGATTGTATTTCATGGTGCAGGATCCCAGGGGATAAAAATGCGTGTCGATGCTGAAGTTCATCTGTGAAAGCGCGGTGTAGTGGCGCACGAGTTCCAGTTCGCTCACTTCGGGGAGGCCGGGGGGCACATCGCGGCGCATGGTTTCGGGTATTGCTGTTCCGGAATCCACGGCAGCGGGAAATGCGACACAGCGTCGGTCCGGCGCGCCGCGTTCAAAGATCAATATATCGCGATCCATTACAATGTCCTCCACGCATCGATGAGGCGATCAATGTCGGCGTCTGTGCGTTTTTCCGTGACACATGTGAGAATACAATTTTCGAGTTCGGGATAAAATCGGCCCAGGTCGATGCCGGCTTCAATGCCCCGATGTTGCAAAGCGGTCAGGATATCGGATGCTTTGCGGTCTGTTTCCAGAACGAATTCGTTAAATATTGGACCGGAGAATTTCTGGCGCACCCCGTCTAAAGCGGTCAACGCCTGCAATGCGCGATGGCTTTGATGCCAGTTCAGTTCGCCAACTTCGCGGAAGCCCTGCGGTCCGATTGAGGATAGGTACACGGTTGCTGCGGTTGCACAAAGGGTCTGGTTGGTGCAGATGTTCGATGTGGCGCGTTCGCGTCGGATGTGTTGTTCGCGGGTTTGCAATGTCAGTACAAAGCCGCGTTTGCCATCTACGTCGGTGGTCTGGCCGCAGATGCGACCGGGCATTTTTCGCACATGGCTCTCCCGAGATGCAAAAAAGCCGACGTAAGGACCCCCGTAAGACAGGGGCAGGCCCAATGGCTGTCCATCGCCTACGACAATATCGGCGCCGAAGTCGCCCGGTGGGCGAATTGCGCTCAGGGATATGGGGTTGACGCAGGCTATAAAAGCTGTTCTGGTATTGTTGACGAGGTCGCCAATTTCGTACAGGCGTTCGAGCACGCCCAAAAAATTCGGATTTTGTACGACTACGGCAGCGGTATTGTCGTTTAATTCGCACTTCAAAGCGGACATGTCCAGTGCGCCGGAGTCAGACCAGGGAATATCCACGAGTTCGAGGTCTATACCCCGCACATAGGTCGCTACCACCTGGCGGTAAAATGGATGCAGGCTGCGCGGCAATAAGACGCGTGTACGGTTGTTCAGACGGACTGACATAAGTACGGCTTCGGCCAGTGCAGAAGCGCCGTCGTACATGGACGCATTGGCGACTTCCATGTTGGTGAGTTCACAAATCATGGATTGAAATTCAAAAATAGCCCGAAGGGTTCCCTGGCTCACCTCGGGCTGATAGGGCGTGTAGGCTGTAAAAAATTCGCCTCGCGAAATGATAGCATCGACCACGCTCGGCGAAAAGTGATCGTAAGCACCTCCGCCCAAAAACGATAGGGGTGTCTCGCTCCCACAATCGGTTAGCGATTGCACAAAGGCCATCGCTTCCATTTCACTGATTCCAGGGGGCAAATTGAGTGTGTTCAGACGTAGTGATTCGGGAACGGGGGCAAATAGATCATCAGTGGATGCTACTCCGATCACGTTGAGCATGTGCTGAATATCGCGTTCTGTATGTGGCGTGTAATTCATCTCTCCTCACATTGCAATTTGTTCCAAATAGCCCGCGCGCGCTGGCGACACACGGCGGGTGTTTTGTCATTGACTACGACAAAATCCGCGACCGCGACTTTGTTTTCTTCGGGCAATTGTGCGGATAGTCGCGCCACAACTTCGGCTTTGGAGATGCCCAATCGCGCCATTGTCCGCTGAATTCGCAAGGATTCGGGGGCTGTTACAACGACGAGTACATCGACGATTTTTTTCGGATCGCCGCGCTCGACCAGCAGGGCTGCATCCACAACTACGGGGCGTGTGGGTTCTCTATCCAGAGCGGCGTGAATTTTGTCCAGCAACAATTGCCGTAGCGGTTGCCACACGATGGTGTTGAGTTTTTCGCGGTTTTTGTCAGAGGCGAAGGCCCGTTTGCCCAATTTCCGGCGTGCGATTTGTCCGTCGGAATCCAGAATCTCTCGTCCAAACACATCGGATAGGTTGCGAATTACAATTGGGTCGCGGAGTACTTCGTGACCTGTTGCATCGGCGTCGATTATGTGCGCGCCAGCTTTTTCAAATACGGCGCATACGGTGCTTTTTCCCGCGCCAATGCCTCCTGTTACGCCTATGATCACTGCTCGTCCTCTCGGCGATATACGCGCAATTGTAAGGTCAATTCCTCGGCTGCATCTTCGGCTTCCCACCGCCGCAAGGTCGCGCGATTCCGCAGTCTCACGCATATATAGGCGAGCAGCAAGAGCAAGGTGAGATACAGCCAGATCAAATCGGGCGAAAAGAGTAGTGTCATCAGACTGAATCGCGCCTGTACATCATCGCGCCATCGCCGTTCAAATTCGCGGGGCGTTTCGCCAGTTACGCGAAATAGTGCGACTTCAAAGGGCGCATCTGCTTCCAGTTCGGAAAGCATGACGACTACGGCATTGGGACCGCCCAAACGGATCAAAAAAGAGACTGCCAGCAAACTTTCCGTGTAGGCCAGGTCGGCTTTTGCCGAGGGGAAAGATAGGACTTCGTCAATTTCGGAGAGCGGGATTAAGTTTTCGGAAAAGACCGCGTAAAACACAGCCGCGCTTTGTCGCAAACGCCACTCGTGCGACGCCCACATCGCCACGCCTTCGTGAAACCAGACGGGCACGCGCGATGGCGCGATGGCGTGCAAAAATATATGGGCAAATTCGTGCCGCGCAACCTGTAGCAAATTGTCGGCGCTGGCTTGCAGAACAATGGTGCGCGATTCGAGAAATGCAACTCCCGCGCTCCAATGAGGCAACCGCCCGTGTGTCAATTCTCGAAAAACAGCTTCGTCCGGTGCGAGATAAACCTCTATGGGTATTTCGGGGGCACCGCCCAGTTTGCGCCGGATTTCATTGCGTCCAATAAGGAGTGCGTTCAACAATTCCCCTGCCCGAACCGCATTGTTATGCGCGAGGTGTAAGGCGAGGCCATCGCGTTCAAATCTGTGCCATTCTGTCGCGTTTGCTGCGGAAAAAGAGAAGAGGAGGAGAAAGCAGAGATACGAGATTTTCGTTAAACGGGCAGACATGGGATTGCCTCGTTGAGGCGCAGTGGGCGGACCTGTACCCGCCCACTGCGGGCCATCCCTACCGCGGACGCTTTTGGGTCAGGTACTTGAAGAAATCGCTGGTGGGAGGCATCACGACGGTCGTTCCTTCGCCCAGGGTTTTTTCATAGGCTTCGAGGGTGCGCCAGAATTGAAAAAAACGGGGGTCTTGTTCAAAGGCATCGGCATAGATACGCAATGCTTCGGCATCGCCTTCGCCGCGAATTAACTGCGATTTTTGCAGGGCTTCGGATTTGAGGCGCGCGACTTCGAGGTCGGCTTCCGCGCGAATTTTCAGAGCCTCTTCTTCACCTTCGGCGCGGTATTCTTTGGCCTGCCGTTCGCGTTCGGCGCGCATGCGTTCAAACACGTTGTTTTTGTTTTCGCGCGGCAGGTCTGCGCGCTTAATCCGCACATCGAGGATATCAATGCCCAGTCCGAGTGCTGCCTCGTGGGAGCGCTCTGTCACTGTCTTCATGATATCCTCGCGGTGCGTAACTACGATCTCGACCAGCGTGCGTTGCCCGAGTTCTTCGCGTACCGCTGAAAAAATGATGTCGTCCAGGCGCGATTGTGCATAGGAGACATTTTGCACAGATACCAGAAACTTGAGTGGATCTGTGATGCGCCAGCGGGCAAAATTATCGACGATGAGGTTTTTCTTGTCCTGTGTGTAAATTTGTCTGGGATCGGCATCGCTGTACAGCAGGCGATCTTCGAAGGTGTGCAATTGCTGGATAAACGGAATTTTAAAATGCAGGCCCGGGGACTGTACGGTGCGTACGGGTTGCCCAAATTCTGTGACGACGACCTGTTTGCGTTCATCCACGATATAACACGATGATTGAATTAAGATAACCGCTGCTATCAAAATGACCACCAGAGTTACGAGGTTGCGCATATCAATTTCCTCCTCCTAATGGCTTTTGCAGGTTGAGAACGTTGAGAATGCCGCCCTTGCCGTCGGATTCGACGACGAATTTTTGTATGCCGGGCAGGATTTTTTCCATTGTTTCGAGGTACATTCGCGTTTCGGTCACGTCTTTTGCGGTGCGATATTCTTTGAGTACCTCGACGAAGCGGTCTGCATCGCCTTGAGAGCGCTTGACTCGCTCGACTTTATAGGCTTCGGCTTCTCGGATCATTTTTTCGGCTTCACCGCGCGTTTTCGGGATGATGTCATTGCGATAGGCTTCGGCTTCGTTGCGGAGACGTTCTTTGTCTTCTCGCGCATTGGCGACGTCCTTAAATGCGTGATCGACTTCCTGGGGTACAGATACGGTCTGCAATTTGGCTTGATCGACGCGCACGCCAATTTCGTAGATATCCAGGACTTCTTGAACCTGTTTCAGAATCTCTTCTTGAATTTCCAGCTTGCCCTCTGTGAGAGCCTCGTCGATGGTGCGCTGCCCAACGACCTGGCGCAATGCGGCCTCGGTCACGTCTTTGATGGCTTTTCGCTGGTCGTTGACCTGGAACAAATAGTTCTCCAAATCGCGGATGCGATACTGAACGATTAGTTCTACATCGACGATATTCTCGTCGCCGGTCAACATTGCGGATTCGGCTGAGACCTTCTGGTATCTCGGCGTGGGGCTCACGCTGATGGTGCGAAAACCGACTTCGAGGCGTTTTACCTCTGATACGCGCTCTTTTTCAACGCGCTGAATGGGTGTGGGCCAGTGGTAGTGGATGCCAGGATCTTCCAGGCTTACCGCTCGTCCGAATTGAAATACGACTGCTTGCTCATCTTGCCGCACTGTATAGATGCCACTGGCCAACCAGAGCAATGCCAGTACAATTAACCCGTAATAGATGAACTTGGGGTTGAATTGCAAGTCGAAATTTGGACGATTTGGAAATTGATATTCTTGCATCAGGCCCTCCTTTCAGGACCGGGGAGAATGCCGTTTAATACGGCAGATTGACCTGTCTGCGTGTCCCCACAGGCAGGTCTTCGGGGTTTAGGAATTGGCTTATTTTTGCAATGCCTTCAATGCCGCGCAAACACACGTTGATACCCGCCACTCGATTGGCAAAACGACTGGCAAAGGCGCGGTTGCCCGTTTGCAAGAAGGCCCAGGTATATCCCATTAAAAAGGTGTCGCCACATCCGGTTTCGTCACAGGGTTCAGTGATGGGCGCGGGATCGAATTTGTCGATCACAATGTCTGAGCGGTCATTTTGAGAAATTGTTTCAGAACCGCGGTCGCTGCGCGTGATCATCAATACTGAAGGTCCCGCGCATAATACTTGTTTTGCAAAACGGCGTGTTGCGTCTTTGCTATCCAGTGTTTCGTTGGCGAGTAAAGCGCCCTCTTGTTCATTCATTTGTACGACATCTACGCATCCCATCCATTTTTTCCACTTCGGGGGCACGCGCCAGAATCGGCGGCGTTTTTCGTCCATGCCCAGGGTTAAACTGTGGACATCCATCAATAGCAAACCGGTGGCGAAACGACGCACGCGTTGTGCGGTTTCGAGGGCGAGTTCCATCCCGGTGATGAAATTAAAGCATATCGCGTCGCAGTCTAAAAATGGTTCAATTTGTGAAAAAGAGATTTGCGGGACATCGTTGTGCAGGGTTTCGCGTTTGCGCCCGTTTGCGTCGTAATCCAAAAAGCAATGGGGATTTTTGCCCGATACAAATTGAATGCCGTCGTATTTGACGTGTGGATATGGCGCGAGTTTTTCTCGCACCACGGCTTCTATGTCTGCTCCTGCGTTGCAGATCGGATAAATCACCACATCAGAAGACGCGATCTCAGCCAATGCCAGGATGCTGTACAACAAACCGCCGTAGCTTTCGGTTGTCACGCCATCGGCGGTGTGAATCGTGTCGCGGTTAATCGTGCCAAGCAACGCAATGCGCAGCTCATGATTCATCAGTCAGTTTCCGGGGCAATAAAGAAACATCCGCAGAATGAAGGCGAGTAATCCGAGCCTGAACGCAGATGATCGCAGATGAACATGGATGTATGCCTAAGAATGCCGAATCAATCTACCATAATACAATAGGGGTGTCAACTATTAGCGGTTAGCCGTCAGCGGTTAGCCCGCCGCCCCACGCCTTCTTCGTATTCCTTCACACTTCACACTTCTTCCTTCACACTTCTCAGCAGTTATCCCGCTTCCACAATTTGCATGTCGTGAAGTGCGGTTGCGTCTAATTCTCGTCTTAAAACAGTATGCGCGGTCAAATTTGGGTCGTGGGATAGGAGTGTCTGTGCTTCTCGGCGTGCGGCGGTGATTAAGGTGCCGTCGCGTGCGAGGTCGGCAAAGTGAAATTTGGGGAAGCCGGCTTGTTGTGTGCCAAAAATATGTCCGGGTCCCCGGATGCACAAGTCGGCTTCTGAGATTTCGAATCCGTCCGTTGTTCGCGCCATGGCGTCGAGGCGTTCACGTGCGTCATCCGATAGCGCGTCCTGGGGGTCTGCAATTAAGATGCAGTAGGATTGATGTTGACCGCGGCCCACGCGTCCGCGCAATTGGTGCAATTGCGATAGTCCAAAGCGTTCGGCGTGTTCGACCATCATGACTGTGGCGTTGGGTATATCGACGCCGACTTCGATAACTGTTGTCGTGACCAGCGCATCCAGGTCGCCGCGCCTGAAGGCAGACATTGTGGTTTCTTTTTCGTCGCGTTTTAGCCGTCCGTGAAGCAAGCCCAATCGGAAGTTGGAGAGTGCATCTTTTTGCAGGTCTTCAAAGGCGGCGGTGGCGGCTTGCAGGTCGCTTTTTTCGGATTCGGATACGAGTGGATAGACGATATATGCCTGACGCCCTTGTTGCAGTTCGCTGCGCAGAAATTGCAGTGCTCGGGCGCGGTCCTGTGCATAACGCCATCCCGTGCGTACAGGGATGCGACCAGGCGGTAGGGCGTCGATGATGGTGACATCCAGATCGCCATACAGGGTCAGAGATAGGGATCTGGGTATGGGGGTGGCGGTCATGACCAGCAGATGGGGTGTATTGCCTTTTTCGCGCAGCATGGCGCGCTGTACCACGCCAAAGCGGTGTTGTTCATCGACCACGATGAGTGCGAGGTCGGCAAATGCGATGTCGTTTTGCAACAGGGCATGTGTGCCGACTGTCAGTTTTATTTTTCCAGAACTCAATCCGTCCAGTATTTTGGCGCGTTGCGCTTTTCGCATGCGTCCTGTCACCAGTGCTATGTCTAAGCCCAATGGTGCGACGAGTTCTCGTATGGTGTGGGCGTGTTGTTCGGCTAAGATCTCTGTGGGTGCCATTAAGGCGGCTTGCGCGCCGCTGTCTGCTGCACATAACATGGCGTGGAGGGCGACGAGGGTTTTGCCGGATCCCACGTCGCCCTGTAACAGGCGGTGCATGGCTACGGGATGCTGTAAGTCGTGACCGATTTCTGCAATGGCGTGCGTTTGTGCATGCGTTAGTTTGAAGGGTAGATTTGCCACGAGTTGCCGCGTTAGCGAGCCGTTGCATGTCAGAACGCGCCCGGGTGTGCGCTGGCGCAGTTTTTTTGCGTGTCCAAGGTAAAGCTGGATATAGAAAATTTCATCAAAAGATAGGCGCTGCCGCGCAGTGTCTATGTCCGCTGTTGTGTCCGGGAAATGGATTTTTTCAATTGCGTCTCGCAGGGGCATTATGCCACAGCGTTTGCGTATGTTTTCATCCAATGGGTCTTCAATCTGATCTCCAACGGTTTGTAGCGCGGCGAATAAGAGACGGCGAAGTGCGCGGGCTGTGAGGCGGTCTGCTTTCATTTTTGATGTGGTGGAATACAGCGGGATGATGCGTCCGGTATGCAGCCGCTGATTGTCGTCGTCTTCGTTTGCGAGAACTTCTATTTCGGGGTGTACCATTTGCAAGGTGCGCCCGAATCGCGTCAATTTTCCTCCCAGTGCTACGATGTCGCCCGCGCGGTATGCGTTTTTGAGGTATTGTATGCCTCCGAACCACGTACAGGCGACCGATCCGGTCTGGTCTTCGACTGTCATGACGAATCGCCGACGCTTGCCGGGGATTATCTGCATGCTTACGATTTCGCCTACTGCGGTGACTTCCCCATCCAGTGGCAGGTGTGCGATTCCGACTTCGGTGGATCGATCTATGTACCGATAGGGCACATACAATAGGAGGTCGCCCACGGTGGCGATGCCTGCGTTTTCCAATACTTTTTCGCGCTTTAGTCCAATGCCCGGCAGGGTTCGCAAGGGCTGGTTTAAGTTTGAGAGCATCAGTAGGGTCGCAAAGGAGTTATAAGTAGCACTAAAAACCACCGCCTGCAGAATATTGTCTGTAACTATCTAAGAAATATTCCGATTTTCTACCAATATTGACGTCTTGCAATTTCTTGGGTATTAGAAAGTCATAATCGAGAATTGCGATAACTTCGATATCCTCATCACCTACGATGAGAACCAGGTTTTCATACCAATGAGCAGATGGGAATGTACGGACTTGCGTCGGTTCCTTGTTATATAATCTTCTCTTCTTAATTTTATCTATCAAAAGAACACCTGATGTTTCTTCAATGATCCATCCAAAAGTACCAATGAGCACACGTTCTACATTGGGATTTGAAATCGTATAAGCTGAAAGCCCGTTTTGTTCGGTTTTAAGATCGAATCCCCAATTGAAAGCCTGCACAGAGTGATCAGGTGATACGCCCACAGCTCGTTCTCTGCTACAGTAGAGTCGCTGAGATTTTCCGATATCAGGTGCGATCTCGTAAAAGGAAGCGTTCTTTGTTTCAGTAGGTACTTCCTTCCCTGTAGAGTACTCCTCTAAAATTTGCTCGCGATTTGTATAGACTGGATCAGCATCCATGACTTTTTGGGCACTGACATTTTGGCGAGAGACACGCATCCAGATACTCGTATGAAAGTCAAAATCTGAGGTCATCACGGCATCTTCCCAGTGCCATCCGATGTGGTTTGCCGAAATGGATAAGGAATTCTCTTCTCCAAATTCCACTTTCACACGTCTTGGCGAAATATCGCGGATAGATATAACATGTACCAAATCGGGTGACGTGACCCATAGCATGTCCGATCTTGCGCCGAGAGAATAGGCACAATCATCGAGTACTCGATAGATATTGGAGCATTTTCCCTTAACATGTCCCGGCCCTGTCTTCACATAACTGACACCTTTTTCGCCGAGCAGCCATACATGAGAATGGTAAAGTTCAAGCGTGTGAAACCTCTCAGGCCCCAGATTAAATTCATTGCATTCATTCTCTTCAGGGTAAAGAACAGTATCATTCATCCTCTGAAGATTTTTGAGTGGCATGTTTTTGAACTCGTCATATTGAGTCCAATCTATGAGATTTCTATGTTTATCTATGAGATTCCTATGTTTATGGACTAACGAATTATTGGTCCATATCATAGCAGCTAATGGATCAATTCCACTTCTATCTGGTGCAGGGAAAACGCGTTCTATCAATCTATTCCAGTCGAGTACTTGCAATGTGTTCTCTTCTGTAAGCAAATAGAGATGCCCTCTGTAAAGAAAGGCATCGAGATAAGCCCCTGGCAATTTAAGTTTTAGAAACTGCATCGTCTCCCCCTTAATAATTTTGCGACTTTGGCTTTAGAAAGAGGACGGTACCGCGCCCATTGTAACAGAACGTCTTGAGACGGGTTTGGCCTACGTGGATCCGGCCATAGTGGATAACCGTGCCAAATTTCAGGCTTTGTATTGCTCACAAATCTACACCATTTTGCAATCTGACCGTTATGGTAGGATGGATCATTCAATGTCATCAGTTCTCTTTTTTCGTCTATTTTTATACCCCAAAAACAGGTACTGCGATTTCCCCATCCCCTGGATACGGAGTCACAAAAGATGAGAAATTCCTCATCTTCTGATATGTGTTTTGACCATTGTGTATGGTGATGTCGGCGTGAAGGGTTGCGATGTACAGGATTGCTTTCATAATCGAGTTCCAAAGGTGGCGGAGAGGTGCGTTTCACTGAATGATAATCTCCTATCAATGGTATTTCCAGCGATTTTTTTAATTATTCATCGTCGGTGAATTTATTGGCCGATGCGCGGTTGTTATTCTTTTTCTTCTTCGCTGCCGTCGTTCTCTTCTTCCTTTTTTTTTCGTTTGTCCTTAAATGCTTTAATTTTTTCAAGTACATCGGGCGCGTATTTGAGCAGGTCGGCGATAGACATGCTTTTGTCTTCTATGGGTAGAAGCTGTGCTTTGCCTTTTTGTATGACGATGAATGCCACGGGTTGCACAGAGCCGCCTCCGCCCGTGCCACTGCTTCCGTCGTCTTTTTCGCCCTGTCCACCACCTGCGCCAAATCCAAAGGATATTTTGGATACGGGTATGATGGTGACGTCGCCCAGGACAAGGGGTTCGCCTACTACGGTTTCGGTTTTCACGATTTCACGCAGTTCGTGTAACATTGTTCGCACCATGTCTTCTATTGCCATGTTGCCTCCCGATAAAGTATAGTCATAATAATCAGTAGTTAGCAGTTAAGGGGACTTTGCGCCTGTTTTTGCGTTTTGTCCACCAGATTTTTGCGCGCATGAGTCCGCCGCGCACAGCAAGGGCGAGTGCGGCGAATATCAAACGGTGAAGATAAATGGAGAGTTTTAAGGATCCCGATCCGGCAAAGCGCGGTTGCAAAAAATCAGGGGTGAGCGAGATGCGGATGCGTTTGCCAAAGATGCGTTTGGTCGCTTCAATATATCCAAATAGACGTCCGGTGAAGGCGGGATCGTCTGTTCCTAACTCCAGATTCAATTCCGCGTGTTGAAGTGATATTGTTTTCAGCAATCGTTTTATAAATCGCGTCAGAATGGGACGCACTTCTGTAGCATAGTTCAGGTATTGTTTTGCTTTTGCGCGTAAGGTCTCTGTTGGATATGGTTTTTTTTTCGGTCTGTCCCGTTGTGGTTCGGTGGAGATATCTCTTTCGGATTCTGTTGTTGGCTCTGATGATGGCGGTTTTGCCCCGGGTCGCCACGCGGTCCAGCGTCCGATAACTACGCGCAATTGTATCCCCTTTTTGTCAATGTCGCAAACAATACCACATAGCCCGGCACAACCGCGCGCGAAACCGGATATGCTGTAGTCATTTTCGCGGTAGTACCCCGTTGCGCCTGCGCGGATTGGCAGGCATAAGAAAAGTGCCAGTATTGCGAGGGGGATACCCAGTACAAGGCCAATGGCGATGAGGATTGTTGTGAGCATTTTCAAAATAGGGCAAAAATGAGTGCTAAAGTCAAGTAGTTTTGGTTCTGGGCTTGACACGGTGGTCTGTAGATGGCAATATATGGCGATAAAAGAAAAGCGCGAATCAACGGAGCGGGGTACAACTGGCCGTCTCTCAGGCCAGTTCATCAACGAATCAACGGCGGAGTTTGTATCTACTTTGGGGGCGGAGCGGGGTTCGTCTATTCGTCTATTCGTCTATTCGTTCTTGAATTGGAGTATTTATGAAGACACACCAGCAGATCAAAGACTGGGCCGCGGAGAACAGGCTTTCTGTCGCGGCTTTTCGAGCAGTTTCCCAATGGCTTACTGATTCAGTATTTGCCGATTTTGTACCGGAAATTCAATTGCTCGTTGAAGATGAAGATATAGACGAGCTCGAGGATGCTTTTCGCACGCATATCGAGTTTGGTACGGGTGGTATTCGGGGCAAGATGGGCCCGGGTCCCAACCGTATTAATTTGAGGACGATTGGAGAGGCGGCGCAGGGGTTGGCGCAGTATATTCTCAAATCGGGTATTGAAGATGCCAGAGATATGGGTGTGGTGATCGCGTATGATACGCGCAATAATTCGGATGTTTTTGCACGGGAGACGGCTGCGATTATTGCGGGTAATGGTATTGTCGCACGGTTGTTTGACGGTCCTCGGGCAACGCCTCATCTTTCTTTTGCGCTCCGCCAGACAGGTGCTGTTGCTGGTGTGGTTATTAGCGCGAGTCACAATCCTCCGTCGGATAATGGTTTTAAGGCGTACTGGATTGATGGCGGACAGGTTGTTCCGCCGCACGATAAGAATATTATTGCCGAGGTTGGTGCTGTTGAACGTCTCGATAGAATTGACTATGCGGACGGGGTGGATCGAGGGTTGATTGAGGTGCTCGATGCAGAGCTCGACGCACAATATGTTGAAAAGCTGGTGGATCTTTCTCTTTGCGATGCCCGCGATATACGTGTCGTTTATACGCCGCTACACGGCGTTGGTTCAACGAGTGTTGTGCCCGCGCTTCAGAAGCTCGGCTATTCTCTCCATCTGGTGGAGGCGCAAGATGTTCCGGATGGCAATTTCCCGACGGTGGCAGGGGGTGTGGCAAATCCCGAAGATCCGGGCGCGCTTTCTATATCTATTGAAGAGGCAAGACAGGTTCGGGCTGATATTGTTCTGGCGAGCGATCCAGATGCCGATCGTCTGGGTTGCGCGCTGCCCCATCCGCAGAAGGGCTGGGATGCCGCTCCCGAAGAGCTTGCGATTAATGGCAATCAGATTGGCGCTGTTTTGTGTTATTATATTTTGACTTCACTTAGAGATCAGGGCAAATTGTCCGATAGGGGTGTTGTGTGTAAGACGATTGTTACGACGGATCTCATTAGTCTTGTTGCGAGGGATTTTGGTCTGATACCTGTTGATAACCTCCTTGTCGGGTTCAAATATATTGGCGATGTGATCAATAATTTGTCAGATGATGAGACCTTTGTGTTTGGTACGGAAGAGAGCCACGGTTATTTGTTTACGGATTTTGTGCGCGATAAGGATGCGGCTGTTGCTGCGGTTTTGCTCGCGGAGTGCGCGGCTAAACTCAAGAGGCAAGGTCGCACGCTGCGGGATTATCTGGATGATATTTATCGCGCGTTTGGATATTTTTGTGAGGTGCAGAAATCGACGTATCGAGAAGGCGCACGGGGCAATGAGGAGATTGCCCAGATTATGACTGGTCTGCGCGAGGATCCGCCTGCTGAAATTGGCGGGTACAGGGTGATTGAGGTCGTTGATCACCAGACGAATATTGTGCGCAATGTTCAGACGGGTACTACGCGTGCGATTCAGGGTGCTACGGGCAATGTTCTCGCTTTTACTTTTACGGAAGAAGGGCACACGCGGGTAACAGCCCGGCCTTCTGGTACAGAACCCAAGATCAAGTATTATGTTTCGGCATCTTCGGCTGATTGCGCGGATCTGGCTGGGGAGGATCTGGCTCAGACACGCGAGAATATTGATCAACTCGCCTATGAGATTATCAGTGGCATGCTTGTTTCAGCAGAGCACGCGCTTTCCAGAGCGATCAGCGATTAGCGGTCAGCAAAACCTCCTGGATCGCGGCTCAACATCATGCCGCGATGACGACAATAAGTTGATGGCTGAATTTATCTGCGTTCATCTGCGTTCATCTGCGTTCATCTGCGGATTACTATGACCCAATCGACAGATACAGGTATCAATCGGAATTTGACGAGCTACGGCGATCCGGAATTTAGCAAGTATATTCGCAGGGCGTTTCTCGCGGCTGCGGGATATGATGGCGAGGATGTGGATCGTCCCGTTATTGGGATTGCTTCGACGGCTTCTGATTACAATCCCTGTCACGGGCATATGCCGGATTTGATCGAGGCGGTCAAGCGCGGGGTTTTCGAAGGCGGTGGCCTGCCTTTTGTGTTTCCCACGATTTCGCTGAATGAGATTTTCTTTTCGCCTACGACGATGCTTTTTCGGAATCTGCTGTCTATGGAGACCGAGGAACTGATTACGGCTCAACCTATGGATGCGGTGGTGCTGATGGGGGGCTGCGATAAGACTGTGCCGGCGCAGTTGATGGCTGCTGCGTCGGCTAATATTCCCGCTGTTCAGGTGGTGTCTGGCGCGATGCGAACGGGTTCGTGGCAGGGTGAGAGATTGGGTGCGTGTACAGATTGCCGCCGCTATTGGGCGCAATTTCGCGCTGGGGAACTGAGCGATGAGCAGATCGAAGGTGTGACTCAGTCGCTTTGCAGTACGCCGGGGACGTGTATGGTTATGGGGACTGCTTCGACGATGGCGAGTGTGGTGGAGACGCTGGGTTTGATGGTTTCTGGTGGTGCAACACCGCTTTCGGGTACGGGGGATCGATTGCGCGTGGGGGTGCGGTCTGGGCGCATGGCCGTTGCTCTTGCTCGTGCGGAACGCCGGCCCGTACAATTGCTCACGCGGGCGTCTTTTCTCAATGCGCTTGCGGTGCTACACGCGCTGGGTGGTTCTACGAATGCGATTGTGCATCTTCTGGCGATTGCGCGGCGGGCGGGGACTCGGCTGACTCTGGAAGATATGCACGAGGTGTCGCAACGGGTGCCGTTGCTGGTGGATTGCAAGCCCGCAGGTGTGGGCTATATGGAGGATTTTCACAATGCGGGTGGTGTTCCCGCGTTGCTCAAGGCGCTGGCGTCTCTGTTGGATTGTTCTGTGCCGACGATTACAGGGCAGG
The DNA here is from genome assembly GCA_965204375.1 of Candidatus Latescibacterota bacterium. Taxonomy (GTDB): domain Bacteria; phylum Latescibacterota; class UBA2968; order UBA2968; family UBA2968; genus VXRD01. Next base: position 3,973,238 of record OZ241986.1, on the reverse strand, counting down.
CGTTGGGCGATTATTTGAAGACGGTTCAACCTCCTCAGTCCTGGCAAAGTACTATTCGCTCGCTGGATAATCCCCTTGGTGCTACGGGCGCGCTGATTGTGGTTCGCGGGAATCTGGCGCCGGATGGGGCTGTGCTGAAGGTTGCAGCGGCGTCTCCGGAATTGCTCGCGCACCGGGGTCCTGCGGTTGTTTTTGATTCTGCTGAGGATGCATCCGCGCGGATTGATGATCCCGCGCTCAATATTACGCCGGATCATGTGATGATTTTGCGAAATGCCGGTCCCGTGGGAGATGGGTTTCCGGAGGCGGGGTCTCTGCCTATTCCCAAGTATTTGGCGCAAAAAGGAGTTAAAGATATGGTGCGGATTTCCGATGCGCGTATGAGTGGGACGTCTTATGGCACGGTGGTGTTGCACTGTTCTCCCGAGGCGGCGACAGGGGGACCGCTTGCCTTTGTTCGCGATGGCGATATGGTTGAGTTGAATGCAAGAGAACGCCGCATTGATTTGCTGGTCAATGAGTCGGAGCTTGCGCGTCGCCGCGAGGCTTTTGTTCCTTTGCCAATTCCCGAGCGCGGATGGCGACACCTGTATGCCAAATGCGTTTTGCCCGCTCATCTCGGCGCAGATTTGGATTTTTTGTGAGATATACACCCTATAAAGAAAGGATACCTGTCATGGCAGACTATCAACCTCTCGATTTGTCGGCGTTGTGCAATGCGGGGCTTGAAGTTTTGGGCGCAAACGCGAATGCTCCTATAGGCAAACAATTATTCCGCGGTTTGCCGTTTTTGGTACATGACGATGGTTCGAATTGTTTTATCGCGCTGGATGAGGCTTCTGGTGGTGTGACAATTCCAATCAACGAGTCGGCACGCCGCGTGATTATTGCCCATCGCTTGCTGGATTCCGATCTGATGGAGGGTGGTCCATTGGGGGAGAACGTGGCGGATTATTTGTTCCGGATGGCGGAGGGTGAAGAATTCCGCATTCCCATCCGCGAGCGTTTTGAAATTGCACATTTATCCAGCGGCGGCGCGCCCTTTGTCGCACTTCCGGACCAGAACGACCGGTTGTTGCCGCGTTACGAAGGGAAATGGCAGGATATGGGGCGACGTCAGACCGAGGTGTCGCGCGGCACGTCCCGCGGATACTTTCTGTGGGCGTGGGAGAATCCTCTGCCGGATCGCGTGGTCGAGTCGCTGGAGATTATCCCGAATGGTCCGCGTTTTATTATTGCTGGTGTCACGCTTTCGCATCTTGAAGAATATCCCTTTGTGCGACACGGGAAGCGCGAAGCGCGCCTGATTTTGACCCATCCCGAAGATGCGGAAAAACCGTTTGATCTCAGCGTGGAGGTAGATCGAGGGACGGCAACTTATGTTCATCCACTGCCCGAAGCGTCTGCCGATGATTTCGTCAATGATGATTTCGCCGGTTGGGGAGAGGCGCAGAATCCCAGGTCAAGCCCGGCTTATGTCGAGGTCGCTGCCACGCCTTCGGCTACGATGACGGTGAAGCAGGGCGAGGAAAAGGTGGGCGAGGTCAAGTGGGGTGATGTTGAGGAGAAGAAGGTGGTGGAGACCTCGCGAATGCGCGTGGAACTCCTGGACCGGGGGCGGAATTGGGTTCACGTTACTGTGCTTGATGACGATACGGGCAAGCCCATCCCCTGCCGCGTCCATTTCCGCTCGCCGGAGGGGATTCCCTATCAGCCTTACGGTCATCACAATCAGGTCAATTCCAATCTCGATAGCTGGCATATTGATATCGGTGGAGATCTTCGGCTTGGACAAATCACCTATGCGTACATTGACGGTCGTTGCCAGGGGTGGTTGCCGCGCGGCGAGGTCATTGTGGATGTCGCCAGGGGATTTGAGTATGAGCCGATGCGGACGCGGGTGAAGATCGAACCGGGACAACGCGAACTGACTTTGCGTCTCAAGCGGTGGATTCATATGAATGGAGAGGGATGGTATAGCGGGGATTCGCACGTTCACTTTCTCTCGACACAGGGCAGTCATACGGAGTCCCAGGGAGAGGATCTCAATATCGTTAATTTGCTTCCGTCGCAGTGGGGCAATCTTTTTACCAATACGGAGGATTTTACGGGACGACCGAGTATTTCGCAAGATGGGAATAATATCGTCTATGTTGGTCAGGAGAATAGGCAGCATTTTCTGGGGCATCTCATCCTGTGGGGTCTCAAGGAACCGGTGATGCCGTGGTGTAGTGACGGTCCGGGTGAGTCCGAGTTGGGTGGTACGCTGGAGATCACGATGAGCGATTGGGCGGATCAGTGTCATGCGCAGGGCGGTTCGGTTATTGTCCCGCATCTCCCGAATCCGAATGGGGAGCCTGCGGCACTGATTGCCACGGGTCGCGTAGATGGCGTGGAGATGCTGCGTCATGCGCCGTTCAATCATCTGGAATACTACCGCTATCTCAACTGCGGTTATCGCTTGCCGCTGGTTGGTGGAACGGATAAGATGAGTAGCGATGTGCCCGTTGGTATTTACCGCACGTATGCCTATTTGCCCGATGGGGAATTTACGTACGATAATTGGTGCAAGAGTGTGTCGCAGGGGCGAACATTTCACAGCGGTGGTCCCATTATTCACCTTACCGCAGATGGACACCAGGTTGGCGATACAATGCAGTTGTCGGGGGCAGGTACGGTGGAGGTCGAAGCGTGGGCGGAGAGTATTTTTCCGATTCATACGCTGGAGATCGTTCAGGCAGGGCGCGTTGTTGCTTCGACGGAGGACAACAAGGGTGCGCGGCGATTGGAACTGAAGGCGAAGGTGAAGGTGGATGGGCATACGTGGATTGCCGCCCGATGTGCCGGTCCCAATTATACCAGTGTTCCCCATCACGATGGCTGGGGACGGGGAATTTTCGCCCATACGTCGCCGATTTACATCGCCTGCGGTGGCGAGTGGTGGATGTTCGATCTGGAAGCCGCCCAGTATATGCTGACGCTTATCGATGGCGATCTGGCGTACATCCGTCAAACCGCTGCCCGACACGCCTCCGGCACGGCGACACACCATCACGGCGAGTTGGACCATCTCGCGTATCTGGAACGTCCCTTCATCGAAGCCCGTCAAGCGATTCACCGGCGGATGCATCAGTTGGGGATACCGCATTGATGCGGATTAAAAAATAGACGCCATCCATCCACCATCCACGGGTAGGGCTGTGCCGGTGATCCAGGAGGCGGCGTCCGATGCGAAGAATACTGCGGCGTTGCCGATGTCCGATGGCAATCCCAGGCGGGGTAACGGGGTTTTTACTTTGCAGTCTTCAATTTCCTGCGGTGTGAGATAGTCCTGTATGGGCGTTTCGATGTAGCCCGGGCAGATCGCGTTGACGGTTGCGCCAAAGGGGGCCAGTTCCAGGGCGGTGTCTCGCGTGAGGTTGACGACGCCCGCTTTTGATGCGGCATACGCTGGTCCGCCGCCACCGCCAAATGACTGTACAGATGCGATGTGGATGATTCTGCCGGATGGTTTTTTCAGGTGTGGCATGGCGAGTTTGCTGGCTACATATAGTGCCCGAAGGTTTACGCCCATTACGGTGTCGTAGTCGGCGATGGTTGTTTCTTCAATGCCTCCGGGTATTGTGATGCCGGCGTTGTTTATTAGGATGTCCAGTTTGCCAAATTCGGAGACGGTCTGTTCGATCAGATTGCGTACCGCTTCGTCATTCGATACGTCGGTCTGCACAAAGATCCCTTTCCCGCCGCGTTTTTCTATTTCCTCTACTGTAGAAGTGGTCAGGTCGGTGTCGTGATAGATGCCCTTTTTGGGCGTTTCCTGTATGTCGGCTACTGCTACATGTGCGCCTTCTCCTGCGAGTGCTAGTGCTATGCCTCGCCCTATGCCAGAGCTTGCGCCAGTGACGATTGCTACGCGGTCTTTGAGTGTCATGATTTCTCCTTGGAAGGGCTTCATTCGCTATAGAGCCGTCATCGCGGCATGGTCCCCTGCTTAAAGCATGCAGGGGCATGCTTAGCCGCGATCCAGAGGTTTTGCCTTTTGCTTTTCATCTGCGTTCATCTGCGTTCATCTGCGGATTAATCTCCCAATACTTCCGCTATCGCTTCACACAACGGCCCGATATTGTCCTTTGTCATGCCCGCTACATTGATGCGTCCCGAACTGACTATGTATATTGAAAATTTCTCGCGCAATGCTTCTACTTGTTCGGGGGTCAACCCGGAGAAAGAGAACATGCCTCTCTGGTGTGCGATAAATGAAAAGTCGCGCCGCACGCCTTTTGTTTCGAGGGTATCCACAAATAGGGTGCGCATGTTGTTGATGCGGTCGCGCATGGCTTTTACTTCGCCGTCCCATTGTGCCCGCAAGGCGGGGTCGTTGAGGACTGTTGCGACTGCCTGTGCGCCGTGCGAGGGTGGGTTGGAGTAATTTGTGCGGATGCAGATTTTGATGTGGCTCATCGCTTTTTCAACGGTATTGGCGTTTTTGCCCACGATGGTCAGTGCGCCCGTGCGCTCGCGGTAGAGGCCAAAGTTTTTGGAGAAGGAACTGGCGACGAGGAGTTCGCAGCCGGGCCGGCTGAGTGATTGGAGTCCGACGGCGTCTTCAGCAAGGCCATTGCCCAGGCCCTGATAGGCAAAGTCCACGAGTGGAATGATGCCGCGGTCTGCGACGACATCGGATATTTGCGCCCATTGTTCGGCGGAGGGATCGACGCCGGTCGGGTTGTGACAACATCCGTGTAGCAAGACGACATCGCCAGCGGGGATTTGCCCGAGGTCCTGGATGAGTGCGTCGAAGTCCAGGTCAAAAGATGTGGGGTTGTAATAGCGATAGGTTTCTGTGGGTACACTGGCAGATTCAAATATTTTGGGGTGGTTTGCCCAGGTGGGGTCGCTCAGCCATACGCGGGCATTGGGATAGTGTTGATGAATAAAGTCACCGGCAATGCGCAATGCGCCCGTGCCGCCCGGTGCCTGGGCTGTTCCCGCGCGTCCACTGGTGAGTATTTCGTGTTCTGTTCCCCAGAGGAGTTCCTGGACGGCTTTGTTATACGCTTCGTCGCCTTCTATGCCCAGATAATTTTTGGTGTCTTCATGTGCGAGTAGGCGTTCTTCTGCCGTTTTTACAGAGGCAAATATTGGCGTGTTGCCGTCGCCGTCTTTGTACACGCCAACGCCGAGGTTTATTTTGTTGGGGTTTGGATCATTTTTGAATGCTTCAGTCAATCCTATAATGGGATCCGCAGGCGCCATGGTCAGGGATTCAAACATTATTCCTTCCTTTGGGTTTGGTTGTCGGTTTTGCCTGTCATCGCGGCAGGGTTTCGAGCCGCAATCCAGAAGGTTTTTCTCGCGGGCAAAGATACACACGCACGCTGTAAAACGCAAGCCCGTGCGCGTCTATCTCGCGCTCTTTTTAGATTGTTCGATCATGCAATCGAGGTAAAATCATGGACCAGTAATCTCTTGGTAGATTCAATTAAAATTTTTTATTGCAAACCCTTTTTTTGTTGTGTATATAATTGTCTTAAGGAAGGGGTGTGTAAATTATGTGTAAATCAAAAAAACGCAGGCATGTGTTGTGCCTGCGGGAATGGCAGAAGGCCGCTCGGTTTGGCAGCCTGTGGCCTTCCGCCGCAACATACAGAGATGAGAACGGTGCTGCAACCCGCAATCCGCTCTGTTCACAATATAAAGTTCCTCTTTCTTTGGGAGAAAATAATACCATGAAGTGTGCAATTGCCATCCTCAAATTGATGTTACTTCTGTATCTGGGGCTAACAGTAATTGGATGTGCCAATTACCGAATGATTGACTTTACCGTGATTTCCTCAAAGGATACGCAACTGAAGATTGACACCGAGGCAAAAGGGTCGCGGGTTGAAGGTACCGATGCCAGGTGGTCGTTTGTATTTAATTTCAAACGCCCTGATCTCAAAGAGGCTGTAGATCGTGCCATTGAGAAAGTCGAGTTTAAAATATCGCTACGGAAATTGTCAAATTAGGCAGTAATCATGTCACTTAACTGGCTAAAGTATTAAAGGAGGGATTGCAATGAAAGGTCAAATACTGAATTTTTCAGTTCAGTCTAACTCTGGCGCGATTTCGGGAGAGGATGGTGAGAGATATAGTTTCGATGGATCCGATTGGCAGGGAGATCGTCCCCCTGCTCGCGGTATGTCCGTTGATTTTACCGTGGAAGACAACCAGGCGAAGGAAATATACTTAGCTGTAAACAGGGCATCTTCATTAACTGCAAGCCTGGCATCTTCAGGGAAAAGCAAAACAGCAGCAGGACTTCTCGGTATCTTTTTAGGTCACCTGGGTATCCATAAATTTTATCTCGGCTTCACGGGACCTGGACTAGTTTTTTTGCTGATTAATACAGTTGGTTGGACTGTGAGTTGGATGTTGTTGTGGACCCCGCACATAATTGTTGGCATAATCGCCTTTATTGAAGGGGTTATATACCTGACAAAGTCCGATGAGGAGTTTGAACAAATCTACATCATTGAGAAACGCAAATGGTTTTGATATGCGAAATAGACTCAATCTGCACTTCATCCAAACTTATTGATCCGATACAAGCCGTTGAAGTTTGACAGCGCAACTTTAAGGAGACAAGAATAATGACCGGTGATATACAGACCAGGCAATCCACTTCAGAAGTCTTTATCCATGAAAGTTATCTTGTACGCAAGAAGATAGCACCTTCGCTTGGTGCGAAGGCAGAGTTCCAAATTTACGATCCAAATGGTAACCTGGCGTCCTACTCGAAAATGAAATCTTTTAAATTGAAGGAGGACATACGAATTTATACGGATAAAGATATGCACACAGAGATATTGACAATTCAAGCTCGACAAATCATCGACTTTGCAGCCACTTATGATGTTGTCGATCCTGCCACCGATACAAAAGTGGGGGCTTTGAAACGAAAGGGTATGAAATCTTTCTTTTTAAGAGACGAGTGGATCATAATGGATGCGGAAGACAGAGAAATAGGACATATCAAAGAAGATACCTTACTTGCAGGATTGCTCCGTCGCTTCAGCCTTTTGGCGAGTCTGGTTCCCCAAACATACAGGGGGGAATTAAGCGGGGAAGAAGTCTGCCAGTTTAAACAAAACCGCAATCCTTTTGTCATGAAGATAAATCTTGATTTTTCAATGGACAAAAAAGGGCTACTTGACAGAAGGCTGGGAATTGCAGGTGCAGTTTTACTGTGTGCAATAGAAGGAAAATAAATTTGATTCTTTCGACAAGTCCTCTGTTTCTGCTCTCGGATCACGAAATGGACAAATATATCAACTCTTAGGTTTGGAGGCGGTAATTTTTGGGATGTATGAGGAAATAAAGGCACTCATGCAGTGGATGAGTTTTTTTATCATAGCGGCATCTGTACTTTTGCTCATTCTGGTAACTTATCTCTCTGTTAAGGTCTCGGAGATCTCTGGCAACGATGGTGGCGATGGCAACAACGGCGATGGGAAGAAACTCAAAGGCCCTCTCGCAACATTGGTATATCTCATGTGGGCTGCCATCATTGGTGCTATAATCATGTTTTTGATTTTGAAGGCTAAAACAGGATTGTAAACAGTAAGAGAAGTCTCAATACCTGTTGGCCTTGATCAATCTATGAACAAGGACCAATACCCCTGCGCGTCACAAGTAAAATCCAAAAGAGAGTATCACCATGAAGAAATTGAAGCATCTTGGGAATCTGATTCTCATTGCGCTGTTGGCATGTAGTTTGACTGGTTGTACAGTAATGCTACCTCTTGTTATGAAAAAGAAAACAATTGAAACAACTTCAGAAACACGGAGAGGTCAAACTGGCCTTCACGCCCATTGGTAATGGATTCGGTTTGAATTTGCGATATACTCCCTATTACCAAGAACAAAAACGGTCAATCAAAAAATACAGATGGGGCAGTGATGGTGGTATAGGTTTATTGGCTATAGGCATACTGGAGCTTTACGTTGCCACGATGGCACTTTTTCCAGATAAATTTTCAGAAGATGATCTAGAGTTCAGAGAGTCTTTAAAAGAGAATCAAGGAAGGATTCTTTCTACTATTTCACGGAGCTACCTTTTTACAGAACTTTTTGGACTTGACCCGGGTATTGATGTGGAATTGCATCTGAGTTCGGATAATCCCGATATTAAACTCGGAAGACATAAACCGTGGACTTGAGGTGCAGCAGGAGAAGGAGACGCTTGGGACCATTCATCCCAATGAAACAGTCGAAGGCGTTCTGCGCTTTCGCGTCCCCCGTACCTATGAGGTCGAAGCGTCACGGTTTGTTCACGTATTATTTGCTCAAGGGTCTGCGGGGAGAAGCAGATGGTGCAGGCGGTGGCAGTATCAATAAGGAGATTACACTCAATGAATTGGCGGCTTACACGAAACGTTGGGTTTCAGAAGCAGCTAAGACGCAGTGGGATCGTTCCCAAGAACCGATCTTGATAGGTAGTGAAGGAGACCGTGTGTTGATACAGATCCCGTAAAGATGCAACCTGGATTGTATGGAGATGATACTCGGATCGGTAGTCCGTGATCTTTTGCCGAAAAAGCAGTTCATACGTCTTTCACAAAGGAGGAAGTAGTTATGCGTAAAGTCATTTTGCTGGTGCTTGCGATTTGTTGTTATGGGTGTGCTTCAAGCCTGAAAGTAAAGGGTTTGCCCAAATGGTATGAAAATCCGCCCAATGCGGATGCCGAATATCTCTATGCCGCAGCTACAGGCGATTCCCGCGATATGGAGGTGGCGACAAAAAAGGCCAAGACGCAAACCCGTGCGGACCTGGCTCAACAGATGGCTATCAAAGTGAATAATCTGGAGAAACTGTTTCAGGAAGAAGTGGGTGAAGACGCTGACACCGAACTCCTGGAGCAATTCACGTCTGTCACCAAAACCGTGACCTCTGAGACGCTTCATGGTGCCACAGAGGAAGAAAAGGAGATCCATCAGTTAGAAAACGGCACCTTCAAGGTGTATGTTTTGATGAGTTTGCCTATTGGTGCGGCTAACGCAGCGTTGATGGCGAAGATCAAGGCGAACAAAAACCTCTACACGCGCTTCCGCGCCAGCCAGGCATTTGAGGAGTTGGATAAAGAAATAAAGGCGTATGAAGAAAAACGTGGAGATCAATAGGAATTTTTTGCCCACGACCAGATACTGTTGGTTCGCGTATAACGTCACTCACTGGGGAAAAAGATGGCTCCATGAATTCTGTATGTCGTTGGCATCGGTGGATAGGGGTATGGTTGGCAGGACTGGTCGTATCGTGCGCTGGAACCCGAACATCTCCTATCCCACCGACTTATACATTGGATTCTATTTCATCAGTCGGGCAAAAAAAATACCCGGCTTTGTTTTGTAACCCTCCTCCACAGACAGTCGTGGGTGTTAGTTTTGTGCTTCAGGGGTATGCTGCGACGGATTATGACCGGGTACTGGATAGGGCACTTCGTCAGCTATCCTGGAGCAGGCGGGTGAGAGTACAGGGAGAGCAATTGTTCGAGCAGACGGTCAGGGGATCTGCGCTGCTTCAATTGTCGAAGCTCAATCCACCGTTATGCTTGAAGGGCATACGCATAATGTGACTTCCGTAGAACCGATCTTGATAGGTAGTGAAGGGAGACCGTGTGTTGATAGAGATCCCGTAAAGATGCAACTTAAAGGCCATTTCTGGGTCGCAATCGCTAACTCAAATCTACTTGAAAATTTTACACTTGAGGTTCACGATGTCGTATTTCTTAAAGCAACTGCAACAGGCCTTCGCGTTCTTAAAGCTGGCCTTGTTCCTGATTTTCCCAATTCTTTTTTCGCAGCCGGAAGTGAGGGCACAGGATGAATTTGAGCGGTTCCGCCAGCAGCAACAGCAGGCACAGGAGCAGTTTGCCCAGCAGTTTCTCCAGCAGTACAACGCTTTTGTCAGAGCCGATAGTGTCGCTTTTGCGCAGTTCAAAGAGGAAGTGGAAAAGCAATGGGGCGAGTTCGTTGGCTCAACGCGAAAAGATTGGGTGGAGTATAGCGAGGATTTGCAACGGCGAAGTCGTGTTGACTTTGAACAGGGGCAGGCTGAGGTCGAGGTGTTGCTCGAAACGAGTGAGGAGGAGGCTCGCGATAAGTTGAAGGATGCGGTTGTCGCATTGATCAGCGATCAGGGCACTTCGTCTGATTATAAGGTCGCGTTACCCGATGGTTCGGAGGACACGCCGAAGCCTCTGGACACGGCTCCGGTTCTGCAAGGTCAGGTTGCCGACCAGGATGGTGAGGCTGTTACACCTGAGAAAGTAGATGCCTTTGCCCAGGATGTGGCGCAAAGTAATAAGGTGGTTTTTACCACGGTTACTGGCAAGGATGGTCAGGAGCGCATGAAAGCCACGGCGACGTTTCCTCTGGTCCCAGATCATTTGGAGAAGCGGGCCGGGCGGTATTTACCCACGATCCGGGAATACGCGCAGCGCTATGATGTGGATGTGCCTCTGGTATGTGCAGTGATCCATACGGAAAGTTTTTTTAATCCCAAGGCAAAGTCTCCTGTTCCAGCCCTGGGACTGATGCAGTTGGTGCCGAAAAGCGGTGGTCGGGAAGCCTATCGTTATGTGTACAAGGATGACCGCATTTTGCCGCCGTCTTACTTTTATGATCCAAATAAGAATATTGAGTTGGGAAGCGCGTACCTGTACTTGCTGCGGAACCGATTTTTCGCTGGCGTTGAGGATGACCAGAAGGCCCAGCTTTGCGTTATTGCGGGCTATAATACGGGTCCCGGTAATGTGAGCCGGGCACTGACGGGTGAGACTGTGGTGAGTGCAGCTTTGCCCGTTATAGCGAATATGCATTGGGACAAGCTCTACGAACATTTGAAGGAATCGTTGCCCTACAAAGAGACGCGGGATTATCTCGTGAAAGTTCTCGATCGTATATCTCTGTACGAAGCGTGGCGATAGGAGGCCGAAAGGAGAAAAATATGCTTGCAAAGTTGATTGTTAATTCCCATCGGATATTTATTGAGATAGGTCTCTGGCTATCTCTTCTTTTTTTTCTGGTGGTTGGATGGTTTTTCCCAATTCTCATGGGAGAGGAGTTTATGTCACAGAGTGGGGATGGTCTTTTTTCGTTGGCTTCTATTTCTGGTATAAAGGGTGCTATTATCGGGGCCATTACCTGGTTTCTTACAGCGGTTGTTTTTTTTGGTCGGTTATTGATACTGGGAGATATTAGAACAAGGGTCAAAAATATTGAGGCGCGACGAAATAAAGGGACATAAAACACGACCTTCCCCAAAAGGGAGGAGATTTAAGATGAATGAGAATAAACGAAAAACTACGGTGCAATCTCCTGTGTATCGTTCAGCACTGCGCCGCTTGCTCGCCATTCTATCGCTGTGTTTTCTCACCACATCATCAGCGTGGGGAGACTTTCAGACAGGGAAAGATGCGTATGACCGAGGTGACTACGCAACGGCACTCAAGGAATTTCGCCCCCTAGCTGCACAAGGAGATGCTACAGCACAATGCTACCTTGGCTTAATGTATGATAAGGGCTATGGTGTGCGTTCGAGTAATGAAAAGGCAGTAGTTTGGTATCGAAGGGCCGCCGAACAAGGAAATACTTGGGCTCAAACCCAACTTGGTTATATGTATCTGAATGGCTTTGGTGTGAGGGAGGACTATGTGACATCTTACATGTGGTCCTTACTTGCCGAGGCAGGAGGTGATAAGAAGTATGCCCCCCAAAACCGCAAGTTCCTTTCAAAAAGAATGACGAGTGCTCAAATAACCGAAGCAAGGCGCAGAGCAGATGCATGGAAACGGCGTTGGGAACAACCATCACCCAAGACAAAACCAGAACTGATATCCAAGCCGTCTAAATCATCGGAGGGGAGAGACTATCAGACGGATGCTACCGCCACGCTGCGAGATGCATTTGACCAAACAGTTGCTCAGATTAAAGTCCTTGAAGCTGAACTTGAACAGAAACGCAGACTCGTTGAACAGAAGATCGCCGAGGAACAGAAGACCAATCCACTTAATGCGCCAAAGGATCAGTTTGAATCCGATGCAGACTATGCTGCGCGTAAAAGTCAACTGGAATCAATTCTATTCCAGCATCGTTCACAACTCCAGAAACGTTATCTCGAGGATATTCAAAACCGAGTTGCGAATTTGTACCGAAAGACCTTCCAGACAAGCGACATTACCGTAACGCTCGGTGCCTATGATGCCAACTCAGAACGCTTTCCAATTACTTTTGAGGCGAAGCTCAACGAGAAAGTCCAGCGTTTTAAGAGATATCTGCGAGTCAATAAGGATGAGGCTCGTAGCCTATACAACAACTGGAACCAGGTCACCAAAACAGGCTATGTTTCGATCGATCCAGGGTATCGCCGAGGGTTGGCGCGGGTAAAGCTGGAATATCCTCCAATTTGGAGACAGGGAGTTACGTATAGTTTTTATGAGGTATATCATCTTGGCAAAGACATTAGTCTTGGTGAAGACATTAGTGCCGTTGCATTCAGCCCGGATGGGAAGTACCTCGCAATAGGTAGAGATAGTGACCAGTATATCTTAGAGTTGAGTAGTGGCAACAAAGTTTGGCAGATTGACTTGCGTTTTTGTGAGACCATCGCCTTTAGCCCGGATGGGAAGTACCTCGCAATAGGTAGAGATAGTGACTTTAGTAAGGGGCCGTATATCTTAGAGTTGAGCAGTGGCAATATATTTGAGTTGAGCGGTGTCAGAAGTTGGAAAGTTAGTAATAGCCGAAATTTTGTTGCCTTTAGCCCGGATGGGAAGTACCTCGGAGTATATGGTGGCAACGACGTTATAGTAATCTGGGATGTGATCAGGGGCAAATCAGTTTGGTATATGGATAAGTATTACAGTTTTACCTTTAGTCCGGATGGGAAGTACCTCGCAGCAGGCGATGTAATAAGCAAAGTAACCCTTTGGCATGAGCCATTGTTGAACAAAAGAGATATGATACGCTTATCCCCCTGGGGTAGGAGAACTGAAGAAGAGTCTTCAGAGATTCGACAGATGAATCTTGATGGCATCACCCGCTTCAGCCTCGGTCGTGTCCCCGCTGTCGCCTTTAGTCCGGATGGGAAGTACCTTGCAGCTGGCCAATATGGTTACGTGTCCTTTTGGGACGTAATCAGAGGCACGATGATTCGGAAGATGCAATCTGAAAGTCGCGCCATCGCCTTCAGTCCTGATGGGCAGTTTCTCGCAACTGGAGGAGGTCAAGCAATAACCTTCTGGCGAATCGGCACTAACATTACCACTAAAACAGAGCTAAAAAAAGAAAAAACGATTCGGACGAGCGGTATCGTTCAACATTTAGCATGGAGTCCCAACGGTCATTTGATCTCGGATAGCAAAAAGATTTACCGAACACTTCTTCCACCCGAAACTCTAGAGATTGAAAAGCCCACGCCATCGTATCCACCCGCTCTCGCTGCTGCTGTCCGTTTTTCTGAAGCGTCGGGCAACAATTTTCTCGATGCCAATGAAAAGGGTGTGATCACTGTAACTGCCAAAAACAGTGGAAGAGGGTACGCTGCGGGTGTTCAAGTTGCTATTACGCCACCGAGAATTGATGGACTTTCTTATGCTAATGCCACTATTGGTGATATTCCACCAGGGGAAAGTCGGTCGGTTGAAATTCCGATTGAGGCATCCATACATAGCCGCAACGCAACGCATACGTTGACCCTTCGATTCTCTGAAAAGAACGCCTTTCCACCGGATCCCCTACAACTCACGTTTTCGACGCGGGCCTATATCAAGCCTAAGTTGGTCGTTGTAGATGTGGGCGTTGACGAGCCGAGCGGCAATGGGATGATCGAACCTGCCGAAGTGGTGATATTGACAGTCCGCGTTCAAAATCAAGGTGCGGGCAACGCCAAAGCTGTTCAGGCCAAAGTTTCTACTGGCAATGACGTTTTTATCACGGGGGCATCAAAAACGGCATATAATCTTGGCGAACTGAAGGCGGGTGATTACAAGGACTTCTCTTTTAGCGTTTACACAAACAAAACAGCGACAGATATTCCAGTATTTGTCGATTTCGCCGAGGCGACAGGCTTAGTTGATGTTCAAGACTACCGCCTGCCGATTTCGCTGAATGAGCGCGTCAAGCGGATTCGCACTGTGGTTGTTGAGGGACAAGAGGGGCCAGCGCGGCGGGTCGTGCAGGCGACGGGTCTCTCAATAGATATTGAACAAAACATCCCGTCTGCTGCCGGTTCCAATCCGGATGCAGTGGCTGTTGTCATCGGTATTGCTGATTATCAAAAGGCCACGGATGTCCAGTATGCCAGGCGCGATGCCCAATTTGTCCGCGAATACCTGATTAAAACCTTCGGTTACGACCCGCTGAATATTCTACCGCGCGATCCGGATGAATTGATGACCGCTGGGACGTTAAAGACGCTGATCAGAAAGCGATTGTCTGCTTTTGTAAAGAAGGGCAAATCGGATGTTTTTATTTACTATTCAGGGCACGGTGCACCAAGCACGAATACGAACGAGGGATTTTTGGTGCCTTCCGATTGTGATCCCAATTATATCAATGCAGACAATGCGTATCGCTTGCAGGATTTCTATGCGGATTTGTCGAAAGTGGAAGGGCGCAGTTTGACGGTTGTGTTGGATGCCTGCTTTAGTGGCATGACAGGCGATGGGAAGATGCTCATTCAAAATATCAGTCCGATAGTTCTACCTGCTTTAGACCAGCCGTCGCATCCACTGATGAGCCATTCGCAAGCAATTGTGCTGACCTCGACATCCAATGATCGGGTCAGCAATTGGTATCCGGCAAAGCAACACAGCCTGTTCACCTATTTCTTTTTAAAGGGCTTGCAAGGCGCGGCAGATAGCAACACGGATGATCGCATCACGGTGTCCGAACTGGAAGCGTATCTTCTCAATGAAGACGAGGGCGTGCGGTATTGGTCGAATCGTTTGTTTGGGCGTCCGCAAACCCCTCAGATTGAGGCACGGGACAAAGAGATGGCTATTGTTGAGTTTAAGAGATGAGGTGCGTTAATTGTGATGGAATACCATTCACACTCCAAAAAAAATGGGTGGCGTATTCTTGCCGTGGCGTGTTTTCTCTTTTGCACGCTGGCAGGCGTCGCTCATGCTCAACCCCGCTGGTTCCAAAAACCACCTAATGATGCCCGCTATTACTATGGCGTAGGTATGAGTACAGAAAGTATGGAGAAGGCGAAAGATCAAGCGCGTGCGGAGCTAACCAAGGCGATATCGAGCACTATTGAGGTGCGACAAGAATATCGCGTTGACAGTAAGGGCGAGGGCAAAGACGAGGAGATAGATCGAAAATACAGCGACCAAATGCGTATCACAGCTACACTGAAGTCGCTACCGGGAATAACTCTTGATCAGAGCAAAATCGAAAGCGACAGACAAGGGATAAAGTATTATGCCCTCGTAAGCCTTGAACGTACGGTTTACCGACAGCATATCCAAAAACAATGGGATAAAGTGGGAGAGATGGTCGCGCACGGAGATTTGAGTATAACGACAGATGTTGTCACCGCACTTCAGGAATATAGCAAGGCATTGGACGTAGCTCGAACATTGCCATTTCCAGATCAGAAGACATCGTTGTCGGATATTGGTATTGAACGCGAAATAACCCTTATCAAAAAAGATCTTGAGGTCAAAGCGATTTCTGGCAATGAACAGCGCGGCACGTATGGCGGGTCTCTTGCCGATTCATTGGTTGTGCAAGTTCACTATCAAGGCAGTCCCTTCGCGTCATTCCCGCTTTGGGCAACTTATACGCGGGGCACAGGACAACTCAGGAATAGTAGTGGGGAGATGGGGCGGTCGGTTCGCGTGCCTACGGATGCAAACGGTCAGGCTATCTTTTGGGTTGAGGATATCAAGTCGCTATCGCGCGAGAATCGCATTCGGGTCAATGCAAAGGAATTGCCTATATCCACTGGGGTGAATTTCCATTACAGTTCTTTGTTTTCTTCCCGTCATAGCGCACAGGGTCCTGTTATTTATCTAAACGGCTCTGCCGATGAGCAGGCGTTTGCGGAAAATAGTGTGATTCAGATTGAAGTGCAGGTATCGAGCACCTGCCACCTGCATCTGTTTGAAATCCTCGCCGATGGGCATTTTGGTTATATGCAATCTGTCCCGATTAAAAATGAGTATGAGGGAGCGGGTTGGCGCATTCTACGGAAGGGGTCTAATTGGGCACTTGAGATAGACGAGTCGTCGGTCACAGCAGCGCGTGGGTCTGGTTTAGAAACGCTGCTTGTTATCGCAACAGCAAAAGAATGGCAACCGGTTGGGTCAATGCTGACACCAGAAGGGTTGACCCGTCAGTTGGATGAAGATGTTGGTGCAGATGCCTGGCGGGTGGATTGGGCGAGTTATCTGGTGGAGAAGGACCAGTATGGTGAAATGCATTGAGGCGCAGAAAGGAGTTTGCGATGTTTGAACCGATAAAGAGAGGTGTTGGGCACCAATACGCGCAATCGGCTCCGATATTTTCGCGTATAGAGGCAGGTAAGTATGAGTTGGTCACATATACGTATTTTGTCAACAGTGAGTTTACGGCCTCAGAGCTTCGATTTAAGATCAGCACGACTGAGCGTTATGGGAAGTATGGTTTTTCGGATACAAAGGCCGTGGCGATCAATAAGGAATTGGATGCCTTCGGGACAATCGCCGAGTTGCCGCGCGATGATGTGCTGTCCAATCAGCATTCTTTGTTTACGTATTTCTTTTTGAAGGCGTTGCGCGGTGATGCGGATGGTGATGGCGATCGTCGTGTGACGGCCTCAGAGATTTCGGAGTATGTGAGGAAGGATGTATTGACCACCGCGCGTCGGTATCACAGTCGGGACCAGAATCCACAACTTATTGGCAATCAAGAAGCTGTGCTGGTGACGTATTGAAAAATATACATCTTCTGAGCGGAAAAAGCGAGTCAAGGGTTGGTATTTGACAATGTCTGCGGGCAGATATATCTTTTGAAATCTACTTTTCTGCTGATCGTCTGGCCGCAGGGCGATCAGACGCGCAAGGTTGTGATTGAGTGCAAAATTCTTCATAAGAGTCTGGAGCAGACCATTGCCGAGGGTCTGGAACAGACGGCGGAGTACATGGATCGTTGCGATGCAGAGGCAGGGCATCTGGTGATTTTTGACCGTCGCGAAGGCAAGCGTTGGGAGGACAAGATCTTCCACTTTCGCCGGACATCTACCAGCGGGGTAGAGATTGACGTATGGGGCATGTGATAATTTCTAAATGTCAAATTGTTTTTATTCATTTGCCTTTTATTGCCACACAGGTGGTTAGCCTGAAAAATTCATAAAAAAGGTAGTTTCCTTATTCAAGTCATTGTATTATTATAGGTTATCACCATAACCATTAAACAATAGACTTGGAGGAAACTACCATGGGGTCACAAGATAAACATCGCAAGGTTCCTTTGGCAAGCATTTTCGGCAAACGTGTCAATATCGCCTTTGATGGGGGCATTCTCACCAGCGATAGCGGCGCGTTATTGCTTCGAGAAGTAGAGGCAAAATCTGGCATTTTAACACGCATGAGTGCTGCGATCAGGGATCGTCGGCATAAGAGTTATGTGAGGCACGCCGTCGCAGAGTTGGTCAAGCAACGGGTGTTCCAGATAGCCTGTGGGTATGAAGATGGCAATGATTGTGATGCCTTACGCAGCGATCCGGGTATCAAGGCCGCCTGTGGTGTCTTGCCGCTTTCAGGTAAAGACTTGGGCAGTCAACCCACGATGAGCCGGTTTGAGAACCAGATCAGGCGAAGCGACTTGTATCGGATTGCCCGTGCCTTCCTCGATTGTTTTATCGCTTCGTATAAAAAGCCGCCCGAGGCGATCATCTTAGATATTGATGATACACAGGATACGGTTTATGGGACCCAGCAGTTGTCCCTATTCAATGGCTATTACAATGCCTACACCTATCAGCCCTTGCATATTTATGAGGGACAAACCGGTAAGTTGATCACTACGATATTGCGTCCCGGTATCCGTCCGACCGGCCAACAGATAGTCGCCATTATCAAGCGTTTGGTGGCCTATCTGCGTCAGGCTTGGCCTGATGTGGCGATCATCTTGCGGGGTGATGCCCACTTTTCTTGTCCGCAAGTCCATCACCTTTGTGAGACTGATGACCTGTATTTTATCTTAGGACAGACCAGCAATGCCAAGCTTTGTGAGGCGGCACAACCCCTTATCGCGCAGGCCAAAAGGCTTTATGCACATACAAAGGAGGCCGTGCGTCTTTTTACCTCGTTTTCCTATCAGGCAAAGAGTTGGAACAAGGCACAACGCATCGTATGCAAGGTCGAAATCAGTGACCGAGGCCAAAACACACGCTTTGTCGTGACCAACCTGAAAAGTTCAATGGCGTCCTTTATCTATCAAAGCGTCTATTGTGCGCGCGGACAGATGGAAAACTTCATTAAAAATCACAAAACCTTTCTCCACTCTGACCGCACATCCTGTCACAGCTTTACTGCCAATCAGTTCCGCCTCTTTCTCCATTCTGCCGCCTATGTCTTGATACAGACATTGGCGCAAATAGGATTCAATGGCACAAGGTGGATAAACGCGCAGGTCAATACCATTCAAAATCGCTTCCTCAAAGTCGCAGGACGCGTCTGTGAGTTGAAAACAAGGATCACCTTCCATCTGCCTGTGTCCTATCCTTTGCAACATCTGTATCATAAAATCCTACACAATCTGAAAAGGGCAGGACCTTAACCCAAAACGCAGGAGGGCAGAGATGGCAAGCAGAAGGCAGACAACATCACTGGCGCACACCGCCTTGTGCTGGGCAAAGACTCGGCAGGCAAGGGCAAGGGGGAACCTCTGCCCTTTTTGACTACCACAGGCACGCTCTACCAATGACATTGACCTGTCAGAACCCGGTAAAAACACAATCGGGAGCAACAAAAACAGAAAAACACGGACAGAGGGCTTACAACATCGAAATGATGACATAAATAGACTATTCAAAAACTTTCATGAATTAGTCGGGTTAGCAACACGGGTTTCCAACAATGTCCTGAATAGTTACTTTTTTTTGAAACCAGATGCTTGTGAATGTGTCCTATTTGGCGGTGCAATCAGGCGAGCGACATGCTCCCCTGGCCGACACGCGCTATACCAGACAGCACCTGCAGGTCGTCTTATGAGCGATTTTTTTGTTGCGAAGGAATTTTTGATGTTGTACTATAAGGGCGTGTGAATCATTCTATAGTGCCGGCTGGAGGGAGCCGGGTACAATATGTGCAATCTCCAGCCGGTTAAATGCTATGGTTTCGGTCTCCGAAAGGGCCGAGCTCAATCTGGGCTATAGAGTGAGTCACACAGCCTGTGGCATTTGACCGGCATAATATTAACCGGGTGTCATAGGTGATGACACCTGGTTTTTTTCTTTATAACGCAATAATCAATCTGGAGGTATATTCAAAAGTTGTGGATGAGTAAAAGAAAAGAGCGTATCCTATAGTATCACAAAAACCTAAAATCCCTCCAGGAGGGAGAAAGGACACGCTCGTGAAAGAATATACCCCATTTGAAGTGGAAAGCATAGTGCAAGATACACTGGCCGAGAGCCTCGAGGAAGTCATAAGAAATGGTGCGCGTAAGATGTTATGTGCCGCCTTGCGGTATGAAGTGAATGAATACATAGCCCGATTTGCTGATCAGGTGGATGAAAAGGGTCATCGTGAGGTGGTCAAAAATGGGTATCATCCTGCCCGAGAAGTCACCACTGGTATTGGTAAAATACCCGTCAAACAACCCCGCGTTCACGATCGTCGAGACGGGGAGCACTTCACCAGTGCGATCCTGCCTAAATATGCCCGTCGCAGTCCGAGCATTGATACATTGATCCCCACACTGTATCTGAAAGGGGTCTCTACCTCGGCCTTCCCACAAGCACTCGAAGCGATCTTAGGCAAAGGCGCACCAGGGCTTTCACCAGCCAATATCACGCGCTTAAAGCGTATTTGGGAAGACGAGTATAAACAATGGCAAAAGCGCGACTTGCACGATAAAGCCTATGTCTATATCTGGGCAGACGGTATCTATTTTAACGTACGCCTGTCTGATGATCGCCCCTGTGTTCTCGTGCTCATTGGTGCCACAGCAGAAGGTAAAAAGGAAGTCCTTGCCATAGAGCAGGGACAGCGTGAGAGCACCTTATCTTGGAAAACCCTCTTACTGGATGTCAAAGCACGCGGGTTGCGCCTTGCCCCTGCTCTTGCCATAGGCGATGGCGCAATGGGCTTCTGGCACGCATTGGAAGAGACATTCCCTGCCACGAAACATCAGCGCTGCTGGGTGCATAAGAGTGCTAATGTGTTGGATAAGCTACCCAAATCTGTGCAGCCGGATGCCAAGAGACTCCTTCAAGATATGTATCAGTCGCCGACAAAAGAGGCCGCGCACAAGGTCTATGACCACTTCTTGAGTCTGTATCAGGATCGCTATGAAAAAGCCTGTGACTGCCTCACCAAAGATTTTGAGGTGCTCTTCACCTTTTATGATTTTCCTGCCAAACACTGGATCCATTTACGCACCACCAACCCGATTGAATCGACTTTTGCTACCGTCAGGCATCGCACGAGGCAGACAAAAGGCTGCGGATCGGTCAAAGCCACAATGGCGATGGTGTATAAACTGGCTCTTGAAGCTGAAAAAACATGGGTCAGATTACGCGGTTACAAGCTCATACCCCTCGTCATTGACGGGGTGAAATTCGTAGATGGTGAACGCAAAATCGCTGCATAATCATAAAGGATGCGTTCTAAACCCATCCACAACATTTGACGGGTCGGCAAAAAGTCAGAGATTGCCCCGATAGTTTTGGTAAGCTATATTTCGTTTATGCTTACTTTACGAGACCACGATAGGGCAGCCCCACCGGATTTCTGGATACAGCTTGGGGCTAAACGCAAGCAACTTCTTGATCGTTCCTGGGCTGGTGTTTTCCGAGAGTATCTGCTTTTGGAACTGCCCGTTGAGGCACTGGCCCCCCATTTTAGCAAAAATTTTGGGCGTCCCAGCAAAGACCTCCACGTTGTGCTCGGCGCACTGGTGCTGCAACAACTGCATGATTTGACCGATGCACAGACAGTGGAGGCCATTGCATTCAACATCGCTTGGCAGTATGCCCTTGATGTGCGCAGTGAAGCCGACTGTTATTTTTGCGAGCGAACGCTTCGCACCTATCGTCGTTTGGTGATTCAGCATCACCTGGATGAGGTGCTCTTCCAAAGTCTGACCGACAAGCTCATTCATTCGGTAGGGGTTCATACCCGCAAGCAGCGGATTGACTCGACGGGTGTCCAAAGCTTTATGCGCAACCTGACACGCTTGGGCATTCTGGTCGAGTCCATGAGTAAATTCTTGCGCCAGTTGCGTCGAACCTGCCCAGAGTTGTATCAGGAACTGGACTGTGACTTGTGGCGCAAGTATGTTGCCCGCACAGGCGATGGGTGTTTCGCTTTAACCACACCGAGCCAGTCAAAGTGTCGATTGTTAGAAGCCGCCGCCGATATAGATGCATTGCTAAAGCTGTTTTGTCCAACCGAAGCGGCGCAGTTGGACAGCTACCATCTGTTGGCAGGTGTTTTTGAAGAACAGTGCCAACGCATACAAGGCGCATCTGGTCAAAGCAGCATCCAGATGCGGGATCCCCATGCGATACCGTGTGATAATACGCTTAATCCGGCCGATCCTGACGCCAGCTATAATAAGCATCGTGGGGTGGGCTACCTCATACAGGTCATGGAGACCTTCTGTGATGATACCGACAAAGACGATGAGGCACAGGACGCCACATCAGGCGTGTCTAAAGTTGCCCTGCCAGACCTGATCACGCATATCGCCGTTGGCAAGATGACAGTCCATGACAGTAAAGCCCTCTTACCTGCCATACAGGATACACAAGCCCGTGGCGTGATGCCCAAGCATCTGCTGGCCGATACGCACTACGGTTCGACAAAATGTATCGCGCAGGCCAAAGATAGAGGTGTCACGTTGTTGGCTCCGTCGATGCCCCCCAAGGGCAAAGGTCAGGGTAAATTGACGTTGGAGGACTTTGAAGTAGATGCATCTGGGCACATCCAGCGATGTCCAGCCGGCCATGCACCCCTTGAGATGTCTGTGAGCAAGAAACGCCTTCAGGTTCGATTTGCCCCAGATTTATGTGACCAATGCCCCTTGCAAGAGCACTGTCCAATCCCAGGGAAAGCGCGTCTCCAATATACCCACGAGCGTGTCAAGCAACGTGCCCGGCGTCTGTTTGAACAGTCTGATGTCTTCCGTGACCAATACCGCTGGCGTGCTGGCATCGAAGCGACCATATCGCGTCTAAAGCATCAAATGGGACTGGCTCACCTGCGGGTGCGTGGGCAAGGTGCGGTAAAATATCGGGTCTTGCTCAGCGCATTGGGTCTCAATATCCATCGTGTCGCTGTCTATAGGGGGTCCTTTTACCCTCAAAAGCTTTTTGGTAGGCTTTTGAGTGCCTTGCAAGGTCATCAGCGGGTTATTGGGCCTTACAAACCTATATCAGGGCGTATGAACAGACGATTTGAAGTACCCACGACAAGGGGTTACAGGGGGCTTTCTCCCTTGATTTTAAGACTTTTTGCCGACCCGTCAACATTTGACAATATCTCATCAATCTGCTGTAGGAGCGGCATCCCTGCCGCGATTTGAGGTAGATTCACAGATATGTTGATGGACAAATCTGTTTTTATAAATTAAAAAACCGCAGACATCGTTATGCTTGCGTGAAGGGCAGAAGGCCGCTCGGGTTGGCACCTGTGGCCTTCTGCCGCAACATACAGAGAGGGAAACGGTCTTGCAAACCGCAACCCGCTTTGTGAATAATGTAACGTTCCACAATCACAAAATCAAGTTGCATTTTCCCGTTTGATGGATGTAACAAGAAAGGGGGTTAAAACTTATTATGCCTGTCCGTGACCTGCGGAGGAAGGCTTCTTTCTGAATTTAGAAATTTGTTTTTGAAGGGAGGGATATATGGATGAAAAGGTGTTATACATTATTTTGCCTTTGGCTTTGCTATTACAAGTAGGTTGTTATGCCAATAAGTATTTAGAGGGCAAAGGTAGAGATGAAAATAAATCTGCTGTTCTAGGTGCAGATGATCTCAAGTCCTTTATTGGGGAAGAAGTGACCTTGTTTTACTATGAGGATGTTGGTGGTTTCTTAGAAAGTAATGAAATACGCGGCAAGGTTAAATCTGTTTCTTCCGAACATGTAGTTATTGAGGAGGTAATAGAGAAACACCTTATAGGTGTTAGAGGGACAACCCCTGGCGTGCGGGATGTGCATGTTGACAAAAACCGCATATACAAAATCATTACAACATCTACATCGTCGAAAAAACTTATAGAACCAAGAGGGATGTGGGGACGAATTAAGCTAGCAGGTTTAATTTGGATTATTCTTGCCGTAACTGTCACCAGATGGTAAATGCAAAAAAGGAGAAAAAGGAGAGGATTATGTATTTTATACGATGGAAAAATTTATGTGGTTTGTTCACATTGGCTGCGCTATGTATCACTATATTTGGCGGTTGTGTAGCTACGCGTGAGGAGATTGTCTTAAGACGGCGTCCTACATTTGACTACATGCCTGAAGAAGATATTGCAGGTAAAACAGGTATTACATTTGCTGTGATAGGAAGTCAATTTGGCCAAAATCCGGGTTATCCAAGTAGTCCTTATCCATATATGGACCCCTCGGGAGGCGGTTCGCCTATAATGATGGTAGGGCTTCCTTCAATTCCAATGTTTAACAGATTTTCGAGTAATATGGCAGCGGATTTTGGTGAGATAATTACTGCACGCGGATACACACTGCGAGGGCCATTCCCGACATTTGACGATATGACATTTGTGGATAAAAGCAATAGCAATTTAATTCTTACCGCTCAAATCAATTTCAATTTTGATACTTCCAATATCCGAGTCATTAGCTATAGTAAGTATTGGGAATACACAGGGTCGATCTACATGAATCCGCGTGTTACTTTGCTTATTCACGAAAGTCTCACAAATGAAAAAATGTGGACCAAAAGCGTAAATATTACGCCTATCGCCCTCCCTATTGGTATATCCAAGTGGAATTCTCCAAATGTGTCGTTTAAGAGGTTCTTAGAAGTAGATAACGCTGTCTATTCAGCACTAGGGATGCAACTTGAGGCAATGTATAAAGAAATTCTGAACCGAACATACGGATACCTTGACCCGCGAGAAGTAGATATAATCGCCAAACAAGCCCAAGACCTACGAGCCAGGAAAACCTTTTAAAAGAAGAAAAATATGCTATGGTGTATTTAAGAGGCTCCCATCAGAAGCTATCATGCTTGATGCTTTAGACGCGATACGGTCCCTTCGATGCCTGCTCGCCAACGGTATCGGTCACGAAAGGCGGGAGACTGTTGAGATAGACACCGGGCACGCTGCTTTATGCGTTCGTGGGTGTATTGGAGACGATCTTTTCCCTTGATCGGGTAGCGGTCCTGCAAAGGGCATTGCCCACACACATCTATAGCAAATCGAACCTGGAGGCGTTTCTTGCTCACAGACATCTCGAAGGGCATGTGGCCCGCTGGACATTGCTGGATGTGTCTGGATGCATCTACTTCAAAGTCCTCCAATGCCAATTTACCCTGACCTTTCCCCTTGGGGGCATCGCCGGAGCCAACAAGGTGACACCTCTGGCTTTGGCCTAAACTCTCCACTGAAGCGGGGCAACTCCATGTGTACACGAGTAAGGGAAAGTGTATCACTTGCGCTGAGTAGGGGACCTCTCGATTCCACAATGTAAAATCCCAAAAGCAACAAAATTAAGTGAATGGCGGTTTAAAGTATTGAGAGACTACGTTCTACTTATTACGGTGTTCATAGCATTTGGACAGGCAGATGCGGGACTGCTGCCAGAAACCCCTAAGCCTCAAGGTGGCGATATCGTGGGTTCATGGGTAGCTGAGAAGATCGGGCTGAACGCTTATGTCCCGGCCGGGCTCGTGCAGGTTGTATCGCCTCTTACAGTCGAAGGCGAGATCAACGGCACAATAACTTTTGGTTCAGATGGCAAGGTTCAATCTGACTACACAACAGTAACCAATTTCTCTATGGTATTATTGGTTCCGCTTACTGTCGCTGTACACGATACGAGCCGATATGAGGGGAATTATACAGTCGCGTCCGATACCCATGCACTCACCATAACCGCGAAAATGAAGACCAATTATACGTACACAGCGACGGCGGATTCGCTGCATATCATACGCCCGCTTCTTTTAGAAGAATTATTGGCCTCATTACCCGAATCTGTAAGACCTCTGGCAATGAACGCACTGTCTCAGCACGTACCGCCAGATGATCCAATCAGGATCGTAATTACTTTTGCGAAAGCGAGACAGCAGTCTGTATCCTCACAGAATAGTTTTTCTCTGTCCCTGGATGTAAATGGCTCAGCAGGTGATCAAGCGGCTACATCTGTGAATGTATCGCCCGGTCAGGTTGTTGCCATTCAGATTTTTGGCAGGGATATTCAAAATGCGAATGGTATTTCTACGCGCTTTGAATACGATGCGGGTCAGGTTGGTTATGACGGTTTTGATGCGGGTGATGTGCTGCCAAATGTTGTCGTGCTTCCAGCAGAACACGGCACAAATCCGACTTTTGTCCAGATCAGTATTGGGTCTTTGGGTGGTCAAGCCACGTCCAATACGGGTCTGGTAGGCACGATTCGCTTTCGCACGATGGCGGCGTTTTCGGGTACGCGTATTCGGCTGGTGCGCGGTGAACTTGGTCGGAGTGGACAATTTGAGCGCGTGACGCTGAGTATTAGCGTTGGGTTGCAATCAGATTCTGCGGTTCTGACGCCCGACTTTGACGGGGATGGTATGGTTGGCTTTGCCGACTTTGTGCAGTTTGCAGGCGTGTTTGGGTCAAGCCGAGGCGATGGGACATATCAAGCGAAATACGATTTGGATAGCGATGGTGCGATTGGTTTTTCAGATTTTGTGATCTTCACCAATGATTTTGGCAAACCGGTATCTCCTGCGAGTGGCGGTGGTGGCGGTGGTGGCGGTGGTGCGCCGGACCTGATTGTTGAATCGCCTTCGGTCAGCGATAATACCCTGACGTCAGGGCAATCCTTCACGCTGAGAGCTACCGTCCGCAATCAGGGTACTGGTCGGTCTGCCACTACGACACTGCGCTATTACCGCTCGTCAAACGCGACGATTACAACGGGTGATAGGGAAGTTGGCACGGACGCGGTGAGCGGTCTTCCGGCTTCTAATACGAGTGCTGAGTCAATCCGTTTGAATGTACCATCGAGCGCAGGGACCTATTTTTACGGTGCCTGCGTGGATGATGTCAGCGGCGAGAGCGATACCGGAAACAATTGCTCTACTGCCATACGCATCACGGTCACCATCGTAGATGACCATGGAAACACGCGCTCAGAGGCAACGCGAGTCTCGTTGGGCAGTACGACTTCTGGCAGGTTATCAGCGGGGGATACGGATTACTTCCGCGTTAGTGTGAGTGGTTCTGGTACTTTGGTTGCTTATACGACGGGTAGCACGGATACCTACGGTGCTATCCTGAATAGTTCAGGTCGGGTTCTTACTGAGGATGACGATGCGGGTGTGGGTAGCAACTTCTATACTTCTGCTTCGGTTCGTTCGGGCACCTACTATATCCGGATACGAGGTTATGATTCTTCTACTGCTGGGAGCTATACCCTGAAAATAGAGGCGAATCAGGAATCGACGTCGGGCACGAGCGGGGACTTCAATATCGAACTCGTCTTTGTCAACGACAACGACTTTACCATTTCTCAGAAGGCAGTATTCCGACAGGCGGCAAGGCACTGGATGTCGATCATTACAGAAGACCTCAGTGATATCGACTTTTCGACCAATCCGTATAATGAATGGGACGCGGATTTGGGCGCAAGAATTCGCGTTAATGACACCGTGGATGACCTGCGG
This sequence comes from Candidatus Latescibacterota bacterium, assembly GCA_965204375.1. Taxonomy (GTDB): domain Bacteria; phylum Latescibacterota; class UBA2968; order UBA2968; family UBA2968; genus VXRD01. The sequence continues at coordinate 3,946,135 of OZ241986.1, read as the reverse complement.
ATATTCGTGGGGGCTACCAGTATCGACGGCTCCGGCGATACCCTTGGGCGAGCGGGATATTTTTGGATACGAGGGGACACCAAATTGCCGATTCTTGGAAAGATATTGTTAGATACGGCCGACCTTCAGAGGATAGAGGAGGAAGGATCTCTCTGGACGGTGGTCTTACATGAGATGGGGCACGTTCTGGGGATTGGGACGCTTTGGGATTACCTGGATTTGCTCCGTGGGCGTAGTGACAGGTACTTCACCGGCGCGCTATCGATTCAAGCGTTCAACAATGCAGGTGGTAGGAATTACAACGGGGCAAAGGTACCAACAGAGAGTGATGGCGGTCATTGGAGGGCGTCCGTGTTCGGCAACGAACTTATGACGCCGACTCACAGTTACGATGCCAATCCCCTGAGCGCGATCACGATCCAGTCCCTATCTGATCTCGGCTACCGCGTCAATGTTAGTCGGGCCGATGCGTATAGCTTGCCCGCCCCTCCGAGCGGGAAGCTCGTTGGCGGCCAGAGTAGCAAGTGGGGGGACTGTATCCTGAAAGGACCGATCTACGTGTCGGATGAGAATGGGCGCATTATCTACATCATTAACGAGTGAAGTTGGCTGGTGACGGAAAGGCTTTGTTAAGGATCATCAGGCGGTCAGACCAAGATAACGAGGCTGTGCCACAACCTTATTTGATCAGGGCAAGTGATGGCAATGTCTATCAAATCAGTTGGAATTTAATACATCCGGGTCCTGAAAAGTTTTTAATCCTCAACGAATCAGGTGTGCCTGTTGTTCCGGATGAAAATGTGGCGGCAGAACTCTATCTGGCTTTGCTGCGCTGGGACAAACTTCCGGTTTCTATAAGATCAAATGTACGTTCCTTGAAGGTTTACCGGCCGCTTCTTTCTCGCTAAAAGAGTGGTATGACTGCGCCAGTGTGTTGCTACCTGTTATGCTGTGTTTGCTTTTAACGCGCAATTCGCGTATATATGGCTTCCCTATTCAAAAGAGGTGAGCCTATGATAGATGAACTGCGTAAAATTCACTATGCGCGTTTTCGCATGGAGATGGTGGCGGTTGATCGCTTGAAATTGCCGCCCTACAAGGGATCGACCCTTCGGGGGGCTTTTGGGCATGCGTTCAAAAAGCTGGTGTGCGTTAAGCGAGATATGGACTGTTCGACGTGTCTGATCTGCGCCCAGTGCGTGTATTATTATGTTTTTGAGACGCCGCCGTTCAGCGATGAGGAAGACAGCCGGGGATACGCTTTCGCGCCACATCCGTTTGTGATTGAACCGCCTGGAGAGACGCACCAGATTTACGAGGTAGGCGACGCACTGTCTGTCGGGCTGGTGCTGGTGGGGCGGGCACTGGATTCTCTGCCCTATTTTATTTATGCCTTTGAAGAGATGGGGCGTCAGGGCCTGGGGACGGGGCGCGGGAAAGTTGCGCTGAAGCGGGTTGTTGCGCTGAGTGCGGCGGGCGAACAGTGCATTTATGAGGCGGATACGGGCATGCTGGATCTGGATTATCCGCTTTGTGTTGGGTCGTCCAGGGGAGAAGATGTTGGCTCGTTGGTGCATCTGCGGTTGCAGACGCCGATCCGTCTCAAAGCGGGAGGACGCTATGCTTCTCGTCTCGATTTTTCCCTGCTGGTGCGCGCGTTGTTGCGGCGCGTATCAGATCTGATGCGCTTTCACTGTGGCGCGGAACTGGAACTGGATTACGGGCAGTGGATTGCGCGGGCAGAAAAAGTGCAGACCGCAACGGTGAATACGCGCTGGTACGATTGGGAGCGGTATTCGTTGCGTCAGGATCAGAGGATGAAATTGGGCGGTGTGGTGGGCGATGTGGTTTTTACTGGGGACATAGAACCGTTTATGCCGCTTTTGCGACTGGGCGCAGATTTGCATGTGGGTAAGGGTACGGGCTTTGGCCTGGGGTGCTACGAGATTTTGTGAGGGATATACGTTTGGCGGATATACAGGATATGTTGGATCAGGCGCGGCAGCATATTGAGGATGGGGAATTTGATCGCGCCGAGAGTTTGTGTGCCGATGTACTGGTGACCGATCCGGTTAGTGTGCCAGCGCATCAGTTGATGGCGCGGGTGTGGCTGGGGCGGAACGAACCCGACAAGGTGCGCGACCGCATCGCGTACCGCGGCCAGTTGCCCTGCGATGAACACTATGTCGAGTGGGGTCTGATCGCCGAGGAAGTAGAAGAATTGGAAACGGCGGTGCAGATCTATGAAGATCTGCTAAAACGGGCGCCTGAAAATGGTGTGGTACTCTACAGGCTGGGTCTGATCTGCTTGGAACGTGGCGAGCGGGACCGGGCCGTGGGTTTGTTGCAGCGCGCCCTGCGGGTGAGTCCAGATCACGCTGCGGTTGCTTTTGAACTGGCGCAGTGCTATGTCGAAGACGAGTTGTGGGGGCTGGCCGCAGATGCTTATGAGCGGGGTCTGGCGTGCGATCCGAATAATGAGGAGGCGCAGACCGCGCTTCAGGTGGTGATGGCGCGGATGCGAGAATTGGCACAATTGCCGAGTAGCGAGGTGCCTTCTGGAGAGGATGCCGCGCGGCGGATGCGGGTCTTGTTTGCCGGGCGGGAAGGGGTGCATGCGCGGCAGTGGATAGATGAGAATGGTCGGGTTGGGTACAGTCCGCTACAGGAGCCTCTCGCCGATCATCTGTTGGCTCTGCATCTGCAAGGTACGGCGACTCTGGGCGTGTACCCGGTGCGGGCAGACCAGACCGTGCTTTTCGGGGCTATTGATATCGATATCCGCAAAAGTGCCCTGAAAGCGGGCGAGGCGGGTCAGCCCATTTCTGCTCGACTTCAAGAGTTGGTGCTGGCAGACGCCCGGCGGCTGGCGCGGCAGTTCGAAGACTTACACCTGCCGGTTTATGTGGAAGATAGTGGATATAAGGGGGTGCATCTGTGGCTTTTTTTTGCTGAGCCAGTGCCCGCAGCAGTGGTGAAGCGTTTTTTAGAGGCGGTTGTCCAGCGGGTCGGTCCGCCGGGGCCAGAACTCCAGTGGGAAGTTTTTCCCAAGCAAGAGCAAGTCGCCGAAGATCAACTGGGCAATTTGATCAAGTTGCCGCTGGGGATTCATCTGAAAACCGGACGCAGGTGTTTGTTTACCGATCTGGACGGACAGGAGTATAGCGATCAGGAAGGTTTTCTCCAGCGCATCCAACAGGTTGAGCGAGGGGCTTTTGAGCAGGCCGTGTCCCGTCTGGTGGCTCCGCCCGCACAAGGTGGTACGGCCGGGTCAGTGCAAACTCTGCAAGCAGATTTTCCCGAATACGAGGCTCTTTTCAAGGGGTGTCCGGTGCTGGTCGCGCTAATGGAAAAAGCCGTGGTTACGCATCATCTCACACACGACGAGCGGTTGGTGCTCAAGTGCATTTTGGGGCATTTGGACGACGGTGGGGGACGGTTGATCCACAGTATCATAGGGCATTGTCTCGATTACTCCGAGACCATCACTCAGCAGCAGATTGATCGCACGCCGCCCTCTCCCATCAGTTGTCCCAGGATCCGCCAGCGTCTTCCCGAGGTCACTTCGACGGTTAATTGCGCGTGTGTGTTCGATTTGCCCGAAGGAGGGTATCCTTCTCCGCTGTTGCATCTCGATTCAACGTTTACCAGAGGCCGGTCACAGAGTGCAGACCGCCACGGGCCTCTGGTGGATAAATACGTGAATTTGCAGCGGGATTACCAACGACTGAAACGCGAGTTGGCGCAACTCGAAGACGATCTGCACTATGCCATTACTTCGGCAGATCGGGATGAACTGCGGGCTGGTGGGTGGATTTTGCGCCGCGATGGAGAGGGGCGTTTCCAGGTGGAGGTTGACCTGGGGTGATTCTCTATGTGACAGATCAGGGTGCGGGGGTTTATCGCCGGGGGGAGCGTTTGCAAGTGCGGCGACGCAAGCAAGTTCTGGTTGAGGTGCATTTGCACGATCTGGAGCAGGTGGTGCTTATGGGGCAAATCGCGCTTTCGGCTCCGGCGATGAGTACGTTGCTCGAACAAGGGGTGGATACGGTTTTTTTAAGTATCAATGGGCGGTATCGGGGACGGCTGGTGGGGCCTGCGCGGCGCAATGTGGTGTTGCGACAAAAGCAGTTCAAGTGCTATGAAGATGAGCCGTTTCGTCTGCGTGTGGCGCGGGCTGTGGTAGAGGGAAAACTCCGCAATATGCGAACCCTGCTTATGCGTCTGGCGCGGCGGCGCAAGGTGGATGTGGGGACAGTGGCCCATAGATTGCGTCGGTCAATTCAGCAGGTGGGACAGGCTACCAATGCCGAAACTTTGCGCGGCATTGAGGGGGCGGGCACCGCGGCTTATTTTGGCGTGCTTGGGACTTTTTTTCCCGAAGGATTCGCGTTTAAGGGACGCAACAGACGTCCGCCCAGAGACCCGGTTAATGCGTTGCTCAGCTTTGGGTATGCGTTGCTGGGCAATAGTGTGGAAGGCGCGATTTATCTTGTTGGTCTCGACCCGTATCTGGGTTTTCTGCATGTGGTTGACTATGGGCGTCCTTCTCTGGCACTGGATTTGATGGAGGAGTTTCGGCCCGTGCTGGTGGATGCGCTGGTGCTGGATTTGATCAACCACAACCGGGTGCAGAGCGAGGATTTTGAAGCGCGAGATGGGGGTGTATTTTTGCAGGGAGAGGGCCGCAAGCGGTTGATTGAGGGGTACCAGAGACGTCTTGAAGACCGTGTGACCTATCCCGTGGGGGGCGAGCGGGTGGAGCGGATTTCTTACCGGCGTTGCCTTGAATATCAGGTGCGCCGATTGGCCCGGGTGATTCTGGGTGAGGAGGCCCAATACAGGGCTTTTCTGGTGCGTTGATGTTTGTGACCATTTGCTTTGATATTAGTTCTGACCGCACGCGCAGGCAGGCGACGCGGGTGCTGGAGGCTTTTGGAACGCGGGTGCAAAAGAGTGTGTTCGAGTGTCGCATTGGCGAACGGCAATTTGTCGAGTTGCGGCAGCGCATGAGTGAAATTGGTCTTGCAGAGGGTGATCTGGTGCGCTATTATACGCTGTGCCGCGCATGCGAGAGCAAAATCGAGTTTACAGGTGGTTCACCTCCGCAGGATGAAAAAGATCATATTATTGTTTGAATATCCGGAGCTTCGCGACTCTGATTAAAAAGAGGTTGTCAATATGGCGCATTGGATTGATACTGCTTTTAAGCAGTGGAAATTAGGTAAATCATTTCATCCTATTCTGGGTCGCGAATTTGTAATTTCTTGTCCTACAAGGGATTATCAGAATGGGATTGCAATGGTTGAATCAAAATGGATGGGCGTACGCCTGTCAATATGGCCTGAGTCGCAACAGGCTCTCAAACAAATTGTGACTCAGCGAGTTAGAAAGGAGCGAGCAGAACACTTGACCCGATTTTTAGGGGATTGAAACTTGGCCAACGACGATCATAATTAGCCTGGTCCTCTGCACGCAGAACACTTGACCCGATTTTTAGGGGATTGAAACCCATATCACCAGCTCCTGTTTGCGGTTTATTCGGATTTCAGCAGAACACTTGACCCGATTTTTAGGGGATTGAAACACATCTCTCGCTGCACTACCTGGATATCCAGTGCTTCAGAGCAGAACACTTGACCCGATTTTTAGGGGATTGAAACGAGCACGTACATTTCGTTATCGCTCAATTCGCCATCGATAGCAGAACACTTGACCCGATTTTTAGGGGATTGAAACCATTTGGAGTCATCGGGTTTGATTTGATATGCACACGCGCAAAGCAGAACACTTGACCCGATTTTTAGGGGATTGAAACCTCTCTCAGCAACCCCGCTGTTTGGAAGGTTCGGGTGCAGCAGAACACTTGACCCGATTTTTAGGGGATTGAAACATAACGACAGCTGTTGCAATTGCGAATAATTTGTTCATAGCAGAACACTTGACCCGATTTTTAGGGGATTGAAACTTGTTGACGAGCTTATGAATTGTGCTCTCGTACGAGGAAGCAGAACACTTGACCCGATTTTTAGGGGATTGAAACGTTGCTGAGAGAGCAAAGCCCATTTCCAACACAACAAAGCAGAACACTTGACCCGATTTTTAGGGGATTGAAACGGACGATTCCTCCGCGTGTGAATGTGATGTCATATGGGGAAGCAGAACACTTGACCCGATTTTTAGGGGATTGAAACGATAGTACGCAAAAAATATGAGAAGAGTGATGGCTTCCGAGCAGAACACTTGACCCGATTTTTAGGGGATTGAAACAGCATACAACAACATCGTCCCGGTGGTGTGTCAGAATCAGCAGAACACTTGACCCGATTTTTAGGGGATTGAAACTTGATGTCTTCCTTTCGAGGTGTAATAGACAGCGAGCATAGCAGAACACTTGACCCGATTTTTAGGGGATTGAAACGTAATTATCAATCAGCATCTAAAAAATTATCTAAAACACAGCAGAACACTTGACCCGATTTTTAGGGGATTGAAACAAAGAAATCAGATCTCGTATGTCTGATATATAAAGGGGAGCAGAACACTTGACCCGATTTTTAGGGGATTGAAACACTACTACCTACTGATTTACGCGGGCTGAGGAGCTGTCAAGCAGAACACTTGACCCGATTTTTAGGGGATTGAAACACGGGGATGGTCAAACGTTTGAATTGAGTGAGAAAACTCAGCAGAACACTTGACCCGATTTTTAGGGGATTGAAACCAGTCGGTCAGGGTTTTTAGGTCTCTAATACAGACCTTTCAATACTTAAAAACAATCAAGAGATGCGTCGTGAAGATCGCGGAACCCGTATTAAAAGCCATACAGAAAAGAGGCAGACAAAATTTGCCCCTTGAGAACATTTATCGACACCTCTACAACCCGGACCTCTTTTTACGCGCTTATGGACGGCTGTATCGAAAAGCTGGCGCGACCACGCAAGGCATCACACGAGAAACCACAGATGGCATGTCTATGGCGAAAATCAATGCCCTCATTGAGGCATTCCGCTGCGAGCGATATCAATGGACGCCTGTCAAGCGCATCTATATTCCGAAGAAAAATGGCGGGCGGCGTCCGCTCGGCATACCTGTTTGGTCGGATAAACTGGTGCAAGAGGTTATGCGATCTCTGCTGGATGCTTATTATGATCCCCAGTTTAGTGACCTGTCCCACGGATTTCGGCCTCAGCGAGGTTGCCATTCTGCACTCGCGGAAATTTCGAGATGGAAAGACATAGACTATTTTATTGAGGGCGATATCAAAGCGTGCTTTGACAGCATAGATCACGAGTGCCTGCTGTCTATTTTGAAAGAGAAAATTCACGATGATCGGTTTATCGACTTAATCGGAGAGTTGCTCAAGGCCGGATGCATCGCGCATGGGCGTTACGAACCTACGCTGAGGGGTACGCCACAAGGCGGTCCCATCAGTCCACTTCTCGCAAATATCTATCTCGGCAGGTTGGATCAGTTTGTCGAAAATACGCTTGTGCCCCTGTACACAACGGGCGAGAAACGCATAGAGGCGAGTTGGAAAACCCCAGAGGAGTTGCAAAGAATCCTGACCATATTGGATGCTCAGGGTCCCAGTTTCAGACGTATTCGCTATATCCGATATGCCGACGATTTTTTGATCGGTTTTACCGGGCGAAAGGCAGAGGCAAAAGAGATCAAAGAATGTCTCAAAGCATTTTTGCGAGAGACGCTGAGATTGGAGCTTTCAGAGGACAAGACTGCAATTACCCACTGTCGGACAGAGAGTGCTTTTTTTCTCGGATACGAAATTAAAAATCTGAATGGCGCAACTCAAAATACCTTGAGTCTCAGTGTGCCTAAAAAAGCTGTAAAAGAGAAGTGTAGCCTGTATCAAAAACGCGGGCGCATCACATACCGCGCTGAACTGCTCCATGACAGCGATTGGGAAATCATCAGTCTTTTTCAGAGTCGATATGTCGGATATGTGCAATACTACCTTTTGGCACACAATGTCCATATCTTAAATGTATTGCGCTGGGTGATGAGTTCGTCGTTGCTCAAGACGCTTGCGAAAAAACACAAGACACATGTGAATCAACTTGTGAAGCAGTATAAGGCGACCATACAAACGCCTTATGGTCCTCAAACGTGTGTGGAGGTGCCGGTGTTGTGTGAAGATGGACAACCTCGGATGGCGCGCTTTGGCGGCTTTCCGTTGAGGCCGAGAGAAGGGATATTTCTTGCGGTTCATGACCAGAACAGGGCGATGTGGTGCAAGGGGGTAGAACTCATCCAACGCCTGCTGTCAAACCAGTGCGAATGCTGCGGCGTAGCAGGCCATGTGGAAGTGCATCATATCCGAAAACTCGTCCATAGACAGGGGCGAGTACCAGAGAACAAATGGATGCGAGAAATGATCGCGCGAAAGCGAAAGACCCTCATTGTCTGCAAAACTTGCCATCGCGGGATTCATTCGGAGAAGAAAAACGGGAGTTTGTAAATCTCAGGAAAGGAGTTACTCTTGGAAGAAGAAACACACGAAAATAAGCATATTCTACTGACCAGTCTGGGAATGAATGCCATCCCAACAGAATACCAGTGGAATGGTAAAACAGCTACCGCACCGCTCACCCCACTGGCTTTGGTGCAATTTTTCGACTCATTGCAACAACCCAATCGCGTTGTCGCGATGGTCACAGATGGAGCCAGGGATAAAACATGGCCGGTTTTTAAGACGGAAATTAGCACCATCCTTGAAATTAAACCCGAAGCAATTGATATTCCCGACGGAAAAAGTCCCGACGAGATCCGTGAGATTCTCGAAAAGGTAGCCCAAAAAATTCCAGAAGGCGCGGAACTCACGCTTGATGTTACACAGGGGTTCCGGCACTTTCCGTTCATCTTTTACGCTCTGGTACTCTATCTCACATCGCTCCGCGGCGTGAAAATTCGCGGTGCCTACTATGGCATGGTCGAGACTGCCGATCCCAAACCCATCATTGACTTGCGGCCATTACTCGAATTGCCAGAGTGGTTTCACGCGGTGCGGATGTTCCGAGACCAGGGGACGACTGAGCCTGTAGCGCAACTTCTTAAGCCGTTGGCAGATATGTTAAACGAAAAAAAAGTCGCACTGTTCAAAGCTGGTAATATGAGTGAGGGGAAAAAATGGAACGCTCAATTCAATCAAGTCAATAATTCAGTTGAGTCACTGGGGAAGCACGCCTTTGCCTATGAGTCCGCTTTGCCGCTGGAATTGCGAAAGGCCAGTCGGGTGCTCGTTGATGCGATTTGCACCCTTCCTGACATAGATTCTCCCAATCTTCCGCCGCTCGCTAAAGAACTAACGGACGCTATCGTCAGCGTTGCTGACAAAACGGCCTTTGTAAAGTCACCCCCAAAGGATCAATGGAAAAAGACAGTTACTATAGATAAAGATGAACTGGCTCGTCAAGCTGGCATGATTGATTTGTACCTGGAGCGCGGTCAATTTCCGTTGGCTATTGGTCTAATGCGTGAGTGGGTGGTTTCCTGGGCCATATTGAAATCCGGAAATCCCGAAGAGGTCGAAAAGTGGTTGGACCGAGATGTGCGCTTGCGGTATGAACGCCGCCTCGGTGCCCTCGGCGCATTTGCCAGAGATGAGGCGTTCAAAGCTATCAGAACCTGTAAGCAGAAGGCGTTCGGCGACTTCTGGAATCAACTCGCAGACCTACGCAATATACTACACCATCATGGCATGCGCTACGATCCTCTTGAACAGCCACCAGGATATCTTGAATCGGTTCAGATGTTTTGGGATCAACTGAAAGCGGAACATATTGCTCTGCCGCAATTGGGTGGTGGCGGCGGTCGGTTGTTGCTTTCACCGCAAGGAACAAGACCCGGCGTATTGTTTTCGGCGTTAAAAGTCGCTGAGCCTGGTACCTGCCTGGTGATTTGCTCAGCCACATCATCAAGTAGTATTTGTAACGCCGCCAAACATGCGGGCTTTGGCGGTGACATTGATCAGATTATTCTGACCGATCCACACGGTGGTTTTTCCGAGATTAAGACGTCAGCAGAACAGGCTCGTACCCATTTGTTAAATGCCGACGAGATCGTAGCCAACATGACTGGTGGCACAACACTGATGGGCTTGATTGTCCAACGGTTGGTTGAAGAAGCCCAAAAGCTGGGTCGCCCGGTACGCCGCTTCGCACTTATTGATCGCCGCCCTCCGCATGAACAAGATAGAGACCCGTATATGAAAGGCGAGTCTCACTGGCTTGACGCAAAGCGGACGTGACTGTGGATTGAAAATATACAAAGGGAGCTACATTGAGCACTAAGTATCTGGGTATTCTCGAAACCGCCGGTAATCAGGCTTATATCTTCGCGACCAACAGGCTGCGGGAAAATGTCGGGGCATCGCAACGTGTATGGGATGCGGGCGTGGCATACACTTACGAAGCAGCGGCGGCCGTGACGAACAGCACGGACTTTAAGGACTTGCTTAAAGAGGCACGGAAGGGGCCCGCTTCCCACGCGGAGGCGATGGCAACGGCACCTCGCATAGCTAATGGTGCGGCTGTTGAAATCGTCGTTGCGACATCGGGCAAAGCATTATTCCTGAGTACAAAAAAAGAAGTCGCAGAAAATTTGATCGCATTCGCTACCCAAAAGGCAGTTAAAGAAGCACCGGGACTGGTCCTTCGCGGTGCTGTTGTGCCAATCTGTGGCGACACGGTTGACGCAGCAAACAAAGCGGTCAGTGACGTTCACCAGAAAATTGAAGCGATTCGCAACCATTTGCCAGCACCCGAAGCGCGGTTCCCTACATTGCCGATTCTTGAACCCTGTGCAAGCTCCGGGCTACCTGCGGTCAGGGTGAAGAAGCTGGGCGAAGATGAGCATCCCTATTCCGATGTGACGATCGCGAAATGGGATGTGCGTGAGACAGCAGCAGAGCGCATTAAGATGCAGATTGGCACAAATGTTGATATTTTTCAGAAAATTGAGGAACTGGAAAAACGTGGGTACGACTGGCTTGGTATCGTCCATGCCGATGGTAATGGGGTGGGACAGCTTTTTCTTAAATTCGGGGATATCTGCGGCGAAGAAACACTGGATGGCTACTTCGATGCTTACCGCAAATTTTCTCTGTCTCTTGATCTTTGTGGGGTCGCCGCCTTTCAGGAAGCACTGGATAAGACCTGGCCGCACCAGGAAGATCTTATTCCACTCATCCCGTTGGTTCTGGGCGGAGATGATCTGACGGTTCTCTGTGATGGGCGCATCGCTGTAGATTTCGCCGCTACCTATCTCAAGGCGTTTCAGGAGCAGACACAGAAAAAACAAGTGCTTTGCCAATCCTCGATCATTCCGGAAATTCTTAAAGAAAAAAATTGGGAAAAACTCGGTGCTGCGGCAGGTGTTGCGATCACCAAACCACATTATCCGTTTCACCGCGGCTACGAATTGTCAGAACAACTGATCAAGCAAGCCAAAAAGGTCAAGTCCAGGCTCGATGTTTCCCGATGTGCGCTGGATTTTCACGTCCTGTTCGATGGCGCAGAAACATCCCTCGACGATCTCCGTGAGCGGTGGACATTGACAGAGACTCACAATTTAACAGGTCGGCCATACGTCCTGGGGGAAGAAGGTGACCGGGAAGATGCTTGGGCAAAAAACCGCATCTGGTGCGATCTGACGAAAGCTGCTGAGCACCTGGAGGAGGATGACAAATTTCCTCGAAGCCAACAATATGCCCTGCGTGCGGCATTATTTCGCGGAGCAGATGCTGCAAATCGACAGCTCGGGTTGATCAAACATCGGTACGATGAATTCCGTTGGCCAGCGATCACTTGTGATGAATCTCTATTTTTTCCCGAAGACGAAGAAGCAAACAATTGTATATGCCGTCTGCTTGACGCCTTAGAACTTGTCGATCTCGATTCAGGAGTCTCATCGTGAACCACAAAATCACATTCAACATCACGCTGACCATGACCAGCGATTGGCATATCGGCTCCGGCGTTGGGCGTCAAGGATCTGTAGATAGCCTTGTCCTGCGCGACCCGGATGATCTACCTTATGCACCCTCTTCTACTGTCGCTGCAATGTGGCGCGATGCAGCCGAGCAACTTGCCTATGGCCTCAACCAGGCCGCAGGTAAGAACGGTAAGTGGGATCACCTCGTCACCGCTTTGTTCGGCAGTCAGCCTGCCATCGAAAATAGCCGACAGGAGCCGATCCCATCTCGTTTATCGTTGGGCGATCTTCGATTTCCCGGGAAACTGCGCGAAGCATTTGTCGGGCCAGCCCGCATGTCTTTGCGCGAGGCATTGACCTTTGTCAAACCCGGTGTGCGTATTGATCCTCGTAGCGGTACAGCAATGTCTGACATGCTTCGCTTCCAGGAAGTATCTCGGTCCGGTGCAATCCTGACTACCCAGGCCACCATTGACAAGACGGATATAGATTCGACCGATATTGACACCTTTGTTGTCTTCGCCTTCGCGTCACTGCGCCTTCTGGAGCGAATTGGCGGCGGACGACGACGTGGTTTGGGGTGTTGCGAGGTGCAGGTTTCCGATGTTGAGGGAACCGAAATCTGTTCCAGTGAGGAAGCACTGAAGTTTCTCTCTTGCCGGACGTGCAAATCGGCTCCAACAGTGTCGTCATTGACCCACCAATCAACGGATCAGGTTTCCTTTAGCAACCGCTGTAAGGGTGACTTCGTTGACATTCCACTATTCATCGAAGTCCGCTCGCCATTACTCATCATGGACCAGCGGCTTGGCAACGTGACCACCTGTCTCGACCACATTCCGGGGACGATGGTTCTGCCGATTGTTCACCGTGCGCTTCGCGACGCTGGTGTCGATGCGAAGCAAGTGACCCAATGGATCACTTCAGGTGATGTGTCTGTGGCACCTGCCTACGCCGTGATTGGAGAGGAACGGGGGTTGCCGATGCCCATGCGGTGGCATTGGAAGAAGGAGGAAGCGACGCAAGGCACACGTTGCGTAAAGAATGCTCCACTAAAGGCTGAGAATAATGACGCGACCCAAATGCAGCACCCCAGGGGTGGAGAAGTGGTCGCTAACGGCATGATCCGTAGCGTTAGTCATGTGGTGCGTACCCACAATACGGTGGATGACGTCAAGCAGAAGCCAAATGAGGATGTCGGCGGTGTTTACACCTATGAGGCTCTTTGTGCTGGCGAAAAACTGGCGAGCGTCGTGCGGCTACCGAAGGGTCTCGGAGACGATAAGGTCTGCAAATTCCGGGAAAAAGTAGCCGGTAGAGCACGCATCGGAGCTGTGACGGGCCGCGGCTATGGCGATGTGTGGCTCAATGCAGGTGAGGTAATGTCGGTTAATGCTCAACAGGTAGCCTGCAAAAAGGCCGTGTTGTGGTTGATCTCAGATTTTTGTCTCTCACTGCCTCTCGGCTCTGGTAAACTGCTGAGCCTGCAGGACCAGATTGCCTCGGCTTTGCAAAAAACGATAGGTTGTGGAGTGAAGGTCACGCACAGTTGGATGCGTACCCGTCGCCACGATAGCTGGCATCGTCAATGGGGGTTGCCGCGTCCTTCGCTGACTCTGGTTCGCGCGGGTTCTGTGGTGTTCATTGAACGAACCGACGGTAAAAAATTTACTTCCAAGGAGCTACAATCGTTGGAACGCTTTGGTGCGGGCGAGCGCATCGCCGAAGGGTTCGGGCAAATTCGCGTGAATGCATCCGAAGTAACAGGTAACAGTTCCTTTTCCTTGAAATTCGTCAGTGAGAAAAAAGAAAAAGAAGTTAGTCGCATAGACGATCCTGTCAAATTGAACGAGGAAGTTCTCGATTTCGCTCGCGCTATTGAGACTGAAGCGTGGAAAACCTATATCCGCGCCCGTGCTGAGGAAGTTACAGCAACCGATCAAGACCGCGAGAGTATTCTGGGATGGACATCCGCGGAGCCGACAGCGTCCCAACTGGGCAAGATGCGTGCGTTGCTGAACGGCCCGCGCACAAAAAAGGATATCAAAACCGTTCGCGATTGGCTTGGGAGCAAACCGGAAGGGTGGGAAAACGCAGCTGAGAAGGTTGAAAAAATTCTCGATGATCCATTCTCTTGTTTCGGCTCCAAAACAGACAAATTCAGCGATGCACCTTCAGCACTGACCCGTTCGCTCGACGACATAAAAAAAGACGACACACTAAAACTTTACGCCATCGCTGCGATCATGAATGCCGCACTACACGCGCACCGGCGCGATGCGGAGAAGGATCTCAAAGAGACCAAAGAGGAGAACAATTAATGGGGCGAAATCTTCACTCAGTTATTTGTATAACAGGGAAACTTGTTGCGAAAACACCTGTGCATTCCGGTGGCCTCAGAGATAGTGTTTTTACGGACTTGCCGCTGGCGGTCAATGGAAAGGGCGAAGTGTACTTCCCCGGCTCAGCTATTGCTGGCCCGTTGCGTGACTGGTGGCGTTCCGCGTGTCCAGAATTAGAAGATGAAGTGTGGGGGCGAGTCGAAGGACAGGGCGGTGAGAAGGGTGGTTGGGCTTCGATTTTGTTTGTTCACGATGCCCCGCTGATCAAAGCTATCGATCTTGATCTGGCACAGCATGTAGCCATTGACCATAGATCGGGCACTGCGGCATTGAATAAGAAATTCGACCGGGAGTTGGCTCCGGTTGAGGCGCGATTCCGGCTGTGTCTGGAATTGCAGCGGCCCGCGAAAGAATACGGACCGGCAAAGGCGATGGACGACTGTACCTGGGAAAAAATCCAGAGCGTACTGCGCGGTATGTTGGAGGACCTTTGTGAGGGCGAAATTCGCTTTGGTGCAGACAAATCTCGCGGACGGGGTAAGCTGATTTTGAAGAATGAGAAAATTTCCAGCCGGGATCTGGGTAGTGGTATCCTCGATACGCTCGTCAAAGACGCTGGCTCCAAAGGAATTTGTGAGTTCTTCAAAAATATCAAGGCTATCCGTCCTTCTCGTCAGCAGTTGAAATTATTTCTCAAATGCCAGTCCGTAGCCCCAGTAATGCAACGCCACGAAGCCGAGGGTACGGCGGTAGATATGCTTCCTGCAGTGGCAGTTGAGGGCGACAAGCGCAAGCCGTTTCTTTCTGGAACCGGAATCAAGGGCGCGTTCCGCGCACAATCGGCTCGGATATTACGCACGGTGCTGGGCTGTGAAGACGCTGATGAGAATAAACTGGAGCTTGTGAATGCCCTGTACGGGACGGCAAAAACAAAAGATGAAAACTCGAAGGAGGATAAGGCTCTCAAATCAGACCTAGATGATCCAGACTACCGCGAACCGGGACAAGGCGCAGTATCATTCGACGACTACCGCATGGATCGCCCCTTGTCTCTATGTGATTGGCAACGGTTGCTGACGTTGGATGCCAGTAGCTCGATAGAGCGGCTCGCACATTTTCGCACAGAGGCCAAGAACACAAAGTGGAAGGACTTTAGACCCGTAGCACATGTCGCCATTGATCGTTGGACAGGTGGTGCTGCCAACAAATTTTTATTCAGCAGGCTGGAGCCAGAATTAGACGCGATTGATCTCGCTGTCACCATTGATTTTGAGCGGATCGCACCGCCCCGCACCTATTGGGACATCCCCAATGGCTGTGCTCCAAAAGGGAAGCAGGAATTGGTTTTATTTCGGCGTGCCGCATTTGCCCTGTTCTTGTTGACACTTCGCGACTTTGCGCGTGGTCGGATTCCACTTGGTTACGGTGTCAACCGGGGTCTGGGCGATTTAGATCTGACGAAGGCAACTTTTGACGGCTTGAAGACATGGGAATGCGTGGAGATGCCATGTAGCTTGACCGCGGGCGATTTTGACAAGAAAGACAAAATGGAGGCTTTTCGACATCTTCAGGAAGCGTGGAGCACATATATAGAAGCAAATAAATCGGAGGCGATATCGTGAACAACACCCTCTACGTTACGACAAAATGTTGCACCGCTGAAGAGATCAATGATATGGTGCTTACGCTCCCAACTGACGATTCAGGTGGTGTTTCTGGTTTGATAATGACCCCGACTGCCTGCGAACTCTGTGTCTGGCGAGGTGGTCAATTTGAAGGCGGGAAAATTGATCAAGCATTTGAAGTCCGTGCGTTCTGCAATGACTGGGAATTGCGGTGGAATCGGGAAGGAACCAATGGTGTTGCCACCTTGTTGAGCGAAAAGCAGATTTCTGCATGTGGTTGGTCTGAGCCTTCTGAAATTAAACTGGAAGGCACACTCAACCGCAGTTACCTCCTGTGGGGAGAGCGCGAGAACAACAGTCAGAGGTCTGGTTGGACGACACTCACCCATGGGCGCACGGGACCGATTCAGGTGCCTGTTGAGAACAACACCTCGCGCATAAAGCTCAAAGTGCGCGAGTATCTGGCGCGATTTGAACATGGAAACGTATGTGTATTTGACCAACGCCTCATTGCTCTGGTCGATGCCTGAGAGTAACATAATGGGAGACCGGTGATGTCCAATAAGAGATTTCACAATCCGTATAATTTTGTACCCTTTGGGAATGTCGGAACCGATGGCCTTGCCCAGGGGAAACCCCCGGGTCACAGTGCGTACAAAAAGGGCTTTTTCGAGGGGTCTATTGAGATCGAGCTGAAGGCCGTATCACCGCTTCTGCTCTCTGATCCCGCAAATCTAACTCTTCTTCGGAACGGTCATAAAACTCTTGACCTTCTAACGACGCATTGCGGCAAACCAATTCTGCGCCCGACCTCGCTCAAAGGGGCGTTGCGTGCGGCATACGAAGCCATCACCTGTTCGCGTTTAGGTGTTCTCGATGAACGCTATAAGACGCCATTGGCACGGCGAATGGAAGCGCGTGATGGCTTGTCTATGGTGCCAGCGAGAATTTCGACATGCGGTAAGGAACTGGAGTTGTATCGTGGGGAACATAGCAAGAATCCCTCCTGGGACTTAAAAACCTGTCGTTGGCAGGTTCCAAAAAGTGTAATGTACGCGGCGTGGTTGCCTATGTATGAAGGGAGTAGTAGCAAGACCAGTACCAAAGGGCCTATCATAGGTACTCACGCCGTCAAATATCCGGATGGAGGGATTCCGGAACACAGCGATGAGGTCCATTGCTGGCTCAATTTGGTTAATCACAAGAACCCTAATTTTTCTTATTGGCGAGTTACTCATATCCGCCGCGCGGGTTGTACTCATTCAAACTATCCCTCGAGCGTCAAGGAGGCACAGAAAAATGACCATTGGTATGGTGGAAATAGGCACCACAAAACCGAAGAGTACAGGTTGATCAAAGGCGGATTCGTCTGCCGCACAAATCAGAACATTAAGAAAAAACACGACGAGCGGGTATTTTTCTCATTCAACAAGGTGCCTACAGAATCTATTGATAAAAAATGGCTGACTGAATGGAACCAGCTTGTCCGCGACTATCAAGACATTCACGAGGACGATCTCCATACTCGAAAGCAAAACTCCCAGAAACCGGACGCTTATCTCGGTGGAGAACCGGGCAAAACCGCCTGGTCGCGCCAGATTTATACGAAGTCTGCTGCGAAATTGAAACCAGGCGATCTCTGTTATGCCCGCGTTGACCAGAAAGGCAATATCATCGGTCTCTATCCCGTTATGATATCGAGAGAACTCGCAAAGAAAGCTCCATATTTGGACTTGTTGAAGAATGAAGAATTTTTACCAGCGGATAGCGAAGCCGAATTTTCACCCGCGGATCGGGTTTTCGGCTGGGTACACCAGGGGGATACCGGTTCAACCAATGCTTACAAAGGCCATCTCAGAATTCGCAAAGTGCAATGCTTAACCGAGGCTGAAGACGCCATTCATCGATTTGGTAAATCTAACTCGCAGTACAGCCTACCTCTATCAATCTTGTCCTCACCCAAACCACAGCAAGCACTGTTTTATGCGTCCGGTGCCTCTACTTATGATAGCGCAACGAAACTGTCAGGACGGAAATTTTATCTGCATCATCACGGTGTTCCAGATGGATATTGGAACGCAGATAAAGCGAAGGAGGATGCCCAAAACTCCCGTGGCCCTCAAAAGACGAATGGCGCGTACCGGGAGTATGTTCGATGGAAGGGACATGGTGTCCAGCAGCGAGATAATCAAAATGTTTCGATACGCGCCTGGGTGAAGCCAAAGACCAAATTCAAGGTGGAAATTCGTTTCGACAACCTGAATAAAGCAGAACTCGGCGCGCTTCTGTGGCTTTGCTCACTTGATAAGAAATATCATCTAAAAGTTGGCGCAGGCAAGCCGTTGGGATTTGGTTCGGTGACTACAAAATTAGTCGGGGTAGATATCCGGAATCACGCCGCTCTGCAAAATGAGTATGAAAATCTCATCCCAGCGAGTGGAAATTCAGCGATTACCGATGTGGCGAAGGCCAAAGAGGAATTTATCGAGTTATTCAGGCAGGCACTTTGCATAGGCAACAACAGTCTCGAAGATCACGATGTGATCAAATCATTCCTCGCTATCGCATCTGGTCCTTCTGATAAAGCACCTGTTCACTATCCCCGAGAAAATCCAGAACCAGATCCAAAAGGCGAAAACTTCAAGTGGTTCAAAAATACGAAGCCCTTACCAAAACCCGGAAAAGAAGGATTTTTATATTCTTCTTCTCAGTCTTCCGGTGATGGCGGTCACCAAGCCTCCAGTGGCTCTTATCAGGGAAGAGTTAAGTGGTTCAACGACGGCAAGGGCTACGGCTTTATCGAGCAAGAAGGGGGCGAAGATGTTTTCGTCCATTTCTCTGCAATTCAAGCAGAAGGCTTTAAGTCTTTGTCCGAAGGTGACCTGGTCGAATTTAACATCACCCAGGGACCTAAGGGCCTCCAGGCGGCGAATGTCGTAAAGCAATCAACATCGTAATCCATAATAACCGGAGATTCATTGCCCCTTCGACGCTATGGTCATAAAAAGGTCTTATACGAAAATCCATAAAAAGGATAGAAAGACACTGGATTACCTACACATTATCACCATATTCTCATCGCTATAAAATCAAGAGGAAACAATGTCACATTCACATGATCCAAAACTACATCTTTTTGTCTCGTTGGGAACTTCACCGGCCATCGTGCCCGAGGCTTTTCTCTTTCCAGATGTAACTTTTAAGGCCGTTCACGTACTTACTACCGAGTCGCCGAAGGTAGATTTAATACAGAAATTCTTTAGGGACAAGCCCACATGTTTGAATATTAGCCGCGTCAAGTGCTTTACAGATTTTGAGACCGAGCAGGACCACTTCCGTTTTGAGGAAGTGCTATACCGCTGGCTCTTATCATCAGGTACCAGGCCCGAAGAACGCTATATTTGCTTAACTGGTGGATTCAAAACTATGTCCTCAGCCATGCAAAAAGCAGCAGAAATTCTCGGCGCAGCAGAAGTGTTCCATGTCCTCGCAGCCGATGCACCACCTTCCACGATCAAGGAGATTATAAAGGCAAAAGAGGATGAGCTTCTCAGGTGGATTCGTCTGGGGGCCGAACAAGGGTGGCCGCAATTTCACCAAGCGTCGTACTGTGATTACCCGCTAATAGAGAACAAGATCTGTAATGATGTGAAATGGCTATCCGCTCCAGATCAGAAATTTCGAGAATGGCACAAGGAAATCATCGAACGCTCGCATCGCATCGCCAGTTCGTGGGAAGAACTGCCGAGCTTTCCGTTTGCTGAATTGGCAACTTGGCCCAAACGTGGTCTCGATTGGCTCAATTCACCTCTCGATCACAAAAAGGACGAGATGTGGATCAAGGCACTTCCTAAAATTGAACTGCATTGCCATCTGGGCGGATTTGCCACTCGAGGGAAACAACTCGACGAGGTCCGCGCACAAGCAGACAGGGACATTCCCGATAAACTCAACCGTTCAATTCCAGAAAAGTGGCCGCTGCCGCCAGACCCCATTGGCCTTGAGCAATATCGCCACCTTGGCGACAACAACGGTTCTCTAATCTTGTGCGATCCTGGATGCTTGAAGAAGCAGTGCAAACTGCTCTATGATCATCTATGCGAACAAAATATCGTGTACGCTGAGATTCGTTGTTCACCCGCCAACTATGTCGCTGAGAAACTGGGCAGATCCCCATGGGATGTGCTTGTTGATATCCGCGAGACATTTCAATCTTGTATGAAAGATGGGAAATGCCACATCAACTTGATTATCATTGGAACGCGACAATCCGGTGGCGATTATCGGGCTGGAATCTCCCGACACCTATCGCTCGCTATTACTGCAACCGAACACTGGACTGATGAAAACTCGTGTCGCGTGGTGGGTGTTGATTTGGCTGGATACGAAGATGAGACAACCCGGGCGCACTATTTTCGCGAAGAGTTCACGGCCATTCACCGTTGCGGCCTGGCCCTCACGGTTCACGCTGGAGAAAACGACGATGCCGAAGGCATTTGGCGTGCCATATTTGACCTCAATGCTCGCAGACTCGGGCATGCCCTAAACCTCCTCGAATCCAAAGAAACCCTGCGCTCGGTTGTCAATCGCGGTATTGGCATTGAAATGTGTCCTTATGCCAACTTTCAGATCCGCGGTGGCTATCCCTTAGATGATAAGAAAGAATCAGAAAAAACCTATCCGTTGTCTAAATATCTCAAAGAAGGTGTGCGCGTAACCGTCAATACGGACAATATCGGCATCTCTGATGCAAGCCTCAGCGATAATTTGATCCTTACCGCCCGTCTCTGTCCGGGGCTAACCCACCTCGAAATTTTGCGCCTCCAGCGCAACGCTCTCGACGAGGCTTTTGTATCTCCCAATTTGCGCGAGGAATTATTAAAAAAAATGTCGCCTGAAATTCGCTTTCCGTAAGCAATGTGGTGAATATTTTTAGAAAGGATGTTTGATGACCGTGCAGGACAGGTTGCGCCAGGCGGGGCAACATATTGAGGCAGAGGAATTTGATCAGGCCGAGAGTTTGTGCGCCGATGTGCTCAAAGATACCAATGGCGACACAACACAGCTTAATACGAAAGTCTCTGGACTGAATTTTGAAAGCCATCGAAACTCCGACTTCTACACATTCCGCATCACTAATTCCATCCGTGTCAGTTGCTCAATTAATAACGGTGGATTGAGACTTCGGCACTATGGTAAACATGATTTCGTGAACAATAATCCATAAAAAAGATAGAAAGATAATGGATTACCCACACATTATCATACTCTTATCTTTAATAGACAAAGGAGGTCTTCGCATCAATGGCCTGCGAATTGTTTGTCATCGCAATTGATATCCCTTCTATCAAGAGTTATGTATTTGGTACCGGTCCCTTAAATTAGATGCGAGGTACGAGCGCACAGTTGGATTGGCTAAATCGAGTCAAATGAGGACCTGCCAGAAAGGATTTCATACCTGTGAACCAAAACATCGAAACAACATTCAGTCTCACACCTGCCGCTGGCAGGTTTGTTGTATCTAAATAATTTTTCAATAGGATAGGAGTTACGGATGCTGGAAATACCAGGCGTGTCGGAAAGCACAAATTCAATTGTCTCGGTTATTGTGATCGTGGTGTTGGCTCTTTTGGTTTTAAAATTTGTGGGCAAGGTAGGCAAGTTTCTTGTGATCGTATTTCTCATCCTTGTAGCCCTGTACTTTATATCCTGATCTGACCGCTCGATAAAGACGGCGGAAAATACTGAAACGATTAAACCGACCTGTGATACGCTTTATGAAGGTAAGCTGAAAAATTTGGATTTCTGCTTCGACATACAAAGATGGAAACGGTCCTGCAAACCACTTCGAATTCTTTGAAAAAAACCATGCGTAGTACGCCTTTTGTCATCATAGCCATCGCGTTTTTGATTTTTCCGCTGTCGCTGTCCTCGCAGAGCAGTTTTTCCCTGTCTCTGGATGTGAACAGTGCAGCGGGGGATCAAGCGGTGCTGTCTGCCAATGTATCGTTCGATCAGGTTGTTGCCATTCAGATTTTTGGCAGAGACATTCAAAATGCGAATGGTATTTCTGTTCGTTTTGAGTACGATGCGAGTCAGGTCATTTATGACGGTTTTGATGCGGGCGATGTGCTGCCAAATGTTGTTGTGCTGCCAGCAGAGCATGGTACAAGTCCTACCTTCGTACAGATTAGTATTGGTGCTCTGGGTGGTCAGGCTACGGTCAATACGGGTCTGGTTGGGGCGATTCGCTTTCGCACGATGGCGGCGTTTTCGGGTACGAATATTCGGCTGGTGCGCGGTGAACTCGGTCGGGGAGGACAATTTGAGCGCGTGACGCTGAGTGTGAGTGTGTCGTTGCAGTCGGGGTCCGTGGCTCCCACACCCGATTTTGACGGCGATGGGGTGGTTGGCTTTGCCGACTTTGTGCAGTTTGCAAATGTGTTTGGATCGCGCCGGGGCGATGGCAAATATCAGGCGAAGTACGATCTGGATAGCGATGGTGCGATTGGTTTTTCAGATTTTGTGATCCTGGTCAATGACTTCGGGCAAACAGTATCTCCCTCTGGTGGAGGTGGCGGGGGTGGTGGGAGTGGTGGGGGTAGCGGGGATAGTGCGCCGAAGATGTACTGGACAAAAGAAGATGCGTACGATATCCAGCGCGCGAATCTCGATGGTTCTAATGTCGAAGACCTCGTCGCCATCGGCTCAGATTACCGCGGGGTAAAAGGCATCGCTCTGGATGTGGCTGGGGGCAAAATGTACTGGGCGAATTGGCATGATGGTAAGATCCAGCGTGCAAATCTTGATGGTTCCAATGTGGAAGACCTCGTTACTGGATTGCGTACCCCCAATGGTATTGCCCTGGATCTGAGAAGGGGAAAAATATACTGGACAGCCGCGTTTGCTGGTAAGATCCAGCGTGCGAATCTTGATGGTTCCAATGTGGAAGACCTCGTCACCGGATTACCCGATCCAAATCGTATTGCTCTGGATGTGGCTGGTGGGAAGATGTACTGGACGACTTCAGCGGGTGGAGACAAAGTATATAAGATCCAGCGTGCGAATATGAATGGTTCCAATGTCGAAGATATTCGCCTCGCTGGGATGGGGATTTTTCCCAGTGGTATCGCTCTGGATGTGGCTGGCGGGAAGATATACTGGACAAATGAGGGCGCATATAAGATCCAGCGTTCGAATCTTGATGGTTCCAATGTGGAAGACCTCGTCACCAGATTGGGCGGCCTGCATCTTTTTAAAGGTCCAAATAGCATTGCTCTGGATGTGGCTGGCGGGAAGATGTACTGGACGAACCGCAGCACAAATAAGATCCAGCGTTCGAATCTTGATGGTTCTCATGTCGAAGACCTCGTTACTGGATTGCGTGACCTCGGGGGTATTGCCCTGAATATCTCCATTAGTGGCGGCGGTGGAGGTGCGCCGGATGATGATTACAGCAATAGCAGGTCTGGTGCGACCAGCCTGGTGTTGGGCAGTTCACTTTCAGGACGCATAGAAACTGACGGTGATGTCGATTATTTTAGCGTGCGGGTAAACGAGTCTGGCAGGTTGATCGTTTATACGACGGGCAATCTGGATACGCGGGGTACGCTACAAAATAGTTCTGGTTCTGCGCTGACGAATAATGACGATGGTGGAAGCGGAGATAATTTTAGAATAGAACGATCCGTAAATGCGGGTACGTATTATGTCAAAGTAGAAGGCTATGATGCCTCAGATGCAGGGGAATATACGCTTCACGCGCATTTGATCAGTGATGGGGATGATCTGGCGGTCTATGCGCTTTATAGCGGGACTCTTACCGTTGCTTTCAGTCCCGACGGAAGATATATCGCAACAGGAGATGATCAGGGCGATGTGGGTCTGTGGGATTTGGATAGCAGCAGGAACATCTGGTGGAAGCGTCTTGGGGGTGAAGTCGTGGTTGTTACTTTCAGCCCTGATGGGCGGTATGTCGCTGCAGATGGATCCGATAGGGACGGCCCTTATGTGGCTCTTCTGAGCGTAGATAGTGGTACAGAGAGTCAGCGCACGGGGGTTGGTGCGACGAGTGATAGAGCAACGCGTGTCAATTCTATCGCCTTCAGCCCCAATGGGAATTATGTCGCCATAGGCGTTGATCTTCCCTATGCTTGGATCTGGGATCTGAGCGGTGGCCGTCTGAACGGGTGGGGAATGCAAGGTGTCTCCGAGGTTTATGCCGTGGCGTTCAGTCCGAATGGGCGGTATTTGGCTACGGGAGATGATGCTGGTAATGCGAACCTGTGGGAAGTGAGCAGTTGGTGGACAGATAATGCGGATGGTCGCTCTATGACATCCGGAGGCAATGTCTATGCCGTGGCGTTCAGTCCGAATGAGCCGTATCTCGCAGCCGACGGATATGATGGCAATAATACCAGTATAACGATTTGGGATGTGATCCGTGAAGGGAAGGTTCGAGAGATAGATGCAGGCAATGTCTTTGAACTTACCTTTAGACCCGATGGTCGGTATCTCGCAGCCGGAGACGAAGATGGTATTATAACTTTCTGGAGAACAGATACCTGGGAAATAGAAAAACAGATTCAAACAGGTGGTACAATCACAGATTTGGCGTGGAATCCGAGAGGTAATTTAATCGCGGATAACAAGAATATTTACGAACCGCTTTTGTCGCGTTAAAAAATTGGAGAAAAGGTCATGTCGTTGAAATTACGCGCTTTTATTTGGGGTGGGGTCCTGTTGATGGGGGTCTTGTCCAATATGGGCACTACATCGGCGCAAATGCCGCCACAGGATGTGGTGGTTTTGCCCAGGCAGCAGCCGACGATCAGGTTTGTCGGCGATGTGTTCCGGGATTGTCCAGAATGTCCAGAGGTGGTTATTTTGCCACCGGGGCACTTTCTGATGGGCTCCGCAAGACGAGGGCTGAGTGTGCGTCGGGCCGAAATGCCGCAGCATCTGGTGACGATTGGACAGCCCATTGCCGTGGGGCGATATGAGGTAACGTTTGCCGAATGGGATGCCTGTGTGGCGGATGGTGGGTGCAATGGCCATAAGCCTGGAGACGAAAAGTGGGGCAGGGGCAATCGCCCGGTGATCCATGTGGATTGGAACGACGCGCAGAGATATGTCTCGTGGCTCAGTCGCAAGACGGGGAAGCCGTATCGTCTGTTGAGTGAGGCAGAGTGGGAGTATGCTGTGCGGGCTGACACGCCAACGCCCTATTATTGGGGGGAGGATCCCCGACTGACTGAGATTTGTGCCTATGCAAATGTGGGACCTATTTATAATTGTGCCGAAGAAAAACGTTCAACAGTACCTGTCGGGTCGTATCGCCCGAACAATTTTGGTTTGTACGATATGATCGGAAATGTGCTGGAGTGGACAGCGGACTGCTGGAATGACACCTACGACGGTGCGCCATCCGATGGCAGTGTTTGGCGAGAAGGCAATTGCGAGATGCGCGTCCTGCGGGGTGGTTCCTGGTACGAGTATGGCCGCAGTGTTCTCGTCCCTTTCCGTTCATCCGCACGGCATTACGCCAGGGCGCATGGGACCACAAATTACATCGGTTTTCGGGTTGTGCGGACGATGGCTGTGGCACCAGATACCTATCGCAGACAGCATCCCTACCGAGAACAGCGCCCTTCTAGAGAACAGCGTGAACCGAGGGAGATAGAGCCGAAAAAACCTTCCCGCGAACGCCCTGAATCCAGGGGGCCGTGAGATCCCTATTCTTGAAAAAAATATACGCCTTCTGAGCAGAAAAGAGAGTCAAAGGTTGGTATTTTACAATGCCTTTGGGCAGATATATCTTCTAAAGTTCACCTCTGGGACGTGTTTTGCCGCATGAATTTTTTGGACCAGCGCAAAATTGAATTGGTACTTGATTCGGACTTGAGTAGAATGAGGTTTCAGAAATGGCAAACAAAAGGCCAGTATGTAGAATTATCTAAAGGAGATTTTTATGTCTATTATTGACAAAATCCGTTCAAAATTTTCAGGCCCAAAAAAGGCTGTGCCGAGCGGTATAAAAAATGAGGAGAAGATACCGGTATGGGAATTTAAGCAAATTGGTATAGATGATACTTCGCGAAGTCTAAGAATAGATGAGAGAGCCAGAGACGACGCAAATCAGGGATTGCCCGCGCTGGACAGCCACAGTTGGAGTTTTGTAGAGCAGGAAATTATCGGACATATTGAGGGCGTTCGAGACAGGGCACAAGCTACATATTCTGGTAAGAGGGAGAACTATGCAAATAGTCTTAATCTGCTAAATTTTGAAGAAGAATTGGGCAAAATGAAAAGAGTGAATGATCCCGATCAAGGGGAAAAAATATTCAATGACTTATTCCATACGGCTGAATTGGAATTAGATGGCGAGAAAAAAAAGCTCAATAACAAACAAAAGGATCTTGAGAATTTTCGAAAAGAAAATAACCTTGACCGAGAACCACATCCGCGCACCACGCCACAACAGGTATTGATCTTAGGTATCATCTTTGTGCTCTGGTTCATTGAGACGGTGGGAAATGCATCCTTTCTGGCAAAGGGAAACGAGTTGGGATTTTACGGGGCTTACATTGAGGCGACGGTCATCTCAATTCTCAATCTCGGCTTTGCCTTTATGTTGGGCAGATTGGTTACCAATCTGGTCCATGTCAATCGGGGTAAAAAATTTATTGGGGCTGTTTGTGCAGTGGCATTTGTAGTATTTGCAGTCGGTTTCAATCTGATGGTGGCGCACTATCGGGAATCAACGGGCACCGTGCTTGATGAAGGAGGTCTGCGTGCCGTCGCTAATTTCCTTGAGAATCCGTTTGGTCTAAAAGAGTTTCAATCATGGATACTCTTTGGGATGGGATGCCTGTTTGCGATTATTAGCTTTATTGATGGAATAATGTGGGATGATCTATATCCAGGTTATGGGAAGCATGCTCGCTCAGTTATAAAAGCAGAAGAAGAATACAAAGAAATCTACAGGGAACATCAAGAAAAATTGCATAACAAATTCCAGCAAGAAGTCAAAAAACTGGAGGATATTAAGCAACGTATTATGCGAAATGAAAGGCGATTCAAAGAAATTGAGAACGATTATGAGAATTTTATCGAATCTTTTCGGCGACATATTGACCATATAGAAAGCTTGGGAAACGGTTTACTCAGACGCTACCAGGCTACAAATATTAGATGGCGAGAAGGAAATCAGGAACCAGAACGATTTGGAAAAAAATGGAGAATGACAAAGCCGAGAATAACAGCAGATTTGCCGGTCATGCCAGCGGCGACTGTTGAGACGTACATGGAAGAGACGGAAGAAAACTATCAGAGAGGGTTGAAATCTCTAAGACAATACTACGATGCTTCCAGTGGGGATATCAAAAGAGATTTTTTCCCAACTAAAACTAATCAGAATGCCGATTATAACGAATTTTAGTGAGTGATTTTGTTTTTGACCTATTTCAATAAATGGAAATAGGTAACGCATCAAAATCGGATAGCCCAGAGACCAATCATGACGAGACGGCAAAAAAAGAAGAGGCAAGATACACTATTGTACGTAGCAGGTGTTGGGATAATGGTGGTCGTGCTTACAATTGTGATTTTTATTTTTTTGAACATCCCAGACCCGGTTGTGCGCAATCCGGATACCCTTTGCAGATCAGAGGGGCCATCTTCAATTACGGCGATTCTGCTTGATCGCACCGATTCATTCGGGGCCACGACTAGGGCTGATTTGAACAATCAAATCTGGAACTGCCTTATTGAGAGTGAGGAAAATCACGAGATCAGTATTTTTGCAGTGGATTCCACCCGGGAAAAAACCCTTGATCCGCTTATCCAGGTTTGCAATCCCGGCGACCCGGACGAGGCCGATCCCTTAATCGAATCCGCAGCGATAATTCGTCGAAAATGGAATCAGAAGTTTCGACAGCCATTGGAAAAAGTACTTAAAAATTTGCTTACTGAAAAAGAAGCACCATTGTCGCCGATCATGGAATCCGTGCAGTCGGTTTCTATAACGCACTTCCAGGCGGCCGGGCGCGATACTATTCCGCGGCGTCTTATCATTATTTCGGATCTTCTGCAAAACAGCGACGCGATTTCATTTTACAGAGAGCTACCGGATTTCAACCGTTTCCAGCGGACTCCCGAAGCGCGAGGGCTGAACCCCGATCTGCGGGATGTCGATATCGAGATATGGCTTATTCAGCGAAGACAATCGCAGCAGGGCGATGGTGGATCTCTCTTGAAATTCTTCCAATCCTGGCTCAAAGAACATGGGGGGCGAGTCGTCCGTGTGCTTAGAACTTCGGGGATAAACGATTGATGGATAGACGCGCTGAATCTTTGAATCCGAAGATTTTTTTGGCTTGTTTCTTATTGGGATCGGCCGGGATCATCATTCTTAAGTTGCTGGGTGTGAATCAGTTTGGCGTGACCGCTTGTCCAGTAGCGATCATGTTGGGCTATGCAATATGGCACTATAAACTGCGCGCTTACCTCAATTTAATTGGCGACAATCTCTACTATCTTGGGCTTTTATATACGCTTGTCAGTCTGGCTGTTTCGCTTTATGAGTTTACCCCAAAACAAGAAGATATCGAATCCATCACCCCAATTATCACAAACTTCGGGATCGCTATCTTTTCGACCATATTGGGGGTCGCTTTTCGAGTCTATTTCGGTCTGAATCAGACAGATCCAGAAGAGATCGAGGAGCGCGCGCGTGTCGAACTGGCGGATGTGGTAAGAGAGCTTAATTTGGGGCTACGTGATGCAACCCGCAGTTTTTTGCAATATAGTCGGGAGATGCAGGAAAATTTGAGGCAGGGACTCGATGAGACAAAGAATGCAATTGACGAAAATTTGCAACAGAGTCTGTCCCAGCTCGATACAGCGGTAACAAAGTTTGTTGCAACCGTACAGGAAGCAGATAATCGTTTCGATGAGAACCAGCAGAAGTTGCAACGCGGATTCGAGGAGGCAAAATCTGTCATTGACAGTGCAGCCAACACTCTGGGAGAGAGCCGACAAAAGTTGCAAGAAGGTTCGGAGGCCATAGCAGAAAGCCTCAATGGTCTTGTCGCAAAAATCGACAAAATCTCTGCGCCGGAAGACCTCCTTGAAAAGATCTTGCAACCATTGAGCTGGCAGATTGAAGCGGTTGCCGAGCAGATAGGCACTGCGGGAGAGACACTTGCAGATCGATTGAATAATACCCGGATTCCAACGGATAAATTTGAGCGCGATTTACAGGGGGCTATTGCCGCTTTTCTGGATAAAATGGAGCGTGGTCTTAGCTCTCAGTTCGAAAATGCCGCCCAGAATTTCGAGCGGGATTTGCAAAAATTCACTGGCGTTATTAAGGCCGCGAATGAAGGCTTTGAGACAGATAGCAACAAGATGCGTGAGAGCACAAATGCTTTTGTGGAAAGTATGCAGGACCTGTCACAACGGATCAGCAATATTGAGGTATCGGATGATCTACCTGAAAAATTGCTGAATCAGTCCGTTGAGCCGTTGCAGAGAAGTGCGGAGCAAATTGGCACAGCGGGAGGTGATCTGGTTCAGACATTGAACAAGGTGCAAAGCGCGGTAGCTGCACTCGAACAAAGCTTATGCAACACCACTGATGCGCACCCAACAAGTCAGAATTGGATGCGCAAAATTCGCAACTTTTTTCAACCTGTAAAACCTGAAAAAGAACAAGATTCCAAAGATGGCAACCATTGAGACGCAGAACAAATCCTATCAGCGCGGTCTTGTTCTCGGCTTTACGATGGCAGAGGTCGCGCTTCTGATCATTTTCGTACTGCTGATCACTTTTGCAGCGTTGTTGGCAGTGCAGGGAGAAAAATTGAAGGAAGTGCAAGAGGACCTGAAAAGGGGACAGCACAGTGAAGTGCCTCCGAAACCGCCTGATGGGAAGACGTGGGAGGACTTGATACGCGAATGGAGAAGCGGGCAGGATAGTCTTGTAGCGTTTAAGAAGGCGTTTGGCGATAAGGATGTTGATGATGTGGAAAGAGAACTGGAGAAGGCGAAGCAATATGTTGAAAAGATTCGTGAAGGTGCAAGAGCGGTTGGATTTGGCGAAAATCCAGATGCTGTAAAGGACACGTTGATTAGCTATGGAAAACTCATATCAGCGGGTAAAGGGACCGAAGTTCCGTCCTGCTGGACGCGCGACGATGGCACGGTTGAGTATATCTACGACGTAAAACTGACGCCCACTGGACTGGTTGTGCGGGAGACAGACCTGCCTCATCGCACGGAGGAACGGGGAAATCTGCCGGTTCAAAACGTTATTTTGGCACAGGATATTTCGGAAAAAGCCTTTCTTGGGGCAACGTCTCAGTTGTTCGAATTTTCCCAGTCGAAAGAATGCCGGTTTTTTGTGCGGGTATTTGATTCAACCGGTCCAACCGAAAAAGCGGTCTATAAGTCGCGCTTGAAGGCAGTGGAGGCGCGTTTCTATAAGTTCATTTCGAGCGAATCGTTTTGACCTGCTTCTGATGCTCAGAAAATTTTTATAAGTATTGGGGGGATGACCCGAAACTGAGCGCGATTTGCGCTTATGCAAATAGCGTGAATTCAAGATGAATTTACCTGACACGCAAAAACGCCCCGGCACAACGATGCTGAGGCGTTTTCTTTTTGTGATGTTGCACCTAAAGTAGAGCTATTGTTTGATCAACAGATTCAACAAGGCAATGGATGTAGCGATATGTGTTGCCAGTGTTGACAGGCCCATAGAAATAGGCTACTTTTGATCTGATCAAGGTCATTGGGCCTGTTGGCCTTGCGTTATGGAAACCCCCAATGAGGAATGAGAGATGGCCCTGTTGACAGATGAAGAATTGTTAGAGACGCTTGAGAAGCAGTTGCCAGCTTTGCTTGCACGGCATCCAGAGATGGAACGGCGAATCTATACGGCTTTTATGCGGACTTTTGCCACAAAAGAAGAAGTAGCAGCAGTCCTTTCTGAATTGCGCGATTTTCGGGGCGAATTTGATACATTTCGGTCAGGAATGGAAACATTTCGGTCAGGAATGGAAACATTTCAGTCGGAAATGGTAACGTTTCGGTCAGAAGTCAATGAGCGATTTGAGAAAGTTGATGAACGGTTTGACCAGATGGATCAGCGGTTTTCCGATCTGAGAGATTGGGTCGAGATGATCGTGGGTCGTTTCCAAACGCGGTCTGGCAAAAAACTGGAGGATGTTGTTGCTGGCACAATGAGATTGGTACTTGGGCGGGACGATGTTTTATCTGAGAATGTGCGTTTGCGACAGCCGATAGAAGATGTGGATGGTATGATCGGGCCTTCAGGGCGCCGCTACGAAGTCGATATTCTGGTCGATAATAGCACTTTACTGGTGTTTGAGGTGAAGTCTGTTTGCGAGTTGGAAGATGTGGATCGCTTTGCCGATAAAGTGGCGTTGATGCGGACATTGCACCCCGATAAAACAGTCGATGGCGTGATCGTGACGATGGCACCGCTCAATGAAGTCGAAACGCGATGTGTTGAATGGGGCATCAAATTGGTGCATTGAGAGGCAAATGACGAGCCATCATAGCCCTGTATTTTGATCTGGATCGCGACAACAGACATCCGAACAGTATCATGTATGTCAACAACAGATTCTATGTGGTTTATGCTCGGGATAGTAAGGTGTATGAGTAGTGCAAGTTTTAGCAACAGCGAAGGCCGTGCGATGGGTAAGTCCTGTATTCAGCATTCGAGGGAGAAAGTGTATCACTTGCGCTGAGTAGGTGACCTCTCGATTCCACGCAAGCACTTAATCTGAACGTTGGCGAACCCCGCACCATGCGAATGATCTATTTCTTGCCGAATGATCGTCCGTTTCGAGTGGTCGAGCACAGACGGTTTTGACACTTGGGAATTCTTTGGAGACGACTGTTGTTGGAGTGACAGTTGCGGGAATTGAGCAGCCTTCTACCTTTGTTATCGAAGCAGTGGCTACGCCTGACTTTAATGGCGATGGTCGCGTCAATATTGATGACTATTTGCTGTTTTTTGCACATTACGGATTAAGTCAGGGCGATGCGGGGTATGACGCGAAGTACGATCTGGATGGCAATGGCATCATTGGGGTTAGCGACTTTCTGATCTTTGTCAACAGTTACGGCGAGGTATCATCATAACTTGCGCTGTCCGATTTGAAGCAGACACTATTTGGAAATTGGTTTACCGGACACACAAAAAACGCCCCGGCACAACGATGCTGGGGCGTTTTCTTTTTGTGATGTTGCACCTAAAGTAGAGCTATTGTTTGATCAACAGATTCAACAGGGCAATAGATGTAGCGATATGTGTTGCCAGTGTTGACAGGCCCATAGAAATAGGCTACTATCTTACAAGTCACGCATGACGTATAGAGAGGGTGTGATCCATGCGCTTCTTCAATACGACAGGTCCAGTGGTGGCAGCAGACCATTACTGCATCCCGCCTCTGGAACGGCTGAACCTCGCCGATGTGCGCCGGCTCATCCGCGACAAACGCTATTTCGTTTTGCACGCGCCCCGGCAGACGGGCAAGACTTCGGCATTGTTGGCTCTGCGCGATCTGCTTAATGCTGAGGATGCCTACCGCTGTGTGTATGTTAATGTCGAGGCCGGGCAGGCCGCACACGAAGATGTGGAACAGGCAACGCGTACCTTTCT
Source organism: Candidatus Latescibacterota bacterium (assembly GCA_965204375.1). Lineage (GTDB taxonomy): Bacteria > Latescibacterota > UBA2968 > UBA2968 > UBA2968 > VXRD01. The sequence continues at coordinate 3,913,520 of OZ241986.1, read as the reverse complement.
GGGTGAGTTGGCTGTCCGGGCGAGTCTGACACTTGACGATGAATTTTTGCTCAAGATTTGGTCCGGCATTCTCGCCGAGTTTGGTCCACACGCCGCAGTGCGTGTGGCGTTGACGCGCTGGGCGAAAGCCGATCCAAAGCCTCTGGTGTTGCTCATTGACGAGATAGACGCGCTCATTGGCGATTCTCTGCTGTCTGTGCTGCGGCAGTTGCGGGCTGGCTATGACCTGCGCCCGGAGGGGTTTCCGCAGAGTGTGGTGCTGTGCGGGGTGCGCGATGTGCGCGATTACCGCATCCAATCAACCGCAGAGAACGCGCTTATCGCCGGTGGCAGTGCGTTCAATATCAGAGCGCGATCTCTGCGTCTGGGCGATTTCTCGCGGGACGAGGTGATTGCCCTGCTCAATCAGCATACAGAGGAGACGGGACAGGTGTTCACCGCCGCCGCGCTGGAGACGATCTGGACGCAGACGCAAGGGCAACCCTATCTGGTGAACGCGCTGGCAGATGAGACATGTTTCCACGACGGGGACACAGCAGACCGGCATCGGCCGATTACCGCAGACGATATTCTCGAAGCGCAAGAGCAACTCATTCTGCGTAGAGAGACGCATCTGGATCAGTTGGCCGATAAGTTGCAGGAAGAACGCGTACAGCGCGTGATTGAACCGCTCTTGAGTGGTGGAGAGAACAGCGACTTTTCCACTCGCGATCTCGAGTATGTCCGCGACCTGGGTTTGATCGCCCCAAACGACCCACTTCGCATTGCCAATCCGATCTACGCGGAAATCGTCCCCCGCGAATTGACCTACGCAGCCCAGGTGGGACTCAATGAGGATACGGCCTGGTACGTCACTGCTGATGGTAGCCTGGATGTGATTAAGCTGATGGCCGAGTTTCAGACCTTTTTCCGCGAGCACTCAGAGCACTGGGTGACGCGGTTCCAATATCAGGAGGCGGGTCCGCAGTTGCTGTTGCAGGCGTTTTTGCAGCGCATTGTGAACAGTGGCGGGCGCATTGAACGGGAGTATGGTTTGGGGCGTGGACGCACCGATCTGCTGATCGTCTGGCCGCAGGGTGATCAGACGCGCAAAATCGTGATTGAATGTAAATTACTCCACAAGAGCCTGGAGCAGACCATTGCCGAGGGTCTGGAACAGACAGCGGAGTACATGGATCGTTGCGATGCAGAGGCAGGGCATCTGGTGATTTTTGACCGTCGTGAAGGCAGGCGTTGGGAGGACAAGATCTTCCACTTTCGCCGGAGGTCTATCAGCGGGGTAGAGATTGACGTATGGGGCATGTGATAATTTCTAAATGTCAAATTGTTTTTATTCATTTGCCTTTTATTGCCACACAGGTGGTTAGCAACACGGGTTTCCAACAATGTCCTGAATAGTTACTTTTTTTTGAAACCAGATGCTTGTGAATGTGTCCTATTTGGCGGTGCAATCAGGCGAGCGACATGCTCCCCTGGCCGACACGCGCTATACCAGACAGCACCTGCAGGTCGTCTTATGAGCGATTTTTTTGTTGCGAAGGAATTTTTGATGTTGTACTATAAGGGCGTGTGAATCATTCTATAGTGCCGGCTGGAGGGAGCCGGGTACAATATGTGCAATCTCCAGCCGGTTAAATGCTATGGTTTCGGTCTCCGAAAGGGCCGAGCTCAATCTGGGCTATAGAGTGAGTCACACAGCCTGTGGCATTTGACCGGCATAATATTAACCGGGTGTCATAGGTGGTAATGGCACCCGGTATTTTTTTGCTTAATCCCAGGGCAACAAATTGAGAAAGGGTCATAAGTAGAGCAGGGCGATTTGACCGAACACTGTTGGGAAATTCTGAAAGAAGGGAGGGGTAGTGTAAAAAAATCGCAGGCAGGGCAGAAGGCCGCTCGGGTTGGCACCTGTGGCCTTCTGCCGCCAACATACAGAGAGGGAAACGGTCTTGCAAACCGCAACCCGATCCGTTCACAATGTAACGTTCCACAATCACAAAATCAAGTTGCATTTTTTTGATTGATGGATGCAATGAGGAGGATGAAAATGAGAAAAGTTTGTCAGGTATTCGCTTTGGTCATATCCCTTGCATTGCTGGTCTTTGTGGATCAGGCCTCTGCTGGCTCCAATGCCAATGCTGTTCTGTCACTTGATCTGATTGCCGATGGGGGGCCAGGCAATCAGATAGATGATGGCGTCACTTCAGCCACAGTGTCTGGACAAGGTACAAAAATTGCGGTTGAAGTTTTTGCAAAAGGTGCGACTACGCCACTGGTTGGTGTAGCAATTGAATTTGACTTTGATACGTCTGTTTTGACTTATGTCAGAGCGGAAAACAGTGCGTTTCCGTTTGCGTTGCCAAGAGAAACGATTGGTACAGACTTCCTCGGTCCTGCTACGCTTGTCACCTTGCCATCTTCTGGTTTTTTAGCACGGGCAGAGTTTACTACCGCAGTGGATGTAACGGGTCGAGAGTTTTCTATCAGAGCAATACCATCTCGGACATATCTGCGCTGTCAGGTTTGACAAATTTGACAAGCCTGAGGCTTTCCGGCAATAGGATCTCTGATCTTTCACCATTGGTGGCAAATACGGGATTGGGCAGTGGAGACGAGGTTGATGTGAGGAATAATCCTCTAAGTGCCGCATCAATCAATACGCATATCCCAGCTCTTCAGGGCAGAGGAGTTACGGTACAGTTTTGGGTACAGTTTTGATGACCACAGGGCGATTTGCCCGATCAATGTGAGGAAATTCTGCAAGAAGGCCGCTCGGGTTGGCGCCTGTGGCCTTCTGCCGCCAACATACAGAGAGGGAAACGGTCTTGCAAACCGCAACCCGCTCTGTGTCGAAATGCAACGTTCCACAACCACAAAATCAAGTTGCATTTTCCCGTTTGATGGATGTAACAAGAAAGGAGAGTAAAGATGGCTTAAAACTTATCACGCCTGTCCGCTATTGGTCTGGACACGGAGCAGGTATCTGATATGTACTCGCAAATCCAAGATTGAGAATTTGCTTTTGAGGGGAGGAGTATTCGGTAAAACACCTGTCGTTGTTAAGATGTTTGATGAATTATGCAGTAATTTTGAAATTGGATGTCTTCTCAATTATGGCAATATCGCCGCTTAATTTTGTCCGAAGTATTGATTATAAATCTGTCAGGATAAATCTTTTAGGAGGAACGACTATGAAGTTTCGAATTTTGTTGTTGAGCTTGATGATGTTTTCTTGTGGTGGTGACCAACCCACAGGGTCAGGGGTATATAACGCTTGACGGCAAGATGGTTATCAACCCCCAATTTGACGATGCCTCGCCTTTTTCAGAGGCGGGAAATACCAAACCAAACCATTGAAAGGGAGGTGTAGCATGCATGCCAGCATCAAGGGCAAGTGTTCGTGTTTTAAAATTTTTGGTATCGTGATTATTGGGCTCTTGGTCGTGTTTTTGATCTCCAATTCGAGCAAGGCACAATCGCAACAAACAACACGCCCAGTTTATGAGTACAAAATATTAGAGATTGGTACAAGTATTAATGAAGAACGTGAGCAGCAAAAGCTCAATCAATTGGGGTTATACGGCTGGCAAGTTGTGGGCGTGGGTGCCAGTGCGCGTTCGGGTTACATCAAAGGAACTCTGTATATAATCCTAATGCGGAAAGCTGAACCCACAACAATAGGGGACACAGAAGAAAACAGCAATAGTGGCCTGGTTGGTGATCTCGACAATGATGGTGATGTAGACTTTGCTGACTTTCTCGTCTTCGTTGAAAACTTTGGAAAGACTCTAACAGGTTAGTCTTTTCACCACGCCGCAAATAGGATGAATAGGACTTACGCAGTTTACCGAAAATTACGCCATTTTGCCACAACATCTTGTATATCTTATTTCAAATAAATCACAAGATGTAGAGGTGTTGCGTAAGTCCTGATGAATTTACTAAAAAAAACGCCCCGGCACAACCAGGCCGGGGCATACTCTCGAGGAAATTTGCCTGCGTTTCGGACTCAAAATTATTTTTATTTTGGCGTTTTTGCTAAACTTGGCGCATCCATTTTCAACTGCCTCCTGTTATGGAAATGATTCTATCGCTTCCCTTCAAGGGCATAGGTCTGATCTTGTCTCTGTTGCGTTTTCTCCTGATGGTTCAACGCTTGCTTCAGACCAGGATAATGACGCTGTGCCACAACACCTTATGCCGGGACGTTGACCGATATTTTCTGTGTGGGCGTTTATAGGCGTTGTTTTGGTATTGCCAGGAAATACCCAGCGACGGGTAAGGTCAGGGCGTTTTCCAATTTGGGAGGAAATTATTTTGTATCGGTTATTTGTTGTTGCGGTGATGCTGGTGGGTTTGGTGTGCCCTGTGGTTGCTCAAACTGCAGCGGATGCTGACTTTGACGGCAATGGGATAGTTGGTATTCCCGATTTTTTGCTATTTGTCGATCATTTCGGGTCAAGCCACGGCGATGGGACGTATGATGCAAAGTACGATCTGGATAACAATGGCGTGGTGGGGATTTCTGACTTCCTCATCTTTGTCGATTTCTTTGGGCAAACAGCACGACAAAATCAATTGCCCATAGCTCAGGCAGGCGAAGACCAAAGCGTCGATAAACGTGAAACGGTGACATTGGACGGGACCAATAGTAGCGACCCAGAAGGCGAAACATTGACCTACGAATGGCGTCAAGTTGGAGGTGAATCCGTCGCTCTTTCCCAGATGACCGTTGCCCAACCGGCCTTCCGCGCACAAAGGCCGGGCACTTACCTGTTTCAACTGGTGGTGCATGACAGGCAGAATGCCAGCAGGCCCGATACGGTAAAAGTGGAAGTGGTCTCTATCTCTGATGCTGCGGTCCTGGTGGGCGTTCCGGACGGGCCTTTGATGTATCAGACCACAGCGGGCGATCAGATAACCTTTTCGGTACAAGGAACAGCACCGCGTGTGAAAGTCGGTGATGTCATGGTCAATACGGTGGAGCCTTATTTTTTAAAGAAAGTAGTTAGCGTGAGCCGACAAGATGCCGGTGAAGTCGTTGTGATGACCAGAGATGCCGCCTTGACGGAGGTGATTGAAGATGCTTCGATAAGTCGGACCTTTCGTTTTCCAGCGACAAAGCCCGCGTTGGCAAATTCAACAATACAGGACCCGATTACTTTGTATGACGATGCTTCTGCAAGGCTACGTGTGACCAATTGCGATATTTCGTTCTCGCCGGAGTATGAGTTTAAGATGAATATTGAAGGTTCTAAGTTAGATTCTCTAAAGGTGGGAGTAAACGGCGATCTCGTTGTCACATTAGAAATGTCTCTGGAGGCATTTCGCGCTTTTACTCTGAATGCAGACCAACCCGTGGCGCAAGTGACCAATTACACCTTCTTTGCAGTGGGTGGAATTCCCGTTGTGGTTGAGGTAAGGATGGAATTTGGCGTGGGGGCGGATTTCAGTGCTGAATTTGACGGGCGGATCATTTCGGGTATAACAATGACAAAGCCTGTTGAGGTTGGGACGATATACAAAGATGGCTCGTGGCAGAATTTGACGGGTGGTTCCGAAGCGACCTATAAAGTGCTGGATTCTACTGTAGAACTACAAGGTGCCGCGACCATTCGCGGCTATATACGTGGTCAAGTAGATTTTAATTTGTATGCTGTAGCCGGACCTTATTTTGGTGTGAAACCTTACCTGGATTTTACTGCGGTGACGAATCGAGCACAGAGCCGGATTAATTGGTCGTTACATGCGGGTGTAGATGGGTACGCTGGTGTACAAGCTGCAATTTTCGACAAAATTGGGTTGGGTGAAAATTTTGCCGCCGTATCTTGGGATTTCAACTTCTTTGAGTATCCCTTAAAGACGGGGACTCTTGCACTTGGTAGCCAGGAGGTCTATTCTCTTTATAGTCGCAGTCTTTCAGTTGCTTTTAGTCCCAATGGAAGATATATCGCAACAGGCGATGACGAAGGCGATATGGGTCTTTGGGAGGTGAGCAGTGGCACGAATCTCTGGTGGAAGAGTCTTGGAGGTAAAGTCCAATCAGTTGCGTTCAGTCCGGATGGGCGGTATCTCGCAGCCGATGGATTCGGCAGTAGTGAACCTCATGTGGTCCTGTTAGACGTGATCAGTGGTACAGAGATTCAACGCACGGGGGTTGGTGGTGCGTCGCGTAGTGATGCAGACTGGGTTAACTCAGTCGCGTTTAGCCCCACCAATGGGAATTATATCGCAATAGGCGTGAATCTTCGCTGGGCGTGGATCTGGGACCTGAATAGTGGCAGCAGAAGGAGGGGGTGGGGAGACCGAGACGCCTCTGAGGTCTATGATGTCGCGTTTAGTCCTGATGGGCGATATCTCGCAACAGGTGATGATGATGGCAATGCGATCCTCTGGGAAGTGAGAAGTTGGTGGACAGACGATGTGAATAGTCAGTATATGGTACCTGGGGGCAATGTCCTTGCTGTCGCATTCAGTCCAAATGGCAGGTATCTCGCTACCGATGGATACGACGGAAGTAATACCAGTGTGATTATTTGGGATGTGAGCAGTGGTACGAGGGTTCGACGGCTGAGTGCAGGCAATGTCCTTGCTATTGCCTTTAGACCAGATGGGCGGTATATCGCTGCTGGAGATGCAGAGGGTATCATAACCTTCTGGCGAACAGATGGTTGGCTACGAGAAAAACAGATTCGAACAGGTGGTACAGTCACCGATTTGGCGTGGAGTCCCGGAGGAAATTTAATCTCAGATGGCAAAAAGGTTTATCGACCTCTTCTGTTGCGTTAAAAGATTGAGTGAAAGATGATGTCAGGGGATGGAAGATACCAGGCACAGTATGATCTGGATGCCAATGGCGTGATCAATTTTTCTGATTTTTTAATGTTTGCCAGCCGCTATGGTCAACAAGTGCCACCCTCTGGCGGCGGTGGGACGCCAACAACAAGCACAGACTTTGATCTGGATGGCAATGGCATCATTGGGGTTAGCGACTTTCTGATCTTTGTCAACAGTTACGGCGAGGTATCATCATAACTTGCGCTGTCCGATTTGAAGCAGACACTATTTGGAAATTGGTTTACCAGACACACAAAAACGCCCCGGCACAACGATGCTGAGGCGTTTTCTTTTTGTGATGTTGCACCTAAAGTAGAGCTATTGTTTGGACAACAGATTCAACAGGGCAATGGATGTAGCGATATGTGTTGCCAGTGTTGACAGGCCCATAGAAATAGGCTACTATCTTAAAGTCACGCCTGACGAATAGAGAGGATGTGATCCCATGCGCTTCTTCAATACGACCGGTCCGGTGGTGGCAGCAGACCATTACTGCATCCCGCCTCTGGAACGGCTGAACCTCGCCGATGTGCGCCGGTTTATACGCGACAAACGCTACTTTGTCTTGCACGCGCCCCGGCAGACGGGCAAGACTTCGGCATTGTTGGCTCTGCGCGACTTGCTCAATGCCGAAGACACCTACCGTTGTGTGTACGTTAATATCGAAGGTGGGCAGGCCGCACGCGAAGACGTGGAACAGGTGATGCGCACCATTCTGGGCGAATTGGCCTCCTGGGCGCGTTCGACACTGGGCGACGAATTTCTGGACGATATTTGGCCCGATATCCTGACAAAGTACGGACCCCACGGTGCCCTGCGTGAAGCGTTGACGCGCTGGACCGAGTCGGCCCCAAAGCCATTGGTGCTGCTCATTGACGAGATTGACGCGCTCATTGGCGACTCGCTGCTGTCCGTGCTGCGGCAGTTGCGGGCTGGCTATGTCCGCCGTCCGACAGGCTTTCCGCAGAGTGTGGTGCTGTGTGGGGTGCGAGATGTGCGCGATTATCGCATCCAATCAACCGCAGAGAACGCGCTTATTGCCGGTGGAAGTGCGTTCAATATCAGAGCGCGATCTCTGCGTCTGGGCGATTTCTCGCGGGACGAGGTGATTGCCCTGCTCAATCAGCATACAGAGGAGACGGGACAGGTGTTTACCGCCGCCGCGCTGGAGACGATCTGGACGCAGACGCAAGGGCAACCCTATCTGGTGAACGCGCTGGCAGATGAGACATGTTTCCACGACGGGGACACAGCAGACCGGCATCGGCCGATTACCGCAGACGATATTCTCGAAGCGCAAGAGCAACTCATTCTGCGTAGAGAGACGCATCTGGATCAGTTGGCCGATAAGTTGCAGGAAGAACGCGTACAGCGCGTGATTGAACCGCTCTTGAGTGGTGGAGAGAACAGCGACTTTTCCACTCGCGATCTCGAGTATGTCCGCGACCTGGGTTTGATCGCCCCAAACGACCCACTTCGCATTGCCAATCCGATCTACGCGGAAATCGTCCCCCGCGAATTGACCTACGCAGCCCAGGTGGGACTCAATGAGGATACGGCCTGGTACGTCACTGCTGATGGTAGCCTGGATGTGATTAAGCTGATGGCCGAGTTTCAGACCTTTTTCCGCGAGCACTCAGAGCACTGGGTGACGCGGTTCCAATATCAGGAGGCGGGTCCGCAGTTGCTGTTGCAGGCGTTTTTGCAGCGCATTGTGAACAGTGGCGGGCGCATTGAACGGGAGTATGGTTTGGGGCGTGGGCGCACCGATCTGCTGATCGTTTGGCCGCAGGGTGATCAGACGCGCAAAATCGTGATTGAATGTAAATTACTCCACAAGAGCCTGGAGCAGACCATTGCCGAGGGTTTAGAACAGACGGCGGAGTACATGGATCGCTGCGATGCAGAGGCGGGGCATCTGGTGATTTTTGACCGCCGTGAAGGTAAGCGTTGGGAGGACAAGATCTTCCACTTTCGCCGGACATCTACCAGCGGGGTAGAGATTGACGTATGGGGCATGTGACAGCTTCTAAATGTCAAATTGTATTGATTGAACAATTTTTTTCTTGCAACGGGTTGCCTAATCTTGTATTATAAGCGCGTCTAACTTAATTTTATAGTCCGAACTGGTGGAGGCTGGGATATATTTTGTGTTCCAGCCGGTTAAATGTTATGGTTTCGGTATCCGAAAGGGCCGAGCTCAATCTGGGCTATAGAGAGAGTTAGACAGCCTGTGGCATTTGGCCGGCTTTATAAATTAACCGGATGTCACAGATGATGGCACCCGGTCATTTTGTTTTTTGCAAAAATTAACCGCGTGTCACAGGGCACGCGGTTTTTTGTCTGATCTCAAGCTGTAAATAGAGAAGAACGCTATATGGAAACGAATGTGGTACAAAAAACGCAGGCATGGGATGCGCCTGCGGGCTGGGCAGAAGGCCGCTCTGTTTGGCAGCCTGTGGCCTTCTGCCGCAACATACAGAGATGGGAACGGTGCTGCAAACCGCAACCCGCTCTGTTTCATAATGTATAGTTTCACAACGAGAAAAGCAAGGGGAAATTCCGAACAGTTTCGGGTATATGAGGATATGGTCAGGATGAAAAAGATAAAATAGAAAGCGTCTTCAAGACAATGCACAGGCATCCACTGGATGATGGTGGGGCGTAGTGTGCCTATGTGTTTGTTCTTTGACAATTGAATATGCAGGGGTTTGTCCAGAACGATTCACTGAATGATTGCGTTGTGGTGTGCCTGCACGATCAAATTGTATCAAAGGAGCAAATGTCTATGAAGAAGACGCTTTCTAATTTTGTACCAACGCGAAGAAACAAACGCTACAACACAGATAAATTCGGCAGAACGCCACTGCACGAGGCTGTCAGGAAAGGAGATACAAAAAGGTTCAAGGAGTTGCTTGCAAATGGCGAGGAGGTCAATACGAAGGATAAGTTCGACAGAACGCCACTGCACGAGGCTGTTGATAGACGCGATTTGGAAACGGTTGGGTGTCTGCTTGCCGCGAAGGCGTATATTCATGCACGGGATGATAAAGGCGATACGCCACTGCACGAGGCTGTCGGGAAAGGAGATACAGAAACGGCCGGGATTTTGCTTGTGCATGGGGCAGATGTCAATGGGAGAAATTCTGTTGGCAACACGCCGTTGCACATCGCTGCAAAAAAAGGAGATATGCAAACAGTCAAGTTTTTGTTTGATAATGGCGCAGGTGTCAATGGAAAAAATTATGTCGGCAATACACCGCTGCACGAGGCTGCCTATTGGGGCAATCCGGAAACGATCACGTTTTTGCTTGTGAAAAAAGCGGATGTGAATGCGCGGGATAATGAAGGCAATACACCGCTGCACGGAGCAGCCTATTGGGGCAATCCGGAAGTCTTCAAGGTGTTGCTTGCCAATGGCGCGGATGTGAATGCGAAGGATAATAAAGGCAATACGCCGCTTCACAGGGCTGCCTATTGGGGCAAAGGTAAAGTTGTCAAAATGTTATTTGCCAAAGGGGCAGATGTCAATGCAGCAGATGCAGACGGGGAAACCCCGCTGCACAAAGCGATATATTGGGACCACATAGAAGTGGTCAGATTTCTGCTTGCGAATGGCGCAGATGTCAATGCAACAGATGCGGACGGAGAAACCCCACTTCACAGGGCTGCTTATTTGGGCTATACAAGGGCTTTGCAGATATTGCTTGCCAACGGCGCAGATGTCAATGCAAAGGAGGTCAGCACGCCGCTACACGAGGCTGTAAGCAAAGGCCGCCTGAAAGCGGTCGAATTTCTAACCGCCAATGGCGCAAATGTCAATGCGAGAGATATTGGAGGCGATACACCACTTCAATGGGCTATGAGAAGAGGCGACACAGAAGTAATGCAATTTCTCATAGCTAATGGGGCTATGTGAGGTCGGGAATGTAGTCCATACGACGGATCATTGTGATAAGTAGTGCATCGCAGCACAACGCAGTCATTTGGATGAATGTTCACCAAAAGCAACCACCGCACAAGCGTAGCACTGAATTACTTCACTATAGTGCTCTGGTCTGTGCGGTGGTTATTTGTGATTGCTTTCGTAAGGTGAGTGAAGTAAAAGGAGGATATGTATTGATGCGCATTGAAAAGGATGAACGGGCGATACTGATCGCACTGTATGATGCGACCGATGGGGCGAATTGGCGCAACAATACGAACTGGAAGACCGACAAACCTCTCAGCGAGTGGTATGGTGTAGAGACCAATGATACCGGACGAGTGACCGGGCTGAGGCTTCATAGGAATCGGTTATCGGGCTCGCTACCTTCAGAATTAGGACAACTGACGAACCTGAAAAAACTATGGCTTTCCTACAACGATTTATCGGGGCAGATTCCTGTTGAGTTAGGACAACTGACAAACTTGGAACATCTGGAGCTTTCCGACAACGAACTATCGGGACCGATTCCAGTCGAGTTAAGCAAGATGACAAATCTGGAAAGACTACAGCTTGGGAATAACCAGTTATCGGGTTCGATCCCTTCATCGTTGAGACAACTGAAAAACCTGAAAGAACTGGAGCTTGGTGGGAACACCAATCTGGACGTGCCAGCGTAGGTTTCGAGTACATAGACGATGACCGTGTACCAAATTCCTACCGCGAACAGCATTCCTACCGCGAATAGCGTGGGGCCAGAATAAATTTACCCGACACTCAAAAACGCCCCGGCACAACGATGCTGGGGCGTTCTCTTTTATAGTGCTTTTCTCATGATGTATTTCCTTACTGCGGTGTATCCTGTCCATCACTGGATAGAATCACTACAGTGCAGGCTCTGGTGAACTGGTCTGGAAATCGACCAGTTGTACACCGCGTCTGACGGTGTTTGCTTTGCCTCTTCATCTGCGTCCATCTGCGTCTATCTGCGGATTTGTCTTTCATCCTGTCCATCCTGATCCCGATATTGATTTTCCCACCCCCCTGTCGTATCTTCATCTTATGTCACAGATTGCACACAAAACCCACGGGATTGCGATTGCAGAGGCTTATGCCCATTGCGAGGCACTGACCCGCGCGCATTATGAGAATTTTCCGGTTGGCTCGGTGCTCATTCCAAAACGGGTGCGGCCCCATGTGTATAGTATCTATGCGTTTGCGCGCACAGCGGATGATTTTGCCGATGAGCCGGGTTTGACGGCGCAGGAGCGGCTCGATCATCTGGCTGAGTGGGAAGCGCGGCTCGATGCGTGTCTTTCAGATCCCACGGGTCCGATATTTACAGCGCTTGCAGAAACGATTCGCGTGCATGACCTGCCCGTGCAGTTGCTCAGGGATTTGCTTACGGCGTTTCGCATGGATGTGACGACCAATCGCCATCAGACTTATCGGGATTTGCTGGCGTATTGCACCTTTTCCGCCAATCCCGTGGGGCGGCTTATTCTCCATCTGTTTGGGTATCGCGGCGAGCGATATGCGCGGCATTCTGACGCGATATGTAGCGCGTTGCAACTCGCCAATTTCTGGCAGGATATTGCGATTGATTTTTCGCGCGGGCGCATGTATCTCCCGCAGGAGGATCTCAAACGGTTTGGCGTGGGGATTTCAGATCTGCGCGATCAGCGCGTTACGCCGGAATTTTGCGAGCTTCTGGATCATCTTATCAATCGTACACAGGCTCTTTTTGCAGAGGGTTATCCGCTGCTGGATATGGTGAAGGGACGATTGCGTTTTGAACTGCGGTTGACCTGTTTGGGAGGCATGCATATTCTAAAGAAGATCCGCGATAATGATTGCGATGTTTTTCATCGACGCCCCACCATTACAAAACGCGATTTGCCCGCGCTTTTGTTGAAAACGCTTTTTTTTCGAGGCGTCCAATCGTGAACCTTAAAAAACACATTGCCAAAATCGTGCGAGGCGCTCGAACGAATTTTTTTTACGCCTTTGTTTTTTTGCCGCGGAAAAAACGCGAGGCCATTTTTTCAGCTTATGCGTTTAGCCGGCATACCGATGATATTGTGGATGATGCGGCTTCGCCAGAAGAGGCGCGGTGCCGCCTCGATGCATGGCGTGAGCAACTCCACGCTTGCTATAAAGGTAGTGCTACACATCCAATCGCGCAGAATCTGCAGGGCGTTTTGCGGGATTTTCCCATTCCCAAAGCGCATTTTCTGGCGCTTATTGAGGGTGTTGAGATGGATTTGACTAAGAATCGGTATGCGACGTTTGATGAGTTGCGCGAATACTGCTATCGGGTCGCATCGGTTGTGGGGTTAATTTGTATTGAAATTTTTGGGTATCGCAATCCGCAGACCCGCGAATACGCCGTCAATCTGGGTCTCGCGCTTCAACTGACGAATATATTGCGAGATGTGCATACGGATTGGCAACAGGACCGCATTTATCTTCCGCAGGAAGAGATGGCGCGGTTTGGATATCCGGAAGAGGCTCTTGCCCGGGGAGATTATAATGCCGCGTTTATCGATCTGATGCGGTTTCAAGCGCAACGCGCGTGGACCTTTTATCAAACAGCCGAAGAATTGCTTCCCGCCGAGGACCGGGCTGCCATGTTTTCGGCGCAGATTATGGGCAAAATTTATGCCCAGTTGCTCGTGAAGATCCAGCGTGCCAATTACGATGTTTTTGGTGCGTCTATTCGCCTCAACGATTTGCACAAGCTGGGCATTGCGCTGCGCTATTGGCTGGGCAGTCGTTTCGCCTGGGGGTGATTGTGAAACGCGTGACCATAATCGGGGGAGGATTTGCTGGTCTTGCAGCAGCTGTCCGCCTTTGCGATGCGGGATATTCCGTTACGCTTTTGGAGCGGCGGCAGCAATTGGGGGGGCGTACCTTTTCATTTACAGATCCCGTTACGGGCGATACGGTTGATAATGGGCAGCATCTGTTGATGAAGTGCTATCGGGAGACGCTCGATTTTCTCGAGCGGATTGGTGCACGCGACGATGTGGTGTTTCAACCTCAGTTCAGAATAGACTTTCGCCACGCCGATGATGGCGCGTACACATTGAGATTTCCAGCCTTTTTGCCCACGCCGATAAATTTGCTGTCTGGCTTTTTGCGATTTGGCGCGGTTCACTGGACAGATATTCCGCCATTGAGAAAAATTAAAGCGGAGTTGACCAAAGATCTCGATACCGGTCTTACGGTGGATGCATGGCTCGACCATTGTGGTCAGAAATCGCGCATGCGGAGGGCTTTCTGGGATCCGCTTTGTATTGCGGCTCTCAACCAGCGACCGCAAAATGCCAGTGCGCGATATCTTCAAGCCGTGCTGCGAGAAGCTTTTTGGGGTGAACCGGATGGTGCGCGTTTGGGATATGCGCGGACGGGCCTGAGCGGTTTGTTTGAGAATCGCGCACGGGAATATATCTCAAAACGGGATGGTGAGGTGCTGTGTGGAAAAGCTGTGACGTCTATTGTGCCTGCCCCTTCGGGCGTTCGCATCCATATCCGATCAGGAGATGTGATAGACACAGATATGTGTATTGCGGCGGTTCCTCCGCTGCAACTCGCCAAGATGATTTGTGCGACGACTTTTGCCGAACTCCATCACACGCTTTGTCAATACGAGCCATCGCCGATTTTTTCCGTCAACTTGTGGTTTGATCGGCCCATTATGCGTGAACCCATGTGCGGGTTGCTCGGTACGACAATGGAATGGGTTTTTAACAAGCCCGTGCTCTATGGCGACTATGACCGCGCTTCTGAGGGCTTTCTCACCATGGTTGCATCTGCGGCGCATCATCTTTTACACATGTCAAATGAAGACCTTATTGACCTATCTTGTAGAGAACTTCATCAGGTCTTTCCCGAAAGTAGGCGTGCCGAGGTATTACAAGCCAGAGTGATATGCGAACACGCGGCGACTTGTGCGTTGCCACTTTCTTATTCAGTGCCCAAAACCCGGACGCCACATCCCCGTTTGTTTCTCGCGGGCGATTGGACAGATACTGGATTGCCGCCGACTATTGAAGGTGCTGTCAGAAGCGGGTACGCGGCTGCAGATGCTGTTTTACTGAAATAGTTCGATGTATTTTAATCCCGTCCCCGTGTTGAATAATACGACGCGCTCGCGGTCGCTGACCAGATTTTGTGCGATGAGTTTTTCGAGGGCGGAGAGGGTGGCTGCGCCTTCGGGTGCGGGAAATGATCCCACGGCAACAGCCATTTTTGATGCGGATGCCATCAGTTCTTCATCTGTGACGGAGAGCGCGCACCCACCGCTTTCGCGAATGGCTTTGAGCATCAAAAAGTCGCCTACGGCAGCGGGGACGCGCAGACCTGCGGCGATTGTTTCGGGATCGATCCAGGGTTCCGCGTGTTCATCTCCTGCGCGATAAGCCCGAACAATGGGCGCGCATCCCGCCGCTTGTACGGAAATCATACGGGGGCGTTCTGGGCCAATCCATCCCATTTGTTCCATTTCGTCAAATGCCTTCCACATGCCTATTAGTCCCGTGCCTCCTCCGGTTGGATAGATGATGACTTCTGGCAATTCCCAATCAAATTGTTCGGCCAATTCATAGCCCATTGTTTTTTTGCCTTCTACGCGGTATGGCTCTTTCAGGGTCGAGATATCAAACCAGCCCTCGGCTTCTTTGCGCGACGCCACAATTTTTCCGCAATCGGAAATCAGACCGTCGATCAATTCGACGTGTGCGCCCAGGACCTTGCATTCGATGTAATTGGCCTGTGGTACATCTTTGGGCATAAAAATATGCGCTGGCAAGCCCGCTCGCGCAGCATACGCAGCTGTTGCGCCACCTGCATTGCCGGCCGAGGGAATGGCAATGGCCTGAGCGCCCAATTCCGCTGCTCTTGAAATTGCCGCTGACATGCCTCGCGCCTTAAATGATCCCGTTGGATTTAAGCCTTCGTCTTTGATGTACAGCTTTGGTACACCGATTTTTCGTCCCAGTGATGTTGCTTGCAACAAGGGGGTGAACCCTTCGCCGAGACTCACCTGAAATTGCTCGTTTTCGACGGGCAAAACTTCGGCATAACGCCACATTGTCGGTACTCGTTCTGCGAGTTTTTCCCGGCGCATGGCTTTTGCAACCGCATCGAGATCATATCGGGCAAATAACGGCGCCTCTGCCTCTGGACTCAGATTCCAGAGCTGATCTTTTGAATACGCTTTGTCCGTTTTTGTGCAGACCAGATCAATGAGAAATCCCATACATACCTCCTGAAAAAGATTGAGTATTCATCATAGTATGAGTCGCACTCTTTTCCAAGTCAAGGTCTAACACACCTGACCATTTTTTGCTCTTTCAAATGCGTATCGGCGTATTTTTCGTCTCAATGTCGGTCTGGATATTCCGAGCAACTCACAGGCTCGCCCCTGATTGCCACCAGTGACGAGCATCACCCGCTCAATATGCGCCTGCTCAATTTCATTCAAGGTTTCAATTTTGTCTGGTGCGCCGGACTGTGTGTGGCTGAGCACATCGAGATGCTCGGGGCGAATTACCCCTTTTTGACAGGCCAGGGCTGCGCGGTAAATGGCGTGATGCAATTCCCTTAAATTCCCCGGCCATTCACATCCTGCCAGATATGCAACCGCCGCTTCAGAAACCCCTTGAACCTCCACGCCCACATCGGCTTTCAATCGCGTTAGCATTGCCTGAACAATGTGTGGAATATCTTCGCTGCGCTCTCGCAGAGGGGGGAGGGATATGGTCACGGCACTGAGCCTGTAAAACAAATCCGGGCGAAATTCGCCTTGTTCGATCATGGAATTGAGGTCGCGGTTGGTGGCCGCAATTACCCGAACCTGCGTTTGTATGGGTGATTGCCCGCCAACTCTGACAAATTCACCGCGGTCTAAGACCCGCAACAGCTTGGCTTGAAATGCAGGCGAAGCCTCACCAATTTCGTCGAGAAAAAGCGTGCCGCCATCGGCTTGTTCAAAACACCCTGCCCGACGGGTTATGGCACCGGTAAAAGCGCCCCGCTCATGCCCGAAGAGTTCACTTTCGGCAATGCTTTCTGCTATTGCCGCACAATTGAGTGCTACGAATGTCCCCGACCGTCCAGAAGCCCGATGAATTTCTCGTGCCATCAACTCTTTTCCGGTTCCACTTTCTCCATAAATCAGGACAGAAGCCGATGTTCGCGCTGATAGGCCCGCGTGCTTGAGTGCGAGTAACATGTCTGGACACGATCCAATCACCATCCCCGTGGGGGACTCATTTCTGGGGTTTTGAGACAGATAGTGCAGCGCGATTTTACCCTCAACCTGCAATTGAGAGATCAGAATATCCAGGGTCTGCCGATCAATGGGATGTACGAGAAAATCGCGTGCGCCCAACGACAAAGCTTCGAGTATTCTGTCAGATGCCATATATTCACCCACAATCACGACGGGGCATAGATTATCAAATACGGGAAGTAGCTTTAATCCCCGTCCGTCGGGGAGGGTTTCAGCGACAAGGGCGAGGTCGGGGATTTTTTCTTCTATACGTTTCAAGCAGTGATAAAAAGAACCCGCTATGCGCGCGTTTGTGCCCAGTTCTTCTGCCAGTTGCGCCAATTGCATTGCGCGTTGCGGGTTTCCATCGACAATCAGTATGTCTCCCATAAAACCTCCAATGTGTAAGTTTTACAAGAGACATCATGCACATTTTGTGCCAGAGATGACAAAATTTATAACATGTTGATAAAGAATCAGTTAAAGAGATCATGAAAATTTTTAACTCGTACATCTGACGCATAAAAGGCGACAGTTGGCTTCTATTTATAAAAAAAATGGCGTCCTTCAAAAGAGAAGGACGCCATTTTTTCCTTTCTCGCTGGCTCTTTATGGGGAAAAATCAAAATCAGTTTCTGAAGGAGCGCTGATCCGTCCAGAAAGAGATGTGCGGATCCGGTAAACATAGGTGAAACCACTTTTAATATCTCTATCGCTATAAGAAGTGGTTGTGATCGGATCCTCGGTTTCCAAAGTCGTATAATCTCCGTCTGTTAAATTTCGAATAGCAGCACCGGAAGCAGCGCCGGCGATTGCTGCCCGTTGAACGATGAAATGGTCATACTTATCAGGGGGTGTCCAGGTCAGATTAATTTCGGGAACAACGGGATTGTAATTAGCCACCAGGTCCGTTGGAGGCACGGGGACTATATCAGTTGTGGTCGCTGTCCTGATGGGCGAACGCTCACTCTCATTGCCCTGGTGGTCAATGGCAGAGATCTGATACCTGTAAGTCGTGCGATTGAGCAGGTCTATATCGCGATATTCGCGATGTGACGCATCTACGATTGTTAGCACGGTTAGCACATTATTACTCAATGGGTCCGTGCGATAGATCACAAAGCTGGCAAGTCCAGTCAGGTCGCCGCCATCTGCATCCCTCATGGGGGCGTCCCAACTCAATTCAATCGCTGCGCCACTACTTTCCAAAGCAGCGATAAAGTTGTCGGGGGTAGCAGGTGGGCTATTATCAGGCAGTACCTCTGCAGAGGCAAATAGCGATGATTCGCTTTCTGTGTTATTTACACCAACCGCTTGCACGCGATATATATAGGTCTGATCCGCTACCAGCGGCGAATCGACATAAGTCGTATGCACGGTCATAAAGGTCGCTTCGGCCACTGTCTGTGCCGGGTCTGTATAGCGCATGACGCGATACCCAATCAGTTCCGGCTCGGTGTTTGCCGCCCAGGTGATGGCGATATACTCAATTCCAGCAGTCGCGCGTACATTGCGCGGTGCTGCCAGAACCGGAGGCGGCTCGGTGGCCTGTGCAGAGACAAAGACCGATAGTTCGCTCTTCTCATTGGCGGCACCAACTGCCCGCACCCGATAGACAAAAGGCTGTCCGGCTGTGACAGGGGTGTCCACATAGGTCGTCAACACAGAAGAGAAGATCCTGTCAGGTGTTTCATCTGTGGGATCTATAAAGCGCAAGATCTCATATCCAGTCAATTCCGGCTCGGTGTTTGCCGTCCAGGTCAAGGTGATTTTCAACTCACCACCAATGGCTCGCACATTGCGCGGTGCTGCCAGAACCGGAGGCGGCTCAATGGCCTGCGCAGAGACAAAGGCAGATAGATCGCTCTTCAAATTTGAGGGACCAACTGCCCTCACCCGATACACAAAGGTCTGTCCGGCTGTGACAGGGGTGTCCACATAGGTCGTCAACACAGAAGAGAAGATCCTGTCAGGTGTTTCATCTGTGGGATCTGTAAAGCGCAAGATCTCATATCCAGTCAATTCCGGCTCGGTGTTTGCCGCCCAGGTCAAGGTAATTTTCAGCTCACCACCAGTCGCCTGCACGTTGCGCGGGATGGCAAATCCTTTGGTGGTCACAGATACTGGCTGAGACCGGGGTCCGGCATTGCCGGCCTGATCCAATGCTCTGACTGCATAAAAGTATCGCGTCAATAACTCGACAGATGTGTCCTCATAACTCATTTGATTGCTCGATACTGCGGCGATCAGCGCAAAGGATGTATTGTTCTCGCGCGACCGGTAGATTTCAAAGGAGGTCAATCCGGTCAGTTCATTGCCATTGCTGTCTCTTGTGGGAGCCGTCCAGCTGATGAGCACGCGCTGGAAATTATCATCGTCCAGGCTGGCGATGAGATCCGAGGGCGCGCCGGGAGGGCTCTGATCGGCTGAGACGGTTGCGGAGGCATAGAGCGATTGTTCGCTTTTTTCGTTATTGGTACCAACCGCCTGTACGCGATAGACATAGGTCTGTCCCGATACCAGCGGAGAATCGACATAAGTCGTCTGCACTGTCGCGAAGGTCGCTTCGGCCACTGTCTGTGCCGGGTCTGTATAGCGCATGACGCGATACCCGGTCAGTTCAGGCTCGGTGTTTGCCGCCCAGGTGATGGTAATGTGACCAATCCCACCCCTTGCCTGCACATTGCGCGGTGCTGCCAGAACTGGAGCAGCTTCCGTGGCCTGGGCAGAGACGGGGGGAGACAATTCGCTCTTCACATTGGCGGTGCCAACCGCACGCACCCGATAGACAAAGGGTTGATCTGCTGTGACGGGGGTATCCACATAGGTCGTCAACACAGAAGAGAAGGTTTTGTCAGGTGTTTCATGCGTGGGATCTGTAAAGCGCAATATTTCATATCCGGTCAATTCAGGCTCGGTGTTTGCCGTCCAGGTCAAGGTGATTTTCTGCACACCAGAAGTTGCCCGCACGTTGCGCGGGATGGCAAATCCCCTGGTGGTCACAGATATCGGCTGAGACCGGGGTCCGGCATTGCCGGCCTGATCCAATGCTCTGACGGCATAGAAATACGTCGTGAGTAATTCGACAGAAGTATCTACAAAACTCACCTGATCGCTCGATACTGTGGCGATGAGCGCGAAGGATGTATTGTTATCGCGTGACCGGTAGATTTCAAAAGAGGCCAATCCAGTCAGTTCATTGCCATTTCTGTCTGTTACAGGTGCAGTCCAGTTCAGCATCACCCGCTGGAAATTATCATCGTCCAGGCTGACGATGAGATCTGAGGGCGCGCCAGGAGCACTCTGGTCGGCAAGTGCCTGTCCGTCGATAAAAGTGGAAGTATCACTGCGCAATAGCCCGAGATTGGGGTCTTGTACAACGGTTTGAACTTTGTAGTAGTACACTTGATCGGTCGCGACAAGCGAATCGACATAGGTCGTCTGTCCCGTGGTAAAGAGCGTATCGCTTGTTACGGGTGTGAAGGGACCTTGTGTCGATTGTGACCGCGAGACCAGATAGCCCAGCAAGTTGGGATCGTTTACGGGATTCCAGGATATGACAATACGCGCCTGTTCATTTTTTGTCGCGCGCAAGTTAGCAGGCACTGGTACGTTCGCGCCCGGTGCGTTTATAGTCACTAAAGCAAGTGCTGGAGGCCCGATGTTGCCTTCTGGATCAACGGCGATGACCACATAAACGTGAAGTACGCCAGCTTCGAGTCCATCGGTATCGAGAAAATAAGTTTGGCCGGCTGGCACGGTTCCAAGTTCAACAAAAATATCCTTCAAATCGTCGGATATTTCTCCCAGATTATCGAGGTCAATGCCCAGTTCTGTGGCGAGTTGGACCAGAGCTGCCTGCGAACCCTGTATCTGGAGTTTGCCCTGCGAATCTTTGATTCTGAAAACCCTGTACCCGGACAAGCCGGTCAATTCCTGATTGCCCACATCCATTTCTGGCGCTGACCAGCCCAGTGTCACCTGTTTGCCATCGGCATCGGTGATGGCGACGAAATTTGTCGGCATAGCCGGTGCCCGCGTGTCATCGAGGACTTCTGCACTTACAAATGTAGATAATTCGCTTGCTTGTCCTTCTACATCTACGGTGCTGAGTTTATAAAAGTATATTTTCGATACATTGGCATCTATTGTCGAATCCACATAAGTCGTGCGTGCTGTCGTCACGTCGGGAACGGATGATTCGCCGCGCAATAGCACAAAGTCGGCCGTAGCCGATGTTGACCGCCATATTCCGTATCCCGCAAGGTTGGTGCTGTTCACGGGATTCCAGTTCAAAGTGATCCGTCCAATACCGCCCTGGGCGCGAATATTGCCCGGCGGATTCAAAGTCGTCGTGGTTCCTTCAAATTGTGAGTCAACCGGATTTACGCGCTCGCGTCCGCATCCCCACATAGCTATTAAAATTATCGCAATCCCCAAAAGGCCGAGTTGTAGTCGGCGCATCCACCAGTGCTTCATAGTAATCTCCTCATTGCCCATTACTGATGATTAAAATTTTTTCTTCAATACAATCCCAACAGATTTTTTGCGAATGTCACTGTTGAGATCTATTTTGATTCGTCGATCATTTTTGGGCATTTTGTCATCCACGCCGCTGTGCATGAGCAAACGCAAACCACTGATCAACAAAATTGCGGAAAATCCGACACTCATCATGCTCTTGGTATCTCGATCACTTGTGCGGTTAAAAAGCCGGTCGGCTTCTCGAGAGTCTTTCGCCGCCTTGTAGGCTTCATAAATGTCGTTTGCATCGCGCTTATAATCAATGGCGCGCTTGGCCATATAAGCACTGCCACCGAGAAATAAAACACCAAATGTGCGCCGTGAAGTAAAAAAGGACCGCGCTTCGGCAACGGGAGCCAAACATCCCCAAAAAAATGCGGTTGCCAGCACGACACAACACATTTTATACATCCGTCTATGCATACTTACTCACTCCTTCCCTGATATTTCGAGGATTTAGACGAGAGTACATGATTAAAAGTTTCGGATAACTGACATATTCTATTCAAATCTTCTTTCGGTTTCTGGCTTTTCCCAGGTACGCACCATGCGAACGAGCTTTGTGCCGAGAAGTTTATCGTGAAGTGCTCGGCTATCGGGATCCCACAGCATCCAAAATCCACTAAATCCCAGTGTTGCGATAAAAAGCAGAGGCTGTAGAACAAATCTGCCTACAGCCTGCGACCAGGTTGGAATACCCCCCCCAACGCGCTCGACCCGAATGCCCAATTCGCGCATCCCCGGGGTAAATCCAGAACGCGCCCATCCCGATAAGGTCATAAAAATACGGAAAACAAGCAGAATGAGTAGGATGATTCCAAAATCATTCCAGATAATCATCGCTCTGCTCTGCGCTGCGGGGTCTCCCTCAATCAATCCAACGGCGATATCCTTCGCACCCCCTACAAAACCCGTGATGTCTGACCAGAGATCATCGGATTGATTGCCGCCACCACCGCCACCTCGCCCTCGTCCACCGCCACCTCGCCCTCCGCCTCGTCCACCGCCAGCAGTTACGGTTGGGGCGCTTGGAAAAAGAACGCTTTTGAGAAGAAAAAAAATTAAAAAAGGAACGAGCACTTGCATGGAGAAATCAATCGCGCTCGACGCGAGACGGCGCAAGATCCCAGGGGGATCCGTCAGCGTACTTGCGTCCATAGATTTTGGATCAAAGTCTTTTAAGCGCGCTTCGATTTCTGCCCTGACCTGGTCGTATCGCTCTGGAAATAGGTCGCGATCCAGATGTGCATAAATATCTTCGAGTTCTGAAAGCGAATAGTTCTGAAGCGATTCGACAAATGCTTCATTACGGCTCTGCTCCATGCTACTCCTTGCGGTCGGTTAGCGAATACAGCGTTGGGATCAGTACCAGGGTTACCAGTGTTGATACGACCAGGCCGCCAATAACGGTAATGGCCATAGGCGCGCGTATCTCAGCGCCCTGTCCCACCGGGAATACCATACCCACTACAGCCATGACCACGGTGAATACCTGCCCGGATAACACGCCGTCCAGCGCGCCTTCGATGCTTCTGACAAGGGGCTGAAAATTGAAAATGCCCAGTGCCATAGGCAACAAGCCGAGCACGGTTGTCGAGGTGGTCATCAAAATGGGACGCAGGCGCACTCTGCCCCCTTGTGCAATCGCTTCCATTTTGGGCATGCCTTCTTCTCTTCGGAGCGTGTTGATATAATCGATGAGCACGATGGCATTGTTGACGACAATGCCGGCCAACATAATCAAACCAATGAGCACGACCACACTGATGGTCTGCCCGGTTATGAGGAGCAGGGCAAAAACACCTACCAGCGCAAAAGGTATGGCAAACATGATTACAAAAGGATGAACGAGCGATTCAAACTGCGATGCCATTACCAGATAAACGAGAAAAATTGCCAACCCAATCGCCAATTGCATACTTTCAAATGACCGCTGTTGCTCTTCATTTTGCCCACCTACTTTAATTGAAAAATCAGCGGGCAACTCTATCCGATCTATTTCGCGTTCGAGGTCTGTGACGACAGCGCTCAGACTTCGACCCACGAGGTTGGCCGAAATCAATGCCACGCGCTCCTGGTCAATTCTGCGAATTTCTGCAGGTCCCATTTCTACCTGTAAATCGGCGACTACACTCAAAGGCACCGGCGATGGGGCATTGTTGGGGCTGATGATTAACCGCCTCAGATCATCTACTGTGCTTCGGTGTTCCTCTTCGGCACGGACGCGAATATCGACTCTCCGATCTCCTCGGGTAAATTGTGTGGCAACCTCTCCTTGAACCTGATTGCGGATAATCTCGCCAATGGCGTTAATCGTCGTGCCCATTTGCGCCACGCGCTTGCGGTCAAACCGAATTTGCACTTCGGGTGTACCGCCCTCGCTTGTTGTTTTTATATCTGTCAGTCCCGGAATGGTTTGCATGCGCGCCATCATTTCTCCGGCGATCATCTGTAGCGACAGCAAATTATAACCGGCGACTTCCACTTCGATTGGCGTGCGAGACGAGAATAGCGATGGGCGGGCAAATTTTGTATCCACGGCGGGAATTTCTACAATCATCCGGCGCAAGCGATCCATCACGGCAATTTCGCGATCTCGAATAATGCCCTCGTGGAGTACGACATTGACCTCACCTACATTTTCCCTTTCTTCTCCGCCGCTGCCCCCAGATGCCGATTGTGTACCGACAATGCTGTAAACCAGGCGCACTTCGGGTTGACTGCGAACGAGCCTCTCAATGGCTTGAATGGTTTGTGTGGTAGCGGCAAGGGGTGTGCCCAGCGGCATTTCGACTGCAATTGAGAATGCTCCCTGGCTCATTTCGGGGATCAGTTCACTGCCCAATCTCGAGCCAAGTGTCCAGGTGCCACCCAAAAGGGCAATTGCCAACCCAATCACATACAGGCGATGCCTGAGCGCCCATCTGATAATGTGCGGATAGACGAGATAAGCGCGTCCAATCACTCTGTCGAAAATCCAGAATAAAGGTTTCAGACAAGCCAGAATACCGTGTCCGATCCATCCTACAACCGTGCCCAGCAACCCCACAGCACGGGCTGGTGCTTCTATACCCCCCTTGTGTCCGCTTTCCTTTTTTCGTTTCTCTACGGCGGCAAATTCGCCGATCCATGAAAATTCCAACGAAGCCAGCATGGGAATGACCGTGAGGGCAACGAGGAGGGAGGCGACGAGCGAATAGGTCACGGTAAGTGCCTGATCGCGGAAGAGTTGTCCGGCAATGCCTTCTACAAAAACAATGGGGACAAAGACGCATATTGTTGTCATTGTAGAAGCCACCACGGCTTGCCCCACTTCAGACCCCCCTTTATTGGTCGCTTCACGCGGACTCATGCCGCTTTCCTGGTAACGCTGTACGCTTTCGAGTACGACAATTGAGTTGTCAACCAGCATGCCTATTCCCAGGGCGAGTCCACCCAACGACATGATGTTGAGACTCACATCCGATGCGTACATAAGGAAAAATGTCGCAACAACCGAAATGGGAATAGATACGCTGATGATGCCCGTGCTTTTTGGGCTTTGCAAAAACAGATAGAGAACGATAATGGCCAAAAAACCGCCCAAAATAGCGGTGTTGAGGACCTCGGAGACCGAGTCTCGAATGAATGTCGATTGATCCGAGACGACCTCCATACGCGAATTGCCCAGCAAATCGCCGGATGTGCGGCGGAATTGCGCGATGGCTTCTTTAACAGCTTGTGCAACTGTTACAGTATTGGCATCGCCCTCTTTGTATATGGCCAGTTCGACACTTTCTTGCTGATCAATGCGCGTAATTACCGTGCGTTCGCGGTGTCCTCGGGTCACCAGGCCCACATCGGCTAATGTGATAATGGTGCCCTGCCGCTGGCCCACCACAATATCCTGAATTTCTTCTATTGTTTTAAATTCGTTGAATGTGCGAACCAGGTATTCTGCTTCGCCATCTTTGAGTTCTCCGCCCGTCAGGTTCACATTTTCCTGGGCTAAGCGATTGACGACCTGAGATAGAGGAATGCGCAATGCAGCCAGTTTGGGCTGGTCAATCTCAACTTGAATTTCTTCTTCCAGGCCGCCATTGACGCGCACAGATGCGACCCCTTCGAGGCTTTCCAACTCGGGCTTAATTTCTTCTTCGGCCAGGAGGCGTAGCGAAATCAAACTTTCTTCGCCATAGAGTCCGATACGCATGATCGGGTCCAGCGAAGGGTCAAACCTCAGCAGTACGGGTTTTCTCACGTCCTGTGGCAGGCGCACCTGATCGAGCTTTTCTCGAACATCGAGAGAAGCAAAATCCATGTCTGTACCCCAGGCAAATTCCACAACCACATCCGATATGCCGGGGCGCGAGGCCGATGTTACCCGGATAACTCCGTTTACCACACCTACAGATCCCTCAATCGGCTCGGTGATTAAACGTTCCATCTCTGAGGGTGCTGTGCCTTCGTATTCTGTGCGCACCGTCAGGGTGGGATAGGTGATATCGGGCAGCAGGTTGATCGATAGGCGCTGAAAAGCGACCATGCCAAATAGCACTGCCGCAGCCACAAACATCGTTACTGTTACCCGTCGTCGGGTCGAAAATTCAATGAGTTTCATGAGTTTTAATTACCTCGTCCGCCTCGTGATGGTATCAATCCTTTTTCTCGCATCTCAGTCACAAAAGCGCGGAGTTTTTCCATATTTGTTGCGAGTTCGGGGTCGTCTTTTACGCGCTTTTCGTATTCGGCTTTGACTTCGGGGAAGCGCTCAATCATGCGTTTTATACGGTCTGTGGGATCACCACCGCCTTGCCCACCTGCAAAGCCGCCACCACGTTGTCCGCCCTGCCCCATTTGTCCGCGTCCCTGTCTTCCCTGCCCATCACCACCTCGTTGTCCTCCCTGTCCCATTTGTCCACGCCCCTGTTGCCCTCCACCGCGCTGTCCTCTCTGACCCATTTGACCGGTATTGGCTTCATCACCTGCCATAGTACCACCGCGTCCACGTTGTCCTCCTTGACCCGTCTGATCACTTCCACCGCGTCCTCGTCGTCCGCCTTCACCCATTTGACCACTTGCTCCACGACCTCGTTGTCCGCCTTCACCCATCTGCCCGCGTCCCTGTCTTCCCTGTCCCATTTGTCCGCGTCCAGCGCGTCCCTGTCCACCGCGTCCGGCAAATGCAGGAGGTGCGGCTTCTCCTACGAGGCGCACGGGAGAACCGGGTCTCAAACCTTCTTGCCCTACGGTAATGACTTGTTCTCCCTGGGAAAGGCCCGAGAGAATCTCTAAACGGTCGCTGTCTGTAAAGCCGATTTCGATGCGCTTGCGTTGCGCCTGCCCGCGCCCTGTTTCGGGATCGGTTTCAAAGGTGAATACCTGGTTGCCTTCTCCTTCGAGTACGAGGGCTTTTTTGGGAATGACCAGGGTGTTTCTTCGCGTTTCCGTGATGATATAGACCGAGGCAAACATCCCGGGACGCAATAGACTTTTATCTGTTCGGGGTATCTCGACGGTTACTTTGACCGTGCCGCTTTCGGGATCTACCACGGGACTGATCATTTTTACTGTGCCCGTAAATTCTCTTTCAGGCGCGGCTTCAACCGTAATGCGCGCAGTCTGTCCTATAGTGATTTTACCAAAGTCCTTTTCCGTTACCTGGATGCGCGCAAGCAGGGGATCAAATTTGGCTACAGAGGCCACCACTTGATTATTGGTGACCATGTTGCCCACTTCGATATTTCTCAGCGTCATGATGCCTTCAATGGGCGATCTAATCGCCGTGTAGCTCAAATCGAGTTTGGCCTGTTCGAGTTGTGCTTTGGCCGATTCGAATTGGGTCTTGGCATTTTCATAAGACTGTTTGCTACCCAGATTGCGTTGAAATAAGGCATCTTCGCGTTCATACCGCTGTTTGGCTTCAAGATAGGCAACATCTCGCTGCGCAACGCTGATTTGGGCAGCGTCGGCGTCGAGCCGCGCCATTACGGTACCCTCGCGTACGGGGTCGCCTTCTTCTTTTAGTAGCGCGATGACCTGCCCGGCTCTGCGCGCTCGAACGTCAACCCATCTTTCGGCTTCGAGTGTTGTGTTTTTGAGGATATATGCAGAGATATCCCCTTGTTTTACAGTCTCGACCTTGACGGGCGCAGCAGCGCCGCCACCGCGTCCACCGCGTCCACCGCGTCCGCCCCGTGTCTGTTGTGCTTCTTCTTCACCGCAGGCAAAGAGCGCGAGAAAAAGCAGCACGAACCATCGGTGTTTGGCTATTTTTTGCATCATCCCTCCGTCTTCTCAAAACTTATAAAAATTAAAAGAAAGTAAACAATTACTCACTTATTTTTGCACAAAATTCTTTATCACTCGGCTTTATTGCTGTGAATCCTGTTTCTGTGCTGGGTACGCCGCCGAGCCTCTTGTTCGGCCATCATCTCATCAAATTCTTTTCGCTGGTCAGGTGTCAAAATTTCCCGAATTTGAGCGCGAGTTGTGTTTCTCACTTTTCCAAACTCAGAGCGGTAGGTCGTGTTGATATCGACCATGCATTTGCGCCCTTCCTCGAGGATTGTGTCCAGTTGCGCTTTCTGTTTATCTGACAGGTCGAGATTTGCCACCATTTCAGACATGCGCACTCGCCTTTTTCCAGAATTACCAGACGCAAGACTTTCGTAAACAGTCCCTATCACCGCGCCGAGTAATAAACACAAGACGATCAGGCATGTAAAGCGGAAACGCGAAATAAACATAATAAAAACCTTCTAACGCGTGTTGTCGGATAAGACGAGGTCGAGTACGCGGTCTTTGGAAAAATCATCTTCGGTCAAACTCACAACTTCTCGAACCTCGCGGTCGAGCGAACCCTGTAAAAAAGCATCCAGCGTGACAGGTTCAACATTTCTGTCCAGGCGCTGGGTCAAAAATGCCAGCGAGCCAATGGAGATCAGCACCATTGCGGCAGTGGCGAATTTTTGAAATCCCCATCGGTTCTTCATTCGCGCCACTTCTTCCTGGACTTTTATATCTACACGCCGCACAAAAAAACGGTCGGGTGCAGGTGGAGACCAGGCGGCAAATAGTTGACGCACGCGCACCATCTCGGCCAGTTCACGCCTGAGACTGTCAGATGTGCGCAAGAGTATCTCAACTCTGGCTCGATCTGCTTCTGTCAGCGCATCGTCGAGATAAGCCGACAACAATTCGCGGTTGATGTCAATGGTGTTGTCTGCGTCCATATTCACGCCTCAATCCAGTTGTCGTATTGAACCTGCAAAATTTCGCGGAGTTTTGTTCGCCCTCGAAACAGGCGAGACTTAACGGTTCCTATTGAGCAGTTGAGCAATTCGGCAATTTCTTCATAGGTCAGACCTTCAATTTCTCTCAAAACAAAGGTCACGCGGTATTCTTCCGATAGATCATCCAGGGCGCGTTTGAGGATTTCTTGAAGTTCCCGCCGTTCAACGCGCATATCTGCATTTTGGGGCTGACCCGCCCAGATGCGCGGCGCGTCCCAAGTTTCTCGATGTTCATCCAGAGAAACAAAGCTGCGCCGATGTCTGGATTTGAGGTGATCTAAGCAGCAATTGACAGCGATGCGATGCAACCATGTTGAAAATAGCGATTGTCCCCGAAATCGATTCAGGGCGCGAAATGCCTTGAGAAATGCTTCTTGCGCCAAATCGTCGGCTTCGTCGAGATCGCCAATAAGGCTGTAAACCGCATTGTACACACGCTCATGGTGTCGCTGTACCAGCAAAGAGAAAGCCTCTGTGTTGCCTTCTAAGACCCGGGCGACGATTTGGATATCTTCAATATGTGAAAAATTGGACGATTTGGAATCGCGCATTGTTCCGACCTCTTAGACTAAAACCGCTATTTATCGGGTTCCGCTGTGGCATTGGTGATCCGTCTGATTCCCACACCTCTGACGAGGTCCAGAATCGACATCACATCGCCATAAGGCAATTGGCGGTCTGCTCGCAAAATGAGACCCCCACTTTCATCGATATCAGCCGCGTGTTGTTTTAATAATTCCCGCAATGTCGATTGATCGACGATCTGACCATCCAATGCCATTTGACCATCTGCCGATACATTGAGAATATAACGCCTCGCGTGTTGTGTTTTTTCCGCGTGTTCCATGGCGGGTAGTTCGACTTTGAGCGCGGATTGATCGATAAATTGCGTGGTTACAAGAAAAAATGTAAGCAATAAAAACAGGACGTCTATCAAAGAGGTCACGTTGATGGCAGGGCGGCGCTTGAGGGGCATTTGCATTCGCATCACTGTTCACCTTCGGAGCCTTGAAACCCCCGGAGCTTTTTCAGAAGGGTATTGGCGTATTTCTCAATTTCCAGGATGAGGCTTTCTGCGCGACTGCTGTATAAATTGAAAAATACGAGTGATGGAATCGCAATAAAAAGTCCAGCAGCAGTCGTTAGAATTGCTTCGGAAATGCCCCCTGCCAGGAGATTGGCCTGTCCTACGCCCACTTCTGAAACCTGTTGAAAAACTTTAATCATGCCCAGAACAGTGCCCAGAAGTCCCAAAAGCGGCGAAACTCCCGCTACGGTCTCCAGTACCACCAGTCCCTTTTGCAATACGCCCATTTCCTGACGGCCCTGATCCAGAATACTTTCCCGGACCTCTTCTAAGGACAAATGGCGATTGTCTAACCCCGCGCGCATTACCGCGGAGAAAGGCCCTTTGTGCTGCCGACAGACGTTTAAAGCCAATCCGATGTCATCCGGTCCTTGAATATTGTCGATTACACTGACGATTTCGGGCCGGATGACGGTGCGACGGCGCAGTGCAAACCCGCGCTCAATTGCAATGCCCAAAGCCAGTACTGAGCACAAGGTCAGAGGATACATCATGAGACCACCCTGTTCAAATAGTGCCCAGACCATATTATTGTCGCCTTTGTCCTTTTCCAAAAATTAAATATTCAAAAGTACCCGTAATGTCGAGGTACTCATCCGGGAAATCGGGTGGCAATGCCTTGAATGGTGCCGATAGTTCAACAGCCTTCAGACTCGTATCGCGCAACAGGTCATGGCCCTTATAGTCGATCAATTCGGGTCCTTCGAGCCGACCATCGCGCCAGATTCTGAATTTCACTCTGGTCATGCCGTCGATCATACCCAACTCGAATGCGCGGGGCGGATATATATGACGGTCAATATGTCGCTTGAGATATTTCATATAGGGCGCGAAATTCCAGGCATACGTGCTCAGTTGCAATCCCCCGCGTTCGAGTGCACGGGTTTTGCTGTTGTCCATGTCTATGCGCGATTGGGGCAATTCCCCGCCCAGCACCGCGCGTTCTCGCTCTTTTCGCGCTTCTTCGGGATTTTTCTGCAACACATCCACAAAGCTAAAGGGGCTGTCGGTGGTTTCCTGCGTACGGTCTGCGCTTTGTGTCTCACTGCGCGGCCTGCCCGGCGCTGACGCCGCTATATTTTTTGCCTGTGATATGCCATCAGAAAATGGCAAGTGGCTTTCGGGCAAGGGGGCCGTCTGTTGATCGCGAGAGATGTTATCGCGCTCTGCGAGCAATGGCGTTTCTTCGGGCGGCGCATCGTCTCGATTTTGGGGCACATCGACAAATTCAAATGTCAGGGGCGGTGATGCAGATATTTTTTCTGTCTGCGGCACAATGATCGCAGCCCGCCACAGCGGGTTCTCTATGAGCAGGAACAGGATGTGCAGCAGTATGGCTGCGGTATAGGCCCAGAGGTATGGATTGTTGAGTCGCGTTGCCATATACCCATTCCGCCTTTGTTTTTAGTTTGCTTCTGCGACTTCAATTGCTTGCGAATGTATTTTTGCCCAAATGCCCTGGAATAAAGACATTCCCCCCACATAAAAAAAACCAGCGGCAAACAAAATCAGGAATGGTACGGGGAAATACAGCCCTTTCGCAATCGAATACGCCATGGCGCCCAGCAAATAAAGACCGAGTCCAATTTCCAAAAATGCAGTTATATTTTTTTTCAGGGCGTAATTTTTGCGATACCAATTTCCATTCCTGCCGATAACGCGGTATTTAGGGGTGCGATTAAATGCGGTCTCGTGCCCTCGCAGAGCTTGAATCACTCCGCGCGCGTTGTTCAATGAAATCCCCATGCCCAGGGCGAGTACAAATGGCAAATACAGGATGCGCGATTTCCAATCCGAATATATTTCTCGCTGCGAGTGGATGTAGTATCTCGAGATCACACCTGTTGCGCCTACAAAGAGGGGAAAGTCGATTATCAATACCCTGAGCCATCCCAGGTCTTCCCGCAGAACAATCGCGGGAAAAATGAGAATGGCGATCATTGCCATCAAACAATATGCAAAATTGGTTACCAGATGAAAAGCGGCTTCGCCCTTTACGCGCCATGGAAGATGACTTTGCAACAGGGTCTTCAGTGTTTTTTTTGCGGTTTGAACAGAGCCTTTTGCCCACCGAAATTGCTGTGATTTCCAGGCATTTACTTCCACGGGGATTTCGGCCGGCGTTACGGTATCTGCGAGATAGACAAATTGCCAGCCCGCCAATTGCGCGCGATAGCTCAAGTCGAGGTCTTCGGTCAGGGTATCGTGCTGCCAGCCACCGGCTTCGTCGATACAAGCCCGACGCCAGACACCTGCTGTGCCGTTAAAATTGAAAAACAAGCCCGAGCGGCTTCGGGCACCGTGTTCCATAACAAAATGGCCGTCGAGATAGATGGCCTGTACGCGTGTCAAAATGGAGTAATCCCGATTCAGATGCCCCCAGCGCGTCTGAACCATGCCGACCTGCGGTTCGACGAAATACGGAATGGTTTTGTTCAAAAAGTCTGGTGGCGGCAGAAAATCGGCGTCAAAAATTGCGATCAATTCACCGCGTGCAACCCGCAATCCCTCTGCGAGCGCACCGGCTTTATACCCGGTGCGCGTTTTGCGGTGTATCAGCGCGATATTCAGTCCCGAATGTCGAAGTTCATCAACGCACTGCCTGGCAATTGCGGTTGTTTCATCGGTCGAGTCGTCTAAAACCTGAATTTCGAGACGGTCGGTTGGATAATCCATTTTGGCGACGGCGCGAATTAGTCGCTCGACCACATAGCGTTCATTAAATATGGGCAATTGCACTGTCACAAAGGGTAATTCATCAAAGGTGCCGCGGGGAATGGGCTGTTTGCGACGGTGCTTATAGTAAAGGTGTACCATCAAGTGTCGATGCAGGCTTACGAGCATCAGCAATGCAAACACGAGGCTGTAAGTGGCCAGCAAAACGGATTGCCACCAGGCCATACAGATCTCCAAAATGAAAGTCAAAATAGATGTGTCACCAGTGCAGTGCAGCAAAATATAGGGTTTGGATACGTTCCGTCAAAGTATTTTGTGTCAATGTCTCCGCGTTGTATAAAACGCCGGGAAACACTTAAATCGCTTTGCCGATTACTTGACACAGACCGTTTGAGATAACTATATTGAATTGCGATAAAAAGTAGTGTTAAACCACTATTCCGATAGGTTTATAAGATCTATGGTCGGACTTAAAATAAGGGATTGAGACCGTGTACGATAAATATTGGAATCTGACAGAATTGCCGTTTGAAAATGTGCCGGATCCGCGTTTTTTTTATTCTTCGAGAGATCACCAGAGGGCATTGTTGCAAATGTTTTACGCGATCAATAACCGCATGGGGGCTGCCGTGCTCACGGGCGACACGGGCTGTGGCAAAACCGTTGTGAGTCGCATGCTCATCCAGGAACTGTCATCCGACAGGTATAAGATCGCACTTATGGATAGACCTGGTCTTTCGCCGGAAGACTTTCTGCGGGATATGCTCGGGCAATTGGGCGTTGAGGACCAATCGAACGGAAAATTGCAACGCGCACTTGAGGTTCAGGCTGTCAAAAGTGCCAATGCGGGCAAATATACGGTCGTCATTGTCGATGATGCCCATGCAATAGAAGACGACAATACATTTGAAGCGTTGCAATCTCTGTTCAGCTTTCAACGCAATGGGCGTTTTTTTCTTACCCTTCTTCTCGTTGGACAGGCAGGTCTCGTGGGTCGGATCGCGGGCGTTGGGGCATTGGGACAACAGGTCGCACGGCAATATCACCTCGCACCGCTCAAGCGCGAAGAAACCCTGTCTTATGTGCAAACACGTCTGGAAAAAGCGGGAGCCGATCGATCCCTGTTCGACGAGGACGCGCTCGACGCGCTCTATCAAGCGTCCAATGGTGTTCCGCGAGATATAAATAATATTTGCGATGTGGCCCTGTTGCTCGGTTCTGATGCTAATGTCAAAACCGTCGGAGAGGAACAGATAGAGAAAGCTGTTTATGCTGTTGACAATCTGTAGCCAATCAGCAGGCAGTGGTCCATAGCAGGTTTCGAGCGGTACAACTGCGTAGGGGCGAGGCATGCCTCGCCCGTCATTGCGGCAGGGTGTAAGCCGCCACGCGCCAGCATGACGCCAGTAATCCAGAGGGAATAAATATGAAAACAATTGACCTCTTCAATCTCTATATGGGCGATTCACGTCCCGGCCCCCCATGGTCAGAGAGCAGTATCGGCTGTCTTAAGGTGCGTCTCACAGATGATTACAATGATAAGGTTTCTCAACTGCCTCAACCTCCAATGTTGACTCTCGATGAAACAGGACTACAACGCTCGTCGGCAAAAACAGGTACCTGGCATGCCACGGCAACTGTGTCTTGGGAAGGGGCTGGAGAAAAGAGTATTCTTCTCGACAGGGTAGCCGACGATGGAGGACTGTGGGATTTATGCAATTTGCTCACTTTTTTGACGGGTAGAAACGTAGCAACAGAAGAATACCGTGAGAGGGTTCGCCCAGATGGATATGGTGATTATGCTGTGGCTCAAATTGAGACCTTGCGTGCAGCAGCACTTGCCTGGCAAAATAGGGAATCCTTAGTATCGAAAAATTTGCATTTTGCTTTGCTGTTATACAATCAGGCAATGAACACCAATATCCTGCAATTACGCGCGGCTTCTTACTGCACGGCACTCAACATTGTTCTCGACCAGCATGAGATGGCCTATGAAAAGGTCAGCAAGCCTATCCGTAAGAAACTTAAAAATGAGATAAGCGATGTCCTTACAAAAACAAAAGGACTTCAACCAGACCAAGTGGAACGGTATAAAAATTTGCTAAGTGGTCAGATTGATCGTGGCCCATCTTTATTAGATAAATTATTTTCGCTCCTGCAATCACTTGAGATTATAGATTCGTCGCCAGTACCTGAACAAGAGACCCGGGTTCGATATGTTGATCGGGTGCGTAATGTCCTGACGCACACTGGTCGGATACCAGAGCTAAAAGGACTTGATAATGAGCAGTCCAAAAGATATACCTTTAACATAGTTGCTGCCGTAGTCCCCGAGATCATACGCATTGTCATTGGTCATCATTTGGGTTTCAGGGCAGGTGGTCTTGGATCGTATTGTCAGATAAAAGATGATACCATTAATTTTTTTAAAAACGGTGTATTTCGAGGACAGAGTTTTGATGATCCTGTTAAATTTTTTGAGAAACAGAGATTTAAGGATATCTGTGAACAGGTACTCAAGGAAAATAGCGAACTATACAAAAGGCTAAGTTGATGAATCATATCAATTTAGATCAAATATTAGCACTTCACAATCATATTATTCAAACAAGTGGCGGATCTGCGGGGATACGCGATCCTGGTGGACTGGAATCGGCTATCGCACAACCCCTTATGACGTTTGGGGGACAGGATCTCTATCCTACCGTTATAGAAAAGGCGGCAGCCTTGTGTTTTTCTTTGATTGGGAATCACCCCTTTGTGGATGGAAATAAACGGGTGGGGCATGCTGCAATGGCAGTATTCTTGCGTTCTAATGGATATAGAATTGATGCTACCGTAGATATTCAAGAACAAATCATTTTGGGCCTCGCATCAGGAAAAGTTTCCCGCGAGCAACTTGTCGAATGGTTGAGAGAGCATATTTGTGAGCGAAATTGAGAACTCTGGAACAATGTGAAAAGGCGAGAAATATCTTCATTGAGGTGAAGTCAAATACGCACCACAATCAAGAAAGGGAACCAGATGAATGAGAGGTTACGCAAGAACGTTCTATGCTTTTTCGAAGAAGTTAGCGATCTGGCAAAAGATGGTTTGCCTGACGAAATCAAACGACCAGATAAGAATAGCAAAGGTAATAATGGCATGGCTCCCTTTGGCATAGAGGAAGAGGGCAAAAAACCCCTCTGCTATCACTTATGGTATTCAGAGCGGCCATGGGAAAACTGGCGGGCCCTGTGCTATGAAATCGAAATGACATTCGACGATCCATCTAAGACGGCATCCTGTAGCAATGCACTCGTTGCAATCAGATATGGCGAGAACAAATACGGGCAAATCGGCGGTCTTTCTGATGGTAAAAGCAAGTCATTGAAAAGTTTTGTGAATAATCTGGATATCCACGAAGACCAAAGACTAAGACAGCGTAATAGATGGGGACGAGTCGCGGTTAATTTTGGTAGTAATACACTGAACGATGAGTTCGCCAACGCTCTGGCGGATACGCTCAGGCGTTTTATTGAGGTCGCCACACCGGCAATTATGGATTTTTTGGACGAGCGCGACGAAGTGTGAAGAAACAGTTGTCTGTCATGAATTACCTCAAAGTCAAAAAAGGAGCGATTTGATGGGTATGACAAAAGAAGAGAAGTTTCGATTTGATTTGCAGGGATTTTTGGTTGTTAAAGATGTGCTGAGTGCGGATGAGGTGGATGCGCTGAATAAGTTGGCCGATGAGGTATGGGCCGCTCCTGCCGACGAGAAAGAGGGCCATCGCCGCACGAGTCGCGTTTCGATGTGGGGTCCCGAGACGCAGGCGTTGTTTGATCATCCCAATGCGTTGCCGTATATGATTGAGTTGTTGGGACCGACGTTTCGCGTGGATCACGATTATTGCATTTTTATGAAGAAGGGCGCGAGGCGCGGGCGATTGCACGGTGGGCCATCATTGCAGGCAGGTGTGCCGGGCGATCACTGGTACAAGTACCACGATGGCGTGATGCGCAATGGGTTGACGGTGTTTACGTATAATCTTGCGCCCGCGCGCAAAGGGGATGGCGGCTTTGCATGTGTTCCCGGGTCGCATAAGAGCAATTTTGTCAATATTCCCAGCGATGTGCGCAATTTTGAGCGACCGGCGCACTATGTACATCAGCCCGAAGCAGAAGCTGGGGATATGATCATTTTTACGGAGGCACTGGTGCACGGAACAATGCCCTGGGAAGGCGAGCACGAGCGCCGTTCATTGCTGTATAAATTTAGTCCGGGGCATTCGGCGTGGTCGCAGAATTATTACGATCCCGACGATTATCCCAATGTGACAGATCAACAGCGACGGATTATGGAGCCGCCATCGATTGGCGGGCGGGAAAAAGTCGTGATGTGATTGGAAAGGAAATATCTATGGGGCTTACAGCAGAGGAAGTTCGACAATTTGACGAGTTGGGTTATGTGGTTAAGGAATCCATTTATTCTTCGGATGATTTGCAACTGCTGAAGGATGGGTTGACGGGCGCGGTTCAGGAGAAGTGCGATGAGTTGATTGCCGAGGGCGAGCTGGATCGCGATTTTGCCGAGGAGCCATTTGAGACGCGGCTGACCAGGCTTAACCGATACAACCCGGAGGCCGCTCACAAGGTGTTGATGTCGATCTGGTCGGGTAGGTTTCACGGGCCGGGGATTTTGAAGGCGTTGCGGCATCGTCCTTTGATTGCGTGTATTGAGGATATTATTGGTCCCGATATCGTCGGTACGTCGATCTATCGCATACGTCCCAAGGTGCCGGGCTATTCGCGCGGGGAGGTGCCGTGGCATCAGGATGCGGGTTATTCAATGGCGCATTGTTACGAGTATTTGATGGTGACTTGCTGGGTACCGCTGGTGGATGCGACGCTGGATAATGGATGTTTGTGGGTGATTCCAAAGGTGCAGGATAAAGGGATTATCCGACATTATACAGGTGGTCACGCGGGCTTTTTGGAAATTGCACCTGAAAATGTTCCCGAGGGCGCGATACCAGTGGAGATGTCGGCGGGGTCGGTTTTGTTTTTGACGAATTTGACGCCGCATGCTTCGTTTGAAAATAAGACGGACGTTGTGCGGTGGAGTATGGATTTGCGATATCAGGATTTTGGCGTGCCGAGCAATATCGGCGAAGTGCCCGAAGATTATACGCCAGAGCGCGAGCCAGTGACGATGGCGTGCCATCCGGGTGAGGCGTATTTCGTGATTCAGGATACGCAGAATCCCGAGCGGGAGATGCGAGATCCAGGGGAATTTGCCGCGTTGCGGAGAGCGTGGGATAGAAAGAAGGTTCACGCCCCCGGGCGCAGTTGGACGCCGTTGAATGAACGCCACTAAACACGGAGAATTACATGAGTGAAGTAACTTATCGGGTTGAGAAATTACACGGTAGGCCAATTGTCGATGGTAGTGATGTGCGGCGACTCAGGATTGGGGCGGATCCCAATCGGTCGAGGTTGCGCGGCGATGCGATGTTTCCCGCGGTGGTTCGGATACCCGACTGGGTGTCTGCGGAAGACCGGGCACATCCGGATGCGAATTATTATCTCTATTGTGCGTCGCATCACGGGACGAGTATTCACATGGCGTGGTCAGATCGGGTGGATTCGGCGGATTGGACGCTTTTTAATGCTGGCAGGTTGGATGATCCGCGTTTTCCAGGGCGCGGGGTGTTTGATTTGCGGCTGGGCAATTCGATTGAGACGATTGATGTGGTGGATGGGATTGTGTTAAAGGGGCATGTGTCGTCTCCCGAGGTGATTGTGGATGAGGATAACCGGCATTTTATCATGGTGGTTCACGGGAGCAGCAATGATGGCCAGCGTTCATTTGTGGCGACGTCGAAGTCCGGGTTGAATTTTAACCGTCCCGAGGTGGGTGGCGAAGAAGGCCATGGATTGAAGCGGTTGAAATTTGCAGATCGAAATTATCTGCGGGTGTTTACCTATGATGGCGATTGGTACGGTTTTGCACAGCGCGGATTTTTTTTGAAGCCAGCTAATTCCGCATTTCTGTGGGATGCGCCAGAGGGTTGGAATTCGAGCGATCCTCTGTGGGTGTCTGCTGAGTCGTCGCCTATTGAAGATGATCTCGTCGCCGATGGGCTGGCTGGCGATCATCTTCCCAATGGGGGTTTGGGTCTGCGCCACGGGTCTGTGCGGGTGATGGAGGATGGCGAGACGCTGGAGGTGTTTTACAGCCGGAAATGGGAGGAGCCAGAATATATTATGCGTTCGACTGTGGATTTGAGCGCGGGCGATTGGCAGGCGTGGCAGACGAGTTATCCCCCCGAAGATATGATCCGCGCCGAGGAGGATTGGGAGGGGGATGTGGTGCATGATTCTTATGCGTTCAAAGAAGATGGTCAGTTGTATTTGTTTTATACCTGTTGGGAAGAGGATGCGATTGCAGTGGCGAAGCTGTATCGCGAGTGATGCGACGGCACGATTTGAAGCAACGTGGGAATCTTTGCAGCAGTACAATTGCCCTCAGTGGTTTCGATTGGGATCTGGCACACTGGGGGCTTCAGTGTTTTATGTGAATTTGCGTGGTGCAAAATAAATAAGGAGAAAGAATATGATACCCTCACCTACTGAATGGGATGATTACCGTTTTGATCTTCAGGGGTATCTCGTTTTGGAGGATGTTGTTTCTCCAGAGCTGATTGCGGAGATTAATGAGACGGTGGATGAGTGGGTTGCTTTACAAGAGGCCGGACACAAGTGGATCGGTCATGTTCGCTGTAGCGATCCCGAACCCGTAAAGGGGCCCGATATCAAGTTTGCGAATATTATCGAGGGTGGACCAGCTTTTGAGGCGTTGATCGATAATCCCAACTGGATCGAGTTTGTCAAGCGCTATGTCGATAATGATGGATTATACATCTGGGCTAACCATTTGTCTGTGAGTCGGAAAGGTAGTTATGTGCCTGTTCATTCTGGCGGGCACAACAGGGGGTATCGCACGAGCTTTCGATATCATAACGATAATTTCTATTGTGGCAATTTCAATGTTCTGCTCGCGCTGAACGATATTGGTCCCGGGGATGGCGGTACTATGATTGTTCCTGGGTCACACAAATGCAATGTGGTTAATCCTCTGGTTTTTGAAGAGGAGAATGGGCGACATAAGACTGCGGTTGAGGAGACGAAACTGAGGCCCTATTTAAAGGAGATGCACCTCAATGCAGGCGATGCTGTTATTTTTACAGATGCCTGTACACACGGTGCCAGTGTGCGGACCAATGACGGTGAGCGCAGGATACTGATCTATCGATACACCGCATTTTGGATGAAAAATACTGTTGGTTTTGAACCTTCAGAAGAATTGCTCGCCAGACTCACGCCTGAGCGCAGAAAAATTATCCGTCCTATTGTGCCGATAAGACCTCCTGTTCGATCCGTGACTGCATGATTTTGAAAGAGGGAAGTGGATATGATACCGACACCGAATAAATGGGATGACTATTGTTTTGATCTTGAGGGTTTCCTCATTCTGGAGAATGTTGTTTCTCCAGAACTCATTGGTGAGATTAATGAGAAGGTCGATGAATGGCTTGCGTTGAGTGATGCGGGAGAGGAATGGCTGGGCAATGTTCATGTTGTGAAGAATGAAAGTACCAGTAGTCACAGTGTGAGTTTTAGAAATGTTATAGAAGGCGGTTCGTGTTTTGAGGCGTTGATCGATAATCCCAACTGGATCGAATTTGTCAGGCGTTACGTGGATAACCACGGTTTGCATATTTGGATGAATTTTCTTCCGATTATCCATCAGGGGAACCATGTGAGGTTGCATTCTGGTGGTCATAATAAGATGTATCGCACCAGTTTTTGGTATCACAATAATAAATTTTTCTGTGGCAATTTGAATATTTTTCTTGCGCTGAACGATATTGGTCCTGGTGATGGTGGGACACTGGTCGTTCCCGGGTCCCATAAGTCCAATCTTTCAAATCCGCTGGTACACCAGAAGGGGCAGGGCAGGAAGAATTATGTTCTCGAGCCTGATGATATGGCACCCTATCTCAAGGAGGTGCATCTCAAGGCGGGAGATGCGGTTCTGTTTACGGATGCGCTTATTCACGGTGCCAGCGTGCGGACCAATGAAGGGGAACGCCGCGCATTGATTTATCGTTATTCGTCTTTTTGGACTCGAGATCGTTTCGGGTATGAATATTCCGATGAGTTGGTGGCGAGGTTAACGCCTGCACGCAGAAAGATTATTCGTCCTATTGAGCCATCAAAGCCACCGGTTATGCAGGTGGCCCAGTTTGAACAATAGATGGGTATGACAAATAAGGAGAACGAAATGAGTAAGCCGAATCTGCTGATTATTCATACCGATGAACACAATTTTCGCACGTTGGGTTGTTATCGCGATTTGATGGAGGAGGATCAGGCTTTTGTCTGGGGACCGGGCGTTAAAGTAGATACGCCTCATATTGATTCGCTCGCCCGGGACGGTGCTATTTGCGACAGTTATTATTCGTCGTCGCCTGTTTGCTCGCCTTCGCGTGCCTCTTTTGTTTCTGGCCTTTATCCGATTGCCACCGATGTGTATAAAAACGATATTTCCCTGAAAGAGGGGTTGATTACTTTTGCCGAGGTGCTCAAAAACCAGGGCTATGC
Organism: Candidatus Latescibacterota bacterium; assembly: GCA_965204375.1. GTDB lineage: Bacteria > Latescibacterota > UBA2968 > UBA2968 > UBA2968 > VXRD01. Next base: position 3,872,272 of record OZ241986.1, on the reverse strand, counting down.
CACCTCATATCTGGGCAAGTGGCATCTGGGTGGAGAAGCCAAGCCTGGCTTTGCGCCAGAGTACAAATTTGGATTTGAGGACAATCGGTATATGTGGAACCGCGGTCACTGGAAGAAACTCGGGTTGAGAGAGGATGGCACGCCCTACGTTGCGGCGAGGAATAACAGGGGTGAGCCTGCCAGCAAGGTAGGTGGTGCCGATGAAAAATCGTTTACAACTGATTGGTTGACTACCCGCACTCTGGAAATTATCGAGCGCGATCAGAATCAACCCTTTTGCATTATGGTCTCTATCCCGGATCCGCACGGGCCAAACACGGTTCGCGCACCCTACGACACGATGTACAAAGACATGGTTTTTCAAAATCCGCGCACGATGGATTTTCCCGTGGAGAAAATGCCGAAATGGCATCGGTTTGGGGACAGGAATACAGCCCGTGGACTGAAGCAGGGTCAGATGCAGAGGTATTTTGGGATGGTCAAGTGTATCGACGATAATGTGGGGCGTATTCTGGCAGATCTGGAAGCCGGGGGGTTGGATCAGAATACGATTGTGATTTTCACCGCCGATCATGGCGACCTGATGGGCGAACATAGACGCCACAACAAGGGAATGCCCTACGAGGGCAGTGCAAAAATTCCGTTTGTGATTCGCTGGCCTGGAAAGATCGCTCCAGGAAAAGTTGTGAATACCGCCTATACGACGGTTGATTTCGGTCCGACGATTCTGGGTATGATGGGGATTGAGGAGGAGATTCCAAATGCCCATGGGTTCAATGATGCTGCGGCGTTTCTCAGTGATGAAAAGGTGGTAGATGACGATCGCATTGTCTATATGACGACTTCAACATCGCAGACCGTTATGGCCGTTAACCGACGTTATAAACTGGTTCTCTCACAGGCTGACGATCCCTGGTTGTATGATCTGCATAAGGATCCGGATGAGTTGGTCAACGTATATTCCGATTCCGAATACAAAGAGATTGCTGAGAAATTTAAAGCTGAGTTGATCGCTCAGATGGCGCGCTACGATGAGCCTGCGTTACGCAAGGGCCGGCTGATTTATTAAAAGGAAGATCTGAAAAAGACCTGATTAAACTATATTGAAAGGTGGAACTGTTTTGAAAGAACGCGAATCATTGAGCTTGCATACCGAATCACATTCCCGCCCCAATGTGATTTTGATCATTACCGACGACCAGGGGTATGGCGATCTGGGCTGTCATGGCAATCCCGTTGCCCGGACGCCGAATCTGGACAGCTTGCACGGGGAAAGTATTCGGCTGATGGATTTTCACGTCGCTCCCATGTGTACGCCTACTCGCGGCCAATTGCTGAGTGGACTTGATGCGGCACGCAATGGCGCTGTAAACGTGAGCAGCGGACGCTCGCTTCTGCGACCAGATTTGCCGACTATGGCCGATATTTTCCGGTCGAATGGTTACCGAACGGGTGTGTTTGGCAAATGGCATCTGGGCGACAACTATCCGTACCGTCCTCAGGACCGCGGTTTTGAAGAAAGTCTCTGGTTTCCTTCCTCTCACATCAGTTCGGTGCCCGACTACTGGGAGAACGATTACTTCGATGATGTATATTGTCACAATGGCACTCGCGTGCGACAGGAAGGGTACTGTACCGAGGTCTTTTTCGAAGCGGCAAAAGCGTGGATGCAAGCACGGATCGCGGCTTCAGAACCCTTTTTTACTCTTCTGCCGACCAATGCCCCTCACGCCCCACTTTTTGTGCCTGCCGAAGACCGCGAGGCCATTGAGGCGGCATTTGAAGAGGATGAACACCAGTTGCCTGCACTTCCCAAAAATTTGCGAGAGAATATCATTCGCTTTCTCGCTATGATTCGAAATTTGGATACGCAGGTCGGTGCGCTTCGACGCTTTCTGCAAGAACAGGATGCAGATCGGAATACAATCTTGATTTTTATGACCGATAATGGCAGTACTTTCGGGCCTACCTATTACAATGCCGGGATGCGGGGTAAAAAGTGTGAGCTATGGGAAGGGGGGCACCGGGTACCGTTTTTCTTGCATTGGCCAAATGGTGATCTGGGCGAACCCCGGGAGATTGAGGGACTGACTCAGGTGCAGGATATTTTGCCGACTTTGATTGAGTTTTGTGGGCTGGAACCGCCGGCCGAATTGCGTTTGGATGGGATTAGCCTATCTCCGGTTTTGCGGGGTGTGGAGCAGGTGCCGGAAGATCGCATGTTGACGGTGAATTACAGCCGTATGCCCGGGCAGCTGGACTACCCGACGCCCGACAGCCCTTCGTTCATAAGACGCGAGGGTGCTGCTGTGCTCTGGAAACGGTGGCGCTTACTTGAAGGAACGGCACTGTATGATCTGGACAGCGATCCCGAACAGAATCTCGATGTTGCCGATCAGCACCCCGACATTGTCCGGCAGATGCAGGATCACCTGGATGCATGGTGGCGGGAAGTGGAACCGGTCGCCAATCAAGTGCAGCGGATTACCATCGGCAGTGAGGCCGAGAATCCGATGACGCTATCGGCCTGCGAGTGGCGGGATGTCTTTGTGGATCAGCAGCGGCAGGTGAGGACGGCCGCGCGGAAGAACAGTTACTGGCACCTGCTGGTTGAAGCCGCCGGCAAGTACACCTTTGAACTGCGGCGCTGGCCGAGAGAGAGCGGCCTCAAGCTGAGAGAGGCTTGTCAGGCGGTTCAATTGACCGACGGTGAATTGGAAGCGGGTATTGCGCTACCGATTGCCAGAGCGCGTGTGCTGATCGGTGGGCGCTTCTACGCCAGGCCCGTTGAGCCAGACGACCAGGGTGTTGTGTTTACCGTAGATCTGGAGCCGGGTCCCACGCTTTTGCACACATGGTTCGACGACGAGCGCGACCAGCCCATCTGCGGCGCCTACTACGTTTATGTTGCGCGTCAATGATAGGGCGTAGATTCAAGGAGATCAGCCCATGCGACCCGTCCATTCCCTTAGCGAGAGAGAATTGGAGGAACATGTCGTCAATCTCGATCGCGATGGCTATACCATTATACGGAACCAGATCGCACCTGAGTACCTCGATCCTTTGCGCGACATCGCCCAGCGTGCCGCCGATGACTATATTGCCGCCTGGCGTGGCGGGATGAAGCTGTCCAACGTGCATATCGGCGATAAATACGGGAACCGCAAATTCGACCTGAATCCCAACGCCCGTGCCTGTTTCTTATGGGGTGATGCGGCGATAGAACTGCTTGACCACGACACTGTTCACGCGATCTGCGAGCATGCCCTGGGTACCTACCACTTCTCTGACCTTGTCGCCAATACCCAACGCTACAACCCCGGAGAGCAGTCTGAAGGCATCCATCGCGATTTTCGCCCCGGCCTCACCGCGAATGGCAAGCACAGGGGCTTGTGGTTCTTTTTTTTGATTGACGGGTACACGGCTGAAAACGGCGCGACTTCTGTGATACCGGGTACCCATCGCTTCAAGGCTGACGAAGACCCCGGGGTGCCGGATTCCAACCCAAATGACTATGGCAACAGGGTCCAGGTCATCGGCGATCCCGGTGATCTACTGGTGGTCAACGCGGCTTGCTTGCACTGCGCGGGCATGAACCAGACTCGGACGCCACGCCGTACGTTGAATGTCCGCGTGATGCAACCCGAAGGCAAATTTCACTACAATGCCTGGGAACTCGCCGGACCAGAATTCCAGGCCAAAGCGAGTGTCCGGGTTGAGCGTTTTATGCAACCACCGGCTGAATGCGCTGCGGAACTGCGCACCGATTGGGCGGTTATGCCAAGCGGGGATGAAGCGGATTAGACGCCGCGCATGGGATCTTTTTTTATCTTTTTGCACGCCATTTCAAACAGGTATTCGAACGGGGGGGCGATGAATTCGGCATTGGGATCGACGCCGCTTGCTTTGAATATTTTTTTACTGTTTTTATCGAAGAAGAGCGTTCGCCGTCTGACCAGCCACCCGATGTTGTACACAACTGCGATCATGTGGCGGTTGTGATCAGAGGGATTTGGTACGCCGCGATGCCAGAGGCGTGAATCGCGAATCAGGATGTCGCCTTTTTGCAAGGTGGCCTGAATGGGTGGGGAAAAGAAGTGGCGATCGGCTTCTGTTTCGTCTGTTACCGGGCGCATGTCGAGGTGGGAACCTGGCCAGATCTGTGTGGATCCGTTTTTGTCCGATGTGTCCTGGGGAAAGATGTTGATGATGAGTTGGGTCGCTGGATGGGGTTGGTCCTGTTCGCCCCAGAGGTGGACGCCGTCGGCATGGAGGGGCTGGAAGGTGCTGTTTGGCGTGTTTGTGTTCCCGTTGTAAAAGCAGCAGTAAAATTCTGCACCCAGCATTTCTCGTGAGATCTGGACGGCATAAGGGTTGACGAGGATGTCGGGGGATAGGAATGGGTCGAATGGTGGGGGTCCTTGCTGTAAATGACCCTGTACGCCACCTGCGCCACCCCATTTTTGTGCCCCAATCAGCTTTGCAGAGTCTTCATCCATGCGCGTTTTGAGGGCGTCGAGTATCGCGTGATCCACTACTTGCTCGATGATGACATAGCCGTCGTTCCGTATTGCCTCGATCGCATTTGCCAATTTGTCTTTTGCCAGTTCGCCAGAGCTTCGTTCTGTTGACGTGAGCGAGATGTTCATTTTGTGTCCTTCCCTTTGTTCTGTTGTTTCCACGGAAAATATATAGTATCATCTGTGGCATTGGTGTGTCAACCAGATTTACACCTCCTTTGTTTTTTGCCACCTGCGATGGTTGATGACAAAGGTGTTTCGCGTAATTATAATAGAGACGTCATGTGTGACTTTAGAATAATGGTGAAAAAAACAAGCAATCAGCAGTCAGCAAAACAAGGATTCTATAGCCGTCATTGCGGCATGGGGTTAGCCGCAATCCAGTGATTTTGGCTTTTTTATATCTATTTGTCGGCATTATTCTCTGGCAATTTTAAAGTCACACATCGCGTAATAGAGATCAGGTGCTATGCAGGTGCCGGAAAGGTGGATAGACCCAATGATACCAAAACGCTTTATTGCCACTCTGGTGGGATGCCTGGCAATCGCCTCTCCACCCGCCGTTGACGCCCAAAACGCGAGAAGGGAAGAACCGCCCGCCCCAACTTTCGCCAATATCGCTTATGGGGATCATGAACGACAGGTATTCGATTTATGGATTACTGAATCCAAAACCGGCGCCCCAACTCCACTGGCTATCTACATCCATGGCGGAGGATTTAGAGCTGGAAACAAAAGATCGATTAACGGGAGATCCATCAGGCTATTTCGAGATGCTGGCATATCCGTCGCCGCCATTCATTATCGATTATCCGATGTCGGTCCCTATCCAATTATGATGGAGGATGCGGCTCGCTGCCTGCAGACGATTCGCCACCGTACCAAAGAGTGGAATGTGGATCCGGAAAAGATCGCGTGCTACGGAGGATCAGCGGGAGCTGGCATTTCTCTCTGGCTCGCGTTTCACGACGATTTGGCGGATCCAGACAGCGACGATCCCATTGCCCGCCAATCGACCAGAATCATTGCCGCGGCTTCAAACAATGGACAAACTACCTACGATCTTCGGGTCATTCGCCGCTGGTTTGGTCTTGAAATCGGTAAATTTAGGATCAACAAAGAATTCCATACCTTGTTTGACGTATCCGAGGATTCGATCTTTTTTAACGACGAGCGCATAGGAAAGCTCATGGGGGATTCATCTGCTATTACTCATCTTTCCGCGGACGATGTTCCCGTTTTCATGTCTTACAGACGAGGGGATGTCCCCGTAGATAATGATACCAATCCGGGGGTTTGGGTCCACCATGTAAAACATGGCCTCATGCTTCGAGAAGCGATGACCAAACTGGGACTCGAATGCTCCGTCCGATCTCCAGATCATCCGGAAGATAAATACGGAAGCATGGAGGCGTTTTTGATCGCAAAGCTGAAGGAATGATCCTTTAAGATAGTCAACTCTCCTCGAAATTCTGTCTGGATCGGTCATCATCGCCGCCCTATGGGAGGCATCCAAACTGCGGTTATTGCGAAAAAAAGTAGCTGAGATCATACAGAGAACAGCAGTAAAGAAGCTCGTCCCCATTATCAATTTGTACGAACTCATCCATGATTTACAGTTACAAGAATGGGAAACGCCTGGAATTGGGCGCACTTCTACACGGGGAAAATCGTTCTTATTGCGTCCTATGACTTCAGAACAGAGGAAGATTGAAGAAAGTCTGTCCGTCTGGCGCAAGAGACGGGCTTTTTACTGAAGATAGGAATCCTGAACAGCGGGCTGTCCGCGAGAGGATAGAACAACGCGCCCGTTTGTACCGATAAAAGGGGGATAGATGCGCGTTCCAGAAATACCACACAAAGCAGTCCTTCTAAACGTCAACCAAAACTACAACAAGGGCCGCGACCTGTACGAAGCTGTCCGTTTTGCGTGGCGAGTGAACAAATCAAGAGTGGAAAAAGCGGAGATTGCCTTGGCTACATATCGCGGAAGGATTATTGGGGCATTTGAAGATATTGAATGGCTCGAAGCCAACTGCAAAAACTTCCCTGGGCGCAAAACTACGCCGGGACGCTACGGCTTTGTCGGACGCGAAGCTAGCCAAGAGATCCAAAACCTTTATGTAGGGATGCCTGTCCCTGATAGGATGAGGAAACGCGGGGCGTCTAATCCTGTCAAATATGCGAATTGCTGAAAAGAGGAAATCGAAATGGATGTATTGATGTTCTTCGGTGGCTGTATCACTCTTATCTACGTCTTTATAAAAATATCAAATTTACTGGAGCGACGACAGGACCGTCGAATTGCCAAAGAACTTGGGCCAGAGCTTGAACGTTTGTTGCAGAAAGTAGATACTTATGATACAGAACAGATGAGAAAGGAATTAGAGGGTCTTCGAGTCGGTTTGCAGTCAAATTTAGCTATCCTAAAAGGAAGAACGGAGGAACCTCTGAATATATGCCCTAAGTGTGGTGACACTCTTAATGTGAAATACACTAGTTATTATGGGAGAATCATTGGATGTCCAAACTATCCTAATTGTAGATTTTTCTTGAAAATTTCGGATATTGACTTCAGCTCCCTTGAATCTTTGAGAGTTGAATAATTCGTCGAAGATCTAAAATTATGACACCTGAACTTTTTAAAAATAAACTTCTCAAATTAAGAAACAAAGTCTCCAAACTTCAGAAGATTAGTAATGACTTGGATGAGTTTAAGAGGTCATTTAAGGGACTAATTTATAGAAATGAAATCAATACTAAGAATATCATCAATGAGTTCTTGCGGATCAAAAAGACCGAAATTGCTAATTTGGCAGAAGGATTTGCGCAGAGACAAGCGGAAGCCGAAAAACAGTTGTTGGAAGAAAGAACAAAGATATACCAAGCAAAAGAGTTTTTGAAAGCACAGAAGGAGAGAGACAGGCAAGCTCTTGAGAGAATAGCAAATGAAAAAACCCTAGGATTTCCTTGGCTCGCCACAGCATTTGGGGATTATATCTCTTTGCGGGATGAACAGATAGCTGATTTTTTAGAAAATAAAAAACCTCCTGCTCCAAAAGCTGCCGATGTAGTCCGAAAGATAAAAGCCGAAAAGAGAGAATTGGAGAAGCGATGGAGGATGGCGAAGTATTTTGTGGATTACTACGAAAAACTATTTCCTTGGCTAATTGACTTTATTGGTGATGATTTGGATGAAATTGTGAGACAACATATTGACGGACAGGAGAGTGCAATAGATGATGTACAATTCGATCCTGTTCGTAAGTGGCTTACAGATGCAGAATATGAAATGCTCTCAACAATAGAAAAGAATCAACTTGCGCTGGATCGGTATTGGGAAAAGAAAAAATCAAATTGGGAAGTAGGAAGAGATTACGAACGATATATTGGTTACCTGTATGAGAAGGAAGGATACCAAGTTGAATATCAAGGTATTGTAAAAGGCTTTGAGGATCTCGGACGTGATCTAATTTGCAAAAAAGATGGAATAGTTGAAATAGTGCAATGTAAGTGTTGGTCAAAAAACAAAATTATCCGTGAAAAACATATAAACCAACTTTTTGGCACGACGGTGATGTTTCTGGTCAATAATTGTGATCGCCAGGCCGATCAAATTGAGTTATTTCCAGAGCTACTTCGTTCTCAGGGAATTGTCCCAACTTTCATTACGTCAACACAATTATCTGACACTGCAGGGCAATTTGCTGAGATCCTTGGTGTCAAGGTAAAAGAAGGTATCTCATTATCAAAGTATCCATTAGTCAAGTGCAATATTTCCCGAAAATCTGGTGAGAAGATATATCACTTACCTTTCGACCAGCAATATGATAAAACTATTATTGAAAAAGAAAAAAATGAATGCTATGTAGAAACGGTGGCTGAAGCAGAATCTCTGGGATTCAGAAGAGCATTTAGGTGGCGTGGGCAGTCAGAAGATAAATAGATCTCGATCAAATTCATGGCTGTTGCTAAAAATTTTGATTAATGTGGTCCTTAGAAGCTGTTTTAAAAATGCTGCGTTTAATCGAGTCTGTTGAGTAAGAGGTAAATCATAACAATGTGAATAAAGGCTTCACTGTTATCCGTCAAGTCTTCATAATCCTTTGACAGACGGCGAAAATTGTATAACCAAGCAAAGGTGCGCTCAACGACCCAACGGCGCTTGGCGACTTGGAAGCCCTCGCCATTAGGCTTAACAACCTCAAGATCAATTTTATACGTGCGCTTCCTATCAGCGACCCATTCCTTGAGGTCATCGCCGCGATAGCCGCCATCAACCCACAGCTTGCGTAAGCGTGTTGTTCCTTGCTCAAAATACTGATTCAGCAGATGCTTGAGGCCGTCACGATCTTGGAGATTGGCAGGCGAGACAAAGGCGTTGATCACCAGGCCGAGGGTATCGACAAGCAGGTGGCGTTTGCGTCCATTGACCTTTTTGCCAGCATCGTAACCTTTTGATTCTCCTTGTGTTGCACTCTTGACACTTTGACTGTCAATGCAGCCTGCTGAGGCGGTAGCTTTACGTCCTTGCCGTTTTCTCTCTTTTCGTGTGAGGGCCTGTTGCACACGCTCAAAGACGCCTTGTTCGCGCCAGTTGTTGAAATAGCCATACACGGTTTGCCAACAGCCAAAGGTATGAGGCAGCATGCGCCATTGGCAGCCGGTCTTCGTCAGATACAGGATGCCATCAAACACTTCTCTCAAATTGACAGGAGGACGGCCACGGCTGCCTTTTCGCCATTTGCGCTTGGGCAGAAGTGGGATGAGCAGTTGCCATTGCGCTTCGGTGACATTTGTCGGATATTGCCGGTGCGTATTCATCGCATGTCCTTTCGTTTCAGGGTGATATGCACAACCTGAATTTGGACAGATGAATACGCTTTTTCAACGCTTTTTTTCTTTTTTCATAATTTTAAAACAGCTTCTTAGTATTTTGTGATTTTCAAATGAACAGAATCATTCTCGGTGAGGCATGTATGTCAAGACCAAATATTGTGTTGATTATGGCAGATGATATGGGGTTTGAGTGTTTGAGTTGTTATGGGAGTACGACGTATGAGACGCCGGTGTTGGATGATCTGGCATCGCGGGGTATTCGCTTTTCCCATTGTTATTCGACGCCGCTGTGTACGCCTTCTCGCGTGGAGATTATGACGGGGCAGTACAATTTTCGGAATTACGACAGGTTCGCCTATTTGAATCCGAAAGAAAAGACGTTTGGCAATTTGTTACAGGATGCGGGATACGCGACATGTGTTGCGGGCAAGTGGCAGTTGAGTAAGGACAATAAGATGCCAGCGCATTTTGGGTTTGATGAGCATTGTTTGTGGAATATGACGCCGCCGCCAGAAGATGGTGTGCGCACGGGTAAGAGACGATATGCACATCCGCAAATTGAATGCAATGGCGAGTGGTTACCCGACGAGTATGTCGAAGATCGGTATGGTCCCGATATTTGTTGTGATTATTTGCTGGATTTTATTGAGCGGCATCGAGATGTGCCTTTTTTTGCCTATTATCCGATGATTTTGGTTCACGCGCCTTTTGTGCCTACGCCCGATAGTCCGGAGTGGCGGGATAGAGATCGGAGAGGTGAGCAGGATACGCGCTATTTTGCCGATATGGTGGCGTATGTCGATAAGCTGGTGGGCAGGATTGTGGAGAAGCTCGAGGCGCTCGATTTGCTCGAGAATACGCTGGTGATGTTTACGAGTGATAATGGCACCCATCGCACGATTACGTCCCAGCTTGAGGGGGATGTCGAGATTGTGGGGGGTAAGGGTACGATGCCCGATGCGGGCACGCATGTGCCTTTTATTGCTTTTTGGAAGGGTGTGGCGCCAGAGGGCGTGGTGTTAGATGATCTGGTGGATTTTAGCGATTTTTTGCCGACGTTGATGGATTTGGCAGATGCGCCCATTCCAGAGGGGATGCCGTGTGATGGGCGCAGTTTTTTGCCTCAGTTGAGAGGCGAACGGGGCGATCCGAGGGATTGGATTTTTTGTCATTACAACCCGCGTTTTGGTTTTGGTCAAGATCACGCGGGTCAGTTTGCGCGGGAGCATCGGTTTAAAATTTATCACGATGGTCGGTTTTACGATGTGCCTGCAGATCGGCTGGAAGAGTACGATATTGTTTTGGGGCAGGGTGATGTCGATTCTGAAGAGGCGCGTGAACGCTTGCAAAAGGTGCTGGATATGATGCCGGAATTTATTGATGATTATGTTCCAGAAGGATAAAAAAGAAACCATTTAGGGGAGAAATTGGCGATGTTGACGAAAGAAAAAATCATAGATATTCTCTCGGAAAACGGCTCGTATCTGGCGTCTGAGTACGGGGTTAAGAAAATTGGTTTGTTTGGGTCTTATGCGAAAGATACGCCCACCGAATCAAGTGACATTGACCTTGTCGTGGAATTTGAACATCCGATAGGCTTTCGGTTCATTGAGCTTAGCGAATATCTCGAGACTATCCTGGGCAAACGAGTCGATATCCTGACACATGCTGGTATTCAAGGGATTCGGATTCCGCACGTTGCCGAGAATATCAAAGAAAGTATCGTGTATGTCTAATCGAAAGTGTTTCACTTAACCAATGGAGGAATTTTAATGTCTGATTCGCGTCCCAATATTCTCTATATTATGTCTGATGATCACACCGTGAATGCCATTAGTTGTTATAACGGATGGCTGAATGAGGTGGTGGATACACCGAATATTGACCGCATCGCTCGTGAGGGCATGCGGTTTAATAATTGTATTTGCAATAATGCGCTGTGTTCGCCGAGCAGGGCGAGTATTATTACGGGGCAATACAGCCATAAAAATGGGGTGTTGCGGTTGAATCAACCGCTGAGTGACGATCACCCCAATTTTGTGCGACAGTTGCAGGCTTCCGGATATCAAACGGGTATTGCGGGTAAGTGGCATTTGGGATCTGAGCCAGATGGGTTTGATTATTGGGAGGTGTTGCCGGGGCAGGGTGCTTATTTTGATCCGTCGTTTACGCGCAATGGCGAGCCGACGCAGTACGAGGGGTATGCGACGGATATTATTACGGATTTGTCGCTCAATTGGTTGAAGGCGCGCGATCCGGATAAGCCCTTTTTGATGCTGTGCCACCACAAAGCACCCCATGGTTTGTGGGAGTACGCGCCTCGGCATGCGGATTTGTTCACGGATGGGGATTTGCCCGAGCCGTCGAATTTGTATAAGCCGTTTGACAAGGTGTCCAGTGCGTTGGAGAATCACCACCGCACGATGCTCTCGCAGGCCGAGCGGATGGATGAGGGCGTCCGGGGCAGAGCGTGGCCTACGGGGCGGTTGGATACGACGGGGATGAGTACACAGGAGAAGATTCACGCGGCTTATCAGAAATATGTGAAGGATTATTTGCGGTGTATTACAGCGATTGACGAGGGTGTGGGGCGGTTGCTGGATTATCTGGATGAGGAGGGGTTGACGGAGAATACGATTGTGGTATATACGTCTGACCAGGGTATGTTTTTGGGCGAGCATTCGTATTTTGATAAGCGTTTGATTTTGGAAGAGTCGCTTCTCATGCCTTATGTGATGCGGTATCCGAGGGCGATTGCGCCGGGTTCGGTGAATGAGGATATTGTGGTGAATGTGGATTTTGGTGCGACGTATCTCGATTTTGCCGGGTTGAAACCCGATGCAGAGGTGCAGGGCAGAAGTTTTCGCGCGCTGTGCGAGGGGGAGACACCAGAAGATTGGCGGCAGTCGGCTTTTTATGCGTATTGGGATGGGCCGACGAAGCACTATGGCGTGCGTACGCAAAATTATACGCTCGCAGTACATCGAACTGGTGAGCGCGATTTGTTCGATTTGGAGAAGGATCCCTGGGAGATGACGAGTGTGTACGGCGATCCGGCGTATGCCGATGTGCAGACAGAAGTAGAAGGAGATCTGGCGCGGTTGATTGAGGAGATCGATATCAGTGCCGAGGAATTGCCGCAGGAGTGAAGGAAATGATTTCGGATGAACGGAATATTGTGGTAGCAGATGAGTGGGATGCGGGACACATGGGGTGCGGCGAGGTTATTATTTTGCTCAGGATGCGGATGCAAAAGCTCGAGGAGGGCGAGGTTTTGAAGCTTACGGCGTATGATCCGGGCGCGCCTGTTGATTTGCCCGCCTGGTGCCGCATGACTGGACGGCGGATGGTTCGCGCGGATCACCCGTTTTACTGGATAGAAGAGAAACCAAAAGAGTAAAGGAGTAAAAGTGGCTGGAAAATTTTGTGTTAGTTTGACTTGTGCGAAGGACGATACGGATAAAGCGACTGTGGCTTTTGTAGTTGCCAATGCCGCGCTGGGATCGGAGAAGGAGACACTCCTTTTTATGAGTACGGAGGGGGTTCGGCTTTCCCAGAAGGGCTATGCCGACGATGTGGCGGAGGAGGGCTTTTTGCCGCTGAAGGATCTTATGGATTTGTTTGTGGGTGGTGGGGGAACGATTTACGTGTGTGCGCCGTGTTTTAAGAAGCGCGGTTTGGATGAGAATAATCTGGTCAATGGGGCAATTATGGTTGGGGGCGCTGCGCTGGTGGAGTTTCTTTCCGATGGGACGCCCTGTATTACGTATTAGGAGGTGTTTTGGAGGCGATAGAACGACACAAATATGCGCCCGATGTCAGTTTTGACGGTGGGGATTTGGATTGTGGTGGCGGTTTGTTATTGCTGATTCGCCGGCATATTGATCCGCTGGCGCGCGGTGGGTTGTTAGAGATTTTATCGACGGATGCGACGGTTGAGGTCGAGTTGCCCGCATGGTGTCGGTTGACGAGCAATGAGCTGGTGTCGTGGACAAAGGTGGGGCGGCAGCGCAGTTATCTCGTTTGCAAGGGGCCGTTTGAGGACCGCGGGCGGATAACGGTTCCTGTTGGGGAGCAATTTCGGGTGGCGGTGACGATTCCCGATTCGCTGCCGGGTCCTGCGTCCGCGCCGGTAATTGCGCCGTTGTCTGTTATGGGGATTGGGAGTTGGCCGCGCCCTCGCTGGATGCTGCAGGCTGTGCATGATCGGCTTGAGGGCAGGTTGGATGACGCGGAGTTTCAGGCGACGGCGGATGACGCGGTGCGGCTTTGTATTGGCGCGCAGTCTCGCGCGGGGGTTGATGTGCTGACGGATGGGGAGCAGCGTCGGGATAGTTATGCGAGTTTTGTGGGTGGGCTGCTGGATAATTGCCAGCTTATTCCGCTGAGCGATTTGACGGCGATGGTGGATGATTCGGAGAAGTTTGAGCGGGAGTTGCGCGCGCTGGATGTCCCGGCGGCTGAGGTGCGGCATCCGGTGGTGTACGGCAAGTTGGGGAGAAGTCGTCCGCTGGCGGTTCACGAGTTTGAGTTTGCGAGTTCTTGTGTGGATAAGCCGGTGAAGGTGGCGCTGCCCGGGCCTTATTTGCTGACGCGTACGATGTGGCTGGATTGTCTCAGGGAGCGTCCGTACGAATCGCGGGATGAACTGGCGCGGGATGTGGTGCGGGTTTTGCGGGAGGAGGTGCATTTTTTACTGGCGGCAGGTGTTGCGCTGGTGCAGTTCGATGAGCCGGTTTTGACAGAGGTGGTTTTTGGGAGTGCGACGGGGAATCGCAGTTTTATGTGTGGGGCTTTGAGCGAGAAGTTAGAGGCTCCGGTGGAGCTCGATTTTGCGGTCGGTTTGTTGAATGAGGTTGTGCGGGGTCTGCCGGGAGAGCGGCTGGGTTTGCATATTTGCCGGGGCAATTGGACGCGGGATGAGTCCGCGGCGCTTTCCGGGGGGTATGGGGCACTGATGGATGTGCTGAAGCGGGCGGATGTGGGGACGCTGTTTCTGGAGCTTTGCACCGAGCGGGCAGGAGATGTGGATGTGTTGAAAGCGGTTCCGGATGATAAGCGCGTGGGCGTTGGTGTGGTGAACCAGAAGCTGGATTCGGTAGAGTTGGTTAAAGATATTCAGCGGCGAATTTCAGAGGTGATCAATCTATTTGGAAAAGAGCGCGTTCTGCTGACGCCCGATTGCGGTTTTGCTACGTTCGCCGATAACCCCGTGGCTTCGGCAAATGTCGCAGAGGCAAAGCTGAAAGCAATTGTCGATGCGCGAGATTTGATCGGTGGGGGATAGCTATGTCAGATGTGTTGAGGTTTATCACGCAAGACGATGTGCAGGTGGAGGAATTGCCGTGGGGTCCGCACGAGTGGATCAGTCGGGAGGGGTTGACCGAGGCGGATCATTTGTTGCTGGTGCGGGTGACGATGCCGCCGGGCAAGGCGCACGCGTTTCATCGCCATCCGTGTATGGAAGAGATTATTTATGTGGTTGCGGGAAAAGCGGAACAGTGGGTGGATAGGGATTCGCAAATTTTGGGTCCGGGGGATGCGGCGCATATTCCGAGGGATATGGTACATGGGACGTATAATGCCGGGGATGAGGATCTGGTTTTTCTGGCGATTTTGTCTCCGGCTAAATTCGATGGTGAGGTGCTGGTCGATGTGTCGGAGGATGAACCGTGGATCGATATGAGAGGTTAGAGATGCCAAATACACGTCCAAATATTGTTTATATTCTCGCCGATGACATGGGCTATGGCGATGTGGGATGTTATAATCCGCAGTCAAAGATCCCCACGCCGTATATGGATCGATTGGCGAGTGAAGGAATGCGGTTTACGGATGCACATTCGCCTTCGGCGGTGTGTACGCCCACGCGATATGGGATTTTGACCGGGCGTTATTGCTGGCGCACAGAATTGAAGAGCCATGTGTTGTTCAATTACGAATGGCCGTTGATTGAACCCGAGCGCCTGACGGTGGCTTCTTTGTTGAAAAGATGTGGATATCACACGGGGTGTTTTGGCAAGTGGCATTTGGGACTGGGTTGGGGTGTGAAGGATGGCGAGGTGTTTGATTTTGATCAGCCCCTGCCGTGGCCGGGTGGATCGCCCGATCCGGTGGAGGAAGATAAGATCGATTTTTCAAAGCCGATTGTGGGCGGACCGATTGAGCTGGGGTTTGACAGGTTTTACGGGACGTCGGGTTGTTCGACGGCGCAGCCGCCTTATTGTTTTATCGATCAGGATCAGACGGTGGGTATTCCGAGTGTGCAAAAGCCGGTTGAGATGGCGGGTGGGCGGCGCGGGTTGATGGTTCCGGATTGGGACCACAAGGAGGCGGATCCGGCTTTTACGGAGCAGGCTGTGGCGTATATTGAGGAGCGGGCAAAGGATGAAGATACGCCCTTTTTTCTTTATCTGGCGGCTTCTGCGCCGCATGAACCGTGTACGGTCGAATGTGTGCCGGAGTTTTTGCGCGGTGCGAGTGAGGCGGGTCCCCGAGGGGATATGGTCGCGCTGTTTGATTGGATGGTGGGGCAGGTGATGGATGCGCTGGATCGCTGTGGGTTGGCGGATGATACGCTGGTTATTGTGACGAGTGACAATGGGGCGTTGCCAGGCTGTAATGGGCGCACGTATGGTCACAAGTCTTGCGGTGATTGGCGTGGTTTTAAAGGGTTTATCTGGGAGGGAGGACACAGAGAGCCGTTTATCGCGCGCTGGCCGGGTGTTGTTGCGCCCAATTCGGTTTGCGATGCGCTGGTCGGGTTGCAGGATTTTATGGCGACTGTGGCGGATATTGTGGGGGAGACGCTTCCAGAGGATGCGGGGGAAGATAGTGCGAGTTTTTTACCTGCGTTGATGGAGGAGAACGAGCCTGTGCGGGATGATTTGATACACCATTCCTGCATGGGGGTATTTTCGATTCGGCGAGGGGATTGGAAGTTGATTGTCGATTGTGATAATTCCGGAGATATGGGACGCGGTGTGGATGGGTGTGCGGGCACGGGTCCTGTGCCGGGGGCAAGGGGTCAGTTGTATCATATGGGAGATGATCCGTTTGAGTCTTATAATCTGTTTGGCAGAGAACCGGGTATTGTGCGCGAGTTCAGGGAGATGGTCGAGCGGTATATCGCAGATGGAAGGAGCGTGTGATGGCGTATTTGACGGTTGATGATAAAGAGGTGTTTCGGGAGAAGGGCTATGTGATCAAACGCGATGTGGTGACGCCCGAACAGATGGAGGCCGCGCGAGATGTGATCTGGGATCATTTGCCGGTGGATCGCAATGATCCTTCTACGTGGGTTGGGAAAGAGGGGTCTCAGGGGATGGATGGGCACGCGGCATTTCACGCGCTAATTTACGATTCGCCGCTGTACAGTATGGTTGAGGAGTTGGCTGGTAAGGGGCGTTTGGCGCCTTTGCATCCACCCATTACGTCGGCGAATTTGCGGTTTCCACAGGGTGGCGAGTGGAAAGGTCCCAAAGGCAGTCATATGGATGGCCATGGGCTTGGCAGCGGTGTTGTGAATAATTGGACGGTGGGTATTACGCTGTATCTCAATGATGTGAAGCCCCAGGGCGGCGGTACCTGTGTGTGGCCGGGGACGCATAAACACATGGCGGAGTATTTTAGAACGCATTCGCGGGTGAGTCTGGGTAAGACGTTTTACGATTTGCCGATTTACGAGGGCGAGCCGCGTTCGACGAGGCCGCTGGAGATTCTCGATTGGGATGATGCGGATTATGAGGAGATTGCTGGGCCGGCGGGATCCGCCATGATCTGGCACAGTCATTTGGTTCACAGCGCGAGTATGAATTGTAGCGATGAGATTCGCATGGCGATTATTACGCGTTTTCGATGGACGAATTGGGATGATCTGAAGTTTGAAGATCCCGATGATATGTGGGAGTATTGGGAGGGGATGTAGAAGTGTGAAGGGTAGGATGGTGACCTCTATTGGGTTATATAAAAAGGAGGATTTTTACCATGGCAGAAACGCCCGAAACTTTGGCACGACGTTTAGATCAATTAGAAAAAACGGTTGAGGAGACGAGTTGGCAACTTTCCTGGCTTTTTGATGAATTATTTCCAGAAACTCCTAAGAATTTTAAAACCGGTACAGAGGTTATGGCCTATTACGGACGCAACAAAAAGCGACATGCAAAAATTTTCCGTGAAATGCGTGAAAAGATGGGAATTTCTGGAGAACCCATCCCTGCTGAAGAACTTCAAGCGCGTATGGTGCGCAACGGAATCCGAGGGGAGGATAACGAGTTTAGCAGTGCAATTATCAAAGAACGCGAGGAATAATAGTGTTCCATTTTTACTTTGATGCCAGCGCACTTGTCAAGCGTTATACCTCAGAGGTCGGTAGCGATAAAGTGAACTTTCTTTTTGATAATGTTCCTTTGAATCGCTTGATGTGCTCTGTTTTCGGTGCTCTCGAAGTGTTTTGGATCTTTGTGCGTAAGAAGAATGACGGACGGATCACAAACCGCGATTTTTCTCAAGCAGTAATTAATCTCGATTATGAGGTAATCGATAGTCAGTCGGATTTCAAAACGATTTCGGTGCCGGATTCTTTTATTTGGGCATCAATGAATTTAATCGAAACTCACTCGCTCAACAGTGTTGATGGCGTTGTGTTACGTTCCGTTTTGGAGATTGCAACACATCTTCGCAATGTAGGGGATGACCTGGTACTGGTTGCATCTGATCAACGCCTACTCCGAGCCGCTCGTGTTGAAGAGTTATTGGTTTTTAATCCAGAAATCGACCTTCAACAGGTTTTGGTCGATTGGATCAATACTCCTCAAGAGGTGATTGAAGATGAAGATGATGTTTAATTGTGCTCAGATAAGAGTCGTTGTGTAGAAGGGCGATGCTTTCACTGAGAGGTACTGCCCAATCTTTTTTTAACTTCTGGAGGTTTGGTTTGCGTTTGTGTTTTGATCCTGTTATGTGTCCAAAAGCTGTGTTGCCCGCTGCCTTGAATATTGCAAAGGCAGCGGGTTTTGATGCTATGGTGTTGCATTGTGCGTTTACGGCGAGTTCGCCTTTTCATCCCGATGCTTCGGTGCGGATGATTCGCGATTATTTTGACGATGCAGGTGTGGCGTTGATGGGGTTACATGTGCGCGATTTGACGGGGGTGAATAGCAGGGGCGCGTTTGATCCAGGTTCTAATTTGCGGCAGGTTGAGTGGGATGTTCATCTGGCGCGTGCTCTGCGCTTGCGGTGTGCGAGTTTTCTCTGTGGTGCGCGTTCCCGCGAGGCGCGCGAGGCTCTGGTGGGGGGTGTGCAGGCGTTGCTTGAAAGTATTTCCGATGTGACGTTGAATGTGGGTAATGGGGTGGATACGTGTTTAGAAAGTACGGCGGATTTTGACGCTTTGATGCCCGATCTGCCCGAGCGCGCGCATGTCTGGCTCAATGCAATGGATGTTGATCATGCTGTTGGGATTGTGGATAAGTATGTGGAGCGTATCGGGATGGTGGCGATTGGAGAGGATGATGTCGATGTGGTCCGCGCGCTCAAGACGAATGGGTATGATGGTCCTGTGGTGCTCAATGCCGCGGGTGGTTCTGTGGCGGATCTGCGGGTGAGAGTCGAAGAGGTTTTAACATGAGGAGTGTTTTATGAATGTTATTCTGATTGTGCTGGATACCTGGCGTCGAGATCACGTGGGGTGTTATGACAATTCTCGGATTCACACGCCGAATATAGATCGTTTTGCCGAGCGGGGAGCGGTTTTTGAGAATGCGTATTTGGCTTCGTATCCCACGTTGCCGTGTCGCCGGGATATTGCGACGGGGCGATACGAGTTTCCGTGGCGGGGATGGGGCGGTATAGAGCCTGATGATGTGACGCTGGGTGGGACGGTGCATGAGGCGGGTAAGGTGTCCTACTTTTTTACGGATGTGTATCATCACTGGACGAGCAATCCGGGCAGTGGGTACTGGCGTCCGTTTTCGGGGTTTGATTTTGTGCGCGGGCAGGAGCGGGACCGGTATGTGACGGATTCTGATATTGTTTTTGAGAATCGGACGCTGGATTATCCACCGCATAACAGGCCCGAGCAACCGCATTTTCGCAATGCGCAATATATCCGCAAGGAAGAACGCGATTGGTTTTCACCGCAGTTGTTTTCACGGGCGGCGCGGTGGCTTCAGCACAATGCGGATCGGGAGTTCTTTTTGATGATCGATTCTTTTGATCCGCACGAGCCTTGGGATCCGCCACGCCACTATGTGAAGTTGTACGATGATTCGGAGGACGATGTGATGGAGTATCCGGTTGCGCCGTACGATTGGGTGGATGGCAATTTGACGGAGGCGGAGTTGAAGCGGGTGCAGGCGATTTATGCGGGTGAGGTGACGATGGTGGATCGCTGGGTGGGACATTTTCTCGATCAGGTTGAGAATATGGGGTTGATGGATGATACGATGATTATTCTCGCGTCGGATCACGGGACGCACAATGGCGATCACGGGCGTACGGGAAAGAACTGGGTGCTCTGGAATGAGATTACGCGGATTCCGATGATTGTGTGGCATCCCGAGTTTGGTCACGGTTCGCGTCCTGTGCAGTTTGCGCAGCCGGTTGATTATTTTCCGACTGTGGTAGAGGCTATGGGGTTGGCGGTGCCCGATGGGGTGAATTTGCACGGGCAGAGTTTGATCCCGTTTCTGCGGGATGGGGATACGCCCGGGCGCGATGCGATTTTGTACGGTCAGTTTTCGGGGACGTGCAATATTACCGATGGGGAGTACGTGTTGTTGCAGGGGGTGGATGAGGCCAATCCTCCGGTGTATGCTTATTCGAGTATTATTGCGAATCGGAATCAGTTTGATTGGGGTGCCGATGTGCTTCGGAGCAAGCAGACGCCTGCGCGACATCCCGAGAAGCACAAGACGCGGTTGTATCACATGCCTTCGGATCCCGATCAGGAGAATGATCTCGCCGATAGTGAATCGGATGCGCTGGCCCGTATGCAGAGTTTGATGGTTGAAAAGTTGCGCGCTATTGATGCGCCGTCAGAGTTGCTGGTGCGATTGGGGCTGCAAAAGGAGGGGCTATGGAACCGAATATTTTGATTATGATTGCAGATGATGCGACGTATCTCGATTTGTCGCTGTACGGTGGGCAGAATGTGCAGACGCCGAATATTGACGGGTTGGCACGAGATGGTCTGGTTTTTAATCGGGCGTATTTGCCTATGGCGATGTGCAATCCGTGCCGTACGGCGCTTTATACGGGATTGTACCCGGCGCGCAATGGGTCGTGCTGGAATCATTCTGCTGCGCGTCCAGGGACGAGGAGTCTTCCGCATTTTCTGGGGGATCTGGGGTATCGCGTGGGGCTGTGTGGCAAGAAGCATGTGGGTCCCAATAAGAGTTTTCCTTTTGAGTATGTGCCGGGTATTGAGGGGGGATGCACACATCCCGATCCCGAGTTTGGCGTTGAGGGTATTCGCGCGTTTGTGGCGCAAGATCGGGATGCGCCTTTTTGTCTTGTGGCCGGGCTTTTTGAGCCGCACGCGCCGTGGACGCTGGGCAATCCCGAGCATTTTGATCTGGATGCGTTGAAGTTGCCTCCGTATCTGGCGGATACGGAGGAGACGCGGAGTGATTATGCCAAATACCTGGCGGAGATCGAGGTGCTGGATCAGGAGGTGGGTGAGATTCTGGCGGTGCTGGATGAGACCGGGCAGGCGGATAATACGCTGGTGATTTTTACGTCTGAGCAGGGGTCGCAGTTTCCCGGGTGCAAGTGGACGAATTGGAATACGGGTGTTCATACGGGTTTTGTCGTGCGCTGGCCCGGCGTGGTGAAGCCGGGATATACCGATGCGGTTATTCAGTATGAGGATGTTATGCCTACGCTGATTGAGGCTGCGGGCGGTGATTCCGATGCGATTGATTTTGATGGGGCGAGTTTTATGTCTGTGCTTTTGGGGGAGGCAGAGGATCATCGGGCGTTCGCGTATTTTATGCATAATAATATTCCCGAGGGGCCACCCTATCCGATCCGCGCGGTGACGGATGGTACGTATCACTATATTCGCAATCTGACGCCCGAGGCGATCTATATTGAGAAGCATCTGATGGGGCAGTTTCGATGGCACCAGTACTGGCCGACGTGGGTTTTTGATACGACGTTTAATGAGCATACGCGGTTTTTGGTGGATCGGTACATGCGCCGCCCGCCCGAGCAGTTGTATCGGATGGATGAGGATCCCTGCGAGTTGAATAATCTGGCCGATGATCCCGCACACGCAGAGGCGAAGAAACGCCTGTCTGCCGCGCTCGATTGCTGGATGAAACAACAGGGCGATCCCGGCGCCGAGATTGATACAGAAGACCAATGGCAAGCAGCGAAGGAGGGGAGGCACTTTGGATCAGGATAGGCAGGATGGGAGGATGGACAGGATGAGGGTTTGGCAGGTTTGGTGGGATGTGGTAAGGGGTATCCTGCTTATCCTAAAATCCTGTAAATCCTGATTCAGACAAGGGGGAGGGTTGGTAAGCGATGTGTACTGCAGTATATTATCGAGGTGTGGAGCTAACCGAAGTTTCGCGTTGTCGAAATGCAAGATTTTGGAGAGAGGATTGATCATGAGCAGTCAGGATTCGCTTTTTGCCGATAGCTGGCTCCCGCCACAATTGGTCGCTGACTTGCGTGATCTGAACCCGTGGTGGGAGGGCGATCTCATGCCGCCACAACCGCGGACGCGCCGCCATCTGGTCGCGCAGATACGTCGTCGTCTGGATGCAGAGATAGCTCCGATTATCGTGGTGCGAGGCCCGCGCCAGGTAGGAAAGACGACGGCACAGTTTCAAATTATTGCGGATTTGCTCGACGAAGGCGTGCCTCCCACAAGCATCCTTCGCGTGCAGTTTGAGGAATTGGCATCGTTGCAAAGGATAGAGGATCCGATTCTCACCATTTCCCGCTGGTTTGAACGAAAGATAACAGGGGCGCGTTTCAATGCGTTAGCGCGAGATGGGCAGAAGGCATATCTCTTTTTTGACGAGATTCAAAATCTGGATGGCTGGCATGCACAACTCAAGTTTCTCGTAGATCATGCTTCGGTAAAAGTTGTCGTTACTGGAAGTTCTGCACTGAGGATTGAAAGAGGCCGGGATAGTCTGGCAGGACGCATTAACACTATTGAGGCGGGGGTGCTTTCGCTTACCGAAATCGGTGCGTTGCGCGAGTTGGAAGCACCGGAGCCATTCCTGCAGGACAACGGCCTGCGGTTTCTGATTGACAAGAATTTCTGGCGGGAACTGCGTGCTCATGGTGAGGATAACACGGGATTTCGGAATGAGGCGTTTCGACATTTTTCAGAGCGCGGCGGCTATCCCATCGTCCACAAACAGAAGGATGTCGAATGGGCAGTGCTTGCAGATCAGTTGAACGAAACCGTGATCCAGCGCGTGATCCAACACGATCTTCGGGTTGGTGATCGCGGTCGAAAGAGAGATCCTCAACTGCTTGAAGAACTTTTTCGTCTGGCTTGTCGCTACGCTGGGCAGACGCCGACGGTTTCAATGCTTGCGGACGAGGCGCGTCTGTCGCTCGGCGCAAATATCGGCAGTCAGCGCGTGACGCACTATTTGAGATTTCTCGGCGAGACACTTCTTCTTCGATTGATTCCTCCGCTTGAAATACGTCTTAAAAGAAAGCGGGGGAGTTCCAAACTTTGTCTGGTTGATCACGGATTGCGAGCCAGTTGGCTTCAAGAGCAGATTCCATTGACGTCGGAAGCCCTATCAGAGCGTCCCGAACTCACCCCATTAGCCGGGCATCTCGCCGAGAGTATTTTCGGCGCAACTGCCTCGACGATTCACGGATTGGACATCGCTCATTTTCCCGAACGAGGTATAGACCGTGAAGTGGATTTCATTTTGACCGTCGGTGCCCAACGCGTGCCGGTAGAAATCAAATATCAACGCAGGATAGATCCCTTACGGGATACGCTGGGCATTCGGTCATTTCTGGAAAAATCAGTGAACAATGCCGCTTTTGGCCTGCTGATCACACAGGACAATGCCGAAGAAATTGACGATCCCCGAATCGTTAGCCTGCCTCTGTCAACCTTCATGCTTCTCAGATGACGGGATGAGGAAGAAACTGTCTGGATCAGGATAGGCAGGATGGGAGGATGAACAGGATGGAGGTTTGACGGTATAATCAGGATGGGAAGGTGGTCAGATTCGCAATTGGGGTGATGTGGGTAGTGTGGAAAACAAGAGATGGTAACAATGAACAAAAAAGCCCTCACCGAACAAGACATCCGCACGAAGTACATCTCGCCGGCTTTAGATCGGGCTGGATGGGACCTTGAACAAGTGCGGGAAGAGGTCACGTTTACGGATGGACGGATTTACGTGCGGGGTAAATTGCATACGCGGGGTGAGAAGAAACGTGCCGATTACATTCTCTACTACAAACCGAACATACCCATCGCTGTCATTGAGGCAAAGGACAACAAGCACACTGTGGGCGCGGGTATGCAGCAGGCACTTGGCTACGCTGCAACTCTGGACATTCCCTTTGTGTTTAGCAGCAACGGCGATGGTTTTGTTTTTCACGATAAAACCCTGACAAGTGGCAATCTCGAATCTGAGTTGTCTCTCGATTCATTCCCTTCGCCCGAAACTCTATGGGCCAAATACAAAGCGTATAGAGGCATCGCTGAGGAAATTGAACCCGTTGTCGCGCAAAATTATTTTACGGATGGAAGCGGGCATTCTCCACGCTATTATCAGCAAATAGCAATCAACCGGACTGTTGAGGCAATCGCACAAGGCGATAAGCGGGTGCTTCTGGTGATGGCTACCGGCACGGGGAAAACTTATACCGCGTTCCAAATTATCTATCGCCTTTGGAAAAGCGGTGTCAAGAAGCGCGTCTTGTTGCTCGCTGACCGCACGGCTTTGATCGATCAAACGGTACGTGGCGATTTTCGTCCCTTCAAGGAGGCGATGACCGTCGTCAGACACAAGAATATCGATACGGCCTACAATATTTACCTCGCGCTCTATCAGGGGCTTTCGGACAGCAAATCCGAAGATGCCTATAAACAATTTAGCCGCGGGTTTTTTGATCTCGTTGTCGTGGATGAGTGTCACCGGGGCAGTGCTCGCGAAGACAGCAAGTGGCGTGAAATTCTCGAGTATTTCAACGGGGCAACACATATCGGCCTCACGGCAACGCCTAAAGAGACCACAGAGGTATCGAGTTCCGAATACTTCGGCGATCCGATTTACACTTACTCACTCAGGCAGGGTATTGACGACGGTTTTCTCGCGCCTTATAAGGTACTCAAAGTTACGCTCGATATTGATGCCGAAGGGTGGCGTCCCCCTAAAGGCTTCAAAGATAAGGATGGGAATTTTGTTGAGGATCGCATCTACAATGTGAAGGATTTCGACAAAAACATCATTGTTGAGGATCGCAGAAAGCTGGTGGCTGAAAAAATTACCGAGTTTCTCAAGGGTAGCGATCGCTATGCAAAGACCATTGTATTTTGTGTAGATATCGAACACGCCGAAGGTATGCGGCGAGAACTCGTGAATGCCAATGCTGATCTTGTGGCTTCAAATAGCCGATACATCATGCAGATTACGGGAGATAATGAGGAGGGCAAACGCCACCTGGATGCGTTTATTAACCCCAACGATCTATACCCGGTTATTGCTACGACTTCCAAGCTGATGACCACAGGTATTGATGCACAGACTTGCAAACTGATCGTTCTGGATTCCAATATTGGTTCGATGACGGAGTTCAAGCAGATTATTGGACGCGGTACGCGCATCAACGAGGACTTTGGGAAGCACTACTTCACGATCATGGATTTCCGCAATGTAACGGCTTTGTTTGCCGATCCTGAGTTTGACGGTGATCCCGTCCGCGTCAAAGAGGCGTTGCAAAACGAAGACATTTCCAGAGTAGAGGAAGATACGGACGAAGAACCTGTGATTGATGAGTTGACGGGTGAGGAAGTTATTTTTTCCTCAGCAGATACGTTTTTCAAAGATGACTCGGAAGACTACGGGCCGGCACTGAAGGTCACAGTCAATGGTATCAGAGTCACCATTCTCAATGAGCGCGTTCAATACATGGGTGAAGACGGCAAAATTATCACTGAGAACTTGCGCGACTATACCCGCCGCAATGTGCAAAAGAACTACGCCACACTCGATGCGTTCCTGAACTCCTGGAAGCGAGCCGACAAGAAACGTGCGATTGTCGAAGAGTTGGAAAAACAGGGTGTTATTTTTAATGCGCTGAGGGATGTGGTAGGCCCGCGCTTCGATCCGTTCGATTTAATCTGTCATGTTGCTTATGACCAGAAACCCCTGACTCGTAGAGAACGCGCGGACAACGTAAAGAAACGCGATTATTTTGCAAAATATGGTGAACTCGCCCGCAAGGTCGTTCATGCGCTTCTGGACAAATACTCGGACGATGGTTTCGCCGATTTGGAGAATCCCGCTATTATCACCCTTGATCCGATCAAGCGACTCGGTACCGCACCCGAGATCATTCGCGCCTTTGGTGGCAGAGAGGGTTACGCCGCTGCTGTCCGCGAACTTACCGACGCGCTCTATCACGCAGCATAAGGACTAACACTGTATGGCTAATATTTCCGCAATCATTAAAAACGTCCGCAATATCATGCGGAATGAAGATCAAGGAATTTCAGGTGATGCCCAACGCCTCGAACAGCTCGGATGGATGCTTTTTCTCAAGATTTTGGACGAAAAAGACCAGGAATTGGAAATCATCCGCGAAAATTATACCTCCGTGATCCCGGAGCCTTTTCAGTGGCGCAATTGGGCGGTGGATCCCGAAGGTATCACTGGCGATGAGTTGCTCGCCTTTATTGACGACCCCAATGATGGCCTTTTTGTGACGCTCAAGAATCTCCAGTCTATTACTGCTTCCGAACGCGCCGCGCTCGTGCGCGAGGTTTTCGACGGTTCAAACAATTACATGAAGTCTGGCTATGCCATGCGCCAGGTTATCAACCAGCTCAATGGCTTCGATTTCAACAACTCGGAAGACCGTCAAATTTTTGGCACGATTTACGAAAGCATCCTCATTGAGTTGCGGGATGCGGGTAATAAGGGAGAGTTCTATACGCCCCGTGCCATTACCCAACTGATGACACAGCAAACCAACCCGCGTCTTGACGAAAAGGTGCTCGACCCTGCCGCTGGGACAGGGGGCTTTCTCACTGCTGCTATCGACTATGTACGGGAACAGGAAGTCAAAACCCTTGAAGATGAAGCAATACTGCAAAAATCCATCACTGGCTGGGAATACAAGCCCGTTGCCTACGTGCTCGGTCTCACCAATTTGATTTTGCACGGTATGGAAGTACCCGACTGGCATTATACCGATAGCCTCAAGACGGAATACAACAGCATTGGCCCGCGCCAGCAAGTGGATGTTATTTTGGCGAATCCGCCTTTTGGTGCTGGCATCGCAGAAGGCGTAGAGACGAATTTTCCACAAGCTTTTCGCTGCCGGGAATCCGCTGATCTCTTTGTGATTTTGATGATTCAACTCCTCAAGCCCGGTGGACGTGCGGCTATTGTTTTGCCAGACGGTTGTATCACTGGAGAGGGCTATAAAGCCAGCATCCGAGAGAAACTTCTGACTGACTGTAATCTCCACACTATCGTTCGTCTGCCGCAATCGACCTTTCACCCCGCCACTGTTTCGACCAATCTTCTCTTCTTTGAAAAAGGTACGCCTACAAAGGAAATCTGGTATTACGAACATCGCCTGCCCGAAGGCCAGAAGAGCTATTCAAAAACCAAGCCCATTCAGTTTCACGAGTTTGAGACCATGCTAAACTGGTGGGATAAACGCGAGGAGAATGAAGTTGCCTATCGGGTAGCGGTTGAGGATTTGAAGGAAGGATTTGATCTGGATGTGAAGAATCCCTATCAGCCGGAGGAGGAGAAACAGTACAGTAGCACCGAACTGATCGATATGCTACATCAGTCGTTTGCTAAATCAGATGAATTGCTTGCCCAACTTGGAAAGACATTAAAAAGCTGAAGAGATTCTCTACACGCTGTGTAGAGAATTGAGTAATAGAAACGCCTCCTAGCGTCCATCTGCGTTGGGTTGCATGGCAGAAAGGCGTACATATCTTTCACAATACCGTCTGTTCATGAATCAAAATGTACACCTTTGTATCCGACATTTGTTCTGCTCCGCATTTATTTTAACGGGTGATCCTTAATATTCAAGTTGTGAACATGGGCGTAATACAGCATATTTTAGGCAGAATGAGGTGCTTGAGATTTTTTTTGCAATATGTGGCTTAATTTTTACGATGATGGCGTTTTTTGGCCCGATATTTGCTTGTGGTCTGAGTGTTCCGCGTGTCGCACAACACAACCCATCCTCAGACCAGAGGCATCCAATATGGGAAAGTATGATACCATTTCCAAACGCCTCATCCAGACCTATCCGCATGATTTTTTATGCTTCACACTCGATAGGGATGATGTTGAATTTCTCGCACTTCTCGACACGGAGCAACCCAACATTGATGCACACCGAACGGATAGCTTGATCAGTGCGCGAATAGGCGAAGAAGAAGTATTGATTCACTACGAATTTCAAACCGCCGACAGCACGAATCCGCCCATGCCGCGTCGTATGGCCGGGTACATCGGTCGCGCCATTGAGCAGTATGATCTGCCCATCCATTCTGCTGTCATTTACTTGCGTCCCGATGCAGGGCTGAACGATCCGGGATACCACATCCAGGCGCGTTTTGGCTGTCAGTTCATTATCCAATACAAAGTGGTCAGACTGATAGAGGTAGAAGGGCAGCGTGTCCTTGATACGGGACATGTGGGCTTGGTACCCTTTGCATCATTGATGAAGCCGCCTGAGGGAGTGGATTCTGATGTGTGGTTTCGCGCGTGTGTTGACAGGGCGACTGACCTGCCGCTGGATGAATCTGCCAGAGGCGATTTTCTAACTGCTTTGTCTGTGTTGGGTGGGTTAGTGCATGATCGAGAAATGATTGCTGACCTTATTTCAAAGGAGGGGTTGATGGATCTCATCCGCGAATCATCTTTTGCCCAATACTTGATTGAGCAAGAGATAGAGGAAAACAAGGAACAATGGATTAAACAAGGCATTGAACAAGGCATTGAACAGGGCATTGAACAGGGAGAAAGAGAACGCGCTATTGAAGATATTCTCGACGTATTGGCGATTCGATTTGGCCTCTCCGCGACACATCCTTTATCCACTCGCATTGCCGATATTGACGACTTGCAACGCCTCAAGCAGTTGCTCCGTGCGGCAATTCAGGCCACCAGTCTCGAAGCATTTGAACGCCTGTTAGACGATGCGTGACGCGGCCCAACCTCAGATAACCAACGCATCCGCACCTCAGATTTGCACGAAAAAAACCCGCTCG
Organism: Candidatus Latescibacterota bacterium; assembly: GCA_965204375.1. Taxonomy (GTDB): domain Bacteria; phylum Latescibacterota; class UBA2968; order UBA2968; family UBA2968; genus VXRD01. Next base: position 3,843,442 of record OZ241986.1, on the reverse strand, counting down.
CCATAGCTTCAGTGCCTGTGCTGAAGTGCTTTTATTCAGTGAGCGGTTTTTCGTGGTGATCAATTCAAACAGCATCCTTTTGTGATTTTGAACTGGCTTGAGAGGCGGCCCTGCCTGTGCGGAAAACCTGCACGCAGACAGGCATTTGTACTCTGCTCGTGGTTAATCATTCAAATGACCTGAATAGTTACGGTGGATTAAACTCATGATGAAATGGCAATCAAGACCAATTGGCGATTTCTTGTCGGAAAGTAAGATCATTTCGACAAATCCTTCTGTCGGACATCGCATAAGAGTTCGGCTCAATGCAGAGGGTGTTGAAAAAAGGCCAATAGTCGCAGAGAGAAAAGGTGTAACTCGTTATTATATTAGAAGTTCAGGTCAGTTTGTTTATGGCAAACAGAATCTACATAAAGGGGCATTTGGTGTTATTCCAGATGAATTAGATGGCTTTGAAAGCAGTTCAGATCTACCAGCCTTTGATATTTCCGAAGATATTCGACCAAAATGGATAGAATACTTTTTCAAACAGGGAGATTATTATAAGACCTTGGTATCACTCGCCAAAGGAGCCGCTACGAAACGCATTCAACCAACGGCACTATTTGGCATCCACATTCCATCTCCTCCTCTCCATATCCAGGACAAACTTATTTTTCGGATGGACGCTTGCTGTTCCGAGCAATCTAAGATTCTAACCTGAAAAATTCATAAAAAAGGTAGTTTCCTTATTCAAGTCATTGTATTATTATAGGTTATCACCATAACCATTAAACAATAGACTTGGAGGAAACTACCATGGGGTCACAAGATAAACATCGCAAGGTTCCTTTGGCAAGCATTTTCGGCAAACGGCTTGACCTCGCCTTTGATGGGGGCATTCTCACCAGCGATAGCGGCGCGTTATTGCTTCGAGAAGTAGAGGCAAAATCTGGCATTTTAACACGCATGAGTGCTGCGATCAGGGATCGTCGGCATAAGAGTTATGTGAGGCACTCCGTCGCAGAGTTGGTCAAGCAACGGGTGTTCCAGATAGCCTGTGGGTATGAAGATGGCAATGATTGTGATGCCTTACGCAGCGATCCGGGTATCAAGGCCGCCTGTGGTGTCTTGCCGCTTTCAGGTAAAGACTTGGGCAGTCAACCCACGATGAGCCGGTTTGAGAACCAGATCAGGCGAAGCGACTTGTATCGGATTGCCCGTGCCTTCCTCGATTGTTTTATCGCTTCGTATAAAAAGCCGCCCGAGGCGATCATCTTAGATATTGATGATACACAGGATACGGTTTATGGGACCCAGCAGTTGTCCCTATTCAATGGCTATTACAATGCCTACACCTATCAGCCCTTGCATATTTATGAGGGACAAACCGGTAAGTTGATCACTACGATATTGCGTCCCGGTATCCGTCCGACCGGCCAACAGATAGTCGCCATTATCAAGCGTTTGGTGGCCTATCTGCGTCAGGCTTGGCCTGATGTGGCGATCATCTTGCGGGGTGATGCCCACTTTTCTTGTCCGCAAGTCCATCACCTTTGTGAGACTGATGACCTGTATTTTATCTTAGGACAGACCAGCAATGCCAAGCTTTGTGAGGCGGCACAACCCCTTATCGCGCAGGCCAAAAGGCTTTATGCACATACAAAGGAGGCCGTGCGTCTTTTTACCTCGTTTTCCTATCAGGCAAAGAGTTGGAACAAGGCACAACGCATCGTATGCAAGGTCGAAATCAGTGACCGAGGCCAAAACACACGCTTTGTCGTGACCAACCTGAAAAGTTCAATGGCGTCCTTTATCTATCAAAGCGTCTATTGTGCGCGCGGACAGATGGAAAACTTCATTAAAAATCACAAAACCTTTCTCCACTCTGACCGCACATCCTGTCACAGCTTTACTGCCAATCAGTTCCGCCTCTTTCTCCATTCTGCCGCCTATGTCTTGATACAGACATTGGCGCAAATAGGATTCAATGGCACAAGGTGGATAAACGCGCAGGTCAATACCATTCAAAATCGCTTCCTCAAAGTCGCAGGACGCGTCTGTGAGTTGAAAACAAGGATCACCTTCCATCTGCCTGTGTCCTATCCTTTGCAACATCTGTATCATAAAATCCTACACAATCTGAAAAGGGCAGGACCTTAACCCAAAACGCAGGAGGGCAGAGATGGCAAGCAGAAGGCAGACAACATCACTGGCGCACACCGCCTTGTGCTGGGCAAAGACTCGGCAGGCAAGGGCAAGGGGGAACCTCTGCCCTTTTTGACTACCACAGGCACGCTCTACCAATGACATTGACCTGTCAGAACCCGGTAAAAACACAATCGGGAGCAACAAAAACAGAAAAACACGGACAGAGGGCTTACAACATCGAAATGATGACATAAATAGACTATTCAAAAACTTTCATGAATTAGTCGGGCTAAGAGAGATATCCCACCAAGAAGCTCTGCTGGGTAAACTCAAGCAGACAATTTTACAAGAAGCGATTCAAGGCAAGCTGACGACGGATTGGCGTAAAGAAAACCCCGATGTCGAACCCGCAAGCCAGCTTTTGGAGCGTATCCAAAAGGAGAAGCAACGGCTCATCGTCGAGAAGAAGATACGGAGAGAAAAACCACTACCCTCCATCACGCCCGAAGAAATTCCATTTGAGATTCCCGATAGCTGGGAATGGTGTCGATTTGGAGAAGTGATTGCGCTAATTTCTGGACAGCATATCGTAGTTGCCGACTACAACGCAAATGGAAAGGGAATTCCATATTTAACTGGACCCTCTGACTTTGGGGATATGCATCCCATATACAGTAGATGGACTACAAACCCCAAAGTATGTGCAAATGCTGGCGACATTTTGGTGACTGTTAAAGGCTCTGGTGTTGGAAAAATAAACTCACTCATAGATGACAGAGTTGCTATTGGACGACAATTGATGGCCGTGCGAAGAATTATTCTGAATTGGGACTATGTTTGGAATTTTTTAGCATCCGAGTATCACTCTCTACAAGATGCAAAAGAAGGACAAATCCCAGGAATCAGCAGAGAAGACATCAGATATAAATTAGTTCCCGTTCCTCCCCTCGACGAGCAAGTCGCCATCGTTGAGCGAGTCGAAGCACTCATGAATTTATGCCGTCAACTTGAGACCGAAATCAAGTACTCTCGTACAAACGCCGACAACCTCCTCCAGGCAGTTTTGAAAGAAGCGTTTACATCAAAAACCGTCTGAATCAGGATGAGCAAGATGAAAGGATGAACAGGATAAGGGATTGGCGGGATAAGCGCAATGAATTGCTTGCCCAACTTGGAGAGGTGCTGATACGATGAACAAGCCAACTACGTTTTATGAAGATATTCGGCAGATTCTACAGAATGCCCGAAAACAAGCCTATTCCGCAGTCAATTATGCCATGGTTGAAGCCTACTGGATGGTCGGCAGGCGAATTGTGGAAGAGGAACAAAGCGGCAAAGCCAGAGCTGAATACGGCAAGAGGCTCATCGAAAATTTATCGAAGATATTAACAGAAGAATTTGGACGAGGATTTTCTTATGCTAATTTGTGGAATTTCCGCCAATTTTACATGACTTATCCCAATGAAGAAATTCTCTACACAATGTGTAGAGAATTAAGCTGGAGTCACCTGCGCTTGATCATGCGGGTCAAAAATCCGAAAGCTCGGGCGTATTATTGTAGCGAAGCGAAGGAGCAAGGTTGGAGCGTCCGACAACTTCAACGCAACATCAATACCCTCTATTACGAACGCTTGCTTTCTTCGCAACAGCCAATGGAAGAAACTGTGTCTCCTGCCAATTCCCCCAAAAGCGGGTTGCCGTCATTCATCAAAGACCCTTATGTATTGGAATTTCTGCAACTTCCAGATCAAACTGCTCCGAAAGAAAAGGATTTGGAAACCGCCATTATCAATAATCTCTCTCAGTTTTTGCTCGAAACTGGTAAAGGGTTTTCATTTGTCGGCAGACAATACCGCATCAGTACGGAGACCAATCACTTTTATATTGACCTGGTGTTCTATAATTACTTGCTCAAGTGTTTTGTGTTAATTGATCTCAAAACCGATCAATTGACCCATCAGGACATTGGGCAGATGGATACCTATGTCCGAATGTTTGACGAATTTAAACGCGGCGAGGACGACAACCCCATCGTTGGATTGATTCTCTGCACCTCCAAAGACGAAACTATTGTTAAGTTCTCGGTGCTCAAAGACAATGAACAACTTTTTGCTTCCAAGTATCGCTTGATTCTGCCAAGTGAAGAAGAACTCATTGCAGAAATTGAGCGGGAGAAACTGCTCTTGGAACAGATGGACTAAACCATACTGAAAGAAGCGTTTACATCAAAAACTGTCTGAATCAGGATGGGCAGGATGAGAAGATGAACAGGATAAGGGTTTGGTGGGTTTGGCGGGATGTGGTGATAGAAATACAAATGTCTGCCTATCAGCAGACAGGGATATTCAACGGGAAAAAGCATTCGACACAGAATTTGCGGGATGACTGAGATGAACCTGAGACACATTCCTACATCTCTCTATATTGACACCCAAGTTTTTGTCCAACAAGGGCATCGATTCGATACACAAGCATTTACTCAATTGCTGGATACTTTTGTCAAAGGTGGAATTCGTCTGCTAATCCCGGAAATGATGGAGCGGGAGTTGCTGCGCAAATTCAACGAACAAGCTATCAAAGCAGCCAATAATTTGATTAAGGCAAACGAGGCACATCCGATTAATTCTTTGTCTCTTATTGAACTCCCTACTGAAGAGGAATTGCAATCAAAGTGCTATGATGAACTGATTTGCCAATGGGAGACGTTTAAGGAACATTTTATTGTAGAGAAACTGCCCCTCGTCGGAGATTTGGATAATGTAGTTGATTGGTATTTTAAAAAAGAACCGCCATTTTCGAAGAAACCCAAAGAATTTCCTGATGCTTTCATCCTCAGTGCTTTGGAACATTATCACAAGGAACACAAAGCAAATATCGCTGTTGTCAGTGGCGATGGGGATTTCCGCGAAGCCTGTGCGCGACGCCGGTTTATTGCACATTTTTCCAGTCTTGATAAATATATAAAGGCGTTTGAACCAGAACTTAAAATCGAGGATTTGGAACGGCCAGTGATTGATCCTACCAGACCGATCACGACCGAAGATCTTACGGAATTGCAGGCTATCCTGAGACGAGGCAATGAAGTCACACCCTTTGAAGTTGAACGTGCTTTGAGACTTATTGAGCCCAGAGGTCCCAACTATGACTACTTCTTTGATCATGCTAAAGATGATATATGGCTCGAACCTTTGAGATCTAATGGTTATTTCGACAATCCTCCGGACATAGAAGAAACACCGGATGGCGGCTATCGGACACCTTTCTGGCCGCCGGTCAATTATCTTGTTCGCGTTTATGAAACTATGCCAGAGAGGGTTCTTGAGATATTAGAGAACCTTCCCGAAACGTCAAACCCGCGAATTCTGGAAGGCATTATGGATGTCGTCCTGAAGGCCGATTCGGTTGAAGTGATCAATAGACTCTCTTCCAATATTTTATCTTTTGTGGAGCATGTCAGATGAGATATATCAAGATCATTGAACTACTTAAGAAACCGTTTCTGTTTGACAGAGAATTGGCGGAGTTCACCTCTGCGTTCTTAACAAAATTGGTCGGTTTTCTCCCAGATCCAAAAGCTGAGGAGAAGCAAGCAAGTCGATTGGAGAATCTGGGGGAAATATCCCTTGATCCGTCTTCAAGTCTTGGAATATGGGAAAATATGACAACATCTCTCGAACCATCGCCTCGTTTCGATCAATGGGAATACCAGCAGATTTTAGAGCTGGGTGTTAGGCCATTGGCTGATATTGCGCCTTATCAGGTTGCCAATATTCTGATCAATGCTACGGCAAGTATGATTCGCCTGAGCAAGCATCAAGAAGACCTTAATCAGGAAGGAGATGAAGACTCCTCGGAAATCTGGTGTCCTCGGCTAAATCAATCTGATAGGAGACGCCCGAATACCAAAGAAACATTGATACATACACTGACCTTCGCCTGCGAGAAGGTTTACGAAAACTCACCAGAGTCTGTTGAAGCCCTTGACGAAGCACTGCGAAATCAGCGATGGAAGGTATTCAAGCGGTTGCGCCAATACCTCTATGCACTGAACCCAAATGAACAGACCCTACCATGGATTCGTGAATTTATTCTCGAATATAAAGACTATGACAAATGGATGGATGGCTACGAATTTCAACAAATGATCCACACGGCTTGCGAGCATTTTGGCACACGTCTGCTCAATGAAGAAGAACGAACAACGATATTTGAAGCTATTCTGATCGGCCCTCCAAAAGAAGACTCCCGCGAAAGAATGGGCGACCAATTTACTGAGGAGGGATTCCAGGAATACCAGCGAAATTTTCACAGAAAGCAACTTCGCCCCTTCGCACGCTTACTGACTGGAGAATATCAAACTTATTTCCAAGAATTGGAAAACGCCGAGGAAAAGCCCCTTTCCGATGAAGACTATTCACTATTTCAGAGCGGGATGGTCTCTTACCGTAGCCCAAGTTCGCCCGAAGATCTGGCAAAGCTTGGCGACGAGGAACTGCTCGCATACATCAACGAATGGCAAGAAGAACAAATTGACAAGGACGACTGGCTGGTTGAAATCAATATTGGATCATTGGTAGGTGCATTTCAAACAGTATTCAAAGATACGATCATTCCCGATGAGGAACGGTTGACATTTTGGATGGAGAACCGCGAGCGGATAGAGCGTCCCATTTACATCAGAGCAATTGTCCAGGCGATTCAAGAGCATGTAAAAGAGCAACATTATGAGCAAGTTGATCTATGGTTTGAATTCTGTGAGTGGGTGCTATCGCATCCCGACATTGCGGAAAACGCAGAAAGCGATGCGTCGCGAGAATATCCAGACTGGGGGAGTTCGCGGCGAACAGTGGGAGATTTTATTGGTGAGTGTATGAAAAAGAATATGAATGTCCCTTTCACTGCACGGGAATCACTGGCAAATATTCTCAGATTGCTATGCACACAATTTGACAGGCAATTAGATCTTGATGAGCCAACCTTACTGAATCGTAACGATCCAATTACCGAGGCGATCAACAGCACCCGAAGTCGCGCTTTGCAAGACCTTGTGAAGTTCGGTTTATGGGTGTGTAGGCACGATGATACGGACAAGGTACCAGAAGTCACATCAATACTTGAAGAACGTTTTAAGGACGATGCGGAGTATCCCCTTACGATGCCGGAACGTGCGCTATTGGGCATGTATTACGATCAACTTTTGGGCCTAAATCAAGCATGGGCAGTCGAACACAAAGCGGTCTTTTTCCCTCAAGATAATCTACCTGTATGGATAGAAGCATTTGGAAGTTTCTTGCACTTCAATCGACCTTTCAAGCCGACCTTTGAAATTCTGAGAGATGATTTTGCACTTGCACTTGACCACTTGACCAAATTTGAGAATGGTGAAATAGTCGATACGCTGGGCGAACATCTTTTTACTTATTATTTTTGGGAAGTCTATCCACTCCGGGGAAAAGATAGTCTGCTGGAAAAATTCTACGAGAAGACCAAGAACGACCCGCAACGACGGGCGACCTTATCCAGTTATGTCGGATGGTTTGTGAAAAATAGTGATGAGCATCTGACACAACGCTTGATAGACCGTATAACCACTTTCTTTGATTGGCGTTTTGAAGTTGGGGAACCAGAAGAACTGCAAAAGATCGCCTTATGGCTCGAAGCTGAATGTCTTGACCCGGATTGGCGATTGGATGCTTACACCAAAATTCTCGATGTAAGCCAGATAGATAGCGGGAGTATCTCAATCGTGTTGGACATACTGGACGAAATGCTTGAAAGCCACACTGCAAAAGTCGTTGAATGCTTCGCAAAAATGACGGATGCTATTGACCAGAACGATACCATCTACATTGACGCAGACAAAGCGAAGTCGATTCTGAAGGCGGGATTGGACAGCGAGGATGAGAGCAGCATACGCGAGAATGCGGAGCGTGCGCGGGAAACCCTTTTGCGTGCTGGGCGCCACGGTTTTTTAGATATTTAGTGGAATACGAATCAGCCATGAACAAAACAACACAACCTTTACTTTTGTCTCTGAAACCTTATTATGCAGACTTGATTTTTGCAGGTCGCAAAAAAGCCGAGTTGCGAAGGCGTATAGCTTCCGGTATAGAGGGCTGTGATGCATTTATTTACGTGTCAAGCCCAGTCAAGCAACTTCGCGGCGGCTTCCGCGTGGGACATGTGTGGCAGGGTTCGCCCCAGGAAGTGTGGAACGAGGTATCGGAAATTGCTGGCGTCGATAAGCAGAGTTTTGATACCTATTATGAAGGGCGTGAAATTGCTTATGCTCTGCAAGTTACGGACGTTTGGGAATATGAAAATCCGGCTGATTTGAGCAAGCTGAGAAATCGGTTCTCGAATTTTTCAGTTCCACAGTCCTGGCGGTATGTTAAGCCTGAAGAATATCGATCTTTCCAAAATATGAAACGCCGAATAAAGGAAGAGGTGTTCAATGGCTGACTTAACTGCTCGTGAAAACGAAAGTCTGCGCGTTCAGAATGTTGGGCAAGTATATCGCGACAAGGGCTATGATGTGTTGATTGAACCCCAGGGCGATCAATTGCCTGATTTTTTGCAGACATTTCGGCCAGATTTGATTGCACATAAAGGCGATGAGCATATTGTGGTCGAAGTAAGAGTGCGTGGACAGGTCTCTGATTTTCCTCAAGTAAATGAATTGGCAAAAGTTGTCAGAAATGAGGCTGACTGGAAATTTGAGTTGTTTTTATTAGGGCCAGAAAATTCATTTTTTGTGAATGGAGCTTCGCTATTTACTGTCGAAGAAATTCGTTCAAAAATTGTAGAAGTGGCTCTATTTGTGGAAAACGGGCATTTAGAGGCTGCATTTCTCATGGGGTGGTCTTTGGTGGAAGCGACTTTGAGGGTCCTGGCGGTGAAAGAGGGAATAGAGGGAGAGACTGCAACGCCCGATTATTTGCTTAAGCAAATGACCTTTGAAGGGATCATTGCGCGAGAAACATATCATGCTCTCAAACATATACAGCAAACGCGAAATGCGATTGCTCATGGTTTTCAGTCGTCGCAACTCACTGTTGAGACGGTGCAGGAATTGATTGATTTGATTGATGGGGAGCTGTTACAGGAATTGGATAATGTGACAGAGGAATAGTACACGCCAGCCGGGAATCTGATCCAAAATAATAGAAGATTATAGACCTCTACTGATCTTCCTGCATTGGAGAATTTCCCCTTGATATCTATTTTTTCGAGAGTATCTTGATTTGGGCACTTTCCTTATGCCGGAGAGAGGCTGAATATATCAATTATGAAAAGAACCGTCCATAAATTCGATCCGATCCCACTCGATATAGAAGAAGCGTTGGCAAACAATCCGGATGTAAAAGCAGAATATGATCGCCTTGAGCCAGAGTTTGAGTTGCGAAATACATTATTGAAAGTTCGAAAACAACGGGGGGCATAGTGAAGATATTGGTAATTGGCTCTTGCACTGGCGACAAAAAATGTAAACCTGCAAACCAACTCCAGCAGGAAGATTTCAGTTCGTGTGAACGCCTTCGCCGGCGAACGGAAGAACTGAGTGCTTACAAAGCACCTGCCGCAGAAATGTACACAGGTCAACAACATCGATACTTGATGGAAGGATTAGAACAAATTCGGGAGATTTATGGACAGGCAGTTGTCGATTTGCACATTATTTCAGCCGGGTACGGACTGCTTCGTGAATGCGATGTTATTGTTCCTTACAATGTTACATTCACAGGGCCGAAGGAAAGGAAGCCTTTAGCGCGTAGCGATAGCCTTCAAATCCATGAACGGGTAGAGACATTAATCGCGAACTATAAACTCGTATTCTTTTTATTAGGCAAAGAATACGTTCAAGCTCTACAACTCCCTTTTCAGGTTCCAGATACAGTTACTCAGATTTTTCTGCCTGGCAAAAGCTATAGGTGTTTGATTCCTGATTTCCGTAATGTCCACGGCGTTTTAGCAGGAACTGAGTTAGCAAATGAAATTGAGGGAGCCAACAATTATAACCTCAAAGGATTATTGTTCAAAAAATTGTGTGAGACCGTGTGTCGTGAAGGATTGCAGGTTTTTGAAAAAGTCAGATGCAATCCACAGATGATTCGTGACATTGCACTGGGGAACAGGTAAACATAATCTGTTTTGTGTTTGATCTACAGAAGTGAATTGGTCAAATTGCGGAGTATTCCGATGAGTGTACTTCAAAAAATAAAGTCTGATGACTTCATTTTTTCTATCGGCTATGAAATGCCACCCAAAGCAATGCGATATATTCTTGTACGGACCAAAGAGTGCAGGCGCCTTCAAGATGCATATTGGAGTGGGAATTTATCCGAGGTAGAATTGCGGAGCTATATACAGAGTTTAATGGCAGAATTTGTGTCTGGTGAAAAGTTTTCCTATGATATGACATTATCGTTGGTAGCAGTTGCTCTGGAGCCTTTTAACACGCCTTTTGCTGACGAGTATCTCTCCACACTGGCTAATCTGGAGCTATCGGAGATGCCTTTGAGTAGCCGAATAGCAAAATTATGCAAATGTCAAAGTTGAATTAAATCGTTATCGTCTTTTTTGGGAATGCGTAAATATACAGAATCGAAAGATCTCGCCTGATTTTTGCGAGGTCTTTTTTTACATAGACACAACATCAGGACGAAGGTTTGGCACGCTTGGCGGGGTGTGGCGGGGGGTATCCTGTTCATCCTAAAATCCTGAAAATCCTGATTCAGACAAGGGGGTAGAGGGGCTTTTTTACCTCGTGACATACCTGGGACGATTGATTGCTTCTGCGACCTGGATGTGCGCTACATCCTCGGTTTTCGGACGTACGACGATGTCGATGTCCCGGTCCAATGCCCGCAAGAAGGACAATAGACGCTCGATAGAAAATCCGCCTAATCTTCCATTCTTGAGCGCGGATACTTTGGGTTGGTCGATGCCAAGAACACCTGCGGCTTTTTTTTGCGTCCAACCTTTTTGCTCAATGATTTTAGTAATTTGAATTGCCAGATCTGATTTTGCCAATTCTTCTTCTGGGCGGTCAAATCCCAGGTCTTTGAATACGTTGCCCGACCCGACTGTGTAGTTTGCTTTTTTGTTCATGTTCTGTTTTCCTATGGTTTGTGTGGCTTCGTGTTCATAATAGATAATATGCTAAATTTAGCATATTGATACAAGTTTAATTTATCCCTTTTTATTTATTGACGTTACGCATACATCATCAGGATGGTTTTGGCAGTTTTGGTGGGGTGTGGCGGGGTATCCTGCCCATCCTAAAATCCTGAAAATCCTGATTCAGACAAGAAGAGGATAGCCAGAGTGATAAGTGATGATTTGACGTACAAAATTATCGGTTGCGCGATGAAAGTACACAACACACTTGGAAGTGGATTTCAGGAAGTAATTTATCAGAGGTGTCTTGCGATTGAGTTAGAACGGGCAGGGATGGATTTTGGGCGGGAGGTAGAACAACCCATTTTTTATGACGGTATTGAAGTCGGAATAAGAAGAGCCGATTTTATCGTCGCCAATTGCATCGTTGTCGAATTAAAAGCCTTAACCGCTCTGGAGGAGGTTCATCTGGCGCAGGCAAAGAACTATGTGGTAGCTTATGATTTTGAAGTCGGCCTTTTAATCAACTTCGGAGCAAAAAGTCTGGAATACAAACGAATATTCAATGACAAAAAGCACTTAAATCGAAACTAACAGGATGTGTTTGGCAGTTTTGGTGGGTTGTGTTGGGGGGCATCTTGCTCATCCTTTCATCCTGCCGTATGGGTTTAGCATTTTTGTTGGGGTGTGGCGGGGGGTATCCTGTTCATCCTAAAATCCTGAAAATTCTGATTCAGACATTAGTGTGATGTGGCAGGGGGTATCCTGTCCATCCTAAAATCCTGAAAATCCTGATTCAGACAAAGGAGGACTCGCAGTGTCCCGACAACCGAATATAGTAGTTATTATTACGGATCAGCAACGCACGGATACGATGGCGTGTTATGGCAATGAGTGGATTCAGTCGCCGCATCACGACGCGCTGGCTGAGCGCAGTTTTGTTTTTGAGAATGCCTATGTGACGCAGGCGGTTTGTACGCCGGCGCGGGGGTCGCTGATTACCGGGCTTTATCCGCATTCGCATGGGTGTGTGGTCAATGGGATTCCGCTGAGGGAGGAGACATTATCTATTGCGGAGATGATGCCCGATACGTACCGCAAGGGGTATGTGGGCAAGTGGCATTTGGGAGATGATGGCAATTGTCAGCACGGGTTTGACGAGTGGTGCAGTATTGCGGATGGGTGTGGATACCACCAGTGGGTGTTGGATCAGGGTTTTGTGCCGGATGTGCCGAACAGGTTTACGCCCCAACAACGCGCAGAGATGCCGGCATCCGCACAGATTGGGGCTTATGTGGGCGCAGAGTCAGAGCGGTTTATTCGCGAGAATACGGGGCGTCCCTGGCTGCTCGTTGCCAGTACGTTTGAGCCGCATCCGCCTTATCGGGGACCTTATGATGGGTTGTACGATCCCGAGGAGATTCCGGTGGGACCGACGTTTTTGAAGCATCCAGAGGGGCATTCGCTGTTTAACCGCGTGCGTTCGGATTTTTATCGCAATACCACGGATGCGCGGGTTGTGGCGGAAGATATGACGCGGGATGAGAACTGGCGGAAGTTGCGGGCGCAGTATTTGGGCAATGTGAAAATTGTAGATGACGCCATTGGCAGGATGGTGCAGGCGCTGGATGAGACGGGTCAGATGGAGAATACGATTTTTGTGTTTACGAGTGACCACGGCGAGATGGCGGGCGATCATCGCATGTGGGAGAAGCGGGCGTTTTACGAAGAGTCGGCGCGCGTTCCGTTTTTGATGCATGTGCCGTGGTTGAGTGCGGAACAGACGCGGGTGGATGGGGTGTTTGGTCACGCGGATCTGGTTCCGACGCTTTTGGATCTGGCAGGGCTGCCGATTCCGGACCAGTGTCAGGGTGAGAGTGTGGCAGGTGCGTTGACGGGTGAGCGCGATTTGAAGGCGCACATGGCGTTTATGGAGTGGAATGGGATTGGCGACCGCAATTTGGGGAATCCCGATATCAATTTGGTGGCGACGCTGCCGTGGCGTTGTGTTGTGACGGGTGACCGGTGGAAGTTGAATTTGTGTGCAGGCGATCAGTGCGAGTTGTTCGATTTGAATACCGATCCTTTTGAGGAGAATAATTTGTTCGATGCGCCCGAGCACCGGGATCGCGTTCGCAATATGGCGGAGGCGATTCGCTTGTGGCAGCACGAGACGGGTGATACGGCACCTTTGCCGAGTATATAGGAAACAGACGAATCCGCAGATGGACGCAGATGGAACGCAGATGAATATACGGAACGGGGAATAGGTGTGTCTCGTGTCTCACTTTTCTTCGTGTCTTTGTGTGAGGAGGAAAAATAAAAATGGGTTTTTCGTATTGTTTGAATACGAGCACGATTCGCAATGAGGGTGTTTCTGTGGTTGATGCCATCGATATTGCGGCGGATGCGGGTTATGAGGGGATCGAGCCGTGGGTGGCAGAAATTGATGAGTGGGTTGCGGGGGGTGGGTCGCTGTCTGATATACGCGATAGGGCAGTGGATAGGGGGATTCAGATTGTCAATCTGATCGCGTTTTTTGAGTGGTCGGTGCCAGAGGATGAGGAGCGGGCAAAGGGGCTTGAAGAGGCGCGTCGCTGTTTTGAGATGGCCGATGCGCTCAATTGCACGTATGTCGCGGCACCGCCTTTTGGGATTCGAGACCGGGATGTGGATTTGTTTTCTGTGGCGCGTCGCTACGGTGAGTTGATGGATGAGGTTGCCGGGTTTCGGGCGAAGCCTTTGCTGGAGTTTTGGGGTATTGCGCAGACTCTGGGTACGCTGGGCGAGGCTTTGTTGGTGGCGGCTGAATGCGGGCGGCCAGATACCGTGCTGCTGGCGGATGTGTATCATATGTATAAAGGGAGTGGACATTTTCACGGGCTGGAGCATCTGGGTCCGGATAAGTTGGGGTTGGTGCATGTGAATGATTATCCGGCTTCGCCCGGGAGGGATACCATAACAGATGCGGATCGGGTTTATCCAGGGGATGGTTTGGCACCCTGGGCAGAAATTGTGGCGGGGTTTGAAAATGCGGGGTATGAGGGGATGTTGTCTCTGGAGTTGTTTAACCCGAGTTATTGGGCAAAGGGTTCTGTTGTGGCAGCAGAAGAGGGGCTGGCAAAGCTCAAGGCGTGTGTGGAATGAACTCCAAAACTGTTTTTGGCAATGCGCTGCCCGCGCGTGTGCCGTTTTATTATGGCTGGGTGGTTCTGATTTTTGCGGCGGTTGCGATGGTGGCTACGCTGCCGGGCAGAAGTGTTGGCATTGGTTTGATTACAGAGCCTTTGATCGCGGATCTGGGTATTTCCCGGCTGGATTTTGCCGAGAAGAATTTCTGGGCGACGATTTTGGGGGCGTTGTTCAATTTGGTCTGCGGTTTGGCGATTGATCGCTTTGGGGTTCGCGTTGTTGTGACGGGGGTGCTATTTGTTCTGAGTGCGGTGGTTCTGGGTTTTAGCCAGGTGGCAAGTGGTGGTATTGTTTTGCTTTTTTTGCTGGTTTTGATGCGGGGTGTGGGGCAAAGCGCGCTGTCTGTGGTGAGTTTGACGATGGTTGGCAAGTGGTTTGTGCGGCGGTTGAGTGTTGCGATGGGTATTTTTGCCGTGCTTATGAGTCTGGGTTTTGCGGTTGCTATTGTTGTTGCTGGCGATGTTGTGCTTACGCAGGGTTGGCGGGTTATGTGGTCGGGATTGGGGTGGATTTTGATGGTGCTATCTGGTTTGTGTCTGCTATTTGTCCGTCGAGATCCGGAGGCGGTTGGGCTGGATATTGAGGTTGTGAAAGATGATGAGTCGCAGGAGCCGATGATTGGGTTTACGCTTGTACAGGCATTGATGACGCCGGCTTTTTATGTTTTTGCTATTGGGAGTGCGCTCTATAATCTGGTTATCGCGGGGGTGATGTTGTTCAATCAGTCTATATTGGGGGAGTTGGGGTTTGATGAGACGGTGTTTCAATACGCGATGGCGGTGTTTATGGCGACGGGGTTGTTGGGGAATTTTACAGCGGGTTGGGCGGCGCGCCGATGGTCTTTGGGCAGACTGATGACGGTTGCGATGCTGGCGGTTGGCGTTTATTTGCTTGCGTTTCCGCAGCTTAAAACGCCGGGACAAGCTCTGGTACACGCGGGGTTGTTGGGGTTTTCAGGCGGTGTGGTTTCGGTGATTTTTTTTACGGCGTGGGCGGATATTTTTGGCCGTCTTCATTTGGGGAAGATTCAGGGTGCGGCACAGGTGTTTGCGGTTTTGGCTTCTGCGACGGGGCCGTGGTTTATTGAATCCATTTTTAGTTCTGCGGGGTCTTATGCACCCGCGTTTTACGCGCTGGCGCCAGCGGTGTTGCTGGTGGCTATTTTTGCCTATTTTGTGAATATCCCCAGGCCAGAAGATGCGCCAGCATAGTATTTAGAGGGATGTGTGTATGAAGTGGATTGATTGCGGCAGTGTCTTTGCCGAGTTTGGTGATGACCCGCGAAGTGGAGGAAAAATTGGTGAGGGCGGATCGTGGCGATGCTTTACGTCTGAAGAAAAAAATTAATGGCAAGCCCCTTGACTCAAATGGGGATATGGGATAAATTGAGCCATTGGACATAACGAGTTTTTTGGTTTTTATTTTTTGGAGGACTGGATGATTTGTGAGGACGATATGATCCTCGAAGATGAGGAAAGAGAGGAAGATAGCGCGTCGAGAAACGGTATTTTGAACAAGGGGTTGATAGATGCGCGTACGATTTTAATTTCCGATCCCGTGGATCACAAATTGACGGCTAAGGTGACGGCTCAGTTGCTTTTTTTGGATCATCAAGATTCGGAAGAGCCAATTAAAATTTTTATTAATTCGCCCGGCGGTAGTGTGTACGATGGGTTCGCGATTTACGATATGATCCGGTTTATCCGCCCCAGAGTAAAGATTATCAGTGCGGGGCTGTCAGCCAGTGCAGCGACGGTGATTATGATGGCGGCAGATAAGGAAGATCGGCTGGCTTTGCCAAATTCGCGCCTTATGATTCATCAGCCTTCGATGCGGTTTCAAGGGGTGGCTGAAGATGTGCGGCGCACGGCTGAGGAGGTTGTGAAAATTAAGAAGAAGATTAACGAGATGTATGCCGATGAGACCGGTCAGCCACTTGAAAAGATTGAGGAAGATACGGATCGAGATTATTGGATGAGTCCCGATGAGGCTGTGGAATACGGGTTGATCAGCCGGGTTGTGAATGGGTTTGATGAGATAGATGGGTGAAGTGTGATCCGCAGAAAAAAACGCGAATAATTTGAGCGTTTTTCGCAGATGAACACAGATGTGTAGGGGCGAGGCATGCCTCGCCCGTCATCGCGGCATGGTGTTGAGCCGCGATCCAGAAGGGTTCTGTCGGTGTAGTGTCAATTTATTTTTCTGAAAAGTCTCCTGATTGAGGAGGCTTTTCTTTTTTGAGAATTGATGAATGAATATACTTAAAAACAAAAGTATTACCCCGCATTGGTTGATGCGTCTTTTGGGCGCGCGGACGGCAACGATTTTAATTTCATCCGATGGGCTGGTTTTGGAGAGGGCCGGGGGTGAGTGCTTTGCTTTAGGCACTGAAAATTTGACGCGAGAAGATGTATTACGTCGCGGAAGGCTGTTTTTTGAACTGGTGTTGCCGACGGATCGCGGAGAGCAGCGGCTGAAGGGGTTGGGCAAATCAGAGGTGGAGGGGTTTTTCGACTGGTTGCAGGATTATTGGTATTGGCTGGAGGAGGAGCGAAAGTTTGCGTCAGAGGTGCGGCGATGTGCTGGGGAGATTAACAGGTTGCTGGATGAAGGTTATTTGCGCAGTTCCCGCTGGTTGAAGATCAGGGCGATGGCGCGGGATATGCTTGATCAGTTTCGCAAGGTGCCAGCGGTCGGCAGTTTGGATCGCGATGCTGATTTTACGCTGGTGCAGCAGATGGCGCACTGGGGCGATCAAGAGGTGGAAGATTTTCGCGCGCAGTATGTCGATCGTCTCAAAGAACAGTTTTCAACTTATTTTGATGAGGTGGAGAGCAATCCGCTGACCGAGAGCCAGCGCGATGCCTGTGTGATAGATGAGGATAATAATCTGGTGCTGGCTGGTGCGGGTACTGGCAAGACGAGTGCGATGGTGGGGCGCGCGGGGTTTTTGGTCGAGAGTGGGCAGGCTCGGCCCGATGAGATTCTCATGCTGGCTTTTGCGAATAAGGCGGCGCGAGAGATGCAGGAGCGACTGGATGAGCGCGTGAATAAAAAAGGCGTTGTTGCGAGTACGTTTCACAAGTTGGGCAAGGATATTATTGCTTCGGTCGAAAAGGCGCAGCCTTCGATTTCACCTCTGGCACAAGACGGCGCGTTGTTGGAGAAGCATGTCGATGGGTGGTTTGAGGCGTTGCTTGAGATTCCGAGCTATAGACAATGGGTTCTGGATTATCTGGGGTATTACAGGTATCAAGAGGTCAATGCCTTTGATTTTAAAACCCAGGGCGAGTACTTTGAATATATTTCTGCGAATGAGATTCGCACGCTGAAGGGTGAACGGGTAAAGGGTCTGGGCGAATGCTGGATTGCCAATCATCTGTTTATGCTGGGTGTGGCATATCAATACGAGGCCGATTATGAGCATGAGACGAGGGATCCGGATTATCGGCAATACCAGCCCGATTTTTATCTTCCGGATTACGGTGTTTATCTGGAGCACTGGGGTATAGACCGCGATGGGAATACTGCCCCTTATGTGAATAAAAATGAGTATAAACGCCGCATGGATTGGACGCGTAAACTTCACGAGAAGCACGGGACGCGCTTGATTGAGACGTTTCACTACGAATATACCGAAGGTCGCTTGCTGACGGGCTTGTATGAAAAATTAATACAGGCTGGGGTGCAATTTCATCCGTGTTCGCCAGATGAGATGCTGGATACGCTGAGGGAGTTTGGAGCGATTCGCGATTTGACACCGTTGCTCGCGGATTTGTTGAGGCGGTATAAGAGCTGTTTGCCCAGTCCAGATCAACCGTTGGAGGAGATTGTCCAGGGTGGTCATCTGAGTCTGGTTCAGCAGCAGGCTTTGAAAATTGTGGTGCCGATTTATGAGAAATACGATGCGTTTTTAAAAGAAAACGAGCACATCGATTTTGACGATATGATTGGCAAGGCAATCGCGTATGTGCAATGTGGTCGCTTTGTTTCGCCCTGGCGGTACATTCTGGTGGATGAGTTTCAGGATATATCCGAGCCGCGGGCGCGGTTGGTTAAGGTGCTGAGAGAATCTGTTGATGCGTGTTCTCTGTTTTGTGTGGGGGATGATTGGCAGTCGATTTATCGTTTTACGGGTAGTGATATTCAGTTTACTACGGATTTTGAGGCGAGGTTTGGGGCGACTAAAATTACGGTCCTGGATAAGACGTTTCGGTTTAATAATAGTATTTGCGATGTTGCCTCCCAGTTTGTGATTGAGAATCCGGCGCAGGTTAAGAAGTCGTTGACCACGCATGCGACGGTTAATCATCCTGCGGTTTCTTTGTTGCGCGAGAAGAAGCGTCGATCTTCAGACGAGGCGGATTTTGATGAGCGGGTGGATCGTGTGTTGGCGCATGTCGCGGAGCGGGCGGAAGAGGGTAGTTCGGTTTATTTGTTGGGCAGGTTTCGTTTTAACTTGCCCAATGGCACGCAGATGATGATGTTGATGAAGCGGTTCCCCTCTTTGTCTATTGAGTGTAATACCGTTCACGGTGCGAAGGGTTTGGAGGCGGATTATGTGGTGGTGCTGGGGCTTGAACGCGGTCAGTACGGTTTTCCTTCGCAGAAGACTTCTCATTCTTTGCTGGAAGCGTTATTGCCTGCGTTAGATCCTTTTCTATATTCGGAGGAGCGCCGTTTGTTTTATGTCGCGCTGACGCGCGCCAAACAGCGCGTGTATTTGATTGGGGATATGACGAATGCTTCTGAGTTTTTGGTCGAGTTGTTGAAGAATAAATATCCGTTGGCACTGGACGATTTTGAGACGAGTTTGGAACAAGCGTCTTTTGAGCGCATTCGCTGTGTGAAGTGCAAGACGGGTACGCTTGTTGCCGTGGAGGGTAAGTCGTTTTACGGTTGTAGCAATTATCCGTTGTGCAATCATACTGAGAGCGGATGTCAAGCGTGTGGCAACCCGATGCAGCGCGCTGGGCGTTTTAAATTATGTCTGGATCCCGATTGTGATTCATGGTTGCCTGTTTGCCCGAAGTGTGGCGCGGATATGGTTCAGCGCAAGGGGCGCTATGGTGCATTCTGGGGGTGTAAGAATTTTCGCGGGGATGATGATATTTCTTGCCGGCATACGGAGAATAATATTTCTTTTTCTTCGTGAAAGGAGAGGGCGCGATGGTTTTGCCCAGTATGCGATTGGATGATCAGGTGGTGCTGGTGACGGGTGCGGGTTCGGGTATTGGACGGGCGATTGCGCTGGCGGTGGCTGAGGTGGGTGCCGATGTGGCGGTGTGTGAGGTGCCGAAGAAGATCGGTATGTTGGATGAGGTGTGTGATGCGGTTGTAGATTTGGGGCAACGGGCATTGCCATTGGCGTTGGAATTGCCAGATCAGGAGAGTATTGATGCGGCGGTGAGCCGGGTTATCGATGCTTATGGCCGGGTTGATATTCTGGTGAATAATGCGGGTGTGAATATTCCCAGGGACGCGCTTGAGGTGACAGAGGCAGATTGGGATGGGGTGCTGGATGTGAATTTGAAGGGGTTGTTTTTTATGTCGCAGCGCGTGGCGCGGTCGATGATTGAGATGGGTGGTGGCAAGATTGTGAATATTGCGTCGCAAAATGGGGTGGTGGGTTATTACAAGCGCGCGGCTTATTGTTCGAGTAAGGCCGGTGTGGTGAATCTGACGCGGGTGTTGGCTGTGGAGTGGGCGCCCTATCAGATTACGGTGAATGCCGTGGGTCCGACGTTTATTTTGACGCCGTTGACACAATCGACGTTTGATAATGAGGCGTTGCGCGAGGATTTGCTTTCGCGGATTCCTCTGGGGCGCGTGGGACAGCCCGAAGATGTGGTGGGTGCGGTGGTGTTTTTGGCGAGTCCGGCTGCCGATCTCATTACGGGGCATACGTTGCTGGTGGATGGCGGTTGGACAGCGCTTTGAAGTGAGAAGTGTGAAGGTTGAAGTGTGAAACGGTAGGGGCGAAAAATTTTTCGCCCGTCATTGGGATCCGCAGATGTGTAGGGGCGAGGCATGCTATGACGAGTTCTGAAAATACAGGCCGTGGATCGCTGTTTACAGATCCCGATCCAGATGTTGCACGGGCGTTTTTTCGAGAGAAGAAGGGCGCGTTGACAGATAAGCTGATGTCCGTGTCTGATGCTGTTGCCCGGTTTGTGCATGACGGCGATTATTTGGCTTCTGGCGGTTTTGGTGGGAACAGGATTGCGACGGCGCTTTTGCACGAGGTTGTGCGGCAGGAGCGAACAAATCTGGGGTTTGCCGGGCATACGACGACGCACGATTTTCAGATTTTGGCGGCGGGTACGCGCACGGGGAAGCAGATTTTTTCGCGGTTAGATGCGGCATATATTTTAGGGTTGGAAGCACGCGGGTTGTCGGCGCAGGCACGGCGGTTGATGGAGAGCGGAGAGGTCGAGGTGTGTGAGTGGACAAATTACGCGCTGGCATGTCGGTTTCGGGCGGCGGCGACGGGTGTGCCTTTTGTGCCTGTTCGCAGTATGCTGGGGACCGATACGTTTCGGGAGAGTGCGGCTAAGGAGATCGAATGTCCTTTTACGGGCAAACCGCTGATGGCTGTACCGGCTCTGTATCCCGATGTGGCGCTTATTCATGTGCATGAGAGTGATTTGTTCGGCAATTGCCGCATTCGGGGTATTACGGTGGCTGATTGGGATTTGTCGCGTGCTTCCAAACATGTGATTGTGAGTGCGGAGCGCATTGTGAGTACAGATGAGATTCGCAGCGATCCAAATGCGACCGCGATTCCGGCTTTTTGTGTTGATGCGGTGTGTCATGTGCCGTATGGATCGTATCCCGGCAATATGGCTGGGGAGTATTTCTCGGATGAGGTGCATCTCAAGGCGTGGTTGGACGCAGAGCAAGATGTGGAGGTATATCGCGCGTTTCTGGATAAGTATTTGTATGGTGTTGATTGTTTTGAGGCTTATCTGGAGGTTTGTGGTGGGGAAGAGCGGCTGGCGGAGTTGCGGCGGTTGGAGAATAATTGAAGGTGGATGCTATGTACAATGCGATGGAACTGATGATTTGTGTGGCGTCCCGGTTGCTGGAGGATGGGGCGACTGTTGGGGTGGGGACAGGGGCACCGTGTGCTGCGGCGATGCTGGCACAAAAGACGCATGCACCGGGACTTTTGGTGGCTTTTGAAGCGGGTGGTTTGGCGCCGATGTTGCCCGCGATGCCCATTTCTGTGGGTGATTCGCGCACGACACACCGGGCACTTATGGCGACGAGTATGTGTGATATTATGGAGGCGTGTCAGCGGGGTGTGATGGATTACGCGTTTTTGGGCGGTGCTCAGATCGATGCGTATGGGAATTTAAATTCTACGGTTATTGGCGATTACAAAAAACCGCGCGTGCGTTTTCCGGGTAGCGGGGGTGCCAATGATTTTGCGAGTTTTTGCTGGCGCACGCTGATTATTACTCAGCACGACCGCCGTCGTTTTGTGGAAGAGGTTGATTTTTTGACGACGCCGGGTTTTCTGACCGGGCCGGGTGCGCGCGAGGCTGCGGGGTTGCCCGGTGGTGGGGGTCCTTATCGCGTGATTACGGATCTGGCTGTGATGAGTTTTGATGACGATACATGTCGGATGCAGGTCGAGAGTTTGCATCCGGGTATGACGTTTGAACAGGTGCAGGAGAATACCGGGTTTGAATTGGGGCAGGTGGCTGATGTCGAAGGGACTGTGCCGCCCTCAGAAGAAGAGTTGTGCATTTTGCGCGATGAGGTCGATCCCGATGGTTTGATTATTGGGAGATGACTATATTATAGCTTTTTCCTTTTTCGGTTTGGAACGCGATTTCGCCCTGGCTCTCTGCGATGACCGCCTGGTCATCATTGACTGCGCGCATAGATCCATTGTATAACATGCGGATGGGATTGCCCAGTAGGGATGTTATGTGCGCGGATTTTTCTCCGTTTTTCCACTGCAAATCTACGATAAATCCACCCCTTGCCCGCAGTCCTTCTGCGTTGCCTTCTGTCCATGCGTCTGGCAGTGCGGGATATAGTTCGACGGCATTGTGATGGCTTTGCAATACTATTTCCACTATGCCTGCGGCGCCGCCCATGTTGCCGTCCATCTGAAATGGGGGATGGTTGTCGAATAGATTGGGCAGTGTCGAGCGTATGAGCAGTTGCCGCACGTCTTCCCATGCGCTATCCGCGTCTTTGAGGCGCGCCCACACGTTGATGAGCCATGCTCTGCTCCAGCCCGTGTGTCCGCCGCCATGCGCGAGGCGGTGTTCAATGCTTTTGCGCGTGGCAGCTAAGAAATCGGGCTGGTTGACGAGTTGGAAGCCGGGATACACGCCGTAGATGTGTGAGATATGCCGGTGCCCCGGGTCTGGTTCTTCAAATTCTTCTGTCCATTCCATCAGGCGTCCGTCAGTGCCGATTTGCGGGTCCGAGAGACGGGATAATGCGCTTTTTATGTCGTCGATAATGGGGTCGTCGAGGGATAGGATCTCGGCACAGCGCAGACAATTTGTAAATGTTTCCCAGATGATCTGCTGGTCCATGCTCGGTCCCATGACGAGGTTGCATACGTCCTGTGTGTTCGGCGCGAGGAAGCGGTTCTCCGGTGAGGAGGAGGGACCGGATACGAGTTTGCCGGTTTTTGGATCTTCTGTTAACCAGTCGAGGAAGAACAGGGCTGCATCCCGCACAACTGGCCAGGCCTGGTCGCGCAGAAATGTTTCTGATCCGTTAAAATCCCAATGTTCCATAAAGTGCCTGCTGTTCCATCCACAGCCCATCGGCCACATGCCGTATTGTACCTTTCCCAATGGGTCGGTGAATCGCCACGCATCTGTTGTGTGATGCGCTGCGGTTCCGCGACAGCCATAGACTTCTTTTGCTGTTTGGCGTGCTGTTTTGCGCAGGGCGTCTGAAAATTCCAAATACGGTTCATGGCATTCGGGCAGGCCGACGAGTTCACAGAGCCAGTATATCATCTGGATATTGATGTTGATGTGGTAGTCGCTGTTCCACGGGGCTTCGTATTCCTGGTTCCAGATGCCTTGTAGATTGGCGCACAAACTGCCCGGGCGGGAGCAACAGATTGTCAGGTAGCGTCCGAAGTTGAAGTAGAGTGCAACGAGCGCGGGGTCCGATGTGTGTTCGAATTCGGCGAGTCGGCGGTCTGTGGGGATGTTGTCATTTTTGTCTTCTCCGAGGGAGAAGGCGCATCGGTCAAAGTAATTGTTGTGATCCCGAACGTGTTCGCGCTTTACGCGGGGGTATGGACGCGCACTATCGATTGTGGATATCGCGGAGGCTTTCAGGTCGTGTGTCAGGGGGGTGTAGGGGTCGTCAAAGTTGTAGTCTGTGTCGGCGCAGACGACGATTGTGACTGCGTCCGCATTTTCGACGATGAGGGCGTCGTTGGCACACTGGACGCGCCCGTTTTCGGCGATTGCTTTGATGCCCGCAGAGAATTTTACGCCGGGATGGGTTTCTCCGTGTCCCGCGCGGCCGGTTATGAGGAGTGTGTTTTCGGATATGCCCGACCACTGTGCGTTTTCTTCCCGGTGAAAAGATATCCGGCACGATATTGCGCCTGCTTTGTCCGATGCGATGCGACAGATTATTGCCCGGTCGATGGCTGTGGCGAATACTTCTCGATGATATGCGACGCCATTTGCGACCCATCGCGTTGTGGCAATTGCAGAGTTTAGCGAGAGTTCGCGGCGGTAATCGGTGTGTTGTTCGACGTCATTTTGTTCGATGAGCAAGTCGCCCAGTGTCTGATAGCTGCGCGGTGCAATGCGTTCTCCCATGACGCCTTCTTGTACGAGGTCCTGCGCTTCGGTGTATTGGCCTTCAAAGAGTAGCTGACGCGCGCGTGCGATGACCTGTTGCGCGCCCGGTGGTGATTTGGGTACGGGTGGTCCCGCCCAGATCGAGTCTTCGTTCATTTGTATGCGTTCATTACTTACCCCACCAAATACCATGGCGCCGAGTTTCCCAGCCCCCACGGGTAAGGCGTGATTCCAATCTTCCGCTGGTTCGTTATACCAGAGTTTCATTATGTTCCTCCGCTGTTTATCTCCTTGTTGTTACGAAATCGCCACAATCAATATAATATATACATTATAGTTGAAAAACTGCGAGAATTTGGCTATTAT
The DNA here is from genome assembly GCA_965204375.1 of Candidatus Latescibacterota bacterium. GTDB lineage: Bacteria > Latescibacterota > UBA2968 > UBA2968 > UBA2968 > VXRD01. The sequence continues at coordinate 3,818,831 of OZ241986.1, read as the reverse complement.
ATATTATGAAGATAAAAATTCACATAAAATGCGATTTTTTGCAGTTTAACTATATATTACCATGAACTTAGAGACCGCCATACCTGAGGGACGCCGCAGGTTATCTGCCGTTATTCGGGCAGCAGGTGATATTATTCATATCGCCGATGCTGAACATGTCCTTTGCGTGAGCCGTTCCGACGCTGCCAAGCTACTTTCTCGCTGGAGAGGACAGGGCTGGCTGCGGCGCGTCGGTCCTGGTGCGTACGCACCTGTTGGCCTTGATTCTCTTACCAGCGAGCGGGTTCTTGATGATCCCTGGGTGCTGGTGCCTGCGCTTTTTAATCTGGCCTATATCGGTGGCCGGACAGCCGCCGAACACTGGGATCTGACGGAGCAGATTTTCCGCGATATTGTTGTGATGACAGCGCGGGCTGTGCGTGCGAAAAGCCAGCAACGCCATGGCACACACTTCACCCTGAAGCATGTCCGGCAGGATATGATTTTTGGCACGAAGACTGTCTGGCGCGGAAGAAGCCAAATTGCCGTATCGGATGTTCACCGCACCATTATCGATATGCTCGACGATCCGGATCTCGGAGCCGGCATCCAGCATGTTGCCGATTGTCTTGAGAACTATTTCGAGCGCAAGGACAGGGATGATGATAAGCTGATTGCCTATGCAGACCGGGTCGGTAACGGTGCCGTATTCAAGCGCCTGGGCTTTCTGGCAGAGCGCGGACCCGACACTACCACCCTTGTTGAGGCATGCCGGGCGCGTTTGACCCAGGGCAACGCCAAACTCGATCCGAGGCTTTCAGGCCGTCGCCTCATATCCCGATGGCGCCTCCTTATGCCTGAGAGTTGGGCGAAGGCGGCGTCCGCATGATTGACCGCCGCGAAATTCTCGATATCGCGAGTGCCCTTGGCTTGCTGCCCCAGGTTGTCGAAAAGGATTATGTACTCGGCTGGGTTCTCGCTGGTATCTATCAGCACGCCGCTCTCGCAGAAAACTGGATTTTTAAGGGTGGGACTTGTCTTAAGAAGTGCTATTTTGAAACTTACCGATTCTCCGAAGACCTTGATTTTACACTTACCGATCCCTCTCGCATTGATCAAGAGTTCCTGGTCGATGCCTTCCGCGAAATCGGCGAATGGATCTATGAGGGAACCGGCATTGAGATTCCCGAAGAATTACAGGCATTCGAGGTCTTTGAAAACCCGCGCGGCACTGTGTCCTGTCAGGGTAAACTCAGCTACCGGGGACCGATCGCTCCGCGCTCGGGTGGTTTACCGCGCATCAAACTTGATTTGACACTTGATGAGCTTCTTGTTCTGCCGCCAGCGGAACATGTCATCTTTCACGACTACAGCGATGTGCCGGCAGAGGGAGTCACTGTCAGGTGCTACGCCTATGAGGAAGCCTTTGCTGAAAAGGTCCGCGCTCTGGGTGAACGTGCCCGGCCCCGCGACCTCTATGATGTCGTCAATCTGTTTCGCAATACCGAAGCGCGGCCGCAGTCCGCTATCTTGTACGATGTTCTGAAGCAAAAATGTACTCACCGCAGTATCCCTGTTCCGACCTTTGCCGAACTGGAGATGCACAGGGACATTCTTGAAGGTTCTTGGCAATCGATGCTGGCCCACCAGCTTCAGGCTCTGCCGCCTGTCGAATCTTTCTGGAGCGTACTTCCCGATTTCTTTGCCTGGCTTGAAACTGGCGTAGCGCCCCTTGTGCCAGCCACTTATCAGATGGCTGTCGGTGAAACCGTGCTCAGAGAACGCACACTGCGCCTATCGGTCTCTCGTGCCGCCCAGTCATTCTTGGAGATCATCCGCTTTGCCGCCGCCAACCATTTGTGCGTGGATCTGAAGTACCGGGGATCTACCCGGCGGATTGAGCCTTATTCCCTGCGGCGTACTCGTGTTGGCAATATCGTTCTGTACGCCATAAGGGTCTCCAATGGTGAGCTTCGCAGCTACCGCATTGATCGCATCCAGGGCGCGCAGACGACCAGACAAAGTTTTATCCCGCGCCATGCAGTGGAACTGACTCCGCAGGGTCCAGCTATTATTCCGCCGACTGCTACCCGACGGTCAACGCGCAGGTCTCGACCAAGACGCAGACGGGTAAGTCGGACCAGCGGTCCGCGCTATATCTATGAATGCGCTTATTGCGGCAAGCACTTCACCCGGAAGAAAAGGACCTCCCGGCTTAATCCCCACAAGGACAAGTCCGGCTATCCCTGTTCCGGGCGGGCAGCAATTTACGTAGAAACACGGTACTGAAGTTCTGCTGAATAGTATTTTTGAAAAAATTAAAAAGCACGTTCCGTTTAGAGTGTGCTTTTTTAAATCCAGTATCTGATATTTTCGAAAAGGAGACATCCTCTGCTATCTCCTTTTTTAATCAGTCTGAGGCCTGCCCCTGGCGCGGGCAATATCGTCCAGTGCTTTAGCGATGAAAGCCGCGTCGCCATCTGCTTCCGCAATACAGGCTTCTAAGTATGCCGCCATCTCCTCAGGCGTCCGCAAGTGCTCGGCGACATCGTAGCGCGTTGTTTTGGTCTTGGTCATCATCTGCTCCTATGCTCCGATTTGATGGTCAAGGCTGGACAATGTACCGCATTACAAGTAGCAGTGTCAACCCGCTTTTGTCGTCACTCTGTCATTGAGATATAGCACGCAATACGGCTCGTTGACACCTTTTTGGTGTTAGACTATATTGTTTGAAAGAGCACTCTAATTTTTAAGGAATACGAAAAAGTTTTCGGACAGAATTTTTGGATGAACTTAGCATTGAACTAGTCTATACACACATCATGTATTGTAGGGTCAAGAGCCGGGTAAATTGAAAGGAACAGTACTGGAGGAAGTTGATATTGTATCCCCTCTGGGAGCGGATATTTAGGATGCTGCACGAGATCAAGTAACGAATTGTGTCGTAAAGAATTAGAAATTTCTAATAAGAATAATTTAGCTTGTCAGGGAGACACTGTGATGACACGAGAACAGAATAAGAAAGTCCAAACCATTGTCCGTGAGACCATTGCGGAACGTTTCTCGTCGGATGAGTTCGTGTTCGATCCCATTGTAGTGGTGCCCATGGTCGATGAATTTGGTTCTGACGCCAGCGGCGAAACGTATCTTCGCATCATTATTGTCTTCGATGGTGACCAGAAGCAACTCGACTCCAGTTGGACATCCAGTTTCATCAGGCGCATTCGCTCGAAGTTGATTGAGGCGGGTATCGAAGAGTTTCCCAGCCCGTCATGGGTTGAGAAATCCGATTGGCAGCATGTGTATGGCAAGTGGCGGCGTCTGCATCTGGAGACGAATCTTGAAACCGCTTGATTTTATTGCAACAGCCCGAGATTTGGTTCATGCGAACAGCAAGGGTAGGACACGGGAGACGAATATCCGCAGGGCTGTCAGCACGACGTACTATGCCCTGTTCCACTGTCTCGCAACTTCCAACGCCAATATGCTCGTTGGTGGTCCCAGTGCCCACCGCAGTCAACCGGCATGGCGTCAAGCATACCGGGGATTGCAACATAGAACTGCGAGGCAACGCTGCGAACGTCAGGATATAATCAAATTTCCGGCCGAAATTCAGGACTTCGCAGAGCGATTCGTTGATATGCAGCAAAAACGTCACGAAGCAGATTACGACCCTGATGCAACCTTTTCCAAATCTGATGTTATTCAAGACATCACTGATGCAGAGGATGTTATCCGCTGTTTCAACAGCGTTCCCGTCCGGGACCGGCGAGCCTTTGCCGTTTACTTGTTATTACCTCTCAGAACTGACTGAACCGTCCATACAAATTGTGACATCTGAAGCAAAAATGAAAAAGCACGTTCCGTTTAGAGCGTGCTTTTTTTGTCGAACACCTGATATTTTCGCAGAGGAGACACCCTATGGTATCTCCTTTTTTTACAAATTATACTCAACAGCTTCAGCGCATAGCTTTAGCCCCAGGGCGTTCTCCACCTTCAGGATGATATCAAAGCTCGGCGAGTGCTCTCCATACAGAGCCTTAGACAGGCTTTTTTTGGACAGACCGGCATCTTTAGCGATCTGAGACATGTCCTGGCGCGGACAATATCGCCCAATGCCTTGGCGATGAAAGCTGCGTCGCCATCTGCTTCCGCAATACAGGCTTCTAAGTATGCCGCCATCTCCTTAGGCGTTCGCAGGTGCTCGGCGACATCGTAGCGCGTTGTTTTGGTCTTGGTCACCATCTGTTCCTATGCCCTGATTTGATGGTCGGCTGGATATATGCAATGATAGACAGTGCGTTTGTGGGTTTGATTTGAAACCCCTTTGGGGCATAAAGCCGGAGATTTCTAAAGAGGCATTGCGCGCAATTCCCCCCGAAATACTCAACTCTTTATATGAGAAATATGGAAAGTCAAGATTGATTGAGAAACTCTACGATCCGCTTGACGACGACAATATTCTTTTTTTGTGCTCACAATGCAGAAGAATTTATATGTGGCAGGTTATAGATGGCTATCAAGTGCTACAGTGCATTTCACAGAATCATTCAAAATATGATCCAGATCCGTTTGTGAATCGGTCTTGATTTGACAAATTCCATTGCAGGGCCTTTATAAATGGTTCAGGTAATGGGAGTGCGGAGACCCAGGGACAAAAAGGAGACATGCTATGGCCGAAACAGAAAAGAATCCAATCTGGCAAGATCGCATTGTCACTGATCCGTTGATTCTGGCAGGAAAACCAACAATAAAAGGCACTCGGATTTCAGTGGAACTGGTCATGGAATTGCTGGATGGGGGGCGCAGTGAAGCCGATATCATTCGCAGGTATTCGCACATTACCCTGAAAGATATCCAGGCCTGTCGGGAGTACGCCGCCACTGGTGCAAAACTGTCCAATGTAACCTGGGAGGATATTGACGCGATTATGGATGGCAAACGATAGATGAGAATACTGGTGGATTGGCAGTAAATTTTAAGGGGACCAGGATTGTCTGGTCCCTTTTTTTTGACAGCCCGTTGACAGATTTGTGTAAGGCCTTAGATTAGACGAAACTCCAGTCAACCATATAATCGTAAAGGAAATTCTTGAGCTTACATCCAGTCTAAATGACTTCCCTGGTACGATATTTATGAGAAGATTTCTGGGCATCTTTTGAAACTGACACAGTAAGCAGGCTTTAGAAGGGCAATACGATAACCCCTCAGAGGAGATCGAAATGAGTGCATATTTCAGGTCAAGCTTGATGGCTGTTGCGATGGTTGCTGGGCTGGGCATATTGGTGGTCCCGATTTCAGGTTTCGCTCAGGATAAGGCTGCCAGGATTGAGGAGTTGATGACGCGCTACTACGATTACGATATGTTTAACGGTACAGTGCTGGTGGCTGAGAATGGGAAGGTGATCTATAAGAAGGGATTCGGCCTTGCCAATATGGAGTGGAATATCTCGAACACTACGGACACGAAGTTCAGGCTCGGGTCCATCACCAAGCAGTTTACAGCTATGTTGATTATGCAATTGGTGGAAGGCGGTAAACTGAAGCTGGAGGACACGGTATCGGCATATCTGTCGTATTACCGAGAGGATATTGGCGAGAAGGTGACGGTTCACCATCTGCTGGCGCACACGTCGGGTATCCCGAGTTACACTGGCCTGCCCAGATTCTTCGAGGATGTGTCTCGAGATTCTTACGAAGTTGATCCGTTTATCAAAAAATACTGTAGCGGAGATCTGGAATTCGAACCCGGCTCAAAGTACAGGTACAATAATTCTGGATATTTCCTGCTGGGGGCGATTATCGAACAGGTGACTGGAAAGCCGTACGAAGTTGCTCTGAAGGAGCAAATACTCGATGTGGTGGGTATGGCCGACACGGGATACGACCACCACAATCCGCTGATTAGCCGACGCGCTGCTGGATATGGAAAAACGATTGATGGATACGAGAATGCACCTTACCTGGATATGTCTCTGCCCTATTCAGCAGGCTCCCTGTACTCTACCGTAGAGGACCTCTATCTGTGGGACCAGGTACTGTACACCGATCAATTGCTTTCCAGGAAGCACAAGGAACAGATGTTCAGGCCAAACCTGAATAATTACGCCTATGGATGGAGTGTACGGAAGATATCGCTCGGAAGAGGCAGAGACAGCGTTCACGCAGTCTCCCACGGCGGAGGAATCAACGGCTTTAATACTCGCATTACGCGTCTTGTTGACGACAGGCACCTGATTGTATTGCTCAATAATACGGGCGGCACAAGGCTGGACGAGATGAGCCGCAGAATTATCCGTATCCTGTACGATCAGCCGTATAATTTACCGAAAGAGCCGATTTCTCGAGTTCTTGCCAGGACCTTGCGTGAGAAGGGTGTTGAGTCTGCGGTTCAGCAGTATCGCGAACTGAAGGAAGCGCAGCCGGATGTCTATAACTTTGCCGAACGGGAACTGGACAGACTGGGGTATTCACTTCTCAGGGCAGGGAGGGTCAAGGATGCCGTGGAAATTTTGAAGCTAAATGTAGCGGCTTTTCCCAAATCGTCGAACGTTTATAGCCGGCTGGGCGAGGCTTATATGGAGAGTGGAGAAATTGTTTCTGCTATCGTAAATTACGCAAAGGCTCTGGAACTAAATCCGAAGAATAGACAGGTACTTCGGATGCTGAAAAAGCTCTACGAGGATGAAGATTGAGTCAAACCGTGAGACGCATCTTAGGCTTAACTTTGAATGGCGGTCTTTCACGGGGTTATGCTGATCATCTCTCAGAGATTGATAAGGGACGCAAGACAGTTACGAGGGTAGTACGGGGAAGGGGAGAGTATGTCTCCCCTTCCCTGTACGGGGAGAGACCGGGGGAGGGTTAGCTACAGTGAATTTACAGATTTGTAAACGTCGAGAATGGGTACCTGTTTTTCACGTGCGATGCGGGCGCAGTCGTCGTATTCGGGAGTGATGCGCTGTTTGCCGCCGATGTCGGCGATTTTGACGCGGACGGGACCGTAAGGGGTCTGGACGGTGTCTGTGCGGCGTTCGAGGACGTGGCGCTGAACGGGCAGGCGGCGGATGCCGAGGGTGGTGGTTTCTGAGAAGATGAGTTCGGTGAGTTCGGTTTCTTTGTTGGGGTCGGCCAGGACGGTGAGTTGAATGCCTGGGCGGCCTTTTTTCATGATGACGGGGGTGAGGAAGGCGTCGCGAGCACCGGCTTCGAGCAGGCGGTCGATGAGGTAGCCGTAAATTTCAGGGGTCATGTCGTCGATATTTGTTTCGAGTAGAACGGGAAAATCGGTCCGGGGATCTGCGACGAGTTCGCCGATTTCAACGCGGAGGAGGTTGGGTACCTGTTCGACGTCGCGCGTGCCAGCGCCATAACCCGTGCTTTCTGTGCGTAGCTGAATGGTTTCGCCAATATTAGAGGCGAGTGCCGTGAGGATGGCTGCACCGGTGGGGGTGACGAGTTCATACGGGATATCTGTGCGTTCAGAGGGAAAGCCTTTTGCCATTTCTACGACTGCGGGAACCGGGACGGGCATTGCCCCGTGTGCGCCCCGCGTGTGACCCGAGCCAAATCGAAATTTGGAGGCGTAGATGGCTTCGATTCCGAGGAGTTCGAGGCCGACGATAGCGCCGACGACATCGACGATGGCATCTACTGCGCCCACTTCGTGGAAGTGGACCGCTTCAATGGTGGTGCCGTGGATTTTTGCTTCGGCTTCGGCGAGTTTTTGAAAGACGCGCGCGGCTTTTTCTTTTGTAGGGGCCGATATCTCGCTGTTGTTGATGATTTCAAGTACGTCTTTCAGGTGGCGGTGGACGTGGCCTTCCCGAGCGTTGACATCGATTTTGGTGCCGGCAATGCCGTGTTTTTCCACGCGACGCTTGGAGAGGGTGAATTCGCGCACACTGAGTTTGTCGAGTTCGGATTTCAGGGCGGCAAAAGACAGGCCCGCATCGACGAGTGCGCCGAGGGTCATGTCGCCGCTGATGCCGGCAAAGCAGTCGAAGTAGGCGACTTTCATGAGATAACCCTAAAAAAAAGACCGTGAGTAATCACGGTTGTAGAATTTGTTTATCCGGGGAGGCGAGAAAAGTTTCTACTCTGCTACTACCCCTGTCGGCAATGCGGTTGTGACAATCGAACCGTTTTTGCGATCTAAGAGCGCGAGATACTGGTCGCGCTGCTGGTGAAAATACGCCATGTATTTTTCGGAGATGGGTTGGCCTGCGGGACGATTGATTTTCCGCGTTGGGTTGATCAGTTTGTATTTGCCATTGACTGTGGCGTAAAAGTTGAAGTGCAAGTGTGGGCCTGTGGAGCGTCCGGTTGAACCTACATAACCGATGGTTTGTTTTTGGTTGACGCGCTGTCCCTTTCTCAGCCCCCGCACAAATCCCCTCAGATGGCCATAGCCGGTTTTATAGCCATTGCTGTGTTCGATTTCGATATAGTTGCCAAGCGGACCTTTGCGTCCGACAAAAGCAACCTTGCCGTTGGCAATGGCCCAGACTTTTGTTCCATAAGGTGCGGCGTAATCCACGCCGTGATGGCGCGTGTATTTTTTTAGTATGGGGTGAAATCTACGGTTGGTAAATGGGGAACTGATGCGGGTAAAGTTCAGGGGTTTGCGTAAGAAAAGTGCCTGGAGGGAGTGGCCTTTAGCGTCGTAGTAATTTCTGTTTCCTTTGGGGTCAGTGTAGAGAAATGCTTGAAAAGATTCTTTGTCGCCTTCGTATTGGGCTGTGAGAATATTGCCATAACGGACAAAGGCACCGGATTTGCCGTAGAGTTTTTCAACGACGAACGTAAACTGGTCGCCTGTTCTGCAGTCGTTGTAAAAGTCGATATAGTATTCAAATACGTATTCGAGTTTGTCGCACAGGAGGGCTGGATTTTCACCTGTTTCACGAAGCGCGTTCCAGATGTTGTCTTTTATGCGGCCAGATACGATGATGGCCTCTCGCTTCAAGGGCTGGTTTTCTTGCCTGGCTTTGAGTTGGCCATCTATCCGTTCGACAATAAATTGCGTTTCACGGTCGTTCTGCCTGGTGTATTTGAGGTAGTGAATGGTAGAGCGGCTGTCGAGCACCAGTTCATAGCGATCCCCACGCCGAACGATATTGGGATTGAATGAGGAGCGTTTAATATCTCTGTGTAGCACATCGATGAGCGCGAGAGCATCGGCGCGTGAGATATCTTCGCTCATGAAGGCTTCGGTGAGATTTTCATTATTGGCGATATAGCCCACAATTCTGGTGGGTTTGGATCCTAGAGAGGTAAGAGGCAGGATGAGATCTGCTTCAACGGAAACGGGTTCTGCGGAGCTTTCTTTAGTCATTTTTGCGATGGGTTCATCTTTTGCCGGTTCTTTGCCAAGGCCGAAGAGCATACTGACGGATATCAGTAAGCAGAAGAAGACCCATCGTTTGCGTGACTTGGGGGATTTGGGCTGACCTTTATAAGCGCGAACTGGCATGGGGGAGGGACCCTCGTGAACTTTGATGTGTTGCTGACTGAATGTGCGCCAAACAATAAACCATCTTGCTATTTAGGTCAACCGCATTATATAGGGGTCGTAAAATTGTGTCTGCTATATGTTGTAATTCGCTCGCTGTGACCTTGACGCGATCAGCATAGCTGGGTAAATTGAAGTGTGATCCGCAGATGACGCAGATGAACGCAGATGAAAAATAGGGCATGGACGGACTGACAACAGAAAATAGACAACTGACTGCTGTGAGGTTATACAATGAATGCTGAAAAAATTGAACTCAAAGGCTTGTTTCCCGAAGAGTTGGCGCAGCATGTGTCCGATATGGGTCTGGAGCGGTACAGAACTCGGCAGTTGATTGACTGGCTCTACAACAAGGGCGTCACGGATTTTGAGTCGATGACGAATTTGTCCAAAACCGTGCGCGCGGAGTTTGATGAGCAATTTACGCTTTTGAGATTAAATTGCGTTGGTGAATTGAGGTCTTTGTCAACAGATACGGTAAAGTTTTTATTTGAGTTGCCCGATAAGCGGCTCATCGAAAGTGTTTTGATGTGGGATGGCAAGCGTCGCACGCTGTGTGTGTCGTCGCAGGTGGGGTGTCCGCTCGATTGCCAGTTCTGTGCGACCGCGCGCATGGGGTTGATTCGCAATTTGACGGCGGCAGAGATCGTTGAGCAGGTGTTGTACGCACAGCGGTTTTTGCGTGCGGAGGGCGATGAGTTGACGCATGTAGTGATGATGGGGATGGGAGAACCCCTGCTGAATTTCGATCAGGTGATTCGGGCTATTCGGCTGATCAATCTGGATTATGGGGCGGCTGTGGGCATACGTCGCATTACATTGTCAACGGTTGGTCATGTGCCGGGTATTGCAAAACTGGCAAGAGAAAAACTCAAAATTGGATTGGCTGTGTCGCTTAATGCGACGACCGATGAGCAGCGGTCAGAGATTATGCCCATCAATCGCAAGTGGCCTATTGCAGAACTCCTGTCCGCTGTACGGGCCTATTACGATCAGGTCAGACGGTGGGCGACATTTGAATATGTGTTGTTGCACGGGTTTAATGATACAGCCGAAGATGCACACAGGCTGATTGACCTCGTGCGGGATATTCCATGTAAAATTAATGTGATACCATGGAATCCCATTGATGATGCGCGCTATGAACGCCCTCCACAGAAGGCAATTGATCGGTTTGTCGATATTTTGTCTCACGCGCAATTGACAGCAACTGTTCGCTATAGCAAGGGAGATGATATTGCGGCCGGGTGTGGACAGTTGTATTGGGAGATGGAGAAGGGTGTGAAGTGAGGGGCTGATTCTGCCTTTTTACTCTTGATATATTTTTATAACTGCACTATGATAAGCATAACCACGAAGCTACCTGTTTTTCTCTCCATAACACAGTTTGGAGATGTTTTTTATGGAACAATTTGTTATCGAGGGTGGGCATCCTTTGTCTGGAACTGTTGTTCCTGCTGGCAATAAGAATGCAGCCCAACCTCTTTTGGCGGCGACTTTGTTGACAGAAGAACCTGTGGTGCTCAAAAATGTGCCTGGTATTGGCGATATTGCCGTTATTGTCGAAATTTTGCGCGATCTGGGGGCAGAGGTTCGCTACTCGGGTGATCACGATCTGACGATTTGTACTCGGGATGTCCGAAAATCTGTTTTGCGGGCCGATTTGTGCCGAAAAGTGCGCGGCAGTTTTATGTTTGCCGGTCCGTTGTTGGGGCGATTTGGGAAGGCGACGATTCCGCGACCTGGGGGTGATCGCATCGGTCGGCGGCGGGTCGATACACACTTGATTGCGCTGGAAGAACTCGGCGTGCGGTTTCATACCAATCACATTTACGATTTTAAGGCGCCCAGAGGGCTTGTGGGGGCGGACATTTTTTTGGATGAGCGCAGTGTAACTGGGACTGAAAATGCCGTGATGGCAGCGGTTCTTGCGCGGGGGACGACTATTTTGTGCAATGTGGCTTCAGAGCCTCATGTGCAGGAATTGTGTTTCATGCTGAACAGTATGGGTGCCCAAATTTCGGGTATTGGGACCAATGAACTGGTTATTGAAGGCGTGTCAAATCTCAGTGGAACGACGCATACAATTGGTCCAGATTATATGGAGGTCGGCAGTTTTATTGGGTTGGCGGGAGCGACCAATAGCGAGATTCGCATTGTCAATGCTGCGCCCAAAAATATGCGCAAGAGTTTGATGGTGTTTCGGCGGTTGGGGCTGGAAGTTGAGGTCGATGGACAGGATATTGTGGTGCCGTCCTTTCAAAAGCTGGAAATTATGCCGGATGTGGGCGATGCGATTCCGCGCATTGACAATGATCCTTGGCCGGGGTTTCCTCCCGATTTGATGAGTATTGCCATTGTGTTGGCGACGCAGGCGCGGGGTACGGTGCTGTTTTTTGAAAAGATGTTTGAACAGCGCATGTACTGGTTGGACCGTCTCATCGATATGGGCGCGAAGATTGTGATTTGTGACCCACATCGCGCGGTGGTGGTGGGACCGTCAAAGCTTTATGGCGAACATTTGTCGAGTCCAGATATCCGGGCGGGTATGGCGCTGATTATTGCGGCTTTATGTGCCGAGGGTCAAAGCGTGATTAGAAATATCGAACAGATCGATCGCGGGTACGAACAAATCGATACGCGCTTGCGCAGTTTGGGTGCGCGTATTCAGCGGGTGACGGTAGAGGAGTAATGGTAAAGAGGTGATTTGATGTGACGAATGACCAGGATGCACGCACGGGCGCGCTGGAAATTGTGCGTCGTTTGCAGGCGCGGGGTTTTCGCGCTTTGTGGGCCGGTGGATGCGTGCGAGACATGTTGATGGGGCAGGTGCCCCGCGATTACGATATTGCCACAAATGCCGATCTCCAACAGGTGATCGGCATTTTTCCTCATGCACAGGTGGTTGGGGCGCATTTTGGGGTGGTGATTGTACGGCTGGGTGATTATCATTATGAGGTGGCGCGTTTTCGCCGCGATCTGGGGTATTCCGATGGTCGGCATCCCGATGGTGTGGTGTTCGTGAATGAAGAAGAGGACGCGAGGAGGCGCGATTTTACCATTAATGGGATGTTTTACGATCCAGTGGTCGATGCTGTGTTCGACTATGTGGGGGGACAGGCTGATCTGAAAAAAAAGGTGATCCGCACGATTGGCGATCCGCATGCCCGGTTTCGTGAAGATCGATTGCGTATGTTGCGTGCGATTCGCTTTGCGTGTCGGTATCACTGGCCCCTTGAGGAGAAGACGCGAGAGGCTATTGGAGAACTGAGTGCGAGTATCGCGTTTATAAGTCACGAACGCATTCGCGATGAAGTTGTCAAAATTTTGACCGAGGGGGGCGCGCCTTTGGGGGTGCGCTGGCTGATCGATCTGGGGTTGATGGCGGTTTTTATGCCCGAGGTTGTGGCTATGGATGGCGTGCTCCAACCGCCTCAGTTTCATCCCGAGGGCGATGTGTTGATCCATACGCTGATTATGTTGGGTTTGATGTGCAATCCTTCAGTAGAGTTGGCGATGGGTATTTTGCTGCACGACGTGGGCAAACCCCCTACTTATGAGGTGCGGGATCGCATTCGGTTTCACAATCATACAAAAGTTGGGCGCGAGATGGCCGAGGAGATTTGCAGAAGGCTGCGTTTTTCGTCGGAACAGATAAAGCATATTGCGGCGTTGGTGGCAGATCATCACAAATTTATGCATGTACAGGAGATGCGCTCGAGTACGTTGAAGCGCTTTTTGCGTACGGATCGGTTTGAAGATCACCTGGAATTGCACCGGATTGATTGTTTGTCGAGCCATGGTGCGTTGGACAATTATGCGTTTTGTAAGGCTGCGCTGGAGAATCTGGAGCCAGAACAAATCAGACCTGTTCCGTTGATTAATGGACGCGATTTGATTGCGATGGGAAAAAATCCCGGTCCCGCGTTTAAGAGGGTGTTGCGGGCTGTTGAAGATGCACAGTTAGAAGGGCGTGTGACGCGACGCGATGAGGCGCTGAGGTTGGCTACACAGGTGTTTGAATCGCTTGGGTTGTAGTTCTGAAATCATCCTGCAACTGTTTGCCCGTTGAGATGTATAAGAGATGATATTTGAGATGTTTACTGGTTGCTGTTTTTTTCAGGAGGTAGGTAATGAATAGAGGATTGTTTGCAGGTTTGATGCTGATGGCTATGGGGTGGACACCTGCCTGGGCGACAACTGTGAAGACGTTTGTCTTTGAAGAGATGTGCGAAACCGCGCAGACTATTGTGCATGTCAAATGTCTCGCGCGCGATAATGCAGTTTTTGCCGGTCGAGAGGGTATTTTTACCCAAACGCGGTTTAGAGTGATGGCGGTGGTCAAAGGGCAGGCCAATTCGGAAATGGTGCTGACTTTGCCTGGCGGCAAATGGGAAGGGCAACAGATGTATGTGCCAGGTATGCCGCAGTTTGTGGTGGGACAAGAAACCGTGCTGTTTCTTTCGAAGCGCGACAATTATGGGTCTCCATGGCCGATGGGATTGGGACAGGGGTGTTATACAGTACAGGTGGGCGAAGGTGAGAATCGCCAGGTCCGACTCAGACATGTGCCTTTGCCTCCGGGTGTGCGCAGCAAGCCCGCGCAAGCGCAAGAATCGCACATGGCATTGGACGATTTTTTGACTGCGGTTCGAGAGGTGCTCAATGTGAATGAGCGGGAAGAACCATCTGAGCAATGAGAAGGAAACAGGGACTGGGGACTGGTTGGATTGACCGCTGGAGCTATTTTTTATGAATCTGCATTTTGATATTCGAGATATTTTTCGCTGTGTGCGATTGGGTTGGTCTGGAAAAAAAATTTGGGCTGGGCTGTTGGGATTGATTGTGGCCTGGGCGGGCTATTCGGTTTTTTTGCTTGTCGCGCATATGCGTGCGGACAGTGCGGGTCTGTGGCAGCGCTATGGTTTATTTCCCGGCGCAACGCTCGGTGAATTTGATCTGCTCGGTACGGGGTTGCACGTTTTGGGTATGGTGTTTGCCCTGTCGGTGGTGTTTGTGACGACCAGTATGATGTGCAAGATCACTTTTCAGCAGCTTCGGGGCGATGAATTTTATTCGGTTGGCGATGCCTGCCGATTTGCAAGAGGGCGCTGGAAAACTGTGCTGTTTGGCCCCGTTGCCGTGCTCGCTCTGTTTGCCCTTTTTGTGATTGGCGGCGTTGTTATTGGGTGGGTTGTTAGCTGGATCCCAGTAGCAGGTGAGATCGTTTTTGCGCTGTGTTTTATTCCCATTTTTTTTACGGCTTTGTTGGCGGTGTTTATCGGTCTGGTATTTGTTGTTGCTGTGATTATGTCGCCAGCTATTGTGGGTACAGAGGGGGTTGATATTTTAGATGTTGTGATACAGTCGTTTTCACTGACGTGGTCACAGCCCTGGCGATTGGTTTTGTATGCGATGTGGATGATTTTTGCGGTGTGGGTTGGTTTGATGATGCTGGGAGCTTTAACCATGGCTGCGATTGGTCTGATTGCCTGGGCATGTGGTTTGTTTATGGATGTTAAACTGGCCAATCTTTTTTACGTGGCGTCGCACTATCTCTTGTTTGTCCCGGAGAAATGGGATGATCTGTTTGCGAGTTTGCCCGTGCCTGGGACACCGTCGGGAGCAGAGGTCTGGGGTGGTGGTATCCTCGGGGTGATGCTCATTGTGATTACGGGTATTGTGGTTGCTTATGTCCAGGCGACTTATGCGTCGGGACTGAGTTTGATGTATGTGGTTTTAAGACATCGCAAGGACGATGAAAATTTGCTTGCTCGGGATGATGATCTCGAGGTTGTGAGCGAGGAGGCCAGCGATAACACTGATTCCGAAACGGCATAGGTCAAATTTTCCCGTTGACTTGCTGCGCGAGGTGGCAATCCAGGCGCGGCTGGCCGAAGGTGCCGAGGGTGTGCGTCGCATTCTGCGAACGGTTTTTATGGCTGAGCAGATTCCCATTCGCAATGTCGCCCAGGAGGTGGGGTTGCCCGTTCCCGTGGTTGCCGCTGTGCGGGGTGAATTGGAAAAGCGAGGTATTTTGACGCGAAAAGGTGGGGTTTCGCTCACGGGTAAGGGCCTGAGTGTTGTGCAATCGGAGTTGGGGCTGTCATGCCGCAAACGCTTTGCGCGTCCGGGCGTGCCTCCCATTCCTGTGGTTTTGAAAGAGGTGTGTGGTCGTTTTGCGGATATTGCTGAGAGGCGGCCAGAGGTCGATGTCAGACTGGATCAATCCCATGCAACGCCTGAGACCGTTTTAAGGCGCGCGGTGTATTTGTACGAACACGATGCTCTCGAAGGGCGCAATCTGCTCGTTTTGGGGGACGACGATCTGACGTCTGTGGCGGTGGGATTGCTGGCGCAGCATTTGGAGATTGTTCTCGGGCAGGTGGTGGTGATAGAGTGCGATGAGCGGCTCGTTGATTTTCTCGGTGTGATCAGTGAACGCGAAGGGTTGCCTATCACTGTGATTGCACGCGATTTGCGCGAAGATATTCCGGGTGACCTGTGCAGACAAATGGATGTGTTTTTTACCGATCCACCCTACACGTTGTCCGGTTTGTCGTTATTTGTTTCGCGCGGTGCCTCTGCACTGGTGCCCGAGGTGGGTAAGCAGGGGTTTGTCAGTTTTGGCCGTCGTTCACCAGATGAGACAGTACGGGCGATTGGTTCATTGATCGAGATGGGCTTTGCGCCTGTGGAAATCATACCGGATTTTAATGAATATGTCGGTGCCCAGGTATTGGGTGGGGTCAGTCAGATGATTCGTCTTATTTCTACCGGGAAGCCACAGCCTCTTGTGACTGGCACATATCACGGGGCACTGTACACGGCTGATCTCAAAAGGCGGCGACAAGGTGATCGGGCATCCCATTGATCCCACGTATGGCGAGTATTTGCGCGATGTGTTTTTGCGCGCAAACAAACGGGCCTGGTGTTATTTTCCGCCTTTTCTTTGTGCTTTTAGTCTCGCGCCCAATCGGATTGTGTGTGTGGATGAAATTGCGGGGAGTACGTGTCTGTTGGTAAAGCGTCCAGAAGGTGTTGATTTGCTGCTGCCACCTGTTCCCTGTGATGCTGATACGCTGAAGAGGGTTATCGACAAACTTGCGTCTCATCAAGATGGCCATCTGCCGAGAATTTTGTGGTTAGATGCCTGTGATGCCAAATATGTAGATACCGAAGAGTTTGCACTTCGCGATAAAGACGCAGAATACGTTTACGATCCATCGCAGATTGCTGCGGTCAGAGGAAGGCGTTTCAGGGATGTGCGCAAGCGCGTGAGGCGATTTGAGCGCGCCCACGCGTTCCGTTTTCGCGCTTTGACTGCGTGGGATGTGCCGGATTGTTTCGCGCTGTTGAAGCATTGGCGTCGGCGCCAGGGGCGTCGGCATCCCTTTTTGCTGGACTGGGGATATACGCGGGCAGCGCTCGATCAGTTTCATTTTTGGTCAGAAGATGTGTTGTGGGGATGGTGTGTGGAGGTTGCGGGGCGGATTGAGGCTTTTGCCCTGAGCGGGAAGATGCAGCCCGATTTGGCGCATTTTTTTGTTGCAAAGACCAATCCCGATTTGCCCGATTTGTCGTATTTTTTGCGGTGGCGGGTTTATGGCGCGTTGTCTGATTATCGCCGCGTAAATGACGCCGGGGATCTGGGTTTGTCGGGTTTGCGTCAGTTCAAGCAGAAATTTCGACCTGTGGATCGATGGCGAGTTTTTTCAGCAGAACCGCTGTGAGGCATGTTATGAACAGGTTGCTAATGGTTGCAATTTTGAGTCTGTGGATTTGTGGATGTGAGACCACATCGCCCTCGTCTTATATTTATTACGAGGTGGTGCATTCCCCAGAGCAAGTCGCAGTGGGGGATTCTGTGTTAATAGAGACCAGGGATGGTACGACATTTCAGGGGATTTTGTTGCGGGCAGATAAAGAAGAGATTGTGGTGACCACAGAGACACAGGGTAAGGCCCGGGTACTCTGGCGCGAGGTTTCCAAGGTGAAGCGCGTTATTAAGGCAAGGGCGCAGGAGTAGGGGCGAAAGATTTTTCGCCCTATTTTTTATGCGAGCAGACGATCTACTTCGTTGGGCCAGGTGTTGGCAACACAAAGGCCGTATTCTTTTTCTCCGCCTGTGGCAAGGGGACCTGTGAGGTGGGTATAGCGTCGGGTTGCTTTGAGGTTTTTGGGGATATAGTCGGTGTTCAAAAAGTGCAGGGCAAGGCCCGCGCGTTCTCTTTTTGTGGTGTTTGCGAGTGTGCGATGTGCAATGCCGAAATTGAAGAAGACGGCACCTCCGGCTGGTAATTCAATGGGGATGGCTCTTTCTTCGGGTACTGTGCAGTGGATGTGATGGTCGCTGTTGGGGTCCCGGTCGTGGGTGTAATTTTCGCGGTGGCTGTCGGGTACGATGTGCAGTGTGCCGTTGGCGATGTTGGCATCGTGAAGGGCAACCCACATGCCAAGGCCTTTGGCGGGGTCTCTGATTTTGAAATACGCGTTGTCCTGGTGCCAGTCCGTGCCTATGCCCTGTTTGCCGGGTTTGAGAAAGATCTGATCGAGGTAGAACACGAAGGGTGAGCCGATGAGTTGCTCGACAAGGGCGAGGACTTTAGGGTGAAAGTGCAGGGCGCGGTAAAACGCGCTTTTGGGCGTGATGGGACAGATTTGCAGGTTGATTTGCGTTTGTGAATGGGTCTGCCCATCCCCGTCGGTGGCGACATTGCGGAGGAGGCCCTCGCGTTTGAAGCGGTCGAGTTCAGCGCGCATGGCACGTATTTCTCGGCGGGTGAACATGTCGGGGACAATGGCGTAACCCGAGTTGCGAAAGCGGTCGAGTTGTTTTTGTGTTAGGGACATTATTTCCTCTTAAAATGTGATTTCGCCAGCGAAATGACAACTCGCCCGATGCCCCGGTTCGATTTCTACGAGCCGGGGTTCTTCTGTTTTGCATTTGTCCTGTGCATAAGGGCAGCGCACGTGAAATTTGCATCCGGATGGGGCGTCGGCGGGGTCTGGTACGTCGCCTTCGAGGGGGATGCGCTCGCGCTGATCGTCGGGATCGGCGGTGGGTACGGCGGATAGGAGGGCCGCGGTGTAGGGGTGAAGGGGGTTCTGATAGAGTCGCTCGGATGTGGTGATTTCAATGATTTGACCGAGATACATTACGGCAACGCGATCGGAGATGTGTTCGACGACGCTGAGGTCGTGGGCGATGAACAGGTAGGTGAGGTCGAAGGTTTCCTGAAGGTCTTCGAGGAGGTTGATGACCTGAGCCTGTACGGACACGTCGAGGGCGGAGACGGGTTCGTCTGCGATGACGAGTTTGGGGTTGAGCGCGAGGGCGCGGGCAATGCCGATGCGCTGGCGCTGTCCCCCGGAAAAGGCATGGGGATATCGCCGCAGGTGATCGGGGCGCAAGCCTACGCGAATGAGCAGTTGCTCGACGCGGTTTTCGAGTTCAGATCCCGATGCGATCTGGTTGATGATGAGGGGTTCGGCAACGATGTCGAAGACGGTCATGCGCGGGTTGAGCGACGAGAAGGGGTCCTGGAAGATGTATTGCAGTTCTCGCCGCAGGTGGCGCAGGTGTTCTTTGCCCAGGCTGCGCAGGTCGAGTTGCTGGCCGTTGTGATGGAAGATGATTTCTCCGTCGGTGGGTTCTATCAGGCGAATGATTGACCGCCCGGTTGTGGTCTTACCGCAGCCCGATTCGCCGACCAGGCCGAGGGTTTCGCCCCGGTGCAGGGTGAGGTCTAAGCCATCCACTGCTTTGACATAACCGACGACTTTTCGCCATAAGCCTTTTTTGATGGGAAAGTGGGTTTTGAGTCCGGTAACTTCGAGAAGGGGTTGATTGTTTTTCTCTGGCATGATGTCCTTTTCCGTTTGCGACGCGGTCAGTTTTCCAGCCAGCAACTGACGCGATGACCCGATTCGATTTCGAGGAGTTGTGGTTCTTCGCGGCACTTATCCATTACATGCGGGCACCGCGGGGCAAAGGCGCAGCCCTGTGGGATTTCAAAGGGGTCGGGGATTGTGCCTTCGATGGGTACCAGGCGGCGTTTTTGGCCCACCTGTGGGATGGAGTTCAGCAGGCCCATAGTGTAGGGATGGCGCGGATTTTTGAATACGGTGCGCGTGTCGGAGTATTCGACGATTTTGCCCAGGTACATCACTGCGACGTAGTCGGCCATGCTGGCGACGACGCCGAGGTCGTGGGTGATGAGCATGATCGCCATGCCGATGTCGGATTGGAGATGGCGCATCAGGTCCAGGATTTGGGCCTGCACAGTGACATCGAGGGCTGTCGTGGGTTCGTCGGCGATGAGAAGGCTGGGATTGCACGAGAGGGCCATTGCGATCATGGCGCGCTGGCGCATGCCGCCTGAGAGTTCATGGGGATATGCATCGACCTGACGGTCGGGACGCGGTAGGCGCACTTTGTTGAGGGCATCGATGGCGCGTTCGCGGGCTTCTTTTTTGTCTGTATTCTGATGCAGCATGATCGCCTCGGCAATTTGATTGCCCACGGTGTGTACAGGGCTGAGAGAGGTCATAGGCTCCTGAAAGATCATGGCGATGTCATTCCCGCGAATGTCGCGCATCTGCGTGCCTTTGGGGTTGAGTTGTGTCAGGTCAATGGGATCGCTTTCGGAATCTTTGTGAAAGAGGATCTGCCCGTGTTCGATTTTGCCCGGGGGACTCGGGATGAGGCGCATGGTTGAAAAGGCGGTGATGCTTTTTCCGCAGCCCGATTCGCCGACTAAGCCGAGTGTTTTTTCGGGCGCGATGGATAGGGATACGCCATCGACCGCGCGCACGATGCCATCGTCGGTGTGAAAATAGGTTTTGAGGTCGCGTATGTCTAAGAGCGGCATAGGAAGTGTGAAGTGTGAAGGGTGAAGGGTGAAAGGTGATGAGGCACCCGCCTTTGGGTGGTTGGGTGGGGCCTTCTTACTTCTTACTTCTTACTTCTTATCTGCTCGAATACGGATCGGCTGCATCGCGCAGGCCATCGCCGAGGAAGTTGAAGGCGAGTACGGCGATGATGATGCAGACGCCCGGGATGAGAAGCCAGGGATAGAGACTGAGTGAGTGAATGTTCATGGCGTCGGATAAGAGCAGTCCCCAGGATGTCATGGGCGGCTTGATGCCCAGGCCGAGAAAGCTCAATGTGCTTTCGCCGAGGATGAATCCGGGTATGGCGAGGGTTGCTATGACGATGATGTGGCTGAACATGGACGGGAGCAGGTGCCGGAAGATGATGCGCCGATCTCTGGCGCCGGCCACGCGGGCGGCCAGTACAAAGTCGGATTCGCGGATGGACAGGGTTTTGCCGCGTATTTCACGGGCGAGCCCGCCCCATCCCACGAGCGCGAGTACGGTGACGATGCCCATAAAGACCAGGTGCGAGGGCCATTCGGGAGGCAATATTGCGCTGAGGGCCATGAGAATGGGGATAGATGGAAACGCAAAGATGAGTTCGATGATGCGCTGGATGATGTTGTCGATATTGCCACCGTAATAGCCGGAGATCACGCCGAGCGTAGAGCCGAGGGTGAGGCTGATGAATACGGCGAGCAGGCCGATGGTGAGAGAGATGCGACCCCCTGCGATGATGCGCGAGAGCATGTCGCGCCCAAAACGGTCGGTGCCAAGGAGGAACATGGGATTGCCTTTGCCGGTGCCAAACAGGTGGATGTCGGTGGTAAAGAGGCCGTAGAATGTGTATTGGGCACCTCGCACAAAGGGGTACACGGGGTAGCGCACAGAGGCGTCTTCTGTATAGGCCTTGACGCCGGTTTGCAGATCAAAAGATTTTTTGATGCCATAGACAAAGGGCCAGTGGATGCCGTCTTGAGAGAATATGTGGATGCGCTGGGCGGGCAGGTGTACGTAGTTATAGTAGCGATGCGCCGGATCGTGTGGTGCCAGAAATTCGCCCAGAAAGACGCATAAGTAGAGAAAGATGACCACGCATCCGCCGATGACGCCGGCGCGGTGTTTTTTGAAACGCCGCCAGATGAGCTGGCGCTGTGAATAGGTGGCGGTGGTTGTGTTTTCACCAACGCTTTCCACGCGCTCGTCGGGGGGTGTTTCGACGATACTACTCATAGCGAATCCTCGGGTCGAGCCAAGCCAGGAGAATATCGGCTAATAAATTGCCGATGAGCAAGAAAGTGGCAGATAGGAGCAGGAATGCACCTGCCAGATACATGTCTTGAGATGTGAGTGCTGTGAGGAAAATGGGGCCAGCTGTTGGCAGGCCGAGTACGATGCCGGTGACAACGGCGCCAGAGAGCAGGTTGGGCAGTTCGAGGCCCAGACGACTGACGAGGGGGTTGATGGCGATGCGCACGCCGTATTTGACAATGACTTTGCCTTCTTTGAGGCCCTTGGCGCGCCCGGTTTGAATGTGTTGTTGGCCGAGTATGTCGAGCAGGTTGCCGCGCATGATGCGGATAATGCCCGCTGTGCTGCCCGTGCCGATGACGATGATGGGTACCCAGATATGCTTGAGGAGATCGACGAATTTTGCCCATGTCCAGGCAGCACCGATATATTCGGGAGAGAGGAGGCCGCCTACGGACTCGGCTTCGAAGACGGCGACCTGAATGAACATGATGACCAGAGCCAGCAAAAAGTTTGGGGTGGCCAGGCCGATGAATCCGAGAAAGGTAAAGCCGTAATCGCCTATCGAATACTGTCGGGTGGCAGAGTAGATGCCAATGGGTATGGCGACGATCCAGGTGAAGATCAATGTGGAGAGTGTGAGGGTAAGTGTGAGTCCCAGTCGTTCGGCCAGGAGTTCCATCACGTCCATTTCGTAAGTGAAGGATTGCCCGAAGTCGCCTTTGCTGACGATTTTCCAGATCCAGTGGATGTATTGCACATAGATCGGGTCGTTGAGGCCATAGCGTTCGCGCAGGGCTTCAATTTGCGCCATTGCGCTTTCAGATCCGAGTTCGCCCTGTTCGGCCAATTCGGCGAGGCGAGAGGTGAGCATATCGCCCGGCGGTGCTTGTATGACCACAAAGCTGACCATTGAGATCAGGATCAGCGTGGGGATCATGTGCAATAGGCGGCGGATGATGTAGTTGGTCATATCGCTATTTTATAAATATCTGTTCGTGAAATACAGGGCGGCCCCAGCCGCGGTGTACGTCGGCGGCGCTGCCCTGCATGGGGACATTGCCGAGTCGCGTGCTGGCACCCCATATAGAGTAGGCGGAGCCGACGACAATAACGGGTACGTTGTCGGTGTGGAGGTCGCGCACTTTTGTCATGTGTTCATGTACGGCTATGGGATCTACGGTTGTCAATACTTTTTTGATGCGCATTGTAGATTCGTGTAACCACGCGGGACCTTCTTTGGAGGCGTTGCGGTGCCAAAAGGGGACGGTGGGTGCCATGATTGCCCAGTCATTGAGGCGGCCCAGGGGATCGGCAGGGCCTTCGAGGCCCCAGTGGTGAATGTCAAATTCGCCGTTGAGGCGGCGGGGCCATACAATGTCGCGCAGGGATATGTTCAGGTTGGCTTTGATGCCTATGTCGCGCCAGTGTTCGGAGACGAGTTCGGAAACATCGACGCCTACGCCGGGGACGACGTCGATGTTGAGCTCAAAACGCGAGCCGTCTT
Source organism: Candidatus Latescibacterota bacterium (assembly GCA_965204375.1). Classification (GTDB taxonomy): domain Bacteria; phylum Latescibacterota; class UBA2968; order UBA2968; family UBA2968; genus VXRD01. Next base: position 3,795,702 of record OZ241986.1, on the reverse strand, counting down.
TGAGTTCGCGCCAACCATCGCCGTCTGTGTCGCGGTATCCAGCTTTGTCGAGGAGGTCGCGGGATTTGTCGGGGTCGAATTTGGCGTATTTGCGATAGGCGGCTTCTGAATAGTGTGGATTAGAGGGCGCGAAGGAGTAGCCCGCGGGATCGAGGAGGCCGTGATAGACGATCTGGTTGATTTCTTCTCGGTTGATCGCATACGACAGGGCTATGCGTACGTCGCGGTTGCGAAAGGCTTCTCGCAGGGCGGGTTTTGGGGTGTCCCAGTTGAGGTAATATGCCGGACCGCGGTCTGGACCGGTGATCCGCAATTTGAATTTGCCCTTTTTTTCTTCGGTGCGCAGCGTGGGAAACATGTTGATGCGAGAGTAGCGCCCAAACAGGTCGAGTTCGCCGTTGACAAATTTGAGCAGGATAACCTGGGGGTCTTGAATGACTGTAAATTCGATGCGGTCCGCATAAGGTAATTGATTGCCCGCTGTGTCGATTTTCCAGTAATAGGGGTTGCGCGCATAGACGATGCGTTGACCGCGAATCCATTCGACGGGGACCCAGGCGGATAAGCGCGGCATGCCGGGTTTCATGATGACCATGGCATTGGTGGCTTGTTCTCGAAATTCTTCGTATGTCGCTTCGGGATTGTAGCGGGGGTGCAGGTGCGACAGATGGTGTTTGGGCTGTGCGATGACGTCTAAACACAGGGCGTGTAATACGCGGCCGAGGGGTTTGGACGATGAGACTTCAAGGGTGTGGTCGTCGATTTTTTTCAGGTCAATGGGTTTGCCATCGACGACCCACACGGAGGGGGGTACGGGCTGGTTGTGGGGGCGGGCATTGTCGTCAAAGGTCATGTCGTAGTACCAGAACAATATGTCATCAACTGTAAATGGCACGCCGTCTGACCATTTGATGCCTTTGCGGATTTTGAAGATTGCGGTTCGGCCTTCGTCGTGAAAATCAAAACTCTCGGCGAGGTTGTGTACGATGCTGTCGGGCAAGGGGCGCGAAAATCCCATGAGGTTTTCGCTCAATGTTTTATTGGTTCCCGCTGTTTGGATGATGTCGCCGGTGAGTGCGCGTCGCAAGATGCCACCGTATTGTCCGATGGTGTCCATGGGGACGACGATGAGTGGATTTTCGGGCAGGCGTTCAGATACGGAGGGGAGTTCCCCTTTTTTGACTTTTTCAGCGAGGATGGGGGCTTCATTAAAGGTGCGGTTGATGAGGATTTTCGGGTCGATCTGTTTGGGTGCGCGCGTTTCGCGAATCGCCGCGTTGGATTGCGCGGCTTCACCTGTTTTTGCAAGATGCCCTGGGTCGGGTGCGAGACAACCACAGAAGAGTAGGGGGATGAGAAAATAGGTTCGTTTCATAAGGGTTTTAACTTAAACAAACTGTTCTTTTCATGCGAGGATTTTCTATAACCTTGACGGATTGGCTGTTGTGCGAGTATATTGTTTTTATGATTTCTGATGAGATGAGAAAACGCATCGCCGCGCTCAATCGCCGCGATTTGAAACACGCAGATGAGGTTTCTAAAGCCGAAGAGAGACGTGCGCCCGATCCCGGTGCGTTGCGCGTGATGGCTACTGCGTCCGATGCGCGATTGCATCTCTCGCTGGACGAGGTGACGCAGGGCGAGGAGATTCATACGCCCGCTGGCACATTTTTGCTGATTGATCAGGCTGTTCAAGAGGTTCTGCGCGGTGGTGGGCGCGCGTTTGGCGCGCGATACGAACGCGCGATTGGTGCGTTACATGAGGGCAATGTGCCGCATGATCCGTATGATACATTTCATTCTTTGATTGATGCACGCGCCGAAGATGTGATTTACGTCGATATCGAGACGACGGGGTTGACGGCTGGTACGCCGCTGTTTTTGGTCGGTGTGTTGGGGCATTTTGATGGCGATTTGCGCGTTGTGCAGTTGCTGGCGCGAGATTATACGGAAGAGGCTGCGTTGTTGTCGCATTTCGTCACCATGTTGGATGCTTCACAGGTGATTGTCAGCTTTAATGGCAAGTCGTATGATTTGCCCTATATCCGCGACCGGTGTTTGTTTATGGGTGTGCCGTTTCGGCTGCGACAGGCGCATATCGATATGTTGCATGTGGGACGTCGTATATGGGGCAGGCAGTTGCCCAATTGCAAGTTGCAGACTCTGGAACAATATATTTGCCGCCGCACCCGGCAAGGCGATATTCCAGGTGCGGAGATCCCCAATGCGTATCACCGGTTTGTAAAGTCGGGAAATGCCGTGCAAATGCGCGATATTTTGCATCACAATGCGCTGGATCTGCTGACGACGACAGAGGTGTTGTTGCGTGTGATAGAAGGGGAGAGGGAAGTGTGAAGTGTGAAGGAGGAAGTGTGAAGGAGGAAGTGTGAAGGAGGAAGTGGGATGAAGCATGAGCTTTAGGGTGGTTGAGCTGGGCCTTCTCCCTTCTCCCTTCTCCCTTCTCCCTTCTCCCTTCTCCCTTCTCCCTTCTCCCTTCTCCCTTCTCCCTTCTCCCTTCTCCCTTCTAACTTCTCCCTTCTAATATGGCGTTGAATGTTGCGCTCGGGCGCATGGCCGCTGTTATTTTTTCAGTGTCTGGAAGATAATAGCCGCCCATGTCAACGGGTGGTCCCTGTGCTGCATTGAGTTCGTCGATGATCGTTGTTTCATTTGCTTCGAGTTGTTGCGCCAATTTTGCAAATCGCGTTTGAAGTGCCGCGTCTTCGCTTTGTTGAGCCAGTGCTTGTGCCCAGTACAGCGCGAGGTAAAAATGGCTTCCGCGGTTGTCCAGTTCGTGTACTACGCGCGAGGGCGATTTTCTGTTGTTTAAGAATACGCGGGTTGCTTCGTTTAGTGTTTCTGCTAAAATGCTGGCTGTTTTGTTGTTGGTGTTGTGTCCCATGTCTTCGAGGGATGCGGCGAGGGCCAATATTTCTCCCATTGAATCCCACCTCAAATGCCCTTCTTCCACAAATTGCTGTACGTGCTTGGGAGCAGAGCCTCCTGCGCCGGTTTCGAAAAGGCTTCCGCCTGCCAGAAGGGGTACAATTGAAAGCATTTTTGCGCTGGTTCCCAGTTCGAGAATGGGAAACAGGTCTGTGAGGTAGTCGCGCAAGACATTGCCGGTGACAGAGATGGTGTCTTTTCCATTTTTTGCGCGTTGCAGGGTTGCGCGCATGGCTTTTGTTGGGGATAGAATGCGGATGTCTAAACCGCTTGTGTCACAGTCTTTCAAATAGGTATCGACTTTGTCGATTAAGTTTCTGTCGTGCGCTCTGTTTTCGTCCAGCCAGAATATGGCCGCTGATCCGGTTATTCGCGCGCGGTTGACGGCGAGGTTGACCCAATCCCGTATCGGAAGGTCCCTGGTTTGACACGCGCGCCAGATGTCCCCTTTTTCTACTTCGTGATTGAGCAAGACCTGTCCCGAAGTATCGACGACGCGAACGCGGCCGTTTGCGGGTATTTCATAAGTTTTGTCGTGCGATCCGTATTCTTCTGCTTTTTGTGCCATTAAACCGACGTTGGATACATTGCCCATTGTGGTGACGTCGAATGTTCCGTGTTCTTTGTGAAAGTCGATAATTTCCCGGTAGATGCGCGCATAAGAGCGGTCGGGGATGGTGTAGATGGTGTCGCGGAGTTCACCGTCGGGTCCCCACATTTGCCCGGATTCGCGGATTGCAGCGGGCATGGATGCGTCGATGATTACGTCGCTGGGTACGTGTAGATTTGTGATGCCGCGGTCTGAGTTGACCATGGCGAGGTCCGGGCGATGGGTATAACAGGCTTCGATGTCTGCTTCGATTTCTGCGCGTTGCGTTTCCGGCAGGCGCGCAATTTTTGTATATACTTCTCCAATGCCGTTGTTTGGGTCGATGCCGAGTTCATCAAATACAGTTGCGTGTTTTTCAAATACGTCTTTGTAATAGACAGAGACCGCATGTCCAAAGAGGATCGGGTCTGATACTTTCATCATGGTGGCTTTGAGGTGGAGGGAGAATAAAATACCTTTGTTTTTTGCATTTTCGAGTTGGGTTTCGTAAAATGCGCGCAATGCGCGACAGTTCATGACCATTGCATCGACGACTTCGGCAGCCTGAACGGGTATGTCGTCTTTGAGTATGGTTGTGTTTCCGTCGGTATCTACAAACTCGATTTTGAGAGTATCATCTTTTGCTGATACAACGGATTGCTCACTGCCGTAGAAGTCCCCATCGCGCATGTATGCCACATGTGATTGGGATTCTGAGGTCCATTCGCCCATGGGATGCGGGTTGTTTTTGGCGTATTCTTTTACGGCGGATGCTACCCTGCGATCCGAGTTTCCCTCTCGCAAGACGGGGTTTACGGCACTTCCGAGAACTTTTGCATATCGGTCTTGAATTTCTCGCTCTGTTTCGGTTTGTGGTTCTTCTGGATAGTCCGGGATATTATATCCCTTTTCTTGTAGTTCGCGGATTGCAGCGGTCAACTGGGGTATGGAGGCGCTGATGTTGGGCAATTTGATGATGTTGGCTTCGGGTGTTTTTGCCAGTTCGCCCAATTCCATTAGTGCATCGGATTGTTTCTGGCTTTCTGTCAGATTTTCCGGAAAATTCGCGATAATTCTGCCAGCGAGAGAGATATCTTGTATTGTTACTTCAATGCCGGCGGGTTCTGTGAAGGTTTTGATGATTGGAAGCAGAGAGCACGTTGCCAATGCAGGTGCTTCATCGGTTTTTGTATAGACGATTGAGGCCATGATATTCCCTGAGTTTTTGTTGTGGCGGATTTTGAAGTCCGTATTATACGAGTATGGAAAGGCGTACGTCAAGTAGATATTTGCAGGAAATCGGGAACGCGAGGGAAGTGTGAAGGTTGAAGTGTGAAGGGGGAAGTACGGTTGAGGTATGCCTTGACCGTACTCGTCATCGCGGCATGATGTTGAGCCGCGATCCAGGAAGTTTTTAGCTGAATGCTGATTGCTATATCATTTGAGTATTATTAGAGAAGGAGACAGAGTATGAATATGCGATGGATCATTGGTTTATTATTCATCGGGTGTGTTGCAGTGCAGCAGGTCTGTGCAGAGACGTCATTGGGGTTGCCGGTTGAGGGTGTTCAGACGATTGTGTTGCGCAATGAGGTGGGTAAGAATCAGATTCAGTTTGTGAGTTCGGCTCCGCTGGAGGAGATCCACGGTACAGCGTCGGGGATTTCGGGTGAGTTGAAACTGGATCCGGCAAATGTGGAGGGTATGACGGGGAAGATTGAGGTGCAGGTTGCGAGTATGGAGACGGGTATCGAGAAGCGCGACGCGCATTTGCATAGCGCGGATTGGTTGGATGAAAAACAGTTTCCGGTGATTGGGTTTGAGTTTGCGGGGTTGAAGGATGTGTCTGTGGAGGCAGAAGAAGATAGGGCTGTGATTAAGGGTTTGGCTATGGGGACGTTTTCACTGCACGGGGTGGATAAGGAGATGGAGATTCCCTTTGAGGCGACGTATTTGCTGGCGTCAGAGCAGACAAAGAAGCGCGCGCCAGGGGATTTTTTTGTGGTGAAGGGCGAGTTTGAGATTGCGTTGAAGGATTTTGATATTGCAGGTGCGCGCGGGCTGGTGGGTAACCGGGTTGGGAAGAAGATCGATTTGAAGACAAATTTTTTTGGTTCTACAAGGCGGTGAGACATGAGATACAACCGTAGGGGCAAGGCATGCCTCGCCCGTCATCGCGGCATGATGTTGAGTCGCGATCCAGTGTTTGCGAACTGTGGATGGGAAAATAATCCATTCACAGTTTTTTTATGTACTAACCTCAAAATTAAAAAAAACAGAAATACGCGGTGGAAATCACAAATACGCGGGGACTTTTTGAGTTGAATTTACAGGCGTGACAGTATTATCATAAAAGAGCCGCTGACAAGACTCGGCTAAGTCATCTGTCAGCGGCGGTAAATATCTCAAGCTGGTAACTTGAGAAAGCTGAACTAATGTAGCGACCCCAGGCGCGATTGTCAATGCGAATTAAAGCGCATGAGGTGCAAAGGGCGTCAAGTTGTTCAGGGACAGGTGAACAATGGTTTCACTTTGTTAATGCGATATCCGGTCTAAATTTTGCGCGATAATAATTCTATACGCAATGAAAATAATGGTTTACAAACATTTTTCTTTAAAAAGATCACGTTGGCACACAGGTTGCGTATATCTGTCTAAGTGCAAGGCGCATGTTTTGAATATGGGTGTAGAAATTTTTGGCGTACGGAGACAAATATGAGCGAGCAGAAGGTTCTGATTGTAGATCGCGACTCCTGTGCTATATCGGCTCTTTGTGAATACTTGAGCGATGAACTTTACGATGTATTCACAGCGAGAGATGGGGTAGCAGGGTTTAAAACTTTGAGACGCGAGAAGATCGATCTCGCTGTGGTTGACAAAGATATAAGAGACCTCGATGCGATATCTCTTTTGGCTTGTCTAAAGGTCGAGAAAATTCAAACAAATGTCCTGATTATAGGAGGGACTGAACGCCTGGAATCAACAGAAAGAATGTTCAAGCTGGGAGCTGTAGGCATGCTGGATAAACCGATCTGCAAGGATAAATTTTTGGCGAAGGTCAAAAAATTTATGCCTTCTCCTGATTGGATAAAAAGGAGTTTTGAGTCGTTTTTGGAGGAGCATTACAGCGATCCAGGACTGAGCTTTGATGACGTCATGAACCATTTCGGGTTTTCCAGGTCGCACGGTTGCAAACTGTTCAAAAAACATGTGGGCAAGACTTTCTCAGAAAAATTGAGGGAGATCAGGGTTTCACGAGCACAGCATTTGATAAAAGAACCTTCAATATTCGTTTATGAAATTGCAAGTGCATGCGGGTTTCTTTCATCAAATCGTTTGCGCGAGGCTTTTAAGACCATACACGGAATGCCGCCTACCGAGTACCGCACAAAAGTTATGCGCGGAGAAATTCAGGCGTTTTCGGAAGATGTTTGAGTTGAATGTGCATTCGCCTGGTCTAATTCACTTTTAACAGTGGGCTGAGTTATGGCACATAGTGAACAGGTTGTAAGATTTAATGGTTATCCCCAAAAAGAAGTGTCTTTGGAAAACACAGAGGCACAGGAAGCCCTACCAACTTCGGGGATTGGGTTTCGGTTTGTGCGCTATTTCTTGCTCACCATTTTGTGCGTTGTGGGAAGCATGGTCGCGCTGATTGGTCTTTTGGGCTGGCATCTGGGCATGGAAATAACGGTTGCAGGACAAGGTCGTTTGCAGCCCACTGCGCGTTATGAAGTGAAAGTGCAACGATCAGGCTTGATCCAAACGGTTCATGTGCAACACGGACGAGAGATCGAACAGGGTGATTTGATGCTGACATTGGATGATACCGATTTACGCACGGAATTGGAGCAACTCGAACATGAACTGGCGATGAATCAAAGTCGGCGTGTGGCTCTGGTCGCAGAATTGCAACGCGAGCGTGCTGTTTTGGAGACAGAGATTGCGCGTGCTGAAGTGGAATACGAGACCGCGCAGTTACAATTGGAACAGGTTCGGCAGGAATACCAGATCTATCGTAAATACGCGCCTTATCGCGAGGATGGGAGTGTGCGGCCGCCTGTTGATACGTTGATTCCCATTCGAGTACATCAGACGCGAGTGCAGCATGCAGAAGTAGAAATTGAGCGGACAAAACGGCGATTGGCTGCTCTGGACACTCGCAAGCAGGAACTTGAGATGTTAAAACAGACGTACGAAAAATTACAGGTCAGCCATCGTCTTGTCAAAACACGTCTGGAACAGATGAAGATATACGCGCCTGTTTCTGGAACTGTGTTGACGCGCGATTTGGACAAGCGCGAGGGCGACCGCATTGAGGCGGGTGAAGCAGTGATTGAGTTGGCCGAATTGCACAGTTGGCAAGCTGAGGTGATGATCCAAGAAGTGGATATCCCAAAGGTGAAAGAAGGACATAAGGTGCGGATATATGTGAATGCTTTTCCCCACATGGAATACAAGATTTTTGAGGGAAGGGTGACAGACGTACCGAGAAAACCCGAACCTATCACACCTATGGGTGCCGGTCTTGTACCGGGCGGTATGAGTACTATATATCCGGTGAAGATCAGCGTGATAGATCCTCATTTATCTGACGGAGAATGTCCGCTTGCTTATGGCATGGGTGTGGAAGCCAAGATCGTGACAGAGCGCGGTCCCATCGTTGACTTGCTGTGGAAGAAGTTTTTGAAAACCGTGGGCAAAATTGGGCACCCTGAGATTTATCGGTTGGAAGAATCTTTCGAAAACGTACAGACCAGGAACTGAATGTGCGTCAGATACTCAAAATCATCAAAATGCTCCGTCCTTACTGGCGGTTTATCTTTCAGTCTCTTCTCGTGGGCATCATGGTCATGTTCTTGCAAATTCCAGGGCCATACATCACCAAGGTTTTGATTGATGACGTGTATCCCCACAAAGACTCCACACTCCTGACCTTTATCCTGATTATAGGTGCTGTACTCTCGACGGGGTTGGGTTTTACAAGATTGTTAAGCACTTATTTTGCGCGTTATGTGGGTGTCAACATGGGGCTGGATTTCAAATCTCGATTCTACTCCCATGTGCAATCACAGGACTTCAGCTTTTTTGACAATCGGCAGACGGGTGAAATCCTGTCTCGCTTCAGGGATATGGACAGATCCATCGGCAGTACCATTGGGATGGTGAACAGTTTGATTATGAACACGCTTCAGTTGCTCATTTTTCCGCCCATTTTGCTCTACATCAATTGGAAACTCGCCTTACTCAGTCTGGCGGTACTGCCTTTTGATACCGTATTGATTATTGTGTCAAAAAAATACCTTAGCAGGGTTTCTAAAAAATTGACCGAAGCATCTGCCGAATTATCGGCCAAGTCCTACGAATCGCTTTCGGGCATTCGCACCGTGCAAGCACTGGGACTGGAAGCCGCGTTTTATCACAAGCTCAGAGACATTTTTCTCAATGTTGCAAAATTGCGAATCCGGTCAACGCATTTAAGTGGTGGATTTGGATTTGTAGGGGCGTTGGTAAAAACAGCAGGCACCTTGGCTTATGGCTGGTATGGCTGGACACAAGTTCTATCGGGCAATCTCTCTCTGGGCAGTTATATGGCTTTTTCGGGGTATGTGGGTTATCTCTACGGTCCAATCGGCAATCTCATCGGCCTTGTGGGACAGGTTGAAATGGCATTGGTTCGCATCAATAGGTTTTTTGAAGTCTATGACTTGAGACCCGAAATCCAGGATCGTTCCGATATGCCTGCATTGCCTCAGGTGCGTGGTGAGATCGGTTTTCACAATGTGTGTTTTTCGTACCAAGAAGATCAACCCGTTTTGCGCCATATTGACCTGCACATCCCTGCGCAAGCCACCATTGCACTGGTTGGCAAGAGTGGATCTGGCAAATCAACGCTTGCCAAATTGATCCCGAGATTTTACGACCCGCAAGAGGGATATGTGTCTATTGATGGGTACGATATTCGGAACTATCGCTTGAAATCCATTCGGCAACAGGTGGGATTTGCCATGCAGGGCAGCACCTTGTTTCAGGGCAGTATTTTAGACAACCTGACCTTTGGACACGACATACCTTTGCGAGATGTTCAGGCTGCGACACAGGCTGCGTACATCCACGACTTTGTCGCTTCATTGCCCGAAGGATATGAAACACTGGTGGGTGAACAGGGCGCGCAGATGTCAGAAGGACAGAAACAGCGCATTGCCCTATCGCGTGTGCTGTTGATGGACACACCCATCTTGATTTTAGATGAACCCACTGCCGCATTGGATATGGAGTCTGAATATCACATTCAAGAAGCATTGAAAACCGTGCGACAAGGTAGGACAACCATCATCATCGCACATCGGCTTTCAACCATTCAAAATGCAGATGAGATTGTGGTATTGGATGAGGGACAGATTGCAGAGCGGGGAACGCACGAGTGGTTAGCCATGCAAGATGGAGTTTATGCTCATTTGTATGAAAAAACAGCGAGTATATGATATAAACCTGGCCTTCGGGGGCTGTAGTACTCACTTCTTTGAAAGGAGAAACACAATGAAAATTGTAAAGTTGCATAAACCTCAACGGATGGGCAGTTTGGAAAACGTTCTTGCCTATTCTGGTGAGGACGAGGAGCCTGATCCTTATACACCGCCTAATACACCGGCAGATCCTGACTCTACTGCTACAGATAGTACGGCTGTAATTACAAGTACGGGTGTGCAGACAACGGAGAGGGGATGGACACAGACTCTTACAGGAGACCTTGGTGACCGCATCACTTTTGATTTAAGTTCACCAATATGGATTGAAACAGCTAGTGATAGCACACAAGTAGATACTCTAAGGGTCAATGTTTCAGCGCCCGGTGCGTCAATTGATATAGCTATTCCTCTCCCCCCCGGGGGGGAGCCTACCCCTCCCCCTCAGGACTCTGGTTATTGCCCTCAATGCTTGCCTCATTAAATCTGTCAAGGATAAGTTAAATTTTGACTATCAGCGCATGGTGAAAAGCATAATCGTTCACAGGTTTTGTCCAATCTGAAAGCCGTGAGCAGTTTTCTCAGTCCCCGAAGGCTCTTGTCGATACATTTTAACATTCTCAGCGCGTTGACATGAATTAATGAATCAAGTATTTTATCCCAGATTCCCCTTATCCCTGTCCAGATAGACGAAAGAATGCTGTAATGAAAAAGTTTCTGCTGCTGTGCCTTCCCCTTGTACATGCCGTTGCTTTCTATTATTTTGCGAATTTTATTTTCGAACCTTATAAATCTCGTGGACAAGCTCAAATTTTGTCAAAAAAAGGAAACAAGTTTTTGAAGATTGGTGCCGTTGAAGAAGCCTTGAAAGTCTATCAACAGGTAGTCAAATTAAATCCCGAAAATGAGGTTGCCTGGAACATTATTGGCTTGATTTATAGCGGACAAGAAAAAAATCAAGACGCACTTAAAGTTTATGACCAGGCACTTCAAATACTACCTCAAGCATCTATATTATGGAATAATCGAGGTACTGTTTTGGGAAAAATGGGCGAGTTGGATAAAGCACTTCTTTCATTTGATCGCGCTTTAGAACTTGACACCAAATATTCTAATGCCTGGAACAACAGAGGGGTTGTATTTCTGGAATCAGGTAGATTATCCGAAGCAATCATAGCATTAGATCAGTCAATTGAACTGGACCCCAAAGATGGTAATACCTGGTATAACTTAGCCCGGGTATATGGAGCAATGAAAAATAAAGAACAGACTCTTTCAAGCTTAAAAAGAGCACTCCAGTGGGATCCTGCCCGAAAAAAAGAAATTCACAAAGAGCCGGCTTTCAAATTTTTATTGACAGACGAAAGTTTTAAGATGTTGAGCAACAAACTGGATTAAACTGAATTGGAATTATTCTATGGCTCCAGAATCATCAATTGAAGAAGCCTCTAAAACGGAATCTATACAAGAGAACTGGCCGCCAGCACTTCAGGTGCCTTTGGCAAAAGGTTTGATCTGGTCTTGTTTAATTATCCTGGAAGGTGTGATTGTGTGGAGACTTGTATCGCCACCAAGGGGTTTCGTGAATGTACTTATGCAAGGAATGCATCTTCTCTTAGTGCTTTTTGTTTTGATTCAATTCGGACGGTTTGAGTTAAAGAAAATGGTGTATTATGCTATTCCCCCTAAACGCGTATTCTTCTTCTGGATATATGCAGGTATAGGTCTAACAGCGTATTATTTACCCCTTAATTTTTGGGAAGGCTTCGGTGCCCAACCGCCAGATTTTGTTTTTCAGTATCTATGGCTTTTTATTGGAGGGGTTATATTAGCACCAATTGAAGAAGAGCTTCTTTTCAGAGGTCTGCTTTACGGAACGATCAGGACAAAATATGGAAAATTTAAGGCTTATGTCATTAGTATTTCAATCTTTGTTTTTCGACATAAGCGTTTATGGCCTTATATCATAGAGGGTTATTGGGACTTATTTTTGTTGCACTTGATCACATTGACAGTGCTTGCCTGTTTTTTAACCTATCTCTACGAATCTAAGCGCAGTCTTCTATTATGTATGGCTTTTCATAGTTCTGCAAATATTAATGTCACTATTACACCTCTTCTTGGATTTCTGTATGGCGGCTATATCGTCGGCAAGTGATTTTTACATTTTTGAAAGAAAAAAGATGTTTCAAATTCATCCCTTAAGCAAAAACGATTTACATCACTATGCTACCTTTTTGAGAGATATTCAGACACAACACTGGTCCTTGTCTTCAAATGCTTTTCAAAGACAGCCCAACTCTGAATGCCTGCCTACTTGTGAAGAAATTATTGAGGACTTGAGCAACTTAGAGCACTCGGTCATCTATTTACTCAAGCGAAATCACCGGATCATTTCATCCATGAAAATAACTCAGAAGAAATCTGAGTCTGGTGTGCTCATTTTTTCTCATGTAGAAACCCATCCTGATTTTCAGAGGCGCGGAACTTTTGGACTGGCACTGGGGGATGCGTGTTTGAGAACTGTCTGTGGATCTGATTGTAAACGCATCGAAATTACGACCTGGTCGTTCAATCGAAAAGGAATTCCACTTTACAAACGCTATGGATTTCGTGCGATACCAGGTACCAATCTTTTGATGGAAAATTATCTGCCAGCTATTGTGAAGCATATAGATGCACAACCCTATTTTGCTCGCCATGATTATATTCGCACACTCCGAAATGAACGCAGTTATGGGTATGATGCTGTTGAAATGAATGGCATAAGCGTCTTTGAGTATCGCTGGAAGCCAAGAAAGGCTGATGACACATTGCGTGTGTTGGTTGATTGGAAAAAAAAGGAAATCATTGATGTGGAATGCAAGATCATGGATTCACCATCATTAGTTAGAGAATGTCATGTTTAAAGAAAATCCCTCTCAAATCCGGCTTGCCATTGTCGATAGCGGCATAGACGCTCCGCATCCTGATGTAGGTGAAATTTCGGGTGGTATTCATATTCAGGTTGGTGAAGAATGTGGGATTGTATTTTTAGATAACCACGCCGACTGTGCAGGGCATGGTACGGCGTGTGCTGGAATTATTCGCAAGAAGGCCCCTAATGCAGCACTTTATAGCGTGCGGATTTTTGATGCATCTTTGATGGCAGATGGACGGGCACTCATTGCGGCGATTCAGTGGTGCATTGACAACAAGATGGATGTGGTGAATTTGAGCCTGGGCACGACGGATGTGACGTTTAAGAAATCTCTTCAAAAGGTGTGCCGCAAAGCAATTGATGCTGGCGTAATTCTCGTAGTTGCTGAGAGTAATGACGGACGTGAGAGTTATCCTGCGGTATTTCCCGAAGTGATTGGTGTGACAGGTGGTGCGATTTATGAAGCAGATGGATTTTATTACCGCGAAGATCAGCGCATCGAATGTGTAGCGCGAGGGGATGAACAGCGCGTGTGCTGGTTAAACGGCAAACATATTATGACCGGAGGAAACAGCTTTGCCGCACCCCATATCACGGGTATTATCGCACACCTGTTGGAACAGCATCCAAAATGTTCGGTTCAAGATATTCGATTATTATTAAAAGAAAAAGCATTAAACGAAATATCTCAAGGTCAAAATAAGTCCAAATCTGGTCTTCAGTCACACCAAAAAGATTTTCAAGAGGACTATGCCTATATCAAGAAAGCCGTGTTGTATCCGTATAACAAAGAGATGCACAGTCTGGTGCGCTATCGCGATTTGCTCGCGTTTGAGATTGTCGGTGTCGCCGACCCCATTGGAAAGGGGATAGTGGGCAAAGATGCGAGTAAGGTGATTGGCGAATCTCAGGTAAATTTGCGGATTAGCCCGAATATCCGGCACACAATGGCAGATGCAGATACGCTCATTCTCGGCTATGTGGATCAACTATCTCGCATCCGCAAGCGCGATTTGCTCAGAGAATATGTGCAATTGGCTCTTGATGAGGAATGTCATGTGTTCAGTTTTCAGGCACTTGATCCAACCGTTTACGGCGATCTGTATGATACAGCGGATAAGAAGGGACTGCGCCTTGCCTATCCTCACATTCATAGAGAAGAAATCACACAGGCCATTCAAAATTTCAACACGCTCCCGCCTGTAGATGTGCCAGTGCTTTCTGTGATGGGCACGAGTTCTCAGCAGGGCAAGTTCACTTTGCAACTTGCGCTCAGGCGCAGACTCATCAAAAAGGGCTATAAAGTCGGGCAGATTGGCACAGAGCACCATTCTCGGCTATTTGGCATGGATGCTGCTTTTCCAATGGGCTACGCTTCGCCGCTCAAACTGCCATTTCAACATTACATACCGTATCTGGATTACAAAATTCGGGAGATTTGCCAGCGCACACAGCCCGATATTATCCTGACAGGCTCTCAGTCGGGGACCATTCCCTATCATGTCCAGGAACACAGCACACATTGCTTGTCTTCACTGGCGTTTTTACTGGGGGTAAAACCCGATGCCTGTATTCTGGTGGTCAACAGCATTGATGCAGAAGAATACATCCGAGATACAATTGATGGCATACGTGCCGTGTGCAAAGCACCGACTATCTTACTCGCGATGGGAGACCACGAAAAACATATCCGAACAGCTTATGGGCGCAGTATGATCACGCCCAAAAAGATGGCACAATCTCAAATTAATTGTCACCTAAAAAAATTAGAAGATAATTTTTGTGTGCCCGCGATTGAGATTCTTTCAGAGACGGGTCAACAGCGTCTTGTGGAAACTGTGATTCAATATTTTTCAAAGGATGATACATCAACTATCGCATAGGAGGGGTTATGTCTATTGAACATCGGGTCAAACAGGTGATCATTCGCACGTTGTCTCTTGAAGTTGATGCAGAAGAAATTGACGATGACGACGCGCTTTTTGGCGGTGGTCTGGGGCTTAATTCAATGGCGACTATTGAGATCATTGTGGGTCTGGAAGAGGAATTTGACATTGAAGTACCAGATGAAGAGTTGCGCGTGGAACTGTTTGATAGCGTACAGACCATGGCTGATTATGTTCGCACAGCACGACAGAAGGTACCTGCTGCCGGATAGACAGAATAGATTTTTCGCTCGCACTCAGATGGCATAGCTTTTGAGACATATTATGAAAAAAACACTTCCCATCCAGGTATCCCCACCCATACACGGCTATCCTCGACATGGCTATCGGCTTTCGATTATGTCACTTCAGGATGATTATATTCCCTGATTCTTCTGCAATTACATACAGCTATTCGCCGTTGACCTGTTGCATGAGAACAAACATAACATCCGATTCAACTTCTATTTTCAAGGCCAGTACTCCCCGCCGTGGCTGTCTATCTACACTGTTCCAAGGCGATCAATCGTCAGAGTATATAACCAGATTGTGCCGTTTATTCGCGATCAAATTGATGAGGGCTTCTATGTCCAGTTAACTGCCGATGAGTATTTCTTGCCGCATACATCATTTTATGAGAAAATTCATCATCCGCATGCTATTATGGTATTCGGATACGATGACGATACAGAAACGCTTGAGACTCTGGGATTCAATCGAGCGCGGAGTTACGCTGTTTCAAGGGTTGCATATTCAGAATTTGAAGCGGCGTTTCGCTGGATTGATCCCGAGAAACCCAGATCGTACCTGGTGACTCTTTTTGAGTATGATGAGGACGGTATCTATGAGTTTGATATTGATGCTGTCATTGACCAGTTGCGAGCCTACATCCATTCTGAGAATCCGTCTCTCCACTACCGGACGTTGTGCAAGCCAGTTGAAGGCGTCTTTGGGATGGCGACGTATAAGCTTTTGCGAGATTACTTTACGCATTTGTTTGTCCATCCTCGGTTGTGGGATCGGCGGCATTTATTCACGCTTTGGGAGCACAAGCGTTGTATGTTGGATAGGCTTGCTTATCTGGAGGATCGCGGGTATTTGCGTCCGTCAGACCAGTTTCATCAGGCGTACAAAGAGGTTGAGCACAAGGCGCATCAGGTTCATCTGATGATGCTTAAATTGCGAGCGTTAGGGGAGATTAAGAGAACGTGGGATGTGGATCGTATTCTGAAGATTATCACCTTGTTAGATGATATTTCTCAAAGGGAAGAGCGTATTTTGAAGAATGTTTTGAAGGCTCTTTGAGGCATGTACACGATAGCACATACAAACCCCCATCGCGCATTTTTGCGATGGGGGTTTGGTTTTTTTCACATCAATTTTTTGCGTTTTGCGAGGTAGTTGAAGAGGGCGGTGTCAAAGGGTTCTGAGGTTTCGAGGAGGACGTAGTCGATCATGGCTTCGCGGCATTCGCGGCGAAAGCGATCGATGAGGGTTTCCATGTGGTCGCGGTACTCGGGTGCGAGGTGCCAGGGTTCTGTGGCGATTTGCGTGCCGGATTCGAGATCGACGAAGCGCATTTCGCGGTTGAAGTCGAGGTCGCGCTCTCGGGGGTCCAGGATGTGGAAGACGATGACTTCGTGGTTGCGATGGCGAAAGTGTTTGAGGCCGTTGAGCAGGCGATCCGGGTCGTCGAAGAGGTCGGAGATGACGATGACGAGGCCGCGGCGCACAATGCGTTCTGCCAGTTCGTGAAAGGTGGCGGCAAGGTCGGTATCGGTGCCTTCGGGGCTGGTGTTTTGGAGCATGGTCAGCAGGGTGTGCAAATGACTGGTGACTGAGCGGGGCTGCAGATACGTGCGAATGCGGTCGTCAAAGGCGATTAATCCGACGGCGTCGCGCTGGCGCAACATGAGGTGGGAGAGGGCGGCTGCGGTGTAAGATGCGTATTGGAATTTGGTGATGGCGTCCGAGCGATATGCCATTGAGGCACTGGCGTCTATGAGGAGATGGGATTTGAGGTTGGTTTCTTCTTCGTATTGTTTGACGTAGAGGCGGTCGGTTTTGCCAAATACTTTCCAGTCCAGGTCGCGCAGTGAGTCACCCGGCATGTATTGCCGGTATTCGGAAAATTCGACGGAGAATCCGTGATAGGGGCTTTGATGCAGGCCAGTGATAAATCCTTCGACGACCATGCGGGCGATCAGGTCCAGGCGCGCGAGCCGGGAGACGACTTCGGGTTTGAGATATTCCTGGTTCATCCCTAAAAGCCCGCGGCGAGGATGATCCAACCCACAACGGCGCCGCCAACGACCAGCCATACTGCGCCGATTCCGCGCCACAATATCAGAATGGATGCGATGCCTGCGATTGCCATTTTGGGTATTGAATCCAGGGTTAGATAGCCCAGTTCTATTGTTACAGCGGCCATCAATCCTACGGCGCAGACGTTTACGGCGTCGAGGAATGACGCCACCCATTCAGATTCGCGCAGCCGGGGCAAGAGGGGATTCAGGGCAGCGACAAAGATAAAGGAGGGCAAGAAGATCGCGCCAGCAGCGACGAGTGCGCCGGATAATTTGCCGCCGGTGACGAGATAACCGATGAAGGCTGCGGTCGATAATACGGGTCCGGGCGTGAACTGGCCGATGGCAATGGCTTCCAGCAATTGTTCCTGGGTTAGCCAGGCATATCCCTGTACAAGTTCTTCTTCGAGGAATGCAATGAGTAAGTATCCGCTGCCGTAGAGGATTGCGCCAATTTTTAGAAAGAATAGGCCCAGTGCCCAGAGTGTTGGTCCTGCTGCGGATACGGCGCCCTGGCTTGCGAGCATTGTCAATCCCGTGCCAGCCACAGGTGCTATTACGGCCATGTGTTCGCGGTCTCTTGGTCGCGTCATTCTCAGCCAGAACATCCCGATGATTCCACCGCCAATCAGTGCGAGGACGCCGCTAAATTGCGTGAGGGCTACGAGCATCACAGCCAGGCCGAGGAAGCTCAGTCGCCAGCCTTTTACAGCTTTTTGGCCCAGCCGCCAGAGTGCGCCCAGAATGACGGCGAGTACCGCTGGTTTGATGCCATAGAGCAGGTCGGCAACCTCTGGGATGGCGCCATAAGTCATGTAGGCCCAGGCGAGGATTGTTGTCAATGTAACGGCGGGGAATATAAAACATCCGCCAGCCAGTAATAGGCCGATCCAACCGCCGCGCAAGAATCCCAGGTGTATTGCCATTTCCGTCGAGTTTGGGCCGGGGATGATGCTCGTTACGCCGACGAGGTCTAAGAATCGCTCGCGCGATAGCCACGCGCGCTTTTCAACTACTTCGTCTTCCATCAGGGCGATGTGCGCTGCGGGTCCACCAAAGCCTATTACGCCGAGTTTAAAGAATAATGCCGCTATTTCGCGCAGTCGTCCGCGTTTTTCGTTTGACATATTAAATCCTTAAGGGGCTGGGGGTTGGGGATTGGTTGAAGCTCTCTTACTTCTGTACTTCATCTACAACTTCAGCGAGTACCTGTATGCCGTCTTCGAGCGCGTCTTGTTCAATGGTTAAGGGCGGAGAGATTTTTACGGTTTGTCCCCACGCGCCCACAGGGGCAAAGAATAGCAGTCCTTTGTGAAAACAACGCAGTACAATTTCGTGCGCCAGGTCCGGGTTGGGTTCTTTTTCTCCGGCTTTTACCATTTGTACGCCGCCTACGAGTCCTTTGCATGTTACGTGTCCGACTACATCGGGATGTGCGGCTTGAATTTTTTTGATTCCGTTCATCAATACTGGCTCGAGGCGTGCTGCATTGCCGGTTAGATCGTCGTTTACGATTTTTTTCAGGCTGGCGAGTGCCGCTGCACAACAGACGGGGTTGCCCGTGTGGGTGCTGGTCATTGATCCGGGGGGGTATAAGTCCATGGCTTCGGATTTGCCGATTACGCCCGATAGGGGCAAGGAACTGCTTACGCCTTTGCCAAAGCATATCAGGTCGGGTGTTACGCCGTAGTGCTCAAATCCCCACATTTTTCCGGTGCGACCAAATCCCGCCTGTACTTCATCAAAGATCAAGAGGGCGCCGTGTGCTTTGCACCATTCAGATAGTGCCTGTACGTACGCTACAGGCGCGAAATCGGGTCCCACGCCCTGATATGTTTCGAGCATGACGCCGCATACGTCGTCTGCATTTAGTCCTTTGTCCTGGAGTGTAGAGCAGAAGAAGTCGAAATCCACGTTTTCCGTCCAATATCCGTCGGGAAAGGGTACCTGTACGATGGCGGGGTCTTCGTTTCCGATCCAGTCTTTTTGTCCGGGCATTCCGCCGACTTGCTGTGCGCCCATTGTGCGTCCGTGAAATCCGCGTTCAAATCCCACAAAGCCGATTTTCTTTTTTCCTCCGGTTGAAATGCCATGCGTTCGCGCGAGTTTTAAGGCGTTTTCTGTGCTTTCAGATCCGGTTGTTAGTAGAAATGCTTTGTCTAACCCTTCTGGTGCCAGTTCTATCAAAAATTCGACGAGTTGCGCCCGTTCTTCGCTGGGGAATACGTAGTTGTGCAATAGCCCGGTGCGTACCTGATCTACGATTGCACGCCGAACTTCGGGCATGCCGTGCCCGGCATTGGTGACGAGTACGCCGGAGCTCCAGTCGAGCCACATGTTGCCGTATTTGTCATAGACCTGACAATCTTCTGCGCGGTCCCATACAATGGGTGGTTGTCCGCGCATGGAGATGGGTTCTACCCGGTGCAGGGTTTCCAAAGTTGCCACCGAGTCTGGGTGGGGTACAGGCGTTATAATGCGGCGATATTTTGTATCGACTTTTGGTACGTTAACAGGGGTGATGTCAAATTCTTTTCCCATTGGATCAGGATTTCCCAGATTAAAGGATTTACAGGATGCCACCCTTCCACCACTCCACTTCACACTTCATACTTCTGATCCCCAGCCCCTCTTTTTCATCTGCGTTCATCTGCGTTCATCTGCGGATCACACTGGCCTATCGTATATTTTTTCAAATACTGCGTCGGGTCCGTCAGATGCGCGGTTGGGATCGACAATGGTGATGCCGTCTGTGCCGAATTGCGCTGTGACTGTGGCGCCTTTGCCTTCGCGCATGTATTCAAAATTGCGATCGCGGACGATGCGCGCGGCATCTACGATTGCCGTTGTGATCCGCCCGTCTTCAGCGGTGGGATAGATTTCTTTTACGTCTGATAGGGTTTCGCCCAAGAATTCGATGCGACATATTGCGACGAGTGCTACGATGATGCTGTCTGTGCCATATCCCACATAGACTTCTGAGCCGTCGGGACGTTTGACATTGCGCGTGAAGTGGTTGTTTGAACTCTGGCTGCCGCCGTCTGCGTACCAGAAGCGAAATCCGCGATATTGCTGGTCGGATTCCACTTTGCCGTCGGTGCCGACTATTTCGTGTCCCTGGTTGACGGGTCCTTCAAAGTCATCGGGTGTGATCCAGTTGTTGTGGAAGTAAATGCTCATGCCGTTGTCGAAATCTACGCGGACCTGGACGGCATCATAAGCATCGATCCCGTCGCGTACGAGGCGTTTTTTTTGTCCTACGGCTGTGAGGGATACGGGTTTGCTGCGGTAGTAGTTGTAAAATAGATCGACCCAGTGGGGTCCCACGTAGGAGAAGGGGTCGCTTTCTTCTGCCCACTTAAATATGCTGGTGGATACTTCGAGGGGTTCTTCCAGCATGGCGAGTCCGTAAATGGGGTCGCCGATGCGATTGGCGATGTCGTGCTCGATGCGCATGTGATCCGGGTCATAGCGTTTGTGCATATCTACCGCACATACCAGTCCTTTTTTATTGGCGAGTTCGATCATTTCGTCGGCTTCGTGGACCGATAAACACATTGGTTTTTCGGTGATGACATGGGTGCCGTTGTTCAGCGCTGCGAGGACCACGGGCGTGTGCAGGTTGTCTGGTGTGGCGACGGCCATTACGTCGAGGTCTGGAAAGTCGCGCAATACATCTTCCCAGGGGGTTTCACCCCAGTAGGGTGCGGGCGCGTGTCCGGTCCATTGCTCAAAGTTGGCTTTTGCGCGCTGGGCGGATGCTTCGCTGCGCGTGGCTACTGCTACCAGATCAAATTCGATGTCTGCAAGGTCGCGCGCCCAGGCGTCGAGTCCGACTCGTCCCATCAGGCCACTGATGCCGTTGCGCTGCAGATCCGCAAACGCCCGGACGTGAATATCGCCGCCAAACATCCCGGCGCCAATCAATGCTATTGTTACTTTTTTTGCCATTTATTACTCCGTTCAAGGTTGGGATTTACTACGTAAAAATGACAGATCGGCCTTTGCCGCTGCCCAGAGGTCGTCCATGTTTTCGCCGGGTTCGCGCGTTCCTTTGGCGAATTCGACAGTGATGGAGCCGGTGAATTTGTATTCGGCCATGAGGTCCAATGCCGTTTGAGCGCGTTCGGGATGGTCGTGAAGCAACTGGACATTGCTGTTTTCGTCGCGCAATTGCGTGTGGGCGTGGGTGACTTTGGGACCAAAGAGATCAAACCATCGCTTTAAGATGTCCATCTCGGGGATGAAGCAGTGTACGATGATTTCCCAGCCTTCGATGCTTAGACCGTCAAAGAATGCTCTGGCTGCATGGGGATCTTCTACAATTGTGCCGGGGTGGCATTCGCAGAGCAATGTACAGGTTTGTGGGACTTGTTCGCGCCAGGCGCGCAGGTTGTTCAAATAGGTTTCGCGCAGGGCAGGGTCTTTTCCCACGTTGAATTTCACACCGGCTGATCCGAATAGGCCGATCATTTCTGCCGCGTGTTGGCGCGCATCGGCAGAGTTGTCGTCGAAGTCGCAATAGGTATTGTAGATTGTTGCGGGGAAATTAGAGGATAGCAATTTTTCGCGTTCGGCGTCTGAACACAATGTGGCGTGATATTCCCACAGTTCCATTCCGTCGAATCCGGCTTTCCGAAATCGGTCTGTCCAGTCGCTTACTTCGTAGGTCGGTGTTTTGGGATCGCCCCAGCGATTGAGGTCCAACAATATGGAGCCGATCAAGATTTGTCCATTGCGATTTGACATGTTATATCTCCATTTACTTGTTCCAATTTCTCATCAACCGACGCCAGACCTTTATAATCTCGTTCTTTTCCCGGATAGCATCCTCCCAGATGTCGGGGAAACAGGCAAGCGCGTATCCAGAGCCTTGTGGTCCCAGTTCGGGTACGATGTGGAGTGTTTTGCCCGGTTTCGCGCCCTGTATCCACGCTTCGAGGGCGGGTTCGAGGTAATTCGTCAGCCAGATTTTGAAATCGCGATCCAGTCGCCCTTTGCCATTTGTTACGGGGGTCTGACAATGGCTGCCTGTGAAAGGGCGGAAGTGGATGAGTTCGTGCATTTGCAAGAGGTCGGTGCGTTCAGATAGCCGCTCCCAGTATTCGTGCGGGCGGAGTTGTTTGATAATTGCCGGGTGCGAGTGGTCGAAGTTCATTCGCAGTTTCTTTTTGTGTTTTTTGCGGTATGCATCGGCCAGTGCAAAGGCTTTTTCCGGTGTTTCTGTGCATGTGTCGCGATGGATTTCGATTGCGGGTGTGACTTTGTGCTTTTTTCCGGCTTTTACGACTGCTCGCGCGACTTTTACCGCGTCTTTTGTTCGCGTGTCGTGGTCGCACAATTGGACGTTGATGTGAACCACGCCTATGTCGGCAAATGCTTTCATTTTTGCGTCGGCTTCTTTTTTGCTGCCCACATCTACCCCGCCGACCATTTCCAATCCCTGTTTGTGCAATTCTGCGGCTAACTCAGGGTCAGCCCCGGATGACATGCCGTGAAATCCCGCTTGTTTCACTTTTCGCACTTTGGTCTGAATTGTCCAGGGGTTTCTTGGAGAAGGGTAATCTCTCAATGACCAATCTGCTGCCATGATTTTAATTTTTGGTTTTTGAACGGGTTTTTTTGCCATGTAATACCTCCGCGACGATGAATACAAGTTCTGGTTTTTACATCGGTCCAATGCGTTCTGGACCTCTGTCCATTGCGAGCATTGACGCATCAAAACTGCGTTGCATTAAGTCGAGTTTTACATCTGCATGATCGGGACTGTCCCACAGATTGCCAAATTCGTCTGGATCCTCCTGCAAGTCGTAGAGTTCGCCCAGGCCGTGTCCGTGATAGACCACAAGTTTGTACCGACGATTGCGATACATTGTGGCAAATGTTCCGTCGGCTTGATCGAGTGCATCGTAATATTCACAGCGCACAAAATCGCGGTGTTCGTCGGGGGGGTGATCCCCGCTTAGCATGGGTGATAGCGAATGCGGTTGCATTCGCTCGGGTACTTCTATGCCAGCCAGTTCCAATAAGAGGGGGGCTATGTCGCGCAGTTCGACGAGTGCGTCGCTTTTTTGGTCCGATTTTACATAACCCGGCCATGAAAAAATGAGTGGTACGCGTACCAGTCCTTCGTAAAAACGGCATCCCTTTTGGATCAGTCCATGGTCTCCGAGAGTTTCGCCGTGGTCGCTGGTGAAGATAATCAATGTGTTGTCGCGCTGTCCAGTTTCTTCCAGTGCGGCAATTATGCGCCCGAGTTGGTCGTCAATCAATTTGATCATGGCGTAATAGGCGGCGATGAGTGTTTTTGCATCGCGTTTTCCGGCTGATTCGGATTCGTGCAATCCGCGCGTCGGCGTCCTGGGGATTACGGGGCTTCGTATATCCAATTCATCGGGGTGTCGGCCTTTGGACTGGAAGTCGATGGCTTCCAGTTTTTCTTGTTGCGCGAGGTCGCTTTCTCGAAATAGGGGACCGTTTACCTGTTCGGAGTCAAACATTTCGCGGTACGTTTTGGGCGGGTTAAATGGCGGATGTGGGTCGTAGATGTTCACAGAGGCCAACCAGGGTCCATCGCGCTGTTCGCTCAAAAATTCGATGGTTTTTTCCGCACACCACGTGGTCTGGTGCA
Organism: Candidatus Latescibacterota bacterium; assembly: GCA_965204375.1. Lineage (GTDB taxonomy): Bacteria > Latescibacterota > UBA2968 > UBA2968 > UBA2968 > VXRD01. Next base: position 3,771,918 of record OZ241986.1, on the reverse strand, counting down.
GTTCTGCAGGTACACCATCGGGACTTTTGATGAGTTCGCCCAGGATTTCGCCTTTTGATCGCACCCAGTCGGCATAATCGTGTCCGGTTTCCCAATCGTCCCGGGGCGCGTGGCTGTATTGCCAGTATCGATATCCGTCATCTGTTCTTTTTTCTATGCGTCCATGCGCGCTCGATAAGTGCAATTTGCCGATTAGCCCGCAGTCGTATCCGTTGTCTGCGAGTATTTTGGTGACCAGGGGTGGCGCGTCTGGGAAATGCGAGTTGCCATTGCCATTTACGTGTACGGCACTGGCGTATTGTCCGGTCAAGAAACTCGTCCGACTCGGTGTGCAAATCGGACTCTGGCAATATGCATGGGTAAATGCAAATCCTTCGGCGATTAGCCGGTCGATATTGGGGGTATCTACATGGGGATTGCCCAGTGCGCCAATGGTGTCATATCGCTGCTGGTCTGTACAGATCCACAAGATGTTTGGTTTTGTTCCTTTCATGAATGCTCCTTTTCAAAATCTACTAATTTTACGCCTTTTTTCATCCATTCGCGCAGACGCGTTGTGTCATTCACGGCTCGCAATGCGATGTTGCGCGATGCCTGATGGAGGTCTAATTTGCGGATTATGATCTCGTCCGTGAATATGCCGGCCTCGACTATGACGTTGCCATTTGGATGGATGATTTTTGATTCGCCGTGGGAAGATCCCGCGCGGTTGATGTCCAGGGGGTCGGCGGGCGCGTTTGCCATGACGACGTAAATGTCATTTTCGGTTGCGCGGCTGATGGGCATGGCGCGATAGGCCGACAATTTGTGCTCTGAGGTGACAGAGCTTTCACAACTGGCGAAGAAGCAGATTTTTGCACCGGCTGCGGCGGGCAATCTCACGAGTTCGGGATATCGTATGTCGTGACAGATTAAAAAACAACAGGGTACGCCGCACAAGTGGTAAATGGGCAGGTGTTGCGCGGGTTCACACCATTTTTCACCCGCCAGATGTATTTTGCCATAGCGCCCCTGTACTGTGCCATCGCGATCTATGACGAGCAGGCTGTTGTAGCGTTGCCCGTTTTCGAGATGGGTTGAGCCTACGATTGCGGCAATGCCTTTTTCACGGCATATCTGTATAATTTGCCGTTCGGCTTTTTCAATGCGCGTTTGATCCAGGTTTGACCAGAAGTCGGGGCAGTTGCTATAGCCGTATAAAACACCTTCGTGAAATGCAGCTATATCTACTTTTTCACGCGCACAGGTGTTCAGACGGTCGATGACCCCACATGTGTTTTTTTCGATGTTCTCATTGGCATGCATTTGACATGCGGCAACGCGCAACCATTTTTTGGACATGTTTTCCTCCGATTGATGGTCAGACGCGAAATATAATGACTATTTTTTAAATAATGAAGGAATTTTTGGGCGCGGAGTAATATTTGGTTTGAAGTGTCTTGTATGATATATTTTGAGAGGCGAGACGTTAAAGGCACTCGTCATCGCGGCATGATCCCCGTATAAAAACACTACGGGGCATGCTTGAGCCGCGATCCAGGAGGTTTTGCTGATTGCCGCTGGAGACCATCCTGATCACCCTGATCCCGAAAGGAGTTCATTGTATGACCGGAATAAATTTGGAACGCTACAATATCACCAGGCCGCTTATTTTGCGCAATGCTTCGCCTGCGGTGCTTTACGAGGAGGCACTGACCCACGAGACCGGATCGACTATTACGAGTACTGGGGCACTCATTGTGCGCTCGGGAGAAAAGACCGGGCGCAGTCCAGAGGATAAACGCATTGTGCATCATCCCGATAGTGCGGATGATATCTGGTGGGGTGAGGTCAATATCAAGCTCGATGAGCGCACGTTTCTGATTAATAGAGAGCGGGCTATCGATTATCTCAATGTTTGTGATCGCATCTATGTGGTTGACGGTTATGCGGGTTGGGATCCCAAATATCGCGTTAAGGTGCGGGTTGTTTGCGCCCGTGCCTACCATGCTCTGTTTATGCACAATATGCTTATGCGTCCCTCGCGCACAGAGCTTGAAAATTTTGGCGAGCCGGATTATGTCATTTTTAATGCTGGCAGATTTCCCGCGAACCGATATACAGTTGAAATGACCTCGACTACGAGTGTGGATGTGAGTTTTGAATTGCAAGAGATGGTTATTTTGGGGACGGAATATGCGGGTGAGATGAAGAAAGGTGTTTTCACGGTTCTGAACTATGTTTTGCCCAAGCAGGATATTTTGTCGATGCACTGTTCGGCCAATGTGGGTGCAGCGGGTGATACGGCGCTCTTTTTTGGTCTGTCGGGTACGGGAAAAACGACGCTTTCCGCCGAGCCACGGCGCCGTCTTATTGGCGATGATGAACACGGGTGGAGCGATCGCGGTATTTTTAATTTTGAGGGCGGTTGTTACGCCAAGTGCATTGGTCTTTCGCAAGCGCGCGAGCCGGAGATTTACAATGCGATCCGTTTTGGGACGGTGCTCGAAAATGTCGTTTTTGACGAGAACACGCGCGTGGTTAATTACGACGATGATACAATTACGGAAAATACGCGCGCGGCATATCCCATCGAGTATATTCCCAATGCACAAATTCCATGTGTGAGTGGTCATCCGAAAAATGTCATTTTTTTGACTTGCGATGCGTTTGGTGTTTTGCCTCCGGTGAGCAAGCTCACGCCTGCACAGGCGATGTACCATTTTATCAGCGGTTATACGGCTAAGGTCGCGGGTACAGAGATGGGTGTTACCGAACCACAGGCTTCTTTTTCGGCCTGTTTTGGCGCGCCTTTTCTCGTGTGGCATCCGGGGAAGTACGCCGAGCAACTGGCAGAAAAGATCCAGCAACACAATTCGGATGTGTGGCTGGTCAATACGGGCTGGTCGGGCGGTGGCTACGGTGTTGGTAGGCGCATTACGTTGACGAATACCCGCTCAATTATTCGGGCGATACACAATGGTGCTTTGACAGATGTGGCGTGCGAAACAGACCCGCGCTTTGGTTTTGAGGTTCCAAAAACCTGTCCAGATGTTACGGGTAGTATTTTGTCTCCGCGTGCAACGTGGTCCAATCCTTCTGAATACGACGCGAGGGCCACGTATCTGGCGCGGTTGTTTAAGGAGAATTTCAAGCAGTTTGAAGATGGGGTCAGCGATGAGATTATAGAGGCGGGTCCTGTTTGAGGAGCGTATCCGCAGATGGACGCAGATAGACGCAGATGATGTAGGGGCAGTGCGTGAACGGGTCTGGACTGCGACCCGTTGTAAACCGCTCGTGCCTGCCCGTCCCAGGGATCATAGGTAGGGGATGACCAGGGGGCCATCGGGCAATACGGCTATGCGATTATCTCGGGATTCCAGGTGCTCGTGGATCGCTTTGTTGAGGTCGGGTATGACCTGTAGTTTGCAGGCGCGGACTTCATTGCTGTCCATTTCGGTATAGACTTTTACGTTTACGCGATCTAATATGCCCGATAGAATTTGCGCCTGCCACTGGTCGAGGATCGGTTCGCGTGCATAGACCGATTCTATTACGTCTGCAGGTGTATGACCTTCGCGCATCAATGCCGCAAAATTGCCGTGATCGGGTACGCCATCGCTGCACGCACTCGCTACGAGAATTGTTCCGCCGTCGGTTACGATACGCGCTGCGGCTGAGATGCCTTTTACGGTTTGATACAGGTTTTGATCCAGGGGAAAGCCGCTGTTGGATGTGACCACCAGTGGGAAGGGTGTTTCGACGGGTACCATTGCCGAGGCTTTTACATCGGCGCATCCTTTTGCATGGGCAAGGGAGAGGTCGCCCGCGTAATATCCCGAGATTTTCTTTTCTGCATTGAGTGTCACGTTGAGCAAGAAATCCGGGGGACACAGGGCGACGCATTCGCGAATTTCCCGGTGTAGTGGATTTTCGTGGAGTACGCCATAGGTGCTGTTTGGGTCGGCGATCAGTTCGGCGCGATGCAGTCGAAAAATGGTTTCAATGCTCGCCACGCCGGGCGCGACTGCTTTGGGACCCCCCGAGAAGCCCGCAAAGAAGTGCGGTTCGATAAATCCGAGGGCAATGCGCACATTTGCATTGATGTATTCCCGGTTCAAAAATACGGTTGTTCCGTCCGCAGTTTTGCCTACCCGCTCGTTTTGCGTCTCGCTAAATGCATCGTGGTTGACAATGCGTACGCGGCGAACCATCTCTTCGCCAAACATTTCGACAATTTCGCGCTTTGTATTTGGCCTGTGCGTGCCCGTGCCGATCAATACGGTTATCTGGTCGGGGGATACGGGCAGTTCTTCGAGTAGATAGGGGATCAGTTGTTTGTTGGGGACGGGGCGGGTGCCGTCGGATGTTGCGATTACGACCCGGTCGGAGGGCTTGACTATTTCTCTGAGCGGTTTTGTGCCGATGGGATCGCGCACGGCTTCATTAAAGAGCCGTTTGGGGTCTTCGAGTGCGGGTTCAAATGCAGGGCGGATTACATCCCAGTGCGCGAGTTTGGGGTCTGTTTGAACAGATACGGCTCCTCGGCCATAAGGTATATCGATGTGTTTCATGTTTAGTCCCGTGCTAAAGCGTCTGCTGTTTGCAAGATGATCTCTTCTTCGCCCTGATATGGCGCGGGTTCCCCGTAATACGGATAGGCGTTTGGTTCGTAACCGCCTTCTTCGTATTGCCGCTCTGTACACAAATATCCCACTTCGTCATTGGCATAGCCCACGGGCCACAGGTCTTCGCTGATATCCCGCAGCCTTTTTTCCATTGCATGTCCAATTTCCTGTACGGGTTCGCCCGGTATGGTGATCAGTGATAGTGGTCCTACCTGCATGAGTTGCATTTCGGTGGGTTTTTCGGTTGGGACGGTGTCTGATGCTGCCATTTCCAGTACCTGCCTTGCCCAGGGGCCTGTTAATAATTGTCCGCGGTCGCTTTTGTCTGCTGCCATCTTTTGCAGTTCGTCTTCGGGCATGAGGTCGCCATAAGGTATTGCAATGTCGGTGCGGCGGGCAGATATGCCTTCTGCACTTCGGGTGTTTAGTCCTGTGGCTACGCGGCATACTTCATCGCCGAGTTCGTGACCGCATGCGTCTAATTGTTCTCTGGTGGCGGAGGCAAATCCTCCGGTTTCGCTCAGGATGGCGGGGCGGATGTTGCCAAAGCATCCGGGCAAGAAGAGTGCTTTGCTACCGAGGGTTTGTTCAATTCGGTTGCGGGCAATGCCGGGGTAATCGGGCGAGATGATGCCGTTGGCGCCGCTCAATGTGGTCGGGTGACAGGCGTAGTGGAATAATGTGGCGAGGGGTGCGCTGTTTGCTCTTGTTACGTGTAAGACTCGCACGCGGCGATCGACGATGCCGCCGTAGTTCAAGGTCATGCTCGAGGCTCCGGGGAGCGGACGGCGGTTGATGTTGAAATGCGCGGATCCACATCCCAGGCCGAGGGTTACGGGCTGGAGATTTGCGGCTGCTTCGGCTATGCACGCGGCGGTGGTTTCGACTATGCGATCCATATATTCGGGGTCGGGTGTCATGCCCAAACACGGCAGTGTGGGGAGGGCGCAGTGCGTGTGGCTGCACGCTACCATTACGCTGTCTCCCGGGATTCCACACGCGCTTGCCACCTGCGCTCGGATTCGGTCAGTGATGACTTTGGTTATGCCGATGACGTCGAGTGTGGCGATGGCTATTTGCGCGTTTTCTTCGGCAAATACAACCGCCCGTACTTCCAATGGATAGAGCACGGAATGCGATGGGTTGGTGTTCCAATGCCCCTGAAGCACTGGACCTGGTTCTGGCGTGATGTCTCCGCTTGCAACACCGCTCTGGATCATGGTGGGTCTCCTGAATTTGTGCGTTTGGAATTTTATTTTTCAAATGTATCTCAGAATTGCTTTTCGCGCAATCTTCTTTGTAGGACGCAATAATTTCAACTTTTAAATTGGCAATGGATCAAAATTTGTCACCCCGTTTAGTGAATGTCCTGACAGACCTCTATCCAGACTCGGATCATGTATTCAATTTTTGGGTCACAGATCCATTGACCAAAAAAATATTAAGTGAAAGGACTTTGACCTGTGGCTCAAACGGTTTATCTTGAAACATCTATTTTTAGCTTCTATTTTGAGAGGCGCACGAGTCCCGCAGCAATTGCGATGCAGGGTTGGACACGCCAATGGTGGGACAACCATCGGCACCGTTACCTGATAGCGACCAGTACGGCTGTTTTGGCTGAATTGGATACCGGAAATCTACCCCATCGAAAGGAAGCTCTCAATTTGGCGATGACTTTGCCAGCCGTCGCACCTGAAGATGAAATTGGTAAAATTGTAGATGTCTATATTGAACATCATGTTATGCCTCGTGATCCGCTTGGCGATGCATTGCATTTGGCTTTGGCATCATTTCATAAATTCGATTATCTTTTGACCTGGAATTGTGAACACCTCGCCAATGCCAATAAGGCGGGACATATTCGCCGGATCAATACTCTTTTAGGGCTTTATGTGCCAATGTTAATAACCCCTCTGGAACTCATGGGAGATGAATAGTCATGGATACATATCACGAATTGATTGAAAATATCCGAGAAAGCCGGAAGCTTATGTCTAAAGTATGTGATCATAATTCGGATAAATACATAGCCTATTTAAAATCGTTCAATACGAAGTATTCAGATCAAGTGCAATTATTCCAGGAATTGCAAGGCTCTAAGTTCGCAGGGCAGACAGCGTCCCTAAAATAAACGACCATCCATTGTGATGCTGCTACACTGCTTTATAAAAAAAGTCATAGTACACGACAAAACCTAATGAGCGTTAAAATACGGGGGATTAATCAGTAACCGAATGCATTTTCGGAACTCTTGTTCTTGCTGTTGTATATTGAGCAGGACATACTGCAAAGGTAATTCCGTTTTTCAATGGCGCAAACGCCATAGCTGCCTATCGGGAAATTCTGTATCACTACATGGGCGAAAAGTTGGTCTTTGGCATTCCCGATCTCCGCGTTCCAATGACAGGAACTTCGCACTGGCGGTTTCCAGAGCTTCAATGGGACATTATGCAGCCCTACGGGATGCCTGGTAGTGTATTGACAAAAGTGACGATAGGGGCAATGGAAGATTTAGGGTATAAGGTAAACTATTTTCAAGCCGAGTATCCGCCAAGTAACTTGACCAAACCCACGATTGGCCGCCCAATTTTCAAGCATGACCACACGCATAACATACACGTTGTCTTGTCAGAAAGGGGACAGTGATGTGGCGTTTCAGTATTGTATTTTGTTTGCTTGTGACACTCCCCGCACATGGAGAATCTTTTCAAGAAATAAAAGAGAAGGCTGAACAAGGGGATATTCGTGCCTATTACCAGCTTGGGAATTTCTACTTTTTTGGTAAAGGCATTGTAAACAATACTTCGGACAGTTTTTTTTAAAGGTTACAAAAAATCATAGACAAAAAAGTGCCGTTCACGCAGATTGGATGTCAAAGATATCCAAATCAACGACAATCCAAACAAGTGAGACGGCACAATGGAACTGGCAGAAAAGATACTCAATCGGATAAACTTATGCAAACCCCAAAAAAAGTTTCTCATCACGCTTTTTACTACCATACTCATTGCACGAGGCAAAATCAATTTTCGCAACCTTTCACGTTATTCCCATTACAGTGAGCGCACATACGCACGCCAATTTGACAAATCCTTTAACTTTATGGCGTTCAACCGTGCCATCATCAATGAATGTATAGATCAAGACCAGGATCAAGACCAAGATCAAGACCAAGCATCTGCACGTATCCTGGCCTTAGATGCCTCTTTTATCCCCAAGTCAGGGAAAAAGACCTATGGCTTAGACCACTTTTGGAATGGCTGCCAATCGAAAAAAGAAAAGGGCTTAGAAATCTGTGGCGTTGCCCTGCTTGATGTGGACAAAAACACCGCCTTTACGCTCAAAGTTGCTCAAACCGTTCCCACGCGTGCGAACCAAAAAGCCGAAACAGAGGATGAGGAAACCCGCATTGATCAGTATTTACAGCACTTGCGAGATGTCCAACCCTACTTAAAAGCCGATGAAACCTATCTTGCTGTGGATGGGTATTTTAGCAAGAAAACATTCATTGATGGCGTGACGAACCTCAAGCTACACCAAATCGGCAAGTTGCGATGCGACGCGAATATGCGCTATCTTTACACAGGTCCCAAACGTGAAAAAGGCTCTGGCAGGCAAAAGGTTTATGATGGCAAAGTGGATTGGCAAGACGTATCGCGCTTCACCTATCACCACACACAAGAGGACATGGCCTTGTATAGCCTGGTGATCAATCATAAGTGCTTCAAAAGAAATCTCAAAGTCGTCGTCTTGGTCAATGAGAAGATCAAGAACAAGAAAAACTATGTGATTTTGTTCTCTACCGATACCGATTTGGATGCCCAAACAATCCTGACGTATTACAAGGCACGCTTCCAGATTGAATTTATCTTTCGCGATGCCAAACAGTTTACTGGCCTATCCGATGCACAGACCCGAGACCAACAACGCCTCGACTTCCATTTCAATGCGGCCTTAACAACGCTCAATCTATCCAAAGCAGAGCACCTACAAGCCCAAGCAGATACCCCAAAAAAGCCCTTTTCTATGGCAAGCATAAAAGCCTGTTATTTCAACGCTTTTTTTCTCGAAAAGATTTTTGCAATCTTTGATCTTGACCCCAAGTGCATAAAAAAATCGCCCAAATATCAATATCTAATCAATTATGGCAATATCGCCGCTTAATTTTGTCCGAACCATTGTGTAAAAAAAGACGAAAAAAAAGGAGTCGAGTTATATAGATATGCCGCTGAAAACGACGACGTTCTTGCTCAATATGTTCTTGGCTTGCTTTGCTGGAATGGGCAGTATTTAAAACAAGATTTTTCAGAAGCGATAAGATGGTTTCGCAAATCCGCTAAGCAAGATTGGTATCTGTCCCAACGTTTACTTGGAGATGCGTATGCTCTCGGCAAAGGTGTAACCCAAAACGATTCCTTAGCAATGGTATGGTACCATAGGGCAGCGATGAATGGATGTGGCATATCAAAAACCCTAATTGGCCTTGCGTATTATCAGGGAAATTATGGCGTAAAGCAGGATTTTAACAAGGCTGCAAAATGGTTCTATAAAGCAGCCGAACAAGGTCAAGAACATGCTCAGTATTTGCTTGGGTTTATGTTTCGCACTGGCAAAATAAATCAAAATTTTTCAGAAGCCATGAAATGGTTTATAAAAGCTGCAACACAAGGAAATAGCGATGCCCAACGCGAACTTGGTATAATGTATTATTATAGTCAAGGCGTGCCACAAAACTACAAAGAAGCGGTTAAATGGATTCGCAAGGCCATAGAGAATGGAAACGCTGAAGCTATGGGCATGCTTGGCCTAATGCATGCGGAAGGCCATGGTGTCATACAAAGTGACACAGTTGCCCATATGTGGCTTAACCTTGCCTCAGCGCATGGCGACGAGAAGGCTGCCAAACTCCGCGATCAACTCGCTAAAGTGATGACAAGAGAAGAAGTTTCTACGGCACAAAGTCTCGCATTTGAATGGATGGAGAAGAACGGGGAATCCCTTTTGTCAAAATAAAAAAAGGCCGTGTCTTTCGCAGAGACACGACCCTCTAATCTCAAACAACCTTGCATGGTCACTTTAAATTTAGGAAAACTAAAGTGTCCAGGCAAGGGCAATTTGTTAATAGTCAAGAAAAGGAGTAAAATATGAATGACAATAAGATCGAAGGTTTGGAAGCAAAACTTGAAGAATTAAACGCACGAATTAGCTTTAACTGGTATATAATCACAATGTCTGTTCTTCAATTGCCTACCAAAGCCATAGACACCCTCATAGAAGAATTAGAAGGTTTTCAAGAAGCCATAGAAAATTCTCCCAGCAATAACTTGCCCCTAAACGCCGCTCTTGCGGACGCAACCCCCGTCTTTAAAGCCAGGTTCGCTGATGAAATTTCAAATCTTCTCGACCATCTTCGAGACGCCAGAAGTCTTCACAAGTAACCAACCTGAACGAACAAAGCATTGTACCCTAAGATTCTGATATAATGCCTTTGTTCTCTCATTTTTAGAGTCGTCAGACCTTGTTTTTGGCGTCTTTTTTTTGGCTGTTTTTCCCATTTTCATAACTTGGTTTTATTTCAATTTTTGGGTTGGACAATCATTTACCGGTCAAGTCCCAAAAGTTCTGTAAAAAGGTAGCTCCGTGATATAGGGGTCAGAGCTTTTATTTCAAATACCTCATGTCCAGATAGCGTCTGCCCGTGATCCACTCTTCAGACCACTCCATACACAACGCGCCTATAAGGCGTTGACAAGCCTCCTGATTGGGGAAGATCTGCACCACATCAGCCCGTCTTTTGATCTCTCGGTTGAGTCGTTCCAACAGGTTGGTCGTCCGGATGCGTCTGCGGTGCTTTTTGGGAAAGGGGCAGCAAGAGTCTGCCTCGTGATAATATTCTACCCGGGGACACTATTCCTACAATGTCAAAAAAATAGTTGCATAATTTTTCGGGGCAAGAATGATATTAGCTGATGTTATACAGTTTTAGTCCCGTACTAAAGCGTCCGCTGTTTTCAGGATGATGGTTTCTTCGCCCCGATATGGCGCAGGACGGATAGGCATTGGGTTCTTACTCGCCTTCTGCGTAATGTCCTTGAAGCACTGAGTCGCTTCTCGCGCAATCTCCTTTGTAGGGCGCAATGATTTCAACTTTTAAATTGGCAATGGATCAAAATGTTCACTGTTGCATATCCGGCGCGTTCCAATCCGCCTTTATTTTTCGATATGAGGCTTAAATTTGGGTTGTAGATACGAGCGCAATACTGCATATTTCAAAAAAATGAGATGTTTGCGCTTCTTTTTCACAATATGTGGCTCAATTTTTGGATGATGGCGTTTTCTGGCTCGCTTTTTGCTCAAGGTCTGACTGTTGCATGTTCTAAAGCAGATCAACCTCCAGTCCAGGGCAACCAGCATGGGAAAATACGATACCATCTCCAAACGTCTCATCCAGACCTATCCTCAGGATTTTATACGCTTCACACTCGAACGGGACGATGTCGAATTTCTCGCACTCCTCGATACAGAGCAACCCAATATTGATGCACGCCGCACGGATAGCTTGATCCGTGCGCGAATCGGCGAAGAAGAAGTATTGATTCACTATGAATTTCAAACCGCCGACAGCACGAATCCGCCCATGCCGCGTCGTATGGCTGGGTACATCGGTCGCGCCATTGAGCAATATGATCTGCCCTTCCATTCTGCTGTCATTTACTTGCGTCCCGATGCCGGACAGAACGATCCGGGATACCACATCCAGTCGCGTTTTGGCTGTCAGTTCATTATCCAATACAAGGTGATCAGACTGATAGAGGTAGAAGGACAGCGCGTTCTTGATACAGACCATTCGGGCTTGATACCCTTTGCATCATTGATGAAGCCGCCTGAAGGGATGGGTTCGGAGTCGTGGTTTGGTGCGTGTGTTGACTGTGCGACTGACCTGCCGCTGGATGAATCTGCCAAGGGCGATTTTCTCGCAGGTCTATCAGTTTTGGGTGGGTTGGTGCATGATCGAGAAATGATTGCGAACCTTATTTCAAAGGAGGGATTGATGGATCTCATCCGCGAATCCTCATTTGCCCAATACCTCATTGAGCAAGAGATTGAGGAAAACAAAGAACAATGGATTCAGCAGGGAGAAAGAGAACGCGCCATTGAAGATATTCTCGATGTATTGGAGATTCGATTTGGTCTAGACAAGGCGCATCCTATATCTGATCGCATTGCCACCATTGACGATTTGCAACGTCTGAAGCAGTTGCTTCGTGCGGCAATTCAGGCTACCAATCTCGAAGCATTTGAACGCACGTTAGATGATGTGTGACGTTCTTTCCGGAATGAAGAGGAGATAATCATGGGAAAGACGAAAACACATCCCTGGAATGCTGCGACCCATCTGAAGACCAAAGAAGATATCGCCGCGTACCTCGAAGCCGTGCTTGAGGATGGCGATCCCAGTTTAATCACTGCTGCCTTAGGCGATATCGCATGCGCCAAAGGTATGACGCAAATTGCCCGTGAAACAGGTCTCGGACGCACAAGTCTCTACAAAGCATTGTCGCCTGACGGGAATCCGGGTTTTGCCACCGTGCTCAAGGTTATACACGCATTGGGCTTTCGGTTGCACGCGACACCTATTTGATCACTTATAAGTTGTTTTAAACATTGGGAGTTGTTGAAAAAGTCTCCTGATGCGCTTTTACGAGATCGGCCATGCTATTGAATTGAAAATCGTAGTTTGGCATTTCGCCTGGGTCTATGGTCGCGCCGAAGCCTTCTTCATTGGAGCGTCTGTAGATCCAGCAAGAGGCGAGTCCGTTTTTGTTTGCCGGAATGTGGTCGTGGTATAAGCTTTCTGCGGTGTGTAGAATTTCCGATTTTTCAATGCCGAGCGATTTGAGGTGTTCCAGCATGTATTTGAAGTTTCGATCCGCAGGTTTGTACGATCCTATGTCTTCAGCCGTGTATATTGCGTCAAACTCGACACCGAGACGGTCGTTGCTGTATTTGAAGCTGTTGTTATCTACGTTGGACAGGATTGCGAGCTTGTAGTGCTTTTTGAGATATTGCAGTGCGTCGGGAGAATCGGAAAACGCAGGCCATTGTTTTATCGATTGGCCGTATGCGGCGCATTCATCGGGCGCGACGGCGACGCCCCATTCTTCGGCGAGGCGTTTATATACGATGGCGAGGAGTTCGGAATAGCGCATGCCCGGCGTCCAGGTTTGTTGCGTTGATTCGTGTCGCGCGTGCGCTTGAAGGATTTCATTGCGCGACACTTTTCGTTCGACTTTTGATAGAAGCGGCTCCAGCCCTTTGATCATCCCGGTTTCCCAGTCGATGAGTGTGCCATAGCAATCGAATGTCAGGACTTTGAAATCGGTGAGTTTCATTTTTAATAACACCCCAGTTGATCGGCGAGGTCGTGAAAATCATGGGCTATGATGTCAAAGTCCAAATCGGGGGGTAGATCTTTTTTTGCGTTGGGTCCCCGTTCGAGGGGTCGGAATACATAAGCCGTTTTCATGCCGACGCGCGCTGCGTGGTGCAGGTCGCCCTGATGAGCGGCGACCATCATGACTTCATGGGGTTCACAACTGAGCAGTTCGATGGCTTTCAAATAGGTCTCGGCGTCGGGTTTGTAATGCCCGGCCAATTCGGCTGAGAAGATGCAATCCCAGGGCAGTCCGCCGTATTTTGCCATGTTGGCGAGTAGCGATACATTGCCGTTGGATAGTGTGGCGATCAGGTACCGCGATTTTAACCGCCATAAGCCGCCTGCGGCATCGGGCCAGGGGGCAAGGCGATGCCAGACGCGATTGAAGTCCGCGATTTCTTCTTCGGATAATCCCGAGATGCCGAATTTTTCTATGAGTTCGTCCAGGATCATGCGGTGCAGGTCGTCGATTTTTGTCCAGGGCAATTCGCCCGTGCGCACGCGGTTCATCGACGGACCATAGCCCCCGCGCCACGCATCGGCAAATGCGGCCCAATCCACATCCAATCCCATGCGTTCGCCCAATCGCTCGCCGTCGCGGATGACCGAACTGCGCCAATCAACGACTGTGCCGAATACGTCAAATGTCAATGCTTTGATTGTCATTTTTGGCCTCTAAGGTACCGCGCCCACTGCCTTGTTCAATGCTGGCATTAGTTCACGGGCGAATAATTCCATGCTGTACACCCAACTATCTTTGTCGTCCCAGTCATAGCCCATGAGCACCAGAGTGCCAAAGGGTCCGGTTTCCTCGAACAGAGCCAGCAAGCGACGCAGTGCTTCATCGACGTCGCCAGCGATGATTTGTTCGGTCATCAAATAGTCCAGATTGCACTCGGAGTCGGGCATGTCCAAGTCGCGCTTGTACACCTGGCGCCCCAGGCCCTTGTCGAATAGACGCCCGATGTATTCGTAATTTTTTGCCAGGGAATTGTTCTGCGCCTTTTTTACGGCTTCGGCTGTGGTGTCGGCGAGAAAGATTGAACGGGCGATTTTCCAGTCGGTTCGCTGCGGTTGCCGTCCCGCTTGCAGGGCACTCTGCTCATAGATCTGCCAGTTGTCGGCTACCACGTTGCCCGATATCAGGCAGGCGGAAAAGGGCTGGAAGCCGCGCTCGCCAGCGGTTTGCATGCTGTGTGAATTGCGGCTCATTCCCGGCATGGCGATGGGCGGGTGGGGCTGTTGCAGGGGTTTGTGGATGAAGCCGATCAGGGTTTCTTCGTCAATATTGTCTTTGAGCTGGAATTGCCAGTATTTCCCCCGGTGCTCGTAGGGCGGATCCGATGTCCACAAGTTGAGGATGGCGTCAATGGCTTCCCCGGTCATTGCACCGCCCGATTTGGGATCCAGGCCGTACAGTTCCTGGTCTGAGGTGACACTGCCCGGGCCAAAGCACAGGTTGAGTCGGCCTTTGGATAGGTGATCCAAAAAAGATAGACGACTGGCCACATAGGCGGGGTGGTGCAGGTTCAAACAGACCGGTGCCGGTCCCAGGCGGATGTTCTGGGTCTCACCCAGGGCGCGTCCGATGAAAATTTCGGGCGTGACAATGGTCTCGTATTTCATGGTGTGGTGTTCGCCGATCCAAAATTCATCAAAGCCCAGTTCCTCGGCTTTGACAACGAGCTCCAGATCCTCGTCAAATCCCTGACTCAACGGTTTGTCCGGGGCGTGGAAGGGCATGATGAACATACCGTATTTGATTGGTTCCATAGAGGTGCTCCTTCCTGCAGTTTTTTAATCCTGAAAATCCTTTAATCCTTGCTTCTCTCCGTTTCCTGCCTGTGCAGATGGCAGACTGGTAGGCTGTGCTTGTGCCTTTCATCTACGAATTTTTTATCCTAACCTGTATTACGGGTTTTTAATCCTGAAAATCCTTTAATCCTTTCATCCTGATCCGTATTTGTTCACGATTACCAGATCAGAGGTTTCGGAATGGATGAATTTTACGAGTAGCGAGACGCGATTGTCTTCGTCTAACAGGTTCCAGAATACATTGGCGGTTTGCTGTATGTCGTCGAATAATTCGACGGCATACGGTTCTCCTTTGAATGAGGGCAAGGGGTTGCCGTCGTCCGTGTATGTTGTAATACAGTGGCCCGTGCCGGGAATCGCGGTTTCATAGTCGAAGAATTGGCGCGAGCAATAGCGCGCATCACCGCCAACGGTTTTTAAGACTGATAGTCGATAGGCCCGGGAATCGCCCAGGTCGGTAAGGCCAGAGATGCGCGGTGTAAAATTGGGAGCATCGGGTTCATAAGTGCGCGTTTTCAGGGCGGATTCAAACGAGCCGCCGTTTTGCAGGGCCTGGACGATGGTGTCGGTCTGGTCGCCATTTGTGACGATATGCGCATCGCCCAGTACTTTGATGGGATAGTACAGGGTTAGTGGATCTACATCCTGGGATTTATCCACGGTGTCGGTTTTAACCGCGTCGCCTTCGCGCACAAATACGCGGTTGCGACTGCTGGGACTGCGGCCCATGATCCAGTAGATCTGAACCATACATGAGGTATCAGGAGTTTGTCCTATTACAATGCCACGACCGGGATAGGTGGCGTTTTTCAAGCGGTTCATGTCGGCGTCTATGGTCATTTTTCCGCCATTCCTTCTTCTGGTAACAGGACGAATCGCGCGTAGTTTTCCATGTTGAAGTATTGCTGTGTTGCTTTTTGGACATGTTCTGCTGTGAGTTTTTTGATGACTTCGTCTTCATAAGTCAACCACGCCATCAAGTCCCTCTCATTCTGGTAATACGAGCTTAGCGTTCTGCGCCAGTAGCTATTTTCTTTTTTATTGGTCTCCCGACCCCGCAGATCCATTTCGGTCACTTTGCCGATGTAGGATTGTTCGACGGGTTTTTGTTTCATGCTGTCAATTTGGGCAAAGACGAGTTGTGTCAATTCTTCCAACCGTTCGGGATCGCATCCAAAGCTAATTGAGATGCTGTATCGGCCTTCGGGCCAACGCGAAAGAGATGTGCGCACGCCAACGCCGTACGTGCCGCCTTCATCTTCTCGGAGTACTTCCCGAAGTTTTATCTGCAAGACATCGCCCATTGAGCCAAAGACATACCGCCTGAATCGATCGTTGTAATCAATAGACCCGGTGAAGATCAGCCGTGTGCTACTTTTGGGTTCCTGTCCCCGTTTCACGGTTTTTTCAATGACGCCTTTTGGTGCTCTGACGCCTGTGTCGCGCCAGGTTTCTCCGCGGTTGAGTGCGGGCAATCCGCCGAGATAGGTTTCTATTAGTGGTTTTATTTTTTCTGGCTCAAAGTTGCCGACAAATACGAATGTGAAGTCACTGGCATCGGCAAATCGGTCTTTGTAAAATGCCAGCGATTTTTGCAGGTCCATTTCCTCCAGTATTTCGTTTGATAGCGGGCGCGATCTGAAGTGGTATTGGGACATGGTAACTTGAATCGTATCGGAATACGCTGTCGTTGGTCTCATATCCCGGTTTTGCAACATGCCTCGATAGCGGTCCAGTAGTGCTTGAAATGCCAGAGAGTCTGCACGCGGTTCTGTGAAGATGAGATAGATGAGTTGAAACATGGTTTCTATGTCTTCGGGAGACGCGCTGCCCGATACGCCTTCGCTGAGGCTGCTGATGCGGGGCGATACGCGCACGACTTTGCCAGCGAGTTTTTTATTGAGTTCAATTTGATTGAATTTTCCCAGACCGCTTTCCATTATGGCTGATGTCGCTGTGGATGCCGCCATGTAGTTTTCATCGCTTGATAGAGAATGCCCGCCCGGGCTGAAGGATGTGAACAGGATTTCGTCGTTTTTGAAGTCCGTGGGCTTCATGACGACTTTTACTCCATTGCTCAATTTCCACTCGGTGACGTTAAATGTGTCAATGGTGGTTTCGCTTACGACCTTTCCGGGTGTCGGGATATTCGCGATGAGGGGATCGTCGGATACATCTTCCTCATAGGGTTCCACATCTTTTTGTTGGACTTCGTTGATTATGTTTAACAAGTCCGCTTCGGATGGTACAGGTAGGCCATCTTTCTCGGGTGCGCTGACTACGATGACGCGGTTTTTGTCGGTGATCCATTCGCCGACGAGGCGGTTGATTTCTTCGACTTGAATGCCGGGGAGTAGTTCACGAAATAAATCGCGTTCGATTTCAATGCCCGGAATGGGTTCGCCTGTCAATATGTGACGGATGTATTCCGATGCAAAACCGCGCGAACGGCGCCTGTCGCGTTCGCGATAAGATTGTTCAATGCTGCGCAACATGTTGGTTTTTAAGCGATCTACTTCGGGTTGCGTAAATCCGTGGCGTTGGACGCGAATGGCTTCGGTTAAGACGGCTTCCAGTCCGCGTTCAATTCCCCCTTCTTTGACGCCTGCGCCCAGGATGTATGCGGCTTTGGTTCTGACGAGGTTTCCGCGGCCGGAGCCTGCGCCCAGAAATGGCGGATCGGGTTTTTTGGTTATTTCTCTGAATCGCTGATTGAGCATGCTGTTGAACATGTTGCGAATGAGCATGCTGCGATAATCTTCTACTGTTCCTTCGGGCGCGACATCTTGCATAAAATAGATATCGATGGAAGATTGAGAATTTTCCGGGTCGGTTGTAATCGCAAACAGGGTTTCACCGTGGTCGGGAACCGTATAAGTGGTTCGCGCGCGTGGGTTCTCTGTTTTTGGAATTGGTTCAAAGGTCTTTTTGATCAGGGTTTCAATCGCGTCTGTTTCAAAGTCTCCCACTGCGATGACTGCCATGAGGTCGGGGCGATACCAGTCGCGATAAAAGCGCGTGAGGGATTCGTGCTTGAATGTGTCGAGCAGTGCTTTTTGTCCGATGGGCAAACGCTCGGCATAACGCGAGTCTTTGAGTAAGATCGGCAATTGTTTGTCGCGCATGCGCGCTCTGGCTCCGCGTCCCGAACGCCATTCTTCTATGACCACGCCTCTTTCTTTTTCGATTTCTTCGGGATCAAATTTTACCCGATGCGCCCAGTCGCCCATAATGCGAAATGCTTTTTCCATTACTTCGGTGCTGTCTGTGGGCACGCGCAGCATATAGACGGTCTCGTCAAAACTCGTGTAGGCATTTAAGTGCGCGCCAAAGCGCATGCCAATACTTTCGAGAAAATCGATTATTTCCTGTTTGGGAAAGTTGGCCGTGCCATTAAATGCCATGTGTTCGGCAAAGTGCGCCAGTCCCTGCTGGTCTTCGTCTTCCAGAATGGATCCCGCATTGACGACGAGGCGCAATTCGGCGCGGTTTTCCGGTCGTTTGTTTTCCCGGATTACGTAGCGAAGCCCATTTGCCAGTTTGCCCGTTCGCACAGCAGGATCGATGGGTAGGGTGGGTGATGGTGGCGGTTGGGGAACTGGTGGTTGAGGTGTTTCAACTTCTGTCTGCGTTGTTGCACACGAGGTTATGACACACGCGCAGCAAAGGAGGATAAAGTAGTTCCTGATCATGATATTCCCTTTTATTTGAGTTATTATTCCGGACGCCACACCATCCACTTGCAATTTCATTGTCCTCATTCATCCGCGCCATCCGCGTAATCCATGTAATCCGCGATCCAGTTTGCGATGTGTAAATGTTCTGGCATTTTCGCCGATGTAATCGTCCGCAATATGTCCGTCACCTGTTACTACATATTTGTAGATGACGAGGCCTTCGAGGCCGACGGGACCGCGGCTGTGCAGGCGGTTGGTGCTGATGCCCACTTCGGCGCCGAGGCCATAGCGAAATCCGTCGGCAAATCGGGTTGACGCATTGTGTATGACGGATGCCGAATCCACGGCTTGCAAAAATCTCTGCGCGGCTTGCTGGTTTTCGGTTACGATTGAGTCGGTGTGATGGCTGCTGTATTCGTTGATGTGGGCGATTGCTTCGTTCAAATTATCCACAATTTTTACAGAAATAATCATATCGAGATATTCGGTGCGCCAATCGGTTTCAGTGGCGGGAAGCACCCCTTCGCTCAGTTCAAGAACAGCCGCATCGCCGCGCACTTCCACATCGGCGTCCCGGTAAATGTTCACCATCTCCGGCACAAAAGTTGATGCGATATCCCGATGCACGAGCAGGGTTTCCACAGCATTGCACACCGACACATATTGCACTTTGGCATCGAGTGCAATGCGCTTTGCGCGTTCTATATCCGCTGCCTTATCCACGTACACATGGCAGATGCCGTCGGCATGCCCCATGACGGGGATTTTGGTGTTGTTCATGATGTGCTGTACGAGTTTATTGCCGCCGCGCGGGATGATCAGGTCGATGAGGTCGTGTAATTCGAGAATGCCCGCGACTTCTTCTCGCGCTTCTAAAAGGTGCATCCACCCTTCGGGGATGCCGTCCAGGTCAGCCGTTGCAGCGACCAGGATTTCGGCCAGTGCGCGGTTGGTATGAAATGCTTCGCTGCCGCCTTTGAGCATGATGGCATTGCCCGATTTTAGACACAGGGTCGCGATTTGCACCAGCGCGTCGGGGCGCGATTCAAAGACCACGCCTATGACGCCGATTGGGACGGTTACGCGATAGAGGTTCAGGCCTTCGTCCAATTCGGTCGCGGTCTGCGTTTTGCCAATGGGGTCTTCCTGGGCTGCGACACTGCGAACGCCAACTATTATTTCACTGTCCAGCTTTTCATCATCTACTTTCAGGCGCTTGATTAGCGGGGGGGTGATTTCTCCCTGTACCAGCATTTTTTCTGCGGCTGCCTGATCGCGTTTGTTGGCGTCTAATATGCGGTCGCGATTTACGTGCAATGCCTGTGCTATAGCTTCAAGCGCGGCATTGCGCTGTTTTTCCGTGGTCTGACTCAATGTGAGTGCAGCCTGCCGCGCAGTTCTCGCCGCAGCTTTTATATCATCTGCCATGTTTCCTCCTGACGGGAAGGGCTTTCTATGGAACACTTTTTTGGTTTGACGAATAGGCTTTTAAATCAGATCCATTCCTTCTTTTAGTGCTTGAAGGACAAAGGCATTTTTAGATATTCGCATCGCGTCCAGTTCGGAACGCGTGTACGCAAAAATATCTACGCCGATCCCGATATTTTTGGGGATATAATAGGCACTGCGTTCTCGAAAAGATAGCGCACTTTCTCGCAGCACCAGCAACACATCGGCGTCACTTCCGGGAACAGCATCACCGCGGGACAAAGAGCCGAATAGGACTGCGCGTTCAATCTCGGGATGCTGGATCTTCAGTTTTTTCATCGCCTTCCGAATCCGTTGGATCGTCTTTGGGCGGTTCAAATAGAAAACCCGAACAGAAGGTGATGATTTTTTCGGCGTTTGATACAGCACGATCCGCCTCTCCTTGCGTATAGTATTCAAATGGTGCGCCCTGAGGATGCGAATTGGGATATCGCGCTGGGATATAATGTTTGTCCAACTCTTTTGCCGCATCTAATAGGGCGTCGTCGAGTGGAGAAATATCGGGTAAAGCCTCTAATAGTGCCGCAACGGAATGCCCCCAGGCGACGGCACCGACTTTTTGAAAGACTGCCTTAACGGCTTTTTCAGCACCTTGCTGAGCGGCAAAGCAGGCCCATTCATAATCGCCATGCTCTGTTGCTCTGCGAGCGTGGTCCAGGTCGCGTTCCCCCTGTCTAAACCAATCTGCGTGCCGACTTGCCATGTTTTTTTCCTATACCAGTTTTGAAAGGATTTCTGATGGGACGCGCGATTTTAGAAAGGGATAAGTTTCAATGAGGCGAGCAATGTCGGCCAGATCTTTTTGCCGTTTGCTGCTGCGTCGGTCCGTATCCATCGCAGCCCATATTTTGCCCTGTAATGTATCTTCAAGACGAGCAACTGGTAGTTCAAGGCCGAGTATTTCACGCGGTGCAGCGCGATCTGGAAAATCAAAATATCGCGCATCTGTTTGTATCTGCACGCGCAAGTCAGATCCTTTTTGATACACATTGAGGCTATGGGGGAACTGCTTTACCTCAAAGTTCGTTTCTAACAGGGTCACTACCCGGTCAAAGTGTGCAATAGCGACAACGAGAACGAGATTCAGGCTGACGACTGGCTCTGCATAGGCATTGACAGCTTGACCACCAATTACGCAATACGCAATATCGTGTTCTGTCAATAAGGCGATCAAGTTCTCCAAAAAATGGCTGTGATCCATTGTCACCGTTTTCCAGAAATTGAGTGCGTGCATAGCATTTGCCTGTGAGAATAGCGGTTAGCCCCTTCCGATCAACACATCCCGATACACGCTCCATACACTAAAAGAATTGTCGCTTTGTGTCAATCCACCGGCTGATTGTTACTTTTTGTCGGGTGAAAAACGAAATGCCTTCGGTGCCCTGTACATGTAAATCGCCGAAGAAGGAATTGTTCCACCCGGAGAAGGGGAAGAATGCCATGGGCGCGGGGACGCCGATGTTGATGCCGACCATGCCAGCGTTTACTTCGTGGCGAAATTTGCGCGCGGCTCCGCCACTGGATGTGAATAGTACGGCTGCGTTGCCGTATCCGCTGGCATTGCACCGCGCAATGGCTCCGCTCAGGTCGTCTGTGTGCATGGTCGATAATACGGGTCCGAAAATTTCTTCTCGCGCAATGGACATCTGGGGTTTTACCCGATCGAAAATGGTCGCGCCCAGGTAGAAGCCCTGCGGTGTTTCTTCGACTTTTACATCGCGGCCATCTACGATTAGTTCTGCGCCTTCTTTCAGCCCATTTTCGATGTGTTGATGGATGCGGTCCAGGTGCGTTCGAGTCACTACCGGTCCCATATCTACACCGGGATCGCGGTCGGTTGGTCCCACCCGAAATTCGCGTGCGGTTTCACTGAGCGGTTCCAGGAAACGGTCGCCTGCACCTTCGGCACAGACGAGTACGCTGCCGGCCATGCAGCGTTCTCCGGCGCAGCCATAAGCAGATCCCATGACGGCAGCTACGGTTGAGTCCAGGTCGGCGTCGGGCAATACGATTAAGTAATTTTTTGCGCCACCGGCTGATTGTACGCGTTTACCATTGCGAGTGGCTGTTTCATAGACATAGCGCGCTACGGGTGTTGATCCGACAAATGAGATGGTTTTTACTTCAGGATGGGCGAGCAGAGCATCTACCGCGTCTTTTCCACCGTGTGCGATGTTGAATACGCCGGGCGGTAATCCGGCTTCGGTCAGTAATTCGCCAATTCGGATTGCGCTCAATGGTACGCGCTCCGATGGCTTTAATACGTAGGTATTGCCACATACCAGGGCAATGGGCAATGTCCACATGGGTACCATAGATGGAAAGTTGAATGGCGTGATGCCCACGGATACGCCCAGGGGTTGTCGGATGGTGTCGCAATCTATTCCCTGTGCAATATTTTCCAGCGCGTCGCCCATTAAGAGTGCGGGCGCACCGCAGGCAAATTCTGCGACTTCGATTCCGCGTCGAATTTCACCCCGTGCATCTTCTATGGTTTTGCCGTTTTCGAGGGTTACGAGTTGGGCCAATTCCTCGAAGTGGGTTTCCATGAGTGCGACAAGCCGGAACATCACGCGCGCGCGATCAACGGCGGGTGTCTTTGCCCATTCGGGAAATGCATCTGCGGCTGATTGCACTACGCGATCTATTTCTGATGCGCCACATAGGGGTGTTGCAGCTATTTCTGTTCCATCCGATGGGTTGTAAACCGGTACGGTTTCCGTTGCTTCAGATGCCACCCATTCGCCATTGAGGAATAATTTGACTGTTTCGGCCATGATTAGCTCCTGTGCTCACTCCGATCCGTGTTGTCGAAATTTTGGCGCTTCGCCGGGTACGGGCGAGTTGTCAAATGCGCCCCGATGAATGACGGCTTCTTCGCCACCCAGAGATTCAATCATTTCTCGTTGCGAGGTTTTGGCCCGGGTATCTACTACTTC
The DNA here is from genome assembly GCA_965204375.1 of Candidatus Latescibacterota bacterium. Classification (GTDB taxonomy): domain Bacteria; phylum Latescibacterota; class UBA2968; order UBA2968; family UBA2968; genus VXRD01. Next base: position 3,748,955 of record OZ241986.1, on the reverse strand, counting down.
GGGATCGAGGAGGTCGCGCAATTCGCGTTCGAAGATTTCCAGGACTTTCTGGTGATCGGAGGATTGCGCGAGGTCACGGCACTCTTCGGGATCATTTACTGTATCGAATAGTTGCGGGGGATTATTGACGTGATATATGTATTTGTATTTTTGGTTTCGCAACATATATGCCCCGTGCTGTGCGCCTATGGCGTGGTACTCGCTAAATACCGTGCGGTCGCGGTCTTCTTCCTGTGCAATGGTCCACAGTGATTCGCCCGGCAACTCCGCGTCTTCCTCGGTCTGTTGCGCGCCCACGGCTTCCAAAATTGTCTGGAAGCTATCGACGAGCGAGACAGGTGTTTCCACGACTTTGCCCACGGGAACGTCGGGACCTGCCATCAAAAATGGCACGGCGGCGGATTCTTCATACATGGTAAATTTGCCGTATATGCCGCGTCCGCCCAGGTGTTCACCGTGGTCTGTTGTATAGATTATGCGGGTTGTGTCGGTTAGTTCCAGTTCGTCCAGGGTATTTAGCACCCGACCTATTTGACGGTCCAGATACGTACATACGCCATAATAGGCTGCATTTAGCTGTCGCACGATGGCTTCGGGGAATTGGGGATCAAATGTGAAGAATCGCCTGAAGTAGTCCATTGCGGGATGATCGGGCCAGTCCTCGGTTCGCCATTGCGGCGGCATGGGCAATTCGTCCGGGTCGTAGATGTCGTATGTGTCTGGCGGCGAAATATACGGTGGGTGTGGGCATACAAATGATAAAAACAGACACCAGGGTTTTTCGTCGTGCTGATGCTCTTGTAACCACTTTATGGCGTTGTCTGCATTGCGCTGGTCGTATTGCAAATACGTCGAGTCGCCCGGTCCTGCTTCTCGAATTCCCGGTCGTTTGTTGCGAAAGGGCGGTTGTTCCCGGATAGAGCCCAGTACATCGCCTGTGCCATCGACGACGTTTAATGGCTCGATTTCTTCGGTGAAGCCGTGATCCGTGCCCTGGCCCTTAAAGTGCAATTTGCCTATTGATGTTGCGTTAAAATCCTGCTCGCGCAAGCGGTGGTGCCAGCTTGGCGTGTCCCCGATGTATGGATGCCCATTGTCCCAGTTGCCAATTTGATGTACGTAGCGTCCGGTGGCGAGAGATGCGCGCGCCGGTACGCATATTGGACAGTTGGTGTAGGCATTGGTGAACCGCGTGCCCTGTTCGGATAGCCGATCCAGGTTGGGCGTTTGCACCATCGGGTGACCATAACATCCGAGTAGATTGCGATTGTGTTGATCGGAAATGATGTAGAGCATGTTTGTCGGTTGCATAAAAACCTCATTTTTTCCATAAATTCATTACAGCACCATTTGTTCCAAAGACCGGATCGGAAGCGGGCATCGGTACTTTGGGTATGTTTTCCAGTGCGTGTTTGTGTTCACGGGCACTTTCTCGACACAGGTCCGGGTGCTGGCCATCGGGATATGCGCCTACGACCAGTAAGTCTGAACTCGCGCCCAGGTTTTTGTGTCCTACGCCCGCGGGAATTACCATGACATCGCCAGGTCCAATGGTCAAGCGCGCGCCCTGTTCGCCACCCATGCATACTCTGGCACTTCCCTGCGCTATGCCCAGTACTTCGTGCGCTGTGGCGTGGTAGTGGTGAAAGGGATAAATGCCGTTGCGCCATGAACGCGACCAGCGATTGGCTGCAAATACCTGCTCAAATGCCCGCGCGGGGTCGTTTTCGGGTAATGATAGAGCGTTTTGATAGACGATGAGGGGGAACGCGCTGTTTGGAACCACACCGTCGTCTTGAAAATAATGCGGTGTTATTTGCACGTCTTTTTGGACGAATTCCATAATTTTCCTTTCGCGTGGATTCAAGGGATTTTAAGTCATTGTCCTCATTACTTCGATGCATTCAGCCACCTGTTTCTCTGGGGATGGGGCGTTATTTTCTTCTTCTAAAACCAGCCAGCCAGTAAATCCTTTGAGTGCGTTTTGTAACGCTGATAGGTCTAATACGCCAGTGCCCAGTTGCGGTCGAAGGGCATTGCCTTTGGCGTCTTTTGAATGGTCTGCGAGGTGGATGATGTGCAGCCTGCCAGAGAGTTCTCTGACCAATGCGATTGCGTCTTTGCCCGCCCGTATGTGGTGTCCAGTATCAAAGGCGAATCCGACGTATGACGGATCGGTATATGCCGCGAGTTTGACCAGTCCTTCTTGCTCGGATTCCCACCAGTGGTTGTGATAGGCGAGTTGGACGCCTTTGGGCGCGCAGTGTTCACCCAGGAGGTTCAGTCCTTCTGCGGTTTTTTTCCACATTTCGTCTGATACGGGTCCCTGTGTTGGACGCCGTCCGCTGCAAACAATGTACTGTCCGCCAACAGCGGATACAAAGTCGGCAATTTGGTTGCCTTCAGTTCTGATTTGCTCACGCGAGGATTCATCCCAGTGTGCGGCACCGTAATGCGCGCCAATCAGTTCGAGATTGGTTTCAGATAGGATGCGTTTGAATGCTTCGGGGTCTTGAAAATATCGCTCCAGATTTTTCCAATTTGCTTCCAGTCCCTTGAATCCCAGATTTCCGATCTGGCGGACAACTGCGAGAAAGTCCGCTTCGTTGGGGTATATTCCTTTGCCAAATGATCTCGCCTGACATCCGAGTTTCATTTTGTTTTCCTCTGGCTAAAGCTCGACTGTGATGGCTTTTCCCTCGCGGGAAGAGAAATACGCGCCTTCGCTTACCGCTACTTGTGCGAGTCCATCTCGCAGGCTCGCTCCGGGTGATACATCGGTTCGCCCTTCTTTTACGCATTGCGCGAAATGCGTCCACATGTCTGTCGGCGGCTGTCCCGAACCCGTCCATTCTCCTCTTTTCAGGTCAATCGGTGTTTTGTCTTCTTCAAATCCGCGATGGGTGACGTATCGGATTCGATTGCGCTCTGTCGCCGAGATATTTCCCCTCAAGCCCGCCATCTGATAGATGTTCTGCATCTGGACGCCCGCCATGCTGCCCGTCATACACACGATTTGCCCGTTTTCGCATCGGGTTGTGATGTTGACAAATTCTACGGCGTCTTTGTCGGGTTTGAACAGGCCGCAACGCTCGTGTCCCATGACTTCTACGGGCAAAGATCCCGTCCACCACAAAGCCAGGTCCATGGTGTGCGATAGCGCGTCGAGGATGCCGCTGTAGTGTTCGGGGAAGAAATACTGCGGGTTAAAAAATCCGCGCTGAAGTGTTACATTGGTCTGAATCAGATCGATCTGTGAGGCAAGGGCTTTCATTTCCTGGGCAAAAGCCGTGAAGCGAGATTGATATCCCACCATCGCTACGACGTTATTTTGTTCTGCCATTTCACAGATTTCTACGCCCGATTCAATGCTGTCGCAGTATGGCTTTTCGACCAGAAATGGTTTGCCTGCCGCGGCGGCATCGCGCATGACGCCTGCGTGGTGTCGCGTGTGCGTCGCAATTGCCAGGGCGTCGATGTCGTCCCGCGCGATGACTTCCCGGTGGTCGAGTTCGTATTTTACGTTGAAATTTTCAGCCGCGTTTTTGGCGCGTTCTTCGTCCAGGTCGCACACGAGCGCGAGTTCGGCTTCATCGCATCCCAATAGCTCGCGTGCATGCGACGGTCCGCGCTGTCCTGTGCCGATTACTGCGACTCGAATTTTATTTGACATAATACGCTCCTTTCATCCGTGAATATGATTTCGGGAGTAAGAAATAACCACCAATCTTTCAATACGTCAACAAAAATAGCCCGTTCTGTCTTGACAAGTGCTCAGAGGTGTCAGTACTTTTGGTTTAACAGGTATTGAAATATCCTTAAAGTGGATACAGGAGGATTAAATGAGCGATATAGGTGGAAAAATAGGTGCTGCTCCCATTACGGCACCGGGCTGGACCGCGAAGTCTAAAGAAGGCGTTGCGATTGTCGATTGCGATGTACATCAAAATTTTCGTCGTCCGGAAGATTTGTTGCCGCATCTTTCGAAGTTCTATCAGGAGCATCTCTACGATCAGGGTTTGCATTTGCCTGGCGGTGGATATCCCAATATGCCTTTCCGCGCTAATCGACCTGATTTGAAGGATCCGGATCTCAAAGAGCGAGATTTCAATTTTTCCGTTGCGTTTTTGCAGAAGGAGCATCTCGACCGCTGGCATATCGATTACGCGCTTTTGACGGGACCACCGCCTTTTTACGGGTATTCGGGTTTGCCGGATCCGGATTGGGCGGCTGCGCTGTGTCGCGCGTTTAACGATTGGACGATTGAGCACTGGCTCAGTCGCGACGATCGTCTCGTCAATGCGATTCTCGTTTCGCCTACTGATCCGTCTCAGGCGGTGGATGAAATCAACAGGCTGGCGCATCGCAAAGATACGGTTGCGGTGATGGTGCCTATGGGTACGATGATGCCTTTTGGGAATCGCTTTTACCATCCGATATGGGAGGCGTGTGAGAATCACGGGCTGCCGGTGGTTTCTCATGTGGGCGGGGGTGGTGGGGCGACGCGAACTGTTCCGACTCCGGTGGGTTTTCCCACGTATTATATGGAGTCCAGGATGAGCCGACCGTATATGGCGAGTTCCCATGCGGCGTCGTTGATCTGCGAGGGCGTTTTTGAGAAGTTCCCAAATTTGCAGTTTGCGCTCATTGAAGCACAGCAGTTTTGGGCTGTTCCGCTGATGTGGCACATGGATTCGGATTGGAAGGCGTTGCGCGACCAGACGCCGTGGCTCAAGCGTTTGCCGAGTGAGTATTTCCGCGACCATATTCGGGTTGGCTCACAGCCTTTGCACGAGCCTGAGCGACCCGAGCAAATACACCAGATGCTGGATATGTTACACGCCGATGAGACCCTTATTTATTGTTCGGATTTTCCCCATTTTGACTGGAATGATCCCGTGACGACATTTCCCAGGCTGGCAGAGGATTTGCACCAGCGCATTTTTGCCGATAATGCTCTGGAGATGCTGCGTATGGAGGTTGTGTAAATGGCGCGTATTGTAGTTGCCAGGGTCTCGGAAATACCGCCCGGACAGCGCAAAATTGTGGTGCCTTTTCGCGGGCGCGCCGGGATTGGCATTTTTAATGTCGGAGGTTCGTTTTACGCGGTGCGCAATATTTGTCCGCACAAGAATGGTCCGCTCTGTACAGGGACACTCGGTGGTCGGGTGACGACTCAGGCACCGCCTTCTATGGGGGAGGGCGAAATTTCCATTGATGGCGATGGCGAGATTTTGCACTGCCCGTGGCATCAGTGGTCTTTTGAAATCTCAACGGGACGCTGTCTGGTGGATCCGGAGGTGTATGTCAAGACCTATGCGGTAGAGATTGATGGCGATGATGTTATCGTCACTTATGACGATTAAGGTCGTTATGGCACGCGCTCAACCTTCAGAGGATGTATCCGAACAAAAACAGCCGGTTATTACTGTACGGGCGGTTGTATTGGGCGTGGCTACGGGGGTTTTGCTCAATACTTATACCAATTATACGGGCATGGTGCTCGTCAATAGCGCGCTGGTTAAGTCGCAACTCCCGATGTCTGTGTTGCTGCCTTTTGTGGGATGGATTGGCGTCAATCTCGTTCTCAGATTTTTTTGGCCCCGCATTGCACTTTCCAGTTCTGAACTCGTTTTGATTTACAGTATGTCGTGGATTGTGGGGACGATGCCCGTTGCGGGATGGGCCACGTACTGGGGCGGTATTGTCAGTTCTCCGACTTATTATGCCTCGCCGGAAAACCGATGGGAGGAGTTTCTTTTTGATGTTATGCCCTGGTGGGTATTGCCCCAGGTGTCTAAGGGGTCCATAACGACCTTTTACGAGGGGCTGCCGCCGGGCGAGAGTATTCCGTGGGGGAGTTGGGTAGGCACACTTTGCTGGTGGTTCAGCTTGTCTATCGCGCTTGTGGTGGCTGCGCTTTGTGTTTCGGTTATTTTTCAGAGGCAGTGGGAAGATGCCGAAAAGCTGACTTTTCCTCTGGTGACTTTTCCCGTCGCTCTGACCGAGGGATTTGACAGTAAAGAGCGCATTCCCGCGATGTTTAAAGATGGCATCTTCTGGGCGGGCGTTCTGGTTGTGCTATTGGTTTATGTCTATAATATCATCACGTATTTTGCGCCCAATTTGCCCCATATTGGGATTTACGATTCGGTGCGTATCGCGAATAAGGATGTTATTATTGCAGAACATTTCCCGCCTTTGAGGCTGCGTATCATGCCGCCCGTTATTGGGCTGACCTATCTGTGCAATCTCGATATTCTTCTTTCTTTTTGGGCATTTCGACTTTTTGCGATTTTGAAAGAGGGATTTATCAACCGCATTGGCTATACGGTGGGCTATACGGGTCAGCAGGCAGATGCGTATGAGATTCTGCTTTTGGAATCTCACGGGGCTTTTGTGTTTCTCGCGCTGTGGTCCGTGTGGATTGCTCGGGGACATTTACACAGGGTGTTTCAGGCGGCGATGGAAGGCTGTCGGTCTCCCAAAGATGATGGTCTTATCCCTTACCGTTTTGCGCTTGTGGGTTTGGTGCTCTCTACGGTTTTTGTGGTGGGGTTTGTCACGTATATGGGGCTTTCGCTGCCCCTTGCGATTCTTCAGGTGGTGCTGCTCTATATTGCCTATTTTACGATTGCGAAATACACGGCGGCGAGTGGGTTCTCCTATTTGTTTCCGGTGGCGGTCCGGGGCGGGCGTATTATTGAGAGTCTGATTGGCTATTCGACGTTTACGCGCAGGGAGGTCGTCGGTCTGGGTCTCGTCAATTCCAATATGTTTTTTGGGAATTACCGCATTCCGGTCTGGCCTTCGCTACCCCATCATCTCAAAATTTTTTCGTCCGAAGTGAGACGGAAGCGGGTTGTTTGGACGATTTTTCTGGCTTTTTCGACGTGTTTTTTCGCGTCTATGCTCTATACGATTTATCTCGGCTATGACAACGCAGCGCAGAATTTGGGGTTGGGCGGTTTTCAAGGTGGCAATCGGAATCTCTATAATCGCATGGTTTCAATTATTGTGCAGGCAGATAAGACGGTGTTCGATCCGGCCAAGGCGACTGTGTGGGTTCTGGGTGTGCTTTTTGCCGGTTTGCTCACGCTTTTGCGAAATCGCGTGCCCTGGTGGCCGCTGCATCCGATGGGGCTGGCTTTTCAGATTAGCCAGGGGTCGAGGACTTATGCGTTCAGTATGTTCCTGACGTGGTCGGCCAAGCATATGATTCTGCGGTTTGGCGGTATTCCACTTTACAATCGCGTGCGTCCGTTTTTCTTTGGTCTCGTCGTTGGATATGTGACGGGGTGCGCGCTTTCTTCGCTTGTGGATTATATCTGGTTTCCGTCAACGCCACACTGGACGCATGGATGGTAAAGGGGAAATGTGAAGTGAGAAGTGTGAAGTGAGAAGTGTAAAAAGGAGAATAAAATGAAGACCACGGTAGAAAATACTATGGATGCTTATGTCCGAGAGGGCGAGGAGATGGCGTTCGCGCTTGGGAATCGCGGTGCTATCAAATTTAATGCGGACGGTACGCTGGATGAGGATATTGTAGAGGCGTATTGGCGCGTGGGTTTTTATGTGTTTGAGGGTGCGCTGGGCGATGAGGAACTCGAGAATTTGCATGCGGATCTGGCGCATGCGTTTGAGCGGGCACCGCATACTAAAGACGCGCTGGTTGATTCAATGGGCCGCAAAGCACTTGGGGCGGATTTGGCGCGGCAGCCTTTTCGCTTTGTCAAACCGCTGAGCGATCCCGTGGGGGGTACGTCGAGCAATAATGGGCGGCATCCAGCCAGGATGACGGAGCCAGAGCCTCCGGCCGATGCGCCGGATTATGTGATTTCCAATATCGCTGCCCCTTTGCAAATTATGGATTCTTGTTTGCGGCTTTACGGACATCCCCAACTGCTGTCTGTTGCAGAGCAGATCAATGGGCCGGATTTTACGCCGTTTACAGAGTCTGTTATTGTCAAGCAGCCGGGGTTGGGGGCATCGGTGGCCTGGCATCAGGATGGCACCACGCAGTGGGATAGGCCCGATTGGGATGAGGGTACGCATGGGTTTAATTTTATGGCTCAGCTTTTCGGTAGTACTGCGGCCAATGGGGTGTGGGTGGTTCCCGGGTCGCACAAGCAGGGCAAGCTGGATATTAAAGCGATGATTGCGGATAACAATGGTTCTGACCGTTTGCCGGGGGCGGTTCCCATGGTGTGTGAACCCGGCGATGTGGTTATGTCCAATCGCCAGGCTCTGCACGCTTCTTTTGCCAATACGTCGCCGGATAAGCGGATGACGATCAATTTTGGTTTTCACCGCCGGTCTTCTGTTCTGAATGCGCGGGTGAGGCGCGGGGATGAGGAGGTGATTTACGACGAGGCGCGTATCTATGAGCGTTCTCGTTTGATCGCTTTGGGGATTGACGCGCGGCAGCAGCGATTTCCAGATGAATCCCGCTATGTTTATCAGCCTTTGATTGGGGAGGAGGATGCCAATCGGTGGAATGAAGATACGCGGGAGAGTGTTTTGAAAAATTACAATCAGAGAGATCTGGGACTTTAAGTAAGGTATGGAAACGATTTCGCGAAATCTCCTGGCGGGTGTTGCAAAGGTGGTTATAACCGATCCAGACGCGGGACTGGCTAATGATCCCCTTTATGTCAAAGCTCTGGCGCTGAGGTCTGGGGCTGAAACTGCTGTTATTGTGACTGTAGATGCGGTGGCTATAGCTGAGATCGGTTCTATCAGAAATGAGTTTCTCGCCAATGTGCGTTCGCAGTTGAATAGGGAGTTGAATCTCGATCCTTCGCATATTCTGATCAATGCCAGTCATTGTCATGGCAGGGTTTGTGTAGATGTGGAACAGCGCACGGTACGGGCGGTCGTAGAGGCGTGGCAAAATATGGTCCCCGTACGTATAGGTGTTGGCACCGGCTACGAGGACAGGATTATGGAGAACCGCAGGCTTGTGTTGAAGAATGGAAGGGAAGCCGATGTTCGTCACGCGTATTCGCTTCCGCCCGATGAGGAGGTCGCTTCGGTCGGACCAGTCGATCCGGAGATTGGCATTCTTCGGCTGGATCGGGAGGATGGAGAGACGCTGGCGGTTGTTTTCAATTTTGCGTGTCATCCGATTCTGGAGGTGCCGAGTAGAGAAAATACGGCGGATATTTCCGGGTTTGCGTCAAAGGTGATTGAAGATAATTTGAGCGAGGATACGGTTGCGCTGTTTTTACAGGGTTGCGGGGGTGATGTCAATCCGATTTTGTATAAGGATGTCAATAATCCTCGGGATGCCGAGATTTTGGGAAATATGCTGGGTCTTAGCACGTTGCAGGGGTTGAAGAAGATCCGCGGTAGTGGAGGCGGGGAGTTGAAGATTATCCGGGAGACCATTGAACTGCCGAGGGCCGATCTCGCGGAGCGTATAGAATCTCTACAGGCCGAACAGATACAATTGCTTCAGGCTTTGAAGGGGACGAGTCTCAATTTGAAGACGTTTATTCCTCTGTATGTGAAATACAATCTTTCCCGCGATTTTCCATCTTATTATTCTCATCGTTATTTGCATGAGGAGATGATGGGGAGAGATGGTTTGAAGAAGCTGGATGCCGAAAATAGAGCGAATATGGACCGGTATATTGAGAATATTTACGCGATGGAGCAATTGACGAGGATCCAGATCAATCTAAATTTGCTCAAAAAACATCAGGCGCGGAATGTCGCTGCTGGAGAGAGGAAAATTGAAGTTGAGATGATGGGTTTGAGGGTTGGGGAATTTGTTCTGGTTACGTTCCCGGGTGAGTTGTCGGTGGAGATTGGTCTCAATATTAAGAAAAGGTCCCCGCATAAGTTCACTTTTGTCGCGGGTGTTACAAATGGCTATATCTATTATACGCCAACGGCAGAGCAACTCAAAAATCGGGGTGGTGCACAAGAAGATAGCGATTGTATGCTGGCGCCGGAATGGCAGATGATTTTTGAGGATAAGGTGGAGAAAATATTGGCGGTGTTGTGATGCACCTTTTACTCAATTGCTCTCCGCCATCGCCAACGCAGGAGGCGATAAGTATGGATAAAAATAAATATCCTAATGGGTGGAATCAGAAGCGCGTCCAGGAGGTCATCGAACATGTCGAATCCCGGACGGAAGAAGAGACCATCGCTGAAGACGAGACCGCCTTTGAGCAAGATTACACCGCTATGCAGGTTCCCCGCAAACTGGTACCTGTTGTGCGCCAACTCATCGTGCTGATGGATGAGAAAAGCGATGTCTCTATCTGACGCAGTATTCTGAATGCTTCAGGGCTTCAATAGAGTTCAACCGAACCGCGCCGCGATGCGAGATTTCTCGCGGTTATTGTGCCGCATCGAGAGGGAGAGACAAAGCCAGGTGTGCGAAAGGTGGCGCCGAATGTGGTCGGGGTATCGCTGAAAGAGGGCGTGGAAGATGTGATTGCGTTTGGAAGGGAATGGGAGGGCGCGTTTGCGACGGTTGATTACGAAGTGATGCGTGGATAAACGACTTGCCTCCAACTCAAAGGAGGAATAATGTCTGAGAATGTCATTGCTGCTCCACGGCCCGAAGCGCAGGCCAGTCCGTTCCCGGAGCGTGGGGTCACATTCCGGGCGGTCGCTCTGGGGCTCTCCATTGTGATCTTCACCAACCTCTGGGTGACCTATGCCGAAGCGGTCGTCAAGTCCACCCGGCTTAATCTGGCCTATTTTCAGCTTCCACTCCTGGCCCTCTTCGTCCTCCTGGTGGGATTTCTCAATCCTCTGCTCAAGCTCTATCGGCAACGACTTGCCTTTTCCCCCGCCGAACTTCTGACAGTCGTGGCTATAGGTATTGTCGGGTCGGTCGTCCCCGGTTCCGGCATTACCGGCTTTTTCTTGGGCATCATCACCTCCCCGTTCTACTTTGCCACCCCTGAAAACCAGTGGGCCGAATACTATCACCCCCACCTCAGCACCTGGATGGTGCCCACTGACCGCGAGGCCCTGAGGATGTTCTACGAGGGGCTGCCTCCAGGTGCACAGGCTCCCTGGACGGTCTGGCTGGTCCCGCTGGTGTGGTGGAGCAGCCTCATCGCGGCCATCCTGGTTGGAACGGCGTGTGTGATGGTCATCCTTCGAAAGCAGTGGGTCGAGCACGAGAAACTCGTGTACCCGCTGGTCTCCATACCCATTGAATTGGCCAGAGACGCCGATTCGGAGCGCCTCTGGCCGGCCTTGATGCGGAGCAAGCTCTTCTGGGTCGCGGCCCTTCTGGCGTTTGGACTCTTCTTCTGGAAATCCCTCTCCTGGTTCTTTCCCGCCGTCCCCGATATCGCCCTTATCCCCTCCGGGGGCTACTTTCAATTCACGCGCTACTCGCCGTCCCTACGAGTTCGCCCTTTGCAGTTCTACACCCTTGGCTTTGCTTACTTCGCTAATCTGGAGGTCCTCTTCAGCGTCTGGTTCTTCTTTGTGATCCACGTGGTGGAAGGGCACATCATCAACCGCATGGGCTTGCAGACCGAACAACCCTCGGACTCTTTCACCGCAGATCAGGAGATTCAGTCCTGGCAGTGTTTCGGCGCGCTGGCCAGCCTGGTCCTCTGGCGGCTTTGGGTGGCCCGGCACCATCTGAGGGACGTCTTTTTGAAGGCTCTCAATTCCCGTTATCCAGCCGACGATCGCCAGGAGATCCTCTCTTACCGCACATCGGTTTTGGGCCTGTTGCTGAGCCTGTTGTATATCCTGTTTCTGATCCATCAATCCGGCATGGACCTCCTTACAGCACTGGTGTTCGTGGCCGGTACGGGGATCATTTACATCGGGATGGCTCGAATCGTCTCCGAGACTGGCCTGGTCATCACACAGGCCCCCATTACCGCACAGGCCTTTACGATGGACATGCGGGGAACCGACGTGATGACAGGGTCCACCCTCACCTCGATGCTTCTCTCATATTCGCTGATCGACTATATCCGGGGCCTGTTCGCGCCGGGGCTGGCGCAGGCCGTCAAGCTGGGTGACTTAATTCGGAAAAACCGACGCATGCTGGTGTTCTGGGTGGTGGTCGGTGCATTGGTCGGGCTTGTCGCCTCGGTCTGGCTTACGCTTTATCTGGGATACATCCACGGGGCCTACAACTTTGCGTTCTACTACAAAGGGAATCCCAAGAGTGTCTTTTCCTCTACCCTGTCGCATATGAGGACACCTGGGCCAATGGCTCTGGACCGGATGATCTTCTTTGGCATTGGCGCGGCTCTGATGGGTTTGCTCACCTTCCTGAGGTATCGGTTCGCCTGGTGGTCGATCCATCCCATCGGTCTGGCCATATCCGCCTCGGACAACTCTAAGTCCCTCGTCATCCCGGTCTTCTTCGCCTGGGTCTGCAAGGCGATCCTGATGCGCGTTGGCGGGGTGGCTCTCTACCGCCGGGCCATGCCCCTGTTTTTGGGTCTGCTGATTGGCTACACGTTTGGGGTCGTCTGGTGTTTCCTCATCGACGCTGCCTGGTTCCCAGGACAGGGGCACAGCGTGCATAGTTGGTGAATATGAAATTGACGAAGGACATGTTTACTTTGACTAATAGCTTGACACAAGAATTCTTACGGTTTATCTTTTCTCAAAGAAAAAAAGAGCCGTCAGCTACCGACCTTGGCGGGACTGGAGCTAACGGCTTTGGAAAGATGTGAAGAGGCGTTGTCACCTCCTCGCATATCCAGGTCAGGAAATAAAATGGGTTGTCTTTTATTGTCAAGATAAATCTTGTATTTATGCCCGTTGAAAGGAGGTGAAGCACGGGAAGATTTAATAGTATTTTGGGGTGGTTTTCAAGGAGATTGAAGGTCTCAAAAAAGGAGGAATTATGAGATATAGGATGTTGCTCTTAGCGGGGATCTTGCTGCTGTCTTGGCCCTTTGGCGTCGCTGCGCAAGTTGGTGGAACGTGGGGCTTTGGCGTCGCTGCCAGCTACGATCTGCCGACCTTCAAATTAAACGAATGGTTTCCCTCCGGTGGTGTCAATCTCGGTGGGACGGTGCTCTATGTCCTCAACGAGCAGTGGACCGCCGAAGTGGAGGGACACTACGTCAAATACAGTGGCGGGGAACTGGAGAACCGGAAATTTCTCTGGTCGATCGACAAGCAGGAGTATGGCAGCCCACAGGCCAGTTCGAAGATGACCTGGATGGGCGGGACGATTAGCTGGCTGTATCATTTCAATCAGGGGGGCAGGAAGCTGGCAGAAGGCGGGGGTAGGGCGCCTTACCTGGTGGTGGGTACGGGGTATTTTAAATATAAGAACGAGGTCAGTGGCCTGATCTGGCCCGGTCAGCCCGCGCCGCCTCTGGACGAGAATCTGCTGCTGGAGCCTACGATTGACCAGCACATGACGCTGGGGCTCAATGTTGGGTTGGGCGTGCAGTTTTTCACCTCCCAATCTCTGACCATCGACTTGAGAGGGCAGTATAACGTCGTGTTGGGTAGTGTGCGTCCGCTGGAGGCCTGGGGATTGGAAGAGGTCTTCCCTTTCCAGAAGCTCAACGTCGGTGTGCGGTTCAAGTTCTATACCCAGCAGTAGCCCGTATCCTGTAATGTATCACGACTTTACGCGATAAGGAGTTTTTTCTATGAAATACCTTTATTATTTGGTTTGCCCGTTTCTCATTGGGGTGCTGGTCGCCTTCTCGCCCGCAAACGTGCCTGCCGGGACGGTCGGCAAACTCAATGGTGTTGTGGCCGACGCCTCAGGCGCGCCACTGCCCGGGGCGAACGTGGTGATCCAGGGCACCCGCAGGGGTGCTACGACCGATGCAGAGGGCTATTTTCTCATCCTGTCGGTCGAACCTGGCAGGTATAAACTTGAAGCCTCGATGGTCGGTTATACCGCGGCGACCAAACAGGATGTGGTCGTGCGTGCGGACTTCACTACCACCGTCGATTTTAACCTGGTGGAGGCCGCGCTACAGGCCGAAGAGCTGGTGGTGATTGCCGAGCGACCACCAGTGGAGCCGGACCGGACCTTCAGCCGTTATGTCGTCGATGCCGAGGACATTGAGAATGTGCCCCTTGCGCGCACCCTTGATGAGGTGATCGCGCTACAGCCGGGCGTGTCGCTGGACGGCAACCTCCGGATTCGGGGCAGCAACAATGCGTCTATGGCGGGCTCAAACGATACCTTTGTGGAAATTGACGGGGTTCGGCTCGTCAACAACGACGGATTTGTCGCCCCCACCTGGATGGGCATCAACAAAAGTGCCCTGCAGGAGGTGCAGGTGGTTACCGGTGGGATGGAGGCCGAGTACGGCAACGCTCAGGCCGGCGTGATCAGCCTGGTCACCAAAGAGGGCCGGGACGCCTATACGGGCTTTGGGGAATACCGCCTGGATCTGCCTGCCAAGAGGCACTGGGGACCGAATATCTACGATCATCCCTTCCACGCAGGCAAGGTGGATTGGAGTGACCCGGCCTTTGCGAATGAGACCGATCCTGAGACCGGGCGCAAAGTGCATGAACGCACCGATTACACGGGCGTGTTCGGGCACTATTTGGAGGGTTCGGCCTCTGGACCGATCGCTAAGGATGTCTCCTTCTTTGTGAATGCGGCCCACAGTCGCAAGGCCCCTATCTATCCCAGCGCGCTCAACCGCGAGCCGTTTAACATCCAGACCTTCGGCAATTTTGTCACCCGGCCGTCCCCCAACTTCAAGGTGAAGTTGGGCGGGGTTTTCGCCTACTACGAGGGTTTCGATCCCGGAACCAGAGGTAGCAGGCGAATCGGAGGATCCAATACGAGGATCGATCCCGATGATCCCTTCGCCGGGCAGTTGCGAGATACCGACGGGGGTGTGCGGGGTATCACCAGGGGTGGACGCAATCTTTTCCTGCCCGAGGATTATTCCGCAGCGGGCAAACAGAATTTCAGTGAAAGGATGGCGTATCTCCTCTTTACCCACACCCTATCCCCCACGACCTTCTATGAAGTGCGTCTCAACTGGCAGCAAACCCTGACCGACACCAGCGATGTGCCCCCTGTTACCGAAGGGGTGCGGCGCGACAGCAAGGGGTACTTTCTGCCGAGGGACATCTATTCCTTTAAGTATATGGACAACAAGCGGGTGCGCCTCAAAGCCGATCTGAGCAGCCAGATCACCAAGGGACACTTTGTCAAAACCGGGTTTGAGATCACCCGCTATGGCCTCTATCACCACGAGGAAGGCTCCCGCCAGGCCCGTGCTTTTACGATCCGCCTTGCCGGCGGTTCGGGCGACCCGATCATCGGTATGGAGCGGGCTCATCCCATCCAGTACGGAGTTTATATCCAGGACAAGATGGAATTTGAGGGCCTGGTGATCAACGCCGGTATCCGGTTCGACGCGATGGACCCGGTAAAAGGCTGGCGCAATATCGCCACGCTCTGGATGTTCAGACACTACGAATCCCTGACGCGCTTTCGAAACATGCCCGTGACCGAAGACCTCCCGATTTTGCACGCCTGGAGTCCCCGGATTGGGGTCTCTCATCCCATCACCGATCGCTCCACGATCCGGTTCTTCACTGGCGTCTTCCGGCAATTTCCCGATATCCAGAATTTTTACCAGCGGGAATTCGGCGGGACCGGAGAGGACAGGGATGTGAACGGGAACGGACAGATCGATCAGAGGGAGAAGTACAACAGCCTGAAGCAGTTCCACCACGCGGTCTCCGGGATGTCCGACATCGAGCCGGAAAAATCAACCAGTTTCGAGGCCGGATTTGACTGGAACTTCGCTGGCGAATACGTTGCCAGTGTCACCGCCTTTTATAGGGATCAGATGGGGATTATCACCAACGGCTCCACCTCCTGGCGCCTGGAGGAACCGGCTTTCGGGTACGACGGTGTCTCTTCGAGGGGATCCGGCAACCGGGGTCGGAAGTGGTCCCGGGGGTTCGAGGTCTCTCTGCGAAAGCAGTTCAGCAACATGGTCACGTTCAACGTGGCGTACAATCTCGCGTGGACAAAAAATATGAATAACTCCGGCTTTCGGAACTGGCGAGCCTACCACGTAGTCGGACCCTCATACGTCATGAGTGACCAATACTTCGTGGGTGTGGATGCGCAGGCGGACGGCCAGGAGGTCCCTCATGCGCCCACCCAGGAGGAGCGGGTGCAGTTGGCCGAAAGGGCCAGGGCACAACTCAGGGATTACGATAGCCGAATCGGCGAGCCTCTGTCCGATGGCTACTGGAACGCTCCGGTGGAGATACTCGAGCCAGGGATTTATGCGTACACTATCGGCCGATACAATACGCCGACACTGCAAAGCGGTATTGACCGGCGCAATATTCTCAGTGGGCAATTCCTTTTTTCCAGTCCCTCTGACTTTCACATTGCGCCTCTGGCCAGCCTCCGGATATCGTTGCTCTACCGGCTCCATACCGGCATTCCCTTCAACTATACGCCTCCGACAGGTCCCCAGGAGCGACGGACCGGGCCGATCTCTCTGGTTAGCGATATCAACCTGGAGAAGGAATTCTACATTGGCGGCACTATGACAGCCACCGCTTTTCTGGAGATCCGCAATCTCTGGAACGACAAGGCCGACATGACTACCGGTTTCGATTGGATACAATGGGGGAAGCAGATGCCAGACCCGGATAACGGCACCTATCTGAAGTATGGGGACGGCGATATAGACCGTTACGACCAGGGACTGGGCCGCTATCCCCGCAACTGGGTGGTCGGCGCACGCCTGAAGTTTTGACCTTGAATATACACTGGAGGAATTTCAATGTTTGTATCTCTGATAAAGAAATGGCTTGGGGTGGGCCTGCTGGCGCTGGCGTTGCTGCTGTCGGGCGCCCTGACCGCTTCGGCCCAGCTCGATTACTACGCCAGCCGCATGATGACGCGCTCGCTTGTCTGGGAGACCTTTCACAATTATGGGTTTTCCGGCATGCACTACGCCGACAGCGCGGGCCGGGCTGCATTCCGTCTGATCTACCCTGGCATGATGATGGGATTTTACACCCTGATGAATCCTACCGATTACATGGAATATTGGGGTGACAAGGCCTGGTCTGACGGTGCGAACAAGTCCGAAGGCACCATGCATTCATCCGGCAATGGCGTGCTGGTACTCACGAATGTGGATGGGGAGAAGCACGTTTCATGGACCGGTCCGCGCCACCCCTCGGAGGATGTGTTCCCGATGATCTACGACATCCTGAACGGCCCGGAGGCCAATTGGGGTATCCGCACGGTCGTGCCCACCAGAGGGATCAAGGTCGGCCTGGAAATGGCCAACTGGTATCCCGGCGCAACGCCCAAGTCGGGCGATGCCACGGCCGCCGACCCCTACGAAATTCACAATTACGACTACCATATCTATCCACCCGTGCAGGACGCGCCTGAGGAGATTCACATCACCCAGACGCGGTTCAAGCACAACATCGTGATGACGCGGAAGATATACGCCTGGAGCCACCAGGACTTCGACGACTTCATTATCGTGGATGTCGAGTTCGAGAACCGGGGCGATAAGCAGCTCAATGACACCTACTTCGGCTTCAACAACACCCTCTACGTCAACTCCACCGGTACCTCTTACCGGTGGGGGCACGAAGGTGGGATGATCCGATACAACAGGTCGGGTGGGCTGGACGATTTCTTCCGTTTCTCGGAATCTCCCGGCTTTCAGCCCAATTCCCTCAGCGGCCTGACCGCTGCGGACTTCGCCGGCAAATACATCACCTATGTATATGACGGGAATACCACCAATAGCTTTGAGGAAGACACGGGAGATCCATTTGATCCCGACCTTGAAAATCCCGGTGGTTCCTTCCCGGCCAGCGGAGACCGGCCGAAGGGCACACCGATTGCGCCGGAATATGCCGGGTTTGCTCCTCTGGCATTTCGCAATTCCGGTCCCAGTCACGTCTTCAACGCGAACGATCTGGTACAGGGCTACGTGGATCCGAAGAGCGACCAGGTCCTGGGGCACTGGTTCAGGGCACACGGGCTTGATAATATCGACGATCCCATCGGCAAGGGCGTAGGTATGGCCGAACTCTACGATATTTACACGGCTCCCTCGATGGCCGATCCCCCCACGGAGGGGGTCGTCTGGTCCGACCAGATCTACGGTCCCTACGACCTGGCACCGGGAGATAAGGCCAAGATCGTGGTCACTTACGTCTTTGGCCACGCCGGAGACATAGAAGAGAGCAATGTCGATTCCAGGACCGGTTTTGCAAGGGACCAGATGAGTTGGGCATTCGGGGTGGGGGAAAGAGGTCTGAATGACGATGCTCGCAAGCAGGTGCTCGCCCAGGGTGAAAAGGCCCTCCTGCAGAACCTGTCGCACGCCCAGTTCGCATACGACAGCGGCTTTCGCATCCCCAACGCCCCACCGGATGTGGACTTCCAGGCGGGGAATAACCAGGATGCCAACATCGAGCTCTCGTGGACCGACGCCGCTGAAAAGGCAATTAATCCCGAATATGGGGCGGCCGACGTTGTGGCCTACCGGATCTACCGATCTACCTTTCAGGAATACGGTCCGTGGGAACTGGTGGAAGAGGTTCCTGCCACCAGTGCCGGAACGTATAAGTATGTAGATACGAACTCTCTGGCCGGCTTCCGCTATATCTACAATGTCCGCGCCGTTGCTTCGCCCAAGCAGGACTGGAGCGAAGGGTCAGTGACCCTGGCCGACTTGCCTCCGAAAGTCCGGGAACACCTCACGGGAAGTGGACTGGAGGGCGGCTACTCCTCGCCAGAGACAAAGGTCAATGTGCCGCTGCGCCCAAAGATGGCCAGTAGCACAATGAGCGACAATCTGGAGCGACAGGTGCGGGTGGTGCCCAACCCGTTCAGCGTGACTCTGGACGGCCAGAGTTACCAGGGTGCCGAGAGCTTGCGATTTGTGGGATTGCCCCACAAGTGCACGATCCGCATCTTTTCGGTATCGGGCGATATGGTGGCGTTAATCAAACACGACAACCCGCTTCTCGGCGAGACCAATTGGGAGTTAAAGGACCGATTCCTCAGTGGAGAGGTCATTTCCGGGCTGTACTATTTTGTCGTGGAATCCGAGGTACAGGAGAGCATGGGCAAGCTGTCTCGAGGAGCCTTTATCCTGCACAAGTAGCTGCTTTAAATAAAGGATGGTTTCAACTATGAAAAGAATTCTCTTATTTACGATCGCGATTGCCGTCTGCGGCACGCTGGGGGCGGAGGCACAGCAAGAACTGGACGTGCCGCACCTGTTTAATGACAAGGTTACCGGAGCTTTTGAAAAGCAAGGACCGAGCACGCTCGCCTTCCTGAAGGTCACACCCAGTGCCCGTATTGCGGCGATGGGCGACGCCTATACCTCTGTTGCCGAGGGCATGGATGCGATCTATTTGAATCCGGCCGGTATCACCTCGGTGCGGCGGTTGGGTTATTCCTTCGGATACGCGCAGTGGCTGGTAGGTTCTAAGTTCTACTCTGGCGCTGTCGCCCTCAATGTCGGGTGGAACGCTATGCTGGGCATTTCCGTGGTCAACCACCAACCTCCAGAGATCGAACGGACCACCATTCTGGAGCCCAATGGCACAGGAGAAATGCTGGATGTAGGTGACTACGCCTTAGGTGTGATTTTTGCCCGTCAGTTGACCGACAAGCTTTCAGCGGCTGCCAAGTTCTCATTTGTCCAGTCCAATCTCGGTCCGGAAAAGCTGGGTGGGACTTCGCTGAGTCTCTACACGCTGCTGCACACTGGCTACCGCAGCCTCCGCATCGGCATGGGTATTAACAATCTGGGCAACGAGATGAAGATCCACAGCGACCCCGCGGAATTTCCGGTGGTGTTCAATCTGGGCACCTCGATGGAGGTCGTCGGCGAGTTGGGCGATCCGATGTCGCTAACCGCCTCCTTTGAGGGGGCCTACTTCACTGACCGCGATCAGCGCTATAATCTGGGCGGCGAGTTGTGGTTGAAAAATATCGTCGCGCTGCGCGCGGGCTATAAGTTTGACTACGATGCAGAATCGTGGACCGTCGGCGCGGGGCTGAAGGGCACCTTCTCAGGTCGAAATATTCGGCTGGACATCGCCTACTCCGACTTCGGGAAATATTTCGATGCCCCGATCCGTCTGAGTTTTTCCGGCTCGCTGTAACCGCCGGGCTAAAATCCCTCGGCTTCCCTTTCAGGTGGCGCCGAGGGAATCTCAAGTGGCGCAGAGTTTACCCGACAGGGTCCTTTTGGTTTGAATGGGTGGCTTTTGCGCCATTGCGATTTTTTAACAGATTCCATGCCAGATTCTTCAACTCTTGACACCAACGCCAGCCAGGCTCCCGAGAAGGCGTCCGCCCGCATCACCCTCCGCTCCGTTCTCCTGGGCGCGGCCACTGTCGTAATTCTCAACATCTATGCCGACTATGCCGGCATGGTCATGGGCTCCTTTTCCCTGAACAAGTCCCAGTTTCCGATGGCGATGCTGATCCCGTTTGGTCTCTGGCTCTTTGTCAATCTGGGCCTGAAGGCATTCTTCCCCCGGGCGGCGTTGAGCGGTACCGAACTCCTGGTGATCTACAGCATGTCCTGAATCGCCGGAAACATCCCCTTTGAGGGTTTTACCGGCTACTGGGCGAGTACTCTGGCTGCACCCACCTACTTCGCCTCCCCCGAGAACCGGTGGGAAGAGGCGTTCTTCGACGCCCTGCCCTGGTGGTATATGCCCGATGCGTCTCCGGCCGTTATACGGCCCTATTACGACGGCCTTGCGCCCGAGACACCCGTGCCCTGGATCGGGTGGGTCAGGCCCCTCTTCTGGGGTACGGCGATCCCCATCGCTGTGCTCACAGCCGGCATCTGTGCGTTTATCATCCTCCAGCGCCAGTGGGAGGATGCCGAGCGGTTGACCTATCCGCTTGCGCAATTTGCCGTGGCGTTGACGTCGGGATTCGACGAGCCGGGGCGGGTACCCCGCCTCTTCCGCGATGGTGTCTTTTGGGCGGGCTTTTTTCTGGTATTTGGTATCTTTCTCTGGAATATCGCAGGTTACTTCGCGGTCGTATTGCCCGAAATCACCGTTTTTGGATTCTACCTGACCAAGGCGGTGCATGTAAGCAGGGACTTTCCTCCGGTCTATCT
Source organism: Candidatus Latescibacterota bacterium (assembly GCA_965204375.1). Taxonomy (GTDB): domain Bacteria; phylum Latescibacterota; class UBA2968; order UBA2968; family UBA2968; genus VXRD01. The sequence goes on along the minus strand of OZ241986.1, from coordinate 3,727,848 downwards.
CCGCGTCCTGCCTACGGTGATCGGGCTTACCTACTTCTGCAACCTGGATATCCTGCTCAGCCTCTGGGCGTTCCGCCTGCTGGCGATCTTCAAACTGGGGATCATGAACCGCACTGGCTTCGGTATTGGACTGTCCGGGCAACAGGCTCCTCCCAGTGGAATCCTCGATCTGGAGGGCTACGGCGCAATGGTCCTGTTGGCGCTCTGGTCGGTCTGGGTCGCGCGGGGCCATCTGCAGCGGGTCTGGCGCACCGCACTCGGGGGCGTGGGTGATCCGAAAGATGAGGGGACCGCGTCCTATCGGATTGCCCTGCTCGGGCTCGGGATCTCTACCGTCTTCATCGTCGGCTTGATGCACGCCTTCGGGATATCGCTCCCAATGGCCATTGCCCACACTCTAATGCTCTACATCGCCTACCTGACCGTTGCCAAGTTCACGGCCGCCAGCGGGTTTACCCATCTTTTTCCAGTGGCCGTAAAAGGGGGACCTATGCTGGAGACCCTGGTCGGCACCGCGAACCTCTCTCGGGGAGACCTCGTCGGCATCGGCATGGTCAACACGGGTGCCTTCTTCGGCAATCTCCGCATTCCGGCCTGGCCTGCGCTGCCCCACCACTTCAAACTTCTCAGTAGCCTCACCCGCAGGCGATCACTCGTCGTCTGGCTCGTTCTGCTGGCGTTTCTCGCGGGCCTGTTCGCCTCCTTCTTCTTCGTGATCTACTTGCCCTACATCTACGGTGGACAGAATTTGCACAAAGGACCTTTTAACCCGGCGGGATCACTGGTCGCTCCGTACAACAGGCTGGCGGCGAAAGTTCTGGAGAGCGATCTTACCGTCTTCGACCCCGCCAAGGTAGGTGTTTGTCTTTTCGGTGCTCTGGAGGTTCTGCTCCTGGTATTGTTGCGCAACCGCCTGTCCTGGTGGCCCCTTCATCCCCTTGGCCTGGCCTTCCAGAATACCACGGGTCCCCGTATCTACGCCTTCTCCATCTTCCTGACCTGGACCGCCAAGAGCCTGATTATGCGCATCGGGGGCATTGGTCTGTATCGCCGCGCAGCTCCTTTTTTTATCGGTCTTCCGATAGGATACGTCGCAGGGGTCTTTCTCTCCTCCCTTGTTGACTACATCTGGTTCCCCCTCGGAGATGGGCATTATGTTCACGGTTGGTAATAAGGAGATATTAGATGAACTCGAGTAGATTGACGGAAAATAGCTCAAGACCGAATATTCTCTTGATTATGGTCGATGATCTGGGATTTTCCGACCTGGGATGCTATGGCGGCGAGATCCGTACCCCCAACCTCGACCGGCTTGCCTCAAACGGCCTTCGCTTCACCCAGTTTTACAACAATGCCCTGTGCGCACCTACGCGGGCGTCTCTGCTGACCGGGCTTTACTCCCAGCAAGTCAGCAGGGGAGGGCCGAAGAGCTGCGTTACCATCGCCGAGGTACTCAAGGCTGCCGGCTACCGCACCCTCATGGCGGGAAAATGGCATCTGTCTGGGCTTTTCTCTGGATTACCCGTCGAACGGGGTTTCGACCGCTATTACGGCCTCGTCGATGGATGCTGCAATTTCTTTAACCCGGGTCTGCAACGACCCGGTGAAGAACGGCCCGGTGAAAAATTTCCGGACGACAATCCCGCATTTGCCATCGACGACAGGGTCATTCAGCCCTACACACCCGAAGACAAGGACTTCTACTCCACCGACGCGTTCACCGATTACGCCCTTGGATACCTGGACGAGTACGGGCGGGAAGACAGACCTTTCTTTCTCTACGTGGCCTATACTGCGCCGCACTATCCTCTGCACGCCTGGCCGAGGGACATCGCAAAGTATAAGGGCAAATACAAAGTCGGTTGGGACAGGTTGCGGGAGCAGCGCCTCGAGTGCATGGTCGAGATGGGCCTGATTGACGAGCGGTGGGCCCTTTCGGCGCGCGATCCGGATTCGCTGTCGTGGGAGGAGATTGAGGATCGAGATGCCTGGGATCTAAAGATGGCTGTTTACGCGGCCATGATTGACCGCGTGGACCAGAATGTCGGACGCCTTCAGGCCAAACTCCGCGAGCTCGGTATAGAGGAAAACACCCTCGTGCTGTTTCTGTCCGACAACGGCGCCAGCGATGAAGACAGGACCAGCACCCCCGATATTCCGCCCGGTCCCATGGCGTCGTACCGTACGGTAGATCTGCCCTGGGCCAATCTCAGCAATACGCCTTTTCGCAAATTCAAGCGGTGGAACCACGAGGGAGGCATCTCTACACCGTTTATCGCACACTGGCCGCGCGTGATTCAAAACGGGGGCGAGATCACCCATCAGATCGGTCACCTCATCGATGTTATGGCTACCTGTACAGATATTGCAGGGGCGGAATACCCGTCCTCCCACAAAGGCGTCCTGCCCCTGGAAGGCAAGAGCCTGCTGCCGGTCTTCAGAGGCGAACAGCGCGAGGGCCACAGGGCGCTGTACTGGAATCAGTATAGTGAGACCGCCCTCTGGCGTGCTGTGAGAATGGGAAAATGGAAACTCGTCTCTCCTGATTATTGGAGAGATTACAATCCCTGGCGTCCTGAAAGAGAGGCAAGGTCAGAACAAAAAGCGTGGCCGGACCCGAATTCGCTTTGGGAACTTTACGATATGGAGGTTGATCGAACAGAGGTGAATGACCTTGCGGATCAATACCCGGATCTGGTGAAAGAGATGGCCGAGATGTATGATGTATGGGAAAGGCATGTCCGGGGTGATTCGGGAATCGGCTCAGGTTAGAGTTGACTTTTCTCTGGTCTCGAAACACTTTTGAAGGTAGTCATTGAGATTGCTCACAATACACCAGGCAGTGACGCGCGCATCCTCTGCGACTTACAACTCTGGATAGCGTATGAAGAAGGCTCTTCCCCATCTTTGATGAGCAAAGATTAGTCGAAGAAGAATCAACGACCCTCAGGAACTCTCATCTCTAAGGAGAATACCCATGTCCAATTTTAACATTCCCGACGGTACCCGGGTTTCGATGTCTGGACGCGAACTCGTCTTTGGCGAAACTATTTTCACCCCCAGTGAAGCCACCCACCTGCTCGACGATACCGAGGCCCTTCACCAGCGCATTGAAGAAGACGGCTATCTCATTATTCGCAATTTTCATACGCGGCAGCAAATTCAAAATGCCCGGAGAGAAATCCTGGAAAACATGGCCGCCCAGAATCTCCTTGCCCCGAACACGCCTATAGACGAGGCGGTGATTGGCGAGAATCGCCGTCCCCGCTTTGCGGACCGACTTGTGAAACAATGGCCGGGATTTCTCGAAATCGTTGAAGGCAAAAACACCATGGCCTTCTTCGAACGCTTTATGGGTGGCCCTGTTCTTTCATTTGATCACAAATGGCTCCGCGTGATCTGCCGCGGTCAGAATGCGGGGGCGCATTACGATGTGGTCTATATGGGTGCTGGCACCAAAAACCTCTATACGATGTGGACCGCGCTCGGCGATATATCTCTGGATATGGGCCCGCTTGCCCTCTGTTTAGGCTCCCATAAAATCCAGCATCTAAAAAATACTTACGGCGCGATGGACGCGCATCAAGATCTGGATGGGGGCGCGTTTTCCACCGATCCCGATGACGTTATGAAAACTCTGGATGTCCGGTGGGCATCTACCCCTTTTAACGCGGGCGATGTCGTCATCTTCGGCATGTATTTCATGCACGCCTCGCTTGAAAACACGTCCAACTATTTCCGCTTTAGCAGCGATACCCGCTATCAGCTCGCATCCGAAGCGGTTGACGATCGCCATATGGGAGAGGATGCGGGCGACGTTATTCCCAAGGCCCCTCTGGAAGATCGAAAATCCATTGGGGAATTCCGCAAAGAATGGGGCTTTACCGCAAAGGCAAAGTAGAGCGGAATAAGGAGAAGGGTGCGATGAATGCTTTGACCGGATTGAGTCGATTACGAGACCGGGGAAACCGGAACAAATTTCCCTGCAATTGGATCTTTTTGGTAGGGGTTGCGATCCTCGTATCTGCCGTTTCTGCTCGTGAAGAGGGTGAAACAGAACAGAAGGTGGTACTTTCCAAAGCCGAGAAGGACACTCTGCTTGCCCGGGGAGAGCGACAGATGCTCGAAGGCGCATCCGGCGATGCGGTCGTCACCTTCACCCGGCTGGTTGAGGCTTATCCAGAGGATGCCGCTCTTCACTCTCAGCTCGGCTACGCCTATCTCAAAAATCGGGACTTCAAGGAGGCCGAAAAGACCTTCAAAACGGCCAAAAAGCTGGATGCAACCCGTCCCGATGCCTATGTGGGGCTCGGGTTGGTCTATGTGGAGGGCCCTGGTAGGGGACTCAATGCTTTCTTTAACTCCAGGCGCGCTCGAGGCGAGGCCAGGCGTGCGGTCAGGATTGATTCTACTTATGCCCCGGCCTACCGGCTTTTGGGCGAACTCTACGAGCGCTTCTGGCAGGATCACGAGAAAGCCATCCACTACTATGAGAAGTACGTCGCGCTGGAGCCCGACAATGTAGATGGGCTTTACTACTTCGGGCTCGCCTGTGTGCAGGGTGAACAGTACAGCAAGATCAACACATACCTCACGCCTCACCTGAAACCGCATCTCATGGAGACCCGGCTGATCCCCTTAATAGCCCAGGGCTACTTCTTTTTAGAGCGCTATGAAACCGCCTTAGAACAGTTCGAGCGCTATCTGAAAAAGGTGGATGATCAAGAGCGCCAGCACTATACCGACATCTCGCTCGTTGCGTCTGAGAGGGAATTTCACGCCTATCAAGCGATCTCTGACAGCACCGAGCGTCTGGACTATCTGGAAAAATTCTGGTTGCGTCGGGATTCCGATATCTTGACGCGGATCAACGAGCGCATTATTGAACATTACCGCAGGGTCTGGTACGCACGCACCTTTTTTTCCAAAAAGGTATTCCCATGGGACAAGCGGGGAGAGGTCTATATTCGCTACGGTGAGCCCGACTACCGTTCCAGTAAGAGGCAGTTGAGTATGAGCCCTGAGGTCGAGGCGGTGCGCACCCGGATGGCCGTGGACCTTTACGGTCCTGCCGCCACGTATTTAACCTTTACCGGGCCGGTCTTTCCCATCCGATCCAGTCCTCGTCGCCCCGATATGGAGTTCGATATCGAAACGGGGTCCCTCGACGCGCCCGGGGAGTTGGAAGAGACCGTGGGTCCGGCTCCGGCAGAAGCAGAAGGAGATGCCAACGCCGACATGCTCGGCCTGAATCCCACGAGTATGTTGGATGAGTTGGGAAATCCAAACCTCCGCCTCACCTTCGAAAACTACGCGCCCGTGACGATGGAACGCAGCGCTGAAACCGTGCCCTGGGAAACGTGGACCTACACCCAACTCCAGGGAGGTGTGGAGTTTACTTTTACCGATGAGTTCGGCAGCGGCGACTACGAGTTTGCCCGGGTTCCCCCCATTCCCACCGGAGAGAATAAGCTCGCAAATGCCGCGCGAATGCTCGAGTATGCTCCCGGGACGGTCTTCCAGAGGACCATTGCACAAACCCCCGATTATTATCGTCCGAGCATGCGAGGTGCCGCGCTGCATTTCTATTACGATCTGGCCGATTTCCGCGGTTCCGAGGGACAGACCAATTTCGAAGTCTATTACGGTATTCCCCCCCGCGAGGTGGAGATCGTCAAGGGAGACGAGGACTTCATGATCCGGGTGCAGAGTTCCATGGCGCTGATGAACGAGGATTACACCCATATTTACCGCGCTACAGATGAGTTTTTTTACCAGAATAGCAAGGGTTTCAGTAAGGCGAGGGGGGTGTTTGTGCCCGACCAGCTTCAAGTTCAGGTACCTCCCGGGAAATACGAGCTACAGGTTCAACTCAAAGACATGGCTTCGGGACACACCGGGATATATAAACAGTCTGTAGAGGTCCCGGACTATGCATCGGAAGGCCTCCATGTCAGCGGTATCCAACTCGCTTCTTCGATTGGGGATGAAGGGACGAACGACCGATTTCGAAAGGGCGAACTCTGGGTGGTTCCGGTGCCTTCCAGGACATACACGAAGGAGCAGAAGGTCTATGCCTATTTCGAGATCTATAACCTGAAACGGAATGACTACGGTCAGACCCATTATAAGGTAAAATACCTGGTGCGGTTCACGCCTGAAGCTACTGTGGGAATTGCCGGAGCGATTACGACCGGGCTCCGTTCGCTCTTCAAACGAAGAAAACCTCAGGTGTCGGTGACCTACGAGCAGGTGGGGAAGGAGCGGTCCGAGTACGAATATGTCGAACTCGACCTGAGGAAGGCAAAAGCTGGTGTGAATGTTTTGGAGATTACAGTTGAAGATCTGGGCAGCGGTGAGACCAGAGTGCGAGAGGTTGTTTTTTATTACGGCGGTACGCCGGGATAGGTGAATTTTGCCCACCCGAAGAGGCAAGGCCTCAGTGTGCGGATTAGACCTGAGATCAGTGCATTCTAATGACGTAAGGTTAGCGGCAGGCGGTCGTGGATCGCTTCCAAAGAGGGTATCGCAGAGAACGCTTGACCTGGAGAGGATTCTGCGGTTGATTACAATGCGATGCGTGGGTAAAAACTTATTGGAGGGTTTCCCATGAAATATGGACTGAGCGTAGAACAGGTGGCGCAGTTCCACGACGATGGTTTTTTGATCGTCCGCGATCAGCTTCCAGAAGAAGCGTACCAACCGTTTGTCGATGAACTCGTGGCTAAAATTGACGAGGTGGTGGGCGCGGCAGTGGATGAGGGTCTGCTCGATCCGGGGGATACTTTTCCCGACGCGCCTTTTGAGACCCGATTGGCTCTGGTGTCGAATGCCTGTGCGGAGCCAGAGCGGATCTGGAAGCATTTTCAGGGGAAGAGATTTAAGACGCCCGGGATGTTCGCGCTCAGGACGCATCCGGCTATACTGGATGCGACTGAATCTCTGATTGGTCCCGAGATTTACGCGCATCCGCAGTCCAATCTGCGCGCCAAATTGCCAGATCTGGAAGCGACTGTGGTGCCGTGGCATCAGGATCTGGCGTATCTCATACCGGAGGATGCAGGAGAGACGCTATTTGTCAATTTCTGGATCCCACTGGTTAAGGCGACGGCCGATAACGGGTGTTTGCAGGTGCTTCGCGGTTCCCATCGGGTCGGTCTTTTGCCACACGATTATCGGACACCCCACTTTAAAGGGGTCTTCGAAAGTGATCTTCCGGATTTTGAGGTCGTGACTTGCGAGGTCGATGTGGGAGATGTATTGATGACGATGGAGCGCGTTTTGCATCGCTCAACCCCGCATACGACAAAATCCGTCAGGTGGAGTCTGGATGTTCGCTATAGCCGCATTGGGCTTCCGACCGGTCGTGAGAATGTGCCGGGTTTTATCGCTCGAAGTCGGGTCAATCCAGAGGGTGTGGCGAGGTCACATCACGACTGGATCAGGAATTACGAGATGGCGGGTATCGATCCGATCGGTAATTGAGGAGGAGCGTTTTATGGAACTGACAGGAGAACAGCAGGCTGTTCTGGATGGATCGCGGGGAGACTATCTGGCAAAGTGCATGCGCTGGCTGGTTGAATGGGGCGAGGTGATGGGGGCAAAACGGCTGATTAAAGTGGATAATACACACGCTTTGCTGCCGGTGCCCAATTTGATGGCTCAGGGGGCGTCCAAAGAGACGATGGACCGATATATGGCCGATCTCGTGGAGGCGTGTTCCCACGGGACGCATCCCGGATGTACCTGTACGGTGCATGCGGCGTTTGTGACTCTGGATGATTTGGATGTGCCCGAGAATGATCCCGAGCAGGTGCAGATGCAGAAGGATCTGGCGGTTCTGGCTGCGGATGCGGGGTTTATCCCCACTTTTACCTGTGCCCCGTATCTGGTGGGCAATGTGCCGCTCAAGGATGAGGTTCTGGCGTGGACGGAGTCGTCTGCGGTGGTTTATGCCAATTCTATTCTGGGCGCGCGGACGACGCGGCACGGCACGGAGAGCGCGATTGCAGCCTCGCTTCTGGGTCTGGTTCCGGAGTTCGGCGTGTTGCTGGATGAGAATCGCAAGGGCACGCTTCGGATAGAGGTGACGGCGGAGTTGGAGGATCCGCCCGATTGGGGTGCTCTGGGCTATTTTGCGGGAAAAGCAGCGGGTCTGGGTATTCCGGTGTTCAATGGCATACGGCGGCCTTCTCAGGACGAGGCCAAGCAACTGTGTGCGGCGCTGGCGACTTCGGGCGGGGTGACGATGTGTCATATCGCGGGTGTTACGCCAGAAGCGCCTACTTTGGAAGCGGCGTTTCAGGGGGATGTTCCAGAGGATTATTTGACGTTTGATGCGGAGACGTTGAGGGAGACTTATGAGTCTTTGCGGGTGCGCACGGGAGATGAAATCGATTCGGTCATTCTGGGTTGCCCGCATGCGTCTATTAATGAGCTTTCGAAAATTGCCGCTCTTTTGAAGGGGAAAAAGGTGGCAAAAGGCGTGCGCCTGTGGATCGATACAGCGCGGGGTACGAAGGGAAATGCGGATAGGATGGGCTATACGGAGATTATTGAGGCGGCTGGCGGGCGCATTCTTTGCGATACCTGTCCGACAAATATGCGGATTCCGGCGAAGCGCATTGTGACCCACGGTTTTAAGCAGGCGCACTATGCGCGGGGGATGGTGGGTGCAGAAGTGATTATTGCCAAGACGGAGGCCTGCATACGCGCGGCAGTTGCCGGGAGGTGGCTTGGAGATGGCTGATACCATTGATATTCGAGGGCACGGTGTGGTTAAGGGATACGCGGAGGGCGAGGCACTGGTGGCTGATACAACGCTGTCGTTCTGGGGCGAGGTGGATGCAATTACGGGCAAGGTGATCGGCGTGGGGCATCCTCTGGAGGGAATTTCTCTGGGAGGGCGCGTACTGGTTATTCGCTCGACCAAAGGTTCTTCGGGTACGCCTATGGTTTTAAATCTGGCACAATTGGAAGGCAATGCGCCAGTGGCTTTTGTCAATGTGGAGGTGGATGGATTGGCTGCTCTCGGATGTATTGTCAATGAGATTCCGATGATGACAGAGTTGGAACGGGATCCGTTTGAGCTGATCGCTACGGGCGACCACGTGGTGGTGAATGCCGATGAGGGCGTGCTGCGGGTGACGCGAAAGTGAGGAGTTAAATGGCATCTGGACAACCGAATATTCTCTGGATTTTGACCGATCAGCACAATGCGCGCACAATGTCCTGTGCGGGGGAACCCCTGCTCAGGACGCCGAATATGGATCGTCTGGCGCGAGAGGGGGTGCGGTTTTCGCGGGCGTATGGCAATAGCGCGCACTGTGGTCCGTCCCGAATTTCCTATATGACGGGGATGTACGAGCATTTTCACCGGCGGCACAACAATACGGACGAACCGCCCGATCATCTGAATCCGATCACCTCTATATTGAAGCAGGTGGGGTATCAAACGGCTATCATTGGCAAGGGGCATATTGGGGTCCACTGGCCCCGCCGCGAGTTCGATTACCACCGTTTTGACCATATGACCGACGCCCTGCCCGATGACCCGCTGAGTTGCGATTATTTCCGGAGTCTGGTCGAGGCCGGGGTGGCGGATGATTTTGACCTGACCAGAAAATGGGCACGGCACCCCGAATGTGCGGTGACTTCGCCGCTGCCACTGGAACATTCGGTCGAGGTCTGGTGTGGGAATGAGTCTGTCAAATATCTTCGGGAGCGCGATAAGGGCAAACCTTTCTTCGCGTGTATCTCTTTTTCAAGACCACACGACCCGCTTACCGTGTCCGCGCCTTTTGATCGCATGTACGATCCCGAGGAGGTCGCGGTGCCGGACAATGCAGCGGATGCGTTTGAGGGCAAGTCCGAACGCCAGCAACAGGCCAAACGGGGGGAGCTTCCCTATCCGTTCAGGCCCAGGGATAGGGCACATCTGCAAAAGTGTATCGCCCATTACTACGGGCTGGTCTCTCTGATTGATGAGCAGATCGGGCGCGTTCTCGAAGAATTGGAATCCCAGGGTATTCTGGAGGAGACTATTGTCATTTATTCGGCAGACCACGGCGATTTTGCCGGCGAACACGGTCTGATCTGGAAAAATCTCGGATTTTACGAGTGTATCCATCGGGTGCCGTTTATTCTGCGCTATCCCGCGGCGTTGCCGAGGGGGGAGGTTTTCGATGGGTTTGTGGAGTCTGTGGATCTCTATCCCACGCTGATGGATATTCTGGGTGTTGATGCGCCCAATACGGTTCAGGGTAGGAGTCTGGTTCCCGCTCTTCAGGGTAGGGATGCCTGGAATAAGCAGGCTGTGCTGTGCGAACACGTCAAGGCGTATCACCATATGTCGATGCGTACGGAGGAATTTCGGATTACGCTCGATATTACGGGAGACGAGAGCGAACTCTACGACCATCGCATTGATCCGGGGGAACTCATCAACCGGTGGGATGATCCGGATTATCGCGAGGTACGGGAAAAGCTGCTGATTGATTTGCTGCGTTTCCGTTCCTGTCCGCCGCTTATGCATGGTCCGCTCCCAGAGGGATTGACGCCGGCAGATGTTCCGGGTTATGAAACGGAGACCTGGTCGCAGGCGCACCAGGATGTCCATGAGGGCGTTCCCTGGTCGGAGATCGTTGCGCGGGGCGAGGGGTGATTGTGTTTTCACATCTGAGTTGGGTTATACGCAATGTCTTTGTCTTTTAGATCTCGCGTTCCCGTATTTGATGCCAATGTCGGGATCGGCAATCGCCACGACCGGCGATCTCCAGTCGATTCTCCCGGTCAGTTGCTCGAGGAGATGTCGCGCCACGGGGTTGATCGCGCGCTTGTCTATGCCGTTCAAGGCGAATGGATTAGTCCGATGCAGGGCAATGATTCGCTCGCGGTGTTGACGGGGCAAAATGACGCGCTTGTTCCGCAGTTCGTCGCCGGGTGTGATTCTGGATCGCTGAGGCAGTTGTGCGATTTCCACCGGGATGGTGTCGTTTCGAGCGTTCGGCTGCACAATACCGAGGAATGCAGGCTGCCATTTGTTTCGTGGCTTTACGGTGATTTGCTCGCCTGGCTGCGTGCTGAGGGTATTCCCCTCTGGGTGTCGCTGGCGGATACGCCTCCGGCAGAGGTCGTCGATACGCTGGGTGGGTATCCGGATCTGACTGTCGTGCTGGTCGGCGCGCACTATACGCATTCGATGATGGTCCGTCCGATGCTGCGGGTGTTGCCCAATGCGTTTCTCGAACTCAGCCGTTATGAGAATATCTGCGGGATCGAGAAGTTGGTTCGGGAATTTGGTGCGGGACGGCTACTTTACGGGTCGTTCTTTCCGCGATATGCGATGGGTCCGATGCTGTTCGCGCTCCATCATCTGGAGATATCGGAGGATGATCTCAGGTTGATCTGTGCGGCGAATCTGGAGCGGGTTCTTTATGATTGACGGTCGGGAAATTATCGATTTTCACGGGCATGTCGGCCGGTGGGACATTTTTGAGATGAGCGATGATGCCGACGAGATTCTCCACGCGATGGATGCCGTGGGTATTGATCGCAGTTGTCTATTCAATATCTTTCATCCAGATGGCGCGACGGGCAATGACCAGACTGCGGCTTTTGTGAGTCGCTACCCGGAGCGGTTTATCGGTTTTGCCTATGTCTCTCCCCTGATGTCCGAATTTATGGTACCGGAGTTGGAACGGGCGATTGACAAGCTCGGATTTTTGGCGATTAAGATCTACCCGCCCTATTCCCACTGGCGGTTGAACGATCCCGTGTGGGACCCGGTTTATCAGTTCGCGGATGATCGCGGTCTGGCGATTATTTCGCATACGGGTGCGGAAGAGACGTGTTGGCCCGTTTATGTTGAGGATATTGCCGGGTGCTATCCGAATGCGAATTTTGTGATCGCGCATGCGGGCAATTCCGAGCCGTACAGAAGTCAGGCGATTCGGGCGGCGCAGCGATTTTCGAATGTTTATGTCGAGACGTGTTCCACTTTCCGCGAGCCTGGTGTGATCGAAAGGCTGGTGGCCGAAGCGGGTGCCGATCGCGTACTTTTCGGTTCGGATGTTCCGCTTATGGATCCGCGAACGCAACTGGGGAAGATTATTACTGCGAGGATTGGCGATTGCGAGAAGCGTCTGGTGCTTGGGGAAAATGCGAAACGCCTGTTGAGATTGTGAGGGAAATTGAGCAATGTCGCAAGAGACTATTGAAGTTAGATATCGCGAATTGACGCCGATGTCCCGTCAGATGTTTGAGGACGGGCGGTCGGTGAATGCTGGCGCCGCCAAGGGCGCCTATTTTTTTGCGCCGTATCCGATTACGCTGCGACGGGGAAAGGGATGTGTGCTCGAAGATGTCGATGGCAGGTCCTATGTCGATTTCTCGAATCACCACACTGCGCAGGTTCTGGGGCATAACCATCCCGCGATTGTAGAGGCGGTGGAGAGACAGTTGGTCGATGGTATCGCGCTTGGTGCTGCAACGGGTATCGAGACCCGGTTGGCGCGAGTGATGTGCGAGCGCATATCTTCGGTTGATCGCATCCGTTTTGTCAGTTCCGGGACCGAAGCCACATTGCACGCGGTTCGGCTGGCGAGATGTTTCAGCGGTAGGCCGAAGATCGCGAAGTTCGAGGGCGGTTACCACGGGAGTCACGATGCTGTGGAGATCAGCACTACCCCGTCTCTGGAATCCGCGGGGGAAGCCTCTGCGCCCAATGCGGTTCCCAGTGCGGGGGGTATGGCGTTGCACGCGCTTGAGGATATGATTGTTTTGCCCTATAACGATGAGGAGAGCGTCGAGCGGCTTTTGTCGCGCCACCGGGATGAACTGGCGTGTGTGATTCTCGATCCAAAGGCGGGTATTATTCCGATCCGGCACGATTTTATCCAGCGGGTGCGCGCGATTACCGAGGAACTCGGCATTTTGCTGATTCTCGATGAGATTGTCGGATTTCGTCAGGCGAAGGGCGGTCTGCAAAGTCATGTGGGGATCAGGCCTGATTTGACGTGTTTTGGCAAGATGATCGGCGGCGGGTTTCCCGTCGGGGCTTTTGGCGGGCGAGCGGATATTATGGATATGGTGGATAATTCCAGCGGGTCTTCATCTGTTTTTCAGAGTGGTACCCATAGCAGTCACGCAGTGGCGATGGCTGCGGGGATCGCTACGCTCGAATCTATGACGGACGAGGCGTACGCGCATCTGAACCGTTTGGGGAATCGGTTGAAGACCGGTCTGGAAGATTTGTTCGCCGAACGGGGTGTTGTGGCGCAGGTCGTTGCGACGGGGTCGGTGTTTGGTATCCACTTTGGTATTGACAGGTTGCACGATTATCGCGATCTGACCCGGGCGGACAGGGCATTCGCACACGCCGTGTTTCTGTCTCTGCTCAATCAGGGCTATTTCTGCGGGCAGGGACTGACTATGTGTGCGATTAGTCTTCCGACGCAGGATGAACACATCGACGGTTTGATTTTGGCTGTCGGAAATGCCCTCGAAGAGGTTGCTTCATAGGAATTTAATATGCTATTCCGCATGCGTTTCGCACAAATCATACTCATCGCGCTGTTGATTCAACCGGCGTCTGCGGCACCTTCGCCGGATTTTGACGAGAGTGGGGCGGTCAATTTTACCGACTTTTTGTTGCTTGTCAGCGCGTTTGGTGCTCGGGAAGGTCAGGAGAGGTACGATGCAAAATACGATTTAAATGGCGATGGCGCAATTGGGTTTGGCGATTTTCTGCTCTTTATCAGCGACTTTGGCAGAACGGCGGAATTTTTCAGGAGCGCGATGCCCTATCAACAGTTTGTGAAGGCGAAAGAGAATGGGACAGAACCTATCTTACCCGATTTTTCTTATTCGGGCTATCACTACTTCAACAAACCCGTTCCCGATGTCGCGCATCCCATATTCGACGTCACGGATTATGGCGCCATTCCCAATGACGATGTGTCTGACCAGCCTGCTATTGTAAGGGCTATTGCCGCGGCAGAGGAAAATGGCAGGGGTGTTGTGTTCTTTCCGCCGGGTGTATTTCTCGTCAATACCGATGCGGATAAAAACGATGAGGGCTACAACGAGCCTATCTATATCTACAGTAGCAATATTGTTTTGCGAGGTAGTGGTAGCCGCAAGGGGGGTACTATTATCCGAATGGTCAATTACATGGTCCCCCTTCCCGATAGACCCGGTTATGTGCCCAGTATGTTCAATTTCCAGCCTGTTAGCTTCGCTCGTTCTACCTTAGCGCGTATTACAGAAAGTGCGGCGCGAGAAACTTTTTGGATTACAGTGAATAATGCTTCCAGGCTCTCAGTGGGTCAGTGGATTTGGGTCTCTGTGAATACTAACGAGGAAGAAGCAATTAATGAGTTTATTGCACCTCTTCAGTCAGCGTCCGGCTTGCGGGAACTTTTCGAAGTGGGGCTTGATATACGGGAAGAACACAGCATTGCCGAGATTCAGGGCAATCGGGTTCGCCTCAATGAACCCCTGCATACCCATATCAATCATGCGTATAATTGGAGGGTGCAGTCCTTGCCGCATCTCGAAGAAGTCGGCGTTGAGGACATCAGTTTTCACGGCTCGTTCTTCGAGTCATTTGTCCATCACCTGAATCTCATCCACAATTCGGGCTGGAGTATTCTCGGATTCAACCGATGTGTCAATTCCTGGGTTCGGCGCGTCTCTTTCATGCATGTCAATGGCGCACTTGGTTTTACTGTCAGCGCTGCCTCATCGGTTTACCAGGTTACAATAGCGGGCAACAAGGGCCATACTGCTTTTAATAGTCAGGGTAGTTACGGGATATGGTTTGGGCTGTCAGAAGATATTGCAGGCCAGGCGCCTTATAGCACGGCTCCTCTCATCGATGCTCAGAGAAACACCCGTGCGATTCCAGGCCAGCATCATGGCACGGGTATGAGCCATGTCTCAACGGGCAATGTGATTTACCGTTATGATATGTCTCCAGACCAGCCGCTTGATATCCATAAGACGGATCCCTGCTATGCCAATTTATACGATCTTGTGAGTAATGGCAGGTTGTCCGGTAGCAGCGGTGGTGGGGTTGAGCCGCACCATCTCCGGCGTCTCGTGTTCTGGAATTACAACCACGGGGGTGCTGTTACGCACTACGATTTTTGGCAAGGATATCTCAAATTTTTGTTTCCGATTATTGTGGGTTTTCACGGCAATCCGGCGACCTTTAATGAGAGTGATCTCGAGATTCTGGAATCGAATGGCGAGGCGGTTGCTCCGGAATCGCTTTTTGACGCCCAACTCGCATTGCGTCTGGGAACTTTGCCGGACTGGGTAAAAAATCTACGCACGGAGTGGGAAACAATTCGCAGTATTCCACTTACAATCTCAAATAGCAAGCCTTCGGGGATAGGACTTACTGCGGATTTAAACGCGTTTAGTCCAAATATTTA
Source organism: Candidatus Latescibacterota bacterium (assembly GCA_965204375.1). Classification (GTDB taxonomy): domain Bacteria; phylum Latescibacterota; class UBA2968; order UBA2968; family UBA2968; genus VXRD01. The sequence continues at coordinate 3,712,408 of OZ241986.1, read as the reverse complement.
TAGCTGCTTTTAGGTGAAAACCGCAGATAACAAGGGGACTGCTGTTCGGTTGACGTGCAAGGGCAGTACATAATGGCCATCAATTCTGTGTAATTAGAGGATTGATGGCCTGTTTTTTATTGCGGTTCGACGAATATCTCTACTTCGTCGATTACAATTGTGGGGGATGCGGCTTCGGGGTCGCTTTTGGTGAGTGTGATGGACAGGTAGTTGTCGCCGCGTTCGACGAGCGGGTCCGAGAGCGCAAACCAGCGCGTGGAAAAGACGGGTTTTTCCGCGCGTGCGCGAAATTCGATCCGTCCGCCCTGCGCGGTACAGGGTATGTTTCTGCCGTCTTTTTCCCGTGTCGAATCTACGGTTGTGACGCGATCAGAGGATGCGGTGCGTCCGATGGCTTCGTCGGGGATGGCATGGCCGTTGAGACGCACGTCTAATTCATCGCCCGCGGTCAGGCCAAATCCCCGAAAGAGGAGTGTCGCGCAGTGCGCGTGTTGCAGGTTTTCATAGAGTTGAAAGCGAAATTCACCCGTGGGACGCTGTTCGCTGCGCGATAGTCGAAGTTGTTGTGCGTTGGTTACGCCTGTGCTGCATCTGCCATTGGCTCCGAAACCGCTAAATCCGTCCCAGGTGGGGTCGAAAATGTAGTGCCGTTCGCCGCGCGCAACGCGTTCGGGATCGCGGAGCTGGTGGAAGACCTGCATGCTTTGAGGGTAAAAAGGTTGCTGCCACACGGAAGGCACAAAATGGTTGTAGATCGATATGCCATGTGCACCGGCGCCGTACATGGTGTGCGCGAGTGCGCGGCAGGTGGCGTGGCTTAAGGGGATGCGTCCGAGGCGATAGCGCGCGCGGTAGCTGTTCCACGGTAGTAGGCCGGGATAGAGCAGGCACGCTGTTTCCCGCGTTAGTGCCGACCATTCCGAATAGGGCAAATTGTGGTCGGCATACATCGTATCTTGCGGGCTGATGTAGTCGAGCAGTCCATTTCGTATCCAATTGCAAATGTCCAGGCCCTGACTCTCGCATTCTGCTGGCGTTGCGTATATGCGTGCACCAAATATGAGTTTTTTGCCGATTTCTTTGCCGCGCTCATTTAGTCGCGTGCGGATATTTTGTATGAGATCTGTCATGAGGTGTGCGCGTTCGGCAGCATGGTGCGGGGGGAAGTAGGCCGTGTCTCGAAAACACAGTTCTATGCCGTCGATGTCAAATCCGCAGGCGACTTCTTCTATAACGCCATAAGTGAATTCTCGAACTTCCCGATGGGTGAAGTCGAGTGCTTCTGGTTCCTGGTAGTTCTGCCCGGGGCGCGGGTCGTGCAATCTCAGATGCGGATTGGATTCAATATATTCGGCAATGCCGACACCTTGTTTGCGGTTGTGTGCGGCGTGGCCGTCATTCATGCGGAAGCCAGCGATAAATTGCATGCCGCGCCGGTGCGATTGGTCGATGAGGATGTCCAGTGGTTGTGTGCCCGCTTCGATTAACGGTCTGAATCGCTGGTGCTGAGGCCGCTGGTCGTATTCGTAGTGTTCGGATTGCCAGTAGGCCGTCCATCCTTGAGAGAATATTTCCTGATTGAATATATCTATCCCGCTGTCCGCGACCATATCCACCCATTTGCGCAGGTCGGCTTCTCTTACTGGGTCAGGCAATACCGTGCGTGCGATCGTGGATGGGTCGCTCACGTAGAGGATCCGATGGGCTTTTTCTGTCATATTCCCTCTCCATGCCGAGAATTACTTACACAGCTGTGCCGAGACTTCCTCAATGGTTTCTTGTATCACATCGACAACGTGCTGTACTTCCGATTCGGTGATGGTGAAAGGGGGGCTGATGGCGATATGGTCGCCTTCGACACCATCGACCAGGCCGGGGGCTCCGGGCATGACCAGTACCCCTTTTTCGAAGGCGAGATCCACGATCCTTGAGGTCACTCCTTTTGAGAGGTCGAAGGGGGCACGCGTGGATTTGTCAGCGACGAATTCGATGCCGATCAGCAGGCCCTTCCCGCGTATGCCCCCGACGATCGGCAGGTCCTGCAGGGGCATGAGTTTTTCCAGCATCAGGTCGCCCATCCGGGCGCAGTTCGATACCAGATCATGTGTCTGGATGTAGTTTTGCACGGCCAGGGCCGTGGCGCAGGAAAGGGCGTTTCCGCCATAGGTGTGCCCGTGTACAAAAGAGACGGATTCCCTGTAGATGGCGTTGTAGATTTTTTCGTGGACGACGGTTGCGGCAATGGGCGTATAGCCGCTACTCAATCCTTTCCCGGTCGCCATAATATCGGGGACCACATCCCAGTGTTCGATGCCGAAGTTGCGGCCTGTCCTGCCAAAACCGGTGACGACTTCATCGACGATCATCAGGATATTGTGCCGGTCACAGATCTCCCGAATGAGAGGGTAGTAGTCCTGAGGAGGGGTCACTCCGGCGGCGGAGGTGCCGAGGATCGGTTCGGCGATAAAGGCGGAGATCGACTCGCTCCCCTCCTGTTTGATGACCCGCTCCAGTTCCTCTGCGCAGTGAAGCTGGCATTCCGAGTGGTCCTTACAGTAGGCGCACCGGTAGGGGTAGGGCGGCGGGATATGGGGGAAATTCAGCAGGTAGGGGATATAGTCCTCACGCCAGGGCGACCGCCCGGACATGGAGAGGGCACCAACCGTATTCCCGTGCCAGGCCTGCCACCGGGAGATGACCCTGTACTTTCCGGGATTGCCGGTTGCGATATGGTACTTTCGGGCGATTTTCATGGCCGACTCTGTGGCTTCGGATCCTCCGGAAACGAAAAAGACCCGGTTCAGATCTTCCGGCGTGAGGCTGGCGATCCTGTCTGATAGGTCAATCTGGGGCTGGGTGAGGAACCGGGCGTAGGTGAAACAGACCTTCTCCGCCTGTTCGGCCATGACCTCTGCGATCTCTTTGACTCCGTGGCCGATACTGACTACATGCACGCCCGCACAGGCGTCGAGATAGCGATTTCCTTCGGTATCGAACAGATAAATGCCTTCTCCGTGTGATATCTTCGACCATTCTTTTTTGAGGGTTCTGTGAAAGATGTTGTCTTTATGCCGGGACATTGTCTTTCCTTTCGTTTACACACAACGTTAAAATCGCGTATCATTGCCAGGTAGCGAGCAAGATAGCCTTTCGGCACCGGTCCCGCAAGCAATTCGATATCTTCTTCCGCGCACGCACTATTTTGAAACCTTTAGATATATGGCGTGTATCTAAGATGTAACAGGGGATGGACAGCAATCGAGAAATATATTCGAGATTGTGAAACTTTGTAAATGTTAAGTGCGTTTAAGAAAGGTATATAACAATTCGTTAAACAATGCTGGGAGGGGGTGACAATCAAAAATGGTAACGCCAACTGTTGTAACAGAATCCCGCACCGGGTCGGGTAAAGAGGAGCAAGTGGTAGGAGATACAATGGAATACACGCAACAGGGAACGCAGTACGCGCGCGAAGCTTCTGTTCAGAGCTATCTCAAAGAACTGCGCAAGTACCCCCCATTGAGCCGGGAGGAGGAACAAAGAGTCCTTCGCAAGGCCAAACGGGGAAATCAAGCGGCGATTGACAAAGTTATTACGTCAAATTTGCGTTTTGTCGTCAGTGTTGCACTCGAATATCAGGGGCGAGGTGTGCCCCTTGCCGATTTGATTGCCGAGGGCAATATGGGGTTGATGGAAGCCCTCAAGCGATTTGACGAAGAACGCGGGTTTAAGTTTATCAGCTATGCGGTGTGGTGGATTCGGCAGTGCATTCTCAATGCGCTCAAGCGCACGTCTAATGTGGTTATGCCTGCAAATCGCCAGGAGGATATGGACCGGATGGCGCGCCGCTGGGGGCAGATGACCCAGGAACTGGGGCGCGTGCCCACGCTGGACGAAGTTGCCAGCGATATGAAGATCAGCAACAAACGCGCAGAACGGGCGTTGCGCTGTGTGCGCCCAGATCTGTCTCTTTCTATGCCCGTAGATACGGCGGGCGAGCAGCCGCTCCAGAATATACTCGAGGCCGATGGAGAGGATCCAGATCAACTCGTGATATACCGGGATCAGTCCGAGTTTATATTGCGGTCTCTCAATGATTCTCTGGATCCCCGGGAGCGAGATGTTATTCGCGCTTATTTTGGTCTCGATGGAGATGAGCGCCGGACGCTGAGTGATATTGGCTGTTCTCTGGGTGTTACCCGAGAGCGCGTGCGGCAGATTCGCAATCGCGCGCTTGCCAAGTTGCAGCGATATTTTCGGAGAAATGTTCCGGGTGGAAAGGTGGAAGATCTGGTGTGATAGCATCTTATCTTCGGAGTAATAAAGGCGGTTCTGGTTTTTCCAGGGCCGCCTTTACTGCGTAAAGCAGTTTTAGCAAATGCTTTGAAAAGGGTTGATTTATTCAAAAATGGAGTGTAGATTCTACACGCTTTCTGGACCTTTAACCGCCTCATTTTTCTCAGTTCAGGCTTTTACTCGATATGGGCCGATTATTTGTATTCCTCGGTGGGCAACTCGCCGCATTTTTTGTCCAGGTTTTCCAGATGTTCTGCTATGGCGTCCAGTGTGTGAAGGAAATGCGGCATCTCTACCTCTATCGACATCAGATTATCGAACAGTGTTATGCTGTTGGTGTTAGCTCTCTGCCTCTGGTTTGTCTGATTTCGGCTTTTAGCGGGATGGCGGTCGCTATTCAGACGGCCTATCAGATGGAAGATTACGTGCCCGACTATATGGTTGGTGCGCTTATGGTCCGCTCTGTGATACTCGTGCTGTCGCCTATTTTGTTGGGTCTCGTGCTCGCGGGCAGGGTGGGTGCGGGCGTTGCGTCTGAACTCGGCACGATGAAAGTCTCAGAGCAAGTGGATGCGCTCGCGTCAATGGCTGTCGATCCAGTGGGGTATCTCATGTTGCCCCGAATGCTCGCTGGCGCGATTATGGTTCCAGTTCTCGTGATTTACTCTTTTTTAGTCGCGAATATCTGTGGGTTTGGTATGTCGATGATCAAGATGGCTATTACGCCTACAGAGTTGGTCAAAGGTATGAAGCTCTATTTTGAGGTGTATGATGTTTTTGTCGGATTGGTCAAATCCGTTGTTTATGGTGGGTTGCTGACGTTTATGGGGTCTTACAAGGGGCTTTGCACCGCAGGCGGTGCACAGGGTGTTGGACGGGCTGCTACGGCTGCAGTTGTGATATCTTCTGCGCTGGTTCTCATTCTCGATTATTTTTTAACACACGCGTTGTTGTATTAAACTATGGCAAATGAAACGGCTATTGAGTTTGTCGAGGTGTTTAAGTCTTTTGAAGCGCAATCTGTGCTGAAAGGGCTTGATCTGTGGATTCCCCGGTCTGAGATTACGACGATTTTGGGACCGAGTGGATGCGGTAAAAGTGTGACCTTAAAACATGTTATTGGGATTGAGCGGGCTGATGAGGGAAAGGTCGTCGTTGCCGGTTATGACATGGAGCGGATTCGCCATGGCGAGTTGATCGAGTTGCGCAAGCGCATCGGGGTTTTATTTCAGTCTTCGGCACTTTTTGATTCTATGACGGTTAAAGAGAATGTGGCTTTTGGGTTGCGTATGCACACCAGGATGTCCGAAGAAGAAATTGCAGAGCGCGTGCATATCTGTCTCGATGCCGTGCGGTTGGCGGGGACAGAGGCCAAGATGCCGGTTGAGTTGTCGGGGGGAATGAGAAAGCGCGCGGCACTTGCGCGGGCGATTGCGATGGAACCCGATTTTATTCTTTACGATGAACCCACAACGGGTCTGGATCCAAATACATCCAGCGTTGTGGGGGACTATATACTGAAATTGCAATCGGAACTCAATGTGACATCGGTGGTCGTCACCCACGATATGCCCCTTGCCCGGCGCGTTTCAGATCGGGTTGCCCTGCTCTATGACGGCAAAGCAGTGGTTCAAGGTGCAATGGAAGATGTCGAGGCATCTGGCAATGAGGTTTTCGAATTATTTGTTCAGGGCAAGTTGGGGTAACTTATGAGAAATCGTCGGCAAGAAATTATTCTGGGTGCAGTTGTATTTTTTGCAGCCGTTATTCTGGTGGTCGGCACGGTGTGGCTCTCTGAGCGCTATGCAGGTGCGGCTGGCGGATATCGCATCCATGCTAAGTTTGACAGTGTGCCGGGGCTTCAAGTGGGCAATCCCGTGACGTTTCGCGGGGTGCGGGTGGGAAAGGTGCTGTCTATCACCCTTGAGGATGGGCTGCCTTTTGTTGCACTCGGGTTTGCCTCAGTGAGAGATTTGCCCGTGGATTCGCGTTTTTTACTCAAATCCGACGGTCTGCTGGGTGGGCAGATGATCGAAATTCAGTTGGGAGAGTCGGAACAGCGTCTTCCAGATGGCGCTGTTGTGGAGGGGACTTCTGCTTCTGACCTCGATGCGATGGTGTCTGAAAGCAGGCTTATGATCGAAAAAATTCGCCATGCAGTAGATGGCGTAGCCAGTGATAACAATCTCGCGCATCTGGAAAGCGTTCTTTCGCGTATTGATACGACCACGTACTATCTCAACCGATTATTGAATGACGATAATCTGGGTAAGGTCGATAAGATGCTCGACAGCCTGGCGGTGGCGACGGGCGATGCGAGTGGCTTGATGCGGGATAATCGCGAAAATTTGAGCATTGCAGTGAACAATATAGCTGTGACGATGGAACGCCTTGCGCGGATTTCGGCACAGATGGAATCGACTTCGGTTGCTATGCAAAATACATTTGCCAATCTCGATGATATTTCCAAAGGGATACGAGACGGACGCGGTACGGTCGGGCGTTTGGTTAAGGACGAAGCGGTGTACGAGCATCTGGATCGCACACTGACGTCTGTGGATAGTCTTATTGAAGATATCAAGCGGAATCCCAAACGCTATCTCAGTATTAGTATATTTTGAGGAGTTCACTATGGTCATAAGGATTCTGCTCTGGCTCTTTGCCCTTACAGCTACAATTTCAGCGACCGATCTGGCGTGGTTTCATTGGAAAGATAATGACGCGATTTCTTTTGGCGGGTTTGTACCCGAAATGCGAGCTGTAAAAGCAATTGTGGGTAAAGATGATGAGGCACCGCGCATTGTGTATGGCGACCGTCATGGGGCAGTTTACGTGTTGGAAATGCAAGAGGGACGCTTTCGAGAGGTGTGGAGGAGTCCGCCATTGAGAGCGGAGATTGCAGAAGTTTTTGTTCTGGATATCGATGTCGATGACGAACTCGAGATCGTTGCCTATACCCATGCTGGAGATATTGCGTTTTATCGCGCCAGCGATTTTCATGAGATATGGCGAAGCACGGACGATGAGTTTGCATCGGTTTCGGCCATGGTGATTGAAAATATCGACGACGATCCGCAACTCGAGCTGGTGTTTTGCGGCGAGGATGCTGCGGAGAGTCGGAGCTATCGACCGCCGAGTGGATTGCGCGATAATCTCGATCAGGAGCGCGCCGCACAGATTGGGCGCTTGTTTGTGTTTGATTGCAAAAATCTGTTTTTAGAATGGCGCAGCGAGCAGGGGCTGTGGGCACAGAGTATGGCTGTTGGCGATCTCGATGACGACGGTGAGCTTGAGATTGTGCTCAATACCGGGTTTGTTATTGGCGCGACTTATCAGCGCGTTGAGTGGGAATACCGCGATGGTTTTGGTGAGAAGATTGGCTACGCGGACCTCGATGGCGATGGCATACCCGAGTTGATCGGCGAGACGACAAAGCCCCATCAATTTATTCGCATTTTTGATGTGGATCTGCAATCCGAGAGTTTTTTGAGTTCGGGTAGATAGAAGTGTGAAGTAGGAAGTGGGAAGTGTGAAGGGGACGAAGACGGCGGGTGGCGGGTTGCCCGCTGATCGTTTGTTTATCTTGACGGTCTCTAACAAAATGGGTAAATTTATTCACGAACGAGTTGTCGGAGCGTAGCGCAGCTCGGTAGCGCACCATCTTGGGGTGATGGGGGTCGCTGGTTCAAATCCAGTCGCTCCGACCATAATAACGGGGGTTATGCTTTGTGCATAACCCCTTGTTTGTTTTTTATGAATAAAAATGAAGGAGATTTGTACAATGTCAGACATGTTCTCAGGCGATATAACGAAATCAGATAGTTTGCAAATTAGTACGATCTTTGGATTTATGAATTCTGAATATCACGAGGCTGTGGTCCAACGCGCGATTGATTCACGGCGTAAGGTGTCAACAGAAGCGAGGAGAGCGCTCAACTCGGCGATACGCGAGTACATAAGAGTTGATGGGTACAAAAACACAGATCGCGCGCCAGCCCATTATTTACAAGAGCCTGTCCTGAAAGCTGTAACTCAATCGGACAAACTAACGGGCGCGGTTTTGAAGGTCTGGGCGGAGTCCCATGACGCGCTCGGCGATGTGGTTGTTAAACATCTCGAGGATCTGGCAATGCCGGCTGAGTATCCAGATTTTTCGGAGAATCAATTCCAAGGTTTCTGGTTCCGTGATGTATGGGAGCGGGAGGCGGACAAAATTCTTGAACGCCACAGCGAATTTGATAAAGAGGATATTGAGCTGATGCTGTGCTATGTGTCGGGCAAAATACCTGGAGCTAAAGAAAAAAAAGACGATGTTTTGTCGCAAGGGCTCGAATATTTGAGATCACTGCCTGCTAATGCGCCAGAGTGGGGGGAGGCGATTCCGGGCTTTGTCGAATCGGTGCAGACCATTATAGAGACAAAGAAGGCGCAATACAAGCAAGCCAATGACCTCGACGCTCTGATCGTTGAGGTCAGGGATGTTTTTTCATCGGAACTGAAATTTTTCCAAAAAGATCTCGCGTCATGGTCTGCGGCGCATTTATTGCCCGATGCTGACCTTCCAAAAGTCCTTCAGGATACTCAGAACATGCGGTCTTTGCTAACTGATTACCAACCTATTCACGAACCCGCGCCTGTTCTGGAGGAGGAACGCGAGAGAAGGCCCAAGCGGGTAAAGCTGGAGAATCGCCTCTTGCCGATTATAGACCGCATAGATCGGCTCATGAATGAATCTCCCACACCACCGATAGAGGAAGAACAAGAATCCGATGTTCCAACTGAGGAACAATCCGCTCAAGAATCCGATAATCAACGTGCGTTTTCAGAGGCAGACTATATCGCGTTAAAATCAGAGCATGAAGAAGAGGTCGAATCGCTGCAAAGCCAATTATACAAGCGTCAGGATGAGATCGAAAAGTTGCAAAAGGAGGCCGAGAGGTGGAGAAGGTACTATATTGAGGAGGCGAGTAAGGGAGTGGCAATCTCGAGTGAAGATGAGGATTTGTCCATCGAGAGCGTGAATGATGCTGTTGAGCTTGCCAAAGAAAGATTCGACGATAAACTTCTCTTCCAGCTCAATGGGAAATCGTGCGTTGAGGATAACCCATTCAAGCATCCCAAAGCTGTGTGGGACGCGCTGCAATGGTTGGCGACCACGTATTATGGGGCGCGCCAGGGGGAGATCAGTCTAAAAAATCCCGATTTGTCCATTCGGAAAGCGTGTAAGTGGTGGTACAAGGGGCACCAGAGCGATATAACAATGAATAAGTACGAGGATTGGTACACCACTAAAGTTGGTAACAAGACCCATTGGCTAAAAAAGCACATCGGAACGGGAAGCAATAGGAATGCGCGTTACACAATTCGAATCGCTTTTGATTGGGACAAGAGCAAGGCGCGCGTTGTTATTGGTTTTATCGGCCAGCACCAGCAGACAGATGCGACATGAGAAGTTTGAAGTAGAAAGTATGAAGGGTGAAGCAACCGTAGGGGCGAGGCATGCCTCGCCCGTGCTTGTCATCACGCCCTGATGTTGTAGGGGCAACCCTCGTGGTTGTCCGATGGTGGGCGAAAAATCTTTCGCCCGCTACCCTCCAGCCTGCCCTGTGTTCTTCAGGGTATTTTTAGTCTGATCTCTCCATAATCCCCTGCCTCATTACAGTCTCTACTGTTTCAAATGAAACACTTACTGTTTCATTTGAAACACCTACCTGTAGATCCTTTCAACGGTATTTTATAGAAATACGCTCTCCTGCAATCAGTTACGGGTTATTTGCTTGTCTGGCACGGTATTTGCACTACCTCAAGGCATGAATTTGCTTGAGGCCCTGCCGTTTTACTCAGTTGAACTATCCACTATCCACTATCCACTATCCACTAAAAAGTGTGAAGTAGGCGCGTGGAAGCGTGGGTCTGATTACAGATAGGCGATTTTTCTCTCGGAAGTGTAGAAATATGAGGGAAAATGAGCAATACAAAGAATATTTTTGAATTGCGATTCAGGAGGCTGCGGTGGTATAATTAAAAAGCCGCCGACAAGACCTGAATAAGTCATCTGTCAGCGGCGGGTTAAATATCTCAAGCGGGCAACTTGAGAATATCTGAAAATAACGATCCAAATCTCAATTGTCAACCATTGAGATTTGTGGCTTGCTGCTGGTGCTATGGATAAGCAGAAAATTCTGATTATAGGTCATGCAACCTATACTATGTCGGCGTTCATAAGATTCTTGATAGATGGCCCTCATGACGTATTTACTGCACCAGATGGGCGAGAAGGGCTTGATATTTTAAGAAGCGAGCAGATAGACCTTGCCATAGCCGAGATGTATATAGAGGATGTTGATGGGATACACTTTGTGACGTGCCTATCGGAGGAAAAAACTCAGGCGGATATCTTGCTCAGGGCAAGGTCTGGATCCCTGAAGTTGAGCGAAGAAATCCTCGAGAGAAAGGTTGTAAGTGTATTCCCCATTATGAGAGATAAATTTCTGGTGAAGATCAGAAAGTCTATGTCTTCACGATATCCGTGGAAAACAGAGTTGGAATCATTTCTGAATGAGAAATACAGCGATCCAGAGCTAAAATTTGACGACCTTATGGACCATTTCCTGTTCTGTAGATCTTATGGCTGCAAGCTGTTCAAAAAACATTTGGGCAAGACGTTCTTGGAAAAATTGAGGGAGATCAGAGTTGCAAAGGCACAAGAGCACTTGATGGAAAAACCGCCATTGCGGATCTATGAAATTGCAGATAAATGTGGGTTTCGTGAACAAAAGCGTTTGTATGAGGCTTTCAAAAAGATACATGGCATTTCTCCTACCCAGTACCGGAGAAAATTTAGACGTGGAGAAATTTAGACGTTTTCGGAAAATGTGTGAGTTAAATGTCTATTTGCCCACTCTAAGTCCATCGGCTTTGGCCGTTATGTTATCGCAACTTATTTTATGTCTCCAGTATGGCGTTAGCCACCAAACAGCCTGAATCTGATCACGAGATCAAGTTAAAGGGCTTTGAGTTTATAAGATTCTTCATTCTGTCTATTATAGCATCGACTATTCTGCTCGTTGCGGGGATTGTGATTTTAGGTTGGGATGTCGAAATGGAAATCAGTGTTGAGGCTTCTGGTCACGTTGAACCCGTTGAGAAAAAATTTGTCAAATCAGAGACTGTGGGCACGATAGAGAAGGTGCTTATTCACGCTGGTCAGCAGGTTGCAAAAGGAGATACGCTTTTTATTTTGGGTGCTTCAGAGTGGAGAAAAGAGGCTGCGAAAATTGAGAAAGAGATCGCAATTAATCAGCGACAGAGAGAGGAACTCAGAGAGACATTATTTTTTGATCGGCAAAGAATAGAATCGAGTCTCGACCAGGCGCGACTTGAACACGAAGCGGGTGGTCTCCGGCTCGAACAGATTTTACAGGAGCAACAATTGTATCAAAAATATCTCAAAGAGAGAGAGGTACAGACACGACCTCTTGAGACGCTTTTACCTGTAAAACTTCAAGAAAATAATCTCAACCGCGTCCTGCAACGCATGACCTATCTGGAAATTGAACTCGATGCTTTGGTTGTCAGAGAGAAAGAAATCCAGACGCTAAAACTGGTCGGGGATAAGCTCCTGCAAGAACGCGATTGGATTCAGGAACAGATAAGAAAAACCACCATCATTTCTCCAATCTCAGGAATTGTGCTGACCTCAGATATTGAAACAATAGAAGGAGATAGGGTTTCGGTTGGCAGCCCGGTATTGGAATTGGCGCAGTTAAATGAATGGCAGGCGAGGGTTTTTGTGCAAGAGGTGGATATTTCAAAAATTGAAATGGGTCAAGATGTCAAGTTGTACATCCATGCGTTTCCGCATATGAATTACAAAATTTTTAGTGGTAGGGTTAGTGAATTGCCCAGTCGGAATCAAGTCGTGCCTCCAAATGCAACTGCACTGACATTATACCCCGTGAAGATATTGATCGATGAACCCTTTGTTCGCAGTGGCGATCAGATATATCCCGTTGCTTATGGTATGAGATTAGATGCGAAGATCATTATTGAAAGAAGTTTTTTATGGCAAATTGGGTGGAAAAAGATCAAAGAGGCTTTTGGTATCGTTGACAAGCAAAATCCGCTGGTTTTTTAATCGGGTGGTTTTAACCACATAAGCAAATCGGAGATTCGGAATCTTGACGCAAATATTCACTGTTGTTAAGATGCTGCGACCTTATTGGCGGTATATTATCCAGTCGCTTTGTGTTGGCATTTTGTTCATGCTGTTTCAGATACCTGGTCCTTATTTCACGAAAATAATGATCGATGACGTATATCCGCACAAAGATTTCTCTCTGTTGAATTTTGTTCTGTTGTTGGGCATGCTGATGTCGTTGGGGGTGGGTGGGATGAGGTTTATCAGTGGGTATTTTGGTCAGTGTGTTGGCATTAGGATGGGATATGATTTTCAAGCGCGTTTTTACAAACATATCCAAACGCTGGATTTTAGTTTTTTTGACAACCGGGAGACCGGTGAAATACTATCTCGATTCAGGGATATGCGGAGTTCCATTGCCAGTGTCATCGGTTTGATTAACACACTGATTATCAATTCGCTCCAACTCGTAATTTTTCCGCCCATTCTGTTCTTTATCAATTGGAAACTGGCACTGATCAGCCTCACGATCTTGCCCTTAGATACGCTGTTGGTTTTGATTTCGAGACGGTTTATACGCAAATATACGAAAGAGATTGCGGAGCGTGCGGCAGAGTTATCGGCAAAGAATTACGAGTCCATCTCTTCAATTAGAACAGTACAGTCTTTAGGGTTGGAGACTTCGTTTTTTCGGAAGCTACAGGGATTATTCATCAATGTTGCAAATCTCAGAATGAAATTGTCGCTATTTCAGGGGATAAGTGGCTATGCTGGCACTATTTTTAAGACGGGCGGAACACTTGCCTACAGTTTCTATGGGTGGCACGAGGTGTTATCTGACAATTTGACGTTGGGGAGTTATATGGCTTTTACGGGCTATGTGGGATATTTGTATGGACCTATTAAAAGTCTCATTGGCCTATTGCGACGCATTGAATCTACACTGGTTCACACAGATCGCTTTTTTGAAGTCTATAATATCACGCCTGACATACGCGATGAACCGCAGTTGGCTGAACTCAATGAGATTCATGGAAGGATAGAGTTTCGAGACGTCAGTTTTGCATATCAACCCGAAAGGGTGGTGTTAAACGAGATCAACCTCGATATTGAGGCTGATGAGACAGTCGCCATTGTTGGAAGAAGCGGGTCAGGCAAATCTACCTTGGCAAAGCTCATTCCGAGGTTCTACGATCCAGTGGATGGTCAGGTTTTGATTGATGGGGTTGATATCAGGCAATACCGCCTCAATTCCCTGCGACAAAATATCGGCTTTGTGATGCAAGGCAGTGCCCTGTTTCAAGGGAGTATTCTGGAGAATTTGACGTTTAACAAACCGATTTCCATGAACGATGTTGAAGCCGCAACCCGGGCAGCCTATATCCACGATTTTATCACGCGGCTCCCCAACGGTTATCACACTGTCATCGGTGAGCAGGGAGCGCAACTTTCAGAGGGACAGCGGCAAAGGGTCGCGCTCGCAAGAGTGTTACTACAGAACACACCCATCTTAATTTTAGATGAACCCACTGCTGCACTGGATAATGAATCTGAATTTTATATTCAGGAAGCGATGAAGGAAATTTGCAAGCAAAGGACCGTGATCGTGATTGCCCATCGCCTGTCAACCATCCAACGAGCAGATAAAATTGTTGTCATTGATCAGGGAAGAATTGCGGAAGAAGGCAGCCACGAAGTTTTGCTGCTGCAAGATGGTGTTTATGCCATGCTCCAGGAGCGAGCCGCGAGGATTTAATGATTTTTATTGCATTGGGGGCTTCATAAATGTATAACTTAAAATTAAGAAAGGAGTACAATATGGAAGATTTAGCATTACCAGCATTGAGAAAATCCCCCAAAAAGGTCTATGTGAACTGTTGTATAGAAGCATATGGCTGTGAGGTCTATGATGAACTTGATGCGAAGGCTGATGATGATGCCAACGCTGTTTATATAGACTTTGAAATATCACCTTCCGATACGACAGACAGTCAAGTTCCTGGCAGTCCTGCTTGGGCGGATAGCATGCTTATTCATGCACCAGGTTTGGGAGATGCTGTTAGTCCAGTTGAGTTTATCGTTGGTCCTACTATAGCTGGAGCTAGAGCTGCTAGTGCAGGTGCAAGAGTGGTGGCCAGAACTGTTGCAAAAGAGGCAGGAGAGGAAGCCGTAGTAACAACTGGTCAAGAAGTAGGTGCAGCAGCATTGAAAAAAGTTACCGGCGATTAAGCTAATAGGGTAGCAAAAAAGAACCGTAAGGAGCCCCCAGTGCAATAGTTCTTTGGAGTTACCCCGTTTTGGATGCTGTTGCCGAATTGGTCGAGAGGGAATCGACGGTTGGAAAAACGGCGGTTTGTGGCCTGAATGCAGGCTCTGTAAGTTCTATGTTTAGTTGCATGGAGATAGAATTCGGAATTCGGCAACAGCATCGTTTTGGTGGAGTATTTAGGGCTTGGGTTTCAAGCCTGTGATTGATACGTTTTACTACAGGTCGTTGCAGTCCCTTTCGGTGGCTATCAAAGGATTATGAAGGCTTGAGGTCAACTGTGAAGCCATTTACTTATATCGCTATGATTCACCTTTTACTTAAGAGATTTGCTTAATGGCGAGGGTTTTAAAACAGCTTCAAAAATCAGTGAATGACTTCCGCGTTTTAAATGAAAGACCTGAGTTTTTTGGGAGGTCCGTTAATGGCATTTGGCAATCTCCTTGGTCATTTTGGATCCCTCTCAGTCTCATAATTTTAACGCTATTATTGGGACAATGCGCCCTGAGATTTCCCATATTACTTGTTTATCTCGTTCAGACTTCACCCTTCTTTGAAAGGTTTTTAACTCAATTTTCTCCGTCTTATATTTATTTGCTGGGCAGACCATTATGCCTAATTTTGTCTTATTTGACCAGCTTACTTATCATTTGGGGAGTTATATCATATAAATATAATCTTTCACTGCGAGATTTAACGCTGACCGGATATCGTTTGAGGAAATATTTGGTATTAGGTAGCGTCATCGGGGTGCTAAAAGCTACAGTGATAACGTTGCCTTTTTTACTTATTTTTCCAATAAATATGATTAGCCCATATTACCCTAGTGAAGAATTTCGGTGGAAACTCGAAGTTGTTATTTCTTCACTTTTACTAACTGTTATTATTGGCCCTTTTGTGGAAGAGTTATTATTTCGTGGGATGCTGTATTCTTCTTTACGCAAGCGGATAAATGTCGTAGGAAGTGTGTTGTTATCATCTATTGTTTTTGGTGTAATTCATTTTCGATTCAGTGGAATACCTGCGACTTTTTCTGCCATAATTACAACATTAATTTTCGAGATAACCGGATCTTTGGTTTTGTGTTGGAGTATCCACGCCGTTGGAAATCTAATGATTCACTTCTATAATGCCTATATTTTTTACTACATTTATAATGATCTATGGATTCATTTGAAATAAATTCGTTATAAGGTCAGATCTTGATTGATGGGATTGAATCAAGTAGTATCGCCTCAATTTTCTGCGTCGAAATATCGGCTTTGTGATGCAATGCAGTGCCCTGTTTCAGGAGAGTATTTTGGAGAAAATGAAAGCGATCAAAGTTACAATCATTGATAGCGCATCTCCCATAATTTCGTTATGTCAGTGATGATTCAGGGGAAATCGTTGACGTAGCCTGCAAAGTCAGAGATTAAGCATCATTCGTTGGAGAAATATGTCATGCCAAAAGAAAATCGTTCTCGGATTCGTATTGCTATTGTTGATAGCGGCATAGACGCATCTCATACAGATGTGGATGAAATTGCGGGCGGTGTTCATATTCAGATTGGTCAAGATGGTGAGACTGTGTTTTGGGATGATCACGCCGACTGTGCAGGACATGGCACAGCGTGTGCCGGGATTATCAGGAAGAAGGCTCCCGATGTAGTGTTATATAGCGTGCGGATTTTTGATGCGTCTTTGATGGCGGATGGGCGGGCGTTAATTGCGGCGATTCAGTGGTGCATTGACAATGAGATGGATGTGGTGAATTTGAGCCTGGGCACAACGGATGTGACGTTTAAGGAGACTCTCCAAAAGGTGTGCCGTAAAGCGGTTGATGCTGGCGTGATTCTCGTAGCTGCTGAGAGCAATGACGGGGGTGAGAGTTATCCTGCGGTATTTCCCGAAGTGATTGGTGTGACAGGTGGTGTGATTTATGAACCAGATGGATTTTATTACCGCAAGGATCAGCGCATCGAATGTGTGGCGCGAGGGGATGAACAGCGCGTGTGCTGGTTAAACGGAAAACACATTATGACTGGGGGAAATAGCTTTGCTGCACCCCATATTGCGGGTATTATCGCACACCTATTGGAACAGCATCCAAAATGTTTTGTTCAAGATATTCGGTTATTATTACAAGAAAAAGCATTAAACGAAATATCTCACAGGTCCAAATCGGATGGTCAGTCACACCGAAAAGATTTTCAAGAGGATTATGCCTATATCAAGAAAGCCGTGTTGTATCCGTATAACAAAGAGATGCATAGCCTGGTGCGTTATCGCAATTTACTCGATTTTGAGATTGTCGGCGTCGCCGATCCCATTGGTAAAGGGATGGTGGGCAAAGATGCGGGTAAGGTGATTGGCGAACCTGTTGCAAATCTGCGGATTAGTCCGAATATCCGCCGCGCCTTAGCAGATGTAGATACGCTTATCCTGGGTTATGTGGATCAGCTATCTCGCATCCGCAAGCGCGATTTGCTCAGAGAATATGTACAATTGGCACTCGATGCTGGATGCCATGTGTTCAGTTTTCAGGCACTTGACCCAAACCTTTACGGTGATCTGTATGACACAGCGGACAAAAAGGGGCTGTGCGTTGCCTATCCTCACGTTCATAGAGAAGAACTTGCACAGGCAATTCAAAATTTCAACGCACTCCCGCCTATAGATGTGCCCGTGCTGTCTGTGATGGGCACGAGTTCTCAGCAGGGCAAGTTCACCTTACAACTCGCGCTCAGACGCAGGCTCATCCAAAAAGGGTATAAAGTTGGGCAGATTGGTACCGAGCACCATTCTCGGCTATTTGGCATGGATGCTGTTTTTCCAATGGGCTATGCTTCGCCGCTCAAACTGCCATTTCAACATTATATCCCGTATCTGGATTACAAAATGCGGGAGATTTGCCAGCGCATACAGCCCGATATTATCCTGACAGGCTCTCAGTCGGGGACCATTCCCTATCATGTCCAGGAACACAGTACACATTGCTTGTCTTCACTGGCGTTTTTACTGGGGGTGAAACCCGATGCCTGCATTCTGGTGGTCAACAGCATTGATGCAGAAGAGTACATCCGCGATACCATAGATGGCATACGTGTGGTGTGCAAAGCACCGACTATCTTGCTGGCGATGGGCGACCACGAAAAACACATCCAAACAGCTTATGAGCACAGTATGATTACGCCCAGGAAGATGGCACAATCTCAAATTGATCGGCACCTCAAAAAACTACAAGATACGTTTTGTGTGCCTGCGATTGAGATTCTTTCAGAGACGGGTCAACAACGTCTTGTGGAAACTGTGATTCAATATTTTTCACAGGATGATACATCAGAGGTAGCTATCGCATAGGAGGGGTTATGTCTATTGAACATCGGGTCAAACAGGTGATCATTCGCACGTTGTCTCTTGAAGTTGACACAGAAGAAATTGACGATGAAGACGCGCTTTTTGGCGGTGGTCTGGGGCTTAATTCAATGGCGACGGTTGAGATCGTTGTGGGGCTGGAAGAGGAATTTGACATTGAAGTTCCAGATGAAGATTTGCGCGTGGAACTATTTGATAGCGTACAGACTATGGCCGATTATGTTCGCACAGCACTACAGAAGGTACCTGCTGTCGGATAGACAGAATAGATTTTTCGCTCGCACTCAGATGACACGGGTTTTGAGACACATCATGAAAAAAACACTTCCCATACAGGTATCCCCACCCATACACGGTTATCCCCGCCATGGCTATCGGCTTTCGATTATGTCGCTTCACGATGCGTATATTCCCTGGTTCTTCTGTAATTACATCCAACTGTTCGCCGTTGACCTGTTGCATGAAAGCAAACATAACATTCGATTTAATTTCTATTTTCAGGGACCATACACACCGCCGTGGCTGTCTATCTACACTGTTCCAAGGCGATCAATTGCTAAAGTATATAACCAGATTGTGCCGTTTATTCGCGATCAGATTGATGAGGGCTTCTATGTCCAGTTGATGGCCGATGAGTATTTTCTACCACATACGCCATTTTATGAGAAAATCCATCATCCGCATGCCATTCTCGTATTCGGATACGATGACGATACGGAAACGCTTGAGACTCTGGGATTTAATCGAGCGCGGGATTACGCTGTTTCCAGGGTTGGGTATTCAGATTTTGAAGCGGCGTTTCGCTGGATTGATCCCGAGAAACGAAGATCGTATCGGATAGACCTTTTTGAGTATAACGAGGACGGTATCTATGAGTTTGATATTGATGCTGTCATTGACCAGTTGCGAGCCTACATCCATTCTGAGAATTCGTCTATCCACTACCGGACGTTGCGCAAGCCAGTTGAAGGCGTCTTTGGGATGGGGACGTATAAGCTCTTGCGAGATTACTTTACGCATTTGTTTGTCCATCCTCGATTGTGGGATCGGCGGCATTTGTTCACGCTTTGGGAGCACAAGCACTGTATGTTAGACAGGCTTGCTTATCTGGAGGAGCGAGGGTATTTGCGTCCGTCAGACCAGTTTCATCAGGCGTACAAGGAGGTTGAACAGAAGGCGCATCAGATTCATCTGATGATGCTTAAATTGCGAGCGTTAGTGAAGGTCAAGAGAGCGTGGGATATAGATCGTATTCTGAAGATTATCACCTTGTTAGATGATATTTCTCAAAGGGAAGAGCGCATACTGAAGGATGTTTTGAAGGCTCTTTAAAGCGGTGTACACGCGACAGCAACGCATCTGATGACGCTTTATAGAATACCTCAAAACAAAAAACGACACACACCCTCTTGGGGTGATAGGGGGTGCTGGTTCAAATCCAGTCGCTCCGACCATAATAAGACAGGGGTTATGTATTTATTGCATAACCCTTTTTTTTATTGGTTAAACGGATTATAATATGGTGGCAAAATATAGACGGATATTGCACATAAATATTATGCGGCAAGAAGCCTCTCTTGAATAGCGTGAAGGGATAGGTCTCAAATTCTCCAGGAGGAATTATGGAAAAGCAGAAAATTCTGATTGTAGATCATGACCTGCTTGTAATCTCACAGCTTGCAGGATTCTTGTGGGATGAACCCTATGAAATATGTCTGGCAGGATATGGGATAGAAGGTCTTGAAATTTTGAAAAAAGAGGAGATTGCTCTTGCTGTTGTTGAGCTACATGTAGAGGGTATAGATGGTATAACGCTATTGAAGCATGTGAAGGAGGAAAAAATTCAGACAGCTATGCTGATCATGACAAGTTTGCGATCTGCAGAATTGGGCGAACAACTGATCAAGGCTGGCGCTACAAGTGTATTTGACAAACCAATAGAGAGAGATGTTTTTTTGACACAGGTCAAAAGATATATGCCTCCACGAGATATGTGGAAGACCAGGTTTGAAGTATTTTTGGAGGAGTGTTACAGCAATCCAGATCTAAAATTTGAAGACGTCATGCGCTATTTTCGATTTTCTAAGTCGCATGGTTACGCATTGTTCAAAAAACATTTGGGTAAGACTTTCCGTGAATCATTGAGGAAGGTTAGAATTGAAAAGGCAAAATTATTGATTGAAGAAACTCCATTGCCAATTTTTGAAATTGCAGCACACTGTGGTTTTCGTTCATCGTCGCGTTTAAACGAAGCTTTTAAGAGATTATATGGCATGTCTCCTCGTGCTTATCGAAAAGGACATGCGCGTAAGTAATTAGGCATATAATGCAAAAAAGAGGACGTATGCGTAAGAAATCAGACGTACGCGTAATTTTTTGATGTTGAAATTGTAGTGACAATTGTATTATTATAAAGAAGTCGCCGACAGATTCTGGCAAGTCAAATGTCGGCGATGGGATGTATCTCAAGCTAATAACTTGAGAATATTAGTTGCCATTTTGGAAATGTGTGAATACAAACTCAGAAAAACTCAACGGCTGCGGGATGTTTCTCTGGTTTTTGCCAGAAAAATTAGGGACCGGTCCTCCCCTCCCGCAGCCTATTTTATTGTTATTATCTATGGATTGAAGACCTCGTAACATGGTGGTCTCCTGAAAGCGGTATAGAGAAAATCCCAGAATGGTTTTTCCCATTCTGGGATTTTTTGTGCGAGATGGACGGGTGTCTATCCCGTCAGTTGTGCGTGAAATTCTGTCCAGTCATCGAGGTTGTTCAGGTTGACGGCGTCGAGAATTGTGCCGTCGTCGTCAATGCCTGCACCACCGAGGATGGCCCCGCGGACATCGTCTGCGTGGTTGTAACCTTCAATTGCGGCGTTGAGTTCTGCAACGGCATTGCTGTCGAGGCTGCCGCCGCTCTGTTCGATTACCCAAGCTTCGAATTCCGGATAGGAGGGCAGATTTTCGGTGAGATAGGCGACGGTGGCATCGCGGTCGAGACCCAGGCCATCGAGAACCATCTGGTCGTAACCCATGCCGCACTGGTCATATCCTTCTTCGAGGTTGCCCGTGGCGCCCAACAGGACTTTGCTCCACAGGCGAGGAAGATGAAGTACGCCCGCTGGTCCTGCTACACCTGAACTGATGAGGGGGATTGTTCCTGCCATTTTTTACTCCTTTTGAATATGGTTCATCGACCAGCACGCGAATGATTGGGGAGGCGCTGGTGATCTGAACCGCGTTTTGAGAATGATTTTTTATTTTGCCAAAACACCTTTTTGATCTTTGTTGAGTGTCCACGTATCGACTACACCGTTTGAATATGTTACGGTGAGTTGTGTGCCGATGAATTCAAATTTCGTTCCGTTGTCGTGGGTGAGTGTGACGCGCGCATCGTCAGAGGAGATTTGTCCCGTGCCATTTTGGGATGTTGTGTCATAAACTGCATCTGTGCTATCTGTTTCTACCGAGCCGATTCTGAGTTTGGATTGATATGTAAATGCCGTGCCCTGTAGATCGTATAAACGGTCGATGACTCTGATGCTCTGTCTGTCGTCCGTTACTGAGAGATGTACCTTGGCCTGGGTGGGTGTGGTTGGAAACCATTCGATGAGGCCGCTGATTTGCGGGCTCTGGATGATTTCACCCTGCGCGGGTTTGCGAGACTCCAACAGCCAGGTTCCGCGAAGCTCTGCCTGGTATTTGATGTCGTCGCCACAACCAATTAATAAGGCACAAAAGACGAGTGTTATAGATGTGCGCCACATAAAAATCTCCTGTCAAAACATCGATGCAAATAGAATCCGTCATTATCCCGCCGCGAACAATAAAAAGGGAATTATTGCCTTGTCAAGGACAAACTGTTGTGTGTAGTGAATTCTCGTTCTATATTTTGAAGTGTGATCCGCAGAAAAAACGCGAGTAATTTGAGCGTTTTACGCAGATGAACGTAGATGAACCGGGAGAGTATATGGAAATGGAAGAGATGGCGCACAGACCAAAGCGGTCTTTGAGAAGCTATTTCGGCATTGCGCTGAGGGGTGTGTGCATGGGGGCTGCCGATGTTGTGCCCGGCGTGTCGGGGGGCACTATGGCACTGATTACGGGGATTTATGAAGAGTTGATTCTTTCGATCCGTTCTTTTGATGCGCGATCTGCGCGGCTTCTGATGGGGTTGCGTATAAGAGCGTTGGTCAATTATGTGCGATGGCCTTTTTTGTGCGCGCTTGTCGCGGGGATTCTCGTTGCGATTTTTTCACTGTCGCGCGCGATTACTTATTTGCTGGACAATGAGCCTGTTTTTCTGTGGTCCTTTTTCTTTGGTCTGGTGCTGGCGTCTGTTTTTACGGTGGGGCGGCGTATCCCAAAGTGGAATTTGAGAATGTTTTTGGGCGCTGTTGGGGCAACGCTATGCGCGTATTTTTTGGTCGGGCTGGTGCCGGTCGAAATGCCGCATAGTCCGCCGTATATTTTTTGTTCTGCTTTGGTTGCGATTTGCGCGATGATTTTGCCCGGTATTTCCGGGTCCTTTGTGCTGGTTTTGCTGGGGCAATATCCGTATCTTCTCAACGCAGTCAATACGCGCGATCTGTTTACCATTGCACTGTTTGGTGCGGGTGCTGTGGTTGGGCTGATGGCGTTTTCGCGCGTTTTGAACTGGTTTTTTCGGCATTATCACGATTTGACGATTGCGCTGTTGACCGGGTTGATGCTGGGGTCGCTCAGGAAGATCTGGCCGTGGAAAGAGACGGTGGAGACGATGGTCAATCGGCACGGCGAGGTGGTGCCTCTGGTTCAGGTAAATGCGTTGCCCGAGGTTTGGTCGGACGAGGTGATAGGGGCAATAGGACTCGCGCTTTTGGGGCTGGGACTGGTGCTCGTTCTCGAGCGTTTGGCCGGGCGCAGGTAGTTAGTTCTTGACAGGTCCGCGTTTTGAAAAATACATTATTACGAGAATTTTTTTCATCCTTAAACTATCGAGGTAGATATGGCAAATTCAGATTACACAATTGGCGTGGTTGGCGTTGGTCGAATGGGCGCGAATATTGCGCGACATCTCAATGACGAGGGGTTTTCGGTTGAGGCGGTGTACGATATTCGCGCAGAGGTCGCATCGGATCTTGCCAGCGAGTTGGGCTGTGAGGCACATACGGAACTCGCGGGTGTGACGGCTGCTGCAGATTATATCATTACGGTTGTGACAGATGATGCTGCGATGGGGACTATTTATGCCGAGTCTGGCGATAGTCTGCTGCAGGGTGCTCAGGGCAAGGTTTTTATCAATTGCGCGACGATTACGCCACAGATTCACGTGGATGTCGAGGGTCTTGCAGAGCAGGCGGGTGCAAATAGTCTGGAGGGGTGCATGGCCAGTAGTATTACACAGGCGCGTGAGGGGACGCTCTATTTGATGTGTGGCGGTAAGCGCGCTGTTTTTGACCAGGCGAGTCCGATTCTCGAGTCTATGAGTACGAATTTGATCTATATCGGCGAAGCGGGGCAGGCCGCGCAGGTCAAGGCACTCGTCAATATGGTTATGAATATCAATACCGCTGGTCTGGCAGAGGGGCTGGGGTTGGGTGCCGCGCTCGGCTTGGATTTGAATATGCTCATGGAGGTGTTTTCACAGACGGGGGCAAATTCCCGCGTGTTGGAGACCGATGGGGAAGATATGGTCATCCGCGATCACGAGTGTTATTTTTCCGCCGATCATGCGGCGAAAGATTCGGGGATTGCGCTTTCGCTCGCTTATGATGCTGGTATCAATCTTCCGTTGGCAGAGGCGACAAAAGCCCAGTTTGAGCTTTTGAAAGAGAAGGGCAAGGGCGATCTGGACAAGTCGGGTGTTGCCGAGTTGACTTTCCCGGGGCGAGATGATTAGGTGATGCATACAGAAGAACTTATAGCGGCTATTGACCGGGAGTGGGTGGCTGATCGGACTCTGGAATTGGTCGATATATACAGCGTTACGATGGATGAAGCCGAAGTCTGCCGCGCGTATTGCGATATGATGCGCGGGATTGGTCTGGAAGTGGATGTGCGGGAAGTTACTCCGGGGCGGAATAATCTCTACGCGCGTATAGCAGGGCAGGGGGATGGCCCCTCTCTGATGCTCAATGGGCATCTCGATACGATTCCCGTGGGGGATTGTCCGCCCGCTCGCCGCGAGGGCAATCGCGTGTATGGGCGGGGAGCGACCGATATGAAAGGGGGTATGGCTGCGGCTCTGGGCGCGGTTAAGGCACTCATGGAAAGTGGTGTGGCGTTGCGGGGCGATTTGTGGCTGACGGCGGTTGTGGGGCACGAGGAGGTCGAGGCGCAAAAGGATGGGCCATGGGCGCTGATTGCCGATCGCAATAGTGGCCGGATTGGCGGAGATCGAATTTTGATTGTCGAGGGGCGCGACGCGCTGTGGGTGATGAGCATGGGGTCGATGGTTTTTACCATCACGCTCGAATCGGATGCTGGCGGCAAGCACACGCAGTACGTGCCTTTTGCAGAGAATCCGATCCGCTTTGTGGGCGCGCTTATCGAGCGGATTCACCAGTATCAGCTTGAACTCGATGCTGGGCCAGCACACGCTCTTGCCGGGGCAGAGCGAATTGATCTGGGTATTGTCACCGGGGGCGACTATTTTAATCGCACGCCTCTGTGTTGTACTCTGACCGGGACCAGGCGCTGGCTGCCGGGGCGCACTGCGCCACAGGTGTTGGCGGAGTTGGAAGATCTGGCGCGGCCTTTTGCCGAGGCCGGGAAGTTGAGTCTGCGGGTCGAGATGGAGCACGAGCGCGAGCCTTTTGATACCCGTGCCGACGATGCGGCAGTGCAGGCGGTGGCCCGGGCGCATACACAGGTGACGGGCCAGGATGCGGAGCTGGTGGGGATGCGGATTGTGGGAGATGCCAATTTATACGTGCACGGGACGAGGGTGCCGACTTTTTATTACGGTCCCTCGAATGAGACGGCACACGCGGATGTAGAATGGGTAGAGGTGGATCGGTTGGAGCGGGCAGCGCAGGTGTACGCGTTGGCTGCAGTCGATTATTGTGGTGTTGTGGGAGAGAAATGATTGTGTGACGGATTCTTTCAGTACAAAAGACAAAAGGTCTGTGCAATGAGTGTGCAGCCCTTTTGCTTTTTGTGGTTACCTGTTGGTGTCTTTGGGGGGGGCGAGGTATTTGACAAAGGCCACTTCGTTGCGCGCTTCGTTGTAGATCAATTCGTCTGCGCTGGTTTTGACCATTAGCAGGCCAAACCCACCCGGGCGCAATCCCCGGTTTTCTCTGACGCTCATGTGGGCGATGGGATCGTCGGGGTTGTTGAGGGCCGCATGTTCGAGTTCATCCATGTCAAAACCCGATCCGGGATCTGCGATGCGGAACATGAGCATGCGTTCAAAGCGGAGAAACGCGATTCGAACCTTTTTGCTCGGGTCGAGTTGTCCGCCCCATTCAATGGCATTGGCGAGGAGTTCGTAGAATGACATCGCGATGGTCTCGCGGAGGTCTTCGGGCAGACCGGCTTCTAATTGCATCACGAAATTGCGCATCCGTCCCGCTGATTTTTGGTCGCAGGGCACCAGGAGTTCAACCCAGTTTGGGGTTGCCGATGTCACTTCGATAAATGTTTCCTGGCGACTTGCACTGAGGCCATCCTGGACGAGGCGTGTCAATTCCTGCGGATCTATGGGTTTTGGGATATAGTGGTATGCCTGTTCTCGGATTGCTTTGAGGAGGGTGTCTGAGGTGTCATCGGAGGTCATGACGATAACTGTCGGGGGTGAGGGCAGGGTCTGGATTTTGGACAACAATTCCAAACCGTTGAGTCCGGGCATCCATATATCTGTAAGGAGCAAGTCGAATGGGGTTGTGGCGATTCGGTCATAAGCTTTTGTTCCATCGGTAACCGTTTCTATTGTGTACCCGGCGTCTTCGAGTATGGCTTCTACCAGCACTCTGGTTGGGCCGTCGTCTTCAGCAATCAGTATTTTGGACATGTTCGGTGCTCGGTTCAAAAGGATAAGGTGAGCTCTTTGAGTGCATTTTGGACAGCAGATAATTCGCGTTCGAGCGTTTGGAAGGTTGCGGGGGCCTGGTTCAAGTCGTTCGATTTGCCCATTTGCTCGAGTGCGAAAGCTGCTTCATAAGCTGCTTTGGCGTCAAAATTGGCCACGGAACCTTTCAGCGCGTGGGCTGCCTGGCGCAGGTCTTCGGGCGATTGTTGGTCAATGGCACGGTGCAATGCGGCAATCTGGTCGGGCAATTCTTCTGTGAAGATATCAACCATTTTTTTTAGAATTTGCCTTCTTCCACCTACCCGTGTCATGATACGATCAATGTCAATAGGAGGTGTTTGGACGTTTTCGGGCTGTATATTCAGATTTTGCAGGATGGCAACGAGCTGGTCTGCGCGGATAGGGCGGATTAGCGTTGCTGTGGCACCTGCGTTGAGACAGGGTTGATCGTGTTTTTCGTGTGATACGAGACCAATAATGGGAATGCCCGGTTGCGCCCGCGCAATTTGTTGTTCAATATTTTCACACTCATCTATGTCCATCATCGCGAACCGATAGGATATGGCTTGCTCGGGCAGTTCGGGAACTGCCGCGATCTGATAGCCCATTTGCTCGAGTAGCGCGTAGAGCAGATGGCGATGGATGGGGTTGCGGTCTATTATGAGCGCATCACAAGAAGTTGGGAGATGGGCCATCGAATCCGACTCCAGGAATGTATCCACAGATGAACGCAGATAAACGCAGATGAAAACCACAAAAAATCATTCGCATAATAGGTACAACAGATTGGCGGTTTGTGTCAACCACAATTGTTTGAGGTTGTGGGGTGGCAGACGACCAGGGAGAAGTAGATTTTTGATTGACTTCTGTTTTTGTGTTTGCAATCTTAATGGCAAATGGTTCTCCACAATCGCTATTCCGATAGTATCAGGAGGAGTTTATGGATCTCAAAGATTTGGACCGTATCCACAAGGAGCAAGAAGAAAGACAAAAATTCAAAAGCATTCTTCATCGTTTTGAAGAAGGGAATAATTTGAGGAATGGGTTTATTGTCATTGCCATTGTGATTGCCCTGGTCATTGTGATTTACGGTTTAAAAGAAATGAATTTTCTCTTTGAATCTATTCCGGGCGGTGACCCGGTAGAACAGGTAACGCCCCGGGGAACAGAGGGTGAATAAAATTTTACCATGGGTAAACGCGATACACATACGATTGATTCTACTGGTGGTTTTCAACAGATTCGGGATGCGTTAGACGCATTGCAGCGGAGTGAAGAGCGTCTAACGCACGCGCTCAATGCCGGTGGGATTGGTCTGTTTGATTGGGATATACAGAACGATAGTGCCGTGTGTACAGACCGGTATTTCGAACTTTTTGGTTTTCCCCCACGAGATACAATGGTCTCTGAGGCCGAGTGGTTGGCGTGTGTTTATCCGGATGATCGCGATCGCGCACAGAGGGAGGTCAGGCAAGCCCTTGAAGGACGCGCTCCTTATGATACTGAATACCGAATTGTGCACGCCAATGACGAGGTGAGATGGGTCAGCAGCAAAGCCAAAGTATTTTTTGATGCGGGTGAAGAAGTGCCGGTTCGCATGATTGGCGCGCTGGCCGATATTACCCGACAAAAGCGGGCAGAAGGTGCGCTCGGCGAGCAGGTGGCTTTTCAGAACGCGCTTATACAGGTCAGTCACGCCGTGCAACAGATGACGCGACCAGAGCATCTCGAGGTGGTTGTTCGCGTGTGTAGAGAACAGTTGCTGGCGCTCGATGTATCCGTTGTCGCCATTGCCGTACATCGTTTGCTCGATCCCAAAACGCGTACTTTTGAAACGTACGAGGTGATGCCTTCGGGGCAGATCAATTGCATGGTGCGCCAGGTGCCGAATGTATATCGGATGTGGCAACAGCAGAAAACAATTTATCGCGAGAATCTCGTAGAAGATATGGGGGGGTTGTCACAGGTGGGATTCAAGGCCATAGCTGCGAGATATGGGGTTGAGGTGCGGTGTATTCTCGATATTCCCCATGTGCGGGGTACAATGGCTTTGATGAGTGATGAGGTTTCTGCTTTTTCAGAGGCCGAGGTTTTGTTTTTGGAGAGTATTGCAGAACAGGTCTCAATAGGCGTTACCCGTTTAGACGACCTCGAGCGCCTCGAAGCGCAGAACAAAGAACTTGAAAATGCCCGTATAGCAGCCGAAGCAGCAAATCAGGCCAAGAGCCAATTTTTGGCCAATATGAGCCACGAGATTCGCACGCCGATGAACGGCATTATGGGGATGATCGAATTGCTGGGCAATACCGAGTTGACTGAGCGGCAAAAAGAATACGCCGATCTCGCTTATAATTCGGCGGATACGTTGCTCGTATTGCTCAACGATATTCTCGATCTGTCCAAGGTGGAGGCAGGCAAGCTCGAATTGGAAAGCATTCCGTTTGCGCTGAGAGATACGCTTGGCGATACGTTACAAACACTGGCTGTTCGAGCGAGTGAAAAGGGGCTTGAGTTGACCTATCGGATTGCGCCAGAGGTTCCCGACGACCTGATAGGCGATCCCATTCGCCTGAGACAAGTCGTCGTCAATCTGGTGGGCAATGCCATCAAGTTTACAGATCATGGGACTGTGGATATCGATGTTGATCTGGTAGAGGTGCGCGAGGAGGACGCAAAACTGCGATTTGAGGTGCGCGATACAGGTATCGGTATTCCAGTGCAGGTACAACAACAGATATTCAGCGCGTTTGATCAGGCTGACAGTTCAACGACGCGGCAGTATGGTGGCACGGGGCTTGGTTTGACTATTTCTGCCCAATTGGTCGAGTTGATGGGTGGAAAACTCGATGTGAAAAGCGAGCCGGATAAGGGCAGTATTTTCTTTTTTGAAGCCAGTTTTTCGCGTCGGACCACCGGTGTGTCGTACCGGGATGTTTTGCCCGATACTTTGCACGGTATGCCCGTATTGGTCGTTGATGATAACAATACCAATCGGGTGATTTTTGAAGAGATGTTGTCCTGCCATGGCTTGAAACCCGCTCTGGCTGAGAATGGTCAGATTGCATTGGAAGAGTTGCTGCGCGCACAACAGGCAGGTAGTCCATATCCACTGGTTCTGCTCGACGCGGAAATGCCCGTTATGAACGGTTACGCGCTCGCAAGGCAGATTGCCGCTGACGCAACGCTGAAATACACGCGCGTGGTGGTGTTGACTTCTGCTGGTCGTCCGGATATGGCTTCTACCAGCGAAATGCTGGCCGGGCACTTATCCAAACCCATCAAGCAATCCGATCTTTTTAATTTGATCGCTGGTATATTTGAGGAATCTGCGCCAGATGCTTTGGGGGTGGGCGATATTGTAACCGATAAGGCGCGGAAATCTCTGCGCATTTTATTGGCCGAAGACGGTCTGGTCAACCAGCGCGTCGCCATTGATATGTTGCACCAGCGCGGTCACACAGTCGTTGTGGCAAATAATGGTGTGGAGACTCTGGAAGCACTTGACAAAGACGATACCTTTGATCTGGTGTTGATGGATGTACAAATGCCCGAAATGGATGGGCTTGAAGCCACCAAAGAAATTCGCAAGCGCGAAAAGGAATTGGGTGGGCATATTCGAATTGTTGCGATGACAGCCGATGTGATGAAGGGCGACCGCGAGCTTTGCATAGCAGCCGGCATGGATGGATTTGTCGCCAAACCGCTTCGATCTCGCCTCCTTTACGATGCGATAGAAGCGACGGGTCCCGCCGGGCAGCAGGCACTCGATTGGGAGGCATCATTGCAACATGTTGGCGGGGATGAGGCGCTTCTCGTGCGGCTATCCGAGATGTTTTTAGAAACGAGGGGCGATTTGTTAAGCCTGCTTGACGACACAGGAACGCTTCGCCAGGGAGCGCGTGAATTGAGAGAGAATGCCGAATTGTTTTACGCGGATAATGTGAGGGAGGTTGCCGCGAGAATTGAAGAGTTAGCAAAGGATGAAAATTGGTCAGGTGCTGAGCGCTTTGTAGCAGATTTGAGAGCGCATGTGGAATCTCTTGCAGCCGCGCTCGAGGTGCAGGGAGATTTGGTTCACAAATAGGAAGGAAAACAGGATGGCTTTTGAAGAAACTATGCAGGGGAATATTCGCATTATAAAGCTCGACGGTCAGGTGACAGACCGCGAGATGTCGGCGTTGGCCGATTATGTAACTGAATTTCTCGAAGAGAATAATGGGATGAAAGTGGTTTTGGATTTGGGGCAGGTGCGGTGGTTAAACAGCATGGCATTTGGGGTTTTGACCGCGCTTTTGCAGCGTTTGCGCAAGGCCAACGGCGATTTGAAGCTCGCCAATGCCCACGATCATGTGATCAGTGTTTTTGTGCAGACGCAGTTGATTAAAATTTTCGATCTGCACAATTCCGTAGATGAGGCTGTTGCGGCATTTCAGACGGCGTGAATCTTTTTCTTGCCTGAGAATGAAATTGTGGTATTTTTTTAGACAAATAGCAAACGGGGCGTGGCTCAGCCCGGTAGAGCGCCTGCTTCGGGAGCAGGAGGCCGGAGGTTCAAATCCTCTCGCCCCGACCAATAGATTTAAGGGGTCGCGTTAAATAACGCGACCCCTTTTTTATTCCCCTGGCAATGTCAGTCCAAATGTCGATCCCTTGCCCTGTTCACTCTCGACATAGACCCGCTCGCCGTGTGCATCCATGATGTGCCGAACAATTGATAAGCCCAGGCCCGTCCCTCCCATTGCCCGCGACCGCCCTTTATCGACTCGATAAAATCGCTCAAAAATGCGGTCCATATCTGAAAGTGGTACCCCAATACCCGTGTCCTTTACTTCAAGTGCAATGCGACGCTTGCGGGTCTGCGTCGCATTTTCACCATGTCTATTGCGACGGTCTTCATCTACATTTTCCACATGCTTGAAATCCCGCGTCTGAATCCAGATTTTACCCCCTTCGGGCGTGTATTTTACCGCGTTGTCGAGCAGATTGAGCAATGCCTGTTCAATGAGCTTGCGATCGCATTGCACCTGTACATTTTCTTTTGTATCTATCTCGATGGCAAGGGTTTTTTCTTTTGCCTGTGGACGTATCTGTCCAACGACGGAATCGACTATCTCATGTACGGGATATACGCCGGTCTCAAGGGGCAGAGCACCCGATTCTATACGCGACAGATCCAGAATATCTTCTATCAGATTGTGCAGGCGATCCGCATGGGTGTTAATCATTTGCACGAATCGCTGTGCGGCTTCTTTGTTGTCTAAGGCACCGTCTGCCAGCGTGGCTGCACATCCCTTAATGGTCGTAAGCGGGGTGCGCAATTCATGGGACACATTGGCGACAAAATCTTTGCGAATGCGCTCCAGTCGGCGCAGTTCAGTGATGTCGTAAAATATAGTTACAGAACCCGCGATATGATCGTCTTGCAAAATAGGTGCAATCTGCACATCGAAATGGCGTTCTCGACCATCTGAGCGGGTGAGATCTAAAAACGCCACTTGTCCGGTTGATAGGGTTTGCTCAATCGCATCTTGCACATCCCGATGGCGCACAAACTCAATGGGCATGCGCCCTTCAATGGCGTCAGATACACCAAATAGCTTCTCAAATGTTCGATTTCCCATCAAAATACGACCACTCTGGTCCGTGACCAGAATTGCTTCTGTAATGCTCGGCAAGACGGCTTCTAAACGCGATTTTTCAAGTGTGATTTGCCCAATTTGCGCCTGGACCTGCTGGCGCATGTCGTCTAATGCTGTGCCCAATTCGCGCAATTCTCGTGTGGAACTAACGCGGAGTGTGGGGTGTTTTAATCTTCCCGAAGCAATGTTTTTGACGAACCAAATGGCATCTAAAATCGGGCGCGAGATATATCGCGAGGTGGCATAAGCCAATAACAAGGCGAGGCATAATCCCAGTATCGATGCCATCCATATCGCCGGTGCAATCAGTTGTTCTATATGCCCTATATCGCCGCGTAAGGGCAGGGCCAATCGCAGGACAAAATTTCCATCGCCAATTTCCGGTACTGCAGTTGCGACATATAATATTTCGATATCCTGTGTCTTGCTATAACGCAAGCTACTTCCCCGCCCCTGTTGAAGTGCTGTGCTGATTTCTGGATGATCGGCGTGATTTTCCAGAGTACTCAGATCAGATGGGTCGGTTTCCGAATCGGCTAATACGCGCCCTTGACCGTCGATTAGCGTTGCACGCACGCCCAAACGCACGCCCACTTCGTTGACAAGCGGGACGAGTCCCTCATCGGTATTTGCCACCTCGCTGATATGCACGCGGGCAAAACGCACCTCGCGCAAAAGTCTCTGTTCGAGATGATGAACCCAAAAGTCGCGTATGACGTGATCCAGATACAGATGTGCAGATGCCAGTACCAGTACCAGTACAGAAAGGCAGGCGAGCATCCATTTCCAGTGCAAACGCATTCTATGCTCTCTCTCGGCGGAAGCGATAACCCACGCCTCGCACGGTTTCGATCCATTCGCTTGCTTCGCCGAGTTTCTCGCGCAATCGCCTGATGTGCGTATCGACCGTGCGCCCATAACCACTGTATTCATAACCCCATACTGTATCGAGTAAATCGTCGCGTGTTTGCACGCGTCCGCGGCGTTCGATCAGGGTTATGAGCAGCTTAAATTCTGTGCCTGTCAATTCCAATGGGTCACCGTTTAACAGGGCCTGGTGTGCGGCTTTATCGATAGATATCGGTCCCGTATGTAACCAGGTATCTGTGGTCGATTGCAAGCTGCTCTGACTGCGCCGCAGAATCGCCTGCGCCCTCAAGACGAGTTCGCGTGGGGAAAAGGGTTTGACAACGTAGTCATCGGCTCCCAACTCCAATCCCACAATGCGATCTACTTCCTCTTTGCGCGCGGTCAACATTAAGATGGGTATGTGACGGGTTCGAGCATCTTGTTTTAGTTGCCTGCACATATCCAGGCCGTCAATGCCCGGCAGCATCAGATCCAGTACGATCAAATCTGGCAGAACCTCCTGAACGCTCTGGAGGGCACACTCGGCATCTTCTGCTGTTTCCACATCTAACCCAGCTTGATCGAGGTTGTAGCGCACCATTTCCAAAATATCAGGTTCGTCTTCAACCACCAGAATTTTATTCATTTTATTCTCCTGGTATGAAAATGAAAATGTATATATTTCTACAGTATAAATATAATACGGTGGTCAAATTATCGTGATCGTTTGAGAACAAACACCATGTCAATGGCTTGTAATTGTTCTGTCAGCGTATCCAGGGCGTTTAGTTCAGACGGGTTGACAGGTGTTTGCAATAGGCGCTGAATATCTCGATGGTCAAAGATGCGTTGCGGTGGCGTTTCGTAGCCTTTTGCTTCTACGCGAATCTGGCTGGTCGCAGGTACCCAAATTTGAAATGTTCCGTGCCGGGCTACTGTCTCTAAGACTGTTCTGCCAATGGGATCAACCGCTCGAATAACGGCCTGGGGTACGGGAGAATTGTCAGCCATTTCAATTTTGCCCTGTACAATAGCCCGAACAGGTTGGAGAGGCGCGAAATTTTTTGTTTCGAAGTAGATTGGATTCGTCAATGCCACGCGCGATGTGTCTGCACCGTAACACCGGGCGAGGTACCAGCAGTTGACAGTATCTTCGAGTGCTGTTGATATCCGATATTTCCGGGGTTGTTCTTTCAAATCCCAACTCTGGATTACCCGTGCATTGCGAATGAGTTCAATGCGCGTCAAATACGCATCGGATTTTGCGGCTGCCCAGGCGTGAATTGTTGCCCGTCTTTTGTGGCCTGCTGGCAATTGGTTGCCGGGTCCGGCTGCAAAGATGGATAATGAGATCAGAGGCCCGTTGGTTATCATATTTTGGCCGTTGGCTATTGCGCGCATCAGTCTATCGGCGGTCAGGTCGCCGGGTACCTGTGTGTATGTGCGAAAATGTTCGTCGGAAAAAGCAGTACCCGCAATGCGATACCCCCGATTGAGCAGTGCAAACCAGATTGCTCGCGTATCGGGATGTGCGACATTGAGTGCGTCAAAAGCCGGTCCAGCGAGAATATCGAATAACGATGTGCCCCGAATATCTGTATAGCCAGTAATACCGCGGTCTAAACGCGCCTGGGCATGTACCTCAAATCCGGCTTTTTCGGGGGTAAATAGCCCGGTGGTGCCCAACACCCATTGTTTTCCCCCGCGGGTTTCAACATTTTTGCCGGGTAGCGTCAGTATCGAATTTCCATTTCCATTCACTGGCAAAGCTGCCCAATCCAGTCCGCGTGCTCGCGCATCATTGCTATTGAGAAGATCACCTGCCACCCATCCGCGCGCATGGAGGTCTCCCCATGGTTTGAAGGGCAGTTCTACCATGTGTTCACGACCGGGTACGAGGTGCAAGACCTGAGGCTCTGGCGGCAGGTGCGCGAAACCGCGCGTTGCGGATATGGTGATTGTTTGGGGTGGTACATCAATTGCAAATGCACTGTCGGCAACAAAGCCGCGTTCTGCAAATCCCGTCTGTAAAATATTACCCAGAGAATCGGCGACGATTATCCGGCCCAATAGGGGGTGCCCGGTTTCGGTATTGAAAAGACGACCGCGCAATCGGGTCGCTTTTTTGTCGCCTGCATAGGCCCGGGCACTGAGGTGGGCCAACCGCGCCCGCACATAGACGCCGCCCGCGTTTTCTTCGGCGTCGCGCAATGTGGCTGTCGCTGTGCCATTTTTGATTGTTGCCCAGGGGGTTATTTGCCCGCGACTCGCTTCAAAAATAACCACGGCTCCATCATGAGAGACCACACTGTCCTGTTGCGTGACCTGGTGGGGTAGCGCGACAACGCTGTCTTGTATTGTCACGCGCACGTTTGCGGCGCGCGCGCCCTGTGTGGGAAAATCCGTTGCTTTTAATTGAAGACCGAGAGGCATTCGCGGTGCAATTTTGTGCAGACGCACGTCGTCAAAAGCTGCTTCTTTTCCGTCGATAAGACAAATTACACGCCCAAATATGGCTTTCGTGGGTACCACAAAAGTCTCGGCCCATTCTGTCCACGACGCGCTTGTTACTTCTGTTGTTGTCCCGCTTTCACCCACCGGAGTCTGATCTTCTGACAACCATCGGATGCGTGCATAGGCCTTTGCGCTGTCGGCACGCGCCCATCCGGTTAAGACATAAACGGCTCCTGGCTGAATACTGACGGGATCGCTGATCAGTGCGGTGGGTTCTCCCCGCGGTCCGCCCAGCAGAAGGACTGAGGTTTTGCCGCTGTGGGCGCGTTCGCGTTCGACCATGATCCGCGTAGAATCGGGTACGGGAGACCAATTTACAGGTATCTGCGATGCTGTGATTTGTTCAAATCCCCCGTTGGGCACATCTGCCCAAAGGTGTGGGGTAAGAGAGAAAAACAAAAAACAAAACAGATACCACACATGCATCATACTGTTGTATCCTTTTTCTATCTTTGTGTGTCTTCGTGTCTTGAACTGCTATCGCAGTTGTACCCCGCTCGTGTGAGGCCCTCTCACTCCATGACAAATTGAATATCATCTGCCCAGGGATCTATCCGCGTCAGGCGTACGCTTATGCGTTCACCCACGCGGATTTGTCCCGATAGACGCATGTCAACTTGCAGGGCATAGTCCGGGATTTCGATCCGGGCGCGGTGGTCCCATGTATTTAACACGAGTGCGTCAAATACCTGTCCTCTGTATTGCGCGAGATGGTGAAATATCCAGTATCGCTCTCTGCGCTGTTCCAGGCGGTTGATCAGGCGGAGGCGTTCTTCGAGGTAGGGACAAAGTGTCGTCAGGTCATCTATAGAATAGGGCAAGGCTTTGTTGTCGATGATGGCGACGAGTTGTCGCTGTGATACCAGATCTATGAATCGCCTCAGGGGAGATGTGGTCTGGCAATAGGGTTCTACCCCCAGGCCACCGTGCAGACCGGGTTGTAGTGAGATTGCAGCTGCACGCATGCGCGTCAGTGTCTGATAGCGGTGTACTTGCTCGCTATCCGTGGGTTCTAAATCGGAGAGGTCGGGCGCGTCTTGTACGCGAAAGATCGCGGGTGCGTTTTGTTCAACACACAATTTGGCGGCTTCGACATTGGCTTTGACCATCAGTTCGCTGACCAGCAAATCAGCCCTGGAGTCGCGTTTTTTTATTTTGATATTCACGGTTCCATCAGCCGAGATATTCACGCGGCGGTCAACTTGATCAACCGCTACAGCACCGGCTTCGACGCGCTGTATCAAAAGCGATTCTGCCGCGTCAAATAGGGCTGATAATATCGCGTGTCTGGGGTGCGTCGCATTGTCGAGTATTGCGTCTGCTTCATCATAACTCAGTTTTTCGCGACACTGGATGACGGAAAGTGTCCAGGTCGGGGTTCCCATCGTGCCATCTGGCCCCACATCCCACAATAGGCTGACGGCCAATCGATTTTCACGGGGGATGAGACTGCCCAGATTTTCCGATAGAACGGGCGGCAACATGGGGTATTTTGTCTCTGGAAAGTAGAGGCTTGCGCCGCGGTTTCTGGCTTCTTCATCGAGGGCTGAGTGCGCGGGGATCAACGAGGAGACATCGGTAATATGCACGCCAATTTGATAGCTGCCGTCTTCCCGAAATTGAACTGATATCGCATCGTCCATATCTGTTGTCGATGCGTCGTCAATGGTCACGGCATCTATATGCGTCAGGTCCTGGCGATTTGCAAATAGCGATTTATACATGGCTTGAATCGCGTCCGCTTCTTTGATTAATATGTCGGGAAAGTCCAGAGGTACATCTTCGCGCATCAATTCGACAAAGGCATGCCGATCCCATACACCTTCGGCGACTAAGCGATCAAAAGCTTTGCGCGCAGAGATGGTCTCGCTGGCCATGCGTTCCAGCCAGTGTGCATATTTGCTCTGTTCGCCGTGTAGTGCGACGTCTTTTATCCGTTCGATCCAGTCGTCTTTGCCGGTGCCCTGAAACTGAAGCCATTTCAAAAATGCCTCTCGTTCCGCTTCTCGTTCTTTGTCGCGAGCGACTATTTCCAATCTGTGGCTGACTTCTGTCCGATCAAGTGCGCGAAATCTCCGTCCTTCGACATCGAAGTAGGCACTCGTTTCCAATGCGACTAAAAATGCCGACATTTGTTCCGATGTCGGCATGTGATTGTAATGCAGTTCGGTCAGTTCGTTCAGATCCCAGATTTCATCTTCTTCTACGACGAGTTCCCACAGGTCGCAAAGGTCAATGTCGGTGCTTGTGGCTTTTGCCCGATTGAGCCACGCTGTGCCAGCGGTTTTGTCATTTCCGATATGTCCGGTTGCCTGGAGAATATTTTCTATGGGTACATTGTGAGATGTACGCGCCGATACCGCAAATCTGGCTCTGGTATGGGAGATGTTGACACACACGCCCGCCATGAGCCGATTTCTGTAGCGGAACAAAGTTATTTCATTTTCTTTGGGCAAGGTGTTCATACACAATTTGTGTACATCAAGTAAAACGGCAGACGATACAATCCGTCTGCCGCCAGTCGATGCATCCCTATATTGTGGGCAACAATGCCTCGGGATGTTTTCGCGCATCCACATTGGTATGAATTTGTGCGATTGTCCCATCGGGTGCAATGAGGTATGTCATGCGTTTGGCAGCGCGGTCCGATGCCGATTGACAAGCCCCGTAAGATAGACAGATTTCGCGTTCTGTGTCGCACAATAAGGGATATTCAAATTCCTGTGTTTTTGCAAATTTGGCATTGGCTTCTACACTGTCTGTGCTGACGCCCAGAATTTGCACATTTCTATCTGTATAGTCCTGGATTCGCTCCTGGAATCCCATACCTTCAGCCGTTCAGCCGCCGGTGCTTGCTCTGGGATAAAACCAGAGTACGACGGTTTTTCCGCGATAATCACTGAGTTTTACTTCACTGCCTGTGTGGTCTTTGACCAGAAAATCAGGCGCGATATCGCCAACATCGAGCATTATGACCTCCTGAAAAAGTTTGGGGTTTTGGAAACGCTGGGAATATAGGCAAACATGACGGGCAAATCCAGTGGGAAAGTGAGAAGTGAGAAGTGTGAAGTAAAAGCTGAAACAAGCCTTTACCGCATTCCCCGTTCTGTGTATCTTGGAATTGGTAACTGATAACGGAGGATTACTCAATGAAAATTGCACATATTTCCGACTTCCATCTTCGCCACCATATCGAAGGCGATAATATTAAGTGCGGGCCTGATCTTATATCCGAAGGTGCGCGTCATATTGCCGCGCATTCTCCCGATTTGGTCGCTGTGACGGGTGATCTGGTCGATTATCCGCTCGATGTATTAGACGATCCCGATACGATTGCACTGGGGGAAAAAGATCTCCATCTCGTGCGCGAATGTTTCGATAGTCTTTCCTGTCCTGTTGCGTATGTGCCTGGCAATCACGATCATCCCGTGTCTTTTCGCCGCGTTTTTTGTGATCAACCTTTTGATTTTGATGTGCAGGGTTTTCGCGTGATTACTTTTTTCGATGAGGAAGGGGATCACAATGTCCCGCAGCGCGTTGGGGCGGAACGCGCGCGGTTTCAATCTGTGGTGTCAGATGGCGATCCGCGTCCTCAGATTCATTTGCAACACTATATGATATTTCCCGAGCATAGCGGAGGATATCCATTTAATTATGGCGATGCGGCAGAGTTGAAAGCTGCACTGCTCGCAGATTCGCGCCACAAGATCGTGCTTAGTGGGCATTATCACGAGGGAGAGGATCTCATGGCGGAAGGTCATGTTTGTTTTGCGACGGCGCGTGCGTTTCGAGAGCCACCCCATCCCTTTCGCGTGTACGAGATTTCGGGTATGAATATTACACAGACTGAATATACCCTGTGAGTGGAGGATGTGTGACTTTCAAGGCGCGATATATTTTTTTCCTAATTGCTGCAATCGCTCTGGTGATTTGCGTTTTTGTAGTTTTTCTGGATTACCGGGATGATTTTCACCGCTCTCTCAATGTGCCGCCAACTTCGCATTATGCCGCCGATATACCCGATTTAATTGCGGCTTATCACTCGCGGTCGGATGCATCAGATATGGAGTGGATCCTTTCCGAAGCCCTCGTGTCCGACCAGCCGATTCGCCGTTTGGTTTTTGCACTTTTTCTCGCGTACACATCACAGGAGAAGCGCGTTGCCGCATTTTTGCATTACGCGCAGTTTGGTCCCGTGCGCGGTATTGAGCGGGCTTCTCTATATCATTTTGATATTCACCATTCAAAGCTCACGGCTGGCGAGGTTTTGCTGCTGTGCGATCTCGCGCAGGGTGCGGATGTTCCGATGAATGATCCGATTGAGGCTCTGAAACGACGCGATGCGCTTTTGTCCGATTTGTACGCACGCGGTTTTTTATCTCAGGCTGTTTATCACAGTGAGCGTGACCGTGCGCTGTCCCTTTCTATTAATCCCATACCGGTGAAGTGACCGCAGAGACGAAAGAACAACATGTCAGAAACAAAATGGTGTGCAAAACTCGATTATGCGAAGACAATTGCCGATCCATTGCGCCGTCGGCTCTATGTTTGCGCGCTTGTGGCCGCAGCACTGCCGCAAGCAAAAAAGTTGCCTTATGTCATTGTTGGTGGCAATGCCCTGGAGTTCTATACGCTTGGTGCTTATGCCACTGTGGATGTCGATCTCGTGAGTTCAAGGCGAGCTGAAATTGGCAATTTGTTGGAAAGCTGGGGGTTTGATCAGACGGGCAGACATTGGCATCATGTGGGGCTGGATATTGCGATTGAGATTCCCGATGATGTCCTGGCGGGATCTGAAGATAGGGTGACACAGGTCGAGATTGAGGATTTGACTGTTTATATTATCGGGGTGGAAGATCTCATCATTGATCGGCTGGATGCTTATGTCCACTGGGATTCAACCGATGATGGAAATTGGGCGCAGGAACTCATGGCATTATACTATCAAGATATTGATTGGACATATCTCAAAACCCGCGCGCAAGCTGAAGGCGTGATAGAGGCATTGATTGCATTTAGAAGCCAGGCAGAGGAGGACAGAGGTTGAGAACTGTAAATTTTGATCAACACGTTCGAGAGATACGACCGCGTGCGCGACGCTATCAACTCGAGCAACGCACGCAGCGACGCCAGCGCCTGCCCCGTCGTCGTCCTCGCGATGCGGAGGCACGTCGGGGTTTGATTCAGTTGGCGTTGAAACGTCGGGCGCAGTGGTTGGAAGACGGTCGATTAGAAAAAATTGGCCCCAGACACTATCGCTTGCGTCTCGATTGAAAAAATAACACGCATGCCAATAAGACATTACATAGAATCTGGCGATGCGTATCTTCGCGGTTACATGGATCGCCGCAGATTTTTGGTTAGTGCAACGCATTTTGCGGCGGGTATGGCTTTGTTGGATGGAATTGTGCCTCAGGGCGCGCTTGCACAGCAGACGAATAGGAATGAGAGGCGAGTGATGAATAGCGATACGCAATCCTGGATGTGTAATTTTCTGGCAGGTCGCATTGGTTCCGCAGATCCGCTTGCGAGGGGTACGGAGATTGTGCATATCGAGGCGCATAAGGGTCGGCTTTATGCCGGAAATGGCTATTGGATGGATCATCCTTATACCGCGATACCCTGGGCGCAGGTTCTGGCGATTGATTCACCGGGTGATGCGTGGCGTATAGACCACAGTTTGGGGGCGTCACATCTTCGGGTTACTGCGCTGAAGTCGGTGGTTTTTGAGACGGATGATTCGGGCAATTCCCTGTCCGAGAAAGTACATCTTTTGCTGGCTGGTTCTGACCGGCGCAGGGGCGTTCGCGGGATGGGTGAGTCGAATATTTTTACGCGAGACGATGATAGTGGTTCGTGGGTGAGGACTACGCTTCAGTCCGGCAGGGGATATCGGCGCATGGTGCGCGCATTTTTTGTTCATCGCGATGGCGTGACGGGGGTGGATCGCATTTTTGTTTCTGCGG
Source organism: Candidatus Latescibacterota bacterium (assembly GCA_965204375.1). GTDB lineage: Bacteria > Latescibacterota > UBA2968 > UBA2968 > UBA2968 > VXRD01. Next base: position 3,671,367 of record OZ241986.1, on the reverse strand, counting down.
GGCAGTTGGGGATTTATTCAGGGGTTTATGATCCGGCTCAGTTGGGGAAGATTCGATGGGATGAGGCGTCCGAGTTTGGGCCGATTGAGGCACGTCCTATGTCTTTTGCAGAGGCAAATGGCGTTTTGTACGCTTCGATTGGGACGTCGGTTTATCGCCGCGTGGATGGGCAGGCGCCTGTTTGGGAAGAGGTGTACACGGATGATACGCCGTATAGTTTTGAACAGGCTGGTATCCGCGGTTTGACGGCGATTCCCTCTCCAGCAGGGGGAGGTGCGTCTCTTTTGTTTTCTCACACAAATCGCATTATTCGCATGGATCCAGAGGCGGATTATGCAGCGACTGTTGAGCTGAGGATCGATGCGTTGCTCAATAAGGCATGGCGGCGTTCTATTAGAGGCAGAAGTATTATTGCGGCGTACAGCGATATGGTGCCTGTTACCGATCCTGCGACGGGACAGACCGTCTATATGATGGGCGTTCAGTCAAAGGTGAATGGCGGACAGACTTTTGGGGAGTGGTATCCGGGCGCGGCTTATTTGATCCGATATCCCGATTTGAGCTATCGGGTCAAGGAGGTGAATGGACGATGGAAACCCGGTGATCCGTTTCTGGTGGCGATCCGCGCGATTGCGTTGTCGCCTTTTTCAGAGGATGCGGGTCAATTTCTCTACTTTGGCGGTTTTGACGCAAATTTTCTCGATGCACACGATACGGCGTGGATTTACCGCGCGCATGTGGATACGGTTTTGGAGCTTTAGATGTCGTTGCTTACGGGTAAGGTTAGTGATTTTTTGAAGATCGGGGTTGCGGCTGCTGGTCGCGGCGATTTGGAGACTGTGCAGTTGGTGCTGGCGGAGAGGCCAGACTGGTTGTTGCGCGTTGGGTCGCACGGGCGGACGATGCTCTGGGAAGCGGCGTACCGGGGGCGGTTGGCGATGGTTGAATGGTTGCTCGACCAGGGTGCAGACATCCATGCATGGGGCTGTCATTTTACGCCGTTGCTGGTGGATATTTCGCCTTATTGCGCGGCGCGGTTTAAGAAGCACGACGCGGTTGCCGATGTGTTATGGGCGAGAGGGGCGAGTACCGATATCTATACGTTTGCGTATCTGGGCGATGGGGATGCAGTTGCCGAGTGCCTGCGCCGCGATCCGGGTCTCGCCACTGTGGAGCGGGTGCAGCACGATACGGATATTCGCGCTACGGTGTTGCACTACGCGGTTGGTGCTGGTTATCTGGATATTGTTTGTTTGTTGCTTGAGTGGGGTGCAGATCCGCGGCTCTGTGGCGATTGGCTGGTGCGGTTCTGTATCTGGCGCGATCGGGCAGATATTTTGAAGGTGTTGCTCAACGCGGGTCTCGATCCGGTGACGGCTGAACTGCCGCGTTCTGGTCTTACCAATCCCGATATTATTGCCTTGCTTTCAAGCCACGGGGTGGATTGCGATCCAAATCGCGCAGAGGATGGCTGGCCGCCGATTGTTTTTCAGGCCCGCGGGGATCGCGGCGGCAATGTTGATCGCGTCCGGGATTTGATCTCGCGCGGTGCAGATGTGAATGCGCGCAATTACAAGGGCCAGACTGCGTTGCACTGTGCAGCAAGAGCGGGGTTTGTGGATATTGTTTCTCTATTACTCGAACACGGCGCAGAAGTCGATTTGCGAGATGATAAGGGGCAAACACCGCTTATGAATGCGTTGCGCTCGACGATTAAGAACAAGGATAAGCTCCGCGAGGTTGTTCGCGTTCTTACAGAAGCGGGCGCGAAGGTCGGTGAATAGAGAGGTGTCATCGCGGCCCCTGCTTAAACCACGCAGGGGCAGGCTATAGTCTTGTAAGGGACGGTTCCCGTATAAAGGCACTATGGGACAGGCTCCCGTGCCGTCCCGTCTGTCATCGCGGCATGATTTTAGCCGCGATCCAGTTTACCGCTTCTTCTGATCACTATATCACAATGAGGTATTAAATGAGTCGTTATCATGCTCATAGGAGTCTCGAACGGATGCTGGATGTCGGTCAACTTTGGAAAGAGGTTAACTTGCTGTCAGATGGGGCAGTATTTGCACAGAAACCAGTGTGGACATTGTCGTATCTTCAAGACTTAAAGCAGCACTTTATTGATCAGCCTGACGAGGGTGATGGTGACTTCTTTGATAAACTAAAAAGGCAACTTGATCCAGCGAAATCTGAGGTCAAACAACTGGCTGCAGAGATGTTGTGGTTTATGCACTTATGTCCAGACAATATTACTAAGTCGAAAAAGCTTGGGAATATTAGGCTTGTTTGGGAGTGGTCAGGTGAACCCTTTCCTGAAGACTCTGATTGGGTAGCAGAAGATGTTCTTATTGGGGCAGGCGACACTGGGCAGGGTAACACGCACAGATGGTACGATTTGAGGTTCTTTATCCACATGATGATTGCCTTTAAGAGTCTCGCTGACTCAGAACGCCGCGAGCTTCTCTCCGAAGGCTGGAAGTTTGGCAAGTGGCTTGAACAGATTCCAGAATGTGATCGGCGCCAATTCCGCAATATGATCATGTTTTTACTTTTTCCAGACGACTTTGAACACATATTTGCTAGAACAAAGCGAAGGGATATAGTCCGAGAATTTACGGGGAAAACCAATGCAGAGGTCAATAAACTATCAGCATTGGAAATAGACCAGGAACTTCTCAATATACGGCGTGAACAAGAAAAAGAACATGACATCAGGGATTTGGACTTTTACGCCTCTCCTCTTCGGGAGCTTTGGCAAGATTCTAAGTCCGAAAATGAGTCTAAACCTGATCAGAACAATCCGCAACCCAAAGCAGATACTTTGAACCAAATTCTTTATGGTCCGCCAGGTACGGGTAAAACTTATAACACTGTCAATCACGCTGTGGCGATTATCGAGGATAAGTCTGTAGTGGATCTTGAAAAAGAAATTCGTAAAGAGATAAAAGAGCAATTTGAGAATGACCAAAGTGATATTGAAAGAGAAATCCGTAAAAAGATAAAGGAGCGATTTGATAAATTAAAGGAGGACGGTCAGATTGCAATGGTGACATTTCATCAGAACTTTACTTATGAGGATTTCATTGAAGGGATCAGGCCTGTCTTGGCGGGTAAAGGGAGCGAAGAAGATGAAGGGAGCAAGAATATTGAATATAAACTACACGAGGGTGTTTTCAGGGAAATTGCAGATCGAGCCGATGAAACCAGGACGCAATCTGAGCAGACAGACAACAAGTCATGGGATATGGATGCATTGCTTGAGGCATTCGCCAAGTCAATAGAAGAGAGGCTGGAATCAGGAGAGGAAATCAATCTCTTTCCTCCCGATCACAGAAGCGGTGCCATTATCAAACAAATAAATTGGTCAAAAGATGATAAATTCCAATCTTTTAAACTTGATAGGTACGGGAGACTTGCTGAGAAAGTGATCAAGCGAGATTACGAGGCTTTTTGTGAGGGCAAGATTAAATCGAGAACAGACATTAGACCTACCAGAAGATCAAAACAAACTGAGCATGAAAGAGCCAGATACCTCTTTCAATTGTACCAAATGATAAAACAATTTCACGACGAGGAATGGCAGCAGGAAGAATCGATACCAGTAGAGAAGCAGAATTATGTCCTGATTATTGACGAAATCAATCGCGGTAATATCGCCAAGATTTTCGGCGAGTTAATCACGCTAATTGAGTCATCTAAGCGGATTGGAGGGAATGATGCAGCAACCGTTACCCTGCCTTATTCACAAGACTCTTTCGGCATACCGGACAACCTCTACATCATCGGCACGATGAATACGGCTGATCGCTCCATTGCCCTGTTGGATACCGCCCTGCGGCGGCGATTTGAGTTTATTGAGATGATGCCGGATGCAAAGCATCACAAAATCAGTACGGATATTGAGGGAGTGAACTGCCAAGAATTACTTGCAACAATGAATAAACGCATCCGTTTCCTGCTTGACCGCGAACATCAGATTGGGCACACGTATTTTATGGATGTTAAGAGGGTTACGGGCAAGAATTCTCTCGAGGCAGCCTTCAAAACCAAAATCATTCCGTTGTTGCAGGAATACTTTTACGATAACTGGGAGAAGATTGATCTGGTATTAAACAAAAATGGTTTTATTGAAGAAATCGATATTCCAGAAGATTTGCGTGGATCCCCGGTAGATGACAACCGTGAAGTCTATGAGTTACTGTCCTTTGATAGAGGGGAATGGAAAAAACCGGAAAGTTACCAAGCGATCTACAAAGAACAAGGTGAGACCGAATAGGACGCCTGATTATGCCCGCTATCAAAGAACCTCTCGCCATCAGGGAACATGAAGAACTAAAGGGTCTTAGCCAAGACGAATTGCGGGACCTGAAGGATTTTGCTCTTGAAAATGGAACAGATGTGGAGGGCAACTACCGACCTGTTTTGGAGTGGAAAAACAGTCGGCTATACGCGCAAAATTATGTCGGTATTATTGAAACGCACAAAGGGACCGTGCTCGAAATTTTGCCGAAGGTAGATTTTTCCGAAGGCGAAGACACAGAGAAAACCAAACGGATTTTTTTTACTATGCTGCGGGATTGGCGCGGGTTCAAATCGTTGGCGCAGTTTAACGCGAGTCACATCAACGCTGTGAGGCGTTTCAATATGCTGGAGGTGTTTGTCCACCTGTTTCTGAACAATCTCGTTTTACTGACACAACGCGGTCTCGCCCGTCACTATCAATCGCAGGAAGACAACCAGCCTTATCTACGCGGGCGAATTCTTTTTCCGCAGCATATTCGTGAAAATGTAGCTAATCGTGCGCGGTTTTACGTCGGCTATGACGAGTTCAGTGCCAACCGTCCGGCCAATCGTCTGATTCACAGCACTATTCACAAACTGATGGGTTCTGTGCGACAACCGAGAAATCAGCAGTTGCTCCATCAGTTGCGTATCAGCTTTTCCGATATTCCGCAGTCGGAACACCCCAAAAGCGATTGGGATCGGCATCAGGTAGATCGTTCGATTCAGCATTACGATGAGGTGATGCAGTGGGTTGGGCTGTTTCTTTTTAATCACGGCCTGACTACGTTTGCTGGCAAATATGTCAATCAGACGCTGTTGTTTCCGATGTGGGAAGTGTTTGAGGATTTCGTTGCGGCATGTTTTCGCCGATATCAGCGGCAATTTTTCGTACGCGAACAAGGGCCGCGAAAGTATTTGGTTACGGATGGCCAGGGCTATCGCGCATTTGCAATGAAACCGGATATCAGCCTGATGTCTGGCAGGGAGCCAGAATTTATCTTGGATACCAAGTGGAAGCGTATTAACGGAGAAGGCAGTGACCCAAAACACGGCATCAGCCAGGCCGATATGTACCAGTTGTTTGCTTATGGGAAAAAGTATCGCTGCAAGCAGGTCGCGCTTGTCTATCCGAAGACTGAGCAGTTTCGGGAAATATTGCGCTACAAATTTGATGATGAATTGTCTTTGTCTTGTTTTCCCTTTAATGTGACCGATCCCAAATGTAGCGTAAAAAAAATACTAAATCATCTGCAAAACAAACCAATGAAAGTGATACAGTAGGCCGTACATATCTTTCACATGACCGCCCATTCATGGCACAAAGTGTACCCTCTCGCCTTTCATCTGTGCCCATCTGCGTCCATCTGCGGATTTAAATTCAGGTTGTGAACAAAGGCACAATACAGCATATTGAAAACATAATCAGGATAATCCATACAATTTGCCGTGCGATGCTGTGACATTGGCCTGATATTTGCTTTGGATTCTGACTGTTGCGTGTGTTCCAAAAACCCCAACCCTCAGATCCAGGGCATCGCTTTTGGCAGACATTGACACCATCTCCAAATACCTGATTCAACACTATCCCGACCACTTCGCCAGCTTCGCCCTTGCACGAGACGATATCGAGGTCATTGAAACCATCAACACGGAGCAACACACCGTTGAAGCACGACAGGCCGATAGCTTCATCCGCGTGCGAATCGGCGATGAAGAAGCACTCATACACACTGAATTTCAAACCACGGACAGCACCACTCCGCCTATGCCGCGTCGCATGGCTGGCTATATCGGACGGGCCATTGAGCATCACGGGTTGCCGATTTATTCCAACGTCATCTACCTGCGTCCCAATGCGGGAAAGATCGATCCAGGATTCTACGAGCAAGCCTTACGCGGCTATCGCGTGGTGATTCAATACAATGTGATCAGGCTGATTGAGATCGAAGGTCAACGCATCCTCGAAGCGGGGCATTCTGGCCTGATTCCCTTCACGCCGTTGATGAAGCCGCCTGAAGGGATGGCATCTGATGCGTGGTTACGTCAGTGTATTCACACCGCTCAGACGCGCCGCATAGAACGGACGCGCAAGTCCAATTATCTGGCAGGCATGGCGGTTTTGAGCGAGTTGGTTTACGCGCCTGAAACTGTTTCTGAAATCATTATCAAGGAGGGTCTCATGGATCTGATCCGCGAATCATCCCTTATTCAATACTTTAAGCAAGAAGGTAGAGAGGAAGGTTTTGAGCAAGGCATTGAGCAGGGCCAAAGAAAAAGTACGCTTGAAGATATCCTCGAAGTATTGGAGATTCGATTTGATCTGCACGAAGCAGACTCTCTATCTGACCGCATTGCCACTATTGACGATTTGCAACGCCTGAAGCAGTTGCTTCGTGCGGCGATACAGGTGTCCAATCTCGATGAATTTGAACGCATGTTAGATGCAATGGCGTAACGCGATTGCCCAACATACAAAGTCAAGGGTAGCAATATGAAAGCAAGAATCATTGGAAAGGAGCAGTCAGATGTGGTGCCAGCACCAGTGCCAGAGCCGAAAGAAGATTGGGCGGTGGTGAAGGTGCATGCTTCGGCGATGTGTACTGAATATAAGGCGTGGATGGCGGGGGATCGGCGCGAGGTGATCGGGCACGAGGGGGCGGGCGAGGTGGTGGCGGTGGCGCAGCCGGGGCGGGTGAAGGTGGGTGACCGGGTTACGGTGATGCCGCAGTATCCGTGTGGCAATTGCGCTCTGTGCCGTGCTGGCGATTATGTCTATTGTGAGGATACGTACGATTTTGCCGAGTTCACGGGTACCCGCGAGGGCAGTGGTACGTTTGCCCATTATGTGGTCAAGCCCTCATGGCTTTTGTTGCCGATTCCCGAACGGGTTACGTACGAGCAGGCGACAATGGCGATTGACGGTATCGGTGCTTCTTTCGGGGGCATGCAAGCGATTGGCGTGGGTGCTTTTGATACGGTGCTGATTACAGGGCTGGGGCCGGTGGGACTTGGTGGAATCATTAATGGCCGGTTCCGCGGGGCGCGGGTGCTGGCGGTGGAGCCTGCGCCGTGGCGCGCTGCGCTCGGTCTCGAGTTGGGCGCAGAAGTGGTGCTGCATCCTCAGGATGATCCGCTTGCGCGTATTCGAGATTTGACAGATGGTCGCGGGGTTGATTGCGCGGTGGATTGCTCTGGTTCGGTGTCGGGCGAGCGGTTGTGTATTGATGCGGTGCGGCGGCGCGGACGGGTGGCGTTTGTCGGCGAGTGTTCCCAGGATTTGCCGATTAAGGTGAGCCCGGATTTGATTCGCAAAGGGTTGCTGGTGTCGGGAAATTGGCTGTACAATATGCAGGATTACGAGGGCGTAATGCAGGTGATTGCCGAGTCGCCTCTTATCGATAAGCTGATCAGCCACGTTATGCCGATGAGCAAAATTCAGGAGGCTTTTGGTCTTCTCGCTGCTGGTGAGGCCGCAAAGATCGTGCTTCATCCCTGGGCGTAGCGCGTTTCTTTTAGGACACTTTCAAGCCAGGCTCTGGCGTGCTTGCGATACACACTTTCTCTATGCATCCACAGATCCGTATGCGGGTGGACGATATTGCCTTCGGGTATGTTGAATATCTGGTCGGTTGGCACGTTCAAAAATGTGAAGCGCGCCAACTTGAGGTGCGCTTTGAGAAATTGGTCTCTTACGCGCGTGGCGTTCAGACCGCAGATGAGTACGGGCCTGCCTTTTATCCGTGCGAGACGGGTGAGGGCGGATGCGCGATTACTTTCTGGGTAATCCCATTCTCTTTCGCCGTCAAAATGATCGTGGGTGAAGATGCCTTTCCAAAAGGCTGCAATTTCATCATCTGCAAGGCCGATGTAGCTGGTGCCGATGGCTCCGCGCGAGAAGCCGCAGATGAATATGTTGTGCGGGTCGCCTCCAAATTTTTCACAGATCCGTGGGAGATTGGTTTTGCAGTAGTTTATAGTTGCTTGTTTATCGCCCCACCATGTGACGGCGTTTTCTTTTTTTCCTTTTTCTATATATGGCATGGATATCCAGATAAATCCACGCCCCTCACTTATCCCATAGCCCAGGTTCGCATCTTCTACCTTACCCGTTGATTTGCACGGTTCCCATTTGTTGCCGGTGTATTCGACGATGACGGGGTGTTTGCGCCCGGGTTGCCAGTCTATGGGAAGGTATAGCGCGTGGTGTACATCGGTCCCTCTATACTCCGGCGCGGTTTGACGCACACGCTTACCCGGGCCAGGTGCTTCATCCGTCATAGCCGGTGTCACGAGGTCTAATGGCATGGTCTCTCAGCTTGCGGGATCTGTTCAGGATTCCAAATCATCGAGCCATTGTGATACAACTTGACTGCCTTTTTTTATTTCAGATATGGCTTCGTGGTCGGGTTGTTCTCGTTCATCGATCAGACCTTTTCGCCGGAAGCGGTTTCGGAGATAACCGCCGCAAAGATGCGCGCCTATTGCGCCGGGGTTTTCCAGAAGGCCGTACAGGGCTTCGGCATACCATTCCCCATCCACGAGATGATATTCCCCATCCAGATATTTTCCGCTGTCGTCTGTGATGATTTCACGTGGGCGAGAGCCATCTGCCCATAGAACCGGTTTTCCCGTGGCTGCGTGCCATTCGTGCATGTGTGTGACCGGGTCTCCGAAGTCCTGAAAGCTGAGTACATCAACGTACGGTTCGGCAGCCTGTACAATTTCCATTGGGAGTGGTGCGAGTGCTTCGTATCGGTCTCCGAGGATTAAGTGATGGGGATCATAACGGCGAATGGCGTCGTGGGTGACTTTGTAGTATCGCTGTGCCAGATTGAAGAGTTCCGTCCGGCCCGCTTGCGATTCCAGTCGCGTGGGATCAAACATGGGGCCGCGCCATGCCGTGTGGGGGGGGCGGACGTGAACCCAGGTTGGACAGTCCGAGTAAAAATAGCCGATTAAGTTCGGTTCATCCCGCAGTCGGGCGCATTCGGATCTGGCAACATAATCGCACCAGTCCTCGAAGTCTTTGCTGAAGATGTCGGGATTTTTGTGCCATGGGTTCCATTGATGTGTTTCGATGAAGGGCAACAGGTGGCAGTAGGGCATGGATAGCGCGCGATATTCTTCCAGGGTGAAGCTCGGGCTGTGCGCGTATTTTAAGATGGTCACGTCCTGTACCCAGCCGACGGTGTTGAATCCCCATGCTTTCAGGTCGGGAGATACGGATTCACAGATCCATTTGATGCTGTTGTTGTCGTATTTTTGTTGCCAGCGGGACAGGTTCTCTGGATATAGCAGTGGGGAGGAGTCGATGTGATTCAGTCCGACTGAGAAGAAGGGCTGTCGCTCTGGTGTGAGCAGAATCCAGCGTTCGCCGAGTTTTCCGAGGGTGAAGAATCCTTCGGGGGATGTTTGGGTTGTTTCGACTGTTTCCAGTATGGTATTCATTGAGGCTCCCTGGTCGTTGTTACACGTTGACTTTGTATTTGAGGTCGTTGGCTTCATCCCCCGTTATGCCCCGAAATCCCCAGCAATGCGGTGCTTGTTCTTTTATGGTGATTTCGATGTCCATGGGGGGAATAGATAATTGGCTTTCGATTTCTTTGAATAGCGTTTTGATCAAGCTTTTTTGGGTTTCCACCTGGCGACCAGCCATCATGTTGATTTCTATGACGGTGTATGCGTCCGTGCGACCGCCGGGATAGTAAAAATCCTCTTTGGCCATGGGTACAAAGCGGTGCGCTCGCTTGTCCTCTGGCATACCGAGGACGGATTGCATACACCCGTGAATCACATCGGATAATTTTGCTTTGATGGGATTCAGTTTTTCTTTGATACCATATACGACGATCATGATTTTTCCTCATCAGGCCGATTACCCCATCCTCAAGTTGCGGTCTTCAAGGGGCAGGTCTATGCGGATGTTGCCGCGGCGATGCGATTCTCTTATGGCAATGCCGATTTCAAGGGCTTCGCGGCCAAACTCGCCGGGGCAGATGTCTTCGCGGCCCTGTTCAATAGAGCGACAGACGCCTTCGATGGCGTCAACCATTGAGCTTCTGGGATGCCATGGTCCCGGGAGGTGTGTCTGGGTGGGCGCGTCGGTTTCGGGGTGCGGGGTCCATAGCTCGAACTGGGCATGGGCGTTGCGGGAGATGATGCGGCCGGTTTCGCCGATGAATTCCAGGGACCAGGCAAAAGGCATGGTTTCGGAGCGGGAGTTTAAGATAGTGCGGATGCCGTTTTCATAGACGATGATTCCCGAGCCGGGGATGTCGGCGTTGGACCGTGCCTGTTTGTCTGTGTCGATGAGACCGACTACCCATTGGGCTGGCGCACCGGCAAAGAGGCGGAGCAGAGTCAGGGTGTGGCTTTGTATATTGGAAAGGCTGGAGGGGCTGTGGCAGATCATTGTTTTTAAGGGTCCAATGATGCCGTCGGCAATGAGCTGGCGGGCGTTTGTGTAGTAGCTATACCAGTTGAGATGACAGGCCATTGAGAGGATGACGTTGTTTTTGGCGCAGGCGTCGATCATGGCATCGGCTTCGGCCAATGTGCGGCACATTGGTTTGGTGGCGAAGATGGCTTTGACTCCCAGTTCGGCCAGACCGATTGTGATTTCAGCACGGGGTTCGGGTCGGGTGGTTAGACAAACTACGTCGATCTGTTCTTTTTCGACCATTTCCCGGTAATCGGTGTAGAGGGCTGATACGTTCCAGCGCTGTTTGAAGTCCTCGAGTTTGGCGGGGTCATCATCAGCGGCGGCAACGAGATCAATTCCCCGGGCTTCAATCATTGCAGGCGCATGCGCCCAGGGCCATGGGTAATGGGGCATACCGATGTGTTCGTCGTCAATGGTGCTGCCCATTCTGCCGCATCCTACAACAGCACCTCGATAGGTATTTTGGGGCGCGGTATCTCGCACGGTCTGAAAAGCTTTACCTTTGGGTTCAGCCATTGGGTTCTCCTCTGGAAGCTGTTAAGCGCTCTTTTGCACAATAAGCAACTCGCGGTGTTCGTTGGTTTCAATGCCTCGCTGAGTGGTGTAATTTTCAAGAATCTGGTTAACGCATTGCCAGTGTTTTTCGATTTCAAATTTTTCGGGCAACGGGACCGTGTGTAGCCACAAGAGAAGTGATTCAACATCACAGAACCAATACGCGACGTCATATTCCATGAGCGCGATGATGCGATTGCCGCGTTGCTGGAAAGTTTTGGCGAGTTCTTTAGCAGACGACCACCAATTCTTGCCAAAACTGTTGCTTGTCCAATCGAATGCTGCCAGGATATTGGACGTATTGCGATGTCCCACGCCCTGCGTGATAAAATACCCTCCCGTGCGTAGCACACGCAAAATCTCATCTACATTGACAACAGAATGTCGATTCAAAACAATATCGAAATCCGAGTCAGGCAATTGCAGAGCATCAGCACTCATGACATTGAATGAGACGTTGTTTATCTGCATTTTAGATTGATTTTCATGAGCTGTTTGAATCATTTCGTCGCTGATGTCGGTACCAATGCCCCTGCCGAAGGTCGGTGATAGAGTGAGAAACTTTTCGCCACCACCCGTCCCTATGTCAAGGACGCGAGATGATGAGGTGAGGTAGTTGCGAACCAGAGTCATATAATCCCATGGAACAGGATCCCGCCCATCTCTTACGGCGGAGAAATCCCACCCTTGAATTTTACCAATAGACGCTGCGATTTGTTTTAGCTCTTTAAGCGTCATCTCGTTTTTAAGCGTGTAGCATTCTCATGAATGTGTCATAGTTTGAAAAGTCTTCAATCCAGCACTCACATTTCCCCTTTAAGCGTGGTCCTACGCCTATGAAATGCCATCCCAGTCTTTTGGTCGCCTGGATATCCCACACAGCATCACCGACATATACGACGCGATGGAAGCCATTTCCCAATGCAGATAGACATTTCTTCATGATTTCCACACGCTCGTCGCTATCATCGCTGGAAAATAGAACCGTATTTCTCAAGTCAAATCCCGCATGCCTGAGTTTCATCTTGGCGGTATGTTTCCAACCACCTGTGGCAATTCCAATTTTATAGTGTTGATCAGATAGAAGTTTGTCAATCAGGGAGATCGCCCCTTTCGTTGGGCGGCATTCGCCACCATTTTCAAGATACTGCTCAATTAATTCACCGAATTTTTTGCGGATTTCCTCAATTTGTCCATCTTCTTGAATTTTATTCTCTTCCATTATTTGTCGCAACATACCTGAATCCGTTACGTTTTTGTATTTGCTCCAATCATCGTCGATGTAAACTCCGCCCAGGACCTCTCTTATTGCAGAGATGTAGCTGGCGCTATCAAAACCAAAACTCTCGACCAGAGTTCCATCAATGTCAAATATCGTGGCTATCATTTTCATTCCGGAAATTAATAGATGCTCCATAATCCAGATAAAACTAATGGATCTTTTGTCGGATAATTGGTATATCTGTAATTTTATTCGTCAAATCAAATCATCAAGTTCTTCAACGGGCGAGAAATATCCCGCCTTAATAAATTCTTTCAACACTTGATTTCCTTCAAGCAACGAGATTGTGGATCGTCTGATAAGCGAACCAAGAACACCAACACTTCCCGAAACACGTATTTGTTCTCGAAATCCGATCTGACGAGCTCTGCGATCATCAGTGAGCAGTTCATGGTTGCGGCATACGGCGATAGCCAGGCAGTCAGATTCACCGTTGCCCAACTCCAATCTATAACGTTGTGAAAGATAGATTTCTTTGGGATCTGTGATATCGATTTGATTCATCCAAGATAAGTCTGTTTCAAAAAATAAGCCTCTATTGATACCCCGTTGAAACTCTTCTCTGACTGACTGAACGATCAATCCACGACTGCGACAGAATAATTCTAATAGTTGAAGGTGGTTTGTACGTGCAAAATTAGACAATACGGTATTGTCAATAATGATCACTTCGAACGCCCCATTTGATCAGCAGCAGCGATTTCAGCTTTTAATTCATCAACGGATTGGCTCCCTTCTCTCAGTGGAATGCCCTGTTTGAGAAAGCGTTGTCTCAGTTCTTCTCGATGCAGACCGAGAAGTTCTGCTGCTTTGCCGAGGTTAATATCATGATCGAGATAAGCACCTATTACAAGTTTTTCAAGGCGTACAGGGTTTGATTGGTGTAGATGATGGAGTACATCATCTATCAAATTGGGATCCGTTTCGCTCATTTTTTCGAGTTGCTTAATTTGCCAAGAAGCCATTTTACTAATCCTGTGTAAAGAGGTTGAACAACAGAAATTTCTGGATCAGTTTGTCTATTCAAATATGGGCAAGGTTAGAATGAATAGCAAGTCCAGATGGGAAATATGATATTCTAAAGTTCAGTGCTGGTTGACTTTGGTAAAATGGGGTTGTATTTTCGGGTAGGTTTATATGTTGGACAGACGTAGATTTTTGGGATGTATTGTCGTTGGGAGAAATTATGAAGATTACGGATGTTAAATATCACCGTTTGCGCTATCCTGTGACCGAGAAGTTCGGAAATTCTTTTACGTGGATTACGGAGCGGTCATCTATCCTATTGGAGATTGTTACCGATGCGGGTATTACGGGATGGGGACAGGGGGCGGGATCGCTGGGTGAGTCGGATATTCAGCGGCATGTGATCGGGAAGGATCCGTTCGATTATGAAGTGATCTGGAACGCGCTGAACAATTCGGGGAATCTGAGGAATGTGGGCGCGACCAGCGGCGTGGATATTGCGCTGTGGGATATTATGGGTAAGGTGCTTGATGTGCCGATTTATCGCCTTCTGGGGGGCGCATTTCGAGACCGTATTCCCTGCTATGCCAGCGGGCTGTTCAGGAAAGACAGGCCGGATAACACACAGGCATTGATGGATGAAGCCAGAGGATATGTGGATCAGGGTTTTCCTGCGATGAAGATGAAGGTTGGGCTTGGGAAGGCTTATGATGAGAGGAATGTGGCTGCTGTGCGGAAGGCGATTGGCGATGATATTCTTTTGTGCGTGGATGCAAATTTGGCCTATGATGTGGGTACGGCGATTGCGGTGGGGCGCAGGATGGAAGCGTACGATCTGTTCTGGTATGAAGAACCGATTTCGAGGGATGATGTGGCCGGGTATGTGGAAATTAAAAGGGCGCTCGGGATGCGGATTGCGGGATGCGAAGGTTTGCAGGGGCGCTGGGCATTTCGGGAGTTTATTCAGCGACGGGCGGTGGATATTGTGCAGCCGGATATTGCGATTGTCGGCGGGTTTACAGAGGCGAGAAAGGTTGTGGCAATGGCCAGTGCCAATTATATCCCGGTTATGCCGCATATGTGGGGGGCAGTTGTTGGTCTTGTCGCTACCCTGCACTGGCAGGCGTCGATGCCAGATGCGTCCGGTTCTATGAATCCAGTCCCTTCTTTTTTTGAATGCGATATGACGGAGAATGGGCTTCGAACAGCGTTGTCTAAAGAGCCTGTTTTGCCCGTGGATGGGTATCTCGCGGTTCCCCAAGGTCCCGGGCTGGGGATTGAGATTGACCGAGATGTTCTTGAGAGATATTCGGTTTGACGCGGTGTCTTTTCAAAGGAGCGATGCGATGGACGAGATGCTGAGATGTTTTGCGAAGAACGGGTATGCCGTGGTGGAGGGGGCGCTTTCACCGGAGGAGGTGACGGCGATTAACGATGGGATTGATGCCGATGTGGCCGCGCACCCGAAGGAATGGGAGCCTGGACCGCGTCCGGGTCATATAGCGGTGGGCTGCAGGGCGCCGGAACTGATGCACAGGACAGAGGCGCTGGATGGCCTGGTTCACCATCCGTCGGTTGCGCCACTGGTGCGCCGCATTCTCGGAGCGGGTGTTCAGTTTAGCAGTCTGAGTTTTTTGCGGCGCGAGGCGTGCGCCGCCGATCCGCCAGAGGATATTGACGGGGGGGATCCGATTTGTCTCTCACGGCAGTGGCACCGGGAGTACAATGGTATTGTAGAGGGTGCGGATAGGAATGAGTTTTTTGCCCCGGCGATACAGGTGATTTACTATCTGGACGATGTGGATGCCGAGTCCCACTGTACGAGTCTTATTCCAGAGAGTGCCGAGACCAAGCGACAATTGCCCAAGACGCGGGAGGGGAAAACCGGATGGGGCGAGGGTGTTTTGCGGATTGACGATGGTGAGACGGCGTATGTGGATCCGGATAAGCCGATGTGGACAGATTCCTTTGGTCGCACAAATCCCCGACGGATTGGTCGGGTCGATGTCCACGCGCCTGCGGGGTCTGCTGTGATGTTCAATATTGCCAATTATCACTGCGGGACTGTCCGGCAGACGCAGCGGATTCGACGCACTGCGCATTTGATGTATCGGCATCCAGATCCGATATTCTCGCGGCACGCACTGGGTTCCGAGTGGGAGAGTGTGGCGGCGTTTAGAGCCGCGCTGCCAAAACGATCGGCGATTGGATAGGATGTGGGAATCCGAAAAGAGATGCGGAGCCTGAAGGCTTTTTGGCTGTGAGTCTTTGTTTGCTCTGAGGTTTGATGCTCAATGGTCTGGTGCTTTGCCGGACGTTATGAGCGTCACCCCTCAAGAGGATGGCTTTTACAGATGCCACAGTCTGGGCTATGCTCCGTCACCGAAGCAGTCGCGCTTGCTCCCCTGTCTCCTTTCGGATTGATGATTACTGCTCGTCCTGAAAGGCTACGATGGCTTCAAAAGATGCTGATCGCAACTTTCTGTTTAACGCCCGAAAAGCCAATCGCACACTTTCAAGGTCCTGGACGCTGTCGGGATATGACAATTCGTTGGGTTCTACAATGTCGCGGTCTTCTTTGTAGATTACCCGCTGGTATGCTGCGTCCACGACTTGCGTGTGTAGCTCGCCGATTTGTACATTCAAGCCTTTTCGCAATTCCAGCGCCTCGTTGAGGTTGATGGTGTCGCCATCATGTTCCATCTGATGCTGAAAATTGGTCTGCTGAATGGCACTGTTGAGCTTGCGCCGTTTGTATTCCAGCGCTTTGATCTGATCGCGTACTTCAGAGATGTCGAACCCGGAATTGGGGCGATATTGGCCCTCTTCATCGCGATTGAAAAATGATCGATTGCGATTTTGCCTGGTTTCTGGCAGGCAATCTTTCAGGGTTTTGATCCTGGCATCGTATTCAGCCCTGAGTTCCAGAGCTTCATAGAGGTAGAGTTTGTTGCTTTCGTCTGGCATGTTTTCAGTCTCCTTTCCCCTCCCATCATTTATGCATTTATGCATTGTTTTGGTGCGGTATCGACTCTGACAAAGCCGAAGAGATGAAAGATTCAGAGGATGTGAAATTTTTTCGAAATAAAAAACGGGTAGAGTATCACAGGGCTCTCTACCCGTTTTACCACAGATGCTTTATGAGGCAAAACTGAGAATGACTCGAAACATTCTTGTGCATTCAGATAAAGATGTGCCAAAGCGCGTGCTCACGGCCTGGAGTCTTGGATGTCCGGATCAGCTAATTGCCACTGCACAGGTTATTGATGATGAGCTTTTTGTCGTGGCCTGTGACCATACCCTATTCAGAGTTGGCTTTGAAGAAATGCCTGCACTCAAGAGCATACCAGAAGAACAGCGTTCTTCATTTACCATCTCCAGCGAAGGCAGTTATATCCATTGGCCTGAGGCTGATGTACATATCGACCTGGATGCTGTTCGATACCTGAAAGATGATGAGTGGCGCGAAAAAAAGGATCGGGAAAGATTGATGTCTGACATTCGGTTCGGAGAGGCCGTTGCCGCATTTCGAAAACAGTGTAGGCTTAAGCAAACCGATATTCAGAGTCTTTCGGAACGCCATGTGCGCAGAATCGAAAAGGGAGAACGGACAAAGGTGGATACGCTGGGGATTCTGGCAAGAAGTCACGGATTGTCCCTGAAAGCCTATCTGGATAAAATTGCTGAAATACTTTCTGTAGGATATTCAGGTAAATGAGAATATGAAGATGATGAATTTCAGAAGCTTATTTGACAGCTCAGGCAGCAAATCCGAATTTCTTAAGACGCCTAAAGCACAGATCGGACGTCACCAATGGCGCCGGTTTCGGGGGTGGGGTTATTATGACATTGCCGAGGAACCCAAATCTAAGAGAGCAATGAGGATGGCAGAAAAAATTAGCTTTCAGACTACCATTTTGGGTCAAATGAAAGAAAGATGCAAAAGGTCGTTTAGGGGAAGCGTAGCTGCCGAAGTGTGGATCAATACTACCTCTCCCAATCCCCCTCACATCCATACCGCAACGAAAAATATCTTAGATCTCTTTGGCAAGCCTTTACGTGACAGTGGTATTACGAGAAAAGGGTTGGTTTATCAGGATGATCGTCAGATAAAGTATCTTGCAATCAGCTACTCGCTAGGTGGAAAAGAATCAGGCATATCAGGTCAGTTTATGCCAATGGGTTATTTTCTTCAGGACTTGAAATTAGCGGAAGAGATATTGAGTGGTAATTATAACGAATATATAGATGACTATAGCAGTTTCAGATTAGACTTCGATGATGATAACCTTGATGAATTCTCTCACTTAAGCAGTATTAAGTCTGATAAGGATTATTATATCAAATCATTAGGAAAAAACGCGTATGACAATCTCGTTAAATACAGCCGGATGCAGGACCAGAACGCATTCTTAAGACAGGGTGAATTGGGCATCCGGGAGGCCAGTATTCTATACCGAGCGTCAGGAACCTTGCATCGTGGTCTAGGCACATTTCCAAATCTTGAGCAGTTTGTACAGAAATATTCAGCCGGACTTGCAAAATGGATCGTACACTCACCGATCAAAATTCAGCTTCCCACTGTTCCAGTCAGTGAAGGTGAGAGCAAGAATTTTAGGGAAGAAGCAAAGGAATCGATGCATGCATATAGAGAGAAATTCTCAACGTTGATGCCGCTTCTTGTTCCTGTGAAGCTTGTAGTGCTTTACAAACCGCCTCTAACAACAAGGGGTTTCTCGAAAGATCTAGATAACATTATGAGATTGATCTTACCGTTTTTCCATGAAGAATTCAAACCACCACCTATGAATTTTTCATTTTCGGATTTAAGTATATGGGATGACCAAAAGCTTGACAATGAAGTGAAAGTACTAAGGGATTTAGCTTTAAAATCTGTACGTCATTCAGTATCGGGCTATGAGATACTTGAGCTGCCAAGACATCCTGATGATTCTGGTGATGGCTTCATCAGCATCGGGTTGGCAGGAGGCTTACATGGGAGCACTACTCTCTGGTCCAAGGTGAATAAAGTGATCAGTGAATTAAAAGAAAAACTATGATCCCAACATTCAATACCGTCGTCCTGATGGGAGTTTACATATGTTCTTACAGCCAATTGATGAAGAATCTAATTCCATTTAAGAAAGATTATGATTTTGCTGAGGAAGTCTTGGATCTGTATAATCAGGCGATGCAGGAGGAAAGTTCAAATCAGATTCAGGTAGCTATTTCAGAAACCTGGAATATCGCACGATGGAAAACAGATAAGGATAAGCATTTTGTGGAGCAACTGACTGTGCAGACCGAGACCCCAGAGAGACGGCTTATACAGGTTATTGATCCTTTTGTCGATGACACACCAGATGCTAAGGCTATATGCAATAACATTGAGAGCACAGCCATACAAATCCCTAAACAGATTGATCCCCGGTCGCTGAATATTATCTTTCTGGTGTCAAGCGTTCCCCAGATCGTTAACATTGTAGATGATATGCTCATTGGCAATAATTGAGAAACTCTTTATAGCACACGTTACAACCGAAAAAGGCTGCATCCAGATGGGCATCAAAGGAAAATGGGTTACGCATAAATTTGCGTAACCCATTGTTTTTAATGGTGGGCGATACTGGGCTTGAACCAGTGACCTCTTGCATGTCAAGCAAGCACTCTAACCGCGCCAGATTGCTCCAGTCAGCTATACTCAAGCCTGTGCTCAGTACCATCACAATTTTGACAATATTTCGCACTTTTTTTAAAACATTATGTTTATTCTTCACGTCTTTTTGAAAGGATGTAATCTATACCTTCAGGTGTTATTTCTCTTCCTTGCCCACCAAGTTTTATAAATCCTAATCTCCGTAGAAAGGGCTCAATTTCGTTTATTATCCTATCCTTGTCCACGGCTCCGAGGATGTTGATAATAGCTTTCTCACCAACAGGTTTCCCTTCCTTTTCCAACACAGTGAGATATTGGCGATCTGTGAGGGTTAATCCCAAAACGTCTATTTCTCTGGCTTTTTGTACTTCCTCTAAGTGCTCTTCTAAACTCCTCTCCGGATGTTCCGATACGGTTATTTCCGTTTCCAGTTCTCGTGCAAGCTCAATGGCTACACGAGGAACACAACGACCGAGTTTTGCAATTTCCAGATGAATGTCTTCAGGCCATTCTTCAGAAATTCTTCGGCGAAGGATTTCTGCTACCTCGGATTTCGTGTACTCCCTGAGTTGGACTTCCGCACACCGACTGCGAAAAGCCGCGTCCACTTGCGATGCTCTCGTGGTAGCAAACAGGAAAGTGGCCTTGTTCATCTTGGCAACTTGATCAGATAGGATAACAGTTCTATCCATGGCTTCTAACATGGTAAGTAGGCTTTCTTGGACACTTTTTGGCACCAGATGCACTTCATCAATAAAAATGATGAGAGGAGGATATTCTATCAAGGGTAGCCCTGACTGTTGTCCCACCTGTGATATTGAGAGATCCTGTTGATTGAGTTCTCCCTTTACGAGATCGAAGAGCCGTTCCCGCGTGCCTACCCCGCGTCCGTCTAACTGGACAAACGGCAATCTGAGTGCTTTCGCTATCCTGCGGGCAAATTCTGTCTTTCCGGTACTCGGTAAACCCGTAAAAAGGTAGTTTTTGGGCAAGTGGGGTGGTTTTTCAATCAGGGCGCGTAACAAGTCATTAGAAACACGTTTTACAGCAGGTTCATTACCAATAAATCCATCAAAGGCTTGCCGAACTAATTCTCTTACTTCGGACGGGACAGGAGAAGTACTATCTTTTTTTTCTTGGAGTTCGGATATCTGATCTCCGCTCTGGTTTGTTTCTTCAGGTTCTTGAACAGTAATTTCTCCCGCTAAATCCGCACTTGATGCCCTTGTTTCTAT
Source organism: Candidatus Latescibacterota bacterium (assembly GCA_965204375.1). Classification (GTDB taxonomy): domain Bacteria; phylum Latescibacterota; class UBA2968; order UBA2968; family UBA2968; genus VXRD01. The sequence goes on along the minus strand of OZ241986.1, from coordinate 3,650,947 downwards.
AGGCTCGATAACTTCTGATCTATTATCACCTGTCCCAGTACTACTTGGTGAAGTTTGTTGTGAAATACACTCAGAAAAAGAAAAGTCCAAGAGTCGTACTACATTTTGTGCTTTTGGAGATAAGCTACCGTTACCACTGAGTAAGTAATCGGCATCCTTAGAAGATAAAATGGCGGTATCGCTCTGACCGTCGCCATCCATATCATTTATGGAGGTATTATTTGATTGGTCAAATACAAGCAACCGGCCAGCCTGATTAACGATTATCGAAGCCTGTCCCGTAAGGATATCGTGTAGAACATCTTCGTGTTTTTTTGTCCATTCATCGTCTGATAGACCGTGGATATTGGAATCAGCATAGATACGAAAAGCATGTTCTAAACATTGACAAAGCAGGGATTTTGAACATACACTCCATAGCTCGTTTTCTGGAGTTGATCCCCAGATTTTTCTTAACAATCCACCCAAATTTTCTGCCTGTCTCAGGGCCTGTCTTACTTCTCCATTAGGCATTGTGCTGTTACGGAATTTAACTTCAACAGGGGTTATCTTAACTTTGACTCTTACTTGTTCATTTTTAGGAAAGTGGATAGCAATTACCAGAATGTCCGGTCTTTCGTGGGAACTCTTTGGATCGAGGATTTTACGAAATTGAGAGAGTGGTTTCCAGTAGGAATCTACAGGCAATAACACATGCATACATTCATCAGTTATGACAGGAAGTCGTATACCACTTCCACCCTGTCGAAAAGCGTCTTGGATCAGGCGAACAGCTAATAATACGCCTAGTTCACCACGCGCACTCGTCCCTCCGCTTGCCAGCTGCTTAAGCACAGGTATTCCTCGTTTTGAAATCTCTTCCAGGAGAGACTCTGCCCTTAGGGAAGCACTAGTTATCAATCTTGCAGATGCAAGGATCGCATCTTTCATGGAATCGGATGGCTTGGCAATTAGATAATATCCTGCTTGGTTTTCATCAAATCCTAATGTCTCAGGTAGTTCGTAATCCCACAAATAAGCATCATGTGTTCCTGCTCCCCGAATGAAACAGGCGGGATCAATCTGGCTTGATGTGGCCGCAACAAACATGGATTGATCAAGGCGCGATCCTATGGCTTGTTGATTAGGTCTAAATTCTATGTGTGAGATATCGCCTTTTTCTTTTGCAAGATTTTCTAATGTGGTTGTCGTCTTTACTATTTTTTCCTCAATTCCAGATAATGATCCGTCGTACCTGGAAGCACGAGAATCCTGTAAAATGCTACCGTTTCCTATGTCTTGGCGAGTATTGAACCGCATGAGAGCCCCATTAGCGATTAACGATTTCGAGGTTGAGCGAATACCATTTGGATCAAGCGTACCTACTTGGTCGAGAACCACTAAGTCCATATTGTGTGATTGCTGCTTCGTCCCTATTGAAAACCATCTAACCCGTTCTCTTGTTTCTTCAGATAAATCTGCTATTTTCGCTGCGGAAGGATAGGAAGGATTATCCCTAAGATCATAAACTTCGCAGGAACTGGGAAAACTGATTTTATCTTCTTCTTCATCCGAGTGGAAGTGTTTAGTGCACCATTCGATGAGGCCATCAACACAGTTAAAGGATTCTTCACTACCACCGATAAATCCCACTCTCAGGGATGCTCTGGCAGATAGAATACTCGAAACTTCCTCTAGGGCCCTCTGGGTTTGGGAGCCAGTGAATCCACCACTTAACCCCGTGGGTATAATACCAAGATTTATCAGGATGGAAATCAGGCATCTTTTTTCTTCAGAATCCCCAATATGATCGACATTCCACAGCAATAACCAATGTGGCTCGTTGCAGCCTACTGTCACAAACGTTCGCCAAATTGCCTGTGTTTCTCCTCTGTAAAGAGGTAGCGAGAACAAGGCAGGGCAAGCCGATGGGTCCAGCAATCCTGCTGCTGGACACCGTTTCGTTGAAAGTGATTCTTGCAACACATGCTGGGAATGGCAGTGCCAAGCAAAACGTAGGGGATGCAGGGGTGAAAGTAAAAGGCCAATTGGTTCTCCGGTTGCTATCACTTGCCCTGCTTGTATATTTTGTGAAGGTGCATGAATAGCAATGCAATCCGTCCAGACCGCTACCTCGGGTTTTTGTTTTAACCAGACCAAATAATCATTCAGATAATCAGTTGCAGTTGCAATCAAGTTTTGGTCATCAAGATTAATCTCGCCGATTGTTCGATGTGCGGTCTCCAGTTTCTGCCTTATGTCTTCCCTTTTAGAAAGATAGGATGTCGGGGGTGTTATTTTGTCTAAGTCAGGTGATAAGATTTCTGTCAAAGGGATATTACCTATGCAACGCTGTGTCCAATCAATTTTTTCAAAAACCTTGGTTGTTGTCGACCAACAGGCTACCATTCCCTTCCAACTTTCCTGACTCTGGAGATAGGATTCCTCCAAACGTCTTACCTCAGAAACAGTAGGTCTCACAGGTCTTGCGTTCCCTCGGTTCTCTTGGTGTGCCCTTACGAGGGACTCGAAACGTGTACGAGGAGCACTCTCTAAAGATTCTTCAACGAGAATTCGTAGGGTCCAGTTTCCAAGTGTTTGACCATCTTGTCCTAAGGTAGAAATATTTATTATGTCATTGTGCTCAACATCAATGGTAAACGTGGCTGGCCTATCTGGGGAGGATAGGTGGGGGGAGTCCTCTGAGAGCTTTTCAATAGTAGTAACACTTACCTCTGGGGCACTGAACACAACCATTTCATGTGTGCCTATTCTCTGAAGCGTGATCTCTTGTTCAAACACACCGCTTCCACGTTGTAAAACAGGAGGTGGATTGCTTACTGCGTCAGATATTCGGGCATGACCTCGGCATTGAAACGAGGATAAAGAAATCAATTTTAATGTCCCAGGACGATACAGGTCACTGTCGGTCTTGTAAGCAACAACCTGCTGATGGTCTGGAACAGATGCGTCAATAAAGTTTCCGTTCTGGTATTCTGGATAGATTGAATCATATTGCCTTCCTATTTTCCTGGAAAAATCGACTGACCGTGGAATATCACCCTTATTATCCCTAACCTGCAAATCAACTTCATTCTCTACGATTAATGGTTCATCTTTAATCAGGTCATCGCGATTTAATGCATTTTGACAACTAAGTTCCAATCTCCCCGTAGGTCTGCTCTCCCCGATCTCTTCAAGTAACTTCTGTATTTTTTCATATGGAAGATGATCCCACCAATCAGAACTATTCGAGACTGGACGAAAATACCATGCAGGACAATCATTAAATGTAGTCCCAGACCCTGCACTATCACGGAGATGGGAGAAAAGTTCTTTTAGTGGTCTTTCTATACAAAGAGAAATTGCACCTTCCCTAAGCTCATTCTCAGCATTCCTGAGCCCGGTTTTCGCACAGAATTTTGCTAAATCGGACAGGATGTCATTTGAGTCTTTCAGTGTCTTCTGGGTTAAATTCTGGTTTCCTAAATTTGGTAACCCAACCGATTTAACAATATCTTCTGCTTGGGTTGCCTGGATGAGCTGATCTACAACGTCCCAAAGTGCTGATTCCCTTTGCTCAGTACGATTCAAGGCTTCTTTTTGTACTATGGACAATAGGTCGTGGATCTCGGTTTCTGAAACGTTCGAGGTATTGGATATACTACCAACTAAGAAAGGCCAGGGATCTTTTTTATAGAAGTCCTTATCATCGGATATTCTAGGACTTCCAATTGTTTCCGTAGCATTTGCAATAGACTCAGGGCGTGAATCCCAGGCTCTAGGTATTACCAAGGTAACACAGGGTTGACCGCTATTTCGAATGGAGACCGCGTAATCCCAGTTACATTTTTGACTTAGAACCTTTCCCATACTGTCAGGTTGACTGCTCACTATATCTCTGTATACCAAGAGCACTACAATATCAATTGGATTCTCAGGATCACCCACCACCCAATCACTGGTATTATTATTGGTCATGATATTAAAAACTTCTTCCATCACATCGGTAGGTGGTCCCAAGATCACGGGTTGAACGCGGTTATCTGTACCGCGGAAAAGCCTGATTTCTAACGCATCTTTTATGAACTCAATAAATTTTTCAGCTAATGCTTTCATTAGTCTAACCTCGAAGAATCTACAAACATGTGTTCTTATGCTGATCTCTTAAAAGGATAAACCAGCAGACGGCCTCCCCCTGCATCTGGGCTATCAACGACAAGCCCAAGTCGCTCTAGGTCTCTACCTGTCTGGCCACCCTGCAATTCTCCGGCCGGTGCCAAGATTCCATAATTTGCCAAATAATTTCTAAAGTAATCAATGCTTGCAGGCACTCTTCCTAATGATTTGCAGCAAGAGTGGACAAGCATGATCAATGCTGCAGGGCCTGGTTGGACGGGCCAGGGTGAATTGTTCTGCCTTCTATTTTTTTTATATAAAACGTAAGACTGATCATACGAGCTCATCTCTGACTCCATAGGTTGTAATTGCCTAAGGCTATAGCGTAAGAACTCGTATAGATTCTTAGTTGGACCCGACTGAGAGCCGAGGAGCCGAGGATTAGAATCGGCGATTGTTTGTGCTGCGTTACGTAGGGACGGTTCGTGGAGCGTTTGTTGAACGATCTGTTGTATGGACGATTTGTGGCTCTCAACATGGCTCAAGAATGCTGCTATCAATTCAGGAGCAGGTTGAGGGTTTTTATCTGGGGAAACTCCAATGGGATTTGGCCAACTATGGTCAGCATCTTCCAATGCATGTAGCAAAAGATTTAATCCTAACCTTGCCTGGATAAATTCTTGGAGTCTTTTCTTTATAAAAGGTATACCGTCACGACCGAGTTCCAACAAGGGATCAATATTGTCATGTCCTTCCCAACATTGCTTTTCTATAGCCAATGCATCAGGCGCAGGGGTATCAGAGCCGAGAACTTTCAGGACCATGTGCCATACAACCTTGTTTGCACGACATAGCCACAGCATGTGAGTTGCAAGTCCAATTCTTAGTAATGCTTCAAGTAACACGGTCCACTGCCGACGTGTCAAATGCTCTTTCAACCCTATTATACTATTAAGATCCTCGGAAAATTGTTCAGCCGGTGTCCGTATTAGGTCGTTGGAAGCTCTCCAGGCCAGTGCTTCTAAATTATCAAGTGACAGCAGATCATCTTTAGGTCCATCTGCGATTTCATCCAGTGAGTTTTCTACAAATTTTGCAAACACATCTTCTTGATCGGTAATTGCCAAGACCTCCCTCAAGCGTTCTATAATGGATTCAATCCCATTAGGACCTAGACCTGATCCTAATGTAGATAACAAAAGATTACCTGGGTCCCATCTACTTCTTGGTCTTCCACCTAATACACATCCATAACGCGCGATTTCTGGCACCAGTGGCATCAACTGCGGTGGAGGAGTACTTCTCTGACCAGATAAGGATGGACTTGCCAATCCTTCTCTCGACTTAAGAATGGACTTCCAAGCCTGCTGTTGAGGTGCTAACTTATCAGGAAGCGTATCGATCTCATTCAAGTCTACGTTTGCTTCTTGTTGTCCCAGGAGAAGTTTTCGGTAAGTCGCTCCTAGGAGTACTTCACCAGTCGTATACTCCGGTGCAACCGGACGAAGAATCGACTTATCGTAGGCACCATGTTCTTTTGTCCACAGCAAGTCATAAAAATCTTGGAGTGGCATTTTCCTATCTCATTTCTCTTAGTCTGGGAGATTCCCCTTCTCGGGGTAAATCTATTTTTCCATAGTCTTTTATTTCGTAAAAGACTTTCCCGTTAACAAAAGCCTCTTGGTCACGACAAAGTTGCCCGGCATGTAGGTGCCGAATACGGTCAATTGCAGCACGAACACTTGCCGGTAAACTGCTACTTTCACATCCGTCCTGTCTGAGTCTTAGTGCCATATACAAGTCGAATGTAAGTGGTATAGAATAATTCACTATTTTAATGAATGGAAAATCATGCGCCGGTAGATCGCGCCCTCCCATTGGAGCAGGTGTTATAGGGGCGATTGGCATGGTATCTCCCCGGAGTGCAATTAACCAATCATCTTCCGACCGTGGTTGTCCAAAGCTCTCTAATGCGTTAAAATGGAATCCTCCTGCGCCAAGTAACGACCTCAACTCTTGAGTCAAATCGTAAAGAGCATCTTCATCGCGAATAACTGCCTCGTAGTCTAATAGGTAATCCTCATTTGTATGATAACCTAATCTTGCCCCCACGGATCGTTTCGCTAAGGAAACGCCTACAACCCCTAAAAATCTGAGGACTTCTAGAATCTGGGCTGATTCACGACTGAGTGGGTCCCATTCATCCTCTGCACTTTTTAGTAAAGTAAAAAAAATACTCTCTACCTTGCTCATACCCGAACAGCTATCCCAGCTCTGGTTTCCGATTTCTACCGATTGGCTATAACTATTCTCAAGTTTTCTAATTGGATGATCCTCTTTGAGAGGAGAAAGAAATGCAGGATCTAACCTCGGTGATATGGAATGCCTGAGTAAGTTTTGAATGTGGGTCTGAGGCTGTTTTTCCAGTAAGGTAATACTGTTTTTTACCTCAAGAGTTATTTTTTCTGTGAGATTTTTTTCTTGTAAGTTCAAGAACATAGGTACTGGAAACATAGCATTGGGATACAAACGCGAAACAAGTGCAATCGTAGGAGCAACCGCCTTTTCAGGCCGTGTTTGCACCTGCTGACAAATACTTACTACCTTTTCGTGAACCCATTCGCAGGGATGATCAAATTCAGCGAAATCATTCCAATTCCCAACAAGAGTTCCCGCAATTAGGGAAAATGTGTCACGAAAATTCCATCGCTGAGAAATAGCCAATTCTCCACGGCGCAGAATTGAAAGTAGATTGTCTCTTGTTTCCTCATTCCTTAACCAGATTGCATTTTGTCGAAATGGGCACAGATCTGCGCTATCGCAATCTGCACAGCGTCCAGATACTTCCCATTCATTCTCCACAATCGCTTTTTCTATTATTTGTTCCACGGGCGAAATGCTGGATCCACCATGATTCTCTGGGAGAAGCAAGCTTTCGACGTCAAGCGGCCAACAGCATACCTGTTTTTCTACCTCAGATATGTCCAGATTTAAGGGCCAACATGGAGGTCTATCTTTGTTTTCTGATAAGGTTTCTTGTCTCATCGCAGTAGCTTCGATCAAGGCCTCAATGATCCTAACCACTTCATTGCCTGAACCCCAGACTTTGTGAGCAACTGTGAGAGCTCTGGCTAGTAGTCCCCTATTGATACAACAAATGAATACAGGTAGGAGCAGAGATGGGGGATGCGTCGCCAAATCTGCAATTTTATTAACTATCTCATTAGCTGCGTCAGAACGAGGATTGTTACTTGCGGATGCATCTTGCACAACAATCAATCTTTGTATTTTTTCTTTGAAGAGAGCGGGTAGGCCAGAATCATCACTGTTGACTTCCACATTCCATGGGACAAGTGGAGCAGGAGAGAATTTTTGTTTAAGAATCCCAACCAGTTTTCCATCACATTGAAGTTCCCTATCGAGGGTATAAAGAAATTCCTGAACTGCCTCAGATTTCCCGTTGCCCGGGCCACCCACGAGGAAAATCCATCTGGGTGCTTCTGTCCCTTCCGCGATATCTCGTGCTAAATCTCTCAGCCTTTTTATTAGATTTGTTTCGATAACTTCGGGATCACCATGTTCGTCTCGAAGAGGATTTCCCCCACGGTCATTAAAGGGTACACTTACCCCACCTTGATCGTGTCCGTGCCAAGACAGTAATTTTTCAATCCAGGGGTTCTTGTTTTTAGGCATGAGAATTCTTTCAGAAGAAATACCAATCATCAATTGGTCGGTAACAGTCGTTCAGTCATTTCACTCACAACTTTGCCCAATATTTCGGCAATGAACGGAGGCACAGCATTTCCTACCTGAGTATAGCGTGGACAATCCTTAACACGCCTATGACCTCCTGTGGTGTAGTTTCCTTTAAAGGCAAACCAATCGGGAAAGGATTGTAAGCGTGCGGACTCTCTTACGGTCAAAATCCTGGGTTCGGAGTAATGCAGAATATCATCCGGTAATGTGGTAATTGTATGGGAGGGTCGTTTTTCGTTCAGGGCAACGATTCGTTGCTTTTTGATACCGAGACGCTCTCTATCCTCCTGGGATAGCTGAACTCCACGTCTACAGGTGTTGAGTATTGTTGAAAATCGCTTGACAGTTTTATCTCTATGCTTAGGTAATCTGAGACTATTTGGTGCGACGCCGTTAAGATTACCGTGCAGTAACTCTTGATAATATGTTTGGGGAGAATCATAATCAATCTGCTTAAATCTGGGGGAATCAACGCAGTCGATTAATGCCTTACCGTGTGTCTCCAGATCTGAAATAGCTTCTTTTACATTGACAGGTCTGTCTATCGGAAGTTTTTTTTCATTGAGAAACGATAGCCTATAATCTTCAATCAGTTCAAATGGATCAATTTGTGTATTGTTACCCTTCAAGAGATTTCTATCAATTCCCAGCATAATATAGCGTGGACGCAACTGCGGTACACCGAAGTCTACTGCCTTGATGAGTCCCGCATGGATTTCGTAATCACCTTCAAGACATTCCTTAATAAGTTTGGAAAACGACTTTGGTGGTCGTCCAACACCGTTTTTATTTGTGGTCTGCCGTCTTTTTTTTCCGAATTCTACATCTATACCTCTCACGTTTTCCAAAAGAATAAAGGAAGGTTTTACCAATTTTATTATATCGAGATAATGCCGAAACAACCAATTTCTAGGATCTGTTTTGTTTCGTTTACCATATAAGGAAAACCCCTGACAAGGAGGACCACCGGCAATGAGTAAGACCTTGTTCCGCAACTTGGAGATTTGACTTCTATACTCCTTTATGAAGGCATTTATCTCGTAGGCTTTTTTAGGTAACCAATATGGCCACTCATAACACATGTCACGGTTGCCATTAATCAGGTTATGGCTAAGTGTTTCAAATGCATCCCTATTTCCTTCTATTGCAAATAGCCCTTTCCAGCCAGCGAGCATGAGTCCAAGAGACAACCCCCCGCAACCTGCAAACAGATCAATAAAAAGATTTGGATCTTTGTTGTCCTTGTTCTTACCCCTTTTCCCCATAGCATAGTCTCCGCGGCTACTTAAGTATTCTAAACCGCCTCCAGTATTTTCTCCAACGAATTATTTTCAAAAAACTTACAGCCACAAGATAAGAATAAGCTACTCGCAAGACAATAGTGACCTCGAAGCTATTGTGCTATCATAGTTTCCTGGTATAATATACATATGTTCAGTATATGTCAATCTTGAATTTTTTCACAGTTCTCAGAAAGTTCGAGATTCCGTAGGCTCTTCCCTTTTTTCTTTGCTCAGGTTTAAAAGTCGCTGATGGATGGATACAGGCAGGTTTTTGGGACGCGCTCTTTTCATGCCACCATAGCTTCCATATAGGGCCGCATCACGTTGGTCATTCGACAGATTTGTGCGAAATGCCAGAGGTCGTCCATTGTGGTGCGACGGTCGCGAATGCATTCTTTCAATGCTTCAAGCGCGACGTCCAGACCGATTTTGTTGCGGTATTTGAAGCAGTCTGCAACTGTTTTGGCGGGGTTAAAAATCTGAACGGGAACGCCCTCAATCCGATACGTTTCGACCCCTTCAGTCAGTGCAGTACCGGAGAACCGCATCACTCTCAGAGGAGGAAATTGCATCTTTGGCTTCGCTGCTCTGCGGTCAATGGCTATCCAGACCTGGTGCGGTAGCTGTGTGCCAATTTCGTGAAAGCTCAAAGCTGACAGCAGACAAATCACTCCGTGAGGAATGCGCTTTGCTACTTGCGCCAGACCATAGTGTACCGAAATCTCGGCATTGGCTGCAATGTACAGGCCTCTTCCCTCCCGTCGCACCAGTCCTTTCTGATACAGCCGTCGCAGATATTCGGGATGAAGGCCCCGGGAAGTCAGATCGCAAACTCTCAAGAGTCCTTGCTGTGCCAGTTCCAGGACTTGATTTTCAGGTGAATTTTTAGACATGTGTCAAAGTATATCTATTTATAGTTTTTTGTCAATATTATTACACAAAAGGCTTATATTATTGTGTGTCTATACCGAGGTTAATGCAACAACCTGAAAATTGTGCATACTGGTTACTCACATTTTGTTTTTACAAGATGTGCAATGTGGCAATTTCAGGTCTTTGATGAGATAGAGGAGCATAGTATGAAACAACCCAATGTTGTGTTTATCGACTGTCACGATCTGGGCGATTGGCTCGGTTGTTATGACCGGCCCGATGTATCAACGCCGAATCTGGATCGGTTGGCTTCTCAGGGTGCTCGGTTTACGCAATTTATCGCGACGGCACCCATCTGTATTCCCAGTCGCGTTGGCTTGTATTGCAGTCAGATGCCGCACATGATCGGTGTGTGGGGACAATTTCCCTATGCGGATGATGCGGTGTGCATGGCGCGTTATTTTCAGGATGCGGGCTATGAGACGGTGCTGAGCAACCGGTTGATGATTTTGAATGATCCATCCTGGGCGGGTTTTTCGCGTGTGCTGGCGGGGAAGGCTGGTGTGGAAGTGTTGGCTGAACGTTTTTTGCGAGAAGAAGCCTCGTCTATCAAGTGTCCCTTTTTTTTGCAGGTCTCTTTCTCGGAAGTACATAGACCTTTTGGTCTGGATTACGATCCAGAGCTTGCGGAGAGAATGGATGTGCCGCCGGATCTGCCCGATTGTTCGGAGGTGCGTAAAGATCTCGCGGCGTTGTGTCGGCAGATTGGAGAGTTGGATAAAAAAGTGGGGCGGATTTTGAATGCACTTGATGATCGTGGGCTGGCGGATGAGACCGTTGTGGTGTTTACTACCGAACACGGGGTGGCGACTGCGCGGGCAAAGCATACGCTTTATGATGCGGGTATCCGTACGACTTTGCTTATGAGGTGCCCGTCTGAGATTGTTGCTGGAACTGTGTATGGCGATTTGATTAGCAACATGGACCTGCTGCCGACGGTGATGGATTTGTGTGGTCTGGAGAAACCGGATGGTATTCTGGGTCGGAGTTTTCGGGGGTTGTTTTCCGGTGCGGGTTGGGCTGGCCGGTCTGTGGTGTTTGCCGAGCAGACCTGGGGGCGGCGTTCTGGGAACTGGTATTACACGCCGATGCGGTGCGTTCGGTCAGAGCAGTTCAAGCTGATTCGCAATTTTGCGCGGGTGCCAAATTATGTCGATAATGGGTGGGTGAATCGTTTTCAGAACAGACGAGAGATTGTTCAGGCGCTTTTTTCAAAACCGGCACCGGATCGGGAGCTTTACAGTTTGGCAGACGATCCGTATGAGTTGAATAATGTTGCAGATGATCCGCGTTTTTCAAAGGTTCGCGATGATCTGGAGGGGCAATTAACCGCGTTTCTCGAGGAGACAGATGATCCCATTTTGATGGGGTTTGTGCCGAATAGAGAAGGTCATTCCGATGTTCCGCAGTGGATTAAACAGGCAGACGGCTCGTTTCTTCTGGAGGCGGATCGGGAGATTTATCACGCGGAGCAGCCTTTTGATTAGAGGAGTTGAGACATGAATCTGGAATCCTACTGCGCAGGGGAGCCACTTGAGGTTGGTACGGAAACCGTATTGCTGATCGACAATGCCACGGTGGAAGACCGCTGGGGGGTAAGTCGTGTGCTGAATGTGCCGATTAAGGATCCACACAACCCCGTGCTCATGCCCGATAGGCCGTGGGAAGATTCGGTGGGTCAGCAAAATGTGATTTACGACGACGAAGCCGGTGTGTTCCGCATGTGGTATGCCGGGACCGATTGGAACGCGTGGATGCACCAGTTCCGCTTCAAAGACTGGCAGGCGGATCGGCACGGGTATCCCTATTTTGTCTGCTATGCCGAAAGTACGGACGGGGTACACTGGGACAAGCCGATGATAGAAGGCAAGCCTTATGGACAATATGAGAGGACCAATGTGGTGGTCACGGGACAGCAAAAGGCCCAGGGGGTGCGCGTGATGTGGAACCCCCTCGGTGGCGTGCAGCAGAGCCGTTTTCTGATGACTTACAAGGACAATCTGGCCGAGGGCTATGGATGTCTGTGTCTGGCTTATTCGGATGATGGGATTCACTGGCGGGAGGACCCATCGAACCCGGCTTTCATTGGCCTGCGGGACACATGGCAAAACATGGTGTTCGACCCTGTTCGAGAGCGCTGGCTGATGTTTACGCGGCCCGTGTGTACCGCTGGCGTTGGGGATGTTCCGGGTGGACCGACGGAGCACAACTTCAAGCGCCGCACAGCGGTGATGGTCGGGGAGACGCCGTATGATTTTGGCCAGCCCCGGGTGGTGATGTGGCCGGAAGAAATAGATGATCCGGATATCGACCACATGGTGGTTTCTCGGGTAGGCAGCCATTTCATCGGCTTTGTCGGAATGATGGGGCCGCCGCCGCACATGGCCTTCCATCTGCATCTGGCGTTTAGCAGAGATGGCCTGCACTGGAATATGCTGCCCGACCGGTCTGTATATCTTCCCCATGGCGGCTCCGACGCCTTCGACTCGGGTTCCACCTCGGGAGCCGGAGGCATTGTGAGCATGGGAAATACGGATTTTATCTACTATCGCGGATCCCGCCACGGCCAGGCACAGGGCAACAGGAACAATGTCTCGGGCATCGGCCGGGCGCAATTCCTCCGGGATCGATTCGTCGCGCAGATGGGTGCGCACACGGGTGGCTTCCTGCTCACCCGCGAAATGGTTGTTGCCGCACCGGAACTGATCGTCAATACGACCGTGGCCGACGGTTATAACAGCGATCCGGCTACGGCGATTGTTCCGCCCGAATTCTCTGTCGAGGTGCTGCGATTCGGTGAGAGCGGTGCCCCGAGTCCCGTGCCCGGTTTCACCCTTGCCGACTGCACCACACAGGCTGTTGACCTTGTCGAGCACAAAGTGACGTGGAAAAACAAGCAGGATATGGCCGAACTCGTGGGCAGGCCTGTGTTCCTCCGCTTCTACCTCAAGAACGTGGGCCTCTATTCGCTGCGGTTTCGCGATGGAGGATCTGGATAAGGTATTCAGGAGAAGACCGTATGAGAAAGCTTAAAAACGGATTGAGTGAACGGACGCTGGCTTTTGAGCCGGGTTTTGAGGTACACGGTGAGGTGGTGTGTCGCACGTTTCAGCCGTCGTACGTTGTCACGCGCGACGGCGTGTTGATTGCCTTTTGTCAGGGGAGGTTGCGCGGAGGCCGCGACGACGATCCGAAGGTGATTCTGACGAGCAGGAGTAGCGATTGGGGCGCGACGTGGTCGCCAGCGAGAGCCGTTTCGGGTCGGATCAACCACTACGCGGTGTCTGCGTATCTCTCCGATCGAGATGGACGCGAGCGCGTGTCTGTGCTGTCCATGGTCGATTTGCGAGGTACGGAGGATATTTACGACAAGGACTATGGTGTGATGCGGGCGCAGTCCGGTATCGATATCGACGCTGTGGGGCGCGATACGCCTATGGTTCTTTGCCGGTTCGATTCAGATGACGATGGCGATACCTGGACTATGGAGACGTTGTTCGGAGACCGGTCGCCTCTGAATCACCGCTATGCCGATGGTACGCTGATTATGTTTAACGCTGTGGGGCAGGTTCACGCGATTACCCAGGGTCCGTATCAGGGGCGGTACGTTCTGGGTGGACCTGTTACTGTTGTGCCCGAGGGAGAAGTCGTTACGAATTATTTTCGCAACCATCCCCAGTCCGGTTCTGCCGTTATCTATAGCGATGATCAGGGTGAGACCTGGCGCGTGGATGGCTTTATTACAGATTACTTGGCCAATGAAGCCTCTACCGTGTCGATTAATCGCGGTGAGGAGTTGCTGCTCGTCCGCAGGCTGAATTCACGGGGTATGCTTGAAGCTCAGGTCCCCCGCTCGGAGGTGCGCCCCGGTCCTGTGCAGCGCATTGCCCATACTTCGACTGATTGTGGCAAGACGTGGTCCCGGCCCTTTCTCGTCGATATTAGCGGCGTGCTTTGCCACGGCACACTTGCCCGGGGCGGGAGGCGTCTGCTGTTTTCTATTCCCAATGGTTCCGATCTGCCCGAATCCGAACGCCAGCACGCCTCCGAGCGTCAGCGCGGGGCGATCTATTTTAGCGATGACGAAGGTCAGACCTGGCGCCACAGGGTTATCGAGCCAGAGACCTTTTCGTACAGTACTGTTGGTCCTCTCAATGAATCCCAGTACATTACGCTCTACGCATGCAGTTCCATGGGGCAGGAGGGCGTCGGATGTCGGGTGTTTGAGGATGCGTGGTTGGATGCGTAGAAGGATATTAGTTCGTTTTCGCCCTGGTCCGTGATCTCCTGAAAATCAACCCGCGAACCTGGCCCCTGTATAAACCTGACTCTCCATCATTCGTTCCAGTATCCTCAGCTTCAGAGAATTCTCCACGTCAGCCATATCGGCTCTTCCGGCCAGGTTATTCACCTCACTCGGGTCGTTCTTCACGTCAAACAGCAGGTAGGCCTCTCCTTCTTTGTTGAGTGCAATCTTCCAATCATGATTCAACAGCATGACATCTCCGCCATATTCCGAAATCGCCTCGCTCCGGTGTTCGATCGAGGGGTCTGCAAGCATCGGGCAGAGGGATTTCGCAAACTGGGGATACTCGATTTCCCCTCCCGCTAGTTCAGCTAGTGTCGGCCCCGCATCAAACCACTCCGTATGGCTTGCGCATGTCTTTCCAGCAGCCGAACGACCGACGGTGTCAGGGGTCCGAATCACCAGGGGTACGCGAACGGCGCCATTCATAAAATTGCTTTTCGCCAGAATTCCACAATCACCGTTCATTTCGCCGTGGTCAGAGACCAGAAGAATCACCGTGTCGTCAAGCTCACCACGTGCTTCGATCGCCAATAGGATCTCTCCGATTTGGTCGTCAATCAGAGTCACGTTACCGGCGTAATCCGCTCGTAGTATCTTTTCTTCTCCAGGGTCGAATGTGGGCCTGTTGTCCAGGATATCATCCAGGGTTCCCCGAGGTCGCTTGCGCTCATCTCCGGGATAAGGAACCGGACTGGGCATGGAGTCGGGGTGGTACTTGCTCGCGTACGGTTCAGGTGTGTCATAAGGCATATGTGGTCCGCCAAAACTCACCCAGCAAAACCACGGCTCGGAGCGATCATAGCTTTCTAGATAGCCTTTGGCTTGCTGGCCTACATATACATCGTAATAGTCCTCCAGCCCCACTGCCGAGGGCCGCACCAGGTACCGTTTGGTTCTGGAACGCTCAGCGAGGTCCGCTTTGTACTTTTCCCACAGACCCTTTTTTTCCCACATCGAAGTCATATGAGAAACGCAGTTTGCGCACGCCCGTGGGCCCCCAATTTCATTCACATCATCCAGCCCATAGGCGTGCAGCAGGTGCTCTCGACTGCGCAAGTCACCTGACGTAGGATGCAGGTGTGTCTTGCCGAACAGGCTGGTTCGATACCCACAGGACCTGACAACCTGGGTCCACGTTTTCGCGTCGGGCGACAGGGTATGGTCCTGATGATTCCACACACCCGTATTGTGAGGGTAGTGTCCCGTAGCCAGGCTCAGCCTTGCAGGTACACAGATAGGCGAATTCGTAACGCAATTAGAAAACCTCACGCCTTCATTTGCGATCCGATCCATATTCGGCGTTTCAACCCAGCCACCAGTGCAGCCCATCGCATCTGCACGCTGTTGATCCGTCATCAAGAGCAGAATATTCGGTTTCGCCATATGTGATTCTTCCGTTTGTGGGCTTTCGCCCAGAATTTAAGGCAACAATGGGCCGCACCCCTTCATTGCAAACGCAGTGCTACACATCCCACCTTGCCAATTCCATCCATCGCGTCATCGCTTTTTGCGCTTCATTGAATCGCTCGCGGATCTCTGGCGGAACACATCTGTGGTATCCATTTGGCGGCTCACGCATCATCACATTGTAATGCGCGTGTGTGTAGTTGAAATACAGATTGGATCGCACTGGTTCTGTGGTCTTGGGCAGTCCATTGTGGATGACGGTCTCGGAAAAGAGTAAGACATCGCCTGCCTTACCCGTTACTGCGACGGCACCCGGAAGATCCAATCCCTGATATTCTTGCCAGCTCAGATCAAAATTGCTCTTATGTGAACCCGGTACAGCCACCACACACCCGTCGTCGGGTCCATTATCTGTTAAAAAATACACGGTATTGAGCATCCGAGAACGAATATCACCGTTTCGATAACTGTAATCCGTCGTTGGTACACCGCGATGCCACCCACCCTGTTGCGCGCCCTTGAATTTAGAAATCGACCAGGTGTTGATGAGTTGAGGTTCGCCCATAAATGCCTTCAGATAAGGCACGACTTTTGGATGTGCGATCATCAGGTCAAAGACGGGATTAAGCCGTAAAAGACCATTCAAACGGGTCTGAAATTCTCGGCTCTTATCACATGTGGGTAGTGGTTTTGGTCTCCCAAAATTGGGTGCAGAAGCCATCCATTCATCTTTGTATGTCCGGCTTTCCAAATCAGACAGGACATTTAGAGTGGTTTCGCATTCTTCGGGTGTCAATATATTGCGAAGGATCAGAAAGCCGCTCAGGTCAAAATGGAACCGGTGTTCGATTGGTATATTATCTGCCATTTTTGATGCTCCTGTCATATCCAATTCTAAGCGAGCGTGTAGAACGATTGAAAAATCTAAGTAAATGTAGCTTTGTGAACCAATGGCTGCAAGATGAATTTCCACAACTACAAGTCTGGTATATGCTTAAAAAGGTGGAACAGGTATGGGACAAAGGGATTAGATATTGTTCTGACTAAGTGTGTTGATCGGAATGTTATTGTGACCAGATTCGATCGGACATTTTTAGGCATTTATGATATTGCCAAATTGTCCGGTATTGGGTATCTTCTTTGTACAGAAAAAGGAGCGGTCTTTTGGGCAAATTGGATTGTTTTCATATGGCGGGTGTGGACCTATGGTTCAATTCCTCGGATCACGAACCGCCTCATTTTCACGCCCGCAAACCAGACAAATGGGAGATCCGCGTCTTTTTTCGTGCGTGTAAACGCAGCAATTTGGTTTTCAATGTGAAGTTTCCTCCCTCTGGATCGGGTCCTTCGGGCAAAGAGTGCCGGGAGCTTTTAAATCTGGTGCTTCAATATCGAGACGCGCTTTATGCCGAGTGGGAAGCCAAAGTGGATACAAGGAGCTAAGTATGTCAAAGACTGCTAATATGACCGTCTGGGCTCAAGACCCATTCAGCGATGACATCATTCCGCGTTCTTTCAGGGTTTTTCGGAAGCCAGACTTGGGAAGGATAAATTCTCGGGATATTTTTGTGCTCACTTCTGTTCCCGATCTGCCTGTTGTTACTGAATTTGTGCGTGCTGCCAATCACCGAAACCATCTTCGAACCCTTTTTGTCCGGGAAGACCACAATGCTCAGTTTTTACCGCAGATGCTTTATGCAGCTAAACTGAGAATGACCCGAAACATTCTTGTGCATTCAGATAAGGATGTGCCAAAGCGCGTGCTTACGGCCTGGAGTCTTGGATGTCCGGATCAGCTAATTGCCACTGCACAGGTTATTGATGATGAGCTTTTTGTCGTGGCCTGTGATCATACCTTGTTCAGAGTTGGGTTTGATGAAATGCTCGCATTCGAGAGCATACCAGAAAAACAGCGTTCTTCATTTACCATCTCCAGCGAAGGCAGTTATATTCACTGGCCTGAGGCTGATGTACACATCGACCTGGATGCTGTTCGCTACCTGAAAGATGATATGTGGCGGGAGCAAAAGGATCGGGAAAGATTGATGTCTGACATTCGGTTCGGAGAGGCTGTTGCCGCATTTCGAAAACAGTGTGGGCTTAAGCAAGCCGATATTCAGGGCCTTTCGGAACGCCATGTGCGCAGAATCGAAAAGGGAGAACGGACAAAAGTGGATACGCTGGGGATTCTGGCAAGAAGTCACGGTTTGTCCCTGAAAGCATATCTGGATAAAATTGCTGAAATACTTTCTGAAGGGGATTAACCTACGGAGCGTGAGATGATCCAGCATTTTCTTTCAACAGGTTGATTTGCGAGGACAAGGCTTCTGCGAGATTTTTTGCGTTCATCCGCTGTAGAATCTCCAGTTCGTATGCGGACATGAGGGGCGTTTGAATACCGTTTGCTTTTGCATTGTTCAGGTAGCTAATGCCATCTCGCCCCTGGTTTTTCTTTTTTAAGCTGACGCTTTGAATAGCCAGCTTTGCCAGGCGTGCTGGTGTCAAGGGTTGGATATTAGAGGCAATTCGGACGTAATAAACCACATCGATACCCTTGAAATGTTCCAGCGCTTCCACATACACCTTATTGTCACCGGGGTTTGCATAGGGTTGGTAAATTTTCCGAGTGTCAAAACGGTTCACTTCCCGGCGCCAGAGCATATTTTTAGCTTCTGTTTCAGATATGCCGTCTCTCAATATGAGTATAACGCCTTTAACGGAAGCACCACTCTCAGCAACCGGAACTAAAGTGGGTGCATAATTGCGGCTTCGGCTCTTCCGGGCGAATTCAACCCTGAATGGCGTATTGACACCTTTGATTTTTGCAACCGTGTTCGGTCCCAGTTCTGGACCCGGATTGTCTATTAGAGAGCCGTAGGCCAGAATACCGATTCGTTTCATGTTCAGAATTCCTTGAAAGACTGCATCCAGATGGGCATCAAAGGAAAATGGGTTACGCATCAATTTGCGTAACCCATTGTTTTTAATGGTGGGCGATACTGGACTTGAACCAGTGACCTCTTGCATGTCAAGCAAGCACTCTAACCACCTGAGCTAATCGCCCACCCAATTTAACTTATTGTCTTTAGTCTATTTCTGGAATGCTTTTTTTAAGACCATTTCTACAAAATCCGGAGATGTATCCTCTAATTTTCCCGGAGAGCAGGAAACCAAGTCCCCATTGGATTTGAAATGTATATGAACCGAAGTCGAATGTCAAACAAAAAGGCATCAAGACTCAAAATTCTCGCAACAGTATCCTTTTTTCCAACTAATATACCTCAGTCAAATAGTATGTAAAATATGAAGTTAGAGTTTAAATGATTTTAGGAATCGAAAATTTTTTATCTGAAATGCTTGACAAATTTAGCAATGCTTGATATAATTAGCAAAAGAATTGTTGAATCAAACGATCAGCAGGAGAGAAAACATGCCTGACTTAAACGAACTCGGAGCACACCTGAAGTCTATGAGACAATCGAAAAACTACACTCTCAGAGCAGTTGAAAAAGAAACCGAAATTTCCAATGCTTACCTTAGCCAATTAGAAAGTGGCAAAATCCGTACTCCTTCTCCCAAAATTCTGTTTAAGTTGAGCGAATTGTATCAGGTGCCATATGCTTCGATAATGACAATGGCAGGATACCCAATGCCCGATCATCAAGAACAAAATAAGGAAACAGCATTCGTTGCAAGACTCGGAGCAACAAGTGAAGAAGAACAGGAAGCGCTGATTGAGTATTTGGACTTTTTACGATTAAAAAAAAATCGGAGGAAGGAATAATGATATGGTCAGTTTCGGACAACTATAATTTCCGAGGTTGTCCAAGAAAATGGTTCTTTCAGAAGACATTTGCAAATGCAAGAGCTAAGTCTCCTGACCGGCATTTAGCTTATCGCTTGTCAAAATTAGTTTCGGTCAGTGCTTGGAGAGGGTTAATAGTTGATGAAGTCTTATCAGAATCCCTACTTAAAGGGCTAAGATATAAGCGTGTGCCTTCAAAGGATCAACTACAAAACGAAGCGGTACATCAACTCGAAAAACAGTTAAAATTTGGGTTGGAAAATGATCTACTTTCTCCTACTACTAACCTCAAAGATCCAGATTTTGTGGCATTTCAAGCGATAGTCTATGATGGTTCAATCCCAACAGATCAATTAGATAAAGCCAGAATTGAAGTCTTGCAGGCCATTGAGAATCTATATAGTCAGGAAGTCCTGCTACAAAAGTTAGCTCAAGCAGACGGACTATTTGCACAGAGGATTCTACAGTTCCCTTTCTTCGAGAATACAGTTCGAGCTATTCCTGACGTACTGGCCTTCTACAATAATCGTGCCCCGCTAATTGTCGATTGGAAAGTGCATACATTTGCCCTACAAGAAGCTTGGTTGCAGTTGGGAGTCTATGCTCTAGCACTCAAAAGATGCAAACCTCACTCATATTTTCCCTCTCTTGATAGGTGGGCTGAAACCGATATCGAACTAGCAGAAGTGCAATTACTGACAAACACTCTGAGAGAGTATCAACTCACAGAAGAAGATATTCACAAGTTAGAAGATTATATCGGGAAAAGTATTAATGATATGGTCTCCGCGGTCGATAATAACAAGCCTTCGGATCTCAAACCTGAAGATTTTGACGTCACTATCTACCCTGGTAATTGTCAAAGGTGCAAATTTAAAATGATATGTTGGGAGGATAACTATGAAAGGCCTTGAAACAAACATCTTTAACATTGAAAACATAGCAGAGTTTTCTGCTCGATATCGTTTGTATAAGATTCTAAATTTAGATAGAAATCAAGACGAATACTTTCAAAATAAGGCACAGATTGTCAGGCAGATCAGCTTTCAATTGCGAACTTCCGCAATAATTATTGAAATTGAAGGTATTCCCCATCTTGTGTTATCCGAACGTGGTCCTGAACCCCCATCTCCCTACGACCTCGTTCGTACTGTTGTGATATTTGAAAAAGTAGGTGTATTACCAATAGATTTTACAGAAAGATCTGTGAACAATGATGATATCTGTCTCCGGTTCCTCAATTTTGCTTTGCAAAGTGAAGTTTGGAAAAATAGGGCCCTATGGCAATTGGGCAGTGGTACTCCTTTTTATGAAAGAAACCCAACTCGCCGTATCGGAGACATTGATTTTTTTCAGGGATTTGCATTTAGGGCAATTGTAACACCAAATGGCGGTATAGGTTTGTGTGTCGATTTTAGAGGAAAATTCGTCAGTAACACTTCACTTCCATTGCACCTGTCAAGAGACAAATTCCGGAAATATGCTGGTAGCCGGTTTGTTTACCATTTTGGACGTAGCTGGTATGATGTAAAATTAGATGAGTTACACGATCTCGATATTTCTACGTATCCAATTGTAAAGGACGGGAAAAATTATAATCTCAGAGAATATATCCTTAAACATGCGCCACAACCTTTGCCAAAGGAGGTTACTAACCTCCTGCACGATTCATCTGTTGCAATATATAGAACCAATAAAGGCGAACCCAGGGCAGTTCCGACCGGACTATGTTATGCGATTTTAGATAACAGACATTCTGCAGTTCGACATAACCACAAACTGGTTGTGCCACATCCGAAAGTCAGACGATCAAAGATTCACAAATTTACAGCAAAATACCTATCAAGCTTGAAATTCGGTGATGTTCCTGTCAGATTGTCTTCGACACAGATCACTATCCCGCAAGCAATGTTTCAAATTCCCGATTATGAGTTTGGTGAAGGTCACATTGTATCTGTGAGTGGAACACCACAAGCTCAGCAAGTCAGCCTTGATAATATTGGACGTGTTCGATTAGATCTATTAGCTGATCAATCAGTTGGATTCTATGACAAGGCTCCCCTTGGACAACAGTATCTTGTCCTACCAGAATCCGTAGAAAAAAGTTGGGGAGAAAAATATACCACAGATATTCAGAATTGTGTGGCTGATTGTCTTGGTAAATCGGATAATCAAGTCTTGCCACCCTACGCACCAAAGATCATCACCTATCCCGATGGTGGACCAAGAACATTCGTCGCACAAGGCAAATCTATACTTACTGCGATCGAAGAAGAAGGACAACTGAGCGGACATATGCTCGTGATGTTACATCACACTAGGGATCAAAAATTCCGCGAACACGATCAATTAGGTGCGATGATAATAAATCGCTTGGAACGCGATTACGATTTGCGGGTCGCTGTCAATCACTCTGCCGTAGGCCAAGAATGTTATGATCTTATATCAAAGAATGGTATTGATGTGTATGAACCAAATCCTAAGAAGGCTGGCAAATTGAGAGGCTATATCCGCGGTGTAGTACTCAATAAAATTCTTCTAACTAATGAAAATTGGCCATTTGTCTTAGCTACACCACTCGAAGCAGATTTGACCATTGGAATCGACGCAAAACATAGTACGGCGGGTTTCACTCTCGTCGGAAACATGGGAGCAAGGATTAGGACGGAAGTATCACGCTCCAGACATAGGGAAAAGCTGGGAAAACCGCAGGTCAAAACCTTCTTATTCAAACTAATAAGTAAGGAAGCCGAAGTAGCGGACAAGCCTATTGAGCGGATTGTTATTCATCGAGATGGAAGATTGTTTCAATCTGAAATCGACGGTATCCAAGAAGCATTGATCCTGCTTAAGGAAAAGGGTACCCTACCCAAATCCTCAACAGTAACATTTTTGGAAATTTCAAAGACATCTCCGGTCCCCATCAGATTTTTTGATGTTACGAAAAAGTGGGATGATTTTGAAGTTAAAAATCCTCAAGTTGGCTGCTACCACATCATTGATGATAGAGATGCGTACTTATGTACGACTGGAAAAGCATTTTTCCATCCAGGTACAACAAGACCGTTGCATATCAGATATGTTGACGGAGATATGCCGTTTGAAGACTGCTTAAGGGATGTATATTATCTTACTGCTCTCACTTGGACTCGGCCTGAAGACTGCACACGGGACCCGATTACAATCAAACTAACAGATCGTCGGCTGGGTGAAGATGCCAGCGAGTATGACGAAGAAGCAATTGATTTTTCACTGGATATTTAGGAGGATGGAAAATGAGTAATACAGGATTACACTCAGGAATGTATGAGAGAATGAGGAAATTTGCACAGCTTGTTGATGAGGTTATTGTAACTCTAAGTACGGGTAATATAGATCAGGATGAGAAAGTCAAAGAACTTGGTTGTGTTTTGAAATCTATTGGAGAAAGAAAAAAACTTGATCTCTCAGCACAAGTGTTATCTGCAATTTTACAGGAGAAGTCAGGTCTAACTCAAACAAAATGGCAATCAAAGTGGCAAGACCTAGGCGAACGATTACTAAACAATAAGATCAACCAAGACCAATTTGATCAACTTGAGACCTTGGCCCAAGCAGTGGAACAAGAGCGATCTAGTGCATACGCCAGGATGAGAGGTAATTAATGATTGAGGAGTATCTGGCGGGAACGATTGCGCAATTGGAGCAACGAGCGAAGATATTGAAGGGAAAAATCCCTAGGGGTCTGCCGCGTGACTATCAAATTCTGACACAAAATTGTGAAAGTGTTATTGATCATTGCATAGATATGTTGCGGCATTTAAGAGATGACCAGCGAATGAAAGACCCACGAATTCAGCCTGTACGCATTCGTAGATTTCAAAGATGTGTGGATGACCTAAACAGCATAGAGGCAACAGGAATAGCTGCACTAAACAAAGCAGCCGACGATGACCACCGACTTAACAAGCTACTTTTTGAAATCTGCAGAGAGATCCAATATAAAGGAAGTTGTCCTGTTGTATCTACGTTATCAAAAGATTTTTTTTATATAATAACGGGATTGAACCTATTATGCGTCCCATTGGTTGAAGGGCATTTTCTTCTACACCTTCCTTGTCTATACCACGAACTCACACATAGATTGTTTATATCGCAAAATGACAAAATCATCGAACCATTACAGCAAAAATTGGCTGAGGCACTTGGAAATATTCACGAGTATATCAACAATAGAGCTTTACGTGAGGATAGAAGGAAGGGCCCAGTGTATCTATCTTTTTTTTTGGAAAAATGGCGCAACTATTGGGCCAAGTCTTGGGCAGAAGAATTATTCTGCGACCTTTTTGGCACATATACGCTGGGACCGGCTTACGCTTGGACATTCCTTCATTCAGTTTTCAAGGCGGGTGGAAACCCTTTCGATTTAAGCATCGAATCCCATCCTGCGGATTCCGCCAGGATGTCAGTAATTTTGAAGGCATTGGATAACCTCGGGTTTGCTTCAGAAGGCCAACAGATTGATGATACTTGGAAATGTCTCACTATGCACACAGGATTTAAACCACAACCAGAGTACCAAATTTGCTATCCAGATGAACTACTGGACAAAATCACAATTCTGGCTTTTGAAGGGATTGGAGCAATGGGAACTAGGATTGCCCGTCCCGAAACCAAAGATCCAATTCATTCATTACTTAATATGGCTTGGATAAAATTCTGGAATAATCCGATTGGCTATGTTGATTGGGAAGAACAGCAAGTGAAGGAGTTTCTTGCTAAGTTTTCATGAATTTTAAAGTGCCTCTTACTGTATTCAAGTAACACCAACATCGCTATCCTCTGACCACAGTATAGATTACGCTCTCATTCAGTCTCTATAGAAATGGACTTGATATGGCAAAAAAATCTGAAAAATGGCGTAGATTTGAATCCGTTTGTAGCCAAATCCAAAAGACCCTATCACCTGATTGCGAAGTAGAACAGAATGCCAAGATACGAGGCGTAAAATCTGGTCAGCTTAGGGAAATTGATATCGTTATAAAAAAAACAGTTGGGCAATTTGAAACCCTGTTCGCAATTGACTGCAAAGACTACAAAAAACCTGCTGATATCAAAACAATTGAAGCCTCTATGGGGCTATTTAAAGATATCCGAGCAACCCGAGGAGCCATCATTTCTGCAAGTGGCTTTAGCGCTTCAGCAAAGAAACGAGCAGCAGAGGCCAATATCGAATTGTATCGATTGGTAGATTCAGAGAAACACGACTGGCAATCTTATGTTGCCATTCCCGCATTGGCCGATTTTAGAAACATGCAGTTTTTATCGACCTTTGCCGGTCAAGGAACGATGAGGATGCCTCTACAAGATCCCGGAAAGATCGTGCTATATGATAATCAGAAACAGAAACTAGGAACTACTTTAGACTATGTGTATGATCTATGGAGACAAAGGAAATTTCCAACTGATCCAGGAATCCACAAAGATATTCCCCTTTCACCACCGGTAGCATTTATCAAAGCAGATAACGATTTCCTCGAAATAGAGTTAAAAGTAACACTTCTTGTAGAATGCGATCTTTATTTTGGAGAAGTACCGTTGGCCGAAATCAAGGGATTTGAAGATCAGATAACAGGAGCACTTATTACCAATCTTCTGGAGACTAAAATTCTGGATACGGCAGAAGTCCAAAGCAATTGGAAGAAAATTTCATCCGAAGATGAACTGGATAAAAAACCGATTCTTCGTCTTATTGCGCAATCTAATCGTCCAAACAATACAGATGCTTCAGATCACTAAAACGAAAATTTCGCCATCATTGCCATCTCAAGTAATTTCGTCACGACAGAGGAAAAATGAATAATGGATGAGAAAAAACTCTTGGAACGAATTACGATCAACCCGAAGATCTTTGGGGGTAAGCCTATTGTTCGAGGACGTCGACTTGCCGTTGAACAGGTCCTTGGCATGCTCGCAGCAGGAGATACCCCCGAGGTGCTGCTTGAAGGCTATCCTTGGCTGACACAGAAAGATATTCAGGCCTGTCTCCTGTATGCCCGAAAGGTGATTGGGCACGAGCGTGTTGAACCAATCTGACCTGCTGATGCGGAAGTGTGACAAAAGAGTTTCCCGATAAGAGGGATAAAATTGACGGGGAGACATCGATTTGGCGATGCTCCCCGTTGATTTTTAATTATAGTATTGTAAGACCAGTACCTTGCCGATAACTTTGAATTGGTTTTGCTGGTTGGCAAAGGAGATAAAAATGCAATATCGCAATCTTGGGCGCACTGGCATTAAAGTATCTGTTGTCGGTCTGGGAGGACACGAGTTCCATCCTGATTCGCGTGTCGCTGGCTTTGGGGATAACAAAGACCTGGCAGTAACTCTTGGTCACATTTTCCCGGGCTTTGGCGGAGAGAACAGACTGCGGATTGTAGAGACAGCTCTGGAAGCTGGGGTCAGCCTCTTCGATCTGACAATCGATTCTGAGAAAGAGGCTATGGGCAGGATTCTGAAAGAGGTGGATGTCAAAGATGAGATCCTTATACAAACCCGGCCTGAGGGCATGGTCTATACCTATGACCCGCACAACCGGAAGATGGCGGATTACAGCCTCTTGAGAACTGAAGCGATCCGAGCTTTGAAGCTCATACAGCGGGAGGTGATAGACATCTACAACTTTGCCTTCATGGCAGATGCCCTGGAATACGATCCGGACTACCTCGATAAAATTGCGGACAACATCCAGAAGCTTAAGGATGAGGGGCTGATCCGATTTGCTTCGGCAGATACATTTTCAGGTCCGGAGACGTATGCGAAACAGTATGACAAGGGTTGCTTTGATACAACTTTCATAAACTGCAACCCCCTCGAAAAGGCCAAATTTGGTGATACCATTGTGAAAGCGGAAAAGCATGCGTTAGGCATCTTGGGGCGGGTGCTCTTTCAGAAAGCAAAGGTGTTTGCAATCGCAGAAGAAAAAGGCTACGCCAACAGAGCGCAAGTTGCCAGAGCTTTGATCAAGTGGGCAGTCAAGGATAGCGGGGTTCACACCATCATGTTGGGTGTCTCCTCTTCTGAGCAGTTGACAGAGAATCTGACTACTCTGGAAGATCTGAATTATGATAGTGAAGAGAGCAGGATTATAGAGGCGCTGAGCGAGGAATCCTGATATGCAAATTTTAGATGGCAACGGTGCTCTTGACGGTCATCGCGCCCTTATCTCAACAGAAGGATTTGTGCTATGAAACCATCTATTTTTCTCACCATAGTTACTTTTGTATTCTCTATCGTTGGTGTGGCTCCGGGTGCCGAAGCCCATGCGATCCCTGCGTTTCCTGGTGCCGAAGGAGCCGGTGCTCAAACCGTTGGTGGTCGAGGTGGTCGCCTCATTGAGGTTACCAACCTCAACGACAGCGGTCCTAACAGCCTTCGCGCCGCCGTAGAAGCCACTGGACCCCGCACCGTTGTCTTCCGAGTCGGCGGCACAATTCGCCTCAAAAGCCCACTTAAGATCAGTAAACCTTATATTACCGTTGCCGGTCAGACCGCGCCTGGCGGGGGCATCTGTCTGGCCGACTATCAGCTCAGCATCGATGCCGACGAGGTTATTGTGCGCTTCTTACGTGTTCGCCTTGGCGATACTACGGGAGAAGATATGGACGCCATCGGCAGCCGGTATCATAAGAATATCATCATTGATCACTGCTCAGCCAGTTGGAGTGTAGATGAATGCGTTTCAGTCTATCGCGTAGAGGACGTCACCATTCAATGGTGCCTGATCTCAGAGAGCCTCCGAGAATCGGTGCACGTAAAAGGTGCCCACGGCTTCGGCGGCATCTGGGGTGGCAAGCGCGTCAGCTACCATCACAACCTGCTGGCACACCACTCCAGCCGCAATCCGCGCATCGCCGGACGCGATACTTTCGTCCAGCATGTCGATCTGAGAAATAACGTCATCTACAACTGGGGCTACAACTCCTGCTACGGCGGTGAGGGCGATGTTCGCATCAATTTGGTCAATAACGTTTACAAACCCGGCCCTGCAACCCGCGAAAACGTGCGCGCTCGTCTCGCCAATCCCTATGAAGGTGATGAAGGTCCCGAGGGGTTGGAGCGTTGGTGGATTGCCGGTAATCTCGTTGTGGGTGCTCCTGACGTCACTGCTGACAACTGGCTTGGCGTCCATCCCGGTAATGATCTTCCTATCAATCACTTTCGTGCCGACGGTCCTTTCGAGATCGCACCGATACATACGGATTCCGCCGCACGCGCTTATCAACGCGTTCTGGAACACGTCGGTGCCACCCTTCCGAGCCGTGACTCGCACGACAAACGCATCGTCGCCGAGGTAGAATCCGGTACGGCCACTTACGGTGGTTCGTATGGCGGAGGTTCAGGCATTATCGATTCCCAGAAGACGGTTGGTGGCTGGCCCGAATTGGCCCTTGGTCAACCACCTGCCGACACCGACCGCGATGGTATGCCCGATGCCTGGGAGAAGCGTTATTCACTCAATCCGGCCGATCCTGCAGACGGCCCAAAAGACCGCGACAACGACGGCTACACCAATCTTGAGGAATATCTCAACGCTACAAATCCCACGGTTTATATTGATTATAGTGACCCGGCTAATAATCGCTTTAGTTGGGACCTCAAATTGACTAGGTGAGCGTCTCAGTTCAAGCATACGGAGTTGACCGGGTTCTCTACTGGAGGTGTGTATGTCAAAACCCAATATTGTTTTTATATATTCGGATCAGCATCGCGGCGATGCGGTGGGGTGCGCTGGGCATCCGGTGATCAAAACACCACATCTGGATCGTTTGGGGTCGGAAGGGGTGGTGTTTAGCCAGTGTTATACCAATGGGCCGATTTGTATGCCTGCACGAGCGACGATGATGACGGGGCAGTACGTGCGGGAACACGGTGTCTGGCAGAATATTGTTGAGGCCGATCAGCGGGGTCCCAGTCATGTGCGAAATGTGCGCGATGTGGGCTATCATACTGCTCTGGTGGGCAAGACCCACTTATATACGCACACGGGCGGTACAAAAAGTCAGGAAAAGACGGCAATATTGGAAAATTGGGGGTTTGTAGATATTCAGGAGATGCACGGCCCACACGCATCGGGGGTAAACAAGTCGCAGTATTCGGATTATCTCGAAGAATTGGGTTTGTGGAAGACGCATCGAGACTACGTGGTCAGGTCAAAGACGCGCCTGGAAGAGGGCAAGGCACGGGCATGGGAAGATCCGCCCTGTCCATTGCCTTCTGAATGTCATCTGGACAGTTATACCGGGCGTACGGCTGCGGAATGGGTACGCGATTATGAGGGGGATAAGCCATTTTATCTGCAGGTGCTGTTTCCGGGTCCGCACAATCCCTTTGATTCGCCACAGGAGTATCGGGATATGTACAGTATGGATGATATTCCTGTGGGTATTATGGATCTGCCCAAAGAACCGTATCCCAAATATATCGTGCGGTCGCTCTTTCGTGCTGGCGATGCCAAAACAATGACCGAAGAAGAAAAGAAACAACTGGTTATCAATTATTATGCAAAGATTACATTGATCGACAATGCGATCGGGGGCATTATCGAAGCTCTTGAGGCAAAGGGCATTTTGGATAATACCTGGATTATTTACAGTTCGGATCACGGCGAAATGGCAGGGGATCATCGGTTGAGCCACAAAGGGGTCTTTTACGATATGGCTGTACGGGTGCCTCTGGTGGTGCGTCCTCCAGGTGGACAGTCTGGATGGACCTCTGAAGGGTTGACGGATTGCTTGAATATCACGGATACGATTTTAGATGTTGCAGGGGCAGAATCTCTGGAAGAT
Organism: Candidatus Latescibacterota bacterium; assembly: GCA_965204375.1. GTDB lineage: Bacteria > Latescibacterota > UBA2968 > UBA2968 > UBA2968 > VXRD01. Next base: position 3,621,529 of record OZ241986.1, on the reverse strand, counting down.
AGCGATGGGGTTTCGTTTGTATCTCAGGTATTGGCAGGTCCAGATGCCGATGGCGCCCAAAAGGGCAAGGACGCTGTGTTTAGTGAAGTCGATGGGTTTACGATGGTTTTTGATGGGCGATACAAGCTGGTGGTCGAGTCCGCGTCTGAGAAGCCGGTTGAAATGTACGATTGTCAAAATGATCCCAGGGAACTGAATAATGTTTTTGAGGATCCGGATCTGGAATCTGTGCGGCAAGATTTGATTGAGACACACCTGAGTACGATCAGAGACCGACTGGATCGGGAGAAGCTCGAGTTTTATCGAGCGATTCCGGCAAAGACGTATTCTCCACTGGGATAAGTATTCCGTTAAAAGTAAATTTGGACTTGACCCATTTGATTAGACAACGTATCTCTTTCAGGGAGATGCTTGGGGTGAATTTACTAAACTATTCACTAAAACGAGGTAGCTCTACCAGTTCGGAGTTTTTTTGAGAGGCCACATGACCGTTTCCATAGACATGCTCCAAACCTCTTTGAACGCCAGGGAAGATGAACACTTGGAGTTCAAAGAGGCAAATGAAGGCGGTGGAAGAATGATCCTGGGCGTAACGGATAAACTGCCGCGTAAAGTGGTTGGCAGCCAGGCTTTTAGCAATCTCGAACGGACAAAGGCGGGTCTGATTGATCGAGTGCGGCTTCGTATTGATGTCGAGGAGATTCAGCATCCAGATGGCCGGGTTCTGGTCTTTCAGGTTCCCTCTCATCCAATCGGTATGCCTATGCAGTATAAAGGTGCATATTGGATGCGTGGTGGCGAAACCCTTATTCCCATGACACCCGACTTGCTCCAACGCATTTTTGCCGAGTCCGGTCCCGATTTTTCGGCGGAGATTTGTACCTCTGCCCAATTGGACGATCTCGATCCAAATGCTGTGGGGGTTCTGCGTCAACTCTGGCAGCGCAAGTTATTGGATCAGGACATTTCGACCCGTCCCATAGAACAACTTCTGGCAGATGCCGAGTTGCTCGTTGATAATCAAGTGACGTATGCGGCATTGATTCTTCTTGGCAAACGGGAGGCCCTGGGCAAATATCTCGCTCAAGCGGAGGTCATCTTCGAGTACCGATCCAACGAAGTGCCGGGGCCAGCGGCGGAACGGCATGAATTTAGACAGGGTTTTCTTACTGTGCTTGACGAGATATGGCGACTTATCAACCAGCGCAATGACCTGCAACACTTTCAGCAAGGATTTTTTATTTGGGATGTGCCCACTTTCAATGAGCGTGTGGTGCGTGAGGCTGTTTTGAATGCGGTGAGTCACCGCGATTATCGCCATGGAGGATCGGTCTTTATTCGACAGTACCCTCGGCGCATCGAGATTGTCAGCCCTGGTGGGTTTCCGCCCGGCATCACACCCGATAATATTCTCCGGCAACAAAATCCGCGCAATCGCCGTATCGCCGAAGTTCTTGGCAAATGCGGATTGGTCGAACGCGCGGGACAAGGGTTTGACCGCATCTTCCGCGAGTGCATTCAGCAGAGCAAGCCATTGCCCGACTTTTCCCATACAGATGCCTACTCCGTATGGCTCACGTTGCACGGTGAGATTCAAGACCCGGAGTTTCTGCGTTTTCTGGAAGAGATTGGTCAAGAACAAGTCGCCACATTTGGCCTTGACGATTTGTTGGTGGTCGATCTCGTCCACCGCGAACAGCCGGTTCCCAACGACCTGCAATCAAGAGTTAATCATCTGCTGGAACAGGGAATCATCGAGCGCGTGGGACGCGGGCGTGGCGTGCGGCTCATGCTCTCCCGAAGTTTCTATCGGTATATCGGTAAGGCGGGTACTTATACGCGCAAGCGCGGGTTAGATCGCGAGACAAATAAGGAGTTGCTGCTGAAACACATTCGAGATAATCGGAAAGAAGGGAGTCAGTTGCGGGAGTTGAGGCAGGTACTTCCGGCACTTTCGCGCGATCAAGTGCAGAGTTTGCTTAGGAGTTTGAAGAGCGAGGGGCGCATCTATAAAGTTGGAGCCACTAGAGCCGCTCGCTGGTATCCAGGGCGACCACCATCTGGAATTGCGTCAAAAGAAAAAAATTAAGCCAAAAAACGCAATAAATTACGCAATTAGACGTAATAAATTTTGTAAGTATTTGTTTTATATATATTTGAAAATAAAAAAATACGTATAAAATACGTATGAAATAGGTATAAAATACGCATAAAAAGCGAAAAAATATATACAATAGCACAATTAGAGGCTATTATGGACGCGATTCAAGTTGCCGATAGTATTACGAAACCTGGTTCGGAGTTACGAGGGAAGGTGCTAATTGCCGCTTCTCACGGGGGGCGGTATTGTGGGTATCTCGCAGCGTTGGCTGGTCTTCGGGGCGTTATTTTTAATGATGCGGGTGTTGGGAAGGACAATGCGGGGGTTGGGTCGCTTGATTATTTGCAAAGTCTCGGACTCGCGGCTGCGGCGATTGCACATACGTCTGCGCGCATTGGCGATGGGGCAGATATGCTCAAGCGTGGGCGCATTAGTTTTTGTAATGAGATAGCGCGTGCGCTCGGATGTGAAGAGGGTCAGTCTTGTCGAGAGACGGCTGAAGTTTTGTGCAATGGCAAGCCATTTGAAGGGGATGTTCCGGGCTACGAGGAATCGCGCTCTGTGTTGCAAGAGGTGCCTGTTCTCACTCTTGCATGTGATTCTGCTTCACTTGTTACGCCTGAGGATGCAGGTGCATTTATTATTACGGGATCGCACGGTGGGGCGATTGCGGGCAGGCCCGATTATGGTATCGCTGCAGAGGCGAGGGGTGCTGTGTTTAACGATGCGGGGGTCGGTATTGATCGGGCAGGTATTCGGCGTCTTGAGATTCTGGATCGCGCCGGTATTCCCGCAGGGACAGTGGATGCGATGACCGCCTGTATTGGCGATGCGGTTTCCGCATGGGAGAGCGGTGTTCTGTCGTATGTCAATTTACAGGCGGAAAGATGTGGTGTTATAGCGGGGATGAAGGTGCCGGAGTTTGGGGAGAGGCTTAGTTTGTAATCCGTGGAGTTTCTATGTCTTCAGTCGTACACATGAATGGCGGGCAGGCGCTCGCTGAGATGTTTCGCCTTCACGATCCTGCGCCTATGTTCGGTATGGGGGGCTTTCAACTTTTGCCCTTTTACGATGCTGTGCGCGAGTTGGGGCTTTCACATACGTTGATCAATGATGAGCGCTGTGGTATTTTTGCCGCGGATGCCTGGGCGCGCGTGACGGGTCGTCCCGGTATATGCGATGGGACGCTCGGTCCCGGGGCGACGAATCTGGTTACGGGATTGGTGGAGTCTCTGAATGCGGGTGTTCCGCTTATTGTTGTTGTGGGCAATAGCAATCGCGAGCATTCGTGGAAGAATATGACGCAGGAGGCGCGTCAGACGGAGATTCTGGCGCCAGCGGCCAAAGCGCTTATTCGGATCGAGAGCGGCTATCGCATTCCCGAGCTTGTGCGACGCGCGTACGCTGTTGCCACATCCGGGCGACCGGGACCTGTTGTGCTGGATGTGCCCGAGGATATTGCGCACGGGGAGTATGACTATTCCAAATCAGATTTTTTTGTAGATCCAGAAACGCTGAGCATTCCCGCACAGCGTTCGCGCCCGGGGCGAGACGCGGTTGCGCGCGCGGCGGAGTGTTTGCGCGATGCCCGGCGGCCGATTATTCTCGCTGGTGGCGGTGTTCATCTTTCTGGGGCGTATTGCGAACTTCAGCGTTTTGCCGAGGATTTTAGTATTCCGGTGGCGCAAACGCTGAGTGGCAAGGGCGCGATTCCCTGTATTCATCCGCTCAGCGTGGGGTTGTTCGGACGCTGGTCGCGGATTGCCAATGATTTGATCGAGTCTGCAGATTGTATTCTGTCGGTTGGATGCAAGATGGGCGAGATTGCCACGAAACGCTATGATTTGATTCCGCGCGATGTGCCTTTTATCCATCTCGATATTGTGGCTGAAGAGATCGGGCGCACGACGCCTGCTACCGTTTCACTCTGGGGCGATGCTGCTGAGGGCTTGCGCGATCTTCGGGATAGTTTATTCTCTGATCGGGGGACGATACAGCAGATGCGCGCGGCTTATTTGACCGAGATCTCAGAACGGATGGCTGCCTGGCGAGCCGAGGCAGAGCCGCGTTATGCTTCTGATGAGAGGCCCGTCAATATGGCGCGGGTGGTGCGCGAGTTGCAAAATGTGATGCCCGAAGACGGGATTCTGGTTGTGGATGGTGGGTTTGCCGCGCATTGGACGGGTTTGCTTTACGATTCAACCCGGTCTGGGCGCACGTATATTGCCAATCGCGGATTTGCTTCTATAGGTTATGGGTTGCCGGGTACGATGGGCGCGCAACTCGCGGCGGGGGATTCTCCCGTTGTTGGTCTGACGGGAGATGCGGGGTTTAATATGGTGCTGGGGGAACTGGAGACAGCCCGGCGCCTTGAGCTTGGGTTTACGCTGGCGATTGTAAATAATGCGGCTTCGGGTTATGTCAAAGCGCTTCAGCACAATATGTATGAGGGGCGCTATCAGTCGAGTGATCTGAGCGAGACCGATTATGCCGATACGGCCCGCGCGCTCGGCTGTCAGGGTATTCGCGTGGATGATCCCGGGGCGTTGCAAGGCGCTTTTGCCGAGGGTATTGCCAATCGCAATATTCCTACGATTATCGATGTTATTGTTACGAGAGATCCATCAAAAATGTTGCCGGGCGTTGATAGTAGAACAGCGCCGGTTAAAAAGGGCGATAGGCCCGCATAGTGGAGAATATCGTATGGCTCTTACACAGGAAAAACAACTCGAGATGCTGCGGATTATGCAAACGATCCGGCGCTTTGAAGAGCGCGCGTCTGATGATTATCGCGCAGGGGATATTTACGGCGTAGTCCATTGCTATATCGGCGAGGAGGCCGTTGCCACTGGTGTCTGTGCCGCGCTCAATCCGGATGATCAGATTATCAGTACGCATCGGGGGCACGGGCATTGTATTGCCAAGGGTGCGGATTTGAAGCGTATGATGGCTGAGCTTTACGGGCGGGAGACGGGGTATTGCAAGGGCAAGGGGGGATCGATGCATATTGCCGATTTTAGTATTGGGATGCTCGGTGCAAATGGCATTGTGGCGGGTGGCATACCCATTGTTACGGGTGCTGGTCTGGCCGCGCAGCTCGAGGGCAAGGGTCGCGTTGCGGTTTCGTTTTTTGGCGATGGGGCGTCAAATGCAGGTCCGTTTCACGAGTCGATCAATATCGCTGCGGCGTGGAAGTTGCCCATGATTTATGTTTGCGAGAACAATCTCTACGCGGCGAGCACTCCGGCGGCGAGTACACTGGCGCATAGCGATGTTGCTGCGCGTGCCGCGGGGTACGATATCCCGGGCGTGGTTGTGGATGGGAATGATGTGATGGCGGTTTATGACGCGGCTCAGGAGGCTGTTGCGCGCGCGCGCAATGGCGAGGGTCCTTCGCTGATTGAGTGCAAGACTTATCGCTGGCGAGGGCATACGGAGAGGGTTGGCGGGGCTGATCCAAGGCCGCAGGGCGAGATCCGCGCATGGCAGGAGAGAGATCCGATTGAGCGGTTTGTCGCAGGTCTGATGGATCAGGGCTGTATTACCCAGGAGGCGTGGCAAGAGATGGATGAAGAAATTCTCGCGGAGATTGAAGAGGCGGTTCAATTTTCCAAAGAGAGTCCATTTCCAGATTTAGAAGCAGCCGTCGAAGATGTTTTTGCCGAGTGAGTCGAGGATAATACGATGAGAAAAATCTCTTATGCACAGGCCGGGATGGAAGCCCTTGTAGAAGAAATGAGGCGCGATCCAACGACGTTTCATCTGTCAACCGATGCGCCCGATGCGCTCGTCAAGGAGTTTGGGTCAGAGCGCGTACGCGCCACGCCTATTGCCGAGGGTGCGCTTACGGGTATTGCTGTTGGTGCTGCTGGGTCTGGCTTTCGTCCGATTATCAACTGGAGTATGGTTACGTTTTCTTTTGTGGCGATGGATCAGATTGTGAATCAGGCAGCCAAGATTCACTATATGTTCGGGGGGCAGGTGAAATTCCCGATTACTTTCCGCACGTCTGTTGGTGGCGGCAGAAGGGTTGCGGCGCAACATTCGCAGAGTCCGTATTCGATGTTTATGAATCTGGCTGGGTTGAAGATGATATTGCCTTCAACGCCTTATGATATGAAAGGGCTTCTCAAAACTGTTATTCGGGATGATAATCCCGTCATTTCTTTTGAGTCCAATCGCCTCATGGGTGTTGCAGGCGAGGTTCCCGAAGAGCCTTATACCGTGCCTCTGGGCAAAGCAGATATTAAACGCGAGGGTACAGATGTCACGATTGTCGCGCTGGCATGGCTGGTACACGAAGCGCTGGCGGCTGCGGAGGTGCTGGATAAGGAGGGGGTTTCCGTTGAGGTGCTGGATCCGCGTACGCTGGTTCCGCTCGATTGCGATGCTATTCGCGCGTCTGTGCAAAAGACCGGGCGGCTGGTTATTGCGGATGAGGCGGGTCCCACAGCGGGTGCCTCTGCCGAGATTGCCGCTGTGGCGACCGAAGATGCAGAGACGTTTGCAAAGATGAAAGCGCCCGTCAAACGCGTCTGCGCCCTCCATGTGCCCATCCCGTACACGCCCCAGTTGGAAGATCACGTTTTTCCAGATCGAGATAATATTGTTGCGGGTGTTAGAGAAGTGATGGATGTCGGGTAGGAAGCGGTGTAACTCTAAAGATCATATTTAGACCAAACAAAAACCACGTTCCTTGGGCGTGGTTTTTTGTTCTGTTTTCCCAGGAGGCAAAATTTTGACGCCAAATCCAAAATTTTCAGTGATTATTCCAACATATAATCGCGCGAACTATGTTGCGGAGGCTGTTGAGAGCGTTTTGCGGCAGACGTATCAGGGTTTTGAACTCATTGTGGTGAATGATGGTTCTACGGATGATACGGCAGAGGTGATCAGGCGGTTTGGGGATCGGATTTGCTATGTTGAAAAGGCAAATGGCGGGAAGGCATCTGCTGTGAATCTGGGGCTGAAATATGTGACGGGTGAGTATGTTTGGATTTTGGACGATGATGATATTGGGTTGCCGAATAAGCTCGAGTTGCACGCGGCGCAGTTTGCGGAAGACCCGGATTTGAGATTTGTCTATACGGGCTATGAATTCATAGAGGGGGAGAGAAGCGATTTACCCGTGCGGTCTTTTGAAGCGCGGATGCCGCCTATAGGCGATATGGTGATGTATTTGTTCGGGCGATTTGAGTTGTGTAGTCCGACCGTGGTTGCCCATCGGATGTGTTATGACAGGGTCGGCTGTTTTGACGAGCGTTTGATTCGCGGGCAAGATTACGATATGTGGATTCGCATTATACGCGCTGGGTTTAAAATTGGGATTATTAAACAACCTACGCTTCGATGTCGCATGCATGAGGGTGATCGAGGTTCGGCGTCCGATCGCTTTTCTGCAGGCGATATTAGAGAAAAGAACCGGGAATACCTGGGGCTTATTGTGCAGAAGTTGTATTGGGAGTTGCCCCTGAAGGCTTTTTATAGTCGTTTGGCTCAAGATCCAGATGACCCGATTTTGATTATGAAGGCGCTGTTGCGGCGTTTGTGGATGATGCCCCTGCCTATGCTACAGGACGAGGTGTTGCGCGATCTGGATATTTTGGAAGTACACGTTGAGCAGCATCGCTTGTCGTTTGATAACTCTGCCCACCGTTTTTTGATAAGTCTGAAAAAAACGACGGAACAAACAGCACCGCGGGTGAAAAAAAAGGTTGAAAAAATCCTGAATCGTACGCATAATAGAAAGTATAATAATTGTTAAATTTAATTTTTTCTTAGTATAAGAATTATTAATTATATTTTGGCAAGTTGTACCCGTCATCGCGGCATGCTTTAGCCGCGATCCAGTGTTTTGCTTTTGATTTTTATCCTGTTCATCCTTTAATCCTGCACATCCTGATTCTGACGGTGGTTGCATTTATGTTTGAAATCGGCACCATTCTCGACAAAAGATACCAGATCCAGGCGCACCTGGGATCCGGGGGCATGGGCGAGGTCTATCGGGTTTTGGACCTGGAGCAAGACCGGGTTTGCGTGCTCAAAATTTTGAATGAAATGATGGATGAGCAGGCTGTGCATCGCCGTTTTCACAGAGAGTTTCAGGTGTTGAGCAGACTTCAGCACCCGCGCTTGGTACGCACGTATGCTTGGGGCTTTGCCGAGGGGCGTCCTTATTTTACAATGGAATATTTGCCCGGGAAGACATTGGAAAAAATAATTGCCGATCCTGCACTGTTGGGACGATTTCGGGCTTCGTACTTTTTTACTTTTGTGCAACAAATTGCCGAGGGATTGGCGTACATCCACGCGCAGGGTGCAGTGCATCGCGATCTCAAACCGTCCAATATTATGGTATTGGAAACAGAAGAGGGGATTGAGACCACGATTCTGGATCTGGGGCTGGCCAAACTCAGGCATCTGCATAGCGTTTCCATTACGCAGACGGGCGCGACGATTGGTACGGCAGAATATATGTCGCCAGAGCAGGGTAAGGGGTTGTGGGTGGATCATCGGTCAGATTTGTATTCATTGGGTGTGATTTTATACGAGATGCTTACGGGCGCACCGCCATTTTCTGGACAAAATCCAATATCTGTTATTCTGAAGCATATTCGAGAGTCACCGCCACCAATAGGCCAGGTCAATATCGCTGTTCCCGAACAGACGCAACAAGTTGTGTTAAAGTTGCTGGCAAAGGAGTCTGTTGATCGCTATCAGTCGGCAGAGGAACTGGTGCGTGCCTTACAATCGGGGTTTATGTCACCGGATGATGAGCAGCGCGATGTGCCTGTGAAAGTGATGCGGCCGCAATTTGTCGGGCGCGAATCCGAGATGAAGACGTTGCGTGCGATGTTAAAGGATGTACTGGTTGGTGAGCAGCGCGTGGTTTTGATCTCTGGTGAGTCAGGGGTGGGTAAATCGAGATTGGTTGAAGAACTATTGGGCGATGCTCGGGTCTATAATTTTCTGTGTTTGAAAAGTGCAGGGTGGGAAGAGGGTGGACAAATATACGGTGCATTGGTTGATGCTTTTCAAGGGATGACGAATTTGATGGGGCGGATGCCCGATCCGGTAGAGACGGATAAGTTTTCTGTTATGGAACGCTGGTTGCAGTTGTTAAAGCGTATGCGAAAGCAAAAGCCCATTGTGTTTTGCCTGGAAGATATTCAATGGCTTGATGAATTGTCATTGGAATTTTTGAAGTATGTGTTGCGCGATCCAGAACCGTGTCCGTTTTTGTTATGCCTGACTTGCCGATGGTCTAATTTGGAACCGATTTCAGAGGAAATTGAAAAATTTATACATAGCAATGAATTTGCTGGTGCGACTCATATTCAGTTGAAGAATCTATCACAAGAAGCGTCGGGATATTTAGCGGCGTCGATGTTGGGGGAGCGATCCATACCGGTGGATGCCTTGCAATCCCTGTTCAGGGAAACGGGTGGACAACCCCTGTTTGTCGTGGAGGCTGTGAGAACACTGGTGCAGGCCAATGTGGTTCGGCAGAATGTGTCTGGCGATTGGCAGTGGGGAGAATTTCCCGAATCTTTGTTGTCCGATGATTTTTCAGAGGTTTTACACAGGCGCATAGCTACTCTGCCTGATGTGCAGCGCCGGGTGCTGGAATACGCCTGTGTTTTTTTGAGTGATTTTTCTTTCGAATTATTGGCTGAGGTTTGGCGCGGTGATGAGTTGGAGCTATTGGATGTACTGGACGACTTGATTGCAGAAGGGCTTTTGGATGCTTGTGTAGAGGATGAAGACCGCTATCGATTTTCGCAGGAGTTGTGTCGGCGTGCAATTTATGACCGCCTGCAAAATGCTCGGCGGCGTCTGTTGCATCGAGAAATTGGCAATGTTCTGGACGAGTCGGAGGATGCGGAAGAATTGGCGGAAGAATTGGCGGATCATTTTGCGGCGGCAGAAGAACGAGATAAGGCGATGAAATATATGTGTCTGGCGGGCAAGAAAGCATTGGAGACACAGGCGTATCGCCAAGCATTGAGACGGTTTGAGGCTGTGCGAGGCTGGTCAGCGGATGACGCCTTTGAATCACAAGCAGATACTATCGACTTTTTGTGCGATTATGCAGATGTGCTGCGCAATTGCGGTCAGTACAATAAAGCACTGGAACTTTTAAACGAGGCAAAGGGGTTATTGCCCTCTGATCGAAACGATTTGAAGGCACATATTTTGAATCGCAAAGGGGTTATTCACAGCGTACTTCAACATCGAGAAATAGCAGAAGAATATATGCTGGAGGCATTGCGACTTTATCGCGAACTCGGTGATCTCGAAGGTGAGGTTCAGGCATTGAGCAGTTTAGCTCATTTATGTGATGTGTCTGGACGGCACGAAGAAGCGATTGCGTATATGCGTCGGGAAATAGAGAAATATGCTACTCTGGGAAGAGCTCAAAACAAGGCTATTATACAAGGGCGAGAAGGTCTGATTGCATTAGTGGGATTTCGCTTTGGGACAGCTAAAGCACACCTAAAAGCAACTGTAAGAACATCTCTACAACTTGGACTTGAACACCATCGCATTTGGGCACTTAATTCACTTCAAAGAGTGTATTTTTATTTGGGTGATTTCAATCGTGCGGAATCGGTTTGTTATGAGGTCATTGGTGAGTGGCAGAAGCGAGGACTTTTGTACTGGGAGGCAATGAATTTCCTCTACTTGGGAGAATTGGCACTGGAACGCGGTGATTTTGCCGAAGCATTGGAATATGCCGAGATTTCTTCAGAGCGATTTTTGGAAACACCTCGAAAAGATTATGTCTATCGCGCTTATGCGATAGCGGCAACGGCTGCGGCGAGAATGGGAGATACAGATGTAGCACTTGAATGGACAGAAAGAGTCAGTGAAGGTACGCAACAAACATCGGGGATGTACAAGGGCATATTGCCCCTGGTGTATTGTGGTATCGGCGTTGCTTTCGCTCAAGCAGGGCGGATTGCTGAGGCTGAAGAGGCGTTTGAGCAGGCTATTGAATGTCGCAGAGAATCCAAAGGCGATCACTGGGCGCGTGCGCTGTTGATGGCAGGGGAATTTTATCTCGAGCGCGATGATGTACCAAAAGCGCAGGCACATCTCGAAGCGGCAAAACAGGCGTTTGAAGAAATGGAAATGTCCTATTTTCTGGAGAAAACACAGGTGTTATTAGATCAATTGGATGAATCTTCTCGCAACGAGGATGTCGCTCCCAGTTCTGAAATTTCGGTCGATACGTTATCTGTTGATCGCTTACGCTTGCTTTACGATGTGAGCAGGGAATTGACAACAGAGCGCGATGTCAAGGTGCTATTGGATCGAACTTTGGGTAATTTGTTGACTATCTATCCAGCAGAACGCGTGGTTGTTGCGATTAAAAATGAGACCCCAAAAGGCTTTGTGGTCGATGCTGTGCGCTACCACAATTTAGAGGTAGATGATGCAGAAGAATTGAGTGGAGGTATTATTCGCCGCGTTATTGAGACCAATGAACCCGTTTTGAGCTTTGATGCCCAGACAGATGGAAGGCTCAATCAGTACCAGAGTGTGATGGACTACAACATTCGGTCTGTATTATGCGTACCCCTATTTCATGTTAAGGAAGGTGTTATCGGTGCGCTATATGTGGATCATCGCGGCATAGACAATGTATTTTCTGAAGAAGATCAGACGTTTTTGCAGGCATTTGCGAATCTGGTGGGGATGGCACTGGTCAATGCGAGGATGTACGAACAATTGGAGGAGAAAGCACAATATTGGCAGCAGGAGGTGAAAAGGCGGTACCGACTTGATGATCTGGTTGGCCAGAGTGATGCGATGCAGGCGATCTACCGGCTTATAGAAACTGCTGCAAAGAGCGATATTCCCGTGCTTGTGCAGGGCGAAACAGGTACGGGCAAGGAATTGGCTGCGCGTGCCATACACTACAATAGTACACGCAAAGACCAGCGATTTTTGTCGCAAAATTGTGCTGCACTTTCACCAGAGTTGTTGCAGAGTGAATTGTTTGGTCACAAAAAAGGTGCTTTTACTGGCGCGAGTGAAGATCATAAAGGGATTTTTGAAGTTGCTGATGGGGGCACGGTTCTTTTGGATGAAATCGCCGATGCCTCGCCAGAGTTGCAAAAGAGTTTGTTGCGGGTGTTGCAAGAAGGAGAGATTCGGCGTGTGGGAGAAACAGAGGATCGCAAAGTGGATGTACGCATTATTGCAGCGACCAATCGAGACTTAAAAAAAGAAGTTGAAAAAGGCTCTTTTCGCGAAGATTTGTATTATCGGTTGCATGGGATTCAGATCGATATGCCGCCTTTGCGAGAACACCTTGAAGATGTGCCGTTATTGGCTGAACATCTGCTCATTCGGGCAAAAGAAGAGGCAAACAAGTCGGTTGGAGAGCTGACATTAGGTGCGATTAAGGTGCTCACAAGTCACAGATGGTCGGGTAATGTGCGCGAGTTGGAAAATAAGATTCGGCTTGCGGTGGCATTGGCAAAAGAAGATGGTGATATTACGCCTGATTTGTTTTCAGAATCTATCGGGCATACAGTGTCAGATGCCTCTGTCGAATTTCAGGGGTATTTACAAGATCGTGTTCAGGAGTATGAAAAACAATTGATTCGAGATACGCTCGAGAAATACGAGGGCAATATTACCCAGGCCGCCAGAGAATTGGGAATGACGCGCGTTGGCCTGCATAAAAAGATCAATCGTTTGGGATTGATATAGACGTTGAACAGGTGTATCCTGGCGTTTACAGTGTATCCTGGTGTTTACGATTTGTAGTATGTTTATATAAGTCAATAATTTATGGATATTTTATTTAAATAAGCGGTTGTAAGTGTATCCTGGTGTTTACACTTATGTCTGATCGTCGCATTTGTATCACAAATAATTTTTAAATTTTATCTCTTTATTTTTTAAGCACTTGAGAATTTTCAAGTGCTTTTTTTTGTGTTGGGACGATTTCAGGCACGGATCTTGCAGTATTAAGGACAGATCGTGACCACATTTTAGATTTTTGTATTGAGGGAGGGTAATATGGCAACGCGACGCAAGTTGACTTTGATCAATGGAACGATAGGTCAAGAAGGTGGCATTCTTATGTATCAGACTGCGGATAGTTTTGAAATGATCTGTGAGCCCGGTTGGATAGCTGTTCCCCCCCTGCCCTTTCCCGATGATGACGATTGGGACGATCTTGATCAGGCTGATGATCAGGATAGATGATTTCGATTCTCAGGAGTACAAGGCATGCTGTGTATTCAAAAATGTGACATGCATCTTTTTCAAACCGAAGAGCACAAACAGCCGATTGTCTATCAGGTGAAGACGGGGCTGTTTTTTGAACTGGACCCCCTTTTCAAATCAATTTTAGAATGTTGTGAGAGCTTGTCTGCTTCACAGGTTGTCCAGATGCTGGTCGGTCAATACGAGGCAGAAGAAGTTGTCGAAGCCATTGAGGAATTGTCTCGGGTAGGTTTGATTTCGGATGGTGCTCTACCCGTGGTATCCAATGTGCCGATCGCAGAAGGGGTGGCAGCCTGTGGGGTATCGCAGACAGATCGTTTGCAGGTGTCGCTGCACGTTTCCCATACGTGCAATATTCAATGCGCTTATTGCTTTGCCCACGGTGGAGATTACGGCGGTAAGGCCATGCTGATGCAACCCGATGTTGCCGAACAAGCGATAAGCTGGATTGTTAATGAGGCTCAGGTGTTCGGACGGTGCCAGATTGATTTTTTTGGCGGAGAGCCGCTTTTGAACTTTCCGCTATTATGCAAGCTGGTGCCGTTTGCCAGGTCCCTGGGAGCGCGATTAGGTGTGCAGGTGGGATTTGGCATTGTGACCAATGGCACGCTGTTGACCGACGAGATGAAGCAGTTTTTGGTTGATGAAAAGTTTCAGATTAAGGTTAGCCTGGATGGCGGACGTAAAACACAGGATCGCATTCGCAAGTTTCACAATGGTTCTGGGACTTATGATGTTGTGGCAAAAAATGTGAAAAAGCTGACTGCTGAGGCACCTGAGCGCGTGTATTTGCAGGCTGTTATGACAGCTTATGATATGGACGAGGATCAGATTGCCGATGAGTTGCGTTCCCTGGGTACTGAAAACGCACTTGTTGGTCCGGCTGTTGTTTCACCGGATGCGCCTTATGCTATTCGGGAAGAACATATACCCGTTCTGAAGCAGCAAATTTACAAGCGGAGCCGACATGCGCTCAAAGCCATTTTAAATGGTGAAGAGAGTGAAGAGTTTGATCCGAGGATCGAAAAACTTTTGACGCGCCAAAAATCCTGTCATGGATGCTTGGGCGGCAAGCAGTATTTGGCTGTTGCAGCAGACGGATCAATTTATTTTTGCTCGAGTTTGGCCGATGCACCTGAGTTTAAGATGGGTGATGTGTTTGCGGGTATTGATCGCGAAAAACAGCAGTATTTTGACGCGCAGTTCAATGTGAATAATCGATCTGAGTGCAAAACGTGCTGGGCGCGCAACTTGTGTGGTGGCGGATGTCTTTGGGAGGCACGGACGACGACGGGTGATCCGATGTATCCCAATCCGGTTGCTTGTGAGCAGACGCGCTATCGCTATGAACTGGCGATGGAGATGTGTATGGAGATTGCGGAAGTCGATGCGTCTTTGTTGCAGCGACGTTATGATCTGGAGGTGACATCATAGGCAGAGAAGTGAGAAATGCATAAAATTTCAGATTTTGAAATGCCTGATCAGCTTAATCTGGACACAGGCTGGAGCATTGGTGAGACAGTGTTCGGGAGAATAGAGACCTTGCTTCTTCAGATGTCCACAGTAGAAAGAATTCTCGAATTTGGAAGTGGTCCGAGTTCTATCCGTCTGGCGATGGCGTTTCCTGAAGCGCAAGTTTTGTCTGTGGAAGGTGATTGTCGAAATTTTAGAGAAACTACGGATTTGATACAGAAGTTTTTGGATAAGCGCAATCTATCGATCAAATATCGTCCGATTACGCTTGAATCTTATGGAGATGCGGAATTTTTGACTTATGAAGATGGGATGTTTTGGCAGGAAGAGATGGATTGCGTGATTATTGATGGTCCGCCTGTCTATACCTTGCGAGGTCGGGAGGCCTGCCTTTACCAGGTTTATGATCAGATCAAGATTGGTGGTCTGGTCATTCTGGACGATTTCAGAAGGTCTTATGAGAAGCAAATTGTCGAGAATTGGCTGTCCGTCTATCCCAGTAGTTTTACAGTGTCGATTATCCGCGAGGACCACCATCTGGCCGTGTTGCGTAAGATCAAATCCGTGACACCGTGTTGGGATGCGCCTGCCAGACTTTCGGATGTTCAGTCTGTCAATGAAACGCGCTCCCGAATAGCAAAGGCATTATCGCATATTGATGATGTGTATTTGAGCGCGTTGGCTAAAGCTACTAACAGTGAAACAGATCTGATCGGCCTGTTTAATACCCTCCGCAATATCTATGGGGTGAAGCCTGAGCGCATCCAGGAGTTTACGAGCCGAAATGCTACACTCCTACCAGACACTCTGAAGAGAAAACAGAATGCCTGTTATATGATAATCGTCAATACGTTTTTTTGAGACTCTCAATATGAACAATTCTAACCTGAAAAATTCATAAAAAAGGTAGTTTCCTTATTCAAGTCATTGTATTATTATAGGTTATCACCATAACCATTAAACAATAGACTTGGAGGAAACTACCATGGGGTCACAAGATAAACATCGCAAGGTTCCTTTGGCAAGCATTTTCGGCAAACGTGTCAATATCGCCTTTGATGGGGGCATTCTCACCAGCGATAGCGGCGCGTTATTGCTTCGAGAAGTAGAGGCAAAATCTGGCATTTTAACACGCATGAGTGCTGCGATCAGGGATCGTCGGCATAAGAGTTATGTGAGGCACGCCGTCGCAGAGTTGGTCAAGCAACGGGTGTTCCAGATAGCCTGTGGGTATGAAGATGGCAATGATTGTGATGCCTTACGCAGCGATCCGGGTATCAAGGCCGCCTGTGGTGTCTTGCCGCTTTCAGGTAAAGACTTGGGCAGTCAACCCACGATGAGCCGGTTTGAGAACCAGATCAGGCGAAGCGACTTGTATCGGATTGCCCGTGCCTTCCTCGATTGTTTTATCGCTTCGTATAAAAAGCCGCCCGAGGCGATCATCTTAGATATTGATGATACACAGGATACGGTTTATGGGACCCAGCAGTTGTCCCTATTCAATGGCTATTACAATGCCTACACCTATCAGCCCTTGCATATTTATGAGGGACAAACCGGTAAGTTGATCACTACGATATTGCGTCCCGGTATCCGTCCGACCGGCCAACAGATAGTCGCCATTATCAAGCGTTTGGTGGCCTATCTGCGTCAGGCTTGGCCTGATGTGGCGATCATCTTGCGGGGTGATGCCCACTTTTCTTGTCCGCAAGTCCATCACCTTTGTGAGACTGATGACCTGTATTTTATCTTAGGACAGACCAGCAATGCCAAGCTTTGTGAGGCGGCACAACCCCTTATCGCGCAGGCCAAAAGGCTTTATGCACATACAAAGGAGGCCGTGCGTCTTTTTACCTCGTTTTCCTATCAGGCAAAGAGTTGGAACAAGGCACAACGCATCGTATGCAAGGTCGAAATCAGTGACCGAGGCCAAAACACACGCTTTGTCGTGACCAACCTGAAAAGTTCAATGGCGTCCTTTATCTATCAAAGCGTCTATTGTGCGCGCGGACAGATGGAAAACTTCATTAAAAATCACAAAACCTTTCTCCACTCTGACCGCACATCCTGTCACAGCTTTACTGCCAATCAGTTCCGCCTCTTTCTCCATTCTGCCGCCTATGTCTTGATACAGACATTGGCGCAAATAGGATTCAATGGCACAAGGTGGATAAACGCGCAGGTCAATACCATTCAAAATCGCTTCCTCAAAGTCGCAGGACGCGTCTGTGAGTTGAAAACAAGGATCACCTTCCATCTGCCTGTGTCCTATCCTTTGCAACATCTGTATCATAAAATCCTACACAATCTGAAAAGGGCAGGACCTTAACCCAAAACGCAGGAGGGCAGAGATGGCAAGCAGAAGGCAGACAACATCACTGGCGCACACCGCCTTGTGCTGGGCAAAGACTCGGCAGGCAAGGGCAAGGGGGAACCTCTGCCCTTTTTGACTACCACAGGCACGCTCTACCAATGACATTGACCTGTCAGAACCCGGTAAAAACACAATCGGGAGCAACAAAAACAGAAAAACACGGACAGAGGGCTTACAACATCGAAATGATGACATAAATAGACTATTCAAAAACTTTCATGAATTAGTCGGGCTAAAGAAAATCCAACGCATAAAAAGAAAAACGCGGAGCGTGACCCATCCACACAAACCGACTCGTCTGCCGGTTCGTCGATTTCTACTGTGGACGATGTCGAAATTCAACGCCACTTCAACGAACTTCGAGACGAACTTCTGGATAAACGGGCAGTATCCATTGACCGTTGGCTCTTTGTTATTGCCCTTATCCTCACATTTTTCGGTGTTATCGTTGCCTTGGGCGGTTATGTGGGCTTCAAAAAATTCTGGGATATTGAGACCGAGGCAAGAAATAGTGCCAGAGATGCTGCCGAGCATGCACAAGAAGCTAAGCGCATTCTTGATGAGATGAAAAAGTACCGCGATAAAGCCGAAGAATATGTATCTCAGTTTGAACTCCTTGCCGATAGGCCCGAATTCGATGTTAGCGTGGACGAGGTCCCCAAGGAATTGCAGATATATACAGAGAAATTAATTGCCCAGGCCGATTCTCTCCAGCAGCAAGGAAGAATAGACGAAGCAATCGAGAAATGGCGTGCCATTGCCAACATCACAGAAGGAAGCGATAATGACCTCGCTGCCGAAGCTTGGTATTATGTGGGTTATTTATTTCGGAACGAAAATCTGAAAGAATGCATATCGGCCAACACCAAAGCGATTCAGCTAAAACCAGACTACGCTGAAGCATACAGAAACCGGGGTGCTGCGAAGGGCCTACTCGGCCGCTATGAGGAGGCCATCGTCGATTTTAACAAAGCGATTGACCTGAAATCAGACTTAGTCGGAGTATACAACAACCGTGGTAATGCCAAGGCCTCATTAGAGCAATACCCTGAAGCCATGGCCGACTATAATGAGGCGATCCGCCTAAAACCAGACGACGCCAATACATACTACAACCGGGGCATTACGAAAGACAAGTTAAAGCTAATAGACGAAGCGCGGCAAGATTTCGAGAAAGCACGAGATCTGGCACGATATGCTGGCAATGATCACCTCGCAGACTTGGCAGAGCAAGGTTTGCGAGGTTTCGGTAGCCAGGAAGGGAAATGATCCCTTCCGATTCTGAAAATGACTCTGGCCATTACCTGCGTGGCATCATTACAGTGAAGGATGGATCAGCCTGAACGACACATTAAAAGATGAGGTCACTTTGAAGTCTCCCCGGATCGGTCTTGCTCTTTCTGGAGGCGGATTTCGGGCTTCGATTTTCCACCTGGGAGTGATTCGCCGACTCGAAGAACTCGGGATCATGAAGTACGTCCATACGATCTCTGCTGTCTCGGGTGGCTCAATCATAGCAGCCTATTACGTGATCGAGATGGAGAAGCGCCTGCGCCAACGCAGGGAAGAGTTGGCAGATAATCCTGACCGGCTCGATGAGGTCCGACTTCAGATATTCGAGAAAATCGCCGACTGCTTTTTCCAAGCCCTTAACCACAACCTGCGGTCCAGGGCGATGGTGTTCGGTCCCTTCTACCATCCAATTCTCTTTCTCAAAAGCTTGTGGCCCTCTTGTTCTCGCTCTGACATAATGCAGAAAGAATACGACAAGTGGTTTTATCGCGACGAAACCCTGGACCATTTACCCTCAGTCGCTTTGCGCCACAACGATGCACGTTCCGAAGAAGAGAAGAGTCCTCTTTTCTTGACCGGACCGGAGGTTGTACTGAACACGACATCGTTGCTTACAGGTGAGCGAATAGGGTTCAGCCGAGATCCGGTATCCCGGCTGCAAGAACTTCATCGTGTAAATCAGAATACGTTGAAGTTGTCGAAGGTCGTAGGAGCATCTTCAGGAGTACCCGGTCTATTTCCCCCTACGACAATATGGGGAGATAAGCTTGTAGATGGGGGTGTCGCGGACAATCAGGGAATAGATGCTCTGGTTGGCGTTGATCGCTTATTGGATGGCGAAGAAAGTTCAGTGACAGACTGTGACGACTTTGATGTCCTGCTCGTCAGCGATGCCTCCGGACAGATGGAGCCAGTTCATCGACAAGGAAATCGAACCTTCGCCGTTATGGGCCGAACCTTTTCTATTTTTCAGTTCCAGCTTCGAAGAAAAATGCTCAAGCTCCTCCGTTTGTGGCAGAGAAACGACAGCAGCAGTCGCGAATTTGCGTTTGTGCATTTGTTTTTAAACCTTAAGGACAGACCCAACACGCCGCGCTTACCTTCCGAGTACATTCCCGCGTTGGGTGGGATCCGAACTGATCTGGACCAGTTTAGTTTTATCGAACGGGAAGTCTTGATGTACCACGGCTACACTCTCATCGATGCGCAGATCCAAAAGTATTGTGAAAGGTTGAAGGCGGCCATTAGCAACAAGACTGGTGACGTACCAGAGTTGGCACAACCTCCTCTTTTTCTTGATCAGCCAAGTTCAGACCAAACTACCGAGAAATGCGTCAACGAAACCAGGCTACGAAAACGCGTGAAGGATGTGTTGAAAGCTGGGAGTGGTCGTGTGTTCTTATTTCGTTCGTGGCGAAAGTATCGCAAGAAATCATGGCTGGTCTTTGTGCCTGCCTTGTTATTGTTTCTCGGAGGTTGGTGGGCTATTCGGCACCATTTGGAGTCGCTCTACGCTCTCACCTTGCTGTTCGAGAGATGGTTGTCCCATGTCATGCCCGACTGGGTGCGGTGGGTTTTGGAGGAGATCGTCGGGAGCAGCAACTTTCCTCTGGACACTCAAGAGCTAACGTTCGTAGGCTGGATTGCTTTGTGGCTTTATGTTGTTGCGTTTCTGACGTACGTGGCGATGCGACGGATGGTCAAACGATGGGATATCAAGGACTATCAGACACTGACCGATAAGGACTACACCATTCACTGGACCACAAACGATGCCTCTCCGGAGGATCGGCGATGAGGATGAATATATGGAACGCTATAGAAACAGAGGCGGGGATTCTGGAGTCGTAGCTTACGAGATAGGATCTGACTCCATCACGGTGATGTTTAGTGATGGATCCATCTATCTCTATACGTATCAGAGTGCGGGTAGTGCTAATATTGAGCACATGAAGCGATTGGCTATTGCAGGCGAGGGTCTGAACAGCTTCATCAATCGTTGTGTAAGAAAAGACTACGCCAGTAAGCTCCGCTAAGAACAAAATTGGATATATCATAATCCAAAGCATCTAGGACCAGTTGGGGCTTCAGATGTACGGCCATTGCCTGGTCAACCGCATTTTTAGAAGAGAGTATCCGTATAAGGACTTGTATCGCGTTTTCGCTAAACCCACGAACATAGAAAATCACATTTCAATTTGGAGCCTAACGGTCTCCACTAAACCGTTGGGCTTTTTCTGTTAAGGCTTCGCTACTGGCTTCTCAAGAGCCTTTGATTTTACGTCGAGGTTGTAAGATGCTGATCGGATTCCGCCAATTTGATCAATCTATTGTGACCTGATAATTCGTATTAATCTAAATTATTAAAATAAATACTTATTAGCAGAGTAAAATCGTAAACTCAACCATTGCTAAAGGAGGGTCAATGGACAAGCAGCAAATTTTGATTGTAGATGATGAACCATTTGTAATATCAGAACTTGTAGGATTCTTGAGAGATGAACTTTATGAAGTATTCGCGGCGAGAAACGGGATAGAAGGCCTTGAAATTTTAAGAAAAGAGGAGATCGGCCTTGCTGTCGTTGAGATGAAGATAAAGGGTATGGATGGTATGACACTATTGAAGCGTGTGAAGGCGGAAAAAATTCAGACAACTATACTGATCATGACAAGTTTGGGAAAAATGGAATTGGGCGCGGAAGCGATCAAGGCTGGTGCAGCGAGTGTATTTGATAAACCCATCAAGAAAGATGTGTTTTTGGCGAAGGTCAAAAAATATATGCCTCTACAAGATATTTGGAAGAGTTGGTTGGAATCATTTTTGGAGGCGAATTACAGCAATCCAAAGCTGAGATTTGAAGATATCATGCGTCATTTCAGGTTCTCGGAAAGCTATGGACATAAATTATTTAAAAAGCACCTGGGAATGCCATTCAGGATGTGCCTTCGGAATGTACGCCTAACAAAGGCTGAGGAAGCGTTGAAGAACACATCATATACCCTTTCGGAAATTGCTTACCTGTGTGGATTTGGATCTTTATCGACTTTTAGCAAGATTTTCAAAGAGAAGTATGGAGTTAGTCCGACAATATATCGAAAAAAAGTAGCAACTGGAACAAATTTTGCAGATTAGGACAAACTTTTGGGCTTGAAACTATAGGGGCAATCATATTATCATTCACATCACAAAAAAGCCGCCGACAGACTCTGGCAAGTCGAGTGTCGGCGGCAGACTGCAACAGCAGTTCAAAGCTCAAGCATTTGGGAATGTGAGCTTGAATGGTTTAAGATATCTTTTGATCGATGGGTTGTCAACTCCCCTCTAACTCTTCTATGTGTGGAATCATTTGGAGTTGCTCCATTTTAGTGGTAGTGCAGAACAAGCATCCTACGCCATCCATTTTTCATAGTGATAGGCGATTAGGTAAGATAAGCATATAAATACAAGTGTAATGCCCATACACCAAGGGAGGTCTTTTAATGGCAAGTTCAGAGTTATATCGCGTATCATCCTATACAATTTGTGTCAATTTGCCTGAAGATCCAAATCACTCTCTGCTCGTTCACGGATATACGGGCGCAATAGATAGAGTGAATAAAGAAGTTGCTCGGATGATAAAGAGTCGGATTGTTATCTCTGAAGATATGTTTGATCAACTGCCTTGTTCAAAAGAGACGATCCATACATTGATGAAGCGGGGCTATATGACTAGCCGTTCACCTGTGGAAGAACGAGAATACGTGCATAGCATGGCGAACTTTCTTCATCATACCGCAAGCCACAGTGCCGCATCTTTCCTTTTCTTGGTGGCCTATGATTGTAACTTCCGCTGTCCCTATTGTTTTGAAAATGGCATTTCAGATTATGGAAGGGGTTGGTCAAAGCAGGTATTTACAAAAGAAATGGTTGACCGTGCATACCAAGCAATGTGTGAAATCCAGCCCAATAAAGCCATGCATAGCAAAAACATTACTCTATATGGTGGAGAGCCTTTATTGGCCAAAAATAAAGAGATCGTGAAGTATATCGTAGATGAAGGTTTGAAACGCGGTTACACTTTTAAAGCCATTACAAATGGATATGACCTCCACCATTTCACAGACCTATTAAGTCCGAAAAAAATCGGGCGTCTTCAGATCACCTTAGATGGCGAAGAAGAAAATCACAATCGCAAGCGTCCACATTATCGTGCGAGAGATAGCTTTGACGCCATAATAAAAAATGTGGCACTTGCCCTGTCGCTTGATGTGCAGATTTCAATGCGGATCAATACAGATTACGACAATGTGGATATTTTGCCTGCATTATTTGATTTGTTCAAAGATAGAGGATTTACAGAGTATCCAAAATTTTCAGCCTATTCTGCTTTGGTACATCAGGTTGAAGAGGGCATGTCGTGTAGTGCTACAATGTCCGGTAAAAAGACGCCAGGCAATTATGGTCAAACAGCCCCTCTTATTTCAATTGAAGCACCAGCAGCAGATTTCGGATCCGCCGAGTCTGTTGCCTCTGTCATATCCTTCAGTGAGAGTAAAAAACAGAAAACTTCTGAGAAACTTGAACTCCAGGCACAGTTGCACACCGCTTCTGAAATGCTCATAGATGAAGAGCAATACATAGATGTAGAACGAGAGGAAGAAATTTTCTTGAACTACCAAAACGGTACACATCCAATTAACCAGGAAAAAATATCTCAAGAGATGGAATCAAACCAGCCTCAAAACGGCGAAATTTCAGTGATACCAAGAAGAGAATTCACGCGCAAATACTATCAGTTTGCAAAAGAAAACCCCGACATGATGCATCAAATTTCTTGCCAGGACTATGGCATTAGACAGACCTTCAAGAAGGCTTTTGAGGGCAAGGGACTGTTGAGTTTCAAGCCTGTTTTCTGTGGTGCACAGACCAATATGTTGATCTTTGATCCTTATGGAGATCTCTATACGTGCTGGGACTTAGTGGGGGTAGAGCGGTATAAAGTTGGAAGTTTTGTAGATAAAGTTGAATTCAATGATAAACGTTTATCAGAGTGGTATGATCGGAATATTTCCAATGTACCATCTTGTAGTAAGTGCAAATATGCTTTCTTTTGCGGCGGTGGGTGTGCTGCACATGCTTATGTAAAGAATAACGGCAATATCAAGACATCCTATTGCGATGAGTATCCCAGAGTTTTTCATACGATTGTGCCTGAGATATTTGAGGAGTGTAAACAACAGACCTTACAAAGTGTATAAATTTTCAAGAAAGGAGATACTATGTTTTGATGCCAGTATCAACAATGATGTCATCTATATAAGTCTTTAATCAAGTAACCTTTAATTAAGGAGGGTAGTATCATGGATAAATTTTCTTCCCAAATTTCTTCGGAAACCGATCTCAAAGCACATATTATCTCATATCCTGAACTGTATGAGGATCTGGCCGTTGATGTTCTTGAAGAAAGACTCGAAATGTCTCCTTTTACAGCATGCTACATCAACATCGGATGCGATGATGCTGACAATGGTTGTGGTATAGAAAATAATAATAATGATGATGATGGTAGTGATGATGGTAGTGATGATGGTAGTGATGATGATGGCTCTTAGGTAATAGTACCTGAGAATGCTTTTGTAGAAGGCAAATAACCAGCAATCCACTGCCTCGTTTCAAAGTGCATAGTTAGTGAAGTTGACGACTTCGGTTCTGAGAGTAAAAAAAACTTTAATTACAGTATTGGCCTGTCTACCTGCTTGCCTATTGCAAGCAGGTAGTTTTCATTGCAAGAGAGACAGAATTTAGAGATTCTATCAGAGATATTGGGGATGCTATGAGGATTTTCATTATAGTGGCGTATATCTTCCTTGTATTTTGTGAAAGTGCAAATGGTCAAGTTATGATCTCCGGTAAAATTGTCGATGCGGATAGCAGGCAGCCATTAGCGACTGCCAATATTAGAGCTAAGGATACATTTTTTGCAACGATATCTAATGAAGACGGTGTATTTGTGCTCGAGGTCTCAGGATTACCTGTCACGTTGCTTATTACGCATATTGGATATGCTGATCAGAAGGTTTTCGTGAATGAGGCTGCTGAGGTTCTGTCCATCAAAATGCAGCCTGTGGCATACCCGTTTGAGGAAATTGTTGTAACGTCTGATATGGGATCGGCAATTATGCAAAAAGTCATTGAGAAAAAGGGTCAATGGCGTCCAAAGCTGAAGCGTTTTAAGGCGATGGCATATACGCGGCAAGTCGCTGAAAATGTTGAAAATGAAGCGCGTATTGTTGGGATAGGAGATCTGGTGTCTGAAATTCATTGGGATCGCGATCGGGGTTTTCGCGAGTTTATTGTGTCTAAACGCCATACCAAAAACGTGCCAGAATGGTTATATACATATTCAGTTTTTAAAGCTCTCAAATCGCTGCCCAACATTTATGATGATGAGATTGTTTTCGCGGGAAACCGTATTATTGGTCCTACACATCCAGACGCACTCGATTTTTACCGTTTTGAGTTGCGTGAGCAACAATACAATGGTGGACAGACTATCTATGAAATATCCCTGCGTCCTAAGACCAAACTCCAACCAGCTTTTATGGGCCGGGTATTTGTTTTAGATGAAGCCTTTGTAATCTTACGCGCAGAAGTAAACCCTAGTCCGATTGTATTTTCGTTCGTTTCCTTTGTCAGGGGGGTACAAGTCTCCTTTCTCCAACAGTTTCAGAGATTTGGCGACGATGTGTGGTTGCCCATTGATTTTCACCTGCAGATTGAAGGGAGGGTATCAATACCTGGGGTACTAAAGATTCCCAAAGGCAAAATAACGGTCATTACACAGTTAAACAATTTCGAGGTAAACAAAAAACTTTCCACGTCAATTTTCGAGCAAAACCAGATTGTTTCAGTTGATTCTGTTTCGATTCGGAGGGACAGCTTGTTCACAAGATTTCCTAATAGCGCAAGGGAAAAAAAAGCATATCGTGAAATTGATGAAAAATTGACTATTCGCAAGGCATTCCCGCCTTCTGGTCCGATAGCGCGTTGGACTCAAATGAGCTTAGAGTCGTTAAAATCTGCAAAAAAATCTCAGAGACGCAAGGGATGGAGACCTATTTTTGGGTGGCGTATTAATCCGGGAGGCTATAATCGTGTAAGCATGGCGAGAGTGAATATGATCATTTACTCAGCACTGCTCAATCAAGCTACGGGAAGACGATATGGATTGGACTTGGGAGGAGAATATTCTCAGGGCCTCTCCTACAGGCCTTATCTTATTAGATTCCGGTATGGATGGGGTAGGGGAACAAGGAATGTCGGTGAACTACGATTTTATCATCAAACCGCTATCGCCGAACGGTATCATTCTTATCATTACGGTTCTGGCAATCTCAATTACGGTCTTGGCAATTTGACCGACGTTGCTTTGCAAAGTGGCTTTACCCTACTGGGATTGGACGATTACTACGATTATTATTGGCGCAAATCTGCGAATTTTGATATTACACAGCGATTTTCGCGGGGAAAAGGGAGATTGTCTTTGGGATTCCATGATGAAAAGCACTCTTTGTTGAGCAAACAGACGGATTTCAACATTCTGGGAAGAGATATAAGCCAACGCATAAATCCACCCATTGATGAAGGTCGGCTTCGTTATATTGATTTCAGATTTCGCTTTCGAGAGTCTCGTTATAAGTGTGCAACTGCTTGGGTTGAATGGGGTTCTTTAGATCTCTTAAAAAGCGATTTCTCTTATGTCAAATACGATTTGGGTTTTGATTGGCGTATTGAAACATTCTTGAAGCGTCGTGCAGTACCCAATGTTTTAGATGTTCGCGTTACGGCTGGAACTTTTACGGGTGATTTACCCGTACAGCGTTTCGGCGTTTTGGATGTTTGGCGTCCCTTCACCTCATTTGGCACTTTCAAGCATTTAGGTGGCTATCCTTATGAAGGCGAAAAATATTTCGGTGTTTACTGGCAGCACAATTTTCGCTCTGCACCCTTTGAAATTTTCAATATGGAATATTTGGCTAGAAATGGCTTTGAGGTCATACTATATGGTGGATCGGGGCGAACTTGGATATCAAAAGAGAAATTAGACACCCTGCAATATGATCCCCATGTCCTCGACAAATTCTATCACGAAGCCGGTATCTCTTTAAACATATATCACTTGATACGCATTGACGCGACCAAAAGGCTGGACGAGGATGGGTTTTCAATACGGGCTAGTTTTGCACGGCTCAATTGAAGAATAACTATGGCTTGACTACCCGATGCAGCAAGCAAACCCATCTCTTTCGGAGTTTTCACCAAGGACCTTTATATGGATAAGCATTTACCATTAGACCCATTTGAGTCTCTGGAGGATGAAATTTCTTCATTGAATTTTGGCCTTCAGGACGATATATCTATTAAAAAATCCGAAGTAGAATTTTATCAATTCATATCGCAGATTTGTGAAGAGTATAACTTGGAGACGGCTTTACAAGATCCCATATTTTTGGGTAATGATATATATACTTCCTTTACATATCTGTTCTCACAGGCATTTGTTTTAGATGAAGATACGCATAAGAAATTATATTTTGCTAATAGATCAATATATCTCTATACAATGTATATGGACGATATTTTTGATGAGCAAGAAGCACTTAAAGTAGATGCCTATTTTTTAGTTTCACTTTTAAGGGATCATGCGTATGTGTTGCTAAATGATTTATTTTCAAAAAGTTCGGATTTTTGGGTCTTTGCCAAAAAGTACCAACGGCGCGTTATTACTGCAACATTAGAAGAAAGAACAAAATGGAATAATCCCACTTCTTATTCTTTGGATGAGGCGTTTAAAATTGCCTCAGATAAAGCCTCTACCGCCCAAATGGCGACAACTGCTCTAGCCTGTTTATCTCATTCCCCCGATCTGATCCGGCCCTTTGAAAAATCCTTAGATGCTTTTTTTACAGGACTACAGTTTCGTGATGATCTTAAAGATTGGCGCATAGATTTTTTGGCTGGAAGATATTCGTATCTTTTGTCTCAAATCATTGAAAGAAAGGGACTGAAAAAAAAATTAGAATCTATTACTCTGGAAGAACTGGCACGCATGATTTATTTTACAGGGCTGGCAGAAGAAATTCTCGATTATTCCATAGATTATTATCGACAATCATTGTCGTATGTTGAAAATATTCCTTGCACGGACTGGAAGATTGCTCTTGACACCTGCATATCTGAAACGTCAGTTATGCTCCGCAATTTGAAGGCGGCCAAGGAGCGAGAAATTGATCGGGTAAGTAAACTTGTGATGCTGAAAGAAAGCGAAAAATTTTAGCGCAAGCGACCACCTGCAAAGTAGATAGTTTAAAGATGGCATAGAATGCGCCGAGCAAAAAAGGATGTGCTTTCCCCCGTTGTTTTCCGTGATCAGCGGCATCCAAATTCCGTGCTAAGCATCAGGTTTGGATGCCACCATAGATCCCGCCGCGAACAATTGAGATAGGAATATATCATGCAAGAGTCCCTACCAGACCCGATTAAGTTGGTTCCTAAAGTTTCGATGTATAAATTCGATACTTCTTTGGCTAAGGAGAGTTATGTTTTATGTATAGGTACGAAACGGTTTGAAATAAGCGAAGGTATCTATCAGATCTTAGAGTTGATAGATGGAAAAAAAACACTGTCTGAAATTGCAAACGAATACTCTACTGTCAGAAACAAGACTTATTCTACCAAAGACATTGATGCAATTATCCATTCATTTCTTGTGCCCTATGGCATCCTTGAAAACACAAACTCAGATGACAGTATTCAAAAAAGTAGTTCATATTTGTATTTTCAATATCCCATTATTCGGGAGAATGTAGTTCAGTCCATTAGTCATATTTTAAAAATTCTCTATAATCCAAGAATTCTGATCTTCTTTATTTTCTTCTCTTTCGTCTTCTTTTTATACTTTTATTTTTTTGTTTTTCAAGTCATAGATATTGTTATTTATGATATTTCGTTTCAAGAAGCTATCTTTGGGCTAATAATTTTTGGTATTTTAGCGATCTTTCATGAATTAGGTCATTCTTCTGCCTGTGCCTATTATGGTGTGTTTCCTGGAGAGATAGGAATAGGATTATATTTTAGATTTCCCGTTCTCTATGCTGATGTAACGGATGCTTGGAGACTGCCGAGAACTCAACGTGCGATGGTGGACTTTGGTGGCATATATTTTCAGCTTATTTTTGTTCCCATACTCTTCATTTTGTATCTAATGACATCAAGTAGCATATTTTTGTACGCGATTCTCCTTAACTACGGTTCAGCACTGTTTAACTTGAATCCAATTTTCCGCTTTGATGGGTATTGGCTTTTTTCCGATATAATAGGCGTACCCAATCTCAGAAAAAGGTCTTTAGAAATTCTGAAATACTTTGCGAAACGTTTCGTCTTAAAACAAAAAGGGGTCGCTGAACCTGTCTTTTTGCACATCAGTGGTAAAATGAAATCGTTTCTTTTGCTGTATGGAATCGTTAGCACCAGTTTCTTCTTTCTGTTTTTTTACAAGATTTTCTTTTTGTTTCCCGATCTAGTTACAAACTATCCTGGCTTAGTGTATAAGACTTTTAGCGAGATAATAAACAGTTTTGCAGTGGGGAATTGGCGAAATATTGGGAGTGCATTGTCGGACTTTTTCTTTCCCTCTCTGATCATTCTGATGTTCGGCCTTGCTATATACCGAATTGCGAAGCGATTAACAAGGATGATGATGTGATATGGAAGATCACAAAGCATACATTGAAAAAGTATGCGATTATTACGACACAATGACTGAAGTTTATTTGAAATATGTGGGTACAAGCCTTCAGGCAATTCAATTGTCACATTCCCGAAGAAATACAGCCAAAACGACCAACCTATATCTGGCCTCTCGTGCTGGCATTCAATCAGGTCACCGAATTTTAGACTGTGGTTGTGGTGTCTGCGGACCAAGTATTGACATTGCTTTGAACACTCAGGGCGTTCACATTGATGCGATTACGCTTTCCGAAGTTCAGGCAAAAATAGCTAAGAGACTGATTCAGCAAGCGAGACTATCCTCGAGAATTCAAGTCTATAGAGGCGATTATCATGACCTTCCATTTTTTGATTCATCCTTTGATGTCGTATTTTTTTTTGAATCTGCGGGCTATGCTTATGATCGCCAACGTCTTTTTGAGGAAGTTTTCCGGGTACTGCGTCCAAGGGGGAAGCTATATATCAAGGATGTCTATTTCTTGGATAAAGAGGGAGCATCGAGTGAAGAAAAACGAGAGATGGCGGAGTTTAATAGAATCTTTGCATATAAAACACCTACTCTTGAAGAACATATAAGTGCTATATATAGTGCCGGTTTTGAAGAAATTCGCTCTTGCAAGTTAATTGGTTTCACCGCCAGCCAGTCTTCCCGATATATGATTACCAAGATCAATGGTCAACCTGCTTTGACCGAATTTGGTAAACATCATTATTATCCCTTCAAATATCTATCCCTTCTATTCGGAGAAATTACAGCGCGAAAACCCAATTCGTGACATCATGAGGTAAATATGAATATCTGTCTGATTTCGTACCAATATCCCCCTTATCCTGGAGGAGTGGGAAGTGCAATTTATAGGATTGCTAAAAATCTGGCAAAACAGGGTGTTAATATCCATATTATCGCGCCAGGTCCCTATCAATTAAGAGATAAGATATCACCTGTCATAGAAGATGACGTGACAGTACATCGAACATTTTCGATATTATCAAAATACCACGCTGATCCGTATAGTTTACAAGTGCTTGGTGACTATATTTTTAACCTTCATAAAGAACAAAACTTTGATTTAGTTCATGCCGCTTTTCTCATGCCCCCTGGATTTTTAGGTGCAATTGTGGCTACTGAAATTGAGCGCCCCTTCATTGTTAGTGTCAGAGGTAGCGATTGGGAAGTTTTGCGATATAGCATCCAACACGCAGCAAATCTAAGGTGGGTATTAGAACGAGCAGATTATGTAACGTCGGTATCATCTGAACTCATGCAAAAAATTCATCAAATGGTAAGGGTCAAAGAGGGAAAAGTCATGCTCAATGTGTTTGATGCATCGATATTTGATGCACGCGCACTTTTAGAAATAACAAGAGAGCACAACGATAGACTGCAAATACTTACTGAAACCTTTTTACGGATGAAATCACAAGGGGGAGCAGTCATTGGGACAGCTGGACTTTTGCGGCCCGTAAAGGGGTTTCACATTCTCTTACAGGCATTTGAGAGGGTAGTAAAAGTTTATC
Source organism: Candidatus Latescibacterota bacterium (assembly GCA_965204375.1). GTDB lineage: Bacteria > Latescibacterota > UBA2968 > UBA2968 > UBA2968 > VXRD01. The sequence goes on along the minus strand of OZ241986.1, from coordinate 3,590,755 downwards.
CCGATACTTGCTTGCTTGTTGTTGGTAAGTTTATACAAGAATCCTACAAAAGAGATATGTTGAAGCAAATCAGTGACTCGGGACTCAAACGGCAAGTTGTATTTACGGGTTATATTCCACATCGGGAGGTGATGGCGTGGATGAAAGAGATGGATATTTTTGCCTTATCTTCGCTTCATGAAGGGTCGCCAAATGCACTCATAGAAGCGATGGCCTGTGAACTACCCATTGTGGCTTCTCAAGTCGGTGGTATTGTTGATATAGTTGAAGATAATAAGAATGGCCTGCTTGTTCCTACGGATGACGCCGATATGTTATCGCAAAAATTGCAACTATTACTTGAGGATATGGAACTCCGAAAGAGGATTGGTAGGGCAGGAAAAAAGAAAGTAGCAAATCAATTTTCTCTGGCTCAAGAAACTGAAAATTGGATTGACATCTATCGCCGGGTGTTGGCGCAATGAACCTGAAAGTATTCACCATTCTCATCGCCATCCTTTTGGTCCTGCATTCAACGGTAGTATTTGGAAAAAACACACACCAAATCGGCATTGATGTAGGGCTAACGAATTACATAAATAGAGATGATCTGGCATCGCCGCTGCTGTATGAAGGAAATCAAAAAAAAATTGGGGTTTTTTACAATTACAAAGGGATGAAGAATCAGCATTGGGTGCAAGTACATATTATGACAGGTGAATTAAAAACATCTGCACGCAAGAGTCTCGCTGACCATTATTACGGGCAATTGCAATACGGGTATACGCATCTATTGTCAGGGGGTTCGAGTGCCAATAGGACTTTTTGGTTGGGGGGGAACTGGGATATTATGGTCTCTGCCAGAGATTATTCTTTTTTTTCCTCTAATTATAGTGGTGCACCAACGGGCACAGCAGTCTCGACTCTCAATATAGCCCTTTTGTGCGAGCTATTACCCTTTGAAAAACAAAGAGTCGTTTTCTTTTTATCTATTCCAGTTTTAGGTTATTTATTGCGAAATAGTTATGCCGTAAATTCGCTAGATATAACGAATCGGTTGATCAGTCTCAATGGTTATCAACGTTTACGGTTTTCCTCACTTTATGAACACACCCTTTCTGCTTATTTCAAGTTGCGCCTGGCATATTGGTTTCTCTACCAGCGGTATTCCCAACCTCGAAAAACAATTTCAGTCTTTCACGGACTTAGTGGGGGCATCTCGTTCCAATTTTGAAAGGGATAGGCATTGCGTTTTTTAACCCGAATAGTCGGTATCATCCTTTTGCCTGTATTGTTTTCTTGTGGCGAAATCCTAGTCGGTTCTGATCCCGCCAATACCCCACAGAACAATTTTCAAATTTTATGGGATGAATTTGACCGCTATTATGCCCTGTTTAAGGTGAAAAACATTGATTGGAATGCCCTGTATGACATCTATGCGCCGCAAGTCACCGATCAGACGAACGACAATGCTCTCTTTGAAATTATGTCTTCAATGCTGGCTCATTTAGACGATGAACATGTGTATCTGATTGCGCCGTTTGAGAGATTCATCTCAAGCCATGCAAAGGGACGACCTGAAGGGACGCTCAATTTGGATCTTGTGAAGAGTAAATACTTGCGTTCTGGGTTTCAAACCACAGGGAACGGTTTTTTTACGTCTGGTCAAATCTCTGATACCATAGGCTATTTACACATTGCGTCTTTCAGTAGCAGGAATGGCAGTGCTTGGGTAGAAGCTATAGATCCCATTGTAAACGAGTTTTTTGATCACAGGGGTTTCATTGTAGATGTAAGAAATAATTCTGGAGGAAACGGAGTCAACGTCGAAGCGGTAGTGGGACGCTTTGCAGACCAGAAGAAACTGTCCTCTCTTTTGCAAAGGCGCAATGGACCTCGCCATTCAGATTTTACTCCTATTCGAGAAAGATATGTCGAGCCTGCAGGAGAAAAACAATTTACCAAACCCATTATTGTACTCACGGATAGACGAACAATAAGTGGTGGGGAATATTTCGTATTGGCAATGAAGCTATTTCCTTATGTCAGGATAGTTGGAGACGTGACGGCAGGTAGCATGGCACCTAACATGTATCGAGAACTTCCCAATGGTTGGGTATATAGAATCTCTATTGGGAAGTGGTTTTCGGCAGATCATGTTATGTATGAAGGCGTTGGTATTCCTCCGGATATTCACGTTGAGGTGCCATCTTCTGACGAGGTTATAAAAAAAGATCCGGTTATTGAGATGGCAATACAATTGCTCGAATAGTTTTTATGAGAGGGATAAGGAGAAGATTTGTAACATGACTGATGCTGCGCGACACGTACTCGTAACAGGTGCTGCGGGATTCATTGGATTTCATCTCTCCAGACAACTGCTTGAAATGGGGCATTCAGTAGTCGGATTGGACAATGTGAACGGTTATTACAGTACTCAACTCAAAGAAGACCGCCTATCCATTCTAAAACGGGAAAGCGGATTCAAATTTGTTCGCATGCACCTCGAGGACGAAGCGGGAATAACAAACCTCTTCCGCGAAGAGAACTTTTCTCACGTCATCAACCTCGCGGCCCAGGCGGGTATGCCTTATAGCCTGAAAAATCCCCAGGCCTTCGTCAAAAGCAATGTCATGGGATTTCTCAACATCCTGGAAGGATGTCGCCATTGCGGTATTGAACATCTGGTCTATGCCTCGTCGAGTTCTGTTTATGGCTTGAACACCACCACACCCGCTAACATCCACCAAAATGTCGATCATCCCCTCAGCCTGTACGCAGCGACAAAAAAAGCCGATGAACTAATGGCGCATTCGTATAGCCATCTATACGATATTCCCACGACGGGATTGCGCTTTTTCTCCGTCTATGGACCCTGGGGACGTCCGGATGGGGTTGCCTATCTGTGGACCAGAGCCATCCTGAAAAATCGACCTGTCAAAGTCTATAATCACGGCAAGATGCGTCGCAGTTTTACGTATGTCGGCGACATAGTCGAAGGCGTAACTCGCGTCTTGTCAAACCCCGCAAAGCCAGATCCCGAATGGACGGGACAATGCCCCGACCCGGGATCGAGTTCCAGCCCCTATCGGATTTACAATATCGGCAATCACAACGTCATAGAATTAGAGTATTTCCTCTCGCTATTAGAGGACTTGCTGGGCAAAAAAGCGATCCGAAAAGATATGCCCATACAGCCTGGAGACTTCACGGATAATGCCGCAGACGTATCGGATCTCATGCGAGATGTGGGCTATAATCCCACAACGCCCATAGAAACAGGACTTGCAAATTTTGTCGCCTGGTACAGGGACTATCACAATGTGAAGTACGTTTCTAAAGACCGAGACAGGAGCAGGTCAAAAAAAACTGTATCTTTTCCTCCTATTCCATGACTCTTGAAGCAGTGCCCTTTCAAACGTGGGTAGATTCATTTGCTTTTCTGGTAAGGTTTGCACCACTGGATCATTCTGCCCAAATCGAGGAAGCCAAATTGAATCAAATCTATCTGCCTGACGATGTTCTGGCATTTTTAGAGAATATTTTTGAAGCCTGCAACCTGGCTGTGTCAAGAAAAATCTCTAAAATGCCGAATGTTCATGAAACTTCTCTGGACATGACTTTCATTGAGCATCTTTCGAATTATTCGGCTCCTGTAAGGCTCGGTTCCGGATGGACAGTTCGGCTTGACACTTATTATCTCGGGGGTGGACGGCACTTTGGATCGTGGGAAATTGCCGATATCGGCTTTCTGGTGATGTTTCGACAGGCCGGGCAATTCGTCCGAAGCAAGGTCGCACTTCTCCAGTCCAAGCGACTTTACCCCACAAGTGGACTCTGATGAGGATCAGCCTTTGGACTATCTCTGGGGATTTGGACGTCTATTCGAATCAGAGGAAACCTATCTCGCTGTTTCTGAGTCACGGAAGTTTAGATTCAAACAAACAAGCAGATACGAGGCGCTAAGGAAGGGTAACGATCAGTATGAACGCATAGAGGAATATGAAAATAGCACAGGAATTCCTGTCCACTACATGTTCTATCATCCACTACGCGTCCCCTCTACTTACAATGTTCCACGGACTACTACAAGGAACCCCCGAGGCCCAAACACAGTTGGTTGTCGCATAGTCAGATCAGAGTCGGTTAGACAAGCACTCCAAAGTTTTGATTCTCAGCGCGTGCCCTGTTATGAAGATCTGCAGGTCGGGCTTCCAGAACCGTACAATTCGGCAGAACATGAAGTCGGGTGGCGCTTAGAACATTTTGTTGCACATCTTCTTGTTACGTGCGGAGAAGGATATATCACTCAAAGTAGAAATGATGAGGGGCTGTTTACTATATTCAATCGACGCTCGGGACCAATTTCGGCGGCAATCGGAATCACATTCGATGCTCCTTAGCAAACCATAGTAGGACCTAACAGCACCTCTGCCCCAAACTTCAGAGCATTCATCCCTTCTCCCAACCGCTTCGCGGTTCAGAGATGCGCTTAGCCCCGCCAACATTTGGCAATATTCTCGATGTAATTACCAAAGCATCACCATAAAACCCCAGGAGGTAAGAATGGCAAAGAAACGAGTCTTCATAAGCTTCGACTATGATCATGATCGGCACTATCGATATCTTCTCAATGCGCTAGTTGCAAATCCGAGCTCAGATATTGACTTTGATGACTGTACGCCGGAGGAAATCCAAAGTGAAGATATCTCCCGTATTAAGGCAGTCCTCACTAGTAAAATTCGTGAGGCTACCCATACTCTTGTTATCATTGGTAAACACGCTAATAGTTATCATCGTGACAGAAAGGAGATAGGTGATCGAAATTGGCAGTGGTGGGAAATCAATAAGAGCGCGGAAGAGAGGAAAGGGTTTATTGCTGTCAAAATTGACTCATCGAATACGTCTCCAGATCCCCTCTATGGAAAAGGTGCTGAATGGGCTATGAGTTTCACGGTTGAGGCTATTCTTAGGGCTATTAGGAAAGCGTGAAGCTACGCCATGGATATTCCTGATCTCAATATTTTACACGACCATTACAAAGAAAGCTTCTCTCAAATTCGGGAAAGGGAGAAGCAGAGAGACTTGCTATTTCTAGTACTTATTGCGCTCCTTGGTTCTTTATTCTTGGAGGTGCAGTATCCGGATGATCTTCAGAGGATATTCAATGAAATAAGCACTTCAAGCACAAAGAAATCTCTTAATGTTCTCAATGCTCTCCCTATCTCCATTATCACAAGCGCAACATGGACGGTTTTTCTAGTTATCATGCTACGCTACTGTCAGAATTCCATTACGGTAGATCGACAGTATAAATATCTACATAAACTTGAAGATACCATTTCTTCTCTTCTTGGAGATGATTCTATATACACTAGAGAGGGTAAATCATATCTCACAGATTACCCTTCTTTTTCAAATTGTGTTTGGATATTCTATGCAGGAATTTTTCCCCTTATTGTTATTGTGTTGCAGGCTTATCTCATCTACCTTGAGTTCGGCTGTCAGCTATCGATTGAATACAATTCCTGGTACGATTCTATAATGGCGGTGGGTGTGTTTATTTCGTTAATCCTATACCGAGGCAAAGAATTTGTGATGTATATTCGAGGTAAATTTAAAAGGTCAAAACAAAAAAAGCGATCTTAGAACTAAAAAACCACGTCCTTTGGGCGTGGTTTTTTAGTTCTTACTGCTGGTGTTTTCGATAGGGATCAAAACCGCGACTGTTTGCTCTCCATACTGGTATGCACATCGATCAACACGGTTTTGCCATCGGCATTTAGTCGCTGTGCTTCTTGTAATGCGGGGCGCATTTCGCCCGGTTTTTCCACGGTGATGCCCACAGCGCCCATGCCGTCGGCAATTTGGGCGTAGTTGCCTTGCATATTGGAAACGCCATAGCGTTCGCGCGCCACGGGGAATCCGCCGGGGTATGTCGCCATGCCCCCGTTGTTCAGAAGCACGGTTGTAATGGGGATGCCTGCGCGAGCAGATGTTTCAATGTCCAGGCCGGACATGCCGAAGGCGCCATCTCCCATCATGTTGAGGCAGAATTTATCGGGATGGGCCAGTTTGGCGCCGATCATCAGGGGGATGCCGAAACCCAGGTGGGTTGTTTTGCCCCAGCCGATATAAGAGTGGGGTGTGGTTGCGGTATAAAATGGCACGATTGAGTCGCGGGGGGCACCGGCATCGTGTGTGACAATGCTGTTTTCGCGGTCGAGTGTGTTGTTGATTTCGTTGATGACGCGATAGGGGTTGAGGGGTTCTTCATTTGAGGTCAGCAGGGGCGTCCAGGTGTCGAGCCATTCTTTTTTGGCATGTGCGATCTCAGCGGCGACGCGATCAGAGTTTTTGGGTTCGCCAATTTGACCTTTTACCTGGTCAATGATTGCTTGCAGGGTGAGTTTGACATCGCCGATCAATCCGATATCTACGGCTTCGTCTTTGTTGATGTCATCAGGATTATCGGTGTTTTGTATGAGTACTTTGGCGGGGGGGACGGATTGGGCATAAGGCGTGCGCGTTAAACTGGAGCCGAGCGCGAGCAGTACGTCGCAGTTTTTGAGCCAGTGGTGTACGGGTCCCGTGGTTGCGCCGCTGCCAGCACCGAGGGCGAGTGGATGGCGTTCGTCAAAGGACGATTTGCCGGGCATGGTGCAGAATACGGGTATGCCGGTCAGGTCGGCCAGTTCTTTTAGTTCATCTGTTGCCCCGGCAAATACGACTCCGTGTCCCGCCCAGATTACGGGGTTTTTTGCAGCGAGGAGGGCTGTGACGGCATCTTTGATGTCTCCGGACGAGGGCACCTGTTGCGCGCGTTTTGGCGAGTGATAATTTTGTGCATCGGCGGGTATTTCCTCTGCGCAGACGTCGGAGGTCATTTCGACTACGACGGGGCCCGAAATACCATTGCGAAGCGCGTGGAATGCGCGGCGCATTACGGTGCCGACATCTTCTGGTCGATAGATCGCCTCGACGCGTTTGACCCATCCGCGATAGGTGTGGGTTGCGGAAAAATTGGGACGAACTGCGATTTGATTGAGTCTTACGCCGCCTGGGAGGACCAGAATTGGGACGTTGTCGGCATAAGCCTGGGCAATGCCACCCATTGCGTTTTCTGCACCGGCTTGTGCCTGTATTGCCACGACGCCAAATCGCTGTCGGTTGCTGGTGCGGCTAAAGCCGTCTGCGGCCATGACTGCCCCGCGTTCGTGGCGAAATGCGATTGGGCGAATGCTTTCCTGGGCTGCGGCTTCAATTAGAGGATTGCTGGGGTAACAGGAGAGCCATTCGACGCCTTCTTGTTTCAATATGCGAGCGATGTATTCAATGCCGTTCATGAAGATTCCTTGAAAAAAATTATTCTTTCAATGTCTCATTAAAAAAGTCAATCGTGCGTTGCCATGCCAATTTTGCAGCGGCTTCGTCATAGCGCGGCGTTGTGTCATTGTGAAATCCGTGGTTGGCGTTTTCGTATATATGAGTCGTGTAATTCACACCTGCTTCTTTGAGCGCGGCTTCATAAGCGGGCCAGCCCCGGTTGATGCGTCTGTCCAGTTCGGCATAGTGGATGAGCAAGGCGCCTTTTATTTTTGGCACGTCTTCGACAGCGGGTTGGCGGCCGTAAAAGGGGACTGCGGCAGAGATGATGTCGGGGATGCGCACGGCAAGGGTGTTCGACATGCCGCCGCCAAAGCAGAAGCCTACGACGCCGACTTTGCCGGTGCATTTTTCGTGTGTGTGTAAATAACGCGCAGAGGCGATGAAGTCTTCTGTCATTTTATTGCGGTCTATCTCGCGCTGCATGAGCCGCCCTTCGTCATCGGTGCCGGGATATCCGCCGAGGGGGGCGAGTGCGTCGGGGGCTAATGCCAGGAAACCGGCCGTTGCCACGCGCCGGGCAACGTCTTCTACGTAGGGATTTAGGCCGCGATTTTCGTGGATGACAACGACGCCGGGTACTTTGCTTTCTGTCTGTGCTGGCGCGACGAGGTATCCGCGCGTTTTTTCGTGTCCTTCTGGAGATGGATATTCGATATATTCGGCGCTGATGCGCTCGTCGTCTTTGGCGATTTGCTGTGCAAGCGCGTAATTGGGCTTCAGACTGTCCAGCAGAGCGGCAGCGGTTACGCCGCCGACTGCGAATTTCGTTGCGCGGTTTAAGAAGCCTCGCCGGTCTGTTTGTCCGTGGACATATTCATCGTAGAGGTCGAGGAGTTCCTGGTCAAAGTCAGTTGCTTGTTGGCGTTTCATAATGGATTTCCTTTCTGTGGTTTGGTTTATACTACGCCGACAGTCTCGCGCACACCATCCCATTCGCGCCATATATCTGTGAAGGCATCGAGTCCGATTTCGTCGATCTGGGTGTGTTTGGTCCTGAAGATCACGGCGTATCGAATGTCTGGCGAGGTGTTGGGACAGCCGGTATGTACCATGGCGTGATGGGCAAAGACCACGTCTCCCGCTTCCCCAGTTACAAATACTGGACCTTCGGGTAGTTCGACATGGGGCATGTGGTCATCCAGTATTTGATGTCCGTGTTCTTTGAAGTAGTTTTCAAAGAAGTGATGCGATTTGGGCCATACTGTAAAGTTGCCGCCATTGGGAACGGGGACATCGTCGAGATATACGACCGCAAAAGATGTAAAATTCCGGTTATAAGTTCCGTCTTCGCGTAATCCTCGCAGCCGGGCGCCTACGGCTTTAATGCCGTCCAGGTGTCCGCCACTTCTGCCCCATCCAATTTTTTCCGTTAAAGTATCTTTTGGAAGACTGCCTGGCGGTCGCGGAAAATTGAGCTTGATACTTCCCGTCTGACTGCGCTGCAGATTGCCTTCTCCCAATGCGGATTCGAGGAGTGAGAAGGCGGGTGTTTCGTTGAACAGGTCCGTGATTACGGGTGTGGCGTTGATTTCGGGAAAGGGGTTGGTATTGCCTTTGCCTATTTCGGCATTGATCGCCTGCCGCGCGGCATCTACCATTACGCGAGGTACGGCACCCGAGACTTTGAGATAGCCTTCTTCGTAAAAGAAGCGCTTTTGGCTTTCGGTTAGTTCCATTGCGGTCTCCTCAAATTCGCGTTTCAATTTTATCTCGCCCAAAATTATACCAGTTTTAAAAAAAAGCAACATTTTTACTTTCTTACGAATAGCAAAACGCTTGATAATTTTTTTGTTTCATGCCATAATTTCACGGGAAGTGGGGAAAAGCAGATTTATCACCTTTACGATGACCTCAGTGCTGAGACGATAGGTCTGGCACGGGGCGAAAGGAATGAAGATGTCCAATTCTCAATCACCATCGACGGTTTATCGCGCTCCGGCTTTTGCCGATTTCAAACCGGAGCTTTCGGCTCCCGGGGCTACGCCAGAGCGATTGGCGCATCTGGAGGCGCACGGTTTTGTCATTATTAACGATTTTGCCGATAATCCCTGGATTCCCGTTCTCCGCGAGGCGGGGCGCCGCGTGACCGAGGCGTGCGCGCCAGAGAATGAGTATAGCAAGATCGATTGCTCGAAGGGGTATGTACACCGCACGGGTAATGATGAGCCGTGGGCGATTCGGGGGCTTATCCATCCGGCTTTTGGAGAGCCGTGTTTTGCGGAGTTCCACGGTTCGCCAGATTTTCTGAGTTTTGTTCATTCGTGGTGTGATGGGGGGCTGGAGCCAGAAGATATGGTGCTGGGTGGTTTGCTGCTGTGGTGCAATCCGCGGCAGAAAGAGAATAAGCTCAGCTGGCACCGGGATGTGACGTGGTGGGGCACGGGTGAGCGCTATTTTGCACAGCGGGATGAGCGGGGTAGAGATCCAGAGGCGTATTCCGAGGAGGTCGAGAGAAAACGCTGGAAAGAGATCCGCGCAAATAACGCGAAGTCTTTGAAGGAGCGAAATGGCGTGAGTATGTTTTTGGCATTGGCGGACGATGAGTGTCACGAACTCATACCGGGGAGCCACAATCGGTGGCGTACGCCGTTTGAGCACGATGTGCTTTTGCCGAAGGCGGTAAAGGAGCAGGGGGTGCCGCATACGCCGAGTTGGAATGGCGAAGATCCATTGCCGGGACAGGTGGCGATCCGGCTCAAGGCCGGGGAGGCTCTGATCCGCAATGGGGCGACGATCCATACGGGGCACACGGTTCCCGGTCGCGAGCGCAATACGTTGTCAATCGGTTGGTCGAAGTGGTCGGGACCATCTGACGAAGAGCCTTCTGTGAGCGATGTGCGACATGCATGGCAGCTCGATCCCGCTGTGCGAGAAGCACTGCCACACGAGTGGATGAAGACGGCGTGGGATCGCTGGGCCGAGAGAACGAAACTCGGGGATACGCTCGAGGACCGGTATCCGGGATTCGACATTAAGCGCATCAAAGCTGGCGAGGTGATCGGTTGGCGCGGTGAGCTGGAGCGGCAAGCTGCAGCGGCTGGCGAAGCGTGGGAGCGTTTCCAGACTCTGTCGTGAAGGTTGTGTAATAACCGGGTAACAAACACGGAACAAAGCGACGATGAATAAACAAGAACGCCTGGCTTCTATTCGGGCCGGAGAAGATACTGAACTCGAATTAAAGGAGATTGTGTTTCGGGGAGACAGAATTTCCTTTGCGAGGGAAGAAGGACGCGCCACTTCCAGACTTGCCGAAGTATTTGTCAGCATGGCGAATACGAAGGGTGGCGTGGTTGTGATAGGTGTGCGCAATAGCGATCGCATGCCAGTCGGTATCGAGCCCGAAAAGCGCGATCTTCTGGAGCAATTTGTAGTCAATGTGGCGCTGAATAACTGTAAGCCGATGATTGTTCCGGCGTTGGATTGGGAATATCTGCCCGGAGAAGACGATGTCCCAAAACTCTGTTTGATTGTTGAGATCCCCATGTCGAGATTCGATGTACATCAAACGAGCGATGGACGCTATCTTCAACGGTTGGGTAGCCACCGGCAATCCATTCCTCCGGAGCGACTTGCCCGTCTGTTGAGTGCGCGTCGTCTGACCAGTCCGATTGAGGAACGACCGCTGTTGGGCAGTAGTCTGGATGATCTGAGCGAGGTTCGTCTGGAAAAATACTTTCGCGATCGCTTCTCGGATTGGTCCAAGCCCGATGACTGGGGTTCCACTCTTGTGGCCCACAAACTCGCCGCAGTGCTCGACTCGGGTGTGACGCCGACATACCTTGGGGTGTTGCTATTTGCAGAACAGCCCGAGCGATATATATACGGTGCTTATATCGATTTGGCCGTATATACCCACGATACACCCGATGGCAATACTGTGGATAGCAACCGATTCGTTGGACCAGTGCCTGAACAGATCGCCCAGGTGGTGTCCTATTTACGGGTTTCTCCTCTGGTTCCAACGGTTTCCAGGAAGGATGGAGATGGCCGAAGGGATTATCCGAGTTACGCACTCACAGCGCTTCAGGAAGCTGTTGTGAACGCGGTTGTGCATCGGGATTACGAAATTGCGGGTTCGCAGATTATCATTCGCATGTTTCCCGACCGAATTGAGTTTCAGAATCCGGGTGCGCTCTACAACACGCTGACTATTGAGAATTTATACGCGGGCTGCCAGCCCGTTCGCCGCAATCAACTTCTGGCGGGCTTTATGCGCGATTACAAGAGCGCGCTGACCGGCAGCAGCTTTATGGAAGCGAGAGGAGAGGGGTTCTTGAACCTGGTGAGAGATAGCCTGCGTCTATCTGGACGCCGCCCAGAGCTCGAACAAATCGGAGAGGCGACCAAACTCACGATTTACGCCGCGCAATATGAGAATGAATAGTAGAGCGTAAAACAAAAAGCCCCCGGTGCTATTGTGGCGTCGGGGGCTTTTTTGTGGGTGGGTGTCAGGATGTGTAGATGTTCTCCATCTGATAGGCGTCGAGAGACAGGAGTTCGCTGTCCTGTCCCTGTGACCGGAGGGAGACGCCAGTGCTGTCTTCGCGCCCGGGATAGACGCGCAGTGCCACGCATTGTTTGCCGTTTACGAATACTTCTACGACGCTTTTATCGACGAATACGCGCAATTTTAAGGTTTCATCCGGCTCGATATAGACCGAACCGGTTTCTGGCGCGCGGGTGCGCACGTCGGGTAGAATGGATGAACACGATGAGTCGATTGTGATCAGGCTCTTCTGTGTGTTGCGTTCTCGATTTCTGAATCCGCGATCTTTGAAGAACATGATGCGCGTGACTTCTTCTTTGTTGGGTGACCGCAATACGTCCATTTCGACCATGGGCGCGTTTTTGGTATCGATTTCAGCGACGATCTCCATTGCATTGCCCTGAATAGTGTCGAGGACGATCTCGCTATTGGCGGCGAGTGTCATGCGACCTGTGTGCTGGTGGTCGCGGCGCAGGGATTTTACGTCGCCCGCTGGTTCTATGCGTATATCTTCTTCGCCGATAAGCGTCATTTTGCGGGGCAAGGTCATGATCTGGTTCCAATTCTCTGTTGGCTTGCCCGGGTTCATGTTGAAGATGACGATGATATTGCCATTGCCATCCGGGGTTGCCGAAGGCGCGTGTACGCCACAGGGACCATAAGGTCCAAAATTGCATTTGTCATGCGCTGTTACTACAAATTTGTCGCGTTCTTTGTCGTAGTCGCCCAGGAGATACTGCCCGCCGCTCATGTGGCTGTAGAATAGCAGGATATGACGATCGCCAATGGGCCAGAAATAGGGGCAGGCACCGTCGTCGCCAACGAGTGTGAAGAGGTCGTCTTCGACAAATGGATGCAAATACGTCCAGTTCGCCAGGTCGGGTGATCGGAGCAAGAAGTTCGCGCGGGTGCGCTTGCCGCCCGGTCCGGGCAGGGTGCCGCCCGAGAGGGAGTAGTAAAAATCGCCCTTTTTCCAGATGCAGGGATCAAATACCCGATAGGGCGGGGTGGAGCCATCGGGATTTTGCATGGGGATTACGGCTTGTCCGGTTACTTTTTCCCAGTTTAAGAGCAGGGGATCGCTGGATACGGCGACCATGTTGCCGACCATGGTGCCGTGATACATGGCGATGACGCGGTCGTCTTCTACGAGTGTTGAGCCGGAAAAACAGCAGCGTTCGGGATTGGGATATATCGCATAGGGCAAGTCTTCCCAGTGGATTAAGTCGTCGCTGATGGCGTGTCCCCAGTGCTGGCGGGGGTCTTCGGGGGGATATGCCTGGTAAAACAGATGCCATCGCCCCTGCCAGAAGCAGAGGCCGTTGGGGTCGTTGAGTGTGTGTTCCGGGTTTACATAGTGGTAGATGGGCCTGTGCGGGTCGCCTTCATACTCTTTGCGCGATTCATTCATCCGCTGTAATAGCGGATTTGTGGCGAGGGCTTCGCGCTGTTCTTCGAGTGTGTTTGGAAATGTGTAGTGCGGTACGAGTGATGTGTAATCTGGCGTGTCGCTCATGGTGCTTTGTCCTTTCTGTTTTAGGGAATCCTCAGGGCTTCCAGTTCGGGATGTGCGTCCCAGTGCGCCCGGATCCTCTGTCCCCAGTTGCCGATTTGACGGGTGGGTCGCTCGTGTGTGATTTGCCGCCGTTCCAATCCCGCTTCAAAATTCAGGAGTGCCTGGCGACATTGTATCAATAATGCGCGTTTGTTTTCGTCATAGGCGAGGTTTTGCGTTTCGCCCGGGTCGTTCCTGAGGTCAAAAATTTGTTCGAGGCCGATGCGTTCGGGGTCGGGTCCGGGTGGGAGCAAGTCTTTTTTATCTCCGTAGGGAATATACTCACAAACGTATTTGTATCGGTCAAAAAGCAGTGCGCGTCCCCAGTAGTTGCTTTCTACGAAGCCAAAGTCGCGCCAGGGTACGTCCCGGCCTTCAACGAGGGGGCGCACGCTCATTCCCCGCGCATGTTCGGGTGGGTCGATTCCGGCGTAGTCGCATACGGTGGGCAGGAGATCGACACCGGATACAAAGTGTTGGTGATCAAACGCGCCTTTGGGGATGTTCAGGTTGTGGCCGAGTGATGAGACGATAAAGGGTACGCGAATGCTGGCTTCGTAGAGGGAGAATTTCTGGAACATCTGGTGCTGGCCAAAGGCTTCGCCGTGATCTACGCTGAAGATGATTACAGTGTTGTCCGCGAGGCCGCTTTGCTCAAGGGCGGTTAAGATCAGGCCGATTTCACCATCTACTTTTTCTACAAATCGGTGGTGATGCCATATAAATGTTCGCCATTGAAGTTCGTCCCATGTTTTCATGGCTCGCAAGATGGGCCAGTGGATCAGACATTCGTCTATGCGCCTGCATACGCGGTGTAAGACGGTTTCGCGGGTGTCGTAATTAAAGTTGTCAGGTAGGGGGGGTAGTTCTTCTTCGGTGAGCATGCCCCGGCGTATGGCGTCGGGCATTTCTTTTGTTTCAAAGTTGTGGCCATATTCGCAGATGTCGTGTGGGTTGACGTACCAGATCTGGAGGTAAAATGGGTCGGTTTTGTCGTAGTTGGTTAAAAAATCTACGACTGCGTGCGTCATTGCCGCGTCGTAGTATTCGCCGCCGCCTGCACCGATTCGCTGTTGGCCGTAGTACAGGACGTCGAAGCTGTCATATACATTTCGACCATCTACGTGCCATTTGCCGCAGTGGATTGCGCGATGGTCGCTTTGTTGTAATATTTGACCGAGATCGGGTATGTCTTCGTGCAGATGGCCGCCGTTGAATGGGGTGCCAGCTTCCGAGGTGTATCGCCCGGTCATCCAGCTCGCTCGCGCAGGGGCGCAGACCGGGTCGCTGCTATAAGACCGCATGAATGAGATGCCGTTGTTGTGCAGACGGTCGATGTGTGGCGTTTTTACGTGTGTGTTGCCGTAGGCAGATATGACGTCCCAGGTGTGCTGGTCGGTGTTGATGAACAGGATGTTGGGTCGGTCACTCATGCTGCACCTCCTGAGATTACAAAGGTCTGGAATGTGGTCGATGCGATCATGACCTGTTCTTGCTGGTCCAGCCACCAGTACGAGGGTAGTGTTCCCGCGCCATAGACGAAGAAGCCGGAGAGTTTTAGGGTTCTGTCGCTGAGTGGTAAAGTGCAGTCTTCCATATAGCCGATATGTGCGGGTGTGCGGACTTTTTCGAGGTCTTCCAATATGGTGAGGGAGATTTGTTTGCCGGAAGATTTTAACTGGTGTGCGAGTTTTGGAATGACGTCGAATAGCGTCCAGTTGCAGGTGATGGGGTGGGTGTTGTCGATATGGCCGAGTGGTAAGGTTGTGTTGTTGACGACGAGTGTGACGCGCTGCTGGTCTTCCTGTGATGTGATGTGTCCCTCGCAGGTGAATTGGCGATATTTATCTCCTGCACCATTGGTCGCTGTTACGCGCCAGGTATCCCGCAGGGTGTGAAAGTCGTCGTCCGCGCAAGTGTAGTCGAGGTGCAGATTTTCGCCACTTGTGGTGTTGAGAAATTGAATATCGTAATGCCAGTTTTTCGATGGTTCGCGCTTTCTATCGATTATTACTTCGCCAATTGATAGGTCGCGCGGGGCTTCTCCACCTGCCCGCCCTTTGTATCCTTTCCAGTAGTTCGGGAGGACGGTGTATTTTTTTTCAGGCGATGGCATAGTGCCTGCATTCAGTATTTCGATCAACTGATTGCCAAAATGGGGCGTCTGACTTCTGCCATCGTACTGAAATGACCAGTGTATGTGATCGGATGTCATTGGATAAGTTCCTCAATTACATGCCCCAAATATCGATCTCCACGCCGCTTTCCGATACCTGGCGACGGTGGAAAACCTTCTCTTCCCAACGTCTGTCTTCTCGACGGTCAAAGACCACCAGATGCCCCGCCTCCGCATCGCAGCGATCCATGTACTCCGCGGTCTGTTTCAGGCCATCGGCAATGGTCTGCTCCAGGCCCTTGTGGAGAATTTTGCACTCAATCACAATCTTGCGCGTCACATCGCCCTGCGGCCAGACGATCAATAGATCCGTACGCATCCGCCCAAGGCCATACTCCCGCTCAATGCGTCCACCGCTGTTCAAAATGCGCTGCAAAAACGCCTGCAATAACAACTGTGGCCCCGCCTCCTGGTATTGAAATCGTCTCACCCAATGCTCTGAGTGCTCGCGGAAGAAGGTCTGGAACTCGGTCATCAGTTTGACCACATTCAGGCTGCCATCGTCATTGACGTACCAGGCGGTTTCCTGCTCAAACTCCCCTTGTACCACCCACGTCAGTTCGCGGGGCACGACTTCGGCGTAGATGGGATTGGCAATGCGGTACGGCAGATCTTGAGCTACAAGACCGAGATCCTGCACATACTCCAGGTCGCGGTCAGTGAAGTGGCGTTCCTCACCGCCGCTCAGTAGCGGCTCAACGACGCGCCGCACGCGGTCTTCCTTGAGCTTGTCGGCCAACTGGTCGAGGTGTATCTCTCGACGCAGGATGAGTTGCTCCCGTGCGTCGCATATCGCCTCGGCTGTGATGGGTTGGCTGCGATCTCGCCCGCTCTTGTTCTTAAAACAGGTTTCATAAGCCAAAGCGTTCACGAGCCACGGCTGTCCCCGCGTCAGTTTCCATATCTCGTTCTGTGCGTCCTCAGCGAATATCTGTCCGGTTGTCTCGGTGTGTTGCGATAGGAGTGTATGCACCTCGTCCGGCGAAAAGTCGCCCAGGCGCAGGGATTCAGCTCGAATGTTGAACGCGCTGCCGCCCGCGATAATCGCGTTCTCTGCGGTGGATTGGATGCGGTAATCACGTACATCGCGCACCCCGCACAGCACCACGCTTTGCGGAAAACTCGTCGGACGCAGAACATAACCCGCTCTGAGTTGCCGCAGTACGGCCAACAGCGTATCGCCGATCAAGGAGTCGATCTCATCGATGAGCAGCACCAGCGGTTTCGGATCGGCCTGTGCCCAGCGCGTCAACACCTCGCGTAGCGCACCTGCGCCGAACTCAGCGAAGATGCCAGACCAATTCTCGGTCAAAAATTCGTCGCTTAACGTCAAACGCGCCCAAGAAGCCAGATCGCCCAAGATGACCTGCATCGCCCGTTCCACATTTTCGCGCATGGCTTGGGCACTTTCGATATTGACGTACACGCAACGGTAGTTGCCCTCGGCGTTGAGCAGGTCGCGCAGGGCCAGCAGAGCAGAAGTCTTGCCTGTCTGCCGGGGCGCGTGCAGGACGAAGTAGCGTTTGTCGCGGATGAGTTGCCGAACCTCGGTGAGGTCGAGCCGTTTTAAGGGTGGGATGCAGTAGTGATCCTCAGCTACCACCGGCCCGGTCGTGTTAAAAAAGCGCATGACGCAGGTTTCCTTTTTTGTAAAAGCGGCACTTGAACGCCGGTTCCGCTAACGGGCGGGCACAGGGCACGCTTATTTTGGCGTGATTTTTAAGACGAGCGCGTGTTCGCATGGTTTTTCTGCGGGCAATTGGACTTTTAGTCCGCGCATTGTTTGCGACCACTTCAATGTGCCTGCTCCCAATAGTTCGACTTTGTCGATTGGTTTGGTTAGCAGACGCAGGGAGGAACCGAGCGATTGGATCGTTACTTCATCTTTTTCGGGTATTGCCAATACGGTTGCGTAGAGGATGTCCCCTCGCGTGGTGAAGCGGATGTCGCGTTCGGTAAACATCTGCCGCTTTGTATCGGTGAATGAACCTGTTGCGACTTCTGTGGGGCCTTCGCCAAATACTTTCCAGGGGCGCGAGTCGTAGATCGCTTCGCCGTTCACGGTGAGCCATTTGCCGATTGCGAGTAGCAGTGCCTCTTCTTCTTCGGGGATTGTGCCATCGGCGCGGGGGCCTACGTTGAGCAAGAGTGCGCCGTTTTTGCTCACGATATCTACCAGGTCGCCGATTAATTGCGAGGCGCTTTTGTATCCCCGTTCTTCTTCGATATATCCCCAGGATTTTCTCGCTACGCAGGTGTCGGTTTGCCAGAAGTGCGGGTTGATGTCGTCTAATTGCCCGCGTTCAATGTCGTAAACTGCGACCTCTGGGGGAAAGGTATCGTGTTTGTAATTGATCGCTACACCGCGATCCCATTCGGCGCCGCGGTTGTAATAGTAGGCTGCAAAACGCTGTACGTAAGACGCGAAAGCGGGTTCTTGTATCCACCAATCAAACCACACGATTTGCGGGTGGTATTTATCGACAAGTTCGCAGGTGCGTGCGAGCCAGTCGTCTAAGAATTCTTCGTTGGGCTGGCTGTCCCTCGGTTGCGCGGGTCCGTATAAGCCCGCGTATTGTCCGTCTTGCACATCGGAGTCAAATTGCATCCCGCCATCCATGAACCACCAGTGTTCTGCGCGGTGCGTCGATAATCCAAATATCAGCCATTGTTTGCGTACGGCTTCGGCGAGTTCGCCAATGAGATCGCGTTTGGGTCCCATTTTGCCCGCGCACCAGTCCGACAGGTCGGTGTCGTACATGGCAAATCCATCGTGATGCTCGGCTACGGGGACGACAAAGCGGGCGCCGGCTCTGCGGAATAAGTCGGCCCAGTGGTCGGGATCGTATTTTTCCGCTTTGAACATGGGGATGAAGTCTTTGTATCCAAATTTGCTGTGTTCGCCATGGGTCGCTACATGATGCGCGAATTCTTTGGAGCCTTGTTGATACATGTTGCGGGGGTACCATTCGCTTCCATAAGCGGGTACTGAATACACGCCCCAGTGAATGAAGATGCCAAATTTGTCGTTCTGATACCAGTCGGGAACGCGATAATTTGAGAGTGAATCCCAGTTCGGTTCAAAAGGGCCTTCGGGTAGTTGTATTGCCATGGTTTCTCCTGTAAAGATAGAATTATCAAAATTCTACATAAGGCTCTGATTCAATGGGGGTAAATGGTTTTGGCGGATATTTTGCCAGGACATCTGCTTTCAAATCTACGCCCCAGCCGGGCCCTTCGGGTGGGACACAATAGCCGTCGATTACTTCGATAGGCTGTGTGAGGACTTCGTTGTAGTGGCCGATGGACGATAGGAATATTTCCTGCATCAGGCTGTTGTGTATGCAGAGGTCCAGATGCAGGCTGGCGATGGTGGAGATCGGGCCGTTGGAGTTGTGCGGTGCGACGGTTACGTAATAGGTTTCGGCCATTGCCGCTATTTTTTTTAGTTCGGTGATGCCGCCCGCGTGGCAGATGTCCGGCTGGATGATGCCTACGGCGTTCAGTTCTAATAGTGAGCGGAATCCCCAGCGGGTGTACAGTTGTTCGCCGGTTGCAATGGGTACGCGCACTTCGTGGGCAAATTGCGCGAGGGCTTCGGGGTTGTCCCATAAGATGGGTTCTTCCATCCAGGCGATGTTGTATGGTTCGAGTGCTTGTGCGACCCGGCGCGCGCTCCAGATGTTTAACCGCGTGCGGATGTCAATGCCGATTTCGACTTGCGGTCCGGCGGTTTCTCGCGCGGCTTCTACGAGTGCGACGCCGTGTTCTATTCGGTCGATTTTTGCGACTTGTTCGCCGCCAAAGGGATAGAATTTTAAGGCTGTATAGCCCTGATCTACGACCTGTTTTACGCCTTCGGCAATGCTTTCGGGTGTGTTTCCTTTGCTGGGCCAGCCGTTGGCGTACATGCGTATTTTATCGTGAGATTTGCCGCCGAGCAGTTCATATACGGGTACGCCGAGTGCTTTTCCTTTGATGTCCCATAGCGCGAGGTCAATGGCGCTGATGGCACTGGTGGTTACGGGTCCGCCAGACCAGGTGACGCGCCGATATAGCGAGGTCCATAGTCGCTCGATTTCAAAGGGGTCTTTGCCGATTAGGAATCGTTTGAATGCTCCGAATTCCGCTATTAGTCCTTCGTCTTTGTATTGCAGACTGGCTTCGCCCAGTCCGTATATGCCGGCGTCGGTTTCGATTTTTACAAATGTCCAGTTTGTCCCCCCACCCTTTCCCGGTGTGCCCATACGCATGACGTGTAGATCGGTGATTTTCATTTGTGCTCCTTTATTTTTTGACGGCGATAGCTTTTTCTTCTGGTTTGTCCAGTTGCGGGATCCACTCATAAGGGACGCGATAAGCGCGATAACACGTTTCGCGAGGGCTGATAAATTCCCAGACTATTTCAAGTTCGGGAGTGACTTCAAAAAGCCGACCACCTGCTCCTTCGCAAATCAGTGTATTGCCATTGGGCAAGCGCTGTGCAGAACTCCACGGACGGCTGTAAAAACGGTAGGCGCGGATCCGGTCGCCATCCGCCTTGAGCGCGGAATACTCCCATACGAGCTCCAGTGTTATTGGATCGAATTCTACCACACGAGAATAATCTCGTACCGCGTTCATCCGTCCGTTGGGAGCACCCGGATTCGGTGCGCCATATCCAGCAGCACCGCCATTATCAAATACCAGGATATTGCCTTCACCGGGCAAGCCTTTTGGTATCATATGTGCGTGATGCAGTCCAATAATCCAGCCCAATGCCCGCAGTTTGGATGTCAGTGAATAATCCGGCCCGACTTTCCACGCGATTTCACCCGTTTCTTTGCTGATTACTGCGATTGTGTTGGTATGTCGGCCATCCCAAATAAAATTATTTGGATGAAAGCGCTCATCGCCAGCATCATACCATTTGTTTGGGCCCAAATAGGATACACTGTTGGAGTGTACCCAGTCATAAGGATCTGCTCCGACACGCCCACCCCGGTAAATCGCATTTTTTGCTTCTTCGCTAAAGTCCATTTCATCAAAGTGATCCACACTTTGCCATTCCCACACGATGTCACCGTCCCAATTTACTTCCAAAATACAATCGCCATGCAGCACCCCAGGTGCGATATGTGGCCTTTCGACTTCTTTTGCTGCGAGCACTATTGTATTTCCGCCTTCTATAATGGGATCTAAACCCGGCGCATAATACCCGGTTGGACTGCCTTCGCGCTCAAAATCGTGGTGTTGCTTGGCGGACCAGATTTTTTTCTTATCAATCTCGATTTGCTCAGTTTTATTATAGTGCCAGACTTCATTCCCATCCCAATCCAACTGAACGAGTTCGCGCCCCCGTTCCATACGAGGACCGTTGTAACGCCGATCACCGAGAATATGCCCGCCAGGCATTATTTTGCCCAGTTGTGACAGTTCAAAATGCTTTACGAGGTTGCCGTTCATGTCAATTATCTCACCGCCAGCATAGACCGTATAGCCATTCCAGCTACGCTCGGGGTCGTAAACAGATATACCTACGGGGCGGGGGACACCCGTTACGCGTGATGCCATTTCTAAATTCCTCCTGTATCCACTTCTTCTGCGTCGCGCAAATCTATTAATGCATTCAAATCATCTGGAGAATAAACAGGTATCTCGGATTTTTCAAAATCAGATGCATTGCGCGTGACAATAAACTCAGCACCAACACGGCGAGCAGATTCATATAAAACACCATCTTCAAAGTCTGAAAAGCTGCCGTCAACAGCCATTGACAACACAGAACGGTTGACCAATGCAATCTCAAAAATATCGAGCAATTCTCGGATGCGATTCAGAGCAACAGCTTTGCCAACTCTGGGCCTTGCGATATAATAAATATTCGTTATCGTCGTTGCACAAAGATATCCATGAATCGCTTTTTGTTCTGCGTGATCAAACAAAAGTAGCGCAGCTTCGACGAAAGGTGTGCGATCTAGCAAAACATCCAAAACCACATCTGTATCAAAAAGGACAATCATCGATATTTTTCCTCAAGATAGCGATAATAGTCCTCTTCATCTACTTTTGCATCTTTCAATGCACCCTTCAAAGATTCTGTGATCGGCCCGTATTTTTTTTTCGATGGCGGCTCCTGTTTGCTCTTTTCCAGGCTATCCAAAAATTTGATATAGTCTGCAACGAGCTTTGAAACCGACTTTCCGCGTTTCTTTGCATGTGTTTTGGCCAGTGCAACCAATTTATCATCCATCTGCAATGTGAGTCTGGTCTGCATTATGATCTCCTTTCTCGATATATACCTCGAAAACGAAATGTGATTGTGTAGTCCCAGGTGGCTAAGCGGGACTGATTCTCTTTATATAAACATAGTAGGCACCAGGTGGCTCGTCAATGCCATCGTCAAAATAGGTTTGTACGTGGGTTGAGCCTTTTTTGAGTGATAGATGAAAGGCGATGTATTTGTCTTCTTCGCCAACTGCTTTTTGTTGGACGATATCGCCTACTTGCAATTTTGCCGTTTTGATGGTGAGTGCTTCTCCCGGTAGTAGATCATCTACATAAGGTACGCCGGTTCTGCCCGGTAGTGCGGCGCAGACCGGTGTGTCGATTTCAATGGGCCAGCGGCGGAGTTCAAATTCGTATTCTCCGTCTTGTTCGATGTCGATGGCCCAGAATCCGTTGTCTCGCTCTTTTTGGCGCACATGTCGCTGGCTGTATATGCCTTCTTTTCCGTGCCAACTGTGTGCGGTTAGTGTTGTGGGATTTTCATGGTGAGATCCGATTGCGATTTCGCTGTATTCGCCAAATCGCCGGGAGATGTCAATCCACCAATTTTCATACGCTTCGCGCAGTGTTTGTACGATATCGGGATGGTGCTCTGCTATGTCGTATTTTTGCTCAGGGTCGCGTTTGTGGTCGTATAGTTCATATTGTGGGTCGCGCCACGTTCCCGTGTGTACGAGTCGCCAGCGGTCGGTCATGGCGGCGAAGTCTTTGTATTTTTTCGGGTGATCAATTTGTTGCTGGTGTACGAATAGGGTGCGTGTGGGCCAGTTGTTAGAAGTGTTGTTTAATAGAGGTGTGAGGCTGGTGCCGTCGAGTTTTGCGTCCGGTGGTTCAAGTTCGCAGAGGTCGATCAATGTGGGCATGATGTCGATGTGTGCGGTCAGGTGATCGATATCGCGTCCGCCTGTCAGTTTTCCGGCGGGCCAGTGTATGAAACACGCGTTGCGATGGCCGCCGTCATAGACCCACGTTTTTTTGCCGCGCATGCCCGCGTTATATCCATCTGTTGGATATCCATCCGCGGTTATTCCCGTTCCCATGGATGTGCCGTTGTCTCCCATGAAGATCAGTATGGTGTTTTCTGTCAGGTTATTGTCTGAGAGCCACTGGCGGAGGCGTCCGATGTTTTCGTCGATGTTTGCGATCATGCCGTAGAATCGCGCGCGCTGTTTCGGTATGCCCTGTTTCAAATAAGGTGCGCTGTATTTTTCGTGTACGTTGAATGGGCCATGGGGGGCGTTGGTGGAGATGTAGCAGAAGAATGGGGTTTCATCCGCCTCCATAAATTGCATGGCTTCGTTGAACCATACGTCTGTGCAATAGCAGGCGTGTTGTTCGGGTGCGCCGTTTCGGAGATATGTGGCGGTGAAGTTGTCGTTGTCCCAGTGGTCTGGGATTTCTCCTACTACGCCGCCGCCAAAGCTCAGGGATTCTCGAAATCCCCGGTCAAAAGGGCGATAGGGATAGTTGTCGCCCAGATGCCATTTGCCAAAGATGCCGGTGCGATAGCCCGAGTCCGCAAATGCGTCGGCGATGGTGATTTCGTCCCGGCGCATGATATATCGGCCCCGCAAGGTGCTCCATACGCCGGTGCGCGTAGCATATCGTCCAGTCATGAGCGCGGCTCTTGTGGGAGAACACATGGCATCTACGTGGTAGTCGGTCAAGCGCACGCTCTGGTCGTATAATTGGTCCAGATGTGGTGTTTTTAATACGGGATTGCCCGTGCAGCTTAGATCCCCATATCCCTGATCGTCGGTTAAGATCAGGATTACATTGGGGCGTTCTGTCATGTGCGATGTTCCTTAATAGTATGGACTGAGGTCCATTTCTGGGTAGGCGTTTTTGATAAGGTGAAGCGTTTCTGGCGTGTAGAAGTCGTCACCGGGATTGGGCCAGCCAAAGAGGCTGCGGACTCTTGCGGTGGTTTTTGTCAGGAAGGGGCGCAGGCGTCCGCGTTCTTGTATGTCTCGTTTTTCCGTGAGTGTCCAGGTGCTGGTGTCTCTGCGGCCCACGGCGTAGAAGAGGACTGCGCGTTGTTTTCTGGGGTTGGTGAATGCCTGGGCTGAATGGGGCATGTGTGAGCTGTAAAAGAGTACGGTTCCGGTTTTTCCGGTGGCGGTGACGGGTTCGAATTTGTAAGGGAGTTCGCGGATGTCGTCAAAGCGATAAGATGCGTGTTCTGTGCCTATTGGGTCGCGGATGAGTTTGTTCATTTTGCTGTGTGCGCCGGGCAATACGCGGACCGGGGCGCAGTCTGCGTCGTTGTCGGTTAAATAAACCCAGGCTTGAATGTGGCCGTAGCGTTGCCATTCCGGGTGCGGGGGGAGCAGAGGTTTTGCCCAGTCGATGTGGAAGCCCTGCCAGGGTTCTTTAGGGGTTCCCCGGTCTAAGCGTCCGCTACGGGCATAGACAAAGCCGTGGTGGTAGTGCATGTCGGGTGTGTCTAAGAGTTGGGATAGGGCGTCTAAAAAAGGTTCGTGTTCAAGGGTCTGATCAATGGCGTCAATACCCGTTGGGATGTCGTGAAATTGCGCGCGGGGTCCGCCAAAGCTGCGGCGGCCTTTTGGTCTGATGAGTGTTTCTGCAATTTCGGGATGGGCGTCTATTTCGGCGTTGAATGCTTCGTGAGATTTGCCGTAAGCATTTTGTTCTGTGACTTCGAGCGCGGGTGCCAATTGCTCTTTTGAGAAGAGATTGGGGACTAAGAGATAGCCGTTGCGCTGGTATGATTCGCATTGTTCAGGGGTCAACATTTTTGGCCTCCTTTATTCTGCGATTACGGGATGCAGGGGGTGATCCCAGGGTTTGCCGATTTCCATTTCGTCTTGCGCGCCCGCTGCGTCGTTTTTGCCGGTGAAGAGGACGTAGTCGGGGATGTAGATGATGGCGAATGCGCGGCGGGGTTTGTCGCTGAGGTTGGGTCCTGCATAGTGGAAGTTGCATCCATGGTGGAAGGTGACGCCGCCGGCTGGCAGTTCTATGGTTTCCGGTTCGGCGACTTTGTGTCCGCGTTCTTTCATTTTTTCGACGATGCTTTCGCCCTGAGTGGTCAGGCTTATGCCTTCTTGTTTGCCGAATTTGTGGCTTCCGGGGACGAAGTGCATGCAGCCATTTTCGACATAGACATCATCGATTGCGATCCAGGCAGAGAGTGCGCCCGGGCGATCCATGCCAGACCAGTACGGAAAGTCCTGGTGCCAGTTGGTTTCCCGGCTTTTGACGCCGGGTGGTTTTATGAGTGCATGGTCGTGATAGATGCGGATTTGTTTGGCTTGTGATAGTCGGCGAGCGGATTCTGCGAGGCGTTTGTTCAGGGCAATTTTTCGCGCGCCTGCATAGTCGGTCCAGAGGTTGACCATTTGATTAAATACGAGTTCGTATTCGGGTCTGCCTCGTCCCGCGTTTTCTGCGCCTTTGATTCTGGCGCGGTTGATTGCTACGGCGTGGTCGAGCGCGTCTGCCAGTTCCCGGAGGTCTTCTGGAGAGAAGAAATTGGGATAGCTGATGAATCCCTTTTTTTGATATTGCGCGATATCTTCAGGGGTTGTGGGACAATCTGCGGTCATTGCTGTTCCTCCAGTATTATTTTATTTCTTCCACTTCTACCATTTGTCCGCCGCGTTGTGCCGATAGATAGGCCGCATCGACAATTTGCATGGTGTATAAATTTCCTCGCCCACTGTGCATGGGTTCTGTGCCGCGCCGCGCCGAGTCCATCAGGTGGTTCATACTTTCACCCATTGCGTGTGTGAATGCCCCTTCGCGGTGAAATTCGCGTGTTTCCTTTTTTGCATTCAGAGGATGGATGTGCAATGTGGCTGTGTCGTCAAGTACGACTTTTTTGACGGATAGGATCGATCCTCTTGTGGCATCTACGCGCAATCGACATTCCGATAGGGTTAAGCCATGCCAGTTGGATACCATGGTGCCGACGATGCCATTTTCAAATTGTACTGTCAAGCTGGTAAAGGTTTCGCCTTTGACGTCTGGATTCCAATGGCGCGTTACGGCTGATACGCTTTGGGGAGGGCTACCCGCCAATGTGCGGATGCGGTCGATGAGGTGGATGCTAAAGATACTGATTTCCAGGCGCTGCTCCTGGCTTCGCCACCCGCGTACTCGCGTCCGGTTTTTTAATTCGTCGTGCGATATATAACGTATGTCGCCAATATCACCCGAATTGATGATGTCGCGCATTGCGACGACGTCTTCCATGAATCCCAATTGGTGGTTTACTGCCAGGGTTACGCCTGCTTTTTCCGCGGCTTCGACAAAGGATACCGCATCGCACAATGTTTCGCCAAATGGTTTTTCGACGAGGAGATGGATGCCTTTTTCAATTGCGGGGAAGATTACGTCATGGCGCACGGCAGGGGGTGTTAACAGGCTGATGACATCGACTTCTCCCGATGCGATCATGTCTGCCGCATTTGTAAAGCGGTTGGGTATGTCGTATTGGTCGCAATATCCATTCAGTTGCTCTTTGTCTATATCACATCCTGCGACGACTTCTCCCAGGTCGTGCGCGACTTCCCGATATCCCGCAATGTGCCGATGCGCTATTCCACCACATCCTACAATTCCAATCCGATATCCGTTCATTCCGTGATCCCTCATAATTCAGGTGCGCCGTGATTCCACGCGATATAAGACCGCTGGCTCAATTCGATCAGTTTATCCAGCAAGCGTTTTTGTAGTTTGGATTTTAACTCTGCTATGTCCTGGCGGTCCCACAGGTTTTCTTTTTCCCACGGGTCGTTTTTCAGGTCGTAGAGTTCGCCATAGGGTTTGTTCCAATAATGCCCTATTTTCCAGCGCCGGGTGCGCAAACACCGAATGCCCGATGCTTCCATGTATAACTCATCCCGGTCGTCCAGGTCTTCTGCATGGGACCAGTAATGCGACAGGTCGCGTGAGGCCATGTGTTCGGGTACTTCTGCGCCAGCAACGGTTAAACTGGTGGCTGCAATATCGATTGCGGAGATGAGAGATGATTCCACTTTTCCGCGTGCGCCACCTTTTGGGGGCTTGATTATAAAGGGGATGCGCATGAGTACTTCCATTATGTTTTGACCTTTGGCCATGAGCTGGAAGTCGCCCATGAAGTCGCCGTGGTCGCTGGTGAAGAATATGAGGGTGTTGTCATAGGTGCCGCTATTTTTTAATGCCTGTACGATTGCACCAATTTTTTCATCTATGAGTGTTACGTTTGCGTAATAAGCGTGTCGCAGTTTGCGGATTTCATTTTTTGTAAAAGGCTGTTGGCGCTCGGGTCCGCCTCGCAATGAGTTGTGCGGAGGTTTTTGTGCCAGCATTTCGAAATTTGTTTCTGGCATGTCAATTTCAGCCGGGTCGTACAGGTCGGCCTGGGGAAGATTGCCACAGTCGATTGGTCCGTGGGGACCTGGAAATGAGATCCAGCAAAACCAGGGGCGATCCTCGGGCATGCCGCTTTCGATCCATTCGCGGCCCCGGTCGCCCACGTAGTGATCGACGTGGTATTTTGGGTTTGCCTTCCATTCCGAATATCTTCTGATGTCGGGATTTCCCTGTATTAGTTCGCTGCGGTGCTTGAATCCGGAGTTCCATAGCCACTGATTATAGGAGTTGCGGTTTGGATTCTGAGGCGCGGGGCTGTGGCTGTCTATAATGTCTTCATGGTTATAACCCCGTTTAATTTTCGATTCGCCAAAGTGCTGTTTTCCTATTACTGCGGTATAATATCCCGCTTCTTGTAAATAACTCATGAACGTCTTTTCGTGCGCTGGCAGATAGGTGATAAAGGTGGGTGCCGCGCACTGGTGTGGATATTTTCCGGTGAAGATTCCCGCTCGCGCAGGTACGCACGATGGATTGGGCGTATATGCCCGGCTGAATAGAACGCCGTCATTGGCGAGGGCGTCCAGGTGCGGTGTTTTTACCGCGGAGTTTACACTTCCCAGGTGGTCAAAACGCTGCTCATCTGTCATTATGAACAGGATATTTGGTCGGTTCTGGTCCATGGGGTCTCACCTGACGACATTTTGACCGGCATATCGCTCTCTGAACAGGGTCTGGCGAATTGGGGGCATGGATTTCAGTATGTGGGGATCTGGTCGCAGTAGTCCGGCGTGACCGCCATCCACGAAGTTGTAGAGGTTGGCAATGGCAATGCGATCGTTTTCTTCGTTGATCCACGGATACGCGCTGTGTGTTGTCGCTTCTGCAAAGAATAGGACCGAGCCTGCCGGACATGAATAGGTCGTCCAGATGCTGGAGTCGGGGTCTTGAATTTCGTCGGGCGCAGTGTACACAGCTTTGTGGCTGCCCGTTACGAGGAGTGTGCCGCCCTGTTTGTGTTTGACGGGGTTCAATTCCCAGATCACGCGGGTATGCGCGCTGTTGGCTTTGCCGGGAAAGGCGTTGTAATAGTGCGCGTCGCCGGGCAGGCGATATAGTCCATTGCCGTTGTGTGGGCTAAACTGACGGGCTTCTCTTTTGCCTTCATTGCGCCGGGTGGGTGCGGTTCTATACCAGAGTCCATTGGCGGCCAGGCTGAATCCATAACAATTGGGGCTTGATAAGCGGGGATTGGCCATGAATTCATTCATCATGCCGACTACCAGAGGATGGTCTATCAATTTTTGTGTGGGTCCTGCCAGCGGGGTGCGCTCGTGTTCGGGGAGCGATTGGGGATCGAGATGTAGCTGGATACAAAATTCCCGCATTTCTTTGATGTCCTGTTCGCTCAATACACCTGGGACCAATAACCATCCGTCTTTGTCGAACCGGTATTTCTGCTCTGCGGTCGGTTCGATGATGTCTAATCCGTCGCCATTTTTCTTTGGCAATACATCTGAGTAGTCGTCCATGGGACTGCCCAGATTTTTGTCGATGATATAAGGTGTTATGGTTCCATTGCTGTCCATGTTGGTCTCCTTTTCAGTTATCCGTCCATATACGCCGTTGTGCGCGGGAAGAATGTATCCACTTTTTCGTTGTACGGTTCGCTGAAGAGCGTTTGTCTGAGGGGGGGCATGGATTCGATGAGTTTTTCGGGGGGCAACCACGAATGCCATCGGCTCGCGACGATGTTGTAGAGGTTGAATACGGCGAGGCGATTATTTTCGGTATTGGTCCAGGGATGTGCGCTGTGCGTGATTGCTTCGGTGAAGAACAACAGCGATCCGGGGGGACAACCGTAGGTTTCCCACATGGTTGATTCGGGGGCGCGGACGGTTTCGGGTGCTGGATAAGCGGCTTTGTGGCTGCCGGTTACAAATAATGTGCTGCCCTGGCCTTTTTTGACGGGGTTAAATTCCCATACCACGCGCGTTAGTCCGCTCCAGGCTTTGCCGGGGATGCACCGGTAAAAGTGCGAGTCCCAGGGCATGCGAAACAGGCCATTGCCGTTATGCGGGCTAAATTTTCCGGGTGTTTCAGCATCGCGGTAAAACAGGTGGGATGTTTCCAGTCTGAATCCGTATCGCTCGTCGTTGGCGAGAGGAGGATATGCTACAAATTCGTTCATGAATCCGACGATAACGGGGTGGTCGGCTAATTTTTGCAATGGTCCCCCAAGTGGGCAGCGTTCGTGTTCGGGTATGCTTTCGGGGTCTTTGGCCAGTCGCTCGGCAAAGGTCCGCATTTCGTCGCATTCGTCTTTTGAGAGTACGCCGGGGATCAAGAGCCACCCATTGCGATCAAAGTCGTATTTTTGTTTTTCTGTGGGCAAGACTACCGGGAGACCATCCGCATTTTTGGGCGTTAGATCTCGGGTGGATATCGCCATCGGACTGCCCATGTTTTTGTTGATTACAAAGGGCTCCGATCGGACGATTTTTTTTGTTTCTGCCATGAGAGACTCCTTTCTTTATTCAATCACTACAATCTGATTCATTTCGACCTTGGGCACGGTAAATGACACGCGCCCGTTCGATACTGCAAATTCAATGTCCTCATTTTCGGGGGCGAGGTACACGCGAGATATGTCGCGGTCCGCTTTTAATGAGACCGGAATATCGTATAGTGGAATAATGTCTTCAATTACATTTGTGTCGCCCCGTTTGATGGGGTTGGCGTACATGAGATGCAGGATTAGCCGATTTCCTTCCTGGGGTTGGCGGGTTAGATTTACGCGGCCACACGATGGCAGGCCGACCTGCAATAAGGGGTCGTCGTAGAGCAGGTCGATACAGTTTTTTACCAGGTCGCGGTGCAATTGCATTCCCTGGTCGTCATAGACTCTGAAGATGGGTTGTGCGATGTGTATGACGTTGCCTTTGCGTATGACAGAGGGCCAACCCGCGTCGCCTTCATAAGGGGTGTTTCGGTGGGAGCAAAATTTTCCGTGTGTGCGGTTAAAATACGGTTTCCACGCGGCTGCGAGGATTTCGCCGTCTGTCACTTTTGTCGTTACGCCAGATTCATAGACGAGGAATGGGGTGCGTACCAAATTTGCGGCGATGGCGTCTTCGACGACTACATATTCTATGTCATTGGGCGAGGGGCCAGTATATTTGGCGCCGATGTCATACGCAAAATCTTTTCCCGCAGGGTCCAGGCCGCTTTCGCCAGATGACAGGAGCTTGCCGCCATTTGCCAGAAAGGCATCGATTTTCGCTTTTAGGGCGTCGTCCACGCGCACGCTGTCTGGTAAGATCAGCAACTGGTAGGGGGATAGATCCATTGTTTCGTCGAGCATTAAGAACGGGATGTGGTTTTCCATGAGCATGAGGCCGGCGCCGACTTCGCTGTCTTCCAGGTCTCTGTCTTTGTGTACGCCCGAGGGTGCGAGGATCGCTACATCTACCACGTGTTCGGCACCTTCCAGCCATGGTTCGCGTTCTTCAACGCGTTTGTACGCTTCGCCTATGATGCGATAGGTTTCTTCGTCCATCTCTCCTTCTGGATGGAGTTGATCGCCGACCATACAGCGGCAATTTAATGAGATGATTTGTCCCACTTCGTATTCCAGTGCGACTGGATTTTTGAAGCCGCCAAATTCGCCCCACATGCGATGGAATTTGCCCGTTTGTGCGATTGCGTTGCAGTCGGGCAGGTTTGTGAAGTAGCGCGCGTTTGTCGGGAAGTGGTTGTATCCCCACATGCCGGTTGGCAGGGATTCGATTTCGTGGTGCGACCAGTAGGGGTAGAGGTCGTGCCTACCCTTTTTGTCGCTTCCGTTGTGATAAATTGTGGCGTCGGGATTGCGGCTCCAGATGATGTCGGTGGTTTTGGTTAGATAGTCTTTGTACACTTCTTGTGAGTGGATAACTCGATCTCCAGCGTTATTGGGGTCAAGCCCTTTTTCGTGCATGCTGGCGATACACCAATCACAGGTGCAAATTTCTTCCCCGGTGATGTCCAGGAAGATGCCAGAGGGGTTGTACATGTCCATTACTTCTGTCAATACGGGCAAGACACTCGCTTCCAGATAGGGCGTATTGCAACACAGGCGATACCATCCGCCGTGTGGCAGAGGGGTATGGGGATGCATGGTTGGCCGTCCCACATAGCCCCCATCGGGTCGCCTGACGCGCCATTCGGGATGTTCGCGGGCAGCTTTTTCCTGCCATTGTACGGTGATATAGACGGGCATGTTGATGTCGGCTTTTTTGGCTGCGGCGAGCATGCGTCCGACGAGGTCGGTTTGCAGGTTGGGATGCCTCATATCCGTGTTTGTGGGGTAATAACACCAGCCGTGATGACATTGTGCAAAGATGGTTATGGAATTGACATGTCCTTTTTTCAGGGCGCCGATGAACTGGTCTTCGTCAAATTTGCCCCCGACATTCGGACAGTGTTCAGAGGTGTGAAAGTCCAGGTGTACCTGTCTGTAGCGGAGTTTTGCATTTTTCATTGTTTTTCCTTTGCGGTGTTGGCATCTATCGTTTGCAATAACGCGTTCATCTGCTTGCGCGTTTGAGGTATGTTATCGCTGTTAAATATTTGTTGTTCTATTTCGTCTGTCAGGCCCGCTTTTTCGCGTTCTGCCCGCAGCAAGGCTTTCATTTCGGATACTGTTGAGGCGTATTCGGAGTCTTCGGATACATCCCGGGTTTCGCTGGGGTCTTTTTGGGTGTCGAAGAGCTGGTAGTGGTCGTAGTTGTGGTTGTACCAGATTAGTTTGAAATTTTTGGTGCGTACACCGCAGTTTGCCAGTTCGCCGTCGGGGTGGATGTCGAAGTGCTGGTAGTAAAAGGCGGTTCGCCAATCTTCTGGCGTTTGTTCTCGCAGGAGGGGTACCAGGCTTTTTCCCTGGATGTCTGCGGGGATGGGTTGCCCGGCGTATTCTAAGAAGGTCGGTGCATAGTCGAGGTTGATGACCATGTCATTTGTGTGGGTTCCCGCTGCTATTTCTCTGGGGTATCGGATTAAGAAGGGAACTCGTAGGCTTTCTTCGTACATCATTTTTTTATCGACCCAGCCGTGTTCGCCCTGGAACATCCCGTTGTCTGAGGTATATACTACAACTGTGCTTTCGACGAGGTTTTGTTCGTCGAGGTAGTCGAGGAGCCGCCCGATGTTATCATCTACCGATGCCACACAGCGGAGGTAGTCTTTGATGAAGTACTGGTAGTTTCTGTGTTTTTGCTGCTGCATGGATAATCCTTCGGGCATAGCGTCCCAATGGGTGATATTCCATTGTTCATGGACGGTTTCGAGCTTGACTTGCAATGCTTCGGGAGGTACCGGGCTGTCTCCAAAATTGTGGTCAAATGTCTCTGGTTCGGGGATTGTTTCATCCTGGTACATGGTTTTGTGTTTTTCGTCCGGTTCCCAGTTGTAATGGGGGGATTTGAAATGGCATAAGAGCATAAAGGGTTGTTCGGTGTTTCGTTCTTTGAGCCAGTCCAGGCATTTGTCGGTTACCAGGTCTGTCGAATATCCCCGGCTTTCTTTCCATACGGGACCATGTTCGCCGGGTTCGATAAATTTGGGATCAAAATAAGAGCCTTGTCCCCACATGACGCTGTAGTGATCAGAGCCAGTTGGTATGCTGTGGAGGTGCCATTTCCCGATGATTGCTGTTTGATATCCCGCGTCCTGTAATAGACGGGGGAATGTTTGTTGTGTGCCGTCGAAGATATTTCCACCGATTGATGTTTGTCCATGGAGATGTGCGTATTTTCCTGTTAAGATGGAGGCGCGACTGGGCGAGCACAGGGAGTAGGTGACGTAACAATTGTCCAGACGCATTCCTCCGTGGGCAATGCGGTCCATGTTGGGGGTGTGGTTGATCTGGCTGCCGTAGCAACTCAGGGCGCCGGTTCCATGGTCGTCGGTCATGATGTAGAGGATGTTGGGGCGTTTATCTGGCATTTTATTTCCTTTTAATCCGAATGTCGTCTTCTGTCAATGTTCGGCCCAGGGCCTTGTCCCAGTTCATGCTTTCTTTTTCGGGCGTTGTTTGTACGGTTCCGGGCACTCCGCAGATGTACATCTCATTTGTGCCCCAGTGCTCCGTTTCTTTGGCGATCCTCTGCATGTTCCGGGTATTGGTATGCTGAATGGTCGCTTTCATATAGTGTACGATATAGGCCCGCCGAAACCGATCCGATCTGTTGGGGGTGCTGCGGTGAAACAGGGCGTTGTTGAAAAATACGAGCGCACCTTTTGGCACTTCTACTGGTAGTGCCTGTTTTTCCATTTCGTCGGATACGGTCAATCTCTTTTGCAATAAGTACTCGTCGCTTTCGACCTGGCTGTGATCTACTACGCCCAGGCGGTGGCTGCCGGGGATTACCCACAAGCATCCGTTTTCTTCATCTGCGTCATCCAGTGCCAGATAGGTTCCAATTGAGGCTTGTTCTATGGCGTCACCTATGCTGCTGATATACGTGTTTCGGAAGTACCAGGAGTCCTGGTGCCACGCGATGGGCCGCCCGGTGCCCGGGGGTTTGAAAAAGTACAGGTCGTTGGGACAGAACAGATCCGATCCTACGATCTGTGTGACCGCTTCCAGTCTCCTTGGGTCGCGGATGTGGGATCGCACCAGTGCGCTGAATCTGTGAAGTCGCGTTATGCTGTTTAACGATGCGGGTCCAGAAGTCGCTTCGATTCCGATGTTGCGTTTTAGAATTGCTTGTTTTTGTTGCTCTGGCAATACTTTGGAGGTCTCGATGAGTTCTACGAGGTCTTCGATTCTGTCGCGCAGTGCGTCAATTTCGCAAGTGTCGAAGGCTTTTGGTCGGATGAAGAATCCGTCTTTTGCGTAAGTCTCGCGTTCTTCCGCGGTTAAGCCATGTGTTCTGGTGTCAACTGCCATTAAATTTCTCCTCTAAAATCCGTGTACCAGGTGTCCCTGTCCAAAGAAGAAGATGCTGTCTATTACGCAGGATAAGAATGTCGCTATGGCATATCCGATTAGCAGACCGATGAAGAATGGTTGTCCTGTTCTGTAGAGGCGCACGCCACCTATTTTTAGTATGGTCGCTTTGTAGATCCAGATGAGAAATACCGAAAATACGGTTTTTTGCGCCATATAGGTGCCCTGTAGCATCAGGGCTACGGGGTGGAGGGGCAGGTGTACGAAGCGGTATTTCAGATAGGTGAGTACGGCTGTGATCAATACGCCGGATCCCATGAATAACATGCGCTCTACGTCGGGTGCTTCCGGGTTGCGGATCCAGGTTACTGAGGCATCGTAGGAGCGCTGTGGTCCGATTAACAGGTTCCACGCGGCTCTGAGGTTGAAGCCGCCGCCGGAATAGCCCATGTATATGGCGTGGAGTATGGCAAATGTCGCGCCTGCTACTACGGCGAGTACGATTACGCCGAATAAACGCCCCCTTTCGACGCGTAGCGGTGTGGTCAGTTTCAGCATTTGCGCGATTGGCGGTCCCAGAAATCCCCGGGTTTTTCCGAACATGGCCCATAGATAGCCCTGGCAGGTTAGTGTGGATGCTGTTACTGTTTGCCCGCCCATGATGTGGAGGGGTGTCCAGGTTATTGAGTGGTAGGCAATATCTCCATAAGGCAGGCCCAGTTCTGCGGCGAATCGGGCCATTCCAATGTAGGCTACTGCGGTGAAAAACAGGTACAGGACGACGACCCGGATTTCCATTCCGGCGGCGTGTAGCCACGCTACCATGTACAGCAGGGAGGCTATGAGGGCGATTAGTGCCGCGCGGTAGGACATTGCTTCTCGAGAGTCATCTACGTCGGAGGCATTTTTGAAGACTTTCCGAAATACGGCTTTTAGATGTCCCCGCGCCATCCACAGTCCGAACATGACATAGGCGCATAGTACTCCAAAATTTTGCGACCGCACGGCTTCGCCGCCTCCGTGTCCTGCCGCGATTCCCAGGCGATCAAAGGTTGCGACTTCGATTTCTGTGAAGAGAAAGAATAGCCAGAAGCTGAACAGGGTTTCGACTCGCGCAAAGTAGGCAAAGCCTATGACGTAAATGCTGATTTGTACCCAGAAGGGTTTGGCGCCTTCCAGCCAGCGGAACCACTGGCCTTCGGTGTGCGTGGTTGGTAGCCCCGGTATTAAGGGATAAAAGTACGAGATGATGTTCCAGAATACTGCAAATATCCCGATCCAGAAACCCACGCGAAAGAGCGGTTGGTTGAGCAAGGAGAGTCCGCCATTGCGCTTATCTACCTGAGCGACCTGCATGCCCACTTCCATGAGCGGGAATTCCAGGCGTTCGTTTTCCACCCACTGTTTTCGCAGTATTACCATGAGGCAGAGGGCCACGCAGGCCGCTGCGGCCACAAAGGTCATCCACCAGAATACAGGTACAGCCCAGGCTCTCCAGGGTATGGGCTGACCCGGAGGCAGGCCATCGTAGAAATGGGTCACGGCTTTGTCTTCGTTGTTCATGACCAGCCAGGAGACCATGTTGGGGTGTAGCAGTTCTGCCCAGCCGTTTTCCGGGGTGGCGAAATAATAGGGCGCGGCAATGGTGCCGACGACGTAGGATGCCAGGCCATAGAATGGGAATAGCGAGCCGATCAGTCCCATGCCCAGGGCTACGCACAGTTGTCCCCGGTTCAGTGCCCATTGCGGTTTTACCCATCTGAGTAGCAGGTTGGTCCCTACGAGTACTACAAAAGGGAAAAACAGGCCCATCGGGAATAGAGCTTTGTTGTTCTTCGACGCCCGCAAGATTACGGTGGACCAGTTGATGTAGTAGTCCGATGCGACGATTAACAGCAGGCCCGCGACCACGACTTTCCACGATATCAGCTTCGGTTTAGTCGCTGGATATATCGCCTCCTGAGCAGAAGAAAGAGCCATAAGAAGTGTGAAGGTTGAAGGTTGAAGTGGGAAGGTCGAAGGTTGAAGTGGGATAAGGCACCAGCTTTTGGGTGGTGGAGCGGGGCTTTCTCACTTCTTACTTCTCACTTCTTACCTGCCTTTTACCACCGACTTCGCAGTGCCAGGCGGGGCATGTCGCGTACGTTATTGGTGGCGGCGTGGACGCAGAAGTGAGCGAAGAACAGTATGTCACCGCATTTTGGTTCCAGTTCTACGGGGTCGCCGATATCGACGGTGTGCAGGTCTTGTGATAGCCGCCACATGTATTCGTATTTTTCGGGGTCGGATTCTGCCAGTACGCGAATGGGTTTGTGGGATCCGGGCCACGCGACTGTTCCCCCGCCGTGTTTTTCGATGTCGTTGAGATAGATGATGGAGTTGATGATAAATGGGCCGGGGAGTGTTTTGTGCATTTTGGCTTTTACGCCACCGTCAAAATGCGCCCCTTGCCACGCCCATTTTTCATCTGAGGGAAAAACGTTTTGTATGAGTGTGCCGTCTGGTGGATGAAAGAGATCTATACTTTCGCCGGTCAATTGCGCCATTGCTGCCATCATTTCGGGTGTGTAACAGGCGAGGAGGTCGGGGTGTTGGTTGCCGAAGTATTGGAATAATTTTGATCTGGGTTTGAATCCGGCCTGCACTGTGGATGCTTTCGCTTCGTCCGAAAAGTTGTCCCAGGTTTCCGGGGCGTCAGGGTCCATGTCCATGACTTCCCACATTGCGGCTTCGCCCGTGCGTGCAATAGCCTCGGGGATTAATCCCGAGGCCAGTATAAAACCGTCTCGATGGTATTGGTCAATCTGATTTGCTGTTAGTGGAAGTGTTTCAACGGCCATTGCGAGTCCTTTCTTTTAAGGCGAGGCGTTAAACGCAGGCTCTTATGTCTTACCGCCTTTCAATATAAAAAACAGTAGCAGATTGTCCACTATCCCCTGCACAGGGGTTCAAAGAGGACACCGCGGAAGCTTTGGTCGGACAGGATAACTCTGGGCCGCCAGGGGATGCTGGGCATGGCGAGGTCCTTTGGTTAAGTAATAGATACAATCAGAATATATTGAGAACCGAATTTTATCAAGACCGATTTTGCCTGAAGATGACCCTTAAAACTTGCATTTACGAGTTTTTTTGCTTAGATCATTGATGTTACGTAGCTTTAAGGAGTCGGCGATTATTAAAATAGAAATTTGAAGAAGACAACGCCAAAGAGGACTGTAAAATGGCCAGGATAGAAATCTTTAGAATAAAAAATTTCAAGGTACTCAAGGATATTACGCTGGGTCCCTTATGGAATCAACAGGATGCCCAACTGCTTACCCCTATGACAGCAGTGATCGGCAAAAATGGCGTGGGAAAAAGTGCCCTATTTGATGCGTTTGGATTCCTTTCGGATGCGCTCAAGTTCGGCGTTGAGGAGGCCTGCGATGCACGAGGACGCGGTGGCTTCGAGAAACTGAGGACTTATGGACAAACAGACCCTATTGAGTTCGAGGTGTTTTACAGGGAACATGAAAATGCCCGGCTTATTGGCTATAAGATCGCCATTGAGCAAGACGAGAATGGGCGTCCCTATGTGTTGGAAGAAGGTATGATACATAGGAACAAATCTTTTCTTGTACTCAGAGAAGGTTGGGGCTTTGTTTGGAAGGAAAATAAAACAGCAGAAGGTTTCGATTTTTCCGAGTTTAAAAAAGAAGGGAAACAACCCAAAGATGCTGAGTTTGTTGAATTAGAAGACCATCGGAAGCTGGGTATTGCCACGCTCGGTGCTTTGAAACAACATCCGCGAATCTCCGCTTTTCGTCGCTTCATTGAGGGATGGTATCTGAGTTATTTCACCCCAGATGCAGCCCGCAGTTTGCCTATGGCGGGTCCGCAGAACCGTCTCAATATCCATGGCGATAATCTCGGTAATGTCGTGCAATTTATGGAGCGTGAACATCCAGAGCGTTTTCAGGCTATATTAGAAAATATCGCTGGAAAAATTCCGGGCATAGACAGGATTGATACAGAAAGAACCAGTGATGGTCGGTTGCTGCTCAGGTTCAATGACAAGGGCTTTCAAGATCCCTTTTACGCGCAGCAAGTGTCCGATGGAACGCTCAAGGTGTTTGCCTATCTGTTGCTGCTCGAAGATCCGAGTCCACCACCATTTCTCTGCATTGAAGAACCGGAGAATGGCCTGTATCACAAACTCCTGGAGACTCTGGCTAATGAATTTCGCGAACACGCCGATACTCCAGGCGGTTCGCAGGTTTTTATTACCACGCACCAACCATACTTTGTCAATGCCTTGGAGCCGGATGAGGTCTGGATTCTGGAAAAAGGTGACGATGGTTTTTCGACGATTCGCCGAGCAAGTGATGATCCCGTCGTGAATAACATGGTTGCAGAGGGATTGCCATTAGGAGGCCTCTGGTACAGCGATTATTTCGACGAGAGGTGATTGGATGCATTTTGAAGTGCTCGTCGAAGATCAGTCTGGCAAAAAGGCACTCGATATTTTGATTCCAAAGATTATTGGACCCGAGCATTCGTTTAAGGTTCATGCATACAGAGGAATCGGCCATATTCCCAAAAATCTCAAGAGCAGTACCGATGCGAGTAAGCGCATTTTGCTCGACCAACTTCTCAGGTTGCTCAGGGGATATGGAAAGACATTTGCAGGCTATCCCGATAACTACCCAGCAGCAGTGATTGTGGTTTGCGATCTGGATGATAAGTGTCTGAAAATATTTCGTCAGGAACTTTTCAGAGTTCTGAATGCGTGTAATCCCAGGCCAGAGACCCGGTTTTGTATTGCCATAGAAGAAGGGGAAGCCTGGTTACTTGGCGATATTCCTGCGATCAAGACCGCTTACCCAAATGCTAGGGACAATGTCCTGAACGGTTATAAAAATGACGCTGTTTGCGGTACCTGGGAACTCCTGGCGGACGCCATATTTCAAGGCGGTGCAACGGGACTGACAAGGAAGGGATGGAGAGCGGTTGGTAGGGAAAAGTCGATATGGGCAACGAACATCGCTCCACTCATGAATGTAAAGAACAACAAATCGCCCAGTTTTCGCTATTTTCGGCAGAAAGTTCAAGAGCTTATGAGTTATTCTGGTACCAGGACATGATCGAAGGCATTGACACGTACCCGAATATGAACACGATTATTGAGGACTTAAGGCTGGAAAGACATTCCGAAGACGCTTGGCTCAGTTTGGGGTGCCGGTGGTTTCAAAACTAATTTTGAGTCGGGTACCAGTGGCCTGAGCGATTTTTTGCAATGTTTTGGTGGATGGGTGAACGCGCCCACTCTCAAGCCGCGCAATGACCGATTGCGTTGTCTTCATGCGCTCAGCAAGTTGCGCTTGCGTGAGCTTGGCACCAATGCGGGCCTCAATCAGCACACGGGCCAGGTCAAACTCCAGGCCGAGTTCTTCATAGGCCGCCCGGTATTCTGGGTCATGGCTCCATTTCTTGTGCAAGTCACTTACTTTACTCATTCTCTGATCTCCTTTGCGCGTTGTAATGCCAGGTCAATCTCCCGGCGCGGCGTCTTCTGTGTCTTTTTGATAAAGACCCGTACCACTATGACTCTTTTGTCTCGAATAGTAACATATAGCGCACGCGATATCCCATCTTTACTTCTCATGCGCATTTCCCAAAGCGGGCCGGTCAAGTGCTTGACATAGGGTGCGCCAACGCGCTCCAAACCGACCGCAGCGATCAACTCACTGATGCGTACAAAACGAGCACGCATATCATTGGGCAAGGCGTCAAGCTCTTTATCTACAGTGGCATTTAGAGTCTCTACTGTCCATCTCATAACACACAATATAGCAAATCAGGTATATTTATTACAAGGAGAATTTACTATGCGACTTCCTGAGCCAATAGAAAAACATGGGTTTTTCTGGTTGCCAGATGATGCCGAAAACAAAATACCAGGGATTCTCCGCATTTCCGAGTCAGGAGAGATAACGGTTGAGGTCAGCCAATTTAGTGAATCTCGGTTTTACGCATTCAACAAACGCCGCTTGGGGGGAGCACCAGATAGATTGAATGTGACCCTAAATAGATCGGAAAATAGGATAAATCGCATTGTAGGGATAACTGATAATGACTTAATTACGTTAGACAAATGCCTCTATGACAATTGGCCACTAGATTTGTTAGCCGTCGGTGTATCAACCTCAACTATCCATGCCACTCGTGCATTCATCGGAGTCAATTACGATGAAGGAGAGGAAATTGCTTTCTCAACGCTTGAATTTTCTATGGAGGGGCTTGATGAGTGGCTCTCGTTTTCCGGGTTTCAGACAGAACGCAATTGGGAGGAAGGGAGCCATTCGATACATTTTCGTTTTCCTAAAGAAATCGCGCTTAATCTTCCAGATGGAATTGAATTAAAATTTTTTTTTAGATTGACTCATTCTCTTGGTTTTACCGAAGGACATATTACTCAGAAGGCGTATATATCTTTGAAATCGAAAAAAATGCGGTCTCTTGAATATTTTTTGGACCTGGTCTTCAAGCTCCATAACTTCCTGTGTTTTGCAATTGATAAGACCGTTTCTATAGATTCTGTCACTGGCTACTCAAAAGAAATCACGCAAGAAATTGAATATGGTAAGACGCGTGAAATCCCCATAAGAATTTATGATCAAAGCGAGCCAAATTCTGAGACAAAACTAAGGATCCATCCGCATAATATGTTTTTTGGATATGGTAACGTAGCTGATCAACTCGAAGAAATTCTGATCAAATGGTTTGAGAACTACGAGACTTCAAAGCCTGCATTCAACCTGTATTTTGCTTCCAGGTCTGGTGGTCACAAATATCTGGAGGGAAAGTTCTTATCGCTCGCGCAGGGTATAGAAACGCTACACAGAAGAAATTCTCAAGAAACTCAAATGTCGGAGGATGAGTTTCGCAATCTCATAGACACGATATTGACTGCTATCCCAGATGATGGGCAAAGGCAATGGATAGATGAAAAACTGAAATATGCCAATGAGCTTTCATTGCGAAAGCGAATAAAACAAATGATTGAACCATTTAGAGACTTGTTTGGAAATGCAAGAAAGCGTGATTCTTTCATTGGCAAGGTGGTTGATACAAGAAACTATTTGACACATTACGACAGCAGTCTTGAGAACAAAGCATCCAGTGGAGAGGACTTATGGAAATTGTGCATAAAACTTGAAGCTCTATTTCAGTTGCATTTTCTGCACTTAATTGGGATGGATAGCAAAT
This sequence comes from Candidatus Latescibacterota bacterium, assembly GCA_965204375.1. GTDB lineage: Bacteria > Latescibacterota > UBA2968 > UBA2968 > UBA2968 > VXRD01. The sequence continues at coordinate 3,549,402 of OZ241986.1, read as the reverse complement.
TTATTAAGTCCATAGCAAATAACAATGACGTCCTTCGCAATAATCTCGGATTTGAATATCAAAATCCCTCAGAGGGATCAGTGTAGCTAAGACTCACGAAATATCTCGCGCTGTCATCAGCAATATCGCTCCAATCCTTCTCGCCGTATCCGCAAAGTACTGGACTTCCTCCGGCGTCAATGCCCGATCAAGAACTTTATGTTCCCGATACGATAGCCATTTTTTTAGCACCTGATACCCACCGAGCTTATAGTCCCAAATCGCGGCGGGGATGTTGCGCCAGTAGGCGCGGTCATTCAGGTAGATATCGAAAGTAGTTTCGCCAAGCGTGAGTATGGCATCACCCAGCGCAATGCGCTCGTCTCGCGTGTAGTCGCGTTCAATAGCTCGTCCCTTACCCGGCATCACGGCTTGGCCTGATCCGAAATGTCCCCACCCTGCTGTTACTGCAAAATCATCGCCAGTCATATTGCGTCCATCGCTGGTCGTAGGCACGGCAATGGCGGCGATTTCTGGACGCAAACCACCGTGGGTAACGCCCCGTACCGGTGCTTCAGGATCAAGTAGTCGAGCCAGTTCGCGCCCTCGCGCTGCCGATTGGACAAGGGCATCCGCCGTACCTTCAGCCTTGCCATCGGGCCAGCCAGGCAGTGGAATGCGCGGCCAGCCCATGCGTAATCCATCCGCATTGGCTTCACGGTAGGTAGGATTGTGGAGCACAGCGAGAACATGGTAGAACAAGTCATCCACACTTGCGTCAAGATATCTGAGATAGTTCCCTGCCTCGATAGTCACATTGGGCCTGAGTTGTGCGGAGTTGCTGTCGTTTCCTTTTTCAGCGTAACGGAGGTAGGCGGGGAACATGTTTGCCCCTCGTTCTATAAGGTGAAGCGAAGATAGATGTTGTGCAAAACAGGCTTGCGGCTCTTTTGGGTGTTTGCGTAGATGCTTGGCGGCAGATAACCATAAGTTGTCTTCGAATACCTGTGACAAGTAATCGGCGCGTTTGTCATTCAGTAGCTTTGTATCTGCCTCCCAGTAGAGCCAGCGGGTATCGAAGGGACGATAAGTATAAGGAATAAAGCCTGTTGGGGTCGGGCCTCCACGTCGAAGCAATGTCTCTCGCGTTGCTATCGCATCAAAATAACTCAAGGGCTTCATAATCGCCGGGTAGCGTCTAGCAATCTCATCGTGATTCAAGACAGGATTGAAGTAATCAATTAGGCGATGCTTAAGCTGGCCGAGATCGATATCAACGAGAAACGGGTCTCGGTTCGTATTTGCTCCCGAAAAGAAAACCGGAAACAGATCGGGTAACGCAGGCCAGTCGAACCATTCTTCGCTGACTGCCATTGATCCGAAAGGTAAGCCAAGCGGAAGAACTGGCACGATGTTGGTGTATAGATCATCTGGTTCCGATTCTGCTGTATCCAATAGTTTCTTGCGCTTCGTTTGCCCCCATAGATGGCGAAAACCGATTGCACGCGACGGTGTGTGATCTACTCTACGAACCAGTGTAGTTATGGCGGTTCCGACCTGAATGCCCGCGGGATTGCTAGGCGTTGAGAAGATGCTTGGGTCCGGCGAGCCATCGGGTGCCACTTTACCCGTCTTGTATTTATCGCCGTTCAGACAGTCAATTCGGACCGCGTCGAATGCCTCTAAGTAGCGTTCTCTCATGCCGGCAAACGCTAATCCATCGAGCCAGGAATAATTAGAGATGAAACAGACAATGCCTTGACCTGTGTTCTCTGCGATGCGCCGTTCAGCCATGCGAAAAAATCTAATGTAGAGATCGTTTAAGGCTTTCTTTTCTAATAATTCCACTCGTTTGGGAGCGCGGTAAGCCAACGTTAGTGCCCGTTCCTCACTCATGCCCACACCGGGATATCGGTTATAGGGTGGATTGCCGAGGATTACGAGGATAGGCGTTTTTCGCTTCACTTCCTCGGCGCGGTCGTGTTCTTCTTTCAGTTCTGGAAATAGCTGTGGCCTTATCTTTTCTGGATCCCATTCAGGTTCCCATCCGGTTAGCGCGTTAGTGAGGAAGATACTGGGGCGTTCTGTTTCATCATCAGCCAATGGTGCGTCAAGTGCCTGCATCGTCAGCCCGACCTGCAAATGCGCTACGACAAATGGCGCGGGCATGATCTCAAAACCAAATACCCGTTCCAGCGCGGCCTGTTTTATCCTTGCGCCAGTGAGCGCACCCAGACCTCGGCTTTCCATATTATTGGCAATGCGGTGTAGCACTTCTGCCAGATATGCGCCGGTGCCGCAACACGGATCGAGCACATAGACGTTTTCTGCAGCGAGTCCATCTGCGATGCCGAGGTCGTCTTTAAGTGCCTTATCGACACGGGCAACCATGTAGCGCACCACTTCGGTTGGCGTGTACCAAACGCCCAATTGCTTTCGAAGTGCGGGATCAAAGGCTTCCAAAAACGGCTCGTAGAAATAGGGCACTGCTTCGCCCTCGTTGAAGTGAGCGAAGAAGGCGGCCTGATCCACGCGGTCAAGAGCATCTGCGGTCCAGTCGAGCACCTCGACAAGGCCGAGTGGTCGCAGGCGTCCTGGGTCAGAGAGTTGTTGAAACAGTACCCTCAAGACGGGTACGCGCAAATGCCAAACCGCTTCGTGCCAATTAAATGGTTTATCTGGCGGCGGGGTTTGTCGTGTCCACAGTACCCAGGCAGAGAAGACACCATAGAACAGCGTTTGTACCAGCGTTGAGTGGAAGAAGCGCGTACCGCGATCACCCTCAAATCGGACGCCAAGGGCATTCTCAAGTTCCAGGCGCACGACGGTCAATGCTGATGTGTCATTTGACGCCTCAACGCGACTGAGGGCATCCCGTGCATACGAGGCGAGCAGCCATGCAAGATCCTTTGGTTCGGTCAGACGTGCGCGATGCGATAGTGCTCGGCACAGATACTCGCCAAAACGCGCGCCAACTTTATCCGCAAAGCCGTGCGGCGTCTCCAGAAGGCGTTCGAATTCCTCCGCGTTTTCGGCCAGTCGGAACGTTTCGAGTTTGGCCGGACGTCCCTCCAAATCCTCGCCAACGAGTATAAAGTCATGGGTATTGGTCACCAGCACGAGGCGATAGCGTTCCCAATAACGACTCACTTGATCGCCCTTTGCGACCATCCATGTGTCATCGCCCGCGGGTTTCACCTCAATCACACCGCATTCTGGTACTTGCCCTTCGCGTGGTTGGCCCTTTTGCATCTGACGTGCCGCATAAAGACCAAGATCGGGATGGCCTGCACCTTGATCAGCTAACTCGATCACGCAAGACACCTTCGGCTTGAGCGTGTCCCCTATGGCGTTCAGCAGGTTGGCAAGCGGTCCGTAGAATGACCGCTCTCCAGTTCCCCCTCCTAATGCGCGAATCCGTTGCAGGTCATTGAAGTAGATTTCAACTGCTTTCGTTAATTGCGTCGTCATTTTTGCCATGATTCGTCAGTGCCTCTCAGGTGTTCCGAGTTTTTCAAGTTGTTCAAGCCACGCATTAAAGTGGGGGCATTTGGATCGGATGTTTTCCAAACCAATCAGTTCGGCCATCTGTGGGCTTACTGTTGCTTTTGAGTAGTTGGGAAATTGGGCGGCGATGCGTTTTGATGGGGCTGTATCTTGTCCGTCGTCAATCAGTTCTGGAGGCTGGACATCCTGTAAAGCGGAGATTTGGGAATCTGCATTTTCAAAAAAGTGAGCGAATAGGGATACATCACAAAACAAATAAGTTTCAAATTCATGTAACTGAATGAATGGGATAAATCGTTTGTCGCCGATTCCCTCAAGCCAAGATTTTTCGAGAGCTTCGACTCGCTTGTGCGGGTCGTGACGTAATTTTTCAGCTTCTTCCATGCCGGGAAATTTTGCATGCAGAGCATAAAGGTCAATCATGGTGGTAAAAAATACATCACGTCCCGACTCCTGCTTGAGAAAACGGTTGATGTCATTCTGCATTGCTGTAAAGTTTCTTCCACCCCCGCGATGAATTCTTCCTTTCTTTCGGGCGTGTGCAATTAAAACCGGCTTGTGCATGTAAACATCAAAATTTGCCAGATGCGACTTCAAAACCGTATTGGCAAATGTCTGCTCTGTTGTTCCTTCGGCAAAGAGATAGAGCCGAGACATTAGTGCGGCCCCCCACCGATGACGTTTTTTTCCCAGATCTCTCCAAGCGAATAGTCTTCCAGCCACGCGTCGAGTTTTTCGGCATCTGGCCTGATAAACTCTGTAGCCTCATCACTGCGCTCGACAACCACAATGTCCTCTGGTTCAAAAGCGTTGAGAAACGCGCTGGACTGCGTACTGACGAGGACCTGTGTTTGGTCACTTGCTGCTTGAAATAGCGACGCAATTACATCGAGCGCATACGGGTGTAGTCCGAGTTCTGGTTCATCTACCACAATCAGGTATGGAAGATTTTCTTCCGGCTGTAGCAGCAGCGAAATCAGACAGATTGCCCGTAGCGTACCGTCCGAGAGTTGATGGGGGCCGAAAATGAGATCGGACTTGTGATGACGCCAGTTGAGAATGATGTCTCTGGAATTGGTCGGCTCGAGATCAAAGTCCTCAAAGAATGGTGCTACCTGTCGAATCGTCGCCACAATCCGGCGATATACCTTTTCCTTATGGGACTTGAGTGCATACAATACCGCTGCCAGATTCGCTGCGTCGGGCATGAGCCAGCGATCGTCGCCGACGTAACAATACTGCCGGACTCTCGCAGTTGGCGAAGTATCGTGGAAGTGATAGACGCGACAATGATTCAGCAAATGCCTGAGTGTTCTTGCAGTAGGTCCACCTTCTTCCGCTTCATTAATAATTCGTGTTTCCTGATGACCACTCCCCAGCGATACGGGCCAGGGTTTCGGATAGCCTTTTTGATGAAATGCGAGTGTTTCTTCAGCAAAAATCAGAGAATCACCGGCAGCGTGGAACAGTCTCATGTAGTAGGTATCTGTACCATTCTCCACCTCAAATACCATTTCCGCTTCCAATTGAGGGGTTATATTAGGGCCGAAGTGCAAATTGCCTGTGGCCCGTCCCGTTGCTCCTATATGTTGCTGAAGTCGTCCGCCCATCAATTCATTCACGAATTTAAAAAAAGCAATGAGATTGCTTTTACCCGCTCCATTAGCACCAATCAAAATATTGAGAGGTCGAAGCTCCAATGACATCTCTTTGATGGATCGAAAACCACTGATATTAATGCTTTTTAGTACTGGCATTCTACTTTCTCCTTCTCCCTACTTACTGTGCGTCTATCGCCCGATTTTCAGGCCAGGTATCGCATGGATTATCCCAATCGCAAAGAGGTTAATGAAAAATATAGCCTTTGAGATATAGATACAAGATAAACCGGTATTCTGGGTCATGGCTCCATTTCTTGTGCAAGTCACTTACTTTACTCATTTCCTGATCTCCTTCGCGCGTTGTAATGCCAAATCCATCTTCTGACGCGGCGTCTGCCAACATACTTGCGACTCCATTCTGGTATGTCACGTATTTTATTTTCTCTTATCGTCCGGTCTTCGCACCGGGTATTCATAACGGTCTCCCATGGCGTCGTAGGAGACACTTAGCTGGCCGTTTTCTACAACGAGGCGCGGCGTGTTTCTGCTCCTGGCATCGCGGGTGGAACCGCGCATGACGGCAAATTGGGCTTCGGTCATGCCTTCGACTATGTCTTCTCCCCAGCGGTCTTCGGGTTCGATGACGCCGCCGCGATAGGAGTGGTGGCGGGAATAGTAACTGAAGAAGATGGACCGGCGGCTGATGTCGGATTTCCAGGGCCAGGCCCCGTGGGTGAGGACGGTGTCCATAAAGAAGAGGATGTCGCCGGCTTTCGGGACGGGTTGGCGGATGGTGCCCATGTCGTCGTCGCTGGTGCGGATGCCTTCGGGCATGCGATAATAGGCTTTGTGGCTTCCCGGGACGCAGACGAATCCTCCTCCGCCAGGGGTTGTGTCGTGCAATTGCCAGACAGCGCGGACAAATTCGGCATGGCTGCGGCCGTTCTGGAAGACATAGCTTCGGGAGGGTGTGAGGGGTTCGTTACCGCCGTGGAGGGAGTGCCCGGTGGAGCCTTTGACCGAACAGAAGGCGGTGGCCCCGTTGCACCGGTATCCGCTGCCCATCATCCAGTTGAGGCGGCCGATGACGGCCGGGTGGATGAGCATTTTGCGGAAGGGTTCGCAATAGGGTTCGGGCAGGTGGAGAAGGCCGCTGAGCGTGGGGCGTCCGGTGCCCCGGAGGCTTTTGGATCCCCGGGCGAGTTCTTCGCCCACGACAATGCGATCGGAGAATTTGTCGATGGCTTCGTTGGCCCGTGCCAGCCATTCTTCGTCCATGACATTGCGCACGATGAGATAGCCGGTGAGGTCCCAGAAGTAGAGTTCTTTGTGGTCAATGCCAGCGTCGGGGTCGGGTTTGTAAAACGAGGGGTGGAGAATGTCCGGCGATTTTTCCAGCCAGGTCTTTTTGCCATCGGTATTGAGGGTTGGCGGCGGGTCGGTGGTGTCTTTGTATCCGGGGTTGGAGAGGACGGCCAGGTGTTCGGATGGGAGGTTGGCCATCCATTCCGGTCTGGGTTCTATTTTTGCTCCTGATCCGTTGGATTGCAGGACAGCGCGGTTGGCATATTCGCAGGCGATGAGGCGTTGCGGATTGCGCCCTTTCCAGGGGCGGAGGCCCTGAAGGGTGGTTCCGGCAATGATGAGCAGGTCGCCGGCTTTGAGCACGGGTTGTTCGACCAGGTCCATGTCGTCTGCACCTGTGAGGAGGTCTTCGGGTGCTTCTACATTGCTTTTGTGGCTTGCAGGAACCAGGACTACGCCGTCGTCGTCCGGGTTGACATCGCAGAGTGCCCAGATGACGCGCACGCCGTGGCAGACGCGGTATTGGTTCTGAAAGTAGTAGGCCCGGGCCGTGTCTCTGGGTTCGTTGTTGCCCTGTAGCGGGGCATTGGGATCGTCGCCAGCAGCTTCTCCGATCAGGCGGGGTGCTCTGTCCAGGCGAAAGCCGTGGCCACAGATCTGGTTGAGGTACCAGACCAGGACGGGATGGATAAGAAGATCGCGGAAGGGTTCTCGCAGGGGGGCAGGTAGTGTCAGGAGATTGTCGGTGGGTCCGGCGTCGTCGAGGGTGCTGTTGAGGGAATCGACTTCTTTCGAGGTGAGGGCACCGGGGATGATGATATAACCTCTGGTGTCGAAGAAGTAATTCTCTTCATTGGTCATAGATTCGCGGTCCATGTCCGGTTCTCCTTGAAGGAATAGATGGTGGATGATGCGGTTTAATCGATGGCAAAATATAGCCTTTGAGATACAGGTGCAATACAAATAGGTATGTGCGCTTTTTGAAGGTTGCATTCCGCGGAGCGTATCGCGTATATTGCGGGATAATTGAGGAGGAGTACTATGAATGTGGCAGTGATTGGCGCGGATCGTCCCTGGGGTGCGCTGCTGGCGACGGGGTTGGGTGCGGGTTTTGAGGTGGTGGCGATTGGTTCGGAAGTCGATTTGCTTGAGCGGGAGTCGGTAGATCCGGTGCTGGAAGGCGTAGAGGCTGTTGTGTACGCGGCGGCGAGTGATCCGATAGGGGATAGTGAGCAGGTTCTGCTCGATGCTGCGGCGCGGGGTACTTATGTGGCTCTGACGGCTGCCTGTGCCGCCGGTGTTGAGAAGGTGGTGCTGTTGAGTTGTCTGGATTTGGTGCGGGATTATCCGGAGGAATATATCGTTGATCCCCGGTGGAATGCGATACCGCGAGCAGAGGCAGGGTCGTTAGCACCGTTTATGGCTGAGCTGGTGGGTCGAGAGATTGCGCGTACGGGCAAGATCGAAGTGCGCTGTTTGCGTCTTGGTGCGCTGGGTGTGGAGACGGTGGCAGAGGATGTAGTGGCGGCGGTGCGCGATGCGCTTACAGCCGAGCGTGAAGGGCATCACTGGTCGCTGGCGCATGTGGCGTCGAGTGGGCGTTTTGCGTGAGAGGGATATTATGGCAACTGTAAATGAGGGCAATGTGGTGTTGTTTGGGGCGGGTGGTCCGGTGGGTGCAGCGGCGATTTCTGCGCTTAAAGACCACTATACTTTGCGAGTGACCGATCTTCGTCTGATGACAGAGATCGCGGTTTCGCCGCCGCAAAGTCCACGGGCGCCGATTCCAGAGGTGTTGGGGCCGCCGCACGAGAATCGGGTTGTGGATATTACGGATTACGAGCAGGTGCTGGCCGCATGTGAGGGTATGGATGCGGCGATCAATGTGTCTGTGATTCGGCCGCATCCGGTGCTGGCTTTTCAGGTGAATATGGTGGGTGCGTACAATGTGGCTAAGGCCTGCGTGGCATGTGGGATTAAGCGGCTGATCCACACGGGACCTTTTCACACTTCGCTGGACCACAATGCCGATTATTGGAATGATTTTCAGTTGGATGCCGATATTCCGCTGCATCCTGGCGATGATCTCTACGCGCTGACCAAGTATCTGGGCGGGCATGTGACACGCGTTTTTGCCGAGCGCGAGGGCCTGGAGGTGCTTGCGTTTGTCTATACGCAGTTTCGGCCGGGAGAGGTGCTGCCCGAAGAATATGGGCGCGGCGCACATCCCTATTCGACGTCGTGGGAGGATACGGGTACGGCGTTTTTGTGCGGACTGCGAGCGCCCGAGATGCCGTCGCTTTATGAGAATTTTTTCATTTGCGCGCGGCTGCCGCACGATAAGTATCGGCCCGATAAAGCGAAGCGGTTGTTGGGATGGGAGGCGAAGGATCGCTTTGAGGCGTTGTATGTGCGGCCTTCAGGGGCGGGCGATTAGACGACGGATTATTCCACGTTTTTATTTATCGCGAAAGACGGCAACCGGATTCTCGCGAATTAGCTTTAGCGCATAGTAGCTTATAGCCATTATACCCAGAGCGATAGTTGTGCAAATTGTCAGGATAAATGGACTTAAACCAAGGTCAATACGATAGGCGAAATTTTGAAGCCAGGATTGCATGATAAAATACGCGATTGGCCAGGCTATGATGTTCGCAATGAGAATGAGGCTAAGGGTCTCTTTACTGACCATCATTAGAAGATTCATTTCAGATGCGCCGAGAACCTTTCGAATCCCGATTTCTCGTTTTCGGATATTGGCGGTGTAAAATGAGAGGCCGAACATACCGATGGCACTAACAAATATCGCCAGTATTGAAAATGAACTGAATAACCGCTTGCGTTTTTCTTCACGGTGATAAAACGCATCAAATTTTTGATCTAAAAAACTGTATTCAAAAGGATTCTCCATATCAAAACTCTGCATAATGGCTTGTATTGATTCAACGGTATGTGACAGGTCATTGGGAGCACATCTTATCAGCAAATATGTTGGCCAGGATTTGATCCGAATGACAAGCGGTGAGATGTGTTGCTTAAAGGATTTGAAGTTGAAATCCTCGACAACACCAATTATTGATCCGCGGTCTATGGTCTTGCCCTCTGATACCTTATGAAATGGCTGATCAATTGCGGTTTGCGCGTCTTTATATCCAGCATAGCGGATCGCTGTTTCGTTTAGAATAAAAGATTCATTTTGATCACCGGCAAACGCGCGTGAAAAATCACGTCCTGCCATCAAATTCACGCCAAGAGTTTTAATGAAGTCATAATCTATCCATAATATATCCATTCGGAGTTCTGCATTCTGATCCACACGAAACATGCTCGATCCCATAGGGCCAGCAGGCAACAAACCCACCGCACTGGCTTGGATTATGTTGGGATGTTTTTGTAATATACTTTTCACTGGTTCTGGATTTTTTCTCAAGGCATCGGAGCGAAGTGGAACAACCATTATTTGTTCGGCATCAAAACCGGGATTTTGGTTTCTCAAAAAGGAGATTTGATCGCTTGTAACAAAAGTGCCTACGAGTAAGGTAGCCGATACAGCGAACTGTGTAATAACGAGAGAATTTCTAAAATTGGATTTTGATTTGCCCGAAGATTTGCCCTTTAAAATCTGATCGGGTGTATATGACGATATGACAAAAGCGGGATATAAACCCGCCATTATGCCGATCAGCAAACCCAATATGCACAACAGAGATATGACTTTCCAATTGCTCAGATTCGAGATGATACCCGTCGCAAAAATGCTCTGCATCAAAGAAAAATTTTCCAATAGACTTATTGCTAATACAAGTGCGAGAAATACTAAAAAAACAGCCTCTCCCAGATGTTGTGTGATCAACTGCCACTTTTGTGCTCCTACAACTTTACGCAGGCCAACTTCTCTGGCTCTCTGAAGTGATTGTGCTGTCGCCAGATTGGTGAAGTTTATACAGGCGACAAACAATACCAGAATTGCGATCAATGAATAGCTATAAACTTCATTGATGTTGCCAGTGCTTCCTATTCCATAGTCTTTTTGAGAATACAGGTGAATTCTTCGCATTGGCTGAAAATGTATCCGTTCATCTTGTGTTGCGGGTATGCCCAAAAAGTTTCCTTCATAAACAGGTTGAATCGCAGCACCATCTTCAAGGAGAACGTACGTGGAGTACATCGATATGTCCCAATTATCTAAATGCGCTTTGCCAAGCCAACGTTGAATTGTTGAAAATGACGCTATAAATTCACATTGGAGACTGGATGTGATAGGCATGTCCTGTATGATACCTGTGACCTTTAAGTCGAGATGGTTTTTAAATTTTAGAATTTTTCCTATAGGGTTCTGGCTACCGAAATATTTCTTTGAAATAGATTCTGTAATCACTACGGAAAATGGTTCATTCAGGACAGATTGCTTGTCACCCGCAAGCAGTTGAAAGCTAAATACATTCAGAAAGTTTGTGTCAGCGAAGTAGAAATTTTTTTCATAGAATTTCTTATCGTCATAAGATATAACAGGCGGGGGATTGTCCGGATTCAGGAGGCGTACAACCTTTGAAATTTCTGGGAGGGTTTGCTGGATAGCTGGACCCAGAGGAGGCGGACAAGATGCTGTGAAACGGCGGTTGTCCATATCGCCCGTTTCTCTCAAAACGCGGTAGATCTTATCCAACTTCGCGTGCATGAAATCAAAGCTCATTTCGCGGTGAATAAAGAAACCAATGTCAATACAACAGGCCAGACCTATGGCAAGCCCCAGGACGTTAATTGTGGCATAGATCGTATTTCGTCTGAGATTTCTGATCATTACTAAGACATAATTTTTGAACATTGGTGCCTCTCACTGAGTGTTGGGCGCAGGTGATTCAGTGTGTCTGTCCGAGGAGGATATGCCCACCGATGCAGCCCAAGAACAATCACTTGTAACGCAAATGATGAATGGGATTTAGTAGAGCAGTTTTCAGGGTATGATAGACTATGGTAAGCAGGGCAATCATCAGGAATATACCACTGCTCAGGATCAGCGTGATAAGATCCACCTGAACGCGATAATGAAAATCCTGCAGCCAGGCCTCCATGACGAAAAAAGCTATGGGCCATGCAATGATATTGGTCAATAAAATGAGTCCTAAAAAATCCCTCACGAGCAACCACCAGATATTGGACTTAGAAGCACCCAGTACCTTTCGGATACTCATTTCGTGGTTGCGATACTGCACGGTAAAGGCAGTTAGCCCAAATAAGCCCAGACAGGATACCATAATTGTAATCAATGATACTAATCGGAGCATTTTTTCTAATTTTATCTCAGCCTCATAATTCCATTTATCTATGTTTTCATCTAAAAAATAAAAATTGAAGGGGAAATTTGGGATTAGTCGTTTCCACTGGTTCTCCACGAATTGGATCGTGTTGGCAACATTATCTTTTTTAATTTTGAGGGAGAGATAATTCCATTTGGGAACCCACATGCAGACGAAAACAGGTCCTATTTTTTCGTGCAGAGATAGCAGATGAAAATCCTCGACGACGCCAATCACTTTTCCAGGCCTATCATTCCACTCAAATCGTTTGCCAATTGGCTTCTCCCAACCCAGTTGTTTGACCGCCGTTTCATTCAGGATATAGGCATTTGTGGTATCGCGTGCAATGTCGCTTGAGAAATTTCGGCCTTCTTTAATTTCGATCTGAAATAAGTCCATAAAGTTCTCATCAGCTGCCAATATATTCATCTCCCAATCATCCGAATTACTTCCTTCTGGATAAACTACCCAGCGCTCTCCCCACCCAATATTGGGCAATGTATGAGAAGCCGTTGCCGCCAATATATCTGGATGTTTTAGAAATTCCTGATGTATTGCACGATAATTGCTCGTCAATGACCGATCTGTCATGTATAACTCCATGATCAGGACCTGATCTTTATCGAAACCCAGGTCTTTATTCCTCATATAATTCATTTGATTGAAGACGGTTATCGTGCCGATGATACATATAACAGAAATTGAGGATTGAAAAATAACCAATCCCTTTCGGAATCGAGTGCTGTTTTTAGTGGAAACTAACTTGCCTCCTTTGAGAATATCCATGGGTTCAAAGGCAGATAAAATAAAAGCAGGATAAATTCCGGAAAATAGGCCGACCAATACCGTAATACCGGATAATCCGACCAATAGAGATCCGTTCTGGATACTTAGCGACAATGCCTTAAGTGTAAAGGCATTAAAGGTAGGTAGGAAAAGCTCAACCAAACTCAATGCCAACAAGAGGGCGAGCAATGATAGCAGAAGGGATTCTCCCAAAAATTGTACAATTAATACCCGCCGATTGGCACCCACCACCTTACGCATACCTACTTCCATTGCCCTGGTGGTGGCGCGTGCCGTAGCGAGATTCATAAAATTGATACAGGCAATGAGTAGAATAAAAAAGGCAAGTGTAGAGAGTAAGTAGATATACGAGATGTCACTATACATGGTCATACCGTAATCTACGTTAGAATAGAGGTGAATGCGGTTGAGCGGCTGAAGGTGATAGACATTATGTGATCGGACTTCCTCTCCCATATAGCGGGCCATAAAGTCGCTCAATTTCTGTTCCAATTTGGAAGGTGGGTCCCCTTCTTGTAGCAAAATAAAAGTTTCTATTGGTAGCCAACCACTCTCGCGCTGCCACCTTTCCCACACAATGCCAGCAAATTCTTTTTGTCTCCATTCCGATGATGCAGACGAAGCGAGACAGTCGAATTGAATTGTCGAATTTATTGGTATATCTTCCAGGACACCTGTGATTTTGTAATCCCCTCTAAAATATCGGTGTTCAACGGTGATTGTTCGGCCTATGGGATCTTCTTCAGGGAAGAATTTATTTGCCATTTCCTGGGTGAGAACAATGGTATAAGGTTCCACCAGAGCTGTCCTCGGATCGCCTTTTAAGAAAGGAAAAGAGAAGATTTCAAAGATTTTAGAATCGGTCATCATAAATTTTTGTTGAAACCATTTTTCTTTGTAGTTTATCCACGTATCAATGTCCCAGGTACGGACAGCACTTTGTATTTCTGAAAAATCTTTCAGCAGAGAAGGTGCAAGCGCCCCTGAAGTGCCCGGCTGCGTATGGGATTCACCGCTATGGGCTTTCCTTTCTCTTAGCACCCGGTAAATGTGATTGCTTTTTTCGTGGAACTGGTCGTACCCTATTTCATCCTGTATATATAAAACAACCAAAATACAACAGGCCATCCCAATAGCTAAACCACTGATATTCAGAAATGAAAACATCTTAAATTTAATCAGGTTTCGAACTGCAACTTTTAGATAGTTTTCAAACATTGCGAATCCCTTCTTATTCTATCAAATTGATCAGAAACGGTGTGTCACACTATTGAATTTTCACCATTGTTCGATTCTCCCGGCAAAAAACCTCCGACCTGCATACGCCACAAATGGAAGAAGATGGCGGTTTTGCATTTCTATTTCCTTATAGACAACCAGAGTAGTCTCAGGATTACCTATTTTTAAAGCAAAAACTGTGCCGGAAAAGTCAAATAATGAAATAACAATAGGTTATGAAAATTGCTTAGGATTGATGTCTTAATAAGTGTCCGATTTTGGTACAGTGGTGTCCGAAAATGAACACTAAGAGGAGGGGATCTTGCGAATTTCAGCTATTTCTTTTGATGGTGATATGACCTTGTGGGACTTCTACAAGGTCATGCGACATTCGCTAACGCATACATTGAGGGAATTGCGCGGGCATGTTCCGACACGACGCGCTTTAGACCTTGCGGTTGAGGATATGATTGCGATTCGCAATCGGCTTGCTGAGGAGGTGAAAGGCGAGGTCTGGAATCTCGAGGAGATCAGACGGCTGGCATTTGAGAAGACGCTTGAATATGTTGGATATCCGGATAGTGATCTGGCCATGCATCTCAATACGATATATCTAAAGCATCGGTTCGAAGATATTGAGTTGTATGAGGATGTTATACCTGCGCTTGATACTTTGGCTCCTCATTTCAAGATCGGGCTTTTGTCAAATGGGAATAGTTACCCGGAACGCTGTGGCCTTGCAGGTCGTTTTGGCTTTGTTGTTCTTGCTCAGGATGTGCGTGTTGCGAAGCCTGATCAAAGAATTTTTCAGATTACCGCACAGAGGGCGTGTTGTCCGCTGGCGCAGCTCTTACACGTCGGAGATTCTCTGGAACAGGATGTTGCAGGTGCAGGTGCAGCCGGAGCACATACGGTTTGGCTAAATCGCGAAGGTCTGACAAATGACACGGGGATCAAGGCCGATTACGAAATCAGTTCATTGACTGACCTGCCCGAAATATTAGGGGTAGGTCGCAACTGAAGGTATTTCGCCATATACCAACATGCGCCATCCTAATTTCACATATTTAACGCAGAAAGTCCCTCACATGAGGTAAAATCAGGCGACTATCAGCGTATGCTTGTCCGTGATCAAGACCTGGAATAATGACCAATTTTGCTTCGGGGATTTGACCGGCCCCGCGTTTCACAGCGTCGAACATAAATGAATCGGCCTCTCCAACAACTTCATAACAGATGCGAATATCCTGATTTTTAATGAGCGGCATTTGAGATCATCGAATAGAATAGGGGTGAGATCCAGGGATAGAAGAGGGAATCCGAATCATACAAACCAACCCCATTATGTCGTTTTCTCTGATTCCCGGTCTATTCATACCTTATTTCGTCAATGGGATTTTTTGAGGTGGCTTGTATCAAATGCGAGGCTACCGTTGCAAAAGTAATTGCAATTGCAAATAGCGTTCCCAGGGCAAAAGTATGAGGTGACAGTTCGATCCTGTAAGCAAATGAAAGCAACCAATTATCCATCAAAAGAAATGCAATTAACCACGCAAATAAATTAGCGACAACAAGGATTCCGAAAAACTCGGAGAAAATCAGGACAATAATGTGCCAGGCTGAAGCGCCCAAAATTTTTCGAATTCCAATCTCTTTTGTTCTTCTTTCTAAAGCATAAGATACCATGCCCAACATGCCCAAACAGGCTATAAAAATGGCGAGCAATGCAAATACACCAAATATACGCCCGAAATTAATATCATTTTGATATAGCTGGTTCAGGTGTTCATCTAAAAAGGCGGCTTTGAATGGTTTGTCGGGAATAAATCGCCTCCATTGATCCTCCAAAAAAGCCATTGTATCTTTGATATTTTCACCTCTAATTTTTAGAGAAAGAAGATTATACTTGGGCTGCCACATACATAAAGCAATTGGCCTGATGGGTTCTTTGAGAGATCGGTTATGAAAATCCTCAACAATACCAACCACAATGCCCTTGCGCTTCCAATATGCCCATTCGAACTGTTTTCCTATTGGATTTTGCCACCCGAGTTGCTCAACTGCTGTTTCATTTAAGATATAAGCATCGGTTGCATCACCCGGAATCTCTACAGAAAAGTTTCGACCTTTTGACAGTGTTATCCCATACAGATCTATAAAGTCTTCGTCAACGCCCAGTATTCTCATCTGCCATTCGCTACCCTGAAAACCTTCGGGATAGACTGTATGGAATGCGCCACCAAACCAGGCGATAGTAGAATTGGATGCAGATGCAGAGATCACATTGGGGTGTTTCAAAAATTCCTGCTTAATAACGCGATATCGCTCATTTAGGGAGCGATCAGTCGTAAAAAGAGGTAATACGACGATATGCTCTTTATCAAATCCCAACGCTTTGTTTTGAATAAACGCCATTTGTTCATAAACAATAATCGTACTGATGATAAGCACGACAGAAGCCGCAAATTGAAAAATTAGAGAGCCATTTCTCAGCCATTTTCCAGAGTTATTAAACTGGAGTTCACGCCTTAATATTTGGACGGGATGAAAAGATGCCAGGAAAAGCGCGGGATAAAGTCCAGATAGAGTGCCTATAACGAGGGCTGTAAGAAATGTTATAACAAATAACAGATGTCCACTGAATTCCAATTTGCCTTCTTGATTTATGTAGTTATCCAGATAAGGAAGCGAGATTTCTACAATACAAAAGGCGAGGAGTGAAGAACAAAATGCCATAAAAACAGCTTCGGCTATAAACTGGAAGATGAGGCTGCTCTTATGGGCTCCGACGGTTTTTCTTACGCCAATTTCTTTTAGTCTGGTAGCAGATCGCGCTATAGATAGATTTACAAAGTTAAAGCTGGCAATAAGTACAATAAATATTGCGATTGCCGAAAAAATATAGACGTATGTAATGTCCCCGCCGCTACTGATTCCATATTCAAGGTTAGAGTATAAATACATTCTTTCCAGAGGTTGGAGGATATATCGATTGCGTTCACTTACATCGGGTCCCATATAACGATTTAAAAGGTCCTGAAGTTTGGTATCTATGTTTTTGGGAGACGCAGCATCAGACAACAGGACAAATGTCTGGATTGGTCGCCAGGATGTATTTGGTTGCCATCTCTCCCAGGCAGTCAATGGTATTTCATTGTGAACCGTAGATGTCAATATGTCAAAATGCAAAGAGGAGTTTCGAGGTATATCTTTTACTACGCCAGAGACAAAATAATCTCCACCAAAATACCTGCCGTCAACAGAGATTGTTTTGCCAATGGGATTTTCATTGGCGAAAAATTTTTCTGCAGTTTCTTCTGTTATAACGACAGCGAATTTGTCTTTCAAAACGGTTTTTGGATCTCCAATTTTGAGAGGAAAAGAAAACATCTGCAAAAATTCTTGATCAACAGCACAAACTGCTACAAAAAATCCCTTCTCTTCATTGGTTGCCCAGTTTTGGCTCATTCTAAAAAAACGAGTAACTTTCTCAATTTCAGGAATGTCTGCCACCAAACTCTGCCCCAACATACCGGAGGTCCCTGGTGAAATCTGGGGTGCTCCTGCTAAAGATTCAGTTTCTCTCAATACTCTGAATATGCGATCGGAGTTTTTATGAAAGGTGTCGAAGGTCAACTCATTAGACACAAATACCATAATGAGTATTACGCTTGCCATGCTAATAGAAAGCCCGATTAGATTGATCAAAGAGAAGGTCTTATCGCTGAATGTGCGCCTTAATGCAATGACAAAGTATTTACCGATCATTATGTAACCTTTCTTTTTTTTTTAGTGCCAGGGCCACTCAATATGAGACCAGTTCCCACAACTGGCCGCTGGTTGTCCACCCAGTGTGAATTCAGTCCGGCTGGTAGCGGGGCACACGACGACTGAATACGCTGTCGCGAACTCATCGCCTCTTCGCTCCACGCCGTCGTCGGCGAGATATGTTTTCAAGTCCGATGGTGTTGGGGATATTCCGCTGTTGTAGCTGTTTTCGAGAAGTTGCGCCAGACGATTGTATCTGCTCCATGTATCGAGTGGTCGCTTTCCAGTTTTTCTGTTTCCTCGTCCCATCACGGCGTGGTTTGTTCGCACAGCCCAATCCGTTTTGACTCTCTCCAGTCTCCATCTCGAACATGAGCATTCAAAGACGGCTGCTTCATCTGTTTTGCCATCCGCAACTATCAGGATCATACCTTCTGTTCTGTCAATTTTATTCAGGAGATCCCGTACATCATCAATGTTTTCACACGTCTCCAGAGCTTCAACGATGAAGCCATACGTCGGTAGGACGGCTTTTTTACTGTCTGGCTTATCAGTTGCTGGCAAGTGATCAACGTGTAGCCAGAGCTTCGCCTTATTGATTCCAGCGGTCGCCCAGATATCTCCCGCAAGCCCGAAGTACATGGTTGGGATGCGCCCCTTGATCTCCAGGACAGTGATATATCCCCATAGCTTGGGTACAAAGGTATCGTTGTTATGACCAATCCAGACTTTGCCTTTGGACCGGCAGATGATACTGCTACAGCCCTGACTGAGTGCCACCTCCAGATAACCCCAATGTGCTATGCGCTCGAACGGTATCCCGCTCCCTTCAGAGAGGCCCCGAAACCTGTCACATATATGCTGGGGTAGAGCATTGATCCACGCTACAGCATGCGTTTCCGAAGGCTTAGCGCAGTTCTTCGCTGACAGACTTCGGGCAGCAATATAATCTTCAAGGTAGGCACCAAAACTACGGCCGAGGCTCTCGCCAAGACGGACACCGGCAGAGTAAGAATTATCGGCTTCTATTCTGATTATGCGGGGTATCGTGTCCATGATTTCTCGGTAGGGTACTTTCGGTAGATTGCCTTCTGACGCGGCTTGTGAATTACTCTTGTTTCAGTTCCTTTTTCATCGCAATAAAATATTCGTTAAAGCTCATTTTTTTCCAAAAATTCTGGCCCGCTGAGTTGGTTGCCATGACATCGAGGGCTATAGATTGAACATGCTTTGGAAAACGCGTATCTATCAGAATCTGGAAGGCTGCTTTACCCAGGCCAAGCCGACGATGAGAGCGTTTAATGTAATACTGTCGGATATAAATTACCGCTTCATTTGGGTCATAGTAGTCAGCACGCTCTTGATAGACAGAATAGCCTATTACCTGTCTATCATGTAGAAATACATCTACCGTCCATATATTGGTATCTAACCACTCGCGAAACCGGTCCTCGTATTCTTTCAATGAAAACGGATTCTCGCTGCCCTGATCATCCACGAGACAGCTATTCATTCTGGCCAACTGAGGTAAGTCACTCAATTGTGCAGCACGGACAGTGATTAACATGATATTCTCACAGTCATTCTGCATGGAATTGGGCCAGGCCAAAGCAAATTTCACCTCCCATTGAATAGCCCCAAACAAGCGCGTATATCTTCTAATGTGAGCCGGGGATAAGCGTCAAGCAAATCGTCTTCTGATGCTCCTTCCCCCAGTTTTCTCAAAATTAGATCGACTGGAATGCGCGTCCCCTTCACCACAGGTTTTCCCATCATCACTTTGGGATTGATTTCAATGCGGTCTAAGTTAGGCATGGTATGTCCTCAGTCTGCATTGGTCAGCCGGATACGTTCTCAGGTGATGTAACCTTTAAATAGAGCACAATGTATGCAGAATATCTAACAATTCCGACACATTATACGCGTGTATATTTAAAGCGAGCAAGTAGTCCTTAACAGCCAAAAGATCGCTTTCGGCAAATTCGGGAATGTGCTTTTTGTATTCGCTCAGGAAGATCTGTCCCAATTTGATGTTCAGACCAAATAGATAGGTTAGGCCCCACGCGACATCGATCGCCGCAGCGCCAAATCCAAGTTCATCATTATCAATCAAGAAAAGTTCATCCTGGTTCATCAGGAGATTATCGGGTGTGAAGTCGCCGTGTGTCAGGCGATGTGTAAGTGAAGAACGTGTCGAAGCATCCGATAATCGTGTTATAGCGTCTTTGATTTCCAGGCTTTCTCCGCGTTGTAAATCCCTATTATTTTGAAGGACTACCTGTAACTGATTGGGAAATCTGCTCACGAACGTATCAATGTAGTAAAACTTACTCAGGAGATCCGATTGAATTTCCTGTCCGAGGAGATGGAGTTGTCCGAGCAGTTTTCCAGATAAGGAAGCTGTGTGCGTATCAGAAGAAAATGGCACGCCGGGTAGAATGGTCTGAATTTCATAGAAGATATTTCCTTCGTCCTGCCAGTCGGGACCTTCTACCAGTGTTTCGCCAAAAGAATTGGCTATAAAGTCTGATACGGGAAAGCCCAGTTGCAGGAGTTGCTTTTGCATGTCTTGTGTTTGATACAGTGATTTGACGCCTCGTTGTTCGACATGGCGACCCTTTAAGAGATAGGGAGTGTTGCGATATTCAAAGGCAGCTATAATATCAAATGGGCCGAAGGGCCATGCTTTTAACCTGGCTGGATTCTCAATCTCAAAACGAGCGAGAACATCTCGCACAACTGCCGCAGGGAAAGGGGGCATTTTCCCGTCTGTCAAGCCGTGCCATGTTGGATTGCGATCCAGTAGCATATCAGGATATAGCTCTCAACGATTCAATGATGTCCACGACGCTCTTGATATCTTGAATGACTGACATTCGGAGATTTTTTTCTTTTGCCCAGTCTGGTACTTCGTCACAGCCCCAATACCACATAAACCGAATCCAACGGTTAAATGGCGCAACAATTTCTGATAGGTAGATTGTTTCGGGATCGAGTCTATTTCCGCGAATAGCTTCATAGCCTTTTTTAATCCAGGACCAGCGTTCTAATTGGCTGGGTATAACTGACGCCATAACAGATCCCAGAACCAGGACTTCATTGCTGTAGCGCGACATCTCCAGATCTATGAATCCTTGTAGAGTAGGACCCTGGGCGATGATATTGCTATAATGAAAATCATCTAAAAAAATAAAACTGCGATATGCCAGAATCGCATCTCTATTTGCTCGTAGATCGTTGAGAGAATTCTCTAAGAGGGAATGATGTGGTAAATCACTCGTTTCTAAGACGCCAGCGGATATTTCTATGACTGTGTCAAAGAAGGTTTCTAAATTTGCAGTGCAGTAAAATTTGTAGTCAAAACCAGGTTCACGCGGTAGATCTTGTCTTCCTGAAATTGCTAAATCAGATCCTGGAGCAATTTTGACAATGCTCGCGAGCGCCTGTCCCAATTGATTAAAAAGTCCTTCCCATTCCTCCAAACTTACATTCTCTTCAACCATGAAAAATGGCAGTCCAGGCAATCGTTCGATTATGAGGACAGAGTCGTTTTTGATCGGATAAAGTTGAGGGACATATCCAGTTTTCTGAAAGAGTTCTAATACTTTTTCTTCCTGGTTCTTTCTGTCTTTGTTATGGAAATATTTAAAGACGATGGGTTTGCCGTCTAAGTGACCAAATAGAGCTGTATTCGTTCCGCCTGGAAACCCGGGTAAGTAGTCTTTATCAAGTGTTAGATTGGGCGTTGCTTGCACGATAGTGTCTATCTCGGATAAAGCCAATGCAAGCCGAGGGTCCATATCGCCATTTCTTTTGTTTGAAGACATTTTTGTTGATTCCTAAAGAATGTTAGGGATGGTCTTCTTGAAAAATGATGGTGTATCGAGGGAAAGTAATCAAGGTTTCTGAGCCACTGCCATAATGTGCGGAGAAGCGCCAAGTAGAGATGGCTCTGCCTCAAGTTTCTGTATTGCATCGAGAAGTATTTCGCGGCGTTCAGAATCTTCCAATTGATCTTTTATATCTCCGAGCAACCAGGCGGCACCTTCTACGGCCAATGTCTGGCACTGGGCGAATCCGCATTCAGTGATTTCGATAGCCAGTTCCTCCGGGCGATGGAAGTAGGCAGTGGTAAAGTAATCTTTGTTTTCTTCAGGATTGCGATGTTGGCCGTCTTTCAGGTCACGCTCTACAATTGCTCGGAAGGCTGGATCGAGGATCGCCCCGGATCTTAGTCCGTCAAGTAGAGATGCAAATCGCGTAATTGCGGCTGCAAATAAGAGTCCTCCAGTTTTCAGAACTCTTCTGGCCTCACGAAGCGCCTTTTTTCGATCTTCGGCCTTCGTCAGGTGATATAGTGGCCCCATGAGCAAGACGATGTCCATGGTTTCGTCTGACCATCTCAAGCTACGAGCATCGCCCTTCTGGATGCTTTTTAGAGGGTGCTTTCTGGCGCGTTCTTCCGCCTCCTTGAGATGTCGAGGGACGGGATCCACCAGATGGACTTTGTGTCCTTTCTCTGCGAGCCAAGACGAGTACGCGCCTGGACCGCCACCGACGTCGAGGACGTTGATAGGGGCCTGGGGTAAGTACCGATCCAGAATCTGTTTCGAGCGTATGTACTCCAGGCGACCGGTGCCGTCATTGAATCGGTCAATTTCATTATAATAGTTTCCGTAGTAATTGAGGATGGATGGGTCCATATTTGACAATATCTCCGGTTAAAATGAAAACGGATTCTCGTTATTTTTTATGGCTTTCTCCCGCTATATATTCCAAAAAGCCCATATCGGTAATGGCAGGTGATTTCCTCAAAGCCGACTATCTGCAAATCCTCAAGTTGGCTCTCTAACGTATCATAAAAGTTCTCAGGACGAACACGCGCTTCATCGGGAATATGTGAAAAGGATTCAGAGAGATTTTCTTGCTCTTCATGCTTTTGAATCCATTCTCTCCAGAGGTCGAAATACCAGTTTTCGAGGGGTTCTGTTGTTGGTAAAACAATATCGATATTCAGAAAATACGAGTTTGGTGCTAACATATTCAGAATTTTTTCAAATAGCCCTCGTCTTTGTAATTTCTCCAGGTGGTGAATGGCGAAGCAAGAGACAATGAAGTCGAAGGTATCCAGGTTTACTTTACCTTCGATTATATCTTCGAAAGGCATTTTGATGAAATTTTCTACGTCATATACAGCAAGTCTCTTTTTAGCGGCTGAAAGCATTTCTTCAGAGCCATCAACTGCTACCAATTGGATATGAGGGTCTATAAGGAGTAGTCTCTCGCTTATAATTCCATCTCCACATCCGAGATCGAGAACGCGCTTTTTCTGAACAAAATGCTGGTAGAATGAAGCAAGTATCTCGAAATGCGTATTTCGTTCGGGTAAAAAGTGTTGCGAATGGTCTTGATATTCCTGGGCGTATTCTGTTTCGCCCCACCTGGATTCTTCAAATTTTGCCATGGTCTAAACCGTTCTTTTGTTTTCCGAGTGCATCAAAGATACTTCTGCACTTTATCGGGGTTTATGGGTTCGCAGAGATAGATTGGGTAGTGGTTTTCCTGTTTGTTCGCGTAGGCCAGAATGTGATCTGTGACGTGTGGGAGCAATTCCACTTTTTCCAGATCAACGAGGGGAATCCATTTGACCGCTGTCTGATTGGGGTCTGGTTTTTGTGGCATCCGGGGTTCTGTATCACCTGTGAGCTTGCACTCGAAGATCACTGTAAGTGAGTGACGCGTTCCTCCCCAGAATGCATTTCTTTTTGGCTCGTATTCCGTAATGATGAGCGGCCGACCTACTTCGGCTTCAGCGCAGGTCTCTTCTTTTATCTCTCTTTTAAGTGCCTCTTCCAGAGTCTCATCCGGTTCAACACCGCCTCCCGGCATGTTGTAGTGAAGTCCCGATTCGTCATCGTATTCCACGAGCAGAATGGCGTCGTCTCGAAGTATGAGAGCTTTTGTGCTGACTCTGATGTGTGTGTCCATTATGATCATTCCTTCTGTTTGATGTTATTTCGCAGCAATTGCGACTATCTCTACAAGTGTATTTCCTTCGAGCCTGGCTTCTATACAGGCGCGCTGGGGCCAATTGTAGGGACCGATCCAGGCGTCCCAAATTTCGTTCAGGATGGGTTTCTTTGACATATCTGTGATATAGATTGTGACGGAGAGGAGACAGGTTCTATCGGTTTCTGCCTCAGCGAGGTTTGTGTCTAACTGTTCGAGCGCTTGCCGGGTCTGGCTCTTGAAGTCTGCAGATAAGTCCGGCGCAATGACGGCTGTATAGAGGATGCCATTGTGTTCGACGGATTCACTGCGACCAACCGCTTTTCCCGGGTATCGTATGATGGTCATGAATACTCCCTGATAGATAGCGTCTTACAACGGAGATTTATCATTTGACAGTTCTATCTACCAAAGGGTTTCTGTATTACACGGGAGGGGTGGGTAAAGATTAATGCCGCAAAAAAGCCTTACAGAATGATCTGTAAGGCTTTTTCATATAATAGGAACAATATATCGGCGATTTTTACTCGTTTTCTTCCAATGCCTCCAGATCGGCCAAATCCTTTTGGCGACCAGTAAGACGTTTGTTTTTCACCAGTTGAGGTCGTCCAATATAAAAGACCTCAATGCCGCCATATATTCCCGTTTCCTTATTTTTTGCTACTTCTTCCCATGAAACACCTGTAATTGACGTAATTAGATCAACACGCACGGGAGGATATCCAAGTTGAATGACATGATTGGGCATGGTAAAGTCTGTCAATGTCAATTCCAGATTTCCGAATCCAAATTCTAATAGAGCATCTAAAATTCGTCGCGCATTTTCGGTTTCTGCCCGAATCAAAATGTCCAGATCCCCAGTGTATCGCGGTACACCATGATGTGAAAGCGCATACGCACCCACGATCACATATTCGACATCATGCGCGTTTAATAACGCGAGCAACTCTTTGAAGTCTTCCTGTACTTCCATGGTGTTGTCGCCTGAGATATTCTACGGCTAAAACCCGCTCTTCTGCGGGCCGACTCAGCCAGTAGGCCAGATCTTCTTTTGCCTGGGAATGCGTTGTCAGGTTTCGCTTTCGAACGACTTTTTCTATCATGTGCTTTCTCCAGGATCCCATTGTTTGTATAAAGAAATATAGATTAAATTTGTTAAAAAACAATCATATAACTGAGGGGTGTGCATAAATCAAGAAGAAGCCATCCCTTCATCTATTTCACAGTAATCGCGCCTATTTTATTTTTAAATCGATTTCGTAGGCCATTATCACTCTGCGCTTGCCCAGGTACGCGATCTCTCCCATGCGAGACCATCCGAGTTTTTCGTAATAACTCGGTAGCGTTCCAGACGTGTACAGATAGAGTATTGGTCTGTTCAGCTTTCGCGCCTCTGCAATCGCACCCGCAATTAGCAATGCACCTGCACCCCGGCGTCGGAAATTTGGAAATACAAATAATTGCGCTAACCAGGGCGCAATATCAGGACGGAGTAGCAGATCGTTTTCGAGTACGTTTACAGAGCCGAGGACGGTTGCGTTTTCTACGGCAACGAGCGTGGTTGGCAGGCTCTCGGATTCGGCGGCGAAGTGGAGTAACTCGCGATATTCTTTTAGTGTGTTTCGACCTGTAAGAGGTCCCCACAGTTCAAATTGCGCCTGTGATAGCGTGTCAATGGCGTCGAGGTGGTGCTTGATATTCTCGATTTGCATGGCTTGTAAGATAGACTATTCCACGTCCGGTTTTAGGGGATTATGTAGCTGAGTAGCAGAGCGAAAGGAGGCAAGTGATGCGTGTGCTGGCAGCATTATCTCACATGATCCCCAAAAAAGAAAGAGGTATCAGTTTCTCGGCGATTGTAGCTTTGCCAATCGAGAATTACGCCAACTTGTCTTGCTTTGTGATTCAAGATTTTAATAAAGGCCTCTTCAATCGCACCTTCCTTTGCTCTTTTGCCAAAGAGGCATCGGACAGAAAACCTAATAGGCGTAGAAAAAAATAAAATCAAATCGGCAATGCCTGTAATGTCCATAAGAACCATAACAAACTGAGTGATTCCAGCTATAATAGCACCTTCTTGATATAAAATATAAATGGTGATCAATGAGGCTGGCAGTGTGACGTAGAACGCCCCTAATACAAAAGGAAATAACACCTTGAGAAAACGTGAGTAAAAAAATTGTTGGTAGAGATCGACCAAAACAAAGCCAAGAACACCCACAATCAATACCGAAGTCCATGACTGTGTGGTTAGAGCAGTAATAATAGCTAAAATTGACAACATATTACCGGGGAAGTTTGCCCATAATTGAATATCAACGAAAGCATCTTCGATGTTTATGAGATGACGGACAGGTTTTAATACACGCTCAACCCGGTCTGCATGTAACTTGATTGTCAATCCACCTGGGGTGTATATTTGCATGTGATTTTCCAACCTGATATTTTAATCTCAGAAGGAGGTGAGAGAGATGGCTACTTCAGAACAGCAAAAAGCCAGCGATTACGAAATAAACTGGGAAGAAATGGCGAAGTTTCAGGCGTCGTTAGAGATACCAGATGGATGTATGTTTATGCTTCATATTCCTGATGTTGAGGCTTCTCCCCTCTTTAGACGTAAATCCGACTCCAATTTATCTGCCTGTGGTACGGTCAATCCGAACACTATGACAGACAATGCACCATCTGAGGTGCGATAATGAATAGCAAGTGTCACCGGACGAGGAATTGGCATAGGGCTACGGTCCACTACTACACTCTCAGGTTCAATAAGTACTGGCTGATTCATGACTACCCTCCGTTCAAATGGGTGGTGGCACTGTCGGCATGATCGGCTTTGATTCTATGGGTGGTGGCGCCTTCGGTATGCGCCGTTGGATGGATTGTGGCGTCTCTCCGTTCCGGCGCAGATAGACCTCTAATGCTACCCGCTCTGCCTCCATCTCCTGCAAGGCTTCTTCTTTATTGAAGGGCATAGCATGCTTCCTTTCCGCCTTGACAGATGCCCCCAAGTGATGTAAGTTTAGGCATCATCTGTCGGCGATGAATTTTAGTGTTTGGAATGGCTCACCTTCTACGGGGTGAGTCATTTCCATTTGTGCGTTCTGCACAGTTTAGTTATACATCATATCGCCGTGCCTGTCAACGTAATTCCAGCGATGGATACAGTGCCGTCAAGTCTGCATACCTTAGCCGTTTTCCCTCGAACCTCCGCACAATGAGCGTCATCTGGTCGATGGTGTCTCGCATCCGCATGTTCTGGCGTGCCACAAACTCTGTGACATATCGCCACAGGTGCTTTGGGCTGATCTTGTGGTACACGCCCATAATGCCGCGTTTGATCCCTGACCAGAATGATTCGATGCCGTTTGTCCACACATCCCCCCGGACGTATTCGCCCCGCGAGTGAATCACCTTTTCGTGTTCATACCCCTCCAGACTGTTATAGACGTGTGAGCCGTCCGTATAGACAGTGGCCCCACGCGCCACAGTATCCTCAATAAACACTTTCAACGTGTCCTCATCGGCCTCGTCGATCACGATTGCCTGCACTTGCTTTGTGTCTCTGTTCTTGACACCGGCCACAGGGACTTTGCCTGCTGTGCCTCTGCCAGTACGCAGTTTGTCTTTGGCGTGTTTGTTCCCTTCCTTCCCACCGATATACGTCTCATCGACTTCTACTGTGCCCTCAAAGAGGGTCTGTTCCTCCTCAGACATGGCGTGCCTGATGCGATGGAGTAAGAACCAGGCGGTTCTCTGTGTGATGTCGAGGTCTCTGTGTAGCTTCATAGAGGACACGCCTTTAAGGTGTGTGGTGTAGAGATAGATGGCAATAAGCCATATCTGGTATCCGAGCTTAGATCGTGCCATGATGGTGCCCGTCTTTGGCGAGAAGTATTTGACACATTCTCGGCATCTGAAGGACATCGTAGGGTGTGTGGCCTTTTCGTTGACATTCGTACTCCCACAGTGCGGACAGGCCATCCCATCCGGCCAGCGCGTGTGAACAAACCACTTCTCGGCAGCCTCATCATCAGGAAACATCTGGAACAACTGAATCAGAGACATGCCCTCACGGAAATGCATGCCAGGGGCATTGGTAGCCATAGCACACCTCACTTTTCTCTTGCAATTTGTGTGGCTACCCGTTATTTTTTGTTCAAGCTAAGGCAATGTCACTTTGTTTAGCTTGATGGAGGGCAGTCGGGCGAGACCTATGCGCGAACATAGGTCTCGCCCTTTTTATATCTACCCAAAAAATAAGGGGTTACGATTTGATATAAAGATAACATCGTAACCTCTGAAATGCAAGTGTTTTTACTGCCCAAGTGGGCAGTATTTTAGTTGCGAAATCTCCCTTTTTCTGGCATAAAATTATGACAGGAAATTAGCTCTCATGGCCCTGACGGACAAACTTGAATGCTCTAATGCTATCAGCAGTTTGACTCGATACCGCCAGGGCTTTTTTCATGTAATATGGTTAAGCCGCTTCGGGAACTTTAAGGCGGTCCAGGATGGCTTTCGCTCTATCTTGCGCCCTTTCAATGTCGGCGTGTTTCGCGTCGAGTCCGTCGAGCCTTTCCTCGATGCGGTTGAGTTGCTCATTCACAGAAGGGGCACCAGAGTTGCCAGAAGTGTCATTGGACGACGTTTGGGCATCGTCACTGGATAGCCATTTGTATAGCGCATAGCCGCCGCCGATGAGCAAAGCGACTAAAGCAACACCTATGGCTTCGCCACCAGATCCCCCTGGCACCACAATCGGAGTAGGTGCCCGCTTGTTATCCCAGATCGAGGGGACTACCTCAGGCTCTCCAGAACGCTCGCGCACAATTCTTTCGAGTACGTTCCTTTTCGATATTGCCAAAGCGTGTTCCTTGCAATAGAAAGGTTCATGCTCCTTGTACTCTTCTTTAATGAGTCTCTGTATATCCATGGAACTCTCCTTTGGATGCCGTCAGGGCTTCCGTGAGTTTGTCCGTCAGGGCTAAAACGTATATTCGTAATGTAAGACAAAAATATCAGTAATTTGACAGATGCTGATAATCTATCGAATCCCTTTTACAATGTCAATGAATATTCATATTTTCTAAATTGAAACTGAAAGGAGGAGCGATCATGCTACTCAACTACATAATCCCCCGGTTTTATGGTACCGCAATAAAATTTGTAGTATCTGTGCTGCCGCAGTCCAAGTTCCTCGTAGAATGCGGCTGCTGGCGTTGCCTCATTGGCGATCAGGGACATGGATACGTCCGATTCTCCGAGTTTGTCGAGCAGATGACGCACCAGTCTTCGTCCGTGGCCTGACCGCCTTTGATCGGGATCGACAAAAAGTTCTTGCATGTAGTAGTTGATTCGGTCTTGCCAGGGATAGCAGTATCCGAACATCGCGCCAATTACCTTATTTTTGTCGAGGGCGAGGAGGCAATGCTCGGGATCAAACTCACAGAATCGGCTGAGGTAGTGGTGAGCCTGGGTAATATTCCACGATTCCTCGTACGGCCATTCGAAGAAGACCTTCACTCGTTAGTGGAAGCCACATCCTTTGGGCGTGGTAAGAGGCAATCGGCTGTGCCGTTTTTTGGTTGTAGCATTACTGATGTATGAGTATTATTTCAGAGACTTTTGTCATAGTCCATCCAAAGGCACTCTCGTAGAGGAGCAAACGGTTTCGGCGGTGGGACACAGGTCTTTTCTCCTCTCTGGTGACGTTAGTGGAGAGGCGGGTCTATCTGGTGTGCGGTGCAATGGGTTGCTGTCTTGCACTGGACAGATTCGAGGGGCACAGTTAGGGGGCATACCACCCAAACCTGCGGTCGCAACCCGCTGCTGTCAACTGCCCTGAAGTCCCGACATACGCAAGAGTGGCTTTCTATGCCCTTGCTCGGATATTTGCGTTTCTCTCCAACAAGTGGGTATTGCACAAGGAGAGGTGTCAGGGACAAGCCACCGCCTCGGGCGGTGGTCGTTGACGTATAGACGCGCACAATCTTCCAGACCTTCTGCTTTGATGGTTCTTATCATTATCTGGTTTGATATGTCAGTCATTGATCACCACCATTGCACATATCTGAGTGAGTTCACCTACCTGATCCTTCTATCCTCCATAACGGATTTGAGTAGTTCTATGCACTTATCCCGGTTCTGTCTGTTACGATTACCAAATGCTGCGTATGTTAAAGCAGTCCAACCCCGATTGTCTTGTGCGAATATATTTGCTCCTGCACCCAGAAGGAGTTTCAAGCCTTCGATATTTCTTCGTTCGGCAGCTACCATGAGTAGGGTTTTGCCCTGATCATTGGCAAGCGAAAAGTAGTCTGCGCCCTGGTCCAATAGCATTTCAGCACATTGGGTGTGGTCATATAATAGCGCAAATAGCAGAGGCGTTCTTCTCAATGCATCCCTTTGATTGATATCGATTTTGTTTTTTAACAGTGTCTTTAATAATGTTGTGTCACCCACGCCAGCCGCCAAATGTAAGATATATCTCTCATCTACACCACGTCTCAAGATTGTTCGCACGAGTTCTGCATCATTTGATTCAATAATCTTCTGAAGAACTGTTCTTTCATTTTCGTATATAATATTGATTTCGCTAAGCGAAAAGTCTGCACCCTGGTCCAATAGCATTTTAGCACATTGCGTGCGGTCATATAATAGCGCGAATAGCAGAGGCGTTCTTCTCAATGCATCCCTTTGATTGATATTTATTTTATTTTTTAACAATGTCTTTAACAATGTTGTGTCGCCCACGCCAGCAGCCAGATGTACGATATATCTCTCATCTACACCGCGTCTCAAAACTGTTTGCACGAGTTCTGTGTCATTTGATTCAATAATTCTCTGAAGAACTGTCCTTCCTCTTTCGTCTATGCTATTGATTTCGATTCCATGCTTTAATAATAAATCTACCATTTCGAAGTCTTCCCGTCCCAGGGCTATAAGTACAGGAGGTACACCCTCACCATTGGGAGCCGATGAATTAGCCCCATTTTTGAGCAAAATTTCAGCGGTGTTCACATGTCCTCTATTGACTGCTGCAATGAATGCTGTTTGCTCGAAATGATCTTTGGCATGAATATCAGCATGAGATTCAAGTAGAATGTTTATGATGCGATTATGGCCATTCAGAGCCGCATAGATGAGGGCTGTTCGTCCGAAGTTATCTCGTTCATTTATATCTACGCCTTTTTTTAGTAAGTTTTTTACTTTCGTGCTATCTCCCATCTGCGCCGCGATATTCAACTCACTCCCCATTATATTTTGTGTATTACAAAAAAAGAGAATTGAAAAACTCCCCAGAGTTCTCATAATGAATCTTGAATACATGATCTTTCTCCTTACGCCATATAATTTTTTGCGCCTTGCCAAAAGCAGTTTCAAATTCCTGCTCACGCCCTGGCTTCACCCAATATTGCAACTTCTAAAATCATTTTCTGTTCCTTTTGTTTGTTGAGATGTTAGTAGATAAGTCTCTCAATAATAAAAGATTCCCGCTAAATAGTCTATTCAGCGGGAACTCGTATTTTTATTCATAAGCACATTGGAGTTACCTCTGCGTTAGTCCTCCGTCTCAACGAGAGACCAGCGCTCGCTCATGCGCTTAAGTTCAGGAAGATGCTCAGGCCAATCATGTAAAGTGGCTGGATCAAAATCAGCCCCATTTGGCCACACCAGAGTATGGACCTCTGGATCGATCCGAACTTGATTGAATAAGGATAAATCCCGAAGAGGCCCAAATAATTCACCTTCCAATATGGCTTGGAAATCAATAATCTGTTCCGTATTATCGTCAAAGCAAATGCGAAGCGTATAGGGTGACCGTATTTCAAAAAATACCACGCGATATATGGGATGAGACATGTCGGTCTCCTTCATTGAAGAGGATCAATTTTGAAAGGTGCTTGACCTGATTGTAGCTGAAATAGCCGACATCTAAAACCTCTTTCGCTTGAGCTACTGGTTTGTCATTCTTCGGAATGGCCGCGTAAACGATCGCATGATCACCGCCTGATCGCCAGTTTGGGCTTGAGTATATACCAACCATGCGCACAAGGTCGATGTCGATTCCCGTCTCTTCTTTGACTTCGCGTATCGCCGCTTGCGCTGTCGATTCACCCGAATCGATTGCACCACCAGGTAATGCCCAGACCTCGACATCCCTCCGCTTAATGAGCAGGATCTGTCCGTCTGAGACAATGACTGCACTGGCTCCAAAATTTGGCACTGATTTTTTCTCCTTTAATATTTTCGAGTCTTCTATCTATTGCATACACCTGAAATTGTCCAATGATTCAAATTTTTTGGCCTCTCCCCCGAACCTTTTGCGTTTTAATAAAAAGTCTCTTATATTTCCAATCAGCGATAGATATGGGCCGTATTATGTTTTGTAACTTCCATAAAACCTGAGGATATTTTTCATGGGTGCAGTTAATCTAAAAGTCGAGCTTCCTTCGAGTCTTTCCGGAGATGAGGCAAAAACTTTTCTTGCCATAAAACTCTACGAAGTTGGCAAAGTGTCGCTTGGTCAGGCAGCGAAAATTGCTGGACACTCCAAACGCGCCTTTATGGAGATTCTTGGGCACTACGAGGTTCCTGTCTTTGATTATCCTCCTGAAGAGTTGCAGCAAGAGATCAATCAGTGAGTGAACGCGTCGTAGCGGATAGTACCTGCTTAATTGCGCTTGAACGCATCGGTCAAATCGAGATTCTGCCAGCCCTTTTTGAGCCTGTATTAATACCACCGGCTGTGGCACAAGAATTTGGAATCTCCTTACCATGGCTGAAGGTAGAAAGACTTTCTGACCGGGCGTTGGCTGCTGCACTAAAAATGATGATTGATGATGGCGAAGCAGAGGCTATTGCCCTGTCCCAAGAGCAGAAGTGTCGAATTATCCTGGATGATCGACAGGCGCGTCGTGTGGGTCAAGATATGGGACTCAGGGTTATAGGAACAGTAGGTATTTTGATTCTCGCCAAGCAACGAGGCATCCTGTCCACCGTCAAGCCTGTACTTCAAAATCTGGATGATACAGGGTTCTATATCAGTGCTGCATTAAAAGCAGAAGCTTTGCGTCTCGTAGAAGAATAATAAGCGTAACGTCCAATGCCCAAACTACAAAGCGGATAGTCGTTTACTTTCGCTTAGACCTACCTTCTGAGTATCGATAGACACCTTTTGGTGAGTTTCTCTACATTAGATTGTTGAACATCTACGAGAATGAACCCATGCTGGTTGGCAACCTCAATCATCTGTGCGTTATAGACGAGCGTGCGTTCCAGAAACTTATCGATCATCCTTCGTTCCCGAAGAGACTTCGAATGATACAGGCTTTCATCGCGGATCCTCTGCCGAAAAACTTCTTCACTCGCTGTAAGCCATAATGCAGCAATATTGTCGAAGTTCAGGGTCGCTATAAGTTCGGGCCATAGTGCTGATCCTTCTATGATTAGTCCATTGCTTGAAGGATCGTGGATGTGAGATGCGACAATTTCTTCAACTTTTGGCCATACATTGACCCTGTAGTGATGGAGCACATCCACGATCAGTTCGTCAACTGATAGAGAGAGATAGTGTTCCGCCACATGGTCGGGTACTTTTTCTGGCTCAGGTCTCCACGGTCGGCCAGGATGCCGGGCAAGTGTGTCTGTGGAGATTCGGTTCCATCCCAGGTTTGTAGCTATCGACTCGGATAGTGCCGACTTCCCGCTATGGGATGAACCTCCGATGAGAATTACTCTTGTGTTGGGATGTATATCACGCATAATTTTTAAGGGGGAAAGTACTCAGGGTTTCCTGGCCACCGCAGAAAAGGTTATTAAACCCTTGATAGAATGAGGAGTCTTCGTTCTGCAATGCGAAAGGATTGATTGAATTGGAGCAGGCGAGCTGTTGCGCGACCTTTTGGTGTTAGCGGATGAATATTTCCAGATACCTGTAATTCGAAATGATCATCCCAAACATCCTGGCGAGGATTGAACAGCGAGGTGATAATCTCTGTTTGTGGATCAATAGACGCTATGTCGCTTCCCTTGTATTTATTGCATAATGAACATGAAAGCGCAAGGTTTTCCGAGATGGTTTGCCCACCGTGTTTCTGGGCAATGATGTGATCAATTTCGTGTGTGGAAAATGAAAATGATTGTGGAATGCGACAGTATTCGCACAGTTCGTTCGCGCGTTCAATGACTTGGCTACGCAAGTTGGTAGAAATATAAGAACTCATTTGGATTTGAGCTTTAAGGCAGCATTGGCTTTGGCTAAGCGAACCAGATGTTCCAGGTATTCATATTGCGCCCACTCTCTTTCTTCTTCTGGTTGCAATCCTTCAGTGCGATTTTTTTCAAGGAGATCATCAATCCGTTTTTGTAATCTATCTGATGGTCGAAGCTTTATAATTTCTTCGGCAGAAGGAAAGGCGATCAGCTTTTCTAATATCTCCGAAGCATCTTCAAAGGTCGAATGCGTATTTGCATCAATTTTGCGAAGTCCAAGTTCTATAATTTCGGCGTGATCTTCTCTATCGCGCAACCGCGCGGCCAGATCATCGGGAATATCCATCGTGATTTTCATGATAGACCTCTTGATGTTTGCGGCGCAATACGGCTATTTCCCATAAAATAGTCAATATTGACGTACTCCCAAAGCTGAAGCTTATGGATTCTACCCCCTGTTCAGCAAAGGATTGTGGTATCAACGGCAGTTGCGTGCTGTGCAAGCCACGTCTTAGGCTGCCTCCTCCAAAGGTGGACGTCCCCACCTGTGAATATTTATCGCTGCGTTGAGGTCTCTATCTATTTTATGACCACATTCGCAACACACGAATGTTCTTTCTCGCAATTCAAGATTCTCTTTTACATTGTTGCAAGCAGAGCAAGTCTTTGACGATGGCAACCCCTGTTTGATTTGAATAACATGCTTGCCTGTCTTTTTTGCGACATACTTGAGAATAGTCAAAAAGTCTGAGAATCCCAGATCACTAATTTTTCTTCCCCACAACTGTTTCATGGCTTTGATATTGAGTTTTTCAAAGCACATTACGTCATATTCTTTGCACAGTTGATAGGCAAGTTGCCAGTGATAGTCCCTGCGCTGATTAGCCACGCGCCTATGCACTCTGGCAAGATTTACTCTTGCTCTATGACGGTTGTTGCTCCCCTTCTTCTTGCCGGAAAGATTGCGATTGGCCTTTTTGACCCTTCTTAAATTGCGATTGAAGAACAATGGCGATTGTATCTGTGTCCCGTCACTTGCTGTCAAGTATGTTTTCAAGCCAAAGTCAAAGCCTGCGGTTTGACCAGTCTGGGCAATGTCCAGCTTGAAACGTTCTGCCCTAACAGCAACACACAGCCACAAATCGCCTACACGGTCACGAATGATCGTAACGGTCTGGACACTTTCGACATCAAATGTTCTGCTTTTGTGATATCTGAAGACGCGCTTGGTTTTGCCACGTATGCCAAAGTTGATTCGGATTTTGTTACCATCAAGAAATTCATAACCTGCTTGCTTCAAGGTATAGGACTGATACCTGTATTGAGAGCGGAACTTGGGGGGTCGCTTATTCTGTTTGGCAAAGAATTTTTGATACCCAAAGTCTATGCGCTCGATCACATTCTGCAATGCCTGGGATGGCAAGAGACACCAGGCAGAATATCGCACGGTCTTTTTCAGCTTTGTCAGGTGCTTTATCAGTGTGTACTTGCCTGGATACTTCTTAAATCGCCGATAGTATCGCTTGTGCAAGGCGATGAAATGATTATACACACCAGCAAAGGCGTCAATCTCGCGATGGAGATACTTATTGCGGTCACATCGGCTATACAGTTTATATTTGTAGGTCACATACATTGGCTAACCACGCAGTAAAGAAAGCCCCAGCGGTTGTCACACAGATGCATAAAGCTCTCTGTCCTCTGAGGCTTGAGAAATAGCCCAAAAAAGGCATTATGCTTAATCTGTATGACACTATAAATATACATAAAAACAATATCTTAGTCAAGTAATACTGTCGGATGAGTCTTTGTGATACACCGCCCATATTGCCTTGTGCGATATACCACCAGTAAAAAGCACCACCCCATAGAATCGGAAGCCCTTGCAAAACAACGCTCACTAACTCGCGTCTGCTTCCCAACGCTAAAGCTGTTGGGGCTTATGGACTTACCAGATAAGGATATTTGGATCGGGAGCGTATTGGTCAGATCTCGAAGCCATTTGTTTTATTTCTTCCTTCCTCGAACATGTCTGATTACCCAATTGAAACGCCATCAACGTCGATTCTCTCACCGATCTGTCCTATTTCAGTGAAATACTGTTCATAGAAGTCACTGGGCGATAAACCTGAACGGGTCAACATGTCGTATATCTCTCGACGACTCAGGTTTGGATCCAGTGTCCATACTCTGTCCTGTACGCAAGAAACGCCTGTGACCCCACGCATGGCATCGGCGATTCTTCGATGATGCCACCATGTAAACGGTTCGGGCAACTGATCCGGACTGAAATAGCCAACATCTAAAACCTCGTTCGCTTGAGCTAATGGCTTGTCATTCTTCGGAATGGCCGCATAAACGATCGCATGATCGCCGCCTGAGCGCCAGTTTGGACTTGAGTATATACCAACCAGGCGCACAAGGTCGATGTCGATTCCCGTCTCCTCTTTGACTTCGCGTACTGCTGCTTGTGCTGTCGATTCCCCTGAATCAATTGCACCACCGGGCAATGCCCAGACCTCGACATCCCTCCGCTTAATGAGCAGAACTTGCCCATCTGAGACAACTACTGCACTGGCTCCAAAATTTGGCACTGGTTTTTCTCCTTTAACATTTTCGAATTTTATATCTGTCCATACACCTGAAATTGCCCAATGACTCAAATTTTTGGCCTCTCCTCCAAACCTTTTGCGTTTTGAGAAGAGGCCAGTTTAATCCGCGACAGCGGTTGAACAGAGGCAGATTTCATTCATTGCGTAGGGCATCGACAGGATTGGCAGAGGCCACTTTGAGTGCTTGATAACTCACAGTCAACCAGGCAATAATAAATGATGCCCCACCTGCGAAAACAAAGACTTCTAACCCTATATTGATGCGATAGGCAAATGCGTTCAACCACACTGTCATAAAGTAATAGGCTAAAGGTATGGCCAATACAAACGCAATCACCACCAACTTGATAAACTCTCTGGAAAGCAATAAAATCAAGTTGGTAACGGAAGCACCCAATATCTTTCTAATTCCAATCTCTTTGGTGCGCTGTTCCGCGGTAAAAGACGCCAAACCAAACAACCCCAAACAGGAGATAAAAATTGCCAAAGCAGCAAAAGTGGTGGTCAATTGTCCCAGCATCTTTTCTCTGCGATACATTCGCTCAAAGTCCTCATCCATAAATCGATATGCAAGTGGATAGTTGGGATTGAATTTTTTGAAAACCCTTTCCAAATTTGACAATGCCTCGGCTGTTTGCCCTGCCCTGGTGCGTATATAAAACTTGTTGCAAGAGGTTGGATCAATACGAATAATCAGCGGCTCAATTGACGTATGTATCGGACGAAAATGAAAATCTTCAACCACGCCAATTATCTCACCTTCATCTCCCCAAAATTTTAGCGTTTCGCCAATCGGATTGTCTATTCCCATCACATGTGCCATTTGTTCGTTTACAACATAATTTGAGGAATCGGTTGCAATCGCCTCAGAAAACGCTCTGCCGTGTACCACTTTCATTTTCATAGTTTCAACAAAATCAAAATCGGCGTTGATAATGTGAAATACAATTTGAGAATCTGGGTCTTTCCCATTCCATTTGGGATCGCTCGTTGAATGGCTAACGGATAGTGGATTTTGACTGGATGCCGCCACGCTTTGAATGCCGGGTTGGCGCAGAAGTTCTTGCTTAACGGTTTCCAATTGTTGCTTTATTGGCCCTTCCAAACCAACAGACACCACATTCTTACGGTCCAGTCCCAGATTTTTGCTGAGGATATAATTTATTTGCTCATAAATCGTCAGTGTGCCAATAATCATCAAAGTTGCCAATACAAACTGAAAAATCACAAGGCTTCGGCGTAGAAAAACAGCACCCGATCCCGATTTCGACGAACCTCGCAATACGCCGATTGGGTTAAAACCCGACAAATAAAACGCCGGATAGCTCCCTGAGATTAGACCTGTTACTAATGTAATACCTGAAAAAACTGGCAAAATGTGTATATCCAACCAATCAAGTACAAGTTCTTGGTCTGTCAGACTATTAAATGTGGGCAAGAAAATTTCAACCAAACCCAAAGCCAAAATTGAGGCAAAAACCGTTATCAACATCGACTCGCCCATAAATTGACCTATGAGTTCTCGCTTACTGGCTCCTACGGTTTTACGAACGCCAATCTCTCGTGCGCGCTGAGTAGATCTCGCCGTAGCCAAATTCATAAAATTAATACAGGCAATGCACAAAATAAACAGCGCAATAAATGTAAACATCTGCACATACTCAATACGCCCTCCAACTGACTTGCCATTTTTAAACTCAGAATACAGGTGCATATTCAACAAGGGCTGCAAAAAAATCGTGGCAGTTGTCCCTTTGTAATGATCTAAGAGAACACGCTCGATCTTTGCGTTTACATCTTCCAGGACAGCATCCTCTCGCAGTTTCACATAAAGTCGCAAACTGCTATTGCCCCAATGCTCAAGCCACTTGTTTTCGGCGATATAATCTTCTATTGGAAGCACGAATTCAAAACGCAGAGAGGAATTGCCCGGTACATCTCTAAACACCGCTTTAATGGTAAATTTTTTGCGATGATCAACCGTCAAACTTTGTCCGAGAATCGATTGACGCGCCCAATCTGGTCCAAAATATTTACCAGCCAATTTTTCTGAAATCGCAATGGCATTGGGTTCTGTCAATATCGTTCGAGCATCACCTTGTAAAAGTGGAAATGTAAAAACATTAAAAAAAGAAGGACTGGCATATATACCAGATTCTCGAAATAATTCATCGCCTTTAGATAAGAGATGTCTTTGCCGAGTTATTAAAATATTGTGGGTAATCTCTGGGTATTCTTCTACTAACACTTTGGCCAGTGGCATGGGAATAGCAGACCACGTATAGATTTTGTCATTTGCAGAATAATTGCGCATCACCCGATAAATCTGCGTGCCCTGTTCATGAAATCGGTCATACGTAATCTCATGCTTTGCCCACATAAAGATCAAAAAACTACAGGCCAGCCCTACAGAAAGTCCCGCCACGTTGATAAACGAATATGTTTTCTGTCGCAAGAAATTACGTAACGCAGTTGTGAAATAGTTCTTGAACATCACATCCTCCTTTCACTCATAGCGTAGCGCATCAACTGGATTGGCGCGTGCAGCGCGGATGGCCTGCAAGCTGATGGTGCAGAATGCGATCAACAGCACCAGCAGGCTGCCAGCGAGAAATACGCTCGGATCCAGATCGATTCGGTAGGCAAAGCGGTCGAGATAGGAACGGGTGAAGAGATATGCGGCAGGCCAGGCCAGCAAACTTGCGATGATGATGAGTACTGCAAATTCCTTCAATAGAAGAATTAGAATATTGCCAGACGATGCTCCAAGGACTTTGCGAACGCCGATTTCTTTGGTGCGAACTTCTGTGGTATAGGCAATCAGGCCCAAAAGACCCAGACAGGCGACAAAAATGGCCAGGCCCGAAAGATAGGTGAAGGCTTTCTGAGTACGCATCTCGCCGCGGTAGAAGTTGTTTAAGAAATCATCGACAAAGAGGAATTTGAAGGCGTGAGCTGGTACAAAATCCTTCCAGACTGATGCGAGAAAATCCAGTGTTTTGGGCAGGTTGTCCATACGCACTTTGACGGTGACATAATCGTACCAGGGTCGATATACAAGCATCAGGGGGCGCACGGGATTGTGCAGACTGCTGTTGTGAAAGTCTTTGAAAATACCGACGACAGTGCAATCCCTACCCCAAACGCGCAGGATGGTACCCGGTTTTGCGTCACCCAGTGCCTGAGCGGCTGTTTCGTTCAGGAGTAAGTTTAATTGGTCTTTGTCAGTTAGGGCCAACGGCCTACCTTCGAGGATGGAGATGTCATAGACTTCGGTAAATTTGTGATCCACCGGCAGGTAGTGAACATTCACGGAATCTGCGTAGTCCAGCCGTCTGATCAACGAGAGATCAGTATTATTTTCAGAACCGGGCGGAAACAGGGAAACAGTTGCGTCCAGAACATCGGGACCTGTCTCAAAACGGTCTCGAATACTTTCAAAGTGCTCGCGCAAGCGTCGATCTTCTTTAAATAGAGGCATTGTAATTAAGCCCTCTTTTGCAAACCCGAGGTCGCGTGTGCGGATATAGTTTGTTTGCTGCCAGGCAACGAGCGTACCAATGACGAGGGCTACCGAAATGGCAAATTGGAAAGTTACCAGACTTCGCCGGAGTTGGGATCGCCCGCCGATCTTCTGTCCTGATCCTTTTAGAACTTGCACTGCAGCAAAAGATGATAAGAACATTGCTGGATAGACACCCGCAGTTAGACCGACAAAAAGTGCGAGCAATGCAGTACCGACGACGGACCAGGTGTTTATTTGTAAAGAAGAAATTAGCAGGTTGTTGACTGTGGGAAGGGTGAGCTCGACAATGGCGAGTGCCAAAATAGCCGATATCCCAGCAAGGAGAATTGTCTCTCCGAGAAACTGGACGACAAGCTGGGCGCGTGTGGATCCCACGGCCTTGCGCACACCAACTTCCAGAGCGCGGTTCGCTCCCCGTGCTGTGGAGAGGTTTATGAAGTTGACACATGCCAGTGCCAAAATGATTGCTCCTACAAGGCCAAAAGTATAGCAGCGGTTGATGTCTCCCAAAACAAGACCAGCCTGCCGGTCCAATCCACTCATCTGCAATTGAAAATCGCGTCGGGCATGCAAATGCTGACGACGCAAAGGCAGAAGGTCATAGGTGTCACGCGGGTCTGCGCCATTGCCCAGATGACGGCGTGCAAAATCATGGAGCTTGGGGCGAATAGATGATAGGGAAGCATCAGGCGCGAGCCGAACAAAGGTTTTCAGAACGAGCAATCTTGTTCCGGGATTCCACTGCCTTCTCCATGGTGGACTTGCGGGGCTAGAGGTTCCTTCATAAGTGATTAACAGGTCAAACACAAACTCACCCGATGTGGCAGCCGGCTGGTCGCGGAGAATACCGCCGATGTAGAAGTCGCCTTCCACCCACTTGTAGTAAATTTTGAGCGTTTGACCAATAACGTCTGTGGTGCCAAAGAGCTTTTGTGCAAAACTTTCGGTAATATAGACGGAGCCAGGTTTTAATTCGGGTGGCTGGCTTCCGTCAATTAATGGAAAGGTGAAAAAGCGCAGGAAATTGGGATCGGCCACAGTACCGCGCACATCAAAGCCGCGGTCTTCAAGGCCAGCCCACATGGGGCGCGTGATGAAGTGGGTCATATCCTCAATTTCGGGTAATTCATCGATCAGTGTGGGACCAGCCTGGTCCTGAGTGCCGAGTGGATAGTATGGAAGGCCGCCACCTGATGGGTGTACAAGTCGCATTACGCGATGAATGCGGTCTATGTCCCGATGATAAGCGTCATAGCTGAACTCGTGCTGCAAGAACAGACCGACGAGGATACAAGCCGCCATTCCCACGGCAAGGCCAAAGATGTTGACGAGCGTGTAAAGGCGGTGCCGAAAAAGATTGCGGAAAGATGTGCGGAGATAACTCAAAACCATTTTGCCCCCCATCTTGAAGCGTTGGTTATTTAATGTTTTAATGCCTCCACAGGATTAATATGAGCCGCTTTCAATACCTGGGGTATCACAGAAAATATAGATATGGTAAATGCACATATTCCGCCTACTAAGAAAGGAAATATTGTCATGTCAATGCGATATGCGAATCCCTGTAGCCAGTTCGTGATAGCCATATAAGAGATAGGTCCTGCCAACAGGTAGGCAATTAGAAAAAGCTTAAAAGACTCTGTAAGCATTAACGTGATGATATTGGTTTCTGACGCACCCAGTACCTTCCGGATCCCTACTTCCTTTCTCCTCTGTTCGGTCATAAATGAAACAAGGCCCAAAAGCCCCAGGCAAGCTATAAAGATAGACAGCATAGAGAACACACCAATAGCTTTGCCCAATTGGCGTTCATTTTCATATTGCTGCATTAAATCATCATCCAAGAAAGTATAGCTGAAGGGACGAGAAGGTAGAAATTGTTCCCAAGTTTGCTTCATAAATGCTACTGTTTCGTCGAAGTATTCAGGTGAGACTCTAAGGTAGAGTATTTTAGCCACATAATTACTGGGACATAATACCACAGGTTCAATAGATTCATACAAAGATTGCGTGTGATAGTTTTTTACAACGCCTACAACGACGCCTGATTCCTGCCCTTTAAATCCAAATCTTTTGCCTATCGGCTCTGTCCATCCCAGTGCCTTAATAGCTGCCTCATTGAGGATATATTCCTGTTCCCCTGTAAAAAAGTTACTTACAGCATTTTTTGAAAAATTTCGGCCAGCAATCAATTCAATGTCAAAAAACGGAATAAAGTCTTCATCAACCTCGTTTATTTGCATCCACCGCTCGTTTTGTTCACCCTGATAAGCATTGAAGGAATTAAGAGGCGCATCTATTCCGTGCTTAAAACGCGATATGGTGGCTCTGGTAATGTTCGGATGTTGTAAAAATGCTTGTTTTACAACATTATATCTTGTATTCAGGGAATCGCTCATTCCATCTGGTGATTTGCGATGTTCCCAGAAGATCGGCATTGCGATTACCTGATCTTTGACGAAGCCAAGGTTCTTATTTTGGATATAGCGTACCTGTTCGAGCACAATAAATGTCACAACAATCAAGACGATTGATATCCCAAATTGAAATATGATGAGGCCTTGCCGTAGCACCTTACCTCGAGATCCTGTATTAAGCCTTCCCCTCAGTGTTTCTATAGGTCGAAAGTGTGATAAATAAAACGCCGGATAGAATCCTCCTATAAGGCTGACCAATAGCGCCAATCCCAGAAATTCCAGTATTAAACCGCTGCTGAAATCCAGGGAGAGATTGGTTCCCGCATAGGTATTCAATATTGGCAGTGCGAGTTCTACGATGCTAATGCCGATCACTAAACTTATAACTGCCAATAAGGATGATTCTCCTATGAACTGACATATCAAATTTTTTCGACTGGCACCAACGACTTTCCGAAGGCCAACTTCCCTGGCTCTATTTGCAGATCGTGCAGTTGCCAAATTTGTGAAGTTGATACAGGCAATAAGCAAAATAAAAATTGCTGCAAAAAATACCGTGTTGACCTGTGTGATGTTACCCTGGGGTATCTTACCCTCCGATGCATACGTATGCCTGAGATCGTAATCCCGTTTGGAATAAAGATAAACTTCCTCTAAAGGTTGTAAAAAATACGCCATGTTTACGGCAATCTCTCGCCCCATATAGCGTTCAATAAATGCGGGAAATTTAGATTCGAGAGAGGCTGGAGAAATGTTCTTTTTCAATAGCACATAAATGGAAAATGCA
Organism: Candidatus Latescibacterota bacterium; assembly: GCA_965204375.1. Classification (GTDB taxonomy): domain Bacteria; phylum Latescibacterota; class UBA2968; order UBA2968; family UBA2968; genus VXRD01. The sequence continues at coordinate 3,506,351 of OZ241986.1, read as the reverse complement.
CGCCATCTGGCTCTGGGCCGCCATTCATGCCAGGTGGTAAATTCTGGATGAACTGAGGCTGAAAGAAAATCAAATTGCAATGTGCTTGAGACATCGCGCATGATACCAGCAATCGTGTAATCCCCCTTGACGTAACCTTCTCCTACATTGATCACTTTTCCGATTGGGTCTTTTTCGCCAAAAAACTTTTTTGCGGCTGATTCGGTTATCAAAACCGAGTTCGGTTGTAATAACGCTGTTTTATCTCCGCGAATAAGAGGAAACGTGAAAATATCCAGGAAATTGGGATCGGCGAGGCAAAAGGCTTGATTAAAAATCTTATCCTCGTGTTGAATCCATTCACGACGTATCATAATGCGAACGGCTGCCTCAACTTCGGGAAGATCTTGAACCAGTGCAGGGCCTGCCGCACCAGACAATCTCCAATCATATACTTTTTCCCCATTTTCAGACTTATATGCTCGAATCACACGATAAATTCGGTCCCGATCCTCATGTTGGACATCATAGCTATATTGATCCTTAATAAATAGCATGATCAAGATTACAGAGGCGATACCTATTCCAAGTCCAATGATGTTTATAGCGGAATAAAATTTATACTTGAGCAAGTTTCGAACTGCTATGAGGATATAATTGCGAAACATCGTAATGTCTCCTTTGGAGGACTCAGTACTGTTCATTGGTGTTCATTCTTTTTTTTAAGCGAATTCCTGAGTCGTTTACTCATCCCGCAGCGCGTCAACCGGATTGGCACAGGCCGCACGCCAGGCTTGTCCGCATACGGTTACAAGTACAATCCCCAGCGTCAATAGCCCTGTTGCAATGAACATGAGTGGCCCCAGTTCGATGCGGTAGGCGAAATCATTGAGCCAGGAGGACATGAGAAAATACGCCACCGGCCATCCGATTACGTTGGCTATGACAGTTAGCCACAGAAAATTGCGGGTCAGCAACAGAATGATTTTGCCCTCCGAAGCACCGAGTACCTTGCGAATGCCGATCTCTTTGGTGCGCTGTTGTGTGGCAAATGCGATCAATCCGAGCATTCCCAAACAACTGATGAAGATGGACAGCGCGGCAAAAACGCTGCACACTTTTTGCAGTGTTATCTCTGATCGGTAATACCCGTCGAGTACTTCGTCGAAGAATTGATACTCAAAAGGTCGGCCCGGCAAAAACTGCTTCCACACGCTTTCCAGCGCGGTGAGTTGCGCCTTCAGATCGCCGGGTGCCAGGCGCACGGCGACCCAATGCAAACTGGGGGAGTTTTCCAATATCAGGGGTGCAATGCCGTGGTGCAGCGACTGGTTGTGGTAATCCTTGACTAAGCCGATTACCCGGGTCTGAATCCGACCACCAGAAGAAAAAAAAGACTTGCCCACGGGATTGTCCCATCCGAGTTCCCGTGCGGCTGTCTCATTGATCAATGCAGAACCTTCCCATTTGTTTTCGTCGATTCTGCGAAAGTTAGGCATACCAATCAGGCTCCTGCCCGATACAATGGACAATCCGAACAGATCGAGATAGTTGTCATCAATGCCGTTCCAGTACAGCTTGAATGTCGCATCGCCATGCCCTTCGGCGCGCAGAATGCGTCTATCCACAGCGATTCGCCCAGGCGGTGTGTGAAATGCCGATGCTTTCAACACACCCGGTTGTGCGCGAAATTCATTGACGATGGCTCCCGCCTTTGGCCGCAGTCCGCGGTCTTTCAAAAAGAACGGCATCATGACAATGTGTTCCTTTTCAAATCCCAGTTCTTTGGTACGCACGAATGTAAGCTGACTATACACCACCAGCGTCGTGATGATCAAGACCACAGATATGCCGAACTGCAGCACAACCATCAGTTGATTCAACCTCATGTGTCGAGATTGTAGCGTGCCTTTTAACGCGCGAACAGGCTCGAATGCCGATAAGACAAATGCCGGATAGCTCCCGGCGAGCAGGCCTGTGCCCAGTAATACGCATAACGAGAGCGCCAGGACGAATACTGTACCCGCGTCAATCAAATGCAGATCAACGTCCATGAATTCATTGAAAAAGGGCAGTGCATCGGAGGCAAATAACACGGCCAGCACACCTGCCAATAAGACGATGAACAGGGACTCGCCCAAAAATTGACCCATCAACTGCAACCGCGTTGCACCCACGACCTTGCGCATGCCAACTTCGCGCAGCCGACTGGCTGACCGCGCCGTTATCAGGTTGATATAATTGATGCAGGCGATCAACAGTACGAGTAGTCCAATGAATAGCAGCGTATAGCAGCGCGTGATGTCCCCGGCGTTGATCTCTGCTGTGCCGTAATCTTGCATTGAGTACAGGTGGATGCGGTCGAACGGTTGCAAGTAGAAGTCATAGCGTTCAGGACCGTCAATCTGGTGGTCGGCAGCAAAAGCGTGTAGTTTTTTCTCCAGTTCAGCAATATCGGCTCCCTGACGCAACAGCACATAAGTCCGCAACGGTCCGATGAACCAATTTGAAGGCCATTCGTCCCATACGAGTCGTCGCCATCCGTTTTCCGGATATTGTTCCGATGGTTGTGGATATGTGGTGGTGAGAAAATCGAACTGTAGCTTGTCATTTGATGTCCTGGGTTGATCTTGCAGGATACCGGTAACTGTGAAGTCGCCCTTAAACCATTTGTAGTGAATGTTGACGGTTTTGCCTATCGGGGCTTCATCGCCGAATAGCTTGTGAGCCAATGTCTGAGAGAGAAACGCGGTATGGGGATCGTTTAGTCCGGTTTTGGGATCGCCGACTACCATCGGTAGTGTAAAGATATCGAACATTTCCGCATCGGTTATGCACACGCGCGTATTGAAACCGCGGTCTTCGTTCGATGCCCACATACCCCTGACGAGCATTCGGGTCACTGCCTCAACTTCGGGAAATTTACCGCGCAGATGAGGGGCGACGGGCTTTGTCCCCAGGTCGTAGCGCTCGCCGCTGACATCCTTGATTTTTCGGATGACTCTGTAAATGCGGTCGCTCTTTTCGTGGTGCTGGTCAAAGCGAAACTGATAACCCACATACAATACCGCCAATAACATGCACGCAATACCCACAGCCAATCCCAGGATATTCAGGGTTGAATAGAAGGCGTGCCGACGCAGATTTCTGAATCCAACGGTGAGGTAATTCCAGAGCATATCGGGCCTCCGTCTCTATTGAGAGGTAAGTACTATGGGTTATACAATTATGAAGCAAAAATTATGCCAGAAAAGTCAAATATTGATATAACAATAGGTTACGAAAATTACCTGAAATTAGGGTCTTATAAAGTGTCCGATTTTGATACAGTGGTGTCCGAAAATGAACACTTGATCGTAGAGAAACGTTAGTTGTGAAAAATTCGTGAACCTTCTGTCAAAAACTGAATCTATTGTATGAACGCGCGTATCGGAGTACTCTGATGAATGATTCATTATCAGGCGATAAGACCCTGGTTGATAAAGCCTGTGGTGGCGATGAGCGGGCATTTGCCGATCTGATTAACCAGCACCGATCTCTGGTGTTTGGAGTTATATGGGCTGTGCTGCAAGATGCTGATGATACCGAAGATGCCACGCAAGAGACATTTATTCTTGCCTATCGGAATCTCAACCAACTCGATGATGTTGGCAAATTCTCATCCTGGCTTTATACCATTGCGCGCAATGTGGCTCTCAAATGGGTGAGAAAGCGAACCCTTGAGGCGCGGGGATTATCAAGGGTGCAGGAATATCAACAGCTCGAGTTTGTGCATCCTGAAAAAACGGTGGAGCCGCAGTACGCATCTGCTCTGAAGCGGGCTTTTGCATTGCTCGCCCCAGCGGATCGGATGGTTACTACGCTGTTTTATCTGGTCGGATTACGTCAGGATCAGATTGCCAGTATCCTTGGTATTCCAGTGGGTACTGTCAAAAGTCGGTTACATAGATCGCGGAAACAACTAAAAAGGAGGCTTTTAGTCATGGGAAATGGAACACTTGTAGATCAGGAAAATCAGGAAGATTACGGGCGCAGAGTCATTGGTGGAATGAGAGGGGTTATCCACTGGGAGAAATTGATCCAGGGCGATGGATTGGCAGATTGGCGACCCGCAAAGGGACATACCGAAGCGTCTTTGCATCGCGTTTGGACGCGTACGGATGATGGTATCGTGGGTGAAGCAGACCCCTCAAGTGATTACAGTTCTCCGCTTATTATAGGTGACTCTTCCTGGGGAAGTTATGAACTGTCTCTTCTCATCACGCCCATTTCAGGCGGCAATGCTCAGGTTTTCTTCCGGATGTCCGAAGACGAACGGTGCTGGTATTTGTTGGATTTCTTATTGGGCTGGCAGGCTGTCGCCATTAGCAAAGTTACGCCTGAGGGGCTAACCAAGCTCAGTGTGGTCAACTATCCCATTGAGCATGGACAGGAATACGATGTGCAAATCGCCGCCCGAGGCGCATCTCTTACTTCATATATTGATGGCAAGCTGATCAATCAGGTGACGGATTTCAGCTATCAATCGGGACCGATTGCGCTGAATGTATGGGAATGCAAAACAGCTTTCAGGGATCTTCGTTTCCGTCACTTGCATTAAAATAGGATCCAGTCAGTGTGAACGGGGCTTGAACCATTGAGTCCCGTTCATTTTTTTCGTTTATTTTTTGTAGCGTGTACGCTACATTCTAAAAATGACTAAAAAACAGGTTTTGAAACACACGGTCAGTTATGAAGAAGGGCTGATAGAAGCTCTTAAAGATCCCGAAGATGCTCGGGCTTATCTGGAAGTGGCACTGGATGAGTGTGAAGCAAGTGGGGAGACGGATGGGCTGTTATTGGCCTTGCGCGATGTCGCCCAGGCACAAGGTGGGGTTGGTGCGTTGGCAGAACGCGCCGGATTGAACCGCGAACATCTCTATCGCGTGCTTTCAAGTCGCAGCAAACCAAAGCTCGACAATCTGATGGCTATTATTTCCGCCTTGGGGTTTCGGCTGAGGTTAGATTGTGTCAAGCTGTAGTACAGCAATTACCACCCGTGAATCCCGTGCCCTTGGGTGCCCAACCACCTCAGTACAATCACTCCTGTGCAATTTTCTGTTTATCCTCCTCGCTCTGTTTTCCATATTGAAAACTCACCGCTCTGCTGGTTTGTTCACCGCTCACGAGATCCGTAATCTGTATCTCCAGCACATTCACCCCGCGCTTGACCTTCTGCAAATCCAGTTCGACGTATTCGCGCGTGCGCGTATCTGTGCCCACCTGTTCATAACTGACGGATACCTGCGGTTTGCGGTATTTGATAAACGCGCTCAGTCCCGTGGCGACCGAACCCAGAATGCCAGATATGGCCCTGGGGTTGTATCGAACCAGATATTGCACTTTATAGCGGGTCTGCCCAAATGCGTCCTGTTTCAAATTGTAGAGTTCAAAATAGACGTAAACCTTTTGCGATCCGGCATACGCTCGAGAAGGCATTGGCACGACCCAGATGTCCTCCTTCAAAAACCGGGTATTCGACGGCTTCTCGCCGATGTCATAAGCCAGTTCAATATCGCTAATTTGAAGTGCCTGCGACGTATAATCCCGTACATCTACGGCCTGTTTATAAAGCCCCACCCGTCCAGAATTCATATCTTTGAGTTGTACCTGAAGTTCGTATTCTCCCGGCGGAATATTCAGGGTCAATACATCGGGCACAAATACGCCTTTTGCCCGGCTGAACCCCTCGTTTTGGGGGCGTTCGTACAAAAAGACCTCGGCTTCTCTGTAAATATGGGTATGGCCCGCGTCGGCCAGTGCCAATGCCGCCTGTACCCGGATATAGTCCTGTTCTTCCGCCTGTCCGATTTTCACTTCTCCTGGCGGTACGCCGTAATAGACTTCCAGCGTGGTCTGCTCGCCGGGGCCCCGAAAAGAGGCCAGGTCGTAAAAAAAGTGCAGCGGAGCTTTGCCTATTCCCGGGCGGTAATAATCGGGCGTCTCGTCCTGGACCCGTTCGAACATCACTGCTGGGGCGTGTTCGGTCAGGCGCCCGACTTTGCTGATGACCCGTTCTCCTGTGGGTGTGGTTGGCATTGGGGCAAATTCAAATCGGCCGCTGGACAGTTCGTCGGTAAAGGTGAATTCCACACCGCGTCCGAGTTGGGTATAGGTCCATGCTTCCCAGGGTACTGCCTGAAATTCTGAGTCGAGTGTTACGGGCGCGTAATCTTCAAACCCGAACCGGGGATTCACCCGCCATGCGTCGTTGCGCTGGTTCACAAATTCCGATTCGCCGGGTACGTCCTGAAATACCTGGGCTTCGAGACTCTCCAGACCCCCCTGTTCTGCCTGCGTCACCAGCACATCGTCCTCTTCGTCCATATTTGATTCGGGCGTTTGCCCTCCTGGACGGGCCAGCGTGGCTTCGAGCAATTCGTCTGGCGCGTTGAATGTCACGCTGATGCTATAGGGATCGCGCTGCACCTTTACCGGAAAAACCGGACCGCTAAACGTCAGGTACGCGGCTTCTGGGCCGTACATATCTACCGCCATCTGTGTGCGCACTGCCTCGACCTCTGGGCTTACACGCACCTGCCGCTCGAGAGACCGGGCGCGGTGATCGGGTTCTCCATAGCGGATATAGACCTCCCCACGCTTGTCCCAGGGTTGCTCGTATTTGGAGAAAAACGTCCGCGCGTACCACACACGGCGATAGTGTTCAATGATCCGCTCGTTGATTCCGGTCAAAATATCGGGGTCCCGCCGCCTCCAGAACCCTTTTAGATAAGCCTGGCGCTCGCCTTCGTCGGACAGAGCCTGATATGCCTGTCGCTCTTTTCCAGAGGCCACGAGAAAAATATCGGTATAATGCGCCCGCTCCTCCTCGTCCTGGTGCTGCAAATAACGCTCAAAATGTTCCAGTGCTGCTTCGTAATGTTCGAGAAAAAAGTAGCTCTGAGCAGCCAGAGGTAAAAGTTGGATGGCGTCGGGATGGGTCTTCAGATAGGGGATGATATACCGCTCGATTTTGTCGTATTGCCCAGCCTGAATGCAGACCAGCCCGAAAGGATAAAGTCCCGTCGGGTTGTCTGGCTCCAGTTTGAGGTATTGCAAATAGTATGTGATCGCCTTTTCGCGGTCCTCTCGAAACCGTTCGTAGAGTTCGCTCAGAAGTCGATAGGCTGGCGCGTAATTCGGATCGAGTTTGGTCGCCCGTTTGGCCTCGCCCACTGCGCGTCGAAAGTGATACACGGCTTCCAAACCCTTTGCCGGTCCTTCCACATAGGCCATCCCCAGCCCGACATAGGCGGGGACAAAGGTCTTGTCCAGTTTCTTGGCTGCCTTAAAAGCCTTTTCGGCAGCTTCGTAATTTTTCGCCTTCAAATACGCATACCCCAGTTGCGTTTGCACCTCGACATCTTCGGGTTTGGCTCTGGCCAATTGGACAAATGTCTCGACTGCTGCCTCGAATAAGCCAGTCGCCATCTGCTGTTCACCCAGGGCGGTTAGAGAATCTGTTTCGGTCGTGGCAAAGGCCGTTGCTGAAGAGAATATCAGTATCATCAGAAACACAAAACGCACCATGACACACCTCCATTACCATCCGTGTACAAAATGTCGGTTCAATGGAAACCAGATCGCATCTACTACTGTCGAAGCTCCCACTCCCACCAGATATCCCACCACAATACCATACCAAAATGGCAGTGATCGCCGGTAGAGGCTCACCCCGCCAAAGCGCAATGTCAATGACTTGGCCAGCCATACGATGAATATCCCAAATCCATAGCGAAATCGGTTGTCTGGAAAAGCCAGACCGAACGGGTGAATTGGCCAGGCCGCGTACCGCATGCCCAAGAGCGTCAATAATCCCGCCTCGGCAATACCCAAAAACCACACTATGGTTTTGTCCAGGTCGAAATACGCTGGCTGTGTCCCTTCAATCAGCGACACTTGCCTGACCATGTGTCGCCAGTCGGGCATATAGGCATGATTCAATCCGCCTTCCATGTAACACAGATAGAGCTGTGCGGCACAGGCCACTGCAAATGCCCCCAGGAGGGCAACGGGCAACACACCCACGATAGCCCAGGAACGCTGCAGCCCATTGCCCAGGAGCTTAAAAAAATGGGGAATTGCTGGCACAGATAGCATTCGGGCTGGCGCTCCGGCGAGCGCGTTTCGGCTCACCACTATCAAACCCGTCAAATCCCGGCTCGAAATATTTAATGTCCCGTAGAGGGCCTTCATAATCTGCCACCCTTTTTCTCCCTGGGGCGCGAGGAACACGTAGCCCGTGGCTGCCGCAAATTTGGTTACGCCGAGGTAGATGACGAATAGCAGGCCCATCTGCACCATTGCCGAGGGTAGGCTGATGCCCATTGAGAGCAAAAAACCGGTGAAAAAAATTGTGGCACTTAAAAATCCCAGCCAGGCTGTGCGATAGGATACGGGCACCCCGTCGTCTTGTGAGCGCAGGTCTCCGAAAGCCTTGTGTAGCGTCTCTTTCAAGTGATCTCGGGCCACCCATACTGACCAGAGAACGAGAAAAACCAGTGCGCCGTGCGCCTCCAGCATCAAAATCTCTTCGGGCGCGGCTGTCTGGCCCTGCAACCCGATGGTAAAGCCCGTGCGGTTCATCACTGTCATCTTAAACGCATTGACGAGGAAAAAAAACCAGAAACTCATCAATATATTCAGCGGGCACAAATAGGCCAGACCCATCATCAGGGGGTGAATGCGCAAATAGATGGTGGGAATATACTGTCCCGTATCTACCGCTGTGGTCAGCCAGTGGTCGTAGATCGTGATGCGGGGCAATGTCAGGACAAAATAGCCGGTGATATTCCAGAAAATCACGCCGGCTGTACACGCAAACCCGGCCCAGAAAACCCAGTCTTTGAATACATCGGGAACCCGGCTTCCCTCGGATTCTTCCAAAAGCGCCAGAGGTACGGCAGCGAGGGGAAAGGACAGGCGCTCGTGCATCAGCCACTGTTTGTAGAATAGTACGCTGGCAAAAAATCCGGCCAGTACCAGAGATAGACTCCCCACAAACCACCAGAACAGCGGGACGACCCAGTGCGCCCAGGGAATCTCATCTCTGTGCCCCAATCCCACGTATAGCCGCTCTACCACTTCGCTTCCCCGATCCATAAATAACCATCGAGGCAGGTACTGACCCGCTACTTCCCAGAATCGGTTTTCGGGTGATGAAAAGGCCGCGGGTGCCGAAATATCCGTGATTAAATACCCCACCCATCCGATTGCGGGTACCGTAGATACCATCCACACGATCCCAAAAATGGTCACTACTTCGCTGCGCGATAGGGCGAATCGGGGCGCTGTTAGTTTTAACGCGGTGTTTATCCCGATCCACACCACGAGGGGCAGTAATGCGGTTACGGGCAAAAAACTTTTCATCAAATTTCGCCCGTAATAAGTCGCGAAAATACACACCCCTGCAATTGTGATCATCGCCAGAATAAAGGCTCTGAGCGTCACTCCCTGGGGTTCTACAACTGTTTCTGGTGCCTCAGTTGTGCGTTCGGAAATCGCCACGGCAGATCCTTTAATATCGAGCCGACTTAATAAAAAAGGCGGCGGCCCTATCCTCGCTGGACCGCCGCCAGAAATGCGTGGGCTTTATGCCAATGAGCGCATCAGAATGTTCCACTAAGGGTCAATCGCAGCGGCGCGGAAAACGCGACTTCCTCCACGGCCGCATACGAGAAGTCAACTGCGAGACTTCGCCCTGCGAAGCTCTGCTTGACTCCCGCGCCGATAGACCAGCTATAGATATCTCTGTTGAACCCAAAGAGACCTTTGTCGAACTTATAGCCCGCGCGCAGAGCCAGCATATTTTGTAACCACAATTCTGTGCCTATTCTGAATTGCTCTTTTTCTACCTCCAGATTATAGGCATTTACCAGCGATAATGTCAATGAGACCGGATCGCCCAAATTGCCGATAATTTCCATGGCAGCGCCAAAATTGAACACCATTGGCATCCGAAATGGGTCATCGGTCACGACGGCTTTGTCTGCTCCGAAGTTTTTCAGCGACATGCCGATGCGGCTGCTGGCAAAGCCCGTGGCAAACATGCTGGATACCCCGAAGTCGATGTGGGTAATCTGTTCTCTGTGCAGGTTCTGCTGCAAGTAGCGCACCTCCAGCCCAAACGACAATTTATTGGTCAGGCGCTTGGCAAATACGAGCCCCAGCGCCGTGCCATTGCCGTTGACCATCTCTCCCGTGCCCTGTGGCTCAAAGATCGTGGTCTCTTCAAATTGCTCAGGTGCAAACGAAATGACGCTGACGCCCAATGTCCCGAATGGAATATTGTAAGACACGGCACCCGAATACAGCTTCGAGTTGACCAGCCAGCGCGTGTACGTAGCGGAAAAAGCCCCGCGCTCGATGGCGACCAGCCCCGCGGGATTCCAGAAAATCGCGTTGATATCGTTGGCGATAGGTATATAGGCTTCGCCCATCGCCGTGGCTCGCGCGCTTTGCCCCACCAGCAGGAATCCAAAGCCGGTAGATGCCGTGCGCCGAAAACCGGACTTGACTTCTTCGGCCAATACAGGAGGGGCCGAAAGCCCAGCCATAAGGGCCACAATCAGTCCGATTAAGAGGGTATTTCTTTTCATGTCCTGGCCTCCTCCTCATTATCGAATAATCATCAATGTACCGGTCTGCGTTTTGCCTTCACTGCCCGGAACTAAGGACTCCACCACCCAGAAATACACGCCGCTGCCGAGCCGCTCGGTTACGTTGCCCGAATGCATCGTGTTCTGGTTCCACACAGCCTCACCTTGCGATGCGTTGTTGTGGATTTTGGTGACGATCAAGTTGCCCGATATAGAGTAGATGCTGATGCGGGCATGGCGCGGCAACCCCGTGAACCGCATATTTTTCGATGCCTTGTAGTGGCCGGCCTTGTCCGTCAGATGGAACGGATTGGGCACCACTTGAATTGGCACTTCCATGCGGTCGAATGCCGAACTGGAAATCACCACGGGGCGGACGCCGTTGTGATAGCTGATCTGGTTTTGCGAACTGTGTCCGCCTTCCAATCCCATGCGCACATTGTCCTGCACATCGGGAGGCAGATCGGCCATGGTTTTGCCATTGGCGCCTGTCCAGTGGTCGTGGCCCTTGTCAAAGGCCCGCACAATGTACCAATAGGCAAAGCCGGGCAGGGACCCGGTATCCGTCCAGGAGAAGAAGTTGGTCGCGCTGTCATAGGTCACGCCATCGGGCAGGTTGACAGGCCCCGAGACGGGATCGGTCTTTACCTCAACGGCGAGTTCCCATGGACCGAAGAAAGCCTGACGCGACACATAGACGCGAAAACCAGCTATGTCCTGAGCCTCAGCGCCCGTGTAGTCGGGATCGCGCGCGTCCATCACGTCGCCAGACCAGCTAACGGTAAAGTTGCCGTCGGCATTGCTGCGGATCTCGAAGTACACATCTGGCGGCTGATTGGGCACGTTGTAGTCCAGTTCGTAGGCATTTTGCGCCCTTTCCAGGTGTTTGAAGAGCACTTCTTCGCCCAGATCGATTTCGTCCTTTTTGCCTTCGAACATCCAGTACCAGTCGTAGGGCTGGACTTGGCCTTTGTACTTATCGTGACCAGACGCCTGAGCAGCCACATAAGCCGTCACCACCTTGGCTTTCTCGCCCGGTGCCAGGTCATAAGGTCCCCAGGCCTGGGTGTGGGCGTATGCGGATACTTCTGTGGGGTCAGAAGGCGTTGGAGACGTGATCATGTCGTACATCTGCTCGTCTGAGTGCTGCGCTTCGTGCGGGTCGTCGTAGTCCGACCGGTTGCGCACCTGGTACCAATTGACCGAAACGGGCTGTTCTGCCACTTTGGGTGCTACGTACTTAGACGCTGCATCTGGCTCGTGGGCAAATCCGTCGGTGGGATCTGCATCGATGGTGGCAAAGCCAATGTACGCGGCCGACAGCAGGGTGCCTTCGGGGCGGTCAATCTGCGGTGGATAACGCGGGTCTTCACGCGATTTGACCAGTGGCTCTCCCCTGTCATCGTGTGGACTGAGGGGATAATCCCCGTCATAGCTATAGCTCATTCGAGCCTTTGCGATGGCCTCGGCAGATACGCCTGAAGGCCCCACATAGCCCGGCGATCCCGTGTATTTGTAGTGGTCGTCATAAGCAGCCGTATTGGTTCCGGCATACCAGAGCGGATAGCCACCCGTGAAGATATGTCCGGGCTGTGCAGGCCGAAAGATGTTGTTCATCGCAAAGTACGTGTCGTTCAAAGGTTTGTCACCCACGTTCTCGAATGTCAACTCGTATATGATGAAGTCGTCGTAATCCGGATGGCTCCACACGCGGCCTTTGCGCGTGCCCAGAATATCGCCTGCCCGCCAATGGGCGATTACGACCTGCTCGCCATAGCTGTCCTTATCCGGGGTCGCGTATTCCCCATAGGTCCAGTTGTGGATATTCACGGGACGCGCACTCGGCGGCGCCACGCCTACCCAGTAGTTGGGCTGTACAAAACTCGGCAAGCCGTGCGTTTCCAAAAGCGAGGCGTCGTCGCTAAGGGGTTGGTTGTCATAGCCCTGATGCTGCTCTTCTTTCTGGTCTGCGGGATAATCTACCTGGAAAACGCCATCGCTGTTGTAGCGCGGACCGCCGCTGGAATACACCTCGTAGGTTCCCCCATCTTTCAGGAGAATCCAGACGCCCTGACCAGAGGACTGGTACCATTTGGTACTCCGCGACCCATACGAACCGCTCAACTGCAGCATGCCCGGATAGGCCAGGCCGATCCGCTCGTAGATCTTCTGGTAGTTGAAGATCATTCCGGATCCACCGTTCTCAACCACGCCATCCCACAGCTTGCCCCGGTTGAGATATTCCATGCTCTGGGCCTGCACAATGCTCGGCGCGCACAGCATTAGCGCGAGCATTACCGCAAGGCCCCACAATATTGGACGTGCGTTGAATCGCATTGTCCTACCTCCTTTAATTGAGACAACAAATTGTCGCCGTTAGAATTTTACCCTCAAACCCAGCACCACATGTCGTGGGGCGCCCATATACCGGTTCAACACAAGTTCGTCTCCGTACTGCTCAAATTTCGCATTGCCCGGACGCGGTGTGGTCAAACCCCACTGCATCCAGTCGAACGGCGGCTGGTTGTTGTCGAACAGGTTGTTGTTGCGCAAGTCCTGGGTGTTGAACAAATTGCTGATTTCCGTGTAAAAGACCGCCTCATAGCGGTTGATGTAGAAACTGCGTTCCAGACTCATGTCCGTGCGGGTCCGCAGCGGGGAATTTGCCCACACTGTAGGCCCGTCGGGGGGCGAATACTGGAACGGCGTACCCGTATCCAGGCGATAGATGACATTGGAGCGCCAGTTGCCCAGGGGTTTTATCTTCCCGAGCGTCGGGCCGAAGTCCGCAGGGGTGGATACCAGTACCTGGATGCTGCCGAAAGCGCGCTGGTCCGCGTTGATGCGCGGCCTGGATTCACGACCACCCGAAAGCGTCATGAAGAGCCACATCTTGCCCCCGTTGGGCGCTTCGTACATCAGGTCGGGGAAGGACTTTCGGAAAGGTGCGAGGCTGATTTCGCCAGCTTGCCAGGAGCGCAGGGTTTTGTTCGCCTGAGCGCCGAATTTCGCGATCTCGGATTCGGACATTGGCACGGGTGTCTCCATACCGGTATTCGGATCGTAGGTATGTTGTCGCCAGAACAGACCGCTGACCATAAATAGCGAGTCCGGGAAGGCGGAAGCACCGCGCCAGCCCGACTGGTCTTCGGTGGCCCACTGCACGTTATATGCCACCTGGAAGGCGAAGTGGTGGGAGAACCGCTTTTTCAGGCTCACCTCAAACCCGCGACTATCCTCTGAATACCCGGCCATCCTGTGGGAAGGTCCCACGATGTTTTTTCCGTTCTTCAATGGATCGCGATAATTGGTCTGGCTGCCCGCGCGCGACTGGTCAATCGCGCTCTTGTAATACGTGGTCAGATTCAACACGTAGTCGCTCACGAAGTTCCAGTCCAATCCGACTTCAAAGCTCGTGGTCTGCTCATAAGGCGCGAATGCCGAGTGCCCGTGGAGCAGGCCCTGTGTCTTGACATATCCACTGCCCCATTCGTAGTCCTGCACCACGCCGTCTCCATTGCGGTCATCTGTGGTGCCGGAATCCCACTCTTCCTGATACCAGTGGTCAAATCGCAACGGCTGGGTGAACTTGCCGTAGAAAAACCGAAGCGTTGACTTTGCGGTAATCGGGTGGGAGATGCCCAGGCGCGGGCTCCATCGAATCATCGGCTCGGCCGGTTCGGTCGGCGCATTGCGGAAGCGCAACAGGCCCACGTACATCGGCGTGGTGCCCCACAGGTAGGGATGCGGTTCGTTCCTGCGGAAGTCGAAGCGGTCCAACCGGATGCCGGCATTGAGCACAATGCCTTCAAATTCGATCCGGTCCTGCAGGTACAGGGCTATTTCCAGGGGTTTTACCCCTTCGCCGATGTTGTGATCCCGGCCGATAAACCTTATGGTGCGGTTCGCTTCAGTGGCGTGCTGAATCCAGGTCCACCACACGTTGTAATACGTAATATCCAGACCCGTTTTAATCAGGTTGGAGCGCGTTATCTGGCTGGACAGGTCCGCCTTCAGATTCCACCGGATCCGCTCCGAGTCCTCTGGGCGGAAAAAGGCGCGGTCCATATTGAAATAACCGTTTCTGGTCCACTTTGTAGTAGCTGTCGGGCCATTCTGCGTTTCTATGCTGCTGTGAGAACGCGAAAGACGCATTTCGTAAAACGTACGAGAAGTGATCGTGTGCGTGGCTGATAAATAAATCATGTCTTCCTGGTTCCACCGGTGACCGGCTGTGGCAAAATCGTCGGGCAGGTACAAATTGCGGAAGCTGCTTCCAATGCCGCGGGAATCGCCGTTGTAGCCTTTGTGTCGCTCAAACAGACCCCCCACGCGCACCTTCAAATTGGGGTTGACCTGCTGGATTAACTTCATGTGGTTCTGCGTATTCCACGGCACCCGCGTTGTTGGCCCGGGAAACCGCGGTGCCCTGCCGTCCCACTTGGTGCTGGCAAAAAATTGCAGACCACCCACCAGCGGTCCCGACAGGCTCAAATCTACTTCATGCCCTAAGGTGCTGGTGTAGTCCAGCTTTGTGGCGTTGTCCGGCAGGTCCTGTTGGAGTACGGTCGGGTGCTCATAGATATTTGGCCCCCAGTGCTTTTTAGAAGGCGGCGTGTTGCGGTATTCTACCAGGCCCCTCAATGTGCTGCTGCCGTCTCGCGTCACGATCCGGATAATCCCGGCCTGTGCGTTGCCGTATTCCGCCTCCATCCCACCGGTGATGACTTGCAACTCCTCAATGGCGTTGGTGTTCACGCCCATAAACCGGTTAAATCCCCTGAGGTCGTTGTTCACCAGGCGGACGCCGTCGATAATCACCGCGGCATCCGGCGCGTCTCCACCGCGGATCGTCCAGTTGCCATCTACGGATACACCGCCTTGCAACTCGGCAAAATCGGATGCACTGCGCACCATTGGCAATGCCTCGATCTCCTCGGAGGTCACCACGTATTTGGTCGATGTCTTGTCCGGCTCAACAAGGGGCCGCTCGGCCACAACTACGATTTCTGCCCCTTCAAGTACCATTTCCTCCAGGCGAAAATCCACCGTTGTGGTAAAATCCACAATCATCTTCACATCTTCTTGTGCGATGGACTGATAGCCCACCAGAGATGCTTCTACCCGGTATGTGCCCGGATCTACGGATAAAATA
This sequence comes from Candidatus Latescibacterota bacterium, assembly GCA_965204375.1. Classification (GTDB taxonomy): domain Bacteria; phylum Latescibacterota; class UBA2968; order UBA2968; family UBA2968; genus VXRD01. The sequence goes on along the minus strand of OZ241986.1, from coordinate 3,490,580 downwards.
AAATATCTGCCTTCCGAATCTGTGCTCGCGCCCCGCCGCATTTCTTTGATCACGACGTTGGCGCCGGGAAGTGGCTCCCCACGTTGATCTAATACCACGCCGGTGAGCTTGCCCGTTGTACCGCTCCAGGCATTTCCCGCACATAGACAGATCAGGAGTAGCAGAAAAGGACTTAATAAGGAAAGTCTTCTCATTGCAACCTCCTCTTAAAAATAGTATTTCAGACCCACGCCCAGGTCCAGCATTTGAAAGAACGAGGTCTGAGCAATTCCCCAGGCCAGATGCGGCCTCAGGTAACCGAAAATGACGTTATAGCGCGTCCGTACGTCCAGGGCGAGTTGTGTGCCGACGGATGAGTGTACTCCGCCAGACGCCTGTGGATTCTTTTGAATAAAAAAAGGGAACCGATCATCCGGTCCCCTTAAAAATTTAATTACCACCCGTGAACCCCGTGTCCTTGATCGGGAAACCAGATCACATCTACGAGAAATGAGATTCCTATCGCAAATACAAATCCCACGATTAACCCATAACAACACGGGAGCACCCGCCGGTAGAGCAAGATCCCGCCGAATTTCAAAACCAGCAATTTGGCCAGCCATACCAGGAAAATGTCCAGAATATAAATGCGCATGTACCAGCTATACATCACCATCAATCCCATGGGATGGAGGGGCCACCAGGGGATTCTCGCCTGAAGTACGGCAAATATTAGCGCGCCCAGGGTGCCCAATAAATACACGCCTGTTTTTTCCAGGTCTGGAACAGATCGGTCTGTATCGCCAACCGCTCCGGCAATAATATTGTACCGTTCGCGTGCAGAACCTTCCAGTGCCCAGGAATGAAAGCTGGCTCCGCCCCAGGTATAACACAGCCAGACTGTATAAGAAGCGCCGATGATCACGCCGAGGAGGACGCCGATCCAGATCAATCGGTTTGTCTTAGTGGATCTCGCCATGGTCCGTTCTATATTGGGCAGTGCCGTTGGTACGCGCCAGCCTGCCAGCAAACGGTGATTGACCATGTGTGTGCTTACCAGCGTGGGTGTGGACATATTGCGCGTGCCCACAAACATATCGCCCAGTATGGTTGTTCCTCCTGCCCAAAAGGGAAATAAATAGGCGAAGCCAGTGGCAGCCACGAGCTTCATGGATACAAAAAGGCCGATCCAGAATGCCGCCATCCACAATATCAGCGTTGATGGGCTGTTGCCCGACTGATAGAGCCAGAATGCCATATAGAGCAATCCACTTGCAAGCACCAGCAAAGTGCTACGCGGAGACAGGATCATTGTTTCGGGGGCTTCTCCTGCAACTGGACTGCGAACCTGTCTCCAGACGCGTTTCAGATGCCCGCGTGCTGCCCATATTGCCCAGAGAGCCAGTCCCAGCATCGCCCCGTTCGAGAAAAGGTTTACTATGACGCCCGCATCGGCTTCTTGCCCGCTCATTCCCACTGTGAACCCCACGCGGTTCATGGCGTATTGTGCCCCCAGCCCTACGAGATAAACCGACCAGATGCTGAACAGGATGTTCAGATCGCACAGAAAAGTAAATCCCATCAGCGTGGGCAGGATGCGATAGGAGAAGGCAAATGGCGGCAAATATCGGGATAGGGGTGCCCCTCTGCGTCCGGTTCGCCCGAACATGGGGTCAAAAATTGCAATGCGGGGAAAATCGGGGATGAAGTATTCTGCGATGTTCCACAAGAGGGGGAGTGCTGCGATAAAAAATCCCGCCCAAAATGCTTTGTTTTGCATAAAGGCAGGCCAACCCGGTTTTCGGTCAAATCCTTCGGTGAGTTCCAGGGAGACTTCGGCGAGGGGATAGACCAATCGCTCGTGTTGCGCCCATTGTTTTTGGAATAATGCGGTTAATCCCAATCCGACTGCCGTGATTGCAAGGGCGATGGATCCCGCCCAGAAGATCGGTCCCAACCACGCGCCCCAGGGTACGCCGGACCATATTCCTTGATAGAAGCCATCGACCACACCCGGAGTGTTTAACGGCAGCATCCAATTGGGCAAGTCGTCAAAGTACAGTTCTTCCCAGCGGTTCTCTGGCGATGCAAAATAACGCGGTGCGGCCATCATGCCAGCCCACTGCGTTGCCCAGTTAAAACCGGCAAATAAGCCGCCGACCCACAAGAGGCAAAATAGTATCCGCATCTCTGTTGCGGACAGGGACAGTCGGGGCCAAAAACGCTTCAATACGGAATTGCCCAGGAGCCAGAATACAAAGGGCAATAATACGGTCATTGGCAGATTGGACATTGCCAGGAGACCGGATCGCGTGCTCAGTTCCACATAGGTTGACATCGCACATGTGAATACCAGCGTGCCAACCATAGCCAATACAGCGGTTTTACGCACCCGGCTCTCTGTCTCTAAAGTTTCAACGCTTTGTAATTGGGCCATAAATAAAAGGGGATCTTCCCATTTACATTTTTGGATAAAAAATAGGCGCCGACGGATAAGTGTACTCCGTCAGGCGCCTGTGTGAAAACAAAAATAGCCACGGATGAACACGGATGTAGGGGCGAGGCATGCGTCATAGCGGCCTGGTTTTAGCCGCCTGTCTGCGTGCAATGCACAGGCAGGCGATCCAGAAAGGTTTGCCTTTCGCCTTTCATCCGCCTTTATCTGCGTCTATCTGCGGATACCTTCCCGTCGTTAGTTCCCAAAGTCAAATCCGACCGTCACGACATGTACTGAACCCAGACGGCCAAATTCCATATAGGCGTAATCCACGCTGATCCCGTATTGATCGCGCTTCAGATTGAGGCCCCCGCCAGCGGTGAGGCCCTCTTCGTCGTAGTTGAAGCGGTACCCGCCGCGGATATAGGCCAGGTTTCGCAATCCGTATTCGGCGGCTATGTGCATTTTTTCGTCGCCGTCATTGGGATGCGTAAACTCGGTTGCCACTGTGAGGAGATGAGGCTGATCCTCTGACTGTTCGACCAGATCAAAAGCCGCACCGAGTTTGAATACCATGGGCATTCGCACTTGCGATGGTGGGATTTGGATCTGTTCGTCGTATTTGGTGAACTCGGTATCGGGACCGAAATTCTGCCCGAGCATGGCTATCCGCAGGCTTTTGATGCCGGTGTGATAGTACGTGCCGATATCAATCGCCCAGTTGCCAGTGGTGGCATCGTCTAAGGTTTCCTGAAAGTACTTCGCCGTGCCGCCCACCTGCAAGCGGTCTGTGATGCGCCGACCGTAATTGAAGCCCACGGCGAGGTCGCCACCCGAAAACGTGCCCAAGCCTTCTATAACGGGCTGGGTGCGGCCCAGTGTTTCGCCATCGGGACCAAATAGTTCCTGGTTTTCCGTGCGTACCATATCCCCGTAATCGAGGGTACTGATGCTGAGACCGAAGACACCCCACTGGTCAAAGTTTTTGACCACGGCACCGGAATAATAGGTGATGTCGGCAATCCAGTTCATGTTGCTGCCCGAAAGGCTGATATTTGTTATGTCTGAGATTGTAGCTGGATTGGTCAATGCGGCGTTGGCGTCTGCCTTGCTCAATACCGTTGCAATACCTCCCAGACTCGCCATGCGCGCCGAGGTGGGCAATTTGGCAAATTGCCAGCCCGACCGTCCCACACGACTATAGGGTAGAGCCTCGACGCCTGGGCCTACCTCTGCCTCGAACCGCCGCTGCGCGAACCCCTCACTTGCAAATCCCAGTACGAGCAAAAGGATCGGGACCATTGTCCATTTAAATGTACAACGTTTCATTATAGCCTCCGTTTATCGAATGATCATGAATTTCCCAACGTGAGACTGGCCTTCTTGTCCCGCTACGTGAGATGTTACGTGATAGATGTAAAGCCCGGCTGCTGGGCTTTCGGAAAAGTCCGTCTGGAGATAATTGCCATTGGCCTGACTGCCCCAGGTGGTTTCTCCAAAACCATCGTGTTCAATAATTTTTATTAAATCGCCCGCAAGCGTGTAAATCCGGATGGTGCATTTGGCCGGGATATTTACAAAAGCCAGGCGATTGTTCTGAGATGCATCCAGCAACCCGCTTCGCTGCCGGAAGGGATTGGGCACCACGCGGATCTGGGTCATATCATCCGAAGGCGCCTTGGGAGCTTCCGTAGCGAAAAACGTATAGGCCGTTATGCCGCTTTCCAGTCCGTGCCTATCGTAGGAGGTCACCGCAAAGCGGAAGGGGATACCGGGGTCGGTCTCGACTTGAAAAGCGATCTTATCGCCCTGCTTATAAGCTGCGGCTTCTGAAGCGGAAATATCCTCAAGCAGTTCCCAGGGACCCGTGATGTGAATTTCTGATCGGTAAACCCGATATCCGGCAAAGTCATTTTCACCTGTGCCCGGGTCCTGGTAATTGTCTGGAACGGCTTGCCAGGTTAAGGTGAAACCCTGCTTTCCAGTACTGGCGTCGGCAAATGGCTCAGCCTCCAGCTTGGGATATCCGTCTTCGACAAATGGCTGGGTTCCCACAAGAGGGGGCGGATACTGATCGGCGGGCAGCTTGTAGTTGTTGGCGATCAATTCCAGAGCCGAATCCCAGTTTTGCTTCAACGCAGCAATACCTTCTGCCTGGTATCGTTGTGCGGCTTCTAATCCGCCGCGTTGCGACACATTGCGGTCCATCTCGCCAAAACAATAGAGGATGATCAGTTCAATTTCATCGCCGGGCTGAAAATTGTAGGGACCAATGTAGGAATACAGCATGGGGGATCGCTCGAAGAGATTGCCATCCACTGATCCGTCTTTGGGACGGGATGGGTCGTTCCAGAGGTCAATCCAACTCGCCCGCTCCTGATCGTGTGAAAATGCCAGCAAATCCTGTTCCCAGCTTTGCCCTGCCCACAGACGTCCGGATTCGCGCGCTGGTACGCGAGCATCGCTCATCCTGCCCGCGAAGTTGCCCGTCCGTGTTGCGGATTCAGCCGCAGCGAGGATATTGTAATGGGGTTCTTCGGGCTGACCGTTGTAAGTCAGATTTAGAATGCCCCATGCCCGGGCTTCTGGTTCGTAGAGTCTGCGATCCAGAGACCCGGCCTCGGTGATATTGCCGGGGTCGCCCCCATCGCCGGTCACGTCTCCCGGCGGCTCGAATATGTTAAACGAAATGGGCGCGCTTTCCGTGGTCGGCCACTGCACATCGTCGTAGAATATGAAAACTTTCCGTTCCGGATCCCAGTCGAATTGCATGTCGTTCTTGAACTTGAAGGCGTTGTTCACGAGTTGACCGTTGTTGTACTGAACCTGAGCGGGAAAACACATGTAGAAATCTTCAAATGGTACATCATCCACATGTTTGATCTTGATCTTGTGGATGACAAAATCGTCGTATTTGGGCACACTCCACACCATTGTTTTGGTGGTGATCTGCATTGCTCCCATCGGATCGGCCGGGCTGGCTGGATTCATTTTGAACGTCTGGAAAACCCCTTCGCCCCATTGCTCGGCCTCGTTGGTGCCGCCTGGTCCCACGAAATTGTAATTGTAATTGTTTACCATGGGCGTTACGGCACCGCCAAAAGACACAATGCTTCGTTCTGTCAAATTGATCTTGACCCGTCGCCCCTGATTGTTGACCCAGATCCAGGGCGCAATCATGTCCATATGATCCGGTGCTTGATAATAGCCAGGATATGAAAGGACGTTGGGAATCGCCGTTTCTGCGTAATTCGCCGCGGTACTCGTGCCCCACCACAATCTTCCGGCGGTAAACTCAATTGGGTTGTTGCCCACGAGTTGGCTTTCGGGCACCTGAGCATTTACAACCTCCGGCAACATCAGCACGAGGCACATCACCCAGAGTGGGAGAAGCCTGCGTATTGCATTCATCAGAAACTCCTTTGTTGTTTGAGAAGGGAATTGCAGGCCGGGTATCGTTCGTTCCTCTCGACACCCGGCTATTTGGCTAATAATCAATCGACAGCGAGAAGAACAACTCTCTCGGATTCAGGTCCGGGCGGTAAATCGTCCACTGATTCGGCTCTACCCATTCGGCTGAAGTGCCATCTGGCGTCAGATAGGAGGCTTTTATCACGGGCATTTCGCCCTTTTCAATGTAGTTGAACAAATCTTGTCCGCCGAACAGTTTCAGGATTTTGTTGTTGAAGACATTGTGTATGTCTATTGCGAATTCGCCCTTCATTCCACCCACCAATTCGAAACGCTTGGAGAGGCGCGCATTGGTGCGGTGATAGGGTTTCCACGACCGGTTCAGCGGCTCGGTGCTCGTATCGCCGGGCGGATGATAGGTGTATCGCTGCGCCGAAGCGTAGGTGTAGTGCATGTTCAAGAACCAGTTCCCCATCACCGGACCGAAGTTGTTGGGCGTGCTGAGCAATGCATTGAGCTTAAACGTGTTGTGCGGGTTCCACAACTCGAGGTTGTTCTCGCCGGATCCGTGATAGCGATCCCGTCCGAGTTGCTTGATCGAACCGTCTGGTTGTTGGATGGGAATATAGAGGCTCGTCGGGCCATAAGCGCCCGTGCTGGAATAGGACAGGTCGTATTTGAGCTGGAGGCGCACATTTTGCCAGCGCTTGGTGCTCAATTCCAATTCCAGACCGCGTGCATCGAGGCGTGCTCCCGCCATCGAGAAAGCGCCCCGGTTGGTAAACCCACTCTGAGGCGTTTGCTTCTGCGGGTTGTTGGGATCCATAAACAAAGTGAATTGAAGCGTTGAACTGTTGCCGGTTTCTTCCTCTCGTCCCTGTCGAAAGCCTCGCCTTGTCAGATCCTTGGCGTCCTTGTAATACATGGTTACATCTAAACCGAGCACACCGGCAATATCCTGATCAAAGCCCACTTCGTACTGGATCATCTTTTCGAACCCGATCTCCGGGTTGCCACCTGTGCCCCACCAGTGGATATAGTTGTAATCCTCGTTGGGATTTGGATCGTAGTTGGGTGGCAGTTGAACGCTCGGATCAGAGGGTGCCCCGCGGTTCCAGATGGCTTTATTCCCGGCAATTTTTACCCAGGGAGGTCTCTGGTTAAAATGTCCGTACATAAAGTGCAATACAGTGCTCGCGGTAATGGGATGCGCGATGCCCACGCGGGGTGAAATCGCGACCTGTAGCGGTGTCTTGGCGGCATGGGGACCGTCCGGATCAAAGGACAGAATTCCGCCCGCAATATTGCCATCGGTAATACTCGACAGCGCGTAGGGATCCCACAGGATGTAATTCACGTTCCGGTTGGCGTTGAACATGTCCAGGCGCAAGCCGAGGTTTACGATCATGCCTTCGGCTTCGATTTGATCCTGCACATAAGCGGTGAAATCCCAGGGGCTATAATCCCTGTTTGGCACCTTGTTAAACGGTTGTGAAGCCGATCCAAATTGCCCACCGTACCAGGTATCGATATACTGCGGATCGAATGACAGGCCCGCCTTGACCAGATTGTGTTCGTTGACCTGGCTGGTCAGATCAAAATTGATTGATGTTCGCCAGGTATTGGCGAACAGTTTGGCGTTATCTCTCGGCCATTGCCACCGCCGTCCGCCAGTGCTGACCGGACTGGTGGGGAACCAGGTGGGTTCCAAAAACACCGGGGTTCGATCGAGTTGGTCCTGGAATAAGACGGGATTCGTATCCAGGTTTTCGTAATGCGCGTCGTAATCCATTCGGTAGTGCTGAATGCGGAAATCCATAAATGTGCGCGGACTGAAGACGTGCGTCAGTTTTAACATTGCCGCATTCGTCCGAATATACTGTGGAGGCGGCACGCGCGAGTTATTGCCGGTAATTACGCTGTTGCCATTCGAATTCCATTTCTCTCTCTGAAAAGGCGTTCGGATTCCACCCGATGGAAGATTCCCCATTGAACCACCCATATCGTCGGACGACATGTAAGACAATCTGGGTTGACCACTGTTGTCGGTGCCCTGGTGGTTGAACGATGCCGTGATTTTGGTGTTCTGGGTCAGGTTGTAATTCAATTTGGCGAGCGCGCTCCATTCGGGGCTGTATTTGAAAACGCTCGGCCACCTGGTTACACCTCGCAAATACTTGCCGCTTAACAACAGATCCATATTGGAGGAGATGGGACCGAAAGCAGCGCCTTCCCACTCCCACTGGTCCAGATCGGCGTAATTGCCCATGTCTTCCGGTGGCGTTGTGAATTCCTGGTATTTTTGCCAGTTGAACTCGGGTGTAGGATTTTGGCCCTGTTCTGTCCAGTAGTTATTCCAGGAGGCTCCCATGTCGTTTTTGTCGAAGAACTCTTTGGTGATAACCTGGTTTTCGACATTTTCCTCGCTGTAAATATTGCGGCCCCAGTGGTACTTCCCGCGCGGGCGAATGCGCGTTTTGGCAGTCGTGTGCCAGCGGTCTCGCGCTGATCGCGTTACGATGTTGATGATCCCATCGTTGGCCCGGCCGTATTCCGCGTTATATCCACCCGTGAGTATTTCCATTTCCTGGATAGCCGCGGTATTGGTCACGACAAAGCTGGATTGGGTATTGCCGTCCCGCACATCCACACCATCTATAATATAGGCGGCGGTGAAGCCGTATCCTCCGCGGATACTTCCCCGAACCCCTACCCCAGATTGGGTTTCCACGGCCTCTTCCACAGAGTTTGCCCAACTCAATTCCAGGTCCATCGTCGTCAGCGCCTGCTTGCTTCCCGTGAGGTCGAGTTCTACGGGTGGGCGTTCGGCCATGACCAGTATCTCGGCTGCTTCGAGGGTTTCTTCGGTCAGTTCAAAATTGAGCTTTGTAGTCTGGTCGATTTTTACGCGGACGTCGGTCTGCGTGACCTTTGTATATCCCACCATTGATGCCTGTACTTCCAGCATGCCGGGTGGGACATTGAGGATAAAATAGTTGCCATCGGCGTCTGTCGTCGCACCCAGACGGGTGCCCATCACGACGACGTTTGCGCCGGGCAATACTTCTCCCGATTTGGCGTCTTTTATTACGCCAGCAACTTTCCCCGTGGTACCCGCAAAGGCTTGAGATACCAGGCAAAGGGAAATGATAAACAGCAAACACATTCGATTCATGTGTCAACTCCTTTGTTTATGGTTTTGCCAGGACGATGATGATTGAAATTGCCGTGCCGATGTTGGCAAGCAACACCGTGGCCAGCAAGCCAAACATCCATCGTGTGTTTTGCCGTGCGTCCTGGCGGATGGCTCGCAACTCTTGCTCAATATTGCCCAGACGCTCATTGATTTGCGACTGGACGGCTTCAAGAGAAGCAACGCGGGTTTCGATAGTTGGCATTTGCACCGTGTTTTCTTTCGTGAAGGTGTGGCGGATTCCCTTTGAACCGTCCTATGTTTGTTTATGGTTCTGACAAGGATGATCCCGTGCAAGACTTTCTCTACCAACGACTCGATTTTTCTTCTTCAAAAATTACTAACTCTCAGCATTAATAAGGACCTCCTTTCTCAGTGTAAATTGTCCGTTCTCAATATCCAGTCCAACGGGGTCCAGTCCGTTTGAGGTGGTCCCGTTTTTGGAACGTATTGATATTCGGGGTCTGCCCTCAGCCATCCGTGAAGCCCAACGCGGACGTGGTCGCCCCGGTTGGCGGAAGAGGCGTGTACCATCAGATAATGGCATATCGCCACGTCGCCCGCCCGTGCGACGACGGGGATTGGATCGTTGAGTGGGATGTCCGGCGCGCCCGTGCTGCCCGTTGTGCGCCATTTTTCTCCGAGGTCGATGTTGTTGGAGTACGCCCAGGAAAATACCTGTCGCGGGCTACCCGGCCATACGGTGAATGCGCCGTCGTGTGCATCCGTGTCTGTGAGATAGGCCATGACGAGGAGGAGAAAGTGGGTGGGATATACGGTGAGGCCGTTGCCCTGGCGCGTGCCATCGATATGCGCGCCACCCGGTTCAAATTGTTTGGGTCCCTGCTGCGGAAATCGCAATATGGGGCTTAATCCCGGCTCATTGGTGATAGCCGGTCCGGCGAGTTCACACACGATCGCTTTTAGCCTGGGTGAGATACACAGGGTCCGGTCAATTGTAATGCCTTCCTGAGTTACATGCATGCCATTTTTGTCTTTGGGCCATGTTTTTGACTCATCGGGCACGATGCCGGTTTTATTTTTTAGTTCTTTCAGTCCCGCGCGTACGCGGTCTGGATCGACGAGACCCGGGACGATGACAAATCCATCATTCACAAATTGCGCGACCTGCGCCTGTGTGAGATGCGCTGTGCCTTCTGGCTCAAGAATAGATTGCGACATGTAGATAACCCAAGTTTTTGAAAATTGTAAAGAAATTTCTGAATATATAGGCTTGCATGACACCAGATAAGATGCGATAATTATGAGGAAATTTCGTTGCGCACTTAAAGGAGTAAAGTATGAGCCGCTACACTGTTCGACCCGTATCCGATACCGATTCACAAAAGGCTGCTTATGCCGCCTTGCTTGAAAAATTGGGTCGCGCATCTTTTGACGAGATTCGTGCAGTACTGGATGAGCGAGAGAGCGTTGAGCCAGAAGATGGTCTCAGCGCAGATGTGGTTGCTCGCTTAAAACAAAAACTCTCATCATCTGAGTAAGTATTACAATCCCGCGGGCAAGAGAATGAGTTCGGGTATCCGCGCACGCGAAGGCGTGGTCGCTACGTATAGACATGCATCGGCTACGTCTTCTGGCTTTAGTGCTTTGGCCATGACTTCTGGGGGTGTGGGTGTAGGGCGCTTTAAGACGATGGGCGTGTCGCACAATCCGGGGAAGATTACTGTGGTGCGAATGCCGTTTTCCTGTTCTTCTTGGAATGTCCCGTGCGCCAGGCCAGACATGCCGTGCTTGGATGCCTGATAAGATACGCCGGATACATCGGGCGATTGTACACATCCGGAAGATAGATAGATGATCAGGCCCGATTGCTGTTTTCGCATGGTGGGCAATACCGCTTTTGTGCAGTTGAATGCGCCGGTCAGATTTGTGCCAATCATCATTTCCCACGTTTCATAGGTCAATACTTCGAGGCTGCGGTCCGGGATATTTGTTCCCGTGGCGTACACGAGAATATCGATTTGCTCGAATTTATCCAGTGTTGTCTGAATTAAGTGGTTTACCTGTTCCACATCCCGCGCGTCTGTGGGACAGGCGATTGCGCGGTTTCCTATTTCTGATGCAAGGTCGTCTAATTTGTCTTTGCTTCGCGCTGCCAGTACCACGCTGGCGCCTGCCTGAGCATAAGATCGCGCGGTCGCTTTTCCCATTCCCGAACTGCTTCCTACAATTATAGCGACTTTGTTTTCCAGCGCAAGATGCATAAATTCTCCTTCGGATTTAAACGCATTTAAATATAGTTATACAAGGTAACAAGGTCTATAAATACGCGCAAGTGTGAATGAAGGGAAAAGAAGTAAGAAGAGAGAAGTGAGAAGTAAGAAGGCCACCCTACACCACCCAAAGGCTGGTACTTCATTTCACACTTCACACTTCCTACTTCACACTTCCAAGGCAGTTGCATGCACATGCTCAGAACCGTATCTTTTACTGTCAATGGGAGATTGTGTAGATATTGAAAAACTGAAAGGACAAAAGATGAGCGATTTGTTGATTGAAAAATATATGGCAAAGACGCCAAAGTCCCGTGCGTTATACCAGCGGGCGCGGGAGACTTTTCCCAGTGGGGTGACGCACGATACGCGCTATTTGATGCCTTATCCGCTTTCTATTGCTCGGGCACAGGGGGGGCGCAAGTGGGATGTGGATGGGTGTGAATATGTCGATTATTTTGGGGGTCACGGTGCGCTGATTTTGGGGCATAATCATCCGGAGGTGACCGAAGCGGTGCGGGAGCAGTTGAGCAGGGGGACTCATTACGGCGCGTCGCACGAGTTGGAATTGGAATGGGCAGAGCAGATTATTCGGATGGTGCCGTGTGCCGATAAGGTGCGTTTTACGTCGTCGGGTACAGAGGCGAGTCTGTTGGGGTTGCGCGTTGCGCGGGCTTTTCAGAATAAGTCTAAGATTTTGCGTTTTACGACGAATTTTCACGGGTGGCACGATCAGGTGGCTTTTGGCGCTTCGACCAGTTTTGACGGTACGCCTCCGAGCGGTATTACAGAGGATCATATCGAAAATGCCGTGTTGTGCGAGCCGAATAATATCGATCAGGTCACACAGGCACTTGAGAGTCGGGACGATATTGCCGCGGTTATTCTGGAGCCTACGGGTGCGAGTTTTGGGCGTGTTCCCACGCAGGGCGAGTTTTTGCGCCAGCTTCGCGCGGTTACACGTGAGTACGGGGTTTTGCTCATTTTTGATGAGGTGATTACGGGTTTTCGCGTTGCGCCCGGGGGTGCTCAGGAATATTATGGGGTGACGCCCGATTTGTGCCTTTTGGCCAAGATTGTTGCGGGTGGGTTTCCCGGCGGCGCGATTGCGGGGCGCGCGGATTTGCTCGATGTGATGACGTATCGAGACGATGCTTCGTGGAATGACAGATATCGCGTGCCACACCAGGGTACGTTTAATTCGAATCCAGTTTCAGCGCGGGCGGGGTTGACGACGCTTAAAATTGTTGCGGAAGATGATATTACTGAGCGCGCTAATCGGAATGGCGAGGTGTTGAGGAACGCGCTCAATGATGTGATTCAGAGACGCGGATTAAATTGGCTTGTGTACGGCGAGTTTTCGGGGTTTCAATTTTTGCCGTTGTCCGAGGATCAGACGTACACATGTTCGGATATTTACGATGGTACAGTGCCCCATTCTGTTCTCAAAGGCGGGATTTCGATGAAGCAGATTCACTATCTTCGCTGCGGTCTGATTGCAGAGGGGGTCGATGTGATGCCCTGGCCCGGTGGCGTTATTTCTGCTGTTCACAGCGATGCGGATATCGATCAGACGGCTCAGGCGTTTGATCGGGTGTTGGCAGCGTTTAAGGCATGAATATTCAAGTGATTAAGGTGTTGTAGGGGACGGCCCCCGTGCCGTCCCGTGTGTCATCGCGGCATGGTTAAAGCCGCGATCCAGAAGGTCTTTAGCCTGTTTTAATCCGTACATTGCGAAAGTCAATGGGGCTGCGGTGGTTTTGAAGGCCAATGTATCCGGTTTTTAAGCGGTCTTTGAGGTCCGGGTGTTTGCTTGTGTCACAGGATATGACTTCGCGCCCGTTGATGATGACGTTTACCATTGTTCCCTGGCATGATACTTCAATTGCGTTCCATTCCCCCGCCGGATGAGACGGATCAACGGTGGGGGCGACCGCGTCGTAGATCGCGCCGTTTGATTTATTGTTGAGTGGGTCGTGCGGTACGTCGTAAATTTGTATTTCCATTCCCTGATAGGCGGGGCGCCCTTCTTCGCTTGTCCGCAGGAAGATTCCGCTGTTTCCTCCCGCGCTGTTTCGATAGTCCAGGCGCAATACAAAGTCTGTGTACATGGCTTTGGGGCGAATCCATCCTCTGCCTTCGCCATTGCATACCATTAAGCCGTTTTGAACTTCCCAACCTTCTTCCGGTCCGATAATTTTCCAGTCGTTCAGGTCTTTGCCGTTGAATAAGTGTTCGAATCCTTCGGCTTGTTCTTCTGGGGATAGGTGTGTTGCCATTGGATTTTCCTTTCTGAAAACATGTGATTAAACAGTTGGGCGGGCACAGGAGCACCGTCCCTACGGTTGTGTCATTTTTTGACGATTCGTGGATTATACCTCTATGCCGCACCAGCTTCCCGCCATTTGATGAGCGCGTGGGCGACGGTTTCTACCATTTCTTTTACGTCGGCGTTGTGCGCGTCAATGCTGTCGGGGATGGCTTGTAAAAAGGTGCGGATTGTGCTGGCTTGTTCACAGATGTGTTTGTCGCCATAGACGTTGTGTTCGGGTTGTCGCGGATCGATTAATACTTTTCGATTTTTTAATGGTTCAATGTGGTAGTTTTCGAAGATTGCTTGTTCGAGGATTTCCGCTTTTGTCCGAAGATGGTGCGGCATGGATGCTTTGTCGTGCATGCCAATGCTTCGCGTGAAATCCGGTCGCGTGAAGTGGGCGTGGACTTCAATAGATGCATCTGGCTTTTTGTCGAGGAAATACTGCCACAGTGCCGCGGTTTCTCTGGGTGCGCTTTTGCCTTCTACGAGGTGGTTGATTCCAAATTTTGGGACTTCGCCCATGGCATTGGTTACGCTGCGTCCTTCGCATACGCCGTCGGGATTTGTGATGGGCATGAGGCAGAATTGTATGTGGTCTAATAATCGCTGTGTGCGTGCGGTTGGGATGGTTAATCCATGGGCTACGTGCAAGATGCCCCATGGTACGGGTTCGCACGATTGCATTGTGGCATCGACGAGTAGGATCAGGTCGCGCGGTTCGGTTTCCAATACGCAGATCGGTCGTCCCTGTGCAGAGTGACCGATTTCCCGGTAAGTCCAGATGTCGTATTGTTTGGATAGTTGCCGCGCTTTTTCGCATACGGCGGATGGATCTTCATAAGGGGCAGATGCGATGCGGATGATTTCTCCGGGTTGCAGATGAACGGATATGTCGATGTGTTCTGTCGGGTGAAAGTCCGTGTTTTCATAAGGTACCCACGCCCATCCCGTGTTTTCTCGCCAGATCCACCAGGGGGGATACATGTAGTTCGCGCCTTTTGGGCTGAGTAGAAATCGCAATGTTGCCCACTTTGCGTGGTTGCCGAGATGACGCACGCGCACATGCGCCATGTATTCTTTGGGTACGCCTGCGCCGTCGAATAGTTCGTCTAACAGGTCCTGGAACCATTGCGGGATTTCTTCTGGTTTGTATCCGATTTCGCTTATGTCAGAGTCTATTATTCGCATTTCTCCGGCACTGCTGCACGGAAAGTTGTCGTCGATGATGATGTCGTCGTTTTGGAGTTTCATTTATAGGCCGATGTGGTTTTTACATTGGTATGCGAATCTTTGACTTGCTCTGAGTGTGCATTATATTGTGTCGAGGATTTTTTTTCAATCTTTAAATTTACCAGTGGAAGGAGATTTTCCATGTCCGATGGTAGGCAGGAGAGGCCGAATATATTGTATGTTTTTTCAGATCAGCAGCGGGCGTCTGCGATGGGGTGCTATTATGGTGATGAGGATCTCAACACGCCTCAGTTTGATGCATTTGCCGCTGAGGGGATGCGTCTGGATGCAGCGGTTTCGAGTACGCCTGTTTGTACGCCTTATCGCGCGATGTTGATGACGGGTAAATACGGTCATCACACGGGGGTGACGACCAATCGGTTTTATCCCGATTTGAGTGTGTATCCGTGTATTGGCACGGCGCTTAGCGCAGCCGGATATCGGTGCGGGTATATTGGCAAGTGGCATTTGGGCGAGATTCAGGTCGATGCGGGCGATCCGTTGCGCCTGGGTTTTGACGATGAATGGTATGTGGGTGACAATGCGCATAATTACTACGAGTGGGCTTATGTCACCGATAGCAGAGACCCGGTTGCGGGCAGTGGATTTTATCGGTCTCAGATCGAGACGGATAGGGCGATTGAGTATATTAAAAATCGGGCAGGGGCTGGACCGTGGTGTTTGTTTATGTCGTGGGGTCCGCCGCATCCGCCGCTTATAGCACCGGATCCCTATGTCGCACCTTATCTGGATAGGGATTTGAAATTGCATCCGAATACGTCAAAGCTGACGGGTAATAGGGCCAGCAATGTGAGCGATTGGTACGCCCATTATTACGGGATGACTGAAGGGCTGGATATTGAGTGGGGGCGGTTGATGCGCGCGCTGGAAGAGAGCGGACAAGCGGATAATACGATTGTGATGTACACATCCGATCACGGCGAGATGCTGGGTAGCCAGGGTTTGCGGGGTAAGCGCTGGCCTTATCGAGAATCTACGCAGGTTCCGTTTTTGGTTCGGTGGCCGGGCAGGGTTGAGGCTGGATGCAGTTTGAGTATGCCGTTTGGTACGCCGGATATTTTTCCGACGCTGTGTGGGTTGGCGGGCGTTGATGTTCCGGCTGGTCTGGATGGAGGAGATTTTTCAGGCGCGATTCTGGGACAGTCCAATGCGCGTACGCAGGCGTATGCATATACGACGATGCATCACACTTTTGCGGTGTGGCCCGGGTGGCGGGGGGTGCGAACCGAGCGATATAATTACGCGCGTCTGGAGAGTGAGCCCTGGTTTTTGTTCGATCTGGAGAACGATCCCTACGAGGAACGCAATCTGGTGGGGGAAGATCCCAAATTGGTTGCGGAGATGGATGGGCTTTTGCAGGAGGCGATGGGTACATGCGGAGATACGTGGCGCGGGGTGAGCCAGGCGTGCGGCGATTGGAAGGCGTGGCTGGGGGAGAAGCAAGTTCAGCAGCAAGGGCTGGACGCCGTGTATCCAGGTTCTGAGGCGATCAGGGAACGGGCGAGGAAGTAGGAAGTGTGAAGGTTGAAGTGTGAAGAAACACCCGCTCTGGGGTGATGTTGGGCGGGGTCTTCTCACTTCTTACTTCTTACTTCTCACTTCATTTAACACACCATTCCGCGTTTGGCGCGAATGCCATGGGCAGGTGGGTCGTCGCCAATCCAGCGTTCGTCAACAGGGTCCGATGCGAGTTGATATCGCGTGTCGGATGATATGCGGTATTGTTTGGAGTGGTTGTCGGAGCTTGAGTGCAGGGTGTACATGGAAAATATCAGCAGGTCTCCCATTTCGTATTCCGATACCAGCCAGCGTCCGCCCAGTTCTTTGCGGGTGGCTATCGCATTAGAGGAATAAGATCCGGTCGAGTTCCACTTTACAGAAGCCCGCTCTTGATGGGTCAGGTTCCGCCCTTCGGCGCGCGCGCGTTCTACAATTTCCTGGGCATCGCCTTTGTTTTCGCAGTATAGATCGACGTCTGTTGAGCCATATCCCGATTTTAGATCGTGCAGTTTGTGTGAGTTTTCAAGCAGCATCAATCCGCCCATGTAGGAGGGTACATCGCCATAGGGTATCCAGGCGGTGTAGAGGTTTTTTGTTCCGCGGCCCATATAGACGATGTCGCAGTGTGGATTGGTGGCGGTGTGCAGTCCGGGTTGTTTGGCTCGAAACCAGGTGTAGTCAAAGTAGCGCGCAGGTCCGCCGAAAAAGGAATCGAAAAACGACATGATCGGGCCTTCGTGGATTACTTTGTCCAGGTGGGGATTGTTGCGCGCGAGCAGGGGCATAAACGATCCGGTTGCGCGTCCGTCAATTTTCTTTTTTGAGGCTGCAATGCCGTCGATTGCCGGATACCGTTCGTCTAATACACCCGCGCCCATGAGCCGGTCCATGACTTCCTGGCGAGCGGCCAATACTTCATCTTTGTTCAGGTAATTTTTGAGAAATAAGTAGCCATCGTCCGCCATTCGGCGGTGGAGTTCGTCGCGATCATCTATCGCGTCATTGGATTTGCGTAAGCCGCCAAAGTCGTCCGACGAGTGGCCCAGGGGTTCGCCCTGATATGTGAGTTTTAATGCTTTTTCCATTTCCATTATGTGCCTCCAGGATATTTTGTTGTATTTTTTAATATAAGAAAATAATTTAGATAAACAATCCCCAGTCCCAGCCCCTTTTTTAAGGAGTTTTTATGTTTCTCGCCAATATGACTTCTCCCGATGTCGATGCTTTGTCGCGGGATCTGGTGGTTATTATACCCGTGGCGTCGATTGAACAACACAGCCTGCATTTGCCCGTGTTTACCGATACGATGATTCTTCAGGAGGTGGTCAATCGCATTGAGAAGCGGTTATCTGAGGATGTGTTGATACTTCCCGTTATGTGGCTGGGGTATTCGCAGCATCACATGAAGTATCCCGGTACGGTTTCTGCGTCGTCCGAGACGCATCTGGCGATTATGAACGATGTTCTCGTTTGTATGATTGAACACGGTTTTTCGCAGTTTCTGCTCATTAATAGCCACGGGGGAAATGAGGCCAATATTTCGGTTTTGCGGCAGCGCGTTATGGAGGGGCATGAAGATGTCAATCTTTACACGACGACGCCGTATGCCGGATCGTCGGATAAGACAATAAGTGATGTTCTGACCTTGGGAACAAAGGGGTCCGGGCATGCTGGCGAGTGTGAGACCGCTATGATTATGGCGATAGATCCCGATCTGGTGAAAACAGATGCGTTACACGAGGATGGTCAGCGTCGCCGGGAGAGTATTCCGGGTTTGCGTCTGTACAAGCGGTTTGATCAGAATACCGATCATGGAGGGTTGGGCGATCCGCGTCCTGCGACGGCAGAGATGGGCGAGCAAATTTTTCAAGTTGCCGAAGATTTTCTGGTTGAGGCTATACGGGAGATTTATCGGGATGGAAGGCGTTAAAAAATGAGTTATGAGATAAAAAAAGCCCGCACAATTCTGTGCGGGCTTTGTCGTTTGTCTTGCGCCTAAAATGGCAGGTCGTCGTCTGCGGCATAGGGCGGTGGATCTGGAGCGGCCGTGTCGTCCGATGTAGAATCTGATGGCTGTGATCTTGACTGCCCTCCGCCCTGGGACGAACCACCGCCATAGCTACCGTCCATACCGTCCATTTCGCCGCGGGCATCGAGCATTTGCATGTCGCGGGCAACCACTTCGGTGGTGTAGCGCTTTAACCCATCTTGCCCTTCCCAACTCCGCGTTTGCAACTTGCCTTCGATATAGACTTTGCTGCCTTTGCGCAAATACTGGTTGCAGATTTCGGCCAAACGGCCCCACACCACAATGCGATGCCATTCGGTGCGTTCTTGTCTTTCGCCACTGCTGTCGGTCCAGCTTTCGTTGGTGGCGATGCTAAAGTTCGATACGGCTGTGCCGCCTGGCGTGTATCGAAGCTCGGGATCGGCGCCTGCATTGCCGATCAAGATGACTTTGTTGACTCCTCGTGCCATACGTGGCCTCCTCAGGATTGGGTGTACGTTTCAGGGATCATGGCACGACCCTGTATAACTTATAGTACGAATATACTTTTGCATGTGGGATTTGTCAAGGCGACATTGGTTAAAATAATGGCGAGGGATGTTGCGATATCCTATATTGGATACATATCTAAAGGAGGTGCTATGAAATATCGCACACTGGGACGCACGGGTTTGAAGGTTTCGATTATGGGTATTGGCGGCGGTGGGCCTACGCAAATGGGTCAAAAGACGGGTGTCGATCAAGCGGGCGTGAATCGTTTGGTGCAGCGCGCGCTGGATCTCGGTATAAATTTTTTTGATACGGCTGCCGCGTATGGCGAGAGTGAGACGATTCTCGGAAACGCGCTTAAGGGCGTGCCGCGCGATGATTATATTCTGGCGACGAAATTTCACGCCCATCTTCACAATAGCGGTGAGCTTGTGAGTTCAGAGGATGTCGTCGATTCTATTGAGCGCAGTTTGAAGCGTTTGCAGGTGGATTATGTCGATGTGATGCAGTGGCATGGTGTTCGTCCATACCATTATTCTGAGGCTATTGAGCAGTTGTGGCCCACGGTGGAGCGGTTGAAAGATCAGGGGAAGTTCGGGTTTATGGGGGTGAGTGAGACGTATGCCGAAGACCACAAGCACGAGATGTTTTCTATGGCTTTGTCGGATGATTTGTTCGATACGGCTATGGTGGGGTACAATTTGTTGAGTCCAACGCCCGAGCACGAGGTTTTGCCTATGTGTCAGGAGCGGGATGTGGGCGTGATTTGCATGGTTGCTGTTCGGCGGGCACTGGCTCGGCCCGATGTGCTCAAGGAGCGCATTGCGTATGCGAAGGATAAGGGGTTGATTGCGCGAGATGCGCTGGAAGATGAGGATCCGCTGGGATGGCTGGTCAAGGGCGATGTTACGTCATTGCCCGCGGCGGGTTACAAGTATGTGAACGCGCATCCCGCTATGGGTGTGGTGCTGTCGGGAACCGCTAATATCGATCATCTGGAGGAGAATGTGAAGGCGATTCTCGGTCCGCCTTTGCCAGATGAAGATATGGCGCGGTTGCGATCTATTTTTGGCGATGTGTGGGAGCCGTTGGGGAATTGATCCGCAGATGGCGCAGATGAGCACAGATGAAAAGCAGGGGCTGGGTGGTCGTCTCACGTCTTGCGTTTTACGTCTCACCGATTTTAGGGAGGGTTTTTGAATAATCCAATTTCTGAGTGGAATCGGGACTTTCGGTTGCTGGCGCTTGCGGTTGCTTCGCAGGGGATTTTTTTTGGCGTGCAGTTGACGCTTTACAACAATTTTGTTGTTGATCGCCTGAATATCGACGCGCACGAATTGGGGTATGTGGAAGCCCTGCGCGAGGTGTCGGGTTTTATGAATGCGTTTTTTGTCGCGCTGATGGTGCGGTTCGCCCCCCCGATTGTGGCTGCGATTTCGCTGATGGTTATGGGCGCAGGCATTATGGCTTATGCCCAGGTTGATTCGGTTTTTTTGCTGGCGGTGTATTCGTTTGTGTGGGGTGTGGGGTTTCACTGCTGGATCCCCATGGAGCAGTCGATGGCGTTGCTTTTTTCGCCAGAAGGTAAGAAGGGAAAGTGGTTGGGGCAGTTGCGCAGTGTGAATAGTGTGGCGTGGTTGTTGTCTATTCTGATTTGTAAGTTGGCTTATGATTTTGTCGGGTACAACGGTTTGTTTATTATGGCTGGTGCCGCTACTGTGGGGGGTGGTTTTGCCATTTTGTTTGCGTCTCGCAAGCGGCCAGCCCACGAGCGGAGTTTTGTGTTTAAGCGGCGGTATGGTCTGTATTATGCGCTGAATTTTCTCCAGGGTATGCGGAAGCAGATGTTCATTACGTTTGCGATTTTTGCACTGGTAAAGATTCACGGGATGCCCGTGCATACGACGATGATTCTGGTGCTGATGAATCAGACGTTGATTACGCTGACTGCGCCGACGATGGGCAAGTTGGTGGATCAGTACGGCGAGCGGAAGATGCTGTCGCTCAGTTATATCGGGTTGACTTTTGTGTTTGTCGGATACGCGGTGGTGACGCATCGGCCAACGCTGTACGTTTTGTATTGTGTTGATAATATTATCTTTTTTGGCGGGATTGCACTGACGACGTATTTGCACAAGATTGCGCCCGAGTCGGATCTCAAGCCGTCGCTTGCGATGGGTGTGACGATGAATCACGTCGCTTCTGTCGCGGCACCGCTTTTGGGCGGTTTTGCATGGCACTATTTTGGCTATCAGGTGATTTTCTTTAGCGGTGCTGTTCTGGCTCTGATTTCGCTTATTGTGAGTCAATGGGTCGATCCCGAGGGTCAGCTTCAGCGGGAGCGGGAGGAGATGCCGGATGGCGTGGCTGCACAACCTGTGTCGTAAATCAGACGAATAGACGAATAGACGAATAGACGAATAGACGAATGGATATACATACTGGTTTTGGGGGATGGGGGGGGTTCGTAGATAAACTGGCCTGAGAGGCGGCCAGTTGTACCCCGTTCCGTAGATTCGTAGATTCGCAGATGGAGATGTCCGATGGCTGGTAAGGCGTTTGATACATGGGAACCGATTGTCGAAGATGACGAGACGATCAGGGTGGCGTTGGAGGATGCAAATGTTCCCGCGCTGATGGTTTCTCTGGTGCATTTGACCGGGGATATGGACATTGTTCGAGGGGAGATTCGTCCACGGGCGAGGAATCTGGCGGATCCACAGGCGGGTGTGAAAGAGGAGCAGCAGGCGGTTGTTCGGGAGATCGCTTTTGAGGTGTTGAAGGCGTATCGGGATCGCGGTTGTACTTTGCCTCCTGCACCGGACCGGGCGCGGGTTTGGGAGATGATGAATTTTATGATTGGGGAGGAGATTCCCGAAGATTACGGGGCGTTTTTGGAAGGGGAGTTGTCTTTGAATGGCGAAGATCCGTTTGTGCCTTCGGGGATGGATGATTTGCCCGGGGATAAGAGGCGTGATTTTCGCGTTTTGATTATTGGGGCGGGGATGTCCGGGTTGCTGGCGGCGCATCGGCTTCAAGAGGTGGGGATTTCGTTTACGGTGGTGGAGAAGAATGCCGATGTGGGTGGGACATGGCTGGAGAATACGTATCCCGGATGCCGCGTTGATAGTCCGAATCACTCGTATTCTTATTCTTTTTTGCCCAAAAATTGGCCGCAGTATTTTTCCACACAGCAGGTGCTTCTCGATTATTTCAGGCAGTTTGCCGCGGATTTTCGCCTGCGCGAGCATGTCCGATTTCAGACAGAGGTTGTGTGTGGTCGTTTTGATGAGGAGCGCAAGGTCTGGGAAGTTGAGGTGCAGGATAAAGATGGGGGGCGGCAGACGATTGAGGCGAATGCCATTATCAGTGCTGTGGGGCAACTCAATCGCCCAAAGTTGCCGGATATTGCGGGGCGCGAGTGCTATCGGGGGGTTGCTTTTCATTCTGCGCGATGGCCGCGGGAGTGCGATTTGACGGATAAACGCGTTGGGGTGATTGGTACGGGCGCGAGTGCCTTTCAGTTTGTGCCAGAGATTGCAAAACAGGCGCGCGATGTTTTTGTGTTTCAGCGCACGCCGCCCTGGATTCAGCCCAATCCGCATTATCACGCGGATGTGCCCGAGGGGCAACACTATCTTTTAAATCATGTGCCGTTTTACGCCAAGTGGTTTCGGCTGTTTATGTTCTGGCGTTCGGCAGAGGGGATGCTCGGCGCGGCAAAAAAGGATCCGGCATGGCCGCATCAGGAACGCGCGGTTAGCAAGGCGAATGACAAGGTGCGCCAGCGGATTATAGAATATATCGAGTCGGTGCTGGGCGATGATCCCGAGTTGATGCAGAAGTGTATTCCGGATTTTCCGCCGGCCGGCAAGCGCATGTTGTGGGATAATGGCCTGTGGTTGCACACGCTGAAGCGGGAGAATGTGCATCTGATTACGGATCCGATTGCGCGTATTACGGAATCTGGTCTGGCGACGCGGTCGGGTGAGGGCTATGATTTTGATGTGCTGATTTACGGTACGGGATTTCAGCCGAGTCGGATGTTGTGGCCGATGACGTTTGAGGGGGTTGGGCGCAGGGATTTACAGGCGCATTGGGATGGCGATCCGCGCGCGTACAAAGGCGTTTCTATTCCGGGATTTCCCAATTTTTTTTGTATGTATGGTCCCAATACCAATATTGTTGTGAATGGGAGTATTATCTTTTTTTCTGAGTGCGAGATGAGGTATATCCTGGGGTGTATCAAGCTGCTGATTGAGACGGAATGCGCTGCGATGGATTGCAAACGGGATGTACACGATCGGTATAATGAGCGCATTGATGCGGGTAATCTGGAGATGGCCTGGGGCGCGCCAAATGTTCGGAGTTGGTATAAGAATGAGGCGGGGCGGGTGACGCAGAATTGGCCGTTTTCTATGCACGAGTTCTGGAAGGAAACGCGGGCGCCCGATCCCGAGGATTATGTGTTTGTTTGAACTGCAAAAGTATCCGCAGATGTACGCAGATGTACGCAGATGTACGCAGATGGATGCAGATAACATAATGGACAAAAGCAGTTTATAGGCGGTGGTGGTGTGGGGTATCCTGATCATCCTTTCATCCTGAAAATCCTGATTCTGCCTTTCATGTTCTCCAACTATTTCACCATCGCATGTCGCAATTTGTGGTCGCATAAGCGCGATACGCTGATCAATTTGCTCAGTCTTATTGTGGGGCTGTCGTGTTGTGTGATGGCGATGGTGATTATTCATTGCGAGATGAGCTACGACCGCTTTCATCCGGATGTGCATCGCATTTATCGGGTTTTGCGAGAGCGGGTGAGCAATGAGCAGACGCAGGTGCGGTGGCTGACTTCGGGGGCGCTCGCCCGGACCCTTGAAGCGGAGATGCCCGAAGTTGAGTTGGCGTCCAAAAATCGCATTTATCCGGTTGTGGTGCGGTATGAGGAGCGGGAGCTTACGCTGGCGCAGGGGCAGATTGACGACCGGTTTTTTGAGTTGTTTCACTTTCCTTTTGCTATTGGCGATGCCGATGTGCTTAAACAGCCGTATCGGATTGCAATTACGGAGTCAGCGGCTGAGCGGTTGTTCGGCAAGGCCGATCCCATAGGCAAGGTTATTACTATTCGCGAGCGGTATTACGGCGGCGATTATACGGTTGCCGCTGTTTTGCAAACGCCTCCGAGGTTTTCGTCCCTTCAGTTTGATTTGTTGCATTTTACCAATGGGCGGACAGTGGAGGCTATTTTTGATTGGACGGAGTGGCGGGGGTTGGTGCAACAGGCGGGGATTGAGACTTTTGTGCGTTTGCGCGATGGGGTAGATGCGGGGGAATTCGAAGCAAAGATGTCGGGTGTTATTGAACGGTATATGGGCGCAGATGTGCGCCGCATTCTTTCGTTTCGCTTGCAGCCTCTTGAGCGGTTGCATTTGTATGGGGTTCAGGATTACAATTTGCCCTCGGGTGGCAATGTTCAGACGCTCTATCTTTTTGCGTCGATTGCGGTGCTGGTTCTGGCGATTGCGGCGATCAATTTTGTCAATCTGGCTACGGCGCGTTCGATGTATCGTGCGCGTGAGGTGGGGATGCGGAAGGTGGTTGGCGCGCGTCGCGGTCAGTTGATTCAGCAGTTTTTGTGCGAGACGGTTTTGCTCGCGCTTTTCGCTGTGGTTATAGCCGTGCCCATTGCTCGCGTCGCGTTGTCAGAACTCAGCGCGCGGACGGACGCGCATTACGCTCTTGACGCGCCGATGCTGTTCGGGATTTTGCCGGGTCTTTTAGGGCTTGCCGTGTTCGTGGGTTTGATGGCGGGGGTATATCCCGCGTTTTATTTTTCGGGGTTTCGTCCGGCTGATGTGCTTAAGGGCGTCGCGTATTTGCCGGGTGCGCGGCTTCGGCAGGTTCTGGTTGTGGCGCAATTTGCCATTGCGATTTTGCTTGTGATTGTTGCGGATGTTATTTATCGGCAACTGGACTATATTCAGCATAAGGATCTCGGTTTTGATAAAGAGCACCTCGTTTTGTTGCCTATTTTTAAGCTGGACCGCCGGCTCAAGACCAATGAAGATCCCTGGCTTGTGGCACGGTATAATACTGTAAAGCAGGCGTTTTTGGAACATCCCAATGTTGTTTCAGCGTCTGCTTTTCGCTTTTTGCCGGGGCATGATGGCGGTGGTTTTGTGCGGATTGTTAAGCCGGAAGGTCAAGAGCATACCGAGTGGCGGATGCCCGTGCAGGAGGCCGATGAAGATTTTTTTGCTACCTTTGGTGTGCCCATTTTGTCCGGTCGTACGTTTTCGCCCGGGATTGAGCGCGACCGCACGCATGCGTATATTCTCAATGAGACGGCTGTGCGCGCGCTTGGCTGGACTGTGGAGGATGCCGTGGGCCGGCGTTTTGGGCGGGCGCGTTCAGAGGAGGATGCTAAGGGAACTGTGATTGGCGTGATTGCAGATTTTCACTACGCTTCTCTTCGTGAACCGATTGGGCCGGCGGTTTTTGCCTATCGGCAGTGGTTTTACGATTATCTGGCGTTGCGGGTGCGCGATTTCTTAGCGGTTCGACCTTTTCTCGAGGAGACCTGGGATACATTTATGGCAGCCGATAAGCCTTTTGAGTTTACGTTTCTCGATGATGAACTCGATGCGATTTATCAGAGAGAGAGGGATTTGGGGCAGGCTGTTACCGCTTTTGCCGGGTTGGTGTGTTTGCTGGCGTGTTTGGGTTTGTTCGGGCTGGCGGCTTTTACGGTTGAACGCCGCAGGCGCGAGATCGGTATTCGCAAGGTGCTCGGTGCGTCTGTTTCAAGTGTTGTTTTGCTGGTGTCAATAGCGTTTTTGAAGCTGGTGCTTGTCGCCAATCTGATCGCCTGGCCCGTTGCCTATTTTTTTACTAATACCTATTTGCAAAATTTTGCGTATCGCGCATCTTTTAGTTTGTGGCCTTTTGTGTTTTCGGGTTTGCTCGCGCTTTTAATCGCGCTTTTGACCGTTGGTACACAGGCGTTCAGAGTGGCGCATACCAATCCCGTGGAAATATTGCGGCATGAATAATGGAGGTTCCCCCATGTTTTTTACGCTTCTCCTCATCACCCTCGTAGTCGCCGCTCTCGTGTCTTTTATTGCCGTGCGTGCGTTTAGCAGCGCGATCAATAGTATTCTTCACCGGCTTATTGATGATGCGATAGCAAGCGCGTGGGTGCGCTATATGAAGTTTGCGATTTTTGTGGTGGGTATTTCTGGCGGTGTGCGTGTCCGTTCGCTGGAGCGCTATATTTTGCCGCAGGAGCATTTCGATTCCGCAGGTAAATCCCGCGATATGCCTCCCTTTGAGCTGACGACCGAACGCTGGGTGCTCGAGATATATCGCACGATTATCGAATCTCTGCAATCCATCGCGTGGATGTTGCTCGTCTTTTTTATCGTGTCACTCGGTATGTACATTGTCGTGCGTATTTTTGAAATGCGCCGAGGGACGAACGAGTGATGGGTAGAGAGAGGCGATAAAGCGGTGGACATCGGATTGTAGCGAATTATATTGGCGCAAAGGGGTCTGGTATGGAGAAAATAGAGAAAAAAGTGATACCGGGGTGGACCGGGAGATGCTATGAGGATTTCGAGGTGGGCGAAGTCTATCGAAGCCGGTTCGGGCGGACAGTGACGACGGCTGACAACCAGTTGTTCACGCACCTGACCCTGAATACCAATCCGCTTCATTTTGACGAGGAGTACGCCCGCCGGACGCGGTGGGGAAAGATCCTGGTGAACAGCACGTTTACGCTCGCGCTGGTCGTGGGGATGAGTGTCCCGGATGTGAGCGAGCGGGCGATGGCGAACCTGGGTTGGAGCGAGATCCGGCTTCCGAATCCGGTATTTGTGGGAGATACGCTCTATTGCGAGACGGAGGTGCTCGCCAGGCGAGAGTCGAAGTCGTACCCGGAAGCGGGTATCGTGAAGGTGCGTACGCGGGGCGTGAATCAGGATGGCCGCGTCGTCATAGATCTGACTCGCAGCGTGATGGTCTATAAGAGGGCGCACGCGCCGCCGGGGGATGCCTTTCCCGAAATTCACGAGGAGAAAGACGGGTGAAGTCGATGCGGTCCTGGCTTTTTGTGCCGGGGCACCAGCAGCGTATGATCGACAAGGCTCTGGGTCTGCCGGCGGATGTGCTGATATTCGATCTGGAGGACGGCGTCCCGGAGGCCGAGAAGGATGTTGCGCGCAGTCGTGTCGCTGCCGCGCTGGATGGCGTGCGTGGCGGTTCAATGCGATTTGTCAGGGTTCACGGTGCTGGTTCCTCCGAATTGGACGCCGATCTGCAGGCGGTCGCGCGTGCGGGGCTGCAAGGGCTCGTGTTGCCCAAAGTGCAGGGTCCAGAGGATGCGCTTCAGGTGTGCCAGTGGTTGGACCGGCACGAGACCAGAGCGGGTATTCCATCCGGAGGCGTCGGGCTTCTGGCAATCATTGAGAGTGCCCGGGGTCTGGTTCAGGCGCCTGCGATCGCATCCGTTACACCCAGGCTGGTGGGGCTTATGTTCGGCGCGGAGGATTTCGCGCTGGATATGGGCCTCTTTTCGCATCCGGGACAGGGATTGGTCAATTACGCTCGGTCGGCGCTGGCGGTGGCTGCGGCAAGCGGACAAATCCGGGCTATAGACAAGGTGTTTACGGACATCGGTGATCTTGACGGGCTGGCCGCGGAGGCGCGGCGGGCCCGGGATCTGGGGTTTGCCGGAAAAGCTGTGATCCATCCGGGTCAGGTTGGGGCAGTAAATGAAATTTTCAGTCCCACGGAGGTCGAGGAGAGGTGGGCACGGCGAATTGTTGAGGCTTTTGAAGGGCGGGCGGACGAAGGCCCGGCGACTGTAGATGGCCGGATGGTAGATAGGCCGATTCTGGAACGGGCGCGATGGATTCTGGATCGCCTTGAGGAAGAGGGTTAACTTGCACGAT
The DNA here is from genome assembly GCA_965204375.1 of Candidatus Latescibacterota bacterium. GTDB lineage: Bacteria > Latescibacterota > UBA2968 > UBA2968 > UBA2968 > VXRD01. Next base: position 3,462,807 of record OZ241986.1, on the reverse strand, counting down.
CAAAACCAACATCCCCCCCTGCATGGAATAAGGATTGTCTCGGTGGAGCAGTTCGGAGCGGGTCCGTGGGCAACGATGATGCTGGCGGACCTTGGGGCGGAGATCATCAAGGTCGAGAATCCCGAGACAGGTGGCGATGTCGCGCGTTACGTGCCTCCCTATACCGCTGAACAGGACAGTGTGTATTTTCAGAGTTTCAACCGAAACAAGAAGAGTATGACGCTGAATTTGCAGCATCCAGGCGGGCGGGAGGTGTTGCATCGGCTGGTGGGGATTTCGGATGGGGTGTTCAACAATCTACGCGGAGACCTTCCGGCCCGGCTGGGTCTGGACTATCCGGCGCTGAGTGCGGTCAAGGCTTCCATTGTATGCTGCTCGCTTTCCGCGTTCGGACGGCATGGGTCTCGAGCGGGCGAACCGGGATACGATTATCTGATGCAGGGATATGCCGGATGGATGAGTCTTACGGGCGAGCCTGACGGTCCGCCGACGAAAACAGGACTTTCTCTCGTGGATCTCGGTGCGGGCACAATGGCGTCCCTGGGCATGGTCAGCGCGATTTTTCGCGCCAGACAGACGGGCCTGGGGTGCGATGTAGATGTGAATCTGTTCGATACGGCGCTGGCGAATCTGGGATATGTGGCGGCGTGGTTCCTGACCAAAGGGTATCAGGCGCATCGGACGCCCGATTCTTCTCATCCGTCACAGATCCCGTCGCAGGTGGTGCCGACTAAGGACGGATGGCTCGTGATCATGTGCGCAAAGGAGAAGTTTTTTCAAAATTTGGTACGCATTCTGGGAGCGCCGGAACTGGCGGAAGATTCCCGGTTCTGCTCTTTTGCGGATCGCCTGGAGAATCGGGACATTCTGGTTCCGATTCTGAAGGATCTTTTCCGGAAGAAGACAACTGCCGATTGGCTGGCGCTGCTCAAGGGCGAGGTGCCCTGCGCGCCCGTGAATACGCTTGAGCAGGCTTTTGACGATCCGCATGTGGCCGAGAATGAGATGATACTGGCGTTGCCGCATCCGGAGTTCGGAGCCGTCCGGGTGGTGGCGAGTCCCTTAGAGGTCGGCGGCGAATCGGTTGAACCCCAACGCGGGCCATCACTGGGGGAACACAACGAGCCGATTTTGAGCGAGTATCTCGGATATTCGATGCCAGAGATTGAGAAACTTCGAAGCGATGGTGCTATTTGAATGATCGCATTCTGTGGGCAAAAAAAGAAAATACTTGCTCTTTGGCAAATCACTTTCTACATTTATGTACAAATTATTCATAAATAATAACATAATCTAATAGTTTCCCTCTCCCTTGCGAAAGAGTAATCAAGGAGACATTTATGGGTTACTCTGCATTTGCTGTAGCGAATTACTTTTTAGACCTTGCCAAAAAGGATGGTGTTGAAATAACACCATTGATGATACAAAAACTGGTGTATATTGCTCACGGCTATTATCTCGCTTTTACTGCGAGAGATAACCCACCTAATGGCAGACCATTAGTTAATGATGAATTCGCGGAGGCTTGGCAATATGGTCCGGTATTTCCATCACTTTACCATCATTTCAAGCACTTTGGCAGGGATCCAATAACAGTGTTTGCAGAAGACATTGAGTTTTTATACGATGATGGTAGTGGAAAACTCGACACAAAAGTTACAACTCCGAAGATAGACCAGGACGATGAGTTCTCCTGTGCTTTATTAAATAAAATTTGGGAGGTTTACGGAGAATATACAGGGTTACAGCTTTCTGATATAACACATAGAGAAGGAACACCCTGGGACAAAACATGGAAAAGAAGGAAAGGATTTAGAAATGCACATATACCGAATAAGGCCATAAGAGAGTACTACCTGAATAGAATAGGAGGCCAATAGATGGGAGAACTCTCAAAATTAGATATTCGACCAGAACAATCAAGTGAAACGGTTCAAACTCGTACTGAAGATGCGGTCTTTGCCACTATTAAGGAATTACAGAAAGAATCTCAAGAGCTCAATCAAGAAAGTGCATCTGTCAACCGCGATAACCAGATGCAACAATCTAAGACCTCTTCTATGGCTTCGCATTCACTCGCGGTCGCCGGACTTATAGGCGGATTGATGGCTGGTAGTTCTTTTGGAACATTAGGGATTGTCATTGGAAGTATTATCGGCGGTTCGTGCGGATACTGGGTGGAAAGTAGAGATCAATGACAATGGCCAAGGTCATTTATTGTGATTGGGACGTGCTATGAACACGTCCCTTTTTTTGCCTATTCCCCACGTTATACAATTCCGCCAGCCTTGTCAATGCACCGATTTCCGGCACTATCCTGCATAATCCTTTTTCAAGGCAACTCCGTCCGCAACACAAATTTTTCTTCGGGCGTTCCCGCGCCTTTTAATACTTCCAGATACGCTTTGTGCAGTCGCTGTGCTTCGGCCATGTTTTGTTGGTTATATATGTTGTTCTTTTGCGCGAGGTCTGTTTGGAGGTTGTATAGTTCCGCTGGCCAGTTGGGGCCGCGATAGTGCAAGGTCCAGTTGCCGTCTGTGATGCTGGAGCACACGCTGCGGTCTTCGCGCACGGGCAGGGTTGCCGATGTGACGGCGACTTTCCGTTGTTCTTCTGTTTTTTCGCCTTTTAAGATGGGGGCGACTGATACCCCGTGCAGTCCATCGGGTTTTTTTATGCCTGCCAGATCGAGTATTGTGGGCATGAAATCGACGGGTTGTGTCAGGAATTTTGTGCGTTTTCCCGCTGCGTTGCTGCCGGGTACATATCCCATGAAGGCCGTGTGGGATACTTCTTCGTAATAGGGCCAGTCGCCGTCTGGTCCCTGACCGCTTTTGCCAATGCGCCCGTGGTCTCCGATGTAATGTCCGTGGTCAGACATGAAGATCACGGCTGTGTCTTCCCAGAGACTTAGATTTTCTACTTTTTCCAACAGGTGGCCTACCCAGGTGTCCATGAGTGTGACTTCACCTGCGTATAGCGCTCGCGTGTGTTTGATTTCTTCTGCGCTCAGGTAATCGCAGTAGTCGTAAATGGGATGGTCGATAACTTCACCTGTGTATCCGGGGTTGTACATATTGACGTAGTGCGCGGGTGGATCCCACGGTTCGTGGGGGTCAAAGGTGTCGATGTACAGGAAGAATTTTTCGTGGGTGTGGTTTGCCTCCAGCCAGTCTGCGGCGCGTTGCATGGTGCGTGCGACAAAGGTGTCGCGTTCTGTTTCCCAGTGTGCTGCACGCCAGCGATAGTGATATTGTTGCATGCGCTCAGGCGTGCGAATTTTTTCAGGGACTGATTCGAGGGGGACGGGTATATCGTCTGTGATTGATCGGTCGCCTTCTTGCCCTCGAATCCACTCCCAGCCCAAAAATCCGCGGTCAAACTGATGTCCGTCTCTTACCAGGTGCGGTGTGTCGCATAAGAGCATGGTGACATACCCCGCGTCTGTGAGGAGTTTGGATAAGATGACTTCATCTTCGGGGAGCGGCGTCCAGCCGCGAAAGGGAAAGGTGAGTCTGCCGGTCATCATGTCTGTGCGCGTAGGTATTGTTGGGAATGATGCCTGATACGCGCGGTCAAATAACATGCACCGTTTGGAAAATGCGTCTATATGTGGGGTGCGGATCCATGTGTTTCCGTGACAGCCCAGGTGGTCGTAGCGCAAGGTGTCGGACATTACGACAATGATATTCATGGTAGTCCTCCCAAAAAGGTTTCTGAGTGCTGAGAATTGAGCCTGTGTAAAATAATTCCTTTTTTAAAATCTGCAACACGAACGCCAGACGGTTCAAAATAGGGTTGTGGTTTGCGGTGGGATATAACGCCTGTGGATGGTTGACAGCTTATAAATTTCTGTCTATGTTGAAAAAACAGGAGTGTATAGGGTCATGGCAATCGTAAACTTGTTTAAGTCACTTACACCAAACGCGATATATCACGGCGATTCGCAGGAGCTTTTGGGGAGAATTGAGCGGGAATCTATTGCGCTCAGTATCTGGTCGCCTCCGTATTATGTCGGGAAAGATTACGAGAAGGATTTATCATTTGAAGATTGGGAGAATCTTCTACGAGAGGTGATTAAGCTACATTTTCCCATTGTGAAACCCGGTGGATTTTTGGTGATCAATATTGCCGATATATTGTGTTTTAAGGATGAGACAATGCCCAAAATTATGGCGGAAAATATTTCTCGTCGAAAAATTAATCTTACAAAAGAAGACATACTTAAGGTTGTACAACAGCATCCCGATTGGAATAGGTACAAACTTGCAGAACACTTTGGGTGCAGCGAGCAAACAATAGATCGGCGGCTGAATGGTAACAATATTAGAGGTGGAAAATATCAATCCCAAACAAGAGTTTATCTCGTTGGGAGACTAATAGAAAAAGCTGCTACAGATGCAGGTTTTTATTTATATGACCGGCGTATATGGGTAAAAGACGCCGCCTGGGAGAATTCGAGATGGCATACCATATCATACCGTTCTGTAGATGAGTCAGAATATATTTATATTTTTTGGAAGCCGGGTATAACGAAGGTTGATCGATCAAGGCTTACAAAACAAGAATGGGTAAATTGGGGTTCCAGAGGCGTATGGGAAATTCCTTCTGTACGCAGCAATTCAGATCATGATTCTAAGTTTCCAGTTGAATTGCCGCGCAGAGCTATTAAGCTATTTACCGAACCTGATGAAATTGTGCTCGATTGCTTTATAGGAAGCGGGACGACTGCTTTGGCAGCATTAAGTGAGGGTAGGAGATATATCGGTATTGACAAGGAAAAGAGGTCGGTTGAGATTGCAACAGAAGCTGTAAAATCATTCAATACGTACGAAAAAAAGCCTGAGCAGATGGATCTTCTGATACGGGAATTGGAAGCCGGGTATGAGATAAATGAAGGACGTCAGGTGTGACTTCAAGAGTGGGCGAACTCAAGGGTGTAATCTACAACTGACTATTGACCACGAAGTGATATGGATAAAGACAACAAACTTTTATATGTGGTTGCATTGACAGAAGATATTGCTGAGTATGGCCTCTGTCAGGGGCAGGTTGGCACAATTGTTGAGGTGCTTTCGGATGGTCAAGCGTTTGAAGTTGAGTTTTGTGATCGGGAAGGTCGCACCTATGAATCAGTTGGTTTACGTCCCAACCAGTTTATTGTATTACACTACGCGCCGATCACAAAGCCAACAAATAGTACCTGAAATGAAAGTTTCGCGGTCAACTGGTGCCAAATATTGCCAAACAGAATGAGATTTCATGCGTTCCTCCCTAAATGCTATAACCGAAGATTTGCAGTGTCGTTTATATCACAGAAGTGATGTTGTAAATTTCGGAGGCTTTTAAAATGCCTGAGCGTTCTGTCTAAACGGATGCCAATTTAGGCCTACCTCTTGGGTGTTCATTGCGCCATTGCACAATTTTTTGCGCGTCAGGTTCAGATAGAATAATGGGATATGTGGGGCCGTATTGTTTGCCTATGTCTATTCCCGAAGCCCGCATCGAATGGATGGTATTGCGCAATGTGCGTGGTGTAATGTCCAATTTTGCTGCCAATTCTGAAATGGAATAAATGGCTTCTGTTTTTCCATGTAAAATTTTTGCGTGTCCCGAAAGAATATCGTTCAGATCCACACCTTTACTGGCATTTTCAATTGTAATAGATACCAATTTATCGTTATCATTATAGGATAAAATAATATCCTGATGTTCGCCCTCTGTTCCGGCATTTTCTGCGCCACCAGATGCAGGTGTCAAACTCAGTGTAATATGAAGCGTATCCGTTTCGGGAAAATATTCCAGGGATTTCATGTCAGGGATCCTTTCTTTTTTGCTGTCGCGTGTACGTGCGATCCTGAAATGCATTGTGGATTGTCTCTCCATCGGCTTCGACGATGACGCGAATGTATTTGTCAATGTCAGAGATGTAAATCCATCGCCGTGTGCGACCATCTGCTTGTTGTTCAATCTCATGATAATGGTCTATTGCATCTGCAATTTCTTTCAGATATTTTTGTAATTCAGGCCGATCTTTGAGTGTTCGGTTGCGAAAATATGGTGTTGTCTTCATCGATAATATCCTCTTGACATAAAATATACTCATATGGGAATATTTTCCAAGAAAAAAAGTGAAGTGATATGGATAAAGACATCAAACTTTTAGATGTGGTTGCTTTGACAGAAGGTATTGGGAGGAGATGATGGATTCTATTTTTGGGATTGTGCCGCCTGTGGTAACGCCGTTTCGGGAGGATGACTCACTTGATGAGGGGGCGTTTCGCGCGGAAATTCAGTATATGATTGAGACGGCAAAGGTGCATGGGGTGGCGGTGACGGGGAGTACGGGGGAGGGGCATACGCTCGGGGATGATGAGGTGAGGCAGTTGACGCAATGGGCAGTGGAGGAAGCCGATGGGCGAGTGCCAGTGATTACGGGGATTATTACGGATAGTACGAAGTCGGCAATTGAGCGGGGGAAGGCTGTGGCCGATTTGGAATGCGATTTTTGATGATAATTTGCCTGCTAATACCAAGTATGCGATGAAGTTGCAGGGGCGTGATGGGGGTGTGCCGCGCCCGCCAATGCCACCTCCGTCTGCCGAGCAGGAGGGGCAGGTTCAGGCGGCATTGGAGAATGCAGGTGTGATTTAATCCTTTGACTTCAGCCTGATTGGCATTAACAATGCCAGCCATTCTGCATTCAGGGGTGTGCGTAAGATAATAGCTTTGTTCTGTTCTCGAAATTCCATTGTGATTTCATCGCTGTCTTCAAAGTCCAGAGCGTGCAGGATCTGTTTTAGATACGCGAAGTTCACGGCAAAGCGGTGTACAACGGGTCGTTCTTCAGACCCGTTCAACCTGAGTGTGTCTTCTGATGGTGTTTCAAATTTGGCATTGAGTGGGACCTGAAATATCCAATCTGCAACGCCTCCTGGCGAGGCGTCATCTTTCACGTCGAGGAGATATTGGTATTTGCCATTGTCTTCTCGGGCATATCCTGTATCTCGGGATGTGAGAAAGGTTATGGTCTGGGTCAACGGCGAGAGGTGCAGATCTATCCGGGGGCGGTATTGCCAGGTATCTGATTCTGGGTGCCGCGCTTCCATGAAATCTTGTAGTAAGTTCAGTGCGTGTGCGAGAAGAGTCGAGGAGATGGAAATTCGCATTGCGGGATCTTCTTGGGGGATGACCTGCTCGTATTTGACATAAGGACCTTCGATTAAGGATACCTGAAGGGTTGTGCCGTTGCTCTGGATTTCTGCGGTTGTTTCCGCAATTTTCAATGTGGCCTGTTCGGGGAGTTGAATGTCTGACCAGGGTCCGATGATAATGGGTGCGGCGAGTTCCGAGAGGCTTTTTAAGGTGCGAATGATCATGATATGCCCATTGGTTGCAGTCGCGCGACCGCCTGTGTCGAGACATACGCCCTGTAAGATTGGGCGTTTTTCATCGTCGCTTACAAAACCGATTACTTTTTTGAGCGCGTCCATGTCCGCGCGGTCCAGTTCCATAGTTTGTGTTTGAATATCCGACATTTTGTGCAACTCTCCTTTCAATTTGAGACGCGCACGCCTCAGACGCCCGCGCACGGTTTCTACCGTGAGGTTCAGGAGGTCGGCTGTTTCCGCGTAGGAATACCCTTTGAAATAGTGATGGGCAATTACCTGGCGATGTTCAGCCGATAGGATGTGAAGCGCGGTTCGTACGACATGTTTGATTTCTTCTTCCTCGTGTGTTGCAGGTTCTGGATAAAATGTTTCTTCCAGTCGCAATTGCACGGCTCGACGGCGATGATGGGAGTTGACGGCGTTGCGTACGATGCTGTGTAACCAGGATCTAAATCGGTTGGGTTTGCGTAGCTGATGCAGATTTTCGTACGCTTTGATAAATACGATTTGAGCCAGGTCTTCCACGTCATCGACCAGTCGCACAGATCGGGCAATTTGGGCATACACGTATCGCGAATAGCGATGCACCAGAACTGTGAATGCCTTGCGGTCGCCGTCTAAAATCCGGGCGATGAGCGCGCTGTCTTCAATTTGTTCCACGAATACTCCACAAGAAATCAATCCACGCGTGTTTTAATAAAAGACGAGGCTGCATCCCGAAAGTGTCGCATGGATATAAAAAAAGCCCCGGATTGTTCCGAGGCTTTTTAATTTTTTGGTCTGTTAAGCATTGGGACACTTAAAGTCCAGGCCATCCATGATGACTTTTATCTGGTCGGATGGCTTGAAATAGTCTGTCGCCGTATAGTTTTCGCCCAGGTCACCCATTAACCGGCGGCGGCGAGGCGTCATGCGGGATAGAACTTCTTCGGGACACTTTTCGTAATCGTAGGGTCTGCACCACATTTGTCCATACCGGAAGGTGATGCTGCGCCGTACGACGTCTGTGTGATTTGGCGCGACCGCGTGCCACATGGTATTGGGAAAGATCGCGCAATCTCCCGCTTCGGCAATGAGTTGTATCGCGCCTGGGGGTGTTTCATTGCGGGATCCTTTGGGCATTGGGCGGCGATGGCTGCCGGGCACCAGACAGAAGTTTGCACAATTTTCGTGTGGAATATCGGTGAGGAAGAACTGTATTTTGAAGTTTAATGGCAAACTGTCTGGCGTGACCCGAATTTGTGCCAGTGAGCGTCCAGCATCGGTGTGCCAGCCGATCAAGTTATCGGATTTATCATTTGGATAACGCACGTAAATTTGCGATCCCATGATCTGGATATAAGGTCCCATCAGGTCGAGGATAGTGCCAAATAAGTTGGGGTGGTCCATCAATCCGTCGATCCGACTCGTTCGAAAGAGCGTTTGAATGATGGTATAGACGCCTTTTTCGAGTACTTCGGGATATTTGGCTTCGTACTCGGCGATGACTTCATTGGCAGCGTCGAGATATCCCGCTGCTTCGTCTTTGGGGATTACATTTTTGAGGTGTAAATACCCCTGTTCCTGCCACTGTTGCCGCATGGATTTGCTCAAGTGGTTCATGTTATAGCTCCTGTTTTTTTACTTCGTTTTTGTCAGGACGACTCCTCGTTTTGTCCGGCTTCAATGCGGATGATTTCTCCGCGTTTCAGGTCATTCAGACGATTTAGCAATTCGGGAACCAGCGGTTTCAAGTCATTGATGTCATTTGTTCTCGCAACGAGAACAACTACCGCGACATCTGCTTCCGTGATGTTTTGCTGGTATGGGATGCTCTGGTCAGCGGTGATGAGAACATCAAACTTGTCTCTGGCCAATGCCAAAAGCCGGCCGTTTCGTATGCTGTTCCAATCAAGATACCCAGTCGTCCATACGTCGTGGTGTTCAATCAGGGTATCCCTGAATCTCCAAGTAATGTTTTCATCGAGCAGCAGTCGCATAGGCCTCTTGTTCCAAAAGTTGACGGGCCATATTGAGAGCCGCTAGAGTTTGTTCGCGGTACATTGAAGGAAATTCAAAATGAAAATCTTTCAGGCTTTGGACTTGTATCAAGCAGTCAAAAAGGCTCTTAAGTTGGTGCCGCGTACCGACGAATACAGGTTCGCCCCCCATTTCCTTGGGATCGCTGTGAAAAAGTCCATCCGGTTTCCGGCAGGCCTCTTCGACCATTATTTTTTTTCCTCTTTCAAGAGCCGCTACTGCCTTCTTGGGGTGTACTGAGGGAAATTCGAAATGAAAATCTTTCAGATCGTACCCGTAGATTAGCAAATCGAACAAGTTCTTCACAGGCACGCGGGTTCCTTTGAAAACGGGCGTGCCACCCATGATTTCTTTGTCGCTGTGAATCACGCTGTCCCCAATTGCGATGGACGTTTCGCTCGTTTGTGCCATGGCGATTCCTCGTGCTTTTACGTGGTTGGTTAGACCTTAGCTCTTGCCTGATGGTGTACAATGAGATATTTTTTCGATGAAACCAACGGAAAACAATATAAAAGGAGGCTTTTATGCTCGTGTTGACAACCCCCAATATTGAAGGGAAAACTATTGATAGCTATCAGGGCATTGTGACTGGCGAAGCCATTTTGGGTGCCAATTTTTTCAAAGATATCTTTGCGAGTCTCCGCGATATTGTCGGCGGGCGTTCAGCCGCGTATGAGTCAGAACTCCGCAGAGCCAAAGATCTCGCCATTGAGGAAATGGTCGAACAGGCACGCGGTATGGGTGCCAATGCCGTCATTGGCGTGGACCTCGACTACGATACCGTTGGCGAGGGTAGTATGCTTATGGTCAGTGCCAGTGGCACGGCTGTTACTTATCGGGATTGAGACGTTCGTTATTTGTATTGTGTTTTGGTAAATTTCGTTTCTTTCAACACGGTTTGCGATTCGTAAATGGATCCGCTTCGGAGTGCGCCAGGCCAGGGCATTCGCACGGGGACGGGTTCCACGCGCGGGATGTTGGTCGGCTCGCCGCGCACGATTGTTTCATTGAACAAATCCCAGTTGTTCAGGCCCGATAGAGGATACGCATCAATCGCGCAATATTGAAATAGGAGCAGTCGGCGGGGTGTGTCAGATGTATTGGATACTGACCCGTGTAGCATGCGCACATGATGGATTGTGATGCCGCCTGCTTTTACCATTACGGGTACGGCGCCTTTGTCGCTAAAGGTGGAGTCGGTTACGGCGCCGCAGAAATGGCCGTCGAGGTGATGGTCGTACACTGGCCCTTTGTGCGAGCCGGGGATGACGAGCAAGGGGCCATTTTCTTCTGTCATGTCGTCGAGCACTATACCCACGGCGAGCAAATCGTCGTTGGTGTGCGGATAAAATGCCCAATCCTGATGCCACTCGACCGGGCTGCCGTAGCCGGGTTGTTTCATGTTGAGCTTATTGCCATTGCACCGCAGGCCGTATCCGATCAATTGCGATACGATTCCCAAAATTTTCTCGTGATGCAGGGTTTTGCGATATACTTCATGTAGCAAAATCGGACTTTTCAGGCGTCTCAATTTTGGATTTTCGGACGTGTGCCCGGGTTCGAGGTCGAATACTTCGGTGTGTTCTGTAGCTTCCCGCGATTTTTCCACATATTCATCGGTTATCCGCCGCAGGTCGTTGACTTCGTTTTCACTGAGCACGTTCTCCACACCGAGATATCCGTGTTCGTGATAAAACGCGATTTGTTCCTGGGTGAGCATGTGTTCACTCCTTATCTAATGGTGAGACGCAAGATGTAAAAGGTTAGAGGGCACCCCTTGGTCCCAGTCTCCAGCCCTTTATCTGTGTCCATCTGCGTCTATCTGCGGATGCTTTTATGGATGGCGGTATTTGTTCCCAAATTTTTCGCGCAGTAAGACCGCGCCTTCTGCACGGTCGGTTTCTGCAAGGCGGTCGCAATAGTCTTCGAAAGCCCCCCAGGTGTGCATTGGTCCGCCTTCTTGCATGACTGTCCATAGCGGGTCGTTGTCGTAGGGCCTCGGCATGGTTTCCATCATGTGGTCGTGCCAGTTCATGAGACGATACGCAGCTTCTCGGCATATATCGGGGTTTTCAGCCGCTATGTCGCGCATTTCCCAGGGGTCGTCTGATAAATTGAATAACAGTTCGCGTGGGTAAAGTCGATATCCATCGTGATAGGTGCGGATGTAAATCCAGTCGTCAAAGCGGACAGCCCGCTGACATACATGCGCGCACTGGCTCAAGATCAGTTCGTTGCGTCCAGCATCTGAGCCTTCGGTAATGACAGAGGCATAACTTTCGCCGTCCCACAACGCCTGTTTTTGTCCGCCTAAAAGATCGGCTAATGTGGGTGCTAAATCAATATTGTAATGCAGGCCCTCGTCTGTGATTCCAGATTGCCCGCCGGGCCATTTTACGATCATCGGTATATGGCAGGTCGCCTGATCGGCTGTTCCGTGTTCGCCGTATATGCCGAGTTCGCCCATGTTTTCGCCGTGATCTGCGCTGATGATGATCGCGGTGTCGTCCAGTACGCCTCTGTTTTCCAATATTTCCACAATGATGGCAATTTGATCATCAACGTACCGGATCGCGGTGTCGTATCCATCGATCATTCGCCGCAGGTCGTCCATGTTGTCCAACCGGCCGGGGTGCCGGGGAAAGCGCGGATTGGGGCGGTCGTTCCACATCATAATGTCCTGTGCGGTGTGGGGACCGACGAGTTTTTTGTGTTCTTCCAGTAATTCAGGTGTTAACCAGTCCGGCAGGGGATCATTGGCAAAGGGCTCGCCGTATTCCGCTGGCGCGCGATAGGGCGTGTGTACGTCCCAGTAGTTGATGTGCAAAAACCAGTTGTCGTCCGCGGCATTGTCATTTAGCCATTTTTCGACTACGGGTGTTACTTCTTCGGCTGATTCCATGCCGCCTTTGCCGGTGTTGTGTATTTCGTTGAAGCCTGCGTAAAAATGCCACGCGGCATGCCGCTGTCCAAAGGGGCTGATCATGGATGTTTTAAAGCCCTGACGCTGCAAGAAGCCAGCCAGTCCCTCGTTTGCGAGTCGATCTCGAAAACCGCGGTTTGGTCCATTTATCCGCCGTTCTGACGCGGTGCCGCCGTGCCCTACGACGCCCGAATGAATGCCAAATTGCCCGGAGTAAAATGCCGTGCGCGATGGCAAGCAGGGCGCGTCTGTTGTATAGACCTGGTTGAACCGAATGCCTTCGGCTGCTATTTTGTCAATTGTTGGCGATGTGTTGCGGTGATATCCGTAACAGCCCAGGTGTGTGGGGTTTAAGGCGTCGAGGTCGAGGTACAGAATGCGCATAGATGTTCCTTTCCTATTTTTGTTCGTTCAAGTGATAATTTACTTTTAAATTCGTTTCTTAGCAAGTGTTCCGCGCTGATAATCAGAACCTCTTGACGAATTGGCCTGTTGACATTATTCTGCATCGCACAAATAGTTGTGATTATAGCGAGGAGGCCGCAGATGCCAGAGCCAACAATTTCTCTTTCACAGGAACAAGTCCATTCATTTCACGAAGATGGGTTTCTCGTTCTCAATGCGATTACGACGGAGGAGGAGGTGGAACAGCTTCGGGAAATTTACGATCGACTTTTTTCGGATCGCACGGGGTGGGATCAGGGGAGTCAGTTTGATCTGGCGGGTACCGATGAGGATGATCAACCGCGTCTTCCGCAATTGCTCGGTCCCAGTCGTTTTGCTCTGGAGTTGAAGGATACGCTCTATTTGGCCAATGCGCGGGCGATTGCGCGGCAATTGCTGGGTTCTGATATGCTCGATAGGAATGGCGAGCATATGATTTACAAACCTCCGCGTATTGGTGCGGCAACGCCATGGCATCAGGATCAGGCGTATCACAATCCTGAGTTGGCGTACAAAGGCGTAAATTTTTGGATGCCGCTGGACGATGCGACGGTCGATTCGGGCTGTTTGCAGTTTATTCCGGGTAGCCATAAGCTCGATGTTTTGCCGCATCACAGTATTAACCGGGATCCGCGCATTCACGGTCTTGAGGTTGATAATCCCGAAGCGTATGCCAAACGGGCGGTTCCCTGTCCTGTTGCGGCTGGCGGGGCTTCGCTTCACGCGTGTTATATGCTGCATTACGCAGAGCCAAATCGCACAGATGTTCCGCGTAGAGCTTATACGCTTACGTTCAGGACGCCACCCCAGAATCGCGATAAACCCATTGACGCGTACTGGCAAAAGAACAAACAGACGGCGCGGCAAGTAAGGGCAGATGCTTATCAAACAAGGGGTTCTATGTAGTAAATCAAAAAGGAGTTTTTATGAAAGTTCTCGTTACAGGCGCTGCTGGACAGGTGGGTTGCCGATTGGTGCGCCAGTTGCTCGACCAGAATTGCGAAGTTCGGGGGACCATTCTTCCCGACGATCCCGCGCGCAGCCGCCTCGATGGCGTCGATATCGAGTTGCGCGAGGGGGATTTGACGGATTTATCTTATGTTAAAGATGCCGTCGAGGGCGTGGATGCGGTGATTCACACGGCCAATCTCGTTGGTCCGCATTTTGAGCTTAATAATCAGATCAATCTCCAGGTTACACGCGCGTGTGAGGGCGTTGCCGACCGCCTCGAACGCTATGTTTATACCAGTTCTTCGGGTGTGTTTCCCAATAATGGCGAAAATGTCCCGTGTGCGTATCATCCGGTGGATGAATTGCATCCCAAACGCCCGGATGGCGAGTATTCTATGTCCAAGTATTTCGGCGAGGTGATGGCAGAGCGCGCTAATCGAGAGACGGGTTTGCGCTATTCGATTGTGCGCCCGAGTCACGTTTTGTCCGGGACTAAAATTTTGAATCAGTTCAGTGTTGCTCGCGTGGTCAATTTGTTGAAGAAAAGCCAGGAAAGGCCCGGTACCGAACTCTATATGGCAGATGGTACGGAACTCTGGCACGATATTGAAGCGAAGGCGGCGTCTCCGCAGCAACCGTGTAGTATTACGGATGAAGACGGGCGCCCGTGGCTTTATCAACCGCAGGATGCCCGCGATATTGCCCATTGTCTGGTTTGTGCGCTGAATTCTGGCGCGGCGCTGGGCGAGTCGTTTAATGCGGGTGCGCCAGAGCCATTTCCTTTTACCGAAGGGGCGCGGTTGATTGCAGAAAAAAGAGGGGTTGATCCGCTCGAGGTCAGGGTTCCGCTACAGTACATGTATGATCATGCGATTGGCAAAGCTAAGAGTCTGATTGATTATCGTCCGCAAGGCGATTTGAATGCGATGATCGAGTCGGCTTTTGTTTGTGAAGAAGGTGCGACGGATTATATTTGGGATTGAGAAAGGCGAAAAGATATCCACTAAGGGACACGAAGGGACACGAAGAATATGAATAATGTTTAAGAGAATGCTGCCTCCTTCGTGTTGTGAACTGGCCTGAGAGACGGCCAGTTGTACCCCGTTCGGTGTTCTTCGTGGATAAACCCTAAAGGCGCGTTCGCAAGGCATGGATCAGATTATCTGCTGGTTCGCAGGGTAGTTCTACGGGCCGATGTTCCAGCGCGCTTGTGTAGATTCCCAGGATGATGTTGAAGTCGCGCAAGGCGAGGTTGAGGTTTAGTGGATGGACCTTTGTATCGTTTTCAATCCATTGTAGCATGGCGTCTGTCATGGCCGCTTGTCCGAGTATGTCTTCGTCCGGGTATTCGTGGGTGCCCCGCTCAATGCGGCCATCGATACCTACCTCCCACGACCACATGGTCCAGTGTACATATCCCCGCGTGCCATAGGCGGCAATTCGCTTGTGGACATTGGTGCGGTCTTCATTTGTTACGCGGGGGGCAAAGGGTCCCGAGATGAGTTGGGCGCGCAGGCCATCGGCATATTCTATTGCGCCGATGCACTGGTCGGGCGCGAAATGCTTTTTTGGCGTGTCTTCCAGGCCGTCCGTGCCAGAGGTTTGTCCCATTACTTTTATGGGGAGGCCGTCTGGATGAAAGGCGGCGATGGCTTGTAGTGCATGGGTGCCCTGATACGCCAGGTTCATGCCGCAGCTCGCTTCGATAAATCGGATGTCGCCGATTTTTCCTTCCTGTACGATGTTTTGCAAATGCTGCCTGCGCGGGTGAAAGTGTAGCTGGTGATTTATCGCGATTTTGGTTTTTGCGGTTGTTGCAAAGTCTTTGATGGCGCGCCAGTCTTCTCCCTGAATTGCTATGGGTTTTTCCACGAGGACAGCGGGTACACCGGCGTTTTCCGCGGCTTCGAATACTTCCAGTCGCACACTGGGCGGGGTATTTACGTGTACCAGATCTGGCTGTTCTTTTTCAAACATTTCCCGATAGTCCAAATATCGCGTATTGACGTCAAATGTATCGCCAAATGCGTGCAGACTTTCTTCTGTTCGCGTAGAGATTGCGGCGAGTTTGCCGTGCGTTACGTGTTGATACGCTTCCGCCAATCCCCGCGCTCGCCCGCCACTTACGCCGATTATTGCACATTTCAGCATTGGGTTCTTCCTCCAAAATCGGTGAGACGCAAGACGTGAGACGACCACCCAACCAGCCCTTCTTTTTTATCTGCATTCATCTTTATCTGCATTCATCTTTATCTGCATTCATCTTTATCTGCATTCATCTTTATCTGCATTCATCTTTATCTGCGTTCATCTGCGTCATCTGCGGATTCACTCCCACGGTTTTAATACGACTTTTGCACACGCGCCTGTGGTTTGCAATTCCCAAGCTTTTTGCACTTCGTCCAGTGAAAATGTATGTGAGATCAGGCGATCCAATTTGTCTGTGTTTGCGCGGACGACTTGCATGAGTTTTGGTACGTCTTTTAAGTTGTAATGCCATGATCCGACGAGTGTGATTCCTTTTCGGATCATGTCCTGGCTGATTCGCAAGGGGGTTTCTTCTCCGCATTCGCCGACGAATGCGACTTGTCCGCGCCGTCGTGCGGCGTCGATGCACAGGCGGTGTGCAGATACTGCGCCCGAGCAATCTACGGCAGCATCCACGCCAACGCCGTTGGTGAGGTCCATGATTTGTTGCAGGGCGTTTTCTTCGAGGGGATCGATTGTTTCGTCTGCACCCAGTTCGAGGGCTTTTTCGCGCCGATAGGGGTTGATATCGACGGCGATTACGCGCGCGCCGAGGTGTTTGCCGTTGATGACGCCCCCAAGTCCTACGGGACCGAGACCGGTGACCATGAATGTGTCATAGGCGTTTACTTGCATGCGCTGTATGGCGCCAAATGTGGGTCCCAGACCGCAACAGGCCATTCCGCCGTGTTCGTAAGAGACGTCGTCTGGAATTTTTGGCAGTAGCCAGTCGGGTTTTAACAGGTACTGTGCCATGGTGGCTCGGCCTTCGTTTCCGCCTGTGAATTCAGCGAAGTTGATGCTTTGCTGGCAGTGGATATAATCGCCGCTGATACATAGTGGACAGATGCCACACGGATATTGGGGCATTACGGCGACGCGGTCGCCGACTGATACGCGCCCGGGTTGGGCGATTTCAACGACTTCGCCGGCTGCTTCGTGTCCCAGTGAGGTGGTTTTTCTGCCGCCTGTAAATCCTTTGTATTCTGTACACATTGGCGCGGCGTGAATTTTTACCAGTACCCAGTTGTCTTTTGGCTTTGGATCTGGGACGTCAATTACGCCGCCTTTGCGTTCACCAAATATTGCAGCTGCTTTCATTTTTACCTCCAGAATGGGGTTGACAGAGGTTGTGGATCGCTATTCATTCACATTCAATAGACCATCATAATCTGTATTAGAGGAATTCTCTATGAATAAACCCATCCGCATGGCCGTGGTCGGTGTTGGGCGCATTGGCGTTTTTCACGCCCGGCATGTTCAGGAACTCGCCCGGGAAACGGGTGTGTGTGATCTCGTCGCTGTGTCCGATACTTATGGCGATACGGCCAGTCGCGTTGCAGCAGAGCTTCAGGCAGATCAGGCGACGGAGATTCACGCGTTTAACGATGTGTCTGATCTCGCTGCGTCGAATGCAATCGATGCCGCGCTTGTTGCGTCACGCACAGAAGACCACGAGCGCGATGCGCGTACGCTTATTGACGCGGGTTGTCGCGTGCTTTTGGAGAAGCCGCTGACCCATTCGATCGCGTCTGCCGAGGCTTTTGTTGCCGATTTGAATCGAGATCCCAGAAGGAAAAACGCGCTGATGCTGGCTTTTATGCGCCGGTTTGACGCTCCGTTGTTGAAGGCAAAAGCATTGTTGGAACAAAAGGCTATCGGCAATGTGTTCAAAATTGTCTCGGTTTTGGAAGACCCTATTCCACCGCCCGTTGGCTATAATAGCGCGGGTTTGCTCAGCGATATGGCTGTTCACAATTGCGATGAGATTCTCTGGTTGCTCGGCGGTTCCCTGCCCGAATATGTCGCTGCGTTTGGGTCCAATCTTTACAATTGTACTATCACGACTGTCAAAGAGGATTACGATGATGCCTTTTTGCAGATGTGGTTTCCCGGTCGCTTAATTGGTCAGGTCATTGTCAGCCGCAATCACGTTGCGGGATATCGCAATGCGACCTGGATTTACGGCGATGGCGGGGTGATTCACGTGGGTCATTTTCAGGAGGATCCGCACAGGGTTGAGGTGGAGGCGTACGGTCGCGATGGTGTAATTTACAAAGAATCCATCTCTTTGCGGGATTACGGTCCCGATGTGCCCGTGTTTATTACCCGTTTTGGCGAGTCGTATAAGAATGAACTCGATTATTTTATTACGCAGTGTATCAATGATGCGCCGTTTAGCGTTACGCACGAAGACGGTCTCAATGCGATGCGCGTCGCCATTGCAGGAGGCGAGGCAGTATGTGATAGGGAAGACGCGAAAAAGGTGTGACATACGTCTAACACGTCACGTTCTTGCCTTCGCTGCCATAGACGGCGAGGCGTTCTTCTGAGGTGATCGTCTCTATGGACCCGGGTATGTAGTGCAGTTGCAGGGCGCGGCGGCGACGGTCTGATCGGTTGGGCGGGGAGCCGTGGTGCAATCGCCCGTGCCAGAGCAATACGCCGCCGGGTTGCAGGGCGACTGCGGTGATGTGGTTGCGGGCGACATCGGTGTCGCAGATTTGCCAGTCGCGTCTTTTGAAATGTATGACGGGTCCTGCTCGATGGCTTTGGGGGATGACGTGCATGCAGCCGTTTTCTGGATCCGCGGGGTCGAGGGCAACCCACGCGCTGACGATGCAGGTGTGCATGGGCAGATTGAAGTAGGCGTGATCCTGGTGCCAGGGTTTTTCGCGTCCAATGCCGGGCGGTTTTAACATGGCCTGGTCGGCAAATAATTTGGGGGGTTCACCCATGATGCGGGTTAAGATATCTATCAGTTGGGGGTCTTCGCCAAGTGCGTCCAGGCGCGGATCATATCCGACAAATCGGGTGAGTTTTCGCACGAGTAGTTCGCGCGCGTGACCCGTTGAGCGTTTGACCTGTTTGGCGCGTCCGCGCTCGAATTGTACGCCCCGGAATTCGCGATTTTGTCCTGCGATTAATTCTTTTACTGCGGCCATGGCGTCGTTGACCTGTGCGCTGGCATACGCGCCCTGTATTGGCAAAAAGCCCTGTGCGTGAAATTGTGCGATGTGTTCGTCGCTCACGTTTTCAAAGCCGTCAACGCATTCGGCGATGTGGGCGTAGTTGTAGAGCGCGGGGTCGTATTCGCCAGGCTCGTACGTGTCTTGCAGGTTATCTGTTTTTTCATCCACAACAACCTCCTTTGGAGATGTTATGCTCGATCTCGAATTTATTGAACCGTCAGAAGTTGACCGCGCAGCCTCTGTTTTTCACCGCGATGGGCTTGCTGTTGTGACGGATGCGCTGACCGATGAACAGTTCGCTTTTTTGAAGGATGGCGCGCATCGCGTTGTTGCGGAGCAGACGAGCGCGATTCCACTGGAGAAGGCGAACAGGGGGTTTGCGCGTTATTCATTTGGTTCGCAGATCCATCATCCCGAATGGGCGATGCTGGTTGATCTGCCTACTATTCTACCTATTATTGAAGCTATTTTCAATAGTAATCAGTTTGTGTGCAGTGGTGCTGGCGGCGATTATTCGCTGCCGGGTGCAAAAATTCAGCAACTTCATCGCGATATGTCCGATGTGATCAATGATCCCGAGCAGCGGGTGACGATTATGGATGTTCCGGTGCCGTTTATTGTGGTTAATTTTCCGATGATTGATTTTAGTGTGGAGAATGGGGCTACGCGATTTATCCGCGGCACCCATCGCTCGCGCCAGCCGATTCCCAGTCCGGAGGATGAACCCGATTGGATGAAGCATTCCGTGGCTTGCGCGCCGAGCAAGTCGGCGATTTTTCGAGATGTGCGCTGCTGGCACGGGGGTACGGCCAATATGTCTCGGGATGTGCGTATTATGACGAGTGTGGGCTATTACGCGCCCTGGTTTCGCCGACCCGGACGAGATGGCGATATGCCCCGCGCGATTTACAATTCTCTGTCAGAGCGCGGTAAAGAACTGTGCCGGTCTATTGTGGCGTTGGATTGAGAAGGGAGAAAATGCATGAAACTGGTCGTTCTTTCCTATAGTCACCACGGTCGCGGTATGGCGCGTACAGCGCACGGTCTCGGTCACGATATTGTCGGTGTTATGGATGGTGATGCAGGTCCTCGGCAACAGTTGGCGGATGAGTTTCAATGCCGTGGGTTTGAGTCGGCAGGTGCGTGTCTCGATGCGTGCCAGCCAGATGCGGCGCTTGTCGCGGGGAAACACGTTGAGATGCCGTCTCATGTGCAGGCGTGTGTCGATCGGCGCGTTCCCTATCTTCTGGATAAGCCGTTTGCCGATTGTGCTGATCGCTTGCGTCCCGCTGCGGAGGCGTCGGAGAAGTACGGTGTGTTCAGTGCGCTGGTGCTGCCCAATCGCGCGAGCCGAATTGTCCGCGTGGTGGAAGATATGGTGGCAGATGGTAGTTTGGGCGATTTGGTGCTGTATAACAGCAGGTTGAATAACGGGCCTCCGTCCCGCTATGATCCGACGCCGTCAGCGTGGCACAATGATCCGGGTATTTCCGGTGGTGGCTGCTGGGCAGTTGAGGCGGCGCATGGGATTGATACGTTTTTGCAATTTGTTGGTGATCGGCATATTTCCGTTGTTGGTGCGGTGATGTCCAATGCGATGTATAGCCGGGGTGTGGAGGATAGCGGTGTCGGCGTGTTGCGGACGGATGACGGTATTACCGGGATTGTTGAGTCTGGTTATTCTTATCCGGCGGGTACGCGCAGTGGCGATCATTTTTTTAGATTTATCGGTACAAAGGCTTCGGTTTTTGAGCAGTACGGCCGCAATGGCGAGCCTTTGATTGAGGTTCACACGACTGAGGGCGTCCAGTTTAGCGAGGATATTTCGCACGGCGAGCGCATGCAGCGCGTGATGGGTACGGCGTTAGATGCGAGCCGTGAGGGCAATGCGTTTGAGCCGACGATTGTTGATGCGGTGCGTATTCTCGAGATTCAAGATGCGGTTTATGCCCACGCGCGACAGGGCGTGATGACCCATGGTCCGCATCCGATGGGGGCGCAAGATCTGTAAAAAAAAGGAGATTACTATGTCCAAAACGGCTGTTATTTCAGGGGTCGGCTCTGGTTTAGGTGCCGCGTTGGTGAGGAAGTTTGCAAGCGAAGGCTATCAGGTGGGATTGCTGGCCCGGTCCCCTGATTATATCCAGAGACTGGCTGAAGAACTGCTGCAAGAAGGTGTGAGAGCTTTAGCTGTACCCACGGATATCACCGATCCCCAGCAGGTGACCCGGAGTTTTGCCCGGGTGCGCGAGGAACTGGGTCCGGTTGATGTCCTGATCAACCACGCCGGCAATGCTGCCTGGAAAGGGTTCCACGAACTGACTCCGGATGAGTTTGAGCAATCCTGGCGCGTGTGTGCCTACGGCTCCTTTCTATGCGCCAGGGAAGCGGCTGGCGATATGCTATCTGCGGGCAGTGGCGCTATCCTTTTCACCGGAGCCACCTCGTCCATTCGGGGCCGGGCAGGTGCCCTTGCTTTCAGTAGTGCCAAGTTTGCAGTGCGCGGTTTAGCCTGGGCGTTGGCCCGCGAGCTGTGGCCCGAAGGCATTCACGTGGCCCACGTTATCATAGATGGGGTGCTGGATACTCCTCTATTGCACGAGAGAGGAGATGTCGAGGAGAGCGAACCTCTCATGAATATCGACGCCGTGGCTGATGCCTATTGGAGCCTGGTGCAACAGGACAAAGGTGCCTGGGGTTTCGAGATCGATTTGCGACCCCACGATGAGGGGTTCTTTGAGTGAAGTCAGATATCCGGTTCAATAAAACTACTCCCGATGCGGTAGGCGGTTGGGAATCCAATTCGCAAACCGTAAATGACTGCATTGGGATGTTTGGCAAGTAGCTGTTTTGTAGCGACTAAATCGTCAGCGTTGATTTCGTATTCCCCTGTTTCAATGTCTATGACCAAAAACTTGCCTTTGTGCTTGGGATCCACTTTGTCCCGGATATGCACATATATTGCTTCACCGCGTGATGCGACTTCCTGGGACGTATAATCAGTATAGGGCATGGCCGTTCTCTTAAAGGAGATCGAGGACAATGGTTTTGACTCTCTCATTGCTTTCCGCGCCATTATGTGTCTCTGTTGTTGGTGGGATATCCGATCACTCTGAGGAAGACAATGGCTCCAGAGCAATTCTTACACACGCACATACGCCCTGCCAATCGCGGTTAGATAGATGGCCGACAACCGTAGGATGGGTAGCGGAAGGTATAGTAGCGAAAAAACTGCGAAAAACAGAGGGAATCCTCAAGCCAGCCTGCGACCAATCTTGCAATACATAGTCCGTAGGACCAAATTCCGCAGTTTGACTTGTAATCAGGCCAACAATCACATCAGGCCGCGAGGCATGATAAACTGGAGAGGAAACAACTACGGATGGTCGGCGTTTGGTACCCGTCACGCCAGGAAAGTCAAGTACCACTACGTCTCCCGGCTTAAACAAGATCCTCCTCCTCTGGATAAAGTGTCGCCGCGTACTTTAAGGAGGCTGTGGTTAAGTCTTTTTTGTCTTGTTCACTCCAGGTGTCACTCTTGTCCACGGGCTGTACCTGTAAAATCGTTTTCATATCTTGCCAGTGGATCTCCACAAATCGGAGACTTGTTCCCAACTCTCCCAATTTCAGCGATACTGCTGGCCGGTTCGAATCCTTCAGGGCATGATGCAACTTGCTCAGGGCACTTTCATCATGCTTCACAAATTCTTTGTACCTCGCTGCACACTCTGGACATAAAGCCAGAAACTGTGCCTCGTGTTCCTTACGAAAATAGTCTCCAGAAAGTGCCTCCACTGCCTCAAAGTAATACTCACCATCGCGCTTCTTGAAGGGCATCTCCTCTTTGCACATCTGGCATATCAATTGATCTGCATTATTAGTGTAATTCTCTTTGAGATATAAGGGAGGATCAATAGTTTTTCTGGTTGTTCGAACGCTTCTTTTTTTTCTCTCGTAATCCTTCTCTGAGTCGTCTTTCACTTGATTCCTAAGTTGCTTCTTTCGGCGTTCAGGGTTAGCAGAAACTCTTTCAGGAAATTCTGGTTTTTTTTCTTTTAATTCTCTTTCAGCTTTCCACTGTCTGAATCCTTCGGGGTCTTTTGTTAATAGTTCAATATCCTCAGTTGAAATGCCAACTTCTTCCGCAAGTTTTGCAACGACATTCTTCTTCATACCAAGTTGATCCGCTAATTTCTCATCGCGGACGAATGATTCAGGCAGATCATCAAGGGTAAGTTCGCTCGGTGTATGCATATTTCCATTAGAGTCCGGCAGCCATTCATTTGCAGTCAATAACTTGCCAAATTCGGATATTTGCGGGTTTCTGTCACTACGCTCATAAGATTGCCTTGTTGATATTTCCACAATTCCGCGAATGCAATCAGAATTGCGGATAGCTATTTCATTCCAGATAAATGTACTTTTTTTTGGATTTGGATTAGCCATTGCACATTCCAAACCGTCAATACGCATACCAGGATCAAATCCATTGAGTCCTCTTTTGTGATGACCGTGACGACTTTCGATGTTGACGTTTCCTTCCCCATTCTTCTCTCTCCGGTGTATCCTTACGGTTTTGCTAACTTCCAAGTCTTGTAACAATGTAGATTGGGGATGGTCTGGGTTGACACAGGCAAAAGAATCATTGCTGGAGAAATACATACACAAATCATCGCTTCCAAAATAGACTTGATCTGGCTTGCGATAGATTGTTTTTCCCAAACTGGGACACTCTGCAAGAATGAATGGTGTTGCCCGCAATTGTTCCTGAAGCCGCTCTTTCTTCCCTTGGGAATCCGTTTTGTATGCCCGCTCAATTTTTCTGAGATCGTGTTTGTTCTCGTCAGGGTCAATCCTTACTGAATCGTCCGCATATTTCGGTAGTATTTCCCTGATTACCTCTTCGACAATATCCAACTTCGGAACGCCCAACTCTTGTAGGAATTTTTGGACTTTTTCATCCGACGAGAGAGTTATTTTTACGATTGGCAACAAAGTTTCGGTATCCGTTCCAATGGCTAAGGATGCGTTTGGCGAGCCGTCATACTGGAATGGATTGACGTGAGACCCATCTTGAAGACGCAGAATGGGTTTGTTTCGGAGAACACTCCACGAGTGTTGCCACAATGCGTTTTGTCCAGACAAGAATTCATAGAACCTAATGAACCATTCGTCGTCTTGGGTGGCAAGAAATTGTTTAAATAGATTGCGTGCGAACACTTCCGGGTCAACTTCTTCGACCTCGAGTTCTTGCATCAAATAAGACCGCAGATCGGGTGTGCGGTCTTGGGTGATTTCATCCGACAGCCACTTGATCTCATTATCCGATTGAAACAATGCACTAAGTTGTTCTTGATTCAAAATCTTCATAAGTGCAGCACCACGGACGAGTTTAGCGTTCCGGGCAGCGATAAACGTGCCGTCATTAGCCGGGAGTAGTTCCTTTTTCATAAGTGCTTTGCGCACTTTTGTGAAGATGAGGTAAAAATCTCCGTAGTAACCACCATTGCTATAGTAATACTGACTATCTGAACACCTAATTGGTAAGGCTTCCAAAAGAGAGACTGACAGCAAACCCATCTTCTTTAACTGTCTCAGTGCTTCAACAACCAGCTCAGCAGTTTCTTCAATTAGCTTTTTATTCCAATCATCATTTTCTAGAATATCGTTGCGTGCTGGCGTTGTGCGATATGGCCCCTGAATCAAGAAGCCCATTCTTGTATCTTTTTTTGTCGGGAAATAGACAACCAATGGCGAGTCGTTAATTTTTTTTATAAACTCAGTATTATCTTCTTGGTTGACTTCAAGTTTGAATCCTACCTCAATATGGACATAGTTACTATTATCGGGAGCCATCACACTACGCTCAAAGAGCAGCCAATTTTCCTCCTCATCCTGATCATTTTTCTCGCCAATTACAGTAACACGGTGCGCGGTTTTACAAATATTATCTTTTTTTCTTTCCTTCAGGTACTGTCCCTTTTCTCCATCCGGCTCGACGCTCCATTTGATTTCGTCAATTCGTCTCAAGAATAGCAATACTCTCGGTCCAAGATCTCGCAATTTATTTAAAATGAGATTAAAAGCTTGTTTGGCGGATAAATTTTTATGATCGAATGGAAAAACGAAGACAGTCTCACCGGATGCTATTGAAAGGCTGTGTGTTGGCTCTTTCGCTTCAGGTCTGATATATCGTTTGATAACAAAATGTTCATCGCCAGAATGGATTTCTGGGGAAGCTGTAAACGCATAAACTGACTTGAATCCGATACCAAACTTGCCAATTTGAATAAAATCTTCTTTCTTGGTTCCTTTTAAGACATCAGATATTCCTCTAACATCTTCTTCGTTAAACGGTACGCCGAAATGTCTAAACTCAAGTCTGTCACAGAAAAGTCGAAACTGAACTGCACAGGGGGAATGGTCGTTAGGATATTGTCCAAAGCGTCTCTCTAAAGCATCTTCGGCGTTTTGTAGTAACTCATATACGAAATGAGATCTATCGCTGTATAACTGTTCCGAGATGAGTTGTCCAATATCGTCAAATTCTTCGCCACGCCGACGTATATTGTCATCTCGTATTTTTTTATAATCACTCGGCATGATACCTCCTTATTTTGAAATTATTCCTAATCTCACCGAGTACCTACGAATCTATAAGCTCAACTGAAATTTCAAGATGAAGTGCTTTGGCAACATCTTGAATATATCTTGCCTTCTGTTCTGTGCTAGAATGCGTTTCAATAAAGTATCCATCTATTTCTCGCACCTGTCCTGCTGACTCATTTTCTTCACGCGATACAATCGGATGGCCACCATGGCTTCTGATCGATTTCAATTCCGAAACATGCTCTAAGCCAATATATTGGAAAGACTTGATAAACGTATCTACTGCCTTGTTTTCAAAAATAACCATTCCATCGGAAAATATAACCCGTAGTTTTTGGGAAGATGTTTTTCCGCCCTTGAGTTTTCTTAGATGGCGGTTGATGTCTCTTGATAAGGTTGAAAGTTCATTCGCCAAATCAGTCAGTTTTTTTATTTTTTCCGAAGCACTAATAAATTCTTCAAGAGATTTTTTTTCTGATTTTATGTCTGGTGATATGGGTATGTCCAGTTTTTTTAACTGGTCAATTACCTTTATGATTTCGCGGTATCTAGTCGTTGCTGTCGCCACTGTATCTGGAGATGAAAGCGATTCTTCAACCCAAGCTCTTAACTGATGGACTGTTTGGAAAGGATCGTAATTATCCATCTTATGTATCCTCTATGGTTAAGGTGCCATACGCCACTGGCTCAGCGATAATATCCGCTTTCTCCAGAGCAATGTCAATCTCTTGGATGCGTCTATTGTAGTCGGCGACTGCTCTCTTGATCTGTGATTGGCGCATCCTTTGTATTTTTTCGTCACTTGCCTGTTCAAGCTGTTCTCTAAGAAGTGCCATGCGTGCTTGGTGGCTCGTTGACAGGCTCTCTTTGCGGTACTTCGCTAACTCCTGATTTCGTTGCTGATGATCTGTGCGTTCCTCTGACCACAACTTGTAATGATGACTGTCTAATTCATCCCATACGGTAGCGTTGCTTTCGTTCTGATTATCTGAATCTACGGCTTTCTCAAGAAGATAGCTCAAATGTGGCGTTACGGCCTCTGATGAGGCAATTGGCTTGAGCATCAAATCCTCCCGTATGCCCTGAAACCGCCACTGGTAAATGGCAAATTCATAATGACCGGCAGGTACTTCATTGGATTGTGCCTTCAGGCTCACTGTGACTCGTTCCTCCGCATCGAATGACTTCGCTGCTTGTTTTACCAAAGGGTGGAGCGGCATGACAAAAGCGGCCTCGGGATGTTGCGTGGCGCAGTCCGATTCAAAGGTTATGGACAAGTGAGGGTCTCCGCCTTTCAGCCAATTCTCCCAATCGCGATAGGCCGTCGTATTCTGTCGGGGAAGTTGCCGAAAGTCACGCAATAGAATATGGCGTGCCTCTTGTGAGAGACGAAGCGTTTTTAAGGGCCTCTCTCCAAGAATAAAGGCAGGATCTTTCCCGCATTTTCGCTGTAGATAGAGCGTGACGAGTCTTTGCAGGGAAGTCGGCGACAACCAAAAGCTCGAGGCGTCTTCAATTTCCTTCTTCATCTGGTCCTCAGGAAGACGAATACCGAAAAGGTCCATCTGGTTCTGTTCCAGTTGGTCTTGTTCTTGTATCAATCGAATCTTGTTATCTGCCAACTGCTGCAACTTGGCCCTTCGATCCTCTTCGGTCAAAGAATAATTTTCCGCGATATTTTTGATCTGTCTGGTGATCTCCCCGAGTATTTCTTCGCTGCTGCCAAGAGCACTATTGAACACGCCTATGCGAACAAGACAACGCTCATAAATGTCTGCGTCAACTGTTCCAGGAGTGATCAAATTGACAATAGCGACGGTCTCACTCTGCTGGCCGTTGCGGTCAATGCGACCAATCCGCTGTTCAACGCGCATTGGATTCCACGGCAGATCATAATTCACAATACAATCGCAAAACTGGTAGTCTAATCCTTCGCAACCGATTTCCGAAAATAATAAGACATCGAGAGTGTCGTTATCTTCTCGTGGCTTCTCAAAACGACTTCGAAGAGCAATTCGCTCTTCGTCGGGCGTCCCGCCGTGAACCATGCCGACGCGGATGCTATCTGCTTTGAGATGTTTATAAAGATAGCCAAGTGTGTGTCGAAAGCTACTAAATAGCATGATTTTGTTGTTGGGTAAGCTTTGTTTTTCCCGGATGACTTTGCGAAGGGCCTCCAACTTCGGATCATAGGGATCAAGAGATCGTGCCTTCTCGAGAATCACTTGGATTTGCGATTGGATGGAACCAATGTCATCGCTTGATGGGACGGATCCCATATCGTCGGCTTCGTCCCATTCTAATTCGTCGAGATGACGGCTCAAAATATCCTCAAGAAAAGGAGCTAGTCCATACAAACAACTCGCGGCTTGCCGCCGGATAGTGGTCATCATGAACTTGACGTTTATATCCCCATGGAGTCTGCGGAATATCTCTGCTTGTACCTGGAGCAACTCGTCGTGAAGTTGTTGCTGTGAAAAGGTAAATGGCACGTTGACGGTTTCCGGTTTTCTAATGGTAAACGTGCCGATATCGCGCCGTCGAGTCCTATTGATAATTCCCGAGAACGTATGCAATGATTCAATATTCGTGATGAGTTGCACTCTTTCATCGGCGGCAATACGACCTCCAGCAAGTCGTTCCTGGGCCCTCTTAAATTCAGGGTTGTTGCGGAGAATCGCTCGTCCCCAAGACGTTGCGGCTGCCTGGTCAAGAGCTTCTATAGTCCTCGTTGTCCAATCCGGTCCTTGCAAGCGTACATAGTCCACGGCTTGGTTGATGAGTGGGTTCGGCTCTGCCATGTGCTCAAAGCTCTCATGATCCAGGATGAGGTCAGGACGGAGCGTATTTAGCAGAACAAATAGGTCATGGCTACCAAGCTGGATAGGCGTAGCAGTCAGAAATATCGCGGCTTCGGCGTGGTCGCAGAAAAACCGCACGGCTTGATGCGAGTAAGTACTCTGATTGCGAATATGGTGGGCTTCATCGACAATCACAAGATCGAATCGTGGAGGTGGGTCCAAATCCAGCAGACCTTTTCTGCTTTTTCCTCTGCCCCTTCTCTTTGAACCGTAAAGGAGCACTTCGTCAAATAACGAGTAAGGAAGAATTGTTCGCTGGTGTTGTTGAGGCCATACGCCTTCCAGGTCCATTTCCTTAATACAGTATCTCAAGGTGGGTCCGTCGAGATGAGTGAAACGCTCGTCAAATCGTTTCATCTCACTCTCCCATTTGCGCTCGGTCACTAATGGGCGCGGACATATAATAAGGACAGATTTGATGTCACGTCTGGCCTGCAACTCCCGGAGAATTAATCCCGCCTCAATGGTCTTGCCTACACCCACGCCGTCCGCAATTAGAAGTCTCGGGCGATCTGATCGAATGAATCTCATCACTGGACGAAACTGGTAGGGTATAAAGTCAACGCGAGCCGCATTGAGTGAATACAATTTCGACAGGCTCGGATGCCGTATTTGCAGGGCGGTCAGATAGGCGTGAAATTGTTCACGCGAAAGGGATTGAAAGTCGTCATCGAGTTGCTCTTCAGTTTTCAACTGAGAAGCGTAATACGTGTGAATACTTCCTTCTGTAAAAACTCTGACTCGATCCTCATCTCCACCCGGCAATACTTCAACAACTGCTCCCTTCACAGAAGAATCGGACTTCAAGACCACAATTTGTCCCTGTGAAAATTCCATCTCCATCTATTTGTCTTCCTATTGAGTTTGGTAGTGAGTTTCTCTGCCAATTCATCCAGTATTTCTGGACAGGTTAATCCTTCAATTTTGCCCTGTCGTGCCAGTTCAAGACAGCGAGACGGATTACCTCCCCAGCCGATACCGGACAACAGAATGTTTGTATCATAAACGGCTATGGGTTGCATCCGCGGTCCTCATGGATGAGGTCATCGACAAAATTCTCGCGTTCCGCTTCGGTCATCGTGTCCCAATTCAATCCCCGAGACGCACATAACTTTCGAAACTGCGCTTCAGCATATTCCATGCGTTCCGCCCGACTGGTTTCTGCCTGTTCTGCAAGCGCGAGCAGTACTACTCGCTTCTCTTCCGGTGGCATTTGCTGGACAAAATCAATGACCTGGTCGGTTGTTAATTCAACAGTCAAATTCATTTCAATCACTTCGGTTATGCCTCAAGCGCGGGCTGTCTCGAACCCCACCAGGTTGCGGGTTTCCCGGCTGAACTCTACGGCGATGAGATGTATCGGCTCGCCGCGGTCACGGTACTTGTCGGCGTAGCGTTTCTGTTTCAGTTGCGCCATTGCGGTGCCTTCGGGTGCTAATTCGACCACTTTGAACTCGAACAGATACACATTGTCGTTGAAGCGAACCGCCATGTCCAGGCGCCCATGGCTGCTGCTGTCCTCCACAACGATGTCCAATCCCACTGACGCGAAGTAGGAGTAGAATACGCTGGCGTAATAGCCTTCGTAATTCGCTATGTCGTTTTTCGTATGCCACTGGTAGGGAATGCTGGCGAAGAACGCCTTGAACAGATTTTCCAGGCCAGCGAAGTCATTGACCAGCAACAGGTCGTACAGTCGGACACGGTACTCCGCACGCTGCGATGGGTCGCCAGTCAGGTGGTTTAGCAGGCTTCTGTTCAAGCTCTGGCGCACTTCTTGGTTTGGATAGGATAGCCGATAGTACATCTCCCCGCCACGCGGTTCGGTATGGTGTATGGTCAGATAGCCAGTCTGAAATAGCAGTGCTTGTGTGGCGATATCGTCAACGTCAAATGTAGATAACAGTTCGTCGCTGCCCAGCATATCGTCCAGATCTATGGAACTCACTCTGCGATCTACTAACGTGTTGACCAGAAACGTCGGTGTTCCGGTCTCGAACCAGTAGGCGCGAAACTCGCGGTTGCGGAACAAGAGGAGGATGTCGAAGGGGTTGTACACTTTCTCCTCCCCTCGCCAGGAATAGCCGTT
The DNA here is from genome assembly GCA_965204375.1 of Candidatus Latescibacterota bacterium. Classification (GTDB taxonomy): domain Bacteria; phylum Latescibacterota; class UBA2968; order UBA2968; family UBA2968; genus VXRD01. The sequence goes on along the minus strand of OZ241986.1, from coordinate 3,432,301 downwards.
ATACCACTCGCGGATTTGGTCTCGGTCCAGGCCGGGCAGTTCTGGCGCGAATACCGTGTCGAGGTCCTCTTCGGTGTAGCCGCATAAGGCAGAGTAATGCGGGTCGATGGTGATGTCAGTGAGGTTGTTGAGTCCGGAGAAGAGGCTGACTTTGGAGAATTTGCTGACGCCAGTGAGGAAAGTGAACTTGATGTGGGCATCGCTGTCCTTGATGGTTGCGTACAGGCCGCGCAAAAAATCGCGGTTAGCGCGTGCGACCTCTGGCACTTCAAGCGCGTCCAGAATCGGCTTGTCGTATTCATCTACCAGAACGGCCACCGGCTGTCCAGCACGATCATGTAGTGTTTCAATTAGATAGGCGAAACGCTCGGGCGCGGTGGTGTAGTCGGACTTTATGCCCTCTCGACGTTCAACTGCGTCCAGTTGTGCCATCAAGTTCGTCTGTAGATATCCCGGCTCTTTGAAGTTGCCTCGACCAAAACTCAGACGAATCACCGGATGGCGAATTGACCAGTCCCAGCGGTCGTGGATATGAAGCCCATCGAACAATGGTTCATTGCCTTCGAACAGTTCCTTCAGCGTGTCCAGAAACAGGCTCTTGCCAAAGCGACGTGGGCGCGACAGGAAGTAGTGCTTACCTTCGTCTATCATCCGCCGAATATAGGGTGTCTTATCGACGTAGTAGTAGTTCTCTTCTCGCATCTCGCGGAAGGTCTGAATGCCGATGGGTAGTCTGCGTCTGGTCATGATTTACTCCTTGCCCGCTTCAAATAGATCCTACAGCCGGATCAAATCCGATAGGTTCTCGTGCTGGAAGATCATGGTCTCCTGGATGCTCGACATCCGTCCCTTTCCGGCTTCTCTGGCTCGTTGGTACATCGCGTATGCAATAGCCACATCGACATAAGCCAGGCCAACTGCGTTGAAGTAGGCCCGTTCTTCGGGGGTCTCCCTTCCTCCTTTTTCTCCGGAGACGACTTCGACGAGGTTCGCGTAAATGTCCTCGTCTGAGAGTTGTCCGTCCTTGTACATACGACTGAGCGTTTGCGTTCTGTGCTTTACGGTTTCCCAATCGTCGCACACAATTTTATCGGATTGTCTCGCCACGTCGTACTCGTCCTCCCAGCCGCCGATATGACTGTAGAAAGTTCCGGGTTTTATCCAGGCCGCTTTGAGAAGCGGGGCTTGCGCGCTCGTGGCTGTGACGAGAATATCGGCGCCCTCTATGGCCCGCTGTGCATTTGTATGGGCGGCGGAGAAACGCATATCTTGAAAGAGGGAAGCCATTTCGTCGATGAACTGCTGTTCTTCGTGGTCATATTTGGCTGAAACCCGGCATTCCTCAAGGCCTGGAAACACTGTCTTCATGGCGATTAAGTGCATCTTGGCCTGTTCTCCTGCGCCAATGAAAGCGATGCTCCTGGAATCCGGTCTTGCGAAATGCCTGGCGGCAATGCCACCCATTGCGCCCACGCGCATATTCGAACACAGGGTGCCATCCATAAAGGCAATGGGGTAGCCTTTCTCGATCTCGGATAGGATGAATACCGCAGAGAGGTTCTGTTGGCCGTATTTCTCGGGATTGAACGGGAATACGGATACCCATTTGGCTCCGCATATCTTTTCGGGTAAGAGGGTAGCCGGCAGGCAGTTAATGCGGTCCTGGGTGTCTTCATTGAAGATCTGAACTACTTTTTCTGGAAAGAGAATGTCATTTTTTTGAAAGGCGAGCATGGCGTTTTCTGCCGCGCTCATGGCAAGCCGTATGTCCAGGCATCCGGCTTGCAGGAGGTCTTCTTGCGAGAGGAAGAGACATTCGATGCGATGCTTATCTGTCATGGGGTCTCCTTTTTTAAAGATTGACTCGCACATTGCCCGCGTGGTGGGAGTCTAATATGCCGAGCATGATTTGAAGTGTTTTTCTGGCTTCGCGTGCGGGCGAGACGAGTGTGCCGCCGTTTTCCAGGACGTGGATGAGTTCCGAGACTGCGCCAATTTGTCGGATTTCCATATAGGGATCCACGGGGACTGTTGCATGCGACCACCAGCGCGGTTCTTGTGGGGTAATAACCTCGAATTTTTGATCTGAGATTTCAATTCTTCCATTTTCACATGTCAGAGAAAATTTCGATCCGTTAAACGCCATTTTGTGGCAGTTGTAAAATGCGCGTACGCCATTGTCAAAATGGATGTACGCAGAGGCATAAGGGTCGGTTGCCGGGTCGTGCCCGCCATCGCCTTTGTATTCGGTAAAGTGTTCAAATCCGGGTTCCAGTTCGCCGACCAGCCATTCGGGATTTGCTTCGGCAAAGAAGCACATCATGTCGATCATGTGCGTGCCGTTGCGGAACATCATGGCGCGCGTTCCGAATTGGTCGCAGACGATGGTTCGCAAGCGGCCCATTTCGCCGGATCGGATCATTTCTCGCGCTTGTAGATAACTCGGATACCAGCGGCGCGTGTGTTCTATCGAGAGCAGGACGTTATTTGCTTCTGCGGCTGCGATCATGCGGTCGGCGTCGTCCATGGTTGTTGCAATGGGTTTTTCGCACAGGATTGCCTGTGCCGATCCTTCGGCTGCGGCTACTGTGATGTCGGCGTGTGCGTGATCAGATGTCACGACACTGACGAGGTCGGGCTGCTCTTTGTCCAGCATTTCCTTGAAGTCTGTGTACGTGTTCACATCGGGCCAGACGTCGCCCCAGCGCTCGCAGAAGTCGTCCAGTACTTCCTGGCGCAGGTCGCATATGCCTACGACTTCTGTTTGGGCGTGTTTGTGATATGCCGATGCGTGCGACGGGGGCATGGCGCCGAAGACAGGTCCTCTCGTTTCATGCGGTCGGCTGGCACCAATGCCCGTCAAGCCTACGATTACAGCGCGATAGGTGTTCATCTTGTCCCTCCTATTGAAAATAAAAAACGATTTGTTTACATTCAAATGGACAAATAGAATGACCAGTTATATATTATGCTATATTCAAACGGAGCACACGATATGAAAACAATTGGAGCCTCAAAGTTCAAGGAGCAGTGTCTGGCCTTGTTGGATCAATTGGATGCCGAAGGTTTGGTCGTTACCAAACGCGGCAAGCCGGTCGCGTGCGTCATACCTTATGACCAACAGTGCGCTGACCTGATCGGCAGTTTGCGTCACAAGGTCAAAATTCGTGGCGACATCTTTACGACCGACGTCCAATGGGAAGCAGATGCTCAATCTTGACACGCATATTCTTATCTTCGCGGTCAGTGGCAATCTTCGACCAGCGGAGCAGGCCTTGTTGTCGCAGAACAGGTGGTCTGTTTCAGCCATTGTGTTCTGGGAATTGGCTAAGCTCGTTCAACTCGGTCGTATTGATATGGATCTTGATGATCGGGATGTGGTTCGCACCTTGAGTCGTCTGCATGTGTGGCCGATTGATCTTGCCGTTGCGCGTGCTTCAACGCAACTCGACTTTCAGAGCGATCCTGCGGACGAACTCATTGCCGCCACCAGCGTTGTGCATGATATTCCATTGCTCACACGCGATCACACTATACGCCGTTCAAAAGTTGTTCCCCTGGCCGTGCAGGTTTAATATCAGACTGTATTCAATCCAGTAAACGGTTAACGACGTGATCTTCTGCTTCAATCAAAGGATGTTGATCATTTTGCAAGGGTAAGGTGACTGGTTCGCCTATATGTGCGGCTTGATAGGCGGCTGTTGTGAGCAGGGCTATGGATAGTCCTTCTTCTGCACTGGTGACAGGTGTCGCGTCTTGTTCGATGCAGTCGATGAGATGCGCCACACAGGCCGCCATTCCCGCTGCTCTGGGCGGTGGCGTATCGACGAGCTTTCCGTTGACGGAATATCCCAGGCGATCTACCTGAACCCACGCGCCTTCGCCCGTGATGTTGACGCAATCGAATGTGGCGTCTTCACTTCGCGCTTTTGATCGCCCCACGGTGAGTGTTGCAGTGAAATTGGGATACTCACACCAGAGCGTGGCGATGTCTTCTGTGCCAAATTGCGCGTATTCCTCAAAGTAGAGATTTTGCATCTGACAACTCACCCTGTTGGGCATGCCAAAAAACCAGAGCAGAGCATCTACGGTATGGCTGCCCAAATTCATCAATTCACCTCCACCATTTTGCACGGCTGGCGTCGGATAGCTTACATAAGCCATAAGGTCGCCAAAGAATTGCTTCACGCTGTTGTGAGCATAAGCGGAGATACGTCCGTATTCGCCCCGGTCGAGGGCTTCTTTGAGTCTTATCATTGTGGGTGAAAACCGCGTAGGATACGTCAGCAGTACTTTGTTCGATGCGCCAGCGACAGTATCGGCTATTTCTCTGGCTTCGACAACGGTGCGCGCGATGGCTTTATCGACGAGTACGTGTTTGCCACAGGCGAGTGCTTTTGAGATTAACGTGCGTTTGAGATAAAAGTCCGTGCAGATGGAGACGATATCCACGTTCGGATCTTCCAGGACCGCGTCGTAGTCTCGCGCGACCTCAAGGCCGTATAGTTGAGATAGTGCCTCGCCTTTACCCGCGTGGTGTTCGGCTGCTGCGACGATTTTGCAATCTTCTCGTTCATGCCAGATCGGGCCGTAGGTATTCTGGTGCGCCCGATTGCCAATTAGTCCAATGCGATACATGGTTTATTCCTCTTCGTAAGTGGGCGATGAAAATTCGGGCTGTTGCGACCAGTGGTCAGTTTTTCCCATGATGCCGTAGAGTTCGGGACGCCGGTCGCTCAGATGGTTTTCATCCGATGCGTCTTTGAGATCGATTTTGTGGATTAGTACGTCTGGTACGTTGGATTGCAATTTTGCCGCGATCTTGCCGACCGGGTCTGTGATCAGGGCTACGTTGGGATGCGCGAAGCACACGAACATCTGATTTTCATAGGATCGCGTGCGCATCCACCATTCATTTTCTTCATGCCACATGCCATAGGTCGGCATGAGACAGATTTTCGCGCCTTTGAGCCGCAATGTGCGAATCGATTCGGGCCATCGGCGGTCCGCACAGATTACCATGCCCACTGTGCCAATGTCGAGGTCGAATACGGGCAGGTCATCGCCGCGTACAAAGCGGTGGTCGTGCGTTTGCAAATGCGTTTTGTAATATGTGCCGACAATTTTTCCCGCGCGGTTTACTAATATAGCGGCATTGTAAAAATATCCCGCGCGTTTTTCAGTGTATCCAAAAACGATATGGGTGCGCGATGCGCGTGCCATTTCGCATGTCTGTTGGATGTACGCGCTTTGCTCGACGTCCTGTGCGACTTCGGCAAAGCGCTCTGCGGTCCAATTTTTTTCTGTTACAGCGTATCCATCCAGGAAACATTCCGGGGTTATGAATACGTCTGTATCTTTTCCATGTGTGGCAAATTGTTTTTTAAATACTGCCCAATTTTCCTCGACATCCCACTTTTTTGGCATGGCTTTTAGCATGCCGATTTTAATTTGCATGTTATTTCTCCTCTTCTACGCCTCTCAGAGCTTGCTCAAAATCCGCGCATAAGTCCTCTGCGGCTTCGATGCCGACTGCTACGCGAATCAATCGTTCGGAGATTCCCGCGTCGCGTCGCTCTTCGTCGGTTAGTCCCGAGTGCGATGTTTGTACGGGGCGGGTGATGAGTGTTTCGATGCCGCCCAGGCTGGGCGCGGAGATTGGCAATTTTAGTTTCGAGATTACCGCGTCGGCTACGCGGCTGTCGCCCACTATTTCAAAGCTCAATACGCCGCCGCATCCTTTAAATAGTGTTTTTGCACAGTTGTGTTGTGGGTGGGTAGATAAGCCCGGGTAATTTACGTGTATTACGGATGGGTGGTTTTCCAGGAAGGAGGCCAGTGCGTGTGCGTTTTCGTTTTGTTTTTCCATGCGCAGGGCGAGTGTTTTTATACCGCGTAGTAAGAGGAAACAGGCGTGTGGGTCCAGGCAGCCACCCATGACATTCAGACGGTGCGTTATGCGGGTGATTAGTTCGCGTGATCCAATCGCGCAGCCGGCTACGATGTCCGAGTGTCCGTTCAGGTATTTTGTGCAACTGTGTAAGGAGAGGTCAAAGCCTATGTCTAAGGGGCGAAAGTTCACAGGCGAGGCAAAGGTGTTGTCGATCATGGAGATGAGGTTATGGGATTGGGCAAAGGCGACGACGGATGGGAGGTCGGCGACTTCCAGGAGGGGATTGCTCATGGTTTCGACATAGATGGCGCGTGTTTCGGGGCGGACGAGTTTTTTCCATTCTTCTGGGGCGTTTCCCGATACGAAATCGACGTCGATCCCAAAGTCGGCGATGTCGTGAGACAAAAAAGCGCGCGTTCCGCCGTAGAGACAATTTTGTGCGAGGAGGTGGTCGCCTTTTTTTAGTACGGTCAATAGGGCGGTGGTTATTGCCGCCATGCCCGATGCGGTGACTACTGCGGCTTCTCCACATGCAATTTGTGCCAATTTTTCATGGACTACGGTGTGGTTGGGGGTGTTGTTCAGGCGAAGGTATTTTATGTCGTGGTAACTGTCTTCACTGCTGTATGCAAATGTGGCGCTCTGAAATACGGGTAACGCGACCGCGCCTTCGTATTTTTTTTCTTCTTCTCCTGCGTGGATTAATTGTGTTTCAAGGTTCATGAGTGGTTCCTCAGTTTTAATTTTTAATTCGCTCTTTGCTCTATGATTATACATTCTGGCGCTGGGGGCAACCCAAAATAGTATTGCCTTATGCTATCCGGTATAATAGCCCGTTTCCGCTTGACAGTATTTGGCAGTTTTGATACCTTTTTCTGCCTTACGGCGTTATGATGTATTGCAAATATACTAAGTACCTGATTTTAGCGGACGTAGCTCAACTGGATAGAGCACCTGACTACGGATCAGACGGTTCCGGGTTCGAATCCTGGCGTCCGCACCAGATCGAGAGAAAGGGTTGCATCGCAACGGTGTAACCCTTTTTTATATACAAAATGGAGCGTATTTATATGACGCGTTTTCTAAAACATAGCTTGTTTGCTCTGCTTACGGCTTTTCTGTCTCTCCACCCGATTTTTGCTGCTGAAATTCCCCAGGGAGATCCCGCAGAGTTGGGGTTTTCTGCGGAGCGTCTTGCGAAGATCCAACCCGCAATGCAAGCGCTCGTGGATTCCGGGAAGTTTGCAGGTGTTTTGACGCTGATCGCCCGAAAGGGCAAGATTGTGCATTTCGAGACTGCGGGTTTGCGCGATAGGGAATCGAATAAGCCGATGACTGAGGATACGCTTTTTCGCATTTATTCTATGACCAAACCGGTTACCAGTGTTGCTATTATGATGCTCTACGAAGCGGGTAAGCTGAAGATGGATGATCCGGTGTCTAAGTTTATTCCCGAATTTGCCGATACAAAGGTCTATACGGGTGGCGGGACCGAGAATCCTGTTCTGGTACCGCTCGAGCGCGAGATAACGATTGCGAATTTGCTGTCTCATACGTCTGGTTTGACGTATGGTATTTTTGGGCAGACATCGGTCGATACGCTTTATCGGATTGCGGATCTGTATTCGATTACATCAAATGCCAAATATGCCCAGAAGGTGGCTCAATTGCCTTTGCGTTTTCAGCCTGGCACCCGATGGCTCTACAGTGTGGCGACTGATATCCTTGGTCGCGTGGTCGAGGTGGCTTCTGGTATGTCTTTGGGCGCGTTTTTCTCAGAGCGCATTTTTGTGCCTTTAGAGATGGTCGATACGAGTTTTTACGTGCCAGAGGAGAAGCGCGACCGCATGGCTACGCTGTATGGAAAGGACGAGGAGGGCAATTTCAGGGCGCGCAACCGTCAGGGCAATATGCGGCGCGATGCACGGGAGTCCGGCGGTGGCGGGTTGGTGAGTACGGCCCGGGATTATCTCCGTTTTTCCCAGATGTTGCTCAATGGGGGTGAGTTGTACGGTACGCGCATTTTGAAGCCGGAGACGATCCAGCTTATGACGGCTAATCATCTGCCGGAGACGGCACGTTACCGGCATCGCCGGCGCAAGAGCGATGGTTTTGGCTACGGTTTTTCTGTGATTGTGGATGAGACGGAGACGGCGTGGGAGGATAGGAATGGGACGTATTACTGGTCGGGTATTGCCAAGACGCATTTCTGGATTGATCCACAAAATGAGATGATTTCTATGGTGTGGACCCAGTTGCGCGGGTCGGGCAATATTACACGGCCTTTCCAGCCTCTGGTTTACAAGGCGCTGATGGAGTAGGGAGGCTTGACAAAAGTATCGAACTTTATTAGGTTGTCGCCATCATGTTGTGAGTGACCCCGTCGTTCAGTGGCCTAGGACACCAGACTCTCACTCTGGAGACGGGGGTTCGACTCCCCTCGGGGTCACCAAAAAATATATTGTTTTTTTAATATGAAAAAGGTCGTGAGGACTTATTCCTCACGACCTTTTGTTTTTTGATTTTGTAAATGTGTCGGATCAACCCTGCTGCTTTCCTCCATTTAATACCGAGGCGCGTGGTGCGACATTTGTCTTGGGAAACAAGTAATTCGCGACAACGATGAAGATGCCGAGGATATTGATAGTCGTGCCACCGATCAATGTCATCAGAACGTTGTCTGAGATACTGAATCCTGTCTTGTCCGAGAATCCTTGCAGTCCAACTACGGCCAAGATAGCCAAGATCCATCCGACGACGAGCCAGAAACTTCTATTAGCGTACTTCTTTCGCTCAGTAATGTCTTGTTCTAACTGGCGATTGACTAATTCGTTATATGCTCTTTTTAAAGCTTCGTTTGCTTTAGAAGTCTCTGGATCGGGATTTTTTGCCGGTACTTGCAATGGCGGTTTAATGTTTACTCTCAAGGCAGAATCATTAGTATCGTCCATCTATTACTCGTTTGGAGAATTCGTATAGTAATGTTGAATTATGGAGTCATCTATTACTGCTTTGTCCCGAGCACCTTTATTTTTTTTATACCAAACCTGGTGCCATGGCGATTTTTTAGTATGTGTCAGGTTCGCAAGTTGTATGCCAGTATATCCTCCGTAAACTTCCCACACTTTATCAAGGAATTCTCTGGTTTTTATATCATCAGCATCCACCTCGGGGATATCTTCAACAATATCGCGAGGATTCTGGCTCATCCTGCGAATCATTGCCCCTCGACCCGTGATTGGGGTGTTCCCATAATACTTGAACTCATGATATACCGGGCTAATGACCGGACCCCATCGCCAAGCCTCTACACGCTCCGATATAAGCGGCTCCTCATAGAGTGCCAGATGCCATCCGTGGGCAATAAAAACGAGCTTCTGAAGCTTTAGCGGTGTTAGGTAGTGGTCTTCAGCTTCCGCAAGATCAAGAAAGTAGTTTGCAATTGCGATTGATGGGTACACTTGATCCCCCCTTTCCTATATGGTTACGATAGACGCCAGAGGTTGTCTATACGAGCCATTTCACACTTGCCGTATGGGACTGATTTATGCACACCCTTCATATAATTCCCAAATTTTAACTCGTTTGTCAATATTGTTTATCCATTTTTAAGCCTACAGTCCCGCAGCGCCGATAGGGCTTCAGACGACCGCTGCTTCATCTATGGAAAAGAGATTTTGTTCAGAGTCAAGCGTCGCTTTGATACCATTTGGAAGAACCATTTGAGGACTCGTATGACCGATATCTACTTGTGTGAGGATGGGAAAATCAAATGCCGATGTATAATGACCAATCAATGATTGAAGTAACTCTTCCTGGTCTTGAGATAGGTTGTTCATTTTTCCCACGATCAAACCAGAAATTTCCTCAAAAAGACCAATCTGCTGGCATTGTGCAAGGGCTTCCTCGGCATACATGAGAACGGTGTTTCCCATATTGACTTCTTCCAGATAAAGAATTTTACCGTGAAATGAAGGCCAAAATGGCGTGCCAACCAGTATCGGCAGGGTATGGAGATTGCCACCTATAAGAGGTCCTTGAGCTTTACCCTCCTTGAGCCAGTGCCAACCAGTATTTTTCTTCATTTTGCGCGGGCTGTTTTCACTGGGCGCATCATCTGTCCAGGTCTCCGGTGCTTCCAATGGTCCCGGGGCGGTTGGTGTAAACAGGACCTCTTTTATACTTTCGAGTGTATAACTCAAGGGTTTCGGAAATTCGCTGAGACCGTTGAGTAGGGTTGGTCCGTGGAAAGTGACCATATTGAGACGTGCGTAGATGCCAAGTAACAGGGCTGTATTCGCGCTGTATCCCATCAAGATTTTGGGGGATCGCGCAATCAAATTCCAGTCGAGCAGGGGAAGGAGGGCATTGGTACCAGATCCTCCTGAGAGACAAAAAAACGCTTTGATGTCCGGGTCAGCAAATAGATCGTGAAGATCATTGACGCGCAATTGGGGGGCTGGATTCAAATGTTCGCGTTGATGGCGTGCATTATTCGCTATTTGAACTTTCAAACCGAGATCTTCAATGGCTGCCTGGGCACGGGAAAGCCAATTGTTAGTAAAAGAGAAAAATGAGGCAGCGGGCGAGGCGATTCCCACAGTATCACCGGGTTTTAATCTCGGTGGTTTGATCGTGTTATTCACTGCTCACCAGCCTGAAGTCGTTCGTGTTTCCATTCCTCCGCATTGAGATCAAAGAAAGCAATGCCCAATTGAGATGCATGCTGAATAAATTCCCAGCGTAACATGTCCAATAATTGAGCCGCTTTGCCACTGGATATGCTGCCTCGGCGATATAGCTCCAGAACAATCATTTCACGAGCCGTTTCTTGAATAGGCTGATTAAGTTCCTGTAATAGAACTGCCAGATCAGTATCAAGAGTTACTGTGATGAATGACACAACAATCTCCTGGTTGATGTTTTTTTCACTTCTTCTAACTAACAAGAAAATGTAAAAGACTCACCACAGAAAGTCAATCAACGTTCATCTGCTTTTATCTGCGTAAAACGCTCAAATTACTCGCGTTTTTTCTGCGGATAGACATGTTTTTGCCTACAGCCCCCGCAGTGCCGATAGGGCTTCGGCGACTTCTCTTCCTTTTTGCTCGATGATATTGAGCAGGTCTTCGGGAGTTCGGGTGTCTTCTTCGACGATGCTGTTGGGGTTGACGGCTTTGAGGTCATAAACTGCGTCGTCAATTGCCTGTGCTCGGTTCTTCAATTCTCGCGCATCTCGCCGCAGTTCTCCTTCCTGCGTTTCCAGCACTTTGTCGTCATCCATTCCCTTTGTCATAGCCATCAATTGAACTTTGATTTCATCGGCTTTTCGGCTTTTGGAATCGGCTTGTTTATAGAGGGGCGCAGATTCTTTGAGGGCGTCTTTTTTGCGTTGGGGGAGATCTACTGTCCAGCTTTTTTCGCTTTCTTCGCGTTTGGGCATCCGTTTGAAAAAGTCTTCGAAGTGTTTCGACGTTAGAGGTTGCGTTTTTGTTACTTTTACGTCTGACAGATCGTAATACCAGATTTCTGTTGTAGGTTCACCTTTTGAGAAGAAGAGCAGATTGGTTTTCACACCAGCCCCTGCCGATGTGAAGACGCCAGGGGGCAGGCTCACAATGCACCACAGGTTGCACTCTTCGACGAGTTTACGTTTGGTCTGTACAAAGGCTTTTTCGTTTGTTCGAAATAAAATGCCTTCGTCCAGCACAATGCCGCAGCGTCCGCCTGGTGTGAGGCTGTCTATGATGTGTTGTAAAAAGAGAACCTGTGTGGCTCCTGTTTTGTAAGCAAATTGCGTTTGAGCGTCTTTGCCTTCTTTGCCACCAAAGGGCGGATTCATCAGCACTACGTCAAATAGCGGTGGTGCATGGAGAAAAAGCCCGCCATATTCTTCATTGCCCGTGAGCGTGTTGCCATGCCAGATGTGAGGCTGGTCAATGTCGTGAAGCACCAGATTGGCAAGGGCGATGGGATAGATCAAATTTTCTTTTTCGCGTCCGTAGAACGTTTGTGTTTTGAGGATGTCGAGTTGATCGGGAGTGGCGTCGGCGCCGAGGTTGTGATGCATGTGCTCATAAGCCTGAGCCAGAAAACCTCCGGTGCCGCACGCCGGGTCGTACACGGTTTCACCGATTTTGGGATCGACTGTGCGAATCAAAGCGCGGACGACTTCTCGAGGTGTGAAGAATTGACCGCCATCGTTGCCTTTTTCGCCCATGCGGAGTAAGAGACCTTCATAGACTTGCGATAGGGGAAAGACATGGGTTGGGTCAATGGATTCGTCTTTGATTTCGTGGACGCGGTCTAGCACATCGAGCATATTGCGCTCGGTGTCAATGCGAACCCTTTCAACGCCAGACATGACTTCGCTGATGATTTTTTGCCGTGCGGTGGCGTTGGGTTTGTCCCGCAGTTCTTTCAAGTGGGACAGGAGGTCTTCGTTCACGAAGGTAAAGAATGAACCCAGTGTGCCTTCTTGAAGTTCTGTGCGTTTTGCGCCATCTGGTGCAGCCCAATCGCGCCAGCGATACGGTGCTTCTAATGATGGGATATAGTGTTGTCCGACAGCTTCCGCCATCATTTCTTCTTGTCCTTCGCGCTCGTCCAGGATGCGGAGGAATAAAATCCATGTCAGTTCTGGTACATACTGCATTGCGCCCGCGCAGTTGGATCGCCGCATGATGTCGCAGATGCTTTTGATCGCGCTATCGACGGATTGCGCTGTGGATAGTCCTGCTTTTGTCATGAATACCTCATTGTAATGTCAAAGTTCGCCGTTGAAGGCTTTATTTAATACAGCCGATGGAATAGCATCAATAGTCTGCATCTGCATTCTCAGATCAGTTATGATTTTTTCTGATATTTTGATTCTATGTAATATATCCTTAACTATTTTTAATTGGATTTTTGTCGGAGGGCAAGGAATCAAAAAATTCTCGATCATGTTTTTTGTCAGAGCTTGTCGAGTCGCACCTGATTGAGAGTCCATTATAAAGCTTTGAAAAACAGGATTTGATATATAAAACGATAAATAATAAGGATTTAGGATATCAATGCGAATAATACTTACATGCTGATTTACATTGGCAGGACAAATTTGATCTGGAACCACACATACTCTGCCAATGGAGGCTCCCGTGATATTTAATAACACATCTCCCTTCTCTACACGGCTATTGCACATTTTTTGATCTTGTTCTTGGTCTATGAAAACAAGCCCATTAGGAACAAATCTATTCAAATAGATATTTTGGCTACGAATCAGTGGGATCCCTTCAGGTTTATACGCCGATTGCCCACCTCGAGGCGTGACACCACTTCCAATCTTACTTGCGTGATCTCCCAAACGTACTTTGGGCCATTGCTTTGCCTCTTTACTCTCAAAAATTTCTCGCAAATACGCAGCCGATAAAGCCTCAGCAGCTTCCAATTGTGCCTCAGCAGCAGCACGGGCGCGTGCGATGTCGGCCATGTGGTCATTGAGAATGTCGGTGATGCGTTTTTGTTCGGAGAGAGGGGGGAGGGGCATCGCAAGGTCTTCAAGAAAGTATGACGGGACCCTTTGTTGACCCACTGATCCTGTGAAGTGTGTGGCTGCTTCATTGAGAATCGCCGGTTGGCGGATATAGAGATGTATCCATTCAGGTATGACTTCGTCCCCTGGTCTGATGACATGAAATTCGGTCGTGCCAAAACCGATCCCGTCAATCAAATTTCTCGCTATAACGTGTTTTCCGTTCTGCATGCAGGGTGTAATTTTGGCAAATAGAACATCATTTTCTTCAAAATAGGTGTATCCTTTTTTGACCTCTCCAAAAGACTTTTCCAATGGATTTGCAATGGTTCCCGAAGTTTCATCGACAGAAGGCATTGGGACAAAGGTCGTCAGTGTTTCATCTGACCGCTTAAGGTCTCTGGGGCGACGAGGGTTGATCCCTGCAATTTCCTTCAATTGGGGACAACGCCATTCCTTTGTCTCTTTGCTCTCGAAAACTTCCTTCAAATCTGTCAACGAACTTTTCACGCTGCAAATATCCTTTCCTTGGGGATTATATACAATAATGCCGAAAGCCTGTGTTTTTTTAAGAGGCTCTCGGCACTTGCCTGTCTGTGTGCTATGCTGGACGCTTTTGTAGCCGTGCTAAGGCTCTAAAACCAACTGCTTAAAATCCCCTATTTCCGTCTTGACGATTAGATCGAGATAGGGAAAAAAGATATGAAAAAACTCCCCCTTGATATAATTTTCATCATCATAAGGCGAGAATCGTTTTGTTTCTATGCGAATATCCGTACTCAAAAATTCCAATAAGTCCTCGAAGTGAGACATCCTATCATGCTCCTCAGCAATGATAGAAAAACTTTCATTAAAGTTCTCTCGGCTTATCGTCTCTCTCTCCAATGGGTAATTTTCTATGGTTTCACGATAAGCCGTTTCAACTTTCGCCTTTACGTCATCAGGCAATTCCTTGTATAAGTCCTGATACACATGGGAGTATTGATAGTCTATTCTCTGGAGAGTAAGAAGCGATTTTATATGTTGCTCGATACAAGTCCCCATCAGATGATGAGTAATATCCAACAAACCGATATATTTTTGTTGTTGTTTTTCCCGATGAGGAACAGCGGCTTTGATTCCGTGAAGAAAAAGCTCGAAAGAAGCTCCCGCTCTGTAATACAAAGCCTCTGAGTCGTCTATTATTTCAGAATCAGACTTTTGAGAGTTCTTTTCGAACCTTGCCAAGCTCTTGTTCCCTTTCTTGATTGTAGGTCAGGAGACGATCAATGATTTCTTGGGCTTCATTGATAATCCAGTTGTAAGCTAAATCACGACGCATTTCGTGAATAAAGTTCGACTCACATACCTTCAAAAACAAATCCGTCACGTCTTTTGGATACTTGGCAATGAATTTGTCATCAAACTGATTCCATCTCAGGATATCCTTTGGCGCATAAGGCTTCATTTGCAAAGCCAAAGAAATCGCTTTGGCGTTCTTGACAGCAAAAACCCAGTTGAATATCTCTTTTCCCTCACCATCATCAATATCTCCTGAAGCCAATCTATCTTGCCAGTATTTTTTGATCCAGCCCTTCCAACAATCTTCCAATATATCTTTTTGGTCCTCTTTCCTTATTTGTAACAATAATATCTCAACCTCTTGACAAAATTCTTTTCTTATTTTTGCACTATCCTGGTGCTGGAAGAGATTAGAGAGCCAAAATTCGGGATCATCAACATTAGAATTAAGGCAAAGATTGAAAACAAATGAACGAAGAAACCTGGCTTGAAAATGCACTTCGTATTCATTCAGATTCTTCGCTACGTCTAAAAATTTCTCATGCAAAAATTCAGGCACATACTTCCCGTCCATACGTCCGCCGAGATAGCAAGTCCACGCAAATTCGTGTAGTGCATTCTTCTTGCCAAAGTATTCCACCAGGTTTTTTTTTGCCCACGTTTCATCAAAATGATGTATAAAACCAAAATTCTCTAAAAAATAGGACAAAGCTGTTTTCTTATTTTTCGACCCCGACTTGATCGCTTCTGAAAATAGAGACAGATATTCGGTCTTTGAAATTCCCGACGATGTATTTTTTTCTAACTCTTGCCAACGACTTGCGCTGTGGACTAAAAAACTACAAGTATCCCTGCGAACATTTGGCGTTTCGAAGAATGGCACAACAAAAGGATTACAAAATGTTGTGTTCTCGTTAGTAAAGAAGCTTTCATCATCCAGGTTTTCTAATCTCGCCAACATATACTTTGCGATTTTATTTATTTTTTTTAGAGAATAAGTGTCTATCGCCTTGTCGCCTTTCAGAAAATATAGGAGCTTATCACCAATAATTTCAAGATGATCCTGGACTTTTACACCCCTGTATTCTTCTTTAGAGAAAATATCTCTCAACTCATCGAAAGATATTTCAAGCAACTTTTCCTCACTCCAAAAATCTTTCGGATCAAATATGTCAACTTCTTTGTTGTAAACAGTGAGTTCGTTCACTGTAATGCCTGTTCTCTTATCGTTACCATTGGAAGACGGAAGATTATTGAATACGACGACCTTTGAAAACGGATGATTCAATTCTTCTTGAGATAACCCTTTTTGCCAGCGAAGACTATTTTCTCGTTCTTTTCTTTTATTACGGGGCTTAGAAAGAAAAAATGAGAACAAGCCTGCCGACCTATCTCTTGTTTCATCTTTTCTATCCTGGATATAAAGCCATAATTCGTCATAGGGCCACGTTTCAGCTTCAGCTTTTTTGACATTTATTTTTTCGGCTTTTTCCTTAATAGGTCCCTTAAATTCTAACGTGCCGTCACTTATCAATTGTCCCGTTCCGCCGCCGGAATCGAACTCGGTATATTCGATAAAAATATCTTCCTTGCTACATTCTTTACCTGGAGAAGCATAAATTTCAAAGGGAATTACAAGTCCTTTTCGGGCTACTAATCGAAAAGACCACCCATAAGGATTAGACAGATAACCCTTTACCGCAAAGTATTCTTTCACCTTCTCATATAATAAAGAAACGATTTCATCTTTCATCCCTTTGAAATCCTTGTGACAATCAATTTCGCCAAATTTGATCTCATGAATGTCGGGATTTATTCTGAATCGCTTTTTGTCAGGATAAACAACAGAATCATCCTGTTTAAGACGGGCATGAACTCGATTTACAATATCTCTTTCAACTTCTTTTTTTAACCCCTTTTCTGAAATCTTGTCATTGCCAATTTTTATTTGATCATACAAACAGGTCACTTCCACGCCAATACGCTTTCCATCCTTCTCAAATATCAAATCAGGCGGATCACTGGGATTCATAACAGCTTTGACATTGTATTTCTTTTCGAGAACGAGTTTTGTGATTGCCTCGGCAGAAACTTGAGGCTTCACCGTTCCGTCCTGCTCTTTTTTAGATTCAACTTGATTGTTGAATTCATCAATCGAAAGCATGATTGTTTCCATCAAATTTACTCCTTTTGTTGAATTGCGCTATCCACAGAGTAAATATAAGTAATTGTAATTTCTGACATTTAAGAGGCCTCCGGCACTTATTCTCAGAAAGCAAACCACAAATATCAACCTCTTGTCACACGGTCAACTCATTCTCATGCTTTTGACCCCTTGTCGAAAGCCACCGTTGAATTGATTTCGGACTGTCGCTACTTGGACGCCCGTCTAACAATCCTTCAACAGAAATATGTTCGTCGAGGTTATCCCAGGCGATTGCACGGTTTTTAAATCCAAAGAGACGCCAATCCTTTCTTTCTTTGTCTGTCCCATAATACAACCGGGGATACCATTCAAGAGGAACAGAGATGCGGCGACCGTCCTTCAGAAAGACGGTCAAATGTGTCTCATCTGTTTCAACATTGACGACAGAGGTCGGTGATTTAGATGCCAAAGTGCTCATACCCTTTTCTTACGATAGACAATTTCGGATTTATGTCAACCAAAAGAAGTATCAAAGCCCCAATTTTCAAAGCACTTTTCGGAAGTGCTTCCCGGGGACGTTTTTCAACAGGCCATTGACTTCCTATTTTTGTTTTGTGATTTTAAAAAACAGCTTTATATTTTTTAGACAAGCGAGAGGAGGTCTATATGTCATCCATAAAGATGCCAAAATTTAAAGAACGGAAAGCTGCTCAAGTTACACGCTTATTCATACGGTGCAATGGTGATAAAAGTTTCAGTACACGCAAACTGCTTAAGTTGATCTATCTTGTTGACAGAAAAGCACTGGAGCTATGGGGGTTCCCGGTAACCTATGATACGCCAAAAAATTTCCCTTATGAGGGCCTCATGCCTGCCCATACGTATGATCTTATCGACCCTCCGAAGAAGAAAAGAAATGCCCTTAGTATGTTTAGGCCCGGACTTAGCTACTGGTATCATTATTTTTGCAGGTCCAATGAGGGACATTATACCATACCAACTGAACTAAATCCAGGAACAGCAGACCTATCTCGTGCTGAGATTGAGTTGGTCGAGAATATCTTTGATCAATTTGGATATAAGACCGATAAACAATTGGATGCTTATTTTCTCACTTTGCCCGAATCACACCATTCAGAAACGCCACACGGAGACACCGATTGGAAGGTTCTTCTTCAGGCTGTTGGTTGGGAAGGTGAGGATTTGGCAGAAATAAAGAAAGATCTTGAATTCCAGGCAAAATTTGAAGGTCTTATCACGGCAGGAGAAAATGGAATTGTCATCCCCTACTTGAGGAGAAACCATGCCTATTACAGATCATAAATCTTCAGCACCAGTAGGTAAGCAAAGTTTTATTAAACGATTCTTTTTAGGCTTGAAATCTGGACAAGCCTCCAAAAACGTAATATCCTTCCGATATGTCTATTGGGTTGATGATTCTTGGTTTATTGGGTTCCTTGCAGACTATTCAGATTATTGGACACAGGGAGCAACATTGGAAGAGTTAAAAGAAAACTTGACTGATATTTACAACCAGGTTAATGATCCTGAAGCGTTCCCCAGTGGCAGTGTTCATAATGAACTTTCGCTTGACGATGTTCCTGAAAATCACAAAACTGATGAGCTGTTGATCGAAATGTAGAATATGAAAAGACGGGACTTAATACGAAAATTAACGGACGCGGGTTGCTTGTTCGTCCGTCATGGGAGAAGGCATGATATTTATGAAAACACCAATACAAATAAGCGTATGCCTGTCCCTCGTCACAGAGAAATTAAAGAATCAACAGCAAAACATATTCTCAAGGCACTTACTTGAGTAAGAAGTAGCACAGAAGCCTTTAAGGTTTTAATTAACCGCATTTTCCCTCCTCACAAAGCAAATATCCTTTCCTTTATTTTTATCAGCAAGTCCGCAGGCTGTCCGATCTGGGCCAGGGCATTGATGCCGCCGGCCTGGGTGACTTCTGGCGTGGCGAAGACACGGGGGTTTTCCAGTCCGTCTGTGCCTGTGCGTGCAAATTGCATGGTGAGTGCTTTTAATGTGTCAGCGGTTGGGGTGGGCAGTGTGTTGAGCCACTGGTCGTGTTTGTAGAAGAATGCGTCGGCGCGGTTTATTCGGGTTTTTGGCACAAGGCCATAGCCGAGTTCGGCCAGGATGTCGTAGAGGTCGTAGTCGGTCATGTCGTCCAGAGATTGTACCACCTGGGCGGACCGCCCTTGATCTGGTAAACGCTCCATAAAGGCTCTACGATTCTGGGGATGGATCCAGCAGGTTCGGAAGTCGTCCAGATTGGGCATTTCTTCTACGATCCGAGCGGATAGGCGCTGTTTGTATTCTTCTACGGTAATGGGCATGGATTTGCCATCTACTTCGGATAGGATGTATTTCCCCGCATCTGTGACCTGGACTTCCAGGCCTTCGACGAGTACGGTGGGTTGTGCTGGGGTGTCGCCTCTGTCCCCATCGCCTGTGCTTTTGCTTTTGATTCGAGATTGGAAGTCTTCTCCAAATAATCGCGTGGCATTTGTGTAATCGTAGATTCGGAACATCAGTTTGTTTGTCACGGGGTCAAGCCGCGTGCCTCGGCCAACCATTTGATAGAATGCGATTGGGGAACGCACGTACTTGAAAAAGACGATATTTTTGACGGAAGGCACATCCACGCCGGTTGAGAGCAAATCTACAGTTGTTGCGATGAAATGATGGCGGGAAGCACCGCGCAGATCGGCGACATAATCGCTACCGCCACTGGCTGCAGTGCATTTGAAGGCGTAGGGATCCACGCGGTCGCGATTGTTTTCGTTGCACCATTGGGCATACAAATTGTTCATTGCGTTGGCTACTTCATCGGCATGGGTGTCTCGAACGCAAAAGATAATGGTTTTTTGCTCTGGACCACCGGTTGCGACGAGGTGATTGAACAAGTCTTGAGTCATTTCTCGGACGCGGTCTGGCAATAGTATTCGGTATTCGTACTCGGTTTTGGAGAAGGATTCCGGGAGTTCATCTCTTCCGAGCGGTTGACCCGTTGTGGCGTCTTTGGGACCCAGCGCATAGATTTCATCGGCGGTGAGTTCGGTATAGTCGATATCTACCAGTCCGCGCTGGATTTCACAGGCTGCGAGGTAGCCGTCTTCATTGCCCTGGCTGATGTCGTATTCGTAAACTGGCTCGCCAAAGTGCCGGATATTGTCGGCTGAAATTTGTTCGTCGGCCTGGATTTCAAGGGTATTTTCACGGGTTTTAAGTTGTCTGGGCGTGGCGGTCAGACCGATTTGGGTGGCTTCTGGATTGCGCGTCAGGACCATGGACCATTTGCCCCAGGCAGATCGGTGGCATTCGTCGATGATGATGTGAGAAAAGTAATTTTCGGGGTAGTTGGCCGTGAGGAAGTTTGCTTCTGCTGTTTCGGTATCTACATCGAGGGTTTGATATGTGGCGATGAGTATGCGGGCGTTTTTCTGCGGATTGCCGCTGGATACGGCGGCGGCATCTGCGCCGAATACATTTTGAAATGCGCCGAGTGCCTGAGTACGCAGTTCGTCCCGGTCACAGACGAATAATGCTTTGCGAAGTTGCCCAGCATCGGCGATGCGTTTGAGCAGGTGTACGGCAATAAATGTTTTGCCTGCGCCCGTTGCGAGAGATAGCAAGACGCGTTTGGCTTCGCCGCTTTTTTCACATTGGGCGAGTTTTTCAAACGTGGCGCGAATGGCTGCGTCTTGATAATAGCGGCGCGTGGCTTCACCGCCGGGATAGGGTACGAGCAGGGGTTTGGCCTCGTCATCGTCCAGAGAGAAGCCTTGAGCATTTTCATAGCGTTGGCGCAGGTCGTCGGGTGTGGGAAATTTAGAGAGTGGATAAGGCTCTGTGGTTTCTCCTGTTATGCGGTCATATTCAACAACCTGATGTCCATTGGTGGAAAAAACAAACTGGACATTGAGTCTTTTGGTCGCTGCTGCATATTCTTTCCCTTGTTGAAGGCCATGTCCCGGAGAGAATTGCTCAGATTTTGCCTCAATCAATGCCAGAGCTACTGGTTGCGTGTCCGAGTTCACGCGGACACGAAGGGTGTAATCGATCCGTCCCTGAGAGCGTTTGCGCGGTTTGCCATCTACGACGTCAACTGCACCTGGTGTCTCTTCCCGCTTAATTTTGTCCTCACTCCAACCTCTTTGATGCAGCGCAGGATCAATCAGCTTGGCTCGCGTATCGGCTTCGTTATGAAGTTCTTCCATTATTGGATTTCCTTGTCAGATGTGTTTTGTAAAATTATAATACGCTATGTGTCTATTTTTTGCAATAGGGCTATGGAATGAATGAGAAAAACGGGGTTAAACCCATCATAATCGGTATTTCGGGAGGGTCTGCCGCGGGCAAGACGACTTTTACGGATATACTATCTGATAGGCTCGCAGATTTTGGACCTGTCGTGCTCAATCAGGACAGCTATTTCCGCGATTGGTCAGCACTGCCAGAAGACGAGCGCGAGATTAAGCGGACGGCGAATCATCCGCGGGCTGTGCTGTGGGAGCATTTGATCGCGGATGTGAAATGTCTGCGCGAGGGGCAGGCGATTGAAATACCACCGCCCGGTACGCGCGCTTTTCGGCGGGGGAATGATCCTCAAAAGGTTGAGCCTGAGAAGCTGGTTATTGTGGAGGGACATTTGATTTTTTCGCAAGAGGCTCTGCGGTCTTTGCTGGATATCAAGCTGTTTTTGGATGTGGATACACACGAGCGGGTGCTCAGGCGTATGTTGCGGAATACAGGGAGTGGGATGTCACTGAAAGATGCGGTAGCATGGTATCGCCGGGATGTCATACCTAATTATCGCGTCTATACTGAGCCGACGAGAGATTACGCGGATTTGATTGTGCCTTTTGAAGGGGATGTGCAAGTAGCTGTCGATGTTGTGGCAAATGGCATACGCAGTATGATACACCATAGATAGCAATATGGCTTGCCTCGCGTGTTTTCTGGTCGTAAATTTATGAATTGACGACGGAATTTGTAACAACGTTGGGCGGTTGGGTGGGGTTCGTTGATTCGTTGATTCGTCTATTCGCAGTTTGATCTTACGACGCTGATTTTTGACCTGTAATTTTTAAGGAGACGACCACTATGACCGTTCAATCCGATTGGGCTGTTCTCACAGATGAACAGCGGCAGTTTTTTGAGGATAATGGGTATCTCATGATCGAAGACGCGCTGCCGCCCGATGTTGTCGCCGAGCTTAATGAGGCTGCAGATGAAATTTACGACCGGGAAAAGGCTGAGGGGCGCCTGGAGAAAACTGGCAAGCTCAACTTGCGGAACTGCATTGTGCATCACGATGCTTTTCTTCAGTTGCTCGACTGGCCGACCACGGCTCCTCTGGCGTGGCAGATCCTCAACTGGAATATCCAGATGATTACCTCGCATCTCATTGTTTTGCCGTCTGGTCCAGAGCCTCCGGAAGAGGTAAAGCGCAAGGGTGGGTATCACCGCGATGGCGGTTCGTCTTCCAGGGAGATGACCGAACCCCATCCGCGCATTTTGCTCAAAATTGCGTACGCCATCAGCGACCAGACCGATCCCGCATCGGGGGCGACACAACTCGTGCCCGGAAGCAATCGGCTATTTGGCAGGCCTGCGATTGATCCGGCGACGGGGCATCCGAGAGGGGCGATTAATATGAATGTCAAGGCGGGTTCGGCATTCATTTTTGAACAGCGCACGTATCACGGCATTGGCAAAAATTGGTCGGGTTTTCCGCGCAAGACCATTTTTGTGGGTTATGCGTATCGCTGGGTCAAGCCTATGGATTATATCAATATGCCCGATGAACTCGTTGCCCGCGCAAATCCCATTCAGAAACAACTCTTGGGTGTGGTCTCCGATCCGCTCAGTTTTTATATTCCGCAAGCGCAAGATGTGCCTCTCAGAGAACTCGTGGAAGAAAGTGTGTGAGCGCGGAGGGCGAAAAATTTTTCGCCCCTACTCGTCTGTGACACACCCCTCAGAAGCTGTTTTTACGTTTTTGATGTATTTGTAAAGGGTGCCGCGGTTGGCTTTGTACGGCGGTTGGGTCCAGGCCGCACGGCGTTTTTCGAGTTCTTTGGCAGAGACGTCCATGTTGATCTCTCCGTTTTGGCTGTCGATGGTGATCTGGTCGCCGGTTTGGACGAGGGCGATGGGGCCGCCTTCGATGGCTTCGGGAACGACGTGGCCGATGAGAAAGCCGTGCGATCCGCCCGAAAAGCGCCCATCGGTAATTAGTGCGACATCCTGTACCAGTCCCGCGCCAGCCAGTGCGGATGTGGGGGTGAGCATTTCCGGCATGCCGGGTCCGCCTTTGGGTCCTTCGTAGCGGATGATGATGACATTGCCTTTTTCGATCTTGCCCTGTTCGAGGGCGGCGAGCATGTCTTCCTCGCAGTCGAAGACATTGGCCGTGCCTTTGAATACCTCGCCTTCTTTGCCCGTGATTTTTCCGACTGAACCTTCCGGTGCCAAATTCCCTCGTAAAATTTGCAAGTGCCCCGTTGGTTTGAGGGGATCATTAAAGGGTCTGACGATGTCTTGCTGTCCTTCACCCGTGCCATAAGGGAGAAGGGTTTTTATATCGTCGAGATTTTCGGCTATTGTTTTGCCCGTTACGGTCATCTGGTCGCCATCGATGAGGTCGGCGTCGAGGAGGAGTTTCATCATTGCGGGTGTTCCGCCGATGTCGTGAAGCTCTTCCATGACGTAACGACCAGAGGGTTTGAGGTCACACAGGAGAGGCGTTTCGTTGGATATGTGTTGAAATTCGTCGATGTCGAGGTCTATGTCATAAGCTCTGGCAATGGCGAGCAGGTGGAGTACGATATTGGTGGATCCGCCCGTGACAACGGCGAGGCGGATGGCGTTGAGAAAGGATTGTTTGGTGACGATGTCGCGCGGTTTGAGGTCGGCTTCGAGCAGGGCGCGTACAGCGTGACCAGCGTGGATACATTCGGCGTGTTTGTCGGGGTCTTCGGCAGGTGTACATGAGGAATAGGGCAGGGAGAGGCCCATGCATTCGATGGCGCTGGCCATGGTATTGGCGGTGTACATGCCGCCGCAGGCACCGGCACCTGGGCAGGCGTGTTCGACGATTTCCTGGCGTTCGGCATCACTGAGCGAGTCTGTGAGAAATTCGCCGTAGCTTTGAAATGCTGAAATGATGTCGAGTTTGCGTTCTTCGCCTTGAATGGTGGCGCAACCGGGCTTTATTGTGCCGCCGTAGATCATCAGGGCAGGGCGGTTGAGGCGGCCCATTGCCATGACCACGCCGGGCATGTTTTTGTCGCAGCCGGGCAGTGCGATTAATCCATCGTACCACTGTGCGCCCATGAGGGTTTCGATGGAGTCGGCTATGAGGTCGCGGGATTGGAGGGAGAAGGACATGCCGTCTGTGCCCATGGATATGCCGTCGGATACGCCAATGGTGTTGAAGCGCATGCCTACGCATCCGGCTTCGGTGACGCCTTTTTTTGTTTCGGCGGCGAGGTCGTTGAGGTGCATGTTGCACGGGTTGCCTTCGTACCAGACCGAGGCAATGCCAACCTGTGCTTTGTCCATGTCGGCACGCGTCAGTCCGGTGGCATAGAGCATGGCCTGAGATCCACCCTGGGATTTTTTTTGGGTGATTTGAGAGCTGTACTTATTTAATTTTGCCATGAGGATTCCTTTCGTAGATGAGACTTTGGGTTTGTCTTATTTTTCCGGGGTTGTAATTTAACCGAATTGTGGGAGATGTGTCAACAAGGGTGTGGAATATGGCTGACTATGTGGTGCCAGATTATTTGCGCGTGGGACTGAATCTGGTGTTTGTGGGGTTTAATCCGAGCTTGAGGTCTGCGGAAATAGGGCATTATTACGCGGGGCGTGGCAATCAGTTTTGGCCGTTTTTGTACGAGGCCGGGCTGACAGATCGATTGTTGGAGCCGCGAGAAGATGCGACTATTTTGAATTATAATATCGGGCTGACAGATATTGTGAAGGGGCGCGCGACGCGGGGGATTGGAGATCTGACGGATGGCGATTATGTGTCGGGTTTTGAACTGTTGCGAGAAAAAATGCAGTTGTATCGACCCCGGGTGATTTGTTTTAATGGGAAGAGCGGATATGCCAAAGTGATGGGCGAGAGGCGAGATTACGGTTTGCAAGATGAGATGCTGGAAGGCGCGAAGCTGTTTCTCGCACCGTCAACGAGCGGTGCGCTGCCTATGCCGAGGGTTGAGAAATTGCGGTATTATCGAGCGTTGAAGCTTTTTGTTGATAATCTGTGAAGGAGAAGAAATGAAGCGACCGAATATTTTGTTTGTGATGACCGATGACCACACGCCGCGCGAGATGAGCAGTTATGGCAATCCGATTTTGCATACGCCCAATCTGGATCGCATTGGAAATGAGGGTACGCGGTTTAATAATTGTTTTTCGACCAACGCACTGTGCGCGCCTGCGCGGGGTACGGTGCTGACGGGATGTTTTTCACATGTTCACGGTATTCGGGGAAATTCTGAGAGGGCCGATGCGATTGAGAATCTGGATCCAAATGTGCCGACGTTTCCCGAATTGCTTCAAGCCGAGGGGTATAAGACCGCGTTGTTTGGCAAGTATCACATCCGGCAGGATCCTCGCGGGTTTGATACGTGGTGTATTCATCCCGGGCAGGGCGTGTATTTTGATCCGACGTATATCGACAATGGAAAGGAGGTGCAGAAGGAGGGGTATGCTACGGATATAACGACGGATATGGCGCTTGAATTTTTGAAGGGGTTGGATGGGGAACAGCCTTTTTGTCTGGTGTATCAGTTTAAGGCGCCGCATCGGCCATTTACGCCAGCACCACGGCACGCGCATCTTTTTGAGGATGTTGAGATTCCCCAGCCGGAGACATATCGCGATGATTTTGCGACGCGAAAAATTGCGGCTCTGGCTGAGGATATGAAGTTTGATATTAGTCTGGCGCCCGATTATGACGATATACCCGAGGGCTTGAGTGAAGGGGAAAAGAAGGATTGGATTTATCAGCGTTTTATGAAGGATCGATATCGCACGATTTACGGTGTGGATGAGAATCTGGGGCGGGTGCTGGATTATCTGGATGAGACGGATCTGGCTGACGATACGCTGGTGATTTATACGTCGGATCACGGGTATTTTTTGGGCGATTACGGATGGTACGATAAGCGGTTTATGTACGAGCCTTCGATTCGCATTCCGCTGGTGGTGCGTTATCCGAATGGGGGTATAAGCGGGAATGTGACCGATGCGCTGGTGATGAATGTGGATTTTGCGCCGACGATTCTGGATTTTGCAGGTGTCGAAATTCCCGAAGGCGTGCAGGGCGAGAGTTTGCGGCCGTTGCTCCAGGGGACAGAACCGGACGATTGGCGTACGTCTGTTTATTACGCCTATTTTGAGGATTCATGGGTGTTGCACGGCAAGGGGGCAGAGGCGATGTCAGAACCGTCATTTCAGTATTTTACACCGCACCGCATTGGCCCGCATCGCGGCGTGCGTACAGATCGCTACAAGCTGATTGAATATTATGCCGAGGGCGATTACTGGGAGTTGTTCGATTTGCAAGAGGATCCCAATGAGTTGCGAAATGTGTACGAAGATGTGGCGTATGCAGATCTGGTGGTGGAGTTAAAGGCCGAGTTGCGACGGTTGCAGACGCAGTATGGGGATTTGTAAGGGCGATTAGCTATTTTTTAGGCATGTACACATCAGTCGCAGAGCCGAGGTGGATTTCTGAGGCAATGCCGATGGTTTCGGCAAGCGAGGGGTGGGGATGAATGGTGTGGGCAATGTCTTCGGCGACGGCAGCCATTTCAATGGCGAGCGCGCCTTCGGCGATGAGGTCGCCCGCATTTGGTCCCACAATGCCCATGCCGAGTACGCGTTGGGTATAGGAATCGACGATGAGCTTGGTCTGGCCTTCGATGCGCCCAATGGCATGCGCTTTGCCCAGGGCGGCCCAGGGGAAGCGCACGATATCGACTTTTCGGTCTTGTTTGAGAGCGTCGGTTTCGGTCAGGCCCACCCATGCAATTTCGGGGTCGGTGTACACGACAGAGGGAATGAGTGCGTCAAATGCCGCGGATTCACCGGCGAGAACTTCGGCGGCGATTTTGCCTTCGTGCGCGGCTTTGTGAGCAAGGCCGGGACCCGGAACGGCATCGCCGATTGCAAAGAGGCGGGGATCGTTTGTACGCATCTGCGAATCGACTTTGATGAATCCGTGGTCATCGGGTTCAATGTCCGTGTTTTCAAGGCCGATATTATCTGTATTCGGACGTCGGCCAATGCAGAGGAGGACGCGGTCGAATATTTCGGATGTTTTTGATTCTTCGCCTTCCCAGTGTACTTCAATACCGGTATTGACTTCTTCGATATGCGTGACGCGCGTGCTGGTGTGTATGGCGCTGAATGCCTGACGCAATCGGGTTTCGAGGGGTTTGATTAGATCGGGGTCGGTGCCGGGCAAGAGGGTGTCGGTCATTTCGACGACTGTGACGGCACTTCCCAATGCAGCGTAAACACTGCCGAGTTCGAGGCCGATGATGCCTCCGCCAACGACGAGAAGGCTTTTGGGTATTTCGTCGAGGTCGAGCGCTGTTGTCGAGTCCAAAATGCGCGGTGTGTCGAGCGCGAAAATTGGGAGGACGACAGGGCGTGATCCCGTGGCGATGATGGCGTGTTCAAATTCGACGCGGTCTATATCCCCATCGCCTGAGATAGACGCGCTTTGCGAATTCTCAAATTGCGCGTAGCCCGTCAGGTGTGTGACTTTGCGCTGGCGCACCAGGCCAGACAGACCGGTCGAGAGGCGGTTGATGATGTTGTCTTTCCAGCCTCGCAGGGCGTCCAGATCGATTTTGGGATCGCCAAAGGTGAGGCCATAAGTTCTGGCTTCACTGGCTTCGGTGATGAGTTCTGCAACGTGGAGCAGGGCTTTGGATGGAATGCATCCGCGCAATAAACAGGTGCCACCGAGGTTGTCGTCGGCGTTGACGAGGGTGACATGCAGACCCAGGTCAGCAGCGCGAAAGGCCGCTGTATATCCGCCGGGACCGCCGCCGATTACGAGGAGATCGGTTTTGTGCGTTTCGGCCATGTGATTTCTCCAGTTTATCCGCCCATGAGCATGAGTTCTGGGTTTTCGAGTGCATCGACGATTTTTCGCATGAATCGCGCACCGTCGGCGCCGTCAATAACGCGGTGATCATAAGAGAGTGCCAAAGGCATGATAAGGCGGGGTTCAATGCGGCCTTCGCGCACAGTGGCTTCTTCTCTCGCGCGTCCAAGTCCCAATATTGCAACTTCGGGGTGATTGACGATGGGGGTAAATTCGCCCACGCCCAGGCTGCCCAGATTGGTGACGGTGAATGTGCCGCCTTGCAATTCGTCGAGGCCAATTTTGCCGGTGCGCGCGCGGTTGCTGATGTCGCCGAGTTCGAGAGCCAGTTCCAGGATGTCTTTGCGATCGACGTCTTTGATGACGGGAACGAGTAAGCCGCGCTCGGTGTCAACGGCAATGCCGAGGTTGTAGTAGTGTTTGAGTATGATCTCATTGGCTCCGGCATCGAGGCTGGCGTTGAATTGCGGAAAGGTCTTGAGCGCGGTGATGATTGCTTTTAGCGCGAGGACAGTTGGCGTCAGTTTGGCTCCCATTGCTTCGGTTTTTTCTTTGTTGCGCTGCCGAAATGCTTCGAGGTCTGTGACGTCTGCGCGGTCAAATTGCGTGACATGAGCCACCTGTTGCCAGGCCTGGCTCATATTTTTTGCGATAATCTGCCGAACTTTGCTGAGGGGTTGGCGTTCGATGTTGCCCCATCTCGAGAAGTCGGGCAATTCGACGGGTGCGACAGACACAGAACTTCCCGTTTGTCGGTCGCGCACAGCGGCTTTGACATCGTCTTGTGAGATGCGTCCTCCGGGGCCTGAACCAGCGACCTGGGTGAGATCTACGCCGAGTTCTCGCGCGAGCCGCCGCGTGGATGGGGCTGCTGGAATGGGATCGCCGTTGGATGTAGGTGCAGGTGGTCTGGCTGCGGGAGGTGTTGGTTCAGGCTCTCTGGTGGTGGGTTCGGGTTCTTCTTTTGGTGCAGGAGCCGGTGCTTCGGCTTTCGGCTCAGGGTCTGCTGTGACCTGTTGTTCGCCTTCTTCAACGGAGATCAATAAGCTACCCACGGGCACGCGGTCTCCGGCACTGATGTGTATTTTTGTGATGGTGCCAGCAACACTGCTGGGTACTTCAACGAGGGCTTTGTCGGTTTCGAGCTCGACTACGCTCTGATCGATTTCAACGGTGTCGCCTTCGGCAACGAGTACGCTGACAACATCGCCGGCTTCTACACCTTCGCCGAGATCGGGAAGTTTAAATTCGGTTGCCACGAGACCTCCTTATTAAAACTGAAAGCTTATTATCAGCTATCATCGGCCAGCTTACACATTACAGATTTGCGGAATAAATGGTCAGTAAAAGTTCGGATTCATCAATAAGTTGGTAAATTGGCTTCTTACCAGAAAGTTTCTCGCTCTCGCTAAAAATGATTGGAACACCATCGCCTCGTCTTTCCATGTAAAAACCGCGTCCCACATCGCCGACCGTTTCTGCCACAGGTGTCTCTGCAAGCAGACTTGTAATCAATTCGTTTCGAGTCGCTTGGCGCAGAGCTATATTATCAATAGTAACGGTGTTCGGAAGGCTGCCTGGTGAGTAGATTTCCAGTCGATCATCAAACATGAAAAACCGAATTTTCGAGCCAAATATGGCATAATCACGATGTGCCACAGCATTGACAATCGCTTCGAAAATCGCTCTTTCGCTGAATTGTTTCATTTCGACTCTATGCGGCGTTTTTACGGCCGAGACAGTCTGGTTTCTCCGAAGAAAGGTCATTGCTTGCTCAATCTGTTGATTCAGCGGACCGCAAATCTGTTGCGCGTCTATTTGGTAATTAGAATCCTGATTTTTTCCACGATAGCGCACGGCTTCAATATAGGCATTGGGCAAAAAGCTTTCTGGCGTCTCGCAACAGAGCAAAATGCCAGCAACCGAAGCCCGTATGTCTCCGCTTTCTTCCTTTGACAAAAGATTGCGTTTAAGGAGCACAGTGGGGGCAGGTTCATTAGACCGGGTCGTATAGTTAATCCACAGTTTCTCTGACAAATCGCTCATGCTCGATTGAGGAACCGGTTGTTCCTCAAATCGAATCAGCCGGGCCTGGCTTCGCTGTTGGAACAACCGTGCCAGGTATTCAGGAGGCATCTCACGCCGTGAACTTCCTTGCCGAAAGAAATATCCCCCAGGACTTCTGTGAACGAACAGACTGCGTGAAACCTCCACCTTGAGCACGGGCCGAAGAACGCCGCTGCTATCTGGGAGTTGCATGCGAAAAGAACGAAAAAGAATAGGTGGCCTGATGCTCTCATTACATATTTCATAAACATAACGTTCGACAATATCGAGACGATCTATCGGTATCCCGATAATATCTCGCGTCTTGTCATCCACGCCTAAAACGAGTACGCCATCATGAGTATTGGCAATAGCCCCTATCTCGTCAGCGAGATCATTACGCCTGGGATCGGAAACTTGATCGCCTCTAAATCGAACGGTTTTAAATTCCAATGATGTATCTTCGCCAAGACGTATCTTTGCCAGTAGTTCTTCAGGACTTTCAAACACGGTGTTCCTCAAGTGTAATGCGGCGATAGCGATCTTCAAACGCCTTGCGACCACCCTCCATAATGGCACAAATGGTCTCCCTTACCCGCCTCTCTTGCAGACTACCTTCACATTCTTTTTGCGTTTCCCCACTACGCGCCTCAAGGGCAACCACTAATTCGGCATCACCGTTAACCACGATATTTGCATTGTGCGTGACGACGATGACCTGTCGATGGCGTTTGACCTGCCGCAATTGGGTCACAATTAAGTCATAGATCAGGTGGTTGTCCAGATCGTCCTCTGGCTGGTCTAAAATCAATGGCTCTTCACCATAAGAAAGTAGAAAAGCTAAAAGTGCCGCTGTTTTCTGTCCAGGCGAGCCCTCTCGGATGGAGCGGAAGTGCTTTCCGTCGCCGGTTGGGCTGTATTGAACGTCTAAAGAGTCTTCTGGAAACCACAGATCAAGACGGTCAATGACTTCGGGCGGTAGTTTGCGAATGTGGGTTCTGAAACGTTTATCTGCTACGGTTTCCGAATCAATTGTCCTGATTTTGTTCTTGATATTTGCAAGATGCTGTTCAATGATCTCAGCATCGCTGCTGTCTCCATAAAGTTTGCCGAGCAATCCTTCGCCGCTATCCGGTGTTCCAATATCTCTGTCAAATCCCCTGTCCGGTCTCTGGAGTAATTGGCGAAATTCATCTTCCACAGTCTCGCTCGCGCCGTAAGGGAGAACTCGTATTTGGATATATGGGTTCTCTCCGAGCGTATTGCGGAGAAATTCCCTTCGGATCCCGGTCAGTTCCCGGCGGATTTCCACGAGTCGATGTAACTGTTCCATGGCCTGATTATTCAATTCAACGATCTGTTTTTTGCGTTCATCTAATTTCTTTAATTTTTCCTCAATGATTTGCCGGTACTGTACCAGCTCGCCATAAGCGGCTGGATGACCAGCCCCTTCTTGGGCCAGTGTTTCTCTCAATGTCTGGTAGGCTTGTGTAGCATTATCAACGCCCTGTTTCCATCGCGACTTATCCCTGTTTTCTTTCCACGCGACGACAACGGCATCCACTTGCGATGCAAGAGCTTCAATCCCTTTGCGGATTTCATCCAGACGAGCGAGTACCCTGGTGGCATATTCCTGGAGTTCATTATCCGATGCTGAATTCGAATCAAAGGCCATTTCGTCCAGAATATCTGGTACGATTTCAGGCGCGACTTTGCGGAGTTGGTCTCCCATATGAGTCCAGCTTTTTTCCCATTCTTCAATATCTCGCTGTTGGCGAATTCGCTTTTGGAAGGATTTAAGGATTTCAGTATGTCCTGTCTGTTCAAAGAGGGCCAGTTTGCGTTTGATGTCGTCAAGTTCTCCCAGAAGATGTGACTCCTCGTCAAGACCGGCCTCTATTTCCCTGATCTTGGCACGTAAAGAAAGAAAGCGGCTTTCCTCCGCCTGCCATTTTCCGCCCCAGGCTTGGTGATTGACTTCCGGGGCATCATCCACAACCCGGAGCAATGCAAGCGGTGTATTTGCGAGTTGAAATATTTGTTTCTGGCTGTAAATGCGTGCTGAAAACCGTTGCCGAATGTCGCCTGTTGTAGGACGCCATTTTCCATCAATCTCTTCTTGAATGGGTTCAAGGCTCCCAGCAGGATTCCATTGGATGCGAAACCGCGAACCATTTTTTTGGTAAATCACTCTGATTACAGCGTCGTGTGTAAGCAGTCCGCTGTCTTCTCTATCCAGATAGACCTGACTATACTTTTCAAACTCTGGTTGCAAATCATCTGGCAGTTCATACTCCCGTCGAAGGGCAATGCGGAGGAACTCAACAGCGGTTGACTTGCCAGTGCCTCTGCCGCCGATAATGGCGTTGAGCCAGGGGTTGAACGTGAACGTGAAGGGGCAGGCGCGTCCCAGATGGCGCGTATTAGAGACCTCAATTTTTTCAATAATTGAATCCACATGCGCGTTTGGATCACGGTCCACCTGGTCGGACCGACGCACAGAAAGCACACCGTCTAATAATGCCAGCCTCAATCCCTCAATGTCGGGTGATCCCATTTTGACCCATGTGTAGTGGCTGCCGGGATACTGTTGTCCTGTTTTTCCAAT
Source organism: Candidatus Latescibacterota bacterium (assembly GCA_965204375.1). Lineage (GTDB taxonomy): Bacteria > Latescibacterota > UBA2968 > UBA2968 > UBA2968 > VXRD01. Next base: position 3,399,652 of record OZ241986.1, on the reverse strand, counting down.
AGGATGGTGAGCGTCTGAGCCAAGAATTTCAGTCCAGTTTAGCTTCTTCTCAATATAGGTCTGTGGTTTTTGGAAATTCAGATCTAGGAGTTCCATGGCAAAGATATCGTCACATTCCAATACCTGCTGTAACGTCGTTCCCGGTAAGAAAAAAAGCCCGTTTTGTTCTTCATCCACATGGGCGGGAATAGCAATTCCACCAGCCGATACAATGGCCTTCACTACCTCGACAAATGATTTGGTTGTAACGCCATCGCTCTGCCCTGGCTTTCCCCGATATCCCACAGCACCGCGAAGAGCGTCGAGGTCCGATGTGGTCTTATCGCATCCCATGATTGCCAGGAGATGTACACCACCGACGACTGAAATTTCCATACCAGGGAAAATATGAAGCGGTTTGAAATCCTCTATTTCCTCGGATTCGAGTTCCCTGAGAGCTATCTTGATACGATCAATCCAGGCACCTGTGTTGTGGTCTGTGATCGCAATGCAATCAACGCCGGCACGCATAAACTCGAGCAACCATTCTCTGGGGAATATTTTTTTTAGAGCCGCCTGATTCGGCCCCTTGCCGTAATCGTCTGATGCCGGTGTATGCGTGTGAAAATCGAATTTCCACCATCGCGCACCATTCCATTGTAATTCACTATTGTTCACAATAGGTTCCTATTCGTTTCTGGTTGCCAGTCGCGGATGACCAGAGCCTCCAGCGCACGGGTTTGTTGCACACCCTGAGTGAATGCTGCTGAGAACTGGACGATGTCGCGGAACATACGAAGCTGACGTCGAAGTTCGGGATTGTCCTTATCTGAATAAGTATGTCCAGAAACTAATAATACGTCGTGACCGGGCCTGCTGATACGGGATCAATTTTCTCGGGGTCTATTCCGAGTTCGTCGATGGCTGTAGCGACCTGTTCGCGTTTGATTTTGCCCTGTTTTGCCAGGACGTAAAGCGTGCCCACAGCGATGCATTCGGCGTCAACTTCAAAATGCCGGCGCAGAGCCTGGCGGGTGTCGCTGCGCCCAAATCCATCTGTGCCGAGTACCATCATGTCTTCGGGTACCCAGGGGCGGATCATTTCGGGCAGGGCTTTCATGTAATCGGAGGCAGCGACGATTGGGCCATCGGTTTTTTCGAGTATTTTGACGATATACGGCTTTTTCTTTCGCCGCGTTGGGTGCAGCATGTTCCACCGCTCGGTTTCAAGCGCGTCCCGCCGCAATTCTTTGTATGAGGTGACGCTCCACACGTCGGCAGAAATATTGTATTCGGCGGCGAGGATTTCTTGCGCGCGCAGGGTTTCTCGAAGGATGGATGCACTGCCAAAGAGCTGAACTTTGTGCTGGCCTTGTTGTGTTTCGTGCGTCTTGAGCGGATAAAAGCCTTTGACAATGCCTTCTTCAACGCCTTTGGGCATGGGGGGGTGTTCGTAGTTTTCATTGCCCAGGGTCATGTAGTAATAGACATCTTCCTGTTCCTGGTACATGCGTCGGATGCCGTCCTGGATGATGATGGCAATTTCGTAAGCATAGGCGGGGTCGTAGGCAATGCAGTTGGGAACAGATGAGGCGAGAATGTGGCTGTGTCCGTCTTCGTGCTGGAGACCTTCGCCGTTGAGCGTGGTGCGCCCAGCTGTTCCGCCTAAGAGAAAGCCCTTGCAACGGATATCGCCGGCCAGCCACATGAGGTCGCCCACGCGCTGAAAGCCGAACATGGAATAGTAGATGTAGAATGGGATGGTGTTGACGCCGTGTGTGGCATAAGCTGTGCCAGCGCAGATGAATGAGGACATGGCACCGGCTTCGTTGATGCCTTCTTCGAGTATTTGGCCGTCTTGCGCTTCCCGATAGTAGCTGATGTTGCCCGCGTCAACGGGTTCGTATATCTGTCCCATGTGCGAGTAGATGCCGAGTTGCCGAAAGAGGGAATCCATACCAAAGGTGCGGGCTTCATCTGGGATGATGGGAACGAGCAATTTGCCGATGTCTTTATCGCGAGCGAGTTTGGCAAACAGACGCGCAAAAGCCATGGTCGTAGAGGCCTGGCGGTCGCCTGTACCTTTGAAGGCTTCGTCGAATACGTCGCGCGAGGGTGCTTGAATGGGTTTGGCCCGAACGCTTCGGGCGGGCAAATATCCGCCGAGTTCGTTTCGGCGTTGTTGCAAGTACTGCATTTCAGGGCTGTCGTCGGGGGGACGATAAAAGGGTGCTTTGCCCACTTCGCTGTCAGAGATGGGTATGTCAAATCGGCGTTTGAATTCTCGCATCTCGTCTTCTTCGAGCTTTTTTTGCTGGTGGGTCATGTTGCGGCCTTCGCCAGCTTCGCCCAGGCCATAGCCTTTGATGGTTTTGGCCAGGATAACAGTTGGTGCGCCCTTGTGCTCCACAGCAGCTTTGAATGCGGCGTACACTTTTTCGGGGTCGTGTCCCCCGCGACGCAATTTTTGGAGTTGTTCGTCCGAGAGGTGTTCGACCATTTTAAGCAGGTCGGGATGGGTGCCAAAAAAGTCGCGGCGGATGTATTCGCCGGATTCGACGGTGTATTTCTGGTATTGGCCATCGACGACTTCTTCCATGCGCTCCTGAAGCAGACCCTGGGTGTCTTTTTCGAGTAGTGCGTCCCAATCGTCTCCCCATATCACTTTGATGACATTCCAGCCAGCGCCGCGAAAGACTTGTTCGAGTTCCTGGATGATTTTGCTATTGCCGCGCACGGGACCGTCGAGGCGTTGCAGGTTGCAGTTGATCACAAAGATGAGGTTGTCGAGTTGTTCGCGGGTTGCCAGGCTGATGGCGCCGAGGGTTTCGGGTTCGTCTGTTTCGCCGTCGCCAACGAAGACCCAGACTTTGGAATCGCGAGTTGATTTGAGGCCGCGGTCTTCGAGGTAGCGGTTGAAGCGGGCCTGGAAGATGCCCACGAGGGGGCCAAGTCCCATTGAGACGGTGGGGAATTGCCAGAAGTCGGGCATGAGATAGGGGTGGGGATAGGAAGACAGGCCGCCGGGATTGCGGAGTTCTCGGCGGAAGTTTTCGAGGTGTTCGGTGCTTAGCCGACCTTCGAGGAAGGCGCGGGCATACATCCCGGGCGAGGCATGACCCTGGAAAAAGACCTGATCTCCAGAGAAATCGCCATTGGGCGCTTTGAAGAAGTGATTTTGACCCACTTCATATAGCGTGGCAGCCGATGCAAAGGTGGAGATGTGACCGCCAATGCCATCGGCTTCTTTATTGGCACGGGTGACCATGGCCATGGCATTCCAGCGTACGAGACTTTTGATGCGGCGCTCGATTTCACGGTCGCCCGGATAGGGCAGTTGTTTGTCGAGTGGGATGGTGTTGGTATAAGGCGTATGAGGTGCGAAGGGTATGTCAACGCCCAGACTTTTCTGGGCTTCTTGTTCGAGGCGGTCGAGCAAATAGCGCACGCGGTCAGGACCGCCGTTTTGCAGAACATAAGCCAGAGATTCGATCCATTCTTCGGTTTCGATGGGATCGGTATCGCGAAATATATCTGGTGCGACAGAATCGGCCATGGTAAAACCCCTTTGTTCTGTGGTGCAATGACGGGTATTTGAAATATACGCGCGTATCCAAATGTCTGTGATGTGTGAAATTTACGAGGGATAATGAATTTTGTCAAATGTAGAGCGTATTTTTTTGCGAGAGAATGGCAAATTTTAAGGGAATGTATTTGTATAAGATGTTGTTAATTAGTAAAATGATATGATTAGTTGACTGGTTGGTAAAGTATGGCGAAAAAACAGAACATCTCGCATCTTCCGGGGGGAGAAGAGATGTCAGGCGTCCGGTACTTGTTGTCCCCGATGGCAGGTTTGGCAGGTGATCTGGGTGAATTGTCCTTCTTTGAAGTCTTTGAGGATTTCGCCGTTGATTTTTTGTGTCAGGGTGATCATGAGGCGCGCGATGTCTTTGCGGGGGTTTTCGTCTGATGCGAAGTCGTAAGTGGATAGGGATTGGCCTTCTTCTCCTTTGTGGCAAGCGTGACAGCGCACGCCCAGTGCTTTGCTAAAATCTTTCATGTATTGCATGAGTTGTGCTTTTTTGATGTCTTTGGGCAGGACTTTTAAGTTGGTGTAGGTGTCGGGAATTTGGGCGAAAGATGCGGTGACGATGAGAGAGATGAGGGAACTGAGTGTGAGAATGAGTGCGATGAGTAGCGAGCGGTTCATGGTGCCTCCTGAGGAAGTGTGAAGTGTGATCCGCAGATGAACGCAGATGGACACAGATAATTGTAGGGGCGAGGCATGCCTCGCCCGTTATTGCTGTGAAGTGTGAAGAGCGAAGAAGCACCCGCCCTGGGGTGGTGTTGGGTGGCCTTCTAACTTCTCCCTTCTAACTTCTTACTTCTTTTTTCCAGCCATTGCAGTTGATTTGTTTGCGGAAAGGCGGTGATGGGATTTTCGAGCGGTCCAATGCCGTCAAAGGTCATGCACACGCGGTCGCCTTCGCGCAAGCCGCTTTCGAGGTCGTCGTCAGAAAAGACGATGGGTGTGCCCCAGTAGAGGATTTGCAGGGTGTCGGGTTCAAGGGGTAAGCGGGAAAAGAGCGATCGTTCGAGGTGGAAGAGTCCGTCGGGCATGTTGAGATGGTTTTGTCCGGTATGCCCTTCTTTGTAGGCAATGCGCGTGTTGTTGCGTATCACTTCGCAAGAGACGGCTACGCTGCTGTCGTCATAGGCTGAGTTGGTGACCATCAGGGGTCCGAGGCTGGCACAGCCGTGGGACCAGTTTTTGGCCTGGGGTAAGTTGAGTGGGTTTTCGGCTTCGATGCCGTTGTCGGTGTAATCGTTGCCGCCGGTGTAGCCCAAACGCTCAATTTGGCCTGTGGCATTGAGGCCATAGATGGTTACGAGTTCTGTTTCAGGTACGAGGCGCTGGGTGTTGTGCGGGTGCGATATACATCCGCCGTGTCCGACGAGAGCGGCGGTGTCGTTTTTGGCAAAGAGTTCGGGGGTGCCGCCCTGTGCGCATTCCCGGTATTTTTGATCATAGACGTTGACGGCATCACCGGTGGCCTGTTTGGCTTCGATTTCGCGCAATTTCGCGCTGTCTTCATGGGTGACTCCCGCCAGCCAGATACGCAGTTTGTGTGGTGCATCTGTTGGTGCGGTTACCGGGCTGATGAGGTGCGGTTGATCGGGGTCGTCCGTGTTGTCCAGGAGGTCGCGGAGTGAGAGGCGCGGCGCATTGCGGATATTGATTGACTCTACTGTGGTTTCAATGCTGTTTTTGTTGCCCCCGTGGCGGTAATAGAGGTCGTGAAGCGAAGCAGGGTGTGGGGCGCAGGCTGTGAGGTCAAAGATGTCGTCGCTTTTGACAAGCCCCAGGCGAGAGCCTCGCCCGGGTTGTGCGAATTGCAATAGTTTCATGGTTGCCTCGGTGTTTGTGGGACAATCTGATTATGGGAGACAAGAATAGTTATTATTGGGGCACCTGTAAAGCAGATTTATCATTCGCGATTGCGCGATTTTTTTTGCATATTGAGGTAAAAGGAGGCGGGTCTTATGGCTATAGCACTGATTACGGGCGCGTCGAGTGGTATTGGTCTGGAATTGGCGCGGGTGTTTGCGGCTGATGGGGTTGATGTGATTTTGTCGGCGCGGTCCGAGGATAAGTTGCACGCATTGGCAGGAGAAGTGCGGGAGGAATACGGTGTAAGAGCTGAGGTGATTGTGGCCGATTTGTCCGTGTCGGGTGAGGCCGAGAAGGTTTATGACCGGGTCAGGGAATTGGGATGGGATGTGGATTATCTGGTGAATAATGCCGGGTTTGGGGTTTATGGTTTTTACGCTGAGACAGATTGGACGGCCGAAGCGGATATGTTGCAGGTGAATATTGTCGCTTTGACGCATTTGACCAAGTTGTTTTTGCCGGGTTTGATTGATAGAGGTCGGGGAAGAATTTTGAATGTGGCTTCGACTGCGGCGTTTCAACCCGGTCCGAGGATGGCCGTGTATTTTGCGACTAAGGCGTATGTGTTGTCGTTTTCAGATGCGATTGCCAATGAGTTAAAGGGTACGGGTGTGAGCGTGACTGCGCTGTGTCCAGGGGCAACGGAGACGGGTTTTCAACGCGCTGCAGGTGCAACGGGTTCGCGTTTGTTTGATATGCGCGGGTTGCCCACGGGGGCTGACGTGGCGAAGTATGGATACAGGGCTATGCAAAAGGGTAAGCGCGTGGCTATTCACGGGTTGATCAGTAAGATGCTGGCTTTTACTGTGCGCTTATTACCCAGGCGGCTTGTCGTTGCGACGACGAGAGCGTTGATTGCGAGGAGTGATTAGAGAGATGGGGTGAAGATATGTTGATGCAAAGCGAAATCGCCGGGATAGGACGGCGTCTGTTGGCAACGGTGTTGGATTTTGTGATTTTGCACCTGGTGCTGACGGTGGTTCTGCGCAATATGTTGCTATCGCCTGCGGGTGTGTGGATGGTGGATTTTATTTTTATTGTGATATATTCCGCGATATTTGTGGGAAGTATGGGCCAGACGCCGGGCAAGATGTTGTTGGGGTTGCGCGTGATTGATGCCCAGGGTGGTGGGTTGAATTACGTGCAGACGTTTCGACGTGCAGTGGTGAAGTGGGCGCCGGTTTTTGTGCTGTTTATTGTGATGGCACTGTTGACACCAGAGGAGGTGTACCAGCGACCCTCGGATGGAGAGGGGATTGAGGTGGTGGAGGTGGAGACGCAATCGGCTGTGGCTTCATCGACTGCGATGGTGATTGGTACAGTGGGGTGGGTGGTGTTGATTCACATGGCGCGCCGCCACCCCGATGGGCAGGGGATTCACGACCGCGTGGCAGAGACGTATGTGATTAGAACGGGGTGATGATTATCGGGTGCCCGTAAGAAAAAAGACAGCATCTTTTTTTGTGGTCTGGTCGGTGTTTTTGTCTGTGATTGTGAGTTTGAGGGTGTAGCGTCCGGGTGCGAGATTGGTGAGGGGCATTTCGAGATAGGTGTTTTCGTCGGGGTTTGTACCGACTTGATCAAAGCTGAGGCCAACGGCCTCGGTATTTTTTTTGCCCAATTTGGCGAGGAGGGAGACGAGCGCGAAACCGGTTTCCTGGCGTTTTTGTACTTCGTAGGAGATGGTGTAGCGCGTCTGTCCAAATTCGTCGCGTTTGAGGTTGTAGATTTCAAAGTAAACGTACATGGACATGCCGGAGACAAAGGCTGCCGAGGGTTGCGGCTGAATGTAGAGGTCGCCGCGCACAAAGGATGTGTCGGGTGCGCGGTCCGCTTCGATGATGCGGGAGGCGACCTGGATGTCGCTCATCATCAGATGGCTTTTGTCGTGATAGGCGGGCAAGCGAAGATCGCCCTGGCGATAGGCGCCAATGCGCTTGGTATTTTGACGCCATGCTTCGACGGCCAGTTCGTACTCGCCGGGGGCGGCGATGTGGCGCACGCTGCTGAGGGCTTGTAAACCCCGGTCCCGAATATCATCAGTGATGTCGATGGCCAATGCGCTTTTGGTGTTCTGAAAATCGAGGGCGCGGGGGTAGAGAAGCGCGGTGCGACGCTCGACGACCACAGTGGTGTCCGGGTCTGTAGGCAGGGCCACATTGTCTAAAGGCAGGCCAAATATGACCTGCAATTCAGTTTTGTTTTCCGGTCCCCGAAAGGTGAGGGCGTCGAAGTAGAAGTCGAGGGGATCGAGCGTTTCTATGCTGTACAATTCGGGTTCTATTGCCGCGAGCGATTGGGCGAGGGTGGCGGGGTTAAATTCGTTGAGGCGCTGAATAACGCTCATGTACGATCGCCCGGAGGATTCGGCATTGGCGAGGTCTTCTTCGGTCAGCGATGGGACGGGGGCAAAATCGAAGTTTCCGCCCAGAAATTCATCGGTAAATGTAAATTCTGCGCCCTGTCCGAGGTTTTTGTATATCCATACTTCCCAGGGTACAGAGGTCCAGCCGCTGGTCGTTGTGACGGGGCGGTAGTCAGTAAAGCCCATATTGCCCACGCGACCCAGGCCCCCTTCTTCCATGGTGCGAATCGGATAGACGGGACCGACGAAGTTTGCCTCAATGCCCGCATCGCCGTAAATCGCGTACGCTCTTTGTTCTTGAAGGCGCTGTACATCGAGTGGTACGATGGCGTTGAGTTTGCGGGAGGTGGAGATGTAATCGGGTTCTCCATATCGAATGTAGATTTCTCCCCGGCGATCCCACGGCCACTTTCTGCCAAAATGGGTTCGCGCATGCCATACCCTGCGGTAGTGTTCGGCTCGGCGCAGTGCGCCTCCCGAGGTTTTAAAGGGATCTTTTTGCAACCAGAAGCGTGTGAGAAAACGCTCGCGTTGTGTTTTGTCGTCCGAGGCCGACGCGAGGCGGTAAGCGCGCGCTTCGGCTCTTGAGCCGATATAAGAGATGTCGTCAAAGAGGGGCTGTTCTTCTTCCGGCAGGGTCTCAATATAGCGTTGAAATGCCGCCAATGCGCCTTCGTGGTCGCGTCTTTGTATGAGGGCCTGGGCGAGCAATGGTAGTGCGCGGGGGTCTCCCTGCATGCGCGATGTGATGTCTTCGAGGTCCCGGTATTCTTTGGCTTCGTATAGCGCGTAGGCAAATTGGTATGCGGTTTCGTGGTCTTCGGGGTTGCGCTCGAGGTATTTTTTGTAGTAGTACAGCGCGACTTGATGCGCGCTTCCCTCTTCGCGATGTGCGCGAGCGAGCAGGAGATAGGGAGAAGGCAGGTCGGGAAATCGCGCAATGGTTTGGGAAGCCGCTTTTCGTGCGCGACTTCCGGTATCTTCGAGCACGAGCAGGGTTTTGATGAGGCGGTCGTGGGCGTCGGCGTCTGTGGTGTCGATAGCGACCGCTTTTTCGTAGTGTGACAGTGCGCGGTCGGGTTTGTTTCGCAGGTTTTGGTACATGCGACCCAGGCCCGTGTGGGCAATGGCGAGATTGGGACGCAAGGCGAGTGCATTTTGAAAGGCTGCTTCGGCACTGTCGGCTTCTTCAAGGCGCAAATAGAGCAGGCCCATGCGCGCGTAGTTCGCCGACGAATCAGACGCGGTAGCCAGATCTGCTTTCAACCGGTTGATGACGTCGTGGAGGTCGCGGTTTTGCGCGAATCCCGTGCTTGCAAAACTTATGAGGAGTAGATAAATGGTCGAGTAGAGGACTTTGTGCATGGATAATCCTTTATCGTGTCGTGGCAGTTTTTACACGCCTGTTTGGATTTTCGGTTTCTTTTTAACATTAAAAACTTTTGCCAAATTTCTCAATGACTTTTGTGACTTATGAGGCTGTGCAGGTATAAATATATCTAATTTTCTTGACTTAGTTGAGGGGGCGTTTTATTTTCCGTCTAAACGCGATGTGTGCGGATAGGCGCGCAGGCAGGGATGTCTATGCTCTCACTCGAATGAAAGGGCATTTATGACGTTGATGGAGATTCTGTCGGGCAAATCGGTCATTATCGGGCTTAAGGGGCAAAACAAGCGGGAAATTCTCGAGGAGCTTGTTAATGAACTCGAAGTAGGCGATAAAATTACTGACCGCGATAAGGTGCTCCAGGCGGTTTTAGAGCGCGAAGATATTATGAGTACGGGTATTGGGCACGGTATTGCCATTCCCCATGGGAAATCGGAATATGCCACGACGCTGGGCGGTGTGCTGGGTATCAAGTCGGATGGTATCAATTTTAATGCTTTAGATGGCAAAAAGACCTACATTTTTTTTCTTCTGGTCTCGCCTCTGGATGTCTCGGGACCGCATATTAAAGCTTTAGCGCGGATATCAAGGGTGCTCAAAGGAGAGGATTTTAGACAGCGTCTGATTGGCATTAGAAATCGCGAGGAGGCTCTGGCGATTATTGAGGCGGAAGATAAGAAAAACTAATAAATATCATAAGAATTAACCTGATACCTGCTTTTCTATGAAGCAGGTTTTTTTGTTTGAACTTTTCTCATGTTCGGTCTTTCATTTACAAATCCGATGTTGTTGCACGGTTTGTGGGCGGCGTTGTTGCCGCTTGTGATTCATTTGCTGAATCGGCGCCGTGCAGTAACGGTGTCGTTTTCAAATGTAGCGCTTTTGCAAAAACTCCAGCACGACCGCATGCGACGGCTAAAATTCAAGCATCTCGCGTTGCTCATTTTGCGAACCCTGCTCATTGTTTTGCTTGTGCTGGCTTTCGCGCGTCCGACTTTGAGTGGGGGCAGTGGGCAGGTGGGCGATGCGGGTACGTCGGCAGTTATTTTGCTCGATCGTTCGTTGAGTATGCAATACCGCACATCAGAAGGTACTTTGTTTGAGCGCGCACTTCGCAAGGCGCAGGCTCTGTTGGCTCTGTTTGATGAGCGCGACGATGTGCGTCTGGCACTGATCGACAAGGGTGTCGAGGAGGTTGATGTGACTTCGCCAGAGCGGTTGCGGTTGTTTATGGATACTCTGCAACCCGGATTTGGCAGTACAGATTTTGAGGCGGGATTGCAATTGGCTTTGTCGCATTTGTCCGGGTCACAGATGCCCAATCGCGAGTTGTATTTTGTAACGGATCGCGCATATAATGGATGGGCGAGTTTGCCCGATACATTGTCTAATTTGGACGATGTATCGGTGTACATCATTTCCGAGCGGCCTTCGCAAGTTGCCAATATTGGCATCGGGCAGATCAATACCACTTCTCCAGAGGTCGGGCGTTCAACCACGCTGGCGATCGAATTGATCAATTATGGTGTGGCAAATCGAGGCGATGTGCCTGTGCAGATATTTTTGGATGGTCGGCGCATTGGCCAGGATATTGCCCATGTGCCTGCGGGTGGGCGTCGCAAATTGCATACGTCGTTTGTGCCCAAAACAGGGGGGGATGTTGCCCTGCGCGTGGAAATAGGGGCAGACGCTCTCGAGGCAGACAACGAGCGCGTGACGGTGTTGCGCATTCCAGAGCGCGTTCGCATTTTGCTGGTGGGTCAGGTGTCCCACGAGTCTTATTATCTCGCAGAGGCTTTGTCCGTTGTCTCAAGCGAGGTGGTGCATGTTACACCCGAACGCGTATCAGATCAGGTGTTGGAAGGTGTTGATGTGGTTTTTTTGTGCAATGTCGCGCGGCTTTCTACAGGTGCAATTGCCGCTTTGCAAAATCGGATATCGCGCGGGGTTGGTCTGGCTATTTTCCTGGGGGATCAAATAGATGTCCGATATTATAATGAGCATGTGTTGCCCGCGCTTTTTCCGGCCAAATTGCTCGGTACTCGGGGCGCGTTGTCGGGTGCTTATCAGGCTTTGCAGACGGTTTTGCCCGATCATCCCATGCTATCGGGCCTGAAACTCAAGGGGGCGTTTCAAAGCCCGCGTTTTTTTGTTTCTTATCGGGTTTTGCCCGCGGCAAATGCACGCCCTGTGTTGTCCTTTGCTTCGGGGGCACCTGCGCTTCTCGAGTCTCGCAAGGGCAATGGGCGCGTCGTGCTGTTTGCTTCTTCGGTAAGTGCGAATTTGGGATGGAATGACGCGCCGCTTTCCGGCTTTTTTGTCCCATTTGTGCATCGCCTGAGCGGATATCTGGCGGCCGGGGCATTTGGTCAATCTGACTATCGCGTCGGTCAGGTCGTGTACAGAGATATCCGACGGGAAAATGCTTCTGAAGCTGTTTTGCAAGCGCCAGGTGGAGAACCCAGAACGATTTGGCCTCAACAACGCGGCTTGCAATCGGTGTGGCCGGTTGGCGTGGTGGATGAGCCAGGGCTTTGGGAGATTTTTGCGCGCGAGCGCGTCTCTGATCGTTTTGCCGTTCAGATTGATGCGCGCGAACCCGATTTGACCCCGGTTCCAATGGCGCGACTCGAGGCGCTTTTTGGTAAAGATCGCTTGCGCGTTGTGGATGGCAAGGCCGATTTGAAGGAGATTATTCTTTCCCAAAGGCACGGTCAGGAACTCTGGCGATGGGTGCTGTTGGCAGCTTTGATGGCGATGGGCGCAGAGATGCTTATTGCACAGTCTGCGCGCACGAGCCGAGGGACGCGACCTTGACTTTTGTAATTGGTGCGCGTATTTTTTTCTGGACTGCAATGGGCGGATACAGGCGCGTCGCCCCTACCCTGAATGATAAAGGATGTTTTGATGGCGAAAAATTTGATTATTGTCGAATCACCTGCTAAAGCACGCACAATTTCTCGATTTGTGGGCAAGGACTACAAAGTCGCCGCTTCTATGGGGCATGTGCGCGATCTTCCCGCACGAGAGTTGGGCTTTGATGTGGAGAGTTTTGATCCCAAATACGTGGTGTCACAAGACAAGCGCAGCGTGATTCAGGCGCTGAAAAAGGATATTGAAAAAGATACGACTGTATATTTGGCGACGGATGAAGACCGCGAAGGGGAATCTATTTCGTGGCATCTGATTTCCGCGCTGGGGCTTAAGAATCAGTCCATTAAGCGGATTGTGTTCCACGAGATTACCCGGTCTGCGATTTTGCACGCGCTTGAAAATCCGCGCGAACTGGATCAAAATTTGGTGGATGCACAACAGGCGCGTCGCATTTTGGATCGCGCTGTGGGATATGAGTTGTCGCCTTTGTTGTGGAGAAAGGTAAAGGGCGGATTGTCAGCCGGACGCGTGCAGAGTGTGGCGGTGCGAATTATCGTTGATCGGGAGCGGGAGATTCGGGCGTTTAAGCCAGAGGAATATTGGAGGATTAAATCCGATTTTAAGGATCCCAAATTTCAGGCTGCATTGACGCGGCAGAATGGCAAAAAAGCGTCTGTGAAAAATGAAGCCGAGGCCAGAGCTATTGAAGCGAGTGCGCTGAAGGGGCAATTTGTCGTGGCAGAGGTGGTCGAGCGCGAGGGCGTGCGGCGGCCCGTGCCTCCGTTTACGACATCGACGCTGCAGCAAGAGGCGTCTCGTAAACTAAGTTTTTCTGTGGCGCAGACGATGCGGGTTGCACAACAGCTTTACGAGGGCAATTTTGAAATTCCCGGATATACCGGCGGTCTGATTACGTATATGCGTACCGATTCGGTGAGTTTGGCCGAGCAGGCGGTGAATCAGGCGCGGGAGGTGATCGCGCGGGAATTTGGCTCGGATTACACGGTGGAAAAGCCCCGGCGATTTGCCAATAGGACCAGAGGGGCGCAAGAAGCGCACGAGGCGATTCGTCCGGCGGATTTATCGATTAAACCCGACGGCGTTAGAGCACATCTCGATCCCCGACAGTTTCGGCTTTACGATTTGATCTGGAAGCGCACGTTGGCGACGCAGATGGCCGATGCACGCATTGCATATACGACGATTCGCATTCGGGCAGGTGAGGCGGGTGAATTGATTTTTGAGGCAAAGGGACAGCGCGTTTTATTTCCTGGATTTTTGAGGGTTTATACCGAGGGGTCCGATAATCCAGATGCGGACGTCAGCAACAAAGATGTGATTTTGCCCAGGGTTGTAAAGGGACAGGTGCTCAATTTGGAGAAGTTGCATTTGGAGCAGTTGTTTACCAAACCGCCCGCGCGTTATACAGAGGCTTCGCTGGTGAAGAAGCTCGAGGGCGAGGGTATTGGGCGGCCTTCGACTTATTCGCCGACGATTTCAACGATTCAGAGCCGGGAGTATGTGGAACGCACGCGAGATAAGAAGCTCAAACCCACAGATATCGGCGAGGTGGTGAACGATTTTTTGATGGCGCATTTTCCCGATATTGTCGATTTGCGTTTTACATCGCATCTCGAAGACGATTTTGACGAGATTGCACAGGGCAAAAATTCATGGAAGGAGATGTTGGAGGCGTTTTATCCGCCGTTTAATAAGCGGGTGGAAGACAAAAAGTCGGTTGATAAAATTGGACGCAAGTTGGGCAAAGACCCCAATACGGGACGCGAGGTGAGTGTGAGTTTTGGGAAGTATGGTCCCTATGTTCAAATTGGTAGTATAGGTGAAGAGGAAAAGCCCTTGTTTGCATCGCTGCCCCCCAATCGGAGTATTTTTGATATTGAATTGGCCGATGCTCTCAAGTGTTTTGAATTGCCCCGCAAGCTCGGGCAAAATGATGCGGGTGATGAGGTGCAGGTCAATACGGGTCGATACGGTCCTTATGTGCGAATAGGTCGTAACTTCTTCTCCTTGCCAGAGGGAGAGGATCTGTTTGAGGTGACGCTTGCTCGCGCGTTGGAGATCGCGGCTGCTGAGGAAGAGCGCAAAGCCAAAAATGTGATTCAGGATTTTGGCGATTTCCAGGTGCTCAATGGACGGTATGGTCCTTATATTCGCAAGGATGGCAAGAATTATAAGATTCCCAGAGGGATGGATGCGGCGACATTAGACCGCGAGACGCTCGAGAAATTTATGCAGGGCGGAGCAGGCGGTAGGCAGTCGCAGAATGTGATTCACGATTTTGACGGGATTCAGGTTCTTGCCGGGCGCTATGGTCCTTATATCAAACACAATGGAAATAATTACCGCATTCCAAAGGGCGTGGAGGCGTCGTCTTTGACGAAGGCGGCTTGCGAGAAGATTATCGCAGAAAACCCGGCGACGAATAGGAGAAGGCGTAGGAAGTGAGATGTAGTTTGCCGTTTCAAACGGCAAAGTGTGAAGTGGTTGGTAGGGGCGAAAAACCTTTCGCCCGTTGTGTAGGGGCGAGGCATGCCTCGCCCGTCATCGCGGCAGGGTCCCCTGCTTAAATCATGCAGGGGCATGCTTAGCCGCGATCCAGAAGGTTTTGAAAGGCGGTGGAAGCGGGGTATGGAATGGCATGACATTGCGCGGCGCATCAAAGCGGGCGAGGATGGCAGTACTGAATTCAAACGCGACCTGATAGAGTTTTCGGGGATCGGCCGGGCAATTTGCGCCTTTGCCAACGCGGAAGGCGGACTGATCATCCTGGGAGTTGATGATCATGGAACGGTTGTCGGTGTGAGAGAGGATCCGGATGCCGTACAGGAGCGGCTGACGAGTTTTCTGCATTCGGGATGTAGTGCGCCGGTTTCTGCGCGATGTGGGCGGTACAATGATCCGAAAGGATGGGTGCATTGGATCGAGGTACCTCGCCAGCGAGGGTTTGAGCCGCTTCACTATCGAAGGCGCGTCTGGATTCGGCGCGAACGCAGCAGTGTGGAACCGTCTCCGACCGAACTCCAGGAGTTATACAATACCTTCGGTTTTATTCTGACGGAAGAACAGGTTATTCCGTCCGCGAATATGGAAGATATTGATCTCGACGCGTTTCGGGCCTTTCTGCGTATGCAGGGTCTCGATACAGAGGAGGAACCACAGCCTGAGATTACTGATGATTTGTGCAATAGACGTATTCTGGTTGAATTCGGCAATGCTTTACGTCCTACAGTCTATGGATTGATGGCGTTTGGCAAAGAGCCGCAGGCGCATCCGCAGACCACCAACTTTTTTGTCGAGTGTGTCGCCTATCTGGGCGAGGACCGGGCGTCGGATATCATTCTCGCAGGTGAGGGAAAAGGGCGTCTTGAAGAGCAAATACGCCGGTCAGTCGGATGGGTTCGAGGTTTGGGATGGACCGAGAGCTACGATGGCCTTGAACGAGAGGAGACACCGCTAATTCCCGAGAAGGCACTGCGCGAGGCAATCGTCAATGCCGTTGTCCACCGCGATTACGCGATTACGGGGTCGAAGGTGATGCTCGAAGTGTTCCGTGACCGCATTGATGTGACCAGCCCAGGGACACTTCCAAATCATATGCGTGTCGAGAATGTTCGCTCGGGTGGCAATCCCCGATCCCGCAATGAGTTGATGGCAAATGCCATGCTCGTCGCACGTTTGATGGAACAGCGAGGGCGCGGATGGCCCATCATGCGGAGGGCGATGCGCGAATTTAACGGCACTGAGCCAGAAATTGTGCAAGATGAGGGCGGGAAGTTTGTGCGGGTGACGTTTCGTAAAGCGATAAGATAGAAATTATGAAACCAAAGGTATATATCGAAACGACCATTATCAGCTATTTGACGGCGCGACCAATGCATAATGTCGTGATTGCAGGGTGCCAACAGATCGATCACAAATCGAAACTGTATGTCGAAATGCAGGTTTTGAACCTGTGATTATCTGCACACCCGATGAACTCATGGAGCTCGATCATGACGACGAATGATCCAATTGTTTCTGAAGTCCGAACAGCACGCGACAAACACGCCGCTCAGTTCGGCTACGATCTCAAAGAGATATTCCGCGATATCAAAGAAAAGCAAAAGGCATCAGGTCGGAAATATGTGCAGTATCCATCCCGACCAGCTATTGCAACAACAATTGCAACTTCAATCCAATAGTTAAAAAATAGCAAAGCTCAGGGATTCACGTTGTCCGCACTGTTCAGAAAAAACCCATCGCCATTTTGTCTTATGTTTCCGATGCTAATTAGGGAGAAGCCCTGGTGGCTTTCCGTCGCGTGCGGTTCAAGCTGTTGATGAGCTTCAAAAGCAATCGGTTGAAAATGGTCTTGATAAGATGGATTTAGAAGAGGTAAACCGCGAAATCCAGGCCGTGCGAAAATCGGGCATATTATGATGTTATGGTTTTGTCAACAATGAAAGTTATTGTCCTTACGAATATAGAAGGAGATAGCGCGTGGAAAAATTCGCGAGAATTACTTTCGATCCCGCGGTCATGGGCGGTAAGGCATGTATTCGAGGACTGCGGGTGACGGTTGGAACTGTCGTGGGGCTTCTGGCTGCCGGTCGCTCACATGAGGAAATTCTGAAAGCCTATCCTTATCTCGAGCGTGAAGATATCGATCAAGCTCTGGCCTATGCAGCCTGGCGGGTCGAAGAACGGGAAGTTGAACTGGTTACCCCATGAGTGTGAAGATTCTGATCGATATGAATCTGTCACCCGATTGGGTGCCCGTTCTGAAGCGTCATGGATGGTCGGCGATCCATTGGTCCACAATAGGGGATCCGCGAGATAGTGATCGGACAATTATGGATTGGGCACTGAGGCATGACTATATCGTGTTTACCCACGATCTGGATTTCGGTAGCATGTTGGCTCTGTCCCATGCGACCGGTCCAAGTGTGCTTCAGGTTCGCGTGCAAGATATATTGCCAGATCATCTAGAAAATATCGTAATCGCTGCTCTCAGACAGCACGATGATGATCTGGCTTCTGGATCCTTGGTCGTTGTAGATGAGAGCAGAACTCGGGTCCGAATTTTGCCCATATAGAATATGAGGTATTTCCGAATTTCTATGATAAAAAGCGCGTTTTAAGACAACTTATTACCGCGTTCCTGATATCGGGAGCGGAAAAGGAATAGGATATCGCATGTCTCCTTGGGGAGTAGTATCAGTGAAGGGCTAAGCAGTGAAGGGCTAAGCCTACCACCACGCAACAAGTTAAAAAATCTCCGGTTCTACATGGTCAACCGGGGATTTTTTTTAGTTAGGAAGAACGGATATACATGAACTTTTATGATTGGTATATGACGAAATCGCCCTTCAATCATTTCTTGGCATTAGCAATGGGTGCTTTAATTTTTGTATTGCTACAAGTCACAAACTGATTTTTATTGACAGTATTAGGCGTAGGGTAAAATGTTTTACCATTAGAGAACTAACTTGGCTTCTTGGGACAATACGATGGTCAGATGGAATTGGACAAAAAACACTTGGAAATGTAATGCGTGTGGTGCTGAAAACAACCCACCGCTCGCCAATTTTTGCTCTCAATGTGGCAGTCTCGCAGATAAAGTATCCCTTGTTGCAGCACCCATAGCTCACGCAGAAAGCAGTCCGCCCAAGGAACACTTGGTTCCGCTTAGAAACCCTGATTTGCTCTTGAATATATTCGGTGTCGCATTGGTTGTCGAGAAAACTACCGGAAATATGGTCGTTTTTCCCAATCTTCTCCACGAAAACATACCTGTTTTTCTTCCCCGCATTACTGAAGGGATCGCCCAAGTCTGTTTTGACCAGTGGTGGGTATATGTCCTGAACACTCAGGACAATCTCTTTGTTTTTCCGGTGTCTGCGCTCAGCAGCGACTATATGGCTATGAACACAAAGTGGCGGCTATGTGCTGAAGGGGTACACAAATTTTGGCTGTTCAAAAGCCGTTTGTTCGTAATTGAAAAAGATAGTCAAAAAATAAAAATAGGGGATGCACCATCCATAAGCGATTTTTGGACAGAAGGAGAGGAAACTGCTTACAAACCTCGAGAAATAGATATGCCATTTGATGTTGAAACGCTGGTTCCACTACAAGGCGAGGATTTTCTGTTGGCTCTTTTAGGTGATAATAACATGGCCTTGTTGACAGATGAAGGTGTCTTGGATCTTTATGAAGAGTTTTTAGAAGATGGGAGGAGCCACTGGGTAGGCTCAAATCGTGAAGGCCTGCTTCGCTTAGCGTCCAGACAAGAGAGTGGCGATGTCAGGATAATTTCTTTCACTAAGGATAACCCTCAAATCCTTCAAGAAACTATACCTGATCTACAGGCGGGATCCCTTTATACGATAGACATTGATGGTCAGTACTGGTTCGTTGTGGTCACATCTGATGACATAAATTTAGTGAATCCTCTGGATGGCAGCGTTGATAGAAGCGATAAGGTTTCCATGAGAGAGATGGATAAGAGTGCCTCTTTTGGAAATCTTGTTGTGGGTTACAATGAAGACCCTAATGGATTACCCCTCGTGACCCTGTTCCATTTTGACCGCCATAATGGCATTTCTCGTCTGCGCTTGTGGTCACTCAAGACCGGTCTAAAACCAATGACTGCACCAGCATGTTTTGGGCATAGTGTATATGTCTTGATGCAACAAGAAAATAACACAATGTTGTACTGTTATCCTCTCAATGGAGATGAAGAGGCATAGGTAGTGGCGTATTTTATTATCATATTTGGCCTACTGTTTGCACAGGCATCATCGGTATATGCCCAGAGAGTAAGCATACAGATTGATGGTTCCGGTTCTATGACTGGTTTCGACAACAGCAAGGAACTCGATATTCTGGTCAATATCCTGAAAAAGGTGTGTGAACAGAAGAGCATGCCCTCAGAGACGGTCTTTTTTGTTTCAACCCGATCAGATACAGTAACTTGGCATGATGCCGAGAGCTTCCAAAAGACAAAGATCTGGGGCGGATATACCAATCTTGAAGCGGCATTTAATACGGGATATGACAGGGCGCCGATTGTGATGATGCTCACAGATAATGTTCAGGCAGCCAGCGATCTGGATGCGAGAGCACTTTATGCTTGTTTTTACCGCGATACGATCAAAGTCTTACGGGCTATCCCTCTTAAGCGGATGTTTGACGGGGTTCTGTTTAATCCCCTTCCAGATAAGGGACATAGCGAACTTAAAAGCATGAATCCCGATGCCGAAATTCGAGTCCGCTCTGATGGTCGGCTCTACTACAAGGGAATGAAAGGGTTTGTCCTTTATCTGTTTCTCACACACCCGCAATATCGCTCCCAATATGAGCACCTCGTCACAGCCTTGCAGAACGGAGGTATGGAGCCGATGGTGATGAAGCCGATTGATGATACCATTATTTTAACTCCCGGTTTGATCAGGCCGATAGTGGCGGAAATTAGTGAAAAAAGCCGGTTGCGTTTTAATTTTACACTACAGTCGCGGCTTAGCCATATTAACATTGAACCTGCAGGATCGGAATTTAAAGTCCAGCCTCCACAGGTACATGCCCGCAAGCCGCAGGACCGCATTTTATTGGGGCGTAGATCATATCACTACGGTGGGGTGAGTCCCCCATCACTTGTAGATACCCTGATGTCTGACGCGCAGCATACCTCTGTCTATACCTGTCTGATACACTTTGGTCCTTTTCGTCCAGACCATCAAAATTTTTGGGAGTACTTGAGCTTGGCACGTATTGGTCCCGTGCCAGCAGACTATTACTTTGCGGTGTCTATAGAAATTCCGCCCAATTCGTTTCGTATGACAGAGGCTTACAAAGCACGGTATTTCACCGACCAGCCGGGTGTGTTGAATCGCATCTATACACCTGCTGACATTATCCAATATCTCCACCAGCAGCCTGCAACTGTTGTGCCGGTGGGGGGTGCGATCTCTGGTAAAATGCAAATCACGCCTCTTCAAGGTCCCTGGATCGCCTGGATCGCATTCCTTCTCGTCTTGACAGGCGTGGTTGCTACAATCGCATGGATAATATTCTACCCTTTGAGATATCGGGTTACAGACAGCCTGAATCAAGTTCAGGAGCATACCGAACGGCTTCGCCTGTGGCCTTTGAGCAGACAGATTGATCTAAAAATTTCAAATGCCGCAGGCGACGAGATCGCTTTGGGGGACATCAGGCGAGATGCTATTTTTCAGTTCGCTTTCCGTCCAGATGAAGACGTTATAGTGGAAGATACTTTGGGTAATGATATGTTGGAAGAACTGAACGCAAAAGTAGAGGAAGAAGAACAACACACAGATGTTAAGCTGTTGTTAGAGCCTGATAAAGCTCTAATATTAAAAAAAGGCGATATATCGGTGACTTTTGAGCGTTTGGTTGCGCGGTTTTGAATAGGAGAGTTTGTAATGATATCACATCTTGCGGGTATAATGGCAGGTGTTCTATTGGTCCTGTGGGGGTGTGGGGGGACAAGTAATAACACTGCTTCGCGGATTGCCGAGGAGGAAGGTCCTGCTGTGGCTTTTGTGGTTGTTGAAACAGATGGCGCAAAGAGTCAGGGGTCGGGAGTAGCTATTGATGGTGCAAAAGGCCATTTTCTGACCAACTGGCATGTTATCAAAGGTATTCGCGAGGGATGGGTGCGCGTGCAGGGAGCCGAATGGATGCCTATCGTGGCTATTGTGGCAAAAGATGAGCACAAAGATCTCGCGCTTGTGAAAGCCGATCCGGGTGGACAGCCACTCCATCAGGCGCGCTTGGGGACAGTGGCAGGGGTAAAACCCGGCGACCCTGTGGTCGTGATTGGCAATCCCTTAGGCGAGGAGTTTTCTGTCACCGATGGCATTATTTCGCAGATACGAAATCAGGATGGATACAAGGTTGTTCAGACCACGGCACCCATCTCACCTGGTAATAGTGGAGGGCCGTTATTTAATGAACAAGGAGAGGTGGTAGGCATTGTAACATTTACCAAACAGGATACGGCCAGACGTGCCCAAAATCTCAATTACGCTGTGGCAATAGATGAAGCCAAACCCTTATTGGGCAAATCGAGCTATGAGAATAAGGTTGTTCCGGGTATGGAGCCTCCTGGATATATGCCGGCATCCAGACCGTCTATTTTCTCTGGTTCTCTCAGGTGGGTGTTGCTGGTGATCATTATCGTTTTGATTTTTTTCTTTTCTACATATCTGGTCTTTCCATTTCTCATCAAAAATCGAGATCGGAGTCCCAATCGTGCTTTTGGGCTATCGGCTGTGATTACGTTTGTGGGAAGTGCGTTGACTATCATCTTTTTTCTCAGTGGATATTTGGATTATCTGCTGGATTGGCAGACCAATTATGCGACCGGCCTGTTCTGGGGGTCTTTCGTTATTGGTGTTATTGTCTTTTTAATCGCCGTTATTATGGCACGTCCTCAGCCTCGTAAAAGCTGAGATAACCGAATGCTTGGGAGTAAAACCATGACAGGAACACATGCTACGGCAGAACGCCTTGGTGGGGCGCAGCGCGGAGGAGATCGAGTCAGCATCAGGCCAACAGTTCTGATTGGTCTCGGAGGTACGGGCAAGGAAGTTTTGCGGCGTCTCAGGCGGATGTTTTACGAAAAATACAGGATGGTTGGTTTGCCTGTGATGGAGTATCTCTGGTTTGATACCGACATCCGAAATATTGATATTATGAGGAATGAAACAGACCTTCTGGACCGGAGAATAGACTTTTTTGCTGAGGAAAAGATAGATGGCAGAGTAATGCCCCAAAGCCTCGAAGGATACCGCAACAACAAAGGTATGTACCGTCATATCTGGTCCTGGTTTCCCGATGCGCTTGACTCCCTGTCTTCCACAGCGATCACCCAAGGGGCTGGGCAAATTCGTCCTTGTGGTCGATTAGCTTTTTTTCATCACTATGCCAAACTCCGAGATGAAATAGAAAGAAAAGCCAAACGCGTACAAAACGAAATGTCCATAAAGGAGATGGACGAAATCTTTCCCGACTATGATGTAGACCGCAATGATCTGGAAATCGTACTCGTCACATCCATTGCAGGAGGAACTGGTTCAGGCTCTTTCATCGACATGGGATTTTTGTGCCGAGACCTTTTTCCAAACGCAGTCTGCACAGCCTATTTGGTACTGCCCTCTGTCTTTGATGAGGTTGTAGGGGGAGCACGCCAAACAACACGGGCCAATGGTTTTGCCGCCCTTAAAGAACTCGAACATTACATGCAGCCTCACTTTGATGCACAGGGCACGGAGGACGGACATTCTTCTAAACACAAATTTAGTTGGGAGGGGATGGAACGGGAACGCGAAGTTGAGGCTCCCCCATTTTCAACTGTATATTTGCTTGATGATAGCAATCTTGCCGGGGTCCGCATTGCAGATTTTTCCGATGTGTTTCAGATGATCGCTGAATTTCTGTTGCTCGATTTCGAACAGACCCGTTTTGCGATGGATAAACGCAGTGATCGTTCCAATATGGAGCAACATTTGACTGAAGAAGTGCCGTATAAAAACGACAATTATGTTCAGTACTTACCGTGTCGATATGCCTCATTTGGTCTCTCTCAAATGGAAATCAATCAGCCTCGTCTTACCAATGCAGCTTCGAATAAATTCGCACAGTACCTGGTGAATTTTATAATCGCAGCAAAAAATAAGGTTCCCCCCGGGTTCTCTACAGCCGATGTGCGCCCGCATTTGGAACAGATCAACCTCACCACAGACCAGCTAATTAACCGTGCCTTAAACCGTCCCGGTGCAGACTTTACGCTCGCCGATCATGCCATAAATGAGATTCTGAAACCGGTTTTCTTCAAACTTCTACAAAGCATCGACAAAGCTCCCGAAGTGCGAGAAGTTGAGGTCCTTGAAAAACAAGAGAGAGAAGCGAGGTCAAAAATTGACAGCATAACACTTGAAATACGGCAGAAGGTGGCTGAAAAACTCAAAGAGGAAGGTACTGTTAAAGGGGACGATATTAAACAAATCCTCGACAATGTAGATCGATTGCTTCCAAAACTCGAAGACAGAGTAGAAGATTATTGTATCGGCATGCTCTGCAACCCATTAGAGTACGGTCCCAACTATGTCCAAAGCTACTTAGAATACGGCAAAGAGGCATTGGCATCTGTACTTCAAGAGTTGAACCAACTGGCTAATGAGCCGATGGAAGCCCCCTCAATCACTCCTATTGATGTTGAGTTTTCGGAAGACTTTCATCATTTTGAACAGCGGTTGAAAGAAGCTGAAGATCTCCCTCCGCCTTGGCGAAAAAGAGCGATGCATCATTACGAAGGCCAAAAAGCAAAGGCTTTTCGCGAGGATGCTCAACAGATCACCAAGAATCTTCGCAATCAGGTCGAGACGATTGAGCGGGAACTCTCCGATTGGGTACAGAAACGCTTTCGCAAGGAGGCTGCCGGATTGCTCGTCAATTTGGTGGAAGGAATCATCAGTCTGCTGGGAAGTCGTGCAGAGATTACCGGAGATGATGGCAAGGTCAGTATAAAAGTGAGTGGCCTGCAAGAACAAATTCAAATCTTCCGCGAGAACCTCCAGGAAATGTCCAGAGATTTTTCAGAGATTCATCTGGCATATACTCAACGCAAAACGGGAGAAAGAAATCTGAACCTTACACCTGATCCGAACTATGCCGAAGCAATTCAAGACCATCTCCAACAGGTTGAAGAATGGCAGGAAACCGATTTGGACCGTCTTTGCCAAAGAGGGCTGGAAAGATATTTCCAATCTAAAGAGGCCGAATCCCTATATGCCAATATCGCTACTGCACAGGGCGAACAGATCGACACTATAAAGGAAGGTACCCGAGAGATATTCAAGCGATCTGCCAGTCGGGATCGTTCCTTTCGCGATTGGGATGATGTCCGCAGGACTATTGATGAATACACGTTTCAGCTTTTTAAGGATTTCAAAACAGATATTCACGCTATTGGGGAATTACGCCGTCATTTCCCCGATCAAGGTCGGGATGAAATTGTTAAGCGAAGCCTGATAGCTGCGCCTCGTGTTTCTGAGACACGTTTCGACTTGCATGAGCTGAATTTTTTTTCTCATAACCGCATTGGCGTTATGGATGATGCCTGGGTCAATCGAGTCAACCAAATCGCTGCTCCGAAGCGGGGGGCTCCATATCAGGCGACAGTACACAGAAATGACGCCATTATTTTTGTGAACCAATGGATGGCATTTCCCATTTTATCTATCGGAAATATACTCGATTTGGAACGCGATTACACGGCAAATACACAAAATCCTATCAACGTGTACCGTCGCCACATGATCAAAAATTATTTTGAGTTTGCCGACATCTTACCTCCTAAAAACGATGGGGAAGTTCGCGCACTCATCAATGCACAGAATTCTTTGATCAATGGGATAGTTATGGGCATTATCAAATATGATGATATCCAGAAAGGGTTCTACCATTCGTTTACGCGGGGAGGACTTGAGGATTTAGACAGATACGGTCACAATCTCGAGCGTGCGCGTTCAAGGATAGGAAATAGACTAGATATAAAAGACCGCCTGGATATTGAGATCCGCAAGATGGAAGATCAGTGGCGTAGAGAAAATCGAGACGAGTGTTTTATTCAGCGGCTCGTGCTAAAAAGTTGGCTGTTCAGCAGGGCGTTCCAAGAAAAGCACCCCTTATACAGTTTGCTACAAATTTCCTACGACAACGATCAAGACCAGACTCTGAGACAATCCAATAAGAGCCTTGACAAGGACAGGTTAGAAGAGAAATTGAAAACACTGATGGTTGAAATTGATACATTTGCTTCTCCTTTGGCGTATCGGGATAAGTTCTGTAACGATGATATCTATGTGATGAAGTAATTTTGTGGAGATGCGTTACAAAATGAACTCAACAGGCAATACACAGGTATGTCCCAGATGTTACTGGCATATTTCTCCCAAAGATATTTTCTGCGGGGGGTGTGCGTATCAGTTAGCAAAAATAACAGTCACTCCCGATCCGGATGAGGATCTGGGAGGTGCCCCCTGGACAATTTTTTCAGGAATACACATCACACTAAAAGTTAAAAACGAAGGCGTCAATCCCATAGAAATTCGGGAATTAAAGGCTCAGGGTTTCGAGATCACCCAATGGCATGGAGATATCGAACTGCCCTATAGTCTTGATGCGGATGAAACTTTAGAACTTCGCTGTTCGCATAATGCGCCTGAGGGCAGTACCAGACGGTTAGAATTGCTTTCGTCACTGTCGTCAATTAAACCTGTTGATTTTTTTGTTCGATGTGAGAAAGCACCGGAAATTTTGCTTGTCTCAGCAGGTGGGCATGAGTTTGAGCACGTCACAGACGAATATCAGCCCTGTGCAATAGACTCCGACGAAGAACGGGTCAGCCTTACGCTTCGTCACGATTCCGATTCGCCATTGGTGCTTCAGACCACTCCTTTCCTGTCTGAAGGCAAAGATTATTTTGATATAACTGGCTTACCACATGACCAGAAATTTCCCGATAAACTCTCGCCAAAACGTCCATTGAAATTTAGCCTCACTCGGCGACAGGACTTTGACGAGACTTGTCGTGCTGTGCTCAATTTTTCTTTTGATAGTTTGGGCGAGATAATATTTAGGTTGTTGTTGCGCGATGTTAATAAGCCAAAGATTGAGTGGGAGTTCAGCCGCGAATTTACCAACGAGCAAGCACTTATATCTGGTGGGAAAAAAAAGATAAATTTTACCACAACGATAACTCATTCGGGTGGGCTACCTCTTCGAATCACTCGGGTTGAATCAAATCAGGACTATCTTGGTGTAAATCAAATATCAGAGCAGGATTCATTTATAGATGAGTCGAGTGTTCAAATTGACCTAGTTCTCAATCAAGATACCCTTCCGACAGTTGAAGAGAACACCACTGAAGAGGCAACTCTGAACATTCATGGAACTACTATTGGCGAAAATGAACCGTTTCCGTTTCATGAACCTATCGTTCTTCCCGTTCAAATCCGACCTCCTCAACCCTTAAATTTTCCCATTGCGGTGGATTTTGGAACTACAAACTCGTGTATTGCATATATAGATCCCCAAGACCAAAACAGAAAGAAACGGCTGGAAATAGACCTTAATACAGATGTCTCAGAAATGAGGCCATCGGAAATACCCACAATATTGCAATTCTTAGTGATTAAAAACTCCGATGATCTTATAGAATCTAAAGAATCTTCACAAGAGTTGAGCACTGATGAAAGATGGGTATCTGAATTGAAGAACGAAAGCCTTGTCAAATTTGGTCAGACACTAAAAGACCTGCGATTCGAGTCTGAAGATATTTCCTCAATTTCTTGGGGTTTTAAGCGCACCTTGAAAATGCCCGATGAACCGATTATTTATAGGGACCGCGGTACAGGGAGTATTAGCTTAAACGGAAGAATTTATTCCCAGGGCAATAGATATATTGAAGTTGATGCGATTGAAAAGATAGGGCTTTACATCCGTTTCCTATTGGAGAGTTTCCAGGAAAATACGGGTTATGTCCCCTTAGAAGCCGTTTTTACCTATCCCGCAGTTTTTAACCGCCAAAAGGAGGCATTAAGAAAAGCCATTGCATGGGCGACACAGGGGATGGATTTTAAACCTATTCTTGAAATTAGTGAACCGGAAGCCATTGCCCTTAATTATGCTATGGATATTAAAGAACGGAACCCTGGTCAAAATATTGTTTATGGTGTCTTCGATTGTGGGGGAGGAACGACGGATATCTCCATTGTGCGTTCCGACGGACGACTCGATATTGAGTTTCTCGCTTCTGACGGAGACGGCTTGCTGGGTGGCGACTTGCTGGCTTTCAAAATTGCACAATATCTGTATCTCCAAATGGTCCCTGAAGTTTATAGAACACAATTTCCGTTTCCCGATACATTGGACAAGGCACTAAGATTGCAAGGAAAAATCGAAGAGACTAATTTCTCCCGCCTCTATGAATTGGCAGAAAAAATAAAAGAAAATAGTAGAATAAAGATACCAAGTGGAGAGAAAGGCATTTTAGATCTGATCGAATCCTCCAATATTCCCAATGATTGGCCAGACATTTCTCTTACAAGTTCTGAAAATGACACCCTGCATATCCAAGGTACGAAACGTACTTTACGTACTTTGGATTTGGATGACACCCTGCTTCCAGATATGAAACCGTTAGCTATTGACGCCATCTATAATGCTGTCCGCAAGGAATTAGAAAAAGGCTTTGATAAGCTCAATCAGATGAAAGAACAGATTGACAATGTTGAGTTGGATTATCTGATCTTGGAAGGAAACGCCTCTCGATTTCCGCTTATAAAAAGGGTCGCCGAAGAAAGAGCACAGGCTAAAGAGATTATTTTTAAACCAGAAAAACTAAAAAAAAGTGTAGTTTTGGGGGCTATTGCGTATGGTGAGAGTTTGCGAGCACTCATCTCTCCCCTTCGGATAAAAGGGATACACAAATTAAATTATCCCATCTGCCTGAGTGCTTTTACTCATTTTGTGTCCATTTTTGATCGCTGGACACCGTTGACGCCAAATACGACCATCATTTCGAAAAATCCTCTCATATTAGAAACTGAAAGACCGGAGAAAATCGAGCTTCTTGAGTTTTTTGGGTGGGACTTAAACACGATAGTAACCCAGGCTGAATATAGTAGCGTTGCCAATCTACCTGTGCCAAACGAAGAGGACACATTTCAAAATGCGCAATTCTGGACTTACT
The DNA here is from genome assembly GCA_965204375.1 of Candidatus Latescibacterota bacterium. GTDB lineage: Bacteria > Latescibacterota > UBA2968 > UBA2968 > UBA2968 > VXRD01. Next base: position 3,371,811 of record OZ241986.1, on the reverse strand, counting down.
GCCTGGAACTGAGGTGCGATGCGGAGGGGAAAGCGAGCCTTTGGTATAACTACCGCGTTGGCAATGAAAAGGATGGCAGCGATTTTGAATATGTGTGGGAAACACATCGACAGTGCGAGGGCTTTTCTTATACATAATACGGTCCTGGAGATAGCGCGATGGAACTGTATCCATTATTGAGTATCATTTCATTTTGCATTTCTCTCATGATAGGAATTTACTTGGTTTTTTTTCGAATAAAAAACAAAGAGATTTCAGAGTTTCAAGAAAAAGAAGAGAGCAATGATCCACCTGTACGGCCGAAGGGGACCTGGGTGACACCAGACAACGAAGAGATTTCCAAACTTCGGATAAAAATAGAAAGCTTGGAAGGACAAATGAGTAGCATAGAAGAAAGCAGGGGGGATGGAGGACAAGAGATCGAATGGATAAAATTGTTGAAGGAACAATTAAAAGAAAGCGTGAGGAGATTTTCAGAAGACTTAGTAGATGAAGGAAACTGGCGCGAATTGAAAGAGCGTGTCGCGTATTTGGGACGGTTTCGGTCGGCTTTAGAGGAAGTTACGAGCGCGATGTCGTCAGAGGACCGGGATTCTTTTGCTGTATATGTTGATCGGGAGGTTGAGAGGCCGTTAAAACAAATCCGGGACTTATTGACGTTGCGCGAAATGCAAAATGCCTCAGATGATCCTGTTCTGTTGCTCAAAGGTGCGCTTACAGGTGAAGAGATTTTCGATGCGTCTTCAATAGCAAGCCTGCTACGCCGTACCCGTCCCGCACAGATGATTCGATACTTCTTGCCTGAAATCGACAGTCGCGTAACAGAGAATGGACGAATGGACGCGCAACGAGTTTTTGAAATGATGATAGATTTAGGCGGGGATGAAGTAGAGATAATTGGAGCGCGTTCAGGGGACACGTTTGATACGCGCCGATACCAAATTGTCAGCCAGGACACAAGTGGGGCACAACCCCGGGACCGAATTGTAAAGTGTTTGGCTCACGGGCTTAAAAATTCTCAAACCGATGAGATAGAACTGAAAGCAAAAGTAGTCATTGCTGTATAAAAAAAGAAAATTTATCAATATGTCCGATTTATTTTTGCAATGGACCGAAACACAAGGAGGCCAAATTTTTTCAGGAGTCTGGTCATGGATTTGGTATTATTTTTTTTGGGCTTATTTGTGCTTTATGGCCCTGTTTTTTTATATACGAGGCTGGCGACCTTTGTCAAAAATGAAGCGTGATATAACCGAATCGAGAAAAGCACTGGACGACTTGAAAAGTTGGGGAAAAAAATATCCGAGGTTTAGTGCCGGAAGATATCGCCGTCGAGAAGTAGATGCGATCAATTCTATTTCAAATTCCACGACACAGAAATGGCTGAAGCTTTTCTGGGCGGGGCACCGCCAAAATAAACCACCAGTCGTCGATGAAGTGGTGCAAAGAGAAGAGGAATATCTTTGTAGCGATGATGAAAGGATTCGCTCGGCAAGCAACAGTTTGATCGTATTGGGGCTTCTCGGAACTTTTGTTGGCCTTTACCAGGTCATTTTGCCGATTGAAAGCATTATCCAAAATACCAGAGACAGCGCGACGATAACAGACCCGGCGGTAGCAACACAGAGCATGGCAGATATGCTGGAAAATATCGGCCAGTCGTTTTCGGGGATGGAGCTTGCCTTTGTAACCAGTATCGCCGGGTTATTGGGAATGATTGTGCTGAATATCCGTTTTTCGCGTTTCAGTAAGAAAAGATTTGAACTGATTGACGAGGTAGAATCCTATTGTAATGAAGAAATTGCTCCTAAATTCAGGTTGTTTTTGCCTGAGGTGGACTTGAAAGAGGCAGTTCAAGAGGCTTTTCAAGTCCTTGCAGATAGACATTCGGAATTTATGTCGGGGCAGGCAGACTATCTCAAAATCGCACTCGAAGCACATTTCGAGAAAGTATCTGCATCATTTGAGCCTTTTTTGGAAACTCTCAACAACACCAGCGACATGCTCAACAAGGCGAGTGCTTTTAACAAGCAAGTGAGCGAGAAATGGGGCCGCACACTTGAGGATTTCTCGCAGAGACATTCAAAGTTGGTGGCGGATCAAGAGAAACATATCAAACGTGCGCTCGAAACGCATTTTGGAAAATTATCAGCCACGCTTGGACCACTTTTAGAGACTCTCAACAACGCCTGCGACGCACTCAACAGTGGGGCCGAAGATATTCGCGAGTCCGGTGAGAATTTTGTGGAACATATATCTAATTTTACCAGGCTCAGTGACCCGTTGGAAAACTTAAAAGCCGCAGTAGAACAAATGGTCGAAGACTTTGATAAGAGGATTGATACCCTGGCATTGACAATGGGAGAAACATATCAGGTACTTCAAAAACTCAACCCCGATGAACCAACTTATACACCTGTTTTTGATAACATAAAGGCGCAACTGGGGGCAATTCATGCAACTGAACAAGATCTGCTGAAGTTTCATCAGGAATTGAGTGATAAAGACAACACAGGCTTGGATGAAAAGGTAGGTTCTCTACTCGAGGGTCTTTCAGGCGTTGAAAGTGCCATAGAGCGTCTGGATAAGACGCTTGTGGAGAATTTGGCTGGTGTCAATCAAACGCTGAATGATCTTCCCGAAGTTGTTAGCCAGCAAAAGCAGATTATCAGGTCTGTCCAGAATATAGGCGATAGACTCAGAAGCGGATATGGCCGTCCACCAATATGGTTTAAACGTTTTATGAATAAACTGAAGCGTTTTTTCAGCCAATGGGATCGTAAGTAAGTGGCGATGAATAAAAAACGAACTCGCAGGGATACATCGCTAAATGTATGGCCGTCTTTTACGGATCTTATCACATCTATCTTTATTTTTGCAATGTTTCTTCTCATATTGATGGTTGTGCAAAATCATATTAGCCTGATTCAGTTGAGCCGCCTGCACGAAATCGTTGGCAGTATTTTTAGAGACCTGGATGAGTTAAAACAGGTTATGGCAGATGAAGAAGTCGAAGTGAATAAGGGGACGATTGTTATCAAAAGCGATATCATCTTTCCCTTTAACAAATGGAAAATAGAAGATATACCTCCTCAGGCACTGGAAGATTTGGAGCGTATTGGAGAAAAGTTGAAGAGCTATCTGGAGAGGCGTGGTCGAAGTCAAAAATTCAGGATTGTTGTCGAGGGGCATACAGATACAATAGGACCTTCCGAAAATAACGACCGTCTTTCATATCAACGCGCTCAATCGCTTGTACTGCTCTGGCGAAATATCGGCTTTACGTCAGAATATTATGAACTTATTCCGGCAGGTTTGGGGGAGTCCAGACCTAAAATTGAAGTGAAAAGAGATGGCGTGATCACCATCTACAGCGATGTATTTTCGCCTTTGGGTATGTGGGAGGCCAATACTATACTTCCCTCGGCAAAAGAGGGTTTGGAAAGTATTGGGCAGATACTGAAAAGTTCTTTAGAAGTGCGTCAACAGAATGGAAAATTCGCAATTTCGATAGAGACACAAACAGATACTCAAACAGTTTCCGATTTTTCTGAAGAACGCACCCAATCGCTTGCGCTGCTCTGGCAAAATATGGGCCTAAAGCCTGAATATTATGAACTGATTTCTATGGCACCTTCGAAAGATTTAGAGATTGAAAATTTCAGGACGGCTGCTATTGACAGTAGTTTGAGAAAATCTATAGAGAAAGTAAACCGACGAGTTGAAGTAAAAATTATTCCCAAATTCAGCGAACTAAAGCCTTTCTATCGCAGCAAATGAAAACAATAGAGTATTACGCTATGTTGAAGCGCGTTGTTCATCCCGGAGAGATTCTGCGAGACGAATTGGCGGAATTTGGGGTATCCCCAGCGACGCTTGCACGCCAGATTGACGTACCGCCAGATCGCATTGGTCAGATTATCGCTGGCAAGTGTTCTGTAGATAGCGATATTGCTTTGCGATTCGGGCACTGGTTCGGTGTTGATCCTTTATTCTGGCTGAATCTCCAGATGCAGTTTGATCTCGTTGTCACCGATCAACAAGTGGGGGCGGTTGTGCGAGCTTTGCCCACTGTTCGGGAAATCACTTGATGGCGCAACTGCCCAATTTAGAGGCTATTGATGTCAAAATGCTTGCTTTTGTGAGTGTATTGCATATCTTTTTTTTGAAATATGCGTTCTCTATTGTTGATTGTTCGTATTCGCTGAGGAGTTCCCCAAATGGCTGGCACAGAGGAAGGGTCTGCATTAGTGGGCCTTGAAACGTATCTCAAAAATTTGGAGTCTTTCCAGGAGAACCAGATGGGGATTCAGGAGACCCAGGTTGAGATATTGAAGGAATTGATGGCCAGCCGTACCGTTCAGAACGATCTGTTGGAACGCCAGGATAAGCGAATTGAACAAAATGAAAGGCATATCCGCGAGAATGAAAAAGCCATTGCTAATATTGATAAGCGTCTTGTCAAAGTGGAAGCTACAGTTGATCGTATTGAAGTGGAACAAAAAGCATTGAAAATCTATGTGGATGATCGGTTTGATAAGATTGATGAGAAATTTGGTAAGGTGGATGATCGGTTTGATAAGATTGATGAGAAATTTGATGGTATGCGCCAACTGATTTTTTGGAGTGTTACAGGTGGTGTTGCTTTCTTGACAATTATGTTGGCGGTTATGACGTATATACTGAAGTTATAATTCCATAAGAATTTTGCAGACAGACCTGGTACAGAAGAAGGGACGCAGATTGTAATTGCGTCCTTTTTCTCAATAGTCCGGACGATTTTTTGATTAGCCATGAAAACATCTATTACCCAATTCCTCACCCATCTGTCGCGGCAGCGGCGATTGTCCGATCATACGTGTGCGGCATATAGCACGGATCTGGACCAGTTCGCCGCTTTTTTGCATGGGCGTCAGGTGGATCGTGTGGAACAGATCGATCGGAATGCGGTGCGGGATTTTTTGAGCTTCTTGCATAATAAGGGATTTGGTCGGCGGTCTGTTGCCCGAAAGCTGGCGGCGGTGCGAACGTTTTTGAGTTATTTGTGCAGTGTGGGCGTTTTGGACCGGAATCCAGCACTCGATGTGCGCCCGCCCAGGCAGGATAAGATATTGCCCGTTTATCTGGATGTTGACGAGGTTGCCCGCGCGATGTCCCTGCCGTCGCCCAATACGGTATTGGGATTGCGCGATCGGGCGATTTTGGAGTTGTTTTACAGTGCGGGAATTCGGTTGCGCGAGCTTGCGGGGCTTAAAATTGAGGCTGTGGATCTGGCAGATAAACTGGTGCGGGTTGTGGGCAAGGGGAATAAGGAGCGATTGGTTCCTTTTGGGGAACCGGCTCGGGTCGCGCTGGTGGCTTATTTGATGCGGCGGGAGGAACTGATTTCTGAACAGACGACGGATGGACGGCACTTGTTTTTGGCGCGGTCTGGGCGTCCGCTGAGTCCGAGTGGGATTCAAGGTCGCGTTGTCCGGTATCTCAGCAAGGCGACCGGACGCGCTTTGTCCCCCCATGCATTGCGCCACGCCTATGCAACCCATCTGTTAGATGCGGGGGCAGATCTCAATGCGGTGAGAGAATTGCTCGGCCATGCGAGCCTTTCTACCACGCAGGTTTATACGCATGTGAGTGTTGAAAGGTTAAAAAGAGCCTATCGACAAGCACATCCACGGGCGTGAAGAAATAATGTGGCATTATCACCAACACTTTCGCCAGGCAATTGCTCGCGTTTCGCGTCTCACGTTTTACGTTTTTTTTTGTTTTTTAATAGCCTGTGCGCGGCAGATGCCTCCGCCGGGAGGACCGCTCGATAAAACGCCGCCGAGGGTGGTTGATACAGTGCCTGCAGATGATTCTGTGCGAGTCGGGTTGGATACGCCGATTCGCATTCGCTTTTCTGAAGCGATGGATCGCAGGTCGGTCGAGCGGGCGTTATTTGTTTCCCCACAGGGTTCTGAGGAACCCGGTTTCAAGTGGCGTGGGGATGTGCTGGAAATTCGGTTGCCCGATGGATTGCAAGCTGACCGAACGTATCTGGTTACGGTGGGGCAGGAGAGCGCGGATGAGTGGCGCAACCGCATGCGGGCTTCTTATAGTTTTGGATTTGCGACGGGGGATCGCTTAAATCGCGGGGAACTCAATGGGCGGGTGTTGAAGTCTAAGGAGGAGAGGGGACAGGTTTTTGTTTGGGCTTATGATCTATCTGTGGTGGCGGCACCCGATCCAGGGAGAGATCGCCCTACTTATGTGACGCAGCCGGATGAAGCGGGTCATTTTGTATTGCCGCGTTTGGGTTCTGGGAATTACCGGATATTTGCTTTTGACGATCAGAACAATGATCGCACTTTTTCATCTGGGGACTTGTTGGCACTGCCGCCCGGCGATGTGGCACTTACCGATGAGGGGCGCGTTCGCCTGGGCGATCTCAAACTCGCGGTGCGCGATACGTCAGCACCTGCGCTCGTTGCCGCACGCACGCCCGATCTACAGCATGTTTTGATGCGATTTGATGAACCGGTGCGCGTTTGGGGCGTTGAAATAACCAACCTGTCGGTGTTGGAAATATATCAAGATCCCGTTGATTCGAGTGGGGTGGGGTTGATTACCGAACCGCAAACGCAGGGGGAGAAATACACAACTCGGGTCGATGTCGCAGATCGGTGGGGCAATCGCGATACCACAGATACAACGGTGCGAGGCGATGGTACGCGCGATCGGCGCGCGCCAGAGGTGTTGGCAATCGCACCGGTGGAGAATGCCGAGAATGTTTTGCCAACGGCTGTGATTCGCATGTTGTTTTCCGATGCGATGCGTGTAGATGGTGTGTCCGACTTCTGGATAGCGTCGGATTCGACGGTTGTTCCGCAGGGACGTTTTGAATGGGTTGCACCCAATCATCTCGTGTTTATATCGGATAGTCTCTGGACGAGTGGCGAGACGATTCGGCTTATTGGAAATCGCGAAAGGCTATTGGATATTGGTGGCAATGTTCTTTCTGAACCGATTTCGTTTGTTTTTTCTGTGATGGATACCGCAGCTCTGGGGCATATTTCCGGGACGACATCTTCTCCTGATGTTGTGATATGGATGGAGGGGTTGACGCATGATTTTTTCCGGGAACAGGTTTTGCGGGATACGACGTTTAGTTTGACAAATTTGCTTCCGGGGACGTATCGCATTTCTGGATTTTTGGATCGCGATCACAATGGTCAGTGGATGTCTGGGCAAGTCCATCCGTTTTTGCCCGCGGAGCCTTTGGTCGCGCGTGCCGATACTGTGGAGGTACGGGCGCGATGGGAGACGGAGGTCGAGAAGTTGGAATCCAAAATCTGGTGGATGTTGCCGACCAGTGAGGAGCGTCCGTGATGTTCTTTTCGAAATATCGAGATCAGTTGCATCAAGTGGGTATTGTGATTGGACTGTTGGTGATGCTGTGCGTGGTGCTGTTTTATCAGTTTACATATCGCACGCCCGAAGATGCAGAACGAGAACGCGCTCGCATTATGTTGCAACGCATTGCGGCTCTACAACACGCATATCTCGCCGAATATGGCACTTATTTGCCTATCGATAAAAAAAATAACGGTGATATTTTACAACTCAATAATGCGCCCGGACGTTTTCGCTATCGGGTGATTATTTCGGAGGATGGCTTCGTGGCGTATGCAGAAGCGGATTTTGATCGAGATGGCAAAGCCGAGGTCTGGATGGTGGATGCAACGGGATCAGAACCGGTACTTAAACATGAGGATTGATATTGTGAAAAAAATATGTGTTGTCGGTCTTTTGCTCGTTCTGTGGGTTGGTGCGGAAGGGTATGTGATTCTAACAGAACAAAATTCGCGTGGACGTATTGTGACACTTCGCTGGTCGCCTTCTCGGGCTGAGGCTGGTATTCCCTTTGTGGTCAATACCGGAAGTTTTCCCTTTCCCGAGGCCGAGGTGGTGCGGATTGCACAGCGGGGATTTAACGACTGGGGTGCGGTGCCGTCGGCATTTATTACATTTGAATATGAAGGGACAGCACAGCTTGAAGCGTCGGGTAATGACAATCGCAATGTGATCATTTACGATGCGACGGGAGAGATTATAGGCGCACCCGAGGGTACGGGGGTCATTGCAGTCGCACGGGTTATCAATAACGACGACGGTCTTATTACGGATACGGATATTATTTTTAATGGGCGAGATCATCAGTTTTCGATTGAGGAGAATAACACACCTGAGAATATGACCGATCTTCAAGCTGTGATGACGCATGAAATCGGTCATTTGTTGGGGCTGGATCATAGCCCCTGGGTGGGTGAACCCGAATTGCGCGCGACAATGTTTCCCTATACTTCGGGTTCGGCACCGCGTGCAGAGCGTTCTCTGGAAGTTGATGATCGCGCCGGGATAACGGCGATATACCCTGTGGAAGGGGTAACTGGTGGTGTGCGTGGGCAGATCTTGAGTGCGGATGGGCCCGCATTTGGCGTGCATGTGGTGGCTTATCAGGCGGGAACAGAGGTGTTTGTCGCGAGTGTTCTGTCGGGGACGGCCGGTGAACAAAAGGGACCCAATGGCGATGGTCGATATGAAATTCTCGGATTGCCCCCGGGCGATTATCACATTGCGATTGAGCAACACCATGGCGCCATTTCTGCTGATAATTTTGGCGGTATTTTCCAGACGTTATATGAGGAAAGATTAGACAAAGAGTACTATAATAATGCGTTTGTGCAAGATAATGCCCAGATCATACGCGTTGAAATCGACCGCGTTATAGAAAATATCGATTTTGCGATTGGGCCTTCTGCGCCGGGCGCACCCTTTATTCGGGAGACTATTTTTCCAGTCAATACGCCCGATCCCAATGGTCCCTATCGCTTTTCAGCAAGGGTGACCGATAATACAGGGGTGGCGACTGTGGAGCTGCGTTATCGGATCAATGGTGGGGGCGAGCAGGTGCTGCCAATGATTCCTACGGGTAACGATATTTTTGCCGCTGAACTCGACGGACAAGGTGTGGGGTCGAGGGTTGAATATCGGGTGGTCGCGCGCGATGGCGATGGCAATGAGACGCCTTCGCCAGCGTCTGATTTGCCCATGCTGCAATTCGATGTGATATCACTTTCTGGATCGCCTGTACTTTTTGTTGCATTGCGAGATGCCGATGTAGTGGTTGTTATCGATATGGGTACGGGCGAAGAGGTGGCGCACATTCCCACTGGCGTGGTGCCCTTGAGCGTTTTGATGACGCGGGATCAGCGCTATTTGTTTGTCGCCAATACGGGGGGATCTGCCGGTACATCTGAGAATCGGGTCACGGTTATCGAGACCGCTACGCATCAAGTGGCGGCGAATATTGAGGTTGATACTGCGCCTTTGGATCTCGCTTTGAGCGCGGATGGGCAACTGGTCTATGTCACCAATTCAGAGTCTAAGAGTATTTCGGTTATAGATGTGGCGAGTTTGACTGTGCGTTCTCGCATTCGGGTGCCGATTAGCGGAGATCGCGGTCCTTATGGCGTGGCGATTCACCCGGATGGAAAGCGGCTTTATGTCACAGATATCAATGGCAATCAGGTGCTGGTTATCGATACCGCACGCAGGGCGACTATTGGTCGCATTGATGTAATTGAGGAACCCCGGTCACTGGTTATATCTGCGGATGGGAAGCGGTTGTATGTGTCGGGGGGGGACTTCGATGACGATGGCGGTGGTGGTGTTGCGGTGATTGATACCGATGCGGAGTCTGTGGTGACAACGATTCGTATGGATGGTGGGATATTTCGCCTCGCTTTATCGCCAGATGGATCCCGGTTGTATGCGACAGACCGCTTGAATGCCCAATTGGTCGTCGTCGATGTGGCGCAAAATCGCGTTGTGAATACTGTAAAGGTTTTGCCCGAAGGTGAAGAGACGCGCTCTTTGTTTGTGTCGCGCGACGGGTCGCAGGTATATGTGGCGAACCAGAATTCGAATGAGCTGGTTATTTTTGATGCAGAGTCGTTTCAAATTTTGAGAACGCTGAATTTTGAGAATATGCCGCGCGGTATAGCGTTGCGCTCTCAGCCAGCGGTATTTCTACCTTTGCGGGAGATAGCCGGTAAAGCGGATTTTGATGGCAGTGGCAAGATCGACTTTGGCGATTTTCTCCTGTTTGTCGCCGCTTTTGGTGCTGAGAGTCCCGATGCGCGTTTTGATTTAAATGGGGATGGTCAGGTCAATTTTGGCGATTTTATTTTGTTTACCAGTGTTTTTGGTAGAACTGCTTGATATGCGATAATTTCCCGAAAAAAAGCTCTGGATTCCCGGAGCTTTTTTCTTTGTACCTCTAAATTGTAGTGTATATTGCAATGACAGGAGATTTTTTTTGCTTTTTTACAAGGAGGATAGGATGACATTCGGACAAGGTGATTATGTCTATACGGTGCAGGAAAATTGGTGGTCGCTACCCGAAGGCTGGTCGTTTGGATGGGTACCGGCGGTGGCCGTTGATTCGCAGGACCGCGTTTACGTGTATAGTCGCAGCGAGCACCCGATGGTGGTATTTGATCGCGAAGGCAATTTTTTATCTTCGTGGGGCGAAGATGTGTTAAAGGATGCGCATGGCATTTATATCGATGCGGAGGATCACGTCTATTGTGTGGAGCGCAACACGCATTGTTTGCGGAAGTTTAGCTGTGATGGCGAGTTGTTGATGACGGTGGGGACGCCGGATCGGGAAGGCGATGAGGGCGAGCCGTTTCGGTTGCCGACCGATGTGGCGTTTGATTCTCAGGGGTTTATGTACGTGTCCGATGGGTATGGCAATGCGAGAATGCACAAGTTCACACCCGATGGCGAGTTGATCAAGTCCTGGGGGGAACCGGGTACTGGTCCGGGGCAATTTGATCTGGTGCATTCTGTGCGGGTCGATAAAGATGACCGTTTGTGGGTGGCGGATCGGAGCAATAATCGCATTCAATTTTTTGACACCGAGGGTAATTTCCAGGGGGAGTGGACGGGTTTGCACCATCCCGATACTGTTTATATTGATGACGACGATGGCGTGGTTTATATCGCGGAGTTGGATCAGCGGGTGAGTATCTGGACGGTTGATGGCGAGAAATTGTCCGAGTGGGGGCGCGGTGTTGAAAGCGATATCCCGGGTGAGTTCAAAAAGTGTCCGCACGGTATCTGGTTGGATTCACACGGCGATTTGTATGTTGGAGAAGTGCAGACAGATGCCCGATTGCAAAAGTTTATCCGGCAAAGGTAAGACGGTGATGATTGAGGGTATTGTCACTTATGGTCGGATGATTAAATTTGGCCACAGTATTTTTGCCTTGCCATTTGCGCTTTCGGGTGCGGTATTGGCGGCGGCTGGACATGGGATTTCGTACGAACAGGTGTTCTGGATTGTGGTGGCGATGGTGGGCGCGAGAAGTGCGGCCATGGGTTTTAATCGGCTTGTGGATCGGGAAATGGATGAGGCCAATCCGCGTACTGCCAATCGCGAGTTGCCGCAAGGGGTTATTTCCGCGGGTGCTGTGAAAGTGTTTGTGTGCGTTTTTTCCGCGTTACTCGTTGTTGCGGCGTATAAGTTAAATCCACTGTGTTTGATGCTGTCGCCCGTGGCATTGGGCATTGTGTTTTTTTATTCTTATACAAAGCGTTTTACGTGGGCTACACAGCTTTTTCTCGGTTTGGCATTGTCTCTCGCGCCAGTGGGAGCATGGATTGCAGTGACGGGCCAATTGGATGCGAAGATTTTACTGCTCGGTGGGGCGGTGTTGATGTGGGTCGCGGGGTTTGACGTGATTTACGCCTGTCAGGATGTCGAGTTTGATCGGCAGTTTGGGGCGTATTCGATTCCGCAGAAATTTGGGATTGGTCCCGCATTGTGGATTGCGCGAATATTTCATGTGATTGCTTTTGGTTTGATGGTGTGCGTGGGCCAGGTGTTTGAACTGGGAGTGTTTTATGTGGTTGGCGTGGTGTGCGTGGGCGGTTTGCTGATTTACGAGCATTATCTGGTGAGACATCGGGATTTGTCAAAAGCGGGTATGGCGTCTTTGACGATGAATGGTGTGGTTAGTGTGGTGTATTTTGCGGGGACGCTGGCCGATTTGTTGTTGTAATCCTGGAGACCTGTTTGCTATGGGACGAATTACGGTTGCAATTACCGGGGCAAGTGGGGCCATTTATGCGCTGCGCACGTTGCGCGCATTGCTGATGCGCGAGGTTGCGGTAGATGTGGTGATATCCGAATTTGGCTGGATGTTGCTGCGAGACGAGACGGGGTTTGAGGGAAAACAGCAAAATTTTGGCGGGTTCATTCGGGAACTTTACGGTGTTTCGGTGGATAATATGGCTCTGCATCCGTTTAAGAATCTCGCTGCAACGCTGGCAAGTGGTTCGGCGCGATCAGACGGCATGGTGGTGGTGCCGTGTTCGATGAAAACACTGGCGAGTATAGCACATGGGTTATCGCGTAATTTGATTGAGCGCGCCGCTGATGTCGCGTTGAAAGAACGTCGGACGCTCATCATTGTGCCGCGGGAGACGCCGATGAATTTGATTCAATTGCGCAATATGGTGGCGGTGGCCGAAGCGGGTGCTGTTGTGGTGCCGGCGATGCCAGCATTTTATCAAAAGCCGGAGACGTTCGATGATTTGGCGGATTTTGTCGTTGGTCGAATTTTGAGTCTATTGGGCATTGAGCACGATTTGTATCCGGCGTGGGAAGGGTGATCCGCAGATGACGCAGATGACGCAGATAAAAAAGAGAGGCTGGGAACTGGGGGCTAAAAGCCGACTGCTGATTGCTGGTAGGTTTTTTCCGTGAAGTGTGCCCAGCCTTTCCAGCGATCAATACCCGTCAGGCGCAGGTCGATTTCGTCACCGATCTCTACGGGATAACCCGGATAGATGACGGTTTTGAAGGGATGGTCGAGGAGTTCGACGAGGACGCCGCGCATTTTGAGGTGGAGAACTACGGCGCGAAATTCTCGACCAATTTGATTTTCCCACGATTGTAACATCAAATCGCGGATACGGCGGTGTACCAGGTCGTCGATGAGATCCTGAGTTTCCCACATGCGGTAGCGCAGGGTGTTGAGGTCGTCAACTGTGTAAAGGGATTGCTCGGTTTTAAGGTAGTGATCGATCTGGCGTTGCATCACCAGGTCTGTGTATCTGATTGTGGGTTGAGTGATGGGACAATAATGCGATATGCCATAGCCGTGATGTGTTTCTGGCGTTGTGTTGAGGCCGATGTTCGGGATCTGGCGGTGAAGTTCGTGGTGGCGCACGACGGGATGGGGAATTTGTATGATGGACTCAATATTTTCAATGGGGTCGCGCATTTCGTAAATTGCGGGGATCCCTTTATTATCGCACCACCGACCAGCAGCTATACCTGCAAGCAGGGATAGTTCACGGGCGATGTGATGCGCGTGGTTGGGAGGTGATTGTTCTTCGAGGTCGTGCATGTTCGTTTGCCGCGTTTTGCGGAGACGCGCGGATAATTGCGAGAAGAATCGTATGGCGCGGTGCTGCGGGTGCGCGGGGTCGTTTAGTGCCTGGTCGATGTTTTCAGTTGAAAGGTCCGCTTTGTTGATTGCGGCCGTTTGCGCGATACAAAAATCTTTGATGCGACCAGCCCGATTCACGCGCCAGAAGATGCTGAGTGCTGGATGCGTTTTGTCGCTTTGGAATTGGCCCAGGTCGTGAGCAAAGCGCGTGGGTAGCAGGGAAATGGGATGATCGGGAAAGGGAATGTGCACCATGCGTTCGGCAGCGTCGCGGTCGATGTGTGAATCTTTGGGGATGAGTGCGCCGATATCTGGAATGTGTACGCCAAACTCTGCGCCTCCAAAGAGCCGGCGACGATATGAGAGGGCGATGTTTGGGTGATCGGGCGGGTGTATTACAAAGACGGGTTGTTTTTTTCGGTTTCCATAAGCGGGCGCGAGTGTTTCTGCCTGGCGAATGGCGAGGTCTGAAAATGCAGTTGGAACTTCGGCGCGGAGCAAGTCGAGGTTTTGATCGCGTTTCCAGACATTTTTTTTGATGAGTAGTTCGACTGCGGATTTTTGGCGGTTTTTTTTTGTTTTGCAAATTTCAGAGATCAATGCCTGAGCGTGGGTTGCGCGTTGGGATTCGCTGCCCCACAATGCGTATTGTCGAATCTGTTCCAGATAGGTTTGCTGGCGTGGAGTCAGCGTGTGTTCTGCGATGGATTCGTCAGGATTCGCCATGGCGTGGATAAATTCTTCGCGTTCTTCATCCCGATTTTTTCTAAGTTTGTCGCGTTGGTGGAGGACATGTACTTGACCAGCCGTATAGGGCGAATACGAGTTGGAAGATTGTGGCTGAAAATAAGGAGAGGCATGGTGCAGGTGAAGATAGAGGGCAATCCATTGCGTCGCATCGATTTCTGTGTTGTAGAAGAGGTCGGCGATTTCTGAAAGCGGAAGCGGAGTTGCAGATTCAACGGCGATTTCCCAGACGGCTTCGAGGTCTATTTCTCGGCTCAAAGCGCGGACGGCCGTTGCATAAGTTTTGAGTGGTACATCGGTTGATGAGGTGCCGGTGAGATACACGAGGTTGGTGTGGCGAAAGCGGAGGCGCCGACCATCTTCTGATAAAACTGTGATTTCGGAAATTTTGCGGGGCAAAACAGCCTGGCATGTTCCTATGAGCAGGCGTTTTCGAAAGCGAAACAGGATAATTTCATCCTGGACAGGTATGCCGGGTAGTCTGCCTTTTGTATGGGACGCATCCTGGGAAATCGGTATTCCATCTTCATCCAGATGGCCCGTGTAGCGCTCGTTGGGTTGGTTTTTGTGTTCATTTCGGATGATCAGACCGTAGATGCGTTTGACCAGGCTGGCGTAGAAGTAGAGATAGCGATTGGAAATTGTGATTTCGCGTTTGGGTTTTTGCATGGATTTGCCTCGTCTCTATTGCCCATGAGTAAAGCCCCGGTGCGTGACCGGGGCTTTTTATGTTTCAGACGATGCTGAGTGCTTAACGGTTTCGGTAGGCATCGACAAATCTCAGGAAATCGCCAAATCCAACTTTGCCGTCGCCGTCTAAGTCGTATTTGGCCTCGTCAGTACCGAAGGCCTGGGTAAATTCGAGAAAGTCGGTAAAGTCGAGTTTGCCGTCGGCATTAAAGTCAACTTTGGCGAGATCGAGGGGTGGCGATCTGAGAATGGGTATATGAGACGTATTGGATGAAAAGATGTTTGAGACCACGTCTTGTGATACGTCAAACCACTGGTTGAGCACCGAGGCATAGACATGGCGGAAATCGTGATCGTAGTAAAAGTCACCGCGTCTGTCAACCTGCCCAAAGTTGGGGGCTGGACCTGCAATGCCCGCATTGACCGATGGGCCAAAGAAGAACATGGGTGCCGATGTGCCGTGATCGGTGCCCGCGCTGCCGTTTTCTTTTGTTCGACGACCAAATTCCGAAATGCTCATGCCGAGCACGCGGTCTTGCAACTGGTGTTGCCGCAGGTCCTGAACAAAAGACGTGACTGCTTCGTTGAGATATCTCATCAGGGTGTTGTGGCGGTTGAGCTGATTGGAGTGTGTGTCGTATCCGCCCTGTGAGACCAGATACACTTTGGATTTCAAGCCGCCAGCGATCAACCGCGCAACCAGACTGAGTTGGGTGGCGAGCGAATTCCCGGTGGGGTATTCAACCCTGTTTGCGCCTTTATCTGCAGCATCTCTGACTTGTGAGGAATATTGCAGGGATTCAAAATTGATGCGGCGGATAAAGTCGAGTTCATATCCAGCCGGTGTGGGAATTTTACCGTCTTCGATAATTTTGTTGCCCCGTTCCACGAGATTGACAAATTGCCTGGGGTTGCGCAGGGCAATGCCCATAGCGCCGTTTTTGCCCAACAGAGCGAGGGAAAGCACGGGGCCGATGTCAACGGCGAGAGGATGTTCTGGCAGGGTGTCTGGGAAGCCCGGGGTTTGGGATTCGAAATAGCGCCCCAGCCAACCGTGATTCAAAAATTCGTTTGAATTCGATGCGGTCAACCAGATATCGGTTGAGCGGAAGTGCGACCGGTTGGGATTGGGATAGCCCACCCCCTGCATGATCATCATTTGACCTTCGTCATAGAGTTCTTTGAATCCGGTGAGTTGGGGATGCAGGCCCTGTGTTGGGGTGAGTCTGAGGGCTTCTGCTTTTCTGACGTGGATTTTGGGACGCGCCTGATAATAGGCATCGTTTTCAAAATTGACCAGGGTGTTGAGGCCGTCATTACCGCCATTGAGGCGAATGATAACGAGCACGCGGTCGGTCTCGCTGAGGGCTGCTGCGGCCAGGGGACCAACAGCTTCGGCGCGCCCATAAGCCCGGGTCATAAAACCGCCGAGTGCAAACCCGGCACCACCGCGGGTCGCATTTTTCATAAAGTCGCGTCTGTTCATAACGAGCTCCTTCTGGAGGCTGACAGGCAGGCCTCAAGTCTAATTCAGTTGATAGTCGGGCAATTCAAAGATGAGTTTGAGAATATTCTTGATGCGTCGGGGTGCTGCAATCGCGTCGGGATTCCAGTCATAGACATCAGCGCCTTCGAGGAGCGTTTCCAAAAACATTTCGAGGCGATATTCGTCAACTGAAAAGGCCGTCAGACATTCTCCCATGTCGCGAACGAGTTTTTCCGCGTCGTAGGGTTCGGGAAATGCCTTGACGAATCCCACGGTATCCGGGTTGATGATGGTGTAACGGTTGGGATTGCGCGGTTTGGCATCGACCATTTCGTCGGTCATTTTGTGGCGTTCGGGCAGTGTCGATGTGCTGATCCATAGCCGATATCCAGGCCATCCGGCTACATTGGGGGGATCGAGCAGTTTTTGACCGAGCACCTGGGCGAGGTAAACGAGGTACTCGGAACTGATGCTCCTGCCTTTGCCAGCTTTGAAACCGAGACTGCGCGCTGTACCGGCGACGAGTTCGACGGGGCTTTTGATTTTGGCACCGATGGTGGCTGGATCAAAAAAGTGCTGGCTCAAGAGCAATGCTTTCAAAACTGGTTTGATTTCGTAGTCGTTGTCGCGCATGATTTGCGCGAGTTCCGACACGACATTTTTGTCTGGATGCTCATAGACAAATTCGCGATAGAGTTTGCCGCATATAAATTCTGCTGTGATTTCTTGCTGGAAGATGATGTCGATAATGTCCCGATAATCAAAGTTGCCAGTTTGTCCCAAGAAGGTCTTCTGGCCTTTGTCGAACCGACCCGTTCTAAAAGTGGGTTGCCTGCCTACGACAATCCAACCTGTGAGCGCGCGGGATGCCTCTCCAATATCGTGTTCTGTGTAGGTGTTGCCCTCGCCCATGGTGAACAATTCCATGAGTTCTCGGGCGTAATTTTCATTGGGTCTTCCCACTCTGTTGGAGTTGCTGTCGAGGTAGTAGATCATGGCCGGATCTATTGTGACTTCATTGACAAGTGTTTTGAAATTGCCGACAGCACGCTTGCGAAACAGGAAATTCTGGAGATACATCCACTGCGGGCGTCTGACATCTTTTGCCTGGGTGGCAAAGTGATCGTGCCAGAAGAGTACCATGCGCTCTTGTATTGAGAACCCCTGATTGACGATGAGCGACATCCACCAGGCGCGGGTCTCGTCAACGCGCTGGCGCTCAATTTTGCGCTGATCTGCATTGGGTTTTTGAAATGGATCCTGATAAACCCACTGAGCGGGTGGATTGGGAGGCAAAAAAGGCATTTCCAGAAGGCGATCTACAACGGCTTCTGGCGTGCTTTGCACGGCTTCTGCAATTTCTTTTGGCGTTGGACCAATCAGGGTGCGCCGCAAGAGGTGTGCCGCCCGGTGCTCGTCCCAGGGCTGTTCTGCCGAGGGGATATACGGTTCGAGTCCCGTGGATGCATACGCAAGTTTGGGCGCGACAGGAAAATGTTCGCGGTTGGACACGGATGCTCCTCCTCTTGTTCAAAGTTTTCGGGATGCCTAAACGCAAGCATATACAGTTATATATAGTTACAGATGGTCAATATGATAAATTTGCGCTATTAGCGCAAGTTAATATTTGTAAATAATTTGTAAATACCAAAGCCTCAAGGGGAATATTTTGTGAGCGAGTCGAGTAGAGCGCGTTGCGCTGCCAGATTTTTTTCCGATACCACGACAATGGTTTCCTGAATTTTGATACGGGCGTGTTCTATTTTTTCTGCCTGTTCTTCTGGAATGCCCAGGGCGATATTGCGGCGAATTTCGCTTTTCAGGCTGTCGCGCAGGGTTTGCAAGCGGATGCGTTCTTCGCGCAGCGTCTTTTGAGCTTGTGAGACCTTCATCTTTTGACTTTCGAGAACGGGATTGGTTCCCGAACACGCAAAGATCAGGATGATGGCAAAGAATAAAAGAAAGCGAGGCATGAGAAGTGAGAAGTGAGAAGTGTGAAGTGTGAAGTGTGAAGTGTGAAGTGTGAAGTGTGAAGTGTGAAGTTCACCCATCATCGTCCAATTAAAGCCGACTGCTGACCGCTTATGTTTGACTATTGAGATAGTGCTGGATGTGACGGCGGGCGCGGTAGGTTTTAACGCGGCTAATCCAACTCTTTTTGGGATGTTGGTTTGGATCGGTGTCAATTTCAACGGTGTCGCCCCAGGCGAGTTTGGAGAACGGATAAGCCCGCGCGCCGTTGATACGGCCTCCTTTGCATTGTAAGCCGAGGTCGGTATGCACGGCAAAGGCAAAATCGACGACGGTCGCATCTTCGGGCAATATAAAGGGGTCACCTCTGGGGGTGAGGGCGACAATTTCTCGGGTAAAGAGAATGCGTTTGAGTTCCGTCATCAGGTGATGGGAGGCATCGGCGCGGTCGTACCAATCGACAAAATCGTGCAACCAGCGTGTGCGCCGCTCTTCATGCTGCGCGTCTCCGCGCAATGCGGCGATGCCAAATTCGCCCAGGCGATGCATTGCAGGGGTTTGAATGTGGAGTTCGTAGCGTTGATCCTTGTGGTGGACACAGGTATGCAGGGCTTGATAACCATTGCGTTTGGGCAGGGCTATAAAGTCTTTGAAACGCTCCATAACGGGCAGGAAGTGCTCGTGCAAAATGCCCAAAGCCAAATAACACAGACGACGACGTGAGACAATGACTTCGACTGCGTAGCGATCCTGAATTTGATTGAGGGGGCGATGTTGCATTTTGCGGTAGATGCTACCCAAACTTTTCTGTTGCACGCGCACACTTGTCCGCACGCCGTTGGCGTTGAGCAAGTTGCGAATTGTGTCCTGGAATTTTACGAGGTGCCCAGTCTGTTCTGTTCTAAATGTAGTCTGTATCTGATTCGCGATCCGCGGTTCAAGGCAGCAAAGACTGCGGTCTTCAAGCTCGCGCCGAATGCGGGCCATGCCCAATAGGTGCGATAGGGGCGCATATATATCAATGGTTTCTCGCGCAATGCGTTGTCGCCTGTCGATTTCTGAAATACCGTCGAGGCTACGCATGTTGTACATGCGGTCAGCTAATTTGAGAATGAGTACGCGCGGGTCTCTTCTGGCATGGGTGAACAGGTGTTGCAAGGTGGCAATGCGCCGCGCAGTGCGACCGGCTTTTGATCCTTCTACTTTTGTGACGCCGCTGACGAGAGTGGCAATGTTTTTGCCAAAGGTGGGTTCAATGTCGCTAAGGGTCAGGGCAGAGTCTTCAACGGCGTCGTGCAATAGTGCCGCTGCCATCATTTCCGCATCGCGCGCAAAGCCCAATTCAGAAGCCAGGATGAGTGCCACGCCGATGGGATGGGTGATATATGGTTGCCCGGCATCGCGGTCCTGGCCTTCGTGGCTGGCATTGGCAAAGTGATAGGCATGCCCGACGAGCGGATGATCGCGCTGGGGAATTTGTACCAGCAATTTCCCCAGAGGCTCGCGTATGGAAGTCAGGTGTTTGGTATTCACGATGCGCTCGCTTTGTCGAACCAGCTTTTGATGGCTTGTAATAAATGGTCTGGTGCTCGAAACGCCCGATGTTGAACTGGCAATGCTTCGAGAAAAGCCCGCCCATAAAAGGTGGATAAAACCCGACTGTCGAAGACGATGACAATGCCTCTGTCGGATTTGTTGCGTATCAGGCGGCCAAAACCCTGGCGAAATTTGAGAATGGCTTCGGGGACCGAATAGTGTAAAAATGGATTTTTGCCCTGTTTTTCGAGTTCTTCCATGTGCGCCGCAACGAGGGGTTCAGATGGCACGGCAAAAGGCAGGCGAATAATACCCAGGATTTCGAGGGCTTCGCCGGGGATATCTACCCCCTCCCAGAAACTGTCTGTGCCAAGCAACATTGCGCGGCGGTGGGTCTTAAAGCGGTCGGTAATGTTGCCACGCGCACCGTCTATCCCCTGTCCCAAGAGTAAGATGCCATCGGACGATAGATCGTTTTTGAGCGCGTCATAAGACTGGTTGAGCATGCTGTAGGAAGTAAATAATGCCAGCGTGCCCCGTCCGACTTTGCGCGCCAGATGGCGCAACAAATCGTCAACAGCTTGTTGAAAATGAGGGGATTTGGGTGATGGCATAAATTGAGGTACGCAGACGAGGGCTTGTAAATTGTAGTCAAAGGGCGAACCCAAACAACTCGTTTGTACGCGCTCATCGGGCATGGTGTCGAGCCCCATGCGTTGAAGAAAGTAGATGAGTTTGCCGCGAATGCCCAGAGTGGCTGATGTGAAGACGATGGTGTGCTTTTTGTCGTAGAGCGCGTCGCGCAATACATCGGCGACGTGCAGGGGCGCAGAAAACAGGCGCGTGTCACT
This sequence comes from Candidatus Latescibacterota bacterium, assembly GCA_965204375.1. Taxonomy (GTDB): domain Bacteria; phylum Latescibacterota; class UBA2968; order UBA2968; family UBA2968; genus VXRD01. The sequence continues at coordinate 3,351,025 of OZ241986.1, read as the reverse complement.
GCTATTTTCTCGGGTTGGCAATTCAAACCAGTAAACGCATTGTTCGTCTTCGGGATGGGTCAAGTGATCGAGGGTTGCGAGCAGGTCGCTGCATTCCTGTGCGCGCCCGTCGAGTTCGTTGACGAGTTCGTCCTGGTTGGGAAACGTGTCGTCGGGCAAGTCTTTGAGCCAATCGCACAGATTTTTTAAGCTGTTGTTGAGTTCTTTGATCGCTTCGGCAAAGTTCCCAAGACTTTCACCAACCGCCTCAAACGTATTTTCTCCCGGGCGATAGCGCTCTTTTGGCGTGTAGTAAAATTTGCGCTTGCCCTGTTTGCCGTACAAAAATTCCGTGAGGTCTTGAAAAAAGGTCTGCGCTTTGAGATAGATATCTTCGGCGGCGTTCACTGCCCGCCCAATGCCTTTGTCAAAGGTGGCGAAGATATTGTCTTTGAGATCGGCTACACCGATCCAGTGACGCAATGCGGGCAGGGTGCCGGTGCTCTGAAATCCCGGACTGCGCAGTTGATCGGAAAAATTTTTGATTTGCCATATATTGAGTTCGCGTCCCAAATATTGTGCGGCAATTTTTTCGATGTTGTGGGCTTCGTCCAGTATGAGGTCTTCGTATTCACCCAGCACGGCATTTTCCGAGACGATGTCGGAAAAGAGCAGGGAGTGATTGACTACCACGATATGTGCTTTTTGGGCAGATCGGCGCACGGTGTTGGCAAAACACTGCCCGTTGGTGCGGCACTTTTGCGAGCGGCAATACCCCGAGTCGGAACACACTTTTGACCACAGGCCGGCATAGCGACGCATATCAAAGCCGTTGTTTTCCGAAATGTCGCCAGTTTGCGTTTGTTCTGCCCATATAACGAGGGATAACGCTCCTTCGCGCTCGTCTTCGGTAAAGAATGTTTCCATATTGGCGAGTGCGGCATGCCAGCGGTTGAGGCATATATAGTTGCTGCGACCTTTGAGCAGGACATAGCTAAAGGGTACATTCAGGGTGCATTCGAGGTGGGGGAGGTCTTTGAAGAACAATTGTTCCTGAAGATTTTTGGTATTGGTGGAAACAATGATGCGGCGGCCATTTTGTGCGGCGTGGTGAATGGCCGGGGTGAGATAGGCCATGGATTTGCCCACGCCTGTGCCCGCTTCGGCGACGAGGAGATGGTTGTTGTTGAAGGCATCGGCAATGGCGCGTACCATTTCGATCTGTTCGGTGCGAACTTCATATCCTTCGGTTTGTTGGTCGAATGTGCCGCCGGATTCAAACAGGGTGCAGAGCATGTCGATGTCGAGAGGCGCGTGGTCCTCTGTTTCCGTTCGGGGTTCGTCGCCGCCTATGTTGGATAGGGGGAGGCCTTCTGCCCCGCCACCGCGAATGCGGTTCATGAATTCGCTTTTGACCGCTTCGTTGCCCAGATCGACAAAGATGTTGAGCAAGGGGCTATTTGTGCCTTGTAAAAGGCGTAGTATGTTTTGTTTGTTTTGCAATGAGGTTTCGCGCAAGATTTCGATGATACCCGGGTATATGCCTGCGAGTTGCTCGGCATCGGAAAGTGCTTTGTGTGCTGCTGAGGATGCGACTTCAAAATAGTCCGCGAGTGTATTCGCCCGATGATCGGATAGATTGGGCAGGGCAATCCGCGCGAGGTCGCGGACGCTGTGTATGTTGTTGCCAAAGGGCAGGCCAGAGGCTTCAGATAAGAAGCGAGTTTCAAATCGACCCTGGTGTACGATGAGGGGCTGGTCGCCGGCAAAGGTCATAAAGTTTTCGATTGCCGCGTTGATGCTGGGGGCGTTTCTCACGTCTTTGAATGCTATGCCCGTCAGGCGCGTTGTTTCTTCGGGCACACCCATTTTCGGACGCACATAAGTTTGAAAGCGGTCGGCAATTTCACCGTCTTTGACTTTGACAGCACCGATTTCGATTATTTCGGCTTCTTTCGGGTTCAGACCCGTGGTTTCAAGGTCGAGGGTTATGTAGGTGTGAAGGATAGACATGGAGAATGAAAAGATTCTGAATGCTTTGGGTTGACTCTTTGATTTCTGTGCGGTATCATAAATGCCGACCAGTTTGATTTTCCGATCGGCTTTTGATAGCGTTTTGACGTGAGATAACATACATTACAAAGCTTTGAATTTCAAGGGTTATTGCGGAGGTGATATGAAAGCGTCTGTTTATCTGGGTCCCGAGCGGGTTGAATTGCGCGATATTGCGCAACCCAAACGGGGTGATGATGAGGTGCTCATCAAGGTGGCGCGGGCGGGTTTATGCGGCACGGATTTGCATATTTATCAGGGGCACATGGATCAGCGGGTGCAAATTCCTCTGGTGATGGGACACGAGATGTGCGGCGAAATTGTAGGTGTTCCGAAAGATGCCGAGTTCAAAGTGGGGGATCGCGTGGTGGTTGAACCCACCGTGGCATGTGGCGTGTGTGCAGCTTGCCGACGGGGTCATCGACATGTTTGTCAGAATCTGAATTTTTTGGGTATTGACTCTGCGGGGGCATTTCAGGCTTTTTGGAATGCACCACTCGATCGCCTGCACCGCGTACCCGATGCACTGGACGACGATGCTGGCGCACTTATTGAACCGCTTGCAGTCGCTGTACACGATGTTCGGCGTGCAAAAGTGGAATTGGGCGATCGCGCGGTTGTGATTGGCGGCGGTCCGATTGGGATGCTGGTTGCAATGGCGGCGCGATTGGACGGGGCCGAGGTGGTGATTTCCGAAGTGAATTCCTTTCGTTTGGCAAAGGCGAGGGCATTGGGCTTTGAGAGTGTAAATCCATTGGAAACAGATCTTCTCGCATATACAGAAGATTGGACCGAGGGCGCGGGGGCAGATCTCGTGTTTGAAGTTAGCGGCAGTGCGCCCGGTGCAAGGGTTATGACTGAGTTGGCCCGGGTCCGCGGAACCATTGTGCTGGTTGGGGTACACGCTGAACCGCCGCCTGTGGATTTACAGCGGTTTTTTTGGCGGGAATTGCATCTGGTGGGGTGTCGCGTGTACGAGCCCATAGATTTTGAGCGGGCAATTCGATTGGCGGCATCTGGTGCGGTTGATGTAAAAGCTCTGATTACGGATACGCTGCCACTGGACGATGCGGCAAAGGGATTTGAACAGATGGTGGCGGGTGGCGAGGTGATGAAGGTGCTTTTGGACTGCCAGGCATAACAGGGGCTATTATGGGAATTTTGGATGCGTTTGATTTGAGCGGTAAGACGGCACTGGTGACGGGGTGTCGGCGAGGTATTGGTCGCGCTTTTGCCCAGGGGTTGGCTGAGGCAGGTGCCGATATTGTGGGGGTGAGTGCATCGCTGGCGTCGGGTAGTGAAGTAGAGGGGGATGTCGCGGCATTAGGCCGTAGTTTTCATCCTTATGCATGTGATTTTTCCGATCGAGATGCTTTGCGGGCTTTTATAGCACAGGTGAAAGCAGATGTCGCTCAGGTCGATATATTGGTGAATAATGCGGGTACGATTTTGCGGGAGCCTGCGGCGGATCATCCCGATGAATACTGGGATAAGGTCATTGAGGTAAATTTGAATGCACAATTTGTTCTCGCGCGCGAGTTTGGCAAAGAGATGGTGGCGCGTGGGCGTGGCAAAATTGTTTTTACAGCGTCTTTGCTGAGTTTTCAGGGTGGCATTACAGTGCCGGGTTACGCCGCGGCCAAAGGGGGAATTGCGACTTTGACGATGGCGCTGTCAAATGAGTGGGCGAGTAAGGGGGTGAATGTCAATGCTATTGCGCCGGGTTATATTGCGACAGATAATACCGAAGCCCTGCGCAGTGATTCTGTCCGTTCCGAGCAAATTTTGATGCGCATTCCCCAGGGACGATGGGGGCAGCCGGATGATTTAAAAGGCGCGTGTGTGTTTTTGTGTTCGGATGCGGCCAGTTATGTCAATGGTGCGATTTTGACTGTGGATGGCGGGTGGATGGGGCGGTGATTAAACAACATTTTTATCTGGAGGTTTGCCGTGGAATACAGGCCGTTTGGAAAGACCGGATTGGATGTTTCGGCGATTGGATTTGGGTGCTGGGAACTCGGTGGGAATTATGGTTATTTTGATGAGGGCGAAGTGATTGCGGGTATTCACAAGGCACTGGATCTGGGGATTAATTGCTTTGATACGGCCGAAGGCTATGGGAAGGGAAAATCAGAGGCTCTGCTCGCGCGTGGCCTGGGAAATCGACGCAAGGATGTGATTGTGGTGACAAAGGTCGGTATTGGATATACGGATTCGGGACGGGAAAAGGGGCGCGACAGCCGCAGGGAGCGAATTATGGCGTCGGTAGAGAATAGTTTGCGGTTTTTGAATACGGATTATATCGATGTCTATTTGATTCACTGGCCCGATCGGCACACGCCTTTTGAAGAGCCTATGCAGGTGCTGGAAGATTTGATTCAGCAGGGTAAGGTGCGCTTTGGAGGGGTATCGAATTTCAAGGCAGAAGAGATCGATGCGTGCATGAAGACGCGACGGGTAGATGTGGGGCAATACGGCTATCACATGTTTGATCGGCGCATGGAGAGAGAGGTTTTTCCCTATTGCGAAACGCACGGTATTGGGATGATGGGATATGGATCTCTGGCGCATGGGTTGCTCGCTGGCGCATTTGATGAGAATACGACATTTGAGACAGAAGATTGGCGTTCTAAGGGTGGGTTGTTTAATATGCCTTTGTTTGCAGAGGAAAATTTTCCGCGCAATCTGAAGGTGGTGGAAGCGTTAAAACAGATGGCAGCGGATCGCGGTACAGCTATATATCATCTCGCGCTGGCGTGGGTGTTGTCCAACCCTGTGATCAGCACCGCACTGGTTGGCGTGCGTAAACCCGAGGAGGTGGTGTCGAATATGGGGGCATTGGAGGTGGCGCTATCCGAAGACGATAAGTGTGCTGTTGATGCGATATTTGAGAATTACGGGGTGGATACGCGCCCGGATATTTGGGTGGAGTAGGCCAAAAAGACATAAAACAGGAGAATGGGCAATCTATACTTGACAAATCAAAGCATGCTGGACTATAATTATGTTACACGATATAGCCTTCAACCTATTTGCCTTTGCGGGAGGCACAGGGTGGGGAATCAGTAAATCCATTTTCACAAAGGGAGAGAATTATGTCGCAAGCTGTAACAAAACGATGGAGTAAAGCCCAGATTGTAAGCGCGATCGCAGAAAGCACTGGTCTGAGCAAAAAAGATGTGGGTAGCGTTCTTGATGGGTTGGACAGTGCCATTGAAAGCCATATCACAGCAGGTTCCGTCGGTGAATTTGTGTTGCCCGGTCTGCTCAAAATCAAAAGGGTCGAAAAACCGGCCCGCGCAGAACGAGAGGGCGTCAATCCCTTCACTGGCGAAAAAATAACCATTGCAGCCAAACCCGCTTCGCAGGGTGTAAGAATTTCAGCTCTCAAAAAACTGAAAGACATGGTTTAGCAATTGTCGCATTTAGGGAACCGTCGCAAAGCCCAGCCTTTTAAGGTTGGGCTTTTATTTTTTTCTTATTGTGGGTATGTTTTGCGGGACTGGACAAAATACCGCGAAATGATTACTTTCAAAGGCGCGACCAAAAAGCGATAATCCAATCGCCAAGGAGGCAAAATGCGGCGGTATATTATGGGAGTATTTTTAATCGTATTTGGGGTGTTATCTGGCCTGGTCGATACAACTGAGGCCGTTGAGGTCGTTCTCAAATCGGGTCGCGTTGTGCGGGGCGAACTGATTCGAGAGACAGCGACTTCTATTACGCTTCAGCTTTCTTCCAGCCAGATCAAAATTTCCAAGTTGAGTATCAAGACGATTGATGGACGTTCTCCTTTTGAACAGCCCAGACCCCGTGTAGCCGTATCTTCCGATAGTACAGGTAAAATGGAGGTGCAAATTTCCGCAGGCCATTTTCTCATGGGAGATACTCGAGATAAAAACGCGCCTGTACACAAGGTTTATCTCAATGCGTACTGGGTCGATACACGCGAAGTAACCAATGCTCAGTACCGCGAATTTGTGACGAGCACAGGGCATGCGGCTCCCCGGTATTGGGGCGAGGCCAAATACAATAATCCCAACCAACCCGTTGTGGGTGTTTCGTGGCATGACGCCAATGCCTATTGTTCATGGAAGGGCAAACGACTGCCTACTGAAGCGGAGTGGGAACGCGCAGCACGAGGGGCACAAAGCCGTCTTTACCCCTGGGGCGATCGTTTTGACGTCACGCGAGCAAATACCCGAGAGACTCGGAACCGGCGCCCATTGCCTGTGGGGACCTTCCCCGAAGGTGCTACCAGTGAAGGGTTACTCGATATGTCGGGCAATGTATGGGAATGGTGTTGGGATTGGTTTGACGAAGGATATTACCGCGTTTCTCCGCTCCACAATCCCACAGGCCCGGAGGCTGGGAAAAAGCGCGTCATAAGGGGCGGGGGCTGGAGTGCCCCCCATATTCATATGGCCCGACGGCGAGGTGAAAAGCCCGATAAAACCTATCCTTCTCTGGGTTTTCGATGTGCCAGATCGGATACTGAGGCACAGGCGAAACAGTGAGTTAAAATAAAAAAGCCGCTAATCAGCGGCTTTTTTTTTGAACTTTCACAAAACCATCACAGGTCGAGGTCGTCCAAACCCTCCAGTTCATCCAATACCTCGTCTTCGCCTACTATGGTATCCGATTCTCGAATCACAACCAGGATGGAAGCCTGGGGCACAATGAGATATTTCTCTCCTTCAAAAGAGATCTCCATCGCGGCTTTTTGCAAAAATAAGGCAAAATCTCCTTCCTCCACTTGCAGGGGCAAATACCGCGGTTCTTTTGGGGAATTGCGCCAGGGTTCATCGTCTTCGGGCGTTTCTGGCAGCGGCAGACCGGGGCCTGTGGCCATAATGCGACCGCTCTGTACTTCCTCTTTTTCGACTACGGTTTGAGGCAAATAAAGCCCCACTTTGGTTCGCTCTTCCAAATCTTCCCGCTTGACCAAAACGCGGTCGCCAATAACGACGAGTTCTTTGTTTCCTATTTGCATTGCATTTTCTCGCTCAATGGTTCCTGCACAAATCCAAACAATTGTTGATCAAACTTAAAAAATTGTGTCGCAGGTGTCAACTATTTAGAGGTAGAACAAATGGCTAATAAAATCTTGACAAATGGATGGATAAGGTATATTATTTTTCACCGCGTTGTAATATACTTTTGATTATGGAGCCGTTCCATGTTGTTTTTTGCGCCAACAATGCAAATGCCGATGCCCGTCGTTGTACGGGCTACACGTGTTGTACATTCTCATTGTGAGCAGGAACATGGATAGCGGATCATTTTAGTCGTTTGCATAAAAAAAAGCCGTTGGAATGTTCCGTTCCAGCGGCTTTTCATATAAGAGGCGATATTGAAACGTGTGATTGGACAGGGGCGCGCGGTTCGGTTTTTGACCGAATTGATTGAAAGAGATCGAGTCCCGCACGCGCTGTTGTTTTTGGGCACTTCTGGCACGGGTGCAGTGGCGGCGGCATTGGATTTTGTGCAGGCGTTGCATTGTCGGGAAGATGGTGCTGTGGCCTGTGGGCATTGCGCCGCATGCCACAAGGTGACAAATCTCAATCATCCGGATAGTGCGCTGCTCTTTCCCTTTTCTTCTCGCGTGAAAGAGGAAGATAGGCAAGCTGCACTGTTTCAGGTCTGGCAATCGCCTTATCACTATCCATTGCCCGACGACAATGCAGCGATTGCTATTGATCGCGTTCGGGAGATGCAGCGGCAGTTTACGCACAGTGCTTTTGCGGGGGGCTGGCGCACGATTCTTATTTTACACGCGGAACAAATGCGTGCAGAGGCGGCCAACGCTATGTTGAAAACCCTGGAAGAACCGCCTGTTCGGTCGCTGATGATCTTGATTGCATCCCAGGGCGATGCGTTGTTGCCCACCATTGTGTCTCGATGTCAGTTTGTGAAATTTCCCGCGCTTTTGGCTCAGGATATCAGTGTTGGGTTGACGGCGAGGGGCGTTGATGAGACAACGGCAGATTTTATTGCACGCACGTGTGGCGGCGACTTGCGCAGGGCGTTGGATATGACCGATGGCCATATCGCAGATAGGCAAGATAGATCTTTCAAGTTTTTGGAAGCGTTGCTGGGGGAGCAGGAGGAGCGCACGTTTGAAGCACTGGCAAAACTTGACCGACAAGAGGCGTTGGATATTTTGGCAGGTGCAGAAATCTGGCTCAGGGATGCGCTGTTGTTGCAATGTGGTCGGGATGATCATATAGCCAATGCTGTGCAGAAGGACAATGTTGGGCGATTGGCGGGGGCTTTTGATCTGGACCAACTCGCCGCAATTGTAAAAAAGATTGAATCTCTGCGGGAGATGAATCACCGCAATGTGAATATGAATCTGGGCTTGATTTCGCTCTGGCGACAGATCAGGTCCCTTTGAGTGGGCGTAGAAAAATGGGCACATTTTATATTACAACACCGATTTATTACGTCAATGATGAACCCCATATCGGGCATGCGTACACGACGATTATGGCCGATGTGTTGTCGCGTTTTCATCGCCTAACTGGCGATGATGTGTTGTTTTTGACGGGTACAGATGAGCACGGGCAGAAAGTGGATGAGGCGGCGAAAGAGCGCAATTTGTCGCCTCTGGCACACGCCGATGAAATGGTGGTGCGGTTTCAGGCGTTGTGGGATGTTTTAAATATTTCTCATGATGATTTTATTCGCACTACCGAAGCGCGGCACAAGCGCGTTGTATCCGAGATTTTGCAACGCATTTACGATGCGGGCGAGATTTATTCGGATAATTACGAGGGGTGGTATTGTATTCCGGATGAGCGATTCTGGACGGAGAAGGATCTGGTTGATGGGAATTGTCCGGATTGCGGGCGGCCTGTGGTGAAGATTTCGGAGAAGAATTATTTTTTTAAAATGAGCAAATATCAGGACTGGCTCATTGAGTATATTGAGACACATCCCAATTTTATTCGACCAGAAAAGCGGCGCAACGAGATCCTCGGATTTTTGCGCCAGCCGCTGGGCGATCTGTGTGTTTCTCGCCCCAAAGATCGTTTGGAATGGGGGATTCCGCTTCCTTTTGATGAAGATTATGTCTGTTATGTTTGGTTTGATGCGCTGATCAATTATATCACGGCACCGGGTTATATCGCCGATGATGCGCGTTTTGAGCACTGGTGGCCCGCGTCTTGCCATCTGATTGGCAAGGATATTTTGACTACGCACTGCGTGTATTGGCCCACGATGCTCAAGGCGATGGATGTGCCATTGCCGGAAACGGTTATGGGACATGGTTTCTGGCTCGTGGATGAGACAAAGATGGGAAAGTCGCTGGGCAATGCGATTCGACCGCTGGATTTGGCGGATAAATACGGGGTGGATGCGTTTCGGTATTTTCTGGTGCGCGATATGACGCTGGGGCAGGATAGCGATTTTAGCGAGGAGGCTTTTATTCAGCGCTATAATACCGAGTTGGCAAATGAGTTGGGCAATTTGCTGAATCGCTCGGTGGTGATGGCTGCGCGGTATCTGGATGGGGTTGTGCCCGCTGTTGATGGCGACCACGCGGCGCTCGACGCTTTGAAAGCGCAGACGGATGAGACGCTCAATGCGGTGGGCGAGGCTATTGATGCGATGAATCCCAATGCGGTGCTGGATGCGGTTTGGCGGTTGGTGCGGGAGGCCAATCGGTTTGTCGAGGTGCAGGCGCCTTGGAATTTGGTGAAGGATGTGAGCAAGAGAGCCGAGCTTGAGGTGACAATTTACGCGCTGCTGGAGACGATGCGGCAATTGGCCGTGTTGCTGTTTCCCGTGATTCCGTCAAAGGCGTGTGAGATTTGGCGACAACTCGGTGCAAAGGGTTCGCCAGAAGATGTTCATTTGGATGATTTAAAAACATGGGGAGGTCTGGATGCCAATTTGAAGGTTGCACCTGGCGATCCGGTGTTCCCGCGTATTGAGGAGGTCGATGTGGCAGAAGAAAAACCAGAAGATTTGATTTCTTTTTCAGAGTTTCAGAAGCTCAAATTGCGCGTGGCAAAAATTGATGCAGCCGAGCGCGTGAAGGGGGCAGATCGTCTGTTGCAGTTGCAAATTAGTTTGGGCGATGAGCAACGCCAGATCGTCGCCGGGATTGCCGAGTATTACGAGCCAGAGGCACTCGTTGGACAGCAGATTGTGGTGGTTGCCAATCTGGAACCCGCGACTATTCGCGGTGTCGAATCCCAGGGTATGCTGCTGGCAGCTTCCGATGATCAGGGCCTCACGCTCGTAACGCCAGATGGCGAGATTAGCGATGGGGCTGAGGTGAGTTAAATAAGAAGGAACTGTAAGCATGCGCTTCTTCAATACGACCGGGCCGGTGGTGGCAGAGGATCACTACTGCATCCCACCTCTGGAACGGCTCAACCTCAACGAAGTTCTCAGGCTCATTCGCGACAAACGCTACTTCGTTCTGCACGCGCCTCGGCAAACGGGCAAGACCTCGGCACTGCTGGCTCTGCGCGACCTGCTCAATGCCGAGGACAACTACCGTTGTGTGTACGTCAATGTCGAGGCCGGGCAGGCTGGGCGCGAAGATGTGGAACAGGTCATGCGTACCATTCTGGGTGCCCTGTCTTCTTGGGCACGCATGACGCTGGATGACGAGTTTTTGGACGAGGTTTGGCTGGACATTTTGGCGAAGTACGGCCCGCACGGCGCGCTGGACGAAGCATTGACGCGCTGGGCACAGGCCGACCCAAAGCCCCTGGTGTTGTTCATTGACGAGATTGACGCACTGATCGGCGATTCTCTTCTATCCGTGTTGCGGCAGTTGCGGGATGGCTATGACCTGCGTCCTGATGACTTTCCACAGAGTGTGGTATTGTGCGGTGTGCGCGATGTGCGCGATTACCGCATCCATTCCAGTTCGGCCAATGCGATCATTGCTGGCGGTAGCGCGTTCAATATCAAGGCGAGATCGTTGCGATTGGGCGATTTTTCACGGGATGAGGTGGTTGCTCTGATAGGCCAGCACACTGAGGAGACGGGACAGGTGTTCACGCCAGACGCACTGGAGACGATTTGGACGCAGACGCAAGGGCAGCCGTGGCTGGTGAACGCGCTGGCGGATGAGACATGCTTTCGGGATGAGGCCGCAGAGAATGAGGACAGGCCAATTACTTCGGAGGACATCCGCGAAGCGCAAGAGCAACTCATTCTGCGTAGAGAGACGCATTTGGATCAGTTGGCCGACAAGTTGCAGGAAGAGCGCGTGCAGCGCGTGGTTGAGCCGTTGCTCAGTGGTGGAGAGGCCAGCGACTTCTCCACTCGCGATCTCGAATACGTCCGCGATCTGGGCTTGATCGCCTCAAACGAACCACTCCGCATCGCCAATCCGATCTACGCGGAAATCGTTCCGCGTGAACTGACCTACGCCGCCCAGGTGGGACTCGACGAGGATGCAGCCTGGTACGTCAATGCCGATGGCAGCCTGAATGTGGTCAAATTGATGACCGCGTTCCAGACTTTTTTTCGCGAGCACTCGGAGCATTGGGTGACGCGGTTCCAATACCAGGAGGCTGGCCCTCAGCTTCTGTTGCAGGCGTTCCTGCAGCGCATTGTGAACAGCGGTGGACGCATTGAGCGAGAGTATGGGTTGGGGCGGATGCGTACAGATTTGCTGATTGTCTGGCCGCAGGGTGAGCAGACGCGCAAAATCGTGATTGAGTGCAAAGTTCTCCACAAGAGCCTGGAACAGACCATCGCCGATGGCCTGGATCAGACGGCGGAGTACATGGATCGCTGCGATGCAGAGGCGGGTCATCTGGTGATCTTTGACCGTCGGGCAGGTCGGCGATGGGAGGACAAGGTGTTCCACTGTCGCCCGGCTTCTAACAGTGGGGTTGAGATCGATATTTGGGGCATGTGATACAGGTGGGAGGTGAGAGGTGAAATGCGAGAAGCACATAGAGGTTACAATTCGCCCATTGCGGCTCAGCGATGCAGCAGCAGTACAGCGCTATGCCTCTGATGAACGCGTTGCGCGTACTACTACCATACCTCAGCCATATCCGAAAAATGGTGGAGAGACTTTCGTCAGGAAAGGCGTTAGAGCACATAGAAATCGAGAGGCGTTCTTTTTTGCTATTGTTGCAGATGGCGGTGTGATTGGCGTGGTAGAACTCGGGGCGATTGACTACGAAAAACGCAGCGCCCGGTGTGATTACGGAATCGCATCGTCGCACTGGGGCAGAGGAATCACGACCAGGGCTGTTGCTCTCGCGCTAAATTACGCGTTCTGTGAACTCGACATGGAGATTGTTCATTCGGTGTGCCTGAAGTGCAATCCGGCTTCTGCTCGTGTTCTGGAGAAGAATGGGTTTCAGGAGACGGAAGGGTTTATCTATAATAGTTCCAAGTTCCAGAACGAACCCGCACGGCGGTTTCAACTAACCCGACAGGCGTGGATAGCGGCGCATGAAAAAAATGGTGATAAAACGTGAGACAGGTAATTATTTATCCGGGTGAAGATGGCTATTGGGTCGCTGAATGCCCCAGCTTGCCAGGTTGTATCAGTCAAGGAAAAACTAAACAGGAAGCTGTCGCCAATATCAAAGAGGCCATTGAGGGATACGTTCTCTCTCTTGAGGAAGATGGACTACCAGTTCCCGATGAACACTTTGAAGCATTGGTCGTAGCTGTATGAGCAGATTGTTGCACAAAGAGCAAGTGGAGAAATCCAGTGGATAATGAGCAGTATCTGAATGAAGTTCGAGAGGCACTTGAGAACGATACCACGCGGCTCGGTGAAGTCTGGCAGCTTACCAACGAAGATAAATCCCCTGCCGAGATAGCAGAAGAATTGAGGCTTAAAACTCTTCAGTTTGTTCATAAAAATCGGAGGCACATACAGGCCATCATAGAGGGTGTCCTGCCTGAGAGTCCTACGCCAGCTAAAGAATGTAAAGATGCTCTAAGAGGCTTCATAAGACGCGGTCAAAAGTATCTATCCGAAGAGACCATACAGATACTTAAGACGCGGATTGAAGAATGTGACCGTCAGGTAAGTAATCGTCAAGACTTGGAAGAGGAGGACGCGAAGGTTGAAAGAGAAACGAGCCAGGTCGTGGAATCTGGCATCGCAGGGATCTACGTGTACACCTATCCTCACTACTACCGCCATCCAGTTGTGCAGGAGACAGATGATACTGATGCCCGGACATATCTGAAAGTCGGGATGTCTGAGAAAGACGCTTTTAAGCGCGTTATGCAACAGAAGACAGGAATGCCAGAACCCCCAATGATTTTACAAATATGGGTAACCGAAAACGATGATGATCTGAAGGAAATAGAGAAAGAGATTCACAACCATTTACGTACAGTTGGCCACGGAGGAAACCATAGTAAGCGTAGAGAATGGTTTCTGACAAATGAACAGTCCGTAGCATCAACCGCTAATCTTCTTAGTCTCAAACTTCACTATGAACGTCCGTTGGAGGCCGATTAGCTGGCTCTTGTATCTCGCCAGCCTTTGGGGAAAAACAATGCAACGAGAAATCATACCAATATGGAAATTATTACCGAAGAACAAGTAGAGAATCGAAAAGACTGGATTGACAATCTAAGTCGTCTGAGTGGTAATTTTGGCGTTGATACTGAGAGGATTGAGCAAGAGCTATGGCAGGAGATTCAGGATTACGGGATTGTGTCTTTGCTTGGACATCTGCGTTTATGTGGCGCAATTCCGGAGTGCTATGGACCTGATACCAGCGAAGAAAAACTTTACTCTAAATATACTGATGCTGTGATTCACGAAGCATATACTGCAATGGGATTTACGAGTGTGGTTCTTACAGAGCGAGCGGATGTGGCTGACGTGGAGTGCGTCACTGATGATTATAGTTTTGTCGCTGATGCGAAAGCATTTCGACTGAGTCGCACGGCGAAGAATCAGAAGGATTTTAAAGTTGAGGCAATGGATAATTGGAAGCATGGGAAGCCCTATGCGATGGTTGTTTGTCCGGTATATCAGTTGCCATACCGGACAAGTCAGATATACCAACAAGCCGCGGCGAGATCAGTTTGTATCGCCACATATACACATTTAGCTGTGCTTGCTCGTTATGCGTACGAGTCAACACGAAGTAAAGCTTTGGAACTGGTTCATGAGGTGTTTAAAACAGTCGAAGCGATGAACCCATCAAAAAGTGCAAATAGCTACTGGCAGGCAGTAAATCGTACATTATTGGATTTTGATGACATAATTGGTAAAATATGGAGAGAGGAGAAACTCGCATCAAATGAGTCTATTCTCATTTCAAGAGAAGAAGCACTTACTTTTCTCGCTGCGGAGAGAGAACGAATTATGAGACTATCTCGAACTGAGGCGATAAGGGAGGTGCTAAAGTGGAGAAAAGTTGATAGCAAGATTCAAACGGTTCGATCTGTTACCAGAAACGGAATTCTTAACCTGGAGTGATGGCCAACATGAACGAAAAATATCTGGATAAAATTACACAGGGCGATTGTCGGGACCATATTCCACACCTGATGGATAATAGCATTGAACTCTTCCTCTCGGATATTCCTTATGGCATTAACTTGGATGATTGGGATGTGTTGCACGGCAACACGAACTCAGCACTGCTGGGGCAGTCGCCCGCGCAGGTTGGGAAGTCTGCCTTTAAGCGGCGAGGCAAGCCCATCAATGGTTGGTCGCAGGCTGATAGGAACATCGGAATAGAGTATCAGCGGTGGTGTCAAAGTTGGGCTGAATTGGTTTTTCCGAAATTAAAAAATGGAGCTTCTGTCTTTGTTTTTGGTGCACGACGTACCATACACCGTGTCGTCAATGCTTTTGAAGATAGTGGTTTTCTTCTCAAGGATATGCTCGCTTGGAAAAAAGAATCGGCACACCATCGCGCTCAGAGGGTGAGCATTGTCTTTCAACGGCGCGGATTAGAGGCTGAGGCCGAAGCATGGTATGGTTGGCGTTTGGGGAATATGGCACCTGTATATGAGCCGATAGCCTGGTTTGTGAAACCCTACAAAATTGGTGGAACCATCGCCGACAATGTCCTTGATCACGGCGTGGGCGCAATGAATATAGAAGCGTGTCAGATTCAGGGGACGAGTCCAACAAATCTCCTTGAGTTTGGTTTTCAAAAGGACGAACAAAAAATTCACGAGGCGCAAAAACCATTAAAGCTGATTGAGTTCCTTATCAAACTTACAACGAGAGAAGATCAGGTGGTGCTGGATCCGTTCATGGGAAGCGGTACTACGGCTGTTGCCGCTAAGCGACTTGACAGGCATTTTATAGGCTTTGAAATCGTACCGGCGTTTCATCAAGGCGCGCTTCAAAGGCTGGATTCAGAATGTGGTACGGAATATACAGAAGCCTCTGAGGCGTTCCAGCCAATGCTTTTTGAAAAAGCAGAAGATGAGTAAATGAAGTTACGTAGTACTTCAGATGAGTCATTACCGGCGAGGCATCTTGTAAGATTGAGGCGAAACACAATGTCTGATCAAGAAGCGGGACGTGAAACATTGATTGAGACGTGCGTTACATATAGCATTGAAGTCAATGGGTGGTTTGTTATTATTGAAGATGTTCCCGCTCGGGTCAATGTTGAGACGGGCGAAAGGTTCTTTTCTCCAGAGACCGTCGAATGTCTGCAACAGGTGGTGTGGGAACGATGTCAACCCGTTCGGACTATTGAAACACCTGTGTATGATTACGCCGCCTTAACCTGATTATAGGCCATTGTTTCAGTTTACAGGACTTCAATATGCTTGTCGATTCGCACGCACATTTGATGTTTCCACAGTTTAGAAAGGATCTGGATGATCTGCTCGCCCGGGCGCGTGCCTCGGGGGTGGGGCAGATTGTGAATGTGGGGACAAATTTGGAGACGAGCCGTGCGGCTATCGCTCTTGCTGAGGCAGAGGCTGATGTGTTTGCTTCGGCAGGGTTTCATCCGTCGGATTCTGCAAAGGCGGATGAGGCTGCTTTGAAAAAGTTGCCCAATCTCTTGAAGCATCACAGAATTGTTGCGGTTGGCGAGACAGGACTGGATTTTTATCGCGATTATGCGCCGCGCGAGGTTCAGGAACGGGCGTTTCGGGCACATATTCGTCTGGCGAGAGAGATGGATCTGCCGCTGATTATTCACAGCCGGGGTGCTGAGACGCGGGTATTAGATGTGTTGGAGGAAGAAGGCGGATCGGAGGTGGGTGGTGTGATGCACTGTTTTGGCGGGGATGTCGAAGGAGCCAAGCGCGCTGTTGATCTCAATTTTTATCTGGGTTTTGGCGGTATTGTTACTTTCAAAAATTCGGGTGCGTTGAAGGTCGCATTGGATGTGCCCGCTGAGCGATTGCTTTTGGAAACGGATTGTCCTTTTCTGGCACCGGCGCCAAAACGCGGCAAGCGCAATGAGCCGGCTTATGTGCGCTATGTCGCCGAGTGTCTGGCCGATGCGGGATGCGGGGATATTGGAGATGTGTGTCGGCAGACGACGCAAAATGCTCAGACTTTGTTTGGGTTGCTATCGTGAAAACAAAGACGCGGCTGGGCCAGCATTTTCTCATAGATGGCGCATCTATCGGGCGAATCGTAGAGGCTGCACAGGTTGAGAAAGAGGACATGGTCGTAGAAATTGGTCCTGGACGAGGTGCGTTGACGGGCCTTTTGGTTGAGCGAGCAGGGCAGGTGGTCGCTATTGAGATTGATGGGGAGTTGTGTGATCTGCTTTCCGATCGGTTTGGTTTGCGGTTAAAAATTGTATCAGATGATGTGCGTCAGGTCAATTTGCCCGCGCTTGTTGAAAATGAAAAACGAGAAAAAGCGATTCTGGTGGGCAATTTGCCCTATCATATTACGGGCGCGCTCATCAGGCAAATTACGGATGCTCGAAGGGTTTGGAAACGCGCTGTGATTACGGTGCAGCGCGAGGTGGGACAACGCATGATCGCGCCGCCGGGCAGCAAAATATATGGCGTGTTGTCGATAGTTACACAGGTGCGATGTGTTGCAAAACGGTTGTTTGACCTGCCTCCAGCGCATTTTTATCCGCGGCCCAAAGTGCATTCTTCTGTGTTGATGCTGGATTTTGAAGCAAATTCTGCTTATGATATTGCAGATGAAAGGCGTTTGTTTGGCGTGGTGCGCGCCGCATTTCAGCAGCGGAGAAAAATGGTGCGCAATGCGCTATCTGGTGTGGTAGATGATGAGATTTTGATGGAAGCGAATATCGATGGCCGAGCGCGTCCCGAAACCATATCGATAGATGGATTTGAACGGATTTGCCGCGCGTTGGCTGTGCGATAGTTTTTTAGAAAGGGATTTCTTATGCCCATTCCAAAGTCAGACAAAATCTGGTTTAATGGGAATTTTGTGGGTTGGGACGATGCCAAAATTCACGTGCTGTCCCATGTGGTGCATTACGGTTCGAGTGTTTTTGAAGGGATACGGTGTTATCATACCGCAAGGGGACCGGCCTGTTTCAGGCTGCGAGATCATGTGAAAAGGCTTTACGATTCGGCCAAAATTTATCGCATGGAAATTCCCTATACGCAAGATGAACTGGAAGCGGCTATTTTGGAGACGATTCGCATTAATAACTTGCAGGCGTGTTATGTCAGGCCCGTGGTTTTTCGAGGTTTTGGCGAATTGGCCGTCAATCCAATGCCCTGTCCGGTCGAGGTGGTGATCGCGGTGTGGGAATGGGGTAAATACCTGGGTCCAGAAGCTCTGGAAAAAGGCGTGTCGGTTCGGTTTGCGTCGTGGAATCGCCTGGCGCCCAATACCATGCCTTCGCTTGCTAAGGTGGCGGCAAATTATATGAACGCACAACTGATCAAGATGGAGGCGATGGCCGATGGATATGCCGAGGGCATTGCCCTGGATACCCAGGGTTATGTGAGCGAGGGCAGCGGCGAGAATATTTTTATGGCGAAGAATGGGCAGATTTACACGCCTTCTACCGGGTCGTCTATTTTGCCCGGTATTACGCGACATTCGGTTATTACACTTGCCCGGGAGTTGGGACATACGGTGACGGCGCGACCGATTCCAAGAGAGTCTCTGTATATTGCCGATGAGGTGTTTTTTACGGGTAGTGCGGCAGAGATCACGCCTATTACGACTATTGACCATATCAATATCGGTTGTGGTTCTCGAGGCGAGATCACAAAGAAGTTGCAGGACGCATTTTTTGCCGTTGTGGAAGGTCGTGCGGAAGATAAGCACAACTGGTTGACGTATGTTTAAATAAGGTCCTTTAACTGCTGATTGCTATGAAAAATAAAAAAATTGCTGTTATTGGTGCAGGCAATATGGGGGGCGCGCTGATGGCCGGTTGGATTCGGTCGGGAGAGATCGCGCCTGAAAATATCACGGCGGTGGATCTGGTTGCTGAGGTGTTGGATCAGAGAAGGCGCGAATTGGGTGTCCAGGTTGCAGGAGATGCACGCGAAGTGGTGGGGCATCAGGATATTGTGGTGTTGGGTGTGAAGCCCCAGTTCTGGAAGCAAACCGTTGTGGGCTTTCGGGATTTGTTGCGCAGTGATCAGGTGATTATTTCCTTCATGGCGGGTGTGCGCATTGCGGCGTTGGAAGCGGAATTGGGTTCGCTGCCCGTCATTCGCGTGATGCCCAATGTGCTGGCACTGGTCGGTGCTGCGGGTTCGGGCGTGTGTGCAGGAACACAGGCGGGTGAGGATCACCTGAGCTTGGCGCTATCTCTGTTCAATGCGGTTGGCGCGGCAGTCGTTGTTTCAGAATCACAGATGGATGCGGTGACTGGACTTGCAGGCAGTGGGCCTGCATATGTGTACGCGGTAATTGACGCGCTGGCAGATGGCGGAGTGCGGTCTGGTTTGTCAAAAGATATGGCGTTGACACTGGCGATTCAGACTGTGCTGGGGGCTGCGCGTATGGTTGCCGAGAGCGGCGAACATCCGGCAATTTTGAAAGATCAGGTGACGTCGGCGGGCGGAACGACTATTGCGGGTTTGCACGCGCTGGAGCAGGGCGGTTTGCGCGCTGCTTTGATGGATGCTGTTTTGGCTGCGACGGAGCGGTCGAGTGTGTTGGGAGAATGAGATGATTGCGGTTGTCGATTACGGGATGGGGAATTTGCGAAGTGTTCAAAAGGCGTTTGAACACGTTGGAGCAAAGGCTGTTATTGTCGATAGAGCCGAGGATATCGACGCGGCAGAGCGCGTTGTGCTTCCCGGCGTGGGGGCATTTGGCGATGCGATGAACAATCTGAAAACAGCGGGATTGATTGCGCCCATTGTAAGAGCTATTTCAGAAGGCCGACCTTTTTTGGGTATTTGTTTGGGATTGCAATTGATGTTTGCCGAGAGTGAAGAAATGGGGCAGCACAGGGGATTGGACATTTTGCCGGGAAAAGTGAAGCGTTTTCCCGAAGGCCAGCGCGTTCCGCAAATTGGGTGGAATGAGGTGCGAATTCAGCGCGAGACAGCACTTTTAGATGGCGTACCCGACAGGTCTTATTTTTATTTTGTCCATTCTTTTTTTGTGGCGTCTGAGCGCGATGAAGATGTGGTCGGGGTAACGGATTACGGGATTGATTATGCGTCAATTGCCGGAAATGATCGGGCTTTTGGCGTGCAGTTTCATCCCGAGAAAAGTCAGGATGCAGGCTTGAAAATTTTGAAGAATTTTGCGGAGAAGGTGTAGGATGCTGGCCAGGCGAATTATTCCGTGTTTGGATGTGAAAAACGGTCGCAATGTGCGCGGGGTTAAGTTTTCAGCCGATAAAGACGCTGGCGACCCCATTGAACTCGCGAAACGCTATGATGCAGAAGGTGCCGATGAACTGGTGTTTTACGATATTACGGCATCGGCGGAGAAGCGCGATATTGTCGGTAAACTCGTGCGGCGCGTGTCCGAAGAGGTGTTTATTCCCTTTACGGTTGGCGGGGGTGTGCGCACGTATCAGGACATTCACACTATTATCGAAGGGGGCGCGGAAAAAGCGTCAATCAATTCGGCTGCCATACACACGCCTGAAATTATTACGCAGGGGGCTGAGAGTTTTGGATCGCAGGCAATTGTGGGGTCAATCGACGCAATTCGACGACCGAATTCCGATCAAACAGAGGATGTGCGCTGGGAAGTGGTTATCAATGGCGGACGCATATATACTGGACGAGATGCCCTCGAATGGGCTGAGGAATTGGTAGATCTCGGTGCGGGTGAACTGGTTTTGAACAGTATTGATGCAGATGGTACAAAAGATGGATACGATATTGAATTGAACCGCAGAGTTGCCGAGCGTGTGGATGTACCGATTGTAGCGTCTGGTGGCGCTGGTGGGCCAGAGGATATGTATGCGGTGTTGTCCGAAGGCAAGGCAAGCGCGGCACTGGCTGCGTCGATTTTTCACTACAATCAATACAGTATTGGGGAAGTCAAAACCTATCTCGCAGAACGCGGGGTACCAGTGCGCCTCAAAATCGAAATTGATTTGACATGAGTGGGACAAAAGAACACGAAATTGATCGCAGTGCTTTGTTTGCCGATGTGCGGCGGGTAGTGGTAAAATTGGGTACGCGGGTGGTGACGGCACATGGCAACACACTGAATCTCGCGGTGATTGACCGCCTGGCCGCCGATGTGGCATATTTGAGAGATCGCGGTTTACAGGTGGCAATTGTGACATCCGGAGCCGTTGGTGCCGGCATGGGGCAATTGGAGTTGGCGGATCGGCCGAGGCGTTTGGCCGATTTGCAAGCTACGGCTGCGGTGGGGCAGGGATTGGTGATGGATGCTTACAAAAGGGCATTTGAAGCACACGGTATTCTGGTAGGGCAGGTGCTGTTGACATCAGATGATCTGGATAATCGCACGCGATATGTGAATGCGCGCAATACATTAGATCAATTGTTTCGATATGGTGTTGTGCCTGTTGTCAATGAGAACGACAGCGTGGCGGTGGAAGAATTGCAATTGTCTGTGGGCGAAAATGATCGCCTGTCCGCGATGGTGTCGCATCTGGTGGATGCGGACATGCTGGTGTTGTTGACCGATGTGGATGGGTTGTTTTCAAGTGATCCCTCAAAAGACCCAAACGCGCAATTGGTTCGGTCTGTGCACGGGATGCCCGAAGAACTCTACGCAACTGTGGGGTCTTCGGGGAGTGCGCTGGGACGCGGGGGAATGCGCACAAAACTCAGGGCTGCCGAGGCCGTGATGCAAGGTGGGCAGATGGCAGTAATTGCAAATGGATGTATAAACGGTTTGCTCGAAATTTTGGATGGGGCAGATTGCGGCACGTTATTTGTGGCGGATAATCGCAGTTTGAACAGCAGAGATTTGTGGTTGGCGCATTCCCGAAGGCGAGGGGGTGTGGTCGTAGATGATGGCGCAGTGATTGCTTTGAGCGATGGCGGCAAAAGTTTGTTGCCTTCGGGTATTATCCGCGTTATTGGCGATTTTGAAGTTGGTGAACTCATTGGCGTTGAATCAAAACAACGCGTCGAGGTCGCGCGCGGGTTAACGAGATTTGACGCCGATGATGTGCGGCGTATTCGCGGAAAAAAAACGCCAGAAGTTGCAGAAATTCTCGGGATCAACAATGGCGCGGTGGTTATCCATCGGGATGATATGGTGGTGTTAAATCGGGGGCTGGGGGATAGGGCTAACAACTGACTTTGGAGATTGTGTTATGCGCTCATTTTATCGAGGACAAAGTACGGTGTTGCCGGAAAACAGTTCGATGTTACCGGGAAGTGCAAGGCGACGCCTGAATAGATTTTTGATATTTGCACCCGTGGTGCTTTCCCTTTATTTGTTTTTTGTGGGAGATAGTGGGATTTATCAACTCATAATGCGCAAGCAGCAAATTGCCGTATTGAAACGGGAAATTGCAACTATTCGCCAGCAGAATGCGATGCTGGAACGCGAGGCGAAATTGCTGGAAAACAATTTGGGTGAAATTGAACGCATTGCCCGAGAGCGCTATGGCATGGTGTATCCCAATGAATCGATTTATATGGTCTATCCCAATCCACCATCAACATTGGAGTCGCCGTGATTTGCCATACCGATGGATTGGTGTTGCGCGGTTTTCGCATGAGTGAAAGCAGCAAGGTTGTGGTGCTGTTTTCTCGCGATTACGGCAAGTTGCGTCTGGTAGCCAAAGGAGCGCGACGACCCAAAAGCAAATTTGGCGCGAGTCTTGAACCGATGACGTGGGGGCATTATGTTTTTTATCGACAGGATAATCGAGAGTTGCAAATATTGAGCGAAGGCGATATTGCACACGCTTTTGAACCGGTAAAACAACACTATGGTCGGATGGCAGCCGGAAGTGCGATATGCGAATTTCTGGATTATATTACAGAGGATGAAGACCGCAATCCACTTTTGTTTAGTATTGCACTTGAAGCGATGCAATGGGTGGGGAGCATTGCTGAAATAGCCCTGGATGTACCGGTGTGGTATTTCCAAATTCGCGCTGCGAGTGCGGTGGGGTATCGCCCCCATATGAGTGGGTGTGTTCAATGTGGTGCTCGTCTCCAGGGACACCGTCTGGGGTTCAGCCCCGGCCTGGGCGGCACTCTTTGTGACAACCATGCAGGGGCGGGCATGCGCGTGCAGTTCGAGACGATAAATTTTATGGCGCATCTACAAGTGGGACGTCCCGACCGCATTGATCTTTCCCTCTTGCGGGGTGTAAACCGCGCAGAGGTGACGCGAATATTGCGCGCGTTTTTTGATCAACACATCGAATCGCGCTATCGTCCAAAGGCGCTGGATTTTTTTGAACGCTTAAGGGCAGCAGAGCCTGTGATGCCTTATCGCGCGGAGATATAGGATTTGTGATGAATCGATTTCTACAGCGCTGGTTGGAGCGCGAAAAGCCATTATTTCCCAAATTGCGCGCCATTCCACTGTTTCGGGAACTGAACCGCCGAGAGATGGAGGCGGTGGTAGAGCTTTTAAAAATTCGGAAGTATTCAACGGGCGATGTTGTTTTTGAACAGGATGCACCGGGAGACGGCGTTTACGTGGTGTTAAAAGGGTGTGTAGAAGTGATTCAAAAGGATGGTGAAGACGGCGAGAAAGTGCTGCTTGCCCAATCTGAATCCGGTTCCTTTTTTGGTGAAACAGCACTTTTGGAAGGTGTGCCGAGAACAGCAGCAGCAGTGGCGATAGAAGATACCAGGTTGGCACTTTTCCCGCGAGACGCACTGCATCAGTTGGCGGAACAACGACCTCATTTGGGGGTAAAAATTGCCATTCAACTTGCGCGGATTATCGCGGAGCGATTGCGGCAAACCAATCACAGTTTGCAGGTGGCTCGAGATGAGTTGGCGGCAAAACAAAAAGAGGACGGAGAAGACGCGTCATGAATGAACCCTCTTCTGGCGGCCTGGGCACTGCTCAGATTTTGCGTATTGTGATTTTTTTGAGCCTCATCGTTGTGATGATCTGGTTGCTATATACTATTCGAAGTACGCTGGTCCCTTTTTTTATTGCGTTTGTGCTGTCGTATTTTCTCATGCCCGTGGTTGATTTTCTCGAATCGCACCGCTTAAATCGTCTTATCGCCGTGGTTGTTGTCTTGCTGGCTGTTTTTGCAATTGTGGTCATTCCGCTTATTGTGGTCGCGCCTATGATTGTGCGCGGTACGGAGGATATGGTCAAGAGCATTATTGGTGAGCAGGGCACATGGTACTGTGTGGTGGAAAATACGGGCGATGATGTGGTGATGATTGATCGGTTTGAGAGCGAACTCGAAGATTTTAAGGTCGAAGGCTTGCCCCTGGAATTGACACCCGGTGGGGGAGACGCGGAATCCGCTGCCCCACAGGCCAACCCAAAAGTGGTCGGTGGGCGAGATACACTGCGCGTGGTATTTTCTCCACAAGCGGATGAACCGCGCCAGGCGTCTTTGAGGTTGTACGGTTCGTCTGGCAGCCGGGAAGATTCTATTGTGTTGACGCTTAGAGGGAATATGGAGGATGTGTCATCGGTTTCGGATACAATGGCTTCGGTTCAATTTGGCACATCTAAAATTTTAATCTCGGCGACAAAACATGCGTTTGGCAAATACAAGCCCAGTTCTTTGATGGCACTCAAGTCAGTTTATGAAACTTCATTCCTGCCGTGGCTGAAATCAGCTCAGACCTATCTCGAAGAAATTTTGCCAATGCTCAAGGGCCGCGATTGGGAGGAAGAAATTTTGCCTGTGCTCAAGGGCCGCGATTGGATACAGGCCGCGAATCAGTATCTGCAAAACGTCGTGACAATTTTGCTTAAGGAAACTCCCGGATTGGTCGGGCAATTGCTATCGGGACTTACCTTGTTTATCATTGTGCCGTTTGCTTTATTCTTTTTTTTGGCAGAGGGCAGAACGATCAAGCGTGCGATTATCGAGCAGGTGCCAAATCGATATTTTGAACTGATATTAAATCTGTTGCATCGCATTGACAGGCAATTGGGGAGCTATATGCGCGGTATGGTGTTGTCTGTAATAATTGTTTCGCTTTTGTCAAGTACCGGACTTTATATCATCGGTCTGGAACATTTTTTGGTGATTGGTCTTCTCGCTGGTTTGGCCAATGTAATTCCCTATATGGGACCTGCGATTGGGATTATTGCCGGTGTTGTTGCCGCTGTATTGCAATATTCTGCGCTGAGTTTTGGTGTGGTTATTCCAGTGATTATTGTGTTTGCGATCGTTCAGCTCGTAGATAATGTTTTTGTCGCTCCTATGGTGGTTGGACGCAGTGTTAATTTGCATCCTCTGCTCGTCATTTTTGCGGTGTTCGTCGGCAGCGAGTTGTTTGGCGCAGTTGGCATGTTATTGGCCGTGCCCACAACAGCGGTGATTAAAGTATCTGTGCGGACGATTTATGAGGGGTGGCGAAGTTATTCGATTTAGGAAAGAAGGAGTAATGGAGACGATGAAGAATAAAGCTTTGGAGCGTGCCTACGATCCAAAAGATATCGAAAAGACGTGGTATGATTTTTGGCACAGGAAGGGATATTTTCGCCCGGAGTTTCGCGCGACAGGTCCTGCCTATACGGTGACGATTCCTCCGCCCAATGTGACGGGGGAGTTGCACATGGGACACGCGCTACAGCACGCGATTCACGACGCGATGATTCGGTATAAGCGGATGCGGGGATTTCGCACGCTGTGTTTGCCCGGTACAGATCACGCGGGTATTGGCACGCAGATGAAGGTGGAGCAAGAGATCTGGGAGAACGAAAAAAAGACGCGCCGCGAAATTGGGCGCAGAGATTTGTTGAAACGGATATGGGCCTGGCGGGAAAAATACGGCAGCACAATTTTGCGACAATTGCGCGAGTTGGGCTGTAGTTATGACTGGTCGCGCGAGCGATTTACAATGGATGATGAGTACGTGCGGGCGGTGTTGGAAACATTTGTGCGTTTTTACGAGAAGGGCTGGATTTATCGGGGCAAACGCATGGTGAACTGGTGTCCGCAGTGCGGCACTGTGATTTCCGATCTCGAGGTGGAAGAAAGAGAGGTCCATAGCCACCTGTGGCATATTCGGTACAAAGGGATAGATGACGCGCCCGATGTGGTTGTGGCGACAACGCGCCCGGAAACCATGCTGGGTGATACCGGGGTGGCGGTACATCCATCTGATGCGCGATGGCGCGATGCCGTGGGTAAAATGGTGATGTTGCCGCTTATGGACCGCCCCATTCCCATTGTGGCAGATGACTATGCCGATCCGGAAATGGGGAGTGGTGCGGTGAAGGTGACGCCGGGACACGATCCCAATGATTACGAGATAGGGCAGCGTCACGATTTGCCCGAAATCGCGGTTATTGGTCTGAATGGCGAAATGACAGAGGATGCGGGTGCTTATGTTGGGCAGGACCGGTATGCGTGTCGCAAGGCGGTGGTTGAGGCACTCGACAAGATAGGGTTGATGGAAAAAATTGAGGATTATACCCACGCGGTGCCCCATCACGACCGTTGTGGCACGGTGATTGAACCGATGCCTATGGAGCAGTGGTTTGTGGCGATGCGCGATTTGGCCGATTTAATTTTGCCCCTGATGCGAGAAAAAAAGATCGATTATGTGCCGGATCGGTTTCGAGAATATTCGATTGAATGGCTGGAGAATATCCGCGACTGGTGTATTTCGAGGCAACTGTGGTGGGGGCACCGCATTCCGGTGTGGACGTGTGAAAATTGCGGTGAGGTGATTGTGAATGCAGAGCCACCCGAGGTGTGTACAGCGTGTGGCAGTCAGCAGTTGACGCAAGACCCAGATGTGCTCGATACGTGGTTTTCCTCGGCGCTGTGGCCTTTTGCAACGCTGGGTTGGCCCGAAGATACGGAGGATTTGAAGCTATTTCATCCGACGGATTTGATGATTACGGGACGGGATATTTTGTATCTGTGGGTGATTCGGATGATTATGACGGCTGTTGAATTTGTGGGCGAGATTCCGTTTCGGACGGTGCTGGTTCATCCCACGGTGCAAACGCGCGATGGCAAGCGCATGAGCAAGTCGCTGGGTACGGGAATTGATCCGCGCGAATTGATTGACCGCTATGGCGCAGATGCCACGCGCCTGTCGCTTTTGTATCAATGCGGCAGTTCACAGGATATTCGGTTCGATGCCGATGTGAAGGATAATAAGTTGCAAGATTCGCCTATTGCAGAAATGTGTCGTAATTTTTGCAACAAGATCTGGAATGCCGCGCGGTTTGTACAAATGAATCTGGACGATCGCGACATACGCGATGTGGCGTTGCAAACGGTCCCCGAGCCGGTTACGGATCTTTCTGATCGGTGGATTTTGAGTTTGTACAATCGCACGGTGTTGCAGGTTACAGAGGCTTTGGAGGCGTATCGCTTTGACGAAGCGGCGCGCGCGTTGTACGATTTTGTGTGGAGCGCGTATTGCGATTGGTATGTGGAGATGGCGAAAGTGCGCCTGTATGGCGATGATCAAAGCGCCCGTCAAACCGCGCAGTCGGTTTTGTGTGTCGTGTTTGAAGGCACGCTGCGCCTGTTGCATCCCGTTGCGCCTTTTATTTCAGAGGCGTTGTGGCAAACATTTCCACGCGAAGGCGAGGCACTTATTGCTGCGCCCTGGCCCAAATGCGACAAAACGCAATTTGATAAAGCGGCCGAGCGAGAAATGGTTTTGATGCGGGATGTGGTGGGTGCTGTGCGCCATATTCGAGGTACAATGCGTATTCCGCCGGGCAAGCGCGTGGATGTGGTGTGTAAGACGAGTTCAGAGGAGGCACGTGCGATTTTGACGTCTGTTCAGGGCTATATGAAGGCGTTGGGGCGCATTGAAAATTTGACCCTGGGTGAGGCTGTGGAACGCCCGGCAGCGTCTGCGAGTGCTGTGGTTGGCGATGTGGAAATTTTTGTGCCTCTGGCCGGCGTGATTGATCTCACTGTGGAACGTCAGAGATTGGAGAAGGAGATTGGGGGATTGGAAAAGGCGCTGGGGGGATTGGAGAAGAAGTTGAGCAATGCGGGTTTTTTGAATAATGCCCCCACAGAGGTCGTGGCAAAAGAGCGCGAGCGCGAGCGCGAGTATCGGGATACACTGTCGAAGTTGCGAGAAAATCTCGCGGTACTTTCAGAGGGAGATTCAAATGTCGAGCGTTAGATTTGGTATTATGGGATTGGGACGCGGTCGCGGAGCAGCGAAACAGGTGGCAGCAGCAGAGGGCAGTGCATTGGTTTGCGTGTGCGATTTACAGGAAGACAAGGCTGTGGAAGAGGCCGAAGAGTACGGATGCGACTGGACGACGAATTACAAGGCGATGTTTGCGCGCGATGATATCGATGCGATCGGTATCTATACGTCCAGTGGTACGCATTGCGATTACGCCATTGAAGCGATAGAAGCAGGCAAACACGCATTTGTCACCAAGCCAATGGATATTCTCGTGGAAAAGTGCGATGCGGCGATTCAGGCGGCAAAAGATGCGGGGAAGGTTCTGGCAGTGGATTTTGGGAATCGCTATTCTAAGGCAAACCAGCAATTGAAGGCCGCTATTGATCAGGGGATCATTGGACAGGTTTTTTTGGGTGATGTGAAGATGAAGTGGTGGCGCGAGCAGAGCTATTACAATGGGGGCTTTCCCATGGGGTGGCGCAGCCGCAAAGAGACAGAGGGCGGCTCGATAGCCAATCAGGGTGTGCATTTTGTCGATCTCATCTGCTGGTTGCTCGGCCCAGTAAAGGAAGTTTATGGGCGCAGTGCAACCATGACACACGATATTGAAACGGAAGATATTACAATTGCACAGTTGACATTTCAAAGCGGTGCGTGGGGGCTTATTACGACCACGACATCGAGTTATCCAAATTTGGGGACACAAGTGGAGATCAGCGGCACGGAAGGCACTGTGCGGTGGGATCAACGCGGCGGTATAGAAGTGATGACAAAGGATGAGGAATTGGTAGATTTGAGCCGTTTTGAAGTGCCCGATGCGCCTGCCAATATTGCAGAGGATATGGTTTCTGCTATCACCAAAGGCACGGCTCCTGTGGTGTCGGGTGAAGAGGGACGAAAATCTGTTGAGCTCTTTTGCGCAGCTTATGCGTCTTCAAAATCGGGTTCCCCTGTGGTTATTGATCAGCGGTGAAACATGTCTGAACAGTTGGAAGTAAAGCTCGGCAAATTGCTTCGAGAACGAGACTGGACTATTGCAGTTGCAGAAACCACAACAGGGGGACTGATCAGCGCTCGCATTGTTTCGGTTCCGGGTAGTTCGGCTTATTATGAGCGCGGGGTTATTGCGTATAGCGCGTTGTCTAAATGCGAGATGCTGGGGATAGATGAAAAGGTGATGGATACGTATGGTGCAGTGAGCGCGGAAGCAGCGTGCGAGATGGCCAAGGGCGTGCGAAAAGTGAGTGGTGCAGATTTGGGCCTGGCCGAGACCGGGATCGCTGGTCCCATTCGCGGGCGGTCGCCCAAGCCCATCGGTACGGCGTATATCGCAGTTGCCGGTGCAGAAGGCGTGGTGTGTGAGATCTTTCAGTTTGATGGGGATCGCGATGCGATTCGCAATGCGATAGCAGATGCTGCCCTGCAAATGGTGATTGAGGCGGGAGAAAACAGTTGATAACTGATAACTGATGTTACGCAGTTTATGAAAAAAGCTTCATTTTACCACCATATCTTGTATATCTCATTTTAAATAAATCACAAGATATAGAGTCGCTGCATAATATCAACTGATAAGCTTGATTTTTTTCTCGTTCAGTCTTATTTTCAGTGCCCTGCCTGATATTCAATAAGTTCTGGTTTTGGAGGTTGGTATGAGAATTTCGGAAAAGATTCGAGGCGATGTCGCTGTCTTAACCCTGTCGGGTGAATTGATGAGCGGCCCCGAGGTTGCCCCTTTCCAAGATCATATTAAAAAACTTGCAAATGAGGGGGTAAAAAAGGTAGTGGTTGATTTTTCCAGGGTGAGATGGTTTGGCAGTGCTATGTTAGGCGTGCTAACGGCGAGTTTGACGACGCTGCGCGGTGAAGGCGGTGATTTGAGATTGACGGGTGTTACCAGGAAGATTGAAAGTATTTTGATGGTTACGCAGTTGGCAAATATTTTTACGACCCTGGATACAGTAGATCGGGCTGTGGAGAGTTTTGCGGATCAGGATGCATAGCGATTTTTTTACATGAGAGTCAAAGTTGACATTCGCGACCAGGTTGCGATTATAACTGTATCGGGTACCCTTATGAGTGGTCCTACGGTCGTTCCTTTTCAGCACTATGTCGAAGAGGTCATGGCCGATGGCATTACCAATGTCGTGGTTGATTTTTCCAGAGTGAAGTGGTTTGGTAGCACGATGTTGGGCGTATTGGCGGTCAGCCTGGAGATGTTGAGAAATGCAGGAGGCGATCTCAGGTTGGCTGGCATTGCAAACCGGATGGAGAGTTTGATGATGGTCGGAAAGTTGTCGTCACATTTTCGCACGTTGGAATCGGTTGACGCGGCGATTGAAAGTTTTGTGTCCGACCCGCCGGGGAGACGGGAAACATAAATCGCCTCAAACTATCATCTGTATTTCGTTCATAAAAAAGGGGTGCGATTATATCGCAATCCCTTCTTCTTTGGGAGGAAATACCGCGAAGTATTTAGCCCATTGACCCGGCGATGAGGCTATATATTGAAAGGAGATACACCTTATGTTGCATCGTATGATTCCCCCAGCACTGATGTTCTTATGTGCTTTTGTACAGTGCAGCGAGAAACAACCCTTACCAAAATACACCGGCGATCTTCCGCAATTGCAGGATCGCGGCGTATTGCGGGTGATCGTTAGTGAAGAGCCGATTACCTATATTCCCCGGCAGGCGGAGCCGGTGACCCTGGACTACGATATCGCCCATAGTCTGGCGGATGCACTCAATCTGAAGTTGGAGCTTGTAAAGTCCGATAATTATGTTCAGATGTTGGAGAAACTACTCGAAGGCGAGGGCGATATTATCGCTTCCAGCTTGACGATTACACCGGATCGAGAAAAGATAGCAGCGTTTTCAGTTCCGTATTTATACGTTGATGAATATTTGATTACAGCGCGGGCAGATAGCCTGCCCGAGACAGTAGCTGATCTTGCTGGTATGGAGGTCAGCGTGCGACAGTCCAGTTCGTATTATCAGACCTTGATCAATGTTCAGAAGGAGGTGCCGTCTTTACGCATCCACACTGTGTCAGATACGATCGGTACTGAGGGTCTGATTAAAGGCATTGCTCAGGGCAGATTCAAAGCGACCTTGTGCGACGCGCATTTATGGCATGCCATTGCCAATTATCACGATAATCTCGTCGCACCGCTCGTTGTGGCCGAAAAGCGTCCGCTCGCCCTGATGATGCGACCAAACGATACAAAGCTCAAGGTCGTGGTGGATGAGTATTTGCTGGCGCATCAATTTACGCGCCATCGCCAGCAAACGTTTACCGATGATCTACCCGGTCTGAAAGAACGCCGCCGGTTGCGCATGATTACGCGCAATAATGCGATGACTTATTTTATCTATCGGGGACAGCAGATAGGATTCGAATACGAGCTTATGAAGCGATTTGCCTCGCAGCACGACCTGAATCTCGAGATTGTCATTCCGAATAGTCACGCCGAACTGTTGCCGTATTTAAATGAAGGCAAGGGCGATGTCGTGGCTTCGGCAATGACGATCACTGATGAACGGCAAGAGCAGACGGCATTTACGCTACCCTATAATGAAGTGAGTGAACTGGTGGTGGTGCATGCGGATGACGATTCGATTGCCAGCTTTCAGGATCTGGCTGGGCGGACGATACACGTGCGTGCCAGTTCTTCGTTTTATACGACGCTGATGGCGTTGCAGGATTCCATCAAAGGTCTTGAGATTGCGATAGTGCCCGACAATGTAGAAACCGAAGATATCTTAGCCGGAGTTGAAGAGGGTATTTATGACCTCACGATGTGCGATTCCCATTTGCTCGATATAGAACGCGCGTATGGTCGCCGTCTCAAAGCCGCTTTGAGTATCAAGCCCACGGCACTGGGCTGGGCGGTTCGCAAGGGCAATTCAGAGTTGCTGGCGGCATTGAACGAATATATAAAAGAAGAAAAAGGCGGCTTGTTTTTTAATATGATGAAAAAGAGGTATTTTAAGAGTACGCGCGCTGTCGCCAGAGCCAAAGATTCAATGCGTGTCGGTTTGAGCGGTCAGTTGTCGCCTTATGATGATCTGGCAAAAAAATACGCCTCTCAATACGGGCAGGACTGGCGTCTGATTACCGCACAGATGTACCAGGAATCCAGATTCGATCCAGAGGCCGTTAGCTGGGTCGGCGCGCAGGGGCTGATGCAGGTGATGCCGAGCACGGGAGAGCAGTTGGGATTTACCGATCTTCATGACCCCCAGGAGAGCATTCACGCAGGGGTCAAGTACATGCATCAGCTTATCAACAGGTTCGATCACAATCTGCCGATGGAAGTGCGGATTCGCTTCGCGCTGGCTTCTTATAATGCGGGATACGGCCATGTGCTCGACGCCCGCCGCCTGGCGCGGGAAATGGGATGGGATCCCGACCGCTGGTTTGGCAATGTGGAAAAGGCGATGCGCTTGCTGTCCCAACCGGATTATTACGAGCGGGCGCGATACGGTTTCTGCCGAGGCGGTCAGCCCGTACACTATGTGAAAAATATTCAGAATTTCTACGATGCTTATGTCGAAATACTGAATACGGCGATACCTGTGAAGGTGACAGAGCCGCTTAGCTCAGGCATTGTTGGGCCTCCGCTGGCTGCAGAAGATCGTCGTTGAGTTAATAAACAATGGTTAGATTATCTGTTATTGAGCGACCATATAGGATTGCAATCGTCATTGCGGCATGGTTTTGAGCCGCAATCCAGAGGGGGCAGTCTAAACCTGACTCCCCTCTTTGTTAGTCAGGTATTTCTCTATTTCCTCAAAGAGCAGGAGTTGTTCCTGCTCTTTGACTTTATAACGTACTTTACCTTTTGCAGACATCACTTGATTGACGTAATCATCAAGACGTTGTTCCAGTTCCGTAAAAAGCTTCTCCTCTTGTTCGATATTCCCCATTTTATGGGCTTCGCACAGAAAGCATCCCATAAGGATGACTTTCGCATCACCGAGGGACATCTTAATACCGGCTGATTTCAGATTCAATGCTTGTTCCTTAGCTTTGTCAATCGCAGGATGATGTGAATAATTTGTCCGGCCGTTTACGGTCTTGTTTTGAGCTTTGCGACATACGAGAATGAGGTCTAAGTGAATCGGTGATGCGGCCTGTTGTAAAGGCATTGACACCGACATCTCGGCCTTTATCGGATAGACTTGTGTACAAATAAGTCCAGCCTGTCTGATTGCGCGATGAATAGAAGTCCAACCCTCGTGTCGTGAATGGTGATAAGTAAAAACAAATAGGCCTTTGTCGCGGAGGATGCGATTACACTCAGCAAAAACCGAAGTGAGTTTGCTTGTGAAACGTTCGGGATGAGTGTCCTGCACCTCACTTGCACACCTTGTAGTCTTTTTAGAGGAAAATTCTAGTGCTTGATTGAGCCAATAATAGAAGAAGTCGGCGAGTTGTGAATAGTGAATATTGTCAAAAAAAGGAGGGTCTGTCACGACAAGATCAACACTTTTGTCAGGAATATCCAGGGAACTGGAATCGCCAGAGGTGAGATAGACCATGTTTGGCTGTGCAGCGAACTGAGCGAAAGTGTCTGCTATCTGTACAGAGACGGGATGATTGATACCGCTAACCTTTGTGCTCTTTGATGAATTAACCTGTAATTCAGACGGATCGGATTTATAGGCGAGTGCCTTCTCAATGCGCGAACGAAACAGTCCCGAAAATGCTCCTGAAGATTTGCTGGTTCCCCAAATATTTGCTTCAAGGGGCATTACTTCTGGCCTCAAGACGTGGTGAGAAAACATGTGTCGTACGGCTCCTGTGCCTTCTCCCTTAAAAGACGTAAACAAATTGTTGAATTCTAAAGTCCCAGAGAAGAGGCAGGCAAACAGGCGTTTCAAGTCTGGATTTTCAATACCTTTGATTGCCTTGAGAAGATGGTCGATACAGACGAGTTGCCTATCAGAGAAAAGTTCGTGCCAGTGACGATAGTTGTGATTTAACATCTGGTCTGTGTTGTAGCCTGGCTCAATAGCTACGACCGGAAAATTGTTCGAGATTGCAGCACACTCTTCTGATATCTGGCGTTCAAGCTCTCTATCGAATTCGTTCATCGGCTCATAGAGTTTCTCTCCATCTTTTGTCAGAAGCATCTTTGCATAGCGACGAAAGGGTAAAGGACCTTCAACAGTTTTCATTTTGTCAATCAGACGGAAAGTGTGCTGGCAGCCATCACAATGGACTACTGCGCCTTTGATATTTCCTCTTTGAGGATTATATTCAAGCGAACATGTTGAACAGCGGACACAATCAGCGTCGTAAACTGTAAAGTTGATAGTATCACATGCCGGACAGAGCGTGCGTGCAGAAGGATCTTTGCGGGGAGTGGCGTTCTTGGAGAAAATCCGTGTTTTGAAAAGGTCAATTTTTTTTTGACATTTCGGACAAGAGACCACTTTCACAAGAAAATAGTATAAAACGGTCGCGTCCTGTCCCGTATTTGTTTTTGTTTGGAAGTAGCTGAGGAGTTTTGAGGAGAGCGACTGCTCTAAATGTCGATAAGTAGAGAGAACTTCTGCGGCTGCATATTGGGAAAATGCAGCGCGACAGGCGATGTATGAGACCGGATTTATATCTCGGCCTGCGGCTTTGCAGCCGAGTTTGACGGCCTCACCAACCGCAACACCACTTCCCATGAAGGGATCGAAGACGACGGTACTATCAAAGTTATTCATGTTGTAGAAACGGTCCCAGAAATCCTCAGAATCCTCTAAACACGCGCCTAATACGATTCCTCGGAAAACTGAGCCGAGCCGCCGTGCCCACCACTTGTGGAGATAGTAGATAGGACGATGGACCTCCTTACGCCAGGATTCTCGCTCAGCGATAAGCGAGAGTTCTGCAAATGGAAAGTCTTTCTCTATGAGTTTGGGCATGAGGATTATTCTGGCAATTGAGGCATGGCTGCCGTACGTTCTCTTGGGCGGCGGGCCTTGCACGCTCGAAAAATGTCCCGACGGACTGGCAATTGGTCAAGAGGAAGTGGCTGGCTTGCAGGGTTGTCAATCACGACGTAATGGAAGGAATTTTGGTACTTGTCATCTCTGATAATGAAGTCAGTGCATTTTGCTGCGCGTGTAGAGAGATATGATAGATCATGCTGTTTGATCACAAGTATGTGGCGAAGATGAAAGAAATGTAGTTTGTAATTCAGTGGATTTGGATATGTGTACATTCGTCGGTGCCGAACAGAGCCTTCTCCATACGGACCATGGCCGTACTCGCTTTGATTGGCGTACTTTGCATCCTTGTGCAGATCGAAGTCGTAATTGAGAAAATCACCATCCATCAGAATGGAAGTTACCATTGAGGAACTGTCGTTGCGCAGCAAGGCAAAGAAGTAGAAGCAGGGGACTTCCACAGTATCTCGTCCAACCTTGACGAGTGTCTTCCCGCATGGAAGACTGCTATTGTAATCAATTGTCAGCCCCCTTGGATCTTGCCCGTTAGCCCGCTAAATGAGCTTTTTCACTTATTAGATGGTGTCTTTGATCACCTGTACTCGGAGAGCACATAATCCACGTGGATTACGTCCAAGATCAAACTCGACAACTGTGCCTGATTTTAGCATAGATAAATCACTTCTTGTCACTTGAGATGAATGTACAAATATATCCTTATTTTCATCAGTTGCGATAAAACCATATTTCTTTTTTGAATTAAACCACACTATTGTTCCCTGTTGTCGCTGACGCATCCGGGCTTTAGCAAGATACTCATTAATAAGGGTTACTGCTTTATTGAAGGGTATTTCAAAAAACTCCCGGTCAGACCTAAGGCGGTATTGGCTCAAGAGAGCGAAAATTTCACGTTCGGCATCTGTAGCATGTTTGACCCGGAATACGTGCCGTGCTGAGAATGGAATCAGCACTCCTGTTGCTGAATTGATTTCCTTTACTCGCTGAGATACAGAACGGCGTGTCATACCGATTTTGAGGATGTTTGGTTGCTCACGCGTTGAGAGAATATATACCCATCCATCATCATCAGAGCCACTGGATGAATTTATATCTTCCTGATAGTTGTGGAGGTATAGCAGAAGATTATTGTCAATGAGTTGCTGTTTTGCAGATTCTATTGACACTTGATCGTCGGTGATAATTGAGCGACGAAGGGTCTGGAGGTTATTGGCTATTCCCCGCATGTGTTTATGACTTGGTTCGCCAAACTTAGTGAAGACGCTAAACCAGTCCCATTGATCTTTACGTAGGCAACGATTAAACATCCCTTTGAGTTCACTAATATCGTCTAAAGGAACTTTTTGTAGCTCAATGTTACCACCGAATAGATCGAGAGCGGTTTGAACAGCCGCGTCGTAGCGCCGTTGCATTCGCGATGATATTGGGGCCATGCCAAAACCCCATTTCGCGATGGATTTCCGCTCTTTCATTTTTTGTTCACCATTACGTACTCTGGGCACAGATATGGGCACTTTTTGATCGGCCAAATACACAGACCCTTTTTGACTGCTCCACCTACTTGGCTGCCGTGCCCGGCACAGGCAGGCGATTGGGGTTTTGAGCGTCTTTGCGAGTGTATCTGTGTCCGGATAGGCGTCTAATTCTAATGGGATCAAGGCCTGGATCAACGCGACCTGCCTCTATGATGCACTGATACTTTCGTCACTTCTATGTCTAAGGTAATTGTACCCTCGAAGATTGGCTATTTTCTTAGCTATTTTTTCAATGATAGATAACCGAGTTGACTTGGATGGGATATTTATTCCCAGAGCCCCTGCTATCTGTCTCAGAATTGGAATGGTGTACTTTCTGTTGTTTGCCAACTTACGCTCGACATCTCTAGGCGACAGTTCTTTTAATTCTTCTGCTATAGCTTTTGCTTCCTCACGGTCTTGTTGTGTAAGGGAGTTGTTCGGACGTCTCCTCAACGCTCCATTGTCGGCTGAAAGGCCCAGAACACGCGACATTACAGGATCTGACTCAGCGATACGCACACAGTCTTTTATTGTTTCTATTGATGACGTGACGCCATATACGTCTTCTTCTGTGGGAAGCGACTTTAGTCTGTTCTGGAAGTCTTGTAGGAACTTGATCAAGGCTTCCAGTTCTTGATCAAGTCGGTCTTTCGTTTCCTGCGATGGCAAGGTGTCAACCAGTTCGGACATCTTGCTTAAGAAGCTTTCTAGCTTCTTCCCAGTCAATTTTCCAGAGTTATTCATTATCAAAATTTCCCCAATAGTTCATCGACAATCTTGGGATATTCTTGCTTCTGCGTAGCCCGCCGGGCATTATCAGAATCATGCAACCAGACTGGCAGGCTGTTTTCAGCAGCTTCCGTATATCCAATTAACTCGGTTGTATGCGTTTCGAAGCACTCCAGACCTGAATATGATCGAATTTCCTCCATCTTGTCCGCATGTGCTGTCGTGAGCATTGAACCTCCGATTCGTACTCGAGCGAAAAGGATTGCGCCAAACTCAGCAATACGGTGACGCTCCGCATTTTTGCCAGCCAAAGCTGCTGCATGCTCCACAAGATCATCGATCTTTTTAACTTTGTTTATCAGGATATTCAAGCCAATAGTAGAAAGATGGTCTGGTATCGCCGTCACAATATAGTAATCACTCGCCACTAGCGCATTCTGTGTCATCAAATAAAGATTTGGCGGGCAATCTATGAGAATGTAATCGTACTTGTCCCTGACTTCATCAATGGCTTTGGCAAGGAAGTCCCGGTCACGCATAAACTGCTGTGCGTTCATCTTCAACATCTCCATGCTTGGATATGCCCCAGCGATTTGGCCGCTGCCAATATCCTCTCCGATCAAGTCTATATCGCATGGCACCAAATCAATCCTTGGATGACGGCGACCATCCCTTAAACGAATAGGAGTTTCCCATAGATATCTTTTAACATCTATAGGATTCCTATTTAGATATCTCTTATACATTGTGGCGATTGTGCCGACTTTGGACTTGCGCGTTTCCCAGTCTTCAATAGAAGCACATAAAAATGTCAGATTCGTCTGAGGATCGATATCGATCAACAAAACTTTTTTTTCTTTGAGCCCGGCTAACCAGCATCCAATATGATAGGTTGATGTCGTTTTTGCGACACCACCTTTGTAGTTAATAAAGGCAAAAATCTTTGCTCCGGTCATTTGTTGTATACTCCAAATAAGTAGGACAAGTTAGACATTGTTCAATCCGCAATCTGGCAAATCTCAGACTCTTCTGTCTCCAGCCTCAATCTCTTATCAGGTCTTTGGAGAAGCACTGCATATAAGTTCGGCATGTATTTCGGATGGTCTTCGCAAGTTGATGAGCACGTCTTCCTTCATCTTTACCTGGGCACACATCTTCAATTTCTACGGGATATCGACTACTAACAGCATAAGTGGTCAACCATCGCAATTCGGCTCTTTGATTTTCCAGGGATGGTATCTGCGATTGAATCAAGTTGTAAAGTTGCTCCAGATCGTGAATTCTTGGGATTTCTCGATTGTGAATTACCAGAATTGCCTTGATATATTTTTCTACGACCTGCTGACAATGAAAGCAGACCGTATCCCAGGGTATAGAATCCGATTGTAGATTATTGGCGACATTCAGCAGATCATTCTCAGCTTTGAGCATCCACTGTTTGACCAGATTTTTCTGTGGCTCGGTCATGAACGACGTAACCCTCGGCAAAAATTTTGTGTACAAATGAAGAAGGCACTTCACGCCAATAGGCAACTTCCTCAGGTGTATAAACAACAATATCCAGCGGGCAGGGGACCTTATCGAACAAATTGCGAATACTTAATGCGCGATCCACAAATGACACATCCGTGTCCATTTCTATAAATAGGTCTAAGTCACTATCCCATTTCATCTTTTTATTAGCGCAAGACCCAAATATCAGAATTTTATGGGGATGTACAGCATACACAATCGTGTCAACGATGTGCTGAATAATTTCAGATGTGACAAAATGCGATGTATTCATTCAATTCCCCTCAATCTGCGACCTGATAAATCTCAGACCCTTTTTCTTTGAACTCTCGCGCTTTTTCAGCCATGCCGATTTCGAGGGCTTCGGCTGATTCTATGCCTTTTTCTTCGGCATAGGCACGCACGTCTTGCGTGATTTTCATGCTGCAGAAATTGGGGCCGCACATGCTGCAAAAGTGTGCGATTTTGGCGCCCTGAGCAGGTAGTGTTTCGTCGTGATAAGAGCGGGCTGTATCGGGATCGAGCGAGAGGTTGAATTGATCTTCCCACCGGAACTCAAAGCGCGCTTTTGACAGGGCGTCGTCCCAGTCTTGCGCGCCTTTGTGTCCTTTGGCGAGGTCGGCGGCGTGAGCGGCTATTTTGTACGCGATCAGGCCGTCTTTTACATCTTGCTTGTTCGGCAAGCCGAGGTGTTCTTTGGGGGTGACGTAGCAGAGCATCGCTGTGCCATACCATCCGATCATTGCCGCGCCAATGGCGGAGGTGATGTGATCATAGCCCGGCGCGATATCTGTGGTGAGCGGTCCCAGGGTATAGAAGGGGGCTTCGTGACACCATTCCATTTGTTTATCGACGTTTTCTTTGATGAGGTGCATCGGTATGTGCCCGGGGCCTTCGTTCATGACTTGAACGTCGTATTCCCAGGCGATTTTGGTGAGTTCGCCCTGCGTTTGCAATTCGGCAAACTGCGCCGCGTCATTGGCATCGGCAATGGATCCTGGGCGCAACCCGTCGCCGAGAGAGAATGAAATATCGTATTGTTTCATTACCTCGCACAAATCGCGGAAACGGGTGTAGAGAAAACTTTCCCGGTGATGGGCGAGACACCATTTGGCCATGATGGAGCCGCCGCGAGATACGATGCCCGTGACCCGTTTGGCGGTGAGGGGCACATAACGGAGCAGTACGCCGGCATGTACAGTGAAGTAATCGACACCCTGTTCGGCCTGTTCGATGATGGTGTCCATAAAGATGTCAAAGGTGAGGTCTTCGGCAATGCCACCCACTTTTTCCAAAGCCTGATAAATCGGTACTGTCCCGATGGGTACGGGAGAGTTGCGGATAATCCACTCGCGGGTTTCGTGGATGTCTTTACCCGTGGAGAGGTCCATCACTGTGTCGGCACCCCATTGGGTGGACCACTGCATCTTTTCGACTTCTTCTTCTATAGAGGAAGTGACCACCGAGTTGCCAATATTGGAATTGACTTTGACGAGGAAGTTGCGCCCGATGATCATGGGTTCGCTTTCGGGGTGGTTGATATTTGCCGGGATGATGGCACGGCCTCGCGCGACTTCTGAGCGCACAAATTCGGGATCGACATTTTCCCTGATGGCGATAAATTCCATTTCGGGCGTGATTTCACCGCGTTTGGCATAGTGCATCTGCGTGACATTGCCCGTGCCGCGAAGAACGGTTTTGCGGCTCAGGTTTTCAGGGATTTCCGGTGCCCCTGATTGCGGGACATAAGTTGGTGCGACATCCTCGACATCGCCCCGCGCCCGTATCCACGGTTCGCGCAAAGGGGGCAGACCATTTCGCACATCCCCACCTTGTGGTCCGCTGGTGTCATAGACGTAAACGGGATCTTCACCATTTGTCAGAGATATTTTGCGGGCAGGGACGCGAATTCCGTGTTTGCCTTTGAGATAAATTTTTGTAGCATTGTTGCCATTCTGGTTACTCATGGCTTTCTCCTTAGAAAAAAATAACCGACGATGTGTGCGAAGGCATCGGCGGTTTGTATCTCCATAATGCGCCGTGTTCCCTTCGCTGGCATTACCCAGAGCAGGTTCGTAGGGTGTGTTCTCAGCCTTTCGGCACCCCTGTACGGTCAGCGTTGTTTTAAACAACGTAAGGAATATATTGGTGTCTGTCAAGTCATAAGGGGAACGTCTTGACCTGAAGATGTTAAAATGGTATCTTTGCAAAACTAAAAGAAGACAGGGGTGCTTGCTGCTGTGAGCTGAGATTATACCCTTTGTACCTGATCCGGATCGTGCCGGCGTAGGGAGTTTGTTGAACGGATGGTGAGACCACTTTTCGACTCTATGCGAAGGGTGGTTTTTTTTACCTTGAGGTTGTGATGGCACAAAAGCGCGTGCTCATTGTGGGGGGTGGGGCGATTGGACTGGCGATTGGCTGGCGGTTGGCGCGTGCGGGGTGTGCCGTAGTGCTGTTTGATAGGGGTCGCGTTGGGCACTCGGCGAGCTGGGCTTCAGCGGGTATGTTGTCGCCGCTGTCTGAGGTGCAATTTGAAGAGGAAGACCTGCTGCATCTCGGCCTGAAGGGGCTGGAGGTTTATCCCGAATTTGTCGGTGAATTGGAGGCTGAGACCGGGTGCTGTGTGGGCTATCGCCGGGATGGGGTGCTGCTGGTGGGTATTACGCAAGACGATCTGGAGTACTTAAAATTTCGATATCGCTATCAGCGCGATTTGGGGCTGTCTGTTACCTACCTCTCGGGTGATGAGGCAAGGGAAAGAGAGCCGCATTTGTCGGCTCAAGTGAGCGCTGCTGTGTGGTGTCCGGGCGATCATCAAGTAGATAATCGGCATCTGGTAATGGCGTTGAAGAAGGGGCTTGTGGCGGCAGGTGGGAAGGTGTTTGAAGAGATGGCAGTAGATGAGCTTTTGATAGATGGGGCACGGGTGCAAGGGGTGCGGGTTGGCGAAGAAATTTTCGAGGGCGATACAGTGGTGTTGGCTTCGGGATGCTGGTCGCGTCTGATACCGGGTTTGCCCGATTGTGCCAGGCCTCCGGTGCGCCCCGTACGCGGGCAGATTATGCGTCTATCTATGACGGAGGATTTCGCGCTCAATACAATGGTCTGGTATTCGCGGGTGGCGACTTCTACGGTGGCGTATCTCGTGCCGAAGGATAATGGGCATCTCGTTTTGGGGGCTACGTCAGAAGAGATGGGGTTTGATGAAGATGTGACCGCAGGGGGGGTGTTTGAGTTGTTACGCGCCGCGTGGGAAGTGGTGCCGGGGGTTTACGATTTGCCTCTGGTCGAGTCCGCGGCGGGATTGCGTCCCGGTAGCCGGGATGACGCGCCTATTTTGGGCGAGACGCCTATCGAGGGTTTAATTATGGCAACGGGCCATTATAGGAAGGGTATTTTGATGACGCCGTTGACTGCGCTATCTATTGCCCGAGTGATTTTGGAGCGGCGTACCCCGGCACTTATTCGGCCTTTTGGGATTGATCGATTTGGATTATAAACTCATGCAACTTATAGTGAATGGTCAAGAGCAATCAGTGGATGGTGCATCAACGCTGCTTGATTTGCTGATTGAGATGAATTTTAAAGCCGAACAAAAAGGTATTGCCGTGGCTGTAAATGCCGAGGTCATAGCGCGGGCGATGTGGACAGATATGCGGTTGCGCAATGGCGATCGGGTGGATATTATTCACGCGGTTCAGGGGGGATAGACTGAGGATATTATGACAGGCGATTTTAAGATGGCAGGCGTAACATATCGTTCACGGCTGTTGATAGGCACTGCGCATTATCCCAATATGCAGGTGATGCTGAAGTCCGTGGAAGCCAGTGGCGCAGAGATTGTAACGGTGGGCATTCGGCGGCTCAATATGAATGACGAATCTGGCGAGGGTGTTCTCGATTTGCTCGATCGATCGCGATACACCATTTTGCCAAATACTGCCGGATGTTTTACGGCTCAAGACGCGGTGCTTACTGCGCGGTTGGCCCGCGAAGCACTGGAAACCGATTTGATTAAGTTAGAGGTGATTGGGGATGAACGCACGTTGTTTCCGGATGTGGTGGGGTTGCTCCAGGCTGCTGAGACCCTGGTGAATGATGGGTTTACTGTGTTGCCCTATTGCAATGACGATCCGATTACCTGTAAGAAGCTGGAAGATTTGGGGTGCGCCGCTGTGATGCCTCTGGGTGCGCCCATTGGTTCGGGAATGGGGATTCGCAATCCGTACAATATTCAGATTATTCTGGATTCGGTCGATGTGCCAGTCATTGTCGATGCGGGTGTGGGAACCGCATCGGATGCTGCTCTGGCGATGGAATTGGGGTGCGATGGTGTGTTGTTGAATACGGCGGTGGCCGGAGCGCGGCATCCGGTGAAGATGGCGATGGCAATGAAAAAGGGAGTTGAAGCCGGGCGGTTGGCTTTTGAAGCTGGGCGGATTCCCAGAAAGCTGTACGCGACGGCTTCGACAGCGATGGAAGGACGGGTGGAAATTTGAATTCATTGCCACCTCTCTATCTGATTGCCGATCGGGCAACGTGCGGTGATCAACCGATGCTGGATGTGCTCGCGCGTGCGCTGGATGCCGGGGTGCGGCTGGTGCAGTTGCGGGAAAAA
Source organism: Candidatus Latescibacterota bacterium (assembly GCA_965204375.1). Taxonomy (GTDB): domain Bacteria; phylum Latescibacterota; class UBA2968; order UBA2968; family UBA2968; genus VXRD01. Next base: position 3,308,014 of record OZ241986.1, on the reverse strand, counting down.
GCTCTGGATAGGGATAAATTGAAAGCTTTGGGTGAGAAGGTGTTGTCGCTGGTGGCGCGTTATGATGCGAGGCTGTTGATTAATACAGCAGTAGATATTGCCGTGAAGATCGGCGCGCAGGGTGTGCATTTACCAGGTGGTGCATTGCCGCGGGCGGTCCGAGATCGGGTCGGGCCGTCATTTTTAATTGGTTATTCCACACATACCTATGCGGAATTAGATTGCGCTGGTGGGGCAGATTTTGTGACTTATAGTCCCATTTTCACACCGGGGTCCAAACCCGGGTATGATGGTGTGGAAGCAGGGTTGGTGGGGTTGGCAAATGCGGTGGCGCATTCTCGCTTACCCGTTTACGCGCTGGGTGGTATAACACCTCAACGCGCAGCTAAATGCCGCGCAACGGGATGTGCGGGTGTCGCGGTGATGTCGGGTATTTTGGCTGCGAGAGATCCGACCAAAGCGGTATGTGAATTTTTGAAGGCATGGGAATGAAACAAGCCCTGACAATTGCAGGTTCAGATTCCGGCGGTGGCGCGGGCATTCAGGCGGATTTGAAAACATTTCACGCCCATGGCGTGTTTGGCCTGTCTGCGATTACATCGGTAACTGCTCAAAATACACAAGAGGTGCGTGCGGCTTGTGATTTGTCCGAGGAGATTGTACGCGCTCAGATAAGTGCCGTGTTTGACGATTTTGAGATTGCTGCGGTGAAGACGGGGATGTTGTCCTCGCGTGAGATTGTAGAGGCTGTGACCGATGAGTTGACAACTCGCAATGGGCAACCGCTCGTGGTCGATCCGGTGATGATTTCGACGAGTGGGTTTCCATTGCTCAGAGATGATGCCATACAATGTGTTACGGACCGTTTGTTGCCGCTCGCTACATTGGCGACGCCGAATTGCCATGAAGCAGACTTGTTGAGTGAAAAAAAAATAAAGACGCGAGAAGATGCCGGTTTTGCTGCGCGTAAAATTGCCGATTTGAGCGCGTGTTCCGTGCTGGTGAAAGGGGGACATTTGGAGGGCGCAGCGGTGGATGTGTTGTGGGATGGGGTGCGTGAAACGATTTTTGAAAGTGAACGCATCGATACCGAGAATACACACGGGACAGGTTGTACACTGGCATCGGCGATAGCAGCCAATTTTGCGTTGGGATACGGGTTGTGCGATGCAATAGATCGGGCAAAAAATTATATTACCGAAGCTATCCGGCACGGTTTGGATATTGGCAAAGGTAACGGTCCTGTGAATCACTTTTATTTTTTAGACTGTACTGAACGCTAATTCTAACATGAAAAAAATTGGCAGACTTCACGTCATAACCGATGTTGTTTTGCAAGATCACTTTTCACATAGTGCGCTGGCGCAGATGGCTGTTGCTGGGGGAGCGGATACCATTCAGTTTCGACAAAAAGAGGGTTCGACGCGCGCGTTGATTGAGACGGCTATTGCCGTGAAGAATGCGTGTGGTGATGTGCCTTTGATTGTGAACGACCGGGTTGATGTGGCGATTGTCGCAGAGGCCGATGGGGTGCATTTGGGACAAGATGATTTTCCCATTAAAAAAGCGCGCGATTTGCTCGGTGAAGATGCGGTGATTGGCGGTACGGCAAAGACGCTTGCACAGGCGCAGCAGTGTGTTGCCGAAGGTGCGGATTACATCGGTTTTGGACCGATTTATGCAACTGGTTCAAAAGCCGATGCGGGCATGGTGAGAGGTCTGGAGGACTTGAGCGAGATGGTCAGTGGGGTCAGTGTTCCCATTATTGCCATTGGGGGTATTGGGATAGAAAATGCCGGCGAGGTGATGCGCGCAGGGGCGCACGGTATTGCGGTGATTTCAGCCGTGTGTTGCCAGCCCGATCCCACTGAGGCGACCCAAAAGCTGATGGATCAAATTCGCAGGGCGAATGGAAGGGTTATAGATGAACAAAAAACAGGCTGATGTGCCCGATTTGCTCCAGATTGGCGGCGGATTAAATTCAGGCGTATCGCGGGAGGTATCGCAACAAACTGGCGTTCCCGAAGCGCAGATCTATGGCGTGGGTAGCTTTTTTGATTTGTTGACGGATACGGACAAAAAAGTGCGGGTCTGCACGGGTTTGTCGTGTCGCATGGCGGGTGCAGATCAGGTGCTGCAGGCGATGGAAGATGCGGGCCTGCCCGCGATAGGGTGTTCATGTCTGGCAGCTTGTGATCGTCCACCTGCGGTGTTGCGAGACCGCGATGTGTTGCCTGCTGTATCGGTCGAAGATGTGGTGCGGGCAGAAGGCGATTGGACAAGGCTTCTGCCAGAGATAGTGTCCAGTGGCAAAAGCTGGTTGGGGCATGTGGGACCAGAGGGGGATGATGCTGATACTATGGCGATCAATTTGTTGGGGCGGGCCGATTGGTCGGGCAAAGCGTTTGCTAAGGCCGCGAAGATGCGTCCCGAAGAAATTATTGAAGAAATAGAGACGTCGGGGCTGCAAGGTCGCGGTGGTGCGGGTTTTTCTGCTTCTTTTAAGTGGAATGCCGTGTGTTTAGAAAAAGAGATTGTGCGTTATGTGGTCCTAAATGGCGATGAGAGCGAGCCTGGTACATTTAAGGATAGGGAGATTTTGATGCGTCGTCCCGATCTGGTCATTGAGGGATTGGCGATTGCGGCTTATACAATCGGGGCGAGAGATGTTTATTTGTACCTGCGGGGCGAGTTTGCATTTCCAAAGGCTGTGATGGCAAAAGCTGTTGCGGAGTTTGAATCGCATGATATATTTCCCGATATCCGTTTTCACATGCACTCGGGGCAGGGTGCGTATATTTGCGGTGAGGAGACGGCGCTTTTAGAGGCTTTGGAGGGCAAGCGCGGAATGCCGCGTTTGCGCCCACCCTATCCCACAGAATACGGCCTGTGGGGAAAACCCACGCTTATTCACAATGTGGAGACTATTGCGTGCGTGCCTTCGATTATTTCTAAAGGCGGCGATTGGTTTCGCGATCTGGGGCGCACAGAGGCGGGGTCAAAAGTGTATTGTATTAGCGGGCATGTCAAACGCCCCGGTGTCTATGAGTTGCCATTGGGCGTGACTTTGGATGAATTGGTCGAAGAGGCGGGCGGATATATTGGCACTCCGAAAGCGTTTAGTCCCGGGGGTGCGAGTTCGGGATTTTTGCCGGCTAAATACAGAGATCAGCCGTTGGATTTTAAGACTATGGATGGGTTGGGTTCGCTGCTCGGCTCGGCCGGCGTGGTGGTGTTGAACGACACGGTGGATATGAAATGGTCGGTCAGTCAACAGTTGAGATTTTTTCACGATGAAAGCTGCGGGCAATGTGCCCCTTGTCGCATTGGTACGCGGTATTTACACGAGGCACTTGAAAATCGCATTTGCAATCGGGAACAGGACGACAAACCTCATTTGCAACACGCGGCAGATGTGGCGTGGCAAATGAATGAGGGTTCGATATGTGGTCTTGGGCAAATCGCTGCTCTCCCCCTGACGAGTGCCCAAAAATTTTTCCCCGAGGAATTTGATGAATGAACTGACATTGAACGGACAGACGGTATGCTTTGCCGAAGGCGAGACCCTGCTGGACATTACATCTCGTCAGGGATTGGAAATTCCGACTCTGTGTCACGATCCGCGTTTAGAACCCGCGGGTGCGTGTCGCTCTTGTCTCGTGGAAGTTGCAGGAGAACGATTGATGACGCCGGCCTGTGCGCGCATGGCACAAGACGATATGGTGGTGACGACCGAGAATGAGCGCATTGATCGTCACCGCCAAACCCTGATGGCTTTGTATATGACCGATCATCCACACGAGCGCGCAGTATCGGAAGTGGGGTCGCCGGATTTATTGCTGGATATGGCTGCCGAGTTCGACGCGCCGATGGATTGGGGCTGGATGCAGCCGATGCGGGGAGATCGAGAGGATCGCAATCCCTATGTGGATTTTAATCCCGATACCTGTATTGCGTGTGCGCGATGCGTGCGCTATTGCGAGGAAATAGAAGGTGTTTCGGCTATTACCCTTGCGGGTAGAGGGTCGCATACGACGATTTCTACGGTGGAAGAAAAATCACTGCTGGATACGACGTGCGAGTTATGCGGTGGATGTATTGATGTGTGTCCGACCGGCGCGATGAATGAAAAATTGCCACTGATGCGCGGGCAAAAACCCGAGCGCGAACTGGTAAAGGTGCGATCAACTTGCAACTTTTGTGGGGTGGGCTGTCAACTCGATCTCAATGTGGATTCAGAAGGACGAGATGGCAAGGGGCAGATTGTAAAGGTGACGAGTCCACCGCCGGGCACGACGACCAATGACGGCAATTTGTGTGTCAAGGGACGCTTTGCTTATGACTTTGTTCACCACAAAGACCGGTTGACGCAGCCGCTTGTGCGGGGTGAGGATGGTGTGTTGTATCCAACTACATGGGACGATGCGCTCGAAAGAGCAGCAAAGGGGTTGTTGGGGGTTGCAGAGCGATACGGCGCAGATGCTCTGGGTTTTGTGAGTTCGTCGCGGTGTACGATGGAGGAAAATTTTCTCGTTCAGAAAATGGCGCGCGCGCTGTTTCGGGCAAATCACGTCCATCAGTGCGCGGCCACGTGACACGCGCCAACTGTGGCCGGTCTGGTCGAAACATTTGGTGCGGGTGCTATGACAAATTCAATTGGCGAGATACGCGATGCTGATTTTCTGTTTGTGATTGGCAGCAATACGAGCGAGGCACATCCGATTATCGCTATGGAAATGAAGCGCGCAATTCGCAAAGGCGCGACTCTCGTTGTCGCCGATCCCAGGGCGATCTGGATGACGTCTATTGCGGAAAAGCATTTACAACTCAATCCCGGTACAGATGTGTGGTTGCTCAATGCCATGGCGCATGTGATTGTGGCAGAGGATTTGATTGACCGCGAGTTTATCGAAAATCAGACTGAAAATTTTGAGCAGGTCAAAGAGGCTGTCGCGTCTTATACACCCGAAAAGGCGGAGGAGATAACGGGTATTTCAGCAGATGATATTCGCTGGACAGCGCGGCAGTACGCTACGACGGAAAAAGCGGGTATATACTATACGCTGGGCATTACGGAACACGCACACGGTACGGATAATGTGTATGCGCTTGCAAATCTGGTTTTGATGACAGGGCATCTGGGCAAACCATCGATGGGGATGAATCCCCTGCGCGGACAGAACAATGTGCAGGGTGCAAATGATGCGGGTGCCACACCGATGTTTTATCCGGGTTATCAGCGTGTGGATGATCCCGAAGTGCGGGCAAAGTACGAAAAGTCCTGGGGTGTTCCACTGTCCCCGGTGCCGGGTCTGAATCTCAATGAGATGATGAAGACGGTGGGCAAACAGATGCGCGGTTTTTTTGTGATGGGTGAAGATATTGTGTTATCGGAACCCAATGTTTTGGAGTTGGAGAAGGGGTTGAATAATGTCGATTTTATCGTGATGCAGGATGCGTTTATGAATGAGACGGCGCGTTTTGCCGATGTGATTTTGCCCGCAGCCGTGTTTGCCGAGAAGGAGGGTACGTTTACCAATTCAGAGCGCCGCATTCAGAGGGTTCGCAAAGCGGTTGACCCCCCTGGGGAAGCGCTTCCAGATTGGGAGATTCTGGTTATGCTGGCGAATAAGATGGGCGCGAATTGGTCGTATAAAGATCCAGCGGAAGTTTATGCCGAGATGGTTAAAGACGTTCCCCAATTTGCCGGTATCAGTCACGAGAAATTGGAAAAGATAGATCGCGTAGCAGGTGAAGAGAGCATAGCGGGTTTACAGTGGCCGTGCCCCGATGCGGATCATCCGGGTACAAAATTTTTACACGAAGATGGCATTTTGCGCGGTAAGGGATTGTTTATGCCCGTGCATTATATCCCACCGGTGGAATTGCCGGATGAAGATTACGGTCTTTTTCTTTCTACGGGACGCACGCTGTATCACTACAATGCCGCAACACAGACGCGCCGAGAGTCCGGGCTTGATGCCAAACAGTCCGAGGCTTTTGTGGAGTTGCATCCGAGCGATGCGCGGAAGCGGGGTGTTCATCACGGGGATGTGGTGGAGGTGACGACGCGGCGCGGGCGTGTGCAGTTGCGGGCTATTTTGTCGCGGCAAGTGCGCCCGGGGTGTATCTGGATGCCGTTGCATTTTGCCGAGGCGCGCGCCAATGTGCTGACCAATGATGTGGGCGATGCGGTGACGGGGACAGCGGAGTACAAGGTGTGTGCGGCAGAGGTGCGGTTGGTTGAGTCGATGTCCGATAATGAAAAGTTCTTTCCGGGGAGCTATTACTACGAGAAGGGTCCTGGGTTGCAGCGCGTGGGTGATTGAGTCAGGGGATTTAAAAAAGCCGCGAGTTATGCTCGCGGCTTTTTTTATTAGGCTAACGCCTCTCGACCGAATCTCTCGGTAGCCTCAAGGGTCTCGCGCACATCGTCCCAGTTCGTGGTGTGGTTGGCGATGCACAGCCGGAGTGAAAACTTTCCATGCAGAAGCGTCGAGGATATAAAGGCTTTGTCTTCCCAAAAGATGCGAGCGAGTATTGTCTTGTTGATTTCTGTGAGTTCTTCCTCTTCAATAGCTGTGTCAGCGGGGTTGATGCGGAAGCATACAATCCCCAGCGATGCGGGGTTCAACATTTCCAGGGTTTGGCTTTCACGGACGAATGCCTCGGCGCGGGCGGCCAGTTCCATTCCTTTTGCTACAGCCTGCCGAAATGCGTCCATTCCAAAGGTCTGGACGGACATCCAGATTTTTAATGCGCGTGCTGATCGGCTCAGTTGCAGGCCGCGATCCGAGAAGTTTGGGTGATTCGCACCCCATATTGTGTCCTGGAGAATATCGTGGTGAACGCCGAAGGCGTTTTCAAGTGTACTCAGGTTTTTGACCAGCAGACAGCCGGCCTCATAAGGCTGGAAGAACCATTTGTGCGCATCCAGCCCGATGGAATCTGCCTGTTCGATTCCGCGCAGGAGTTCCTTGCCTTGCTCGGTCACGACAGCGAAGCCGCCGTAAGCAGCGTCAATGTGTAGCCATATACCTTCTGATTCACAGTAGTCTGCCATGGCTTCGATCGGATCAATTGTCCCGGTACTGCTCGTTCCGGCGTTGGCGCATACTGCAATGGGATTAAATCCCGTTGTGCGGTCATCGGCTACAGCCTGTGCGAGTGCTTCCATGTCCAGGCGGAAGAGGTCGTCGCTCGGTATCAGGCGTATGCACTCTGGTCTGACGCCGATGATCCTGGCTGCTCGTATGTGCGCGCTATGGCTCTGGTCGCTCATATACACTGTGGCGCGTTCGGGATGGCCCGCTGCTTCTCGCGCTGCGACGAGGGCATTGAGGCTGGCTGCGGAGCCTCCGCTCGTCAAAAGCCCACCCGCGCTTTCCGGGTAGCCGACCCACTGTCGCAACCAATCAATGACGACCAATTCGAGTTGACTCGGACCGCTCCCGACCAACCAGGTGCATGCGTTGACGTTGTATCCGGCGGCCATGAAATCGGCCAGCACACCGGGCCATGTGGGTGACGATGGGATAAACGCGAAGCAACGCGGGTGGTCCAGTCGCATCGCAATTGGGAGAATCTCGCGTGCGGCCTGCTCAATGACTTCCACTGGGGGCCGTCCAGCTTCGGGCGGATCGTTCAGGAGTTGTTTCTCCAGTCCATGCCGGAACTCTCCATCCCAGGCATTTTCCCCGGGCAAGGTCTCGGTTCGCGCTACCAAAAGCTCCGCGGCTTTGCGCGCGAGTTCAAGCATGAGTTCGGGAGCCATCTGGAGGCTGTTATCCGTCCTGTCTGAAAGTTTTCGTTTTCTTCCCATACCCCTTCTCATTCTTTCACCTGCGGATAAAAGCCAGAGACCAGGGTTAATTGCATGCCGGTTTGTGAGTCAGTGATTGGGATGGCATAACTTATTTTAGGTGAGCCAATAGGATCACCTACTAATTCGCCATCCCCATTCTCATCTACTGCTGGATTATCGAAGTAATACGCGACAAAACCACCACCTGCAGCGGCTGCGGCGATGAGTTCCTGGACGTATTTGACGCCATTGGGATCTTCAAAGTCGATCAGGTTTTGCCCTTCGAGAGCCGAATTGGCTGCGTGATACACTATGACGCCATCGCTGTTTAAAACTGCGAGATAGATGGATTCGTGTTTCCACCGGCCTCCCTCTTGTCTGAATTCTGCTTCGATGTCCTCGGAAAAGGGGAAGTTTTTAGCATATTCTTTTGCGGCTTCTACAAATGCTTTCAGGGTTTTCTTATCTACTACATCCCTGGCCGTGATCTGCTTTGTTGGCTCCAGAGAGTATGAGCCCTTCACCTGTGCTTTTCCACCAATGGGCAAATTGAGTATGACCTTATAGCCAGCGTTAATTGGTATGCTGGACCAGGAGCCGATCTCGACCCCGTCCTGCGAGGCACGCGCCTGGTAATAACCATTGCCCGATGCGATTTCCACCAGTGTCTGACCTTTTTCATCTGTTGTGCCTGACCACTCATAGGCTGGTGCCTGTCCGGCAATAGAGCGCGAAAATTCTACGGTTGCACCACTTACTGGTGTGCCATCACGATGCAAATTGACCATGACCACAGCCTGCGCTTTGTGATGGGCTGCTGCCAATTTGCTCAGGGGATGTCCAATCTGTTCCTCTGTTCCGACTTTTGACTGCGTCACGCGCTCTCCGCCGCAGTTCCACATCAGCCCTGCGGCAAAGACGCAGACCAATCCCCAGAGGGTTACTGCTGTTATATGCTTCAAGATGATTCCCTCCTCGTAGTCCAGCCCCAAAGCCACCGATACATTGCTGAGCCGGTAATGTATCGGTGACCTGGCGGACCTTGCTATTTTAAGGTTTTACGGCGAGAACCGATAGACCACAGGCAATTGCGCGGGGTCTGTGATGTTCAAATCTGTGTGGTGGTAGATGTTTATGCGCCCGGTGCCGCAGTCTCCGAATTCGTCGCAGTTGAGTGTGCCGAGGAGACCCTGAAAGCCGGATGTATGATGGAGTTCCCGGCGCAGCGCGGCGCGATCTACATACAATTTTCCGTCATCTTCACCTGCAACAATCTCGATGGCGTTGAGCAGCAGCGTTGTGGCGTCGTAAGAGTGCGCCCAGTAAGGCGTGATTGGAAACCCGCCATACGCGGCTGAGTATGCGGCGAGCACTTCATCTACGCTCTTGCCAGTTGTAGCATTGACATTTGTGCCGAGGTCTGTCTCTGGTCCTGCCGCGTAAGCACCTTCTGACTGCGGTATAGCGAGGAACTTCGAGTCGAGGAGAGCCGCACCCGCGATGAGTGTCGCGTCTTTCAGGCTGTCGTGTTCCCGCACCTGCTCGGCGAAAGGTATGCCTTCCTCGTCGAAGAGGGGGAAGAAGATGCCGTCTGGTGTGGCTGCTGCAAATTCCGTGAGGACGGATGCCATATCCGTCTGCCCTTTTGCGATTGTGGCGGTAGCCGCGACTTCGCCTCCGATAGCGCCAAATGCATTGCCAAACGCGATGGTAAGGCCCATGGTGTACGGATCGCCATCGTCGATGGCCGCCATGCGTCTCAGGCCCAGTTCGTTATATGCGAAGTCGGCAACTGCCTGCGCCTGATAGAGATCGTTGACCGAAACGCGGAAATAGCCGGGGTGATAGTTGGGACTCGCGTTGCCGGCGAGGTCGGAGGTGAGTGCTGGCGAGGTATTGGATGGCGAGATCATCACGAGACCCGCCGCGCTGATCACCGGTGAGGCCGCCACTGCCGCGCCGGAGCAGGATGTGCCGATGACGCCGAGCACCTGTGGGTTCTCTATAATATGTTCTGCGCCGTGGTGCCCGCCCTCTGGTCCACACCCGGTATCTATTGGTTCGCCGAGTTCGACCTCATGGCCGTGGATCATGCCGAAGTCTTGCACGGCCAACTCAATAGCGTGCCGCGATGGCCCGCCAAGCGATGCCGCGATGGTATGTGTGAGCAACGAACGAATTTGCACGGCTTCGCCTTCGTCAATCTCGACCAGGGAACGCATGGATGAACCGGTTACATGTGCTTTTCTACCAATGGGCAAATCGAGCATGACTTCGTAGCCCGCGTTGATTGGTATGCTGGACCATGAACCGATCTCGACCCCGTCCTGCAAGGCACGCGCCTGGTAATACCCATTGCCCGATTTGATTTCTACCCACGCATGACCATGGTCATCGGTTGTGCCCGACCAATGATAGTCAGGGGCGTGTCCTGCAATGGAGCGCGAAAATTCTACAGTTGCGCCACTTACAGGTGTGCCATCGCGATGCAGAGTGACCCTTACCTGAGCCTGTACGACATCTCCGTGCGCGACCAATTTGCTCAGGGGACGTCCAACTTGTTCATCTGTTCCGGTTTCTGACTGCGTGACGCGCTCGCCGCCACAGTTCCACATCAGTCCTGCGGCGAGAGTTATGATAACAATACTGCGAATGTGTCTCAACATAGAATCCTCCCTTGGGGAAAGAGTTGTGTTAACATCTGTCTTGATAAAAGCCATGCCTAAAAATAGAAACCTCCTTGGAGAAAAAGCGTTGTATGAAAATGATGTCGATCACGCAAGTGCCAGAGCTTTTCTGGCAGCTTTGGCCTGAGGTGAGTTTGGATCGCGTCGTATGGCGCGATTCATAGCAAGATGTGCGCGTTTATCTCCCGCTTTAGCCAGTTCGAGGGCTTCTGCAAACCCTTTTTCCGAATAGCTGAGGTCGCGGGGTATGACGCGGTTGTGCTGGTTTTCCCAGTAGTATTTGAGGTCGTCGGTTTCCCAGTCTTTGTACACGTCATCCCAGGTGAGATTGTTGAAGATGTTCAGGTGAGGTTCGAGCATGTGCTCAGACAGGGTGTCGCCGAGTTTTTGATAGCGGTTGTCGAGGGAGACGCGAAGGCGGTCTTCGGTGAGGTTTGGCAGGGCTTGATGTACTGTGAGTGCGGGAAAGATGAGGGTGTCGCCGATTTCGTAGTCCGTGCTGTGCCATTGGCCTTCCAATTCGTCGGTGTGGATGCACAGGCTGCCCGCGCCGAGAGAGAAGTGGTGTTCCATGACGGCATTGATTTTGTGAGAGCCGGGCAATACGGCGAGGCCACCCAGTTCAATAGGGCAGTCGCCAACAGGCGCCCAGCAGGTGTAGGTGTCGAAGTTGCCCTGAAAGTGTACAAAGTCCTGGTGTATCGGTGTGGTGTGCGCCGTGTATTTGGGAAACCACAGGCGAGCGACTTTGTGCGGGTGCGGAAAAACAGGGCCATCCATCACTTTTTCGAGCAGGTCGAGTACTTCTGGTTCATGGGCAATGCGGTGAAAGGCCTGGAGTTTGTACACTTCGTGATATACGTCGGTGTATTCGGGGTCGCCTTCGGTACATTGCCTGGAAATATCGGCAATGCCATCTATGGGATCGGTTCCCTCGATGAGCCAGGGTGTCATTTTGTTGAGCATTTGCCGCCGCAACTCCCAGAGTTTGTCCGGGTTCTGCAATTTGCGGAAGAAGAGGTAGCCTTCTTCACGAATGCGCCGCCGCAACTCTTCCGAATCGTCGATCGCATCGTTGGATACGCGAAGTTCTGCAATCTGGTCAGTCATGGCCTGCTCCTGTGTTAATGAGGAGTTTTGGGCGATTTTTCGTCGGGGAGATGGTCTTCTCGATAGGTTTTTAGATCTCTTATAATTTATGTACCTTATATTAGAATGCAACTTAAATTAGCAGCGAGAGTTTTAATTTTGACTGATAGAGCATCGCAAACTTTGTTTGCCAAATTTGTGTAAATCTTCGATAATTAAGAGCAATACTCTGGTGACGCTAACTAACTACTGAATTTACCATGAATTCCAAATCTTCTCTTTTACCGCGTATTTCGGTGTTGCGACCCGTGTCCGTTACCATGTGCCTTGTCGCGCTGTTGGTACTGGGGGCGGTGGCGTATGTGCGCATGCCCGTCGAGATGATGCCCGATGGTTTGACGCCGCCCTTTTTGGCTGTGTCCGTTGGGTATCGCAATGCCTCTCCGCAGGAGACCGAACAAGAGATCACCCTGCCGCTGGAAGAGACGCTGCGCACTGTAAAGGGTATTAAGACCATGCGTAGCTACAGCTCTCGGGGTGCACGTGTGCATATGGAATTTCGCCAATATACGGATATGGTGGCCGCGTACAATCAGGTTTCAGATCGGCTCGAGCGCCTCAAGCCCCTGTTGCCGGAAGAGGCGCGAGACGAGGTGCGTATTCACAAATACGATCAGGATTCGCGGTCTGTTATGTATGTGGCTGTGTCGATTGACTCGGCTATTACGGAACCCTTTCAGTTTATCGAGACCTTTGTGCAATATCCTCTGGAGCGCGTGGATGGGGTTGGGCGCGTGGATATTTTTGGCGCGGATCGCAAGGAAGTGATGGTGGAGGTAGATCAGGAGCGCATGAGGGCGCGCGGTGTGCGCATTGGCGAGATTGTTTCGACCTTGAGGAGCGACAATTTTGCGCTTGCCGGGGGCTATGTGCGCGAAGGCACAAAGAAATTTTACGTGCGGTCGCTGGCGCAGTATGTCACGTTGCGGGAAATTGAAGATATCCAGATTCGATCGCGGGCTGGCAAGGTGCGCCTTGGCGATGTGGCTTCGGTGGTTTTCGAGGTGCCCGAAAAGTCGTGGACGCAGCGCATTGATGGCAAAAGAGGTATGAGTTTTGGTATCAAACAGGAATCGGGTGCAAATGTCGCGGATGTGACCGATCGGGTTGTGGCAAAATTGAAAGCTATCGAAGAAGATCCGCGCATGGCCGGGCAGGTGTCGTTTCAGGTGATGTTCAATCAGGGGTTTTTTATTAAGGAATCGATTCGCAATCTTCGGGAAACCGGGCTTTGGGGCGGGCTGTTTGCCGCGCTGGTGTTGTTGTTCTTTTTGCGTACCGTGCGGATGACGGCCATTATCACATTGGCTATTCCGCTGTGTGTGATGATTGCGATGACCGCGTTGTATTTTGTCGGCTGGTCGCTCAATGTGGTGACTATGATGGGACTTATGGTTGGGATTGGGCTGGTTGTGGATAATGCCATTGTGATTTTGGAGAATATTTATCGCCGGCGAGGCAATGGCGAGGCACCCGAAGATGCCGCTATCTTTGGCGCGAGTGAGGTGGGGCAGGCCATTACTATGGCGACGTTTACGACGGTGGTGGTGTTTTTGCCTATGATGTTGTTTAGCGGTGATATGTTTATGACTTTTTACATGACGCGTCTGGGCGTTCCGGTTGGAGTGGCTCTGGTGGGGTCGCTATTTGTGGCGCTGTTGTTTATTCCTCTGGCATCTGTGCGCTTGGGCAAGGGACGGGTGCGTCCCAATTCCAAAATTATTGTGAAGGCGCGAGGAATTTATGCGCGCATGTTGAGTTGGACATTGCGACACCGTCGGGACGCAGTGTTGATCGCGCTGGCACTTGCGGCAACGACGATGTATCCCATGGATAATCTGAAGCGCGCAGACCGCCACCGCGGTGGCGCATTTAACGATTTGGATGTGCGGTTGAAGTTGCCGCGTCACTTTTCGCCGGAAGAAACCGAAGCGATTGTGGGGGAGGTTGAGGAATTTCTGGAGGCGCGGCGCGAAAAATACGGCTATGAAACTCTGCGTGTTTACTACCGACCTGGCTACGGTAATCTGAGCTTGTATATGCCGGCCAAGAGCGATGATCCGTGGTGGTATGTGGCGTACAAAAATACGCGCAATGCTCTGGGGATACCCGTTGCTGGGCCAATGGAACGGGCTGAGGTCGCGGAAGATATTAGCAAAAACATGCCCAGATATGTGGGGGTGCGGCATTCCGTGGAAGGGGCTAGAAATGAGGGTGGTGGTAGTGATCCGGGCGTGTCGATTTATCTGGAAGGCGATGATACCGAGGTTCTGGTCAGTCTCGTCGATGAGGTGGAGCGGCGTTTGCGGCAGATCCCTTCTCTCGTCGGTGTTGATACAGATTTGGAACTGGCTGATGACGAGGTGCGGGTCGTGATTGATCGGGAGCGGGCGAAACGACTTGGGATTTCTGTACGGGATGTTGCGCGCTATATCTCTTATGGCCTGCAAGGGGTGTCGTTGCCTCGTTTTAAGTCCGATGACGGCGAGGTGCGGGTGCGGCTTTTTCTGGATAGGACAGACCGACAAAATTTGAATCAGTTGCGCAATTTTCCGTTTGAGACCGACGATGGTACAGAAGTGGCTTTGAGCGAAGTCGCCTTCTTCCAGGTCTCGCGGGGGATGGGGCGCATTGCGCGATACGATGGCAAGGTCAAGTTGCGTATCAGGGCTTATACGACGCGGGCAGATATCAGGGGTCTGGCTGAGGAGATTGACAAGGTGATGGATGGTCTCGAGTTGCCCCGCGGGTATTCGTGGGACAAAGGAGAGAGTTTCAGGCAACTTAAAGAGGACGAAGCCTCTGAGCGACTGGGAATTGTGATGGCGGTGACGAGTGTGTTTTTGTTGATGGGTGTTTTGTTCGAGTCGTTTATTTTGCCGTTTTCAGTGCTTTTTTCAATTCCATTTTCTTTTTTCGGTGTTTACTGGACGCTGTATTTGACAGATACGGCCATGGATAGGATGGCGTCTGTGGGGATAATTGTGTTGATTGGTGTGGTGGTGAATAACGCGATTGTGCTGGTGGATATGGTCAATCGCTTGCGTGCCGATGGCATGAATCGCTTTGATGCGATTATGGAAGCGGGTCACAATCGCTTTCGCCCCATTTTGATGACGACGTTTACAACGGTCTTTGGCTTGCTGCCCATGGCAGTGGGCGATAGCAATGCAATGGGTACGTCTTATGCGCCTTTGGGGCGCACGATGATGGGCGGGTTGTTGGCCTCGACATTCCTGACGTTGCTGGTCGTGCCTTTGTTTTATACCTTGCTCGACGATTTGCGTCTGGCTATTCGGCGTTTGAGCGCGAGTGTGTTTGCCTCTCGCGCGAGGGATGAGGCTTATGATACTGCTGACGATGATTGATGGTTGAGAGGATGCGTAATGGAAACAGTCATTGGTATGATCGTAGTAACGGGCCTGTGTGGGCTTACCGCCTTGCTGGTAAGGTGGCAAGCAAAAAAGAAGAAAGAACGATTGTGGCGGTTTTGAGGCCGCCACTTTTTTGTTGGATTTATTATGATTGAGAAAGACGGTTTGGACAAACGCCCGCTGATGGGTATTACGATGGGCGATCCGTGTGGTATAGGATCGGAAGTGATTTTGAAGGCTCTGGCGCGTGAGGAAAGCTATCGCGTGTGCAGACCTCTGGTTATTGGGCATCCGGAAATATTGAAGCGCGATATGGCTATGGCCGGTGTGCGACTGGATGTGCGGGTTGTGGAGCGACCCGAAGATGGTGCGTTTGAATTTGGGGGCGTTGATATCTGGTGCCCGGTAGATGTGGATGTGGGTCAGATTGCTATGGGCGAGGTGTGTCGCGAGGCGGGTAGAGCAGCGGCTGAGTGGGTGATTCGCGCGGTTGATCTGGCGATGGCGGATCGAATTGACGGGATTGTGACGGCGCCTTTGAATAAGGAGGCGATGAATCTGGCGGGTTATCCCTTTGCGGGTCATACGGAGTTGTTGGCTGAAAAATCAGGTGCAGGTCGCGCACATCTCATGCTGGTATCTGATCGCATGAATGTGTCGCATGTGACGGGGCATATTGCGTTGCACGAGGTTCCCGATAGGCTTACGGTCGATCTGATTTACGATACGGTTCGGCTTACCCGAGATGTGCTTATCGGCATGGGGAAGTTAGATCCCAGAATAGCAGTATGCGGGTTAAATCCACACGCGGGTGAAAATGGCTTGTTTGGTAGCGAGGACGCAGAGGTCGTCCGTCCGGCTGTTGAAAAGACTTTGAGCGAAGGCTGGCGCGTTGACGGTCCGCTGCCTGCGGATACGACTTTTTTAAAGGTTTATAATGGGCTGTACGACGGGGTGGTGGCGATGTATCACGATCAAGGCCATGTGCCCGCAAAGCTGGTGGCGTTTGATGAGGCCGTCAATGTGACGCTGGGTCTGCCGATTGTGCGGACGTCTGTGGATCATGGTACGGCTTATGATATCGCGGGTAAAGGTGTTGCCAAAGCTGTAAATATGTTGCAGGCGATCCGTGTGGGGAGTAAGTTGGCGATTTGGAGAAGTTTGAAGTGTGAAGTTTGAAGTGTGAAGAAGCATCCGTCTTGGGGTGGTGTTGGGTGGGCGTTACTTGCTGCGCTGCGTTGTAGGCTCCGCCTGTGCTCACTTCTCTCTTCTTCCTTCTCACTTCATCCCCGCGATGACGTCGAGGAGTACCAGATGTGCGCCGGTATCGCCGAAGATGGGGGTGCGCGTGGGCGCGTTTTCGGGGAAAAATTCGGCGTAGGCGTCGTTGAAGTCCGAAAAAAGAGAGCGGTCCTGGAGGATGACGGTTACTTTCAGGACGTTGTCGAGCGATGTTCCCGCGTCTTCGAGAATGCCCGAGATATTGGTGAGTATGCACCGGGTTTGCGCTTTGATATCGTCTCCGACAATTTCATCGGTTTCCGGATCGACCGGGGGTTGGGCAGAGATGAAGATGAGGTTGCCGTAGATTATGGCTTGCGAGTAGGGGAATTTGGGGATGTTGCCGCGTTTGCTGGTGAAGGGTTGTTTTTTCATTGTGGTCTCCTTGTGAAATGAGTATTGAGGATGCGTAATATAATTCTCTAAGAGAAAAAATAAAAGGTATATAGGATGGGAGATGATAGGTGGGAACGTTCTGGCGTGTTGGGTGGTCTAAGGATTAGTGATAAAAAATAGGAATGCGTTTTGGATATTTCAACCCAACGGTCTTGGAGAGAAGACGCCGACCTGCTTCGGCGTTTTGTTCTCGCTATTTTGATAATGGGAATTGTCGGCACGGGAGCCGAGCTTGTTCTCCTCGAGCATATGGAGGATTTTTGGCAGTGGGTTCCTCTCGTGCTCTTTATGGCGGCACTTCCGTGCGCCGGCTGGCTCTTTATCGCGCCTGGCGTGGTGAGTGTCCGCGTTTTTCAGATTGTTATGGTATTGTTCGTTGTTTCGGGTTTTGTCGGACAGTGGCTTCACTACAAGGGAAACGTCGAGTTCGAGTTGGAGATGTATCCATCCCGCAGTGGGCTTGAGCTTGTTTGGGAAGCTTTGGGCGGTGCCACCCCGTCGCTGGCACCAGGTACGATGACACTTCTCGGATTGCTCGGTTTAGCGGTTTGTTTTCGCCATCCCGGTTTGCGGGCTGGTAAAGTGAAAAATTCTCAGGAGGGAACATGAATATTTGCGGTAGAAGAGAGAAGTTTACCAATATGGCGGTGTTACTCGTGTGTTTTGCGATGCTCTGGGGTTGTGGTGGTGCGAATGTAGATGAGAAACCTGCTTCTGATGCTCCCGCAGAAGAAGCCGCGAGTAGCGCGGTGGTTGTCAATCCAAATCTCGCAGGAGCCGATGAACTCGGCGCACTTCCCGGGGTGAGCAAAGCACTCGGTGACTCGATTATGGCGCAGCGCCCGTTCCTCGGTATGGACGCATTGCACTCGGTCATCTCGCAACATCTTGGCGAGGAGGAGACCGCGAAGCTCTACGTTCAGATGTTCATTCCGATTAATCTGAATACCGCCAGCGAGGAGGAGATTCTTCTGGTGCCTGGTGTAGGCAAAAAGATGGCGCACGAGTTTGAGGAGTACCGTCCTTATACGGCTATTGCCCAATGGCGCCGTGAGATGGGCAAATACGTAGATGATACCGAGGTTGCGCGAATGGAGCAGTATGTTTTTGTGCCTATTGACTTGAACACAGCTACCGAGGATGAGATCCTCGCCATTCCCGGCGTGGGAAAGCGGATGGCGCACGAGTTTGAGGAGTACCGTCCGTATTCGAGCATGGAGCAGTTTCGGCGTGAGATTGGCAAGTACGTCGATGACGGCGAGGTCGCGCGTTTGGAGCGGTACGTGGAGATTAGATAGTCGTTTTTTATACAGCTAGAAAATTTTATGCGAGGGAGGCCGTGATGTCTGTTAATCGCCGACATTTTCTGTATCAATCCGCTGCATTGGGTGCTGCGGTTTTTGTGACGCCAGGGGTTTTTGCCGAGCAATTGACGCTTACGCCTCGACAGACCGAGGGCCCATTTTATCCGGATAAGATGCCGCTGGATGTCGATAATGATCTCGTGATAATCAACGATGCGATTACGCCAGCCGTGGGAGAGATTACGCATTTGACCGGACGCGTTTTGGATGTGAATGCCAATCCCGTAAAGAATGCCATCGTGGAGATCTGGCAGGTCGATAGCAATGGGGTTTATATTCATTCTGAGGCTCCGCGGCGCAACAGGCGGGACACGAATTTTCAGGGTTTTGGGCGTTTTGAGACGGGATCTACAGGGGAGTACCGCTTTCGGACGATTAAGCCCGTGCGGTACGGGGGGTCGCGAACCGCTCATATTCATTTTGCGATTAATAAAAATGGGCACCGGCTTTTGACGTCGCAGATGTACGTGAAAGATAATCCGGACAATGCGTGGGATTCTATTTTCAGGAATACTGGTCGCGCTTCTCACGATTTGTTGTCCGTGCCGTTTAAGCCATTGCCCGGGTCTGAGATTGGCGAATTGACGGCAAATTTTGATATTGTAATTGGCGAGATACCCGAAGATCGGGAAAATGATCGGGGTCGGCGAGGTCGGCGGCGCGGGTGGTGGTAAAAAAATGCGCGTCTTGACGAAATAAGTGCTTTTGGTTATTTTTTACAAAGTTTTCCAACTTCTGGAGATTGAGCCGTGTTTCGTCGTTTTGCTCATATTTGTATTGTCGCGCTGACGCTCATGGGAATGGTTGCGCCCTGTCTGTGCTGGGCGCATCAGGCTTCGATGCCAGAGTGTCATGCTGCGGTAGAGATGAAAGATTGTTGTTGTAGCAAAGAGGCAACAGTTGATCAGCAGATGCCTGCGCGCGATCTGGCTGTTTTGCCGGGTGAATGGCAAAATCCAAAGTTGGATTTGCCTTGTGTGACGTTGTATTCCTCTGTTGTTCTTTCTCAGAATGATTTCCTTCCTTTTAAGGTATATGATCGGCAGAAAGCTTTGCGATCACCGCCCGATCTGTACCTTCTCCACGCTGCATTTCTCATCTGATTTTTCCTGCCTGCGCTTGAACGGCGTTTGGGGATAGGTGTGTACAAATCGTTCCCAAATGGTCGTTTTTCCTGCCGCATGTTTTGCAGCATTTTTCCTTTTTGAATAAAAAAATAAATACAAATTTTCTGGAGGTGGCTTGTGTATGCTATCCGAGCCATGATCGGACTATGCCTCATGGGTATATCTATTTTGCCTTTGCAGGCAGATGAACTGGATCTGGATGCGCTGATTCAGGAGGCTTTGAAAAATAATCCCAATTTGTCGGTTTTGCGGGCGCGGTTGGCTGCTTTTGAAGCAAAAATTCCCCAGGCGGGCACGCTGGAAGATCCGTCTTTTCGCTTTGAGGTGAGCAATGTGCCGTTGAGCGACTTCAATTTGAGCAGTACGCCGATGAGTGGGAATCAATTTGTGCTCAACCAGAAGTTTTCTTTACCGGGAAAACAGCGGGCGCGCGAGCGTTCAGCCCAGTTTGCCTCAGAGTCTGTTGCCTGGCTGTTACGCGATCGAGAACTGGCTATTGCCAATGCGGTCAAGCAGCCTTTTTTTGATCTGGCTTATGTGATCCGTGCCATTGCGATTATGAAAAAGAATCGGGTGTTGTTGCAAGACCTGATTCGCATTGCCCGCACGAAATACGCCGTTGGAAAGGGGTTGCAACAGGATGTGTTGAAAGCTCAGGTTTCGCTTTCGGCACTGGATACAGAGTTGATTGCTCTTCGGGCTAAAAAACAATTGGCAGAGGCGCGTTTGAATCTGGTGTTGAATCGGTCTCCGCAAAGTCCTCTGGGCGCACCGCCAGATACTATTGGCCTTTCGGGCGTGCCGCTGACAGTTGATGCCTTGCAGGCGCAGGCCGACGAGGTACATCCATCCCTGAAGGCGATGGATCAATCGGTTTTGATGTGGCAAGCAGAGGTTGAGGTTGCACGAAGAAATGTTTGGCCGGATATGACGGTGAGTTTGGGATATCGCCAGCGCGTGTTTGCGGCAAATGATCCGGTGAAAGGAAGCGATTTTATATCTGTTGGTATTGGTATTCCATTGCCCGTGTTTGGCGGGCGCAAGCAACGCCAGCAGATTGCAGAAGCGCGGGCCAATATGCGAGAGGTTGAGGCGCAAAAGGCCGCTGAACGCCAGAAGATTCACTACGAGATTCAGCGTCTGATTATTGAGGTCGGGCAACACCGGGAAAGTGCCGAGTTGTTTCGCTCTGCGATGTTGCCTCAGGCAGAGCAGTCGCTGGCGTCGGCATTGTCGGGGTATCGGGTGGATAAGGTAGATTTTTTGACGCTGTTGAATAATCAGATGACGCTGTTGAATTTTGAGGTCGCACATTATCGACATGTGATTGAGCATGAAAAACGAGTGGCAGATCTGGCGGTGGCGGTAGGACGTTAGGTGTAAGGTCGGGGCAGGCTCCTGTGCCTGCCCTCTAACAAGGAGTTGAGATATGAAATATCTCCTTCCAATTTTAGTATTGATCGCGGTATTGGTCGCGGGATTTGTTGGTGGGGTCTGGATTTCGGGAGATACGCATACAGATCAGGTGCAAAAGGAGATGAATGGCGGGCATCATCATGACGCGCAGATGGAGCACGCGACCTATATCTGTCCGATGCATCCGACGGTAGTGTCGGATAAGCGCGGTACTTGTCCAATTTGCAATATGGATTTGGTCGAGAAAGAGGTCACTGGATCGTCTGAGGGAGATGTGCAATCGGCGACTGTGCAGATCGATCCCGCGACGATTCAGAATATTGGTGTGAAGACGATGGTGGTGAAGAAACAGCCTTTGAAGCGTACGGTGCGTGCGGTGGGCAGGGTGGATTATGACGAGACGCGGATTATGGATGTGAATAGTAAGGTCGCCGGATGGGTTGAAGAGTTATATGTGGATTATACCGGTCAGTGGGTGAAAAAGGGGCAGCCTTTGCTGGCGCTTTATAGCCCTGAACTCGTTGCGGCGCAGGAGGAGTATTTGACGGCTCTGGATTATGCGGAGAGAATGCGCGGTGGCGTGGATCGAAATGTGGCGCAAAGTGCCGACGATCTGCTTGCTGCTGCGCGACAGAGGTTGCTGTACTGGGATATTTCGGAGGGTCAGATTGCCGAGTTGGAGAAGACGCGACAGGCTGGGCGGACAATGCCCATTCTGGCTCCTCGTTCGGGGATTGTGACGCACAAAGATGTGCTGGAGGGAGCGTATATTGGGTCGGGTCAACATCTGTATCGCATTGCGGATCTGTCGGTGGTGTGGATTTATGCAGATGTGTACGAATACGAGATGCCGTGGGTTTCCAAAGGGCAGCGCGCAGAGGTGTCGCTGTCTTATTTGCCGGGCGAGCAATTTGGGGGAAAAGTGGATTATATTTTTCCCTTTATGAATGAAAAGACGCGTACGGTGCAGGTACGGATGATTTTCGATAATGCAGATGGTGCGCTTAAACCGGATATGTATGCCGATGTGGTGATTCGCTCCGAGGTGGCGCGTGAGGGGATTGTGATTCCCGTGCAGGCGGTGATTCATTCGGGGACGCGCAGGGTTGTTGTGATGGCCCAGGGAGATGGCAAGTTTGAACCGCGCGAGATTCACACCGGGGTGGAGACCGAGGATGGCTATGAGGTAATGCAGGGATTAAATTCGGGGGAGCGGATTGTGACTTCGGCGCAATTTTTGATCGATTCAGAGAGCAATTTGAAGGCTGCACTGGCGGGGATGCGCGGGGATGTTGGTGGACATGGCGGACATGGTGGACATGGTGGACATTGATGCGCGTATTTTGAGGGGGTTGGAACGCGATGTTAAATCGAATTATTGAAGCGAGTGTCGAGAATCGGTTCTTGGTGGTGATTGCCACTTTGATGGTGATTGGATGGGGGGTGTACGCGATGTTGAATACGCCACTGGATGCGATTCCCGATTTGTCGGATGTGCAGGTGATCGTGTTTAGCGAATATCCAGGGCAGGCACCGCAGGTGGTGGAAGATCAGGTGACGTATCCGCTGACGACGGCGATGTTGTCCGTTCCTTATGCAAAGACGGTGCGGGGGTATTCGTTTTTTGGCATTTCTTATGTGTATGTAATTTTTGAGGATGGTACGGATATGTACTGGGCGCGCAGTCGGGTGTTGGAGTATCTCAATTCCGCGTCTGATAGATTGCCGCAGGGGGTAACGCCAAAGCTGGGACCAGATGCGACAGGTGTGGGCTGGGTATATCAATATACGGTGCTGGACACGACCGGGAGATATGATCTTTCGGAATTGCGCTCGATTCAGGATTGGTATTTGCGGTATGAGTTGAGCAGTGTGCAGGGTGTGTCGGAAGTGGCGTCTGTGGGGGGATTTGTGAAGCAGTACCAGGTGGTTGTGGATCCCAATCGCTTGCTGGCATACAATATTCCTTTGCAGAAGATTCGGACGGCGATTCAGCGAAGCAATAACGATGTGGGGGGGCGGTTGGTCGAGTTGGCAGAGACGGAGTTTATGGTGCGTGGGTTGGGGTATATCCAGTCTGTAGCGGATATCGAGCAGATTGCACTGGGTGTGGATGAACACGGTACACCGATTCGCGTAAAGGATGTTGCGACTGTGCAGGTGGGGCCAGAACTCAGAAGGGGTTTGGCCGAGTGGAATGGCGAGGGGGAAGTGGTGGGGGGTATTGTGGTGATGCGGTATGGGGAGAATGCGCTCAAAGTTATCGATCGGGTGAAAGAGAAGATGGAATCGCTCAAACCGGGTCTTCCCGAAGGCGTGGTGGTGGTCGCCAATTACGATCGCTCGGCACTTATTCTGCGCGCGGTTGATCATTTGCAAAAAAAGCTGATTGAAGAGATCGCGATAGTGGCTGTGGTGTGTATTGTTTTTTTGCTCCATTTTCGCAGTGCTTTTGTGGCTGTTTTCACATTGCCGATGGGGATTTTAATTGCGTTTGCCGCGATGTATCACCAGGGTGTCAATTCGAATATTATGTCTCTTGGCGGTATTGCGATTGCCATTGGGGCGATGGTGGATGCCGCTATTGTGATGATTGAAAATGCGCACAAGCATATCGAACGCGATGGCGGGGCAAAGTCGCATAGTGAGATGATCATTGCCGCTTCGAAAGAGGTGGGACCTGCGCTGTTTTTTTCGCTGTTGATTATTACACTGTCGTTTTTGCCTGTTTTTGCGCTGGAGGCGCAGGAGGGGCGGTTGTTTAAGCCGCTGGCATATACCAAAACTTATGCTATGGCGGCGGCGGCATTTTTGGCGATTACGGTTGTGCCGGTGCTGATGACTTTTTTTGTGCGGGGTAAAATTCGTTCTGAGGCGCAGAATCCCATCAGTCGCGTGTTGATTTATCTGTACCGGCCCGTGATTGATTGGGTGTTGCGACATCGGGTGCTGACTGTGGTGCTGGGCGGGCTGGTGCTATTTGTGACGGTGTTTCCTTTTCGGGATATTGTGGTGTCGCGTTTTTCAGACCGACCGCAGAGTTTGACTTATAAGGCATTGGTGAAGTTGGACGCGCTGTTTCCTATGGAAAAAATTGGATCGGAATTTATGCCGCCTTTGTACGAGGGCGATCTGTTGTATATGCCCACGACATTGCCGGGGGTATCGATTACGAGGGCGCGGGCGTTGTTGCAACAGACGGATAAAATCATCCGTACTTTTCCCGAAGTTGAACATGTATTTGGCAAAATTGGTCGGGCGGAGACTGCGACAGACCCGGCTCCGCTGTCGATGATTGAGACGACGATTATGCTCAAGCCCGAGTCCGAGTGGCGAGAAGGCATGACGCCTCAAAAATTAATTCGAGAATTGAATCAGGCGGTGAAATTTCCGGGGTTGACCAATGCGTGGACTATGCCGATTAAGACGCGCATCGATATGCTTTCAACGGGTATTAAGACGCCTGTGGGTATCAAGGTCGTGGGAGATGATCTGGAGACATTGCAGATGTTGGGCGAGAAGATCGAGACGGTGGTGCGCGATTTGCCGGGTACGCTGAGTGTGTTTGCCGAGCGCGCAGCAGGTGGCAATTATCTGGATTTTGAGATCGATAGACAGGCTGCTGCGCGTTATGGGCTGACGGTTGGAGATGTACAGGATGTTATTATGTCGGCATTGGGTGGGATGAATATCACGCATACTGTGGAGGGTTTGGAACGCTATCCGGTGAATTTGCGTTATGGGCGGGAGTTGCGCGACAATTTGCCCGCGCTTCGGCGCGTGCTGGTGCCCACGCCGATGGGGGCGCAGATTCCCATTGGGCAATTGGCCGATCTTCGCATTCGGAAGGGACCACCGGGTATTAAGAGCGAGAATGCGCGGTTAAATGCGTGGGTCTATGTCGATATTGAAGGCGTGGATGTGGGGACTTATGTGGCGCGGGCGCAACAGGCGGTGTTGGAGCAGGTGCAGATGCCACCCGGGTACACCGCGATCTGGAGCGGTCAGTATGAATATATGTTGCGGGCAGAGAGAAAGCTGAAGGTTGTGGTGCCCGTGACGCTGGCGATCATTTTTGTTCTGTTGTATCTGAATTTTAGAAATGTGGCTGAGACCGCGATTGTGATGCTTTCACTGCCCTTTGCTCTGGTCGGTGGGATATGGTTGATGTATATTTTGGATTACGATATGAGTATTGCCGTGGGTGTTGGGTTTATTGCGCTGGCGGGATTGGCTGCCGAGACGGGGGTGGTGATGCTGATTTATCTGGATCAGGCTTATGATAGTATTAGACGTGAGAAAGGCGATGTTTTGACGCTGGCGGACTTAAATCAGGCGGTGATGGCCGGTGCTGTGGAGCGGGTGCGGCCCAAGTTGATGACGGTGTTTTCGACGATGATGGGTCTGTTGCCGATTATGTGGTCAACGGGTACGGGATCCGAGGCGATGAAGCGCATTGCAGCGCCTATGGTGGGGGGGATGGTGTCATCGACGATTTTGACGCTGCTGGTGATTCCGGCGATTTATGCGTTGTGGAAAGAGAGGAGGAGATCCGCAGATGGACGCAGATAGAGGCAGATGAAAGGCGAAATGTAGGGGCGGGTTTTTAACCCGCCCACCGAGAGGTAAAACCCGAATCATTCACTTATCAGGAGGTGTGTTATGAAGTCTCGTATTTTTGCATTACTGGTCATTGGCGCGACAGCGATAGGCCTGGCGGGATGGGTTGGCTGTTCGTCAGAGTCGGAGGCGACAACTGTCGAGGTGAAGTTGTCAACGATGCAGTGCGCTATGTGCTCGAATACCATAGAGGAAGCACTGAAAGAGGTTGATGGTGTTCAGAGCGTGGAAGTTAATTTGGAGGAGAAAACAGCGAAGGTGACGTTTGATGACAAGGTGACCAATGTTCCCGCTCTGGAGCAGGCCGTTACTAAGACGGGTTATGCGGCTAATGACAAAAAGGCCGATGCCGAGGCGTATGCAAAGTTGCCCAGTTGCTGCCAGGTACCTGAGAATTAATCTGCCGATTGTTGGATCAAAGCCCCGGATGTTTTGATGCATTCGGGGCTTGTTTTTATAATTGTGCAACACCCAGACCCAGCAATGCCAGAGTGATAGCTGATAAGACGCCCAATATCACCGGTTTTATACCGCCTGCTTTCATTGTAGCAAATGCCGTAGATAATCCAACTCCGGCCATCGCGCACGTAATAATCCACTTGCCGCTCTGGCTCAATAATCCAGATAGATCAATATGCCGATCGCCTGCACCAAACACAAATTGTTCAGATAAATGTAGTGTTACTTCCGGCAAAAAGCCCAGGGTTCGCAGTAGCGCCATTGCCAGAAACAACACGACAAACCCCGGTACCAGCCTGGAATAACGCACTGGTTCATCGATATAAATCGTCTGTCGTTGCGTATAAGCAAACCATGCTCCCAGCACAAATACGACAGGTCCCAAAAGTGAAATGCGTACCAGTTTGACAATGGTCGCCATTTCCCCCGCTGTCTGTCCATCTCCTGCATGCGCGAATCCCGCGGCAATGACCTGTGGTGTTGCGTGAATGCCCAATCCACACCAGATGCCATATACTTCTGCATCTATCATCGCCAGAGATCCAACCACAGGAAATAGCAGCATCGCAACTACGCCCAGCAGATTAATTACCCCGACCGAATACGTTATTTCTTCGTTGTTGGCTCTGATTGCGGGCGCAAGGGCTACAATGGCAGAACTTCCGCAAACCCCTGTGCCCACACCAATCAACAGTCCCATTTTTTTTTCGATGTTAAACCAGCGCGACATGAGATGGGTCAATACAACAATTATTGCAATCAACACGGCCGCCCCAATCAGGACCTGCACTGCGACGCGAATCAAGTCGTAAAAATCCAACCGCGCACCCAGGAGCACAATTCCAACGGGTAGCCACTTTTGCACCACTGTATCTATGCCGGGCTTTAATTTTGCTGTTGACGGCATCACATTGCACAACAGCATGCCCAACAACAATGCCAGTAATACTGCGCTCAAAGGATGCTGGCCCGAAGACAGTGTAAACGGCGGAAAAGGCAATGTGTTTAAATATATTGCTGCCCACGACAAGATTACACATATCCCAATGCCTGGCCAGGGACTTTCTTTGGGCCAGATAGAGAGTTTTTTGCGAAATTGCGCTTCAAATGATCGCTCTTTCCCGCTCAGATTCATACCTTTATTTTCCTATAGAAGCGCATTTACATTTTGCACTTCGTCGCGCCGAAAATATTCTTCAATACTGAAATATCGGGTTCCCGTATCACACAGTACTGTGACGACTACGTCATCGCTCGAAAGTCTCTGCGCCACGCGCCGGGCTGCCAATACATTTGCCCCCGAAGATATTCCGACCAATAGTGCCTCTTCTCGCGCCAGAGTTTCCGTCATGTCAAATGCCTCGCGATCCTCTATTGTGATTACTTCATCCAGTATATTGCAATTTAAAATCGATGGAATAAATCCCGCGCCAATTCCCTCGATCGCGTGAGGTCCCCGGCTTTTATCACTCAATACAGCCGACCCCGCAGGCTCAACAGCTATCACTTTTGCATCTGGCACTTCTGCTTTGAGGACCTCGCCCACTCCCGTAATTGTCCCCCCTGTCCCTACTCCCGACACAAAAGCCGTTACCTTTCCCCCTGTTGCTTTCACAATTTCTGGTCCCGTGGTCTGTCGATGTGCCTCCGGATTGGCCGGATTGTCGAACTGCTTTAATTCGATACAATTTGCATTCTTTTTTACGATCTCCTGCGCCCGCTGTTTTGCGCCATCCATATCGCCTGCGCCGGGTGTGATGACCACTTCGGCTCCGTACCTGGTTACCAGTGCCCGTCGTTCAAAACTCATTGTTTCAGGCATTGTCAATACCAGCCGATATTTGAGTTTGGCACACAACATTGCCAAGCCGATTCCGGTATTTCCACTGGTCGCCTCTACAATGGTCATGCCGGGGTTGAGTGTTCCGACTTTTTCTGCATCTCGGATCATACTCAGCGCAATGCGGTCTTTTACGCTGCCACCCGGATTGAGATATTCCATTTTGGCCAGAATGGTAGCGCCCCCCGCAGGCGACAAGTTTTCTAACCGAACCATCGGCGTTCCACCAATGATATCGGAAACGCGACCCACAATTGTATCTGGCATAGCATTCTCCCTTGAAGGACATCCGACGCGATGGGTTGAGAAATACGAGGTGTTCGCCGGTGTGACAATATAATTCTCAATGTTAAAAAATAAAGTGGTTTAGGGTTATTTGGGTTTGAGAGATTTTTGAATCAGTTGTGTCTTGAATTATTCGCAGGTGATGAGTATATTCGATTTGAAATATTCTTCTGTATTATTCTCAATTTTAAGTCAGAGAAATAGAATATGGATGCCAAGCCTTTAGCTATTAGTCTCTTTGCAGGCGCAGGCGGTTGCTCTTTGGGATTCAAACGCGCTGGTTATAATATTCTCTACGCAATAGATATAAACGAAAATGCTGTGGAAACTTACAGACATAACTTTCCTGATACCCAATGTGAAATGGGGGACATTATATCTTGTGATTTTGAAAAACTTCTTAAAAATTTGAAGTTAAAAACGGGTGAGTTGGATATTCTTATTGGTGGACCTCCATGTCAGGGCTTTAGCACAGCGGGTATGCGGTTTTGGGACGATCCAAGAAATGGATTATTGAAGCATTACGTCAACGCCTTAGCCATCTTACGTCCCAAATGGTTTATTATGGAAAATGTTGAGGGTCTGCTTACGGCTAAAGGTGGTATATATGTCTATGAAGCAGCAAGAGCCTTTATCAAATTGGGATATTCGATAAGAATTGATAAAATTTATGCACAGGAATACGGGATACCACAAAGACGAAAGAGAACTTTCGTTATTGGAAATAGCCGGGGTATGGAATTTAATTTGCCAGAACCAATTGTGCCTGTGTATGGTCGCATTTTTAAGAATGCCGATGTTACACTTAGACATACGATTGGAGAGCTTCCCAATCCGACACTGGATAAGAGCAGTCCTATCTGTTACAGCAACAAGCCCAAAAATGAGTGGGAAGAACAACTGCGTGATGGAAATAAAAAATTATATGATCACTTTACACCCAAAATTGAGGGTGTCCAACTTGAGAGAATTAAAAATTTAAAACCGGGGCAATCGATGAAGGATCTGCCAGAATCGCTTCATCATGAATCATTTAGAAGAAGAGCCAATCGACGTGTTATGGATGGAACACCCACGGAAAGACGAGGAGGTGCGCCATCGGGAATTAAGCGATTGATTTTTGACGAACCGAGTTTAACTATCACAGGTGCTGCTATAAGAGAATTTATACATCCAGAAGACAATCGCCCATTAACTTTGCGTGAATGCGCTCGAATACAAACATTTCCCGATTGGTTCAGATTTCAAGGAAATACTTCAGAGAGGATCAAGCAGATAGGAAATGCGATTCCCCCTTTATTAGCAGAGATTTTTGCAGTGCATTTACTGGTTAATTATGGTTTTGGAGAAACGAAGCGCACTTCACCGGGTAGATTATTTGCACATACTTTAACAAAAGCAACTGCTATGAGTCCAGCTCTCACAAAAACGGATAATATGCTTCAGAGATTGTACAAAACAAAGAGACTTATATACAAAAGGGCTGGGGTTTAGTGTGTATTTTTGTTGTTAATTTTTGAGGTCATAGAAGATGAGTGTAGTGAGAGTGCAGCGCGGCTATAAGTATCGTTTGTATCCGAATAAGTATCAGGTACAGATGTTAAGTAAGACATTTGGGTGCGTCCGGTATGTGTATAATCACGGTTTGGAGCGGAAAGAAAAATCATATAAAGAGTTGGGACGTAGTGTGAGTCATGAAGAATTGATAAAAGAATTGACAGCGATAAAAAAAGAGCCGGATAAGGGATGGTTGAATGAGGTATCTGCGGGGGCGTTACAAGAGTCGTTACGTATTTTGAAGGATAGTTATGAGCGGTTTTTTAATAAGCAGAGCAGAAAGCCTCGTTTTAAGAGTAAGAGTAATAAGCAGAGTATCCGTTATGACCGGACACGGTGTAAGGTGACAGAACGCGGTGTAAAGTTACAAAAGATAGATGGGGATATAAAGGTACGATTTCATAAGAAACTATCAGAAGCCTGTGAATTACGTAATATGACAGTAACGAAAGACCGCTTGGGAAGGTATTTTGTGAGTATCGGCGTCATAGAGCCTATTAAGCAACTGGATCCCATTGATACCAAAATAGGTATAGACTTGGGATTAACCTACCATACGATATTGAGCAGTGGTGAGAAGGTAGATAATCCGCGCTTTTTTGATAAACACTTTAAGCAGCTACGTAGAGCGCAACGTACGTTGTCCCGGCGAAAAAAGGGATCGAAAAATAGGGAAAAAGCAAGACGTAATGTTGCTCGCATATATGCAAAGATTACGGATAGTCGGAGATATTTTTTACACAAGTTATCAACACGCCTGATACGTGAGAGCCAAGCTATCGGTGTAGAGACATTACGTGTAAGAAATATGATGAAAAACCGACGACTTGCCCGACTGATCGGTGATGTGTCCTGGTCGGAGTTTGTACGCATGTTGGAATACAAAGGCAAGTGGTATGGACGAAGAGTAAAGAAACTCAATGCATACTATCCGAGTAGTAAAACGTGTCATGTATGTGGGCATGTCCTTGGTGGTCTTCCATTGCATATCCGTAATTGGGAGTGCCCGGAGTGTGGTGCATACCATGACCGAGACGTGAACGCAGCAATAAATGTTCAGCACAATACGGTTGGAGTGACCGAAATTGACTTGTCTTCATCTGTAAGACAAGTGAACGCCTGTGGAGTGAATGTAAGACCAGCTAATATAGTGGCTAAACACGACGAAGCAGGAAATATACTAATGGCCTCACCGGCCGTTTAGTATATAATTCCCATCAGACCACCTATAGAATCGATTGAAGGTATTCATCAAAATATCCCACCTGATTTATATTTGCAATGGCGGGATAGCGCAGTTTTGATAAAATCACCCTCAAGTGAGTATTTGATAGAACGAAGTGCGAATGCAGATCCAGAGCTTCAATAATTGGCATAGCTGATACTTGCAGGCTAAAGGAGGTATTTATGGCTCTTGCGATGACAGAGCAGCAAGAGAGAGATTTTGATGAGAAGGGATTTGTTATTCTTGAGGATTTCTTTACTCAGGACGAAGTGAATCGGCTTTTGCTGGCTATTGATGAGGTGGCAGAGCGGGTTCGAGAGGCCGAGGGTCTGGGACCTGATGATCCTTTTGCCGTGCGCAATGTCCTGTCGCAGCACGAGGCTTTTCTCGATTTGGTTGATCATCCGCGCATGTTGCCTCTGGTGGTGGATGCGATTGGCTGGAATATTCAGATCCGAACCACGCATCTGGACTATCGACCACCGTATCCCGAGGGTTTGAAAGCAGGCGATGTTGGCATTGGCAAGGGCGAAGATCAGGAGGTTGGGTACCGCAATGTGGCATGGCATCCCGATTTGGCGAGCGATATGCTGTTTCTGGGTCCTTCGCTGGATGGACGTCTCCCGTTTATGGAGATTAAGGTTTTTTATGTGCTTTACGATATGACCGAATCCAATTGTGGCAATCTGTGGTTGGTGCCGGGTAGTCACAAGCGCAAGCCCGAAGAGTTGCGGGAAATGGGACGCGAGGTCAATCCAGAAGAGGCGGTCGAGCTTAAGTTGCGGGCTGGTTCTGCGGTGTTGTGGCGAACCGCTGTTTGGCACTGCGTGGGGCCCAATTTGTCGAGAAAAACGCGGAAGATTATGCATGTGGGGTATAATTATCGGTGGCTTCGTCCAACTGATTATATTGAGCAGGATGCCGCGCTCATTGAACGGAGTTCGCCAATTAGGCGTCAGTTGTTGGGCGCGCTGGCATCGGGAAAAGACCCGCTGGGACCAGAACCGGATTTTCACCCTTCGTCGCAATACTGGCTGACAAAGAATTGGGATGATGTTCCGTTGCGAGCCTGGGCACAGGAACAAGAGACGAGCCAAAAGCAACCACATGTGAACGGCTATCGTAGTCGCACACCGGTTGTAAAGTAAGAGGCAAGAGGTGTGAGTGTAGGGATGTACTCCTGTGCATGTCCCAAGAGATAGGATTAGAATGCAAAAATATCAAGCCGAAGTCTTATTGAGACGTGCTGTCGGTGATCCCAACGCCCGTTTTCGAACGGGTCAATGGGAAGCTATTGACGCGCTGGTCAACTACCGCCGCAAGTTGATGGTGGTACAGCGCACTGGCTGGGGCAAAAGCTCGGTTTACTTCATTGGCACGCGCATATTACGTGATCAAGGGAGCGGAGTAACAGTGATTGTGTCCCCACTTCTTGCGCTGATGCGCAATCAAATTGAAGCGGCCAATCGACTTGGTATTCGTGCAGAGACGATCAATTCCACAAACCAGGATAACTGGCCAGAGATCAGCCATGCCATGTTAGCCGATCAGGTTGATGCCATTCTGATTTCGCCTGAACGTCTCGCGAACGAGACATTTGTCGAAGAAGTTTTGATACCGGTAGCTGATCGCGTTGGTTTGTTCGTAGTTGATGAAGTACATTGCATTTCTGACTGGGGCCACGACTTTCGCCCGGATTATCAACGACTGATCAATGTGTTACAACAAATGCCGCCGAATATGCCGGTACTGGGCACAACTGCCACCGCCAATGACCGGGTGATTGAGGACGTAAAGACACAACTCAGCGATATCGAGATTCAGCGCGGTACACTGGTTCGGGATAGTCTGGCGCTGCAAACACTTCGATTACCCGATCAGGCGTCTCGGCTGGCTTGGCTGGCACAACATATTCCAGAATTACCGGGTACCGGGATCGTCTATGTGCTGACGATTCGGGACGCTGAACAGGTGGCAGACTGGCTAAAGCAGCAGGGGATAGAGGCGTACGCCTACTATAGCTATGTCCAGCATGAAGACTTCGAGGACAGCAACGAGTACCGACAACATCTCGAAGACCTGCTGTTGAGAAATAAGATAAAGGTGCTGGTAGCGACTACTGCATTAGGCATGGGTTACGACAAGCCTGACCTTAGCTTTGTCATTCATTACCAGGCTCCCGGTTCAGTGGTGGCCTATTACCAACAGGTCGGTCGAGCCGGAAGAGCAATCGACAATGCTTATGGTGTGTTGCTGGCGGGCCGGGAGGACGAAGATATCCACGAGTACTTCCGCAGTAGCGCGTTCCCTGATGAGCAAGACGTGAACAGAATCCTGGATGTGCTGGCCGACCACGATGAATTATCTATATTTCAACTTCAACAGTATCTCAATTTGAGGCATGGACAAATTGAAAAAGTCTTAAAAATTCTCAGTGTTGAGAACCCATCTCCTGTAATCAATCAGGGTAGCAGGTGGCGTCGGACACCTGTTCTATACCGTATGGACCACGCGCGAATTGAACGTTTGACACAGCAAAGAGAAATCGAGTGGCAAGAGGTTCAAGATTATATCGACACGGATGTTTGTCTCATGGCCTATTTGAGAAATGCCCTTGATGATCCAGAAAGCGATGCGTGTGGTCGGTGTGCTGTTTGTCTGGGTGGACCAGTTGTGGATATAGATACGGAACACTCCCTTATCATTGATGCAACTCGGTTTTTGAGGCAGGCGGAAATGCCCTTCAAACCGAATAGACAGGTCGCTACTGGTGCGTTTCCCATATATGGCTTTCGAGGCAATCTACGGCCTGAACTTCAGGCATTGGAAGGACGGATATTATCGCGATGGGGTGATGCTGGTTGGGGTCAACTGGTGTCCACTGATAAGCATGCAGGTCGCTTTCGGGATGCGTTGGTGGAAGCTATGGCTGAGATGATCAAGCAACGATGGCAACCAGATCCCGCCCCGAAATGGGTGACCTGTGTTCCTTCTATCAGCCATCGTACGCTGGTGCCGGACTTTGCACAGCGACTCGCAATCCAATTGCAATTGCCTTTTGTGGACGCCATTCATAAAATAAAGAATAACGAACCGCAAAAGAACCAGCAGAACCGTTTCCATCAATGCCAAAATCTGGATGGCGTGTTCGAAATTTCGGGAAATATTCCTGAAACACCTGTGCTACTGGTGGATGATATAATAGATTCTGGATGGACGGTCACCGTACTTGCTGCCTTGTTGCGGCAGGCGGGAAGTGGGCCGGTCTTTCCGGTGGCATTAGCCTCGACGAGTGCGGGGGATTAAATGTCGGTATCACATAATACACAGGCGATTTTATTGTTGACGGCGCATTTTTCCAAAGCGAAAAATGAGGCGGTTAAACCGTTGACGATGAAAGAATGGGGGCGTTTTACATGGTGGCTTAGGAAGCAGTCACTGACCCCAGAGGACCTGATGACCGGGCGACTTGATGAACTCTTAAATGGGTGGTCAGACAAGACGATTACCATGGAGCGTATCGAGGGCCTGATGCATCGCGGTTCAGCACTTGCGCTGGCCTTGGAGAAATGGTTCCGTGCGGGTCTATGGGTTATGACAAGATCGGATCCAGATTACCCGATGCGATTCAAGCAACGTCTGGGGATTGACTCACCTGCCGTCGTGTTTGGTTGCGGTAACAGAGCCTTACTCGATAGCGGTGGCTTGGCAGTCATAGGCTCTCGCAATGCAACGGAAGAGGATTTGGCATATAGTCGTGATCTGGGTGCCCTGGCTGCGGACACTGGTTATTCGGTTGTTTCGGGAGGTGCGAGAGGGGTTGATGAGGCATCTATGCTTGGAGCACTTGAAGAAGAAGGCACTGTGATTGGTGTGCTTGCGGATAGCCTTATGAAAGCCTGCTCAGGTGTCAAGTA
The DNA here is from genome assembly GCA_965204375.1 of Candidatus Latescibacterota bacterium. Lineage (GTDB taxonomy): Bacteria > Latescibacterota > UBA2968 > UBA2968 > UBA2968 > VXRD01. The sequence continues at coordinate 3,273,513 of OZ241986.1, read as the reverse complement.
TCGCAAACACTTGATGGCAAATAATCTTGTACTTATTTCGACTTTTTATCCCGAAGCTGGGTTCAACGTGGGCCATGCCATGCAGCGTAACAAGTACATTTATTGCCTTTCTGATGCAGCTCTGGTGGTTCACTCCGGTACAAGGGGCGGTACTTGGAGCGGCGCGATGGAAAATCTCAAGAAGCAATGGGTACCGCTTTGGGTAAAAAGGACTAACGAAAAAAGAATCGGAAATGCAGCTATCGTCAGGACTGGTGCAACATGGGTACCGAAGAATATCGGGAACGTTGATCTCAAAGCACTGTTTACGACAGGTCGTAAAGAAAAATCCCCACAACAAATGACGCTGACGAAATCAGATCAGTTCGTCCAAGTTGTTAAGGAGGATGCTAAGACATACTCTTCAGTCGAGGATATTGGATTCTATGATCTATTTCTCTCAAAAGCTCAGATCCTGTGTAAAGATGTCTCAAAGACTCCTGATGAATTAGCTGAAGCATTGCAAGTTCACAAGACCCAACTCAATATCTGGCTCAAGCGGGCCACCGCTGATCAGAAATTGGAGAAATTGTACAAACCGGTTCGTTATCAGTGGATCACTACGCAGCAGGGCGCGTTATCCGTATAAAAAATGAGATTTACCGCACAGCAGATATTTCTATTATGTATGCAGATTTGATATGAACCAGAAAACCCCAGGAGCGTGCTTCTGGGGTTTGTGGTGTGTCAGGTGCTATTTTTGATTATCAGGGTGGATCAAATTTGTAGCCGACACCGCGCACTGTGGTAATGGCTTTGCCCGATTCGCCGAGTTTGGAGCGCAGGCGGCGAATGTGGACGTCAACGGTGCGCATGCCGCCGTAATAGTCATAGCCCCAGATGCTGTCGAGCAGGTCCGACCGGGTAAATACGCGAGCCTCGTGGGTGACCAGATGTTTGAGTAGTTCGTATTCTTTGAGTGTGAGTTCGACAACGCTGCCCTTGACGCGCACTTCGTAGCGCGCCATATTGATGACGAGGTCGTCTATTTTAAGGGTGTGGTCGTCGGGGGTATGGTCGTCGTTCCAAAGGGCCAGACGCAGGCGCGCTTCGAACTCGCGCAGGCTATAGGGCTTGATGATAAAATCTGAAATGCCGAGTGAAAAATCGAGGTTGAGTGCGGTCATTTCATCGGTGATGACGAGCAGGGAACAGTCGTTGGCAGGGTGCTGTTGTTGAAGGTGCGCAATGGCCTGTGAGAGGCGGTCGAGGGAGGATTCGGGGTCAATGATGGTCAAGTCAATGCTGTTGGCGGGTATGGGAGGCAAATTGCTCCGTCCCCTCAGGATCACGTGTTCAACTTGATGCCCGATATATTCGAGGTCTGATTTGAGACGCGCGCCGTAGGCTTCGTCTGCGAGAAGAAGAATAGTTGCCATTGGAGACGAAATTGGGAATAAGGGAGGAACTGATATTACGCATTTTAATGCGCCCGTGTGTAATATCAGTACTGAAAACAGAAAGCCGAAAATTAGTGGCCTCAGGGCATTTTGTCAAGGTGTATCTAAGAATACGGGCGCGGGCGTTAGAGAGAAATTAACAAAACACTTTTATCACTTTTTATCAAAAAACCGTCTCAGGAGCATATAATGTCTTCTCCTCATGCAATTGCCTATCCCGCCTTTAGGCCGTCCATTATGGGCAGAAATGGCGTGGTCACATCGGGACACCATCTCGCTTCTCAAGCAGGTATTCAGGTTATGATGGCGGGTGGTAATGCCATTGATGCGGCTATTGCCACGGCCGCTGCGCTCGGCGTGGTTGAACCGCAATCTTCAGGCGCAGGTGGCGATGGTTTTATCCTGGTCTATTCAGCTAAGACGGGCACAGTATCTGCCATCAATGCCACTGGCGCAGCCCCAACGGGTGCGACCCGGGAATTTTATCTCAAACGCGGTGGTATCCCGATGAAAGGTATTCTGAGCGTTTCCATTCCCGGTCTTGTTGACGGCTGGCTTGTTGCTCACGAGCACTTTGGCACGCGCCCGCTCGAAGATATTTTTGCGCCGGCAATCGCCTTTTGCGAAGACGGCTTTCCGCTCAGTCACAAATTGGCGGGTAGCTTGCGGGGGGAAACAAAACGCTTTGCATCTGATCCATATACGCGGGCGGTCTTCACAAATGATGGTCAGCCATTCGGTCCCGGAGATATCGTCTATCAGAAAGACCTGGGTAAGACCTTGCGGAAAATCGCCGCAGAGGGACGCGACGCCTATCGCACGGGTGAAATAGCCCGGGCACTTGTTGCATTTAGCCAGTCGCGAGGTGGGTTGCTCACCGAAGCCGATTTGAAAAACCATTGCGCCCGCATTGGCGATCCCATTGCCGTGACCTACAAAGGTTATACCGTATATGAAGCGCCGCCCAATTCGAGCGGGCATATTTTACTTCAAGAACTCAATATTGTCGAAAATTTCGATCTTCGGGCACTGGGCTGCAATACTGCCGAGAGTATCCACCTTATGGTTGAAGCCAAAAAACTCGCTTTTGCAGACCGAGAAAAATACGTGGCCGATCCAGATTGGGTCGATGTGCCAATTGATGGACTTCTCTCAAAAGATTATGCAAAAGAGCGCGCCTCGTGCATCGATCTCGAACGCGCTGCTATTCATGTTTCGCCCGGTATCCCGGAATCGGTCGAGGATACCACCTGTTTCTGCGTAGCTGACGGCGAGGGCAACGCGGTTTGTCAATTGCAGAGTATTCAATCTGGCTGGGGGTCAAGTCTTATTGCGGGGGATACGGGTATTCTTCTCAACAATCGCATGACGTACTGGCATCTGGAAAAAGATCATCCCAATTGTCTGATGCCAGGTAAGCGGGTTCGCCACACTATGAATCCCGTTATTGTCGCGAAAGACGGTAAACCCGTTCTGATATGCGGCACGCCGGGCGCAGATACACAGGTGCAGACCAATTTGCAACTGGTGACACATATTCTGGATTTTGGCATGACACCTCAAGAGGCTGTTGAAGCCCCCCGCTGGCGTTCTCTGCAAAATCCTATGGAATCCACGGTTCCCCATACCTGCGAAGATGTGCTTCAACTCGAAAGCCGTTTTCCTACAATTGAGTGCGAAGCTCTGGCTCGGAAAGGTCACGACCTTCGCTATCTCTCAAATTGGGGTGGGCCGGGAAATGCACAGGCCATTCAGATCAATCCCGAGACCGGTACTCTGATGGGCGGTTCAGATCCCAGACGAGACGGATACGCCATTGCTTTTTAAGAGGAATAATTATGAAAATCAAAGATATTCGCGCAGTTGCCGTCGATATTTCTCCCGCTCAAAAAACAGAACCTCGCGTCCCGAAGTTGCCCACAGATGGTTTTATCAGTCCTATGGCGCGATATCCCGAATTTAAAAGATCAGGGTGGGGTTCAAATTGGACCCGCGCAGCCTGTGTCGTGACCGCGCAAGACGGCACATGGGGGATTGGTTTCACTATCAATAGCGGTCCAGTGCTCAGTATTATCAACGATCATTTTGCTCCTTTGCTCGAAGGGCAAAATTGCATGGCGACTGAAAAGTTATGGGACATGATGCGCCGCGCTTCTTCGCCTTATCATACGGCGGGTTTGTCCAGCTATGCCATCAGTGCTGTGGATAATGCCCTGTGGGACTTAAAGGGAAAAATTTTGCAGCGTCCTGTTTACGAGCTTTTGGGCGGTCCTCAAAAAGACAAAATTTTCTGTTATGCCAGCAATACAGATATATCTTATGGTACGGAAAATAGCATTGAATGGTTTCTCGAACTGGGTTTCAAGGCGGTCAAGCTCTTTGCGCGATATGGACCGGAGTCCGGTATTGAGGGCATAAATAAGACTGCAGAACTCGTTGCAAAAACGCGCGAGCAGATTGGCGATGATGTGGAACTCATGCTCGATGCGTGGATGTCGCTCAATGTCGAGTACACGGTTCGCCTTGTCGAAGCATTAAAACCATATCGTCTCAAGTGGCTTGAAGATTACGTGCTGCCCGAAGATATGGAAAGCTATGCGAAAGTGCGTCAGCGCGTCCCCGGGCAAATTCTCGCAACGGGCGAACACTGGTACACCATCCATCCCTTTGCCACAGCCGCGAGCCAGGGGCTTGTCGATATTTTGCAGCCCGATATTCAGTGGGCAGGTGGTGTGACGGCCTTGATGCGAATATGCCATATTGCCGAGGCGCATGGGCTAACGGTTATCAGCCACGCGGGCATGAATTACCCCTACGGTCAGCACCTTTCTTATGCTATGCCGGCGATACAGTGGGGCGAGCGTTCCGAAGGGGTATCGCCTCCGGGCGTTCCGCTCGAAGAACGCGTCGCGCTGCCGGGAACCCCTGTGATCAAAGACGGTTATCTCATTCCGAGCAATGCTCCCGGTTTTGGTCTTGAAATTACGAAGGACTGGTTGGAACAAAAGGCCGTATAACTATTTGGAGACGATATGGCGCAAGAGTGGAAACACTTGCTCAAGTTTCGCTGCACTCGCTGTGGAAATTGCTGCCGAGATCCCATTGTTCTGGTTACCGACGAAGATGTGCGCCGCATTATTGAGGGCACAGATCAGGCGGCTTGTGATGTTGTCGATTTTTATAAGCCGAGTGAGATTGAATGGGGCGAGGATCAGCCCGGCTGGATACGTTTGAGGTCTGGTCAGCGCATTATGGGATTGCGTAGAACCGAGAGCGGATGCCAATATCTGGGTGAAGATGATTTGTGTACTATCTACGATTATCGCCCGGTGACTTGCCGAAGATATCCATTTGATCTCGAGTTTGACGAAGAGGGCGATATCGAGTTGCTCAGCATTAGCCAATCTACCGATTGCCCGTATGAACTCGACGGGTACACGCCATTGGGTGAAATTAAGGCTATTGCAAAGTGGGAGACGTGGGAAGAAGAACCCTATTATGCCAGACTTGAAGCGTGGAATGCGCGAAAAGAGACGGGTGGAAAAAAGACGTTTCTCAAATTTATCGGGTTGGGGTGAGGGGGTAGATAGTTTGCGATTAGTTGTAATTGTACAGAGAGTTATTATGTTGATTGCCAAGTCCGAAGGACACTACCACTTTCTCAAGGGTATTGACCCCTATTCCTGCGGCGTTATTGCCGATCCCGGCTGGGAGATTGTCCATGTGACACTGGAACAGGATCTGCCCTGGCGGCAGGGTTTTGAACGGGTTGAGGCGCATTTGAGGGAGGTCGGGCGAGATCGACAGGCATTGTGCGGCATGGAGTTGCGTTCGCCCGCGCCTTTTACTATGGCGGGATTTATCGCTTTCAATCGGGATTATTGTCGGGTGCTCAAAGCATGGGACCTGTACGTGGGGGAATTGAATCCAGTGGCGCGTACCAATGTGGCACCGCTGTTCGATCCGCCCGGGGAGCCGGTGTTGCACGCATTTTCCTATACGGTACCAGCAGCGACTGATGCACCGCGGACTCTGGTGATCGCTGGGGCAGGGGAATTGCGCGAGGGGGTACTTGTGGAGCAGGGTATTGTCCGCAGTGGGGATACCAGTGCAGAAGCCATGCGGGAGAAGGTTAGTTATGTGGTGGATGTAATGGTCGAGCGTCTGTTCGGCCTGGGTGGATCATGGGAGTTGATCAATGCTGTGGATGTGTACACGGTGCATTCTCTGGACGGGCTGGTAGAGGATATTTTGTTCAATCGCATTGGGCCAGCCCGACGGCTCGGTTTCCGCTGGCACTTTACCCGGCCGCCAGTGGTCGATATTGAATTTGAGATGGATATGCGCGGGGTGCGGCGGGACTTTGTGATATAGGTGAATTAAAAATTAAAAATTAAGAATTGGGAGTAGGGCGGACTGATAACTGGCTACTCAGGGGCTGGGTGGACTGACAACTGACAACTGACAACCGACAACTAAATAATATTTTTTCTTGACATATTCCACTGAGATTGCGTAAGTTATTCAATCTAAGATACATTATTACTTCTTTTTCCAAGTCTTCTATTATGCGCTCAATTTCTATATTGGCGATTTCCACAATGCGAGACGGTGTACAACTGCGTATCCGTTCTTTGCGCCTTTCTATTGCAGGGCGAGTTCTGCTCGTTCTGCACCTTCTCCTGCTCGTGAGCCTTTTTCTATCTATTCTCACTCATTAGTTCAGGCTCTTTCCCCAACTCTTGCGACAACACCCATAAAAGGACAGAGCCTGTGATTTACTCATAGGTCGTTTTCACTTCATGTATTCGGGAAATGTTTAATGACTCAAAAACACACGATAAGTGCCCTGGTCGAAAATCATTTTGGCGTTCTGTGTCGCGTTGCGGGCCTTTTTTCCAGTCGCGGATTCAATATTGATAGTCTGTCCGTTGGCGAGACAGAAGACCCGAGTATTTCTCGCATGACCATTGTTGTCGGTGGCGACGATAGCGTACTCGAGCAAGTGGTCAAGCAATTGGATCGCCTCATTGATGTCATTCGCGTAATCGATATTACGCAGGGCGCATTTGTCGAGCGCGAACTTATGTTGATCAAGGTCAAAGCCGATACAACAACGCGTGCAGAAATTATCCAAATTGCCGAAGTGTTTCGCTCAAATATCGTCGATGTATGTCCCAGATCGATGACCATAGAGGTTACAGGCAAAAATGATAAAATCCAGGCTATCATTGGCATGCTCAGTTCTTTTGGCATCGAAGAAATCGCGCGCACAGGCACGGTTGCCCTGTTGCGAGATTCTGCTACGCAATAAGGAGGTGATGCAGATGGATCCCGATCTCGGTGATCTTACCGAAGAACTCGCTCTCGTTTGGCAGATGGGGAAAGACCGCCAGAGCGTTCCATCTGCCCATTTCCACTCCGATTCTGGCATGTTTTAAGGGATAACAATGTCAAACGCAAAAAATAAAGACCGCGTCATTATTTTTGATACTACTTTGAGAGACGCGGAACAGACGCCGGGGGCTTCGCTCGCGTTGCGCGAAAAGGTTGAGATTGCCCATCAACTCGCGCGTCTCAATGTCGATGTTATCGAAGCCGGATTTCCCGTATCGTCCGATCAGGATTTTAATGCGGTGCAGCGCATTGCACACGAGGTCGAAGGGCCTGTTATTTGCGGTCTGTCTCGCGCAATTTTCGAAGATATTGACCGCGCAGGTGAAGCCCTGAAAGACGCGCCAAGACCGCGCATACACACGTTTATTGGTACATCGCCGCTCCATATTTCCATGGTTGGCAAAACGCCCGCTCAAGTCCTGCAAATGGCTGTTGATGCGGTTGCAAGAGCTAAGTCGCATTGCGACGATGTGGAATTTTCGCCGATGGATGCTGCGCGTACAGATCCGCAATACCTCCTCGACGTGATCGAAGCTACCATTGAAGCGGGTGCGACAACTATCAATATTCCCGATACTGTGGGCTACGCAGTTCCCGATCAGTTTGGCCGTATTATCCGCAATATTTGCGAGAAAGTGCCCAATGTCGATCGTGCCATTATCAGTGTCCACTGCCACGACGATTTGGGCATGGCGACTATCAATGCTCTCGAAGCACTCAGAAATGGCGCCCGTCAGGTCGAATGCACGGTTAATGGATTGGGTGAACGCGCGGGCAATACTTCGCTTGAAGAAGTGGTTATGGCCGTCAAGACGCGCGGGGATTATTTCGATCTCTATACGGATATCAAGACGCGCGAGATCGTAAATACGAGCCGTCTGGTCAGCCGCCTTATGGGTATTGTCGTTCCGCCCAATAAACCTATTGTGGGAGCCAATGCCTTTGCTCATAGTTCTGGTATCCATCAGGACGGGGTGCTCAAAGACCGCGAAAATTTCGAAATTATCGATCCCAGGTCTGTGGGCTGGGAAGAATCGAGCATTGTGCTTACGGCGCGTTCTGGTCGCCACGCATTGCGCCATCGTCTGGAAGAGCTCGGTTATCATCTCAATCAGGATGAATTAAACATCGCTTATGAGCGTTTTGTCAAAGTTGCCGATAAGAAGAAGGAAGTTTATGACGAAGATCTCATGGCTATTGTGGAAGATGAAATTCGAGACTTTCCCATGCGTTTCGCGCTGGACTATTTGCATACTGTGAGTGGTACTGGCACGGTTCCCTCTGCGACGGTTCGCATTGGTATTGACGGTAAAAACCACGTCCAGGAATCTGCCTGGGGCGACGGACCGGTAGATGCAACGTATCGGGCGATCAAAAAAGCCACAGATAATACAAATACAAAAGTGGAAGAATATACTATCCGCGGCGTTACCGGAGGTGCCGAAGCGATGGGAGAAGTCACGGTCAATGTGTCGTGCAATGGACGCCTGACCAGGGGACGCGGCGTTTCAACCGATATTATCGAAGCCAGTGCCAAAGCTTTTCTCGATGCTCTCAATCGCCTGGCGATTCAGCAGGATAATCACAAGGAGCGAGAACCAACCGTTTAGTATCCGCAGATGGACGCAGATGGGCACAGATGAAATGCAAGAGCAGTGCCTCGTGTCTGCACGTCTGTGGTTCCAAAGGGTTTTAAGAATAGAGGTTATAGATGGGTCAAAGTTTATTTCACAAAGTTTGGGATGCGCATGCGGTGCGAACGCTGCCTTCGGGACAGACGCAGTTGTTTATCGGCTTGCATCTCGTTCACGAGGTTACCAGTCCGCAGGCTTTTGATATGCTCAGAGAGCGCGGTCTCGCCATTGCGTATCCAGAACGCACATTTGCTACGGTTGATCACATTGTGCCCACAAGCGATGTGGCACGCCCATTTGCCGATGAGATGGCCGAGGACATGATGATCGCCATCGAAGAAAATGCCCAACAGTTCGGCCTTTCTTTTTTTGGTCTGGACGACGAGCGTCAAGGGATTGTCCACGTTATTGGTCCCGAACTGGGTCTGACACAGCCGGGGATGACCATTGCTTGTGGCGATAGTCACACTTCAACGCACGGTGCTTATGGTGCTATTGCATTTGGTATTGGCACCTCGCAGGTGCGCGATGTGCTCGCCACACAGTGTTTGGCGATGGATCCCCTTAAAGTGCGTCGTATTGAAGTATCCGGTGCGCTGGGCAATGGGGTTTATGCCAAAGATGTTATTCTCAATATTATTCGCAATCTCGGTGTAAAAGGCGGTACGGGCTATGCTTACGAATATGCCGGATCCGCTATTGAAGCTATGGATATGGAAGCGCGTATGTCGGTGTGCAATATGTCCATTGAAGGCGGCGCGCGTGCAGGGTATGTGAATCCCGATCAGACGACTTATGACTATCTGCAGGGGCGCACTTATGCACCTTCGGGCGAAGCCTTTGATCGCGCGGTTTCCTGGTGGCGTTCTATGGCTTCCGATGCCGATGCCGATTACGACGATGTTTATCACCTCGATGGCTCTGCCCTTGAGCCTACTGTGACATGGGGCATCACGCCAGGGCAGGCACTTTTTGTATCAGAAAAAGTACCGGCTTTGACGGATTTGCCCGACGATGAGCGCGATGTTGCAGCCGAAGCGTATGATTATATGGACTTGAAACCGGGTACGGCCATATCTGGTATGCCTATTGACGTGGCTTTTGTGGGGTCGTGTACTAATAGTCGCATTTCCGATCTCAGAGAAGCTGCCAGAGTTGTTGAGGGCCACAAGGTGGCCGATGGCGTCAAAGCGCTGGTCGTGCCGGGGTCTAAATCCGTTCTCAAGACTGCCGAGGCGGAAGGCTTGCACCACGTTTTTGAAGATGCGGGCTTTGAATGGCGCGGTGCGGGGTGTTCGATGTGTTTGGCTATGAATCCCGACAAATTGCAGGGACGCGAAGTGTGCGCGTCGTCGAGCAATCGCAATTTCAAAGGGCGTCAGGGCAGCCCCACGGGGCGCACGCTCTTGATGAGTCCCGCAATGGTTGCAGCCGCGGCCGTCGCCGGTGAGGTTATTGACGTACGCGCTATGTGAAGGAAGGTTATTTATGAATTCATCTGTAATCCAGCAGGTAGAAGGACGCGCGATTCCCGTTCGGGGAAATGACATCGATACCGATCGCATTATTCCCGCGCGATATCTTCGCGCTATTACGTTTGACGGCCTGGGTGAGCACGCGTTTGAAGACGACCGCAAATCAAATCCCGATCACCCATTTGATGATCCGCGCTATCAGGGCGCGTCCATCCTTATTGCCAATGGCAATTTCGGGTGTGGGTCTTCGAGAGAACACGCGCCCCAGGCGCTGATGCGCTGGGGAATTGTAGCCATTGTAGGCGAATCTTTTGCCGAGATTTTTCTGGGCAATTGCACGGCTATGGGCGTGCCTTGTCTGACGGCTTCGACCGGGGATATTGTCAAAATTCAGGACGCGGCCGAAGCAGACCCACAACGGGAAATGACTGTTGATTTAACAGAAAAAAAATTGACATTTGGCGATATAGAAGTCGATCTCCAAATTGCAGAAGGCAATCGGCTCCAACTTATCGAAGGCGCGTGGGATGCGACGGGTATGCTTCTCGAAGGCCGCGATGCGGTGCGGGAGGTTGCCAATAAACTTCCCTATGTTACGGGCTTTTAACCTTTTTTACGCCCGCATCTCGCGGGCTTTTTTGCGAGTTATTATGCATTCTCACATGCGAACAGGCAGGAGATATTATCCGGGCACTCGTTGCCCGGAGGCCATTGGTTTGGGAGTTGGATCGTTTTGCATGACCGCTCTTTTTTGACCCCAAACCAGAGGAAATCACATGTCTGAACTTGTACAAATCTACGATTCGACCCTTCGAGACGGCGCGCAGGCCGAGGGTATTTCGTTTTCGGCTGAAGACAAAACCATGATTGCACAGCATCTCGATGCGATGGGCATTCACTATGTTGAAGGCGGTTGGCCCAATCCAACGAATCCCAAGGATCTCGAATTTTTTGACCGCGTGCGCGATCTCGAATTTCACAATACCAAAATTGTCGCTTTTGGCAGTACATGCAGGGTTGACAATCCGCCCGAAGACGATCCCACTCTTACCACTTTGCTCAAGGCAGGAACAGAGGTTATCACGCTCTTCGGGAAAAGCTGGACGCTTCACGTGACGGATGTTTTGCGGGCAACACTGGACGAAAATCTGCAAATTATCAGGGATTCCTGCGCCTGGCTCAAGGAAAACGGCCGCGAAGTTATTTACGATGCCGAACACTTTTTCGACGGTTATAAAGCCGATCCCGAATACGCGCTGGAAACTTTGTTGACAGCACAAGAAGGCGGGGCAGAGATACTCGTCTTGTGCGATACCAATGGCGGCGCAATGCCGTATCAGGTACAGGAGATTATCAGTGCTATTCAACCCAGGCTCGATGTGCCTTTGGGCATTCACACGCACAATGACGCGGGTATGGCTGTGGCCAATAGCATTGTCGCACTCGAAATGGGTGCCACGCATGTGCAGGGGACTATCAATGGATATGGGGAACGCTGTGGCAATGCCAACCTGTGTTCAGTGATTCCAAATATTGAATTTAAGCTGGGGAAGACAGCTATTGGCGCGAAAAATCTGAAAAGACTGATGGAATTATCGCGTTTTGTCAGCGAGATAGCCAATGTCTATCACGACCACCGCCAACCTTATGTGGGCGAGAGTGCTTTTGCACACAAAGCGGGTGTTCACGTAGATGCCATGCTCAAACAACCCGTGGCGTATGAACACTGCGATGCAGAATCTGTGGGCAATCAGCGCCGTTTTCTTCTTTCGGAACAATCGGGCGGCGGGGCTGTTGCAGCAAAATTGGACCATTTGATTCCGGGTCTGGACAAACGCCATCCAACGGTCCAAAAATTGCTGCAAAGAATTAAGCAACTCGAACACGAGGGCTATGTTTTTGAAGCCGCTGAAGCGTCGTTTGAAATTATTGCCCGCCAGATATTGGGTAGTATTCGCAGACCGTTCAAGCTCATCAGTTACAGGACGTTCAATCGCAACAGTGCTGAAGGCTCTGAAGTAGAAGCTATTGTGAAAATAGATATCGAAGGAGAGATCTACCACACGGTTGGCGAAGGCAATGGCCCGGTTAATGCCCTTGACTCGGCTTTGCGCCGGGCACTTGAAAGCATGTATCCCACGCTTAAAGATGTGCGCCTGGAAGACTACAAAGTGCGCGTGTTATCCAGTGCCAAAGGCACAGCAGCCAAAATAAGGGTGCTGATCGAGTCTTCTGACCGGCGGCGCGTGTGGAGTACTGTGGGTGTATCTGAAAATATTATCGAAGCCAGTTGGACCGCACTGGTCGATAGTTTGACTTATAAATTGCTGCTCGATGGCATCATCGTCGTTGAGTGACCTTTTTCAAAGAGTATTGTATGCAAATCAATTCTCGCCGCATTGAACGCTTGCCGCCCTATGTTTTTCACGAGGTCAATGCCCGCAAGATGTATCTGCGGCGCAAGGGTGTTGATATTATTGATCTGGGCATGGGCAATCCCGACCAGCCGACACCGCCACATATTATTGATAAACTCACCGAAGTTGTTCGCGACCCCAAGACGCATGGGTATTCGCCATCGGCGGGCCTTCCAGCGTTGAGGCGGGCGATTTGTCGCCATTACAAACGCCGTTTTGACGTTGATCTCGATCCGGAAACAGAAGCGATTGTCACGATTGGCTCGAAAGAGGGACTGGCGCATATTTGTCTCGCGCTTCTCGATCCGGGCGATCTCGCCATTGTGCCAAATCCGGCATATCCTCTGCATCTTTATGGTGTTGCGATTGCCAATGGCAATGTTTTCAGCTTGCCATTGCGTCCGGAAAAAGAATTTGTGCCCGATCTGCAAATGATCCCGCGGGAATTGTGGCCCAAACCCAAAGTGATGATTTTTAATTTTCCCCACAATCCCACCACAGCTACTGTCGATATTTCTTTTTTTGAGGAGATCGTGGCTTTTGCCCGCCGTCAAAATATCATTGTTATTCACGATATGGCGTATTCGGATATCGCGTTTGACGACACTGTGGTGCCCAGTCTTTTACAGGTTAAGGGTGCCAAAGATGTGGGGGTTGAATTTTACACGATGTCCAAGTCCTACAATATGGCTGGTTGGCGCGTGGGGTTTTGCCTCGGAAATCCGGAGGTGATTAAAGCGCTTTCCGTGATCAAAAATTACTATGACTACGGCGTTTTTACCCCCATCCAGGTCGCCGCAATTTCCGCGCTTGATGGTCCACAAGACTGCGTGCGGGAATCAGCCGCCAGGTATCAGAGCCGCAGGGATACGCTGGTAGAAGGCCTCAATCGCATTGGGTGGCCCGTCAATAAGCCCAAAGCGTCGATGTTTGTTTGGGCGCCTATTCCAGAAAAGTATCGGTATCTCGGTTCTATGAATTTTTCCCTCAAGCTCATGGAAGAGGCCGAAGTCGCGGTTTCTCCCGGTATTGGTTTTGGCGATATGGGCGAGGGATATGTACGCATTTCTCTGGTCGAAAATGAACACCGAATCCGCCAGGCTGTTCGCAATGTCAAACGCGCGTTGTTTTGATGGATATCCACGAAGGGCACGAAGGACACGAAGGGGAAGCAAAACAAGAATCTGAAGACTGAAAGCAAATACAGGCATGTCCCGGTAAAAATAGGGTAATAAATCATGATTACACAAATCGAGATCGGGGGCTACCGGCTTCTCGACGAGTTTGAGGCCGATCTCACACAGCTAACAGTAGTTATAGGGGCGAATGCCGTTGGCAAGAGCACGCTAATTAGTTGCTTAGAACTGATTGCTCGGTGTAACACGGTACCGGTAAATGCCGCAATGAGTTGGCAAGGGGGGACAGCCTCTCTTCTTACAGTAGGGAACGAAAATCGACGGTTGACTTGGAAGATCACTTTTCATAAGTCCGCGGCGATTCCGTGGAATACTGTTCCATTGGAAAAGGGACAGTCCTTGGTGTACGAGGTCGTTCTCCAGGCCGATGCACAGAGCCAGATGTACCCGCAATACGAGGTTCTCAGGTATCGAGAACCAATGCAAGGATATGGCGATTCCTCCACATTACTGGAAGCAACTCCGGATCAACGACGCATATTTGACAGAAAACGACGTCAATTGGTACCGTTTGATGAAGCACAATCTTCCCCTGATGCTGTCCGCGAGTCCGATTCGGTGGAAGCCACCTCAAAAAGCGGTCTGCTGCAATCAGTACAACAGGAGCCTGCGTTGTTGCTTTCACAAATCCGATTCTTCAACGAGTTTCCCATTCCCTCCTGGGTACGCGTTCTATTGGCAAACATGGCGTTCTATCCGGGTTTCGATGTAACACGGTCTTCCGCGCTCCGCACCAGGGCCGCCGATATCAGACCGGTTACAGCATTATCGACTAACGGCGACAATTTGGGTACCGTGCTACACGAAATCCTGACCCGATATGATTACCGTTCATCAGCAGAAGAGTTACGCGATTTTCTGCGCGTAGCCTATCCTGCATTTGAGGAAATTCATTGTGATACCACGTATGGAACGCCAGCACAAGTGCTCGTCAGGGTGCGAGAGAAGGGCATGTCCCGCTCTATGGAGTTGTGGGAGTTGTCGGACGGTATGCTGCGATTCCTTTGCTTGGCGACTGCCCTATTGGATCCGCACCCTCCACTCTTGGTGGCGATTGACGAACCGGAATTGGGCTTGCATCCCGGCCTGTTGCCGATTGTGGCAGAAATGATCAAGTTAGCGGCTGAGCGCACCCAGGTGCTCGTGACGACGCATAGCCCGGACTTGCTCAACTGTTTTGAGATAGGTGATGTAGCCGTGATGGCGCGGGATATATATGACGCAAAGGTCGTGTGGCATCGTCCCGCGAGTCGTAATACGCTTTTGCCAATGCTCGACAACATTACCGGCGAAACCCTGGGCGACCTTCACCGCTCCGGCGAACTGGAGGCCGGCGCATTCAGCTAATATCTCTTGGAAACAAGTCCAACTATTTCAGAAATATTGGCCCCCGAGTGATCAGGAAGTTGTTGTATGATACAAGCGATCTGGCTGTGGGATTACCGGATCTCTACCCTAATCGAGAATACGCGAATACGGACTACAAACACGACAATTTGAAACAACTTCAAGATGTGCAAACGCAACTCGTAAAACAGAATTTACAACAGCAGGTCAGAAGGGCTGACGTTGATAGCCACATGGCGCGTTTTTATGCCAGTGCGTTGAAATACGATTTGGAAGTGCTTCTCCTCGCTGCGACGAGTCAACTTCAATCCCGACTTAAGATGCGGAACAGGCCCAGCGGTTGGCGGCGGCCTCCTGAGGATCAAAACCAAAACAGGCCCCCAAAGAAAATTGTTGAGGAACTCTTTCTGCGGCATCTTAAGCGAGCCTATCTTGAAAATTCGGATAGCAATGCCATTCTCAGAAATGCAGACTTGCGAGAGATAGCGAAACAGTGTCCGGCATTCCGTGACATGATTGATTGGATTGGCGATAAGACCGGCGTACCTGGGTACTGAGATTAGAGAGACAGACATTCCGAATTATTACAATTGAGGTGTTTTGTGAACATTATAGAAAATACCATCTATCCTCCGAAAGGTTATGTGGCCGCGGGGCTTCATTGTGGTCTCAAAGAAGGGGATGACAAAGATCTCGCGCTTATTGTCTCTGATCGAGCGGCTTCGGCAGCGGGGATGTTTACGACAAATCGCGTGTGTGCAGCACCCGTGCATCTCAATAGGGAACATTTGCAAAATGGACGGGCGCGAGCCATTGTGATCAATAGCAAAAATGCCAATGCGTGTACCGGAGATCAGGGCATGGCCGATGCGCGCCAGATGGCGCAATGGGTGGGCAGTGGGTTGGATGTTGCACCAGAAGATGCGCTGGTCAATTCGACGGGGGTCATTGGTGTGCCTTTGCCAATGGCGTGCCTTGAAGCGGGTATCCGAAATATCATTCCTCAACTCAGTGTTGAGGGATGGGACGATGCCGCAGAGGGGATTATGACGACTGATACTGTGCCCAAAAAAGCATCTGTGAGATGTGAAATAGATGGGTGCGAAATTACCATTGCGGGGATAGCCAAGGGCGCGGGTATGATTGCACCAAATATGGCGACTATGCTCGCTTTTGTGCTTACAGATGCAGATATTTCCCCTGAGGTGCTCCAAAACGCGCTTTGTGAAGCTGTAACACAATCTTTCAATTGTATTACTGTTGACGGCGATATGAGTACCAATGATACGGTTCTGGCTCTGGCAAATGGCGCGGCGAGGAAGAGCGAACTTTCGGGCGAAGACCTTCGGGTCTTCCAGGCTGCGCTCAATGCAGTCTGTATTAGTCTGGCCAAACAAATTGCACGCGATGGCGAAGGTGCGACCAAACTTATCACGGTTCGCGTTGATGGCGCGCCCACAGCAGCCGATGCACGCACTGTGGGGCTGTCTGTCGCCAACTCGAATCTCGTTAAGACCGCTGTTTTTGGGCGCGATCCCAACTGGGGGCGAATTTTGTGCGCAGCGGGTTATGCCGGTGTTGCTATTGATCCCGATCGCACAGCCGTTTCAATGGCTGGCATCCCCATTTATGATAATGGTAGTGGTCTTCCTTTTGACCAGGACCACGCTATCGAAGCTCTGGGTGCTTCCGATATAGATATCGACATCAATTTGAATATCGGCGAGGCATCGGCTACCATTTATACCTGTGATTTGACTTATGACTACGTCCGCATAAATGCGGAGTACACGACATAGAATTACGAATTAAGAATACCCCACCCAACATCACCCCTGGGCGGGTGCTTTATTACACTTCACAGCCCTTCTTTTTTATCTGCGTTTATCTGCGTTCATCTGCGGATCACACTTCAAATGAAATCTCCTTTTACACAGCGCGTTCTCAATATCCAGGCTTCTGCGACGGTTTCGGCTTTTGCCAGGGCAGGAGAACTGAAACGACAGGGCGTTGATCTCATTTCTCTCGTTGCGGGTGAACCCGATTTTGAGACCCCTGAACATATAAGAGATGCTGCGATTCGGGCTATTAATGCGGGCCATACGCGATATACCAATCCCGCGTCGGGTATTCCCGAACTCAAACTCGCGATATGTGACAAATTTGAGCGCGACAATAATTTGTATTATGACCCCTCACAAATTATCGTGACGTGTGGGGCAAAACAAACCATCTTTGACGCCATTATTGTTTTAATAGAGGAGGGGGACGAAGCCGTTATTCCCGCTCCTTATTGGACGAGCTATGCCGATCAGGTGCGCTTAATGGGTGGCAATCCGATCATTGTGCCGACTACGCAAGACTCGGATTTTTGCATGACGGCGCGACAACTCCAGGATGCTATTACTCCACGAACAAAATTTGTGCTTTTAAATAGTCCCTGCAATCCGACGGGAAGTGTTTATACCCGTGAAAATCTGAATGCACTGGCCGATGTGATTGCGGGTGCTAATATTTATGTGATTGCCGATGAAATCTACGAAAAGCTCCTCTACGAAGAGGCAGAGCATGTGTCTATTGCGGCTTTGTTGCCCGAGTTGGCAGATAAAACGCTGACGGTTAATGGCGTATCAAAATCCTATGCGATGACCGGATGGCGCGTGGGGTATGGCGCAGGTCCCCAGAATTTGATCGATCTGATGATTAAAGTCCAGACTCAGGAGACTACAAATACGTGCTCGATTTCCCAATACGCCGCGATCGAAGCACTTACAGGCCCTCAAGATTGTGTCGAAGTGATGCGAAAAGCTTATGTTAAACGACGCAATCAAATCGTTTCTCGTCTCAATCAGATGCCGGGCGTGTCTTGCAATATGCCCCAGGGCGCGTTTTATGTTTTTCCCGATATCTCTAAATATATTGGCAAGTCGTCGTCTTGCGGGCGCATTGACAGCGATGTTGCACTTTGCAATTTTCTGCTTGAAGAAGCGCGTGTCGCCTGCGTTCCCGGTACGGGTTTTGGCGCGCCGGGGTATCTGCGGTTTTCCTATGCCGCGTCACCCGAGCAAATTGCCCGGGGCATGGATCGCATTGAAGCGGCTTTGACCGCACTTTTATGAGAATCAGCGAATCAACGAATCAACGAAACGGTGTACAACTGGCCGCCTCTCAGGCCAGTTCATCAACGAATCGAAGCTCGTAGTGATTTTGGGTGGTTGGGCGGGGTTCGTCTATTCGTCTATTCGTCTTCTTTGAAAGGACGATCATTCATGAGCGACCGATCTTATCTCGATTTTGAACAGCCACTGGCCGAGTTGGAGGAGAAAATCGCCGCGCTTCGGGAACGGGCCAAAGCGGAAGGTCTGGATGTGACTGACGCAATTGAAGTTCTCGAGAAACGCCGCGCGAAACTCGAACGCGAGATTTTTCGCAATCTCACGCGGTGGCAAAAGTATCAGCTATCGCGCCACCCTCAGCGTCCTTATTCGCTGGACTATATCGACCGCATAACTTCTGATTTTATCGAATTGCACGGCGATCGCTGTAGTGGGAATGATCAGGCGATTATCGGGGGGTTGGCGTATTTTGAAGGCCAACCCATCGTCGTTATCGGGCAACAAAAAGGGCGCAATACAAGCGAGAATCTCAAGCGCAATTTTGGCCTTCCACATCCGGAAGGTTATCGCAAAGCCCTGAGGTTGATGCAATTGGCTGCCAAATTTGGCCGGCCCGTGCTTTGTATGGTCGATACGCCAGGCGCGTTTCCAGGACTGGCTTCGGAACAGCGAAGCATATCAGAAGCCATTGCTCGCAACCTTTTTGAGATGGCACGGTTGCCCGTTCCTGTTGTCGTTGCTATTATCGGTGAGGGCGCGAGTGGGGGAGCACTCGGCATTGGGGTGGGTGACCAAATCCTCATGCTCGAAAATGCCTGGTACTCTGTGATCAATCCCGAATCCTGTTCACTCATTCTCTGGCGCAACCGCGACAAACGCACAGAAGCCGCAGAAGCCATGAAAATCTCGGCTGAAGATCTCCTGGACCTCGGTGTCATTGATAGCATTGTGCCAGAGCCTTATGGGGGGGCACATCGCAACTTTGAGTTGGCCGCGCAAAATCTCAAAAAAGCCGTTTCAGATGCTCTTGCAGAGATTGTCAAAATACCCGTTGAAAATCTTCCAAAATTGCGGGTTGAAAAATTCAATCGAATGGGGATTTGGGAAGAATCTCATAAATAGCGGGATCGTACATCCAGCCCGAATATCCGTGCGGGAAAACCCCGTAAAATTTTTTTTGTTGGCGATGTCCTTAAGTTTCAAGACCTTATTTCAATCACCCAAAAAAAACCGACATTAAAGGGCAATTTAGTAGTTGACGAGCGGACTTTCACTATATATATTCTATGCGTGCTTCAAAAGAAATTTTTTCTGTATCTTTATATTTTTAATATGGTTACAGGTATTTCTATTTAGGTGGGTGGAGGTTGCTCTAACCTTCCAGCCCTGAATTGGTCCAGGAGGAATTTGGGTTGGCCTTTGACGGTCAAATTATGGTATTACCGGGGGAGATAATACTATAGTACTGGCCGATATACTGAAGAAACCACATCCCTATTTTGGTGCACCCCAATCAGCGAAGGCTGATGGGAAAGAACCCTTCATCCACCTCTACAAAAAAGCGATCCTATTTGGATCGCTTTTTTTCTTTGTTTTTACCCAACAATGCCTAAGGTTCATTATTCTTTATCCACGGCACGATATCGATGTGTCCACGATCTATTCTCACTGCGATTGCACCCGAATGATCGGTTCTCCAAATTTGTATCCCCATCTCGTGAAAGCGCTGCACAACTTCTGGCGAAGGATGTCGGAACTTATTGTTTTTTCCGCACGATATGGCCACAATGCTGGGATTGACACCCGCGAGAAATTCGGGCGTCGAGGAAGTGCGCGAGCCGTGGTGCGCTGCTTTGAGGATGCTTGAGCGCAGACGATGGTCCCAGCGCATCAGGTCGCCATCTGTCTCGTGCTCTATGTCTCCGGTCAACAATATCGATGTTCCCCGATAGACGATTCGAATGACGACCGAACCATTATTCACGCCATCAGGTGCCGGTCCCGAGTTGGAAACATAAGCCGATGTCGGATGGAGGACCAGACCGCCAATACCCACCAGACTATCTCCCGCAGCCACAGTATGATATCTGATACCTTTTGTCTTTACGACCTCTTGAAGCCGTTTGCCCGTAAAAGAATCGACGTGCTGTCCCGCGTCGAGATAATGACCTACCGATAGGTGTTCCAAAATGGAAATCAGGCCACCAATATGATCGGCATGTGGATGAGATCCAACCACGACATCGATATGATCAATACTCTGACTTTTGAGAAATGGGAGAATCACGCGCTCTCCCATGTCGGTATATTGCGTGCGAATACCACCATCGACCAGAAGTGTTAGCCCATTTGGGTATTTGCAAAAAATGGCATCGCCCTGACCGACATCGAGAAAATAGACTTCAAGGGCTGATTCTGTTTGCCAGATATTTTTCCAAATCCCGATATTTGCCAGAACAAGGGCGATTATGAGACAATAAGTACCCCAAAGTCGTCTGGCAGTAGAGTGAATCAGAGGAAGCAGGACCAGATAAATAGCAAAGATAACCCAGGAGGGACGCGCTATTTCAAAGGCAGCCCACTCTGGCTTGGCCATAAATTCTGTACATTTGATTGCCGTGCTCAAAATGAGCCAATTCGCGGCGTTTAATACCGTCGCTATGGGTTCCCAACAGGCGAAAGCCAATACAGTCAGGAGTCCCAGTCCAACGCCAACGCCTATGAGCGGTACGACAATTAAATTAGCAATCAGGCCAATGACCGATACCAGCCCAAAATATGCCACAATAAAGGGAAGGGTCGTTGCTTGAGCGGCGAGAGAAACAGCCAGCGGTCCAGCGATACAGGTATCGTACCATCCCTTTTTTTGGGGTAACAGATCGCGCAATGGCCGATAAAAGATCAAAATGCCGCCCGTGGCTACAAATGACAGTTGAAAACCCACGTCGAATAAATCCTGCGGTCGAGCGATTAACAGCCCCAAACCCGCTATGCCCAGGATGTTTCCTCCGTCTATATCGCGTTGTCCCACTATGCCCAAAAGTGCCACACAGCCCATTGTCGAAGCGCGCACGACTGAAGGGGGCAACCCGGTTATCAGCGCGTAAAATACCAGCGCGCAGATCGTCAATGCGGCAGTGATAGCCCGCCCGATTCCCAGTATCTTTAGCGAGAAAAATATAGCTCCAGCAATCAATCCCACGTGAAGTCCAGACACCGCTAAGACGTGGTTGACGCCGGTTTGCGTAAATGCGGTTTTGACTTCTTCGGGCACAGCGTGTTTTGCGCCCAAAAGCACCCCTTTCAGGAGGCCAGCAGGCCCGCCGGAAAGATTCTGCTCAATTGCCTGGCGAATGAGATTTCTGACGGGTAATACGATCTGCGCCCACCAGTCGTCTTTTTCGCGTCGCTGTGCAATAATCTGAAAAGGCTTTTGCACCGTGCCCAGAGCATCAATGCCCCTTCGCTTCAGGAATTCCCGGTAATCAAATGCGCCTGGATTTCTCGGGGGATCCGGTTGATAAAGCTGTATCTGCAATTGCATTCGATCCCCGTAGGTGGGCAATGCAGTACCCGCCTTAAACCTGATTAGCGCCCTGCCGCTTACAGCGCGTGCCGTGTCTTTGAAGACGATTTGAAGTACGTCAAAGACGGTGCGATAATCGCCATCGATGTTTTCGGGGTCCGATGATACCAATCCTTCGACTTCGGCAAGTGTGCGGTCTGCAGGTAAGAACTGGGCAAAGTGATCTACAGCGCGTTCCAGGCTCTGCGCGCTTCTCAATGCACCCAGCAAAATGAGAAGGCCCGCAAAAAGGATGCTCATCTTTCCCTTATTCCAGTTTCTCCACAGCCCCACGCCACAAATGCAAATAACCGCAAAGGCACAGAGCATGGTGGGGACTGGAAACACCCCAATATACCTGTGTAAGCCGATTCCCAAAGCAAAGTACAGCGCAGTCCACAATGCGGGTCGTCTCATGTTGTTTCCTTTTTTGATCCCGTATTGTGGCAATTTTCGTGCCATCTCTCATGGCGTGCTCATTCAGCTATTTTGGGAAAAAACTGTTCACTTGTCTGAAAAAAATGTTCTCCCTTTTCGTCATTGACTTTCACCATGTGAGATGGTATATTTGCAAAACTGTTCGAAACTGAGTTTCTACTGTATGCTTTTTGTGGAAGTTGGGATCGTTCTCTCTTCGCGTTTGGTGCGGGCCGTTATTATGCAGATTCGCCTGACGCTCGAATACGATGGAACCGACTTTAAGGGCTGGCAAATTCAGCCCGACCAGCGCACGGTCCAGGGCGAACTTCAGGCACGCCTTGAGCAACTCTATGGTGCATCGATCTCGGTTACGGCGTCTGGTCGCACAGATGCGGGCGTTCACGCACTCGGGCAGGTCGTCAATTTTACGCCTTCGCGCGATATTCCGCTCGATCGCTTGCAGCACGCGCTCAATGGCATGTTACCACCCGATGTTGCCGTCAAAAGAGCCGATTATGTCGGTCTTGACTTTCACGCGCGTTTCGATGCCCAGCGCCGCTATTATTTTTATCGCATCCGGTATAACAAACAGCCCATCGGCCGGCACTATGCGTGGTATATACGTCGCAAACTCGACCTGAATGTGATAAAACGGGCGAGCAAAGTTCTCATTGGTCGGCACGATTTCACGTCCTTTTGCGTGGCGGCCAATGAAAAAGAAAATCGAGTCTGCCAGGTCTATACCTGCGATTGGCAACGGCAGAGTGACGGGCTAACATTTCATATTTCCGGTGATCGCTTTTTACGCGCAATGGTGCGCAGCATCGTTGGCACCCTCGTAGAAATGGGCCGAGGGGCGCGACCAGCCGAATCTATGCACGATATTCTCGGTGCTCGCAACCGCCAAAGTGCCGGAGAATCCGCTCCTGCCCAGGGTTTGTTTCTCGAAAGGGTGATTTACGACGATGAACTTCCGTGAGGATGAGTGCCGTGAAGCACCCCTTGCTGATTTTGCTATTGGGCCTGTGCATTGGCCTGGCACTATTTCCCCTGCTCAATCGGTCTTCGTCCAACACGAGCGCGGTAAGTACAAGTATTGAGACTTCGCGCCGAAATGCCATTGTTCGAGCGATTGAAAATGTGGCGCCAGCCGTCGTTAGTATCAATACGGTTTACGATCGGGATTATCCCCGATATCCCGATCGCTTTTTTGAACCCTTTGAACCTTTGTCCAACAGGCAGCGCATTCCCGGAATCGGCTCGGGATTCGTGATCCAGACCGATGGTTATATCCTGACCAGCAGCCATGTTGTCGATGGTGCTAAAGAAATTTTTGTAATTTTTCCCGACGGGCGCGGTTTTGATGTTCTCGACGTTTTTATAGATCGCCAGTGGGACCTTGCAGTTGTGCAGATCGATGCCGATAGCCTCTATGTTCCCGAGATTGGGACATCTGAAAGCGTCATTATAGGCGAATGGGCAATCGCGCTTGGAAATCCTTTTGGCTTGCACTTTGAAGATCTCAACCCCACCGTTACGGTTGGTGTTATTAGTGCAGTAGATCGCATTGTTCGCCCAGAGCAAAACGAACGCGCGTACAAAGGTATGATTCAAACGGATGCTTCAATTAATCCGGGCAACAGCGGCGGTCCTCTGGTGAACAGTCTCGGCCGAGTTATTGGCGTTAATTCTTTTATTTTTTCACAGGGCGGATCGCTGGGCATCGGTTTTGCAGTGCCCATTGATCGCGCAATCCAGGTGGCTTGCCAGCTCATTGACCAGGGTAGCCGCGAGTTCTGGACCGGGCTGGACATTCACAATATCAACTCGCACATTGCTCGCACCCTTGGGGTTCAGACAATTAAAGGTGCTTTGATCACCGTCGTCGATCCCCTCAGCCCAGGCGAAAGTGCCGGGTTGCTGCCCGGCGATGTGATTGTGATGGTCAACGATAAACATACAAGTAGTGCTGATGATGTCGTAGATGCTTTTCGATACGCGGCTGTTGCCGATACATTTAATCTCAAAATTTTGCGTGGCGAGGACGTATTTGGTACCCAACTTGTCTTAGAAGCCGACCCACGCAACGAGTAATTCCCGATTGGAGCCATGTCGATGAATGCCAAAGCAGCTCTGCCCAGCCTGTTTACCATTAGCAGTTTGTTTTGTGGCTTTTTATCTATGTACTACGCTGTGAATGGGCGTTTTATCGGTGCAGCACTTCTCATCGTTATTGCGGGACTTCTCGATGCGTGCGACGGAAAAATTGCGCGATACTTCCATACGTCCAGCAACTTTGGCGTCCAATTTGATTCCATTGTCGATGTCTGCTCTTTTGGCGTGGCCCCGGCTCTGCTCATGTTGTACTATCTCGATACCTTGCTGGTCATTCGCTGGTTGCCTTTTGTCGTTTGTTTTTTGTTTCTCCTGTGTGGTGCGCTGAGGCTGGCGCGTTTCAACGCACAATTAAAGGGATTTGATAAAGAGAATTTCTCCGGCCTCCCGATTCCAACGGCAGCGGGTACTCTGGCCGCATATATTCTTTTTACAGAACGGGTGTGGCAGAGTAGTACCCACGCGCCTCATATTGCCATTGCCCTGTGCGTTGTGCTCTCATTACTCATGATCAGTACAATCGAATACAGTGTATTTTCGAGGTTATCTATTGAAACCAGACGCGATCGCGTTCGCTTGATTTTTCTACTATGTGTTATTGTGCTTATGTTTTTTTATACTTATGAAGTATTCTTTCCCATGGCACTCGCCATTTCCTTATCTGGCCTGTTCAGATGGTTGTATTACGCTATCACAGACCGCGAAGTGGCAGATGTACGGGACTAAAAATTCACCTTTCTAAAAAAGCGTGGTTATGGGGCGAAGAAGTCTGGGAATTCTCATTGTTGCGATTGTTATCGGCATTCTTGCCGGTAACGTGGTTGGTCAGATCCTCGCTGTTATTTTTGACGGTCTCGGTCTGGAAAATAATGTGGTAGAAAAAGTGCTTATTGAATCTTATGTCTATAGGCTCAATCCCATTGAGATCAACTTGATCGTTATGACCCTTACATTTGGTTTTTCGCTCAACTTCAATGTGTTGAGCTTTCTCGGTATAGGAATAGCCTGGTATTACGTCAAGTATTCCTATTGAGTTATTTCTGGAGGTGCGATATGTTTGGCATGGGACCATGGGAAATCGTGATGATTTTGGTCGTTGTTTTGCTGGTGTTTGGTGCAAAACGCATTCCCGAAATTGCCCAGTCACTGGGCAAGGGCATTACCGAATTTAAGCGCGGCGTGAAGGACGTTCAGACCGAAATAGAAACTAACGTCAATATTGATCCGCCCCCTGAACAGCAACCCGCGCAGACCGCGCAGACCACACAGACTACACAGACCACGTCGGGTACAGAAACAAAATCGTAATCTGGAGGCAGGGTGTCTGACGACTCTGTTTTTTCCGTCCAAACAGCGCGGGAGCTTGTACAGGGCATTCGCAGGGGTACGCACACAGCCCGCGAAATAACGGAAGAGATCCTCGCGCACATCCAAAATACAAACCCCGATATCAATGCCTTCATTACCGTTGATGAAGAAGGCGCGCTCAAAGCTGCAGATGCTGTCGATCAAAAGGCCGCAGAGGGGCAGGTCCTTGGCCCTCTTGCAGGCATCCCGATTGCCCTGAAAGATGTGTTGTGTACCAAAGGGCTGCGCACGACCTGTGCTTCAAAAATTCTCGATAATTTTATCCCACCTTATGATGCAACCGTTGTTACCCGTCTGCGTCAGGCCGATGCAATCATCCTGGGCAAACTCAATATGGATGAGTTTGCCATGGGCTCTTCCAGCGAAAATTCCCATTTTGGTTCGGTCAAAAATCCGCGTGATCAAACCCGTGTAACAGGTGGGTCCAGCGGTGGCTCTGCAGCTGCTGTTGCTGCCGGTCAGGCTCTTATGACTCTGGGGTCTGACACAGGGGGGTCTGTTCGTTTGCCCGCATCTTTCTGCGGTGTGGTGGGGCTTAAACCCACTTACGGTCGCGTTTCTCGTTATGGCCTGATCGCTTATGCTTCTTCTCTCGACCAGATTGGCCCATTTGCGCGTACTGTCGAAGATGCGGCCACCCTGTTCGGCGTTATTGCCGGGCACGATTCCCGCGATTCTACCTCTGCCCATGTACCGGTGCCCGATTACCTTTTGGCTTGTCAAAGAGGCGTTGATGGTCTCACCATTGGCTTGCCGACAGAGTTTTTCGGCGAGGGTCTGCAATCCGATGTTCGCAATGCCGTCATGCAAGGGGTTGACATTCTGAAAAAAAATGGCGCGTCTATTCGCGAAGTTTCGCTGCCAACTGCCGGCCATCCCGCTTTTGCTATTGCCGCTTATTATATTATCGCTACGGCTGAGGCGTCGTCAAATTTGTCGCGTTACGATGGGGTGAAATACGGCTTCCGCGATGAGGCAGAAAACCTGATTGATATGTATGTTCAAACGCGTAGCAAGGGTTTTGGCGCAGAGGTCAAGCGTCGCATTATGCTGGGTACTTACGCGCTGAGTGCGGGGTATTACGATGCGTATTATCGCAAGGCGCAACAGGTGCGGACGCTTATTCGTCGAGATTTTGACCGCGCGTTTGAATCCTGCGATCTTCTCGCTTCGCCCGTATCGCCTACTCCGGCATTCAAGCTGGGTGAAAAACTCGACGATCCGCTTCAGATGTATCTTTCCGATATTTATACTGTTTCTGTGAATCTCGCGGGTATTCCCGGTATTTCGGTGCCTTGTGGTACATCGACTGAAGGCTTGCCCGTGGGCTTGCAATTGCTCGGCAATACTTTTGCCGAAGAGACCATTTTGAGCGCGTCTGCGGTTGTGGAAAGAGAATTGGCGTTATGACTTACGAATCTGTCATCGGTCTGGAAGTACACGCCCAACTTGCGACTACGACCAAAATTTTTTGCGGATGTAGTGCCGAGTTTGGCGCCGATCCCAATACCCATGTTTGTCCGGTGTGTTTGGGCTTGCCGGGTGCGCTTCCCGTGCTGAATCAGAATGTCGTTGAACTGGCGATGCGTATTGCGCTGGCCGCAGGTTGTACGATTCAACCGCGCAGCCGTTTTTTGCGGAAGAATTATTTTTATCCCGATCTGCCCAAGGGGTATCAGATTTCGCAGTTTCAATCGAATGAAGAAATGCCTCTGGCTACTGGCGGGGGTGTTGAGGTGCCCACGGAGGACGGCGGTACAAAGACTATTCGTCTTACGCGTATCCATATGGAAGAAGATGCTGGCAAGAGCATCCATCAGGAAGCTTTTGTGGCTGCAGGGGAGTCTCTCGTGGATGTCAATCGCTGTGGGGTGCCGCTTATCGAGATTGTGAGTGAGCCGGATCTTTCGACGCCGGAGGAAGTTTTTCACTATCTGACGAGTTTGCATCAATTGCTGGTGTACACGGGTGTTTCTGAAGGCGATATGGAGAAAGGACATATGCGGATTGATGCCAATGTGTCGATTCGGCCCGTTGGAGAAACCCAACTCGGCACAAAGGTTGAGATCAAAAATGTCAATTCTTTTCGCAATTGCCAGCGCGCTATTGAGTCCGAGATTCAGCGGCAGATTGGTTTGGTTGAGACCGGCGGTGAAATTGAGCAGGCGACGATGCTCTACGATCCCGATCGCAATATTTTGCGCGCTATGCGTACAAAAGAGGAGTCGGACGATTATCGCTATTTCCCCGATCCGGATCTGGTTCCACTTGTCGTAGATCATGCCTGGGTCGAGCGCGTTCAGAACCAGATTCCAGAGTTGCCAGAGGCCAAACGCGCGCGGTTTGCAGAAGATTACGATATGTCTGTCGATCAGATTGAGGTGCTTACTGCAGGTCGAGATGTTGCGGATTATTTTGAAGCTACGGTTGCGGCGGGTGTGCAGAGCAGGCTCGCGGCCAATTGGATACAGGGCGATGTGATGCGCGTTCTCAATGATCGGAAGATCGCGATTGGCGATTTGCGTGTCTCGGCTGAATCTCTCGCAGAATTGATTGGTTTGATCGATAAGGGCGATATCAGTACCAATATCGCGCGAACGGTTTTTGACGATATGGTGGAGACAGGGGAGAGTGCATCGTCTATTGTGGAGAAGAAGGGGCTTGTGCAGATTAGCGATGCGGGTGAACTCGATGGCGTGATCGATCAGATTATAGCGGATAATCCCGACGAGGTTGAGCGGTTCAAAGGCGGCGACCAGAAGCTTATGGGGTTCTTTATGGGCCAGCTTATGAGAGCTACAAAAGGCCAGGCGAATCCCCAAAAAGCCAGTCAGTTATTGCGGGAGAAACTGGGATAGAATACAGCTATAAAGTTTTGTAGTGTCTGAGGAAGTTTGAAATGGATGAAAGTACTTTCAATGAAATTGCCGAGTTTATTTGTGGTTATCCTTATCGATCTGGCCACGAACTAACTAAATTCTTTCAAAGAGTGGGATTACCTCAATTTGTTCATGATGGCTCAACCCGTCGGTTATGGGTTTTAGAAACACTAAAAGCGTGTAACAGAGAACAACTTGCACTTGTACTTAAAAGGCTGGCCTCACCATTTGAGTACGGCGGTAATCAGGAGCAAATTAGAACTGCGCTTAAGCAGCTAAATAACATATTTTATTTTGAAGGATTCAAAATAATACTTGATGGCAATGAACCAAAATTTAAAAAAATCGCTGTAGATTTTTCAGATGATGGTGAGGTTACAAAAGAGATGAAGCTGTTTCCACCTCCAGATTTTTTGTCAATTGGATTAAGACCCGAGGTCGGAAAGATACTAAAAAACAGATGGGATGAAGCGCAAAATTGTGGTAAAGCTGGAACATATTTATCGGCAATAATTATCATGGGTAGCATATTGGAAGGATTGCTGTTCGGAATTTTTCAACAGAATCCAGCAGAAGCCAATAAATGCGCGAGTGCTCCTAAAGATCCAAAAACGAACAAGATAAAAAAATTTTCCGATTGGAAACTTGCCGAAATGATAGATGTGGCGCATCAAATTGGTTGGATCAATACGGATGTTCAAAAGTTTTCACATGCATTGAGAGATTTTAGAAATCTTATTCATCCATATGAGCAGATGACTACAGGTATATATCCAGATGCCGATACGTATCAAATATCCTGGTCAGTAGTGCAAGCGGCTGTAAATGATTTGGTTTCAAAGCTACAAACGGCCGATAACACCAAAAAAATAAACGTTAAAGGACCACAACATGTCAAAAAACTTTAACGAAAAATTGATCGAATTGCTCAAAACCGACGCCCGTTTCATTGATGAAGAGGGCGAGTTGGTCAAGGCTGCAGTGACAGATCGAGCTTGGAAGATTGATCCTGATCTTGTGAGACTGCTGCTTGGTGATGCGGATATCAAGGCAAAATTTTTTGACGAAATCGAAGGCCACTGGATTTTCAATATCAACACCTTTATCGAATATGTTTCCGATAAGAACTTTCTCGCCAATGCATACACCCGATTCCGCAACAGGATTGGTTTGAATATCGACGATAAATTTCTGCGGGAGCGAGGTGAAGTGTCCCTGGTGTGGCCGTACAAAGATTGTGTACTGGAGGGCGGGCAGACCAAGGAAGAGGAAAAGCGCAAAGAGATTTTCTTCAATGAAATTCTGGCACAGGACGAGATTGACCGGCTATTTGATCCAAAGGTATTGACCCAGTGGAAACGCTATACGGTGGATGGTGAAGAGGACGTGATGGGGTTCAAACGGGATGAAAGTGGCACGATCCGTGAAAACTTGATTATAAAGGGCAATAATTTGGTGGCATTGCACACGCTCAAACAGCAGTTCCAGGGTAAGGTGACGCTAATTTACATTGATCCGCCCTATAACATCAATGGTGATGGCTTTGGATATAACGACAATTTCAAACATTCAAGCTGGCTGACGTTTATGAGGAATCGGCTGGAAGTGGCGAGAGAGTTGTTGAAGAATGAAGGGGTTATCTTCATTCACATTGGCGACCAAGAAATGCACTATTTGAAACTCATTGCTGACGATATATTTGGCAGAGACAATTTTATCGCAACTGTTCCCAGAAAGACACGAAGTGGAAAAAGCGATGTGCCTTATAAACTATCACAAGATTTTGACTGGATGCTGATGTACACAAAAGGCGCATCGAAGAAAGATGAGCTTTTCGGGCGCACCATTGTAAGAAAGTATTATAAAACACCCGATTTTCCAGACGATGAATGGAGAACGAGCGATCTTACTACTCAACGCACAATTCATGAACGCCCTAATTCAAATTTCACATTGGTCAATCCGAGAAATGAGCAAGAGTTTCCCGTTAATCCTAATCGTTGCTGGGGTATTACTAAAGATTCAGTAGATGAATATCTGAAAAGAAAGAAAATAGTTTTTCCCGGCGATTATGATTTTCTCAATCTTAAACGCCCTGCTATGCGAGTTTTTAAGTCGGAAGAAATTGAAAAAAAAGGAGCCGACTTTGATAAAACATACGTATCATCAAACTTTCTCAATCAAGTGATGGATGAATTGCTAAAGAGTGTGACCAACAAGAAAGGCACGGATGAAATTGTAGAATTATTCGGGGGCAAAGTGTTTGCTTATCCAAAACCTGAATTACTCATTCAACGCATTATTGAATACACAACTGAAGAAGGAGATATTGTTTTAGATTTCCATTTGGGAAGTGGAACGACTTGCTCTGTCGCTCACAAAATGGGACGTCAGTATATCGGAATTGAACAGATGGATTATGTGGAAACTATCACGCTTGAACGAATAAAAAAAGTTGTTGGAAAAAAAATTAAGGCGAAGGACAAACTACCCAAAAAAATTGAATATGACGCTGGCGGTATATCTAAATCCGTCGCATGGAAGGGCGGTGGCGACTTTGTCTATTGTGAACTGATGCAATACAACGAAGTCTATATGGATAAAATTCAAGCCGCGCAATCTTCAAAAGAGCTTGTAGCACTCTGGCGAGATATTGCCGAAAATTCGTTTTTGAATTGGTATGTGAATCCTGAAATCCCGGAAGATGCAGTCAACGATTTTATCGCCATCGGCGAAGGAGAAAATGGGGTGAGCAAGCAGAAGAAGTTGCTGGTGGAACTGCTGGACAAGAATCAGTTGTATGTGAATTTTTCGGAGATTGACGACGAGGACTTTGGCATAAGCGCGGGAGACAAGGAATTAAACGAGGAGTTCTACGGACATGATCCCGACGAGGGGTTGGAATTGCGCGACGAATTTGTCGCAGATCTCCAGCAGACCATCGCCGATGTGAAAGCTGGTGGAAAGACTACCCCTGCCGAGAAAGTCGCCGAAGAATTGGGGCTTAATTGGTAATGTATGATGTGGTATTTTCGGATCGTGCTCAATCTGATGTACGACGTTTGGATAGGGCAACAGCACAGCGCGTAATTGGAAAACTGCGGTGGTTAGCCGAGAACTTTGAGGCTACCAAACTGACGGCACTCACTGGACCGGATCAAGGCCGGTTCAGACTGCGCGTGGGCGATTATCGCGTCGTCTATGTTGTTGACCGAAAAAAGCGGGAGATTGAAGTTTACCGGGTCCAGCATCGTCGTGAAGTGTACAGAGATTAGATATGATGGCTGATAATTTTCTATATGAGCAGCTTGATGCTGTTTTCCAAATGGGATTTCTCCAAAAAGAAATCCCCTCCTACCTCAAAGACAATCTGAATCCTAAATTTGAACTCCGCCCCTATCAAGAAGAGGCGTTTACCCGGTTCTTTCACTGTCTTGATAAGGAGTTTCCCGGCAAGGAACGGCCACTGCATTTTCTGTTCAACATGGCGACAGGCAGCGGCAAGACGCTTATCATGGCGGGGCTGATTCTCTACTTGTATGAAAAGGGATATAGAAACTTTCTCTTTTTCGTCAATTCCACCAATATCATCGAAAAGACGCGGGACAATTTTCTCAATCCCGTCAGTATCAAATACCTGTTCAGCAGGGATATTCACATCGCCAACCGCTCCGTGCGAATCGCACCAGTAGAGAACTTCGAGTCGGTTAATCCCAACGATATCAATATCTGTTTCACCACCATCCAAAAACTACACTCCGATCTGACTACTGAAAAAGAAAATGCCATCACTTTTGAAGACTTCCGCAAACACAGGATTGTGTTGATTGCCGATGAAGCCCATCACATGAACGTTACGACCAAATCTCAGCGAGAGATGTTCGAGAGTTGGGAAAATACCGTTGAGCGCATCTTCTCCCAGAATGAAGACAATCTCCTCTTGGAGTTCACGGCCACGCACGATTACGAGACGCCTGCGATGGTGGAAAAATACCGCAACAAGGTATTATACCGCTATGATTTGCTTCAATTCCGCAACGACCGTTTTTCAAAAGATGTAGTCATTGTGCAATCCGACTTCGACCTGGACGAGCGCATCCTACAAGCTCTGATTCTTAGCCAGTACAAACAGGAAGTGGCTGCGAAATATCAGATCAATCTCAAACCCGTGATTTTGTTCAAAGCACAGCGTACGATTGCACAATCGCAAGAGAACAAGACCAACTTTCACACACTCGTTGATGGTCTCACAGCAGACCATATAGCTCGCATTCGCAGATCGGATATTCCTCTTGTTTTGCGGGCGTTTCAATTCTTTGATGATCACAATATCAGTGACGCGCAGTTGGCAGAACGCCTCAAGCGGGCATTTCAGGAAGACTACTGCATCTCAGTCAACGCAGAAAAAGAGAAGGAGAACTACCAAATACTGGTCAACACGCTCGAAGACCGAGACAATCTCATCCGCGCTATCTTTGCTGTACAAAAACTCAATGAGGGTTGGGATGTCCTGAATCTGTTCGACATTGTCCGCTGTTACGAAGCGCGTGACTCGGGAAAGAATAGAATTGGGAGAACAACCCTTTCCGAAGCGCAACTCATTGGTCGTGGAGCGCGTTATTTTCCTTTTGTTTTACCCGAGAACACTGACCGCTTCTGTCGAAAATTTGATGATGACCTTGAAAATGAACTGCGCGTGCTGGAGGAGTTGCATTATCACAGTATCCATGATTCCCGATATATCTCTGAACTTCGCACCGCGCTGATCGAGCAAGGCATGATGGATGAGCGCGAAGTGACCCGCAAACTGAAACTCAAAGACCCGTTCAAGCAGACCGACTTCTACAAATACGGTGTGGTCTGGCTCAATGACCGTCTTCCCAAAAATTATCAGAGGGTACAATCTTTTGATGATTTAGGTGTGAAAATGCAAAACTACGTTCATACCATCGCCACAGGTCACGGTGGCACACAAACAGTTTTGGCAAGCGAACATCAGGGCGCAATTGTGAAAGATGAAAACCGTCGGGATATGAAGGTTAAAGACTTTGGACGGAATATTGTTCAATCTGCTATTGCACGCAATCCATTCTTTACGTTCTCATCCCTCAGACGCTATTTCCCCAATATAGCATCTATTCGAGAATTCATTAGTTCTGAAAATTATCTTGGGGGGCTGGAGATCACTTTTGAAGGCCAGGTGTCTGCGTTGCAATACAACCGCGCTGAACAGCGGGAAGCTGTGTGCGGGCTTTTGCACCAAATCGAATCCGAAATCCGCCAGCAAATTACCGAATACGAAGGCTCGCGAGATTTCAGGAGCGATAGGGTGCATAACGTCTTCAAGGATAAAGTGTTAAAATTTGACGCTCAAAACCCGCAGGCCGCTGAGGATGCACAATTCGTACATTTCGTATCATCCAAAGACTGGTTTGCCTTCAATACAGTTTACGGCACGAGTGAGGAAAAGGCATTTGTGCGAATGCTCGACCGCCAGATGGGCAAGCTAACAGAAGATTACGACGAGATATATCTGCTGCGAAACGAAAGGCATTTCAAGATTTATAACTTTGAGGATGGACAGGCATTTGAGCCAGATTTTGTTCTGTTTCTGCGAGAACAAGATGGAAACCTGCTTACCTATCAGATGTTTATTGAACCCAAAGGGAAGCATCTGAAAGAGAATGACCGTTGGAAGGAAAACTTCTTACAGGACATCTCTTCCGAGTTTGACTGCAAAACCTTGACATTTGAGAACGAAAACTACCGTTTGATTGGCGTGCCGTTTTACAACAATGAAGATGAGAATAAATTTAAGGACAGCCTGTATCAGGCATTGAAGATAAATGGACACGCGCAAATTTAGGAAAGGTTGTTTCCATGGACAAAAGTTCTGATGAATCGAAAACGAACTGGCGGAAAAAGATTAAAACAGGTTTAATAGGTTTGGGAATATTTGTCGTTCTCATTGGTTTGCTCATTCTTTGGGGGGCATGGTTTTTCCCAGATTTAGTTCCTAGCGTTGAGAAAAGAGGACAATGGGGCGATTCGTTTGGCTTTATCACCGCTTTGTTTACTGGACTGGCTTTTGCTATTCTCATTTGGACGCTACACGTTCAGCAAGCGGAACTCGCACTCCAAAAAGAACAACTTCAAAAGCAGAATTTTGGAAGTGCCTTTTTTCAACTTCTTAGCCTGCATAATGATATTGTCAATACAATGGAAATTCGGAACATGGTAGGCGGACGGGAGTGCTTTGTTAAAATGCTTAATGATTTGAAAAAAGAACATTATCCCAAAGTCCAAAAAGCTGCAAGTAGTAATTCTCCTGAAGCGAAAATTCTCAATGATACTTATGAAAGTTTTTTAATTCCCTATGAGCCACATGTTGGGTATTACTTTAGGCATCTGTACAATGTTGTCAAATTTGTTGACCATCATAGCGATCTTCTCAAAGAAGATACAAAACTCTATACCAATCTTGTCCGCGCACAATTGTCAAGTTATGAATTGGGGCTTCTATTTTACAATTGTCTGAGCGAACGAGGAGCCAAATTCAAAAATTTCGTTGAGGATTATGCCCTTCTTGAGGATGTATCTTCCGTAGAACTGATAGATGAAGAACATAGGGAACTGTACAAAAAAAGTGCTTTTGGCGAATCTGTTTGACCAAAAACACTCTTTTCAAGAGATCAAACCAATGATTAATAATCACAAGTACGAAATCATCATTTATTGGAGTGAGGGAGGCGTGGAATTTACGTCCAATGCCGATGCCGAATCCGATTTACGAAAGCTTCTTCGCCGCCCTTGAAGCCGTGTATGGGAAATGCCGAATCATCTCTCGAGGCAGATTTACTTTAAAATAAGGTTTTAAGCATGATACTTCGAACCGCATACGTCAGATTTTACCGAGCCTTCAACTTCGACTACCTGCGAAAACAGCACCCCAATGCCCAGCCTGATCCTTGGGATCAGATGGAGGACGATACATTCTACCCCTACGTTTCTCTTGACATTGACCCTGAACTCACGGCTATTGTCGGTGCTAACGAATCTGGAAAAAGTCAATTCCTTCAGGCGATCGAATGCGCGCTAGGCAATGAGTGCCCAACGCCAGCAGACTTTTGCCGATATTCCGATTACTTCACCGTCTCAGAAGCCATGAAGATCCCGCACTTTGGCCTCCATTTCGAAGATGTTACATCCGACGAGGCTGAAGAAATATCAGAACTCATTGAATCCCCTGATGATTTAAATATCTCCTCGTTTCGGGTTTTCCGTACTAGCGCCGACAGTGCGACACTATATACAGACGATCAGCATTATGAAATCAATGATCTCGAAAAACTAGCTGGTTTTCTCCCAAAGGTCTTCCGCATTGATCCAGCACGTGCCATCCCAAACAGTGTACCGATTTCATTTTTGATTGACAGAGACGGGGATCAAAACGCAAAACCAGACCTGATGCGTACCGATCGCTTGACACTCTTAGATTCTTTACTCGGACATGCTCAGGATTTATCGAAACAGATGCCTGATTCACAGCACTTTAGCCAAAAAATCCAGTCCTTCTTATCAAATATTTCTAGGATGAGTGCGCAGGAAACAGAATCCCATTGCAACCAACTGAACCTTGCCTTTGATCTTCTGGTAACTGTTGGTGGCATCCACGTCTCGGCATTCGTTGAACTACAGAAGGCTCTTCGTAATGATGATGAAGGGCTTGCTAATGGCATTGTGGCCTCAATGAACTCACAACTGGAAAGCTCTCTAAATCTCTCCAAGTGGTGGTCACAGGATCACCAGTTTCGTTTAGCGATTGCCGTTCGAGACTTCGACATCGTCTTTACTATCCGAGATCGTACGGGCAGCGAGTATTCCTT
The DNA here is from genome assembly GCA_965204375.1 of Candidatus Latescibacterota bacterium. Classification (GTDB taxonomy): domain Bacteria; phylum Latescibacterota; class UBA2968; order UBA2968; family UBA2968; genus VXRD01. Next base: position 3,237,259 of record OZ241986.1, on the reverse strand, counting down.
TGCTGAACGCAGTAGTGGCCTAAAATATTTCCTCAGCTACCTCGTTCAATTCTTGGCCCATGTCAAGGACCGCTCTGGGTCGGAGATTCTCCTAATGGATGAGCCAGACGCATATTTGTCTAACCAAGGTCAGCAGGACCTCCTTCGAGTCCTGCATGAGTTCACACTGCCCACAGAGACTGCTCCGGGAGGCCAAGTTGTATTTGTAACCCACTCACCATTCCTAATCGACAAAAACCGCGCTGACCGGATTCGGGTCCTCGATAAAGGCTCCGGCGAGGAAGGCGTGCGTGTCGTACGCGATGTTGGGCGCAACCACTTTGAGCCGCTTCGTACCGCATTGGGAGGTTTCGTAGGGGAGATGGCATTCATCGGGAACTGCAACCTGATGTTGGAAGGAATGGCTGATCAGGTATACCTCGCTGGCATGTCTGACCTACTCGGCAAAGCAAATTTCGCTAGCACCCAACGTCTCGATCTAAATCGGATCACTCTGGTTCCAGCAGGATCTGCCAGTCATGTTCCGTACATGGCATTCTTGGCTCGTGGCAGAGATGCCAACAAGCCTGCAGTTATTGTGCTCCTCGATGGCGACGAGGAAGGCGACCGTGCTGTGAAAGATCTGCAGCGAGGCGGCCCCCGCAACAAGCAGTTGATCAGAGACGAATACGTCCTGCAGTTAAAACCCAACGCGGTTGATGGTCTTTCAAGCGACCGGTGTGGTGGACCTTTAGAAATTGAGGATCTCATTCCGGTAGAAATAGCGATAGAGGCTGCGAAAAAATACCTGAGCGAGATGGACATAGAGCTACCCGAGGAGTTCCCCGAAGCAGATACCATTAAAGAATCGCTGTCAGAATCCACTGGGGTCTTCAAGGCGATCCAGAAGGGTCTTGACAAGGCCGGTAGCGAACTTCGCCTTGAGAAACTCGGATTTGCCCGACATGCCCTTGACGTCTGTGCAGAAAGAAATTCCGAGGCCGCAAATAAAATGCGAAGCCGATTCGCAGCACTATTTTCCAAGTTGACAGCCATGCAACGCAAAGCTGAACGAGAACGGGAGCAGGAATCCATCGCGGCTCGCGTGGAAAGAGAGAAGGCACTCTTTCTCAAAGATCGTCTTTCTACGGCAACAAAAGCGGATATTGTTGTGCTGCTCGAGAGGATTGAGGCCATTGTCGACACATCCGTAGAGGGCGATGCTCTCCTGACGGATGTCAGACGGATCCGGGATGACTTGAAGTTAAACCAGGATCTTAATGGTCCGATTGGCAACAAAGACTCACTAAAAGATCGGCTCGAGAGACTGAAATACGCCGAAGTACTCGACTCTCAACCTGAAGCTTGGAGCAACCGAAGGTAGGAATGGCGTTGAACGATCATTCGAGGGAGGCGAGCCGAATGTGCAAAGGGATGTGTGTGCGATAAGAACATAAAAAACAAATAATTACAAAACTATTATAGTGTCATAACCCTTGTTTTGCAAGGTCTTTTTTGTAGTTATTTTACGGATTTTTATCGTCGTTTGAGCACCATCTGAGGAAGCCGGAGATATCTGGTGGCCCAAATCGATAATTGAGGGTTAAATAATCCGACTTTACTTCAACATCTACTCTTTGCGGCAGATCTTCGCCAGCGGCCACTTTTGCTTTAATTAGTGCATCTACTTCAGCCTGAGCTTGTTCACGCGCAAAGGTTGGTTGTTTGTCAGCAGACACGTATTTTGGGATATTGATAACTAACTTAGGTGTATCGTTTTTCGCATCCATTGTTTTATCTCCCGTTTGAGGGTTTGAAGCCCGAAGGGACACTAATCTTCGTGCTTCCTTTTTGTCCTAGAAAATATATGAGAAGGGAGCAAAGAACACAATGAAAAAGGCCTGTACCTCTCAAATTTTTATACACGGACTTGACATGATTTTGCTGAAAAACCGCTTGACCTGTGTGATATTATACTATATTGTATTTTCTCTTGACATCTTGACGTGTATTACGGTTAAGCTGTCATACGGCAAACGGGAGGGCAAAGTTAGCTGACTTTTGCCCTCGTCACAGTATTCAGCTAACAAGCGCATTCCGCGCACACAAGGAGGTTGTCAGCATGAACGCCCAACAGATGAACTACTTGCATTTGACGCTTATTCTCATCCCCGAATGCGGAAAGTGGGTGGCTCAGTGCCTTGAATACGATATCGCATCTCAGGGCGATACGCCTGAGATAGCGATAGATCAATGGAAAAAGACTCTTTCAGGTCAGATTCTTTTAGACCTTGAAGACGGCAAAGAACCGCTTGATGGAATACCTGAAACCCCGCGGGAATATCACAAATTAGCAGAAGAATATGAAAAGTTGGGGAAAGAAAAACAGAAATATGAAAAGAAGTCTCAATTTGATATCCCCGTTCCTAATGGAGTGTCACCAACCGTCGCAAAATCTATCCCCGCTGCAAAGCTCGCATTTGCCTAAATTAAAATCAGGAGCACGAAATGCCATTTCCATTCAGGCGGCAAATGTCGACTTTTGGCGCGTTTAGAGATTGTCTTGCCTGCAAATTTAATTGTAATTACATTACAACCAATGGGCTTTGTTATTTTGAGCACGGCGAAAAAAAGTATCACATCCCCTTTATTGATGATGGGGATATTATCGCACCCACACTAATGAGAAGTATCTGTGCCCGTTTTAATATCAGCATCTTTGACGTTGAAGAAGCACTTGATTAAAAATCTTTACAGGCAGTAAATAATAAAAAATAGAAGATAAAAGCTCTCACCTTTTTAGGTGAGAGTTTTTTCTTGTAAATTTGTTTTTTGGTCGGGTATAATGATATGACGGTTAAGAAACAAACAACGGTATCATCGTATATAGTCCCCCTTGAAAAGATCACCAGTGTGTTATTGAGCACGCCGTGTTTTTCCAATTCTCCCAACAAACGCCCGACAATATCATCTAATTCTGCAACCTTATCACCTCTCAATCCTGCCTGGCTTTTTCCAATCCACTTATGGGTTGGCAAACACGGACGATGGATCGCCGACGATGGAAAATACAAAAAGAAAGAATCATCCTTTCGCTCTTCAAAATGCGTATTCAACCACGCTTTTGCTTTGCTAAACAAAACCTGATCAATTTTCTCCGATGTGTAATCCGGCGACATCAATCCCACGGGTGATTCGGTATCATACACTGGCCACTTCCGCTCATCCGGTTCCAAAACTGCGCGGATCCTCAATACAGACCATCATCTATTGCACGCATTAGTAGATCTCTATCGAATTCATTGAGGTAACTAAGATCTACGTGTTCGAGTAGTATATCCCGAGCGGTGACCCAGGGCAGAGGATCTTTTTTCTGCAGGTTGCTGGCTGCTCCCCACCAATTTAACTGCTGTAACGACAGTCGATATGCCATATAATTGGCAAGAGAATCTGTCTCTACACCCTCCTTTTCAGCCACTTCGGGAACTACCCTTTTCAACCATTCTACTTTTCCTTCAGCAGCCTCAACACATTTTTCAGCAAGTTCCTCCGCGCGTCCCGCAAGCATGACATCATCAGCGAACTTATTCGCAGCAGCCTCCTCGTCAGAGCCTTGCCTTTCTATTGGATCAGTCTCAACCATAGCATATTCTTCGCTGTCGGGATCTTCGCCCGCATGGGCAAGTTCATGCAAAAGATCGAATAGCCAACGCGCTAACGAATCCGTCCCTTGTTTTAGTACGATCACATTCCGATATTCTATCCGCCAACAGGCACCATGGAACGCGCCTGGATCACGCAACGGCAATACGGGTATACCTAAGCCCCATACATAGCGTAGCACATTTTCAAATGTGACAGATCCATAGAAAGACAGTATCTCCTCTCTCACTTTGAGACCATTTGTAGGCACTTTTTGTGGTTTCAAATCCTGCGTTGTATCAAGAAGATGCAGACCCAAAATATGGGCAAACATGGTATAGGCACTTAATCTGGTTCTTTTTGCATATACAGGAGTTTTAAATCTTCCAGCTCCCGCAATAGCAGGATCCATTATTAATGGACGAGAACCAAAGATCAGAGTAGGAGACCATCCAAATACGCGAGCAATTGCTGTAGCAACTTGCAATGGCACATTTCCGGTTTGGCTCTTTTCATTCTCTTGCTCTATATATGCGACTAAATCTCGCGGCAGTAATCGATTGAATATGAAATTCTTCTCAAAACCAGATTTTTTCATTCGACTGAAGATTTCTTCCAGTGAAAAGTGGTCCGAGGAAAGAAAAAGATCCTCTTGCATTTCAATACCTAGAGCTTCTACGACCTCTTTCAATCGTTCAAGATTGGCAGTCGCGTATTCATTTGCTTCGTATCGCTGTATTTGTTGCTCTTTGAGTCCGAGACGATGGGCAAGTTCTTTCTGAGACAACCCCATAGCAATCCGAGCCTGAATGAGAGCACGAGGAAGATCAGTAAGTGAAAGACGTTCGAGAACATTGCGCTTACCTTCTACAAGCGCGTCGTATTCCTCCAACTGCATACGGAGTTCCTCATGTTGACTTCTCAATGCATCCTGATGAGCTTTCTGAAGTAGAGGATGAATATTCTTATTTTTATTTTGAGCCAACTCCGCCAAAGCACCCTCAAACTTCCTCATCTGGGCCTTGGTGATCCGATATTGTCTCGCGTTTTTGATCATATCTGCCATCCTCTTAGGTCTATGGCTATAATCCCTTTTGGATCGCCCGTAGCTTTATCGGTCTGAAAAAAATCGAGAAACATCCTGTAGGGAGGCGTAGCTTCTGCCTCAAAATGAGCAGGGAAGAATTCTCCACGATATTTGGCTTTTTGTGCCGCCCGTTGATTATCGAAGTTTAACAGAACAGGATCAAGTAATGCCAGATCAACCCCGCTGCCATCCCAGCATGCATCAAAATCTCCAGGGATTTCTTTGTCTGTAACAAAACTTCCATCTATGTAAACAGTCGAGCAGCCGGCCGCTTTCAAAGACTTTAATCCTTGCTCCAGGCCATCCAAGAGTCTGCGCCTATGAGCGGTCACACCGAATCTGATTTTGAATTTTTCCCAAGTTGTCCAATATATGCCGACGGGTAAGCATCCGTTAGAATCGAAAAGTGGTATCATAGATTCGCCGTATCTTCTGACAGATTCCGACGGGTAGCAGCTTCCCGCCCAAGCTGGATCCAATAAAGTACAAGATATTGACAATCCGAAACACAACAATAATGTTGTGTTGGTAAAATGTCAAGAACTAATTTTTTCTTTTTTTGAATGTGGAATTATAAGTTAATTTATTTCAATATGTTATATAAAAATACAAATCATTGATTTAGAGCAGAAGAGCACTGTCGTCGGCTCATATCACGCTCCGTTTCCAGCAATCTCGCCGTAAGAGATGTTGCCAAAGTACTGCCAAAAAGGTTGGTAAACAGGAGAAATCAAAGGTGGGATGTGTAGCACTGCGTTGGATTATAAATAAACCTCTTTATCAAAACCGATGGAAACGCAATGGAGTATTAATATTCCATATCTATTTTTAAGAATTATATACCGGTTGGGAAATTCAAGCAATGACTAATAATCACAAATACTAAATCATCATTTATTGGAGTGAGGAAGACAAGGCATTTATCGCTGAGATTCCGGAACTTGCGGGCTGTGCAGCAGATGGTTCGACTTATCATGAGGCATTTTAAGCCATAACCGGAGCACTCCGTCCCTCGCGCTCATACTTTTCTAACAAGGCAGTCAGTTCTCTTACCACTTCGGGATGTTCTTCATACACATTCGTGGTTTCTTCTTTGTCTGTTTTCATATTGTAAAGCTGTCCCTCAGTCTCAACCGTGCGATCCGTCTGACTACCACCCGACTCTTTTCCCAATACCAGTTTCCACTCGCCCTTCCTGATTGCAAACATCCCCTGACCTGAGTGATGGACCGTCGCCTCTCGAATCGGCTTCTCAATTTCTTCGCCCAATATTAATGGCAATACATTATAACTGTCCTCACCCGCATCTTCAGGCAAAGTCTCACCCAAAAGCGTCGCCACAGTCGCCAGCATGTCCGTCATGCAAATCGTCTCATCACAAACTGTTCCCGCTGTCACCTTACCTGGCCAGCGTACCAGAAAAGGTACGCGGTGTCCGCCCTCATATATATCTGTTTTATAACCAAAAAACGCTCCATTGCACCGATGGCCATACGTCAAATGTTTTCTGTCGCGCACATTGTGAATCCCTTCATCGATTCTGCCCAACAATTGCTGGGATGGCCAAACCTGACCATACCCATTGTCCGCCAATTCCTGCAACGCTTGCTCGGAATCGCCTGCAAGCGCACCGTTATCACTTGAAAAGATCACCAGCGTGTTATTGAGTACGCCGTGTTTTTCCAATTCTCCCAACAAACGCCCGACAATATCATCTAATTCTGCAACCTTATCACCTCTCAAACCCGCCTGACTTTTTCCAATCCACTTATGGGATGGCAAACACGGACGATGGATCGCCGACGATGGAAAATACAAAAAGAAAGGATCATCCTGCCGCTCTTCAAAATGCGTATTCAGCCACGCTTTTGCTTTGCTAAACAAAACCTGATCAATTTTCTCCGATGTGTAATCTGGCGACATCAATCCCACGGGCGATTCGGTATCATACACTGGCCACTTCCGCTCATCCGGTTCCAAAACTGCGCGGTCATTTTCAATAAAACAATACGGCAGCATATTGTTTGACGCGTTCAACCCAAAAAAATAATCAAATCCGTGATCCAGTGGGCTTCCCTTTAGTGGTTTGGTAAAATCAATCGCATCAATCTGATGCGGTGTCCAAACCTCCGGATCAAATGTCTCGCCATCTTTGGCCTGCCACCCCAAACCCAGATGCCATTTGCCAACCGCTGCGGTCGCATATCCATGCGACTTTAAAAGCGACGCCAGTGTCATTCGTCCTTTGTCTATCAGTGGTTTCGAAAAGTGTGGCAACACGGTCCTCTTTAACCAGGTGCGCCACGCATACCTTCCCGTCATCAATCCATATCGCGTAGGCGAACACATTGCCGAATTGGTATGCGCATCGGTAAACCGCATCCCTTCCGCTGCTATCCGATCCAGATTTGGTGTTGGTATCTTCGATTCGGGATTATTTGCTCGTACATCACCAAACCCGAGGTCATCTGCCAGAATAAAGACGATATTGGGTTTACTCATGATTGATCTCCTTACCTTAACCGCGTAGCCAGGCGCCTTCTTTGAATCTTTCGTCTAACCGACTGCCAAGTTTCTGTACGATATCTGGATTTTCACGGGCAATATTGTTCAGTTCATTGGGATCATTTTTCAGGTCGTAAAGCTCATTCATATCGTTTTGGTTTTCGATCAATTTGTGTGTTTTGGTGCGGATCAACCTGAAATTGCGAATTTGGCTGACTGATTCTGTGCGGTGATCATCCGTCTCGCCTCTTAAGACGGGTCCCAGTGATTTTGCGTCGATATTTTCCTGCGGTGACAATCCGGCCCATTCGCAGATCGTCGCGTTGGTATCGATCAATTCTACGGGTTCATCCGATACCCTGCCTCCTTCAATACCAGGTCCTGCGACAATAAGTGGCACGCGCAGCGAAGCCTCATAGGCCACGCTCTTGCCATATAGCCCGTGGTCGCCGAGCATTTCACCGTGGTCGCTGGCAAAAATAATGTACGTGTTGTCCATCATGCCCCGCTTTTCAACCGCGTCTAATATTTCGCCAATTTGAGCGTCAATTAGCTCGATATACGCACAATATTGCCGTCGCGTCTTCAGGATTTCAGCCCCGGTCAGGCCTTTTCTGCTGCTTTCGATATTTCTGGGTTTTCCTTTGCTCGTTGCTGGAATCGGACCTGGCATTTCGGCATTGCGATATCGTTCGGCATATTCAGTCGGAGGGTCAAATGGACTGTGTGGTCCCACAAAACTCACAAATAAATGCCAGGGGAAATCGTCTGGGATGTCTTCGATCCATTGTACAGATCGCTGTCCGATGTACGTATCTGCAAATGCTTCGGTCGGTAGTACCGAATCATGACTTGTTTTGGGACCACTTCGCGCTGAATAATCATCGACAAATGCATCGAGTAATCCTTTTTTCTTTAAAAAATGATTGTAGGGTCCCTGGGGAATTCTGCTCTTCCCAGCATGGCTTTTGCCTTCGACTTCAACGGGATGCGTAAAGCCCCACATATATGTAGCTGGCCTATCTCCGTCGCGTCCATTGTACCCATCGGGTTTTGCCAGATCCAGTTTGCCCACGCAGCCTACGTAGTAATTGTGATCGCGTAGCCGTTGGTAATACGTCGTGGCTGTGCGTGGCAAAAAGTTGTTGTTACCCAGTGCTCCCAGGCGAACGGGTTGCAGGCCCGACGCGACCGCAATGCGAGATGGCGCGCAAACCGGGCAATTTGTTATACATTGTGTAAATTGAATGCCGCGCTCGGCCAGTCGGTCCAGATTAGGCGTTTTGACAAAATCAGCGCCCATTGATCCCAGATAATCCCATCGGTGCTGATCGTCCATGATATAGAGAATATTTGGTCGGTCCTGAGACATAGGTTCTCCATTCTTTGATGTGTGTTGTTCAGGGTTTGTTGAATTTTGATACGGTGTCCAGACTAAGGCCACCGCGGATGAATGTTTCCCAACTGTGTACGGGGAGTTCTTTCAAGGTATTCAGGAGATTTTCCCGGTTGATTTGAGAAATTTCCTTCGTGCTCAAGTTGACCAGGCGAATTAGCGCGTCCATGGCGAATCCGACGTCGATGACATTTTTGTCCGTTCGGATAATGTCTTTTAAGGTTTCGATTGTCGGCTCAAGTGCATTGCCGAGGATTTTGGTGCCGTGGGAACAGAGGATGACGATGGACCACAGGGCGTTTTCCCGGACGGCAGAGCGAACAGGGTCAAAGCGGTCGAGGCCAAAATCGACGCCACCGCCTTCGCAGACGTCGCAGTCGTCGGTTGGGCGAACAAATTTGATGCTTCGTTTTTGGGCCTTGTCCATGCCGAGGCGGTTTTCTTCGCGGCCGAGGCTTTGCAAGAGCGCGTCAATGCAATTGGGAATGAGATCGGTGCCCGTGCTGGTAGCTACTGCACGGCGACCCAAACAGCCCAGGGTTCCCGCGGCTACAGAGCGGACATAGACAGAGGAGTCGTTGTGTAAGCAGGAGGTAACTGCGTCGAGTACATCCTTTGTGAGATGGCTGGCGTCGCCCAGACCATAGACGCCTGCTTTGCGAATCCATTTGATGGGTGATCGGGTTGCTTCGATGAGTGTGTCTGTCGCGTCTGGTCCCACGGCGATCAGGCCATATGTGGCTGCGCGTCGGACATTTTCGCGGTCGGTGTGGAGCGCGCGTCCGAGGAATTTGGTCGCCAATGCCGGGTCGCCAATTGAGGCGAGTTTGTAAGCTGCTCCAATTCGGACGGGTTCAGCTTCGTCATATTTGGCGTGGAGTTGTTCGAACAGAGCTTCGGCTTCGCGCTCTTTTTGTTCGGGTGAAGCAGATTTTGATTCGGGCCGGGGCGGCGGTGCCTGACCGGTTTTGATCCAGTGGTGATGATAGCGCCACACTTCGGTGACATTGTCTGGTGCCTCGGAGAGGTTGACGCAGGTGATGGGGTCGATGCCGAGGTCGTTCATTGGCACAACGGTTGTTGATCCGTTGGGTGATGGATCGGTGGTGCGGTAGAGCCAGAAGCGCCACATAAAGCGCGGGTTGTCGTCCCAGGTGCGCCAGTCATCGCGCCGGTGGTTGCCTCTGTGGAAGGTGTTGTGCGAGTAGATGATCACGCTGCCTGCGCGGAGTGGTCCCGCTTCAAAGGGGAGTACGAGGGGCCATTGTGTGTTGGTGACGGCATCGCGCATGCGAATGTCGTGGGCGGTGCGCTGGTTGCCGATGTCTTCGATGTCGTATTTGGATTGGGGGCCGCTGACGTGTTCGCTTTGCATGTCGAAGAAGTAGGCAAAATCAAGGTGGTCTGCGCCCGCAAAGTTGTCGTGGTTTTCTTCGTGGTTAAAGGTCCAATATTGTGAGTAGGGTATGGTTGCTGTGGGCCCCATTTCTGCTGTGACATCTTGAGGATAGTACAGCATTTCCAGTTGGACGGCCTGATGGTGGCGTTGTTTTCGGCTGTTGTAGGGACCGTTGTCGTCTTTGTGCCAGTGTTGATCTCTGGGTCCACTGGTAAAGACTGCGTTGTGGGTAAAGGGGACGATGGCCCAGTTTTTACCTGCGAGCTTGTCGCAGGCAGAGACGAGGCCGGGTGCGTTGAGGATTTCGAGTACGTCGGGGATGATGCCTGTTGTGACGCGCTTTTTTTCGCTTAAAGCCTTTTTTTCGAAATCGTAAACGCGTTTGTGGATTTCGGCGGGGATGCCCAGGTCTTCAGGGGAAAGGATGACAATGCCCCGGCTTGCAAAATCTGTGACCAGACGGTCGGGGGTGGTATATGTGAGGGGGATAAAATCAGATTTTTGGGAGCGGGAACTCATTTTTCAGGTTCTCCTTTGGGGTTGAGAGAGTTAATAATTTGATTTTTAGATCTTTTTCCGGTACTATGTTCATTGGCTTTGTTATGATACAAAAATTTTATGTTTGCGTAAACAGCCTATCAATGCGACAATGGTGAGATGAAGCATTGGGTAGTGTTGGATGGTGCTTCACACTTCACACTTCACATGACGTCTCTAATTGTCTTTGTCAAAAACCCAATTCCCGGTGCGGTTAAGACCCGCTTGCAGACGCGCTATGCACCCGATCAGGTTGCAGCCCTTTACACCGCGTTTGTGCGCGATGTGTTGGCGCGGGTCGAAGGTATTGATGTCGATCGACGGGTGATCGCTTTTGATCCGCCCGATGCAGAATCCGAGGTGCGCGCGCTTTTTGGTGGTGGGAAGGCTCAATGGCAGTACGTTCCTCAGGTGCAGGATGATCTCGGTGCGCGTATGCGAGAAGCTCTTGTTCAAGAACTCGACGCTGGTGCATCAGCAGCCGTTCTCATTGGTACGGATATCCCTTCTCTGCCAGCCCACCATATTACACAGGCATTCGATCTGCTGTACACAAAGGATGTTGTTTTGGGTCCGAGTATAGATGGCGGATACTATCTCGTTGGTGTTTCAAAATCTACGCCGGAAATTTTCGAGGATGTCGAATGGAGCACGCCCAGCGTTCTATCGCAGACCATTGACCGCGTTCAGTGCGCGGGGAATACGCTCGGTCTCGTTCCTCCCTGGTTTGATGTCGATACCCCCGATGAACTCGATTTTCTTCTCGCCCATGCGCGTGCTGCAAAACTCGCTACGGGCATAGATCCCTTACCGTACACGCATGCCTGTTTGTCGAACTTGACTTGATCTTTTTGGGCGCGTATCTTGCGAAGCCTTCATTTTGAGATAGGAGTTCTCAATGGTTATTCGCTATATTTTCGCACTTTTTTTTGCTTTCTCTTGCCTGCACCCGGCAATTGCTCAGGAACGCTATAAATTTGCTTTTGTCACGCATGGTGGGCCGGGAAATCCATTCTGGAATGTGGTGATTAAGGGTATGGAAGATGCGGCTAAGCGCTATGACGTGGATGTGCAATGGCTGAGCAATCCCACATTTTCGATTGCGGATATGCCCAATTTTCTCGACGATGCGATTGCAAATAAGGTCAATGGTATTGGTATTACGTGCCCGGATCCCGAAGCTATCCGGGGGAGAGCGTTGTGCGTGCACACGCGGCGGGTATCCCCATTATTGTGCTCAATACGGCGGATCCCAACGCGGGGGGAGATCATGCATTGCCCACGCAATTCTATGTGGGTGCCAGCGAGTATCTCGGCGGTCAATCCAATGCAAGAGCTATTCTCGCCGAGGCGGAAAAGCGCGGGATAGCGGTTCAACGCGCGGTATGTCCTATCCAGGAACTCGGGCACAGTGGTCTCGAAGCGCGGTTTGCCGGGTTCTCGAGTATTTTTGTGGAGAAAGGCATTGTGGTTGATGGCTTGACCATATCGAACGATGTCGAGCAGTCCGCGGGTTTGTTGCGCGACTATTTTCTCGGCCATCCTGAGACCAATGCCATCGCCACCCTGGGACCACTGCCAGCCGATGCTTTTTACCTTTTTGTGGAGGAAGCGGGAAAAAAAGCTGGCGAAATTTTGCATGTTACCCACGATACGAGTACGTCCATATTTGAGCATATTCGGAGGGGATATACGGTTCAGGCTGTTGATCAACAGCCCTATTTGCAGGGTTATCTGACTGTTTCTTTTTTGTATTTGAATAATGCCTATGGTCTCACTCTCGCACAGGATGTGCTCACAGGTCCCTTCGCCATTAATGCATCAAATGTTGACCGCATTGCCAGATTAGTGACCGCGGGTTATAGATAGGATTTCTATTGAAGCCTTATGACGCCATTCGCACCCGCTTTGTGCGCTCTCCAGAAGCTGGCGCTGCAGCGGGTTTTTCCGTTATATTTTTGATCTTTGCATTCGCCACGCCAGATACATTTCTCTCCCATAGCGCAATTTCATCCATTCTCAACAGTCAGGCCGTTCCAGGCATCCTCGCGATTGGTATTACGCTTTTGATGATTTCTGGAGAGTTTGACCTTTCAGTTGGTTCTATTCTCGGGGTGTCTTCTCTCGCGTTTCTCTATGCAACTGTAAATGGTGTACCTGTTTTACTCGCGGCAGCCATTGGATTAATTGTCGGTTGTTTGCTCGGTCTGATCAATGGGTTGCTTCTCATATCCACGGGCATTCCATCGTTTATTATTACGCTGGGGACGATGCTCGCTTATCGCGCCATTCCCCTTACGGCTATTTCTGGGGGGCGCATTATACGATATGCCGACTATTCGCGCGAGTCTCCAATTCTCGAAGTGCCCGGTCTGGTGGTTTTTATTTTGACGCTCGCACTTTTTTTTCTTGTTCTGTGGTCGGCGCGGGATATCTGGCGGGCGAGAAATCAATCCATAAAGTCCAAAATTCTGGTTATTGCCGCGCTTCTTTTTGTCGCTTATCTCGTCATTGAGGCACTTGTACCCCATCCTTTGATGCCGGTTAAAATTGATTTTTTTTATGCGCTCAACGGACGCATTGGAACGGATAATTATCGCACCAGTATTCTCTGGTGGATTGGGCTTACGTCTGTTTTTGCAATTGTGTTGCGTCAAACGCGCTTTGGCAACGCTGTTTTTGCCACGGGGGGCAATGCCCAGGCGGCGCGTTTGCAGGGTATTCGTATTGATCGCGTGCGCGTGATCAATTTTGTCATTTCGGGATTTCTCGCCGCACTTGCGGGTATTATTCAGGTCGCGCGCCTCAAGAGTGTTGATCCATTGCGCGGTACGGGGCTGGAACTCGAAGTCATCGCCGCGGTTGTCATTGGTGGAACGCTGCTCACAGGAGGGTATGGCAGTTTGATCGGTTCGGCTATTGGCACGGCGCTGACGGGTATGTTGCGCACGGGGCTTGTTCTTATGCAGGTTCCCTCCAATGCCTTTCGAGGTGCTATTGGCGCTATTATGATCGCGGCTGTTGTGATTAACAATTTTGTGCGGAAAGAACGCTGAGGCTACTTTGGCTTTGCTGGAGCTAAAAAATATCGGTCGCCGTTTTGGGCATATTGTCGCGCTGAAAGGCATTGATTTCACACTTGAGGATGGTGAAGTTCTCGCGCTTTTAGGCGATAATGGGGCGGGTAAATCTACGCTGATTAAGGTGATTACGGGTGTTTATCCGCCGAGCGAAGGCGATATGTATTTTGGAGATGAAGTTATTCGGTTCGACTCGCCGCAGGATGCCCGAGATCTGGGGATTGAGACCGTTTATCAGGATCTCGCGCTCGTGCCGAGTATGAGCATTGCGCGCAATTTTTATCTGGGCAGGGAACTCGTCAAGCGGGTCGGTCCGTTTGCGCTTTTCGATCAGGCGGCGATGGATGCAGGTGCGGCTGCGGCGCTGGGTGAGATAGGTATTCACATTCGCAATGCGAGTGAATCTGTTGCCCGTCTTTCCGGTGGGGAGCGACAATCGATTGCCATAGCCCGCGCCCTTCACTTTGGGTCTCGCGTGCTTATTCTCGATGAGCCGACTTCTGCGCTTTCCGTTGGCGAAACGCGCAAGGTGCTCGGCTATATCACGGCTGCTAAAGAAAAAGGTATAGGTGTCATTTTTATTACGCACAATATTACTCATGTGTTTGAAGTTGCTGATCGGGCAACTATTCTCAGCCACGGCGAAAAGGTCGGCGATTTTCCGATCTGTGATGTTACGCAGGACGATGTCGCAGCTATGGTGATGGGACAGGGTATTCCCGAACATCTTTAGACGAATAGACGGAGCGGGGTACAACTGGCCGACTCTCAGGCCAGTTCATAGACGAATAGACGAACCCCGCCCTACCACCCAAAATGATCCACGAAGGACACAAAGGACACGAAGGGGTACTTTCGTTGATGAAATGGCTATCACCAGTTATGCACCGCTCCTAATTTTTAATCCTAATTCCTAATTCTCCATGTCTAAACCACTCGAAACGACAGTAGAATCCACCGAGCGCAAAGTCGATCTTTCACTAACCAGTAAGGTCCTCTGGATGACCTTACCCGTTGCTGGGGGAGGCATGATCGAGACGGCTGTGTATATGGCGCAACTCTTTATGATTGGGAAGCTCGGTCCTGTCGCCCTTTCTGCGGTGGGTATTGCCCAGGCGTTTACGCGCGTGCTCTTTACCGCGATGATGTCCATTTCGAGGGGCGCGCTGACGATGGTCGCACAGGCGATTGGCGCAGATTCTATGCGCGAAGCCAGTGCAGCGGCGAAGCAGGCGTTTTCCCTGCTTTTTTTGTTTAGTATCGCTTTTGGTCTGGGCAGTTTGGCTCTTTCGCCTTTTTTGATTCCGATGATGACTTCTGATTCCGAGGTGGCGGCTCTGGGCACGCCGTATTTACAGGTTTTCTTTTTGGGTGTTCCTTTTATGACGCTGAATCGCGCGATTGCGAGTTGTTTTCAGGGTGCTGGAGATACGCGTACGCCTTTCTATCTGAGTTTGATCAGTAGTAGCATTCAAATTGTGATGTGTTATCTCCTCATCTTTGGTCACTGGGGTTTGCCGGCATTGGGCGTTGTGGGGGCTGCTGTGGGCGGTCTTTTGGGGCGCAGTGCGGCAACGTTGATTGGGCTTGGGTGTCTTTATAGTGGGCGTTTCGCGCTCACACTTTTGCCCGATACGTCCTACAGGTTTAACTGGGATGTTGCGCGTCGCATCCTCAAGATTGGCGTTCCTTCTGGTCTTCAGGGGATTTTGCGCAACGGCTCAGGTGTGGTTTATCTCAAACTTATTGCAATGTCCACATTATCTACAACTGCGGTTGCAGCGTATGCGATTGGGAGTCAGGTGGAACACATTTTGCGGCGAACCGGGCTGGCTTTTGGCACGGTTGCAACGGCTATGGTGGGGCAGCATTTGGGGGCGAAAGAGCCTGCTGGTGCAGAGCGCCACGGTTGGACGATTCTCTTTATTTCTGTTGTGACCAATATTGCCCTGTCGCTGCCCGCCGTGGTGTTTGCGGGGTTTTTCATGTCGATATTTACGGATGCACAGGAAGTGATCGGCATCGGTGTCATCTACCTTTACGCGATGGTCGTTGCCGAACCATTTTTGTGTGCTGCCAATACGAGTAGCGGCAGTCTCAGAGGTGCCGGCGATACGATGCCTCCGATGTATTATACCCTGATTGCCCAGTGGCTGGTTCGCCTGCCGGTCGCATATCTCCTGGGGTTTACACTTGGGTTTGATATCTACGGTATCTGGGCCGCGCTTATTGTTTACAGTATTGTACAGGGGGCACTGACCGTTCGCAAATTTGCCCAGGGACATTGGAAAACGCACCAGATTTGATTTTTACAAATTGTCTATTAACAATTTTGGGTATATAGTTACGCCATGTGTGACTTCAAGATCAGTGGTCATAAGAGCACTGTCATTCTGAGCGGAGCGCAGCGGAGTCGAAGAATCTGCTGCCTCAACGGTGTGCATGGGTAACAGATGCTTCGTCAGCCTATCGGCTTCCTCAGCATGACAGGGTATAGTAGCACATTTACTTTTAAAGTCACACATCACGTTATATAGTTGTATATTCCGCGCTAAATTTTCCGGATTACTTTTGATTGTCACCATTGGGAGGATGATTGATGCCAAAACTATGTTATCGATACGTTTTCGTATTGTGTGGCCTGATATTGGTGTCATGGACGACACTGGTCTCCGAGACAACGGTGCTGGGAGATGCCCGGGCCAGTGTCGCGTTAACGCGTTTTGTGCAAGCTGTGGTTGATTCCAATCACCGCGTGCAGGCGGCACGCGCAGGTTTAGAAGCGAGTGGTGCGCTTAGAGATGCAGCGTCGCGCCCCCTCTACAATCCCGAATTGTCGCTGGATGCTGAGAATGCACAGGCCAGAATACGCACACTATCGATTAGTCAGACGCTGGACTGGGGCGGCAAACGCAAGGCGCGTACCGCAGTGGCGGAGTTGGACCGTCTCGTTGCCGAGGCGGAGTACATGGACGCCAGATGGGTGGTCGCAGTAGATTTGCTCAATGGTCTCGCGCAGTACCAAACTGGCTTTGAACGCAATCGCCTGTCCCAGACGCGCCAGCAGTTGATGGAGGAGTTTGCGACATTGGCGCAGCGTCAGTTTGAGGCTGGCGAATTAGACCAGGTGGAACTCGATCAAGTTCTCCTCTCTTTGGCCGAGGTACGCATTCAAAAAGCAATGGCGGCCGCCGATTTGGCCGAGGCGCGACAAGCGGTGTACAGCCTTGGCCCGCGAACCCCCGAGGCGCAGTGGCCCTCTCTTCCCGAAAAACTACCAGAGATACCTGAGCAAAGTGCTGATTCGCAGGCCATGGTGCTGGCGCTACCGGGGGTTGTAGCTGCGCGGCAGCGGGTCACTATGGCTGATGCTGTGGTGGGATTGCAACGACGCGAACGTCGCCCAGACCCGACACTGAGTTTCACCGGTGGGTACGAAGATGGCGAAAGGTTGCTCGGTTTGGGCCTGTCCATTCCGATTCCGATCAGGAACCGCTTTGCACATGAAGTTACCGCAGCTATGGCAGAGCGCGTCCAGGCTCAACAACTCGCCGATGACGCGGTGCAGATGGCACACGCTTCCCTGATTAGTGCGGCAGAGCGCTACGGGTTATCGCGCTCTGCCTGGGATGAGTGGGAACATACAGGACGAAAGAGCCTGGACCGACAAAGCGAGCAATTACGCCGACTCTGGCAAGCCGGGGATATGGATATGGCTGACTATTTTGGACAATTGGGAGAGGCTCTGGATGTACAAGAAAGTATTATTGATCTACGCGGTCAGACCTGGCAGGCCTGGTTTGAGTGGCTCCGCGCATCCGGTCAGGTGAATGTCTGGCTCGATCTTACACGTGAATGAGTTTGAAGTTAAAAAAACTGCAAATACAAATGAAAATGATAAAGGCCAACAACCGCCCGGGTTGATGGCCAGCACGTCAACATCGGTCTGGCAGAAGAGGTGAGGTCAATTGGTTTTAAAAGTTCTCCAAATATTGACTGATTTCTTTGATTTTCTCTGGTTATCGTTCCTGTTGTTAGCACCTATGCTAATGCTGGGGCTATTTCTTTCAGGTCTGATTCACGTATTTATCTCGCGTGAGGCCATTCTGCGATGGTTGCGTGAGGATAGCTTGAAATCGGTGAGTACAAGTGCGGCGGTTGGCGTGCCCGTGCCGCTTTGCAGTTGCTCGGTTGTGCCAATAGTTGCCGAGATGCGCAATAAGGGCGCGTCTCGTTCGTCCTGTATGTCTTTCCTGATTACGGCGCCGGAAACAGGTGCGGATTCGATTCTGGTCACGAACGCATTTTTTGGATTTATCGTCGCTATTATCAGGCCCATCATCAGTTTTATTACCGCTGTCGTCGCCGGTATTTTTTGTATGGGTCTCATACGAGATGATCGCGACGAGACTGAGAGGAGCGATCGCGGTCGTGACTATGACCAGGACTGCGATCATGAATGTGACCACGACCATGGGCACGAACCTCTGGTATCTGGAAGCGACGATTGCTACGTTAGTCCCTCACAATTGAAGACGTTATTTTTTGGCTGGGTGAGGATGATCAATCACCACAAACGCGATATGGTTCGGGCCGACGACAAACAAATTTCTGCGGATGATCTGAGTTTTAAAAAAGTCGTCAGGCATATTTTTCGCTATGGCTTTGTCGAAATAGCGGACGATATTCTGTTTGCGTTGATCGTGGGCATCGCGCTGGGAGGCGTGATCTATCTGGCGATTCCGAGCGATCTGATGTCAAATGCGTATGCGCGCTGGTTGTCCTACCCCGTTATGGTGCTGGTTGGTGTACCTCTCTATATCTGTGCGTCCGCGAGTACTCCGATAGCCGCCGCGCTGGTCGCCAAGGGGTTTAGTCCTGGCGCGGCGATGATTTTTCTGATGACTGGACCGGCGACCAATACGGGCACTATTGCGATTATTGTCAGCCAGTTCGGCACGCGCTTTGCCTCTATCTATGTGTCATCGGTGATCGCAGTTACTGTCGTACTGGGCATTGCAGTTGATATTCTGCTTCTCGCCCTCGGCGTGACGATTCCCGTGTACCTTGGTCCCTCGGAGTCAGAGACCATTCAGCTCATCCAATGGGGCAGTGCTTTTGCCCTGATCGCCTTGATCGTTTGGCGATTCCGCGCAGGTGCTTTTAAGAATGGCTATGAGGATACGTTGTTCAATATCCGCCCTCTGTTCAAACTTTGATATCAGATCATTTGGATTTTTGGGGTTTAAATCACTTTGGATTCGAATTTTCTACCTCTTTTTATAGGATACTCTATCGCTATCATTGCCGCGTCTTTGTTCGGCGGATATCTGCCAGCAAAGGTTACCATGACGCATACGCGCATCCAGACGGTGATGAGTTTTGTTGCAGGTTTCATTCTGGGCATCGCTCTGTATCATCTCCTGCCGCACGGTCTGGTATGGATTCCCGGGCCGGGTGCCGTCGAAAAAGCCATGGTATTGATGATGTTCGGCATCATAATGATGGTGTTGTTGTTGCGTATCTTCCATTTTCACCAGCACGATTTCAGCGATGAGGCAGGTGATTTTCTCCATGAGCATGCCCGCGAGCATACCAGTCCCGAAAGCAGGTTGATCGGCATCTGCCTGGGTCTGGGTTTGCATACTGTGACCGAGGGCATCGCTTTGGGCACCAGTATCCGGGTTGGTGAAATACACGAGGGCGAAGCCGGTTTGGTGGGGCTTGGGGTGTTTCTTGCGATTCTTTTTCACAAGCCACTCGACGCGTTCTCCATTATCGGTTTGTTGCAGGCCGCGGGTCATAGCCTCCGTGCTCGTATAGCAGTTAATATCGGATTCGCGGTGCTCTGTCCGGTGGTGGCTTTGTTGACTTTTTGGGGGATTGGGTTTTTGGGACATTGGGAGGAAGAGGTGGTCGGTTATGTGCTGGTTTTTGCAGCCGGCGCGTTTCTGTGTATTTCCCTGAGCGATCTGCTGCCGGAAATCCATTTTCACTGTCACGATCGAGTCAAGCTCACTGTGTCCTTGCTCGTGGGGATCGCTCTTGCGTATGGGCTGTATTTTATCGAGTCCGGAGCTATGCACGGGTTGGAGACGCACGAAATGCATTGATGCAATAAATATGATAATCCAAGAGAAAGGCGATCTACCAGGCGATGGATCGCCTTTTTGCTAAAGCAGAAGGAGACGTTATGGGATCAATAAAGGCAGCAGTTGTAGGGCTTGGGTTGGGTCAGTATTTTGTTCGTGCGCTGGCTGGGCATCCGGATATAGATAGGCTTGTTCTGGTGGATCCAGACGCCGATCGAGCCGAAATGGTTCATAATGAGTACGACGAGGTGGATGCCATCTATGAGATGATTGAGGTTATGCTCGAAAAGGAGCGTCCTGACGCGGTGTGTGTCGTGACCCCCGACCATCTCCATCGACCACATTCAACGGCTTGTTTCGAGGCTGGTGCCCATGTGTTGCAGACGAAACCGCTTGCGACGAACCTCGAGGATGCGCGTGCAATTTTGGCCGCGGCAAAGGCGACGGGGAGGAAAGTGATGGTGGCGCACGAGCGCAGGTTCCGGCCACGCTTCAAGCGAATCAAAGCGATTCTCGATTCTGGCGAAGTGGGCGATTTGATCCACCTCCGTATTGATGCAATTCAGGACAAACGCGGACAGTTTGCGCGTTCGCCGTGGTATGCGTCGGTAGAGGCAGGGCGGAGTGCTTTAAACGGTTCGGGCATTCACGAAGTGGATCTCGCGCGACATTACGCAGGGCGACCTGTCGAGTCTGTCTGTGCTTTCGCCAATCGGCTCGGTAATCTGGAGTTCCCAAGAGATAAGACAACATCCGCCCTGTTCCAGTTTGCAGGTGATGTCGTGGGTCAGGTCACGGTGACCTACGAGGCGCGATGGCCGCGTTCAAATTCTCTCGACGATATGTTCCGAGTGGTTGCTTCTGCAGGCATGATTGTGGGATCGCATGTCTATCGTGAAGGGGCAGAAGACTGGGAAGATTTAAGCGGTTTGGACAACAGTACAGCGTCGGGGATCGCGGGGGCCGTTTACGCGTTTGTCGATTCGGTCGTGAACGATGCACCGATCGCGGTGACCGGTGAAGATGCCTTCGACTCGCTCGCGGCGGCATGCGCGGCCGATACATCGGCCGAACGGGGCGAGATGGTGCGCCCAGAAACGCTGAGTTGACGTTTACTTATGCCCGCCACAATCTGCCTTCATCTGCCTTCATCTGCTTTTGTCTGCCTTCATCTGCCTTCATCTGCTTTTATCTGCGTCCATCTGCGGATAATGTTCTTTTCATGCCCGCCACAATCTGGGGACCCTGACGGGTATTTCAGTTACCGGCCAGTATTCGGGGGGCGCATCTTCCCAATGGGGTACGGTGCGCGCGTCTCGATCAAAAATGATCTGTCCATTGCGAATTGTGAGCCGACAGATCAGGCGTTGATCTGTATCTATCCGCGTATAGCCGCAGTCTTGAAATGAGAAGTTCCCCTTTTCGAGAGCGAGGACTGCAACATCCGCTTCTGCACCCACTGATAGGGTGCCCAATTCCGGTCGTCCGATAGCACGCGCTGGCGTCGCGGTTGATCTGTAAATTACGTCTTCGAGGGTCATGCCCATTGCCAGACATTTTGACATGGTGTCTTGCATGCTGAATACGGTACCAGAAATATTGCCCATGTGCAGGTCTGTGCTGATGGAGTCGGGGGCAAATCCATTGGCAATGGCTCGCGCTCCGTTTCGATACCAGAAACTCGCAGCGCCATGCCCCAGGTCAAACCAGACTCCGCGTTGTCTGGCTTCAAACATATACGGTTCGACGTTTCCGTTGTCATCTACTACTGGGAATTGCCGCGCATAAACATGGGTGTGAATATCACTTGGGCGGAGTTTTTCGAGAATCAGCGTGGGATAGGGCCGTTCGGGACGCGGCCAAAAATCGACCATGACGGGCATGCCGCATCCATCGCCCGCTTCAACTGCTTTTTCCACTGATTCCCAGGGTGGATGCATGTCGTCAAATGGCGCGCTTGTCCAGTAATGTGCTGTTTTGATGCCGACGACTACTTCGCTGTGTTCGAGGGCGGCTTTTGCAGCGCTATCTACGTCAAATGTTTGGATATCCTGCTCGGGCGCGCCCATACCGGGTGCGGAAATATTTACATAGGCCAGTACCCGCGTTTTTGCATGTTCCATGACGGTTTGGCGAAAATGCGCTATTTCTTCGCATCCCGCGGTGCCCGTATCTACGCATGTTGTTACGCCAGAATGTGGGAAATGTGCATCTGGGTTCAGGCTTGCACTGAAGAGGCCCTCTCCTGATGCTCGGGTGAAGTAGGCGTGGATGTGAATATCGATCAACCCGGGTGTTACTATCAGGTCTGACACATCTACCACATGGTCTGCTTCTTCTGCGGCGATATCCGCTTCCACTTTTGCAATTTTCCCATTTGCAATTCCCACATCGCATAATCCATTTACCTTGTTGGCGGGATCAATCACCCGCCCGCCTTTCAACAGCAGGTCGAATTTACCTTCGGCCATAATTAACCTCCATTCGCGTTTTTCGGATATTCATCTACTTGAGTATTATGCACCATAATCGTATATTTAACAAGAGTCACACCAACTGTCCAGGCACATGAAAATTTTTGGGAATTAAATCATTGATTGCCAATGCCAAAAGATGTGTTCGCGTTTTCTCTATTTGTTGGTGCATTTTCTTTTTTTCGATGTGCAACCAGACGCCGCCTCTTCCAGGTGCAGATTCCTCTTCTTCTGAATCTGCGCTTCCGTCCATCTATACCTACACTATTGTCAATACCTATTTACACGATCCCAATGCTTTTACTCAGGGTTTGGTTTTTGAAGATGGTTTTTTTTATGAAGGTACCGGAAACTACGGTGCTTCAACCATTCGCAAGGTTGTGCCCGCCACAGGCGCGGTTTTGACGCAGAAAAGCATTGCGTCCAATTTTTTTGGCGAGGGTGTCGCGATTTTTGGCGACCGCCTGTATCAACTTACGTGGAAATCAGGTATATGCTTTGTGTACGACAAGAACACATTTGAGTTACAGGTCAAATTTACATATTCTACGGAGGGCTGGGGGCTTACGCACGATGGCGAAAAGCTGATTATGAGCGATGGTACGAATATTATTTATTTTCGAGATCCCAATACATTCAGGGAAATTGGGCGTATTGAAGTGACCGATAGTACGGGGCCTGTTCATTATCTCAACGAGCTTGAATATATCAAGGGACAGATTTTCGCAAATGTGTGGCAAACCGATCGCATTGCCCGCATTGACCCCAAAAGCGGTAAGGTTACGGGATGGATTAATCTCACGGGTATTCTCTCTCAAACCGATCGCTTGCACCACCGCGTTGGCGTGCTAAATGGCATTGCCTATGATGCCGCGACTGACCGCATTTTTGTTACGGGCAAGTGGTGGCCCAAATTGTTTGAGATCAAACTCGTTCAGTAATAGGAGTTACCCATGAAATGGACAGATGAACAACTCGCACGATACGATGAACAGGGTTATCTTTTTATGCCCGGTCTGCTTTCATCCGACGAGGTCGATGCACTCAATGGCGATGTTCCGCTTTTGCTCAGTGGAGAGAACGACGGGTTGCATCGGGAACGCGAACGCGGTGGGGCTGTGCGTCAGGTTTATCTCGCCCATCGGAGTGTTGACGCTTTTCAGGAGCTTATCAGTCATCCCAAAATCCTGCATCCCGTTCGGCAGGTTCTCAAAGACGATGTGTATATCTGGCACTCGAAACTCAATGTCAAGGATGCTTTTGAGGGCACGGTCTGGCTGTGGCATCAGGACTATGGGTACTGGATGTGGGATGGGGTTGATCCGCGTCTCGTATCCGCTATGGTTTTTCTCGATCGGGCCACGCTCAACAATGGCTGTTTGATGGTGGTATCCGGGTCTCATAAATGGGGACGTCAAGAGCACTATGCGGATACGGTTACGACGAGCTATAAGCAGTGGTGTATTGATACAGATACTCTGAAAGAAAAAATCTGTGAGGAAGATATTGAGCATATTACGGGAAAACCGGGCGATGTGCTGTTTTTTGATTGCAATATCGTGCATGGCTCTGGTCACAATATGTCGCCATTACCTCGCAAGACATTTATTATTGCGTACAATGCCATATCCAATAAGCCCCGTGCGGTGGATAGTCCCCGACCCGATTGGGTGGTGGCTCGTACGTTTGATATCGTTTGACTTGACATTAAAAAGGAAGTAATCTATTCTCCTGACCATCACATAGGAGGTTGCGATGTCTGCTACTACAACTGCTCCGCGCGCCAATGGAAGGGCTAATGCTCTTACAAAAATGACGATTGTAGATTGCGATGTACACCATTCTCCGGACAAGGGTGACGCGCTCTATCCGTATATGCCGCGCCACTTTGTCGAGTATATCAAAGATTTTGGTACGATGATGCCCAGGCTCGGATATACGAATATGCCGGGAGGCGGTGCGCGAAAAGATTTGTGGGAAGATCCAAAGGAAAATCCCGCCCATCAGCCACAGGTTTGTATTGAGAAGCATCTCGATGTGTATGATATAGATTACGCGGTTCTCACGGGTGGGCCTTATGCAGCAGCTGTTCACAACAACCCGGATTACGCATCGGCTTATTGCAGTGCGTTTAACGATTGGACAAAAGACCACTGGATCAGTGCCGATCCGCGGTTTCGGGCTTCGATTCATATTTGTCCTGTAGATCCGCAACTCGCGGTAGTGGAAATTGACCGTCTGGGTTCCGATCCGGATTTTGTGCAGGTTATGATGCCCGCGGGTGCCCGCATGCCTTTTGGCAACCGCCACTACCATCCCATTTACGAGGCCTGTGAGAGACACGGGTTGCCCGTTTCGGTTCATTTTGGGGCTGAAGGCGCGGGTCTTGCAGCACCGCCCACTGCTGCGGGATATCCCACCTATTATCTCGAGATGCGCATGGCGCGGCCCCAAATTGCACAGGCTCACGTCACGAGTCTCGTGGTGGAGGGCGTGTTTGAGAAATTCCAGAATTTCCACTTTATATTTGTCGAGATGGATACTTTCTGGCTGCCGGGTCTTATGTGGCACCTCGATCTCGATTGGCGCGCGCTGCGAGATTACACGCCGTGGGTCAAACGTCTGCCCAGCGAATATATTCGCGAGCACATCCGCCTGGGCACGCAACCTATGCCCGATATACCCGGCGGAAAAGAAGATCTGGAAACCTATCTGCGCTGGATGCACGCCGAAGATACCCTTGTTTTTGCCAGTGATTATCCACATTGGGACTGGGATGAGCCCGGTCATGTCCTTCGCAATATTGACAGCGATCTGAAAAGGCGTATTATGGGCGAGAATGCCAGCGAAATATTTGGGCTTTTCTGATGTCGAAACACAGGGTAGCGAAAATAGCGGATCTGCCCCCTGGCGAGCGCAAAATTGTGACGATTAATAACCGGGAAATTGGTGTTCTCAATGTGGATGGTAATCTCTATGCCCTGCGCAATATCTGCCCCCACCGCTTGGGTCCGCTCTGCAAGGGCCGTGTACGCCCATTGGTCGTTTGGGAGGGCGAAGAGGTGGGCGGTGGGCGTTTTACCGATATCGGGCATGAACGCGAAAACGAAATTATCAAGTGCCCCTGGCACAACTGGGAGTTTGAGTTGAAGACAGGTAAGTCTATTACAGATGACGATTTGCGCGTGCGTACCTATCGCGTGGAGGCCGAGGGTGATGATGTTGTGCTTTATCTGAGGTGAGATGTGAGGGGATGGGGGAACTGACTACTGGCTGCAGACAACTTTTTTATAGAGATACCCTTATGCAACTTACTTTTAGCACCACTGTTTGTCCCGATTTACTTTTGCCCGATGCGCTGAACGTTGCTACAGCAGCGGGTTTTGATCGCATTGAACTTTTTCGCACGTTTACCGAGAGTTCGCCGGTTCACGTGGATACATCGGTGCGTATGGTGCGCGAGCGTCTGGACAATGCGGGCGTTACGCTCACGGGCCTCAATATTCGCAATATCACGGGACGCAATTCCAGTAAGGACGAACGCGATTTGGGATACAATATGCGCCAGGTCGAATGGGATATCCATCTTTCTCGCGCTCTGCGACTACAGTGTGCCAATCTCAAAGGCGGTGATCGCACAAACGAAGCGCGGGAGGATTTTATTACGGGTATTAATCACGTGCTCGAGCGCATCTCCAACTTTACCCTCAACATAGGCAATCACAAGGGGAATTTGTTCGAGAATATCGAAGATTATCAGGGCATTTTGCCCGAGCTTCCCGATCGCGCCAGGGTGCTGATGGATACGGGGCATCTTCTTTCAGCAGGGGTTGATGTGCGCGCTTTTGCAGAAGCTTTTGCCGATCGCATTGGCCTTGTTCATCTGAGAGATCAGAAGGGGGAAATACCCGTGCCTTTTGGCGAGGGCGATTTGCCTTTTGAGGATGTTATCGGTATTCTCAAAGGCGTGGGTTATGAGGGTGAACTCGTCATTGAATTGGAAAAAGTCACCTGGGGCGAACCTGCCCAGGCTTGTGCTGCAGCGCGTGTATATGTCGAAAAAATTTTATCCTGAATGAGCCTATGTCCCATGCACTGAGCAAACATCTGCTCGTCGATCTGCACGGTTGCCCCGCCGATCTGCTCAATGATGTCGCCGCACTTGAAGCGGTTATGGTTGAAGCTGCCCAACGCGCAGGTGCTACGGTAATCAATAGTATGTTTCATCACTTTTCGCCCTTTGGTGTATCGGGTGTTGTAGTCATTCAGGAGAGCCATCTGACCATCCACACCTGGCCAGAGCAGGGTTTTGCAGCGGTTGATCTGTTCACATGTGGCACGCAGACCAGACCGAGACGCGCTTTGACTCACTTAAAACGCGCACTTCAATGTACGCGGATTGAAGTTCGACAATTCATGCGTGGGCAAGGTGATGTATCGCCTGCAAAGTTCAAATGAAATCCTATCTCTTCAGGGAGGACATTATGAGTAAGTTGCCACTGATCGCTCGCATTATACTGGGGCTGATTTTTACTGTGTTCAGCATCAATTTCTTTGTGCCCTTTTTGCCCATGCCAGAGCCTACTCCAGAGGCTGGCGCATTCCTCGGAGCACTGATGGATTCGGGCTATATGTTCTATTTCATAAAAATTGTGGAGTTGGTGGGTGGGATTATGCTCCTGATTGGCATTTGTATTCCGTTTGCCCTCTTGCTTCTCGCGCCCATTGTCGTGAATATCTTTCTCTTTCATATTTTTCTCGACCCAGCGGGCTTTCTGATGGGCTTGTTCATTTTCTTTCTTGAACTCTACCTGCTATATCACTATCGCTCGGTATTTTCAAAGATTTGTTCTGATGCAAAAGTTTGAGACTCGTGAGATGATAAGTAAACGCCCGTTATTTGGTGTACAACTGCAATAGCAGTCCATTTTGACGGGCGTTCTTTATACACGCCTATTTTTTACAATTCTAAATACAATGGAGGGCGTATGACCTCAGATCAAGCTACAGATATTCGATCCACACTCATTGCGATGTTTGAGGCTATTGATAAAAAAGAAAATATCGCCGAGCATTTGCTCAAACTCGACGATATTCAGCGCAGCCTTGATCGCGATACGCCGGCACAACTCAGACATTTTCTCGAGCGCCGTAGTTATACTAAGGCTCTCGAATATCTCGATACAGGTACGTTTACCGATGATCCCAACCGCCCCGACTGCGACGACCATCCCCATTAATTTTCAGGAGTTCATCTATGTCTGTCGAAACCCGCACCGATATCAAGGGCATTTCTCGTTTTTTGTTTACCGAAGGTACAGATGCCGACCGTCTGCACTTGCATGTTTCAGAAGTGGGTCCAGGCCAGCGCGCTCACCCGCCACACCGGCACGATGGTTGGGAGATTTTCTATGTCATCAATGGCAATGGCGAAGTTCTGTACGGCGACCAAACACATCCGGTCAATACGGGTGAAGCTATGCATCTCGAATGCAGTATTTTGCACGGGATAAAAAATATTGGCGATGGCCCGCTTCAATACGCTGTGATTATTAGAAAATGAGTGGGTATCAGTAGCGTTTTCGCAACACATCCATAATGTGTGCTGAGAGCGATTGCACGGTTTCGTCAAAATTTGCATTCTCAACGGTTATGATGCGATGGGCTTCGCCCACCTCTAAGATATGTTGCTGAATCTGTAAAATGGCATCGAGGTTTTCTACATAGTGGTGCGATGTTCTTTGCATTGCTTCTTCACTGCGAAATTCAAAACGCTCGACATATTGCTTTTTGTCATCCAGGTACAAAATCATCCAGATAAATGTTGCCTGATCTTTATAGGTGCTCAAATCGATCAAATCGGGCAGGAGATGTACCCCGTCAATTATCAAGTTGACATGCTCTTCAACGGCGCGCTCAATCATCGCTCGCACGCCAACGCCAACGCGAACAGCTTGTTCGCGAAATGCCTGTACAACCGGTGGGTTCTCACCGGCCAACTCCGCGCCCGTATGTTGCCAGGCAGAAAATGAGGAGGCGTGCAACGCGGGCATCAGTTCGGGTGCGATCATCAACCGCATAATCTGTCGAATGGCATCGGTGGATGCGACACGCGAAATTTTTAGCTGGTTGGCCAATGCCACTCCCACGGATGTTTTGCCTACCCCAGTCGCGCCGCTGATGAGAATAATGAGTGGCTTGTGTTGTCGATCCTTGCGAAATCGATACCATGCCTCATAGCGCTCGGCATACTGAGATCCATAGCCATCTTTTAAGCTTTTCAGTGTGATTTTAAAGATCTGTGATCGCTTAATTACCGTGCCTTGTGACCGCGAAAGTTGTTGCTCGACCTCTGAGGCAATCTGGTGTGTGAGGTCGTGATCCAGCCCAATAGCTTCGAGTGAATCGGCGAGCCGCTCCAGAGAAAATAGTGTTCTATCTTCGCCTTCTTCGATAAAAATTTGCCGCGATGTGGGTTCCCAAAAAATGGCATCGCCAATTATCCGATCACCAAATTCGCGTTGCACCTGTTTGCGCACCAGATCGGCCATATCTTCGGCGTTGATGTCTTTCGCTTTTTGAAGTGACCGACGGATGCCATCTGCGAATTTGTATGCCTCTTGAAATGCGAATCCATGCTCGATTAAATAATGCGCCAGCATGCCCCGCAAAAATGGAATCCTTTTTTTGCCATCAACAATTGTCGCCATGGCAATCTCCCATAAAACGCAGCTTTTTCAAAAATAACTGCTCATACTCGAACTTAGCGAACCTTTTGCACGGTGTCAAGTCTGTGTATTACGGCTCGTCAAAGAGGTGAGAAGGGGTTAATAGTGACTAACCAAAATGCGAGGAATTTTATGTCTGTGCAACCGAATGTCTTGTTGATTTCGACAGACCACTGGCCGGCGCATCTTTTGGGATGTGATGGTCATCCTGTTATTCAGACGCCGACGCTGGATGAATTGGCGCGAAGTGGTGTGCGTTTTTCCAATTGTTATGCCGAATGTCCGGTGTGCATTCCAGCGCGGCGCACGTTGATGATGGGTACCACGCCGCGAACACACGGGGATCGCGTGTTTAAGGAGACACTCGAAATGCCCGATATGCCAACTCTGGCGCAGACCTTTCGCGATGCGGGATATCAGGCGTATGCCGTGGGCAAGTTGCATGTGTTTCCACAGCGGGATCGCATTGGGTTTGACGATGTGATTTTAGACGAAGAGGGACGCACGCAGTACGGGGTTCTCGACGATTACGAGCTTTTTTTAGGCGATCAGGGCTATGCGGGCGAGCACTTTAATCACGGTATGAGCAATAACGAGTATGGTGCGGTGCCCTGGCATTTGCCCGACGAAACCCATGCGACAAATTGGGCGACTCAGAATATGGCGCGATTTATTAAAAGGCGAGATCCCACGCGTCCATCGTTTTGGTTTATTTCCTATCGGCATCCACATCCTCCGATCGTGCCGTTGCAGAAGTACCTGGATTTTTATCGGGATATGGAGATGGATACGCCGTTTATGGGCGATTGGGTTCGGTCTGGCAATCTTCCCTATAGTCTCCAATCAATGACTGCGCGAGGAGACAAGCACAGTGCGGTTCAAATCGAGATGGCGCGGCGTGCGTTTTATGCCCTGTGTACCCACATTGACCACAGTCTGCGCGTGTTGATTGGTACGCTGAGGGAGGAAGGTTTGCTCGACAATACGATTATTTGTTTTACGTCGGATCACGGCGATATGTTGGGCAATCACAATATGTTGGCGAAGCGGCTTTTCTACGAGGGGTCGGCCAATATTCCAATGATTTTGCTCGGTACTGCTGGCGATGAGCGGGTTGGGTTCAATCGCGTGGATGATCGCCTGGTGGGGTGGCAAGATGTGATGCCCACGTTGTTGGATCTGGCAGGTGTAGATATTCCCGATACTGTGGAGGGAATGTCGATGGTTGGCGAGCAGAAGCGGGATTGGTTTTACGGCGAGGTTGGCGAAGATGCCCACGCGACGCGGATGATTTGCGATGGACGCTACAAGTTGATTTACTATTCTGTGGGAAATTTTCGACAGCTTTTTGATCTGAAAAACGATCCCTGTGAACTCGTGGATTTGTCGTCCGATCCGCAACACGCCGAGGCCCTGACGCGGTTGACCGAGCTTTTGATTGGCGAACTTTACGGCGAGGATGAAGCATGGGTCGAGAATGGACAATTGGTGGGCCTGCCAGACCAGCCGTATCACCCCGGTCCCAACCGGGGGCTGACCAGCCAGCGCGGGCTGCACTGGCCCCCACCCCCAAAATCCGATATGCCCCAGATTCAATGGCATGCGTGAGAAGGAGGATTTATGCCATCGCGATTGTTCAATTCACATCCAGATCACGGGATTCGCGTGCCATGTGAGGTGATGGAATCATTTGTACGCGCGCTTTTTCTCGCTGTGGGTACGTCCGAAGAACACGCGCAGCACATGGCGGTTACGTTGACGGCAAATGATTTGCGCTGTGTATTCAGTCACGGCACGCGCCAGGTGCATAGTTATATATCCGAAATGAAGAATGGGCATACCAATCCGAGACCCAATGTGACGGTGGTGTCCGAGTCCGAGGCGACGGCTATACTGGATGGGGATGGCGGGTTGGGGTATTTCCCCTCGCATCGGGGAACGGAGATGGCGATTGAAAAGGCGTTAAAGGTGGGGGTGAGTACGGTGACGACGCGGAATCACTTCCACTTTGGCGCGGCGGGCAATTATTCCCGCATGGTGCTTGCCAGCGATTGTATTGGGATGGCCCTGTCTTCTCATCGCTATCGCCCGCGTCCAGATGCGACGGTTATGAGTGCGTCGGGTGGGTCGCCGATTAGCATTGCCGTACCCACTGGGGAACAACCCCCTCTGGTTATGGATATGGCGGCGCACTTTATCCCTTACAGTGAAGAATCATTTGAGAAGTTTCCCGCGGCAGTTTTCAAGGGTTTGGGGCTGGCGGCTGTGCTGCAGGCGATGGGAGGGATTTTGGCCGGTATCTGGAATGAAGGGTATGAGTTTACCGGTGAAGGTGAAGGTGCAGCGCCACATCAAGGTGCGTTTATTGCGGTGTTTGATGTGAGGCGATTTGCAGATGTGGAGGCGTTTAAGCAGGAGATGGATCTCTATGTCGGCGAGGCGCGCGCCACAAAACCCCTGCCGGGGCATGATCGCGCCGAGTTGGCCGGCGGCATGGAATGGCAATGGGAAAGAGAGCACCGCGAGATCGGTATTCCCATGACCGATGAGCATCGCGACCTGCTGGAGAAAGTAGGTGATAGTGTCGGGGTTTTGTCGCCGTTTGGACAATTTGAAGGGTCGCGGTTTTAGAAAGATATTAACCAACACAAGGAGCAACTAATGAGCGATAGACCAAATATTCTGTTTCTTTTTGCCGATCAGATGCACGCTTTTGCAATGGGGTGTATGGGGACGGAGGATATTCATACGCCAAATCTGGACAAGCTGGCGCAAGAAGGGGTTTTGTTTCGCAATTGTTATTCCAATGCACCGGTTTGTACGCCGTTTCGCGCGACGCTAATTTCGGGACAATACGGGTCGCAGACAGATACGTTGCGCAATGGGCGGTATATTCCCGAGGGGACGCGCACACTGGCAGGTGCACTGAATGATGCGGGGTATCGAACCGGTTGGGTGGGCAAGTGGCATTTGGGCGCAACGGGTAATGTGTGGATCCCACCCGAGTTGCGGGCGGATTTTACGGAGTTTATCGGGTATCAGTGTTATAACGATTTTTTGCACAGTGTGAAATTTTACGATGAAGCGGGCGATGAGCATTGGTACGATCATCACCGAACAGATGTGACGAGTGATATTGCGATTGAGCGCATGGAGAAGATGGTGGGTAACGCACCTTTCGCGCTGTTTGTGTCCTATCAGAATCCGCATTATCCCGAGCAGCCGGGATATGAATACGACGAGATGTATCGGGGCGTGCCCCTTGCGCGACGTCCGAATTGCGTGGAGGTTGATCCCTATACGAGAACGCATAGTCCGCCGAGCCCCAAGCCCCAGGAGAATGATCCGGTTTATCAGCGCTATGGCAATGATCTCGATGAATATCTGCGCGCGTATTACGCGATGGTGACGCAGTTGGATGCAAATGTGGGGCGGATGATGGATGCGCTGGATCGCATGGGGTTGCGGGATAATACGGTGGTGATGTTTACGTCGGATCACGGGGATTTGCAGGGCAGTCACGGAGAGACGAATAAGGGCAAGGCCTGGGAGGAGTCGAGTCGCATTCCCCTGATTGTTCGCGCACCGGGGGGCGCGGCAGGTGCGGTGGTGGATGATCTGGTGTCTGGTGTGGATTTTTTTGCGACGTGTGTAGATTATGCGGGAGAATCCCCCGAGCCTTCGGTAGAAGGCGATAGTTTCGCGCCTCTGATGAGCGATCCTTCGCATACTTTAGACCGACCGGTGTTTTCAGAGATGCAGCCCTGGTGTATGGTGCGCGAAGGCGCGTTTAAGCTGGTGGTGGAGAAAGAAGGCTTTGTGGCAACACATCTGTTCGATTTGGAAAATGATCCCTACGAGATGAATAATCTGCTGGACGATCCCACAAACGCCGAGAAACAGGCGCATTTGTACGATGTGTTGCAAAATTGGTACAGGCGCGTGAAGAGGTGATTGTGGATAGTGCTGGGAATGGAGAGAGTAGCAATGAAATTTTCCAGACCATTTAGCTTTTCCTCCATTTCTAATATCCTCCTCTCCGTCTCTTTATCCGCTATGCGTATGGGACCGCCATTTTTCTTCGTCCATATAGTTATCTCAGCTTTTTCACCGATCAACTTATGCGGTTCCAAATAGGTTGATGAAGGATAGAAAGTCGGTAAAGTCAATGACGCCATTATCGTCTATATCCGCAAGCAGGTTATAATTGGGATCCCCGGCGTTTGTATTGAAAGCCTCAACAAAAAGCAAGAAATCGGTGAAGTCAATATCCCCATCCCTATCCAGATCGCCGCGTAGCGGTTGAGACTCACGTATCACGATTACCGCTTGAACCACAGTTGGAGAATCAGATATTTGAATGCCAAGAATAGAGACGGTATCTCCCGGCATCAGGTCAGAAATGGGGAAAAACAGACTGGCAAGACTATCGACATTGCCCGAAAAGAATATCGAGAGAATATCATCGACAGTCCTCTGGCCAAGGTCAATCATCAAAGCTTCTGAGACACTTATTCTTACTTGATGAATACCGCGTTGAATGAAAAACGAATTGTTTTCAACATCCACGCTTTGAACGCCGACTTCTCGAATTTCAACGGGTTCTGGCTCCTTTTGCAACACAATTTCCACGCCTGTCACACTTTTCCCATCCACCACTTGAATCAATGCTTCGGGATCAGTCACCGCGCCCGTTACGGAATTTATTCCCCTAAAAGCAAGCAATTGAACCTCGTTTCCTTGTGGATCCACAGCACGTTGGCCTACAATAAGTGCATAAGATCCATCTTGCACATGTGGCAACTCGAATTCCTGTTGTTCATTCAAATTGGTTGCGCGAACAACGCCGAAGTTGATTAGATCAGTGTCTTCTTCTATTATCTCCAAGGCTTTTGAATATAATGCGGGATCGAACAGTCCAACCCAACTGGCACTTCTCTCGCTCGGAGTAAAACCCTCTGGCAATATCGCTACGCCAGAAACAGTGGTCTCTGGCAATTCTACTGTGCCGAAGAAATACTGCTGTTGTTCTTCAATGGGGTCTGGGTCTGACTGGCCAATAAGCACCTGATAGACCACACCTTCGGGTAAATTGATAGTACCTGTTAGTGTCAAGCTATCCGGACTGGCGGCCAGATCGGGCGCGGTATAGATGGATGCAAGAAACGCGAGGGGATAGGAGACAAAATCTCGGTCAATATCAAAGCCCCTGGTGACAGTTACCAGGGTGATGGTGTCACCATCGAAGTTGGGTATCATTTCCGGTTCCCTTAATGTGGTAACAGTTACGACGGGTTTATTCATTGTGATTTCAAATCTCTGCATCCCGCTCGGCACGGGCGGATTTTTTACATCTTCCTGAAGCGTCACTCCGCCGATAACAAACGAAGTTACCATAGTTTCAGGTTCTTGTTGTTGTGCAACACTATTGGGACTGCCGTCCGGGGCACCCAATTTTTGGTCAATCCAGGGAGGACGTGCTTCCATCTGTCCCCATCCGATAAAAATAATGACCAGGGCAACTAACAATCTGTGAGAATTCAATCGCCACATGACAATCCTCCTGGAAAGAGTGATAAACGGCTTTCCCAAAAAGTGCAATTTGCACTTTTTGATTCGGTATCCGCTCGGTTTTTAAGAGAACAGCAGGACAAACCTCTGTACCTGCGGAAGCGGTTCTTGTATATCAATACCAACGATCAGAATTTGATCCCCCATAGCCTGTTGCAGCTTTTCCATATCGGGCATTTCGACAAGACAGGGGCCACACCATGTCGCCCAGAAGTTGAGGAACACGGGCTTACCGCGTTGATCATGAAGTTTGAAAGGCGTATCAGTGAGCGTTCTCAGCATAAAGTCGGGTGCTCTTTGCCCAACTTGAAGGCCAATGGGAATAGATGTGGGCGTTGTTTCCTGACCGTAGAACTGGACAAAAATGATAAAGTCCTGAAAATCGACCAGGGCATTGCCATCCAGATCAAACAGTACCTGATCTGTCCCAAACGCCTGTGCAAATGCTATAAAATCGGAAAAATCCACCTGGCCATTATTATTGAAATCGCAATCTGATACAGTCGGTTCTGCCTGTACATAAGCAGGTAGCAGGATAACCACCATCATCACCTGCTTAAACATGGTACCCCTCCTATCTCCTTTCAAACGAGTCAAAAATATTTTTGATAAGGTCTATATATCGTCCAATAATTATTTTTTAAATAATTGTTAATAAATATGATATGTGCCAAACGAAATTTTGTTTGGCTTTTTTTTGCTATATGCTATATACCGTTAAACAAGAGTTCAGGTCAAGTCCTATTTTTAGTTGAAATAGCCGAAAATCTGCAAAGGCCGCAGCAAACACAGCCTCAAAGGTAAAGCCCGTCGATGTGGTAATCGACGGGCTTTTTCTGTACTCGAGGTGCGCCAAAGGTGTGGGCTATTCCTTTGTCGCGCAATCTAACGGCTCAAATAAAGTACCCCAAAATTTCCAGCCAGAGGGCGAAAATGCAACTTTGCGCTTACATACTACCCCAAATCATGACTTTTCATGAATTAGTCAGGCTAAGTAGCAGCGGTCGATTCGATTGAGGATGGTGTTTGGAAAAAGTCGGGGATATCGACGGGTTCACCCAGGGAAAGGTTCATGAGCATGTCGTGCATGCAGAATGCGGGTTCATTTTGGGCGGGTGTAATGTGACGATGTGTGCCATCGGGCAGTATTTCGCGCGATTTGACATTGTCGGCAAAGCAGGTGCTGAGGAGTTCTGTTTTTATCCGTGCAATCAAATCCGGGTCTTCAATTGGGCAAAGCGTTTCTACGCGCCGGCGCAAATTTCGAGGCATCCAATCCGCACTGCCGATGTACACATCGGGATCTCCGTTATTTTCAAAGTAGTAGATGCGGCTGTGTTCCAAAAAGCGCCCGATGATGCTGCGCACTCTGATGTTATCGCTTATACCGGGAACCCCCGCACGCAGGCAGCATATACCGCGTACGATCAGGTCAATTTGCACGCCGTTTTGGGATGCGCGATATAGCGCGCGAATGACTTTGGGGTCTTGAAGTGAATTCATTTTTGCAACAATACGGGCTGTGCGTCCCTGGCGCGCATTGTCGATTTCGCGGTCGATTTTTTGAAGGATGGAATCGAGCATGGTAGAGGGTGCAATGAGCATCTTGCTGACCTGGGGATGTGCAGATTGCGTGGTGAGCAGGTTAAAAACTTCGGCTACATCATTTGTGATGTCTTCGCGTGCTGTGAACAATCCCAGGTCCGTATAAAGTCGGGCGGTTGAGGGATTGTAATTGCCCGTGCCGATGTGGGCGTAGCGGCGTAGCCCGTTATTGGTTTCACGTCTGACCAGCATCGAGAGTTTGCAGTGCGTTTTAAGGCCCACAACCCCATATACGACGCATACACCCGCATCCTGAAGGCGGCGCGCCCATCGAATATTGGATGCCTCGTCAAATCGCGCTTTGAGTTCAACAACCACTGTTACTTCTTTGCCCGTCTCTGCTGCGCGAATCAGTGCATCGATAACGGGGGAATCTTCGCTGGTGCGATAGAGTGTCTGTTTAATGGCGAGTACATCGGGGTCGGTTGCTGCCGAATTGACGAATTGAACAACGGGTGTAAAGGCATCGTAGGGATGGTGAAGCAGTATATCTTTTTGTCTGATCTGGTCAAAGAGGGTATCAACTTCCTCATACGTCTGGTCGGGCGGGTGATAGGGTGAATATTTCAAATCGGGTCTGGGAGTCGCGCTATAAAGTCCCATCAAACGGTTGAGATTCACCGGTCCGTTGACCTGATACACCTGATTGTTTTTCAGACTGTATGTCGATTGTAGGCGCTTGACAAGTGCCCGGCTGGCATCGGCTTCGATTTCGAGGCGGACGGTGTCGCCTTTGCGTCGATTTTGCAATTCGTCTTCAATGGCGAGCAATAAGTCGTCGGCTTCTTCTTCGTCTAAGTAGAGATCGCTATTTCGGGTGATGCGGAATGCCGCCGAGTCGAGGATTTGATATCCCCGGAAAAGTTCGGGAATGTGCGCCTGGACAATATCGGCGAGGAAGACGAAGTCGATGCGCTGGCTGTCTTCTTCCCGGGGCAAGCGAATCAGACGCGGCAATAGACGGGGAACCTGCACGACGCCGAGCAATGTTTCGCCTTCGCGATTTTTGAGCAAAAGAGCGATGCAGAGGGCTTTGTTGATCAGGCGTGGCAATGGGTGTGCGGGACTGATGGTGAGCGGGGTTAAAACCGGGTAGAGTTCTGCGTGGCAATAGTCGTCGAGGAAGGATTTTTCGCGTTTGGAAAGCGTGCTGATGGTGCGTATGTGAACATCTGCATCGCGCAATGCGGGAAGGAGTTCATCATTCCAGCAGGCGTATTGCTCATCGACCATGCGATGGGCTTCTTTTGCAATGGCCGAAATTTGTTCTTCGGGCAGGAGGCCATCGGGACCGTAATCGGAAATGCCCGCTTCTACTTGCTGGAGCAGTCCCGCTACGCGCACTTCAAAAAATTCGTCGAGGTTGTTGGCTACAATGCCCAGGAATTTGACCCGTTCCAGCAGGGGATTTTCGGGGGTACGGGCTTCTTGTAATACGCGCTGATTAAAGCGCAGCCATGAAAGTTCTCTGTTAAAATAGAGACTGGTATCTCCGAGGTCCATAACACACTCCGGGGGAAGATGCAACGGAATTGCGTTAAAGGTCCAGTATTATAATGCGATGGGGGGCAGATTGTCAAATGAAAATAACAGTCTTTACCTATGGTACAAAGCCCTTCAAAAAGGCCATTACCGCTTGGAGATTTTCGGTTTCCTCGTCGCGGCGAAGGGCTGTGGCATAGGCGCGGGCAAAGTCGTAGGTGAGGCGCCGATATCGCGCATCTTCTGGATGGATGAGGTGAGCGGCTAAGGCATATTGGAATGCATAAGGCATGTCGCGGTGTTCATAAGCGGCAAGGGCGCGATTGTAGAAAAATACGGCGAGAATTTGCACGGGTGTCAGGATGCGTTGGCGTTCTCGATACGCTTCAAATAGCGCATCTATACCGGATGTTGATAGGTCATAAGGTGTGATCAGACCTGCGTTGAGCAGATTTGAAAGTACATCGTCGCGGGTCTGTGAAAAGCCAAATCCGCGTTTGGGGAGTGTGAGTTCAAGTGCGAGGGATGGACGGGTATTGAGACGAACATAAGCGTGCATTGGGGTTTCGACAACTGCAACGGGCAGGTCATAGCGACGGGCGAATACAAAATAGAGATAGGAGGCTGTGATACAGTTGTAGCGCCCGCGTACCCAGAGGTCAAGTAGCGTGACGGGGCGGGTTTCAAATCGACGGAGAATTTGCCGGTGAAGATAAAAAAAAAGTTCGGCTGCTCTGTGTTCGGTGTGCAGGAGGTAGGGGATGGATAAGAGCGCGTGTTGTTGGAGGTGTTTGAAGCGGCGGCGATTTTGAGAAAGAGATACCGGAGTGGTGGCGCCAGAAGCAATTAGACCGGCATCGAGCAGCGTAAATGAGTTGAGAAGACCATCGGATGTGTCGGATAGGAGTTGAATTTCGAGGGGTTTAAAAAAGACGGGTAGATCATCAATGAGCCTGGGGACGCGATCGGGGGTGTAGAGTTGGGCAAAGGAGTTTGTCCAAAATAAAAAAAATAGGCTGATGCTTGCACACACCAGCCCGGGAAAAGAGATTTTTGAGAAGTTAGTCGTCATAACTCAATAAACGGTAGTATTGCTCTTTTTCGACAACAGAACCCAGGATGTGCAGATCGCGTTCTTTGCCTTCGGGCGTTTTGACGGTGAGTACGGTACCTCCGCGCAGTTTAAATGTTTTGTAGTCGCGCGTGGGTCTGGTGAACCGAATGCGTACAAAGGCGTAATTTTTGCCGCCGTAATTTTCCACCCACTTTGGGATGCCTTTCAAGTTTCTTTTGTTGAGGTTGCTCCAGGCAAATTCACCCGTCATGCCCGGCGATGAAAATTGGGGCCAGAGTTCGTCGATGTACTGGTCTTTATCTACGCGCAGGTGGAAGAGTTTTTCGGCAGATTTGGCGTTGAGTGCCGCAACAACGGCGCGTCCCAGATCTTCGGGCGTTTCGCCATATCCGCGTTTCAATGTGGCGTCACCGCAGGCGCACATGACAAGTGTGCAGCATGCAACAATAAGTTTAAGACATTTCATGTGATACTTCAATCCTTTCACAGGAGTGATTCTTTAAGCTAAAAAATATAACAATTTTAATTTTCAAAGTCTATGATTCCAGAAAAAAAGGTCGGATGGGCATAAATCCATCCGACCTTTTTGTGAATCTGCAGTGTCAGCTTTACTGACCTGCGGGTCTTTCATTGGTCGTCCAGCCGGCCAACCAATTTCTCAGGGGATCAACGCCACCGATAAAGTTGACAGATGTGAAAAATCCATCGTCGGGAGGCGATGCCACAGGCACTGTACCATCAGCAGCAGGAGAATTAGACTCG
The DNA here is from genome assembly GCA_965204375.1 of Candidatus Latescibacterota bacterium. Lineage (GTDB taxonomy): Bacteria > Latescibacterota > UBA2968 > UBA2968 > UBA2968 > VXRD01. The sequence continues at coordinate 3,197,845 of OZ241986.1, read as the reverse complement.
GGTGTGAAGTCGGGCGTAGATTGACTGTAGGGTGCCATCAACATGGGATCAACTTCAGCATTGTTGAAAGAAGGCATTCTCGCCCAGGCCGCTTCGTCAATCTCATCGTCATCAACCTCAAAGTTGCCAGGTGTGCCATCGACCTTGTTGTTGTAGAAGATGGTGTTCTGTACCGACAATTCACCACTGTTGGCCAGTTGGATTGAGGAGCCAGTATCAATGTCGAGTCCACCCTTGTTGAAGCCTATTACTATGAAGTTGCGCAAGGTTCCTGCTGTGCCTTCGCGCAGTAAGAGACCTGTGTCAGATTCGGGACCGTTGGGATCGCCGACGAGGGTCACGTTGTAGATGGTGGGATTGGATCTTGGCATGGCTTCGTTGTTGTCACCTTCGTTGTCAGATTCAAATCCGTTGTCAGCGTCGTCGCCGCGCTGCTGTGCGACCCAGAATTGTCCTTTGCCTGTCCATCCGTCTGTCCAGTCGAAAGAGTCATCTCGGATGCCTGTGCAGTAGAGGTATTTGGCATTGACTGTGCCACCGAAGAATTCGATGCCGTCGTCCTGGTTGTAGTGAACCTGGACGTATTCAACGACTGTGCCAGAGCCGACGCCCTGGAATGCGATGCCGTTGAGTTCGTTGTCGGGTGAGAATTCAATGCCGGCGAACTCGACGCGGACGTAGCGCAGAACGCCGCTATTGTCCGTTGGGTCAGAGCCGCCATAAGTGCCTGTGTCGCCTTCGCCTTGTGCGACAGCCCCTGTGTTGACGGGGGCGCGGCCATTGATGATCAGGCCACCCCATTGTCCGCGGTCTCTTTGGCCTTCTACCGCGTCAGAGGTAAAGACGATCGGTCTGCTGGCTGTGCCATCGGCCATGAGTTTGCCGCCTTGCGCGACGATGAGCGTGCCGTTTGTCGCACCTTCACCGAAAATCTGTGTGCCGGGTTCGATTGTGAGGGTGGCACCGTCTTGTATGAAGACTGCGCCGGACAGGAGATAGTATTTGTCGGATGTGAGCAGGCGATCAGAGGTGATCATGCCTGTGAGGACTTCGGGCATACCAGATGCCATGCCCGAAGGTGTGGTCATTGCCATAGCAACTGAACCTGGTTCCGAAGGACCTGCAGCACTGATGACCACAATGCGATAAGTATAGTCGGTTCCGGGAACCAGACCGGTATCTGTGTAACTTGTACCAGTCACATTTTCAGCAACAGTTGTGAAGTCGGACAAACCCTGCATTCTGCGCTCTACATTATAACCTGTTGCATTAGCAATAGCTGCCCAACTTAGGGCAATGGACATGTTGCTTTCTACTGCGAGTGTAGGGGTAGGAGCTGCAGGGGTTATCCCAGATGATTGCCCGAAAACGGATACAAACTGGAGAAAATCGGGAAATTCAATTGCTCCATTGCCATCAAAATCCATCCTGCTATCAAACTCTGGGTCTGCTGAAGTCTTGCCGAAAAGAGCGACAAACTGGAGGAAGTCGGCAAATTCAACCTTTCCATTGCCATCAAAGTCAGCTTGTGCCGGGTCTGTTTGTGCATGGGCAAAACCAGCCAGGCCAAATGTTAACCCCAGTATAAAGCATACGCGGTAAAAACGTCTCACAAGTGTGTCCTTTCATTTTGAGTGATGAGCCTGTGTAGATCAAATGTTAAGGATGTACAGTATATAGACAGGATATAGGGGGCTTATCCTGTCTTATTGTCTGTCACCCTTAATGTGCTAAATGGCGCCCGCGACTACGCCAAATGCGATGATCTGTTTTGGCCCGATGATGAAACTCTCAACTAATGTTGGTTTGGGATTTCTCCTCTCTTACTTCCGCTACAGGGTGGCATAGCCGCCACCCTGCGCCTGGGAGAAAGGGAGAGAAAGCAGACCTATTCTATCTCTTGTTGCATACTTAACTTTACTGCGTTCATCTGCGTTCATCTGCGTTCATCTGCGTTCATCTGCGGATTAGTATTCATAACTTATGCCAAGCGAGAGGGAGCGTCCGATCTTGTATTCTCGGAAAACGCCTTCCTTTTGCTTAAAGAGTACTTTACTGTCGAGCAAGTTTTTCGTCGATACCTTTAACGCGAAGTGACCGAATTTTTTCTTCATATTAAAATCGAGTTGATGTCGGGGTTGTTCATAAACATCGGGCAACCCCTGCGCGCCTACTTCGCTGATCCGTCTGCCAAATACATTGTAGAGCATGTTGGCTTGAAAATCTTGATTGAGTTTGTCGTAGCCGAGGGTTACGTTGACCGCATAGGGAGATTGGCCCTGGAGGGCGCGTTCGTTGGATGTCTGAACGCCAATGTCGGGATTGATTTCAATCTGCGATTTGACCAGTGTGACATTGGTGTTGATGGATAGGGGTTCAAGGGATGGGGATAGTATGTCGAGGCGGCGCCGAAATTCAAATTCGACACCGTAGTTTGTTGCTGCTTTGGCATTTTGAAATGTGACACTGAGTTGTGCGGTGGGGCGAATGATCTGCTCAATGGGATCGTGGAATTTTTTGTAGAAAGCACTGATCGCTACCAGTTCGCCCAGGCGCGGAAACATTTCGAATCGAAAATCAAAATTGTCGATGGAACTGCGCTGGAGTTCGGGATTGCCCGAGACCGCCCGTCCGCCGATAAAGTCCGTAAATTCGAAAGGCGCGAGTTCGCGAAAATCCGGACGCGCCAATGTACGCGAGTAAGCCGTGCGGAAATTGGTGCGGTCATTCAGTTTATAGACCAGATTGAGTCCGGGCAGGAGATCTGTATTGTCCAGAGTTACCTGGATAGGGTCAACAGTGGTGCTAAAAGGATCAAAGGATGTAAGTTCCTGTTTGGATTGCTCAACGCGCAGTCCTCCCACAAAACGCCATTGGCCAGAGAACTGGAGGTCGGTCATCGCGTAAGCTGCCCGGGTGGTCTGCGAGGCACTGTAGTTATCGACATTGCGGGTGGTTTCGCGCAGTTCAAATCGACCGGGCGCGATATTGTCTGAAATAAAAATTTCTTCGGGGTCGAGTGTCAGATCAACGTGTCGCCGGATGCCGCTGGATTGCTCAAAGCGAAAGCGGCGGGCATCAAAGGTGCGGTCTTTGGAGAGAGCTTTGCCACCCAGTTTAATTTTAGAAGAGAGACTGTTGAAACCCGTAAAGGGAATTGTCCAATCGATTTTGCCACTTTGGGCATTGTCAATCAGATCAAAGAAGAAGCGGCTGCCGCTTTGCGTGATGTCAAAAAAGGTCCAACTGCCGTTGCGGTCTTCGTAGAGTACTTCGCGGTTATCGGGTTCGTCGCGTGTGGCTTTGGATAGACTGTACAGCCAATCGATATTGGAATTGAGAATGTGATGCTCTCCAGACAGTTGCCCCGTGAAAATACCGCGTTCGACAAATCGCAAGCGGAAGTCGCGGAGGTCAGTGCCCCGGTCAGAATTGTAACCGGTGTAGGTTCGTGCCTCGTTGTCGGTGTTGCGATTAAAGAGGGTTTTTAAGCTGATTTTATGGAGGGGAGATAACCGCAGGCTACTGTTGAACAACAGGCCCCACAGAATATTGTTGGTCGTGCTATTTACTTCATACGAGGTAAAAGGCGTGAGTATTTGTTCGCCCGATGCGTCAGCAGTGATGCGGAAGGAGTTCCAGTTTTCACTTCTATTGTTAAAGCTGTTGTCATAAGTAAATGAGAATACATAACCGAGTTCCCGTTCGCTTCCGCCAATGGCGTTGCCAATGCTGATGCTATAGCCTTGATTGACTGGTGCGGTTCTGGTTTTGGGCTGCCATACGTTGGCAAAAGCCTGCCCAAATTGCTGGATTTCTTCAGAGGAAAATCCGATTTCTGGGGTAAAACGCCCACTTTTGCGCACTGGTTCCTCAGCTGCCTGAGTTTTGATCTGTTCGGGCAGAGAACGCGTGCCGTCATCCACACCCAAAAAGTCCCAGGAGCCTCCATCGTAGGTCTGAATATCTTTGAAACTGGTTTGGCTGTGATACCCGGCTGATGTGGAAACCGAAAATGTAAATTCGCTGGGAAAGTCGCGGGTTTTGATCTGTACGGAGCCACCTGAAAAATCTCCTGGTTGATCGGGAGAAAAGGTTTTGGATACCTGGATATTTTCGAGAAGGCCAGCGGGGAAAATGTCCATGGGTACAACGCGTTTGTTTGGCTCGGGACTGGGAATATCTGCGCCATTGACTTGCGTGTTGCTATAGCGTTCGCCCAGGCCGCGCACGTACACGAATTTATCTACAATGGTGATCCCCGTTACGCGCTTGAGTGCATCGCCCGCATCGGAAGACGCGGCGCGGCTCATCAATTCGGCGCTGATGCCGTCCGTGACCACGGGCGCTTTTTGCTGAATGCCCAGCATCGATACTTCGCTGTCTTGTACGGCTTTGGCCGTGACGACAATTTCATCGGCCTGCATGGCCTCTGGCGGCAGTGAAATATTGATTGATGTGGGGGCGTCGGTTTTGACTTCGACGTCGGTGACTGTTTTTGTGGCATAAGAGATGTAGCTAAATTCGACGTTGTGCGTGCCTGTTGGAGCCGCGAGGACAAAGCGACCATCGAGGTCGGTGGAGGTGCCATACATTGGTACGCCAGTTTCGTCTTTGATGACGATGTTGGCGCCGATGAGCGGTTCTCCTGTTTCTGCATCCACGACAACACCCTGGATTTTGCCCATGTCCTGTGCCTGGATTGAAACGCTGGTGAAACCAAGAGCAAGTAAGAGCAATAACATTCTTTTCATAACGACGTATCCTTTCATTAATACGGTTTAAACCACAACTTCCGCGACAGAAGTAAGTGTTCTTTATAATTCTGTGCGAATTTAGTTTGACTATGTTGAGTTGGAGTTACAAATGAGTTACGATTTGGCTACAAAGCAATGGTTTGCGAGGCGAGGAGAGCGTTGGGGAGATGTCAAGGTCACAAGTTTGATTTTCTCCGAAAAATCCCTGGAGAATGGGAGAAATGGCGCATTTGTAACACAAATGTCACAATTCCGTGACTGATCCGTAACGATTTTGTAGGTGATTTGTAACACTATGGCGATGTCTTGTCGCGGAGAACGCCGTTTATTTGCCTATTCGAAGGGAGAGCACATGTGCATTTGTAAAGCAATTTGGAGAATACTGTTGTGTTTGGGTTTTGTATTGGCGGGACGGAGTGAAGCTGTAGATACCAGGCTTCAGGGTGTTATGTTTGCCGATTATTATATCGTCAGGGGAAATGGAGAAGAAGAGAATGGCTTTCGGTTTCGACGCATTTATCTCACCCATGACCTGAAGTGGAATGATGCTTTTTCTGGACGGGTTCGGCTGGAGGCCAAAGATGCGGGATTTAATAGTGAAAAGAAAATAGAACCTTTTGTAAAGCACGCGTATTTGCGCTATCGCAAAAATGGCCATGCGCTCTATATGGGACTGTCGGGTACGCCAACATGGAACGTATCGGAGTCTGTTTGGGGGTATCGCTCGGTCGAGAAGACCCTCATGGATCGAAAAAAGGTTGCCTCTTCGGCTGATATAGGCATTGCATATCGCACGCGATTGGATGAAGCTGGAAAGTTAAATGCCCAGATTATGCTGGCCAATGGCAGCGGGCAGCAGTCCGAGACAGATCAATACAAGAAAGTTTACGGTCTGCTGCATTTTAATCCCGGTACCCTGAATGTGACGACTTATGTAGATTGGGAAAAACGCCCAGATAATCGAGATCGCACGACTTTTGCTACGTTTATCGGATTGAAAAAGAAAAATTTCCACGGTGGATTGGAAGGCTTTGTGCAATGGCGCAACCATACCGCACAGGTGCGGGGGCTTTCACTGTTCGGCGCAGGACAGTTTAGCGAGAAGATAAAGGTGTTTGCTCGCGGCGATTTTTTTGATCCAGACGATAAGTCTGACGACGATGGGGAATATTGCTTTCTCGGAGGGCTTGACATTGAGCCGGTAAAGGATATTCACATTATGCCCAATGTGATGGCCACAAATTTTCAGGCTCCAGATGTAGATATTGAGATGATTCCCCGGCTGACGCTATATGTTAGGTTTTGAGCAGGGGTTATCACATAAATGTCGTGTTTTCGTCACATAATTGTAACGCGATACAGGTTTATTTTTTGCATTCTATAACGCAGTAAGTCGCATAACAGAGAGGAAATTGAATGACCAGATTTATTTATATGATTGCATGTGTGGCTGTTTTAACACAGGCTACGGCTCAGGCACAGCAGGATTCGCCTGTTTCCGCGTATCAAAAAGTGAGTGGGATTTCAGGAAGTACCAACAGCATTGGGTCAGATACGATGAATAATTTGATGACGCTGTGGTTGGAAGGCTTTCGCAAACACTATCCCAGTGTGACAATTCAGGTCGAGGGTAAGGGGTCGAGTACTGCGCCTCCCGCGCTGATTGAAGGTACCGCGCAATTCGGGCCTATGTCGCGTCCGATGAAGGCTTCGGAGATAGACAAATTTGAAAAGCATTTTGGCTATCCACCCACAGTGTTGCGAACTTCGCTGGATGCACTGGCTGTTTTTGTCAATAAAGACAATCCCCTAAAAGGGTTGACTTTGCAGCAGGTAGATGCGATTTTTTCCAAGACGCGCCGCGGTGAATATAAGGAAAATATTGCGAGATGGGGGCAGTTGGGTTTGGAAGGCGATTGGAAAAATGCCGCATTCAGTCTTTACGGGCGCAATTCCGCATCGGGTACTTATGGTTTCTTCAAAGATCACGCGCTGTTTAAGGGCGATTTCAAAGATGAAGTAAAAGAGCAACCCGGGTCTGCCTCGGTGGTGCAGGGCGTGGCCGAAGACAGGTATAGCATGGGTTATAGTGGCATTGGTTACAAGACATCTGGCGTGCGCGTCGTACCTCTGGCATTGGAAACTGGCGAATCCTTTAGAGAGGGCACGATAGAAAATGTTATAGATGGATCTTATCCTCTGGGGCGTTTTTTGTATTTGTACATTAACAAGGCACCCAATAAACCTCTCGATCCTCTCGTGAGGGAGTTTTGTAAGTTCATTTTTTCCCAAGAAGGGCAAGCGATTGTGGTTAAAGATGGCTATATGCCCGTGCCCTATCAGGTGGTTAAAGAAGAACTCGAAAAGTTACAGTAAGAAAGTTAGAAGTGAGAAGTAAGAAGTAAGAAGTCCACCCAACACCGCCCCAGGGCTACTGCCTCATCACCCTTCTCACGTCTCACCTGCCTTTCACCCTTCACCCTTCTCAAAGGCTGTTATGCGGTTAGCAGTCAGTGGTTAGTGGTTAGCCCGCATCAACCCTCCAGCCCCTCTTTTTTATCTGCGTAAAACGCTCAGTAAAACGCTCAAATTACTCGCGTTCTGCGTTCAGGCTCGAATTACTCGCCTTCATTCTGCGGATCGCCTTCACACTTCACACTTCACACTTCACACTTCACACTTCACACTTCACACTTCACACTTCACACTTCACACTTCACACTTCACACTTCACACTTCTTATGGAATCAGCATCAAAGCGACAATTGCCCGGTATTACGCCAGGCGCACGCCTGATGGATCGCACCGGGCAGTGGGTGATCACTGCCGGCGGCATCGGGGTGATCCTGTCGGTGCTGGGCATTTTTCTTTTTGTGTTGATGGAGTCCTATCCCCTGTTTTTGAAGCCGAGCGTGTCCAGGGCGCATACTTTTGATTTTTCGCACCGTCAGCCCGTCCTGTGTACGGGGGTTGACCCCTATCAGGCTGTGATGTTTGTCGTGCATGAAGCGGGGATTGATTTTGTGGATATGAGCACAAAATCAGTGACAAAGTCTGTGTATCCCCCTGAACTACAGGGACGGCGCATTCAGGTAGCTTATCGCGCTCTGGATAACACGCATGTTGGCCTGGGTCTGGATGACGGTACAATGCTGGGCTGCCGCGTGAATTTTGCCGTGGATTACGATGCGGAGGGAAAGCAGATTGTGACGCCGTCTTTTTCCGTTGAGTCGTCGATGAATCTAACTGATAAGGCTCTTGTGCATCTCGTATTTCGGCACGATGGAAAATCCCGAGGCACAGTACTTGGCATTTCGGATTCCGGGCAACTCGTTTTGGGAATTTCCGAAACACAGCGCGGTCTTTTAGGTGATGGCAAAACGACGATTCGCAGATACGATTTGACCGCTGAGATCAAAGGGCGCGCCAGAGTGGGGGCCGTGGTGAAGTCGGGACGCTATGTTCTGGTGGGCACAGACCGCGGTGAAGTATTTCGGTGGGAAATCGGACGGGCGAGTTCCAATCCCAGGCTGTTGGATTATTTTCGGGTTTCCGATCAGGAGGTGACTGCGCTGGATTTTGTGCTGGGTGATGTGTCGCTCGTTGTGGGCGATGTGGGCGGTCATGTGTCCGTCTGGATGCCCGTCAGGACGGGTGAGGACGACAATAAAAAGATGTTCAAAAAGATCCACACTTTGCAGTCTCATCAGATGGCGGTGACTGCACTGGCGTCGTCTGCTCGCGACAAACAGTTTTTATCGAGCGATGTATCGGGGATGGTTGCGTTGCATCACATGACATCGGAACAAACGTTTTTTCAATTGCGCGGTGATGGCCCCATCCAAACCATGGCTTTCGCGCCAAAAGCAAATGGCTTTTTGACTGTGAGCAGGTCGGGGCAGATAACGGATTTCGACCTTCAAAATCCACATCCCGAAGTGACGTTACAAACACTTTTTGGCAAAGTGTGGTACGAGGGATATACGGAGCCTCAATACGTGTGGCAATCCACGGGCGGGTCGGATGATTTTGAGCCTAAGTTGAGTATCGTACCCCTGGTATTTGGCACATTTAAGGGCACGCTTTACGCCATGTTATTCGCGCTGCCTCTGGCTGTTCTGGCAGCGATTTACACATCGGATTTTGCGTCTCCCAACGTGCGTGGTGTGGTCAAACCTGTGGTGGAGTTGATGGCCTCGCTTCCCAGCGTGATTTTGGGATTTTTGGCTGGTTTGTGGTTGGCTCCGCTGCTGGAAACGAGAATTGTTGGTGCGCTGTTGTTATTACCCTGTGTGCCCATTGTTGTGGTGATATGCGCCTGGGGCTGGGGGCAGATATCTGAGGATTTTGCACGCAGAGTACCGGATCACTGGATTCTAACTTTGCTGGCTGGCATCGCGTTGGTCGCGCTCTATCTGTCGTTTGCACTCGGTCCAGTAGCCGAATCGCTTTTGTTCGGCGGCAATTTTCAAAGCTGGCTGCTCGGCACAACGGGTACGCGCTACGATCAGCGCAATTGTCTCGTGGTGGGCTTTGCGATGGGATTTGCCGTGGTGCCTATTATTTACACGATCTGCGAAGATGCTCTGTCGAGTGTACCGCAGCATCTGCGCGCTGGATCACTCGCGCTTGGCGCAACGCCCTGGCAGACGGCTATCCGCGTGGTGTTGCCCACGGCGAGCCCGGGTATTTTTTCCGCGACTATGATTGGTTTTGGCCGCGCTGTGGGCGAGACGATGATTGTGTTGATGGCTACGGGCAATACGCCGATTCTGGATTGGACCATTTTTAATGGCATGCGGACTATGTCGGCCAATATCGCCGTGGAGATTCCCGAAGCACCCCATGAAGGTACGCTTTATCGCGTGTTGTTTTTGACAGGGGTTTTGCTGGCGGCGCTTACTTTTTTGGTCAATACACTGGCTGAAGTGGTGCGGCAGCGTTTGCGCGAGAAGTATAGCAGGATTTGATGTTCTGGAGATGGATGTGAAAAATTTTTGGAAAACAGGTGTGCCATTTATCTGGTTGACCGGCAGTGCGCTGGCACTTTGTTTGCTTATGATTACAGGGCTGATCGCGCTGGTTTTGTACAATGGCACTGGATTTTTCTGGCCCTCGAATATCGAAGCAGTGATACTCAAAGATGATCGAAAGGCGATGGGACAGCGGTGGGACAAACAGGAAATTCCCGCGTCGCATCGAACGGGGTCTGGGCAATTTCGCATTCAGCTCAAAGTGGGCAATCGCGATGTGTATGGCAGCGATTTTCAATGGATTGATGAATCGGATATTCAATCGACAGACTATCCCGTAGATGCGGTGGTTTTTGAGCGGCGCGAGTGGGGCAATTTTTACGGGTTTATCGAAGCTCTGTACGAAGGTGAAACCCAGGTGTCGAATACATGGGATATGCTACAAGCGCAATTGGATAATACCCGGGAACGACACGAACAGATTCGTCAAATTGAAGAAGATGCTATTGGCGACTTAAATCGGCAAATTGAAAGCCTGCGACTAAAAAAACGCGAGATAGAATTAGGTGATGGAAATGCCGATGAAATTGGCGCAATTGATCGAGAGAGCAGGTCCTATTGGAAAGCTTATGAACAATTGGCCGACCAATTGGCGCAATTGCGTGAAGCCAACGAGATTTATCGCATAGATGTGCGGTTAATTAGCGGCGAGGTGCGGCAGATTGCCACGGCCGATGTCGTGCGCGTTTATCGTCCCAATCAACTGGGAATTTTGGGAAAAACGGGCGTTTATTTTTCGCGCGTTGGGGAATTTTTATTTGATGAACCCCGCGAGTCCAATACAGAGGGCGGTGTATTTCCTGCAATCTTTGGCACTGTTATGATGGTTTTTCTGATGAGTTTGGCGGCTGTGCCATTTGGCATCTTAGCCGCGCTCTATTTGCGCGAATACGCCAGGCAAGGTATCTTAGTTCGAGTGATTCGCATTGCGGTTAATAATCTGGCGGGCGTACCTTCTATTGTTTTTGGTATGTTTGGACTGGGATTTTTTGTTTACGGCATTGGCGGAAGTATCGATCAACTCTTTTTTCCCGAAGCGTTGCCCACGCCCACTTATGGCACTGGCGGCATTCTGTGGGCTTCGCTAACGCTGGCATTGTTGACAGTGCCGGTGATGATTGTTTCGGCCGAAGAAGCGCTTTCTGCCGTGCCGAGTGATGTACGTGCCGGGTCGCTGGCACTGGGGGCGACCAAATTGCAGACCATTTTGCGCGTGGTTTTGCCCGGCGCATTGCCGGGCATTCTCACGGGCATTATTCTCGTGATCGCGCGCGGTGCTGGCGAAGTGGCTCCGTTGATGATTACTGGCGTTGTGAAATTGGCTCCTGCATTGCCCGTGGATGGTATCTGGCCCTTTTTTCACCTGGAACGCAAATTTATGCATCTGGGTTTTCACATTTACGATGTGGGTTTCCAGTCGCCCAATGTCGAGGCGGCTCGCCCCATGGTATATACGACGACCTTGTTGCTGATGGGTATTGTATTGGCTCTGAATCTGGTGGCGATTCTGGTTCGCAATCGACTCCGCAAGCGCTTTGGTGGCGCGACGTTTTGAAGTGTGATCCGCAGATGACGCAGATGACGCAGATGAATGCAGAAAAATAAAGAGGGGCTGGGCGGGCTGACAACTGACAACTGACAACTGGCTACTGATCTAAGGAATCACGATGGCTGAAGCAGAACTTGCAAATACACGGTCCGAAACAATTGTTCCAGATATTCAGGATCCCATTGTCACTGTATCGAATCTGAGCCTGTATTACGGCGAGACGCAGGCCCTTTTTGACATTGACATGCAGATCCCCGAGCATCGGGTGACGGCTCTTATAGGTCCTTCCGGATGCGGGAAGTCAACGCTCTTGCGGTGCATGAATCGGCTGAACGATTTGATCGATTCGGTGCGTATTGAGGGTGTGGTTGAAATTGATAATGACGATATTTACGGCCCCGGATACGATGTGATTTCGCTGCGCCGCCAGGTCGGTATGGTGTTTCAAAAGTCCAATCCCTTTCCCAAGTCGATTTACGAGAATCTTGTTTACGGTTTGAGGATTGCAGGTGAGAATCGGCGGGCGGTACTCGATGAAGTCGTGGAACGCAGTTTGCAAGCTGCCGCGCTTTGGGATGAAGTAAAAGACCGACTTGATGACAGTGCTCTGGGTCTTTCGGGAGGCCAGCAGCAGAGGTTGTGCATTGCGCGTGCAATTGCTGTTGAGCCTTCGGTAATCTTGATGGATGAACCCTGTTCGGCACTGGATCCAATTGCGACAGGGCGTATTGAAGAGACGATTGAAGATCTCAAAAAGCAATATACTATTGTGATTGTAACACACAATATGCAGCAGGCATCGCGCATTTCGGATTATACGGCGTTTTTCTATTTGGGACGTTTGATTGAGATGGCCGAAACGAGCGAGATGTTTACCAATCCGCAACTCAAACAAACCGAAGATTATGTGACGGGGCGATTTGGCTAATAACCGGGGTGATTATTATGGAGCGTACCCTTGACCAGCATCTCGACCACCTCAAAGGTGAGTTGTTGAAGATGGGCAGTGCGGTGGAAGAGTCGATTGAACAGGCAGTACAATCACTTGTAGAACGCGACAACCACCTCGCCGATGTGGTTGAAGAAGGTGGGCATCACATCGACGATTGGGAAGTGGCGATAGAAGAAGAGTGTTTGAGGGTGTTGGCTGTGCAGCAACCCGTGGCTGGCGATTTGCGCCTGGTGGCGAGTATTATTAAGATTAATTACGATCTCGAGCGCATCAATGATCAGGCGGTGAATATCGCGCAGCGCGCCCGTTTGCTCAATCAGATGCCGCAATTGAAACCGCTGATCGATATTCCGCGGATGGCCGATTTGGCAAGAGGCATGGTCAGGGATGCTCTGGATGCTTTTGTCAATCGCGATGTGGAATTGGCCAATAAGGTGCGCCGCATTGACGATACTATGGATGCCTTGCGCGATCAAATTTTCCGCGAGTTGTTGACGTACTTAAACACGGGTATTCCCTCAACTGTAGATCAGGCTATTTTGCTTATTCTCGTGTCCCGGCATCTGGAGCGCATTGGCGATCATTCATCCAATATTGCCGAAAATGTCGTCTATCTCGTGCAAGGTCGCATTGTGAGACATCAACAGGAGGAATTGCGGGAGGGCGAATAATTAACGGTTTTGTCGCGTAAATGACACGCGATTGTAACGCGGCGATGATATTATACTCCAAGCACGACGTATTCTCCCTCTTGGGAACCGGCCCGCGACCCGGTTCCCATTTTTTTTGCCCCGAATTCAAATTCGGGGCTTTTTCGTTGACCCAAAACACATCCCTATGTATTTTACCCTTTGAACATACTACTATTTAGTATTAATAAGAAATAAGGTGGTTAATCCCTTTGCCCAATTGCATAAAATCCGAAGCCCGGTTTTGCGAGCGCTGTGGGACTTTGCTGGTTGTAAAAGCAGTTGAAGATCGGGAGAGACCGTGTTGTCCGTCGTGTGGATTTGTGGCTTATCTCGACCCCAAAGTAGCAGCCGGGGTTATTGTAACTCTCGATGGTGGCGTTGTCTTGCTCAAGCGCAATATTGATCCCGGGTTTGGCAAGTGGGTGTTCCCCGGCGGATATGTGGATGCAGGCGAGCCAACCGATGTCGCGGCTGTGCGCGAAACCCGCGAGGAAGTGGGGTTAGATGTTGAGATCGGCGAGTTGCTCGGCGTGTTGTCTTATGAAGGGGAACGGGTGGTGCTGATTGTTTATACTGGGCGGGTTGTGGGCGGAAAGTTGGAAGGCAATTTTGAATCGCAGGCTGTAGCTACATTTGCCCCCCAGGATATTCCCTGGAATGATCTGGCTTTTGATACGACCAGAGAGGCATTGCAAATTTGGGTGGCGCAGTACGGCGAAATGTACGCAAAAGAAAGGTTATTATGCTGAATTCTATTGAAGATGTTGAAGAGCGGTTTGCCGAGCAGGGGTATATCACGGACCGCACATTGGCAACGACGATTTTTTTGGCGCAGTCTCTTGGCAAACCAATTTTTCTGGAGGGGGAACCAGGCGTTGGAAAGACAGAAGTGGCCAAAGTTATGGCCGGTATTTTTGATACTGAGTTGATTCGATTGCAATGCTACGAGGGCATTGATGCAAATACGGCATTGTACGAATGGAATTATCCGCGCCAGATGCTGGAGCTAAGGCTCGAAGAAGCGCGAGGAATCGACAAGGCCGAAATTGGTCAAAATATTTTTCGCGAAGATTTTTTGCTCAAGCGTCCCCTTTTGTCGGCTCTTGAGGGTAGCGCAGAAAAGCAACAGGTGTTGTTGATTGACGAAGTGGATCGATCGGATGAAGAGTTTGAAGCGTTTTTGCTCGAAGTGTTGTCCGATTTTCAGATTACGATTCCCGAGATTGGTGCGATAAGAGCGATGCAGGTGCCGTTTGTCGTGCTTACGTCCAACCGCACGCGCGAGTTGCACGACGCACTGAAGCGCCGGTGTTTGTATTTGTGGATTGATTATCCCTCGTTTAGCAAAGAAATGGATATTGTGCGGTCGCGTGTGTCGGGTGTGCAGGACGAATTGGCACAACAGGTTTGTGGATTTATGCAACTGTTGCGCAATCGCGATTTTTACAAAAAACCCGGTGTTGCCGAAACGATTGATTGGGCACTGGCTTTAATGGCTATGCGAGTTGAAGAATTGGACCCGCAGACGGTTGATGCGACATTGGGATGCGTGTTGAAGTATAAAGAAGATATTGAAAAAATTCAGGAAGATGGCCTGCCACAACTGATTGAGAAGGCCCGATTGCTGAAAGAACGCACACAAGTTGCCGTTTAGGAGATCATATGCCAGGAACTATGCTGGGACGAGTTGTCGGTTTTTCAAGGGCTTTGCACAGTGCAGGCGTTGAAGTCAATGCGGGCAATCTCATTGATTTGTGCGACAGTTTTCGATATATCAACCTGCACAATCGGAGCGATTTTTACGCTGCTGCGCGTGCGACACTGGTGTCGCGCTACGACGATCTGGAGACTTTTGACGAGGTTTTCAGGGCTTTCTGGGCGCGGCCGATTTTGCCCGACGATATGACGCTGACCGATACGGATGCCGGCGGAGACCCGGATCTCGATGTTCAGGCAGATGTCAATGAGGTGGTGGATACCGCAGATTTGCAGGAAGAGGCCGAAGGGGAGGGTGAATCCGAGGAAGTTGGGTATAGCCCCGATGAGGCTTTGATGGGAAAAGATTTGGCCGCAATGTCCGATCGCGAGATTGAGCAGGCTCGAAAGGTGATCCACGAGATTGTGAATATTATTGCCAATCGCCGCAGTCGCAGACGCGTGCCCGAAAATCGGGGGGCTGAACTGGATTTCAGGCGTACATGGCGGCGCAATGCGCTGTATGGTTCTGATGGTGTCGAATTGATGATGAAGCGGCGGCGCATCAAAAAGACCAAGCTGATGTTGTTGTGTGATGTGAGCGGGTCTATGGATTGTTATAGCCGGTTTCTGATTCGCTTTATCTACGCGCTCAAGCGCGAAATCCGAGATGTAGAGGTCGGGGTGTTTTCCACGCGGATGACCGCAATTTCGCGTTTGCTCAAAACAAAAGGTATTGAAGAATCGCTTGTGGAAGTGGCTGATACAGTACACGACTGGGCGGGTGGCACAGATATTGGCGGGTGTTTGCGAGAGTTTAACGACCAGTTTGCGCGCGATATGTTGCACTCGCGCACTGTGATGATTATTGTGAGCGATGGCTGGGACCGGGGCGATCCCGATTTGATGCGGCAAGAGATGGCGCGATTGCGAAAGCGCGTGCATAAGTTGATGTGGCTCAATCCACTTTTGGGCACGCCGGGGTATCAGCCCCTGTGTTTGGGGATGAAGACAGCACTTCCATATCTGGATTATTTTTTGCCCGCACACAATCTGGAGAGTTTGATTCAATTGGCCCGAACACTGCGGTCTGTTTGGAAGTAGGGGGATGTTATGGCTGGTCAAGATGTTTTTCAAGAGGCTTTGACCCTGGTTTCTCAGGGTGAAAAGGCCGCCTTATCGACGATTGTGTCGAGCAAGGGATCTTTGCCGATGAGCAAAAAGGCCAAGATGCTCGTGCGTCCCGATGGCGTGATTATAGGTACGGTGGGTGGCGGTTGTTTGGAAGCCGATGTGTGGGCCGAAGCCCGTCATGTGATGGAAACCGAAGCACCGACTTTGCAGAAGTTTATTTTGACGGAAAAACACGCGGGCGAAAATGGCCTCAATTGCGGCGGTAATGTCGAGATTTTTACCGAGCCTCTACTGCCCGATCGCGCAGATGATATGCTCGCCGAGATTGCTCGGGTTCGCAAAGTGCGCGGTTCGGCTGTGTTGGCAACGCTGGTTTCGGGCGGCGATCAGGTGGGTGCGAAGTTATTGGTCCATCCCGATGGTAGAACAGTGGGTAGTCTGGGCCATGCCCTTGCCGAAGCCTGTGTGCGCGAAGAAGTGGCAGCTTTTGAGGCGATTCCGGAAAGTTTGCTCAAGGTCATAAATATCGGCTCAGAACCCGTTGTGGTCTTTTTGGAATCTATTTGTCCCGAGCCCACGCTGTTTTTGTTTGGCGGGGGGCATGTCTCTTTTGCTATCGCGCAGATCGCGCATTCGGTCGGGTTTCGAATTGTGGTTATTGACGACCGGCCCATGTTTGCCAATAAAGAGCGGTTTCCCATGGCGAGTGAAACGCTGACGCTGGAGATGGAGACGGCTTTTGACCATCTGGTTATTGACGATTTGTCTTATGTGGTGGCTGTGACGCGCGGGCATCAGCACGACAAACCGGTCATTGAGCAGGCGATTGATACCCAGGCGGCGTATGTTGGTATGATTGGCAGCCGTCGGAAGATCGCGCTGATGTGGAAAGAATTTGAAGCCAAAGGCATCCCGCGAGAAAAATTGGATGTTGTGCATGCGCCGATTGGATTGGATATCGGTGCAGATACACCCGAAGAAATCGCCGTGAGTATTGTTTCCGAACTCATTCAGGTGCGCCGGTCACAGGGAAAGCCCATTCATCAAGGTATGTCGCTGTCATCGGTGCGATAAGCAAATGGCTTATTGTCGGGGGAGAACAAGGAGGTGATGTAGTAGCGATATAGCTGAGAACGGTTTACGTGAGGGGAGACGACAGAGGTGCACAAGCATCTTTTAAGTCTGGTTTTCGAAATTATTTCAGAAGGGAGTTAACCATGACGAGATGGATAATCGCATTTGTTGCGATGTCGTTTTTATCCGCATCGGCGATGGCCGGGGTGACGGGTAAAATTGCGGGTCAGATTGTCGATAAAGACGACGGTGGTGGATTGCCCGGTGCCAATGTGGTGGTTCTGGGCCTGCACAGCGTCTTTGGTGCGACATCCGATCCCGAAGGTAATTTTGTGATTTTGAATGTGCCGGCAGGCACGTATGACGTAAAATGCAGTTTTATCGGGTATCAAGACGTGGTGCTCAAGGGCATCAAGGTGTTGCCCGATTTGACCACCGAAGTTGATTTTGTGCTCGCAGAACAGGCTCTGGAAGCCGAAGCCATCGAAGTGGTGGCGGTGCGCCCGCTGGTGCAGAAAGACAAAACCAGTTCGATGCGCCTCGTAACCAGCGAAGAACTCGAGTATATGCCCGTTCGCGGATATGCAGCGGCCACGTCCTTGCAGGCGGGCGTGACGAACCGAAACGGTGCGCTTTACATACGCGGTGGGCGGTTTTCCGAAGTTGACTACATCGTCGATGGGGTATCGCAGAAGGATTTGCAATTCGGCTCATCGACCACGACCCTGAGCAATGGCGCTATTGATCAAGTATCTGTGATTGTGGGTGGATTTGAAGCGGAGTATGGGCGCGTGATGTCGGGCGTTGTCAAGGTGGTGACGCGCGAAGGCGGGCAGAATTATTCGGGGTCTGTGGAATACATCACCGATGAGATGAATGACCGCAGTTGGGCCGGTGCGCCTTCTTACGGGTATAATACCACCGATGCGACATTTGGTGGTCCGCTCGTTCCCGGGACGAACGGGCCTTCGTTTTTTGTCTCCGGAGAATACATCGATCGCCTCGACCGCAGCCCGCGCTGGGGGGTGGAAGCCCACGAGTGGGAAAAAGATTTGTTGTCACAGGAAGAGTACGATTTGCTCAGCGAGGGCATATTGCCGCATTATACGCTCGAAAGATGGGGCTGGCAGGCCAAGCTGGCGTATCGGTTGTCCGACGAAATCGGTCTGAAAGCCGGGATTGTAGGTTCAAAAACGGATCGCTTGAGCTATAGTCACACATATCGCTATAATTTGCGGCATGCGCCGCGTGTCAAAAGAAATAACAACTCGGCATTTGCCCGCGTGACCTATACGCTCGGTGCAAAGACCTTTTTTACTTTGCAAACAAGTCTGTTCGACCAGAATTTTAAGGCGGGCGACGGGGTTCATTTCGACAATTTGCACGACTATGCCCGTCCCCAGGGCAATTCGCGTTTTGACGCGGAAAGTTTGTTTGCTCGCGGCGATGTGGATTCCACCGAGATTACGCGGACAACGGAAACCATCAATGATCGCTCTATAACGTATTTTGAAGGCGATGAAGGGCGCGTGTATGATGACTTTGAGCAAACCAGCTCATTTTATCTCACGCCTATCGACTTCGATTTGACCAGCCAGATCAGCCGCAATCACCAGTTTAAGCTCGGTTTTGATGTGCAGATGCATCGGTTGCGTTATTATCGGCACCTGACCCCCATTTTGCTCTTTCGCGGTCCATTCGTTAGTACAGACGACAGGGGTGGCTTTCAGGATGTAGATCGCTACGGGTATGATTACAACTGGAATGGTCAGGTAGTCGAGCCTCTGGATTCGACCCGCGATGCGCTAAAAGAGCCTATTTTGGCCTCTTTTTACGTGCAGGACAAGATGGAATACGATGGGTTGATTATCAACGCGGGGGTTCGGTACGATTATTTGAATGCGAGTACCGATGTGCTCGCCAATGAAGGCGTGCCACTGGGTGGCGATTCCACGCTGGATCCGTCGGATCTGGCTGGCAATAGCGTGTATCACAAGCTCAGCCCGCGCCTGGGTGTTGGGTTTCCCGTTACAGATAAGACCGTGTTCCACATGAACTACGGCATTTTTTACCAGCAACCCAAGCTGGAAGACCTGTATGTTGGTCTGGATTATCTGGAATATAAAGTGCCACTGGGGGGATATTATTACGCCTTTGGCAATCCGAATCTCAGGCCGGAAAAAACCACGGCTTACGAAGTGGGTGTGGTGCAGCAGGTGGGCGGTCATGCCAGTGTTGATGTGACGGCGTATTACAAAGCCGTGGAAAATCTCGTTCAGGTGTCGACAATTCCGTCTGATCCCACGGCCTTTTCCTCGTTCCGCAACAATGACTACGGAACCATCAAGGGGCTGGACTTTGGTTTGCTCATGCGTCGCATAGGGCGCACAACAGCACGCTTGTCTTATTCTCTGGCTTATGCGACGGGCACGGGATCAACCCCACAAACTCAGCGGCGGATCGCCTGGGGCTTCCAACCCGGCGTGACCGAGCCGCCCAAATCGACCTCACCACTCGACTTTGATCAACGCCACAAAATTTCGGCATCGATCGACTATCGCTTTGTCGATAAAGATGGGCCGAGGTTCTTGGGTGGTCAGCCGCTGTCCAATGCAGGGATCAATGTGTTGTTCGAAGCCGGGAGTGGGTTCCCCTATACGCCCACGTTCACGTTTAATGAAGTGACCACAGGGGCTTCGGCGTCACGTCCTTCGGGACCGGTGAATTCCAGCTATGGTCCCTGGACATTCAGGACCGATGTGAAGGCGAATAAGCGTTTCAAAATTATAGGGCTTCAGGGCGACATATACGTCTGGGTGCTCAATTTGTTCAATCGCGCCAACGCGACCAGCCCCGTGTATTCGAGCACGGGTAGCCCAATGACTTCGGGCTGGTTGAATACAGACGAAGGCCGCAAATTTGTGGAGCGCTTTGGTCAACTGGGCGAAGACAAATACAAGCTCAAAGAGAAAAGCCCATTCAACTTTGGCACGCCGCGGCAGGTTCGCTTCGGACTCGCGCTCAGCTTCTAAATGGGAGATAAGGACATGAAAAGCTTTTTGAATATTCTGACGCTGGCTTTGATGAGCGTGAGCATGGCTGGCATTGCGCTGGCTGTATCGCCCTCGCAAAAGCCGCGGCTGGGTAAAATTAGCAATGATCAAGTGATTGATGTGAACAATATCAAAATGTTTGTGACCAACCAGGGATCATTCGCCTGGGACCTGGCGACCGGATCTTCGGGCCTTGAATTTCCCAAGGGCACGGGCAAAACCGCGGTATTTGCTTCCGGTCCGTGGATTGCGGGCAAGGTCAATGGAGAGATTCGCGTGGCGATTGCCGAGTATTCATTTGAGTTTGCACCCGGGCCTATTTTGCCCGACGGCACACCCGCCGATCCGCAACTCGACCGCTACCGGGTGTATAAGATCAACAAAGGCGACGGCCCGGAAAATCCGGATTACGCGCAGTGGCCGGTTGAAGACGGCGCGCCGGTCAATTCCGATGGTACGCCAATGGTGCTGGGTGACCAGACCTTGTGGGCGGTTTATAACGATGCCGACCCGGGTTCCCACACCAATATGCAGACCGCGCCTTTGGGCGTTGAAATACAGCAGACGACATTTGCATTTGACCGCACAGGTCCTCTTGGCAATGTGATATTCGTCAAATTTTTGATTATCAACAAGGGTGGTAATACCATCGATAGCACGTATGTGTCGCTGTGGTCTGATCCCGATCTGGGGCAATTCGATAACGACCTGGTGGGCTGCGATGTGGAGACCAGCTTTGGGTTTTGTTATAACGGGTCAAACGTAGATGCGCAGTATGGTTCTTCACCTCCGGCCGTGGGGTATGACTTTTTCAAGGGGCCGATTGGCGATGACGGTGTGGAATTGCCCATGACGTCGTTTAACAAATACATCAACGGCACGGATCCTCAGACCGCAGAAGAGACCTATAATTATATGAAGGGTCTTGACCCGGATGGCGGCGTGGCCGACCACACCGATCCAATTACGGGTCAGGTGAAGGCTTTTATGGTCGATGGAGATCCGGTTGCGGGTACGGGCTGGCTTGACGAAAACCCGGCTGATCGGCGCTTTATGCTCACGGCGGGTCCGTTTACCTTTGCGCCCGGCGATACACAAGAAGTAGTGGGCGCTATCATTATCGGGCAAGGCCAAGATCGTCTCACGTCGATTACGGCCGTGCGTTTTAACGATACATTTGCACAATCGGCTTTTGATGCCAATTTTGCATTGCCATCGCCTCCGCCCGCACCCAAAGTATCGGTGGCTGTGACGGGTGATCACACGGGCAATGGCAAAGTTCAGTTGACCTGGGGCGATGACTCAGAAGTCGCTTCGGGCGATTATGAATTTGAAGGCTATAACGTGTATCAGGGCGAGTCGATCGCCGGTCCCTGGCGGCGTCTTGCGACTTATGACATGATTAATGGCTCGGCTATTATTTTTGACAATCAGTTCGATGAAGGTGCCGGTGTGGTGGTCAACTCGCCCGTGCAATTTGGCGGTGACTCGGGTATTCGGCGCTATATCGAACTGACCGAAGATAAGGTTTTGGGCGGTAGGCTGGTGACGGGTAAAACCTATTATTTTGCAGTGACGGCCTATTCGTTGAATACGAGCAGGTCGCCCAAAACGCTCGAGACATCCATCTCGGCTCTGGCTGATGGGCGCATGACGTTTAAGCCCCTTTCGGATGAGTTGATTCCAGCCAATGGCATTGTGCCGCGCGGACCCACAGCGGGTACGCGATTCAATACCGTGGGGGTGGATAGTACTGTTGAGCATACATCGGGTTCGAGCGATGGTGTCGTGGCCGTGCAGGTGGTTGACGATACACAGGTCACGGGCGCGCCTTACGAAGTACGCTTCCGCGATACCGATGCGGGAACGGTTTGGGATCTGATCAATCTGGCGAGCGGTCAGACCGTGCTTTCAGATATGCAGCAGCACGCCTCACTGGATGCGGCGATTTCCAATCCGATTGTCGAGGGGTTGCTCGTGCGGGTGACTGGTCCTCCTCTGGGCATCAAAGATTGGGATATTCCATCGGGCGCGCGGTGGTACACCTGGGCAAATACCAACTGGGGTGCTGAAGGTTTTAACGGTGCGATGACGGGTGATGTTGCTCATATGTGGTTTGGTCCGACGAGCGTGTCGCCTGCGCGGTTGGTCAATGTGGAATTGCGATTTACCAGTGTGATTGAAGATGAGGGCGAGGATCAGTACAAACCCATTGACCTGACCAATCCCAATGTGTCTTATGGATATCGGTATTTGCGCGGCGCAGGTGCTCCTCCTCCTGCACCTGCAGATCAGACGACGACACAGGCACCTTATGACTGGAGCCATTATATCATCAATACATCGGGTCCCGGCGTATATGTGTATCAGGAACGCAATCCAATTGCGCTTTCGGCATGGGATATGGAAAATAACCGCCGCCTCGAAGTTGGCTGGCTGGAAAACAATCAGCCCGGCGGTCTGGTCAACGGTGCGTATGGTCCGGCATTTTACGGCGATGTCAGCAATCTGGCTGGCGGCGGACCGCGCGAGTGGCTGTTCATTTTTGATCGGGATTATACCGAGCCAGGTGATGATTCCAATGTGGCGGAGTTGTCTCAGGGCATGATCAACGACAATCCGGCACCACCCATTATGTATATCATTTGGGCCGCGCGCCGTGTGGTGGATCGGTTTCCGCAGGATGGCGATTCGTTTTTGATTCTGGCGAATCACGTCAATGGTCCCAACGATGTGTTTGCATTT
Organism: Candidatus Latescibacterota bacterium; assembly: GCA_965204375.1. GTDB lineage: Bacteria > Latescibacterota > UBA2968 > UBA2968 > UBA2968 > VXRD01. Next base: position 3,175,161 of record OZ241986.1, on the reverse strand, counting down.
AATACGCAGGGTGCTGTCCACAACGATCAAGAGTTGGCGGTGGAGGATTTGACCAAAGTTCTGGCGGTGCCCAATCCGTATCTGGGGCGTTCGTCTTATGAATTTAGTTCGCTCGCACGCCAGATGCGTTTTACCAATCTTCCCGCGCAATGCACGATCCGGATTTTCAGTCTGTCGGGCGATCTGGTGCGAACGATTAACCACAATAACGGTCTGTCGTTTGATACCTGGGATCTGAAAACAGATCAGGGCGTGCTGGTTGCCAGCGGCATTTATATCGCGCATTTTGACGCGCCAAATATCGGTACGCATTTTATCAAGTGCGCGGTGTTTATGGAAGCCGAGACGCTGAATACATTTTAACGAACCGCTGAATGGAGGAATAACTTATGTTCAGGCAGATGATTTTTCTGTTTGCCGCGCTGGCATTGATCGCTCAGGATGCCCGTGCAGGCGATAAGAGCCGCATCGGCACAGCCGCGGCACAAGAGTTGCGCATTCCAATTGGATCGCGCGGTACAGCTCTTGGGGGCGCCATCCTGGCCCATGTAAAGGGTGCCGAGGCATTGCAGTGGAATCCTTCGGGATTGGTATTTGGAACGCATAAGCGCGAAGCCATATTTTCATATCTGGATTATATCGCGGATATGAATGTGAACTATTTTGCGATTACCACGCGTCTGCGGGATGATATTTCGGTGGGGATTAGTGCCCGCGTGTTTGCGGTGGGCGATATTGTTGTGACGACTGAGGAGTCGCCCGAAGGCACGGGTGAGATACTCTCGCCGAGGTTTTCGTGCGTGACATTTACGTATTCGCAGTTGTTGACAGACCGCGTGTCGTTTGGCACCACGATCAAATATATCCACGAGGCGATTAAGCGCGAGGTCGCCAATGGCCTGGCGTTTGACTTTGGTTTCCAGTACAAAACCGCACTCAAAGGTCTGACGCTGGGTATTGCCATGCAAAATTTTGGTCCCGATCTGAGGTTTGATGGTCCGGACCTGGACCGGGTGGTGAGATTGCAAGACGCGGTTCCAGAGGCCGATCCCCAGGCCGGGTCGCGCAGTTTCCGCACGTCACTGGCAGCGGCTGAGTTGCCCACGTCCATAGAAATCGGTTTTTCCTATGCTTTCTATGAAGACGCGCTGGGCAAAGCTACTTTTTCTGCGACCTTCCGCAATAACAATCTGGCGACTGACGAATATCAGGCTGGCGTTGAGTATTCGATGAAGCAAATTCTTCAGTTGCGCGGAGGGTATGTGACGTCTCCAACGGGTGATGCCCTGCCCAACGGGTTTAAGAAGGAATATATTCTCGGCCCGACGTTTGGCTTTGGTCTCAATGTGCCCATGGGCAATATGGCTTTTCAAGTGGATTATGCCTTTGGCAAGACCGAGTTCTTTCAGGATAATCACTGGTTGACTGTGGGGCTTGGGTTCTGAGAGAAGTTCTCTCACCGGATACACTAAAGGCTGCGGTCGTAAGATCGCAGCCTTTTTTTGCATTAGTCTGTTCCGTGTATGAGACCACGCATATACCCGACCGCATAGAGCCGTCCGAGAAAGTTATAGCCTCCTGTATCCTCCTCGTCAATCGCAAAGGTGGGTGTGTGGTCGGGGCGGACGACGCCCTTAAAGCCGATTGCTTTGTACGCGCGAATGGCTTCTGCCATGTCGGTGTCGCCGTCGTCGTGAAAGGATTCGGAGAAGGTGGGGACCTGACCGTGAAGGTCGCGGAAGTGGGCGAAGTGGATGTGGTCTTTGAAGCGGTGGATGGTGGCTGGAATATCGGCACCCATGGCTTTGAAGTTGCCCTGACAATAGGTGAGGCCATTGTATTCGCTGGGGATGAAGGAGATGACGCGATCATAGGCTTCGGGGCTGGTGATGATGCGGGCAACGCCGCGAATGGGCGAGAGCGGGGGGTCGTCGGGGTGCAGGCCCTGTTTGACGCCGGCTTCTTCGGCAACGGGTATGACTCTTTTGAGGAAGTATTCGAGGTTTTCCCAGAGGCGTTCTTCGGTAATGTCGCCATAGTCGGTGATGGGGGGCGCGTCTTCCAGGTCGCTGTGATCGTAGGTACTGGTCAGGGCATTGCCGCGCGTGCGGGTGGTCATTGAGGTGCGCATCCAGTTGAAGACCGCCATCCAGTTGTAACACATCACGGGAATGCCCGCTGCGCCGAGGTTGCGAATGGTCTGACAGTATTGGTCGATTTCCTGGTCTCGACCTTCAAGGCCCAGTTTGATATTGTCTGAGATGGGCACAGATTCGACCACAGACCAGCGTAAGCCCTGGTCTTCAATGCGTTTTTTGTGGCGCAAGATGGCGAGATAATCCCAGACGGGGCCAGCATTGGGTAAGACGGTTACGACGTCTTCCACGCCCATTTGAAGCGCGGTCTGGAGATTTTCATTGGTGAACGGGCGAATGACGAGCGCGATTTTCATAGTGTTATGTCCTTTTCATCAGGCTACTGTAATGGTTTTTTCGGTTTGTGCTGACTCATAAGCGGCGTTGATAATTTTTACTGTGGCTACGGCGTCTTCAGGGGTGGCACTTTCACAGGTGTTGTTGAGGATGTCGTCTATGAAGATTTTGTGGTGCAGGTGGCCTTTGGGGTGTTGTTCGAGGTCGGGTTGGATCCAGTCTCCTTTGTGGCCCTGGGTGTAAACGAGGGTTGCTGGCGCAATGGGATGTTTGATGAACATCGAGCCACCATCGCCGTAGTGTTCGGCGTAATAGCCTCCTGCGCCACCGCGTTGGGTCCAGTGCATTTCAAAGGTGACAAGGGTGCCGCCAGTCATTTCAAAATTCATGATGGCCGCGGTTTCATTGGGGCGGTTGATGGTTGGGTCTATCGGCAGGTTTGCATTGGTGAGATACGGGTCCATCATGGCTTGCACTTTGACGACGTCTTGTTCGGTGAGATACCGGATGACGTCTATGCCGTGTGTACCAATGTCGAGGACGCCACCCCATAAGCGAACGGCGTTGTCGTAGTGGCTGCCAATGCAGTTGCGATGGCGTACCATTTCAAGGCGGCCGATTTTGCCTTCTTTCAGGATTTGACTCGCCCCCTGGGTATGTGGAAAGTAGCGATGCATGAAGCTGCAGACAAGGCGCTTGCCCGTGCGCCTGGCTGCCTGGGCGAGAAATTCAGCGTCTTCATTTGTCAGTGCAAAGGGCTTTTGGGTGAAGACGTGTTTGCCCGCTTCGAGGGCTGCGGGAATGATTTCGGTGCGTGTATTCACGCGGGTGAGGAGCATGATGGCGTGAATGTCGTCGCGGTCTAAAATGCGGCGGTAATCGGTGTACGCATCGCGAAAGCCGAACTGTTTCTGCGCGCTTAATCTGAGCGATTCGTCGAGGTCTGCAACGGCGACGAGTTCGGCATTTGGGAGTGCGTGTACAGGGGGTAAATGGTAGTTGCGAGCGATATTGCCCACGCCGATAACGCCAATGCGAACACGGTCCATGTTAATCCACCAATCCGTTATTTGTGCCACACAGATGAACGTTGACGCCCAATGCTTGCATCATGGCGATTTTTACGGCCAGCGCGTTGTCGGCTGCCTGTGTAGATTCGGCGTATGCGACCTGGATGTGGTTGGCTTTGTGGCGTGCCATCATCTGGTCGCGGGAGATGCCGTAGGTGACGGCGTGCATAATGGGCCACTGCGGGGTGGTGGCACGCCAGCGGTGGTCGGTTTCTGGTTGTGGGAGTTCGACGACGCCACCGCGACCAATGTCCATGTGCAGTTCGTCATTTTGAACGAAGATGCGGCTCCAGACGATTTCGCCGGGTTTGCTCACGCCTTTGCAGGTGCCGCCGCCGAGGGGGAAATACATGTTGGGCTGGCGTTCAGAAGAGGTGCCTTTGTACCCGCCGATATAGTGTGCGGGCGGTGCGCCGCCAGAGATGAGGAAGACCCATACGTAGTCGTCGATGCCATTCCCCTGGTAGTGTTCGCCCCAGCGCAGGTCGTGTAAGGTGTTTTCGGGTGGCTGCTCCAGTGCTTTCCAGATGCGGTTGGAAATCAGACCGTCGAGGCCCGCACATTCATCGACTTCGTTGAAATGCGGGAGTGCCTCGCCTTCGTAGAGGATCTGACCATTGGCGCGCGCTTTGACCGGGGGGCGATCTGCGTTGTTGAGGATGCCTTCGACCAGATCAGATGCCGGGCACAGGTCTTTGAGGCCCTGTTGGTATTGAATGCCAATGGTGGCGCAACCAAAGTCATCGGCAATGCGTACGGCGGCGATGTACATTTTGCATTGCATTGCGATCTGGTCGTCGGTGAGTTCGTCGGTGGCGTTTGTGCCGGTGACAAAGGTGAGGCCCTTGCCCTCGAGCCAGGTGCGAACAGCATTTGCTTCTGAATCTGTGACGGTTTGCATTTCTGCCCAGAGCGCAGATTGTGAGAGGCGTTCTTTGAAGACGCCTGTGGGATTGAGCAAGTGGTCGGGGATGATGGCGTTGAACATGCCCATGCAGCCTTCGTCAAAGACGCCCATAATGGCTTTTTCGCGCTGGAGTTGTTCGGCAAGTGCCTGTCCGAGTTGGGCTTCGGCTTCGGGCAGGCGGAAGGTGTTGGCGTCGCGTACATGGGAGGTGTCGTGGGTGACGCTGCCGCTGGTGAGCCATTCGCTCAGGCCGCGTTTGAAGAAGTCGTCGGTAAAGTCCAGGCTCCACAGGGTGCTGTATTCAACTCCGGCTTTGGTGAGGGAGCCGTTGAGGTTGAGCATGCCGACGAGACCGGGCCACTGCCCAGACCAGTTGGCAAGGGTGAGGATGGGGCCGCGGTGTGAGATCAGGCCGTGAAGTACGTGGTGGCTGTATTGCCAGACGGCTTCGGCTACGATGAGGGGGGCGTCGGGATGGATATTTTTGAAGACGGCCATGCCCTCTTTTTGTGACCCGATAAAGCCGTGTTCCTCGTCTTGTTTGTAGGGGTGTCCGCGGCGGACTTTCCATCCTTCGCGTTGGATTGCCGCTGTGATGGTTTTTTCCATTGCTTCTTGTGCAGGCCAGCACATCTGGTTGGCAGATAAGCGCAGGTCGCCGTTGGCAATGAGTACGACTTCGTTCTTTTCAGGTGCTTCGGGTTCGGCGAGTTCGGGAAGTTGGTACGCCATTGTGAAACTCCTTATGTGTATTGTCTGGTGTTGAAAGCAGGCATAAAATAGCGGATAGAATCTGGAAAGTCAAACGGATGACTGTTATGCCGATGCGCCGGAGTAATTTTTAAGGCCGCGTTTCCAGAACCAGCGCGAGAATGCGATCAGAAAGACACACAGCAGGCCAGATGTGATCATGCTTTCGGGTGTCAGGCGACCTGAGAGTGCTTCGGCGGGTACTGTGATGGCAAATGCCACGGGTACGAGGAATGTGAGGATATAGCGCAGCCAGTGTGGGTAGATGCCAATGGGCCAGCGACCGGCTTCGTACATGCTCTGGAAGATGTGGAGGATGTTTTCGATGCGCAAGAACCAGAAGGTGAGGGTGGCGAGCATGAGCCAGAAGCTGTAGATGATGCTGCCCCCGGTACAGAGAACAAAGGCGAAGGCGAGGGCTTCACGCGGTCCAATATCGAGGCCCCGATAGATCAGCGCGGCAATGAGTACGCCCGCGCCGAGTAGAATATCGGTGAGCCGCCATAAGCGGATTTGCGAAATGCTGGCGAGGAATTGCGCATCGCACGGTTTGGTGAGGGTGTAGTCAAATAGACCGCGTAGCACATCGTCCATGAGCTGGCTCATGCTGGGATTTATGACCATGCCTATCACGCCGCCTACGAACATAAATACGCCGAGCAGGGCGAGGATATCAACGGCCTGCCATCCGCCGAGGGTATCGGTGTGTGAAAATACGATTGCCAGGCCCGCGATGGCTGTGCCCAGGTTGAGGAGGGATTGCAGGAGTTGGACGTAGAAGTTCACGCGATAGGCCATTTCGTTGAGGATGCCAATGCGGAAGAAGGTCCATATCAGTTTTAAGTAGTACATGGGTGAAGTACCTATGATCCAACTGCCGAGTATTTTTTTACACCTGACCGCCAGGTGAGTTGGATTAAGAGAAAGCCCGCGAGTAGCCAAACGGCTTGCATGGTGAATCCATTCCAAATCTGTTCTTGCGAAAGGCGACCGAGCATGAGTTCGACGGGAAATGCGACCGCCCAGCGAAAGGGGAGTGCGTCTGCGAGGGTCTGGATGGCACCCGGCAGCAGGTCGATGGGTGCGATGCGTCCAGAGAGAAATAGGCCGAGTGTGAAGTACATCTGATTGATGGCTTCGTTGCGCGTGGTCCAAAAGGCGACGAGGGCGAGGGTCCACTCAATGAAGAATCGCATGAGGAACGCTATGCCCAGTGCCAGTAAAAAGACGGCAAATGTCTGTATGTGAAAGGCGAGATTGGGTTCAAAGAGAAAGAAGAGCAATATTGCCGTGGGAAAAATGATGATGGCGGTCAGGACTTTGTACGCGATGTTCTCGGCTATGTCGGCGTGTATGGGGTGGATGGGTTTGAGCAAGAAGTTGGAGAGTTCGCCCTGGCGAATGCGAAAGTCGTATATGTGCATGATCCAGGAAAAGGTGAATTGGTTGACGAGCATGAGTACGATGTAATAAGCGGCAAAGTCAGCAGGTGAATAGGCTCCCACACTGCCCCCGCGTGCGTGGGCGACTGTAGTCCATACGGTGAGGTAGATGATGGGTTCGAGAATGCGGCCGATCATCCATATCGCCATGGCGGCGCGATATTGAAATTGTTCGAGCAATGAGGTCTTGAAAAAGGCCCAGTAGGTGGCGGTATAATGTTTCAATTTGAAAATACCTGTTCGATGACTTCTTCTATGGGTGGATCTTCAACTGTGAGGTCGATGACGGGTAGATTGGCGAGCAATTTTCCGGTGACATCGGCGGTTTTTGTTTTGGGTACGCGGAGGGTTACGCTGTTGCCCTCCGCGGTGACGACTTCGCCGTAGGAGGAGAGGTCGGCGCGTTCGGTTTCGAGATCGACGACTATGGTTTTATGAGGTGAAAAGCGTTCGATGAGCGCGCTCAAATCGCCGTCGAAGAGCAGTTCGCCGTGGTGTATGACAATGACGCGCTTGCACAGGGCTTCGACATCGGCCATGTAATGCGAGGTGAGCAATACGGTCGCGCTGTGGCGGCGGTTGTATTCGCCCAGGAAGGCGCGGATACGGCGCTGCATGGTGACGTCGAGGCCAATGGTGGGTTCGTCGAGGAAGAGAATCTTTGGACGATGGAGCAAGGCTGCGGCGATTTCACATTTCATGCGTTCTCCCAATGAGAGATTGCGCACGGGTTTGGAGAGCAAATCGCTCAAGTCGAGTAAGGCGCTGAGTTCGTCGAGGGTTTTGTTGTATTCGCCGTGAGAAATGCGATAGATTGCGCGGTTGCGTTCAAAAGAGTCGGCTACAGGGATGTCCCACATGAGCTGGTTGCGCTGGCCCATGACGAGGGTGATGCGGTTGAGAAAGTCTTTGTGGCGCGCATAAGGGGTGTGTCCAATGACTGAGATTTCGCCGGCTGTGGGGTGGAGCAAGCCGGAGAGCATTTTGAGGGTGGTGGTTTTGCCTGCGCCATTGGGTCCCAAGAATCCGACGATTTCGCCCGGGGCAACGTCAAAAGAGATGTTTTTGACGGCTTCGACGTCGCGTGTGGTGCGCGAGACAAGGCTTTTGATCGCTGCGCCCAATCCGGGTTCTCGCTGGGGCACTTCATAAGTTTTTCCGAGGTTCTGGACGGTGATGTCGGGGATGTTGGACATGGGCGAAAGGTAATGTGCGTTTGGGGAGATGTCAACTATCCGCAGATGGACGCAGATAGACGCAGATGAAAGGCGAGGGGCTGTGTGTTGGGCAGGCTGACTGCTGACTACTGACTACTTGGGGCTGGTTATGGGGTGTTGGCGGAGATGAAATTGGGTGCCCCATTTGTCGAGGTGGTCTGTCCAGAGGAGGCAACCGCCGCTGATGAGCGCGCCGCCGTTATCTATGTGATCGAGTACTGCGGCTCTCATGCTGCTGTCGCGTGGGGCTGTGGAGAGGTCGTGGGAGTATGGACCGAAGATGCGTTCGAGGCTGCTGTATTTGCTGCGCGAGTTGAGAGGAAAGAGATAACATTCTCGCTGGAAGCGAACGATGTTGGAATTTTTGGCGAGTAAGTGCTGGTATGTGGGGTCGAGGAACCAGGATGTGCAACAGATCGCTTTGAAGGGGTGGTCGGGGAAGTGTTTGGGAAAGAATTCGGCGACCAGGCGGAGAGAGTCGCCGCAATTTTCAAATGCCATTGGTCCGTCTTCGGGGATGTGAATTTCGAGGATGGGATCGCCTTCGGTGAGGACGCAATCCCAGTGAGAGCGCGAGAGGCTGACTGGTCGGCGTTGTGCATGGCCGTTGGGGTGTATGGGATTGCCGGTGATATGGGTCGAGGTTTCGGTGAGTTCGGATGTCCAGGCATGCGGGTCTTCTCGTCCGCCCGCGCCATTGAAGTTGCCGTCGGTGCGAAATTCCAATCCGGATTTGCACAGGAGATATATTTGTGCAGTGGTGCGATGGCGGTAGGCGCGCATTTTCTGTCGAAAGGGCTCCGTTTTGTATTGTAAGCGTCCTATGCGGTAGAGGTCGCCGTTGAGATGGCCGAGCAGCCAGGGCAAGATGCGTGTGCATAGCCCCCATGCACCGGGGTCGCCCGGGTGGAAGAAACGATCGTTTTTGAAAACGCCGATGTCGTGGTATTGCTGCGCCCAGACGTACGTGTCGCGACAGGTCAGGCGGGTGATGTGTCCGGGTATGTTGCGCGATTGGTGGTAGGTGCGGAGTTGCGGTATGCCCGAGAGTGCGATGAGGAGATAAAAGGCACCGCCGTAATTGCCGAGTAAGGAGGTGAGGAGGGGCCAGTCGCGGGTTGCCGAGTTCTGGGTGCTTTTGTCGATGAAGAGCAGGCGATGGGCATGCCAGGCCAGGTGCGCGAGGTCGGGATCTGTGGCGATTTTTTGGGCGGCGTGGATTGCAAAGTCTATGGCGTCGGGTGGAAGATTTGCCCAGTCGCCGTTTTCGCGGATGGCTTCGGGCTGAAGAAAGGGGAGGTTGCCGGGGAATGTTGAGACGGATTTTTCCCAATGGATGTCGAGGCCCGTGTTTTTTAGAATGGGGATGAGTTTAGGGGGCATTTCACTAAAAGACAAGTTGGATTACCGTGTTAGTGATTAAATTTTATTTGGAAATTAACATGCGACATCGTAATTTTCAAGCACTTTGATCTTTTTGGGCGTCGATTTTTTTTTGTTTTTTTTCACTTCGGGAATCCTCTTGGAACGCGTCCCTCTCAGGCATTATGCTACCCTCCTGATACACTATCTTCGCCCTCATTGGAAGCGCGTTGTTTTTCTTGGCGTTTTCATGTTCACCGGCATTGGTCTCAATCTGCTCAATCCCCAAATCGTCCGATATTTCATCGATACGGCGCAGGCAGATGGTGCCGTGCAAAATCTGATATGGGCGGGTATCGCGTTTCTCGCCATTGGCATTATTCGCCAGGGCGTGCAAATTGTGAGTTCTTATCTCGGGCAAGATGTGGGCTGGCGCGCAACGAATCAGATGCGGAATACGCTCGCGCACCACTGTCTCAACCTCGATATGGGCTTTCACCACGCGCATACTCCGGGCGAGATGATCGAGCGCGTTGACGGCGATACGACGGCACTTTCTAATTTTTTTTCGCAATTTGTCATCCATGTTATTGGAAGCTCATTTTTTCTTTTGGGCGTCCTTATTCTCGTCTTCCGCGAAGATTGGCGCGTGGGCGCAGCGCTGACTGCTTTTTCGATTCTCGCCTTTGTTGTTTTTAATCTCACGCGCAATATTGCCGTGCCCATTTACACGGCCGAACGCGAAAGTTATGCGCGGTTGTACGGATTTATCGAAGAGCGATTGCTCGGTCTTGAAGACATCCGCACAAATGGCGCAGGCGACTACACTGTGAATCGGTTTTACGGGGTCAATAACGGCGTTTTTGCCCGCATAAAAAAGTCCGAGTTTATGAGTGAGGGGTTGCGTGCGATTACCGGTATTATGTTCGCGCTCGGTTACGCGCTTGCAATGGGCATGGGTATCTGGCTTTATCGGGAGGGTACGTTTACAATTGGCGCGGTCTTTCTCGTTTTTCACTATACGTCGATGTTGCGCGAACCGCTTTTTCAAATTAGCCAGCAAATCAACGATTTGCAACGCGCAACCGCCGGGCTTAAACGCATTGAAGAACTTCACCGCATCCAGACCCGCATTCGGGATGGGAATGAAAAACTATCTGCTTCTTCAGGCAAACTCGAGGTAATGCCTCTGGGCATTGCGTTTGACAATGTCCATTTTGCGTACACGCCCGACGACCCCGTTCTGCGGAATATTTCCTTTTCTCTCGATCCGGGCAAAACCCTCGGCCTGTTGGGGCGCACGGGCAGTGGCAAAACTACGATTACTCGCTTGCTCTTTCGCTTTTACGATATTCAGCGCGGACAAATTCGCATTGGTGATCAAAATATCCGGGATATTTTGCTCGACGATTTGCGACAGCACGTCGGTCTCGTTACGCAGGATGTGCAACTTTTCAATGCCAGCGTACACGACAATCTTACCCTTTTTCGGCCCGGTGTTTCGGATAAAAAAATCGTCGCCACACTCGAGGATCTCGGCCTTGGTGCATGGTATGCGTCATTGCCCGATGGTTTGGAGACCGAACTCGTCTCAGGCAGCCTCTCGGCTGGCGAAGCCCAGTTGCTCGCCTTTGCCCGCGTTTTTCTCAAAGATCCCGGTCTGGTCATTTTGGATGAGCCTTCATCGCGGCTCGATCCCGCAACCGAGCAGAATATCAATTTTGCAGTGGAACGCCTGTTGCAGAATCGCACGGGTATTATTATTGCGCATCGCCTTGAGACCGTGGAGCGCGTGGATAATATTCTCATTCTCGACAACGGACAGGTGGGTGAATTTGGTCTTCGCGCAGATCTCGTCGCAGATCCAAATTCGCAGTTTTCACGCCTGCTCAATACGGGTCTGGAGGAACTTATCGCATGACGATGGGTCAAACGACATGGCACCTGCTCAAGTTCCGTCCCGGACTTTTTTTTGCCACGATATTTTTTCGTGGTATTGATGATATCGCGCCCTTCCTCGCGGGCGTTATTATGAAGGGCTTTTTTGATGCGCTCACCGGCCAGGCAGAAGCGGGGTTCACCGCTTGGTCGCTCGTCGCGCTTTTTGTTGCTGTTGAGATTGGCGACCGCATCGCCCTTTTTGGTTCGGCTTTTGTCTGGCCGCGCTGGTGGTATGCTATTGAAACGCTTTTGCGGAAAAATCTTATGACTGCTATTCTGGAAGTTCGAGATCCGGGAAAGATTTCCACCGCCTCTGGCGAGGTGACCAACCGATTTCGAGACGATGTGTTGGGTATTATTCAATACCTCAATCGATATATCCACATGTGGGGCAATCTCGTATTTGCGGTACTCGCCATTTTTTATATGTCGAGAATTGATCCCTATATCACTTTTATCACGATTATACCGGCGATAGGCGTGGTTATTGTTGTGGATTTTGCCCGCAACTATATTTACAAATACCGCACTGCACAGCGCGTTGCAACAGAGCGATCCACCAATTTTATCAATGAGATGTTTCAATCTATCCTCGCTGTCAAAGTTGCCACCACGCAAGCCCATGTGATTGACCGCTTTCGGCAACTCAATGATGCGCGCCGCGTATCCACTCTTATCGATAATCTTTTTACTCAAATTCTAAGTTCTATTAATTTCAATCTGGGGCATATTGCCACGGGCGTTATCCTGATTCTCGTGGCGGAAAAAATGAAGTCGGGTACGTTCACGGTTGGCGATATGGCCCTTTTTGCTACTTATGTCGGTCAGGTTGCCAGAAGCGGTTCTTTGCTGGGGACCATTCTCACCAACCACAAGCGCGCCGAAGTTTCTTATTTTCGGATGGCCTATACGATTGAAGATATTCCCCGCGAACGTATTTCTCAACACACGGATGTTTATCTCGACAGAGAACCCGGTGGACTGGTGTTGCCAGCCCGCGCGGAATCGGACAGGCTCAACGCTCTTACCATTCGCAATATGACTTATATTTATCCCAAATCCACAAATGGTGTTTACAATATTGATCTCGTCATTCCCGCTGGATCATTCACGGTTATTACGGGGCAAATCGGATCGGGCAAGACCACGCTTATCCGCGCGCTTATCGGTGTTCTTCCGCTTGCGAGCGGGGATATTTACTGGAATGGTGAGAAGGTCGTGGATCCCAGGACCTTTTTTGTGCCTCCGCGCTGTGCTTATACGCCGCAGATTCCACATCTTTTTAGCGAGTCTCTGCGCGATAATATTCTTTTGGGGGTGCCCGATGATCCACAAGCACTCGAACACGCGCTTTACAATGGTGTTATGGAGACCGATATTTCCACTCTTGAAAACGGTCTGGATACGATTGTTGGACCGCGTGGTGTCAAACTTTCCGGCGGTCAAATTCAGCGCACTGCTGCCGCACGCATGTTTATTCGCGATCCCGAACTTCTGGTTTTTGACGATTTGTCTTCTGCACTGGATGTAGAAACCGAGCGCGTTCTCTGGCGGCGCGTTTTTGAACACCGCCGGGCTACTTGTCTCGTGGTTTCTCACCGCCGCCCCGCGCTTCGCCGCGCAGATCAAATTGTCGTTCTGAAAAATGGTCGTATCGAGGGCGTGGGTACGCTGGACGAGTTGCTCGAATCGTGTGCGGAAATGCAGCAGTTGTGGGATCAGCGGTGAGGGGATCAGGCAGATTACATTTTAACAGGAGGAATACCATTATGGCTACTGCACTTGTTCATATTGGCGTGCGCGCCACAGACATCGATGAGACCATCCGCTTCTGGCGAGATGGCCTGGGTTTGCGTCTTGTTCAGGATCGAGGTCAATCTTTTGATTTGACCGATGGATATCACAATTTTCGCATTTTTCAGCACAATGGGCCTTCTCGCCCAGAGCATGTTAGCGGGATGCTGGATTATTTGCATATTGGTATTCGAGTTCCCGATCTGGAAGCCGCGGCGCGGCGTTTGACGGATATGGGTTACGAGATTTTTTCCGATGGTCTGGGTGGTAAGCAGCCCCTGGCTCCGGATAAGCTCGAAGAAGGTGCCTTCAAAGTAGAGGATCCCGATGGTATCACTGTAGATGTTACATCCAGCGATGACCAGTGGCCGGGTACCGGTCTGCCCGCGGGGTGAGTTAAATAAGGAGTTCTCTATGAATATCAAATTAGACGGAAAGGTCGCGCTTATTTCTGGTGCGTCGCGCGGTATTGGGCGCGGTATTGCCCTTCGGATGGGACGGTCAGGTGCGAGGGTTGTGGTCAACTATCGCACGCATCCCGATGAGGCAGAGGAAGTTGCAGATGAGATTCGCGATGCGGGGTCTGACGCGCTTGTCTATGGCGCAGATGTGTCTGACCGCGATGCGGTGGATGCGATGGTGGCCGCAACGGTTGAACAATTTGGGCGTCTCGATATTGTGGTTTCCAATGCGTATTACAGCAAACGCGAACCTTTTCTCGATCTGGAACTGAATGGCGCGCTTCGCACGCTTGATGTCACGTTTTGGGGTGCTTTCCACATGGCGCAGGCCGGCGCTCGCCAGATGGTCAAACAAGGTGACGGAGGTGCGATTCTCTTTATCAGTTCTGTTTTGTCCAATATTCCCTTTTCTACTTCGTTGCCCTATAATGCGGCAAAGGCGGGGATCAATCAGATGTCGGCGACTATTGCCAATGAACTCACCGATCACCGCATTCGCGCCAATGTGATTACGCCCGGGTACATCGACACGCCCGGCGAGCGTCAATATGCGACGGAAGAACAAATCCGAGAGGCTGCTACTGCGCTGCCCTGGAAGCGCCTGGGTACGCCGGAAGATATTGCCAATGCCGCCGCATTTCTCTGTTCCGATGCTGCAGACTATATTACGGGGACGGTGTTGAGTGTGGATGGGGGATATTGGTTGAAAGTTGCGAGGTGATGAAAGGAATAAATACATGACCACCAATTTATCTGAACATATCAAACAAACGGCACTGTGCGATACGCACGAACATCTTCGTCGGGAGCCTGACTGGCTTGACGACGGTCCCGACGTATTACAGGACCTTTTTGGCAATTATGTGCCTGCGGACCTCATTACGGCTGGTGCATCGCAGGAAGCTCTGAGGCGTCTCACAGATGCTTCAGACCCAGACCTCGCCGGGCGTTTTGAAGGTGTGCATGCGGCGTGGGAGGCCACGCAATACACGGGTTATGGCGAGGCCGTGCGGCGGATTGTTACCGATGTATATGGTTTTGATGAATTCACACCCGATGTGCTCGCGCCCGCACAGGAAAAATTGGCCGAATTGCGTACCCCTGGTGGTCGCTACAATTTGCTGCGCGAAGTCGCCAATCTCGATCATATTCAAACCGATGATTCCTCCTGGCCCTGTGACCCCGATGAATCTGGACCAGACTTTTTTCTTTACGATCTTTCATGGGCGGGGTTTTGCAGTGGACAGATAGACCAGGAAGCCATTGCCGAAGATACTGGTATTGCTGTTGTTGACCTCGATTCTCTTCAGAAGGCGATGGAGGCGATATTTGAAAAGCACGCTCCTTGTGCCATTGCGGTTAAAGCCCAACATGCGTACAATCGCACTCTCAATTGGCAAGCGCGCGCCCGCGGTGATGTCGAACGCGCGCTTTACGCGACGCTTAGCTCGAATAACAATGTTTCCGAATCTATGCGGTTGTGCCTTGGCGATTGGTGCTGGGCACGGGGTGTGGAACTGACGATTGAACACAATTTGCCTTTTAAAATCCATACGGGCTATTACGCCGGAAATAACCGCATGCCCGTTGACCGTATCAAAGCTGGCAATCTCTGCGCGCTTTTGGCTAAGTATCTCGACGCGCGCTTTGTGCTTATGCACATTGCCTATCCCTACAGCGATGAACTCATCGCGCTGACCAAGCACTACAAAAATGTCTGGGCAGATCTGTGCTGGGCCTGGTCTATCAATCCCTACGCCTCAGGCGATTTTGTCCGCCGATTTATCCACGGTGCTCCCATCAACAAGCTCTTTGTTTTTGGCGGCGATACGCGCTGGCCCACCAGTGCCGCTGCCTACGCATTTCAAACCCGTTTCTGGCTTGACAAAACTCTTGAAGCCGAAGTAGAAGAAGGTTATCTGAACGAATCGCAGGCGATGCATATTGCTTCACGTGTGATGCGCGATAACCAGTACGAGTGTTTTGATCTCGAGGGCACGCGAAATGCGATTTACCGGGCGATGGGAGAATAGGAAAGGCGAGCAAGTACAGAGCTTCCAACGATAGGTAAAAATTTCAAATAGAAAGAAGGCGATGTCCCATATTGTTGTATCCACATGGCGGTTTGGTCTCGCTTCTAATCAGCCCGCCTGGAAAATTTTGAAAAGCGGTGGCTCTGCGCTCGATGCTGTTGTGCGGGGTGCTGAGGTGGCGGAACGCGATCCTGCGGTCAAGAGCGTTGGATTCGGCGGATATCCCAATGCCGAGGGCGAGGTCGAAGTCGATGCCGCGGTTGTTGATGGGATTACTCTCGGTTATGGTGCGGTGGCTGGGCTTAGAAATATTGCCACGCCCACTGCTGTGGCGCAGCGCGTGATGGAGAAAACCGATCACGTTTTTCTCGCGGGTAATGGCGCCCTGAAGTTTGCGCGCGCACAGGGCTTTGAAGCGTGCAATATGCTTACAGAGCACGGGCGCGAAGCCTGGGAAAAGTGGAAAAGGGAGCAAACAGGACCTCCCGCAGATGTCCACGATACTATTGGCTTAATCGCTCTTGACCAACACGGGAATCTCGCGGCGGCCTGTACCACAAGTGGCGCGGCTTTTAAGTTGCCTGGTCGCGTTGGCGATTCGCCGCTTATTGGCTCGGGTCTTTATGCGGATAATGATGCAGGAGCTGCTGCGGCCACCGGTCGCGGTGAGGAAATTGCTCGGACCTGCGGGTCGTTTGCTGTTGTTGAACACATGCGGCATGGCAAATCGCCGCAGGAAGCCTGCGAAGCTGTTGTACAACATCTCATTGCGCGCGTTCCCTCTGCGCGCCCCTATCAGATGGCCTATATCGCCATTGACAAATATGGCAATTGGGGTGCAGCCGCAGCCCGTTCTGGATTTCTATCGGCTGTCACCAGCAATGCGGAAAATCAACTTTACAAGAGTCGATATTTTATTGGTCACGGCGGGGTTGGATGATGGGATTGCGTTCCCATACTGACTTTATCAGCATGTATTTGATAAACAGAGCTCTCAGGCTGTGCGTGCTGGTGGTATTTGTTATTGATCTTAGATACAGTATATGCTTTGCTGCCGGTCCCGATTCTACGGGCGTCCAACCGGTTGTTTCTGGAGTTGTTGATTCTACGGTCGTTGACTCCCTGTTCTCGACTGATCCCGCGATGGCCGATCCGCTCAGGCCAGGTCACGATCCCTCGACAACACTTAAAATAACAGATCCCTCACAGCCTCCTGCTCACTGGGTCACGCCTGCGGGGGACTCCACATGTGTTCTCGATGCCTTTGACTATCCGAGATTTTTAAATTCTTATCCCGACAAGATTTGGGGGGGGCGATCGGGCTGGCGATATAGTGAAACAAAAAAAGAAGATGTTTATTATTGGATCGCATGGGAAGATAATAACCATTATCTGACCGCGAAAACAAAAGGTAGTGCCGTAAATTTTGGAAGAGAAGCAAAGGTCACGTTTCGCGGCAGGGAAATCAAAGTCAGTTTGCGTTCATTCCAAAAATTGCGCTGGCGCTGGCGCGTACATCAGTTGCCCGAAGGGTCTGATGAAACCGACGACGACAAAAATGACAGTGCTGCTGCGGTGCGTCTGGTCTTTGGCCGTACCAAAACGCTCAAATACATCTGGAGCGAGACACTGCCCAAGGGGACGGTCATTAAGAAGGAGAAGCTGCTTGGGGTCCAATATATTATTGTCTTGCGCAACGGTGCAAAAGATGCAAAAAAATGGGTTTGGGAAGAAGTGAATGCATACCAAGACTATCGGCGGCTGTTCGGTGGTGATCCCCGTCCGGTAGATTATTTGGGGTTGCTCACCGATTCAAATAATACTAAGACGGTTGTCGCAGCGGATTACGATGATATTATTTTTATTATTCCAAGGCCCACAGTTGAAAAGAATCCGGAGGATACAGAATGAAGAACAGTCATGCTCGTTCATCCTGGGGACAATCTGTTGGCCCGACAAATGGCCTAACGCGGAGGCTGATCATGGATGCACAATATCTATTAAAGGCAAGTATGCTTGTAGCACTGCTGATTACAACATCGGCAGAGGCGCAAAATGTTTCGGTCACCGACTACAAAGTGCCGGTGAGTCGGGTGGATAATCTACGCATTGATGTGTTGAGTTTTAATTTGACGACCGAGGGCAAAGAAGTTATACACGAACAGGGCGAAATCGGCCTTGTGTACAAGAAGTTCTACAGTTCTCTGCCTTTTGCATATTTTATCGACGCGCTCAGTTCGGCTTCATATTTTCGTCAATTTTCATTTGAAGGTTCTGAGCGCACGGGTACTTATGAAATAAATCTCGATATACAGGTTCAAAAGTATTTTCGAGAAACCCATAAGTTTTTCTATTTTGTCAGTCCCGATGCGTTGATGCGTAAGGGCTTCGATCGTCCGCAGAGTGATGTCATTTTAGGTCTTGGTTATGGTCGATTTATCAATGCCACCGCCCTGCGCAAAGCCGTGCGTATTGAAGACTTTTTGTTTGAAGAAGGCGTTATTAGCGATTTCCTACCAAGAGATACGATGATCGCGCTTGGGCAAATTATTGAAAAAGAAGATGAGTATCGCAATATCTACGGCGATCGTACCTATCTGCACTACTGGTACGAAGATATGAGCAGTGAAATTGATAAAACTGGTCTTGTGACCGGGGGCGGCAATATCGGTCCTGTTGGCCTCTTTCGCATGCGCGAGGTACTTACACAGGAGCAGATCAGCGACCGGTTTTTTGGTTGGGATGTCAATGCGGGGGTTCAGTATGAAGTGCAGACCAGGTCTAAAGACATGGAACGTCCTCCCCCAGCTTTAGCCATTAATGTGCGGTATTCCCGACCTATCAGTTGGCGGATGCAGGTCAACACGGATCTCAAATTGGATACCCCATTCAAGAGGGACTATTTCAGGCGAGAGTATAATATCCGGCAGAATGTCGATTTTATCTACGAAATTACCAACAGAATTGCCTTTGTGTCTTCCAATACACTCCACATCAATAAAAAACGCGACCAAGATGCGAGGTTTAGACATATTTCAAATATCAGTTTCACATTTTTTGTCGAAAACAGTATTAGCTTGTCGGTGATTGAGCAAATTTCCAAAGAAGAGGGATACCCTTTTAGGCAGAGTCTTCATTTTGCCCTGAGTTATCGCCTTTTTTGAGTTGTGCGATCGCGTGCAAAATTTGGAGATTGGTCGCGTGTCAAAAATACTTGTGAACATAAATTTTCTCTCATATCTTATGCATCCCAAATTGTGTAAGGAAAGCAGCGAGTTTATCCATCCCATAGTTGGAGGTTATATGGCAAAAGAAGAAAAAGTTGTACTGGAAGGAACGATTGTCGATATTTTGCCCGATGGGCAATACAAGGTTGAGATTGAGGGAGGACATCAGATTCTCGGTTATACGTCGGGCAAAATGCGCCGTTTTAATATTCGCATTGTTGTGGGCGATACCGTCACGATTGAGACCTCTCCTTATGATCTGAACCGGGGGCGCATTACATTCCGCGATTCCGGAACAGGTGGGCCACCCCCTCCGAGTACGCAAGGAGGCGGGAGCAGGCGTCCCGGTCGCGGTGGACGCAGCAGGTCGCGTCGCCGCCGTTAAATACTCAAAATCGTACTTAAATAAATAACCACCCGCAAGTCGCACGCACAGCACGATGTCAGTAGCGCCAATGGCATGGGACTGCCTGACAAAGCGCTGTGCATACCGGGTGGCTTTTTGTTTTCGCAGGGTAAGTCAATTCAAAGGGAGGGTATATGCCAGAAGAGTCCAAAACTGTGCAACCATCGGGAGAAGATGAAAATCCAGATCTCTACGCGCTGGATCCACGGGCGGTTCAGGAGCCCCCTCAAGGGCTTCGCAGTACGCTGAAGTTTCTCGGTCCAGGGCTGATTCTCGTGGGGTCTGTGGTGGGTTCTGGTGAGATTATTCTGACGACGAATTTGGGTTCTATTGTTGGATTTTCAATGCTCTGGTTTGTGCTTGTGAGTTGCTGGAGCAAGAATATTGTTCAGGCAGAACTGGCGCGTTTTTCGGTTGCTTCTGGCGAACCTTTTTTGCACGCTTTTAACCGATTGCCCGGAAAGTTGCCCGCGTTTAACGGGCGGAAGGTGTCGTGGTACATCTATTTTTGGTTGCTCTGGATTATTCCCGGGCAGTTGATCAGCGGTGGTATTTACGGGGGTGCTGGTCAGGCGATTCACATGGCGCTACCTGCTCTCGGGTCGGAATGGTGGACGGTTATTCTGGCTGGTACGGCGTCTGTGATTATTCTGACCGGGACGTATCGGTTTCTCGAAAAGCTGATGACGGTTCTGGTGGTCATGTTTACGTTTATCACGATCACCTGTGCTGTTTTGCTACAGTTGACCGAATATGCGATTACCTGGGAAGAGGTGCGCGGTGGGCTGACGTTTGGTTTTCCTGTTTTTGCGCTGCTGGCCGCGCTGGCGATGTATGGCGGAACCGGGGTAGGTTCGGGCGAGCAGATGGCCTATACGTACTGGTGTGTGGAAAAGGGCTATGCGCGTTTTTCAGGACCGGCAGATCAGTCCAATGCCTGGGTTCAGCGCGCGAGGGGATGGATTCGGGTGATGCAAACCGATGTGCTTTTGACATTGGGATTGCTGACCTGTGCGACGATTCCGTTTTATATGCTGGGCGCGGGGGTGTTGTATCGGCTCAATAAACAACCCGATGGTCTGGAGACGATTCCCGTGCTTTCCAATATGTACACGCAGACACTTGGCGAATGGGCGTTCTGGTTGTTTATGGTGGGTGCTTTTTTTGTGCTTTATTCAACGGCGATATCCGGTCTGGGTGGTGGGGTGCGCATTTTTGCTGATGGGATGTCTGTTATGGGTTTGGTCGAGCGCAATGATTACAAGACGCGGGTTCGCATTTTGCGCATTTGGGCGGTGGTGTCCCCTCTGGTGACTTCTCTGGCGTATTTCTTTTTTCAAAATCCGGTTTGGATGCTGACGATAGGGCATTTGTTTGGGGCAATTAAGTTTCCCCTGATTGCCGGGGGGACGTTGTATTTGCGCTATAGACATCTCGATCAGCGCCTGAAACCGTCTTTGAAGACCGATCTGCTGTTGTGGTTCTGTTTTTTGCTGATGATTGGTCTGGCGGTTTATATTTTGTACACGCGCTATTTTGCCTGATGTGGAGGGCGACTATGGCTATTCCTACTTATTGTTCAATTGGTGTGCGGCCGTTGATTAACTGTCGCGGGACCTATACAATTATCAGTGGTTCGCTGATGTTGCCCGAGGTGTGCGATGCGATGATGGAAGCCGCGAAGGCGTATGTGCATTTGGATGAGTTGATGGATGCGGTGGGGGCGCGTATTGCCGAGTTGATGCAGTGCGAGTGGGGGCTGGTGACAAATGGATGCGCGGCGGCACTGACGCAGGTGACGTCGGCGTGTGTGGCGGGTGATGATCCAGATAAGATCAAACAATTGCCCGATACAACGGGGTTGAAGAATCGGGTGTTGTACCAGCCAGGGCATTTGCACATTTATACGCATGCGATTCGGGCGGTGGGTGTGGAGATGGTGGAGGTGGAAGATCACGATGCGCTTTCTTTAGCGATTGATGATCGCACGGCGATGTTTGCGTTTTTTGGAGATCAAACGGATCATAGCGATATTCCGCTTGAGGATGTGGTGGCGATTTGTCATCGCAAGGGCGTGCCGGTATTTGTGGATGCCGCGGCAGAGCGGCCAGATGTGCCCAATGCGTATTTGCAGGCGGGTGCAGATGTTGTGGCTTATAGCGGGGGTAAGTGTTTGCGAGGTCCACAGTCGTCGGGGTTGGTGCTGGGGCGAAAGGATATTTTGCAGGCGGCGTTTGCCAATGGCGCACCGCATCATTCACTGGGGCGGGCGATGAAGGCGGGCAAGGAGGAGGTGATGGGGTTGCTGGCGGCAGTGGAGAAGTGGGTGCAGCGCGATCACGATGCCGAGTGGGCAGAGTGGGAGCGATGGTTGCAGGTGATTGGCAGTGCGGTTGCGGATTTGCCGTCGGTGACGAGGCGGGTGCGAGATCCCGGGCGGTCTAATGTGGCGCCGATTCTGGAGGTTCACTGGGATCAGGCGGTGTTGCCGATTACACCAGAGGAGGTCCAGCAGCAGTTGTCAGATGGCGATCCGCGCATAGAGATGTTCACCCACGATAATGGCGTGGAGGTGATGCCCTATATGATGGAGCAGGGAGAGGATGTGATTGTCGCACAGCGGTTGCGCGAGGTTTTGAAAGAGTTAGGATAGCGGAGAACAGGTTGGCTTGTACTATGGTCAATGCTTAAAACATGGGAGCTAATGCTTCTCCGATGCGCTGTCCCAACAGAGTTGGAACTGCATTTCCTATTTGTTTGACGATTTGTGAGCGAGTACCAGCAAACGCGAAATCATCATCAAAGGATTGCAGGCGCGCGCCTTCTCTGGGTGTAAGAGCGCGGTTTTGTAGGGGATGGATACATCTATTAGATGCTGGATGAACAAAATTGACCGTTATTGTTACCGCAGGTTCATTTGCATCCAATCTCGAATAACAAGAACTAAACCCACTACTTATTAGATGTTTGGGAATAGAATTGATGTTTTTGCCCGCGTGATGTATTATTTCGAGCATTTTTTTTGAATGATTCGTCGCTTCATGAAGTGTTAATAGTTTGGTTCCATTTCTTCTTGCCCGCTGATATTCCGTTCTTGGCTTGTTGACATATAATGTGGCTTTCTCGCCAGATTCAATAGGAGGCAAATCATCAATTGCGTCCATAACGGTTATTGCAGGGTTCAATTCTGATTTTGTAAAAAGATCAGGCTCCTTTGGTAAAAGCATTCTGGATTTCTTTTTATGGCCGATAGTCGCCCCTTTATATTGGTAATTTGGTACAGGAAATTTGGGCATATTTCCTTTGACGACGCCTATAAATATCAATCGTTCTCGTTTCTGAGGAATGCCAAAATGAGCAGTATTGAGAATCTTCCAGTCGCATTCATATCCTATTTTATAGAAACATTCCTCCATCATTTCTATTGTAGAACCCTTTTTATGCGTTGCCAAACCGACAACATTTTCTAGTACAAATGCTTTAGGCCGAAAAAAGTTTACAAATGAAGCATATTCCTCAAATAGTGAATTTCTTGGATCGTCCTCTTGACACGAGCGAAAAGGTCTTATAGAAGAGAATCCTTGACAAGGAGGACCGCCAATAATTAAGTCCAATTCTCCCCTTTTAATTTTTAGCATATCAGAAACTGCCGTTCTTCTCAGGGTTCGTATATCTTTGCATATCCCAAAGGCTTCCTGGTGGTTAAAACAAAAAGTTTCAACAGCAATAGGTAATAAATCTACACCCAAAACAGTTTGATATTGAATATCGGCAACCTTTTCAAAACCTTTTGAAAAACCACCCGTGCCGCAAAAAAGATCGAAGATTTTGGCTTGCTTCATAATTAGATCTCCTGAGAAAGGTTGGTGTTCGGTGGAGACTATAGTCTCTTTTTTAGAAGCTGTCAAGATTTTTTTCTTGCTCACATCCTGATATTTTTTATAAATCATCTAAGGGGTTGTTGAATGGAGCAAAATCGATTGGATTCAGTTATCCAAAATTTTCTTGATATAATAAAAACCGTTCGCATAGAACAGAAGTTGACTCTTGAACAATTAGCGGAACAAGCAGGTATCCATAGAACAATGGTAGGGCTGTTAGAACGACACGAGCGTGTACCCACCATTCAAGTGGCTAATCAAATTGCCCATGCCTTGGGATTTTCACTATCGGATTTGGTGCAAATGGCTGAGTTGATTTCAGTAGAGGAAAATTCTAAGTATTCTGAATTTCTAAAGCCGCGAAAGCCTAATAGATTAAATATTAGAAATGAACAAACCCTGTTAGAATTAATGGGTATTGAGGGCAGTGTGTTACTTGATGCAGTTGAGTATGCTTATGGCGTATTAGATACTATTGACCGAAAATTAATATCCTCTCAATCTCCTGTAGTTGCAGAGTTAGTCGAACTCGCAAATTTTTCATCTATGTTGGGAAATTTGCTTGGAAGTGGTATAGCAAAATCATCAGAAGGACTATACAGACGTAATCGTCCTCATGCATACCCTGATTTATTGCCACTCAAAGCACCCGCCGTAGATGTAGAATTGAAAATGGCTTTGGAAAGTAACAAGCCCAAGGGACATTTGCCTAAGGCCGGTGTGTACATAACCTTTAGATATGTCTTGGGAGATCGCGAGGGTATTTTTATTAGAGGGAAAGAAAATAGAGGAAATACAGCCTGGATGTGGGAAATCAAAGTAGGTTATATTGGAGAGGATGATTTCGCTATAAGCAATACAACTGGAGATTCTGGTAAAACCGCAGTGATTAAGACCGATGTTCACAACAAAATGCCTTTGGTTTATTATGACCCCCGGTTTTTGCCTTACAGTCCCAGGAAAGGCGGCACATATCCGGGTTTTAATTAGAAGTTCCATGTTGTGTGAGGATTGAGGTGCGCCCCAATATACTTTTTGTCCAAACGGATCAGCAGCGGCCAGAGTGGGTCGAGATGAATCCCGATATTCCGGTGCGCACGCCGCATCTGCGGGAACTCGCCGAGCGCGGTGTCTGGCTCGCCAATGCAATCTGTCCGTCACCCGTTTGCGCCCCGTCGCGCGCCTGCCTGGTATCTGGGCAGGAATACGATCGCACGCGCGTTTGGGGTAATGGCACTTATGCTCCCGATAATATGCTCAAGTACCACCTGCGCCTGCGCGACGAGGCCGGATACCACGTTATGGGTGCTGGCAAACACCATGTGGGCAATAACCAATCGGGGAATCCGCCCAGGTTCCACTGCGGTGTCGATGGGTGCCAGGGCATGGAGGAATGGGGATTTTCTGATGCGATTTTCAATGCGGGGCTGAATCAGGCGACCATTTTGATGCGCAACAACGAGATGGTGCCTCAGGATGCGTACATGGCGTTTTTGCACGCGCGCGGCCTGGCAGAGGAGCACATTGAAGATTACGCGTGCCGAAGCCGGGAGGGCGTGTGGACGGCTACCTTCCCGACGACACTTCCCGACGATGCGTACTTCGATACTTGGATCACCAATAATGCGCTCACCCTTCTGGATCGGGCGCCCGACGACAGGCCGTGGTATTTGGAGGTGAATCTGCAGAATCCCCATCATCCGTGGGACATCACTGAGTCAATGCATCGATGGTACCGCGAGCCATCCGTCGAGTTTCCTCTTCCCGTGTTCAACACTGAGGATATCGCGCCCGAGACGCATCAGGAGGTGCGCCGCAACTGGGCTGCTACTGTCGAACATCTCGATTCTTGCCTCGGGCGCCTCGTCGAGCGCGTGCACGAGCGGGGCGATCTGGACGATACTATTATTGTCTTTACCAGCGACCATGGCGAGATGCTCGGCGATTACGACCAGTGGCAGAAGTTGTCGCCCCTGCAGGCTTCGGTGGGGGTTCCGCTGGTGATCGCTGGACCGGGCGTGGAGGCTTCCGGACGCGATGACGCTCCGATGACGACACTCGATCTGACCTCCAGTTTTCTCGAGTGGGCTGGCTTGACACCTGGTGATGATCTCGATAGTCGTTCGCTCGTCGATTATCTCGGTGCCCGCGCGCGGAGGCATCGAGATCTGGTATTTTCCGGTCTGAGTGCCTGGCGCATGGTTTTCGACGGGCGTTTCAAACTGGTTCGCGGCTATGATCCGGCAAAGCGCATTGGGGGCAATATCTTCGAACCGATGCATGTGCCGTTCGATGAGACGGAGTGCCTTCAGCGCGAGCGTCCCCAATTGCTGTTCGATTTGCAGCGCAATGAAAAGGACGATGTCGCCGATGAATTTCTCCAGGTCTTTCAGCGGCTGAGCGTTGCTCTTGATGAGCACCTATCTCATTGAAACTGTTGGGCACGGTTGCCGGTAAAACGGGTCAGGTTCAGTGGGATTTTCGCCAATGTTCTCCTAATAATCGTAGGATAACGAAATATTCCAGCGGCGGGGCAGACCGAGGAAGACGAGCGCGGTTGAGGCGTCGTGGTTGTCGCCATCGTCTGCATCGGAAATATAGCGCGCGTCGAACAAATTGAAGATGTGCAATTGCAGTTTTACTTTGCCATTGCCAAATGTATTGGCGGGCAGGATGTAACCCGCGTGGAGATCAGCCAAATTGTAATTTGGCACCTTCCACGATTGCTGGCGGTCATTGGGATCTGTTCGGTTGGCGGGATCGAATTTGGCGTAGTGATCCATAAATCGCCTCAAACTCAGCGTGGTGTAAATCCCGCGCATGGGAAATACCGTACTGCTCAGCGCAAGGGTTTTTTGCGCCGAGTCGCCTACCTTCAATCCATGGGCATAGACTTGAAACGTGTCTGCAATCAATGGATCTTCTTCGGGGAAAAATGTGGCGCGCGCATCGTTGAGCCATTCCCAGTTGCCGAGTGAGACCATGCTGCGCACTTCCAGCCTGGGATGGGGGCGCGCCTTGAAGTCGAACTCTATGCCTGTGTGCCGCGCGTCAATGCCGCTGAGCAAAAACCGGAAGTTCTGATCGAGCTTTGCGCTGTAAACACTCTTGGGCCACGAGCGGTCGATCCATTTGGTATAATAAAAGTTTGCGTTTCCGGTTATCACCCCGCGTTTGAGATAGCCTGCGCCTAACTCAAAAGACGCTACTTTTTCATTGAAGGTGGGATCGTAGAGGCTGTTGTCGTAGTGATAAACCGATCCAAATTTGGGGGCTGTTGAAAGCCAGCCCATATTGGCATACACATTGACCGTAGGGGTTATATTGTAATTGCCCCCCGCCTTGAGCGTATAGCCTCCAAAGCTTTTCCAATCTGTCTGATCCCATTCCCCATTGACCCTGGCGCGGAAATAGTCGATGCGCTTATAAGCTGTTATGGATGCCGATGTGCTCAAAAATGCCGTAAAGTCGTTCACCTGCCTTTCGAGTTGAATAAATCCGCCTCCCCAGCGCGTCAGACCATCGGTGTGATATGCGATCTTGTCTCCAAGGCGTTTAACAGAAGTCGCGGCATTGCTGTCTCCCGTAAAAACGTAATAATCTGCTCCTATCAAATTTCGCACTTCGCGCCAGTGCTGCCCCTCATAGCCGCGCAAATCAACGCCAAAGGCGAGCTTATAGGCAGGAGTTAGCGCGTATTCGCCCGTGCCCAAATATCCGTAATAGTATTGTAGGCTGCCCGTGTTTCGCATAATGGTCTTCGCCGCAATCTCAAAGGCTCCGACCTCGCCTGCAAGTACCAGGTCGGGATTGGCTCGTGATGCGGGTTCCGTGTTCAACTCGTCCACTGCGTGTTGCCAGTCGATGCTGCCGTCTGCCCTGGTTCCCGGATTGACGCCCAGGCGTCCCAGGCCTCCGCCTTTGCCGCGCGCCCAATAAAAGACATTGGACAAAACAAACCGATCGTGGGGTGTCCAATACCAGTTCAAATTGGCTTGTGTTTTGTGATAGTAGTTCTCGTGTTCCATAATGATCGCGTTGTCGCGCGCGTCGCGCACCTTGCCATTAAAAAATTCCCGGTAAGATGAAAACGGCGAATATCCCCAGTTGGGGTTGTAATTGATTCCGTAATTTTTCGCATCTGTTGCGCCTGCGCCCAAAGACCGCGCATAATCGGTATCAAAAGTGCCAATGGACTGCTTGTACAGGCGGTGCCCGTGGCGTTGCGGCGTACCCACGACAAACAACTCGAATTTGTGTGTTTCAGAGGCCAAAAAGCTCAACGCTCCGAAATACGCCCACCCTTCTGTCCACGTTTGATCGGGTATGCCATTGCCAACTTTGCGTGAAATGCCCACGCTCAGCGCGTTTTTTTCATTGAGTAAGCCCGATGAAAAATTGACCGTGGTTTTATAATAGGCACTGGTCGCGGCCTCCTGTTTGATCTTAAACCCACGCTGTTGACGGGCGGCATCGGTAATAATATTCAGCGTGCCCCCCACCGAGGCTATCGCCAAATTTGAGGCGCCCAATCCGCGTTGCACCTGTATGGACGATGTCACATCGCTGAGAACATCCCAGTCAACCCAATAGACCCACCCGGTTTCCATGTTATTGACTGGCACGCCATTGACCATGACTGCGATGTTGCGCTGGTCAAATCCCCGCACATTGATGCGTGAATCGCCATCGCCACCGCCTTGCTCGGTCGCATAAACGCCCGGTGTATCGTTCAAAAGCATCGGCAGACTGCGAGAGCCGAGTTTGCGATCTATATCGGATTTTGGCACATCGGAGAACGCAATGGGTGTTTCGCGCAATTTGGCGCGTGGCGCGCTCACAACGACCTCTTCAAACTGCATGGCTTCGGGCGTTAGCACCACAACCAATGCACCCATCCCCTCTTTTACTGTGATGGTATTGCGATATTCCTTATATCCCACAAAGCTAATGACGAGCGTGTGGCTACCGTCGCTGACATTGGGAATCGCGAAATTTCCATCGAGGTCTGTGGCTGTTCCTACCGCGTGTGTTTCCAAATAAACATTTGCGCCGAACAGCGATTCCCCGGTTTTCTCATCGAGCACCTGGCCGCTGAGCACAGCGGCAGACAGGGTTGCAGGCGCGAAAAACAAAAACATCAGGAACTTCATAAAAACCTCGTGTAATTATTGTGATATGGGGGCGTGACAATGTCAAAATATAGGTAGGCAACCTTCCTTAGACAACAGAGATTATCCGATAATAGTAGGTGGTATGAAAAACTTTTAAAGAGAAGGTAGCGGTGAATTTCAGCCGGGCTTTGCAGGGGCAAATACCATTGCATCACGTCCTGTAATTGATTAATCTGTGTGCGGAGGGGAATTCTTATGTTTGAGATAGACAGATCGGCATTTAAGGCGATTGGGGAGTCGGTTCACTTTGATCCGCTGGTCGATATTCGGCATCCAGAATTGGTGCGTATTGGCGATGATGTGGCGTTTCACAATGGGGTGTTTGTGAATCCCTGTGGCGCGTGGATCGATATTGGTAGCCATACGCATTTCGCGCCGTACAGTGTATTGTACGGGCCTTTGATTATTGGCAATTATGTGGCGGTGGCGGCACATGTGGTTTTTGCGAGTGTGGGACATGGGTACGACCGAATCGATATTCCGATGGTGAAACAAAGGGTGCAAAAGCGGGAGATTGTCGTAGAGGATGACGTGTGGTTTGGTGCCAATGCCGTGGTTATTGGCGGGGTGCGTATTGGCGCGCACAGTATTGTGGGGGCGGGCGCGGTTGTGACGCGCGATGTGGAACCGTATTCGGTGGTTGGAGGCACACCGGCGCGGCTGATCAGAAAGCGAGACGATCCGCAGATGCACGCAGATGCACACAGATGAAAGGCGTGAGATGTAGGGGCGGTGCCCCCGTATAAAGGCACTACGGGGCAGGCTCCTGTGCCCGCCCGAAGATACGAGGATATAGCAATGACAGGACGCGAATATTTAGAGTCGATTATGCCGACGCGCGAGATGGTGGATCATTTTGTGACGCCTGCGAAGGCAGATGTGCCGGCGGAGTTGGCGCAGATTATGTGCAATAATGCACAGTCGGCGTTTGATCCGGAGATCGGATGGGTGGTTTGCGATGGGTTTCGCGGGGGTGGTGTGGATGATTCGCGCGGGTTTTACGCTTATGAGAAAGACGGTGCGCGGCAGGTGGTGAATTATGCGGAGCGCCCGTGTCGCATTCATACGTATGGGAATAGCTTTACGCATTGCGATCAGGTGAGCAATGGGGAGACGTGGCAGGAGTATTTGGCGGCGCATTTGCTGGAGCCCATTCGCAATTATGGCATTGGCGGGCACAGTGTGTATCAGGCGTATCGGCGAATGTTGATTGTGGAGAGGGAGTATCCCGCCGAGTACGTGATTTTGAATGTGTGGGACGACGATCACTTTCGCAATTTGGACGCGTGGCGGTCCATTCGGATGGGACGGCAGGGTCGGTTTACGCTGCCGCATTTGCGCGTGAATCTGGAAAGTGGAACTGTGGAAGAGCGCGAGAACTTGTGCAAGACGCCCGAGGAACTCTATCGACTATGCGATGCGGATTGGGTGTGGGAGACCTTTGGCGATGATCCGATTTTGCATGCGGCTATGGCGCGCAAAGGTAGCGTGGAAGATGCGTCGGCTATGGCGCAGAGTATGGGGGGAGAACTCGAGAATGCAGGATCGGATGCCGAGGTTTATAGCTTGCATACCGAGGCGGCTTTGTTTGCGACGCGGTTTGTGATTGAAAAGGCCGAGGCTTTTACAAAGACCAAAGGGAAAAAGCTGCTGGTTATTTTGTCGTTCGGTTCGAGTAATATAGCTCGGGCATTAGAAGGCGAGCCGCTTTTTGACCAGACGTTTTTGGATTGGTTGGCGACAAAGGATGTGCCTGTGATCGATTTGCGCGATGCTTTTCGGGAGGAGTACGCGACATATCGGGGGGATGTGCAGGCGTTTTTGGAACCGTATTATATTGGGCATCACACGCCGCGCGGAAATTTCTTTTTTGCATGGGCGATTAAAGATCGAGTTGTAGAATGGCTCGATCCCAGGCCATTGCCCTATCGATAGGAGAGTGCAATATGACCCCAGAAGAAAAGTTTATGTTTGATCTCGACGGGTATCTGGTGATTAAAGATGTGTTGAGTCAGGAGGAATTGGATGTGCTCAATGCAGTGGCGGATCGAGAATTTCCCAGGGATTACGGGGATGTGGAAGCAGATGATGAATTTGGCAATGCCATAGGTGTGCGTCGCGCGCCGAGTATTGTGGATTGGGATGTGGCGTGTCGGGATTTAATCGATCATCCCAAAGTGTTGCCTTATCTGATTGAATTTCTGGGACCGAAGTTCCGCCTGGATCACGATTATGCCATTTTTATGCTGAAGAATGGGAAGCGAGGTAGTTTGCACGGCGGGCAGCCGAATTTGTTTCACCATTATTACAGATATCGAGATGGCGTGATGCAGTGTGGTTTGTCGGTGTTGACGTATGTGTTGTCGGATGCAGATGCGGGAGATGGGGGATTTGCCTGTGTGCGGGGCAGCCACAAGAGCAATTTCAGGATGGATTTGCCGCGCGATGTGCAGCGGTTTGAGCGGGTTCCGCACTATGTTGTCCAGCCAGAGGCAAAGGCGGGGGATGCGATTTTTTTTACGGAGGCTCTGGTACACGGTACGTTGCCGTGGCGGGCAGACCACGAGCGCAGGGTGTTGCTTTACAAATACGGTCCGGGACATTTGATTTCTGCGCCAAAGGGGTACGATTGTTCGGCTTATGAGGGGTTGACTGAGCGACAGAAGCGGATTTTGGAGCCTCCTGGTGTGCATGATCGGCTGGATGTGCGAATAGACGAGGGATAATATGGCAAAGACGCGACGATTGACAATGGCACAGGCGATTGTTCAGTTTTTGAAAGCGCAGTACGTTTCGCGCGATGGGGGTGAACAACCCTTTTTTGCGGGGATGTCGGGTATTTTTGGGCATGGGAATGTGGCGGGGATCGGTCAGGCGCTGCACGAGTATCGCGATGAGTTTCGGTATTACCAGACGCGCAATGAACAGGCGATGGTGCATACGGCTGCGGCTTATGCCAAGATGAAGAATCGGTTGGGTACGCTGGCGTGTACGACGTCGATTGGACCGGGGGCGACGAATATGGTGACGGGCGCGGCGACGGCGACAATTAATCGTTTGCCGGTGTTGCTGCTGCCGGGTGATATTTTTGCGCGGCGAAATGTGGCGCCTGTGTTGCAGCAGTTGGAGTCCAATGCGTCGCAGGATATTTCTGTGAACGATTGTTTTAAGCCGGTGTCGCGGTACTGGGATCGGTTGAATCGGGCAGATCAGGCAATTTTGGCATTGCCCGAGGCGATGCGGGTTTTGACTTCGCCTGTTGAGACGGGTGCTGTGACGCTGTGTTGTCCGCAGGATACACAGACAGAGGCGTTTGATTATCCCGAAGCGTTGTTTGAAAAACGGGTGTGGGTGGTGCCGCGCAACCGGCCGGATCGCGATCTGGTGTCAAAAGCTGCGGCGTGGATTAGGGCGAGTGTGCAACCTGTGGTGATTGCGGGCGGGGGGGTGTTGTACAGCGAGGCGACAGATGCGCTGGCGGCATTTGTCGAGCAGACGGGTATTCCAGTGGGCGAGACACAGGCGGGCAAGGGGTCGCTTAATTACGACCACGCCAATAATCTGGGTGCGGTGGGTGTGACGGGTACACCGGGGGCGAATATTGTCGCGCGGGAAGCGGATCTGGTGATCGCTATTGGTACGCGGTTGAGCGATTTTACGACGGCTTCAAAGACGGCGTTTCAAAATCCGGATGTGAAATTTATCGCGATTAATGTGGCAGAATTTGATGCGGCCAAACACGGGGCACTGCCGCTGGTGGGCGATGCGCGGGTGGTGTTGGAGGAACTTGCAGAAGCGGTGCAGGGGTATCGCGTGTCGGGGGATTTGACACAGCGGGTTGCCGCTTTTCGGGAGGCGTGGGAATCCGAGGTGGATCGCATTTACAATTTGGGGCATCGGCCCGTTTTGAGCCAGGGTGAAGTGATTGGTGCGGTGAATGAAGGTTCGGCGCCAGAGGATGTTATGATTTGTGCGGCGGGCAGTATGCCGGGCGATCTTCACAAGTTGTGGCGAACGCGCAATCCCAAGGGATATCACCTCGAGTATGGATATTCGTGCATGGGATACGAGATTGCCGGAGGTTTGGGCATTAAGATGGCCGATCCCTCCCGGGAGGTGTATGTGATGGTTGGGGATGGGTCGTATTTGATGATGGCGCAGGAGATTGCGACGGCGGTGCAGGAGGGGATTAAGCTGAATATTGTGTTGCTGGATAATCACGGTTTCGCGAGTATCGGGGGGTTGTCAGAGGCTGTGGGCGCGCATGAGTTTGGGACGGAGTACAGGATGCGCGATGAGCAGACCGGGCAATTGGATGGCGAGAATGTGCCGACCGATTTGGCGACAAATGCCGAGAGTTTGGGTGCTCAGGTATTGCGGCCCGAAGGCAAAGAAGGGTTGATGAGGGCGATTGAAGAGGCGCGAACTATAGATCGCACGACGGTGATTGCGGTGGAGGTAGATCGCGAGGTACGCGTGCCGGGGTACGAGAGCTGGTGGGATGTGCCGGTTGCCGAGGTTTCAACGGTGGAAGAGGTGCAGAAGGCGAGAGAGGAGTTTGAGGTGATGGTGAAAAATGAGCGGTATTTTTTATAGACGAGGTGCATTATGAATATTCCCCCATCAGAACATTTTACGCCTGTTTCGCTGGCGGAAAATTACAATGTGGATCGCGTGCAATTGGATGGGTTTGGTGGCGAAGATTTGGGCGCGATGTATGGTTCTCAGTCCATTCTGGGTATGCCATTTGATCTGGGTGCGCCAGGCGAGCCCAATGGCATATTGCTCGACCGCGATGCTGTGCGCGTTGATATGGGCGGTGTGAAGGCGAGCTATGTGGTGTTTTTTCACGGGGTTGAAAATCGCGTGAGTAATTACCAGGAGGAGTTGGCCGATTTTGCTATGGATGGCAATGAACTGGGTGATCATGTGTCGGATTACGTGCTGGCGTATGCAGGTGGCGAGACTGAGGCGACGCGCATTTTGCGCCGGTTTGCGATTCAACAGTCCCGTATTGGGTGGGGGGCAAGTGCGTTTGCTGCGATGCCTGCGGCCAAACCCGGTGTTGTGATGGGTGCAACGGATGAACACGGTCTGGGACGTCGTCCTGCTTCGGCTTATGGTCGCGCCGAGACGCGGCACAGTTCGGGGCGAGATGGCGGGCGCATAAAGCTGTGGGTTTATGCGTTGCCCAATCCCAATCCGGAGAAACCCATTGGGCATCTGACATTGGTCCCTAAGAACGAACGGTCGCTGGTGCTGGGGATCACGCATACGCAGGTCGCAGATCATCCGTTGCGGCCAGGTGTGCGCCAAAAATTGAGGTTGGAATTGCCCGAGGGCGCGCAGTTGAATGGGAATGGCGAGCTTGAGGATATAGATATCGATCTGGGTGTGGTGATGTCGGCGCGGGCTGTGCTGGATTACGATGCGGAACGCTGGTTGAGCGCGGAGGTGGATGTGCAGCCCGAGCGGTCTTCTTCTGCGGTGGTTGTCGAGTATATCGCACACCCGCAG
The DNA here is from genome assembly GCA_965204375.1 of Candidatus Latescibacterota bacterium. Lineage (GTDB taxonomy): Bacteria > Latescibacterota > UBA2968 > UBA2968 > UBA2968 > VXRD01. The sequence goes on along the minus strand of OZ241986.1, from coordinate 3,141,547 downwards.
GCGAGGCTTTACGTGGGTGTGGAGGAGGATGGAGAGGCGCAGGCTTATGATCTGGCAGATGCAAAGCAGATCGTGGAGGTGCGATCCGCACATCGTCCGGTCGCAATTCGCGTGGTGGAGAAAGGGACGGAAACGCCGGTTGCTGTGCGGCTGCACATGCACGGCGAGGCAGGGGAGTATTTGCCGCCGAAGGGGTATCATCGCAAGGTGAATCCACACTGGTTTGAGGATAATTACGGCGAATATGTCAATGGGTTGAATCAGTATTGTTATATCCCTGGGGAATGCGTGGCAGATCTGCCTTTGGGCGATGTGTATGTCGATATTCAGAAGGGATATGAGATTGCGCCGATTCGCGAGAAGTTTACGGTTGGTCCCGATACTGATGTGATTACTTTTGAGATTGATTGCGTGCTCAAGTGGCGGCAAAAGGGGTGGGTGACAGCCGATACGCATGTGCATTTTTTGAGTCCGCAAACGGCGCTTCTGGAAGGCGAGGGCGAGGGTGTGAATGTGGTGAATTTGCTGGCGAGCCAGTGGGGTGAAATGTTCAGCAATGTGTCGGATTTTGATGGTAAGACGACTTTTGGTGCACGGGATTTTGGTGGGGATGGCGAGTTTCTCGTGCGCGTTGGTACAGAGAATCGCATGCAGGTGCTCGGGCATATTTCGCTGCTGGGTTATTCGGGGCTTATGATTCATCCGCTGTGTTCGGGGGGACCGTCGGAATCCGCGCTGGGCGACGCGCAAGAAGTCACGATGGCCGAGTGGGCGCAGCAGTGTATTGATCAGGGGGGGCTGGTGGTGATGCCGCACGGCCCAAATCCGCAGTGCGAACGCGCGGCTGATATTGTGCTGGGTCTGATCCACGCGATGGAGATGATGACGTTTAATCCGCACAATGCACAGATCAATCCCTATGGGATTGCCGATTGGTACCGCTATTTGAATTTGGGGTACCACATTCCGGTTGTGGGCGGTTCGGATAAGATGGCGGCTGCGTCGCAACTCGGCGGGGTGCGTACTTATACGCATTTGGGAGATCGCGAGTTTAGCTATGAGAACTGGATGGCGGCGACAAAAGCGGGTCATACGTTTGTGACGGTGGGACCGCTTGCAGAGATTCAGGTGGAGGGAATGGCTCCCGGTTCACGGGTGCAGTTGCCCGCTTCTGGCGGGACGGTCAATGTGGCGTGGGAGGTGGCGTCGGTGCGTTTGCCGATTGATCAGGTCGAGATCGTTGTGGGCGGGCTGACGCATGAGCAGGTGAATGTGGATAAGGGTCTGTCTGCGTCGGGGAGTGCAGAGGTACGGGTGGAGGATTCGACGTGGATTGCCTTGCGGGTGCGCGGGAGTTATAAGGGGCAGCACGGCGAGATTGCCGCACATACGAGTGCCGTGCAGGTGGTTGTGGAGGGAAGGCCCATTTTTTCACAGGCGGATGCTACGACGGTTTTGGAACAAATTGAGGGGGCAATTGCCTATCTGGATACGCTCGCACCGCGACCCGAGGCGAGGCGTCTGAAACAGATGCGCGCTACGCTGGAGGCCGCGCACAACCGCTTGCACCAGCAGATGCATAAGCACGGTATTTATCACGATCATACGCCCTTACACGATCACGGGCATGGACATGAGCATTAGAAAGGTTTTTTCTATGAATGAGCAATTTTCGTTTCGCCCTGTACGCAAACCGAATGTTATCTGGATTTTTGGGGATCAACACCGTGCGCACGCATTGAGCTATCGAGGTGATCCCAATGTGTTTACGCCGAATATCGACAATCTCGCGCGTGAAGGTATGCGTTTTGACTGTGCGGTTTCCGGTGCGCCGTGGTGCTCGCCTTTTCGCGGCGCGCTAATGACGGGTACTTATCCGCATCAAAATGGGGTGACGCAGACGCCGTCTCCACTGGATCCGGCGATTCCGACTGTTGCCATGCCTTTTAATGATGCGGGGTATCACACGGCTTATGTCGGCAAGTGGCATTTGGACGGTTCCAACGCTCGGGAGAACTGTGTTCCTCCCGAGCGCAGGGGGAATTTTCAGTACTGGATGGGGTATGAGAATAATAACAATCAGAACGAGTGCTATGTTTATGGTTCGGAGAGCGAAACGCCCCGGCGTTTGGACGGGTACGAAACCGATAGCCTGACGACCTTGTTTTTAGACCATCTTGTGGATCATGTGGGCGAGGAAGAAGATTATCAGCCGTTTTTTGCCGTGCTTTCGGTGCAACCGCCCCACAGTCCCTTTGTGCCGCCTACAAATCCGGACCGCGGGGCACCCCGGATTCATCCGTCGGATATCCAGCTTCGGCACAATGTGCCGAATGTTCCCCGAATCCGCGAGCGGGCAGCCCTGGATCATGCGGGTTATTACGCGATGGTGGAGAATCTGGACTACAATGTGGGGCGGATTCGCATGGCTCTCAAAGATATGGGTGTTGATCGGGAGACTTATGTGATTTTCTTTTCCGATCACGGCGATATGCTGTGGAGCCACGCGCAGACTGGCAAATCATCGCCGTGGGAAGAGTCGATCCGCATTCCGTTTATTATCGGTAAGGTGGGGGGTGGTGCTAATATGAGTACGGGATCTACTGATGCGGTGATCAATCACGTCGATATTGCACCTACTACGCTGGGTCTTTGTGGTATTCCCGTTCCCGAGGATATGGTCGGGTACGATTATTCGGGTCACTGTATTTCCAGCAATGCCGCTGAGTTCAAGGGGAAACCGAATAGAAATGCAGAGCCCGATTCGGCGTATTTACAGCAGATTCCACGAAAGATGCATTCGCACACTGTGAACAAGGCATGGCGGGCTGTGGTGATGCGAGATGGGTGGAAATACGCCTGTACACCGAATAATGATTGGTTGCTTTTCAATACGGCGGATGATCCGTATGAGCAGGCGAATTACGTTTATAACAGGGCGTTCCAGAAGGAGAAGGAGAGGTGCCACGAGCGCCTCGCGCAGTGGATTGAAGACACGGGCGATGATTTTGAGTTGCCGGATATTCGGCTCGAGTAAAGCACGAATAGACGAATAGACGAATGGCAGTACATACTGATTTTGGAGGGATGGGCGGGGTTCGTAGATTCGTAGATTCGTAGATTCGTTTTAGGTTCTGAAACCAGTTTTTTCTTGCGGCGTATAATGAGACCGCATAGATTGATAGGCTATGCGTTTTGGGAGGGGCTTCACTGTGATGTATTGACAATGGTGATGCCGATGCCCACGAGCGCGAGGCTGAGGAGAATGGCGGGTGAGATGGGGTCGCCGAGGAGAAGGTTGCTGACGACGACACCGACAATTGGGGTGATGAATCCAAAAACCGAGAGGCGGCTGGCAGAATAGCGTTTCAGCAGGCTTGTGAGGAGGATAAAGCAGAATCCCGCGACGACGAGCCCCTGATAGAGAACGGCGCTCAGGACGGAGATATCGAGTTGGATGGCCTGTGTTTCAAATAGTGCACTGAGTAAAAAAAAGATGGGTACGCTGGGGGCGGATTGCCAGATCAAGACTTTTCCGGGGTGTATGTTCTGGACGAGGCGCTTGAGATAAACCTGGCGAGCGCCGAGGAGAGCGGCACTTGCGAGTACGAGGAGGTCGCCCAAAAGATGTTGAAGTTCGCCGAGTGATAGGCTTTCGGCAAAGATGAGTATTACGCCGAGAAAAGACAATACCATGCCGGTCATTTTGCGCGTGCTGATTTTGTCGCCCGGTATAAAGATGTGTGCAAATGAGGCGGTGAAGAAGGGATAGGCCGAGATAAAGATGGTCGAGCGGCTGGCGAGGGTGTAATCGGTTCCCGCATTGAGCAAGTAGATCTGCGCGAGAAAAATAAAGATGAGGCCGACAATGCCTCGTCGCTCGTTGGATTTGAGTTTCAGGTCGATTTTCAGGGGGCGCGTCCAAATATAGACGACGAGTCCGCCGAGCAAAAAACGCATGCCGGCCAGGCAAAGCGGCGGAATACCAGATAACCCGAGTTTGATGGATACGGAATTTCCGCCCCAGAGGATTGCTGTCAAGAGGTTGAGCAGGGCAGCGCGGGTGTTGAGGCGTTCATTCTGTACGTTCACGATCCTCTCCGGAACGCTGATAATAGGCGCGAATGAATACGAGAAGCAGGGGGAGACCGAGCCAGAGGGGTTGTGCGATTGCCGCGAATGTGCCGATTACCCCTATCAGTCCCGAGATGATGAGTCCGCGACAGACTGTGATGCGCGTGGCAGGAGAGGACAGGATATTGATTGTGCGACCAGGTAGTCCCCCGGGTTGCTCAAGGGCGTAATATCCGATGAGGGCGACCGCCCATGATAACAGGGCGAGGTGCATGCTGGATGCCGATGATAAAAGGTTCAGGTCTATGCCGAGGTCGCGCAGGTGTGCGTGCAGGCATACGAGGAATGCGCCGTCGCGCAGGGGCCGAAGCAAGCCCACTTCATCGAGTTGGGCACTGCGCCGACGCTCTGCATAAGCGATGAGCTGAAAAAATGCGTAGAGCACGACAATGGCGATGGGATACTTAAAGACCACATAGGGGATCACGTAGTGCAAGTGGTCGTAAGAGAGTATCGCTGTGCTTCCCGCGATTAGAAAGGCTATGAGTGGTACGGCGTTTTGTTTTAGAGTTTTCATAAGTGAGATGTGATTATATTGTGTTGTGTTGATGTTGTCAAGGATGGAGGTTGCGTTTTGAAACGGTGGATACTGTGTTTTGTATGGGGTATGATATTTTTTCAGGCCCCGGTTGTGGATGCGCGGGATTTTTTGAAAGAGATTGAAGCGCATTACAGCGATGGCAAAATTGACGACGCTCTCGAGGTGGCACGCGCTTTTGTCGAGGCACATGCCGATAGTGTAGGAGCGCACGGTTTTTTGGGTACGCTTTACGCAGAGGCCGGGCAATTGGACGCTGCGGTGGCCGCTTTTCAAAAGGTAGTGGAGATAAAACCGGGTTCTGTTCGCGGATATCGCGATCTGGCGCTGGTGTTTGCTCGGCAGGGCAAAATTTCTCAGGCTCTTTCTGCACTGGATCGGGGTATTGGGCAAAGCGATGAACCCGCTTTGCTTCTGGCAGAACGCGCATCTCTCAATAGCGATCTGGGTAAGCCCAGAGAAGCTATTGCCGATTTTGAAGCGGCACTCAAACGCCGTTCCGATTTTATTGAGGCGTATCAATCTCTGGCGCTGACCCATATTGCGGTTGGCGATACACTCAGTGCTATCGCCGTTATGGACCGCGGCCTTGCTGCCAATTCGGACAATGTGATGTTGATGGTCAATCGGGGCGGGGTTTTTCACGCGCTGGGGATGACACAGAAGGCATTTTCGGCATATCGACAGGCTGTTGAGGCTGCGCCAGAAGATCCGTCGGTGTATCGCGCACTCGGTTTTATGAGTGCAGAGGTGGATTCTTTGGATATTGCACAGACAGCCTGGGAAAAGGTGCGCGATCTCGCTCCGGATGATCTCGAGGTGCGCGATGCACTTGCCCAGTTGTACGCAGCCAGGGGTAATTTTGACGCCAGTATTGGCGAGATGCTGGGCATTTTGGAACGTGCGCCCGATGGCAATCTGGTGCGATTTCGGCTGGCAGAAGTCTATGTGGCTAAGGGCGATGTTGCACAGGCCAAGGCCGAACTGTTGACCTGTATTTCGCGCGCTCCCGAGTGGATTGCGCCCTATAAGCGGTTGGCATTGCTGTATTTGGGTGAGGAGAAGGTCGATTCTGCAGGTGTGATTTACGAGAAGGCATTGGCAATTGATCCCAAAGATGCCGAAGTTCACAACAATCTGGGGTTTATTTATTCGGCTCGGGGAGATTTTGATAAGGCGCGAAGAGCGTATGAAACGGCAATGGCCGAAAGCAAGGATGCCAGTACGCTGCGCGATGCACAGGGCAATCTGGATATTATTAAGTCGATTCAGGCGGGCAAGATGCGGGTGCGGCATATTCTGGTGAAGACGGAACCCGAAGCTCAGGAAATTTTGAACAAGCTCAAAGCCGGAGAAGATTTTGCCGCTTTGGCGAGGAGTTATTCTATTGATCCTTCAAAAGAAAATGGCGGAAGTACGGGGTTTTTCTCTAAGGGCGATTTGCACCCGGATTTTGAAGCCGCAGTGATGAAGCTCAAACCCAATGAAGTCAGTGGGGTTGTCAAAACCCCTCTGGGCTATCACGTGATTATGCGGGTTAATTGACGGTGTTCTATAAGACACTATTGACGAACGGCGGCGCATTTTGGTCGCCGTTTCTTTTGGGATAGATAGCGAATGAAAACTGCGCGCAAGGTGATGTTGTGGGGCATTGGGTTAACGCTGCTGGCGGTGTTGATTTACGAGGTTGGGATTATCGCCGCCTGGACGCAAGTGCGGCAGATGGGGTGGGGCTATGTGCCTGTTTTGCTCATTGCATTGGGCTGGCATGTGAGCAATACGTGGGCCTGGGCGATGTGTTTTGATGGCGACCGTCCGAGTTTTTGGTCACTTTTTTGCATAAAGTTGTCGGGAGAAGCTGTTGGCAATGTCACACCGGCTTCTCATGTGGGCGGTGAGGTGGCCAAAGCGTATATGTTGCGCGACCAGGTTTCTGTGACGCAGGGCGTACCTTCTCTGGTGATCAATAAGACGGTTGAATTGGTGAGTGGCCTGGTCTTCGCGCTGATTGGCACGGGGTTGGCCGTGGGCATGTTTCCGCTTTCAGTAGAGGTGCAGATTGGATTGGGGGCTGCCCTGGTGTTGGGTACGGTTGGAATTGTGGCGGCTTATGTGTCTCAGCGCCAACGGGCTTCTGTATGGTTGCTGGATATTTTGAAGAAATTGCGTCTCTCTTTTTTGGAGTCGAGGCGCGAAAAGTTTGAAGAAGTTGATCGGACGATTGCGGCATTTTACCGGCAGAACCGCCTGGGGTTCTGGCTGTGTATGGCGTTGCACATGCTGAGTTGGGTTTTGGGAACTTTTGAAGTGTATGCGATTCTCAGTCTGTTGGGGCAGCCACAATCTTTTTTGACCGCTTTTTTGCTCACGTCTTTGTCGTTGATTATAAACACGGCATTTTTCTTTATTCCATCTGGTGTCGGCGTTTTTGAGAGCGGGCATGTGTTTCTTTTTCAATTGTTGGGGTTGACGCCAGAATTGGGATTGGGCGTTGCATTGATCCGGCGCATCCGGAAAATTTTCTGGGTGTCTTTTGGATTTGTTTTGATGGCGGTGCGGCGGTGAATATGTGGAGGGAACTACTCGCGGATTAAAACGTTAGTATAGCTAACCCGGACTTTTGTCCGGTTTTTTTATATATTTTACGATGGCACGGATTTCGCTTATATAGGAAAAGATATTTTGTGCCTGTTTGGATGGTCTTTTTTTAAATATTTGTTTAATATAGATATAGATTTTTTTATTTTTGAGTTTTTCGCCGGAGTTCAGGGGGTTGTGTTGTTAAATTGCAACAGATGTGGTTTTTTTTCACACATGTTAAAGCTGTGTGTGTCCTATTTGGGGATTTTTATCTGTGTGCATTCTCTCCGCGCCGAAACTTATGATTTGTCCGCGAGTATTGCACAGGCGATGCGCGTGCATCCCGGCGTGCGTGCGGCAGCGGTTGATGTCGATATTGCGCGGGCGCAATTAGATCAGGCCAATGCCATCCGCTTTTTGCCGCAGTTTGAATTGCGGTCTGTTATTGGTCCCTCGCCCGAAGCACGCGGTGACGCGCTCACTGGCAATACCATGCTGAGTCATTTGAGTATTTTTACGCGTACAGAGGCCACGGTTGTGCAACCTCTGTTCACATTCGGTCATTTGTCCGGAGCCAAAGCAGCGGCTATGGCAGGCGTGACGGCTCAGCAGGCGGGGCTGCGCAAAGCGCGGGGCGATCTGGAGCTTCAGGTTGCCGAGGTGTATTTTGGGTTGCAACTGACGCAGGATTTGTGGGCACTGGCATTGGAAGCGCAAAGTGATTTTCAAACGGCGCGCGATTTTGTGGTGGAGAAACTGGAGGCAGAGGAAGGCGATTTTACGTATGCCGATCTGGGCCGTATTGATCGGTTTGCCTTTGATGTGCGCGAAAAAGTACACGAGGCGGCGAAAACAAAAGCGCTTGCCGAGTCTGCCCTGCGCATGCTTCTGGGATTGAGTGAAAGAGATTCGCTGACTCTTGCTGGTCCTTTAACACCGGTTGATGTGGAGATTGAGCCGCTTGAGTTTTATCTCAAACGCGCGGGAGAGCGCGAAGATATGCAGCAGTTACAGGCTGCCGCGCAGGTGCGTGAATCTCTAATGCAGGTGGCAAAAGGCGAGCAGTATCCCCAGATATTTATTGCGGGTCAATTTAAGTATGGTTACGCACCGAACCGCGACGATCAGACAAGTCCTTTTGCCAGAGATGATTTCAATATTTTACAGGCAGGGGCGGTGATAGGTGTTCGACAGTCGCTGTCGTTTGGGCTTACGTCGGCGAAGGCGCGGAAAGCGAGTTTGGAATATCAGAAGTTGTTGTATCAAAAGCAACTGGCCGAGAAGGGCGTGGCAATTGAAATTGAGAAGATTTACCGCGAGTTGATTGAGGCACAAAAAAATATGGCGGCTGCCAGCACGGCGCGGCGGGCGACCCGCCGGTGGTTTATATCGGTTCGCGATGGGTTTAATGCCGGGCTTGAAGATGCATCGGATATGATCGATGCTGCAAAAGAGTACGGCATTATTCGCGCCAAATATTATGAAGCAGTGTTTAATTTTAACCGATCCTGGGCGAGATTACAACGGGCTGTTGGGCGCAGTCTTTTGTAAATCGCTCGGGATATTGCGAAAGGTTATAGAAGTTATGGTGAATAAAGTTGTAATTATTGCCGCTGGTATGGGCAGTCGGCTGAGAGGTTATGGGGCGGATTTGCCCAAGCCTCTCGTGCCCCTGGCCGGCGTGCCATTGCTCAAGCGCACGATTTTGTCGGCTATGCGCGCGGGCATTTCGGAGTTTGTGGTTGTGGTTGGGTATCGGTGCCAAGAGATTATGCACGCGCTTGCCGATGATCCACAGCTTTCGGATGTGGCGATTGATTGGGTTCAAAATAAGGAATGGGCGCGCGGCAATGGTGTGTCGGTATTGAGTGCCAGAGAATATGTCGATGAGCCGTTTATTCTTTTGATGTCCGATCATCTGTTTGATCCCGAGATACTGGTCAAATTGCGTCGTATGCCGGTTGGTCGGGATGAAGCCATTTTATGTGTCGATACAGATATCGATGGCATTTTTGATATGGAAGATGCCACGAAGGTGATGACACAGAACCGTCGCGTGGTCAAAATTGGAAAAGAGTTGGCCGATTTCAATGCGGTAGATACGGGGATTTTTCTGTGCAGTCCGTTTTTGTTTGGCGCGCTCGAGCAGTCTGTTGCAGAGGGCGAGGGGTCATTGTCGGGGGGGATTCGCGTTTTGGCGGAGAAAGGCAGTATGCGGACTGCGGATATCGATGGCGCGTTTTGGCTCGATGTGGATACGCCCGAGGCGCATGTTCACGCAGAGCAGGAGCTGTTTCGCAGGCTCGGCAAGCCGACCGATGGTTTTGTTTCGCGCTATTTTAATCGCAAAATTTCCACGCGCATTTCTCGTGTGCTCGTGCATACGCCTGTTACGCCAAACCAGTTGTCGATTGCGACGATGTTGTTGAGTTTTCTGTCGGCATGGCTGGTTTTTAAGGGGAGTGCGAGTTATTTGCATCTGGCTCTGGGCGGGCTGTTGTTTCAGTTTGCGTCTATTATAGATGGGTGCGATGGTGAGATTGCCAAATTAAAATTTATGGGTTCTCGCCTGGGCGAGTGGGTCGATACGCTGGCGGATAATATGTCCTATCTCGTGTTTTTTATCGCGGTGCTCGCCGGGATGTATGCATATACGGATGAGGCATTTTATCCCCTGCTGGGCGGTGTGATGGTTTTTCTGGATGTGTTGGGGGTGTTGCTGATTTTTCTGTATATGAAACTGGTGGGGTCCGGCAGTATTGTGAGTTTTAATATGGCGTTTTCGAGCGATGTTCCCGAGAGTGAACGCGGGTGGTTTCACCGTTTTTGTATGTCGCTCAAATTTGTGAGTCGCCGCGATTTTTTTGCCGCTTTCTTTTGCACACTGGCTGTCGCGAATAGTATTGAGGGTATGTACTGGTTCCTCGTGATTGGTTCTGCCCTGTTGACGGCGGGTATTTTTGGCTTTGGCGGACAAATGCTGCGCGCGCGCGGTGCTTTGAATGTGGATGAGGGGAAGTTGGGAGAGAAAGCAGACTGATACAATTTTTGTCTGAACTGAGATAAACTTCTGTTGGGGGGGGGTATGGCTTCAACAGAAGTTTGTTTGTACGCAGTATTTTTTTAAAGATAATCAGAGAATTTTGTTGCAAAATAGGGCATTCTTTCTTTTTGTTAATACTCAAGTTCTCTTTTTTTAAGACAGACTGTCGCTGTCTTGACTTTGGGAGAGAAAAATATTAAAATTGACGGAGATTCTGTCTAAAAACAAGTTGTTGATATAATAGGCAATATGTTATGATTTCATTGCTCAGGCATGCATTTCTGTTGCTCGTTTTGATGGGCGTGGCGAGCGCGTCTGATCAGGGCGATGCGTTGCTCGATATGGTGAAGAGCCGAGATCGAGCGATTCAGGATATTGTGCGTTCAGAAACCGGTGGTGATACGGCTGAAGAGCGTGCCGCGCTTAAAGCTATTGTCGGTGAGTTGTTCGATTTTGAAACATTTAGCCGGGAGTCCCTCGGCCGAGATTGGACAGCGCGAACAGAAGAAGAACGGGCTGATTTTGTGGCTGTGAACAGACAGTTGATCGAGAAAAATTACGCCGATCCCGCGTTATATACCAAAGCGGAGAAGATCGACTATACGGGTGTCGAGGTTGATAGCACACAGGCTATTGTCAAGACGGTGGTGTATTACAGGCGCGAGTCGAGTACGATTGACTATAAATTGCATCTCGTTGATGACAAGTGGTTGATTTACGATATGGTTATTGATGAGTTGAGTGTTGCACGCAGCAACCGGTCACAGTTTCGCCGGGAGATTCGCAAGTCTTCTTTTGCAGGCTTGATGGATAAATTAAAAGAAAAACTAAGTGAAGATACGTCGGATTAGAAAGGTGGCACCCATTGGTTGAAGTGGGGCTTCGTTTTTTGGCGGGGTGGACTTATCGACACTACAGAGGTATTCTTGTGGTGTCGATTTTGTTGACGGCTTTTTGCAGTATTTTTGTGTACAAGCTCGGGCGCAAACTCGAGACGGATCTCGTTGCTCTGATTCCGGAAAATTATCAGAGTGTGAAGACGCTCAATGAGATCAAACAGCGCGTGGGTGGTGTGGGCAGTCTGGTGGTTTTGGTACAGAGTCCCGATTTTGAGGCAAACAGGCGTTTTACCGAGGATCTGGCACATGAGTTACAGGATGAGAAATACGGGACGTACATCAACTTTGTCGATTACAAGCGAGATGCAGAATTTTATCGCAAGAACGCGCTGTTGTTTATGGAAACGGACGATTTGGATGAGGTTCTCACGCGCATAGATGATTATATCATCCAGGAAAAGTTGAAGCTGTCGCCGTTGTATATTTCTCTTGATGAAGAAGAAGCCGTGCTCGATTTTTCGGATATTGAGGCTAAGTATCGCACGGCAGATAATGGAGACGAGACGTATTATACCAATCCCGACCGTACCATCCTGGCATTGGAGGCGATGGCAGCGGGTACGGTGAGCAATATCGGTTTTGCCAAGGATATGCAACGGGTGATCCAGCAGGCTGTCAAGAAGGTGAATCCGCGCGCGTATCACCCGCAGATGTTGATTGAATACGGAGGACCGTTTAAGAACAAAATTGACGAATACGATACCATTTTAAGCGATGTCCGCTCGACGTTGATATTTGGTGTCGTGGGTATTGTCGCGCTTTTGACGTTTTATTTCCGCCAGCCATTGGCGGCTTTTTTTGTGGCTATTCCGCTGGCGATGGGTTTGATCTGGGCATTTGCGATTACGTACTGGGTTATCGGCAATTTGAATACTATGACGGCTTTTTTGTTTGTGATTTTGTTTGGGCTGGGGATCGATTTTGGTATTCACATGTTTGCGCGATATCTCGAAGTTCGCATGGACAAGACGGATGTGCGAATGTCCATAGAGACGATGCTGAGCCAGACTGGACAGGCTATTTTGACGGCGGCGATAACAACGTCTATTGCGTTCTTTTCTCTGACGCTGACAGATTTCAGGGGGTTTACGGAATTTGGTTTTATTGTGGGTACGGGCATTTTGATGTCGCTGGTCTCTATGACGACTGTATTGCCCGCTGTGCTGGTGCTGGCGGATCAAAGGTTTATGTGGATTCGCATGCGGCACGTGTGGGGGCACAATTGGGGCGGCAGCCGGGGGCATTTTCCATATCCAAAGTTGGTGATTGCCGGCGCGCTGATCCTCGCGATATATCTGGGCATCCATTTGCCCGATATAGATTTTGAATACGATTTTACCAATTTGCGCTCTAATTTGCCCGCATCGGTCAAGGTAAAACAAAAGATGGCGACGATTCCGAAATACGGCAGCGAATCGCAGTCTTATGGCATTGTGCTGGCGGATAGCAAAACGGAACTCGATGAGATTGTGGATGCATTGGAAAAGAAGATAGCTAAAGATGATTCAACGCCGACGATTGACAAAGTTAAGACGCTCTGGACAGAGTTGCGCGGTCAGGACGAGAAGCTGGATATTATTGGAGAGATTCGCGCGCTGGCCAATGGCGAGGGTGCGAAGTTGATCAGGGGCACACAAAAGGCAAAGCTCGATTCTCTGCGCGATTTGTTGGATGTCAAAAGGCTTTCGGTTGAGGATTTGCCCGAAAATTTATTGAGAAAATTTGAGACGATTGATGGCAGTCAGGCGTATTTTGCACAAATTTTGCCGAGTGTGCAGTTGCGCGATGGAAAAAATGCCATTGCATTTGCCGAAGATTCACACGAGATTCAGACCGCGTCGGGCAAGGTGTTTTATTCGTCGAGTGCCAATATTATTTTTGCCGATATGTTGCGCCTGATGCTGCGCGATAGTCCGCGTGCGATCTCGTTGACGGTGATTGTCGTGTTTCTCATTGTGCTGACTGATTTTCGCAGTTTGCGCTCTGCTTTGCTGGTGATTTTTCCCCTTGCCTGTGGTACTGTGTGGATGTGTGGTTCGCTGTATTTGCAGGATTTAAAGCTCAATTTCTACAATATGGTCGCGTTGCCCACTATTATTGGTATGGGAATTGATAATGGGGTGCATCTCTATCACCGATATCGAGAGGAGGGTCCCGGGTCGATGCCGGTGGTGATCAGGAGTACTGGTGGGGCGATGTTCATTTCTATGCTGACGACGATGGTGGGCTTTTTTGGATTGACGATGGCGACGCATCCCGGGCTCAATTCAATTGGACGCCTGGCGTTGATTGGTTTGTTGACTTGTTTTGTGGCTGCTGTGCTGGTGCTGCCCGCTATTTTGGAAGTGCTTGAAGGGGGGCGGTTGCGGCGAGAAAAAGGTGATGTGAAGAAATCAGACGAATCGGAATTATAACTATGAATTTCTATATTGGCCTGGGTGTGAGTATTGTGTCGGGACTTTATACGTCTTTGTGGGGGGCGTTTAAGGATTCGCCCTATGAGGATTTTAAGCCCAGGACGTTTCCGAGGAGTATTTATTTTCACATTGTAATTTTTGCAGTGTTGTATTTTGTCCCGATTTTTAGGGCGAGTTCTTCCGTGCTGGGATGGGTTCAGATTTTTTTTCTGATTATGGGGTTGGAACGGTTTTTGGCCGAGCTTTACAAGGGTTTTTTTCGCACGGAAGATCAGGATAAGTATTTTGTGCCCTCTCGCATTACGTTTTTCGGTCAGTATGTGGCGAGCGATTTGTTGCGCTATGCTGTGGGAACTGTACTGGTGCTGGGCGTTTTTGCTGTGTTGTTGATTCCCGCTCCTGTGATGAGTTTCTGGGTCTTTCTCCTGACAGCTTATATTACGGGTCTGCTGGTGTCGCTCGGCGGGGCGTATAAAGATGCGCCGTTTGAGGGGTTTAAAATTTTGAAGTTTCAGCGGTCGGGCCTGGTGCTGGCGGTTTGTTCGCCGTTATTCTATTTTCTCAATGATCCCCTGCATCCCATATCGTTGGGATTTCTGGTTTATATGAATGGTGGGTTGGAGCGTTTTGTTGTGGAGTATTACAAGACTTATATTCAGCGTACGATGTCGGGTAAATTCCGCCCGGATTTGCCGCGGATTCAGAGGTGTATTGATGCCCGAGAAAAATTTCACTACGGGGCACTCGCCATTATTGTTGGGTTAATTGTTTTGTATGTGTTTGAGGTTTAATGAATTTTAACGATTACGACGCTGTTATTATCGGTACGGGATTTGGAGGTAGTGCCTGCGCTTATGTGTTGGCTGTGGCGGGTATGAAGGTTTTACTGTTGGAACGGGGCGATTGGGCAAGACGCGATGCAGAGGATTGGGATCCTCGTTCTATACTGGTAGAGAAACGCTATCAGGGTCCCTCGCCGCTTCGCGTCAGGCAATATGAGGACCGCGATTTTTCAGATGTGGTCGAGAATGAAGTGGTTGGTGGGATGTCCGTGTTTTACGGTGGGGCATCGCTGAGGCTGCGCGAAGAAGATCTGGTCGCGTGGCCGATTTTGTATGGGGACCTATCTCCGCATTACGATTGTGTTGAACGCTTACTGGAAGTGCATGGAGAAGTGGGTGTCGATCCGTGCGAGCCGCCGCGGACGGGCGACTATTTGTTTCCGCCTATTGAACTGTCCCGCCCTGCACAACGCATTTGGGATGCTGGATGTGCATTGGGATATCGGCCTTTTCGCATGCCATTGGCGATCAATTTTTCGGATCGGGCGCGAACCGTGTGTATTCGATGTTTGACCTGCGATGGGTTTCCGTGCCAAATTGAGGCTAAAAATGATCTGACGATGACGTTGCTCAAGTTGGCACAAGATGCAGGGGCTGAGATTTTGACGGGTGTACAGGTAGCGCGTGTTATTTGCAAACGGGGGCGCGTGCGCGCTGTGGCGTGTGTGGATCGGCGTACTAAAAAGGCGTTTGAAGTGTCCGCGCCTGTTGCTGTTGTCGCTGCGGGGGCGCTGCAAAGTCCGGCTATTTTGTTGCGGTCAGAGTTGCATTCGTTTCCGCAGGGCGATTTGATTGGGCGTTTTCTGATGCGGCATTGCAATGCCGTTGTGGCGGGGGTGTTTCCGTTTCGCACAAATCCGGAACAGGTGTTTCACAAGCAGGTGTGTTTTTCTGATTTTTACGGGGATTGCCGAGGGCAGGACGGCCGTGCCGTTGGGGTGATTCAGGATATTTACACGCCGTCGCCTATAGCTCTGAAGCACCACGCGCCTTTTGGACTTAAAAATCTTACGGCAATGGTTGCTGGTTTTTTGCAAAATCTGTTGTGTGTTGCAGAGGATGAGCCGCAGTTTGAGAATCGCGTGGTGCTGGCAGATGAGAAGGATGTTTATGGCATCAGCCGCGCACAGGTCATACATCAGTACACAGCGCGAGATTGCGAACGTCGCGATTATCTGGTGGAGAAGGCCAAAGGGATTTTGCGCGCGTCGGGCGCGTTTTTTTTTCATACGTATCGCATTGACACTTTTTCTCATGGCGTGGGGTCGGTGCGTATGGGCGATGATGAAGAGGCGAGTGTGCTGGATGAAAATTGCCAATTTCGGGGGATTGACAATTTGTTTGTGACGGATGGGAGCGTGTTTCCCACGTCTGGCGGCGTCAATCCGAGTTTGACGATTGCGGCAAATGCCCTGCGGGTAGGGAATTATATTGTGGAGGCGTTCAAATGATCTCAAAGTATCGCTTGAGTTCCCAATCCGTTATGGCGCGGCGATATTCCGCAATTTCGTGTTCGCGGGTGATTGCGAAGTGATCGACAAATGCGTCGCCGAGATAGGTTCGGGTAATTTCGCTATTTTTTAGTCGGTCTGTCGCTTCTTCAAGTGATTTTGGCAAAGGCTCGAATTGCCCTTCGGGAGCTTCGTAGGCATTTCCCGTGAATGGTTCACCGGGGTCGAGTTGATGCTCTATGCCGTATAGTCCGGCGGCGAGGCTGGCGGCCATTGAGATATGGGGATTGGCGTCAGAGCCAGCCAGTCGATATTCGGTGCGTGTGGATTTAGGGGATGTACCGGGAATGGCGCGGAGAGATGCGGTTCGATTTTCAATTCCCCAGGAGGCGTTGGTCGGTGCCCAGGCTCCGGGGACAGTCCGCTTGTAGGCGTTGATGGTCGGGCATATCAGTGCCATCATGTGGGGCATTGTAGCGATTTGTCCTGCGATATAGTGTTTCATGATTTGAGATATGCCCTGCGGATCTGATTCATCGGCAAATAGGTTTGTGTCTCCCTCTAAATTCCACAGGCTCTGATGCAGGTGCCCGCTGCAACCGGGGTAGTCTGGACTCCACCTCGCCATAAAGGTTGCGACGAGTCCGTGTCTGGATAGTATTTCTTTTACGCCAGTTTTGAATAGCGCGGCTTTGTCTGCGGCGTTACATGCTGTGTCGTAACGAATCGCAGTTTCATATACGCCGGGTCCGGTTTCGGTGTGTATTCCTTCCAGTTCAACGTCATACGCTCCCATTCCATCGATTATTGCGTGAACAAATTCTGAAGCCGCAGATGCCCGCAATACACTGTAGCCAAACCAACCGGGTGAGAGTGGCGTCATGTTCTCAAACCCTTTGTCTTCCAGAGAATGGGGCGTTTCCCGGAAGATGAAGTATTCGTATTCCGCGGACATGTATGGCTGGAATCCCATGTCATTCGCTTTGCGAACGATTGTTTGGAGGAGTTGGCGCGGGGATACCGCAAGTGGCTGATTTTCGTTTTCGTAAAAGTCGAGTAAGAACAATGCAGTGTTCTGCTCCCAGGGTATTACGCGGTATGTACTGAGGTCAATTTTGGCGAGGAGGTCCGGATATCCGGTATGCCAGCCCGTGACGGTGGGTTGTTCGTAGAGTTGGTCGATCATATCCCAACCAAATGTCACATCACAGAAGCCCAAACCTTTTTCGATGGCAGAAAAGAACTTGTCGAGCGATATGTATTTGCCGCGCATAACGCCGTCGATGTCGAAGCCAGCGAGTTTAATTTTTTGAATTTTGTCGCTTTCAAGACGCGCTTTGATTTGATCTGTTGTCATAAGGTTCTTTGCCTCATGTCCAGAAAGTTCTGATGCGTGCATAAAAAATGTCTTTGGTTTTGTGAAAGTTGCAAGGCATAATAAGGAGGCTGTGGCTGAAAATCAAGCTGTTCCCATCTGTCAATCCATTTTATGGAGGCTTTCATGGAGTTCACCGATAGCTTGATTGCCTCGTATGAAAGATATGCGCTGGAGAGAGAGCATAGTTCTACTGATGAGTTTAAGGTGCGAGAGCGAAGCGAATTTTTGCAGTGTTTGAGAAACGAGCAGCGAAATTCTATTCTCGAATTGGGATGCGGTCCCGGTCACGATGCGAAATTTTTTCAAGCGCAGGGTTTCCGGGTTTTTGCGATCGACAACGCGCCGACGATGGTAAAGTTGGCGAGAGAGAAAGAGGTTTCCGCTCGCGTTCTGGATTGCTATAATCTCGATCAGTTGAGCGAGACTTTTGATGCGGTTTATTCTCTGAATTGTCTGCTGCATATCCCGCAGGCAGATATAGATGAGATTTTCGATTTGATTGCGGCTCGGCTCGTGGAGGATGGTTTGATGTATGTTGGCGTGTGGGGGGGCGATGACTTTGAGGGTATTTTGGAGCGGGACACTTATGAGCCGAAGCGGTTTTTTTCTTTGAGAAGTATAGAGACACTTCTGAAAGTTTTGCAGAGGTCATTCAGGTTGGAGTACTATCGCAGATTGGAACCCCGAGATGGCATTTGTTTTCATTCTGTCATTGCTCGAAGACGCTTTTAACACAAATAATTGAGGGTGAATGATGAGTGATACACTAACAATTCACGATGCATGCAGGCGCGGGGATATCGACGCTGTGCGCGAAATGATTGCAGCCGATCCCGCTGCGGTTGATGCAGATGATGAATACGAATGGCGGCCGATTTTTCACGCGGGACTTTGGCGACGTGAGGATGTCGTGCGTCTGCTTATTGAGGCGGGGGCCGACCTATCTGCTCATGATGGCTATGTGTTGCACTACGCTGGCGAGGTTCCGAATAATAAAAATATTGTTTCACTGCTTATTCAATACGGTGCGCTGGATTCCCATGTTCGTCCGACTGATGATTTGTCGCGGCAGTTCCTGGTGTCGGTTTTTCTCGCGGATGCTGCGCGGGTGCTGGCGTTGCTCAACAGGCATCCCCATCTGGCGACGGCGATAGATGGTCGCGGCGATCAGCCTGTGCATCACGCGGCGCGCAATGGGGATACGGAGATTGTGCGTTTGTTGATCGCGCATGGCGCAGATGTCAATGTCGCAAATGATCGCGGGCATACGGTGTTGTATTGCGCTGGCGGGCACGGGCATCTCGATACGGTAGAGTTGCTTTTGGAAAGTGGTGCCGATCCCGATGCGAAGTTTACAGAGGATAATAAGACGTTGCTGGAATGGCTTGCACAATTTCCCGACGATGCGCGCTTCACACGTATTGCCGAAGTGTTGCGGCGATACGCGGCGGAGTCGTAGCCCATTTCTCAACGGAATTTTTCGGCAAAGGATTTGCAGGGAAAGCGTATATTATGAAGGACGCGAATTGGAATATGGAGACACGCGATGTCTGAAGGTATTTCTTTATCCGATCTGTCGCCTTATGCGAGGCATCTCGCAACTGAGTCGCTCGAGTGGTCAGAGGGATTTTGGGATCCCGATAGCGCGTTGTTGTGGTCCCATCGCCAGAATGATGCGGTGCTGATGGTTCGGAATTCGGTCTGGTTCGCGGTGGGGCTTCTGCTTCGCAATCAAGGTGATGATGTCGAGCGGGCGTGTCGTACGATTGATGCGATTATCGATAATCAATTCGACGAGCCGGGGACGCCATACCACGGTACTTTTTATCGCTATGTGGGCGAGCCACATCCCTCAGAGGGTGATGCCGTGATGTGGCGTACTTATGATCCGAACTGGCGTCAGTTTATCGGGCTTGGGTTTGCGACCGCGCTCGAGGAGTACGGGGATCGGTTGCCTCAGAGATTGGTTGATCGCATGATCCGATCTTTGGAGATGGCTGTTGTGGGCGAGCCTCCGGATCGCTGTCCGCCGACGTATTCGAATATCGCTTTGATGAAGGCCGCGCTGTCCGTGTGGGTTGGGAAGCGGATTGGAAATGATGAGATGGTTTTATACGGTGAGGAATTTGGCGGTGAGGTCTATCGTTTGTTCGCGCAGAATAATGCTTTTGCGGAGTACAATTCACCGACGTACTATGGTGTGAATCTTTACGCGCTCGGTTTCTGGCGACGCTATTTGGAGAATAGTGCGCTCCACGAATTGGGCGCGTATATGGAGAAAGAACTCTGGCGGGATATTGCGCGCTATTACCACGCGGGATTGGGCAATCTCTGCGGGCCTTTTTCGCGCAGCTATGGGATGGATATGAAGCATTATACCGCGCTTACGAGTCTGCATATCTGGCTCGCGTTTGGCCGTGAGGTGACGCCGTTTCCGAAGGGAGAGGAGATTAATGCCGAGTTCAATTATGGACCTTGTCTTGCGATTCTCGGGGTTGATGCGCCGCCAGAGGTCGCTGCTGCTTTCTCAGCTTTTGAAGGTACACGAGGTGTCGAGAAACGGATCACGGCTGAACCAGAGCGCGTTGCAACCGCGTGGCTGGATGCGCATTACATGATCGGCGCAGAGGATTCGGGTGGTTATTCCGGTCGCAGTTTCCAATACCATCCGGCGACGGTCCACTGGCGCATGTCAGATGGAGAGACCGGCTGGCTCGCGCTGCGGCATATTGGACAGGTTGCGGCGAAGGCGGAAGCAGGGCGTCTGTCGATTGAGGCTGAGATTAGAGGTGAACAGCAGACAGAGGCCGGACATCCGCGGGAGTTTGTGTTTGAGATTTTTTCACCAAATGTGGCTGTGTTTGAAGAGGATGTGTGGCGTCTGGATGGTCTCGAGATTGGGATTGAGACGGATATCGCACAGCGAGCCGTTGAGATCACAGATACCACGGCGAACGTCACATTTACTGCTGCATCCGATCAGTCGCGTGTTAAATTTGATTTCTCGATTGCGTGATATCCTTATTATCGCAACCGTTCGTTGAATGTCTGCCAATGGACATTTAACACACCTTACAGGGAGGGATTTATGAGTTTGGAAGTTTTAATGGTCATTGGCTTTTTGCTCGGTGCGTATTCCATTGTCGGCAACGACGCAATTCAGACGTTGGGGACGTTTCTCAGTTCTAATTCTCACCGTCCCTGGTGGGTGCTATGGCTCTTTGGCGGCGGCATCTTGACCGTGGTTCTCGTATATGGGTGGGTGGTCTATGATGGCGATGTCTCCTATGGTAGGCTTACGGCAATTCCAGTGCCAGACCATTTTAACTGGGTTTACTGTATCCCGCCTTTTGTACTGCTTTTGCTGACCCGCGGGGGTATCCCGGTTAGTACCACTTTTCTGACCCTGACGGTGTTTGCACCAAAGGCGTTGCCGAGCATGCTGATCAAGTCGTTGGCGGGGTATGCGACTGCATTCGTGGCCGCTATCTTTATTTACAGGCTGGTTACGCGGGGGTTAGAGTCCCGTTTCAGGCAGACGGATGGCCCGAAAAGCCCGTGGTGGGTGGTGGCGCAGTGGTGTTCAACCGGTTTTCTCTGGAGTCAGTGGCTGATACAGGATCTGGCCAATATCTATGTTTTCCTGCCGCGCGATCCGGTCACTCGTACGCCAGATATAGCTGTGGGATGGTTTATAGCATCCATCGCAACCATGCTGGCTATGCAAGCCATTATCTTTTATACACATGGTGGTGCGATCCAGAAAGTGGTGTTGACGAAGACGAATACCACGGATATCCGTTCGGCAACTTTTGTAGATCTGATCTATGGCATCGTGCTGTTCCTGTTCAAGGAAGTTAGCAAGCTCCCGATGAGTACGACCTGGGTTTTTGTCGGGTTGCTGGCTGGACGCGAGATCGCCGTTGCATGGAATGAAAAGCACCGCAGCCGCCGGGAGGTGTCGCGTCTGGTGCTTTCCGACTTTGCGAAGATTACTTTCGGTCTGATCGTGAGCGTTGCTATCGCCTATTTGCTGCCCGTTTTCCATGAAATATCCCATCCTCATTGACGAAATACCTATTAATCAGCGGTTGTAGGAGGGTTGTGTTATGTCCAATCTGTTGATCCTGACACCAGATCAGAAGCGCGATTTTGACGATGATGGCTTTCTCTTTTTGGAGGGCTTTTACGGTTCCCGAGAAATGCAGGAGATGCGCGGCCGTTTCCACGATCTGGTCGTCCGCACCGAAGGGCGCCCCCAAAATATGCGCTACAGTTTTATGGAGGTGCCCGAGGGGTATCAGCCCGATCCTTTTAATCCGAAGAATGTGGTGGGTATGATGGATCAGACGCTGGCTGATGACTACTGGTTCGATCAGTTCACCGAGCCGCGCATTGTTTCGGTTATGGTCGATCTTTTGGGGCCTGATCTCGATTTTCACAATGGGAAGATCCGCAATAAACCGCCCGGTTTTTTCTGCGCGCAGAGCTGGCATCAGGATTGGCCGTACGAGCGTCACACGATTCCGGATCTGGCTGCGGCTATCACGTACCTCGATCCCACTGATTTTGAGGCCGGAGCCACTGAGGTGGTGCCCGGTTCTCATCGCGAGGGCGAGTTTCCGACCTATAAGGGCCATACAATTGCAGATGATTTGATTGCTCCCGAACGCCCGGTTGTTCTGAGCGCGCAACCCGGCGATGTGGCGATTATTCATGTGCTGGTGGTACACAGAGCCGGGCACAACTACACCCAGCGGGGCCGCCACGCCATTATTAACGAATACAAAAATGCTGCGGCTATAGATCAGTGGAATAACCGTTGCGCTTTCGCCGGTTTGCCCCTGGCGCGCAACCGCCGCCTGATCATGCCGCGCGTACACGCCGGGTGAATGAAGGAGTTTACGAGAGGGGAGTTTGCGATGAAGTACGATTTGCTCATCAAGGGCGGGATGCTGGTCGATCCGGCGGAAGACCTCAGTGATGTGCGGGATGTGGCGTTCTCGGAGGGCAGGGTTGCTGCTGTTGGGGAAGATCTGGATACGGGCGATGCCCGCGAGGTGATTGACGCGACGGGTTGTGTGGTGACGCCGGGGTTGATCGATATTCACGTCCATGTGTTTGCTGGTGTCAGTCATTTCGGCATTGAACCCGACCCTACGTGTCTTGCCCGAGGTGCGACGACTGTGGTCGATGCGGGATCTGCGGGTGCAGATATTTTTCCGGGGTTCCGGAAGTACGTGATTGATGTGAGTGAGACGCGGATTCTGGCACAGATGAATATCTCGTCACAGGGTATGCTGACTGCCGAGATCGGCGAGTTCGAGATTCCCGAATACGCGGATGTGGATAAGGCCTGCCGCATGATTGAGCAGCACCGCGATATTGTTCTCGGGGTGAAGGTTCGACTGACGCGGAATAGTATCGTCAGCGAGCGGTCCGGGATGTTGCCTCTGCACAGGGCGAGAGAGGCGGCAGATGCGGCCGGATTGCCCATTATGGTGCATCCGCAGGATGCGTGGTGCGATTCGATTGACGATATTTTGGATGTGATGAAGGGCGGGGATATTTTGACGCATTGTTTTCACGACTTTCCGTGTGGGATTCTCGATGGCGAAGGTCGCATCCGCGATTCGGTTCTGGATGCGATTGAGCGGGGCGTTGTGTTTGATGTGGGACACGGGGCGGGGTCTTTTTCATGGGGAATTGTCGAGGCGGCGATGTCGCAGGGTGTTCTGCCGACTACGATTTCATCGGATTTGCATATTTACAATGTAGATGGTCCTGTTTACGATCTCGCGTCTGTGGTGACAAAGTTTTTGCACCTGGGTCTGTCGATGGAAGAGGCGATCTCGCGCGTGACGTCTGTGCCTGCTGAGGTTATCGGGATGAAAGGTGAGGTGGGGACGCTCGCGAAAGGGGCGTTTGGGGATGCTGTGCTGTTTGAGTTGCGAGAAGGGGCGTTTCGGTTTGAGGATTCGCGTGGAGAAGTTCGGACGGGTCGGCAGAATCTGATGCCGGTTGCGGTTGTCAAGGGCGGTCGCGTTTATACGTCGCGTGGGAGATAGATATGTCGCCAATTAAACCCGAGCATATATACAATTTGATCGAAGTATCGGGAGTGGAGATTGCGGCGGATGGGTCGGCTGTGGTTTTCGTGCGACAAGAGATCAACAAAGAGACGATGAAGCGGGAGTCGCGGATCGCGATTCAGTCGCTTGAGAGTGGGGATGCGGTCGATGTGGCGCAGGAGCCAGGGGACAGTGCGCCCAGACTTTCGGCAGATGGGAAGCGTCTGGCGTTTTTGCGTTCGGGAGAGGATGATAAAAAGCAGGTCTGGGTGATGCCAGTTGGTGGCGGAGATGCGAGGCAGGTGACGACGCTTCCCGATGGCGTGAAGGATATGGCGTGGTCGCCCGATGGTTCGGCTTTTGTCGTTGTGTCGCGCGTGGATCCAGATCGCGTGGAAGAAGATGAGGAGAAGATGACGAGGACGCAGATCGCCCGTCGCGTGCGGTATCGCGATGACGAGGGTGGCTGGCGAGGCGACGCATTTTCGCAATTGTTTCTGGTGGATGCCGTAACGGGTGAGGCGGAGCAGATTACAGATGGGGAAGGTGACTACGGGGCGCCGGCGTGGTCGCCCGATGGGCGCCGCATTGCGTTTGTGACGGATTGCGTCGAGGGACGCGATTTTGTGCGGGGTTCAGCGGTCCATGTGATGGACAAGACGGGTGGGAGATCGCAGTGCTGGTCGCATGGGTTGAGTCGCGCGGAGTCCGTGGCTTGGTCGCCGGATGGAGAGCGGCTGGTGGTTGCGGGATCGCAGGATGCAGATGTGTGGGATTCAAGGCAGTCGTGGTTGTTTGTGCTTGGGGAAGATGAAGCGCCGGTGTGTGTGGCGGGTGATGTTTATACGGTTGTGCAACCTCTTGCGCCGCGGTGCTGGACGCCGAAGGGCGAGATTTTGTTTATCGGCGACAGGGAAGGTGAGTCGTTTTTGTGTCGGGTGAATCCCGATGGTCCGTCTTTGCAAATCGAGGTTGTGGATGGGGGCGGTCAGGTTTGTACGGGTTTGTCGGTTGACCGCTCGGGCGCGTGTGTCGCGATGGTGATGACTTCGCCTGTTTGTCCGGGCGATGTGGTGGTGATGGATGTGGGAGAGAAGCGTCAACGCGCAGTGACGGCTGTTAATGCCGGGTTTTTGGAGGCGCATCCCGGTGCGCGCGTGGAGAAGCTGGTGTTCGAGCGGGGTGGGGAGATGATTCAGGCGCGGGTGCTGTTTCCCCAGGATTTCGACGAGGCGAGGTCCTATCCGCTGATGCTGGATATTCACGGGGGACCAAATGGTCGGTTCTCGGATTCGTACGATGTCACGCATCAGGTTCTGGCAGGTGCGGGCTATATCGTGCTGGCTGTGAATCCGAGGGGGTCGTCGTCTTATGGACCGGAGTTTCTGAAGATGGTGCTGGGGGATTGGGGTGGGGAAGATTTTCTGGATTTGATGGCCGGGGTTGACCTGCTGTGCGAGCGGCCCTATGTGGATGCGGACCGGTTGGGGGTTCACGGCTATAGCTATGGCGGTTTTATGAGTAGCTGGATCGTCGGTCACGATCATCGGTTCAAGGCGGCGGTGATCGGCGCTCCGTGTATCAATTTGCACAGTATGTACGGTACGTCGGATATCGGGGTGTCTTTCGGAGAGAATCAGTGGCGGGGTTCGGTTCTGGAGAATGTGGAAGCTCTTGTGGAGCGGTCGCCGTTGACGTATGCTTCTGAGGTGCAGACGCCAGTGTTGTTGATGCACGGGGAGGAGGACTACCGCTGTCCTATTGAGCAGGCCGAGCAGTTTTTTGTCGCGCTGAAACGACAGGGCAAGACGGTGGAGTTTGTGCGCTTTCCGAAGTCGTCTCACGGGTTCAGGAGGAGCGGACACCCGGCGCTGCATGTGGAATATCTCGATAGGATGTTGTCGTGGTTGGAGAGGTATTGTAGTTGAATGGGAGGCTGCCATGTTGACTCATAAAGAAAAAGAAAGAGACATTCCGATTGTGGAAGATGTGGATGTGGTTGTTTGCGGGGGTGGTCCGGCTGGTATTGCCGCTGCGATTGCGTGTGCGCGGCAGGGTGCCAGGACGCGGTTGATTGAGTTGCACGGCAGTCTGGGGGGTGTGTGGACGACGGGTGCGTTGAGTTGGATTATCGATTCGGCGGACAAGCCAGGCATTATGGCGGAGATTACGTCTCGGCTCGATGCGCGGGATGCGCGCAGGCTTCGCGCCCAGGGTGGTAAGAACTATGCGTATGATGTCGAGGAGATGAAGTTGCTTCTCGACGAGATATGTGTCGAGGCGGGTGTCGAGGTTCGGCTTTTGACGCGCGTGGTTGGTGCAGCGCGGGATAGCGAGAACAGGCTTTCGGTTGTGATTACGGAGTCCAAAAGTGGACGAGAAGCATGGCACGCGAGGGCTTTTGTCAATGCGACTGGCGACGGTGATCTGGGTGCGCTTTGCGGATGTGGATTTGATGTCGGTCATCCGGAGACTGGGGATGTCCAGCCGATGAGTCTTATGGCGCTGATTACGGGGTTGCAGTTCGATCAGATTGAACCCTACGTGGGCGGGTCTATGGCAGAGCCGAAGCAGCGGCTGTTCGCGTTGATGGAAGAGATCGGTGTTTCGCCTTCTTATGGTCATCCGACATTATTTCGGATCAGGGACAATTTGTTTGCGCTGATGGCGAATCACCAGTACGGCGTGCAATGCGATGATGCCAATGCGATTACAGAGGCGATGATCCGCGCGCGTCGAGAGGTTCATACACAGGTGGCTGCTTTGCGGGCGCACGGCGGTGTATGGTCGGATATGCGCGTGGTGTCAACGGGCGCGCAGATTGGGATTCGAGAGGGTCGGCGGATTCACGGGCGGTATGAGGTAACGGGGGAGGATCTTCTGCAGGGTGCGCGGTTCGAGGATGCGGTCTGCCGGGTGACGATGGGGATTGATGTGCATTCGACCGATCCGAAAAAAACGAAGATCGTGGAGGCCAAGCCGCACCGGTCCCAGCCCTATGATATCCCTCTCAGGGCGCTGATCGCGCGGGATGTCGATGGTTTGCTGATGGCGGGGCGTTGTATCAGTGGCGATTTTATAGCGCATTCGAGTTACCGGGTGACTGGAAATGCCGTGGCAATGGGCCAAGCCGCTGGGGTTTGTGCGGCCAGAGCCGTTCTGTCGGACAGGTTGCCTCATGAGGTTCCGTGGTGTGAGGTGAAATCGGCGCTTGACGCTATCAATAATGCTGTTTGTGTCAACACAAACACAGCTTCCATAGGGAAAAGATATGGCCGCAAACTATCAACCACTCGCTGATGTGCGAAAAAATCTTCGGGTCGAATTGAGATAAAAGATGAGAAATAAAAAGAAATCTCAAAGTGTTCAATTCTCAACCCGTGCTGAGGCGTACGATCGCCTGCAACCAGTTCGGATTGAGATGTTTGACTTTTATCACAGTCTGGCTATGGATTTTATTCCGTTTGATGACCAGACGGAATTTCGGATGCTCGATTTGGGATGTGGAACGGGTATATTTCTCAATTGTGTTCTGATGAAATATCCAAAAGCAACCTGTGTCGCTATCGATTTTTCAGATGAGATGATGAAATTTGCGGCTCGGAAGATGGGCACTCATGCAGATCGCGTAGAGTTTCTTCAGAGAGACCTCAATGAGGGGCTGCCAGAAGGTTTGGGGTCCTTTCAGTTTGTTGCATCGTTTTCGACTATCCATCATCTTACAGATGAGAATAAGGCTCGCCTATTCAGGCAGATTTATGATACGCTTGAGACGGGTGGCTGGTTCTTTTTAATTGATGCCATGTCCACGCGCTTTGACGACGATGTTTATAGGTTGGGCCGAAGGCGGCTTACTCTGCGCCGAGAGGAAAGGTTCGAAGAGGCAGGGATTGATATTGAAGAGGCGAATCGGGTGCGTGAGATTATCGAGCAGGTAGATGAAGATAGTCCGGAGAGAGACCGGATTTCTCGTTTTTCTTCTCAGGTTGAGTGGGTAAAAGAGGCGGGATTTCGTTCCGTAGATTATATCTGGCATTTCTGGATGGAACATTTCATCATTTGTCGAAAATAAAAACGAGAAAGAGGCTGGTATTACGCACCAGAAGGAGATGTAATACACCCATTCCCAATCCTTTCCTTACCCAACCCACTCTACCTTTCTCTTATCTTTTGGTCAGGTTCGGCAATCCGCAGACCGTTATCGCCAGTCATCCTGGTCCTTCCCAAAAAACTTATCGCGTGCATCACAGAAACCATCTTGTTGATAGAATTGTCACAAGATCAGTGAAATTTATGTTGAAAAACGCTATCTATCGGAGCATTTATGACTATCATACGATATCCGGGAAAAGCATTTGGTCGCAGCAAGTCCGTTGAACACAATGGCGTCGTCTATACGGTTGTCACCGCACCGGATGTGTCTGCAGATTTCAAGAGCCAGACCCAACAGGCGCTCGAACAGTTGGATGCGAATCTTGCCGAGGCTGGAACCGATAAGTCTTGTCTTCTTTCCGTCACGATCTACATCACAGATATGTCAAAGAAACCCATCCTGAACGCGGTTTGGGACGCCTGGATAGGTGCCGACAATTGGCCCCAGCGCGCCTGTGTGGAGGTCAATCTGGAGGGAGATACACTTGTAGAGATGGTTGTGATTGCCGCGAAATAGGTGGCGCATTGGGGAAATAATGAGTGAAAGCAAGGTTGTTGAAAAAACAAAAATGCCCGCTACGATTGAATCGTTGCAGACAGATCTTCGCGCGCTTGGCGTCAGACCGGGGATGGTCGTGTTGGTGCATTCGTCTTTGAGCGCGATGGGGTGGGTGTGTGGAGGAGCCGTGGCGGTTGTTATTGCGCTTCAGAAAGTTCTGGGATCTACTGGAACGCTTGTGATGCCTGCGCACTCAACCGGTCTGAGTGAGCCGAGCAATTGGAAGAGTCCTCCTGTCCCCGAGTCGTGGTGGCCGGTGATACGCGAGACTATGCCAGCTTATGATCCAGATATTACGCCGACTCGTGCTATGGGTATGATCGCGGAGACATTTCGCAAGCAGAGAGGGGTTCTCCGCAGTTCACATCCGCTGGACTCATTTTGTGCATGTGGACCTCAAGCATCGTATGTCGTGGATGATCATTCACTGTCTTTTGGCATGGGCGAGCATTCGCCGCTTGCGAGAATTTACGATTTGCACGGTTTTGTCCTGCTTCTCGGTGTGGGGCATAAAAATAATACGTCTATGCACCTCGCGGAATATCGAGCGAATTTTTCTACCAAACGCATTGTGCAGGAGGGTGCCCCGATCTCTGCGTCGGGTTCAAGGGCTTGGGCTACCTTTAAAGATGTTGACATCGATAGTTCAGATTTTGATCGCATAGGTGAGGATTTTTTGCGGTCGAGCGCGGAGAAAGTTGTGCGCCAGGGCAAGGTTGGTCTCGCAAGTTGCCAACTCATGCCACAACGCGATGTCGTGGATTTCACGGTTAGCTGGTTGGAAGAGAATAGGTCAAAATAAATCTATGATTACAAGCAATCTTACGAAGTATCCCGATGTAAACGAGATCATAGACTTTTTTGTTAGAGACGTTTTTCCCGCTCTCGAGGGAAATGTACTCGGGATATATCTGACTGGCTCGTTGTCCTATGGAGCGTTTAACTACCATAGCAGTGATATTGATGTTACGGTGATTGTGCATCGACCTGTTTCTCGATGCGAACTCGATTCAATTCGGCGTTTGCACAGAGAGATGGAAGGGAGATTCGAGAAATGGGCGCGGCGGTTAGAGTGTTCTTATACGCCTGTCAATATGCTCCCATGCGTTATGCCTCCAGCGGAACCTCGACCGTGGTACTGGGGTGGGGACTGTGTCCTTTATGAGGAGGCACCTTATGGGAATGAATGGATAATTAACAAGTATTTTCTTTATGGTCATTCCATCGCGCTATTTGGTCCGAGCTTTAAAAAGCTGTCGCCCCCGGTTGATATTGAGGATGTGCGAAAAGCATGCGTTCGCGATTTGTTTCAGGAATGGATGCCGAAAAAATCCAGTCCAGCGTATTTTAAGGATAGCCACCATGAAGCGTATTTTATTTTGAATCTGTGTCGAATACTGCATACTGTGATTTGCTCCGTTGTAGGCTCGAAGAAGATGGCTGTGTCATGGGTGCAGGAGAACTATGGAGAGAGATGGCGGGATTTGGTAGGAAATGCTCTGGTGTGGAAATACAGTATTGAATTAGATGCGAGACAAGAGGCTATAGATTTTCTCGATTTTGTGATTTCGGAGGTTTCAAAAACAGCAGTATATACGCAGATGGTCAATGACGCATCGTATATTGGTGAGGGTGAAAATGGAAGTTGTTAGGGCTTTGAATTCTGATATACCCGCTATACTGGAAATCTGGAAAGAACTCATGGATTTTCATGTTCCGTTTGATTCGAGATATACCCTGGCTGAGGGTGCAGAAGAAAGCATGGATAAGAATCTGGAAAGACTGATCGCGCTTGAGGATGCCCTTGTGATTATGGCGGTGGAGAATACAAAGGTATTGGGCTTTGGAATAGCGAGAATCAGGAACTATCCTCCTGTGTTTATCAAGCAAACCCATGGCTCTATTGAAGATTTGGCTGTTTCTTCTGAACATAGGAGAAAGGGACTTGGAGAGTTGATACTCAAAGAGATATTGGATTGGTTTCGGTCTCAGGGAATAGACAGAGTTGAACTTCGCGTAGCTTCTATGAATACCGTCGGATATTCATTTTGGAGAAAGCATGGATTTACCGACTCTATGCATATTATGTATAGAGATTTACCTGAAGTAGAATAGTCAGGGGGGCGTAATGATTTTATCGGGAAAAATGATCCACGAGCGAATGGGAAAGGACATCATTATTGAGCCGTTTGATCCTGCCAGGCTCAATCCAAATAGTTATAATCTTTCACTCGCTAATGAACTTATGATATACGAGGATGGTGTTCTCGATATGAAAAAGAACAATCGCACGCGATCCATCCAGATTCCGGATGATGGGTACGAGTTACAACCCCAAACGCTCTATCTCGGTCGAACAGCAGAATTTACCAGGACGAATAATTATGTCCCTATGCTTGAGGGGCGGTCATCTGTGGGTAGATTGGGGTTGTTTGTACACATAACCGCAGGTTTCGGTGATGTGGGCTTTGCGGGCTACTGGACTTTAGAGATGTTCTGTATCCAGCCTGTTCGGGTCTATCCAAATGTGGAAATCTGCCAAATTTACTACCATACTCTGGATGGCGATTTTGAGACTTACGAAAGTGGAAAGTATCAAAATAACACGGGTATTCAACCCAGTCGTTTATATCTCGATTTCAAAGGAATAGACAGCATTGAATAATAATATCAAAAAAGGGATTTGACCGTGTTCACAATCGGAGTTTTTGGAATCATTACCGATGACAAAGATCGCGTCTTGCTGTGCCACCGACGCGACTTCGATTTGTGGAATTTGCCCGGTGGAGGTGTTGAGGCAGGCGAGAGTCCGTGGGATGCTCTGGTGCGGGAGATAGAAGAAGAAACGGGTTTGAACGCCGTGCCCGTCCATCTCAGCGGGGTGTATAGTAAACCAGATAAGAATGAGATCGTATTGTCATTCTTCTGCCAGGTTACAGGGGGCGCAATCCAACTCACCGATGAGGCGGACCAGGTCGAATACTTTCATTTAGATCGTATCCCGAGCAATACGTCCCCAAAGCAGGTCGAGCGCATCAAGGATTACTTTGCGGACAAGACAAGGACCTATTACAAGATACAAACCGGTCCTCCTGCTATTGATTTGATCAACGAAGGAAAGATTTGAGAAATATACACACCGCCTGTGAGCGTTTTGCAACTGGAGAAATGTTAAGCGTCATTTTTAATACTTGAGAGGTCGAAATTTATGATTAAAATTCACGAAGCCAACCGCCAACTCTGGAACAATATGGCCGCGGATTGGGAGGAACGCCTGAATCGCGATGGCCTTTGGCACAGATGTCATAAAGAACCTGAATTGGCATTTGAAGGTGGGACACTTAACATAATCCGAGAGATGGTAGGCACGCTTCGCAATAAGCAGGTGTGTGTAATTGGTAGCGGAGATAATATGGCAGCCTATGCACTTGCGAGCCTGGGTGCCAAGGTTACCTCAACAGACATCTCTGAGGAGCGATTGAGACTGGCGGCTGATCGTGCAAAAGTGCTCGGTGTGTCGATTGATTTTGTGCGTTCCGATGCTGCCTGTTTGGAATCGCTGGCCGATTCGAGTTTTGATCTCGTATGCTCGACAAATGGTTTTTTTGTGTGGATCGCTGATCTCTCCGGAATATTTTGCGAGGTTTCGAGAATCCTGAAGCCAGGAGGAGCATACATCTTTTACGACATTCATCCTTTCATGCGCCCATGGAAAGATCAGGTCATGCCTCTTGAAATGGAGAAGCCTTATTGGGAAACCGGGCCATTTCAAGAGGCAGACGGATCGTATGTGTTTAACTGGACTCTGGCGGACTTGCTCAATCCGCTGGTACAAGCTGGATTGATAGTCAAGAAAGTTCTCGAAAGTCCGGCTCGAGATTCCGATTTTTGGCGAGGAAGCAATGATGCGTCCGAAACCGATGAATCGTTGCTGGATTGGAGGACGAATCCTCGTGCGGGATTGCCGGTCTGGCTAACGGTCGCTGCATTGATTTCATGAAGCGGTGGACAGGTTTAACACGAATTGAAACAAGGGCTATTTGGCGTTATTTTGCTTGTTTTTGGTAACATATTCGTTAACTTTAAATATGAGAGAAATTACCTTTTATCGTACAGCGTCAGGGCATTGTCCCGTCGAACAATTTTTGGATTCTCTGACTGCGAGACAAGGTGCTAAAGCCACTTGGACATTGGGATTGATTGAGGAATTGGAGATTGTTCCCCAACAATACTTCAAGAAACTGGTCGGTACGGATGACATCTGGGAGGTTCGTGTCAATGTTGGTAGGGATACGTTTAGACTCCTGTCATTTTTTGATGGTCCACAGTTGGTGGTTCTCAACCATGCCTTTGCCAAGAAAACACAGAAGATTCCAAGGTCAGATATCCGTCTGGCAGAGCAGAGAAAACGAGATTATTTCAGGAGGAAAAATCGATGAGCGATTTAAAAAAGTATGTTGAGAAACGCAAGGCAAGAGATCCCGAATTTGCCGAGAATTACGAAGCTGGTTATTTGGAATTTAAGATCGGTGTCCTCCTCCGACAAGCTCGAGAAGAGGCGGGTCTAACCCAGGAAGAGGTGGCACAGAAACTGAATACCAAGAAATCTGCGATTTCAAGAATAGAAAACCATGCAAAAGACATCAGGCTGTCAACTTTGGGAAAGTATGCAAAGGCAGTTGGAAAGAAATTGCATTTTTCGGTGGGATAATTGAAAGCGAAATGCGCCTCGGCTATAAAATAGAAAAGAATTAGATCGTATTGTCATTTCAAAATGGACTCCCATAAATTTACTGATTATACGTACTTAGAAATCAAGGATCTGGTTGACACTGGGTGCCTGGCGATTGTACCCACGGGATGCACCGAGCAACAGGGTCCGCATTTGCCAGTAGATTTCGATACATGGTTTGCGGAAGCCGTTGCTTTGGAGGCTGCGCAGCATGCCGCACGCTGTCACTATGTACGTGCTCTGGTTTTGCCAGCCA
Source organism: Candidatus Latescibacterota bacterium (assembly GCA_965204375.1). GTDB lineage: Bacteria > Latescibacterota > UBA2968 > UBA2968 > UBA2968 > VXRD01. The sequence continues at coordinate 3,108,495 of OZ241986.1, read as the reverse complement.
TGCCATTTGGACCCACACCCGAACATCGGGGCTTTGGCTCGGGATATGTCAACATCCCGCACGTTGTTCATGAAGCGTGTGTCTATTTTGTCCTTGAATCGCTGGCAGAACAGGGCTTTGGGACTATTGTTGTCTGGCGGGGCTGCGGCGAGCATCGACTTCAGGAGGCGGTGGACAGGTTCAACGCGAAATTTCATCCAGGATGCAAAGCTTGCCTTCCGCCCCTACCATATCACGACATTTGGTGCCGTGTAGCTGATCCCAGCGTTCCAGGTGGTCACGCCGATAGTTTCACGACTTCGATTGCGATGTATCGACGCCCGGCTACGGTTAGGCTCGAAAGAATTCCTTCGTCCCGTTCAAGGGAAGTGAATTGGGATGATCCGCATCTCGATTTCACGCAATACTCAGATACTGGTGTTATCGGTGACGCGACCAGAGCGAGTGCCGAGTTGGGACGCAGGCTTTGGGATGAGGTCATATCGACTACAGCAGCGATATTTAGAGATGCTATTGAACTCTCTGAGTAAATGACGACGTCTGTAAATCACAATAGGGAGGTAGGTTATGATTAAGCGACTTGTATTTGGCGGAGCAGTTATTGAGTCAATCCCGGCAAATGTCGGGTTGGCGATTCTCAGGGTGTTTGTAGGGTTGAGTATGGCATTGGGACATGGATTGGGGAAGATCCCCCCTTCCGAACGGTTTGTGGCCGTTATAGAAAATTTGGGGTTTCCCTTGCCCGAGTTTTTTGCCTGGATGGCAGCCTTTTCGGAGTTTGGCGGCGGGCTATTGTTGGCACTGGGATTACTCACGCGGCCAGGGGCGTTTTTGATCTGTTCTACCATGCTGGTGGCCGGGTTCTTACAACACGCAGCGGATCCATTCAGCACGAAGGAGATGGCATTTCTGTACCTGGTTATTACAGGGATGTTTGTAGTTATCGGCTCGGGAAAATACGGGGTAGATACTCTGATACGATCGCGTGACTCTAATCTATGATTTCTGACTTATCACTCATGAAAATTCAGGTTGATACGCTCTTTGTCCATGATGATGAAGGACGCCTCCGATTCATAAATGAACCGTATCGACCAGAGGACCATCCTGCCCCTGTTGTTTTCATAGGACGAACTCGTTGCGGTTCGGTCGTGCGTTTTCGCTATGACATACCAGAAGCGCTCTGTCAGCTTCCTCTTTATAGTACTTCTTGGGATAATAGAGCCTCTCAACGCGTCGCAGAAAAGTTGGGATTACGGCTATACGGTGTGGATATCCATATTTCTTAGGAATTTGATTGTGTTCACAATTGGAGTTTTTGGAATCATTTCCGCATGGTAACAAGACTCGCCAGTATGAAGGATATTCGAACTCTATTCCGCGATAAGCCAGATGTAACCCGCGCACAGATTGATGCGCTTTTCGAGAAACATGATTTCAGTTCGTCCCGGTCGATCAGGCACCTGGAGACTAATTTCACAAATCAGATTTTTCTGGTGGAGACTCGCGTCCACGGATGGGTGATCTTGAAGATACAGTTTCGCCAATCCCCTGGCTTCAGTTTGAAAATCGAGTTCGTCGCCACAAAGGCATTGCGCGCCGCTGCCGGTGTTCCGGTGTCTGAATCTCTGGTGTACGATGGCGATGGTGAACCACTTGTCTTTGAATGTCTTTTGATCCCGGGCGAGCCGGGTGAGTCGGGACTCGGTTACTACCTGGACGCATCTCGAGCACAGCGGTTGCAGTTGGGCGCACTACTGGGACAAACAGTGGCACATATTCACAGCCAACAGTGTCCAGACGAACTTCAATCACAGACGGAGAGAGATCTTGCGTCTTGGGAAGGGACGATCCGGGAAGCAATGTTTGGAGACGAGGTGTTGGCTTCTTCCATGGCGGTAACCCTGCCGGAACTCTGGGGCAGGCTATTGGTCGCCACGGACTTGGTGCCCGAAGTCAGGGTGCAAGGCAGCAACGTCTTCTTGTGGGGCGAAGCAGGACTCCACAATGTGCTCGTGGAGAACGGCAACGCCCTGCGTATTTCAAATGTCCATGACTTCCAGTCGGCTGGCTGGGGGACGGCGGCCCATGATCTGCGGCAAGCTGAAGGGGAATATGTGACCAGGCCGGGTTCAGAGCATTTCGAACCCGGGTACGTTGATGCTTTTCGATCTTCCTATAATGCCGTTATCAAAAAGCCCCTTACGGAACTATCGCCTGTAGAGGAGAAGATCCTATCAATTGTCGCGAATCTCCGGTGGATAAGGTTTTTCTGGGACTGCGGTCGCCTTCTACATCCCAAGACACCTGAATTCCTGGGTGCAGCGGTTTCCGATATCGAGAGCCTGCATGACGTGGGCTGAGTAAACCAGGCCACACTGTTCGTGGACCTGTTTTGTAATATAGAAACCATTTTGCCGCTAAAATTGTCACAAGAGTAGTAGAATTTCTGTGGTAAAACGCCATCTATCGGAGAAAGGGCGTCATTTCATGCAATCCCATTTGGCTTTTCTTCACACTTCACCAGTGCATGTCGATACTTTTAATCGGCTTATAGAGGAAGCTTCTTTAGAATTACCCGTTAGACATATTATAGAAGAGCAATTTCTGACAGAGGCCCGTGACAAAGGAATTACTCAAAATTTGGATGAACGTATTCGGGATTGTATTCTCTCCGCGAGAAAAAAAGGCGCAACCGTGATACTCTGCACCTGTTCTACAATTGGAGCAAGTGCGGAAAAAGTAAATAATCTGACAGATGGTGTCATTGTTCGAATTGATAGACCTATGGCTGAGAAAGCAGTCGAAATAGGTTCTCGGATTATTGTTGCTGCCGCACTTGAGAGTACAATCGCTCCAACTCGTGACCTTATTCTTGAAACCGCAAAAGCACGTCAAAATCGCGTTGAGCTTATTGAGGTTTTTTGTGATAATGCTTGGAGCAGATTTGAGACGGGAGACCACAAAGGATATTTTAGTGAAATAGCCCGAAATATAAAAGACAGAGCATCTGAAGGAGATGTTATTGTATTGGCACAAGCCTCTATGTCGGGAGCCGTAAATTTGTGCCCGGAAATTTCAGTTCCAATCCTTAGTAGTCCCGAAATAGGCTTAATGTATGCAGCCAATGTTTGGAAAAAAGTTGGAGACTGAAAATTGAATCCCAATTTGCAGATTGATGTCTTCAATATTTTGAGGCTATTCCAAGGGTTTAGTCTATGTTTGTTGTTGTGATCATTTCAGCCAATATTGAATGGGATGCTATCGGGAGAATTTTTTCCGATGCTGATCTACAAGCATCTCCTTATGGACAATGGTTTGAGACGCACCTTGACACTAAAGGTGGGCAACAGCCAGTCATATTTTTTTACGGAGGATGGGGTAAGATTTCTGCTGCTGCATCAGCGCAGTATGCTATTGACCGATGGGATCCAAATCTCGTGGTGAATTTGGGGACTTGCGGTGGGTTTGAAGGCGGGGTTGAGAAGAATACGATTGTGCTGGTTGAGCGGACGGTTGTCTATGATATTGTCGAGCAGATGTTGGATACAGAGGAAGCGATCAGAGATTATACAACTGAGATTGATCTTTCGTGGTTGAGTGAGCCATATCCCCATCCCGTGTTGAGAACTGTTCTCGTATCAGCAGACCGCGATCTAATGGCAGAAGATATTTCATATTTGAAGTCCAAATACGGTGCAGTAGCAGGAGATTGGGAATCGGGTGCAATTGCCTGGGTAGCAAACCGAAATCAGGTTAGATGTCTCATTTTACGTGGGGTTACAGATTTGGTGGGGGCTGAGGGTGGAGAAGCTTATGAAGGCAATGTGCAGATTTATGTAGAAAACACAGAGAAGATGATGAATGGTCTGGTTTTGCACCTTCCCAACTGGATCAAGCAGGCGAGCAGAAGTTCATATAAAGGAAGTCATTTGTAATGGCAAGGAAGAGACTTTGCATAATCGGTTTCGGCAGAATGGGAAAGCAGGCAGTAAATGCATTTGCAGATCAATTCCAGGTCGAGGTTATTTCAAGTCGCGATATAAGCTCTGAACTGGCTGATGTTAGAGCGTGGCAGTCAAGCAACAATACTGAGAGTCTTTCTGCGGCAGATGTCATTTTTTTAGCTATTCCCGTCTGGGCACTTGGCAAATGGATTCAGAAAATCAATGAGCATGCCAAATCTGATTGCGTTGTGATTGATTGTTGCACAGCACGACTTGCTGCCGATAAGGAACTGTCAACATTGAATCGAGAGAGGTTTGGACTATCGCATCTTGGTCCAGGCAATATACCTCTGTTTGGAAAAGCGGATCCCGAGATATCAGCCTGCCTGAAGCGTATGGGTTGCGAGTTGATCCCCAGGACTGCAGAAGATGAAGATCGCAGAACAGGTCCTGGTATGGCGCATTTCATTGGTATGGCTCTTGAACTTTATCTACCGGAGGAAGAGCGCGAGAAGTTGCCATCTGGAGCAGGTAGGTTCCTCTTGCAACTGATTGAACACCTGAAAACGAACTCGCCTTCCACATACAGAGAGACACAATTGCTGAATCCATTTATGGCAGATGCCCGAAAAAAGGTGATCAAGGCTCTTGTGCAATTCGATGAGGCGCTCAATAGAGGAGAATTCAACTTCCAGGCCTATCCACGTGATAAGTGGAGAGACTAAATCGCATGCAGACTTATGAATCAATTAAGTGCATTGTTTTCGACTTCGGTTTTACGTTGTCATCGGATCTCTATTTTAAGGTATCCCCGCCTGAATGCCCTGAGTGGCATGATATTATTCAAGAGCATGTGTTCGCCAATCGGCATATCTGCAGGATGTGGATGACGAATGCCCTGAGTCTTAGAGATATTGCGGCTATTGTTTCCGATCATGCAAATATGGATATTTCTGCGGTTTTGAAAACTATGGCGTTGGGGTGCAGGAATCTTGATTTTAACGAAGCAGTTCTGAATTTCGCACTGGCGCAGAGAAGTCAAGGGAGACGTACTGCGCTTGTAACTGCCAATATGGATATTTTTTCAGATGTCGTCATTCCATCGCATAAATTGGACGAGAAATTTGATGTGATTATCAATTCTTCCGATTACGGAGAAATCGACAAGCGTGCACTCTGGCCGATTGCATTTAAAGTGTTGGGAGATGATATTCACTATGGAAATAGTCTTTTGATTGAAGATGGCAGCAAGGAGCCAGAGTTGTTCAGAGGTTGTGGTGGGTTTGCCTATCAGTACACCAATGACGAGAGTTTTCTTAGATGGTTGAATGAGGTCGGTTAAAAAAAAGAGATATGAAAATGCTGTCGGAACTTATTAAAACCGACCGGTTGATACTCAGGGTGTTTAGCTTTGTGGATGTTGAAGATGTTTTGTTATACGCATCCGATCCAGAATGGGCACGCTTTCTTCCGGTTCCCCAGCCCTACACGAGAGCAGATGCCGAAAAATTTGTAGCAGGTCAGGTGTTGCAGGATCGCAAAACACGCGTATCCTGGGCGATTGAATACGCTGGATCGGTTATTGGTGGAATTGATATTGGGTTTAATTTTCATCATCGCGTTGGCGAAATGGGCTATAGCATTGCCCGACGCTTTTGGGGAAAAGGACTGACTACGGAAGCTGCGGGTGCTGTTATCGACGAATCGTTTTCAGCCTATCCAGAGTTGAATCGCATTCGCGCTGGTGCCGATGAGAGAAATGTCGGTTCTCTCCGGGTCATGGAGAAGCTCGGAATGGTTCGTGAAGGTGTCTTGCGCCAGGATCAATATCTGAGAGGCGAATTTAGAAACATGGTGTGGTGCGGGTTATTGCGTGATGAATGGGAGGCGCGAAAAAACAGGTGAACTTATGCGGATCAGTTTAAAGAAAGCATCTATGAGAGATGCTGCGGCTATTCACCGGCTTCAGGTTGCGTCATTTTTGCCACTGCTCCATAAGTATCGGGATTACGATGCGAATCCGGCCAATGAAGATGTTGAACGAGTTATCAACAGATTAAAGCAGCCCCATACCACTTACTACTTTATTATGCTTGATGGTGTGCAAATCGGAGCGATTAGAATTATCTACGACGACGAGGCGAGACGGGCGAGGATTAGTCCCATGTTTATCATCCCTGAGCATCAGGGGAAGGGATATGGTCAGGATACCATCGCGCTTGTTGAGGATGTTGTTGATGCGGAGTGCTGGGAGCTTGATACGATTTTGCAAGAGGAAGGCAATTGTTATTTTTATGAGAAAATGGGCTATAAGAGGACAGAAGTTACGCGAGAGATTAATGACAGAATGACCATTATTTCTTTTGAGAAATCATTGCGATGAAAACAGGCGGTTTGGCTGGATGCCGCTGGTGCGACAAAAGCACTGGGGAAGAGAGAATAAAAAATGAGTGATACTGTTGCCCCGTTTGAGATGCCGACATGGGATCCCTGTCCATTTTGTGAAATAGTTGCTGGACGCGGTGAAAACAGGCATGTTATCAATTTAACGGAGAAGACGCTTACGGTGCTCAATCCCAGACAGTTTGAAATCGGTCAGCTTCTCGTTGTTCCTCGCCGCCATGCGCCGACGATATTGGATTTGACGGATGATGAGGCTGGGGATATTATGAAGACGGTCCGTATAGCGGCGGAGGCACTTACCAAAACGTTTAATCCGGATGGGATTACGGTTTATCAGAATAACGGTGTGGCCAGCTTGCAGGAAGTGCCGCATTTTCACATTCATGTTGTTCCGCGCCGTAAGTCGAGCACCTGGGGGAGTGGGCCACCGCATATCGCCCCTTTACAGCCGAAAGATGGGGGTTTGAAGCAGAAGGTGACCGTATCATGGGAACGGGCAGAAGAGATTGCGTCTATTATAAGGCCGAATTTTAAGACGTAGAATTGACTTTTTTTAATGAGATGATAAATTCCAATTATGGATTGGTTGAATGCCAAAAAAATTACAAGTATCGGGCAGCTGGTCGAACTTGGCTTGTCCCGAAACTGCATCTTAAAAAGATGCCAGATGGGACAGTCGCAATCTCACAGGATGAGATTGATAGAATACACAAAGCAATTGCCAACCAAATCTGTGGGTCTTCAGAAATACTGAGCTTCGTAGAGTTGGAGTTTCTTTGTGATGTCAGCGAGACGCCATTCTATGAGGTCGCAAAGCATATTGGCATGCATAAGAGCACTCCATCTAAGTGGCGTAAGATAGGGACAGTGCCAAACCATATTACGAGTATATTTCTAAAGCGGTGGTTTTGGTTCAAGCTTTTCGGACAGGTGCTGAGCGATGAGACTATTAAACTGAAAGATCTTCGCGATGAAATAGGATTTCTTACTTTGGCAAAGTCACATGCAATTGGGCAGAGACTCACTGTGTCAGTTAGAGAACTTGCGACAGGAATCACACAGTGATATATCAAGATATACAGCCCAAATTTTCTATAGTGCTCTGGTCAACTGATGTCCTAAAGACGACGTCAAAACAGACCGAAAACCTCACGATGCTTAAAAATCCATCGAAATATCACTATGTACGATATCACAAAAGAACACGCGCTTGAGCGAGGCATACTCGTCGGGCTTGTGCTGCCCGGCATTTCACTGGGTGAGGCACAGGACACGCTTGACGAACTCGGGCTTTTGGCGGATACAGCAGGAGTTGACGTTTCCAGGCAGGTGCTTCAGGAACGCGGGCACAGAGATCCCGCGTATCTCATCGGTCGCGGCAAGGCCGAAGAACTCGTCGAACAGGTTGCAGAATGCGATGCACAGGTCGTTATTTTTGACGAAGATCTTTCGCCAGCACAAACCCGCAATCTCGAAACCCTGCTTGAAGTTAAGATCATCGATCGCAGCCGACTTATCCTCGATATCTTTGCCAGTCGCGCTAAGACTCGAGAAGCCCAGACTCAGGTCGAGTTGGCTCAACTTATCTATATGTTGCCCCGGTTGACCCGTCAATGGACCCATCTTTCGCGGCAGGCCGGCGGTACTGGTGGCACTGGCGGGGTGGGTACGCGCGGTCCAGGTGAAACGCAGCTTGAAGTAGATCGCCGCGCGACCAATCGTCGCATTACGATTCTCAAACAAGCACTGGATCGCATTGCCAGACAACGCGCGGTTGCCCGCAAACAACGCACCGATATTTTTCGCGCAGCACTTGTCGGCTATACCAATGCGGGCAAATCCACCCTTATGCGTGCCCTTTCTGGCGCCGATGTGTTGATTGAAGATCGGCTCTTTGCCACGCTTGATTCCACTACGCGGCGCGTCTCCCTCGGTTATAACCGCGATATTCTTTTGTCCGATACCGTTGGTTTTATTAAAAAGCTACCCCATCATCTGATCGCTTCTTTTCACAGTACCCTTGAAGAGGCAATTGAAGCCGATCTTTTGCTCCACGTGGTTGACGTCAGTCAACCAGCTTGTGAAGAACATATCGCCACAGTGATTGAGGTGCTTGGGGAACTCGATGTGGCCGATAGGCCGACTATGATGGTGTTTAACAAAAATGATCTGTTAGACGATCAGACTCGACGCGAATATCTAAAAGCGACATATCCCGACGCGGTCTGGCTTTCTGCTGAGACGGGTGATGGACTCAAAGACCTGCGGTGGGCGATCTACAACCACCTTGAGGGCGACCGTCTGACGCTCGTGGTTCAAATTCCGCAACGCGAGGGCAAACTTCTGTCAGAACTCTACCGAATTGGCGAGGTTTTGCACACGGACTACAAGGGCAATGATGTTTTAATGGAGGTCAAACTCAGCCAACACAATGCACGGCGTCTTTTGCCCAATGGTCGTTATCAAATCAAGTGCTGAATGCGATTCGGTATCAGGGGGGCAGCCATCCGAGAATAGGCAACAAAAAAACGCGCATCATAAACGCGCGTTTTTTTGTCTATCGCAGTGTCGATCAATCTGCTACCTGCTCAATATCCTTCTGCGTTTCCATATCCGCATCTTCTTGTGTTTCTATATCTTCCTGCGTTTCTGTATCCACATCTTCTTGCGTTTCTATATCTACAGCATTGGGTGCTACAGCGCATATCCCTCGCAATACAGCACCTTTTTCGACGATCAGCACCTGAGTTGTAATGTCACCATCAACCTCAGCACTGGGGCCGAGCCTTACGGAGTGCGAGGCATACAGAGGTCCTTTGACACATCCATCAACAACCGCATCTTTTACCTGAATCAAATCGGCATCTACCTCTCCCTGAGTACTGACGATCAGTGAACCAGAAGACATGATTTTTCCGCGAAAAGTCCCATCTACTCGGATACTATTGGCGATCTGAAAATGCCCTTCCACAACCGACCCCTCGCCCACAATTGTATTGATGGCTTCTACGTGGTCTTGTTTGTTCAACTTCGCTAATTTTGAGGTAAGAAATCGTGCGGATTGCATGCCCGTCCCCCTTTGATAACTTCGTAGTGTAAATGAGGTTCACGGCTTTGCGTTGAGGTGCCTACCAGTGCAATGTATTGCCCTTGTCTGACATAGTCTCCTTCTTTGACCAACAGTGCGCGGTTGTGACCATACCGCGTCGTATAAATACCACCGTGATCAATAACCACCATATGTCCCAACTCGGGATCGAAATCTGCAAATGTCACCTGTCCATTGGCTGTGGCCTGCACGGGTGTCCCTGCACTGGCGGCGATATCAATCCCCGAGTGGCGTTTTTTCAATACGCCACTCAGAAATAACCCATTGACGCTGTTGTCTCTCGCTTCAAATGCGCGTGCCACCCATCCAAGAGAAGGGGGTACAGGCCAGATTGCGGGAATCCAGTGCATATCCAGACCACTACGCGGCTTGTTTTGCACCAATAGGGTTGCTATTTCATAGGATCCTTCAATGTACTGCGCTTCATCGGGTATTGGCGACAAGCCCATGTGACCTGCCAATATAGAACGCAGTTTTTGCTCTCCGACCTGCATGCGCATTACCACTTGCGCCAGTTCATCCACGCGGGCAACGTCGGCGTATAGACGCTCATTTTCCTGTTCAAGAGTTTGCGCGGTGTGTTTCCAGGATAGGGCCTGCCAGAAAAAAAACAGACCGATAAATACCATACACAGGGCAAAGGCCAATCCCGAGCCTATCCCCAATAGCATGCGATAACCGAGCTTAAACTTCAGGGTTCTTGATCCATCGTCTGGAATGACCAGCACTGAAAAATTTTTGCGTTGCCAGTTCAACACGCCTCCGTTAATGCCTTGAGCTGTGGGGTGTGCAATATAAGGGGCACTAAACCAGAAGTCAACGGGCGTTTTTAAGTGTGTGATCGGCCAAAATGTGAAAGAGATCGGGCAAACACAGCCCCGCAAGTGCCCATATAACGATTTTGAGATCCATGTCCTTCAAGTCGTCAAACGACATTTTCCAACCCAGATCAAAGAATGCGTTGGCTATAGCTGCGATTGCGTACACAACTATGAAAATATAAAGCACCCGGGTCAGGGTGCCCACAATCGGCGTATGAGAAAGCCCTCTGTGTTTGAAAATATGAGAATAAGGCCGCCACAGCAAACGCAAAATCCCCCAGTTTTTCAATGGGTCACTGACTTTTAAGTCCAGGTCGGGCGATAGTAAAAACGTGCCAAATAAGTAGGCAACCACAAAAACAGTTCCGTATTCGACCATTTCATCGCGTCCGAAATATTCGACGAGGGGCCCCCAAAAGCAGGCTCCTATGCCGATAATGATTACCAGTAGAAAAAGATCAATCCGCGTATGTGTTTTTCCCGATGGCATGTCAAACGCCCTCCACAAATACCATGCAAAAAAGGGTCAACACTCACGCGAGCATTGACCCTTTTTTTATTTTTTTTCTTTTAAAACCCTTTTTTTATCTGAACCTGCATCTTTCTCTGAAACACATCGCCTTTTATATCTACTGCCACACCCTTGATGTTCACAATGCCCCGATCCATCTTCGGGGGAGGCAAACCACTCTCATCTTCTTTTAAAAATAGATGCACGGAAAAAAGAATCGCTGCGCCACCGGCAACGCCCAACACCATAGCGCGGGTGTCATGACGCTTGGAATTATCGTAAAATTCTCGTGCTAATGCAGAGGTGCCAGCTTGTTTGTAAAGATCATAAGCATCATTGGCCTCTTTTTTTGCATCAAATGCTTCCTTAACAAGTACGCCGCCCAGGCCCAGCATCATCGCGCTGTGAAATTTTGATCGCATCAAAAAATCTTTGCCCACAGCCTGGGCAGGTATAGCCGTGCTCAAGAGCAAGGCAACCACAACCAATCCCATACCAGTTCGATAAAACATACTCATAAACTTGCCTCCGTATTATTCAGGATTTCCGACAACAGGTGTGCCGACTTCGTTTTCCAAATTCGCCATTTCGATCAAATAGTTGTATTTTGACTGCACCAGATTATTGCGCGCATCAAACAAATCGCGCTGAGCGGTCAATCGCTCGAGAAAAGTTCCCCCGCCAAAATTATACCGCTCTTCTTCCAGCTTAAAATTTTCTTCAGCCGCTTGCACAGCTACTTCATTTGCTTCGATCAAACGCCGAAAGCGCTCCAGGTTGAGATAACGTTGCTGAAGGATCACTGCTTTTTGTCGTTTGGCCTGATCTAACTGTTCCTGGCTGCGCAAATACTGTAGCTTTTGACGTTTCAAGTTGATGCTCGTATTGAAGTTGAAAAGGGGCATGGTCACGCCGATACTAAAACTATAGTTATAGTTCTTGAGGAATATGTCTTCTATACCGCCAAATTCCTCATCCTTACCAATGCTCCAGCTATAAGCACCCGTGCTCATCGTTATTCTGGGATGGTACAAACTCTTTCTCGTTGCATTATAAGTGTCCCGGGACGCCAGCATACTGTACTTGCTACCCAGAATGTCGGGGTGTTCTTTAAGGGCTATAGACAATGCATCGGTAAAAGAATATTTCGGAGTCAGAAGTTCAAATTCTTCTTCTGATGGAATAATATCCACATCCGTGCCCAGGCCCATTGTAAATGCCAGGTTCGACTGGGCGATGAACACGGCATTTTCTCGCTGAATCAGGGTTGCGCGCAAACCCGCCAGATTTGATCTTGCATTCGTCACCTGTAAAATTGCCGCGGATCCAATCTCGTACAGGGTTTCTGCGCGACGCAGGCTTTCTTCGGCTACTCGCACGCGCTCTTGCTGGACTTCCAATAGTTTAATGGCTTGTAACAATAGAAAGTAGCGCTGCTTGGTTTGAAAAATGATCGTTTGGCGATTGCCAGCTTGTTGCATTTGCGTTTGCATCAGGCTGTTTTTCGCACTCGATAGCTGGGAAATGATTTGACCGTCATAAATCGGCATTGACAGTCCACCAATTCTGAAGTTCTGTCCACCACCAATTCGATCTTCCCCCAATAACTGCACCAGAGTACCGGTCGTCTGATCCAGAACTTGTCCTTCACGCGGCCCCTGAACACTTCTATTGAGCCCCCAGTTCATCGTAGAATTAGTCGGGAAAAAACTATTTCGCGCATTATCTACCTGGGTTTCAGCAATCGCAACCGTGTACTTAAATTGCTCGATCTGGGCACTGCTCGTCAGCGCGATTTCCACACACTCATTGAGCGTCAGGCGCATTTCCTTCCGCTCTTCCTGAGCACTGGTATTCACACTGGCAAAGATAATTGTCAATACAGCGATATATTTAACAAATCCCATTATTCAAATCTCCATATTTCGCAAATAGGGTGACTATCGTTGTTACAAGGGTTAGACGAAAAAACGCTCAAAAAGTTACCGAGTATTTGCTTACTTGCCATAAAAAATTTCAAGTGCTTAAGAAAACAAAAAGTTGTCAAAAGTCAATTGGAAAAAAGGGGCTGGGGGCTGGAACTGCAGGCGGGCACAGGGATCCACCCCTATTCGCTGCGATCCATTAGAGAATATACGGTTGGAATAATTACCAGTGTTAATAGGGTGGAACTGATTAGGCCGGCAACGACGGTGATCGCCATTGGCGTGCGGATTTCTGCGCCATCGCCCAGGCCGAGTGCCATGGGCAATAATCCCAGCACGGTTGTCGATGTGGTCATCAAGATAGGGCGCAATCGCACTTCGCCGGCCTGCACAATTGCTTCCAATTTGGACAGACCACTGCGCCGCAGGTGGTTGATATAATCTACGAGCACAATGGCATTGTTCACCACAATGCCCGCCAGCATGATAACGCCCAAAAACACCACGACGGAAAGAGGTATGCCCGTGAGAAATAGAATGACGATTACGCCAATCAGTGCCAGTGGAATGCTAAACATAATTACGAATGGATGGAGAAATGATTCAAATTGCGAGGCCATTACGATGTACACGAGAAAAATTGCGAGAGCCAATGCAAAGGTCAAACTGTCCAACGATGTCTCCATTTCCTTGTTTTGTCCGCCAATGACCATCGACACATCCTGGGGTACTTCCATTGTTTCCAGTGCCTGCTGAATCATAGCGGTCATTGTTCCCAGGTCTATACCGCTCACATTGGCTGAAATCAGAACTGCGCGCTGTTGATCTATGCGTCGAATTTCACTCGGCCCTTCGTGTACTTCAATTTCGGCTACCGCAGATAGGCGAATGGGCACTTGCTGTCGCCCCGGGTTCACCACCAGTCGGCGCAACTCAGTTACTCCGGCGCGGTCGGCCTCATCTACGCGCACCAGTACATCAATGCGCCGGTCGGCCTCTCGAAATCGCGTCACCACATTGCCCTGTACTTTTTCGCGCACCAGCGAGGCTACCTGGCGCACATTCAAGTTGTATTTGGCTAACAATTCGCGCTTATAGACTATTTGCACTTCCGGGTTGCCGCGCTGAAGGCTCGACTTCACATCGTAAAGTCCGGGAATCTCGCTCATTACCCGCTCGGCTTCGCGCCCCAATTGGGTCAATGTTGGCAAATCATAACCGCGAATTTCCACTTCTATAGGCGTCTTAAAACTAAATAGTTCGGGGCGTGAAAAATCGGCTTTTATCTGCGGCAAATCCGAGAGCCTGTTTCGCAAATCAGCCATCAATGCGTCTTCGCGCTGTGCTAAAACACTTTCTCCTCTGATGCCGCCCCAAATACGTGTGGGCAATGTCAGGAGGTCTTGCCCCCAACCCGCCATTACATTTTGGGGACCCTCTGTTTCGATATCCTCCAGTACCACAGACACAACCCCGGTGTGCTCGCCCTGATCAGACGATGTGATATCGGTTTTATCCACGCCCACTGTCGAAGAAATCGCCCCCACATCATAAGTATCCATCACCCGCGATTCGATGAGCTTCAGGGTTTCATCAGTCATTTCGAGCGGCGTACCCACGGGCAAACCAATATCCACATTAAATTCGCCCTGATGTACCTGTGGGATCAATTCATTGCCCAATCGGGGCAACAAGACCATCCAGCATACTGCAAAAGGTGCCACAGCACCCGCTACAATGCTCAGTCTGTTGTGCAAAGCCCAGCGGATAAAAGGCGTATAAGCGCGTCGAATCGCGGCAAAACCGCGCTCAAACAAAAATAGCACTGGCGCGAGGATGGGCAACAGGACAAGGGCGATTACCAGCAATGCGACCAATCCGGTTAAAAATACAAACATGAGTGTCAGAATCAGTATTTTGCCGATCAAGATGAGTGTTGTAAAGATCAGGAATCTAAGAAGAAAATAAACCGCGCCGAGTACAAAGAGCAGCAAAACGCCTACTGCGCCGAGGAACACCGGTGCGATTTTTAAAACGCGCTTCCAGATCGCGCGGTCCCGGACCCAGCGGAACAGGCGCTTCAACGTTCTCCCCGTCCATTTCGTTTGCACACCCAGGTCGCGTCCCAAATTTTGGGGCGTCACAAATGCCAGCAGATCGTCCCATATGATCCGCACCCATGTTTTGCCAAACAGGTCGCGATCCTCAGCCCAGACACATACAGGTCCCCACAGGCGATTTATTTCACGACGCCATAAGGGTCCAGAACCGAGCCAGCAATAAAATCCCCATCCGGGATAGATAATGGGGTATAGGAGAACCGCCAATACGGTGAATACGGCTTTGAGTGCCACCACCGCGATTACACTTGCAAGCCACAATGCGCGGGCGATGTATTCGCCCAACAAGTAGGCAAAGCCAATTGGCACGCGCATCAACAGCGTGCGAGAATTCATGGCGTGATATTGAAGCGCATTTTCGTCCCTATTTTTCAGGCCCATGCCCTCGAGTAACCACGCGACCGAACGCAATTGCAATACTTCAGACTGCATCAGGCGCCCACCTTGCCCTTCGCCATCGCCGCGTGCCAAATGCACTTGCCGCGAAGCCAGCATGGGGATAAAGAATAGCGCGACGCCCAGAGATGCCAGGAGTGAAAAAACAACGGTTAGTGCCATGTCGCCAAAAATCTGCCCGGCCACGCCTTCGACAAATACAATGGGAAAAAATACCGCCACGGTTGTCAGCGTGGATGCAAAAACCGCTCCACCGACTTCACCTGTCCCCCGGATGGTGGCTGAAATCATATCGTCGCCTTCTTCGCGACATCGAAAAATGCTTTCCAATACCACAATGGCATTGTCAACTAGCATTCCAATACCGAGTGCCAGCCCTCCCAGAGACATGATATTCAGGGATACGCCAAAAATGTTCATGGGGGCAAATGTCGCCACAATTGAAATCGGGATGGCGAGGCCCACAATAGCTGTGTGAGATGGATTGCGAAGGAAGATGTACAAGACCAGTATGGCCAATAACCCGCCTATCAGCGCGGTTTGCTTGACTTCATTGACCGATGATTCAATAAATGTCGATTGATCGGACAGCAATTCCATGGCTACGTCTTCGGGTAATGTAAAGGCGATAAAACTCGTCATCTCCTTCATCTGCACAAATTGTCGCACTTGTTCCCGCCGGTCGTTGGCTTTGGCTTCTTCGATTTCGCCCGCTTTGAGTTTTTCTATGTATTCCAATTGTTCGGGCGTGCCAAACAGGCGGTCGCGCACGCGCTGTGCTGTGGCTACGATATTGGCGTCGGCTTCCTTAAAAATTTCGATTTCTACACTTTCTACACCATTGACCCGCGTGATGATCTCCCGCTCTTTGTGCGTGCGATAAACCTGCCCCACATCTTTTACCCGAATTTCAATGTTGTTGCGGTCGCCCACCACCAGATTGGCAATCTCGTCAATGGTGCGAAATTCATTCAGCGTACGCACGAGGTACTGCGTTTGTCCGTCCAGCAAACTGCCGCCAGCCAGGTTGACATTTTCCTCCTGCAGCCGCCGGTTGATGGTGTTGATATTGAGTCCCATCAGTGCCAATTGTCGTTCGCTGATCTCAACCCGAATTTCTTCTTCGAGTCCGCCTTTTACACGCGCAGCAGCTACGCCTTTGAGTGCCTCTAATTCTTGCTTGATTTCTTCTTCGGCAATATGGCGCAATACATACATATTTTCGGTGCCGTAAATCCCAACGCGCATTATCGGGTCTTGCGTGGGGTCGTAGCGCAATATCAACGGGCGATTGACCCCGCGCGGCAAGTTGAGGCGGTCGAGGTTTTCGCGCACTGTTTGCACGGCGTCATTCATATCGGTGTCCCAGCCAAATTCCAAAATGACATCGGACATGCCAGGTCTGGAGATCGATGTAATGCTTACGAGATTGCTCACAACCCCCAGGCGCTGTTCAATGGGCCTTGAGATCAAATTTTCAACTTCTTCGGGTGCGGTATCGGGATATTCCGTACGCACTGTTAGCGTTGGATATGAAATGTCGGGCATCATGTTTAGCGGCAGTTGCTGATAAGACACATAACCAAATACGGCAACGGCCAGGACGACCATAAAAATCGCTACGGGTCGCCGGGTTGTAATCTCAAATGTGCGAGAAAAATCCCGTTTTATATTTTCCCGAACTTCCGATCCCATATTGTTCTCCATGTATCGCTCCGCAAAAAAAATCAGCGAACCGCCCACATATTAAGGTCTGCGATTCGCTATTTTTATACAACAAGCAAACAAAAGATCCCTCATCACGTCTTTTCTGCCTGTTCTCCAGTTGAGTCGGGCTTCGCGGGAATGCGCAATCCTTCGCCTTCGATGATTCGCACTTTGGCTTTATTTTTCAGACCATTTTGCCCTACCACTACGATCTGGTCGCCTTTTTTTACACCCGCGAGTACTTCGACAAATTCGGTGTCGTCAAAGCCCATTTCAAAGCGCACTTTACTGACTGTGCTGTCCGATACGACGAATACATGCGGCATGCCATCGTCGTACACCACAGCCCGCTTGGGTACGAGGACAGCATGTGGGTGGGTCGCCGTGACGATGTGTGCATTGACAAACATGCCGGGCCGCAGCAGCCGATTCTTTGATTTCAGTTCTAGGGTTACCTTAAAAGTGCCCGATCCGGGATCGACGACTGGACTAATACGCAATATCTTTCCGTCAAATTTTGTACCGGGTAAGAAATCTGTTGTTATGAGTGCGGGCTGTCCAACCGCTAAATTGTGCATGCCCTGTCCCGGCACGTGTACATAAGCGATCAAGCGACTCAAGTTGACCATTTCGTAGAGTTTTGTGCTGGCACCGATGCGGTCGCCTAACTTGACCGAGCGTTGTGATATGACGCCGCTTACTGGCGCGCGCACGCGCGCGTAATCGAGGGATAATCGGGCGCGTTCCCACCGAATTTTGCTCTGTTCAACATTGATTTTGAGGTCTTCGTATTCTTCTTTTGCCAAAAGTTGTCGATTAAATAACTCTTCTTTTCGCCTGAGCTGGCTTTCCAGCTTTTGATACGCCAATTTCGCCTCGGCTTCGTTGAGTTTTAATTCGTCGTCAACCAGTTCGATCAGTACCTGGCCCTCGCGCACACGCTCCCCTTCTTCGATCAGTACGCGCCGCACCAATCCGGAGCCTCGTGCGTAAATATCGATGGTTTCTTCGGCTTCTACTGTGGCACTGTAGAGCACATGTTGGGAGATTTTACCCGTTCCCACGACGGATACTTTTACGGGGACTCCTTCGGCGACTCTCGGTTTTTGATTTTTGCGCCTGGGATTTGGTTGGGTTTTGGCCTTTGGATTCTGTTGTTTGGTTCGCTTCTGCTTTGCGGCAACTTTGGCAGAATCAGCTTTGGCAGAATCAGCCTTGGTCGAACTGGTCTTTGCCTTGCTATCAGCAGATGCTTTGTCAGCAGTGGCTTCCTCACTGCACCCCGAAAGCGCCCAGAGAAGAATTAGAATTCCGAGTATAACCGATATACGTTGCAACATCATTTATCCTCACGGGTTAGAATATGCCTGAATTCTACAAGACCTTTGACGCACCAGTGGGAAGACTGGTTTCGGAAATCCGCATTAAATATACTGAACGGGTGTATAGTTTTCAAGGGAGAAATAAAAAAGGCGCCCGCATGATGATCGCCTTTTTGTGATACGCGATTGTGGATGCAGTTTTTACATCTCCAGAGATCGCCAGATGCTATCGGCGATGTCGCGGTATATCTTTGTTAGAGGCGAGTCGGGTTCAGAGGCTACTATTGGTTCTCCCGTGTCACTCCCCATTTGTACCTGTAGGTGCAGGGGAATCGCGCCCAAAAATGGCACGCGATAGGCTTTTGCTGTGCGCTCGCCACCTCCCTGACCAAAGATCGGCGTTTCTGTGCCGCATTTGCTACATATATAAGTGCTCATGTTTTCGATTACACCCAGTACGGGCACTTCAACGGTGTGAAACATTTCGACGCCGCGCCGCACATCTTCCAGGGCGACCAGAGGGGGTGTCGTTACGATGACAGCGCCATCCAATGGGGTCGATTGGGTCAGGGTCAGTTGCACATCGCCGGTGCCTGGGGGCAAGTCGATGACCAGGCAATCGAGCGGTGCCCAGGCCACGTCGCGCACGAATTGTGTGACCATTTTGGCCAACATCGGTCCGCGCCAGATGATGGGGACACCATCGCCCGCGATCAATCCCAGTGATACCATTTTTACACCGTACAGCTCAAGTGGTTCAATTTTTTGTTCCGGTGTCATTTGCGGCTGCGCTTTGCTGCCCATCATGATCGGTACATTGGGTCCGTAAATATCCGCATCCATCAATCCCACCGCGTGTCCCGATTGTGCCATTGCCACAGCCAGATTTGACGCGGTCGTGGTTTTGCCCACGCCGCCTTTGCCACTGGCGATTGCAACAATGTGTCTGACGCCCGGGATGGGGGGACGTTCTGGAATTGGTGGTGCGTTCACATAGAACTCCTGTTTTTATTTTTGTGCCGCCATGACACATTCTGCCAGTTTGGGTATGCCTTCTCGGATTTGTGCGAGTGATGCGTAGCCAAATGCGAGGCGCAGGTAGGGCACGTCGTCGTGGTGTACGTGAAACGCCTTGCCGGTGGCGTAGTCGATCCCGCGGGATTCGGCTATTTGTTCGCATTCGATCACATCGGTGGCATCGGGCAATTTGACCCAGATAAATAACCCGCCTTTGGGACGGCTGAACCATTCAAAAGCATCGGGAGATTGTCCCAGCATTTCAAACATCAAATCGCGCTTTTCTTTTACGATTGCGTTGATGTGATTGACATGGGTCCACAGGTGTTCGCGGAAGTATTCGTACACAATGGCTGCGGCCAGCGAACTCGTGCCGCCGTCTCGACGAATTTGCAAAATTTTGCCCAGGAGGGGTTGTTTGGTAAAAAAGCACCCCAGGCGCACACCTGGACCCAGAATTTTGGAGAGGGATTCAATATGTACTACGGGCACTTCCGCTGGCAGGGTGTATAGTGACGGGACGTAATAATCGTCTTCGTACACCGTGTCGGCATAACAGTGGTCTTCGACGACGGGGATCTCGTACTGTGCGGCAATTTGCAACAGTTCTTTTCGCCGTTCGAGGGGCATGATCGCACCCGTGGGATTTTGGAATGTTGCGAGTACATAAATGAATTTGGGCAGTTTCCCGTTGGCGCCTCGTTTTTTTAATTCGTCGGATAGCGCGTCCATCCGCATGCCGTGTTCATCCACGGGAATGCTCACCAATTCCGCGCCTTCTTTGTTATACGCGCCAATTGTGCCGGAATAGCAAAATTCCTCCATGACGACGCCATCGCCGGGCTGATCGATAAACATCTGCGCCATCAAGGTTACAGGCTGCATTGAGCCATTGGTCAATGCAATTTCTTCTACGGGAGGGGCGATTCCTTCGCGTCGCAACAAGCGATCGGCCAGGACCTGTCGCATCGGTTGATATCCCAATGTGCCGGGATAAAGTGCCAGTTCATTACCCATTTCGGGCAATATACGCATGGCGGCTTCGGCCAATTCCCGCTTGGGAAACGATGACGGATCGGGACGCCCGCTACCAAAAGGATATCTCTCCATTTGATTTATCTCCAGTTAAAAAGGTGAGACGTGGGGTAGGTGGCGGTTTGAAACCGCCACCTACATTTAATACCCTTTTTCTCGCGCCTTCATGCGCGGATCGTACAGGGCCAGCAATCCTTCTTCCACAATCTCAATCATCCGAACACGGGCGGCAGCCGCGCCCTTTTTGTTTAATTTGTATCCGACTGAACTCAGATAATCTGGCGCGGCTTCGCCGAATTCTTCTTCTATGCTTACCCATTCATTGCCCTCTGAATGTACTCGAGGGGCTGCGATGGACCATTCGGGGTCTTCGTCGAGCACCAGCCTTCGCGCCAAAACCTGAAAGACAGACGATGGGATGCGCGTTCCGCCGGACGCGCCCACAGTCAGGACGGGTTCGCCATCTTGCAACACGATGGTTGGGCTCATGTTCATGATGGGTGCTCTGCCGGGGGCAATTGAATTTTTTAAGCCGGAGCCGGGGTCAAACCGCGACATGCCCGCATTCATCAACAAGCCCATGCGGGGAATTGTTACAAAAGACCCATAGCCCGGTCCGTGCGTGAGGGTCAGGGCGACCATGTTGCTTTGCGCGTCTATTGTGCAAATATGCGTCGTGCCGCCCGTATAAAATGGCCGCAGCAGCGATTGTCCGCGTTTTCCTTCGGCAATATATGTGGCAATTTCTTTGGCATTTGCACCGATATTGATATCCGACATCAGCATATCTGTATCTACATGTATTTGCTTTGGATCGCCAAAATGCCGGTATCGGTCCATCCAGGCTGCGCGAATGATTTCGACCATGCCATGGGCCAACCGGGCGGAGTCTCGCGCGTAGAGGTCTAATTCGGCTTCGTCGGCTATGGCACACATTTGTGCCAGGCTCAATCCAGCACTGCAAAGGGGCGAGCTGTACACATCGTATTCCATGCAAGCCGTTTGTACAGGGTCAACGACCTGAGCTTCGTAATTTGCCAGATCATCTCGCGATAAAATCCCACCATTATCCTGAATGTGTTTGACAATGCGCTCTGCGATGCGTCCCTCATAAAATTCACGTACGCCTTTGTCTGCAACCTGACTGAGCATTCTGCCCAAATAGGGGTTTTGTGCACGGTCGCCGCTTTTGGGCACTTCGCCGCTGATCATCAATAAGCGGGTTGTTTCTGGGAACTCGCGAATGCGCGCTTCGCTTTGGGCAACACCCGTAGCGTAGTTTGCCGATACCCGAAATCCGCTTTCACATGCGCGAATAGCAGGTGCGAGTACTTCAGATAGTGGCATTTTGCCAAATTTTTCCAGGGCCAGAGCAAGACCTGCCAGTACGCCGGGTACGGATATGGCTTTATAACCGATTGAATTGGCATAACCGCTGACAGCAGAACCAAATCGCCCGTCGGAGCGCGTTACGCGAAACATTCTGTCATGGGCCTCTTTGGGCGCGACTGTGTTAAAGTCAATGCAGACGACTTCGTCGCCAATATAGGCGGTCATCGCGCCGCCATAACCGCCAATGCCGCACGATTTAGGTGCCAAAACACAGGCGAGGAATGCCGCTGTTACAGCGGCATCGACTGCGTTGCCACCCTTTCTCAATATGTTTACAGCCGCAGAATCAGATTCGGGTTGTCCTACCACTGCGCCGTATTCAAACATTGCTGCCACAGGCAAAACCCCCCTTTTGTATTTGTCAAAGTTGTCCCGCTGGTCAGGTTCGCAGCGAATTGTAATCGATAACCACTTTAATGGCCCCATTGAGGCGATCGGTGAACAGCTCATATCCGTGCTGAATCTCTTCAAAGGGCAATACATGCGTTACCAGAGGTGCCATGTCAACACGTCCTTGTGCGATCAGGTCGCGGGCAAGAGAAAAATTGGGCACCACATTGGGACCAACTGTGGAGATCAGGTTGAGATTTAATCTGAAAAATTCGGGATATGCAAATGGGTAATACGCATCATCGGGTACGCCAAAGCACAGCAGTGTGCCCATGTGGTGCACGAGTTTCATGCACGAATTGAGCGTTTTTGTCTGGTGACCGACTGCTTCGATTACCAGGTCCGCCATTTTGCCGTTTGTGATCTCGCGGATGGCTTCCACAGGATTGTCTTTCTCGACGTTGACGGTATGGGTTGCGTGCATTTTTTTTGCAGTGTGTAAGCGGTAATCCAATTTGTCGAGTCCAATTACGGTTCGCGCGCCCAAATTGGCCAGCATGCGCGTGAACATCAGTCCCATAGGGCCTTGTCCGACAATTGCCACGTCACTATCGACGATGTTGCCGAGTTTTTGACACGCCCATACGACTGTGCCCAGGGGCTGTGTCATCAGAATTTGTTCGTCGGGTACAGCCCCTTTGGGCAGTGGAATGGTTCGGCTATCGGGGGCGCAGATATATTCGCACAGTCCCTTTTGTGCGTCGGGTAGTGCAAGGACAAAATCGCCGGTTTGAAATTGATCAGATGTCGATTCAACGACTGTGCCCAGGCATTCGTGAATCGAGAGGCCGACGCGCAGGGGATATGGATCCCCATTGACGTAATCGACAAATGGTGCGCGTTTTGCTTTGCGCGGGTTGAGTCGCGCCCTTTCTGCCAGTTCGTTGTGATCGTAATCCCATAACGGCACGTCTGAACCGCAAAGACACGCCCGTTCCAGTTGGATTTTTACTTGCCCGGCACCCAGGAGTTGTGGTTCGTCTGTTTCGACGACCACAATGTGTCTGGGTGCGACGATTTGCGCTGCTTTCACTTACATCTCCTGGTTTAAATTTACCCATTATTTTTTAGAACGCGTAATATAGCTTGTCACAATCGAAAAGTCAATTTACCATTGGGCATATGTTTATAAAAAATAAACCCCTTTCCCATTAAGTATAGAAAAGGGGAGTATTTTGCGTCACGGTGATGAACTGTCTGTGATTAATAGTCTTTAAATCTATTTACTTTTTGATTGCTCGGCAAAGATATCGATGACTTGCGCAAGTGTTCGGCTTCTGTCTCGCGTTTCAGGTGCTTCGTCTGCAAGTGGTGTTTCGCTGACGAGTCGGTACATGTCTGCGGCGCCTTCGTATATTTTGGGCGTGAGTCCCAAATCGCCGAAGGTTTTGGCGATTTCTTCCATTTCACCTATCCACCGCTTTGCTTTGGTCGGCATTCCCGGCAAGCCCCGCTCCATGCCCGCCAACCGGTCTTTCTGACTCATTTCCCACTCTGCGATCAATCCTTCGTACAGGCCCATGCGCCGCGCGGCGATGAGCAGTTCCGTTTGTAGCGCGGTCGTCCCTTTGGTCTGCGCGGCATAGCACATTTTCAAGCCCGACGCCTGTCCGATTTCATCGCCGACTTTTCGCACGTCCAGCCCGTAATTGTTCAGTTTTTCAAAGCCCGATGTGTCTGGTCCCGAACAGTAAAACCGCGTGCCCCCAGGCTGGCGCGGCGGTCCGCCGATAATACCGGCATCGACAAATACACTGCCCGCGTTTTCAATTGTTTTACCAATGCGCACGGTTGTTGCCGGGGCTATTGCATTGCAGTCGGTATATACAATTTGTTCATTCGTTTCTTTCAGGGCGTCAGCCACGCGCGTGGCTACCGATTCTGATGCTGCGGGGACGAGAATGCATATTACGAGTGAAGCTTCGTGCACGAGAGCGGAATATGTGGGTACGTCTTCGATTCCCGCTATTTCTGCGAGTTTGCGCGTGCGCTCACTGCGGCCATTCAGGCAGGTTATTACCCGAGCACCAGAGGCGATTGCCACTTGTCCAACGACGTGTCCCATGTCGCCGGGGCTGAGTAGGCCAACTGTGAAGGATGACATTATTTTCTCCTTTCTTAACTAAAAGCGATCTGTCCACCACATATACGGATTGCCTTTGGGAAACAGGATATCCAGCACAGGTAGCAGTTGTCTGGGTATTTTTATTCCATCATTATAAGCAATATCTACTACCTGTCGATACCCCATTACCAGTTGGGTCAACGCCATTTGAGGCATTGACACCTGGGCACGGCTACCAATATCGGCCATGACAATATCCGACCCGGAAATCTCGAAGCCCACGCGCCCAATGTCTGTATCAATGGCAAATTCACCTGTCCAATTCAATTCTGAGTGCGCCCATCGTTTTTGGAATACGGGCAGCAATTTTTTTATCAGACGATTCAGATGGATAATGCGTCCCATTGCGCTTTGATTAAATGGATACGCGATCAAACACGAACATCCCAAGGGTATGCACAGCGAGATAAATGGATCATCGCAAGGCAGATGAAAGAGTACTTCTTCAGCGCCTGCACGTTTTGCTCGTCTTGCGATGGTCTTTCCAATAGAGGCAAGTGCTTCGCGGTCCTTTCCGCACACTTCTGTTACCACGGTGCGCCCCGCCTGTATGTCGTAAACCGCATATCCACGCACCCGGTCCCGAGCGTCACACACTACCAGAAATTTTCCCGCACGGCGAACCGTATCTTTGCCCAGATTTGGCATATACCATCTTGGCTCCCAGTTCTTTTGACGTGCGTCCATGCCTGAGCGCGCGGCATTGTAATTTCTGTACAATCGGCGCATTGCCTCGTGATCAGCCCTGCGCCCTCTCCGCGCTTTCAAAGGGCCGTTCAGCGACGATAATTGCGATGTTTTTAACCACATAGACTGATTGGCAAATACCACGGCATACCCATATCGATGGTAAAAATCGTCAATGCCAAACAAAATGCTCATGTCGCAGTCCTGGCGCTCCATCAGTGCAATCGATTCCCACATGGCCTGACTGGCATATCCTTTCCTGCGATGATTGGAATCCGTCCATACACCGGCAATGCCACCCATTTTCACAACAGCAGAATCGATTTGCATGTGTTTTTTTACCACACCGAGACCACTGACAGCCTGTTCGCCCAATAACAGACTGATCTGCCACCGGCTTTTGCGGTCTTCAATCGCGGTTCTCAATTCAGCCATCAACGTTGTCCTTTTGCATCAACCACAGTCGCACGTAATGCCGTCTTTGGTCTGGGCCTGGATGGTCTTCGAATGCCGTTCGATTGTGCAGGATCCAATTGTTGTTGGTAAATAGCATTTGCCCGGGCGCGAGATCGAATTCCACGCACATTTTGGGATGATTTAATATATCTTCAACGGCTTGTAGTGCGCGCTCTTGTTCTGATGTGAGTGGTACATCTGCTTCTCGATGTCCCACCTGGATATAATAATGCAGGTAGCGCATGATCAGTGTTTGTTTATCCCAGGAAAACACAGGGGTCTTTTTTACAGGTGCTTCGCCCGGGAGAAATTGCCCCCGTCGGTCAAAATAGAAAGATGAGTAGAGGGCGTTTAGAACATTGGGTGCTTGTTGGTGTAATATATTGTGTACTGCACAGGCACTGATCAGTTGACTGCGCCCACCTGACCGCGCGGTTTTGATGCATAACAGGCCGACTATTTCGGGTACTTGCGTTCCGAATGCGCCATCTGTGTGAAACGAACTTTCTGCATTGGTTACAGAAAAACGCGCGCCCGATTTTACATCTCGCCCGGTGTCCCGTACGTCGTATAGTAGCGTGCCTTCGATATTTTGTTCAAAGGGTACGCCCAAACACTGTCCGATCATCCAATATGCGGCTCGCGCCTGGTCCCGCGTGTAATATTCTACGGGTAAGCGCTCGATGATGGCAAATCCGCGTCCGGTTTGCAATACCTCTGAGACAGGCTGGAGACACGGCGCACAGGCAATGGTGTCGGGAACGCGTAGATCAGATATTGCGCCCGCATGTTTTCGGACTCCGCTGTCGAGCGTAGATAAATAGCTTTCAGACAGGGGGTAATACCATTCAGAAGACGCATCAATTGTATCAGCAGTCCAAGCGCGGGAGTCTGTTATTTGTTTGTTTAACATGATGAAACTCTTTTACCTTGCGTTCTACAAGTTTCTCCTGTTATTTTTTACTGATATTCTAAAGGACAAATTGCACTCTGTCAAGCGTTTGGCATTTGGAGGAGCATCGCGCTATGGAGATTGAAAAAGTCGTTATTCCGGTTGCCGGTTTGGGGACGAGTCTGTTGCCTGCGACCAAATCTCAGCCCAAAGAGATGTTGCCCGTGGGACGAAAACCCGTGGTTCAGTATGTGGTTGAAGAGATGATTGAGCAGGGGTTAAAGAAGATACTCTTTGTGACGGGAAAGGATAAGCGTACGATAGAAGATCATTTTGATCGGGATCCGGAATTGCAGAATTATCTCTCGGAGAGTGATCACACACTCGATGAGTTCGATTATGAAAGAGAAGGGGTAAAGTTTTTCTATACGCGACAAATTATCCCTTCCGGTCATATCACGCCCGCGGGGATAGGAGATGCTATTAGCAGGGCTGAGGACTTTGTTGGCGGCGAGCCATTTGTGGTCGCGTTTGGCGATACGATTATCAAGTCGGGCAATCATGCGGGTCTATTGCGGCGGATGATCAAATCGCACTGCGAACATGGGTCCGGTTGTACTATTGCGGTTGTTGAAGTGCCCGGGGGCGAAGAGAACCAGTACGGTATTGTCGAGCCTGTGAACGGCGAGCCTGAAGACGATTTTGAAATCGCACATATTGTGGAGAAGCCCGCTCCGGAAAATGCACCGAGTAATCTCGGCGTGGCCGCGCGTTATATTTTTAATCCCGAAATTTTTACTGCTCTCAAACGCACATCTCCCAGTTACAGGGGCAAGCTCGAGCTTACAGATGCGATTGCGACGCTTATTAAAATGGGACACTCTGTCCGCTGTATCAAGTTGTATCCCGAAGAGTTGCGCTATGATATCGGCGATTTTGAATCGTATTTCAAATCCTTTATCGATTTTGCCCTTTTCGATCAGCGCTATGGGTACCTTCTCCGCCAGTACCTGCAAAAGCGCCTGAGACAATTCTAATGACCTCTGCGTTTTTTTCCACTGCCCCAGGGCGCTGTGGCATTATTGGGAATCCCACCGATATGTACGGCGGTAGCGTTATTTCGTGTTCAACGCAGGAACGCGCCGCGGTTCTGATTGAGCCGTCTGATGTGCTCAGTTTTGAAGTTGCCGGGCAGCGCTTTGAAGTGCATCGCCCGGAGGATCTGTATCCGGATGGCGGTTATTTCGATGTGGCGAAGGCTATCGTCCATTTTCTGGATCTCGGTAGTGCGAAATTTTCTCTGCGCTGGGCGTGCAATGTGCCCTTTGCCGCCGGGCTTTCCAGTTCGTCGGCTATGAGTGTGTCTATTCTCAATGCGATTTTTGCATTTCTGGGACGCGACGAGCATCCTTTTTTTTGTGCTGAGATGGCGCGGCATATCGAGTTGAACTATATGGCTTTATGCGGGTATCAAGATGCGTATATGTGCATGTTTGGCGGTTTGAATTATATGGATTTCAATGGTAAGCAGTTTTACCGCGCGTTTGGCGATGAACCTTATGCTACGATTGAGCCGCTCCACGAATACGTTGGGGATTATCCCTTTGTGTTGGGGCATACGGGTGTCCAGCGCTCGTCGGGTACTGTTCATCTGCCGATTCGAGAGCGCTGGTTGGAGGGCGACCGAGAGGTTAGGCGTTGTTATTTGCGGATTGCCCATCTGGCGCGTATGGGCAAACGCGCGATTCTCGCCAAAGATTGGGGGCATCTGGGCGCGCTGATGATTGAGAACCACGAGATTCAGCGCGATTTGGGAGGATCGGGTCCGGAAAATGAGCGGCTGATTCAGGCTGCGTTGGATGGTGGCGCACTGGGCGCGAAGCTCGCTGGCGCAGGGGGTGGCGGAACTATTATCGCGCTTGCGTGCGACATAAAACCGGTTGTCGAGGCGATGAAACAGGCCGGTGCCAGTCGCATTTTGTATCCCAAACCCCGTCCTGGCGCGACTGTTATTCCGCTTGAAAACGCAGCGGACCGCGAACAGGCGGAAAGAGAATTGATTCAGCGTAGTGAGCAGGCGGATATTGCATAGTTATGTCTTCTAAAAACAACTTTCGCATCCTTTTTCTCGCGCGTCGCTATCCGCCCAGTGTGGGGG
Organism: Candidatus Latescibacterota bacterium; assembly: GCA_965204375.1. Classification (GTDB taxonomy): domain Bacteria; phylum Latescibacterota; class UBA2968; order UBA2968; family UBA2968; genus VXRD01. The sequence continues at coordinate 3,080,082 of OZ241986.1, read as the reverse complement.
GTATTCAGACGCATTGTTATAATCTCTATCATCGTTTGATTGAGATGTGTTCGGTTAAATTGGTCGCACTGGGTAGAGATTCGCTTTTGCATTTGGTCTGGTTCGTGCCTTATGCGTTGTTTGTTTCTTTTTTTTGTGTTCTTTTCAGGCGGGTTGATGCGATTTATTTTAGCGATGGCGTGATTTGTTCTATTGCGCCGTTTCTGAGGTTGTTTACGCGCATGCGTTTTGTGGTGACGATTTACGGTTTGGAGATGACGTTTTCCAATCCGATATTTAGCCGCATGATGCGCTTTGGTGTTTCGTTTTGTGACAGGGTAGCTGTTATCAGCCAAATTACCAGGGATCTTACCATTCAGGCTGGTGTGCCCGCTGAAAAAATTGATATTATTTATCTCGGTATCGATCCGCCCAGTATTCATAGGGCGCAACGCGAGGCTCTCAAAGCGCGATTTGAGGCTGAACACGGTGTTCAATTTGGACGGGACAAAATTGTTCTGAATTTCGGCAGGCAGGTGCCCCGAAAAGGCGTGGCCAAATTTTTGGAATACGGCGTGCCTTTGCTCGATCGAGATATCGTGCTGATTATTAGCGGTTCGGGTCCAGATGCCGAGCGCATTCGCGAGATTTGGGAAGAGAATGGTCTTCGAGATCGGGTGTTGTTGCTTTATCTGAGCGATGAAGAATTGGGGTTTATTAGAGGTGAAGCAGATCTTTTTCTTATGCCCAATGTGCCCTATCCCAACGATGTGGAAGGGTTTGGCATTACCCATCTCGAATGTATGCACGATGGCACGCCTGTGGTTGCTTTTGCTGTGGATGCACTTACGGAGAGTGTTAGCCGGGGGGGGTATCTGATTCCGCCGAATGATTATCAGGCGTTTGTCGATCAGATTCACGCTTTTTTTCAATTGCCCGCAACAGAGCGCGAAGAAATAGAACGCGAAGCCCGCGATTATGTGCGTTCTGGGTTTACATGGGATAAGACTGCTGTAGAATATTTCGATCTTTTTGTGAGGTGAAAGGAATTTTTTATGACTGGTGCTGATGTACTTATCCAGAGTCTGAAAGCGCAGGGTGTTGATACGCTTACGGGTATGCCAGGCAATCAGAATATTCATCTTTACGATGCGGTGCTACGCGCTGGTGGTATTCGCCATTTGCTTATCCGTCACGAACAGGGCGCGACTTTGATTGCGAATGGGTATGCGCGCGCGTCTGGGCGCGTTGGTGTCGCGCTTACTGTTCCGGGTCCAGGCTCGACAAATGCTTCTACGGGTCTGGTGGATGCCCATACGGATTGCGTTCCCGTGCTGTTGATTACCGGGGGGACAGAGGTGGCTTTTGATGGGCGGGATCGCGCCAAGTGCTTTCACGGTCTGGATCAAGCGTCTTTTTTTAAGTCGATTACGCACTTTTTTGCGCGGCCCAGGTCTGTTGCTGAAATTCCCGATGCGGTTGTTGGTGCGTTCAAGGCACTGCGCGCTCCGCGTCCCGGGCCTGCGGTTATTGAATTGCCGACGGATGTTGCCGCAGAGGAAGGTATGGCGGATATTCCACCGCTGGTTGAGGGGGATTGCCTGTGTCCCAATAGCGCGGATATTGATCGTGTGGCTGAGGTGCTTCGTACAGCCAAATGCCCGGCTATTCTCGCGGGTAGCGCGGTTATTCACGCCGATGCCACCGATGCGCTCCGTTCTCTTGCAGAGGGTCTCGATATTCCCGTTGTTTATACCCGTTTGGGGAAGGGGGTTATGCCAGATGGACATTCTCTGACTGTGGGGCATTGTTCGGCACAGGCGGGTAAGACTGTTCTCGGTCGCGCGGATTTGCTTCTCGCGATTGGTTGTCGCTTTACGCAGATCGATACGCGGAGTTGGTCGCTGCCTTTGCCGGATCGCAAGGTTCAACTCGATCCCGATTCGCGAGAGCTTGGACGCGAGTATCCGATTGAGGCGGGTGTTGCGGGTGATCTGGCGCTGGCGATTCCCCAGCTTGCCGAGGTGGCGGGTGATTATACAGCGGATTGGGGTGATTTTGTCGATCGCACGCGGATCGAGGCCGGGGCTAACCGCGCGCCAGTGCCCATTATGGGGGTTACGCGCAAGTCGCTTCCCGATGATGCGATTATTGTGGTGGATGTTACGTCTATTGGGTATCGCGCATTTGACGAGTATCCGATTACTCTGCCGCGCACGTTTCTCTATCCCAGTCATTCGGTTACGCTGGGGTTTGCGGTTCCCGCTGCTATTGGCGCGAAGCTCGCGTGTCCAGACCAGCAGGTTGTCGCGTTTTGTGGCGATGGTGGGTTTCAGATGACGGCGAGCGAACTCGCTACTGCGGCCGAACACGGTGTTGAGACGGTTTCGGTTGTTTCTAATGATGGCAGTCTTTCGGCGATTCGCGGCGCTCAGGCAAAGGCTTTTAATGGTCGGGTGATCGATACGGATATGAAGACGCCTCGTCTTGCAGATTTGGCGCGGTCTCTGGGTGCGCGGGGTGTCCGCGTGGATGATCCCGACCGTTTTGAAGCGGTTTTTGCCGATACCCTGGGGCTGGAAGGTCCTACTGTGATTGAGGTGATGATGGAGGAACAACGCGATTATCTCATCAGCCGCGTGCCGTGGCTTTACCCGGAATAGATCAGGATTAACAGGATGCAAGGATGATCAGGATGCCCCGCCCTTCTACCCACAGGAGCAGAATAATAGGATGATCAAGATAGATAAGATAAGACCCTATATCGATCGGATAATCTATTGGATAAGTCCCCATCTTTCCCGTATGGCGATTTATTGTGTGATTTGTGCGGTGGGGTATTTGGGCATTGCTTTTGCAGCGATTTACGCGTACAAGGATGGTTTGCCGTCTTTTGATAAGTTAGAGGATGTGGATCCTGCGCAGACGACTAATATTTTTTCTCGAGATGGGGTGGAGTTGAAGAAGTTCTGGGTGCAGAGGCGCGATCCCATTGCGTTTGAGCAGTTGCCGAGTGCTGTGATTGACGCTTTGATTGTTACGGAGGATCAGCGTTTTTGGAGGCACTGGGGTGTGAGTGTTCCCGATATTATCCGCGTGGTGTTCCGCAATGTTTATACGTCGGGTACTTTGAAGGGGCACGGTGCGAGTACGCTGACGCAACAATTGGCGCGGAATATTTTTTTGACGCTGGATCCTACGTGGACACGTAAAATTCAGGAGCAGATGACTGCCGTGCTTTTGGAGCGCACTTATACCAAGCGCGAGATTATTACGATGTATTTTAATCAGATGTATTTCGGCAATAGTGCTTACGGTATTCAAACTGCTGCGCGTCGTTTTTTTGGGAAGGATGTGGAAAGATTGACGCTGGATGAGGGGGCGTTGTTGGTCGGGCTTTTGAAGGGGCCGACGCCCTATTCGCCGATTTACCACCCCGCGCGCGCGCTGGATAGGCGCAATAATGTGGTGCTGTACAATATGCGGGGGTTGGGCAAGATTACGGCGGCAGAATACGATTCGGTTGCTCAGCGTCCGATTGTTTTGAAGGAGGTCCGAGAAGAGACGGGAGAGGCGCCCTATTTTACAGAGGATATTCGCAAGTATTTGGAATATACCTATGGGCTGAGTGTGCTTTACGATGGCGCGACTGTTACGACGACGCTGGATAGTCGGTTACAGGAGATTGCAGAGGATGTGGTGTCGCAAAATTTGATGGAGCGGATAAAAGATCGCGTGGCTGCCAATTGGAAGCGCAATCCCCCGGGTGCGGCATTTTTTGCGAAGATTAAGACGCATCAGGATACGCTGGAAAATCTGGTGTTGCAGGGGGCGCTGGTGGCGCTGGATCCGCATACGGGACATGTTCTGGCGATGGTGGGCGGGCGCAATTTTGAGGAGAGTAAGTTTAACCGTGCAACGCAGGCTTTGAGGCAGCCGGGGTCTGCTTTTAAGCCTTTTATTTATACGGCTGCGGTTGATAAGGGCTATACGGCCACCTGGCGGTTGCCCGATACGGCTGTGTCGATTAAGATGTACGACGGGACGTATTGGCAACCGGAGAATTACGACCGAAAATTTTTGGGGTGGATGACGATGCGCGAGGGGCTTGCCGGTTCTCGCAATGTGGTGACGACTCAGGTGTTGGAGAAGGTGGGTCCGCAGACGGTGGTGGATTACGCTATGAGGATGGGGATCGATTCGCAGGTTCAACCGGTTTTGTCTTTGGGGATGGGGACGAGTGAGGTCAAGTTGCTGGAGTTGGTGTCGGCTTATGGGACGCTGGCGAATAAGGGTATTCGGGTGACGCCGATGTCGATTTTGAAGATTGAGGATAAGAATGGGAATGTACTCGAGGAAAATGTGCAGGGGCGCGAAGAAGTTGTGTTGAGCGAAGAGTCTGCGGCTGTGACGGTGAATCTTATGCAGTCGATTCTGGATATGCGGGCGGGTGAAAATTACGCGGTTTTGACCGGGACAGGGCGGATTGCGCGCACGGCTTTTGGTTTTCGCCGTCCAGCAGCCGGGAAGACGGGTACGACGCAGGAGTATGCCGATGCGTGGTTTATCGGGTTTACGCCGCAGATTGTGTGTGGGGTTTGGGTGGGGTTTGATTCCAAGGTGTCGATGGGGAGCCGTATGTCGGGCGCGGCTGTGGCGTTGCCGATTTGGGCGGAGTTTATGAGGCGCGCGCATACTGTTCTTGGGCTGCCGGTTGAAGATTTTGTGTTGCCCGAGGATATTCCACAGGTGGAGGTTTGTGGGGAGACATACCAGGTGGCGTCTATTTATTGTTCTAAGCGCTATACGGAGGTGTTTAAGCCGGGGACAGAGCCTAAACGCCCTTGTCCTGTACATACTTCGAGTCCGCAGTCTTTGCCCTCGCCCAGTCAACCGAAAAAGCCGAGGACTAAGCGGGAATATCAGTTTTGATTGTTGTGGGATGATCCAGGAACGGGTCATCCCATTTTTTTGGGGTGTAGATATGTCTTCTGTTCATACTCTTGGCGTGCCGGTCCGCAGTGTGAATTGGGTGCGTATTTTTCCGGCACTGGACGCAGAGGGTCGCGATTGTCTGGTGGCTGTGATGGGTCAGCAGGCAGATGGTTTTATGGTTGTGAAGATCGATCCGGTTACGGGTGAGACGGATCAGGTGACGGCGACGCTGCCTTCGGCGCATTATCCGACGGCGACGCTGCTGAGTCGGAGTGGTGTGATTTATATTGGGGCGGCGTACGCGGGGTGTTTGTTTTGCTATGATCCAAAGGCGGGGCGTTTGGATCATTTGGGGGCGATTAATTTGCCGGACGATACGTTTCCCTGCCGTATTGATGAGGATGCCCAGGGGGTGCTGTGGATCGGGTGTTATGGTTCGGCAGGGTTGACGAGTTACGATCCGAGGACGGGTGTGTTTGTGCGGTACGGGCGGATGGATGAGACGGATATGTATTGTTATCCGATGTGTGCGCCGGATGGGACGATTGCGTGCGATATTAAGATGACGCGGCCCCATGTGGTGGTGCTCGATCCGAGGACGGGTGTTCATAAGCCGGTGGGTCCGGTTGTGTCAAAGGAGGATGGTGGGGCGTCGGCGTTGATGCGGGCGTCCGATGGGTCGCTTTATATTGCGTCGTCTGAGGGCAATTTTCGTCTGGCGGATTTTGAGGCGGTTCGGGTGGATACGCTTCCCGAGCCGGAACCGCTGCCGACGATGTCCGATGGGGCGTTTGTTGATTTTGCCGATCGGGATACGCAGATGTACCGCGTGGTTGGCATTACACAGCCTGATACGGGTGTGACGAGGCAATTGCCTATTGCATACAAGTCGGCGGGGAGTGAGTTGTTTTTGGTGCATCGCGGTCCGGATGACAATATTTACGGGTCGAGTATTCTGCCGTTGCATTTGTTCCGGTATGTACCTTCTTCGGGCGAGATGACGGATCTGGGCGTTTGTTCTACGGCGACTGGGGAGGCGTATTCGATGGGGAATTTGGATGGAAAGCTCTATATTTGTTCTTATCCCGGTGCCAGGCTGTCGGTGTATGATCCTTCGCGTCCATATCAGTTTGGGGTGGCGGCTGATAGCAATCCGCGTGATTTGGGGCGTGTAGATGAGGTGTCTTATCGTCCTCGTGCAATGGTGACGGGTCCGATGGGGCGGGTGTGGATTGCGTCTGTTCCAGATTACGGCTTGTGGGGTGGTCCGTTGTCGTGGTTCGATCCGGGTACGGAGCAGTTTGGGTCTTACCGGGATATTGCCGGTGAGGCGAGTTGCTGGTCGCTGGCATGGCTGTCTCGCCAGGATTTGCTCGCTGTGGGGACGACGATTAACGGGGGGTCCGGTACCCGTCCGCGGGTTCCACAGGCGGTGTTGTTTTTGTGGGATTATGAGCAGGAGGAGAAGGTGTGGGAGGGTACGCTGGATAGGCGGATTTCGGCGATTAATGCGCTTGTTGTCGGTGAGGATGGTGTGCTGTACGGTACGGCTCTGGGTGATGGGGGTTCTGTTCTGTTTGCGTTTGATCCGGTTTCGCGGGCTTTTCTCTATGCGATTCCTTTAGATGGTCGCCCTCTGGATCTGGGGCTTCAGAATGGTCCAGATGGGAAGCTATACGGTTTTACTACGGCGTCTTTTTATGCGTTCGATCCATCCCGTCGCGCTATTACGCCTCTGTACGAGGAAGAAGACGCTTTCCAAATCCCCGGTCCTGTGATGGGAAATAATGTGTATTTCGCCAAGAAGCACGAGATGAAGCGGTTGGTTATTTGAATATTGTGTAGTTTGAAACGGATAATACAGCAGGCACATTGAAATCAAAACAATGTGCCTGTTTTTATTTTAGGTGTTCATTTTCGGACACCACTGTATCAAAATCGGACACTTATTAAACTACGTCTGTGACACAAATTTTCATAAGTAATTGTAAAACATAGAGAAGAGAATTTTGGCACAGAAATTGCTGTCTTTTGGGGCGGAAAACTTTCCATCCCATTATTTACCAGGAGTGTCTAATGGGTTAATAGTTTTTAGTTCGTTCTACTTGTAACGGGAGAGAGTTATCGTGTTTAGAAATTACCTGATTATCGCGCTGAGAAATCTCAAGCGACAAAAGACTTTTAGTGCGATCAATATTTTGGGGCTTGCCATTGGTCTGAGTACATGCATTTTGATCGTGCTCTATATTCAGGACGAGTTGAGTTTTGACAGTTGGCACGCAAAAGGAGATCGAATTTATCGCGTGATGCGGGAGACTAAGGCTGGGGGACAGTCGAATTATTTGCCCGATACGTCGGGCGCACTGGCAGAGGCACTTGAGCGAGATTTTCCCGATGTGGAGAAAGCCGTGCGCGTATGGGTCGATTTTATAGACGTAAGCCTGGGGGACAAAAAGTTTCCACTGAGTATCTGTATTGTCGATCCCGAGTTGTTTGAAATTTTCGATTTTCCATTTGTGCGCGGCAATCTCGAAACCGCATTTCCCAATCCCGATGCTATTGCTATAACAGAATCAGGGGCAAAGCGGTTATTTGGAGACGAAGATCCGATTGGCAAGACCATTACCTCTGAAAGCAAGCACCACGGGGGCGTGCGCATCATCACAGCGGTATTAAAAGATGTGCCCCGCAACTCTACACTCAGCCGCTACGGTGAAACCGATTATATCGATTATATCGGAATAGGTGGCTTCTCGTCCGAAGGCGCGAAATATCTCTGGGAAGATTGGATACCAACCGATGGTTGGCGTCCAGTCAATACGTATCTTCTGTTGAGAGAAGGGGCTGACCCAAAGGTGCTGTCCGCGAAGCTCCCCGAATTTATGGATCGCTATATGGGCGCAGAGATCGCGCGTACAAATGCGTATCATCTCCAGCCTATCGACCGCATTCATCTCTATTCGAGACAGGACTACAATCTGGATTGGTACGGCGATATAGATCGCGTTTATCAGTTTGGTGCTATTGCTGTTCTGGTGCTTGCGATTGGATGTATTAATTTTACAAATTTGACGACGGCGCAATCGGCTCGCAGAGCGCACGAGGTTGGTTTGCGAAAGGTGTCTGGTGCATATCGCTCACAACTGATGAGTCAGTTTTTGGGCGAGTCTGTTCTCACGGCATTGATTGCGCTTGTGCTCGCGCTTAGTGCTGTCGAACTCGTGCTTCCCGAGTTTAACGCGTTTTTCTACAAGCAGATCAAGTTGAATTTGTCGAGCGATCCTGTACTCGCATTTGTTTTGATTGGTATTGCCATAATCGTCGGGCTATTTGCCGGTATTTATCCCGCATTTTTTCTTTCGGCGTATGAACCCACAGAGACGCTAAAGGGGACGTTTCGCTCGGGTTCTCGGGGGCAGTGGATCCGAAAGGGGTTGGTGGTCGTGCAGTTTGCAATTTCTATTACCCTGCTTGCGAGTACGGGGGTGATCTATCAGCAACTCGATTATATTAAAAATAAGCACCTGGGTCTTAATATGGAGCAGATGGTACTCATGCCCATATTTGTTCTCGACCAGGAAACGAAATTAGATCCGGGTCAAAAGCTCGCTGCCCGTTATGCTACGGTGAAAGAGGCATTCCTTGCCCATCCAAATGCGCTTGAGGCAACGGCTTATCGCTGGCGGGTTGGTTGGAGTGGGGGTATTATCCGAACCATTCGGGCAGAGGGTCACGAGGGCACGGACTGGCGCATGCCGCTTCTGGAGGTTGATGAAGATTATCTCGATGTGTTTCAAATTGAACTGGTAGAAGGACGCAAATTTGATCCGATTGCGTTTTCCACGGACACGTCGAAGGCTTTTATCATCAATGAAACAGCAGTTGAGCGGCTCGGTTGGGATGATCCTATTGGCAAGTCTTTTGAGTGGGTTGATCGGGAGAGGAATCGAAAGGGGACGGTGATTGGCGTGGTGAAAGATTTTCACTTCAGTCCGCTACGAGAGGAAATTGGTCCTATTGCGCTGACGATTCGACACCAGCAGTTTTACAATCTGGGCGCGCGCGTCAAAACCGAGGGTCTGGAAGAGACGCTCGCTTTTTTTGAAGAGACCTGGAAGCGTTTCGCTCCTGCAGATCAGCCGTTTGATTATATGATGTGGGACCAGCAATTTGAATATATGTATTCTGCAGAACAACGGGCGCAGGCGCTGACATTGCTCTCTTCGGGGATGGCGATTTTGCTCGCGTGTATGGGCCTTTTTGGCCTTGCTGCATTTGCCGTTGAGCAGCGTGTGAAAGAGATTGGGGTGCGAAAGGTTTTGGGTGCGAGTGTTTCGAATATTGTGATGCTGATTTGTAGGACATTTGCAATTATGGTTTTGGTTGCGAATCTGTTTGCCTGGCCGGTTGCGTATTTTGCGATGCGTAGTTGGCTGGATGGGTTTGTCTATCGCACGGATCTTTCGTGGTGGATATTTGTTTTGAGTGGCGCAGTCGCATTGGCAATTGCGTTGTTTACCGTGAGTTTTCACGCCCTTCGCGCGGCGCTGTCCAATCCTGTGGAAGCGTTGCGGCATGAGTAGATTGGGATAGTGAAATTAAAAAAAGCTCGGTGGATCAGTTATTCATCGGGCTTTTATTTTTTAGCCGTTTATTGATATACCTGTCAACTTGTGGAATCTCAACCCCTTGAGTATATTGATTAGTGCCTAACGGGCATTGGAGATCGTGCAGTAGCTGAACTTGGTAATTGGAAAATACGCAAGCCAAGTCAACAAGAATGGAAAAGATTGATAGAATGTCAATGTCCCGCCTGTCAACAATATGGGATAAATGGTCTTAAAGCAAACCGCATCTATGGCTGTTGTAACCGAGCTACCCATAATCTATGGACATTACTGGAAGAAAATCGAATGATTCAAGAACACTTAGAAGCAGGAACATTTTCGGAATGGTACAAGGAACATTTGCACAACTCGACTTATCGCCCACTCATTGATAGAATTGTAGAAATGTCCGACACACTAAAATGACAATTTTGATCGCTGAAGCGCAGGGAGCGATCTCTCTGATATATCGGGTTTTAGGCTTATGTCAATGGGATTTGAGTGGGATGAGAACAAAGCAGCCGCGAATCTGTCAAAGCACGGTGTGGCATTTGATGAAGCAAAAACTGTCTTTGAAGATGCACTTTATGTTGATTTCTACGATCCCGACCACTCTTATGATGAGCATCGTTATATTATCGTCGGACAATCAAAGCTCGGTCGTTTGTTAATTGTATCATACGCTGAGCGCGAAGATGTGATTCGTTTGATTAATGCAAGAGAAACAACCCGCAAGGAGAGACAAGCTTATGAGGAAGGATGAGAAAACAACACAGGATGAACTTCGGCCAGAGTATGATTTGCGAGCCTTGCAGGTGAGAAAAGTTGGGCCTGAGCGCAAGCACTTTGGTAGATCCGTTGTCCAGTTAGCGCCTGATGTTGCCGAGGTGTTTCCAGATGCAGAGTCTGTGAATGAGGCACTGCGATTTTTGATTCGCGTCACGAAAGAAAATAGTGCAGTGCCTTCTGGCACGGGTGGTAAAGTCTGACATCTGTAATGGAATGATCTCCTATGACTCAGCAATTACCACATTCAGATCAACTTGATATTGCGACACTGAGCGGATTATTCAGGCATACGACCAATTCATACAAGTATCTCTTTTTCTTTTCGCTACTGACTTTGCTAAAGGATAGAAATTTAGAGATTGATAACGGTATCCTTTTGAAAGATATAGAGATTGAGATGCTGGTTACTGCCTGGTATCCACAGGTCTTTTTCAGACTTTCATTTGGTACTCAGGACAAAATTTCTTCAGCTTTGGAATTGATCCCACCTATTGACAATGTATCTTTTTGCATCCAGACTGGATCGCTTATTTAGAGCAACATCTAACAATTCTTGAGGGTTGGACACTGTGGTACTGGGCAGATTATATGCAGCGACGCAATCCGGGTATTCCTGCTGTGACGCGGAAATTGTTTCCTCCAGATCGGAGGGAGTCTCTCAATGCACAGCGAAGATTCTGGGATACTGTTATTGACGAAACGGATATCCGGTGTATTTACACGGAAAACAATCTGGATCACAGTTATGATTTGGATCATTTTTTGCCCTGGAAATTTGTAGCGCACAATCAGTTGTGGAATCTAATTCCCGTTGATCCCCATGCAAATAGATCTAAAAGTGATCATTTCCCATCGGAAACATATATTGACCGCTTAGCTGAGACTTACTGCGCTGCGCTATCTATCGCCCGAGACAGTTTTAGCAATAACAAATGGGAAAAGGATGTGGAGCCTTATATTACCGACTTGCATATTGATAAGCCCGAGGACACTCTGGATTTTGAAAAATTGAAATGTGCCTATCACAGAACATTGAAACCTCTCATGTCAATTGCAGAACAGCAGGGGTTTCAACGTGAGTGGACGTATGGATGAGATAAAAAAATCCATTGAGCACAGCGCGGGAGGCCGATTCTCGGCAGACCGCTATTTTTTTAATGTAAAAATCTTTCACGATAGCCCATCATTCATGGATCAAAACGTACACTTTTATATTCAGGTGCGTTCCGTTTGCATGTGCCTCCAAAGGCGATCCGTACATTCAAGTTAAGGGCGCAATATAGCATATTAAAAGCATGATGAGGGGCACTTGAGCTTCTGTCCATATAATTTATCGCGCCATTCTGAGATGTTGGCGCGATATTTGCTTTGTGTCTGATAAAATTCACCCATCAGACTCAGGGCATTCCACATGGCCGAATATGACACCATCTCCAAACATCTCATCCAGACCTATCCAAAAGACTTTATCCGACTCACATTTGGACAGGACGATGTAGAAGTCCTCGACATACTCGACACAGAGCAAACCACGGTTGAAACACGATATACCGATAGCCTCATCCGCGTCCATATCGCGGGCAAGGAGGCATTGATACATCACGAGTTTCAAACCACTGACGATCCATCTATGCCGCTCCGCATGGCAGGCTACATTATACGTGCGATAGAGCAGCATGACCTGCCGATTTATTCCAGTGTGATCTATTTGCGGCGCAATGCAGGTCGGCGCGATCCGGGGCACTTTATTCAGGAAATATCCGGCCGTCACGTTGTGATAGAATACACAGTGGTTCGGCTGAGTGAGATAGAAGGACAGGAGATTATAGATGGCGGACCTTCGGGCTTGTTTCCATTCGTCCCCTTGATGAAACATCCTGCTGGGATAGATTCAGAGGCCTGGTTGCGTCACTGTGTTGACGCGACGAATGCTCTGCGGGTGGATGAATCAATAAAGGTTGACTTTTTGGGTAGGTTGATGATATTGAGTGGGTTAGAGTATGATCCGATACTGATCAATCGTATTCTATTACAGGAGGGTCTTATGGATGCTATTATGCGCGAATCATCATTTGCACAATACATTAAGCAACTGGGTATTGAGCAAGGTATTGAGCAAGGTATTGAGCAGGGCGAAAGAAAAAGCACGCTCGAAGATATCCTCGAAGTGTTGGAGATTCGATTTGACTTGCGCGAAGCGCACCCTCTATCCACACGCATTGCCGCTATTGAAGATTTGCACCGTCTGAAGCAGTTGCATCGTACGGCGATTCAGGTGTCCAGCCTTGAGGCATTTGAGCAAGCGTTGGATGCGTGACGCGATTATATGAATTATGCACATCCCTCAAACTCTATGACTAAGCCCGATGGTACACTGATCCATCGGGCTTTTGGTTTTTGGTAGAAGTGCGTTACCTGACTTATGAAAACTGTATCGAGAGACTTTTCTTTGACAATTTGTGAACTATAGTTTACAATTATATTATGGACGTAAAAATATATCATAACCCAAATGGAACAGAACCTTTTACGGAGTGGCTTTCTCATATCAGGGATAAAGTGACGGTTGCCAGAATCCGAAGTCGCCTGAGACGAGTTCAAGAAACTGGGAATTTAGGCGATTATCGCTTAGTGGGAGACGGTGTATTTGAATTTCGGTTGCAGTTTGGTGCAGGGTACCGGATTTACTTTGGCCGAATAGCAGATGATACCATTTTGCTATTGCGAGGCGGTGATAAAGGTTCGCAAAGTCGAGATATAGAAAAGGCAAAAGCAGACTGGAAAGAACATAATTCAAGGGAGTCAGAAAATGAGTAAATATAGAGACTTCAAAGACTATCACATTGAGCAGCTACGCGATCCAGAGGACGCGAAGATATATCTTTCCGTTGCTCTTGAGGATTATGAGCAAAATGGGGATATAGAGGCGTTTTTACTGGCGGTGAGAGATGTCGCAGAGGCACAAGGTGGCATGTCTAAGTTAGCCGAGCGCGTTAGCCTGACCCGTGAGGGACTTTATAAAGCCCTTTCTGAGAATGGAAATCCGCAACTCAACACGATGGGCAAAATTCTACATGGATTAGGATTTAAATTTTCGATAGAAACACGGGAAAACAAACTGCAAATGAGTCATTCCACTTAGGTTGCTCCCTTGATGAAACGTCCTGTTGGGATAGATTCAGAGGCGTGGTTACATCACTTAGGATTTCTTTATGATTGTCGATACGCACGTTCACATCTGGGAAATTTCGGATAAGTATCCGGTTGGTCCCACTGCACCGACCTGGAATAGCTATCCGGATGAGCCGGGTACTGCCGAGGAACTTTTGGCCGATATGGATGCCGAGGGGGTGGATTGGACTGTGCTCGTGCAAACGAGTTGGTCCACTTGGGATAACGGTTATATCGCGGACTCGGTGGTTCGCTACCCAGATCGGTTTGTCGGGCATGGTCTTGTTGATCCCCAGGATCCCGATAATGCCGAGCAGGTGCGCTACTGGGTTCGGGAGCGCGGTCTGGTTGGGTTTCGCTTGCATCCGATGTACTATCCCGATGAAAAGATTCTGCTTACGGAGCAGAACGGTCCGATGTGGGAAGAGATCGCGGCTCTCGATGCTGTTATCCAGTTTCATTTGCGGCCCGAAGATGCGGATCAGGTCGCCGCGATTGCTCAGCGGTGTCCGGATACGGTTCTCATTTTGGACCACATGGGATACCCGCAGATAGACCGCCCGCTTGCGGATTATCAGCCTGTGCTGGATCTGGCGCGTTTTGATAATGTGTTTTTTAAACTCTCGGATGTCGCTGGGCGTTCGCAAAAAGTTCATCCGTACGAGGATGTTCATCCCTATATTGAGGCGGCGCTGGCGGTTTTTACGGCACAGCGCACAGTCTGGGGGACTGGTTATCCTGGGCATCATCGGGTCGAACACAATTGGCCCACGCTTGCCGATGAACTCCGCCTTATTCGCGAGGGGCTGCCCTTTCTTGCGGATGGGGATATAGAACGCATTCTGGGCGGGACCGCGGCTGAGATTTGGGGGCTGTCGGGATAATTACGGAAAGAGATGAAAAAATGACTTATGACGCTATTGTTATCGGCGGTGGTGTTGTTGGGACATCTACTGCCTATCATCTGGTGTGTGATGGGGCGAAGACCCTGCTCGTTGACAGGAGGGATGTGGGGCGCGCTACGGATGCAGGGGCGGGTATTCTTTCGCCTGCTACCAATACCCGCGATCCGGATCCCTGGTTGCGTTTGGCTGCGTTTGCTTCCGAATATTACCCACAATTGGTGGATAATTTGCAAGCGGAACAGGATGGAGAGACGGGTTTTGCAACTTGTGGGATGATGCTCGTCGCTGTTTCTTATGATGAGATAGAGTCCTTTGCTATTGCGCGGCAACATATTTTCAATCGCCGGGATCAACGCGGTGAACCCGCTGAGGAAGATTTGTACGAGATTTCTTCGGATGAGGCGCGCAGGCGTTTTCCCGCTCTGGGAGATGTGCGCGGTGCGATTTACTACCGCGATGCCGCCCGCGTGGATGGTCGGCTTCTGTCGGCTGCTCTGCATCGAGCCGCGGAGGCGAAGGGGCTTGCGGTTAAATACGCTGGGGTTGATCAGTTGTGTATTCAGAATAATTCGGTTACGGGCGTTATTACAGATGGGGAAACGATCTCTGCCGGTAAGGTTGTTATCGCGGGTGGGGCCTGGTCGCAGGCATTTGGGGATCAGCTTGGCGTTCATATTCCTGTTGAGCCTCAGCGCGGTCAGATTATCCATCTGGGTCTGGGGGATACGGATACGTCGTCTTGGCCCATTATTAGCGCGATACGCGGTCACTATATGGTTCCCTGGCCGGATGGTCGCGTGGTTGTGGGGGCAACGCGGGAGACGGGATCGGGTTTTGGGGCGCGCACTACTGCTGCAGGGGTACTCGAGGTTCTCGCAGAGGCTCTGCGGGTTGCGCCCGGTCTGGCGCAGGCAGAGGTGCGCGAGATTCGGGTTGGGCTGCGTCCTTACACGGAGGACCATTTGCCAGTGCTGGGGCCTGTTCCCAATATTCGAAATATTTATCTCGCGACCGGGCACGGTCCCACGGGCTTGCAACTCGGTCCTTATAGCGGTAAACTGATCGCGGATCTGGTTCTGGGGAAAGATCTTGCGACAGAGATTGATGCATATCAGATCACGCGATTCTTATGAGGAATATATGTTATGTCATCTTCCAATCATACCTATCAAGTCGGCGTCGGCACGGTCGATATTACCCCGCCCGTGGGGATTTTTTTGGCCGGGTTCGCGGCGCGGCAGGAGCCTTCTACTGAAGTTTATCATCCTTTAAAGGCTACCGCGGTTGCGATAGACGATGGTGAGACGCCGTTGCTTATTGTCGGTGCCGAGATTCTGGGTTTTTACGAGCAGACGGAAGAGGTGAGAAGCAGAATTAACGCGGCTACGGGTATTGATCCGGCGCATGTTATTCTCAATGGTTCGCATACGCATTGTGGTCCCTGTATCCGGGAGATGGACAGGGAGCGGCACGGGGAACTGGATGACGATTATCTCGAAGATCTTTTTGAAAATGTCGCAAAGTGTGCAAAAACAGCCTGGGAAGATCGGTCTCCCGCACGCCTTGGTTTTGGTACGGGGAGTTGTGATATCGCGAGGTCCCGTCGCAAGCCAGATGGGAAAGGCGGTGTGGAGTGGGTGCCCTCTTTGGAAGTGCCTCACGACCACGATGTTCCGGTTATTGCAGTTGAATCTCCAGAAGGCGAGGTGCGGTGTGTTATTTTCAGCTATGCCTGTCACCCTACCAGCCGCAGTGGGACACTTATTGGGGGGGATTACGTGTGTTTTGCTTATGACCATATCGAAGCGGTGTATCCCGATACCGCGACTTGTTTTTTGCAGGGTTGTGCCGGAGATCAGAAGACGAAGCCCGTCGATCCGATGTCAAATGTTTTTGTTCAGCGGGAGGTGGATGAGATCCGCGATATTGGCGTCGAATTGGGGGAATCCGTTACCCGGGTACTCGCTTCGCAAGACCTGCAGCCCATAAGCGGTCCGATTTCTATTGCGCAGACGATTCTGAATATAGAGACCGAACCCATTGATATGGATCTCGTCACGTCCAGCCTGGACGCCGGTTCGGAATATGTGCGGGCATGGGCGCAACATTTGTTCGAGAGCGTTGAAAACAATATTCCCGTTGCGACCAGTTTTCCGTTTGAGATCCAGACGGTGCGTTTTGGAAATGCGCTGGCTATTGTTGGGCTTGCCGCGGAGATGAATGTGGAGCACGGGTTGCGTTTGAAGAGAGAACTGGCGCCTTTTTTTGACAATCTTCTGGTGGCGGCTTATACAAATGATATTGTCGGTTATATTCCCGTTAAACGGCAGATTCCAGAAGGGGGCTACGAGGTCTGGTTCAATCAGCAACACTGGAAACGCACGGGTCCATTTGTTGAAGATACAGAAGACCGCATTCACAACGCCGTACACGAGATGCTCGATATTTTAAAATAGGGATAGTTGTTCGGCGGGTTTGCGTCTTTCAGTTCGCAGATCGACAAAGTCGATGACGTCTTCGGGGATATCGGCTACAAAGCGCGATATTTCGGGTGCGATGCGTTCGCCAAATCGCCTGCGGCTTCGGGCGCGGGTCAAGATCACTTCGTCTTGTCCGCGGGTTATGCCGACAAAAAATAGGCGCTTCTCTTCTTCGATATCCGCTTCGGCGTGCGGGATCAATCCTTCCTCAACCCCACAGATAAATACCACGGGGAATTCCAGGCCCTTGGACGCATGCAAGGTCATGAGTGTGACGGCTTCGGGACGCGCAATTTTTCCACGACGTACGAAATCGCCATCCTGTCCCAGGGTGATGATGTCCAATAGCTCTGCGATGGTATCCACGCCCTGAGCCAATAGGCTCAATCGCTCAAGGTCGATATCGTCTGATGTCGCAAATTCTTCTGTCCATTTTGCTATGCGTTCGGAAGGCGATAGGTGAGATGTTTCATCGCGGAAGCGATCTACAGCTTCCATCGCGGCGTCCCATTTTTCCTGCACAGCGTCCGATAGCGCGTTGTTTTGAATTTGCTGGCGTATTGATGCGCGCGCTTCCCGTCCGGGGTCAAATGCGGGGATGGAGAGGAGGTCGGTTATATCTCTGGTGGTTGGGGTGCTGGAAATGTCATCCCGCAGGATGCACTTAAAAAACGATAGTGCATGCTGTACTGAGGCCGCGTCCAGATAATTTTTCTGCCCGACGACGCGGTAGGGAATCCCCGCCTGTAAGAAGCACGCTTCCAGGGCGTCTGCCTGGCGTCCGGTGCGGAATAAGACGGCGAAGTCGTCCAGGCTGCGTTTGCCTTCTTCGTTGGCTTGCAATAAATCTGCGCCGCCAACCATTCGGGAGATTTCTTCTACGATGGCGATGCCTTCGCCGGTTTCGCCCGGTGTGGATAAGGCGCTCAGTTTAGGACCGTTTTCTCTTACGGGGACGTACGATCGCCCGCGAAGCAGGCTGGATGCTGCGGAAATGATCTGTGGGGTGGAGCGATATGATTGTTGTAGGATTACTTCGTTCGCGTGGGGAAAGTCCGCTTTTAATTGTGTAAAATATCCCGCGCTCGCGCCCCGAAAACCGTAGATGGCTTGATCGGGGTCGCCGATGACAAAGAGGCCCGAGCCATCCCCAGCTAATTTTTGAATTAGTGCGTACTGTACGGCGTTGACATCCTGAAATTCATCGACGAGTATATGGGAAAAACGCGCCTGGACTGTTTGTAAAATGTCGCCGCAGAGCACGTCGTGGAGGATGAGCAAGATGTCGTCAAAGTCCATGAGGTCATAAGCGGTCAGGCGATGTTGATAATTTGTGTAAATGGTTTGGAGTTCGGTGTCGGTGATGTCGGGTGTTTCATGTCCCTGGGCTTTGCATAGCGAGATCTGGGAGAGCGCGTCATCGACCGATATTTCGGTGTCGATGTCGGCGATTGCTTCCTGTAAGACGGCACGGGCTTCTCCTCGGTCGGCTATTGCGCCCAATCGCTCGGGGGCGTATTCTCGCAGGAGGTCCAGTGATAGGCGGTGGAATGTGCCCACGCGCATTGGGACGAGTTCTTCTCCTCCCGAGGATAGTGATACAATGCGCTCCCACATTTCAGTTGCGGCGCGATTGGTAAATGTTACGGCCATCACAGAAGCTGGCGATACGCCGCGGTTCTGGATCAGGTCGATTACGCGATGGGTGAGTACCCGCGTTTTTCCTGTGCCGGGTCCCGCTGTTACGATGACGGGACCTTTTTCCATTGTTACGGCTGCTTGCTGGTGGGAAGTGAGAAGTGTGAAGTGAGAAGTGGGAAGTGTGAAGGGAGGATCTTTGGCTATTGAGTTTTCTGTGTTCTTGTCCAGGCTCGCGTTCTCTGCTTTCTCTTTCGAAGGCTCCTCGGCTGGTATGTTAAATAGCGATTCCTGTCCGCTCAGACGTGCGCGGTCTTCGTCGGAGAAGACTTGAATTTTTCCGTACACGCCGTCGTATCCCGGGTCTATGTGAACTTCTCCTTCGCGCATGCGTCGGATGCCTTCGGCGATGAGGGGGTCTCCGGTTTTTGCGATTTCTTCGATGGGCAGTTCGCGCAGGATTTTCAATTCTGCCCCGTGTGTTGATAGCATTTGCTCGTACACGGTTTGTACGCGCTTGCTGGTGGGTCCCACCTGGAGGACTGAGCCGATGATTTCCGATAGTGGGATCAGATTTTCAAAGGGCATCGCCACGTCGGGGCGGTCGCCTTCTGCGCGGTCTGCGAGTTTTTCAACGCGGTGGAGTACGCCAACGGTCAATTTGCGGCCGCATACCGGGCAGATTTCGTTTGCGTCGAGGGTTTGTACGGGTTTCCAGCATATATCGCATTTTCTGTGTCCGTCAAAGTGATATTTGCCTTCTTCGGGATAAAATTCCAGGGTGCCCGTGAAGCGCGTTGGGTCGCGGTCTTTTAATGCGTCGTACATCCCGCGGAATGATAATTCTGTGTTAAAGCAGGTGGCTTCTCGGGCGAGTTTTTGCGGGGAGTGGGCGTCTGAATTGGAGACGATTGCGTAGTTGTCCAGCATGGATAGGCGCCAGTTCATCGGCGGGTCGGAGGACAGGCCGGTTTCTACGGCGAAGATGTGGGGGAGCATGTCTTCAAAACATTCTTCGAGGGTGTCAAATCCGGAACTCGCGCCCAGGACCGCAAAATGAGGGGTCCAGATGTGGGCGGGTATGAAGAGTACCTCGTCACACGCTTCCAGACAAATTTCTACCAGGTCCCGGCTGTCCAGGCCAAGAATGGGGCGTCCATCGGATTTCAGGTTGCCTATTGCGCCGAGTCGCGCATTTAAACGCGCCGCAGCGTCAAAACTCGGCATTGTGACGACGTGATGTATTTTTCTGGTTTTGTCGTTTTTTTTGTAGATGAGACTGATTTCGACCGAGAGCACAAATCGCATTTGTCCTCGGCAGGCTTGTGGCAACTCGGCGTCTATGCCTCGCCTGAGGTCTGGGCGCAATTGATATAACCCTTCTTCGGCGGGTTCGAGTTGATCGCGCAATTCTTCAAACCATACCGGATGGGTGAAGTCTCCGGTGCCCACCACGGTCAGACCTTTGATGAGGCTCCACCGATACAGGTTTTCGGGGTTCAGGGTTTTGCTGGTTGCGCGGGCAAAGCGCGAGTGCAGGTGTATGTCGGCGATGTATTGCATGATACGCTCAAGAAACACCCTGCAAGGAAAAACGTCAATGGAAAAACCCATTGACGTTTTTTATCGTTTAACACCTGATGGGAGAGGTGTTATTTTTTCTTGTAATATGCCGACTTTAGCCCGTGTTCGGACATACGCAATTGGAAATACTGTCGGCCAATTCCGCATTGTTGCGCTGCCTGGGTTACATTGCCCTGTGTTCGCTGCAAAGCTCTGTCGAGATACTCTCGCATAAACCGGCTGTTCGCGAGTTGTCTGGCTTCTTTGAACGGCAGGTCAAATACATCAACCTCGGCTTTTGCTCCTCGAATGCGAGGGCGCAGGTCGGATACGCGGATAATTTTACCTTCGGCCATGACCATCAATCGGGCGACTTCGTGTTGTAGTTCCCGAACATTGCCAGGCCAGGCATAACGCGACATCCTTTGAATCACTTCGGGGGAAAACGCGCGATTGTATCCTTTCATTTCCTGGCAAAAATGCGCGACTAAAAGCGGTAAATCGCTCAGTCGCTTCCGCAGGGGTGGCAATTTTAGAGGTACGACACTTAAGCGGTAATAGAGGTCTTCTCGAAATGTTCCTTTTCGCACCATTTTTCGCAAGTTGCAGTGTGTCGCAGTGATTAAGCGCACGTCGGACCGGCGCATGGATGCTTCGCCTACCCGGCGAAATTCCTGTTCCTGTACCAGGCGTAGCAATTGCAACTGGAGGTTGGAGGGCAATTCGCCTACTTCATCGAGGAATAGTGTGCCGCCCTGGGCAGATTCAACCAGTCCGGTGCGCGTTTCGCTGGCGCCGGTGAAAGCACCTCGAATATGTCCAAATAACTCGCTGCGAGACATTTCAGAAGAGAGTACGCCACAGTCAACGGTTACAAAGGGTCCCCTGTTGCGGTGACTCATTTCGTGGATATAACGGGCGAGTAATTCTTTGCCCGTGCCAGTTTCTCCACTGATGTTGACGGGCAATTCGCTATTCGCCACGCGGTACGCGCGCTTTTGCACGTCTAAGAGTGAGGAATGCTGTCCAATGAGCGACCATTTATTGAGGCCGGATTTTTTTGATTGATATATTTCTCCCATCACTCACAATCTGTCGAGACTCCCACCTAAAGAAACAAAATAAACGGCATCTAACAGGGCGTTATCATCCCCATTTGGATGCCGTATTGGATACCAGTTTTTCATCAGAACTTCTTTGCTTATGATACCACTTCCAGATCATATCGTCGCTGCAACAAAGACGCATCCACTTCTGCAATTTCCATACACATCTCCATCGCCAGTTCATAGCGATAGCGCGTCTGTTCACAAGCAACCGGGTTGGGATACATCGGATCACCCGTCGTCGTGCGCGCATCCCAAAGACATCCGCCACCACACAAGTTGCACGCCCAGCAGGTTTTGCACTCAGGACGATTATTCACATTGAACTGAGTGTCAAAATGCTGCTGCTTTTCGCGGTCAATACCCGCAAACACATCACCCATCTTAAACTCGGGTGCATCGGCCAAACTCGAGCAAAAATAAATCGACCCGTCTGCTGCAACAGCCAGATACTGCTTACCGCCGAGACACCCGTGACACGATTTCTGGCGCGTCAGCAATTTTTGAATCCTCGGATCAAACTCCTCACTCTCTTCACCGTTTAAAATGGCTTTGAGCGCACGCCTGCTCCGCTTGTAAATCTGTTGCTTCAAAACGGGCAGGTGTTCTTCTCGAATGGCATAAGGCGCATCCGGGGAGACAACAGCGGGACCGATGAGCGCATTTTCACTACCCAGAGAACGCAACTCATCGGCAATCCGATCTTCATCCATATCATACGCGGTCATAATGGCTTGCAAATACACGCGCTCAGGTGCCTCAGCAGTCAGCTTTTTCACATTTTTTGCCACAACATCATAAGTACCAGAACCATTGTGAAACTTGCGAATCCGGTCCTGTGTTTTACGCCCACCATCCAGGCTGACCTTAATCTGAAACTTTTCATCAACCAAAAACTGCTTCATCTCTTCGGTCAACAACGTGCCATTGGTCACAATGCCAAATCCCACCTGCACACCTAATCGCGCTCCCAGAGACCTGGCAAACGGAACGAGCTTCTGCAACAGTGGAAAGTTCAAAAGCGGCTCCCCGCCAAAAAAATCAATCTGGCAACGCCCGAACACCTGAGCCTCGGTGATGATCCATCGAATAGCTTGCTTGGCAACATCGGGTTGCATCAGCATGGCCTTGCCGCCGTAATCCCCACCGTGGGCAAAGCAATAAGCACACTGAATATTGCACGTATGCGAAACGTGCAACGACACCTGCAAACGGTCTGTCTGCGATACGCCACAGGCTGCCACCCCTTCTGTCGTCGGCACATTGGGCACTACAGGTAGTGCACCATCTGAAATCAACCCCACCTGAGCCAGTTCCTCGATGGCTTCGACAACTTCTTCTGCCTCGTATTGGCCGACCAGCATCTGGACAACCTGTGAAGCAGACAAGCCCTCGCAACATTCTAAAATTGATTTGAAAAGGGGGTCCAGTTCAAAAAACAGACCCGTCTCAACCTGATAGGCAACAGGCTGTTTTTGCTCTTCAGTTTGAAAAAGATGCATGTCACATTTCTGAATGCATAGCATAGCACACTCCCTAAAAGTAAATCACTCAGCCTGTTCAAAATCGTCCCAATCGTCATCATCTGGAAAGGGCAGGGGGGGAACGGTTACCCAACCAGGTTCACAGCTCCCAATTTCAAAACTATCCACAGTCTGATACATAAGGATGCTACCTTCTTGATCTATCGTCCCATTGATCAAAGTCAACTTGCGTCGTGTTGCCATGTTATCCTCCTTTAATGGAAAATTCTGTGCCATAACGATTTGTCCTTTTTATAGTGCAAGATCCGTGCCAAAGATCTCCCTATCATAAAAAAAACACTTGAATGTGCTCAAGTGATTGAAAAACAAGGAGATAAAATTTAAGAATTGTTTGTGCTACATCTGCGAGATTCAGGCGCAAGTGCATACGGCAGGATGCACCTGTAATCGCCTGTTTTAAATAAAATAGACATAAATATCTGAATTATATAAGGATATACAAGTGCATATAGCTGGATGCACTGCTGCATACAGTTGGATGCACCTGTTCAACGTCTATCTCAACTCCAAACGATTGATCTTTTTCTGCAATCCAGCGCGCGTTATCCCTAATTCTTTAGCCGTATGCGTAATATTGCCCTCGTATTTCTCGAGAGCATCCATAATCAACCATTTCTCATATTCCCGAACACGATCTTGTAAATGTCCCTGGTATCCGACAGGGACATCCGACGTCGTGTAGCCGACAGCTTCCGAAAACAAATTGGACGTGATTTCACCACCTTCTTCTGCCAATGCAACCGCACGCCGAATCTTATTCTCCAACTCGCGCACATTGCCAGGCCAGTCATAGCTTGTGAGCGCCCTGATTGCACCCACTGTCAGTCCCCCAACCGACTTGTTTGCATCTTCTTTTGCTCGGGTGAGCAGATGTTCGGCCAATAACGGCACATCTTCAATATGTTCTCGCAAAGGCGGCATATCGATCTGAATCCCGTGCAACCGATAATACAAATCTTCGCGGAAAAAGCCTTTTGCAACTTCCTGTTTTAAGTCTCGATTGGTCGCTGCAATAATGCGTATATCCACTGCGCGATTCACTGTTTCGCCCACGCGCCGCACCTCTCCTTCTTGCAACACCCGCAACAGACTCCTTTGCAACGGTGGGGGAGCATCGGCGATTTCATCGAGAAAAACCGTACCGCCATCAGCCGCTTCAAAAATCCCCTTATGATCTTCAGTTGCTCCTGTAAACGCGCCTTTTTTGTGCCCAAACAACTCACTCTGCAATAAATCTGGTGAAAGAGCAGCACAATTTTGCGACAAAAATGGCTGGTCTTTGCGTGTACTATTGTAGTGTATGGCGCGCGCAGCTAATTCTTTGCCTGTACCTGTTTCACCTTGAATAAGCACGGGAATATCACTCTTCGCAGCGCGTTCTATAAGCCGGTAGATCGCCTGCATAGCATCGCTTTGCCCGACCAGATCGTCAAGCTGATATCGTTTTTCGACCTGTTGCTGCAAATATCGCGCTTTTTCTTCCAATTGTTCGTACATTCTCGCATTGACCAGTGCGACACCCACCAGATTTGCAAATGCCTGTAAAAATGTCTGATCTTCTTGAGAAAATGCGTTGCCTATACCGCGATGATCCACATATAGCGCACCCATCACACCTTCATTCAGATGGAATACGGGCACGCACAATACAGACCGAATGTGATAGTCTATTACGCTTTGATATTGATTGAGCCTGTCGTCTGTCTGGGCATCAATGCTCAAAATGGGCTCATTTGTCTCAATAACGCAGCGAATAATACCCCGACTCAGAGCTTCTGCATCATCTGCTTCTACATTGTGGTAGCGCACAGCATCGACCACAAAGCCTTTTGGGGTCTCATTTTTAATCGCAACAAGCACGCGCTCTGCTGGATAAACAGCTAACAAATTACCCAAAATTCGATCCAATAATACTTTGACATCGCGCTCTGTTGTCAATTCCCGGCTCATATCGTAAAGCAAGCGCAAGCGATCAACGGACAACGTATCGACT
Organism: Candidatus Latescibacterota bacterium; assembly: GCA_965204375.1. Lineage (GTDB taxonomy): Bacteria > Latescibacterota > UBA2968 > UBA2968 > UBA2968 > VXRD01. The sequence continues at coordinate 3,055,372 of OZ241986.1, read as the reverse complement.
GAAATCTCAGAATCGGATGCAGTATCACTGTCGTGAGAAGATTCCCCTGATTGATTCAATAATACCTGTATTTTCTCTTGAAAATAAGACATTTCCATTTCTTCAAACGCCTGTTTTGCCGCTTTGAGATGTGCTTGTGCTTTTGCCATATCATCGCAATTGAGATAAAACTCCCCTGCCATCAGTAGCGCACGCGCCCAGTTGTCGCCTTTGGATTCTTTTCGGCATTCAATCGCCTGCTCAAAAGCCTCTTCAGCTTCAGCAATCCGTCCTGCTTTAGCCAAAGCAACACCAATACCACAATGCACCAGGGGCAATATGCCCGTGTACATACCCGATGTTTGCTGTACACCTTCACTGGCTTTTTCTGCCCATTCCAGTGCTGTCTCTGTATCTCTCATTCTCGCCGCAGCCGTTGCCGCAATCGCATAAGCGCGATAGACATAATCTCTTCGCGGTGTTTCCAAAAATCTCTCTACCGAAATCTCGGCATATTCCAATGCTTCTGTAAAATCATCTCGTTCCAGTGCTAACTCTCCCAACCAGAGAAGATTCATTGCTTCCCAATACACATCGCCTCGTTTTTGCCACTCACAGATGACTTCATGGCAAAGGGCTTCTGCTCGATTGAGATCACCGAGATAAAAATATACTCTTTGAAGTAAATTGAGTGCCCTAATACGATAGTGTTCAAATCCAAGTCTTTGAGATGTTTTTACTGCAGCTTTTAGATGTTCTTTGGCTGTCTCAAAGCGAAATTCCATTAATGCAGTCTGGCCTTCTCGCCCTTGTATAAAAGCTCTGTTTTGCGGATCTCCCAGCATATGATGTTTCTCTATTTTTTGACGCATATACGCTATTGCTTCTTCGTGCCGTTCTGACACATCGCATAAATAAACCAAACTATCCAATGTCTGAATTTCACCCTCAAGATCACCGAGTTCACGATAAAGCTGCAATGCCTCCAGCATATATTCTTCAGCAATTTCCCTGTGTTGAAGCAAGCTGTAAATAACACCTTCACGATTCAAAATACGCGCTTTCAAATCTTTCCGATCATCGGGCAATAACGCCTGTGCCTCCTCTAAAAGTTCCAATGCTTTATTGTGCTGACCGCAGTTACGCAGCGTATCTGCATAATCGCACAAAAAATCAATAGTATCTGCAGGTGATTCAAAGGCGTCATTCGCTACCCAGTCCCGTACAGCCTCAAATCTCATCAATGCCTGGCGATAAGAATGTTTTTCCAATGCCTTTTTGCCTGATAGAAGCGTATATTTCACAGCCTTATCTCGTTCTTTTGCTGCCGCAAAATGATCCGCCAGTTCTTCTATCAATTCTTCCGCGTCTTTCGTCTTTTCCAAAATATTGCCAATTTCTCGATGTAACAGACGCCGTCTTACATCTTGCATGTGATCGTAAATTGCCTGCCGACACAATTCCTGTGAAAATCGATATTGATCTTCAGTTTCTCCACAAGGTGCTAAAAGTCCTTCTGCAATCAGGTCGTCCAGCATATCCAGTAGTTCTAATTCATCACCGCGCCAAACCGCTGCCAATAACTCAAAAGAAAAGTCATTTAGAAAAACACAGGCGTATTCCAGCACCCGCTGTTGCACCACAGGAAGGGTAGCTATGCGCCTGTGCAAAATCTCTGAAATATCATCGGATAACAAAGTTTCGGGAAATTCTCCCCACTGCCAATCGCCGGGCACATTCTGTCGAACCACGTCGGCATTCACCAGTGTCCGCACCGCCTCCACGACAAACAAGGGCAACCCACCCGTTTCTCTGAATAGAGTTTGCAATGCATCGGACGGTATGGATCGTTCACCCAACATTGACGCCGCTAAATATCCCGATGCTTCTTGTGGCAGATTTTTCAACCGAATCTGAGTCGCCTTGGCAAATGCATTGCTGTGTATAAAATTTTTAATTTCTTCTGGAAGCGGTTCCAGGTTAGACCATCGACAAGTCAGGCATAATAAGAACGGGCACGGTTCTGGATCACGCAATACATACTGTAAAAATTCCAGGGTCAATTCATCCACCCATTGAATATCTTCCAAACACAACACAATGGGTTGTTTCTGCTGCAGACGCTTTAATAACTGCAACCAGTGCTCCATAATAGAAAATTTGTCTGATTCTACAGAATCGGGAACCCTTTCCATCGAATCAGTCATTCCTTGAAAAGCATTGATCAACGCACCGTATATTTGTCCGCCCTCTTCCTGGCCTGCGCCTTTCAAACACAGAAAGTCATGGATCAAAGCGTCGCCCAATAGTTCCTCAATTAGTCTCGTTTTTCCCACACCAGACTCACCAGAGATCAGAACCACGCGTTGCTCGCAAGCCTGTACATCCTTCAGCATGGCGCGCAATATCTTCGTTTCGGATTCGCGCCCGACAAATTGCGGCCGCATGACTTTTCTTTGCACATCGCGCTGCATGTCATCGGGTAGTACAAATCTCGATGGTAAGGCTCGTACCACCTCTTCTGCCGACTGATAGCGATCAACAGACTCCTTTGCCAGCAACTTCAGCACAATTTGTTGCGTCTGTTCGGGAATCGCGATATTGACTTCATCCAGGGGTGGCGGGGACTCGCGAATATGCTTCATGATAACAGATATTGGGTTTTGTCCAGAAAAGGGTGGTACACCCGTGAGCATCTCGTATAAAATCACACCCAATGAGTATATATCCGACCGGTGATCCACCCAGAGTCCCTTACCCTGCTCTGGCGACATATATTCTGCCGTGCCAATGGCTGTGCCCGTCTGCGTAATGGAAACGCTATGCAGATGCCTGAGTTTGGCCAGTCCCATATCCAGAATCGTGGTTTCGATCCCCTCTTCTGTTTCCAAAACCATAATATTGGACGGTTTGAGATCGCGATGCACCGCACCCTGCGCGTGGATATATGCCAATCCATCAGCAATTTGTTGTATCAAATCGAAAAAGTGAGACGTCCGGAATTGCCCTAAACGTGCATGATCGGCAATTATTTTTTCTAATGTATTTCCGGGCAAATATTCCATTGTAAAATAGGGACGCTCTTCGGCAAATCCCCAGGCATACGTGCGTACCAGGCGCGGGTGCTGGAATCTGTTCAACACTTGAAATTCTCTGTGAAAGCGGCGATGCACAGCCTTCTGATCCACCATGGTATTCAAAATTTTGAGCGCACACTCCTGACTTTGCTCCAGGTCCAAAACCCGATAGACTTCGCCCATGCCCCCGGATCCCAGGTGCGCCTGGATTTGATATTTTTTGTCGAGAATCGTTCCGTTTTCAAACATACACGTTATTTTTTAGGTATAGAAATACATACGTGTGCAAAAAGTGTGGCTATACAGCAGACAGAGATCTCAATGCTGCGATAAACATATTGACTTTGGGATTACAAAGTCAGGTGGCTTGACCGCCAAGAAGCCCAACTGCTCTACCGTTGGGAGTAATCACCGTGTATAAAAAATTAAAAAACCTATGAGAAAACAAATGCTTATGTGCATAATTGTACAAAAATTATGCTTTTTGTCCTACGAAATTTGCGTTGAACGCATCGCACACTTTAAAACTCACGGTTACTAAACCAGATCCTGTGTGGCATAATACCGTTTGAGCCGAGCCAATAAGAACCATTGCAAGAGAATAAAACAGACAAAAAGGATCGGCACTTCATAGGTCAGTACAAGATCGGGATATCGGATACGCATCAGACTGGTAAAACCAGTGAATACAAGAGACAAAATCAGGACCAGGATCAGAAAAACCATCCCGCCTATCTGTTGCCGCGTTCTTTGAAAATTATACAGGTCATATTTGACTTGCAACCACTGAAATATTGGAAAAAGAACGACCCACCACCCAAGGACACAGAGTATTCCCAGGGAAACCTCTCCTTCAGACACAAACCCGATCTTGGCTCCCGCCAGGATGCCCAGAACGCCCAATACCAGAATAGATGCTACAAAAAAAGAAATATTTTGCACCAGCAAACTGCTATACCGAATCCACATCCGCTGGGTGCGAGAAAGTGGATAGACATACCCTCTTTTCAGTGAAGTAGGAGGAATAAAAAGATGCATACAAATGCCGAAAAACACTGTAGCGAATATATCCCCGTCGACCTTGGAGTCAAAATAAAAAATCATGTGATAAATCATTTTTGATAGCGTCTCAAAATCATAAGGAGATCGACCCAACATCCCGAACAACTCTGTCGTCATGCCAAAAAAAAAGAATACCATTGCCAATACTGCAGGAAACGCGGACAGCGGCCATAGCGGCCATCTCCCCCTGCCTGCACCGCTGTTTTCATACTGACCAGCACGCAGCCAATTGAAGGTGCCTGTACCGATGTGATCGAGATGCCATACCCTGGTACTCGCCTTTCGCCTGTTCAATCTATTTTTTTTCCAAAGCTCCTGGGTTGGAGGAAAAAGGGTTAAACGCACTGGAAGAACTAAAGAAAATGGTTTCCTCCGAAAAGTTGTCTGGTTAAAGGCAAAATAATAAGCTCCAATTGCGATAACGAATGCAATGAGAGCCAATCCCAATTTTTGTTGCTCTCCAAAAGCGAGCACTCCTGGCCACAAATAGGCTAATGCCAGTCCCAGGAATACGATGAGGCTCCGGCACCTGGAAGCCAATCCGGGGTGCTGGATACCAAAACTCCAACCTCCTGAAAGGGCAAATCCGATACAATAGAGGCCCAAATTTACCAGCAAAATCGTTGACCAGGACGCATTGAGGGGTGCAGAAGTCAGCGCGACTGTCCACGCTATAACGGAAAACAACCCGACAATTATCGACCAGATCATTAGACGCTTGCGAAAATGTGGCAGGGTCCATGTGAGCATCCGATACTGGTTCTCCCCTACGATGCTGCCGATTATCCCACCCCAAAATTTAAGAAAGAAAAACAAAACGAATACAGAGATTCGATCTGCTTGGGAAGACATCCAGACATGAGCGAGCAACAGATATGCAAAAAATGCGATGAGAATGTAAACAGGGCTTCGCAAAAATGTGAAAAATGGAGAGATACCCATTACGCACCCTCCCGAATCAGGATGGGAAATAGCTGGTCGAGGTTCAGGGACTGACTGGTGATATCAGCCTGATAAGTCCGCTTGAATTGATCTGCATTGCCCAGTGTCTGATTGACGATCAATTGTGCCTGTATCCCGTTCACTGTTTGCGACAGGATATAGGGCTCAGAAAATTGCTGGGGCAGGTTGTTTCCCGTGACTGTCCACTTTGCGTAGGTCTGGTGCAGATCGTCCAGAGATTTGTCGGCTTTGATCCTGCCTTCGTCGAGGCATACGACCCAATCTACTATTTTTTCGATGTCCCGCAGAATGTGTGAGGAGATTACGATTGTGTTTTCGTCTTCAGCCAAGAGTGTCATTAGAAATTTCAACAATGTCTCCCGCGCTATGGGGTCCAGGCCACTGACTGGCTCATCTAAGATCAATAGCTCGGGATGATGACACACTGCCAGTATGATTCCCAATTTTTGCATGTTACCCGAAGACAAATTGCCCACGCGTGCGGATGTTTCCAGTTCGAGTTCTCGCAGCAGGTGTGATTCCAGGTCGCGGTCCCATACCTCGTAAAATGAGGACACGTAGCGCAGATGCTGTTTGACGGTCATCCATTCAAAAAAGCGGTTTTCCTGATGGACCACGCCTATGCGCGATAGCTCGTTTGCGCCCAACTGATCGCACGCGCGTCCCAGTGTTTTACACGTTCCCTCTGTGGGCAAATACAGGCCGATCATGTGCTGGATTAAGGTGGTTTTGCCCCCGCCATTGCGCCCGATCAATCCAATTACGCGATGCGCTCCAAGAGAGAGCGTTACGGAATTGAGAGCTACGGTGTCGCCGAATTTTTTGGTCAGTGATGTGGCTTCAAATACAGATGTCTGGTCATGTGCCATCATTATCTTCCTCCAGGGTATCTAAGATGGAGAGGAAAAGATCTAAGACTTCCGTCCGATCAACCCCCAACTGCCGAACCATTGTTGCCAATTGTGTGAGTTGTGGTTTGAGTTGTGACAGCTTTTCGGCGTGTACGGTCTGATCTCGTAAGGGTTTTACGGTTAAAGGTCGTCCGCGCCGCCGCTCGACTAATCCCTCTGCTTCCAACAGGCTGTACGCTTTGCTCACTGTCATTGGATTGAGTCCCAGTTGTCCCGATAACGCGCGGGTGGAGGGCAGTTCGTCGCCCGGCGCGAGTAGCCCGCTGGCTACGTGGAATTTCACCTGGTCGATAATCTGGCGAAAAACGGGTATGCCATTGTGATGGTCAATCGAGATCAACATGAGGTATTCTCTCAACAAGTGAATTACTGTATTACTAATATAATACACTTGGATTAAAATGCAAGTTTTTTTTAAAACTGTCTTCAATTTCAGGACAGGAGGTGCCTACTTTAGGAGACGAAGCAGGTTTAAGGGATGCCAGACTTCAAGTTCGGTTCCTTCTGAGAGGTGGATGGCGCATACGCTACTTTCTGTTACGATGGCTTCCACATCGGCTTCGCGAAAGCCTTCGAAGAGCGGTTCTCCAACAGCCTGTGCGAGTTCGTAACCGAGGGGTCCGGCTTTCAGGCCAAATGTTCCCGCCATACCACAGCAGGTACCCGTTTCGATGAGGGCGACGTCTGCACCGCGCTGGCGCAAGAATGCCATTGCGTGTTCTCCCGCTCCCAGAGGACGCTGGTGGCAGGGGATGTGGAATCCAAATGCGCGTCCGCGCAGGGCATTTTGCTCTTCATCTGAAATATCGCTTTCGAGTAGAGAGAGGAACTCGAAAAATTCGTATGTGTGCTCGGCGACAGAGACAGCGTCGTCTGCTTTATCGAGTAATTTGGGGTATGAGATTTTCAGGCAATACGTTGCTGTGGGTTCTGTTGCAACCACTTCATAGCCTTGATTTATATAGGGGAGGAGGAGATCCACGTTTTCGCGTGCAGTTTTTTTCGCGTTTTTCAGGTCACCGTACCCGATATAGGGGTATCCGCTGCTTTTTTGCGGGGGGATGATGACTTCGCAACCGAGTGCTTCCAGGCGTTCAATTGCCGCCATTCCCAGGTCGGGGTCGTTGTAATTGGCAAATAGGTCTGTGAAAAAGGCTACTTTGCGAACGGGATTCGATGCGGGAGATGGCCCGCGTTTTGCGAAGCGTTTTACGAGTGTTTTTCGACTGAATTTGGGTAGCTGACGGCGTCGATCAATGCCCATCACTTTTTCCATTGCCCATCGCACCAGTCCATTGTCCATCATCCAATTGGATATGGGTGCTGTCAAGCTGCTCATTTTTGCGGCTTTTTCAGCGGCCATCAGCATTTTGTTGACGCGCGGATGCGGATTGACTTCGCTGTCGCGGTCTTTTACCCCGGCTATCATCATGGGGATGTCGATTTCTGCCGGGCATATTTCTTTGCACAATCCACACGAAATACACAGTGGGGCGAAGTCGCCGGCTTTATCCACGCCGTGAACTTCAGCTGTCCAGGGTATGCCAATCGGTCCGGGGTATATGTATCCAAATGCATGGCCGCCGACTACGCCGTATGTCGGGCAGATATTCATGCAGGCGCCGCAGCGGATGCAGTTGAGTGCGTCTGAAAACAGGGGATCTTCTTGCATCCTGGTGCGACCATTGTCCAGGATGATGATATGCGATTCCCGCGGTGCGCGTCCCTTGCCCTGTCCCAGAGGTGATCTCCCACTCATCCACGTCACATAGGTTGTCGTATGTTGTCCGACAGCGCTGACCGGATGCGCCAGCATCATTTGCAATGCATCTTCTACTGTTTCCACTACTTTTTCGCGTCCCATAATGCAGATGTGTACATCGGGTATGCTCGATACCAGACGGGCATTGCCTTCGTTGGTTTCGATTAGAATTGTGCCCGATTCGGCAACGCCCACATTCGCGCCTGTCATGCCGATGTCGGCGTTGAGAAAGATCGGTCGCAGGTATTTGCGCACGATTTTCATAATTGCATCTACATCGTTAGGGACGTCTTCGCCTGTTTCTTTTTTAAATATTTCGGCTACTTCAACGGCGGTTTTATGGACGGCGGGAAATACCAGATGGAATGGTTTTTCGTGGACTTTTTGGATAATAAGCTCGCCGAGGTCAGTTTCTATGACTTCTAAGCCGGCGTCTTCCAGCGGGTGATTGACTTCGATTTCTTCGCTTGTTAGCGATTTTGATTTTGCCACTGTTTCGGCGTTTTTTTCTGCTGATAGTTTTAAGATATAGTCAATCGCAGCAGCACCGTCTTGTGCGAGAAAGACTTTTGCCCCGCGCGATTCGACTTTTGCGGCAAATTGATTGACCAGGTCGTCCAGGTTGTGCAAGCACCGTACTTTGATGTCGCGGACTTCTTTGCGAAATGCCTCTCCTTGTGGCAAAATATCAATCGCCGTGCGCCGGGCATCTCGCGCCCGTTTGACTGCGTTGTAGAGTTGTGTGCGTTTTGGTTTTTCTCGTAGCGATGTTTCTATTTGTGCATACAGATTTTCATATCTTTGGCTTGCCATGTAAGGTCCTTTCATACTTTACTTTTTGTACGTTTCCAAACTTTGCCTTCGACCATGTCCCCTTGTCGATAAGAGCCGAGGATTTTTACAAAGGTGGCGATTTCGCGCAGGTGTTCAATGGCGCGGGCGCAGGGTTCTTGACGGATATGGCCCTCAAAGTCGAGCGAGAAGGCGTATTCCCAGGGTTTGCCCGCAAGGGGCCGAGATTCGATTTTGAGCAGGTTGAGGTCGCGCAATGCAAATACGCTCAGGCTTTTAAATAATGCGCCGGGCACATTTTTCATGGCGAATACGATCGATGTTTTTGCGGGCATTTGGATGTCTGGATTTTCAAGTGATAGCGCTTCGGATGTGACGACTAAAAATCGCGTGTAGTTTTGATGGTCGTCTTCAATGCCCACCTGCAAAATTTCCAGATCGTAATCCCAGGCTGCCTGGGCACTCGCTATTGCAGCGGCATCGCGGGCGCCCGATGTTTTTAAAGCCTTTACGGCTCCTGCGGTATCGGAGGTCATAATTGTTTCGGCTTGTGGCAGAGATGCAGTGAATTGTGTACACTGCGCCAGTGCAGGTGCCTGGGAATAGATATGGCGGATGTCTTCTAATTTTACCCCGGGATTTACAATTAGATTGTGTACGATGCGCAACTTCAGTTCGCCGACGATCTGTAAATGGTGAGCTGACAGGTGGTCGTAGTTTTCGTGAATGCTGCCCATCAATGAGTTTTCAATGGGTACCATGCCGTGTGTACACTCTTCGTGTTCGACTGCGGCAAACAGAGCGGAGAAATTGCGTTGCGGTACGACTTCGACGTCTTTGCCAAAGTACGAACGCGCGGCCATTTCGCTAAATGCACCGCGTTCACCTTGAAATGCTACAATTTTTTTCGTATTACCCATTCATTAGTTCCTTTATATGGGATTCGACGCTGCGCGAGAGGCCGCCCAGATCATACCCGCCTTCCAGGAGGGAAATCAGCCGTCCTTCTGCGTGATCTTGTGCGACAGCCATTACGCGCTTTGTCATTTCGGCAAAACCGGATTCCGTCACTTGAGTGGCCGATAAGGGATCGGACCGATGCGCGTCAAATCCAGCGGAGATAATGACAAATTGTGGTTTAAATGTGTGCATGGCGGGCAAAAATACGTCGTCGAATATGCGCAAATATACGGCGTCATCGCTGCCTGCGGGCACGGGTGCATTTAGTGTGAATCCTTCTCCTTCGCCAATACCGATTTCGTCAGCTCGCCCCGTGCCGGGATAATGGGGGTATTGGTGGATGCTAAAGAAGAATACCGAGGGGTCGGTTTCTAATATGTGCTGTGTGCCATTGCCGTGATGCACGTCCCAATCTACAATTGCCACGCGTTCAAGGGAATATGTTTCTTGTATATATCGCGCGGCTATGACCGCGTTGCTAAATAGACAAAATCCCATTGCGTGATTGCGTTCGGCATGGTGCCCGGGGGGGCGCACGGCACAAAAAGCCGTGTGTACACGCGCGTCCATAACTGCGTCAATGGCTTCAAATGTGGCGCCAACAGCGAGTCGGGCTATGTCAAAAGATGGCGGACAGATTCTGGTGTCAAAATCGTCCATGTACGTGATGCCCTGTGTGCATCGTGTTCTTACATTTGCAATATGTTCGGGCGTGTGCGCTTTTTCCAACCAGGATGTATCGACATGTCGGGGTTCGAATGTTATGAGGTCTTTTGTCAAGCCCGTTGCATCCAGATGGGCATGCAGTGTTTGTAGTCGCTCGGGACGCTCGGGATGCGCGCCTCCCGTGTCGTGTTTTTGAAAATCGGGATGTTGAACCAGTCCTACTCTGTTCATGTTGGTTTTCCTTGAATGCGATGGCATTATAAGTCTGTGGATCGTTTCGCGCCAATTGTCATCAACCAGTCCGCTACTTCGGTGTGTTTTCTGTCCATAGCTTGATCCAGAGGCGTTTCGCCAACGGGATTTTTGCGGTTGATATCCGGTTTTTTCCCCAGCAACCATTTGGCGGTTTCGAGGTGTCCATTGCGACAGGCCATTCCGAAGGCACTGTCGATACAATCTCGCGCAGACCGGGGTTCCGTCCATCCCGGAAGGACGCCCGCCCGATCCGTTATATTGCCTTCCTTATCGAAGAATTTCTCAACGAGATCGAACCGCCCCACGCCGGCAGCGATCATCAGGTTGCAGGTTGCCCCGCGCTCGATTAGCTTTGCCGCTGCGTTTTGCATGCCGAATATCACGGCTTCCCAGAGCGGTGTGCCGTTTGCAATATTCCCGCCATCGATGTCGATTTCCGCACCGCTATCGAGAAGTACTTCAATCATTTCCGCATCGTCACTGCTGGCTGCCCAGTGCATGGGTGTTTCGCCAGGGTCGGTTTCTCCTTCGAATTTTGCCCGCGCATTGACATCCGCGCCTGAGCGTATCAAAATTTCTGCGGATTCGCGGCACCTGGGTCTGTGCGCGGGATAGTCGCAAAGTGTGTGCAAAAGTGTGCGGGGATTGTCCGCTGTGGTTTTATTGACCAGTTGCGGATCTTCTGCTATCAGTCTCTTTAGAGTGTCTATATTACCGGATTCGACGGCGGTACGCGCCTGTTCAATGCTCATTATGTTCTCTTTTTTAGTGATCAATTACCGCACTTCCGAGGCAGAGGTCGCCATCGTAAAATACGGCGAATTGTCCGGGTGCTATGCCGGAGTCTTTTTCTGCTATGGTTACGGATAATTGGTTGTTATCTGTTGCTTCGATTTCACAGTTGATCAATTCTGGGCCGTGACGTAGTTTTAATTGCAGGGCGTTTTTGTCTGGTGGTTCTGCTATCCAATTGGGATTTGTCGCGACAAATTGGTTCCGCGATGTCTTCTTGTGCTTCGTGGCGTGGGATACATAGATGATGTTGCACTCAATATCTTTTTGTACGACGTACCAGGGGCCTCCGCTCAATCCCAGGCCATACCGCTGTCCAATTGTGTAATAATAGTAGCCCCGATGGGGTCCCAGGATTTGTCCGGTTTCTCTGTCGATAATATCGCCTTTTTTTTCGCCCAGGTGAAATGCGATAAAGTCTGGATATCTGATTTTGCCCAGGAAACATATTCCCTGGCTGTCTTTTCGCGCTTGGTTTGGCAGGTCAAAATCCCGCGCGAGTTGGCGCACTTCGCTTTTCATCATGTTCCCGATGGGAAATAATGCCCGTGCGACCTGCGATTGATACATGCCGGATAAGAAGTAGGTCTGATCTTTGACGGGGTCGGGGGCGCATTTTAGATGATAAGTTCCGTTGATCTGTGCGATCTGTGCGTAGTGTCCGGTTGCCACTTTTTCATAGCTGCTGTCTATGTGGTCAAAAAATGCGCCGAATTTGATTCGCTGGTTGCAAAATATATCTGGACTGGGTGTGCGTCCAGCGCGCAGTTCGTCGAGTGCATAAGATACCACACGCTCGAGGTATTCCGATTGCAGAGAGATTACTTGTAGCGGTACGTCGAGTTGGTCGCATACAGCACGGACAAATTTCAGGTCGGCTTCCCAGGGACATTCCCCCAAAAAAGCGAGTTCGTCTTCGAGCCATACTTTTAGATAATATGCCGTCAGGTCGTGGCCTTCGTTTTTTAATATGTTCAAAGCCACGGAACTATCGACACCACCGGAGATGAGAGCGGCGATTTTCATTTTTTGTCTTTTCTTTTTGTTACACCAACGCAGGTCCGGGAATGCGATTCCATTCGAGCTCTTCACATTCGCCTTCGTAAAGGGGCATTAAGGGCGCGATTTTTTGCGCAGCGTCTTCAGACCAGTGGTCTGGTATTGGATGCCGGTTCGCCAGGCGGGCGCGCATGCCGTCGGGTAGTTCGTTGTATATCGGGTGATACCACAGTGTGATGACTGTCCGCCGCTGATCCGATTTATTGGCGTGTGCGCTGTGCAATAATCGCGAGTCGCCAATGACCAGGTCGCCAGCACGCACGGGAACATCGCGCTCGTCGGGATACGACTGATAGGCCGGATGGTCTGGATCGGATACGCGTCTCAAATCTTCGGTATGTGCTTCGGGGGTTATGTCGTGCAGGGGATGTCGTTTTAAGTGCGAACCTTCGATTAATCTCAAACACCCGTTTTCACGCGAGGTGTTTACGAGGTAGTACATTAAAAATACCTGCTGCGGCAGGGGTTCATAGCTGATGGGGTCATTCCATCCCCACCAGTCCTGATGCCAGAATAGGGGTGGGCTGTGCGGGAGTTTGCTGATTATAAAACCCGAGGAGAAAGTGGGGTGATCAAAACCCATTTCTCGCAGAGCATTGAGTGCCTTTGGCCAGGTGACCAGTTCGGCAAAAAAGTCGTCATGGTAAATGCTGATCAGACTTCCCGTCGATTTCTGTGCCTCAAAATACTCGGCGTCTTGCGCGTCTAACAGGCGGTTGGATGCTGCGTTTGTGCGCTCAACCATTTCGGGGGTGAGCACATTTTCAAATACACAGTATCCATCTTGAATTAATTGCTCGCGTTTGGAATACATTATACCTCCTCAATGCCCGATGGTCGTGCAAAATACGCATACGAGAAAATATATGAAAGTGTTAAAAAAGGCAAAATTCACGGGAGTGGGGGGCAAACAAAAATCGCCTGCCCGAGATAGAGGACAGGCGATTCTGCGTTGGAATTTTGAGTGGGTTTTATACTACGACCATAACATTGTTCTCCGAGCCAAATTCATTGGGTACAGCAGGTGCTTCGGGATCGTTGCGCCATTCACCGTCGATCTGATACCGATATTCATACCGCCCCGGTGTCAGGGTTGTCCAGGTTTTCCATTGTCCCTTTTTATTTGGTTTCAGAGACCGTTGTTCCCAGTTGTTAAAATCGCCCAATACGACAACCGCACCTGCTTTGGGAGCCTGAACTTGAAAGTAAACCCGTTTTTTGTCTGCCATTGTAGTCCTCGCTGAATAGAAACGTGGAAATGTGTCTCAAGCACGGGCAACATTATAAGTATTCAACACAAAAGTCAATACTTGTAACATATTTTTAACAATTGATCAGGCAACGCGCTGTAGCATTTCGTTTACCTGGTAGCGCAGTCGGCTGTGTTTGTGGTTTTGCATTGCTTTTAGCAATGGCAGTACCTGTGCATCGTCAACGCGGTCCATGTGTTCCAGAGCTGTTAATGCATTGAAGCCGACGAAAGGCTCGGCGTCTTTTAAGGCCGTGAGCAAGTCATCGCGAGTGATTTCGGCAGCTTTGCTCCAGATGGTCAATGCGCGCGTGGCATTGTGGCGTACCCAGTCGTCGCGGTCTGAGAGTGCGTTGCGAATGGCGGGTAGTGCGTCGAGGGCTGGTAAGCCAATGTCGCCCAGAGTGTCCGCAGCCGTTGCGCGCACCCAGTCGTCCGAGTGTGTCAATGCTTGGACGACTGGATCTACCGCGTGGCCACCTGCTGCTGATAGTGCTGCGGGTACTTGTTCTCGAAGTGCTTCATCTGGTCCCAGTAATACGTCCATCAATGTGGGCACTGCGCGTTTGCCCAATCGTCCCAGGGCGTATGTCGCGTTTAGCACGACACCTGGATCATCGCTGTTCAGGTTGTGCATCATGTCATCCACAGAGACGGGTGCGTCATCATCCCACTCAGGCAGAGGTTCACCGCGCATCCAGCGCCATATAAATTCCCATACGAGGGGATGGCGCAATAAGACGTCGGATGGATGGTCGGGTTTTATCCGGTGGGCAAGGGTGTCGAAATCGGGATCGAAATGCGATGCGGTATGCCAGCTCGGTGCTGTTGGCTCTTCTGTGCGTTTGAATAAAAATTTCATCATGTACCGGTCGCGGTCGCTCGTATTGCTGGATACGCGATGCCATAAATCAAAATGTACGAGCAATACATCGCCGGGATCGACAACCGCAAATGGGAATTCGTAATCGAACTCATTTTGCGGTTTTGCACTGTAATACTGTGTTCCGGGCATTATGCCAGTGGGTCCCATTTCAATCGGCGTCTGGTGTGGATAACAAATCGCCATGACTGTTCGCGGGCGATGGTGCCGCCGCCACGGTCGGCTCCAGCCAGCGAAGCGACGCGTTGAACCATCCTGATGAAAATTTCGACCTTCTGTGCCTGCGGTATTGCGATGGCAATGCCTGTGACAGTGCATCACATAAGAATCGCCGAGGATACTCGATAGCGCGCCGACCATTGCTTCGTCGTCAAAAATTTCGCGCAAGCCCGGTGCGGCGTGCAATATGTCATTGCCCGGGTTTCCCTCTGCCATGACTTTTTTTGCATCTGTCAGTATTTGTGCGTGAATGCGTGGTGCGACGCTTGTTTTGACTACGCAATATCCCCGCGCAATAAAATGCAATATTGTTTCGTCGTTTAATAGATGTGATTGTTCAACCATGGCTACCTCCTGTTAAAATTAAAATTCTCTTGCAAGCGTGTTGATTAGGGATCAGAGACCAATTTACCGAATTTTCAGGCGATATTGAGCAAGTTGTTTATAAAATGTATCCCCGCCCCCTGCTGCTTCAATGAGTTTGTTAAGCCACTGGTCAGCCGCTTCAAAATTCTCTCTTCTTAGATAGAGTTGTGCAATTTGAAATCGAAACATTTGCAACAAGGTTGATTTAGGAAATGCAGCTTCAAATGAATCAAAAAGGGAGATCAATTTATTTATCTCTATTATCTTTGCTCCCGCCTCAAGTTCCAACCGAAAAAATTTGTATTTATACGCCTTTTCTGCTTCAGTCGTGCCCGGAAATTCCTCAATAACTTTATCCAACCACTTGAATCCCGCCTCGCTACGCGGTAGCCCCCAGGCGTCAATACCTATTGAGGAAATGGGGCGTAAATTTTCCAACCAAAATTCAGCATTCCTCAAATAGAGATTTGCGGTTACGTTCTCCAACACGACATCAAGAGTATCAGATAGCCCGGCCTTCAACACTTCAATCTGTTGTTGCACTTCGACAACCCGCTTAGAATTGGGATACTTTTCAACTAATTCGCTCCATGTCGATATCGCCGCCGTGACCTTGCGCTCTGTCAAGGCGATGTTTCCCAAATAGTAATAGGCATCTGCTTTAGCTTCACCCCCAGACGTGCCGAAAATTACGTCTATCAACTCCTGTTTGGCCTCGTCTTTCAAGCCGTGGGTATTCAGCATTTTGGCTTTCTCAATGGATGCCCCTTCAATCAGGCCTACGAGTACCAGCACAGCAAGCACTTGTTTCAGCATGCGATCCTCCTGTTTGTTTTTCCTGTACCTGTGCGTCTTTCCTAAAGTAAGTCAAATGGGGTTATGATGCCCACGAGGTCTCCTTCTGTCATCACAACTGCTGCATTCCCTCCCATTTCTTTAAGAGCTTTCCACTTGCAGTAGGTAGGTTTCACTTCGGCGGCATCTTCTACGTTCAGTCGGTTTTGTATCGCTTCTTCTACTGTCTCCTTCCGTCCCTCCGGGCCTTTAACCGCCAGGTATTCTGCCAGGTCCACATCTGATAACATTTTCCATTCAGTTCCTATCTTTATGGGCAGGTACGAGAAAGAATATGTCAGCATCAGTCGTCTGCACTCTCCCAGCCTCTGCCATTTGTAGGCTCGCACTACCTCTTCTTGTATATATGGTTTCACATCCTTATCTGCGCCACTTGCTGCCATCAAAGTGTCCTCTAGATAGATTCCTACTACGACTGCTATTCTTGCTGCTGACCGTGCTGCCACTCCCGTGTGTGCCTCGTCGTTCCGTGTTTTTCTTACCTCTTCCAAGAGGTTTTCAAAAGTGCTCTCAAATGGTCCCTCTTCTGCCTTATATTGTCCTTGGCCCGTTGTTGGGTGGTACTCTTTTACAAGTTGTTGCAGTTCCTTCTTCAAGTTGCCCAGTCCTGTTTCGACCTTTGATTTCTTCGCTATTGCATTTCCCACTGCCTCAATTGCCTGCGCTATTCCAAGCCAGTTTTCTCCGTCTTCTAAGACCTGATATCTTGCTTTCTGCAATCTTTTTCGCAGTTTTAAGCATTCCTCCTTTTTTGGTATTTTTATTGTCACTTTACACTTTCTCCTCGTCTAACCCTTCATGACTAAAGCAGCAACCTGTTCGGCGAGACGAATCGCCTCCCTGGCTGTCTCTATATCAGGCTCCACAGAGCCTTCCATTGGATAGCGCGTTGTCGCTCCATATTCGTTTAAAATTTCGACACCTGGCATCAGTTCCTCAAAGGCCGAATCTTGTGCCATACATAACTGCGTAAGATAAATGAGATCGTGTACGAAGCGAAAGGACACAGAATGGGCGATTAGATAGCCTTTTAGATATTTCTCAGCGCATTGCTGGGCGTGATAGCAGGCCATCTCGGGTAGAGGCTGTTTAGGGTCCAATGCCCGACGTGCCATCTCCAAATCTTGATCTGCCTTCTCAAACCAATCCCGTTCAGGCGACTCGCCGTTCATACACCACTTCTCCTTCTTCCAGCATCTTGTGAATCATGGAATATGGATTATTGCTCTGCTCGGCAAAGACTTCAGGGGAGCGAATAATTATATCAACGGGCAACACGAAACGCTCGGCAATTGCTCTACGAATAGGATTGCCGTGTTGGCGTTGTCCTGCATCTGTATGCATCACGACCAGCAGATCCAAATCGCTGTGCTCGTTAGCCTCTCCGCGTGCATGGCTGCCGAAGAGAATGATCTGCTCCGGATCAAAGCGTTCGACAATCAGTCGCGTTATGGCCTGGATAGTGACTCGGTCAATATGGGTTTCAATCGCATTCATCAGATCTTCTTACACAGTGTGGATAGAAATTTGCAAATAGCGAGTTTTCACTCTATTTTCATAGCCATCCGTATTTCTTTACAACACACCTCAAGAGGTGAAAATGAAAATTACTTCCATTACCTGCGATATTCTCTCCACCGCTCGTCAGCAGGGTGCGACGCGATATGAAGATACCGCAGGATTAAAATTTCCGCAAGTCGCGCCCCAATCCACACAGTCCTTTTCGGGCAGAGCCGATACGCGGCATCTCTGTGTCTATCCTTCGGGGCGATCGACAGCGCTTATTCGCGTGCGTACAGATAATGGTATTGAGGGTATTGGCGAGGCCCATGCTCCGGCTGCGCCTCGCGTTGTCAAAACGATTGTAGAAGATTTGTTGCGTCCTGTTCTTATCGGGGAGGATCCGCGCTCAATCGACGTTTTGTGGGAGCGCATGTTTTCGACGATGCGCCTGCGCTCCCATACACAGGGGTTTACGCTGGAGGCGATTGCGGGGATCGATATCGCGCTTTGGGATATACGCGGTAAATATTACAACGAACCAATCTGGCGGTTGCTCGGCGGTCCTTACCGCTTGCAAATTCCCGTGTATTCATCGGGTACGCCGGGGCAGACTATTGAATCTCGTTGTGAGGGGATTGAAAGGGTTTTGGACGAGGGCTTTTCTGTGGTGAAGACGTCCTGTGGACGCGGGACGATGGACGAACAAATGGATCTGGTCCGCGAGATGTCCCGGGCTGTGGGAGACCGCGGCAGGCTTTTGGTTGACGCGCACGGCGGTTTTGATATTAAAGACGCCCTCCGCTTTGTCCGGTTGCTCGAGGATCTCGGCAATGTAGAATGGTTTGAAGATGCACTTCTTCCCGAGGATCATCAGGGGTACCGGCAGTTGACCCAATCGACTTCTGTTCGAATCGCTGTTGGGGAGACGGACTGCAACCGCTATGTCGTGCGAGATCGTTTGCTGAACAAGGAATGCGATCTCATTCTTCCCGATGTCTGTCGGGCTGGGGGTATTTCTGAAACGCTGCGTATCGCACAATTGGCCGATGTGTTTGGCGTGTCATGGGCGTCTCACGTCAGCACCAGTACTCCTGTTCATCTCATGGCGGGTCTGCATGTTGGCGCGGCGACTCCCAATTGCTTTATCTCTGAATGTCCCAGCGGTTTTGCGCGCGGTCCTTTTGGCAATGAGCTTCTTACAGAGCCTTTGGCGCTTGAAAATGGGCATGTTACTCTGACGGAAAAACCCGGTTTGGGTATTACGCTTAATGAAGATGCTGTTGCCGGACTGATTCTGTCGTAAACAAAAACTGCCGCACAATAAGCGCGGCAGTTTACATATCGGCTAAAGAATATCTCAAAGCGCGATGCTGACGGTTTCCGCTCCTGCTTTTGCCTTTTTGCGCGCTTCTTCCAGTGATGTGCCTCTTGCAAGGACGACGCCCATTCGCCGTTCCCCCTGTACTTCGGGTTTGCCAAATAAGCGGATTTCTGTATCGGGTTCGGCGAGCGCTGCGTTCAGGTTGCCGAATTGTACCTGTTGCGAGTGTCCTTCTACCAGGATTACATGCGAAGCAGATGGGCCGTGGTGTTTGATGTACGGAATTGGTAATCCCAAAATTGCCCGTGCATGGAGGGCAAATTCAGACAGGTCTTGCGAGATCATGGTTACCATGCCCGTGTCATGTGGGCGGGGTGATACTTCGCTGAAGTAGATGTCGTCGCCTTTTACAAATAATTCTACGCCAAATATGCCGCGGCCCCCCAGTGCGTCGGTGATTGCTTTGCCAATCCGTTGTGCGCCTTCAAGTGCAGCCTCGCTCATTGGCTGTGGCTGCCACGATTCGTGATAGTCGCCATCTACCTGTCGATGTCCTATTGGCGCGCAAAAACTCGTGCCTCCTTCGTGGCGCAGGGTCAATAGCGTAATTTCATAGTCAAAATCTACAAATCCTTCCACGATGACCGCATCTGCACCGCCACGCGCTCCTTCCTGGGCATAGGTCCAAGATTTTTCGGCGTCGGCCATGTTTTTTACGGTGCTTTGTCCCTTGCCCGATGAACTCATGATTGGTTTTATGACACATGGGACACCGATTTCCCGAACTGCTGCACGGTATTCTTCTACATTTGATGCAAATCGGTAGGGCGAGGTCTTTAGGCCCAGGTCTTCGGCAGCTAATCTGCGAATGCCTTCGCGGTTCATTGTCAGGCGGGCCGCTCTGGCTGTTGGGATTACTGTGAATCCTTCTTTTTCCAATTCGACGAGTGTATCTGTGGCGATTGCCTCTATTTCGGGTACGATTAAGTCTGGCTGTTCTTTTTCTATGATTTCGCGCATGTCATTCCCATCCAGCATGGTAATGACATGCGACCGATGCGCTACCTGCATCGCAGGCGCATTGGCATAGCGATCCACGGCAATTACTTCAACACCATAGCGCTGGAGTTCAATTACGACTTCTTTTCCCAATTCGCCAGAGCCACACATGAGTATTCTGGTTGCGGTGGGTGAAAGCGGTGTTCCAATGGTCGGCATAGATTCCTTTCATCCGCTTAGCACGACAATTTCTCGGTCGCTGCCTGATAGGGGGAGATCAACATAGGCTGCGTTTTGTTTGTGAGAGGCGTGGAAAGCGACAATGGCTTCGAGTGTATGGACAGCTTCTTCGGGGTTATAAGAGAATGGGACGCGATCATCCAGATAGGCAACGATTTCCGATACGGCGCGATCCATCCCGGAAACGCTATCCTTATGGGGCGGCCAATGTTCTGTTTCGCCAGTCCAGTATTCAAGTGTTATGCCTTTTGCCTCTATAATTGCTCGTCCTTTATGTCCGTTGATCTCCGTTCGCGGCGGTGCCGTGGAATAGTCGGGTGCGCTCACTGTCACCATTAGTTCGCCATCCATACGCATGACACCCCATCCTCCGGGATCGCGAAATGCCTCGCCGCGGCAATCTGGCCTTCCCGATAGGTCAAGTGTCGCAGAGACTGATTGGATGCGATGCCCGGTGAGCATCAAGAGGGCGTCAATTGCATGGGTTCCCACATTGCCCAACCGTCCCGTCGGCCATTGGAGAGAGGCGGAGATGAGTGTGCCCAGTTTTCCTTCGGCAATTAGCGCGCTGAGTCGGCGGTAATTGGGATCAAATCTGCGCTGATGGTTAAAGACCAATAAGCCGTGTTTTTGCACTTCGAGCATGTGCTGGGCATCTACCACCGTGGTTGCCGCAGGTTTTTCGCAATAGATGACGGGGATTCCGTGTTCGGCACAGGCTATGGCTATTTCCGCGTGGAAAGGGGCATAGGTCGCTATGCTGACAATATCGAGTGTTTCGCTGGCGATCATCTCACGCCAACTCTCATATGTCACAGCACCCGTGCGCGCTTCAAAGCGTTCGCGCCGTCCCAGGTCGCGACTTGAGCCGGCAACAAGGTCGATACGTGGATGGTTCTGATACGCAAAAGTATGCGTACCGTCCATGTCATCTACGCGTTGGCCCAATACATCTCCTGAGACCTGATCAGCACCGCCGATCATCCCCAGACCAATTACCGCGGCTCGGTATGTTCTATAAGGCATCAGGACTCCTGTTTTGCAATCCAATTGATAACGGCCTGTATCATGGTGGGGGTTGCGTCATCGCTGAATACGTGATCTGCTCCGTTCAGGACGACCAGTTCTTTCGGTTCGTTGGCTTGTTCAAAGATTGCCTGAGAGTCTTCAATGGGTACCACATCGTCCTCTGTGCCGTGTACGAGCAAATAGGGGATCGAGATTTGAGATGCGCGATCTATGACGGTGTCAATCGCGGTCAGGTCATCCATATACGCGCTGGATAGCGGGCAATCCGGGTCGTCCCACATGTTGCCTTTGTCGGGGGTGACATCTCCAAATTCGCGCTGTGCAAATCCCTTTGTATCTACCATGCCGGCGAGAGAGATGAGTTGTTGAATGCGCGCATCTGTGCTCGCCCGCAATACGCCTACGGCACCTCCCATACTGTGTCCGGCATAACAGATTGTATATCCGTTTAAGGCATCCAGGACTGAACCCAGATCTTCTACCTCTTTTGTTATGGTGGAATCTTCAAACCGACCTTCTGAGTCTCCATTGCCAGCAAAAGAGAAACGGAGGACGTTGAATCCGTCGGCTTCCAATGCATGTGATAGCGCGACCAAAAATGGCCTGTCTTTGTTGCCGGTTACGCCATGGCCGAGGACGACGATGTGTTTGCTTTCGGCATTTCCACAGTGAAAAGTATAATCCAGTTTTTCACCGTTTTTATTTTGGATTTCTCCAAGCATGATTCTCTCCGAAGATGAGATATCCACTCACGCTCTATTCGCCTGTGAAATGGGGAGAAGAGCAAGGGCTTTAAAATGTTTTTCGATGTCGTCTCTTGCGCTGATGTATAGTGCCTCATCATCACATGCTGCGTGCAAGGCATCGCTCAAGGAGTCATAGGTGTTTCCCAGAGTGTCAAATTTCATGGGGAATTCTTTATCCAGTAGCTTCCGGTAGTCTCTCGCAAGATCCTCTCCACGAATTTTCTCGTCCTTATCCACTGCGAGAACACGTCGGAAGTACTGCTCTATCAGGGTCCGAAAATAAAAAAGAGATGCCAGGGTTCTTCCTGTATTGAAAGCAATTACCGCATCTCGATAGAATCGAGCCTCCGGTAGATTCTTGATCGTCTCTGGTATGGGTACAGATTCGAATCGGCTTCTACCCACAATCGTCAGTTTCTTTCCTTCTCTTCTTACGGTGTAAATCACACTTTCACGTTTGCACGACTGGCACAGATATGAAAAGAGGAAGATCTGTTTCTGGGGCCCCAATTCGGCGGCCAACCCATCTTCCAGTCCGTTTACCCGGACAGGATTATGCGGTTGAACGGTGTCTTTGCAGACGTCACATACAACCTTGATATCTGGAAGTTGAATGTCGAGAGACTTATACTCCAGTGAGGAACCGTTGATGTCGCCTGGGTCCGGCTGGTCAATCCAAAAACGCCATGGTACCGCTTCCAAGGTCTCGCGGCTGTGGTCCAATCCGGCATCGATGTGTTCATCATACAGATGTATCGGAACGACAAAGAGGAGATCCTCAGTAGCATACTCGTCACCCATATCTACTAAATTTTTGACCTCTTCACGGTCAACGGATATGTCTACCTCAACACTCTGGTAGAGGTGCTTGTGTTCCAGGAGAGTTCGGACAGACTCGCTGACCGAACTCCTCGCCTTTTCAAAGGCTTTATCTAGAACTATTGATCCAATAGTCATCATGTTTCACTCCATCACGCTTTTTTTTAAAACCAATCGCGTTCATCGCCAAATCGAATTGGCATTCGGTACCTTTCACAATTTCTATTTTACAAAATTGTTTTATATTTTTTAACAGAAGTTAAGAAAAATGATGATCATCAAGTTGTATTTACGTCACCCTCTTCACGCAAAAAGTTATATTTTTCTCGATCATAGCCCAAAGTTGACCATTGGATATCTGGGCAGCAGTAATCTAATAGTTGTAGGCGTGTTTCAGCAAGAAAAATTAAATGTCGATGACACTTCGGAACTTCTGGTACTACCGCCGGATGTTACAAGCCATTCATAGAAGTTGATATACAGAGGAGAGTGCCCAATGAGTAGGAATATGCCATCAGATTACGCGGGTCTCCTTGCGGAAGTGAAGGAGCGCGTCCGTGCTGCCCGATATGCGGCACTCAAAGCAGTGAATAAGGAATTGGTCGGTTTATATTGGGACATAGGCCGGATGATCGCAGAACGGCAAGCTGACGGTGCCTATGGAGACGCCATTGTCGAACAGTTGGCTCACGACCTTCGCGTCGAATTTCCCGGCGTCAGTGGATTCTCACGGCGCAACGTGTTCTATATGCGGGAGTTTTACCTGCTTTACCGCGATTTGCCAAAAGTGCAACCGTTGGTTGCACAAATAGGTTGGACGCACAACCTGCTCATCCTTCAACGCTGCAAGGACCCGCTGGAACGGGAATTTTATATCCGCATGACCCGTAAATTCGGCTGGACGAAGAATGTTCTTATACATCAAATTGAGAACCAGAGTTATGAAAAGTCCTTGTTGGGACAGACTAACTTTGATCAGGTCCTGACGCCAAAACTCCGCGCACAGGCTGAACTGGCGGTGCGAGACGAATATACTTTTGACTTTCTCGAATTGGGCGATGAACACAGCGAAAGAGAACTGGAAACGGCTCTCATTGCCCGTGTTGAGGACTTTCTGCGTGCGATGGGAGGGATGTTTGCCTTTATGGGAAGCCAGTTTCGGTTGGAGGTAGGTGATGAGGAGTTCTTTATTGACTTGCTGTTGTTCCACCGTCGTCTGCGTTGCTTGGTAGCGATTGAGTTGAAGGTCGGAAAATTTCGACCGGAGTTTGTTGGGAAAATGCAGTTTTACTTGACTGCTCTTGACCGACAGGTGCGCGAAGAGGGTGAAGGTTCATCCATCGGTATTATCCTGTGTAAGGAAAAGAACCGCACCGTAGTCGAATACGCCCTGCACGATGCCCGAAAGCCCATTGGTGTGGCGACCTACCATGTCAGCAGGCAGTTGCCAAAAGAACTCGAAGGACAGTTGCCGTCGCCACAGGAAATAGCCCGACTATTGGAGACAATGAATGAGTAGCTGTTTTAATACATATCAGGCACTTCGTCAAATTCGAGTTTGACTACTATTACCGTGTTGATCAGTTTATTCACTGGCAAGTTCTGTAATCGCAAATAGGGTTTGTGCTCTATGTGATTGGTCGGTACCAGATCCACCGTAAAATCCACAGGTTCACCTGTGTTTAGCAGGGTCACTTTCTTTGGCGCGATTGCAATTGGATCGAGTTTTACCCCGCTTGTTCTCGGATCGTTTACCAGATGTACGTAGATCACATTGTCCCGGCGCGTCAATAGTATATCGCGATTGCGCGTCAGGTGCGACGCGGGTTCTACGTCTTTGACCGCTTCTTCTACTGCGCGATACCATTTTCCGATGCGTTTTAAGATGCGTCTGGATGCGTCTGGAATTGTGCCGTCGGGTTTGGGGCCTACGTTGAGCAAGTAGTTTGCGTCGCGCGCGAGATACCGATCGATGCTTCGTATCAAATGGCGGTCTGTATAATAGTCCTCATCTCTCCGATAGCCCCAGCTTTCGATGCCGACGGATTGACACGCTTCGGTCAGCCGTTCAAATGACTGCTGGGTATCTATGCCTTGCACATGATCGCGCTCGGGCGTTCCAAAATCACCGGGATCAAATCCCCGATTGTTGATTACTGCTGCGGGTTGTAGCGACCGAATCATTGCGTTGATGGATGGATCGAAGTGTTCATCTACATTCATGTCCCACCAGAATGCGTGTAGTTTTCCGTAATGGGTACACAATTCCCATACCTGTGCCTTCAGAAATTCCAGGTATTTCATCAAGTCGGGATCATCTCCCGGCTTGGGTTGGGGCAATTCGTGATGTCGTCCCTGATTGGGGTAATTGGGGTGGTGCCAGTCGGCAATTGAATAATAGAAGCCCAGGGGGAAATCGCGTTTGTGACACGCATCGGCGAGCATTGCCATCAGGTCTTTGCCGTACGGCGTATTCATTGTGTTGAATGCCGTGTGTGATGTGTCCCACAAGCAGAATCCATCGTGGTGTTTGGTTGTGACGATGATGTATTGCATCCCGGCTTCTTCTGCGAGGTCTAACCACGCGTCGGGATTGAAGTTTGTGGGATTCCATTGCTCGGCTAATTTCACGTATTCATTTGCGGGCATACGTCCGCGCCACTGGTGCTGCTCGTGCCATCCGGGGATTGCGTAAATTCCCCAATGGACGAACATACCAAATCGCTTTTCCAAAAACCAGTCGCGTTCATCGCCAAATTGAGTTGCCATTCGGTACCTCTAATTTCTATTTCTTCTTCCGGGCCAGTCTCCGGTGACTTCTTCAAATGGCGCGACCGGTTCAAATGCCTCATCGTAATCCCCACCATTGTGGCTGGCTTCGCAGGAGCGGAGCCATTGGCGCAGGGTTTCGCGGGTTTGTCCCATTCGCTCGCGTTGCTCATTCGCCAAATTGGTCGTTTCTGCACGGTCTTCAATCATGTCAAAACACAGATCTTCGCTGCCATTGTTCGACAGGTTGGTCAAGCATTTATAACGGTTGTCGATCATTGAGATGGTCGGGGCACCAAACATTGCGTTTTTGGGACTGTTGAATCGATATGGAATGGTGATGGGGCGTTCTGTCGTGTTTCCCTCAATCGTCGGTATCAGGCTGATGCCGTCAATTGGTCGGGCATCGGGTATTTCATATCCCATGACCTCGGCGATTGTGGGGAAGTAATCCAGTGTGCTGCACGGCATTTCTACGACGCGCCCGGGTCCTGCATGACCCGGCCAGTGCAATAGCGCGGGTACGCCTACACCGCCGTCAAATAGAGATCGTTTTCGTCCGCGCAAGCCGCCTGTTGATCCCCGGCTGCGGCCACTCCGACCCGTGCGGCCTTCTGGCCCGTTGTCCGAACAGAACCAGATCATGGTGTTGTCGGCTACGCCCCATGCTTCTAATGCGTGATACAATCGCCCTACCTGATCGTCTATGGCGGTGATACAGCCGTAATAGTGTTGTTCATCTTCGCTATATTCGGCGTACATGGCGCGATATTCCGGTCCGGCAACGACCGGGCTATGCGGCGCGTGAAACCAGATTGTCGTAAGGAATTGCTCGCCATTTTCAACAGCTTGTTCGATAAATGGAATTGCGCGATCCATCAATACCCGGGAATCGCATCCTTCCAGATTTTCCGTTGCCAGTACGCCATTTTCGTAGTACGGAGAGGCCCAGGGGCGGTCCAAACGCTTTCCGGTCCTCTGGTTAATATCTACTGCTGGATCCCAGGTGGGAACCGCGTACTCTGTGGCAAAAGATGCATCGTAATCTCGCTCCCAGGGCGGGGCGTAGTTGCGCGCTGGATCGCGATTGGGTTTGCCCGAATAATTCGGGTCCAGTGTTCCCAGATGCCATTTGCCAAAGTGTCCGGTCGCATAGCCGAAGGATTTTAGCATTCGAGCGAGTGTTATCTCCTGTGTGGGTAAGTGTCCGCGATTGGCATGTGTTACGCCATATCGAAAATAATGCCGCCCGGTCAAACATGTTCCCCGCGTTGGGGAACACACTGGTCCTCCCGCATAAAACCGCGTGAATCGGATTCCATTGTTCGCCAGCCGGTCCAAATTCGGCGTTTTGATCACTTCATTCCCGTTAAATCCCACATCGCCATATCCCAGGTCGTCACACATCATTAAAATTATATTGGGGGTGCTCATTTTTTATTCTCCATAAAATTTCGCTACAGGTGGAAAATGATCATCTGGTGGCAATGTATCGGGTACCAGTCTCAGGGGATCTGTGACTACATGTTTTTTGCCGGTGTATTTTGCTGCTGCATCGACAAAGATAATCACGTATCCCACCCGCCAATCATCTGTCTGATTCGGTCCCGCGGTGTGAAATGTCATTCCGTGATGAAATGTGCAATCCCCCGCTTGAAGCGGATGCGTTACTCTGGTGCGCCACGCGATTTCCGGTGCGAATTCCCGCCACCCCTCCTGGTTATTTGTCGCCATGTCCGGTACGTTTTTCATTTGGTGCGATCCCTGTACAAATGACATGCATCCCATTTCTACGGGTGTATCTTGCAATGCGACCCACGCCGATAGGGCATTGGACTTGCGATCATAGGGCCATTTCACCAGGTCTTGATGGAATGCTGTGGGGACTTCGAGTTCTGGCATTTTTGCCAAAATGTGATCGTGCCAGATCCGCAATCGCACGCCCGCAATTTTTTCTGCGACTGCGGCGACATTCGGGTGTTGCGTCAAGTTGCGCAATACCTCGTCTTCTCGCCATACGTTCACTTTTTGATTAAATGGACGGTTTGGATCTTTTGGCATTGCTTCCAGTATATCCAGGGATGCCTGACGAAATTTTGCCACTTCATCCGGCGAGATGATCTGCGGGATTTTTATGACGCCATCGCGCCGGTATGTTGCCAGCATTTCATCTGTGATATCCGTTGGTGTCATGATTTTTTCCTTTTTATTACCCGCGCTTTGCGAGGATATTGTCCCAGGGTTCAATCCCGCACCGCTCTGCCCAGGTGTCGTAGATCGCCGCGAGTTCGGCTACGACATCGGCATTGTCATTTGCCAGATCGTTGAGTTCCGATCTGTCGGCTTCAATGTCGTATAGCTCCCAATCGCCCGGGTAACGCTTGACCAGTTTCCACTTGCCTTTGCGAATTGCGCCATTGCCTTCGTGTTCCCAGATTAGATATTCTTTGCCGTTGTCCCGGTTGTCAAAAATTGGGGTTAATGAGGTGCCTTCGAGCGGCAAGATATTGTGCTCATTATAAGTTTCGGGATAGTCGGCTCCCGCTATATCGAGACAGGTTGCCATGACATCGGTAAGTTGGCCGGGTTGTTCGCGCAATGCGCCGTGATCCGTTACGCGAGCGGGCCAGTGTACGATAAAGGGCGTTGCAATGCCGCCTTCGTGAACCCAGTGCTTGTACAGGCGAAATGGCGTGTTGGATACATTGGCCCAGGGTACGCCGTAGCTCTGATATGTCGTTTCGTCACCCGGCATTACGTTTGGGTCGTTGCCGCGTTGGACTGGACGACCGTCGCGCGTGGTGGCCGGGGCAATCGCGCTGCGTCGCATGCCGCCTCCCAGTTCTTCGGCACATCCCCCGTTGTCGGCCAAAAATACGATCAGGGTGTTGTCCAGTTGCCCGGTCTCTTCGAGGGATTGGACGATGCGCCCAATGCCCTGATCCATGCGGTCAACCTGGGCGGCATAAACTTCCATGCGCCGTTGCTGCCACGCCTTGTGGTCGGCTTCTTCCCAGGGTACTTGAGAAGGGTCGCGGTCGCTCAATCCCCATTCGGATTTCAATATGCCCATTTCGCGCATGCGCGCCAGACGCTCTTCGCGCAGTTGATCCCATCCCGAGGCAAAACGATTTTTGTATTTTGCAATATCTTCATCATGTGCGTGTAAGGGCCAATGGGGTGCGGTGTATGCGGTGTATAAAAAGAATGGCTGGTCTCCGTTTGTCTGCGCGTGTTCGCGGATATAATCCGCCGCCTGGTCGCTGATGGCATCGGTTAAAAAGAAGTCCTCTGGAAATTCATCCACTGTAATTTGTTCGTTGTCTCGCGTGAGTGTTTGTGGTTTCCAAAAATTGGCGGCACCGGTAATGATGCCAAAAAAGCGATCAAATCCGCGCTGACAGGGCCAACTGTGTTTGGGGCCATCCGCATCTGTATGCCGCGTGATATGCCATTTGCCACTCATATAGGTCGCATATCCCACTGTTTTGAGTACTTCGGCAATGGTTACGCTCTTAAAGTTCAGATCGCCCCGATACCCTTCGTATTCCCGGTCATCCATCATGTGTCCCACACTGGCTTGATGGGGATGCAATCCCGTGAGCAGCGATGCCCGCGTGGGACAGCACCGCGCCGTGTTGTAAAATTGGGTGAATCGCAATCCATTGGCTGCAAGCCGATCTAAATTTGGCGTGTGGATCTCGCCTCCGTAACATCCAATATCAGAATAGCCCATATCGTCGTTCATAATCAGCAAAATATTTGGTTGCTCTGCCATTCGGGAACTCCTTGTGGAAGGGATTAAAAACTGTCAGAGAGTTCAAAATACAAAATACAAAGTCTTTTCACAATGCTCGCGTGCAGGGGTAAAAATAAGAGCCGATTCAGTGGCGAACCGGCTGAGAGGTTAGACGTAGAGTATCACACCCAGAGTTAGCAACCACAGGGCGCAGGCGATCAGGAGGGGGAAATCGCCTAATACAGTGGAGGTGGGATTGCCGCCTCCATCTTTTTTGTAGATGAGATAGAGGTAGCGCAGCATACCGTAAACTACAAAGGGTATGGTGAGGTTGAGGTATTTGGTGCCGAGTTTTTCAATGACTTCGGGCGACATGGTGTAAAGTGCGTAGGATACCAGTGCGCCGGCTGTGACGATGGCGATCATCTGGTCGAGAAATTGTGGGGAATATTCTGCGAGGATGCGGCGGTGGGCACTGGCATCTCCTTCGAGAAGGGCGAGTTCATGCCGGCGCTTGGCAAAGCCGAGGAAAAGAGCCAGTAGCATGGTACAGAGGATGAACCAGGATGAAATGGCGACCTGAATCGCCACTGCACCGCCGATGGCGCGCAGAAGAAATCCCGAGGCAATGATCATGACATCGAGGATGACAATGTATTTGAGGTACAGCGTATAGGCGATGTTCAGTACTGCATAGATAAGGAGGACGATACCAAAATGGGGGTGCACATAAAATCCCCCGATCAGGGCGATCAGGGCAAGGAGGACAGCGGCGATGGCGGCGACAGAGACACGGAGAGCACCCGAGGCGATCGGGCGGTGGCGTTTCAGAGGATGCTGGTGGTCGTTTTCTTTGTCTCGGATGTCGTTGAAAAGATACGCTGCGCCAGATATGAGGCAGAAACAGAGAAAGGCCAGACTGCCTTGCAGGAGGTCGCCGGGTTCAAAAATGCGTTTGGTAAAAACGAGTGCGGCCAATACAAAGACATTTTTGACCCATTCGCGCGGGCGCATCGCGTGGATGAGTTGCAACATAAGCATTAAAATAGCGAAAAGTGCTCCGCCTTATAAACAGGCGGAGCACTTGATTGCGAGAGATGGCTTTACAATGACAGGCCAAAATAGAATCGCGTCCCACTGACCTCTTCGATGATATCGGGGTTGTTGCGGGCTGGGACTTCGAGTTTGGTGGGACGGGCGACGATGAAATAGCCGAACATGGGTAGGCGGTAATGTGAAAATATCTGGAATCGGATTTCGGCACCGTAGTCAAATAGGAAAGAGTTTTTGAATTTGTCCCATCGCCCACTGTGTACTTCTTCATTTACGTCAAAAATATCGCCGATGCTGGCGGCATTGGATGTGCCGCCAAACTCAAAGAAGAGCGAGGCGTAAACTTTGTCAAAAAAGAGGGGCGGCAGTTCCGCACCGATGTGCTTAAAGATGGGCAGGGTCAGCGTGGTGCGACCAAAGAGGGCTTTGCCGCCTGCGATTGTGAAATACGGATATCCGCGCAAGGTGCCCAGACCACCGAGATAATAGCGCAGGGGGTAATAGAATACGCCTTCAAATGTGCCGCCTTCTTGTTGTACTTCTTTGACGTAGCTGTCTTTGTAGGCTCCAAAGACCTGTAGGGCGAGTGTTGAGCGGCCAACGAGCGGGATAAATTCATTGAAGGAGGCGATGTATTCGTTGAATCCCACGTTGACTTTATCGCCTCGGAAAAATGCGGGTGACAGGTCTTCGCCGATTGCATCCGGGACAAAGTCCTCGTTCAGATCTGGCGTGCGGGCCAGTGAATCTATTACGGTTGCATTGATGCGCCGATAGCGGAAGGATAATGCGCGCCCCCCCGATGGGTTGATGTAGAGGTCGGTTGCGGGTTTGAGGGTGATGTAGCTCCAACCACCCATCCATTCGTTACTTTTGAAGAAATCGAGTTCTTTGTAGAGAAAATCGTCGAGAAGGGTTTCTTGCGATGCATAGCCCGGACCGGGGATCTGATCGGTGATGTCTTCAATAGCACCGGTCCCCAAATTGGTCTGAAATACGCGAGAGCTGTCGTGAAGGACCTGGACGGCGTGCAGGTTCTCAGAATACTTGCGGTAGCCATAAGCCAGGCTGAAATAGTGTCCGCGGCCTACCCCCATTTCGGTGCCTACCGTAAAATCCGAGAAAACATCCTTGAAATCGTCTTCTTCTGTAACCGTGAGGTCTAAGTGCTGCGTAACATTGGGGATTAGAACCTGTTGCCCCTCGTCGTTTGTGGTGATCAGTGTGCCGCTGAGTGTATCGCGCACGGTTTGGACAGTGCCCAAATCCACGATACTGTTGATGGTTTGCCTGCTGCCTCCAAAGAAGATGCGGGGGACATAGGTGCTTTGTTCAGATAGAATGGGGGTGAGGCTGTTCTGGTAGTAGAAGGCAAATTCCGAGTTGAAGTCTTGTTGTCGTCTGAAGTTTTTGCCGATCAGGGCGGTGGTTACAAAAACGTCGCTGCCGAGCAGGTCGCCCCAGGCCCATTGAAATCCCGCGCTGATTTGATCCAGGCCGAATCGGTTGCCGATAAATGTGGGGCCCAGCAATGCGATGGGTGTGATGCCGTAGGAGACGAGGCGCGTGGAATACCGCCCGATGTCGTGAAGGTCGGTGATGGATTTGCCGGTGTAAATCTCGGCATAGTCTCGCGCAATACCCTCGGGGGGATCAACGGCAACGGCCTCGGAGATGGGTATGCGATAGAGGTTGTAGTTTGCTGCGTGATACCCCGCGTAGATCACATATTTGGCATCGGGAGAAATAGTGGGCAAAAACGCGCCGCCCACAACATTGGTCAGTTGCTTTTGTTCTCCGGTCGCCATGTCGTGGGTGTAGAGGTTGAAGATGCCCGTGCGGTCCGAACTGAAGACAAATCCGCTGCTATCGGGCAGCCAGATAGGGTCGCGTTCGTCGGCTGTGGAGTGTACGATGGCTTTGAAGTTGGCATTGTTGGCATAGGCGAGGCTGTCGGGAAATGCCTTGAGGCTGTCGGCTTTTGCCTGCTGGAGGCTGTCGAGTTGTGTGTCAACTTCCTCTTTTTTTAGCGAACGCCTGCCTTTTTTCTTTTCCCAGGTTGTGGCATCCACGTCGATGATGGCAATGTCGCGGTCTTCGCCCGTGCGGAATACGCTGAAGAGCAGGTGTTTGCCGTCGGGCGACCATTTGGGACCAAAATACTGTGTGGCGTCGTTGTTATTTGTGAGGTATCGCACATCGGTGCCGTCGGTGTTTACAAGGCCGATGTTCGCCGTGCCATCTCTCATGGTTACAAAGGCGATTTGTTTGCCATCGGGGGAGAGGGTGGGGTCTTTGCCGCGCAGCCCCACAGTGACGCGGGTTTCTTTTTTCGTTTTTGTGTCATAGGTGAAGATGTCCCAACGCGCGCCTACGGCTTTGATGTACATCAGGCTGTCGCCGCTGGCTGTCCAGACAAAGCGATTATCGACGCGGTCGGCTATTTTTGTGACTTTTTTGGTGGTGAGGTCCATCACTTTGAGTTCGGTGATGAAATAGTCGCTGTCGTCGTTGGAGATAAAGCCCAGCTTGTTGCCTTGCGGAGAATAGACCGGGTGATAGTCCAGATTGCCCTTATCGACGATCAATTCGCCTTCGCGTTCGCCGGCTTCCTGGATGTCGCTTTGAACCGCGCTGTATTGTTCTTCGATATGCGCTTTCCAGTCGCGGTAGAGTTGTTTGGCCGATACGCCAGTGGCTTTTTTGAGCGAGGAGTTGAAGTTGATAATGGGTCTGTGTTCAAAAATTTGTCTGACAACACTCGGACTAAAGCGTTCGCCAATGTAGTTGAGCATGGCATATCCCTGATTATAGACCATTTCGCCGTGGTAGTTGCCCTTGCCGCCGAGTTGTCCCATGCTGGGGAGGGAGAGCAAATCATTTTCGAGGGCGGCCATGCGCAGGAGCATGTCGCGGTGTGTGTCCCAGCGGTCGTCGCCGTATTGGGTGGCTTCGTATTGCGCGATGCCTTCGGCAAAACCCGAGTTGACAGCGAGGTGATACAGGCCAAGTGTAAAGCTGAAATCGGGATTTTCATTGGCGCGAGAGGCGTTGACGATGCCAATTTGGAATGGCAAGCCCTTATAGGCGGCTTTCAGAGTTACGATATGGGCGAGTTCATGGACAAAAACATTGCGTACCCAGTCGCTGGTGCCGCGGATTTCCCAGTCGATGGGGTTGGTCCAGAAGTGGATGTAATTGGCGCTGTACACGGCGAAGGCATTGCCCAGATAATCCGCCTGATCGTCAACGACGACGTGGATGGGTGCAATGCGATCGACAAAGGTGGGGTAATGGCGCATGAGATTCGAGAGAACCTCATCGCAGAAGTCGGCAATATGGCGCGCGGTTTTTTCGGCAGTAGAGAAGTAGATATTGAAATATCTGGTGCGGATCATTCTCGCGCTGGCCGTACGCAGCCCCAAAAGTGATGGGAAAAAGCCGTCGGCTGTTTCAGGCGTCCAATACGTGTAGCTTTTTTGATCGGGAGACGGACGGTTTAACGGGGTGTTCGCGAGGTCAACTCCAATGGCTTTGGCGGGACCTAAAGAGGGGGGCTGTGCCAGGGCGGTGTGGGATACGAGGCCGGTGAAACACAGCAACGTTAATATTTTTAAGACCTTCACTTATGACTCCTTGAGATGGTGGGTGAGAATCTACGAATCTACGAATCTACGAATCAGCGACGGGGGTCGTAACAACTTTGGGTGGTTGGACGGTATTCGTCTATGAACTGGCCTGAACCTACCTCGTTTCGTCTATGAACTGGCCTGAGAAGCGGCCAGTTGTACATCGCTCCGTCTATTCGTCTATTCGCCTCTAATTGTGCCGCAAGATACAGGCCACGCTGTGGCCGGGTTCAATGTCTAAGAGTTCGGGTTTGCGGTGGGCGCAGTCCGGCGTTGCTTCGGGACAGCGCGGATGAAATGCACAGCCCGAAGGTATGTTGACCGGGCTGGGCACATCGCCTGTTAAAATGGTGCGCGATCCCCTGACGCGCGGATCGGGTATGGGGATTGATGAGAGCAATGCGCGTGTATAGGGATGTTGCGGATTGTCGTAGAGTTCCTGGCTTTCTGCCAGTTCGACAATTTTGCCCAGGTACATGACCGCCACGCGATTGGAGATGTGTTTGACCACGCTCAGGTCGTGCGCGATGAAGAGATAGGCGAGGCCAAACTGAGTCTGTAAATCTTGGAGCAAGTTTACAATTTGTGCCTGAATCGATACGTCGAGTGCAGATACGGGTTCGTCCGCGACAATGAATTGCGGTTTTACGGCCAATGCGCGGGCAATGCCAATGCGCTGTCGCTGTCCACCGGAAAATTCGTGCGGATATCGGCGCGCGACGTCGGGAGATAAGCCCACGGTGTTGAGCAGGTCGGCGACTCGCTCTTTTGTTTTGTCGCCGTGGATTTTCAGGGGTTCCGAGAGGATACCGCCGATGGTGAGGCGGGGGTTTAGCGATCCGTAAGGGTCCTGAAAGATGATTTGCATGTGCCGGCGCAGTGTTCGAAGTTGCTTTTTTCCCAGGGAGAGTATGTCGGTATTTTTGAATCGCACGGTGCCTGATGTCGCATCAATAAGGCGCAATATGGCGCGTCCAGTTGTGGTTTTTCCGCATCCGGATTCGCCGACTAGGCCGAGGGTTTCGCCGGGAGAGATATCGAAGCTGACGTCATCTACTGCTTTGACATGCCCGGCGTTGCGTCCCCAAAGTCCCTGAGAAATGGGGTAGTGTTTTTTTAGATTTTGTACTTGAAGAAGCACTATTTCTCGCCTTTATGCCATCCAACACGCGGTCTGGTGATTGCCGCTAATTGTTTGCAGTTGTGGTGTGGTTTCTCGACAAATTGAATCGACCTTTTCACATCGATCCGCAAATCGACATCCCGATGGAAATCGCGTGGCTTCGGGCACTGTGCCCGGAATGGTTCTGAGGCGCTTGTTCGCGATGTCCAGACGGGGTACTGATGCGAGTAAGCCCTGTGTGTAGGGATGCTTGGGGTTGTGAAAGATCGCGTCTGATGGTCCGGTTTCTACAATTTTGCCTGCGTACATGACCGCGACCTGATCGGCGGCTTCGGCAATAATGCCCAAGTCGTGTGTGATGAGCAGGACGGCCATGCCGAGTTGTTGCTGCAAGTCGCACAACAGGTCCAGGATTTGCGCCTGTATGGTGACATCGAGTGCTGTTGTGGGTTCGTCCGCAATTAGCACTTTGGGATTGCACGAGAGGGCCATGGCGATCATGACGCGCTGGCGTTGCCCGCCCGATAATTGGTGCGGGTATTCGTTTGCGCGTTGCTCGGGATCGGGCAGGCCCACGAGGTGGAGCATTTCAACTGTTTTTTTTCGCGCTTTTGTTTTTTCTAATCCCTGATGTCGCCTCACAGCTTCATCAATCTGAAACCCACAGGTGTAAACAGGGTTGAGGCTGGTCATGGGTTCCTGAAAGATCATGGCAATGTCATTGCCGCGTATGTCGCGCATTTCGGTATCTGAAAGGGATACCAGGTCACGGTCCTGAAAAAAAATATGCCCACTTTCAATGCGGCCAGGATGAGGTACCAATCGCATGATTGACAGCGAAGTGACACTTTTTCCGCACCCCGATTCACCAACAAGGCCATATGTTTTGCCCTTGTTGAGCGTGAATGATACGCCATCTACCGCCCTCGCTGTTCCGCTGTCTGTATGAAAATGCGTTTGGAGGTTGTCAACTGTCAGCACGGAATTGGGCATGTAAGATTTTTCTTTGGACTTCTATATGGGTTTGAACGTTCCCGTTTTTTTCTAATTAAAAATAAGGCAATGGGAGCACGAGCCAGTCTTCGAGCAAGAACCCGACGCGTCCAATTAGTAGTGAAAGACGCGCCATAATGGTGTAGCCAAATGATGCGCCAAACGAGATCATGAGAAACCAGATACCAATTTTGGACGCCACACCCACGGGACCGGTGTGTTCGACAGAGTAGAAGAAATAGACGAGTACCGTAACGACGCCGACCAGAATAATAAACAGGTCTAATCCCACCCAGGTAGCTGCTATGGGTTGCATGGTCGGTTCCAGTTGGGCCAAAACGTTAGCCGCGATGGTACGTGGAATAGCCAGTCCCGCCCCCAGGCCGACGACAAATGCGAATGCAATGCGGCTGAGCCAGCTAAATTTTGCCGAGGAGAGTTGGGTGAGCATGAAGAGGCCGAGCAATGTGGGTACAATGAGCCATAGATTGCTCAGGTTTTCGCTGTCGAGTTCGGAGAGGGGATTCACGACATCGGCCAAAAGCACGGTGTACCAAATCTGATTGAGTGTATATGCGGCAGCTACACCCACATAGAGGTTTTCGGCAAATTTAAAGAGGGGGTTGTCTTTGTAGAGAAAGCTATAAAGCGATAGGGTAATGCCAGCGGCGATAAACGTACCAAAGCCGGTCCAATCCGCAGATAGGCTGCCCGAGCCAAAGAGGTAGATATTGATGGTGGCAAAGATGAATAAGAAGACAATAAAAATTATATGATCGCGGCTCACTGGGCACCTCCTTTCGGGCGGCCATAGAGGAAGTACATCACATTACCCAGGATGATGAAGAAGATGATGATGAGATGCACAACGGATTGCGGGCGCATGCCTTCAGTAGCGGTACCGGAGGCTTGCACGAGGGTTTCGTATTCGGCGGCACCGGCCAATCCCCCCATCATGCCGTTCATTTGGCCCGACTGCAAGTAGGGAAATTGATCAGGTGCCATCACAGCCGTACAGCCGAGGCCAAATTTGAATTTGTAGCGTTCTTGTCCGAAAGGTATCCATATTCCATCTGGCGTATTGCCCGCTGCCAGGCATATCACATAGTCGAAATCCGCCAATCCCTTTATATTTTCGGTGACAGGTAATTCGGTTGTGTTGTTACCAGGCAAATCTTGAGGGAAAGTACCGTGGAAGTCGTGACCCATGCTGACAACCACCGATTGGAATCCGGTTTTAAATCCGAGAAAGACATAGTCGCTACCGTATTCGGCATCCAATTCCTTTGAGGTTGTATCAAAGGCTTGTTGGGCCAAACCTACCCCCTGGGGCCAAAGGCACATGCCCACTACTTTGACGTTGCGCTTGAAACAGTGGCGCAACACCGAAAGGGCCATGGGCTGTACTTCGGGCATGGAGCCGGGACCGTAGTCAAAGGAGATGAGGACGGTGCCGTTTTCCTTTCCCACTTCTTCAATGGTGTCGTAGATAGACTGCACATTTGGAGTGGGATTGATGGGCAGGTTAAAAGAAGTGAGCGCGGGAATGATGACGCCAAGTGCAACAAAAATGAAGATGATGCGGCGGTCGATATTGAGCAAAAATTCTTTCATTCTTCACCTCCGCCGAGATAAGAGCGTTCGATGCCAAAGATGATGCGTAGTGATGTGGCGACTATGCCGAGACTGACACCGAGCAAGATGCCGCGCTTGGCTGCTAGATTGGGCACGGCCATGAGCCATTGGGAAAGTTCTGGTATAGAATCGGATATGAGACCACCAATAGGCACACGACCGATCATCACGATGATGGCCGATACGAGCAGGATTGCTGCTTCGGGTGTGCGGGCGCGAAAAGTGCGATAGGCTGCAGATGCGATAAAAAACGCGAGTATGGAAAACATGGTGGCATCGGCTGGTACCTGCACATTATTAAACATCCATACAAATGGCCCTGATTCAGCGACCTGGGGGTTGAAAGGACCGTGTCCATCGTTGTAAATGGCAAAAATAGACATGACCGTGAAACCGACGAAAACGAGAAAGCTATATGCCCACCCGGCTTGCTGCCGCCGAACACGGCCCCAATGCAAGCGCATCAGGCTATAGATGCCCAATGCCAGAGCAAAAGCAGCGACAATGCGATCCCATTTTGTCAATTCATACTCGAGATATTGGGCACTGCTGTGTGGAATATAGAAAACGAGAATGCCAATCAGGCCCACTGCAAAGGCGATGATCAGCGGGAGTGTGCGTCGTAAAAAAAGCATGAAAGAGTCCCCTGCTAATATGCGGTGAAAATATGCGTGAGTGTTTGATTTCCGAGGGTTGCCAGAAGTGTGCCCAAAATCATAACGATCAAGAGTACTGCTTTGCCGATGTCCTGCCCTTTAAGGCTGCCCAGCAGTTTGGGTTCGCGGGAGAGATACGCACTCGCCGCATAGAGTTCTTCGCCCATGAGCGTATAGTCGCAGGTGGTGATGAAAAAGGGCAGTTGGGTGTAGGAGTCAGTACCCGCAATTTGAATCGCACCTATGGATGCGCCGGTTTCTGCTAAAAGCAGAGATTCGGCAAAGAAGTAGCCCATCATGATGTTGGTGGCAGGTCTATCGCGCACCATCATGCCGTCGAGGGCTGCGGCATAGCTGAATTGTTCGGTGGCGACCATAAAGACTGAGTCTTCTGAATAGGCATCGGGACGACCTGCGTTGAGATAGGATTCTTTGACGACTTCCTGACTCACGGCCATGACGACCGGGTCGTTGTTGGCTACGCGCAATTCGGTATTAAATTCGGCAGTGCGATTGGCCACACGGGAAAGCACATTGACTGCTGCAATGGTGGAAACAGTGCCCATAGACGTCAAACCGTGTGCAAAGAGCACGGGTTTGCCCATTTCCGTGGCGCGGCCGAGGGCTTCGTCGAGGGCTTCGAGGCCGGCGATGCGCCGGATGAAGAGTTCGCGTTTTTGGGCGAGGAAAATGCTGATCAAAATGATGAGGGAGAAGATCGTGCCGAGAATGAAGTTGTTGGTTTTAAGAGTGTTAAAGAAATTTTCATAAGCCTCTGCACTTGCGATTGCCGAGGGAAACACTTCATCATCAGGGAGTTGGGCGATGACCTGCACGTAATAGGTTTTGCCATTTTCTATGGCGATGCTTTTAGATGAGTCGGCGGGATCAACATATTTGGAGATTCTGGCAAAGAACTTGTGGAATGTTTCTACACCGTGTCCAAAAGTGCCGGGATCAGTGGATTGCAGATTGTCCGATGGGTCGATATTGGCTGCGGGGTGAAAAGGACCGGTTTCCGATTCGCTGACTACAATTTTGTACATTGCCCCGTTGGGGAGTTCTGCGCGGTTCCACACAACGGTGATGCTGCCGCCCGAGTCGTTGGGGGTGTCTTCGGCTTTGACACCTGTGGGTTGTTGTGCATGCAACTGTGCTGTAAAAAGCACGAGTGTGATGCAACACAAAAAATATCTCATACGCAATCTCCCGATGGAGTCGTTTACTCTTCGATGAGTTCGACGTTGGCGCGCGGGACAATGGCGCGGTTGCCATTGTCAAATTCTACTTCGAGTACGCGCACATGGGTTTCGGATTCGACTGTTTGCAATTCGGGTGGCAGTGCCGTGACTTTGCCCACCTGGCCAAAATAGGGTGCGCGAATTACGCGCAGGAGTGCCCCTTTGATGAGGCCCGGATTATCGGATTCGTCGGCTTGCTCGTGGATGGTGGATTCTGGAATGATGATTTCGGGACGCAAAACGCCAGCGCGGATCTGCGTGGCACCCGAGATAGAGGCTTCTTTGCCATTGTTTTCGCTCAGTATGCCAAAGGTTTTGCGCGCCATTGCGATGGGGCCAAAGCCTTCGGTGACAATAACGGTGAGGCCGATATTCTCGGTGCCGGTGATGGCTACGCCGAGGTCGTAACCGAGCAGGTCGCGCAAATCGGCGTCTCGGATGCCGCCTCCAATGATGCCCACGGCACCGCTTTCCCGCGCTTTGTCAATTACGTCGAGGGTAAGCAGATTGCCGCCTACGACGATTTTTCCCGCGCACGAGTCGTCGATTTGGTCGGGGGTTAGAACTTGGTCTGGCTCTTCGGAGATGACGCGCAGAGGTCCCCAGGTTTCACCGCCTACGCCAAATATGCCCTGCACAAATGCACCTGTGGTTTCGATAACGACGCCTTCTTCGGGCAGAATTTCTATCACATTGCCATCGATGTATGCCTGTACCTGAACGGGGCGGGGCGGCGCGCGAAAAATGACCTGTCCGGTAATTTTAGAGATGCTTTCAAGGGTGCCACTAATGGGTGCTTTAACGGTGGTTTTGAACCATTTGATGAAGGGGCGGGTTTCGGCAATGGGTTCGTCGGCTTCGACGGGGTCGCCTTCGCGTTTGAGCATGTAATTGGGCAATTCTTCTGGCGTACAACTCAGGATATTGACCAGATTGAGGGTGGTGACGTTGCCGGGCAGGTGCGTGTGGGCAACGACCTGATCGCGCGTCACGCTATCGCCTTGTGATACGACGACTTCACCTTTGAGGGGGAGTTGGCGCTGGCGTTGCAGAAGGGTCTGCGGGGTGACGCGAAGACCGGGTGTGTATGCGTGTGCCATAGAGTAATACCTGAGGTTACGGATAACGGAATATACAATGCGAGGGGTACTTTACAAGAAAAATAAATTAAATCATAGCCTTGTTCTTTCTCTTATCGGGGGTAGAGGTCGAGGGTTTCGCTCCACTGGCTTATTTGATCGGCGCGTTCGGATTGATTTTCGGCAAATACAATGGGGCGACCGCGTCCGTCGAGGATCAGCCCGGCGGTGCCCCCTTTGACGGTGGTGTTCAGTTCTCGGCCCGGCCCGGCACCTGCGTCTGTGTTGCGCTCGGGTTGTAAGGTGAGGTGTGCTTCCTGACCTGCTTCGAGGGGGAAGTGCAGAAGGTCGCCAATATTCAGGGTGCCGGATTGGGCTCCGTCGGGAAGGCCGATTTCGTATTGTGCACAGGGCGCGCCTATTTTGCCCTGGGCGATGGGTGCGATACACGTGCCGAGGTAAATGAGGCAGTCGCGTTCAAAAACTTGCGTAGCGGCGATTTCATTGACCGATGAAAGTACGCCGAGGTGTGGCATCATAAAGATGCTGTCAACGGCGAGGCGCGTGATGCCTTCGGGCTGGAAGGCGTCGATGAGCATGGCGGCTGTTTGCATTCGACGCGGGGCGTGAGATAGAACACCGCCGCTTCCGACGAGGAGATCGAGGTCGCGCATTTTGATGAGGCTTTCGCCACCTGCGGATTGGTCAAATACATCGGATAGGGTGCGCTCGGCCTGTACGCCTTTGAGACCCACGGCGAGTGCGCGGTGCTGGACAAAGGCCAGGCGCAGGGCTTCGCGGGCAATGGCCTGTTCGACCTGAAGTTCTTCGAGCATGTGCGGAATTGTGGTGGGGCGGATCATTTTGTTTTTGATGCGGTCTCGCAGGTCGGCTTCGTCGATTTTGAAAGGTACCCAGCGCATGACGTCGTCGAGGCCCGCTTCGGCGAGTACGTTGGATACGCTGTAGGACATGCCGAGATTGGCAGATACCGTGCGGTTGAAGATATCGTCAAAGACGCTGAATACGTCGGTGGTGGCGCCACCTATGTCAACGCCCACGACATTGATATTTTGTTGTTTGGATACGGTTTGCATCATCAGGCCAACTGCGCCGGGTGTGGGCATGATGGGTGCGCCTGTCCAGGAGATGAGTTTTCGATAGCCCGGTGCTTGCGCCATGACGTGTTCGAGAAAGAGGTCGTGGATCACATGACGAGCAGGTCCGAGGTTTTCTTCTTCGAGCGTGGGGCGGATGTTTTCCGTGATGGTGAGGGCTGTTTTGTCGCCCAGAGTGCGTTCGATTTCCTGTGCGGCATCTTTGTTTCCTGCGTAGATGACGGGCAGTTGATATCCCGATCCAAATCGCGGTTTGGGGTCGGCTGCGGAGATAAATTCGGCCAGTTCGACAACGTGCGAAATGGTGCCGCCATCTGTGCCGCCCGAAAGGAGTACCATATCGGGACGCAACTGGCGAATGCGTTCGATTTTTTCGTGGGGTTGCCGCCCGTCGTTGGACGCGAGAATGTCCATGACAATTGCACCTGCGCCGAGGGCGCAACGCTGCGCGCTTTCGCCGGTCATGGCCTGAATGACGCCGCCGACCATCATTTGCAGGCCGCCGCCCGCGCTGCTGGTGGAAATGTAGATATCAACTCCGCGATGATCTTCTGCGGGTGTGATGATGGTTTCGCCGTCGAGAATTTGCCTGTTAGAGAGTTCTTCGACTTCTTGAATGGCGTTGAGCACGCCGCGCGTGACGTCTTCATAGGGGGCTT
This sequence comes from Candidatus Latescibacterota bacterium, assembly GCA_965204375.1. Classification (GTDB taxonomy): domain Bacteria; phylum Latescibacterota; class UBA2968; order UBA2968; family UBA2968; genus VXRD01. The sequence goes on along the minus strand of OZ241986.1, from coordinate 3,013,171 downwards.
CAACTGTGGTAGGTGCTTCGCCCCGATAGGTCTGGCGATAGATATCGCCCTTTTTTTCTATCAAGATGGCTTTGGTCGTGGTGCTGCCGCAATCGGTAGCGATGATGACGTCGAGCTTATCCATGGTTTTTGTTTTCCAGGGTTTCAATATGGCGAATGAGGCAGGGAATGCTTTCCCGTTTTTCCAGAAAGCGCGTGAAGCGATCAAACTCAGCTGTTGAGGAAAAGATGATAGATACGAAGGGCGACAAAAAAGTCAAAAGTTGGCTGCCAATATAGTTAAAGGGTCGCCCGGTTTCAAGTAACATAATGGCGGGTGCTGTGAGTCGGCGCCTTACGATGAAGGCGGCGGCTTTTTCGGCGAGGATTTCGTCTTCTTCGGTGATGGCACTTTCGGGGGGGGAGACGGCAAAGGCATGGGCGCAGTAATTCTTAAGCCGGGTCAATAGCGATGTGTTTTTGGACGACATGGTAGATCTCAGCGGGGTTTTTCGAGCGCAGGAATTGACCGCGAAATGTGTCGAGGCGATGCGGTTTGGCAAAAGGACTTAAGAAGATGCCGTCGGGATGGCGTGTGGCGCGGCGAAAATTTGTCCATAAATATTGCCTGCGTGTGCCGATATGTGAAATGGTAAAACCGTGAGCGTCGATAACATAGCGCGTTGTGAAAAAATAGCGGGTCATCGTCGCGGTGAGCAATGCGAGTGAAAGAAAGGCGAAAGAGATGCTCTGAAAGCTCATGCCGACAATAAACGCGACGCCCAGGATGATGAGTACGAGTAAAACAGATTTTGCCAAAGGCTCGTCGCGCAGGGGATGCGAGGTCCAGGTCTTTGAAGAATCAATACTTGTCATTCCATTCATAGGTTGCGTATTTCTCGGCGATAAGGCGTTGGGTTTCGGCGATTTCTGTTTCGCTGAGTGAGGCTTCAACAAGTTGGATGTTAAAGGTATTTTGAATGCCTTGCCGGATGGCTGTGGCCGCCGTGTCGAAATTGATGGGGTATGCGAGGGCTTCAGAGAGCGAGGTGGTGTGGCGGTCGAGTTCGCGTGCAAAACGCTTTTGCAGGCTTGGTTTGTCGCCGGGCAGAAGATCGGCGATTTGTTTGTGCTCTGCGCCGAGCAGGAGTGATCCGTGCTGTAAGAGCATTGTGCCGATGCGCTGTTGCGCGCTGCCGATGAGTTTGCGTCCCTTGAATGTGACTTCGTATTGCGCCGTACTGGTAAAACAGGGCGCAGTGAGTTCTTTGCCGCGCGGTGAAGGCTGTGTTTGGCGACGGGATTCAAAGGTCGCATCAACGCCGATAGCGCGGATACCCGATAGGAGGCCTTCGCTGATTTTGCGATAGGCTTCGTTGATATTGCCCCCCATCACGGGATTGTCGGCAGGGCAGACAACGCTGTAGGTCAGTTCGTTCCAGTGCAAGACAGCGCGGCCACCGGTGGGACGACGGACAATGTCGATACCGCGCTCGCGAACTTTTTGGGCATCGACTTCGCGGCTGATGCGCTGTGCATACCCAAAGGAGACCGCGGGCGGTTGCCACCCGTAAACGCGAAATGCGGGCCGAGCACCTGTTGCTATCGAGCGCACGAGGGCTTCATCTACTGCCATATTAAAAAAGGCGTTTCCATGTTGGGTATTCAGGAAACGCCATTTGGGGGGATCGCATTGTGTCACGGTTAGTGCAGGCCCAGATGTCTGAGCGCGTCTTTTGCGGCCATCTGTTGGGCTTCTTTTTTACTGCGCCCTTGTCCTTCGCCCAATCGATCGCCCTGAAGGGTTACTTCAATAAAGAAAATTTTTCGGTGATCTGGGCCTTCTTCGGATATGGGCTGATATCGTGGATGGCCCTGTCCCGTACTTTGCGTGTGTTCGAGAAGCAGGCTTTTGAAGTTGAGATAGTTGCCGTCGGCGAGGATTTCTTCAACATTGGTTAGAATTGTGCGTTCGACAAATGAGCGGGCAGCTTCAAGCCCACCATCGAGGTAAATCGCACCTAAGAGTGCTTCAAAAGCATCGCCGATAATTGAGGTGCGTTGGCGTCCACCAGATGAGATTTCTTCTTTGCTCAAATAGAGATATTCTCCGAGTTGGATTTTTCGGCCTTTTTCGGCCAGGACGACCTTGCTGACGAGCAGAGACTTGATCTGTGTGAGTTCGCCTTCTCTTTTCTTTTTAAATCGATTGTAGAGATGTTCTGTCACAATGAGATCGAGCACTGCGTCGCCCAAAAATTCCAGGCGTTCGTTGGAAGCAATGCTGCCTTCTTGAGTGACGTAAACATGGGACCGGTGTTTAAGGGCTTGTTCGAGTAAAGCGGTATTGGAAAAGGTGTAACTGAGTTTGCGTTGGAGTTCTTCCTGGGAACGCACTCTGCTACCTGCGGACCAACGTCTGATCGTTTGTAAGACGGTTCCGAGTCGGATAAAACCGCCCCCTTTCAATTCACGTAGCATGCATGGTCTCGTTAGTTGCGAAACTTGCGCAGGATGAGTACTGCGTTGTGACCCCCGAAGCCAAAGGAGTTGCTAATGGCGATTTCAACGGGTATTTCTCGCGCTTCATTGGGCACGTAATCGAGGTCGCATTCTGGGTCGGATGTTTCATAGTTGATCGTGGGCGGTACCACATTGTGGTGAACTGATAGCGTTGCTGCGATGGTTTCAATCGCACCCGAAGCTCCCAAAAGATGTCCGGTCATGGATTTTGTCGAACTGATGGCGAGTTTTTTTGCATGGTCGCCAAATGCGGATTTGATGGCGGCTGTTTCCTGCGGGTCGCCCACGGGTGTTGATGTGCCGTGTGCGTTGATATAAGACACGTCTTCCGGATTGATCTGCGCCTGTCGCAGGGCGCGGCGTAAGGCGCGGGCACCTCCTTCGCCGCCAGGTGCCATATCGGTGATGTGATAGGCATCTCCGGTATAACCCAAACCTACCACTTCGGCGTAGATCGTGGCGCCCCGTTGTGTTGCGCGTTCGAGTTCTTCCAAAACAAGCCCGCCGGCACCTTCTCCAATTACAAACCCATCGCGATCTGCGTCAAAGGGGCGACTGGCTCGCGCGGGATCGTCGTTGCGGGTTGAAAGCGCGCGTGCCGCGGCAAATCCACCGACTGACATTGGGGTAATGGCGGCTTCTGCCCCCCCTGTGATCATGATATCGGCTTCGTCGTCCCAAATTTCGCGGGCTGCATTGCCAATGGCATGGGCTGCCGAAGCGCAAGCCGTGACGGTGGTATAGTTGGGGCCTTTGGCACCGAGATAAATGGATACTTGACCTGCGGACATATCGGGGATCATCATGGGCACATAAAGTGGACTGATGCGTCTTGGACCACCATTGCGGTAGGCATCGTGCTGGTCTTCATGCGTCTTTATGCCACCTATGCCCGAGCCAAATACAACCCCGATGCGTTCTGCCTGTTCATTACTGATATCGAGACCTGCATTTTCTACGGCCTGAACAGATGCTGCAATGGCGTATTGCGCGAAAAGATCTATGCGACGCTGGCTTCGACGGTCAATGCCAAAGTGCGCTGGATCAAAGTTTTTGATTTCGGCGGCAAACTGCACGCGGAAATCAGTGGCGTCAAATTTTGTTATGGGGCCAACACCTGTTTGTCCATTGCACAGTGCTTCCCAATAGCTTTTCGTGGTATTGCCATTGGGGGCAAGTGCGCCCATGCCAGTGATGACCACTCTGCGTTGTCTGTTCACTAAATGACCTCCTGGAGACTGGACCAATCTCCAGCCTCCAGTTTCCGAGTTAATCCAGATGCTCGTCTAAGTATGCGATGGCATCGCCAACTGTTTCGAGCTTCTCGGCGTCTTCATCGGAAATTTCCATGTCAAATTCTTCTTCGAAAGCCATGACCAGTTCGACTGTGTCGAGCGAGTCTGCGCCCAGATCGTCAATAAAATGGGCGTCGGCATTGACGCTATCGGCATCGACGCCGAGTTGGTCAACGATCAGGTCAGTAACTTTTTGTTGAATATCATCGGTCATGTGAAGCCCTCCGTGATTAGTGTGTAGTGATTATTTACATCACCATTCCGCCATCGACAACGAGAACCTGTCCGGTAATATAGGCCGCGTCGTCAGAAGCGAGAAAGACTGCGGCAGCGGCGACATCTTCGGGACTGCCGAGTTTGCCCAGTGGAATCTGGGCGATCAACTGTTCTTGTATTTTGTCGTTGAGTTTGGCGGTCATGTCCGTTGGAATAAAACCGGGCGCAATGGCGTTGGCCGTAATATTGCGGCTGGCCAATTCCCTGGCTACGGATTTGGTCAGGCCAATAAGACCCGATTTGGATGCGGCGTAATTGATCTGCCCTGCATTGCCCATGAGCCCTACGACCGATGAGACATTGATGATGCGACCGGTTCGCGCTCTCATCATGGGACGGGTGACGGCTTTGATACAATGGTACGCACCTTTGAGATTGACGTCAAGAACTGCATCCCACTCGTCTTCTTTCATACGCATCAACAAATTGTCGCGGGCGATACCCGCATTGTTGACGAGCACATCGATTTTGCCCCAGGTGTCGAGGACGGTCTCTACAAGGGCTTCAACAGATTCGGCATTGGAGACATCGGCCTGTTGTACAAGGGCTTCACGGCCTTGTGCGCGGATTTTTTCGGCCACTGCTTCTGCAGCTTCTGTGCTTTGGCTGGCACATACGGCGATGTTGGCCCCTTCGCGTGCAAGGCGCAGGGCAATGGCCTCGCCAATGCCGCGGGATCCGCCCGTTACAAGGGCTGTTTTACCTGTGAGTCGGTTCATGAGATAGTTACCTGTCGGTTAAACACTCTAAAGTTGTCCAATAGCTTCCAATGTGCCAGCTTCGTGGACTGGAATATTTCGGTCAATTCGGCGCAGGAGGCTCTTGAGCACATTGCCTGGCCCCACTTCGAGGGCTTCGGTCATGCCTTGTGCTATGAGCCGTTGCATGGATTCGGTCCAGCGAACAGGCGAAATAACTTGTTCGATCAGCAGGTCTTTGAGCAGGTCTGGATCGCAGGTGGGTTCAGCTGTGACATTGGGGATCACGGGAATTTGCGCCCGCACAAATGGCACATTGTCGAGTATGTCGGTCAGTGCTGTTACGGCTGGTTGCATCAAGGCCGAGTGAAATGCGCCGCCTACGGGCAAGAGCACGGCGCGTTTGGCTCCCAGTGCTTTGGCTTTTTCGAGTGCTTCGTCAACGGCATTTTCCTCGCCAGATAGGACCACTTGTCCGGGGCAATTGAAATTGGCTGTTGTAACATGGCCCGAAGAACTGAGGTCAGCGCAAAGACGAATCATTACGTCGTCATCGAGACCGAGCACTGCAGCCATGGTGCCTGGCCGAATTTTTCCCGCGACTTGCATGGCATGTCCGCGAACGCTGACGACCCGAAAGCCGTCTTCGACGCGCATGACACCTGCTGCAACGAGGGCGGCGAGTTCCCCAACACTGTGTCCTGCCACGAGGTCGGGGTGCAGTCCCCGGCTTTTAAGTACTTCAAGAGCGGCAATGCTGTGGGCAAAAATTGCCGGTTGTGTGACTGCGGTTTGTTTGAGTGACTCGGCAGGACCGCTAAAGCAGAATGATTTGATGTCTATGTCGAGCATGTCGTCGGCAAGATCAAAAATCTTGTGCGCTTCTGGTGCGGTCCTGTACAGGTCGTGTCCCATGCCAACAAATTGGGAGCCTTGCCCTGGAAATAGGAAAGCTTTTTTTGTCATTTAATAAGCCCAGGTTAGCAGGGTGCTGCCCCAGGTATATCCCGCACCGGCACTGGCGAGCAGCACATTGTCACCGCGGCTGAGACGGCCCTGTTCGACTGCTTCAGACAGGCCAATGGGAATGGTGGCAGCCGAGGTGTTGGCATAGCGGTCGATATTGACTACAACGCGGTCTTTGGGTATATCTGTGCGTTTAACACATGCGTCGATAATGCGCTTGTTGGCCTGATGCGGCACAAAAAGCGCGATGTCTTTGCCGACAAGGCCGTTGCGTTCGAGGATTTGAGCGGAAACTTCGGCCATCTTGGGAACTGCAAATTTGAAAACTTCGCGACCATCTTGATAAATATAGTGCATTTTCTTATCAACGGTTTCACGAGAGGCGGGAAGCAGACTGCCGCCAGCGGGTTGTCGCAGATGTTTTACGCCGCTACCATCAGAATAGAGGATAAAGTCTTTAAGTCCCAAACCGGGTTCGCCGGGCTCGAGTAAAACGGCGCCCGCGCCATCGCCAAAGAGCACACAGGTGTCGCGATCGGTGTAGTCTGTAATGCTGCTCATTTTGTCGGCTCCAATGACGACCACGCGTTTGTGTGCGCCCGTTTCAATAAATTGCCCCCCCACCATCAGAGCATATAAAAAACCGCTACAGGCTGCCGCCAGATCAAAAGCCCAGGCATTTGTGGCACCAATTTGGTCCTGTACCAGACAGGCCGTTGATGGAAATACCATGTCGGGCGTGATGGTTGCGACGATGAGCAAGTCGATATCTCTGGCATCGAGTCCTTTGTTGTGCAGAATGGCTTCCAGAGATTTTAGAGCCATAAAAGATGTGCCCAACCCTTCGTTGAGGATGCGGCGTTCTTTAATACCTGTGCGGGAAGTGATCCACTCGTCGGATGTATCGACCATTTTTTCGAGGTCGGTATTGGTCAGCTTTTGTTCTGGGACATAGTGCCCAACCCCGGTGATGGTGGCTGTAAGGGGATACATGATGTACTCTGCTCCTCAAAAAAGTATGCGCGACGTTAGACCAAACTAAAAGCCATCGATTTCAACCACTTCGCGCCCATTGTAATAACCGCAATTTCCACAGATCCGATGGGGTATTTTTGGCTGCCCACAGTTGGGGCATGCGTTAAAAGTGGGTTGACGCAGCTTCCAATTGGCACGGCGTTTGCCGGTGCGAGAATTTGAACTTTTTCGTTTGGGGTTGGCCATGAGGTATTCCTTTTTGATTAATGCATCGTTTATTTAGAAATGTGTACCGCGCTTGAGGCGTGATAGAGCCAGCTACTCGCTTTCTTTAAGTGCGCGGAGAGCATCCCAACGCGGGTCGTGGCTCTTTTCACGCTCGTATTCCAGCAATTCGTGGGGGTCTTGCTCATAGCGTTCACAAGGGCCAGAAGGCGATGCAGCACAGGTTGGAATCATGGGTAATTCGAGCAAAATATAGTCTTTCACGTCATTGCCCAGATCTATTTCGCCGGGTTCTTCATTGAGCCAGATCAGCGTTTCATCATCGTCATCGTCCATCTGGTCGGGACGACCTTTTTGAAAAACGAATGCGTATGAGATGACGATGGGAAATTCGATGGGTTCCAGGCACCGCGCGCATTCGGGGCGCACCAGACAGGTGGTTTGCCCTTTGGCCGAGAGCGAGTCGCCGTATTTGTACACGACGAGCCGGGTGTTGATGGCACCTGCAAATTGGATGTCTTCTTCGGTAATGTGCAGGTCGGTCGGCGTTTCTTCAAACGCAAATTCGGTCTCGCCTTCCTGTATATCTCTCAGGTCGATTTTCATAAGGTTTTACCCAAAAAAGAAAGCCACTTCTTTGGCTGCGTTTTCCAGTGAATCTGAGGCGTGTACGGCATTGTTTTGAATATTGGTTGCAAAGTCTTTGCGAATGGTGCCTTCTGCGGCTTCTTCGGGATTGGTGCTGCCAATGGCCTCGCGCAAAAATGCAACGGCATTGTCTCGCTCGAGTGCCACGGGCACACAGGGGCCAGAGGTCATAAAATCGAGCAAGTCGTTGTAAAAAGGCCGTTGGCGATGTACTGCATAAAACTCGGCGGCCTGTTGGCGCGTGAGACAAACCATTTTTAGGTTTACAATCCAAAAGTTTTTTTCTTCGAGTCGGCGAATGATTTCACCGATTACATTTTGTGCAACAGCGTCGGGTTTGACGATGAGCAAGGTGCGTTCCATGCATAAAATTCCCTGTGAGAAATACGGCTTGTATCGGTTTGAAGATGGACAAGATAGGAGTTGATCATTTTTTTGTCAACCTCATTTTTGATAAGGATTTGCGCTTGTGAACTGCGCGAGAAAGGGGTTGACACAAGTCCAATGGACGCCTTTAATTGGGAAGGTGGTTTTTAGTGCTGTTGCATTTTAATTTTTTTGGTATGCCGGGGTCTTTTTATGAGTGTCGTTATTCCATTTTTGAACCACAAGGTTCTTTTTGTTACGGGTGCAACTGGTTTTTTGGGCAAGGGATTGGTGGAAAAAATCCTTTGCCATGTGCCAGATGTTGGGCGCATTTATCTGATGGTGCGTCCCCAAAGGCGGGGAGGGGGCAAGACCATTAGTGCCGAAGACCGGCTGCAAAAGGAGATTTTGCAATCCAGTGCCTTTGCGCGATTGCGTGCAGAACTCGGGGATCGTTTTGATGCTGTGATGCGCGAAAAAGTCATTGCCGTGCCGAGCGATTTGACACAAGACCACCTCGGCATGGATGCCGGGACATATGCGCGGTTGACCCGTGAAGTCGATATTGTGATTAACAGTGCAGCCAATGTGGTTTTTGACGAGCCACTGGATACGGCTCTGACGCAAAATACACTTGGGGCCAGACGCGTGGTCGAATTTGCCAAGGCGTGTCGAGATGCTGTGCTCGTGCATGTTTCAACGGCTTATGTCAATGGGCGGCAAAAGCGGAACATTTCTGAAGACGCGCCCGTGCCCGATCAAACTGTGGCACAACAGATGGGAAATGGTCGCGCGCCCGATTATAGTCTGGATTCGGAAATTGAAGATATTCTGGCGTATAGCCGCGAAGTAGAGGCGGCGTCGCGGAGTCCCGAGCGGTTTGCGGAATTTACGCGGTTGCTGGACCGGCAGGATCGGGGCAAGCGCGTTACAGCGCATCGGCGGGAACACCAGTTGGAGGCTTTGCGCCTGCGCTGGGTGCGAGAACGGATGGTGGCACGCGGCATAAAGCGCGGGCGAGAGTTGGGCTGGCACGACAGTTATTCTTTTACCAAGGCCATGGGCGAGCAGATGATTGCCAAGACCCGGGACGATTTGCCAACTGTGATTGTGCGTCCTTCTATTATTGAGAGCAGTTTGTCCGATCCAGAGCCGGGATGGCTGGAGGGGCTAAAAGTGGCCGACCCGCTTATTGCACACTACGGCAAGGGGCGTTTGAGGGATTTTCCCGCACGTCCAGAAGCGGTTTTAGACGTTATTCCTGTGGATATTATTATCAATGTGATTATCGGTGTTTTGCCTTTCATTCGTGAAAATGCCGATTTGAAGGTTTATCATGTGACAACAAGTGCAAAGAATCCGGTGACGGTAGGTGAGGTCGTCCAATATGTGTACGAGTATTTTGTGAACAATCCAATGCGCGATCGCAATGGCAAACCCATTGTGGTGACGCCGTGGACCTATCCGACACTGTCACAATTTCGTCGCAAGTTGCGCTATAAGTATTTGTTGCCACTCAAAATTTTGCAACGGGCACTGAATTTGGTGCCGCTGGTCGATGTTTCAAAGCAGAAACGCCAATTATCGATTTTGAATGCCACTTTGGAAAATACACTGTCGCTTACCGATATTTACGGTTCTTATATTTCTCTGGATTGCGTATTTCAAAACGACAATATGAATCGGTTGTTTGACAGCATGGATGCAGAAGATAAAGAGATTTTTAATTGTGATGTTTCGCGCATAGATTGGCCCTCTTATGTAAAAGAGGTGCATATTCCCGGCTTGCAACGCCATGTGCTCAAGACAGGTGCTTAGGTTTCTCTCATGACCTCACGCGATAGATCGGATACTCGCCCATTGCACGAAGCGCTGCTCGACGATCTGGAGCAGATGTTGGCTATTTATGATCAATCGGTTCAGCTTATGCTCGAAGCGGTGCGTCACGATGGCTATTTTGACGACCTCGATGCAGATGCGGTGGTCTGGCCCAAAAGTCAGAGCGGAGCGATGGATATGGAGGCACTGCAATTTCGCGTGCAGCTTGTAGATGCGATTTTTCAAGGTCTGCCGGAGGTTCGCGATGATCGTTTGGACGAGGCGTATCGTCCTTTTGCGGCGTTGCTTCCGCAATATCACACGGGCAGCCGAATGTATTTGCAACTCAGACGACAATTTATTGAGCGCGGACACGGGGATGCGAAAGACTTTTTGAGGTTGTATCAATCCCTGTATTTGAAGGCTCTGGCACAGGCGGAGTTGCACGCGCCCGAAGCCGTGGAAGAGGCATTGGCCCAGGTGCATATTACACAGGTGCCGATGTCGCACGCCCGCGCCGTTGCAGAGGCGCTCGACAATGTGGAGGCGGATGAGGACGAACACTGGGCCGAGGAGTACAGTTGTGAACGAGATAGCGAGCGGATTGAGGGCACTTTGCGCGATTTGTTGCAAGATGTGGCACAGCGCACGCTCAATTTGATCGCCGCGGGGGGGTTGCTCTCAACGCGGTATAATTATTTGACGAATTTTGGCTGGTTTGGCGTGTCGGTGTGGAAGGTTATTGTGGATGCAGAGGTGGCTTTGGCGCAGTTGCGCGACGATGCGGATCTGGCTGGGATAGATGATGATGTGTTGCACATCAAGGCGCTGTTGATTGAATTTTTGCACGCGCATCAGGAAGATCCCACCAGGTTGCGTCCCAGGCTGTATTGGTATGGGCAGGAATATAGTTATTTAACGCGGGATATGATTGATTTGTCAGTTAGGCTGATATGCGATGTGAATGCGCAAATCGATCGCGTTGGGCAAAAAATTTCGCGTGTAGAAATTCCCGCTTTGCTCGCAGATACGGCGCGAGGGCGATTTTTGGAATATCCCAGTGTCGGGCGTCGAGGGCAATTTTCGAAATTGCAGAGAGGGATGCGTTTTGTGAGGTGGATGGGGACTTCACTCAAGGTGGGGCGAGAAAAAAAGAAATTGTTGGAAAGAGAATCCGATCCCATTCGTCGTCGCGAAGCCGGATGGCGCACCTGGCTCGATTGGGGGCGTCGCACACTGGATATTTTTGATATTCGCATCGATATTTATATCGATCCCCATTTTGAAGCTATTGTACGAGATTTGGGAGCTGATGCGGAAGATCGGCGTCTTATTTTTTTGCCAACGCATCAGAGTTTGTTTGATCATCCCGTTTTGTACAGGGTTTTGCAGTCTCGAGAATTTTTGAATGCGATGGGATGGGAAAGACCCGAACCGTGTGTGATTTTGGCGCGCACGGGGCTGGCGCGTTCGGGTATTAAAATTGGATCGAAACAGATCACGCAGTTTGGGATGACGTCTGAGGTTTTTGATCAGATTCTGGAAAATGTCGATGGCTATGTGATGCTCGAGCGGTCCCATGCTGCGGGCCATACGACACAGCGCGTGGCACAGGCATTGACAGAGCGACCGGGCGTTATTTATCCCATGGCGACGACCGCGGCTTTTGCGATTCAGCAATTTCCACTTCAACACGGAGTGTTTGCACAGTTGCCCCAGGATGTGGTGATTGTGCCGATTGCGTACCGCGGGCTTCATGCGCTGTGGCCCAAGTGTCCAAAGGGCAATATCAATATCAATCCGGGGCAGGTCGATGTGTGGGTCTCGCCGCCTATGCTGGGGGAGACGACCCTGTTGCCCAAAAGACGGTCGCTGCGGATTCAGTCCGAGGCTGCTGCGCTGTTTCAAGCGGTGCATATTGCGACGTTGTTGAATCCGGAAGAGTCTTAAATCAACGAATCAACGAATCAACGGTCAGTGGTCAAAAATCAGCGATCAATCCCATCCATCGTCATTGCGGCATGCTTTAAGTCGCAATCCAGAGGTTTTGGGTGGTTGGGCGGGGTTCGTCTATTCGTCTATTCGTCTATTCGCATTTTGCGAGGTATGAAATGAATGAACTGATGGTTGTCGCATTTTTACTGGCGCTGGTATTTTTGTTCGTTCGAGGGCGTCGCGCTTTTGCCAGTAAAGGCCGTTTTTCTGATGGAGCAGCAGAAGGCGAGCGGTTTGCTCACAAGTGGGGGTATGAGGATACGCGGTTTGAGTTTGACGATGACAGGACCGTGCATGTGACGGGAACGCGGTATCCGTTGTGTGGCTATCGGATGCCGTATTTTTTGCCTTTTGTCGAAGAGGTGCTCGATGTGCCGATCCGTCCCGAAGATATGGGGCAAGAGGTCGAGCATCGCGATTTGCCCGCGCCTGTCGCAAATGACGAATTTTTGAGGGCGGTGCGCGATGCGCTCAATGAAGATGGGGTTTCTCAAGAGGACACAGAGCGTCTGGTGCATAGCCACGGGCAGTTGAGTGTGGATGAGGTGTATCAAATTTTGTATCATCGGCCGCCCGAACGCCTGGTGGATGTGGTGTTGTTCCCGGAGGAAGACACAGATATTCAGGCTATTATTCAGCTTGCAAATGAACACAATGTGGTGCTGGTGCCCTATGGTGGCGGGACGAATGTGAGCGGTGCGCTCGCAATTCCGACTTTGGAGACGCGAATGGTCGCGTCGGTGGATATGCGTCGCATGAATCGCATTGTGCAGGTGGATGAAGAGAATTTTCAAGCGTGTGTGCAGGCGGGTATTTCGGGTAAGCAATTGGAGATTGCGCTGAATGAGTTGGGGTACACGTCGGGACACGATCCAGATAGTCTGGAGTTTTCAACTCTGGGGGGATGGATTGCGACCAATGCCAGCGGTATGAAAAAGAATCGGTATGGCAATATTGAGGATATTGTGATAGAGGCCACGCTTGTGACGCCAACAGGGGAGGTGGAGACACACCATGCAACGCCGCGCAATTCGACAGGTGTGCAACCCCGGTCGTTTTTGTTTGGGAGTGAGGGCAATTTGGGGATTATTACCCGGGCGACGATAAAGATCCACAAACAGCCCGAGGCACAGGAGTTTGGCTCGCTGGTGTTTCCGTCATTTGAACGAGGTGTAAGTTACTTAAAAGCACTTCGGCCAACGGGGCAAGTTCCAGCGAGTATTCGGCTGGTGAACAATACGGAATTACAACTTGGGCAGGCGCTGAAGCCCGAGGCAAAAGGGTTCAAGAAACTGCAGCAGGATATTCAGCAATTTTTTTTGGTTAAGATCAAGGGGTTTGATCCAAAGCAGTTGGTGGCGTGTACGATTGTGATGGAGGGCACAAAAGACGAGGTTCGGCAGCAGGCAAAGACGATTTTCCGTTTGGCGAAGAAATACGGCGGTATTTCGGGCGGGGCGCACAGAGGCGAGCGAGGGTATATGTTGACGTTTGGGATTGCGTATATTCGCGATTTTTTCACTCAGTTTCACATTTTGGGCGAGACATTTGAAACTTCTGTGCCGTGGACTAATATTCACGATGTTATTGGTGCGGTGGAAAAGAAGTTGGTTGTTTTGTGTGAAGAATACGGCGTGCCGGGCAAGCCCTTTCTGGCTTATCGCGTGACGCAGACCTATCACACGGGCGTGTGCATTTATTTTACTATGGGTTTTTGTGCGCAGGGGCTTGAGGATTCGGTTGGCGTTTATCACGCGATTGAGCGCCAGTTGCGACAGGAGATTTTAGACCACGGCGGGTCTTTGTCACACCATCACGGCGTGGGCAAGCTCCGCAGTGGATTTTTGCCGCAGATTCAAAGCGAAAATAGCATTGCAGTGTTGCGGCAAATGAAAAAGGCGATGGATCCAAATAATATTTTTGCCATTGGCAATGGGGCGTTTGCGGATTGAGTGACAGTGAGAGGAACGCCGATACCATGCGAGAAACGACCGTGAAGGTGCGGAATGCGGTGAACGCGATGGAGGAGCAATGAATAGGGTGCCAAAAAATCTGCCCGGTGCAGATCTCGTGATGTCGGGCATTGAAGCGTTGCAGCGCGGTGAGATGACGGTCGAAGCCTTGCTCGTCGCTATTGGTGCGACACGTCTGCGTGCTGCTGGTTTGGAGATTCCCCAGGTGGCGTTGCCGGACCAGCCGGAACTCGCGCTCTACAAGGCCCTTGGTGCCATGTATCCCGGAGACACACATTCCCGCTACAACAGTCTCATTCGCCGCCTCGTCAGCTTTGAGCGGGCACTTGAAAGAATGGAAAGGACCAATTTTGAGTGGCGCGATGTTTAGGGATAAGGTAGCGATTATTACAGGCGCGTCTTCGGGGCTTGGGGCTGCGTTGGCTCTGGAATTGGCGAAACAGGGCGCACACCTAACATTATTTGCACGGCGAGAGGAAAAGCTGGGCGAGACGGCTGAGCAGTGTCGGGATTTGGGCGCACAGGTGGTGACAGTGGTGGGGGATGTTACGAAGATCGAAGATTGCGAACAATTGATTGAGGCGACGGTTGCTGCTTATGGTCGCATCGATTATTTGATTGCCAATGCCGGGATCAGTATGTGGGCGCGGTTTGATGAGGTAGAAGATTTGGAGGTGTTTCGCAAGTTGATGGAGACCAATTATCTCGGTCTGGTCTATTGCGTGCATGCGGCATTGCCACATTTGAAAGTTTCGAAGGGTATGATTGTGGCCATTGCATCTTTGCAGAGCAAGTTTGGCGTGCCTTTGCACACGGGATATGGCGCGTCAAAGCACGCGGTGCTGGGTTTTTTAAACGCCCTGCGCCTGGAAGTTGGAGATGTGCATGTGTTGACGGTTTTGCCGCATTGGCTTCAGGGAACAAATTTGAGGCGGCACGCTTTTGGGAAGGATGGCGAAGTACTGGGCGATTCCTCACAGCGGCACAACAAAGAGGCACTTTCTCTTAAATATTGTTGCGTGGCAATTTTGAAAGCGATGCGAAAACAGAAGCGCGAATTGGTGCTTCCCTGGCACCACCGCGCATTGCCCTATCTGCAATTGATTCATCCTAAAATTATCGAGTGGCTGGTGAGGAGGAAGATGAGGGATCAGGGTTTGGGGGATGTGGTGTGACGCCCGATGATCATGAAATCTCGATTCGGGAGGGCGCGGACTGTCTCGCGTTAGAGGAAGCCGTGGGGCAGATGCTGATGATCGGTTTTCGCGGCGATGTTTTAGATGGGGATATTGCTGCGCTCCTGCGGGATATTCAACCCGGTGGGGTTGTGCTTTTTGACTATGATTTGTCGAGCAAAGGTGAGATGGTGCGGAATATTACGTCTCCGCGTCAACTTCGCGCTTTGACCTCAGCGCTTCAGGGTATAGCTCCCTACTTTATTGCGGTTGACGCAGAAGGTGGGTATGTCAACCGGCTGAAAGAGGCGTATGGTTTTACTATTTCTGTGCCGTCTGCTCAAGAACTCGGCAGGCAGTCTCCGAATAAGACAAAAAGAGTGGCAGATGCCCTTGCGCGCGAATTGAAAGAGATGGGGATTAATTGGAATTTTGCTCCGGTTGTCGATGTGAATATAGATTCCAAAAGCCCGGCTATTGGCGCGATAGAACGGTCATTTAGCGATGTTCCGGGGGATGTGATAGCGCATGCCAATGCGTTTATTAAGGCGCATCAAGAACAGCAGATGATACCGACGCTGAAACACTTTCCCGGGCACGGAAGTGCGGCGGGCGATACGCATCTGGGTGTTACTGATGTTACGGAGACATACCGACGCGCGAAAGAGCTTTTGCCGTATCAAAAGTTCATCCAGAGGGGCTATGACGATCCGATTCTTACGGCGCATATTGTCAATCAGAAGCTCGATAAAAGTGGAAGACCGGCAACTTTGTCGCATGATATTGTGACGAAGCTTCTCCGATATGAGATGGGCTTTGATGGGGTCGTTATTTCCGATGATATGCAAATGGGGGCGATTGTCGAGGCGTATGGGTTGACTGAGGCGGTTGTTGAAGCCGTAAAAGCAGGTGTTGATATGATTCTGCTCGCCAACCAGATTGGGGAATACAATATTGATCAGGTGTACGATGTAAAAAATGCCATTGTACAGGCGGTAGCAGATGGCGTTATTGAAGAAGATCGCATTTGCGAATCTTTTAATCGGATTCAAAGATTGAAGCAGAGGTTCGGGATTTAAGGAGAGAGCATGACATTTTCGGACCTTGAAATTCTTATTCAAGAAGGCGAAGGTACGACGCTTGAGTTCAAATTACCGGAGAAGTTACCGGGGAAGTTACCGAGGTAGTTGCTTCAGAAATTCGATTTCACTTACCTTTCACTCATCTCATTGCGAGGTGAGTTTTCTTTTTAATCTTATGTCAAATCACTGGACAATTATTGCAAATCCGGTTTCAGGGCGTGGCCGTGCAGGGCGCATGGGTGAGCGGGTTGCGGATTTATTGCGCGAGCGCGGTGTAAATGCCGATTTGATGGTGTCGGAGGCGCTGGGCGATTGCGAGCGGTTAGCGCGGGAAGTGTTGGCGCGAGGTGGGCGACGGGTTGCTGCGTGTGGGGGGGATGGGACAGTGCATGAGGTGGTCAATGGTCTCGCAAATTCAGATGCGGTTTTGGGGGTTGTGCCCTGTGGTCGCGGGAATGATTTGGCGCGGGCATTGGGGTTGTCCAGAGATGTGAAGGCTGTTGTCAATACGCTGGTGCATGGGGTGGATCGCGCGATTGATCTGGGGAAAGCTGGTGACCGATTTTTTGCGACTGTTGCAAGTTTGGGTTTCGATACGGCGGTGGCGCAAAGGATGCGGAATCAGGGGACCGGTTTTCTCACGCGGGCTTTGGAGGTGGGGGGAACGGTGTCTTATGGGCTGACAGTTTTGCGAACACTATCTGGATATCGATCTTCTTTTGTGCGTCTGCGGGGAGATTTTGGCGTTTTTGAAGGGTGTGTTTTGCTGGCGGCAACGGCGAATGCGCCTTTTTATGGGAGTGGGATCAAAATTGCACCTGATGCTATTGTTGATGATGGGGTGCTGGATGTGTGTATTGTGGCAGATGTTTCGCGCTGGACGGTTTTGCGGATGTTTTTGAGCGCGTATTCCGGCGTGCATATTGGTCATTCTGCTGTGCGCGTTGTGCAGACGAGAACTTTGCAGATTGAGTCCGATGATTCCCTGTGGATTTTTGCGGATGGCGAACCGATGTGTGAGATTCCCGCGAAGATTGAGGTTGTTCCGGGTGCATTGAAGGTGAAGGTATAGTTGGTTTTAAGTGTTCATTTTCGGACACTTGTGTATCATTTTCGAACACTTTTAGGAATGTAAAATTTGGCCGTTTTTTATAACAGGTTGAAAAATAATGAGATAAATACTTTGGCACGGATATTGCATAGGATGGGAGTTACAATTTGATCGGTTTTTCAGAAGTGGATTATAAAGGAGGTTCGAGATGATTCAGATGTCGGGTATTCAAAAGTGGTATTCGTCGCGTTTTATTCGTACGGTTGTGTTGCAGGGGATTGATCTGGAGATTTCGTCTGGGGAGTTTGTATCTATTATGGGGCCTTCTGGTTCGGGCAAATCTACATTGTTGCATATTATGGGGATGCTGGATTCGTCAAATAGAGGGGAGTACTTGTTTGATGGCGAAACCGTGCATAAGATGCGCGAGCGCGAGCGGTCGGATTGTCACAAGAACAATATCGGCTTTGTGTTTCAGAGCTATCATTTGATTGACGAACTGACTGTGTACGGTAATATCGAGACGCCGTTGTTATACAAGAAGGTGAAGAGCGATGAACGCGAGGAGATGGTGAATGCGATGCTGGATGAGTTTGATCTGGTAGAGAAGAAGGATTTGTTTCCCCACCAATTGTCTGGCGGTGAACAACAGCGCGTGGGTGTCGCACGCGCCGTGGTGATTAAACCGCGCGTGATTCTGGCTGATGAACCCACGGGAAATTTAAATTCGACGCAGGGCGAGCATGTGATGGATTTGTTCACTAAGTTACACGGAGAAGGGACAACGATTGTGCAGGTGACGCATTCGGAAAAGTGGGCGGGCTATAGCAAACGCATTGTGCATCTGCTCGATGGAGAGGTAGTGAGGGATGAGGGGGTGTGATAATCTACGTCAAGGTATCGAATTGAAGTGCTTGTTGAACATCTTCAGCTTCGAGATAAGGATAAGCTTCAAGAATCTCTTCTGTTGACATGCGGTTTGCAACCAAATTGACCAAAAGAGAAACCGTTACACGCATGCCTCGGATACATGTGCGTCCGCCCATCATTTTGGGATCAAATGTTATGCGGTCGAATTTCATTTTTAGTTCCCTGTATAAATTGATCACCCCAAATTTGTTCTGTTTCCCAGATGTCAAATTCACCTTCTGTCACGGGGTATTTTTTAGGCAATTAGCCCTTGACGGCTTACGAGGTTCACGCAAACCCGAAAAAATTTTGCTCAAAAAGTGCTAACTAATTAGCATAAGGAGTATTTAGCTATGTCAAAAGAAGTTAGGCGCATATCATTAGGAGAAGGGCAACCAGATATTATTGTTGAGGAGAAGTATAACGGAGACTTTATTGTAAAGCAACCTGTCTATATTGATGACTTTGGATACGCGAGTAGAAATGTGACTGATAAGGATTTAGAAAGTAAGATAGAGCAGGTTAAAAAGAATCATCCTTATACTATTGCCAGCGGCAATGAGGTAACACTTGAGATACCTTGATTAGCCTTTTACAAACTTTATATCTTCCCTTGTAATTTTTCTCTCGTCACCCTTTATCTTCGATACGAATTCTATCAAGTCATCTTTGCACTTGTTAAAATTTGTGAAGGTTTCATTTGATCTCGCTATCTTGTCCTTCCCAAATCTTATACGCCAGTAGAATTCAGAATCAGCTTTATTCTGCGTGTCCTCTTTACTGTATTCATACCTAACATCTTTTAATTTATGCTCTATTAGTCTCTCTGCTGTTGTCATATTCTTTTCCTTGTTTGTGATTAAAGGTAGTCTCTGTCGATACGTCTGTCAAGTTCTGCTCTACTGATTACGAAATTGCCTGACGTATGACGGTTCAAACGTCCATCTGAATGACCTTGTATCACTCGTGAGCCTGTGACGATTCCAGAGCATTTGCAAGCCATAGTTATTGGACGCTTCCAGAAAATCTATGAATTGCTTGAATACGTATGTTCTGGTCTCATTCGCTGCTATCGTATCATCAATAGCAACGTTGAACGTCTTGAATTCTATGTAGTCTAAACTCGCTGATTTGTAGTAGCCGTTCGATGGGTTGTAATACTCAACCGATAGGCTGCCTAATACCCGACTTATCGGGCTATCCTTATTACGGATTACGCAACGTATCAACAGATGTCTCCTACTCTTGCTAACTGATACTCCCGTCACGTAGCCGTATATTTGCCCGTTAGGACGTTGTTTCATATACGCCTTGAGAGGCTCACGGGATACTTTCTTGTCCCGTTCTGTCGTCTCAACTCGCTCGCCTGAGAAATACAGCACGTCATTGTGGAGTATATCACATTCGGCACGGATAAACGATATAGCGATTATTATCGCGATGGTCAATATTTTCATTGTTCCTGATCCTTTCATTTGCTCGGTTTTATTGAGAGGGTTACAGCACCAAGCGCGACTGATAGATCAACTTTGTAGTCCACATTGTTTTTTCTCGTGACAATTTCGCTCTGTTCTTCAATGGCTTTGAAAAATCCGATTTCTTTCAATCGCTTGCCCCTTTCTGTTGGTGACATATCAGGATTTTCAACTGCCATAATAGTTGCTGAGAATCTAAAAATCAAGTGTGCCAGAATAGACATAATCTCTGAATCCTTTGGTATAAATATCATATAGTAGATGGAGCTTGCGAAATTGTTTCCGTTCGTTGTGACATATAGCAAAGATTTTGTATCGGCTTTTGTTAGTTGGTATTGAAGTCCGCCTTCTATTTCCCATTTATCCTCAACAATAATAGGCTCTCTCATTTTCTCGATAGCTTGATCTTCTGGAAAGTTCTGTGTTGCTTGGTTGTATCTACGGATAAATTCGTTGACAGTAAAAGAAAACTCTGGTTGTTCTGCTTGTTCCGATTCATTATTAACTACTTCTTTCGTCATATCGTAAGGCGAATTGAAGAGGTATATACTTATGTAATGGTTCAAAGTAAAGTGGAATTTTGCGTGTTATAGTTAAGCTACAAATAGGCAACGGGTTTGACGGCTCTGAGTTGGGCACGCAGGCATTTTGCCTGCGCCAACTTGCGTTTTCGTTCTTTAACAATAATCGGTGCTCGACCACACAATTTATCAACAGGTGCGATATACCCAATCCCGGCGTGGTATCTCCTGTGGTTGTAATGCGCGACAAATCTGGCAACGACCTCTCGCGCCTCCTCCAAATTCGTCGGTGTTTTGGGACGAATGCACTCGCGCTTGAGCGACTGGTGCCACCGCTCGATCTTGCCATTGGATTGCGGATAAAACGGCGAGGTTCGCACATGGGTCATCCCGCAGTGTCTAATAAAGGACTTGAAGGCGTGCGCGATAAACTGCGGGCCGTTATCCGAGATGATACGCGGTGTAGCCTTCGGGAACTTTTCTCTACCTCTTTGAATAATGATCTCGACATCTGCTTCTCGCATCGCTTCTCGGATCTCAAAATGGACGAGGTATCGACTATAGCCATCTAAAAGGGCACATAAGTAGTAGAAGGTCCCGCAGATATTCAGATAGGATACATCCACATGCCAATGCTGGTGTGCGCCTGTTGGCTGGTCAAATCCTGTCCCCTTCTTTGAGACCTCTTTTAAAGTTCGACCAAGCAAATCGGCCCTTTTGAGCACGCGATACACGCTGCTGGGCGAAACGGCGACCACATCTTCATCTATCATCTGATACGAAAGACGACGATACCCCAAGTCGGGATGCGATAAGGCATAAGTGATAATGGCTTGCTTCTCCCAGTCTAAGAGCCAGGATGTCTTGGGCAGTGATGCATAAGAGACATTGGGCACACCATACCGGGCTTTCCAGTCATAGTATGTGCTTTTGGATAACTCTAATAAGGATAAAAACTGACCGATGCAGATACCAGTTTGCTTGTGCCAATGGACGACAAAATCAATCACCGCATCGCGAATGGCACGCGATACCTTGCGCGGACTCAGGTCTCCCCAAGACTTTTTTTTAGAAAAATGTGCTCTTCCATCAGTTCTGACAACACTTCGTTCTTTGTGGTCAATTTGGCCTGTAGGACCGCAATCTTTTTGGCTTGCTGTTTCTCGTGCACACTCTGCTTTGGCGCAAAGGCTGAGGCACCTTGCTCGAAAAACACCTTCTGCCACTTGTAGAACATCGTCGGGTGAATCCCATGGGCATCGCACAAATCTGACACGGGTACGCCATCTAACAGATGACGACGCAAAATCGACACCTTCTCCTCAGGGGTATATTGCTTACGCTTCTTCGACATGGACTCCTCCTTTGTCTGAGCCCAATTTATAGCTTATCAAAGATCCGCAAAAGTCCAGTTTTATCTGAAGCATAACACTTACAGATAGCAGAACAATAATTATTATTGAGTTGGTCTTCAAGATTTGGGAACTCGTCATATCTTTGTTCCCGTACGATTTGGGGTCTCTCATCCCTTGAATAGTGACGATTAACACTATAAAGGCAAAGACGATAAGCAAGATTCCAATTGCAGTTGCCATTTTGGTTGCTCCTATTGCTTAATTTTGCTTGACTTGATTGCGGAATTTTATACAGTAGAATGCCAGAACGGTATCCCAACTGCTTGAAATACCGTTCTTTAGCGTAACTTATTGCATTGTGTATTCATACAACGGTAACAGGCTATCAAACTCGCTCAATACGTGGCGGACTCCTGCGAGATTGGCGCGTTCTTTATACATATTGAAGAACTGTATAAAGTTGCCTACTTCTACCCATTCTTCAGGGATGATTAGGTCGCGGTCTCTTGGTTCAAATCCTCCGTTCTGATATGTTACTGCAAGTTGGTAGTTTCCGAAGTCACCGTTTGCGCCATTAGTGAACTCGTTAAATCTGCAAATTCTTGGTTCAAGTTCTTCTACTATATCGCATCCTCGCATATCTTCAAGCGAGAATGCAAGACCAAACTCAATATAGTTTCCGTCAAGTTTGTTGTGGAACTGGATATTGAATTGACATTCCCTGCGTCCGCCCCAATGATAGGCGTAGTCTCTAACTGGTTGATTACGAGGGAATTTGAATATCGTTGACCCTGCTCGACATCTCAAGCCTCTCAATTGTTTTCTGATCTCTTGCAGATTCCCGATTGCGTATTGACCTGTTATTACCTCTTGATCAATAGCATTTGCAACTTCACGTATATTCTGATACATTGTGATAAATCCTTTCTACACTCGATTGTGATGAAGGGGTTTCGATACGGGGTGATCTTACCCATCACTCCGTATCACTTTGTACAAATAAAAACGCATTTCTATAACTGCGCGTTGACTTTCTGCCCTACCCGTAAAATGGGAGTCGGGCATTGTCAACAGTTCTCGCAGAATAGAAACGCGGAATGTTCTGCTTATTCGCCAGTCGAGTCACGGGAGCTACCCTTAACTCAACTTGTCTCGTGGCTGTTTTATTCAGCAGATACCCGACGTAGCGGGTTCTGCAAAAACTGTTGACGGCTAAAATATACGGGATTTCTACTTACGTCACAACATAATTTACTCCTTTCTTTAAGTTACACTTAACTGCTCATTATTACGGGCTTATCCATTGCGTTTGTAAGTTATTTATACATCCCATCTGGGTATAAATTCGTAAGCTCTCAAACTATGGCATAGGAAACGATGGAATGTCTTTTCAGTACTGTAAAATCTGTGATTGTATTTATAGCAAACTTCTGCCAGATACATCTTTGCTCTATTCTCGCTATAATGATGATGCGTTCCATAAAGCGACTTTTTCAGGTGGAACCAAAAGCCCTCTATCGTATTCGTATGAATCCCATTTGTGAACACTTTACCTTTTCTTGTTATTACTTCGTGCCTCACTATTTTATACATCTTACTGTAAGACTTGAAATTATCTGTTATCAATACCGACCCTTCAGGTCTAATTGATTCCCTTATGAACTTTCTAATAGTCTTGCCTTTAACATCGTCAACTACTTTTGTGATTACCTGACCGCCTCGTTCAACAACCCCAAGTATCTTGAGCTTATTGGCTCCGCGACCCTGTTTATTTGGCTTGCCTATTTTAATGTCAAGATACGTTTCATCAGCTTCAAGTATTCCGTTCAATTTCGTTGATTTTTCTTCGCTCATAAATTCCTTGCGTATCTTCATTTGCATTCTATACGCTCCCTTTTGCGAGATTTTAAGATGCTCCGCCATTTCATTACTTGATAGGCTACTCTTTGAATGCAACATTAAAGCTATCCCAATGAACCAGATCATTAAAGGGTATCGCGTTCTATGAAATATAGTTCCCGACATTACATTGAAACTACTCCCGCACTCATAGCAATTCCAGCGACCTACAACGTCATTTTCTCGCTTTCGAGCAACCTTTGTTCCGTTACAATGCGGACAATATGCTTGCTCTTTAAATCGTATATCTTCCAGATACTTTATACAATCCTCTTGACTTTTCAACCTCTTAAACATTTCAAATATATCCATCATTTCTTATACCCTTTCATTCGTTTTGGTGGCGGGTGATTGGTCTGGGTAAGGGATCGACCGCTAATCGTTCCCTTACCTTCCTTTTCGCAGGTTATAAGCCAGCAAAACGAGAAAATTACTTTGACTTTTTGCAACTTTTTATTAACTATATACTAATTTATTGTCTATAAATCCATATTTATTAGCATTCTAAGACTCTTGTAATTGGTATTAGTTACCATAATGACTCAAAAGGAGGTGAGGCCTTGTGACATCCGATGAAATTGGTAATGCTGAACAGGAGATTGATAAGAAACTCGAATCGGGTGACATGTAAACAAGGGCGAGGTCTTAACGTTGCCTGACCTTGCCCTTATTGTTAATTTAGTCGTGTCTAATTTGCCCCAATTTCAACTCATAAGCCGTCAAGGGCTAATTGCCTTTTCTAAAATTTCCATTTGCGTTGTTTTCATAACCCGACTAATTCATGAAAGTTTTTGAATAGTCTATTTATGTCATCATTTCGATGTTGTAAGCCCTCTGTCCGTGTTTTTCTGTTTTTGTTGCTCCCGATTGTGTTTTTACCGGGTTCTGACAGGTCAATGTCATTGGTAGAGCGTGCCTGTGGTAGTCAAAAAGGGCAGAGGTTCCCCCTTGCCCTTGCCTGCCGAGTCTTTGCCCAGCACAAGGCGGTGTGCGCCAGTGATGTTGTCTGCCTTCTGCTTGCCATCTCTGCCCTCCTGCGTTTTGGGTTAAGGTCCTGCCCTTTTCAGATTGTGTAGGATTTTATGATACAGATGTTGCAAAGGATAGGACACAGGCAGATGGAAGGTGATCCTTGTTTTCAACTCACAGACGCGTCCTGCGACTTTGAGGAAGCGATTTTGAATGGTATTGACCTGCGCGTTTATCCACCTTGTGCCATTGAATCCTATTTGCGCCAATGTCTGTATCAAGACATAGGCGGCAGAATGGAGAAAGAGGCGGAACTGATTGGCAGTAAAGCTGTGACAGGATGTGCGGTCAGAGTGGAGAAAGGTTTTGTGATTTTTAATGAAGTTTTCCATCTGTCCGCGCGCACAATAGACGCTTTGATAGATAAAGGACGCCATTGAACTTTTCAGGTTGGTCACGACAAAGCGTGTGTTTTGGCCTCGGTCACTGATTTCGACCTTGCATACGATGCGTTGTGCCTTGTTCCAACTCTTTGCCTGATAGGAAAACGAGGTAAAAAGACGCACGGCCTCCTTTGTATGTGCATAAAGCCTTTTGGCCTGCGCGATAAGGGGTTGTGCCGCCTCACAAAGCTTGGCATTGCTGGTCTGTCCTAAGATAAAATACAGGTCATCAGTCTCACAAAGGTGATGGACTTGCGGACAAGAAAAGTGGGCATCACCCCGCAAGATGATCGCCACATCAGGCCAAGCCTGACGCAGATAGGCCACCAAACGCTTGATAATGGCGACTATCTGTTGGCCGGTCGGACGGATACCGGGACGCAATATCGTAGTGATCAACTTACCGGTTTGTCCCTCATAAATATGCAAGGGCTGATAGGTGTAGGCATTGTAATAGCCATTGAATAGGGACAACTGCTGGGTCCCATAAACCGTATCCTGTGTATCATCAATATCTAAGATGATCGCCTCGGGCGGCTTTTTATACGAAGCGATAAAACAATCGAGGAAGGCACGGGCAATCCGATACAAGTCGCTTCGCCTGATCTGGTTCTCAAACCGGCTCATCGTGGGTTGACTGCCCAAGTCTTTACCTGAAAGCGGCAAGACACCACAGGCGGCCTTGATACCCGGATCGCTGCGTAAGGCATCACAATCATTGCCATCTTCATACCCACAGGCTATCTGGAACACCCGTTGCTTGACCAACTCTGCGACGGCGTGCCTCACATAACTCTTATGCCGACGATCCCTGATCGCAGCACTCATGCGTGTTAAAATGCCAGATTTTGCCTCTACTTCTCGAAGCAATAACGCGCCGCTATCGCTGGTGAGAATGCCCCCATCAAAGGCGATATTGACACGTTTGCCGAAAATGCTTGCCAAAGGAACCTTGCGATGTTTATCTTGTGACCCCATGGTAGTTTCCTCCAAGTCTATTGTTTAATGGTTATGGTGATAACCTATAATAATACAATGACTTGAATAAGGAAACTACCTTTTTTATGAATTTTTCAGGATAAGTTGTCCACACTATAAGGTTTTTTGCACAGCGTATTGGATAATATCGCAAACCTCAACCGATTTTGCAATTCTAACCGTACTGTTGATGTGTTGCTCAATGGCGAAGCGCAAGTTATGAGCCTTTCTTGCCAAAGGCATTGACAAAAATCAGAAAATCGCTAAAACCAATCACACCATCCCCATCCAAATCGTACCTCGCGTCATACTCCTGATCGCCCTGACTGACCCCGAACTGTCCCGCAAAAAGTAAAAAATCAGAAAAATCAACACGCTCATCACCATTAAAGTCGGGCGTTGCCAAATCTGTCTTCCACAGCAGAACCAGGCCATCCTCATCTCCACTGGCAAGAGTACCGCCATCGGGAGAAAATGCCACAGAATTAACCCAATTCGGATGCCCCTTGAGAGTGGTAATTTCTCTTTGCGTTTCAACATTCCATAGTTTGACTGTACCATCCTCTGATCCCGACGCGAGCATCCTACCAT
This sequence comes from Candidatus Latescibacterota bacterium, assembly GCA_965204375.1. Lineage (GTDB taxonomy): Bacteria > Latescibacterota > UBA2968 > UBA2968 > UBA2968 > VXRD01. Next base: position 2,986,986 of record OZ241986.1, on the reverse strand, counting down.
CAGGCGAGAATGCCACAGAATTGACAGAATTGAAAAAACTCGTAGATGTCTCAATGGTAGCGATATTTTTTTTCGTCTCAACATCCCACAAATGGACTGTACCGAATAATACTGATCCCGACGCGAGCATCCTACCATCAGGCGAAAATGCCACAGTATGTCCTTCAAGCGTAGCGAGACTTCTCCGCGTTGCAACATCCCACAACACGACTGTGTTATCCTCTGATCCCGACGCGAGCATCCTACCATCAGGCGAGAACGCAATTGAAGTGACCAGCAGAGAAGTATTCTCCCCAATAGTAGCGATATTTTTTTTCGTCTCAACATCCCATAAAGCGACTATACCCTTACCCTTTATTGAACCCGACGCGAGTATTGTCCCATCGGGAGAGAACGCAATTGAAGTGATCGGAGAAGTCCGCACTTCAATGGTAGCGATATTTTTTTTTGTCTCAACATCCCACAACTTGATCGCATTTCCTGACGAGGGTACAAAGAAGCTTCTGCTATTGGGAGAAAATTCAGAGAAGTCACCTGAACCCGACGCGAGTATTGTCCCATCGGGAGAGAATGCTACTGAAGTGACCGGATAAGCCTCAAGCGTGGCGATATTTTCTTGAGTCTCAACATCCCACAACTTAACCGCACCCTCTAATGATCCCGACGCGAGTATTGTGCCATAGGGTGAGAACACAACAGAATTGACATTATCCGTATGCCCGACAAACGTGACGATATGTTGTGTAGAAATATCCGCCATTGCCAAGGCCGCACTGACAAAAATTACAGGCTCAAGTCCGGGAACTGTTACTTCAACAATGGTTGTCCCCGGATCGCTCCCCAGTGTCAGCATGCTTTCCACCCGCCCGGTGGCATCGGTCATCGTGGTCTCCACATTGAGCTTCCCGTCCCCTGTGGTGACAGTAAACATGACCTGAACACCTGCAAGTACCTGATCGTACGTACCTCTCACCTCGACGATCAGAGGATTTGGCAACGCAGCACCAAGTACCCCTTCTTGCCCATCGCCTGAAATTTTCACAAGTTGCGTCGGATAGGATAACAGTACTTCAGAAGAATCCCACAGCAAAACTGAGCCATCCTCATTCCCACTGGCAAGTGTGCTACCATCGGGCGAGAACGCAACAGACTGGACCACACCTGTATGCTTAAAAAAGGTAGCAACATTACGTCCTGTTTCAACATTCCATAGCTTGACCGTTTGATCATCTGACCCCGAAGCGAGTGTTTTTCCATCGGGAGAAAATGCCACAGAATTGACCCAATCCGTATGTTCCGAAAGCGTGGCAGTATTTGTTCGCGTAGCAACATCCCACAGCCTGACCGCCTCCCAGCTCACCGCCCCTGAAGCCAGCGTTGAACCATCTGGAGAGAACGCAACAGAACTGACTACATTCAAATGCTCCATAAGGGTCGTAATTTCTCTTTGCGTGGCAACATTCCATAGCTTGACCGTTTGATCATCTGACCCCGAAGCGAGAATTTTCCCATCGGGAGAAAATGCCACAGAATTGACCCAACCTATATGTCCTGTAAGGGTCGTAATTTCTCTTTGCGTGGCAACATTCCATAGTCTGACTGTTCGATCATTTGACCCTGAAGCGAGGATTTCCCCATCGGGAGAAAATGCCACAGAATTGACCCAACCTATATGTCCTGTAAGGGTCGTAATTTCTCTTTGCGTGGCAACGTCCCACAGCCTGACTGTTTGATCATCTGATCCTGAAGCAAGGATTTTGCCGTCGGGTGAAAACGCCATAGAATTGACCCAATCCGTATGTCCTGTAAGGGTCGTAATTTCTCTTTGCGTAGCAACATTCCATAGTCTGACTGTTCGATCATTTGACCCTGAAGCCAGCGTTGTTCCATCAGGTGAAAATGCCACAGAATTGACCCGATTCGTATGCCCCGTAAGCGTGGCGATATATTGTTGTTGTGTAGAAACATCTGCCAAAACAAAATCGGCTTGGGCAACATTCCCGAAAGAATCAACAGCCTCAACATAAATCGGATGAATGAGAAGATCGGAAAGACTCGTACCCGTGCCCTGAGGATCATCAGGAGATGGAATAACGCCATCATAATCAAATTCCACAATGGCATCTCTTTCGCCTGATAATCCGCGACATGCTTTCACGTCAGATTCTGTTCCAACGAATAGGATCACCTGATGAAGTCCATCTGGATCGCTGACTTTGAGTTGAAAAGTGACATTTGTTGCGCCTGTTGGATATGTAGGCGGCGAGATGAGGTCTATTTTTGGTGAAGGTGTGTCCTTATATTCGCTGTCGGTATTAAAATAGGGATGCACGGCCAAAAATTCGGCATGGCACATAGATAACCGATTTTCTCCAGGGCCATAGGACATGATGTATGTTCCATCCCTGAAATCATGGTGCATTCCTAAGGTATGTCCAATTTCATGTGCCGCTGTTGTCCAATGAAATTCATCAGGAACTAACGCAAATCCACCTCCTAATAATGCCTCTCCTGCAACCGAACTACCGCGACCAATTACATCTATACTATAGTCAATAACAGTGAGGTAAATATTTTTTTCCCAATCAAACGCCTGTTCAACCTCGTCAAGCACAGTAAGAAATGTATTGTCAAGATAGTGACTGTCGGAATGTTGCCCATTCAGGCGATGAACCACAGGCTCGCCTCGATCATCGGTTTCAAAGCGGAAAGTTTTGCGGCCATAGCCGTGTACCGCCATCTGCTCGGCATAAAAGGTCTGAATCTGGCGCATCGCAACTTTCATTGAATCCACCATCTCTTGACGAAATGGGCGGTCATTGGGTAAGAAGTAGATCATTCTCACGGTGCGGGGTTCGCCCACATTTAAATTAAGGGCGTGCTTTGTCGCGGCATAGATACTATCGCGTTCCAGCATATCTTTGTAATCGAGAACTTCACAAATATGCCTGTTGTGCCCTGTGGATGGGTGTGGTGAAGCGTGTCCGATAGCTGTCAAGCAAAACAACGCGAACAAACACGCGAACAATTTGAATAAAAAAATAAAATGGTTCATCAATTTGTGATCCTCCTTTTATTTTCACCTGTTGTTTCAAGCTCAATCATCTGCCCTTTTGTATTCTTGTTTGTGTTTCTCTTACTATTGTCAATTTAAATCCTTTAAGTTTCCGGTCACAGTCTATTAACCATTCTCCTTTTTTGCCGGGTTCGGGAACGCTACTCTCCCATCCTTCATTTGCAGTTCCACCTTCACAAGAACCTGTGGTTATCTGTTCTTTTTCTGCTACGAGGTTGTGCTTATCTTAGTTGAAATAATAGAGGCTCCAATGTAAATTGGATACAGCAGATTCACACCAGAAACCGCTGTGTCCACAACCAAAGGAGCCCGTGATGAAAAAAGTATCGCACAAAGCCCCCAAAGTCAAGGCCATCCACAAAGACGATGCAACGTCCGATCCATCCAGAGAAGAAGAACTGGACGCATGGGATACCCGCATCGCGTTGATCCAGGCCTTGATCCCGTTAGGATTAGACGCCGTGGCAGAAGAATTACAGAGCGAAGTGACCCGCTTAGCCGGGGACAGATACAGCCGCAAAGACACTCAAAACCCCAATCGTCGGTGGGGCAGTCAACAAGGGTCTGTGTATCTTTCAGATCAAAAAGTACCTATCTCTGTGCCGAGGGTGCGTAATGTGGAGCGGGATGAGGAAGTCGCCCTTTCTACCTACCATCATCTCCAGGTTCCCAGACGTATGGATGAAGGACTGCTTCTGCGTATGATAAAAGGCATTGCGACACGATCTTATCAAGCCTGTGCACAGGCGATACCCAAAGCCTTTGGCCTGTCCTCATCCACGGTATCGAGACGCTTTATCAAGGCGTCAGCACAAAAGCTGAAGCAGTTCAAAGAACGCTCGTTAGCACCCTATGATATAGTCGCCCTGTTTATAGATGGGAAGACCTTTGCAGATCAGGAGATGATCATTGCCCTCGGCGTCACAGTAGAAGGCGAGAAGATCCCCATAGGCTTTGTCCAAGCTGCGACTGAGAACGAGCGTGTCTGCCGGCAGTTTATAGGCTCTCTCATAGAACGTGACCTGAGCTATGACAAGGGTCTGCTGTGTATCATTGACGGCTCAAAAGGGCTGTATGCTGCCCTTACAAAAGCATTGGATGGCTACGTGATTATCCAACGTTGCCAATGGCACAAAAGGGAGAATGTCATGTCCTATCTGCCGAAAAATAAACAAGATGAAATCAAAAAGGCACTCCAACACGCCTATGACCTGCCCACCTACAAAGAAGCTAAAGCCGCGCTCTTATCCCTCAAATCCGAATTGGCACTGATCAATGAAGACGCACTAAAAAGCCTTGAAGAAGGAATAGAAGAAACCCTTGCCCTACATCGCCTCGGACTCATGCCACGGTTGAAGCAGTCTTTCCGTACCACCAACTGTATCGAGTCGCTAAACTCGATGGTGGCACAACTCACCAAGAATGTGAAGCGGTGGACAAACTCGAATCAACGCCGGCGCTGGTTAGCTACCGCATTATTGGATATTGAACCCCGCCTGCGAAGAGTGAAAGGCTACAAAAGCCTACCCAGACTCAGACGCGCACTTATGAAGAACTTGAAACTCGATACAGACAATCAAGACGCAATGGCTGCTGACTGAAACCAACCGCCTCGATTATTTCAACTAAATATAGGACTTGACCCTGTCAAAAAATCAGGATGGGCTAGATGTAAGGATAGGCAGGATAGCCCCACCAACCCACCTGTCCTAAATCCCATCCCTCCGCCATCTTACCTTTCCTCTTTTGCCGCGCAAAAAGCACCCCACTTCGAACTTGCGAAGGCCATGTTTCAGAGCACTGCCTTTATCCTGTTCATCCTCTCATCACTGGATAGAACCACTCCAGTGCAGGCTCTGAAAATCCTGATTCAGACAATTTTCGCCCCACTCACTGCCTGCAATCACCTGCCGCTATCACCGCTTGCACCACCCCTGTCCACGGCAAGACTATAGATGGACGTATTGTAATGATTTAAGCTTACCGTTCCATAATTGAAAATCTCTTCGACGTTGGTGCCATCAAGGTTCGCACGCCAGATTTGATAGCCATGCTCCGTCCAGTACACTTTACCCCCAGCCACGGCCCAAACGAAAACATCCGACCAGCCATCAGTTTTTTTCGTTATGAAGTTTTCAACATTGGAGCCATTGAGGTTTGCACGACGAATCGTAGTATGCTTATAAGGGGCCGGTTCATATTCTATATTCTTTGGATTATAAACCGTCCAATACATCTTGTCCCCAGCTACGTCCAAAGCGAAAGAATGTCCCCAGCCTGCTAATGGACCCTGAAATACGATGTATGGGGTCGCGTCCCCCTCAACGAGCGTTTCGCCATTAAATCCATTGATATCCGCACGATAAATAGAGAAGGGATTCAACCAATACATCTTGCTCCCGGCCACAGCAATATGATGAGGTGCGCCGACTAACCCGCCAAGTTCGTGTGGATTTTTTTTAAACGCGGAAGCAATAAGTTGGACATTAGAGCCATCGAGATTCGCACGGAAGATTTGACCTTCGGTCCAGTGCGTCGTGTCTCTTGCCGTCCAGTATATCTTGCCGCCACTCGTGTCCAGGGCGAGGTCTGATATGCCGCTATTATAGATATTTTCGACATTGGAGCCATTGAGGTCGGCACGCCAAATCTTGTTGTGGCCAGAAGTCCAATATATCTTGCCTCTATCTACGTCCAGGGCGATGTTGTTTGGTCCTCTTTCCGTCGTGACGAGATCCTGGACAGCGATGAGGTTTGTACGAAAGATTCCGCTACCGTGAGTCATGTATATCGTTGGCGTGCTCCCCCTACTTTCAAAGTCAACAACTTCTCTTTCGAATTCTACAACACTATATTGACCCGTTGAGGTATTGTACACAGCCTCCCTGATATTGGTGGGACTGCTTTCATCAAAAAAACGCAGATGGGTGATCCGAACTCCGCGCCAGGAACCATACGAATTGCTCGTCTTTCGGCACACACTTTCAGACACAAAATTGGACAATCTCCCCAATGCCTGTGTCTTGATGTACACCTTACTTTCTCGATCAGCCTCTGCATCAGCGAAGTTACATCCCTTTAATTTTGCCAGCAGCATATAGGCCACTGTGCCAATGTCGGAATCATCAGTGTACTGCGTCGGAACACCCCAAACCGTGCCGTTATCCTTCAGATTAACAGCCATGTAGCCAGCGTCACTAATGTACCAGATAGAGCCCAAGCCTATGTGTGATTCAAACGCCATCCGGGTAATCGCATTCGAACTATCACCGCCACCATTTGGTGCTGGGGTACATTCAGTACCATAAACCTTTACAAAGGCCAGAAAATCGGCTGTATCAATACTCCCACTACTGTCAAGATCCATCTGTGCATTGTAATTGGCATCCGTAGAACTGGTGCCATAGACGTTCACAAAAGCCAGAAAATCGGCTATATTAACGCTCCCATTACCGTCAAAATCCCCAGGACACGCTGATGCGGCAGTAGATGAGAAGCCGATTAAAAGCGCGATGGCAAAAGCGGCAATCCATTTACTCAGCTTGCGGCATTGTGTTTCTTTTTTCTTCGTCATCGGACATTCTCCTATTCGATATGGGGTGTGCCGAATTCATACACATCGTCTTAATGTGTGAATTGTGCGTATAGACAGGTGCAATACGTTATCCTTCGCGTCCAATTCCACGGTCATTAAATTCTTTCTCTTCAGGCTCACTATCTTTCCAACTGACCGCCCTCGCCCCTGCCTCTGTTGTGAATGTATCCCCCGCCACCCCGTGTCTGAAATCAGGACCTGCCTGCCCGCGCTGCTGCAGGCGGGCCTGTGCATCTGCCTATGCGTTGCACGCAGACAGGTCGGCAGACAGGTGTGTCTGTCTCTGGCAGGCAAGTGGGCAAGATTTTGGGATGTTCAGGATACCACACTACTCGCCCGTCCCAAATCTCATCTCCCACCTGCACTGACTTGTCACCAGACCATACCAGCAATCCCTGTCTCGAATTTGCCAAGGCCCTAATTTAGCACACTGCCTTTATCCTGTTCATCCTTTCATCCTGTAAATCCTGATTCAGACAGTTTTCCCCGCTCACCGCTCAAAAATCTTGCCTCTCATCTCCCGCTCCCATTCTGCACGATCCAGTGCTTCTTCCCTGCTCGAAACGGGCATATCCCTCAGATCATCGTTCTCCCCAACCGTGGGTTTCGATGAGCCAAACCTTACCTCAACCCCTCTGGCCTGAAGCGCGGGAATGTGTGTGTTGATTGAGGTCGCACTCAAGGGGTTACGCTGCACATCCACTCGGTCTCCGCTGCTCAATCCCGTGTTTGCCACCAATGGGGCAAGGTTCGAGATGCTGTTGTTGCCGAGATACAGCAACCGGAGACTGGTCAAGCCAGATAGAGGTGTGAGGTCTGAGATGTTGTTGTTGTCAAGAGTCAGCCATTCCAGACTGGTCAAGCCAGACAACGCCGAGATATCCGAGATATTGTTGTTGCTGCGAAGCCACAGCGTTTCCAGATTTGTCAAATTTGATAGCGCAGACAAATCTGAGATCGAGTTGTAGCTAAGAGTCAACCATTCCAGATTGGTCAAGGAAGACAGCCAAGACACATCCGAAATCGAACTGCCGATAAGAGACAGCCTTTCTAGACTGGTCCAGTTTGATAGAGGTGAAAAATCAGAAATCGGATTGCCGCCAAGGGACAGGCTTATCAGACTGGTCAAGTTAGACAGTGCAGACACCAGTGCAGACACATCCGAAATCGAATTGTCGCTAAGGTGCAGCCATCTTAGATTGGTCAAGGAAGACAGCGCAGACACGTCTGAGATCGAGTTGTAGCTAAGAGTCAACCATTCCAGATTGGTCAAGGAAGACAGCCAAGACACATCTGAGATGGAGGTGTTGCCAATATCCAGCCATGTCAGGCTGGTCAAGTTGGATAGGGATGAAAAATCTGAGATTGAGTTGCTGTTGACGACCCCACTACCAGACACGAACTCAGTACCCAAATCCAGCCTTGTCAGATTGGTTGCAAATTCCAGCCCGGTCAAATCGCGAATGTCCTTATTCGGCGCGTCAAGACGGGTAAGAGTCGCCATCTCAGCGGCGGTGATCGCCTCGCCGCTCGCCTTGCCCAGGCTGTCTGCGATCACAGCACGCAGGTTGGCGTCTGGGATGCTCACTGACGTTGTTGGTGTGGATGGGGCGTCAAACCGCACGTTGACACCTCTGGCTTGAAGGGTGGGGATATGTGTGTTCCGTGATAGAGCACTTAGAGGGTTTCCTCGCACGTCAACAGAGTTGTTGTTACCCAATCCTGTATTTGCCACCAGTGGGGCAAGGTTCGAGATGTTGTTGTTGTAAATGATCAGCAGTCCCAGATTTGTCAAGTTAGACAGCGGTGATATATCCGAGATGCTGTTGTTGGAAATCCATATATATGTCAGATTTGTCAAGTTAGACAACGGTGATATATCCGAGATGCTGTTGCGGATACAAGTCAGGGTTGCCAGATTTGTCAAGTTAGACAACGGTGATATATCCGAGACGTTGCAGTATTTAAATTCCAGCCTTCTTAGCTTTGTCAAGTTAGACAGAGCAGATATATCCGAGATGTTGTGGGGGTTGGCCCGTCTGCCGCCAAAGTTCAGCGATGACAGATTGGTCAAGTTGGACAGAGTAGATATATCCGAGATGTCGTTGAGGGAAACATCCAGCCAATCCAGACTGGTCAAGTTGGACAGAGCAGATATATCCGAGACGTTGTTGACGTGAAATATCAGCCTTTCTAGGTTGGTCAAGTTAGACAGTGCAGATATATCCGAGATGTCGTTGTAGGTGAAAGAGAGGTTTCTTAGCTTTGTCAAGTTAGACAGTGCAGATATATCCGAGATGTCGTTGTAGTCAAGTGTCAGAGAGTCCAAGTTGGTTGCATACTCCAAGCCGGTCAAATCGCGAATGTCCTTAGAATCCGCATCAAGGCGTGTTAGGGTTGCCATCTCGGCGGCTGTAATCTCCTCACCGCTCGCCTTGCCCAGGCTGTCTGCGATTACAGCACGCAGGTTGGCGTCTGGGATGACAACAGTCGTCGCACCCTCACCTCTATCATCGTTTACACCACCCATGTCCAGGGCAAGCCGAAACCCAGCACTGGGGGTGCGGTAGCTGGGCAAATCGCCGACGCGAACCGCTGACCGCACACGCTGGGGGCTGCTGTTGAAGTGACCGCCCCGTACAACGCGACGCGAGCCCGTCGCCGGACCTTGTGGATCCACCGATGGTGAAGAACGATAATAATTACCATCAAACCAATCCTGCACTCGCTCCCATACATTGCCATGCATATCATATAACCCCCAGGGATTCGCTCGCTTTGTTCCCACGATGTGACCATACCGCTCTCCCACATCCGACGCATTTCTTCCATACCAAGCATAATCCCCTAATTGACTCTCATCATCACCAAAAGACCAGCGCGTTCTTGTCCCTGCCCGACACGCATATTCCCACTCTGCCTCTGTTGGCAAACGGTACACATCGGACCCTCCCGACCCATTCAAGCGACGGATAAATTCCTGAACATCCTCCCACGATACATACACCGCAGGATAATTCGATCCCAAACGCACATTATTCTCACCTTGCCAGGGACGTGTCCCCATCACACTTTCCCACTGCCCCTGCGTCACCTCGTACTTCCCCAAGTAGAAACCCTCACTGATCGTCACGCTATGCACCGGTCCCTCATCACTGTCTCGCCCCTGCTCCGAGTCAGGCGATCCCATCTGAAATGTTCCTGGCTCTATCCACACCATCTCCAGCGATGCACCTCCTGGCAGTGTGAATACCGAATCCTGATTGCCGGTAATCGGAGGTGGTGTTCCACCGCATTCAGTGCCAAACACGTTCACAAAGGATAGAAAATCGGCTATATCAACGCTCCCACTGCTGTCAAGGTCCATCTGGGCATTGTAAGTAGCATCCGATGAACTGCTACCAAACACGTTCACAAAAGATAGAAAATCAGCTATATCAACACGTCCATTGTCGTCAAAATCACCAGGACACGCTGATGTGGCAGTAAAGGTAATCATCGCATTGGACACATCCAATTGGTCAACATCATTCCCGCTGGTCATCACAAAGCTTTTGACGATCAGAGTTGCACCTTCTTCAAGCGGCTGCGTCACCTGCAAGTCAATATGTCCCAAATACCCCGTCGAGGGCACAGTCCCACCTGTGAGGAGCAACGCGGACAATGTCGCAGAGCCGGTGCTGGTCAGGGCTGACCCGGTCCAATTTCGACCCGATACAGTCCCGATATAGCTGGAAAAGGTCTTGCTCGGCAGGTCGAGTTCCACAGTATAACCATTGGTGGAATGTCCCCCACCTGCAGGTGCGAAAAGCTGAAATCGAATGGTATCGCCCGCCTGTTGTTCGGGCAGGGTTTTCGCGTTGTTGTTTTGTGCGGGCGTTTCGATCTGGGTATCTACCTGAAGTGCTGTCCCTGAAAACGCACCCAAAAAGCGTTGGGCAAAGGCTGGGATGCAGATCAGCAGCGCGAGAGCGATGATGGCAAGAGGTGTGATGCGTTTACACATGGTGTTCTCCTTTTTGTGTATAAATCACCAGCAACTTGATTTTGTGGTTTTGGCATTGTAAATTGAGACACAGAGCAGGTGACGGCTGCCAAACCGTTCCTGTCTCTGTATGTTGTAGCGGTGGAGGGCTAACAGGCTTGCCAACCGTGAAGGCTCTCCACCGTTCACACAGACGTATCCCATGCACGCCTATATATCCGTGTGTAGAGATGCGTCGTTGAAGAATGGACGTCGGCAGGGTAACAGAATGCCGGGGTGGTCTGTCAAAGAAAGATGGTGTGGGAGAATCGCGTGATGTGTGAGAGGAAGGGCTGCGCGAATGCGCGAAAGGCGGAGAAAGAGGAAAGTCAGATAGTAGAAGTACTTCTACCCCCCCCCCCCCCCCCCCCCCCCGAATATAAGTTTAAATAAATGAATCACTTGTGCGCTATTCGGGAAGGTCGTAGAACATTTTGGTGCGTTCATCGGGATACCGATAAACGGTGCTGCGCTGGCAAGAATGTCTGAAACAGGATGAGAGGTCTTCACAATACCCGTTCCCGTGAATAGGATGAGAAAAATTCAGAAATAAATTAATCCCTCTAATTGTCCTGTCAAGATTTTTTTGTGTAGCCACAGGGGAAAAAAATACTCGACGGACATCCATAGCCATTGGATTTCTCGGACGCATTCTGTCCGTGATATTCGGAAAAAAAGGAATAAAGATGGCTAAAGAAAATGCTCTACGTGTCTTAAGGTGCGAGGAATTTGAAGAAGCTGTTGATGCCGTGATTTCAGGTGATATTGAGACGCTTAAATCGCTGATCAGGAGAGAGCCTGATCTGATTCGCATGCGGTCCTCCAGAGCGCATAGGGCGATGTTGATCCACTATGTGGCGGCAAATGGCGTGGAAGATGAACGGCAGAGAACACCGGTCAACGCGGTTGATGTAGCAAATGTGCTTATCGATGCTGGTGCCGAGATAGATGCCACGTTCCTGGATGGGGGATCGGGGACTACACCGCTTGTGTCGTTGGTGACCAGTTTTCATCCACATAAATCAGGTGTCGCTGCTGAGCTTGTGAGCGTATTCGTCAATGCGGGTGCCAGGGTAGATGGGTTAAAGGGAGATGGTGAACCACTAAGGCTCGCGCTTGGTTTTGAGTATCCCGAGTCAGTTCAGGCTCTTATTGAATGCGGTGCAAAAATCGCGAATGTCGAAATCGCCGCTGGTCTGGGGGAGCTTGAACTGGTCGAGCGATTCGTTGATGAGGGAAGTATCTCCTGCGGGGAATTGGAAGAGGCGTTCTGGTGCGCTTGCAAGTATGGACAAACTGATGTGGCAGAATATCTTCTCAAACGCGGCGTGGATATAGACGCAAGGGGTGGGGCAAATAATACAGGGTTAATGCTGGCATCACAACGCGGTCGGAGAAATACGGTGGAGATGCTTTTGGGGTACGGGGCTTCTGTTGAGTTGAAAAATGATTATGGTGGTACATCTCTTGGTTCAACGATGTATTTTCTGGCGAATCATCCCGTGATAGGTGCCGATTACGCCGGGGTGATTGAGTTATTGCTCAATGCGGGATCGGAGTTCAACTTTGCCGACAAAGCGACGGGCGGCGATGATAAGGTGGATGATGTGCTTCGCAAACGCGGTGTAATTCCGCCTACGCCCCCGGACCTTTGACGAACATTCCAGGGGTTGCACCCGTGTGTTCGCCATTTTCGAGGACGCGGATGCCGTTGACGAAGACGTCGCGGATGCCGATAGAGAGTTGATGGGTGTCGTCGAATGTCGAGCGGTCGGCGACGGTGTCGGGGTCAAAGACGACGACGTCGGCCCAGCAGCCGGGCTGGAGCCGCCCGCGGTCCCACAGTGAGAGGCGATTGGCAACTGAGGAGGTCATTTTGCGGATGGCTTCTTCGAGTGGCATGAGCTTTTCGTCGCGGACATAGTGGCCGAGGACGCGGGGATAGGTGCCGTACGACCGGGGGTGGAGCGGTCCCTCAGCAGCCACCCGTTCTGGATCTACGCCGCCCGCATCTGTGGAGACTTTGATCCAGGGGAGTTGGAGTTGGAGACGGACGTTGTCTTCGGATATGGTGTGGTAGATGGTGAAGATGCGCTGGTTTTCCGATAGCAGGAGGTCAATGGTGGCTTCTACCCAATCCTGGCCGCGCATCTCGGCAATCTCAGAGAGGCGCTTGCCGATGTACTGTTGATTTTCGGGTTTTTTAAATCCGACCGGAGCGATTCGGTCCGGACGACGGGGTATCTCGCCCTGGCGGTTTCTGACTTCGGAGACGATTTTCGCGCGGATGTCGGGGTCGCGCAGGTTGTCGAAGAATTTGCCGTCTGCGGCCACCCAGGTGGGCAGGACAGTGGATAGGCCGGTGCCGCTGGCGGTGTAGGGATACATATCGGCGGTGATGTCGAGGCCCTCGGTGCGTACCTGGTTCACGCGCGCAATGACTTGGTGCATCTTGGGGTAGTTGCGCTCGGGGACGGCTTTGAGGTGGTAGATTTCGACCGGGATGTTGGCGCGCTGTCCGATTTCGATGGCTTCGTCCAGGGCTTCGAGAAGTTTGTCGGCTTCGGATCGGATGTGGGTGATGTAGATGCCGCCGAATCGCGCTACTGTTTTGCAGATTTCGACGATTTCATCCGTGCTGGTATATGTGTCCGGCGGGTAGATGAGGGCATAGGAGGGACCAAAGGCGCCGTCTTCCAGGGATTCGGCCATGATGCGGTGCATGGTTTTCATTTCGTCGGGGGTTGGTTCGCCCATCCGCATGCCCATTGCGTGCGCGCGCAGGGTGCCCGCGCCGAGGAAGGAGCCGACGTTGGGAGAGACGCCAGCTTCGATCATGGCGTCGAGCCAGTTGCCAAAGCGGTGCCAGTTCCGCGCGCGTTCCCGCCAGTTTTTGGGTAGAGATCGCGAGAGGGTATTGGAGCCTCCGATAGGTGCTGGGGTCCACGCTTCGCCCATGATTTCGGTCGTGATGCCCTGGGTGATTTTGGAGAGGCATCGGCCATCGCGCATGAGCGGGACGATTGAGTGGCTCTGTATGTCGATGAAGCCGGGACAGACGATGTGACCGGATGCATCGACGATTTCGCCGATGCCATCGCGGGAGATGGACCCCGGTGGTTCGATGGCGGATATTTTGCCGTTCTCAAGAGCTATGTCGCCGTAGAAATAGGGGTTGCCAGTGCCGTCGATTATTTTGCCTGAGTGAATAAGGGTCGTGATTGGCATGGGATTGCCTTTCGTTTTTTTATGTTAAAGGTCTGCGCCGAAGTTCTGGACAAAGATGAGGAAGTCCGAGAAGGTAACGCGCAGGTCGCCGTCGAGGTCAAAGGTGGGGTCAAAGCCAATGTCGCCTGCGGTTTTGCCAAAGGCAGAGGCAAAGGCGAGGAAGTCCGAGAAGCCGATTTCCCCGTCCCCGTCAAAGTCTGCGGCTGCGGGACCGGGAGCGAGTTTAGATACGGAGAGGGTGTAACCGATTGTTGTGCCAGATGTGGAGGTGATGGCGAGGCTTCTGGCAATATTGCCCGATGTGTGGATGCGTTTGCCCTGTGAGGCTGAAATGGGGATCGGTGCGGCAAAGGGTTGATTCCCTTCGGCAATGAGTGTGACGAGGAGGTCGTTGTCACCTGTGGATTGAATTGTGAAGGCGAGGCGGGGTGTTTCGCCCAAAGCGAGATAGTCTATGCCCCAGCGCGTGGCGCGTCGCGTGAGGTTATTGGTCGGGATGGTGAGGATTTCGCGCTTTGCGGGATGCAGGTCAATGGCGCGATAGCCGAGGTCGTCCGCACCGTCGAGGTACATAGCAGCAGCCCATTGTCCAAAGAGGTGATCGAAGCGTTCGGGCGCGTTGAGCGATTGAAGGACATTGTCGATGCTCACTATGCTGCTGTCCGGGTCTGCGACGAGTTTGCGGAGTGCGCTGTCACCATAGCGCTGGGCGAAGTACGTCATATAGAGATATGCCTGGTCAAAATCAAAGAACTGATCTTCCCAATAGGTGAGGTCTGTATTGACCGCGAGCGAGAGAAAATTTTCGGTCGCGGCTGCCGTCGTGTCTTTGTATCCACAGGCGAGTTCGGCGTATTCCGAGCACCCTTCGTCGAGCCATTTGGCTTCGTCGGAGTCGGCTTTCCAGTGGATCAGGTGCTGAAATTCGTGGGCGAGTGTGGCACGTGCGAGGTTGCTGCCAATGTCGAGAGGACGGGCGTCGATATAAATAATTTCGCGCGAGACGGGCGGGGCTTGGTTATCGGTGTCGATATAACCGACAAATGTGATGCCCGTGATAGGACTGTCGAGCACGTCGAGCACCAAGATGAGTATGCGGGGATCGGCATCGACATCCGGGGGATCGCCAAAGAGGTCGGTGACAGTCTCGTAAATGCCGCGGTTGGGATGGCGTGCGGTGGATTTATCAAATGCAAGGGCAAGGGATTCAATGCCCGTTTGTGTCACGCGCGGAGTGTTCCACATGTCATCTTCTACAAAAATGTAACAGTGGTTGCCCACATAGCGACAGGTTGTTGTGGTGTGGTATTTCCCTCCGCCAACGAGTTGAAAACTGTATGCGGGTAGCGTGAGCGTATCGCCAACGCGGAAAGGCGTGGAGAGGGGTATTTTGGTTGCGGGGCGATAGGGTGTGGTTTGGCGTGGAATCAGGTGGGTTCCGCTTTGGGGGATGGGTTGGGCGTGGACGGAAAACCATCCGCAGATGAACGCAGATGCGCACAGATAAAAGCAGTACAGCCTAAAACGCAATAAGTGGGTAACGCAATAAGACCGCAATCCGGCTGTTATATTCGCGAAGAGGTGGTCGCGTTTGGGAGTTGTTGGCAGAGGCATTGTCAAAACCGGACTGAGAATCGCACCTGTAATTCCCCAGAGGTGTTGGGGGAGACTGTTGCAATAGGACGGGTTTTGGCGGCGATGCTGGCGGCATTTAACGCGCTGGCAAAGCGGTTGAAGATGAGTGCGCCCACAAAGAGAAAGCTGCGTGTGCGCGCCCAGGTGGCTTTGCTCCTCAGTTCTCGAAAGTGTTCGCGGGAAGACGGTGTATCCCATTCCCAAAAGTTTTCGGATGTTTCTGGCAGTGGGGTGGCCGATGTGCCCTCGACATAGTGCAACCGGGCATTGTAGTCGTAGATGCTGTTGTAACTGGACAGGCGGTCGTAATGGGAGTTGGGTTTTTTGACCGCGGTTGCACCAGCGCGTGCCGCGGCATAGGCGCGGAAGGTGTTTTCTCGCGTGGTGTTGAGTTTTTTAAATGCAAATACGCCCGTCCAGAACATGCCTTCGGTGAAAAGAAAAAATTTCGCGGATTTTCGCCCGCCCGCATATCGCTCGCCCAGGCCGGGTAAAAGTACCGATAAAAAGGCGGCTTTTTTCGGTGATTTCGCTTCTTGTGCAAAGGCGGCAGACGGCGCGAGCAAACAGGCGATTGAGAATGCGATCAGAATACGCGATTTTTGAGATGATGTTTTCATGATGCTAAAATCTCGTTTTCAATTCGACCATGGACCGTCCATGGCTATCAACCGGCGTGATGTAGATCCACAAGCCCGGCCCGGTCTGTTTTTGTAACGTGCGCGTATAGGCCGAGGCGTGTATGGCACTGGCAATGTGGTTGAGCACGGCCAGGCCTGTGACAACAGACGCGCGTTTGAGGTATTTGTTGCTGTCGTTGCGACGGGTTTCATAGTCCAGCCTGCGTGACGATGGCACGTTCTTGTTATCGGTGGAAAAGTCAGCCGTCACATCGTCCCAGCCATAGACAAATTGATGGTATTTGCCAATGAGTTCGTAATACTGTTGCGTGTCTTCGCTTTTGGAGGGCAGGGCGTGGGTTTCATGATATGGCTCGGGCTGAGTTTTGTTCCATTCCCGCCAGGCGCTGTACCGCGCTTCCCGCCAATGCCGATCGGCATACGCTCGAAATTCTTCCTTAATGTCATTGCCTTTGCCTCGCCATGAAATATAAGCGGTCCAGGTGAGGGCTTCTGCGCCCATAAACCCGACGGCGCGTATTTTGGCCCCGGCATATAATTCACCCAAACCCGGTACAAGTAGTGAGAGAAAGAAAGCCGTTTTTGGCGATTTTTCCGCGGCGGCCTGCCCGCACATCAGCGCGAAAACAAGCGTGCAGAGTGTGAATTTTCGCATGGGGAAATTCCTCTATCTAAAAGCTACCCTTCCCAACATCTGTGACAAATCCAAATAACAATGTAAAATAAATCTTCAAGCCGCTTCGTTCAAGTGGATCGCCAGCCCGTTGCAAAGGCACATGGTCAAAACCATAGGCTACGTCGATGCTGGCGCGTGTAGGAAAAAGATAAAATGAGGTGGCGTCGTAGCGCAATTGCGTGCCCAGTTCGCGTTTCCAGCCGCGTTTGAGTATCGCGTCATCGGATGTGCCATCCCAGGCGCGAGCGATTCCGGCAAAGAATGCGCCGTAGAGTTGGTCGGAGTAGATCGGACCGGTTTGTCGATCGATGCGCGACCATAAGGGAAAGCGATAAGCCGACCGCAACATCAGGGCGCGGCGGCCTTCCAGGCTGTAAAACGTATATCCTTTCATGCCGGGCAAGCCGCCGAGGAAGAAGTCAAAGGTGTCGTCAACTTCGCTGTCGATCACGCCGCCAAAAAAGCGGAAACTCAGCGCACTGCGGCCGGGAGCAACCGGGATAAATTCGTTCCAGTCGAGGGAGAGTTGGTTGTAAAAATAGCGGTCGTAGGTTTCGATAATTAGCGAGGTATTTTCCTCAAAGCCGCTGATGAACCAGTTGAAATAGCGGTCGTAACGCAGCGCGAGACGGCGTCCGGATCGGGGGTTGATTTCCGAGTCGCGCGAGCGGCCTATGGCATTGAGACGATAGGTGAGAGCGAGGTCAAATCCGTTGAGGGTTGTGGCACCGACTATGTCGCGATTAAGGCCGTTGAACCGCGCTTGATCCAGAACCGCGCCCGTGCGATGATACACGAGACGAGCGTCGATCGTACCGCCGCGTCTCAGGGTGTACTTGCCGCCTATTTCAATGCCCGTCAGCGCGAAGGTGCGGTTGTAGATGCGGAAGTCTTCGTCGCGGCTGATTATATCTTCTTCAACGTGGCGCGATATACGGTAGGCTTCCAGAAAAAAGGTGGGCCGTCTTTTGCGGTATTCGTAAAGCGCGTACAGGTCCATGTCCAGATCGTGGGCGATCAGGCCACTGATAAAAAAGGTTTGCTTTCGCAAGACGTCGTCGGATCCCGCTATGGCGCCGAGTTTAAGTTTTCCACTGTCGATTGCCAGACGCGGAAGTATGGTGGTGGATGAAAATTCATTTTTGTATGGACGGCTCGCTATTGCGGGTTTGGGCGTTGCGGGCGCGAAGGGTTTGATCTGAAAGATGTTGCTCGCCACGGGTTCATTTAACGGCTGGGAGATAACGCGAATTTCGTAGGCGTTTTTGCCGTAGTGGGCATAGGCAATGCGGTCGCCATCTGGATGCACGTGGGGTTGAAATGCTCCGCCGTACACGCGGGTGAGGCGGTCTATTGTGCCGTTGGACAGATTGGCGCGATACAGATTGAAGATGCCGTCGTGGTCAGAGGCAAATACGAGGGATGATCCATCGGGTGTCCAGCACGGGTCGCGGTCAGTTTCGCGGGAGGCAACGCGAACTGTGTAGTCGCCACCTGTTGCGGGAATGGTGGCTATGTCTCGCGAGGTGCCGCTTCGGTAGAGCGAGAATGCGATTTGCGATCCATCGGGCGACCAGCGCGGGGTGGCAACCTGTGAGCCATCGTCGAAGGATGTGAGGTAGCGAATGGTGTCTGCTGCAATGTCGAGGATACAGAGGTTGGTGCTGCCTCCACCATTTTTGGCAAATGCAATTTGCGTTCCGTCTGGCGAATAGGTCGGGTAAATGCCGCGCAAGCCTGTGCTGAGTCGCGTTTCGCCCGGGAAGGTGGCACGCGCGAGGCCAATGGCAGTTTTGACATTTTGGAACAGGCTCGATTTTGAGGCTTTGGGATCTATGGTATAGAAATCCCATTGCCGCCCGCCGTATTTGTTGGGCTGGCTGTGGCGCGCGTAGAGGAATTGCTCGCCATCGGTTGACCAGTCAAAGGCTGTGACCGCACTGGGGGCGGCGAGTTCCACGCTGCTGTCGGCGAGGGTATAGACCATCAAACTCGTGCGCCCATAATCGCGCCCTTTATTGGAGAGGTAGGCGAGTTTTGTGCCATCGGGCGACCAGCGGGGGTGCAGGTTGAGGTAGCCATCGTCGCGGATGAGGTCGCCCTGTGCGGGGTTGGTTTCGATCTGTGCGTTTTGATCCGCATAGCGTTTTTTGAGCGATGCGACCCAGCGCGTGTGCAATTCGCTTGCAGAGATGCCCAGAGTTGCGCGGATTGCGCCGCCGAAATCCGTGCGCCACCAGACTTTCATTTGCCGATACAATTCGGGGAGTTTGTCGCGCCCAAAGGTATCGACAATAAAGAGGGTGAGCGAATAGCCGTGGTCATATACTTTTTCAAATCCGAGACCTGTTTTCGCGCCAAAGACGGACATTTCGTCGCGGGTGAGCAAGCTCCCATTGCGCATGGCCTGGCGCAAGACCATATCGCGGTGCGAGTCCCAGCGGTCGTGTTGTGCGCCCGGTGCCATGTATTGCGCCGTGCCTTCGGCAAACCAGGGTGGAATGATGGTGGCTGGAATGGCGTAAGCGGCCAGGACATTGGGATAGCCAGCGAGGATGTCGGCGCGTTTGCCTTCGCCCTGATATTGCAGGTAGTTGACGAAGATGGCGGGGATGCGTCGCGAGGATTTTCGGGCGAGTTGAAGGGCGATGATGTGCGTCAATTCGTGCGTTATCACATTTGGGAGCCAATCTGTACTGCCGCGCAGTGCAAAGTCGAGGTTGGAGACCCAGATTTCGATGGTGTTGTGGTAATAATACGCCGCGCCATTGGCGTAGTCTTCGGTGTCTTTGAGGATGATGCGGACTTTGCTGTCGGGGTCAAAATTGTAAAAGGACGCGATTGGGCCGTACGCGTCTTCGGCGATCTGGGCAGCACGCGGAGCCAGTTTTTCCAGGCCCTGATGGTAATAGACTTTAAAGTGTTCGGTTTCAATGACGCGCCAGTCCAGTTCGGGATGATTGGCGCCAAATTGCGCGAGAGCCTGTGTGCTCAGGGTCAGGAGAATGAGAATTGTTTGTGTGAATTTGCGAGACATAGTGTTTATTTAATTATCGCGGCTTTGATAAATCGCACCTCTGTGCGCGTGCTATTGCTCGCTTGCAGGCGACAAATATAGAGGCCGCTGGCGTAATCGGCTACATCCCATGCGATTTCGTTGTCGGTGTTGGGCATGGGATTGTCGTGTGTGAGGTCGGCGATCTTTTCACCGAGGGGGTTGTAGATAGTCATAGTGATTTCGGCGGGTTCTAATAAAAAAAAGCGAATGCGCGCCCTGTCGCCATTGCGGACCGGGTTGGGGTAGAGGTATGCTCGCGTCGCGGGTAAGAGCGAGGTGTCCGTTGGGGTTTTGGTTTCGAGAGGCTGTTGGAGCAATTTGCCCGCGTTGCCCGGTCCTCCTCCGAGTTGCCCCCAGATAATTTTGTTGCCTGTATAAGATGGGTCAATTGTTTCCAGGTGGAAGAGGTGTACGCTGCCGTCGGCGGTATAGATAATGAGTTCCAGGGTGCCGTCGTTGTCAAGGTCGTCGATAAGTGGCGATGAGAGAATGGGGCCGGGTACTAATAGGGGAAAGCCCGGTAGGGTATGTCCTTCGGCGGTCAGTCCGTAGAGGAGGCCACCGCGTGTACCCGCAAAAATATCGGGGATTGTGTCGTTATTGATGTCGGCGAGAATGGGCGGTGCTTCAATGGGGCCGGCGCCGTCTTTTATCGGGAGGGCGAGTGCGCCTTCGGTTTGCAAGATGGCGTTGAAGCGATAAATATAGAGTTTGCCGTTGCCGCCAAAGAGGACTTCGATAAATCCGTCGCGGTCGAGGTCGGCGACAACAGGGGGTGAATGCGCGCCGCCGGGCACGGGGTCGCTTGCAAAGGCGAGGCCGTTGGCGTCGAGGATGGAGAGGATGCCGTCTGTTGAGACGACTGCAATGTCGTCATTGCCATCGCGGTCGAGGTCGCCTATTGCCGGGCCGCCGATGATGGGAGACGCAAATGTGGCGAGTGGCGTGGATTGGCCGGTGTCGTGAATGAGGTGGATCTGAGCACTGCTGGTAATGGCGATGAGTTCATTGTCCGAATCGCTGTCGATATTGCCCACGGCGAGCGATTGGATAGCGTCGCTCAGGGCGATGTTGCCTGCGATTTCAGATAGAAAATTGCCCCATTCGATTTTTCCATCGCTCCATCCCCAAATATCGACAGATATTGTGGGGAATTTTGCAATGACGGGTGTTGTGGAAAAAGATGAAGGGGGATTGATATCGACGGTTTCGTGGACTGTACCACTGGGACGCCAGTGCGTTCGGGTTGTTTCTCCGCGATGGTAGATGAATCCGGCTATTTCCGGGTCGCCAATTGCAGGGGTTGTGGCAAATGACTCGTCTGTGCTGTGCTGTACACCCGCGATTTTCCACGTGCCAGAACTGTGAAGGATTTCTTTGATTCCATCTCTATCGAGGTCGATGACGCGGGGCGACTCTCGCGTGGGATTCAAGTCTGTAATCGGCCAGTTGTCCAGCCGATTGGCAAAACGGATTGCAACTGTCATTACTTCACCGGGTGGACTGAGCACTTCGATGGTTATGCCGCTTTCATAGCCCAAATTGCTGCGGGTATTCGGCGAGGTATCGGGACCAAATAAGGCGTTGTTGCCTACGTAAAAGGCGTCTTCTGGCGCGCCTTCGATACTGCTTAATGAGATGATACCAGCTTGAATGATGCGGCTGGCCGATACATTGCCGATGTCTTGCAAACCATCGGCTTCTTCGAGAGCAATACCGCGGCGATATTGAGCAGGTGCAATTTTGTAATCGGGGTGGCTGTTGATGTGTTTTTCTGCGTCGCTGGCTCGAATAATCGCATCGTCAATGTGGTAGATGAGAATACCCGAGCCGGGTATGAATGCATCGTAATCATCTGAGGAAAGCCAGACGTTATGAGGGGTGGAAAATTCGATTTGCGGGATGCGATTTTCAATATTGAGGCGCGAGATGCGATTTTCGATCAGAAAGTATTCCGTGGCGCTGATGGGGACGCGAATAGCCTGCGGAAGATCGGATGCGCTGCCGGATGCAGCGATTTCCACGGTGTCGTTGTGGGTGATCACAAGTGGTTCGAGCCAGCCGAGTTTTATGCGCGACCAGGCCGTCAGGCGACTGGGCAAAAATCCGATCAAATTTGTGCTGGTGGATTCGGGATCGTTTCTCAGGGATTGGAGACCCAGGCGAGCGGCGTCAATTTGATTGTTGGCGCCCGTATCCATCAAACTCCAGTCGCCAATGGCGGGCAGGTCGTTTTCAAAGTCCGAAAGACCGGGCAAGCCGAGTTGCGAGGCAAAAAATCGGGCGAGCGTGCCATTGAGACCGCCCTGACCGTTTGTGCTGATGGCTTCGGGCAATAGCATGCCCGATGTGACCTGAAAAGCTCCGTTGTTGACGGCAATTGCGCCGTCGGCGAACTCGATGAGATCGCGTTTAAAAATAAAAGCCGAGGGTATGTCGTTGAGTTTTTGACCTGCTTCTCCGCCGAGTCCCGCGTGAAATACTGCAAAGGCGCGATATTTTGAGAAATCTATGGTTGTACCATCTGCGGCATCTGCGGCGCGAATACCATCTCGAAAGAGCCGCGTGACGCGCTCATTTATTTCGCGCCTCGTGCGTCCATTGCCGTATTCGATCAAGGGGGTGTCGAGGACGTAACTCGCGGTGGGGTCTTGTGGATAGACATCGTATTCGATGGCCAATTGCCCCTGGGATATGTCGCGATAATAATTGGAAAGAGCTTGCAGGTGAGCTTCAAAATAGGCGCGGTTGTGGGGAGGTGCGTCAAAGGGATAGATGCGATCAGAACTTTCGGCTGTACTGAGATTGAATGTGCCGTTCCCACTGGTGGTTTCGTTGTCGGGGTCTTCGGGGGGAAAAGAGACGCGCACGGCTAAGACGCGATAGGAGTCCACAGCCATAACGGGCTGTACAAAAAGAGCCATAAGATACAGGAGGATTGCGCAGGGTATCCCGCATCTGCACAGAAGGATCATAGTCAAGCGTGAGTTCAGATTCATAATGCGAGATTAGTGAGAATAGCTGATGCGGTAGATTAGACCGGCCTGGTCATCCGATACCAGCAGGGAACCGTCGGGCATGACGAGTACATCGACGGGTCTTCCCCAGTTCGATTCGCCCTGAAGCCAGCCTTTTGCGAATGGCTCGTAGCTGACCGCCCTATTGCCATTCAGGCGCACCAGGGTGACGCGGTAGCCGATCTTGCTGCTGCGATTCCAGGATCCGTGTTCAGCGATGAAGATCTGATTGCGGTACTCCTCTGGAAACATGTTGCCGGTGTAGAAGCGCATTCCCAGAGCCGCTACGTGCGGGCCGAGATTCTGGACCGGCGCGACGAACTCGCCGCAAGCACGCTGATCGCCGAATACGGGATCGGCGATGTTGGTGCCGTGGCAGTAGGGATAGCCGAAGTGCTGTCCATTGGCGGTTATTCTGTTCAGTTCGTCCGGTGGCACATCGTCGCCCATCCTGTCTCTTCCATTGTCCGTGAACCACAGTTCGCCCGTTTCCGGGTGCCAATCAAAGCCGACTGTGTTGCGAATGCCCCGCGCTATGATGCTGAAGTTGCCATTGGTGTCCAATCTTCCGATTGATGCGTATGGGTCGCCGCGATTGCAGATGTTGCACGGCGCGCCGACAGGTACGTACAGCAAACCGTCGGGACCAAAGCGGATGAACTTCCAGCCGTGCGATCGATTCGTGGGGAAAGCGTCGTTGACAATTTCAGGTTGCGGCGGGTTGTCGAGTTGTGATTCGATATTGGTATAGCGCAGGATGCGGTTGATTTCGGCTACGTACAGGTCGCCATCCTTGAAGGCGACGCCGTTGGGGTTATTCAGGTCGCGGGCGAGGAGGATGACCCGCTCTGCTTTGTGGTCGCCGTCTTCGTCGCGCAGTGCGTACACACGGCCGCTGGGGCGGGTGCCGACAAACAGGGTGCCGTCTGGGCTGAGGCTCATCGAGCGAGCGCCTGTTACCCCTTCGGCGTATATGCGAATGTGGAATCCTTCAGGTAGTTCAATCCGCGTCAGGCGTGGATCGCTGGGGGGTGGTGGCTGTGATGATGCCGCAAAGCTATCGACAAATAACAGAAAATCGTCAAATGCAATCTCGCCATTTCCATCCAGATCGTATTTCGCATCGTACCGCTCTTGACTGGCTTGAGATCCAAACGCGGTGACAAATAGTAAGAAGTCGGGGAAATCGACGACACCATTGCCATTAAAGTCCGAAGAGGGGGGGCTACTATTTTGGGAGAAAAGAGGCGAAATTAAGAGCGCGAAGTTCAGCAAACTGGCGGTACCGAGCACGAGAAGGCGGGGTTTAGCATTATATCTCAAGAGATTTAGCATTGTATTTCAATTGATGTCTTCGTCGCAAAGAGAGTCGGTTTGCTGAACCTGCGAGGATTAAAATATAAATCCACCCGTGAAGCGGAATGTATTGCTGGCAGGCGTATCTTCTGTCGGCACAAAATACGAGATATCGAAATTTGCCCAGTTGTATTTCAAGCCCAGTCCAAAGGTGGGAAAGTTGCGTTTGCCATCTTTATCATAGGAGTAGCCACTGCGCAGGGCAAAAGCCGAATCTTCAGAAAGCTGGTACATCCATTCGGCACCGACTCGATAGTCCATGTCGTCAAATTCCGTAAAACCATTGCCGCCCGGATTGGGCTTCCAGCCAAAGGTGTCGTCATTCCAGCCCGAAATAAATGAAAAGAAACCATCAGCGGCGAGGGGTTTATAAACATCAGCGGTGAGCATCAGGGAAGACGAGTTGTTTTTGATCACTTTGTACGCAATGCCAAAAACGAAATTCTGTGGCAGTGGATCTGCCTGATCGGCATCGATAAAAGTCATGTTTGGGCCAACATTGTGCAACACACTGCCGAAGCTAAGCCGGTCTGTGGCAGCCCACATGAGACCTATGTCTCCGGCAAAAGAAGTCGCTGTACCTTTGCCTTGCTCAATACCTGCACCTGTGTCGGAGAGGTGTTCATAGATGAATTTAACTGTGATGCCCATGGCCAGATTTTTGAAGAGATGCGTGCCATAAGATACGCCCAGGGCCATGCCGTAGCTCTTAAATGTACCTAAAAGATTTCCCTCTTCATCGGTGCGTTGTTGTTCGCCCAAAGAACTATAAATGAGGCTATATCCCAGATTGCCAATGTCACTAAACGGGTGTGTGTAAGCACCAAATGACGAAAAGATGTCGCTGGCCAGTCGGGGAACGGGTTTGTAAAGGGTGGTGCTGAGACTGTGAATTTGTAATGAGGCCAGTGCGGCGGGATTGTAGTACGTGGCATTGGCGTCATCGGCAATAGCGACATACGCATTGCCCATACCCGCTGCGCGAGCCGATGGTGCGAATAACAAAAAAGTGGCTGCGGCATGGCTTTCTGGCGTTGCATAAGCAGGGGTGCTGAGCAGGCCAATACCAAGTGTGAACAGGGTGAGAAGGCGGTGTTTCATGGGGATTCTCCTTTATAGAATTAGCCGAAAAGCCTGCAAGATATGAAAAAACCCGGCCGTGAGCGCGTGTGAACGCGCCGCCAACCGGGGGGCATTCTAACATCGCGCGCTAAAGCAGACACATCTCGGATATCGGACAAATAGCCGATGGGATTTTACTGATGTAAAAAAAAGCGCTTTAGCGGTGATGCGATAGATAAATTCCCTGATTAATGGTGAGATTAAAAAATCGCTTGTTTGAGACTCGTGTGTTGCCTATTTTCAGATCACGAATTTTTTCGATAAAGGAGAGAACCGTGATTGATCGGGATTTACTCGATATTTTGGCCTGCCCAGAGAATAAAACGCCCGTGAAATTGGCCGATCAATCGCTGATTGACACCATCAACAGCGCGATTGAAAAAGGCGAGGTTAAAAACCGGGGCGGGCAAAAAATTAAACAGCCAATTGATGGAGGCCTGGTGCGCGAAGACCGCGTCTTTTTATATCCCATTCAAGACGCGATACCTATTATGTTGATCGACGAAGCCATCTCAATAGAAAAATTCGCGCCTCAATAGGTTTTTTCCCGTTTCTGAAGTATTTTAGAACTTCAGCAAATCCTTTCCATGTGTCAAGCCTTTTTTGATCGGTTTAGACGTTTTCCCATGCAGCGAGTTCCATATTTTTTTTGCAAAATTTATGTAATATTGTTCACAGGAGGGTCATTTTGCGGCAGAATGTCTGGATCGCGCTCGTGTTTGGGTTTTTATCCGGTGCATGTGGTGGGGGAGATGAGACGGCAAAATTAGATGTAACGGCGTTGGATGGCGGAAGCATAAACTGGCGGACATGGAGCCAAAGAGATTCTGCCCAAATCCTCGGGCGTCCCATCTTGTTATTTTTTTATACGCAGCGATCGGTTTGGTGCCGCGATCTGGCAGAGAGATGCTTTGAAAATTCAGAAATTGCGCGGGCGGTTGCCCGTTATACTCTGCCGATATGGGTTGATGCCGATCAACGACCCGATTTATTTGAGCGTTTTGGTCTGGGTGGGGTTCCATCACTCTCTTTTTTAACGCCCGATGGACAATGGATCACGGGCAGTACCTATCTCGATCCCGATGATATGATAGATCTGTTGCGGTGGGTGCAAATTTTGTACGACAATCCCGATAGGCTCGTCAGGCTCGAGGTGCAGCGGGCAGAGTTGAAGCGGCGAGCGGAACGCGATGAAAAGAAAGATCCGCGCCCTCGTATCAATCCGAGCACAGCGCTTTTGCACCGCGTGCGCGATAGTTTGAAATCGGTGATAAAAAGCGGTTTTGATCCAGGTCCCGAAGGTCTTCTCGCGCTTGCAGAAGCGGGTATTGATTCGCCTTTGATCAATTTTGCACACAGCGCACGGCGCGATACAGATGGCGTTTATGTATTGGAGGTATTAACGCATCGTGGACCTGTGATTGATGCGGAAAAACACCTGGCGGTCAATGCCCAATTACTGCGGGCGTTTGCACGGGTAAATTTGTCCCGCGATCTGGCCGATGCGGTGCTCGAACAATTTGCCGTATCTGGCGATGTTTTGTTGGGGGCCGGGCTGGCTGGCTTTCGAGATCAGGCGGGAAATGTATTGCGGGATGCAGAGATTTATTCGGGCTGGAATGCACTGGTAGTTTCGGGTTTGTGCGCGGCGTTTCTCGAAACTCGGGAGGGGCGTTTTTTAGATGCTGGGCGACGAATTTTTGAAGCGGTTAAGATGAGATTTGTACAGGATGATAGTCTGTTTGCCCACGCGCGATCTTTGAAACCTCGTTTTTTGCTGGATCAGGTTTTAATCATCCGCGCTGCTCTCGATTTGTTTGAGGTGCAGGAACGCGAGGCCGATTTGTTATTTGCGCGGGCGCATGCAGATCGGATTATGACAGTTTTTGCCGATTCTTCGGGCGCTTTGAGAGACCGAATGCCCGAGACTGATGTCGCGCTCTCGCCCGCCATTGATCGGTGGTTGCCTTCGGGAAATGGCGTGGCGGCGCAGGTTTTTATGCGGCTTTTTGTGCATACGAAGATGCCGCGCTATCGAGATCGGACCGAAGCGATTTTGACAGCTCTGATAGGACCCAATATAGATCGCATCGGATATGCTGGCGCGCTGAATCGCGCATTGGCATTATTTGTGCGGGAAAGCGAAAACTAATGGCTAATAATCGGTTGCTCATTATCGGCGCATCGGGTTTTTTGGGACAGGCGCTTTGCGATGCATCCTGCAGTGATTGGGAGCGAGTGCCTGCGTCACGCAGCGGTGAAAAAGGTCATCTCGTCGTAGATTTGACACGGCCCGATTTGGTACACGAGGTGGTGGCACAGGTACGCCCCCGGTGGGTGATCAATTCGGCAGCTATGACAAGCGTTGATGGATGCGAGCGCAATCCTGCGCTTGCGCGTGCGATACACGTCGATGGAACGCGCAATTTGGTTCAAGCGTGTGAACGGGTTGGATGCGGCCTGGTGAACTTATCGACCAATTATGTGTTTGATGGAGAGAAAGGGTCTTATGCCGAGGGCGATGAAGCACATCCGGTGAATGTGTATGGGCAGACCAAGTTAGAAAGCGAAGTTATTCTGCTGAATGCACTTTGCCCCGGCATTGTGGTGCGAACGGCGGTATTGTACGGTTTTCGCCCGTCTTGTCGGCCCAATTTTGTGACCTGGGCCATTTCATCGCTGGCAGGACGCGAGGCGATTCGCGTGGTGATAGACGAGTGGGCAAATCCGACTTTTGTCGATGAACTCGCCGCATTTATTTTTAAACTGTGCCGCACTGACTTCTGTGGTGTGGTGCATTTTGGCGGGGCGGATTTTTTGACGCGCTTTGAAATGGTCGAACGGATTTGTGCTGTGATGGAGCTTGACTTTTCACTGGTGTCTTCCATAACGTCCGCAGAATTTGGGCAACTCGCACAGCGCCCGTTGCGAGCCGGGTTGACAACCGCACTTGCCAGAACATTATGTGATATTGTACCTGCCTCTTTTGAGTATAACTTGAGGCAATTAAAAGGCGTCTTTCACAGGATGGTTAATACCTATGTCTGATAATATACTCCGTATTTCTCTGATTACACCCACCTATAATGAGCGCGAGAACATTTCTTTATTGGCCGAAGAAATATTCGACGTTCTGAAAGACTATCCCGACATCGATCTCGAATTAATTGTGGTTGATGACAATTCGCCCGATGGCACGGGAGAGGTGGCCGAATCACTCGTGGAGCGCTATCCGGTGCAAGTGGTTCACCGCGCCGGGAAATTGGGCTTGGGCAGTGCCGTGATGGCCGGGTTTGAGCGGGCAGAGCGGGATCTCCTGGGGGTGATTGATGCCGATTTGAGCCACGACCCCATCGTCTTGCCTCAGCTCATTTACGGGTTGCGGGATCACGATCTGGCTATTGGTAGCCGGTTTGATTCGGAGAGTCACGTCGAAAAATGGGCATGGTACCGCAGGTTTATTTCTCAATTGGGGGTATTTCTCGCGCGGCAATTAACCGGTGTACAAGACCCGCTGGCGGGCTATTTTTTCTTGCATCGGCGCGTTATTAAAGACATGGCATTGACTTCGCCGGGGTATAAAATTTTACTGGAGATTCTGGTCAAGGGGCATTATAAGTCTTTTATAGAGGTCCCCTTTGTGTTTCGCAACCGGCAATACAGCAGCAGCAAGTTGAACTGGACTGAGTACTATTTATTTCTCAAGCAATTGTTGACATTCTATTTTTTGCGAAAAAAGACCAACGCCGATAATAAATAAGTCTGGTATTTTGGCTTGACAGAGGGGCACAGGGCGTTTATGTTGAACACCGATTAGTGCAGTTCTTTTGTAACTGGAGGCGTTTATGGCACAGCAGCACGAACTCAATACCCAGATATCTCTTCCGCTTTCCAAAGCGGTTGAGATCAGTTTTAATAGCGTTAAGATTCGATTTGGCCGGTCTTTGATTACGGTGAGTGGTATTGTGCTTGCTATCGCTTTTTTGATGTCGATTTGGGCGGGCAATTCCATTATTGACGGTTTGATGGGTGCTGGCGATCCCAAGATCAATTTGATCTTGCAACAAAAGGGCGTTGAAATTGATCCCGACAGTGCCGCCGCAATGCAGCAACGGTCTAAGGATGCATGGCTGGTGGTGTTGTCACTGCTCGTGTGTTTGGTGGGTATTGCCAATGCTATGCTGATGTCTGTTACCGAGCGGTTCCGCGAGATTGGCACCATGAAGTGTATGGGCGCATTGGACGGATTTATTATTAAGCTGTTTATTCTCGAATCGACGTTTATGGGTACAGCAGGTACGATTATTGGCGTGATCATTGGGTTTTTGCTGACTGCGTTGCTCAATATGTCGAGTTTTGGCACGGTGATTTTCGATCATCTTCCCATGATTCAAATTCTTGAAGATGGTGTTAAAGCTATTGTTATTGGTTCTGTTTTGTCGCTGGTTGGCGGTATTTTGCCGGCCTATCGCGCTGCCAAGATGGAGCCGGTTGATGCGATGTCGTTGGAAGTTTAAATCTGATTGTGAGGTGTTTTATGGCTGCCGAAGAAAAAACAGAAACAAATGCAGAGGCCGAAGAAGCGACAGTTGTACGCACACAAGATGTGAAGAAGGTGTACATAATGGGCGAAGAGCAGATTCACGCACTCAAAGGCGTGGACCTGGAAGTGACACAGGGCGAATACCTGTCCATTATGGGACCTTCTGGTTCGGGGAAGAGTACTCTGTTCAATATGGTGGGTGGATTGGACAAGCCGACCGAGGGCAAGGTCTATATCGACGATGTCGATGTCGCCCAACTCGACGCTTATGAACTCGCATGGTTGCGCTGCCGAAAGATCGGTTATATTTTTCAATCTTATAATTTGATTCCGGTGATGACAGCACTTGAGAATGTGACTCTGCCGATGGTGTTCGCCGGACTGACGAGCGACGAGGCGCGCGACAAGGGCGTAGAATTGTTGACACAGGTCGGTCTGGGCGAGCGCGTGATGCACAAACCTTTTGAGCTTTCGGGTGGGCAGCAGCAGCGCGTGGCTGTTGCGCGGGCCTTTGCCAACGATCCAGCGATTATTCTGGCTGACGAGCCGACTGGGAATCTCGATTTGAATACGGGGCGAGAGATTATTGAACTGTTGCGCCAGATGAACGAGGAGTCGGGCGTGACTGTGATTTCAGCGACGCACGATCACAAGATGCTGTCGGTATCCGACCGCGTGGTGTGGGTGCGCGATGGCCGCGTAGATCGCATTATTGATCGCGATGAGTTGAAAATTGAGGTGGGCACGATTGACGGTCATGAATAAACTTCTTTCTTGACACTGTTTTAGAATTTGTTATCTTTGGCGCGTCCGATATAACTCTGGTTTAAGGAATTTGATGTGATGAACGCTTTTGCAACCTACTTCTGGTATTTTTGGCGTCGATTTGACGGCCGATATTATTATTATCGCCGCCCGTCCAAGAGTGTGGTTTGTCCTGCGTTTTAAGTGTGATGTAAGTGAATAAAAGTACGAGGTCGTGGGCAAACTGCTCACGGCCTTTTTTATTTTTTTTAAGGATTTTTTGGTGATTCAACCCGATCTTAAAACTGTCGAGAAGCTGAGCGAAGGCTGTGGACTCGTTCCCATTTCAAGAGAAATTCTCGCGGATACAGAGACGCCCGTTTCGGCTTATTTGAAAATTCGCGCAAAGTCTTCTCATGCGTTTTTGTTTGAAAGCGTGGTGGGCGGCGAGCAGATTGGGCGGTATTCGTTTTTGGGCGTGGATCCGTTTTTGGTTTTTCGTTCGCGCGGAACAAAAATTTCGATTGAACATGCGACGACGGGTGAGTTGCGAATATTTGAGGGGGAGCCTGTTGAGGTATTGCGTGGGTTGTTAAAAAAATACCATTCGCAACATGTGGAAGGGTTTCCTCGATTTACAGGCGGTGCTGTGGGCTATGTGAGTTACGATGCCGTGCGTTTGATTGAGCGCATTCCCGAGACGGTTGAAGACGATCTCGATATAGACGATATATTTTTCTCATTTTACGATTCGGTGCTGGCGTTTGACAATGTGACACACAAAGTGCATGTGATGGCCAATGTGCATACAGAGGGAGATTTGGAGGCGAATTACGCAGATGCAGTCAAACGGATTGATGCGCTGATTGAGGCACTGGCGGAGCCGGCGGATGCGTCCCTAATGCCTGGAACGAGTTCGTGCGAGGTGACTTCAAATACGAGCAAAGAAGCGTATATGGATGTGGTGGCGCGTTGCAGGGAATACATCGTGGCAGGTGATATTTTTCAGGTGGTGCCTTCGCAGCGTTTTGCAATGGATGTGACGGTTGATGCGCTGGATATTTATCGGGCTTTGCGGACGGTGAATCCGTCGCCTTATATGTTTCACGTCGATTTGACAGACCATCAACTCGTGGGCGCGTCGCCCGAGTTGCTCGTCAGGGTAGAGGACGGGGTGGTGCAGGTGCGACCTATTGCGGGGACGCGGTGGCGCGGCAAAACAGAGGCAGAAGATCAGGTGCTGTCACAGGAGTTGTTGGCAGATGAAAAAGAACGCGCCGAGCATATTATGCTGGTGGATCTGGGGCGCAATGATGTGGGGCGCGTCTCCAGGTTTGATACGGTGCGCGTGACCGAGCAGATGACGATTGAACGCTATTCGCATGTGATGCATATCGTTTCGAATGTGCGCGGCGAATTGCACGAGGGTGTCGATGCGCTGGACGCGCTTTTTGCCTGTTATCCGGCTGGTACGGTGTCGGGTGCGCCGAAAATTCGGGCGATGGAGATTATCGACGAGATGGAACCAACGCGCCGAGGACCTTATGCCGGTGCGGTGGGTTATATCGATTTTGCGGGCAATATGGATACGTGTATTGCCATTCGCACGCTGGTGATTAAGGATGGCAAAGCGTATGTGCAGGCGGGAGGTGGTGTGGTGTTTGATTCAGAGCCGGAATACGAATATCAGGAGACCGTGAACAAAGCGCGGGCACTGTTTCGGGCGGTAGAAATGGCTGAAGGAGGAGTGTTGTGATTCTCGTCATTGATAACTACGATTCGTTTACTTATAACCTCGTTCAATATCTCGGCGAACTGGGTGCGGGTCTGATGGTATATCGCAATGATCAAATCTCACTTGAAGAGATTGATGATATAGCACCTGAGAAGATTGTAATTTCTCCAGGACCGTGCACGCCAAACGAAGCGGGGATTTCCGTGGCTCTGGTGCAGCACTTTGCCGGAAAAATTCCTATTTTAGGGGTTTGTCTGGGGCACCAGTCCATCGGGCAGGCATTTGGCGGGAAAATTGTGGGCGCGCCGACAATTATGCACGGGAAGGTGTCGGAGATTCATCATAGTGGGGAGTCTGTTTTTCAGGGGTTACCTGAGCCGTTTATTGCCACACGCTATCATTCGCTGGTGGTGGAACGAGAGAGTTTGCCCGTTTGTCTGGAAATTACAGCAGAGACCGATGATGGCGTGATTATGGGTTTGCGCCATCGAGATATGGCGGTGGATGGCGTGCAGTTTCACCCCGAATCGATTTTGACGGGTGAAGGCAAGAATTTGCTGCAAAATTTTCTCGATGCATGATTTGTTAGCTGAGGAGATGAGTATGAACATACAAGAGGCGGTTGCAAAAGTAATTGAAGGTGCAGATTTGAGCCGGGGTGAGATGACGGATGCGATGAATCAGATTATGTCGGGCGAGGCGACGGATGCGCAGATCGGCGCGTTTTTGATTGCGTTGCGCGTGAAGGGCGAGTGTGTTGATGAGATTGCCGGGGCCGCGTCTGTAATGCGCGAGAAGGCGACGCCTATTGCGACAAAGCACGATGTGATTGTCGATACCTGTGGCACGGGGGGCGATCATTCGGGCACGTTTAATATTTCGACAACTGCGGCATTTGTCGCGGCTGGGGCGGGTTTGTGTGTGGCCAAACACGGCAATCGCGCGGCGACGAGTCAAAGCGGTAGCGCGGACGTACTGAGTGCATTGGGTGTGAATATTGAGGCATCGCCCGAGACGGTGAGCAGGTGTCTGGACGATGTGGGTATCGGGTTTTTGTTTGCCATTTCATTGCACGGGGCGATGAAATACGCGATTGGACCGCGTCGGGAAATTGGTGCGCGGACAATTTTCAATGCGCTGGGGCCGCTGAGCAATCCGGCGGGTGCAACGCGGCAGGTGGTCGGCGTGTACAGCGCGGCATTGACCGAGACACTTGCAGGTGTTTTGGGGACTCTGGGAACGGAGCGCGCGTTTGTCGTTCACGGTTCGGATGGTTTGGATGAGATGACCTTGACGGGGCCGACGAGGGTGAGTGAATTGAAAAATGGATCGGTTTCGACGTATGACGTATCACCTGGGGACTTTGGGCTGGCGCAGGCCCCAGCCGACGCGCTAAAAGGCGGGGATGCCGATTATAATGCAGAGATTACGCGGTCGATTCTGAATGGGGAGGAAGGCCCTCGGCGAGATATTGTGTTGTTGAATGCGGCGGCGGCGATTGTGGCGGGCGATAAGGCGCGTGATCTCAATGAAGGCGTGCAAGCCGCCGCTGAAGTGATTGATTCGGGGAAGGCGTTGGAGAAGTTGGAGGGTTTGGTGGCGGCGAGTCGAGAATGATTTTGGGGATGGAGTAACGTAAAATGGCTCTCTCGGTAGGTGTTGCGGGTTTGCGATTTGGTATGTCCTGGGCGCAGGTGTTTGATGCGTATGCCGAGACTGATTTGGTGGCTGTTTGTGACATCCAGCAGGAGAGACGGGACGAGGCAAAAGAGCAGTTGGGTGTCGATGCTTGTTATGCGGCTTTTGATGATCTGGTCGCTGATGAACGGATTGATGCGGTGGCTATTTTTACTCCTGCGCCGCTTCATGCAGAACATGTGATTCGATCAATTCGGGCTGGTAAGCACGTTTTGTGTGCTGTCCCCGCTGCGCTGACTATGGATGAGGCAAAGGCATTGGTCGAGGTCGTTTCAAAAAGTGACCGCATTTATATGATGGCTGAGAATTGGGTCTATGAACCCAGTGTGGTGCGTGCGAGGTCGCTTTATGAGTCGCAGAAACTGGGGCGTATTTACTATGCCGAGGCCGAGTATATTCACGGTCTAAAAGCGTTGAGACGACATCCCGATGGACGATCTACCTGGCGGAATAGTTTACAACCCCTTCTTTATCCGACACATGGGACGTCACCGTATTTGAATATGACGGGTGATCGTTTGGCTGAGGTCATGGCTGTTTCGGCTTCAGGGAGAGATGAATTTTTAGAGGGATATGAAGCAGATTGGGTGCAGACGGCTTTGTTTCGAACCGAAGAAGGCGCGGTGTTCAGATTGACAAATTCGTTTCAGAATGTGCATGGGATGAGCCATTTTTTGAGTTTTTATGGCGATGAGGGTTCTTTTGAGACGGGGCGATTTCGCGAAGCACGAACGGTGTGTTATTATTCGGTGGGAAATAAGGAGCAGGTGACGCGAGAAGAATGCCACCATCCCGAGTTGTCCCAGTTTTCGGACGCACTCGGTGCAGGGCACGGCAAAACGAGTATGCTCATTGTTTTGGATTTTGTGCAGGCGATTGTGAATGGATTGCGATCGCCGATAGATTTGATGCAGGCGCT
Organism: Candidatus Latescibacterota bacterium; assembly: GCA_965204375.1. Taxonomy (GTDB): domain Bacteria; phylum Latescibacterota; class UBA2968; order UBA2968; family UBA2968; genus VXRD01. The sequence goes on along the minus strand of OZ241986.1, from coordinate 2,951,919 downwards.
GGATATGACACTGCCCGGTATTGCGGGATTGCAGTCAGTACGCGAAAATGGATGGGTGTCCGTTCCCGACCCGCGGTCGTGGCTTTAGCACTGTCTGAGGATGATGGGATTTTATGGCTGGCAATATTCTCGACAAAATTGTGGCGTATAAACGCAGGTTTCTCGCCAGGTGTATGGCGCAGACGCCGTTTGAGGAGATGGCGCAGTTGGCGGAAGATGCGCCAGAGCCGCCTTCGTTTTTTGATGGGCTAATAGATGGAGACGATATCGCTGTGATCGCCGAAGTCAAAAAGGCTTCGCCGTCTAAGGGCGTGATCCGCAGGGATTTTGACGCGGTGGATATTGCGAAAATTTATGTGGAAAATGGGGCTTCGGCACTTTCGGTATTGACGGATGAGAAATTTTTTCAGGGGTCGGCAGATTATTTGACTCGGATTTCAACAGTTGTCGATCGGCCCATTTTGCGCAAGGATTTCACGATTGATCCCTATCAGATTTACGAGGCGCGGGCGATTGGAGCTTCGGCTGTGTTGTTGATTGTGTCGATTTTAACGCCTGAAAAATTGTCCCCATTTATAGCGACGAGTCGGGCATTGGGGCTGGATGCGGTGGTGGAGGTACATGAGAGAGAGGAACTGATGGTCGCGCTCGATGCGGGTGCGGAGATTGTTGGGATTAATAATCGAAATTTGAAAACTTTTGATACGTCTCTGGATACGACTTATGGGTTGATCGATCAGATCCCCGATGATGTGTTGACGGTGAGTGAAAGTGGTATTTATACGCGCGAGGATGTTGTCGCGCTTCGAGATGCGGGCGCAGATGCGGTGCTGGTGGGCGAGAGTTTGATGCGAGAATCGGATATTGCCGCCAAGTTAAAGGAGTTGATGGGATATGGTGCGAGCTAAAATTTGCGGTGTTACAAATCGGGATGATGCGCTGTGTGCCGTTGATCACGGCGCAGATGCTCTGGGGTTTATTTTTTACGAGAAGAGTCTTCGCTATATTGCGCCCGAGAAAGCCGGAGAAATTATTTTTGATTTGCCGCCGTTTGTGACGCCCGTAGGGATATTCGTGAATGCATCGGAGCGGGAGATTGATGTTGCCGTGAAGTTGGCGGGGCTGCGGGCGATTCAGTTGCACGGGGATGAATCGCCAGAAGCATGTCTGGGGCATGCGGTTCCGGTGATTCGCGCGCTTCGCGTGGGACGAGATTTTGATGTGCAGACCATGGGATCGTATCTGGTCAATACATTTTTATTGGATACAGAGAAAGAGGGTTCTTACGGCGGTACGGGGGAGATATTTGATTGGTCAAAGGCGGTGGCGGCAAAAGAGTATGGGCGCATTATTCTTTCCGGTGGGTTAAATCCGGATAATGTTCGGGAGGCGATTGAGCGAGTTGGTCCCTATGCGGTGGATACGAGTAGTGGCGTAGAAGCTGAGCCGGGGAAGAAGGATCACAAAAAGGTGAAGGATTTTTTGGTGCGCGTAAAGGCGTGATATGAATATGGAGATAAAAACGTGGATGTGTTAGACGATTTGGCATTTCGTGGCTATATTTTTCAGATGACAGATGAAGATAAGCTCCGCAGGCGTTTGGCAGAGGGGCAGGTGACATTGTATTGCGGATTTGACCCCACTGCCGATAGTCTGCATGCGGGCAGTCTGGTTCCCATTATGGGATTGCGTCGCTTTCAAGATGCGGGGCACAAGCCCATTGCACTCGTGGGCGGGGGCACGGGATTGATCGGCGATCCGAGTGGGAAAGAAGAAGAGCGACAGTTGAATTCACTGGAGGTGGTGCAGGCATATACAGAGTGCCAGCGCGCGCAGTTGGAAAAGTATCTGGATTTTGAGACCAGGGATAACCCGGCGCTGATGGTGAGCAATTATACCTGGCTTTCAGAGTTGCGTACGATTGAATTTTTGCGCGATGTGGGCAAACACTTTTCAATGGGGTATATGCTGGGGAAAGAGTCGGTGTCGTCGCGTCTTTCAACCGGGATTTCTTTTACCGAATTTAGTTATATGGTCTTGCAGGCGTATGACTTTATGGAGTTGAACAGAAAGTATGGCTGTGAGCTTCAGATCGGGGGTAGCGATCAGTGGGGCAATATTACGGCGGGTATAGAATTGTGTCGGCGCGTACTCAGTAAGACTGTGTATGGGTTGACTTTTCCGTTGCTGGAAAAGTCGGATGGGACAAAGTTTGGCAAGACCGAGACGGGAACGTTATGGCTCGATCCCGAGAAGACATCGCCCTATCAGTTTTATCAGTTTTGGGTGAATGCGGCAGATCGCGATGTGGTGAAATTCTTAAAGTTGTTCACTTTTTTGAGTCGCGAACGCATAGAGGAATTGGAACGAGAGGTGGAGGCGCAACCCGAGAAGCGCGAGGCGCAGCGCGTGCTGGCTGAAGAGGTGACAACTTTTATCCACGGTGCAGCCGCAAAGGATCGCGCCGTGCATATTTCCGAGGCGCTGTTTTACGGCAATTTGCAGGATTTGAACGAGCAGGAGATTGCAGAGGGGTTTAGCGATGTGCCGTCTTACGCGCTCAATGGTGCTGATGAAGTGGGTTTGATCGATTTGCTCGTGGATGCGCAAATTTCTTCGTCCAGGCGACAGGCTCGCGAAGATATCAGGACAGGTGCCATTTATATCAATGGGCAACGTTGCACAGATATGGGTCATATTTTAGAGCCTTCTGAAAGACTGGCTGGAAAATATCTGGTGATGCGCCGAGGCAAACGCAGTTACTTTTTGGTGAGGTGGTCGGTGTGATAAAGAAGATAGCTGGACTCCTGCTTTTGCAGGAGTGACGAGCGATGGATGTCATTGCGGCATGGTTTTGAGCCGCAATCCAGTCTATGAAATAAATGTTATTAAATTTTTCACTAACTTTAACCCCAAAGGAAGGATTTTTTTATGAAAGCACCCTGGATTACCTACCGTCCGGAACTCAAGGTACTCGATTGTACGATCCGCGATGGCGGTTTGATGAATGACCATCATTTTGATGATGATTTTGTGAAGGCCGTGTATGAAACATGTGTCGCGGCAGGTGTTGACTATATGGAAATTGGGTACCGAAACTCCAAGGAGATGTTCCCCAAAAGAGATTTTGGTGCGTTCCGCCACAGCGATGAAGAGGATATTCGCAAAATTACTGGGGATCACGATCCCGAAGCGACGGGGATGAAACTCGCAATTATGGCCGATGCGGGCAAGAGCGATTGGGCCGAAGATATTCTGCTGGCCAGCGAGAGCGTGGTCGATATGGTACGCGTGGCGTGTTATGTCGATCAGATTCCCGAGACTGTCGAAATGTTGCTCGATGCCCACGAGAAGGGGTATGAAACGAGTTGTAATATTATGGCGATTTCGACTGTGCAAGATGTCGAGATTGATCAGGCGTTAGAAGTGTTGATGCAAACCCCTGTGGGCACGATTTGCGTTGTGGATAGTTTCGGTGCGCTGTATCGCGAGCAGGTCGATATGCTTGTGCGAAAATACATGGAGGCGACCAAGGGTTCGGGCAAAGAGGTGGGTATTCACGCGCACAATAATCAGCAACTGGCATTTGCCAATACTATTGAGGCCATTATTTTAGGAGCTAATCGGGTCGATGCCACTGTGGATGGATTGGGGCGCGGTGCGGGCAATTGTCCCATGGAATTGTTGCTCGGTTTTTTGCGGAATCCCAAGTTTAAGATCCGTCCCGTCTATAAGTTGCTGGAAGAGTATTTTGTCAAGTTGCGCCGCGAAATGACGTGGGGACCTCTGGTGCCCTATAACATCACGGGCCAGCACAACCAGCATCCCCGCGAGGCAATGGCATTGCTCGATGGTGATGACTGCGATCAGTATCTGGCATTTTACGATCAGGTCGTTGGGGATATTTAAGAGGATATACAATATGGCTGTGAACGCAATTGATTTGCCCGATGCGCGCGGACATTTTGGGCCTTATGGTGGGCAGTATGTGCCCGAGACGCTTATGGCGCTGTTGGAAGACCTTGAGGCGGCTTATCGAGAGGCAAAGCGCGACCCCGAGTTCTGGGCTGAACTGGATCGATATTTGCGCGATTACGTCGGGCGGCCCACGCCGCTTTATTTTGCCGAGCGGTTGACAGAAGAACTCGGCGGTCCTAAAATTTATCTCAAGCGCGAAGATCTCGCCCATACGGGAGCGCATAAAATCAATCACGCCATGGGGCAGATTTTGCTCGCCAACCGGATGGGCAAGACGCGGATTATTGCCGAGACTGGTGCCGGACAACACGGCGTGGCAACGGCAACTGTGGCGGCGATGTTTGGTCTCAAATGCGAAATTTACATGGGTGTTGAAGATATGGAACGACAAGCGCTCAATGTGTTTCGCATGCGGCTCCTGGGAGCGAAAGTTACGGGTGTCCATTCGGGTAGCAAAACCCTGAAGGATGCGATTAATGAGGCCATCCGCGACTGGGTGACCAATGTGGAGGATACGTTTTACATTTTTGGTTCGGTTTTGGGACCGCATCCGTATCCGATGATTGTGCGGGATTTTCAGCGGGTTATTGGCGTTGAAGCCCGTGCCCAAATTTTGAAAAGAGAAGGCCGATTGCCCGATGTACTCGTCGCCTGTGTGGGTGGGGGAAGCAATTCTATCGGGTTGTTTCACGCTTTTTTGGATGATGCCGATGTGCAGATGATCGGTGTGGAGGCCGGAGGGCACGGTATTGAATCTGGCGAGCACGCTGCGCGTTTTAATGGCGGTGATTTGGGAGTTTTGCACGGTGCGCGCATCTATGTGTTGCAAGATGATGATGGGCAAATCGCATTGACGCATTCGGTATCGGCTGGTCTCGATTATTCGGGCGTGGGGCCAGAGCATTGTTATTTGCGAGATATGGCGCGCACGGCTTATACGTATGCGACGGATGAAGAGGCACTCAGTGCTTTTGAGTTGCTCAGTCATACCGAAGGGATTATTCCCGCTTTGGAGAGTTCACACGCTATTGCCCATGTTTGCAAGTTGGCACCCGAGATGAGTCGAGATCAGATTGTGGTTGTCAATTTATCGGGACGCGGTGACAAAGATGTGCAACAGGCGGCGCAGTTTATAGAAGGAGCGAGATGACGCGGATTGGACGGCGGTTTGATGACTTGAGAAAAGCGGGTAGGACCGGGTTCGTCGCATATATTGCGGCGGGTGATCCGGACTTAAATACCACGCACCAGATGGTGTTGGAATTGGATCGGCGAGGTGTGGATGTCCTGGAATTGGGTGTACCCTTTTCAGATCCTCTGGCCGATGGTCCCGTGATTCAGGAGGCGTCTCAACGCGCTTTGGCCGCTGGTGCAACGCTCGAGGGCGTATTGTCTATGGTTGCAGATGTGCGGACTGAGACAGAAATACCCATTGTGCTGTTTACGTATTACAATCCGATTCACCGCTACGGTGTGGCGCGCTTTGTAAAACGCGCTGCAGATGTGGGGGTGGATGGTGTTCTGATGCTGGATCTGCCCCCGGAAGAGGGCGGTGATTATATAGCGCGGATGAATGAGCACGGGCTGAATACGATTTTTCTCGTGACGCCTACCACGCGCGATGATCGGATGAAGCTGATTGCATCGCATACGAGGGGTTTTGTCTATTATGTGTCGCGCACCGGGGTGACGGGAGAGCGCGATTCTCTGGCAGATGAAATTCAAAGCAAGGTGTCTGCGATATGCCAGCACACAGATATGCCCATTGCCGTTGGGTTTGGTATTTCAACGCCCGAGCATGTGTCCGAAATTGCGCGATATGCCGATGCGGTTGTGGTTGGTAGCGCGATTGTGCGTCGCATGGGCGAGTACCAACACGATGCCGACCTGGTTTCAAAGGTGGGTGCTTTTGTCGGGTCTTTGATCGGCCCTTTGAGAGAGGGTGTGTAGGTTATGGAGAAGGATCTGGATTTCTGGCGCGAGAAAATCGATGCCTTAGATGATCAGATTCTCGAGTTGCTCAATGAGCGTGCTCAGTATGCGCTGTCTGTGGGAAAAATTAAGCGTGCCGAGGGTTTGCCCTTTCATGTCCCTGAACGAGAAACCCTGATTCTCAACCGCATTCGCGAATTGAATGGCGGGCCTTTGAGTCACGAAGCAGCACAACGCATTTTTAGACAGATTATCGATGAGTCACTGCGGTTGGAAGAAGATCACGCAGATTCAGAGTCTTAAAAAAGGTATTGTTATGAGTTTCAAACGGATTCAGCCGATTCCCAGTGCAGAAGAAATCCAGGATGTTTTGCCACTGCCCGATGATTTGAAGGCTAAGAAGGAAGAGCGCGATGCCGAGATTCGGGCTATTTTTGAGCGTAGGAGCGATAAGTTTTTGTTGGTTATTGGTCCGTGTTCGGCTCACAATGTCGATGCGGTGTGTGAATATGTAAATCGCCTGGCGCAGCTTCAAGAGCAGGTGATGGACAAGTTGGTGCTCGTGCCGCGAATTTATACCAATAAGCCGCGCACGACTGGCGAGGGGTATAAGGGTATGGCACATCAGCCCGATCCCGAGGGTATGCCCGATATGGTTGTTGGGATTAAGACCATTCGGCAGATGCAGATTCGCGCTTTTCGCGAGTCGCATTTGACGGCTGCCGATGAGATGCTCTATCCTTCGAATTTGCCTTATGTGGAGGATTTGCTGAGTTATATTGCCGTGGGGGCGCGGTCTGTTGAAAATCAGAATCATCGCCTGACTATTAGCGGTGTCGATGTGCCCGCGGGCATGAAAAACCCGACGGGTGGCGATCTGGATGTGATGTTCAATGCCATTTATGCAGCGCAAATGCCACATGTGTTTTTTCACAATGGATGGGAAGTCAGTACGTCGGGTAATTCGTTGACGCATGCGGTGTTGCGCGGGATGTCGTATAATGGGCGGAGTATTCCCAATTATCACTACGAAGATTTGATGCGTGTTGCCGAGCAATACCTGGCGCGCAAGTTGAGCAATCCGACGATTATTGTGGATACCAATCACAATAATTCAGATAAAATATTCTCCGAACAGCCGCGTATTGGTCTGGAGGTGATGCGCAGCCGGCGCCATTCCGCGCTGCTTCACAATGTGGTGCGCGGGTTGATGGTGGAGAGTTATCTGGAGGAGGGCGCGCAAAAACCCGAAGAGGGGATATTTGGGAAGTCGATTACCGACCCATGCCTGGGGTGGGAAGATACGGAAGTGTTCGTGAAGGACCTGGCGGGTCTGGTTTAGGGTTGCGAAACACGCATTAGTGATGGTAAAAGCTGAATAGAGGCGAAAGTTATGACATCAAAAAAGGTATTCTTCCATCGCCTACCATGCACCCATAGCTTATGAAAAGCTGCATCAATCACAGGCTTGGAACACAAGCCCTAAATACTCCACCGAAGCGGGGTAACTCCACTTCGTGGCCTACTCACAATCTCCCAAGACCTTTATTCTTGCCAGCACCGCCAGCGACGCCATCGTTCTGCCCACTCCCCTGACCGCTAATCCCGACTTTGATCGCGATGGTGTTATTGACTTTGCCGACTTTTTGCTTTTAGTGGCACAGTTCGGATTAAGTCGAGGCGATGCGGGGTATGATGCGCGGTTTGATCTGGATGGCGATGGCGCGATTGGGTTTGGTGATTTTCTCATTTTTGCCAACGACTTCGGTAAAGAAGCGTCATAAAGCTAAAGAAGCGGGTACGATTCATGTCGTTCTTGTTTTTTATGCCAAATTAGGTATGTTTAATTATATGTTGAATAAATCTAAGGAGGCTGAGTTATGGAAGTGACTCAAGGTATTGATAATGTATTTGAAGATATCGGTTTTGATCGGGAAGAAGCAGCGAGCTTAAAAGTTCGGGCTGATTTAATGCTTGACTTGAGAAAGTACATTCAAACAAAGGGATGGACCCAGAGTCAAGCCGCTACATTTTTTGGCGAATCCCAGCCGCGTATTAGTAATTTAATTCAGGGAGATATTCGTCGTTTTAGCGTGGATAAATTGATTAATATGCTGACGCTGGCTGGGATGCAAGTCGAAGTTTACGTCAAACCACAAGCAGCCTAATGGAGGAGAATCAATACCACAAGCAGCCTAATGGAGGAGAATCAATACCACAAGCAGCCTAATGGAGGAGAATCAATGGATGTTTTAGCAAAAAAATTAAACGCAAAATTACGCGAATGGAAGCCCAATACGGTAGCGGAGGTTAGGGGGCGAGTAGCGGAAATTATTGATCTCGCAGACCATGATGTCCTGGATATCATGCAATCGCGTTTCGTAGAACAGGAGGTTTTGAATCTACTCGATGAACCCACAACCCGGTGAAATTTGGCTGGCGGATCTTGGTTTAGCTGCAAAAACACGACCTGTTCTCTTGGTATCTCGCTACGATCCAGACCCGCCGCGAGCTATGATAACTTATATCCCTTTAACGACTCAGTACAGGCAAAGTCCCTATGAGGTGGTATTGCCAAAGTTGAGGTTTCTGAATCAAGATTCTTACGCCAATGTACAGGGACTTGGTTCTATGCCGAAAGTCCGGCTTGAAAGAAGGCTTGGCAAACTTTCAGACAATGTGATGAGACAGATCAAAAACGCTATCTTATTTGCCTTAGATTTAGAAATTGAGTCACCAACATGAAAGATCCTCCATTTACAGATGCCGCGATTACCATTGTGGGTGTGGGGTTGATTGGTGGGTCGCTGGGGCTGGCGTTTAAGCGATTGGGTATTGGGCGCGAGATTATTGGTATTAGCCGCGCAGAGACCCTGCGAGAGGCCCGTGCGCTCGATGTGATTGACAGCGGCTATGAATACGACGCGATGGACAATGGCATAAAGCGGTCAGATCTGGTATTTTTGTGTTCGCCTATTGTGCGTATTCTGGAGCAGTTGCCCTCGGTCGTGAAAGCGGCTTCGCCGGGTTGTGTTATTACAGATGTGGGCAGTACAAAGGGCGCGATTGTCGCATGTGCAGAACGGGTTGCGCGTGAAGATGTGCATTTTGTGGGCGGGCATCCCATGGCGGGGTCGGAAAAGAGCGGCGTGGGCGCAGCCGATCCCTTTTTGTTTGAAAACGCGCTTTATGTGCTTACGCCCGCAAGCGATGTTTCCGACGAAATTGTGGATGTGCTCGCAGCACTGGTGCAATGCATTGGTGCGCGTTCTATGCGTATGGAGGCCGAGACGCATGATCGAGTCGCGGCGACGGTGAGTCATTTGCCGCAGATGATGGCTACTACTCTCGTGGGTTTGGTGGGCAGGCTCAATGAGGCCGATGGTCTTCCCCTGCAAATGGCGGCGGGTGGGTTCCGCGATTTGACGCGTATTGCCTCCAGTCCGTTCGCGATGTGGCGGGATATTTGTCAGACCAATGCCGGTCCTATTCGAGAGATGATCGATGCGTATCTCGACGCGCTTGTAGCGATACGAGAGAAGGTGGATCAGGAAGCGTTATCAGAAGATTTTGACTATGCCAATCGCATTCGCGGGGAGATTCCCAGAGATTCCAAGGGATTTTTGCACCCGCTCCACGAAATACTGCTGGTGGTGGAGGACAAACCCGGTGTGATTGCCGATGTCGCATCGCGTTTATCTGCCGAAGGAATTAATATTGAAGATATTGAAGTGCTGAAGGTGCGCGAAGGCGAAGGGGGGACGATTCGAATGGGGTTTGGGCAGCAGGAGGAAGCCGATCGGTCTGTCGATATTTTGCGAGATGCGGGTTATCAAGTGCGGCTGCGGTGACGAATCAGCGAATCAACGAATCAACGATAGCAGTTAGGTGGTTGGGCGGGGTTCGTCTATTCGTTTATTCGTCTATTCGCCAGGGGAGATCGAAAACGTGAGTATGTATGAGGTAAAAGAAGCGCGTGGGCTTATTGGGGAATGCGATGTGCCGGGGGATCCTGAGACTACGCTGTATTTGCTCGGCGCTGCGGCGATGTTATCGCAGTCGGATTTGACCCTTCACTGCGTGGGCGACGATTGGAAGACCCGACGCGCATTGGATTTGTTGCGACGATTGAATGCACAATTGGATATTCAGGTGACGCGATCAAAGTCTGAGATGACGCGTACGGTTAAAGTTCAGGGGTCTGAATTGCGGCGCACGCGCATAGGGGGCGAGCAAACCGATCTATTTATTCGTGAAGTGCCTTTTCTCGCTGTGATGGGCACGCAAGCCGCGGGCGAAATGGTTATTCGAGATGGAGAGGGTTTGCGCCAGGGAGAGGTTGACCGCCTATCACTGACGATTCAAAATTTGCGTCAAATGGGGGCTAAGGTAGGCGAAATGCCCGATGGCCTGGTGGTGCAGGGGCCTGTGCGCCTTGAGGGCATAGAGGTCGATGCTGGCGGCGATGCCCTCACGGGATTGACCTTTGCACTGGCGGGATTGGTAGCCGAGGGCGAAACCCGGGTGTCAAATACGGGTGATATGTGTCGTGATTTCGCCGGGTTATTTGCCTGTTTATCTACTGTTGTTCAACCAAAAGAGGTGAAAATATGAAGATACTTTTTAAGCTCGCGCTATTTGCGATTTTGATGATCCTGGGCGGTGTGGCATTTATACGCTATACATACAGCTGCTCGTGGAAGGAGAGTTTTGATATTGCGGATGAGTTTGTAAATGATTTGCTGGATGGCAGTCGAAGGTCTTGATGAATATTCGCGCAACAAGTCAGGTGCTGGGCGTTATTGGCGACCCGGTGGCTCATTCGTTTTCTCCCGATATGCACAATGCCGCAATCGCCGCATTAGATGTAGATTATTGTTATGTGGCTTTTCACGTATTGCCCGACCGCGTGAATGAGGCGATGATGGGGTTGCGCGGGCTGAATATTCGCGGGTTAAATGTGACGATTCCGCACAAGCTGGCGGTGATGGAATACCTGGATCGCATTTCAGAAGAAGCACTGGCTGTGGGTGCGGTTAATACTATTTCGCGCGAAAAAGATGAGTTGGTCGGTTACAATACGGATGTCTATGGCGTCCTGACGGCATTGCGCGATATTGCGGGGATTGTGACATTTCCCGCGCATTGCGTGGTGCTCGGCGCCGGTGGGGCTGCCCGCGCTGTGACGTATGCGCTGGGAACGCAAGAAAGTGTGCAGCGGGTGACGATTTTGAATCGCACGGTTAAACGCGCTGAGGATCTGGCGGTGGATATGGAAGAAATAACGGGCACAAAAATGGATGTGGGTGCACTGGATGCCGATGCGCAATGCAGGGCGTTTGCCGATGCGGGCGTGGTTGTGAATACCACTTCGCTGGGGATGTATCCCGAGGTCAATGCCTCGCCCCTTGCCGATGTGCGCGCTGTCCATCCGGATTTGGTGCTCTACGATACGGTGTTCAATCCGCTGGAAACGCAGTTGATGCGCGCGTTTCAATCGGTTGGTGCGCTGGCTTTTGGAGGGCTGGATATGCTGGTCTTTCAAGGAGCGCGGTCTTTTGCGATCTGGACGGGTGTTGAGCCACCGACTGATGTGATGAAAAATGTCGTTGTCAAACGGGTCGGCACAAAAAATGAGAGGTGAGCACAGGCATAGCCCTAAAGCCCCTGCGGGTATTGCGCGCGATGTGTTGCTCAAACCAGAAGCCAAGCGCGCTTTTGTGCGGCAGATGTTTGATGGGATTGCTCGCAGGTACGATTTGCTCAACCACCTGTTGAGCCTGGGCGTTGATATTGTTTGGCGAAAAAAGACTATTGACCGATTGCGACCCGGGCCGAACTGGCGCATTTTGGACCTGGCTACGGGCACGGGCGATTTGGGGTTTGAATGCGGCAAGCGCGCTGGCGATATTCAGGTGATCGGCGTCGATCCTTCGGTGCCGATGTTGCGCGAGGGCACAAAAAAAAATGAGTCGCGAGCAAATCCGGTCGCGTTTTTGTGTGGCGATGGGGAGAGTCTTCCTTTTGGTGAGGGGACATTTGACGGCGTGACAATCGGATTTGGCATTCGCAATGTGGCCGAGTTGGAAACGGCCCTGAGCGAGATGTGCCGCGTGCTCAAGGTGGGTGGGCGCGTGGCTGTGCTGGAGTTTTCAAGGCCGCGAACCCCTGTGTTCCGCGGCCTTTACAATTTTTATTTTCAGCGTATTTTGCCTCGTATTGGACACATGATTTCCCGCGACCCGAATGCCTACCGCTATTTGTATGAATCTGTGATGCATTTTCCCGAAGGTGATGATTTTTGCGGGCGGTTGTCCGATGCGGGATTTGTCGATATACAGGCGGTTCAGTTGAGCTTTGGGATTGCAACTATTTATCTGGCGTCGAAAACGTAACATGTCTTTGACACTTATACAAATCGTGTTGATTCTCGCTCCCATTTTATTGGGCGCGTCTATTGTGGCCTATTGGCGATTGCGGCGTCATGTGTCCAATACACAGGAGCCTGTGGTGGTTTTTTTGCAGAAACGATGGGATGTGCTTTTGATTGTGATGGGGGGGATTGTGCTGTTTCGGGGGGCTGCGATTTCAGATGGCGTGGGATTTGTGCCGCAATTGTTCGGTTTTTTGCTTTCTCTCGAATTTTTTTATATCGCGTATGCTACCATTCGCGTAACTATGAGTGCGCGCGGATTGCTGATGGGTATGCGCTATATGCCCTGGCAGCGTTTTTCGAGATATGTGTGGCGCACAGAGCGCGATTTGGAACTCATTTCTCAACGAAAAAGCTATCGATTTCGCGTGCCCGCGCAAGTGAAGGCCGATGTACAAAAAATTTTGGATTTGGATATTTTGAAATAGGGGAGGGCAGGGAAAGAGGCCCTTGAGATAGTGGAGGTATTTTGTGGTCAATCCTTTTGTTGAAGAAATTGTATTGCAGGTGTCAAAAGCAACTGAGATGTCTTGTGGCGATGTGAAGGCGCTGATCGAGACACCGCCAAAACCCGAGATGGGCGATTATGCTTTGCCGTGTTTTACGTTGGCCAAAATTTTTCGCAAAGCTCCCCATCTGATTGCCGAAGAATTATCTGCACAAATTGTGACGGGTGAGCGAATTTCCGAGGTGCGTTCCACAGGTCCGTATCTCAATTTTTTTGTGCCGAAGACCAATTTGGTGGGAGAGACACTCTCTGTGGTTCTCGAACAGGGTGCGGATTACGGGTGCGGGGATCACGGTGCTGGAAAGACGGTTGTGATCGATTTTTCGCATCCCAATATTGCCAAGCCATTTGGCATTCACCATCTGCGGTCAACGGTGATTGGCAATGCCTTGCGAAATATTTATCGGGCATTGGGCTATGAAGTGATTGGGGTGAATCATCTGGGCGATTGGGGGTCTCAGTTTGCGAAATTGATTCTGGCGTGGAATTACTGGGGTGAGGGCGAATTGACGGCGAATATTACCATTCAGAAGTTGTTGGAACTCTATGTTCGCATTAATGAAGAGATTGAAGACAATCCCAAACTCGAACAAGAAGCCCGCGATTGGTTTCGCCGCCTCGAAGACGGCGATGAAGAAGCCGTGCGGATGTGGCAGGTGTGCGTGGATGTGAGTTTTAAGGAGTTTGATCGCGTTTACGATATGCTGGGCATTGGGTTTGAGTCGATTGCCGGAGAGAGTTTTTATCAGGATAAGATGCCCGCGACATTGGAGCGTTTGCGGTCAAAGGGGTTGCTGACGGAGAGCGAAGGCGCGACCATTGTGGATCTGGAAAAATGGGATATGCCACCTTTGATCGCATTGCGAAGCGACGATGCGACATTGTACGGTACGCGCGATTTGGCCGCGCTGGAGTATCGGTGGGAAACATATCGCTTTGAAAAATTGCTCTATGTGGTGGATGTGGCGCAATCGCTGTATTTTCGCCAGTTGTTTCAGGTGTTGGAATTGATGGAATACGACTGGCGAGAAAAATGCGCGCATGTGCAATTTGGGCGGCTGCGATTCAAAGATGGCACTGGAGCCTCAACGCGCAGGGGCAATGTGGTTTTTTTGGAAGATGTGCTGAATCGCGCGATTGAGTTGACGCGAAAAATTATTGCCGATAAGAATCCCGATTTGCCCAATAGTGATCAGATTGCACGAGATGTGGGCATTGGTGCGATTATTTTTGCGGATCTGGATTCCAAACGGACGCGCGATATTGTGTTTGATTGGGACGAGGTTTTAAATTTCAACGGCGAAACCGGTCCCTATCTGCAATATACCCACGCGCGATATTGCAGTGTGTTGCGGCGTTATGACGGCACTTTGCCACTGCGAGATATCGACTTCGCGTTGTTAAATGAGCCAGAAGCCATTGAGGTCGTCAAGTGCCTTGCGCGATTTCCAGGGCAGATTCAAAAAGCTGCGGACGAATACGAACCCTCTGTGGTGACAACGCTTATGATTGAATTGTGTACGGTCGCCAATCGGTTTTACAATGCCCATCAGGTTATTTCTGAACAAGCGGATTTGACGGCTGCCCGCGTCGCACTGGTCTATGCGATTAAGACGGTGCTGGCATCGGGCCTAACTTTGCTGGGGATGAAAGCGCCAGAACAGATGTGATAACGTATCGTGGAAGAGCACTGTGTTTGATCTACCTGATAAACCCATATTTCTCACCGGTTTTATGGCAACGGGGAAAACCAGAGTCGGGCGCATTTTGTCCGGATGGTTGAATCGGACCTTTGTCGATACAGATGAATTGGTGGTCGATGCCGCTGGGAAAACAATTCCGGAAATTTTTGAGGAATGCGGTGAAACCGCATTTCGCCAGTTGGAACACCAGGCGGTTGTCGTGGCATCGAAGATGGGCAATGTGATCGTTTCTCTCGGTGGTGGTGCCATCACGCAGGAGCGGAATTGGGCGGTCATTCGCAAAACCGGCGTGTGTTTGTGTTTCCGCGCTTCTGTCGATACAATTTTTGAACGGGTCAGTCGCAAGCGCGATGAAAGGCCCTTGCTGGCCGGGCTGGATGACGAGGATTTGAAAAACAAAATTAAGATAATGATGGCAGAGCGAGAGCCATTCTATGCGCGTGCAGATGCGTTTGCAACTTCGACAAATGATTGCTCGCCCGAAGATACGGCAGAGACAGCATTGATTGAATTACAGCGCGTTCTGGATCGGGATTGACAATGGAAATAGTGACGGTTGATTTAGATGATCGAAGTTACGATATTTTAATCGGTCGCGATTGTTTGCGCGATTTGGGAGATCTGTATGTAGAGCGAGGGTTGGGAGAAACAGCGGCGATTGTGACCAATCCGACAGTTGCTGCGCTCTATCTCGATACGGTTCGGCAGAGTCTCGCCCGCGCCGGTGTGAAGGTTGTGGTCGTAACCGTGTCCGATGGCGAGCAATACAAGACGCTTGAGACGGCTGGGCAGATCTACGGCGATTTGATTGCGGCGGGATTGGATCGCAAGTCCTGTGTTGTGACATTGGGCGGTGGTGTGGTCGGCGATATGGCTGGGTTTGTCGCTGCGACGTATTTGAGGGGGGTTGATTTTGTGCAGGTGCCCACGACGCTGGAAGCACAGGTCGATGCCAGTGTGGGGGGCAAAACAGCCGTGGATCACGTTTTTGGAAAGAACATGATCGGTGCTTTTCACCAGCCAAAGTTGGTGTTGATCGATACGGCTACACTCGATACCTTGCCCAAACGCGAAGTGCGAGCGGGTATGGCAGAGGTGATCAAGCACGGGATTATACGCGATCCCGGTCTGGTGGCGTTTTTGGAAGATTGTATTGAGGGCGCGGCAAGTTTAAGCCTGCCCGCGGATCAGATCAATTGGCTCGTTGCCCAACAGTGTCGCATCAAGGCGGGTGTTGTGGCTGCCGATGAAACCGAGAAGGGCTTGCGCGAAATTTTGAATTACGGCCATACGGTGGGACACGCCCTGGAAGTGGTGACGCATTACGATTATTACAAACACGGCGAGGCGGTGTGTTTGGGGATGCTGGCTGCAGGGTATATCGCAGTGCAAAAGGGGATGTGGTCGCAAGATGCGTTTGAGCGGCAAAATGCACTTATTGCCCGTCTGGGCATTCCCAGGGGTGTGCCCGATTTGAAAGTCGATGAGGTGTTGGCGCGAATGGCAAGTGATAAGAAAGCGCGGGACGGTGTCATCCGCTTTGTATTGCCCGAACGGATTGGAAAAATTGTGCCGCGAGATGATGTGACGCACGAAGAAATTGTTGCTGGAATTCATTATATGCAGAATCAGGCATTGGGATAGGAGATTTTTATGAGCGAAGATATTGGTCACGAATGCGGCGTGGCAGCCCTCTACTGGCTCAGGGAAAACGGCAATGCCGATGATTTTGAAAATGTTGCAGCACTTATGCCGAGTATGTTGCTCGACCTCCAAAACAGGGGACAACTCGCCGCGGGGTATTGCTCCTATCACCCCGACCGCGATCACCTTTTGCGCACGTTTAAAGACTTGGGTGGCGTTACCGAAGCCTTTCGCATGTCGCATCCAGGCAAATTCCAGTCCATTATTAACCAATATGCGGGAATTGCTGCGATTGGACATACGCGCTATGCCACCAGTGGCGAAGATGATGTGCGATATGCACAGCCCTTTGAACGGCAGCACGGGCGTATTTGGAAATGGTTTAGTCTGGCTTTTAATGGCAATCTGGCCAATTACACGCTGTTGCGCGAACGCCTGTTGTCCAAGCAGGGGTATCACTTTACCCTCAATATCGATACCGAAATCATCATGCATACTCTGGCGTATCGGTTGAAGGGTGAAAATGCGCCCGATCTGGCCGATGTGATGCGTTCGCTTTCCCGCGATTTTGACGGCGCTTATAATATCGCATTTCTCGATGCCTCGGGACGTATGTTCGTCTCGCGCGATCCGCTCGGTTTGCATCCCATGTGCTGGGGGGTGAAAGGTCGCCTTTTTGCCGCAGCCAATGAATCAACGGCTCTTTCCAATCTCGGTTTTGGCGATATCAAATGGCTCAAACCCGGCGAAATGGTGATTATCGAAAATGGCGATTTGCGCGTTGCGCGCTATACGGAACCGAAAAAAACAGCGCGTTGCTTTTTTGAATGGGTTTATTTTTCCAATGTTGCCAGTGAAATTGACGGCCTCAGTGTTTATACTTCTCGCGCTGATGCCGGTCGTATTTTGGCCAAAAAAGAAAACCAGAAAATCGACGATTCATGTGTGGTTGTGCCTGTTCCCGATACGGCCAAAGCCGCAGCCGATGCCTATGCCCACACCCTGAATATGCCCTGTATGGAAGGTGTGATCCGCAATCGCTATGTGGGGCGCACGTTTATCCAGCCCAAAACCACCCGCTCGCAGAGTGCTAAGAGCAAGTACACGTCATTGGCCTCTGTTTTATCGGGCAAGCGCGTTTTCCTCGTGGAAGATTCTATTGTGCGCTCCCTCACACTTCGCACCCTTGCCCACCAGGTGCGCGATATCGGCGGTGCGACCGAAGTACATGTGCGCGTGGCCTGTCCGCCCATTGTTGCACCGTGTTTTTACGGGATTGATATGACGACTCTGGACGAACTCTTTGCCCCCGAACACGTCCCGGTGCGATACCGGGGTATGCCCAGCGCACAAACGCTAAAAAAAATGGCTATCGATCTCGATGTCGATAGCCTGAGGTACCTCGATGTTCCCGATCTGGGTTCCAGCATTGGGTGTGAAACAGATACCCTGTGTCTGGGGTGTGTCACGGGCAGATATCCCACTACGTGGGGCAATCGCCTCATGCGCGAGGCTCGCAAACACCCCGAGACTGTTGGCCGTCTCTACGGGTGATCTGGGTGCCGAGACTCACCGCTCGCCAAATCGCACTTCGAGGTCTCGCAATCCTTCGTTGTTTCCCAAAATTGTCAAGCGATCATTTTCTCGCAATACGGTATTGCCACGGGGAATCACCATGCGCCCGCCGCGGCGCAATATTGCCACGAGACAGCCTTCTGGGAAATCCGTCTCGATCAGGGCGCGGCCAATGAGGTCGGCGGTCGCGTGGTCGCGGCGCAATGTCAATAATAAAAAGGCATCGTCGCGCAACAGGGCTTCTTTTAACTCGACTTCATCGCTGGCGGAGTGCCATTCGCGCAAGAAGTTTTCATCGTCTGCACGCCGCGCAATTTGTGCCAGAATACGCAGGTGCTGTGAGGGGTCGTGTTCTGGGCTGAATAAGAAAAAGATCGCGGTTAGTTGCGTTTCTACCTCATGCCCGGTCAGTGGGTCTGCAAACTGGATGTGAATGCCCGGCAGTGATCGCACGAGGACCATTTCGCAGTGTTCGATTCCATCAATTCGCAGATGTGGCAATCCCACGCCGTGCGTCACAGGTGTCGATCCAATATGCGTGCGGTCCAGCAATTGTTTCTCAATTTCATCTACGGTGTGTGGCACGCGACCCGATAACCATTTCGATACCTGCCGCACAATATCCTCAAATTCGGCCGGGCGATCCAGGTCGATGACCAGGCTTCGAGCCGCGACTTCTTCAAAGGGATCTTCGTCGCGCAATCCCTTTTCCTTCAGGATGCCCCGCAGTTCGATATCCAGTCCGGTGTGTCGCCTTTGTCCCCAGCGTTCAAACATGTGGTAAATCGCACCGTCGCGGTTGACTTTGTCTCGGGCAAATTTGAAGTACCAGATTGTTCCCAACAGGATCAGACCCAGGGAGAATAGAGACGATAACCAGCCCATTTCAATGATTAACGTACACGAAGCTACTATGCCGAATATCTGCATCCACGGGTACAGCGGTGAATGATATCCCGAGTCGTAAGAAGCCAACCCGCTTTCGCGCATGACAATTACTGCCAGGCATACCAGCGCGAACATCAATAATTGAAACGCACTGGCCAATTTGGCAATTTTGGTTGGGTCGAGAAAGATGAGGATTAAAACAATTACGCCCATGGTCACCAATACTCCTTGAACGGGTGCGCCTCTTGCATTCAAATGCTGAAAAAATCCCGGCATCATGTGGTCTCGGCTCATTGCCAGGGGAAAGCGAGAAGCCGAAAGCATTCCCGCATTGGCGACCGATGTAAAGGCGAGGAGGGCTGCCAGAGAGATGATTAACGCACCCCAATCGCCAAATACGGCTTTGGCCGCTGAGGCGGCGGGCGTTAAATCTCCCACCAGTTGCTCGAGAGGCAATACACCGACCATGACGCCCGTGCCCAACGCATAGACCAGAACCGCCGTAATTAATGAGAAGATGACGCCGAGAGGCAAATTGCGTTCGGGATGTTTTACTTCTTCTGATAAACTCGCTACGGTTGTCACGCCGACATAACTGATATAGACCAGGCCCGCTGTGGATAAAACCGTCTGGACATCTGCCTCGAATATCGCGGTTAATCGCGCGCGTTCAATACTGGGGACGCCTCCTCCAATAAATATCCCCAAGATCATCAACAAACCCAGGACCAATACCATCTGAAATCCACCGCTTTTCTGCGCGCCCAATAGATTCAGTATGCCCAGTCCAACCGCAATTGCGACGGCTACGGGGATCATTGGCAACTCGGGTACATAAAGTGCGATGTACGCTCCCATGCCCACGAGTGCGAATGATACTTTTAATACGAGTGCGAGCCATGTGCCAATGCCACCAAGCGTGCCCATCCACGGTCCGAGTGATCGGTCTAAAAAATAATAGACGCCACCTGCGCGAGGCATCGCGGTTGCCAGTTCAATAATGCTGAACATCGCCGGTACGAGTGGAGTAGCGGCGACGATATATGCCAGTACAATGGCCGCACCGGCCTGTTCGGCAGCCAGACCCGGCAATAAAAAGAATCCCGCGCTTAAGGTCGTGCCCGTTGCAATGGCATAGACGCCGAGTAAGCCGATTTCCCGTTTGAGTTTTGCTTCTGTCATTCTTGTTTTTCCCGTTATTCTATTTCAACTCTGATATTTTGTTCTTCGGGCGTAAAGGCCACCAGTGTTATATCGCCATCTCGATAATATGTGCCATCTCGAAAAGCCGCTTTTGTCAGCGCGGGTGTCAGGGGTTTGCCGTTTATTTTTACGCCTGCAACTGTTATTTCGCGCAATCGCAATGTGAATTCGGGCACCTGTACGGGTAAATCGAGTGTTATTATTTGTTCTTTTACTGTGACATCAGCCATTTCGCGTGCGATTGCATAATTGGTAATTTCACTGCATTTGTGCCACTGAGATTTCTCGCCATTGGGATCGCGTTCTTTGAGCCGCCGCACAATGGTCTGAAATGCCCGAAATCCGCGGCGGTCCTCATTGTGTATTCCGTAAAATCCCTGCCAATGGCTGATCATCACGGCAGGATCGCCCGCGTCAATGACTTCGGGCAAACGCCCACCTTGAAGATCCGATGTGATGTAATAATCTACATCTACCTCGCCATATCCGGTCCACGATCCCGTGCGATCACCCGTCGCTGCGATCACTTCACCCATTGCTTCGCCGCGTTCGGGTTTGGGATACCACACCGGGCAATCTACCGTACCGCTGGACGATACGCGCTTAAATAGATACGGTGTTGGATTGCCCGTTACCCTGCGCACGGCATTTTCCGCACATTTTGCATAAAAGTCTATTGGATTGCCAAATCCTCCCGGGCTTGTGACGCCTGCAGGTGTCAGGCCCACATTGTGCAAGATCTCACA
The DNA here is from genome assembly GCA_965204375.1 of Candidatus Latescibacterota bacterium. Lineage (GTDB taxonomy): Bacteria > Latescibacterota > UBA2968 > UBA2968 > UBA2968 > VXRD01. Next base: position 2,931,309 of record OZ241986.1, on the reverse strand, counting down.
CGCCAGCGCGATATAATTTGTTACCCGCTCTTCTTCGTCGGTTGGTAGATTGTTCCATCCCCATTGTTCCCACAAGTTTGGATCGATGGGTTGCAATGTTTCGAGGTCAACGACAAAGGTGTGTGTGATCATTTCCGGCGTGATGTCGTAATTGGGCATAATCAGTTCCCGACACATCGTCAACCAGCTTTCCTGTTGCGCTTTGGAGAACAGGGAGAGTCCATGGTCTATTCGCCCAAGCGCGGCGGGACACGGTACCACGCTGAATTTGCCTTTTACATCGTGTTCCAGGCAGAATTCGGCAAATTCGCGTGTGAATGATTCAGGATGTACTACAGGTACATCTTCCCAGCGGTAATCTGTGCCATCTACAGCCTGGCGATCTCGCATAAAAAAGTAATTTAAATTTACCAGTACGGTCGAGTCATCAAAAATTATCGATATCGGTACGCGGTCTAAGGCGTGTTTGTTGATTTCGACTTGCATAAAACACTCCTGTTTATAGGGGTGGACTTGAGGAGTGAGAAGATACCACAATTTTATACCCTCCACAATCCCCAATCATGTTGCTATCCAGAAATTCTTGCATTATCATGACAAATTAGGAATTAGGGAGCGGTGTTCAACTGGTCGCAGTTCAGACCAGTTCATTAAAAAATACAGGAGATTTAACTATGGCAGCCGAAATGTATGCAGGCGCAGAATGGAATCCGGAAAACCCGCGCATGCATATTGGTACACAGCGTTTTTCCACGTCGGATGAGCATCTCGAATTTCTCGCGCGGTGTGGTGTTACAAATATGGCGCTCAACGATGCCAGGGAAATTACGTCAGATCCAAGTAGCGGCTGGACAGTAGAAGAGATCGTGGAAAAAAAAGAAAAAGCAGCAAAACACGGCATTACCGTGGAAATGGTGGCATTGCCGGTGCAACACCTCAATGTCGATGGCAGTTTTGTGCCCGAGTTTATGCGCGGGAATATGAAGGACGGCGAAAAGGAAATCGAGATCGCCTGCGATATGGTGCGCGTTGCCGCAGATGCGGGTATTCCCGCGCTGAAGTATTTTCTTTGCGAAATGGAAAATCAACGCACGGAAGGCGTTCCGCTCGGGCGAGGGGACGTGCGCTATTCCACGTGGGATTTGTCTAAGGCCGATGCGGATACGCCGCGGTATGATGAACCGGTTACAGCAGAACAGAACTGGGAAAATATCACTTTCTTTTTAGAGCGCGTTATTCCGGTTGCTACCGAATGCAAAGTGCGTATGGCCTGTCATCCGTGCGACCCCTGGTTGCCGCCCGGTTACAAAGGTGTTGATCGCGTGCTGGGTGGATACGATGGGTTCAAGAGTTTTATCGATATTTGCCCAAGTCCTTATCACGGTCTCAATCTCTGTCTCGGTTGCATGGCGGAGAGCGTTGTGGATCCGCGCAATGAGGTGGCCGATATTATTCGCTATTTTGGGGAGAGAAAAAAAATTCATCTTATCCACTTTCGCAATATTACGGGCGGGCGCAACAAGTTTCAGGAAGTTTATCCCGATGAGGGCGATATGAATATGTTTGTCCTTATGAAAGCACTCAAGGAAGTGGGCTATCCGCACATGATTGTTCCCGATCACGCGCCTGGACATGAGGCACAAGGGCATTTCGAGCAGGCATTCGCCTTCCAGTTTGGTTTTATCAAAGCCCTGCTTCAGGCGGTGGAGATATAAACAAAAGAGGAGTGATATCCTTGAGCTATTCGATTCGAGAGGTTCGAGAGGCGTTGGGGACGTGCAGCCGATTGTCGCTTGCCGATTTGCCCACGCCGTTGATGGATTGCCCGAGGTTGGCAGAGAAGTTGGGCGGGCCGCGCATTCTGGTCAAGCGCGAGGATCAGACGGGGTTGGCGTTTGGGGGGAATAAGGTGCGCGAGTTTGAATATTCCGTCGCACCCGCTGTGGATGATGGGTATGATGTATTGCTTCACGGCGCGGCGTCGCAGTCGAATCAATCGCGGTTGACTGCAGCGGTTGCGGCGAGGTTGGGTCTGAAGGCGGTGATGGTGGGGCGTAAAGATGACCATGCAGATCCCGTGAATGGCAATTTGTTGCTCACGCATCTGTTTGGCGCAGAGGTGCATTTGATTGAGAACGAGCAGGAGAAGGTAGCTGTTATCGAAAAGTTAAAGGCCGATGGACACAGGGTCTATAACACGAGTTCGGATGGGTATTATTATCGCAGCGTGTCTTATGTGGATGGGTTTTTGGAATTGTGGGAGCAGATGCAGGCAATGGATGTGATACCCGATGCCATCTATGTGTGTGCGGGCGTGCATACGCATACCGGGCTTGTCGTTGGGGCAAAAGCACTGGGTGTTGATGTGCGGATTATTGGCATAAGTCCAAGTCCACAGGACGATGAAAAAAAGAATTTGCAACTCGCCGAGGTTGCGAATGAGGTGTGCAAAATTCTGGATCTGGATCTGAATTTTACAGCAGATGAATTTGAGAGTTATGGCAAATACGCGGGACCGGCTTATGGCGTACTGACGCGCGGGGCGCGAGAGGCCGTGTTGTTGGCCGCGCAAACCGAAGGATTGTTGCTCGATCCCGTTTATGCGGGCAAAACTTATGGCGCAATGATTGAGCATATCCGCGAGGGATGGTATCGCAGGGATCAGACGGTTGTGTTTGTGCATACGGGTGGAACACCTGCGCTATTTGCTTATGGCGATGAGTTGTTGGCATAAATATTGAAAGGATTTGAACGATGCAATCTGAATCTGACCGCCGCGACCAAAGTGTGCTTTACGAACCCAATGAGCGGCCTCCAAATACCATTGCTTTCGCACTCGGATTTCAGGCTGCCATGCTCTGTATTGCGGGCATTGTGATCACGCCGGTCATCGTGGTGAGGGCTGCGGGTGGGGGGGAGCCTTATCTGTCGTGGGCGGTTTTTGGTGCGCTTTTGGTCAGCGGGTTGACCACGGTGTTGCAGGCTGTGCGCGTTGGACGCATTGGTGCTGGCTATGTTCTCCTCATGGGCACTTCTGGCGCGTTTATCGCGGTTTGTGTGACAGCACTTGCCAAGGGCGGTCCGGCGATGCTCGCGACTCTGGTCGTCATCTCGTCGTTGTTCCAATTCGCGCTTTCGACGCGGCTTTCGCTGTTGCGGCGAATCATTACGCCAACTGTGGCTGGAACGGTGATCATGTTGATCGCGGTGACCGTTATGCCGATCGTTTTTGATATGTTGGCCGATGTGCCCGAAGGTACGCCCTCGGCTGCCGCGCCCGCGTGTGCTATCGCAACCTTGTTCGTCATCGTGGTGCTCGCGTTGCGGGTTTCGGGTGTATGGCGCCTTTGGGTGCCAATCATCGGGATCGTTGTGGGATGCATTGTCGCTTCGTTTTTTGGGCTGTACGACATCCAGCGCGTTATCGACGCTCCATGGATTGGTTTTCCTGCAGGTGGTGGCTGGCCTGGTTTTGATCTCAGCTTTGGTCCTGTTTTCTGGTCGCTTCTTCCCGCTTTCATATTTGTGACCCTGGTCGGTGCGATCGAAACAATAGGCGATTCTATCGCCATCCAGAAGGTTTCGTGGCGCACGCCCCGCGCGCCCGATTTTCGGGCGGTGCAGGGCGCAGTTACCGCAGATGGTGTGGGCAACTTGCTTTCTGGTATTGCGGGGACAGTTCCAAACACGACCTACTCGTCAAGTGTTTCAATCACAGAACTCACCGGCGTTGCCGCGCGCGGCGTCGGCGTGTGTATTGGCATCGTATTTGTGACGGCGTCCTTTCTACCCAAGGTGTCGGCACTACTGCTGGCGATTCCCAATCCCGTGGTCGGGGCTTATGTGACGGTGCTGCTGGCACTTCTCTTTGTCGTGGGTATGCGGATCATCGTGCAGGATGGGGTAGATTATCGCAAGGCGATGATCGCGGGAATCGCATTCTGGATTGGTGTGGGATTTCAGGATCAGGCCATTTTTGCGGAATATCTCGGAGAGTGGTGGGGGGCGCTGCTCGGCAATGGGATGACGGCTGGCGGCCTCACGGCGATTTTTTTGACGCTGTTTATGGAGTTGACAGCACCGCGCCGGCAGCGCGTGGAGACCGCGCTCACTGTCGAGGCTTTACCGGAGATTATGGCTTTCCTCGAAAAATTCGCTTCGCGCAGGGGCTGGGACGCCGGGATGACGAATCGTCTCTGTCTATCTGCCGAAGAAACCCTCCTGATTCTCATTCAGCAAGGGGAGGACGAACAGGCGGAGAAACGCTTGCTTCTAATTGTGCGCAGCGATGGAAGCAATGGCGCGGAACTCGAGTTTATCGCTTCGACGGGTGAGGGGAATATTGAGGACCGCATGGCCTATCTTAGAGAACAGACGGAAGAGATGTCGATAGAGCATGAAATCTCGCTGCGATTGCTTCAGCATTTCACGTCGTCTGTGCGCCACCAGCAATACCACGATGCGGATATTGTGACGGTTCGCGTTGAGTCTCCGGTGGGGGATAGAAAACAAAAAGAAGACGAATAATTACCTAAAAATTCAGAGGTCCAATATGGCGAATTTTAAGACTATGGCCGCAGATGTGGGGGCATTGCTAAAAGAAAAAGGGCAGACCGTGTCGGTGGCAGAGTCGTCGGCGGGTGGAATTATTTCAGCAGCACTTTTGGCTGTGCCGGGGGCTTCGGCTTATTTTAAGGGCGGTGGGGTGTGTTATACGGGTGATTCAAAGCAAATATTGATGGCTGTTTCAGATGCGGCAATGGGCGAGGCGAGGGCTGCGACAAAGACGCATGCACTGCATCTGGCACGCGCTGCGCGCGAACGTTTGGGGGCAGACTGGGGTATCGGCGAGACGGGTGCGGCTGGTCCGACGGGAAATCGGTATGGCGATCCACCCGGCCATACGTGTATCGGCGTTGTGGGACCAGATACCGAGCGTGCGATTGCGATCGCGACGGGTAGCGAGAACCGGGGCGAAAATATGGAAGTATTCGCCCGAGAAGCATTGGACCTGCTGGTCGAATGTTTGCAGCGGGATTGATCAAGGAGGGAAATATGGCAGAGTTAGCGCTGTTGGGTGGCGAGCGTGAGGTTAAAGAAAAGGATGGTATTTTGTGGCCGATGTACGATGCGGCCGAGAAAGATGCGCTTATTGAGGTGCTGGAGAGTCGGGCGTGGTACAATTCCTCGAAGTGCCAGGAGTTTGAAGAGACATTTGCGGCATTTCAAGATGCAAAATACGGGATCGCGTGTACTGGCGGCACTGTGGCTCTGGAGATGATTTGTCGCGGGGCGGGGATTGGTGTGGGCGATGAGGTGATTACGAGTGCATATACGTTTATCGGTACGTGTTCGGGGATTCTAAAAGCAGGTGCTACGGTTGTTTTTTGCGATATAGATCCGGATACCAATAATCTCGATGTGGCGGAGGTCGAGAGCCTTATTACAGATCGCACGAAGGGGATTATGCCAGTGCATTTTGGCGGGTTGGCGTGTGATCTCCAGCGGTTGTTGGATATTGCCGAGCGACACAATCTCGCGATTTTAGAAGATGCGGCGCACGGATGGGGATCGACTTATCGGGATCGCGGGCTGGGCAGTTGGGGACTGGCTTCGGGATTTTCTTTTCAGCAGAGCAAAAATATGACGGGTGGAGATGGGGGCATTGCCCTGACCAATGACGAGGCAGTTGCCGATGCGATTGGCTGTGCGACCAATGTGGGGCGGTCGCGGTATGGTCGTACAGAGGAATCTCGGCAATGGGGAGGGAACCATCGGATGACGGAGTTTGTCGCTGCGGTCCTATTGTGCCAGTTGAAGCGCATTCCCGAGCATACGGAGATCCGCGAGCAAAATGGGGCGATGTTGACGCGCACGTTGTCGGAAGTTGAGGGTATTGAGCCGATTCACCGATTGGAAGATGCAACCCGCGTCAACTGGCATGTGTATGGTGCGAGGTATTTATCCGAGGCGTTTGAAGGCGTTTCCCGCGATGCATTTGTCAGGGCGATGCGCGCTGAAGGTGTGCCGGTGAGTACGGGATACGAGGCGCCGGTTTACAAACATCCGGTTTTTCAAGAGGATTGGAAAGCCCGCGATTACACGCCTTTTGCGTGGACAGATGCGGCACAGGATTATCGCTCGTTGCATTTGCCAAAGGTCGAGCAGTATTGCAAGGAGCGGCTGTCGATAAGCCAGAGGGCTTTGCTGGCTTCTGAAACGCGGATGCGGGATATGTCGCGCGCATTTGTCAAGGTGCGCGAAAATGCAGATAAGCTTCGGGAATGGGAAAAGAGCAACTGAACGAATAGACGAATAGATGAACCCCACCCTGCCACCCAAAGTCGATACGAACTCCATCGTTGATTCGTTTTAAAAGGAGACAATTATGTTTGAAAATGCAATTGGACTGAAACAGAAATACCGCAGTGGTGAACGCATTATTGGCGTGTCTATGGCACCGAATACACCGCCGGATCGGTTCGATCAGATTATGGATCAGGATGATTACGATTTCGTGTCTATTGATAGCCAGCATACGCCGTTGAGCGAAGAGCGCATTGCGGCGTTTTGCGATATGGCTGCCGAGCGCGATGTGTTCGTGCAGTTTCGGATTAAACACACGCGCAATGCCTATTTGATTGGCAATTATCTCGATTTGGGTCCGTGTGGGATCGAGATTCCGCAGACCGAGTTGGAAGAGACGGTTGATGATGCGTTGCACTATTTTTATTATCCACCGGCTGGAGGGCGCAGTTTTGGCGGGGGACATCGGCGAGGCACGGAAGATAAAACTACGGAGGAGTACGCCGATTGGTGGAATAGCTTTGGGGTTTTGTGGTTGCAAATTGAGTCGGTAGAGGCTGCAACGCGCGGGCATTTGCTCGCGAAGGCGGGTGTGGATTGTCTGTCGATGGGTCCGACGGATTTGTCTATGAGCATTAAGGCACATCCGCAACACTGGTTGAAGTCTGTGGATGATACGATCGCGTATTTGTGCAGGTCTTTGGAAGGGACTGGCGTGGCGGTCTGTCATCGCAACCGCACACCGGATACGCGCGAGAAATACGCCGATATGGGGGTGACGGTTTTTTTAGAGAGTGCTTAATGAAGTAGGAGGGTGATGTTATGCCTGCTATGCCAGCGAGAGAGATTCCATTGCCCGATGCGCCGCGAGATGAGGTGAATGCTGCGGATTTTTTTGATCGGGAATCTATGACCTGTGGGTTGGAAGAAGCGGTTGCATCGTTGCCAGAGAGTGGCGGACGGGTGCGTATTCCGGCGGGTACGTATCTTTTGCGCAAGACGCTATACGTGCCCAGTCGGGTGAGTTTGATCGGCGATGGACCAGCGACTGTGTTGCGGATTCGGCCTTTGCAGGTGGCTTATTTGTCAAAAGATATTCGCAAAGGTGGTCGGGTGTTGACCTGTAAGACCGTGCCGCCTTTTCGCGTGGGTGAGGGGATTGGGGTTTGTGACGATAAGCACAGGGGATGGTGGGGTACGCACGGAGAGGTCGAGCGGATTGTGGGCAATCGCGTGTGGATGAGTGTGCCGTTTAATCGGCGATTGTTGGTGCGCGACAATGCCCGGGTGGTGAATCTGTTTCCCTGTATATGGTCAGAGGGTGAGACGGATATTGAGATACGGGATTTGACGATTAAGGGGCCCGAAGATTACGAGGGTGATTGGTGGGATTTTACGTATTCGGCGGTGCATATTGTGGGCTGTGAGCGCGTGCGCGTTCTGAATTGTTCGGTGTTTGGGTGGCCCAGCGATGGGTTTGGGATTCAGCGCGGTTGCGATGCCCAGGTGGCGCATTGTCAGGCACACGGGTGTCGCGGGCATGGATTTCATCCCGGAACGGGGTTGGCGCGAAGTGTGTGGTCGCACAATATCGGGAAGGGAAATGGGGGGGATGGGTATTATTTTTGCGCGCGGGTGCATCATTCGGTGTGTAGCGATAGCGTATTTTCCGAAAATGGACAACACGGGATTGGCGGTGTGGCAAATGGCGGAGATCACCACAATATTGTGAGTAATAATGTGTGTTCGTACAATGGGATGTGCGGGATAGATGCCAATAGAGGGGATGAGCAGGTGATTACGGGGAATTTGTTGCTGAGCAATTCCCGGGCGGAAAAGGGAGAATACCCCGGTATCCGCGTGTACGATTTGACTCATTCGATTGTGCAGGGCAATCGGTGTGCAGACGATCAGGAAAAGCCGACGCAGTTGAAGGGTATTGAGGAGAGCGGTGAGAGCGACTATAACTTGATTAGTAGTAATTTGTGTGTGGGGATGGATAAGGCTGTTGCTGTTGTGGGGAGAAATAGCCGGGCAGAGGGGAATTTAGTTTGATCCGCAGATGAACGCAGATGAACGCAGATGTGTAGGGGCGAGGCATGCCTCGCCCTGATCTGGAGAACGTCGTGTGAAGGATGTTTTTTCAGGAGATGAATCATGCTAACAGAAGAACAAGTGGCGGAGTTTCACGAAAATGGGTTTTTGAATGGGGGACATGTGCTGGACGACGCGCAGGTCGAGGTGTTGCGCGAGGAATTGTACCGGGTGATTGAGAATAAAGATCGCGATGATGTGTCGCAGCCGGTTTTGTTGCGCAATTTGGGCGGTAATGATTCGGCGCCGGTCTGGCAGATTGTGAATATTTGGGAAGCGAGCGAGGCGTTTGAGAATTTGATGTCTTCAGAGAAGATTGTAGAGGAGATGGCGCAGTTGACCGGGGCGACGGAGTTGCGTATCTGGCACGATCAGATTCAGTACAAGCCCGCTGAGATTGGGGGGACGACCGGATGGCACCAGGACGCGCCGCTGTGGCCGATTATTCGACCGATGACAGAGGTGAGCGCGTGGGTGGCATTGGACGATGTGGATGTGGAAAATGGGTGTATGAGTATGGTGCCGGGTTCGCACAAGTGGGGCAATCAGATTGCGTTTGTACGACGGGAGGTAAAGGATTTTGACACCATGCCGTCCGAGTTTGAAGGCCATCCCATATCGGTGGTGCGCCGACCGGTGAAAAAGGGGGAGGTGCATTATCACCACGCTCTGACCTGGCACGGTTCCCACGACAATCGCAGCAAGCGACCCCGACGCGCGATTGCGATTCACTATATGACGCAGGATACGTATTACGATGCGAGTGGCGATCATGTGATGAAGGAATTTGTAACTGTGGAAGATGGCGAGATTTTGCGGGGGGAACATTTTCCAACGGTGTGGAGGGCTGAGTAAATAGCTACACTTTGCGGTCTTTCAGCGGCATTGCGTAGTGGATTTGTCGGGCGACTGCGGTAAAGCCCGAGCGTGGATAAAAGTTCTGTCCAACGGGGTTCTGGTCGAGGGTTTCGATTTTTGCTACGGCCATTTCCTGTTCTTCAAAATAGTCAAAGGCGGCTGTCATCAATGCTTTGCCGATTCCTTTGCCCTGGTATTCGGGCAAGACGGCGAGGTTGGGTATGCCGCCTATTTTGCTTTCATGGTCGATGCGCGTGGTGATGTAGGCCGCGACTTTGCCGTTGTCTTCCCAAACGAAGATACCATCGGCATTGGCGGCGACGTCCGCGTCTATGTGTTTGGCTTTGCGTTCTTTCCAATCTGTGTCGGCAAATTGACCAAAGTTTTTTTCGATATTCTGGTCAATTGATACCCCATCAAAGCAGATGACGGTGATTTCTTTGAGGGCGTCGAGGTCTTCAGGGCGGTATTTTCGGATCATTGGGATAAGTCCTTTATGCACCGATGCGGACGAGGGCCAGTGTGAGAAAGATAATGCCGATCACACAGATCCATGTGACGATGAAGCCTATGACTGTTTCTTTGGATGGTTTGCGAATTTCAAGGCCAAACACAATAGCCTCCTCGGGAATTAGTTGGGCGATAATTCTAAGATGCCAAAACTGTTTTTGAGAATCAAGAGATTATTGCAAGCACCAGACCATTCGCGGATCGAGACTTCTATTTTGCCGGCGCCTTCCATTTCTGCATTGCCTCCGTTTGATGCATTGAGTCTTTCATGGGCTACGTAGCGATATGTGAGCGTGCCTTCAAATTTTTTGCCGTCGATGGTGAGGCTCGGCAACAGGTCGTCTGCAGTGCGGTTGCTGATGAGTACGAAAAGGTGCGAGGTGCTTCCGACTGCCTGTGCTTGAATGCCCGGTATTTGTTTTCCTTCGTATTCGAGTTGTCCATCGAGGATGGGTGGATTTTGGATGGAGAGGACGAATTTTGTGTCCGATTGCGCGAATGCTTCTCCAATTAATTGAAGAGGATAGTAGGTCGCGCGCCGGATTGTCTTTCCAAAATCCGCCTCTGGTTCGCCCCCGTATTTCCAATTGGTTCTCGGCGATGGGGGCGTGATTGGGGAGAATGCGGGGAATCCTTTGCCGGGACCGGCAATTACGTGAAAATTTGCATGGGTAATGCGCGGTTGCGTGAGCATTTTTAAGAAGAAATCGCCCGCGTACATGGCGTGCAGTTGTGTATTGGCGACCCGGTTTGCGGGGTTGGAGATATTCCACTCGGTTATCCACATTTCTTTGCTGGGGAATAATTTTTCATAGTAGGCCATGGCGTCATCGAAATCGCAGTGGATCCAACCAAAGAGATAGCCCCGATATTCCTCAATTTCTTTTTTTCGAGCGGTTCGATACGCATAGACGTGAACGGTATAGGCGTCGTAAAATTGATCCGCAGCCGCCAATGCACTATCCCATTTGCGTTGATCCACGTTTTTTTCAAAGCCGTTTTTGTGGAAGGCTACCGGGCTTGCACAGACCGAGACTTTTATCGTTGGATCAATCGCTTTCATCGCCTGTGCATGTTTTTGAGCTTGTGCGATATAGGTTTCCGCAGAGGGATATTTTTCCGCGTACCACGGCAGATAATATTCATTGCCGAGTTCCCAATACGCGATTTCATATCCCTTGTTTTTCGCGTATTGAACCCACCCGGCACTTTCCTCCGGGCTTCCCGTCCACAGGTTGACGACTACGATGGGCGTTATTTTTAGCGCGTTGCACATTTGCATGAAGTCGTCAAATGCAAGTCTCCCATTTCTCCTTTTTCTCAGTCTGACAAAATTGCCTCTGTTTCGTCTGTTGAGTTGCTCGTTGGTGGTTGAACTCATTTCACCCTGGATAAATCCAGCTATTTTCCAATGGTAAAAATTGCCGATTGTGCCTCCGGGAAAACGCAGTGTTTGGGGTTGCAGGTCTTTTGTGAGCGCGACAAAGTTGGAGTCGAGATAACCGTAGTCACCACTCATCATGTTCGTGTTGAAGCCGTAGAGGCTTTTGGGGAGGGGTTGCGTCTGGTCAGTTTTTAGATGTAGTACGGGATCGGCAGCTTGAGGGGAATACCCCAGGCTCGTGTAAAATGCGACGATAAGCAATATGGACCTGAGACGCATGACAGTTCTTTACTCCATAACAACTTTTATGCCGGCTTCGCGCAATTTGTGCTCTTGTCCCACAGGTGTGTGGAGCAAGGTGTAAAAGCGGTCGAGTCGCTCTTTGTCTTGCGGTTTGGTGAGTTTGCTGACGATGATGAGTGCGGCAAAGCCACCGGCGATGTAGAGTACGTAGCGATAGGGCAATTCCCAGTTGAGGCCACCAATGTAGATGCTCAGGCTTTCCAAATTGATGATTGTTTGTCCGGATATGGCGAATAATAATGCCGAGACGATCAGGCCAGCCCAGGCGCCGGGCGCATTGCACCTGCGCCAGAGTATTCCTCCCCAAAATGCAATCCCAAAGAATGCTACGAGTGACCAGGAGAGGCGAATAATCGCGACGACAGAGGTGAAATAGAGCGCGATGATTATGCCAAATACGACCAGTATGAGGGCGACGATGCGACCTGTGGTGAGGTAGTGTTTGTCGTCGGCTTCGGGTTTGAAGAGGGGTTTGTAAAAGTTTTCGACAAAGAGGGCGGCGCCATCGACCATGAATGAGTCGCAGGTGGACATGACTGCGGCGATCATCGAGGCGAGCATGATGCCGACGAGACCGATGGGCAAGAGGTCGCGCGAGGCGAGCCCAAAAGCATGTTCGGGGTCGTCGATACTGGGGTAAAGGGCAATGCAGGCTACGCCGGTAAATGCCCAGGCCACGGTGCAGAGGCGTTTGATCATGTTGCCGTAGGTGAATCCCACGCGGGCTTCGCGTTCGGTTTTGCCCGCACCGCCAATTTCCATGTGGTGGGGTTGGGCAATGATGCCGACGAGGGCGTTGATGACGACCATGACGATGAAGAAGGGCGTGATGCGGTCGTATCCGGGCGGGGGATCGCCGGGTGCTTCGAGGCTAAATTTTTCAATGGGTACTTGCTGGTGAAGGCCGGTGAAGCCGCCGACGCCGTCTATGACAAAGGGGACGAGGAGAAAAGAGAGGACGATGATGAAGATGCCCTGGATAAAGTCGGTGATGATGGCTGCGGGCAGGCCGCCTAATAGACCGTAGGAGAGGAAGAGGACGGTCATCACACCGATGGCGATTTCGGGGGAAATTGCGCCGCCGGTCATGGCACTGGCTGTTTTGCCCGTGCCCAGGAGCATGATGCCGATTTGTATGGCAAAGTAGAGCAGGCCATAGAGGGCGTAGAAGTAACCGAGTGAATTGCTGAATCGGTCTTCAAAGAAGTCGGCTATGGTGAGGTAGCGCAGTCTCCGCCATATTGGCGCGATGAGCCAGTAGAAGGGGGTGGCAAATAAATAGAGCCATTGATACCATATTCCCGCCATGCCCAATTTGTAGGAGGCTCCCGCTACGGTGACGGCCTGGTCGGTGTGGGTGCCGGTGCCAAAGGCGTGCATGATCATAAATGCTTTGCCAAAGCTGCGCCCACCCATAAAATAGTCGCCCGTATTTTTGATTTTGCGGGCGACCCATAGGCCGGCAATCATGATGCCGATTAAATAGATGGCGAGCGTGGCAAAGTCCAGCAGGTGTAGTCCTAACATTAATCCACCTTTTGTTTAAAAAATCAAAATCGAATTGCCTACGAGCGGGGTACAACTGGCCGCCTCTCAGGCCAATTTATTTGAGCATGATTGGCGATAGCCAGTTCAAAGCGAAAAAAAGAAGACGTGATGCAGAATTTTACTCACTCGAATAGCTGCCGTAGCCACTTTGCGAATGTTGTGCTGAGTGTTCCATCTATATGCAAATCTCGTGCGCGAATGGCGGTGCCCATCCGCCTGGGGTCCTTTCGGGTCGCCAACCAGGCGTGGACCTTGGCTCGCAATATCTTTTTTCGGTAAATTTTCGATCCGACTCTGGAATGTCGTCAATGTAGGACTGGGACCGAGGCCATACCGGGTCGTCGTCGGGAATCATTTCGGAGACAAAATTTTCGAGTTCGCCGGGCGATGTATTGTCGGGCATTAACCATAAGCCAACGCGAGGGGTGCTGGGTATAATCGTGCCGGTTGATTCTGGACTGCTGGGCACTTCAATGTTCTCATCTCGTAGCCTGTTTGTCACAGCATCCCAGCGGGCGTCCAAATTGTCATTCGCATCTACGATGATGCCGATGGCTTTGCGGCTGGGAGCTAAAATTTCCAATCCAATGTCGTCGAGTAGGTTTTCTATTCCTTCTTTGTTTCGAATACTGAATTGCGGCATTGGTTGATGTCCATGACAAAGATGCCTGACAACATGCTCGTCGTCTGTCCCTTCAACGAGAAGAACGCGGTCATTATTATCCATCCACCTACCTCATCTCAATATCAATGCGTTGTTTTGCAGCGGCCTTGATATTGCGTTCCGAATACTCAACCGCGCGAAGGGTGCCATTCTCTTGCTCAAGGCGCACGAGCGCACCATCAACTTCCTCACAATCGGTCATCGCTTGTGCGAAGCCGCGCAGACAGTCAAAGCTGTGCGTTGTCGCCAAAACCTGTACGTTGTTTGCCTGTGCGGTCTCAAATACCATGCGCCAGTAATCGCGTTGTACGGAATGGTGAATGCCATTTTCCGCTTCATCAATGAGTAAGAAACCGTCGCGGCTATTGGTCAGTGCCAGAGCGACGCCAGATAGGTGCAGTGCCCCATTGCCAAGACTTTGCAAAGGGACTGGACGGGCTTGACCTCGGAGCCTTGCTACTACCCGCTGGACATGTTCTGTATCTGATATTTCATCTCGGCGCACCGCGACGCGCTCCAGGTCGTTGCCGAAGATCAGTCTCAGGGCTTGTACCGCTCGGTCTTCATCTTCTGTTAGCGCAATGGCATTCCAGGATCGTACAATTTCTTCGTCGCTCAACAGGCCCGGGCCCAAAAATTGACATCCTATTGGAGACGGCCATTTAGCTTTGACCAATAACTGAAATAAGTATAAGCACGCGCTAACGCTATAACGTTCTACGGTTCTGGCCGCATCCGATCCCTGGATAGGGAGTATCCAGGGAAGTATCTGTTCTGTGTCTTGAAAGACGACACGGAATGTTTGCGTGTAGCCTTTTGCAACATACCGAGATAGATTTCTCTCGATTTGAGAAGCCAACTCATCCTCGCCCAGCAAACTCTCCTCTATCCTGAGTTGGTCCGTGTAGCCTTTGGGGCCAATTGCGATGCGGGCATATTTCGACACATCACGTCCGTGAAATAGGGCAGGAAAATCGGGTACAAATCTTCTTTGTCCGTGGACATCTTCGACGGTAGCGATAGAGACTTCCTGGCGACTTGTTAGTAGTCGTTCAAGAATGCCATAATGCCCTCGTGCCGCATAGACCTGGATGGCATCTAAGACGGTCGTTTTGCCGACGCTATTCTTTCCTGCAATCAGGGTTACGCGGCCCAACCGATCAATGGTAAGCTCGTCAATCCCCCGAAATCCCTTTATCGACAGGCTCGGAAGGTGCAGTCGGTTGCCGAGTCGTTCCTGGGACATAGCGTTATTACCTCTTTTTTCAAGGCGAAAGTTTTGAGATGGTGGAATATAACGCTAACTCTCACAATTAGTCAATGCGTCATCTGCTCCGCGACCACTGTCTCTGTATCACCTGCGGCGAGTGCGTTCAGGTATGTCGTGATCAAATTCCGCATGTGAATGTTTGAGAATTCCTCGAAACCTGATATCAGGGATTGTCTTATACTGGACTTACGCGCTCGCTTTTGCATCGTATTCAGGTTGAGGCGTTGCACCGTCGGCTACGTCGCGTTTCCAGGCATTGATTGCATGGCACATTTGCTGGACGCGGTCGGGTTGTTGCGATGCGAGGTCATTGCTTTCCGATATGTCCTGGGATAGGTCAAATAGATGCGGCGTACCCTTGTCGATTACGAGCTTGTAGTTGTCGTCGCGCATGGCAAGGCCATTCCAGAACAATTGTCGGGCACCCGGTTCGTCCTGTCCCAGAAGGGTGGTTTTGAGGTTGATGCCGTCAAAGTGATTGTCGGGTGCAGGTGCTCCTGCGAGGTCGCACATGGTGGGAAAGAGGTCGATGCTGATGGCGAGTTGGTCGGTGACGCTGTTGGGAGCAATTGTTCCGGGCCACCATGCAATGGCGGGGACGCGGTGGCCGCCTTCCCACACCGTGCCCTTGTTCCCACGCAAAGGGGCGTTGGATTCGGGGTTTTGACGGGTGCCGCCGTTGTCGGAAAAAAAGAAGACGAGGGTGTTTTCCTCAATGCCGAGTTCCCGCACTGTGCCCATAATTTCGGCCAGGCTGTCGTCCATGGCTTTCATCATCTGGCAATAGGTTTCCCGGGGGTCGTCGGGATGAAAGTCCGCTTTTTCCGGACCGCGAATGGCGGGATCATCGGGTCCCTGCAATGGGGTGTGTACGGCTTCGTGCGCAACGTAGAGGCAAAAGGGCGTGTCTTTGTGGTCTTTGATGAATTGTACCGAATGCTGGGTGATGAGATGCGTGGTATAGCCTTCTTCTTCGATGTGTTCGAGGCCCTCCCACCAGTCGTAAGTTTCCATTCGGTCGTAGTGTGAGATGTAGTCGATGTTGCCGCTTACATATCCGCGAAAGCGATCAAAATCGTGGTGCAGAGGATTGAATTTTTTGTCGTAACCGAGGTGCCATTTACCAAAGATGGCGGAGGTATAGCCGGCTTTTTTGAGCAGTTTGGGAAAGGTGATTTCAGAGGGGTACAATCCCACATAGTGGTCGGCGCTTTGGGGATTGGCACCGATCACTATGGGCACGCCTGCGCGCTGTTGGTAGCGTCCGGTGAGCAGTCCGGCGCGCGTGGGGCTGCAAACGGCACCGCTGGAGTGAAAGTCGGTGAATTTAAGCCCTTCGCGGGCCATTTGTTCCATTGCGGGCGTGTCGATCCAGCCTCCGTACGCGCTGGAATCCCCATAGCCCATGTCGTCTGCGAGTACGATGATGATGTTGGGTTTGTTCATACGTCTAATTCACTTCATTTATTCTAAAGCCGGACACAATGGTGCTGTCTTTGCGTTCCAATATGTTGTTGGGGTCGATGCGGTAGGGGTCGTCTTCTGCGCGGCCCACGGGTTGCATCTGGGTGCTGTGGTAGCCGAAGCGCACGGATTTTCGCCATTCGTCGGTGCGGTTGCAATCGGACCAGTGAATGATCTGATAGCTAAAGAAGATGACGTCCCCTGCTTTTGCCGGGATTAAGATGGAGTCGATTTTGTCGGGATGGTACTCGTCTGGCGGCAGATGAGGAGAGGTGTCTGGGCCTAAAACGTGAACGAGTGGACCCTTTTTATGGCTACCGGGCACCACGCGCAAGCACCCGCTTTCTATTGGGGTGTCGTCCAGGTGTAGCAAACAATCGACAAAATCAGGACCGTCGTGCGGATAAAAGGGATAGTCCTGGTGCATGGGAAAAGGCGTGCCGAGTTCTGGCGGTTTGGCATGGAGCACGGTGTGGTGCCACTGAACAGTGTCGCGGATCAAGTCTTCTACACAGCCGACGAGTCGTTCGTTGAAGATGGCGCGTCCCCAGGTTGCGGAGTAGAATTGGGGATTGTGCATAAAGACCGCTTTGGTGTTGAGGCGTTCGTCTTCGGGCAAGTATCGATTGCGCCAGGGTCCCCGCCAGCCGATGGTCTCATTGCCCCAGTTTTCGATGATGCGCACCATTTCCGAGCCGAGTTCGGCGGTTTCTTCTGGGGTAAAGAGCGCTTCGCATTTGAGATACCCATTTTCGTGGTAGAAGTCGATTTGTTCTTGTGTCAGCATGGCGTCCTCCAAATATAATAACGCAAGAGAACAAGGGATTTGCAAGGATCTCCCCCAGTCCCTACGCCTCCCCGTTCTCTTGCGTGATTTTTTACAATAATTGCATTGGCCCAATATAGCATGATAGGCGCGTGAGAGAAAGTAAAATTCTGCGTTTTAGACCCTCATTTTTTGGGAATTTGAATGGCCGCATTGGGAAAAACGGCAACGCGGGCATTATCGGGCAATTTTACAATGAGTTGGTTGAAGAGCGTGTCCCAATCGCGGAAGAGGACACCGTCGGGGTTGCGTTTGTAAAATTCGTCAACTGGAAAGTTTTCAGACCACATCAGGGTCTGGTGCGGACCTTCGATTTTGGGTTCGGGGAGTTCTTGCTGAGGCTGTTCGGATTTTAGTTTGCAAAACCGCGCGTAGTCTATTTCGTCGTATAGTCCGTGGTGACATATGCCATCGGTGGCGGGATTGATGGCGACTTTGTAGGCGTTTTTGAATAGCCGAAGCGGCCAGAGTGCTTTGCCGGCTTGAACGGGGTCGTAGTCGAGTGGATAGCAGCTGGCAATGACGAGGTCAGGCTCTGTTTCTGGTGTCCGGGTTGCGTAGGTTTTTAGTGCGAATCGGGCACCGGTGCGCTGCGCCTGGATGAAGTCGCCCACAAAAACACCGGTGATCTGGCGTTTGCGGTTGAGTGTCACGTTGACAACGGTATCGAGGCCCAGGACTTTTGCGACTGCTTCGGCGGCATCTCGATGGTCGGGCTCGTCACCCTGTCGTTCAATATTGGCGTGTCCTCGACTTGCGTAAAAGGTGTGGAAGTAGAACATGGTGGCAAAGCCCGATACGCCCGGTAAGATGAGCTTGGCACCGCCGCCAAATCCCACGTTGCCGTGGGGATAGATGCCGCCTACGCAGAGCTTGAGGTCGGCTTCTGCGACAATTCTGTCGATGTAAATGGGGAGGCCGCTGTCCAGACTGCCCAATGCGCGGAGGTCGCCGCTCATGAAGTTGTGGTTTGTGACTTGATATGCGCAGGCTATATCAGTGCCCACTTTTTTGTCGATTTCTTCCGCGTCGATTGGACGGTGAGAGCCTCCACCTACGACAATGCGGATTTGATTTTTGGGTATGGCGTCGAGTTCTTTGAGGACATAGGGAATGAGTTCGGCAGCAGGTGTGGGACGGCTCAGGTCATCTACGATGATTGCGGCGCTGTTTTTTCCTTTGGCGAGTTCTGAAATCCGCGGTGTGCCGATGGGGTTGTCAAAGGCGGTTTGGATCTGTTCTGCGGTGACTTGAGGACATTCCTGTGGACCAAAGGTTTCGACTGTCCAGCCTTTGGGAAAGGTGAGGGTGAGAGCTTCATCACCCGCCCAGGCACGGGTGTGTATTGTGGCGGTGTTGTTCATTGCAGCCTCTTTTGTTTTTGTGCGGTTAGATTGGGGTCTCGTTTGATGATTCCAGATTGAGACTCATTATAAAACACTGTCATAGAGTACACAAGAACTTTGCAATAAAAAAGTTGGATTGCAGTTTGAGATTGGTCTGGATGTGAAGATTTTTTAGAAACCTTAGAAAAAACATTTTGTCTAAAGCTATGTTGAGGAGGCTGATTCAATTTAAAAAAGGGGAGGCCATGTTAAGAAATTATCTGACAGTCGCTTTTCGCAATCTGTTTCGGCAAAAGGTGTATTCGTTTGTCAATATAGCAGGATTGGCGATTGGCATAGCGACTTGTGTCTTGATTTTGAGTTTTGTCAGGTTTGAACTCAGTTATGATACGTATCATGAAAAGGCAGATCGGATTTACAGGGTTGCACATGACCGTATAGCTGTAGATGGACAGGTTGTGCCAACGGCGACTTCCCCACCTCCATTGGCTCCTGCCTTACGAGCCGAATTTCCCGAGGTTGTCCAGGCCGCCAGATTCGTGCGCGGGTCATCTGTGATTTTTCATGAGAATAACCGCTTTCAAGAGTCTATCCTTTTTGGAGATGCATCGGCTTTGGAGGTTTTTGATTTTTCCTTAATTAAGGGAGACCGACATACGGCGCTTCAGTCACCCTATTCTGTTGTGCTTACCGAGAAGGCAGCACGCAAGTATTTCGGTACAAAAGATCCTATGGGCGAGGTTCTCACATTTGTAACGCCTGTCTTGCAAAACCATTACACGGTGACGGGGATTATACGGGAAGTTCCGCGCAATTCTCATTTTAGATTCGATATTTTGGCTTCGTATGCGAGTTTACATGAGAGAGGCGCGACAAGTGCTATTCTGAAGAATTGGCTGTCAAATCCGTTGCTTTATACCTATGTGGTTCTTCCGAAGAGATATTCGCCCGATGAGCTTGAGGATAAATTTCCCGCGTTTGTAAAAAAATACATGGGGGAGGCGCTGACAGAGCGTGGATTGGGTGTGAGATTTTTCTTGCAGCCCATTACGAGAATCCATCTCTACTCGAATTTGAGTCACGAGATCGAGCCGAATAGCGATATTGTCCACGTCTATGTCTTCACCGCTCTCGCCTGTTTTGTGCTTTTGATTGCCTGTATCAATTTTATGAATCTTTCGACGGCGCGCTCTGCTGCACGTGCGAAGGAGGTGGGCATAAGAAAGGTTGTAGGAGCTTATCGCCTGCAATTGATCCGGCAATTTGTGGGTGAATCTGCACTGCTGGCATTTATTGCGCTTTTGTTTGCGGTCTCCCTTGTCGAACTTTCACTGCCCCTTTTTAATCGTTTGATCGGTCAACAATTGGTCGTTGAATACAGCAGTATCTCTGCGATATTGGGTTTGGCTGGTGTCGCGCTTGCTACGGGTATTGTCGCGGGAAGTTATCCGGCGTTTTTTCTTTCTGCATTTCAACCCGTGACTGTGTTAAAGGGGGCGCGGCATGCAGGTTCGCAAACTTCGCGTATCAGACAATCGCTCGTGGTTGTCCAATTTGCCATTTCAATCGCGCTGATTACAGGTACGAGCGTTATTTATACACAGATGGCGTATGTAAAAAATAAGGATTTGGGGTTTGAAAGGGCGAATGTTATTTCTATGCCGCTTTTCAGACAGCGAGATCTTCGTGCAAAATACGAATCGATCAAGGCAGACTTTTTACAGAGTCCCGATCTCCTGAGTTGCGCGCTGTCATCTCGTGTACCTGTGCCAACGCAATCAACGGTATTTCCACTTATCAGACGGCCGGTGCAGCCGGAAGGCGTGCAGGGTGAAATGCAAGTGCCGGGCTATGCGGTCGATCACGATTTTATAAAAACGCTTGGAATCGAGATAATTGAGGGAAGGGATTTTTCAAAAGATTTTTCGACCGACGCATCTGAAGCTGTTGTTGTAAATGAAACAGCGGTCGTGCATTTTGGCTGGGGTTCGCCTAAAGAAGCTCTTGGTAAGGAATTGGTTTTGGTATTTCGGGATAGCCGACCGCGTACTGTCATAGGCGTGGTGAAGGATTTTCACGTTCGATCTCTTTATCAGGAGATTGAACCGATGTTCTTGCATATTTCGCCGAGTGGCGGTCATTATCTTTTGGTCAGGATCCGTCCCAATCGGAGTTCGGATGCGCTGAATTTTTTGAAGGAGAAGTGGGAGACCTACGTTCCGTATTCTCCATTTGAATACGCTTTTTTAGACGATTATTTTGAACGCCAGTATCGCGCAGATGAACAGCGCGGTAAGATGCTCGGCGGTCTGACAGCGCTGGCTATTTGTATCGCGTGCCTTGGTCTGTTTGGTTTGGCTTCTTATATAGCGGAACAGCGCACGAAAGAGGTCGGGATTCGGAAGGTGTTGGGGGCATCAGTCGCGAATATCGTGCTGCTGTTTACGAAGGATTTTGTAAAGCCCGTTATTCTGGCAAATCTCCTCGCCTGGCCAGTCGCCTATTACGCGATGAGCGGTTGGCTCCACAATTTCGCCTATCGCATTGATCTGAGTGTCGGGTTTTTCATTTTGAGCGGGATGCTGACGCTGATCATTGCGCTGATGACGGTGGGGTGGCAAGCAGTTAGAACCGCGGGCGCTAATCCTGTGGATTCTTTGCGAAGTGAATAGAAATTTTTGGTGTAGATGAGTTTAGAGGTAGAACTCGGTGGTGTCTATTCTGAACATTACCAATCGAATGAGGAACTCCGGCAGACGGCGGTATCTATCAATTGCAGGAAAATAGCGTCTGGCGTGAATCGGTTCACTATCATCAGGTCTGGTCACTCCCTGCGCTTATCTGGAGGTATATCAGACCTCTTTAAAGGAAGATAGCCATGTGCAGACTGCCATATGCCGTTGGCTCGTCTGTACTCAGTATCATTTCGATTTGATACTGACGATTTATACTCATTTGTGATTGCCCTTGCCGTTTCATCGAGACTGGGAAATAATGTCTCGTAAGTAATGTTTAGGAGACTCAGTTCCTTCAGGATGCGACACTTACAATCGGGCGGAATTGTCAAGGTGTAATGTTTATAGGTCGGGATGTATTCGTTCCATCGTAGAATCCGATCGCTCTCAAAACGCTCGTGAAACGCTGAAATCAGAAATGCACCAGATTATGCACGCAATCGTTCGATTGACTGCTGAGGGTCAACGACGAAGACACGAAAGAAGTCTTTAGGATCAATGCGACGTTGAAAATGCGGTTTCTCCTGCCCAATGAAATGATAGAGCTTGCCCATCACATCCGCATATTTATGTTTATGCCACTCAACACCGCGTCTCTTGCCAAGCAATAAATTTTGCTCTGAGCGTGAGAGTTTTGCGAAGTTGGTGATAATGCTGATGGCGTCACTGTCATATGATTTAACCTGTTCATGCGGAACGGCGAATACATGGAGGCGTCCTTCTTCCTGATCGAAGTCGTCACCTACGCAAGCGTAAAATAGTGCCACCAAAGGGTTTTTGGTAATGTCAAGGAGCCGGGTCTTAAGCCTATGATGTTGTGCAAGCACCCACTGGGAAAGCGTTGTCGTCATGCTGGCGAAGTCCTCCGGGCGCCGTGTCATCATATCAAGCAACATCCGCCCTTCTTTTTCTCGATGGCTGCGCCGCCGCATTACGGACGGCCGTAATTTCCATCGCTTCGGTTCTCCGCGGTAGTAAAACCTGAATGCGTCTCTGTCGTAGTTGCTGCATTTGCGCAAATCCAAGCAAATCTCGATCAAGTCGGCAACACAACTGATAGATGTCGCATTCGGTGCTCCAGGGCCCGGTATCTGTTCCTGTGATTCGAATAGGTCTGCACGCCAAGGACGTGTTGCCGTTAGATCGGTTCCTATCAGGTTGGCTTCCTCGAAGTATACATCATCGAGAGTGGCACCCGCGAGAACAGCGTTCTCTAAATCACAGTCAATGAAGCTTGCCTGCGTCAAATCGGCATGCGTAAGATTTGCCCTTTGAAGATTTGTGAATGTGAATGTTGCTGCTCGGAAGTCGAACCCACAAATAATTTGAAAATCTGCATGACGCAGATCGCAAAATATGAACTTGGCCCTCGGGTAATGTGTCGCTTGTTCTAAAAAATTAAAGTCCTGCTCCTTTATCCGTCGCCACATGAGAATGCCAATCTCTGCATCGCTTAGATCAATTTGGAAATTCCCCTTCCGTTGTAGTTTCAGATTTTCTTCCAAAGTGTCCGCGTCTCTGTCCCGGGCTTCTACCTCTTCATTCCAAGCCTCTACACCTTTAAAAAAAAGTTCGATGTCCTTTGGATTTGCCATTTATATCCTCAAGTCTCAGGTTGATTGGTGCGGTGAGTATATATTCCCGATTAGGATCAATATCCGATTTCTTATAGATTTAAATGCTCTCATTAGATATTCTGTTCGAGGATTTGGCCGTGGTCTCTAAGCCAGTTTCGGGCCTTTTCCATAGTCGAGGTATGTGTTCTGACGATGTTCCAGAATCGTAAGCTGTCCTTTCTCACACAAAATCTTTGCCCAGCATTGCTGACACATGAAAAATATAGCCCCTGTCATACGTCTGTCAACATCTGACGTTCTAAAACGCGCACCTCAGTCGCCAACCGCTTACCGGGGTGATCTTTCTCTAACTCCAATTCTTGGGTCTGTTGAGATTGATGAAGCCTGCTTAGGATGCAGGGAGGAGCTTTTGTCGAGTACGGTTCAAATTTTCTGAGAGCCGTATTCCCAAATCTTGTAACTCAAAAGCCTGGGCGTAACAGAGAAAAAATCCTGTGCGGCTTTTCTGACGAGTCTCTCCGCTTCCTCCGGCGAAACATTTTTCTCTAAAGCCTTTTTTACGAAGTTGCAGACATGTATATCTCCCTTTACGAAATCGTCGTTACCTACATACATCAGAAACATGTGGATCGTCCGTTTGCCGATCCCTTTCAGAGGCAGGAGCGCACATTTGATTGCTTCAGGGCAGGCCGATGCCGCATCCTGAAGATTGTCTATTCCGATTCTTTGGAGAGCAAGCGCAGCCCAATAGACGTTTTTTGTCTTTCGAATTTTCGTTCCGGGTGAGCAAAATCGAGATTGAAAAACACAATTCATCATTCGCTCTACGCCATATTTTTTGTAATGAACAATCAGATCCGTTAAGGTCTCTTGGTCGTCAACCAAAGGCAGGTTCCTTCGATCTTCTTCAGCTCTGGTCCAAGAAAGTCCGAAATAGCGACAGTATCTATTAATGATTGGAACCACCTGTTTCTCATAACGAAGTTGCGGATTGAAGATGGCGTCAATGAGAGCGATAGACAAATGGGCGGGATAATACGCTTCGTGAAGTTTAGCATCTTTCAGATTGATCCGGCACCGAACGAGCTTGGCGACCTGGTACGACTTTAATTTACACATTGTATTCTCCCTGTTTTGCCAATCACTCCCCATCAACTTTATCAGGCCTGATTTTGCATATCGCTCACGCAGTGGCAATGTGTGGTATTTTGTGCCATATACCAATGACAGAGAGGCGGAGAAGTTGATCCAGCGGTAGGTGTTTCCGGGTAATATCCGTATGCAGAAGAATGCGGTTGAACGGGTAGTGATTTTGTGCGGTGATGGGGAGATTGATGCGGATGATCTGGGGTTTGATCTTTTTGAGGGTGCTCAGATCGCAGACAGTGGCGTTGAACATGTGGTGCGAGCTACCAGAAGATCAGATGAATCTGCGGTCATTTCACGAAGATTTTTGCCATAGATCTTCGAGTTGTTGCACTAAATCAGAGAACGACTCTTTATACTCAAAGCTCCTTCTATCTTTTTCAGATTCACTCATATCGGTCTGAATTTGAGCTTTTAGTGTTTGCAGTCTTCTGCCGATTTGTTCGTCTGTACTGGTTTCTGAAATCGTCTTGAAAAACATAATCCAATGGATAATTTTTATTCCCAAATAATCAAGGGCTTTGATCTTGTTTACGAATGTATCGAGAATCCCCGCTCTGGCAATTCTGCCGAAATTTCCACCCTTATCGGCTGCGGCTTTATCAGACGATTCTTGTTTGCTGCTCGGATAAGGATGTCTATACTCTTCAGGTGGTGTTTGGATGTTGGGATTTTCATCTCGCTCCTGGCGTGAATTTTGCCAATAGTAATTTCGGTACTCAGCCGCAAATCTTGCCGATTCTTTGTAAGGAATCAGCAGTTTGGGTGTACCAGAAATTACTTCTGACAATAGCCAGGGAATAATAACAATGAAATCAGCAGTGGCACATGCGTCAGGCGTCACCTGATACCTGAAACTCGGTTCACCTTCTTTGCTGAGCACATACCAGGATTTGAGTTCAATACCGAATAGTATCTCATTTTCATCTCGAAGACTTCTCAGCAAAACATCGGGAAAAGTCTGAGATTGTCTGACAAATGCATAATCAGCATATTCGCTTTCTGGATCCCATATATTTCGCAAACTATTGAGTATATCTACAACCTGGTTTTCGACAACTGAAGCAAACGCGCCTCCCACTGAAAATATTTCAGTGACATTGATTCCTTTTATGAGCAATTCTGTTTCGAAGTAAGCGGGAATTGAGTAGATAATATCATCTATTCGCTCCCACATCTTGAAGTGGGGCCATTCGGGATCTGGGTCAATTTTTATCGGAACATCAAGCATAGGCATCTACGGCTCCTCTGTTTGCCTTATTTTTTGCTGGTATGTCAAGGAGTGGTACGGAATGTGACTTTATTCGATCAACTGCAATCAGGTAAATTTCACTGTCAATTTCGGCGCAGTAAGCGTGTCTTTCGGTAAGATATGAAGCCAATCCAGCAGTACATAGGCCTCCAAATGGCTCCCAAATAATGCTACCAGGCTCAGACGATACTTCCAATAGCATTTTCATTATTTTTAGCGGCTTCTGATTTAGATGGGCATATTTTGACGATCCTGGCAATCTGACTCTTTCACTATTGTGAAGCGGAGGGTGTTCCCAGACATTGGTTATACCATATTTGCCTTTAAATTTCGCAAAAAAATGTTCGTATGTTTTTTGGGTAAGCGGTTTTTTTCCATCCACGGAAAAATAAGGTTTACCACTTTCCTCACCGTGTTGATTGGCATAGGATACCAGCTTTGCAAAAAGTTCGGGGGGTGGTGCGTACCATAGATGATCTTTTGTAAAATACTTCCGTGTTGCAGCATTGGCCACGCCACATGCTTGATTGGTTTTGTATAAAGGGAGTTGGGTTCTCTCCCATTCAAATCGCAACCACCTCTTCAAGGTCAATATCTGGTCGTCAACTTGAAATTCTGGACGCCTGACGTATTGTACGCAGACTTCTGTGACAATTGGAAAACCTTTTAGAGCTGGAAGATTGCAGTTTCCAGCTATATGCTGTATGCCCTTATTCCAAATATTGCAGCACACATAGTCCCATCCAGAGCGTTCTAACAGAGGATGTACAGTAGCCCATCCGATTTCTGTATTCCAAAACCAGAGTGTCGTACCGGGCTTGGAATGTTGGGACCAGGCTTGAATGTGTGGTTGATACCAGGTTGTTAGTGTTGAAGGCTCTTTGGCATCTTTCTTAAAGCCGGATACGCCATAACCTCCATCAGAAACAATCACATCTGGCGTTTTCCAGTTATCATATAATTCCAAAACATCCTGGTTAAATAGCATTACATCTGCGATCTGAAAGTTCGCACCCCTGGACATTGTATCCCCCAAATTATGAGTATGGAGCCACATTAAAATTTTATATGACGAAAGAGATACTGTGGGGAGAGATTGGTTGAAACAGTACAGAGATCAGCCCAATATAGTTTCCTCTGTCGATATTTTACTAACGTTATGCTTAGTGTGCAAGGAGAACATGTATATCGTTTACTCAGGCTTAAACATGACGGCAGCGAGTGGGGGAAGGGTGATTTGTAGGGATTGCGGATGACCGTGGCTTGCGAGGGGTTCGGTTTGAACGGTGCCGAGATTGCCCATGTTGCTGCCGCCATAGCGTTTGGCGTCGCTGTTGATGAGTTCGCGATAGGTGCCTGGGGTGGGTACGCCGATGCGGTAGTTTTCTCTTGGGACGGGGGTAAAGTTGCAGGCAAAGATCAAAGGGGCATCGTGTGATCGCGCGCGGCGCAGGAAGGATAGGACGCTGTTTGAGGCGTCGTGAAGCGAGATCCATTCAAAGCCTTCGGGGTCAAAGTCCTGTTCGTAGAGTGCAGGTTCTCCCCGATAGAGGGTGTTGAGGTCTCTCGTAAAGCGCTTCAGGCCCGCGTGGTCGGGTTCTGAGAGCAGGTGCCAGTGTATGCTTTCCTGTGAGTTCCATTCTTGCCACTGGCCGAGTTCTCCGCCCATAAAGAGCAATTTTTTGCCGGGATGGGCGTATTGAAAAGCGTAAAAGGCGCGCAGATTGGCGAATTTTTGCCAGCGGTCACCGGGCATTTTGTCGATGAGGGCGCGTTTGCCGTGGACGACTTCGTCGTGGGAGAGTACGAGGATGAAGTTTTCGTGAAAGGCATAGACGAGGCCAAAGGTGAGGTTGTCGTGATGGTATTTGCGGTGGATCGGTTCTTTAGAGATGTAGGACAGGGTGTCGTTCATCCAGCCCATGTTCCATTTGAATCCAAAGCCGAGGCCGCCCAGATAAACGGGGCGGGAGACGCCGGGCCACGAGGTCGATTCTTCGGCGATCATCAAGACGCCCGGAAATTTTTCGTGGATCAGGGTGTTGAGCTGGTGCATAAAGGCGATGGCGTCTAAATTTTCCCTGCCGCCATACTGGTTGGGGATCCATTTGCCTTCTTTGCGCGAGTAATCGAGGTAGAGCATGGAGGCAACCGCATCGACGCGCAAGCCATCGATGTGGTATTTTTCGATCCAGAAGAGGGCATTGGCAATGAGGAAATTGCGCACTTCATTGCGTCCGTAATTGAAAATTAGAGTGCCCCAATCGGGGTGTGTTCCTTGCCGCGGGTCGGCGTGTTCGTACAGGGCCGAACCGTCGAATTGGGCGAGTCCATGCGCGTCTGTTGGGAAGTGTGCGGGTACCCAATCGAGGATGACGCCTATGCCGTGGATGTGGCAGTGGTTGACGAGATATTTGAAATCATCTGGCGTGCCAAATCGGCTGGTTGGCGCGTAATAGCTCGTGACCTGATATCCCCAGGATTCGTCTAAGGGATGTTCCATGATGGGGAGGAGTTCGATGTGGGTGTAGCCCATTTCGAGGACGTATTCGACGAGTTCATGCGCGAGTTCGCGATAGGTGAGCGATCGGTTGTCTTCATCCGGGTTGCGCCGCCAGGATCCGAGGTGTACTTCGTATATGGCGATTGGTTCTGTGTATGGGTCTCTTTTCTGGCGGGTTTGTAGCCAGTCAGTATCGGACCACAGGGCGTCGTCGGGCTGGTACACGACAGAGGCTGTGCGCGGACGGTGTTCCATGCAGAAGGCATAGGGGTCGCTTTTGGTAAAGATATCGCCGTTTTGGGTTTTGATTTCGTATTTGTAGATGGTGCCCGGCGTCAGGTCGGGGATGAATAGTTCCCATACACCCGTGCTGCCCCTGTTTTGCATGGGGTGCTGGCATCCGTTCCAGGCGTTGAAGTCGCCAACCACGCTTACGCGCCGGGCGTTGGGTGCCCATACGGCAAAATGCACGCCTTTTTCTGTGGGATGTGCACCGAGGCAGTCGTAGATGTGATGGTGATTGCCTTCGCTGTGCAGGTGCAGGTCAAAATCGCTTAGAAGAGGTGGCATTTATCCCTCAGGGATTTATTGGGCGCAGGAGAGTGGGGGGATGTCGATCATGGTGCGCAGCCCGGGCGCGGCAGAAGCGACTATTGGGATGGCATTGGCGATGACCGCACAGGTGGCGATGTCGCCGTTGATGCCGCCGGGTATGATGAGGTCATAAGCGGGCGTGCCATTGATCTGGATGCGCTCCTGGGATTCGATTGAGTCGCCATTGTGTATCAGTTGTCCCACGGCGGCTTTGAAGATGAGGGTGAGGACTTCTCTTCCGTTGTGGTATCCCCGTCCCGTTTGTAGTACGCCTGCACAATGTCCCGGTTCTGCGAGAACGGGTTCTATAATATCTTCGGTGTGGTCGAGTTGCCATCCCAATCGCGCGGCGATCATGTGCATGGATTCGGTGAGGCCGACGTGGCGGATTTTTTGTTGGGCGACGAGGCTCTGGAATTCTTCAACTGTGAGGCCAGCACCTATTTTTTGCTGAAAGGGGAGACGGCGCGCGGAGGCGTCCTGGATGCGTTCTATGCGAATGGATTGCACGGTGTGACACACGCCTGTGGCCGCTGTGGGCAAGAAGTCCATGAGAAAACCGGGGTTGATGCCGGTTCCGAGAACTGAGACTTCGCGTTCTTTTGCCCAGGTGTCGATGGTTGCGGATAATTCGGGGTGTGTTGTCCAGGGATAAGACAGTTCTTCACAGGTTGAGACGATGTTGACGCCCTGGTCGATAATTGCTTTTAATGTGGGGGCGATGCGTTGGAGTTCTGATACGGTTGTTACTACGGCGAGGTCTGCGTCGGTCAAGCCCTTGTCGAGATCATCGGTGATGGCTATGCCGAGGGGTTGGTCGCATTGGCTCACTTCGCCCAGGTCACGATTTGTTTTGGATGGGTCAATATCAACGGCACTGACGATTTCAATGCCTGATCGTTTTGCCAGATATGGGGTGAGCATCTGGCCGAGTGGCCCGAGGCCGATTTGTGCGATGCGTATTGGAGAGTGCATGATAGTTTCCAGTGTACAATGGATAGTGCGTGCGGAATGGGGATAAGATAAAGTGCAGAGTGCAAAGGGTAAAGGGTAAAGTAGCGGAGTACTCCGTATGTGTACTTGCGTCAAAAGGTATTTCGCGTTAATTTGAATGTCTTTTAAACTTCTATTGATAGGTGGATTATGAGTGATGAGTTGATTGATGCTTTTGTCGAAAAGTACGCGTCTTTGTCCGGTATCGCGCATGTGGCTGAGAATGCTGATGCGGTTGCGCCCATTGTGGTCAGTGTGCTCAGGGAGGTCGGTTGTAAGCGGGTTGTGTTTGCCGAGTTGCCCGATGGGTTAGACGATGCTATTGAACGCGCGTGTGTGGATGCGGGGATTGATGTGCATCTGCCACCCTTTGACAGTTCCGAATTGCCCCACGCGATTGATGCTGCCGAGGTGGGGGTGTCCTGGGCGGTTTTTGCGGTGGCAGAGTCGGGAAGTCTCGTGGAGTTTGCTCTGGATGATGCCGTGCGTCTTGTTTCGACGTTGCCCCGCGTACATATCGGTATTTTTAAGGCGAGTACGTTGCTGGAGAATTTGAGGGATGCCGCCGCGCCGTTGCGCCAGTTTTATCTGGACCATCCCGAGAATGCAACGGCGACTTTTATTTCTGGACCAAGCCGAACCGCAGATATTGAAATGCGGCTGACGCTGGGGGTACACGGTCCCGAAGTTGCACACGCAATTGTTATTCGGTAAGGTGAGATGATGAATACTGCTGATCGCATGTCGCTGTTGGGTACGGAGTCTGCTTTTGAGGTGCTGGTAAAGGCGCGTGCGCTGGAAGCTATGGGACACGATGTGGTGCATCTGGAAATTGGCGAACCGGATTTTGATACGCCCGCGCATATTGTCGAGGCGGGGCAAAGAGCACTGGCAGATGGGTTTACGCATTACGGTCCGCCCGTGGGATTGCCCGAGTTGCGCGAGGCAATAGCCGAAGAGATTTCGACTACGCGACAGATTGACGTGCATCCCGATCAGGTGGTGGTGACGCCAGGTGCCAAGCCGATTATGTTTTATTCCATTCTCGCATTGGCAGAGCATGGTGATGAGGTGATTTATCCGAATCCGGGTTTTCCGATTTACGAGTCGGTGATTCGCTTTGCGGGTGCTAAGCCCGTGCCTGTGCCTTTGACGGAGGATCGCGGGTTTAGCCTGAATGCGGATCAATTGCGCGATCTGGTGACGGAACGCACAAAGCTGATTATTCTAAATTCACCTCAAAATCCCACGGGAGGTGTGATTCCAGAAGGTGATTTGAAGGCGATTGCCGAGGTGGCGGTCGAGCATCAGATTCCCGTGTTGTCCGATGAGATTTATTCCCGGATGGTCTATGGCGATGCGTTTTACAGTATTTCGGCGTGTGAGGGTATGGCCGATTTGTTGATTATTCTCGATGGGTTTTCCAAGACGTATGCGATGACGGGCTGGCGCATTGGCTATGGTGTGATGCCGATGGATCTCGTGCCGCATTTTGATCGGTTGATGGTCAATAGCAATTCGTGTACGGCTGCGTTTACGCAAATGGCGGCTGTGGCTGCATTGAAGGGTCCGCAGGATGCAGTTGAGGACATGATGGCTGCGTTTCGCAAACGGCGTGCGATTATTGTAGAGGGGTTGAATGCGATTGATGGGATTACATGCCCGATGCCCGAGGGCGCTTTTTACGCATTTCCAAATATTATGGGATTGGGCAAGTCGTCTGCGGAAGTCGCGGATGTGATTTTGAATGAGGGACACGTAGCGTGTCTGGCGGGGTCGGGTTTTGGGGAATACGGCGAGGATTATTTGCGGTTTTCTTACGCGAATTCTGTAGAAAATATCGAAAAGGCTCTGGCGCGCATCCGAATGTGCGCGGAAAAGTTGGCGTCTGTTAAAGCCGGTCCAGGATCGGTATGATCGCATATAGTGATGCGACTTGAAGATCGTGCGCGAAGTCGGACGCGCCACCGGTGAAGTGAATACAGCGCACGCGGGCGGCGGCGCTGGCCATGAGGTCGTAGCGGCTGTCGCCTATGCTTATGGCTTCGTTTGGGGGAATGTCGAGGGCCTGGAGCGTTTTGTGGATGAGGTAGGGGCTGGGCTTTATGGGACCGTCGTCGCGGCTGAAGGCGACATCAAAGGCGCGATTGAGTCGGTTGATCACACGGTGCATGGCGGCGCCGTGGTTGTTGGTGACCAGGCCGATTTTGTAGTTGCGCGCTCGTAATGCGTCGATGAGTTCTGTTGCACCAGCGCGAATGGCGGCGTGTTGTGCTGCTTCCCATTCTTTTTCGAGAAGGATATCATTGGCCTGTTTGCGTTGTGTTGCGGGTAATTTGTCGATGTGTTCGATGATGGTTTTTTCGGGTGGGCAATTGATTTTTGATCTCAACTCCGGCCAGTTGATGTACGATTCTGTGAGTGTACCGTCCATGTCGAAGATGATGGCTCGAATAGTCATTGTTTGCCTATTCGAGAAATACGGTTTGACGGTCGCCCGATGAAAAGGAGATGATTGCGCGTAGCGGCTCATCGCCGTTGTTGATCGCGTGGTGGATCACGCCAGCGGGAACCCGAATGCTATCGCCCGGTTTGAGCTGATAGCTGTCGTCGCCGTACGTGTGTTCGCATGTTCCGGAGACGACGTAGAGGATTTCTTCGCAATTGGGATGGTAATGCGGTGGATTCTGCTGGCCGGGTTGAATGACGGCCATGCCAAAGGTCTGTTTGGCATCGGGATCAATGGCCTGGCCCATGAGCCAGTTGAGGGTGCCCCAGGGAAATTCTTCGGCTGTGGTTTCCGATAATCTCGTAACAGGCATAGCGTTTCCTTTTTTGAGTATTTGTGGTGATTTTTGGATGGGCACAGGATAGAGATTTTTTTCTTTGGTGTCAACATTGCGTTTTGGAGGTTGTAATGAAAAAAATTGAGGCATTTATTAAGCCGTTTAAGCTGGATGAAGTCAAGGAGGCACTTACGGAATTGGGATTGGTGGGGATGTCGGTTGGCGAATACCGGGGGTTTGGCCGCCAGCGAGGACATCGGGAGTTTTACAGAGGTAGCGAATATCACGTGGATTTTTTGCCGAAGCTCAAAATTGAACTGGTGGTCGCCGACGACGAGTTGGAAAATGCGATTGAAGCTATTTTAGAAACCGCCACCACAGGTGAAGTTGGCGATGGAAAAATTTTTGTGAGTACCGTTGAGCAAGCGATCCGCATTCGCACGCGGGAGACGGGAGAAGCGGCGTTGTGATCCGCAGATGACGCAGATGAACGCAGATGATTGTAGGGGCGAAAGATCTTTCGCCCGTCGTATTGGATATCCATCATGGACATTTTTAATTTTGACACATCCGACGCACAAAACGCGCTTGCACAGGCGGGATTTCGTGATGTTGAACGCGCGTTGCACAATCTCGAGGAATTGTCCGAGTTAGAGGCTGATGGTCAACTTTCCAATGATTTTTTTCAGGCGTTGATCGATGCGCCCGACCCCGATATGGCGCTGCATAATTTTGTGCGCATCGTGCAGGCCAGTCGCGTGTCGTTTTTGCACCTGCTCAAAGAGTATCCCGATTTGTGTCGCATGTTGCTGTACGTTTTGGGCGGTAGTCCTTTTATGGCCGATATGATGGTACGCGACCCCGATATTTTTGACTGGTTGTCAGATGCTCCGGATCGCATTGCACAATCGTGTGAGAAAGAACAATTGATGGCGTCTTTTGATCGGGCTGTCGAGGCTGTGGATACGCGCGAAGACAAACTCAATGCTGTTCGGCGAAGTGCGCGACGCGAGTTGTTGCGTATTGGTGTGGGCGATCTGGCCGGTGGGCGCGCCATTCAATATGTTGCGGCTGATTTGTCGATTTTGGCAGATGTGTGTTTGCAAAAGCTGATTGATATCTTGCTGCCCGATCTGCAAGCGCGTTATGGTATGCCGCGAAATGGCGATGGACAGTCCGTGGAGTTTGCTATTTTTGGGTTGGGCAAGTTGGGCGGTATGGAGCTCAATTTTAGTTCGGATATCGATTTGATGTTTGTCTATAGCGCCGAGGGCAATACGGATGGTGAACGGTCTGTGACCAATCAGGAGTTTTTCTCCCGATTGTGTGAGCAAATTGTGCGTGCGGCAACAGAAGTGACGCCAGAGGGATTTTTGTATCGCATGGATATGCGCCTGCGTCCCGATGGCGCGGCTGGCGCGCTCGTGATGCCTCTTGCCGGATATGAGGGCTATTATATGCGGCGGGGCGAATTGTGGGAGCGACAGATGCTGATTAAAGCCCGTTGTTGTGCCGGGTCTGAACACCTGGGACAGCGATTTTTAAAGATGGTAGAACCCTTTGTCTATCCGCGCTATTTTGATACCAGTCCGGCAATGGAGATCAACCGCATTAAGGCGCGCATTGAAGATCAGATTGGAAGTAAGGGGCAGCGCGAAACGCATTTGAAGTTGCGCTCGGGTGGCATCCGGGATATCGAGTTTATAGTGCAATGTTTGCAATTGTTGGTGGGGCGCATACACGAGAATGCGCGGTCAGATAACACGCTCGAGGCTATCCGGCAGTTGCAACGGGTATCTGCGCTGTCGGGTAAGGAGGCCGATCAGCTAAGGGATGCTTATGTATTTTTCAGGCGTTTGGAACACCGTTTGCAGATGATGCACAACCGCAGTGATTATTCGCTGCCCGAAGGGGAGGATGAACAGGGCGTATTGGCACGCACGATGGATATGGGATCTGCTGAGGCGTATCGCAAAATGCTGAATGCCCATTTGAAGGCTGTGCAGGAAGTGTATGCCCAGGTCTTTACGGAGGCGCGAGAAAGCGAGGGGCGTTCCATAGGTGCGCTGGTAAATATGGAAATCGGCGATGCAGAGGCTATTGGGTTGTTAGAAGATATTGGGTTTGATCGACCGGGCGAGGCGCATCGCAATCTCATTTATCTGGCTTTTGGGCATGTGCCGAGGATTCGGGGCACACGGGCGCGTCAGAGCTTTACAGAACTGGCACCGGCATTGATGCAAGCACTTCAGGATTCAGCCGATCCCGACCAGGGGTTGAGCAATCTGGAGAGTCTGGTGTCTGCTTATGGCGCGGGCGATATGTTTTTCCGAATTTTGGCTTCCAATCAGGGGTTTCGCCAATTGATGTTGTCGCTGTGTGTTGGCAGCCAATTTCTGGTGCAGGTGATAAGGCGTAACCCCGGATTGCTGGATTGGCTGGTTCGCCCAGAGGTTTTGTATCTGGATCCAGAAGCAGAGGTTTTGCATCTCAGTCCGGGTATGGACGCTTTGCGTGAACAGTTTCGCGCACAGGTTGAGCGGTATGGCGATACGCCCGAATTGGCGGGGGGGATAAATGCTGTAAAAAATCGCGAGTTGCTGCGCTTTGGTACGCGCAATCTCGTGGGTTTGACCGATACGTTTGAAACATTTGAGGCGCTGACGATGTTGGCCGATGCGGTTGTGCAGGTGGTTTATGAGGTGGTTTATGCACGGTTGGTTGAAAAGCGCGGGGTGCCGCGCAATGGCAGCGGCGAGGAGGTCGGGTTTGTGGTGCTGGGGCTGGGCAAGATGGGTGGGAGCGAATTGAGCTTTGGTTCGGACCTGGATATCGTATTTGTATATGGCGAAGATGGCGAAACAGATGGCGCGAGGCCGCAGGGGAATTTGCAATTTTTTATCGATCTGGCACAGCAGATGATCGCGATGCTGGAGCAGAATACGCCTCAGGGAAAACTCTATCCAGTGGATCCGCGGTTGCGTCCCGAGGGGGCAAGCGGACTTTTGGCACTGTCTTTGGAATCTTATGGTCGCTATTTGGAGACGCGCGCGTCAACGTGGGAGCGCATGGCACTGTCTCGCAGCCGGATTGTCGCTGGCGATGCGGTTCTGGGAGAAAAGCTGCTGAATTTGTTTGAGCCTTTTATTGTGGATAGCGGGTTTTCGGATGAAGAAGTGGATACAATGCTGGATATTCGCAAGAAGATGGAGCGCAAAGATGGGCAAAGATCCCGTAAAGTGGTGAGTATCAAAACAGATGCGGGAGGGATTGTAGATATTGAGTTTATTGCACAAATTTTGCAGTTGAAGTTCGCCAAAGATCATCCAGAGTTGCGCAGTGCCAATAC
Source organism: Candidatus Latescibacterota bacterium (assembly GCA_965204375.1). Taxonomy (GTDB): domain Bacteria; phylum Latescibacterota; class UBA2968; order UBA2968; family UBA2968; genus VXRD01. Next base: position 2,895,801 of record OZ241986.1, on the reverse strand, counting down.
GCTTGAGGCACTGAGAAGATTGGTAGAAGGCGGGTTTTTGGAGGCTGAAGACGCACAACGTCTTCAGCAAGCGTATGTGTTTTTGCGTACTGTAGAAAAAGTGATCAGGCGCCAAGACGAGCAGGCACGCACCCACTTGCCCACTGAAGACCGGGCGTTGACAGCAGTGGCCCGGGCGATGGGGTTTGATACGGCTGAGGTGTTTGAGGATGTTTTGCAAAACGATATGGCACAGACGCGAGAGATTTTTGAGCGGGTGGTAAATATTGCGTAGGTGCAGGGCAGGTTGTAGCGGATAGGAATGGCGGTCCCGGGAAATGGGATCGCCTTTATTTTTTTTCAAAATACGCACGGAATTTGTTTATCAGAGGGTGGTCGGATAGGGGATAGGCTATCTGGCTTTTATGCTGTGCTATGCGGGTTTTGATATTTTGCCAGGGGGGCGTTGTCAGGCATATATGGGCTGCGAAGAGGTGATAGATGAGGTGATGTGCATCGAGGCGCAGGAGGATGATCTCGGCTGAAGTCAAGTACAATTTTGATGCAAAATGGGCGTAGTGCCGCGCAAGCGATGGTGTGAGAAGGCCAATGATGCGGCCGCGGGGATTGTGCGCGCCGAGTGATGTGGTGTATTGTATCAGGCGACGTTCGGGCCAGTCATAGCCAATTTTGGCGAGTTCGAGAACTGTTGCTGTTTCTGGATTTGGACACGCGATGTTGCGGGCGTTGTAGTCGGTTGGGCCGAGTACTGGCGGTGCTTGGATAAGTTCGTTTATGAGGGTTTCCCAGGTCGATAGAAGATCTGGGGCACTGGGGTCGCGTACGAGTGCGGGAAGCGTTTCAGTGAGTGATTGGGTGGTGTTGTGCCACTGTTCTCGCAAGTCATCTGCGCTACATCCGGGCGCGATGTGCGGGATGAATTTGGCGCTGTGTTTGTAAAACGCTTTTTCAAGGGCACAAAGGGTGTTGATGACGCTGTGTGCGAATGGTCCGGGATCAGCGGTCTGGCAGATGTCGTCGAGGGTGTGATTGCCACACCATTCGTATATGACCAGATCGTGGTCGATTGCGATGATGCGGGGGACCGAGGCGCCGCTGGCGAGGAGATGGTCTGTAACCTTTTGTTCAACGGCGAGTAAGTGGTATGGTTTGCCGCGCGTGAGCGATGCAAAGATGTGGTGTTTTACCGCAAATACCGAGCGGTCAGTCGTGACTTTCCAGACTGCGTGCGCCCGAGTTTCGGAGAGCGGTTCGATTTTTGCGATGTTCTGTTCCGGTAGTTTATTGCGGAACAGGCGGTGAATGATTTTGGTCATGGAAGTCAGAGTACAAGTAGTGATATAGGGAAAATCAATCGGGGATCACAGATTGACATTCAAGACAGAGTTGTATATTTTTGAAAAAGAATATTATGCTCTGTATTTTTTAAAGGACAATCTCTATGGAATATGCTGTTAAAGTCATTGATGATAAGCTGATTTTGCCTGAGGAAATGAAGGGCTGGATTGAAAATGGCGAAAACCTGACAGCTTTTATAGAGGGTGATACGCTGATTGTAAAGCAAAAAAAAACAGCATCACTCTCCCAAATCGCCCTGAGAGGACCAATCCTTGTAGAACCTCCATTAAGTGAGATTGCCGACGAGGTTCATGCTTATCGAAAAGAAAAATGCGATACACGTGGTGCTTGATACCAGTGTCTGGATTTCGGCACTGCTCTGGACAGGCTTACCGAATCAACTTTTGAAATTGATTGAGAACGGGAAGATAAAAGCCGTTATCTCGCCTGTTCTTGTCAAAGAACTCCGAGAGGTGTTGGGGCGTGATAAATTTTCGTCAATTCTGGTTGCACGAGAAAGCAGTGTGCCAGAGTTGATGCAGGAAGTATTGAAACAGGTTGAACTTTACGATCCCGTAAGTGTAAGTGGTATTGTAGAACGAGATCCAGATGATGATAATGTGATAGCCTGTGCTATTGCAGGAAAGGTTCAGTGGATTATTTCTGGAGACGATGATCTTCTCAATATCGAGAAGTATAAAGATATTTTGATAGGCTCTCCAAAACGATTTTTAGAGGTTGAATTTCCCGATTATTTGTAGCTATATTGTCTGTAGTGTTTGTTTTATCAAGTGGTAGATTTGAATAGCTTTCCCATTGCTTAGAATAGGCGGATGATCGCAAAAATCATTCGCCTATTATTCTTATTGTGCTGATTTTTTTCGGGAGTGGATGAACTCAGGGGCTTCGACAATGCAATCGCGCAAGATGCCGAGCGAATTCCATAAGGCTTGCAGATTCGTTTTTTTGAGTTTGGTAGAGGTGCCGCCCACATCGGGAAAGCCCTGTGCGTCGGGGGTGAGGTGTTCCCAGTTGCGGAAGAGGCGGCCCCAGTCGCTGTTTAGTACATCTTGCATTTTGTTTTTCGCGTGGAAAGGATACCAGAAGCTGTCGTGGTAGAGCACTGAAGCCATATAAGCCCAGGGTGCGAGGATGGTTTTGAGCGACCATTCGATGGGTTTTTTGAGGCCCCCCCAGTAGATTTTGTGCTGCATTTTAGAGGCAAAGGTCATTTTTTTGTACGGGCCGACAAAGTCCCAATTTTCTTCTGCGGCGTCCACATCACCCGCAATTTCGATTTGGGAGGGGTCTCCGCATCCGAGGCCGAGGTCGTGTGCCATGCGGATGTATTTGATTGAAAGTGGGTCAAATCCCATCATTTTGGCGGCGACTGCGTCAATGGCGACCTGGTCGGCACTGGCGAGGATGACGTTTTTGGTGTGGGGGATCATACAACGCGGACCGGGACCATCGCCTGCAAAGGTGCCGTCCATAACTGCGAAGACACCGCGGTGGATGTTCTTTTGTATCATGAGCAGATCGACGAGGGTTTCGTGTATGACGGGATGCGTCCAGTGGCGACGTTCGTTGAGCAGACCGCCAAAGGCATTTTTCATGGCGCCTGTGGTGGTGGTAAAGACGTGGGTTTTGACGGTGGGGAAATGGATGATGTTTTCATCGATAAAGCGTTTGGGAATGTGAAAACCTTTGGGATAGACTTCGTTCAGGCAGAGAAATTTTGAGGTGAGGTCGCCGACGGCATCGCGTACGTTGATCCATTCTTCACCTTCGTAGAGATGTATATTTTTTAAGCCGTGCGCTTCGATGACGGGGAGGTGTTTGTTTTCTTTTTCGCCCAAACGCGCGTCGATGACCACGGTTCGATTGTGGCAGCCGTGAATGAGGTTGGGATCGTAGCCATCCCGTTTCATGGCGCGGATAACACCATCGAGTTGCCACGGTGTTGTGGAACACCCGGGGAAAAAAAAGTGCCATGAAATGTTGATCTTGAGCGCGGTTTCCACCTCTTTGGCAATTATATTCTGGTAATCCGCCAGATTGAGCAGGTGGTGGTAGTCTTCAAAAACTGTACGCGGCGATGTGCGGAGGACAGCGACTTTGCTTTGCATGGGGTCTCTCGAGTCATCAGAGGTGTTTTTCAAATAATTGATACGCCTGTTCGCGCATGGCGTTGGGAAAATCGTGTTCGCAATCGGGGTGTTCGACAATCAGATTTTCTGTTGCATCGTAAAGGGCGTACACGCGAGCGGCGGCGTTGACAACGGCATCTACGCTTTGCCATTTGAAATTGCTATCGCGCAGTGGCGCGGCAATAAAACAGGGTCGGGGTGCCAGAGCCGCGATTAGATCGTGAAAATCAAAGGGTATATCCCACAGCCGATGGACGTAATTTTTCAATTTGGGCATGTACCGATCCTGCGTCCATCCAGCGAGATTTCCGTCTTTGTAGTCTATGTAGGAATCCAGTCCACAACTCGATACCACAACGCCGATGCGCGGTTCAAAAACAGCGGTATAAACGGAATTGTGCCCGCCCAGTGAGTGCCCGATTGCCCCGACAGGTCCCCGTTTTACATACGGTAGTGTTTCCAGCAAATCGATCGCCCGAATATTGTCCCAAATCGCCTTCAGGGTTCCACTTTCATAACCCAGGCCAAATATATCGGGCCAATAGTCCGCCAGCATGGGATAGGATGGTGCTATGGTGACAAAGCCGCGTTCGGCCAATTCGCTGGCATAAGCCCGATTGGGGCGGTCGCCCAATCCCACGACGGTTTTGTATCCCAATGTCGCATGCGTCGGGTGTGGACACAAGACGGCTGGACACGCTCGCCCGTCCAGAGCCTGTTTAGGGATTAGTAAATACGCCTGTGCGCGGTCGCCGGATTCTGCGGCGTAAGTGATCATTCGCCTTATATAAGTTCCGCAATCCACTTCTTCTACCAGATCCACGGCGAAGGGACATCGCTTTTCGTCTCCTGGTAAAGAACCCATGATTTCCTGCGCTGATTCGAGAATTTTCGCGCGCTTTTCTTTCCACTCTGTTAGTGAAGTGAGTGGAAGAGATTGACCGTTTTGATTGACGAGTTGATTCATTGGACCTCCCCATCGACAACATCGATATCAAATGCTGCTGTAATCAATTCTCGCGTATAATCCGTTTGTGGATTTGCAAATACGGTTTCTGTTGCGCCGTGTTCTACAACGACGCCGTCCTTCATGACGACGAGTTCATTGGCCAGTGCGCGCACGACCCGCAAATCGTGGCTGATGAATAAATAAGCCAGATCGTGGTCTTTTTGCAAGCGCCGGAGCAAGTCGATAATTTGCGACTGCACGGTCATGTCCAGCGCACTTGTGGGTTCGTCCAGGACCACAAATCGGGGGCGCAATACCATGGCGCGCGCAATGGCAATGCGCTGCCTTTGTCCGCCTGAGAACTCGTGTGGAAACCGATCCATCATTTCGGGTTCAAGCCCTACTTCATCCATTATTTCTGCTACGAGGTCCCGGCGTTTGTGATCGCTGTCTCCCATGTTGTGAACCCGCAACCCCTCGGCGATAATGTGAAAGACCGATAGGCGGGGGCTTAAGGATCCAAAGGGGTCTTGGAAAACAATTTGCATCTCTCGTCTTAAGGGGCGCAGTGTCTTGCTCGGCAGGCCCTGAATGCCCTGTCCGTTAAACTGGATCGGTCCCTGGCTGCTCAGCAACCGCAAAAGGGCCAATCCCAGTGTTGTTTTGCCCGAGCCAGATTCGCCGACAACGCCGACGGTATGCCCGGCGCGGACAGTTAATGAGATGCCATCTACGGCTTTTATATGCCCGATGGTTCGCCGCAAAAATCCCCGCTGAATGGGGAACCACACTTTCAGATTATCTGCCTCGACTACGATGGGTGTCGATCCGTTCAGCGCGGTTGCTGTTCCCTTTGGCTGTGCATTCAGAAGTTTTTGTGTATAGGTGTGTTGCGGTTGCTCGAAGATGCGCGCGGTGTCTCCTTCTTCTACAATTTTCCCCTGGGTCATTACATAGACGCGATCCGCTACATGCAGAACGATTGTCAGGTCGTGCGTGATGAGCAAAATCGCCATGCCAAATTCGTCTTGCAGGTCTTTGAGCAATTTCAAAATTTGCGCTTGAATCGTCACATCCAGCGCAGTTGTAGGCTCATCGGCAATGAGCAAATCCGGCTCATTGGCCAGGGCCATGGCGATCATCACGCGTTGCCGCTGACCGCCCGATAGCTGGTGTGGATACGATTTAAGGCGCGTTTCGGGGTCGGGCAAGTGTACTTTTTGCAATAAGTTTAGCGTGTGTTCTCGCGCTTGTTCTCGCGTCATTTTGCGGTGCAACATCAGGGTTTCGCCGATTTGTTTCTCAATGGTATGCAGCGGATTCAGTGAGGTCATCGGCTCCTGAAAAATCATCGCAATGCGGTCGCCGCGCAGATGTTGCAGTCGCTCTTGCGGCGCGTCCAGCATTTCCTCTCCGTCAAATTGTACGCTACCGTGTGGATGTACAGCGCGCGGATAGGGGAGCAATTGCATTACAGAAAGCGCCGAGACGGATTTGCCCGATCCCGATTCACCTACCAGCGCGACGGTTTCTCCTTTTTCAATGTGAAACGATACGCCGCGCACAGCTTCGACGACCTGGTCTTCGAGTTGAAAATGCACGCCCAGATTTTGAACATTTAACAAGCTCACGCGCTCTTGCCCTCCGTTTGCGACAGGGTTTTGCGGACATCGAATGCATCGCGCACGGCCTCGCCGATAAATACGAGTAGCGATAACATAATTGCCAGGACAAAAAATCCAGATAGACCCAGCCAGGGAGCCTGCAAATTGCGCTTGCCCTGATTGAGCAATTCTCCCAGCGAGGGAGAGGGGGGCGGAAGGCCAAAACCGAGAAAGTCCAGCGAGGTCAATACGGTGACAGATCCCACGAGTACAAAGGGCAAGAAGGTCAGTGTTGCCACCATGGCATTGGGTAATACGTGCCGCCACATAATTGTCAAGTCATTGACACCCAGAGCGCGTGCGGCGCGTACAAAATCAAAATTGCGTGCCCGCAAGAACTCGGCCCGTACTACGCCGACGAGGCGCATCCAGGAAAATAGCAACATAATGACCAAGAGCGTCCAGAACGTCGGCTCAATAATGCTGGCGATAATAATGAGGATAAACAGGGTGGGCAACCCGCCCCAAATTTCGATGAATCTTTGGAAAATGAGATCGACCCATCCTCCCAAATAGCCCTGTACTGCGCCGGCTGCAATGCCTACCACAGAACTGAATGCCGTGAGCGCGAGGGCAAATAAGACCGATAACCGAAATCCGTAAATCAATCGCGCAGTTACATCGCGTGCCTGATCATCGGTGCCCAGATAGTTTTGTATAGAAGGCGGTGCAGGGGCTGGATGTTTGAGTTCGTAGTTGATTGTGTCGTATCGAAACGGTACCAAGGGCCAGACGATCCATCCGTCTTTTTCAATTAATTCTTTTACAAATGGATCGCGGTACTCGGCTTCGGTTTCAAAGTCGCCGCCAAAAGTTGTTTCGGGATAGGCTTTTAATGCGGGAAAATAAAACACCCCCTTGTGTCGGACCAAAAGGGGTTTGTCATTGGCGATAAATTCTGCGGGCAAGCTCAATCCGAACAGGACGAGAAATATCCACAGGCTATAATAGCCACGTCGATTTGCCTTAAAATTGTCCAGGCGTCGGCGCGTGAGGCTCGAAATTCGAAAGCCCAAAAATCGGTCTTCGCGCTCGGTGAGCGTATTATACTTCTCTGCTTTCAAAATCAATCCTCGGATCTACCAGTGTATAAGTCAGGTCACTTACCAATTGCATCACCAATCCCAGCAAGGTAAAAAAGTAAAGCGTGGCAAACATGATCGGGTAATCGCGGTTGACTGTGGCTTCATAGCCCAGGAGGCCCAGGCCATCGAGCGAAAAGATTATCTCGGTCAGTAGTGAACCTGTGAATAAGATGTTGACAAATGCGCTGGGGAACCCCGCGATCACAATGAGCATGGCATTGCGAAAAACGTGCCCGTACAATACGCGACGCTCTTCCAATCCCTTTGCCCGCGCTGTCATGACGTATTGCTTGTTGATTTCGTCCAGAAACGAATTTTTTGTCAAGAGGGTCAGCCCGGCAAATCCACCAATTACCATGGATGCGATGGGCAGTGCGAGGTGCCAGAAATAATCGGTGATTTTGTGAAATAGGCCAAACTGATCCCATTCGGGAGAGGTCAATCCCCTCAGAGGGAAAATGTCGAAATAACTGCCACCGGCAAATAATACAATTAAGAAGATTGCAAACATAAATCCCGGCACGGCATTGCCTATGACGATCACGCCCGAGGTCCATACGTCGAATTTGGATCCGTCGCGCACGGCTTTGGTCACGCCCAGTGGAATCGAGATCAGATAGACGAGCAATGTCGTCCACAAGCCGAGGGAGATCGACACAGGCATTTTATCTATGACGATATCTACAACGGTTTGATCGCGATAAAAACTTTCGCCAAAGTCGAATTGCAAATAGCGCACCATCATCTGATAGAAGCGTTCGTGAGCCGGTTTGTCAAAGCCATACATCCGCTCCAATTCCGCGATGAGTTCGGGGTCAAGCCCTTGCGCGCCGCGGTATTTACTCGTTGATCCCTCACTGCGCTGCCGCTGGGTTTGGGAGGATGATAGTTCGCCTCCATCGCTGCCCACGCGGGCAGACGCATCTACTTCATGGCCCTGTATCTGTGCAATGGCTTGCTCAACAGGTCCACCAGGCGCAGCTTGAATGATCAAAAAATTGATCACCATGACGCCGAGTAGTGTTGGAAAAAATAGCAAAAAGCGTCTTAAAATATAGGATCCCATGACACTTAATTTTTCTTCAGTGCCGCTTCTTTTGCAGCATCGACCCACCACGTGTCGGGGAAATATCCCCCGGGTTGCGGCATGTATTTGGGCGAAATATCGGGTTTGCCAAATTTGTTCCAGTACACCACGCGGTGTGCGCGAATATGCCAGTGCGGCACTACGTAGTGCCCCCACAGGAGGACGCGATCCAATGCGCGGGTGGTCGCCACGAGGGTTTTTCTATCGGGTGCGTTGATTAGCTGGTCTATCAGCGCATCTACGACGGGGTCTTTGATGCCCGCATAATTTCTCGTACCGGGTTCATCCGCAGCTGCCGATGTCCAGTAACCGCGCTGTTCGTTGCCGGGGCTTAATGACTGTCCTCTGAGGCTTACAATAGCATCAAAATCGTATTCTTGAACGCGATTTTGATATTGCGATGTATCCACAATTTTAATTGCCGCTTCTACGCCGAGTCGCTCCAGGTTTTGAATATACGGTCCCACAATGCGCTCCCAGGCAGGCGAATTGTTGATTAAAAATTCAATCATCATTGTTTCGCCAGATGCATCGTTGGTGAGTTTTCCTTCTTTTACCGACCACCCTGCTGATTTTAACATCCGCGCGGCCACACGCAAGTTCTGGCGGATGTTGCCCGATCCATCTGTTGTGGGTGGTTTGTATTCCGCAGTAAATACTTCTTCAGGGACTTGTCCGCGAAATGCTTTCAGAATTTCGAGTTCCTGCCCCTGAGGCAATCCCGATGAGGCGAGTTCGGTGTTGGAATAATAACTCGTTGAACGCGCGTATTGCCCGTAGAACAAATTTGTATTGGTCCATTCAAAATCAAATGCATGAGCCAGTGCGTGTCGCACTTTGGGATCGGCAAATTTGCTGCGTCGCGTGTTAAACCAGAATCCCTGCATCCCGGTGCCATTTTCATGTGGGATTAATTCCTTAATTAGTCTGCCTTCGGCTACAGCCGGAATATCGTACGCGGTTGCCCACGATTTGGAGTTGTTTTGCAATGCAAAATCAAATTCGCCGCCTTTTTGTGCTTCGGTTGCTACGGTACTGTCTTTGTAATAATCGTAGTGAATTACGTCCGGATTATAGCGTCCCTTTTTTACGGGCAAATCTGCACCCCAATAATTTTCGACGCGCCGATAGGTGATTGAACGTCCGGGATCGTGTGCTTCAATTTTGTAAGGTCCGCTGCCGAGCGGCGGTTCCAGTGTTGTTTCTTCAAAATTTTTGCCTTCCCAATAGTGTTTGGGCAAGATCGCCATTTGCCCGACAATGAGGGGCAATTCCCGATTGTCCGTTCCTCCAAATGTAAATTTTACCTGGCGATCGCCTACCTTTTCAACCTGTTTTACATCCGCATAATAATTGCGATAAAAAGGATGGCCTTTGGTTTGAAGCGTTTGAAAAGTAAAAACGACATCTTCCGGAGTAATGGGTTTGCTGTCGTGCCATCGCGCCCCAGAGCGCAATGTGAAGAGTGCCCATGAACGGTCAGGCGGCACTTCTATCGACTCTGCAAGCAAACCGTATTCGGAAAAAGGCTCGTCCCGGGAGTTCTCTGCCAATGAATCGTAAATCAACCCCAACCCATAAGCCGACACACCTTTGAGGATGAATTGATTCAAGCAATCATAAGTGCCGCCGGCACTCATTTTTACAGTGCCGCCCTTGGGGGCGTTGGGGTTGGCATAGTCGAAATGCTTGAAGTCAGGCCCGTATTTTAAGTCGCCATACATCGAAATCGCGTGACCCTTGTAATTGGGCTGATCTGCCAATGGCATTGCGACGACCAATAGACTCAATACCAGCGCGAATAAAATGGTTTTCATGAGCAGGCTCCTTTGTTAAAATGTCTAAGAAAGAGGGCAGACACACAGATTTGCCTCTACGTCTGCCCTTTTGAAGTATGTGTTATTTCCATTCTATTGTCAAGATACGGCGGTGGAGAGATATACGGGTTCTGTCCTATGAGATAGACTTGAGCATACGAGATCAGGTTTTATTATATGAATTTTCTAACGCCCGAATGGCACGATCAACTCGTTTCGACCAATACGCACCTTCTCCAGCGTCTGTCTAAAGGTGAGAGGCTCTCTTCTGGCTTTGTCATCGCTGCGCGGGAGCAGACTGCTGGACGCGGGCGTTACCAGCGTCAATGGATCGCACGGGCGAATGAGAATTTGACGTTTTCCTTTCTGCTCGTTACGAGAGTTGCATTTTCCCAACTGACTTCTCTGCCTATTGCCATTGCTCTGGGCGTATCCGATGCGCTGATAACTTATGGCATCAGTACGCAAACCAAGTGGCCCAACGATGTTTTGATCGACGGTGCCAAAGTTTGCGGTATGCTTCTCGAGCGTAGCGACCAAAAACAGCCCGATGGCACGGCAATTGTCATTGGTATTGGTCTCAACGTGAATATGGATGCGACGACCGCGGCGCTGATTGACCGTCCGGTCACTTCTATGCGTCTTGAAACGGGACGCGAATACGATCTCAAACAGGTGCTCGCGCGAATCCTTTCGACGGCTGCTCCGTGGATTGATCGCTGGGAAAGCGAGGGTTTTCCAGTTCTCCGCATAGCATGGGAGAATCGCTGTGTTTATCTCGGTGAGGAGATTTCGGTTGGCGAGGGCGATGATGTAAAAACGGGCGTTCTCGCAGGGTTTGGCGACTGCGGCCAGCTTTTGTTGCGCGGGCCAGATGGTCAGGTGAGAGAGATTTGGGCAGGCGATGTCGCGGCGATTTAGAGCTTGGGCTTACTTCATACTTCATACTTCTTTTTATCCCACCATCGCAAGCGTCTGACCATTGGATACTTGATCGCCTACGCTGACGGGCATTTCGACGACTGTGCCCGCGTTTGGAGAGGTGATCTGGACTTCCATTTTCATGGCTTCCAGAATGAGGATCGCTTCGCCCGCCTGGACTTGCTCCCCTGCGTGTTTTAAAATCCGAATGACTTTTCCGGGCATTTGCGCGCTTACGGGTTCGGCATTGGCGGGTGTTGGTGCCTGTGTAGATACCGTATCTTCTATATCCACTGTATAAGCTGTGCCATTTACAGTGGCGATGTTGCCGTCAATTTGCACGCGCACAGATTTGCCATTGACCTGTAGCTTATATTCTGCTGCGCCGTCGGCAACTGGCACGGGTGCGTCGTCCTGCTTTTCGATTTTCCGCACGCCGATTTCGGCATCGCCTTTCAAGAAATCCATTCCCTTATCGCCGCACGTTGCGACGATGAAGATGTGCTCATCTGTCGCCTCAATTCCCTCGGCGTCCAACAGTTTCTTCGCGGCGTCTCTTCCCTTTTCGGGATCGGCGTCATTGCGTTCAAGGGGCGGCTGATCTGTGGGTTCAAGTTCCAACTGGTTTGACGCGATTTTTACAACTTCGGGGTCGGGTGGCACAGGGGTTTTGCCAAAATAGCCGAGTACCATCTGCCCATAAGGTTCGGCGATTCTTTCCCAGGGTCCAAACATCACGTTATTAAATGCCTGTTGAAAATAGAATTGCGATACGGGTGTGACAGATGTGCCAAAACCGCCTCGTGCGACTACGTCGCCCATGGCTTTGATCATGTCGGGATATTTGTCCATGATGCCATTGTCGCGCAACATCTGCGTATTGGCCGTGAGCGCGCCACCCGGCATTGGACTCCAGGGGATCATGGGTTCAACCGCCGTGGCTTCTGGTGGCAAAAAGTAATCCGCCATGCATTCTTTAAATACTTCTTCGGCGTCGCGAACTTTTTCTATGTCGATGTCCAGATCGTAATTTGTGCCGCGAAGAGCGTGCCACATGACCAGAATGTCGGGCTGGCAGGTGCCCCCTGAACACGGTGCCAGCGACAGATCAATGGCGTCGGCTCCCGCTTCCAGCGCTGCCAGATTGGCCTGTACGCTTATCCCGGCCGTTTCATGGGTGTGAAAGTGGATAAATGTGCCGTCGGGCAGCAGTTGACGCGCCCGTTTAATGGTTTCATATACTTTTGCCGGCACGGCTGTACCTGAGGCATCTTTGAAACACACCGAGTGATATGGGATATCGGCATCTAAAATTTCGCGGAGTGTTTGTTCATAAAAATCCGCGTCGTGTGCGCCAGTGCAGCCGGGGGGCAATTCCATCAATGTCACGCATACTTGATGGTGCAATCCCGCATCTGCGATGCATTGCCCGCTGTAGATCAAGTTGTTGACATCGTTGAGGGCGTCAAAATTGCGGATGGTGGTAATACCGTGTTTTTTGAACAATTCGGCGTGTAGCTTGATGATGTCGCTCGACTGCGATTCTAATCCGACTACATTCACACCGCGCGCCAGGGTCTGCAAGTTGGCCTCTGGCCCTGCAGCTTCTCGGAAAGCATCGGTCATTGCAAATGCATCTTCATTGCAATAAAAGTACAGGGATTGAAATCGCGCTCCGCCTCCGGCTTCATAATAATCGATACCCGCGTCGCGTGCGGCTTCTACCGCGGGTAAAAAGTCGGGCGTGAACACGCGCGCGCCATAGACCGACTGGAAGCCATCGCGAAATGCTGTATTCATAAATATTACTTTTTTCTTTGCCATAATTAAAATCCTTCGCCAAATGCCGAGCCTACTGAACCAGTACCGACCACAAGATGCCCGCGGCAACAGCTGAGCCGATCACGCCAGCTACATTGGGTGCCATGGCGTGCATCAACAAAAAATTATGTGCATCTTCTTGTTGACCCACCATCTGCACGACGCGCGCAGAATCGGGTACTGCCGATACGCCTGCGGCACCTACGAGGGGATTGATTTTTTCTTTTGTCAACACGTTCATCAACTTCGCAAATAGGACGCCGCTTGCCGTAGCGACTGCAAAAGATAGCGCGCCCAGGCCAAAAATCAAAAGCGAATCAGAGGTTAAGAATGTCTGTGCCTCTGTGCTGGCGCCTACGGAGAAACCGAGCAAGATTGTCACTATATCGACCATTGCCGTGCGTGCGGATTCTGCCAATCGGTCTGTGACCATGCTCTCTTTTAACAAGTTGCCAAAAAACAACATGCCCAGCAGGGTCAATGCGCCCGGTGCAATTAAGGTTGCAATCAAGAAGCCAGCTATCGGAAAGATGATGCGTTCGCGCTTGGAGGGTTTGCGTGGTTCGGGCATGCGAATCAGTCGTTCGCGTCTGGAGGTCAATAGCTTCATAACCGGCGGCTGAATCACTGGTACGAGTGCCATGTACGAATACGCGGCAATGGCGATGGCCCCCAAAAGATGAGGAGCCAACTTGGCCGATAAGAAAATCGCTGTCGGTCCATCAGCCCCGCCAATGATTCCGATGGCTCCGGATTCAGATGGTGAGAATCCCAGATATAGCGCACCGATCAGGGTCAGGAAGATGCCCATTTGCGCCGCTGCGCCCAATAGTACCAGTTTGGGATTGGAGAGCAGTGTCGAGAAATCGGTCATTGCGCCAATTCCCAAAAAGATCAGCGGCGGGAATAAGCCCGATGTCACGCCGAAGTAAATATAGCGCAATACACTGCCCTCGTCGTAAACGCCGAGGGCCATGCTCGGAATAGCGGGGATGTTTCCCACGATCATGCCAAAACCAATTGGCAGCAACAACAGGGGTTCGTAATCTCTGGTGATCGCCAGGTGGATAAACACAATGCCAATTGCGATCATAATGACATTGCCCCAACTCAAGTTGGCAAATCCAGTTGTGTTCAAAAAATCGTAAAATATATCCATTCGTTACCTGAAAAATCTTGTGATCAGTTGCGTCAAGTTTTTCCCGTGCGCCTCATGTGCATGACAAAGCCAATGGCAGCCAGTGCAGAGTTATCATCTTCAGTCTGTACGGGGACGCCATGATGTCCCGCAGATTCGGGAAATTTTTTTGCTACAACAGCCAATATTTTGGGCAATATTACAATAAATACGCTGATCAATGTCAAAACGCTGAATACAATGATCATCCCGGTCAGCGCAATACCCAGGCCCTGACCGTCTTCAATATTCTGCACGTTAAAGTTAAAATTGTACATAGATTACCACATAGAAGTCCTGAAATGGGGACTCTTTCATCACTGTCCCGCAATTAATTGGTTAAGACAATCAATTCCCGCACATCCTCACATAACCCTTCATCTGCCATTTCCTGCTCAAATTGCGGATCTAACTTGACAAGTTCCCTCTCAAAGTCATCCCTGTTCGCCTTTCTAAGCTTGTCTTCAACTGCCTCTTGAATCACTCGGTCACGATTTGAGTAAGGAGCCACTTGCACGAGATGATCAAGGCGTTTGAGCAACCCTTTATCCAACGTTATGGTTATTCTCGATGTGCTCATTTTATCTTCCTATGGATGGCGTCAAGGGTAATCTATTCACCATGCCGAATATCTAAGCGTATAATATTTTTTGGATATTGGAAATCGGTCACTGACTAACTCGTCTCGGCACCTGATAGTTCACAGATCCTTTGAGCGTTCATCCAACATTCCGAAATCTGTCAAAAATACACCTTCAGCGCGCGATGCACTGCCTTCATTGCAGATCAAGAGATGCTTCATACACGATCTCAGCTTCATTCATCTTTTCGTCAAACTCCCATATTTCAACTCCAAAGGGAATTAAGTGGTAATATCTCTTAATGTAATATTCAGACAGAGTCTCTCCTGTTTTATCTCGCACATCTTTTAAAACAAAGAATATCTTACGAAATTTAGGTGGTGAACATGCAAAATAATACATCGCTTCGTTCCAGATAGTCAGTTTGGCACTCGGGACATATCCTCCTTTTGTCCATCTGTGAGATTTACACTCAACTATGGTAGGAGGATGATCTGCACCTAAGTCAAATTCGTGGTGCTTTTTGAAATTAGAGACTCCTACCTCTACAGGATATTTCTTTCGAACTTTTACACCAAACTCGGCCAGTACACCAATTGCAGCCTCTTCAAAATCTCTCCCAACATGGGAGTTGCTAGATGATCCTTCACGCTGGAAGTTATTTGTCATTTTATCAGTACCTAATTCTCTGAATGAGTATATGATGAACCCGTGCTGTAACCAGTAGTATAATCATAAATCCGCTTGACCATTGCAATACTCTACCATCAATGCAGATTGATGTATTATTTTTCCTATTCTTTATCCATTGGGTTTGGCCGACTGATGTATCACCTCAGAACTAGGGAGTGAGAACGGCTTTGGCAAGCTTCGACAAAGTCTTCGCACGCTTCTGAAGGAACGGCAAGAATTCATCGTCATCCAAAGCCTTACGTGTGTCCCCCATAATCCCATGTGACTTCAGTGTATCGTCCCACTTGTCGTTATCAAATTTAAACTGATCAAGATAATTACTTGGTGCTTTGGCACCAATTTTTAGATTTAAATCCTCCGGTATTAACGCTATGTTGGCCACGGAATTGGCTTCTTCGGCACCCAGCTTCCCCCGTAGGTACCCTCTGGGAAAGATGTGGTGAAAGTGACGGCTATTTGCCCGCTGAAGATATTGGTTGTCTAAGATGACGTCGGAAGCATCGCGCAGATCAAGCGGTCGTTTTGCAGCCAGAAGGCACAGCACACTTTTACAGTAAGCATTTCCAATCCGAAGTTCCGTCGCTTGAATGTCTTGGGCACTTACTGATAAATGTACGGCGAATGTCGGAGGACGATTAGCGACCAGATCGTCAATGATATGGATATCCTCTGTGAGCTTAGACTGGGTACCCGAAGAAAGCCGTTGAGCAAATCCGTTGGCATAGAAATACCGTGTCAGCCAAGCTGACTGTCGGCCATTTGGATTTCGAAATTTGTTTCTAAAAAAGAAGTAAGAGAATGGCACCAACAAGGAAGGATACGGCAGTAATCGTGATGCTTTGACACGGATCTTTTTTCGGATGAAGTCAACAGCACTGCGGATACTCTTGACCAGATCTGGCCAGGCTTCTCGCATTTCCTTACGTCTGATGGTCAATATCCCTTTGCGAGAGCAATCCGACTTGATAATTGCGCCTGCCAATTGTGCCATCACAGGCTCAGGAATTTCGTCGAACCCTACTCTGGAGAGGTCGTCCGTGAGATGTTCAAAGGATTGCCGTAGATCAAACCCTTTAATCCCTCTTGATTCATCAGGAGGTGACCAAGTTCGTGCGACGAGAAGATCAAAGACAGATAGTTCAGTACCAGTGTTGTTGATACGATCAAATAGATCACAAACAATGTCAAGGTCTCCGCCCTCGACACGGGTAACGGAGAACGTGTAATTGCGAAACGTGTCGCGGACTTCATTAAATCGTCTCTGACGCTCTTGGGTAAGTGAGGCGTACAAGTCTCCGTAATTATCACCTAACAAATCCGATAACAAAACGAATCGCTTACCGTCGGGTTCCCGAGCGAAGAATGTCTCTTCGTTCTCCGGCGTCGAGTCCAGATCTAAACAGATATGATAAGCGTAGCCGTTTATCTGGGCACCTTTGAGAGCTACAAACAGCGACGTGATTCGCTGTTGACCATCTAGTATGTATTGTACTGGATGTCCTTTTGGTGGATCTTCAATGTTTAGATTACCAATATTTCGCAGGGAGTTGATATAGTCTGAAGATTGCCAAAAGAGAAACATCCCAATCGGATAACGTCGAGAAATCGAATCGATTAGAAACAGTGTCTTTTCCATAGACCACACGAAATCACGTTGAAAAGCCGGGATCTTCACAAAACCCTGCTCAATCTTTGAGATGAGATCCGGATATTGGTACGTTTGAGGATGTATCTGTAGGTTCAATGTACATTTCCTCTTGGCTTTAGTTAATTATAAATGATTGTTCTTTAGCACTTGCGCTCACTATTTCCTGATTCTTTTCTCTTACACAGATCAGGACCACTTAACGCTTTTCGATGACTGTACGTTACATCGCCGCTCGAGCTTTGGCACGCCGACGAATTCCCGCGCAAATTTTCTCACCGTTTTCAACCCATTCTTTTGATAACTCATACGTCTTCTGAGCGTTCATCCAGAATTCCGGAGTCTGCCCAAAATACACCCCCAGCGCGATCGCTGTCTCTGCACTTACGCCGCGGCGTTCATGAACAATCTCATGCAAACGGGTTGCCGGCAGGTTGATGTCTCGGGCAACGCCATTCACGGACAGTCCCATTTCCTCTATCTGTTCCAGCAGCAAAGCACCGGGATGTGTCGCAATTCGATTGCTGGGTACGCGGGCCATTTTTTATCCTCAATCGTAGTGGTTGTTTAATTCCACCTCAAATGCGTCTCCATCTCGCCAGACAAAGCATATACGCCAGCCCCGAGAGACGCGAATGCTGTGCTGCCCTTCGCGGTCTCCGACTAACCGTTCGAGGCGGTTTCCCGGTGGCACCCGGAGGTCATTGATGCTTGTCGCGTAGTTGATCCGGTCTAACTTGCTCCCTGCTCGCTTCAGGATCGAAGGCGGAAAAGAGCCATCTATTAGACCTCTAAAGACGTTCGCGGTGCGCCTGTCGGCAAAGGACTGAATCATACAGTTTCTATCATTACGACAGCCGTAATAAGCAAAGATTGCAAGCTGTAAAAAGTGCAAGAAACAGAGTGGATTGTCAAGGTAAAATAGGGAAAACAAGTGGATTTAAAGAACTATTTGAATACTGCGATGATGTCTGAGTGCCTCAAAGATATTGAGACGGTGGGATTCGTTGAGGACGACCATATCCAGGTTTAAGCTGCGATACTTCCCATGCCTGCTCTGATTTGAAAAGGTCAGGGTATAATCGCTGTCGCCCACAATTTCGGCTATCGCCCGACGCATGTGTTCTTCTTCGCGGCCAATGATCTTAAAATTCCATGGACACGGATACTCAATTTCTGATGGTCCTTCGATCATAAAAAAAATCCTTTCAAAAAGGTGAGAATTAAGACGTGAAAGTGAGAGAACAACACCGCGTCAAGGGGATGCTCTCTCACGTCTTATCCACAGTCTTCACATACCAATGCAAAGCGCATCTGCCCCATGTCGGGTATTTCGGTGTCAAAATCTGTTTTTACCCTGCCAGTTGTTCCGCAAAAATCGCATCGGCCAGTCTGATCGTATTCCGATTGGGCGGCGACTTTGAGCATGGTGCGTTCTTTGTGCGCGTAATTTTCGTTTTGCACCTGTCGCATAAAGTTCAGGACTGTCTTATCGGTTTCATTTTGACGGGCGCGTTCAAAAATTTCATCCATTCTCGGGTCGTCGGGTACGCCGCCATCTTCCAGCGTGTGCCAGGCGCGGGCGCGCACGTTTGGATCTGGGTCTTCCATGAGTTTGAATAGTGCGGTCTGTATTTCGGGAACGGGATGCCGCACATGACACGGACATAAATTGGCAGCGGCTTCGTGTCGGTCTGTCGGGTCGTCGCTCTCCGCCAGTGCGAGATAATGCGGAATATCTTCTCGTCGCAACCGAAGTTCGCCTACCTTTTTTGCTCTTTTCTGGTATTTATTCATTCCATAGCGTTTCTTTTTTGGCATCGTACTTCTCCTTAATATGAACGGGCGGATGAGGGGACACTAAATACGACGATGCAACCCCGTTTCGGGTTTCTAAACAGGGTCAGCCAGTTCTATATCATTTTTTCCGCGGTTTTTTACGCGGTAAAGGGCGGCGTCTGCTTTTTTGAGGGCGTCTTCCGTTGATTCGGGTACGCCGTGATAAACCCCAATGGATATCGTGCCTTCTGTGCGTTCATCAACGGCCCGGTTCAAACGGCGGGCGATTGCATAAGCACGCGCTCTCGGCGTATTTTCAACCACCGCAGCAAATTCATCTCCCGCCAACCGCGACAACAAATCGGATCCGCGCAGCATGTCGCTCAATACCTGCGCCAAATCTGCAATAAATCGGTCGCCTGCATTGTGTCCTTTGCTGTCGTTGATGGTCTTGAGTGAATCGGAATCTATGTAGTAGAGCGCGAGGGGCTTTCCATTGCGATTTGCGCGGCGCACCATACGTGTAAATACTGCTTCAAAACCACGCCGATTGTAAAGGCCTGTCAAAAAATCTGTGCGCGATTCCAGTGTCATTCTTTGCACTCGCGCGGCGTTGATACGTGCTATTTCTCGAAAGAAGTTCAGGGAAATATCCGTTAGATATGATGTATCCTCTGCGGATTTTTCGGTCAGCCAGACCACATGCGGGATCGCGTGCCGTTTTGCCCGGGCGAGTACGCATTGGGTCGTGGAAAAGATTATCTCGGACATTTGGGGTTGCAGGCCATAATCCTCACTCGAGATTTTAATACCACCGCAAGATACGCGGTGTCCTATTTGCTCGGCAATCGCAGCGGGCAGAGATGGTGGAATTTCCTGAACACGCGTACCATCGGCATCAAAAAGTACGGCGATTTGGTCATCTGCTATGCGAAAGCTATCAGGGGCGGGAATAACAATGGAATTTAGCACTTTAAGCGCTTGTCTCATATTGTCCCCGGGCACCCGATTGAGGGAATCAATGCCCAAAATTAGCAATGCACCAAACTGCCTGCGATATAAAACATCCACGAGTGCGCGTTTCAAATCGGATGCGCCTGGCAATGCTTTGGTGTCCATGCTATTTTGAAGTGTCGGAGATGCCATGACCGCCTCAGACTCTGAAATCAAGGACAACGCGCTCTCTATATTCCTTTAGTGCGCGATAGCGAATGCCTGCACTGTTAAACATGCGGTAGGTGGCTTTTACGGAATCGGATTTTGGATATTTATTCGCCAGATAGATCACTTCGCGAATGCCCGACTGAATAATTACTTTTGCACATTCATTGCACGGAAATAAGGTGACGTAAAGCGTGCATTCATGCAAGTCTGCACTGATTTTGTTCAAAATTGCATTTAATTCTGCATGGCAGATATAGGGATATTTTGTGTCGAGAAAATCGCCTTCTCTGTCCCAGGGAAACTCATCGTCCGAACATCCAATGGGCAATCCGTTGTATCCAATGCCCACGATTTTCTTTTTTTCATTGATAATACATGCGCCTACCTGTGTATTGGGGTCTTTGCTGCGGAGAGCCGATAGGAGGGCTACGCCCATAAAATACTCATCCCAGGATAAATAATCTACGCGTTTTTGCATCATATCCTTCCTATGCCAGCCGATCCAGCATTTCTCGTTTGACTTGAAACTGTTGGTCTTCGTTCGCAAAAAATCGGCGCAATTCTTCGACCACCATTGCGCCGATGCGATAGGATTGTAGCCCGGCGCAATGCGGCGTTAAGACCACGTTGGGCAAACGGCGCAGTGGGCTGTCCATAGCAGGCGGTTCGGGATCGGTTACGTCTAAAAAGGCGGAGAATCGGCCTTTTTGCAATTCTGCGATTAGCGCGGCTTCGTCGATATTTGCCCCGCGCGATGTATTGATAAATACGCAGTCGTCGCGCATGAGTTTGAAATGCGTCTCATTCCAGAGGTGATATGTCGCGTCCAATTTGGGTGCGTGAACGGTTACGACTTCTGCCTCGCGCGCTATTGTCTCCAGGTCCGCGAGTTCTGCGCCAAATTCCTCTGCGCGCTCTGGCGTTACAAAGGGGTCGTAGAGCAATATGCGCGTCTGATAGGGGCGCAATAACCGCATCACGCGCTGCCCAACCTGACTGGCACTGATGACGCCAACTGTGCGCCGATATAGCGAGCGGGATTCGGTCTTGTCCGGTTTTTTCTCGCCTTCTCGCATGGCGCGCGAATGGGAAAATACCCGGCGCAATCCCATGGTCATGAATCCCATGGTCATTTCCGCGACATCGTCGGCAATTGCAGGTGCGGCACTTGTTACCACAATGTCTTTTTCCCACGCTTCATCGCAGATTTTCCCTTTTACTGTGCCCGCGCCATAAGCCCAAATTTTTAGCGTTGGCACGCCTTCCAGAATCGCAGGCGTCAAGTCTCCCGAGTTCCAACTCGTCATCGCCCCGTCCATTCCCTTCAGGAATTCAGCCGCTTCACCATCTACGATATCGCGGTCTTCGTCGTTGATTGTCACATTTGCAAAACTTTCCAATTTCTCTAAATCCCAATCGCTCAATATTCTTTCTCTGAGCGATTTCCGAATCACAATACCCACGTTTGGTTTGCTCACGCTGATACTCCTTTGGTTACTGATTCTCATATTCCGGATTGACCAGATGCACAGGTGCTTTTCCCGTCAGGACTCGCCGTGCTTCCCAGGCGGCTTTTTTTTCCAATTCTACGAGCGATTCTTCCGAATAAAAAGCCGAATGCGGGCTGTGAATTACCCGGTCTGTATGGATTAAACGATCTCCTGTTTCGGGCGGTTCTTGGCATCGCACATCGAGGGCAGCACCCGCAAGGGTGTTATTTTTCAATGCCGCGAGGAGTGCGGCTTCATCGATAATATCGCCCCGCGATGTGTTGATCAAACACGCTGTTGGCTTCATTTTTGAGAGGTTGTCGGCATTGATCAGGCTTCGCGTTTCATCGGTAGATGGGCAGTGGAGCGATACGAAATCCGATGTGCGAAGCAAGGTGTCCAGGTCTGTGGATTCGGCGCCACAGGCGCGCGCTTGTTCTGGTGTCAAAGACCGCGAGTAGGCCAATACATGTAGCCCAAAAGCCCGTGCGCGGGGAACGACTTCGCGCGCAATTTGTCCAAAGCCGATCAAGCCGAGTGCCTGACCGGTCAAACGCCGCAGGGGCAAGCCCGCCTGAATATCCCATGTGCCGTTGCGAATTAGCCGGTCAAATTGCGCGACTTTGTGCGAAAGTCCCAATAGCAGGGCCATGGTTTGTTCGGCTACGTCGATAAAACAATAATCGGGCACATTGGCTACGGGAATGCCCTGTTCGGTTGCATAGGCTACATCGATATTGTCCAGTCCTACGCCGTATCGCACGATTACTTTCAGATCGGGCAATGCAGATGCGATAACCGCGCGCGTTGTTTGCGCCCAGCAGGTCATGATGCCACAGCATCCCTGCGCCAATTGGACAAGTGTTTCTTCTTCGCCATCGGGTGCGGGAATGAGTTCGGCTCCGATTTCACTTAGGACACTTTTTTCGACGTCTAAATTTGCCCAGGCATAATCTGTCACCAGAATTTTCATGCGTTATCTCCCGGTGAGGATTGGCAAAATCGCGTTACAATATCGTATAAAATCCGCGTTGCAAAGACGAGATTTTCGACTGAGGTGCGCTCGTTATGTCCGTGTATCAGATTCATTTCTTTTTCTTCCCGCACTTGTCGGTGGGGCATAAATCCGTAAACCTGTACGTGGGGCCAGCGCGGACAAATATGCTTGGCGTCTGTGCCTCCGGTCATTAGCGCGGGGACTACGGTGGCGTCTGGGTCTCGTTCTGCCATTACATGGACGATGGTTTCATATAGGGGCGAATCTGTACTGGCTTCTAAAGGTGGGCTATACTGGTCCACAATAAGCTCAATTTCGTCGCCAATCGAGGATCGGATTTCGGCTTCAAAGCTTTTGTCGGTCTGACCGGGCGCGAGCCGGCCATCGATCCGCGCAGTTGCTTCGGCGGGTATGACATTGATTTTACTGCCTGCTTCCAGGATCGTCGGCGAAATCGTATTTTGCAATAGGGCACGCAGTGAGGCGATCATATCTGAACCGAGGGGCAATTTTTGCAATGCGTTCTCACTGTTTTCTGCATCGAGTACTCGACGCAACTGTTGTGCAGTCTCATTGTCTTGCGTCGCTGCAATGCCTTCTAAAAACGCGCGCAGTGTTTTAGAGGGGTGCATTGGAAGTTTTGCCTGTCCCAAAGCAGCAATGGCGCGGCTGAGTTTGACGACTGCATTGTCGCGGTGTGGACGGGAGCCGTGTCCTGGGCGTCCTTTTGCTTTTAGTCGAAAGCGAAAAATGCCCTTTTGTCCCGTTTGACACGTATAAAAGTGTTTTCCATTTACATAAAAATCACCGCCTCCG
Source organism: Candidatus Latescibacterota bacterium (assembly GCA_965204375.1). GTDB lineage: Bacteria > Latescibacterota > UBA2968 > UBA2968 > UBA2968 > VXRD01. The sequence continues at coordinate 2,872,627 of OZ241986.1, read as the reverse complement.
CCTTCTGTCAATACGTATTTTGCATTGACTTGTTCGGGATGGTGATCGATGAGCCAACCGATGCCGTGGTTTCCTCTGCCGGCTTCTTCATCTGCGGTTGCCGCATAGATTACGTCGCGGTTTAGTGCCACTCCCTGCCGTTTCAAGAGCAAGAAGACCATGAGTTCTGCCGCGACCATGTTTTTCATGTCCAGTGCGCCGCGCCCCCAGATATAGCCGTTGTGCAATTCTCCTCCGAAAGGATCGCGCGACCATTTATCGGGTTCTACGGCGACGACGTCTGTATGTCCCAATAGCATGAGCGCGGGCGCGTTTCCACCTTTTAAGCGCGCTGTGACATTTCCGCGTCCGGGTTCTGATTCTGTGATCACAGGATCAATGCCCTCGCGCTTCAATATATCGGCAATATAATTTGCACACAGGATTTCATTGCCCGGAGGATTGGTCGTGTTACACCGAATCAGGTGTTGTAAGAAATTCGTTACTTCTTTTTCGATGTGGTGCCAGTTTATGGTCATTGTTTGATCGCCGATTAAGGGGATTAAAGGATTACACGGATTATGTCACACTGCGAAGACAACGGGGTACAATGAGTCGTTCTCAGGTCAATTCATCTATGGTCCAGTCCGCGAGGGGGGTAAATTGAAGGGTGTCCAGTTCAAAGCCATAACCAAATGGTGCTTCGACGACGCTTTCTACGTTGAGTGTGCCATTGTGCACATTTAGAATGGGAAAGCCCCGCGCGTGTTGGCGATAAAGGGTGCTGTGATGGGCGAGTACTTGTTTTTGGATGGCTTCGGGATACATGTCCAGGCCCGCAAAATAGTGATGTCCGTTGCGCTCTGAGTGATCTACGCCCAATACAGCGAGTACCGCGAGGTCCTGCAACAGAGCCACGGGGCCGACATTGGCGAGGTCTTCACTGCTTAAGATATATGTTCCCGAGGGGTCGCGTTGTTGGCGATGGGCGATTAAGCACGCATTGGCAATGCCCTTGAAAATGCCTTTACAGTTTTTGTGGCTCGTGCCCACGTACCCGCAATCCAATGCCTGCGTTGCGCTGTCGAGTGCGCCGTCGGATTCGTCGATGATCATCGGGGGACGGTCGGTCCAATCTGTCAATACGGATTTGACGGTTGCGCTGAGGGCCATGTCGCGGTGAAGGGGTTGCTCGACAAAGATCAGTCCTTCCATAAAAGACGAGAGCACTGTATCACCTTGAATGGTGTTCCAGAGATTTCTAAAGGGTTCGACCTCTGTGTACTGTTCGTTGCCATCGAGTGTGAAGGCGCATTGATCGGGCATCAGGTCCGCGATTTGCCGAAGGCGAGCAAGGTCCTGTTCTGCGTCGCCGCACAGCTTAATTTTTAGATGTGTCAACTGATAGGCTTCGATATTTGCGGCTAATGATTGGGGCAGGCCGTCATCTACGCGGTCTTCGTCCGCGATGTCCTCGTCGGTCAAGGGATCGGCGAGGCCCACGGTGTGCCGCACGGTGATTGATCGCCGCGCCGCGTGTGGCAAGAGATCGCCAGGGGCATTGCCGTGCAATTCGCCGTGGATATCGGCAAGGCGAATGTCCAATACATTTTCTTTTACTGCCTGTGCAAATGTCACGCCTTTTGCCCTGCAGAAGGCGTCGATCACTGCGCGTTCGATCATGCTGACGCCGAATGACCATAAGAGCGGCGGATAGGCCGTTGTTTTTGCCCAGGTGCGCTGTTTGGCATAAATCGTTTTCCAGAGATCAAATACCGAATTTTCTGTATCGCTGTGCAGGGCGATATCACAGGCATTTTGAATAACGGTGAGCATTTCATCCAGATCAGACTCAAATGGCGCGTCTGGATTTTTGGTGAACCACTTTGGCGGCAATCCCTCTGCAGCCAATCCAATTTCTGTTTTTCCAGCGACTTTGACCCGCGCTCGCACAAATAAATGGGGCAATGCCACGAGCGATGCTATTCCGTATTTAAACGGAAATCGCGTGTGCATGTTCAAAACGTTGAGATCGATTTTCTCTACTGATATACTCATTACAGTGATTCCTTATTAAATACTGTGTTCCAGTCGATGCGGCCAGTGAATTGCATGACAGCGAATAGGGTCGCAATACACAAGAGGGTGACGGCCAGTCCGGTGTAGCCTGGAAAGAAAAAGGTGTAGGAAAACATCACGAGATAGACAAATTGCCCCAGGCCAATTTCGACAAATGCCAGGCGCGTGCCCAGGACCAGTCTCATGTACGAGATGACGAGGGCAATGGAGACCGCCGAAGACAGGACAAATGCGTAGTGGATGATCAGGTGGTCAACCAGATAAGCCAGTACCAGGTGAAAACTGAAGAAGGCGGCACCGATGAAGAAATAGTGCATCGGGTGCAGGTCGAGGCCGCGCACAATGGAAAAGATAAAGAGCAAAAAGAAAAAAAGAAAGAGGGAGATGGGGGCGGCGGCAACGACTTTGCCGACCCAGGGTCCGGGATTGAGACGGGCCGGGAGGATCATTCCCAGGTCAATGCCGGTGAGAAGATGATTGTATTTCCACGTCAGGGTCCAGGCGTCGCCATCGCGGGTCCTCGAGGTGGGAGACATGCTGTTTTGGGGAAAGTCAATGGCGGCGAAGTCCGTATGCATCACCAGTTCAAAGTCCGATACCTGGTTGACGTGGTCCCCAAAACTGTATCGCCATTCGTCCAGGCCCTGGGAGTGATAGGAGAGGTCAATGGAGAGTTCCTGTCCAGGTGATAGATCGATGGGTTGGATTAAATGACCGTTGCGGATTGGGAGTTCGGCAATGGATTGGCCGTCAACGGTTAAGGTGAAGTCGTCGTACACTGCCTGCGGGGCGGGCAGTTCCAGGTCGAAGTACAGGTGCCGGTTCTGGTCGGTGGGGTTGATCAGGGTGTAAGAGGCTGCGAATTGGACCTTGTAGGTGGAGTACCACAGCAAGCCTTTGCGCCGGTGTTCCAAAGAGAGGTCAACTTCAATGCGACTGGCTTTGAGGTTCAGGAGATGTTTCTCCTCTACTGTGCGCGAGACAGACTCGCCGTCGATGGTTTCGATATGGGTGACGCGCTCCAGCCAGTAGATTTGCGGTGCTCGCTGGGTCTGCGCTGTGCCCCAGAGGTGTCCCACAGCACTTTTGAGCTTGTCGTCCTGTTCCTCTGTGCGTATGTAGGTGGTGGCACTCAGAATAATCCAGCCCACTGCGATGCAGAAAAAGATGATGCCAATGGCGATGATGCGTTTGACCATGAAATTCTCCTTTATGTAACTGTTTGTAACTGTCTTCTGTCTGTGCTGTTTATACACGCCATTGGTCAGAGTGTTCTTTTGGATTTAATTTTTTTGGTATGATAAATTCCTTTATAGTGCTCGTCCGATTGCGATGCCGATCCAGCACCCCGCGATGCAGAGGGTGACGCTTAAGAGGATGTTCAGCAATGCGAGTACAGGGTGATTCGTTTCCAGCAAGTGCAGGGTTTCGATGGAAAAGGTCGAAAAAGTGGTGAACGCTCCCAGGAGACCTATTAGCAGGCCATCGCGCCAGGGCATATCCATATATTCAGAGAGGCATACGTAAAGGAGTCCCATGAGGATCGATCCGGTGACGTTTACCGTGAGCGTGCCATAGGGAAAGCCGCGCCCGAACAGGATGTGTATGCTCATGGACATCCCATAGCGCAATAAGGCTCCCAGAGCACCTCCGCCAGCTATGAATAGTAGTTGCGCCACTTTACTCGTCGTTGCTTCGCAGCAGGGATATGCCCGTCGCGCCTAAAAGTAGCGGGAGGCTGGCGTCGATGAGTATCCACACGAAAGATACGGTTTCTTCTCCTATTGCGGTAAATGCATCACTGTGGAGATTGAAATAGTTCCAGAAAAACAGGATGCCGACGAATAATAAGCCGTAGAACTGGATGTTGGCGGCGAGGTATTCGCGGGTGATGGCGTCGCCGCTATCAACGCTTTTCTTGCGGGTATATCCGAATATCAGGCCCAGTACGATTGATAGTATCATCAACAGATTCAGGATGTCCCAAAATGGGCTGTATGGCTGACCATCGCTGGAGGCGTGATAGAGCGGTTCTATGACGGTGTGGATGGCAACCGCTACCCCTACAATAGTGAGAATTGCACCGACTATTTGCTTGAGCATGATAAATTCCTTTCTAAGGATGGTTGTTTGTCAGATCTGGCCTGGTCTATAAAAGAAAAATGCCAGAGTCCAATGCTCTCTTTTTGCATGATGCCAAAGTTTTGCTCGGTTGGCAACGCAAAGTTTGTGTCCTAATATTGTGATGCTCGGGCGACCACAGGGGGTCGCCCCTACGGATGAATATTCACACTTCATCCTTCACACTTCATCCTTCACACTTCCGGTATTGCCAGTGCTGGAAGCGGTTGAGGTGGGCACTGTGCAGCGATGGCGGCGGCCTGTTCGTCAGGGGTGAAGGGGACGAATCGCTCGGCGGCGTCGAGGACTTTTGGCAGCAAGCTGATTTCACCACAGGTAGGGGCGGTGTGTACAGGCTGTGATAGGACCCACCAAAGAGATCGGTCAATGGCTTCTTGTTCCCGGTGCGGGTCGTACCAGGTGTGGCAGTCTTTTGAATTTTCACCCCAGCCGCCGCGTGCGATCATTTTGATTGTTTGGATGCCGATGTCGCGCTCATTTGCCTCGGCGATTAGTGCTTCGGCGTCCCGGCGATAGTTCGCGTCTCGCATGCTTGCCGGGTTCAGCGGGAACATGACGGTGTCGAAGTCGAAGCGTCCGAGGCTTTCCAGGATGGTACTCGGTACCTGCGGCCCGTGTCCGGTGATGCCCAGCCATTGGGTCAAGTCCTGTTCGCGCATTTCTATCAGGGTTTCGAGTGCGCCACCCGATGCGGTGGTTTTATCCAGTTCGGATATATTGCCGACTGAGTGGAGTTGGAACAGGTCAAAGTTTTCGACGTTTAGTCGTTTCATCATTTGTTCCACGTCCCGCCACGCTTCGTCGCGCGTGCGACCGGTTGTTTTTGAGCCGAGGAATACGTCGTCCCGTATGTCGGGCATCCACGGGGCTACGCGTTCCATTGCGTGTCCGTAGCTCGGCGCGATGTCGATGTGGTTTACGCCGTGGTCGAGGACGAGTTGTATGGCGCGGTCCGCTTCGTCCTGATCTACATATCCCACCGAGAATGCGCCAAAGGTCGCTACTGTGCTCTGATGTCCAGTGCGTCCAAGTGTTCGTTTTTGCATTTGTGTTCTCCTTATGACCTTTCTTCTTTGAAGGGTTAATTTCCTTCAATATCTGCCGCGAGTCGCGCTAACCACGCATCCACGTCCGAGGGAATATCCAGCGGCCTTCTGACCATATTAATCTGCGGATATCCACCCACTTCATTCTGAGTATCTATCATCCGACCCTCGCGATCGAGAAACTCGCGTATAATCCTCTGATCTGTCTCATCGCGGTCTTTTGGACGCGCACCTGCACTTTGTACCACATGTTCCACTACTGCTGATGCAGGCAATGGTGTGATGTTACCCCAGATGGGTTTCTCTTCCAAAATGCGGATATTTCCCGAGGTCAAAGGCACAAGAGACCCCATGCGATCCAGCGCGATATTATCTTCGAGATACGCATCGCCCTTTGAGGATACCAGTGCCAGTCCCGACCGCGTATTGCTACCGTGAATCATTACATTGCCCACCACGCTCACACGCGCATTTTGTGGAACGAGATTGGTATCGCTAAATTCGGCATCTGAAAAACTCAGTTGAATCGCCCGCGCCCCCGGGTTGTAGATCAAATTGTTCACGATCACCCCGGTTGTAAATGCCTTGAAATACGGATTGCGATTTGCATTGTGGGCATACAAATTGCCGATGATGGCGATTTCTCGGCAGAAGTCGTGAATCAGCGATCCCATGGAGTGGGGACCTTTGCTGTGCGATGCATCATTCAGGCATTCGGCGATAATGCAATTGACAAATGCGATGCGCCGAGAAGTCGCATCAGGTCCCTCGGTGTTTGGTCCAGATGCGCTCAAATTTTCATCCACTGCCCATGAAATAGAACAGTGATCGATCAACACATTGTACGCATCACTACCCGCTGTGGAGATGCCATCTGGCTCCCACCCACTTCTTTTTGCTTCGCCCGCATCGCCTGGGCGCACCCGAATATGCTGTAAAATTACATCGTGTGTCTGTATAGAAATTGCACCGCGAATGATGGTAATGCCCGGACTCGGCGCGGTTTGTCCGGCCACGGTTACAAATGGGTCGCGAATGTTCAACCGCGTTTTGTTCAGATCAATGACCCCTCCCACTTCAAATACTACAATACGCGATCCCGCTGCAGATAGCGCCGCATCCAGTGATCCCTGTCCACTCGGCAATAGATTTGTCACCCGAATGATCCTGCCCCCGCGCCCACCAGGCGTGTTCATACCGAAATCACTGGTCTGATTTTCCGTAATATCAAATCGGTGTGCATCCAGACCACTATCTGTGGGATTATCCCCGTTTTCTGGATCTGTGGGTTTATCACCACCGCACGCAATAAGCGTGACAAAAACACACAATGCAATTTTTTGAATTATGTGCCAGATCATATATTTAGCCTTCAGATTTCTTCTCTTGTAGTACGCGTGAAATTTGGCTATTATTGAAATATTACAAATGTAATAAATCAAGCAAAATGGAGATGTACCTTTGTCACTGATATTTGAATGGGATGAGAATAAATCCAGGGAGAATGAGAGAAAACACGGTGTCAGTTTCGAAGAGGCAAAGACAATCTTTGACGGGTCGGCAAAAAGTCAGAGATTGCCCCGATAGTTTTGGTAAGCTATATTTCGTTTATGCTTACTTTACGAGACCACGATAGGGCAGCCCCACCGGATTTCTGGATACAGCTTGGGGCTAAACGCAAGCAACTTCTTGATCGTTCCTGGGCTGGTGTTTTCCGAGAGTATCTGCTTTTGGAACTGCCCGTTGAGGCACTGGCCCCCCATTTTAGCAAAAATTTTGGGCGTCCCAGCAAAGACCTCCACGTTGTGCTCGGCGCACTGGTGCTGCAACAACTGCATGATTTGACCGATGCACAGACAGTGGAGGCCATTGCATTCAACATCGCTTGGCAGTATGCCCTTGATGTGCGCAGTGAAGCCGACTGTTATTTTTGCGAGCGAACGCTTCGCACCTATCGTCGTTTGGTGATTCAGCATCACCTGGATGAGGTGCTCTTCCAAAGTCTGACCGACAAGCTCATTCATTCGGTAGGGGTTCATACCCGCAAGCAGCGGATTGACTCGACGGGTGTCCAAAGCTTTATGCGCAACCTGACACGCTTGGGCATTCTGGTCGAGTCCATGAGTAAATTCTTGCGCCAGTTGCGTCGAACCTGCCCAGAGTTGTATCAGGAACTGGACTGTGACTTGTGGCGCAAGTATGTTGCCCGCACAGGCGATGGGTGTTTCGCTTTAACCACACCGAGCCAGTCAAAGTGTCGATTGTTAGAAGCCGCCGCCGATATAGATGCATTGCTAAAGCTGTTTTGTCCAACCGAAGCGGCGCAGTTGGACAGCTACCATCTGTTGGCAGGTGTTTTTGAAGAACAGTGCCAACGCATACAAGGCGCATCTGGTCAAAGCAGCATCCAGATGCGGGATCCCCATGCGATACCGTGTGATAATACGCTTAATCCGGCCGATCCTGACGCCAGCTATAATAAGCATCGTGGGGTGGGCTACCTCATACAGGTCATGGAGACCTTCTGTGATGATACCGACAAAGACGATGAGGCACAGGACGCCACATCAGGCGTGTCTAAAGTTGCCCTGCCAGACCTGATCACGCATATCGCCGTTGGCAAGATGACAGTCCATGACAGTAAAGCCCTCTTACCTGCCATACAGGATACACAAGCCCGTGGCGTGATGCCCAAGCATCTGCTGGCCGATACGCACTACGGTTCGACAAAATGTATCGCGCAGGCCAAAGATAGAGGTGTCACGTTGTTGGCTCCGTCGATGCCCCCCAAGGGCAAAGGTCAGGGTAAATTGACGTTGGAGGACTTTGAAGTAGATGCATCTGGGCACATCCAGCGATGTCCAGCCGGCCATGCACCCCTTGAGATGTCTGTGAGCAAGAAACGCCTTCAGGTTCGATTTGCCCCAGATTTATGTGACCAATGCCCCTTGCAAGAGCACTGTCCAATCCCAGGGAAAGCGCGTCTCCAATATACCCACGAGCGTGTCAAGCAACGTGCCCGGCGTCTGTTTGAACAGTCTGATGTCTTCCGTGACCAATACCGCTGGCGTGCTGGCATCGAAGCGACCATATCGCGTCTAAAGCATCAAATGGGACTGGCTCACCTGCGGGTGCGTGGGCAAGGTGCGGTAAAATATCGGGTCTTGCTCAGCGCATTGGGTCTCAATATCCATCGTGTCGCTGTCTATAGGGGGTCCTTTTACCCTCAAAAGCTTTTTGGTAGGCTTTTGAGTGCCTTGCAAGGTCATCAGCGGGTTATTGGGCCTTACAAACCTATATCAGGGCGTATGAACAGACGATTTGAAGTACCCACGACAAGGGGTTACAGGGGGCTTTCTCCCTTGATTTTAAGACTTTTTGCCGACCCGTCAATCTTTAACGATCCTTTTGCTATTACAGTTTATGATCCAGATCATTCAATAAATGAAGACCGGTATATTGATTTGGGACTTTCATCAAAAGGAAGATTTCTCGTAGTCTCCTATACAGAAAGAGGGTCACGAATTCGTCTCATCAGCAGCAGAGAAGCCACCCGAGGGGAGCGCCGCAATTATGAAGGACAATAAAAATAAGAAAATGCGATCGGAATACGATTTCTCCGACGGAGTTCGGGGAAAACATTTTAAGGCTTACCGTGAAGGACATACGGTTAAAATAAGAAAAGAGGATGGCTCAATAGAAACCCGCTGTTTCACAGAGGAAGACGGTTCTATTATGTTAGACCCAGATGTAAAACAACATTTCCCCGATTCCAATTCTGTAAATAAAGCACTCCGTTCATTAATCTCAGAATCGCGATCTCCTGCCTGAACCTGCTATCGCCTTACTCAACGCCAGCGTTCTTCAAAAACCGAAATCGCGGTTTGCGCTGCCAACATAGACGTTTGTACGCGCTCCTGATACCCGCCCTGCATGGTCATTCCCGTCTCGATCGTAAATGATGGACCGTATTGATGCGCTCCGTAATCGGCCAGATTTAGACCCTCTCCTCGCTCCTGGGCAATTAACCAGAATACGCCGCGTTCACCTGTCTCGAAAAACGATCCGGGCGTATAACCTTCTGGCGCAAGGTTGGCTCCGGAATCGGCAACTGCCCGAATTATTGCATCTGCCATCCTCTTTTCCCACATTTCATCATCCTCATTGCGCTGGTGACGGGCAGAGAACCAGAAGCCGTCTCCTCCGTATTCGTGCAGGTCCAGGGTCAGTCCGGGTTGAATTTCAGCCATCAAATTGCGCGTGCAACGCGGTTCCACGGGCGACCAGGCTGTGTCGTGAAAGCGATTGATGTGCAATACTTCGCCTTCTGGGCTCACTATCAGTGTATAAGCTCTCTGGCAGAGGGCAGTGCCTTCAATGCCTTCGGCACTCGATGGAAAGAAAATGCGCCGCCCAAAGAGCGGTTTTAAAAAATCGACTCCTATGTCGAATTTTCCAAAAATTCCCACAGTCGAATACCCGTATTCGCCGATGATTGCGACTACTGTTTCACCTTCTTCGTAGAGTACTTCGCCGCGTGCTCTCAGGATTTTTTCGACGTCCTCTATGGCGTTTAATTCTGGCTCTTCGCCGAGGCTTAAACTCAGTGCGTACGCATATCCGTTCATTCCCATTGGGTCTCGAGTGGGAATCACATAGACCTGGTGTTCTGTGTCGAGCGCGTCCAGAAGTTCCATTGCCGCTCCTACCCCGGCCTGTTCTGTCGAATGGCTACCCGCGCTGATAAAGATGGCTGGCGTTTTTTCTCCGCCGGTCCTGAGACATACCAGCGGCGATCCATCCGGCGTATGTCCGAGTACCTGAGATGGGTATCCCTTCTGCTCAATCCGCTGCAGGATATCTGTATATCGATCAAAGATTTGCATGTGAATCCCTCCTTCAGTCTTTCCCTATGTGCTGTAGAGTGTATCGGCTGTTTTGCCCAAAATCCATGCTCTGTCTTCATCTGACAGAAAATCCATCGCTTCAATTACGCGAAAACCAACTGCTTCTCCGCGCTGTGGATTCTCGGGAAATCCCGTGCATCCCAGAATCCGTTCAGGTCCAAAAGCCTCGTACACGGCTCTGACATAGGGATACACATCCTCGTGTGGCCAGGACTGCTCGGAAATCCCATCAATCCGGGTCGCTTTAACAAAGAGATTGGGATACTTTGCCGCTGCCAGCAAGATCCCGAAATCCAGCCCCTCGGACAGGATCGGTTCGCCCAGGTGATCTACTATCACATTTACCTCGGGAAATTGCTGTAACATCGGTTCCAGCAGTGGAATCTGATGGCAGCGTCCAAACCATGTAAACGGTACGCCCAGCCTTTGTGCCGTCTCCCAAAGCGCATGCTGTCCAGGGTCTGACAACCACGACGCATCCCGATCTTTAATCGGATACAATCGCATCCCCTGCACCCCGTGGTCCCGGTGCAGACGCGCCAGCGTTTCGGGTGCGTCGGGTTTCAGGGGATCGATCAGCGCTACCCCGTGCAGGCGATCTGGAAAGCGCCTCAAACAATCGCACATATAGCGATTGTCATACCCGTGATACATGCACTGGATCAGTACAGTGCGGTCTATTTCATTGAGATCCATGTACCTGATGAGATTTTCCACCAGCCCCGGATAATCGGGCCGTTGCGCGGTCATGCCATCATTATGGGTAAACGGCGGTGTCCCCATTGTCCATACGTGTACGTGAGAATCGATGCGCATGGTCTCCTCCCATTTAATAGGCATCCCCATCCGCCAGGACAAGCTCACACAGGGCATCGAGCGTAATCCCCACGGGGAGCATCTCCATTTGCTCGCAGAAATCTCCAATTGATCTGAGTATCAACTCCAGGTTCTGCCTTGCGGGATGCCCGGGGTTGGAATAGTCCTGGTCATTATGGCTGTCCGTCACAAGGGTGCCAAACCGGGGATCTTCGGTTCGGAAACGATTCAGCACATCCCGAATAATTGCCCTGTGGTCGTATGTGTGCGGAACATAGGACCACTCATAACCCCGTTCGCCCGCATGGCCCTGCGCAACCGGCCTGCCAAATGCTGCGGATACCGGCACATTGATAAAGTCGCTATTTCCTCGAATCAAACGAAATCCCAGATGCGCCCGGTGGGGATAGGGCTCTGCACCGGCCCAAACACTGCAGTGCGCGGGCAAAACCCGCCCCGGATTTGAAAGACTGCCGCCCACAAATCCCAGTTCGCGCAGCACGCCGAATGTGCAATCATTGGCGGAAAAATAACCCGCTCTGAAATAACGGGGCGCCTTGCCCAGCGCAGATGCCCATACTTGCATTGCCTCTTGAATAATCTCGCGCTGTGTACGCGCAGAATACGCGCCCAGGTCGTATTTGTATCTCCCCCCTCTGAGCTTATATGGATGCAAATGTAGCCCCAAACACGCGCCCTGATCCTGCAGCGTCTGAAGCAGATCTGCATTTTCAAGCGCTACTTCCGGGTGTGCAAAAAACGTGACTGGAAATCCGTACGTCTTTGCGATCTCAAAGTAAAAATAGATCGACCGTTCACTCTCCCGGTAATCCGCAGGGCCACTGCCCGACATCCGCCCCGCATGTGGGGTCACGTCGGATCTGGCCGTCTCGCAGTCCATTGTCAGCAACACATAAATTCTTTTCAAACCACGCCCCTGTAGGATAGTCTGGTTCTCACAGGTTTAAAATTCTCACTGCATTGTTGTGCAAGATATCCTCCAGTGCATCGGGGGCGAGCATGCGCTTGAGGAATGGGAGACTCAATTGCGCGAAGCACGCGCCGCGGGAGAGGCCCGCACCCTTGCCATCTCTGCACGGGCAGTCCGTGGCAAACATCAATTTTTTGCCATGACGCGCCAGGAATCCCGCGGTAAAATCCTCGTCTCGCGTCAGTCCGCCCAGACCCGAACCCGCGGATAAGTCGGCAAACATATTGGGATAGTCTGCCAATAGCCGATCTATTAAGCCGCCGGGTTTGACGGTGCCTTTGGGATATAAGGTCTCTTCGGGGGCGGGTACGTCGGCGCTGATATGCGCCCACCACGATTGGGCATGGCCGATGAATTTAATATTGGGGAATTTTTTTAGTAGTACTTCGAGGTGTTCAATCCCCTGATTATATCCCCGCTCGCCTTCCTGGAAATGCCAGGTTACGGGCCAGTTCAATTCATTGCAGACTGCCAGTACTTTTTCCAGTCGTGGATCATCCAATCGCAGGTGCTGTTTCTGTTCTCCATAGCCCTTAAAGATGCCGCTGGCTGCGCGTTTTTCCAGTTCGGTCACAGTGTCTTCTCGCGTGACATCTACATGGCAGAAGGGTATGATAGTAGCCGGATGATCCCGATGGGCCTTTACTATGTCTTCGGTCATCCAGCCAAACTCGTCGTCGCCATCTTCAATGGGTAGCATTACGGCTTTTTCTGCGCCGATGGCTTCGATATGTGTGATGGTTTCTTCAACCGATCTGCCGTTGTGCGTGAGATGCAAATGCGCGTCAATCATGTCAATACCTCCAGCAATTTTTCTGTGACTACGGCTTCTTCTCCCATTTGCATGGTCATCGGGTCGATCAAAATACCTCTGGCACTTCGCCGTACGACAATTGACGGCTCGCCCTCTTTCAATGCGTGGATTACGGCATCGCGCTGTTCTTCCGGCAGGTCTATGTATGCGCGGGGCGCAATCTCGGGCGCAGCATCTTGTCCTTCGGTCATCACATAGGCGGTTGCGATATTTTTGACTGCATCTACAACAACGCGAACTTGCCCGTGCCAGCGCTGACAGTCTTCATCATCGCTTCGGCTCAAAAACAGATCTACAGCCGCGATCAATCCCAGGATTTCTTCTTTGCCCACTTTCATGCCGCGTCCAATTGCCGAGTGGGGACTTGCATTGATCCGCACGGCTTCTACGCAATCCGCTTTTCCCACGACCAGACCGCTGTTTTGAGGCCCACACAATCCCTTGCCGCCGCTGAATGTCACCAGGCTCGCACCCATTTCGACGAGTTCGGTTAAGTTTGAACGAGGAGGCAACTGTGCTGCCGCATCTACCATGACGGGTACGCCTTTTTTTTCTGCGCCGGCGATGACTTCTGCGAGTTGTTCTTTGCTCTGTTTGCCCAAAAAATGTACGACAGCCGCTGTTTTTTCGCCGATTCCGCCAATGAGGTCTTCACTGGTTACCGCTTGTTTGCTGCCCACTCGCACGAGTTTGCCTCCGCAGACTTCTATGCCCTGATGGATGTACGTATGACTATCGACCAGGCTGATTACAAATTCGTTTTGCCATCCCTGTGTATGCGGCAACTGGCGCGCTTTTGCTATGTCAGGTCCCGTCAAACACGCCGCGGCGGATAATTGTACACCGCTGGCTGCACCACACGAGATAAAGGCCGCAGGTACGCCAATGCGGTCTGCCAGATATTCACCTGCTTTTACGAGCAGGTCGTTCAAATCGACAAATGATCCTCCCGCCGCGCACATCGCTTCCAGGACCTCATCTGGCATTAAGCTACCGCCGAGTGTGGTAATGGTGCCACTCGCATTGATAAATGGTTTTACGCCGAGTGTGTCGTAGGTGATCATGCTAAGGTCCTTTCAATAAGGAAACGTCTCTGAGTCGTCTGCCTGTGACAGTTCAGCAAGGAATCGCGCGGTTCCTTCCACGCCTGAGTTTAAGACTGTTTCACCTTTTTGCGCTGAGGCTTTTCGCGCATCGCCGCCTGCGGATGTGGGCAAATACAAATGCCAGGGGCGCACAAAGTCGATGTGAAATTCCCGCAGTGTTTTCAATTTGGGATATTGGGGAGGATTGTTGGCTATCAGATCTTCGCGCACGAGTTCGGGGCGCAAGAACAGGATTTGGGAGGTTTCTTCTTCGCCTGCGTGATCGCTGCGATTTTCCCATATCGCTTTTGCGTCTTCTGATGCACAGGATCCCGTGCTGATCAAGCAGGTGAAGAGGTTATCTTGTGCGGCCAAATCTCGCTGTACTGCGCGGATGGTGTCGGGGTTGCCGCCGTGACCATTGATGAATACAATGCGGTGTACATTTTCTGCACGGCACATTGTGACGAGGTCTTTCAACAGGTTCATAAATGTGGAGACTTGCATGCGGCACGCGAATGGGAAAGCGCGGAAGTTGTTGTTTAAGCTCATCCGCTGTGTGGGCAAACACAGGACGCGACCGCCCAATTCATTGGCTTTGCGCGTGCCCCCGTAAGCCACGTATTCGACCTGAAAGCTGTCCGTCCCATAGGGCAATGCAGGTCCGTGCGGTTCGGTGGAGCCTATGGGTATGACCGCCACATTGGGTGCGAGTGATCGCACGTCGTCTATGGTCATTTCTTCCAGGATGCCCGAGAATTTCTGGCGCATAATAAGCCTCGTCTGAATGAATCAACGAATCAACGAATCAGCGAATCAAGCGAATCTACGAATCAACGACGGAGTTCGCGCTGACTTGGGGTGGTGGGGCGGGGTTCGTCTATTCGTCTATTCGTCTATGAATTGGTCTGAGAAACGACCAATTTTATCCCGCTCCGTCTATTCGCGTTTTGGACGCTCATGATAAGTCGCGATTTTTCTCATGTCAAGGTATCGGCACAGGAAGGGGGGACTTGTGTGAGGACTTTTTGCACTGTATCTTCAGATCAGAACGCGACAAACAAAGGATATGACCATGCAAGGGACACCTCGCCTTAAACCCTGGCGCGTCCGCCAACTCTATCAGTGCATACGCCGCGGTATTTTCGACGAGGACAAACTCATGCACATTGGGTGGGGCCTCTACGCACGCGGCGAAGCAGTCTTGATGTTTGGACAGGCCAGGCGAGGCCAGGTACCCTGTCCACAGTGCGACCAAATCGTCTATCGGCGGAACTTCTATCGGGAACGACCTTCTGCTCAACCATCTGCATCGCAATTCTCATGTCCAATCTGTGGAGAAAAAATAACCTGGCACGATTGCAGAGACGCACTTCGCAACCACCCGCGCTGCTTTGATTGTCGCAAAATATTGGCATGGAATTATAGCACTAACACGCTCACCTGTTCTTCCTGCAAACAGATCTGGACATGGCAGAAATATCGTCAATCCATCAAACACCGCGTGCGACTCCCTTGCCCGCATTGCAACAATATCTTACGCAAGCCACCATCTTCAAAATTGGGATCATCCAATACAAGAAAGGTGTCTTCTCATTGGGATCTCACATGTCCCAACTGCAAAAGGCAAGGCGAATACACGTCCGCTATGTTTTGTTGCACGCACTGTGGTTATGAGAAAAAATGGCAAGTTTTCACAAAACGGCAAAAGCGCAAGGTTGAATACTTAAATTGCGCGGCCTGTGGTCACGCCTTCACATGGCAATCGTGGAAAAAACAATACGACAGATATGCACACACGGGCAATCTCGCGCCCATTCGCCAATTTGTGAGCCACTGGCCCCGGTGCAAAACTCCCGGCGAACAACTCATCGCCATTGACCGTCTCATCCACGCCCTGCACGCCCGCGGGTCTCTCGCGCCTGTTTTTATCCAGGGCAATCAACACAGCGTGACACAATGGCTCGATGATCTGGCAATGAAATAAGTGGTCGGTATCCAGTTATCAGGCCCCTCATCCCAGTCTCCAGTTCTTTACGCAGCTTGACCGACGCTGTTCTCAGTGTTATTATGGACGCCCTTTTTTTTCTCTCTCCATATTTCAGTGTCCTATGACCATTCGCGCTCTCATTATTGGCCTTTGCTTGTCTGTTTGGGTGAATTTTTGGCCTGCGTATAGCAGCCTGATTCTGCGTTCTTCCCGTGGGGATTTTGCCCATTTGTCTGTGGCTTTTCTCATTCCCTTTTTGGCCTTGCTCGCTTTTAATCACGTTTTTTCGCGCAGATTCAGGGGCCTCTCGTCCTTTGAGCTCATCGCGATATGTAGCATTGGCATGGTGGCTGCCAATATGCAAGGCGAGTGGCTTTCGGGTTATTTTCTCGGCGTTGTTACTGCACCCATTTATTTTGCTTCAACGCAAAATATGTGGGCCGAAAGGCTATGGCCGTATTTTACCGAGTGGAATGTGCTGACAGACCGCGCTGCGGCTACGGGGTTTTACGAAGGGCTGCCGCCCGGTGCCCCTTTTCCCTGGGATGCGTGGATCGCACTTTTTCCCGGCTGGGTCCTTTTTTTGGGCGCTGTATTTCTCGCCAATTTCTGTGTGGTCATTCTCCTTCGCAAACAGTGGATGGAATACGAACGGCTCTCTTTTCCCATTGCCACGGCACTTCTCGAACTGACGGGTACGGGTAATTCAAAAGATGCGTTTGCCAACCTCGTTCGCTCGCGCTTTTTTCAGATTGGATTTGCGCTCATTTTTGGCGTTTTTTGCTGGAATGTCGCCTCATGGTTTGTCACGGCATTGCCCCGTCTGGATGTTATGAGGCAGATCAATATCCCCATTGGTCGCGGTTTTCCACCGCTGTGGTTTCTCTTTCAGCCGATGACGATTGCATTTGCCTATTTCACGAAATCAGATGTGTTGTACAGCATCTGGTTTTTTCACCTGCTCGCGATTCTTCAGGTTGGCATTTTCAATCGCTTTGGATTGGATTTTGGCGGTTCCGATATGTGGTGTTCTATGGCCCCGGCTATTGGGTGGCAGAGTTTTGGTGGTTTTATTGTTCTCGTTCTGTGGGGGCTGTGGATGGCGCGCGCACATTTGCGCGATGTCTGGCACAAGGTGTGGTCTCGCAATACGCAGATAGATGATGAGGGGGAACTTTTATCCTATCGCACGGCGTTTATTATTTTGATCTTGTGCAGTATTTATACGGTTTTCTTTCTCGTGCAATCGGGTATGAATGTCCTTACCTTACTCACCTTTTGGGGGGCTACGCTGATTCTCTATCTCGGTCTTGCACATATTATCGCCGAGAGCGGTCTGGTATTTTTGCGCGGTCCTATTACTGCTCAGGCATTTACCTGGCATGTCCTTGGTGCTGCGGGTATGGGGGCGCCGAGCGCTGTTGCACTGGGGCTGACGTACACATTTTTTTGCGATGCCAAAACTTTTGCGATTACAACGCTGGCGCATGTCCCTCGTCTGGCCGCGGTTGTGCCCGCCGAACGCCGCCGCGCTTTTGTTCCCGCGATTGCCACAGGTGCACTGATCGGCGCAACCACTGTTATTGCTTTTACTCTCTATCAGGGTTATTACGGTATTGGCAGCTATAATTTTGGGGTGGTTAGTTTTAATGGGTCCGCTGATGGTGCCGTGGGTTCGTGGACTTATACCGCCAACCGCATACACGCCGGGACGATGAGTACGGATTGGAATCGCGTGCGTTTTTTGGGTATTGGCGCCGTTTTTACAGGTATTTTGCTCTATATCCGCTATCGCTTTCCCCACTTTCCACTTCATCCGATTGGGTTTACGATTTCATCGTCAGGTGTCTTGCGCAGTAGCCTTTTTTCTATTTTCTTTAGCTGGGCGATTAAAACGCTCGTTCTCAAATTTGGCGGTCTTGAACTCTATCGCAAAATCGCGCCTTTGTTTCTGGGTATGCTCGCCGGTCAAATTGCCGGTATTGCATTGGGCGTTGTTGTGGATGCGCTTTTTTTCCCGGGCAATGGCCACAAACTCAACAGGTGGTAAAAAGTGACTTTTGATCTGATTATTCGCAACAGCACAGTGATTGACGGCACGGGCCGAACGCCCGGTTTTCAGGCGGATGTTGGCATTTGCAGTGATCGCATTGAGGCCATTGGCGATTTGTCTCAGTCAGAGGCCGATACGGTTATTGACGCGACGGGACAGATCGTCTGTCCCGGTTTTATCGATGTGCACGTTCATTCGGAGATCGCTCTTCTCACAGGTGTTCACCGCTATGCCGAGGTGCGGCAGGGCATTACCACGCAACTTCTGACGCCCGATGGGTTTGGATGGACGGGGCTGTCGCCCGAGCGCACGCGAGCATTGTGGACATATACGCGCTTTTCCGTTGGCGAGGTCGATATACCGATTGGCTGGCAAACGCCTGAGGATTATCTGAGTCTTTTTCCCAATAACAGCCCGGCAAATGTGTATCCGCAAGTTCCTCATTGCGCGGTTCGCTTGTCTGCATGCGGGTGGGATGCGCGACCGGCAACAGATGATGAGATTGCGCGGATGGCGGATCTCACGCGCCAGTGGATGGAGGTGGGGGCTGGCGCGCTCAATCTGGGGCTCGATTATCAGCCGAGTGCCAATGCAGATTTTCGGGAGCTTGTCGCGCTTTGCAAAGTCGCGGCGGAATACGGAGGTATTTACGCGGCTCATGTGCGCTATCACACGATTGGGCGCGTTGCTGCATGGGAAGAGACCATCGCGCTTTCCCGTGCTGCAAATATCCCGGTTCATATTTCGCACGAGAGGGTCAACGATGAGAATGCCGATTTGCTGGAGAGAATCGAGCGGGAAGATATCGATTTGACATTTGAATCCTATCTCTATCCAGCCGGGATGACCCATTTGTATATGATGTTGCCCATGAAATTTCAGGTCGGTAGCCCAGATGAGGTCAATGCGCGTCTCGAAGACCCAGAGATTCGTGCTGAGTCCATCGCCGAACTCAAGACATGGCTCGGGCGCGGCGATCAAATTGTGGGTTACACTGGCTCGGGCAAGTACACGGGAGAACGCCTGTGCGATCTCGCGGCTCGGGCAAATATATCTCTCGAAGATTTTGCCTACGATCTGATTTTTCAAGAGCGCGAAGATCATGCCGTTATTTTTCCCTGGCAGGTTGATCCCGAAGTAGCCGTGCAGACCGTGACGCGCACGGCCACACATCCGCGTATGATGATTGCCAGTGATGGTATTTTTAATATTCCGCATCCGCATCCGCGGGGTTTTGGGTGTTTTGCGCGCGTGCTGGGTCATTTTGTGCGCGAGCGCGAGTTGCTGACTTTTGAGGAAGCGATCTACAAGATGAGCGGTTTTCCCGCGCAGCGGTTCAATATTCCCGACCGGGGCGAACTCGCTGTGGGCAAGGCCGCAGATCTCGTTGTTTTTGATCCCGATACGGTGGCTGCGAGATCTACTTTTGAAAATCCCACGCTGTCGCCAGTCGGTATTTCGCATGTTTTTGTCAACGGACAGTCCGTCATTGCCAATGGAGAACCCACAGGTGCGTTACCAGGCCAGGTGCTGCGCCGAGCGTGATTTCTGATCTATGCCTATTCAAGTGAAAATTTGCCATACGCCCGACGATGTGGCCCGCGCTGCCGCATCGGAAATTGCCGCGCTTATTCGCCAGAAGCCAGATGCTGTGCTGGGTTTGGCGACGGGATCAACGCCAGTGAGGACTTATGCGGAACTCGTGCGGATGAATCAGGGGGGGCTGAGTTTTTCGGGGCTGACGGCCTTTAATCTCGATGAGTACTGGGGGCTTGATGGCACGCATCCGCAGAGTTATCGTTTTTTTATGAATCACACGTTTTTTTCAGATACTGATATTCAATTGTGGAATACGCATGTACCCAATGGCATGGCAGTGGATGCCGATCTCGAGTGCAGGGCTTTTGAGGCTAAGATACGGGCGTGTGGCGGTGTGGATCTGTGGTTGCTCGGCATTGGTCGCAATGGACATATTGCTTTTAATGAGCCTGGCAGTGCGCCCGATTCTCGCACCCGTCTGGTCGATTTGACCGAGAGTACGATTGCGGCGAATAGTCGCTTTTTCGAGCGTGTTGAAGATGTGCCCAAACAGGCGCTCACCGCGGGGATTGCGACGATTTGCGAGGCGAAGCGCATTATCCTTCTGGCGACGGGTACAGATAAGGCAGGAGCGATTGCTCGCGCTGTTCAGGGGGTCCCGCATCCGGCCTGTCCGGCGAGTTTTTTACAGACACATTCGGATTGTACGTTTATTTTAGATAGAGAGGCGGCATCGGAAGTTAGCCTTGCTCTTAACTCGTAATTTTTAATTAAACAGAAAGGTTTATTATGAAAAAAACCCTCGCCGTGCTCGAAGGCGACGGCATTGGTCCCGAGATTGTACGCGAAGGGATTAAAGCTCTTCGCACGATTGAAAAAAAGTTCGATCACGAATTTGTGCTGGAATACGCGCCTTTTGGTGCGGCATCGTATTTTGATGAGGGTAGTCCGTTTCCCGATGAGACAAAAGCCCTGTGTGATCGGGCAGACGCGATTATCAAAGGTCCGGTGGGGCTTTCCATTGAAGAGACGAAGAAAATTCCACAGGAGTCGCGTCCGGAACTCGGGGCTATTCTGCCTTTGCGAAAGCGTTTTAATACGTATGCCAATTATCGCCCGGTCAGGCTGCCCAAATCTCTCGCGTCATTTTCACCTTTGCGCGATAGTGTCATTGGAGAGGGTATTGATATTCTCATGATTCGGGAACTGGTGGGTGGTATTTATTTTGGGGAGAAAGAAGAGGGTACTGCCACGGGTATGAAATACGCGCGTGACGATTGTATTTATACCGAAGAACAGGTACGCGCGATTGGGAAAATTGCGTTTGATGAAGCCCGACGTCTCGGTGTTAAGATGACCCATGTCCACAAATCCAATGTGCTGGCGACGTCTCGGCTCTGGGATGCGATTATCGAAGATATGGCAAAAGAATACGACGATGTCGAATGTGTGTCGATTATCGTCGATAATGCGGCTTTTCAACTCGTCAGAGATCCCACGCAATTCAACGGGGTTATGCTTTTGGAAAATATGCAAGGCGATATTCTGACCGATCAGGCAGGTGGTTTGCTCGGTTCTCTCGGTTTGATGCCTTCGGCGTGTATGGGTCCGGAAAAGGGCTATGTGGAACCGGCGCACGGCTCGGCACCCGATATCGCGGGTCAAAATATCGCCAATCCCTATTCTATGATTGGCAGTATTGCATTTTTGCTGGATAAATGTCTGGGTCTCAAAGAGGAGTCCGACGCTTTGTGGAATGCTATGTTTGATATTCTCGAAAGAGGGTATGCCACTTCTGAACTCGCCTCAGAAATAACCGATCCCAAGAATGTTCTTTCGACGAGTGATTTTGGTGATATGGTCGTCGATATTTTGAGTCATTAAAGGAGATTTCCCATGAGCAATACCATCGCTTTTATTGGTACCTATACTCGCACGGGCAGCAAAGGTATTTACGTTCACCGATTCAATACCGAGACCGGTGAACTCATTCCGGCGAATAGCATCGAGAGTGAGAATCCGACATTTCTCGCCATTCATCCCAATGAACGATTTCTCTATGCGGTCAATGAGATCAGTGAATACAATGGCGAGAGCGCAGGGGCGATTAGTGCTTATGCCATTGATGCAGAGGCTGCAGAACTCGCGTTTATCAACCGGCAATCGACTGTAGGCACGGGTCCCTGCCATTTGAATATCGATGCGACGGGTCGCTATGCTGTGGTGGCAAATTACGGTGGGGGCAGCACCTGTATGTTGCCCATTGGGGAAGACGGTGCGTTGGGCGAAGCGTCGGATTTTATTCAGCACGAGGGCAGTAGTGTCAATCCGCAACGGCAGCAAGGTCCCCACGCCCATTCTGCGAATATTTCACCGGATAACAAGCGCGTTTATGTTGCCGATCTCGGTTTGGACAAGGTGTTGATTTTCGAGCTTGATCTCGAAAACGGCAAACTCGTTGCGAATGACCCGCCATCTGTCTCTGTTGCGCCGGGTGAGGGACCGCGCCATTTTGCTTTTCACCCCGGGGGACAATACGCTTATCTGATCAATGAAATCGGAAATACTGTCAATGCGTACGCCTATGATGCAGAGACCGGCGCGTTGACCGAGTTGCAATCTATCGCCACATTGCCCGGCGATTTTTCAGATACGAGTCATACGGCGGATATTCACGTTTCATCCGATGGCAAGTTTGTGTATGGGTCAAATCGCGGTCACGATAGTGTCGCCATTTTTGCGGTTGACGAGTCCAGTGGTCACTTGACGCCGGTCGATATTCATCCCACTGGAGGAGAGACGCCTCGCAATATCGCGCTTTCGCCCGATGGCAATTACTTGCTCGCGGAGAATCAAAGTAGCGATACAATTGTTTCTTTCGCCATTGACCGAGAGACCGGAAAATTGACAGAGACCGGGCATGTCGTGGAAGTGCCTATGCCCGTTTGCCTGAAGTTTTTGGCGTAGAAGGAGAGGTTTGCGATGTCCAGTGATCGTCCCAACGTACTTTTGATTATGACGGATCAGCAACCCGTATCGACTATCGGCTGTTATGGCAATTCGGTTGTTGAGACACCCGCGCAGGACCGTCTGGCACAGGAGGGCATGCGGTTTGACAATTTTTATATTGCGGCGTTTCCGTGTACGCCGTCTCGGGCGACGTATTTGACCGGGCGCTATACGCACAATCACGGGGTGATGACTAATAATGTGGAATTAGACGATGCGTTGCCGTCAATTGGCAATACATTTCGCGATGCGGGCTATAAAACCGCGTGGATTGGCAAGTGGCATTTGGGGGGGAATATGTATCGCGAGCTTTCAGGACGCGGTCCGTTTGACGATTGCTGGGTGCAAAAACGGGTAGATAGTACGCGCGATTTTGAGTTTGTACAGGTGGAAGGCGGCACGGGCGAGGATGAACCCCGCAGTGGATTTGATCACTGGGTTGGGGGCTGGAAGCATTTCAAAGCGTATTTGCAGACGACCAATTTGCCCGATGAGGTTAAAAATGCGCCTCGCGTGGGCAATCACCAGGCAGCGCCGAGTGCGCCAGATCGGGAGCACAGTGTGAGTTTGTTGGGGGAGGATCACCATATGGCACACTTTTTTGCCGATGAGATGGTGACGTTCCTCAATGCCAATCGGGACAATCCATTTTGTGCGGTGTTGTCTTTTTACGGACCGCATTTGCCCGTCTGCCCGCCCGAGCCATGGGATGCGATGTACGATTTGGATGATGTCGTCCTGCCCGATAATTACGACGCGCCATTGGAGGATAAGCCGCGTTTTCAATCGGGTCATGATCGCACTTATGTGCGCGATGTCTGGTCGAGAGATGAGGTTCGGGACTATATTCGGCGTTATTGGGGATATGTGAGTTATATCGACGCACAAGTCGAGCGGGTGCTCAACGCGCTGGATGACAATGGTCAGGCGGAGAATACGATTGTGATGTTTGTTTCAGATCACGGCGATATGGTGGGGCAGTTTGGTATGGTGTATAAGTTGACGTATTGTGGCTACGATACGTTGATGAAGGTGCCGTGTTTGGTGCGGTGGCCCGGGCGAATTGAGGCGGGGTCTGTGAATACTTCTTTGAATAGCAGTGTGGATGTGATGCCCACGCTGCTGGATCTGGCGGGTATGGATATTCCCGATGGGGTGGATGGCGAGAGTATAGGCGGTATTTTGCGGGGCGTGCGCGATGTTGCGCGAGAAGAGATTTTTACAGATTTGATGAATCGCGGTGTGATGCTCAGGCAGGGAACGTGGAAGTTTGTGCTGAATTGGAAGCCTTTAGGTGGTGATCAGCGCGATCTGGACGAGCTTTACAATCTGGCGGATGATCCTCTTGAGGAATACAATCTGGCGTATCGGGATCGCGCGCGTGCCGCATCGATGCGAGATCGGATTTTGAACTGGTTGGAGGAGACGGGGCATCCGTATGTAAATACTATCCGGGAACAGGCATTTCGAGAGCCAGCCTGAATTGAAAGGGGGTGTCATCGCGCGATGGCGACCCTTTTTGGCGAATAGACGAATAGACGAATAGACGAATGGAATACACTGATACTGACTTACATCATGTCAGCACATGCTTTGGGAGGATGGGCGGGGTTCGTTGATTCGTTGATTCGCTGATTCGTCCCTTACCACGAATGCACCATGTGGCCGTTGCCGGGGAAGTAGATGTGATCTACGAGTGTGGAAAGGCCAACGCCGAGGGTGTAGCCGATTAAGAGGCCGATGAAGAAGGGTTGCAAATTGCGGTAGAGCCGAATGCCGCCGATGCGCAATACGATGGATTTGAATGCCCAGACGAGGAAGACGGTGAAGGCGGTAACCCTGACGGGATAGACATATCCCACTGTGAATCCCACCGGATGGAGGGGCCACCACGCAAAGCGCAGGCGCATGAGGCTCAAAAACAGGGTGCCGAGCGCGCCAGCAGCCAGAAATTGCCATTCAACGCGGCCAAAAGAGGTCGGCTCCGATGCCCAGGAGACGACGCGGTCAAACATGCGCTGGCTGTACCCTCCGAATACAAAGACGTGGCGGATGTTGGCGGCACCGGTCGCGCCGTAACAGAGGTTGAGGGTGTAGATAATTGAGACGGCAAAGCCGATGATAAAGGCGAGCATTAAGGCGGTGACCATGCGATTGCGTGGCCAGCGAAATACGTCGTGGATTTTGGCGGTGTGAGTTAGAGATGGGAGGATGTATTCGCGGTGGCTTTCCACGCTGTTGGCCGATAGTGCCATGCCGACGTGGTCGGGAGTTTGCACGGTTGTACCGAGTGCGGCGGCGGCGAGTTCCTGGGTTCGCAGTGGGGTTTCGACATATACGAGGCCGGTTTCTGCGACGATTTTTGCCAGACCGATGAAGTAGATCAAGAGCAGGCCGAGTTGTATTGCAATGCCCGGCAGGGAAATGCCCAGCGCGTACATCCAGGCACTGGCATAGATGAGCGAGATGCTCAAGCCGATCACTGCGGTGCGGTAAGACAGGAGTTCGGTTTTGTCTTCTGCATCGGGTTGCCAGAGTGCGCGGATGACGGTTCCAATATGTTGCCGCGCCATGAAGAGGCCAAACAGGGCAAATGCGATGAAGCCACCGACTTGCTGTAGCAATAGGCCGCTGCCAAAGTCTTTGCCCACTGTGATGCCAAAGCGGTTTAACGCGCCGATTTCGATGAGCGAGAGGATGTGGAATAGCCAGATGGAGAGCAGGACTTCGAGGTTGGTGAGATAGCCAAAGGCGGTCATGACAAAGTTGAATTTGATTTGTAGCGGGGGAAAGTCGTGTCCAAATGAGATGGCGGTACGGTATGTGGGACCAATGGGTATGATTGGGAGATTGTGCCAGAAGAGGGGTAGTATATTCCAGGATAAGATGAATAAGGCGATGCCAAATCCCGTCCAGAATAATTTGTTTTTCAAGAAGCCGATTTGTCCCGATGCTGTATCCCGAATCATCAGGATGGGCAATTGCGCGAGGGGGAAGGTGATGCGTTCGTGTTCGACCCATTGTTTGCGCAAGATGACGGTGATGCACAAACAGGCGATGAATAGTGCGAAGAAAAATGTGAACCACCAGAAGAGCGGCACAGCCCAGACGTGATAGGGCGTGGAGAGATGCGCTGGCAATCCTTCCCACAAATTGGTGATGTCGCCCGCGCGATTGCTGGGTACAGCCCAGGGTTGGATGTGTTCGTGGGTAAATTCCGCCCATCGGTTTTCCGGCGTGGCTTTGTAATAGGGGCTGGCGAGTACGGCGATCAGGCGTCCGGCGACGTTTTTGGTGGGAAAAACGCTGCCTATAAATCCCATGCAGAGGATGAGTCCCAATTCATGCGGGCGAAGCATCCAGTTCTCCCGAATTTTTTTGAGCAGGGGATTGATCAGGAAGATGAGAAGAAAGGGTAGCCACAATGACATGGGCATGTGGCCGAGGGATACGCGAGATGCGCGAAGGCGATAGGTGGTGTCGGTGGCAAAATAGCAGATGACAAGGGTGAGGATCAGGCCAACGATAATGGCGCGGGTGGTGATGTGTGACGCGGGGTCAGACTGTGGCGCGGGATTGGGCAGGCTCATAGGAAGTGTGAAGTGTGAAGGATAAAGTGTGAAGTAGGAAGTGTGAAGTGTTATCCGCAGATGAACGCAGATGAACGCAGATGAAAAACATCATTGAAAAGTGAAGGGTGAGATGAAGTACCAGCCTTTGGGGGGTTGGGCGGGGTCTTCTAACTTCTTCCTTCTAACTTCTTCCTTTTAATATACGGAGGGCATTATGCCATTTCAAGTTTTTGACTATCGTAAGGATATTACCAATATGCTGGTGACTCCCCAGATTCGTTCGCGTTTTTTGAAGATGGAGGTGGGGCAGTTCAATCAGAGTCATACGCACGATTTGGGACACGAGATTTTTCTGATTTTGCAAGGGCAGGCAGAGTTTGATATCGAAGGGCACAAGGAGGTGTTGGGTCCCGGGCAGATGTGTATTGCACTGACGGATGAGGCGCATACGGTGCGCAATGTGGGCGATGATGAGGTGATTATGTATTTGTCGGTGACGCCGCATATTTTGCCTACGCATACGTATTGGACGGCAGAGGGAGAGAAGGAGTTGCCCCGGTTTGCGAATTCTTTTTCTTATGATCAGGAGCCGGATTTGGGCGTTGATGCAGACGCAAGAGCAGATGAACACCTGCAATCTGTGGAGGATTTTGTCGCGCGCGTAGAACAGACAGCAGAGACACAGCGTGTACAAGTTGCGGCTTTCAAGAAGGCATTCGCAGAGGGCGATAGGGAAGCCGCATTCAAAGCACGAGATGCGATGTGGGATGCGCTGTATCCAATGTTTAAGGCTGTTCACGAGTTGGCTGATGTGTGGAATGTTTTCGCACATCGGACGGTGGATGAAGAATGAAGTGTGGAAAGATGTACAACTGGTCGCAGTCCAGACCAGTTCACGATGAAGTGTGAAGTAATTAATTGTAGGGGCGACTCCCTGTGGTCGCCCGCTTTTAGAAAGGACGCAAGTATGGGCAAATTTAGACTGGCTTGTCATTTGATTCAGTTTCGGGGCGAGCAGCACGAAAATCCCGAGAAGGTGCTGGCAGAAGTGGCTGAGGCCGGGTGGGATGGGGTGGAGGGGTTGAAGATCGATAGTGGCGATGATCTGGTTGCTAAAGCCAATCTGGCGAGGAAGAATGGTTTGCATCTGGTCAATGTGGGGGGACCGAGCCCGCTCGACCGGGTTCGGTTCAATATCGCTTTGGGCAATGATGCGGCAGAGGTGCCGTCGTGTCGTCGCGCGATGTGGGGTGGCGATGATCCGGGCGATGAAGATGTTGAGAATGCGGCTCGTTCTCTCGATGAGGTGCTGGCATATTGCAAGGCGCACAATGTGAAGGGTTTTCACCACGCGCATATGCGGACGTTGATCGAGACGGTTGAAGATGCTGAGAGATTGATGACGGCTGCGCCCGATTTGTGGTTGCTCTACGATACGGGGCACATGCTGGCGGCGGGTAGCGATCCGATGCAGGTTTTTGAACGCGATGTGTTGCGGAATCGGATTGGGCATGTGCATTTGAAGGATGTGCATGCCAATGATCCCGCGACATGGAATCACCGCACGGGGCAGTTTAATGAGGAAGCGCGATTCGCAGAACTCGGCGCGGGGAATATGGGGTTTGACGCTCGGGCAGCACTGGAGAAATTGGAGGAGGTAGGTTACAATGGGTGGGTGTCGGTAGAGCTTGACCGCCCGTATCCACCCAAACCCCCGGCAGAAGCGGCAAAGTCCAATCGCGAGTATTTGCGGGGGATTGGGTATTGATAGGGTGAAGTAGATTTGTATTTTTTGGGGAATTATGTAGGATAGTGCCGGTACAATAGCCTTTCCTCCGCCGCGTCGTGGGTTGGGCAATGGCGACACACCTGAAAAGCGAGTTGGTCTTGTCAGCTTTAAATATGGCTCTTTACCAGTGCCCTCCCGAAGACGTGATCTACCATTCTGACCAGGGAGCGCAATATACCTCGATAGCATTTGGAAAGCGTTGTCGTGAGGCCGGTGTGCGTCCTTCAATGGGGTCTGCTGGCGACTGCTATGACAACGCGCTGTGCGAGAGCTTCTTCGCCACCCTCGAATGCGAGTTGATCAACCGCCGTTGCTTCCGTACGCATAAGGAAGCTCGGTTAGCCATCTTCTCCTGCATTGAAGGATGGTATAATCCGCATCGCAGGCATTCTTCCATCGCCTACCATGCACCCATAGCTTATGAAAAACGGCATCAATCACAGGTTTGGAACACAAGCCCTAAATACTCCACCGAAGCGGGGTAACTCCACCTTTCTGGCAATGATTCTTTTAGCATTGTTTTTTCTCCTAAAGATTGTTTTTTGACTTGGATTCTGGGGGCAGAAACGATCTAAATTCCAAGAGGCGTACCATATTGAGCGTCGTCAATTGGGAAGATAGAAAAATAATGAAATTTGTCAAATGTTTCAGATTAGCATGTCCAAAACTACAGTTACGCTGCATTGAGCGGTCCTAACTCTATGGGTTCCACTCTGCCAAGCCCCAGATGATCAAAGACACCCTGTATCTCTTCTATACTCACGATTCCGGGCGAGACGACCTCAATTCCAAGAGGTGTACCATCTTGAGCGTAGTCTATGAGCAGGTCTTCTGTTATCGCTTCGGTGCGTACACTTTTCTGTCCGCACCGATGAGATAGGTAAATATAGGCCGCAAATGGTTTGCCCTTGCGGTATGTGATTTGTAGGGAAACAGTTTTCATAGATGCACCTCTTCAGGATATGCGGTTACGATCATAAGAATTTTGTCGTCCAAATCTGGCTCGACGACCACAACCCAGGGATGTCTCGCATGGCGCGTATAAATAAGCCAACGACCGGGGCGACGTGCGGGAACCAGTTGAGAAGCATTATCAAGCATTGTCCGCAGTTCGATCTCAGAGAAACCTCACTCCTCCATTCGTACTTCCACATGTGCTGTAAAACCCAGGTCTCATTCCCACCAACTTGGGCAATTCATGTACACTCCTCATTTATCTGCCCCACTGTTACTATACGACGTTGGACAATCCGCCGTCGAGGTTAATCGCCGTGCCTGTGATGAAAGAAGCGCATTCCGAAGCGAGAAAGGCGACAAGAGCCCCGGCATCAGAGGGTTCACCTAAACGTCCCAGCGGATGCTCTTCAGCCCGCTCAGTCCAATAGTCCTCTAAAGTGCCACGAGAACCTTCCGCTTTCCAGGCGCGTTCTCCCTGTGCGCTTTTGATAGAAGTCAAGCACACGGTGTTTACGAGGATATTGTAAGGCAATAGTTCCTTAGATAGCGCTTTGGTCATCGCTATTCCCGCTGCGCGGCTCACGGAGGTTGGATAAGAAGCTGCGCCAGGTTGTTTGCCCCCCGGATGCGTGACGTTGATAATCCGTCCTCCGCCGATGAGTTTCATCTGGGGAATGACCAGACGCACGCAACGCACAGCTCCCATCAGTTTCAGATCTAAATCGGCATGCCAATCATCGTCGTCCAGATCATCGAAGGCACTCGCGGCAGACCGGCCGGCGTTGTTGACCAGGATGTCAATCCGTCCGAAATGCTGAACCGCTCTGTTGATGAAGTTCGTTAGCGTTTCCGGTTTGGTCACGTCAGCAGGGACAGCGAGGACATCACCACCAGTTGAGGTACGAAGTTCTTCCGCTGCCTGCTGCAAGACATCATCGCGTCGCGCACACATCGCGACTTTTGCTCCCTCTTTTAGGAACCGCAATGCGATTCCCCTGCCGATTCCCTCGCTGCCGCCCGTGATAATTGCAACTTTTCCCGTCAATCCAAGGTCCATATCAATTCTCCTTATTTAATTGTTTTTAAAGAAAATACCCGTTTCTCTGGCGATGCGGAACCGTTCTTTGACTCTCTGTTCTTGTTCTGAGTTGGTGACGGGGTATTCATCAAAGATGTGGCCCCGGCCTTCCATGCGGGGATCGCCGTGTTGTTTGAGAGTTTCCCGAAGTTTTTGCCAGAGTGCGTTTTTGATGGTCTGGTGGTCGGCGCTTTCGGCGAGGTTGGTGACGCAGTGGGGATCGGTCTGGATATCGTAGAGTTCTTCTTTGGGGCGTTTGCCCATGCAGAGTTGCCAGTAGGTCTCATTGCCCTGTTCTTTTTCTTCGACGACGCGCGTTTTGGTGGGGGAGTCGTCGATGTTGCGGTAATAGACTTCGGGGTCGCCAGCCGGCCAGCGGTCGGGTTCAAAGTTTCGCAGGTAGAGGTGATGGTGATCGCGAATGCCGCGGATGGGATAGCCCACGGTGCCGGGACGGCAGATGTCGTGGCGTTCTTTGCCCGATATGAGGACGGTGCGCTCCGGGTCGATGATGCCCGATTTGTTGGATTTGAAGATGGGCATGAGGCTTTTGCCAGTGATTTGGGGATGGATGTCGATGCCCGCGGCTTCGAGGAAGGTGGGGGCAAAGTCCACGAAGTTGATGAGGTCATCAACTATTCGGCCCGGTTCGATCACGCCTTTCCACATGGCGGCCAATGGCATGTGGTAGGCTATTTCGTAGAGTTGGCCTTTCATGCGCGGGAAGGGCATGCCATTGTCTGAGGTGACCATGATGAGGGTGTTGTCGAGTTCGCCGCGTTCTTCGAGGATGTCGAGGATTTGGCTCAGGTGTTTGTCGAACCATTCGATTTCAAAGGCGTAGTCGAGCATGTCGTTTTTGACGTCTTCGGTTGCTGGCCAGCAGGGGGGTACTTCGTCGATGTCAGAGAGGAATTTTCCCCCGAGGCGTACGCCAGAGCCGTATTCGTAGCCGCGGTGGGGTTCTCTGCCGCCATACCAGAAGCAGAAGGCCTGGTCATCGGGTTTGGCATTGAGAAAAGCCGCGAAATTGGCGGTGTAGTCTATATTGGCAATGCTTTTTGTGGGGGGATTGAGTTTGAGGTCGTTGTGTTCGGGGCCAACGAGTTTACGCGGTGAGCCATCTGAATAAGTTCCCGGTTCGCCCGGTGCCCAGCTTTTGCCGGTGAATCCCGTGGCGTATCCGGCGTCTTTGAAAAGTTCGGGATAGGTGGCGTAGTCCGATGGGAAATAGCAGAGGTGGTTGCAGGCTTCTTGAAGTTGCCAGGAGTAGCGACCAGTGAGGATGGCGGCTCTGGATGGGGCGCATTTGGCATTGGGCGTGAAGGCGTTGTTGAAGAGGATGCCTTCGCGTGCGACGCGGTCAGAGGCAGGGGTGTTGACCCAGGGGCAACCATAAGCACTGGCGTGGGGCCAGGATTGATCATCGGCAATGCAGAAGAGGATGTTTGGGCGTTGTGTCATTTGGATTTGTCCTGGAGATTTTTTGGTGGTTTTGGTGGATTTTGGTTGTATTATATACGACATTTGGGTGGCTTGTGCAAATATCGGAATATGCGAAGGTAAAGTGAGATGAAATTTCGGACGCTGGGAAAGACGGGTTTGCAGGTCTCGGAGATCGGTTTCGGCGCGGCGCAGATTGGAAATCCATCGCTGCCGGAATCGCAGGTCGAAGCGGTGCTGAACACGGTGCTCGATTTGGGTATCTCGTTTATCGATACGGCTGCGATGTATGGCGATAGCGAGGAGCGGATCGGGAAGTTTATCGGCCATCGGCAGGACGATTTTGTTCTGGCGACAAAGTGCGGCGATTACCAAGTGATCAATGGGGGCAAGCGCGAGGTTGTGAAGAATTATTCGCCCGAGGGTATTTTGAGGACGATTGATACGAGTCGATCAAAGCTGAAGATGGATGTGATCGATATTGTGCAATTTCACGGGCTGCCGGGAGATGCGGATGATTGGGATGCGGCGTTTGACGCGTTGTTGGAAGCAAAGGATAGGGGATGGACGAAGTTTGTCGGTGTATCGGCTGATGGGTCGGCTGCGGCTGAGGCGGCGAAGAGGTGGGATTTAGATACGCAGGAGTTTACGTACAATGTGTTGTTTCAGGAATCGGCTGAAAATTTGATGCCGACTTTGCGCGATCGGGATATGGGGACGATTATCAAGCGTCCGATTGCCAACGGGGTGTATCTCAGGTCGGAGCGGCCAGAGGGGTCGTATATGGGCGATCCGTGGGATCGGGCACAGCAGATGCCGTTGCGGGAATTGGCGGGCGATATGCCGCTGATTGAGTTTGCGTTGCGTTTTACGCTTTCTCACGAAGATGTGTGTACTGCTATTGTGGGATCGACCAATGTGGAGCATCTCGCAGATAATGTGAAAATTTCAGATGGAGAAGTGTTATCCGAAGATGTGTTGGAGAAGACGAAGCGAGTTTTTAAGTCGTTGTTTGGGTGATAATGGAAAATTAACCACTCACAAAGGAGTTTATTTTGAAACCCAACAGGATTAGAGAAAAATTGGATGCGGGCGAACCCACCATTGGCACGCGCATTCATTCGAGTTGGCCGGCGATTGTCGAGGCGATTGGACATACGGGACTTTACGATTATGTCGAATACGTTGGCGAATACGGTACGTTTGATCTCTACGATCTCGACAATTTGTGCCGTGCAGCCGAGTTGTACAATATGGGTATGATGTTCAAAATTGATCGCAGTCATCAGTATTTTTTATCGCAACGGGCGATCGGGTCTGGTTTTGGGAGTATTTTGTTTACGGATTGTCGCACGGAAGAGGATGCCAGGGAGTGCGTGCGTGTTACGCTTCCAGATACGCCGGAAGATGGCGGCCTGTACAGTGTGTACACGCGGCGCAATACGTATATGGGATATGGTGGGGGACCTGAGTATGTGAAGGCGATGCGGGAGACGGTTGTGGTTTTGATGATCGAAAAGAAGGAGGCGGTGGAAAATCTGGAGGCGATTTTATCGGTTCCAGGCGTGGATATGGTGCAATGGGGACCTTCGGATTATTCGATGAGTGTTGGCAAGGCGGGGCAGCGCGGTGATCCCGCAGTGGCAGATGCGAGGAATGAGGTGTTTAAGACTGCGCTGAGTATGGGCGTGCATCCCCGCGCAGAGATTATGTCGTCCGATGAGGCAAAGGAGTATCTCGATATGGGTGTGCGACATTTCAATATCGGGGTGGATATCTCAATTTTGCATTCGTGGTGGCGAAGCAATGGCGATGATCTGAGGAAAGCCGTGGAGGGGGCGTGAGTTACAAAACGAAAAAGAAAATAGCCGCCGAGGTTCAGGTCTCGGCGGCTGTTTTTTTAATCGAGAAGTTCATGTATGGCTTCTGAGGGGCGAGCAATGACTGCGCGATCTCCGCGAATACACACGGGGCGGTTCATGACTTCGGGGTGTTCCAAAAGCAAGCCGACGAGTGCATCGGGCGTGTTGTAGTCATCTATGTCGCGTCCCAGTTTTTCGAATGAACTGGGGTGGATCAGGTCTTTGGGTTCACTGGGCAGAAGTGCGAGAAATTTTCTCAAGTCCTGTTCGCTCAGCGGTGTTTTTATGTATTCAATCACGTCGAACTCGACGTTGCCAGCGCGCAATATGTCCATTGCGCCATTGGATTTGCTTCAGTTGGGGTTGTGGTACATGGTGATTTTTGACATGTTAAATCTCCTTTTGCGGTGAAGGATATCTCAATAGGAAGTATAAACGTCTGAATTTTTGGGGTCAAGGGAAAGTTAGGGGTTGACGAACGGCGGTTGTCATTGCGGCACGCTGTTGAGCCGCAATCCAGTCTATCAAAAAAATATATTAGCAAATTTTTTGATAGACTACATAGGTTATATTTCAGATTCATCAGGAGTGATTGAGAAAAACCAAACAGATAGAAAATCAGCGGGAAGGAGACCTGAGATGGATGAGCAGAGTTACGAGCGGCGTTTAGAGATGTTCTCTTCGAGCCTGAGCAAAAAGCTCCAAATCTATCGAGAAGAAAAACGGCGTTGGGACCGTTTTCTTTCAATGGATTTCAATGTTGTCTCCGAGTTCATTATAATCAATAAAAAGTACTTCCGCAGGGAAGACAGTCTTTCCGATATTATCGCCTGCCTGCTCAACGTCAATGGTTCCCATGGTCAGCAAGGCAAGTTTCTTGACGCCTTTCTCAAGCGTTTATACGAAAAAAAACATTTTAATATAGCCATTGAGAGGCGGCCCTGTTTTCTCAAGCGTCTGTTCGAGAAAAAGCGACCCGCCCGGGTAGCTGAACTGTCCATTAAACAACGAGAAGTCAAGCGCGAAGATCTAACTTATTACAACGAAAACCAGCTTCGTCGAATCGATATTACTGTTGATTTTGAAGGTTTCGGGATTGGCATTGAGAATAAGCCTTGGACGCATGAAAACAATGATCAACTGGAGGCTTACTATTCTCATCTCAAAGGTAAATATAAAAATGAGGAGTTTTGCCTTGTTTTCATTACCCCCGATGAAAGAAAACCCGAAACCATATCTAAATCTAACCCCGATAATCTCATTCAGAAAGGCGAATTATACTGCCTTTCATATAGGTCAGATATTCTGGAATGGCTTGAGGAGTGCTGGCAGCTATGTGAGTCCGATAAATTCCGCTGGTTTTTGCACGATTTTAGAGAGTACATTCGTGACGAACCTTTTACTTTTGAGGAGAACGAAGATGCCAACGAATAAAAGAGAAACAGAAATTATTATGGACCATGTTTTTAAAAATAACGAGAATAACGAGAATTTGAAGGTGGCACTGGATATTATATCCAGGACTCAGGAGATTCGCAGTCGAATAATCAAACCCTTTTTGGAGAAACTCAAAAGCTTTATCTGCGAAGAACTTGACATGTCGCAATGGGATTGGGAAACAAAACTTAACAAGCCCCTTGAGGGGAAGCGTCGTTTTGGCGTGTCTAGTAAATTTGGTGTATTAAAGGAACCGGTAGGCATATTACTTAAGGGTTATAGGGCCGATGATTTTTACATTGGAGTTTGTAGTCCCCCTGCTAA
This sequence comes from Candidatus Latescibacterota bacterium, assembly GCA_965204375.1. Taxonomy (GTDB): domain Bacteria; phylum Latescibacterota; class UBA2968; order UBA2968; family UBA2968; genus VXRD01. Next base: position 2,837,715 of record OZ241986.1, on the reverse strand, counting down.
TATATCGGTCAATAACTCAATGATCCTTAGGAATCAGCTAACACAAGAACTTGGAGCAAGCGGACCCCCTTGGGAAACGAAATCGGAGTTGTGGATTTGGTATCAGCCTCTAAGTTTTTCCAATAGGGACTACACAGATTGGACAAATAAACATACCCTTATCAAGATGCACACCGATCCCGATCGCGTAGTTGAGGATATAGGCAACCATCTTCTTCGGATCATCAACGTGGCGAAACCTGAGATTGAGAAATGGGTCAGACAAAACCCGCCCTCTCAATAAGATTACCACACACAAAAATGCCCTGCGTCGATCAAGTCCAGTCTGCGGTTGTCAAAACGGCTTTTTGTGGCCTGAATTCAGGCTCGACAAGCCCTATGTTTAGTTGCATCGAGACAGAATTTGGAATTCGGCAACAGCATCCAAAACGGAATAACTCCAGATTTGGCCATTGACATTCAGAGTCATTTTTATAATAATATTGTTATACAGGCTTAGATGGGTCATATTGTGAGTAGGCGGATGCCAGAGATAAGTGTTTTCTTTTATAAAGACGGAAAGCGGATTCCAGTATTGGACTGGTTGAAAGAACTGAAACGGACGGATCGTCGGGGGTACGCGAAATGCGTTGCTCAGATTCGTATGTTGTCTCAACTTGGCCATGAACTGCGACGACCGCTTGCAGATTATTTGGACCAAGGGATTCATGAATTACGCATTCGGCGAGGTCGAGTAAATTATCGAATTCTGTACTTTTTTTATGGGCAGGAAGCCAGCGTGTTGGCTCACGCCATAACGAAGGAAGATCAAATACCACGCAGAGATTTGGAGCGCGCAGTGGAGCGGAAGAGGGTTTTTGAGGCAAATCCTGATCAGCATTTGTTTGAAGGGGATGTGACCAATGGCTAAGACAAGAGATGCAAATCGAATCATAGATGAGGTGACAGGCGATGATGAAGAATTGCAGCAGATGATTGCCGAAGAGACAGTCAACGCAGAAGTTGCTCGTCTAATATATGAAGCCAGAAAGATGGCGGGCTTGACGCAGACTGAGTTGGCAGAATTGATCGGATCCAAACAACCGGTTATTGCCCGCCTTGAGGATGCAGATTATGAAGGACATTCACTCACAATGCTTCAAAGAATCGCAATCGCATTGAATCAAAGGATTGAGATTAATTTCGTACCAGTGGAAGGGCAACAAGAGGTCGTGTAAAAGTAGTAGGCTGAATAGCGGAATCTGTCCATAGAAACGATGCTGTTGCCGAATTAGTCGAGAGGTAGTTAGCAGTTGTAAAAACGGCTGTTTGTGGCTTGGATACAAGCTCTGTATGGACAGAATTCGGAATTCGGCAACAGCATCCAAAGCGGGGTAACTCCATTACCTCTTACTCCCTCTTCCCCTTACTTATATTCGCCAGCGTTTCCAGAGGTCTTCGGGTATTTCGTCTCGGAATGTCTCCTGGTCTTTGTGCGGCAGGCGGGCGAAAAGACCATAGCGGATGTTGTTGCTGGTGTTTTGAGAGGTTTCGTGCAGGATGTTGCAGTGCCAGAAGATGACATCGCCCGCTTTTGCATGCAGTTCAACGGGTTGAATATCTTTGACCATGTTGAGATATTCGGGGTGGTCCTTAAAGCTGCAACTGAGGTGATTGGGGTGTTTGCGAAGAAATTCCCATGATTTGATATGGCTGCGCGGCCAGAAGACCGTGCCACCACCGCGCGGGTCCACGTCGTAGATATAGGTCGCCAATCCAAGGAGAAAAGCGGCTCCCCGCCGCTTGCCGAGATAACCGTCGATGTGCCCGCGCTCTGGCAAGCGCCATTTGCATTCGGGTTCGGGCAAGAGGAGGCGCAGGTTGCCATCTTCTCCGCAAAATTGCCCGCCGCCCAGGTGATCGACTATGGCTTTGACTTTGGGCTGGTTGACGAGTTGTGTTTCTGTTGGAGAAAAGCGAAAGCCTCGCAATATGGTGATGTCTTCGCGGTGTTGTTGGGGCGGTCCTGCGGCGTTTTGCTGGGCGGGGTCAGATAAATCGCCGAATTTGGCGCGAATTTGCGCGCGCCAATTGTCCAACATCGATGGATCGATTAGATTGGGTACGAGGACATATCCCAATGCTTTGAACTCGGCGATTTGTTCGGGTGTGAGGTCCATGTTACCCCCGTTCTTTGAGGTCGTAAATAGCGATCATATAGGGATGGTCGCGGTCGAGATGCGTGAGGGTGTCGGGATTTTCAACGCGGCCAGCGGGGCGGATGTTTTCGCCTGTTATGCCCGCGGCATCGTCTCCGAGGTCTTTGCGACAGGCGTCAATTTGCGTTCTGAGATCCCGCACGATGTCGGGGTGTTGATCGCTTATGTCATTGGTCTCACCGATGTCGGCTTCGAGGTCGTAGAGTTCCTGGATTTCCTGGTCGTCTTTGCGGATGTGGAGTTTCCATTTGCCGCTCCGTACGGCTTCGATGCTGTTGCGTTTGTAGTAAAAGAAGGATTCGTGTTGCGATGTCGCGCCTTCTTCTGCGAACATGAACGGGCGGATGTCTTTGCCGTCGATGATGCGGTCGGTGGGCACTTCTGCACCGCCGAGGGCTGCAAGCGTGGGGTAAAAGTCCATGGATAGTGACAGTTCGCTGCACACTTCGCCCGCGGGGATTTTGCCGGGCCAGCGCATGAGGCACGGCACGCGCTGACCGCCTTCCCAGGTGGTGCCTTTGGTGGCGCGCAAAGGGCTGTTGCTGCCGCCTTCGTCGCGGGCGCGGGAGCCGTTGTCGCTGGTGAAGATGACGAGGGTGTCGTCGTCGAGTCCCAGAGTTTTGAGTTCGTCGAAGATGACGGCGGCTGCCCAGTCAATACAGGCGACTGCCGCGCCATATACGCCGTTTTCGGATTCGCGGACAAAGGCTTCGGGGGGATAGTGGGGCAGGTGGACGTGCATGTGGGCGAGGTAGAGGAAGAAACGGCGGTCTTTGTTGTCGCGCATGAAGCGGACGCATTCTTCGACGTAGCGTTCGGTGATGCCGCGCTGGTCGGGTTGTGCCTGGATGACTTCTTCGTCGCGCAATAAGGGCAGAGGTGGATTTTTGTCGTCTTCTTTTTGTATCCCCATGTCGTTGCTATAGGGGATGCCGTAGTAGCTGTCGAATCCGCGACGGGTGGGCAGGAATTCTGGCTGGTCTCCGCAGTGCCATTTGCCGACTATTTTGGTGGCGTAGCCTTTGTTTTTGAGGAGTTTGGCGATGGTGATTTCGCTGGGGTTCAAGCCCACACCCTGGCCGGGAAAGAGGACCCAGCGCCCGTCAAAAGAGCCAAAGCCAATGCGCGGAGGATAACAGCCCGTGAGCATAGCTCCTCGAGAGGGCGAACACACGGGAGATGCCATGTAGAAGTCGGTGAATTTTATGCCTTCTGCAGCCATTTTGTCGAGCGCTGGCGTTTTGTTGATTTTAGAGCCGTAACTGCCGAGGTCACCATAGCCGAGGTCGTCGCAGTTGATCAAGATGATGTTGGGTTGCATGCGTCTCCTTTCAATGATTGCACTGAGCCTACTCCGAAATTTTTAGATACACACTATACGCAGTTCTATCATTTGATGCAAGTTTTGAAATTGTGCGGAAAGCATAAACTGTGAGATGGTCTTTGCCTACAAGAAACGGCAAAATAGCTCTTTTATTACTTGCAATTTTATGTCTTTTAGGCCATAATTAAATATGGAAAATGAAATCTTAAAATCTGTGTATTTTATCGGCAGTGCTCGATCTGATCTGAGAAAGTTTCCAAAGCCAGTACGAGATGATGTGGGCTTTGACCTGTATCAAGTACAATGTGGCATGACCCCGACAACATCGAAATCCCTTACAGGTCTGTCAGGTGTTATGGAGCTTGTCGAGCGGTATAATAAAGACACCTATCGAGCAGTTTATGTAGCGAATTTGGGAGATGCCATCTATGTCTTGCACTGTTTTAAGAAAAAATCCAAACGCGGCATTCGCACATCAAAAGAAGATATGGATGTGATTCGGCAGCGCCTGCGTCAGGTACGAGCATATCACAAAGGAGTATAAACGATGGCAAATACAATCGAAAAAAGTAGCAGCAATATTTTTGCTGATCTCAATGTTGAGGATGCAGATGGTATGCAGGCAAAAGCTAAACTCGCAGTTGCCATTCTCAGACTTATAGAGGATCGAAGGCTAACACAAATTGAAGCAGCTCAAATTCTCGGCACCGATCAGTCTTACATTTCAAAACTGAAACGGGGACGTGAACTTCGACGATTTACCTTTGATCGTTTGATGAGCTGGCTCACTAAGCTCGATCAAAACGTTACCTTAACTGTAAAGCAGAAACCCAAAAATCAGAAAGATGGATATATCCAGGTCGCTGTTTTCTAATTTCAGATAATGCGGGTGGTCCCATGCCAGGAATAACTGACACATACTTGAAACTAAAAGTGATTTGTACTGAATTGCCCGGTACGCGTTTTGAAGACCCATACGGTCACGATCCCGAGGTTAAAGAGCCTGTTTATCTCGGCATACAGCGTGACAAAGAGGTTATTGAACAGGTTCCCGCAGATCGTCGTGAGGTTGTATTTTATCCCGAGTTCAGGGTTGGTGAGAAACCCGATGGTGCGCCCAATTTTTTGGGTCCTTATGCACAGGGCAGGCCCGCAGATCGCTTTTTTTATCTTTCCTGGGGTGTGGTGCGAGACTCGGGTGATTTTGAGATGTTTCGGAGGCTCAAAATACGCCTTGGACATCTCGATTGGGCGCAGGTTAATCGGGCACTTGAGTCGGGTGATCCCATTGTTGTAAAGCTAAAGTTGACAGATGATCTTGGCGGACCGCTTTGTGCTACGCCGCGCGCTTCTCATATTACCTGGGTGAAAGAGGAGACATAAATGGCTGTTGAATCCAGAGAGTTGAAATTTATTGCGACTGAAGAAAAGGGCGAGGTGTCGGCTTTGTACGCGCGACCGCGTGGGGCAAAGGCGTTGTTTGTGTTGGGTCACGGGTCGGGTACGAATATGCGGCATCTCTTTATGCAGGAACTGAGCGATGCGTTGAACGAGGTGGGGATTGCGACTTTTCGCTTTAATTATCCCTATTCCGAGAGGGGTGGTGGTATGGATGGCGAGAAGGTGCGGTTGGCGACGGTGCGTAAGGCTATAGAGATGGGGATGAAGCAGGCGCGCGGGTTGCCAGTTTTTGCCGGCGGACATTCGATGAGCGGGAGGATAGTGTCGATGGCTTGTGCCGAAGAACCTGTTGAAGGATTGAAGGGTATTGTGTTTTTCGCTTTTCCGCTGTATTCGAGTAAGCCAAATACAGAGCGCACCGAGCATTTGAAGGATGTACGCGTGCCGATGTTGTTTTTATCGGGTCAGCGGGATAGGATGGCAAATTTAGATCTGTTGCAACCGGTGGTGGATAATCTGGAGAATGCGATGCTTCATGTGGTGGATACCGCGGATCACGGATTTAAGATTCTGAAGCGGCGAAATACAGATGAACCCGTGATGGAAGAATTGGCACGGGTCGCGGGGGGATGGATGGTGGGGTAGGAATGGAAAAAACAGATACACAAGGGCGTGTTATTTCTCTTTTTGTTAAGGCAGAGAAGGGGCTGCCTTTGTCAAAGCCTCGTGATGGTAAATTTTTACTGCGCGCTCGTTTTGGCATTGAAGGCGATGCGAATGCAGGTGGTGTTGGTCCGCGGCAGGTGCTGTTGGTTGCTATGAAGACTCTGCACGAGTTCAAGTTTCAGCCGGGTGATTTGCGGGAGAATGTCGTTGTCGCGGGGTTGCCGCTGGACGATTTGCCGTCGGGTTCGGTGCTGCAACTTGGGGATTCCGTGACTGTTCGGCTAACGTATCATTGTGAGGTGTGCAAGTATATCGGGACGTTGGGGGTAAAACCGATCCAGTCGTTGGAGAATCGGCGTGGGTTTTTGGCAGTGGTGCTGATGGGTGGTGTCGTTTGTGAAGGCGATCCGGTCAGGGTGTTGGACAGGTGTTATGATCCCGTGCCCGATAGGACCTCAGATCGATTTTTGTGGGTTGTAAAGCAGATTCCCTTTGGGAAGGTGATGACTTATAAACAGATTGTGGATGTTCTGGGGGTGTCGCGTTCGTATTACCGCGTGTTGCCCACGTATATGAGGCGCGTGGCGGGACAGGCGTATCCCCTGCATCGCATTTTGGATTCAAAAGGGTGTTTGACGCCGCATGTGGATAATCAGCGGGCGTTGCTGGCGTGTGAGGGTGTTGATATTAGTGCAGGAGGGGTGGATGTGTCTATTTTTGGATGGGATGTCAGCGGTATTTACTACTGAGGCATTTTGTATTGTGAGCTTGACACATCCGTTTATTTTTATGATCATAGTGCTACGATAAAATTTTCACTTCATTTTAGAAAGGAAACAAAATGGCAGCAGAAAAACACACGCCGGTAGGGTATGACGATACGCCGATGTTGCCCAATCAACCGTGGCGCGTTCACGATAAGAATCGTCCAGCACCGCGCGTGGTGACGCCGGGGGGCAGTGCAGGTGATGCACCATCAGATGCCGTGGTGCTGTTTGATGGTACAGATTTGTCCAGTTGGCAGAGTCTCGATGGTGGGGATCCGACCTGGACAGTGGAAAATGGGTATGTAGAGGTGAATCCCCGCACGGGGAATATCCGGACAAAAGATGAGTTTGGGAGCGCACAGTTGCACATAGAATTTGCCTGTCCGTCAGAAGTGCGCGGCAGCAGTCAGGGGCGGGGAAATAGCGGTGTGTTTTTGATCGGGAAATACGAGGTGCAGGTGCTGGATGGATATGACAATTCGACGTATTCCGATGGTACGACGGGTGCGATTTACAGTCAGTATCCGCCGCTGGTAAATCCGACGCGCCCGCCGGGTGAGTGGCAGGCTTATGATATTGTTTTTGAAGCACCGGAATACGATGGCGATTCACTGGTGAAGCCCGCGTATTTGACGGTGTTTTTGAATGGTGTTGTGCTGCACAATCGCAAAGAGGCTATGGGACCGACCGGGCATAGAAATGTGTCGAATTATGACACGCCGCACGGGCCTACCGGGCCGTTGATGCTGCAAGATCACGGCGATCCCGTGCGCTATCGGAATATCTGGATCCGTCCATTGACTGATTATGATGAGGGTTAGAGAGGACCTATTATTGAGGCCATAAGTGAAAGAGCCGATCCATTTCCGGATCGGCTCTTTTGTTTTTTAATACTGCGGTGTAAGCGGATGAATGTGATCGAGATCATTGAGATATTGTTGTTCAGATTCCCACAGGTTTCTTGCCTGCTGTGCCCGCGACCAAAATTCTGGGGAATTGCCAAATAGACGGGATAATCGAAGGGCCATGAGAGGAGTGACAGCGCGTTTTTCTTTTAATAAGTCATGAACCGTTTGACGCGAAACGCCCAGAGCAGAAGCGAGTGAGGTCGGGGTCAAATGATAATCGGGCATGAAATCTTCTCGGAGCATCTCGCCGGGATGTGTTGGTGGGATTTCACGTTTGGGGATGTTCGGTATGGACATTTTGGTTTCTCCTAATGATAGTCAGTGATTTCGACATCATAAGCATCGCCATCAATGAATCGAAAACAGATTCGCCATTGTGTGTTAATGGAAATAGAATGTTGTCCTCTTCTGTTTCCTTTTAAGGCATGAAGACGGTTGCTCGGCGGTATCTTTAAATCGTCCAGGGTATCGGCCAGATCGATGTATTCCAGACGGCGAATGGCTCTTCTAATTATATCGGGTGGTAAACGTCGTGATTGTCCTTTAGTGAAGAGTTCCTGAGTTTCTCTATTGGCAAAGGTGCGTATCATAATTTTAATGTAATGCGTCACATGACAGTTGTCAAATTTAAATAAAAAATATCAGGTTCTTTTTGGTTGACATCACATGGTTTCACCTGTTTTTTTAACACGAAAAAATAAAGAGATATTCGGCTTTTTTAAGGAGCGGTAATTATTATGGGTGAGTTGCTTCGCGTTGAACATCTTCGGGCTGAGTCTGGACAGCGCACGGATGGCTATTTGAAGGTGGCTGAGATGCAGGATGGGTCGCCTGCGCGCGTTCCGGTATCCCTGGTCAATGGTGCTGAGGAAGGACCGACGATTTATTTGCAGGCGATTAGCGATGGGGATGAGTTAAATGGTATTAGTGTGATTCGACAGGTGTTGAAGCGGCTGGATCCGACTGTGATGAGCGGGCGGGTTATTGCGGTGTTGATTGTCAATTTCCATGCGTTTCACGCGCATCAGGCATTTAGTCCGATTGATGAAAAAAAGATGAATCGGTGTTTTCCAGGGCGCAAAGATGGTACGTCGAGCGAGCGCATTGCCTATCGGTTATTTCACAATGCGGTGTTGCAGTCCGATTATTGTGTTGATTTGCACCAGGGGGGGCGCCGACCGATGATTGACGAGGTGCGCGTGCGGGTGGATCGGCGCAAGCGCATTCATCGCGCGTGTATGGAGATGGCTCAGGTGTTTGGCATTGGCTATATTCTCGATCAGCGCGGTCCCGAAGGTCAACTCGCGCGTTCTGCGCCCGATGAGGGGATTCCGACGATTGATCCCGAACTCGGTGGGTGCATCGGCTGGGATAGAGAGAGCATTCAAAAGGGTATTACGGGTGTCGAGAATGTGTTGAAGTATTACGGGGTTATACCGGGCGAGCCGTTTATACCCAGGAAGCAGGTGGTGGTGGATGGGTTTTTGACGGTGTTAGCCAATCGGGGTGGATTTATAGAGTTTCACGCGCAGCACTACGATCATTTGCAAAAGGGCGATCCCGTTGCAGATATTACCGATCCATTTGGCAATGTGCTCGAGACATTGCGCGCGCCAGAAGAGTCGATTTTCTGGTCGGAAAATTTGTTGCCGATGGTATCAAGTGGTGAGATGGTGGCGACGCTGGGGAAGAATATTCGGTATGTCTAAAACACTATCAAAACTTAAGTTTTAGTCGAAATTTTGCTGTGCCATTTTCATCGATACCCGCCTCCACTTCAGCCCAATCTACTCGGCTGAGATGGGCATCCACATAAGCATCTCCCACGCTGTAGAGGACAATCCCGATGGTTGAGAAGAGGTACAGGTTCCGCTCCTGAGTGCCCCGATCTTTGATTTGTTTGCGACGCACTACCCATGCGATGGCCGAAGCTACTTCTGCGGTTGCAATTATACTGCCTTTTACGCGCTTGCCATTGTAAAATTGTCCCCATCCTGGCAGTGCGATAGACCGCAATACCGCACCGCGCACGCGGTGGTCCGATGAGAGAGAATCGGGCTGAGATTCCGCACCCCATGAAGATGAATTCGCGAAGAAAAGCGCGAAGATGAGTAACAATCCTTTGCCCATTGTTTTTTTTTATAGGTGAGAGGTGAGATGTCCTCTCAATCAGTCCCCAGTCCCTCGCTTTATTCCACCCTTTCCACATACACGTAATACGCCCCCAATGAAATGCCATTTCCATCGGTGAGTTCGGTTTCGAGGCTTGTTTCCCCAGCCTGGAGGGTGTAGGTAAAGGCGATGCCTTTGTCTTCTGGGCCGATGGATTGCGCTTGTTCTTCTCCTGCGACTTTGATGCGGGCGGTGCTGACGGGAATTGCGTTGCCGCCGTAGTAGGGCGTGAGTTTGCCGGGGATGCCTTCGGTGATGGCGCGGTCTTCTTCGCGGGGCCATCGGCGCAGTTCAAAGGTGTAATCACCTGATTCAGACACGTCAATTGCCCAGCGGCCATTGCATTCCATTCCGCGGCGAATCGCAGCCTGATTCCAGGCGCAATCGCTGTTTTCGTTGTGCCAGTCGTGGGTTGTGATCACAGAGACGGGTTCACTTTCGGAGCCGACGATGATGGGTACGTCTTCGCCAAAGCGTTCGGAGACGAGTGTCCACCAGTCTTCGTAGTGTTGGCGCAGTTCGGCGATGACATCGGGGTGTTGTTCTGCGACATTGTGGCGTTGTTCGCGGTCGGTGTCCATGTCGTAGAGTTCTTCGCCGTTGACGAGTCGCCATCGCTGTGTCATGGTCGCGCATTTGCGCCATTTGATGGGGTTTTCCACGCGCTGTGAGTCTGTGACGATTGTGCGGTCGGGCCAGTTGTCCGTGCCTTCGAGGAGGGGTTTGACGCTGGTGCCGTTGATGCGTTCGAGGGCTTCGTCGGAGATGGGCACATCACAGAGGTCGCAGAGGGTGGGCAAGAAGTCGATGTTGGCAATGAGGGTGTCGATGTTCCGTCCGCTGGTGTATCCCCCCGCGGGCCAGTGAAAGAAGAAGGGCACGCGATGTCCGCCTTCGTATTCCGAGCCTTTTTTCCCGCGCATGCCAGCGTTGAAACCATCTGTGACATAGGCATTGCCGTCGAGGTTGCAGCCGTTGGCCGTGCCGTTGTCGGTCATGAAGATGAAGATGGTGTTTTCTTCCAATCCCTTTTCGCGGAGGAAGTCGCGCATGAGGCCGACGTTTTCGTCGATGTTGGTGATCATGCCGTAAAAGCGGTCGCGCTGGCCGGGTAAGCCATCGCTATTATAGAGTTCGCGGTAGTGATCGGCTATGTTGAAGGGACCGTGCGGCGCGTTGGTGGGGATATAGCAGAAGAAGGGCGTGTCGCCACAGTCTTCAATGAATTTTTTGGCTTCGTCAAACCAGATGTCCGTGCAGTAGCCTCTGAATTTTTCAGGTACGCCGTTGCGGAAGTACGTGTCATTGAAATAGGTATTGCCCCAGTAGTCAGGGGTCTGGTGTACGCCGCCGCCGCCGTGGTAAACGACCGTGTCAAAGCCCCGGTTATGTGGGTGAAATGGATAGTTGTCGCCGAGATGCCATTTGCCAAACATGCCGGTGCGATATCCCGCTGCTTTGAAAAAGTCGGCGATGGTGGTTTCGTCTTTGCGCAATAGCGAGCGTCCCGCAATGGTGTGCCATACACCTGTGCAGTTGCAATAGCGTCCCGTCATGATGCCCGCTCGGGTGGGCGCGCAGGTGGGACCGACGTGATAATTGGTAAATCGCACGCTTTCGGTGTAAAGCTTGTCGAGGTTGGGCGTCTGGATGATGTCATTGCCGTGACATCCAAGGTCGCCATAGCCCTGATCATCGGTAATTACAAAGACTACATTGGGAGAAGACATAGGTATAAAGACTCCTTTCAGGACAGTAGTGGGGCTACGTATTCAGGTGAATATCTCAAACAGCGATAGATGACGGGGCGCCCGTTTTCGTGGCGATAGGGGTTGATAAATTCCCAGACGATTTCTCCATCTGGCGTGACTTCAAAAAGTCGGGTTTTGCCGCCTTCGCATATCAGGGTGTTGCCATTGGGCAGGCGCTGGGCGCCGGAAATGGCCGCGCTGAAGAACGCTTCTTTGGGGTCTGCGACGTATTCCCATTCGATGGTTTCGGTGAGGGGATTGAGTTCAATTACACGAGAATATCCGCGCAGGGTGCCGTTGTCGAAGATCAGTACATTGCCGTTTGCGAGCATGTGGGGCTTGTGCTGCCCGTCTATGATATCGGGTCCCCATGCCCAGACAATGTCGCCGGTGTCGTAGTCAATCACGCCGATGACGTCGTTGCTGCGGTAGGAGAAGAAGATGTTGCCGGGTTTGAAGCGCGGGTCACCCTCGTTTTTATTGGGCTGGATGATCTGGAGCGTGTTGTTGTGCGCCCAGTCAAATGCAAATCGTCCGGTGGCGCGGTCCAGAACGTGTTGCCATGCTTCGGGAGATAGACAGGCTTCGAGGTCTTGTAGATGCTCTTCTCCTTTCCACTCCCAGACCAGTTCTTTGTCTCGCGTAATTTCAATCATATACGGGTGGCGCTTGAGTTCAGGTCCCAGCGGCGGGCACATGGTTTCGTTGAGCGTGTGGATGAGCAGATTGCCGTTGTCGCGCACCTGATAGTCGTGGTCGGTGCGACAGCGCACGCGCCAGACGAGTGTGCTGTCGGGATCGTATTCAAAAATGCCGACATTGCTGCACTGCGTGACGCCCGAGCGGTCGTGGGTAGGTACCAGAAGATGGCCGTTGGGCAGCAATCGACAGTGGGACTGGATGGTGTGTTGCGTGAGGTGCCATGTGTGGGCGGGTTCTCCGTTCATGTCGATGAGGTACACCACGGCTTCTTTGCCGACTTCCCAGTTTGGTTCTGCGAAGGTTTCTGAAAAGAGGGTGTATCCTTCATAGGCTTTGTCGGGTTTGTGCTGTGTGATACCGGACATTTCAAGCGGTCTCCTTCACCAATCCCCATTCCGCGCGGTATTCTTCGATGGACTTGCGTTCGGACAGATCTGCTTTGGGTATTACGTCGGGGTCTTTGCCCATGTGTCGTTGGTCCGTGGCTTCTGTGGCGAGTTGATAGCGGGTATCGCTGCTGATGCGAAAGCGGTCGGTGGTGTTTTCGAGAGAGGCGTGCATGAAGTACATGCCGAAGATGACGACATCACCGGCTTGAAATGGCGTGGCGGCCCATGTGGTGCCGAGGGTTTCTATGACATCGTAGGGATCGTTGGAGAACGATCCCTGGATCAAATCGTCGTGTGCATCCGATGCGCCGTAGGTATTGCGAAGACGTTCGAGTTTGTGCGATCCCAGGCAGAGGGCGAGTGGTCCCATGTCGAGGGAGATGTCGCCCAGAGCTGTCCACATGGTATAGAGATTTTTGGTGCCTGCGCCCATATATACAATGTCGCAGTGCATCCCCGCATTGCCTCCCGTTCTGATGGCGCGTAGCCATTTGTGATCGAGCGAGAGGGCGGGGCCGCCCAAAAAGCGACCGAAGAAGTCCATTGTGTTTTTGCCATCGACAATATTGAGAAAGCCGGGCCAGGTTTTGACCAGGCTGTCTTTGAAGCGCATGGAGCGTTTTCTATCGCCGATGATGGCGTCTTCAAGCGTGGATCCCGCGGCGAGCAGGCCCTGACTTCCCATGTGATCGACAATTTCTTTTCGCGCTTTCATGATGTCTTCGCGGTTGTGGAAGTTGCGAATGATGAGATACCCATCTTCTTCCATTCGCTGTCTCAATGCTTCCGTGTCTGCGAGGATGTCGTTGGATTCCCTCGGCGAGAAGATATTTTCTCCAAATACGAGTTCTTTTCCGCTCATTTTGACTTTTGTGCCTTCGGGTGTTTGAAAAGTAGGCATGATGTGCTCCTCGTTGTGTTGGTTTATAGCATTAGTTTTCATACATCTGTTTCGCGATCTCCGTGAGTTCGCGCGCGATGCTGGTATTTGCGGGGTCGTCGATGACGTTGCGAAATTCATTCGGGTCGTTTTCGAGATCAAAGAGTTCAGAGCGCGCCCAGCTCAGATAATTGAGTTTCCAGCGGTCTGTGCGGACCATGAGGATTGGCGGTTTGCCCACATACCGATTGTCTCGCGTGAAGACGCCGTGGCAAAAATCGTATTCGGAGTAGGCGTATTCGCGCGGCTGGTAGGTCCGGTTGTCAAACAGTGGGGCAAAACTGCGTCCGTGGATGTTTTCGGGAATGGGCAAATTGCACAATTCGGCGAGTGTGGGATAGAGGTCCACGTGTTCGACGAGGTGGTTGTGCGAGGTGTTGGCGTGGATGTCTCCGGGCAGGCGGATGATGAGGGGCACGCAGACCGATTGTTCATACATGTTGTGTTTGGTCCACATGCGATGTGCGCCGGCCATTTCGCCGTGGTCAGAGGTATAGACGATGATGGTGTTTTTGTCGAGGTTCAGGTCGTAGAGTGTGTCGAGTACTTTGCCGATGCACGCGTCCATCTGGCTGATGTTGCCGTAGTATCCGGCGAGTGCGCGGCAGAGTTCCCGGTCTGTTTGCGCGTACCACCCCCGCTGTTTGGCGCGAATGAGGTGGCCTTCAAAACCAGTTTCCAGCGCGTTGTCACTGCGTTCGGGCAGGGTGAGGGTTTCGGGATTGTAGAGGTCGAAGTATTGCTGCATGGGGATGAGGGGCGTGTGCGGCATGAAGTAGGATGACCAGAGGATAAAGGGTTTGTTGGGATCCCTTTTTTCGCGCAAATACCGCACGGTTTCGTCGGCGTAATACGTGTCTTGAAAATAGCGTGCGGACAATTTGGATGGTCGCCCCGATGTGCCACCTCCTCCGCCCTGGTCACGCCGCAGTTCCCGCCATTCTTCATCTGTGAGCGTTTTTCTGAAGTCGGCCATTTCCAGGCGGTAATCAAATCCGTGTTTTTGCGTTTCATCCACAAAGTGCATTTTGCCTATTGCACCGGTTTGATAGCCGTGTTCGGCAAAGTGATGGGCAATGGTGCGCGTGTTGGAGGATAGTGCGTCTTGTAAAATGCGCGCGCCGTGTGTGTGTGGGTATTGTGCGGTGATGATTGATCCGCGTGCGGGCACACAGACGGGAGACTGGCAATAGGCTCTGTTAAAGCGGATACCAGATGCGGCAATGCGGTCGATATTTGGGGTTTGTGCTTCTGTGTGACCATAACACCCCGACGCAGCGGTCTGGTGCTGATCAGAACAGAGGAAGAGGATGTTGGGACGATGGTTGGTCATTATATCAGCTCTGCTTTCAGCCGTGCAACATGCGCTGAGACGACGGGGTCATCGATGATATTGTTGTTTTCGAGTGGGTCGGTGTCGAGATCAAAGAGCATGGGTGTGTCGCCAAATCCTTCGATGTATTTGTAGCGGCCGTCATAAGCCATGCGCCAGTTGCCAAGGCCGGATAGGACGATGTCCCGATGCGTGCTGGTCGTGCCTTCGAGGAGGTTGCGGAGGGAGCGGCTGTCCATGTCGTCGGGAATGTTCAGACCCGCATAGTCGAGGAAGGTGGCAGTGAGGTCCAGGTTGGTTGTGGGCAGGTCATGGGTTATGCCCTGTTGTACACCGGGTCCTGAGATGACGAGGGGCACGCTGGCCGAGGGGTGCAGGGGTTTGCCCTTGCCCCAGGAATTGTGGTCGCCGAGCATTTCACCGTGATCCGAGGAAAAGACGATGAGGGTATTGTCCAATTCGCCTCGTTCTTCGAGCAGGTCTAAGTAGAGACCAACCTGATGGTCGATGTTTTCGACCATGGCGGAGTAATTTCGCCTGGCTCCGAGGAGTTCATCGGGTGTGAGTTGGTCGTTGTGGTTCGGCTGTGGGAAATCGACGTTTTCGTAGAGTTTTGCCATGCTTTCCGTGATGTCCAGAGGCAGGTGGGGGCCGTTGAAATTGACCTGTATGAACCAGGGTTTGTCCTCGGGGACCGATTGGATGAGGTCCCGGCCATTTTGCCCGATCCAGTTGTCGCAATAGGCGTCATCGGGCAGTGGCGTGGCAAAGGTGCTCCTCTGGCCTTTGCGGTTGGCAAAGTCTTTGAGGTGCATCTGGCGCAGGCCGCGCTCTTCGAGGTATTGCAAATAGGGTCCTTGCGGTTTTTCTCGCCCGCTGTTGGCTCCGTCTATTTTGCCTTCGTTGTTGATGCCGTCCGAGAATCCCCATTCTTTCAAATGGCGTTTGCCATCCAGTCCCCAGGCTGGCAGGTTGGATGTGCAGGTGCCTTTGTTGAGGTCGAATTTGCCACATCCCAGTGTGTGGTATCCGCTGTCGCGGAGTATGCTGTAAACGGTGGCGCGGTCTGTGGGATAGTCGTCGCTGTTTCCTTTGACCGGGCAGTTGTCGTATTCTGCGCCGGCTGCAACACATGCGCGACTGGGCGCGCATACGGGTGCGGGGCAGACGGTTTTGGAGAATGTCACTCCGTTTTTTTGCAGGCGGTCCAGGTTGGGCGAGCGTACCGCTATGTCGGGATTGCTGCCGATCCAATCAAAGCGTAGTTGGTCGGGAAAAAAGAAGAGGATGTTGGGACGGTTAGATAGGTTTGGCATAAAAAAGCTCCGAAAGAAAGTAAGAAGTGAGAGGTGAGAAGTGAGAAGTCCACCCATCACCGCCCAAAGGCTGATGCTTTGTCTCGCGTTTTACGTTTTACGTCTCACGCCTTTATATCCTTGAGATTTCCGCCGTGATAGCGTCCGTTACCGCCAATGCGATTGGCGGCGCAGCGCACGTCTCGGAACAGGCTCTGGCGTTTGGGTGGCATGGAGGCGAGCAGGTCCGGGTGTGGGTGCCAGTTGCTCCATTTGCTGCCGATGGTGTTGTAGAGGTTGAAGATGGCAACGCGGTCGGTTGTTTCATCTGTCCAGGGCGTGGCGCTGTGAGTGAGGGCTTCGGTGAAAATGAGCAGTGAGCCAGCCGGGCATTCGTAGGTGTCCCAGATGGGTGAGTTTGGGTCGTGGATGGATTCTGGCGCGGTATAAACTGCTTTGTGGCTGCCGCTGACCACCAGTGTTCCGCCTTTGCCTTTTTGTACAGGGGCGAGTTCCCAGACTACGCGGGTTAGACCGCTATACGCTTTGCCGGGGATGCACTGATAATGGTGCGAGTCGATTGCAAAGCGAAACAGGCCGTTGCCATTGTGTGGGCGAAATCCGCCGACTTCGCCGGTACGCGTTGAGCGGAATCGGATGTTCGATGCTTCCATGCGAAAGCCATAGCCATCGGGGCTGGCGAGATGGGGGTGGGCGACAAATTCGTTCATAAAACCGACGACTATGGGATGGTCGGCGAGTTTTTGCAAGGGACCTGCCAGGTAGGATTGTTCGTGTTCGGGCAGCGTTTGTGGCTCGTGTTTGACCTGTAGCGCATATTCGCGCATGTCGCGTATGTCGTCATCGGACAGGATGCCCGGGAAAAGCAACCAACCGCGCGCATCAAAGAGATATTTTTCTTCTTGTGTGGGCGCGATGGCGGCTTCTCCATCGGCGTTGGTTTGCGTGAGGTCTTCTGGTTCGACGGTCATGTTGACGCCGAGGTTTTTATCGACGATGAATGGTGTGTTGTTGGACATTGGTTGCTCCTGTTCGTTATGGAAGATATTGTGTCTGTGCGTTTTTGGTTGGGTCAAAGCTCGGATTGTACGCCCAGGATGTGCCATTGGCTTGCATTGCCTCGTGGATGAGTTGCCTGCGATACAGGCTGTCTAAATTGGCTTCGGCTATGGTGTCGAAGTCATAGTTGTCGAGGATGCGCGTGCGGAGATAGGTTTCGATTTCCGCATGGTCTGGCTGGCCGCTGAGATTATTCCATTCGCCCGGGTCGGCGTCGAGGTCAAAAAGCTGCGGCTCACGTCCGTGGATGTGGTTGTATTTGTAATTGTTTTTGCGAATCATGACACAAGGGGCGCCAACTGCTTCGTGGGCTTCAACAAAAATTTCTCGGTCTTCTGTTTCCGCGCCTTCAATGAGCGGCATCAGACTGGTGCCATCGCAGGGGTAGTGGTCTTCTGTGCCTGCTATGTCACATAAGGTGGGCAACAGGTCAATGAGCGAGACGGGCTGGTCGATTGTGCTGCCGGCTTTGTAATGGTCTGGAAAGCGGATAAAGAAGGGGACGCGGCTGGACCAGTCGTAGAAGGTTCGTTTTTGGACCATTTCTTTTTCGCAGAGCATGTCGCCGTGATCGGAAAAGAAGATTACGATGGTGTTTTCGTCCAGGCCATTTTCTTTGAGTGAGGCGAGGAGTTCTCCCACTTTGTCGTCCATGTATGTGACGAGTCCGTAATAGGCGCGGCGGAGTTTGTAGAGGGCGTCCGGGTCGCGCAGGTCGTGTTTGCGCGTGCCGTGATAGGCGTTGAGCCATTTGTCCATCATGGAGTATGTGTCGTCCAGGTTGTCTGGCAAAGTGGGTATTTCGATGTCTGCATTTTCGTACATATCCCAATAGGATTGGGGCGGCCAAAAGGGTTCGTGGGGATGGTGATAAGACGCGCACAGGAGAAAGGGTTTGGGATTTTTCTGTGCGCCGACGGCGTGGAGGTATTCCAGTGATCGGAAGTGCGTTTCCTCGTCGTAGCTGAGGGGACCGTGCCAGGTGTCGATTTGGATCTTGTGTCCGTCGTAATTGGCGGCGTTATACCTGCCTCGTTGTTCCATGATGGCCTGGTAATTTTCCCCTTTGGTTTCTTTGATGTGTATCCATTCGGGTTTGACCCACCGGAAATCTTCCGGGTAGATGTCTGTGGTGAGGCGGCGGCTGAAGCCGTGGAGTTGATCGGCACCTATGAAGTGCATTTTGCCAGATAGGACGGTGTCATATCCGGCGCGGGTGAGGTGGTGGGCAAATGTGGGGATGTCTGATCGGAGTTCAGCACCGTTGTCATACGCGCCGATTTTTGCGGCATTGTTTCCCGTCATGAAGCAGGCACGTCCAGGTGAACAGAGCGGGAAAGGCGTATAGGCCGCGTCAAAGCGGATGCCGTTTTCTGCCAGCGAGTTTAGCGCAGGCGTTTGGACGACGGGATGGCCATAAGCGCCCGTGAGAAAGGGCGTCATCTGGTCTGAGATGATCATGAGTATGTTGGGTTGAGACATGTGTTTCCTCTTGGTTTTAGGGGAGGCAGGGTGTATCCTGTCCATCCTTTCATCCTGCTATCCTGATCCAGTTTTGGGCGGAGAGGGGCATCCTGCTCATCCTTTCATCCTGCCCATCCTGATCCTATTCCGTGGGCAAGACGTTGATGGTTTTTCCCTCTCGATAGGCGATGGCGTCTTCGATCATGCGGATGATGTCGTATTGCGGGTTAAAGCCGATCAGGTCGCGCGCTTTGGTCAGGTCAAATTCGTAATGTGTGGGCGCGCCGTGTAAGATGGCTTCCTGATAGGGGATGTTCAGGCGTTGTGACAAATACGGAATGGCTTCGGCCCATGTGAATGGTCGCGGTCCGCCGAGTTGGATGGCGTGTCCAGCGGCTTCTGTTTTGTTTAAGGCACAGATACAGCCGTGCGTAATGTCGCGCACATCGGCGATGTGTTTTTTGTAGGAGCGGCCTTTCATGTCTTTGAGGAGGAGGAGGCGTTCTTCGCCGCGCCACAGTGCTTTGAGTTCGGGAAGTCCTTTGAGTTTGCTCAGATAAAATTGGCGGAAGTCGAGGATTTCGCCCGCGCCGACGACCAGGCAAAAGCGCAAGATGGTGATGGGCAGTTGGTGGGCGCGCCAGTACCCGTAGCACATTTCTTCACCGACGGATTTGGATAGGGCGTACCAACCGCGCGGTTCTCTGGGCATTGCGTCTTCTCGGATGGGTTTGTCCATTCCTTCGGGGGGATATTTGGCGTAGAGGGCGTCTGTGCTTGCGAAGATGAATTGTTTGAGGTTGTCCTGTTGGGTTGCGGCTTTGAGCATGTGGAAGGTGCCGCGCAGGTTGATTTCAAAGTAGTCGTTGTCTTTAAATGGGCCGCCTCCCTGAAAGGCCGCGCCCAGGTGATAGATTACATCGACACCGTCGGTGACTTTTTCCACGTCTTCATATTCGGTGAGGCTGCCTTCGATGAGTTCGAGGTCGATGCCCTCAAATTTTTCTACGCGCGGGTCTTTGGGCCATACAAGCCCGCGGACCTGATGTCCCTGTTCAACGAGTTGCGCCGCCAGGTTGCCGCCTATGCGCCCTGTGATGCCGGTGATGAGTATTTTCATGGGGTCCTCCTGGCTCTGTGTTGATGGTTTTTGGTGATGTAACCCTCGTATGCACTGCCCTTAACAAATAATTCGCTATCTTGAGAAATGTCAATGGCATTTTCGCTTGCTTCATGCGTGTATATTCCTTTCCATAGGCTTGTGATTGCGCTGATATACACATGTGACAGTAATTTTTCGGAGGTTTATAATGGCTGTTATTTCCCGTGACGAACTGAGAGCACGCATTAGCAAGGTGCCGCGTGTGTCGCTGGGGCATTTGCCCACGCCGCTCGAGTTTTGCGAGCGGTTGACCGAAGAAGTCGGCGGTCCAAAGATTTATATCAAACGCGATGATTGTACGGGTCTGGCGTTTGGCGGCAATAAGACGCGGCAGTTGGAGTTTACGATTGCGCAGGGTTTAGTTCGCGGTGCGGATGTACTTATCGGTGGGGCGGGGTCTCAGTCCAATCACAGTCGGCAGTTGGCGGCGGCAGCGGCAAAGATAGGGGTGGATTGTGCGCTGGTTCTGGTGAAGGATCACAAGAGCGGAAGTACGCAGGGCAATTTGTTGCTGGATAATTTATTGGGTGCTTATGTCGATCTGATCGATGTTGAAACACAGGAGTTGTTGGACGATGCCAAGCAGGCATTGATAGAAAAATTTGAGCGCGAAGGGCGAAAGCCTTTTGTGGTGATGCAAGCGGCCAATCGCCCGTTTGGTGCAATGGGTTATGCGCTTTGTATGGCCGAGATGATGGATCAGTTCGATGCGATAGGCGAGACGCCTACGACTGTTGTTGTGTGTTCGGGCAGTTGTACACAGCCGGGTTTGATTTTTGGGAAGACCGTTTTGGGTCTGGATGTGCGGGTTGTGGGGGTGAGGCCCATTTTGTGGTCTTATGATCTCAAAGACGCATTTCTGGGTGTATTGAGAAAAATGGTGGAGATTCTGGATGTGGATGTCGCGTTTGATGAGTCTATGATTGAAAATGTGGATCGGTACGTCGGCGAGCAGGGATATGGGTATTGTTCATCGGAGGGGAATGAGGCGATCAGGCTATTGGCGCGGACGGAGGGGATTTTGTTGGAGCCGATTTATACAGGTAAGACGCTGGCGGGTTTGATCGATATGGTGAATCGCGGCGAGATTGGCAAAGATGAGACGGTGGTGATGGTGCATACGGGGGGGACGCCTGCGCTGTTTGCTTATACAGAGGAGTTGTTGGATTAGTTTTTGACCAGGAGCACACAATGTCTGCATTAACTCCGGAGCAAGTCGAATTTTTTTTTCAGAATGGGTATATCTCGATTGGCAAACTTCTCGAGGATGAACATATCGAGATATTGCGCCGGGAATATGACCGCGAATTTGAAGCCGCGCGGAAGGATAACCGCTTTCGCAATCTCGCCATTAGCAATACCGATGATCTCAGCGCAAAGAACGACGCCCCCACACAGATGTTGCAAATTATGCAAATGTGTGAGCGCAATTTGCACTATCGGGAACTGATCTACTACGATCCCATACTCGATATCGCCGAGGCGCTCATCGGTCCAAATATTCAACTCTTCCACGATCAGGCGCTCTTCAAGCCCGCGCATAACGGGGATGCGGTTTTCTGGCATCAAGACAACGGGTACTGGCAATGTATGCCGGCGAATCTCGTCTCATGCTGGCTCACTCTGGACGATGCCGATGCTGAAAATGGGGCTATGCACGTTATTCCTGGCTCTCATCTCCGGCCATTCACTCATGAGCGTTCATCTCAAACCGATGCGCTGTTTGATATTGAAGATCAAGTGGAGATATCCAGAGCCGAAATTGTCGAGTTGCCCGCCGGCGGTGTTATGTTCCACCATTGCCAAACCCTGCACTACACACCGCCCAATCACACAGATCGCCAGCGTCGCGCGTTTGCCATCCATTTTATGATCCCCGGTACAAAACGCCACAAAACCGGGGAGTACATGCCCGTCTCATTCAGCCGTCCCATGTTGCGTATGCACATCTGATACACGCAAAAAGGGCGAGTCCGAAGACCCGCCTGAAGTTGATCTATAATCGCCAATTTCAAGTCGTCCAGTCAAAGACGACCGCGAGGCGTTCGGTGTTTTTGTGCAAAAGGTCCTGATATGCTTGCTGGCATCTTTCGGGATCGTATGTTGTGTAGATGCCATCGACATTGACGCGGCCCTCGGCCAGCCATTTGATGGCACCGGCGAAGTTTTCAAAAACGCTGTTGGTGCGAAAGTCCTCTGGCTGGCGCGGCAGTTCCCATTCCCAGCCGCTGCGAATGGTGACGTAGTTAAAGAAGATGAGGTGGTGCAAGTCGTGTATGAGCAGGTCTGTGAATCGACGCCAGGGGGTGGCAATGCAAACGACTTCGGCGCGTTTTCTCACGGCGCCTGCCGCATCGAGCAGGGCCTGTTCGTGTCCCGAGCATTCAATGGCGAGGTGAAATTGGCCCGAGAGGTCGGGATTTTCCAGGGGCACGGCATCCAGTACATTGTGAATTCCCGTTTCTGAGGCAATTTGCCGCCGCGATTCAACCGGGTCACAGGCATAGACGTCGTATCCGCAGGCTTGAAAGTTTTTGGCTGCGAGATGGCCGACGAGTCCGAGTCCAGTGATGAGAATTTTGGCGGGTGGCCGCGCCGAGGTGGTTGTGAGGGTGGTCATTGAGACGCCCATCATGCGGGCAAATACAGATGTTTCTGGCGTGAGGTTGTCGGGCAGGCGAATTACCTGCGAGGCGGGCTTTCGCTGATAGGAGGCGTGATTGCCCGGGCAGAAGACGAGGTCGCCCGGAGAAATGCCCGAGACATTTTTTCCCACTTTTTCAACTTTGAAGGCCGCCGCGTATCCCGATTGCTTGGGAAAATTGTTGCCGAGATACCCGCTGTTTAATTCCGTGCCCGCGCTGATGAGGGTTGCAAGGGTATGACCCGCGACTTCGTTTGCACCGATCGCGTCTGTATCGATTTCAACTGGTAGCAATTTTGCGGTTTCACGTTCGGTGAATGTGACTGCGTATTCGTTCATTTATATCTCCTGTTTTTATGTTCCTTTTTCATCTGCGTAAAACGCTCAAATTACTCGCGTTTTTTCTGCGTCATCTGCGGATCACACTTCACATATACCGGACTCACCCACGCTTTTCCGCCATCAATTTGCGTTACGCGCACCCAATAGGGATGACAGCCGGGATGTAACTGGTTCTCAGTATGAGTAAATGCGATGTCGCGTCCAATGCCTGTGGGCATTTGTTCAAATACGACCTTCATATCAATACCGCCTGCGTCGATTACAACCGGTCCTTGTGCGATCTCTGTAAGTTTTAACGCTTGCGACAAGACGGGTGTTCCAAAATTGATTGTTGCATCGGGGGGAGCGTCCAGGGTTAAAATGATGCCGTCGGCATCGCCGGTTGTTACCGATGTCCAGGTTACCGATTGGTCGTCGGCAGATTGAATGCCTTCGGATGCGGAATCAAATGCAAAGCCTCTGGCGTCTGTGATTCGCCCTTTATCTATTGTTACCTCGCCATCCCAGCGCACGAGTCGGTTGCGCGCCCGGATGCGCTGTCCGGACCACGCAATGCGTATGTCTGTTTGTTGCCGGGGAATGGTTTGGGGATGTGTATAAATGATTTCCGTGCCTCTGAAGATATCCACTTTTTCTATTGGCGCAGTGCCCCAAACACTGACGGCGATTTCGGGTGGTGTGTTGGTTGCGAGGTCCGATCCCATGGGCTGTCCACCTACGGTGACGTCTATGAGGATGCGCTGTCCACTGGTGCCGTAACACCGCCTTGTTTTTATTCCTTTCCATAAGCTTTCTCGCGTCAGTTCTTTTGCATATACACATGTGATTCCGCCGTAAATGCCAAATGCGCCGCTGCCCGGATGTGCGGCACCCGGGCGGCCTTTGTGGTCGTCACTGCCGCAGGTGAATCCGATGCGATAGCCTTTTTCAAGGGCTTCTTTTAGGAACCATTCAAATTCGCCCCATTCGGATAAAACCTCGATTACGGTCTCCAGGTTTGGGTCGTGCCAGGTCAGGTTGGCATAGCGCCCGCCCACATGGGGTATCAGGAGCGCGTCTTTTCTCCTGAGTGCGCGGTAGAGGTCGGTTATGTGCTGACAATCTGTATCTATATCTGATTTGTCTTCGATGAGGACATGGCTGGAGCGGTGCAACGGTCCATCGTCGCCGGGATAATAGACGTTGTGATCGCCGCCCAAAGGCGTGTTGCCCGACCATTCCCAACCGACAAAGGCGACGAATTTGCCCGCAGTATTTTGGGTATTGGCCTGGTGTTTGATTTCGTTCCAGATTGCTTCTGTAATCTGGAAGTCATTGCCCTGATGTCCTACAAAATCCATCCACGCTTTTTCTCGCGCAAAACGAAAGTAGGATGAGACCGGATTGGTTCCCACGGTTTCCTCGCTTTGCCCGTGGAGATCGCCCCAAAAGGGTTGCGCGTTTTTGCGCGTTTCAATGCTTATGAGTGGATTACATTCTGCCTCAAAGTCGTTGTTTTCGTCCTGGACCTGTACGCGATATATGT
Source organism: Candidatus Latescibacterota bacterium (assembly GCA_965204375.1). Classification (GTDB taxonomy): domain Bacteria; phylum Latescibacterota; class UBA2968; order UBA2968; family UBA2968; genus VXRD01. The sequence continues at coordinate 2,813,652 of OZ241986.1, read as the reverse complement.
CCGGTGTGGGGGCTGTCACATTTTCAAATCGCATGACGCCGCGATGCTCTGGCTCAAATACATAAGTTTCGGGTAGTCCGTGCAGGCCATCGGCGTCGATTTTTACTGTGCCCCTGTATTCCGCACACGGATTGCCCCAGATGTCTTCGGCTTTTATTCCGATCCAGGTGGTTTCCCCCGTCGTTGTTTCAGAAGGTCCCAGTACGACGAGTTTATTGGGCGCACCGCTTATGATTGGTACTTTGGGGGATGGTACTTCTGTATATACCCATGTGCCGCACCAGTCAACCGATACCCGAAATTCAAACGCATCTTTGCAAAAGGTTTGGGCGCGGCTGCCCGCGCTTCCGCCGGATGTGTCACCCAATATTAGTGTGACGGTGTCGCCTTCTGACAGTGAGTCGTCAAATACATCGATGGTGACGCAATATCGCCACGGTCGAATATAGCGCTGTCTGTCAAATACGGCTTTCAAGGTCGCCGGTCCTGTGGTCGAGACCGATGCATAAGCAGGCGCGGAGGGGTCGTCAAATTGCGGTCGCTGCCAGTCGCTTACGTCGCGCCACGCGATTTTGATTACGCCGCCATCGTCTATTCCGTATTTGCCCACGTGATATACAATGCGCCAGGTGCCCGTTTCTCCGGCTATAACCGCCCGGTCTGGATCGATTTCTGCCCACCCGTAATAGCTGCGAATTTGTTCCTCTGTCATGTCGTGTTTTTCTATCATAGGGCCCTTACTCCAGGCTATACTAACGTTGTGCTGTGCGTACTCATCTTTTTACTTTGCTGAATGATGTTCTCGAAAATAAAAGCCCACTGGATACATCCCACTGGGCTTATTCATATAGTTCAAAATTCCAAAATTCCATATATAATCGCGTCACGCATCCAACGTTTGCTCAAATGCCTCAAGGCTGGATATCTGGATCGCCGTGCGGAGCAACTGCTTCAGGCGTTGCAAATCGTCAATGGCGGCAATGCGAACGGATAAGGGGTGCGCTTCGCTCAGGTCAAATCGAATCTCCAACACTTCGAGGATCGCTTCGATCGTGCTTCTTCTTTCCCCTTGCTCAATACCTTGCTCAATACCCAGTTGCTTAATGTATTGTGCAAACGATGACTCGCGCATAATAGCATCCATAAGACCCTCCTGTAATAGAATACGATTGATCAGTCTCGGATCATACTCTAACCCACTCAATATCATCAACCTGCCCAAAAAGTCAACCTTTATTGATTCATCCACCGGCAAGGCATTTGTCGCGTCAACACAGTGATGTAACCACGCCTCCGAATCTATCCCAGCAGGACGTTTCATCAACGATGCAAACGGAAATAAGCCCGAAGGTCCACCATCTATAATATCCTGTCCCTCTATCTCTCCCAGCCGAATCACTGTGTATTCCATCAAAACGGGACGGCCGGATATTTCATGAATAAAGTACCCCGGATCGCGCCGACCCGCACTGCGCCGCAAATAGATCACACTGGAATAAATCGGCAAGTTGTGACGCTCTATCGCACGTATAATATAGCCCGCCATGCGCAGCGGCATAGATGGATCGTCAGTGGTTTGAAACTCGTGATGCACCAATGCCTCCTTGCCCGCGATATGGACGCGGATGAGGCTATCGGTATGTCGTGTATCAACCGTGTTTTGCTCTGTGTCAAATATGTCTATGACTTCTACATCGTCCTGTCCAAATGTGAGTCGGATGAAGTCTTTGGGATAGGTCTGTATGAGATCTTTGGAGACAGAGTCATATTCGGCCATGTGAAATGCCCTATGTCTGATGGGTGAATTTTATCAGACACAAAGCAAATATCGCGCCAACATCACAGAATGGCGCGATAAATTATATGAACAGAAGCTCAAGTACCCCTCATCATGCTTTTAATATGCTGTATTACGCCCTTAACTTGAATGTACGGATCGCCTTTGGAGGCACATACAAACGGAACGCACCGGAATACAAAAGTGTACGTTTTGATCCATGAATGATGGGTATCGTGAAAGATTTTTACATTAAAAAAAATAGCGGTCTGATGCGAATTCTTTTTTACTCATTTTCGGATTCTGTTTTATGCTCTCTAAAACAAAAACCCGGTGGATACATCCCACCGAGCTTTTCATTTTTTTTAATTATTTCGATTTACCAACGGCGAGTTAAGATATCACAGTTTTAGGGAAGAGATGAGTAGTATCTAGCTAAATCCACTTCGGATTTAGCTCTGTTGAGTAGCCCTGCATATTCCTGTTGGAGACCATCAGTGCTTGTTTTCATTTCACTCAGATTGCCCCCAATCATATAAAAAAGAAGGTACTTCGCAACCTTTTGGCGAGTCGTTTCGCTGATCATTCGGTGATTGGTATTGTCCCATAGCAAACCAACCCATGGATCATCCGTCAGTTCCATTGAAATTTCTGAGATCCGTTTAATGGCTTCTTTTTCAGATAAACCCGAATCCTTCGCTTGCCTGACAACGTGAGCAATAATCAAAAGCCCAACAGGTCTGAATAGCAAATGTCCCCCTTCTCGATGGCGATAACGTCCCGCAATATCCTCACCGGGTTGACTCACTTGAACTTCTCCTAAGGGTGGAAAATATTCAATCATTGTGTCCCAGAAGCTTGTGCTTTTGGCATAAAATTCAGATATCTCATCATCATCCGGACGGTGCCGTTTGAAGTCAGTCCATCCCCTTCCTTTTGTACGGAATAAAATTTCCAAGACATCATAAAGAGTAATGATCGTTGTAAAACTTCTGTTATCCCGAACGGCAACTGCCTTCGTTTTTGAGAGTGATATTTTCTCTTGAAAGAGGGGATGTTTTTCAACCAATTCCCGCGTCGTGATTGCGAGGATATCGTCCTCATCCAGCGCGACGATTTCACTTTTACTAACGGGTTTGGCATACCTGTTCAAGGTCGTAAAAAGACGGCGTGTTCGCTCCATACCGACCGGATCATTCCGGTGGGCAACAAAGATAGTGCTAACTTCTTCTTGTTTTAATTCAGCATTCTCTTGAAGTGCCTGTTTAATTCCCTCGACGCGATGTTGCCCGTCAATTGCAAAAAGGGTTTCCGTCCCATCAAGCCGCAGAAAACCGAGAACACCGTCCAACTCTCTCGGAAGAGCCTCTGCATCAAACAGGTGATTTGTTCTAATATCCAATTCATACCAATCTGGCGAACCGCCATAAACTCCAACGATGAGAGCATTGAAGAATCGCTGAGGCTGTTTTAACAGGTAGTCAGAGATTTGTTTGGATCTGTCAGTAATCTGAGCCTGAACCATGTCCTTGAGCACTTTGCTCGAATGGATTTCCTGAGCAATGCTGATTCGATCTACGATTTGCTCCATCCGTAAGAATGTGACATAGTAGATCCAATCGCCCATGCAAGCTCTCAGTGCTGGTATGAATTCGTTTTTCATTAGGACGCTCCTGTGATGGGACGATCTGGAGTCACCCCACTTTAGTGATAGTGTAGAAGGTTCATCCATAAGTCCACCCGCAGTGAAATCCTTGCTGCTCTGCAATTGATATAAGAGGCTCCAGGGTTCTGCGATAGGAAAATCTCAATTTTTCAAAATCCAGAGTGTCCTCGGGCTTTTCAATATGCAGATCTGCAATATAAGGCTCCACGTCTTTTTTCCATTTGTTATTGCTAAAACTATCTCGGGCGATAGACAGCGCAGCGCGCTGGGTTTCAGCCAAGCGATCAATGTAGATTTCTGATGGAAGATGGTCGCTTTTAGAACTATTTGCGCGGGGATCAACGGGAATGAGATTCCACAACTGATTGTGCGCTACAAACTTCCAGGGCAAAAAGTGATCCAAATCATAACCGTGATCCAGCTTTTTTCCAGTGTAAATACATCGAATATTCGTTTTGTCAATAACAGTATCCCAAAACTTTCGCTGTGCATTAAGAGACTCTCTCTTATCTGGCGGAAATAATTTTCGCGTTACAGCAGGAATACCCGGGTTGCGTCGCTGCATATAATCTGCCCAATGCCACAGTGTCCAACCTTCAAGAATTGTTAGATGTTGCTCTAAATAAACGATCCAGTCTGGATGCAAAAAGATACATTCCTCAGAATCATCAAAACGGAAAAGTGGGCGTCGATCATAAAACTGTTCGGCAGCGAGTTTGGAAACTTCCCGGTTTACCTTTTGATCCGGCATACCTCTGGTTTCTACAGCAAAAAACGAGCGCAAAATCCGGTGGGGGACATAACGCATCAATTTGTAATCCAGAACTTCACCATAAAAGGCAAGATGTCTTCGCAACTTATTGCGCCCCGTCTTAGACAACACATTTTGATCATTGTCAATAGGTGGAATCAATTGCAAAGCTGAAGAAATTTGGTCCTGAGTGCCAAATGACAGTTTAAAAAAGACCTGTGGATACCAGGCAGTAACCAGCATCTCAATCTCTATATCTTTCAATAGGATGCCGTTATCAAGCTCTAAATTTCTATCCTTTAACAAAGTCAGTAGCGAAAAGAAAAAGAGATACTTGTATGAATTGGTCGTATGCCTGAATAATCCGCTCAGTGTCGCAATATCAAGTTGATTTGAATGTGGTAATTGCTGAGTCATATAGGTTCAATTCGATTGGCAAACTGGCGAATCTCTTCGGCCTCAGCAGAGGTGAAAAGAACACTCCTGTTACGATACCGATGCCCGGCTGGAACTTTGCCCTCATTTCGCCACCGCCAGAGCGTTTGGCGTGACACATTCAAATCACCTATCACTTCGGTTGCTGAATAATAGGTTACATTGTCAATCTGAATCGGCATATTGATATCTCGCAGTGTTTCAAAGCGTTGCGTATGTCTCTTTATGTAACATCCGGTGCTATCGTAAGAAACGAAAGTGCCGAGGTCAACATAAATTTGTATAGCTATGGAAAAGTGAGAAGGCCAGCCTGCCACCACTCCGCCAAGTGGTCAGCAGTCAGAGTGTCCAACCCAAACGCGAGAATAGGCTTCAAAATAGTGAATATAGATACGCTCACAAGCACTTTTCCGAGTATTGGCGAAAGTAAGGGAATCTGAGTATATTTTGGCGAGAGGTGAGAGCTATGAATGAAGACCTTTTTTTAAAACCCGTGTCGCAAACCGAACAGGAGATGGCTGGCGCGCCTTTAGCCGAACGCCTGCGTCCCGAGGTGCTGGACGATATTGTGGGACAGGATCACCTCGTTGGACCGGGTGCGCCCCTTCGCGTGCTTATCGAGAGTGACCGCTTGCCGTCCATGATTTTTTGGGGACCACCGGGTTCGGGCAAGACAACGCTGGCTCGGGTTATTGCCGGTACGACGCAGAGTCGTTTTGTGTCTTTTAGCGCGGTTACTGCAGGTATCAAGGAGGCGCGGGAGATTATTGCGCGAGCGCGAGAAGAGCTACGCCTGGGCAGGCGTACGATTTTTTTTGTGGATGAGATTCACCGTTTTAACAAAGCGCAGCAAGATGCTTTTCTGCCCCATGTCGAAAATGGTGTTATTACGCTCATTGGTGCCACGACTGAGAATCCCTCTTTTGAGGTCAATTCAGCCCTGCTTTCACGCACTCGCGTTTTTGTGCTCAATTTGCTCGATACGTCCCATATTCGCCAGGTGCTGGACCGCGCAATTGCCGATTCGGAACACGGGTTTCCCGATTTGCAGATTGATGACCAGGCTTTGGATCTGATTGCCGAAACTGCGGAGGGCGATGCCCGTCGGTCTCTAAACGCGCTTGAAACGGTTGCTGCGGCTGTTGAAGCTACAGGTTGCGAACCCACGCCAGAAACGGTGCGCGAAATTCTCGGTCGCAAGGCTCATCTTTACGATAAGACAGGGGAAGAGCACTACAATATCATTTCGGCTTTTCACAAGAGTCTCCGCGGCAGCGATCCTCAGGCCTCACTGTATTGGCTCGCGCGTATGATGGCGTCTGGTGAGCATCCGCATTATATTTTGAGGCGTATGATTCGCTTTGCTTCTGAAGATGTGGGCACTGCCGATCCGCGCGCTTTGCAAGTTGCGCTCAATGCCCGCGAGTCCTACGACTTTCTGGGCAGTCCCGAGGGCGATTTAGCTATTGCTCAGGCGACGGTTTATCTCGCCACAGCCCCCAAGAGCAATGCTGTTTATGCCGCGTATAATAACGCACTTTCCGATGTTGAAAAGCATCCCAATTTGCCCGTGCCTCTGCATATTCGCAATGCGCCGACAAAGCTTATGAAAGATCTCGATTACGGCAAGGGGTATCAATATGCACATGACGATCCAGATGGATATGTTGATCAAGTGTATCTTCCCGATAATTTGAGAGACCGCACCTATTATCATCCCACAGATCGCGGTTATGAAAAACACATTCGCGCGCTTATGGATTGGTGGGATGAATTGAGAAAGAAAAAATCTTTTTGATAGAGCACCCAAAAGTGCATCCATGCCGGTGTAAGGGCGAAGAAGTATGTCTTGACAATGCAGTAAGAGTTCCGCAATTTTGCAGGTGATCGTTTATGTATGTCTATTTGAAAGGAGGCAACATGGAGGCTTTAATTTTCGCATTTACGACAAATAACATACCCGGTTCGCCTCCGGTGAGGTAGCTGCTTCGGTCATTCACTATCTGTCCGTCGCAGTTTTATCGTCTCTCCGGAGCCGCGGGTCTGGTATGTATGGTGGTTTTTCGCCCGACATATTCATTCCCTGGAGGAGACGAACGGACATATGTATAATCCTGATTTTTGGGAAGTTCAATTAGATCAATCAGATCTGGAAATGATGCCGGATGATGTTGGCCTGTGGTACGAGTCGCCCGAAGACCAGAATTTGCGCTATAAATATGAAGATCGGGTTAGACGTCTCATTCCACAGATCGATACGCTCTTAAATCGATCGCTTACGCAAAGACAATTTGAAGCTGCTGTTTTGTATTTCAAATACGGCAAGACCCAGCGGGAAATCTCCGAGATTATGGGTATTTCGCGCCGGGTGGTCAGCCAGCACTTGTTCGGTATTACGCGAAATGGAAAATCCATAGGCGGTGCTGTGAAAAAACTTCGCAAGCTCTGCCGCAAACACGGCATTGCCATCACAAATTAAAAAACGCCTGGGCGCGACGCTCAGGCGTTTTTGGTTGGAAAAGACGCGATAAAAATACACTGCGTTTCTGAAAAACTGCATCCATTCAGGTGTTTATGTAACCGGACCAACGGGTTGGTGCGGTTTGCTAATATATTGGCATCCACCGCGCAAAACGCTTTCCGGAAGCTGAGTTGCGCATATCGAAAGGAGGTTAATGTGAAACATTTTAACTCGGAGGTGAACGCCTGATTTTCAGGCTGTGACCCTTCAGACGTTGGGCCAGGGACATTGTTCCTGGCCCTTTTTTGTCAGTTCTCCCGCTGGTTTATCACGATTTAACAGGTATTCCTGTCTCGCCATCATTGTCAAAATACCCACCAGAAGACTGAGCAGCAGGACCAATCCCGCGGGCATAAATTTTCGCGTGCGGACAAATCGGCTCATAAATATGCCCGTGAGCAACAAGCCGACCAATCCGCCGGTCAAAAATCCAACGGCGGGATCGCTCAGGCTTTGCCAGTATCCAACGAGTGCAACAATACCGCAGATTGCGCCAGCGAATAGGGAGGCTGAACTCCCGGATTTCGCCTTCCCAATAATTCCTCCGACAATTAACAATATGCCGTAAATCGCCAGTGCTACTTGTGCTATTTCAATCATGGTTAGATCCTCACTCTCCAAAGTATCCCCTGCTTGCCCAGACTTTTTTTGCCAGTGCTTTGGCGCCATCGGATGGTTCGATTTCTCCCAGAATACTGCTTGGTGGTTGTCCCGGTTTTTTGCGCGTGGGATCAGGTGACCAATCATCTCGTTCGTATTTTTTTCTTATGGATTCATCGCGGAAATTGGGTACTTCCATCGGTGCCGAATCACTGAGTGCCGATCGCCATGCTTGAATGCCGGCGATACTCATGTCGATGCCGCGATACACGTCGAGGTAGGGTTGCTCGCCCGTGCGAATTGCTTCGGCGAAATGGTAACTCGTGAAAAAATCGCCGCCGCCATGCCCGGCTTGTGTTGCGCGATCGTGATGCACTGGGAAATCCGGTCTGTAAACGGTTTCTACCGGTTCTCCTTTTGGCTTTTCCCACGGCTCTCTCCACACGCGCAGCCGATATTTATCGCCGTTCCGACAGTTTTCCATCACGCCCTTGTTGCCGTGGATTCTGACGTAATTGCCGTGCCCGCGCAACGCGCCGTGTAGAGATTTCATTACGGCGTCATTGTCCATCCTGCAGATGATCACGCCTGCCGTATCCGCGCGGTTCATATGCAGGGTTTTGGTCATGTCGCCAAAATCGTAGGGTATGACAAATCCGTTCACTTTCACGGGGCGCGTATCCGTGATGTACATTACGGGGGCAATCGAATGCGTGCAATAATAGGTCGAGGGAATCCAGTTGCGCCAGTGATTGCGCCCGCAACTGCGCCCCAATTTTACTTCCGGTGGATCGGGATGCACGTATTCGCCTTCTCCGTATTTAAATTCTCCTACGTGTCCTTTTTGGTAGAGCCGCTTCATTTCCTGATTGTACGCCGTATAGGGATAATTTTCGGCAAACATATAAATTTTACCACTGCGCTCTACCGCCCGCGCAAGTGCGACGCCTTCGCCCAATGTATGGCAGGCAGCGGTTTCGCTCATGACGTGTTTTCCCGCGTTCAGTGCCTCAACGGCAAAGGGCGCGTGTTCGTGAAAATAATTGGCGAGTACCACCGCATCCATATCGTGTTCCAAAAATGCTTGGTAATCTCCATAAGTCGATACACCGAGTGCTTTGCCTTCGGGTCTTAGTCGCTCTTCCCAGGTATCGCAAATTGCAACCAGTTCCATCCCCGTCGGTGCTGCCGCCCGCATAAATGATCGCCCGCGTCCCACGCCGACGACGCCCACGCGAATTGGTTTGTTTTTTTCGGGCATCACAAGTTCTCCAGTTTTCGATAAAAAAAACCGGCCTATTGCCGATTTTTAAATTCAAACATAGAAGCGGATATCTGGCACTGCGTCCATCAATCCGAGTTCTACACCATAAGCATAAAATCGCTTCAAGCCTTCCAGTTCGGTATCGCCCAAATCGTAGAGGATATTTCTGGTTAGATATTCTGCATAAAACGCGGGCGACAGGGTGCGGGTTTCAGCGGCATAGTCCTTTGCGATGCTGGGGATAAGTAGCTTGCCTTTTTCTTTGGCTTCGATCAGTTTGGCAATGTGATATGGCGTCAATGCATCGGGGCGTCCGGTCCAGCAGGCATAGACAAAAGGCAACCCTGTCATCTGTGTCCAAATTTCGCCCAGGTCCAGGATTCGATAGCGTTGCAATGCAAGCGCGGGATCGCCAATCAACAGGGCTGCATCGGCGCGTTTGAGCATTGCGTCTATGTCTGGGGGATGAAAAAATACCTGTGGCCGACATCCGAATTGTCGCGCCAGTACGATCTGCGCCAGCACGGCTGATGTGCGCGATCCGCGATCCAGAGCCAGTGTTTGAATTTCTTCGGGTTCTTTGTTCAGTACAATAAATACGCTGCCAACCGGCCCGTTTGAAATAATGCCGACATTGGGCACTATCCGATAGGCATCACGTCCGCGTCCAATTTCTACTGCGGGGATCAATGCCACATCGGTTTCACCCATGTGCAGCCGTTCGGCGCATCGCGAGGGTACGTCGTAGATCAGTTCGAAATCGCGATCAATCGCGCCCGTGCGCAGCACCTCAACCAGTGGCCGCGTGTTTAAGTATGACACCACGCCCAAACGCACACGCATTGCTACTTACCCCTAATTCAAAATCTCATATCGCGTATTTCGCCTTACAGGCTCGTATCCCGCATCCCGAATGAGCCGTTGCATCTCTTGAAGTGTCATGGTATCCGTATGGCTCGTGCCCGCTGCACTGACTACGTTTTCTTCCATCATTGTGCTGCCAAAATCATTTACGCCGTATTTTAAGCTGACCTGCGCGACCTTGGCTCCCTGCGTTACCCACGATGCTTGAAAACTTTTGATATTGTCCAAAAATAGGCGCGCGATGGAGATGGTTCGCAAATAGTCAAATCCGGTCGCTTTCACACCATTCCATCGCCCCTGATCGTTGGCAAGGGCGGTGTAATCGGGCTGAAAATTCCACGCGATAAATGCGGTAAATCCCCCCGTTGCATCCTGCAAATTGCGAATGTGTTCCAGATGTTCTATTCGCTGTTCAATGGTTTCGACATGTCCATACATCATGGTCGCCGATGTGTGCAGGCCCAATTCGTGTGCAATGCGATGTACCGCAAGCCATTCGTGGACGCGGTCTTTGCGAAAGCCGATGATGTCGCGGACTTCGTCCGACAAAATTTCTGCGCCAGCTCCCGGGATAGAATCCAGTCCGGCATCGCGCAAGCGGCGGATGCATTTTTCGAGTGACAACCGCGAGATATGCGCGATATAAATAATTTCTGTGGCGGACAAACAATGCTGATGGATTTGAGGATAGCGATTGCGTATTGAGGAAAAGAGGTCTTCGTAGTAATCTACGCGCAGTTTTGGGTTCAGGCCCCCCTGCATCAAAATTTCGCTGCCTTTTGGCACGTCGCCGCCCACGGCAATGAGGTCGTCAATTTTTTCATAGATCTGTTCTCTGGGCAATGTATAGCCTTCGTCGGATCCCGGCGGACGATAAAATGCACAGAAATCACATCTTACCCAGCACACATTCGTGTAATTGATATTTCGCCCGATATTATAAGTCACCTGGTCTTTGGGCCATTTGCGTCGTCGTACCACATCGGCTAACAAGCCCAATTCGGTCACATTGGGATGTGCAAACAAGCGCTTGGCATCATCTGCGGAAATGCGCTCTTCGTTATATACTTTTTCAACAATGTCGTCGATCATGTCGTTTTCCATTCGAATCCTGGGAGATCACGAAATCACTGGTATTTCACCTGGGATTCCGATGGGTGTCTCTTCTAAAATTTCTCGGTCGCTCGATAAAATATTGTATAGATTATCCCGCTCAACGGGATCGCGTCCGGCTTCTATAACGCGTTCGACCAACTGCTTGCGGGTGAGCACCTGTCGCGTTTCTGCATAAGAACGGCGCGTAATTTCGTATTCCTGTATTGTGCCGTCGATATCGTCTGCACCATACCACAAAGCGACCTGTGAAATTTCAATGGTATTCATAATCCAGAACGTTTTGATGTGGTAGAAATTGTCCAGCATCAATCGCCCCACGGCAATTTCTCTTAAATCAGCGATGCCTGTCGGGCCGGGCAAATGCTCTAATTCCGTGCGTTCGGGATGAAATGACAGGGGAATATACGTCAAAAAACCGCCGGTCTCGTCTTGTAATTCGCGCAATCGCACGAGATGATCAATGCGTTCTTTTGGGTTTTCAATATGACCGTACAGCATTGTCGCATTGGTAGGCAGGCCGACTTCATGCGCCGTGCGCGCTACGTCGAGCCATTCTTCGGAATCCGCTTTGGTCCAGAATAAATCTTCCTGGACGCGATCGCTAAATACTTCTGCGCCCCCGCCGGGAATGGACGATACACCGGCCGCTTTTAATTCGGTCATGACATCTTTCAATGGCTTTTTTGCAATACGCGCAATTTGCACCCATTCGATTGCGGTAAATGCTTTTACCGCCACATCGGGACGCACGTCTTTGACCGCGCGCACGATGTCGAGATAATACGAATAGGGAAGTTTGGGATTGATGCCCGCGACCATGTGGATTTCAGAAATGGGCAGGTCGATGTATTCCAATACGCGCTTTTGAATATCTTCGGGCGATAACACATAGCCCCGCTCGTCTTTTGGCTTTACATAAAAGGAGCAAAATCTGCACAGCTTGTTGCAGACGTTGGTATAGTTGATGTGCTGGTTCCGCACGTACCACGCCACATTGCCACACAGGCGTTCGCGCGAGATATTGGCCAAATATCCCACGGCATTGAGGTCGGGTGTCTCGTAAAGCCGCATGCCATCTTCGGCAGAAAGACGTTGCCTCAGGTTTACTTTTTCTTCAATGTCTCGGAGATCATTGGGAATTATCGGTCTCACACTATGCTCCTTATACCTTTCTATGGCTTTTCAGCCAGCATCTCGCGGGCGTGTTGCATGGTCAGTTCTGAAATCTCTTCGCCGCCCATCATCAAAGCGAGTTCGCCAGCGCGTGCCTCTTCATCCAGCGGGATCACCCGGGTTACTGCACGCTGCTCAACTACTTCTTTTCTGACTGAAAAATGCCGATCAGCCATTTTTGCAATTTGTGGCAAATGTGTAATTGAAATGGTTTGATACGTTTCTGATAGGTCGCGCAATTTCTTGCCTACAACCTCTGCAATGCGCCCGGAAATTCCGATGTCGATTTCGTCAAAAATTAACACTTGCACCGAATCAGTATGCGCCAGCACGGTTTTCATCGCCAGCATAATACGCGAAATTTCACCGCCCGACGCCACTTTTGCCAGTGGGCGGATGGCTTCGCCCGGGTTGGTCGAAAGAAAAAATTCGCCGCGCTCTATGCCCCGTGGTCCCGCTTCAAATCGCTGCCCATCGCATTCAATCAGGCCTTCAGGGTCTGGACGCCGATCCAATTGAACGTCAAATTGCACATCGGGCATGCCCAGTTCGCGCAATGCGCGGCATATCGCTTTTGACAATTTGCCAGCGGCTTTGTGTCTTCCTTTTGACAATTTCTCACAACAATGTGCGAACTTCTGCATCGTATCGTCAATTTTAATCTGAATTTTTTTTATAGATGCTTCGAGTTCGTCGGTCAATTCCAATTCTTGTTGGGCTTTTTTTTCATAGGACAGGACCCTTTCCAGATCGCCACCGTATTTTTTTTTCAACGCGTTCAGCGTTTCTAATCGCTCTGTTACTTCTGATAGGCGTTGGGGATTGTGTTCTACGCGATTGGCATAATCGCCAAAGGCGCGGGCCAGTTCCTCTGCACCGTATCTCAGACCATTGAGTTCTTCGGCTATCGGCTCCAAATAGCTGTCCATTTGCGCGGCCTCATTCAGGAGGTGCGCGCCTTCGCCGAGTTGATCGGCCACGGATTGTTCGCCTTCATAAAGCACCTGTTCGATCTGATAGGCGATTTCGAGTAGCCGTTCTGCATGTAAAAGTACGGACTGTTCGCGTTGTAGGCGTTCGTCTTCGCCGGGATCTGGTTTTGCCGCCTGAATTTCTTTGATCTGAAAGTCCAACAGTTCGCGCCTTTCTCGCTGGCGCTGGGCAACGGCAGTTTTTTCGATCAGCCGATTTTGTAACTGCACCACCTGATGATATGATTTTTCGACCTGTGTGCGTGCTGTGTGCAAGCCGCCAAAGCCGTCCAAAAAGTCCAGATGCTGATCGGTATTCAGAAGCGATTGATGGTCGTGTTGACCGTGCAAATCGACCAGCGCGCGGCCCAATTCACGAAGTGTACGCACGGGAATGGACAGGCCATTGGCGTAGCACCGACTGCGCCCTTCTAATAGTACATCTCGCCGCAAAATTAGCTCACCATCTTCTGTCTCTATACCCAGGGCGTTCAGGAGTTTGAGAGCCGGATGTTGAAGATAGAGTTCAAAAATGGCTTCTACTGTACATTTTTTTTCGCCTGTGCGGATCACATCGGGGCTTGCTCGCATACCCAGTATCAGCCCCAATGCCCCCACCAGGATGGACTTTCCTGCACCGGTTTCACCCGTAATGATATTTAACCCTTTACCAAATGCGACTTCCATGTCGTCAATCAGGGCGTAATTTATCACATGCAATTGAGACAACAAGGCGCAACTCCTTTACTCGTCTCGCCGATCCAGGCTCCAGTCCAATTTGCGCTGCAACAGATCGTAAAAAGTCAACCCCTGCATATTGATAAAGCGCACGGGTTCGGAGGCCCGTTGTACTGTAACGGGTTCTTCAGGAGAAAGCGAACACACAGTGCGTCCATCTGTGGATAACATAATTTCATCGGACTGATCAGCGATTACCTTAATCGTTACCGACTGATCGCCCGGCATTACCATTGGACGTTGAGATAGCGAATGCGGACATATAGGCGTGGCGACGAGCACGGATAAATTTGGATGTACTATTGGGCCGCCAGAAGACAGGCTGTAACCCGTGGATCCCGTCGGCGTTGCCAGAATCAATCCATTGCCGTAAAAGGAGCTTACGGGCCGACTTTCAACCAGCATTACGACCTGCACCAGACGCGCTTTGACACTGCGTTCAATTACGACCTCATTGAGCGCGAACGCTTTTTGTGTGCGGGTTTGTGCGTGTAGAGCAATGCGCTCTTCAACGGTATAATCGCCACATAATAACCGATCCAGCCCATCGTCCAGTTCGCGGGGTTCTGCGCCCGACAAAAATCCCAATCGCCCCAGGTTTACGCCCAAAATTGGCGTGCTGTGCGGATAAACCACATCGGCCGCGCGCAATAAGGTGCCATCGCCCCCCATTGCCACAATGATGTCAGCGCGTATGGGCAACTGATCGACCGGACAAAACCATTTGGAATCAGATGTGCAAATTTGCCGCAAGTTATCGGCGATCAGCACCCCAATGCCTCTTTGATGGATGCGTTGGGCCAATTGATCGACTGCAACGCCCATGCCCGGTTGGGTCGGGTTCGAAAACAAACCGATGGACTTCATTCGTCTGCAAACCCTTCGCCATTGGAATCTATGGATACCAATTCAAATTCACCATCGCTATCGCGTATCAACACTTCAACCTGTTGCCGCGCATCTTCTAATAAACTGCGGCATTGATTGGATGCTTTTAGACCTTCTTCAAACACTTTTAGTGCCTCTGACAAGGGCAGTGCACCTTCTTCTAAACGATCCACAGCCGTCTCCAATTGCTTCAAAGCTGTTTCAAATGTGGGTTCTTCTATCTTTTTTTTTGCCATTGACTTTACCTTTTTATTTTTTCTACCCGACAGGTTGCCTCGCCTTTTGCAAACCGAATGTGTAGATGTTCACGGGGTGTCAAAATCCCGGCATCAGATACGACTAAACCATCTTCGCGTTGTACGAGGCCAAATCCCCGCGCGAGTACTGACAGTGGGCTAAGCGATCCCAATTTGCCGGTCATGCGGTGATAGTCGGCTAATCGACTTTCAAATAGCCGTCTTATAAGCGCGTATAACTCGCGGTGTAATTCATCGACGTGTTGCGCGTTTTGAAAGATCAAATCGGACAACCGCCGCATGCCATAACTGCTTTCGTAAGTTTCTATCAGATCTTTATTTTTGTCTAACAGTCGCTGTATGGCCTCCCGCGTACGAAGTGTGAGCCTCCCGACTTGTTCGCGTACTTCTAAAATATCGCGTACGGCAATTTCTGCGGCAGCAGAAGGGGTTGGTGCGCGTACGTCAGCCGCTATATCCGATAGGGAAGTGTCGATCTCGTGCCCTACGGCTGAAATAACTGGAATCTCAGAATCCGCAATTGCCCGCACGACTGTCTCGTCGTTAAATGCAGCCAAATCCTCAGCGGAGCCACCGCCGCGTCCAACAATCAATACATCTACTTTGCCAAAGTCATTGAGATCGGCAATGCCTTGTACAATATCTTCTGGCGCGTCCAATCCCTGCACCTGCGCGGGGCGCAAAACAATGCGGACAGCGGGAAATCGCCGCTTCAACACATCCCAAATATCTCGAAAAGCTGCACCTGTCTTCGAAGTCACAATCCCAATGGCTCTGGGGTATTCGGGCAGAGATCGTTTTCGATCTTCGTCAAAAAGGCCTTCTTCTGATAGTTTTTTTTTCAGTTTTTCATAGGCGATTAGCTGTTGTCCCACCCCTGCGGGAAATAGTTGTGACACATTAAATTGATATTCGCCCCGCCGCTCATACACCGTCAACTGCCCCTGTGCCAACACGGCCATTCCCGCTGTGGGACGAAATCCAGTTATGGGACGCGAGCGCCACATCACACAGCGCAATTGACTGTGCGGATCTGAGAGCGTGAAATACCGATGTCCGGATGATGGCTGGGAAAAGGAGGTCAACTCACCGGCGACCCACATGGGCGGAAATTGCGTCTCAAGGGTTTGCTTGACCGCTTGTGTGACGTCCGATACGGAAAGCGGGTGTTCCACCTTATCCCTCCTCTAAATTGAGGCGTAGTCGCTCGATGTGTTGCGCACGTCCAGAGCATTCATCCACATCTATGAGCGCTCCGCAGAGTTTTACATTACCTGTGGCTGGCTCAAAACGCACGGGCATCTGGTTTATAAATCGGTGAATCGCAGGGTCTTTTTTCGCGCCAATAACCGAATCATGAGATCCTGTCATGCCGACATCTGTCATATACGCGGTTCCGCCGGGCAAGATCTCATTATCGGCTGTTTGAACATGGGTATGCGTGCCCAAAACCGCGCTGACTTTGCCGTCCATATAGTGCCCCAAAGCAATTTTTTCCGAGGTCGCTTCGGCGTGGAAGTCAATGAGAATAATGGGCGTTTTCTTTTGTAATTTCTCCACGGCGCATTGCCCGGTTCTAAAGGGACAGTCCAAAGCCATTTTCATATATGTTCGTCCAAGCAGGCTGAGCACTGCAACCGACGCCCCGTTGCGCGCTGAAAAAACCGCCGCACCAACACCCCCAACCTCTTTGGGGAAGTTGGCTGCACGCAAAATTCGATCACCCGTTTGAATATAGTCAACCGAATCTTTTTGATCCCAGACGTGATCGCCCAGGGTAATTACATCGGCGCCGTAAGCGTGAAATTTTTGTCCGATTTTTGCAGTAATACCAAAACCGCCAGCAGAATTTTCGCCATTGACAACGCAGAAATCAATGGCGTACTGTGCAATCAGTTGAGGAATCAAATGTGCGGCGGCCCGTCGTCCGGGCCTGCCATAAACATCGCCTATAAATAAAATTTTCATTCGCTATTTTTTATCGCGCAAAATTGACGGCGCGCACCTCGCGAATTACGGTCACTTTTATATGCCCCGGATACGTCATTGTTTTTTCCAGTCGTTCGGCAATTTGAGCAGATAATCGCTCGGTGTCTTCATCGCTGATTAACCCATAGTTGGCGACTACCCGAATTTCCTGACCTGCTTGAATGGCGTAAACCGCATCTACTCCCTCTATTTCTTGGGCGGTTTGTTCCAAATGCTCCAATCGTCGCACATAATTTTCCAACACCTCACGCCTTGCACCTGGTCGAACCCTCGAAATGGTATCTGCGGCATCGACCAGCACTGCAATTGGCGAGATCGGGTCAGCCTCGCCGTGGTGGGCTTCAATCGCGTTGATTACCTCGTCATCTTCACCGTATTTTTTTGCCATATCAGCGCCATTTTGGCCGGGTGTACCTTCAAATTCGTGGCTGATTCCCTGGCCAATATCGTGTAGTAGGCCAGCGCGCTTGGCAAGTTGTGCATCCAGCCCCAAATGCGTGGCCATCATCCCCGACAGAAAAGCTACCTCTTTGCTGTGGTTTAACATATTTTGCCCATAGCTCGTCCGAAATTTTAATCGCCCAAGACATTCAATCAGACGATCATGCAAGCCGGGTACTCCCATGTCAAAGATGGCCTCTTCACCTGCTTGTTGAATTAATTCATGCATATTTTCTTTCGATTTTTCAACCACTTCTTCGATCCGGCCCGGATGAATGCGTCCATCCATTAAAAGGTGCTCCAAAGCTGTCTTGGCAATCGCGCGGCGAATGGGATCAAACCCGGACAGCACGACGGCTTTGGGGGTATCGTCAACAATCACATCCACGCCAGTACACATCTCAAAAGCTCGAATATTACGCCCTTCGCGTCCGATAATTCGACCTTTCATTTCATCGGCTGGCAATTCGACAACTGTCACAGTTGATTCTACCGTGTAATCGACTGCCAGTCTTTGAATCGCACTTGCGATAATTTCTCTCGCTTCATCATTGGCCCGCGCTTGTGCGTCTTCCCGAATTTCTTTTAAGCGCCAGGCAACTTCGCGCTGGGCTTCGGCCTCCAAATTTTCCATCAATTCGCGTTTGGCCTGCTGGCGTGTCAGGGCCGCAATGCGTTCTAATCGCGCATTTTGAGCCTCCAAAATCGCTTCCAATTCCAGTTCTTTTACGGATAATCCGTCCTGCTGCTGTACCAGTTTTTGTTCCAATTCTTCCATTTGTCCAGCTTTGTGGTTGAGCAGGTCTGCACGTCGATTCAACTCGCTCGACATGCGGTCTAATTCTTCTTCTTTGTGTGCCACTTCACTGTTGCGGTCTTCCAGCGTTTTTTCGGCCTGTACGCGCTCGTGATAAATCTGATCCTTAGCTTCTAAAAGCGCGGTGCGTTTTTCAGTTTCTGCTTCTCTTCGAGCATCTTCCAAAATTTGTTCGATTGTGGCGTCGGTGCGGTAAAATTTCTTGTGTGAGATTTTACTGCTGATCAGCCATCCTACAACAAATCCCAGAACCAACAGCCCGGTAGATAGCGCAATCACAGATACGATTTCCATGACTTTCTCCATTGTGGTATTAAAAGAAATCCCCACCGCGCTTGTGCTCACTTTTAAGGACAAACGCGACGGGGTTCACACTCCCGTGAGATAGCTTGTCTCATACTCGCATTGTGCGATTTACTCACTTCGTTCGTGAGCTAAAGGTTACCGAGTCTGCGAGTTGATCGGCTTTCTCGAGTGAAATCCGATTCATCTGGCGACTTTCTTCCTCGATCTTAAAAAGCTCATCAGCCAAATTCACAGCCGTTAATACAGCTACTGTCGATCTGTTGCGCAGTGCAAGAGCACTGGCTATTTCTCGCATTTTCTGATCGATATAACTCGCCACCTCGCGGATATGTTCGGGATCAGTATCGCTGGCAATGCGATATTCTGAGCCAAATACCTGAACGCGCACGTCGGACAAACCAGACATCACTCATTTTTCTCGGGGTTTAAGGAATTGAGGCGCTGTAACATCGTTTCGACCTTATCCAGGATTTCCGCCTTATTGTCTATTAGAAGCATATTATCGTTGTAAATGTCTTGTAGCCGATCTCGTTCGTTACACAGAGCCACCCGTTCTTCTTCGAGGCGCGATATATCTGACTGCAATGCCTGACTCTGTTGCTTCAATTCGGCATTTTCACGACGCAAATCTTCAATGGTTGCAACGGCGTTGTTAATTGCTTCAACGAGCCGATCCACACCCTCTGCCACTGCTCCTGCGTTAATATCCATCAGATCTACTTCCTCATCCACTTCTTCCTCCACTCCTTCGGCGTTGTCTTCCATTTCCCCTGCTTCTTCAGCGTCTTCGGTCTCTTCGGCTGCCTCGGCGTTGTCCTCCACTTCTTCCTTCGCTTCCTCCTCTTCTTTCGCATTTCTAACTATCCAGGGATTCATATCCATGTCTGCTCCTTGACAAAAATCAAAAGCTATTGAATATAAAGGCAATTTAACACCATCTTATCCGAAAGTCAAGCTCGCCCCACGAGGATTTGACCCTCATGCAAAAAGCGAAATCCACACGGTGCCGGATTTCGCTTTTTGGGATGAATGAGATACTCAGCCGTTTTGCTTAACCCTTTCGGCCAGGGCGGCAAATGCGGTGGCATCGGTTACGGCCAGATTAGCCAATACTTTGCGGTTGATATCAATGCCATCTCGCTTTAAACCCGCCATAAATCGGCTATAAGTCAATCCGTGTTGTCTGGCAGCCGCATTGATTCGGGTAATCCACAATGCTCTGAAGTTTCTTTTCTTTTGCCTGCGGTCGCGATAGGCGTATTGCAAGGCGCGATCCACAGCATTGCTGGCTGTGCGAAGCAGTTTGCTGCGCCCTCCTCGATAGCCTCTGGCTTGTTTTAATATTTTTTTTCTCCTGCGTCTCGATGCAGGACTATTGGTTACTCTCGGCATTTTAATCTCCAATGAAGAGTGATCACCAACCCATGTCAAGACGCCAGCAGGCGATTGACGCGGCTTTGGTCAGTGCCGTGAACATGCGCAGTTTGACGGAGGCCTCTTTTGCGCTTGCTCGTCTTTTTGGTCAGGTTGTGCGCTGCAGTGGCCTGGCGACGGCTGATTTTGCCAGAACTGCGCTTTTTGAAACGCTTTTTGGCGCCGCTATGGGTTTTCATTTTGGGCACGACAAACTCCTTTGCTAACAACGTCACAGATCAGTTGAAGCGGACTACTACTGAGATTTTGGCGCGACAATCATCACGAGCTTTCGCCCTTCGTCGCGGGGATGCGTTTCGATCTGCCCAACATGTTGCAAATCGTCTTCAATGCGCTGCAATAAGTCGCGGCCCATATCGCGATGTGCATTTTCCCGTCCAAAAAACTCAATAACAATCCGCACTTTATGGCGTTGGGTCAAAAATTTTTCAGTATGCCTGATCTTAAATTGATAATCGTGATCGCTGATTCGAACACGCATCCGAATTTCTTTTAATTGCGAGGCACTTTGACGATTTTTTCTGGCTTTTTTCCCCCGCTCATACCTGTATTTACCGTAGTCCATAATCCGGCAAACAGGTGGGCGTGCATTTGGCGCAACTTCGACCAGATCAAGCCCGGCTCCCTGAGCCATTGTCAGGGCTTTGCTCGTTTCTACAATGCCCACTTGAGCACCTGATTCACCGATTAAGCGAACCTGTGGAATGCGAATCTGCCGATTCACGCGCGGCCCGATTTCTCGTCTGGTATCTCGACTTCTTGAACCTCTATTGATTGCGATCACCTCCAGATTGGATATAGAAAACTCATAAACGCACGGTGCGTTATGACAATTGTTTGGATTCGACCTCTGTCTGAATACGCGCGATTAAATTTTCCAGGCTCAGCGCACCCAAATCCCCCTGTCCATGACGGCGAACCGACACTGTGCCATTCTCAACTTCCCGCGCGCCAACGATAAGCATATAGGGCACTTTTTGAACTTCTGCCTCTCGAATTTTGTAGCCCAGTTTGGCATCCTGATCATCCACTTCAACGCGCACCTGAGCATCTTGAAGCAGTTTGGCAACTTGCTGTGCATAGTCGGTAAAACGGTCCGATACAGGTAGAATAACAGCCTGTACAGGCGCCAACCACACGGGGAAATTGCCAGCATAATGCTCAATGAGTGTGCCAAAGAACCGTTCCATTGACCCCAAAAGCGCGCGATGTACCATATAGGGGCGGTGCATCTTGCCATCTTGCCCGGCAAAAGTCAGATCGAATCGCTCGGGCAGGTTGAAGTCAAACTGAATTGTTGAACACTGCCATTCACGCCCCAGTGCATCTCTAATTTGCACGTCAATTTTGGGTCCGTAAAATGCGCCGCCACCTTCGTCAATGCCATATTTTAAACCCTGTGCATCTATAGCGGCTTTCAAGGCATTTGTCGCCATATCCCAATCGCGAGGGTCACCTACGGCTTTTTCGGGTCGCGTGGAAATATCGATCTTAAAATCTTCAAGACCAAATGACCGCAGAATAAACAGCGTAAAATCTATGGTCTGTTTAATTTCACTTTCGACCTGATCTGGGCGGCAAAAGATATGCGCGTCATCCTGTGTAAATCCACGCGCTCGCAAAAGCCCGTGCAGTACTCCCGCCGGTTCATACCGGTAAACCGTTCCCATTTCTGCCCAGCGAAGAGGCAACTCGCGATAACTCCGACGACGGCTTTTGTAAATCATGCTGTGAAATGGACAGTTCATGGGTTTGGCAAAATATTCCTGTCCATCGACATCCATCGGCGAGTACATATTTTCGCGGAAAAAATCCAGATGTCCGCTTGTGTTCCACAGGGTAGATCGTCCAATATGAGGGGAGCCAACGAGTTCATATCCACCGTCGAAATGGGCGCTGTACCAGAATGATTCAATCTCGTGTAGAATTCGCATTCCCTTAGGGTGCCAGAGCACCAGGCCTGGACCTACATTGTCATTTATCGAATACAGGTCTAATTGCACGCCCAAAGTGCGGTGATCTCGACGTTTGGCCTCTTCGAGTTTATCGAGATATGCCTGCAATTCTTTTTTGCCGGGAAACGAGATGCCGTAGATGCGTTGCAGCATTTTGTTGTTTTCATCGCCCCGCCAATAAGCCCCGGATGCGTTTAACAACTTGATGGCCTTAATGCGCCCTGTTGACGGTAAGTGTGGCCCCCGACACAGATCAAACCACCTGGTATTTTTGTAGATGCTCACGGTCTCATCGGGCGCAATGGCATCTAAAAGCTCGAGTTTGTAGGACTCACCCAAATCACGAAAGCGCGCGGAAGCCTCATCGCGCGAGATTTCCTCGCGAGAAAAGGGCTGGTCTTCTCTGGCAATTTCCAGCATTCGCGCTTCAATTTTTTTCAGTTCATCGGGTGTAAAGGGCCGATCGACATCAAAATCGTAATAGAATCCGTTTTCAATAGGCGGACCAATGGTTACTTTGGCAGTGGGAAACAAATCCTGTACAGCTTGTGCCATCACATGCGCTGTGCTATGCCAGTAAACCTCCTTGCCTCCGTCATCCGAAAAAGTTAAGATCTCAACCGCAGCATCTGAAGCAACCGGGTAACTCAAATCTACAACCCGACCATCAACCCGCCCGGCCAGAGCTGCGCGGGCAAGACCGGAGCCAATGGATTCGGCTACTTGTAACACG
Organism: Candidatus Latescibacterota bacterium; assembly: GCA_965204375.1. Taxonomy (GTDB): domain Bacteria; phylum Latescibacterota; class UBA2968; order UBA2968; family UBA2968; genus VXRD01. The sequence continues at coordinate 2,790,956 of OZ241986.1, read as the reverse complement.
GTTGTACCGCGCTCAATTTTTTTGGTCGAACCGTCGGGAAGCGTAATGGTTATGGAGTGGTTTTCTGCCATAAAAAAAATCGCGCTCGGAAATTGCCGGCACGCGAAATGTGAAATCGTGGAACCGTTCGGTGAGCAGTTTCGCCCGCAAACATCCCTCAGCAATGAGATTAAAAGATAGAAACCTGTCAAAGTCTAATAAATCTATAATAAGAGTATCGGAGTGTCAAGCGGAAATTCCCCAATTGCAGAGATAGAATCACAACCTCAATTCGTTGAATTTTCGAAACTTATTAGGCATCGTCCAAACCCAATCCCGTCAAATCTGCAATATGCCCTGCTTGTTCGGCTTCATATAGTCGCCAGATTACGCGCAATCCCTGCAAGCTGCTTTTGCCATCTGTCAGCGGTGTTTGCCCGGTTTCAATACAATCGAGAAAATGGGCCATCTCGTTTTCCGTGTGTTTGCCCGGCTCTGCTTCAAATAAAATTTTTTCTTGACCGCGTACGATGTGTACGAGCTTGCCACCTGAAAGATTGGCATCGAGCAAACCTTCTGTGCAATGCGCGTGGATTGAGTACCGCAACCGGGTGCCTCGCGCGCCCCAGGTGCCAAAGTGATAGCCCAGCCGACCATTTTCAAATTCCATCGTCACATTGCTCGTGCCTTCTCGCTCCATCCACGGCGTACCAAAATTTGTGCCCATGTGCATGCCCTGCACGGGTCGTCCCAAAAACCAGAGCAATAAATCGATATAATGACAGCCGTGGCTAAACAACTGCCCGCCGCCCAATCGCTCTTTGCTCGAAGCCCAGTGATCGGGGGGATACCGGGTGAGTTGTTCGGTCCAGATCGATACTTGAAATACATCGCCGTACGCGCCTTCATCCAGCAGCGTTTTCAAACGCTGTACAATTGGATGAAAGCGCATGCAATACGCAATCATCAGCACTTTGCCCGAGGTTTCAGATGCCTCAATCAGTTCTTTGCAGGCGACTTCGTAATTTGCCATGGGTTTTTCGAGCAAGACATGAACGCCAGCATTGAGGCACGCATGTCCCACGGAAAAGTGCAAATGGTGGGGTAGTGCGAGCAATACGGCATCTACCGAGTCTAAAATCTCGCGATAATCTGTTGCCACACAGGCTCCCGGAAATTGCTGCGCGACTGCTTCTGCACGTTCTGGAACAACATCGACAGCAGCGGCTAATGTGACGCGATCGCTCAGTGTGTGAAACCGCCGCATGTGGGCACCCCCCATGCCGCCACATCCGATCATACCCAGTTTAATCATGTATCTGTCTCCTATGGTAATTGCAACATTTTGTGAATGCGACACGATAAGCGCCAGTTGGGATGTCGCGACAAAATTTCCAATGCTTTGTGAATGTATTGGGGTTTGCTCGATTCGGGTTGTAAATAAATATATTTTGCTCGGTTTTCATCGACTATAGTTTCGCAAAATGCTTTGCCCACCACGTATTTGAGCTCGGTGATATGCGTCAGACCGTCGGCAATTTTTTGCCGTTTGGGCGATACGGTCCAGTGCTCAATTAGATCGCACAAAACTGGGTCTGGATCAATCGTTCCATTTGTCTCGATGTGCAACCGAAAACCCGCGCTGACGAGTTTCCTGCACAGCGGCGTGATATTTTGTCCCAGTGGTTCTCCTCCGGTCAAACACACCCACTTTGCCGGATGACGCCTGACCTCATCGACAATTTGAGTAATGGTCATTTCCTCAAAAGAATCAAATTCCGTATCGCAAAAAAAGCAGCGCAAATTACAACGCGCAAGTCTGACAAATGTTGTGGGTTGTCCCACGCGCAGGCCCTCGCCTTCTATGGAATAGAAAATTTCATTGACTTGCAAGATCGCACCATCGCCGCGCCAAACGGGCATTTGATCTTTGGATGCTGGAGGGTTCATGTTCAGTATCCAGTTGTCAGTTGTCAGCCCCCAGTCCCAAGCCCCCAGTCCCCAACCCCTTTTTCAATATATCTCACACGCACTGTATTTGCAAGTGCTGCACCAGATAAAAGAAAATACTTGACATATCATTTCAGAACACCTAATTTCCCAACAACTTAACTGAATTCAATTAAGCCTTCTTCCCCATCGTTCCCCCAATCCCCACAAATCGAATTTCAACCGAATTTTAAGGGACGATGAAGATGCCTGAACAAACCCTCCCTTTCGTTTTTGAGACGCCTACGGGTATTCTGAGTGGGCGCGATCGAGGCGAAGTCCTGCTCAATCAGCTTATGGTATTTATGCAAATGGCCGATGACGATGCGGTTACGCCCCTCGACTTTGCCAATGTCTCGTTTATTGATATCTCATGCGCCGACGAGTTGCTCTGCAAACTCCTTATGCGTATTGGCAGCGGGGAGCTTGGCAATCGCTTTACCTTTATCCAAAACGCCAATGATTCCGTGCGCGAGACCTTCGAGGCCGTGCTCAAATTGCGCGATCTGGCCGCGCTTTTCAAAGATGACGAAGGCGATATTCACGTGCTCGGTGTGCTCAAAACGCCCATTCGAGAAGCCCTTGATATTGTCCTGTCTCGAAAAAAAGGTACGTCTTCCGAGTTTGCCCACGCGTTGAAAAAAAATATCAATATAGCCTGCAATCGGCTCAATGCCCTTCAAAAAATGGGTCTCGTATGCCGCGTGCGCGATGGTAGTGTGCCCGGAGGTGGTCGGCAATTCTTTTATGAATCAATCGTGTAAACGAATAGACGAATAGACGAATAGACGAACCCCGCCCAACCACCCAAAGTCGTTACGAGCTTCGATTCGTAGATGAACTGCTGGCGCAGTTGTACCCCGTTCCGTAGATTCGTAGATTCGTTTCCTGGAGCTTCTTATGCTCGATTACGGTTTGCTCAAACGCCAGGTTGATCAGATGGCGGTTGATGCCAGTACTTTGCAAGACGACTTTTTTGCTCGCATTGATCTGGCGTGTTCCGAGATGGACCGCTGGGAAGATGCCTGGAAAACCCTGGGTATTAAAATTGCGCGCAGCCGCACCTCCTGGCTGGTTGCCCAACTCGGCGGGCCGATTGCCGAGGCGTGTCCAAGACCCGACCGCCCCAAAGAACTCACCGTTATTGCCGCCGATGGATCTCAGATATTCCCCGACCGGCACGAAGTCGCCAATTGTTTTTTGATCAATATTGGCTATGTCGTCATTCATTACGGCACGGGAGAACGCCCTGTGTTAAACAGCGAACCAACGCTTTTTTACGATGAAGACGACCTCTATCAGGAATGGGCGGGCAAGCGCAGTCCAATCACCCGCGAGGTCGTTGGCGTGCGCCGAAATGCTATGGAACTCGAAAAGGTCGTCACCCTCTCTGCTCTGGCGCATGCAGAGGGCCGAACCTGTGTTGGGCTGACCGATGGAACCCTGATTTTGTGGATGCTCGAAGGCAAACCCTATGATTTCCGCCGCGAAACTCTCCAGACCACACTTACCGGTTTGGAGCGTCTGCGCGAACTTCGCGTTCCCATTGCCGGGTATATTTCAGATCCCGGTAGCGCCGATGTGCTCAATGCCTTGCGCGTGGGCCTCTGTCCCGAACAGCCTCCCAACTGCGACAAGTGTCCGTGGAAAGCAGCCGAGGCGCAGCATTTTCTCGATCTTGATGGCGATTCCGAACCGCCTGCACCCATTCCCTGTGAGCCTATTGCCGGCGTTACCGACGATATGCTGTATGCCCGCAAACTCAAGCGCGGCGAGCGCAGTGGCGTTTATCGCAGCGCGTCTAAAATTCTCGAGGACTACGGTCCCCACCGCATCTGCTTTTTTTACGTACACACGGGGTGGGAAATTGGGCGCGTCGAAATTCCCGAATGGGTCGCCAAAGATCGCGAGTTGCTCGATCTCGTACACGCCACGGTTGTCGATCAGGTCGATAAGGGACGCGGATATCCCGTCGTCTTATCCGAATCCCACGAACGCGCCATTGTGCGCGGAGCCGACCGCGATATATTTTTTAAGTTCTTAAAAGACGCTTTTGTCAAAAATAATATCAAAACCGAACAGTCGCTCAAACAGCTTAAAAAAATGGCTGCAGCAGTATAGAGAGGTTTTTTATGGCTCTTTCTTCTATCGATATCAGCACTGAATATATTGGTGAAATTGTCGAGAGCTCTACTTCGCAATTTACTTCTGAAAGCCGGGAGCTAAATGGCGCACCGCCATTCGGGTCCTTTGTCAAGACGCTTGGTGCATTGCCTGTATATGGCTTGGTTTTCAATGTGTGTACGCATTCTATTGAACCCAACCGACGCGCCACGGCTTATGGGCTTACCGAGCAAGAATTGCGCGAAGAGCAGCCACAAATTTTTGAACTTCTCAAGACTGAATTTGAAGCTGTTATTATTGGCTATGGTGACGACCGTGGTCCGCAGCAGGTCTTGCCCCCGCAACCGCCCGGGATTCACAGCTTTGTTTTTCCCTGTACCGAATCTGAAATCAAAGCCCTGACCAATAGCGGAGATTTTCTCCGCAGCATTTTATGTGGTAACCGCCTGCCTGCCGACGATCTTATCATCGCTTCGGTGCGAAATGCGTGGGAAGCCCGCGCTTTAGAGATGCCCTATCTGGTGGGTATTGGCAAAGACCTGTGTCGCCTTATCCGAGACGACTACGACCGTCTGAGTTCTATTATGCGGCGGATTTCGCAATAAATGTGAAGAAAGGCTGAAAGCTATCTTTTATGAATGATCTCTGGAATAATCTAAACGGTTCGCCCAATATTCAGGATGGTGAAATCGGCATTGTCACGCAGGGGTCTTTAACCGAGGGCGTTGAGATGAAGCTCAACCCCGACCGAAGCGTGGAGGATGTCAAAGCTGGCAAATTTGTGGTTATTGAGGGCTACAAAAATCAGTTCTTCTCCATGATCACCGACTTGAGTTTGGATGCGACCAATCCCGAAATTTTGCTTTATCCGCCACGCGAGGGCGATCAGTTGTTGCACAGCGTTCTCAATGGTTCCAGCACCTATGTCACCGTTGCACTGCGCCCCATGCTCATGCTGGAACAGGGCGAAGAGATCGTCGATGAACCGCGTCCGGTGAAAACTATTCCCAGTCATTTTTCCAAGGTTGTTGAAGCTGAAGAAGAAGATGTATCGCGCGTTTTTGGTAGCGAGGAGAAAGATGACCGGTTTTTCAACATGGGTACGCCATTGGATATGGATACGCCGGTGTGCATCAATCTCAATCGCTTTGTCGAGCGCAGCAATGGCATTTTTGGCAAAACGGGTACGGGTAAGTCCTTCCTCACGCGTCTGGTATTGTGCGGTCTGGTCAAAAACAAGAAAGCCGTCAATCTCATTTTTGATATGCACAACGAATACGGTTTTCGCGCTATGAAAGAAGGCGGGCAGGGCAATAGCTTTGTCAAGGGCCTTAAGCAGCTTTTTGGGAATCAGGTCGCCCTTTTTTCTCTCGATCCCGAATCGTCTCGGCAGCGCGGTATTCAACCCGACCATGAGGTGTACATTACCTACGATCAGGTCGCGGTCGAAGATGTTATCGCGTTGCAAGACGAACTGCAACTCAATCCCACGGCTTCTGAATCTGCCTATCTCGTTTACGCGATGTACAAAGATCGCTGGCTGCGCCAATTGCTTTCTATTGATGGGCCCGATGTCGAGCAATTTGCCGAGGATATCGGCGCTAATAAAAGTTCGCTTTCCGCGTTGCATCGCAAACTCAAACGCCTTGAAAACTTTCCCTTTATGGTCAATAGCCTCAACGGAGCCGATGCCGTCGATACGATGATGGACTACATCGACCGTGGCATTCACATTGTGCTCGAGTTTGGTCGGCAGACCGGTATGCTCGCGTATTTGCTCGTGGCGAATATTCTCTCTCGCCGCATTCACGAACAATACGTCACAAAAAGCGAAAAGTTTTACGCCTCGCAAAAACCCGAAGATCAGCCGCGGCACCTGGTTATCACCATTGAGGAGGCCCACAAGTTTCTCAATCCCGCGACTGCAAGACAAACCATTTTTGGTACGATTGCCAGGGAAATGCGTAAATATTATGTTTCGCTTCTCGTGGTTGACCAACGTCCCTCGGGTATTGACGAAGAAGTGCTTTCACAACTCGGCACAAAAATAACGGCTTTGCTCAATGACGAAAAAGACATCCAGGGGGTGCTCACAGGGGTATCTAATGCCAGTGGTTTGCGAAGTGTTCTGGCGAGTCTCGATTCCAAACAGCAAGCCCTTGTATTTGGACATGCTGTCCCTATGCCCGTGGTAATTAAAACGCGCGATTACGATGAAATTTTTTACAAAGCGATGGGCGATTTATCCGATGAAGAAAAAATGGAAAAGGCCGAAGCCGCATCGGCTGCTATTTTTGGCGACTAAAAATGAAACTGATTGTCCAAATCCCCTGCTTCAACGAAGAAGAAACCCTGCCCGCTACGGTTAACGATATTCCGCGCAAAGTTCCCGGTATTGACAAAGTCGAGATTCTGGTCATTGACGATGGTTCTACGGATCGCACGTCTGAGGTCGCGCGCGGCCTCGGCGTGGATCATATTATCAGATTTCCTAAAAATCGCGGTTTGGGTCACGCATTCAAAGCGGGTTTTGACACTGGCCTCAAACTCGGTGCCGATATTATTGTCAATACCGATGGCGATAACCAGTACTACGGTCCCGATATTGTCGCGCTCGTTCAGCCCATTCTCAAAAAGCGCGCCCATATCGTTATTGGAGATCGACAGACAGGTGATATCGGCCACTTTTCTTTTTTTAAGCGATGGCTACAGGGTTTGGGCAGTCGCGTCATCAGTCGCCTCGCCCATATTGAGGTGCCCGATGTCGCCAGTGGTTTTCGCGCCTTTTCAAGAGACGCGGTCCTGCATTTGTCGATGTTTACGGATTTTGATCATACAGCTGAGCATGTTGTGCAAGCGGGACAAGACCGTCTCGCTGTTGAAACTGTGCCCATTCGCACGAATCCCAAAACGCGCGAATCGCGCCTTTTCAAAAATCCGGGTGTATTTGTTTTTAAGTCGGGCATGATCAGTTTGAGGACTTACGCACGCTACAAAGCACTTCGCATATTCTCTATTTTTGGTGCTGTTGTTTTCGCTTTTGGCACGTTAATTGGTCTCCGATTTCTCTATTTTTTCTTTTTTACCGACGAAGGCGAACTCCACATTCAATCGCTTATCCTCGCCGCTATCCTTTTGCTCGCTGGATTTCAGATGTTTCTCACCGGTATTGTCGCCGATCTCATCGCCACCAACCGCGCCCTTCTCGAAGATGTTTCCTCGCGTGTGCGATTTATGGAACTCGGATCAGGATTTACAGGATTGAAGGATGAACAGGATGAAAGCGGATCAGGATTTACAGGATTGAAGGATGAATAGGATGAAAGCGGATCGGGATTTTCAGGATTGAAGGATGAATAGGGTAAGCGGATCGCTATAAAGGTTCGGGGATTACATGAAAAGGTTTGAAAAATCCGAGCGTTTGATCGCCGAAGCCTCGCGCTATTTGCCGGGTGGTGTGAACAGCAATTTTCGGCTGGGTATGGTTCCCTCGCCTCTGGTTTTTGAACGCGGCGAAGGGCCGTATCTCTACGATGTGGATGGCAATCGTTTGATCGATTATTATCTGGGCATGGGGCCGATGATTCTCGGGCACAACCCAGAACCCGTGCTGTCTGCTGTGCGGGAACAGCTCGAGTCGGGCATTCTTTTTGCCGGACAAACAGCAGTAGAGCAAGAGGCAGCCAGGAAGGTTTGCGATATGGTACCATGTGCGGATCGGGTGCGGTTTAACTGCACGGGTAGCGAAGTGGTGCAGGCGGCTTTGCGCTTGGCTCGCGCGGCTACGGAGCGGTTTTGTGTGATCAAATTTGAGGGACATTATCACGGCTGGTTTGACAATGTGCTGTGGTCTGTCGCGCCCTCGCCCGATCAGTATGGTCCGGTTGATGCGCCTGTCCCCATTCCCGCCAGTGCAGGGCAAGACCTTTTGGTCGGTCGGCATACTGAAGTGCTTCCCTGGAATAATCTGGCGCTTCTGAGTTCGCGTCTGAAACGCGGGGATGTCGCGGCTGTTATTATGGAGCCTGTAATGTGCAATACCAGCGCGATTTTTCCCGCCGAAGGCTATTTGGAAGGGGTTCGAGAGGTGTGTTCCGATACGGGAACGGTACTCATTTTTGACGAGGTGATTACGGGGTTTCGCGTGGCGCCTGGCGGCGCACAGCAATACTTTGGCGTAACGCCCGATCTGGCGACATTTGGCAAGGCGATAGCCAATGGGTTTCCGGTTTCGTGTTTGGCCGGGCGAGGCGATTTGATGGATATGCTCGTCGCAGGTGTGATGCACGGAGGTACTTATAATGCGCAACCCGCTTCCATGGCTGCGGTAGTCGCTACGCTGACCGAGTTGGATAAAGAAGAGACGTTTGACGTGCTCAATGCGCGGGGCAATCGGCTTATGGAAGGTATTGCGCGCGCGCTAAAAGAGGCCGATATTCAAGCACGGATTGCGGGTTTTCCACAGATTTTTCACGTGGGCTTTGGCGTTGATGCCCCGGTTGTCGATTATCGGAGTTCACTTCAAGCCGATCGCGAGCGGTATATCAAATTTACAGAGGCACTTCATTACAAAGGCGTGCGCGCGCTGGAGCGAGGCGCGTGGTTTTTATCGACAGCGCATACAGATGACGTGATTGATACGACAATTGAAGCGGTTGCCGATGTGGCAAAGGAGATATGACGATGGATATGAATGTGGGACAGTTACGCCTATCCAGCTTTCTCTTAATATAAGGTTCGTTTCTATGATCAAGCCACTTGACCGCACAGGTACCTGGCGGACTTATTCTCTGGATAGCGGCCTGGCCGGGTTGCGCATTGAACACATTGCCGAGGATAGCGAGGGTTATCTCTGGTTCGCCACCTGGGATAACGGCGTCAGCCGTTTTGACGGGGATGCGTTTCAGACATTTACCCGACAGGACGGTCTTGTTCACGATCAGATTTTTTTTATTGATAAGGACAGTCAAGATCGGTTGTGGTTTGGTACATTAAATGGGGTCTGCTGGTACGACGGAGCAGCATTCCACCATTTGGAAGACAATGGCATTGCAGATCGGATAGTGACGGCCATCTACGAAGATAATGAGGGCCGTATATGGTGCGGTGGTACACGTACATTGGGATATTACTATGGCACTGCTTTCCACGATCTGATACCGCTTTATCTCCAGCACTACGAGCAGCTTCCTTCTCCTCAGCGGACTAACCAGTGTTGGGGTATCACCCAGGATATGGAAGGTCATCTCTGGTTTGGATTTGACCACCTTATCCGCTTTGATGGCACATCCTTCCACCGCTATGAAGAAGTAGAGAATTTTCCTCAAGACAGGGGCAGCTATGTCATGGGACGAGACCATACCGGCCAGGTGTGGATTGGCCGCCATGAACATCGAGATGGACTCTGGTGCTATGCCGATGGCACCTTCCATCAAGTGCGTGTAGATTTAGGTGGTAATCTGCGCAAAATTCAGTGTGACCGCGAAGGGCGGATGTGGTTCTGCACCTCAGATGGAGTATTATGCCAGGACGGTGATAAGTTCAGAAGGTTTACCCTTGCCGATGGCCTGCCATATCCCACGGTCAAAGCCGTGTTCCAGGATCGCGAGTATCAGTTGTGGTTTGCCACCTGGGGCGGCGTTGGGCTTTACGATGAGCATAGTATCAGCGTTTTCGACCTCAGTGCGAGGTTATCAAGAAAAGCAAGTGAAGTCTCGCAGATTGTGCAAGACCGGCAAGGTAATATATGGATAGGGTATATGTCTCCCCTTCTCACTAATATGACCAAAAGCGTCGTCCGTTTCCATGACGAGCACTTTGCATTCCTATGCACTGAGCATGACCTTCATATCAATAACTGTTTTGCTATTTACGAGGACCTTGAGGGGTATCTATGGTTCTGCAGCGGCAACGGCCTATTCCGCTACGATGGGCAGAAGGTGAAAAAAATGAAGATAGATGTAGATTTGGACGAAAGGAGTATTAGCACAATTGCCCAGGACCGCAGAGGTCAATTCCTTTTCGGTTATTGGGAAAAGGGCAGCATAAGCGACAGAGAAGAGCTTTTGTCCAGCACTTTAAAGATCATTTACCAGCAGGGCGAACAGTTTCAAACCATTTTTTTGGAAAATGAGGGAGGAGATTCTTTAAGCCGTATCGGCACTGTGATTGTCGGGCGCAACAGCGAGATATTCTTCCATTTGATCTACCAGGATTTCGCAGTGAGCGACAAAGGGTTCGCTCACTGGCATCCCGAAGATGGCCTCAGATTTTATACTGTTGCCGATGGGTTGTTAGACAATCGGGTCGCCGACCTGCTATTAGACCGCCATGGCAACCTGTGGATCGCCACTCAAAGAGGTCTTAGTTGCTTTGATGGTGTTGTGTTCCGCAACTTCACCACCGAAGAGGGCTTGCCAAGCAACCGCATCCGTTGCTTGTTCGAGGATTCGCAAGGCCACCTCTGGCTCGGCACAGACGGGGGTGTGGTTCACTACGATGGTCAGCTTTTCCAGACGATCAAGTCATCGCACATAGGACCGGTTCTTCAGATACTCGAAGACCGCGATGGGACTTTTTGGTTTGGCACAGCCCAGAATTCTCTGGTGCGCTACCGTCTGCGGCAAATTCCGCCCATCGTTCGCCTTATTCAAGTTATTGCCAATAAGGTCTATGAAAACATGGGAGAAGTCATCGTCTCTACGACGGATCAGCAGGTGATTTTTGAGTACAAGGGCATGAGTTTTTCCACCCATCCCAGCGACATGCTCTATGTTTACCGATTAAAGGGGCACGACCCCGATTGGCAGCCAGCGACCCGAGAGATGCGGGTCTATTATCGAGACTTATCGCCGGGAGACTACACGTTCCAGGTCAGGGCTGTAGATCGCGATCTCAATTACTCAGAGATGTCACAGGTGCAACTTTCGGTAGAACCGGATCCGCGTATTAGAGCACTGACGGCTGCACTCAACAGTCAGGAAGGCAACGAATTTATCGGTCATAGCGCGGCCCTGCGCGAGTTTCAGATCAAACTCATAGAGGTGGCATCCGCCGGTCTGACTGTGCTGATTCTGGGCGAAACAGGTGTGGGTAAGGGTTTGGCCGCTCGAGCGCTACATGGGCTGAGTGCTTATTGCGATGGGCTTTTTATACAGGTCAACTGCGGTGCCCTGCCTGAATCCCTGATTGATAGTGAACTCTTTGGTCATGAAAAAGGAGCTTTTACCAGCGCAGTTTCTCGCAGGCTGGGCAAAGTGGAACTGGCCAAAGGTGGCACGCTCTTTCTGGATGAGATCGGCGATATGGCTCTGGAAACGCAGGCCAGACTGCTGCGATTGCTGGAAGAGGGCACATTTGAGCGCGTTGGGGGCAGCGAGATACTAACGGCACAAACGCGCATTGTGGCAGCGACGAATCGCAACCTGAAGGAGATGGTCAATACAGGTGATTTCCGCGAGGATCTCTATTACCGCCTCAATGCTTTTCCGCTCTATTTGCCGCCTCTGCGCGAGCGCAAGGAGGATATACCGGATCTGGCCGAATTTTTCAAGAATCGCATGGTAGCACATCTGGGCAAGCACATTGACCGCCTGAGTCCCGAGGTTATAGAGGTGTTGCAAAACTATCATTGGCCTGGGAATGTGCGAGAACTGGAACATACGATGCAGCGTGCTGTAATTGCGTGCCACGGTTCTCAAATCGAAGTGAATGATCTCGGACTGTATGGTTCCCGAATCGAAGGCACGATTCCCGATCACGAGTTAGATCAAGACCGTGAAATCAGGCCCTGGGATGAATTTGAACGCCTCTATATCCTCAAAGTACTCAAAGCCGTCAACTGGCGGGTAAAGGGGGCTAAGGGAGCAGCGGCTCTGTTGGAATTACCGCCTTCTACTCTGTACAGCCGAATGAAAAAACTGGGAATCAAACGTCCCCGATAAGGGCGATATATCGTCTTTAGACGATATATCGCCTATTTGGTCATAACTGTCTGTAATTAAATATCATACAAGTCAGTCTGATTATCTTTTGGATGATATACCATCCAGAAATAGAAAATTCAGTCTGGCTTTTTTTATTTTCCATAAAATTTTATTCTCAAAAAAAATAATGTCTTACGAGTATAATTGTTTAGAGTAATTCACATTGGTACATATATTGCTCATATAATCATTGCAACTAAGGAGTCTGTCTTGAACAGAAAGTTATAGGGTGGATTTATACCTCAAAATAGCCTTTGATGTGTGGTGTATGTCCGTTTTTCATAAGGAGTTTAACATGTCTAAGTTACCTCGCTCACGTTCAACATTTGTCTTGCGCTTTACAATTATATTCATGGCTCTGTTAAGTCAACCCTTGTTTCTACAAGATGCTACGGCATCTTCTGCAGACTTTGACGGGAGTGGGGCTGTGGATATTTCCGACTTTTTGCTATTTGTAAGCGCGTTTGGGTCTGGGGAAGGTCAAGAGAAGTATGATGCAAAGTACGACCTGAATGGCGATGGCGAAATTGGGATTGCCGATTTTCTGATTTTTGCCAGTAGCTTTGGCAAAAAGGTTGATCCAGCAGCTAACAGGGTACCGGGCTTTACCTTTGTCTCTCCTGTTATACGTTCAGTAGATGAGAGCACCTCATCCGGCCAGAATATCGGCGATCCTGTTTCCGCTACTGATCCCGATGGCGATAGCCTTACATATAGCCTGAGTGGACCGGATGCGGATTCGTTCACCATTATCTCAAGCAGTGGTCAGATTCAGACGAAGGCAGATGTGACCTACAACTATGCAATGAAGCGCGTTTACTCGGTGACTGTGGAAGTAGATGATGGGCGGGGTGGCACTGCCAACATCGCCGTGAGAATTGGTGTCCTCTCTCCACAGCTATCGACCACCTACAGACAGTTTGTGGAAGCGAAAGAGAACGGTACAGAACCCATTTTATCCGACTTTTCCTACGCGGGCTATCACTACTTCACCAAACCTATTCCCGATGTCACACATCCCATATTCGACGTCACCAGTTATGGTGCTATCCCCAATGATCATCTGTCTGACCAGCGTGCCATCGTAAGTGCCATTGCCGCCGCAGAGGCCAACGGCAGTGGCATTATCTTCTTTCCACCGGGTGAATTTCTCGTCAATACCGATGCTGATAACAACGAACCCATCTACATCCACAGCAGCAATATTGTTCTCAGAGGAAGCGGAAGCCGAAGTGGAGGCACGGTTATCCGACAGGTCAACCCTCGGCTCCAAACGTCCAATACCAGGTACGCACGTATGTTCACTTTCATACCCAGAGATATAAGATACTCCGGATTAACGCGTATTACAGAAAGTGCGGATCGAGAAACCTTTTGGATCACCGTAGCAGACATTTCTCGGCTTAAAGTTGGTCAGTGGATCACGATAAATATGAATACCAAGAGCACAGCAGGAATCACTGAGTTCCTTGCCCCGCGTTCGCTAAACAGCCTCACCGGAAAGTATTATCAAAAACTTTTCAAAGAGGGAATTACAATACATGAAGAACACAGCATTGCCGAAATTCAGGGCAATCGAGTTCGCCTCAGTGAACCCCTGCGCACCGATGTTAATATAGCGTATAACTGGTATGTGCGCTCCTTTCCGCACCTTGAAGAAGTTGGCGTTGAAGACATCAGCTTTCACACCTCGTATTCAGAAAAATTTGTCCATCTCGTAACTAAGGGTTGGAGTTTGCTCAAATTCCACTACTGTGTCAATTCCTGGATTCGGCGCACCTCTTTCGTCAATACCACTAACGGATTAAATTTCACTCGTAGTGCAGCCATAACTGCCCATCAGGTTACAATAGCAGGAAATCCGGGTCATTTATGCTTTACAAATCAAGACAGTCACGGGATATGGATTGGGTTGTCAGAAGATATTTCAAACCAGTTCCATGGCCCAGGCATAAGCCATAGCTCGACCGGGATTGTGTACCATCGTGTTGATATGAGTCCAAAACAGCCAATTGATATCCATAGGACCGATCCCAGCTATGCCAATCTGTACGACTGCGTTAATAATGGCAGGTTGTCTGGCAGCAGTGGTGCCGGCGTTCCGCCACACCATCTCAGGCGTCTTGTGGTCTGGAATTTCAACCATGGGGGCAATGATACGCACTATGATTTTGGGCGGGGATATCTCCGATTTTTGCATCCGATTGTTGTGGGATTTCACGGCAATCCCGCTACCTTTAATGAAAGTGCTCTCGAGGTTCTCGAATCTAATGGTACAGCGGTTGAACCCAAATCGCTTTTTGACGCACAACTCGAATTGCGTTTGGGAACCCTTCCAGCCTGGCTAAACAATCTGAGCACAGAATGGGAATCGCTTCGCAAAATCCCGCTTCCAAAGTGAAACAGGAGACTAAAATGATGGAATGGACTCGCAGGGCGTTTATAAAATGCAGCAAGCTGGCGTTGTTTTCAGTATCTTTTGGCAGTGCGCCGCTGTTTTTGAGGCAGGCTGTTCATGCGGCGAAGAACCCGATACGTCAACGCATCAGGAGAGGTGTTATGGATAATTTTGAATTTGACGAATTGATTTATGACAATCCGCTGTCTTCCGCGTCAGATATTGAAGGGTTTCGGCTGGAAGGAGATGCTGCGATCACTTTTCCGAATGGTCGCATGCGAATGGAGAACCGCCGCGACCCAGGGGAGGGACAGGCTGCAAATTTTGTTTTTTGGTGTCCCGAAGATTTTCCAGCGGATATTGCTGTGACGTGGGATTTTTGGCCAGTGCGCGAGCCAGGGTTGTGCATTCTATTTTTTTCTGCTTTGGGGCGAGGGGGTGAAGATATATTTGATCCGTCATTGGCACCTCGAGCTGGCGAATACAAGCAGTATCACAGTAGCGATATCAATGCGTTGCACGTGTCGTACTTTCGGCGAAAGGCACTCAAAGAACGCGCTTTTCAGGTTTGCAATTTGCGCAAGAGTTATGGTTTTCACATGGTCTGTCAGGGGGCGGATCCCCTGCCTTCTGTTGTCGATGCCAGACCGCCATATCCGATTACGCTGATCAAATGCGGTGCAGAGGTTGTTTTTTATATTCGCGATTTGAAGATTTTTCACTGGGTTGATGATGGTCAGACGTATGGGCCTTTGCTGGGTGGTGGCAAGATCGGTTTTCGGCAGATGGCACCTTTGATTGGCGAATATGCGAATTTGAAGGTGCATGAGGTTAGTGCTCAGGCATAAAGGCTTTCAGACTATTTTTACGTGCTAAAATACCCGGTTCTCGCCGGGTATTTTTTTATCTTTGGATGCGTGGCGATCCATTATTATCTTTGCGTTTACAAGTGCGAGATAACTTATGAATTTGAGGAGCTTCAACATGTCGGATTTTTCTGCTAATCGACCGATGACAGAGCGGCGGGAGATGGTGTTGACGGTAGGGCAGGGTGAGGGAGATTTGCAGGGGGGCGATGATCGGGTTTTGCAGGCTGGTGCGGATTATTTGCACCGTTTGGGCGGCGGTATTTTGCAGATTTTGCCGGGGGTATATACGATGCGGAATGCGCTTTATCTGCATCCAAATTTGACTGTGCGCGGGTCGGGTAGTGCGACGGTGCTAAAGAAGGCCGAGGGGGTTGTTACCCCTCTGGTGCGGGATTCCGATTGGTATGAGGCGCAGGTTGAGGTTGAGGATGCGCGTGGGTTTGGCGTGGGATGCGGGGTGATGTTGCGGTCTTATGGCAAGTCCGGGATGACGGTGGTGAAAGATACTGTGACGGCGATTGAGGGGCGGGTGATTTCGCTTAGCAAGCGCATGTACAAAAATATGTGGCTGGATGAACGGGCGACGCTGGCGACGATTTTCCCCATTTTGACGGCGGAAGAAGGGGTTTGCGATGTAAATGTTGAGAATATAGTTCTGGATGGCAACAAAGAGGAGAATGAAGAGATTAATGGGAATTATTCAGGTGCGGTGTTTTTGCAGCGTTGCCACCGCTATACCTTTCGGAATGTGACGGCGCGCAATTACAATGGCGATGGGTTCAGTTTTCAGGTTTGCGATGATTTTGTTTTTGAAAATTGTGTGTCGAAGAACAATGCCAATCTGGGATTTCATCCGGGTAGTGGATCGCAGCGGCCGCAGTTTCTCAATTGCCGGTCAACGGGCAATAGTCAGGGTATTTTCTTTTGCTGGGGTGTGTCGGATGGTGTGGCGAAGAATTGCGCGTGTTTGGAAAATCGAGATTTTGGCATTTCAATTGGGCATAGAGATACGGATAACCGCATTGTCAATTGCGAGATTGCAGGCAATCACAAGGTGGGCATTTTGTTTCGGACGCCTTTATCCGAGTTTCGAGGGGCGCACAGAAATGCGATTCATTCGTGTGTGATCCGCGATAATGGTTTTGCCGAGAATGGATATGGGATTGAGATCCGAGGTGCGACGTATGATGTGGAGATTCGGGATAATCGGATTGAGGATTCGGGAGGAGAAAAGCAGAAGGTGGGGATTGCGATTGAGCGCGAAGCGCGTGGAACGGTTATTGAAGGGAATACGTTTGTCAATATGGAGTCGGATGTTGTGCAAGAGCGCGTGGCAGAGCGCGTCGCTGGCTGATGACAGGTCGTTATCATGAGAGGAGTATCATTATGAAAGAATCATCGCATTCATCAACTTCAGCCGAGACGATAGTCGATCGACCACTGGATTCCAGTGCTCGCAAAGGTGGGCTGTCTCTGATATTGACTGCATTCGCTACAGGTGTTGCCGTTATCGGACGAGTCGCTGCCGACGCCGATCAGCCCACGTTTGCTGAGTCGCTCGTCGCGATTTCAGAGAGTGGTGGCCTTTACGCTACGGGAGGTGCTGGCAGGCTGATCTCGGGCGTTGCGCTGGTTGCAGGTGCGTGGTTTTTGTCGAGAACATGGATTATCAAGGAGCGATTGGGTACGCCTCTGGTGCCGGTGCTGTTCGCTGTGTCTGGTCTTTTTACGATCATTTCCGGGGCGTGTGCAATCGCGCTTGTTGCCATTGCACCAGAAGTGACTGCCACGGCAGAGACGACCGAATACCTTCGATGGTTTACCGGCAAAATCGGCTTCTCGGCAGCTGGGTTGGCGCTCGTCCTTGCGGCGCGGTACCAGTGGAAAGTCGGCGGTCAGCTCAGATATGTCGCACCCGCATCTGCGGTTATCGGCATCGCCATGCAATTTATATGGACAGACGCAACGATCGGCATGCATCATTTCAGTGGGCCGGCCTTTGTTCTATGGTTACTGGTCATTGGTACGATGCTGGCGACTGGCCGGGTGGAACGCCACTTCGAGGTATATTCAAAAGTTGTGGATGAGTAAAAGAAAAGAGCGTATCCTATAGTATCACAAAAACCTAAAATCCCTCCAGGAGGGAGAAAGGACACGCTCGTGAAAGAATATACCCCATTTGAAGTGGAAAGCATAGTGCAAGATACACTGGCCGAGAGCCTCGAGGAAGTCATAAGAAATGGTGCGCGTAAGATGTTATGTGCCGCCTTGCGGTATGAAGTGAATGAATACATAGCCCGATTTGCTGATCAGGTGGATGAAAAGGGTCATCGTGAGGTGGTCAAAAATGGGTATCATCCTGCCCGAGAAGTCACCACTGGTATTGGTAAAATACCCGTCAAACAACCCCGCGTTCACGATCGTCGAGACGGGGAGCACTTCACCAGTGCGATCCTGCCTAAATATGCCCGTCGCAGTCCGAGCATTGATACATTGATCCCCACACTGTATCTGAAAGGGGTCTCTACCTCGGCCTTCCCACAAGCACTCGAAGCGATCTTAGGCAAAGGCGCACCAGGGCTTTCACCAGCCAATATCACGCGCTTAAAGCGTATTTGGGAAGACGAGTATAAACAATGGCAAAAGCGCGACTTGCACGATAAAGCCTATGTCTATATCTGGGCAGACGGTATCTATTTTAACGTACGCCTGTCTGATGATCGCCCCTGTGTTCTCGTGCTCATTGGTGCCACAGCAGAAGGTAAAAAGGAAGTCCTTGCCATAGAGCAGGGACAGCGTGAGAGCACCTTATCTTGGAAAACCCTCTTACTGGATGTCAAAGCACGCGGGTTGCGCCTTGCCCCTGCTCTTGCCATAGGCGATGGGGCAATGGGCTTCTGGCACGCATTGGAAGAGACATTCCCTGCCACGAAACATCAGCGCTGCTGGGTGCATAAGAGTGCTAATGTGTTGGATAAGCTACCCAAATCTGTGCAGCCGGATGCCAAGAGACTCCTTCAAGATATGTATCAGTCGCCGACAAAAGAGGCCGCGCACAAGGTCTATGACCACTTCTTGAGTCTGTATCAGGATCGCTATGAAAAAGCCTGTGACTGCCTCACCAAAGATTTTGAGGTGCTCTTCACCTTTTATGATTTTCCTGCCAAACACTGGATCCATTTACGCACCACCAACCCGATTGAATCGACTTTTGCTACCGTCAGGCATCGCACGAGGCAGACAAAAGGCTGCGGATCGGTCAAAGCCACAATGGCGATGGTGTATAAACTGGCTCTTGAAGCTGAAAAAACATGGGTCAGATTACGCGGTTACAAGCTCATACCCCTCGTCATTGACGGGGTGAAATTCGTAGATGGTGAACGCAAAATCGCTGCATAATCATAAAGGATGCGTTCTAAACCCATCCACAACATTTGACAATATCTCCGCCACTTCGTGGCGATGCTAAACCGGGAATCGTCTGCGAATGATTGACTCTGAAGTCCCGGGGGATAAGAGTATATGCAGCTTGAAGATAAAATAGCGATTGTCGTTGGGGCAGGGCAGTCGGCGGGCGAGACGATTGGCAATGGAAGGGCGACGGCTATCCGTTTTGCCCGAGCAGGCGCGCAGGTGCTTCTGGTGGATAGAGATATCGCGTCTGCGGAAGAGACCGCGCGGATGATTGCACAGGAGAAGGGAAGCGCGTCGGTGCTCGGCGCGGATATTACAAGTGAAGGTGATTGTCGAGCTATTGCCGAGACCTGCGTCCAGCGCTACGGGCGTATCGATATTTTGCACAATAATGTCGGTACGCTGAGGAGCGACGGTGGTTCTGTTGACCTGAGTGGTGAAGACTGGCAGCGTCTTATGGATATTAATCTCAAGGGGCTGTTCCTGACCTGTAAATATGTGCTGCCCATTATGCGTGCGCAGAGAAGTGGCGTTATTGTCAATATTTCTTCTACGGCGGCTGTGTGTTTTCGCCCCAGGACGCTTGCTTACAAGATTGCCAAGGCGGGGATCAATGCGCTTACGCAGAATCTCGCGCTTGAGAACGCGCCTTATGGCGTGCGCGTGAATGCGATTTTGCCCGGTCTGATGGATACGCCGATGGCGATTGAATCCCGCGTTCAAGATCAGGGTGTCAACCGGGATGCGCTTCGCCAGGAGCGCGCTGCACAGGTGCCTCTTGAACAAAAAATGGGGTCGGCGTGGGATGTGGCGGCGGCGGCAGTTTTTCTCGCTTCGGATGAGGCGAAATATATTACAGGCGTTTTGCTTCCGGTTGATGGGGGATTGAGTGCGCGTGTGGGGTAAATAGGAGGGATTATGTTTAAGCCTATCTTGGTAGGGATCGGTCATGTCGCAGCTGGTCTGGTGGCTATAGTCGTACTGCGGTCTATTATGGATATCAATATATCGCCTGCTATGGCGGGAGGCGTCATGAGTGGGGCGGTGATATTCGCATCACAACAGGCTTATAAGCTGGGCAAAAAGGACGGGATGTCCGCTGCTCAGCAGGTTGAGCAAGACCGCACAGACGGGGGAGAGGAGGATTAAACAATATTGGGTCCAGAAATTGAGACGAAACGGCCACTTGTTTTGCAGGTGGCCGTTTGCTTATGATTTTTTTAGATAGATGCGTTCCGCGTTTTTGTGGAAGAGTTTTTCCTGATCCGCTTCGTCGGCATCGGCAACGATTTCGCGCGAGGCCTGGACCCAGGTTTGAATATTGGATCGCGTGTTGCATACGGGCCAGTCGCTGCCCCAGACCACGCGGTTCCAGCCAAAGCTGTGGATGCAGTGTTCAACATAAGGGCGAACTGCTTCGGTGGTGGCATTTCCCTCAGCGCAGTAGGCGAGGACGCCCGAGATTTTGCATGCGACGTTGGGGAGGGCGGCTATTTGCGCGATGTGGTCACGCCAGGGATCTGTCGCGTTGTTTGCAATGTCCGGTACGCCGCAGTGGTCGAGGATGAATTGGACCTCTGGACATTTTTGCGCGAGGTTGCGGGCGATGGGTAGCTGGTCGGCGCGGAAGCAGAGGTCGAAGGTGAGGTTGTATTTTTCGAGGAGGCGGATGTTATCCGTGAAGTGGTCCGATTGGGAGAGGTCGTCGGGCATGGTGTGCAGGATGCGGCGGAAGCCGACGAGTTTGGGGTGCTGAACAGATTCGATATAGGCTTCAAATCCAGAGAGAGATTCGGGACGGCAGTTGGCGATGACGCCTTCGATTATGGCATTGGGCTGTTCGGATAATTCGTAAACAAATTGCGTTTCGTCCAGCCAATGGGGGTCATCGGGCGAGGCTTCCATGAATATGGTGCGCGTGATGCCGCTGCCTTTTGTGAGGGTCAAGTAGTCTTCGATGTGAAAGGCATTGCCTTTGAGTGGCGCGAGGTCATTGGTCCACGAATAGAGGTATTTGCCCGGGTAGATGAGGTGTTGATGGGTGTCTAAGATGGGGATGCTCATGGGGCTTTCCTTTGCTGTGCTTTATTTTTTGGGGAGTGGGTTTTGTCGATGGGATTCTTCTATCACGGCGATTTGTATGCGCACTTGTGCGGGGGTGATGAGGAGTTCGCCGCTGTTTTTGAGGACGTCGTAGATGTTGTTGTAGAAGCGTTCGGGACCGCTTTTGAGTGAGACGGAGGGGGTGTTGTTTTTCTTTTCTTCTTCGAGTGTCCACGTTTCTTCGGTCCAGTCGAGTTCTTCGCGGGTGTATTGTCGGTTTACCGACCAGGTCCACATGTCGTGTTTGGGGGCTTTTTCGGGATCAAAATAACGCCATTTGAGTGCTGAAGATCCCCCTGTGAGACCGCCGTAAGTGCCGTTAATGGTGTAGGTGTCGTTTTGTGGATAATGCAGGTAGTTGCTGACGACGATGTCGATTTGGGGTGCTTGTCTTTCGGGGTCGTACAATGTGACGGTGCAGTGATCGTCGGCATCGCCATCAAAGGGGTTGTTGCAGTCCATTCGGGCAAAGACGCTGGGGGTGCGGTCGAAGCCAAAGAGGCAGAGGGCTTGATCAACGGGATGGGGTCCTGTGTTGAGCAGGCCACCGCCCCAGTTTTCCTGACGGGTTTGCCAGTCCCAGCGCCGCGAAAAACCGCCCCAGGAGGAGCGGATGTACACGATTTTACCCAGGACGCCCGAGTTGATGATTTCCTGTATTTTGTCGAAGTAGGGCTGCAACCGGTTGTTTTGGAAGGGGGCAAAGACGCGGTTGTTGTCTCTGGCTGTCTGAACGATGTCGTCGAATTGTGTCACGGTTTTGCAGGTGGGTTTTTCGCATACGACATGGCGACCCGCCTGGAGAGCGGCAATGCTGGCGACGGGGTGCAGGGGCTGGTGCAGGGCATTGACAAAGAGATCATATCCACCTGCTTCGATCATGTCTTGCCAGTCTTCATAAGCTTCGGCTCCAAATTGTTCGCGGGCATCGCGCCTGCGCTCGGGCAATTGATCGGCTACGGCTACAATTTTGAATTTGTCGGGCATCTGGCTCAATTGTTTGGCGTGGATGTTGTATCCACTGCGTCCCTGACCGCCGATGGCGACGCGAATGATGTTGTCGTTGGACATGTGCGTTCCTTTATGAGTTGGGTTTTCGGCATTTCTGTTTGAGAAAGATCAAATGTAATAGGCTATTGAAGATACTGTCAACCTATTTCTCTAATAAAAAAGACCGCGAGATATTTCGACTCGCGGTCATTCTTTTTGACAATGTGTGATTCTCACTATTCTGACACTTTCGGCAACAGTTCATATTTGACCCAGCCATTATCTGGATCAATCTCGAGCGCTTTTTCAAAAGCCGCTCGTGCTGAATCTTCCTCATCGCGGTCCATATATGCGATCCCCAGCCAGGCATAGGTCTCGCTATGCCCCCAGACGGGATGGATGGGATCGGTTGGTTTTTCTCGTGCAAAGAGTTCTGCGGCGCGCTGGAATCCTTCCATCGCTCGCTCTTTGCTCCCACCCCACATTTTGGGTGTGTTAAAAGCACTGATGGCCGCGTTCAGGACCACGCGCGGATTGTCGGGTGCGAGTTGTTCGGCTTTTTTTAAGAGATTGCCAGATTTGGGGCCAAGGAACATGCCTTTGATTCCACTCAGGCTGATTTGCCGTCCATATACGCTTGAGAGCAGTGCATAGATTTCGGCCGCGGTTGTTCTGGCATCATCTCCAGTGACTTCTTTGCGCGTGGCTTCTTCCAAATGTTCAGCCGCTTCTTTGAGGTGCTTAGAGGCCCGGTCTTTGTTCTTTTTGCCTTGAGTCAGGAGATAGTTGGCGATGCGGTAGTCGGCGAGGGCGATGTAGTAATGGCTCCATACCGATAGATTTTTATCAGCCAGAGCGCGTTCAAATGTCGCGCGGGCGGCGTACATGGCGTCGAGATTGTTCTCGTTTATGCCCTGTTGAAGGATATTTTTGCCGCTGGTGAGGAGATCGGCGGCGGGTTGTGCGGGTTCGTCAGATTTGATAGTCGGCGGACCGGAATTTTGCTCAGAGGCTGATTGCCGCGCAGCCGCACATCCGAGTTTGGTGAAGATGATGAGGAAGACGATGAGTGCGAGTAGAATGTATTGCATGGTTTTTCTCCTGTGTTTACGGGTTTAAGGTGACGGTTGCACCGAAGTAAATGGATCGGCGAAAGGTGGTGGTGCGGGGCTGGCGTTGGCTGTAGTCTATAGAGTAGTCGTAGTCGAGTACATTGGCGCGATTGAGCAGGTTGTTGATCGCCAAATAGAAGATGATCTGGTGATTCGCGCCAAAGGGTAGCAAATAGCTCAGTTGCCCATCCACTTGCCGAAAGGATGGCAGCCGTTCTGAGCCGATGGGTCCTTCAATGGGCAGGTAGTAGTTCTGGCCTGCTACGGGAACTGCGCCCACGATTGGGGTGATGGGGCGACCCGTGGCATATTTCACGGTCAGGCCGCCGCTGAGGTCGTCTATGAGCCGCATTTTTGCAACGAGTGTCAGGTTGTGCGTGATGTCATAAGGCGATGGCGCTTCTTCGTAGTGCATCTCTGATCCGATGTGGCGCACCTGCAAGCGGCGCGATCTCAGCAGGCTGTAGGCCATCCAACCGCTGAAGCGCGTGCTGAGGAAATCGCCGTGTTTGAGGAAGAGGTCCAGGCCAGAGGCATGGCCTTTGCCGTTGTTTGCGAGGTTCAGGTCGGGATGGTCCAGTACGAGGTTGTAATAGGGTTTGTGGTATGCCTCCAGGCGCATCATGAACTGGTCTCGTTCGTGGTGTAGACCTATGATTCTGTGTTGTGCGCGTTGAGGTCTTAGCCTGGGATTGCCGCTGGTGGGATTGTATTTGGATGGGTCGGGGAATTGGTGATAGATGCCCCAGGCGAGACGTGCGTCTGTGTGTTTGGTGATCTGGTAGCGCGCAGATATGCGTGGGTCTATGGCAAACTGGTCGCTCAGGTTGTGATGGTCGGCACGTGTGCCGAGATTGACGGCGATGCGGCGGGCAGGTTCAAGGTCGATTTCAAAGTAGGCACCCGCACGCCGGGCACCATAGGATGTGTCGAGTTCAAAGATCTCTGCCTGGGGATCGAATATATCGCCTTGAGGAATGCTGCCTACGAGTCGGTTATCCGTGTGTTCGATTTCTCCGCCGAGGCGCAAGAACGCGGATGAGGTGAGGGCGCGTTCTATATCGGTGCGAAGTTTGAGGGTCAGGTCGCGGGGCGAGAAGTCCAGATTGCCCAATTGTTTTCGCGCTGTGTGGTGGTTGAGCGAGGCACTGGTCTCCATGATCCAATTGGCAAATACGTCCATCCACTCGAGGTTGTGCAACGCGCTGTTGGAACTGCCTTTGTAAATGCCGTCAAAAGAGGGTTCTGTGACGCGCACGCCCAGTCGGTCACTCGCGTTGAAGCTGAAGAATTTGAGGCGGCCGGTCGGCGAGTACTGGTAGATCAGATTGAGGTTGCCATCGTGTCCGCGCGGCGTGGTGGTGAATGCGCTGCTGTGGCGGTTGACGCGAAATAAGAGATCGGTAAAGCTGAGGTTGCCGGTGAAGCGTACACCCAATTTGTCGGACATAAGGGGCAGGTCGAGGCCGAGAGAGCCAGCGGCGAGGCCCAGGTTGAATGTATAGCTTTTCTGCACGGGCATGTTCTGAGTTTCCATGGACAGGACTGCGGAAAGCGCGTTGCCATAGCGCGCGGGAAATCCGCCTGTGGAGAAGACCGTGCCCTGTACCATAAAGGGAGAGATGGTGCCGAAGACGCCGCCGGTGGGCGATTCGTATTTGTAGGGATGCACGACTGTGGCTTGTCCGAGTAATATGACGGTTTCGCTTACGTCGCCTCCGCGAACAAAGAGGCCGGCGCCGTCGTCAACAGTTGCAACGCCGGGGAAGGTTTTGAATGCGCGGAATATATCGGCAGAAGCACCGGGTGTTGTTACGACGTCCAGGGGGGAGAGGGTTACAGTTTCGTCTTCCCCAGTGGTATAGGTGCTTCCCGTGACGATGGTTTCGTCGAGTTCGATGAGGGCGAGGCGCAGGATGAGGCGAACGGTTGTGGTATCGCCGGGCGTTAGATGCAGGGTCTGCTGAGCGGGCTCATAGCCGATGAAGGATGCGTGCAATTTGCATTTGCCCATGTGCTGCGTGGAGAAGGCAAAGCGGCCGTCGCGGTCGGTGATTGCGCCGTCAATTGTGCCCGTGATTTGCACGTTGACATAGGCTACTGGGCGATCTGTTTCGTCGATTACCTGGCCCTGAATAAAGGCGTGATTCTGTGCAAGAGCGGGCATAGCGAAAGATAGAAGAAGAAGGATCTTTGCCCATTGTGTTGTGGATGAGGAGATGTGTTTCATGTTCTTTTTTGTTATTTGGGTATCAGCTATAGCGGTTGAGAAAAAGATTTTCCAACTACGATGCGCCTACTGGGGGATATGTTTCATGTTTTGTATATACCTGTCAGTCAATGCCAGCACTCTGGATTACGGTTTGCAGGGCTTTTAAGTGTGTGGTTAAAGACCTGCGGCCTTTTTTCGTGAGGCTGTACCAGGTGACTGGTTTTCGGTTTTCGAATCGCTTGTCAACATCGACGTAGCCCATGTCTTCCAGTTTTCGCATGTGCGCGCCCATGTTGCCGTCGGTTTCTTTTAGCAATTGTTTCAAGCTGGTAAAGGTCATGGCATCGGTGTCGGCGAGGAGTACACAGGCGCCGAGCCGAGACCGGTGTTCCAGCAGTTTGTCCAGTTGGGCAAGACTATCGGAGGTGTTAGACAGTGCTTTTTTCATGAGGTTTCATCCATAGGGCACTGATGATCAGGCTGGCGGCGATGGCCAGGCCGGCCATGGTCCAGGGGTAGGGAGCGAGATAGTCAACAGCAGGGGCGCTCACGATGCATACAACGCCGGGCAAAAGAAAGCGACGGTCCAGATGCAGACCGCCCAGGTACCAGGTGACACCAGAGATTAGAGTAATGAACTGGCCCATCACCCAGCCATCCAGGCCGTGTCGCAGTGCGATGAACACAATAGCGGCAATCGTAAAAAACAAACTGCCCCAATGCAGGGTGTGCTTAGCCCCTTCGCTGCGTTTTGCGACGCCTTCCACCCGCTTTGCCCGCACGCCGATCCAGATGCTGATCAGAAATCCGACAGAGGTCGCGATGGGCCAATAGAGGTGGCTCACTTGGGGACGAAAATCGTTGACTATATAACCGGCGGTGAGGATGATGGCCCAGAGCACGACTATGGCAATGGAGTTGTATTGTCTCCTATCGCGCTTTTCAACAGCCTCGCGGACAAAGGCTACGTCCTCTTCAAATTTTTGCGTGGATTGCATTTGGTTCCTCCTTTGATGGATTTTAGAGTTCTCTATTTTTTAGAGTTACTCAAGAAAATAAAGTAAATGATCTCGCTTGTCAACTTTTTTTATTATTGGAGGTTCAGCAGAAAGGATTTGATCAATTCATCGGGTCAAATAAATTTCTGTCTTCAACGCGCTTTTGTTGTCGCCGCCAATGCCACCGGCATTTAAGCCGCGTGTGTACATCATCCAGTGACCATTGTCAAACCGTTGACCGGGTCGCGTCCAGTCCCATTGTTCCAGTGCGGGTAACCAATTCGCTGCCGCGTTGTCGGTTTCGGTAAGTTGGTCTAAGGAAATCAACCCGCCTTTTTCGTCGAGTATTGCATGGAATAATTCCAGTTCGGGGCAGAACCATTCACACCGCTTTTTGTGCGGATGTGTTGCGAATGCAAAGTGCAATCTGCCTTTGTGGTCTCGGGATAGCGATGTCGCGCGTCCGCCTTCCATATTTAAGCCATCGAGGACCGGGGATAGATCTACAGGCTCCCACCCCTCGTCGCTGCGATGCCACAATACGCCGCTTTGATATCCGGGATATGAGCAGAAGAACCACGGTTGATTGTTTTCATCTACGACGTGATTGCCCACGCGCACGCTGTGCTGACCATCTCCGCCCTGCGGGTCATAACAAATGGCTCGCATTGTTTCCATTGTCAATGGGGCTTCAATGCGCGCGCCTTCGTTGAACCACGTGTCGCCGCTGTCTTCTGAATACGCATGTACCGCTGCGCGTCCCCG
The DNA here is from genome assembly GCA_965204375.1 of Candidatus Latescibacterota bacterium. Taxonomy (GTDB): domain Bacteria; phylum Latescibacterota; class UBA2968; order UBA2968; family UBA2968; genus VXRD01. The sequence goes on along the minus strand of OZ241986.1, from coordinate 2,764,018 downwards.
GCAATCTGCTGCATGTCCAGATTCTGCAAAGTGAAATTGAAATACCAGATGTAGAGTTCCGCCTGGTCCCGTGGTCAGAGATTGCATGAAATGATTGTATCCCGCGACCGGGCTGACGGCTATTGCGTGCGGTGGTTCCCAGTTCTGAGTTGCTTTTTTTCTCCGGTACCACATGGCCCATCTGTCCCCGCTCTCGCGATGCGATAGGTGAAGTGTGCCGTGCTGATCCACTGCGAAACTGGGATATGTGCCCAATTTGCCCAGTGCTTCTGGCTCACTCCAGGTATTCGGGTCTTCTGGGTTGTCTGACCATCGATAAAAAAATGGTCCGTGATGCGCTCCGACGAGGGCGTGCAATCGTCCGTTGCCGTCCAGTACCATGGCGGGGCCACAGTGGTTGTCAATGCCTTCGCCTATTTGAAATGCCCGGTGCATCTCGCCCGATATTTCGTCGCATACGCCTATCATGATCCGCGCCTGTGTGCCCTTTTCTGAAGGTGCATCCAGCCATCCGATGAATAATTTGCCATCGCGCCGAATCAGTTTTCCGCTCATGTTATATCCGGTTCCGCGGTCCGATCCCTGCGTTGAAATCAGGTGTCGTATGTTCAAAACACTCTTCCTTTCTCAATGCTTTCATCCCACCGTCGCGTCATGAGATATTCCATGACGCCATCCATTGCCGAAGGCGTGCCTATCCGCCGCAGTGCCTCTAAGGCAAATGCAGCGACGTGACCGTTGGGGTCGGATAATGTGTCGAGCAAAAGGGCTTCGGCAGGTGCGGCTTCTTTGCCCAGGCGCGTAAATACCATTGCGGCGTTGACGCGGACCTGATCGTAGGGCGTCCAGTCGCGTCGGTCGGGCATTTGCCATTCGGGGCGTCCCACTTTAAGCAGTCGATCGAGTACGGGTACAAATTCTTCGCTGTTTTGCCGAATGCTGCCCAGTGAATCTGTGGCTGTTCGCACAACGCAGTGAGACGCATCGTCCAGACAGCGTGTGAGTGCAGGTACGGCTTGTGTCGCCAGAGAATCCATTTCACCGAGCGCGAAGGCCGCGTTGATGCGTGCCCATTCGCTTGAGTTGTTCAGTAATTTAATCAGCGCGTTTAGTGAAGGTGTGCCGATGGCAACAAGTGCATGGGCGGCATCTTCCATCGAGATGGCGCCTTCGTTCCACGATGTGGGTACGGGGTCTTCGTCTTGATGCATAGCGGCGTCTAAGAGTGCTTCTATCAGAGGCTGTACTGCGGGTTGGCCTATTGCGCCGAGGGTATATATAGCTGTGAGGCGCGTCCACTGATCGTCGGTATTGAGCTTTTGAATCAGTGCTGAAATTGCATCGGTATTTTTTGTTGCGGCTATTGAATGCATGGCTGCGAGTTGTTTGTCCAGGTTGTCGTGATGCAGGTCTTCCAATCTGCAAGTTGCGGGGGCTGATGTGCGAAAACTTTCGTATCGATTCTTTTTGCCACAGAGCCAATCCCATATATGTGACCAGACGAGGTGCAGATCCTGCGGTGTTTTGTATGTTTCGGGATTTCGCCAGATATGATCACGACAATCCCACGAGGGTTCGGTCGGTTCTTCCGCGCGCACGTATATGAATTTGATCATGTGCCGGGGTTGGCGAAGGGCATTGATGCCTGCGGCGTGTCCTATATCAAAATGTGTGATGGATACTGTGCCGGCTTTACCGGCTATTGGTATGGCGTTCTGGCGGTCTTTATCGGTCAATCGCCTGTGATACTGCGTGCCGGGTATCGCGTGTGTGGGACCGATTTCAACGGGTGAATCCTGCGGATAGTACATGATGCGCGCAAAGCGCGGGTAGTGCTGGCGCGGGCGTCCCAGGGGGGTGTAAGAATCTTGATGACAATTTTGGGCGAGTGTTCTTTGTGTTGCGTTGGGCGAGATGTAGTGACAAAATCGATGCGGGTGTTCAATATATCCCGGGCCGAGTACGCTGATGAGCGCGCCCCGCACTTCTGGGCTGTTCAAGATGCGGTCCATCTCGGGTACGCGGGGTAGCACATTGTTGCCGTAATTGAATTCTTCATCGACCATAAATTGCAGTTTTCGGCGAATTGTCTCGTGCAGGTCATCGGGCACATCTGGTTTAAAAACCACGTATCCGTCTGCGATATATTGACGCATTTGCTCGTCGTTAAACAATTTCGGATTTTCTCGTTTGCCATATCCCATATCTGCGTTCTCCTGTTCTATGGCGCTAAAATGATTAGCGCGGATTGGACACTGATATATAGTATATAAATTTATCTAAAGATGCCTATAAAAAAGTTTCAAATTGGCTCTTGACATCCCACAATTTATCGGGTTATATTCTACATTGACAGGCGATATGAATCGTCAGGCGGCATTCCGCTCGAAAGGGTTCTCGCCCGTGTGTTTTTACATCTGGTCTTTTTTTGCGTCGGACTCGTTACCACCATTCGGTAACCCGACTTGGATACCGTTCTTTAGACCTTCGCGCAAACATACAGGGCATAGAGAGTTCATCGGACCGCGAGTGGGCATGACGGGCCGCGATACTCACAAGAGGAGGTTACTATGCCACCAATCTGTATCCAGCGGTCGGGTGTTAGGACCTCTCCCCCGATCGTCTGACATAGGAGGTTCCATGGCTTGTAGTACATAAATGGCCGCGATAACAGGGATCGCGGCCATTCTTTTTTTGTGGTCAGCCTGTCCAGTCTCCAGCCCCCTTTTTTATCTGCGTTCATCTGCGGATCACACCAAATACGCAATGCCCACTTTTGCCATTCCCGCATTGTTGTGTCCCACGTTGGGCACTGTGTCCAACTGCCAGTTGAACGACACATTGAGTGATTCGGCTTCTCGTTTTGCCGTTTCAAAAAATGTGTGACCGCGCTCAAAGCGGTGTGCGCCCTGCGTCATCGCCTGTGGTGTGCGCCTCAATTTGGGGTGGTTTACATCTACATCATCAGTACCCAGGAGTACCACAACTCGCTGGTTTAGTGACCGTTTCAAATCCGCGACAGTCAGACCCGATCCGGCCAGTCCATAGGGATAGGTTTGTTCGAATGTGGGCATGGTGTACCATCCGGCGTTGGCCGCTATAAAGATATGTGCATGTGACTGAGGCATGAAGTACAAAAATCGGTGTACAAACTGGCTGCCCGCCGAATGTCCATAAAATCCATAGGACGATGCCCGGAGTCCCACTCGTTTTTTGACGTGATCAAAAATGCCTTCAATTATTTGAAAGGACCAATCGGCCATGGCATTTCGCGTGCCATCTTCGGCAAATACATTGCCGAGGTTAAACGTTGTTTCATCTGGATAATTCTCCTGTGAAAATTCCGGGGCCAATAATAGAAATCCGTACATATCGGCATGGCTGGCCCAGGTGTCGCGATAGGTGCTGGCATTGCGCGAGGCACCGTGCAGGGCAAATACCACTGGCAGGTCGGCAAGATGGTCTTGAGGGCAATGATACCATACTTTGACGCGATCAAAATTAAATGCTCCGGAACCTGATTCCATATTTTCCTCTTTATTATTCCACAAACCGTTCGACGGCATTTCGGATCGGCGCGACGGTTTGCAGATAGTCGTATATGGCGCTGAGGTCTTCGTCTGTCATGCCCGCGTACATTGTCCAGGGCATCACGCTGTTCATGCCATCCTGCAATAGGATGTGTTTTGCGTTTTCCCCGGCAAATTGTCTGAAACGCCCGATGAAGTACTCTTTTTTCCAATGCCCAATTCCCGTTTCTGGGTCGGGTGTAATATTGGCCGATTGCACGGTTTTGCCACTGGGCAATCGGAATTGAAATCCCCCGGCGAATTGCATGTCTTCAACTGGCTCTCTCTGTTGATTATGAGGCGTATGGCAAGTGGCACATCCGGCAATGGTCGCCAAATACTCGCCATAAGCAACGGGGTCTGAACGATCAACCGATTTGGGGAGTTTATAGGGTTCTGGCATTGTGCGTACGAGCAGGTTCATGGGAAAATTCAATTTGGACCGCGGCGGGATATGATCAATGGGAGATAGGGTACGCACATAAGCGACAATGGCGTCAATATCTGCCGGCATGAGATTTCGATATGCGCGATAGGGCATCAGTGGAAAAAGTGGGTCGCCGTTTTTATTTACGCCGCTGGTAAAAGCCCGAATGATTTCGCCATCTGTCCAATCTCCCAGAGCTGCCGGTGTAATATTGGGTGCGATCAAGGTGCCTGGAAATCCCGCTGTTTCGGGAAATACCTCGCCACCTTTACCCTCGGTGCCCGGTAGCGGTGGCGCAGAATAATGCACCCAATCCCGCGTTGAATGGCATTCGAGACATACTGTGACGTGATTGGCTAAATAACGTCCCCGTGCGACCTGTTCGGGTGTTCCCGATACGCGAATATTATAAGGCGGATCGGCTTTGGGAAAATTGGTCTTCAGATGGTAGGCAACGCCCAGCGCACCCACAATTGCGAGTGCCACTATAACAGTTACAGTCACGACCACCCACTTCATTGGCATATTTCTCCGAGTATGACATCCATACAAAAGCTACTGCAAACGATAGATTCATCTGTATAAATTGTCAAGAGTCGTATTTTGTCTATTGACTTAATATAAAAAATTAGTATTATTTATACAGAACATATCCGTCCGCACTACTCAAAGGGGGAGAGCCATGCAGACTTTCAACGAATTGCGCGACCGGGAAGAGGATAGAATCAGCTTACAATTCAAAGTCGCCATGGGCATTATAGGCGTGATTTTTGCGATTACTCTGGTTTATAGTGTTCTCAGCTTCTGACACGCAATATCACATGTAGCCCCAACGCTTTTTCGCGTTGGGGCTTTTTTTATTTGTTTTTTTCTACGGCGTTTCGCATCGCCACCATTTGACCAATGGCATACGCCCAGCCTATGCGCGTATCTGGTGTATCGCCCAGGATGCCCGGCGTGTGGTCGGGGTCGATCATGCCGTTGTATCCCACCTCTTGAAATGCCTGAACGCAGGCAAACATATCGCATTCGCCGTCGTCGTGAAAGGTCTCGATATACTTAAATCGAGGTATTTCCACTTTCACATTCCGGAAATGTACGGTTCCAATGCGATTCCGCGATCCAAAATAGCGAATCATTTCGACTGCATCTGCGCCTTTTTCCGTCATTACGCCCGTGTCGTAAAAAATGCAATTTGATGGGCTATCTATGACTTCGATCAACCGTTGCATGCCCGCGATGTCGCCCAGGGGTTGGGCAACGCCGCGATATTCTGGAACCGGTGGATCATTGGGGTGTGCGGCCAATTGTACACCCGCTTTTTCTGCTGTTGGGATCGCGTTTTCCAAAAAATAGGTCAGATTGTCCCACATTTCATCCATCCCAATTCTCCCGATTGAATTGAGAGGTGGGAGATTGGCTATCCGCTCGTTGTCAAAATCCCGCAAATCTGCGCCACCGCGTCCCACACCTCGTTGCGCTGCATATCCTTCTGAGGCTCTGAGGGCGGTGAAACTGTAGTTCAATGCCCGTAGTCCCAGCCGTCCTGCGATTTCGATATTGGCTTTTATAATTTTCAGATCGTCCTCTCTGCCCGGTTGGCCCATTAATACGCGCCCTGAAATACCCAGTCCTGTGATTAGAGGTATGAGATCAAATGATTCGATTCTCGCTTTGATGCGTTGCAATTCTCGCTCGTCCCATATCCCTCCCTGCGCGCCTTTTGGTCCAGTCTGAGTCGGCGGTACCAGTTTGCGTTCACCCGTTCCCGGTTCTGTACGCCATCGCGTTGGCATCGCTACCACATCGACCCCAATTTGCCGATAAAATCGCAGTGTTTGCTCCGAAATATCGCCAATACCTTTGCCTATTTTGATTTGTGGCATTGCGGTTGTTCTCCTTTTTTGGTAACGTTGTTGGTCGCTGACTGCTAACCCCTGACTACTCATGATAGATCAATTCAAAACAGAAATGAATCACCGGTTTGGTGTTGCGCCTGCCGATGTGCGCGTTGTGCGATCACCCTATCGGATATGTCCGCTCGGCGCGCATATTGATCACCAGCTCGGGCAGGTTACAGCTATGGCTATTGATCAGGCTGTGTACCTCGCTTTCGCGCCGTCGGGCGATGGAAATACGCATCTACAGAGTCTCACTTTTGAGGGTGAGGTCTCGTTTGCGCTGGCCGATGTGCCCGACAAAATAGATGGGGATTGGGGCAATTTCCCACGCGGCGCAGTGCGCGCGTTGCAGCAAGAGGGCCATAAACTCACGCGCGGGATTACGGGGCTTACGGCGGGCAGGATGAACGAAGGGGGGTTGAGTTCATCGGCCGCGATTGGTGTGGCGTATTTGCTCGCTTATGAAGAGGCCAATGATTTGTCCCTGTCGCTCGCTGATAATATTCGGCTCGATCAGGCGATTGAAAATGGCTACCTCGGTCTCAAAAATGGCATTCTGGATCAATCGGCGATTCTGTTGTCGCAAAAGGGATTTCTCACGGTGATCGATTGTGCGTCTGCCACGCACGAATTGATTCCCCGGTCCAATACTATGCCAGACTTTGATATTCTGATTGCCCAATCGGGCTTGCGCGAGGCGCTGGTTTCGACGGGGTATAACACGCGGGTAGATGAATGCGCCCGTGCAGCGCGAATACTGCTCAATGCCGTGGGGCGTTCCGATCGAGAACCTCTGCTCGGCAATATTGCCTTTGAAGAATACGAAATGCATAAACACCTGTTAAGCGGCGCCCCCGCCAAACGCGCCAGACACTTTTTTACGGAATCTGAGCGCGTGCTTATGGGTATTGATGCATGGCGCGCAGGCGACCTCAAGATTTTTGGCAGGCTGATTGCCGAATCGGGGCGCAGTTCTATTGAAAATTACGAATGCGGTAGTAAACCCCTCATTGATCTCTACCATATTCTCATTGAAACCGATGGCGTTTACGGCGCCAGGTTTAGCGGTGCCGGTTTTCGGGGTTGTTGTGTTGCGCTTGTTAATCCCCAGAAATCCAGTGCAGCGATTGAACAGATTCAATCGGCTTATTGCGCCAAACATCCCGATTTGTCAAAAAATGCCCCGGTTTTTATTTGTCAACCCGACAATGGAGCCAGGATTCTGTGAAAGTTATTATTCTCGCGGCGGGATACGCCACGCGGCTGTATCCTCTTACCAAAAACTTTCCCAAGCCTCTGCTTGAAGTGGGGGGCAAGACTATTCTCGATCATCTCGTTGATCAGCTTAAAACTATTGTAGATATCGATGGTGTTTATGTGGTGACCAATCGCCGATTTTACGGGCACTTTGCCGATTGGGCGCGTGAAAATAGAGCGATGCAGACCGGGTTGGAGACGGAGATTCTCGACGATGGCACGACCTCCAATGACAATCGTTTGGGGGCTGTGGGCGATATCCAGTTTGCCATTGAAGCGCGCGATGTTGCCGATGATGTTCTCGTTCTCGCCGCGGATAATATTCTGCTGTTTTCTCTCCAAACATTGGTCAATATATTCAAATCCAATCCCGTCTCCCATATTGCCGTGCGCCACAATCCCGACTACGATGATCGCAAGCGCAGGGGCAATGTCCAGTTAGGCAAAGATAATCGCGTTTTGCAATTTATTGAAAAACCCGATAGACCCATTTCCGAGTGGTCGGCATCGCCCGTTTATATTTACCCTGCGTCGATACTGCCTCGTTTTAAAGAATATATCGCCAATGGAGGCAATCCCGACGCGCCCGGGCATTTTTTGGAGTGGTTGCACACATGCGAGGCCGTTTATGCGTACGATATTGAAGGCGGTGTCCTCGATATTGGCAACCGCGAATCTCTGGCCGAAGCGCGGGCGTTTTTTCAATCCAAAGATGGCTGATCTTCCGCGTGCATTGACATTGCGTATTTTTGGCTCTATCTTTTGAAAAAGATATCACATTGTCAAGAGAGGTATTTACAATGGCAACCACACTCGACACAAAACCCGTTCTGGAGCTCACAGAGGATCAATTTTTTCAAATCTGGGCGCACAATGGCGAGATGCGTATTATGTGCAATGCAGATGGGGAGATCGTTCTTATACCATCCGAGGCATTGACAATGGAAACCGATGTAACGCCTTTTACCGATATGACGGAAGATCAATTCTTTGTATTTTGCCAGCGCACCCACGATGTGCGTATTGAGCGCAATGCAGAAGGGGAAATACTCATTATGCCACCAACAGGAGCAGCGACGGGCAATCGAAATGCAGAGCTTACAATGCAGTTACAATTATGGACAAAACGAGATAGCACGGGCATTGCATTTGATTCCTCAACCGGATTTCGGCTACCCAATAAGGCCATCCTATCACCGGATGCTTCTTGGGTCTTTCGGTGGCGTTACGATCAATTGGCCAATAGGGAGCAAGAGCGTTTTCTGCCCCTTTGTCCAGATTTTGTGATTGAACTCAAATCGCCCTCTGACCGTATTCCCGTCTTAAAAAAGAAAATGGAAGAGTATATCGACAACGGTCTGCAACTCGGCTGGCTCATTGTGCCACCGCAAAAAACCGTCTATATTTATCGCCCGCATGTCCCCGTTGAAGTGCGCGAGAATCTCGACACCCTATCCGCCGATCCCGTTTTACCGGGGTTTGTATTGGATCTCAGCGATATCTGGTAACCTTATCACAAAGGATTTTTTACTATGGCAAGCGTCAATATTATCCGTCATAAGCCCATTCCCATTTTTTGTAGCACAGCCGAAGTTATTATGACCTATGACGACGACCAGGTCGTGCGCCTCGTTGAACCCAGCGGCAATGTGGGCACGCAGTATCCCAATGAACTCGGGTCAGAGTGGTTTGGCACCATTGAGAACTTGAGTCTGGGGCTTGCTCGCGGGGGCGCAAACTGGGGCGATGTGTACAAAACCGATGTCCTTTGGACGACGCCATCTGATAGCCGTGACGACTGTGAGGCTTACCGGGATGCGTTTAATGCCGTATATGGACCTATGATTGATGCTGTGACAGGTTGCGAACTCAAATCCAATCGCATGGCGCGTTTTACCCATGGAGAAGGGTTTCCTGATCCCATAGCACTTTTTGAAGTGGAAATTAAAGCTGTCAAAGGTGAGGATATTTCCTTTGGCGATGGCAAGATTGAATACGGTGCATGGACCGATCACCAGCCCAGCGGTGCGTCGGTGATGCACATCGATGCTGGGGGCAATACGGTTACGACACTCGGTGATGACCTCAAGCAAGAGATGGAATTTGTGCTCGTAGAGCAGTACGAAAAAAAGCTCGCGGCTGACAATGTGGATTTCAAAACGCAAACCGCGCATATCGAGGTCCTGGTCGCGATTGACGACAATCCTTCGGCAACCTGGAAGCGCATTGAAACCGTGCGCGAAGTGATTGCCGATTATTTTGGTGACCACCGCCCCGCAGGTAGAATTTATGCGGTTTCGCGCATTCCCAATCTGGATGGCATTGTTGAACCCCAACCGCGCTGTGTTACCGGCGATGTCGCTATTGATCGTTCGGGGGAGATTGTAGATGGTTTCAGTACATGGACGGCTATTCGGAGGCAGGGGATATCCGAGGTGCTCGTGAGTGGTGTTGGCGGCAATGATGCGGACGCTATTCTCAATACGATTGACGGGCATATCGTGGCAGCAGGCGGCGCGGGGCTGAAAGAAAATGGGATTTTTAACAATGCGTACATTGTGGCTGCGGAGAGTAGTGAGGCTTCGCGCAACCGTTTGACTACGTTTAATGAACAATTCTCGGGCTATTATACAGGTGTCGCGCCTTCTGGTCGAACCGCCCAATTTGTGCCCGGATTCATGCGCGAAGACCACATCTGCGGTATATCAAATCGTTCGATATTTGTAGATTAAACTGCGGCGATGTTCTTATTTTTTACCACGTCCAGATAACGAACAATATGCTGATATGCGGTACGCAAATCCGGTGTCATATCTTTTGCCATATATCGTCCTGACCGCCAAAGACTATAATTTTCTATAACTGCGCCAACTATTTTACCCGTTTCAATAGATCGCCGCAAAAAAATATCATCTCCAACGGGGATCATCTCTGATGCTTCAGGCTCTAAAGCATCAATCAACAAATCGAGTTGATCCTCATCTGTATCATATGCCAGTTCTCTAATCAACATGGTGAATCCTCTCTATTACCCTTTGATCAAAGTCATTACTTCTTTAAATAACGTCCCGTTTGTGCCCACGGCTTCGTTGCCCCAGATGGTGGCTTCGCCGCTCCACGTTGTGAATGTGCCGCCCGCTTCTTCTAAGATGGGCGCGAGGGCGGCACAGTCCCATACGCTCATAATGGGATCGAGCATGATTTCTGCCCGTCCGGTTGCGACGAGCATGTGGCCATAGCAATCGCCCCAGCCGCGCACGAGTTTGGCGCGTGAGCATATCCGGTTTATGGCTTCGCCCCGACTATGCCCATTCACAAAATCGGTCAAGATCACGGTCGCGTCTCGTATATCCGATATATCAGATACCCGCGCGGGGCGGCCATTCCAGGTGCAACCCAATCCCTTAGCAGCGCAGATCATCTCATTCAACGCCGGGAAATTAACCACGCCAACAGCAGGTTCATCTTCTATTTCTAAGCTGACCATTACCCCGTAGAGGGGGACGCCCTGTATGAATGATTTTGTGCCGTCAATGGGGTCTAAAATCCATCGCCGCCCACTTGTGCCTTTTTTGTTTCCGTGCTCTTCTCCCACAATGCCGTCGTTGGGAAAACGCGCTTCTATCAATTCCCGCAATTTTGTCTCGGCTCCTCTGTCTGCGGCCGTTACAGGTGATTCATCCGCCTTTTCCTCTACTTCGACTCCGGTCTGAAAATACTGTAGTGTGATGCGTCCGGCTTGCCAGGCGGCCTCTGTTGCAAAATCCAGTACTTCACGCAGTGTGTCTGCCATTTTTTTTCCTTGAGAGGTTTTTAATATGGAACATCCCGAACACAGCGGTGCTGTTCGCACCTATCTCGACTCTCTCTACGCCGATAACCTGCGCTATGTCGCGTGTCGAGCAACGGATCGCGAATCTTTTTTGCAATGGCAAGATGAGGCGCGCCCGGTGCTTCAGCATATGCTGGGTCTCGAAAGTATTGGTGCGTCTCTGGGTGATCACACGATTCAGGTGCAACTCGGTGCAGCGCAAGATATGGGCGATTATACGTTGCAACCCGGTGTTATTACTACCGAGCCGCGTTTTGGCTTGCCGTTCTGGTATCTTCAACCGAAGGGTGATGGTCCCTTTCCGCTCGCTGTTTTGCCACACGGGCACGACAGATACGGGATGGATACGTATATTGGCAAGGCGCGCGATGACAATCACCGCAAAAAGATTGAGGCCGAGGACCGCGATGTTGCTGTTCAGGCGGTCAAGCGCGGGTTTGCTGCTATTGCGCCCGCTGCCCGCGGTACGAGTACTACGGCTATTCCCGATATTAACAAACGCCACGGTGCCCGCGATTGCCGCAGCCAGTTCATGCATGCTTTGCTCGCCGGGCGCACTGCGACGGGTGAGCGCGTGTGGGATGTGATGCGCCTTATTGACTGGGCACAGGATATTCCCGAGATTGATACATCTACGATTCTGGTTATGGGTAACTCGGGGGGTGGCGTTATCACCTGTTATGCCGCGGCAGTTGATCCCCGCATTACCATTGCCGTGCCGAGTTGCTCTTTTTGTACGCTTGTGGGCACCAGCGGTTTGATTCACCATTGCGATTGCAATGCAGTTCCCGGTATTTTGCGCTTTGGCGAGATCTGGGATGTTGTGGGTCTTATTGCCCCGCGCCATCTCTGTATTGTCAATGGGAAACAGGATACGCTATTTCCCGTGCCCGAAGTCGATCGTGCGGTCAAAGGTATCGCGCGTCTCTACGAGATCGCCGGTGTGCCCGATCACGTAGAACACCACTACGGCGCCGCAGGCCATCGCTTCTACAGCGATCTTATGTGGCCGTTTGTGGAAAAAGTGAGGTGACGGATGATGCTCATTTTGCCACTTCCTGATAGTAAGGATGTACCTTAACCCGCACGGCCCATTCAATCCATTCTCTCTCGAGTGATTTTACCAATTCTGGATGTTCTGCTGATAGATCGCTGGTTTCACAGCGGTCTTTTTCCATGTCGTAGAGTTCCCAATTTTTGTTGGGATATCGGGTATTTCCCTTCAGCAATTTCCATTTTCCCCTGCGTATGGCGCTGGCTTCAAAGTGATCGAAACACAGGCTGCGTTCGGGCAGGCTGCGTGCGTTGAATAGGGGTGTGAGGCTCGTTCCTTCTTGCGGATGTATGCGTTCTCCATTGTGTGTTTTGGGATATTTGGCTCCGGTAATTTCGCTTATGGTCGGCATGATGTCAAACAGGTGCATGGGGGTGCGAACCCAGCGGTCGGGTTGCGCAATCCCTTCGGGCCAATGGGCGATGAATGGGCTGCAATTTCCGCCTTCGTGGTTGTAGTGTTTGTACATGCGCAGCGGTGTGTTGCTCAGGCACGACCACGCGCTGCCCACAGAGTGATATGTGTCCGGTCCACCGATTTTTTTCAGTTCTTCACCCGTGTGGAGATGGGTGACGCCCAATCTGCTGCGTTCGTCAAATCCAAAAGGTCCCCATTCGTAACACGCGCCATTGTCGCTTGTAAATAGAATGAGTGTGTTGTCCAGTTCTCCTGTTTCTTTTAGGCGGTCAATGATTCTGCCTATGCCGCGATCGATATGCTCGATCATGGCCGCAAAGACCGCCATGCGGTAGGTGAGATCTTCCTGCCGGTCCTGGGAGAGATCCTCCCACGCGGGATTCTGTTTGCCGCTGTACCCGTTTGCGATGGCATCATTTTCTTCGATGGGAACAATTGAGCGCGGTGTGAATTGCCAGTTTTCTGTTGCCAGACCGGATTCTTTCTGGCGCGCGTAGCGTTCACGGCGCAAGACATCCCAACCTCGGCGGTAAATATCGAGATATGAATCGCGGGTTTCTGCCGGGGCATGTAAGGGAAAATGCGGAGCCGAATGGGCGAGGTAGAGGAAATAGGGATTGTCTTTTTGTTGCGCCTGATCGATAAATTCTACGGCGTAATCGTTGAATGCTTCTGTTGCGTAGTATGCATCGTCATCAAAAGAGAGTTCGGGTGTTCGAGATTCTGGATAGCGATGATAATAAGACGGGTCCCATTGGGGTGCGCTGTGGCCTTTGATGAATCCGTAATATTCGTCAAATCCCCGGTCTGTTGGGTTACTTTGATCTCCAACGTGCCATTTGCCGACGCCATAGGTGCTGTAGCCCGCGGTTTTGAGGACTTCTGCCAGTGTCACGCAGTTGTTGTTTAGCCGACCCAGATAGGCCGGTCCCCATTCGGCGGTTCGGTCAGGTCCCGTAAAATTGGCGATGCCAGCCTGGTGGGAATACAGTCCTGTGAGTAGCGAAGCCCGCGAGGGACAGCAGCGGGCAGAGTTATAACTTTGCGTGAATCGCAAGCCATTTGCCGATAGGCGATCCAGATTGGGCGTTCGGATCTCGCCACCATAAGAACCGAGATCCGAATAGCCCATGTCATCTACGAGAATGACGATGATATTGGGGTTTTTCACGGTGTTTTCTCCAAAGGAGTTTGGTTACCACTATGGTAGTGTGAGTTTAGGGCCAACATACACTATATACAATGGGTCAACCGCCGTTACAGGCCACGAAAAATGAATACGGAGTGGAATGTGATAATTCACCTTTCCATGCCAGGGACACAATAACGAGGTCCCGTCGTTCAGGAGAAAGGTCAGATCGTTTTTAAAATCGCGCTTCTCAGTATCTGATGAATCGGAAAACCATGCGCGTTGACCAACGAAATGCGTCTGATAGATTTTATGTCCCTCGGCAGTGCGTTCTCCTTTCGCATTAAAGCAAGCCTTGAGTCGGTTCAGTATCTCAAGACGGCTGAGTACGCTTTGGGCAGCGTAGAGAGCAAAGGGATGTCCTTCGAGCGGCTTAAAGCAATCTAAGGAAAATATCAATTCCGTATAACGTTCTCTTGACGCATCCGCCAACTCCCTCCACGACGCAATTTGATCGGGTATAGTCTTTAATACCGTTTCTAGATCATCGGCCTCTCGATAGTTGACGATTTCAACCGACTCAACTTCCTTATCGTTCTTCCACCAATTGACCACCGCGGGAGAAAAGTCCCATGAAGACGGAATCAGACTCACAAGACTGGTTTCAGTCCTATTGAAGCAACGGTATGCTGCTTCTCCTACAGCGGTATCTGTAACAACGTCTCCGCGACATTCAAGCCAATCATCTTCACCGTGAAGACGCTCATCTTCCCAGAATGGCCCACGGCGAGTCAACCACTGCATCACGGCCCGTCGGTCATCTATAGGCAGTCCTTGTATCGCTTGCTGCATATATACGTTAGGCATGACCTGAACACTGGCCATGTTTCTGTGACAGTACACTTCGCGCCCGTACCGTTTGGCTACATTTTCGGATCGCCATGAGTTGCTTAAGTGCTATTCGAAATGTGGGAATATCGTGAAACTGCCCATGGATTGACAGGTCATTTGTAAGGAGTTCCAACGCTAATCCCATCCCGCAAAATGGTTTATATCCTTGTCGAACTGATCGAAAAATCCGTCCGGCCAAACATCAATATTACCAGTGTTATCCAGAATGGGACTTACAACCTGTGCATCATCGCCCGACCTTGGTCGAAAGAAGTGAATCGAAACTTGATCGGCTGATAGAACGCCCGACCTGACAGCACGCCGGGCACCATTCAGTATATGATCGCTGTGTGTTTCCAGAATGACTTGGATGCCTGAATGCGTGACCTTTGCAAGAAACTGTCCCATCTGTACCTGTGCGGCTGGATGGAGATGAACTTCCGGATTTTCTATCAGTAGAAGATCTTCAGGTTTCGCGGCGAGCGCAGCGATAACAATAGGTAGAACCTGTGTAATGCCAAACCCCGCATGAACGGGGCGGTGGAAGTCTGTATCGTCGGATGTGCGAAGTCCCAGCGTAACGGTATTCGCATCCTTAACCTTTTGTATATTCAAACGGCATCCGGGGAAGAAAGTCCGTATCCTCGCCTCCACTTGTTGCAGCAAGTTTCTACTTGAAGCATCCGGCAATGCGAGTGCCTCACAGACGTGTTCGTCGCGCTTGGCATACAACACACTCGCGGCATCTTCTCCAGATGGCCCCACCACTGGCGCAACCTGCGAATCGTCAACGTTGTAAGTTTCTCGTGGACCAATTCTCTCTGCCGTGAGATAGGTGAGATTCTTCAGACGCTCGGATAGAGATGGTGCTTCATCTGGTGAAAGTAGGTAACGAAGTTGAGAGGGATCGTCTATTGAGATGCCGTTGGCAACCACCCGCTTGACTGCCATGGACATCTCCAAACGCTCGCCTGTAAACATCCACTGATATGGAATCTCCCCATCTATCAGGCCGATTTCAAATTCTCGCCGACCATATACTTTATCCACGATATCAGATACAGTGCCAAGTTGGACAGACTTGCCGTTTAGCATGAGGCGTAGTGACCATTCGTGTTCACGCATTGTCTGATGCAGCAAGACAAGAGCTTGAAGCACCGAGGATTTTCCCGAGGCATTGGTACCCGATAATAATGTCATTGGATGCAAAGGAAGATGAAGCAATTCAAAACACTTGAAATGCTGCAAATCAAGTTGTGTAAGCACCAAATACCTCCTCGAACATCGCGCTGGCAATGCGAAACCGGCGTCTAACTTTTCCCGTGCTACTGGGGCCATAAGTGATGGATGCGACGAACTCCTCATCGTCCATTAAGGGATAAAACTTATTTTTGAGAACCTCCACACGGGATTTTACCTCGTTTTCCGGGTAGCGCGACAAACCGGTTGACATCACATCCCAAAGCGAAGCATTGAGTACACCGCGTTTTTCCTGTCCCCTACTGTGCTTTCTGAAAGCATGTATGCCGAAAATTTTGTGACTGTTTGCAAGACCCCTCCGAAATTTCATCGATAGACACGATAGGTCTTTCTCTGTCAGACGGTTCATTTTTTTTAGTACTTGTGCGAGAAAATCGTCCATATTTCCCTTGTATTCATCAAGGTCGAGAAGTTGGAAAGCACAAAATCGGTTGACAAACTCTCGATCTCGCATCGTATCCTTATTCAGGCTACGTCCTGTGGCGTTTAAAAAAATATCTGTACGTGCCTCGGTCTTGAGAAAACGGGTCGCCTCGCCCATGTACAAGCTATTGCGCATTTGCTGCCGGGTAAGAGGAACCCCGCCATTTACGCGCTCGAATATATCCAGACGTGCTCGATCCGGTACCTTGGCATCCATGATATAGAAGATCAGATTGCAGTCTTCAACTCGGTTCTGGAGCTTGGGCGATAGGTCGGTGAATCGCTTGTTGTTCAGTTCATCCTGGCCCGGAAGCGACAAGCGCAACTCGCCATCGACAAAACGCTTGAATGTCGAAAGGCGTTGCAATCCATCTACGACCACCATACGCCCTTGATCGTCCTCAGCCAAATAGAAAACCGGGAGGGGAATCCGCATCAGTACAGATTCAATGAGTTTGCTCTGTTTGTCTTCAGACCAGATAAAGTCTCTTTGAAATTCCGGGTCCATGATGTAATTGCCTTGATTGACCCTTCTCAGAACATCGAAAACCGTGCGACTTTCGTTTCGAATCAGCAGCGTGTCTATTGGATAGTCTTTCCACGCCGCATCCTCTTTGTCATCAAAGCCCTCAATTTCCTCTTCTTCATTTTTTTTCTGAACAGTCTGGTCAGCCATTATACAGTCCTTTCAGTCGAAGTATTTACGACATTCCCCGTTCTCACACATGGCATATCACGTTCACAAAATATAAAAATGACCTGAAGAAAACAATATACAAAACAGCCTTTTCTTGGACACCTGATGTAATCCTGTATCGCTTTGGGTCTATGGTCGCCTTCGTCTTCGCTTTGGTTTTGGAGCGGAGAGGGGGGTGATCATTTTTTCGTATAAGACAAGCAGGTGTTCGACACGTTCACGGTCAGTGGAAAATGGAGAACGGCGGTACAGGTGATCAACTGCACGGTCAAGGGCCTGGTGTGCCTTGCGGAGATTAACTGGCATGAAGTCGGGATCGTAGAGGTCGGCGAGGGTGGCGTCGGGATGGGCGGCGCGGGTGGAGAGCACGGCTTCGGCGTAGGGCGTGAGACGTTGTAGTCGTTCTGCGGGGACAGGGGGGAGGGGGAAGGTGTTGTACACTACGCCGACAGAATACATGTAGTCGCTTTTCAGACGCCCCGTGACCGTCCGCATCCACGCCATGTGCATAGCGGAGGTGAGCAGGGCGAAATGCCATAGGTCTGCATTTAAAAGCACCCGCAACTTCTCACTCGGAATAGTTGGCGGTTGTAACCATCCTATTGGGATGTATTCGCGCCGCTCGGAACTTACTTGTGGACAGACCAAAAATGGACTATCTGGCAAAACGGTTACACCATACAGGGAAGGATACTTTGATAACGCCAATGTTGTAGTGCGTTTACTTGATCCACGAAATTCAGATACGGACCGCAGTCGTTTTACTATTTCTGGCAACTGCCTCAGATCTTTTGGTTCTATATCCTGAGTATGCAAAATCCAGCGTTCGATGCCATTGATGAACTCATAAGATCCGAGAAATAGACGAAAGAAATTCTGCGCCTCCGGTTCGACAGATAGAAATTGATCGCGCTCGTGTCGATTAAAAACCAAAAACCCTCTTTCAAGAGGTTGAGTTCCAGTGATCAATCTCGGCAGTCTGTTAATTGGTCGGTGTTCTGATTTTACCACGATGCGCGGATTGGCGAGGCCGCCCGCGTCGAACAGGTAGGGCGAAAGGGCTGCGTGGCGGCTCTCGTGCGGCTCGCCTTTGGGATGGTCGTAGGAAAATAAACGGTTCTCTCGCGGCGCATCATCCCGTTTAGTCAGTCCGATAATGATGACATGAACATGCGCCATACCGCGGGCGTCCGATCCCCAGGCAAAGGTGCGGTGCGCGAAGGCGATGTCCAGCTTATATCGGTCAAATAGGATCGGCCAGAGTTGCGCCACTTGTTCGCCTTGCGTGATGGAATTGGTCGCTACAAAACCGATCTGTGCCGCGCCCTGTTGCACGTATTCACCAGCCTTGATAAACCAAGCAGTGACGTAATCGAGAGTGCCCCTGCCTTTGCCCAACGCAGCGATGTGGCTTACCTGTTCGCGTTGCGCTGGGGATTGGAATTTTGCACCCACAAACGGCGGATTACCCAGTACATAAGAACATTCGCCGGACGGGAGAAGGTCGTTCCAATCGGTCTCCAGCGCGTCTCCGTGCCAAATATGCGGCGATTTTTCCAGCGGAATACGTGCATAAGTCTGGCCGAACTCCAGGCTTAGACGATTGTTCATCAGGTGATCCATCATCCACAGTGCGACCTCGGCAATGTGCGCGGGAAATTCTCCCAACTCAATACCGTAGAACTGATCCACATCCACGACAGAAAGCAACTCTGCCAGAGCATCGAGTTGTCCGCGTGGACGAATCTCCTTGAGCACCTCAATTTCCAACGCCCGCAATTCGCGGTAGGCAATGATCAGAAAATTGCCGCAACCGCAGGCCGGATCGAGAAAGCGCAACTCCCCGAGCCGTTGCTGAAAGGCAATCATTTCGGGGATGCGCCGACTGTCACGACGAGACTTGAGGTGGTGGAACTCAGCACGCAAAGCATCGAGAAACAGCGGTTCAATGACCTTGAGGATGTTCTTTTCGGTGGTGTAATGCGCTCCCTGTGCCCTGCGCTCGTCCTTGTCCATGACGGATTGAAAGAGCGAACCGAAGATCGCTGGCGAAATACTTGACCAATCAAAGGTGCAGGCATCAATTAGACGCTGGCGCATCTCGGAATCAAACGACGGAATGAGCAGTGGGTCGCGGAATAGGTCGCCATTGATGTATGGAAAAAGGTTGAGGTCTTCGTCCAGAGTGGTCGGGCGACGGTCTTCAGGCGTGTTGAGTATCTGGAACAATTGCGCCAGCCAGCCGCCGAGGTCTGATCCATCTTTTTGCGTGCGGTTCTCTAAAAAGTCGAAGAAAATGTCGCGTGGCTCAAAGATGCCGGTATCATCGGCGAACAGGCAGAAAACGATGCGGACGAGGAACTGTTCGAGATCGTGGCCCGTATAGCCGGAAGCGGCCAGCGCGTCGTGAAGTTGACCTACGCGCTCGGATGCTTCGATATTGACCGGATCCTGGTCGCGGAAGGTGCGCTTTTGGACGCCGAGGATAAAACCGAACTTTTCGACGTGTTGGGGCAAATCGGCGAGGGCGAAAGAGACTTCCTCTCGCTCGTCTCGATCAAGCAGCTCAAAGGTCTGAAAGTCGCAGAGCAACTGATAGCGCGGACGGTCACGCTCTGGCAGAGCGTCGAAATAGGTGCCCGCCTGCTTGCGAGCCGCCGCCAGATTGACCCCCGCGCTCTTCTGCTCAACGAGCAACACCCCCGGCCAAAACAGGTCGATAAAGCCGCGAGAGTTATCCAATCGCTGGACGTGCTCCTCGTAGCGGGCAACCGTACGCCGCTTTACGTCGAAAATGTCGAAAAACTCGTTGTAAAAGCTCTGTGTCTCACCCTTCTCGTAGCCAGCATCTTTCCAGTCTTGGGCAAACTGGGCCGCACGGATGCGAATTTCATTCCACGATAGGCGCATTCAATTTCCTTCTCATGTGACGCGCCGTTCCCGTTTTGGATATCCGAGGGATTTATCGACTTCGTTAAAGAGCGGTTCGCCCGCCTGATAGCGTTTCAGGTTTTGGCAGAAGAAGCCGACGGTTCGGTTGTGTCGATTGGGAGACCCGCCAGCTGCATGTGGGGTGATAATGACATTTTCCATGTCCCAGAGTGGGCTGTCGGGAGACAGGGGTTCTTTTTCAAATACGTCCAGGCCAGCACCGGCGATTTCGCCGTTTTTGAGGCCCTCTGCCAAAGCGGCTTCATCGACGATGGGACCGCGTGCGGTGTTGACCAGAAAGGCGGTTTTTTTCATCAGGCTCAGGGTGCGGGCATTGATGAGTTTTTCGGTTTCGGGTGTGTACGGCACGGCGATAAATACGACATCGGCTATTTGCAGACCTTCATCCAGACGATCCATGTCCCAGATCGCTTCGACGTAATCGGGTTTGTCACCGCCCTGGATATCCAGCGCAATCAGACGCGCGTCATAGCCCTGGGCGAGTTGTGCATAGTATTGACCAATGCCGCCAAATCCGACGATGAGAATAGTGGCTTCCAATAAGTCGGCGAGTGGAGGGCGCGTCCAGGCATGGTCGAGTTGATGGCGAAAAGAAACGTGTAGCCCGCGCGTGAGGGCAGTGGTGAGTGCCCAGGCGTGTTCGGCGACCTGAACGGCATGGACGCCGCTGGCATTGCATATTGTGATGTCGCTGTTGGCGACTTCGGGGATCAGTGCTTTGTCCATGCCGGCACTCGTGGATTGAATCCATTTGAGATTGGGGGCTGCACTGACAATTTCAGACGAAAAATTTCCAAATATAATTTCGGCATCTGCGATGGCCTCGATGACATTGTGATTATCTGCCATGACAACTTCGGCGTTGGGGGCTGTGTCTCGCACTTGTTGGCAAAGGTCTTCATCGACAGGGGGGTGTAAAACAATTTTCATCTTTGTTCCTTTCTGTAGTGGATTGTGACGGTTGTCGGTGAGAAATAAAGGTGTCTGGAAAATAATTGCAACAATAAAAAAAGCGGGTACAATGTGCCCGCTTTTTTTGTCTGATTTGTCAAGCAGGTTAATAATTGTAGCCGCGTTCGTCGTGGAGGGCAATATCGAGTCCTCCGGTTTCTTCTTCTTGCGAGACGCGCAGGCCAACGGCGGCGTCAACGATTTTGAGCAGGATGAAGGATACTACGCCGCAATAGACGATGGTGATAATGACCGCTGTCAGTTGCGCGGTGAATTGACTGCCCATGGTCATGCCTTCGGCCAATCCCTGACCGCCCAGACTTTTGACGACAAAAATACCACATAGCAGGGTGCCAATAATGCCGCCCACGCCGTGAACGCCGAAGACGTCGAGGGAGTCGTCATAGCCCAACTTGCGTTTGAGTGTGGTGGATGCCCAAAAGCAAATCGCACCGGCAGCAAGGCCGATGACAATTGCGCCCAGGGGGCCTACGCTGCCCGAAGCTGGTGTAATGGCACCCAATCCGGCAATGGTGCCCGTGACAGCACCTAAAATACTGGGTTTGCCGTTTTTGATCCATTCGATAAACATCCAGGTGGAGGTGGCGACTGCAGCAGATATCTGCGTGACGAGCATGGCCATTCCTGCGGCTCCGTCGGCAGCGACAGCACTTCCGGCATTAAAGCCGAACCAACCAACCCACAGCATGGACGCGCCAACGACTGTAAGGCTGAGGCTGTGTGGCAAAATTTGTGCGTCGGGATAGCCCTGGCGTTTGCCAATGACAATGCACGCGACCAGTGCTGCGATACCCGCGTTGATGTGTACGACGAGTCCACCTGCAAAGTCGAGCACGCCCATGTCGCCAAAGAGGGAACCGTCACCACCCCATGTCATGTGGCAGATGGGCGCGTAAACAAAAATGCCCCAGAGTACAGAGAATAAGAGTACGGCTGAAAATTTCATGCGTTCGGCAAAAGCCCCGACAATGAGCGCAGGTGTGATGATGAAGAAGGTCATTTGAAAGGTGATGAAGACCGTTTCTGGAATGGTGCCAGATAGGCTATCGGCTGTCACACCGGATAAGAACGCAGTGCCCAGGCCACCGATGAAGGAGTTGAAATTCGTGGTACCTGCTGTCATGCCATTGGTATTGAAGGCAAGGCTATAGCCGATGATGACCCAGACGACGCTCAATATTGCGGTGAGTGCGAAACACTGCATGAGGACGGAGAGTACATTTTTGGCGCGTACGAGGCCGCCGTAAAAGAGGGCGAGGCCGGGGATGGTCATAAATAGCACCAGGGCAGTTGAGGTGAGTAGCCAGGCTGTGTCACTGCCGTTGAGTTGTTCGTGTGCGTCGGCAAGCGCGAGGTCTGGCAGTCCTAAGACGAGCATGAGGCTTGCAAAGATGGGTATGTGGCGTTTCATATTTGTGTTCCCTCCAGAGTTTTTCATTTTGTGGTTCTAAAGTGCGTCGGGTCCGGTTTCGCCCGTTCGAATGCGAACAGCTTGTCCCAAGTCTGTGACAAAAATTTTCCCATCACCTACGTTGCCGGTTTTAGCTGCATGCTCTATCGCATCAATGGCGCGATCTACTTCATCGTCATTGACGGCGATCTCCAGCTTGGCTTTGGGCAGAAAATCGACGATGTATTCGGCTCCGCGATAGACCTCTCGGTGTCCTCTTTGGCGTCCAAAGCCGCGTGCTTCGGTGACGGTCATGCCCTGGATGCCGATGTCGCCGAGTGCTGCGCGCACATCGTCCAGCTTGTGGGGCTGGATGACTGCTGTGATGAGTTTCATTCTAAACTCCTTCTTTATAAGGTGTGTGGTCGGGATCGCTTTTCGATCCATTTACGAGGTCGTGTATTATAAAACCCGATTTTTGAAATAGAAAGAAAAAAACGCACTTCTTCAAGAAGTGCGCTAAAAAAATAAAAAAAGAGCGGACACATCGTGCCCGCTCTTTTGGTTTGGCTAAGAGTTTTTAATAATTGTAGCCGCGTTCGTCGTGGAGCGAGATATCGAGTCCTTCGGTTTCTTCGTCTTGCGAGACGCGTAGGCCAACAATGGCATCGACGATTTTGAGCAAGATGAAGGATAAGACACCGCAATAGACGATGGTGAAGACGACGCCGATGAGCTGTACGACGAATTGTCCGCCGATAGAATCGGCACTGAGTCCTTGTCCACCGAGGCTTTCAGCGGCAAAGATGCCCGTGAGGAGCGCACCTACAATACCGCCTATGCCGTGAACACCGAAAGCATCGAGGGAGTCGTCATAACCCAATGCGCGCTTGAGGCTGGTGGCGGCCCAGAAGCAGAGGACACCAGATGCCAGACCAACGACTATTGCACCCATTGGTCCTACACTGCCCGAAGCGGGGGTGATGGCGACGAGACCGGCAACAGCGCCTGTGACTGCACCCAGAATACTGGGTTTGCCGAGTTTGATCCATTCGGCTGCGATCCAGCCCAGTGTTGCAGATGCAGTGGCTACCTGTGTGACGAGCATGGCCATACCTGCGGCTCCGTCGGCAGCGACAGCACTTCCGGCATTAAAGCCGAACCAGCCGACCCACAGCATGGACGCGCCTATAACGGTGATTGTCAGGCTGTGAGGAGCCATGAGCGTGTCGGGATAGCCCTGGCGTTTGCCAATGACAATACATGCAACGAGTGCTGCAATACCCGCGTTGATGTGTACAACCGTGCCGCCTGCAAAGTCGAGTACGCCCATGTCGCCAAAGAAGGAACCGTCGCCACTCCAGGCCATGTGGCAGATAGGTGCATAGACTACCATGGACCAGAGGATTGAGAACAGGATCATGGCCGAGAATTTCATGCGCTCTGCAAAAGCCCCGACGATGAGGGCCGGGGTGATAATGGCAAAGGTCATCTGGAAGGTGATGAAAACTGTTTCGGGAATGGTGCCAGACAGGCTGCTGGCGGTTACACCGGATAAGAACATGGTGCCTAAACCGCCGACAAAGGAATTTATGTTGGTGGTACCGGCTTCCATGCCATCGGTGTTGAAGGCGAGGCTATAGCCGATGATGACCCAGACCAGGGTCATGATGGCGGTGAGGGCGAAACACTGCATGAGAACAGACAAAACATTTTTGGTGCGTACGAGGCCGCCGTAAAAGAGGGCGAGGCCGGGGATGGTCATAAATAGCACCAGGGCAGTTGAAGTAAGCATCCAGGCTGTATCGCCTGAGTTGGGTTCATGTGCGTCGGCAAGCGCGATGTTGGGCAAGGCCAGCAACAATGCCAGGCCGATGAGCAAGGTAAAGATGTTATGGCGTTTAATCATTGTATTCTCCTGAGATATGTATTGTGTTACAGTGCATCGGGCCCGGTTTCGCCCGTTCGAATGCGAACAGCTTGTCCCAAATCCGCAACGAATATCTTTCCATCGCCTACATTGCCCGTTTTGGCAGCGTTCTCTATCGCATCAATAGCGCGGTCAACTTCATCGTCATTGATGGCGATCTCCAGCTTGACTTTGGGTAGAAAATCGACGATGTATTCGGCACCGCGATAGACTTCTCGGTGTCCTCTTTGGCGTCCAAAGCCGCGTGCTTCAGTAACGGTCATGCCCTGGATGCCGATGTCGCCGAGTGCTGCGCGCACATCGTCCAGCTTGTGGGGCTGGATGACTGCTGTGATGAGTTTCATACTGTATTCCTCCCTGAGATAGTTGGGGTGGCGTAAACTGACGGTTGAATATATTAGACGTATATTTCTTTACCGTTTCTTATCTGTTAAATGCGTATTACAAAAGAAGTGTGAAGTGAGAAACCACCCAGCCCTACCGCCAGGCTATCAGTCCCCAGTTTATTGAGATTTTCCTAACAAACTTTCATATATTGTCCAGGGTATGAAAGTGCGGTTGTTTTACAGGGAGAGCATGTGGATAAGCGTTTGGAATTTAAATACAAATTGCACGAGCGATATGCTGTGCAGGCGTATGACAACGCAGATGTCTGGGCTGGTAATCTGACGGTTGAGTTGGATGGTATTCGATATGATACCGTGATGGCTCGGGCATTTTTGATGCCTGATAGTGCGGTAGAAGCGCGTGTTCGAGCTGAGTTATTTGTTGCGGATATCGATTTGGCTACCTGTCGCACGGGCGATGTAGAAGCGCGTGTGTGGACCGATGTGAATGATCGCGGCTTTGTAGATGAGCGGGGTGAGTTTCGCACGGGTGCAGGTTTTTATGTTTCTATGCGTATGATTGTGGATGGGGTGGGGCAACCCGTTCTTGCGGGGAATAATCTGGTTTTCGAATCGGATGTGATACAGATCAATCAGACGGGTGTTTTTCACTATACGGTCGAGTTTTCGGCTGATGATAAGGCGCTGTCAGATGCTTCAAAGGCCTGGATTTCGGTTAATGATATTGCACTGAATCGAGATGGGGTAATCGCGATCAGCCCCGATCGGGTTCGCCGCTGTCTTTCAATTACCGAAGTCTGTGTGCGAAAAGTTGGCGCGCGTCTGGATGAAGATGGGCAATTTGTGAGTGGTACATTTTGCGATGTGACATCGCGGATTGAGGAGATGCGGACAGATGTGGTGTATTTGCTCCCGTTTTTTGAACCCGGATTTGGAGATTTACACACGGGACAGGATGTGCGCAAAGGCGTGTTGGGGAGTGTTTATGCCGTGAGGGATTTTTATCGGATTGATCCCGATCTGGTCACGCCGCCAGAAGAAGTAGATTTTCTTTCGCTGGTGTCGGATGGGCTGATTGTCGATTTGGATTTGCAGACTTTATTGCACGAGCGACAGTTGTCGAGGTTGCGTAAGGTCGATGATTTTAACAATTTTCGCACATTCAAAGAATTGGTTGATTGGGTCGGGCGCGATACGCTGATACAGTTGATTGGGCGTGCGGAATTGCGCGCGCTAACGCGGCGGGCACACGCGCTGGGTAAGCAGGTGATTTTCGATCTGGTGTTGATGCAGACCAGCCGCGATTGTCCGTTGATTGAACAATATCCCGACTGGTATGTGATGGATGAGCACGGGCAGCCCAAAATTCATCAGATTGCATGGCTGGTTTATTCGGATGTGGCGTTGCTCGACTTGTCTTTTAACAGGCCCTTGCAAAATTATCTGTCGGGAATCGCGCCTTTTTGGATGCGTACCTGTGATCTGGATGGGGTGCGTATTGATGCGAGCCAAACGGTGGATCGGCCATTTTTGAAGCAGATTAAAAATCGCATCAATGCAGTTAAACCCGATGCGCTCGTTTTGGGCGAAACTCTGTGCGAGTTAGGTGAGGCAGTGGATATTCCAGTGGATATGATTTACGCATTGTTGGTGGATTTTCATCGGGATGCCGAGTACGGAAATCAGTATGCCGATTTTTTAGAACACACTTCTGGCACATTTGCCCCCCGCACTGTGGCAATGGCCTATTTTGAGAATCACGATAGCCTGCGCGCGACAAAAATTTGGCGAGATCGCTATCAATCCCGGGCAATGGCACTGTTGCGCAATATCCAGTGTTCGCTGATCAATGCGACGGCGGGTACGGCACATTATGTGAATTTAGCCTATGCTTTGGAGTGGGGTTCAGAATGGGGCGAGGAGGCGCGTACTGATTTTGAATCGTCTGCATTGTTGCATCCCGAGTGGGCAGAGCGAGAACCACATTCACAGCTTGTTGCCGCTTATGAGGCGTTGCACAAATTTGTGAGCCAGCAGTCTGAGTTACAAACCGGGCATGTTTATTTTCACCGCAATACCGACTCTGAAGACCGCGTTTTTGCCTATACGCGCTATACCCGGCATTCGGGATTGCTGGTGGCGCACAATCTGGATGCGCGTTTTGTCAGGGAAGTTGTTTGTCCAATTCATCTCTTGCCAGATGTTTTGCTATTGCGTATAGATCGGGTTCCGGTGTACGATACCTATGAATTTTTTGATGGTTCGGATTCTGACCCCGGTATCGCGTTGACGGATGAAGGTGTGTCGATGAAATTGCAACCCCTTCAGAGTGTGGTGGTCGCGTTAAAAATTAAAAGTTGATGCAAAATTTTGCTCAGGATACTACAACTGGAGGATTGCGTACCTCTTCGCCGCTCCATTTATCATCGCATCAGGTGTCCAATGCTTGTTGAAATTTCTCAAGGTCAGATACCTGTATCGCTGTGCGGAGCAACTGCTTGAGGCGTTGCACATCGTCCATAGCGGCAAGGCGGTCCGCTATGGGATGCGATGGAGCGCACGCAAAGCGAATCTCCAATACTTCGAGGATATCTTCAATAGCACGTTCTTTAATTCCCTGCGCAATACCTTCTTTTCGTCCTTCTTTTCGCCCTTCTTCAAACCGCTCTTTACGGTATTTTTCGCGGTATTTTTCGCGGTATTTTTCGCGGTATTTCTCTACTGGAATAATCATAAGATGCCACCCTTCTATTAAAAAAAATGTTAAAGTAACGGCGGAAAGACCCACAGGACCAACTATTTTTATCCCGTCAAAAATTGCCTGATCCACACTGCCATCTTTGATAATATACCAAAGCACAAACGCCAACCCAAATACAAAGAACGCGAAGGCCATGCCCACAAACAATGTTCTTTCCGCGTCTCCAATACTCCAAATAGATACTCTTTCTGCTTCCGCTTTGTTTGCCATTTATCATAGCTCCTTTCGAAAAGTATAACAAAACGAGATTTGGAACACACCATTGGGACTCGCAAATTTTATGCCAGAAAACGCGGTGATGCGAGAATTGGCGATAAATAGCCCGTATAGATGCGAAAAGTGCCTTATTATACCCTCGATACGCCGTATTTCATGTGATTTACAACTCGATTTGGCGATTGCCAGTTGACAGCCGATGGATTAAAGGAGGAAAGAGTGTAAATTTTGAGCGGTGAGTGGGAAGGAAAGTGAAAGATATGTACATCAGAGGGTTCGTTGACACCCTTTTGGCTCTGGACTATATTGTGGGCAATCGCGGGAGGACAGGTGCGGAAGATCGGTCTTTAAATCTCAAGATGTGGGCTGCAATTTTGCAATCCCATAGAGATAGGGCTTATAGATTTTATTGAGTGGTACAAGGTTATCACAATGTGAAGAAATTGGGAGGCATGGCTATGAGTTCAGTAGTGGAGTACCCCAAGGGGGCGGATCAAATTGATCACGAGATGTCTCTGGAGTCGTTTGATCCTGGACGAATTTTGGAAAAATTAGATCTGACGGGTTTGGAGGGGGCAAAACGGGCTGCGGATGTTGGAGATCGAAGTGGCGCACTTGCAGCGCTGCGCGATTATTATCGGGCGAAATATCCAATAGGTGAGGCGTCTGGGGAAGGCGATTTTGAGACAGCCGACAAGATATGCCAGCGCATTATTCAGTGGGGACCTTATGACGAGGCGCGTTATGGCGATGATTTTGACTGGGAATGGGATCCCCGCGGCGATATTGAATGGGTTGCGGCTGTGTACCGTTTTTATTGGGCTGCACCGCTCGCACAGGCTTATGCTGCGACGCGCGACGAAAAATACGCCCGAACATTTGTGGAGATGACGACCGATTGGATTTCAAAACATCCGCTGGAAAATCACACCAAAACCCATTCTGTTTATACGTACTGGAAGGGGTTTGTCTGGCTGGATATTCAGACGGGTATTCGAGCGACGAATATCTGTTCGGCATTTCGCAGTTTGGTTCATGCCGAGGCATTTACGCCCGAGTTTCTCGGTCTGTTGCTGGCGAGTCTGTACGATCATCAGGTTAAGACAAAGCTGATTCCGATGGGGTTGATTCACAATAAGGCCGTGTTTGAACAGCGGGGGTTTATCAATATTGCCTATACTTTCCGGGAGTTTGTGGAATCGCGTGAATGGATGGAATTGGCATTGGAACGGGTCGAAGAGAATTTTCTGGCGCAGACAACAACCGATGGCGTTCAGCGAGAGTGGTCTTTTGGGTATCATACGGGGGTGTTGCGGGATGCTGTGGAAATTTTTGGTCGCATGGATACTTTTGGCATTGAGATTTCAGAGGCGTTTCGAGAGCGCGTGCGGTTGATGCACGACTATATTTTCTGGATTGCGTCGCCCGATTTGGGTGCGCCGATGTTTGGGGATGGGTCGCGTGCGTTAAAGGAGACGGATGATCGCTCAAAGTGGGGACTTTATGACGCACTTGTCGAGGCTACAGAATTGCTGGGTGATCCCAAATACGCTGCGCGGGCGACTCTGGATCGCGAATTTTTGCCCGGGCAAAAGAGCCGTGCATTTCAAGAGGCCGGTTTGTATGTGATGCGCGATGATTGGGGACCCGATCAGATTCACATGGTGCTGCATTGTTCGCCGCCCGCTATTTCGAGCCACGATCAACCGGATAATGGGACGTTTGAATTGTACGCTTATGGGCGCTGGTTGATGCCTGATACGGGTTTTTACACTTATGGTCACGATGCAGAAGGCCGCGCGTGGCATCGGCAGACGACAGTGCATCAGACTTTGACGTTGGATAGCGGTGATACGTCCGATGATGGGCGGCATTTATTGTGGGTGTCAGAAGGAGTTGATAGCGATGTGCTGGTGGTGGAGAATGGGTCGTATCCAGGATTGGTTCACCGCCGTTCGGTGTGGTTTGTCAATCGGCAGTTTTTCGCGTTTTTGGACGAGGCGATTGGCGATGTTCCCGGCCAACTGGATTTGCATTTCCAATTTGCGCCGGGCGATGTGGTGTTTGACGAGGCGGAAAAGCGCGCTTTTACGCAATTTGACGATGCTAATGTGCTGGTTCAGGCTGCGACAAATTGCGAGACGTGTATGGCAGAGGAAGAGGGCTGGTTTGCATGGACTTATGGTTCTCGCATGCCGCGCAAAGCATTTCGTTTTGCGCTGAACGAGCAGGCACCCACGGCGTTTTTGACTGTGGTTGTACCCTATCGCGGGACAGATGTTCCCGGCATTGCAGCCGAATTGTCCGATGTATTTCGCGCTGGAGATGACCGCGTTGAATTGACTGTTGAGGCTTTTGAGAAAACATGGTCGCTTGGTCGCGATCTATCTTCAGGTGAGGCATGGGTGGCATAGACGAATAGACGAATAGACGAATAGACGAATAGACGAATGGCGATACATACTGATTTTGGGAGGATGGGCGGGGTTCGTAGATGAACTGGCCTAAGAATCGGCCAGTTGTACACCGTTCCGTTGATTCGTAGAATGGAGTCTGCTATGGATTTACAGCTCCCCGAAGTTGGTATCCCCGACCGCGTCAGTATGACCGGACCTTTGCTGGCAAACCAAAAAGCCGTCTATGCCGAACTCGATGGGCCAGGCTGTATTCAGCACCTTTGGGTCGTACTGTCGCGGCCAGAGCGCATACCCATGACCAGCCGCAAAGTGCTTATTCGCATCTATTTTGATGATGAGCCGATCCCCTATGTTGAGGCGCCTGTCGGTGACTTTTTTGGGGTCATGCACGGCCAGGGCTGGTATCCGATAGACACCCACTTCCTCTCGGTCAAGGCCTGGATTGGCTACAACAGCTACTTCCAGATGCCCTTCGCCCGATCCGCACGGGTTGAGTTTGAAGCCGGGCCTGAAGATAATCGCGCCTACCTGCAGGTGGATTGGCACCGCTACCCCAATCAGACGCTGAGCGAACGGCGACGTTTCTGCGCCCGCTGGCGGCGAGAAATGCCGACCCAGCGCTACGGTGAAGATTTTCTGATGCTGGATGCTGACGGGCCGGGAGAGTTGTTGGGTTTTGTGTACGGCGTGCGTTTGCTCGATGATGTCGATCGCTGGAGCCACGGCGGTGCTGAAAATATCTACATCGATGGAGAGGGCGAACATCCGGCCTTTTTGCGCGGCATTGGGGGCGAGGATACCTTTGGGGCAGGCTACGGGGGTGCCCTGCATCCGCCCGAAACCCATCACTACGCCGCAATGCCTTACTATGTGCATGACGATGTGGGGCAGGCGCGTCCGGCGCAACGGTTGGTGGGCTACCGCTTCTTCGAAAAGGACTCACTTCCCTTCCAGCAATCGATTCACATGCGCTTCGGCTGTATGGCCAACGATATCTGCTCTACCGTCTATTGGTACCAGCAGGACGCCGTGCGACCGTTTTTCGCCGTGCCTGATTGGTCGCAACTGCTGCCGGGTGTCGAACTGCCGCGCGGCACCCATGATCTGCCGCTGCCGACCAGCGGCGAATGGTGCCTATGCGGCCCTTTCGCCAATCACAACGGTCAAGCGATGGAAACGACCTTGCCCCCGGAGATGGCCTTTCAGTTAGAAGCGACGTTTGATGGTTTGCACGGTGAAGAGTCGGCCTGGTTGACCGCTGGCTCACGACAACGGGGACGGGACGTAGCGCGTTGGGTCAAACGCGCCGCCCACCACGGATTTGTCGATTTTAACCACGTATTTCGGCCCTGGGGCCCGGGTGTGGGCAATACCGATGTGGGCGCGGCACTTGCCCGCTGCGTCTTACATGCACCTGCGGATATGACGACAAACCTGCGCGTGGCTTGGGATGACGCCTTGATTTTGCGCGTAAACGATGAGGTTTTCGATCTGGGTCACCACTACGCTTTTCGAGCCCAGAGCATTCCGGTGACGCTTCAGGCAGGCGCCAATTCTATCGTGCTCAAGCTCAGTAACGACCGGGGCTCCAATCATGGCGGCTGGGCGTTTGCTTTCCAGGCCACAACAGCCGATGGAGCCGTTCTGGTCCCCCAGGCAGAGTAATCAGGAGGTTTTTTTTATGATTCACGACAATGTCGAATTTCACAATGTAGCTGAATTGCGAGATGTTGAAGGGAGAGATGGGCTTCGGGTGCAGCGCGTGCCCGAAGATGTGCGGTTGTGTTTGAATGCGGGGGCGCAGGAACGCATGTTGAGTCCGGCGGGGTCGGAGATCCGTTTTGTGAGCGCGGGCAACACGGTCAATGTGACGCTGTCCAGCCCGGGCGGATCGGCTGAAGTGATTCCATTTTTTGGCCCTTTTCAAGGGAAAGAGCGTTTTCAAATTGGGAAGGAACCAAGGACGCTGAAATTGACTTATCCCGCAAGGCTGAGGACGATTGAATCTGAAGCGGTGCGAGATTTGCCTTTTTCGCGTGATGTATGGCGGTTAGTCCTGAGAAATACCAGTTTGCACTATCACGGTATTGAGGGCGAAGAACTTCGCCCGCCCACGGTTGATGAGTTGCCAAAGCGACGGTATTTGAGCTATGGCACGTCGATTACACACGGCGCGTCGGCTACGGCTATGCATTTGACCTATGTGAGCCAGGTGGCGTGGCGTTTGGGAGCGGATTTGATCAATTTGGGCGTGGGTGGGTCGGCTTATTGTGAACGCGAATTGGCCGATTATATTGCCGCGCGCGACGATTGGGATGTGGCGACGCTGGCTTTGTCGGTCAATATGATGGGTGCGGGGTTTTCTCTGTCGGAATTTTCCGAGCGCGTGACGTATATGGTAAATGCGGTCGCAGGTGCGAATCCCGACCGGCCCGTGGGGTATATTACGATTTATCCGCATTTTAGAGAATTTTGTGGCGATGCCGAAGAACGCGAAAGGACGGCGGCTTTCAGGCAGGCATTGCGAGATGCGGTGAATGGTTGCCCCCATGAGAATGCACATTTGATTGAGGGGACAGAAACGTTGGGCAATATCGGTGGATTGACGGTGGATCTGATTCATCCAGGGGATCACGGGATGATCGAGATGGGAGAGCGCGTTGCGGGGAGGTTGGAGCCTCTGCTGGATGGGGATGAGGGAGGCGGGACCATTAGAAAGGTGAGAAAGATTAGAAGGATAAAGAAAACAAAATAGAAATTGATTTTTTGCCACAAAACACAAGCTCGGATGAAGTTCATCCGAGCTTTTTAGTTTTTATGGTTGAGAGGGCTTAGAGCAATATCCACAAGATGTAGAGGACTACCGCTGTGCCCACCAATGCACCGCCATAACAGAGAAAGGGCAGGACTTTGGCGAGGCTGTGCAATCCGATTTCGGCGAGGGTGAAGCGGATTCGGTGAGCCGCGTGGTAGAGGGGGAAGATGAGCAGAACACAGAGGTAGAGTTTGACTATCGGATTTTGGAGCAGTCCGGTCAGGCGTTCATGCGACATGAGTTCGGCGTCTATAAGTCCCAAATGTACGGCGATGCCGCCCAAAAAAATGTGGATGGGTATGAGGAGTGCGGCAATAACACCGCCTTGCGAGAACATGCCCCACCAGAAGGGTTCGCTTTTGTGTTCTTTGTAATTCACAGCGATATCCTCGGTCTATAGAGTTAGGAATAGGTAGGCGATGATAATTGTCGCAACAATCCACGCGCCGTAAGACCCCAGTGCGATAAAAATGGGTGGCAGGGTCTTTGTGCCAATTTTTACGAGGCCACGTCCAGCGGCCTGCATTTTGGTCGTTAGCCCCAACCAGGTCCAGCTGTGGTACAGGGCGAAGAGCAGGGCGATGACGTGAAATGCGATCCAGGGACCTGAGTTCATGGATTCACGGAAGGTTGCGTGTGCGTCTGGCCCTTTTGTTAAAAGAAAAATTTCGTAGATAAAAAGTGCGACGTACAGGGCGACGAATACGCTTGTGAGTTCGCGGAGCAAGAACATGAAATATCTGCAATTAAAATGTCCTCGGTCGCGCAGCCACCAGGCTTTGGATATGGGGCGCGTATAAGTTTTGGTCGTTTCGGAGTCGAGCATCATGTTTTGTTTCCCCAGGGCATGACAAGCGATTTGAAACGGTTGGTTGTGGTTGCGACTTTGGTTTGTTGAATGGCTTCTGCGGGATCGACGTGTTTGGGACAAACGACGGAGCATTCACCGACATACGTGCATTCCCAGATGCCTTCTTTGCTGGCAATGATGTGTTGACGCTGCTGATTGCCTTCATCTCGGGAATCGAGGTTGTAGCGGTGGCCCAGGGCAATTGCGGCCGGACCGACGAAGTCGTGTTCGAGGCCATAGACCGGACAGGCAGCGTAACAGAGCATGCAGTTGATGCACTGGCTGAATTGTTTGTAATCTTTGAGCTGATCCGGCGTCTGGAGGTGTTCCCCTTCGGATACGGGTTTTTCTTCTTCTCGAATGATCCAGGGTTTGACCGCTTTGAGTTTGTCCATAAAGTCGGTCATGTCGGTGACGAGATCGCGTACAATGGGGAAGTTGACCAGAGGTTCCACGAGCACTTCGTTGGGATAATAGTCGCGCAACATCGCGGCACAGGTGAGTTTGGGTTCGCCATTGACCATCATGCCGCAACTGCCGCATACGCCCATCCGACAAGACCAGCGGAATGATAGCGTGCCGTCAATGTGGTCTTTGATGTGGTTGAGCGCGTCGAGAACGACCCAGTCGTCGCGAAATTCAACCTCGTAAGTCTGTTCGGTTGGCGCGTCCTCTTCTTCGGGGCGATAGCGCAATACCGTGATTTTTATGGTTCTGAGATCGCTCATAAATTTTCCTTTAATAGGTTCGTTCTTCGGGTTCCCAGCGCGTGAGTGTTACGGGCGAGTACTCGATGCGGGGGTCGCCATCGGTTTGATAGGCCAGAGAGTGTTTGAGGAAGTTTTCGTCGTCGCGCTCTTCATAGTCCGATCGCGCGTGAGAGCCTCGAGATTCGCGTCGCAAGAGGGCCGAGTGTGCGAGTCCTTCGGCGACGTCGAGCATGTAACCCAGTTCGAGGGCGTTGACGAGGTCGGTATTGAAGACGCGCGAGTGGTCGTCTATGCCGATATTGTTATAGCGTTCTTTGAGGGTGCGAATGGTGTCACACGTGGTTTTGAGCGCGTCTTCGGTTCGGAAAATGCCCGCGCCTTCTTCCATGGTTTTGCGGAGATCATCGCGGATATTGGCCACGCGCTCTTTGCCGTTGTTGCCAAAGAATTGGGTTTCAATGCGTTTTTGCTCGTCTTGCGCCATTTTGGCCATTGAGGCCGAATCTGCAAAGTCGGTGTCGGCGGCGTGTTGCGCGGCTACCTGGCCTGCGCGCGCGCCAAAGACGAGGCATTCGGTCAGTGAGTTGGATCCCAGGCGATTGGCTCCATTGAGGGTAACACAAGCCGCTTCGCCTGCGGCATAAAGACCGGGGATGGGTGTTACGCCATTGATGTCGGTATGCACACCGCCCATGCAGTAGTGGACAACCGGACGCACGGGAATGGGTTCGTGAACCGGATCAATGCCGACGTAATTGCGGGTGAGTTCGCGTACGAAGGGCAGTCTTTCGTCAATGATTTTTTCACCCAGGTGCCGAAGGTCGAGGTGAACGTAGCTGCCATCGGGACCTTCAAAGACGTTGCCCTTGTGCTGTTCGTGAATAAAGGAACGAGATAAGATGTCGCGCGGACCGAGTTCCATTTTGCCAGGGACGTATTCGCTGAGGTAGCGTTCGCCCTTACTGTTGACGAGGTGGCCGCCTTCGCCCCGCGAGGCTTCGGTCATTAAGATTCCCGTGCCGGGCAAGCCCGTGGGGTGATATTGCACAAATTCGAGGTCTTTTAGAGGACAGCCAATGCGGTAGGCCAGAGCCATTCCGTCGCCGTTTTTGATGGCGGCATTGGTGGTAAATGGAAAAATTTTGCCCGCGCCACCCGTACATATAATAACGGATTTTGCGCCAATGGCGTGAATGTTGCCGGATCGGATGTTGATAGCGGTGACGCCGCATACCCTGCCATCTTCGACGAGTAAAGAGGTGACGAACCATTCGTCGTATCGGGTAATGGCGTCGTATTTGAGAGATGTTTGAAAGAGGGCGTGCAGCATGTGGAAGCCGGTTTTGTCGGCGGCATAGAGCGTGCGTTTGACACTCATGCCACCAAATGCGCGAACGCTTACGCGACCGTCTTCGTCGCGGCTCCAGGGACACCCCCAGTGTTCTAATTGGATGACTTCATCGACGGCTTCTTTGACAAAGGCTTCTACCACGTCCTGATCGGCGAGGAAGTCGCTGCCTTTAATGGTGTCGTAAGCATGCAGATCCAGGTTGTCGTCTTCGCGCATGACCGCTGCCGTGCCACCTTCGGCAGAAACGGTGTGACTTCGCATGGGATAGACTTTGGAGACTACGCCAATATCTGCGCCACGATATGTTTCAGATGCGGCAATTGCTGCGCGCAGGCCCGCACCCCCTCCACCTATCAGGAGCACGTCGTGCTTGGGGATGTTCATAAATACCTCGTTTAACTGTGATTGATAATGAGCAGGAGTAATTATAACTTGTTCTTCTTGTCTCGTCAATCGGAAAATTGGTGGGAAGATGCGTTTCAGGTGCTGCATATCTGCTGGTGTGCAATAAGCACAGGCAGGCATTTTTCCGGGTAGTCTAAATATCTTGTTCGGCAGTACTGAGCAGGAAAATTTCGGCTTTGACTGTTACGGTATTTGGCCCCGTGTTGAGAAAAAC
This sequence comes from Candidatus Latescibacterota bacterium, assembly GCA_965204375.1. Classification (GTDB taxonomy): domain Bacteria; phylum Latescibacterota; class UBA2968; order UBA2968; family UBA2968; genus VXRD01. The sequence continues at coordinate 2,727,831 of OZ241986.1, read as the reverse complement.
GACGTAGTAGGTGTTACTGTCATCAATGGAAAAGCTAAAGGTATCTTCAGATACTATGTTCGTGCTATAAATCACGGAGGGCGTGCCCCCTTCTCGCCAGGTTTGATACTCAGATTCGCTCACAACAGCCATCTGAACACTGCCGTTTTCAACGCTAAATTCGCCTTGAAGAATGACGTTTTGCTGTACATCTGTGTCAATGGTAAAGCCAAAGTCTTCACTCGTTCCGCTCGGCAGATTAAATGTTTGATTGACGACGGGTTGGCCCGAATCGGCGGGATTGTCGTCACCGCATGCGGCGATTGCGAATATCAGACACAAAACAGGTATAATTTTGTTCATGATTTTTCCTTTTCCCCGGCAGATGTAAATGGCTGTGATGTCTCGTGTAAGACGTTCAGAGATAAAGCGAGGTTCCCCGCTCCGCTGATTCGTCGTTCAAGTCAATTCGTTTTGAAAAAATTCGATGATTTCGCCATCGGGACCTTTGCAAAAGGCGATGCGTACAGGGGTTTTGTGGGGTTCGCTGGGAATTTCGACGTCTTTGGGTTCTACGGTAATTTGGGCACCGGCTGCTCTGGCGCGTTCGATGGCAGCGTTGCAATCGCTGGTGCGCAGAGCAAAGTGGATGATGGACCCTTCCGGTTTGGGTTCATCTGTGCCATTGGCGAAAATTTCGAGGTAATTTCCATCCCCAGTGTCCAGCATGATGGCGCGTCTTTTGCCTTCACCCCAGGAGATTTTTTTTTGAAATCCCATCGCTTCGGTATAAAATTTTACGGATGCTTCAAAGTCGTGGGCGCGAATTGCAACGTGGTGAAAGCCCCCACCCCCAATGGTTTTGTTTTGCGACATGACCTGCTCCTCTTTTGTGTTGATTATTGTTTGATTTATCGCAAAGATAGGTTAAGATAAAAATTCCGCAAGCAGATTGATGTTAGACCCGTAGCAGAATGGCGAAAACAAACTTTATTGGAGGGATATTATGGATCGTCTCAAAATTGCACTTGTGGGTGCCGGGCGGCGCGGCGCAGGGGCGCATTTGCCTGTGATTGTGCAGTTGGCAGATGTTTTTGACTTTGTCGCCATTTGCGATAAGGATGAGGAAACAGCCCAGAGTTTGGCAGCAGAACACGAGGTAAAGGCTTATACGAGTGTGCGGGACCTGGTCGATAATGAAGATATCGATGTTGCCGATGTGGTGGTGCCAGGCGTGGCGCACCATGCGATTTGCTGTTTTTTGGCGCAAGCAGGTATGCACCAGGTTGTGGAGACGCCTATTGCTATGACTCGACCGGCATCAGATATGATGATTCGAGCTGCGAGAGATGCGGGCGTTTATCTGGAGGTCGCCGAGAATTATTATCGCGCGCCGATTGAGCGGTTGAAGAAGAAGGTGCTCGTATCAGATGTTATTGGGGAGATTGGACGGATCTATCGGATATGTCACGAGGGTGGGTATCACGGCATGAGTTTGTTGCGCGTGCTGGCCGGTGGCAATCCCAGGCAGGTGATTGGGTTGAGCCATACAACGCCCGTGATTCCACATATAGATCGCATGAAACGGCATCACGAGTTGGAAAGATGGAGTTTGAGTTTTTTGGAATTTGACAATGATGTGGCCGCGCTGATGGTGTATTCCAATGTGATTCACGCGCGTTCACTCGGGCGCAAGCAAGCGGGTATGGATGAGATTGATGGAACAGCGGGTAGCATTGTGGATGGCAATGTGTATGTTGTGCCAAAGGATGAATTGGAAACCGGCGCCCAGGGCGTGGCTTATGAACCCGTGCGCGTGACGGAAACGGTAGATGGGGTAAATGTGTTGCGCGAGATTCGCTATGAGTTGCCCGGCGGTGCGATTGCGTGGGAGAATCCATTTGCAAACTATGCGCTGAGTGAAGGGCAAGTGGCCGTGGCAGATGAGTTGTTGAGTATCGCCAATGCTGTTCGAGAAGATCGCGAGCCGGATTACGGTGCTGCGATGGGGCGGTTGGATCAGGAGATGAGTCTGGCGGTGAATGCGTCAATTGAGGCCGATCGAGAGACGATTGTGTTTCCGCTGCCCGACGAGACAGAGGTCGAGCACAATATCCATCGCGGATTTGAAGAGCGTTTTTCGTGCGCATGGGATGATGTGGAGACTCTGGTGGATGTGTTTTATCCGAGGAGTTAGGTTTTTTTGCGGAGGCGTGATGGAAAAACCGATTGTTGTATATGACGGCGAATGTCGTTTTTGTATCTGGAGTGTTCGCCGTATGAAAAAGAAAGACAAACGCAGTCAGTTTGATTATTTGCCCAGGCAGACGCAGGGGATTGAAGACCATTTTCCAAAGCTGGCGTCGTCGGATTTTAATACGGGTATGCGACTGGTGGTGGGCAAAGAGGATATTTATGTGGGTGCGGATGCCGTGTATCAAATCTATCGCAGGCTACCCCCCTTCCATCTGTTTGCATGGTTGTATCACGTGCCGATTTTGAATCTCGTTTTTCGGGCGGGATATGCGTTGATTGCGCGATATCGCCATCTTTCAGGTCGCGTGGCGTGTGATGTGGGGACGTGTGAATTGTCTTATGGGGAGCGCGCAGAGACAAAAGAAAATCAAACGGTTTGACTTGAGTTGTTGTAGTCGTTATTTTCATCGATGATACGTTTCGGTTCCGTTTGGACGTACATCTCAAGGAGGATTCCATTGTCGAGTCCGATCCAATCCGGCGAGCCATTTGGAGAAAAGACCACCCGGGAGATCATCGACTGCTTCCACAGAGACGGTTTCGTGCATATCCCCGGCGTGCTCGAAGCAGGTGAAATGCAGGCGTTGCGGGACCGAACGGATGCGTTTCTCGACGATCCTTTGCTTGCGGAAGAGGAAGACCTCGGCTTGCACGATCGCCGGTACGTGCAAATGCACGGCGAGGGGGATCGACCGTTTATCCTGCGGAATACGATTGCGCTGGACGGGATCTTCAGAGAGATGCTCCTTCGGGAACCGATCCTGAGCCTCGCCGAGGCGATCGTCGGACCCAATTGCCGCTTCTGTGGACAGAACGTGCTGCGAAACCAGTCCGGTGTGGCGATCGAAAGGTGGCACGTGGATGGCGCAGTCCACTTTCCCGTCCCGGAGAGCGTGCCCCGCCACGACCCCCGGATTCGACCGCCGGTGCTCTGGATTACCGTGCAAATGGCACTGAGCGATATCGAGCAGATCGAACACGGTCCCACACAGTACGTCCCCGGAAGCCATCTTTCGGGCAAGGATCCGAACAGTCAGGAGAATCCGGAGTTCGAGGAGCAAGGTCCCGTATCTGTTTTCTGCAAGGCGGGGGATATCTACGTGCAGGATCCGCAGTGCTGGCACCGGGGGGCGCCAAACAGGTCCGATCGCACGCGGTACCTGATGCAGTCGCAGTACGCGGTTGATTGGGCGTTCCGGCGATTCGGATGGATGAACCGGGTGCCCATTCCCGAAGATGCGCGGGCGTCTGCCAGCGATCGCCTGCTTCAATTGCTGGGTGGTCGCCATCCCGAAGGGGGTTAGCGCTGCTCGGGTTTGAGACTATAATAGGAGGTTTCCCATGATCAAAGTAGCTACCTGGTGTCAAGACCCGTCCGACGCGACGTTGCGCCAGTTGACCCAGTTGGGCGTCGATTGCGTCGATGCCCTGCCATTGCCGACCGATGACCGTGGCGTCTTCGATCTGGACGAGGCACTAAAAATGAAGAAACGAGTTCATTCCTGGGGTCTGCAGGTGAATCGCATCAGTTTGCCCGGTCTATCGAAGCGGTTCATGGACGAAGATGATGGCGCTGAGGAGGAACTCGACGCCGCGTGCGAGTCCGTCCGGGTCCTTGGCGAAGCGGGCTATCCTCTTGGACGGGTGCACTTCGACTATTCCACGGATCCCTGGATGATTGGACGCTATCGGGCATCGCACCGCGGCGGATACCCGGCTCGAGGGGACAGTCTGTCACTCGCAGAAGGGGATGAGCCGCCGGATATAGCAGTGCGAGAGCAGCGGTGGGGACGCGTCTGTGCGGCTTACGAACGGCTCGTGCCTATCGCGGAAGCCGCAGGCGTCAGACTGATGATGCATCCCTCCGACCCGCCGACGCAGGATGCGCTCTTTGGCGGGCTGGGATTCCACCGGGTGATCGACGCTTTTCCGAACCCGTGTGTCGGCTACCTCTACTGTTGCGGGACACGCGCGGAGGCCGGAGGACTTCCACTCGTTCTGGACGAAATTCACAACTACGGACGGAAGGGACGTCTCTTCGAGGTCCACTTTCGAAACGTGCGGGCGAGCTTTGCAACCGCCGGTGCGTTCGAGGAGGTCCTGCTGGACGATGGGGACATGAACATGTACAAGATCCTGCGCGAACTGAAGCGGGTGGGTTACGACGGCTGCCTGAACCCCGACCACTATCCGACGCTTGAAGGGGATGGGCCTGCCGGCAACACCCACGCGCTCGCCTATTCAGTTGGGTATATCAAGGCCATGTTGGCCGCACTTGCGTGTGAGTAGGGATGTACAGGATGGATCGGAGTCAGGCAAACTTTTCGTAGTTAGCATCGACAATAGGAAGGGGTATCTCATGGCCGCTACAGTCCATGTCGGGAGCCGGAAGCAGCTTTTCATCGATGCGCGTTTCTTCGATCGCGCCTCCGGCGTCAACCTCCGTATGAATCCGCCTTTGCAGTCCCCCGAGCCGGTGCTCCGGGCGGACAAGCCGTGGGAGAAGCTCGGGATTGGGGGATACAATACGGTGATCCGGGAAGGGGAGCGGCACTTCCGGCTCTGGTACGGCGCACAGATGAAATCGGGAGGTCCGCAGGAAGGGGCGGTCCGTCTCTGTTATGCAGAGTCCGAAGACGGGGTCTCCTGGCAGAAGCCAGAGATGCACCTCGTCACGTTCCAGGGCAGCACTGCCAACAATATCGTTGCCCCGCTGGATGAGCGTCAGAGTATGCAGGGCGCGACGGTCTATATAGACGAACGTGCGCCCGCCGATTCGCGCTACCGGCTCTGGTCGAAGTACTATCCCAGGGATGATGAGATCGAGGCCGGTGTTCTGCCGGGGCTTTGGGCCATGCATTCACCCGACGGGATCCATTGGACGTATGATGAGGGCCAGCCGAATCCGCCCAACCAGATGTGCGATACTCAGAATGTTTTCTTTTGGGATGACAGCCTGGATCTCTACGTCGGCTATACGCGGGTGCATGAGACCCAGCGGCGGGACGAGGCGGCGGAAATGAAGCTCGGAAAGCGGTACCGCTCCGTTGGCCGGATTACGTCGCCCGACTTTAAGACCTGGTCGCAGCCCACGCTGATCGTCCTGGAAGGGGATGCGCTGGACCTGGAAGCTCCTCTGCCTCCCCGGTCAATGGATAGGCCGCAGGTCGATTACTACACGAACGCAGTCTATAAGCATCCCGAGGCGGATGATGCGTACTTTATGATGCCCGCCGCTTATTACCACTGGGAAGCATCTGATTTCCCGGCCACAATGGATGTCCGGCTCTTCACGAGCCGTGACGGGATTATATGGTCGCGTCAGGGAGACCGGGAGCCGTTTATCCGCCGGGGGCTGGATGGGGGGCCATCGGGTGGTATGGTGATGGCCAATGTCTGGCCTGTGCTTACCGAGACCGAGATGTGGATCTACTATTCGGGGCGGGGAAGTCGGCACAATGATGAGGTGCGCGACGGTTGGAACACTGGGCTGTTCCGGGCGATCCTGAGGCGGGACGGTTTTGTCTCGGCGGATGCGTCTCTCTCTGGCGGAGAGTTTGTGACTCCGCCGCTGGCGTTCGACGGTCAGGCGCTCGAGTTGAATGTAGATTGTGGCGGGGGCGGCTGGCTGCTTGTCGAGCTGCAGGACGAGGAGGGGCGCCCCGTGGAAGGCTACACGCTGAAGACGTGCGAGACGATTGTCGCCAATGCAATCAAGGCAGGCGTGTCGTGGCAGGGGGCCGGCCGCCGGATCCCCACGGATCGGGGGCCGCTGCGGCTTCGCGTCGTGATGCGATCGGCAAAGCTCTACTCGTTCCGGTTCGTGAGCTAAAGAAGATCAAACGGCTTGACTTGGGGTATTGAAGTCGTTATTTTTATCGGCGATATATCACGGGAGTTTGTTATGATTATGCACGATCACATTTTGACTGATGCGACGCCCGATAGGGTGCTGGCTCTCCGTGTGTCTGAGACCGTCTGCGGTTGGTGGTGTGTTGCTGTGTGGGTTTGCTGACGGATTGTATTTATTTGAGAATTCTGAATTGACCGCCGTCGGCTTTTTGACGGCGGTTTTTTTGTGGTAGGTATGCGATGTTTTTGAGTGCGATGACAGAGCTGTTTAATGTTGGCGGACGCTGGTGGTGGACAGGCGCAATGGGAGATGTATGTCCACCACCGGATATCTGGCGATCTTTGTTTGTGCCGCGCGCTACCGGAAGGTGGCGCGCTTTTTTTTGGAAATTATGGATTTTTAATCGTTCAAAGAAAGGAACAGAGATGAGTCGTACAATTGTTTTAACAGGTGATCGCCCGACGGGTAGAATGCATTTGGGACATTATGTCGGGGCGTTGAAGAATCGGTTTGAGATGCAGGATGAGTTTCAGTGTTTTTTTATGATTGCCGATTATCAGGTGCTGACGACGCATCGGGATCGGACAGAGGATCTGGAGCGTCACGTCAGGGAAATGGTGTTGGATTATCTGGCGGTGGGTTTTGATCCGAAAAAAAGCGTTTGTTTTTTGCAATCACAGGTGCCGCAACTGGCAGAGTTAACCATGATTTTTTCCAATTTGGTGACGTTGCCGCGTTTGTTGCGGAATCCAACGGTTAAGGAAGAGATGGGTAAGATGGGGTTGGGGAATCGAGTGCCTTACGGTTTTGTGGGGTATCCGGTGTCTCAGGCGGCGGATATTTTGCTTTTTCGTCCGCGATATGTGCCAGTGGGTCCAGATCAAAGACCCCATATTGAACTGGCGCAGGAAGTGGCTGCGCGATTTAATCGGATTTATGGTGAGGTGTTTCCCATTCCCGATGGCGTTTATGGCACGCGCTTGAAGGGTACGGATGGTCAGAGTAAGATGGGGAAGAGTTATGGCAATGCTATTGATTTGTCGGATAAAGAAGCGTCTGTGCGTGCAAAGGTGATGAATATGGTTACTGATCCGGGGCGGGTGCGGGCAACTGATCCGGGAAATCCCGATGTGTGTTCGGCATTTCACTATCGAGAGGTGTTCGATGAAGAGAATGCCGAGCAGGTGGCAAGGGCATGTCGCAGTGGATCGGTTGGCTGTACGACGTGTAAAGGCGCGTTGGCAGATGTGTTGAACGATTTTATGACGCCGTTTCGGGTACGCCGCAAGGGGTTTGAAGAACAGCCCGATCTGGTGCGCGATATTTTGAATTTGGGTGGTTCGAGGGCGCGTATTGAAGGGCAACGCACACTGGAACACGTCAAGGAGGTGATGGGGATGGGGTATAATGCGTTGATGGGATGAGGAAGTTTATTTTTTAATTTTTAGCTGGGCGAAGATGGCTTCCCAGCGTTCGGGATGACTTTCGTGGGTGTTGAGGGGCTGGAAGCCCGCGTCGAGGTAGGTTTTGATGGCCGGTAGGCGCCAGTCATCGGTTTTGAGATGTGCTTTTTGATAGCCCAGATCTTTTAAGCGATGGAGGACGAGGGCGTTGAGCAAATGCCCGAGTCCTTTGCCGCGGTGGTCTGCGTGCGCGGCGACCATGTGAACTTCACCCGTTTCCGGCGATTGGCCAGGTGTTTTCCAGGCACACGCGCTGGCTATGGGGTCGTCGTTGTGGGTGATGAAAAAGAGGTTCTCTGCCTGGAAGCGAGGGTCGCGGATCAATTGCGCCCGGCATTTCTCCGTTGTCCAGTTGCTGCCCACATTGCCTTCCATAATGCGACACCAGGCGGCTTCGTCACCCGAACGATAGGTGCGTGTGGCATAGCCGATAATGTGCTGAATTTCGGGCAGGTCATTGAGGTGATCGCGAAACATTTCGAGTTGGGGCAGGTGTTCGACAGGAGGGGCGAATAGTTTTTTGAGCCAGTTGAACATGTGTTTTCCATTTTTCAATGCGCTTCCAGCCAGGTATTTCCCATGCCCATTTCCACGACAATTGGCACGGACATTGGCAGGGCATTTTTCATCGCGTCTTCGATTAGTGGCATCACGATATCGGCTTCGTCTTTGTGCATGTCAAAGACGAGTTCGTCGTGTACTTGTAGCAGCATGCGCGTTTTTAAGTCCCGTTCAAACAAGGCATCCTGGACGCGGCGCATCGCAATTTTAATCATGTCGGCCGCTGAACCCTGAATCCGCGAGTTGATTGCGTTGCGCTCGGCACTTTTGCGCGTGGTGGCATTGCGCGAGTGGATATCCCGCAGATATCGCCTGCGTCCCGCCATGGTTTCCACATACCCGTGTTCTCGCGCAAATTCAATGGTGTCATCCATGTACTTTTTGGCACCGGGAAATTGTTCAAAATATTGCTCGATTAAATTACTGGCTTCATAGCGCGGAATATTCAGGCGTTGCGCCAGGCCAAAGGCCGAAATTCCATAAATTATACCAAAGTTTACGGTTTTTGCTTGCCGACGCATGTCGTCGGTTACATCGCGTTCATCCAATCCGTAAATTTTCATTGCGGTTGCCGCGTGGATATCCAGCCCTTCCCGAAATGCCCTGTGCATCTCTTCATCTCGACTCAGTTCGGCCGCTACGCGCAATTCAATTTGTGAATAGTCTGCTGACAAGAGGGTGTAATTTTCATTGCGAGGTACAAAGGCTTTGCGAATTTCGCGTCCCTTTTCCGTGCGAATGGGAATATTTTGCAGATTTGGTCCGTGCGATTGCAACCGTCCGGTGGCCGTGACGGCCTGCTCGTAATGCGTGTGGACGCGCCCGGTATTTTTAAAGATGGTTCCCGGCAACATATCCAGATAGGTGGATTTTAGTTTTGCATAAGTGCGATAATCCAAAATTTGCTTCACTATCTCGTGTTTGTGCTCCAACCGTTGTAAAGTTGATTCATCTGTCTTATACTGCTTTGTCTTACCTGTGCGCGGTGCATTGGGATCGAGTTTTAATTTTTCAAATAGGATATCGCCCAATTGTTTGGGTGAGTTCAGGTTAAATGTTTCATCGGCCAGGTCGTAAATACGCCTTTGGATGGCGACTAATTCATCTTTCAGATCTTCCGAGAGTACTTCGATAACTGATGCTTCCATACGAATGCCTTCGTATTCCATTTGCGCCAGTACAGATACCAGCGGGCATTCTATGTCTTCAAATACGCGCGTTTGTCCCATTTCTTTGATTTTGGGACGCAGAGCTTCGGCGAGTTGCAAGGTGATGTCCGCATCTTGGGCCGCGTATTCTGCTACTTTGTCCAGAGGGACTTCGCGCAGGGTTTTTTGTTTTTTGCCTTTTTCTTTTTCGCCGATTAAAGACTCAATTTTAATGGGTTCATAATCCAATAATGCCAGCGATAGAGCATTCATATTGAGACGCATTTCAGGTGCGGTTACATAAGCGGCGAGCATGGTATCAAAAAACGGCCCTTGAACCCTGATGCCTTGCCACAATAAGACGGCGAGGTCAAATTTGAGATGGTGCCCGATTTTCTCCGTGTCAGGATTTTCCAGAATGCCGCGGAATTCTTCCAATACGGCCTTATTTTTATCCGGGTCTTCTGGCATTGGCACGTAATATCCCGTGTGCGGTTGAAATGAAAAGGCGAGGCCGAGCAATTCACATGTTCTCGGGTTTAGTCCCGTTGTTTCTGTATCAAAACAAAACGCCTTTTGCTGTGCCAATTTTTTGATCAATGATGCGCGCTTTTCCGGCGTATCTACGAGGTGGTATGTGTGTTCGACATCTGCAATGGTTTTGTGTGTTGATACGCCGTCCAGCGCTGTATCATCGCCGAAGAGCGAGATCTGTTGCTGATCTATATTAAAATCATTTCCAAATAGCCGCTTGCCCAGTGTGCTGAATTCCAGTTCTGCGAACAGGGTTTTCAATTTTTGTTCGTCTCGTTTTTTTACCGCGAGGTCATCTAATCCAAAGTCCAAGGGTACGTTGAGATGGATGGTGACCAATTCCTTTGATAGTAGGGCCTGATCGCGATATGTCTCTACATTTTCTTTTTGTTTGCCTTTCAATTCATCAATGTGGTCGAGTAGTCCCTCCACACTGTCGTATTGGGCGATCAGTTTTTGTGCGGTTTTTGGCCCTATGCCCGGTATGCCCGGCACATTATCACTCGAATCACCCATCAGTCCCAACATGTCGATGACCTGATCCACACGCTCTATTTCCCATTGTTCCAGTACCTCCGGAACGCCTAAAATCTCAGCGCCATCGCCCGTGCGTCCAGGTTTGCTGATGAATGTCTTGTTTGAGACGAGTTGTGCGTAGTCTTTATCGGGGGTTACCATATACGTTGTGAAGTCGTCCTTTTCGGCTATTTTTGCCAGTGTGCCGATTACGTCGTCGGCTTCATAGCCGGGTTTGCGGATGACGGGCACGTTGAACGCTTCACACATTTGGTTGATGTAGGGTAGCGCGCCACTTATGTCTTCGGGCATTTTTTCTCGTTGTGCCTTGTATTCTTTGTATATCTCGTCCCGAAATGTCGGTTCTGGCGTGTCGAAGACCACGGCCAAATGCGAGGGCTGTGTGTTGCCCAAAATATCCAATAGGGTATTGGCAAAGACGAATAACGACGAGGTGTTCAGTCCTTTCGATGTCATCCGCGGATTGCGTATCATTGCAAAATGCCCGCGATAGACCAGTGCCATGCCGTCTAATAAGTACAGGGTTTTGTCTGCCATTTTTGATCCTTTCAGGCGAGATACAACTGCGCCAGCAGTTCATCAAAGCTCATAGTGATTTTGGGTAGTGGGGTAGGGTTCGTCTATTCGTCTATTCGTCTATTCGTCTATTCGTCTATTCGTCAACCCGTAAGAATGCACCGCGATCCCAGTACTGCTTTTTTGTTATTACACCTGTCGAATCCCAATACGTCCAGATTCCGTCGGGTTCTCCCTCTATGTAGTTCACTTCTTTTTGCTTTTGTCCGTTTGCATACCACCAGGTCGAGAGACCATGTCGCCCACCATTTTCCCACGTTCCCGTATTTTTTTGCTGTCCGTTTTTGTACCATTCTGTCACTACGCCTTCGGGCTTGCCATCTACCCAGTCCATTTCTCCCTGTTTTTGCCCGTTTTCATACCAGTGTGTCCAAATACCTACTTTTATGTCTTGTTCGTATTTGCCAACCGATCGCTGGCGACCACTTTCGTAAAATGACTGGTATAACCCATGTCTGAAATACCGTTTGTGGGCGTCATCCCAATACACATAATACTCTTCGTGTTCATCTTTTACCAATTGAACATCGGGGCCACACGCATATAGCGCGATACCAAGCGCGATGATTCCCAATTGATGCCACATCGTGTCACCTAATTTGTGTCGGTTGCTTTGCTTTTTTAATTCGCAGATGTCTTGCTTCTCATTTGTACCCTTTGCTGATGCTTTCGCAGCAACTCGGTACGTTCTCTCCAGAAAGTTAGTTGTTCTTTGAGTGTCATGTTTGCTATTTGATTGTAGATTCGTTCTGCGCCACGGTGTTTCATCTCAACGCAATCAAATGTCTTCTTCGTCTTCATAGTTGATCGCCTCATGAGGAGAATGGATCGCAATATTTGAGTATCCAGAAAATGTGTTTACTACATTGTATAGCGGTATTTTCGGTATGCGCGTAGCTGACTGGAATGGAAACACAGTTTTCCGTTTTTAAACTCTTGACATACTTTTCGTGTCTCCCTTGCCTTAGGGTTTTCATTTGGAGCGAGGCATTGGAGGTGTTTGTAAAATCGCCAGCCTTCTTTGTAGATTCGTTCGGCGAGTCCGCTGTCTTTGGCAGATATTCTTTCCTCGACAACTTTCCGTTGAAATCCTGTCTGTTCAGCTATGCAGTCCAACTTTTTATATATTTTTTGATACTTTTTTCCTTTGCCGCCAAGTACCAGGATGACAGTGCCTGTACGGGCATCGCGAAAAATACCGTCAAGATTAGGTCTGAATTTGTTTACCGTATCCTCAGTAGTAAGAAAGTTACTAAATGTAATCAGGCGGTATCGATGCAAAGATTGAACTATGTGATTGATCTCATCTGCCGAGTACCAAGATTCTTCCTCACCATGGTCTTCATCGAAGTACACGTCCTCATAAAGTAAACGTTCTCTGAGTGCTTCACGTTCTTGCCTTGGCATAATGTTGCCAAAATTCGGCAAGACGTCGTATTGTATAATTACTTTTTCCGATTTTCGTAGAGACTGTTCGAGCTGATATCGTAGCTCATTGGTGCTATGGCTAAGATCGACAGGAGTGACCTTGGCGGGTTGTCTCCATTTCAAATTACCTGTCTGTTCAGAAAATTCGGTCATAGCACTGTAAAAGTCGTGAACCGCAAATGCGGATGGGCCAGGGCCAGTTCCCACATCCAAAGCACGTATCCCGTGCTTTGCTAATGGAAGGCAACACGCCTCTACAAGTTTTTCCAGAGCGAGCCAGGTTCGGACATAGCGTTCTAACAAGTGTAGCCAAGCGTATGCATCAAATGCTCCCGGCTTTTCATAGGTGTCTTGTTCGTTACAGCGAGCCAATACATCTGGAACAGTTCTCCAGACAGCCTGAGCGGCCTCGGTTGTATTGATACGAGCCTTTAGTAGTGAATATAGTGCTGTCGCTAATGCATCAAATTTCCTCAATAGAATATTTTCTTTCTCAATCCATTTGAGAAAATCGGGACCCTGGTGTCGCAAAAAACTGGTCCAGCCAGGTTTTCTAAAACACATTTTTTTATCCTCAATATGTCGTCAAGTAGTCCAATCCTCTAACTGCAAACCCAACAATCCCTGAATCCTCTGAAAATCAGTATCAGAAGTCACCAGAATCGCATCTAACGCCAGAGCTGTCGCAGCGATCCAGAGGTCATTTTCTGCGACGGAGGTTCCCTGTCCCTCGGCTTGCCGTTTGAGTTTTGCGTAGTGGGTGGCCGTTTCTTTTGGAATGGGGTCGCATTGAATTTCGGAAAAAAGACGATTGGCCCTCTGCGAAATATCTCGCTTTCTTTTTCCTTTTGGCAACCGTTCAATCCCATACAGTATCTCTCCGTGGACGATAGGAATAGTGAAGGAGTAGTCCAAATCGGTCAGAGATTCCAAATGCCTCTTGACGGTGGGTTCATTTTCCATCAAGCGGCTACAAGTTGTGGTTTCTAATAGATATCTGCTCATTAATCTTTTTGCTCATCCGACTCAAAGGGTGACTCAAAATGTGTCGGTTGCTTTGCTTCTTTGATCACTTGTAAAAGTGATTCGATGTCTTCATGCGTGACATAGGGCGGTTTTTCCATTGCTTTGATAATGCGTTGCGCAGTCGGATTTTTTTTTCTTTGCTCCGACGATGATTTCTTCTCCTTGGCTTTCCAGGTTAGAAATTCGAGGTAGTCTTTCAGTTGTTCTGTCTCTTGATCAGGAAGCCCATCCACCGCCTTGTGTATCCATTCTTTTGTTGGAGTTTGCATGGTTGGTCTCCTTTCAAATATTTTGGATTGTATGATTAGCTTGGAGTAAATGAGACGTTAAAATAAAAATTTCTGGATAGTCTTCTCTTGAATTTCAGCACCGCCATGCGAACTAAATCGCGGGCGAACTCGAATTGTCGCAACAGACTCAGTTTCATCATCGACTAACAAGGCTTCACCCCTACGATTCAGATCGCGAATGTAGCTCTTTAAGTCCCCTTCCATGTAAGTAGCACTCAGTCGGTCAAGTGCGTTAATGTCATCCCAAGTTGTAATTTTATGTGCGACAATGACATCGCATTGTGATAATAGCTCAGGGTCAATCGCAGCTGGCTGTTGGGTTGCTACAACGAGGCTAAGTCCCGGCTGACGTCCTTCTTTCACCCAACGAATGAGCATTTCCTTGCAGAGCGAGGCTCGTCCTTTTGGGACAAATTGATGAGCTTCGTCAATCGCCAGCCAAACCCGCGGTAGTTTTGTAGATAATCCAAACTCCTCTCTACGTCTTTCTCGGGTTCGTTCAGTAAAAAGACGACGGGAGACAACATCGAGTACCATGTTACGTAGTCCTTTTGTACCTGCATCAATCACACTAAGGTCTAAGATGTTAATATGATTTAAGAGAAATAAATCATTCAACGAAGTTGGTTCTTTTGCGAAAATTCCCCAGCGATTAGCCACCGTTAGCCGATTTTCTAAAGCCTCTTTGGAGGTATCTTTTGCCTTTCGGTCTTCTTGGATTGCCGAAAGAATATCATCAATCGTAAAATGTTGATCTTTTTCAAGAAGTGTATCAACAGCTCTCCACAAAACAATTCCCATTGCGTCGTTTATGCCAATGTCGAACAACTCACACCAGGCCTCGGGAGAAAGGTCAGCGGCGTTAATTTCAAGTGGAACGACTTCGACCTCGTTTTCTCGTAACTTCGCAAGCACCGCAGCATCACCGTATCGAATCAAGGGATCGCCTGGGACAATGAGTCGAACGGGAAAACCACTGGTAAGAAATCCGGCATCACGGACTTCATCGGCTTGCGTTTCGTTTGGCTGAGCCATCGTGTGGTAAATTCCCATCGGGTCGGCAATGATAATCGTTGCCTCATCCTGTTCTTGGTTGAACAGTTCTTCAATAATAACTCCCATGGTATAGCTTTTGCCAGATCCACGCTTGCCGCAGATGAAAACGGCACGTGACCCTGTCGCATTCATATAAATCAGTTCGTCGCTTTCGTATTCTGTACCGATTCGCAAGTTGACTTCTGCCATTTGAATTACCTACTATATGGGTGTGATGTCGAATAAAGGCACGAAAGATTCTTGTGCAGAAATCCCACCGTGAAATCCCCACTCCGTCACTTTACATTTTCTGGCGATGACTTTATCGCCTGTCAAAACTGTAACTGGCTCTCCGGATTCAGCAATGGTGATTCTTGATGTGTCAGGTGAGGATTCCGCATAAGTATAACGAGCGGAGGTATTACCCGATTGAAATGGCATCACTTTTTGTTTTGTGAACCAAAGAATCCCATGGTCGCTGGTTATAAAAACCCGTACCGTTTTCTGAGATGAGCCAACCGCTTCGACAATCTGCTCAATGTCCAATTTAAGTTGACTAAGCATTGCGTCTATATTCGGTTTTTCTCTGTGATTGTGGCAGACCCCATCGAGTCCTGTGCGGACAATTTGGATGAACGTTCGGTTGGGTATGTCCGTATTCTGTAATCTATCTAAAATCTCTTCAAAGGTTGTGATGCGAAACAATTGGCTCGGTGGAAATTCGGAAAAGAGTATGTTAGTAAGCTGATTTTTAGAACGCTCCCAATATGAAAATCCTAACCGCTGCATGTACCCTAATGTAAACAATTGATGTGTTAAGGGTGGCGACCCGATTAACCGACGCATGCCACTCGTTGTGACGCTTAGTCCATCAACAAGACAAGGTTCACACATCATGTGCCAAGATTTTGGGAATGCCCAATCTGCCACATCGTACAACGACAGCCCATCAAGCACCAGAAAAACCACAATGTCGGGAAGCGTATATGATACGCG
The DNA here is from genome assembly GCA_965204375.1 of Candidatus Latescibacterota bacterium. GTDB lineage: Bacteria > Latescibacterota > UBA2968 > UBA2968 > UBA2968 > VXRD01. Next base: position 2,712,149 of record OZ241986.1, on the reverse strand, counting down.
TTCTGTAACTGTCTGGACGAGTTGTGATTGTTTTAAGAGTTTCGAGTCGTCTGTGCATAAGGTGTTGAAATGCTCGGGTAATTTCTGGTTTACGTATTCGATTAGAGGTAACGGAGGAAGGTCAATTTTGGGAAAACCAAAAGTGTCCGTCAATTCTTTGCTTTCAGCTTCTGGGAAATTCACAAAGAGCACTTCTTTTGCAGGAACTTCCCAGGGAGCATCAACAGTCTCGCGCCATTCTGCTAGCGAACTGGGACACCAAATATCAGCCAAGCACATCTCCCATAGTCCTCGCGTCTCCTTTGGTAGATTTGTCAGGCACGGAATTTTCTTTAGAGATTTGAACAACCTATCCAATTTACTCCTCGCTTTATGCAGTTGTGCGTGAGATTTTGATGTTCAGCCAATTGTATTGATATAATTCTTCCAGACTCTCGATAATCTCTGAAGTCGAACCAAACATTTCATTTCCAGACTGCCTGAGATCAATAATAAGTTCTGTGAAATCTTTGTCTGTATCCATTTCAATCAGGTCCAACAGTGCTCTTGCCTTGGGACTTAACTCACTCTTGTCACATCTTAACTGACCTTGAATATCTTCCCATTGCTGCACCAACTCTGTACCTTCTTCTCTCATTTTAAGCAAAGATTGAACTAACTCGGACAATTGATCCTCAATACCATTAGGTTTTAGTTTCCGATCAATATGACTGATCCGAATTTCTAATGCTGAGAGCTTCTCTTGCAAAGCCATAGCATCATTTTTGACCTTGGGCTTGACTTCGAAAACTTCGATTGGTTTCATCAGATCGCTCATGATGGCTTGAACACTCTTAACTGCCTTTTCACTGAATTCTTGAATTCTTTCAACTACTTTTTCCTGGACTCGGCGGTAGGATCCATCTTCGTCTAACGGATTGTAGGGTTCTCCGATATGAGGCTTTTCAAGCAATTCATTGAGTTCCTTTTCAATTTCAGCTTGGAATTTGATAAATTCATCCCTCCGGTTAGCAGTAATCTGATCGTATTCATCCTTGATTTCTAAGAATCGTTTGGCGAAGTGTTCATGATTTTCAAGGACTTGGCTCAGACTCAATGTCCGATTAGCGAGATGTTTTTTGATTTGTTGCTGTTCTGTATCTAACCGGCCAATAAGATTGTTGATAGCATCGTTGGAGTTTGCATCGTGCATCATTTGCCGATCATTTTCTATCTGTCTGGCAAGCGTGCGCCATTTCTCAAAAAATGTGTAAAGTTGTTCAGCCTTTTTTTGAGAAGTCCGCAGTACACCGATTTTTGTATCAATCACGCCGCAGAAGTCCCGAAGTTGTGCCGCAACGTCAATTGCTGTTTCAGAACTTCTACCCTCCATGTAGTATTTTTGTAACTTTCCGTTTAGTGTGTTCTTGACTTCATTCTGTAAAGCGGAAACTTGATCAGAGATAGCTGTATACGCTTTCCTGACCTCACTGCGAATATTATTAAACAGGAGTGTCGAAAACTCTGTCAATGGGTGTCCCGTTTTTTCATCAAGTACTTTAGGAATATCAAGGCGCAACGGCTCAATTTCATGGCGTTTCTGATTGGCTCGTTGTTTTTCCGTATCCAGCCACCTTGCACACTGCGTTGTGAAAGCGTGCTCAATGGAATTGAGTTTTTGCCGTAATGAATCCTTGCGAACTTCATCGAACTCAATGCCGGTTGTCTGCAAATCTGCTCCAACCGATGATAGCGAGTTATTCCCTTCTCTTTCCGGGGTGAAGCCATTTGATTTTGCCAGTGCCTCAATTTCCTCAAGCCGTTGGAATTTGCTTTGCAGTTCGGCGAAATTGATTTCTGTCTCAACACAATACAGGTAATCCCTCCCTTGCTGTTGTTTTTGGTCAACTAATCCTCTTGCTGTCAATACTTTTATTAACTCCTCAATTTCATCATTGAGATATCCAAACTTTGCTTCCTGCTGGAAAATCTCGTGGCATTTTATTGCTTCTGTGCTCTTGCCATCAACGACGATGCTTTCTTCGCTTTTCTCCAGCCTCTTCAAAATGCGCTTTTCCATGTCATGGAGTTTGAGATATACCGCAACGGATCCCTGATTATTTTTAACCTCAACTCCTTCCGCTACGGTTTTTCCATTGACGTCAAGTTCATTGACGAGCAAAAGATCACGCAAAATACCGTCTGGGTAGAAGGTATTAGAAAAAGTGGTGTGCTGACCAACATTAAACAACCTTGGCACATCTCTGCCAATCATTTCAACCGGTTCCTCACCTCTCCTTACTCCGAGATTTTCGGCGTCTCTCAATACCTGCATGTAGATCCCCAAATTTTTTTTCCACTGATGTGAGATCGCTATGGCACGATATGATTTGAATTTTTTTCGTATCAGTACACCTAAAGCCCGTTCAACAAAATTTTTCCCTGCAGGCACTTGTGCTAAATCTGCCTGTTGTGATACAGCACTTTTCTTGACCTCAGCGGAGAAGAAGTAACCGATCAATTGGTTACGAATTTGGGTTTCCAAGAGTTGCACCTGCGCGTCCTGTTTTAACTCCTTGATTTGGGCAAGAGTGGTTTCTTGAGCAAAGAAGTCGAGCATCGACAAGAGTAGCGAAGGGGTAACAGACTCGGGGAGAAAGAGATCGCCGAGTTTGCCAATATCTTTTGGGATTTCTAGTTTGTCGATAGCTTCAGAGATGTTGAGGTGAAAACAGACCTTGTCTGCATGAATGTCACAGGTATTTGGGATGTGCTTATCCTGCTGAGTATTAAGAATAAAGGAGGTGAACAACTGGCTTTCACGATAGGCACCGCTAATTTCTTGGAATTCCTCAGTGCCAACATGGACTGTCAGTGTCCGATCAGGATAATCTCGGAGAGAACTGCCCGATAAGGCAGCCTGAAATATCGGTTCAATATCTCCTTCCATCTTTTTCAGTCCTCCCCAACCAGTAAAGGATGCTCCTACAGTCTGAGTGAAGATTTCGGGTAAAATGAAATTTGCAAATGACCTGACAGCGGCGCGATGCGTTTCTGGACTTGCGGGGTTGTACTGATCCCTCAGGACTTTTAGGAGTTCAATGAGTGCGTCGCCTGCCTGCAGATCATCCTTGTAGTGGGTTAATGTCGGTCCGATGATTTTTCTAATAACGTGTGTACCCAATAACTTATTCACAACTGCTGCGCGATCTTTATCAGAAATGTTGTGCTTCTTGAAAAGTGCCTCCGGCACGCCATCTGGACAGATGCATAGGAGTTTGACGACTTGTTGCCTCGCCTCGTTACCGTCGATGATGGGTTGGCTCATGATTGAGGTATAGGCTTTGACCGCGTCGATTTCTTGGTTGTTGAAGCAGATGATGCCTTGAGAGATATAATCTTTACAAAAATCGAAAATTGAATATGGCTGTTGCGTTTCAGTGTAGTGAATAGCTGCTCGTTGCAACGTCGCGACAACGGACCTGGGGCCACTAATCAGTTGGGTTGTGCGTTGATGCCCCAAAAATTGTCCGAGGGCAAACAGCACATCTGGATCAATAGCATTTTGCTCCTCGTTGGATAGGTCACAAGTAATAGATAACTTTTCCCAAAGTTCGTGGGCGAAAGATTTGCCGTTTTCAATTTTTCCATATTCTTGCTCAAGGTCCGTTGAACTCCCTGGAGGCTGGTTGAAACGTGCGACTATGTGAGGTTCCCTGTTTTGGATTGTTGAAAATGTTCGGCGGTAGGTCAGAACCACACAGCCGACTGGGAGATTCTCTTCTTGATAGAGCGAAAAAATAAAATCTTTGAGTTCAGAAAAATTCTTGGCGATGTCTGGGTTCGTATTGGCAAAAAGTTCGAACTCATCTGGCAGAATAAGCAACCCTTTGTAGTCTGCCTCAAGAACCGTTGAAGTTGCCTTTAGCAGGTAGTCAATGAGACGATTCGCGGAAACCTCATCCGTTAAATCTCCCCTTGCTTTGAGGGACTGGACAGACTTTCGAGCATAATCGAGTGGAACTTCTTCTTCTTGGCTTATTCTGAGCGCTCTATCTTCATTACTACTTGCAATCAGCGTTTTATATTCTTGGTCTAAATCAGAAATTAGATCCGGTCTGGTCACCTTCAAGCGATGACAGACCCAACCGTGCGTTGCGATGAGCATGTCAGCAATGCTATTCCACGCAAAAGGTGGCACAGTGACTACATCACGTTTTTCGGCATAATGCCAAAGTGCGGCTGCTGTTGAGGTTTTGCCATATCCTGTATCAGCATGGATGAGTCCGGTTGCCGAACGCCCTTGTAGGAGATTTTTAAGAATGGCATCCCACTTATCGGTCATATCTGCAAGCGTGACATGCGTTGAGACGTGAAATTGAAAACGGTTTTCCCATTCGTCGGGTCTCGCCGCGAGGTCTGATGCTCTTGGCGTATCAATCACAGTTCTTTTCTGACGGATCTCTTCTAAAGCCATATATATTATCCTCTCCCGATAGGATTTTGCCTATGTTTTATCTCGCCTGTTCTACTAACACCTTAAGTTGTTCCCAAATTCCTGAGCGGTAGCGTTCAAAATCGCGCACCTTATCTGGTGGCAAATGAGAGAAAAGCCTACCCATCACATCCTCAATTTGCGCCCTATCTCTATCTGTCAGGGCCAACTCAATTCTCCGAACCGCATCATCAATTGGTTGGCGTGTTACCAGAATTACCGATGATGCGCCAGCCCAAAGCGTATCCCCAAAGGTGGAACGCGTCAAACTTCGGTCAGATGGTGCGTTATCAATGATAACCACTGAATTTGGGGAAATTTCTGTGCTTGGACGATTTTCCACAGATGAAAAATAGAGACCTTCTGCACAGTGATGGAGATGGTGAACGAGAAACGTTTTACCGACTCCTGGATTTCCCCAGAGATTGATACGCTGCTGATAGTCTCCAATCTCTTGTCGCAAAAACTGACAGACCGTTTGCTGAGAAACTGTCAAAGTCTCGCTGGTTTCCGCCAATGCAAGCAGTTTTCTATGGTAAGATTGCCAGAGCATCGAATTTAATTTGTAGATGTTTTGTGTCTCATTTTTTTCATGATGCTTTCACTGCAACTTGGGTCGTTCTTGCCAGAAAGTTAGTTGTTCTTCGAGTGTCAGGTTTGCGATTTGATTGTAGATTTGTTCCGCCCAAGGCATTCATCTCAATGCAATCAAGCGTCCTCTTCGTCTTCATAGTTGATCGCTTCTTGAAGGGAATGGATCGCAATTTTCGAGCATTTCAATCAATAAAGTCCCTGACCTCAGGCTCTTGATTCAACACCATGTAAATCCCGTCCCAGTCCCGCTGTACCGAAAGGCACGAGTAAGAGACCTGACGTAGTGCCTCGTCAAGCATGAGATCGAAACCGGTTTCGCTGATGAGACAGAAGCGACAAATGGCCTGTTTTCGCGTATCGTCAATTTTGACCAGATCCCCAAATGCCGTGTCAGATTCTCGCACAATATAACCGAGTCCCATCATAAAAAGTAATGTCGAACAGAATGCTCTTTGTGTGAATATCGCGTCTTTAAGTGATCTGTGCTCAACTCCTCCGTTAGCTAAGACAGGTGGATCTAATGGTAGGAGCCAATCGTAAGCGTCTTTAATTGACTTATTGGAGAACGCATTACCCGTATCCGGTGGAATCACCACTTCGTCGGAAGTACGAAGATCATTGATGTAAGACACCAGGTCTCGATCTTTGTCTGGAAGCGTTTGCTGTGTCCACAGGTAGTCACAGATGTTTTTATATGCCCACGAAGCGATGTTTTGGTCGGGGTGATTTTGGGTCCATAAGCCGTATTGTCGTCCGTGTAAAAAATCAATTGCGGTACTTCGTTTTGTTTCCCATAGAGAATAGAAAGCCTGGCCTTCGGGAGTTAATGATCGGCCTTTTCCATCCGCCAATCCCCACTCGCTTAATAGCTGAACTGCTTCATAACGTGCGGTATCTGTTACTGAGTAACCGTTTTCCAAAGCTCTTTTGATCATTTGCCGAATTGTAAGTCCGGGGTAGTATTTGTGAACCCACAATGCCGACTCCAAATCTGAAAATCCTTTTAAGATGTGTGACCGTGCCATAGTTTCTCCGTTAAAGGTCGTGATTACTAATAGGCCACAAGTCTTCACCTATTAAGCTTTCCGACATACGATAGTAAGCTCCTGATAACTCTTGTAACATATCCATTTGAGGTGTTCGCTGATGCGTTTCCAATTCTGCCATAACGATTAAATTGTGCATAATCCGATCCCATCGGTTGTTGGAAAGCCGATCAAAAGAATCACAGAACGGACAATCATGCTGTATGTTTTCTTTCCATAATTTAAATTCCGCTTCATTCAAACTCCCATTATTTCGAGAATTAAAAGTGACCATATAACCCCGCATAAATGGTAGGAAGACCTTGCCATAGCCACCTGAGCGCATCCATCCATTGGAATCAAACGAATGCACACCGACCAATGACAGCAGATAGATTGCGGGCGGTGTTGAAATACCGAAAGTATGTATTTTAACACCGTCAGAATTCAGCATTCGAGTCAGCCGTTGGAGAATCATCAGTGCATTGATGTTCAATCGGTTGATAGAGTTCGAAGTCCCACTTGTGGGAAATGAGCCGAACCCAATTTTTTTAAAATTTTTGTAATGTCGCAGGCAATAGTCGAGATGTTCACTTTTCGTTGCGTGAACGACGGGCATCGCCCGCTGCTGAATTGTGTCGGAAAGGTCATTATAAAGGCGCAAGCTACCTTCAACAGTTTGTTTTATCTTCGCTTCAGCGGAACTCAGCGAATCTTTGCTGAGTGGCGGATTATCTGGTAAAACGTATATATCCGCCCAATCCTCTCGCTTATAGCATTCATAGAGTTTTCGATGTAGATCGTAGTAAGAAATATCTCCCTTTTGGACGAAATAGCCACCAGAATCAAACATGGCTACTTCCGTTTCACCCGTCCGTTTTAGTTCTCTCACAAAATCAAAGGTCTGCTTGCTAGCAACGACAGGCGAGATGAGTACTCGTTGAAATGGATTCGATTTGCCAAATTTCCAATCAAAATTGTGTGCATGTTCATGCCAGAGGTGGTGCAATGTTCTCATTTGATCCGGTGAAACAGTCAAAGAAGCGTAGAAATGCGCGGGTATGTGAGATTCGACCTCCCATCCAATGGGATGCCTTGTCTCCCTCTCATCAACCATGGAATTAGGTGAAGTAATCGAGAAAGTTTCTATCTCTTTGCCGTGCGTCGGGGGGATATGGTAGTGCCACACATGGAGTCGTCTTTTTTTCCCTTGTTCCGTTTCGACATGCCGAAATCCGCATTTTTGGTAAAACTGATTAGAATCTAGGTCGTCAGGGCACTTGAGACGAATATATTGTCCTCCTGCAAGGTGAACACGTCGGATTAATTCGCTCAGTAAACGGGTACCGACACCTGTGCGCCTGTGTGTATCAGCTACTGCTATTTCATACAGCGTTGCATTTCTATCCTGTCTAATTCGGAAGTTTGCAAAGCCAATGACCATATCATGCTTTCTCTGATCTTCCCATTCGGCTGCAACAAGTAGCCAGCCCTTGCTTTGTGCTACCTGTAAAATGGCGATGTTGACAAATCCCAATTCTGATCGGTTTTGGTCCGCAATTCGTTTCGCGCCTTCAATGTCTGCTTTCCGTGCAAGTCGAATAGTTATGGGTTGTTGATGTTGTGGCAAAACCATGCGATGTGAACCTTTCATAATTTAGGTATTAAGTCTTCAAAAGTAAGATTGGTATAATCGAAATCATCTTCCGTTTTAATAGTGCCCGTCTGTGGCTTTAATACCCACTCGAAAGGCACCGTTTCTACAAACGAATCTGAAAAGTTTAATGCTGCAACAATTAGCAACGTATCAGCCGGTTCTGGGGCGGATAATACCTCTACAATCTGTTCAATAGATAATGGTTCATCTGAAAGTAATTCTGTGAGGTCTTGTCGATATTTTGAAGATTCTTCCCAAAGGTGTAAGCCGTAGGCACCATTGTCATCAACTTGAAAGCGATAGGGGTGTTTTTCGCAAATATCGGCAACGTCGAAAGACGTCAACCTGAAATTGCCAAGTTGGCTCCCTATCCCATTGGCAATCTCTTTTGCCGTGGCTGGCTCATTAGTCATTCGGAGATACCATTCGATGAGTGAAGCTTGTCCTGCGGCAGTCATTGGTTTTTCAGGATTGAACCAGGTCCATGCTTTTAGTCCGATGTGTGTTTTACCATACCGATAAACTTTTAAGCTGGGATAGCTGGTAATTACATCGAGCAACCGACTTGAATCGAAAGCTATTGAACTGCTGTCGCAGTTGTATACTGCTCCGTCCATTTTTGCAATGAGATTTTGGCATTCTTCCAATGCCAATGGTCGATAACCGTAATGTTGGAGTCTCGATGCGAGTTGTATTAAAAAGTCCTGAAAGGATTCTCCCGATTTCAGATAGCAGACACCATCAACAATTTTATAATCGTCTGCTCCTGAGCATATCCACGCCTCGCCGAATGCTTCATTAAACCAGTTTATAATCCACTGTTCGCTATTTCCCCATCTCAACCGCTGACGAATAATTTCTTGGAGTTTTTCGACAGAACAGAATCCGCCATACTGTGATAGAATATAGCGGATAGACTTGCTCAAAAGACGGAAGATGGTGGTTGTGATTAGATAATTGTCCACGCCCTGATTGAGTTTGTTGTTGACTGTCTTCTTAATTTGTCTGACGTACTCACGAGTAAACCCAAGTAATTCACCAATTTGCTGTAAGTTTTTAGGTGTTTCGTCATAACCGTGGTAGTATTTAACAACTTCCTGTTGGCGAATTTGCAGGCGTTGAAAAACCACATGACCGAGTTCAGTCAGTGTCTGAATCTGTGATACTTCCACGGAATACTCAGTTTTCGGATCAAGCACATCGGGATTTGCTATAATTTTATTGACTGTTTCCTGAATTTCGGTCAGGGATTTGCGCCCGAAATTTCTAAATTTGAGCCATTGTTTGGGAGAAAGTTTGGCAATCTCGGCAAGTGTTTTGAAGTCTTGTGCAAGGAGAATATTTTGGGTCCGAACACTCCAGGTTAATTGATGAATAGATCTATTTTGAAGAGCTATCCATGTCTGACCAGATACTTTTATGTTCAGAAGTGGGATAAAGACCGGCGGTTGCTCTTTGCTAGAATGTTCAGGACGTGGATCAGAATCCTCATCGGTCGGGTCAAGCATATCAAGATTGGCTCCAAGTTGCTTGACTGTTTTGGTCAAGCGTACTTGAAGTTCAGTCAAAGAGGTACTTCCGAAGTTTCTAAAACTGAGCCATTCCTCTGATGAAAATTGGCATAGGTCGGCAAGTTGTTGTAGTCCCTGCTGCTTGATCACATTTCTTGTTCGAACACTCCATTGGATACTGTTGACGGGAGTCTTTTGAATAGCTGCCCATGTGCGAACAGATACTTTTATGTTTAAGAGCGGTATAAAGAACCATTGTGATTTAACAGAATGATTAGGATCCAGATCAGAATGCTCATCATCTGGATTAAACATATCAGGGTTTTCTATAATTCTATTGACTGTCTCCTGAATCTCGATCAGAGATTTGCGTCGGAAATTCTTAAATTTGAGCCATTGTTTGGCGGAAAGTTCAGCAATCTCGGCAAGTGTTTTGAAGCCTTGCACAAGGAGAATGTTTTGAGTTCGAACACTCCATAGGATATTGTTGACCGGAATTTTTTGAAGAGCTTCCCATGTTTGACCAGATACTTTTATGTTCAGAAGCGGGATAAAGACCGATTGCGTTTGGGGCGAATACTTATTGCTCGAATTGAACGATGTAATTTCGGTTTCCTGATCGTAGTTGGAGACAAATTTTAAGTTTGTGAGAAATTTCCATATCTCTTCGGCTGTTTTTCTGCCACAATTTCTGAGAGCAATTAGACTATCAAGGGTTGTGAATTTTTTGATTAGCTCTTGTTCGTTTGCAATATCTGCTTTTGCCAGACAATTGGATGCACGGACGCTAAGTTTTTTAGTTCTCCAGAATTGTGCAGTCTCATCTATTTTCACTTTGCTAAGTTCCTTTCCATCGGATATGCGTTCGTACAACTAAACCACAATCTCTAACAATTGAATCGTCATAGTAATTTCTTCTCCCGCAAAGGGATGGTTGCCATCTAATGTAACGGTTTGGGATGTTATTTCTTTGACGGATACTTCGATGGGTGTACCATTGGGGTCGGACTGTACTTCCATGCGCATTCCCTTTTCGAGGAGTGCATCAGGAGGGAATTTTGATCGCGCAACTTCGATTACAAAGTCGGGATTATAGGGGCCAAACGCATCTTCCGGAGATAGGATCACCGTGCGAGAGTCGCCTTCTTCCATGCCGTTTACAAGGCGCGTGAATATATCTTTTACAGATTCGTCCCCCATTGTAAATTCAAATGGTTCGTTCTCAGGTGTACCTTCGGCTATGGTTCCGTCTTCCAGGATGCCCTTGTAGTAAATCTGGACGCGGTCGCCAATTTCTGCTTGTGCCATGATGACTCCAATGAGAATTGCTATGAGCCTCTGCACAATGTAAACAGGAAATCAGAGACTGTCAATTACGCGCTTGGGATGGTCCATTTTACTAATGGGCGGTTGACACATTTTGCCCGTTTGCTTACTCTTATTCGATACGCTGGGTTTTGGAGCATTTCTATATCAGGAGGTTTTTGTGAAGCGCATTATTTTTGGCATTTTTATTGCGACATGTTGCCTTTTTTCCGCTGAGGCCAGTGCTTCGGCACGCAAGGCCGGTTTTGTGCTGTTGCGCGAGGGAGTTGGTGCGCGTGCTGCTGCGATGGGTGAGGCGCAGACCGCTGTGGTGGGTGAACAGACGGCGGCGTTTTGGAATCCGGCAGGTGTGGCAGCTATGCAGGGCAAACATTTTATCCTGGCGCACCACCGATCGTTTCAGGGTATCAAGCAGGGGTATGGTGGCTGGGCTTATGGCAATGGTAGGCGCGGCCTTGCGCTGAGTTTGGGCGTTTATGGGGTTGGGGGATTGGAAGCGCGACGGGAGCCGACTGCGACACCTGCGGGCATGTTTAGTGTTTACGATCTCAATGCGGGGTTGTCTTTTGCACAGAAGATAGGGCAGCGAATTTATGTGGGATTTTCGGTTCGGGCATTGCACGAAAATATCGGGCCAGAGAGTGCGTGGGGGATGAGCGCGGATGGAGGCGTGTTGTATCGCCTGTCTGAGAACTTGATGCTGGGAGCATCGTATCGAAATTGGGGACGGATGGCGCAGTTAGACCGGGCACGCACCCCCTTGCCCCGGGTGTTTCGCATGGGGGTGGCGTGGTTCTGGCGCACGTGGATAGCAACAGCCGATTTTCGCCTGCCAGCAGTGGGCAACAGAGGTGCAAATTTTGGTTTGGAATACGGGGTGATGGGCAGGTTGTTTTTGCGCGGTGGGATTCAAACCGGGCACGATACGCGCATGTTGTCGTTTGGACTGGGTATTACGCGGCGCAACTGGCGGGTGGATTACGCTTTTGTGCCTGCATCGCAGGGGTTGGGCGATTCGCATCGCATTGCAGTGGGGATAAGGTAGAAGGTGAAGGAAGAAGAAGGAGCGATTGTGTCAGACGATTTGAATGATAATCGGTATTTTCCCACGCAGACGGCTTTGCCCAGGACGCAGGAGAATTTGAGGCTGCATGTTGGGCTGTTTTTGGCGACTGCGTACACGACGACGGTGGCGGGGATGATTATGTCGCCACAATTGGCCTCTATGTCCGTGTTCGAAGACTGGCGCATTTTCGATCCGCGTTATCTGGTCTATGGCTTGCCGTTTTCCATGACATTGCTAATTATTTTGGTCGTACACGAGATGGGGCATTATGTGACTTCGCGCTGGTGGGGCGTGCGCGCGTCATTGCCCTATTTTATCCCCTTCCCTTCGTTTATTGGCACCCTGGGCGCAGTGATCAAATTGCGGTCTCAAATTCCCAACCGACGGGCGCTTATCGATATTGGCGCGTCTGGGCCTATTGCCGGATTTGTGATGTCGGTGATTGCGTGGAGTGCTGGTCTGCACATGTCGAAAATCATGGAAGCGCGGGATGTGTCAGCAGGGACACTCGCACTGGGTCATTCCCTGTTGTCGGGCTGGTTGGGCAACTGGGTTATTGGCGATCTGCCTGAGGGCTACACGATAATGTTGCACCCGGTGGCTTTTGCGGGCTGGTTGGGATTGTTTGTGACGGTGTTGAATTTGTTGCCGATGGGACAATTTGATGGCGGGCATATTGTATATGCGATTTTTGGTGGGAAACACCAGTTAATTTCTCGGGCGACAATGGTGGGATTGGCTCTGATGTGGTTATTGGCACCGCCTTACCACTGGTGGGATGCACAATCTGTGTTCAGGGCCTGGTATGATTCCCGCTGGGTCGGTTGGCTGGTGTGGTTGGGATTGGCTGCGCTGATGGGGCGGCATCATCCGCCGCCTGCAAATCCCGATGTTGAACTGGATCCCGCCCGGCGATGGATTGGGTACGCGTCCTTGGCTATTTTTGTTTTGTGTTTTATTCCCGATCCAATTCAGATTTATTGAGTCTGTAAAATGGCGAAACGTTTGTCGGAAAAAAGACCATTAGAAATGGCTCGCAAGCGGCGCTCTCTTCGGTTATGGGTTGTGCCCTGTGTTGTGATAATTTTGCTCGCCGGTGGAGTGGCTGCCTATTTTTGGCTGCCGCGATCATATTTTTGGCGGCTGCGGTCGTATTTTTTGCGACCACAGTCGGTCGAATATGCACTTCCCGTAGAAGAGACGCCCAGATGGAAAGCCGGTCCAGAAGATATTGTCGCATTTGCCGATACGATGGTCGTGCGGGCAAAAAATGTGTTGATCGGTCTGGGGGTTCCTCCTGAAGTGATTAAAGAGGTGCGTTTGTCCAAAGACGAGGATCCCCATTTGCGTTGGGAAGTGCAGTCGAAAGTGCCCGATGCTTTGCCACTGGCTCTTTGCAATCTGTCTTTGACCCATCTGGCGCATGAATTGGGTGGGGCAGTCATTGAAGGTAGCGAAGACCGACAGGGCAATGAGTTGTGGCTTCGCGTGGGTTTGAATGATAAGCAGACCAATTTATTCAGGTTTGAGAAAATTAAAGAACTCGAACGCCTCGCGGGTCGCATTGCCATTGTGATCGATGATTTTGGGTATCAGGAGCAGGATTTGATTCTGTCTTTTTGCGAGTTGCCACAGCCGATTACGTTTTCGATTTTTCCCGGGGAGAAGCATACGGCTTGGATAGCGCAACAGGCGATTGAGAAAAATCACGGCGTGATGGTTCATTTGCCTATGGAGCCGATAGGCTATCCATCACACGATCCAGGTCCCAATGCAATTTTTTTGGATTACGCGCCTGAAAAGATCGCGGAGTTGACTCAGAATGCTCTCGCATCCGTGCCCCATGCAAAGGGGATGAACAATCACATGGGGTCTCGATTAACACAAAATTTTGCAGCGATGAAAGCGGTGTTAGGCGTTGTGGAAAAGTGGAATTTCTTTTTTTTAGATAGTGTCACGTCATCCGAATCGGTGGCTTATGCAATTGCACGGGATATGGGTATTCCAAGTGGTCGCAATGCGATGTTTTTGGATATTGTCGAAGATGAAGACGCGGTGATCAAGCGATTGCACAGGCTCGCTGCACGCGCACGGCATGAAGGTACGGTGATCGGTATTGGGCACGCAAAATCCAATACACTACATGCATTGCAACGCATGTTACCCGAGTTGGCAGAACAGGGGTTTGTATTTGTGCTGGCTGAAGAGGCAGTAAAAGAAGTGAGAAGTGAGAAGTGAGAAGGAAGAAAACCCCGCCTCGCCCCCAAAGAATGGTGCTTCATTCTACTTCCTACTTCACACTTCTTACTTCACACTTCCTTGACGCATGAGGGATGGGATGTTATATTGAGCCGCGTTTCTTTTTTGCGATTGTTTCTATCGTTTTTGGAGGTGCGTCATTGATGTCGATGGTTTCCGGTTTGAGGTGGTTGCTACCGATGCCGGAACACAAGCGCGTGCAGGGGTTCTCCACACGCCGCATGGGATTGTGGAAACCCCAGTTTTTATGCCGGTGGGTACACTGGGCACGGTTAAGACGCTTTCGCAGCAAGAGTTGCGAGATTTAGATGCGCGTATTATTCTGGGCAATACATACCATCTTTATTTGCGGCCGGGTATGGATCTGATGGCTGAGGCAGGTGGTTTGCACAGATTTATGAACTGGGATCGGGCGATTTTGACGGATAGCGGCGGATTTCAGGTGCATAGTTTGGCAGCTTTGAATAAAATTACCGAAGAAGGGGTGTTGTTTCAGTCGCATATTGATGGGTCATCACATCTGTTTACGCCAGAGAAGGTGATTGAGATAGAGCATGTGCTCGGTGCAGATATTGCGATGATGTTTGATGAGTGTACGCCGTATCCCAGTTCGCGGGATTATGCACAGGCAGCGGGCGAGCGCACGGTGCGCTGGGCAAAGCAGTGTTTGGATGCTTATGATGGATATGGGCGAAAGAGTCTGGCGGGACACGCGCAGGCTTTGTTTGGCATTGTGCAGGGGAGTACGTATCGCGATTTGCGCGAGCGTTTTACCGAGGAAACAGTCGCGCTCAATTTTCCGGGTTACGCGATAGGGGGTACGTGTGTGGGCGAGCCAAAAGAAGATACCTGGGAAGCGATTTCGACTGTGGTATCTATTTTGCCCGTGGATCGTCCTCATTATATGATGGGCAGTGGGACGCCCGAAGATTTGATTCAGGGCGTGATGCGCGGTATTGATATGTTTGATTGCGTGATGCCAACGCGCAATGCGCGCAATGGGATGGTGTTTACACAACGCGGGAAATTATCCATTCGCGCAGCGCGTCATGCCCACGAGTTTGAGCCGCTCGATTCGGAATGCGCGTGTTATGCGTGTCGAAATTATACGCGGGCGTACATTCGGCATTTGCATCACACGCGAGAGATGTTGGGGTTGCGGTTATCTACAGTTCACAATGTGCATTTTTATTTAAATTTGATGCGGCAGATGAGACAGGCGATTATCGAGGGTGAATTTGCACAATGGCAGAGGACCTTCTTAAATTTTTACAAAGGAAATGAAGATGGAGAAATTCAAGAGTGAGCGTGTGGTGACGATATTCAAAAAGTGGAGAACTGGGCTTCTTTTTGGGATGTTTGGTGTTTTGTTTTTTACGGGTAAAGCCTTTGCCTTTGGCGGTGGACAACCCACGCCAGAAGGCGCCGAGGCTCCCAGTATGCTGGTGACGATGTTTCCGTTTATTTTGATGTTTGTGATTCTGTATCTTTTGATTATTCGCCCGCAGCAGAAAAAACAAAGAGAACATCAAAGGATGGTTGATGAGTTAAAAAAAGGCGACCGCGTTGTGACGTCGGGTGGCATGCATGGGACTATTACGGGGATTAAAGAGCAAGAGGGTATTTTGATTGTGCAGGTCGCCAAAGAGGTGCAGATTGAGGTATCGCGGGGGTCTATTTCGAGGGTGGATGAGCGCAAGGCAAAGAAATAGTCAGAGAGGTGAAGATTGGCGATGAGGGTGGTGTTTATGGGCACGCCCGATTTTGCAGTGCCGTCGCTCGAGGGCGTGGCTCAAAGCAGTCATGATCTTGTGGGCGTGGTGACGCGGCCAGATAGGCCACGCGGTCGGGGTCAGCAGATGCAACCAACCGATGTGAAGGCTGCGGTTGCGTCGCTGGGATTGGATGTGCCGGTTTTGCAGCCCGAATCGCTCAGAGATGAGAATTTTCACGCGCAGTTGCAGGCTCTGGAACCGGATTTATTTGCGGTGGTGGCTTTTCTGATTTTGCCGCGTTCTGTGCTGGCGATTCCAAAATTGGGTTCTGTGAATGTCCACCCATCTCTGTTGCCCAAATACCGCGGGGCAGCGCCTATTCAATGGGCTATTATCAATGGTGAGACCGAGACGGGTGTGACCATTTTTCAATTGTCGCCGCGCGTGGATGCCGGCGATGTTTTAATTCAGCAAAAGGTGGCGATTGGGGACGATGAGACGGCGGGTGAACTGTATGAGCGGTTGAAGGTGCAGGGCGCTGAGTTGCTCATTCGGGCTATTGATGGCATGTCAGATGGTTCTGTTATGCCCGTGCCGCAGACGGACGAAGGGGTGAGTCGCGCTCCAAAATTAGAGAAGGAAGATGGGGAGATTGATTGGTCGAAAGGCACTGGGGATATTCGCAATCTCATTCGGGGAACCAATCCTTTTCCGGGGGCGTTTACACTCTGGCGCGATAAACTGTTGAAGGTTCACAGGGCAACAGTTGACACGGGGCAGGGAGAAGCGGGTACCGTTATTGGTGTAGATGGGAAACGCGGACTGATTGTGGGGACGGGCGAAGGGGTTCTCGTGCTGGACGAGGTGCAACCGGCAGGTAAAAAACGCATGTCCGGTGCTGATTTTGTGCGGGGATATCGCATTGAGGTTGGCGAAAAATTTGGTTAATGGTGAGACGCGAAGGCTGACAACCGATAACTGATAACTGACAACTGTTTCAGGAGGTGAAGGTCATGCTGGTAGGTTTGATGGTGATGTTTATAGGAATAGCCATTACGCTGTGGGCTCAATTTAAGGTGAAGCGCACGTTTCGCAAGTACGATGAATTTGTTGCGCGAAGCGGTGCGACTGCCGATCAGGTCGCGCGAGATATTTTGCGTCGCGGCGGTTTACCCGTGGGCGTGGAGCCTGTGCAGGGGCATTTGACAGATCACTACGATCCGAGAGATCGCATGTTGCGCCTGTCGGAAAGTGTGTATGGGAATCGCTCCTTAGCCGCGATTGGCGTGGCTGCTCACGAAGCCGGGCATGCGTTTCAACACGCACAGGGATATGTGCCCCTGTCTCTTCGGACGAGTCTGGTTCCGGTGGCTAATTTGGGATCGAAGGCGGCGTGGATTTTCATTATTGCCGGGGCACTTTTCAGCATATTTGAACTGCTGTTTTTGGGTATTGTGTTCTTTTCTGCGGCTGTGGTTTTTAGTATTGTCACCTTGCCAGTTGAATTTAATGCGAGCAGTCGGGCTATTCAGATTCTGGCAGATGGCGGATATTTGACGTCTGAGGAGATCCCCGCTTCGCGCAAGGTTTTGAATGCCGCCGCGCTGACTTATGTCGCATCAGCACTGGTGGCGATTTTGGAGTTGTTGCGCCTGCTGTGGATGGCGGGTTTTTTGGGCGGATCGGATGAATAGAATGAAGTGTGAAGTAGGAAGTGTGAAGGGTGAAGAAGCACCCGCTCTGGGGTGGTGTTGGGGGACTTCTCACTTCTCATTTCTCACTTCTTACTTCTTTTTTTGGAGGACTATATGTACGATGTCGTGACTTTTGGCGAGGCGATGATTCGGTTGTCTTCGCCAGAATACCGCCGATTGGAGAATGCGAGTAAACTCGATGTCGAGATCGGTGGGGGGGAATACAATGTCGCGGTCGGTTGCGCGCATTTGGGATTGAAGGCGGCGTGGGTGTCCCGCCTGGTCGATAATTGGACGGGTTGGATTATTCGCAACAAGGGGCGCGAGCACGGGGTGGATATGTCCAATATTTTGTGGACGGATTTTGATGGTGTGGGACTCGAGCGCAATGGATTTTATCACATGGAAGTTGGGGTGGGACCGCGTGCGAGTGCGGTGACGTATGACAGAGGCCATACCGCGATTATGAATATCAAACCCGGGATGGTGGATTGGGCATCTATTTTTGAAGGGAGCAAGTGGTTTCACGTCAGTGGGATTACCCCCGCGTTGTCCGAAGGTGCGGCAGAGGCTACAGTAGAAGCGCTGGTAGCAGCCCGCAATGCAGGCGTGACCACGAGTTTTGATCTCAATTTCAGATCCAAATTGTGGAGTGCAGAACAAGCACAGGAGACAATTGCAAAGTGTATTCCGCACGTGCAGGTGCTTATCGGCAATGAAGAGGATTTTGAAAAAACGATGGGGCTTAAAGCCGAAGGCACATCGGGCGATTACGATGCGCTGGATCCCGAAAGCTATAAAGATGTCGCGCGCAAAGCCGTATCGCAATATCCCAATGTGACGCTTGTGGGCACAACTCTGCGCGTTGCGAAGACCGGATTGCTGAATGACTGGCGTACGCTGCTTTACGATGGTAGTGAGTTTTATTTTTCGCGCATTTATGAAGATTTGGAGATGGTGGATCGCGTGGGTGGTGGCGATAATTTTTCAGCGGGTATTATTGCCGGGGTGCTCGAGGGCAAGTCCGCTCAGGATATCGTGGATTTTGCAGGGGCTTATTCGGCGCTTGCACATACGTTCCCGGGAGATGTGAACTGGGCTACGCGTGAGGAAGCCGAGAGTGCAATGAAGGGTGAGAGTGCACGGATTAGACGGTAGAGTCTGAGATGAATGCGCCAATAACATAACGCCTCTCTCTATTTTTGGAGAGAGGTTTAATTTTGGGGAGGAAAAATGTCAAGTACTGTAGATCGCATTATTGATTGCGGCGTGGTCGCTGTGTTGCGTGCAGATAATCCGTCTCAGTTGATGGATGTGTCAAAGGCGTTGCGCGAAGGCGGTGTGGTGGCGATTGAGGTGACGATGACGGTGCCGGGGGCGCTGAAGGTGATTGAAGAAGCGTCGGCAAAGATGGAAGATACGATTATTGGGGTGGGGTCTGTGCTCGATCCAGAGACGGCGCGGGCAGCAATTCTGTCCGGCGCAGAATATGTGGTGAGTCCCATTTTGAATACGGCGGTGATCGAGATGAGCAAGCGGTATGGCAAGGCCGTGATGCCCGCAGGGTTTACGCCTACGGAAATTTTGACGGCGTGGCAAGCAGGGGCCGATGTGGTCAAGGTGTTTCCCGCTGGCGTGGGGGGACCGTCTTATTTTAAGGATATTCTGGGTCCTTTGCCGCAGGTGAAGCTTATGCCCACGGGTGGGGTAGATGCCAAAACAACGCCCGAGTTTATCAAAAATGGCGCGGTGGCTGTGGGGGCTGGCAGCGCGATGGTCGATAAGACGGCTGTGGATAATAAAGACTGGGCATCTTTGACGGCGACGGCAAAATCGTTTGTAGATGCTGTGGCACAGGCGCGAGCGAAAAAATGAGTGTGACGATTGGTATAGATTTGGGAGGCACCAATACGCGTGCGGGGCTTGTGACAGCGTCGGGTGAGATTGTGGGCAGAGCGCGACGACCGACGCGATTGCATCTGGGTGCCGAAGGTGTGGTAGAAGGCATTGTTGAATGTGCGCGTGCGGCTGCGCGGGATGGCGGGATTTCACTGGATGAAGTGCAGGGTGTCGGGGTTGGTGCGCCAGGTCCTTTAGATCCGTTTGAAGGTGTGATCATATCGCCCGAGAATTTACAGTGTATGCACGGTGTGCGGTTAAAGGATCGCCTGGAGGCGCTGCTCGGTCTGGGCGTGGTGGTGGATAATGATGCAAATTTGGCTGCTTATGGCGAGCAATGGCTGGGAGCAGGTCGAGGTGTTGATCACTTTTTGTGCGTGACTCTGGGTACAGGAGTTGGCGGTGGATGGATTAGCGAGGGACGGGTTATGCACGGGTTTAATGGCAATGCGGCCGAGGTGGGGCATATTACAGTGGACCACAATGGGCCGCGCTGTCCGTGTGGCAATTTTGGATGTTTGGAGATGTATGCATCTGCCACGGCTATGGTGCGCCGTACGTTGGAAAGACTTGAAGGGGAAAAGCCGGAGACGTCTCTGAAAGCCGAGGGTTTGACCACACAGGTTATTTTTGAAGCGGCAGAGGCGGGTGATGATTTTGCGATGCAGATGTTTGAGGAGACAGGGTTTTTCCTCGGTGTGGGGCTGGTGAGTCTGGTGAATGTATTGAATGTGGATCGCGTTGCACTAACAGGCGGATTGGCGCAGGCGGGTGATTGGATTTTTGATCCGGCAATGCGAACTTTTTGGGATCGCGGTACTGTTGGTGTAAAAGAACATGTGCAGATTGTTTCTGCTGAATTGGGAGATGATGCGGGGATTTTAGGCGCGGCCAGACATGCGAAAGTAAAAAGTAAGAAGTGAGAAGTAAGAAGTCCACCCCGCGCCGTCCCCGCGGTGTACCAGTGCCAGTGGGCGACCACGAGCGGTTTACAACGGGTCGCCGCTACAACTCTTCCTACTTCACACTTCACTCTTCTAACTTCTCTCTTCTTTTTGCCACGCTTCATATTCAACCCGCGCTTCATCTGTCAGTGGATAATATTTCCGCAGGTCGCCGCCTTCGGCGAGTTTCATTCGGCTAAAGACTTCCCATTCGGCGTGTTCGGTCGCTTTTTCTGCCAATTCAGGCGCGAGTTTAATCGGTACTACTACGGCGCCGTCGTCGTCGGCAATAATAATATCGCCAGGCATTACAAGCGTGTCACCACACGCTATCGGGACATTCACAGCGTGGGGGAAAATATTGGTTTGCGCGTGAAAATTGGGCGTTGTTCCTTTAAGCCATAAGCCGAGGTTTAATTCCCTGGCGTGGGGAAAATCGCGAATACAACCATCGACAATCGCACCACAACCGCCCTGCCCGCAGAAATAGGTCAGCATCATTTCGCCAAAAACGCCACTGCTCAAGTCGCCTCGAGCATCGACTACGACCACATCGCCTGGCTGTGTGTGATACAACACGTGGCGATGCAATTGTCTTTCCGGTCCCTGATATTCACCCGATGAATGCAAGTCTTCTCGTTTGGGCATAAATTGTAGCGTTAGTGCCGGGCCGCAAATTGATTTGCCCGGCGTTCGGGGAAGGGGACCCAAAATCTGGGCATTGCGGATACCCAGCTTGAATAATTCTCCACTGGCTGTAGCGCTGCCAATATGTGATAACGCGTCGATCAATGCTTTTGGTGGGCGTTCTATATCCGGTGTTTGAATGGGTTCCAGACTCATTTATAGCTCCTGTTGTGAGTGTTTTTGGGCATATTGTTATGGTCTTAAGATAAACAATGCCCGCAGGGATTCAACACTATTTTCTTATTTGGCAAGAATCTGATTGTACAGTATTTTTGTAAGCACTGGTCTCGTTTGTTTTAAGATTTGACATATTATCTGCCGTGCATAATACGGTTTTATTATTTTTTTACAGGAGGTCCCATGCTCGGTCTTATCGGACTTGGACTCGTCGGGTCCGCACTCGTGGAACGCTTTCGCGACAAAGGTTTAGAAATTGCGGGGTATGATATTGATCCCGAAAGAATAAAAGCACATGAAGGCGACGGTTTTACGCCCTGCAAATCGCCAGCCGATGTCGCCGATAAAGCGCGTCGAATCGTTCTTTCGCTTCCCGACTCTTATGTTGTCAACGATGTGGTTACAGGCGCGAGGGGCGTTTTGTCTGCGGCATCTCCCGGCGCAATTATAGTGGATACGACCACAGCCGATCCGCAGATGTCAACTGCGCTTGCCAAACGTCTTGAAAGCAGAAGCATTCGCTTTCTCGATGCGACCATTCTCGGCTCCAGCAAGCAGGTGCGAGAATCGGATGTTCTCGTGATGGTCGGTGGCACGTTACCCGTTTTTGAGTTGTGTACGGATATTTTTGAAGCTTTTTCCCTTAAGACTTTTCACATGGGACCTTCGGGCAAAGGTGCGGAAGCCAAACTCATTGTCAATCTCGTGCTCGGTCTCAACCGTCTCGTATTGGCCGAGGGGCTTGTTCTCGCACAAAAAACAGGGGTGGATATCGATGTTTTGCTCGATGTTTTTAAGATGGGTGGCGCGTATTCTCGCGTGATGGATATTAAAGGCGAAAAAATGATCACCGGAGATTTTACCACTCAGGCTGCATTGGATCAGCACTTAAAAGATGTGGAACTCATCCTTGACCTCGGCGCGCGCACGGAGACACCATTGCCCGTAACCGGGCTTCACGCCCAACTTTTGCGCACGGGCGTTGCGCTCGGTCTTGCAGAACAGGATAATTCCGCTATTGTCGAAGTGCTGAGAAAAATGTCGGGAATTAAATAATTTTGATCGGAAAGGATATGTCTATGATCATTGATACACATGTTCATTTTTATGACACGACGCGACCTGGCGGCGTTCCCTGGCCGCCCGAAGACAATGAATTGCTCTATCGCCCCATTTTGCCGCAACACTTTGTTGAACGCACCGAAAAGATGGGGGTGACGGGTACGGTTGTGGTTGAAGCCAGCAAGCTCGTTGAAGACAATCAGTGGATTCTGGATCTCGCAGCAGATAATCCCTGTATTGTCGGCTTTGTTGGTAGCCTGGATCCCAAGACCGAAGATTTTGAGAAGAATCTCAACCGCTTTTCAGCCGATCCGCTCTATCGCGGGATTCGTCTGGGTCTTCAGCGGGGTAGTTTGGAAGATCAAGACGCTCTTATGCCACAACTCCAAAAATTGGCCGACCGCGATTTGCAACTCGATTTGATGACCAATGGCAAACAGTTGCCCATCAATGCTGTTATTGCCGAGCAAATCCCCAGTCTGCGCATTGTTATCGACCATGTGGCGCATGTTGAGGTAACGGGTGAAGCGCCCGATCCCGAATGGGTGCAGGGTATTCAGACTATTGCTAAATACTCCAATGTGTATTGCAAGGTGTCTGGTATGGTTGAACGCGCAGCACAACAACCCGCCCCCGACGATCCGGCTTATTATGTGCCTACGCTCGATGTGTTATGGCATGCTTTTGGTGAAGATCGCCTGGTCTATGGTAGCAATTGGCTCGTGTGCGAACGCGCAGCACCCTATGAGACCGTGCTCAGTATTGTCACCCATTATATTGAGAACAAGGGACCAGAAGCGATGGAGAAGTTCTTCTGGAAGAATTCAAAAGCTGCGTATAAGTGGATTGATAGGTGAGGGGTGAGTCTAATACGTCGCGCCAGTGGAATCTACCATTGGCACGAATCTGACAGGTATAATGTGTTGCTGTTGCAATTTGCCTTCCTGCTTGGTCAATAGCACGAGTTCTTGTGCATCGCGTTTTCCAACTGGGATTACCATGCGTCCACCTTCGGCGAGTTGGTCTTGAAGGGGTTGGGGTACCTGTGTTGGTGAACACGTCACAATAATCGCATCAAAAGGCGCGTGTTCTGGCCATCCTTTGTACCCATCGCCAACTTTCACTTCGATATTCTCATATCCCAATGTGTTGAGCAAGTTTGCGGCGCGCTTGCCCAGTACTTCTACAATTTCTATGGTGTAGATGCTGTCACACAATTCGCCCAGGACCGCCGCCTGATATCCCGAACCCGTTCCGATTTCCAGCACTTTATCCGATTCCTTCAAATTCAACACTTCGGTCATTAGTGCGACAATATACGGTTGAGAAATGGTCTGTCCTTCGCCGATGGGCAATGGATGATCGCCGTACGCTCGTGACGCATAAGACTCGGGCACAAACTGGTGGCGTTCCACTTTTCGCATCGCTTCCAGGACAGCGGGGTCTTTGATGCCTCGGTTTTCAATTTGTGTCCTTACCATACGTTCTCGCAATCGCTCCATGAGGTCCTGTGCATGCGATGTAGAGATCACCGCCACACCTACTAATAAGAGCAGTAAAGCATGTGCTGAAATGCTGTTATTCAGTATTTGCATCCTGCGCACTATGTACCTCCTGTTTAGAAAAACCAGCCCTCGCGGTCAGGTTACGACAAAATTCGCTTCCACTTCCTCACTCTCTTTGTATCCTATTCGAATAGCTTTTGCGCGAATGGTGGTCTCGCCTTTTGGCAGAGGAATGGATTCGGTGTACAATCGCCAGTGTTCATCGCCTGGGAGTTGATACGCCATTGACGCGCCCTGTGTGCCGCAGTAAAATTGTACGATTATCGGACCTTTAAAAGTTCCACCTTCGGGCGCGGCCTCTCGCCCGGGGCTTTCTTCGCATATCGGTACAAAAACCGGTAATTCGGTCTGCGGTTGCTCTGTTCCTTGCCACATGCGAAATACCATCTGATCTTCGGGCACATCGCCCCATACATCGTATTTTTCGCGCCAGTCGTCCAGTGCTCCGCGCAAGCGGTTCAAAGTTTCGGCGTGTGCGGGATCGTCTGCGAGATTGTTGACTTCAAATGGATCGTTTTCCGTGTCGTACAATTCTTCTACGGGGCGTTTTTGAAACATCACATTTTGTACACCTTCCAATTCGCCCGCGAGATGGAGCCGCCACATTTCCTGCAATGCGGGATGCCGATTGCGATAGGGGATCCACAATAAATACGGGTTTTCCGTCATGTAGTTTCGTATGTATTTGAATCGCTTATCCCGCACGGCGCGCATCATGTCATAAGATTCGTCGTATCGATCCCGCGTTGCGAATATGTAATCCCGGTCTTTTTCCTGTGGTCCCACAAAGGGTTGGCCCTGGAGGTGGGCTGGGATTTGTACGCCGGCGAGTGATAGTACGGTCGGGCCAAGGTCGATCATGCTCACCAACCGCTCATTGACGCTGCCCGGTTCCAATTTGCCCGGCCAGCGCACGATGCACGGTATGCGAATGCCCGCATCATAGGGCCAGCGCTTGGCGCGAGGTAGTCCTTCGCCGTGATCGCTCCAGATGAATACTATTGTGTTGTCTGCCAATCCATCGTCTTCCAATTGCTGTAGCATTTCGCCAACCCACGCATCGTTGTCGGCGATATTGTCGTAATGCCGCGCTAATGATAGTCGCGCTTTGGGCGTGTTGGGGATATAGGGCGGTAATGTGACTGTATCTGGATCGGTCTCTACTTCTGGGCGTTTCTCGGGCCACATGCCGCTTTCGTGCGTTACGGTGCGATTAAATACCGCAAAGAAGGGCGTGCCATCGGGACGGTTGCGCCAGTGGGCTTGTGCGCTCAATTCATCCCAGGCAGTAATTGGCGGGGTAAATTGATAGTCGGTTTTTGTGTTGTTCGTGCAGTAATACCCGGCCATCCGCAAATATTCTGGAAAACATTTGACATAATGTGGGGGTACTGCATCATAGGGCGTGGGCATTTGCGGTGCGTGCGCATTGGTGTGGCGCGTGCGCATGTGCTGCGAGCCAATTGCCGTTTGATACATGCCTGTAATAATCGCCGAGCGACTTGGCGCGCATACGCCCGCCGTTGAAAATGCATTGGGGTACCGGCATCCCTCCGATGCCAGTTTGTCGAGATTTGGCGTGCGCGCTACTTCATCGCCATAACACCCAAATCTCGGGCTTGTGTCTTCTAAGGATAACCACAAAATATTCGGTCTATCACTCATTTTCCATCCTTTGTGAGGGTTACATATTGGATTCTGATTCTATTATGCACAATCTTTATATGGCAGGCAATCATTGTTTGTTTTGCCTCGGGGTGTGAATATTGTATTTTGCCTATAACTGCGAACAAAGAGGTGCACTATGGCGATTGAAATTCGAGGCAGGGTGATGGAAGATCCGTCTGGACGCGGTCTGGGCGGCGTTTTGGTCTCCAATGGGGAGCGGGTTGTGCAGACGGACGAGGGGGGCCGGTACGCGCTTGCGGTGGAACCGGAGGCGCACCGGTTTGTCTTTGTGACCGTTCCGGATGGTTTTCGGGCAACATCGGGGTTTTACTCTTCTACACGGAACTGGATGGGCACGCAAGATGGGGTGGATTTTGGGCTTGAGCCTGCGCCTGAGCGGGCTGCACGGGAGTTTACGCTTGTGCAGATTACCGATACACACGTTGTGACGGAAGGGGATATGCTGACATCTGGAGAGGTTCTTGCCGAGGCACTACAGCAACTTGTCCGGGAAGCCAGTCCGGATCTGATTGTGGCGAGTGGAGATCTCACGAATAGGGGAGAGCTTGCAGAATTGTACCGTTTCCGCGAGGCAATTGAGACGGTTTCGACGCCGGTGTTCCCGCTGTTCGGCGGGCACGATGGGAATGAGGAACGCCACGAGGGAGTCTCACAGGGGGGCTATACGTTTACCCGGCATTTCGAAGCGGTGCTCGGTCCCTCGTATTACAGCTTTGATTGGGGGGGACGCCACTTTGTATTTTATCCCAACGAACAGTCGTTTTTTTCGTCTGAGGACCAGGAACGGAAAGAGACGTGGTTTTGGGCGGATTTGGAGTTACAGCCTGCGGACCGGGAGATCGTAGTGGTGATTCACACGCCTCCGCCGATTTCATTTTTGGAGGCGTTGAGCCAGTATAATGTCCATCTGGTATTGCACGGGCACTGGCATTCCAGCAAGGTATTCTCTTATAAAGAGATGGTTGTGGCCGCAACCCCGCCGTTCTGTTTTGGTGGGATCGATACGTCGCCGAAGGGCTACCGCGTCTTGCGGTTCGGAGAGGAGGGGGCGGGAGTAGAACTCCGTGCGCACAAATCCACTGGCGTTTCGCTACCCTCTGAGGATACGCCGGTAGAGATTGCATTTGACGAAATAGGACTGCGCCTGCGCTGGGAGCAGCGACTTATAGGAGGACTGCATCGGGCTGCACCCGTGTCTGCAGGCGATCGGCTGCTGTTGAGCTTGCGAGATGAGGGGTATCCCACACGCAGCGGGATATGTTGTATTGAGGTGGGTAGTGGGGATCTGGTGTGGCATGCACGCACGGATGCGACGGTGAAAAACAGCGTGGCTGTAGATGATGGCATCTGCGCGGCTGTGTCAGTTACCGGGCGGGTGCATGCGCTGGAGGAGACGTCGGGCCGCCTGCTGTGGCATGCGAATCTGCCCGGGTATCCCGAGCGCTGGATTTATACGTCTCCGGTTATTGCAGATGGGACGTTGTACGCAGGGGCAAAGGCCGGTTACGTAGCTTTTGATCTGAAGACGGGAGAGCAGCAGTGGTATGTACCTGTTGAAGACAGCGATAATTGGGCGTGCTACGCAAGCCCTCAGGTTTATGAGGACCTGCTTATTCTGCTCCTGCAGCGGCGGGGACTGATGGCACTGGACCGGCAAAGCGGAAATGTGGTGTGGGAACAACAGATAGGGGTTGAGTATCCATATCCCACGCCGGTTGTGGCTGGGGATCTGCTGGTAAGTGGGGGAGACTCGTCGCATTTAACCGCGTTGCGGGCGATTTCGGGGGAGGTCGTTTGGGACAGGCCGATTCTCCCGGCCGGGTATCCAACTGGACTGCTCGTGCGGGATGGCCTGATCTACGCTACCACACCGGAGGGAGAGGCCCTCTGTTTTGATTTCAATTCCGGGGCGTTGCTGTGGCGGTTCCAGACAGAGATCGATCTGCTGGATATGGTTCCCTATCGCAGAGGCGTGCGGAGCATTTTAGCTGCGCCGGTCCATTTCGAGGATTGTCTTCTAATTTGCGGATGTGATGGGTGTTTGTACGTCTTAGATGCCGATTCCGGTGAATGCAGGGACCGCGTGGTGTTCGGATCGCCAATTACAGCACCTCCCTGTGTGGTGGACGGGGGCTTGTTTGTAGGGACGTACGATGGGCGGATTTTCTATTTTGAGCGTGTGGGGATCTGACCTGATGGGCGAATACACTTTGTTCAGCGAGGCACGCGCCGGATAGATCGCTGAATAGAAGGGAACAATATGCTGATTGGATATGTGAGCGATGAGCGATATGTGGCAGTGCCGGAGGTGCTGCTGGAGTTTGAAGGCGAGGCGGGGTCATTTGAGGCGCGTTCGCGGGCGACTGGAGCGGTTTATGCGGAGTTGCCTTCCGGCAAGTATAGAGTGACACTTTACAAGCCGGGTTATGGCTTTAAGACAGTACCGCTTGAGATACCGACTAAGGTCCTCTATCAGTTCCGGCTGTTGACCGATGGGCTGCTGGGATATATGTGGCCAAAGTGGGTACAGTCCGGACAGTCGTCAGAGTTCAGGGTACACGCGGTGGAGGCTTACAAGCTGTCGCTGTGGCGGTATGGGTGGCAGAAAGAGTTGGTGCGTCCAATTGGTTGGTACGATGAACACGGTCCCCGGGCGACGATGCAAGTTACGCCGGATGGGGATTATACGCAGACCGGTATTCAATGGAATGCACAGGGTTATACCAGCCCGACACACAAGCAATATATAACAGCACCCGAACGATCGGGATTGTATTATCTGCACGCCAAAACAGAGTCAGGTGTATTTTTTTCGTTTCCGTGGATTGTCGCACCGGCAAAGCCGAGTGCCGACGTTGCAGTGCTGGCGTCGAATATAAACTGGAATGCGTATAATAATTTTGGGGGGCGCAGCAATTACATCCACGCGGAGAAATTTCCGCCCAGGCCCACCGTGAATGCGCGAATGGATCTCAAGCGATATACGGATCCCAGGCATTTGCTTTTTACTTCAAAGGAATATGCCCCGCTGTCGTTCGACCGGCCTGAGCCGATCAATTTTATTGCCGAGGAGGAACGGATTACCGATCCGATTGAGGGAAGGTCGAATTGCCATGTGGCCCCGGCGGAGTGGCGGTTGCTGGGGTGGTTGGAGCGGGAGGGATATGAATACGATTTTTATGCGGAGACGCAGTTCCATTCCGGGGTATTGAATTTGGACGATTACCGGGTATTGATCATCAGCACGCATCCGGAGTATTGGTCTGCGGATATGTATTACAAGCTGAAGACCTGGGTGTTTGAGCGGGGCGGCAAGCTGATGTATCTGGGTGGAAATGGTCTGAATTGCGAGGTGGTGTTTGCGGATGAATATACGATGGTGGTGCGAAATGGAGATAAAGGTGGGGGATTTAGCCATCTACAGAAGTTGGGATTGGAGAGTCGATTCCATTTGTTTCACGAGTCAGAGGCGAATCTGCTGGGTGTAACCTGTTCGGAGACGGGTATTATGACTGGCGCGCCTTATCGGGTGGTGGATGGGGCACACGAGTTCTTTGAAGGGACAGGGCTGAAGACGGGAGATATTTTTGGCGAGAAGTGTCTGCATATGCGGTGCCCGGGCGGTGCATCGGGACACGAAACGGATAAGATGACAGAGAGTTCGCCAAAAAACGCACAACTGCTGGCCAAAGGCTTAAACCCCGATGAGGGAGGCGCGGAGATCGTGTATCACCGCACCGGGAGCGGGGGAGAGGTGTTTTCGGTGGGGTCGATCAGTTATCCGAGTTCTCTTCCGGTAGATGAGTCGATTTCGGCGATTACAAAGAATGTGCTGAACCGCTTTTTGGGTTGATCCACTGATCAATATTGCCAGTATTCTCTGACGTGTTCGGGTATGGATGTCTTGGGGATTTGTTTGCGGCTTTTTCGGACCCCCTGTATCTGCTCTTTGATCGGCGCATTTCCCTTTTTTCGAGATGTGTACAAACCGGTGATATATCGCCGCAACCGATGGATGGGCACTACGCCATGCCAGACCTCAGGTACGCGAAAAACGACGCTGCCCGCTTTCAGTTCGATTGGAGTGTAGTCGCCCGATTGGATATCTTCCTTTGTCGGGAGTATTCGGCCCGGGTCGCACGCAGAGGCAAAGTGATACAGATGCGTGCCTGGAACGTAGGTCAACGCCCCGGAGTTGATGGCGATATCGTCCAGATAAATCATCGTTGCCACCCACTGAAAGGGCGCGGCGAGTTCCGTCGGGCTGCCATCTGAGTGCCGTCCCACGCCTTTGTGTTCTGGCGTGTATCGGTTGGTTTTCATTTGCAATAGAAAAGGGCACGGCTCATCCAGGATCGCCGATACGATCCCCAGAATGCGGGGATGGGAAAATAATCTGCCCAGAGCGGGGTAATTTAACAGCGGTTCATTTCGCAGGCTGTCCCGGCTGCCGGGTTCTCCCGGTCCCATATCCAGATCCAGGTACGCCTGTTCTAACTCACGGCGGATTGCATCCAGTTCATCTTGCAAGAGCAGGTTGTGCAAGACGCCTACGCCGTTCTTCCATGCGGCTTCAACAGCCGCTCTATCTCCCGCGTCCATTTCCGCCTCCTGTTCAAGTTCTTTATTTTAATCTTGTTCTTCATTTCATGATGTTACATATTTGTGCATTCATCAAGCAAAAAGCGTTGCCAATTCTACCCAATTTTTAAAATGTCACGTCCGATAATCGGTATCACGACCAGCTTTCTTTCCAAAAGTAAACAGCAATCGCTAGATCACGAGTATGTGATTGCGGTAGAACGCGCGGGTGGTTGTCCTCTCATTCTGCCTATGACAGAGGAACCAGAAACCCTCGCACCGCTGTTCGCTCTGCTCAACGGCCTGATTATCACAGGCGGTCCCGGTATTACCGAAGGTTTGGTTGGCAAGTTGCCCAAAGACCTGCCCCCGGTTGCTTCTACGCGCTATGAAAATGATATTCGCGCTTTTGAATACGCACAAAAAAAACAGATGCCCGTTTTGGGCATCTGCTATGGCATGCAATTTATCAATGCTCAATTTGGCGGCACGATCTATGCCGATATTCAAATACAATGCGATGTCGATCCTCATTCACCCAGGCGCACCGAAGATCCCGTTTATCACACGGTTTCGCTTGAGCCTAACTCCCATCTCGCAACCATTTTGGACAAGATCGAATGTACGACCAATAGCTTTCACCTGCAAGGACTCGAGACAGTTGGGGGAGAACTCAATATAAGTGCTCGCAGTGAAGATCGAGTTATAGAAGGTATCGAAACGCGAGATGGTCGCATTATTGGCGTACAATTTCATCCCGAAAAAATGCCCAATACCATCTTCGATCGCATCTTCGAGCACTTGCTTATACAAGCTCAGATCAGGTCCTAAACGCCTGATACTACTGGATATCCCTCTTCTTGCCAATAGGTAATACCGCCGATCATTTCTTTTACGGAAAATCCTAACGCACTCAATTTCACAGCGGCTTTTACTGACCGGGATAATCGTCAAAGTCTCGTGAGAGATCATCGCTGATTACTTTGGACGCGTACAGAGGTGTATCGACTTCGACCAATTTGCCGTCGCCCCGCAGAATTTGATTGGGGGTTTGCATTTTTACTCGCGCTGGATATTTGGCGCGCAATTCAGCGGTTTGCTTTTCGCGCAGGGCTTCTACTTTGGCAAAGTCAAATCCATCCAGTACCGCTTCTCGCAATGCTTTTAAGTCGGCATTGTCGGGATCATGTTTTAGCAAATTGCGTTGCTCGTCGGGATCGGTTTCCATATCGAAGGCGAGGTCTTCACAATCTCGAAATGCGATATACTTATACTTTTTGGAGCGAATCATCCGAAACTCTGTGCCTTTGCCCCAGCGCGGATTTGGTGATTCGGTAATCACGCCTGTGCGGTTATCGAGCGCGGGACTCGTTTCTCCTTTTAGTACATCCGTCAAATCCACCCCATCCAATCCATCTGGACAATTTAGATCCGCCAATCCGCAAAGTGTGGGGAAGAGATCGGCGAGGCTTACGGGTGTGCGTATTTCTCGCGCGTTCAGGCTCCCGTTGCGGTGTTCGGGGAGCGAAAAGATAAAAGGCACGTGAGCGGCGGCTTCGTGCCATGTATTTTTCCACCATATCCCGTGTTCGCCCACCAGTTCTCCGTGATCGGACGTATATACAATGACTGTGTTATCCAAAAATCCATCGCGGTCGAGTAAAGTTAGAAAATCGCCCAAAATTTCGTCCAGAAAATCGACCGCTGCAAAATAAGCTGCGCGTGCTTTCATCATTTCATCTTCGGCAATCTCTTCGGTCCGAAATCCCCTGATCGCGCCCACAGTCATCGGATGGTCGGCACTATCGCCGGTGCGGCGCACCCAGGGTGGTGTCACCCCTTCGGGGTAATAGCGGTCAAAAAATCGCTTCGGCGCGGTTAGTGGGAAGTGCGGGCGGCTAAATGATGTATAGACCAGCCACGGCTTGTCGGGATTGGCATGGCGATGTTCGCGCAGCCACGCAAGCGATTCGCGCGCAATCATATTTTCTTGTAAGAGTGATTCGGGGACCTCGCTGATTCCCGCATCAACTGTGCGCGTCCGCAAACCATCTCCTGTTTTGTTTAATGGGTCGGGCTGATGGGAACAGGGACCACCGAAGTCGCCATAGGGCCGAGCGCCAAATCCGGCGTGTTGCAAAGATCCACCCAAATGGGTTTTGCCCACGACCGCTGTTTTATATCCATTGGCTTGAAAATGACTGCCAAAAGTTGGCAAATCGGGATCTAAAATCGACCCATTGGTCCACGCGCCACACCGATGGGCGTGTCGCCCTGTCAGCATTGATATACGGCTTGGTGTACACAGAGGCATCTGACAATAGGCCGCGTCAAAATTGACGCCTTGTGCGATCAAACCGTCCAATGTGGGCGTGTGACAGGGTTCACCACCCCGCTCACGGCTGCGTGCCGACAAAAAACGAAAACTGTGTTCGTCACTGTGCAAAATCAGGATATTCGGACGTTCAGACATAAACCCTCCTTGATCATCAGTCGTTGTAGAGTCGGATTAAACTAATGTCAAATGTGTGGTGTGTAAAGCGGTTCAGACAACGCTCTCGGGCTTTTTTTGCTGCACTATCAAGCCCGCGATGATCAACGTCAACCCGATATAAGTGGAGGGCAATATGTCTTCTCCCACCAAAAAGTGGATAAAGACGAGTGATAAGAATGGGGATAAAAAGATCAAATTTCCGATTCGCGCCGTGTGATCAGTAAGCTTCATCGCTGACAACCACAGAACAAATGTGATGCCCATTTCAAATAATCCGACGTAAATAGCGCCGCCTAATCCCTGTATATTGATCCGTAGATCTGAAAATACGATGCAGATTGTCAGCACAAAAGGCAATGCAAAAACAAAATTCAAAAACATTCCCACAACCGGGTCTCGTGTATCCCGTTTGTTGAAGATCCAGTACAGTGCCCACAAAAAGCTGCTGAAAAGAGCCAGTCCCACTCCCAGGGGATTGGAAAATCGAAATCCCATTATATCGCCCCGAGTAGAAATCACAAATACCCCCGCATAACTCACAGTCCCGCCGATCACATCCCACAGGGTCAGTTTTTGTTTTAAAAGGGGAATGGACAACAGTGCCAGCGCTATTGCCCAGGTGTAGTTCAGAGGTTGTGCTTCCTGCGCAGGCAGCAGGTCGTAAGCGCGCAGCAACACCAGATAGTAAGCACATGGATTGAGCAACCCCAATCCGAGGGATTGCAAATACTGCCGTCGCGTACACAAAAAAACCGCTGACCATTTGCCCTGAACCACTATAATCAGGCCCAGAACAATGGACGACGCAAGTACAGCGTAGAACAAAAGTTGAATGGGATCTAAAACGCGCAGTGACAGCTTAAATGCCGTGGCCGCCGTTGACCACAGAAAGACGGCAGAAATTGCGTAGAGATATGCCTGTTGTTGGGGGAGACGCAAGGGGGAGCTTACGTCTTGCGTCTTACGTCTCACGTCTTATTTTTATCCTTCCTATTGTCTGCGAAGAAATGTAGGGTATTGTAGATCGTTTAGGGATATGGTGTCGATTTTGGGTTTTTCTTCGGGTTTTTCTTCGGGTTTTTTCTCGAATTTTTTCTCGAATTTTTCCTCGGACTCTTCCTGTGTATCAAGCTCAGTATTCTCAGATTCAATTTTGCGTATAAAGGCGGGAATATCTGTGCTGACAGCAGGCTCGTCGGGTATGGATTTCGAGAAAGAAAAGTTCGCACCGGACCCATTGGTGTTCGATGGTGATCCGGTATTAAAGCCCGTGGCAATAACTGTGACGCGCAATTCGTCCCCGAGATTATCATCGAGTACTGTGCCCCATATAATATTGGCTTCGTGACCCACGGCATCAGTAATGAGATTCACAGCTTTATCCATTTCAAACAGCTTCAGTTCGCTGCTGGCTGAAATATTTACCAGCACCCCCTGAGCACCTGCAACAGATACATTGTCGAGCAATGGGCTGTTCAATGCTTTTTCGGCTGCTGTGAGTGCCCGGTTTTCGCCAGAAGCTTCGGCCGTACCCATCAGCGCATCGCCGCCAGCTTGCATCACCGTACGCACGTCATTAAAGTCGAGATTCACTTCGCCGGGTATGGTGATCAAATCGGAAATACCCCGCGTGGCCTGCAACAAAATATCATCGGCGATGATAAATGCCTCTGTCAGCGTTGTATCTTCTGAACTGATTTCCAAAAGCCGCTGATTGGGTATAATAATCACCGTATCCGAAGCTCTTTTCAAGGAATCAATACCCGCTTGCGCATTGCGCATGCGCGGCATGCCTTCCATTCTGAATGGCAGACTCACAATGCCCACAGTGAGCGCGCCTGCATCGCGAGCAATTTCGGCGACGGTGGGCGCTGCACCCGTGCCCGTGCCGCCTCCCATGCCAGCGGTCACAAAAACCATATCGGATTCGGCCAATGCTTCGGCGACCTCGTCGCGATTTTCTTCAATGGCCTCTGCGCCAATTTCGGGATTGGCACCCGCGCCCAACCCTTTTGTGATATTGCGCCCAATTTGAATGCAATTAGGCGCCTGTGAAAGTTCGAGATCTTGTTCGTCGGTGTTGATGGCGATAAACTCAACGCCCTGCAATCCCGACTCAATCATGCGATTGATCGCATTACCACCTGATCCCCCAACGCCTACGACCCGGATTTTGGCCTGGCTATCTGCGTCGACAATTGAAAAAGTTACCATGAGAACCCCCTGTTAAAACACCGTAGAAATCGATTGACTATCGACGATTAGAACACAACGTTAAAGATGAAGCTTTTAAAAAAAATTCTGAACCCAGTTTTTCATACGACCAAAAATTGAATTGTGAAAAACGCCGTCATCGGATATAAAATTGCCATTTTGGTGAAATAGCCCAAATTGCACCAGCCCAACAGCGGTGGCATAGAGCGGTTCACTCACGGTATTGGCTCGTCCCGTTATCCCTCGGGGTTTGCCAATAGTCACGGGTGAGTCAAAAATTTCTTTGGCCAGTTCAGCACAACCCTGGAGCATTGAACCCCCACCTGTGAGCACGATGCCCGCCCCCAGTAAGTCGGCATAGTCGGTGCGGCGAATCTCCTGATTTATATGTCCAAAAATTTCTTCCATACGCGCCTCAATAATCGCGGCCATTTTTGTCCGGGACACCTTGCGAGAAGGTCTTCCGGCAACACCCGGCACTTCGATCATATCGTTGGGCTTGACCAGCGATTGCAATGCACAGCCGCTTTCTCGTTTCATGGATTCGGCTTGTTTCCAGGGCGTGCGCAAACCAATAGCCATATCGTTTGTCACATTTGCCCCCCCCAATCCCACAACAGCTGTATGGCGAATAGCACCATCGTAAAACACCGCCAGATCGGTCGTGCCACCTCCTACATCGACCAGTGCCACGCCCATTTCCTCTTCGTCAGGTGTCAATACCGCATAACTCGAAGCAATGGGTTCAAGCACCAGATCCACCACCTCTACACCTGCACGACGGATACTTTTGCAGATATTCTGCGCTGAAGTTACTGCGCCGGTTACAATATGTACATCGACTTCGAGTCTCACACCCGACATGCCTATGGGGTCTTTAATGCCGGGCTGATCGTCAACTACAAAAGACTGCGGCAGCACATGAACAATTTCTCGATCCATGGGAATAGATACCGCTTTGGCTGCTTCAATCGCACGTTCTTCATCATTAGCTGTAATCTCATTGTCCGGTCCCGAAACGGCCACAACCGCTCGCGTATTCACGCTGCGAATATGATCTCCAGCAATGCCCGCATAAACAGCACCGATACGCGTGCCCGACATTTCCTGCGCTTCTTCTATAGCTACACGGATAGATTGCACGGTCTTTTCCACATTGATCACCACACCGCGCTTGAGGCCCTGGGAGGGACTGCTGCCCAATCCCGTGATTTTGAGCGTGCCATCGTCGTCCACTTCAGCTACAACAACACAGATCTTGGTGGAGCCAATATCGAGTCCAACAATCCGATCCATCGTGTGGGTCCCTTTCACTAATGAACTACTACCGCCTTCCCACGATTACTTGATCCCGATAGCGCAGGTCAATATACGCGAGGTCTGTGCCAAGTCTAGATGAGGCCTGGGTGTAGGCCCGGAAATTCCGAATCTGCTTTTCGGGGTTTTCTAAACGCATTCTGAGGGCCAGATCATCAGCCACCAGATAAACCGTAGCAGAATGGGGATTATCCGTGCAAATTTCTGAAATTTCACGCCAGAACGCCGGTGTGCGGATTTGCAATACCGTCACAAATTTCGCCAGCGCACTTGCCCAGGAGCCATCCTTATCTCGTTGCAAATCAATACCCGTTAGAATGGGCAAATCCACCTGCGCCGCAGGGGACAGGAGGAAAATTTTGCCAGACTCATCCAGCCCCATCAAACCATTGGGCGTGTTCAACAGTCCAACAGGCTGGCGTTCCTCAATGCTAATGACCAGTGTTTCCGGTGGTTCTCTGTGTAGCAACACTTTTTTGACCATCGGGTGTTGTGCCACACGTTCTGTTACAGATGTTATATCACAGGCAAAAAGATTTGTACCTACCTGCAATTGCGAAAGAGCCACGACTTCAGTTTCAGACATCAGAGAGTTGCCGAGGACCCGAATATGTGTCATGAGAAAGAAATCTGAATCTGTCAGCGATGAATAGGCATTTTGGATGCCCACACCCAGCAGGCTCATCAGTGTCATAACAATTACCCAACGCGCGAATTTTCGCGGACGTTTCTGCGGTGCAGGCGTTGTGTACAGAGTCGTATTCATCGCGTCCTCTATATTTTTAGACCTGTGAGATATATAGATTGGTTTATACTCAGACATAAAACCCTCCTGAGAAAAGATCATTATTCACCCAATATCCTTACTTCTGTCTCCAATTCGATTTTGTGAACCTGAAAAACGCGCTTTTGAACCCGCGCGATCAGCGCGAGTACATCTTCGGTGGAATGCCCACCGAGGTTGACCATAAAATTGGCGTGTACATCCGAAACTTTCACTGCACCTATCGACATCCCTTTACATCCGGCACTATCGATGAGTGCTCCCGCAGAATGACCTGGTGGATTCTTAAAAATGCACCCTGAACTGCGGTTTGACAGCGGTTGCGTGCTCTTGCGCTCTGCCAACATGCGATTCATCTCGGCGGCAATGGTTTTGGGATCGCCTTCTGCAAGTCGGAACCCGGCTTCGACAATGAGCAGATCAGCAGGCAAGTCTGTGTGTCGATATCCAAAAGAAATGTCGGATTGCTCGAGGTAAATTTCCCGACTCGTTCTGAGATCAACACCGCGCAACCAGTTCACCTGATCCATCGTTTCACCGCCCCAAGCACCGGCATTGCCCCATATTGCGCCGCCGATGGTGCCGGGAATTCCACACCCAAATTCCAATCCTGTTTTGCCTGCCCGCTGGCATTGACGAGATACCACCTGCGTGCTTGCACCGGCCTGTATGACGCCCTCATCATCCCCAATCTCAATGCGTCGTGCGCCCGTTGTAAGTGAAATGACCAACCCGTGAAATCCGCTATCGCGCACGAGAGTATTCGTTCCCCCGCCCAGCGGAAAAATCGGGAGTCCGGCATCTTTGATCAGGGGTACAGCAATGGTCAAATCGCTGAGATCGGCTGGTGAAAAAAAGAGGTCTGCTGTACCACCCAACCCAAATGTCGTGTGTTTGGCGAGGGATTCATCACGCTTGAGCTTTCCCCGGCATTGGCGTTGAATCTCTCTCGCGAGCAAATTGCGTCGTGCATCGTACATTGCCTTATATTTCTCTAAGCATTTGGTAAATATCGCGGGCAACTGTTTCAATATCTCCAGCACCCATAACCAGTAGCAGATCTCCAGCACGCAAGTCGTTTAATAATGCCGCTTTTAAATCATTTAGTGCAGGTGCGTAATTTGCGCCGGAAATCTGATCGGCAAGCCACTTCCCGTCAACGCCCGCAATGGGTTCTTCCCGCGCGGGATAAATATCGGTGATCCACACGCGATCGGCCCGTTGTAACACTCGGGCAAAATCGGGTGCAAAATCGCGCGTCCGGGTGTACAAATGCGGTTGAAAAGCGACTACAAGGCGGCCACACCATCCCGCCCGCACAGCCTGAAGTGTGGCAGCAATTTCTGTGGGGTGATGGGCGTAATCATCAACCACCGTGATCCCCCGCGCTTCGCCGAGCATTTCAAACCGGCGATGAACACCTCGAAATGCTTCGATACCACCACAGATTTCTGCCCAATTGAGGCCGACATACACGCCAACTCCAAGTGCTGATAGAGCATTAGTCACATTGTGTTTGCCTGGCACTTGAAGGCGCGTACGCCCCAACCGCGTATTCTTTTCAAACACGTCAAAAGCCATCCCAAAACCGTCTTGTTCAATGCTTGTTGCGCGAAGGTCGCCATCTGTCAAACCGAAGGTCATTTTTTTGTATCGCCTATCGAGGTTGAGCATGCGTATCTCGGGAGAGTCGGCATACAACACAGCGCAGCCATCGTTTGGCAGGGCATTGACAAATTGTTCAAAAGTCGCGCGAATGTCGTTCATATCTTCGTAGCAGTCGAGGTGATCGGCTTCCAGCGCCGTCACCACGGCAATTTTGGGTTTTAATGTCAAAAAAGAGCGATCGTATTCATCGGCTTCTACTACCCAATGCACGCCATTGCCAATGTGCAACGCGGTTTCCCAGCCGGAAATCACACCCCCTACAAGAGCCGTTGGGTCATGGCCAGCGGCGATGAGCATGGTCGTGATCATTGCCGTTGTGGTGGTCTTGCCGTGTGTACCCGCCACGCATATCGCGGGATGTGGATTCACAAGTTGACCGAGCAATTCAGCGCGGCGCAATAGGGGAATGCCTTTTTCACGCGCGGCTTTTCTTTCGGGATTCTCAGAATCCGTCGCCGATGTGTAAACGACGCAGTCGGCTCCAGCAATGGCATCGCGCGCATGACCAATTCGCACGGGAATACCGAGTTGGACCAAACGCCGGATGAGCGGTGAATCCTGCCGGTCAGAACCCGAAATGAGGCATCCATGTGCGGCGAGCAACTCGGCCAGCGCGCTCATGCTTATGCCGCCAATGCCGATAAAATGCACTCGGGTTCCAGCGTCGAATGAGACCATTTTGAAATCGTTCAACGTCGGGGAATGATGAGGTGATGTCGTTTATACATCGCGTGCCGGGGAATGGTTTGCGATGTAGCAGGTGCGTGACGGGTTCTGTGTCGAGTACTCGCCCGTCCAATACCAATGAGCACACCTGTCGCGGAGAGTGTAAACATCAAGGATGAACCACCGTAGCTGATAAAGGGGAGGGGAAGTCCCGTGACAGGCAGCAACCCGGTAGCTACACCCATGTTGATCAGAGCATAAATCAGAATCGTAATAGTAATGCCAGAAGCGAGTAGAAAACCAAAGGTATCGGGAGCTGTGCGGGCAGTGCGAAATCCGTACCGCCCAAAAATTAAAAACAAAATCAAAACGAGCATGGTGCCCCACAGCCCGAGCTCTTCACCTACAATGCTGAATACAAAATCAGTATGGGGCTCAGGCAAAAAGAAATATTTTTGCTGGCCCTGTCCCAGGCCCGTGCCCCAAAATCCACCACTGCCCAGGGCGAGAAGGGATTGCGCGATCTGATAGCCCGTATTTTGCACATCGTCGCTGGGAAATATAAATGTCATCACGCGCTCGCGACGATACCCAAAAACAAAAATAATCACATACAGAACGGGCAAAAGACCTGCGAACGTCGCCATGAGGTGCCGCAATCGCATACCGCCCAGATAGAGCATCAATGCACAGGTCACTCCAATTGCCATCGCTGTACCCAAATCGGGTTGTATCAAAATCATCACCATTGCCGTGCCGATTACCACTACATGTGGTAAAAAGCCCGATTTGAAATTTTCAATTACATCCTGACGGCGCGTCAGGGAATCGGCCAGGTAAAGTACCAGAACTACGCGCATCATATCGGCGGGTTGAAATTGCCCACCCGGCAACGGTA
Organism: Candidatus Latescibacterota bacterium; assembly: GCA_965204375.1. Classification (GTDB taxonomy): domain Bacteria; phylum Latescibacterota; class UBA2968; order UBA2968; family UBA2968; genus VXRD01. The sequence goes on along the minus strand of OZ241986.1, from coordinate 2,672,183 downwards.
TCCAGCGATATGCACCTCGCACTCCGCCAATGCCAAGTAGCTTGAGGATGAGTACCACGAGCAAAAAAGCAAAAGCTATCGCCAGCATCAAACGCGCCTGTTTGCGCCAGACGCGATAGTCTATGTGAATCAGCAGAACCATCACAACCAAACTGATGGCCATGCGAATGGCCCAGCGGTTGAGAAAAAAATTGCTGTTGTCAAATCGCAGTTGCGCCAATCCAGAACTGGCACTATACACCATTACTGTGCCAAAGCCCACCAGCATAACCACAATGAGCAGCAACAGAATCCAGGTTCGATCATATCTTTGTTCGTTTGTCAGTGTCATAAAATAAGGTTGAAAAGTAAGAGGTGAGGGGGTTCCCCTCGCCCTACATTTCAAATCCCAGTGCTGTAACTATTCTTTCCATTGCAATGCCGCGCGATCCCTTGATGAGCATTAAATCTCCGGGTTTCAAATAAGCCTGCAATGCCCCGGTTAACGCATCCCGGTCTGCATAAGCCCACGCCTGATCTATGCCTGCTTCGCGCCCCCCTTCAACGACTACTGGCGCCAGATCGCCCAGCGCGAAAAGTGCGTCAATTTGTCGATTGCCCACTTCGCGCCCCAATTCCCGATGTGCGTCATAGGTCATTGTTCCTAATTCGCGCATATCGCCCACTACTGCAATCCGCCGACCATCCACCTCAATTTGCGATAGGGTCTCAAGTGCGGCCCGCATCGACGCGGGGTTGGCGTTGTACGTGTCGTTGATCATGCGAATCCCATTGTGTTCCAGTACCTGACTTCTCAATTCAGTTAGCGTAAAATTTTCAAGTGCTTTTGCCGCATCTTGTAAGGGCACGTCGAGAGCCCATCCTGCCGTTGCGGCCATTAGCGCGTTATACACATTGTGCTTGCCCGGAATCGACAGGTGAAAAGAATGGCCCTGTAGAGAGAAATGACCAAAGCCCTTCTGATCCAGTTTGAGTCCCTCCCCACGAAACTGACATATCTGCTCGATGCCAATGCCCAGGAGTCTCCCCTTAACTTTTGCTTGCTCCTTGGACAAAAACAGGTCATCGAGATTCAAGATAGTCATAGAAGACTCGTCTAGATATTCCAGAAGTTCCCCTTTGGCTTTTGCCACACCCTCTACAGAGCCGAAAAACTCGATATGTGCTGGTCCGATATTGGTTATCATGCCGATGGTCGGTTGCGCAATTTCACACAGATAGCGCATCCCGCCGCGTTCGCTAATGCCCATTTCAATAACTGCGACATCGCAATGGGCCGACAGGTTGAATAAGGTGAGCGGCACTCCCAGTCTGTTATTGAGATTTCCCTGTGTCGCCAAAACCCGATACCGCGTGCTCAAAACAGCAGCGATCATATCTTTAGTCGTGGTTTTGCCACTGCTACCCGTAATGCCGATAACGGGAATGTCGAAACGCCTGCGATAAACTCGCGCCAGATCACCCAGAGCTAAATCGGGAGCATCGACAGCGATCAGTGCCTGCCGCGATTTTCGAGCACCAGACCGGGTGACTACTGCAGCACAGGCTCCCCTGGCAAATGCAGCGTCCAAAAATTGGTGACCATCGATCTTTTCACCGGGCAAGGCAAAGAAAATTTCGCCCGGTTTGAGTGTCCGCGTATCAATACTGACCCCGATTGGCACAATAGCAGAGGGATCATCTCTTCCGATCCAATGGCCATGGGTCGATTCAATTACATCTGATAGTGTTAATCCTTCCATATAACCCATCACTCCACTTTGCACTTGAGTATTTCTCGTGCAACTTCCCGATCGTCAAAAGGGTTTTTAATCCCATTGATTTCCTGATAATTTTCATGTCCCTTGCCCGCAATGAGCACGAGGTCGCCCGCTCGCGCTTTTGCAATGGCCTTTTCTATTGCCCGTCGGCGATTGGGTTCAACGATGTGCGGGGCATCCCCCAGACCGGGCAAAATATCGGCAATGATGGCATCGGGGTCTTCGGTGCGAGGATTGTCTGATGTCACTACAGACAGATCGGCCAACCGTGCAGATAGGCCGCCCATCACAGGTCGCTTGCCCTTATCGCGGTCCCCGCCGCATCCAAATACGCAAATCAGTTGCCCTCGGGCAAAGGCTCGCGCGGTTTGCAGCACATTTTTCAGTCCATCTGGCGCGTGTGCATAATCGATAAATACCCCAAAATCTTGCCCGCAATCAATGCCTTCAAAACGACCTGGAATCCGAATTTCGCGCAAAGCATCTGCGATGATGTCAGGTTCGATTTCCAATGCGAGGCCAGCAGTGACTGCTGCAGTGGCATTATACAACTGGAAATCGCCCCGAAGTGCCAGTTCCAGGTCCATCTGTCCGTGCGGCGTTTGCAAGTAAAGTCGCGTACCATCCAGCGATGTGCTACCCTCTAAAATGCGCACTGTCGCATTTTCTGAGCGGCCATAGCCCAACAAGTGTGCCGAACATTTTTTTATCAGTATTTTTGATGCCGCGTCGTCTGTATTGACGACTGCATAAGCATCTGGTTTGAGATTGTCAAAGAGCTGTGCCTTGGCAGCCAAATAGGCGTCAGGCGTGTTGTGATAATCCAGATGATCGCGCGTCAGGTTAGTGAATACTGCAACTTCATAATCAATGCCCAACACGCGGTTTTGTGCGAGTCCGTGTGAGGTCACTTCCATCGCGGCTGACCGGCATCCCGCATCGACCATTGCGCGAAACATGCGGTGTAAGTCGTGTGCCTGTGGCGTAGAATTGTGCGATGTTTCGCGTGTTGTGCCGAGGTCGTGTTCAATGGTTCCAATCAAACCCGGCGCGAGACCAGCCATTTCGAGCACCGCGCGGATGAGATAGACGGTCGATGTTTTGCCATTGGTGCCCGTAACACCGATCATTTTCAACTGTTCACCTGGTTTGTTGTAAAAACGACGGGCAATATGTGCAAGTGCACGGTGCGTGTTAGTCGTTTGAACAAAAGCCGTATCCCCTATATCGACATCGCGTTCGGCAACAACGGCTCGAGCACCTGCCTGAACCGCCTGAAAAATAAAAGGATGTCGATCTGGAAAGTGTCCATCGCTACTGAGCGCGACAAATACATCGCCTTCTTTGACGCGTCCCGAATGGGTTGCAATACCCCCGATATTGGGATTATTTCCGCGCATCCTCACGACATCTGGCACGTCGGATAGCAGTTCTCGCAGACGCATATCTCAACTTTCTCGTTTGCATTCGACCGTGCATACTGTTCCCGGTTTTACGGCTGCACCCGGTTCGGGCGATTGTGCGATCACCCGCCCACTACCTGAAATTTTGATCTGGAACCCCAACTGTGTCAATTGGGCAACCGCCTGCCGCACAGGTGCTCCGCGCACATCGGGCATGTAAAGTGCTTCAGACCCTTTGGCCTCTGTGCGGTGATCGGGAGTGGTGATTGGCGAGGAAGCCAAAAACAACGAGACATTATTTTCCTCAATGTCGATATGCTGTCCAACAACGCGGTCTCCTTCGCCCGCAATTTGATAGGTCATTCCCAGACGCTTCAGGGCATCTGTTGCAGCTTTCCGCGAAAGGCCCACCAGATGAATGTCGGTGCGTGGAGGTGGCGGCGGCTGTTCATCAAGCAGGGGCGCGCTGTGACGCAGAGGAGCTTGCCGCAGGCTTAAAATTCGCTTTACAATGCTGCTAAAAACAGGTGCAGCAACCAGACTTGCCCAGTGAATCTTTTGGGGACTATCTATGGCCACCAGACACAGCAACTCGGGGCGTTCAGCGGGCAAAAATCCCACAAAAGACGGAATGTAGCGATTGGGATCGTATCCGGGTTGTCCTTCTTTCACTTGTTGTGCTGTTCCGGTTTTTCCGGCGACCCGATAACCGGATATGCGCGCATTTTTACCCGTGCCGTGACTGACAACGCCTTCGAGAAAACTGGTAAGAGTGCGCGCTGTTTCGGGCGATATTACCCTTCGAATTGGTCTGCGCGATCCTTCGACCGTTGTGGAATCTTTGCGAGAAGCTCTCAAAAAAATACGCGGCGTCATCAATCGTCCCCCATTGGCAATCGCGCTATAAGCAGCGGCGACCTGAAGGGCGGTCACGGCGATCTCTTGTCCAATGGAAAGGGTTTCCAATGATCGTGCCGACCATTTATCTGGATGGCGAAGTTGACCGCCGACTTCGCCCGGCAAATCCACACCTGTTTTGGCGCCAAAGCCAAATAAGCGCATCTGACGATATAAGGGCCCTTTTTTCACTTTACGCGCGATTTTAGCCGTGCCAATATTGCTCGATTCTTCCATTACTTCCCGCACGGTCAGCCAGCCACTGGGATGTGAGTCTCGAAGTATTTTGCCACCAGCAATACGCATTCTGCCATTTTCACAGAAAATTTTATCTTCTGGCTCAACCAGGCCGGCTTCGAGCGCGGCTGCAAATGCCACAACCTTAAAGGTTGATCCCGGCTCGAACTGATCGGTTGCCGATCGATTGCGTCGTATCCAGAGTTCTGATTTTGAAAAATCATTTGGATCGTAAAAGGGCGCGTTTGCCAGTGCTAAAATTTCGCCCGTATGAGGTTCCATTACAATGGCAACGCCGCTTTTGGCATTGTAATTCTGCATGCCTTTTAGCAACTCTTCTTCTGCAATAGCCTGATAATCGGCATCGATGGTAAGAGTGATGTCATCGCCATTTTTAGGCATCTGCCGAACTGCGCCGAGTGTGCTGAGCATTTGCCCCCGCGCATCAACGCGTGCGGATAACTCCCCTGGCTCGCCCCTCAAGATTGGATCAAAAGCGCGTTCAATGCCTTCGATTCCCAGGCCATCGGTATCGGTATATCCCAATACCTGACCCGCCAGAGTCCCCATGGGATAATTGCGCCTCATTTCAACAATGCGCCCGATACCTTCTGGCAATCCAGTAGGTGCATCGATGACCTGACGAGCTAGCCACACGAAGGAGCGCGAGCGTTCTACCTTTTCAAGGAGAGATGCCTCATCATGTCCGGATTGCCGAGAAAACCGAACGGCGAGCGCACGGAGGCTGTCTCTATCGGATATTTGATTGAGAAAGAACGATTGGGATTCGAGATTTGTCGCCAGCACCCGGCCGCGTCGGTCAAAAATGCGTCCTCTTTCTGCCAGTAAAACCCGCTTCTTGACATGCTGACTACGCGCCTGGTCTGCGTATGTCTCCACCGACCAGACTTGTAGAGAAACCAACCGAAACGCCAAAAGTAGCGCGAATCCCATACCGAAAAACGCGATTATTCTTAAGCGGTTATTCATTATCGACTCAAATACAAATTTTTCGGTGGATCACTTGGGAACACCATGCCCAATTCTCGAACGGCAATATCGCGAATGCGTTTGCTCTGCTTCAAACTCGCTGTGCGTGCCAGGAGTCGCTCTTGCTGGTTCAAAAGATTTTTTCGCTCTTCACTCAGCCGGTCGATTTCACGCCCCTGACTCAGGGTTTGCACATGCCCCCACATATAAATTAGCAATCCCGCAACGAGGAGAATAATCGATAAAAAACCAGAGCGATAAATCCCCCAGGGCGGGCGCGGTTCTGAAGTCACGACAGTAGTCCTTGATGACATAACCAGGGCTGAGCGAAAACATCAAGGCGTTGCGCCAGGCGAAGTGTTGCGCTACGTGCCCGTGGATTTTGGGCGATTTCCGCCCGATTTGGTCGAATAGCTCGCTTTCTCGGCAAGGTCAATACAGGCAGGCGATCACACGCGCATAAGGGCAGACCCACAGGCCCGATACAATCGCGCGTGCCCAGTTCAAAAACCCGTTTGACCGCGCGGTGTTCCAGCGAATGATAAGATAAAACGCCAATGCGCCCACCGGGTTTGAGCAAGTCAATTGCTGTTTGAAGGGCGTCTTCAAGATGTGTCAATTCGTCGTTGACTTCAATGCGAAGCGCTTGAAAGACCCGTGCAAGCGTCTTTTGCTTTCGAGGACCATAACTGTGCCGCACAATTACATCGGCCAGATCATCCGTATAATTAAGAGGTCTGTTTTCACAGATTGCTCGGGCAATGCGGGCAGCTGCGCGTTCTTCACCATAAGTTTTAATGACGCGGGTCAAATTTTCCTGCGAATACGAATTGACCACCTCGTGGGCCGTGCATTTTGCATCGGGGCCCATACGCATATCAAGCGCACCGCGTTGCTGAAAGCTGAACCCCCGGTCGGCATTGTCAATCTGGTGAGATGAGAGACCCAGATCAAATAAAATACCCGCGATTGTCGCGAGACCCTGTTCAGCCAAAATATGCCGAAGATTCCAAAACGGTGCTTGCACTGTATAAACGCGATCTTTGAATGGAGACAGGCGTTTTGCCGCGACTTCGATGGCTTTGGGATCGCGGTCAATGCCGATCAATTTGCCATCAGGTCCCAGATGATTGAGCATAATTTCAGCGTGTCCGCCCCCTCCCAAGGTGGCATCGACATAAATTCCATTGGGATCGATCATGAGATATTTTGACACATCTGGCCCCAAGATCGGAACGTGATACTCTGGGGCCTTGTGGTGCATAACATGTTGTTTTTATTTTAATTTCCAAATATTCGAATATTTATTCTGAATATTTATTCCAAATTTTAGAATATTCTCTATCGTTCTAATCCTTCTGCTATCTCTTCCATATTGACGGCATTTTGAGCTTCGTTATACCTATCCGGATCCCAAATTTCGATACACTCAACGGCACCTGCCAGCGTTGCGCGATCTGTAATACCGACCGAGTCCAGACGCTTTCTGGGGATCAATGCACGCCCCTGGCGGTCGAGTTTTACTTCAGATGCACGTCCTGCCATTGCTCTAACTAGTTGTCTTGACTGGACTTGTGAGTGTCCCATGTTGCGGAGTTGATCAATGATCCGCCGCCATCCATCGGGGTCAAACGCGGCCAAACAGCCATCAAACCACTGCGTGACAATAATTGAACTTACGCCACTGGGCAGTGCATTCCGAAATGCAGCCGGAACGATTAAGCGACCCTTGGTATCGATGGGGATATTTTCAAAGTCGCCATAAAACTCTGGACAATTATCGGACATCTGAAAAGCCTGAGGGAGATAAGTTATTATTTTACAAAGTAATATACAAAAAATCAAAATCCACCACAATCCACCACAATATACCACCTGGCTTAAATTAGTAATTCGCGTTTCAAAAGTCAATTGTTTTATCTATAAAAAATAAGTTATTTATATGTATGCGTTATTGTGACGTATTTTGAGGGAATTGTGGAAGGACCTCTGTGGGATTCTCTTTTTGGAACTCTGTTATGAAAAAACTGCTCCTCTGGTGTGTTGTACTCGGTACGGTTGGATGCGTGACTGCTTCATCGCCAGAGCTATCGAATAAGAAATTTATTGAGCTATTTGCAGATGCGATGGAACTTCACCGCCGTTATGTGCACGCGCCCGATTCGCTACTGGTGGAACGAAAAAAATTGTTCAAACGCCATGGTATTACACAAGCCGATATTGAGAAATTTCTCAAAGATCGTCGGGATCATCCCGAAAAATGGGATGCGCTCATTGCTCTGATTCAGCAGAGATTTGGCGAGGCAGCAGAGCGTGAGATGAAGTCATTTCAAAAGACGGAAAAGAAAGGTGAGAAGTGAAGAGGATTGCTGATTGAAAATAAAAAATCCCCCACAAAAAATGCGGGGGATTTTATCTAACAGGTGAACTGGAGCTTTAGTTTCCAAACCATCCGGAAATGCGTCCGATATCGTTGAAGGTTACGTAAATAATCAGGAAGAGTAAAAATGCAAATCCAGCTTGTTGGAGCCAGGCTTTGTGTCGCGCAGATAAATCTCGGCGGATAATGCTTTCAATCGCAAGAATGGTGAGATGGCCACCATCGAGCATGGGAATGGGCAACAGGTTGAGCACACCCAGGTTAATGCTGAGCATGGCCATAAACCATAGCAGATAGGAAAAGCCGCGCTCAGCACTTTGGCCCACCATCTGGAAAATCCCCACAGGTCCAGCCAGAGCACTGCTGGATTCTTGTCCTATGACCAGGCGTTTGACAAATCCAAAAATAGCCGTTGACAAATTGATGGTTTCTGTTGCGCTGCGGCGCACAGCCTTAAAAAAGGGAATGGGATTGCGTTTGGAAGCCGAATCGATGCCAATGCGTCCCACGGTTTCGCCATTAAGGGTTTGAGAAGCGGGAATAATCTGCTTCGTCATCTCTTCACCATTGCGCTGCCAGGTCAATGAGATTTCCACGCCGGGTTGTGCAGAAATCTCGCGGCTCATCTCCCACCACATCGTCACTGGAATACCATTGACCGATGTAATCACATCGCCCGGTTGCAGTCCAATTTCTGCGGCTGGCATTCCAGGCATCACGGCTCCAACTTCTGTGGTCATATAATATCCCAGTCCCAGACCTTCGCGGGGAAGCGAGGTCAAATCGACAGAGATCATCAATCGCTCGGTCATGTCTGATCGGTAGGCGGATATTCGTTCAATTTCAACGGGCACGACATCACCGGTCTGAAGGAGAAACGCATCTACCATTTCTTCCCAGTCATTTACCGCTGTATTTCCAACGGTTAAAATGCGGTCTCCTGGCCTTAGTCCTGCCGTATAGAAGGGCGAGTCTATCTTAACTTCCCCCACGCGCGAATCGTCCAAAAATGCGTATTCACCCGCCGCCATACGCAAAATGAGCAATAGCAAAAAGCCCAAAAAAAAGTTCATTGCCGGACCAGCGACCATCACTGCCATCTGAATCCATCGCGGTTTTGACTGAAATTCCCAAGGCTTACCCTTGCCTTCTTCGTGACCGAAATCGGCCATGCCGGCAACTTTGACATATCCCCCCAATGGCAACCACGAAAGGCAGTATTCGGTCTCACCAATTTTCACGCCTATTGCTTTGGGTGGGTATCCCAGTGAAAAGGCTTCAACTCTGATGCCCGATTTTTTGGCGACTAAAAAATGCCCGAGTTCGTGAACAAACACCAGCACGCCTAAGACAAACAAGAAGTAGAGAAGATCGACGATCACGGGAAACCTCGTTTCTATGATTCAAGTGAACAAATCAGCTCATTTGCATGGTCTCGCCCCCAGCGGTCGGCTTCAATGACTGCCTCGAGGGTATCTTCGCAGGCCTCGTGCTCATCGAGGGCTTTTGCAATTACACGAGGGATATCGAGAAATCCGATGCGGCCATCGAGAAAAGCATACACAGCAACTTCATTGGCAGCGTTGAGTACAGCGGGCGCGGTTCCCCCCTGCTCTACGGCCTGATATGCCAATTTAAGACAGGGAAATCGTTCGGTATCGGGCTGAAAAAAACTCAATGTGCCGACCTTTGTCAGGTCCAGGCGTTCAACCTGTGTGGGCAGTTTTTCGGGATGCACCAGAGCCTGATGAATGGGCAACTGCATATCGGGTGTGCTCAGGTGCGCTATCATGCCGCCATCCACATATTCGATAAGACAATGCACAATAGACTGCCGATGGATAATCACATCGATTTTCGAGACTGGCAAATCGAGAAACCACTGTGCTTCGATTACTTCAAAGCCTTTGTTCATCAATGTGGCCGAGTCAATCGTAATTTTTGGTCCCATCTGCCAGGTGGGATGATTAAGTGCCTGATCGCGTGAAACACTCGCCATCTGCTTTTGCGTATAGTCAAAAAAAGGACCGCCCGAGGCGGGCAGTAAAATGCGTTTGATCTCGTCCCGATTCGTCTCTTGAAACGATTGCCACAGCGGTGTTGTCTCACTGTCGATCGGCAATAATGTGGCGCCTGTCTGTTTTGCCCAATCGGTTACCAGATGCCCTGCGACAACCAGTGTCTCTTTATTGGCAATTGCCACATCTTTGCCCGCGCGTACAGCAGATAGCGTAGGGCGCAGTCCCACGCCTGCCGCCAGGCCGTTAATGATCAGGTCGGTATCGGAATCGACAGACAGGTCCTGCAAGCCCGAACTGCCTTCGAGCACTTCAATACCCAGCGGGGCTAGACGCGCCTGCACCTCTTTTGCCCCCTGGGCAATACAAACGCGTTTAGGGCGCCAGTGCTCGGCTTGTTCACACAGCAACTCGGCATTGCGTCCGGCACATAAACTCACCAGTTCAAATCGGTCGGATAGGCTATTCAGAACACGCAGCGTGTTTGTGCCGATAGAGCCTGTGGATCCGAGAAGGGCAACGCGTTTTCTCATAAAAATTAGTCCAACACCTGTGAGGTACTGGCTATCAGTTGAAAATAAAGATAGACGAGCGGAAAAACCAAAAAAGTACTGTCAAAGCGGTCCAGCACGCCACCGTGTCCGGGGATCAGTTCCGATGTATCTTTGACGTCCATATCGCGTTTGATCATGGATTCAACGAGATCTCCCAAAGATGCTCCAATGCCAATGAGAAGGCCGAGTATGAGGCTTTGGGCTATATTAAATAGTCCGAGTACCTGTCCGCCGAGTCCTATGACCAAAAGTGCGGATAGAAGACCTCCGATGAATCCAGCTTCGGTCTTAGCCGCGCTGATTGTGGGAAAGGGATGCCATCGGCCAAACCACCGTCCAAAAAAATAGGCCATTGTATCATTGGCCCAAATTCCCAGTAAAATGAGAACAGCAACTTTCCCTTGTTCTGACGCGTCAACGGGTAATGTGTTTCTCACTATGAGAACAAAACTGCCCAAAAAACCGACATAAAGTACCCCTAAAAGCGTGCCTCCCGCATTGAGCAGGCGATGGCCTGTGGTATCTCGAAACAGGGCTATGCTAAACATCAAAAGCAATAATACGAGAAAAAAAAATGGGAAAGCATTTGGCCCAATAACAAATGCCACAGCGCACCAGGAGAGGGATATAACAATGCCAAATCCCGTCCAGGGTTGCAGCCCTTTCTGCGATAGCATGCGATAAAATTCCCAGGTACCTACAGAGACCACGCCGCACCACATCACCAATAGCCAATAGTCACCCAACCAGAATAGCACCACCAAAACTGGACCAAAAACTGCGGCTGCCAACACGCGCTGAATTAGATTGGACTTTGCCACAAGTCCTCCGAAGCCCCATTGGTTTTGCTTGCGAGCGTTTCATCGCGCAATTGAAGTCCTGTTTTGCCAAACCGCCGTTCTCGATTTTGATAACTGCGGATGGCTTCGTAGAGGTGCTTGCGCTTAAAATCGGGCCACAGTACATCTGTAAACCAGAATTCGGTATAAGCGCACTGCCAGAGCATAAAATTACTCAAGCGCACTTCGCCGCTGGTGCGAATCAGCAAATCGGGATCGGGCAAATCACCTGTATAAAGGCGTTTGGAAAATAAGTTGGCATCAATAGCGTCTGGTGAAATGCGTCCCTGTGCGATGTCGGCAGCAATGTTTTGCACGGCTTGAAGTATATCGCTTTTGCCGTCGTAGCTCAACGCGAGATTAAGCGTTAGTCCTGTATTGTTAGCCGTTTCGCGAATGGCATTTTCAAGTGCTTTACGCGAGTGCTTGACCAACCGCTCCGTATCGCCGGTTGCAATGAGACGCACGTTGTTTTCCTGCAACTCATTGAGTTCTTCGTGTGAACAGTCGCGCAACAATTGCATCAGTGACAATACTTCTGACCAGGGGCGACGCCAATTGTCTGTGCCAAAGGTGAACAGGGTGAGAATATCTATTTCGAGTTCGCCACATGCACGCACAATATCGCGCACAGTTTCGCGGGCAGACCGATGCCCATCTGTGCGGCGCAAATCTCGCTGTTGCGCCCACCGCCCATTGCCATCCATAATTATCGCAATATGCGACGGCAGGTTGCCTCGCGCTTTTAGCCTATCTTGAAGCTGAGTGCAATTGCGAGAGCCGTTTATATGTGTATCTTCCATATTATTAACGATGAAAATTCAACTTGTCCGCCTGAATACCGATAAAATACAATAAAAAATGTTGTGAAATTTTAACGGTTTAATTTATTAAAGTCAAGGGAGAAGCGAGAAACTTATTATGACAAAGCCAGATCTAAAACGTAGCCTTCGCTCCGAGCGTGTCCAAATGTCCGAACGAGTTGTTCGCGAGAAGAGTTTGCGTATTTATCACCGGCTGATCGATATGCCAGCATACCAGCTTGCACGGTGCATTGCCTGTTATGTGTCGATAAAAAATGAAGTGGATACGAGAATAGTGATCCCAAACGCAATTGGCGATGGCAAACAGGTGGGAGTACCTGTTACGCAGGAAGATGGGGATATGGATTTTCAAGCGATTGCGGGACTGAGTGATTTGCGACCTGTGCATTATGGCTTGCGCGAACCGGTTCCAGATCCCCAAAAGGTGCTGTTGCCTCATACCATTGACCTGATTCTCATTCCGGGGATTGCTTTTGATCGCCGTGGGCATCGGATTGGATCGGGTGGTGGATATTATGACCGATTTCTGGCGCGAACTGAAGCAGTTCGAATCGGTTTATCTTATGGTTTTCAGATCATAGATCGCGTGCCTGCCGAGCCACACGATGTGAAGATGGATTTGATCGTAACCGAAAACGGGGTCATAAAAATTTAGCGAAGGGAGAAATCACATGTCCATAATTCTTTCACCTGCACAGGTGCGCGAGATCCTTGCACGACATCAAGCCTGGATAGTGTCCAATGGGGCGGAGGGAGCGCGCGCGGATCTGGTCGGTGCAAACCTGAACCGAGCGGAATTGCAAAATGCCGCATTACAACACGCCGATATGCGCGAAGCCATTCTCAGTGGCGCACAGTTGCGGGGTGCCAATTTATCGGGTGCCAACTTACAACGTGCGCGTCTTTTGCAGGCCAATTTGCGCGATGCAAATCTCGAAGAGGCTGATCTGAGCGGGGCCTTCTTGCAGAATGCGATCCTTACAGGAGCGAATATGAAAGGCGCACAGGTCTCACCGGCTGATTTAGAATTGGCAGAACTCAGTGGTGCAAATATGGAAGACGCAAATTTTGAGGAGGCAAAATTGGTGGGGTGCAATTTGCGCGGAGCCAGATGCAAAAATGCGAATTTTTACAAGGCCAATTTATCGGAGGCTATATTGGTTAAAGTGGATTTCGAAAATGCCACCTTGCGTACAGCCGATATCAGAAAATCGGATTTGACCGACGCCAATTTGAAGGGAGCCAATCTGCAAAGTGCCAGGCTCCAGGAGGCCGATCTCGTCAAAGTGGATTTGCGCCAGGCCAATCTCCAGCGCGCTCGCATGCAAAAAACCGATCTGTTCAAAGCCCAGTTTGACAATGCCGACATGCGCGGTGCCGATGTTCGGGATGCGATTGGCTTTTCACAAAAACATCTGGATGTGGTGAGGTGGGATGAGAAGACGAAGTTGAGGGATTGAGAGGGACTGGATAAAAAAAGCAGGTGGCAAAATATAACCACCTGCTTTTTTGTACCTCTAAAAACGACTTACAATATTACACATCGAAATAAAGTGCGAATTCGTGTGGATGAGGACGCTGGTTGATGGCGTCAACTTCGTTTTCGCGCTTGTATTCGATCCAGGTTTCGATCACGTCCTCAGTAAAGACATCACCCTTGAGCAAGAAGTCGTGATCCGCTTCCAGTGCGTCGAGGGCATCGGACAGTGAACCCGGTGTCTGCGGGATGGATGCCGCTTCTTCGGGTTCGAGGTCGTAGAGATTTTTGTCGAGCGATTCTCCTGGATCAATTTTGTTTTGAATGCCGTCCAGGCCAGCCATCAACATGGCGGCGAAAGCCAGGTAGGGATTGGCACTTGGATCCGGACACCGAAATTCGACGCGCTTGGATTTGGGACTTTGAGAATACACCGGGATGCGTACTGCAGCACTGCGATTGCGCTGCGAGTAGGCGAGATTGACCGGCGCTTCATACCCGGGTACCAGACGCTTAAACGAGTTGGTGGTCGGGTTGGTCAATGCAATCAGTGCATCGGCGTGTTTGAGAATGCCGCCGATATAGTGCAGAGCCATTTCGCTCAGGCCCGCGTATCCCGATCCGGCAAAGAGAGGCTCATCGCCTTTCCAGAGGCTTTGATGCGTGTGCATGCCCGTGCCATTGTCTTCAAAAAGCGGTTTGGGCATAAAGGTGGCGGTTTTGCCGTGTTTGTGCGCTACGTTTTTGACGATGTATTTGTAAAGAGTCATTCTGTCGGCGCATGTGACCATCGGGCAGAACCGAATGTCAATCTCGCCCTGCCCACCAGTGGACACTTCGTGGTGATGAACTTCTATATCAATGCCGACTTCTTCCATGGTCAGTACCATTTCCGTGCGTATATTTTGCAGTGTGTCGTGAGGCGGCACGGGGAAATAACCTTCTTTATGGCGGGGTTTATAACCCAGATTGGGACCTTCATCTCTGCCCGAGTTCCAGTAGCCTTCAACTGAATCTACGCTGTGAAAGGCGTGGTTTGCCCCTTCGCCAAAGCGCACATCGTCAAAGACAAAAAACTCGGCTTCTGGACCAAAAAATGCCGTATCGCCAATGCCCGTGGATTGCATATAGGCTTCGGCTTTTTGAGCGACCGAACGCGGGTCGCGCGAATAGCCGCTTTTGGTGATGGGGTCGGCAATATTACAGATCATTACGAGTGTGGGTTCTTCGAGGAAAGGATCGATAACCGCTGTGGTAGCATCGGGTATGACGAGCATGTCCGATTCGTTGATGGCCTGCCAGCCGCGAATACTGGATCCGTCAAAGCCGAGTCCGTCTTCAAAGGTTTCTTCTTCGATCTCGGAGGCCATGACAGTAAAATGCTGCCAATGTCCGGGAAAATCGGTAAAGCGAAAATCGACAACTCTAATGCCCTGATCTGCGATCATTGCAAGAACATCTTGTGGCGTTTGGGCCATATTTTGCTCCTTTCATTGTGAGAAATGTGGCCTGGTATTGATAAATAAAAGGACCGGCAGTTTTGCCGACCCGAAACATCGGCACGGAATATAGATGGTGTTTGTTTCCGCGTGATTTCTCATGTATTAAATGTGTGTTACACTGTCGGGCGATGATACCCCAATAACAAGGCTCAATTATAGACAAATGGTAAAAAAACAAGGTTCAATTATATACATTTCTCTATAAGTTGCAAGATAATTTTTTTATTAAGAAAGCAGTTGCCTTTCAAGGGGACATGTTCTACATTTTTCGGAGATGAGATGCAACGTCGTGTTGTCTCTAATTATCACCCTCTTCAGGAGGATTATTTATGTCGCGGTTGAATTCTCACAGAGTACTAACGGTCCTGGTCCTTGTTTTTGTTGGGTGGGGACAGGCAGATGCTCGTCCAGCACGGGTTGGTCAGTTGCCCAATGGCAGTATGATCGGGTGTGCTTCGTGCCATGTGAATCCGAGCGGGGGGGGGACTCTCACGCCTTTTGGCAGGGATATTAATAATAATTATCTAACGCAGCCTGGTCGCAGTGGTCAGGTTGTGTGGAATGCCATGCTGGCAATGCGCGACTCAGATGGCGATGGCGTGTCCAATGGTCAAGAATTGGGCGATCCAGATGGCGATGGTACGGTAGATGCGAGTATTCAGGTGACTAATCCCGGCGATCCCAATAGTTTTATGCAGATGCCATCGCCCGGAGGTATACCTTCGGCGACTTCCGTTGTAATTGGCGGTGTGACGATCGGGGAAGATATGATGAATCCGATCGTACCGAGTGGTACACAAACGCTTGAGATAACATTTGATAAGCCACTGGTTGTGACCGTTGACCCCACAGAGGGAGTCGGTATTGAAAATGTGGAGCTTTTGGTATTTCCCATTGCGTTACTCGAAACGGCAACGGATTTGGCTGTCAGTGATGATCGTATGAAAGTGACAGTCAATGTTACTTTGTCCGAGAATGCAGCGTATCAGATGGTTATTAGCAGTCCAGGTACGACGGGTATTGCTTTGATACCTGTGCAGCAGTATTTTTTCGGCACAGTGGAGCTGTCAGACGCTGTGGTTTCTGGCGTGGGTATTTTGCCCGAGGGTTTTACGCTGAGCGGTGAACCCGGTGGAGCGACGCTGATGGATCCTGAATTATATTTAAAGGCTCTGGAGAGTGAGGACATTGATCTGTTCCTACGTGCTGTTGTTCGCATTGTCAATTTCAATGAGCAACTGGCATTTGAGCTGAGACATGTGCCGGATGGGTCTTACGCGCTATTATTGAGCCAAGATGTGGTGAATGCGCAGGGAAATACGGTTGGGTTAGGTGCTCTTATGGGAATCAATATTATAACAGGTGCAGTTGATCCCGCGACGCTGATTCAGGTTGTCAACGGTGAGAGCGTGACCGGTTTGCAAGTCGCGCTGGAAGAATTTTCTGAACCGGCACCCGTTGAAATTAATGAGGTCAGTGTTCAGAGTGTAGATGTTGAAACTAATTCGTTTTTCATTCAACTCAATGGTCAACAAGTGCGCGTGGATGTCTCACAGGCTCTGATGATTACTCTTGACCAGAGGAATGTTGAGGATATTATCTCAATATTTTTTTCTGGCAATGTTGATGATCTCGCCCAACTCTCTTTCCCCATTTCTGGTTTGATGGTGGGAGATACTGTCTCCATCTTAGGATTGCCGCTTACCGGGACCGCAATCCAAGCGTTAATCGTGGTACGCCAGGCACCATCCCAGACGCGCAGTGCTGATCTGAATGGTGATGGAAATGTCGATTTCTCCGATTTCCTGCTTTTTGCTGCTGCCTTCGGCACGAGCGAGGGGGTGCCGGGATACAATGCTGCGGCTGATTTGGACGGGGATGGTACGGTCGCATTTTCAGACTTTTTGATCTTTGCCAATGCTTTTGGCAAGCCCGTGGGATGAAATTAAAAAATAAGCATGTCTGAGATCGGAAACGGGTTGGTCAGGTAAGTTGGCCAGCCCGTTTTTTGATGGGGCTTGACAATCGCTGGGTCTTCCTATATATATCATAGACTAAACTATTTTGCATATTCGATTTGTATCAACGCGGATAGGTCGTTTTCTTCCCCTTTCATCTTGACGGAAAGGGAAATGCTATGACCGAACTGACACTTCGGGAAAGAGCAATTCTCGATATTTTGATTGGCACTTATGTCACCACAGGCGAGCCGGTGGGGTCGCGCACAATTTCCAAGATGGATTTGGGTCTCAGCGCGGCGACCATTCGAAACTCGATGGCCGATCTCGAAGACAAAGGATATTTGTACCAGCCTCACACTTCGGCGGGTAGGGTGCCCAGCGATAAGGGCTATCGGTACTATGTCGATATGCTGATGAATCGGGAGGAACTCGCCGAGGCTGCACAGCGGTCTATTCGGGATAGTGTTGAGCGTTTGCGCGAGGGCAATGCCGATGATTTGCTGGTGCAAGTGTCCAAAGTTTTGGCCGATGTATCGCACAATCTGGGCATTGCACTTGGTCCTCAATTCACTCAGGGTATTTTTGAGCGTTTAGAAATGCTCAAGTTGAGCGAATCCAGGCTGCTGATGGTGATGACGATTCGGTCTGGATTGGTCAAGACGATGGTTGTCGAAATCGACTCAGAAATTGAAGAAGACGAGTTGGAAGAAACGCGGCGGGTGGTCAACCAGCGGCTTTCTGGACTTACGATAGGCGAGATTATGGCGTCTGTTAAAGAACGGCTTGCGTCTGTATCGTCCGGATCTCCCAAGTTGTTGCGTTTGCTTGCCAATAGTGCCGATCATTTATTCAGATTTCCGAGCAGCGCGGACCTGCATATGGATGGTACGCGCAACTTTTTTGGTCAGCCCGATTTTTCCAGTGAACGCCTTGCCGGTCTGATTGGTATGCTGGAAGCCCGCGAATACGTGGCGCATTTGTTGAGTGACCGCGCGCGCGATGCGGGTATTTCCATTACGATTGGTGATGAACACGAATCGCCCGCGCTTAAAGATTGCAGTTTGCTGACTTCTACGTATTCGGTGGGCAATGTGTCGGGTGTTATCGGGATTATTGGCCCAACGCGATTGCCTTATGGGCGGCTCGTTCCCCTGGTGCAATATATGGCAAATTTAACAGAAGAGATTCTGGATCGCAGGTAAGGAGTTGTTGAGAACTTATGGCGCAGAAAAAAGAAAAAAAAGAAGAAACATCGTTGGAAGAAAAAGTCGTGGAATCTGAGGAGGCGGTGGAATCTGAAGAGGTGGCAAAAGATGAGGTTAATGGTGAGACCGATCAATCGGAGGAGCCGAAGGAGAAGATAGAGGCTACTCCGTTATTTTTGGCTCGCGAAGAAGCCGAAATGTACAAGGATCGGTGGATGCGCCTTGCCGCTGAGTTTGAGAATTACAAAAAACGCAGGGCACGAGAATTTGAGATCCTTGTGCAATCTGCCAGCGAAGATGTGATTCGCGATTTGTTGCCCATTTTAGATGGGGTTGGTCGCGCATTGGCACACAGCGAAAATGGGGATACAGAGTCAGAGGGCTTTCAAGAAGGCATAAAAATGATTATGGAGCAATTTCCGCGCGTGCTCTACAATCGCAATTTGAAAGAAATAGAGACGATTGGCAAACCATTTGATCCAACTGTGCATGAGGCATTGATGCAAATGCCATCTGAAATCTACGATGCCGGTATTGTCTCAGATGAGATTGAAAAAGGATATAGCCTGGGCGATAAGGTGTTGCGGCCAGCCAAGGTGGTGGTAAGTCAGGGCAAACCTGCACCGGAGACCCCGGAAGAGGACGCGGATGCAGACAAACTATGAACAGGGTCGCAACTGTGCGGCTCTTTTTGCATGTTGATGGGAAAGGTTAATGGCCAAAAGAGATTATTACGAGATATTGGGTGTGGATCGCAATGCTTCTGAAGATGATGTTAAGAAAGCTTATCGCAAGCACGCGCTGAAATATCACCCGGATCGCAATAAGGACAATCCACAGGCTGAGGAAATGTTCAAAGAAGGTGCCGAGGCTTATGAAGTGCTGATGGATACCCAAAAGCGGCAGGCGTATGATCGGTTTGGTCACGAGGGCGTCAGCAGTACCTTCCGGGGCGGTGGCTTTCAGTGGTCAGACTTTTCGCACGCCGGTGATTTTCAAGATATTTTTTCCAATCTGGATGAGATCTTCGGCGGTGGTATCTTTGGCGATTTGTTTGGTCGGCGCAGCCCACGGCGGTCAAATCGCGGCGAAGATTTGAGGATTTCGATCAGTCTGACATTAGAGGAGATTGCCGAGGGTGCTCAAAAAACCATTCGGCTGTCGCGGCTGGAGACCTGTGATACGTGCGGAGGTACTGGGGCAAAGCCGGGAAGTGCGCCCGTAACATGCGATATGTGTGGTGGTGTGGGACAGATTCGGCAGGCGACGCGCTCCTTGTTTGGGCAGTTTGTCAATGTCACAACTTGCCCGCAGTGCAATGGCACTGGCAACGTGGTGCGCGAGCGATGTGACAGTTGTCAGGGGCAGGGGCGGGTGAAGAAGCAGAAAGATCTTTCAGTCAATATCCCCGCTGGCATTTCCGAAGGCAATTATATTCCCTTGCGAGGGCAGGGCAATGCCGGGCCTAATGGCGGACCAGCGGGCGATTGTATGGTTTTTATTGAAGAAGAAGAACACGACCATTTTGAAAGACACGGCAACGATATTGTGTATGACTTGCCCATTAGTTTTAGTCAGGCAGCTCTGGGAGCAGATATAGAAGTGCCAACGCTAACTGGTCGCGTGAGTATGAAAATTCCTGCGGGAACGCAATCGGGGCGGATTTTTAGATTGCGTGGCAAGGGTATTCCCGAATTGGATGGATATCGCACGGGCGATCAACTCGTGCGCGTGATGGTCTGGACGCCCGCCAAATTGAGCAGGGAAGAAGAGGAATTGTTTGCCAAGTTGGCAAAATTGGAAAACATACAGCCCCCAGAAGGTGGAAAAGGTTTTTTTGAGCGATTTAAAGAAGCATTTGGAGGATAGTGTACATCACACGAAAAACAGGTGAGCGGTCCAAATTTTTGTTTGGGCCGCTTTTATATATGGAGGGTTCATGAAACAGGTATTGGGTGTGGTATTATTTTGTCTGATCGCGGGATGTGCTGGGGAGGAAAAAAAGAATGATCAGACTGTGACGCAACAGAAATTGGACACGCCAATGGGCGCCTGGTTTATGTATGCAGGGAGCGAGACCGGGATGCGTGGAGAAGATGATCTGGCACGAGAAATTACAATTCTCGTGCTCAGCGACAGTACGTATTCACTGGCGGTGATAGAACCTCACATCCAGCGGAATTTTTCGGAAAAAGGGCAGGTGGCTTACGATATGCGCAATGGACAGATCAAGTTTACCGTGCATACTGCTACAGGCGCGGACTTTAGTGGGGCAGAACCTCGAAAATTGGTTGATGTGGATCCTCTGGTACCCTGGCAACGCGCCCCGGGAACAGAGTATGTGATGATGTGGCGATTGGAACAACAGAGGGATGAGAGCGGCGAAAATATGCGGGATGTGATGGTGCTTTCGGCAGAGGGTCACGAAGAATCGTATTTTGTCCGCATCGAGAATCGGGAGGGAATAAGTGCTATTTTAAACGCGCAGATGAAAAGCGGGGATAAGTGATGCGAATTCTGGGAAACAGCCTCATCCCCGCAAGACAACCTTCTATCCAGCAACTTCTTTGGCCAGTTCAACGCATCGCACCAAAAATGCGTCATACGCGGCCTTAAACTCAGCGGTGGTTTTTTGAACCGATCCAAATTCGGGCCAGTCGCCGGGTTCCATGCCCCGCGTTTGCCAGCCGCTCAGATCAATTTGAACCTCGTTCTCGAGAAAATCCTTTAGCGAGGGCGTCAGATCGTAGCCCTTCTGAAAATCGGGTAATTCGTAAAGTCGCTGTGCTACGCCGGGTTCGTATTCATGGCCGATTGATCCCCTGAGTTCGTCCAGATCAAAGTCGGGTTCTTCTGATACGAGTTGAACGGCGCGTTGATGGTTGGGAAATTCTGTATGGCACATGTTTTCGCCCAGTGCGTGAAGCGTGTCATCGGGAACGCGTTTGGACGCGGGCAGTACATCCATTGACGCCAAAATCCACTGTGCCTGATCTTCTGTCAAACCGTAGGTGTCTGACAAGTAGGCAACCCATTTGGGCCGATTTTCAGGCGCGTAAAAAATCCAATGTACGCGTCGCGCAACGACCGTCCCCGCTTTTTTTAAATCGGCTTCGAGTTGCACAATTGCTTCTGAAGATTGACCGGCCGCTTCGGCAACTTTTAAGATTACGGGATGATCCAGTGACTTCAGGTGGGCATAAGAACATGTTGCAGCCGTTTGTTCTGCCAATGTCCCTTCGGATATATCGACTTCCAGATCTGAAGCGAGTTCGGCGAGCAATTCACTGGCGCGATCTTCTGATAATGCTCCGAATAGCTTTTCGGCTTCTACTTCGCGCAAATGGCTTACAAACCGTCCTCCCATATTCGTTTCATAAGTTCTCACCACTTGCTTACCGGCCTGTGCCGCTCTGGCTTTGCCTTCAAAAGCATCGATGACGAGTTGCACTTCCTGGACAACGGTATAAACGACCGTGTTATTTGTGCCAATGCCTGCGCTGTTGAGCACGGTCGTGATTTTTCGCGCTGCTTCGTGTCCACCGCCGACCTTGAATACGATATTGGGATCCAGGGTTATATCGCTGACGCCCAATAATTTGTCATATCCCTTCAAATAGTCATCGGCAATGCGATATGCGTTGCGCGCATCTTCGATGCTGGCATCGGCTTGATCTGCGATATTGGGATTGAGTTGAAAACTCACCATGTAGTCTTTCAGTCCCGTGTACATCGCCAGGGGCCGAAAGATTGAGAGATTGGGCCACAGCGCGATCAGTGTGGCAGCCATTACAATGTCATCGGCATATTTCTCGGGATCGGCTTTCCACTCTTCGTGCCTGGCGATCTCGGCTTTGAGTTCATCATCCAGCGAGGGGTCTTCGTCAAATGCTTTGGCAGCCAATACCGGGTTTGTGGAGACCTGGCAAAAGCCGTAGTGACGCAAGTATTCCAGACCGCGCGCAAAGTCATTGCCAAATTTACAGACATTTTCACCGATCATTTGCCAATACACTCCGCCGCGCATATTGGTCTTGAGCAATTCCAAAAATGACCGCGCGGGATTGTTAGTGTCCAGATTTGACTCGATCCGCTCGGCCAATAATCCCGAAAGACTATCGGCGAGGTTCACGGATTTCATGTCGGCCAAAAAGCCATTCACAACACCAGTCGCGTGATCGCCTTCCAGATTATCGAGCGCGTCTAACACACTGTCGAGTGCAGCGTCTATTTCCTCAGCGCCATATCCAACAATCTCGGCATCGCGTCCGACAAAGTTCATGCCCAACTGAATCAATGTCTTGCAAATTAAGTCGCCAGAGGCTCCGCTATTTTTTATTGCGTCTAAGAGTTCATCTACGCGGCTCTGCAAAGAACCCGCCTGTGGTGAGATCAAAATCCGATCTGCCACAGCAAGGGTTTGTCCGGCATCAAATGCCGCATGCACATCAACACTCATGAATTTCCTCCTCTTTTGCGTTTTACCTTTTTTATTTTAATCCCAATACATCGCGCATGTCATACATCCCCGGGGCGGCGCCAACGGCAAAGGGGATAGCCCGAATCACGCCGGAGGCGAATGTATCGCGACTTTGTGCGCGATGGACGAGTTCGATGGTTTCTCCAATGCCTCCGAACATGACCGTGTGTTCGCCGACGATATCGCCGGCACGAATGGCGTGTACGCCGATTTCTTCGCGTGTCCGCACGCTCGTATCGCCATAGCGACCATATACGCCCACCTCTTGCAAGTTGCGATCCAATCCCCTTGCTGTGGCGTCGGCCAGTGCGTAAGCCGTTCCCGATGGCGCATCGGTTTTAAATCGATGGTGCGCTTCGACAATTTCTGCATCGTAATCGCCGCCCAGAATACGCGCGGCTTCTTCGACGAGTTGCACTAATACGGTTACACCTACGCTGAAATTGGGTGCGAATACACAGGCCACGTCTTTCAGAGCCTGTGTCATTGTTTCTACCTGATCGGGCGACAAACCCGTTGTGCCAATGACCATCGGCACGCCAGCGCGTCCAGCTATTTCTGCTGCGACAACTGTCGGGTCAGGGGGCGCGGTGAATGCCGTGATTACATCGACATTGTCCGTCATTGCCTCGACCGTATCCACTACTGATATACCTTTGGGCGGAACGCCTATGACTTCGCCAATGTCTTTTCCAATTACGGGATGACCTGGAAACTCGACTCCACCGCCTATATCCAGTCCTTCGGCTTCGAGGGTCAGATGAGAAATTCGCTGTCCCATCCGCCCGGCAATACCACAAATACCCACCTTAATCATAATTGCTCCAGAAAAAAGCTATCAATACGCCAGTCCTGCCAGTACCGAATCATTGTTCAAGCGTTGCGCTATGTCTGTGCCAAAAAATGACGCTATGGGCGCGAATACCTCTGGGTTATTGGCCTGTACTTCGCGGGCAATGCCCAGTACGATGTCCAGTCCAGCGCGGTTCATTTTTCCCAATGGCTGGCGACACGGTCCGGCTGGCATGCCCAAAATATTCATCAGTGTTTTAACCGGCAATGGATTGCGCGCCTTGACTTCTGTCACACCGTAAGGTGTTTGTTCTTCGGATACAACGCCGACCATCCCAAATAAGGGTTTTAGTCCGGCGTGCAGGCGGTCTGCTTCGTCCATGTCTCCGCTTTGAAGGGCATGTACCATTTTTGTCACAGGACCGGGGGCCACATTGGAAATCACACTGATTACACCTGCGGCGTCAATCTGGTCACTGGTCATCATGTCAAATGTTTTGTCGTCGTCACCGGACATGATCGAAAATGTATCGCCACAACATTCGCGGGTGCGCGCCATATTATCCAGGTCGCCTGTGGCCTCTTTCACGGTGTTCACATTTTTGTATTCGGAATACAAGATACCGAGGTCTTCTGGGAGCAATTTCGTGCCGGATCGACCGGGTATGACATAGGGAATCATGTCCAGTTCGGGAAATGCACGGGCTACGGGTTCGACGTATTCTTTGCGAATTTCCAGAGAACTTGGTCCGTTGTAATAGGGATCGACGAGCAGGATGGAGTCTGCGCCTACTTGCGCGGCGTATTCAGCCGCTTTTAAGGTTTTTGCCGTCGAGTTGCTGCCCGCTCCCCCAATGGCACGGCATTGCTCTCGGGCCTGGCTGCACACTACGCGTGTAATCAAGCTTTGTTCATCACTGCTCAGGGTTGGACTCTCAGCCGTCGTGCCGCAGGCCAAAAGGCCATCAATCCCTTCAGAAATCTGAAATGCCACCAGTTTTTCCAGACCATCCTGGTCCAGGGCATGGTTGGCAGTCAGGGGTGTGATTAAGGCCGTATGACATCCTTGCAACATAAAAACCTCCAGTTTCTGCACTTTGCGATAAAAAAAGCGCTGGCTTCTCAAGGGTATCGCCAGACGCTAAACGCAGCAGAAAATCTCGCGAACAAGAGAGCTCTCCACGGAAACTTTTCCCGTGACAGTTCAGCAGATATTATCCACTGAACCAGCCCTGCCCTGTGGCGAAACAGGCCAGGACTTCGGCGAACGATCCCTTTTTGTTGGCACAGTGGAGCAGTACTCCGTTTCGCCTCCTGCGCCGCATACTGATGATCGCTCGCGCCTCTACCCTTGCGGAACGGAAAGGTAGCCAACCACATTCGGGCTGTCAAGGGTAAAGAGGTGAGAGGACACATCTCTACGCCAATTGCTGGAGTTCTTCCATTAATTCATTGTCGATATCCACACCCGACTGTATCCGCATCGCGCGTTCTCTGAAGGCGCGCTCACCCGGGATCAAAATTTCGGTTACGCCATCTGCGGACATTGAATTTTTAATGGCGTGGATGACTTCGCTAACGCCCGATTGAAAAATGTCCATTCCTAAAAAAATTGAGGGATCAATGGCCAGCATGAAAATCCCGTAATTTTTTCCCATTTCAGGTACGGGTGCAGCATTGAGCAACACACCAGAAAAGATTTGAATCATTACACTTAAAGCGTATCCTTTGTGTTCGCCAAAGGGCAATGCCCCACCCGCGCGCGCTTGCTCGGGGTCGGTTGTAGGCTTGCCATCTGGTCCCAGTGCGCGTCCTGCGGGAATTTCTTTGCCGTCTTTGAGTGCCACCAATATTTCGCCATTGGTAATTGCCGCGCATGAAAAATCGACCAGTACCTGGCCTTCTGCTGCGGGGAATCCCGCTGCGATGGGATTTGTTCCAAGTATGGGCTGTTGCCCGCCCCAGGGGACAATGCGCGGGCCTGTGTTGCACATAACCAGTCCGACCTGTTCCGCGGCGGCAATCATTGAGGCGTAATAGCCCAGCATGCCACTGTGGCTGGTATCGCGCGCACCCACAACGCCTACCCCACTCTGTTTGGCTTTGTCAATGGCAGCGCACGCACATCGATGTGCTACCAGATAGCCCAGATTATTCCGTCCATCGATGAGGGAATAAGCCGGTGCGTCTTTTTCCACGATCATGGGGGATTGAGTACCTTGAGATATGCGTTCGGCAATGCCGGGCAGGCGGATCATCCCATGTGTTGGGCGTCCGCGCAATTCGGCTTCGATCAAAATATCTGTCACAATATGCGCGTCAGCCGCGTCGAGTCCGCGATCGGTCAGAATAGATTGGCATAACACACGCAAATTTTCGACCTTGACGTTCATGAAGATGATGACCTCCTTAAAGAGATAAGTGTCACAATATCTATTGACAATATACGTTCATGTTATTACATGAAAAAAACCAATCGGGCGAGCGCTGAGGTATCGCCCCTGCATTAGTCACAGAGGCACTGCCCTTACATTTTATCTGAGGACCCCAATGTCCGAGCCACAAATTTATACCCTCGACAACGGCATTCGCGCGGTTGTCGAATCCATGCCCGGCGCGCAATCGGTTGTTGTTGCGTTCCGTTTTACTTTTGGCGCGAAAGACGATCTCAACGACAGATTGGGCATTACGCGCATTGCCGAAGATGTTCTTTTTAAAGGTACGCCCAGACACGACGCACGCGCCATATTTGACGCTTTTGACGGTCTTGGGATAAGGCGCAGTTCTTCGACCTCTGTCGAACATACCTCTTTTCTCGCGCAAGTCCTGCCCGACAAATTCAAATCCGCACTTGAACTTTATGCCGAACTTTTTCGCAGCGCGTCTTTTCCCAGTGACCAGGTCGAGATCGCCAAGACCATCACTCTTGAGGAACTCAAACGCATAGAAGATAACCCCATACAACAGGCTATGTATATGGCCTATAAGGCGGGGCTTGGCTCACCGATGGGCAGGATTCCCCTCGGAGAACCCGATACAGTGTCGGCTATTACACCCGCGGGCGTTCGTCGCCATTGGGATGCACATTGTAGGCCAGGCCATTTGCTCATTGGGGTTGCAGGCGGTCTGGATGCGGAAACTGTGATCGAGACTGTTGGCGATGTTTTTGGCGGGTGGATAGGTGAAGCACCAGACAGCGGATCCCTTCATCCTATTTCTGTTGCTGATCGCAGTGTACATCGCGAAAAGCCATCAGAGCAAGCCCATATTTGTCTGCTCTCTTGCGGTGTTCCACGAGGCCACGGTCTCTATTACGCAGGACAACTCACCATAGCTATTCTTTCCGGCGGTGGATCGAGCCGATTATTTACAGAGGTACGCGAAAAACGCGGCCTGGCCTATAGTGTGTCGGCTTTTTACCAGGCATACCGGGGCGGCGGTCTGATGGCGGTTTATGCGGGCACAACTGCCGACCGCGCCCAGGAGACTCTGGATGTCTGCCAATCGGAGCTTGCGCGATTGCGCCGCGATGTCACTGCCGAAGAACTCATTCGGGCCAAGACAGTGCTCAAGGGGCGCCTTTTTACCATTGGCGATTTGCCCGAGGGCCGCGCTGGAGGTATTATTGAAGATTTATTTCTCGAGGGCCGCGTGCGAACGATTGACGAAATCGCCGCTGGCATTGATGCCGTTACCCTCGATCAGATTCCGCAATATATTGAGACTTTTCCTCCAGGACCTGGTACATTGCTGGTTTTGGGGCCTCGGCCACTGGAGACAGGTAGTTAGAGGTAAGAGGTTCACCCAGTTTTCACAGGAGCAATTTATGGCAACAATCGATGCAATACAATATTCGACACCAACCGATGAGGAGCGCGCTTTTTACGATGAAAATGGGTATATCGTGATTAAAAATGCCATTGAACCCATTGGTCTGGATCGGGTGCGACGAGCGTTTGACCGCCGCGAGTCAGAGACGCTCGTAGAGCGGGAAGAAGAACTCCGGCTCGGCAAGTTTCGAAATGGCTATGGCAATGGGCCGCACGCGCATACTATTCGCCCGGATTTTGACACAGATGAGACCATTCTCGATTTGGCCAATAATCCCAGTGTTATTCCCTATGTGGAAAATATCGTCGGCGCAGATTATCAGGTGATGGAAATGCTCTATCACAATCACCATGCGGGCACCGCTGCACACACGAACTGGCACCGAGACTGGCCGCCCTGGACGCATCCGCAATATACGCTCAAGATTAAGGTTTTTTATTTTATCGACGATCAGCACGAAGATATGGGATGCTTTTCACTGGTGCCTGGTACGCATACAAATCCGGATTATCCACCCAAAGAAGAATATTCGGGAGATGCCCTGGAAACCATGCCCAATATGGAGAAGATGACTCTCAATGCCGGCGATGCCGTGCTGTGGAACGTGGTCTGCTGGCATACGGGATGTGCCAATACCAGTGCGATGGATCGGCGCATCGTTATTTATGGCTATATGCCCTT
The DNA here is from genome assembly GCA_965204375.1 of Candidatus Latescibacterota bacterium. Lineage (GTDB taxonomy): Bacteria > Latescibacterota > UBA2968 > UBA2968 > UBA2968 > VXRD01. The sequence goes on along the minus strand of OZ241986.1, from coordinate 2,644,352 downwards.
TTTTGTGAAAAAGTGGATCGCCAATTCGCCGCCGCAAAGCATTGTCAATTGGGCCGATACCCCCCAAAAACGACAACTGATGGGTATTCACTGTGTCGCCGGCAGACGCAGTTGGGATCGTACGGATGTGCCCTATCTGCCCGAGCACAAAGCTATTGCAATGGCGAAGAGTTTATAAGCTATCAGCGTTTTACGTTTCACTGTTTTTCCAGGAGCAAATCATGTCTTCACCGTTTTCCACGCATACCCTCGACAATGGTCTCACGCTTGTTTTTGAAACGATTCCTCGCATTCGTTCGGCTGCGCTGGGTTTTTTTGCCCAGACGGGATCGCGCGATGAAGCTTCAGACCTTTTGGGGATTTCACATTTTCTCGAACACATGTGTTTCAAGGGGACGCCCAAGCGCGACTGGCGGCAACTTTCGCTCGATGTCGATGATCTGGGTGCTATGTGGAATGCCTACACCTGGTGGGAGGGTACGGCCTATTTTCACTGGGTGCAAAGCGATCGGGCAACGGATTCTATCGAGATTCTCAGCGATATGATGTGCTCCAATTTGCCATCGGATGAGTTTGATATGGAGAAGAAGGTTATTCTCGAAGAGATTGCGATGTATCACGACCAGCCCGATGCGCTTATTATCGATGATCTCATTCAAGAGGCTTTTGGCGATCATCCCTTAGGGCAGAGTGTGCTGGGTACAGAGGATACGGTGAAGTCTATTACCCGCGATTTGATGGCGGAATATCACCAGCGGCGCTATGGTCCCAATAATCTCACGTTTGTTATTACAGGTGCGTTTGATCGCGATGAGATTATTCGCGCGGTTGAGGCACATTGCGGAGGCTGGCAGGTGTCTGATCATGGTCGGGAGCAATCTATCCCGACTTTTCACGCTTCAAACCGCGTTGTGCAACGCGATGGTGTGGCGCGCGAACATATCGCGCTCGCGCTTCCCGCGCCGCCATCTTCCGATGACCATGCCCCTACTGCAGATCTGCTTTCTACTTATTTGGGCGCATCGACCAATAGCCGGCTCTACTGGTCTGTTATTCAACAGGGTCTGGCTGATGAAGCCTCGGCAGAGTATATTAATTTTAGCGATGCGGGGCTTTTTTACGTTTATCTGTCCGTGGATCCGCAAAATGCGTCTCAGGTTCTCGATATTGTGCGGCGCGAAATGGCGGAGTTAAAAAATGGGATTGATAACGACGCGCTCCAGCGCGCCAAGACCAAGCAGGCTACAGGTATTATTTGCAGTGGAGAAAACGGTCTTTCTCGCTTTTCTCAAATTGTGGGTAGTCTGAGTACTGATACGCCGCTCAAAACGCTCGAGGAAGAACGCGCGGAGATCGATGCCGTTACGCCAGAACACATTGCCGATTATCTCGAACAATATCCTCTCGATGCGGATCCCGCGCTTGTCGCACTCGGCCCGATGGAAGAATTGAATTAAAAACAAAAGCAACTTTTCGCACGATTTGGACTGCGACATTATAACACATGTGGACTTGACCCGTTTTGGCAGGTACCTGCGCGGGAAACATTATTAATTCCCAACCACGCGCACCCGAAGCGTTTGAGAACCTACCAAAAATAGATCGACCTCTTTCTGTATAGAAACAGATGCAGTCGTTTGCTGATTGCCTGATCCACTGCCTGGTCCACTGTCTGATCCACTGTCTGATCCACTGTTTGATACATTGTCGGACACCATGCCTCCTTCACCTGCCGATGTCAACTGCACTTTTAAGATAACATTTTCATCTATTCCGTTTACACGGGCAAAAACATCTTCGAGTGTCTCATCGCTCCCTTCAACATTAAACAACACCTCAAACAGCCCATCTCCGTTCCCAGCAGAACTTCCCAATGTTGCGGCAGAACCCACTTCGAGTTGATAAACACCCGCAGGAAGCGTATCGGGTATGCTAAATGCCAGCTCGATTTCCCGATCCTCACGTCGCCCCACGCGCAGCGAAGTCCTGACAGATATCGTACTTCCAGCATTGATAACAGTGTCCGCATGAACCGATACGACTTTTGCAAAGCGAGATTCGGGCAATATGTCAACGTGTACCTCACCCTCGCGCATCTGCAAGGCGTAATCATCTCTTGTCATGAGTTCCGAGAGTGTCCTCGCCAGGTCAAAAGACGCACCTCCGATTAAGGGCAAAAGATATCCATTTGGCTCTGCATAAAGCCGAGATTGGGTCACCTTTGAATTTGTTTCGACAAAAGAAATATTCGTCCTTACGCGCACACTGTGATTCGGCTCGTTTTCAATCCGGTTGCCCAAAGGCGAGAACAAAGCGTATTCGACGAGACCAGCTACCGTAGAGGGGTCCGTCATTGCCAGATTGTGCGTAAGCTCAAGCACATACCCCGAAGGAAACGTATATACGCTCTTGAGAGGTATCAATTCTGGATTCTCGCCAAGCACACCGCGAACCGCGGGCAAACGGTCTTCGGTCAGCGTTCCGCGCACCGTTGGGTTCAGCGTTGCAAACTTATACGGCGCAGAGAGATTGGATATTGGACCGAGCACCACTGCTTCTATGATGGGCAAGGACACCGCACCCGAACCAAACATCGGATGCCCAAAACCATATATCCGATTGCCATTGACGTATGATATGGTTCCCAACCCAGCGACCGTAACCTCACCCAGCATCAAAGCAACAGCCAGTGGCCTGCCCGCCTCAAAACTGTCCTGATTTTGTGCGGATCTTCCGGCAGGCGTCAATTCACGCTGAAAGTGTGGATCATTCATCTGGTAGTTGGGATTGAATCCCGTGCCCAGCAAGGGAATAGCCAGAGGGGTAATGCCATTCCCCGCCCAGGTAGTCAGCCGTTTCGCCAATGGAATCGCGCCCTTCATGCCAATTACCCATTCTATCGGTGTTGCAAAAAAATAGTACGGCGGACTGTCTTGTTCACTAAAACCATAAGCAATAGCACCCCATGTGCCTTGCTCAGTAAAAACAGGAGAACCACTCATCCCTTTAGCAATACCGCCAAGCTGTATCAAAACGGGGTCGGACGCCTCAACCATATAAACAGGCATTGGCGGCAAAAAATCATCGACCACCTGTATAAACGTCATTTCGAGATCTGCGAGTTGGCCGTTGGCAAATTCGGTTCGCAGGAATACGGGTGTGCCCGTGGGCATAGAGCGAACCGACTCAACCGAAACAATGGGTGAAAGAGAATAGGGTTGTAAGTCCCCTGTGGGGCGTACAACCTCAAACGCACGATCATCGGGCTTTTGCTTATCGAGAATCTCAAATTTGCCATTTGCCACAACCACCACAACCACAGGGTACATCGGATCGCCCTCTGGATCGAAGGAAAATTGCCCCAAAATCGTGGGTACATCAATAGCGGCCAGAGCATCCCGAATAGCACCGGAATTTGCTGATTCAGAATTTTTGATTGCCTCTGCGAGAACCTGTACATTGACATACCCCAAAGCGGCCCATGTATCGGGATCAGTACCGTATTTTGTGCGATAATTCTGAACAAAGTCTCGATTCCCCGGCGTGTCAGCAGAGAGAGACCAATATTGCCCTGTAATTACCCCTTCGGCTGCGGTACCAGCCATTTCTATTTGGGTTGACGTGAATCCGAAAATGAGAAAGGGGATCGCATCCGGGATACCAACCTGACGGCCCTGTACTGGAATCTCAACCCGTTCAGCGGGTCTCGTCCACACAAAGATCGCATCGGGATCCGACGCTTTTATCCGGGTTAATTGTTCGGAAAAGTCAGTATCGCCGGTTGGGAAAGTTTCTGTGGTCAGAATCTCGACGCCCAAATCGCCAAGTGCCTTTTTGGTTTCTTCATATCCGCTGTTGGAATACAGGTCGTCGCGGTCAACTATAATCGCCACTTTCTGATAGCCCAATTTTTTTCTCGTAATATTGACAAAACTCGGCACGGCTTTATCCACAGGAGACGGAACGCGAAAGATAAAATTGCCAACCGCGCCCAGGCCAGCTGCGCCAGCCGTCGGGCTAAAAGCCACGACCTGCTTTTCTTGCGCGATGGGAAAAGCCGCTGCCGAAGAAGAAGAAAATCCCGGACCGAGAATGACGGGCACTCTGTCTTGATCAATCAGCTTGCTGAAAGCGGAAACGGCAAGATCTGGATTGCTCTCACTGTCTTCAAAGATAAATGAGATCGGTGTCGCACGGAGTTGTGATCGGTTGACCTCTTCGCGGGCGAGTTCCATACCATTTTTTAAGGATATATAGATACTTCCGAGATTAACAGGCAGGACAACACCAATGGGAATCTCCTGAGGGGATGCACTCATCACACGCGCCTTCCCACCAATGGGCAAATTGAGCATGACCTCATACCCGCCATTGATCGGAATGCTCGACCAGGAACCGATCTCTCGCCCATCTATCGATGCACGCGCCTGATAATAACCCGTCCTAAGCTCCACACGTACCTGACCATTCGCATCCGTCACCCCCGACCACTGATAATCGGCCACCTGCCCTGCAATAGAACGCGCAAACTCTACCTTCGAGCCAATTACAGGTGTGTCGTCTCGAAGCACAGTCGCCACCACTGATGCATTCGTTTGCACAGCCAATTTACTCAGCGGACGTCCAACCTGCTCCTCTCCTTCTACCATCTGCGACTGCATCACCTTTTCGCCGCCACAGCCCCACATCAATCCCATAGCGCACACCAGCACGTAACGAAGACTTCTCAACTGATTCATGGACAACCGTCCTTTCTCTGTGATGTGTGACCAGCAAGGCGTGTTTTCAAATCCAACCTTGCCGACCTCGAACCGGGCTGAACATTGCCCCGTTTTACACCGCTTGACATTGGGTATCAGTGTAGTATTTTTTTACAAAGTTGTCAAATGTTGTGGATGGCGTTGCGTGCATCATTGAATTAAAGCGTGAACTGGACTGGACCAGCTATACTCTATCCCAATATAGGCGCTTGATAATAAGGTTTTTTATGATCAAATCACTTAACCGCACAGGTACCTGGCGGACTTACTCTATGGCCGATGGCCTGTCGAGCATACGCATCCAACACGTTGCCGAAGACAGCGAGGGTTATCTCTGGTTCGCCACAGCCCAAAACACCTAAGTAATACTTGAGAGTTAGACTGATCATTTTTGAGATTATATATGATCTCGAAAATATAAAATCCAGTCTAACTCTTATTTTTTAATAATTCTATCCTGATTAAAAATAATATCTTACGAATATAGTTATTCAGGTTAATTCGCATTGGCACACTTTTTGCAATGCAATTTATAGACATTCAAAGAGGCCATTCCTTTTGGGAATTTTTCAAGGAGGTTTGCAATGATATTACGCGTTGTACTCTCTGTTTTGTGCTGTAGTGCGTTGCTTGCAGTAGTTCCGGCGAATGCTGATTTGCAACTGCCCTACAAGGCAGAAGGGCTGAGCAAAGAGCAGGCTGCAGCGTATCTTTTAGAGCGTTTTGCCTTTGGTGCGCGACCCGGTGAAGTGGAAAAGGTGGCGCAGATGGGGCCTGAGAAATGGCTGGCTCAGCAGTTGAAGGGCAATTTGTCGGATGCCGAGTTGGACAAGCGATTGGAAGCGTATCCCGCGTTGAAAATGACGCCGGCTGAAATGCAGGCAATCTATGTGCGAAATGGTCTGGTTCGCAGTATGATGGAGAAAGAGGGATTGATCGATCCCGCCGCAAAGACGCCTCGCAAAGAGATGAATAAAAAGATAAGTGCGTATCGCAAGAAGCACGGGTTGCGTTCCTATGGCACGCTTGCCAGTCAGGAGCTTCGGGGGCAGAAAGTGATGCGGGCGGTGTATAGCGAGAACCAACTCGTCGAGGTGCTGACAGATTTCTGGTTCAATCACTTCAATGTGACCACGAGTGATGGTGCGGTGCGCAATCGCGCGCTTTCTTATGAGCGCGATGCGATTCGCCCCCATGTGTTGGGTAAGTTCCGCGTGATTTTGGGTGCGACAGCGAAGCATCCGGCGATGTTGTATTATCTGGACAATGCACAGTCACGCATGGCGTCGCCATCTAAACGGGAGCAGGCAAAGCCCAAACAGGGGGTGGCATCGGGCGAGATGGGTATGGATGGCGATATGGACGGTGGTATGATGAGCGGCGAGATGATGGGTGGTGAGATGGCAAAGGCTGTTGCGGAGCCGAAGACACCTCCAAAACGCAAGTATGGTTTGAATGAGAATTATGCGCGCGAGTTGATGGAGTTGCACACGCTGGGTGTGGATGGTGGGTACACACAGCGCGATGTTACGGAGGTTGCGCGCGTGTTGACCGGATGGGCTGCAATGCCTTATAACAATGCGAAAAATGTGCGAAAAAATCTCGAGAAGCAAATTGCAAATGGAAGAAAAAAAGTCATTCGTCAGGGCGAATTTTTATTCCGCAAAGACTGGCACGACAAAAAAGCCAAGGTGGTGTTGGGTGAGAAGTTCCCGGCAGGGGGTGGCTTAGAAGAGGGCGAGCGCGTTCTGGATATGCTGTCTAAACACCCTTCAACTGCGCGTTTTATTTCCACAAAGCTGGCGCGTCGGTTTGTAAACGATGAACCGTCAGATGATCTGATTGATGAGATGGCGGAAACCTTTACCAAAACCGATGGAGATATCGCTGCTGTGATGGCTACGCTGGCACAATCCCGCGTGTTTTGGGCAGAGGCGAAGAAGCGCAGCAAGATGAAGTCGCCGTTAGAACTGGTGGTGAGTTCTCTTCGCGCATTGGAAGCCGATGTGAAGAATGCACAACCGCTGATGCGCTGGTTTGATCGCATGGGCGAGCCGCTGTATGGTTATTTGCAGCCTACGGGTTTTCCGGATTATGCCGAGTCGTGGGCAAATTCAGGTACTTTGATTGCGCGAATGAATTTTGGTATCCATCTGGCCACTGGTCGTATTAACGGGGTGACGTTGAAGCAATTGCCTGAGGATAGCGCTGGTCTGACAACGGAAGAGGCATTGGCGATGTATAGCAAGTTGCTGTTGCCAGCTCAGGATACGAGTGCTATTGCGTCAGAGGTTAAAGAGACGATTCCTGCAGATGCCGAACGCAAAGACGTTCAGGTGATCAGTATGTTGATAGGGTCGCCGGAATTTCAATACCGATAAAATTGAGCCATCAAAACTACTGGCTGCGTAAAGGAGATCCTTATGACATCGCCAAATATCGTTTTTATCATCATATCGGACATGGGATGGCGTGATGTTGGCTTTCTGGGTTGTAAGACGCATGAAACGCCGAATATTGATCGCCTTGCTCACGGTGGCATGATTTTTCCGCAGACGTATTCTTGTGGGCCTAATTGCGCGCCTTCCCGTGCCAGTATTATGTCGGGCATGTACACACCGCGTCATGAGATTTATACACCCGGTGGCGCATCTAAAGGCGATGTTCGTCTGATGAAATTGATAACGCCTGTTCGCGATACCGATTTAGAACGCTTTCCTTCTAAATATCCGATAGCCCTCAAGCCCGATGTCACTTGCATACCACAAGTGCTCAAATCTGCGGGATATACTTGTGGTTCTATCGGCAAATGGCAGCTTGGCAATGATCCCGAAGCGGGACCCATATCTAAAGGCTTTGATCACAATGTTGGTGGTCACCAGCGCATGGGACGTCATTTTAGTCCTTATAAAAATCCCGCTATGCGCGATGGTCCCAAAGGTGAGTATCTCACAGATCGGCTCACCGACGAAGCGGTTCAGTTCATTCAAGACAATCGGGATGGTCCTTTTTTTCTTTATCTCGCCCACTGGGCACTGCACGCCCCCATTTTAGCCAAAGCTGATAAAATTGCCGCCTACGAGAAAGCCGGGCATCCCAACCCGCCTTATGGTGCCATGGTTGAAAGCGTTGATGAAAGCGTGGGTCGCGTGATGCAAACGCTCGACGATCTCGGCCTTGCAGACAATACCCTTGTCATCTTATCAGCCGATCATGGCGGCATAGCCAAATACACCGATATGGATCCGTTACGCGGTGGCAAAGGTGCGCTTTACGAAGGCGGTATCCGCGTATCTACCTGCATGCGTTGGCCTGGTGTCATTCCTGCGGGTACAACATGCGATGTGCCGATCTACGGTATCGACTTTATGCCTACCCTAACTGAAGTCACTTCTGGTACACTTCCTGAGCATCAACCCGTTGATGGTGAAAGCCTAATTCCTCTATTCTCTGGCGGAACATCCCTTAAACGCGATACCCTGTACTGGCACTTCCCTCTGTATCTTGGAGGGTCTGATTGCCAAAATATCACACCCTTGCGGGGTGGTCGCGCAGGCCAGGGTACAGGTTGGCGCACTGTGCCTTCGGGAGCTATCCGCAAGGGTGATTGGAAACTGATTGAGCAGTTTGATACCGGGAGTGTGGAACTTTACAATATTGCAAACGACATCGGGGAGCAAAACGATCTTGCCACTGATCATCCCGAAAAAGCCACTGAACTTTTGCAGGACCTCAAAAATTGGCAGCGCGATGCAAAAGCCATTATCCCCAACGAACCCAATCCGTATTATGATATGGAGTACGAACGCGCTGTTGCGCAACTGGACTTGACCCGTTTTGGTGGATAATATCATAAATTACCCATCACCTGAGCTAAACTTGCCTTGCCATCTGCCAAAACGTGGCAAAAATCCGGTATTGAATTCGAAAAATATAACAACTCCTTGACAATTAAGCATTATATTATGCCAAAGGGAAAGTGCTAAAACTCCAGGGACTCAATCCGGGTGTACTTCAAGGCGTTAGGGGGAAAGCATGAACTTGCGAAAAGGCGTGTGGGGCGTCGTGGCATCGTTTGCGATATACACCGCGTTGTACTGGTATCACGTGATCTCAGCAGCAATGCCGCTTGATGCACAATTTTCTTACTTCGCCGGTTCCTGTTCGGTAATCTGCATGGCGATGGGGCTACTGCTTTCGGCACGCCCGCGCGCAGTGGAGACATCGTTCGGCGGCCTGGACCGGATGTACAGGTTGCACAAGCATCTTGGTGTCGCTGCCCTGTTGCTGTTTATCGCACACTACGCGACCGTCCCGGGCGAGCCGGAGGGAGATGCTGCGGCAGCCAGCGTCGTGTCTGATGAGGGTAGCACGGCACCACCGCTCGAGTCTCCGGCCGAAGAAGAGGACTTACCCATTGACCTCTTTGGCACGATCGCGGCGGTCGGCTTCACGCTGCTGATTATCATCACGCTGAATCGCAAGATTCCCTATCACCGCTGGATTACGACCCATCGGTTCATGGGGTTGTTCTTCATTGTCGTCAGCGTCCATGTCTTTCTGGTGCTTTACGATGGCGAAGAGATTGCGCTCTTCTCCGCTCCAGGCGTGGTTCTTGCGTTTCTGCTGCTCGCCGGGATAGCGGCCTATGCCTACAAGCAGTTCATTTATCCTAAGAAAAAGAAACATCCCTTCACCCTAATTGGGGTCAACAGGCTCGAGCGTGCCACCGAAGTGGTGCTACACCCGAAGGACGGAATGTTTCCTTTCGAGCCTGGACAATTCGCCTTTATCACCATCGACGCTAACGGTTTCAGGGAAGCTCATCCCTTTACCATTTCGTCTGGCGCGAAGGAGGACAGGCTACGCTTCACGATGAAGGTGCTCGGTGACTACACCCGCCGGGTACGCGACAATTTAACCGCGGGTGCCGATGTCGCCATCGAGGGACCCTATGGACGATTCAACCCTCTCAGGGGTTACGAGAAACAGGTATGGGTGGCGGGAGGAATCGGGATTACGCCCTTTCTGTCCGTACTGCGTACGATGGTGCCGGGGCACGGCAAGACCGTTCGGCTTTATTACTGCGTGCGGATGGCCAGGGAGGCACTGTTCTTCAGCGAATTGGAGGCGCGAGCGGCTGAATTGGGCGGTATAACAATTATATTGTTCGAGTCCGACGCTGGCGTGCGGATCAACGCGGACGTGATTGGAGCCGACCTTGGCGGAGCACTGAGGGATTGGAGCTATTATCTCTGCGGTCCAAAGCCGATGGTCGCTGCCGTTTCCGACGGATTGAAAAAACAGGGTGTGCCCGTGCGGCGCATTCACAATGAGGAATTCGAATTCCGGTAATGTCGGTAGAACCTTCTACATTATCCACTAAAGCGATGCTGTTGCCGAATTGGTAGAGAGGAAGTCAGCAGTTGGAAAAACGGCTGTTTGTGGCCTGAATACAGACTCTGTAAGTCCCATGTTTGGAACATAAAAAAATCTGAAGTGTCTGCAATGTTACAGAATAAGCCGAGGATAACAAGGAGAGGTCGCTATGTTTGGACTTGACCCGTATCCAGGATGTGCTGACCTTTAAGCCTTTGGATCCAACGCGTCTCGCAGACCATCGCCGACCAGATTGAATGCCAGTACAGTGAAAAATATCGCCCCACCGGGAAAGGTGAGTACCCAGGGCGCGCGCACAATCAGTTCGCGTCCCTGGCTCAACATCGCCCCCCATTCGGGGGTGGGGGGCTGTGCTCCCAGGCCGAGAAAGCTCAGTCCAGCAGCGTCGAGGATCGCGGTTGCCAATCCCAATGTCGCCTGGACGATCAATGGGGCGAGACAATTGGGCAAGACAGCGACGCATAGTATGCGCCAGTCGGATGCCCCCAGGGCGCGTGCGGCCATGACATAATCGGTTTCTCGCACGGTTAAGACAGATGCGCGAATCAGGCGCGCATATTGCGGCATAGCCACGATACCGACGGCCAACATCGCATTTTCCAGGCCGGGTCCCAAAATAGCTACGATGCCGATTGCGAGCAATATGCTCGGAAAGGCGAGTAGCAAATCCATCAGACGCATCAATATTTGATCTATCCATCCCCCCCAGTAGCCCGCAACGACTCCAATGCAAGTGCCCAATACGAGGGCGATCAGTACGGCGAATACTCCGACTCGTAAGGAAATCCGCGCGCCATAGATGACGCGGCTCAATATGTCTCGGCCAAAGTCATCTGTGCCAAACGGGTGTTCGAGTGTTGGGGGCGATAAGCGATTGTAGAGTGCCTGCGCCATTGGATCGGCAGGGGCTATCAACGGTGCTGCGAAGGCGAGTAGCAAAAAGATACCGATCAATATACTTCCCACAATGGAGAGACGGTTTTTGCGCAAGCGATACCAGAGCAATAGCGCAGTGGTTTGCGGTGGTGTTTGTAAGGTGTCTTGAATGTGTGACATTGTGTGCTGTCATTCCTTACCGTATTTGATCCTTGGATCCAGCCAGGCGTATAACAGATCTGCGATTAAGTTGATGAGGACAAAGGTGGTAGCGACAATTAGTACGCCCCCTTGAATTGCCCGAAAGTCGCGCGCGTAAACCGAGAGGAGCAACCAGCGCCCGACCCCAGGCCAGGCAAAGATACTTTCGGTCAAGACAGCGCCGCCCAATAGATAGCCGAATTGCAAGCTGATTACGGTTAAGACGGGGATGAATGCGTTTTTCAGTGCATGGCGCAATATGACAACCCGTTCAGACAAGCCTTTTGCCCAGGCAGTGCGCACATAATCTTCACGCAAGACTTCCAGCAAGCTCGATCGGGTCATGCGCGCGATAACAGCAGCGGGCACGGTGCCCAGTGTTATGCCCGGTAAGATTAAATGCCAGAGGGCATCGCCGAAACTCGGAAGGTCACCTGCGATCAAGCTGTCTATGAGGTAAAATCCGGTCCATGTGGGGATAAATACATGGGAACTGAGTCGTCCGGAGACGGGAAATAACGGTAGGGAGACTGCAAGGGCGAGGATGAGCAGTAATCCCAGCCAGAATATCGGCACTGAGACTCCTGCCAATGATGCGGTCATGCCGATATAATCCCACCATGTGCCGCGCCGAACAGCGGATGCTACACCTGCACCAATGCCGAGTATGCAGGCAAAAATCATGCTTGCGAATGTCAATTCCATAGTGGCGGGAAAACGCGCCATTAGTTCGACGGATACCCGTTCGTGCGATTTAATTGACCTTCCCAGATCACCTTGTAGCAGATCGGATAGATAGCGGCCAAATTGTATATGCAATGGCTGATCCAGGCCCAGGTCGCGCCTCAGGGCTGCCAGACTTTCGGCACTTGCCCGTTCGCCCAGCATGATCTGTGCCGGGTCTCCAGGTACGAGATGTACCATAAAAAAAACCAGCACTGTGATGCCCAATAGGGTAGGGATCAGTGCCAGTAATCTTTTGAGGATATAGATGTGCATGGGTAGTTGTTTAAAAAGAGTTGTCGTAATGAATACCTAGGCAATATCCGACAAATTTAATCGAAGCGCAATATCCATTAATAGAAGAAGCCCAACGGTTTAGACTGTTGGGCTTTTTGTGGCCGATACAGCAATCTTTGAAGGAGTTTTATGGAGATTTATCTATTTTGATCAAAATTTGATGGCGGGTGTACACCTGCGGCGAATAGGATTCGGCGCAAATTTACCAGACCTCTACGGTTCAGTTGTAAAGCCTCTACAGTTGCACGACCTGTTGGCGTAATTCCGACAATGTGGGTGAAGCCATCCGCCCATCTGAAATGGTCGATCCAAAATTGCTGTCTTGGATGAAAGAGTGGAACGGGCTGACCATTGACGGGATCAAGTGCCTCAACTTTGGTATATTTGTGGTTATTACATCCTTGGCAAGCCAGAGCCAAATTATTGAGCGTATCTTCGCCTCCGCGACTAAGCGGATGAATATGCTCAATAGAGAATGGATGGGTTGCAAAACGAGCCTGGCTCTGACAGTATTCACAGCATCCCCGGGCACGACGAATAACAGCTTGTTTCAGTCTCGTGTTCACAGCTTATGTATAGGCTGGTTCAATGCCGAGTTCATCCAAAAGTTCTGTCAGAGAAATTTTTCGAATATTGGCAAGTTCAGTAAGATATTTCAGCCGTTCTGTATCATATTTTTCAACCTGATTTGTCAGGTGAAGCAATTCGGCCTGTTCGGATCCGGTCAGTGTTTCTGCGCGTCTGCTGGCAATAAGTTCTCGATATCGATTCTGTAACGCATCAGGTATTCCCCGGTTGACATTCCGGAGTAACTCGGCTTCATTTTTCGACAATTCTGGTGCTGTGCGCCTTGCCTTGAGTGTAAGTACCTGCGCCGTCAAATTCTCCAAATCTATTTGAGGCAATTGCTCAGCAGCTTTGACCAATTCATCAACAGTAAATGTTGCCATTACTAAACTCCGGGACGTATTTTAAGTTATTATTTTTTTACAAACTATGACGTCTGTTGTATGCGCTATAAGATCGTATTTTAAAAAATTAGAGTGATCTTTCAAGCAATATAGCCCAAATTCAAAAGGGTGTCAACAAACCGTATTACGTGCTACACTATTGTGTTTGTTCCTACTTAATAGACAAAACCCAAAACGCTTCCAGGAAAAATGGAAGCGTTTTATTTTTTGGGATAGTGAGCTAACTTTTTTGACGTGCTGTGATAAGCTGCCCATCACTTTCCTATTCAGTCATTTTGCTCAGTATTCGAATGCGGGCGATGATGGTCTCTACGGTTTCTTTTACCGCAGCGAGCAACTCGAAGCGATCTTCCACGCAGACCTCTATGCCGTGATAGCGGTATCTTACGGCATAGTCGGTTAGCCATGTCAGCTTTTCACCGGCGGGCGTGTCGTTCTCTTCGAGATGGGTTCGGATGATAGCGGATAGGTCGGATAGGTCGTGGGTGTTTTTGTAGTCGGTGTCGAGTGCTGAAATCCAGCCTTTTAGCGCGTTTTCAAGGGCCTGTTGGGCGTGGAAGCCGATGGCCTCCGGTGCCGAATTTGCCTCTACCAGGTCTTCCAGAACGCGGAGTTCCCGTTCGGCATTGATGATTCGCTGTCGTATGTCGGGCCAGTTGGTCGGTTCCGGATTGTCATAGATTATTTTTGCGCCATGTATATCGACGCCATCGCGGACAGCCTGCCCTGCGACATGATTTCGGGCACGGCGACCGTCGTGGAAAACGTCCTCGCTCAGGTGGACCAGGTCAACGCCCATGGAGTGGCCGTAAACTTCTTGGACTTTGCGGCGAGCCGCCTCACTGGTGCGCATGTATTCCTGCCGATCTATCTGCTGGGCGTCAGTGATGATGAGCAGGTCAATATCGGAATCGGGCGTAAAGTCGCCCCGGGCGCGGGACCCGAACAGGATAACGGTGTTGGGATGGACCACGTCGCAGACCGCACGGGCGACAGCGCAGGCTTTGGGATCAGGATGCAACTGTGTTGTCGTATCTGACATGGTATCAATTCTCTGGATCGGGATAAACCTGTCGGACGGTGTACAAGTTTAACAGAAGTTTAGTTGTACGCTATAGATACAGGATTTTGGAGATCAGAGCAAGAGTCGCTTTTAAAAAGATGTCCGATACATTGATCGCTTACTCTTCAATCATCACATCGTGAAACCATTTGCTCCCGGTGGGGTGTAGCTTAAATCCTTTGACGCGGGTGCGGAATGCCGCTGTTTGGGTTGCGTGTACGAGGGGGACCCAGGGGGCGTCGTGAAAGACGATTTCTTGAGCCTTTTGATACAGGGCCGTGCGTTTCGCTTTGTCGGATTCTTTCTGGGCAGTCACCAATACTTCGTGCAAGGGGTCGCTGCGGTAAAAGGCAATGTTATTGGCTGGCATTTGGGTCGCGCTTTTGTCCAGCAGAATATAGAGGAAGTTGTCGGGATCGCCGTTGTCCCCGGTCCAGCCCAGCAGTGCCATGTCGTGCTGTCCTCGCTGGACTTTGTCCAGATATGTTCCCCATTCATAGGTGACGATTTCAGCTTCGATGCCGATTATTTGTAAATCAGCCTGAATCGCCTGAGCGATTTTCTGCGGCTGTGGCATATAGGGACGAGGTACGGGCATTGCCCAGAGGGTGGTTTTGAATCCGTTCGGGAATCCCGCGTCGGATAGGAGCGTTCTGGCTTTTTCTGGATTGTATTCATAGCCAGGGGTTTCTTGCCGATAACTCCAGAGGGTTGGTGGAATGGGATTGACCGCGGGAATGGCCAGGCCCTGATACAAGTTGTCGATCAGGGCTTGTTTGTTGATTGCGTGGTTTATGGCGCGCCGCACATTGAGGTTCTGGAATGGCTCTTTGTCCATGTTCATTGCCAGATAGCCCACGTTCATTCCCGACTGAGATAGCAATGTGAGATTTTCATCCGATTCGATTGTCGGCAAGAAGTCTGGCACGAGGTTGTCCATGCCGTCAATAGATCCCTGAGTTAGCGCGATTAGTCGGACGGAGTTTTCGGGAATGCTTCTAAAAATCAGGCGATCAATTTTGGGGGCAGGTCCCCAATAATCGGGATTGCGTTCTAATACCACGCGGTCGTCTTTAATCCATTCGACAAAGCGAAATGGACCTGTGCCTACGGGATGCCGAGCAAAATCAGCTCCCCATTTTTCGACGGCAACAGGGCTGACGATGGCGCAAAAATTCATTGTCAGATTTGCGAGAAAAGGTGCGTTGGGGCGTTTCAGGTCAATGGATACGGTCAGGTCGTCTATTTTGCGGACGTCTTTTACGATGTCGCTCATGGACATGCCCGCCCAGTATTGATACGCGCCTTCTACTTTGTTGAAAGGGTGGTCTGGCTCAAATTGCCGCGCGAGTGAAAAGACGACGGCATCGGCGGTAAAGGGCGTGTTGTCGTGAAAGACGACATTTTCGCGCAACTGAAATGTCCAGGTTAAACCGTCTTCTGATGCCTGCCAGGACGTGGCTAATCCGGGTGCGAGATCGGTGCGTTCGGGCACAAATGCGACGAGTGTTTCGTAAATGTTATCGCATACTTTAAACGATTCGCCGTCTGTCTCCAGCGCGGGATCCAGTCCGACCGAATCGCCACCGCGCCCAAATACAACCGTGCGCCCGGTTTGTTGTCCGCAAGCGGTTATTAACATCAATATTGCGAGAAATAGATAACGTGCCATTGTGTATTCCCCAAAAAAATGTCAGCCCTCACTATTCCGCCCTATTTGGGTGGTGGATGGGAGGGCTGACTGCTGAAAGTTGACTGCTGAAAGCTACTCTTCAAACGCCGCGTCAAATGCCACGTCTGAGGGTTCAAAGTCGATTTCATTGACAAAGGCGCAGGATTCGGTTGCGCCGTGTTCGCGGTCCATGCCCGAATCTTCCCACTCGACTGAGAGCGGTCCATCGTAGCCAATGTCGTTTAATGCGCGAATAATTTCTTCGAAATCCACGCTACCGCGACCCACCGAGCGGAAATCCCAACTGCGGTCTGGGTCGCCGAAATTTGTATGCCCACCAAATATACCCGCTCGTTTGGGGGTGGGCGACAGGTAAGAGTCTTTCATGTGGACGTGATAGATCCGGTCGCTGAACTCGCGGATAAAGCCAACATAATCCACATTTTGATAGACCAGATGGCTGGGGTCGTAATTGAAGCCAAATTCCGGTCGGTTTTCCAGTGCCTCTAATGCCCGGGCAGATGAAGCTATATCAAATGCGATTTCCGTTGGATGCACTTCGAGTGCGAATCGCACGTCGTTCTTTTGAAAAGCATCCAGAATGGGATTCCAGCGGTCTGCAAAGTCGCTAAATCCCGCGTCGATCTGATCAGGTGACACCGGGGGGAAAGAGTACAACAGATGCCATATTGAGGATCCGGTAAAGCCATTGACCACGGTCAGGCCCATGGCGTTTGCGGCTTCGGCTGTTGCTATCATTTCTTCGGCGGCGCGTTGTCGCACGCCTTCGGGATCGCCATCGCCCCATACATGGGGCGGCAATATCGCCTCGTGCCGCGCGTCGATATTGTCGCATACGGCCTGCCCGGCCAGGTGATTGCTAATGGCAAAGCACTGCATGCCGTATTGTTCGAGCAATTCCTTTTTTTCGCGCACATAGCCGTCGTTCGATGCGGCTTCGCGCACGTCCATGTGGTCGCCCCAACATGCGAGTTCCACGCCGTCATAGCCAAAGTCTCTGGCTTTTTGCAACATGACTTCCAGTGTCAAGTCCGCCCACTGTCCGGTGAATAACGTAACTGGTCTTGCCATTTTTCACTCCTGTTTTAACTCAAATTTTTGGCACATCCTGCCAGGTTTTTGTCGCTGCCGAATCGACTACGGCTTCCAGGACGGCCTGTACCTTGGTGCCTTCGGCAAAGTCGGGAGAAAAGGTTCCATCCTGTGCAATTGCTTCAAAGAAGTCTCTGAATTCATGCGTGAATGTGTGTTCCCAGCCGATAATGTGTCCCGGCGGCCACCACGCGCCCATGAAGGGTTGACTGCCTTCACCTACGATAATTTCGCGGAAGCCCTGGATGTGATCTTCGTCGTCGCGCGAATAGAATTGCAATTCGTTCATTTTTTGCAGGTTGAATGCGATGCTGCCTTTGCTTCCGTTGATTTCAAAATGGTTGTAGTTGCGCCGTCCAGCAGCAAAGCGCGTGGCTTCAAATGTGCCGAGTGCGCCGTTTTGGAACCGGGCCAAAAACATGGTGGCATCGTCAACGGTTACCTGCCCCATTTGTTCGCCGCCTTGCGCACCCAGGCCCGCATCAGCGGCTTCGAGCAGAGGGCGTTCTTTGATGAAGGTGGTATCTGCGCCGACCACGCTGTCGATGTCGCCTACGAGATGCAGGGCGAGGTCGATGATATGCGCGTTCAAGTCGCCGTGCGGTCCCGAACCGGCTTTGTCTTTTTCCAATCGCCAGACGAGCGGAAAGTCGGGGTCGATGATCCAGTCTTGCAAGTACACGGCGCGCCAGTGATAAATTTCTCCAATCCGTCCTTCGGCGATCAATTGCCGCGCCAATGCCACTGCGGGTACGCGGCGGTAGTTGAATGCGACCATGGTTTTTTTGTTTGTGTTTTCAGCCACGGCCAATAATTCTCTGGCTTCTGCGAGGGTGTTTGTGAGGGGTTTTTCGCAGATGACGTGTT
This sequence comes from Candidatus Latescibacterota bacterium, assembly GCA_965204375.1. GTDB lineage: Bacteria > Latescibacterota > UBA2968 > UBA2968 > UBA2968 > VXRD01. Next base: position 2,626,409 of record OZ241986.1, on the reverse strand, counting down.
TGCCAGCTTTTAATGCGGCGAGTGCCATGGGCAGGTGCTGGTCGCCGGGTGTGCAGATGTCGATGACGTCGATGTCGTCTCGATCTATGACTTTTTCCCAGTCGGTTTCGTATTCTTCCCATTGGTATGTTTCAGCCGCGTCTTTTACGGCGTCGTGGTTGCGCCCACAGATTACTTTTAATACGGGTTTTACGCCGAGCTCGGGAAAAAATGCGGGCAGTTGGCGGAATCCATTGCTGTGCGCTTTGCCCATGAATGAATATCCGATCATGCCGATGTTGAGTTCCATAATTCCTCCTTGTTCTATGTGCGTCTATAGTTTTGTCAAAAGCGGCATCAATATAGAAATCTGCTATCTCTTGTCAACGACTAAAACCAAACAAGAGTGCGCTTGGCCTACCATCTGCCTGTCGGCTTTTCAAATCTCGCAGAGAATTGAAGTTGTGCATCCAAACCAATACCACATGGAGATTCCAAAACCGCCAACTTTGGAATCACCTCACTGCTCATCTCAAAATACTCTTGATGTCTTTCAATCCCAATAGATGAAATACCCACGGCCTCTGCTGCCGCAATTGTGGATCCTGACCCCATAAACGGATCAACAACCACACCCTCTCCAAGCGGAAGAGCCGCATATACGATCTGCCGGAGGAACGATTGCGGCTTTAGGCTGGGATGATCCGCAATATCTCGTTCTTTTCGCGGAGTTCGTTCACTCATAATCACGTCGCCAAATGGCGTACCGTCAGGTCGCCTTCTCAGCCCTCCTGTTTGAAATTCTCTCAGACAGTCACTCACCTTCATCTTGGGAAGCATTGGCTTTCGCAGAATTCCCCATGGTTCGTGACAGCCTCTCGGCATAGATGATACCTCGAAAAATTCCTTTTCGGCATTCTTAGGGCGATCCCCGCCCCGGAGTGTTCGCACAAGCCGAATTAACTGGCCTCGAAATTCCAATCCACCCTTCACGAGTGCCGAAAGAACCAACTGAGAGAGAAACACATTGGTTGCAATAAATACATGACCACCTGGCCGCAGTGTATTGACCACCAGCCGCGCCCATTCTACAAAGAATTGCCTTAGAGTCTCGCGCTCTTTCTGATTTAACGCCGTAAATCTGGGCAAGGGTGCGCGTTTATGGCCGTCAAATGAGGGTGGAATGCGCCAGATTCCTCCATTCTTACTTTCCCGTTTTTTAAGTTGTTGCAAATCGTATTCTTTAACGCCATAAGGCGGATCAGTCACAACTGCATGGATGCTATTTTTGGGTATCCGGCTGAACCATTCAAAACAATCTGCCTGTAATATCAGGGATTGTCCTATAATCTCTGATCTGTAATCCAATCCTAATTTTTCAATGGCTTTCATCGAGGAACTCCTCTCACAAGAAGAACTCATCAATCTGCAATATCAATCAGGTGGTGTTTGCGAGTCGCGCACTCACAAGGCGGTTCAGGCTCACACCTTGTTCTGCGGCTTGTATGGCGAGAGCACGGTGCGATTCCGGCGGTAGGCGCACTATGAACTTTCCGCTGTAGGTGCGGTCTGCTATTGGTTGCGGTATTTCTTCTCCGGTTGCGTGCATGTCTGCAAGGCATTCGCGCACAAGTCGCTGGATGCCGTCCAAAGCTTCATCGGGAGTAGGTGCCAGCCAGCTTAGCGATGGGAATTCAGCGCATAGACCCACATGCGCGTTGTCTTCAGGAGACCATGTGATGCGGTAAGTGTAATGGTCACTCATTGCATGTCCTCCGTTTTCGATTACTTTGATGAGTTTATGATACTAATAACGATACTATAAAACAAGGAGAAACTGTTCCCATGACATCTAATCAAAGAAATCATACCCCTCTTTCACATGGGCGCGCGCCAAATCCTCGTTAAATTCGACGCCGAGGCCTGGTTTTTCTGGGAGGACAAATTGTCCATCCTGAATCAATGGCTCGTCGCTGATTACGAGGTCCCATCGCCATTCTATCTGATCTGCGTGGTAGGGCAGTTCCAGGGTGTGGAGGTTTCGCACGGCTGCGCCTACATGCGCAGATGCTACCATGCCCAGCGGAGATACGATGTTGTGGAATGCGGCGGGCATGTAGTACAGATCTGCTAGGTCTGCGATTTTTTTACCTTCCAGCATGCCTCCAGTCGCTGAGATATCGATGTGTAGCATGTCGCAGGCCTGATTCTCTATGAGCCTGCGAAATCCGTCTCTGCGGTGAACCCATTCGCCCGTGCAGATCGGTATGGATGTCGAAGCCGTTACTTTGCCCATGGCGTCGATATTTTCCGGGGGTACGGGGTCTTCGAGGAACATCAGGTTGAATTTTTCCAGGCGTTGGGCGAGTAAGAGCACATCGCGCACATTGTATTTTCCGTGGCAGTCAATACACAGGTCAATGTCGTATCCAATTGCGTCGCGGACTGCGGATACCATGGCTTCCATTTTGTCCAATTCGGCGAGTGATAATCCGCGATCCACGGGGTCGTGTTGCAATTCATTTGCCGATCCGTCGATGTCAAACTTGATGGACTGAAACCCATCTGCCACGCCCTCTTTTGCGCGTTCTGCCCATGTCTCGGGGGTGTTTTGTCGATTTCGTCCCCTGCCCACATCGGCGTACATCCGCAGTCGGTCCCGGTACTTTCCGCCGAGTAATTGATAGACCGGCACGCCAATGGCTTTGCCCGCGACATCCCAAAGCGCTGTTTCCGCGCCGCCGATTGCGCCGAGGAGTATCCCGGCGGTAGATTGCCCGGTGCTGCGGTCGAGCATCCGCGTGTAGAGCGGTTCGACATTCAGAGGATTTTGTCCGATTAGCATGGGGCGCAAGCATTTTGTCACCGCATCGGTTATGCCTTCGCCCGGATGCGCTTCTCCCACGCCCGATATGCCGGCGTCGGTTTCCACTTTTACATAGTTCCAATCTTTGTAGCCCTTCAATGTTGTGGCTTTGACATCGGTAATTTTCATGGCTTGCCTCTTTTGTTGGAGTATCTAAAAATATCCCCGATTCAATAGCTAATCGAGGAGACGAATAGGCGAATAGACGGGCGGTGTACAACTGGCCGCTTGTCAGGCCAGTTCATAGATGAACCCCGCCCAACCACCCAACTGTTATCGTTGATTCGCTGATTCGTAGATTCGTTTAATCGCGCACATCCGGTGGCTGGGGTTGAGAATTAAATCCGTAGATGCGCTTCATTTCCGGTGTGGCTCGATCCACGACTTCGGGTTTGAGGTAGTGGACAAAATCGAACATCGGTTTTAGAAATGACCGGCAGCAGAAGCAGATCAGACATACGCGGGCGTCATCTGTTCGGTTGGCTCCTGTGGCGTGCCATATTGCGCCGTTGAACAAGAATACTGAGCCTTTTGGAGCCGAGAGCCGCATTTCATCGGGATGGCATAGCGCGTGTGGATGGTCTATTGGCGGGGGCTTTTTTAAGAACCGATGGCTGCCGGGCACAAAGCGCGTGCCCCCGTTTTTCGGGGTAAAATCGTTCAGGAGCCATAGGGTGTTGACAAACATCGGAAATGAGGGTAGCGGTTCTGGCATTTTGCCCAGTGCATTATCGACGTGGAACGCATTGTCTTCGGCGCCCGGGTAAATCACGTTTGACGTGAGTGTGCTGAGGGTATAATCTTCGCCGAGCATATATTCAAAGTAGGGCACGACTTTGGGATGTGCCACCAGCTTTTCAAATGGTTTTCCCTTGTTCACCAGCCACCGCACATGCTGGCCTCTACCACTGGTATGCACCCGTCCCGAGCCGTCTCCGCGCTCTTGTTTGGCAAGGTTCAGCAATAGTGCCCGATAGTGCGATATCTCGGCTTCCGAGAGTACATCGGGGATGATCACATAGCCCTGCTCGTCTAATTGTTGCCGGTGTTCTGGTGAGATTTTCATCGCGTGCTCCTATAATCCGTAGTAATCGTTGATCTCTTTCTGATACCCATCCACCTCACCGTTTAACATTTCGTCTAAAGTGACGGCGCGTCCGAGCAAGCCAGATTCGAGAATCGCATAGCTCAATGCCAGATCGATGGTGCCTTCTTCGCCGCTCATCTGGACGGGTTTGCCGTTTGCGATGGCTTGCAGCCAGTTCAGGTTTTCAAGCGCAAATGCGTCGGTGATTCCACGCGGCATGATTTCGGATATGCGCGATGGGTCGGCTTCGCGTTGAAATCGGTCTTCCACATTTTCCGATGTACCGTCTTCTCCAAATAATTGGTTGTCTGAGATCGCCCCCTTGCTGCCCCAGATATTCGTGCCGCCAGGTACGCCGATCTGTGTTCCCCGCGCACTTCTCGAAACAGCCATATGCCCGATGCCGCCGTTTTCAAATTCAAAGTTGGCAAAAAAAGCATCATCCACTTGATTTTCGATTTGATCGACCACGGCGCGGTCGTCGTCGGACATCAGGACGCGCACAGGTTCGAGCGTTCGCCACAGGGCTTGAACTGATTTTACAGGACCACAGATCGTGCGGACGCCGTTAAAAAGGTGGACGCCCAGGTCGATGGCAACGCCCCCACCTGCGCCCAATTTGCTCTGACGCCAGGGCGTTCGCGCTGCTACGAGGTCTGGACGAGAATTGCGAAATCCTATGACGCCGCGATAGAGCATTTGCACATCGCCGATCAGGCCCTTTTCTACGGCCCACTGGCTGGCCCAGGTGCCGGGATTGAAATTCACATTTTCGTCGATGCTCAAAATTTGTCCGGTTTCGTCGGCGACTTCGCACATGCGCTGGGCTGCTTTGACCGAGATCGCCATTGGTTTTTCGACCGAGACGTGTTTGCCGGCTCTCATGGCGTCGATGGCGATGCTGTGGTGGTTGTCGTGTCCGGTCAAAATGATCACGGCGTCGATTTTGCCCTTTTCCAACATTTCGTTGTAGTTGGTGTACACTTCGGTATCGCTGTCGGGATGCAGGTCACTGATAAATGAATGCGGCGCATTGAGCGGGTCGCCAGGCGCGTCCACAGGTGCGGGGCGGGGACCGGGGCCCTCGCCTCGCTTGCAGAAGCGATGGGCGTCTTCTTCTTTGCGCGCACACAAAGCCGTGATCTGAAAGAGGTCGCCAAAACCGTTTTCCTGCAGAATTTTATAGCCGCGCAGATGGGCGTTCAGTATTCGCGCACACCCGATGATGCCGATTCGCACTTTCATGGTGAAATTCCTTTTGTTTTTTAAAAGAAATCAGAGTTGCCACACAACCAGTAATTGTACGACATTTTCGGTAGTGGTGGTGCCGAGTTTGTTCCACCAGTACTGGTATTCGATGCCGATGAAAAGTTTGTTGCCCTCTCCGTTTATCGCCTTGCTCAAGTCATAGGTGAGTTGTGGTTGCGCGAGGATCCAGCTTTTGACTTCGTTGCCGAATTCGTTGGTCTGGGAGCCGACGTATTCTGCATGGCCGAAGAACCCGAAGGTCTGACCGCCGGTTTCAAAGGCGGTACCCCAATTGATGTCGAATACAAAGCTGTTGCTCGTTGTGGGTGCGCCGCCGTGCGCTGTGCCGCTGCTGGCGTCGATCAGGGCGGTCAGGTCGGTGTTGACAAAGAAGAAGCCCGGTACGTTCCACGAAGCCCGGATACCGGGCAGGTATTTGAGGACATTGGCATCGGAGTCAGCATTGAATCCTGCGATTATGGAAATATCTCTGATGGGACCGAGGCTGAACTCTGTGTCCGTCAGTTTGCCAATGCTGAGGGTTGGATACCATTCTCCGTAGATACTTTTGTCGTTGAAGCCATCCGGAACGCCATCTTCCAGAAAATCGATAAAAAAGAAACTGTCGCCATATTGCCACTGCGCTGCCTGTTGTATGGTGAGGATAGAGGTGTATTCCGCGGCCCCGGAAAACGGGTTTGTGAGTTTGCCGTATTGAAATTGGAATGAGGTTTGGGCGATTACCGCGGCCGGCTGCAGGAGGATGCAGGCGATCAGTGCGAGTAGGCCGCGATGTTGTTGTTTCCGCATCTTTAATGCTCCTGTTTTACCAATTTGTGTACGAGCCATCTTCGCGGCGAAATCCCGATCCTGTAGATGGTTCGGGAGGGGATACGTCTGCAATCGCGTCTTCGTTAAATTCAATGCCCAATCCCGGTCCTTCGGGGACGAGCAGATGGCCGTCTGCGTAGGGCATTTGTTTGGGGAATACATCTGTTAAGGTGGTCATGGGAGGTCTGGGCAATTCCTGTACGCCGACGAGAGAAGACGATAAACACAGGTGCAAACACGCGGCTGTTGACACGGGTCCCAGTGGATTGTGGGGGGCCAGGTGAATATAATGTGTCTCGCACCAGCCCGCGATCTTTTTTGCTTCGGTCAAACCGCCCGCGATGCAGAGGTCAACGCGGCAATAGTCCATTAAATCTTCTTCGATTACTTGCTGAAATTTCCACTTGCTGTCGAATTGTTCGCCAATGGCCAAAGGCAGATGCGTGTTTTGTCGCACGAGGCGCAGGCTCTGTGTGCTTTCACTTCGCAATGGGTCTTCGATAAAAAATGGGCGATAGGGTTCCACGCCTTTGCAATATGCAATGACCCAGGCGGGGTCCAGTCGCGTGTGTACATCCACGCAGATTTCGAATTCATCGCCACAGGCTTCGCGTACGGCTTTTACCTGTTCGATGCCGTGACGCACGGCGCGCGAAGGTTCAAATACATTGGGATCTGTGGGGTCGCTCATGCCCCATCGGGCAAATTTCCAGCCTTCCTCCTGTCGTTGTGCACAATTTGCGACCAGTCGGTCGATATTGTCTCGTTCGCCAATATGCGGATAACACGCCACTTTGTCGCGGGTTCTTCCGCCCAATAGTTCATAGACGGGTACGCCCAGGGCTTTGCCTTTGATATCCCAGAGCGCGATGTCAACGGCGCTTACTGCCGATGACTGTACCACGCCGCCGGGGAAAAATCCGCCGCGAAACATGACCTGCCACAGGTGCTCAATCCGAAAGGGGTCTTGCCCGATAACGTCTGGGGAAAACGAGCGGATCACTTCGGCTATCGCGGTTCCGCGACGCTTTAAGCCCGCTTCTCCCAATCCGTAAATACCTTCGTCTGTTTCGACTTTGACGAAAAAGTTTCCCGTTGTGGGAACGACGAATGTTTTTAATGCAGTGATTTTCATGATTATTCTCCTGAAAAGATGGATACATACAGATGCTTCTGAGTTGTATTAAAGTTGTGCGTTGGGCGCGCAAATAAATCAATGCGAGCAGACCGGGGTACTGTTGTATCCGCATCTTTAATACTCCTTTTTTACCAATTTGCGTACGATCCGTCTTCGCGGCGGTAACCCCATCCTGTAAATGGTTCGGGAGGGGATGCGTCTGCAATCGCGTCTTCGTTCAATTCAATGCCCAATCCCGGTCCTTCGGGGACGAGCAGATGGCCATTTGCGTAGGGCATTTGTTTGGGGAATACATCTGTCAAGGTGGTCATGGGGGGTCTGGGCAATTCCTGTACGCCGACGAGAGAAGACGATAGACACAGGTGCAAACAAGCGGCTGTTGACACGGGTCCCAGCGGATTGTGAGGGGCCAGGTGAATATAATGTGCCTCGCACCAGCCCGCGATTTTTTTCGCTTCGGTAAAACCGCCCGCAATGCAGAGGTCAACACGGCAATAGTCCATCAAATCTTCTTCGATTACTTGCTGAAATTTCCATTTGCTATCGAATTGTTCGCCAATGGCTAAGGGCAGATGCGTGTTTTGTCGCACGAGGCGCAGACTCTGTGGGCTTTCACTGCGCAATGGGTCTTCAATAAAAAATGGGCGATAGGGTTCTACGCCTTTGCAATATGCAATGACCCAGGTGGGATCCAGTCGCGTGTGAACATCTACGCAGATTTCGAATTCATCGCCACAGGCTTCGCGCACGGCTTTTACCTGTTCAATGCCATAACGCACGGCGCGCGAAGGTTCAAATACATTGGGATCTGTGGGGTCGCTCATGCTCCATCGGGCAAATTTCCAGCCTTCCTCCTGTCGTTGCACACAATTTGCGACCAGTCGGTCGATATTGTTCTTATCGCCAACATGCGGATAACACGCCACTTTGTCGCGGGTTCTTCCGCCCAATAGTTCATAGACGGGTACGCCCAGGGCTTTGCCTTTGATATCCCAGAGCGCGATGTCAACGGCGCTTACTGCCGATGACTGTACCACGCCGCCGGGGAAAAATCCGCCGCGAAACATGACCTGCCACAGGTGCTCAATCCGAAAGGGGTCTTGCCCGATGACGTCTGGGGAAAACGAGCGGATCACTTCGGCTATCGCGGTTCCGCGACGTATTACGCCCGCTTCTCCCAGGCCATAAATGCCTTCGTCTGTTTCGACTTTGACGAAAAAATTTCCCGTTGTGGGCGCAATGAATGTTTTTAGTGCGGTGATTTTCATGATGTTCCTCCTGATTCACCCAATCCATCCCGCTGTGCCAATCACATCTGTGATGGGAAGGGCGCGAGATAGTTCTTCGTGTGTGAGCGGTGGCATGTCTGAAGTTGCTGTGTTGTCTTCGACTTGTTGTCGATTTTTTGCGCCGGCAATGACGCAGGATACGCCGGGGTGATCCAATACAAATCGCAGAGCTGCCTGCGCCATAGTTCGTTGCTCTGTTTGCAAAAACAGGAGTTCGGGTAGTTTTTTCAATCCCTCTTGCACTTCGGTGCGCTGAAACCGCTCATATCGCAAATCGTTTTGCGGCATTTGCTCGGCATTCTGCCCAAAGTATTTTCCGGTCAATTGGCCCTTTGCCAGGGGCACGCGGATCAGTGTGCCTATTTTTTCTTCTTTTGACCAGTGCAATAATTCGTCGGCACCGCGTTCTAACAAATTGTATCCGATCTGCAAAATGTGGATGGGACCCAATGCCCGCAGTTTATCGATGGCTCCCCGGTTGTTGGTCGAGATACCGTACCATCTGATTTTGCCTTTCCGTTGCAATTTTTCGAGGGCTTTCATTACGGCGGGCATGGCCCATTCGTGCGGTATTGCGTGGAGTTGATAAATGTCGATAAAATCCGTTTGCATGCGTTTTAAGCTGTTTTCACATGCTTCGACAATCCGGTTGTGTACTGATTGCTCATCGTTTTGATCAATGTCCCGGTTTGGCTGCACTTTGGTTGCGATGATCCATTTATCTCGCCGTCCCTGTAGTGCTTGTCCGACGAGTTCTTCACTGTGACCGTCGCCATAGCCTTCCGCAGAATCGATTAAATTTACACCGAGTTCTTCACAGCGATGGATCAGCGCGATGGATTCCGCATCGCTTGTGCCCGACCAGACTTCGATACTTCCATCTGCTCGTTGTTGTTTGCCCGAGATGGGAAAGGCGCCCAATCCAATTTCCGATACTTCGAGGCCGGTCGCTCCCAATGTGCGGTATTTCATGCCATTACTCCTGTCAATTCCACATCGACAACTTCGCGGGACCCTACGGTGAGAACCTGCCATCCGTTGTCCTCAAATCGCCAGGAAAATGAGATGTCTGAGTCGCCGCCATTGTAAAACATCACGCCATCCACCTCTGTTCCGGAATGGATTACGAGTGGAAGGATTTGGTTGGGAATGCCGCGCTCGCCATTGGCGTGTTTTACTTCGACTGTTGGCGTCACTTTGCTTTTTACTTCTCGCGTGCCCAAAAGCAATGGGCCGTAACATCCGGTTACGGGACCAATGCCCCAGTTGCGCCCGTGTCCGGCCGCTGTCGAACAGACTGCGCCACCCATATCGGCGTGTTCTCTGCCACCGCGCAGCACTCGACGCGCCATCGTCAGCTTATCTGCCGCTTGTTTTAATGCGCGTTCGGCATAGCTTTCATCACCTGTCACTTGATAGGCCAGCGTTAGTGCCGCAGTGGTCGGTTCTGTTGTGGGTGTTACGGAGCCGTCACCATTCCATATTCCCCAATAGGTCATGTCGTTGCGCTTGCCCACGCCGGGCCAATCGCGGCGGCGCGCTTGCGGAAAGACCATGGCTAATTCGCCTTCTTGCATGTCGGGAAAACGCGCGATTTGCGCCCGAATTGCCTCGTCCAGAGAGGGATCGGAGAACTGCCGCCGAAAATAGGAGATCGCCGCTGCACCGGGGTCCGAATACGGGTCCAACAATTCGCTGACCATCGGTTCTGCAATTCGCCGCGCCGCCTGGTGAAATACGGCGTCGCCCGATGCTTCAAACAAATCGCCCAGGGCGTATATGGCGCCGGAAGCCAGAAGTACTTCGACTCCGATGAGTGGGTCGCCAGGGACGTGATGCCCGGCTTGTGCCGCCTTTTTTTGTTGTCCAGTCGCCTGCCTGCCAAATCTCGGTTGGCCGTTTGCATCCCAGGCAATGGGCAAGGGACCATCTGGTATGGCGACAATCATTTCTGCCCGGCGCTTGCCGTATTGCAAAGCCCAGTCCAGGTACTGGTCTTGTCCCGTCATTCTGTGTGCGGCAAGGGCAATGTGGACAAAGCGGAAGTGCTCGGCAATTTCGGCATCGTAGCCATCGTTTCGCCCAACTGTGCGCGTGCCAATATAATATCCGTAAAACCGGTTGCGCTCCCAGTCAAACCATTCGGGAATGCCTTCGACCCAGTTGCCGATGTGTTCGGCTGCGTCTTGTAACAGGGCGTTTGCTTTTTCGTCTTCGGGAAATAATCCGAGGTAACGCGGCAAAAAGAGCAGAAAGGGTTCGGTTCCGTGATGGGCTTCGGCTTCGGGTTCATAACCGTGCAGGCAGTCTCGTTCCACCCATCCGGCCAGCATATCGCGCAGGTGATCAAAGTGCTCCCGCACTCCGTCATTTCCCGTGATGAGATAGTGGGGGAACCAGGCCAGCGAATAGTTCGCTTCATCTTCACCTCCGCCATGCCTGCTCGGCGGGTCCATTCGGCGGCTCTGGTCTAACCACGCATCCATCTCTTTTCGCAATGTCCGATAATGTTCAAAACACTGTTTCATAAGTAGGCCCTCCAGGGAAGGTGAGAAGTGAGAAGTAAGAAGTGAGAAGGCCACCCAACAGCCCCAAGCGGTCAGGTCGCCCAATCCCGCCCTATGTCGGCGCGAGGTTTATTGCCATTTGATAAAATATCTTGACGCTTCAAAAACGCGAACCTAATTTGTCAGACAGCATAGCGGAAAAAAATTACAAAGTCAAGGTTTCTCAAAAGTAAGACGTGAGATGTGAGACGTGAGAGGGGGTAGGGTGGTCGTCTTTCCTTTTACCTTTTACCTCTTACTGCCTTTTGGAAAGGATTGCCATGTCGGATATTCGCATTCGCGCAGAACACCTCGAACCATTTATCCAATCCGTTTTTGAAAATGCGGGTATGCCGCCCGAAGATGCCGCCGTAGAAGCAGAAGTGCTTATTTGGGCGAATCTGCGTGGGGTTGACTCGCACGGGGTTTTGCGCATTATTTCGTATCTCAACAATATTGAGACAGGCGCGATGAATCCTCGCCCCAATATCCGCGTCGTGAAAGAGTCGCCAGCGGTTGCCCATATCGCGTGCGACCGCGCTCTTGGGCCTGTGGCGACCGTGCCAGCGATGAAAAAAGCCATTGAGAAGGCTAAAAATGTGGGCATTGGATGGGTGTTGCTCAGCGATGTCACGCATCAGGGCGCGATGGCGTATTATTCTTTGATGGCGGCACAGGAGGGTTTTGCGGGTATTGCCATTGTTTGTAGCCCGCCCAATATGGCTCCCTTTGGCGCGAAGGCAGCGGGCGTTCACAATAGCCCGATAGCCGTTGCGGTTCCGGCAAACAAACGCGATCCCATCAGTCTCGATATGGCGACCAGTGTGGCAGCGGGTGGCAAACTTCAACTCGCGCAGGATAAGGGTGTGCCGCTGGGCGAAGACTGGGCTCTCGATGCTGCGGGCAATCCGACGACGGATGCGCGTAAGGGCGTTATTCTGCGCCCGGCGGGTGGCCCCAAGGGATCGGGCCTGGCTCTGATTTTTCAGTGTTTGTCCAGTTTGATGGTCGATAATCCTCTGCTCGTTCCCGTATTGCGTGGGGGTGAGAGTTTGAAAAAGCAAAACGGCATTGTCGCTGCGATTGATATTTCCTTTTTTGTTGAGCTGGATGATTACAAAGATCACGTTGATAATTTGATTGATGAACTCAAAGCTCTGCCCAGAGCAGATGGCTTTGACGATATTCTCATGCCCGGAGAACCCGAAAATCGCACCCTTGCCGAACGCTCTGTCGATGGTATTCCCATTCCGATGGGGACGGTGGAGAAGCTCCGCGAAGCTGCGCGGCGCTTTGATCTCGCGTTGCCTGAGGGAATGTAAAAGATTGGAGTAGATATGCCAGAAATTGTAACTATTAAAGACGTTAAAACCATTGTGACACAGCCTGCGGGTTCACGGCTCGTGATTGTCAAAATCATTACGTCGGAACCCGGTCTTTACGGTTTGGGTTGTGCGACATTTACGCAGCGATTTCACGCGGTGCGTACGGCTATTGAAAAACATCTCAAGTCTTTTGTCATAGGACGCGATGTGGACCGCATTGAGGAGATTTGGCAGATGAGCATGGTCAATGGGTACTGGCGCAACGGTCCCGTGCTCAATAATGCCATATCGGGGGTGGATCAGGCGTTGTGGGATATTAAGGGCAAACGCGCGGGTATGCCCGTGTATCAACTTCTGGGTGGGAAGTGTCGAGAGGCGGCAGATACGTATGCACACGCCAATGGGCGCGATAAATACGAAGTGGTGGATAGCGTGCGTCATTATATGGCACAGGGTTATCGCCATATCCGCGTGCAGATGGGGGGATATGGGGGGCAGTCAGAGAGTATTCAAAAACCCGATGGTGCGCCCGATGGTGCTTATTATCATCCGCGAGAATATTGCCGTCGCATGTGCGATATGATTGAACATGTGCGTGCGGAGGTCGGGCCTGAAATCGAGCTTTTGCACGATATCCACGAGCGTTTGCGCCCGATTGACGCGATCCAGTTCGCCAAAGACGTGGAGCCTTCTAAACTTTTCTTTTTGGAAGATGCACTCGCGCCGGAAGACAATGCGTATTTTCACCACATGCGCGCGCAGTGCGCCACGCCTCTGGCTATGGGCGAACTTTTTAATCATCCGCACGAGTGGATGCCCCTCATCCAGGATCGGCTCATTGATTTTATTCGCATGCACGTTAGCCAGATGGGTGGTATTACTCCTGCGCGCAATGTCGCTGCTTATGCCAATATGTACAATGTGCGCACTGCGTGGCACGGTCCTGGCGATACATCGCCTGTTGGTCATGCGGCCAATTTGCACCTCGACTTGTGGGCGCCCAATTTCGGTATTCAGGAGTGGTGCCGTTTCAACGATCTCGTCTATGATATGTTTCCCGGTTTACCCGAGGTGCGCGAGGGCTATATGTATCCCAATGATAATCCCGGTCTGGGTATTGATATTGACGAAGATCTCGCTGCAAAATATCCGCCCGAAGATGAGATTATTCAGTGGACGCAAACGCGGGCACCAGATGGGTCGCCCATGCGGCCGTGAAAAAAAGCGCGAATAGAATAGACGTAGCGCGTACCACGCACGAAGCAAGCAAATTCGCTGGACAATAATCTGCGCCATCTTTTAATCCGTTTAAGCGGTGTAAAACTGCGACTGCAGTTCATCCGCGATCAGGAGCAATTATATGAATACACACTCATCCCCGTCAGATCTCAGAATTACCGATATGCGCGTTGTCAATCTTTCCGGTGTGCCTATGCGCTCTACGCTCATTCGCCTGGATACCAATCAGGGTATTTATGGTTTGGGAGAGGTGCGCGATGGGGCCAGTCATATTTACGCTTTGCAACTGAAGCGCCAGCTTTTGGGTGAAAATCCCTGTAATGTGGATAAGTTATTTCGCAAGATCAAACAGTTTGGCTGGCATGCGCGGCAGGCCGGCGGCGTGTGCGGTGTGGAGATGGCGTTGATGGATCTGGCAGGCAAAGCGTATGGCGTGCCCTGTTACCAGCTCGCAGGCGGGAAATTCCGCGATCAGATTCGTATCTATTGCGATACGCCTACAACGCCGGATCCCGAAGAGATGGGCAATCGCTTGAAGGCGTGCATGGAGCAGGGTTTTACTTTTTTGAAGATGGATATTGGTGTGCGTTTGCTCAAAGATATTCCGGGTACGGTGTCCTCTCCCGCGGGTATGCTGGAAACCTCGCAGGTTATGCATCCTTTTACGGGTATTCAGTTCACCGATAAGGGTATCGATGTTCTCGTTCGATATGTGGAAGTCGTGCGCGATATTGTGGGATATGAGATTCCCCTGTCTGCGGATCACTTTGGACATATCAATGTGGAGTCGTGTATTCGCCTTGCGCGCGCACTTGAGCGGTTCAATCTCGCCTGGCTGGAAGATATGATTCCATGGCAACTTACGGATCAATGGGTGCGTCTTAAAAACGCAACGGCGACCCCGGTTTGCACGGGTGAAGATATTTATCTTTTGGAACATTTCAAGCCGCTGATCGATAATAAAGCCGTTTCTATTATTCACCCGGATCTCGCTACGTCGGGGGGGATTCTCGAAACTAAGCGGATTGGCGATTACGCGGAAGAACACGGCATTGCGATGGCTATGCACATGGCGGCGACGCCAGTTGCTACGATGGCGAGCGTGCATTGCGCGGCTGCGACAAATAATTTTCTGGTTCTGGAATGCCACGCTGTTGATTATCCGCCGTGGAATACGCTCGTTACGGGCTTGCCCAATCCCATTGTTCAAAATGGTTATATTCAGGTGCCCGACACGCCCGGGCTCGGCGTTGATTTGAATGAAGAAGCGATAAAAGAACATATCAATCCCAATTTGCCGGGCTATTTTGAACCGACAGATGCGTGGAATGAAGAACAGGTGAATGACAGGCTGTGGAGTTGATCCGCAGATGACGCAGATGGACGCAGATAAATGCAGACCCGCCTGCTGAAGCGCGGACAGATGCGTAGGGGCGAGGCATGCCTCGCCCGTCGTTGCGATCCTATTGGGTCGCCCGTTTTCGAGATACGGTGGAAGTGATTCAACTGAAAGGAGTAATACGATGCCCACTATTGGTATTATTGGGGCGGAGAATAGCCATACTGTGGCGATTGCAAAAACTATTAATATTGATAGACTGGTGCCCGGTTTTAGTGTTACACATGTTTGGGGAGAGACGCCGGGCGATGCGAAAGATGCACAGGAGCGGGGGCTGATTCCCAATATTGTGCAAGAGCCTGAGGATCTGATTGGACAGGTCGATGCGGCTATTGTGGATCATCGCCATCCCAAATATCACCTGCCTGCGGTGCGTCCATTGCTGGAAGCTAAAATTCCACTTTTTGTCGATAAGCCGTTTTGTTATCGTCTCGATGAAGGCAAAGAGTTTTTGGCTCGATCGCGTGAACTCAATGTGCCTGTGTGTTCTTTTTCGGTTTTGCCCAAGCAGGCGTCTTTCGCGCAGTTGCAGGAAGATGTTCGAGAACTCGGGCGCATTATTTCAGTTGTTTCGACGGGGCCTTGCGATATTGATTCTGAATATGGCGGTGTCTTTTTTTATGGGATTCATCAGGTCGATATGGTCGTGCGCTTGCTCGATCAGGATATCGCGCATGTACAGCTCAATCGCGGGAGGCAAAACCACACTGCGACGCTTTATTCTGCGAGTGGCGCGATTTCAACGATGAATCTCGTTGGCGAAGGTCGCGTGGGTTTTCACGTTTCTGTGATTGGGGAAAAGGGACGCACCGATCGCGTGATCGGATACGATGAGAATACGTATCTGACGGGTGTTCTCGATTTTTGCCACATGTTCAGTACGGGTAAGACAGATGAGACAGATGGCTCAATTCTCACGCCCGTTGCTGTGCTCGAGGCGCTCGAGAAGTCGCAGGCGTCGGGGGAGAAGGTAGAAGTGTGATCCGCAGAAAAAAACGCGAATAATTTGAGCGTTTTTCGCAGATGAACACAGATGGAGGTTTTTAATGATAGGCGTTCTTACGCACCACTGGGCTAAAGATGATTGTGTTGATGAGGCTCGCGATCTTTTGAATCGCAATGGTATTGCCCAGAGTCAGGCTCCCGGATTCGTTAGCCGTCAGACGCTTCACGCCCTTGCCGACGAGACGAAGATTACGACGCTCGTTATTTGGGAGAATGAAGAAATCTACGAGGGCTGGCGTGCCAGCCCCGAGCGGGAAGCCGTTATGAGTGGCGCAAGTGATCTCTGGTCGCAGCCGACTGAATCGGAGCGATTTGAAGTTGTACATCGTTTGTCTAAAGTATAGAAGAGGTAACTATGAGCAAAATCCTCGTTACGGGTGCTACGGGGCGTTTGGGCGCGAATGTCGTCAAGCAGTTGGTTGAGCGTGGGGATGATGTTCGCGCGCTGATTCTTCCCGACGATCCCAAGAAATTCAAGCTCGATTCGTTTGATATTGAAAAGATTGAGGGCGATCTCAGAGATGCGGCGTTGTGTCGCGATATTGTGGATGGTGTAGATGCGGTTGTTCATACGGCAAATATTCTGGGTCCCCCGCGCGGTATGGACAATCAGACGTTTTACGAGATCAATGTTACGGGTACGTACAATCTTTTTGAAGCGGCAGTACCATTTGCCGATAAACTCTACCGGTTTGTCCATGTCAGCACCGACGCGGTTTATCCGATGGGCAATCAGCATATTCCGCCCTGTTATCAGCCGGTGAATGAAATCCATCCCAAGCGTCCACGTGGGCTTTATAGCACGCTGAAATATATAAACGAAGCGATGGCTGAAGGGTACATGAATGGACACGATCTTCAATTGTCCATTATTCGCCCTTCTGGGATGTTTGCGGGCAGTGAAGTGCTGGGGCGTTGGAATGTTCAGTTTGTGGCAGGACGCATCCGAGAAGCTGCGAATAGACCGGAAAGTGGAATTTACCATCCGGATGGCGCGGCTATTGCACAGGATATGCTCGACCGCGCCGAGCGTCCCGATCAACCATGTGCTGTCACCAATCGCGAGGGGCGTCCGTGGATGTGGTCGCCTTCTGATGCTCGCGATACTGCGCGGGCGTGTATTTGCGCGCTCGATCATCCCGCTGCGGTTGGCGAGGCGTTTAATGCGCCGATTTACCGGCCGCTCGCTTTTCCCGAGGTCGCGGATTATCTCGCGGAGATAACGGGTGTTCCGCCTTTTGCGGTTGAGGTTCCCATGCAGTGGGTCTATTGGTCTGATAATAGCAAGGCGCGTACGTTGATAGGCTACGAGCCGCAGTGTACGCTTGAAAATATCTTTGATACCGCGCTCGCCGATCAAGCCGGTGAACCTACGGATGTGATTTCGGCATGAAGAACAGGAGTTTCTATGTCTGATAAGCCCAATATTCTGATTATTATGTCTGATGAGCATGCCCCTCAATACAGCAGTATTCACGGGCATTCACTGGTGCAATCGCCGAATATGGAGCGTTTGGCTGAGATGGGGGTTACGTTTGATAATGCGTATTGCAATTCGCCGATTTGCGGTCCGTCGCGCATGTCATTTATGACGGGGCGTTATATCAATCGCATCGGTACGTATGACAATGGTTTTCCCATGGCGTCGGATACGGTTACGTGGGCGCATCGCTTGCGAAATGCCGGTTACGATGTTGTGATATCGGGTAAGCAGCACTTTTGTGGTCTCGATCAGTTGCACGGTTTTCGCACACAACTCGCGCGCGATTTGCATGCGGAACTGTGGACAAAAAACGGTGTCCCGCGCGGCGAGGGCAATTGGGACGCGGGGGTTGTTGAAGCCCAAAAGCCTTGGAATGGTATTGCACAAGCGGGACCGGGTACAACGACTGAGATACAGGTTGATGATCAAGTTGAAGAGGCGGCTCTCGCGTATATCAAAGATCCCGCTCGCAAAGAACAGCCCTGGTGTATCAATGTGGGGTTTATCGCACCCCATTTTCCGCTTGTGGTTCCGCGGCGGTTTTGGGATATGTATCCGCGCGATCAGATTGATATGCCCGATATCCCCGAAGGCCATCTGGAAAATATGCACCCGGTTTACAAACGCCTGCGCCTGATGTTTGGTATGACAGATTTTCCCGAGGAACTCGTGCGGAGGGGACGCGCGGGTTATTACGGACTTATTACCTATTTGGACGAAAAAATAGGCCGGCTCATCGATGCGCTCGAGGAAACCGGCCAGCTTGAGGATACGATTATCGTGCATACCTCAGATCACGGGGAAATGAATGGCGAACACGGTATGTGGCGCAAATCAAATATGTATGAAGCGTCCTCTCGCGTGCCTCTTCAAGTTGTTTGGCCCGGGCATATCCCAGGTGGATTGCGCGTGGCACAAAATGTTTCGCTCGTCGATCTCATCGCCACTATAATCGATGCCTCTGGCGCTTCGATGGATATTGCGCCTCTTGACGGCGATAGCCTCTTGCCGCTGATCAGTGGCGAGACTGAGACTTGGAAAGACGAGGCCTTCTGTGAATACCTCGCACACGGTGTTATTCGGCCCGTGGGTATGCTCAAAAAGGGCGATTACAAACTCAATATGAGCCCGGGAGATCCGCTCGAATTGTTCAATATTGCAGAAGATCCGAATGAGTTTAACGACCTGTCAGAGTCGGCACAACACCACGAAATACGCGATGCCATGTGCGAGCGGCTATTGGAAATTTGGGGCGATCCAGCAGAGATTGAACAACATGTGCTCAAAAGTCAAAGGGAGAGGCGATTTATCACAGCGGCGAGTGCTGGATAAAAAAAAAGGCCGCTGCAGGAGGATTACCTCTCGCAACGGCCTTAACAGGAATGCGGATTTTTTTAGTTTAGACCATATTCAATCCACTCGTTTTCACCGGTCGGTCCCTTTGTGTACCACGCTTTTCGCCCCGGGGGATCGAGCACGATGCCGGCAATGGTCTGACCGCAGGCTTCGCCATTGTGAATTTCGTTGTGGCGGCATATTCCCACGGGAGTATTTACCCGATCTGATAGCATATTTTTTAGTGTGTCTGCATTGCGTTTGTCGCAGGATTTTAACAATCTGGTGGCGCGGCCCCAGCGCAAGATGCTTTGGCCGCGCTGATCCCATTGACGCCGTTCAAAGGGCTTGAGTCGGTCGGTCAGATAGTGATTTGAATGTGCCATGGGGCCATCAAAGGGACAGATGACTTCGTATTCTTTCGCCGTGGTTTCGAGGTCGTATATTTCGCCATTTTCATCGCATATCACGTAATTCATACCCGATGCTCTCGGTTTTGCTATAACTGCATCTATGGCATCTCCGATTCGCACGGATTCCAAGATGCGCCGAATGATGAAGGGATACAGCACGCCACCCGATGCATCTGATGGGACGAGGTTGTTGATGACCACGCCAATGCCCGCCTCGTTTACGCCCGCACAGCCCAGCATGCCGGCTGATGTGTAAAAGAGCGCGTTGGGTGCGTGATCATTTTTGACTTTGACCAGAATTGCTGCCGCGGCATAGATTGACGAGAGGTCGTAATTTTGCGCGATTAACGCACCTTCGCCCGATGTGTCTCCCGGAACCATGAACGATGTGCAACCCGATACCATAAACGCATCGGAATAATAGTCGTGTAATTCCAAAAAGCCGTTTAATGCGAGCAGGTCTTCTACGGGTACATCCGCAGCCTCGGCGATTCCTTCCATTTCTTCAAAGAGGTGGGGCGCATAGTCGCGGTTGGGCCCCGCGTAAGTGGATACAATTTCATATACGCGCTCTTTTGTCAGATACCCCTGTGTTCCCTGGACCATATCCTCAAAATTGATGGTGACAAGGTCCCGAATCTGTTCCTTAAATGTCTCACCATGCGCTTGACCTCGCTCAGTTGGCGAACCACTGACTTCGAGTAATGGCAATGTCTGTGACATGTTTTTCTCCTTTTGCGATTATCGCCAGAATGGACTCGTTTTATCCGAGAATACTACCCGCCCGAAATCATCTGGTGAATGAAATTGCGGTTGCGGCGTGCGGCTGCCCGACCACTGGCTGAATTGCTCATTGGTTTTTCCGCCCAGGCGATTTAGATTTAAGTGCCAGATGTCACCTGTTTTTGGAGGGGTATGCACGGCGACGTGTGCAAAATTTGCAAAGGGTATGGCGGCTTCCAATATCCAGTATTCATCTTCGTCGCTGTCATCGTTTAATGTGCCGACGATTTGCGTTTTGATCTGGATGCCTTCGCCGTTCCACTCGCCGGGTACGGGTGCGTCTGGGCCTTGTGGATGAAATTGGTCGAGAAAGATGCCGAGTACGTTCATTTCAATATTGAAATAAGCCTGGGGCCGATCGGGATTGGGCGCTGTGAATACCTCTACGGTATCGTCTTTCCACACGTCGGAGTCGCGCGCGGTGTGTTCTGCCCAAATATGTGCATCTTCACAGATGTACGAGACGTATAAATAATTGTCATCCCATAGCATTTTGGCTATGGTTTGTTCTTTTTTTCCCGTTTCGTACCACGGAAATACAAAGGCTCCCACGTCTGGGGCTGCGACCCATGCAGGTTCATTTAGGCGCCCGTCAATTACAATTGGTGTGCCTGCGCGATAAATAGAGTACATTGGGCGATCAGCATGAGTTGATTGTGCCATGAGAATCTCCCCAAGAAGTAAGATTAGAGAGGCAGTTTTGAGTGCGAGTAATCTCATCCAGTTCAGTTGACTACATTGTATCCCTGTAGCATTAAAATAGACCGACCAAAAACAAATGTCAACGCTCTTGGGTATCATTTGAGCGTCCATTCAGGAGATGACACATGTATATTTCAGATGAGCAAATCGCTTCGGTGATGACAACGCGAGATTTTGTCGAGAGTTGCGACGAGGCGTTTCGACTTTATGGCCTCGGAAAGATGGTCAATCCGCTGCGCAAAGAAGAGGTTTCGCGCGAGGGAGATCTTTTTCGTCTGGTGATGCCGGGCTGGTGGAAGGGGAGATTTACGGGACAAAAGGTTATCGAAGAGCGTTCGGATGTCAAGATAGGGCGGTTGGGTTCGAGAACCGCTGTGATCGAATTGGAGGATGTGCGGAGGGGTGACCGCATTTCGTTTGATGCCGAGTATATTACCAATATGCGTACGGGTGCGGCGGGTGCGTTGGGCGCGAAGTATTTGGCGAAGACTCCCGTGCGCACGGCGGCAATTCTGGGGACGGGGCGTATTGCACAGGCAATGGGCAGGTGTATTGATGTGGCTCTGGCGCCAGAGATCATACGTGTAACGAGCAGGACGGCCGAGAGGCGTGCGGCATATCAAGTAGATGTTGGAGCGGATATTTCCTGTGATCTGGAGATGGTCGCGGATATTGAGACATGTATTGATGGGGCAGATGCCATTTTTACTTCTGTGCCTACGCCTGAGCCGATTTTATTCGATGTGGAAAGCCATGTGCATATTTCTGTGATTGGGGGCGATGGGCGTTCCACGCAATTGGATCCGGGATTGTTGACGCGGCGATTTGTTGTGCCTGATCACGGTGAGCAGGTGCTGAAGTCGGGCGAGTTTCTCGCGTTGCGCGCGAGAGAGGATACGCCCCGCTGGGTAAAAGGCGAGGGGGATGAGATATTAAATATCGGGCATGCGGCGTTGGGACATTTGGAACACTTGCGCGGACAGGAATGTATTGCGTATTCGAGCGGTCTGGCGATTCAGGATGTCCACGCCGCAGCGACTGTTTGGAGAAAAATTCGCGATAATATATAATCTACTTTGATTTTCGATTTTTGATGCCCAGTTTTTTCATTTTCCCATACAGGGTAGAAGGCGGTACCCCAAGCAGTGACGCTGCTCCACCGGGTCCTTTTATCTGATATCTCGTGGCTTTGAGCACGTCGAGGATGTAGCGGCGGTCATGCTCATCCAAAGGCACGATTTCGCGGGCTTGAGAAGCGGATAAGGCCCGTTGCGTATCTTCGATTCGAGAAACATACAGTCCCAGATCTCCCACTCCGATTTGAGAATCAGGACACAAGATGACAGCCCGCTGTATGGTGTGCTCCAACTCCCGCACATTGCCAGGCCAATCGTAGGCTTGCAATATCTTGATGATTTTTGGTGTCAAGGGGTCTATTTGCTTGCCGATATGCCCTGATAGGCGATCTTTAAAATACTCGGCCAACTCAGGGATATCCTCCTTGCGCTCGCGAAGCGGCGGCAAATACATCAGAAAGGCATTGAGACGATAATACAGATCCTCCCGGAAAGCACCTGTACTGACCATCTCCTTTAAGTCGCGATTGGTCGCTGCTACAATGCGCGTCTTTGCCTTCCGCGTCTCACTGCTCCCAACGCGCTCAAACGTGCCCTCTTCCAGCAAACGCAACAGCTTGACTTGCGTTTCCAGGGCCATATCGCCGACCTCATCTAAAAATAGCGTGCCATCCTCTGCCAGTTCCACTCTGCCCAGTCTTTGGGAGATTGCGCTGGTAAAAGCCCCTCTCTCGTGACCGAACAGTTCACTATCGATCAACGCTCCGGGCAATGCACCGCAATTAATCTCTATAAAAGGTCCATCACTATGGGCACTCAGCGCGTGTAGCATCCGAGCAGCCAGCCCCTTGCCCACACCTGTCTCGCCCAGAATCAGCACGGTTATATTGGTGGATGCAATTTTTTCAAGATTGACTTGAAACTGGCGCAGAGCTGGGCTATGCCCGATAAACTTCTGGCTTCCTCGACGGTTGATGACGTTCGTCAATGCTTCGATACGAGGATCCGATACTATCGAGAGTCGTGCCTGTTCTATCTCTGAGTAATTGAGGTCGCGATCTATAGCCCGAACCTGGAAGGTGTAGTCTCCCGGTGGCAAGTCCCGGTAATGTGCCCGCATTTTTCGGGTTGCAGGCTGCCAGTCAGAGTCGTATCCCTTCAGGCGATAGATGTAGAGCATGTCGCTGGGATGTGTGGAAAAACTCAGGCCCTTGTACTCGAAAATCACATTCTGGTCTGTCTTAGATAGAATGTCTTCCTGCAGGTCCTCATAGACCTCATCGGCAATCACTTGAATCAGGCGAATCTGAGGTGGCGTTTTTTGTTGCCGATAGCGCACCAGAGAATTTTGGACTGTACCGAACCAGAAGGCGCCATCGCGATCTTCGAGTATCTGGCAAACCGGTCCTATATGCGGTGACTTGATGGTCTGGAAAAGCTGACCATCGCAATGAGCTACGCCTCCGTCTGTGCCAAGCCAGAGGTGGCCTCGCCGATCTTGTAGCAAGCAACGGATGCGGTTGCTCGGCAACCCGTCTTCAGTCGTGAAGGTCTGAAAGATGCTGCCATCAAAGCGACAAAGACCACTCAGCGTAGCCACCCACAGGTTGCCATCGCGGCCTAACAACAGATCTGTAACCCTATCGTCTATCAGTCCGTCTTCAATCCCATAAAATTTGAGCTTGTCTTCGGGATGCCAGCGCGCGAAACCCTTGTCATTGTCAGAGAAATTTTGGTGATATAGATGAAAATAAAATTCGCCGTTGCGCCCGGGCATCACAGTGCCGATGCGGCTAAAAGGATCTTTCTCTTCCTGTTCCACAAAAATGGTTTGGAACTCCTCGCCTTGCTGATAACTGAGCTTCAATGGACTAACAAGAAGGTCTCTTCTTCTTTGTTTGATGCCGTTTTCCCAATGACCGAGAAGCATTTGTCCTTGTGAATCCTGAGCAATTGCACAAATACTGCTTTTGCCTGAACCTGCGTTTGGTTCTTCTATTTTTTTTAACTTCTGCCCATCGTAGCGGAATAGGCCATTGCGACCCCCAAACCACAGGTCCCTATCGCGGTCCTCGTAGATAGCAAAACAGTTGTTGATATCAGAGTCATCCTCGGTACCTACAAAGGCAAAGTTCTCCCCATCAAAGCGAAAAACGCTTTTCTCCAGACGGTTGAGAAAGGGAGCTACATAACCGACCCATATATCACCTCGCCGGTCTTGCACGATCTGCGAGATCTCGCTCTTGCTTTTAGCTACGTGAGATAAGTTTGTACTCGGGTCGAAAACGCTGATACTATGCGCATCGTAAAACCCGACGCCTCCCCAGGTGGCAAACCAATACTGATGCCCGCGATCCTGGAACACAGCTTTAACTGCGGAATTCGGCAGACCATCGGCAGGGGTAAACCAGCTAAACCCATCACCGTCCTGATAGAACACGCCGTCTGAAGTGCTAAACCACATCCGCCCTGTACCGTCACACTGAATCTTGCGCAGTGTGCCACTCCAATCTACCTGAACAGGCTGAGGGATACCATCGACATAGCACCAGAGTTCGTTCTGATGTTCGCGGTGATGTTCGTGCTGACCAATCCATACCTTACCGGTATTGTCCTGTCCTACGGCATAGCTCGTCAGGAGGCGTGGCGGAAACCCCTCTTCATAGCGATGGAAGGATTGACCGTCGAAACGGATGAGGTAGTTAAAACCAAACCACAGATGGCCTTCCGGATCCTGGGCAATGCCCCGGCACTGGTTGGGCCACTGAGGAGAAGGCGGCTGCTCGTAGTCTTGCAGGTAGAGCGGAATCAAATCGTGGTACACCGTGCCGTCGTAATATCCCAGAGTGCGATGACCACCACACCATATACGACCCTGATGATCTTCGTAAATGAATTGCACAGCACGACCTGCAATCCCCTCGTCCTCCAGATGGTGGAAATCTGCCCCGTCGTACCAGCAGACGCCATTTAATGTACCGAACCACAACCGATCTTGGCTGTCCTTTTGAATAAAATAAACGCGATCACTAACAAGACCGTCCTGTTGGGTAAATGTCTGGAACTCGTCGCCATCGAAGCAACTAACACCATTGTCCCATGTGGCAAACCAGAGATAGCCCTCGCTATCCTCGGCAATGTGTTCAGTGCGTATCCCGGCCAGGCCATCAGCCATAGAATAAGTTTGCCAGGTACCCGTGCGCTCAAGCGGTTTGATCATAGAAAGAACCTTGTGATATGGGTAAAAAATAGAATCTCATACTTGCAAATAAAAACATAATATTGAATCTCACACTTGCAAACAAAAAAGGACGTACTATAGTCCTGAGACCATAATACGTCTTCTATAAGACTAAGTAAAGTCTTATGGCAGAGCCAATCCAACTATCCTATGACGATATTATATAGTTAGATTGGCTCTTTTTTTCATATAAAACAACCCTTTACGAATATAATGATTTGGGATAGCACTCACATTGGCACACTTTTTGCATTATAAATTAGATTTTGAGTCTCGTCAGATCGATGATTGGACAGATGGATACGCTTTTTCAATAGCTTTTTTCCTTCACCATAGTTTTAAAACAGCTTACAGAGGAGGCATCTATGTGGAACCGCATTATGTTGATCATTTGTTCGGTATTTGTATTGACAGGTCCGGCATCGACTGGCGACATGACCCACATCCCGGACAGGGACTTCGAGAAGCTCGCCTCAGGAAATAGAAATCCCACAGGGATCTGGTCGAACGGGACGACCATGTGGGTGGCAGACAGGAGCGCCAAGATTTATGCCTACAACATGAGAACCAAGGCCCGTGATTCAGGCAGGGACTTCAATACGCTGAAAGCCGCCGGAAACGAATCCCCTGCAGGGATCTGGTCGGACGGAACGACTATGTGGGTGGTAGATCATGCTGACGGTGGGATCTATGCCTACAACATGAGGACCAGAGCGCGCGACCCGGACAAGGACTTCTATCTCGCCTCAGGAAACGGAGTTCCTGAAGGGATCTGGTCGGATGGGACAACCTTGTGGGTGATGGACAGCGCTTACCAATTCGATAAGATTTATGCCTACAACATGAGATCTAAAGCCCATGATCCGAACAAGGACTTCAATACGCTGAGTGCCGCCGGAGCACAAAGCACTGACGGGATCTGGTCAGACGGGACGACCATGTGGGTAGCAGACGGATATCGGCATAAAATTTATGCCTACAACATGAGATCCAAAGCTCGTGACCGGAACAAGGACTTCGATCTCGCTGCAGGAAACACCTCCCCCACAGGGGTCTGGTCGGACGGGACGACCATGTGGGTGGCGGACTATAGGGACCACATTTATGCCTACGGAGGTCAGGTCGGCAGTAGTGATCAGGCCATCCAGGACTTTTCGATGAAAATTAAGGGCACGACGGGGACCCTTAAAATTTGCGTGCGGGACCACGAGTGCGAAGATGGCGATAAGATCAGCGTCGATGTAAATGGCAGTACCATATTTTCCGGAGAAATTGACAACGACTGGGATTGCTACACGCTGAATGTGTGGTCAGGCGAGAGCTATGCAGTGGAATTGACAGCGATCAATGGCACGGGATACAAGGGGGACTGTAGCTACCGAGACGAAAACACAGGGGAGATCCGCGTTACCGGGGAGAACACGGAAACGCAGGTCTGGCGTCATCGTGGAGGTGCCGGGTCGAAAGCGCATATCATCGTCGAAAGAGCCTGGTGAGGTCCAGATGATGTCCAGAGATAATGGCAGGTAAAAATTAATGAAAGGAGAGATCAAGATGTATCGTCACTGTATTTGTATAGGTGTGTTCATTCTTCTGACCCTTCCCCTTTGGTCACAACAGGACACCGGGGATAGCGTGCCATCACCTGGCGAGACTTTTCAAGATTGTGCTGAATGTCCCAAGATGGTTGTCGTGCCGTCAGGATTTTTCACGATGGGATCATCCATGGGTGAGGCAGGTCATGATGATGATGAAGAACCGCTGCATAGGGTGCGTATAGATTACCAGTTTGCTGTAGGCGTATATGAGGTGACATTTTCCGAATGGTACGCCTGTCTGGATGCAGGAGGTTGTGGAAACCATATTCCAGATGATATGCGCTGGGGTCGCGGGAATCGTCCTGTGATCCATGTGAGTTGGGAAGATGCCCAGTCTTATGTTGGTTGGTTGTCTGCTCGGACGGGTAAAACCTATCGTTTATTGAGTGAATCAGAATGGGAGTATGTGGCACGGGCAGGCACAGAGGCAGCGTATAGCTGGGGAGACAACATAGGTGAAAATCGTGCCAATTGCGATGGTTGTGGCAGCCAGTGGGATGATGAGCAGACCGCACCTGTGGGATCTTTCGTAGCCAATGCCTGGGGCGTGTACGATATGCACGGGAATGTGGGGGAGTGGGTGCAAGACTGCTATAATGACAGCTATGAAGGCGCACCTACTGATGGGTCTGCGTGGACGTCTGAGGACTGCGGTTTGCGCGTGGTGCGTGGTGGTTGTTGGTACTACGGTCCGTGGTTCTTGCGTTCTGCGGAGCGCGGCCTGTGGAGCACCGGTTTTCGGTCCCGCAGCTCCGGTTTTCGAGTTGCCCGGGATCTTTGATCCTTTGGGCTTCACCTTTTTGTCCATTTTATAGGGAAGGGGGTGGTGTTTTTCAGGTTTTATTGAAGGGTGGTATAATCCGCATCGTAGGCATTCTTCAATCGCCTACCACGCGCCGATGTCCTCATGTGCCGTAATAGCCTGCCCTGGAATGTCTTAATCCAAGAGATTCTATACGGCAAGCTGCATCAATCACAGGCTTGAAACCCAAATCTTAAACACTCTACCAAAACGATGCTGTTACCGAATTATTCGAGAGGGAATCTGCGGTTGGAAAAACGGATATTTGTGGCCTGAATACAGGCTCTGTAAGCCCTATGTTTAGTGCATCGAGACATATTCGGAATTCGGCAACAGCATCCAAAACGGGGGAACTCTACTATGACGGAAAATATAGAGAACATAGACATAATGGTGGGTATAATCGTTGTTTTGGGAGTCCTTGCTGGTATATGTCATAATCTGCAAGATAAGATTGATTGGCTTAAAAAAATTTGGAGGTACCTGGCAGGAGTTACAGCTATCACCTGTGTGTATGTCATCTTCGTATTAGGTATTCAAATTTTTAAATTTGGGGAAGACGGATCTCAAGGTGCTGAGCCGGAAGAACCCGTCACGCCGGAAGTTATCGCACCTCAAACCAGAGAAAGGAAACTTGCATATTATGAGCGCAATGACCATTGTGCAGGTCCAAAGAATGTCCGATGGGAGGTCCGTGCCGACGAAGGATGGGAAATAGATGTCAATTCAATAAAGGTAAAGGCAACATCCATTAGTTCCAGATCCAGTTATAATGGAGTGCAGAATGTGAACAAAAACGGATTCGATATAGTAGGCAGAGTTGTCAATCATGGATCCTGCATAAGTGTCCTCGGAAAAGTCGTAGCCAAAGATGGTAGAGGGTCTCTCAGGGTTTACGGTTCATACCGGGAGATCCGATAGGTTGTGCAAGGGAGATCGTAGATCCGGGGGGGCGGATCGTCTCGGGTGTTGTCCCAACCTTTGGAGGTAGGCATGTTTGGTCCCTTTACTACCGCTTCACTCACTACGCTTGCCCTTTTAGTGGCTGTTGTAGTGTCGCCACTGACCGCTCAGGAATCGCGAGAGCAGTTGGGCATCTACGACGATTGGTCCGTCCACCGTCTTCAGGATGGCGATTTACGCGTCTGCTACGCCGAGACGAAGTTGGTCTCACCGCGAGAGGTGGAAAACGGACTCGGTGACGTGCGCCTCCAGGTGACCAGCCGTTCACTCAGCCGGTCTTCTGACATGATCCGAGTAACGCCAGATTTTTCCGACAATGGCTATCACGTAATGATCGACTCGGCGCCGGCTTTCTGGGTGACTTCTCTGGCCTCGATAAACTATGATCATACAAGAGTGGTGAACCAAATGATAGCGGGCGAAGCCACGAAGGGCGAGATGGTCCTCTGGAACGACTCTGATAGCACCTCGGCTGGCGTCTTTTCCCTGCGTGGCTTTACGACCGCATACAATTCGGTCGAACAGTTGTGTCCGAAACCACGTGAGACGCGTGCGGTCCCGCAGCCAATCGGTGTGAGTGACATCTCGGTGGACTGGGGGCCGCCTGTCCGATACTCCGAATTCACTGTTACCGGACCATTCTTCCAAAGCCTGAAAGCAGATCGGATCAAGATCAGGGCGGTGCCTTCAGAGTATGGACATTTTAACATTGACCTTTACAAGAATACGCGCAGTCCGCGTAGCATCTTTACCGATGGAAGTCAGCGACTTGAGTTCTACCATGATGGGGCCCTTATCGATGCCTTATATGGAGGCTTGCATTCGAATCACATAGAGGGTGCGTGTCTCGATCCCGAAACCGGCTTGTTGAAGATTGTCATGCACTCTTGGGACGGCGGTGCTACCGACCCTGGAACTACCTCAGTTGTTTACTTCGATTCCAATAAGCGAATAATTCAGAAAACCGTCGCCTGGCTTGAGGGAAGCGTGCCGACGTTTCTTTGTTCGGAGGACGAATCATCGTGGGAGTGGGGTGGTCACTTCCTGCCGTGTCAGTGCGTTGGCCGTGCTGTCAGAGACGCATATTCTACCACGTTGGATGAAGTCGTTCGTGAAATACCCCGTTTCATCAACCCGGACATAGATACCTTTTCCTCACTGCTCTCCCGGATAGCACGCATTGAGCCTTTTACCCAATGGGACACTACATCCAGCCTTGATGTCCAGCGCTTCGAGTCTTCCAGATTTATGGTCGCAGTGATAACCTATGAAGATCACGCCAATGTTTACAATTGTGAGCAAACCACATACGTTCGCGGGCGGACCGACGACTTCTGGGTGCCCGTATATACCGCGCCGGTGTCTTCGAAGGCGTTTCACACGTTGAAAATTCACGGATTTATCGACGATGAGACTCTGGATATTTCTATGTGTGTTGCAGATTGCTATTGGTGGGGAAAACGTGATCGTGTGACCATGAACGTAGAGGAGTGGCATCAAACCGCGTTGAATAGCAGGTGATGGTATCAGGAAGGATATTTCAGATCTGCAAGCCTTGAGGAGATGAAAAACTATCTTGACGCGGGCGTTGACGCAATGCCCCCTGGCGTGCGCCAGTCACCTCTGGAGTGATAGATCACTTTGCCAATATCCTTTATCGTTCCTTTTTCATTAATACAATCTGGGCAATAGGTTAAGTCGGTTCACGCCCGCCAATGCAATGAGTGGGCTGGAATCAGCAATCAGAAACACGTCATTTATAGCCAAATTCTGTATCGAGTTGATTATCATCCAGATCAACAACAGGGATGTTCAGTAATAAGGCAGGCTTGAAACGCCCGCCATACGCATCAAGTTAAGGGTTGAAGAAGAGGCAGATCCCGAGGTATCTTACTGTAGTCCAAGACAGTAAACATACTCAAGGAACTGCCTCAATGTGTAAGATACCTCAAATTGCCCAATGTCTCCAAACAGTTTTAACACAGACTGCGGATCAAGTAGCACACAAGACAGGCTTTACCCAACGTCGGTCGAAGTTGACCGGATCAGCGTTTGTGCAATCGCTGGTATTTGGCTGGTTATCTGATCCCGATTCGAGTTTAGAGCGTCTTTCTCAGTTATGCACGAGTTTGGGTGTTGGGATCTCAGCCCAAGGATTAGATCAACGATTCAGCCCACAATCGGCCGCGTTTCTGTATCAAGTATTGGAAGCCTGCGTGAGTCATCTGATCCGTGGAGACAAGACGAGATTACCCGTATTGCGACGTTTTCGTGCTGTTTATATTCAAGATAGCACGACGATTTTTTTACCCGATGCCTTGCATCATCTCTTTGCTGGTGGCAGTAAAGCGGCAGGGGTGAAGTTGCAAGTGCGTATAGATTACCTATCAGGCTTACTCGAAGGCCCTTTCATCTATCCGGCAAAAGCGCATGACTGTTCCAGCCGTGTGCAGGCTTTGCCGGTTGAAAAAGGCGCATTACGCTTGGCAGACCTGGGCTATTTTAATCTTTCTGATTTGCGTCGGATTGATGATGGGGGTGGTTTTTATCTGACGCGTTTGCACGGACAAGTCAAGGTGTTGGATAGGACTGGCGATCCTTTAGATGTGCTCAAGTTCTTGAAAAGCCAACCCCATAGACAGATTCAGTGCAATGTCTTAGTCGGTGACCAACATCGCCTTCCTGCCCGGCTGATCGCTGTGCCAGTCGCATCACGCGTTGCTCGCCATCGTCGTTTCAAACTTAAAGAGCAGGCGCGAAAGAACAAAACACAGCTTTCAAAAATACGACTATCACTTTGTGATTGGACCCTCTTAATCACCAATGCACCACCCGAGTTGATCTCGCTGGCGGAAGCACAGGTTTTAGCCAGTGTTAGGTGGCAGATTGAACTACTCTTCAAGCTGTGGAAGTCTCAGGGACGTGTCGATAAATCCAAAAGTCAAAAACCCTGGCGTGTGCTGACGGAATTGTATGCCAAACTTATTGGGATCCTCATCCAACATTGGGTTATTTTGACCGCATTGTGGAAATATCCCAACCGATCAATGGTTAAAGCTGCTCAGACGGTCAGAACGTTTGCTGTGCTGGTTGCCTGTGCCCTCCCTTCGCTCAGTCAGACCGCGCACGCCTTGCGCATCATAAAACGCTGTTTGGAGAACGGATGTCGGATCAATACCAGAAGAAAAGCCCCCAATACTTGTCAGAAATTGGAGGCCTTGACATTTACTTAGCTTGATGCGTATGGGCAGGCTTGAAACGCCCGCCTTTTTTATTGCTTGAAAGTGTGGCTTAGATTATTATTTGATGGACAATTTGTGGCTAATAGCCACATTTTTTTCTTTTTGCTCTATATATTGCGATTTGTTTTTGCAGAAATACACAGTATATTGTATAATATCAGTAGGTAATTGTTTTTTTTATTTTTTGTGGCTATCTGTAAGACACACTGACGTTTTGCAGCGGGAGCACAACTATGGCGTGGCTTTATCAGCGGGGAAAGAAATGGTGGATCGGGTACTACGATGAAGATGGCAAGCGCGTGCGCAAATCGATTAGCGACTCCAAAGAGGTAGCCGAGTTGGCTCTCAAGCGGGTCGAAGCTGAATTGGAGCGCAAAAATGCGAAATCAATTACGGTTCCCCAGAGCACGCTTGATGTCATTGAAAAACAATTGGCTCCTGTCAATCGAGAACCAATTTTGACGTATCCCGCTGTGCGAAATGCGACCAATGTTCGCGAGTTGTTTATTCGAATTTATGAGAAATTGGGATTTGAGGTGCTCAAATCCCAGGAGGCCTTTCCCAATTATATTCTGTCGAGTAATGAATTGCCGGTTCGAGCGCACGTCGTGTTGCGCAGCAGTGATTTCGAGCGCGAAAATCTCGATTATATGGCCTGTGATAGCATTATTTGCTGGATTGACGATTGGGAATCTGCTCCTATTCCCGTTTTGGAATTGTCCGCGCACTATGATTTTTGGGGCTGATTCTCTTTTTTCGCGGCTTCCCAAAGCGCGTCCATTTCCTCAAGCGTAGATTCATGGGGTGTTTTGCCCTGCTTGCACAGTTCGGTTTCGATGTACTGAAAGCGCGATTGAAATTTTCTGTTGGTTTGTATGAGTGCTTCTTCGGGGCATATTTGGAGAAATCGAGCGAGATTGACCAGGGCAAATAGCAAGTCTCCAAATTCTTCTTGAATCTTTTCTGTTGCGCCGGTTTCTCGTGCGCGCATTAATTCTTCTGTTTCTTCCCGCACTTTTTGTGCCACATCCGCAATGTGTTCCCATTCAAATCCCACTCGTGCAGCTTTTTCCTGAAGTCTGCGCGCCTTCAATAATGCCGGTAGATGTTGCGGTACGCCGTCGAGTAGGGAGATTTTTTTGTCGGGTTTTTCTTCGGCTTTGATGGCTTCCCAATTTTTGATGACTTCATCGGGTGTATCGGCTTGTGTGTCGCCAAAAACGTGCGGATGGCGGCGGATGAGTTTGTCGGCGATGGCTTCGGCCACATCGTCTATGGTAAATCGGTTTTCTTCACTGGCAATTTGCGCGTGAAAGACGACTTGCAACAAGAGGTCGCCCAGTTCTTCTTTGATTTCGCTATCGTCATTGCGGTCAATCGCATCGAGGAGTTCATAGGCTTCTTCGATGAGGTAGGGTTTCAGACTTTGGTGCGTTTGCTCTTTGTCCCACGGGCAGCCCGAAGGTCCCCTCAAACGCGCCATGATGTCGATGAGTCGTTCATAATTGGACATGTATTTCCTTTCGCATGGTATGTATGACTGCAATATGTACGCAAAGAGGGTCTGCGTCAACCCCGATGTTTTTAAAAGTGGGAATTACCTTTTGACAAGCGGGATGTGGTGCGTTATTTTTGGGTTATCCGGTAGTCCTGAATTTATCTGGCTTTGGAGGGTTTGAGAGATGAGTGATTCACTGCGAGATATTATGCGAAAAGTGGGCCGCGATGATGTGCGCGAGCGCGAGCGGGAAAAGTGGTCAGAGCGGGAAGGAGATTTGCTCAGTCACAAGGAGCGAGAAGAGGACAAGGACGAGGTTGAAAAACGACACGATCAGTACCGTAGGCGGCAGGAATACGCGAGTCGATTGGGACCCACCGCCGAGCGGTTGCCTATTTTGAGCAAGGAAGAATCCGAGCGCAGAGCGCGCGAACGGCCCAAGCGTCGAACTTATGAGTTTGAAGGTCCAATTGAAAAGTTGCTGGAAAAATACGGCGATCCCAAAGAGGTGTTTAATCACATGTCTATGGGGCAGTTGATGAAGTACGAGTTGGATGAAGAAACGGGTGCTATTTACGAAAAGGACAAAATGATTTTCGACGGTGAGAAGTTGGTTGAATGAGAATCCGAGAAGATAAAACAAAAGACGGAGCCTTCGACAGATCGAAAGCTCCGCTTTTTTTTGTGTGAATCAGGCGATGGTTACATCGGAGCAGAGATAGACGTCTTGTATGTCGTTGAGGAGTTGGATGCCTTCGTGCATGGGACGTTGAAATGCTTTGCGCCCAGAGATGAGGCCGGTGCCTCCGGCGCGTTTGTTGATCACAGCGGTTCGCACAGCCTCGGCGTAATCACTGGCGCCTGAGGATGCGCCCCCGGAATTGATGAGGCCAGCTTTGCCCATGTAACAATTGACGACCTGATAGCGGCACAGGTCAATGGGGTGATCAGATGTGAGTTCGGTATAGACTTTGTCGTGGGTGCGTCCAAAATTCAGGGCTGTGTAACCGTTGTTGTTGGTCGGCAATTTTTGTTTGATGATGTCTGCGCCAATGGTGACACCGAGGTGGTTGGCCTGTCCCGTGAGGTCCGCGGCTTCGTGATAGTCGATGTCGTCGGTCGCAAATGCCGAGTTGCGCAAATAGCACCAGAGTACGGTAAATAGCCCCAGTTCGTGTGCGAGGGCAAATGCTTCGCTGATTTCGACAATTTGTCGGTTGGATTCGGGCGAGCCAAAATAAATTGTGGCGCCCACACCTGCACACCCCATTTCCCAGGCTTGTTCGACTTGTCCAAATATGACCTGGTCGTATTGGGATGGGTACGTGAGCAATTGGTTGTGGTTAAATTTGAGGATAAAGGGGATTTTATGGGCGTATTGGCGGGCGACCATCCCGAGTACGCCCAGTGTGGTTGCCACGGCATTACAACCCCCTTCAATGGCGAGTTTGACGATGTTTTCGGGGTCAAAGTAGATGGGGTTGGGGGCAAAGGATGCGCCGCCAGAGTGTTCGATGCCCTGATCAATGGGGAGAATGGAAATGTACCCGGTGCCTGAGAGCCGCCCCGCACTGTAGAGGCGTTGCAGGTTGTTGAGTACGGGAATAGGTCGGTCGGAGTCTGCAAAGACCCGGTCGATAAAGTCGGGACCGGGCAGTGTGAGAAAGTTTTTGTTCACCAGTGCTTCGTAATCGAGTAAGTCGTCAGCGTCATTGCCGAGGTAGTCTGCGATTTTGTCAATGCCACTTTGAACAGCAACTGCCATGGAGAACTCCTTCTGAGAAATTAAATTGGGCCAGCTTTAAAAAATAGATGAAAAAGATACATGCAGGTGTGGTGCTTGTCAATAAATGAGGGAAATTTTCTTTGCGGGTTGGGGGATTATCGGGTAGATTTGATTTATACGGCATACCTACATTTCACAAGGTGGTTGTTATGCATGCGATATTGACGGGTTTTCTGACGGTGTGTGTGTTGGGCACAACGCTTTGGGCGCAGGAGGGCGGTTTTGACGATCCGCTATTGGTACAGGCGGTTCAGGCGCAGTCTGTTCGGGATTATGCGAAGGCGCAGGCGCTGTTTGAAGAGTATATTAAAGACTTGTCAGAAGAGGAGCAAGCGCTCTATCGCGATTTGGCGCAGGTGGCATTTCCCGAGGATCTGGAAATTTACCGGGATGCGGATACAGAAAAACGCGCCGAGTTGATCAACCGCTTTTGGCGACGCCTGGATCCCTCGCCGTTGACAAAGGCAAATGAGCGGCTCATTGAGCATTATCGGCGTGTGGCGTATGCGCGCCAATATTACGGTCAGGGAGAGTTTCCGTGGGATGATCGGGGTGAGGTCTATGTGCGGTTTGGCAAGCCAGATCACACGAGCAAGTCGGGCGATATTCAAAATGAGATGGATCGAGAGATACAGGATGCGCGGCAAAATTACGTGAATCGCAGACGCATTGCTCTGAGGATCAGGCCCGGACAACCCATTTTTCCCGTGCCAACGATGTCGTGGTGGGAATACTGGGTGTATGCGGATTTGGAGGGCGGTACAGAGTTTGATTTTGTGCGTCGCGGCAAAGGGGACAGGTATGATTTTGCACCGATGCCCGAGGGCTTGAGTCTGTCTTTGACAACGGATTTGCTGGCGTATCAGAGCGAGGTGGTTTTGCGGCAAGTGGCAGCGCATCAGCCCTCAGTTTACGATGCAGATATTGCCGAGCTTCCCGTTGATTTTTATTATTTTCCCGCTGGGTTTCGCGGCGAAGATGGCGCGACGCGGCTGGAAATCTACTATGGATTGCCAGCAGAGGAAATGGCGCGGTTGCCCATTGATGAAAAAACCGATCAGGTGATGCTGGACCGGGGTCTTGCGATGTTTGATAGCCTGTGGACAGAGGTCTATCGCTTGCAGGATCAATTGACATTTCAGGCACCTTCAGACCAGCAAGTGTTGGATGGGGCGTTTATTCCGGGCGTGCTCGCGTTTGAGGTTGAAGCGGGGCTGCACTATCTTTCTTTTCAGATTCGCGATGTAGTGTCGGGAAAATCGCAGGTGTATCAGCAATCACTGGCCGTAGCAGATTTTTCGCAGCGCGATGATCTTCTGATGAGCGATATTGCCCTTGCATTTTTTGTTGGTCCGAGTGAAGAGCAAGGACCGTTTCAAAAACGCGGATTTAAAATTATTCCAATGGCATCAAAGGCGTTTCGTCCAGATCAAAATGCATTTGTTTATTTTGAAGTGTACAATTTGAAACGCAATGAATTTGGACGGACGAGGTATCGCGTGGATTATTCTTTTCGCGCTCAGGAAAAAGGACTTGCGCCGATTCGCGCGCTGCGCGGATTGGGCCGCATGTTGCGCTTGCAAGAGAAGCGCCGGGAAGTGGTGATTTCTTATGAGCAATCGGGTGATACCACAGAGGATATGGCGTATGTCGAATTGGACTTGAAAGACGCCGAGCCGGGCGGTCAAGAAGTCCGCGTCAAAGTGACGGATTTGTTGGCGGATCGCGATGTGAAGCAAGAGATTGCGTTTAAGATTGTGCCGTAGGGCGGTGGGCTATGAATGGTGATTTGAAAAAAAATATAGATTATTCAATTATTCCCGGTGTAGATGGGGTGCTCAATGAACGTGCGATTCAGACGCTGTCAAAGCGCTGTGGGCCATCTGTTTTGACGGATATGATTCGGCGGGCGATAGACCGCGTGCGGGGGATGATGCGCGATGGCGAATCGGTGGGGGAGTCTCGTGAGGCGTTGACCGAATGGATTGTTGGGGATGTGCAGATCCAATTGGCAGACCAGCTTGCGCCAAATCTCAGGCGTGTTGTGAACGCGACTGGGGTTATCTTGCACACCAATTTGGGACGCGCGCCGCTGTCCGATGTTGCGGTGAAACATATTGCCGATATTGCTGGTTCGTATAGCAATCTGGAGTTGGATCTGGAGACTGGACAACGCGGGTCGCGTACGACGCTTGTGGAAGAATTGCTGTGTGAGTTGACCGGTGCCGAAGCCGCTGCGATTGCAAATAACAATGCAGCGGCTGTTTTGTTGACGTTAAATACACTGGCTGGTGGCAAAGAGGCGATTGTGTCGCGCGGGCAACTGGTCGAAATTGGAGGGTCGTTCCGCATTCCCGATATTATGGCGCGCAGTGGGGCGCAACTCGTCGAGGTGGGTACGACCAATCGCACTCATCTCGGCGATTACGAAGCCGCTTTGACGGAGAATACGGGGGTGATGCTGGCGGTGCATCCGAGCAATTACAAGGTGATGGGATTTACCGCCGAAGTGGCACTGGAAGAACTGGTGGCATTGGGACGACAACGCGGTGTGCCTGTGGCGCACGATTTGGGCGGCGGTGTGCTGGTCAATTTGCAGGATTACGGATTGCCTTATGAGCCTCTGGTATCCGATAGTATTTCCGCCGGGGCAGATGTGGTGATGTTCAGCGGTGATAAGGTTCTCGGCGGGCCGCAGTGTGGGATTATTGTGGGGAAAAAAAATGTCGTAGAACAAATTCGCAAAAATCCCTTGATGCGCGCGTTGCGTTGTGGGAAGCTGACGTATGCCGCGCTGGAAGCGACGTTGAAGCTGTTCTTAAATCCAGAGGCATTGGCGCGCGAACATCCCACACTCCGCATGTTGACAGAGTCTGTAACAACACTTGAGCGACGCGGTCAGAGGTTGTTGCGGGTGATCGGTGAGCTTGAGGGTTTTAAGTGCGAATTGGTCGATTCCGATGCACAAACCGGTAGTGGTGCGTTGCCTTTGGAAAATATCCCGAGTGTTGCAGTCGCTATTTCCGATGGCGATATTTTGTCCCTTTCTAATAAGTTGCGCCGCCATGATCCGCCCGTTGTTTGCTATGTGCGCGATGACCAGTTATTTCTGGATTTGCGCACGATAAGAGATGACGAGGTGAGTATTGTGGGCGATGCAATAAAAAAAGGAGCGCGGGACTGATGGCGCACGTGATTATTGGAACGGCCGGGCATATCGATCACGGCAAGACGGCGCTGGTTAAGGCATTGACGGGTATTGAGACCGATACTTTGCCCGAGGAACGCGATCGCGGCGTGACGATTGATATTGGCTTTGCGTATTGGAAAAATAATGTGACCATTATCGATGTGCCCGGGCACGAGCGCTTTGTCAAGAATATGGTGACGGGTGTGTGTACGGTTGATCTGGCACTTTTTGTGGTGGCTGCCGATGATGGGGTAATGCCGCAGACGCGCGAGCATCTGGGCATTTTGAATCTGCTGGGTGTGCCCCGTGGTATTGTGGTGTTGACAAAAGTCGATCTGGTGGAAGAAGAGTGGCTGGAGTTGGTGGAAGAAGAATTGCGAGAGGTGTTTGCAGATACATTTTTGGAGGATGCACCGATTGTGCCCGTATCGTCGATTACTGGCGAGGGGATTGATGCATTGCGTTCGGCGGTTGAGGCGGAGGTCGCAAGGGTTGAGGCGCGGCCAGATCAGGGTATTTTTCGCTTGCCCGTTGATCGCGCTTTTTCCGTGCAGGGGTTTGGGACTGTTGTGACTGGTACTGTGATTTCAGGGGATGTGCGCGTGCGCGATGCATTGTCGCTGTTGCCGTCGGGAAAAAATGTGCGCGTGCGCGGTGTGCAAACGCATGGGCGGGATGTAGATGTGGCACAGGTGGGCGCGCGTGCGGCTATTAATGTGAGTGGAGTCGAGGTCGATGAGGTGTCGCGGGGCGATCTTCTGGTACAACCGGGGTATTTTAAGACGACGTATATGATCGATGCACGTTTGCACATGTTACCCGATGCACCCGCGCATGTGACCAATCGCACGCGCGTACATCTGCTTATGGGGCCGCGAGAGGTTTTGGCCCGCGTGGTGTTGCTCGAAGGTGAGACATTGTTGCCGGGTGAATCGCAACTGGTGCAGTTGCGTCTGGAGGAACCGGGCGTTGCCGCTCGGGGAGATCGGTTTGTGATTCGGCGGTATTCACCGGTGCAAACATTGGGCGGTGGTGTGGTGTTGGATCCGCAACCTGTAAAGCATAGACGATTTCGGGATGATGTCAATGACGCACTGCGAGAATTGGAGCAAGATGATCCCACACGGGTTTTGTTGACGCGCTTAAAGGCCGCGCGATTGCAACCGAGAACCGCGCTACAACTCGCATCTGAGATGGCGGTGTCTGTGAGTGAGATCGAGAGTCAGCTCATTGCGCTCGTCGATTCGGATGATGTGGTTTCTTATGTACAGGCGGGTAAAGCGATGTATGTCCACGCGATGTGCTGGCGGGAATTGCTGGACGGGATTGGCGATGCGATGCGGATTTTTCACGAGGCGCATCCCCTCCGGATAGGTGCGCGTCGCGAGGAGCTTCGCGCATTGGTGCAAGGTGAACCTTCTGATGATTTGTTTGCCTATGGTGTTGAACATTTGGTTCACGCGGGTGTCTTAAAAAGCGATAATGCGCTGATTCGGTTGCGCGATTACAAAATTGCGTTGACGCCCGAGCAAGAGGAGATTTGCGATGCTATTGCGCGGGTATTAAGAGATGGGGGGACAACGCCCGAGGACTTGAAGACATTGCCCGATGCCATCCAGGTCAACGCGAGATCTGTGCGCGATGTGGTGTCGGCTATGCAGGCTATGGGAGGTTTGGTGCGTCTGGACGATGCGTTGCTCTTTCACCCGGAGGTGATGGAAGACGTGACGCGGCAATTGGTCGATTATCTGAAAGAAAATGGGGAGATTGATGTATCGACGTTTCGCAGTTTGATTGGCACCACGCGCAAATTTGCCGTGCCGCTGTTGAATTATTTCGATACTCAGGGCATAACTATTCGGCAAGAGGATGTGCGGGTGTTGGGGTGAAAACACTGTCAGAATCAGGATTTACAGGATGAAAGGATGATCAGGATAAAACCCTTAGGTCAGAGGCCGTAGCATAGGCGCATATAAGAATAGGGATGAGAAAATAAAAGGCGAGAGACGAGCAGCGAGGGTCAGAGGAGTAAGAGATATGGCGAATACACAACACATTCAATGGCTTCTCGAAGGCGTTGAGGCATGGAACAAAAGACGCGAGCGCGAAGATTTTGTGCCGGATTTAGAGGGGGCGGATATTGTCGGCGAATTTGGATATGGCGCAGAGCTTGTCGCAGATATGTCGGCTGAGATTCGACGCCTGTACTGGAATCCAGAAAGATGCGACCTGGATCTGAGCGGCATTAATCTCAGCGGTGCCAATTTGAAAAGAGCCAACCTCTACAATACGTGCCTTTCAGGAGCCAATCTTCGCTGTGCGAACCTCCAAGAAGCGAAACTTGAAGGTTCTAATCTTGAGAAGGCCAATCTCGATTTTGCCAACCTCCAAAGAGCTGACTTTACTGCCTCTAATCTTCATGCTTCCAACTTATTCCAGGCCAATCTCATCAGTGCTAAACTGGATGACGCCACGTTCACCAATGCCATTCTTTACAATGCCCAGCTTGCCTGTGCCGGACTCCGTCATGCCGACCTCTCCTCCGCGAACCTCACCCAAGCCGACCTCTCCTCTGCCGATCTTTTTTCTGCCAATCTCACCCAAGCTAACCTGACTAAAGCGATAGTCGCTGGCGCAAATCTCGTCTCTGCAAAGCTCATTAACACAAATATATCTCATTCACAAATATGGAAAGCAAAACTGTGGAAAGCGAGACAGTATGGATGAGTTCCAGAATACTGGAACAGATCGGTGTTTCACGAGCGGTTTGAGCGCGATGAAATCCTGAATCGGAACGCCGACATTCCAGTTTACGACTATTACACGCTCAAGGTGCCATACACGAGTAAGCAGGATATTATGAGAATTGCGGCTCTTGAATATCATCCGCGAGAGTCTTTTCCCTGGCCTCGACGAAGCCGCAAATGCGGTTACGCAACGTTATTCCGAAGAATGAGACGCGAACAGTGGGCGACAGGGCAGGCTGGCGGATAGTGGTTCAATTCACAAATACGTATGAAGAAAACAGCCACCCACATTGGATGGCTGTTTTGTGTTGGGTTCTATCTTGGTGGGCCAAAATTCTCGAACAGCGCATAGCACATTGACTCACCCTATCGAATCGTAGTGTTGTAGCCGTCTTTTACAAAGGCATTAGTCTCTAAATTGTGTCACTAATATTGAGGGAGAATTCTTTCAAGGTTGGCGAAATCAAAGTCTGGTCTTCTCCGTAGATGTCCATCACCTCGAAGCGGTGCTCGCCTAAGAGCAGGACCATTACGGTTTTGGCATCGGTATCTACAAGCCAGTATTCTTTTACGCCGTGCCGGGCATACAAATCGAGTTTGAACATTCTGTCGCGCTCGGCTGTGGATGGAGACAGGACTTCTATAATCAGGTCTGGCGCGCCTTGAATATTCTCATCTGTGATGATATGCACGCGCTCATTGGAGATAAACAACAGGTTTGGCTGCACAACGTCTATGTCCGAAAGCACCACGTCGGTGGGAGCAGCAAGCACTACGCCTAAATTTTTTTCTTTCACAAATATATGCAATAGCGATCCCAGGTTCATCACAGCCATCTGATGATCTGTACGTGGTGCCGGTGCCATAACCAATTCTCCGTTCAAGAGTTCATAGCGTTCATCGCCTGGCATCTTCAGGTAGTCTTCAGAAGTAAGTTTGATTTCTGTGCTGGACATCTTTGCCTTCCTTCCTCGGATCGGGATTTAAGGGTGTTAAGAATACCCGCATCCACGTTGTCTGTACGCCGAGTGCTATTTAAAATAAGCTCCTAACTTGATATTTTGTTCGGGGTTGCTGGTGATTTTGGGATATTCTGTGACGAGGTCTTCAAAAGCGACTACGGGCGTTACAATGGGTTCGCCCGTTAGTTTTCCCTCGGTGAGTAGTCGCCAGCAGGTGGCGTAAACGCGTTTTTCGTCCCATCGGGGATATTCCCGGTTTGGATCGCTGCATGCCCGGGAAAAGATGAGATTGGGGCGGTTGTAATGCGCTTCTGCGCCAAGATCCAGTCCGGGACCATAAGGTGCTGGCGCGGCACCAGCTACCACGGTGCCTCCAAATGCTACGCCGCGTATGGCAGCTTGCAGGGCGTGTACATTGGCACTGTAGTCAATTGCCACATCTACTCCCCGGTTCCCGGTTGCTTTTTTGATTTCTACGCCCGCATCACAGGTTGTGGGGTCAAGGATCAGGTCGGCACCGCAGATTTGAGCCACTTTTTGGCGGTTTACCAATGGATCGACCGCGATAATTGGATATGCCCCGGATAGTTTGGCGATTTGTACGACCATCAGTCCGATGGCTCCCATCCCAAACACGGCTACGGCGTCTCCGACCCTTACCTGTCCATCTCTGATCGCACACATGGCAAAATCCGCCGGGTCCAAACAGACCGCGGATTTCCACGAAAACCCTTCTGGTACCTTCCAGCACCGCTCTGTCGAGATGACATGGACTTCTCTAAATGGCCCGTAGCTCAGCACTACGTCGCCTTCTACAAACCCATCCACGCCTTCGCCGATTACAGTGCCTATAAACATATTGCCGGTACGAGACGACCGTCCTTTGCCCGTGTTTGGGAATACCTGGAGTTCCGGATCATAAGGTCCGCGTTTCGCGCTGTCGCCTTTTATGCCAGATAACTCGGTTCCGTGCTTGGCAGCAGCGTACATGCTCTGCACTTTCATCTGTCCTTTTCCAACTTTTGGTACCTCATATTCCCGCAGTTCCATCTTTTCGGGCGATAGGGCAAATACTTCCAGTGGCATAATATCCTCCTATTCGTTTATTGGCGTGTCAAGGAAATAGCCGAGATAGATAATCCTGCCT
Source organism: Candidatus Latescibacterota bacterium (assembly GCA_965204375.1). Lineage (GTDB taxonomy): Bacteria > Latescibacterota > UBA2968 > UBA2968 > UBA2968 > VXRD01. Next base: position 2,583,489 of record OZ241986.1, on the reverse strand, counting down.
GGGAGTTTTCGTTGATAGATTCTGCGCGGACTTCGATGGTGTGAAGGCCGGGTTTGTCGAGCTGAATCTGGCCGATAATGGTTGCGGCTTCGGGGAAATACTGCGCTTTGGGGCTGTCGCTCCAGACATCGGGTGTGATGGTTTTGTGGAATGTACTGCCCGCAATATCGACGCACACTTCGTGGCCGCCTGTCCATTCGCGGACGCGGCGAAGCGTGCTGGTGTGAACGCGTATTTCAAAGGTGCCGGGTTTGAAAACTTTGAAGTCGCAATCGATCCAGTTGGATGTGTCAAACCAGCCTTCAATGACGCCGGTTTCGCCAATGCGGATTTGCGTTCCCGATTCGGGCGTGTGTAGGTTCGCCATGCTGGCGATCATGGTGATAGAGCCATCGGTTTGCTGGAGGGCAGTTTGATCGACGTCGGGTGCGCCATCGAGGTCGAGGGCGATGACCGAGACATTTGGATCGGGACATTCGGGCAGGCGCAATGTTAGAATATCGCAATCGCTGTCGCGGGTTTGAGAGACGTCGATGTGCGCGCTTTTATCAGCGAGCAAGGTCGCTTTTGTAACGCGGTTGTGCAGGCCGAGAAGGGTGAAATCTTCGCCGGGCCATGTGGTAAAGAGCAAGTAGAGGCGGTTGTCTTTTTGCGTGATGCCGCCCCAGGGAAATTCATAGGGATATGGCGTGGCTTTGGTTCCGTAGATCGCTTCGCCGTTGGTTTTCATCCATTCGCCAATGGCGCGAAGGCGATTGACGCTGGGCTGGGGTACACTGCCGTCGGCACGCGGCCCGATGTTGAGCAGGTAGTTGACGCCTTTGCTGGTGAGCTCAACGAGAAGGTGAAGCAGTGTTTTCACGCTTTTCCAGTTGTGGTCATCGATTTTATAGCCCCAGGTATCGTTGAGGGTGGCGGGTGTCTCCCAGTAGCCTTTGAGGCGACCGGTGGGGATCTGGTTGTCACCCAGGCTGCCGTAGTCCCCCACGCCATTGCCCACGCGACCACTGACGAGACAGTCGGGTTGCAAGCCGTGGACGAGTTGAGAGAGCGATAGGCTCTGTTCCAGAGAGATAGAGACGGGAGTGTCAAACCATATCAGGCCGATAGGCCCGTATTGCGTGAGCAACTCGCGCACCTGGGGTTTGGCTTTGTTTTCGAGATAATAGGCGAAGTCTTTGGTCGCGGGATCAAAATCCCAGTTATTCCCAGAGGCGTTGGGGTCGTGCCAGTCCTGATCTTGAGAGTAGTAGAAGCAGAGGCGAATGCCGTATTTTTGGCAGGCTTTGGAGAGGTCTGCCATAATATCTTTGCCATAAGGCGTGGCATCGACGATGTCGTAGTCGCTGCACGGAGAGTCATACATGGCAAAGCCGTCGTGGTGTTTGGCGGTGATCACGAGGTATTTCATACCCGCATCCCGCGCGAGTTTGGCAACCGCATCGGCGTCGAATTTTATTGGATTGAATTTTGAGGCGAGTTGTTCGTATTCCTCGGCGGGAATTTCCGCGCGGCGCATAATCCATTCCCCAATGCCCTCAATGGCTTTGCCTTTCCATTTGCCCGCGGGAATCGCATACACGCCCCAGTGAATGAACATGCCAAACCGCGCTTCTTCCCACCATGCAATGCGTTCGCGGTCGCGTCTGGTCTGTCGAGTTTTTGCTGCGGTATTCATACTGTCTCCTTAGTGTATGGCTGAAAACTACTCTTCTACTGCTGCTGCGACTGCATTGGAAACCCGTCGCAGAAGGCTTCCTTCGGCGACCATCTGATTGGTGAGCACGACGCAACTGAGATGTCGCTCGGCGTCTGCCCAGGCTACCGTGCCGGTCGCTCCGGTGTGTCCGAAGGTGCGCTGCGATACCAGGTCGCCCCAAAAGCCCCATACCCGTGCCCCGGATACGCCCCAACCGAGGCCCCACGGCGCATTGAGTGTTCCGTTTTGATCACGCGTCATTGTCGCGACTGCGGCGCGGCTGAAGATGCGCCGATTGCCGTAAGTTCCGCCGTTGAGCATGGTTTGCAATAGGATCGCCAGATCGCGTCCAGTGCTGTGCATGCCGCCCCAGGGTGCCCCAAAGTCGCGCCAATATGGGGAGTTCCAACCCCAGCTTTGTTGCTCTTCATCCTCTTCGGCGTCCGTGCCGCACCACACCACGTCCTGAAGTGTCCATTCGCCCATACCCAATGCGCTTCGCGCCATTCCCAGCGGCGCGAAGATCTCCTCGCGCTCGAAGTCGCGCAATCGCTGCCCGCTGACTCGTTCGACTATTTCGGCTGCGAGCAGGATGCCCATGCTCTGGTAGCAAAAATCGGTTCCCGGTTTGTAGAGTAGGGGTGTCTGAAGTGCCCGTTCGACGAAGCCAGCTACGGGTGTGTGCGCCTGCCGCAAGCTGGTGTTTTCGGGTAGCATGTCGGGCATGCCGGATATGTGTGAGAGCAAATGGCGCACTTTGACGGCAGGGCGGTCGCCGCCGGTGTATTCGGGTAGATAATTGATGGCTGGATCGTTGAGTGAGATCAGACCCCGATCCACGAGAATCATCAGCGCGCAGGCCGTAACCGGCTTGGTGATTGAGGCGAGGAGAAATATCGAGTCCATATCAACCGGCTGGCCTGTGCGAGGGTGCTGTTGGCCGCATCCCCGGGCGAAGACTTCCTTGCCGTGCCTTGTAACCGTCAGTGAGGCCGCGCCAATTTGCCCGGATTCTGTAGCGGTTGTGAGCAGGCCAAAGGCTCGTTCGAGTTGGTCGGCTGACATGCCCACATCCTGGGGGGTAGCTACTACAAGTGTGTTATTCACCGTGTTATCCTTTTTTATACAGAAATGCAAAACCCGCTTTCTTCGCGTGTTCCCCGTGCGATTGTTTCAGGCGCAAGGTCAAATCCCGTTCCCGGCGTATCTGGCACTATGAGGTGACCGTCCCGAAATTCCCAACCGTCGAGTACTACGCCTTGCGTATCTGCCGGGGCTGCTTCTAATAGACAGAAATTTGGAATCGAAGCGGCAAAATGCGCGTGTGCGTAACGTTCGATAATACTGCCCCAGCAATGCGGGGCACATTGCGCACCCCAGGGCGCGATCATGTCTGCTGTCGCTTTCCACCAGGTCAATCCCCTGGCGCGAAAATCGTGTTGCACAATGTCAATCCAGCCGCGTTCTACCATGTCAAAAAAATTCGACGGTGGTTTTGACTCGCCATCTGCGACATAAGTATCATAACCAGAGGCCTGAATAAATGCCTTAAAAGGTTCGGTGAACCCCCGTTCCTCGTGAAAGGCTTCCTCAAACCAGTAAATCCTTGCAGATTCACACCGTTTGAGAATTTCCTGGGCAATATTCAGCGTTGTACCATTGTTGGCATCAACGAGGATTTTGGCGTCTGGCCCCGCTGCCTCTCGAATTGTTTGAATGACGAGCACATCCCGTTCCAGACCTTTCATAATCGGCATCCACTTTGCCCCGCGTCCAATTTTTATTTTGAAATTTTTGAATCCGTATTGCTGTCCGGTTTTTACTTCTTCCTGGAAAATTGACACTGCTTCGTCATCTGTCGCTTCCAGGTCGTCGATATAGACCGATCCGTCGTAGAGTTCCACTGCCTGGGAACCGCGAGCGCCCAGCAGTTTGTACAATGGCATATCCGAGAGTTTTGCCACCAGATCCCACAGAGGCAAGTCGATGCTTTCTCCCGCTTCTAAACAGCCGTTGGGCAATGCGAAGAGTTCATTCAATTTTTTTCCCAAAAACTGTTCGGCCTGTTTGCGGTTTATGCGCGACCAGCCAACGCCAATGGCTCCGCTATCTGTATGGATGCGAACGACGTGATCCGTAACTATATTTCCTCCTGGACCACCTTTGGAATTTACGCCCACAAAGCGGGGACGCCGACTTTTTAACATTACTTTTTCAATGCGTACAATGCGTTCTGAAAGTAGATCTGCCATTATCAAGACCTCCGTTTGTTGTCGCGTTCAAAAACGACATCGTCGCCAAACCGCTTCCGCCCCTTTGCAGCAGGTCCAACAATGTCTAACTGTCCTCTGCCCATCACGGCTTCGCGCGAGCCATCCCGCTCGGGATCGGCATAGCGCACAAACCACGCATCCAGATCGGCCTGTAGCGATTCTCGAATAGGTTGATGTTTTTGTTCTGCGATCAGATTTTGTCGTTCGTCTGGGTCGTTTACCAAATCGTAGAATTCATGAGGGCCATAGGGATAGCGATGGACATATTTCCACTCTGAGGTGCGGATCATTCGCGTGGGACCGTATTCGTCAAATACAACCACCTGGTCGTCGCCACCTATTTCTTGCCCTTCTAATAATGCGGAAAAACTGCGCCCGGGAAGGGAGTCGGAGTCGGGATTTTCTACGTTGAGATAGTCCAATAAAGTAGGCATGATGTCGTAATGGCTGTGCAGTGAAGAAATAACTTTGCCTTCGGGAATGTGACCTGGATGCGAGAAGAGCATGGGGACTTTCACCGAGGTGTCGAACATATTCGGCGGATATGTCCCATTGCCTTTGCCGTAAATCCCGTGATGCCCCATGTTCATCCCATTGTCGCTTGTAAATGCGATGAGTGTATTTTCCCGCAATCCATTGGCTTCCAGCCAATCCAGTAATCTACCCACGTTGGTGTCCATTGCGGTCATTGCGGCAAAATAGCCGCTGAGTGTTTCTTTGCGTTCTTCTTCCGTAAATCCCAAAGAACCCGATGATCCCGTCTTTGACAACTGCTGGGGGTGCATGGGTTCGTTGGGCGTTGATTCAAAAGGGCAGTTTTGATAATAATCTTCGAATAATTCGGGTGGATGGTGTTCGCGCCCCCAGGGCGCGTGAGGCGCTGTGTAGTGGACATTCAAGCAGAATGGTTGATCTGCGTCCTTTTGGGGCTCCAAAAATTCCAATGCATTATCTGTAATCAGATCGCTCACGTAATCCGATGTTTGATACGCTTTGCCGTCGCGAATCATCGGAGGATTGTAATACGGTCCTGCGCCACTTGCGTGAACATCCCAAAATGCAAAACTTTTCTGCGGTTTTTCCGAATAGCCCAGATGCCATTTGCCACTTAAACCACACGTATAACCCCGTTTAAATAAAATGTCTGTATATGCTGTTTGCCCCGATAGATATTCGATAGCCCGATCATCTGCGCCGTAGATATTTGAATTGCCTGCCCGCAAAAAATCCTGTACGCCGTGTTGCGATGGAATGCGGCCCGTTAAAATGGAAGCCCGAGCTGGCGAGCAGACCGGCGATGCACAAAAGAAATTCTCAAAGCGCAATCCCGTTGCGGCCAATCGATCCAGATTTGGCGTGCGAATTTCCGAATTGCCCGCACATCCCATCGCCCAATAGCCCTGGTCGTCTGTTAATATAAAAAGCAAGTTGATTTGTTCAGGCATAGTATTTATTCCGTTTGTGAAAGACCTATTCTCGCCCCAGGATTTTTAACAGGCGATCTGGCCGGCGAGTGATGATGCCATTCACCCCGTTTTCAATCAGCATTCGCATTTTCGATTCGTCATCTACAGTCCATATTTGTACCTGTATATTGTTTTTGCGTGCCCCTGATAAAAGGCGTGGATGGTTGCCATTTATCGGTCCCATTTTTAGTGGGAATTGCAATACTTCGACATTGGGCTGATAAACCGCGCTCAAATGCAACCAGCACAGGGCGTAAAAGATCATTCCTTCCGTCATTCCCGGCGATGTCGCAACTTCGGGAAACAGTTTGCGAAAACGCTTCAATGTCCGGGTGTCAAAACACGCGACCAGCACGCGGTGTTGCATCCCGTGGTGGCGAATCAGGTTGCCAAATGCCTCGACAATATCTGGCTCTTTCTGTTTGATTTCAATGGTCATTCGCATGTGTGGAAAAGACGCGAAGACTTCATCCAGTGTTGGGGGCACAATTCCTTTTCCGCGAAAGGGAAAAGTTGTGCCCTTGTCTGCCGACCATTTGTATCCAGCATCTAACTGTTTCAATTCTGCAAGTGTCAAATCGTTTACACGCGCATTGCCATTGGTCGTGCGCGTCACGGTCTCATCGTGAAAGACCACGATGTGGCCGTCTTTTGTGCTGCGAATATCCATTTCCAGCATATCCACGCCGAGATCTACGGCGTGTTGAAAAGCGTAAAGTGTATTTTCGGGCCACAATCGCCATCCCCCCCGGTGTGCAATCACTTCAACACCCGCGTTTTTTTTCAAAAAAGGATGATCGGGCATCGGTTTCCTCCAGATGGATAGCGCAACAGACAACGCAATGAGTAACAATATGGAGAGGAGCAAAATTTTAGCGATTCGTTTCACGATCGGGTCAACCGTATCAAGTTGTCTGTGTATATATGGACGAATACAAGAGAGAACTTTTTCTTTCGCGCTTGATTTTTCGAAGGTGTGTTGTTATTTTGACCAGTTGAAAATTCAATTTATCGGAAAATTCATGTCCCGGACATTTATCAAATTTGCCCTCACGGGTTTATCGGGAGTATTTGTCAATCTCGGTTCGTTTCAACTCTTGCTCAATCTCGGTGTGCATAAGTTGCTGGCATCGCCAGTTGCAATTGAGCTGTCGATTATCTCAAATTTTCTGCTCAATAACTACTGGACTTTCCGCGACCGCGCACTGGCGGGAAAAAAACGCGTTCGAGGTCTGAAGTTTAATCTCGTTTCACTGGTGACGCTCATGCTGAGTTATGGCACGTTTGTCTTGCTTTCCTTCCTTTTCCCAGCGGTGCCATCGGTCATTTTGCAGGGGTGCGCAATTGCCCCGGCCACATTGTTCAATTATTTCATCAATTCTCTCTGGACATTTCGCGAGGTGACAGGTGGATGCCCAGAAGAACAGGAGGACGGTACGCAATGAATCGCGTGCATGCCCAGGTTGAAGCATTTAATCCCTTGCGCGATGGGACCGCACTGGCCGCATCGGTTATTGGCCCGCTTGTGCTTTATGTGCTTACCATGCCGCGCACTGTTGTTCTGGAAGATGACGGCTTGTTTCTCATGGCTGGAGTTCACCTCGGCGTGGCACATCCGCCGGGCTATCCGCTCTATACCCTTATTGCCTATCTGTTTACGCAATTGCCTTTTGGCAGTGTTGCTTTTCTCGGTCATTTGTCCAGCGCGGTATTGGGCGCGCTTACCTGTGGCTGCGTTTATGTATGTGCCCGTTTGTTGGGCGCATCGCCAATTCCAGCCCTGATTGCTACATGGCTGTTTGCCGCTTGTGAGCATTTCTGGTCGCAGGCTATTATCGCCGAGGTTTATACGCTCAATGCGCTGTTCTTTTTTGGTCTCTATGCGTCGCTTTTGTACGGCATCCGCCAGCCGCATCGCACCGGGATCTGGATTGCCACGGCTATCACTTATGGGTTGAGTTTGACCAATCACTGGCCGCTGATGGTGCTTTCAACGCCGGGTTTGATGATATTGGTCTTTCCCATTTGGCGCACCTTGTATCGGAAACTGCCGTTGCTCTTGGGGATTTTCTTGCCGTGTGCGGCATTGCCTTATGCATGGATGGTCTGGCGGTCACATCAGGATCCCCTGATCAACTTTTACGGTTCTATCGATACGTTGAAAGAATTCTGGCACTACTTCAGCCGGCAGGGCTATGCCCATATAGATGCCAGCCCCAGCGCGGGATGGGATGACCGATTTGGGTTCATGCAATGGCTTGGCAATGAATTTTTATGGCAATTGACGCTGCCGGGATTTGCACTCGCTGTGTTCGGCCTGATTATTCTGTTTCAGCGGCGGCAGATCGCAAAAGCGGGTTCGGGATTGCTGGTATTTTTGGGCAATAGCATCGTGCTGATCGCCTTGCTGGGTTTTGATTTTGACTTTTTCTGGGGCGCGATCTTCCGTCCCTATTCTCTGTTGTGTTACGGCATAGCGGCCCTGTGGCTGGGCGTTGGATTGCAGGTTGTGCTCGACTGGTTGGCAGAACGGTTGCCTTCCAAATTTGCCCAGAGGCCGAGACTCAAAATTGGTATGGCAGCGCTGGTGGGCACGGCGATGGTTGCGTGGTCGGTGCACGAACACTGGCAGCCCAATGATCGATCCGATAGCGACTTTGCCGAGCACTATGCAGACATGCAATTGGATATTTTGCCGGAGGACGCTGTTTTATTCGTGTTTGGCGATGCAACCGGGCCGATGGGCTATTATCAATACATCGAGAACCGCCGTCCAGATGTCACGTTGTACAATCTTCAGGGACTCGTATATGGCAAACGCCTCTACGATCCATTTTTACCAAAAGATAATAAGAAGGAGGTTCTGGAAAAATTGACTGATTCGACAGAACGCGCCCTCTTCTTTCCCATGGATTTCGATATTTTTCCCAATCGCCAGGGACGGATCTATGGTTTTCTCATGGAGGCGGTTAAAGATGGCAAGCCCGGCACCATAGAACTGAAACGCCATCCGCGCGGAGAGGAATATTTCACCTATCTGGTACATCTGCAACCCATTGACCGCTGGGAGCGCGTGCGGCGAAACGGATTGTTGTTCCAGTACGGGCGATATTTGGGTTTGATTTATTTTTCGGGCGATCCAGAGCTTCTCAATTCAATGCGGGAATTGTTCCTCCTCGCAGAGGGGAGTTATGCTTGCCTCATCGGCATGGCTACCACACTGATAGAGAATGGAAATAGCTCGCACTGGGAACAGGTCTCGGCGTGGTTGGATAGGGCAGAGCCCCTCAAACACGAGGCATTGAAAAAGCAAACCCTGGCGCGGCTTTACTACTTGAAGGGAAGCCTGTTGCAAAAACAGGGCAAGAGGGTAGATGCTGTCGCGTCTTTTGGGAAGTCCCGCGACATATATCCCCATCCCGATAACAAGGCACTCGAGGCCCTCGAACAATACAAGGTCAATTTCAAAAGGGTCAATCCGCCACGTCGGGAAAACCCAAAATCCGTTTTGCCGTTCCCCCCATAATTTCTGCCTTTTGCTGAACGCTCAAGTCCGGCAATAATTCATCAATCACCTGTACCAACTTATCGTACCCCGGATCTTCCAAAATCCAGGGAAAATCCGTCGCCCACATCAATTTGTCTGCGCCGAACTTGGAAAGCAATGTTTTGTGCCAGCTTTCCAGGTCGCGATAGGGCCAGGATTCTTTGCTAAACGCATATTGTCCCGATAGATGTACGCAGATATTGGGGTATTCGTGCAAGCCCAGCATCGAGTAGCGCGTCATCGGCGGTATGGGGGTATTGATGTGCGGGCGGCCTTCGTCATCCCACGAAAACATTCCCTCGCCTGGACAGATCATCAGGTGGTTAAACACGGCGCGAATTTCGGGAAATGCCCGAATCATAAAGGCGACTTGATGTGCGTCTTTCGCCCGAATATACAGCCACATCACGTAGTTTTTTTCAGCCGCGTGTTTCCAGATGCGATACGATGTAAATGTTCGTACATCCATTTGGGATAGGGGATCGGCAGGTCCGCCAATTTCGTTAATCCTGAATCCGATAATATCCCCATTTTCAGTTAGTCGATCCATGTGGTCTTCTGGCACGTCCCATTTGTCCCGAGGAATTAACCCAATTCCCCGGAAGCGATTGGGATAGGTCTTTAAACAATGCTGTAAGTACCGATGGTGCGCCAATTGGGTACCACCGATCTGTGTTAGCACTGCCTGATCGACTCCATTGGCCGCCATGACCTCCAGCAATTTTTCTGCTGTCTCTGCCCTGTCTGCGGGACACTGATCATCCACCTCGCGGGGAAATTTGTCCGACAGTTTTTCAAATACATGCAGGTGCGAGTCAATAATTGACATACTATCATCTCTCATCCAGGCTGAACAACCGCCTGCGGTCTGGCGTTGTGCATTTGTGTGCAATGGCTGCAAAATATTTGGTTGATCTGCGGTCCTTACTCCACTTTTCATAAATGAGGATAATCGACTTGCGCGGCTTTAACGTGCGATTGACCATCGATGTATGCCATCCATAAGAATTGAATAATACCGCATCGCCCGCTTTGCCCGGATACACTTTGTGCCCTGGCATTGAATCCAGCGGGCGGACCACGGGACACGGCCCAGCGTCGGGTTTATGACTGCCTGGCACATACCCAAATGCACCGCCATCGGCCGGGACATCTTCAATATAAATCTGTACCTTCATATGGAGTGGTGTCGTATGTGGCACATCTGGATGCCAGCCCACATAACTGATGGGTGAGACCGGCAGGGTTCGAACTTGCGGCGCGAGCAAGATCAGATCTTCGTCGGCAAAATCCATCAAAAATCCGTACCAGCCCGGATAATCGATCAGGTCGATAAATACGTCGTCCTTTTCCAATGGCTTTGGAATATCAAAATGGGCAGCAGGACGCGTGCCTTTTGCAATTCCCTCCAACCATTCGCGCCTGGCCTCGGCGGCACATCGGTCAAATGTCGCCTGCAACCGTGCGAGGTCTTCTCCTGCTATTGCATTTTCTAAAAACAACACGCCGTTATCTTCCCACTCCTGTCGTTCAGCATCTGTTGGCCGTCTCATACGCTTCTCCTGACAAGTGGTTCACAATACCATATACCCGCCGCGAACAATTAATTGGACAAAAGCGGCGAAGTCAAACAAAAAAGTCTCAGATAAAATCCGAGACTTTTCAGATGGTCAATTCACGACATAGATGTTGTGTTTACGGAACAGGCGACCAGCGCGGAAAGCGCGCGCCAATGGGGAGATTGGGTATGGAGTACATATTGGAGCCATCTGCATTCATGACCTTAATGGTCGAAAATCCTGTGATGAGATCTGTTGAATAAGCGTGAAATTCAAATGCAATTTGCTTTCCATCCGGCGACCAGGTTGGATTGCGTACTGCTTCGAGGGGTTGGGAGGACGTGAGGCGGTGCATATTTGAACCATCCCGATTCATCACATAAATTTCGTACTGTGCCAGAGGCGTTCTCGTGCCTGTTGACGGGGGTTGATGGCGGTTGGATTCGAACGCGATCTGCATTCCATCGGGCGACCAGGCAGGTGCAGCGTGCAAGGTGCCATTGCCATCTGTCAAACGCATCGCGCCTGTACCATCGGCATTGGCGACATAAATGTCGGTTCCCCGACCGCGGTGTCCAGCCTGATAGGCAAATGTGGTGCCATCGGGCGACCATGCGGGCAGTTGTTCTTCCATATCCGTATTGATCAGTACCTTTTCGTCAGAACCGTCGATGTTGACCACATAAATATCCCAGGCTGTCTCATCTCTGCGCGTTGTTTGAAAGAGTATTTTCTGTCCATCGGGCGACCAGGACGATGCAAATTCGTTTCCCGCATCTTCAACCACACTGCGGATATTGCTCCCGTCGGCATTCATGACAAAAATGTTGAAATTGGCATTGCCACTGCGGTTCGAGGCAAAGGCGAGTTGTTTGCCATCGGACGACCAAGATTGCCCGGTATATTCAGCCAGATCGTCTATGGGATTGAGATTGATGGGATTTTTACCGTCGGGATCTACGATATGAAGATGAAAACTGCCCGTTTGCAGGTTTTGTTTTATATATGCAATCTGTCCAGGGCCGCCGGGTATTGGCTCTGCACCGGGTTCTCCCGGTGCTGGTCCCGTGATGTCCGACGGTGTGTTTCCACAAGCAGAGAGAGCTAAAATATAGAGCACACTCACAAAAATGCCTCTGATGTAATACCACCGTGTACGAGACTGGTGCATTTGGATACCTTTTTTCATCTATTTGCCCAAGCCATTGGCAACTTTGTTGATTGCGGCGGCGGTGTCGCGGATGTCGTTTTCGTCGAGGTGCTCGTGCAAGCCCCATACGACGACTGTACTCAATGCTTGTACTGCGCCTGGAACGAGTTCTGGGCCGTAGTTATATTCGCGGCTTGTTACGCCGTGGTGAAAGGGGAATCCGCTGTTTCCATAGGTGCGTTTTTCGGTCAGATAATTCCCGCGCATAAAAATCGGATCTTTGATATAATGCGCCCCCATAGACACGCCTTCGGCACGCACGGCTTTGCAAAATTCATCGGGATCGTGACCCGTGACGTGAAAGACAAAATTCCACCACGAAACCTCGCGGTCTCCCTCGTATGGAACGGGCGTTATGCCCGGCGCATCGGCAATGAGTTCACAAAGTAACGCGCCCAATTCGTGTCGTCTTTCGACTACGCCGCGCACCTTTTCCAGTTGTGCGAGGCCAACCGCGCCCTGCATCTCGGTCATGCGATAGTTGGGTGCGACAAAAGCGTGATCTCGATCGGCCATATATTGATAATCCCATCCTTTATCGGAAAATAGCTTGAGGCGAATATAGGTTTCTCGGTCATGCGTGACAGTCATTCCGCCATCGCCTGTGGTCATGTGTTTGGACTGTTGCAAGCTAAAACAACCCATATGCCCGAAAGTTCCCACATAGCGACCTTTGTATTTGGTAGCGTGACATTGGCTACAATCTTCAATCAGCGTAATGTGGTATTTTTCCGCAATTTTTACCACTTCTTCGACGTTGCAGGGGCGCCCAAACAAGTGTACGAGGATGATTGCGCGCGTTCGGTCTGTAATATTTTCTTCAATTGATTCGGGTGTCATGTTCATTGTCAGGGGATCGACGTCGGCAAATATGGGCACGGCATTTTGGATTAAAATGGGCATTACACTACCCGGATCGGTAATGGGCGCGGTGATGATTTCGTCCCCCGGTTCGGGATCGACAGCACCCACTGCCAGATGAATGGCCGCCGTACCGCTCGTTGAACTTTGTGCATGTCCCATTCCGTAAAATTCGGCAAATTGCTTTTCGAAATCTTTGACATAGGTGCCGCTCTTGCTAAACAAATTTTGGCTGCGCACGGCGTCCAACAACAATTCTTCTTCTTTTTTCCCAAATGGCGCGCGCGAAGGGAAGGGGGCTGTGCGCGTTTTTTCCCCGCCATAAAGAGCTAATTTTTTGTCCATATTCCGTCTCCGATTTATGCCGCTTGTAAGGGTGCCAATTCCTGGGGGTCCAGTAAGGGTAAATCCAATCGCTACCATAAACATAACAAAATTACCGAGTAGAAATGTACCCAAATCTAATTCAATGCGGTCGCCGTGGCTTCCATCCACGTCCTGGCTCTGGCATTACAACCGCTCCACCTCCGCGATGATACGCTTCAGATTGGCTACCCCTTTCGCGACACTGCCCCGGATGTCCGCTGGATCTGAGACCTCGAGGGAGATAGCACCCCTGTAGCCCGCATCTTTGAGGATGCGAAAGATCTCGGCCCAACCCGAGTTTCCCTCGCCGCCGACCGCGCGCTTGACGTATTCGCCCGAGGGGATTTCGCGCCATTCCTCCCCAGGCTGGGGATCCTGCCGAATGTGGAAGTCCTTGGCGTGAATGTGGACGACATGTCTGGCGAGAAGCCGGGTCGCCTCAACGTGGTCTTCTCCGAAGACCGTGCGGAAATTGGTGAAGTCGAGGTTCACGCCGAAGTTGGGGCGATCGACCAACTCGACGATGCGCGCGGTCTGCGACGTGCGTCCGAGCAGCAGTCCGTGGTTCTCAACACCGACTTTCAGGCCTTTTTCGGTAGCGATGTCGGCGACGGTCTGCATGCTTTGAGCAACGCGGGCGAGGGCGTCTTCGGGATCGATATCGTCGCGGGATCTGCCGGGAGGTGGGGCGGTGCGGGGATCGACGCGGACCGTATCGGCCCCGAGGATCACGGCGACCTGGAGCATCTTCTCACACCAGTCCAGGCAGGCGCGATTTTTGCCTTCGTCGTAAACGGCGAAATCGGTCGCCAGGGCATGGCACGAGGCCTGTAAGCCCACCCGGTCCATCAGGCTCCGGGCCTCACGCGCCTGTTCTTGCACGTCTCGATCGAGACGCCAGTATGGGGAGTAGGGCTCAAAGCAGTCGGCCTCAGTCTCCTTTCCCACGAATTCGATTGCCTCCATCAAAGAGATCTTACCCTCGGTCAGCATCGAATTGAAGCAGTAACTGCACACACCCGCTTTCACCGGTACCTCCTTTGATAGAAAACTGTCTGAAGTTTGCACGCCGATGTCAGGCGAAGTCTCACATATAGAGCGAGTTTACGCAAAAGGTTTGCGGTCGTCTTCCCATTTTTGTCCGACAGGGCGGAGTTGACCGCTACCTGTGACATTGTAATCGCGTCCGTCTTTGTCGGGAATGCTATAGGTTGAAAACCACGTTTCCATCTGCGTTTTCATCGTTTTGATGCGGTTGACCTGTGCGTTGTCATCAACGAGGTTGCTGCGCTCGTCGGGATCGTTTTGCAGGTCGTAAAGTTCATTGGGGCCATCGGGATAGCGATGTACGTATTTCCATTCTGTGGTGCGGATCATGCGCGTCGTGCCGTATTCGTCGTAGATAACGACATTGTCGCGTCCGGGGTCTTCTTCGCCTTTGAGCGCGGCGAGGAAGGACCGGCCAGGGTAGTTGCGGTCTTCGGGTAGGGGCAAGTTGAGATAGTCGAGGAGGGTGGGCATAAAATCGTATCCCGAAGCCATTGCGGGCTGCACACTACCTTCGGGGATGACGCCGGGATGGCTGGCTAAGAAGGGCACTTTGATGGAGTTTTCATACATATTTAAGGGGCGCGTGCCATTGCCCTTGCCCCAAAAGCCGTGATGACCACAGGAAAAACCATTGTCAGAGGTGAAGACTACAAGGGTGTTGTCGCGAATCCCTTTGTCCTCAATTTTATCGAGGATGCGCCCTACGTCATAATCCATTGCGGTAACAGCGGCAAAGTAGCCTTTGAGGCTTTCGCGGTTGCCCAAATTACCGCTTAAGCCACCCGCCCAGGGGTGCGGGTCTTCTTGTGGACAGGATTCGAATGGGCAGTCGTCGTAGGAATCGACAATATCCTGGGGGTGTCCGGTCCAGGGGCTGTGGGGCGCTGTGTAGTGAACGCTGAGATAAAAGGGGTTGTCGTCATTGGCGTGGTTGTCGATGAATGCGAGGGCGTCGTCTGTGATGGCGGTGGTCACATACCCCGGTACGGTGACGAGTTCGCCGTTGCGTACCAGTGTGGCGTCGTTGTAGGGACCACCGCCTTTTTCGTGGGCAAACCAGTGCGAGAAACCGTGTTGCGGCAAGGTGCTATTGCCCAGGTGCCATTTGCCCGATAATCCACAGGTCCAGCCGTGTTCGGATAGGATATCGGTATAGCAGATTTCGTCCTGGAGATAAGAAGCTGCATCGGGACCCGTGTTGCCTTCGCGGATCCAGTCGTGTACGCCGTGTTGTGATGGTATGCGACCGGTGAGAAAAGAGGCGCGGCTGGGCGAACACACGGGGATGGTGACAAAGAAATTGTCGAAGCGAATACCCGTGGCGGCAATGCGGTCGAGATTGGGGGTGCGGATTTCTGAATTCCCATAACATCCGGCAGCCCAAGGGCCTTGATCATCGGTGAGGATAAAGATGATGTTGGGAGCCATTGGTTATCCTTTCAATTTTGAGGCATACAGGTGCGTTATAGACTTGCACGCAATGTACACGCATCGACATAGCTTGTCAATTTGCAAAAGCAATCGGCCTTTTGAATTGAGACAACACGATTAATCTGCTGCGCGATTCAGATCGGCGCGGAATGCGCCGCGTTCGCGTCCGATGAGTCGATAAAAGGCGTCGATGATGTCTTCGAGAATATTGTAGCTGATGGGGACGAGCAAGAGGGTGATGACGGTTGCAAAGAGAACGCCAAATCCGAGGGATATGGCCATTGGCACCAGGAATTGCGCCTGAAGGCTTTTTTCTAATAGCAGGGGCGTGAGGCCGAGAAATGTCGTGACTGAGGTCAAGAGAATGGGACGGAAACGCACGGCACCGGCTTCTCTGATAGCTTCGGAAAGTGCGTGGCCTTTTTCGCGTTGTTTGTTGATAAAATCGACCATGACCAGACTGTCATTGACGACGATACCTGTAAGTGCAACGATGCCAAATACGGAGAGAATAGAGAGATTAAATCCAAGAGCGACATGCCCCCAGACCGCGCCGACGATTCCAAATGGGATGGCCCCCATCACAATTAGGGGTTGGACATAGGATTTGAAGGGAATGGCGAGCAAAATATAAATGATGAGCAAGGCGATAACAAAGCTTTGGGCCAGTCCCTGTAGCATTTCGGTTTGTTCTCTTTGCTGGCCTTCAAAATCGTAACGCACGCGGGGGTGGTCTGCCAGTATTTGGGGCAAGACAGTGCGGGTGAAATCGGCAATGATTTCGTTTGCATTGGCGATGCTTATATCGACATCGGAAGTGACGTTGATAACTCTCTGGCGGTCGGTGCGGCGAATGGATGCGTAGCCCCGGCCGAGTTCGGCACTCGCGGCGATTGAAAAGGGCACTTCGCCACCGCTGGGCGTGCGAATGTGCATGTCTTCGAGATTGCCAAGGGAGCGTCGCTCTGATTCGGGATAGCGCACCATCACGCGGATGTCGTCGCGTCCGCGCTGAATGCGCTGCGCTTCTTCTCCGTAAAACGCCTGTCTGACCTGGCGCGCGAGGTCGGCCAATGTGATGCCCAGTGTTTCAGCCTGTCGGGTGAGGGAGAGTTTTACTTCCTCTTTCCCCGGGCGAAATGAATCGGCGATGTCAAAGACACCGGGATAGTCATCCAACGCGCTTTTGAATTTTTCGGCGACTTCGCGCAATTCGCCGTAGTCGGGGCCTGAGAACTGGATATTGATGGCTTCTCCGGATGAAAATAGCGAGGATGAGTAGGTCAGTTCTACCGCGTCGGGAATAGCGCCGGTGAGTTTGCGCCAGCGGTTGGCAATTTCCTCACTGCTGATGTCGCGATTTTCTGAAGGCACGAGTTCAATATAGACTTCGCCCAGATGTGCTGATGAAAATGAGGCGGCATTCCCGGTGGGCGGACCTTGTGCTGCGCGATAGGGCTGTTCACCTACGGTTGCGAAAACATGGCGAAATACCGCACCCGACTCTTCACTTTCTATTTCGCGTTGTAGTTGGCGGGCTGACGCCTCCATGCGGCGCACTGCGGTCTCTGTCACCTCGGCAGGTGTGCCCTGAGGCATGGTGAGCATAGCTGCGATATTATCGGCTTCGACGTTGGGAAAAAAGACGAACTTGACCCACCCGCCGCCAACGAGCCCCACGGTGAGAAAGAGCGTGGCAACACCCCCCGCGAGGGTCAAATAACGCCACTGAAGTGCCCATTCGAGAAAGGGGCGATAATAGCGGTCAACAGCGGTGAGCATGCCATCGGCCACGCCATTTTGAACGCGTTGCCACAGGCTGACAATGGCGCGTTTGCGCGGGGGATCCCCATCTTTTTTGGGATTTATTTTGGCATGTGCGAGGTGCGCTGGCAAAATAAAGAGCGATTCGATGAGTGAAAAGATGAGGGTGAGAATGACAATCATGGGAATGATTCTCATGATTTTCCCCATGCTGCCTTCAACCGTTAGCAGGGGAGAGAAGGCGGCAATAGATGTGAGGATAGCAAAAATGACGGGCACAGATACTTCTTGCGCGCCATCAATGGCTGCGCGCAAACCGCGTTTGCCCATTTGGTAATGGCGATAGATGTTTTCTCCTACGATGACCGCGTCATCTACGACAATGCCGAGCACCACGATAAAAGCAAAGAGGGAGATCATGTTGATGGAGATGTCGAAGAAGGGCATCAGGCCGATTGCGCCGAGAAATGAGATGGGAATGCCCAGAGCGACCCAGAAGGCGAGTCGCAAACGGAGAAACATCGTCAGCGCGATAAAGACGAGGATAAAACCCAGTTGACCATTGTGCAGCATGAGTTCCAGGCGGTCATTTAAGATGCGAGAAAAGTCTGCCCAGACGGTGAGTTTGATGCCATCGGGCATGCGTGGTTGTGTTTTATTGATATAGGCTTTGACTTTTTCGGTGATGTCCAGGGCATTTTGATCTCCTACGCGATAAACCTTGACCGTCACGGTGGGTTCTGCATCAAATTGGGCAGATTGATCTGTTGCCGCAAAGCCGTCGATAACTGTGGCGACATCGCCCAGGCGAAGATGCGTGCCATCGGGACGAGAGCGCAAGACGAGCGATTCAAATTCTTTGCCGTGATATGCCTGCCCTTTGGTGCGCAATAGGATTTCGCCGCCCTTTGTGCGAATGGCACCGCCGGGCAGATCAATAGAGAAGCGCCTTATGGCCAGGGCAATTTCGCTAAAGGTGAGGTCGTAACGCCTCAGGTCATTTTCCGAGATTTCGATAGCGATTTCATAAGGGCGTGTGCTTACGAGATCTACTTGTGTGATGCCGGGAATGGTTGCAATGTCGTCTCTGACTTGCTCGCCAATTGTTTTGAGGGTTTTTTCATCTGTCGGTCCAGAGATAGCAACGTTGATGACCTGGCGGCGATTGGTGATTTCTCGAATGATGGGTTTTTCCGTTTCCACTGGAAACGTGGTGATGGCATCTACGCGGGCTTTGACATCGTCGAGCAATTTGCGCATATCAGCACCCGACTCGAGTTCGATGTTGACAACACCGCTGTTCTCCGATGCCGTGGAGGTGATGCGTTCAATGCCGTCGAGACCCAGCACAGCTTCTTCGATGCGTATGCAGACGGCTTCTTCGACTTCTTCGGGAGCAGCCCCCAGATAGATCATGGAGATATTGATCATGTCCTGTGAAAATTCTGGGAAGACTTCCATGCGAATGCGGGATACGAGAAGAATACCACCTCCCAGGATCAATACCATCAACAGATTGGCCGCCACGCTGTTTCGGGCAAACCATTCAATGGCATTTTTCATTGTGTACCTCCAGTGCGCACGCGCATGCCATCCACGACGGTATCGATTGGCGATATGCAGAGTTGCTCGCCCGATTTTAGACCGCTTTTAACAACGACTTTTTCTGCGTCGGCGCGCAAGATGTCGATGGTTCGATAGTAGAGGCGATTGCCCGTGACCACGAGGACGCGATTTTTGCCGCGCAGTGCAGCGCGTGGGATGACCACGACGTTTTCCGCGCGATGGCCCAGGATTTCTGCGGTGACAAACAGACCCACAGCCAATGGCGGCGTGTTGCTATCGCGCTGGCGGTATGGGTTATCCACGCGCCCGACGAGCGCGATCATGCCAGAGCGCGCATCAATTTCACCTTCAACGCGCACTATGCGTCCCATATAGGTGTGTTCCCGTCCAGCAAATGTGGCGTGGAAACGCACATCGGGGCCTGAATTATGATGGGGATTATTGCGAAAGGATAGGGGTAGATCCAGATAAGCAAGCTGGTCATCGGACACGGGCAGGCGCACTTCGGCATAGTCAATCGCATAAATGTGGCCGAGCGGTGAACCCGGGTTGACATATTGCCCGACATCGGCATTTTTGGTGCGAACGCGTCCGGGATATGGTGCTCTGATTTGCGTGCGTTCGAGGTTGAGATTGGCGCGCATCAATGCGCCTTCGGCTGCGACAATGGTCGCACGGGCTTCGTCAATTTGTGGCTTGCGCAAGACGAGATCGGTTGGATCTCCATTGCCCAGGCGTTTCCATTCGTCGCGGGCAATTGCGGCTTCTTCTTCTTCGCGTGCCAATCGCAATTTGGCCTGTGCAACCTGAACCTGTGCCTGTGCGACAGCGACTTCGTAATCGCGCGGATCAATGGTGAGCAGGACATCGCCTTTTTCAAAAAATCCCCCGTTGGCAAATGCTGGTGATACTTCAATGATTTGACCTGCTACTTGTGAAACAAGTGTGGTTTGCGTGCGCGGGGCAACCGTGCCTTGCGCTGGAACAATGAGTTGAAAGTCTGTGAAATAAACGGATTGAACACGCACGAGCGGCGGGGGCACTTCTGTTGGTTTGGGCTGGACGACTTCCCGGCTTTTGACAAGAGCATAAGCACCCAGTACGCCGATAATCAGGACAATTATGGGAAGGAAGATTTTGAGTTTCACGATGTATTTTTCTCCTCGTCTATTTATCTGAAGGAACTCGGGGGCGTTTAAATTCTTTTAGAAAGAGAGAATCGACGGTGGCTTGAAGGGTTATGAGTGCTCGCTGGTGGTCACCGGATTGTTGTAAGAGGCGACTGGCCATCTGGCGTGCGCTATTGGCGTTGTCCTGCGCGCGTTTGAGATCGCCTCTAAGTGCTGTAATCTGGCGATTTTGTACGTTTAGTCGTTCGTTGGCGCGGTCGAGCTTTTGTCGGGTATTTCGCAATGTCTCGCGGCTTTTGGCGTGTTGTTCTTCCTCGCGCCTGAGCCGATTTTGGGTTGATGCGTGAAGCGATCTTTCGGTGTTGAGGCTGTCCAGATAGGCGCGGTGTGCGAGCGTTTCCCGATTTAATTCGCTTTGCGTGAGGCGCAATTGTTCGCGTGCAGCGTCGCGTTCTTTGCGGGTGCGTTGATGATGGGCGATCTCATTGGATAGTTTGCCGCGTACCTCGACTTCGGAGCCAGTGAGTTCCGCTTTTTCATTGATTTGGGACATGAGGCGGTCGGTTTGTTCGCCGAGTCGCTCGCGGAAAGCCGTGAGTTCTTGCTGGAATCGCGCCTGGGTATTTTCAAGGGTTTGCTCTTGGCGCGTGAGCGAGGTTTGCAAAATCAGGACCAGAAAAGTGATGACAATGACAGATGCGTAGGCCAAAAAGCCGTAGAGCCAGCGATTTTCAAGGCGAAAGAAGGATTTTCCTTCAATTTTGTCGCGGTCTGATATATAAAAAACAATGTACACACCCACGCCGAGTAGAATGAGAGCACCGAGTGTAGAGAGGAGGATGATTTTCATAGTTGATTTACCTGTGAACTAATAAGCGGTGTGCAACTTACCGAGAAGATCGTTTGGATATTGTAAATAGCAAGGTTTCGGCTTTGAACGCAAGTAGAAAGATAGAGGTGTACAACTTTCCCAGAAGCACAGAGAGCGCCGGCAAATCGCGCCGACGCTCTGGTTTTGTTAGGGCTGTGTTTTAAGGGAACACGCGGTGTACAATTTTTCACTTTAACTACAATAGGTGGCAAGTCGTTTACTGTGGGTGGGATGCCTCAGCCGATTGAGTGCCTCCTCTTTGAGTTGGCGCACCCGTTCTCTACTTACCCCCAGTTTGTTACCTATTTGTTGATAGGTCGCGGGTTTTGAATTGCTGACTTCGGTGTGTTCCGTCGGGTCGCTGAAACCGTAATAGAGATGTAGAATTTGCCGGTCGCGGTCGGGCAAGGCACTGAGCGCGTTGTGTATATCATTGTGCATAGTATCTTGAATATAGGCATCTTCCGGAGACAATGTTTGGGGGTCCGACAGGGTTTCTTGCAGGATGACAGCGCGTGGTGCGGAGTTTGTGGCTTCATCGTACATTGGGGTATCCAGAGATACGGTGTTGTAAGCCGATTCGAGGGTGTGCGTAACTTTTTTGAGAGGCAGATCGGTTTCTCGGGCGAGTTCATCGGCATCGGGATGTCGGTCGAGGTGCTGAGTCAGGTCAGCTTCGACTTTGCGCAATTTGTTGAGGTCGTTGACAACATTGCCGGGAATCCGGATGGATCGGGTTTGAACTTCGAGGGCTTTGAGGATGTTCTGCCGTATCCACCAGACTGCATAAGTAATGAACTTGTAACCTTTTTCGGGTTTGAATTTGCGGGCAGCAGTCATCAAGCCCATGTTGCCTTCATTGATGAGATCGGCCATGGGAAGCCCTTGATTCTTAAAATTTTTGGCAACGTGAATGACGAAGCGCAGGTTGCTGGTGATGAGCTTTTCGCGGGCGTGCTCTCCTGCCCGCTGAGCACTCGCACTCGCACCTGGCAGGTTGCCCAGAGCAATTTGCTCTGTCAGTGCTCTTTCTTCGTCTGGTGTGAGCAGTGGATGTCGTTCAATCTCCTTGTAGTAATAGGCCAGAGAGGGTTCATCGCCCACATAGGGTGAGGTGCAAACTTGTTCTGTACTTCGCCCTGAGGCTTTGCGAAGAGCCTGCTGGACGGGGGGACGATGCTGTTTCATTTCGGAAATCATATTTCCTCCTTATGGTGTTCTGAGGTCCTATATCGTGTGTGGAACATCTGTCTGTTTTGGCCTCAGTTATGGCTGAGCAAGAATATAGTGAACATTTGTTCATAAGTCAAGAAAAAAATAACACAATAAATATTTGTTTATTAACAATTTATTGTGTTATAAGAAAAAATATGTGCAGTATTTTGTGCAGTAGGGCAAAAAACGCCATTCAGGTGTATAGATCAGCCATCCACGAGTTCGTATATGCCCGAGTTTTTCATGTTTTCGCGGGTTTCAACTTTATAGACCCAGCATCGGTTGTGGGTCATGTCGCGTACGAGTTTGTCGGCATAATCAAAGACAAATTTTGATGACGCTTCCATGCCAACGTTGGGCATAATTCGCAGATCGATTAGATCCCGGCGGTGCATTTCTTCAAAAAATTCGCGTTCGGGATCATTTTCGTTGACGAGCATCGTGTGGTCAAACATGTGCTCTAACCAGGCTTTGAGCTTCTTGAGCTTGCTAAAATCGACGACAAAGTGATTTTCGTCGAGTTCGTTGCAGGTAAAATAAAACGTGATCTCGCGGTTGTATCCGTGAATAAAGCGACAGTGACCGTCGTGGTATCCCTGACGATGTGCACAGGGCAGATCGTGATAGGTTTTTGTCGATGAAAATTTTCCCTTTCCCATGGGCATCCTTTGAAGTGTGAAGTGTGATGATGCACCAGCGTGAACTGGCCTGAGAATCGGCCAGTTGTACACCGCAGAGGCGGTGTTGGGTGGTTTTCCAACTTCTAACTTCCTACTTCATCATTCTAGTTCCGTCTTGTGGGGTGTAGCCCAATACTTCCCTGGTGGCATCAATTCCGAGATAGGATTTTTTGTGATCAGATACGCCATGTACAATGGCAAAGTCGGTATCTGCTTCCACGCATTTTTGAAAAAGTTGTGCGGTATCCCGCGGGCTGATGAGTATGCTGGGTTTGTCTGGGTCGTAAATTTCATCGGCATTCCATCTCGGGCCGCCCAGGCGCACACAGATGCAGGATAGTCCGTGGGTTTCGGAATATACCCGCGCAAGGGCTTCGCCCCAGCATTTGGTGGCACCATAGACATTGGTGGGAAATACGGGTACATCCCATTCAATGGAGGAATCGCCCGGGTAGCCCAACACAGCATTGACCGAACTGGCAAAAACAATGCGCTTGCAACCGCACAGGTGTGCAGCGTGAAAGGCGTTGTATGCGCCAATAATGTTGAGGTCGAGCAAGGTTTCGTAAAAGTCGGCACGCGGACTGCGATCGGCTGCGAGGTGTATTACGGTATGAATACCCCGACAAGCAGCTTGAAATTCGTCGAGATTGGTAATATCCATCTGGACAAATTCTTCGTGATCTACGAGATTTTCAACCGGGTTCACATCGGCAAGCCGAAGGCGATAGGTCGCGCCCCAGTGCTGGCGCAACATGCCGGCGACAAAGCCCGCACCACCTGTGATGAGAATGTGTTTTTGTTCGGACATGAGAAACCTTTCTGTAGTAGGGACGGGTTTCAAACCCGTCCCTACGAAGTAATCAGCGGTCGATCTACCTAACCCTTAATTTTTATTCCCAATTACCATCCATGTGTCCAGTGCCCACCTGCTGGAAACCAGATGAGGTCGACAATAGACGAAACGATGACGCCGGTGACATAGCCCACTGGCAGGCCAATAAAATAAGGTGCTGCGCGGCGGTACAGGGCAATGCCGCCGATGCGCAGGAAAAGTGATTTGGCCGCCCAGGTGAGAAAAATGGAGAAGCTATAGATTCTTGGACCAGAGGTATTTTGAAAGGCGAGGCCAATTGGGTGCAGGGGCCACCAGGGCAGGCGGCTTCGCAAGCCAATGAGCACGAGCGCTTCAAAGATGCCAATGAACCATACGGCCATTTTATATGGATCAAAAACGGTTTTTTGTTCGTTGAGAATGTGGTTGGTCATGTTGCTGTAAAGGCGGACTGAGGCCGAGTTTGAGCGGCCAGAAAATGGGGCTGTGTGCAGATTTTGCCCTCCGTGGGCATAGGCCAAATAGATAATAAAGATGAAGGATGCGAGCAAGCCCACGGTGAAGGCGAGCACGGCGATACGGGCGATGCGGGCGTTTGGCGTTGCGCCGTGCAATTTCAGATGGTGGGGTAGCGCGGGCCATGCGGGAATGCGAGTGTTGCCAAAGAAGGCGCTGGAGTTGACAAATTCAGTACCTACAAAGTCCGAGGGGGTCAAGTTGGCAGTACCTGTAAAGGTATAGACCATGCCACCGCCTTTACCATATATGGGTAGAAGATGGGGAAAACCACTGGCGGCCGTGAATTTGGCGACGGTGAAATATGCCGTGTAGAGTAGCGCGGTTTGCAAGAGTGCAATGGGGATAGACATGCCCATTGCGCTCATCCAGCCGATGATGAAGGTGGTTGCCAGAACAAAGCCGATAAATGCCAGGCGATAGGATATAATGCCGTCGTTATGAACAGACTGTCGTCCTTCTACAACAGCTTGCCAGACGCGAGACAGGTGCCCCCGAGCAGCCCAAATAGACCAGAGCGCCAATAAAACAAGGGCGCCGTGACTTTCGAGATTGATGATTTCGGATGATTTTGCCTGCTGGTTGGCCAGGCCAAGTGTGAAGCCCGTGCGGTCCATAATGCCGAGTTTGACTATGGCGACGAGGCGCAAAACCCAAAAACTGAAGAGGATGTCGAGATTGCAGAAGTAGGTGAGACCGACTACCGGGGGCAAGATGCGAAGGTAAATGGGAGGAAAGTCGCGGGCGAGGTCGATTTGTTTGCTCAGGTATCCGGCATAAATGGTGATGCGCGGCAAGCCCGTGGCGAAATAACCGAGGATATTCCACGCGAAGACGCCAAAAACAGTGAAAAAACCCGCCCAGAAAATTTTGTTGCGAAATATGCCGGGGACGCGTCCGGGTTGATCAAAGCCAGATGTGAGTTCTACGGCAAATTGCGCGAGCGGAAAGGCGAGTCGTTCGTGGTCTTCCCACTGGCGTTGGAAGAGAATACACAAACACAATCCCGCTGTAAAAACGGCCAATGAGATGGCGGTCCACCAGAACAGGGGTTGCAACCAGCCCACCCAGGGAATGGAACCATAGGGAGGCAATCCATCGTAGAAAGGACGAATGACCGCAGGCGATATGTCTGGCAGGGTCCACCAGGGCAAGATGTCAAAGATGATTTCGGTCCAACGATTTTCAGGTGACGCATAATAGGTGGGTACGGCCATTGTGCTCGTCCAATAAGCTGCCCAACCTTCGAGGGGAATAACGCCCGCGATCCAGGACATGCTGTAGATGACGAGCAGTTCGGTGCCCGAAAGTGCCGCTTTGGGCCAGAAGGTTTTGAGACCGATATTGGCAAATAACCAGAGTACAAAAGGCAGCAACATGGCCATTGGATATTGCGATTTGACCAGGGATGACGACCCCATCACCAACCCGGCGTGGTCGGTGTACACGTTGAGGGCAATGGCGGTGAGTGCGCCAAAGAGCACAGAGCGCCCCGTGATGCGCGAGGGAATGGGGTGGCGTTCTTGCTGGGGAGATGTTGCAGCCATGGTCAGTCGGGAATGGCGAAGCGGTCGGGAGACAGAAAGACACGCGTAATTTTCAGGAAGCGCGGACCTTTGTACGCGTCGCGTTTGTGCAGGAGTTGCGCATTATCGTAAATGAGCATGTCGCCCATGCGATAGTTGTGCTGGTATATGTGGTGTTGGCGAAGTTGATAGGTGAGCAGTTCGTTTTTGAGAGCCCAGCTTTCAGCTTCGTCCAGCCCGTCAATTCCGCGCGTACCGGGAGATATGTAGAGGGTTTTTCGCCCCGTGCTCGGGCTGGTGAGTACAAGAGGATGGGTGACTTCAAAGGGTTCGACTTCGTGAATTTTGCCGGGCAGGTATTTGACGCGCATGTTCTCAATGCGCTTCTTGAGTGTTTCCGGAAGGGCTTCATAGCCCATGTGTGTACTGCAAAAGCTGGTGCCACCCCCTTTTTCCGGGGCGATGATACAGAAAAGCGTCGATAGTGTGGCGGGATTTTTGCGGAAGGCCTGGTCTGTGTGCCAGCCTCCGTCATTGTCTGTGATGGGAGTGCCAATGAATGTACTTTCGCTATTGTTCAAATTCGAGATGTAATTGACTTCTTTGAAACGGGGACTGTGGTTGATTTTGGCTGCGGGTTCTTCGACGGGTCCGAGTGCGGCACTTAGGGTGTAGATGTCTTCGTCGTGGAGCGATTGCCGTCGAAAGAGAAGCAGGGCGTGTTCGTTGACTGAGTCGAGAATGGCTTCGGCCATTTCGCCATTGATTCGGGTGAGGTCAATGTCGTGAACTTCAACGCCGTAGTGAGACGTGAGAGGTGTTGTTCGGAAGGTCATGGCCGAATTCCAAATGCTTTGTTGTAAATATTGGAGACTTCGTTGAGGTTGCCGTAAAAGGCGCGCACTTCGGGGTCTTTGTGGTCGCGCCAGAAGATGGGGGGGATGACGGAGTCGTTGGCCAGGTACTTGCGATCGCGGTGTCCGTAGTAGATTTGCAGGGTTTTGCGGTCGCATTTCGTCGGTCGTGTGGTGGCCGTGTGTAGTGCCGCGACATTGAAGAGACAAACTGTGCCTGCGGGACCGTGAATATCGGCGATGCCCCCGCGTTTGAGTTGCGCTTCTTTGTCTTCGAGCGTGGGTTCATAGACCGATTCGGGAGAGAGTGAGAAGCAGTGGGTGTCTGCATCTACGTCTGTGAGATAGAGCATGAGCTGGATATAGTCCATTCGGAATGGATGCTCATTCCAGTGGGGGCGGTCTCGATGCCAACTGCGGTGCAGTTCGCCGTCGTAAGGGAGCATGTAACGCGCGCCAATTTCGCCAAAGCAAACCGGACCACCCATAAGTTGTTCGATTGCAGCGAGGATTTTTGGGTGACGGATCACGTGGTCAAATTTGGGCGTGGTGACGAGCGCGTCGTAATTGGCTTGCTGGTGGTAGCCATAGGGATGCCAGCGAAACACAAATTGCTCGCGGTCGCGGTCAAATAGGGCGATAAATTCGTCGCGCTCCTCATCGGTAAGTAAATCGGTGCGCACGATATACCCGTGACGCCGGAAATAATCGACTTCGACTTCGTTGAGGATGGGTTCGGTTAAATTGGACATGAGACATATTTCTCGAAGTTATGCATTCCCGACCATTACCAGCGCTACATCTGCCACATTGGTTCCTGTTGCTCCGGTGATGATCAGGTCGTCCAGTGGCTTAAAAAAGTGGTAGGCATCATTGTTTTTGAGATGTGCGATCGCGGAAAGTCCCAGTGCTTCTGCTCGCGCTATGGTTTGTCCATCGGCTACGGCGCCCGCGGCATCGGTTGGTCCATCGGTGCCATCGGTACCTCCGCTAAACAGTACGACATTGTCCCACCCGGCTAATTGAATTGCACCCGATAGCGGTATCTCTTGATTGCGCCCCCCCTTGCCATCTCCGCGCACCAGCACGGTTGTTTCTCCGCCGGCAATCACGCAGGCCGGTGCTGTAAGGGGCTGTCCAGATGTCACAATTTCTTTGGCAATACCCGCATATACATAAGCGACTTCTCGCGCCTCGCCCTCGATGCGCGTAGATAATACCAGCGTATTATACCCCAATTTCATCGCTTTGTTATTTGCCGCAGCTACGGCCAGACCATTGCTGCCGACCACGAGATTCTGAACTTTGGAGAGCGCCGCATCGCCGGGCTTGGGCGTATCTTCAATATCTCCAGCCAAACCGGCTTTTAGTCGCAGCCGAACACTTTCGGGTATTTTTTCGACCAATTCGTATTTGTCCAGAATATCCATGCACGTCTTAAATGTCGCAGTATCCGGCACTGTGGGACCAGATGCAATGACGTCCATGGGATCGCCAATCACATCTGACAACATCAGCGCGACAACGGTTGCGGGAAAAGCCGCACGCGCTAACCCTCCACCTTTTAGGCGCGATAGATGTTTGCGGATGGCATTGAGTTCCACAATATTTGCGCCACAGGCCAACAATAGACTTGTCGTTTCTTGCTTGTCTGCAAGCGTCAATCCGTCAGCAGGTGCGGGTGCGAGTGCCGAGCCGCCCCCGGAGATCAAACAAATCACCAGCGTGTTTTCATCCGCTTCTTCCAGCAAATGAACCATGCGGCCGACGCCGTCAACTCCCGATTCATCGGGCACGGGATGGCCGCATTCCACTGTGTCGATATGTTTTAAGGGCAATGCATGGTCGTATTTTGTATTCATAGATCCACCAGAGATGCGATCACCCAATATATCTTCCAGAGCTACGCCCATCTGTGGTGAGGCTTTGCCGGTGCCCACGACCAGAATGCGGTGGTAAATACTTAAATCATAATTTTGATCGCCTATGTGCAAAATATCGCCATCCAGCGATACAAATTGCCGCACGCACTGTTCGGCATCAACTGCTTTGACTGCCGTATCAAAAATCTCACGCGCGTGTGCGCGCATGGTTTCAATATCAAAAATACGCATTGAATTTGCTCCTGTCCTATTGAGTGACAAATGTCGCTGTCGCGGTTGCTGTCTGGCCTGTTGTTTCATCTACAATTGCGATTTCTACGATTTTTTCGCCCGGTTCAGAGCGCGACATGTCCAATTCGAGATATCCCGGTTCTTGTGTCTCTGTTCCCACTTGTTCGTATTCGATTGAGACAACGCCCTGCTCGCTCTTTTGTCCGAGCATTTTGCCCACGCCACCCAAAATTCGCGCGCCGATGGTCTTTTGATCGCGCGATCGCACCACATAAGATACGCGGTATTTGGTCTGGCCGAAGGCATTGCGTTTTAAGTTGTAAATTTCGAAATAGATAAAAACGGGTTGCGCGGGCAAATAGGCTTTTGAGGCTATGGGGATCACTTCGATATCGCCCTTTTGGAACCGGCTCTTGTCGGCCACATTGATGGTGGCGGCGAGTTCCACATCGCTGATTTTTAACTCGTCGTCTATATCGTATTCGGGCACGACGCGGTTGATGTGATATACCTGTGATTTTCTTGAACGACGATCCAAAACCTGCACGGAAATGCGATAATTGCCCGGTGTTAAAAACAAACGGTCCATCTCCGGCACATACGCGCCAGGTGACTGATCGGCTTCATCCGACGCGCCCAGCACCATTTCCTGGCTCGTGCGATAGACGGGATCGCCCGCTTGATTGTAAACCACAATGCCGCGGTCTAATTGTGCGATCCGCGCGCCATCTTGTCCGGCTGCAAAGAGCAATTGTGCGGTTGGAATACCGTAATAAATTTCGAGTGCGGTTAGACCTTCTTGCGCCCGAAAAGCAGATGAGGCAAGATAAAAATCCAATGCGCCCGTCGCAAAGTCGGGACGATATGTCATCGGTGTAAGAACTGCGACCTGTTTCAAGACAATTTCCGGATGCATGTCCTGCCATATCCGCGCTATCCGCCCTCTTCCGAGCGGTATATCGGCATAATCCCAGGCCTCTTGATTTACGCGCTGTTCAAATACGACTTCTATGCCATTGCCAACATCGGCATAGATCCAGTATTCCCATATCCCATCTACCGGATATACCGGCCATCCCAAAATGGTTCCACTGGTTACTTGTTGTCGTTCGCCAGGGCCTCGTTGCTCGGCGCGACGCAATTGCCCCCGCATACCTATCATGCTCGATGCGACCGCATCGGACCGCGCTCTGAGCAACCGGTCCACCGCTGGTCCGGCTTTTTGAATGAGCCGCTCTTTTACGTCAACCAATTTTTTTGTTCGCTCCAGTTGAATATTGCCCGAATTACTCACATGGTCAGGCGCGCCATAGCGGATATAGGCTTCGCCGCGTGCATCCCAGGGAAAGCGTTGTGTCCCAAAAAATTCACGCGCATACGCGACGCGGCGATAGTGTTCCAATAACCGTTCATTGGCTTCGGTGACGGGAGCCGGGTCTAAACGCGACCAGAATGTTCTAAAAACGCGCTTTTTTTCTGGAAGTGTCTCGGCATCGTTATATTCCTTGAGAATGGGACCCGATGCGACGAGATTCAGATCGCAATACGTTTCTTGTTCTTTTTCGGATAACTGCTTGATATATGATTCAAATAATCGCGCTGATTGTTCAAATGCCTTTGCCCTTTGAAATACCTGCGCCAATTCCAATACGGCTCGACGTTGAAAATCGCTGGCAACGGTTGCAACTTTGAGCAGGTGCTGAAGTGCCTCTCGCAATTGCCCGAGCAATTTCAGGTCAATGCCCAGATTCAAGCGTGCCCCGCGGTGATCCGGTTTTGCTTCTAATTGATCGCGATACGCTTGCACGGCTTTTTCGCGTTCTCCATCTTCATCGAGCAATATCCCTATGCGATAGTTTGCATTGGGGTGTTTGGGATCTATCTTTAAGACATTGCGATAGGCTTTGAGGGTCTCACTGCTGCCGTAATTTTCCAGGGTTTGAGCCAGGTTATATTGCGCTTCCGAGTACGTTTTATCTGCCCGATTTGCATCCCGAAAATACGCAATTGCCCGACGCAGTTCGTTCTTTTTTCGGCTATAGACCAGGCCCAATCCATTGTAAGCCGGCGCGTATTTTTTGTTTTTTGAGACTGCGGCCTTAAACGCCTTTTCCGCTTCGGTCAAATTGCCCTGTTTCAAATAGACATGACCCAGGCCCACATAGGCGGGTGCGTACTTTTCGTTCTGGGCAATCGCCGATTGAAAAGATATAAGCGCCGCGTCCAGGTTTTCTGCCTCAAAGTGTTTCATTCCTTCTTGATATGCTCTCTCTGCCGCGGCAATGGCCTCTGGCGAAGCATCTTTTGCGAGACCATTTGTTGCAGTTAGCGCTATGCACAAAATTCCCAGTATTATCGTTTTCATAACCATACGCCTTTTGTCGCATTTTTGATCGTCTGCCAGTTTGCCTCATGATACACAAAAGGAAACGAAAGCACAAGAGGGCACTATTAGCCGAAAAAACAAAAAAGCGGGGCTCTCAAAGAGCTCCCGCTTTTTTATTAAGTGCCGGTTGTACGCTAAATCCTTCCCCTCTCCCCTGACGAAAGAATGCGCGCTACAACCGGCTCAAAATCAAGCCGCGATAGGTTGTGCATCAGCTTTGCGCCGAGCGTCTAACCTCGTTTTTATTTTTTGGATCAGTTCGGATGCTTGGCGCTTGTCCAATCCACCTTCAATCTGGGTTTTCAATCGCTCGCGTTCTCGCTCGGTTAGCCGTGGACTGCGCCCCAGATTTTTAATCAGATCAATCTGACTTTGCGTGGCAGATGAACCGTTGTGCATCGCTTCAACATCTCCGTTAGTCTGTGCGGCGTCTGTGGCTACCTGTAGCTCATCGACAGAACACATCCCCGTCGCGGTAGCCAAACGCATCGCTCGATTGGTGGCGCGTCGCGTCGCCATTTCGAGTGGGTAATCTGAAAACCGCACAAATCCTTTGAGATTCTTAGGCGTTGTGGTGCCGTAATCGACAAAAGGACGCGCAAGTCCCTCGACCCACACCTCACCGCGCATTACCACCAGCGGTTCCTCATCTTTTAATCCCATCATCCGCCGCAACAGAGCGTATTCTTCTTTGGAAGGCATTACAGCCTGTACTGCGAATTTGCCAGCCTTATAGGTTTGCAACATTTTGTACTGCAAACCCGCAGACGTGATGTAGGGATCGTTCTGGATGAATACCACAAACTCGTCGATTTTCTCGATGGGGAAACCTTCAGACTCTGCAATCTGAGTTTTGATGTGGTCGATGGGTTGGGCTGCTGTCGCCTTCATATTTGAGTTATTCGTTTTCATATCTCGCTGGGACATCGCTATCTCTCCTTTGCTTTCGTGGAAATCGGCAATACAACGGGTTATTTATTGCCGAAAATAAACGTGAATATATGGTTTGCGATTTAATTATTGCGGACGCCTAAAGACTCAATAACCTGAAACCAGGCCGATTCGTAATTCGTCAGGGCACCGTGCCACTCAGTGAGTTCTCCCTGTCCCTGGGCCAAATCTCGTGCCAGGGTATCGACAGCTTGCTCGGCGGCTTCGACGCGCGCCAGGGCTTCGGGGCGAATGGCATCAAAAGGCACATGCGGCATCTCGGCCTGAATGCGATCGGCAACTTTGAGTAAATCTCGACTTAAATCGGACAATAGAATTTCCCCAATCTCCTGTTCGGTCTGAATCTCAATGCTTGCCATGATTACCTCCTGTCGAAGGATTATGTCTCAACGTTCTATGCACAAAAATACTAAACAAAAGTACAGGTGTCAAGGGAAATTTTGCAGCTTAATGGAAAACAATTAAACTTTTTTAAAAAATAAAATCAATGGGTTATGGCATCCATGCACTATCTTGATATTTTGACCGGACAGCGTCTTCTGTATTTGTCTGGATGAGTTGATCAATTTCAGACTTGTGATCAAAAGCATAAGACAGGGCATCTTGAACCTGTGCATGGGTTAAGTGAGGGTATTGTGCGATAATTTCATCTACACTATATCCCTGACGATCCCATTCTGCGATGTGCCGCACGCCAATGCGTGTTCCTCGTATAATGGGTTCGCCCGAGAGGATATCTGGATTTTGGTCGATGTGGGGATATGCGATTCTGGGAATATCTATGCGAGCCATTTGAGTCTCCTGGTCAACAACGGTTCCTATTTCCTCTTTTTTAAATATTCACGATTTGCCCTGTCCTGTCAAATGGGAAAATCGATCTCACTCATATCGCAGGGCGTGGACGGGATTGCGCTGTGCGGCTTTGAGGGCTTGAATGCCAATGGTGAGCAGGGCTGTTAAAAAGACGAGCAATCCGCCGAGGAAAAAGAGTCCCATACCAGCATCAATGCGGTAGGCGAAATCCCGCAGCCAGTGCTCGACGCCGTAATGGGCGATGGGCCAGGCGATCAGATTGGCGATGAGAATGAGTACCACAAATTCTCTGGACAATAAGGCGACGATGTGATGGTTCGATGCGCCGAGTACCTTGCGGATGCCGATTTCTTTGGTGCGTCGGGTAATGGCGAGGGATGTGAGACCCAGAACTCCGAGGCAGGCGACAAAGAGCGCGAAGAAGGAGGCGTATTGGACAATGGTGCCCCAGCGTTCTTCCTCGCGGTAGAGGCGATCAAAATTTTCGTCGAGGAAGACGTAATCAAACGGTGCATCGCCCGCGATAGACTGCCATTTTTCAGCCATAAAGGCGAGTGTTTCTGGTATGCGTTCTGGGCGAATGCGTACAAGGAAATCGCTGCTCAAGCTGGCTGCGTCTAAAAATATTACCAAAGGGGGTAGAGCATGGTGCAGCGACTTTAAGTGAAAATCATCTACGACACCGATAATTTTGGGATCTTTTATTCGCTGAACTTTTGGTAAGCTGTCTCCCTGCGCAAAATAGCCCATCATTTTTGTCATGGGCAAGGTCGTGTTCAATGGCTGTTCCAGTTGCGTGCGTTCGACAAATGTTTTATTGACCAGAACGGCTTGTGTTGCATCTGTGCCAAAATCTGGCGAAAAGTTGCGTCCCGCCAGCAAGTTGATACCCAATGTGTTGAAGAAATCGTAATCCACGGAAATATCAGCTTTTTCCACCACTTCTCCATTGGGAAATGTAATATTGCTTTTGCGGGTGTCTGAGTCTGCTTCCAGGTGAGAGAACAAACCCGATTGCGTCACGTTTACGATCTGAGGGTGCCGTTTGAGTTCTTGCTTGAAGAGTTGCAGTATCCGATGGCGTTGCTTACGGTCTGTTGGCAAGCCCCGCGGTTTTATCAATACGACCTGTGACTCATTCAAGCCCAGATTCTTTTCTTTTAAGAATGTTAGCTGCCGAGACATCACAAGGGTGGCAATTAAAAATAAAATCGCAACGACGAACTGACCAACGATCAGGACGCGACCAGACCAGGACCTGCCGCCGATGTTGAATCTGTTCTTCAAAACGGCAATGGGGTCAAAACCCGATAGCACAAGTGCCGGATAGATGCCCGAGACCAGACTGATAATCAATAAGAGCGACAGGCCAAAGAGCACGCCGGATAGAGAAGGCCGATAATCCAGCGTTAAATTCACCTGTGTCAAAGCGTTGAAGGTCAAAAGAAAAAATTCTGTTAATGCAAGTCCCAGTAGCATTCCCACACCCGTGAGCAGCAAAGACTCACCCCAGAACTGTTTCATCAATTGAAAACGCATCGCACCCACTACTTTGCGTATTCCCACCTCTCGCGCTCGGGTCGCAGACCGCGCAATGGCGAGGTTCGTAAAATTGATGCACGCCACGAGCAATACGGATAGGGCAATGCCCGCGAGGATATAGGAATAGGCGGGGTTGCTCGGTGCTGAAAGTCCATTTGTTATTTCGCGATCAAAATGGATATCTGCAATGGGTTGTAAGTGCAAGGTCGCGTCCGGGGTCTTGCGTTTAGACTCGAAATTGGTTTTGTTTGCTTTAACAAATGCCTCCAGGACAGGCGTCACGTCTGCCAGTTGTATGTTGTCAATGAGTTGTATATAAGTGACATTTTTTCCCCTTGAAAAGACGGGCGAGTCAATTTCTCTGCGTTCGGTTTTGCCGTCTGGTCTCATGACAAATGACGTTATTTTGGGCCCGGAGGGCGGACGGCTTGCGTGGGAAAGAATCAGGTCGAATTGAATGCTGGAATTTTCAGGGGGATCCTGTGCGATACCCGCTACGACAAAAGTCTTCTCTTCCTCTTTCCAGACTTTGTCGCGGATGCTGATTTCCTGCCCCAAAACATCGTTATGTCCGAAATGTTTTTGCGCCGCACTGTGCGTTAAGACAATGCTGTTTGGGTTTGCGAGCACGGTTTTGGGATCGCCGTGAATGAGTGGAAACGTGAATAGTTGAAAAAAGTCTTCGTCGGTGAACAGAGATTTTACTTCAAAGGTGTTATTGCCGTGAGATATAGTTCCTGGACCTTCGTGGATTCGCACAACGTGAGCGAATTGCGGGATGTTTTCTCGCATAAGTGGTCCAATTTGATCCGATAGTCGGACATGTGTGGCATTGTCTCTTCCGCCAAACATTCCGCCAGACATGCCGAGTCGGTAAATGCGGTCAGTTTTTTCGTGAAATTGATCATAAGTCCATTCGTGCCGCACATAGAGAAATGTGAGCAGGCAAAATGCAATGCCCGTTGCCAGGCCGAGGGCATTGATCGCTGTATATATTTTGTAGCGTACCAGATTTCGCAGGGCAATGGTCAGGTAATTTTTGAGCATGAGAACCTCCTTTGAAAATTGGACTCCCTAAAGCCACCGATAGATGCTATCGACAACCTTTTGTTGCGCGTCTTTAGACGAGATACATCGCTTCTGAATATTTGGTCTCAGTGTGTAGCACTGGGCTCAGTTGCTCAGCGTTGTCGGGTATGGGGGACGCAAAATAACGTTCATCACAAGTCGAACATATCGCAAGGGAAATGTTGCGAATGGTAATGGTATGTTTCCCCTTGCCATACGTGCGGTCAAGTTTGTGGATGTACGCATTTTTACGGCCGCAAATGTCGCAGTGCATGATGTCCTCAGATTGTTAAAATGGCGCGGTTGCAATATCTGTTCAACATTTTACGCCACCGCGAGTATGACCAGACGGAAATTGATTTTGCATTTGAATACAACAAAAATCGTGCCAAAATTTTTTATAGGTCAATATTTTGGGCACTTTTTTGCTGACTGATCCCTTTTTCGTATTCATAACATGTTGAAAATAAAACGCTTAATTTTTTTTGAAAAATTTGGATACTGGCGTAAAGAAAAAATAGCTGGCTTCATCTAAGTTTAATTATAGGGACAAGTGTCCGATTTTGATACAGTAGTGTCCGAAAATGAACACTAAAAAGCCGCCGGTACATCTATCGGCGGCTTTTTTTAAGCTACTTGTTTACGCGAGACAAGTCGATTCTGAGTGTTTGTGAAGTACTGGACTCAGTTGCTCGGCTTTGTCGGGTATGCGAGGCGCAAAATAGCGTTCATCACAGGTCGAACATATCGCGAGGGGAATATTGCGAATGGTGACGGTGTGTTTCCCCTTGCCATACATGCGGTCGATTTTGTGGATGTGCGCGTTTTCGCGCCCGCAAATGTCACAGTGCATAAAATGAATTTCTCCTTTGGTTGTTAAAATTTAACAGCTATTGCCATAACACGTTGTAAGACGTTTTACATTGCCGCAAGTTCCGTGTCATTAAGAGATTCTTGCAACTGGTGTCGCGCGCGATGAAGCCAGGTTTTCAGGGTGCCCATCGGCACGCCGAGTTCTCTGGCAATTTCCGCATAAGATCGATCCTGTACATAGCGCAAGCGCACGGCATGGCGATATCGCTGCGGCAGTTCTTCTATGCTCTCTTCGAGCATTTCGCGGCATTCTTTTCGAGATAACGCATCGTCGGGACGCTCTGTACTGGCTGGCTCCCACGTATCTCGATAACCGAGTTGTGGATCTTCAATGGTTTGTTGCCACGATCGACGGGCTTGTTTGGATCGCATGTGCGTGGTACACACATTCAGGGCAATTTGCATCAGCCATGTTGAAAATGCGGCTTCCCCGCGGAATCCGGACAAACCGCGATAGGCGCGCAAGAAAGTCACTTGCATCAAATCTTCAGCATCGTGTCGATTTCTGGTTCGTCCAATTAGTGTGGCGAGAATTCGGGCGTGATGGCGTTTGTAAAGGCTGTTGAAAGCCCCGGCATCGCCATTTAATGTGCGACGCACCAGATCCCGCTCTTCTGCGTACTGCATGGTTAATCCTCTGGTGAATGGTTATCAATTTTTCTGCGGATGGTCGTTTACTCGTCAATATCGTCAGGCGTTGCGGTGATTTCCCACTCGGTAGGCTCCGCAAGCGAGACTTGAAAAATGTCGCGCAACCCCGTCAGGGCATAAGAACCCGTGATGAGGATAACGACAATCAGAAAGCAGAATCCGATGTTTTTCAGATTTTGCAATTCCTCTTTTCTGCGGAATACATCCTTCCATGTTTGCATCTAATTTCTCCACAAGTTTATGATTCCATTTGCAGTTATCGGAAATTTGTCCTAAATTATGCGGAACACCGCATATACTTGTCGGTGTGATCTGGGGTCCTCACGTCGTCCCGCCAAAGACTCGCGTGAGGGCCTTTCTATTTGTACTGACATCATATCAGATCTCCTTTCTCTGATGAAGGGGGAGAAATGGTGAGCCAGGTATTGTGTTTACCAATCGTTTGTCAAATAATCACAGTGCCTCCTTTCACAAAAAAGGGCCACCGCGTCTCGTTTTGCGCTGTGGCCATTAAAAAAGCCATCCGGAGAGGATGGCGGTGTTTTTTTGCATTCAACAAGCCATATAGTCCTCCCCAGGCGCAATAAGAGCGCGTGCAATTCAAATTGCGAGCTATCCTGGATTGGACGGTTAAAGGCAACAATAGCGAGTTGAACACAAAAGTTTCTCGTGTAAAGGTGTTACCCTGGATGTCTTTCCAGGAGACTCAGCCCTGTGGTGCGGGTTTACGGATATACACGATGGATTCCCTGATTGAGGTTGGTGGATTGCAACAATACTGTTTAGCTTTAAAAAGATAGTTAGAGAACTTCATTACGTCAAGGAAGAAATCGGAATTTTTTGCAACTTTCATCTTCACTGTTACATCCCTTTGGATGCACTTTGAAACGAAAAGTAAGAAAATAGTTACCCAATGTCACATAAATAGACAGTGCAGGTTGTGAATGGGTTTCAGAAATTTTGATTTTTTTGAGGAAATGGAGGTGGCGCAGGCCTCAAGAGACATCTGGGCCTATGCGAATGGCGTGTGTTTTTATCAGGCAAATTACGGGATCGCCGATTTTTAAAGCCAATTCCTCTATCGCTTCGGACGTGACTTCGGCGGCGAGGCGTTTACCCACATCGAGGTACACGAGGCGTCGCCCATGCGTTTCAACGATGTCGAGAATCCATCCAGAGAGGGCGTTGCGAATGCTTAAACCCGCAGGTCGTTGTCGGCCCAAAATGATGTCGTTTGCCCGGATGCCTATAAAGATATGTGTGCCCGGTCTGCGGTCACAGGGGGGGATATGGAGGATTTGGTTGTTGTATTGCACGCGATTGGATGCGATGACTTCAACGGGCAGGACATTTTCAAAACCATGCGCTTCGAGCAGGGGCAGAATTTTGGGCTGGTGAGCGATAGAAAAGAAGTCTCCATGCGCGAGTACTTGTCCGCGGTTGAGCACAATGACCTGTCCGGTGAGTTGCAGAATTTCACCAATTGCGTGGCTGACGTAGAGCATGGGGATGCCCAGATCCGTGCGAATGTGGCGCAGATAGGGCATGATGCGGTTTTTGAGCTCTTGATCGAGCGCGGTCAGGGGTTCATCCATGATGAGCAGTCTGGGAGCAGTCAGGATGGCTCGCCCCAGGGCGACGCGCTGGCGTTCACCGCCTGAGAGGAGATTTGGGAGGCGGTCGAGCAGGGTGTTCAATTCGAGCAGGTCGATAATGGTGTCGGGATGAAATTTGCGTTCTGATGGCGCGAGAAATTGATACCCGTACAGGAGATTTTGGCGCACGGTCAGGTGTGGAAAGAGCAAATCGTCTTGAAATACGTGGCCTATACGTCGCTTTTCCGGTGGCAGGTCAATGCCTTTTTTAGCGTGAAATAAAATGGTGTCGTCAATGCTGATTTGACCGCTATCTGGTCGCATCAGACCGCTTATGAGATTCAAGAGGGTGGTTTTGCCAGATCCTGAAGGTCCAAATACCGCGGTGACGGGATAGGCACACGTCACATCGATTTGAAGGGTAAATTCGGCGAGTTGCCTGTGTACGCAAAGGGTGAGCATGATGTTTTAATTTTTCATTTTGCGGGCGATAGTCTCACTGGCGATGAGTGCGCCCAGAGATAGGATTATGGAGAGTAAGACGAGGCGTGCGGCAGCGGCTTCGCCATCGGGCTGGTTGATGTACGTGAATATGGCGAGCGGGAGTGTGCGGGTTTCGCCGGCAATATTGGAGACAAAGGTGATGGTGGCGCCAAATTCGCCAAGGCTGCGGGCAAATGTGAGGAGAGAGCCAACGAGCACGCCCGGGGTGGCCAGGCGCAGCGTTATGGAGAAAAAGGCGCGGAGCGGATTGGCTCCCAGGGTGCGAGCAGCGCGCTCAAGGCGGGGGTCAACACTTTCGATGGCGAGGCGAACAGCTCTTAACATGAGTGGAAAACCCACTACAGCAGCGGCTAATACAGCACCTCGCCAGGTAAATGCGATTTGCAATCCAAACCAGTCGCTCAAAATTTGACCCAGAAAACCTCTGCGTCCCAACAGGAGAAGGAGTAGATACCCGACAACCACAGGCGGCAATACAAGGGGGAGGTGACACAGGCCGTCGAGGATGAGCTTGCCCCGAAAGTTTTTGCGCGCCAACACCCATCCCAACAATACGGCAAAGGGCAGGCTTATTACCACGCAGAGCAGGCCTACTTTAAGCGATAGGATGAGGACGGTGTATTCTTCGGGGGTCGGAAATATCACGATGCAGTCGGTTTAATGCGAATGGCGAGGGGTGTTGTCGCGTACATTCTGGTATTTGACGGCCAGTTCCATACACGCGCCATCGGCGAGTTGTCCCACATTTTGGCGATAGATTTCCTGCCAGGGTGTCTGGTGGACCAGATCGGGTTGTTTCCAGTCCTTTTTGCGCTGGGCGAGTTCCCGTTCACTGACGAGGACATTGGCCGTGCAGGTGTTGAGGTCAATGCGCACGCGGTCACCTGTTTTGAGAAAGGCAAGGCCACCGCCCACTGTGGCTTCGGGCGAGGCGTTGAGTATGGACGGGCTGGCAGAGGTGCCGCTTTGACGCCCATCGCCGATGCAGGGCAGTTCGGAAATGCCAGCCTGCACGAGGCGGTCGGGCGGGAGCATGTTGACGACTTCGGCTGAGCCGGGGTAGCCCACGGGGCCGCAATAGCGTATGAAGAGCATGGCATTTTCGTCGATGGGCAAATCGGGGTCATTGATGCGGTGGTGATAATCTTCGGGACCATCGAAGACCACTGCCGTGCCTTCCCAGGCGTTTGGATCGCCTTCGCGCTGGAGATATTTTTTGCGGAAGTCGTCACCAATTACAGAGGTTTTGAGCAGGCCCGCTTCAAAGAGGTTGCCGCTGAGTACAATGAATCCGGCGTTTTCTTTCAAGGGTTGGTCATAGGGCTTGATGACGCGCTCGTCTTCAATGGCAATGTCTTTGAGATTTTCGCCTATGGTTTTGCCTGTGACGGTCTGGCAGTAGGTGTGGAGTTTGCCGGTTTTGACGAGTTCAGTCATGACGGCGGGCACACCACCAGCGCGGTAAAAGGCTTCGCCGAGGTATTCGCCTGCGGGCTGGCAGTTGACGAGTAGGGGGATATGGTGACCATATGTTTGCCAGTCTTTTGCCGGCAGTTCCAGCCCGATGTGCCGCGCCATGGCGGTGATGTGAACCGGCGCATTGGTCGAACCGCCGAGCGCCGAGTTGACGACAATGGCGTTTTGGAAGGCCTCTGGTGTGAGAATTTTGTCGGGGGTGAGATCTTCTTTGACCATATCGACGATGCGCAGACCCGTGCGATAGGCCATTTGCTTGCGGGCGCGATAGGGTGCGGGGATGGCCGCACATCCGGTAAGCGATAATCCAAGTGCTTCGGCCAATGCGTTCATAGATAAGGCGGTTCCCATTGTGTTGCAGTGACCCACACTGGGCGAGGATGATGTGACGATATCCATGAACCCGTCGTAGTCGATTTCACCAGCCGCGTAGCGTTCGCGGGCTTCCCATACAACTGTGCCCGATCCGGCCAGGCGACCGCGCCAGTGTCCATCGAGCATCGGACCGCCAGAGAGGACGATGGCGGGCAGGTTCATGGTGCAGGCAGCCATGATGCAGGCGGGTGTGGTTTTGTCGCATCCGGTGGTGAGCACGACGCCGTCGATGGGATAGCCGTGCAGGATTTCGACCAGTCCGAGGTAGGCGAGGTTGCGGTCGAGAGCAGCCGTGGGCCGTTTGCCCTGCTCGGCTATGGGGTGTACGGGAAATTCAAAGGGTATGCCGCCGTTGTCGCGAATACCGGCTTTGACGCGATCGACCAATTCGACGTGAATGCGATTGCAGGGGGTGAGGTCACCACCCGTTTGCGCGATGCCGATAACGGGTTTGCCCGATTGGAGTTCTTCGCGCGTCCAGCCGTAGTTCATGTAGCGTTCGACATAGACGGCTGTCATGCCCATGTTGTGCGGGTTGTTGAACCACTCTTGACTCCGCAGTTGACCTTTGACTTCAGAATAATCTTTCTGCATCAATACTCCTTTTGTTGTCAATCTGTTTGGGTCACATATTCATACTCTTCAGTCGCCCCATCCTCGTTGGGAGCAATCTCCTCGTAAATACTCGCAAACTGCTCTAATGCCGCCTCCAGGTTTTCAGTAATTTCCGCGGCAATCACATCTGGTTCGGGAAGATTCTCAGACTCTTCAAGACTTTCATCTCGCAGCCAGAAAATGTCCAGACTCACTTTGTCTCGCTGCATCAACTCATCATACGCAAAGCACTTGAACCGCTCGGTTTCCTTGCGATCATGACGATTTTCAGGGTTGTAGCACGCGATAAAATCCTGCAAGTCCTCAAAGCGCAATGGATTTTTCTTGAGCGTAAAATGCTTGTTCGTCCTCAAGTCGTAAATCCACAACTTCTCTGTCCAGGGATGCTCGCTCGCGGGCTTGCGGTCAAAGAATAAGACATTGGCTTTCACGCCCTGCGCGTAAAAGATGCCCGTGGGCAGGCGAAGGAGGGTATGTGCGTCAGCTTCCTGTAGCAGTTTCTTGCGAACCGTCTCACCAGCACCTCCTTCAAAGAGTACATTGTCGGGCAGTACGACTGCTGCACTGCCGTTGATTTTGAGCAGGGTCTTGATGTGCTGTAAGAAGTTCAACTGCTTGTTGGAGGTGGTCGCCCAGAAATCCTCGCGTTCATAGGTGAGGGATTCTTTGTCGGCCTTGCCTTCGTCATTTACGATGGTGACACTACTTTTCTTGCCAAAGGGCGGATTGGTGAGCACCATGTCAAAGCGATCACCGGGATCGCTGATCAGACTGTCACCCACTGTGACCGGGCTATCATCTCCGCCGATGCCGTGCAAATAAAGGTTCATCGCGCACAGTCTAACGACGCCGTCAACAATGTCCGTGCCTGTGAACGTGTTGAAGCGCAGAAATTCCTTTTGCTTCCGATCTAACCTGTGGTTCTCAGATAGATATTTGTGCGCGGCCAGAAAGAAACCGCCCGTGCCACAGGCGGGATCACAGATCGTCATACCGGGCTTTGGTCGCATGACCTCAACCATCGCCTTGATGAGGGGACGCGGGGTGAAATATTGGCCTGCGCCGCCCTTGACATCTTCGGCGTTTTTCTGCAAGAGTCCTTCATAAATCTCGCCCTTGACGTCAATATCCATTCCCATCCAGGTTTCCCCATCAATGAGATAGATGATACGCTTGAGCTTGGCCGGGTCCTGAATTTTGTTCTGAGATTTGCGAAATATAACCCCGAGCATCCCGCTGGCTCTGGCAAGCTCAGTGAGGATGTGTCGGTAATGGTTTTCGAGAGCATCTCCGTCTTTTTCAATCAAGCTGGGCCAATTAAGCTCATTACCGTCTGCATCTAATGGGATAATTGATTGTCGGTTGTAGGGCGGTCTGATCTGCTCGTCGGCCATTTTCAAAAAAAGCAAGTAGGTCAACTGCTCGACATAATCGCCATAACTGACACCGTCATCGCGCAGGACATTGCAGTAATTCCACAATTTTTGCACAATTGACGCTGGATCGTTTAATTTGGAAACTTCTGATGGCATTTTTATTGGTCTCCTATATTGTGGATTTCTCGAAATCTTTTAGTGCATTGTCAACTTCCGCCTGTAAAGTTTCTGCTGTCTGGCTTTCATCAAAGGCGGAAATCCCTGCGTCAGCCATCAATTCCGAGAGTTTCCATCGGGAAACATTGAGAAGTTCCGCCGCTTTTCCCGCGCTGATGTCCCCTTGTCGGAGAAGTTCAAGCACAAAGGCTGCTTTTGCCTTTTTTGTGGCTTCCGTTTGATGCTTTTGGGAGATGTTTTCAATCGGAAGGTGAAACTGCATTTTAAGAGTGGTTTTTCCCATTGTTCTATCCCCTTTTGGTCATTGCATCTTCAATGCTCAAATAACGCCAATTGCTTTTAAGAAAGCCCCTCAACCTGGCAGTATCTGATAATGCACAGATTCCTTCAACTTGACGTTTATCGTGAAAAAAAGCACCGTAGATGACATGAGTATCTCCATAGACTCCCATTGTCACTATGCCGTTCTCTGGTCGCCATTCAAGTCCAAGGCTGCCATCTTCTGCCCAGCCAATTTCTGGCATGGGAACATTGTAATGAGAGAGCATTTTTAGCAAAGAACGTGCGTCATCGTATGCCTGATCTGGGACAGGATCAATTTCGCTATCCAATGCCGATGCTTCCATAGCCTCTTGACGTATCTCCTCTAATTGTTGTAGTGCACCGTCATCTACCAGTGGTCGCACAAAATCGAGTTCCTTGTGCCGGGTTTCCATAATGTGTCACCTCTCCAAATTTGAGATACGTTCCCTTATTAGGTGTGGTAACGCCTGATTTTAACATAAGGTCTCACCAAATGCAATGCTTGCTCTGCCAACATTATTGCATCTTCAATGCTCAAATAACGCCAATTGTTTTTTTGCTTTTCTATTGGTCTTTTGCGCGGTTTCCCATTTGGTCTTCTCTTTTTTAATACGCTCAAGCAATTTTTCTGCTGGCTCATCATTGGGATCTTGTGGAACCAATTTGCCAGAGAACGCCTGCTTAAGAATAGATTGACGGAGTGCATCAGAGCGTTTGAGTTCCGCATCAACAGTTGCTTCGACTGCATCGGCAACAGAGAGGTAGCGATCTATTTCCTCAATAATCACTTGCTGTTCTCTCAATGGTGGAATAGGGACAGGGAGTGCCTGCACTTTGGAAATACTGAGTGTATAAAGACCTGATGTAGAACTGGCAACTTGACTGATATATTTTCTTCCTTCAATCGATAGAAGCCAATATATACAATACATTCCGATCTCCACTGGGTCGAATCTGGCTTTTATTATGTGATTCTGATGAACACACGGTGAAATACTTCCATTCCATATAGCAACTCTACCTATTTGGTCAGGGCTACCATTTCCTTCCACAACTAGCATATCTCCATCTTTCAATAAAACCCTGTTCAATTCTTCTTTTTTAACACCGAT
Organism: Candidatus Latescibacterota bacterium; assembly: GCA_965204375.1. GTDB lineage: Bacteria > Latescibacterota > UBA2968 > UBA2968 > UBA2968 > VXRD01. The sequence goes on along the minus strand of OZ241986.1, from coordinate 2,539,139 downwards.
ATCTTTGATTTCTTCTAAACGCAACTCGTCTGCATAGACATTAGCGACTCGAAGATATGGTAATTTCTTTGGGTAAGTATTTCTCTTCGAATTCTTAGCCTGAAAAATTCATAAAAAAGGTAGTTTCCTTATTCAAGTCATTGTATTATTATAGGTTAGAACCATAACCATTGTACAATAGACTTGGAGGAAACTACCATGGGGTCACAAGATAAACATCGCAAGGTTCCTTTGGCAAGCATTTTCGGCAAACGGCTTGACCTCGCCTTTGATGGGGGCATTCTCACCAGCGATAGCGGCGCGTTATTGCTTCGAGAAGTAGAGGCAAAATCTGGCATTTTAACACGCATGAGTGCTGCGATCAGGGATCGTCGGCATAAGAGTTATGTGAGGCACTCCGTCGCAGAGTTGGTCAAGCAACGGGTGTTCCAGATAGCCTGTGGGTATGAAGATGGCAATGATTGTGATGCCTTACGCAGCGATCCGGGTATCAAGGCCGCCTGTGGTGTCTTGCCGCTTTCAGGTAAAGACTTGGGCAGTCAACCCACGATGAGCCGGTTTGAGAACCAGATCAGGCGAAGCGACTTGTATCGGATTGCCCGTGCCTTCCTCGATTGTTTTATCGCTTCGTATAAAAAGCCGCCCGAGGCGATCATCTTAGATATTGATGATACACAGGATACGGTTTATGGGACCCAGCAGTTGTCCCTATTCAATGGCTATTACAATGCCTACACCTATCAGCCCTTGCATATTTATGAGGGACAAACCGGTAAGTTGATCACTACGATATTGCGTCCCGGTATCCGTCCGACCGGCCAACAGATAGTCGCCATAGTCAAGCGTTTGGTGGCCTATCTGCGTCAGGCTTGGCCTGATGTGGCGATCATCTTGCGGGGTGATGCCCACTTTTCTTGTCCGCAAGTCCATCACCTTTGTGAGACTGATGACCTGTATTTTATCTTAGGACAGACCAGCAATGCCAAGCTTTGTGAGGCGGCACAACCCCTTATCGCGCAGGCCAAAAGGCTTTATGCACATACAAAGGAGGCCGTGCGTCTTTTTACCTCGTTTTCCTATCAGGCAAAGAGTTGGAACAAGGCACAACGCATCGTATGCAAGGTCGAAATCAGTGACCGAGGCCAAAACACACGCTTTGTCGTGACCAACCTGAAAAGTTCAATGGCGTCCTTTATCTATCAAAGCGTCTATTGTGCGCGCGGACAGATGGAAAACTTCATTAAAAATCACAAAACCTTTCTCCACTCTGACCGCACATCCTGTCACAGCTTTACTGCCAATCAGTTCCGCCTCTTTCTCCATTCTGCCGCCTATGTCTTGATACAGACATTGGCGCAAATAGGATTCAATGGCACAAGGTGGATAAACGCGCAGGTCAATACCATTCAAAATCGCTTCCTCAAAGTCGCAGGACGCGTCTGTGAGTTGAATACGAGGATCACCTTCCATCTGCCTGTGTCCTTTCCTTTGCAACACGTCTATGATAAAATCCTGCACAATCTGGCAAAGGCGTTTCCCTAACCCAAAACGCAGGAGGGCAGAGATGGCAAGCAGAAGGCAGACAACATCACTGGCGCAACAGACACAGACACCGCCTTGTGCTGGGCAAAGACTCGGCAGGCAAGGGCAAGGGGGAACCTGTGGCCTTTTTGACTACCACAGGCACGCACAACCAATGACATTGACCTGTCAGACCCGGTAAAAATACAATCGGGAGCGACAAAAACAGAAAATCACGGACAGAGGGCTTACAACATCGAAATGATGACATAAATAGCCTATTCATAAACTTTCATGAATTAGTCGGGTTAGTAAGTCCTCCGCTAACTTTGCTTAGTTGCTGAATATTTGTCCACATCCACCCTTCTGGTAACTCGGATAGTTTCGAGGTATCTGGCTCGAGCGGTTCCTTGTATTTATTCTTCCATTTGTCGTCTTTGGGCATCTTCCCATTTGCTTTCATCTGCTCAAGTTGCTCTGCTTCCCATTTTTCCCGCCGCTCCTTGAGAATCCGATTCAGTAATACAGACGCAGGTTCAATCTCGCCTTCGTGCGTCTTTCGCCAATCTTCCGTCAGCTTTCCGTCCATGGCTGCTTTCAAGACAGACTGACGGTAACGTTTCAATCGCGCCTTGGCCTGCAAGAGTTCTTCTTTGCCCGCATCGAGTTTGGTGAAAAGCTCTTCGATTTTGGCGACGATGCGATGTTGTTCGGAGAGAGGGGGAAGAGGAAAAGGCAACGGATCTATATGCTTATGATTAAGCTGTGGAACATTCGAGCCATCAGATAATGTAGCAAGATCAATTGATAATAGCCAGTGGTAGAAAAAATCCGTCGGGACAATATAAGGCGATACTCCCATGATATTTAAATCGTAGGCCGATGGATAGGATAATATCCGCTTCTTGTTTGTAGCTATTGCTCCACCTCTCTTAGGAAAAATCACTGTTCCCTGTTCTCTGACATGGATTCCTAATCTTTCGATTTCGGCATTGTCAAGCGCGATTGCTGTGTCGCGCATGAATTTTTCATTTCCCGATTTATTCATGTCGCTAATCTTATAAAACGGAATTTTACCTTTCGAGTCTAAATCATTGATTCCTTTAGGTGTTTGTCCGCTTGCAACTAAACCAATACTACTGACAGTCGTCCACACCCACCCTTCTGGCTGCTCAGACAAACCGACATTTGTTTCGTTCATTTTACCTATTTCCTATCGAAAATTTTTTCTCAGGATCTGCCTTACGCCACCAACTGTTCATTCAACGTCTCAAGAATTGTATCCAACGCCTCACCAAATAGCTTATAAGCCTTCACCGGCCCGCCTTTTTCGACAAAGGGCGTGTATTCAAAGTCATCCATTCCAATCGACAAAGACGAGGCAATGTGGTCTTTGATCATTTTTAGCCATTCCCGCTGCTCGGGTGTAAATACCGTTTCCGCCTGTTCCTGTTCGGTCAACCACGAATCAAACCGTCGGGTTACGGTTTCAGGGAACGGTTCAAGGATCTCGACATCACCAATTGTAAAACGCACGAGAGAAATAATATCCGTGAGCAATATGTGCGGGCTTGCCCCTCGAACTTTTGACTTTTCAAGTTGCTCGTAGGCTTTCCAGACTTGTTCGGGCGCGATGTGATAGGGTGGTTTTTTAATGGTTTCGGCAAGTTCATCAATCTGGTCATAGGTCATGTGTCGCTGAGCGTGTGGTCTGTTGTAGATGATCTGTAAGGCTGTCAATTCATCCTTGTTGTCCTCAATGAATTGCTTGAAGGTATCTACAGTTGTCTTTGCTTTTTCCTTCGCTGCCTCATCAAAGCCTGCCGACACCAATTGGTCGAAACTGACCGTGTCGATAACCTGTTCGCTTCGCTGGTGAAGTTCAATGAGTTTATTTCGCAAACCGGGATTGTCAAAAGGGTCGCAGGCAGTTGCCGCTAATGCTTCGCTGGCTTGCTCAATCTGTACCTCATCAGGCTCGTCTGTTGAGAAAAGTTCTTTTGCCTTCTCAACCTTCTTATCGGGATCAACAGCGTCCAGAAGGCGATGCGTCAGGTCCTTGATCGGAACACCTGCAATCTCGCTGATCTCTGCACGCTTTCCGTCGTTCAACTTTTGGTCCAGTTGCCCCAGCCTGCCTGCCAGAGTCGTGATGGTATCCTCATCTCTTTTCCCCATGGCGATCTCAAAGAGTAATTTGTCAAAGGGAATACTGCGTTTTCTCACCAGAGGCCGGGAATCGGTCTTGTCGTCCTCGCATACACCTACGGCATCGACAATTACGAAATGCGTTTTGTGCTCGGTATCCGGCGTTACCGCCTTGATATCCGTATCTGAAATCGTGCGCGTTCCACGGCCTTTCATTTGCTCGAAATACACCCGTGACTTAATTGAACGCATGAATAGCAAACACTCAAGGGGGCGGATGTCTGTGCCGGTGGAGATCATATCCACGGTTACCGCAATTCTGGGGTTATAGGAGTTGCGAAAACTCGTGATTAGGGCTTCGGGACTCTCGCCTGTGGTGCGATAGGTGATTTTCTTGCAAAACTCATTGCCTTTGCCAAATTCCTCCCGCACGATATGGACTATATCTTCCGCGTGTGAGTCGTCTTTCGCAAAGATGAGTGTTTTGGGTACCTCGATTCTGTCCGAAAAAATATCAGTGAACAATCGCTCTTTGAACGTCTTGACCACAGTCCTGATCTGGTCGGGGGCAACCACCTCTCGGTCGAGTTGGCGAGACTCATAATCCAGGTCATCCTCTAATTGTTCCCACCGCCTCGCTCGCGTCAACTTGTCGCGGATATCTACATGAAAACCAGCTTCGATTTTGCTGCCTTCCTCTGTAATTCGGGTCTTGATCCGATAGACCTCATAGCCGACATTCACGCCGTCTGCGACAGCGCGCTCATGGCTGTATTCCGTTACCAGATTCTGGTCGAAAAATCCCAGGGTTTGCATAGACGGCGTTGCTGTCAGACCAATCACAAAGGCGTCGAAATAATCCAGCACCGGGCGCCACACATTGTAAATTGAGCGGTGGCACTCGTCGGTGACGATGAAATCAAATGTCTCAATAGGAATCGCCGGATTATAAATGACTTCCTTTTGTTGCTCATGGTCGAAACGCTCCGGGGAAGTGTCGAATAAAGAACCTTCCTCATCATCTTTGTGGTATTCAGGTTCACCACTTAGCATTGAATACAAGCGCTGGATCGTCGTGATGCACACCTTATTAACTTTGTCGATCTTATTGGAGCGCAAGTGTTGGACATTGTATAACTCCGTAAATTTGCGGCCATCATCCGGGGTGCTATACTGCTGGAACTCCCGCGCTGTCTGACGGCCCAAATTACTTCGATCTACCAGAAACAGGACACGCTCGGCTTTAGCAAATTTGATCAGGCGATAGATAAAGGAGATGGCCGTATATGTCTTGCCACTGCCAGAAGCCATCTGGATGAGTGCTTTTGGTCGGGCTTCCTGAAACGATTGGTCCAGTCCTTCAATGGCTTCAATCTGGCAGCCCCTCAGCGGTGCCTTGATCAGCGGTGGTAAGTGTAGTAGCCGCGCTCTAAGCGTTCCTTTCTCTTCAATCCACTCTTGAAGGGTTTGAGGCTGGTGAAATGCAAAGATTTGTCTGGAACGCGGATACGGATCGCGCTCGTCCCTAAAGAATGTCTCGACACCAGTAGTCTCATAGGCAAAAGGAGGTGGATCCGCCTGTAGGAGACTTTCAGGGACTCCTGTTAGATATTTCTGGGATTGCTCTGCTACGCCGCTCAATGTCGTGCCTTCAGGCTTTGCCTCTACAACACCAACGAGTTTCCTGTTGACAAAAAGCGCGTAATCCGCCAGTCCAGATTCCAACGGAAATTCCCGGATAGCTACTCCGAGAGAGGCACCGAGATTCAAATTCTCACGATCCTGGATAATCCAGCCTGCGGCTTCCAATTGCCTGTCAATGTTCTTTCTGGCACTATCTTCAGGTTTCATGTCTCATTCCTTCAGGCCCAATATTCAAAATATCCTGTAAAAAATACTTCAGTTTATCAACATAGGCAAGGATCAAAGCATTCTGTATCAGTTTAAGGAACTCCATTGACGCGGGTGATTGAGGTGGTTATCTTTTTTACTCCGATTATTTTCTGTCCTTATCCAAAGGAGTGAAGCATGCCGTTATCGGTGGATATTGAAGATAAGTTCGTATTTGACTTAGATGGCTATATTGTCATCAAAAATGTATTGTCAGAGCGGGAAGTTGATGAACTCAATGCGATTGCCGATGAGAAGATGAAAAAGGTAGATGGCAAATATCGCAATGTGGGACGGCCCTCAACGTGGGGGATGCCTTTTCAGAAGTTGTTGGATCATCCGAAGATTATGCCCTATCTACTGGAATTTTTGGGATCAAAGGTGCGAATTGATCACGATTATAGCATTTTTATGCAAAAGGGCGGGCAGCGAGGGCGGTTACACGGGGGCGATAATGGGCGCGAGGGTGATCATTGGTACAAATACCGCGATGGTGTTATTCGAACCGGGTTGACGGTGGTAACCTTTTTTACGACACCTGCACGCAAAGGCGATGGTGGGTTTTGTTGTATTCCCGGCACGCATAAGACCAATTTTTTGAATAGTATTCCACAGGATGTGCGGGAGTATGAACGGGTACCCCATTATGTGGTACAGCCCGAAGTGAATGCGGGAGATGCGTTGATTTTTACAGAGGCGTTGGTACACGGAACTATGCCGTGGACAGCTGATCACGAGCGGCGCGCATTTCTGTATAAATACAGCCCCGGACATTCATCGTGGGCAAATACGTATTACAATGTCGATGATTATGAAAATTTGACTGCACAACAGGTTCGCCTGATGGCTCCACCATCAATAGGTCAGCGGCCCGATACTGTGCAACTGAAAGAAAATGCGTAAATGCGGGGGTGTAGGTAGGGCATGATTTGATACATCGGGCTTGACATCCCAAACTATCTTTTGTTAATTAAAATACATTGCAAAACTTTCTGTCCTTCTCTTAATTTTTTAAAAATAGGTCGGCCGTTCTGTGCGGTATTATTGCAAAATTGGGCGATTAGCTCAGTTGGTTAGAGTGCCGGTTTCACATACCGGAGGTCACTGGTTCAAATCCAGTATCGCCCACCATTCCAAAACTTCTTGTCAACAGATCAAGAGGTTCAAGTTGTAGCAAACACGACCATAGAAAGGTGCACCTGTTCAGGGTAGCACCTTTTTCTTTTCACGTTTCACGAGGAGACCTGCGCATGAGAGAGAGTTTGGTTAATTTACTGAAACTTCAAGAAATCGACAAAGAAATCAACGCGTTGCACCAATCTCAAACCGATTATCCCAAAGAAATCAACAGTCTCAAAGGTGAACTGCAAGATGCACGCGATCAACTCGACGCCCAACAACAGCGCAGTGAAGAACTCGAAAAAGATCGCCGGGCACTTGAAAGGGAACTCAGCGCAATTGAAGAAGATCTGAAAAAGCATCAAGATCGTCTCTATGAAGTAAAGACCAACAAAGAATACGATGCCTTGCAACTCGAAATCGCAACCCTCCATGATCGCAAAGACCAACACGAAACCGCCATTTTGGAAAGTATCGATACAGTTGAAAAAATTGTGGAAAAACTCCGAGAAGATGAGAATTACTATCGGGAAATTGAAAAAGACCGGCAAGGGCGCATTGACGAATTGACAGTTAAACTCAATTCTGTAGAAAAAAATGTGCGTGCCTGGGAAAAGGAGCGATCAGCCATCGAACCCGGTGTGGAACGCAGTCCTTTAAGCATGTACAATCGCATCCGCAGAGTTGTCAAAGGTGGTGTTGCCATTGTACCCGTTCGCAAAGGGGCCTGTGGCGGCTGTTATCGCCAATTATCCCCTCAACGCCTGGTGGAAGTCAGACGCGCCGATAGCATTATGCGTTGCGAAAACTGTGGTCGCCTTCTGGTATGGAGTGATGAAGAGGCTGAGGTTTGACCGAATTGACCCTATTTATCGACGGGGCATCCAGGGGCAATCCCGGGCATGCTGGCATTGGTATTCGCATTGAAGCAGGTGGAGAAGTTCTCAAAGAATATTGTGAATATATCGGCTGTACGACCAACAATGTCGCAGAGTATCGCGCGCTGATCAAGGGCCTTGAAATAGCCGCAGAGTTCAAAGCCAACCGGGTGACAGTATTTTCCGACAGCGAACTCGTGGTTCGCCAGATGAATGGGACTTACAAGGTTAAAAGTGGGGGACTTTTGCCGCTTTATCAGACCGCCCAAACGCAGAGTAGAACTTTTGACGGCTTTCAGATCAAACACGTGCGCCGAGAGCAAAATAGAGAAGCCGACCAGTTGGCAAACCAGGGCATTGCAACAAAAGACAGTGCCGACACGTCTAAAAAATAAAAATATTACAAGTGGGCCGGATGGTCGCGTCCCTTTTGGGATGAGGAAAGTCCGAGCTCCACAGGGCAAAATGCTGGGTAACACCCAGGCGGGGCGACCCGATGGAAAGTGCCACAGAGAACAGACCGCCAGCGGGCGCGATTTTTCGCGCTACGGGCAAGGGTGAAACGGTGGGGTAAGAGCCCACCGCGCGACTCGGCGACGAGCGCGGCACGGTAAACCCCATTTGGAGCAAGGCCGAATAGGAGCGAAGAGATAGCCCGTCTCGCTATTACGCTCGGGTAGGCCGCAAGAGGCGTCGGGTAACCGGCGTCCCAGATAAATGACCATCCGTTTGGGCTACCAAACGACAGAACTCGGCTTACAGGCCCGCTTGTTTCAAAGCATGTGCTGAAGCGGTGTTATTCAGTAACGGCGGATTCCCATGAGGGGTCCGCCATTTGCTTAATGGAGAGATTGAATGTCCTTTTCACAAAAATACAGCAATACAGTACAACGCAACGATAGTTTTGTGTGCGTGGGGCTCGATCCCGATTCGGCAAAGCTGCCCGAACATCTCAAAGGGAAATCCAATCCCACCCTCGCTTTTCTAAAAGAAATTATAGCCGCCACACGGGATATTGCGTGCGCCTATAAACCCAATTTTGCATTTTTTGGCGCGCAGGGTATAGCGGGTTGGGAGGCACTTCAAGGTGCGATCCATGCTATTCCCAACGATATGCCAATTATACTCGATTTCAAAGCTGGCGACATTGGCAATACAGCAGAACACTATGCATATACGGCATATTGCCAACTCGGCGTTGATGCCGTGACTGTCAACCCTCTGATGGGAACAGATGCTATTGCCCCCTTTTTGGCTTATCAAAACGGCTGTGCTTTTCTTTTGTGCCTCACATCCAATCCCGGGTCGGCTGATATTTTGCGCCTCAACACAGACCAGGGCGTGCTGTATGAGGTGCTCGCACAAAAAGCTGTGAAATGGTCGGAAATAGGACCCTGTGGTCTCGTTGTGGGTGCAACACATCCCAACGACTTAAAAACCGTTCGCGCGATTGCCACTGACCTCCCCATCCTTTTGCCTGGTGTCGGGACGCAAGGCGGTCAGACTAATGCAATTGTCCAAAATGGTCTCGATAAAAAAGGCAGCGGTATTCTCGTCAATTCGTCGCGCAGCATCCTCTACGCTTCCAGTGGTATCGATTTCGCAGACGCCGCTCGGCAATCTGCGGAAGATCTGCGTCAGGTGCTCAATAGCGCGAGGGGCGATAAAAGGTGATTATTCAACTCGAAGATATCTGGAAATCCTTCGGCGCGCACGATGTGCTCACTGGTATTCATTGGCAAATTGATCCAGATGATCGCATCGGGCTTGTCGGGCCCAATGGGTGCGGTAAGACCACGTTGCTTCGGCTCATAACCGAAGAAAGTCTGCCAGACCGCGGGCAGCTTCACAGACAACGCGGTCTCAATATTGGATTTCTGACACAGGAACCCACATTTGATCCAGCATGCACAGTTATGGATGCGGCACTCGATGCTTTTGCTGATATTCTGGCTTTGCAACATCGCCTTCATGACTTGGAAAAAATTATGGCTGAAGGTGAAAATTCCGATGCTGTGCTCAATGATTATGGGCATCTCCGCGACCAGTATGAGCACATGGGAGGGTATGCGACAGAAGCCCGTGCCAAAGCCATTCTGTTTGGTCTTGGTTTTTGCGAAACCGACCTGAAATTGCCAACGCCAGTGCTCAGTGGCGGGCAGAAAAATCGCCTGGCCCTTGCTCAATTGCTCGCAAGAGAACCCGATCTGTTACTTCTGGACGAACCCACTAACCACCTCGACCTACAAGCTATAGAATGGCTCGAGTACTTTCTTTCGGATTATGCCAAAGCTTTTGTCATCATTTCTCACGACAGAACTTTTCTCGAGCGCACTGTGACCAAAATTGTAGATATGGAACGCGGCGTGGTCGAACAGTATTCGGGAACCTATTCCTTCTATATTGAGGAAAAAGAACAACGCCGGGCACAGCAGCAAAAAGCTTACCGAGCGCAGCAAGCGCATATTGAGCGAACCGAAGAGTATATCCGCCGAAATATCGCCGGACAAAAGACCAAACAGGCGCAGAGCCGACGCCGAGCACTTGAAAAACTCGACCGCGTAGAACGCGTTGTGCAACAACGCGATATTGTGCTCAGATTTAACACCACCACGCGGGGAGGAGATCGCGTCTTACAGGTTGAGAATCTCACCAAAGGATATCCTAACTGCCCTCTATTTTCCGATCTCAATCTCACGTTGTGGCGGGGCGAGCGCCTTGGCATTATAGGTCCCAATGGTTCGGGCAAATCCGTACTCTTGAAAATTTTTATGGAACAACTCGCACCGGACGCGGGGCGCGTTATTCCGGGCAAAGGTCTCGAGATTGGATATTACGCGCAAACCCGTCAGGACCTGAATCCCAATTTGAGCGTTCTCGAAGAAATCTGGTCACTTACGCCCAATGTTCCAGAAGTTGAGATTAGAAATTTTCTCGGTGCGTTTCTCTTTTCTGGGGACGATGTAGAGCGTGAGACGGGTTCGCTCAGTGGGGGAGAACAAAGTCGCGTTGCCCTGGCCAAGCTCATGCGCGCGCCCCTCAATCTGCTGGTGCTCGACGAACCCACCAACCATCTGGATATGGCCTCCTGCCATGTGCTCGAAAGTGCTCTTGATGCTTTTTCAGGAACGGTGATCGCGGTTTCACACGATAGGTATTTTCTCAACCGTCTGGTCAATCGCCTGATTGTGCTTGGCGAAGGAGAGTGGCAATTGGTAGATGGCAATTACGATGCTTATCAGCGCCAGATGCAGGGTGTAGAAATACCGATCGTACAGACTGCATCTAAAACGCAAACCGACTATGAAAGTCGCAAGCGTGCAATGCGGCAGCAGCAAAGACGGGAACGCCGTTTATCCGAAATAGAAGAAGCGATTGCAATACTTGAGGACCAGTCCGATCAGATAGCTGCAGAAATGGCGCGGGAAGACTTTGCCACCGACTGGCATCGTCTGAAGGAACTGGCGCGAGAAAAGGAGGAGGTCCAAAATAAAATGGAGTGCTTATTTGAGGAATGGGAAGTTTTGGAAAGAAAAAAATGATAGGTGTGCGGTAAGACAAAAAACTCGGCAATAGAGGCCGAGTTTTTTGATTAAGTCCATGCGAGTTCGTGCTATAGATTCTCGAGTTTTGCAAACATTGCCATCAATTCGGCCTGTGCGGCGATTTCGCCATCCACTGTGGCTTCGCCAATCCCTTTGCACACATTGCGGCGTTTTTGTCCTACTTCGACTTTTAGCTGGAGTTGATCTCCGGGCACAACTTGCCTTCGGAAACGCGCCTTGTCAATGCCCATAAACAATGGGATCAAATCGCTCTCCTGTCCATCACTCATCAAAATTGCAGCGGCCTGAGCCAGTGCTTCGATAATGAGCACGCCCGGCATCACTGGATTGCCGGGAAAATGCCCCTGGAAAAACGGCTCATTAGCCGACACATTTTTGTACGCGACCAGCCGCTCGCCGGGGACCAACTCTGTTACGCGATCTATTAGGAGAAAAGGGTAACGATGCGGAAGAATTTTTTCAATATCTCTAATGTCCAGAGTCACGGCATCCTCCAATGTTCACATTAAAAAGTCTCCGATCACCCCGCGGGATAAATCAGAGACTTTCAAGAAAAAACAACATATATAGATGATCTATTATGGTCCCTCGGTTTTTGCCCTGGCCTCGAGATCTTTGGTCAGGGCTTCGAGGACCTTGTCGGTCAAATCGTGTGCCTCTTTCGCATAGGCCAGCGCAGTCGAATTGAGCACAAAATCAAAATCTTCGTCTTCTGCCACTTGTTTGATAATCGCATTCACCGTTTGAATAATAGGTTCGGACAATTCCGCGGTTTTGCGCGCGAGACGGCCTTGTGGAGAGGTAGCATCTTGCACAAACCGCTGTAGTTCCTGCTGTTTTTTCAAAATGGCCTGCTGCTCTTCTTGTTTGCGTTTGTCACTCAAAAGCAGAGATTGGCGTTCATAGGTATCCTGCATTTTGGCCAGATCGTTTTGCATGGTGCTGATCTCGCGCTGGAGTTCTTCTTCGTAACGGTTAAATTCCCTTAGAGCATCTTGATAGGGCTTGTATTGATCCAAAATTTTCTGCGAATCAATATACCCCAGCTTTAGCTCCGCGCCGGCAGTACTGGCTATTCCAGTTAGTGCCAGAGATAGCGCGACATAAAGTAAGCGACAGCGTGTCATCAAAAATTCCCTCCGTGAATAAAGCTTTCAGCTTTTAGCCCCTCCTCCCATCTATGGGTATAGGAGGAACCCGACCACTGATAGCTGACCCCTTATTGCTAATAAAATTGCGGGCCAAATTGGAAATGCGTCATCATCTGTACGGACTGACCATACCGAGGATGAATATGCCGACGGTCAAATCCCCATGCAAAATCAAATCCCATAATACCCACCACAGGTGCTACAATCCGGATGCCAAAACCGGCTGACCGACGCATATCCGTCAGGCTGATCCGGTCCAGATTGTTCCAAGCATTGCCCGCATCGGCAAAAATGAGACCATAAAACTGATTGGGCACAATGGGTATGCTGATCTCTGCGTTAAACAACAACTGCGCGACACCCCCAATCGGATTTCCCCCACTATCGTGAGGACCAATTGAGCGGTCGGGATAACCGCGCAACATGGTGCCTTCAAAAATGTCAACGCCGCCAGGTGAGTACAATTCCTGATACGGGACGCGCTCGGTGCCATAACTGGCGATAAAGCCCAATTGTGACCGCACATTTAAGGCCAATCGCCAGAATATGGGAAAGTAAAAACTCGTGACAATATCGTGCTTGTGAAAATCTCTATTCCCGCCTAAGAATCCACCGGCCAGTGCAGGCGAATAAGTGATCACGCTGCCCGATGTGGGAAAGATCGGCAAATCGCGGCTGTCGCGGGTCAAGTTTGCACTGATGCTGCTGGTTATATTGTCTTCGTAAAAGGGATTGCTTACATCTATACTGTCGGAAAATGGGATAAACGCAACCTTTTCAAGGCGATATCCTCCGGAAATGCGCGAATAATCGGGCCAGCGCAGCCTGCGTCCGAGGCGAAATGCACCGCCTTCTGTGCGCTGATCAAAGTCAGCTACACCATAACCCGTTGCCAGTCTTATGGTGCTTCGGAATAGCGACGCGGATATACTCGTGGGGGTGTTGCGGAACCACGGTTCGGTAAACCCTATTCTAAAGGTTTCGCGGCGCGATCCAAATTCCCACTGGAAATCGAGTTGTTGTCCATTGCCTCTAAAATTGGGAATTTGCAACCCAATAGTACCAATCAGCTTGTCGCGTTCGCTATACCCTGCCCCGATAGACGCCGTGCCCGTTGACTTCTCTTCTATGGTAAACTCGAGGTCAATCTCTGATGTTTCTTCTACGGCGATAGGCTCGGGCAAAACATTGGTAAAAAAGTTGAGTTGCATGACTTCGCGCACGCTGCGCTCCAAAAGGGCGCGGCTAAATGTATCGCCTGGGCGCACGCGCAACTCGCGTCGAATCACGCGGTCTTTGGTTTTGGTATTGCCCGTAATCAAAATTTTGCGAATGGTCCACGGATCTTTTTCGACTACGTCAAAATGCACATTGACGACCTGACCTTCAATGGGTTTTTGTTGCGGAAAAATCTGCGCGCCTATATGCCCGATATCCATATAGGCATTTTGTAACTGCTCTCGCGATTTTAAGACGCGCTCCTCGTTGTAAACCGCGCCCGAATCGACCACAATAAAGTGAGAAAAACCCGCATCTGTGATTTTTTCATTGCCCGACCAACTCACTGCACCAAAGCGATAAAGTGGCCCTTCTTCGATAGTGATATCGAGATACATATTTTTTTTATCAGGGCCATAGGACAAACTATCGGATACAATTGCCGCTTCCCGATATCCGTTTTGCCGGTAAAAGGCCAAAACCAGTTCTCTATCGTCGGGATAGGTTTCCTCGCTGTATTTGCCTCCTCCAAACCACCAGCCGTCTTGTTTGGTTTCTTTCATTTGCTTGCGCAGTTGTTTTCCGGTTAATGCCGTGTTGCCGTGAAAACGGATTTTTTTCAAATTGACTTTTTCGCCTTCGTGCATTTCAAAGGTCAGTGGCAGTCGCCCATCTTCATCAACCGCCTCTTCTTGTACATCCACTGAGGCGAGCAAATAGCCTTTTTCCCGATAGAGCGCGACCAGTTTATTGACCGCTCTCTTTTTTTCTCGCGGCTGTATCAACTGGCCTTTAGTCAATTCCAATTCGCGTTTTAGTGTCTTGTCCTTTATTGCGCGATTGCCCTTAAAAACCATCTCCCCCAAACGCGGTACGGCTTTCAAATCAATAATAACGGCTACACCGCCAGACACTCGATCTATAGAAATTTTGATGTCGGAAAACAGACCGCTTTTGTAGAGATTGCGAATTACCCGCGCGGCTTCGCCTTCCGCCAGATTCTGCCCTTTGAATAAACCGCTTTGAGATTCAATAAAAGAAGTCTCGACCCAATCATTACCTCGAATGCGGATCTCTTGAATCACCGGGCCTTCTTGAGCGCCTGTGCGCCCGCTCAATAGTACAATGAGGACCAAAAAACTGTGCGTACAAAATTTTTTCACGTTGCGAATACCTATCTGAAGACAGATGTGTGTTCCCTTTTTGGATTTGTAAGCCTCAAACGCCCAGCAGAGAAAAATGTTCCGACTGTACGACAAACAGCCCGGACTAATGCCCGGGCCGTTTGGGTATTGACCGCACCTTCACGATCATGCTTTGTCCTTGTTCACTACTTCTTCTTCTCCGACAGGATCTCCCGATTTGTCCTGATCTCCAACTTTTTCATCGAGATTACCCTCTCCGCTCTCATCAGCCGTGTTGAGATTACTATCTTTTTTACTCATCTGAATTTCGGTCGTGTCTTTCGATTCTTCTTTCGATTCTTCTTTTGCGATAGAATTTCCCTCAAAGTTGAGCGTATCGCCTTTTTTGCTCACCCGAACCTTGCAGCCATCCGCAAAGTGGCCCACAATGATCTCTTCGGCCAGAGGATCTTCAATCATCTTTTGAATGGTGCGCCGCAGATGCCGCGCGCCATACGTCGGATCATAGCCCTTTTCGGCGATCAAACTCTTGGCCCCCTGTGTGAGACGCACTTCGATATCGCGTTCTGCAACACGAGCGAGAATTTTTTCAAGCTCAATATCGACGATCTGAATAATTTCCTTCCGATCCAGCGGATTGAAGATCACTGTTTCATCCAGGCGGTTGATAAACTCGGGGTTAAATGTCTTTTTGACCTCTTCGTTGATTCGCTCTTCCATTTTTTCGCGGATCGATTTTTTGTCTGATCGGCCAAATCCCAAACCACCTGCCTTTTGCAGATCTTTGGTTCCCAGATTGGATGTCATAATCAAAATGGTATTTTTGAAATTTACCTTGCGCCCAAAACTATCTGTCAAACGCCCTTCATCCAACACCTGTAAGAGGATATTGAATACATCGGGATGGGCCTTTTCAATTTCATCGAGCAAAACCACTGAATAGGGACGCCTGCGCACTTTTTCCGTTAGCTGTCCGCCCTCATCGTATCCCACATAACCTGGTGGTGCACCAACGAGCCGAGATACCGCGAATTTTTCCATATATTCCGACATATCTACGGTTACGAGTGCATCTTCATCGTCAAACAGATACTGCGCCAGTGCTTGCGCCAAATACGTTTTGCCAATACCCGTGGGGCCCAGGAACAAAAACGTGCCGATTGGGCGATTGGGATCTTTGAGACCCGCACGCGTGCGCCGAATAGAGCGACATACCGTAGAAACCGCTTCCTCT
The DNA here is from genome assembly GCA_965204375.1 of Candidatus Latescibacterota bacterium. Lineage (GTDB taxonomy): Bacteria > Latescibacterota > UBA2968 > UBA2968 > UBA2968 > VXRD01. The sequence goes on along the minus strand of OZ241986.1, from coordinate 2,523,269 downwards.
TGCCCAATCACCCGCTTTTGCAACTCAGACGCCATGTTGATCAGTCTTTCGGATTCGGCCTGTGCCAGCCGAAACACGGGAATACCCGTCATGCTCGAAATCACTTCGGCAATGTGTTCTTCTGTTACTTCGACCACGTCATCTGTTACCTGTACTTCCCACGCCTGGCGCATATTTTCGAGTTCGTTTTTGAGTTCTCGCTCGCGGTCGCGCAACCTTGCCGCCTCTTCAAATTGCTGATTTTCAGCAGCCATATCCTTTTTTCGCGTAATCTCACCAATGGCCATCTCGATTTCTTTGATCTCTTCGGGGGGGTTGAGGCGAGACAATCGCACCCGCGCTCCCGTTTCATCAATCACATCAATGGCCTTGTCGGGCAAGTGGCGATCACTGATATAGCGGTCAGCCATTTGCGCTGCTGCTTCAATCGCTTCAGGTAAAAACGATACTTTGTGATGTGCCTCATAACTGTCTTTTAGGCCCTTGAGAATTTCAATGGTCTCACCCACTGAAGGGGCATCGACCACTATCGTTTGGAACCGCCGCTCGAGCGCGCCATCCTTTTCAATATATTTTCGATATTCATCTAAGGTCGTTGCGCCAATGCACTGCAATTCGCCGCGGGAAAGTGAGGGCTTAAACATATTGGATGCATCCAGCGTACCCTCGGCACTACCGGCACCGACAATAGTGTGCAACTCATCGATAAAAATGATCACATTCTGGCTTTGCTGAAGTTCATTCATCACAGCTTTCAGGCGCTCTTCAAACTGCCCGCGGTATTTTGTGCCGGCGACAATCCCGCCCATATCGAGCGTAACTACGCGCTTATCCAGCAAAATTTGTGGGACCCGCCGTTCTACAATGCGCTGTGCCAATCCCTCGATGATCTGCGTTTTACCCACGCCGGGTTCGCCCACAAGTACAGGGTTGTTCTTTTTCCGTCTGGCAAGTATCTGTGACACCCGTTCGATTTCGCGATCGCGACCAATGGTTGGATCGAGTTTGCCCTGCCGCGCCAGATCGGTTAAATCGCGTCCGAAATGATCGAGGAAAGGCGTTTTGCTTTTTCTTTTTTCGCGCTTACTACCCGAAGTTTTTCCCTGCAAAACGGCAATCACCTCCTCCTTGGCGGTTCTGTGATCTACGCCGAATGTGACCAAAATCTGTGCGGCAACCCCGTCTTTATCTTTCAACAGTGCCAACAGCAGATGGCTGGTTCTCACGACTCGGCTCTTCATTTCTTTGGCTTCATTGGCAGCAATTTCGAGAATCTGTTTTGCGCGGGGTGTAAAAGGCACTTCACCCATCGTCATTGAACTACCAGAAGAAGCGACAAAATCGTCGATGGATTGCTTGATACTTTCGAGATTTAAGTTCAGATTTGTCAGCACCTGAATAGCTGTACTTTTGCCCCCGCGTATAATGCCCAGCAGCAAATGCTCGGTGCCGATGTAATTGTGTCCCAGACGCGCTGCTTCTTCGCGAGCGAGTTGCATGACCTGCTTCACCTGGTCTGAAAACATACTGTTCTGCATTGAATACTCCTCTCGCCTAACGAGAAATCTGGCGAAGCGTGTTTGAGTCCAGTATAACAGTTTATAAAGGAAAACTCAACACTGTTTCACACGCCTTTTTATTTAAATAATGAGACGACCATCTTCCATCTCGACCACCCGATCAGCGCGAGTAGCCAGATGCTGGTCGTGTGTTACAATAATGCACGTTTGGTGCCGGGTTCTGGCAAGTTCCCAAATTAATGCGTGAAGCTGTGCACTGCGCGCCACATCGAGATTGCCAGAAGGTTCGTCGGCCAGAACAATAGCGGGTTGTGTCACCAGTGCCCTTGCAACAGCAACGCGCTGCGCTTCTCCGCCAGAAAGTTCAGAAGGCAAATGTGCAAGCCGCTTTTCCAGACCGACATCACAGAGTAGTTTTTGTGCGGGGACTCGTGCTTTATCGTGCGAATCACCGGCAATCATCAGGGGCATCATCACATTTTCAAGCGCAGTAAAATCGCGCAACAAGTGGTGAAATTGAAAAACAAACCCAATCTGGCGATTGCGAAATTTGGCGCGATCAGTATCTGAAAGGGCAAATATATCGACGCCATCGATGACAACCGTCCCCGAAGCCGGATGGTCTAACCCGCCCATAATGTGTAACAAAGTACTCTTTCCTACACCCGAAGCACCAACCACTGCAACAATTTCGCCGCGAACAACCCCGAGGTCAACCCCTTTTAGTACCTCGATATGGGTATCCCCCAATACATAGTGTTTGCAAACCCCTGTTGCGCGCAGCAACTCATCCATGGTCTTCAAGGCCCTCTTTAGGGCGCATGTGCGGAAACAGAATTGCGTCTCGAATCGAAGGCGCGTCTGCGAGCAACATCACCATTCGATCAACACCAATGCCCAACCCACCCGTCGGTGGCATCCCGTGTTCCAGGGCCATCAAAAAATCTTCATCGAGAATCTGAGCCTCGTCGTCGCCCCGATCGCGCAAGGTTTTTTGATGCGCAAATCGCTGCCGCTGATCAACCGGATCGTTCAGTTCGGAAAACGCATTGCCCGCTTCCCAACCATTGATAAAAAATTCAAATCGTTCGGTGAGGTCTTTTTGAATCCGATGACGTTTGGCCAGGGGAGACACCGCAATAGGATAGTCAGTAATAAAGGTCGGTTGAATCAATTCAGGCTCGACACACGCTTCGAACAATGCGTTGATCAACAACCCGCGCTCTGCATCCGGTTCGATATCGGAATCAAAGCGCTTGCACGCAGCACGCAGGTCGGCATCTGAGGACCGCGCCACATCAATACCGCCGTATTTTTCGATGGCGTCGAGCATGGGGATGCGCGGCCAGGGGGGGGTAAGATCAATTTCTCGACCCTGGTATTCGAGCGTTGTCGCGCCATTTACCTTTTCGGCCACAAAGGCGTAGAGTGCCTCGGCTATTGCCATCATATCTGAATAATCGGCGTAGGCCTGATACAATTCGAGCATCGAAAACTCGGGGTTATGCGTTCGATCGATGCCTTCATTGCGAAAATTTTTGCCGATTTCATACACCCGATCAAGCCCACCCACGATCAAACGCTTGAGATATAATTCATCGGATATCCGCAGATACAGCGGCATGTCCAGCACGTTGTGATGTGTCACAAAAGGACGGGCTGAAGCCCCGCCGTAGAGCGGTTGCAGTACCGGTGTCTCGACTTCTAAAAAACCGCGTGCATCTAAAAATTCGCGAATCGCAGATACGACCACGCTGCGCTTGCGAAACACCGCCTGCACATCGGGATTGAGTGCCAGGTCCAGATAACGACGGCGATATCGCAGTTCTTTGTCGCTAAATTGATCGTGTACAACGCGCTCGCCATCGCGTAATTCTTCTTTTGGAACGGGCAGCGGACGAATGGCTTTGGTCAACAGCACGAGCGTTTGAACCTGGACGGATATTTGCCCTGTGCGCGTCTTAAAAACCGGGCCAGATACGCCGATAAAATCGCCGATATCCAGCAATTTCCACAGCGCGAAAGCATCATCGCCAACATTGTCGAGCCGCACATAAATTTGAAGGCGACCCACGGCATCCCGCAAATCGGCAAAGGCCGCTTTGCCATGACCGCGCGTAACAATCAATCGACCGGCAACCCGCACCTCATCGCCCGATGCGTTCAGCGCATCAAAAAACGCGACAATATCCTCAGAATAGTGCGTGGGCTCAAAACGATACGGATAAGGCTCAATGCCCATATCTCGAATGGTGTCGAGTTTTTGCAGGCGCTGTTCGATTAATTGAGATTCTGGCGTTTGTCCCACAACCCGAGTCAAGATTGGAGCCTCCCAACCCCTCTAATATCTATAAGATTAAACGTTGTAAAGGTCATTAAACTATAACCAATATGCATATTCAAGTCAAGCGCGTTGCCCGTTTGGGATTACCGCTTAAAACTTAGTGTGACGATAGTAAATATGCGCGGATAAACGGGTCGAGATCGCCGTCTATAACCCCCGAAACATCCGATGTCTCAAAGCCCGTTCGCGCGTCTTTCACCATCTGATAGGGTTGAAAAACGTAATTGCGGATTTGACTGCCCCATTCAATGCGTTTTTTTGTGCTTTCGAGTTCGGCGCGTTTTTTGTCTTCTTCTTCCCGCAGGTGTTGATACAATCGCGCTTTGAGAATTTTCATGGCCGTATTGCGGTTCTTGTACTGAGAACGCTCGTTCTGGCATTGCACCACAATCCCCGTGGGTTCGTGGGTAATACGCACCGCTGAATCGGTTTTGTTCACGTGTTGTCCGCCAGCGCCCCCAGCGCGATAGGTATCTACTTTCAAATCATTGGGATTGATCTCCACCTCGATATCGCCTTCGGCGTCGGGATAGACAAAAACGGAAGCAAATGATGTGTGGCGACGATTGTTGGAATCATAAGGAGAAATTCGCACCAGTCTGTGTACACCAGATTCGGACTTGAGATAGCCAAAAGCATAATCGCCCTTCACTTCAATTGTCGCACTCTTAATTCCGGCCGTTTCGCCGGGAAGCGTATCCAGGACAGTGGTTTGAAACCCGCGCCGCTCGGCCCACCGCGTGTACATACGCATCAACATTTGCGCCCAGTCTGCTGCTTCGGTACCTCCAGCGCCCGGATGAATGGTCAATATCGCGTCGTTGCGATCTTCTCGATCGCCCAACATGTGCCGCAATTCAAGCGCGTCTAAAGCTGCGCCAACCCCGGGTAATTCAGCGGCGACTTCCGACAGAGATTCGGCATCGTCTTCTTCGTATGCCAATTCAAAAAGCACATCCAAATCGCTCGCTTGCGCATTTAAATTTTCCCAACTTTCAACCCAGTATTTTTCCGCATTACAGGCGTCGATAATCCGCTGTGCATTTTCGCGGTCATTCCAGAAATTCGGTGCTTCCATGAGTTTTTCAAATTCAGCGATTTTTGTTCGTCTTTGATCGAGGTCAAAGATACCTCCCGAGTTTATCCACGCGCGCGCTATAATCGGATAGCGCGTCTTGCAGTTCACGCACCTGAATTTCCACAGCCATTATTTGTTCCTTTCGGTTATAATCAGCGCAAATCGATCAATTCCACTCCGCTGGGTACGTGAAATGTAAATTGATCGGGCCTGGCTTTTTTATTGACCTTCAAGTCCGACAATACAAATGTTGTCACATCTTCGTGGATATTGCGATATTCTACCTGTCTCACCAGATAGAGGCGTTTGTCTATCCACAGGCGAATTTTATGGATATACGTATCTTCTTTTTTTGCCAATAAATCGACCGCGTAACACGCCTTGCGATGTATCTTTTCTTCGCCTACATAAACGGGCACATAATTTTCGTCGTACCCACCCCAAAAAATCAGATCAAATAACAATTTTTCATAGTTTCGATCGTTTTCCATCGCGGTGTAATCGCTCACCAGCACCTGGGCATTGGCAGGCGCGTAATGCCACACGGTTTTGCCATCACTTACCACCACCTGTACATCCGAATCCATTCGAAACTGGTCGGGACGCTGAACCAGCAACTTCCCTTTGATTTCTTGATGCTGGTCCATCACGCGCCAGTAGTGTTGTTTGACGAAGTGAGCGGAAAGCGTCTCGAGATCCGCAAATTTTTTTTGCAATTTCGCAACTACCTCTGAGCCGCGCGTATCGGCCTGCACTGTTCCCGTAAAAAATAAAATACCGAGAATAGCGAGAAATGTATGCAGGTTACGCCTGTGGTACATTTCACACATCATACATCCAACTCCTCGAGTTCCTCTAAATAGTCTTCGTCAACGAGGACTTCGCGTCCCTTACTCGATCCATTGGACGGACCAACAATACCGGCGGCTTCGAGTTCATCAACAAGGCGTGCGGCCCGCGAGTATCCCACCTTCATCCGGCGCTGCAGGAGCGATGCCGAGCCCTGCTGATGGATAACCACCAATCGCAATGCCTCATCAAACCGGGCATCGCGCTCGTTATCGACAACAGAAAGATCGCTATTTTCGCCTTCAAACTCAACGCTATCGAGTTCGACGCCCTGATCGCGCACCCAGGCCACTAATTGTTCGGTTTCTTCGGTATCGATCCACGCCCCGTGAAGGCGAATGGGTTCGGGATGTCCAGGGGGCAAAAATAGCATATCACCCCGTCCCAGGAGTTTTTCACCGCCATTGGCGTCAATAATCGTGCGCGAATCGACTTTGGATGCCACGCGAAATGCAATACGCGTTGGGAAATTGGCTTTGATTGTCCCCGTAATCACATTTACTGAAGGACGCTGGGTTGCAATAATAAGATGGATGCCCACAGCGCGGGCCATTTGTGCCAATCGCGCCAGTGAGTTTTCAATATCGCTCGGTGCAGTCATCATCAAATCGGCCAATTCGTCGATCACCACGACAATATAGGGCAAGGCATCGGGAATCTCGTCGCGGTCTTCCTCGGAGGGTGCTTCTTCTCGCAGCCGCGCCATCTTGGCATTAAAATCAGTAATATTGCGCGCTGTAAACTGCGCCATTGTGCGATATCGGTTCTCCATCTCTGATACCGCCCACTTGAGTGCACCCGACGCCATTTTGGGATCGACGACAACAGGGGCCAGGAGATGTGGAATATCGTTGTAAATTGACAATTCCAGCATTTTGGGATCTATCATAATAAAACGCACTTCTTCTGGCGTGCAGCGGAATAAAATGCTGGAAATCAACGCATTGATACACCCCGACTTACCAGCTCCGGTCGCGCCGGCAATTAACAAATGCGGCATTTTTGCGAGATCGGCGCAATAGGGATCACCCGAAGCTGTTTTGCCGAGCCCGAGCATCAGTTTTGAATCGGACTGCTCAAATGCGTGCGATTCCAAAATTTCTTTTAAGAAGACCGTATAAGGTTCTGGGTTGGGCACTTCAATGCCGACCGCAGCTTTTCCGGGAATGGGAGCCTGAATGCGAATGCTTTGCGCTTTCATCACGAGGGCGAGATCGTCTGCAAGTCCGACGATTTTGCTGACTTTCACGCCCGGAGGTGGTGCGACTTCATATGTCGTAATAACAGGCCCGGGATTGACCTGCACCACTTTGCCCTGAACGCCAAAATTGCTCAGGCTTTGCTCCAATACCTGCGCCCCTTTAAACAGGGTTTCGCGGTCTATAATCCCATCGCCCGGAGGGGGATCTTCCAGCAACTTCAAATTAGGCAGCAAATATGTCGAAGATCGCTTGCGCTTGATTTTCTTTTTCTTTTTTGGTTTTGACGGAACAGGTTCTGGTTCTGGCTCAGACGTTTCATCTACTATTTCAAATTCCACCTCAGGCAATTCGTCTTCTTCTCGCTCAACCTGTGCCGTATCTGGAATAGGGTCATCTACTGTCTCTTTTGTTTGCTTCTCTAATAGTTCATCGATGTCTTTTTCTTTTCTGTCATCGGCGATCACGGGCCTGGGCCTCTCGGCCAATTCGTCCTTTTCCCATTCATCTAAAATGGGGTCGTCAACAATCTCTTCTTCAGTTATATTTTTTTTTTGATCAATGTCCTCAATTTGATCGATATCCTCGACTTGATCGGAGTCCTCAACGCGTGCCACTTCAGTCGATGTCCCGTTATTGTCAGACTTCTCCGCATGTTTTTTTAAGAATGTCCACTCGGGTATTCGGTTAAACGGAATATCGGTGGCAACCATCAACAATACCACAAATAGCGTCGCCAAAGAAATATAAGCCCCAACAGTACCCAAATAGGGTACCAGCAGGGAAGACGATAGCATAAATCCCAGCCCACCTCCCAATTTCCAGGCCATTGTGGGGCGTTCCCAAAAGAGCACGCCTGTTGCGCCACAATAAATCACCATTAGTGAAAACAGAATGATACTGTGCATCACGAGTGATCTGACGCTCGACATCCTGAGGCGGTTCCACCCCCACACCAATACCACAACGATCAGTGCGTAAGCACCATAGCCCACGCTAAATAGCAAATGGTAGGATACGTGTGCGCCGAGCCATCCGACCAGATTTTGCGCCAACTCGTTGGGGCGCGTCGAATTGGGTGGGTCCTCAGGCGAGTGCGATAGCAAGCTCAGAGTCATCAATAGCGCGAGTGCAATCAAGCATATGCCCAAAATTTGAAAAGGTAATCTCGACTGATCTTTTAGGGTCTCAGGTAATGCCTTCGATGACTGTTCCATATTTGTTCCTCACAGCATCAAAGGGGAGAATAGATTCGATGTGGGGACATCGACAAATAAAAATAAGAAGTGAGAAGAAAAAAGTCCACCCAACACCACACTTTATTCGCTTATACCTTTTGCCAGCACCACAGGTTTTCGGGCGCGGAATAATTCGCCTTCTGGTGTGCTGACTTCCAGGTAGATAACATAAATACCGGGCTTCAAAATTTGTCCATTATCGTTGCTCCCATCCCAATTTACAACGCGCTGACTGCCACTTTCAATACTTTTGAGTAAGGATGCCACGCGTCTGCCCGTGCGATCAAACACCCACAAATTTGCGTGGAGTCTGGGGGAGGGCACCCGATATGTAATGGCGACTTGATCGACAAAGGGATTGGGTTCAATCACCACAGATAACTCTGATACGTCATTGTTAAATCGAACGCTATTTGCAGTTCCAGGGGTCGCACCCTGCGGATCCTGGCTGTCGAGCCAGTTGTTTTGATCTCCCACTACAGTGAGATCAATGCGTTCCAGACTTATGGCAGTCGCTTGTGCTGGATAAAAGATGCTATCGACAAGCGTTGCCGTCGCATCGCGCAAAATGAGACCATCGCCCCCATTGTTCAGTCGGGGCCAGCGGGTAAGCGACAAGATGGGAACATCGAGGCCAGGATATTGCAGGCCAATAGCATTTGCATCTTGTGTGACGATCACATATCCTCCACCATCAATGACCGCACCTGCTTCAAATTGTCCCGTTGTCCGCAAATCGGATAACGTCCACCCCGATAGGTGAACCGCGTCTGGCGAACGGTTGTACAGTTCAACCCACTCGGGCCCATCGGCGGGTCGCGCCATCACCTCGTTGATCACCACTTGTGCAGAGGCCTTTATAGTCAGCAAGATCGTGCAACAAAACAGCGCACTGATTACTGAATACATTTTGTTTTTTAAATTCTGTATTCTATCCATATTATAACATCCCCAATCTTCGTCGAACCGTCCATTCTAATACCAGCAACCCCACCAGGAAAAAAAGCGGCCATTCATGCCCCCACAATCTGACCCGGTGGTGGGCGACAACAGGTTCAGGAGCCAACACAAGCGAATCGAGTACGGCTTTCAGATCACCAGGTCTCACATATTGCCCACCACTGCGCGTGGCAATATCGCCGAGCAGTTCGGCGCGCAGGCGCACGGTTTCGTATTCCAGGCTGTATCTTCCCACAGTAAAACGACCCGCGCCCGTGCCCAGGTCCCCATCATTGGCCCGTGCCTGCACCTGAAGCTCGTAATCGCCTTGTGGGAAACGCCCCAAATTGCCAGCATACCGTCCACCGCCCAAATCGCGCAAAACAACTTCTCGCACACCCAAACTGTCGCCGACTTGCGCCAGAACTCGTGCGCCAGAACGCGGTTGCAACAGGTGGTCAAAAACGCTTGCATGCACCGCGACCGCTTCGCCGCTTCGATACGCGGGTTTTTCGGTCATGATTTTTATGCGGGACATCTCGTCGCGCGTGACCAGCCAACGCACCATATTTTTCCAAAATGCGCGTGCCACGGCATCGGTCTTGCCATCGCCCCACATCATCAGTCCGTGACGCCAAAATGTTTGATAGGCTATAATCGCGGTTTTTCCCGCGCCCACGCGGCGAATTGCCAGCACTGGCATCGGTTTGCCATCAACGCGCTCTGTGGGATGATGTGCCAACACAGTTGCGTTAGAAACAGCAGTCCCTACGCGATTATAAGATAGAAGTGGCGGCAATACTTCCCAGGCGTCGCGGTCGCTCAATGGATCGTCTGATACGCGCAAAATGGGGTGGCGAGAATCGGGAAACAAAAGGGCAAAAGCGCGTTCTTGAAATGTGTCTGACGACCTCAAAATCTGCACTGGCAAAACATCGGCCAATGCCGAGTGCGCGTAACCGTTATCAAAAGCTGCATCACCTCCCAGAGCCAACAGCCCCCCGCCTTTTTGCACAAAGGCGACAATTGCCTGCTCTGGTACACCTGCAAGCACTTCGTAGGGTGCGTTGATCAACGCGACTATATCGCGCTCGTCCAATGTGCGCAGTGCGCGCTGCACATCTCTTTGCCACCCGGCCATTGATGTGCGTACCAGCACCTCAACTTCCAGATTGGCATCTTTTTGTAGCACGCGTCGCAAATAACCCAAATCGGCACCTGGGCTGCCTGCAAGTATTAAAATGCGCACGCGGCTTTCGAGCACATCTGTCGAGACCACTACGCGGTTGTTGCCCACCGTACGCTCGTCTGCTTGTGCCGCAATTTGTACCGAAAATGCATGCCGTCCGGATCGCTCGGGCCGAATCTCAAATTCAAGGGCCTGCTCACCATCGGTTAGCGCAATGGTTTGGGCACTCACTTCCCGATCATCCAGGAGTACGCGCACCCGCTCGCGCACTCGTTCAAATCCAGAAGAAAGTACGCGCACTTGCATCACCAGCGACCTGCCCACATAGCCCAGAGGATCGATAACCGCCGATACTATGGATACATCTTTAGGTACGACCGGGTCACCTGTTCCCACAGCGATTACTGGCGCGCCCAGATCAACCGCTGCCCGCTCGGGGCTCCCACCCAAATTTTGTCCGCCATCTGAAATGAGCACCACGGCGGCAAGCCCTTCACCCATTGTTTGCTCGCGCAACGCATCTAATGCACCTGCCAGGTCGCTCGCTCGCCCCGCCCATGTAAGTTCTTCTTCCTCGCGCATGTGCGTCAAAACATCGGAAAACCGAAACTGCGTCACTCGTGCACGATCGCGCAAATTTTTGAGTGAGTGATCGGCCAGCACGGCTTTTACAACTTCAAAACGCGCGGTATCCCCATCTGCTATTTTCATGCTTTCGCTGTCGTCGATGAGCAGGGCGACTAGGGGCAAACGCTGCGTATGCAATGTCAATGCGAGAATCGGCTCCATCAAAAGGCCAATTAGCAAAACAAGTGCCGCGACGCGCACACCCAACAACAATCGCTGTGTGCCCTTAAGGCGCGAGCGATACATTAGAAAAGCGAGATAAATTCCGGCGCAGCCAACGATTAATAACAGCCACCCATCTGAGGTGGAAAATCCAATATCGCGCAGCATTGTTATACCTGCCGCTCGCGCAGTCCAGGCAGCGGCAACCGTGGGGCCGCATTCAAATTGCCTCCGGCAACTTCACCTCGCGCCAATCGAAAAGCACCCGCGCCGGCAATCATCGCCGCATTGTCCGTGCACAAGAGCGTGGGCGGATAAAACACATCCATCCCGAGTTTGGACGCCCCGTCGGCGAGTTGTGCCCGTAGCGCGCGATTGGCGGCTACACCACCCGAAAGCAATACTCGCTCTGCACCTACTTCCCGTGCCGCTTTGAGTGTCTTATCCACGAGCACATCGACCACAGCCGCCTGAAAACTCGCCGCAATATTCGCTCGAATAGCTTCAATATCCTCCACAGGGAAATCGCGAATCCGATAGAGTACAGAGGTTTTTAGCCCACTAAAACTAAAATCAAATCCCGGATCGTTGATCAATGCACGCGGAAAATCAAACGCATTGGGGTTTCCCTCTTCGGCGAGCATTGAAATGCGCGGTCCGCCCATGGTGACCTCGCCTTCGCGCAATAGCCCCAGTATTTTAGCCACTTTATCAAATGCTTCACCTGCGGCATCGTCGCGCGTACGTCCCCAGCGCTCGTAATTGCCCCATGCACAGACATAAATCAATTCCGTGTGCCCTCCTGAAGCCACGAGTGCCATAAAAGGTGGCACCAGGTCGGGATGCGCCATACTGCCTGCAAATAAATGGCCTTCAATGTGATGCACACCCACAAGGGGCAGCCCAGAACCCAGTGCAAGCCCTTTGCTCACGGAAATGCCCACCAGCAGGGAGCCGACCAGGCCGGGTCCCTGTGTTACAGCGATACCACATAGATCGTCCAGTTTCAGGTCGGCTTCTGAAAGTGCCTGATCGACGACGGGCAGGAGTGTTCGTATGTGGTTGCGAGATGCCAGTTCGGGTACCACGCCGCCGTAGAGACTGTGTTCTGTTTGGGAAAAAATCGCGTTGGAATAGATATGCCCATCAGCTACCACGGCAGCGGCAGTTTCGTCGCAGGATGTTTCAATACCTAAAATGGGCCGATCAGAAATACTCATAAGTATGTATCAGTTGTTGGGAAATTAAGGGGAGTATATCGGCATACGAAGGGGAAAAAGAAAGAAACCGGTGCCGCCCTTTTTGGAGAAGGTGAAACGGCAAACCGGTAAGGGGAAAAACAACCATTTCGGCGAGGTATTCCCCACCGAAATGGCAGCTCTACTTGTAGGACTCGGTAATATCTCGGCCCGTGCTAATTTCACCGTTGTCAATCCGCAAATTAAATCCGCAGTTGGGATTGTTGCATACCCATGCTTTGTACATGATAGATGCCCCATCGCGCCCATAATCCGACAGCGGTAGCAAAATACCCGTGTTGCACTTCAAACACTGTGGAAACGCTTGCTCCATAAAACCCTCCTCTCCACCGGCGTCGTTAAAAAAATCTCGCCATGCACACAACCCTTTCGGCCATAAATAGGAGTGATCATGGCCAAGAGATAAATTTGAAGATAATGTAACAAACTTATGCACAAAGTCAACTTGTTTTATCCCATTTTTCCATGTTCATCCCGCGCCAAAGCAATTGACAAGTGCATTTTACCGCCTTATTTTGGTGCGTCTTCTCGCCGCGTTTTTTACACCCACATTCTGGAGGAAGTATATGCCTACAGGTATTCGCAATTTTGTCATTTTTGTCGTCGCCATAATTGTATCGTGGATTGTGGGGTCAACTGTGCCGCCCACATGGACTGTTGAAAAGATCACCTTACACGCGCTCACAGACGACAGCGGCAATCTGTATTACACCTACAGAGGCAAACCCGCCTATTTCGATGCGGTGCCGCTTGAACAAGCCCAACTCAATCCCTCGAGAATACACGGCTCCAGCGAAACGCCTCCCATTAAAGAAGAATTTGTCTCATCAGTAGAGGATGGAGAAACGAAATATTATCAACTTCTCGCAAAACACCACTGGGGCTACTGGTCATTGCTGCCCGCGGTGGTGGCCGTGCTCTTGTGCTGGATTACCAAAGAACCCGTCACAGCTCTTTTGGGCGGTATTGTCTCTGGCGCGCTTATTTTGACCCGCTATGACTTTACGGGCGAGGTCTTAATTCCCTCATTATCGACGACAAGTGCCGCGAGTATCTTATTGCTCTATTTGTGGCTCCTGGGTGGGCTTATGGGGATATGGTCTCGCACGGGGGCGGCGCAAGCTTTTGCCGAGTTTATGACTGTGCGTTTTGTGCGCGGTCCCAAGAGTGCCAAGCTCGTTGCCTGGATGCTCGGTGTCATCTTCTTTCAGGGCGGCACTGTCAGTACGGTGCTGGTCGGTACGACTGTCAAACCCATTGCCGACGAGGAAAAAATCAGCCACGAAGAACTTGCGTACATCGTCGATTCGACCGCTTCACCGATTGCCTCACAACTCGCTTTTAATGCCTGGCCCGGCTATGTTCAAGCTTTTATCTTTGTCGCTGGCGTCAGTTTTTTAGCTACCGAAGCCGATCGTCTTCTCTTCTTCTTTAAAAGTGTTCCGTTCTGCTTTTACGCGATTTTTGCCGTGTTGGGTACGTTCTTGCTCAGTATTGAAAAACCCCTCTTTTTGGGCAAGCAACTCAAGGAGGCTATGCAGCGCTCTCGGGAGACGGGCCAACTCGACGCCGACGATGCCGATCCTTTGAGTGCCAAAGAATTGCAGGGAAGCAATGTGCCCGAAGGCTACACGCCGCATGTCCTCGAATTTTTCCTGCCTCTGGGCGCGCTTATAGGCGTTGCTATCGGGACTTTTATTGTCAGCGGATCCCCCAATGTGCAATGGGCTTTTGGCATCGCGCTTCTCTTAGCTGTGGGGATGGCTCTCGCCAAGGGCATGTCGTTGAAAGATATTGTCGCGGGTTTTCACGATGGTCTCAAAGGTGTGGTGCTCGGCTCAGTTATTCTCTTGCTCGCCATTACTATAGGGGGCATCAGCAAGGAAACGGGCGGGGGCATCTTTCTGGTTGAGCAACTCGGGGATACCATTCCATATTTTATTTTGCCGGTTTTGCTCCAACTTCTCACGATGGCGATTGCCTTTTCCACAGGTACGAGTTGGGGCACGTATGCGGTTGCTTTCCCACTGGCTATGCCACTGGCCTGGGCGGTCGCAACGGCAAATGGCCTGTCACATCCCGAACTTTTTATGACGCTGTGTTTTGCCGCTGTTATAGATGGTAGCGTTTACGGCGATCAGTGCTCGCCTATTTCAGATACTACGGTTCTGAGTTCTATGTGTACAGGTTGCGACCTGATGGATCACGTCAAAACGCAAATCCCACAAGCTTCTATCGCTGCCGGCCTCGCCGCTATCTGCTGGACCGTCGTCGCTTTCTTCACCGCGTAATAGAATTTTTTACAATTCATTAAGCCAAAAGGAGACACACAATGGTTGGCATGCTGCCCATTGGAATGATTCTGTTTATGACGTTTATAGTGACTCTGTTCGTCATTGGTTTTATCGTTATTTCTTCGGAACACAAATCTGATTGAAAAATTCAGTGATGAACCGCCTTTTTCACACCGCATTGCAAGTAATATAAAAAAAACCGCAGGACTTAGAGTGTCCTGCGGTTCGCTTTTCTTTTTTCATGCCCGCTACTTTCATCCCGACGTCATTGCGGAAATCCTTCCTTGAGACACCAGACCTATTGTCCACTTCTGCATAGACTGCGATTGCCGAGCAGCCGTCTATGACTATCTTGGAATTTTTCGTTGGAAAGCGTCGAATAGACTTTCCCGCGAGGGCTGTCGATCAAGTTTTTGTCCTTGAAATCCCGCTGTAAATCAGCATCGTTGGAATATAATAAACGCGCTCCGCTGACCTGGGCTAAGGCAATGATATGTGCATCATTAGATCGGCACGAGTTCGCGCTTTGGAGTTTTTCCGTTTTTTCGGTCACCGCATTATTATTGCAGCGCATTATCCGTCCTGCAAGGATCGCCTCCTGTGCCCACTCTCTGAAACCTCGCGAACTCGCCTCGAGTTCCTCAAGCAACTTGCCACCGACCACAAGGCGTCCCCTTCCCGTGTTAATCCAATCAAAAAACTTCTCTCCTGCTTGCCCTGTATGAGGGCCAAACACTTCAGCCGCGACATTTGCATCAATAATTGCACACATTCCTCGGTTCCCCAAAGGTTCCTATCGTTTCCAAAGAGACCTCGCTGTCTCTTCCATAAAGAATTTTCGATAACCTTCGGGGGCACCAACAATATTTCCCTCTCCGTCAATTCTCAGCGAGTGAATTCGAACATCAAGGTCGCCGCGCTCAAAAAATAAAATGGAAACATCCTCGGGGCTTAAGTTTGTCGTACCGTCGCGGACATCCATACGCACTCTGTTGAGCAAGTGATCGCTGTGCGTTTCAACCACCAACTGTCGATCTGATCCGGCAATCTGGCAAAACAAACTTCCCAAAGCAGCCTGGGCACTGGGGTGGAGATGTACTTCCGGTTGCTGTAGCAAAAATATGGGCCGTAATGATTTCGTCCCTTCATCCCTTCGCAGGTCTCGGCGCAGCAATTCGGTTATGACAGGTAGCACCTGGCTGACGCCGTAGCCGACATCAATCAAGTTGCGCTGCGGCCCCTTTGCCCGTTTCCCAAATTTCCTGATTTGCACCTGAAAAGGTTCACTATCTTTTTTACCCAACGGCTTGACTGAGATTTCATCGAAAAGGCCGGACGCTTTCCCAAACTTTTCGAGTGCATCTTTAAGGACGTTCCATTGTCTCTTATTCTGGAAATACGCATTGGCGAGATACATAGGTATGTAATCACCTTCAGGATCTCGCGTTGGACGCGCAGGGTCGTAGGTCCGTCGCGGTTTGGATCGAACAGGTGCGCTGGCGTAGGGTCGCTTTTCGTGATAACTAAAGGCTTTTGTTTCATGGGTACTAACAAGTTTTTCTATCTGTTCCCAATCTTTGTCGGTAGGCGTCTTAGGGCCTTTCATTGCGGTTAGCGATCTGCTTGCTCGGCTTTCAACCTCACGCTGTAGAATGCTCATAAACCAGAAAAAGGGGGGCAGTATGTCCTGATCTGCATCCAACCGAGGGCTGGGGTAAGCGGGGAACTGCCGCTGCCACGCACCCTTTGGGGTCCCAAATCTGAGTTGACAAGTCTGGTCCTTTTCGAGACGATCTTCGATCCAGACACTCTTGGCGGCGATGCGTCTTCTCACCGGAATCGGCACAGTTCCGTTTCGCGCGAAAGTCACCTTAAAGCGATAAGAGCCATCTTCTGTAGATTGAAACTCGGCCTCAAAGGTATCTGATTGCCCACCTCTTGCACCTCGATGGTGGGCGATTTCATCGAAGCTACCGAGGTCATAAGGTTCTTCTTTGAAATCCGGGGTACGTTGCCAATACGCGACATCCCACAGTGCCCGAATTAAGGCCAAAAAAGAAGTCTTACCTGTACTGTTCTCGCCTACGAGCAAGGTCAGCGGTGCCAGGCAGACGGTTTGTTTTTCCCGGAAACATCGGAAGTTCTTCACTGTGATTTGGTCCACGGAACGAACTCCTTTCCTCAGCGCGAGGCCAGGGCAGATGGGTCGCCCTCGATCCAGGCTTCACCCCCGTCTGTCCACACTTCTTTTTTCCAGATCGGCACGGTCTGTTTTAACCGATCAATCGCGTAGTGACACGCTTCCAAAGACGCTTTGCGATGTGGGGAAGAAATCGCGATTAGCACGCTGATTTCCCCAATTTCCAACCGTCCCACGCGGTGCAATATTCCCACGCAATCTATCTCCCACTTTTCTTTTACCTCATCTCCAATTTCCCGCATTTTCTTTTCTGCCATATCTCTATACGCATCATAGACCAGGTAGGAGGTTCCGCGCCCTTTTGTATTGTCTCGCACCACGCCCGCAAATGTGGTAACAGCACCGTCCGAGTCTGCCAGTACGGCATTGTACAACGCGTCTGGTTTTATCTCTTTGTCCTGAATTTTATACACATCGCCAGCCATAATAATTTCCTCTAAAGGCGAATGGGTAGGCCCCTATCCACCACTCACAGGCGGAATGAATGCCACCTCATCGCCGTCTTGAAGTTCCACATCCCGTTCTACATACGCCTGATTGACCGATACCATCAAACTCGGTGCCATGTCTGTAAATCGCGCCTGTTCCATTGCGAGCTTTGATATCAAATCCGTTACTGTCGCGCCGTCTGGTAGTGTCATTGCCCGCTCACCAGTGCCAATCAAGTCGCGACAAGATGCAAAAAAGAGTACTTTGATATTCAATTTCCACTCCACATAGATGGACACCACTAACACTAACCACTACTTCTTTTTTTAAGCCGAGGATTGTCCTGAATACCCGCTTTGCGACCGCGTTTGGCGATGGGTTTGCCATCGATTTGCTTAATATCTGCCGTAAAATCAATCGGGGATGCACCGCTGATTGCACTGCCCACGCCAAAACCGGCAATCGGACACTTCAACCGCACAAATTCTGAAATCCGCTCGGGCGTTAACCCGCCACTTACAAAAATCCCCACCTGGTCAAAGCCCACGCTATCCAATGCTCTGCGTACGCGCCAGACCAGATCGGGTGTAACCCCACCTAACTCTGAGGGTGTATCCAGGCGGACTCCCCACAATCGTCCGGCCATTGCACGCGCGACGCGCACGCTTTCTTCGGCTTCGTCTCGAAAGGTATCTACCAGTACAATGCGCCGCACAGAATCGGGCATGTGGGTATCAAAAGCCCGGGCAGCAGCTACTGTATCGCCGTAAATCAACATCAGAGCATGTGGCATGGTGCCCGATGCCTTTTGGTCGGATAGGGCAGCGCCTGCCGGTGTTGCACAGGCAGCACATCCCCCGATCAATGCGGCGTATTCCATGCGGTCTGATACAGCGGGATGTACGTGCCGCGCGCCAAAACTGATCACGGGTATCTCTCCCGCAGCTTCTACACAGGCTCGCGCCGCAGTGGCCCAACCGCTACCGTGCGCGAGCGTGCCCAATAAAGCCGTTTCAAAAATTCCGATGGCGCAGTAATCTGCGTGAAGGCGCAATACCACTTCTTTGCGCGCCATTGCGGATCCTTCATCCAGCGACCAGATCTCTGTATTTTCGGGCAATGTCTCGCGCAAAATGTCCAGGATCTCTCGGATGCCGCATAAAAGGCCATCGGCATTGGGAAATACCTCCATAACCACCGATGGATTGCGGCTTTCGGCTTTGAGTACCTCGAAGGTATTTAAAAAATACTGATCTGCCCGGTTTCTGTCCAGGAATGGGATATCATTCATATCTAAAAATACGGATTGGGCAGGCAAAAGACGCCGCCTCTACTGCGCCAATTTTTCTTTCATTGCATCCAAAAATGCCGAAGGAACCCGAACGGTTCCCATTACGGCTTGACCGCGACCATCACCGTGGCAATCTGATCCGCCAGTTGAGAGCAGGCCATAGTGTTTTGCCATATCTGAATAGCGACGCACATCTGTGTGGGCGTGTTTGACATGCGTCACTTCTATACCGTCCAATCCCTGTTTGATCAGGTTGGGAATGAGAGCATCGCGGCGGTACAAAACGGGGTGTGCCAGACTGGCCAATCCACCAGCCGCGTGAATGACTTCTACCGCTTCGCGCGGCGTCAATACATATTTGGGTTGGTACGCGGGTTTGCCATATCCCAGATATTTTTGGAATGCGTGATCGTGTGAAAACACAAATCCCTCTTCGACCAGCACATCCGCCACATGGGGGCGTCCGATAGTGGCATCACCCGCTTTGTGTAACACATGCGCCATCGTGATCCGCACGCCCAGGCGATTGAGGCGAGCTACTATTTTTTCAGCGCGATTGTGCCGTGCATCTTGAAATTTTTGCAAATACGCCAGTAAATCCGAATTTGCAGGGTCGATAAAATAGCCCAGGATGTGGATGTCTATGCTGGCTTCCTGTGCGCTCAATTCGATGCCGGGAATTACTTCCACACCGATGTTCTGACCGACATTCTGAGCCTCTTGCACGCCAGCAACCGAATCGTGATCCGTCAGACTGATGGCCGATAATCCCAATTCGGCTGCTCGCTGAGCAACCTGCGTTGGAGAGAAGGAACCATCCGATTGCGTCGAATGCAGGTGCAAATCAATATAAGATGCCATAGAAAACCAGTGGACATTACTATACGTACGTCAATCCCGATGCCTGTGTTTTGCCTTCGCGCTGTAGTTTGCGCAATTGACCGCGCAACAAATTGCGCTTGATCGCGTTGAAATGTTCGAGGATTAATACGCCATTTAGGTGGTCAATTTCGTGCTGAAGAGCTTTGGCGGCAATGCCATCCAGTGTCATCTCAAATGCACTTCCATTTTCGTTGACCGCGCGCACCCGCACCTGTGCCGGACGTTTGACATCTCCGACAATTTCCGGCAGGCTCAGACAGCCTTCTTCGCCAATACATTCGCCCTCTTCCCATAAAATTTCCGGGTTGATGAATACCAGAGGTTCCGACATGGGGTCGCGCGGGCGAACATCCATTACCAGAAGTCGCCCGGTAAAACCCACCTGTTGCGCCGCGAGGCCAACCCCTTCGGCCTCGTACATTGTTTCGAACATGTCCTCAACAAGTTGCCGCACATCATCGGTTATATCGCGGATAGGCGTCGCTTTTTTTCGCAGCGTTGGGCAACCAAATTTTTTTATTTCGAGTAAGGCCATATTTATAAACGAATCAACGACGGAGTTTGTAACAACTTTGGGTGGTTGGGCGGGTTTCGTCTTAGTCTCCAACCTCTATCCCTAATAATGCTTCATTCAAACTGCCCGTGCGATAGCCCTGAAGATCCAGGGTTACATAGCGATACCCGATATTTTTCAGTGCTTGGGCCACAGCCTCGTTTGTACCATCCTGAAAAAAACGCACCAGATCTTCAGGTGGAACTTCTATTCGGGCAATATCTTCGTGGTGCCTAACGCGCACTTGCACAAATCCGCGCGCTTTCAAAAATTGTTCGGCGCGATCAATTTTGCGCAATGCTTCCTCTGTGACGGCTGTGCCGTAAGGGATTCGAGAAGACAAACACGCCGATGCGGGCATGTCCCAGGTGGGCAGTTGCCATCGCTTTGACAATGTTCTGACATCGTCTTTGGTGAATCCCAATTCGACCATCGGCGCGCGAATACCTCGAGATTCAGCGGCAGCCATACCCGGGCGATAGTCGCCTACATCGTCGGCTATTGCGCCATAAAGCAGATACTCGAATTGTCCTGTATAGTGTTTGATTACTTCGTCCAGCTTATCGGCCAGCGCGCTTTTGCAGTGAAAACACCGATCGGGATCGTTTTTTACGTAGTCGGGATTATCCATCTCCCGGGTATAGACAATGTCGAGTCGGATGCCAATTTGTTCGGCCAGTGCTTGAGCCTTTTCGAGTTCACCAGCAGCATAACTCGCGGAGACTGCGGTAACAGCCAGCGCACGGTCGCCCAGAATCCGATGTGCTGCCGCGGCCAAAAACGCGCTGTCAACCCCGCCCGAAAATGCCACGACCACACTGCCCATGTCTTTGAGCAAATCATTCAGCCGTGTGAGTTTTTTATCAAGTGTCATGTTTTTCACCCTCGCTCACTTTTTAATCGCGCCAGGTACCACCACTGCATCTACCATTCCGTGTAATATTTTTTTGTCTGCTGGACAGACCGTTGCCTGTAAGCCCGAAAGTACTGCTTTGTTTTTTATGACAAAATAATAGGGTTGCAATCGCACCCGTCCTCTGAATGTTTCGATTTGATCGGTTTCGTAATCGTAATACGACGCAGAAAAAGTCGCGCCATTGTGAAATTCCTGCATGATATGGGGCGTTTGCTCAAAAGCGCATAGTGCCTCGTCGATCACGCCTTGCCAATCTCGCTCGGCCATGTCGTGTCCAATGGTTACACCGCGACTGCCCCAGGCCATTTCAGAATATCCCGAGGGTTTGATGACCAGTTGCCGATGTTTTTGCCCCAGATGCCCCAGCGCACGCCAATCGGAAAAGGATTGCCCACCGATTTCCAATCCCGCAATAACGCCATGGGGTGGCAAAGGCGCGGGGTCTAAGATCCACGTTTTGGGAAAGGTTTGCCGCAAAAAGGCCACGGTTTTTTTGCCCAGATGTTGATGCCAAAAATTTGATAACAGGGGATGGTGAAACAGTGCCATCATCAATTTTTCTTCGTGATACGCTTTTAAGGGGGGTGTGAGCTTGACGAGGCCTTTGCGTACCGCGTAGAAAATTAAATCGATTTGGGGCAGGTTTCGCAAATCGAATAATTCAAAAAACCTGTATATCACGTCTATGCGCTGGCGACCATGTGCCCTGTTGACAAATAGTCCATCTTCGACAAAAGATACTTCTTCGGGTCCAATGACATAAGTTTCCAGACCAATGGCATTCAATCGGTCGCCCAAATACGACATTTCGGGCCGATAAGCCGATGCTTCTTCCGAGACCACTATGCCCAAAACAGGCGCGTCTGTGCCGGCAACGTCGCGGATCATCTGTGCAAATCCAGTGACCATCCCGTTCGTACCGCCCACAATTTGATCGCCGAGTGTGGCATATCGTTCGGCGAGGCTCGCCGTAAATCCGATCCCACCGGGCACGGAATCCAATTCCGTCGCAATCATTCCCGCTCGCGTGGGTATCACATCGGGCCGAATCACGAGGGGCACATGGCTTTTGAATCGGCTCATTTGCCCGAATTTGATCACTTCTTCCGATTTGCCCTGGTCCAGATACCGCGCAATCCATGCGGGTTGAATGCCCCTTATACTTTGCGAATACAATAGATTCAGTGCTTTGTAAAACTGATAGAGATGCTGTCCCAATGCCTCAAGGTGTGATAGGACCGGAGGCGGTAGCCACCAAGGGTCGGGCGATACGCGCCACGAGCTGTTCGACTGGGGATGTACCTCGCGCTGTACTTCGGTATATAAACCACCTCTGGGCGTCAGATCGTCAATATAGCGTGCCCGTTCCCGGGCGTCCATCTCGTCAACGGATTTCTCCGTGTCACACATGCTCATAAAAATTCCTTCGATTGGTGTGTTTGCATTTTATAGAAGCCTTCCCCTAAAATACAAAGAACAGGGAATGCTGCAAGATGCGAAGCCCTGTTCTATTAACCTGATAAATATGTAGGAGCTTATCCTCTGCGCTTTGATAGCAGATGTTCACTGATAAGCGCACGCTCAGCCTCAGAGAGCATTGGATCGTCATCTTGTTCAGATGGGGATTCTGCCTCATCGTCCGCCGCGGGTTCTTTCGGTTCGGGTGGTTCGGATGGCGGCAACGGTTCCGGCGTTACTTCAGGTAGCTCAACAGGTGGTAAGGTGTCCAGGTGTATTTCTTCTTCGGCCAGTTCATCTTCCAGATTCAATCTCGCGGTAACGGCGTTATAAATCGATTGAGCGGCTTCAACTCGAGCTTCCACCTGACGGATTGATTGGCGCAATTCGTCTATTATAGTCAATGCATCTTCAATTTCTCGACGCGCATTATCGAGGACTTGCTCATAGAGTATATCTGCGGAATCACCATCTGGAGCTGTCATGAAAATATCCTTACTGTTTGTGAGAATCCGATATGCACCGTAAGTATAAGGCACACAATATCAGATAGCAAGATAAAATAGAGTTTGAGATGCGGAGCAGTTATTTGGCGAACTCAGAGATGATTCACCCCGTACCAAACCCCAGGGATCGGCAAGCAGGCGCGCAAGATATCACCGGCGCGTCCGCCTGCATCTAACATCGCGTTCTCAGTTCCTTCCAGTGTACCAAAAATTAGCTGTGCTGCTGCACCTCGGCTTTCGGCCACCACGCGGTCGCCGCCGTAGTAGATGTGATATTCATCACCTGATTCCCGAAATACCAACCCCTGGGCAGCGTGTTCTCCGACGCGCTCGACAAAATAGGGGCGCATTTTTTCGAGCAACTGTTCAAAATGAATGATCATCGTCGTGCCGGGCAGATTGGCTGGCTCACCTGTCAAATCGCGGGCTTCAAGCAGGCCGCGCAATACTTTGTCGAATCTTTTGACGTGCAAAGACAGCCGATTCAAATGCTGATTGTCGATAAATTTGCCCAATGCGCCGACGATTGCAGACCGCTCACCTGCGTAATCGAGCAAGTACACTTGTCCATCATCTCGCTCGCGCGCCTGTTGTATGACCCCAAAAGCAACGGGTTGATCATCCCGATGGATCAGGTAGGTTTTTGCCGGGCGGTTCTGCACCCATCCATCTATGCCAAAGGCGATATCCGAAGGCGGGCGCAACCAGCGTACGGGTTCGCGCCGGTAAATGGCTCCAATTGTTTCGACATCTGCTTTTGATGCCTGTGATATCGTCCAGGTAGTATCGTCAAAATCGGTTGCTCTCTCACGCGAGATGTGATAGATCCAGTCTCGCCCTACATATCGACATCCATATCGGTGATACATGTTGCGATATCCCGACACCAGGATATAATCCACGCCATCTTTGCGACAGTGGCGCATGGTATCTCGCAAGAGTGCCGTGGCATGGCCCTTGCTCCGATGGGCTTCGCAAGTCGCTACCCCTCCCAGAGACGCTACGCGGAGTGTGCATCCCATAATGGATATGTTTCGCCGAATTGTGCCGATGTGCGATACGACTTCACCGTTTTCCACGACTACGCGCAAATTGTGCATATTATCGTCATTGAAGGCGTGTGGTTGCATATCTGACAGCCCCTCGAAAAATACGTTGTCGAGTAGCTGACACAAACGCCCCATTTCATCGCGGCGCACGCTGCGAATCCCATTTTCCCACGATGCTTCTGGCTCTCTGGGCATAAAGGTCTCCTATACAATTCCCAATTCCCATAGAATACAGGCTATGGCAAATACCACATAGACCAGCGATGCAATTACCATCATCGCGGTGCATCCTTTGCCAGGTCGGGCGGTTTTTGGCAAGTATCGATAATTGATGTACAACATCAGCGGTACGTAAATCGCCATGGCAAATCCGCCCATATAAGCCGCATTAAATAGAAAGCCCAATTCGCTTACACCGTATTGTTCCATCACAAAAGTGATCACACATCCGGCCACAATCCATATTCCCGCGACGAGAAGATACCACCAGTTCAGTTCTCGTTTTTGCGCGCCCTTAAAATTGGTATATACAATGTCTGCGATTGACCGCGCGACCCCATCTACGAGGGCGAGTTGTGTGCCAAATAGCGTTGCCAGCCCTACCAGGAGAAAAATCACGCGGCCTATGTCGCCCCAAATTTCGCCCAGAATAGCGGCTTCATCCCAGATCAGTGTGCCTTGCGCGGGCACGATGCCCTGGGGATGCAGAACTGCGAGCGATCCAAAGATGAACAGCATCATTGTAATGGAGTTTAATCCCCAGAAAAATAACATCTGATCTTTTTTTATATAATTCCACCACGCCTTGTACCGCGTTGCGTTTTCTTCTGTTTCTTCAAATACAAATCCGGTAGATGGTATGGCTTCTGCACGGCCCCGCAATGGATTTTGCATGATTGGCACATGTGCGCCCATGCCAATGTGTTTGTCGCGCAGATAAAAGGTGTAAAACAAATTTGCCGTTCCCCCGGCACCAGCAAATACGATCGCGATGAATAGCGCTTTTACCGACATATTCGGATCTTTGTAACCGATATTCGCGATTCCTTTTCCCAGGTCGATCCACGTTTCTGCCGTGCCCACGGCAAAAGCCACCATAATTAATCCTATGGTGACAATCGCCACCATCAGTTCAACGGCTTTTTCCATTGAATTGTAAATGAGCTTGGGACCAAACAATATTAGTGCGACACCGATAAATGTAATCACGGTCCAAAATGTGTCCGACCCCCAACCATGGGGACCGACCAGAAGTGCTTTGAGGGCTAATCCCGAAGCGCGTCCCCATCCCGGGGCGATCCAGGAGAATAATGTGATGAAAATAAACAGGGGTGCAAAGCCTCGCCACACGCGCGCAAATCCCGTATATACTGTCTCACCTGTGGCGATTGTCCATCGTCCGACCTCAAAGTTGATCCACATTTGCAAAAACACACCGAGTACCGCAGCCCAGATCATGCTCGCGCCGTATTCAGCGACGACAAGAGGCCACACAATGATTTCGCCCGCTCCTATGGATAGTCCGACCAGGATGGCACCCGGTCCCGCCATTTGCCAGAAGCCCGATTTGCGCTTGGGCATAACTGCTGCTTTGAAGTTGTCTAATTTTTTGAGCATCTATTTTCTCCGGTTAAGCGCGTAGTGCCATCGATGCGATTTCTTTGATGCCGAGTGTTTTGGCGACGCGACGCGATAGCGATAAGTACGTCGTCAGTTTTCCGCCGAATATATTGAGCAATTGGGTTTGTCCACGCGTGTGCAAGTCCAGTTCATATTCCCGCGAGAGCGCGGTTGCGTCGCCTTTTTTTTCTACGAGGGGACGAACGCCCACAATGGCATCTGTGATATCCGCGCGCTGAAGTTGGTGGTTTGGAGTCAGGTACGCATTTGCTGCCCGAATTAAATAATCGATATCTTCCTCCTGAATCACGACGTCATCTACTCGTCCTCGCTCTTCGCGCTCGGTTGTGCCAATTATTGTCTGGTCGCGTTCCGGTTCGGGTATGAGAAAAAAGATGCGTTTACCTTCGGTTTGTAAAAACATGGGGTGGGGTGTGAGCAGTTTATCTACAAAAATGTGAATGCCGCTCACTTTGCGAATCTGAAAGCGCGAGGGGAACTGATAGCGCGCTATGACTTCATCAATCCACGGTCCCGTTGCATTGATCAGGATGTGACTGCGATATTTTTTTTCTCCGACCAACAGGGCAAATCCAGTTTCCTCCCAGGCCACGTGTTGAACGTCTATCCCTTCGCGAAATACGCATCCCAGTTCTTGTGCGTCTTCTGCTACGCGCTTTGTGAGTGCGAGATCGTTTGTCTTGCCGTCGTAATAGCGTAGTACTGCCCGAATTCCTTCTCGCTTTAATGCGGGAAATTCGCGGACAAATCGCTTTCGAGGGACTTTACGTGACCGATAGATATTGTGCCGTCCAGCCAGTGCGTCGTAGAGCTTGATACCCGTCCACAACCTCCAGACGGGACGCGGGCTCTTGCGATAAATCGGCAAATAAAACGGTCGCATTGAGACCAGTTCGGGATAGCGTCCCAAAAGTTCCAGACGATCACTCAAAGCCTCTCGTACCATCCCAAATTGCCGCGTTTCCAAATAGCGCAATCCACCGTGGACCAATCGCGACGATTTGGACGATGTGCCCCCGCCAATCGCGCCTTTGTCCAGTACCAGCACCCGTTGTCCGCGTTCGGCGAGTTCACGAGCAATGCCGCATCCATTGATTCCTGCACCCAATACAATTGCGTCATAAGTCATAGATTAGCTCTTAGTGGTCAAAAAATTCGGTACAATTTCATTTTCCAGGACCTGATCCAGTGTCTGGCGTTTCCGAATTAAGTGCAATGCGCGGTCTCTGTCCAATAATACTTCGGCTGCTTCGGGAAAGGAATTGTAATTTTTAGACGACATGCCCGCACAATACGCACCCGCTCCACCAATGACCACTGCGTCTCCCACTTTTGTTTTTGTCAATAGCCGGGGTAGTAGTCCTTCGGGATCGTCGGGCGCAGGGGTTAGCACATCGCCGCTTTCACAACAATGTCCCACCACAATATATTCGTCAAATCCGCGTTTCTCCGCCTGGGCAGGTACGGTTTCAATGGGGTGTTGTGCCCCGTACATACTCGGGCGAATCACTTCGGTCATTCCGGTATCGGTTTTGATAAATTTGTACCCGTCTTTCCCGGTATCTACCACATCAATCGCCGTTGCAACGATTGCGCCGGCATTTGCGACCAGATATGTGCCGGGTTCCACTTCCAAACGCAACGGCCGTCCGGTTTGTCTCGCAGTCATTTCAAAGGCTTCGGCCACATGTTGTCCGATTACCTGCAAATCCGTCGATACTTCGCCCGGTATGCGCCCAATCTTGTACCCACCCCCCAGGCTCAATGTGGTGGTGTTTTCAAATCCAACGCAAATTTTCAATGACATCAACGCGACTCGCTCCCACACTTCGGGATCGCTGCCCGATCCGATATGCGTGTGCATGGTCGTTATTGTCAAATCGCGCTGTTTACAAATTTTATGGATATCGGAGATATATTCATGCCAGATTCCAAAACTCGCCGCAGGTCCCCCCACATTGGTGCGCTTGCTGTGCCCAGATCCCATGCCGGGATTGATACGCACGGAGAGGGGGTGCCCTGGAAAAAGCTCACCAAATGTTTGTAACTGATTCAGGGAACACGCATTAAAAATCACACCACGATCGATCAAGTATTTCAAATTTTTTGGTATCTGCTGTGCCGTAAGCATGATGTGATGGCCAGGCACACCGGCCCGCATGGCGCGCTCGGCTTCATATCCACTGCTGGCGTCGATGTGCAATCCCTTTTGCGTTAAGATGCGAATTACGGTGCTGTTGGGCAATGCTTTCATCGCATAGCGCGCAGTAAGTCCAAAGGCATTGGGGAAGTTTAACACTGCCTTGGCCTGTGCTTCCAGCGTACGCTGGTCGTAAACATAAACCGGGGTGCCAAATTCCGCTCGAATTGCTCTTACTTGATCGTGATTCAAAAATGCTGCCACAAATTCCTCGCTTTCACATTGTTTTTATTGTTATCGGATCTGTTAAATAAATAAAAAAGCTCCCCAAAGGGAGTTTTCGCGCCAGCGATTCAAGGAGTGGGGCCTCGCATCGTCTGATTGTTCTTTGGTGCGGACGGGGGGACTCGAACCCCCACGGGTTTTACCCCACCAGATCCTAAATCTGGCGTGTCTGCCAATTCCACCACGTCCGCATATTTGCCGCGAAAAGTAAAGATACAGGTTCCGCTGAAATATATCAATAAAAACGGAACCATTGAGGTATTTTCTTCTTTATAGAGGATAGGAAGCCAAGCATTAATCCAGTGGTTCCGTCGTGGAACCCCTGTTGACTTTTCCAATCCTCGAATTTACGTTTGTACTCCAAAAAATCCGCAAACATTTCTAAAAATTATGTATATCTACAATAAAACACAAGCCGTGTGGCCCGTTTTGTTCCTGTTATTTGCGATTGCGCCGGGGTGGTGCCAACCCGTTTTGCCGCAAAAAGCCGCTGGCGATTCTATAGTGTTTGATGCCGACGAGGTCGTTTATCATGTGCAGGCCAGGCGCGTGGAATTGGCCGGCAATGCCACCTTGCGCTATCGCGATCTGCAACTCAAAGCCGGTCATATCACGTACGATCAAAACACCCGGCACGTCACAGCACGCGCATTGCCCGATTCCACCGGGGCAAAAACCGTGGGACCACCCCAATTTACCCGCGGTAGCGAGAAAATATCGGGTGAGTACATGGTCTATGACCTCGATACAGAACGCGGTAGCGTGCGAGATGGACGCGCGTCACATCAGCGCAAACACTATCGCGGTGCCCGTATTGCACTCGACGGTCTAAAAGCACTGAATGCACTGAATCTCTCTTTGAGTACCTGTGATCGCGACCATGCACACTACGATTTTTTGTGCAAAAATGTGCGTATTTTGCAAGACGACAAAGCGATTGGGCGGTCTGTCACCTTTCGCATTGGCCCGATTCCCGTTTTCTGGGTTCCCTTTTTCGTTTTTCCAGTCAAGCGTGGGCGGCAATCGGGTTTGCTCACGCCAGGCGTGGGTAGTAACAGCCGAGATGGCATTTTTGTTCACAATTTGGGATATTATTTTGCGCCGAGTGAATACTGGGATGCCACGGTTAAGAGCACTTTGCGCGAGCGCGGTGGATTTTTGCTCGAATCGCGATTTGCCTATGCCAGGCGCAATCGGTTTAGCGGCTCAATGGATATCGGATATGACCACGATACCTCTGGCGATGCGACGGCTCACAATTGGCGCTTTAATTTGCAACACCAGCAACGCATCAACGCCACGACCAATATCAGGGGGAGCGGGCAGTTTTCGACCAGTACCTACTTTGACCGACGCAATAGCAATAATCTCTATCGCTATCTCAATCGGCAACTGAGGTCCAGTTTTTCTTTTGATAAACGCTGGACAGAATCCGGGCGTAGCATTGATGGTAGTCTGACGTATTACCG
This sequence comes from Candidatus Latescibacterota bacterium, assembly GCA_965204375.1. Classification (GTDB taxonomy): domain Bacteria; phylum Latescibacterota; class UBA2968; order UBA2968; family UBA2968; genus VXRD01. The sequence continues at coordinate 2,493,752 of OZ241986.1, read as the reverse complement.
CGACCTGAGGACAAAAAATAATAGCTTTCAGGGCTTTCCCCGCCTCAGCTTTCGGCAAAATAGACGCCGCATATTTGGCGACAATGAAATGACATCTGCTACAGGACCGTGGTATCGCGCCTTTTATTACGGTTTTTCGAGCACCTTGTCGAATAACTTTGCGCGCAATCCCGATCCTGCGCCCAATACGGAGCGCGTCTCTCTTCAAAATCGCGTCACCGTCAACAGCCAACACCGCCCCCTGGGCTGGCTCGATCTCACGCCGGGCTTTAATTTTGGCGAAGAATTTATATATAGCGATACCGATTCTACAACCCGACGCACGTCTTACAACGCGGCACTGTCTTCGGGTACGACATTATACGGCATATTCCAACCGCAAATTGGTCGGTTGCGCGGCATTCGGCATCGCTTTCAGCCCCGGCTCAATTTCAATTACAACCAATCGGGAAGCATCTTTCAAGGAACAATGGGGTTTGGAGGCAATCGCAGATGGGACGATGCCAGACGCAGCATAAATTTTAATATTGGCAATACTTTTGAACTCAAAACTCAGCGCGACGACGATGTGCGTCGCTTTACTCTGGCGACTCTCAATCTGTCAATGGGGTACGATTTTAACGCGCCGAGACAAAAATGGCGTCCACTTCGCACCAGCGCGTCTCTCAAACCCGATCGCCGCGTGGATGTCCGCATTGCGATGACCCATACGCTCTATGACAGTACAGGCCAGCGGTCGCTTTTGCATCCGCGCATGCAGAACCTGACTATTACCTCCAATTTCCGTTTTTCTGGTGGTCAAGGTGAACGAGGCAATAGGGTTATACAGTCCGCTATTGCTGATGGATATGACGGCGGATATGACGATGGGTATGGTGGTGGATACAGGGGGGGATATGGCGCAGATTTTGGCTTTGAACGCGATCTGTACAGCGATTTCGGCGGTGCCAGCCAGCCGTGGCGATTCAATCTTTCGCACTATATTGCGATGCGGCGGTTCGGCAATACAACGAGCAAAACATCTTGGATCAAAGCAGATGTTGGTATCAATCCTCGCCAATTTATAAGAATTGACTATTCGATCAATATCGATGTTCTACCCGATGCCAAAATCTCGGCGCAAAGCCTATCGCTTTACCGCGACCTGCACTGTTGGGAAGCGCGATTTTCGTGGTATCCCGCGGGTTTTAATAAGGGGTTCTTTTTTAAGATCAATATTAAGGACATCCCGCAAATAAAGTTTGAGCACCGACGCGGCGGATTTGGAATATAAAATCTTTCACCTTGTCCACCTGCCGTAAATGGCTTATAGATTTCGGTGATTTTGCATGGGGATATCTCATAACATCGGCGCTGTTCAGGGTGCCTTTGGGAAACTCCTGAGGATGAGATCTTTATGTCTTTGACAGAATCTGCGGATTTACGAGCCAGAAGTACTGATCAACCGGCCATGAATGACGCGGGTGCGCTACCGCCGTTCCCCGATGGGTGGTATTTCGTCGCAAGTCGCGAATCCATTCTGCGAGAGAAACTGATCGAGAAGACGTGGCTGGGAGAAGAAATCGTCGTCTGGTGCGACGAAGCAGGCCGTGTCTGTGTGGCCGACGCGGTATGTCCGCACCTGGGCTCGCACCTGGGGCCGGAGGTCGGCGGCCAGGTATGCAACGGTCGCCTCGTCTGTCCGTTTCACGGGTTTGAGTACGATACGACCGGCCAATGCGTTGCGACTCCGAACGCCCCGGCTCCCAAAGCCGCGAGACTGAAAGTATATGAGATCAGAGAGATCCTCGGCATGGTTTTCGCCTGGTTTGGGAGTGGCGGTCGGCCGCCGCAGTGGGAGTTGCCAGCTAAACCGACGGAGGACGCGGAGTGGTCCGAATTGCGATCCCACACCCTCCGATTCCGAGGCCATCCCCAGGAAACGACAGAGAACTCCGTGGATCTGGGACATCTGGCCTACGTGCATGGTTACGACAATGTGAATCCGATCGGTTCGGTAACGGTAGATGGTGCCTATTTGAAGAGTTGCTTCGACTTCAAACGCGTTCGCAAGATCCTGGGTGTAAAGGATCTCGTGTACGAAACCTCGGCCATCACCCACGTCTATGGACTGGGCTACTCCTTCGTCGAAATTCACGAGAAGACTATCGATATGAATGCGAGATTGTGGGTACTTGCAACGCCCATTGACGGCACCCTCATCGATCTTGTACTGGTCAGCCAACTGCGGGAGATCCGCAAGCCCCGGCGATTCATCTCAGGTCTGGGGTTTCTGCCGATGAAGCTGCGCCACAGGCTGATGAATCGCTTTTTGATGTCACAACAGAAACGGGATGTCCGGCAGGATGTGGTGATCTGGGAAAGGAAGCAGTATCGGTCTCCTCCCAGGCTGTGTCGGGCTGACGGCCCCATAGGGAAATACCGTCGATATTGTCGGCAGTTCTATCCTGAACAGCCAATTTCGCAAGAAAACGAAACATGAGATTTTCGAAGCACCACCAAACACCAAAGCAACAGGGAGGCAGAGATAATGCCACGGCGAATTGCCATTGTTGGTGGAGGCGTTTCAGGGCTGGGGGCCGCATGGGCACTCCATCATCACCCGGACCGATTTGATTTTCGGCTGTTCGAGGCCCAGGGACAGATTGGCGGGAATGCTGTTACTGTCGATATGCCTCAAGATGACGGCAGTTCGATTCCCTTCGACATCTCCGTCACCGCTTGTATCCCATCGGTCTATAACCACATCCTGCTGTTAATGGAGAAGTTCGGCATCAAGCTGATCGACACCAGATTCAGCTACAGCGTGAAGTATAGGGACGGTGTTTACGCTCACGATTTCGATTCCGATATCAAGGAGCAGTTACAGTCCGAGATTGCGAAGTTCCAACGAGTCTTGAGGCATCTGCATTGGTTTGGTTGGCTGAGCCGTTCCCAGTCCAGATTGCTGAACGCTCTCAACCCGTTCAATTACATCAGCATGGGGACTGTCCTGAATCTGGGAAGATTTTCCGGAGACTTCAGGTACAAGATTCTGAAACCCATGTTCCTCAATTTCGTTCTGGCAACGAACGTATTCGATCTGCCTGCAGCACTCTTTTCGAGGTATCTCGAATTCTTCGACATCGAAACAGCTACATCCATGTGGACGTGGGACCAGGGAACACGGCGCATCTACGAGAACCTGTCGGCCAACTTTCAGGACAATATCTATCTCAACCGGCCTGTATCAAAGGTGTATCGGCGGGCATCCTGTGTCGTGGTCGAGGATGAAGACGGTGTGCGGGAGACGTTTGACGAGGTGGTTTTTGCATGCAATGCGGACCAGACGCTTAAGATTCTCGACAGACCCACCAGGCTTGAACGCTATATTCTCTCGTCGATACGTTACGACCGCGACACCCACCAGCTTGCGGTCGCCCACTGGGACTCCTCAGTCCTTCCCCACAACGAAGTGAAGCCGCTGGCAACGCGGAGCAATCATATCGAACTGTACGGTGCGAGGCCGGACAATTATGAAATCACGTACATCATGCACAACCAGCAGCCCTGGGCTAATCGGTCTGACAAGCCTTGTCTGGTAACTTACAACGCGGTAAGCCCTATTGAAGAACGAAAGATCATCAAGAAGCAGCGGTTTCAACACATTGTCCATGACGTGCGTCAGGTTGCATTGCTCGTCAACTTGTTCCGATTCATTCAGGGAAAGAGACGAACGTGGTACTGCGGCGCTCACACGCTGATCAACAGTCAGGAAACCTGCCTCATCACCGGGCTCGCCGCCGCAAGACAGATCGGAACGGATTACCACTTCGACGATCCCGTAGCAAAGCGTTCGTTCAACCACTACGGGCGCATCATGTACGGCTGCCGGTTCAAGAGAGCACGGGGCTGACCTCGCAAACGGCAACCGGGGACAGCGGCGCGTCAGAAACCATCACCCGGACCTAAAGAGGCTTACGAGCTAAGAAACAGTACAGCGGCGTGAAGATACCCGCCTTGCCGCCTGCGATATAAGCCTCCGCGGTCCGGTCCAGAAGTCGGACGACTTCCGCGGAGCCCTTCGGAAACAGCCGCAGTACTTCAGCCAGCTTCGATCCTGCGATGACCGCTTTGCGGCCCCAGGGAAGCCTGCGCAAGGCGTTGCCCAAGGTCCCGTGGCGACTCTTCATGGGGTGATACCAGGGTGTGGAGGGTCCTTTCTGGACGTCCCGGTCCATCCCTTCCATGACGTGGAATCCCGCGGCTTCGAGCGCGTGATTCACTTCCCCGAAGGTGGCGATGTCGTTCAGCGCAATGCCGCGCATGAGATCCTGCTTGATGGCCCGGTGCCGGTAGTCCTTCGGATTGAACAGGCCCGTCAGACACATTTCCTGCCCCCAGAACAGGGCACCGGGTTTCAGTACGCGGAATATCTCCGCGAAGGAGCGTTGCTTGTCCGGCGCATGACACGTTGACTCTATGGCATAACCCCGGTCGAAGGTGTCGTCCTCGATGGTGTCCATGTCCATGAAGCTGCACGTCTCGAAATCGACCATGTGGTCGAGCCCTGCCTCGGCGTTCAACCTTTTCGCCTGTTCCAACTGGATCTCATTGATGTTGATTCCTACAACCCTGACACCAGCCTCACGGACGACGCGGCGCATGGGGCCGCCGACTCCACAACCAACGTCGACCACCGTCATACCCTGTTGCAACTTCAGCTTGGAGATCATCACCCGCTGATGCCGGACCTTGGATTCCTCCAGGCTCTCATGAGGCGTGAGGGGCGCGAAGTGCAGGGACTCGCCCCAGCCCCACACCATGAACCCGCTGCAAAGGTCGTAATAGTCTTTCACAGTTTCAGTGTGATCGTACCCGCCCGCGCCACCGGACTCCGCCGCCCGTCGCAGCCAGCCGTCAAAGTGCTGCACCCGACGTGCGACGCGCGATCCCCGGTACGCGTCTCTCAGCTCTCTCGATAGTTTGCCCAGTCGCATTTGGTGGTTCCCTCCTGGCCCCACAAGGAGCCATGTCGTCAGGCGAACAACTCCCGTCTCTGCTCGGTGATGCGGAACTTCAGCTTCTTGCTCGGTTTCAGTGACGGAAATGGACTGAAACGGAGCTTGTACTTCGCCGGCGACACCTCAATCTTGAAATAGTGCGCCAGCATCAGCAAGTTGGCCGCCAGGTGCAACTCCATCCACCGGGTGCCGAGACACTTGTGCGTACCCAGCCCGTACGGGGCGTACCCGGGGCTGCGATGCTCATGGCGCGGCGGCAGGTAGCGGTCAATGTCGAACTTGTAGGGGTCGGGAAAGACCTCGCTCATGTAATGCGTGGCGGTCATGGCAATGTGGACCCGTTCCCCCACGGGCAACTCGTAGTCCTCGACCACGCACGTATTCATCACGTTCCGAATGGACATGGAGACGATCGGGTACATGCGCAGGCACTCCATGAGGAAGCGGTGCGTCACGTCGATGTTGGCGGGGGTGAAGTCCTCTCTTTCAGGGTCGCCCTTGGCGAACAAGGCATCTGCTTCGGCTTGGATTCTGGCGTAGAGGTCGGGCTGCGACGCCATGGCGTAGACTATGAGGCTGAACGTATCGCCGAGGTACACGCTGGCAATCAAGGCCGCGGAAAAGGCGAACAGTAGGTTGGACTCCGGGAGAAACTGCGGGTCGCTCGCGTGCAGACTGAGGTAATCGTCCACCAGGTCCCGCGGGCTGTCCGCCCGTTGGGCAGGGGTATGGATGTCCTGGACCCGCTGCATCAGTGTATCCAGGGCTTTCGCCCGGCGTCTCATGCCCGGGGTGTTCAGTGTGAATCCGGGCAGGAGCTTGGCGATGTGCACGCTGAGGGCCCGTTCCTTGTACTTCATCAGGTCGTCCATGAGGTCCTGGGTATCGACGCTGATGAACAGTGGCGAGAGCTGGGCGTTCACCATCTCCCGGCACATGGACGTGGCGCGGTAGGAGTCCCCAACCGTCAAGCTCGCCATGTACTTGCGCCCCTGATTGTAGAGCTGATCTAGCTGCCCTCCCAGCCTCCCGGCAGAATAGGCCGGCGACAAGGACTTGCGAAGCCGGAAGTGATCGGCACCGTCCAGGGCGGGCAGGACGCCGGACGCACCGTAGACCTTCTCGAAGTCGCTGAAGTAGTCCCTCGTTCTCAGGTACATGCGCCCGCGTTTGTGCACCCAGCGATTCGTCTCGAGTCCGGCCAGGAAGATCATGGGCGACGAGAAGGGAGGGCGGATCTGGAACACCGGACCGTACTCCTCCGCAAGGTTCCCGAAGAGCGCGTTCAGGTTGCCGTCTCGAATGTGCGGGTTCAGCAGCAGCTTGGGCAGCGAAACCGTCGGAATCTTCCTGGTAAGGGCAGGACGTCGAAGGGCCGGGCCGGCGAGGTTCTGAGAGACCGCAGCGGCCAGGGAGCGGCCGATCAGGTCCATCTTGCAGATGAACTCGATGCGCTTCTCGGCCTCCTCATCCAGCTGGAATATGAAACGAAAGACGTCGCAGGTATTGATGAGGCAGATGATGATGACATCTCTCGGATCGGGAATCTCGTCGGTGAAGATGACCCTGCTGATCCGCGTTCTTATGAATTGGCCTGCAGTGCCCTCTTCCGACTTGCCGTACAGTTCCCCACGCCAAGCGGTAGGAGCCAGCGTCCAGAATTCGCCGTCGTGGTATTCCAGGATTTTCAGGTCAACCAGGCGATCCAGAACCGAATCAATGATCGACTCCGCACGGGGAGCGAGCCGTTCAATCCAGTACTGGGCGTCCCGTTGACCAGATTCGGCTGCAATTTCTTTCAGAATGGGGTCCAGGGCAGGGTTGCCGGTTTCCGACTCGTCCACAAGGAACAGGGATTCCATGTCCGTGTCGATGCGAGATCTGAGTGAAAGCTCCGCGAGCACCGCACCGACCACGGCGCAGTTCAAATGCCAGCCGGGTACCTGGTGAAAGTAGCCAGTCTCCTCGTTGAGGAGCATCAGGATGAGTTCTTGAGTCAAAGTCAGCGGTTGGGTCGTCAAACCCTCGGTAGTATCAGCCATCGGTTTTCGCCTCCCTGCATCATGAAGTGCATTACGCGGTACCGGCGCCGGAACGGCCCCGCGACGCAGTCAGACGCAGATGGATGGTGGAAAGAGCGGGAACGACCATCATAAGTATGGCCGTGACAAAGAGAATGCCGCAGCCGAGCGATGCGGCAAAGGGGATCAGGAACTGGGCCTGAATGGCGCGTTCCAGAATGAGGGGCGTGAAGCCGAGGAAAGTCGTCACAGAAGTGAGCATGATCGGACGGAAACGCCCTTTGGCACCCTCTATGATCGCAGTTCGCACCGGGGCGCCATCCCTGAGTTTCTGATCGATGAAATCGATCATGACCAGGGAATCGTTCACAACCACCCCGCTCAGGCCGAAGATGCCCATGAAGGATACCGCGCTCAGGGCTACTCCGAGGACCCAGTGACCCAGGATCACCCCGATGAACCCGAAAGGGATGACGGCCATAATAATGAACGGTTTGGTATATGAGCGGAGAGGGATGGCAAGCAGCGCGAAAATCATGATCAGGGCGACCGCGAACCCGCGGTACAGCGCATCCAGGGATTCGAGTTGCTGTTGTTGTTCCCCTCCGAAGCTGTATGTCAGGCCAGGGTGCAAGGCGGTCAGGTCCGCGAGGATCGAATTGGCCAGGATGTCGTTGGCTTCGTCACCGGAAATCACCGCAGCGTCCACGTCCGCCGTGACCGTGACGACGCGCTGGCCGTCCTTGCGCCGGATGGCCGGCGGCGACACGCCTGGGTTCAGCGAAGCCACACTCATGACCGGGACTTCGGCCCCGCCCGGGGTGCGGATGTGATAACCTTCGACATCGGTAATGGAATTCCGCTCATCGGCGGGCAGGCGCACATAGACCCGGACCTCTTCCCGGCCGCGCTGCACCCGGACCGCCTCAGCGCCGAAGAACGCGGCGCGTGCCTGCCCGGCCAGGTCGTCAAGTGTGAGATCAAGGGTTCGCGCTTCCGGCTGCAACTCGAGCTGAATTTCCGGGATGCCTGGAGCGTGATCCGAGCGTACGTCGTAGACGCCTCCCACTCCTCGGAGTCCATCGACCACAGAGTCTGCAATCCGGGCGAGCAGCTTCGGGTCAGGATGCGACAACACGGCCTCCACCGGGTTGCCCAGGTCGAAGACCGCGCCGCTGAAGGTGATACCGCGCACATAGGGCAGCACACCCACCTCCTCGCGCCATGCCTGCACGACCTCTCCGGTGGAGATCTCTCTCTGTTGGGCGCTCAGGAGTTTGAACTCGATGGTGGCGATATTGGCTTCCGGATTGAGGGTAGGCTCCGGATTGAGCCCGCCCTCGAGTCTCGAGCCCTGTCCGACGGTCACTGTTACGCCGGTCAGCAGCCGTGGCGCGTCTGCGGGCCGGTTGCGCGAGAGTCGTTCGATGACCCGGTGGCCTGCGGCCTCCAGTTCCTGCGCCACTTCGTACGTCCTCAAAGCGGTCGTCCCATCGGGCATCTCCAGGACGACCGTCGCGATATCCCCCTCCACATCAGCGGCCAGCGTGGTAGGAACGATCCCCGCGGGCAACAGGGAGATGCTCAACACGAGCATTCCCGCGGCCCCCGCCATCGTCACCCCGGGCTGATCCGTCGCGAACCGCAGGGCCCGGTCCAGAGGCCCTTGCACGAATCTGTTCAGCAGCTCGTCCACGCGCCCCTGGAGCCGTGCGAAGAACCGGTCGAAGGCATTGGCCGGCACCCACTCCGGGCCGTGCAGGTGGGACAGGTGGTTGGGCAGCACCAGCAGCGATTCGACCAGGGAAACCAGCAGCATGGCGATCATGATGATCGGCAGGGCCCGCCACACCTCACCTACGCCGCCGGGGATGAACAGCAGCGGGACGAAGGCCACCACCGACGTCAGAACTGCGAAGGTCAACGGCACTTTGATCCGCCGTACGCCGCGGATCGCGGCCGTGACTCCGGGTGTTCCCCGCTTGCGTTCGTAGTGGATGTGCTCGGCCACGACGATGGCATCGTCGACGATGATTCCTATGGCGAGGACAAAGGAGAAAAGGCTGATGGTGTTGATCGCCACGTCGAATGCCATCATGATGGCGAGGGCACCGATACCCGAAACGGCGAGGCCCACGGCGACCCAAAGCGCGAGCCGGATTTCGAGAAACAAGCTGAGGGAGATCAGCACCAGCAACAGGCCCAGGATACCGTTCTTGAGGAGAAGATCGGCGCGTTCCTCATAGACTTGGGATTCGTCATTCCACATGGTGATGCCCACTCCGTCGGGCAGGGACGGGATCACTTCGTTAGCCAGGTGTTCTCGGACGGTGGTGGCGACATCCATTACTTGCTCGCCATCGGCGCGATAGACCTCGACGAATACAGCGGGCTGGTTCTGGTGCCGCACAATCAGGTCGGTTTCCTGAAAGCCGTCGCGGACCTCGGCGATATCTCCAAGGCGCAGGACCGTGCCGTCACGACCGCTGAGAAGGACGATTTCCTCGAAATCCTGCTGGTCGTAGTTCTGTCCGAGGGTGCGGACCCTCACCTGGGATTCCCGGGTATCGATGCTGCCAGCGGACAGTTCCAGGGAACTGCGACGAATCGTGTTGGCGATGTCGGTGAGGGTGAGTCCAAGTGCTCTCAGGCGATGAAGCGGTACTTCGATAGATATCTCGTATTTCCGAATACCGCTGACCTCGACTTGGGACACGGAGGGGAGCGTCGTGAGGTCGTCCTCGATCTGGTACGCCAGTTCCTTCAGCGCGCGCTCGGAGACGGCGCCGTGGACGATGAGCCGCATCATGCTCAGGCGGTTGTTCATCTCCCGGAACCGTGGACGTTCGGCACCGGCCGGGAAGGACTGTATGCGATTGACAGCAGACTCGATATCGTCCAAGGCCCGAGCCATGTCCGTATCGAAATCCATTTGAACCCGCACGGAGGCCATGCCCGGGGCCGCAACGGACTTGACCGCCTTCACGTCATCGAGCCCGCTGACCTGATCCTCGATCTTGACGACGATCGACTCCTCGATCTCCTCCGGTGTGGCACCGGGATAGGCCATGGAGACTTCGATATGGTAGAAAGGGGTGGTGGGCCAGGCTTCCCGATCGAGACCGGTCAGCGACACCAGCCCGGCGGCGATGATCGCCCACATCAATAGATTGGCGGCTACACTGTTGCTCGCCATGTAAGCTATCGGTCCGGGGCGTTCCCGTGCGGAACCATCTTCTCGGTTCATGGATCACCTCCGATCCGCACAGCCATGCCTTCGGTTGCGACTTGAATCCCGCCTATGACGACCGCCTGCTCGGCTTTCAGAGTGCCGGTTACGAACACCTGATCATCGGAACGCTGAAGGACGCGCACCGGGACGATGGTCAATCGCGTGTCATCGCGTACTGCCCAAATCTCGTTGCCCGGCCTGAGTGCTGACCGCCGCAGGATGAAGTACCGATCTGGGGTGATTCCCTCAATTTGCACTTCCACAAACTTGCCCACGAGAAGGGGCGGGCCAGGATCCACGCCTGCCGCCTCAACTCGGGTGCCGCTCGCAAAGGGATTCGGAACGCGCACGATGACGTCAATAGTCCGCGTCTGTTCGTCCAGGGATGCTTCTGCTCGATCTACATAGCCCTCCCAGGCGTAGCTTCCATCGCCGTATTCAGCGATGACACGGGCCCTGACCTGCCTATCTCCGTCGCCCGCTTTTAGCTCCCAGAGGCCTGGGATGAGAACCGCGTTGGCATCGGAGAGGGGAACCACCACCTCTACTGCATCGGTCGCGTAAAGTCGTCCTACACTCTGCCCAGCCACCACGAACTGCCCCATATCTATTGATTCTGCCTGCACGACGCCTCTGAAGGGTGCATGGACTTTTGTGCGTGCCAAGGCCAACTCGGCATCGGCGAGCACCGCACTATCTCTGGCCACCGCGGCTCGAGCTGCCTCGATCTGAGGCTCCCACAGCGCAAGGGGATTGGCTTCGGCTATGTCCGTTTGGTCACGTCTGAATTGCGCGTACTCAGCGCGTGCGATCTGGGCTTCTTCACGCGCCCGGAGGAGTGCGACATGCTGCGCGGCCACGTTGGCACGCGCTTGCTGTACTCTGTTGCGGTAGTCGGCGTCATCAATGCGGAAGAGAACCTGCCCTTTTCGGACTCGTCCGCCACTCTGAAAGGCCGGATCTACCCAAATAACCTTGCCATTGATTTCGGCAGCGACATCTATCTTTGCAACAGGTCGAACTGTCCCTGCACCGTACACGGGAATTGCACCGGTGCCGACCACTGCGGGGGCCGTGATTGCGAAAGGTGCCCGGGAAGTAAGCGATCGGATTTCCGGCTCGGGCTTAAGCCAGACCATAAGGTAGGCAACAATCAAGGATATGAGAAGGATGGCACCAGCCGTGAGTAAGCTTTTTCCTCGATTCATCTCTTTTCTCTTTTCAGTACAGGCTGATGGGAATCATCCGTAGTCCTGCGGGCAGGACCGAGATGGACCAGATGCTCCCATGAACTCTCATTCGTGCGGATCTTCGTCGAAAATTGCGGTTTATAACCAGTACGAAAATACGAATATCTTCAATAAAATACAAGTAGTTTGGCTCATTTTGTTCCTGTTATTTGCGATTGCGCCGGGATGGTGCCAACCTGTTTTGCCGCGTCTCTTATATCTTTCGCCTTGCACACATGCCACAAATAGGTTATAAATGGTATAGGCGTTTTTAGCATTGGAGGGTAGCGTGCGGGCATTGATTCAGCGGGTATGCAGGGCAACGGTTCGCGTTGAAGAACAAGTCGTTGGTCAAATTGATCGCGGTCTTTTGATTTTGCTGGGTATTAGCGATACCGATGGTCTTTCAGATATGGAATATGTTGCCGAGAAATGTGTAAATTTGAGAATTTTTGAAGACGATCAGGGCAAAATGAACAGATCTCTGCTCGATACGGGTGGGCAGGCGCTGGTGGTTTCTCAATTTACCCTGCACGCCGATACCCGCAAAGGCCGCCGTCCGAGTTTTAATCGGGCTGCTCCACCAGATATTGCCAAATCCATGTACGAGCAATTTGTCCAGTGCCTCTGCACCTTTGGCATTCACACTGAAACCGGCGTTTTTGGCGCGTACATGCAGGTTGAAATTCACAACACTGGCCCCGTTACATTGATGATTGACTCAGAGATATGAAGAAACTGATTCTCGCTTCTGCCTCACCCAGGCGTGCGAGTTTATTGCGCTTGTTGGATATTCCGTTTGAAATCGCGCCGAGCAATGCCAATGAGGCGCTGGATACCATCTTGCCACCTGCCGAACATGTGCGGGAAATCGCACAGCGAAAAACAAAGGCGGTTGTCCATCGTTTTGACCACGCGCTCGTTTTGGGAGCCGATACAGTTGTGGTATTGGAAAATGCGATTTTCGAGAAACCGAATGATGCCAAACACGCCGAAGACATGCTGGCGCAACTTTCGGGAAAAACCCATCAGGTCTATACCGGACTGGCCCTTACAGATACGGAAACCGGACAGACCCTTACAGAGGTTGCTACTACTCACGTCACCATGCGCGTGCTCTCATCGGAGGATATTGCACGCTATGTCGCCACTGGGGATTCTATGGACAAAGCTGGCGCTTATGGCGCGCAGGGGCGTGCATCTGCATTTATTCAATCTATATCTGGTTGCTTCTACAATGTGGTGGGCTTGCCGCTTGCGTGCTTTTGGAGCCTGTATCACCGTCTGGTCGGGCAATCGCTCTGGGCGATTATACCCGAAAATAGTGATGCGATAGACATTTAAAAATACAACGGGAAATACAACCATCCTATGACAGATAAAAAACAAGACATTGGTGAATTACTCAAAACGCAGCGCGAAAATTTGGGTTTGAGTATCGGTGATATTTATGAACACACGCGGATCAATCCCGAGTTTATCAAGGTGCTTGAATCGGGTCAATTCGATTTTTTGCCCGTAGCCTACGCGCGTTTGTTTCTCAAAACTTATGCACAAGCACTCAACCTCAATGTTCGGGACATCTTTATTCTCTTTGAAAGAAGCGTTTCACTGTCGCGTGAGCGGGCCACAGTACAGTCCCCTCCAAAACGCGGGATAGATCGCAGCAAAATATTTATCTCATTGCTCGCATTCGCGGTGATTGCAGTGGTGATCATCATTCTCAACTCGCGTGAGGAAACACCGCTCACAGCCCCCCTCGATACTACTACATCACCTCTCCCAATACCAGATAGCACGGAATCGGTGATCCCTCCCGAACAATTGAGCATTTACGAAGAGGAGATGCCGCTGGGAATGCAGGATAGCGCGAAATCCGCACAAGAGATGCAACAGCGAGACAGCACAGAGTCCGTTATGTCATCGCAACCCCTATCGGAAAACCAGATGATGCCATCGGATATTGTGGAGGAGACGCCAGCTTTCCAACCAGCACCCGTTGTGCTCAGCACATATAATTTGCCCATTCCCGTCAGCATAGCCGAAGGAGAAATCATGATTCTTTCCGGCGTTGCAAGAGAAAACGCGCATCTATCCATTACTGCCGATGACCGCGGGGTTTTTGCAGGTGTGCTTCCTGTAGGGCGGCAGCAACGCTGGCTGGCACATGACCGCTTTCAAGTGGAGATACAGCGTGCCAGCTCGATTTCGCTTTCACTGCAGGACCAGTCTCTCGAAGTTGCCAGCCCACCCGATCGCGGTCTTCGCCTGACTATTTTTCGCACCCTCATCAAAGTCGAAGAACTCGGCGACACGCCTTCTGGCCCACAGATAGGCCGATAGTTTTTATGGCGCATCCTTTCGCACAAATCGTTCCCCTGGGTACATCCCTCGATACATTTACCTACCGCATTCCCGACGATCTACAGGACGATTTGCAAACGGGCTACCGCGTTCTCGTTCCTTTTGGAGAACGCTGGGTTACGGGTATTGTCGTCGGCTTTTGCGAAACGTGCGATCTGCCCTCCAATCGCGTCAAGACCATTGCCCAAATCCTGGATTCTTATCCTCTTGTGACACCACCGATGCTCGAATTGTGCAGGTGGATGGCCTGGTATTATCTGTGCAGTCTCTCGGAGGTCCTCTCTGCGGCTCTTCCATCGGGTATTCATCTGGATAGTGGGCAGCATTTTGCCCTTGAAAAAAACTTTGACGACGCGATCAGTCGCCTGCTTTCGCCGCGTCAGCGCGAGGTCGTCACTGTATTGGGCGAACTCGGTTCGGCATCGATGCGACAACTTCAAAAACGACTTGGAAAACAGGGCGTACAGCCCGCGATATACGGCCTTTTGAGGCGAGGTGTTCTGGTCGCGTTTCAAAAGATGTCAGCACCAACAGTAAAAACCAAGACCCAGCGTGCAGTGGCACTTGTGCCCGATGATCCGCGCTGGTTTGACCTGGAATTGCCCACACTGGAAAAACGCGCACCCCGCCAGGCGCAGTGTATTCGCCTTCTGCGTTCGGCAAATCGCCCTCTGTTGACCGCACGACTATCCGCAGAAGGGATTTCATCGGGCGTACTGAGAGAAATGGTCAAGCGCAATTTGATATGTTTTATTGACCGCGAAGTGGTGCGCGACCCTTATGCCGATGTCGATCTTCCCCCGCCTGAGGATGTAACGCTTACGCCCCATCAAGCGCGGGCTATCCAGACGATTGGACAAAGCATTGATGAAAACGCCTTTCGGGTTCACCTTTTGCGCGGGGTGACGGGTAGCGGCAAAACACTGGTCTATATTCGGGCGGTTGCACACGCGCTCGCTTTGGGAAAAGGCGCGATTGTTCTGGTTCCGGAAATCACTCTGACGCCGCAGACCGTCCGCCGCTTTCGCGCCCATTTTGGCGATCGCGTCGCGGTTTTGCACAGTGCATTGTCCCCTGGTGAACGCTACGATGCTTGGCGCGAGGTTCGCAGGGGAAAACGCGCCGTTGTTATTGGTGCGCGCTCAGCTATTTTTGCACCTGTCGAAAATCTGGGCCTTATCATCATCGACGAAGAACACGATGGTTCTTACAAACAAGACGATCCCGCACCTCGTTACAATGCGCGGGATGTCGCTGTGATGCGCGCTCATCTGCAAAATCTGCCCATTGTTCTGGGATCGGCAACCCCTTCTCTCGAGTCGCATCACAATGCACAGACTCAAAAATTCAACGCTCTCATATTGCCAGAGCGCGTCGACAATCGCTCACTGCCCACTGTCACACTCGTGGATATGCGACGCGAAGGTGGCAGTTTGTTTTCACGTCCGCTGCGAGAGAAGATGCGCGAACGCATTGAAAAGGGTCAACGCACCATCTTGCTTCAAAACCGGCGCGGGTACGCGCCTGCGGTTCAATGCGCCGACTGCGGGCAAAGCATCCAGTGCGACCACTGCCAGGTGACCCTGACGTATCACGCGACCCGACGCCTGATGCTGTGCCATTATTGCGGTTATATTGAGCCATCACCCTCGGCGTGTCCGTCGTGTAATAGCAGTAATTTTCATTTGCTGGGCGTGGGGACGCAGCGCGTTGAAGAGACCCTCGAAGCACAGTTTCCCGGTGTGCGCGTTTTGCGAATGGATGTGGATACCACGAGCCGCAAGGGCGCGCATGATCGCATACTCGATCGATTTTCCCGAGGCGAGGCCGATATTTTACTCGGTACGCAGATGATCGCCAAGGGTCTCGATTTTCCCGGCGTGACACTCGTCGGCGTTATTTCTGCGGATACGAGTATCCATCTGCCGGATTTTCGCGCCAGCGAACGCACATTTCAATTGCTCACTCAGGTCAGTGGACGCGCCGGACGAGGCGAGATTCCAGGGGAAGTCGTTATTCAGACTTATATGCCCGATGGCGAGGCCGTGCAATGCGCGCAGGGCCACGATTTTGAAACTTTTGCACAGCGAGAACTCAGTGCGCGTCAGAGTCTCGGTTATCCGCCCTTTGGGCGCGTGGTGCTTTTGCTTTTTAAGGGCAAAGATGAACACGAAGTTGCACGCGCGGCTGGCATAATCGCGCAGGCTTTGCGCGAACAAACACCTCCCGATGTCGAAATTCTGGGTCCCGTACAGGCCCCTCTCGCACGTATCCAGGGCACCTATCGCTGGCAAGTTTTGCTCAAGTCTGATTCGCACAGCCATCTCAATGCCGCCGCCCGAAATGCCGCCACGCAATTTGCTCCCAATAAACGCCGATCTCGTGGTGTCACCCTGGCGATCAATGTCGATCCGATGTCGATGCTTTGAGCGATTAACTATGTTCTCTCGAATCAAATCTCTCGCGCAACACACGGCGGTCTATGGCATGGGCGATCTGATCGGTCGCGCAGTGTCCATTTTGCTCGTGCCCATCTATGCCAGGCATCTCACTCCTGCGGACAATGGCATTTTGTCTCTGGCATTTGCATTTATCGGATTTAGCGCGGTTTTTTATTCTCTCGGTCTCAATCCCGCGCTAATTCGCCTCTTATCTGGCAAGACCGATCTCGACAAACACCGCGCCGCGTTTAGCGCCGCATTTTGGGCACTGTTCGCTACAGGTGTTATTCTGTCGAGTCTGGTCTGGACTAATGCCGGGAGTCTCGCGCATCATCTTTTGGGCAGTTCGGATTACAGTGCGATCTTCGAACTTATTGCCGCCGTTGTCCTTTTGGACGCGCTGTCAGAACCCCTTTTCACACTTTGTCGCGCTCGTCAGAGATCCTTTCACTATGCGATTGTGCGGGTGATTCAACACACGCTACAACTCGGTCTTACCGCTTATTTTATCGCAATTCTCGGACAGGGGCCAATCGCGGTTTTTGAAGCCAATCTCATCAGTTCTCTCTTTGCACTTATTGTCATGTTTCCCGTTGGTCTGCGGTTAATTCGTCCAGCTTTTGATATGCGCGCGTTGCGCGAACTTCTGCGTTTTGGCCTGCCCTTTGTACCCTCAGCTTTTTCCTTTCTTATCATTAGCCTATCTGACCGCTTTCTGATCCGATTTTTTTTGGATCTCGACGATCTGGGTATTTACGGTATTACCTATAAACTCGGTCTGCCCATTTTTTTTGTGGTTAAAGCGTTTCGCTCGGCCTGGGCACCTGCCGTGCTCGACGAAACCGAAGATGAAAATACAGAGGAAGATACGCGGCAGATGTGTGCGCGTGTCACTACGTATTTCACGCTGTTCGGCATTTTGGGCTGTCTGATTTTAGCCACTTTTGCACGCGAAATTATCGTTCTGATTGCCGGTGACAATGCAGAGACTTATCTCGAAGGCATACGGGTTGTGCCCCTGGTGGGACTGGCATTTTTCTTTCACGGTCTTTATATCATTCTCACCGCGGGTGTATATGCCGAAGGGCGCGCGGGGTCTCTGCCGTTTATTGTGGGGACGGGTGCGTGTGTGAATATCGCTATCAATATTTTTCTTTTGCCCAAAATTGGATTTATTGCCGCTGCTTATAGTACGCTTATCGCGCATGTCACGATGACGGTTTTGCTCTATCTCATCGTGCGCCGGTTTTATCCGGTTCCCTACGAGTACGGACGTTTGGGGAAAATATGTGTTGCGGGGGCGGTTGTTTTTGTCGTTTTATCCCCTCATCTCCACGATACGTCAATAGAGGGTGTTATTGCGCGTGTCATTTTTGTTGCGGGCTATCCCCTCATTTTGTGGGGATGGCGTTTTTTTACGCCCTAACAAACCGTTGACTTTGGTCTGCAATTCTGTATATTCATTATCGACAAGGATCTGCGTGACTGGCGAATGAATGTGGAATCGACCACGGGGAAGCGCAGTGCTCTTCATCCGATAGCCGATCGCCTGGGCTTATGAAAATCCACACACAGCCCGGGCTATTTTTGTATCGGGCAAAAAACGAGGAGAATATCCATGTCCAGCCCTCTTGCCAACTATTTGTCTCAAAATCCCACTCCAAATCCCGGGTTTATCGCCTATTTGGCCGCGCTGGAACAGGTCGCTTCCGTATCGCCCGATGTGGCAAAAAATATTGTGGGCGAGTTGGCCGACCAGCGTGCGAATCTCAAGATGATTGCGAGCGAGAATTATTGTTCTTTGCCCACGCAACTGGCTATGGGCAATTTGCTTACTGACAAATACGCCGAGGGGATTCCCGATCACCGCTTTTACGCCGGTTGTGACAACGTAGATGCGATTGAAAGCCAGGCTGCAAAACTGGCGTGCGATCTCTTTGGCGCGGATCACGCTTATGTGCAACCCCATTCGGGTGCAGATGCCAATATGGTCGCTTTTTGGGCGATTCTTTCGGGGCGCGTTCAAGATGTTGCACTCGAAAAAATGGGGAAAAAATCGCCATTTGATCTCTCGGCTGAAGCATGGGACGCGCTTCGCAAACAATTGGGCAATCAAAAGCTTCTGGGACTGGATCTCTCATCCGGGGGGCATCTCACGCACGGCTATCGCATCAATGTGTCCGGGCGTATGTTTGAGGCGCATGAGTACTCCGTAAATAAAGAATCTGGCCTGATCGACTACGATGAAATCCGCGACCAGGCCAAAACCGTCAAACCTTTGATTCTTTTAGCGGGTTATAGTGCATATCCGCGCAAAATTAATTTCCGCATTTTCCGGGAAATCGCCGATGAAGTGGGGGCTGTTTTTATGGTGGATATGGCGCATTTTTCCGGGTTGGTGGCCGGTAAAGTTTTTGCGGGTGATTTTGATCCGGTTGCCCATGCCCATGTCGTTTCGACAACCACACACAAAACCCTGCGCGGTCCCAGAGGGGGTATGGTTTTGTGTACGGAAGATTTTGCCGAACAGGTCGATAAGGGCTGCCCAATGGTGCTCGGCGGTCCACTGCCTCATGTGATGGCGGCCAAAGCTGTCGCGTTTCAGGAAGCGAGTACGCCCGAGTTTCGTGCTTATGCCGCCAGTATTGTCGATAATGCTCAGGTGCTCGCACAGGCGTGTATAGATGCGGGGCTTACAGTTCTCACAGGGGGTACTGACAATCACCTACTTCGAATCGACGTTACCCCCTTTAATCTTACGGGGCGCCAGGCCGAGACTCTGCTCCGCGACGCCGGTATTACGCTGAATAGAAATACCATTCCCTTTGATCCCAATGGTCCCTGGTACACCAGTGGTCTCAGGGTGGGGACACCGGCGCTTACGACGCTTGGTATGGGGTCAGAAGAGATGCAGGAGATCGGCGCAGTCATGGGCAATGTACTCACCCAGGCACGGCCATTGAAGTTCACGAAGGGCAGAAGTGCGGGCCAGTTTAGCAAGGTCCAATACAGAGTCCAGGACGGTGTACTCGAAGACGCCCAACAGAGGATCGCCAATCTTCTCGCGCGATTCCCGGTTTATCCCGAACTCGATCTGGCGTATTTGCAAAAGGCGTTTGGTTAGGTCAGCTTGTTCAACTAAACAATAGCTTCAAATAAAACAGGGGATTGGTGAGTTGCTTTTTGGGGACGGCATTGGCCATCATGCCGCAGATTAGATCCCGGACTTTGTCGTTGTGTGCGGCTTTGTGAATGGTAAAATTGAGGAGAGGACGCCATTGTCCCAATTTTTGCATTCGCGTACTTGTCGCCAATTCATCGCCTATTGCATCCCATAATCGGTCTTCGTAGCGCTTCAAAAAAGCCGCTGAATAATTGTCTGCCGCAAGGGCTTCCTGCACGGCCTCCACAGCAAAACGCGCGGAATACAACGCATTGCCAATTCCCTCGCCCGTAAAGGGGTCGATCAATCCCGCGGCATCGCCCAATAGCAATACGCCATTCCCATAGCTTTTTCGGCGGGTGCTTCCCACTGGGAGATTCCATCCCACCGGGTCTTCTGTTGGACGCGCATTTTTGAATCGGTGGGCATAAGGCGAGCGGTTGATTACTTCGCTTAGTGCTACTTTCAAATCCACCCTTCGCTTCTTCAACACATCGTGACGCATGCCAATGCCCACATTTGCCGTCCCATTTTCCAATGGGAAAATCCAGAAATAACCCGGCAAGACTTCATCTACAAAATGCAACTCGATTTGATTGCCCAATTCCGCCACATTTTCGTAATAGCAGCGAATTGCCACCACCCAATGCACGGATTCATGGGCGTATAATCCCGCTTTGCGCGCGACCATTGAATTAAAACCATCGCAGCCGAGCACGGTGCGACCATGTATTTCGCGTTCTCGGCCATCCACCACGCCGCGCACACCCACAATTTGCTCGTTTTCTCGTATCAGGTCTTTAACGGCAAATCCCTCATAACAGGTGTTCGCAACTTTTTTCGCTTCTTGGAAGAGAAAATTATCCAGTATCTCGCGCCGGATCACAAATCCTTCCATCGGCAGTATTTTGCCCGTGGCCTGATCCTGATGATCATACCGTCGCAGATCCACGCGTGCATCCACGTGATTCGGGCTACCAAATACGACTTCTCGAATGGTCGCGCCAGGCAATCGCGCGACCTTGTCGAACAAATCGAGTTCGTGCAAAATCGATACGACTTTGCCCGATAGCGCATCGCCACAGATTTTATCCCGCGGAAATCGCGCCTTATCCACCAGACAGACATTGAGTCCCGCGCGATGGGCATATAACGCCGCTGTCGCGCCTGCCGGTCCCGCACCAACAATGATCATGTCGTATATCTCAGTCATATATCTCCTACATCTGAATTGCAATTGAAATCATCATATATTATCGTTTGACAGGGACAAGGCTTCGGCATTCCATATAGTAACGCTTTTCGTCGGCGTGTCCAATGGATATGGATTTTCGGGGATAGGCGCCGTGGCGAACAATGGATTCGAATACGCTGTCTTTTGAAATGGGTGGCATGTAAAAGCCGAGCGCGTCGGGTTTGTTGCTCAGGTCGTCGATTACGTCTTCGCCGTGGATGAATCCGACTTCGGCTTCGGTGTTTTCCCGCGTGAACAGGTCGAGCGCGGCTTCCATTGTTTCGGGTATGGTTCTTTGATATGGCTTTTCAATTACGAGTATGCCCAGGTCTCCTGCAGCGCGATAGGGGAGGCAATGAGTGGATGCAGATGATAGGGCTGTGGTGCGCTGTTGTTGCGCGTCGGGCGATGGGACTTTTTCCAGACGCGCCCGGGCGCCCGATGCATTGAGCAGCGCGACGAGGGTGTTGCATGTGGTCTTTGGATCAACGCGGGTGATCAGTCTGTGAATTGGTTCTATATCTATCGCGTCGTCATGAAGATTGATCAATTCGACCATGGCATGTCTGGCTGGATGTCGTGCTGACCTGTTGTTGCGTGTTGATTTAATTTTTTTCCAGGCTTTTTGCGCGGCGGCAAATGAGTGGTTGCCATCGCCCATCGCGTAGAGGAGGGTTTCGTTCTCGACACCGTATTTTTGCTGGATGTAATCGGGTTCAATGCGTTTGGCGAGTTTTTGGGCAATGCGCGCAATGTCTTTTTTATTCTCGATTAAGTGATATTTGAGGTGTCCTCCGTTCATCATGAGTTCGAAATCGACGATGTTGGGATGGCCTTCTTCAAAGAGAGGTTCGATAATTTCTTTTTTGGGGTCGTCGATGAGTACTAAAATATGGGGCGATTCGAGGGAGGCGTTGCCCCGAACTTCAAAACGCGCTTCGAGATTTTTGGGATAGGTGCCCTCGGTTGTGCGGATGAGGGTTTTGGACTGGCTGCGGCTGTCGTAATGCTCGAGGTCGAGGGTTACGACGAGTCCTTTGCGCGATTTTCCCGAGGGCAGCATGCGATCGACGAGCAAAAAGCCTTCGATTTCGTCGCGGAAAATGCCATCGGTGACAAAGCGTTTCATGTTGTTGTGTACGCGGGCAATGCGTTCTTCGTGATCGTCGTCGTAGAGATAGACTTCGGGATAGATGAGGTCCAGGGTTGAGGGCGTGTCTCCCACAATGCTTTTGACTTCTTCCCAATACGATATGTCGTGTACATACTGGTCACAAGCTATGACTGCCCATTTGCTACAGCCGATTTCGGGGTTTGGGAGCAAAATTTTGGGTACACCGAGCGCGATGTTGTCAAAAAACATGGTGTTTTTCCTCTGCAAAATGCAACCACTGTCAGAATCAGAATTGTCAGGATGAAAGGATGAACAGGATGCCGCCCAGCCCCCCAAATCTATCCGCAGATGAACGCGGCACAGGTGGATAATCTGGACGTCATAGCCCTGGCAATCCTTTTATTATTCCTGCTTAATTTAATGCTTTGTCTTATAGTCTGCAAACACATACAGAAAGGAGAAATTTATGGCGCGAAGACCCAATGTGTTGTGGCTGATGTCGGATCAGCACAATGCCAATTGTGCGGGATTTGCCGGGCATCCAAATGTCAGAACCCCGAATATGGATCGCATTGCGGATGAGGGGGTGGTGTTTACACATGCTTTTTGCAATAATCCGATTTGTTCGCCGTCGCGGATCTGTTTTATGACCGGGCAGTATTGTCATACGCATCGGATGTTTGGCAATGATCATTCGGAGATTTCCGAGGCGAATCCCAATACGCTGGCGTGTCAGTTTCGGAGATACGGGTATCAAACGGCTGTGATTGGCAAGGCGCACATGGTTCGGCGTTGGGATGAAGATGGTTTTGAGCGCATCCGATATACGGATTTGTGCGATGCGACGCATTTGGATCCAACCGAGACGCACTATTTTAAGTACTTGGAAGATCTGGGGTTGTCGGATTTTTACGAAGAAGGCTCGGCCAGACCCGGGCAGGAATATACGATGGATGGCAGTGCGCCGGCCAAACTGCCCTATCAGCATTCGATTGAGCATTATACGGGTAATGAGTCGCTGGCGTTTTTGAAGGAGCGAGATGAAGGTCGGCCGTTTTTTTTGCACATGAGTTTTCAAAGGCCCCATGCACCGATCGCGCCTGCGGCAGAGCATTTTGATATGTACAATCCCGATGAGATGGTGTTGCCCGATAGTGCGATTGATTATTTTGAGCGTCGCTTTGCCGGCAAGCCCGAGTTTATGCAAGAGCGGTTGGCCGATGGGGGCGGGTATCCACTGGCCGATCCCAATCCCGATCGCTTGAAGCGTTGTTTGGCGAGTTATTACGCGCTGATTACGGCGATTGATTCCGAGATTGGGCGGGTGCTGGATTATCTGGACGAGGTGGGGGAGTTGGAGAATACGATTGTTTTGTATTGCGCGGATCACGGGGATTTTGCGGGTGATCACGGGTTGTTTCACAAGAATTTTGGGATTTACGATTCGATTCACCGCATTCCTTTTGCCTTGCGCTATCCGGGTGGTCCATCGGGCGCGAGGTGTGATGCGATTGTGGAATCGGTCGATTGGTATCCCACGCTGTGTCGTCTTTGCGATATTCCCATTCCCGATGGGCGCGATGGGCGCGATTTGATTCCCGTTGTGAATGGTACAGCAGATGGCAAAGACGCGGCGTTTTGCGAGTGGGATTGGGGCAATCCCGGTGGCAAGGTGTCGGCGATTCGCACGCGCGATTTTCGGCTGGTGTTTTACGAGAGTGTGGATGAGGGAGAGTTGTACGATCACCGCAATGATCCGGGTGAGATCGCGAATGTTTGGGCCGATCCAGAATATGCAGATGTGCGTTTTGATTTGCTCGCACAATTGATGCGGTTCACGTTGCAATATCGAACCGATACGGGGCGGTCGAGTCACGAGAGAGGTTTGAACAAGCGGTTCGCGCCGACAAATCTGGTTCACAAAGGCAGGCGGTATTGGCGCGATTTGAAAGAGGCATATACGAAAGAGACGGTTTGGCCGCCGGAGTGATTAACGCCTTGTGATGGCGAGTACGACGATCAAGCCGACAAAGAGGCCGGGGATAACAGCGAAGCCCGCTTTCAGGCCAGCGCTGTCACCGATAACCCCCATGGTCCAGGGGATGATGCCAAATCCGGCAATGCCAAAGCAGGCGAGTATTACAAAGAGCATGGTGGCATCAAAGGATAGGTGTTCCGCTGCTTCGGCGAGTATGGTAGGCCAGAAGCAGGCGGTTGCAAATCCAGCGAAAAGGAGCAGAATATAGAATCCTATCAGATTGTCGGAGAAGGGAATGCCGCTGCTGACGACGACACCGAGGATGGCGGAACCGAGCATCAGGGTTTTCAGGCTGATTATCTGGGACAATTTTGCGGAAAGCAAGCGGCCCAGAGCCATTGTGATCGCAAAGACGACGACTGCGATTGCACCGGCGCGGGGCATGTCCTGTAGATAGGTTTCCACATAGCTGCGGCTCCAGAATGTGAATGCCGCTTCGATACCTGCGCCCAAAAATATGGCGATGGCAAAGAGCCAGAATTTGGGCGTGTTGAGGATTTGTGCTATCAGGTGTTTGGATGATTGCTGATCTGCTACGGGTATGGGAAAGCGCGATAGGTGGAACAGGATGCCCATGATAAGTGCGCCTCCTGCAGCAATGCGAAACACGAGCCGCCAGGAATAACCGAGGGTCAGGAGTTCGCCAAAGAGGAGCGCGGAGACCATGACGCCGACGGGGTAAAAGGCGTTGGTGATGTTGAGGTATTTGCCCGAGTCTTTGGGATGAATGTCGATGATTAGGGGATTGATGAGGGCTTCGGTGAATCCACCGCCAATGCCGGTGACCATGAGGGACAGGATGAGCATGGGATAGCTGTCGGCATAGCTGATCATGAGAAGGCCGATGGCGAGGAGATATTGCCCATAGGTCACAAAATGTTTTTTGCCCCATTTGCGCGCGAGGATGCCGGACAGGATTAAGACGACGAGCAAAAGACATGTTCGCGCGGTTTCCAGACCGCCGCTTTCAGAGAGGGAGATGGACAGGGTGCTGGATATTTCGGGCAGGCATATCGGGGTGACGACACCGCTGGTGGCAAACATCATAAACCCGCCCCAACAAGCCAGATCGAGTCTGGTGAGTTCGGTTTTCATAGGCACCGCTATTCCAGATAATCCATTTCGGGGCGCAAGTCCCAGCGGATCGTGTCTGCGGGTTTTGTGTGGCGCGCCCAGGCAGTGAGGATGCGGGAGTCTCTGTTTCGGGCGGCGAGTTGAGTTGCGATGGCGTCGGGATCCCAGCCGTCGAGGATGCGGGCAGTGAAGTCTCTGATCAGGTTTTGACAAGCGAGGTCGTTTGCGCGGTCGTGCAATTCGTTGGGGTCTTCTTTCAGGTTGAAGAATTGGCAGGGCTGGTTGTGGTAGTAATTGAATTTCCATTCGTCCTGCCGAATCATGCGCTGGTACACACCTTCGGCGGAGAAGGGACCGCCCCCGCCAGCTCTGTCCTGACAAAATTCGGAGAAGGCGAGGTTGTCCCAGGATGTGTTTTCACCGCGCATAAGAGGCAGCAGTGAACGCCCGCGAGAGTGGGGGAGTTCGGGGCATTGCATGGCGTCGATCATGGTGGCGTTGAGGTCGAGGGAAGAGATGACGTTGTCAAAGTGTTTGCCTTCGGGCAGGTGGTCGGGCCAGGAGAGGATGGCGGGTACTTTGGCGGAGTGTTCGTAAAAGGTTTGTTTCCACCATAGGCCGTGTTCGCCGGCTTGTTCGCCGTGATCTGACATGTAAATGATGAGGGTGTTGTCGATCAAATCGTTTTGACGGAGGGCTGTGAGGATCTGCCCGATCATGTAATCCATGCGATCCACAAGTGCCCAGTATGCCGTGCGCGCGCGGTGGATTTCGGCTTCTGTGACGGTTGTAATACCGCAGCGTTCGCGCCAGGATTTGATGTGGGGATGCAGGTCGTCGGAGAAGGGGACAGAGACAGTCGGGGGAGGTACGCGACCATCGTATCTTTCGTAGTCGGCGCGGCGCGCGACAAATGGCTGGTGGGGCAGCATAAAGCCAACGGTGAGAGAGAAGGGTTCGGCGGGTTGTCCCGCGCGTTTTTTTACGCCCAGGCGGTCGAGATACGCGACGGTTGCTGCGGTTACGTCTTCGTCGTGTACCTGATACGCACTTTGCCCAATACCCGATTTCGTCAGGCTGACGCGGGCAGGACCTGCTGTGCCGGAGAGCATCCCGTGGTTGACGCCGCCGCCACCGGAATGATTGGGGCCGTGATCGCCTACGAGGCGTTGAGCGTATCCGTGTAGCTGATCGGGTCCATTGGAATGCATGCGTCCTACGAGCACGGGGTCGTAACCTCCCGCGCCCATTGCATGGGCAAATGTGGGAATGCTCGAGTTGAGTATGTGTCCGTTTGTCCATACTTCATTTTCAAAGGGGTATCGCCCCGATAGCATGGACATGCGCGAGGGTACGCATATCGGTGAGGGGCAGTAGCAGTTTTCAAATACAACGCCGTTTGCCGCGATGCTGTCGAGGTTGGGGGTTTGTACGACTTTATCTCCATAACAGCCCGTCACATAAGGGTCGTGCTGGTCGGAGTGGATGTAGAGCAGGTTGGGTTTTGAATGCGCCATTGTGTGTCCTGTTTTTTGGTTATGAGCGATTTTGAAATAGCTTTGGTCTGTTATTGACTATCCGAGACCGGGTAAAGGGTTAGTCTCGCTTTTCTTCCCGCGCCTTCATCGGAAACGATTAGTGTGCCGTCTGCAGCAAAGGTAATACCTTCAATCTGGCGATGCCACTGGGCGGGAAACTCTCTGACTGCAATGATCTGACCTCTCGGCGTGATCTCCGCGATAGCCCCCTGACGAGCAGCTACGATAAAGTAATTCCCCGATATCGGGTGTCGCTCGATTCCCGAAGGTTGGAATTTTTTCCCCTTGATGTGCCGAGAGAATTCAGCGACAGGTATTACGGTATGTGCATCTACACTTAGCTGTTTGTCGTCAATTGACCAATGATATACTGCCAACTGTCCCTCCATGTCTGCACTGCGAGCGTCCTTGCACATTAGTAAGAGTGTCCGCTTGCTCTCGTCATACGCCAGGCCCTCTATTTCGCAGTTTCTGCCGACCCCAGTCGTATAGACATTGAAGAGAACGGACTCGCCAGCAGCCCCCTCACGACACTCGTATATTCGCCCTGAACTCGTGACCAAATAGATCTGGTCATCAATTGTTGCAATGCCCTCAAAATCACTGGCAATCGGGTTCTTCATATCCGTCAGTTGGAATGCTTTTGCGATTGATCCATTCTGATAATCGATCTCAAATATGACCCCTCTTTCATCATTGTGCGCCAGGAGTCGGTTGTCTCTGATCATTGCCAAACCAGAGATTTCCTCGAGATGATCGGGCAGCTTCCAGTGCGTCGCGGTCTCTTCTTTTAGTGTATAGCTTTCGAGAGATATTTTCCTTTGTAATACTGCCATTGCATCCGCCAACGGGCGGACGGTCGGAGTATCTGTATTTGTGTCTGACGGATTTCCACTAAGATCTGAGGATGAATCCTCTTCATAGTCTAATACAGCCATTGTGTCCGCCAAAGGAAGGACGGTCGAAGTATCTGAAGCGGTCTCTTCGTTCAGTGTATAGCTTTCGGGAGATATTAATACATCTATCGTATCCGTCAAAGGGCGGACGATCGGAGTATCTGAAATTGAAATTATGTTCGACGAATTTCCACTAAAATCTGAAGATGGAGCCCGTCCATAGCCCATCGACAACAGGTAGAGAATAATGCCAAAACCAAGGAAGCCCAGGAGAAATTTATCTGTGTGGTTCTTCATTTGTAATTATACCGTTATGAATGGCCTACCTGATCTCTCTGGTGGCAGGAAGGCTTTGAGGATACCTATTTTAAACTTTTGTCAGCGTTGCGTTTTTGATACTTTTTTTGCTTTTTTCAATATCCCGGATGAGGATAGGCAGAGCGACGGATTGTTTTAATGAAACATCATATACAACGATGGCCGTTCCATCTTCTTTCTCGATCACATCTGCTACTTGCCACTGTTTGGTCCCGGATTTCAGGATTTGAGCTGTTGCTTTTTGCGCTGTTTCGACCTTCGTTGTGTGTACCTCAATCCGGGCATCATAGGGATTCCCGGCAGTGGTCTTTGTTTCAGAAGTATGGACCGAGTGATCAGGTGAAACAATTCTCCAACCGGATAATACGGGTGGCTGCGCGCCATAATTGGTTTTCCACACACCCAGTATTATGGTGACGAAAGCCAACGATACGAGGTAGGCCACTGTCGTAAGCTGGGTGCCAGCTGCCAGCCCTATCCCGATGACCATAAACATGTACACGGCATCCATGGTATCTTTGAGTGAGAGTCGAAAGCTGACGGCGGCCACAATACCCGCCAGGCTGAACGCAAGGGCAAGACTACCTTTAACCAAAAAAACAACCAGCGATATGACGACAGGCATCGCGAGCAGAGTGCGTGCAAAGGATTGACTGTATTTCTTTGGCGAATGCGTCCAGCCATATACCCAGGTAATTGGGAGGGTAACCCCAAAGGCCAGTACCATAGCGACCACAACTGGAATCGTGTGTTCTGGATCGGCGAGCCGGTTTATCCCTTCTTTGATGTTTCCAAGTGGAATGCCCGAATCGATCCCGGAGTCAAGGGATCTTCCTATGAATATGCGTTCACGCTCCTGGGCGACGTAATGGAGGATTTCGGGGAAGAGGTGAAAGATCGCATTGAGAATCAAAAGCCACGTGACATAGTAAATGGCGAGACGTATGATGATGTTGTTGAGCATCCCATTCTCCTTTATGAGCTAAAACATAAAACCAGCGCGCAGATATACGCCCGTCAAGTCATCGCCTTTTACGACTGCCGCGCTCATGGTCTGTCGGCGCTTGAGAAAAGACAGCCAGAATCCACCCCCGATACTGGTGTGCCATTTATCAGCGTTGTCCGGATCTCCGTCATAAATTACCCGCCCGGCATCAGCCGCACCGAACAATCCGAACTCTCCCGGCACCAAAAGCTTGATTTTGGTCAGGACCACCCGCAGTTCGGAATTTCCATACAGCGCAGTCTCTCCAGCGAATCGGTTTTTTCGGAAACCACGCAAATTGCCACTGGATATACCGCTACCAGCAAAGCCGGTCCCTCCCAAAAAGGCACTCTCATGGAAAGGAAAATTCCCCCACACCTTCTTGCTACCCGCTCTTAAGGCAAGGGTTGGGTTAGTCGGAATACGAGCAGTCAGGTAAGTACTGGCTTCTCCATCTATGCTGCCAAAGGTCGATTCCACATCCCAGACGCTTGGATAGACAGATCCAGAAATTCTGATCCAGATCCCCTGGTTGGGATACCCAGGATTGTCACGCGTATCGTACATGATTTTCCCCTGTGCGCCTACCTGTCCAAAGGAACCCGTACCGTAAAGTGGAGAATCAAGCGAGCCGATAAATTTATCCTTATGGGAACTGAGGGGTGTGTTTGAATACTTGATGATCGGCCCAAAGTCAATGGTTAATTTTGAGCGAAGCGATTCCATACCAACACTGGACTTATCTCCTTCACGCTTTCCCGATCGAAGTTCGAGGGCTGGAGCGAAAACGAAATGTCTTTGCTCTACCTTATAGAAGGAAGACGGATGCGGAATCTTCGTTTTGTTACCGAATCCGTTGAACCGAATTACCTGGATTCCAGAGTACTTAAAGTAGATTCTCGCGTCGAAGTCGCGCATAAGTTGGCGAAAGTTTCCGGTGTAGGAAATAAAGGGCTTAAAACTATTGAGACCTTCGAGAAGATTGAAAGCCGACCCGACGGTAAAAGAATGTTGTGAAAAGAAAGGATCCTTTCGATATCCGAAATACTGCCGGCTATGGTGTACGCTTACGAACATCCCCAGATCCGGACTTACCATAATGAGCGGGAAAGTAAAGGGCTGCATGCCCCAATCCAGAGCATACCTTGCGCGGAGAAGCCGTGCGGGAGGACGCTTGTAGGGTCTCTCGTCGATTTTCGCTCCTTTGCCTTTGGTGAACTGATTTTTTCCACGATAATCATAAAACCGGGTCTTTGAGGCGCCAGATTGGGATGCGTTTGTAAGTGTGTCATCCCCACCGCCACCATCAATGCGAACGACAATCTGCCCCTTTGTTCCCAATATTTCCGCACGGTCATCCCCGCCCCGGAGATATATTCGGACTTCCCGGGTTTCTTTGGGGTGGAACGTTCTTTGGAAATAGGGTGTCTTCTTTTCTTCTCCAGTACCTTCTATCAGACCGATACGGACTATGAGATCACCGCTCGACAGGTGTTCACACTGGATGTACTCGTCCTTATCGGTTGCCTGGATTTCGACCTGGCGGGTAATCAATTCATAGTATCTGCTGGCAAAATCAGGCAATGCGTCCCGCCTCGATTTGAGGGCTTCTGTAAGCGTTTCTCCAATCATTTTGTAATACGGTGGTGGGAGTCTCCGCACGGCATCCTCGATAACCTGGTCGGGCAGGTCATTGCGAAACGCTGTTACGACCGAATCCCATGCGATCTTATTGAGTTCGGCCAGAAACTCGCGGTCCATCTCCCAACCAGTAGTCGATAGGCCCACCAGACTTGGATACGCGGCGTTGAACTTGATTTGTCTGGGGAGCCTTCTACGCGCGACTGCCATAGCAAATCCCTCGGAGCCGACAAAAGCCTGGTCGCGATCCTCAGGTATTGGAAGCCATGTATGACAATCGCCATCGGGGAACCGCGCCCATCTCCACTGACCGTAATGGCGGTCCTTGTCGTTGATGAGAAAATCCATCAGTCTCGTCTTTAGATAGGCACGGGCATCGACGCGGTTACAAGGACTTTTTTCTAGGTGCTCCCACAGCTTCTCCGTTCCGCTGACTTTTCGAGAACCCGCAAAGCCAGGCGTATCATCTGGCCCTTCAGATGGGTGTTCTTGCAATATTCCGATCAGGCCGGCAAATTCTTCGCGGTATTCCCCCAACTTCGGATCATCCGGAATGACTACGAGCGTATGCCTGGAATGGAGGATACCAGTGGCTTCCATAAGCGGGTCAACCACGAGCGCCCCTGTTGGCAAAAGGTTAGTGATCAAGTCCTGAAGTACGTCATCTACGATCGTATCCTTGAGTTCATCCCATATCCTTTTGGTAGGATCTTTATCCAGAGAGCGGACCGTATAGCGACGGCCATCTTCCCCTGTAAAGTGAAGCGAGATGGACTGTCCAGCCCCACCGGTGCGAAGCGGCGTCAAGCCACCTCCTACGCTGTCGAGATTGAGGACCGCAACCTCGATAGGGGTGGTCCAGAGATCCCGGTAATTGCTGCCGTAGAACCAGCGTTTGAACCCGCTGGCCCGGAATCTTTCCCCTATAATCACCATATGGGTCTTAGCACCCGGCGGAGGAATAGATCGGTGAATCCTGTGCCCGGGAGGAGGTGAATCCTCCTGAGATGTGGATTCTGTCGGAACAGCAAAAGCGAGCGCCAGAAAGAATATAATCGTGTTCCCTTTGAAAAATATCATTTTTGTTCTTGACTGTCTTATACCTGTACAACTGCGACCATAGTTCCCCTGGACAGATGGATCATAAATTTTTTAATGTATCAAAACGCAAATCCGATTGCCGTATAAATCTGGATATCTTTTTTTTCTGTGCTCACAATATCAACGCGAATGGGGCCCAAAATTGTTGTGTTGATATAAACCCCAATACCAAAACCGTGGATACGGGTATTGGGCCGATCCGGGTTGGAAGTCAAATAGTACAGACCGCTCTGATAGAAAATTCCAATAGCACTGCGCGGTATGGATTCCCAAAATGTCATATGGTTCCAAATAGAAATACCCGCCGACACGAACCTGAAAGCCCTCAGTTCATCGCGTTTGAGGCCGGCAACGCGCAATGCTGCGCCACTAAAGTGTCCTGCACCACCCAATGCGAAGTGTTCATAAATCGGTGCAGACTGTGTCACATAGCCCCCATGAGACCAGAGGCCCACACTCAATTGCGGATGGGGGCTGGCGAAGTACGCGAGTTGTGTTTGCACCTGCTTATGTGAAAATGTCCGATGAACCCATTTTGCTTGCGTTTGAAAATAGATGCCGTGTCTTGTCAAAAACGCATCGTCTCGGGTGTCAATACTTGCAGATAACCAGAAGCCGGGCAGAGATTTAGACGCATTGCCTATTGAACGGGCCGCATTGCGAATGCGGACATGCTCAACTTGATACCCCGCTTTGAAACCTCCCCAACTGTGAAACAAAACCTGCATGCCCAATCGCGTGCGAAGACGCTTCTCATTATACGCGCTCTGGCGTTGCCCATTTTGGAAATACAACCGGTCTTGATTCCATCCTCGAATCTCTCCAAGAAAACTCAGGTCCTTAGATGCGCGAAAAATTAAATTCATTTCGGCAAACTTCAAATTGCCCAATAGGCCGCGAAAATAAAACTCTGATACGCGGCCATAAGCATTTTGATGTGCAAACTCGGCCATTGCCGAAACCCGAAAATCGTTGTCGTACCGAAGGCCCACTTTCATCTCACTGGGGGTTTTTTCAAGTACCTGAAAAACCAATTCGTTCTGGCCTTCATGGTAGAGGACCTGGTAATCTACCGTTTGGAATAATCCGGTTGCATACAACCGTCCAGATTCGCGTTCCAGTTCTCGAAACGATATCGGCTTATTGATGAATTTTTCCAACCGCGATGTAAATACCTCTTGTGAATAGCGCTCTAAACCCTCGATCCGCACCCGATCAATCACAATATCCGATGGTATATCCGCCCAGGTTTTAAAATCAAAATCATCTGGCAATATCGACGGTCTCGACTTTCCAACGCGCTTTGAAATTCCGAGCGTTTGTAAAGTCTTCCAGATCGCATCCAGATGTTTTTCGGCTTCTTCTTCGCCAATCGGGATCAAGGTATATGATAGATTAAAAACGCTTGCATCAAATTTTTTTAAATCGGGCATGATCAACACATGGGCGAGTTGTCGATTTGCAACTTTCTTTTCTTCAATTCGAAAACTAACAGCTTGATCGATGATGTCGATAACATCTTCAATTTCGTGCTTTTGACTGCGCAAAGGCGTGGCACAATCAACGGCAATAACAAAATCAGCGCCAGCGTCTAATGCGACATCGACAGGCAAGTTATTGACAATGCCGCCATCTACGAGATGGGTTTGTTCTGTACTCACTGGCGCAAACACCCCGGGAACAGAAATACTCGCTCTGATTGCTGTGCCGAGCGAGCCTTTTTTAAGCACGACCTGTTCGCCAGATAAAATATCTGTTGCAATTGCGCGAAAAGGCGTTGGAAGCCGATCAAAGTCGTTTCGCGCCCGATAAGTTGCGCCCAGGGTCAATTGATTGAGAAAATGCTGGATTTTTTGTCCGGCAAAAATCCCATAAGGCAATTTTAGATCCAAATTATCGAGGCGCAATGCGAGCATCTGGCGATCAGCCATTGGTTTGCGATACAAATTCGACAGGCGCCGGTTGGGGCTATTATTGGTTATTTCCCACCAGTCTGTTTCTACAATAATGCGTTCGACATTATCAACAGAATATCCGGCGGCGTACAATCCTCCCACCAGAGCACCATAACTCACGCCCACAATCAAATCAATGGGTATGCCTTCGCGCTCGAGCACGCGCAACACGCCGATATGTGCCCCTCCACGCGCGCCTCCTCCACTGAGCACCAGGGCGACTCGGGGTTTCTGTTTTGCAAAAGAAGGAAGCGTGATAGACAGGGCAAAACCGAAACACAACACAAAAATAAATAGGCTTTGAACTATGCTGGTTGCGTATAACTTTTTGTTCGTCATCTAATTTCCGGCTTTGAAAGATCGGCCCACTCTCTGCCCAGGTCAAATCGTTTTATGTACATATCTCAATGAATTACAGAATGTTAAAAAAGCGATATATCGTTTTAAAGCCAATATATCGCCATTATTAAAGAGGAGCAAGCTCTATCTCTTAATTATTATTTATCAGTTTTAGATCAATCCCCTTTGCATCGCAATCGCGGCGGCTTCTGTGCGGTTGCCCGCGCCGAGTTTGCCCAGGATTTCGCTGACGTGAAATTTGACTGTGCGTTCGGAAATGTTGAGTTGATCGGCGATTTCTTTATTCAATAGTCCCGTTGCCAACAGGTGTAGCACCTCTTTTTGCCGCGCGGTCAGTGCATCGGGATTGTTCACGCTGTCCAATAGCTTGGAAGCGATGAGGGGTTCAAGTAAGGAGCCGCCTTCGTTCACCACGCGCACGGCACGAAACACATCGCCTCGGGGCGCGCCTTTGAGCAAATAGCCTTTTGCGCCAGCCCGCATCGCCGATACGATGCGCTCGTCCGTATCAAAGACTGTAAACACGATTACCCTCACACCGCTTCCCCGTTCTCCCAGTTGCTGGAGCGTCTCAATACCATCCAATCGCGGCATCTCCAGATCGAGCAATAGCACGTCGGGCGCGCGTTCGGCGACCAGGTGCAATGCTTCTGCGCCGTCGCCAGCTTCTCCTATGACCTCAAAATCGGATTGGGTCTGTAGCATGGCAATCAGGCCATCGCGCACAACGGGATGATCGTCTGCAACGACAATGCGAATGGGTTTGCTCATATCTCGCGCTCCAGTGGGATGTGGATTTCCAAACGCGTGCCGCGGTCGGGCGCGCTTTCAATTGCAGTGGGATACTCGCGTGATATTGTAAGCCATCTGTGCCTTCTACAAGTCCTTTCAGACGGCTACAGGCCACGACATTTACATTTGCCGCACCCTTCAAGTCGCCTTTCTCGTAGGTGTCCAGACAATAGCACCAGCCGCCCATTTTGCTCGGGTTGTCGCGCAGTACAGGGGGCAGGTTTTGCGCGGCAGCCAGATAAGGTTGGTGTGTGTCTTCGTGCATGAGCCAGATCCAACTCGTGCTCAAGCCGAGCAATGCAGCTACTTTTTCAAGTGCTGTTTCGAGGGCTTGATCGAGATTGACGGATTGGTTGAGCGCATGGGCTATCGCGTTGAGGATTGAGAGTTCGCGATTGCGTTGTTTGAGTTGGTCTGACATAAAAGTATCCGCAGATGAACGCAGATGAACACAGATAAAACGATTTAATATTTGCGAATTGGGTTTTCAGCCTCTTCGGCCCGGTGGTGGTATAAATCTTTTACTGAGATGCTTAAAATCATGCCCTGTTGGTGCCTGAAATACGCTGAGATCAAACTCGGGTACTACGGATAGGATGTGGTCGAAAATATCCGCCTGAATCGCCTCGTAATTCGCCCATACCGTATCGCTGCAGAAAACGTATATTTCTATTGGTAAGCCGTGTTCTTGTGGCGGTAGTTGTCGCACCAAAAATGTCATTTCCAGGTTGACTTTTGGATGGTGTCTCAAATACGCGACGATGTATGCCCGAAACGTGCCCACATTGGTCATGCGCCGCCCATTTACGAGACTCGACTCATCTATCTCTTGCGTCTGGTTGAATTTTGCCAGTTCGTCTTTCTTATGTTCGATATAGGCAGCGATGTATTTGATTTTTGAAAACCGGGCCAACATCTCTTCGTCGCAAAATTTGATTGTTTGAATATCTATTAAAATTGACCGCTTGATCCGACGCCCACCCGATTCTTGCATCCCGCGCCAGTTTTTAAACGATTCGCTGATCAATGAATACGCAGGGATCGAGGTAATCGTTTTGTCCCAGTTTTGCACCTTTACGGTGGTCAATGCCACTTCAATGACATCCCCATCAGCACCGTATTTCGGCATCTCAATCCAATCGCCCACGGCGACCATTTTATTAGCACTCAGTTGTATGCCCGCGACCAGTCCCATGATGGCATCTTTAAATACCAGCAAAAGTATGGCCATCAATGCGCCCAATCCGCTCAGAAAATATACGGGATTGCGGTCTAACAAAATTGACAAAATCAAAATGCCGCCTACAAAATACGTCAGTATTTTCAAAACCTGCACAAAACCCCTGCCAGGGACTTCTCGGGAGATCTCAAATGTCTGATAGACAGATAGCGCGGCATTGAGAAATGCCCCAATGCTCCAGACACTGACGATCACGACAAAAATTTGCACGGCATCCCGAACAATTGCTACGCAATAATCCCGGTCTGCTTCTGTCATTCCCGCAAATGGCAAGTCGGCTAAAAGGTAGATGACCACTGCGGGAGCCAGATGCGCCAATCGGTCCAGAACCCGATGCTCTACAAATGCATCATCCCAGGGTGTTGTCGTTTTTTCAATCAGGTATTTCAGCGTTCGCAGAGCTATGCGCTTCACTATAAAATCGGCAATCACACTGAGCACCAGAATGCACAGCCCCACCAATAGTGGTGCGGCCCAGGTTTTAGTCATCTCTGGTTCGACACCCAGGCTGAGTAACCAGTTGAAAATGAATTCTAACATTATGATTTCCTCATCTCCTGAGCTTTACAACAGGCCATTGTGCCGTAGCAATGCCTCTGTGCTCGGTTCGCGTCCGCGAAATTCTCGGTACACATCCATGGGGTGTTTGCTACCGCCCAGGGCGAGAATTGTGTCGCGGAATTTGCACCCGGTTGCTTTTACGGCTTCTTCATCGTCCAGTCCGGCTTCTTCAAACGCGCCGAATGCATCTGCGCTCAGTACCTCTGACCATTTGTAGCTGTAGTATCCGGCGGCATAGCCTCCGGAAAAAATATGGGAGAATGAGCACAAGAAGCGACTTTCTGGCAGCGGGGGCAATACGGACATTTCTTCGGTTACCCTGCGCTCCACATCAAAAGCCGTTTCTTCGCCATCTGGATCGTAGGCAGAATGCAGTAGCATGTCTGTTTTTCCAAAGGATAACTGACGCATCATCAGAGACCCCGCCTGAAATGTGCGCGCGGCGACGATTTTCTCAAACAGGTCATCTGGCAGAGGCTCTCCCGTTTCTACGTGTGCGGTCATTCCAATTAGCGTGGGTTTTTGATAACACCAGTTTTCCATGAACTGACTGGCAATTTCCACGGCATCCCATTCCACACCGTGCAATCCCGCTACATCGGCGTAATCAACGGTTGTCAACATGCCCTGCAACCCGTGGCCAAACTCGTGGAACAGGGTTTCTACTTCTGAAAAACTCATCAGCGATGGCGTGTCACCCACGGGTGGCGTGCCGTTGCACACGAGATGTACTACGGGCAAGCGTAGTTCGCCGTTGAGCCATCGCCGTCCCAGACAGTCGTTCATCCACGCGCCACCGCGCTTTTCTGCTGGACGGGAATAGGGGTCCAGATAAAACGACGCGATGCGCTCGCCATCGCGGAGTACTTTGAAGAACTGCACATCTTCATGCCATTTGTGCGCGTCTTCATCATCGGCCCGCGCGATCTCAATATCAAAAAGGCGTTCTGCCAATGCAAACATGCCATCGAGTACTCTGGGAAGTGGAAAATAAGGGCGTAGCTGGTCGTCGGTATAATCGAATTTTTGCTCGCGCCACCGCTCGGACCAGAAGGACGTATCCCAGTGCATGACTGGCTCTTCCTGACCACTTTCCTTTGCCAGGGCTTCCAGCGCGCCAAAGTCATTTTCGCTATGGGGCTGCGAAGCCGCCTGCAATTCGCCGATCATGCGCTCTACAGATGCGACATCGGGGGCCATTTTGACATCCAGGCTCCTGTCTGCATAGGTCGCAAACCCCAGGAGCACGGATTGCTCTTTGCGCAATTTTAAGGTGCGCGCAATCAGATCGCTGTTGTCCCATTCGCCAGAGGATGCGCGCTGGACATAGGCTTTGTACACTTGCTCGCGGTGGTCTCGCACGCGGTGGTGTTGCATAAAGGGATAAAAGCTCGGGAAATCCAGTGTAATGCGCCAGGGACCATTTTTCGGTGTGGCTTCGCTGCCCTCATTGGCTTGTGCATAAGACTGCGCGGCTACTTGTCGCAAACTGTTCGGCCAGTCCTTCGTATCTTTTTTATTTTCAATGATTAGTTCATAATCTTTGGTCGCATCCAGTACGTGGTTAGAAAAATCTGTGCTGATTTGCGACAATTCTTTGGCGATTTCGTTAAAGCGTTCCTTTGATGTGCCCTCTAAGCCTACTCCGGCGTGTTCTGCTGTGCGAATTTTCAGCTCGATACATCGCTTTTGAGCCTCATTCAGCTTTGCCCATTCCTCGCCGTTTCGAATTGCCACCAGGCCTTCGTAAATGGGCCGGCTTTGCCGCACGCGCAGACCATAAGCCACGACATCTTGCAGGACTGCCTCGTGTGCTTCGCGCAAATCATCCGAATTTTTTACACTTAGCAGATGGCCCACCGGTCCCCAGGCATAAGAAAAGGGTACGTCGAGTTCTTCGAGGGGGGCAAGCAACCCATCCCACGATGGGGTCATGTTTTGCTCTAATGCCGCAATCTGTTTCTCTGCTTCTGATATCATATGTTTTACGCCCGGTACAACGTGCTCTGGTTTAATTTCGTCGTACCTCGGCAATCCCTCTTTGACCAGGAGGGGATTGTTTTTTAATTCACTCATTACATATACCTCGTTTTGTTAAGAGCTTAAAAATAGACTCAGTTCAACTTCTCTATCTCATTTACCACATCTCGCACAGAGTTCAGTATTTTGTACGCAGATGAAAAGTCTCCGTATTTCGACAGCGCATTTGGCACAGCGAGTACGCGCAAGCCGGCCGCTGCTGCCGCGACACATCCGCGCTCAGAATCTTCTACAACTACACAGTCATTGGGTTGTAGCCCGTGCAATCGCATGGCCGTTAAATACGCGTCTGGGTGTGGCTTTGCTTCTTCGTAATCTTCTCTTGCCAGCACAAAGTCGAAGAATGGGAGCAAATCCGTCTTTGCGTGAACAATGTCGAAGTGATCTCTGCGAGAACCCGTTACAATGCCCATTTGTACGCGGCCCTGGAATGTTTCGAGTGTTTCTATCACGCCATCCACGATCTGTACACCTTCGGCTAATAATGCGCTGTACCGCGCATTGCGTTTCAAGCGCAACTGCTCGATCAATTCGGCATTTTGATCGGGCAGAAAATCGAATACACTCAGCCCTTTTTTAAGAGATTGTTCGGCAAAATCCTCAGGCGTTAGTTCAACCCCCTGTGTTGCCAATACTTCATATCCCGCCTGAAAGTACAGACCTTCGGTATCTACCAGCACGCCATCATTGTCCCACAAAATTGCACGAATCACAACTCCTCCTTATATTCATTATCGCAGGCGACCTCCGTAAAATGGTTGAAAACAAACACCTTTGAAATCTACGTGAACAATGGACTCAGGTCAACACATCCGCGCTTCTTTTGCGCAGACATCCGATGGTCTTGTCGCAGAAAACGACCAGGCCCGCATTTTGCTCTCTCCAGTGCAGTGCAATGTGATTGCTGATCATCTGGTAGAAGCCACTGAGTGCAACTGCCTCATCCGTCCGCTCAATGAGAAAGATATTTCGGTCTATATAGACGATCAACCCGCGGAGACGCTCGGTTTTCTCCGCGACGGGAACGCGCTGTGGGGGCGGCTCGCAACGGGCGATCATCCTGGGCATATCCGTTTTTGCATTCGCTCAGATCAGGCCGACCTGCTCTATGCCGAACTCGATGTGCGTCCCTCGCATCTCGACTACGAAACCGATTATCAATTCATG
Source organism: Candidatus Latescibacterota bacterium (assembly GCA_965204375.1). Classification (GTDB taxonomy): domain Bacteria; phylum Latescibacterota; class UBA2968; order UBA2968; family UBA2968; genus VXRD01. The sequence goes on along the minus strand of OZ241986.1, from coordinate 2,454,245 downwards.
CGTGCCGATCTCGAGCGTGTCAGCCGCGAACTCGTTTATCTTCTGCCCGATCAAACCCGTATCTCAACGCGTCTGACAGATGATAAGGGTAGCAATTTAGACTTTCATCAAGTGCTGAATCGTCTTCTGAATCAACTCGTCCACACTTTGCATGCGATTCTCAAACGTCCGCACCGCCATCTCAAAACCGTTCAACGCATCCGCGCGGTTGATCGCGCACAGGGCCGCGATCCCGATGCTATTGTCGATATGATTCGCTCTCCACAATTCTGGACACATAGCGGAACCGATCTCCCACACTTGCCCATAGCGGACGGTATCGTCTGTACGCATTTGCGCGAGACCCATCGCCATTCCGATATTGATACGCCACTCAATCGCCATCTGGTTGCACGCTTAAAGCGCCTGTCCCTGCGTGCGAGACCGATCGCATATACTGATCTGGGGCATCGCCTGAAAATATACGTCGATCGCTGCTTGCGGTTGCTCCCTTTGCCGCCTGCGCGACGCGATGACGCTTTGCCCGTTCATCTCGATGTGCGTTACCAGATGGCTTTTGCGCTCATCCGCGATCTCAATCGCGCGCTCGCGCCCTGTACGGGTGGTCCATTTGATCTGTCTTATCGCGATACGCACGCTCTTTACGAATACTGGGTCTATTTTACGCTCGTTCACTCTCTGTGCGATATGGGCTTTGTTCCGATCCGCGATGATAACCTTTTTCATCTGACCAACCGCGGTCTGAGCGTTTCTCCCGCGCAGGGCGAATCCTCTGCGATATATCTTCGGCGCGGCGAGTGCCGCATCCGTTGTCTCTACAATATGACCTATACCACTTCGTCGGGACGCGCGCTCACACATGATCTGAGACCCGATGTCATTATTGAAGTCTATAACTCGAATGCATGTGCTGGAATGCCTAAATCCAGTAGAGAACGCGCTATTTATGCATTTGACGCCAAATATCGCCGCGAAGATTACAATGGGACGTGGATTCCCATGCGCGAAGATATTGATAAGATGCACGCCTACCGGGATGCTATTGGCCAGGTGATAGACACAGATTTTCAGCGCATTCTCAAAAGTGCTGTTGTTCTGTTTCCCGCTCAGGTAGATCCCGCGTATCAGATCCACGCTTTTTATACCAGCCTTTCCCATGGCATTGGCGGCCTTCCGCTCTTGCCGGGCGATGCGAATACGTTATCCGATCTGAAAGCATATATCAAAGGACATATTCTTTGATAAAAAACTGGACCGACCTTCGCCGATCCAGTTGTGCATTTTTTTAATTTCGCTATATTTGCAAATATCAGATGCGACTTTCCTCAAGTTTCAGTCCTTGATTTTTACATGATGACCGATTCCCAACTTCTGCAAGAATTTGAAGCTCTTGCCCATCGTCTGAATATTCCCCTCTTCCGCGAAGACCTCATGGGTGGTACAGGTGGTCTGTGTGTCGTGCGCGGCGAACAGCGTCTGATTCTCGATTACCGCCTCGATGTGCCCACGCAGGTCGATATTCTCGCACACGCTTTTTCCCAATTGTCCCTCGACGATGTTTTCATTAAGCCCTCCCTCCGCGCTCGTATTGACCTCTACGGCGAAGCTCAGGTTTAGCGATTTACCCACATGATGAGATCAAATATTCCACCTGTTCTTCGGGCGAGATGGTGATGGTGCGATTGGCGGGGATGAAGAAGGTGTCGCCTGTTTGGGCAGTGAAGGTTTTGTTTAAGTGGGCTTGACCGGCGAGGATGGTGAGTGCTGCGAATGTGGGATAGGTGTGCTGGATGGTGCTCGCAGGGGCGAAGCGTTCGAGGCGGAAGTATTCGGTGTCTTCCGCTCCTATGAGTGTGGCGTTTGCATCGTGGCGCGAGTGTCGCGGTTCTGGCGCGGGTGCGTCAAAGGCGATGACATCGAGGGCGCGGTCAATGTGCAGTTCGCGCGGTTTGCCATCGGTGCCGGGGCGGTTGTAGTCGTAGATGCGAAAGGTGAGGTCGCTGGATTGTTGTACTTCGTAGATCATGACGTTCTGGCACAGGGCGTGTACTGTGCCGGGGGGCACGAAGATCACATCGCCTTCCTGTACATCGAAGAATTGCACGGTGTCCTGCACGCGGTTTTCCCGGATGGATAATTTCAAGCTGTGTTTATCGACGCCGTTTTTCAGGCCACACGCCACGCGCCCGTGGTCTGATTTGAGTACGTACCACGCTTCTGTTTTGCCATACGTGCCCAGGTTTTCTGCACGGGCATAGGTGTCGTCGGGGTGTACCTGGATGGAGAGGTCGTCACGCGCATCGAGGAGTTTGATGAGCAATGGAAATTCGGTGCCGTAACGCTGGATAACGCGCTGTCCGAGGAGGTCTGCGCCGTAATTTGTGACGAGGTCTGCGAGGTTTTGTCCGGCAAAGGGACCGTCTGCAACAATGCTTTCCATTCCACTGTATGCCGAGACTTCCCACGATTCGCCAATGGGCACATCTGGAGGTAGTGCTTTGTTGTAGTGTGTCCCCAGGCTGCGCCCTCCCCAGACGGTTTCGCGGAGGTAGGGTTTTAAGGGTAAGAGGTCGGGTATCATTAAGGTGAGATGGAAAATCGGGAAGGTGCGACAAAGAGTTCAAGTGTACGGAAAATGTACATTTTGAGATGAAAAACTCGGCTATTTTGCAGTGGGATTGCAAAATAGCCGAAAATTCAGGTGTTGTCAAGGCTGTCAGACATGCCTTTTCAAGTAACATCCTGCATCAGTGGGGATTATGCAGGATAGTGCCGGAAAATCGCTTGACCTGTGTGATATTATACTATATCGTTTTTTTACTTAACACAAGGAGCCTAACATGTCTATGATGTCAGCAGGTCCACCAGAGGAGACTGAAGCCTCTTGGTTAGTTCGTCAATCATTACTAAGCCGTTTTGAGGAAAAAGGTCATGCTTGTCTGGATGATTATTCCCGCAAAGAACCTGAATCCCTTGCACCACCACAAGAGGACGAACCAGTTCGCTGGATAAAGGCTAATTTGCCTTTACCTGGCGGACATCACATTGTTACCTTTGAGGAATTTCGAGACGGATCATGGGCGGTGTTTTTTGAAGATTTTCCGAGCATTATTGGTGGTAGCAATGATAGTTGGGAAGATGCGTTGGATGTCTTGGTCGAGATTGTTTGCGACGATATTCAAGATATTAAAGAACTCAAAAAATCCAAAGACAACGATAGTTCCCCATATCAGAAAAGGCGATATAAATTCTTAAAAGAGGTCTTCAAGGTATGACTTTGGCAGAACATAGACGAAAGGTTCTTAGAAAGCTCGGATTTGTTCACGATGGAGGGAAAAAACATGAAAAATGGGTATTTCCAAAAGAAACAAAGCGTGTAAAAACAGGTGTAAGTCACGGAAATGGAGATGTTGGACACGGCCTTCTGAAATCATTTTGTAAACAACTGCATATCACGAAACAGCAATATCAAGAGATTGCCTCTTGCAACATGTCTCAAGAAAGCTATTACAAGCACCTGGTCAATAGTGAAATTGTTTAGGACCGGCACTCTGCTACATAGTGCCCTAAAAATTAGTGCCGAAAGAGAATTGATTCTCGGCGGTATTGCCGCTAAAGTGAGAAGGTGGTGAAGTCATGAGACTGGCTATTCTTTCCTTAGAAAATAAGGGGGATCTGAAAAAGGAACGCCTGATCCTTAATGTGCGTGCCAATACAGATATTGGTGAATATATATTGCTCCAAACGGTTTACGACAGCGGCTTAACCACGCATGCGTACAACACCTATTGGTTTCCCGATAAAAGAGTAAAAACGGGTGACATCGTAGTGGTTTACACAAAAGATGGTCGCGAAAACGAGATAGAAGAAAATGGGCATAGGATCCATTTTTTATACTGGGGACTTTCTATGCCCATTTGGTCGGAGGAAGACCGTGCGCCGGTCCTTCTCCATGCTCCTGAATGGACGAGTAAGAGTCCAGAAGAGCTCGCCAATACGGGCACGGGTTGATATTCTCAATTTTGTGGGATCAGAACGACTTTTTCTTCTCCCTATAGTAAGTAAGCCCGAGTAACTTGATTTGAAATGGGGTCGCTCTGCAGAGAGCGACCCCATTGAAATTTATCCAAAGCAAACATCTACTCAAACCCGAACTCAACGCCTTTCTATTCAGCCAAAACGTTCCACTGCCGGGCGGTTAGAGACGGTAGGTTCAGCGGAGACCGCTACTTCGCCTTCGTTTTCTGCACGACCAATCACTCGGCGAGTCATTGGCCCCAGTCGAGCGTCCCCTGTTCTTAGCCACAGTAGCACATGGGTATCAAGCAGTATCATCTTCCTCCTTCCACGACTTCCCCTTTTCTGCCTCCCATGTTACGCCGATCGGTTCAATAATGTCGCCGAGGATGCGAATTTTATGCCGGTCCCTGCCAAACATGCTCGGTTTCTCCTCGTGACCGGGAACGAGACGCGATACGGGTCGGTCGTTCAACGCACTTTCTCCAACGCCCTCAAAACCGCCTGAGGTTCGTGGGCGACCAAATGTAGCAACACTCGTGCGGGTCCCTGAGGGGTTCGGTCACCGCGCTCCCAGCGACGTAGCGTACTGAGACTAACGCCAAACGTGGCTGCAAAGGCCGTTTGCGTCATCCCAACTTGCTTCCGTATGGATTTCACATCAGGGGTGGGTGGAAAATGCACAACCGCCTCACTTACCCGGCCTGCCGCGTGTTCAATCGCTTCTGTTAATCCTTGTTTGATGCTCTCGAACTGGCTCATATTTTTGGCTCGATTAATTACACCCAATGCATGGGCTATAAAAACGGGATCATCTCCTGCTTCTTCAAGGCAGGCTTCCAGGTATAACTGCACATCTTCTTCCGTTTTGAGGTACTCTGCTGAATCCCAGCGAGTTGTATTGATAGTCATAATTCGGTGGCCCTGCTGCGAGCACTTAAAATATGTCGTCGAGGTTCAAAGTGAATCCTTGCAATGTGGGCGAAGTCAATGTTTCCCCTTCACCATAGGTATTGACTACCTCGAATCCGCGCTCGCCAAGGCGCAGGATTGTTATGTTTTTTTCGGTTAGATCGACCATCCAGTACTCGGTTATACCGTGCCTGGCATACAGGCTACGCTTGAAGGTCTTGTCTCGTGTTGCTGTGGAAGGAGACAGAATTTCGACGACGAGGTCTGGTGCACCTTGAATATTCGCAGGAGTGATGATATCGGCACGTTCATTGGAGACGAAGATCAGGTCGGGCTGCACCACATCCATATCTGATAGCACCACGTCGAAGGGCGCGTGATAGATCCGGCCCAGGCTATGCTCAGATGTGAATAGGAACAGTTTTGCCCCCAGTTGGATAGAGACACTTTGATGAAATTCTCCTGGGGCAGGGGGCATAACTAACTCTCCGTCCAAAAGTTCGTAACGCTTGTCGTCCGGCGTGTTCAGGTAATCTTCGTAGGTAAACTTGATGATAGGATTTGGGATAGCCATGGTTGTCGTCCTCTATCTCTGATTGAGCCGTGTATATAAAAGCGAGATTTCGTTCCTGCCATGATCCTGTTCCAGCGAGGCATTGATTATCTACAACACCTTATCATCCCTAGATAACAAAATAGAAGCAATGACTACAGGTTCCCCAACTGTTAGTGTCGAATAATTCGCAAAGAGTCTAAGTGTTCTCGTGAGATTATACCAAAATTCTTAGCTATATTTCCAAGTGTATACATTTTGTCCCCCAATCCATAAGACTCGAAACCATTTATTTCTTTTTCATTACCTGGTAGTGATTCCCAAGCTTCTGTAAAGGCTTGTTCAATTTCGGCTTCTTCTTTAAGCAGTTTTTGGGTTAACAACTCTAACTCTTCTGAAGTCATATTCTTAAGAATCTTAAAATAATGATCGTGAAGTATTAGCTCAATTGGATATGTGTAGTATAGAGGCGTTGGCGGATTGACAAATCTATCTATTTCAGGAAGCGACCTTAAATACTCAGATAGCACTTGTCTTATTTTGGGATATTCTCCGATAATTAATAGTTTTCTAATCACTCTTAGAAAGGCACTTTCTGCTTTATTCAGTATGGGAATCTTGTCTGATATTTTGCGAAGGACATAAGCCTTTATAGTCTGTTTCAATTGAGAATTACCTATTAGATTATGCAAGTGGCAGACCGCAACCATAGAGTGTTGTTTTTGGAAAAAACTGAAATCGTTGTAATTAGAAATAAGCAAAGAAAATATCTCATCAGGCGGCTTTTCTTTGAGCAACTTTTCTACATAATGTTGGGATGGCTCTTTACCTCTTGTTACAGGATTCTTCATATAATTCTCTAGATTAGCTAATGAAAAGTTTTCGTACTTATGTTGAAGCCGGGAGTAGTCGTCATCTGTCATTTTAACATATAGCTTTGCTACGTGGTTCCGTATTTGATGTTTTAGTGCGGATTGCTCGCTAGTTATTTTTTTTCCAACTTTTTCAGGATAGTCCTCATCAAGAGAAGATAGGCACAGTTTTTCATAATAACTTTTTAGGCTGTCTTCTATTTTTGATCTTAGCTTCTCAACGCCTAAAAAATTATATACTTCCTCCCATTTTTCATAAACTTCATTACTTCTAAACTCAAACACTGGCTCATAGATGTTCTCATTAAAGAATATCGCTGAATGAGGATCATATATACAGGTGTGTTTACCGTTACTCAGAACAAGGTATTTTGCTTGGATTTCGGGATGAATACAGTACTGAAGTCCTTGCACAATGTACTTATACTCAAAAGGGTAAGGCACCAATTTAGGCGATTTTGCTTCTATAATCCAAAATATCTTCTTGCGGATTGTAGGCATATAATCTGGGTTGTAGTACTTTACTTTTTTTGCTCCTTTCTCTACTGGGGGATAATTAAGTTTGAAAGATGTTCCTGTATCACCGTGTCGGCGAACCTCATAGTCATTATGACTCTCATAGCCTAAACAATCTAATAGAGGCGTCAAAAACTTAGACTCAACAAATGATTCTCCTCTATTTGAAAAGTTTAGTTCTGAAAGTTGTTTTATTTTTTTAAACTTTTCCATAAGAAGTATTTTTAAAACTCCTTTACCCACTGTTTTACACGACGCATGTATTCAAGTAATTCCATTACAGTATGCATGGATATAGCCTAACGGTTGCTTAACGCCGAAACCGAGGTGTCCAACTCTCCTCCAATGCCTCGTCAGAGACCTCGTCCATATAGTCATCATCGATTAGATCAGGACAGGTCAGAACTGTTAGTATTCGTCCATAGGTTCCGAGTCCGATTACTTCCTCCCAGGCTGCAACTGACCTGTGGCCCCCAAACCAAGCCGTGATATCGACGTCGTCTTCGGCATAAGCCTCGCGCTGCTCTTCTTCCGATTTATTCCAAATAGACTCTGTAGTGGTATCTGATGGGACCAGCGTACCTTTATGTAGCCACTCTATTCCTTCTAACGACCTCATAGTCTCGGACATAAAACAATAATCGACGATTCCATCGCTACTGACAATGATGGCCACAGCCTCGTCTGTCATTCCAACATAGCGGATAGCTGCGGCTGTAAGAGAGGCATTCGTTTCCTGCTGAATAGCTTCGATGCTGCCAAAACCGCCGGGAGATCTGTCAATAATCCTGCGAACGGGTGTAATTGGCATCAAGAGACCGGCGGCGAAGTGGTCGGCCTCGCGTTCGTAATAATTATTGGAGACGAAACCTGCCCGTGAACGGTGCATATTACCGTCGAATGGAATTTGGTCCAGATGGCCGTCAATAAAGTAGTGACCGAGTTCGTGGGCGATACTGAACTGCTGAAATCCTATGTTCGGAATTTGAGTAGAATATAGGATCCCAAATGTGTCACCATAGCGCAGGAGCATGCCCGATACCCCTTCCTCGTCCGACTCCATTTCCTGAACGAATATCCCTCGGGTCTGGGCCAGGGCTTCAAGGTCAACAGGCAACTCCAAAAGGCTTTCGTCTTGGAGTAACCGTTCAGCTCTTCGCACCAGCGACTTTTGACGATGGCTGGATACTTTCCTCATTGATGATCGCCCTCGCGTTGTCTCCGGTCTTGTTCGGAGAGAAAACGGAGAAAGTCCTCGGCGGTTCTGCGGTTCTGATCCGTGAGATTCGCAACGTGCCGATAGATCGGATCGGCCGACGCGGTGGTGTTTGGATCATCCGCTCGACCAACGAGATAATCGGTCGTCACGTTTAGCGCGTTGGCTATCTTGTGTAGATTATCAAACGAGGGCTTTCTATTACCACTCTCGAAATGAGCAATGGAACTTGGCGGCAGACCGATTGCTCTGGCGAGATCAACCTGAGTCATTTGACGGAGATTTTCCCGTGCCGCTCGAAGGCGGTCCTTGAAGACCTCAGATGGTTTAGATGAAATTTTTCTTTTCATGTTGTCGATTTCGGAAATAGGGGATTGACGAAAATATTATAATCTGGTATCTTCTATTTGTAAAGATAACACAACAGAGCCTTTAGCCGCAAGTGGTTAATCGGCTAACATTTATTATGCGATTTTTATTAGAGGTTGACGATCATAATGAACGATAGTGAAGATCGCTTTCCGGCTTTTCCATTACAATACGATTAAAAGAGTAGGAAGAAACCCTACTCGCTATCTGATGTTGCATAAAAAAAGAAAGGAAGATATGCGTAAAAAGAAGATAATGGCTCGCCCATTGACGAAAAGAAATTCAGACGGAAATTTATACGTCCGTCCGGAGCGAGTAGAGGCACAGATCAATAAGATTCTTTCCCAGAAGTTGGCAACGCTTAAGCACCGCCTCACTGTCACTGACGCTCAGTTACCCAACTATTTACTTTCTGAATGTCTGGTATATCTAATCCGGAATGCTTGTCGAAATAACGACGACGCTATATTAAATGCAGTGTTTCCTATTTTGCTCACCCGATGTGAAAAAATGTTGTTGGCCAAAATACAGGATAACGAACTTTCAAACGCGGCATATGTCCGGGAAGAAGTACTTGGGCAGTTCAGCGAGTTATTTGCCACCGATGGTACGGAAGAAAATCGTGACCGTCTTGACTATTTCGAATGTCGTTTCAATCTGGCGTTTCGTGCTTTTTACAAAGATCTGATCCGAAGTGAAAGAACTCGTCTCAAGCGATTCAGACCCCTTCCGAGTCAAGCCGATGCGCCCGAGTCTCACACCCATAAGGAAATTCCCGCCCGACTCATAGAAGCCTTGCAGAGTCCAGAGAAAACCGACAGTGCTGCTCTACTAAAAGAGATTTACGAAGCGATTGATACCTTGCCGGATGACGAGCGTGAGGCTGTCATACTCTGCCATGTAATGGGATACAAGATTGAATCTCGGAACCCCGATGAAGTGACAGTAGCGACTATCTGCAAAGTCTCTGGCCGAACTATTCGTAACCGCCTGTCAAGGGCAGCAGTAAAACTTTCTATATTTAAGGAGGAGGTATAACCTTGACCCTGATCCCCAGCGGGGCACCATTGCGTGATGTGTTGTATGATCTTTCGCTAGCGAAGAGTGTACCCGACGCAGAACTTCTTGACGATTTCGTTCGGCGGTTCCCTCAGTATGCCGATTCACTCACGGAATTCGCTATTGAACTCGCTATGGACGTTCTCCGACCTGAGCTAGAAGTCGACGCGGAGGCGGAGATTGATCTAAACTATGTGAGTCCCGCCGTCTCGCGCGCAATAAGTCGATTCCAGAATCGTTTACACACGGTGCGCCAAGCGACCAGGGCGCCAAGTGACCACGTTCCTTTGCTGGGAGTTACAGATGCTCCCAATCCCATCGCTGAACTAAGCCAGGTAGATTTTCGAGCTTTAGCGGATCGAATCGACGTGAACACTGTTTTCGTTATCAAGCTGCGAGATCGCCAAATCAAGCCGGATACCATTCCACGTAGTTTTCTACAGTACCTTGCAGATGTACTAGGGATTACACCTAACCTATTAACTGCCCACTTTGCTGCACCAAGTGTGAGTGCTAGTCATCAGTTTTACAAGGCTGACAATAAGCCTGAGAGCAGCCAGCAACAGAGCTTTGTCGAGGCTATTCAGAGTTCGGCTCTCAACGAGGGACAAAAGCATCAACTTCTGAGGTTCTAATCTATGGACGCATTTGAGCCAATTCGAAAGTCCGCGGCACATCTACACGATAAGATTATCTCAGGGGGGATAGACCCTTTGGATACTACGGCACTTATTACTGCTGCTGTGGCTTACCTCGACCTTGAACTCTTCTGGCTTGAACCAGGTGATCCAGCTCTTAAAAATGCCCGGGCTGTGTTTGACGAACAGAGCAGGACAATCTGCTGTGAACAGACAGAGGATGTCATTAAACGTGCGTTGTTAGTGGCTCATGAACTTGGACATGCACATGCCCACACTGGTTCGATGGCTTGTACTGAGAGTGACATTGACCCATCCCGTTCAACAGAGACGGTACCCGTTGGTTTGCAACGTGTCGAAGACTATGGTACGCGGGAGCGACGCGAACTACAGGCCGATGTTTTCGCTCGGGAATTTCTATTACCTCGGAGTCTCGCACGTCGGCTTCATCTTAAAGAGAAAATGACCGCCTCGGCTATCGCTTCGCAAATGAATCTGCCAAAGGCACTCGTTCGGCAGCAGATATTTGATGCCTGTTTACTTCCCACGGTAGAAGATGAAACAGTAGAAGGTGAAACTTCTACCATGGCTTCAATCCAGACATTGATCTCGGATCCATCACAGGACCGTGCAGCTACACACCGCAACGCCCCGTTTCTGCTTCAGGCTGGGCCGGGAACGGGAAAAACGCGGACGTTAGTAAAGCGTGTAGAATCACTTATAGCAGAGGGTATTGATCCTTCCGCTTTGCTCGTCCTGACCTTCTCAAACCGAGCCGCTGGCGAACTGCTGGAACGACTTATGGCCATAGTGCCCGAGGCCGCTGAACGTATTTGGATTGGGACATTCCATGCTTTCGGGCTTGATCTGATACGTCGACACCATGACCGCCTTGGCTTATCCCCTGATCCAATTTTGTTAGACCGCAGTGATGCGATTGAGATGCTTGAAGATATCCTTCCGACTTTGCCCCTTGTCCACTACCGCAACTTCTGGGACCCAACGATAGTACTACGAGATGTAATTCCTGCCATCTCGCGGGCTAAGGATGAACTTGCTGATCGGTTCCACTATCGCAAGCTCGCTGAGGCTATGCGATCATCTGCATGCGACGATGAAGCTCGCATAGCAGCCGAGAAGTGTTTGGAAATCGCCGATATATACGACCTCTATGAAAGCGTTATGAGTGAACAAGATGCTATCGACTTTGGCGATCTCATTATGCAACCTGTACTACTATTGGAATCCGATCCGGCAATCAAGCACGCAGTTCAATTGCGGCACCGACATCTTCTGGTTGATGAGTACCAAGATGTAAACCGGGCGAGCGCACGCTTGTTGAAAGCAGTCGCCGGTGATGGCAAGCGTCTGTGGGTAGTTGGAGACTCACGCCAGTCCATATACCGCTTCCGGGGAGCGTCCTCTACCAACATGGCTCGTTTTTGCGACGACTATCCTGGGGCCGTAATTGATCAACTTACTACCAACTACAGATCAACGGAGCAGATTGTTGCGAGTTTCGTTGCTGTAGCTCCCCAGATGGGTGCATCCAAATCCAAGGACATGTTACCACTCAACCTTGATGCTGACCGAGGCATTGGTCCCGGAAAACCAGAAGTCCGATGTTACAACACACCCGACGACGAAGTCGGAGGTATCGCCGGAAGCATTCGAGAACTCGAATGTGCTGGCGTTCCCCTTCGCGATCAGGCCGTACTCTGTCGCTCAAACCGTCGTCTTAGTGAAATCGCCACAGCACTTGAAGCATACGGCATTCCTTCTCTTCATCTCGGTAGCTTGTTTGAGCGCGAGGAAGTGCGTGATTTACTAGCACTTCTAAGCCTTGCGGTTGATCCATTTGGTGATGGTCTTACGCGGGTAGGAGCAATGCCGCGCTACGGTCTCTCGTTGCAAGATGCCTATACCGCCTCGCGCTATTTGCGAGAGAGCAATCAGCCAGCCCTTTCGGGTATAGAAACACTCGCTAAGGCTCAAGGTATCTCTCCTGAAGGTGCGTCAGCACTTACTCGTCTCGCGCAGGACCTATCGGGACTCTCTACTAACTTGTCCGCTTGGGAGTTTCTTTCAACGTATCTGCTTGACCGCACTAGCCTCGTCCGTGAGATGGCCCAAGCTACGATGGTCACTGACCGCATTCGGAGTATTGCAGTTTGGCAGTTCCTTAATTTTATCCGCGAGCAGATTCCGAGTGGCACGGGTTTACTGATTCAGCGAACGCTAGAACGTATCCGTCGGCTCGTACTACTCGCTGAAGAGCGAGATTTACGTCAAGTGCCTGTCGCCGCACTCCGTATGAATGCAGTGAGGCTGATGACCATTCATGGTAGTAAAGGTCTGGAGTTTGAAGCGGTCCATGTACCCGGACTGACGGTTTCGAGCTTGCCAACGTCGTACCGCGGCGTGCGATGCCCACCGCCAGTCGGCATGATTGAAGGGGTAGATGGTTTTTCAGTCACTAAAGAGGCCAAGCTGAACCACCAAAACGAGGAGGAATGCCTGTTTTTCGTTGCGCTCTCGCGAGCGCGGACCTATCTGCGCCTCCACTTAGCACGTCGAAGTGTCAGTGGCAAGAACCGATCATCATCTCCTTTCTTAGATTGGCTACCAGATAGGACAATCGACAAAATTGTCCATCCGGTGGTCTTGCCGCGGCCAGCTAACATACAAAGTCCGATACCTATCCAAGTGGAGCAATCTACCGAATGGCACGTCACAGACAGTCAGCTTATTTCCTATGAGAAATGTCCTCGCCGTTTCTTCTACACCCATATATTGGGCCTTGGTAGTGCTCGTAAATCGACTGCCTATTCGCAAGCCCATGATTGTCTCTACAAACTAATACAATGGGTATCCGAGCGCTGGCGCGAAGTCAAACCGACGCTCGCCGAAGCTGAAGCCACATTCGACATAATCTGGAGCAAACACGGGCCCGTTGCACATACTTACGCTGACGAATACCGCCGCCTCGCCTTGCAATTAGTCGGTACCCTAATTAGAGCCAGAACTGGATGGCATTCCCGTGAGGCTGAACCGTTAGCAGTAGATTTTCCAAATGGTCGCGTGTTTGTAAAACCAAATGAGATCACCGATTTACCTAACAAAAAAGTCGCTTTATATAAGGTTCGCCCTGGTCACAAGCGTAGTAATGAATATAGCCGTCTTGACTACATATTATACATGTTGGCCGGTCAAGAACACTTTGGTACCGATGCGGTGATTCGAGCGCTGCACCTTGTAGATGGGATATCCGACAATGTGCCGATCTCGTCGACAAGACTCCAAAATCACCGACGTAAGATTAATGAAATGTTGGCTGAGATTACGCAAGGATGGTTTCCCTCCAATATCGACGAATTTACATGCCCGCGATGCCCGCATTTTTTTGTCTGTGCTGCTACGCCTCGCGGACCACTAACTCTCCCATAAAAATTTTTTTAAAGCTTTCCGCTTTCTGTCTGTTCATTCGATTAATAAAGTGAAGAGCAGAGACGGGCAATGGAGCTTCGCTCTAGCTCTTAGGAGGATAGTATTATGGATACACTCGATCTGTTTTACCAGTGTGAAGGGATCCGCGAGATCCAGCATGTCGAAGTTGAAGACGACGCTACATTCGCAATAGTCAAGGCTGAGTTGATCGACAAGCACAGCCTCGCCAGCGACGTGTGTCTCTTCTTGGAGGACAAAGATGAACCACTTGACGAAGACTGGAAGGTGATTGATTGCGTTGAGGAGACGGGTATAAAGATCCACCTGAATCGCTGTTGTCTCGTCAAAGTCAGCGTGACCTTCAATGGCCACACAGTTGATCACAGTTTCGGGCCAAGTGCGACCATCGCCCGTGTCAAGTGTTGGGCAGCAGAAAAGGCATTTGGAATGGAGCCAAAAGACGCCGGTGAGTATGCTCTGCAAATCGTAGGCACTCACGAAAGGCCGACCCCTGGGACGCATATCGGCACACTGGTGGATTGTCTTGATTGCAGCCAGGCATTTGACCTTACTCCTGACGAGAGGGTGAACGGCTCAACTGGAGGCATAGCTTGAGTACCCCCGACCAGCGGGCATTCGAGTCTGACTTGTCCAAGGCTGCGTTCCGCCTTGGACAAGTAGAAGGACGCTGGTGCCTGATTCGTATTGACTGGCCCTTTGCCTTGATCTCAGTGACCGCGAAGGATAAGCGTCAATATGTGTTGCGCTTCAACTGCGAGGGGTATCCACAAACCCCGCCTACGGGTGGCCCATGGGATCCCGAGCAAAATACCATCTTGGAATTCAGTCTCTGGCCACAAGGCCAAGGTGGCCGCGTTTCTGCAGTTTTTCGCCCTGACTGGAAGAATGGCTCTGCGTTGTACCTGCCTTGTGATCGTGAAAGCTTCGCTGGGCATGAAAACTGGAGAACCGAGATACCGTCAAAAATCTGGCGTCCGGTAGAAGGCATTGTTCAATACTTGGAGATCGTCCATGAACTTCTTCATAGCGGAGACTATACGTCGCCTCTTTGCACCGCGACATGAGTTGTCCTGTTCTTGGTTTCTTTGGCGGCGTTTGCTGGTCTGCTTACGGGAGCGGGGACACGGTAAGTCTAGGGAAAGCGGTGCTTTTCTACTAGGTCACCAAAACGATCAACGTGCTCGTATCACTGATTTTGTCCTGTATGATGATCTCGATCCACATTGCCTTGATACCGGCATAGTCCGCTTCGACGGGCGATACTTCGGGATGCTCTGGACACTTTGCAAAGAGAGAGGGTTGGTTGTCGTGGCCGATATTCATGTCCATCCTGGTGGATCGCAGCAGAGTGAGTCAGATCGCGCTTATCCCATGATTGCACAGGCAGGTCATTTGGCACTAATTCTTCCTCACTTCGCTACAGGTCCCATATCAAAGCGCCAAATCGGTATCTATCGCTACCAAGGTGCGAAGCATTGGGAAACCATTACGCCCGCTGCTCGCAGGGCTTTTTTTCACATCGGTCTATAGAGAGATTTGTCCATGAATACCAAACCAGACGCCAATTACCTACACCGCTTAGTCAAGTACGCACTTGATAGCGGAAAAGCCCGAACTCTCGCCGAGGCTGAGAATCTCTTTCAAGGCTATCGCCTTGCGCTTACCATCCACGGAGTTGAGTCGCAAAATTCACTCAATCAAATTGCGTTGTTGACAGCGGTTGCACTTGGACGGCGTGTATTCCTCGGCGGGGTTTCCGTAGAAGGCGACTTAGATGTGCCACTGAAATTACCACTACCTTTACCGGGCAGGCTCCATGAGGCCGTGACAGAACTCGGTGGCTCGTTTGAACCTTCTGATGATGGAACGCCGACCATTGTTATCGGCGGAGGTCCTCAACCAAGATGCTCTAGATTTCATATCCGCACGGCAGCCGCTGGTTGGCGAGGTGGCATCCTTCCAGTTCATTCAGTGCTAAAGCCAGCCCCTGGACCTACTATACCACTGGCGGCTATGCTGTCCGCTGGCCTTGCGATCAATGAAGCCTTCCTGTTTGTGGACAGAGGCGATTCTGCAGCGGGGAGAAGACCGATAGGACTATCGCTGTGGCAACCCACAGTAGATAACAATTGGCTCGCATCTGACCCAAACGAACCTCAGATAACCTATCTTCCATCGCGACTTTGGATGATTGGGCTTGGACATCTAGGACAAGCGTATCTTTGGGGACTTGGGTTACTGCCTTATAAGGATCCAGAAAATCTCTCTCTTGTGCTGCAAGATATAGACGAGATTACTCCATCAACTGAAAGCACATCTATTTTGAGCAACGCGACAATGGTGGGTGAAAAAAAGACCCGTGCCATGGCTGCTTGGGCAGAACGGCGCGGGTTTGCGACAGCGGTACAAGAGCGACGGTTTGATGACAGTTTCCACCGCCAAGATGAAGAACCAGCTATCGCGTTGTGTGGTTTGGATAATGCGCTTGGAAGGCGAGCACTTGATCAAGTAGGATTTGATCTGGTTGTTGAAGCAGGGCTTGGTAGAGGACAACAAAATTTCCGTACCATACGTCTGCACGTACTACCGGGTTCACGTTCGGCAAAGGAGATTTGGAAACCGACGGCATTCTCCGAAACAGTTGAGGATCGCCCGGCCTATCAAGAAATGCTCAAAAGTGGCGAACTGGATCGTTGCGGCGTTACACTTCTGGCTGGCAAAGCGGTCGGCGCACCCTTCGTAGGCACCGTGGCTGCTACGCTGGTATTGTCCCAAGTGCTACGCCTTCTAAACGGCGAGAATCCCTATCAGTTGATTGATCTCGATCTGCTCTCTGTTGATCATCGCTTAGCCGTTCCCAATCCCCAAAACTTTCTGTCTCTCAACCCTGGATATACGACTGCATTGTGTTGAGTTTATCCACCTTGGGACATAAAAAAGGAAAATGTGAACGATGTCGCCTAAGCTATGAAGATCGCTTACCTTGGACAAATCTGAATTAGATCAATCTTCTGTGTGGTGTATGGCAGCCGCTGCGAAGGCTTCGTGATACTTCCCTTTGGCAACGAGGTGTTGCTCCAACCGGTCAATCAGTTCCATAAGCTCATCAACCTTGGCGACGATGCGATGCTGTTCAGCAAGAGGTGGGATCGGTACCGGAATAAGTGCAAATTCTTTGCCTGGCACTTCCTTAAATGTCGTTCCCGTAGCTTGCTTGTCAATTCCTGGCCCGGCATACTTGAGAAATACGTACAGATAATTCGACATGGCTGGAATATAGGGTACACAGGATTTGAAGCCTTGGTTAGTACTGAGCGGATTGGCTGCAATACCAACATATCCAATCGGCGCCCGACTTGAAAACAAAACTGACCCTGCTGGTAGCATCTGAGCGGACGATCTATTGAGGCCCTCGGATGTAATGTCGCGAGCCCCTCGCAAGATATAACGAGAGGACTGTCCTCGCATGTCCGCTGGTGTAAGCCAAGGAATATCTTGACCATCACTCCAGAAAGAAGGCTCACTGCTCTTCGGAGTGCCACCCCCCACTATTGCGCCGACATCACCCAAGCGAAACCATTGCCACTTTTCGGGAACTTCAAAGGGTTTTGGTTCAATAGAGACTCCGGAGGGGTAGCGGGATTTGGTAATGATTTTTTTACTAAGGAGCCGTTCTTTTTCTGCCTTAATTTCAGCAATCAACATACTCACCGGTTCATCATTCGGGTTCTGCGGCACCAGCCGCCCGCGCACCGCAAGATGGAGTACCAACTCCCTCAACCGATCAATCCCCCCCGGCGCCTCCACAATCGTATCAAAGACCTCTATAAATTCCCGCGTCGTCATGCTGTTCTCTCCAATGCCTCGGACAACGCCTGCTTTAGTTGATCCCGCACTTTTGCCATCTCTATTTGTTCCTTTTTATATAATGCCAATAGTTTATCCGGATCGCCGTGGCCGCTCTCAACCGCGTTGGGGTTGGCGATGTCGAGATTGAAGCCACGCTCGCGTATCTCGTCAATGCCGACTTTCCACGCGAACTCACTTTCGACCCGATTGTCCCACCACGCTTTTTCTGGCTCAAACTCTTCAATCCGCATCGGTTTGGTCTTGGAGTAGGACTTGTAGCCTTCCGGGTAGGGGTGCTCGTAGTACCAAACCTCGGTGGTCGGTCTCCCTTTCTCAAAAAATAGCAGGTTGGTTTTGATGCTGGTGTACGGTGCGAATACCCCGTTGGGCAGGCGCACGATGGTGTGCAATTCGCATTCGGTGAGCAGGCGTTCTTTCAGGCGCGTCTTCACGCCCTCGCCGAATAAGGTCCCGTCCGGTAGAACTACTGCGGCACGGCCACCGGGCTTGAGTAACTCCACGATCAATACCAGGAACAGATCTGCGGTCTCACGGGTACGGAACTGGGCTGGAAAGTTACCCTCAATTCCGTCCTCCTCCATGCCGCCAAATGGCGGATTGGTAAGCACCACATCGACCCGGTCACTCATGCCGATATCGTGTAGTGGACGGGACAGAGAGTTTTTGTGCTGAATGCCAGTTGGTACGTCAATGCCATGCACAATCATGTTGGTGGTGCAAAGCAAGTGTGGTAGAGGCTTCTTCTCTACGCCCTGAATACTTTCTTGTAGTTGAGCCTCTTGTTCGGGTGTCTTTACGTCCTGCCGGCGAATGTGCTCAATGGCACACGACAAAAAGCCACCAGTTCCACAGGCCGGGTCCAGAATGGATTCACCGAGGCGAGGATTGATCATATCCACCGCGAATTGGGTCACTGCCCTCGGCGTGTAATATTCACCAGCGTTCCCGGCTCCCTGGAGATCTTTGAGGAGTTGCTCGTAGATATTTCCGAATAAGTGCCGGTTCGTGGCGTCGTTGAAGTCGATGTCGGATTGGATTTTGTTGATGACCTGTCGCAGCAGGGTGCCGGATTTCATGTACTGGTAAGCGTCCTCAAAGACGCTGCGCACCAGGCGACAGCGGAGCACACGCGCATCCTCTGCGAGCGATCCGACCTCCATGCCCTTGAGCGCGGGAAATAGCGTATCGTTGACAAAGCTGAGCAGTTTATCGCCAGTATCACCCTCCGGATCAGCGGCCCAGGCACTCCAGCGCAAGTCCGCAGCGGTGCGGGTCTCGCCTTCCTCCATCCAGGTTACGTCGATCAAAGGAGACCTGAAATGGTCTTCGAGCATCTCTAATTCCTGCTCTCGATCATCCCATATTTTGAGAAATAGCAGCCAGACAAGTTGACCAATGCGCTGAGCGTCACCATCGACGCCCACATCCTTACGCATGATGTCCTGGATGGATTTGATAGTGGTGGATAGGGCCATAGGTCAGGCTCTCCTTTGTTCAGTTTGGTGGATAGTATTACGCATTGATCAAGCGTCTTCACCTTATGCTACTTGGTCGTAGAGGGCTTCGGCAAGTGCCTGCACAGCGGCAATATATTCGTCTTTACCACCGAAGTGCCGGACTAATTCTACTGGGGTGCCGAGGTCGGATATAGGTTGTACGCGCAGGATGCCGAGGTCTTCAACAGCAGTTAGCCCCTCGTCCGCGTACTTGTCGATTAGAGCGTTGAGGACAGCGCGGGCTTGTGTGCCGTAACGAGTGAAAACGTCCCGTTCTTTGACCTTCTTAGCTCGCTGGCGTCGAGTAAGCAGAGGCTGATCGTACACTATGTGGCATATCAAGTCGAATGCATCGTATTCTCTGCCGACCTGCGACCGCAACTCTTCAAACAGGACGCCTTGATTGCCCAACTCGTCTATGATGGCCGCCTTCCGATCAGCCTCGTTCCATCGCTTTAGAAAATCGTTGAGCGTGGCATACTCCTGCTGGACGGTCTTTCGAGTGTAGTCGGTCAACGACTCGGTGATGAGCTTGCCGTTCCGATCCAGGTAATGAACGCGTTCGGCTAAGACTTGCACTTCAACGTCGCTAACTATGTATCGTGTCCCACCTTCTATCGGTAAATCTTTATCGTCTCCATTTTTCTCGTTATCATCTGACAGAATGGGATAGTCTCTATGAGGTTCGTAGATAACTATCGGAGTTCCATCGAAGTCCGGATCAGCAAACTGCTCCGTTGCCTTTCTGAAGTCCATGATAGTGAACCAGAGCTTGCCCATATCTTCGTGGATGCGCGTTCCACGTCCAATGATCTGTTTGAACTCAATCAACGACTCAATGCGCTGGTCTATCACAATGAGTTTGCAGGTCCTGACGTCCACGCCTGTCGTCAACAGCTTTGAGGTAGTGGCAATGACCGGATAGCGTCGTTCGGGGTGGATGAAGTCATCGAGTGCGAGTCGGCCCTCGTCGCTATCGCCAGTAATGCGGACTACAAATTTTGAAATATTACCGGCCTCCTCTGGCAGATGTTTAGCGACTTCGTTGACCAGTGCTGAACGCATTCTTTCGGCATGGTCAATATTTTCGCAAAAGACAATAGTTTTGCCGTAGGGATCGGTGGATAACATATACTCAACGACTTTCTCGGCGACGCGCTGAGTGCGCTCATTCAGGATTAGCACCCGGTCCATGTCGTGCTGGTTGTAGATGCGATCTTCAATCTCTTGTCCGAGATCATCGGTCATGCCCGCTGGAGGGCGCCAGCCTTGTAAGTCTCTGTCGAGGTCGATACGCATAACCTTAAACGGTGCGAGAAAGCCGTCTTCAATGCCTTGCTTAAGGCTGTAGCTGTAAATGGGTTCCCCAAAGTAGGTAAGTGTGCTGACCTCCGTGGTCTCCTTTGGTGTTGCCGTAAGGCCGAGTTGGATGGCAGGTTCAAAGTAATCGAGGATTTCCCGCCACGCGCTGTCCTCTCGGGCACTGCCCCGGTGACACTCATCAATGACAACAAGGTCAAAAAAACCTCGACTGAACTGACGATAGACGTTCTTCTCTTCCTCGCTACCGCTGACGGCCTGGTAGAGTGCGACATAGACCTCATAGCTTGGGTCCATATTGCGATTCCCCACCTTGGTCATTACCGACCCGAAGGGCTTGAAGTCGTTGGTGACGGCTTGATCTGCGAGAATGTTTCGGTCCACGAGAAACAGTACCCGCTTGACCTTCTCGGCTTTCCATAGTCGCCATATAATCTGAAATACAGTGAATGTCTTGCCCGTACCGGTAGCCATGACCAGCAGCACTCGACGCTGTCCCTGTGCGATAGCCTCAACTGCCCGCTGAATAGCGATGCGCTGATAGTAGCGAAGATTTTTACCTTCAAAGTCTTCGTGGTAAGGCTGCCTCGCGAGTTTGTCAGAGGTATCGTCAAGTTCCTTCCATATCCGGTATTGCTGCCACAAATCGTCCGGGGAGGGGAACTGGTCCAGGCTAAGTTGCTTTTCTATTGGGGAGGACCGGCCGGTACGGTCGTGGAACAGGAAGGCGTCGCCGTTTGATGAAAATACAAACGGCACATCAAGAGCTTCAGCGTAATCAAGTGCTTGCCGCATCCCATATCCGACTAAATGACGGTTATCCTTAGCTTCAACCACAGCCAGCGGTAGATTTGGTCGGTAGAATAGCACGTAGTCGGCCCGCCTTCTCCTGTCACGCGAAGCTAGATTGCCTTGGAGGCAGACCTGACCAGCAGTGAAGGTGTATTCACGGCGGATCTGAGTGTGCTGATCCCATCCGGCCTTGCTGATCGCAGGGGTAATGAAGAGGTCGCATATTTCTGTTTCGTTCAGGGTCTTTTTATTCATTGTGAGTCTTTAAAGCCTTTTCACGCAATCAAAAAACATAGCGCATGCCGATTTGCACTTCGCGGGGGTCGCCGAGTCCCGATTGTACGGTGCCGTCAAAGTTGAAGAGCAGGCCCGCGCTGGAGGGGTCGCGGAAGTTGTCTGTGTTGAGCAGGTTGAAGATCTCGACGATGGCTTCCAGATGGCCGTTGCCGAGCGGGATGGGGCGGGACAGGCGCGTGTCCCATGAGAAAAATGCGTTGTCTTTGCGGAGGGTGTTGCGCTGGATAATGCTGCCGTCGGCGCATATACGATCAGAGGTTGCGCCCCAGGGATTGGTCGTGGGTTGGCCCTTGCAGGATGCTGAGGTCGGTTGTGCCGAATAGTAGCTTACGCGATTGTTGAGGAATATATCGCCGGGCAATCTGGTCAGAGTCCACAGATTGAAGCGGTGGCGCTGATCGCGGTCTGAATAGCCCCATTCGCGGTCCAATTGTGTGGGATCGACGTAGCGGAAGGTGAAGGGATCGCGCTCGTTGTCGTCGTCGGATTTGTCCCAGGATAGGGTATAGTTCATCTGGAATTGGAAATCGTCTTGCACCATCTGGCGCAGCCCAAAGCTGAGGCCGTGGTAGCGCGATTTGGCGGTGCTCTCGACCACGGTCAAGTCACCGACGCCGTTGCTGCCATTAGGACCCAGACCCGTTGACCAGGGAGAACCGAAGACCGCGTCGTTGCGGTTGATAAAGCGCGTCAGATTATCGGTGCGGGAGTATGTATAACCGAAGGTACCGACGACTCCCTTTGCATGCAGTTCGCGTTCGAGGCCGAGATGTGTGCTGATGGTACGGGGGTTTTTAAAATTTTTGTCGAAGACAAAGATATTGGGGCGGAAGGGATCGCCTGTGGGGGAGGGCAATAATTCACCATAGGTCGGGGGCGGGCCCAAAATGGGCGTCAGTGCGCTGGAGCGAAAGATGGATTGTCCGCGCGAGCCATTGGTTGAGCGGGTACTCGCCAGGTTCAAGCCCGGGATGCGGGCGTAGTAGATCCCCGCGCTGCCTCGCAACAGGATTTTGTTGTCGCCGTGTACATCGTAAGCTATGCCCAACCGAGGCTGAAACATATCCCAGGCAGAGGGGATTTTGCCATTGGAGGGGAATGAGTATGTACCTGTCTGATTGGTGACAGTTTTACCAATGAAGTCGGCGAAGAAGACCTCGTCTGGATCGGTGATCACATCGGGCTGGATCTGCGCCTCCCAGCGCAAACCGTAATTGAGTGTGAGCTTGTTTGAGGGTTGCCAACTGTCCTGTACAAACAGAGCCAATTCGTGCTGGGGAATATTCTGGGTGCCAGCTTCTTCCACGCTCAGGCCGCCGACGCCGGACTGCTGCAAGTAAATGAGGACAGGTCCGGTAATTTCCGTTCCGTCGGGACAGGTCCCGGTGGTGCTGGTGCTGCCGTCGGAGCATTCGACATAGGTATTGCCCTGTTCGACGAAGTTGAGAAAGCCATCCACGGAATTGAAGATGTAACGCCCATTGGCAAAACCGATAAAGGTTTGTACGGATTCGACGCGGTTCCATTCGATCCCGGCTTTGATTAGATGATCGCCTTTGCTTATGGAGATATTGTTGAGTAGCTGGATGCGTGTGTCGTAGTATTCGACCGGGATGAAGAAGGGCATGCCAAAGCGATAGCCGTGTAGAAAATCCATGCCCGTGTCGGGAAAGGGGCGCCCGGTGTTGGGGTTGTGCGGTCCGCCGTAGGGGCGGGGACGATCTTCGCGGGCGATTTGGAAACGGAATTCGTTAACCGTGCTGGTAGATAGAAGTGAGATCAAACTGCCGTTGAAGGCGTGTGACCAGTCCCTTTCAATCGCATTGGCGCTGCGCGCCCAGGAGTCAACATCAAAGGTGCCGTTTTCCTGTTCGGACCAGGTGTAATTGTATTTGAAGGTGGCGGAGTGTTCCTCCGACAAGTGATAATCGATTTTGAGCAGAAAAGCGCGGGCATCGTTGGTGCGGTCTATGGCACCGTAGTCGTCGGATAGGTTGAACGCGGAGGCCATGAAGCGGCGCAGGCGGGCATCTCCGCGTTCGATATTGTTCTGTTTCGTATCTCTAAAAATCTGCTGGTCGTACGCTGCAAAGAAAAATGCCCTGTCCTTTTTTAGCGGACCCCCCAGGGTGAAGCCGAATTGCCCCTGTTTGAAATTGGGCGTGCGTTCTATCCCGTTGTGCCTAACTGTGCTGGACAGGGCGTCGTGTTTGCCAAAAAAATGCACGGAGCCGTGGAATTGGTTGGTGCCCGATTTGGTGATGACATTGACAAAGCCGCCGCTGGAGCGTCCAAATTCGGCATTGGCGCCCTGAGGTACAACCACCATTTCCGCTACTGCGTTCAAATTAAAGGTGAAGGCGGGGCGCTGTCCGCCGCGCTGTTCGCCGAAGAAGGGGTTGTTGAAATCCGCGCCATCTACCGAGATGTTGTTGTGTATGCCGCGCTGACCGGCAATGGTCAATTCGTCGCCGTCAGGTCCTTGCACGATGCTAACGCCCGGGGTCAACAGCGTGAGGTTGAGGAAATTGCGCCCGTTGTTGGGCAAGTCCTGCACGGCTGCTTCGGGCAGGCGCGTGGCTGTTTCGCTCTGGGCAATGTCAACGGTGGGTCTCGTCGCTTCGATGAGGACCTCGTCCATTTGCAATGCCATTTTAATGACGAGTTCCACTGTCTCGCCAACCCGCACCTGTACCCCTGTTTGGCGCACTTCTGCCTGTCCCGCCGCCTGTACTGTTATGTCGTAAAAACCCAGGGGCAACAGGGTCGCGGTGAACTGCCCGAGATCGGATGATGTGAGGGTTCGCTGGTAATTGGTGCTGGTTTCTTTGAGGGCGATGGTGGCGTTGCTTATGGGGTTGTCGAACTGGTCCCATACAAAGCCGCGGATAACACCGGTGGTTGCCTGAGATTGCGCCCATGTGGGTGCGTGCAATAGGGTAGCGCACAAGAAAAGGAAGGATAAGACGCGGATTGAGGTGTGAAGGCGAGTCATAGCTCAGTTCTAAGCAATGGTTCGGACAGAATTAAGCGGCAATATTGCCATAATTGATAAGATATTTGTATTTGGGTGATTTTTTTATGTGCTTAGGGTCAAGATCAAACATTGAAAAAAACTTTTCAAGGAAAAAAGTGTTGAAATAACAGGCTTTTATGCTGGTCATCGAAAAAGGCTTTGTCGGGGTATCTGACTGGGTTTTCAAGTGCTCTGCTTTGGATAGATTCAGCGTTGTCAAGGACGCATTAAAATGGAAGTCGAGGCGTTTTTGATCCCGGGTTTGCGCATCGGATAGGCCAGTAAATTGTTTGGCATCACGAAAAATAAATTCAATCTGGAAGCGTGCTTTGTAATAGGTGACCACGCTTTGGGCCTCTAAATGCGGATCGGTAGAAAACAAGAGGACATAATTTTTCTTGCTCTTGATCTTCTCATTGAGTAGGACAACGACTTTGAGATTTCTTTTAAAGCATTGGTGATTGAGTATCTGGCTATACAAGGCAATGCCGTCTTGTGTGTGGTGATAGGTAAAGCGCGATAAGTCCTGCCAATCAACTTTGCCGTCGTATGTTTTCTGATTGCCAGAGCCTTTCTCCCTTTTGGGGCCTGTATAAAGATAGCGCATGTTGGCATCGTATCGCAATCTGCCAATTTGGTGGAGGTGGCGGGAGGTCACGCCATCAATAAATTTCTTCTTCGAGAAGAAGCCATCCACACACAGATAGGTTTCATCCGCGTTGAGGTAAGGTGTTATCTCTCGTAAGTGTTGTAAATACTGGTCAATACGGTTTTCACCATCACTATCACCATCACCTTGTTGGCTGTTTTCAGTCTCAGAGATAGGGGCGGTTTGTCGAACCGAAAGAGGATAGGCTGTGTTTTCTTCCACATCAACAAGTGCCACCCCACTGATTTCTAAGCCCTTTTCTGTTTTGCAATGACAGCCATTGAAAAAGTAGTCTAAGCCATAAGTTTTGTTCCCAGATTTGGGGATAAAAGAGGCATCTAAGGCCAGGATACGCGCAGGTGCTTGGTCTTGGTCTTGATCTTGATTTTGGTCTTGATCTTGATCTTGATCTATACAGTCATTGATGATGGCACGGTTGAACGCCATAAAGTTAAAGGATTTGTCAAATTGGCGTGCGTATGTGCGCTCACTGTAATGGGAATAACGTGAAAGGTTGCGAAAATTGATTTTGCCTCGTGCAATGAGTATGGTAGTAAAAAGCGTGATGAGAAACTTTTTTTGGGGTTTGCATAAGTTTATCCGATTGAGTATCTTTTCTGCCAGTTCCATTGTGCCGTCTCACTTGTTTGGATTGTCGTTGATTTGGATATCTTTGACATCCAATCTGCGTGAACGGCACTTTTTTGTCTATGATTTTTTGTAACCTTTAAAAAAAACTGTCCGAAGTATTGTTCTAAGCTGGTCTCAAAATTTTATACTGATCGCCATTGCCACGCGGGACGGTAGCTTCTTGATACGAGACGATAAACGCCCGCCGCACATGGTCTGTCTGGTTGCCTTTGGAATGATGCCACAAACAGGCGTGGAATAAAAGGATATCTCCGGCTTTTACAGGACAGGGAATTGCATCGTCGAACATGAGATCGGCTGGGCCCATACACTTTGGGCATTGTCCGCCAAATGGCCCATGCGTGACCACGCCGCCCTTGTGGCTTTGTGGCACCACCCACAAACACCCATTTGTCTCATCCGCATCCTGTAGCGGTATCCAGGTGGACATGCGCGTTTTGCTCAGGACGCGGGTGTTGTAATACGCATTGTCCTGATGCCAGTGACAGATGTCATTGGAATGCGGCACTTTTGCTGTCAATTTGGCTGAATAAATTGAGATGCCGGGGTTTACTATATCTTCGATCAGTGTCAATACCCGCTCATCCTGTACAAATTGACGGGTTATTTCTGAGCGCAATCCCAACTGCATGATCCATCCCTTGTTGCGTCCCGTATTTCTTTGTGCGTCCTGAAGTCGGTCGATCTCGCGGTCGATTTCCGCGAGTTCCTCCAGCG
Source organism: Candidatus Latescibacterota bacterium (assembly GCA_965204375.1). GTDB lineage: Bacteria > Latescibacterota > UBA2968 > UBA2968 > UBA2968 > VXRD01. The sequence continues at coordinate 2,427,817 of OZ241986.1, read as the reverse complement.
GAAAGATATCTGGCACAATCACATAGCCCTGTTCGCGATAGATCGCCAACTCGTCGGCATTGAGTTTTCGCAAGTCCGTTTCAGTCATTGTCATTTTTTACTCCTTTAGAAATAACTCGACCACAGGTACTGTAACATTGGGTTTTTGTACGGGTAATTCCAGTGTCAGGGTTTCTCTTTCGAGACTGCTATCTCCCGTGTGTCCAGCGCGGGGTTGGTGGAATTGCACTTCTGACGCATCGTTTAATAACTGGGCGTATTCTACCTTGCCGGCAAATCCGTCGAGATGCAGATGGCGAAATGGATAGGTGAACAGGTGTACGTACATTCGATTGGTCTCGGGATTATAGGTCAAGCGGCAATCCTCTGGCGTCTGAAATTCCTCTGGCGCGGCAGTACATCCGTAAATGGATCGGCTGTGCCATTTCATCCATTCGCCCATTCCGCTCAGGCAATTCAATGCGCGATCGTCAAATACTCCGCGCCCGGTCGGTCCGACATTGAGCAATAAATTGCCTCCGCGGCTTACCACGCCGACCAGCATTTGCACCAGTTGCTCGGTGCTCTTCCAACTTGTTTCATCGCGGTGATAACCCCACGACCCCGAAAATGTTTGACAGGTCTCCCACAACACGCGTTCGCCTTGATAGGTGACCCACTCGCGCGGCATAAATTGTTCGGGTGTGCGATAATCCCATCCACCTTCCACATCGTCGAGATCCAGTCGGTCGTTAATCACAATACCCGGCTGCAACTCGCGCGTCATTTTCATTAGTTCGATGCTGTTCCAATCATCTCGTCCCTTGCCGTCAAAACCCTCGGGTCTGCCCCTTGCGCCAGCCGGATAGCTGAAATCGTAAAATAGCATATCCACTTTGCCGTATTCGGTGAGCAACTCGCGGACTTGGCCGCGCAAATACGCCGCGTATTGGGCCTGATCGCGCGGCTCATTCAGTTTGTCCTTATCGGGATGGTTCCGCATGCTGTGAATGGCGTCAATTCTGAAATGCGGATGGTGCCAGTCGATCAGGGAATGGTAAAAACCGACCTTCATCCCCCGGGATCGAAACGCTTCTACCATGGGTTTTAACAAATCCCTGCGCGCGGGTGTATTGGTCGCTTTGTATTCCGTCAGTTTGGAGTCCCACAGCGCGAAGCCTTCGTGGTGTTTGGTGGTGACACAAAAATACTTCATGCCCGCGTTGGCTGCCGCATCTGCCCACGCTTCGGGGTCGTACAAATCCGGATCAAAGTATTTCAGATACTGGTCGTATTGCGCGTCGGGTATTTCTTCTCGCTGCTTTACCCACTCGTGCCGTGCGGGCAGTGCGTACAATCCCCAGTGGATGAACAATCCAAATCGATCATGTGTAAACCAACTCGTGTCACCCTGCAGGTCTGACATGTGGTCTCCTTTATCTTAAACAGTTTCCGATGCAGCAGCAAGTTGATGATTGACAATCCGCCAGAATGTGACGACTGCGTCTTTCTTCCCGTCAAAAAAGTCCTCAAAGAAACCAACCGAATTTAACGGCAATGGATAGGCATAACGCTCGCCATCTTCGCCAATCTCTATTACCCAATCGTCAGGTTCCTTGGAATCGACTACCTCAAATAATGAAGCATCATAGAGAAAGGGTCTGCCAGCGTCGTTCAAGATTCTGAAATCATCGGCTTCTATCCCAATTACAACATAATATTGATTGGGTGTGAGATCGGGATATTCAGTATTCTGTTCTCTAAATTGGACAATCATAGCGGGTTAACTCGTTTTTGTTTTAACTCAATGCGCCCGATATCGGGATGTTCATACCAGTGAATTTCGTATTGATACCCAGCCATTTCAAAGCGGGGACTGCTCTTTTTAATCCATCTTGATGCGCGACCACCATAAGTATGAACCAGACGTTGAACATCGCGAATGCGATTGCCTTTGGCGATCACTCGAGATTGAGAAATCTGTTTTGATGTCAGTTCAAGAATCTCACAGACCCTTTTTTATAGTTCCGATAGCTGTACTTCTCGGCCTTCCTTTGCACTTGTGACGGCTCCGAAGACCATGGACATGGATTTCAGATTGTCTTCGGCATTGCATTCGGGTTGGCGGTCTTCCTGAAGGGCGCGAACAAATTCGTTGAGCACGGGATTTGGTCCGTCGATTTCGTCGAGTTCGATTTGTTCGCGGATTTGTGGACTTTGTTTGTGCTTGAGTGTGTAAAAGAGGTCAAAGCCCTCCCACGTCAATGTGCCTTTTGGCCCCTCGTAGCGCCATTCGCCGTTGTGTCCCGCAGGTACATGTCCCATTGTGCAGCCAATACCGCGATGTGTGGCGACAATGCCATTTTCAAATTTGAAGACGATAATCTGGCAGGCATCGCCCTGATGCCAGCCCCAGGGCAAGTTCCAGGTGATGGCCTGCGCGCTGACGGGGTCGGCATTGAGGGTGTAGCGCATCATGTCAAAGTGGTGGATGCCCATGTCGGTGAGGAACATATAGGGTTCCGTCACATAGTGACTGCCCGGGTTGTCTGCCCAATCGACATAAAGCGATACGTCGAGTTGCGCCACGTCGCCAATATGTCTGGTTTCGAGCAAGCGCCTTGTGGTGCGGGGCAGTTCATTAAAGCGATAGTTCTGTGTGATCATGTGTTTGGCACCTGCTTTTTTGCCCGCTTCAACGATGCGTTTAGCCGCTTCGAAATTATCGCTCAAGGGTTTTTCGCCCAGTAGATTGAGGCCCGCATCAAAGGCTTTCATCGCGATGGTTTCGTGAACAGCGGGTGGGGTGACATCTACGACAAAGTCGGCTTCTATTGAGGCGGCATCGCTGAGGTCGTCGAAGATGAGATCCTCGGGTACACCGCGTTCTTCTATCGCGCGTTTTTTGTTTTCTTCTGAGGGTTCAACATAGGCGACCAATTCGACTTCGGGATGTGCTTCACACGCGGCTTGCCAGTGACGCGCACGACCACCGAGGCCGACGAGAATTGCTTTCATGAAATAGACTCCTTACCTAAAAATCATCCGATTCGACATAAGCCTGGATCAGGCGGTCTTCGCCTTCTTTGCCGGGCAGGCTGATGCCGTGTTCCATGCCGACGATGCTCGTGCAGCCTTTTTCGTGTAGATGCTTGAAGATACTTTTGTAGTTGATCTCACCAGTGGTGGGTTCTTTGCGACCGGGGTTGTCGCCCACTTGAAAAACGCCGATTTCAGACCAGCAGCGGTCGATGTTGGGTATGAGATTGCCTTCGGTGATTTGCTGGTGGTAGATGTCAAAAAGGATTTTGCAACACGGGTGGTTGACGGCCTGACAGACCAGATATGCTTGTGGCGAGCCAGCCAGATAAACGCGGGGGTGGTTCGTCAGGCGGTTGAGCGGTTCCAATACCATTACCAGACCCGATTCTTCGAGGATGTCGCAGCATCGTTTGAGCAGTTCGATCACATTGGCTGTTTGATAATCCCACGCGAGTTTTAAATCGTAAAGTCCGGGCACGACCGTACACCATTTTGCATTTACGCGCTTGGCAACTTCAATGGCGGCTTTGATGTCTTTTAGAACGGCCTGTTTTGCGTCTTCGTCGTCGCCGGCAAATGTGACATCTGAAAAAGATCCCGTGGCGACAAAAACACCCATTTCGAGGTTTAATCGGGTCATTTCTGCGGCGATTTTTTCTTGCATTCCTATGTCGCGTTTGGGCATGCCATTGTCTTCCCAGGCTGTAAAGCCCTGATCCGCAGCGTATTTGAGCTGGTCGAGATAGTCGTCGCCCGCGCTGTTTGAGAAATGGCCGTAATGCGGGGCGTATTTGAGCTTGAATTCCCGTTGGGGCATGTAAATCTCCTTTAAGGTTGAAAAAAATAACGGTATAAGACAAAGGTTTAATTTGACAGGATCGCGTGCGTGTGTCAAATAGAAAATCGCTATCTGTTGCGCGATGGGATTCTGATTTCGCCTTGACAAAAGGTGTGGGGGGGAATATGATGGATGAAAATTACAGAGTTCAAATAACCACGAAGGAGTATTAATATGTCCAGTACAATGGAGACCGCGACGCTCGGGGGCGGGTGTTTTTGGTGCGTGGAGGCGATTTATCAAGATGTGATTGGCGTGCATAAAGTCGTGTCGGGATATGCAGGGGGAACGATAGAGAATCCGACGTACCAGGAGGTGTGTTCAGGTACCACAGGGCACGCTGAGGTGGTGCAGATTGTGTTTGATCCGACTGTGATTTCGTTTGAGGAGATACTGTTTATTTTTTGGTGTACGCATGATCCAACGACATTGAATCGCCAGGGGAATGACGTGGGGACGCAGTATCGGTCGGTAATTTTTTATCACGATGAACAGCAGAAGAGCATTGCCGAGCAGTCAAAGGCAGAGGCGGATGCATCGGATTTGTGGCCCGATCCGATTGTGACGGAGATTGCGCCGCTTCCAATATTTTATGAAGGGGAAGATTATCATCAGAATTATTTTGTGGAGAATCCGTATCAACCGTATTGCATCTTTGTTATCAATCCCAAGGTGCAAAAGTTTCGCAAGTCGTTTCGCGATAAACTGAGAGGTGAGAAATGAGTGACGCTCCTGTTCGCGTTGGGTTTGTAGGCTGTGGAAAACAGGCGAGTGCATCGTGGTATCCCAATTTTGCAACCATACCGGAATTGGATCTGTACGCCTGCTGTGATTTGCAAGCGGCGTTAGCCGAGCGCAATGCGCGGTTTTTTGGGGCAAGAAGATGGTACACAGATTTGTCCGATATGATCGAAAAAGAAGATCTGGATGCCGTGATGGTCGTGGGGCCGCCAGATATGCATTTTGAGTGCGGCAAGCAGGTGCTGGCGGCGGGGTTGCCGTTGATGATGGAGAAGCCTCCGGCGCGTTTAACAGCCCAGGCACAGGAATTGGCCGATATGGCAGAGGGGCGAGGGTTGATTACGCAGATCGGTCACAATATGCGACACGCGCCCGGGGTGCAAAAATTTCGAGAGTTGATGGCGACGCCCGAGTTTGGTAAATTGCTTTTTTTAGAGAGCAGATATTTTATGCCCAGCCCGATGTGGCAGGATGATATGGACTATCGTGCGGGTTGGCAGTATATGATTTTTCAGTCAACACACGCGGTAGATCTCGCGCGTTTTTTGGGTGGGGAAATCGAGCGGGTTTACGCGGATTTATCGGTTGGTGAGGGCGGGCGATTTGCAATTGCCTGTACCGCGCATTTTGATAGTGGTGCCACTGGAACCATTACCCTGACGGGCTGTACTCCAAATTGGACGTGTAAAATTGAAGCGGCGGGCGATGCGCGAGCACATTTGCGTTTGGATAATTTGCACACGTTGGATTTTGAACCCCACTCGCCCGAAGGGGGATACCAACCTTCGCCCGGTATTCCATCTCAATCGTATTCACCCGCGGTGCGCGACAATGCGGAAAAACGAGGTGGATACTGGGGGCAAATGCAGGCTTTTGCACGGGCTGTACAAAAGGGTGCGTCAGATTCACCAACTCTGAGAGATGCGTGTCAGGCGATGGTGGTATGCGAGGCGATTTGCGATAGTATTGAGCGAAAAGCGCCGGTGGATGTCGAACTTTCGTGAGGTTTAAATATGAAGAAAATTTATGTTTTTATTTTATTTATCGTATGGGGCTTGTCGGGTCATTGCGCAGCTTATGAGCTTATTGAGACGGAGGTGATGTCCAAAGAACTCACCGCGCAGCATTATACCATCAATCCAAATCTCGACGCCGTGATTGTTGTAGATCGGACAATCCCGACATTTGAATACCATACCTACTACAGTGCTGGGGCGGCAGATGAGGAAGAGGGTAAACAAGGACGAATACACTTCTTAGAGCATCTCATCTCAGGCACCGGAGGCCAGGACGAAATCGTTAGCAAGAATGGAGGGCAAAAAAGCGCAGCTGTTTCTTATCATGTTACGCGCTTTATGCTGAGATTTCCAAAAGACAAATTTGATCTCGCTGTTGAGATAGATTCGGAAAGATATTATAACACAGTGATTAATGAAGAAGTCGTTGAAATGGAAAAGAAAATTGTACTGACAGAACGAAGCCGCAGACTGGCAAGTCCAACAGCAAGATTTATTTATTCTTTTTCCAGCTTAATCTATGGAAAGAAGAACTTTATTAGCCTGGGTACTGAGGATTTTATTAAACAACTCGAACCCGTTGGTTTGAGAGCGTACCATGAGAATTTTCTGCGCCGCCAAAAGAGATTGATTGTCATAATCGGCGATGTAGATATTGACTATGTTCTGGCCAAATTGGACGAAGCTTATGGCAATGAGCAAACACCGGGCGCATTGTCATCTCCTCAATTTTCTAAGCCCAAAGTTTTGGGAAAAAAGTTTACGATTACTTCAAGAGGTCTCAGTGCTGCCAGATTCAGGAAAAGCTGGTATCTGCCCGGTTTAGGCCATCGCGACTATGCGGGATTGTTCATTCTTGCCCGCATTTTGAATAAAAGTTCAAATTCATTGAGGTCTTATATCGTTGATTCTGGGCTTGCGAAGGTTTTTAGTATGGGACTCAACCATTATAGAGGATTTAGTTTGATGACTTGTGCGGCAGACCTGCCTCATTCTACGTCTTCAGATGCTGTCCATGATATTATTCGTATCGAGTTGGAGAAGATAAAGTCGATCTCTAAAGATGAGCTCAATGCAGCCCGCAATGAACAATTGCAGAGCATGTATTCCGCATTTTACAACCGCTCAAGCATGGCTAATTCATTCGGGCTGGCATTCGCCCATACTAACGATCCGATGCTGTATCCGAAATTGATCAAGGATATCGGATCTGTTAGCACTGAAGATATTCGGCGCATCATAGACCGGTACATGGCAGATGACAATTCCATAACCCTGTCCTTGAGATTAAGACAGGATACAAAAACTTCAAAATAGGATGCAAGTCGGTCTCCAGGCAAGTTGATATCAGAAAGTTGCACCAGAAATTTTCCCGAAAGGCCAATGAATATGTTTCTAAAAGTGACGCTTAGTTTTGCCCTGTGTTACGTGGTTGGTGTCCTGTCTGCTTTTGCAGAAATTCCCAACCACCATATTTTTTATCGCAATGACACACGCGCTCCGTTGACAAAAATTGATATTGTCTTCCTCGGAGCCGGGAGAAATCAGGACCAGCCTTCTCAAATTGGGCTTGCAACAACAGTCTGGAGAATGATTTGGGATGCTGCAAAAAGACGAGGATACATGGATCGGTTATCTGCATCAGGGGCCGTGTTCAATACCAGTACCAGTACCAGTACATACTACCAGACCATATCCATTTCTGCCCTGTCCAGGAATTGCGGTGAGTCTATAAAAATAGTCGCGGATTTGATACAGAATTTAGAATTTTCCGATCTCGATTTGAAAGAGGTGAAAGAACAACTGACGACTATCTACCAAAATGATGTGCGAAGGAATGCCTCTATGATGAGGAGAACATTTGCTCTTGAACAAACAATGGGTATAAAGAAACAAAGATCCTTAAAAACGCTTAAGAATCTCTCGCTTGAGGATATCAGACAATATTATGATCAGCTTCTGAAAACAGACGTGGTGTTTTTTAAGGTGATCTCAGACCTTGATTCCACTGAGGTGGCGAAGTTGCTTCATCCAATTACAAAAGAACGGGAGACGGGCGGGTTTGTGCATTCATTGGCGCATTTAAAAACCGATTCTAAAATTGGTCCTACGGCTTTTGTGTTTAATTCGAGTATAAAGAGTGTTTTTTGTCACTGGTTGATCCCCTTTGGAAATCTCGGTGCAGAAGGGTATGTTCCGGCACTTATAGCAAATGCGCTTAGGGGGGATATTCATGGTCTAATTCCCAAATATTTTAGAGAAGAATTGGGATTGACCTATAGTCCTTCTTGTAGGGTGAGGGCATCAGAAGAGGTTATATATTTTGAAATTTACGCCGATCCTCAACTCCACAATAGCGAAGAACTGATACAGAAAATGTCCGATTTCCTCCGAGAACTCCCCGACAATCCGCGCTTTTGGGAAGCACTCAAAGAGCGGCGTGAAATTCTCAAGGTGTCAGATGTCCACAACCAGACACCACAGAGAAGCCTTAACCGTGACGTATATAGAGCCATTTATAACACGCCAAGACGCGAAGGCGGTTATGATTCGGTTACTGATGAGGAAGTGCGTTCTTTTCTCGAAAAATTTTTTGTGTCGAATAACATGATCATGGTCTTTCGTGGACCGAGGGATAATATTAGAGATATTCTGAATACGCATTGGCCGGAAGCTGAGGTGCATGAGCAGAGTTTGCGGAGTGTGATTGAATAAATAAACGCACCCACCTGCGCCGTGGGTGCGTTTCGAGTTTTACGTCTTACCTTTTACGTCTCACCTTTTTAATCCGCCATGTCCGCCGCCTGTGTATCGCCAATTTTCAGCGCGTTGAGGGCACTATTTGTCAGCCTTTTGAGAGCTGAGCGCAAGTCATCTAAAAATGTGTAAAACAGGGGGACGAGTAGCAGGGTGAGCAGGGTCGAAGAGAGCAGGCCGCCGATCATGGTGAATCCCATAGGTGCATAGGGCTGTCCCAAAACTTTACTGCTTCCCAAAGCCATTGGCAAAAGGCCACAGACGGTTGTAAATGTCGTCATCATAATGGGGCGAAAGCGATTTGCACCCGCCTCCATGATTGCGGCCGTTCGATTCAGGCCTTCTGCGCGCAGGCGATTCACCATATCGACCAGTACAATCGCGTTGTTGACGACCACACCGATGAGTACAATTATACCCACCATGGCCAACCCGGCCATAGGTGTTTGGGTCGCAAATAGCGTCCAATAAACTCCCAGAAGGGCAAAGGGGATGGAAAACAAAACGGAAAATGGCAGGATAAAAGACTCGAACAAAACGCCCATTAAAAGGAATACGCAGGTCACAGCCATAATCGCGGCAAAATACATGGTATAATCTTCTTCCCGCAGCTTGGAATATCTTTCTCCTTTGTCCCAGGTATAACCGCGCGGCATCTCAAATCCTTCCATTGCGCGGTCAATTTCTCCATACAGTTCTTTGATATCTTCTTCGGTAGTGAAAGCCCGCACCCGCAACCGCGTTTTGCCATCTTCTCGCCTGATGGTGCCGCGTCCTTGATCTACGCGCAGGGTGGCAAAGTCCAGCAATGAAACCTGTGCGCCCGTTTCAGACGGAAAAGTCAAACGCTTCAGGCGTTGCAGTGTTTGCTGATTCAATTTTTCCAAATACAATCGCACTCTGATTTCGTGGTTGTCAGACTGGAGATAGGGCAATTGTACGCCCTGGAGCGCGAAACCAATGCTGCGCCCCACGTCTCGCGCTACGAGTCCAAATTTTTGTGCGCGTTCCCGGTCGATAATGACCTGTACTTCATCATTGGCGCGTTCCAGGTCGGAATCTACGCTTATGACCGAAGGGATATTTCTCAGCCGTCGCTCAACCTCTTCCACCAGATCCGCGAGTACATCGACATTATCCCCATAGAGCATGAGTGATATGGATGAATCGCCGCCTTCGCTACCGCTCCTGCCTTGCCCCTGTACAGCTACTTTGACGCCTACAAATTGGGGGGCATGCTTTTTCATGTCTTCGATGACGGCGTTGCGCGGTAAGTGCTGTTGTATGGGAATACCGATCAATGTGCGTACGGATTTATAGGTTGTCTGCCACCACGTCTCATCGGTCTTTTTCAGAAAGACGTGAATGGAGCCATACGTAGATCTGAACCACACGCGCATGGTTTCAATCCCGTATTTCTCTCGACGAGGCTCCAAAAAATCCTCGACTTCTGCGATTGTGTCGCTGGCATCTCGAATGCTAAAATCCTTTGGAAAACTAAACTCGATGCGAAAATCGTTGAGCATGCTGCCGTCTGAGTCGCCGCGTTTGAGTTCGTTCATCGGATAGCTGATGCTTCCGAGCAGGACGAGGGCGATCAAAAATGCATCGCGCCGATGGGCGAGCGTCCAGTTTAGCATGCGCGCGTAATAATGGCGCATGCGTTGAATGATCGCGGGGTCGGATTTGACCTGGGAACCGCCAAAACGCAATGCCGCCTGAGGAATAAAAATAAGTGCCACAAATAGCGATCCAACAAGTGCGACCACAACCGGAACGCCAATACGCGCGAGGAAAAAGGTCAGTTCTACACTGCCACTCATCAGCATCAGCGGCAAAAATACCACAACGGTTGTCAGCGTCGCCATGGTGATCGCCAGCCCGACTTCGCCGGCACCTGCGATGGCCGCTTCTTTTGTGGGCAGCCCTTTGCCGCGCATGCGATAGATATTTTCCAGGATCACAATGGCATTATCGACCACCATCCCCACGCCCACCATCAGTCCCATCATGGTCAGGACATTGAGTGACCAGCCGAGAAAATAAAGTGCCGTAATTGTGATCATCACACACAGAGGGATAGATAGGGTGATAATCGCCGTCATCCGCACTGTTCGCAAAAAGAATAGTAAGACCATCGCGGCAAATAGCCCGCCCCAAAGTCCTGTGGTTTCCAAATTGCGAATCGAATCGTTGATGTATTCGCCCTGATTAAAAAATACATTAAAAGCGATCTGTTTCCCCATTAGCGGATCGTTTTCGATCTCTTGCAAGGCAGCTACCACGCGCGCGCATACTTCTACAATATTGGCACCTGATTCTTGATAAATTGCGATTGATACGGCTTCTCGTCCATCAATGCGCTGATACCAGGACCGTCCAGGGATATCGTAAACTACGTCTGATATATCTCCGAGGCGGACTTCGCTCTGGGGGGTGCGGATGAGGATATTTTTGATTTCATCTATACTTTGATATTTGGCGAGTGATCGCACGAAAAATCGCTTGCCGCCTTCGCGCACATGCCCGACCGAAAGCGCGAAGTTGTCCGATCGCAGCGATTGCACCACCGTTCCCAAATCCACCCCCCGGGTCATCAATCGCTCGTGGCTGAGTTCAATCATGATTTCTTTTTCATCCACACCCCAAAAGCTGACTCTGCCCACACCCTCGACCCGTTCCAAACGCCGTTTCACATGCAGGTTTAAGAACTTATGGGGATCGGTAATGGATGGATCCAGAGAGACACCCGCCCACATAATGGACCAGCTATCTACATTGAATTTATACACATAGACTTGATCGCGCACATCTTCTGGCAATTCTAATTTGAGACGTTCGAGGCGGTCAACCACCTGATTATAAGCCAGGACCATATCTGTATCGGGCTGGAATTCAATGGGCGCATCCACGCCGTAAGACGCGCTGTACGTGCGAATTTTCTTTATTCCCTTTACTGCGCGCAACTGTTCTTCCAGCGGATGGGCGATTTGTTGTTCGGCTTCCTGGGGCGAGGCGTTGCGGTGATTGTATTCAATATCTACATATAAAAAAGCCGGTGTAAATCCCGATGGGAAAAATTTCACCGGTACGCGGAAATAGGCCATAATACCCACCAGTAATAACGCGACCAGGCACATCGCAACCGTAACGGGGCGATTTACTGAGATGCGCGGTAACAGGGCGGATTGGCGGTTCATGGTTTTCTCACGCGGAAGGGGGTAAGATTTTATGTCAAATCATTGGACGTATAAATCGTCAAAAGGGCTTCAGGAATTTTGAAAGCACTTGATAAATTGTACACGCCAGCGTATTCTTAATGGTCGTTAAAAATCCTGAAACGAAAAGGTGATGTTCTATGTCCTATCCTCAAGATGATCCCAATGTATTTCTGCTGTCAGATCTTTTGCGCGTTCCCGCGCCATCGGGCCGCGAAGAACGAATGGCCCGTTTTATCATGGATCGCATTGCCGCTTTGGGGCATGCGCCGAAACAAGACCAGCAGGGCAATGTTTGGGTGGAAGTCCCCGGGCAAGAGCCCGATTTGGGGCGTGTCGCGCTTGCGAGTCACATGGATGAACTCGCGATGGTGATTACCGAGATTAATGCCGATGGTACGTTGCAGGTGCGTCCGAGCGGTGGGTTGCATCCTTGGAAAATCGGTGAATGCCCTGTTGAGATCATTTCAGATGGGGCAGAGACGGTTCCGGCACACCTCTGTTTTGGTTCTACGCATACGACTGATCCGTCGGATCCCAACACGCAATTTGCAACGGGGCAAAGCGGTATTACCTGGCCCTATTGTCATTTGCTCACAGGTCTGACACCCGATCAACTCTCCCGCGCAGGTGTGCGCGTTGGCTCAACTGCTGTACCAGTGGCCGGCGTGCGAGGCCCTCATTTTTTTGGCCCGCCCGACGATCCGCTCATTTCAGCGTGGTTATTTGATAACCGGGGCGGGAGTCTCACCCTTCTGCGCCTGCTTCAGCGCGTTGCGGAGGAAAAGACAATACCCAATCGCACGACCTGTTTGTGTTTTCTCGTTCAGGAAGAGACCGGATTGATTGGGGCACGCGGCTGGACTGCGCGCAACCCGGTCGAAATTTTTATCGCGGTTGATTCTGCTCCCATGCCGCGTAACCAGCAACTTCAACTCGATGGTCGTCCGGCGGTCTGGTCAAGAGATAGCCAGATGCATTTCGATCAGGGTCTGATTGCCGATCTCTCGGCAGCGGCACAACGCGCGGGTACAGAGTTGCAATACGCCGTGTACGATCGCGCGGCGTCCGATGCCTCGGGCGTTCTTCAGACGGGCCAGGCACCCCGGGCTGGAACTATTGGGTATCCGCGAGAAAATTCTCACGGATATGAGGTTTGTCGTCTGAGCGTTTTTGACAATCTGATTGCCTCTTTGTTTTCTTATCTCCACGCTTGAGATTTTTCCCGCTCGCTCCCTGTAAGGACGCCATTATGAATAAAAGTCTTGTGACAAATCTGCTCGCGGTCAGCCTGATCGGTGTGGGTTATGTCAGTCCTGTTTATTCCGACCATTTGCTCGCGGTTGGCCTTTTTGCAACGTCAGGTGCCCTGACCAACTGGTTGGCGGTTCACATGCTTTTTGAGAAAGTGCCGGGACTATACGGTTCTGGCGTTGTGCCGAGCCGGTTCGAAGAATTTAAGACGGGTATCCACGCTTTGATTATGAATCAGTTCTTTACCATTGAAAATGTTAAAAAATTTCTCGCCGAACAAAAAATCCCAGATGAATTCGATGCCGATCCCGTTATTGAGGCCGTTGACTGCGACCGCATCTTCAGCCGCCTGATGGAGGCTGTTATGACTTCTCCTTTTGGCAGCGTGATCAATATGTTCGGCGGTGCAGCGGCATTGCAGCCTCTCAGAGATCCTTTTGTCGAAAAAGTCCAGGTAGAAATCCGCCTTTTGCTATCCTCCCCCAAATTTCTCGATGCCATCCAGAGAGGGTTGAATACCGCGAGTTATGCGGACGAAATGATTGATAAGGTTGACGCCATTGTTATGCAGCGTCTAAACGAGTTGACGCCCGAAATGGTTAAGACCATTGTCCAGGATATGATTCACAAACATCTGGGCTGGCTGGTCGTTTGGGGCGGGGTTTTCGGCGGTTTTATTGGTTTGATTACTTCATTAGTCTGGAGTTTTTAGTCAGTTCACCCAGTCCCTCGCCTTTCATCTGCGTTCATCTGCGTTCATCTGCGGATCACCACTTCTCGACAAATGTTTTTACCTCGCCGAGTTTTTCTTTTTGTTCAGATGCCCATGTCCGCAAAGAGGTCGCCATATCTGCATCGGTTGCGCTATCTGCCCATTGTGTTACAAAGGTCAACAATCGCGCTGCGTGAGGGCGGTTCAGGGCGGCCAATACCCCATAAGCTTTTTTCATTTTTTCCACCTGTCCCATGATCAAATACGCTTCTGCGCGATATTCAATGGCTTCTGCATAGTTTGGATTTAATGTCAAAGCGCGATTGTACGCTGCCATTGCTCCGTCCATATCTCCGGTTTTGCGCTTGACATATCCCAAACTGCTAAATGCCTGGTAATACGTTGAGTCCTGCTCGGTCGCTTTCGCAAACTCTCCCAGTGCGCGATTGTACAGGTCCTGGATAAACCGCGCGTACGTTTCTCGCTCTTCGCCTTCTGTGCCCGACATTTTTTCTTCATAGACCCAGGCCGCATCCCGGTGGCGCAAGCCTTCTTTGTGGTGACGGATCGCGGCTTCGTTTTGGCCTTCTTTCGGTTTGCGAGGTGCGGGTTTGCTCGGCGCAGCCAATACGCTGCTACTCAGGGTTAAAATCAGAATCAACATCCATTGTATTTTCATGCCAGAATCTCCTTTGTTGATCGCGGATTATACGGATTACGCGGATTTCACGGATTATTTTGTTGTAGGTTGTGAGGGAGGTGAAGCGTCAGGCACTCAGGACCTGTGATGCATCCCGAATAGCGTCTGCGAGTTCATCTATTTTTTCCCGGTCGTTGTCCGGGTGCATGCCAATGAGTACTGCGCGGCTCAAAATATCCAGCGATTTGGGGCACATGTCCATTGAATATTCGATGTTCAATGCCTTGTTTTGCGGCAGATTAAATGGGTCGAGCGCGGGATGGTGTGCCCCCTGCTTCCGCATAATGGGATCCCATCGCGTGTAAACGTGTCGCCCGGTATCGATGGGCAAAAAGGCGCGTCCTTTCGATTCCGATATCTGTTTGGCAAAGGCGCGAGCATTTTTTTCAGAATCGAAAATAAAGCCGACATGGGTGCCGCATTCGCAATCCAGACTGTTGTTTGTAATAGATGTCAGGCCCGCGTCTTCGCCCACTTTTGTCAGGGTTCGTTTGTGTCCGCGCATGCGATCCAGCATTTCGTCGATGCGCTCGAGTTGTGCGTTGAGAATGGCACCCGAGATTTCAGTGGCTCTGAAATTCAATCCGGCAAATTGTTCATCTGGGCGGTGCTCGTCGGGATTCCAGTAATAAGAACAACAATCCGCTGCTACTGATCCGCGCCGAAATACAGATTCATCGGCAGAGACAAACGCGCCGCCTTCGCCGCTGGTCATGTTTTTGAAATAGTTAAAACTGAATGCCCCGGCATGTCCGATGGAACCGAGTTCGCGCCCTTTGTATCCACCACCTACGGCCTGGCATGCATCTTCTAATACTTTTATCCCGCGTTTTTCTGCTATATCCATCAGCGCGTCCATATTACAGGGTAATCCCCACATATGCACGGGAATGATGGCTTTTGTGTGCGGGGCAATTTTTTGTTCGACATCTTTGGGCGAGAGGGTGATTGATTCATCTACTTCGGCAATAATGGGCATGGCTCCTGCGGCAACAACGGCGAGTGCGGTCGCCATATACGTACACGATGGCACAATGACCGAATCGCCCGGTCCAACTTTCAGGCCAATGAGGGCGCAATAGAGCGATGTCGTGCCGCTGGTGGTCATGCGGACCTGCAAACCGCCCAATCGCTTTCCCCAATCGGCTTCAAACTGATCGCATTCTCCCCCCTTGCCATAGCGAAAAATTTCACCGCTTTCCAGGAGTTTTTCCACGCGCTTGATTTCGGGGTGTCCGATGCGGTACATAAAGATCTCCTAAACTATGAGTTTAAGCCTTGTCCATTTTCGTACAGAATTGATCATGTAGAGTACCTCCGCGCGTTTCAAATCATCTACTTTTAACACTTGCTCCGTAACTTTGCCTCGCGATAATAATTCGGCGCGAAAGGTGCCGCCCAACAGCCCACAGGAAATGGGAGGTGTTACATATAGGCCATCCAATTTGGCGACGAGATTGCCAATGCTGCATTCTGTTGCTTCACCGCGTTCGTTGATGAGAATGATTTCTTCACAGGTTGAGCACATGTTCAAGCGGGTGGTATAGGGTTCGCGGCGCGTTGTTTTGTGAAATAATAGGGGATCGCAGCTGTCAACCGGTAGCGATGAGATACGGGCGGAAAGTGCGCGATTTTGCGATGCATTTTTCAATGGTACAGTTTCGACCTGTACACAGCCCCTGCGCGATAGGACAAGGCGCACCTGGTGTGATGTTTCCAGACCCGATACTGCTTTTTCGAGCGCAGATAGGACGCTTGACCGATCAAAAGTAAATCCAAAATATCGCGCGGATGCTTCGATCCGATCTATATGACGATCTATCAAAAAGAACCCGTTTTTGCCATCGTATCGCAGGGTTTCAAACAGGTCAAAAACAGGTTGTTGATCGGCGAGCATGCGCGCTTTGGTCAAACACTCTTCATACTCGCCATCACTTGAAGAATCGCAGGTTATGCCACTGCCCACGCCAAATTCTGCAATGCCCGTCTTGCGGTCAATGCAGACTGTGCGAATCGCCACATTAAAGGTTATGTCTCCCCCCGGTGACAGGTAGCCAATGCTTCCAGTATAAATTCCCCGCGGAGCACGCTCTACTTCTTTGATGATTTCCATGGTGCGCACTTTTGGTGCACCGGTCACAGAGCCGCAAGGGAAGAGTGCGGTCACCAATTCGCGCAACCCCACGCCACAACGCATGCGCGATGTTACGGTTGAGGTCATCTGCAACAGGGTTTCATAACGCTCGACCTGCCATAGTGTTGGCACTTTCACGCTATTTGAAACGCGCCCCAAATCGTTGCGCAGCAAATCGACGATCATCACATTTTCTGCGCGGTCTTTCTCGGATTTCTGAAGTTGTTTTGCACGCGTTTTGTCTTCTTCCCACCATCGTCCCCGAGGTGCAGTGCCTTTCATCGGACGCGCGGTCAGGACGCCGTTTTTTAAACAAAAAAACAATTCGGGCGAAGCCGATAGGATTTGAAAACGTCCGATATCCAAATACGCCGCATAATCCGTGCGCTGCGCCCGGCAGAGATCGCGGTAAAGGCTCAGGCTATTGCCCGAAAAATTTGACCAGAGCCGAAAAGAGTAATTAACCTGATAGGTATCGCCGGCAATGATGAGGTCCTGAATGCGATTCAGGGCGGTATCGTAAGCAGTGCGCGAAACAGAAGGGTGCCACGCACCCAGATCGTAGTTTCCACTATTCGGTGTTCCGACAGGGATATGTTCTCGATGCCGAAACAGGCCGAACCACATGAGTGGAAAATCTCCCGGTACGTGCGTTTTTAAAACGGGATCCAGGCCCGATGCGGCTTCATAAGACAAAAATCCCGCTGCGTGTAATCCCGAACGGACAGCCCGTTCAATGCGGTCGAGTGCGGGACCAACGTCTTTGGGATGTGATACGCAAATGGTATCGCACGGGTCGCAAAAACGAAAACTCGCACCTTTGCGATGCGATTCAAATAAAACGATGGGTTCTGACATATAAATCAGCGGAACGGTGTATAACTGGCCGCCTCTCAGGCCAGTTCATCAACGAATCAACGAAAACAGATGGGTGGTTGGGCGGGGTTCGTCTATTCGTCTATTCGTCTATTCGTCTATCCAAAGACACGGGTGAAGGTGTTGCCGCGCAATGAGCGCGTGTCACCGTGCATATAACACACGCTGAATGCACGCCGCGCGATATCTGTGGTATTTATACCCGAACTGTGCAGCATCCAGTTGTGGAGCAAAACCGAGTCGCCGGCTTCTAATATCAAATCGATTGGCTCGTATTGGGATACAATGGTCTCGATGTGTTCTTCGGTCAAAAATCCGGAGCCATGTTCGGGATTTATCAACTTGTTGTGCGATCCCGGAATAATTTTCACACAGCCGTTTTCAACGGATGTGGGATCCAGTGCCGTCCATATCGTGATTTGAGGATCGAGGGTTAGATCCGTCCAGCGGTCCTGATGCCATACCAGTGGGGTGCCATCGTGTGCGGGTTTGTTCATGAACATCGCCCGAAAACAATCTACTGGCGTATTTTTGCCATAGATGTGTTCACAGATTTCTCGAAATTGCGATTTTTGCAAAAATGAAAGAAAGAGGGGATCCAATTCCAAATTTTGAATTTTGCGATACCCGAGTGTCGTGTATTTATGTCCTTTGCTTTGTGGACCGGGTTTTCCATCGTTCTCGGGGTCGGAATCCAGTTGCATCATTACATGATCGTAGTCGATAGACGCCGTGCCCAGCATGATCTCGTCTATTCGCTGCTGTAATGCCTCCAGTTCTCCATCGTCCATCACATTGCCCAGGTGAAGATATCCCTGTGCTTCAAATGTTGCCCACTGTGCTTCAGAAATATGCTGCCCCATGCTAACTCCTTTGAGATCTCTAAAGTCCTGTAAAAAAATAAAAACGCGCCGACGCGAGTACTCGCACGGCACGTACGCGATCTGCGCGATTGCCTTCAATGGCTTTGTAGCCGCCAATAACAGCGGCAAAATCCAGGGTTACAGCCTTTTCCAATTCAGTGCCAAAACCGAGTGTCCACGCATCGCGGTCTGTCTCAATCTGTATTTCCGGGACACTGCCGCCCCCCACATAGCGAACCGGATCGCGATAGTACCCACCTCTGAACGCGATGCCCCAGGGCGAAATAGCGTATTCACATCCCAGGTGCAGCCGCGCCGCGCTGCGATATTGCCGCCGGAAGTCATCGACATTGGGTGCAATATTGAGTGGCAAAATCTCGTAAGTCACTTCTTGCAAATCGCCGTAATTCACGTCGCCGCTCACCGTCAACCCTCCCGATGACCATCCAATTCCCATCCCAAAAGTCAGGGGTTGACGAATTTTATATGCGTCCGAAAAAGATTCGCGTGGATAGGTATCTGTGCGGTCTTCAAACTCGTCTTCAAATTCATCCGCCAGCTCAGCCGATACGCGCAATGGCGTGGCCGCTGTTGCTACAATGCCAAATTGAAATCCCGTGGGATGCCAATACCGAATGCCGCCCTGGATGCCCCAGGCAGAATAGCGTTCCTCAGATTCAAAACGCTGGAAGATGCGGATGGTGTCGGCGTGTACCCGCTGCACATCCTCAAGGGTCAATTCCTGTAAAAAGCGATTGGTTCCCCCCCAGCGAAACAACGAGATCCCCGCCGACAAACGCGGCATCAGATCAATTGCAGCCCCCAATGTCCACGCGCCGAGAGCGCCTTTGTCTTTTGAAAATCCCGCTTTATCAAAATTGGCGATGGTATCATACGCATCGATCTGTAATCCCCCGTCAAAATTTTGATTACGCCCAAATCCTCCGGCGAATACCAGACTCCCGCGGTACACGGGAACGGGATAAACAAAGCCCAGGGATGCAATGCGCGTACTGCGCAATTCGAGTGTTGAAGAGTGGTCAAAAAATTGCGATATGTTGCGAAAGCGGTCGTGCGAAACGCCCCAATTTACGGTTCCGCGCTCAATCCGCGCCAATCCCGCGGGGTTCCAGAACAGGCCAGAAAAATCATCGGATACGGAAATGTAAGCACCGCCCATGCCCATGGCGCGGGCACCAATGCCAGAAAAGCTATCGAGAGCGACTTCTTGTGCGGGGATAGATACCGCGAAGACGCAAATCACGAATGTCGGGATACAGAGATATTTGGACATTATCTCATCTCCCCTCTGCGGCGCTGCGTTGAGCGCTTCTCTTCGCGCTTTTCAGATTTTTCTTCTTTTTTTGATTTTTCCGATGATTGTGTTTTGGTGCTGCGCGAGTTTCCAGTTTGCTGTGTGCTTTCCTTTTTGGTGCTGCGCGAGTTTTCCGGTTGTGTTGTGGGTGTGCTTTCTGTTGTGGTGTTGCCCGACCGAATTGTGCTGGCCGATGCGGGTTCGCCACGCACACCCGTGTATCTGATACGGGGACGCGGATTGACCTGTTCGCGTTCTATCTGAGGTCTTACTGCTGGCGCTGGCGCATATACAATATGAGGCACCAAAATCCTCGGCGACCACCCCCGCCACCACGGGTCGTACACGCTTGCCCAACTCGAATATTTCCAGATGAGGCGGTGCCGGTTCCATCGCGGATATCGCCGATATGGACGGTACGGGCGATATGGATGGTATGATTCGTAAAATGGCAGAGGAGATGGATTGCAATAATTGTAGTAGTAATATTCAAACCGCTTTACAGAATCTTCAGAAGGTTTGACAGGGGATTCAGCGCGTTGTTCACGATGAACGCGCGGTGCCCGAAGTTGCGTATAACACCCGGAAAAAGCAATGAGACAGGTCAGTATAAAGCAGATGCGCGATGCCATGGCCAACCTCTAGAAGTGTGAAGTAGGAAGTGTGAAGTAGGAAGTGTGAAGGGAGAAGTGCGATATTAAGCAACAGATTTGGGGCAGGGTTGAGCGGCTTTCTCACTTCTTCCTTCTTCCTTCCCACTTCTTTGTCCCCGGTCCTTTATTTTTTAAAAATAGGGCAATTTTACAGTTTACACAATGCCTAACAACTGAATTAAGTTTTTGCCCGAAATCAACTGCACGCCTGCGATAAATAGAATTGAATAGACGATTAGATTAAACCAGTGGTCTGTGAAACGCTTGTTCAAGAAAATGCCCAATCTCACGCCCGCGTAGCTCAATGGGGATAGGATTGCGATTGTGACGAGATGTTCGGCTCGCAAAATATCCAATCCCAAATAGGGAATTAATTTCATTTGATTGATCGCTGCAAAAAGAATTACGGTTGTTCCCACAAAGAGGTCGCGGGGCAGTTTTTGGGGAAGCAAATAGATGGTTGTGGGGGGACCGCCGGCATGTGCGATGGTTGATGTAAAGCCCGCTATTGCGCCCATGAAAACGCCTTCTGCACTGTGTGGGTGTCGCTTTGTAAGTGCGCCCGTAATCACTGCGCGCAAAGCCTGGAATACCACAAAGAATAAACTCAAAATCCCCAAACCGAGTTGCAATACGCGCTCATTCGCGCTGAAATATCCAAAGAATAATGCTCCTATACCGATCCCGATTGCAGCACCGGGCAAGAGCAATTTTACACTGCGCCGATGAAAATGCTTGCGGTAGTGTGCAACGGCAAATACATCGCAAACCATTAAGAGTGGCAACAAAATCGCCGCCGAATCTGCTACGGGAATGACAAGTGCCATGAGTGGCGTTGCCAAAATGCCAACGCCTCCGCCAAACCCGGCTTTGGCTATACCGACAAAAATTACAGAAATGACAGCCAGAATCCAAAAAATCATTGGATAATCGGGTAACACAATATCTCCTATTTTATTCAGAACTGGGAACTATAAGCAAATGGGAAACGTCCCAAAATGTAATCAATTCAGATTGACAGCCTCAACGGTGAAATGTATCATAAAGTATTCTCAAAAAAGGAAATGTTATGAAATATACCGCGATTGTATTGTCTCTCACACTAATTTTAGCAGCCCCATTGCTCAATGCCCAGGAAACAAAGTCGGCAGATTTTGATGGTAATGGCACTGTTGATTTCACTGACTTTCTGGCGTTTGCTCAGGGTTTTGGCAAGTCTGTCGGTCAGGATGATTTCAATGAAAAACTCGATCTCGACGGCAATGGTACAATCGATTTTTCGGATTTTCTGCTTTTTGTCAATGCTTTTGGCGGGTCTTCAAGTCCGACGACTCCACCTCCACCTGCAGAACCTGAGCCTCGGTTTCTTTATATTAGCGATTTGATTGGCAGTATTCACGTTATTGACATTTCGACCAATTTGCTCGACCCTAACCGGACGATTCCCGTCTCTTTTCCGCGGGGTGTCGCGTTTTCCAATGTCAATAAGCGGCTTTATGTGGCTGCTACCGATACCTTTCACGCATTTACTGAAGATGGAACGCCCGACTTTCAACTCTCGCTCGAAATGCCAATCGCACCCGGCGGCGCATTCACGAGTCGAGGCGGGTTTCGCATTGCGCTTTCACCCGATCACCAGTTTGCATACGTGACCGAAGAATCCGGTGCGGCAGTCGAAGTCTTTGATGTGCTGTTCGGACAGTCTCTGGGCATCATCGATGTTCCGCTCACGCCCAGCGGTATTGCCATCTCGCACGATGGCACGCGCCTCTACGTTGGGCACGGCAATGAGACAAATGCCGTGTCTGTTATTGATACGGGTATTCCAGCGCTGATCGACAGTATCTCTGTGGGCCAAACCGTTAGTCGATTGGCTGTTTCGCCCGATGGACAAAGCCTTTATCTCAATAATACCCGCGCGGGCCGCGTGCTCAAAGTTAATACCAGTACCAGAGCGATTGCGGATAGTCTCACACTCGGTCAGGCCAATGATCTGGGCGTTGAAGTCCGCGATATCGCGCTTTCCGCCGATGGCACGCGCCTTGTCGCCTCTCTCGGTCGTTTCTTTTTTGGTTTTGATGCATTGGGCAATTCCGTGCCCGCGTTCTGGGGCGGTATTGTGGTTATCGATACACAAACCTGGAGGCAAACAGCCGAGATTTTTGTCGGTGAAAGTGTGGCCAGTATCGGTCTCACACCCGATGGTAAGACTGTGTACGTCGCCGGAGTCGAAAGACTCGACGCTTTTGCTACAACGGGTAATTTGCAGGTCTTTATTGTCGATCTTGAAAATAATAGAACTCTGGGTACTATCCGCGGCTTTAGCCTGCCGGTTGCTTTTTCCTTTGGCGCATCCAAACCCGCGATCCCCAGGTTGCAAAGTCCAGAACTGATTATTTTTTAAAAGGAGGTATAATGCCTTTCATTAATGTTAAAATGCTCGAAGGCCGCACGCACGAGCAAAAACGCGAACTCGCCAGAGCTATCACCGATGCGATGGTCAATATTTGCAATGCCAAAGCCGATGGCACGATGGTTGTTATTGAAGATATTCCCCGCGACCACTGGGCGAGAGGCGGCACGCTTCTGTCGGAACAATAAGGGCAATAGCGGTGTGCAGTTCGCGCCTTCGCGCAGAGACTTGACAGGATTTTGCACACTGCATATATTGGCAGCGTACATTGTCATTTAACCTGCTGCCGGAACGCGCCGGTTGCGTTGAGAAAGGAAAATTCCCATGACATTTTTTAAGCGCGGATTTATTGTTGTCCTTGCACTGGCCTTTG
This sequence comes from Candidatus Latescibacterota bacterium, assembly GCA_965204375.1. Taxonomy (GTDB): domain Bacteria; phylum Latescibacterota; class UBA2968; order UBA2968; family UBA2968; genus VXRD01. The sequence goes on along the minus strand of OZ241986.1, from coordinate 2,404,933 downwards.
CTGCGGCCCCATTATTCGTACAGACCGCAGAGGCAAAAGTGACCAAAGGACAGGCTTCAGTAGCCAAACGCTCGGGCAAGCTGTATATCAACCAGCGCCAATACGATAAGGCGATGGAGCAGTATCAGATCGCGGCGGAAGGACGTCCCGACGATTCCGAGGTGCAGTATTATTTGGGTTGGCTCTACGGCCAGAAAGAGCTTTTTGAAGAGATGAATGAACACTATAATCTGGCAACGGACAGAAAGTGGAAAAGGAAAGTCGATGCTGATCGCAAAGAGCTCTGGACGCGGTATTACAACATGGCCGTCAAGGGAATGAATGCCCAGAGGTTTGATTTTGCCATTGAGCAATTCGATCTCGCCATTACGATTAATCCCAATGAAGCCGATGCTTATGAAGGGCTGGCTATTACGCATCTCAATTCGGGCAATTCAGAAGCGGGTATTGAGATGTATCAAAAAGCGATTGAGCTCAATCCCAAAAAAGCGCAGTCCTTTTTCAATCTGGGCGGCGCGCTTATGAATGTCGAACGGATTGAAGAAGCTCTTGAGATGTTCAAAAAGGGCCACGCGATTGATCCCGAAGAAATCAATATTTTGCAGCACATGTCGATTGCCCAATACCGACTGGGCGACAAAGAAGGCGCGGCGGATTCAGCGGAGAAAGCACTGGCTATTGCCGGTGATGATCCAAAAATTTTAAATATTGCCGCAACCATTTATTTGCAGGCCGAGAACTACGAAAAATCTGCCGAAATTCTCGAAAAAGTGGTTGAGATACAGCCCGATAATATGGACGCGCTGTTCAATCTCGCTATTGCGTATAAGCAACTCGACAAAGGCGATAAAGCACTCGATCTGTTTGCAAAAAGCGTTGAAGCAAATCCGACTGACGCCGATGCGTGGTACCAGCTTGGCCTGCTCGCAGATAAAATAGATTCTTATGACAGGGCTATTGACGCTTTTACAAAAGTGACCGAGTTGCAAGCGAGTAATGCCAGAGCATGGGCGGCGTTATCTCGCGTTTATGCGCGCAAATCCGAAGTCTCAGAAGGCGATGTTGCCGCAGAATGTGTAAAAAAAGCAACTGAGGCATTTCAGATGTACGAGGCGCTTCAGAGTCAGAATTAGGAGTAATAGATCTGTCGCGTTTCGTTCTAACCACAGTGGGTATTTAGATAAACAATTCAACCATCAAAACCCCGTACAAAAGTGCGGGGTTTTCTCCATCCATTCACCTGAAAGAGGAGTATCGATGTACCTGACAGATGAAAAAGTTGCTGTAATGGGCGCAGCAGGCGCCATTGGTTCTAACCTTGCGCAAACGCTCTTGTCTTCGGGCACGGCGTCTCGCGTATCTATGTACGATCCTTTTGCGCCGGGGCTTGAAGGCGCGGCCGAGGAGGTTTATCACTGCGGTTTTCCCAATGCCGATGTTACCTGGACAACCGATGCTGCCAAAGCACTTGACGGAGCTTCTTATGTCATCAGTTCCGGGGGTGCGCCGCGCAAAGAAGGCATGACACGCGAAGACTTGCGGCGCGACAATGCAGAAATTGCCAAACAACTCGGTCTTGATATTAAACAGTATTGTTCCAACTGTAAGTTTGTTATCATTATTTTTAATCCGGCTGACATTACGGGGTTGACCACGCTGGTACATTCGGGACTCGAACCCGGGCGCGTGACGACTCTCGCCGCGCTCGATAGCACGCGCTTGCAAACCCGACTGGCACAACATTTCGACATTTTGCAAAGTAAAGTTACAGGTTGCCGCACGTACGGGGGGCACGGCGAACAGATGGCCGTGTTTATCGGCGGTATTCAGATTGACGGTACGCCTCTCACCGATATCCTCAATGGAGAGACAGTTAATGGCGTTGGTATGAGTGCCGATGAATGGGCGGGTGTTCAAGATCACGTGCGCGGGGGTGGTGCTCGCATTATCGATCTGCGCGGCCGCTCTTCGTTTCAGTCGCCGGCACAACAAAGCGTTTTTATGCTGCGCGGCGTTCTGGTGGGCGAGTCTTATGATTGGCCCTGCGGTGCATATCTCAATGATGGCGAATTTGATCATATTATGATGGCTATGCCCGTGACCCTGTCTGCGTCGGGCGTGAACTGGTCCATGCCCGAAGGCACTGAAGACGATATCAATGCCCTGCGCGAATCCTACGCCCATCTGACTGCGTTGCGAGACCAGACTATTGGCGACGGTATCTTGCCCCCGCTTTCTGAGTGGCGGGATAGCAATGTTCATCTTTGAGAAATGTGAAGTGTGAAATGTGAAGTGTGAAAAGGCAACCGCTTTGGGGCGGTGTTGGGAGGTCTTCTCACTTCTTACTTCCCACTTCTTACTTGTAAGGTTCATCATGCCCTATTCTCCTATTGGTCAATCTATACAGGCACTCGATACGCCCGCGCTGCTCATTGATCTGGATAAGATGGAAAATAATATCCAGAAGATGGCGGCTCGATGCCGAGACAGCGGGTTGCACTGGCGGCCCCATGCCAAGGGCCACAAAACGCCCGCTATTGCCCACAAACAATTGTGCGCAGGTGCTATTGGCATTACCTGTGCCAAACTCGGTGAAGCCGAGGTGCTGGCCGATGCCGGCATTTCGGACATACTTATCGCCAATCAAGTTGTCGGGCGAGAAAAAGTCGCGCGTCTGGTTAACCTGCGCCGCCGCGCCGATGTTATGGTGGCGGTTGACGACCCCGTTCATATCCGAGCGATAAGTGACGCGGCCACAGATGTTGGCGTCAACGTGCGCGTGCTTATCGAAGTAGATGTCGGCATGAAACGCTGTGGTGTGCCGCCGGGTGCTCCGACCCTCGCGCTGGCACAGCAAGCTGATGCCGCGCCCGGTGTGGTTTTTGCGGGGATTATGGGTTACGAGGGCCATGCAATGTCTCTGGATGATGCCGCCAAAGAAGCCGCCTGCAAGAAGGCGGTAGGGGAACTGTCAAAGACGCGCAATCTCATTGAGAATGTGGGGTTGCGCGTCGGTATTGTCAGTGCGGGCGGCACGGGTACGCTCGCGTTTACTCCCGATTTTCCCGGCATTACTGAGATACAGGCTGGCGGGGGCATTTTTATGGATACTTATTATCGCGACGGACTCCATGTTCGCGGTTTGGAACACGCGCTTTTCGTGCTGACCACGGTTATTAGTCGCGCGGCTCCCGACCGCGCAGTTGCCGATGCCGGTCGCAAGACGACGAGTAGCCATCCCTCATTGCCCGAGGTCAAAGATCGCACAGATGTTGTCGTAACCGGCCTGGCGGCAGAACACGCTTTACTCAGCCTGACGAATAGCGATTTAAAAATTGGCGATAAAATTCAATTTATTTCCGGATATTCCGACATGACCGTATTTTTGCACGATCAAATTTACGGCACGCGCAATGACCGCGTCGAAGTTGTGTGGGATATTCTCGCGCGCGGCAAAAAACAATGATCCGCTTTTTGCCGCTTTTTTTTTCTGCTTTTCTCTGGCCCTCAATCTCGTCTGCACAGACTGATTCGACATCTGTTCTTCACGCGCAGTGTCGCGATGCCGATACCGATGCAAGCCTGCCCTACGTCACTGTTGTTCTCCGCCGACCAGACGAATTTCCCCGCGTTTACATTACCGATCTACACGGGCGCATTGAGATAGAAGGACTCGCGCCGGGGATCACACACGTCCAGGCACGTCGCCAGGGATATGCCCCATCGGATACAACGCTTGTGCTTTCGCGCGGCTTGATCTCCACGCTGGAACTTTTACTTTTACCCGCCCCTGTCCTCCTGCGCGAGGAAACTACAGTGCAGGAGCACTCTGCGACCGATCTGGTCCGTCATTTGATCGCAAATACCCGCTTTGAATATCTCCACACTGGTTATGCAAATATGGATACTTATGCATTTGATGCGTACAGTAGCCAGAAGGTGATTAACCGCAAAACAGAAGAAATTGTTGCGGGTATTGAATACACGATTAAAGGCTATCACCAATCCCCCGATAGTCTCGCGCAGCATATTACGGGCATACGCAATTGGGGCAGATGGCGGTTGAGTGTTTCTCCGGGGCTTACGCAAAGTCCTGCGCGGGGTATTGTAGATGATAAATCTTTTGAAATTGCGCCGCATCCGCTATCTCCCGACGCGCTTGAACACTACCACTATGAACGCATTTCCACAGTGCAGGTGGGCGATCTCCACGTTTCGCGCATTGGTGTGTCGCCGCGGCACGGGCACAAGCCGGGTCTGCTCGGCGATTTGTGGATCGCCCGCGATGATTTTTCGCTTGTGGGGTATGATCTGCGTCTCAATTTTCCCGCGCTCTTGCAATTGCGCGGCATAGATCACTGGCAGGTTTATCAACAAAATACGCGATATCTCAATGAGTACTGGTTGCTCGAACGTCAAATTTGCACGATTAAGACACGCGATTATACCGCGCAGGCGACAACGCGTTGCTATCGCTATGATCTCAATACGGATTTGCCCCCCGCAATTTTTGAAGGACCGGAAATTGTGATTCTTCCAGAGGCGACCACGCGAGATAGCTCTTTTTGGGCCGCACATGCAGCAGATCGAGATACCGCACATATCCGCATACAAAGCGAACTCCTGCAAGGCGATCTGCCCGCGGCATGGAAAAAGCAACCACAGATGAACGCAGATAAACGCAGATGAAAAAGGCGAGGGGCTGGTTGGGTGGTCTGATAGCTGACCGCTGATCGCTTGTTTCGCTGACCACTAACCCTATTATCCTGAGAATCCTTTCATCTTGAAAATCCTGATCCTCTTTTCAAATGTGCATTTTTCCCGCGATGTGCGCCTTTATTTAACGGCTAATGCGCTGTTTGGTTTTGTCCTTTTTGGCGGTATTTATCCCCTTTTGTACAATCTCTATTTGTTGCGTCTGGGGTATAATACCGAGTTTGTGGGGTTGGCAAATGCGACGGGGGCACTTTGTTTTGCTCTGTCCAGTTTGCCCAGTGGGATGCTGGGTGGACGCTGGGGTAGCCGGTTTACGATGGTTGTTGGGATTTGTGTGTCTGTGGCGGGTTTTGGATTGCTTTCACAGGCGGAGTTGATTTCTTCCGGCACGCGCGATTATTTTATTTTAATATCTTATTCGCTCGGTGTGATGGGTATTGCGCTGTTTATTGTAAATGGCACGCCTTATTTGATGGGTATTACTGGTCCTGCTGAGCGCGATCCGGTTTTTGCCGTGCAGGCCGCGCTGATGCCTTTTTCGGGATTTGTCGGGAGTATGTTGGGGGGCGTTGTTCCGGAATATCTGGCAGGCGTGCTCGGTGTTTCACTCGCACAGCCGGTTGTTTACCGCTATACGCTGTTCATCGGGGTGCTATGTTTGATTCCGGCGGTTTTCGCACTGCTTGCCACGCAGGATGTTCAGGCTGAGGACAAGCGGGAAGTGGGGGATAGTGGCGATGTGTCTAATACGCCTGCGCTTCCACTTGCGGCTATTGTTATTACTTCTCTGATTTCCGTTCTCCACGTTGCTGGCGAAGCGGCGGCGCGTACATTTTTTAATGTCTATATGGATAAAGGTCTCAATATTAGTCTTTCTCTGATTAGTGTGCAACTCGCTGCGGGACAGTTGCTCGCTGTTCCGGCTGCACTGTCCCTTCCGTTTTTTTCTGCGCGTTTTGGCATTCGCCGGACGGTGGTTCTGGTAACGGTTGTTACGGCTGTTTTTCTTTTTTTTATGGCGCAGGTCTCAAATTGGATTGTTGCGGGTGTTTGCCTGGTGGGGATTATGGCGATGGCTTCGCTTCGCCGCTCGGCTTTTGCCATTTTTCACCAGGAGTTGGTGCCCGTGCGCTGGCGTACTGCCATGTCGGGTGCGACTGCTATGATGTCGGGGATAGGCTATTCGGCAATGGCTCTGGGGGGTGGGTATATGATCCCGGTTGCGGGATATTCGAGTCTTTTTCTCACCGGGGCAGTGCTCACGGGGATGGGGGCGTTTATGTTTTGGATTTGTTTTCGGAGAAGTAAATCGGACCGCTGACACAGGAGGTTGATGTGATGAATACGGAGAGACCCAATATCCTTTTTTTGCTTACCGATATGCAGCGCTACGATGCGCTGGGATTTAATGGCAATGCGGTGTGCAAGACGCCTGCGATTGATCGCATTGCCCAGGAGGGCCTGCGTTTTTGCCGCGCCTATACGCCCATTGCGCTTTGCTCTCCTGCGCGCGGGTCGTTACTTACCGGGATGTTTCCACACAATCACGGGCAGATGTCGAATATGGGTAATTTTAATCGGGCTTTTGATTTAAATATTCTGGATAAGCCCGCCTATCCTCAGATTTTATCTGATGCGGGTTATAATGTCGGTTATGTGGGTAAGTGGCATTTGCCCAGGGAGGGCGATAGCGAGTTTTGGGGGTTTGACCCGTGGCATACGACGCGTGATTGGAACCAGAGTGTGCGCGATGCGGGTTTTGATTGGGGATATGCTCAGGAGGTTCAGCGCATGGAATGGGGGGGTGACGCGCCTTTTTGCGGTCGGTCGCAGTTGCCCGCCGAGTATATGCAGGAGCACTGGACTGCCGATAGGACGATTGATCTGATTGAAGGTTTTTGTGAGGGCGATAAACCCTTTATGATTTGCAGCAGTTTTTTTGGTCCGCATTTTCCCTATTGTGTGCCAGAACCCTACGATGAGATGTACGATCCCGATACTGTGGAGCGCTGGATCAATTTCGACGAGCAGTTTGTCGATAAACCGAGTGTTCAGCAAAAGGAGATGCTCAGGTGGAATGGCAGCCATTTGACATGGCCCGATTGGCAGAAGGTGATCGCGACGTATTGGGGATATTGCACGTTTATTGATGATCAGGTGCAGCGCGTTCTACATGCTTTAGAAGAGGCGGGGCAGTTGGACAATACGGTGATTGTGTACAGTTCGGATCACGGCGATATGTTGGGCAGTCACCGCTTGTTTAATAAGATGATGAATATGTACAACGAGACGCACCAGATTCCATTGGCGATCCGTTGGCCGGGTGTTGTTGAACCCAATCGTGTTTGCGATGATTTTGTGAGTTTGGTCGATATGATGCCGACGTTTCTCGAGATGGCGGGTGCGGATATTCCCGATAAGGTCGATGGGTGTTCTCTGCTGCCCTTGCTGCGCGGAGAGACGCCGTCGGATTGGCGGGAGGATATTTTTGCGGAACATCACGGGTACGAGCCTGCGCTGTGTACGATTCGGATGGTGCAGACCCAAAAGTGGAAGTATATCTACAATCCGTGTAGCGAGGATGAACTCTACGATCTGGAGAGTGATCCCGGGGAGTTGCACAATTTGGCTCCGAAGTTGGGGTACAAACATGTGCTCAGGCGCATGAAAGATCGGATGGTCAAATGGCTGAGAGATACGAATGATGGGATTGTAAATGATGGTGGCTGGCAGTCAAATTCTTATGATTTGTTTGTGTCGGGGCGAGAGCGTTGAGGATCCGCAGATGAACGCAGATGAACGCAGATGGAAAAATCAAAAGAAGAGCGCGTAATTTGAGAAGGATCACAGCATAGGCATACGCTGAGCACAACGCCAGTAAAGTTAATAGTTAAAAAGGGTTACGTCGAGATGGCGTAACCCTTTCTGTTTTTCTGTCGTAAATTTTAGTGGTCGTGATGATCGTGATCGTCGTGAATGCCAGAGGCGTATTCCGCTATTCTGGCGTCCAGTTGTTTCCGGCTGATTAAGCCCTGGGCAATGATCAATTCTTCGAGGGAGGCGACCCATCGGGCATAGTAGCTTGATGGGGTGTTGTTTTGTTCTGCTGCCGCGATTTCCGAAGCCAATTGGGAGCTGAACTCCTGCCATTTGTAGAGGTCTTTTTCGTTGAGTGCAACGGCAAGGCCGAAAGCGCGCGCTTCCCAGGGTGCCTGAAAAACGAGTTCTCCATTTTCTCTGGGCAGGGCGATTCGCGCTTCCATAGTGGTGATGTTTTTATCGGTTTTTTGCGTCATGCTGGCCTCACTTTGCGGGCGATTCGATTTTGGCGACGCCGATCATTGAGTCGCGCGTGACAAGTGGAATGAGTTGTTCTTCGGTGTAGCCTTCTGTGCCAGCAGGGCGTTCGGGCAGGACCATGTAGCGGAGGTCCGAGTTGCTGTCCCAGACGCGGATTTCTACGGTATCGGGTAAGTCGAGTTCAAATTCCTGCAAGACGGCTCTTGGCTCTCGCACGGCTCGGGAGCGGTACGCGTAGGATTTGTACCAGTTTGGGGGCAAGCCGAGTACGGACCAGGGATAACAGGAGCAAAGGGTGCAGACGACGAGGTGGTGAACGCCTGGGGTGTTTTCCATTACGACGATTTTGGCACCATGCGCGCTGTCAAAACCCAGTTCGGCAATCGCCGCTCTGCCATCTTCAAGCAGCCGTTGCTTGTAGTCCGGATCGGTCCAGGCGCGGGCAACCACTCTGGCACCGTTGAGGGGACCTACGTCTTTTTCGTATTTTTCTACGACTTCGTCTATTATGTCCTCTGTAATCAATCCCTTTTCGATCAGGAGCGATTCGAGCGCTCTGGTGCGCAGGGCTGCATCAGTCTCGGCGGTGTTCATAAAAGAATCCTTTTGTGCTTAGGGATGGTTAAACGGATTCCAGATAACTTTCCCACATATCCAGATAGACGGCACTTTTTGTTTCGGCGGCACTACCCCACAGTTCCGAGGCTTCAAAGCGCACGGCGTATAAGGGTTGCTGGCGGTTTGTATACCCTGTGGGCAGTTCGGCGTCCTGGAGGTTGTCGATGCCGTAGTAATTTGTGATCGTGCCGTATTTACCCCTTACATATCGGGGAAGCCGGGTGTGGCCTTCGGGATGGATATTGCGCGCTTTTACGCGGTCGCCATTGGAAAATTGCGGCTGGATGTCCATTTTCTGTTGGGGTGGGGTAGCAGGGCGAGAGCGCTTAAGTTCCGCTCTGACGGCATCGGGGTCGGGATGTACAGGAGTTTCGGCATTGGGATTGTTGCGGAAGAGCGCCATCCGCGTTTCCATTTCTTCCGGGGTTAGTACGCCAGCGTCGATCAGTCCTTTGATACGGGAATACAGCCATTTTTCGTAATAGCTGGACGAGAGGTAGTGCGCGGGGTCCATGTTTTCGATGTTGTTGCGGGAGCCTCCGGGAATCGGTACAGGTGTGGCTACGGAGATGGCGAGTACTCGGCTTTCCCAGGGGTGGTGAAATAAAGGTTCGTTTTCTTCGCGCTCTATGGGACCAAATCCATGCATCCCACCCATGTCGTGAATGCCGTCCATGGTTACTCCTGTGTTTGGCTGTTGTGTATGTTCATTGGGTTTCCGAAGGGTTTCATAATGTAATTCTCACTTAAATTTTGTCAACTGTGCAATCTCCTAAATGAAGGAGTCAAAGTACGAGCAGAACGCCGGTCACGCAGAGCGCAACGCCTGTGAGGAGGCGGAGTGTAATTTGTTCTTTCAGAAAGATTACGGCCAGAATAAGTGCAAGGACGGGGGTTGCCGTTGTCAGTGTTGCTGTTTTGGCGGGGCCGATGAACAGAACGGCTTCGACATAGAAGAAAGATCCGAAGCCCATGCCCAAAAGTCCTGTCAGAGCAATCAGGGCAAATGTACGCCATCCGATGTCGCGCAGGTTGCCGCGTCCCTGATTGAGTCGCCAAATACCGAATAATGCCAGGGCTACGAGCGGCATTCGCACGCTGTTGGCTTGGATACTGGTGAGATGTGCCATCGCGGGTTTGAGCATGGTGGTGCTCAAACCCCAGAGCAGGGCTGTGATGAGTGCGAAGACTATCCCGCGTTTGAGGCGGATGGGGTGTTCTTGTGTGTCTGTGCGATTTTGGCGCGGTCGTTGGGAAAGTAAGATAACGCCAGATGCAGCCAATACACATCCAAAAATAAAGGTGTGGGTGACAGGTACATCGAGCAGTAATTGCTCCCAAATTAGCGTGGTAATCGGAAGGGTGCCAACCAGTGCCATTGTGCGCGATACGCCAATTTCTTTCATGGCGTGTAAATAGAGTTGATCGCCAATGACTATGCCGATGAAAACGGAGCCGATCAAAAGCCCCCATTCATGTAGCGGTACGTTGACCAGTGTGGATAGGGGTGGACCAAAAGGTAGTAGCATCCAGAAAAAAGGCCCGGAAATTCCACAGCGGATGGCTGTGATGAGTGCCGATGGTTGGTGCTGAGATAGCGTTCTTAAGACGAGGCTGGTGGATGCCCAAACCAGTGACGCCCCGAGTGCAACCCCTTCTCCGTAACTGATCACTCTCGCGCTCCGTTGTGACTCACATTAAATTCTGCTTCAAGCTCTTCCTTATCCCAGGTGACGCTTGGCGTTCCAAATTCCCGACAGCGCAACATAAATTCCACGCGGGATATACCTGCCAATTTTGCGGCCTGTCCAGAGGTCAAATGACCCGTTTCAAAGAGCTTCACCGCCATCGCGACTCTCGCTCGTTCTTCAAAGGATTCGGGGCTGAGTTTCAATGTTGTTAGGACAGATTCGGGATATTCAACTGTGAATGTTTTCATGGCAATCGTCTTTCTATCCACCATATCTTGTTTTCGCAAGATGGATAGGAAAAAAAGGATTATACCTAATCGGCATAATCCTTTGTGTCGCTGTGTGAGGAGATTGTCTTTTTAATTTATGGTGCCGAAGGTGGGATTCGAACCCACACGGGCCTAAGCCCACGGCGCCCTGAACGCCGCACGTCTACCAATTCCATCACTTCGGCACCTGATCCAGTGCGAAGGCAAATATATCAAATCGCCTATGGGTTGTCAAGGAAGTGAGAAGTAAGAAGGAAGAAGTTAGAAGTCCACCCAACACCACTCCAAAGGCGGGTGCTTCATCTCACACTTCACACTTCACACTTCACACTTCACACTTCATCACGGCAGGGCAGCGAGAGCGGCGAATAGGGCTTTGATGTAGCCCACGGAGTAAGCCAGTCCGCCAGTGATGGGGTCGTTATCGCCTTCGAGTCCGGGAATGTGGTCGGGATTCAGGCAGCCGTCAAAGCCCACGCGGTCGAGTTCCAGCAAGAGCTTAAACATGTTCATGTCACCGTCGTCGAGCAGGGTTTCTTCAAAACCGCGGGCTGTGGCGAGTGAGCCGCGCACATTGCGGAAGTGTACCATAAAGATGCGGCCTTTGCGGCCGTAGTTGTTAATTTCGTCGAGGACGAGCGGAGAGCCGCCCGCTTCGGCGCGGGTGCCGCAGCAGTAGAGGTAGCCCACTTGCGCGCTGGGAAAGGCGTCGATGACGCGGTGAAATCCCAGGCCGCCCAGCGGGGTGTCCGGATTGGGGGTGTCGGACGGGTGAATGGCGAGTTTAATCCCGGTTTCTTCGGCTATGGGCACGAGGTTTTCATAGACGATGCAGAAGTGTTTCCACCAGTCTTGCAGGGCTTCGTAGTCGGGTGTTTCGGGCACGGGTTTGGTCAATGCCTGACTTTCGCCTCGCGAGAGGTATCCGCCGCGGTGTTCAGATCGATAGCGAAACATGAGTTCGTTAAAGGTGTCGCCCCAGAATCGCTGTCGGGCAATGGGTACGCCTGCTTCGGCAAGTATACGCAGTGCCGTACTTGTATTTTCGAGTTCTTTTTCGCCGCCGGGTTGATCGGTCATAAATTTTTCCGTGATATTGGGCAGGCTGACGCGGTTGATCGACAAGCCCCAGGACTGGATCTTTTTCTTTATTTTTAGAAGTTCATCCAGGTCGGGATACCCCTGTTCTGCAACGCCGGGAATGTCCGTATCAGTCCCAAAATCGAGGGCGTCAGCGCCGAGTTGGGTGACAAATCGCAGATACGAATCGGAGAGTTCGCGGTGCCAGACGGAAACTTTCATGGAGACCTCCTTGTATTGGTGGCTCTCAGTGTGAGCCACAGGGTATAGACCGCGCAGATTAGCAGGGCCGAGGTTACGAGATGGAGTACTTGAAAAACGCGGGGTAGGCCGCCATAAGTTAGGGCAATGCCAGTGGCTGCCTGGAATAGGATGAGTGCGAATGAGAGGTGGCTGCTCACTTTGAGCAAGCCTCCTATGGCATTTTTGCGTATGATATAGACGAGATAAGCGGCAACGGCAAGTACTACCCAGGTGAATGAGCGGTGGATGTGATCCATAAGGCCAATATTGGCGATCCATGCACTGCGAGCGACGCCCGCGCTGTTTTTGATGTAGGGGTCAATGGCTTCGCGCACCTGTGTGCCGAGTAGCATCTGAATACAGACGATGATGAAGAGCAGAGCAGAGAGGTGGGCGAGCATTTTGGGGGAGGGCAATGTGACCGGAAGGCGGATGTCAACGGCGCGAAATGTGACGTAGAGCAACAGGCATAAGAGTACCATTGCGCCTGCCATGTGCAGGGTGATCATGCCGGGTTTGAGGCCGGATTGTACGACTTGTCCGCCGAGCCAGCCTTCAAAGCCAACGAGGAAGACGGCAATGAGCGAGCCGTAGAAGATGGCGGGGTGTGTTGTGCGATATGTGATGGCGTGCAAGAAGGTAGCGATGACCAGCAGGCCGATGATCATGCCGATGAGGCGGTTGATGTATTCGATCCACATTTTGACCGGGTTGAAGTCTTCGATGTTTAGCCCGCGTTCTGCGAGATAGGCTCGGTCAATGTCGTCAATACTCGAGGGTGGGAACCAGCAGCCCCAGCACCGGGGCCAGTCGGGACATCCCAGGCCCGCGCCTGAAACGCGCACGAGACTGCCAACGCCGATGAGCAAGAGGATCGCAACGAGGGTGGTGATGGCGGTTTTTTGGAAGGCGTTCATAAAACCTGCTGACTACCGCTTCTCTTTTAACATCTCGTCAATGGCTTTGCGCACTGTGCGCCGCCACGCCCATTCGGACATGTCGTCCCAGTTGTCGGTATTTTGGGGTTTGCGGAAATACAGGTAGAGTTCAATGCCCATATAGACCCAAAATGCAATAAAAATGAAGATGAAGAGCCAGATCATAGTATATTGCGAAGTCACGAAACGGTGTTATGTTATAGCGATAGTGGTAAAGATAAAAAAAAACATTGCACAAGCAACAGTTAGGAGGAGAGATGGAGTATCGCGTTTTGAGAGGGACGGGTATTCGCGTGTCGCGTATATGTTTGGGAGCTATGACATTTGGCGATCAGGCCGATGAGGCTACGTCTATTCGCATGGTGGATACGGCTCTGGATGCCGGTGTGAATTTTATCGATACGGCAGATACTTATGTCAATGGTGTGTCCGAAGAAATTGTGGGTAAGGCACTCAAGGGCAAACGCGATCGGGTGATTTTGGCGAGCAAGATCGCCAATTTTGTCGGACAGGACGAGATTAAGGATCAGGGGTTGCACCGCTGGCATGTGATTCGGGGAGTGGAAGCGTGTTTGAAGCGGTTGCAGACCGATTGTCTGGATATTCTCTATTTGCACAAGCCCGATTGGGATACGCCTCTTGAAGAGACGATGGCGGCGTTTGACACATTGGTACAACAGGGCAAGATTATATATGTGGGGATGTCGAATTTCGCTTCATGGCAGGTGATGAAAGCGCTTTGGAAATGCGATGTAAACAATTGGGCATCGCCCGTGGTGTTGCAGGTGCCCTATAATTTGATTACGCGGAGTATCGATGAGGAGTGCGTTGCGTTTAGCCGTGAAATGAATATTGGAATGGCGGTATATAATCCGCTTGCAGCAGGTATGCTGACGGGCAAACACACGCGGGGTACCGAACCGGCAGTGGGTACGCGTTTCGATTTGAATAGGGATTATTACGGCAGGTTCTGGTATGATCGCAATTTTGATGCGCTTGATGAATTGAAGCAGATTGCACATTCTGCTGGCAAGACGATGATTGAATTGTCTTTACAATGGTTGATGTCTCAGTCAATTGTCGATTCGATGATTTTGGGTGCGAGCAAGTTGGAACACCTGACGCATAATATTCAGGCTGCAGATGGGCGTTTGGATGAGGATGTCTTAAAGGCTTGTGACGCGGTGTGGCGCAATGTGCGTGGGGGGCATTTTCCGTATAACAGGTGAGAAGAAGTGGGGGACGGTGTACAACTGGTCGTAGTCCAGACCAGTTCACTGAGATGGAACAAACCAGATGATATCAAGGTCAAAATTGATATGGAAAAAACACTTCAATATGCCTTTGAATAGGGAATAATTTTACTCATTGATTATGCGTTCTCAAATTACATCTTTAATCTTCGCAATACTCTTTAGCGCGGAGAGCGTTTTTGCACAGGAGACGGATTATCGCACACTGTGGGCGCGGGGCGATTATGCCGAGGCGGTGAAAGTGCTCGAGCGCGCGTCTTATCACCCGTGGTCAACGCGGCGGGATTATGCCGAATTGCTGGTGTTGACGGGTCGTGTTGACGATGCAATTGAGCAGTTGGAAGGGGTTGGAAGTGCGCCCGATGTGACCGTGCGATTGGCCGAGTTGTATCGCCTGCGCGGTCGGATGGGCGATTATGGTCTGGCATTGATGAAGGCCGAGAATCAGGTGCGCTTGTTGTCGGAATATCGCCCTGATGTCGATGATTTGATCGCAGTTGCGCGTCTGCGCGAGTTACAGGGCGAAGATCCAAAATCGCTGTTGCGGTTTTACAATTTGATGGCTGAGGTTTTTCCCAATAGCGCGTCTGTGCTGGTTGCGGCGGGCAATCTGGCGCTGGATAAACGCGCTTTTGATGTGGCGGCAGAGAAATACGGTGCAGCGCTCGCGTTGGATCCCGAGAACCAGAAGGCTTTGGCGGGGTTGATGTGGTGCTATTATCACGCGGGCGATGAGCGGGTTTTGGAGGTGATGACGCAACTTCTCGCCCTCAATCCGAATCATTTAGAGGTCCAGCGGTTGCAAGCCGAGCAATTGCTGGATCGCAACGCGCCACGTGATGCGCTTGAGGTGCTGGATTCTATCCTGTCTGTTAATCCAAATCACCTGAAAGCACTGGGGTTAAAGGCGGCGGCGTTTTTTTTGTTGGACGATTCTATGTCGATGCAAGAGATACAGGAACGGGCATTGGCTTTTAATGGGTATTTTTCAGGTGCTTTTCGCATTCCTGGGCGCATTGCGTCTCGGCAATACCGGTTTGAAGAAGGGCGTGCTTTTCAAGCGCGAGCGTTGGAAATTGATGCAAAAGATGTCGAGGCGCGGCTGCTGTTGGCGTATGATTTGTTGCGGTTGGGCAAAGATGCCGAGGCGCGGAGCGAGTTGGAGCAGGTTTTTGCTGCCGATCCATATAGCGTGCGGGCGTATAATTTGCTCGAAGCTGCCGATGCGATCGATGGTTTTGATACGATATCGCGCGGTATTTTTAAGTTGCAATTGCCCAGGCAAGAAGCCGAGGTGATGGCCGATGAGTTGTTGAAGTTGCTCAATGAAGCGGCTTTGTACTATCAGAGAAAATACAATATTGAATTGCACACGCCCGTGGTGGTGCAGGTGTTTGACGATCACGATGTGTTTATGGTGCGGTCGGTTGGTCTGCCGGGCAATGCGGGGCATTTGGGTATTTGTTTTGGGCGGTTGGTCACGATGGATTCTCCTCGGGCACGGCCCCCCGGTACGATGAACTGGCAACAGGTGTTGTGGCACGAGTTTGTGCATGTGATTACGCTGCAAAAGACCCACAATCGCATGCCGCGCTGGTTGTCGGAGGGGATTTCGGTCTATGAAGAGACGCAAAAGGATGTGTCGTGGGGGCAGCGACTGGGGCCGGAATTTAAGCATATTGTGGATGGCGAGGGGTTTCCCGCTGTAGGCGATCTCGGGCGGTTTTTTACCGATCCAGAAACGCCGATGCATCTGATGTATGGGTATTTTGTATCGGGCGAGTTTGTGGCTTTTTACGTAAATCACTACGGCCACGATGCACTGGTGACGGCACTCGGCCGCATTGGTGATGGAATGGAGGCTGTTGAGGCGTTGATTTCGGCCAGTGGTGTTTCTGCTCGTATTATGGATGAGCGGTTTATGGAGTATCTGGGGAATCGATGCGCGCCCCTCAAGGCTCTGTCCAAAAATTCGGAATTTCGCCAGAAATTAAATGCAGGGAAAAAGGCGGTTGAGGCAGAGAACTGGGCGGATGTAGAGCGGTTTTTTTTGGAGGCGTATGATTTGTATCCAGATTATGCAGCGGAGGATGCGCCTTTGCGGCTATGGGCGGATGCCGGTGCTATGCGCGGTGATCCGGAGTGGTATCGCAGAGCATTAAAAAAGCTCGTTGGATGGGATGCGATGGCGCATGAAGCCTGTCTGGCATTGGGCGGATTGTATGTGGAGGATAAAGACTGGGCGGCTGCGCGTGCAGTGCTGGACCGGGCATTGGCGGTGCGTCCTTTTCAGGTTGAGATACTGACGCGAAGCGCCGAGGTTCACGAGATGCTGGAAGACTGGGATGCGGCTATCGCGGATTGGCGTCGGCTTATTTATCTGGATGTACCAGGACGCGCCGAGCATCGGCTCAATCTGGCGGAGGCGCTCGCAAAAAAGGGCGAGGTTGTGGCCGCAAAAGCCGAGGTGCTCGCGCTGTTGGAAACCATGCCGCATTTTTGGGATGCACAACAGTTGTTGTTGGAATTGGTGGATGCAAAAGTATCCGCAGATGAACGCAGATGAACACAGATAAAAGATAAGGGGTTGGGGACTGGAGACAGGAAGCTGGATGGAGATTTCGCAATGAGGATTCTACTGGCGTGTTTGTTGGTGATGTTGATGCCCGAGTGGGATGTCGATGCACAGTTTGGTCGCAGACGGCGAGGTCCTATTGAGCGGATGGAGCGCGATATTTTTCCGGGCAATACGTTTACGTTCTGTCGTATCGAGTATTCGAATTATACGGGCGATGATGATTGGGGATATCGGCGACGGCGGGGCAGTTGGTCGGTGGATTATCCCGAGTCGGATGAGAATTTTTCACTGCGTTTGTCTCAAATTACAACGCTCAATGTCAATCGCACAGAAGACGGACGGTTTAAGCATGTGGTCGTGCGTCTCGATGATCCCGAGGTGTTTAAGTATCCGTTTACTTATATGCTCGAAGTGGGGCGGATGGCTTTGAGTGTGTCCGAGCAGGAGGGGTTGCGCGATTATTTGTTGCGCGGTGGCTTTTTGCTTGTAGATGATTTCTGGGGGGATGAGGCGTGGCGAAATTGGGAGTACGAGATTTCTCAGGTGTTGCCACCCGATGAATTTCCTCTGGTGGATATTCCGCTGGATCACGAGTTGTTTCACATTGTGTTTGATATTAAGGAGGTGCCGCAGGTGCCGGGTCTGGGGAGTTTCTGGGACTGGCAATCGACGGGGATTACTTATGAGGGCTGGGCAGGGCGTTATGACGAGTACGGTTCTGAGGCGCACTGCAAGGGCATTTTTGATCGGGACGGGCGGTTGATGGTGGTGGTGATGCACAATACAGATTTGGGCGATGGCTGGGAGCGCGAGGGCGAGAATTACGAGTATTTTCGGAATTTTTCCGCGCCCAAGGCGTATCCGATGGGTATTAATATCGTGGTGTATGCGATGACGCATTGAGATAATTGAGGTGACTTTTGGGAGAAACTATTCAAGTTCGAGAAACGCCATTTGAAGCCGAGGCGATAGACAAGTTGCGCGATGGTCGCGCGCGGATGATGGAGCAGATTCGCAAGGTGATCGTCGGGCAGGATGAGGTTATTGAGTCGCTGTTGATTGTGTTGTTTAGCGGCGGTCATTGTTTGTTGACAGGGGCGCCGGGTTTGGCGAAGACGCTGCTGGTGCGTACGATTGCGAAGATTTTGGATTTGGATTTTAAGCGCGTGCAGTTTACGCCGGATCTGATGCCTTCGGATATAACGGGTACAGAGATTATCGATGAGGATCGCGTGGGTGGCCACCGCGAGTTGCGGTTTATTCCGGGTCCTATTTTTACGCATATTTTGCTGGCTGATGAGATTAACCGCACGCCGCCCAAGACGCAGGCTGCACTGCTGGAGGCGATGGAGGAGAAGCAGGTGACAATAGGGGGTAATTTGCACGCGCTGGAGCAACCGTTTTACGTTCTGGCGACGCAGAATCCCATTGAGCTGGAGGGGACTTATCCACTGCCCGAGGCGCAGTTGGATCGCTTTATGATGAATATCTGGATCGATTATTTGGCGGAGGATGAAGAGTTGGATGTGGCGACGCGCACGACGTCAATAGAGGCTGAAGAGGTTGAGCCTGTGTTTTCGGGTGCGGATATGCTCGATTTTGCCAGGCTGGTGAGGATGGTTCCGGTTGCCGAGCCTGTGGCGCGTTATGCGGTGCAACTGGTGCAGGCGAGCCGCCCGGGCGATGCGGCACCGGATTTTGTGAATTCCTGGGTGAGTTGGGGCGCGGGCACACGCGGCGTGCAGGGGTTGTTGCTGGGGGCAAAGGCTCGGGCACTGCTCAAGGGGCGATATCACGTTTCTTTTGGTGATGTACGAGCTGTTGCCCCCAATGTGTTGCGCCATCGCATTTTGACCAATTTTAGAGCCGAAGCCGATCGCGTAAATGCCGAGGATGTTATCAAGCGACTGTTAGAGACTATTCAACCGCCAGAGGCGGATCTGGTATGAGACTGACCAATGTTTTTCAGGAGAATGAGCGATGCGTGTGACGAGTAAAGGACAAGTGACCATTCCCAAAAAGGTGCGTGACGCATTGGGGATTGGACCAAAATCAGAAGTCGATTTTGTTGAAGAAGATGGTCGTGTTTATCTGGTAAAGAAGCCAAAAGAAAATCCTTATAAGCGTCTGTTGGGGTCTGCTACGATCAAAATGACAACGGATGAGATTATGGCATTGACCCGGGGTGAAATGGTATGCTGATTGATTCTCGTCTTTGGGTTGAGTAGCGGGCTGACCGCTGATTGCTAATATGCAAAACTCTATTTACACATATCTCGATCCGGCTGAGTTGGCGCGTATTGCCGATCTGGAGCTTCTGGCGCGTACGGTTATATCGGGCTTGCAGGGTGGGGCGCATCGCAGTATTCACCACGGGGCGTCGGTCGAGTTTGCCCAGTATCGCCCTTATGCCTGGGGCGATGATTTGCGCTTTGTGGATTGGCGGCTGTACGGACGGAGTGATCGGCTGCACGTGAAGCAGTTTCAGGATGAGCGCAATTTGCGTTCTACTATTTTGCTGGATTGCAGCGCTTCTATGGACTATGGTTCGGGAGAAGTGAGTAAGTTTCGGTATGCACAGATGCTGGCGGCGTGTCTGGTGATGCTGGCTGCGAGTCAGGGAGATGCCGTGGGTTTTGCCGCTTATCATCGGGAGTTGATTGCGCATGTGCCAGCGCGTCGTCGAGATGGGCAACGCCATCGCATTTTGATGGAGATCGACAATTTGAGGCCCGCGGGTGAAGAGACGGATACGGCGGGGACGTTGCGTGTGATGGGCGATGTGTTGCCTGCGCGGGGCATGGTGGTGTTGATCGGGGATTTGTTGCATCCGGCAGATGAGATGATTTTGCATTTGCGTTCCCTGCGGGCGCAGCGTCACGATGTGCTGGTGTTGCAGGTGAGCGATCCGGCTGAGCAGACGTTTCCCTTTGATCGGTCGGTGACGCTGGTGGATGCCGAGGATAATCGCGAGCAATTTGCCGTGCCAGAGGAGGTGCGAGAGGCCTATTTGGAAAATCGCAGGCGACATTTTGATGCGATAAGGGAAGCGTGTTTGTCGGCGGAGATCGATATTGAAGAGTTCGCGTGTTCTGAACCCTTAGATATGGCGTTGCATCGGTTTTTACATCGGCGCAACGATGGGCTGATCACGCCGAGCAGGCGGTCGCGGGGAGGTGTGTGATGGGGGTGCTGGTCCCGCTATTTGCATTTGGCGTTGCGCTGATTGGCATTCCCTATTTTGTGCATCGCATTCGCCGTCCTGAGCGCGAGACCGTGCGGTTTAGTAGTTTGATGTTTGTGCCGGATGTCAAACGCGAGGTGATCGAGCGCAGGCGCGTTCAACACGTTGTGTTGATGTTGTTGCGAATGGCGGTGCTGGTCGCTCTGGCACTTGCGTTTGCGCGGCCTTTTCAAGAGATGATGTTGGATGCTGAGGCGGTGTCTTCGGGAACGACTGATCATGTGATTGCGATGGATGTTTCGCTGAGTATGGGATATAATGGGGTGTGGGAGCGGGCGAAAATGGAGGCGAAATCCGTGCTGGAGACTCTGGGACCGGGAGATCGGGTTGGGTTTGTGCGATTTGCACAACAGCCCGTGGTGGATGTGCCAATTTCGGGTGATGTGGTAGATGTTCGACGTGCTATTGAGGTCGCCGATGTGACGTGGGGACATACCGATTATACCGCGGCTCTTCAGGCGGTTGAGCATGTTTTTGCGGCTGATACTGCGCAGGTGAAGCGCGTGGTTCACGTGATCAGCGATTTTCAGGCGAGTGGCATGCCGGTGTCCGATATGGGATGGCGACTGCCGGGTGCGATTGAGCTTCAAGCGGTTGATGTGGGGGCGAACGCTGTGTCCAATGCATCGGTTGACGCGCTCGCTGTGCGGGCTGTAAAGGACGATGTTTTGCGGGTTCGCGCTCGGGTGAGAAATTGGTCTGGGCAAGGCGCGCTTGCCGCGCAACTGGTGGTTGATGGAGAGGTGATAGAAACGCGCGATGTGACGGTGTTGCAGGGCAATGCTACACAGGTGGCTTTTTCCGTGCCTTTGGAGGATGGGATAAACGGATATGTCGCGCTCGCGGGAGGCGATGGGTTGAAGCGAGATGATCGCCGTTTTTTTGCGTGGCTTGCCAAACCGCAACATCCCATCGCGGTGTTGAACGCTTCGGAGTCCTCGCGATTTATGCTCAAGGCTGCTGTGCCCGAGGGTGCGGATTGGCGATTGATCTGGTCTGGGGAACTTATAGGGTCGGTGGTGATTGCCGAGGATGTGACTTCTGTAAGTGAATTTGCAGATTATGTTGAAGAAGGCGGAGCGCTGTTTTTGCCGCTTCGCAGAGATGCCGATATTCAGTCTGTGAATGCTTTGCTCGCACGCGCGAATATAAGGATTTCAGGGGTGGAGGATGCGGGTTATGCCGCGTTGGCGTGGGTCAATTTGGAACATCCCATTTTTCGCCCTTTCAGGGGGGCGCGATTTAACGATTTTTCATCTGTGCGCTATGAGAATTACCACGTTATTAACGCTGACAGTTCAGCTACAGTGCTGGCAAAATACGACAATCTTATGCCCGCTATTGTCGAAGGCAAGATAGGAGAAGGTCGCATTGTGGTCTGGGGCGGTGGAATGGGGTTTGATCGGTCAAATCTGGCGCGGACGCCGCGGTTTGTGCCTTTGTTGCACGAGACGTTGCGCTATTTATCGGGTGATCGAGAGATCAGGACAGATTATCAGGTGGGCGATGCCATAAGCACGTCTGATGCGGTGGAACGAGTTATGGGAGAGGGGTCGGATTCTGTAATTGGCGATGCGCGCATATTTTACGCGCCAGGCGTGTATCAGTGGGGAACGCAAATCGCATCGGTCAATGTCGCAGATCGAGAGAGCGATTTGGCGCGGATAACGCCCGCGGAATTTGAGATTCGGCTTTGCGATGCGCCCGTGTTATTTCGGCGAGATGGCAAACCATCGGCTGATCTTTCGATTGTGTATGAATATGGGCGTTGGATACTCGGTTTTTTGCTCGCCTTGCTTTTGGTCGAACATTTTTACGCCGCGTATTTAAGCGCGCGGGAGGTACGGACATGATACCATTGCTACCGCTTAAATTAGAACATGCGATCCGCGAAGTGGCCGCGCAGTTTGAGCGGCGGCGGCGTTTGCAGGGTCGGTTGATGTTTGGCGCGGTGTTTTTGGGTTTGCTGATCGGGTTGTGCGCTGTGGTGGCTTTTGCCGATCGCGTACCTGTTATTGTGCCAGTGCTCACATTTCTCATTCTGGTTTTTGGTGCGGGTTATAAGTGGTTGTACGTTCCGCAGCGGGCGGTGGTGACACGAGAGCAGATCGCGCTGTTTATCGATGCACATCATCCCGAGCTTGAGGATCTGATTGTGAGCACTGTGTCGCTGCACGGTTCAACGCCGGTTTCCGAGTGGATGACCGAGCAGGTGTTTCAACAGGTGCGCGAATTGTCGGCGATACAGGCACCACCTGTGATTGATTTGCGCGTTTTGAAGCGCGTGCGCCGCGCGGTTGTCGGGGTTTGGGGATTGGGTGCTGTTGTGTTGCTCATCGCGTTGTGGCAGGTTGATCTGCGCGATATTGCAGGGCGTTTGTTTTTTGCACCGGTTTTGCCGGTGCCCTATACGGTTGAACCGGGTGATGCGCGGGTGCGGCGCGGGGCGCATCAGATGGTGTGGGTGACGACAGATCTTATGGGTGCGAGCAAGGCAATTCAGTGGCGGACATCGGGCGGGGACTGGCAAACCGCGCCGTTAGAGCCTGGAGAGGCTGGCGATGTGTTTGCCCACCAGTTGCGCGATTTGTATGCCGATACAGAATACCAGGTGCAGGTTGGGGCTTATCGTTCAGAAGTGTATCGGCTTTCGGTGTGGACGCCACCCGAGGTCGTGTCGATTGGACTTTTATATCGCTATCCCGACTATTTGGAGATGAAAGACCGGGACGTGCCTTATGGCGGCGATATTACGGCACCCGAAGGTACTGAGGTGGTGGTGGCGGTGACGGTGAATAAAGAGTTGGAGAAGGCATCGCTGGTATTGGATGGTGAAAAAGAAATGGTGTTGGAGAAATCAGACGATGCCGTGTGGGAAGGCGCGCTGTCGATTACAGAGAATGGCTCGTACGAGGTGGGGTTGCAAGATGCCGAAGGCGAGGAAAATGAGTATGCGCGCGCGTATAAAATTACGGCGAAGGTCGATCAGCCGCCGCGCATTCAGATTCGTTTTCCACGCGGGGATGACGAAGCTACGGCAATTGAGGAGGTAGCTTTTGGGTTTTCGATAAAAGATGATTACGGGCTTATGGATTACGGTTTGCAATACGAGGTGGCAGGGCGCGATCCTGTGCGAATTTCTCTTAAGACGGAGACTGCGCGGATAGAGAGTGCAGAGGGCGAGTATCCGATGGCGTTGGAAGGTCTGGGTCTCGCGGCGGGCGATTTTATTACCTGGACGGTCTGGGCAGAAGATGGCAAGCCTGGACGGTCTGAGGTGGAGACTTTGGGCGATCCCTATTTTTTGGAGATTCGGCCTTTTGAACGGCTCTATCGCCAGGCTGTGAGCAATGAGGGCGGTCAGCAGGGGCAGGGCAGGGGGCAGCGGGGTGGTGCTGAGGGCCAGAAGCAAGTGATTATTGCGATCTGGAATTTGCGCAAAGGCGCGTCGGGAATGGATCGGGAAGAATACGATGAGCAAAAGGACTCTATTATTGAAGCGCAGGAGAATGTTCGGGGTTCTGTGAGGAATCCAGCAGCGGATTTGGAAGCCGAGTTTGCGGGTGTTGTAGAGGCATTACACGAGGCGTCTTTTGACGATCCCGATGCGGCATTGGCAAGGGCCTGGGGGCATGCACAGCGCGCGTATCGATATCTTTTGCAGAGGAGACCGAGAGAGGCCGAGGTCGTGCAAAACAGGCAGCGGCAGCGCGGAGGTGGCGGGGGTCAGGCACAGCAACGCGAGTTAGATGGTCTGGAGTTGGCGCAGCGACGAGATTTTCGGGAAGAGGCCTCTACATTGCAACAGCAACTTGCGGAGACGGCAGAGGCACAAAATAAAATTGAGGAATTGACGAGGCGGCAGGCAGCGATTAACGAAGATGTGGCGCAGTTAATTTCAGAGGCGGAAAAGCTGGAGCGCGAAGCGCGCGAAGAGGCTGAAAGGCGCCTGGAGCAGTTGCGCGAGGCGCAGCGTCAGACGATGGACGCGCTCGATGCGGTCAATGGCGAGATTGCGTCTGGGGATATGGATCCACAACAGGCGCGGCGGGCGCGAGAACAATTGGAAGGTGCGCGGCGGCAAATGAGTCGTAGCGCGCAAAATCTTCAGGGTGATCAATTGCAACGGGCGCGGGCTGCGGGCAATCGCGCTTTGGACGCATTGCGCGATGTGCAGGAGCAATTGGGCAATTTATCTCGCGGGGCAGCCGCTGAGCGCATGAGAATGTTGCAAGAAGATATGGATAGTTTGCGCGCCCAACAGCGCGGTCTGGTCGCACAGGCTCAGGAGCAGCAGACGAGGCGTGGAACGTTGTCTGATTCGGAGCGCGCGTTGAGCGAGATGCTCGAGGGCAAGCAACGCACGACCGATCAGTTCCGCGATATGATGGAGGAAGCGAGTGCGTTGGCAGAAAAGGCCGCTGAAAGCCAGGGTTTGATGGCGCAAAAACTCAATGACTGGCTGCGCGAGACGAGCCGAGAGGGCATTTTTGAAGATATGCAAGCGGGCGAGCGATTGGTGAGATTGGGAGCGTGGCAGGCATCGGAAACACACGAGCGCGGCGTGGCGGAGAAGTTGGATCAGGCGGCTGAAAAACTCGATGGTGTCGCGCAACTTCTGGTGCGCGATGATCTGGAGGCACTGGAGCGGGCGCAGGAGCGTCTGGAGCGTGTGATGGGAGAAGAAAGAGGGGATGGTGACGGGCGTTTTGGGTGGGGACCGCAAGATCCCGATGCGTTGCGGCGTTTTGCCGAAAGCGGTTTTCGCGATTGGATGGATCGCTTGCGCGAGGCCGAGTCGCTTTTGCCGACTGATTTGGGTGTGCGACAGCGTTTGACGGGTATCCGCGAAGATCTGGCGGGTATTGGGCGCGATTATTATCGCAAGGGGGCGGTGCCTCAGTACGATTTGATTTTTGAGCGCGCGATCAAGCCTTTGACGCTGTCTGCCGAAGAATTGTCGGTGTTGATTCGCGAGCGTAAGGGAGACTATGGTCTTTCCGCTGGCAAGGCAGACGAAATTCCCGAGCAATACCGCGCCCGCGTTGCCGAGTATTTTAAAGCGTTGACGGAAAGTGAGAAGTGACTGACTGGTTATTACACTTATTGGTCGGGGATCGCGCCGTTGCGTATCGGGATGTGCGGTTTGCACTGGATGTCGCATGGCCTGTGGCGCTGGTCTTACTCGGCATTGTTTTTTGTGTGAGTGTGGTTTTTTGGCACAGGCGGCGCCCCGCGCTTTCAAAGATGTTGATTGGGTTGCGCGCGGTGGCATTGACGCTGGTGCTATTTTTGTTATTGGGACCTGTGCTGGTGGCGCGAAAATTGGAGCCTGGCACGCATTTTGTGCCTGTTTTGTTTGATGATTCCCGCAGTATGACGGTGCCCGAATACGATGGGCAGGCGCGAGCAGAAAGATTTGTGCAGGTGTATCAGGCGTCGGATTT
The DNA here is from genome assembly GCA_965204375.1 of Candidatus Latescibacterota bacterium. GTDB lineage: Bacteria > Latescibacterota > UBA2968 > UBA2968 > UBA2968 > VXRD01. The sequence goes on along the minus strand of OZ241986.1, from coordinate 2,379,556 downwards.
TGAGCGCGTTTTGACACAATCCCATCAGGTGGCGCGGTTTCGGTTTGGCAGCACGACAGCGCGCGTTAATGAGGTTGAGGACCTCGCGTTTGATCAGGGGCGAACAGATATTGTCGGTGCAGTTCGCGGGGTGCTCAAGCAAATGTCGGGGGCTGCGGTGTCGGCTGTGGTGGTATTTAGCGATGGGGTGCAGCAAAGTGTCACGCCCGTTCCGATAACGGATTTGTCCCGCGATGTGCCCGTTTTTACAGTGGGAATAGGCCGCGATGATCTCTGGCGCGATCTGGCATTGACCGATGTGTCGGTGTCGCGCGTGCGATCCGATGAGGTGGCAGTTACCGCGCGGGTGGTGGCCGAGGGGTTGGGCGGTGAAGATGTGGTGGTCGATGTCCTGGATGGCAAGCGGGTGGTGGCGTCGTCACCGCTTTCGATTGTGGGACCAGAAGAAGAGAATTACGTTCGGCTCGCTTTTGATCCGCAAAGAGATGGCTGGGTATCACACCGCGTGCGGGTGCGTTTGGCAGATACTACAGACGTTGCGACCAAAGACCGCATTGCTGAGAATAATGCGCGGGATATTCTGGTGGATAATCGCGAGCGCGTTTTTCGCATTTTGTATTTTAGCGGGCGTCCTAATTGGGAGGGCAAGTTTTTACGGCGTGCCTTAGATGGGGCGCCGCAACTCGTTTTGTCGAGTCTGGTTCGCATTTCTGGTGCCGAGCGCAAGTTTGTATTCCGGGGGCGCGATGCGACGATGGCGAATCCCCTGTTCGAGGGCTTTGACGATCAGGCGCTGAATGCGCCGCGTTATGACGAAGCGGTTTTTATCCGCATTGGTGTGTCAGAGTCGGAGTTGGTGGGCGGGTATCCCTCAGAAGTATCAGAGCTTTTTCGCTACCATGTGGTGATCTGGGGGGATATTGAACGCGATTTTTTTTCTCTTGCCCAACTCAATTTGACGCGAGAATTTGTGTCCAAACGCGGGGGCAGTTTTTTGATGCTGGGCGGCCCTCGCGCGTACTCAGAAGGCGGGTGGATGCATTCGACTATTGAACCGATGTTGCCCGTTGTGTTGGGTCCCGCGGGCGATTACGACGATGTGGCTTTTCGCGCTAAGCCGACGATTGAAGGCGTATTGTCCGGGGTCTGGTCTTTGAGCGAAGATGCCAAACTCAATGCCGAGCAGTGGGCGAATTTGTCCGCGCTTTACGGGGTCAATGCGTTTGCGTCTGTGCGCGCTGGTGCAACGGTGATGGCGACGGTGGATGCGGGATCTGAAGCTGTGGATGGACAACCGCTGTTTGCCTGGCAGCGTTATGGAGAGGGTTTGAGTGCTGCGTTGGGTACGGGCGAGACGTGGCAGTGGCAGATGATGCAGAATGTTGAAGATGCTGCCCATGAACGCTTTTGGCGGCAGTTGGCGCGTTTGCTGGCGATGCGGGTGCCAGAGCCTGTGACGATGATCGATAGCGGCGAGGATGTTGTCGTAGGAGACATGCGCGATTTGAAGTTTGTGGTGCGCGATTCTCTTTTCGAACCCCGCGAAGGGCTGTCCGTTGATGTGCAGGTCGAGATACCGAATGGTGGAACGATTAGATTGCCGATTTCTGAGTCTATTGCCGAGGTGGGGGCGTATTCTGCGATTTTTGAGGCTACGGAAACGGGATTGCACCGCGTGAAGCTCACGGCGCGCGATTCCGATGGCGCGGATATTGGGCAGTTGGACGCGGCTGTGCTGGCGCGACCAGATCATCTCGAGTTTTTGTCTGCGCGTTATAATCCCGATTTTTTGAAACGCCTGTCTGCACACACGGGTGGCAAATTTATCGAGTTGGACGCGCTCGACGAATTGGCTGAGCAGATTCCATATACCGACCAGGCTCATGCGCGATTGGATCGTTTTCCGTTGTGGCATTTTCCGCCTTTTTATATTCTACTCGTGTTGTTGCTCGGCGTTGAATGGTATTTGAGACGGAAGCGGGGAGAGCCATGAAATTATGGATTTTCCCTATTTGGGTGTTGATGCTGGCGCAGGCAAATGCCGCTGTTTTCGATGTGATTATCAGCGGTAGTGGTGGAGAGGGCGAGTATTCCGAGCGGTTTGACGATTGGGGGCAGCGGTTGCGTCGGGTGCTGATTGATCGATGCGATCATCCCGCGGCAAATGTGCTATTGGTGAATGAGACGGATGAGAATGCCGATGGTAATTCATCAATAAAAGGCATCCGCAATGTATTCCGCGGTTTGTCGGAGCGGGTAAAGTCGGGTGACGATGTGTTCATTTTTTTAATTGGGCACGGAAGCTATCGGCGTCAGGTTGGGAAATTGAATATTCCCGGTGCGGATTTGACGGCGGAGGATCTGGATGGATTTTTGAAGATGTTATCCGCGCGACGCATTATTGTTGTCAATGGCGCGTCGATGAGTGCGCCTTTTGTCAATGCTCTGAGTCGGGATGGGCGTATTATATGCGCGAGTACGCGCAGTACGGATCAGCGCAATGCCACGCAATTTATGCGTTTTTTTGTGCAGGCATTGGAGGATGGCAGTGCCGATCAAAATCGCGATGACCGCATTTCGGTTCTGGAGATTTGCACCCAGGCATCTTCGCTGACAGACGCCTGGTTTTTGAGTGAGGGGCTGATTGCGACAGAGAACGCGATTCTGGACGATAATGGCGATGGGTTGGGTACGCGTCTGTCCGATATCGACGCGGGCGATGGAATGTTGGCAGACCGTTGTTTTTTGCTCAATTTTCGTGTTCCCAAGGGCGCTTCGCCCGCGCTTGTTGCCGCTTATGGCAAGGCGATTGATGAGGTGCAGGCTCTGGTGAAGAAAAAGGCGGCGATGGATTCTGCGACCTATTACCAATTGCTGGAGCGCGAGTTGGTGAAGGCCGCGAAGTTGAATCGGGAAATTAAACGCGGATTAAACAGATGACACAGATGACGCGGAGAATAGGCGGGAGAGGGGAGTATCCTGTGGTATTTTGGAAATCCTGATTGAAGGAGGGGTTTATGTTGACCGAGGAACAGGTGCAGCAGTTTCGAGGAGATGGGTATCTCGTTTTTGAGAGCCTGATTCAGGGCGAGCGATTGGCCTATTACAAACAGGTGTTTGATGAACTGGTCGCAGAGGGTAGTAAATTGACCGAGGAGGTGCCGCACTGGACGCTCGAGTTAGACGAGCGCGGTGAACCCCGGGCGGGTTTGTTGCACAAAATTCAGGGTGTTTGCGTGGTTGATTCCCGCGTGTTGGAACTGGCGCGAGAACCGGCGATTTTAGAACGCGTGGCGGCGTTGATTGGTGAAAATATCGATTTGTTTGGTACCAAGTTTTTTCCCAAGTTGCCCAATGGCGGTACGTCAACGGGCTGGCATCAGGACAATTTTTATTTTGGGACCGATACGGATCGCATTATCAGTTGCGGGATTTATCTGGAAGATTCAGATTTGGAGAATGGGTGTTTGCGGGTGGTGCCCGGTAGCCACCGGATGGGTGAGATTATGGAGCATCGCAGAAATATAGGTAGGCACGGCAGTTGGACACAGGTCGATGAATCGCAGGCTGTGGATCTGGTCATTCCCGCTGGTACTGTTGTTCTGTTTTCCGCCAATCTCCTTCACGGTGCTTATGATAACCACAGCAATCGCACGCGCTATAGTACGGCATGGCATTATTTGCCAGAAGAACTCAATCCAGAAAAGTTTCTAAAGGGGATATACAAAGATCGACATGTAGCGTGTAAGCATTGAGGGATAGTGCAATGGAGAATGAAAGGCGTGTGGCTGCTGGGGCGCTGTTGGATCTGGTGCAGGCGATTTTTGAGACGTGTGGGATGTATGCAGGGGATGCACATCTGTTGGCGGATTCGCTGGTGGATGCCGACCTCGGCGGGGTACATTCGCACGGGGTATTGCGCGTTCCCGAATACGTGGGGAAGTTGACGGTTGATGGCGTGGACCCAGATGGCAAAGCCGAGGTGGTGAAGGATAATGGGGCGTGTCTGGTGGTGGATGGGGGCAATTCTATGGGGCAGATTGGGATGGCGTTTGCGATGCAGCAGGTGATTGCTCGCGCTCGGGATATTGGTATAGCGGCCGCGGGTATTCGGGGCAGTAATCACTGCGGTGCCGTGGGGTATTTTGCGCGTATGGCCCTGGATTGCGATATGATTGGGGTTGCGACGACCAATGCTCTGCCCACAATGGCTCCGTGGGGAGGTGCCGAGCGTATCCTGGGTATCAATCCCTTGAGTGTGGCGATTCCCGCTGGTGGGGAATTTCCCATTGTTTTTGACGCGGCGTTTTCTGGCTCTGCACATGGGAAAATCCGCGTATATCAACAAAAAGGACTGACCCTGCCAGAAGGGTGGGCTATGGATGCAGACGGGGTGCCGACGACCGATCCCGTAAAGGCGATAGATGGCCTGTTGATGCCGATTGGACAATTTAAGGGTGTGGCGCTGGCAATGGTGATGGGGATTTTGTCTTCTATGTTGTCCGGCGCGAGCTATGGCACCGAATTGGGCAATATGGAAGATGGACCACAGGCAGGTGAAGATGGTCATTTTGTGGCGGCTATTCGGGTGGGTGCTTTTGAAGATGTGGCGCGATTCAAGGCGCGGGTTGACAGTGCGATTCAGCAGATTCACGCCTGCAAAAGGGCACCTGGGGTGGATCGGCTATTTGCTCCTGGTGAACCCGAAGCTCTGCGGCGCAACGCGTATCGCACGCAGGGCATACCCTTGAATATGGTTACGTTAAATGATTTGAAGAAAACAGCAGAAGAAAGAGGCCTTTCTTTTACGCTGGACAGTTGATAGATTTTCCAAAAAGGAGACAAAGATGAGCAGAAAAGCTTTGATGGTATGGGGTGGTTGGGCCGGGCACGAGCCAAAGGAATGTGTGGATATTTTTGCGCCGTTGCTGGAAGCAGATGGGTTTGACGTGGATGTTCGCGATTTAATGGATGTTTATACGGATGCGGATTACATGTCGGAACTGAGCGTTGTTGTGCCTTGTTGGACGATGGGGAGTATTGAGAAAGAACAGGAACAGGGGCTTCAAGGGGCGGTTAAGAGTGGCGTTGGATTGGCCGGGTGGCACGGTGGGATGTGCGATGCGTTTCGCAATAATACGGGCTATCAGTGGATGACGGGCGGGCAGTGGGTGTCGCACCCGGGTGGGGTGATCGATTATGAGGTCAATATTGTGCCGGAAAAAGCGGGTGATCCGATTGTGGCGGGTCTGAGCGATTTTGCGATGCATTCCGAGCAGTATTATATGCATACCGATCCGGGTAATGAGGTGCTGGTGACAACGACATTTGAGACCGATGTGGCCCCCTGGGTCAATGGTTGTGTGATGCCGGTGGTTTGGAAGCGCATGTGGGGACAGGGGCGCGTGTTTTACTCTTCCTTGGGGCACAAAGCCGTGGATTTCGATGTTCCAGAGGCAAAGGAGATCCAGCGGCGCGGTATTAACTGGGCTGCGCGTTAATGTCCACCCCTTGACATTCGATATAAAGTACGGTATTTTAACGTTTCGCAGATCAAATACGTATCGGGTGCCGTGGCCAAGCGGTAAGGCAGAGGCCTGCAAAGCCTTTATCGGCGGTTCGAATCCGCCCGGCACCTCCAAAAATCAACCGGTCAATTTCGATGACGAGATTGACCGGTTACTCGTATGGGAAATTGCGTGTTTGACAAGCAGGACACCTTTAACTATTTTTTTTATATAGTGCCGAGATGGTGGAATTGGTAGACACGAGGGACTTAAAATCCCTTGGGCTAATCGCCCGTACGGGTTCGAGTCCCGTTCTCGGCATTTTTTTATTGTACAACATAAAATATGTACACGACCCTGATCGCCTGCCCGGTTCAACCTCTGACAATGTTGTATTTCTTTAACTTCCGGTACAGGGTCGTCCGATTAATACCCAGTGCCTGGGCGGCCTGAGTCATGTTGTTGTCCGTGGCGTTGATCGCATGGATCAGGGCCTGTCGCTCGATCTCGGCCAGTGGCAGGATCTCCAGTGATGCCGAGAGGTCTCTTTTCGAAGCAACGGTCGACGATAGCTGAGACGGCAGGTTATCTGCTTGCAGCACCCCGGTCGTCTCCAACAACACAGCGCGCGCTATCGCGTTCTCCAGCTCGCGCACATTGCCCGGCCAATCGTACTGCAGCAACAGGCGCAGGGCAAGGGGAGAAATGCCGCTTATGGATTTGCCGGTCTGGACAGTATATTTTTCGAGAAAATGCTTGACCAGCAGGGAAATATCTTCAGGCCGATCTCTCAGCGGTGGAATCGGGATGGGGAAGGCAGCGATGCGATAGAACAGATCCTGGCGGAACTTGCCCTCTCTTACTGCGCGCTCCAGGTCCTTGTTGGTCGCTGTTATCACGCGAATGTCGATGGGAATGGGATCTATTCCTCCGATCCGCTGGATTTCCCGTTCCTGCAAAACGCGCAATAGCTTGCCTTGCAGGCTATACGGCATGTCGCCGATCTCGTCGAGAAAGAGCGTGCCTCCATTGGCGCGCATGAAGGCCCCGATTCTCTGCGTTATCGCTCCCGTGAAAGCCCCTCGTTCATGTCCGAACAACACGCTTTCGATGAGTGTTTCGGGAATGGCGGCGCAATCGAGAGCTACGAACGGCCCATCCTTGCGCGGGCCGTTGGCGTGCAATGAGTTGGCTACCAATTCCTTACCTGTGCCGCTCTCGCCGCGAATGAACACTGTGATATCGCTTTCGGCGGCCTGCTGCATCAGCGCGTACATCTGCTGCATTACGGAGCTGGTGCCGATCAGGTCGGGAAATAAAGCAGGTCGTTCGGCGCGCAAGCGCAGCAACTCGGCCTTCACTTGCTCGACCTCAATCTCCTTTGACACATCCCGATACACGGCGAGGTTGCCGATCACCTCTTCCCGGATGTCGCACACCGGTGCGGTAGAGCAATAGAACAGCCTCGACTTCAGTCCCTCGCTGGTCGTTTTCACCACTTTGCCGCCATTGAGCGGGAAATTTCCCGCCATGTCGCCCAGATCTGGATCCCGGAACAGCTCTTTGATACGCGCTTCGATATCGCGGGGTGGCATTTTCTTTAGTTCGCTTTCCTTCAGACCCAGTAGTCTCTCGTACAACTGGTTGGCGAAGATCAGGTATCCAGCGCTATTGTGCATCGCAATGGCGTCTCCAGTAGCATTGAGTACAGCTTCCAGTCTCCGGTGACTGGTGGTGAGTTGCCGCCGTTTATCTGATAGTTCCTGTTCGATGTTCCACTTCCCAACCAGGGACAGGGTGATCTGCTGTATCTCCTCGTGCGTAAAAGGTTTTCTGATATAGAGCAGTTTGTGCAGCAATTCCATGTCCTGGACGATCTCGGGTAGCGATTTGTCGGTGTACGCGGTCATGATGACGACCTCAATATCGCGGTCGATTCTTCTCGCCCGGCGGATCGTCTCTATACCATCAATGCCCGGAGGCATTCTGATGTCGATGTAAGCGACGGCGATGGGACGGTTCGATTCCTTTCCCGTCGCGATGATTTTATATGCTTCCTCGCCGTTGTTCGCGTGCAGAAGCTCGAACTCCGGCAAAAAGTTTTCCTCTTCCTCGTGCATGAACGCCGCCGTCAGGTCATTGGCTGACGGCGGCGCAATACGCAACATTTCTGTGAAGTCGTCGTGGATCTCGCGCTGATCATCGACGATCAGGACGCGGTTGTTCTCGTATTTCATAAAGCATCCTCTCAACGTTCAATCAACCGTCACTGGTCGTCACCGAGGAAAGCGGCAGCATGATGCGCATCGTCGTGCCCTTACCAGTGCCCTCGCTCAAAGCCTGAATTTTTCCACCCGAAGCAATGACGAAATTGGCCGCCGAATGGAGACCGAGCCCGGTCCCAGATTCTTTTGTGGTATAATTAGGGGAGAAGATCACCCTGGTGTCTTTATTTTTTATGCCGATGCCGTTGTCGATTACTTGTAGATAAAAAAAATCGTCTCTGATGCTGGCCTCTATCCCAATACGGGGCGTTTCGTCGAATCCATGAGTACCTGCGAGATCATCAATGGCTTCAATCGAATTTTTAACCAGGTTGATCAGCATCTGGTGAAACTGGCTCTCTTGGATACGAATTTCCTGCGGTGCGTTTTCGCAGTCGATGCTGGTATGGATCCCCCTTTTGTTGAGCGAATCTCTCAATACCCTGAAAGGACTCGAGAGCGCGTCTTGAAGGTCGATGTCCTTGCGATCCATGTTGGCACTGTCGAGTGTCTTTTGTGTGCGGATGATATCGGCGATGCGATTCGCCCTGTCCCTGACGCGACTGACCGTCTTCATCAGTTCTTCGTTCTGCCTGGAGAAGTCTTCGGCAAGTTCGATGATGAACGGCATAACCTTCTGGCCCTGCGGGTCATTCTCGATGTAATTGGTCCAGTCTTCCCGGTGCGCCTTTATCGCCATGGCCAGCGCGGAAAGACGGCGTCCGGCTTGATCATTCGTCAGGTTCCTGCGTACAGTCTCAATACCCGTGGTGACACTGGTGATGGCGTTGCCGATGTTGTGGAGAATGGTATCCACGATCTCCATGCGCCCTTGCGCGAATGCCCGATCCAGAGCCTCCTCGGCGAGCACGCTCCTGGTAACGTCGCGGAAAATGATTACACCTCCCCTGATCCCGCCTGTATTATCGAGTAGCGGCCATCCGCTCATACGGATAAAAACACCGGCCGGCCTGTTTCGGTTGCGTATGAACAGATCTTGCTCATCTGTCGATTCGCCGTGGTGTATGGCGCGGACCAGGGGCAGAGCCTCCGTTTTCAGCGGTGTTTCCCGGTCGGGATAGTAAATGCCGTATTTTTTGACCCATTCATTCAGGGTTCCGTCCGTTATGCCCATCCCGACGATGTGTTCGGCACCGGGATTGACGTAGAGGAATTTCCCCTCGGCGTCGGCGACGACTATGCCGTCGCTGATGCTCTTGAACGAGGTTTCCATGAGTTCGCTTTGATAGCGTAACTCCCCCATTGTTTTGTCCAATTCCGCGGTTACTTTTTTTTCCGTGGTGATGTCGCGGAAGACGATCACGGCCCCTTTCAAAACACCTGTTTCTCTCAGCAGAGGTCTGCTGTTAACCCTGATGTGAACGCCTTCAGGCTTAAATTCATTGCGTATGAGTACCTCGACTTCGTCCGTTGTTCCGCCTTTCAAAGAAATGCCAATCGGACTATCATCCAACGAACCAAATAGTTCTCCATCGGGCTTGAAAACACCGTACCTTTCGGCCCATGTGTAGATATCTGCCTCTACTGGCTCTGGATGCTCCCCGGCGATCCGCCCCGCGCTTGAATTGTAAAACATGAGCATCCTGTTTTCATCAACCGCAACCACACCTTCATTCATGCTGTTGAATACCGCTTCCATGAGGTGGGTGAAATCTTCCAATTTGTTGATTGTCTGTTTCAACCTGACCTCTGTCTCTTTGTGCCGGCGTTCCTTCTTGTGCATCGCGAGGGCAGTCAGGATGTTCAGGTGGAGTTGTTGCTCCTCGAAGGGTCTCAGCACATAGCCGAAGGGAGTGGTCGCCTGTGCCTGTTGCAACAGGTCTCCCTCGGCTTCGTCAGTCAGATATAACACGGGAATGTCGAACCGGCTGCCGATCTGCTCGGCTATTTCCGGGCCTGTGATCTCCCCTTCGAGACAGAGATTGACCAGGGCCAGGTCGGGATGCGTGTCCGCGGCTTTTTCAAGGGCTTGACGTCCGCACGAAACTGCAGCGCACACTGTGTATCCCAGGTTTTTCAGGCATTCTTCAAGGTGGGCAACGCCGGAGGCATTGTCTTCGACAATCATTATTTTTGCATCGGTCATACTATTCGCATCCTGTTGGAGTGACTTTTTTAAATTTCTACACTTTTACAGTGCGTTGTGGTATCCACTCAGGTCGTGGAAAGCAGTGCCATCGCAATATCCCAGAGTGCTATAACCAATACAGAAAAGTACGCGATGTGTGACTTCAAAATGTCCATAGAGTAATACCGAATAAATATGGACAGATTGGGTGTGATAATTTTTAGAGTTATCTCAGCGGGCAGTACAAAAAAATCGCATAAGATAGCGATTCTGAATTTGAAAAATTCGGGGGGGGGGGGGTAACATATTGTTTTTAAACAATTTATAGAAATTTTACAACATGCCCAAGGAACCTCCTCCTGTCTATTTAAAGTCGCACATGACATAATATAGAATATTTCCTTCAAAAAAATGAAAAATTTTTTGGAACGAGGTCGTATTTGCCATATTTGTTGTAAAATGCGACATTTGTTTCAAATGGCAACAAATCCTTATATCCCACCTTTAATTTTTCCATAAATCCTCTATAAAACAAATATTTGTTTCATACCTAACTCAGTAGATATGCACTCCTGAGCAATTTGTAGTGTCGCATTCTGTAACAATTCAAAGATCTGAGAATCATACCTCATCTGCCCCAACTCCTTTATCTACAAGGAATTAGCTCATTTGGTATAAACTGGCACACTTTTTGCTGTATGCTATATAGAGTGTGTCAAAAGTGAATATAGATTACCTATATCCATAGTTCGTGCTATCCCTCCTGAAGTCATCTGTAGTCTCTTTTTACAAAGGCGGCATAAAAAAGATAATCTGCCCAATCTGCTCTGCGATAGCAGTAGGCACTTTTACACACTCTGAGTACTCAAAATAGAGTGGTGTCAAATAGACCATCTCTGTTTGTGTGTTTTTAAGGTTGTACCAAAATGTTGCTACTTCATAACCCAAAAGTCAACCCTAATGAGTGCTGCCTTCTCAAAGCCATCTCGCGCTTCCCAAACAGGCGATTCCTATCCTATGTCGTTGCGCTGGGCGCTGGTTGCGCTGGCCCTTCTGCTGGACGCAAACCCCGCCGCGGCGCAGACGACCCCTGTGGTTAGCTGGGCAGCAGCCACCTACAGCGTCACAGAAACCAACAGCGACGCCACCCTCAGCCTCACGGTAAACATCACCCCGGCACTGATCACGGCCAGTACGGCCACCATCAATATCGGCTCTGAAAGCACGGCCACTCCCAACACCGACTACACGCTCCCTTCCACGACGCTCAAACTTCCCGCGCAACAGACCTCCGTTTCCTTCGACATCACCATCGTGGGCGACGACATCGCCGAGAGCACGGAAACTATCGTTCTCGAACTCTCCGGGATAGCCGACGCGCCTTACAGAATAACAGAAGATGCTGCTACTGAAATCTCGATCACTGATGATGAGACGCCTAATGTGTTGGTTGCTCCGACCAGCCTGACGGTGGATGAGGGGAACACTGGCATATACACTGTGAAACTGAACTCTGAGCCGACAGCGTCTGTGACAGTTGAAGTGACAGTGCCGACAGGGACAGATGTGTCGGCAAGTCCGACGAGTCTGACATTCACAGCAGATAATTGGAACGAGGCACAGACGGTGACGGTGCGTGCGGCTGCTGACGATGATGCCGTGGTGGATGATCAGGTGACGATTACGCACAGTGTCAGTAGCACAGGTGACTATAGTGGTGAGATGGCTGAGAGTGTGGTGGTGAGCATCAGTGAGACAATAGTGCCCGTGCTGAGCATAGATAATGGGAGTGCTTCTGAGGGTGCAGGGACGCTGAGTTTCACAGTGGGTTTGAGTGTAGCGAGTAGTGAGGCCGTGACGGTGAGTTGGGTGACAGCGGATGGGACAGCAGAGGCGGACAAGGACTATACAGCAGTGACGGATGGTCGTGTGACGTTTAGTGCTGGGGATGCGTTGAGCAAGACCGTGAGTGTGACGATCAGTGATGACAACATAGCTGAGGGTAACGAGACATTCAAGGTGAAGCTGAGCGATGCGGTGAATGCGACGCTTTCAGGTGGCGCGACGACGCTTGAAGCGACCGGGACAATCACAGATGATGACTCAGCGCCAACGGGTGTTCGTCTGTCTTTGTCACCTGCGGTGGTTGGTGAGGGTGATGGCGCAACGACGGTTTCCGTGACAGCGACGATAGATGGAAGTACGACACTGAATGGGAGCACGACAGTGACGGTGAGCGTGGGTGATGGGACAGCGACTTCGCCGGAGGACTACGGAGCGGTGAATGACTTCAGTGTGACGATTCCTGCGGGTCAGACGAGTGGGACAGGAACGTTCACGCTGACGCCAATGGATGATTCGGTTTCGGAGGGGAATGAGACGGTTTCTGTGAGTGGTAGCACGTCAGGTCTGACGGTGAATGGAACATCGCTGATGATTACGGATGACGACATGGCGGGTGTGTTGGTTGCTCCGACCAGCCTGACAGTGGGTGAGGGGAGCACTGGTACATACACGCTGAAGCTGAGCAGCCAGCCTGGTAGCGATGTGATGGTGAGCGTGAGTAGTAGCGATGAAGCCGTAGTCACGGTGTCCCCAATGTCTGTGACGTTCACAGTGGACAATTGGCATGAAGCGCAGACGGTGACAGTGAGTGGGGTTGAGGATGACGATGCAGACAATGGCAGTGCCACGATTACCCATTCTGTGAGTGGCTATGGTAGCGTAACCACAGCGGACCCGGTTCAGATTACTGTGACCGACGATGAGACGCCTGGTGTGTTGGTTGCTCCGACCAGCCTGACGGTGGATGAGGGGAACACTGGCATATACACTGTGAAACTGAACTCTGAGCCGACAGCGTCTGTGACAGTTGGAGTGAGCGTGCCGACAGGGACGGATGTGTCGGCAAGTCCGACGAGTCTGACATTCACAGCAGATAACTGGAACACCGCACAGACCGTGACGGTGAGCGCGGCTACGGACGATGATGCCGTGGTGGATGATCAGGTGAGGATTACGCACAGTGTCAGTAGCACAGGTGACTATAGTGGTGAGATGGCTGAGAGTGTGGTGGTGAGCATCAGTGAGACAATAGTGCCCGTGCTGAGCATCGGTAATGCGAGTGCTGCTGAGGGTGCAGGGACGCTGAGTTTCACAGTGGGTTTGAGTGTGGCAAGTAGAGAGGCAGTGACGGTGAGTTGGGTGACAGCGGATGGAACAGCAGAGGCAGGCAAGGACTATACAGCAGTGACGGATGGTCGCGTGACGTTTAGTGCTGGGGATGCGTTGAGCAAGACCGTGAGTGTGACGATCAGTGATGATAATATAGCTGAGGGTAACGAGACATTTAAGGTGAGGCTGAGTAATGCAGTGAATGCGACGCTGAGCGGTGGTGAGACAACGCTTGAAGCGACCGGGACAATCACGGATGACGATGCAGCACCGACGGGTGTTCGTCTGTCTGTGTCTCCTGATATGGTTGGTGAGGGTGATGGCGCAACGACGGTTTCCGTGACAGCGACGATAGATGGAAGTACGACACTGGTAGGCGCGACGACGGTAACGGTGTCTGTGGGTGATGTGGGCGACAGTGCGACGGAGGGTACAGACTATGGCACAGTGTCTGATGTGACGGTGACGATAGCAGCTAATTCGTCAAGTGGTAGCGGTACGTTTACGATTAGTCCGAGTGATGATTCGGTTTCGGAGGAGAATGAGACAGTTTCGGTGAGTGGTAGCACGTCAGGTCTGACGGTGAATGGAACATCGCTGATGATTACGGATGACGACATGGCAGGTGTGTTGGTTGCTCCGACCAGCTTGACGGTGGGTGAGGGGAGCACTGGTACGTACACGTTGAAACTGAGCAGTCAGCCAGGTGGCGATGTGACGGTGCGTGCGAGTAGTGGTGCTGCAAGTGTAGCCACAGTATCCCCAGAGTCTTTGACATTCACGCCGGACAATTGGAAGGATGCGCAGACGGTGACAGTGGCTGGCGTTCAGGACGATGATGCGGATAATGGCAGTGCTACGATCAGTCATGAGGTGAGTGGTTATGGCAGCGTGACCACAGCGGATCCTGTGGCGGTATCTGTCACCGATGACGAGACGACTGGTGTGGTTGTCAATCCGACCAACCTGACGGTGGATGAGGGTGCAACGCAGACCTACACCTTGAAACTGAGCAGTCAGCCGGGTGGCGATGTGACGGTAACGGTGAGCAGTGGTGCGATAGATGTTGCGACAATATCCCCAGGTTCTGTGACGTTTACAGCGGACAACTGGCATGAGGCACAGACGGTAACAGTGAGTGGGGTTCAGGACGATGATGCAGAGAATGGCAGTGCGACGATCAGCCATGAGGTAAGTGGTTATGGTTCTGTAACCACAGCGGATCAGGTGGCGGTATCTGTAACGGATGACGAGGCGCTTGGCGTTTTGGTTGTTCCGACCAGCCTGACGGTGGATGAGGGGAACACTGGCATATACACTGTGAAACTGAACTCTGAGCCGACAGCGTCTGTGACAGTTGAAGTGACAGTGCCGACAGGGACAGATGTGTCGGCAAGTCCGACGAGTCTGACATTCACAGCAGATAATTGGAACGAGGCACAGACGGTGACGGTGCGTGCGGCTACGGACGATGATGCCGTGGTGGATGATCAGGTGACGATTACGCACAGTGTCAGTAGCACAGGTGACTATAGTGGTGAGATGGCTGAGAGCGTGGTGGTGAGCATCAGTGAGACAACCGTGCCCGTGCTGAATATAGAAAATGGGAGTGCTGTTGAGGACGCCGGTACGCTGACGTTCACGGTGGGTTTGAGTGTGGCGAGTAGAGAGGCAGTGACAGTGACATGGGCGACTGAGGATGGAACAGCAGAGGCAGGCAAGGACTATACAGCAGTGACGGATGGTCGCGTGACGTTCAGTGCTGGGGATGCGTTGAGCAAGACCGTGAGTGTGACGATCAGTGATGATAATATAGCTGAGGGTAACGAGACATTTAAGGTGAGGCTGAGCAATGCGGTGAATGCGACGCTTTCAGGTGGCGCGACGACGCTTGAAGCGACCGGGACAATCACGGATGACGATGCAGCACCGACGGGTGTTCGTCTGTCTTTGTCACCTGCGGTGGTTGGTGAGGGTGATGGCGCAACGACGGTTTCCGTGACAGCGACGATAGATGGAAGTACGACACTGAATGGGAGCACGACAGTGACGGTGAGCGTGGGTGATGGGACAGCGACTTCGCCGGAGGACTACGGAGCGGTGAATGACTTCAGTGTGACGATTCCTGCGGGTCAGACGAGTGGGACAGGAACGTTCACGCTGACGCCAATGGATGATTCGGTTTCGGAGGGGAATGAGACAGTTTCTGTGAGTGGTAGCACGTCGGGTCTGACAGTGACGGGTATAGAGTTGACGATTACGGATGACGACATGGCGGGTGTGTTGGTTGCTCCGACGAGTCTGACGGTGAGTGAGGGCAACACTGGTACATACACGCTGAAGCTGAGCAGCCAGCCTGATGGCGATGTGACGGTAACGGTGAGCAGTGGTGCGATAAGTGTTGCGACAGTGTCCCCAATGTCTGTGACGTTTACAGCGGACAACTGGCATGAGGCACAGACGGTAACAGTGAGTGGGGTTCAGGACGATGATGCAGAGAATGGCAGTGCGACGATCAGCCATGAGGTAAGTGGTTATGGTTCTGTAACCACAGCGGATCAGGTGGCGGTATCTGTAACGGATGACGAGACGCCTAATGTGTTGGTTGCTCCGACCAGTCTGACGGTGGATGAGGGGAGCACGCAGACCTACACACTGAAGCTGACCTCTGAGCCGACAGCGTCTGTGACAGTTGGAGTGAGCGTGCCGACAGGGACGGATGTGTCGGCGAGTCCGGCGAGTCTGACATTTACAGGGGATAACTGGAACACCGCACAGACCGTGACGGTGAGCGCGGCTACGGACGATGATGCCGTGGTGGATGATCAAGTGACGATTACGCACAGTGTCAGTAGCACAGGTGACTATAGTGGTGAGATGGCTGAGAGCGTGGTGGTGAGCATCAGTGAGACAATAGTGCCCGTGCTGAGTATAGAAAATGGGAGTGCTGTTGAGGACGCCGGTACGCTGACGTTCACGGTGAGTTTGAGTGTAGCGAGTAGTGAGGCCGTGACGGTGAGTTGGGTGACAGCGGATGGGACAGCAGAGGCGGACAAGGACTATACAGCAGTGACGGATGGTCGCGTGACGTTTAGTGCTGGGGATGCGTTGAGCAAGACCGTGAGTGTGACGATCAGTGATGATAACATAGCTGAGGGTAATGAGACATTTAAGGTGAAGCTGAGCAATGCGGTGAATGCGACGCTTTCAGGTGGCGCGACGACGCTTGAAGCGACGGGTACAATCACAGACAATGACACCGCACCGACGAGTGTTCGTCTGTCTTTGTCCCCTGCGATAGTGGGTGAGGGTGACGGCGCGACGACAGTGACGGTGACAGCGACGATAGATGGGAGCACGACACTGAATGAGAGCACGGCAGTGACGGTGAGTGTGGGTGATGGGACAGCGACTTCGCCAGCGGACTACGGAGCGGTGTCAGATGTCACGGTGACGATTCCTGCGGGGCAGCAGAGTGGAACAGGGACGTTCACGCTGACGCCAGTGGATGATTCGTTTGCAGAAAGGGATGAGACAGTTACGGTGACGGGTTCGACGCCGGGTCTGCTGGTGAACATAATGTCGCTGACGATCAAGGATGACGATACGAAGCGGATAGAAGCCCAGACGGCTTCCAGTTCGGTGTCTTTGACGGTGTCTCCATCGTCAGTGGGTGAGGGTGACGGCGCGACGACGGTCACGGTGACAACGACGATGAATGCAGATGCGCGGACGGTGGCGACGACGGTAATAGTCTCGATAGGGGCTACCGGTGACAGTGCAACGGAGGGTACGGACTATGGTGCCGTGTCAGATGTCACGGTGACAATTGCTGCGGGTCAGACGAGTGGGACAGGGACGTTCACGATCACGCCGACAAACGATTCGTCTTTTGAAAGAAATGAGACCGTTTCAGTGAGTGGCAGTGCGTCGGGGCTGAGTGTCGTGTCATCAACGCTGACGATCGTGGATGACGATGCGTCCCCTGACCGGGCGGCGCTGATCGCGCTTTACGATGCGACCGGTGGAGCAAACTGGTCGAATAACACCAACTGGAAGGATGATAGTAAACCCATCAACGACTGGTATGGCGTCACCGTTTCACAAAATCGGGTCACCAACCTCTTTCTCTCCAGCAACAATTTGAGAGGAACGATTCCATCAGAGTTGGGCAGCCTGTCCGAGCTGACGTACCTGGAACTCAACAAGAACAATTTGTCGGGGTCAATTCCATCAGAATTGGGCAACCTGTCCAAGCTGACGTACCTGAATCTCTCCAACAACGCTTTGTCGGGGTCAATTCCATCAGAATTGGGCAACCTGTCCGAGCTGCGGCACCTGGGTCTCTCCAACAACGCTTTGTCGGGGTCAATTCCATCAGAATTGGGCAATCTGTCCAAGCTGCGGAGCCTCTTTCTCTCCAACAACGAATTGACGGACCCACTTCCCCGGGCGTTCACGAAATTGGACCTCATTATTAATCTGGATATCAACTCGAACGCCGGGTTGTGTGTACCTACAGACATGGAGTTCCGGGACTGGGTGGGGGAAATCCTGACCTACAGCGGTCAGACCTGCCGCGATGTCAGTTGGGACGAAACCACATATAGCCACACAGAGACCGACAACGACGCGACCTTGAGCCTCACGGTGAATATCAGGCCGGCACTGACCGAGGCCAGTACGGTCAACGTGAGTGCTGGGCAGAGCACGCAGACGGGCGTCAACCACGCTATCAGCACGAGCGATTACACAGTTTCCAGCACGTCCCTCGTGTTGCCTGCAAACACTGAGAGCACCACTTTTGACGTCACGATCAAGGGTGACAACATCTACGAGCTTGAAGAGGTCTTCATTCTCGCCCTTTCGGCCATTGCCGATGCCCCCTACACTGTGGGTTCAGCCAGTGTGACGGTCACGATAGAGGATGATGATGCGTCCCCTGACCGGGCTGCGCTGATCGCGCTTTACGATGCGACCGGTGGAGCGAACTGGCATAGAAACACCAACTGGAAGGATGAAGGTAAACCCATCAGCGACTGGGAAGGCGTCCAGGTTTCACGGGACAATCGGGTCACCACAATCCGGCTCTCCAACAACAATTTGATGGGGACGATTCCAACAGAGTTGGGTAGCTTGTCCAATCTGACGAGCCTGGATCTCTCCAACAACGCTTTGTCGGGGACGATTCCATCAGAGTTGGGCGATCTGTCCAATCTGACGAGCCTGAGTCTCCACGGCAACGCTTTGTCGGGGTCAATTCCATCAGAGCTGGGTAGCCTGTCCAAGTTGACGAGCCTGAATCTCGCCCGCAACGCTTTGTCGGGGACGATTCCAACAGAACTGAGCGACCTGTCCAATCTGCTGAGCCTGGATCTCTCCGCCAACGAGTTGACGGGCCCACTTCCCCGGGCGTTCACGGCACTGAGCCTCAATATTCTGAGAATCAGAGGGAACGCCGGGCTGTGTGTACCTGCAGACACCGAGTTCCGGAACTGGGTGGGGGAAATCGGGACCTACAGAGGTCAGACCTGCCGCGATGTCAGTGTCAGTTGGGACGAAACCACATATAGCCACACAGAGACCGACAGCGACGCGACCTTGAGCCTCACGGTGAATATCAGCCCGGCACTGACCGAGGCCAGTACGGTCAACGTGAGTGCTGGGCAGAGCACGCAGACGGGCGTCAACCACGCCAGCAGCACGAGCGATTACACAGTTTCCAGCACGTCCCTCATGTTGTCTGCAAACACTGAGAGCACCACTTTTGACGTCACGATCAAGGGTGACGACATCTACGAGCTTGAAGAGGTCTTCATTCTCACCCTTTCGGCCATTGCCGATGCCCCTTACACTGTGGGTTCAGCCAGTGTGACGGTCACGATAGAGGATGATGATGCGTCCCCTGACCGGGCGGCGCTGATCGCGCTTTACGATGCGACCGATGGAGCGAACTGGCATAGAAACACCAACTGGAAGGATGACAGTAAACCCATCAGCGACTGGGAAGGCGTCAAAGTTTCACAAAATCGGGTCACCCAACTCGAGTTCTTCTCCGACAACAATTTGATGGGGACGATTCCAACAGAGTTGGGTAGCTTGTCCAATCTGACGAGCTTGGATCTCGCCCGCAACGCTTTGTCGGGGTCAATTCCAACAGAGTTGGGCAACCTGTCCAATCTGACGAGTCTGGATCTCTCCAACAACGCTTTGTCGGGGTCAATTCCAACAGAGTTGGGCAACCTGTCCAATCTGACGAGCCTGAATCTCAGCGCCAACACTTTGTCGGGGTCAATTCCATCAGAGTTGGGCGGTCTGTCCAATCTGACGAGCCTGCATCTCGGTACCAACACTTTGTCGGGGTCAATTCCATCAGAGTTGGGCAACCTGTCCAAGCTGCGGCGCCTGAATCTCCCCAACAACAAGTTGTCGGGCCCACTACCCCGGACGTTCACGGCACTGAAGCAATTATTTCAAATGAGTATCTGGAACTCCGGGCTGTGTGTACCTGCAGACATGGAGTTCCAGACTTGGGCGGGGAAAATCCATAGATTCTCAGGCACGACTTGCTCATACGATGTCAGTTGGGACGAAACCACATATCGCCACACAGAGACCGACAGCGACGCGACCTTGAGCCTCACGGTGAACATCAATCCGGCACAGACCGAGGCCAGCACGGTTACCATCAATATTGGTTCTGAAAGCACAGCCACCCTCGATACCGACTACACCCTACCATCCCGGTCGCTCGAACTGTCCGCGCAACAGACCTCCGTTTCCTTCGACATCACCATCAAGGGTGACGACGAAAAAGAGGACACCGAGACCATCTATCTCAAGCTCTCCGAAATACCCTATGCGCCTTATACCGTAAGCGCAGATTCCATTGCGGTCATCTCAATCATTGACGACGACGAGCGCGGTCTCGCGCTGTCGCCGCAGAGCGTGACGGTGACAGAGGCATCGGGTGCGATGCACACGGCGACCTACACGGTGGCGTTGACATCGCAACCCACGGCGGAGGTGACGGTATCGGTCAGCTCGGAAGACGATGCTGTGGCGCGTGTCACTCCCACCTCACTGACGTTTGCGACGGACGGCTATAACACAGCGCAGACGGTGACGGTGATGGGGACGGACGACAACGTAGATAACACGTCGGACCGCACGGCGAATATCGTCCATGTGGCGAGTGGAGGCGACTATGCTATGGTCAGCGGCGCGGTGACAGTGACGGTGATTGACGAGGACATCTCGGCGTTCTCTGTGGCGAATGCCGAGGTGATGGAGGGCGACGCGGGCGAGACCGAGTTGGTGTTTACGGTGACGCTGTCGCCTCCGGCGGACAGGGAAACCAGGGTGGACTGGGCGACGAGCGACGGCACGGCGAAGGCGAGGCTGGACTACATAGCGAGGATCAGCTCAAAGAATTTCGCTGCGGGCGAGACCGAGAAGGCGGTGACGGTGTCGGTGTATGGCGATGAGATTGACGAGGACAACGAGGCGGTGACAGTGACGCTGAGTAACCCGACTGGGGGTGCCACACTCGGCACGGCGAGCGCGACGGGTACGATTATCGACGACGACGAGCGTGGTCTCGCGCTGTCGCCGCAGAGCGTGACGGTGACAGAGGCATCGGGTGCGATGAATACGGCGACCTACGCGGTGGCATTGACGTCGAAGCCCACGGCGGAAGTGACGGTCTCGGTCAGCTCGGAAGACAATGCTGTGGCGCGTGTCACCCCCACCTCACTGACGTTTGCGACGGACGCCTGGAACACAGCGCAGACGGTGACGGTGATGGGGACGGACGACAATGTAGATAACGCGTCGGACCGCACGGCGAATATCGTCCATGGGGCGAGTGGGGGCGACTATGCTATGGTGAGCGGCGCGGTGACAGTGACGGTGATTGACGACGAGGGCATTTCGGCGTTCTCTGTGGCGGATGCCGAGGTGACCGAGGGCGACGCGGGCGAGACCGAGTTGGTGTTTACGGTGACGCTGTCGCCTCCGGCGGACAGGGAAACCATGGTGGAATGGGCGACGAGCGACGGCACGGCGAAGGCGGGCGTGGACTACACGGCGGGGAGAGGTACACTGACGTTCAATCCGGGCGTATCCGCGATGGACGTGGTCGTGATGGTGACGGGCGACACTTTCAATGAAGGGGCGTCCGAGACGCTGAGGCTGACGCTGAGTAACATAACTGGGAACACTAACTACAAAAGGCAATTGGCGACCGGAACCATTAATGATGACGATGAAGGACCGCCCACGGTCTCCTTCACGGATACCTCGTTGGAGGTGATCGAAGGAGTGACGGAAAGAGATCAATCGTTTACCATCGCGTTAGACTTCAGTACCGGCATACAGTTGTCCTCAGCCATTGTCAAATTGAAGGCGGTTCCCTCGCCGGGCAAGAGACTCGCCACCGCTGTAACCACTGGTAGTTGCAGCGATGGTGGAGTAGATATCGTGATGGTCGAGGGAGCGTCTGTGGGCATGGGAGTAACTTCTATCCAATTCCAGATCGTGGTCTGCGATGACGAAGTCATAGAGCCGCCGGAATACATATTAATCACTATCGAACCCGGAGACGGCTACACACCTCATCCCCAAGACGCAAGGTTTATGGTCAAGATAACGGACAGAAGCGAAGTAGTCACGTTATCCAGGGGCACCAAAGTGACGCTTAACGAAACGGACACAGATCAATTACGCCGATTCCCGGTAAACGCGGACAAGGCGTGGGAGGGTGACATAGAGCTCAGTTTCACGCGAAACAACACCAGCACCGCCACAGAGGACGATTTCACACTCGGCAACTGCATCCTGACCGACAGTGCAGATAGCTGTGAGATCACCATTATTGGGGACAACCTCTACGAGGAGACTGAGACGCTTCATCTGCAGATGGCACTTGTCAACAGCGAAGTTTCGGCAAGCATCTCCGATAGAAACCAGATCGAGATCGACATCCGTGATGATGATACGGCTTCGACTGAGGTGGCGTTGTCTGTATCTCCTTCGTCGGTTGGTGAGGGTGACGGCGCGACGACGGTGAGTGTGACAGCGACGTTGAATGCAGATGCGCGGACAGTGGCGACGACGGTCACGGTGAGCGTGGGTTCTGGCAGTGACAGTGCAACGGAGGGCACGGACTATAGTGCCGTGTCGGATGTGACGGTGACGATAGCATCGGGTCTGACAAGTAGTACGGGGACGTTTACGATTAAGCCGAATGATGATTCGATAGCGGAAGGGGATGAGACGGTTTCAGTGACGGGTTCGTCCTCTCTTACGGTGAACGGAACGGAGCTGACGATTACAGACAATGACACAGCACCGACAGGTGTTCGTCTGTCTGTGTCGCCTGATATGGTAGGTGAGGGTGACGGCGCAACGACTGTGACAGTGACGGCAACGCTTTCAGGGTCGATACTGCCTGATGCAACGACGGTGACGGTGTCTGTCGGAGCTACCGGTGACAGTGCGGTAGAGGGCACGGACTATGGTACTGTGTCGGATGTGACGGTGACGATCACAGCGGGTCAGACGAGTGGTAAGGTGACGTTTACGATTAGTCCAGTGAATGATTCTGTTGCGGAGGGTAATGAGACGGTTTCGGTGGGTGGCAGTGCCACAGATCTGACGGTGAATGGGACGTCACTGACGATTACGGATGACGACATGGCAGGTGTGGTGGTTGACCCCAAGACGCTGACAGTGGATGAGGGTAGCACGAATACCTACACGCTGAAACTGAACAGTCAGCCAGGTGGAAATGTGACGGTAACGGTGACCAGTGGTGCGGTAAGTGTGGCGACAGTGTCTCCAGCGACTGTGACATTCACCTCAAGCAATTGGAGTGATGCACAGACGGTGACAGTGAGCGGGGTTGCGGACGATGATGCGAACAATGACAGTGCGACGATCAGCCATCAGTCTTCCAGCAGTGATAGCAAGTATTCGTCCAGCCTGATGGTGGCCTCGGTGGCCGTGTCTGTGACGGATGACGAGACAGCAGGCGTGACGGTTGACCCAACCAGTCTGACGATAAATGAGGGTGCGAGCAAGACCTATACGGTGAAACTGACCTCTGAGCCAACAGCGTCTGTGACGGTTGGTGTGAGCGTGCCGACAGGGACGGATGTGTCAGCGAGTCCGACGAGTCTGACCTTCACAGCGGATAACTGGAGCACAGCACAGACGGTGACGGTGAGCGTGGCTGCGGATGCTGATGCGGTGGCGGATGCACAGGTGACGATTACGCATAGTGTCAGCAGCACAGGTGACTATAATGGTAAGACGGCTTCAAGTGTGGTGGTGAGTATCACAGAAACCACAGTGCCTGTGTTGGGCATCGGTAATGCGAGTGCTGCTGAGGGTGCAGGGACGCTGACGTTTACGGTGAGTTTGAGTGTGGCGAGTAGTGATGCCGTGACGGTGAGTTGGGTGACAGCGGATGGGACAGCCGAGGCGGGCAAGGACTATACGGCAGTGACAGATGGTCGTGTGACGTTTAGTTCAGGGGATGGGCTAAGTCAGGCGATTAGTGTGACAATCAGCGATGATACGATAGCTGAGGGTAACGAGACGTTCAAGGTGAAGTTGAGCAATGCGGTGAATGCGACGCTATCAGGTGGAGGGGCGACGCTTGAAGCGACGGGCACAATTACAGACAATGACACAGCACCGATGAGTGTTCGTCTGTCTTTGTCGCCTGCGATGGTTGGTGAAGGTGACGGCGCAACGACGGTGACAGTGACAGCGACAATAGATGGGAGTGTGACCCTGCCGGGTGCAACGACGGTAACGGTGAGTGTGGGTAATGTGGGTGACAGTGCAGTAGAGGGCACGGACTATGGTGCTGTGTCTGATGTGACGGTGACGATAGCAGCTAATTCGTCGAGTGGTAGCGGGACGTTTACGATCACACCGAGTGATGATGGGATCGCGGAAGGAGAAGAAAAGGTTTCAGTCAATGGCACGGCGTCGGGTTTCACAGTGACGGGTGCGGATCTGAAAATCATGGATAATGATGCGGCACCGACCGGGATAGGATTGAGTCTGAGTCCGAGTCATGTGACAGAAGATGGTGGTGCTCAGACGGTGAGTGTGAAGGCAATGTTGAACGGGTCAGCACTGCCTAATGCGACGACAGTGACAGTCTCGATAGGGGCTACCAATGACAGTGCAGTAGAGGGCACGGACTATGGTGCTGTGTCGGATGTGACGGTGACGATAGCAGCCGGTCAGACAAGTGGTGAAGGGACGTTTTCAATTAGTCCAGTGAATGATTCAGTAGCGGAAGGGGATGAGACAGTTTCGGTGACGGGTTCGACGGAAGGTTTGACTGGCGGGACAGCGAGTTTGACGCTAAGGGATGATGATACAGCATCCAGTTCGGTGGCGTTGTCTGTATCACCCTCGTCGGTTGGTGAGGATGATTCTGCGACGACAGTGACAGTGACAGCGAGTCTGAATGCAGATGCCCGGACCGTGGCGACGATGGTGACAGTCTCGATAGGGGCTACCAATGACAGTGCGACGGAGGGCACGGACTATGCATCTGTGAATGACGTCACGGTGACGATATCATCGGGGAAGACAAGTGGTGAAGAGACGTTTACGATTACGCCGAATGATGATTCTGTTGCGGAGGGTAATGAGACGGTTTCGGTGACGGGTTCGACGGAAGGTCTGACGGTGAATGGAACGTCGCTGACGATTACGGATGACGACATGGCAGGTGTGGTGGTTGACCCAGCCAGTCTGACAGTGAATGAGGGATCAACGAATACCTACACGTTGAAGCTGAGCAGCCAGCCAAGTGGTAATGTGACAGTGAGTGCGAGCAGTAATGCTACAGATGTGGCGAGGGTGTCCCCAGCGACTGTGACGTTCTCGACGACCAATTGGCGCACGGCGCAGACGGTAACGGTGCGTGGGGTTGCGGATGATGATGCAAACAATGGCAGTGCGACGATCAGTCATTCGTCGTCCAGTAGCGATAGCAAGTATTCATCCAGTCTGACAGTGGATTCTGTGACCATCACCGTGAACGATGACGAGACGGCCAGCGTGGTGGTTTCTCCGAAGACGCTGACAGTGGATGAGGGTTCTACGAATACCTACACATTGAAACTGAGCAGCCAGCCAGGCGGTAATGTGACGGTAACGGCGACCAGTAGTGCGCTGGCTGTGGCGACAGTATCGCCAGGGTCTGTGACATTCACCTCAAGCAATTGGAGCACAGCACAGACGGTGACGGTGAGTGGGGTTTCGGATGATGATGCAAACAATGAAAGTGCGACGATCAGCCATCAGTCCACCAGCAGTGATAGCAAGTATTCGTCCAGTCTGACAGTGGCCTCAGTGGCGGTATCCGTCACTGATGACGAGACGACTGGTGTGACGGTTGACCCAACCAGTCTGACAGTGAATGAGGGTGCGAGTAAGATCTATACGATGAAACTGACCTCTAAGCCAACAGCGTCAGTGACGGTTGGTGTGAGCGTGCCGACAGGGACGGATGTGTCAGCGAGTCCGACGAGTCTGACCTTCACAGCGGATAACTGGAGCACAGCACAGACGGTGACGGTGAGCGTGGCTGCGGATGCTGATGCGGTGGCGGATGCACAGGTGACGATTACGCATAGTGTCAGCAGCACAGGTGACTATAATGGTAAGACGGCTTCAAGTGTGGTGGTGAGTATCACAGAAACCACAGTGCCTGTGTTGGGCATCGGTAATGCGAGTGCTGCTGAGGGTGCAGGGACGCTGACGTTTACGGTGAGTTTGAGTGTGGCGAGTAGTGATGCCGTGACGGTGAGTTGGGCGACTACGGATGGGACGGCAGAGGCGGGCAAGGATTATACGGCAGTGACGGATGGTCGTGTGACGTTTAGTTCAGGGGATGCGCTGAGCAAGACCGTGAGTGTGACGATCAGCGATGATAATATAGCTGAGGGTAACGAGACGTTCAAGGTGACATTGAGCAATGCGGTGAATGCGACGCTGTCTGGTGGCGGGTCCACGCTTGAAGCGACGGGCACAATTACAGACAATGACACCGCACCGATGAGTGTTCGTCTGTCTTTGTCGCCTGCGATGGTTAGTGAGGGTGACGGCGCGACGACGGTGACAGTGACAGCGACAATATCAGGCAGTGTGACACTACCTGATGCGACGACGGTGACAGTGAGCGTGGGTGATGGCAGTGACAGTGCAACAGAAGGTACAGACTATGGTGCTGTGTCGGATGTGGCAGTGACGATAGCAGCTAATTCGTCAAGTGGTAGCGGGACGTTTACCATAACGCCGAGTGACGATGGGATCGCGGAAGGAGAAGAGAAGGTCTCAGTGAACGGCTCTGCTACCGGCCTTGATGTGACGGGTGCAGATCTGAAAATCATGGATAATGACACGGCACCGACAGGTATCGTTTTGAGTCTGAATCCGAGTGCTGTGACAGAGGATGGTGGTGCTCAGACGGTGACCGTGAAGGCGATGCTGAATGGTTCAGCACTGCCCGGCGCGACGGCCGTGACGGTGAGTGTGTCTGATGGGACGGCGACTTCGCCTGCCGATTATGGGGCAGTGGCCGCGATCACGGTAACAATATCATCGGGGAAGACGAGTGGTGAAGGGACGTTTTCGATTAGTCCGGTGAATGATTCAGTTGCAGAAGGGGATGAGACAGTTTCGGTGCGTGGTAGCACATCAGGTCTGACGGTAAATGGGACGTCGCTGACGATTACCGATGACGACATGGCGGGCGTGGAGGTTGACCCGAAGACGCTGACAGTGGATGAGGGCAGCACGAATACCTATACGTTGAAACTGAGCAGTAAGCCTTCAACAAATGTGACGGTGAGTGCGAGTAGTAGCGCGATAAGTGTTGCGACAGTGTCCCCAGCGACTGTGACATTCACCTCAAGCAATTGGAGTGATGCACAGACGGTGACAGTGAGTGGGGTTGCGGACGATGATGCGAACAATGACAGTGCGACGATCAGCCATCAGTCTTCCAGCAGCGATAGCAAGTATTCGTCGAGCCTGACAGTGGCCTCGGTGGCCGTGTCTGTGACGGATGACGAGACAGCAGGCGTGACGGTTGACCCAACCAGTCTGACGATAAATGAGGGTTCGAGCAAGACCTATACGGTGGTGCTGGATTCTGAGCCGACAGCGTCAGTGACGGTTGGAGTGAGCGTGCCAACAGGGACAGATGTGTCGGCAAGTCCAACAACTGTGACGTTCACGACGACCAATTGGAGCACAGCACAGACGGTGACGGTGAGCGTGGCTACGGACAACGATGCGGTGGTGGATGATAAAGTGACGATTAGGCATAGTGTCAGCAGCACGGGAGACTATAGTGGTAAGACGGCTTCAAGTGTGGTGGTGAACATTACAGAAACCACAGTGCCTGTGCTGAGCATCGGTAATGCGAGTGCTGCTGAGAATGCAGGTACGATGACGTTTACGGTGGGTTTGAGTGTGTCGAGTAGCAAGGCCGTGACGGTGAGTTGGGTGACAGTGGATGGAACGGCAGAGGCGGGTAAGGACTATACAGCAGTGACGGATGGTCGTGTGACGTTCAGTTCAGGGGATGGGTTGAGCCAGGCGATTAGTGTGACGATCAGTGATGACACGATATATGAGGGTAATGAGACATTTAAGGTGACGTTGAGCAATGCGGTGAATGCGACGCTTTCAGGTGGCGGAAACACGCTTGAGGCGACGGGTACAATTACCGACAATGACACAGCACCGACAGGCATTCGTCTGTCTTTGTCACCTGCAATGGTAGGTGAAGGTGCTGGCGCGACGACTGTGACAGTGACAGCGACAATATCAGGCAGTGTGACCCTGCCTGCTGCGACGACGGTGACAGTCTCAATAGGGACTACCAGTGACAGTGCAACGGAGGGCACGGACTACGCATCAGTGAATGACGTCACGGTGACGATAGCAGCTAATTCGTCAAGTAGTACCGGGACATTTACCATTACGCCGAGTGATGATGGGATAGCGGAAGGAGAAGAAAAGGTTTCAGTCAATGGCACGGCGTCGGGTTTCACAGTGACGAGTGCGGATCTGAAAATCATGGATAATGATGCGGCACCGACCGGGATAGGATTGAGTCTGAATCCGAGTGCTGTGACAGAGGATGGTGGTGCTCAGACGGTGAGTGTGAAGGCAATGTTGAACGGGTCAGCACTGCCCGGCGCGACGGCAGTGACAGTCTCGATAGGGGCTACCAATGACAGTGCGACGGAGGGCACGGACTATGGTACTGTGGCGGATGTTACAGTGACCATAGCCGCTGGTTCATCAAGTGGTAGCGGGACGTTTACAATTACGCCGAGTGATGATTCAGTTGCGGAGGGGAATGAGACGGTTTCGGTGGGTGGTAGCACGTCAGGTCTGACGGTGAATGGGACGTCGCTGACGATTACCGATGACGACATGGCAGGTGTGGTGGTTGATCCGAAGACGTTGACAGTGGGTGAGGGCAACACGAATACCTACACGTTGAAACTGAGCAGTAAGCCTGGTGGTAATGTAACGGTGAGTGCGAGGAGTAGTGCGATAAGTGTAGCGACAGTGTCCCCTGCGACTGTGACATTCACCTCAAGCAATTGGAGTGATGCGCAGACAGTGACAGTGAGTGGGGTTTCGGATGATGATGCAAACAATGGCAGTGCGACGATCAGTCATACGGTGAGTGGGTATGGCTCCGTGACCACAGCGGATCAGGTAGCGGTGTCTGTTACCGATGACGAGACGGCAGGTGTGGTGGTCAATCCAACCAGTCTGACAGTAGGTGAGGGATCGACGAAGACTTACACGTTGAAACTGAGCAGTAAGCCTGGTGGTAATGTAACGGTGAGCGCGAGGAGTAGTGCGACAAGTGTGGCGACAGTGTCCCCAGCGACTGTGACATTCACCTCAAGCAATTGGAGCACAGCGCAGACGGTGACAGTGAGCGGGGTTGCTGACGATGATGCAGACAATGGCAGTGCGACGATCAGTCATTCGGTGAGTGGGTATGGGTCTGTCACCACAGCAGATGAGGTGGCGGTGTCTGTGACGGATGATGATACGGCTTCGACCGAGGTGGCGTTGTCTGTATCTCCCTCGTCGGTAGGTGAAGATGACAGCGCGACGACGGTGAGTGTGACAGCGACATTGAATGAATCTGCCCGGACGGTGGCGACGACGGTGATAGTCTCGATAGGGGATGGTAGTGACAGTGCAACGGAGGGCACGGACTATGGTACTGTGTCTGATGTGACGGTGACGATATCATCGGGTCAGACAAGTGGTAGCGGGACGTTTACAATTAGTCCGACGGACGATTCAGTTGCGGAGGGTAATGAGACGGTTTCGGTGGGTGGCAGTGCCACAGGTCTGACGGTGAATGGGACGTCACTGACGATTACGGATGACGACATGGCAGGTGTGGTGGTTGATCCCAAGACGTTGACAGTGGGTGAGGGTAGCACGAATACCTACACCTTGAAACTGAGCAGTCAGCCAGGTGGAAATGTGACGGTGAGTGCGAGGAGTAGTGCGGTAAGTGTGGCGACAGTATCGCCAGTGACTGTGACATTCACCTCAAGCAATTGGAGTGATGCACAGACAGTGACAGTGAGTGGGGTTGCGGACGATGATGCAGACAACGACAATACCACGATTACCCATACGGTGAGTGGGTATGGCTCCGTGACCACAGCGGATCAGGTGGCGGTATCCGTCACTGATGACGATGAGGCAGGTGTGGTGGTTGACCCAACCAGCCTGACAGTGGGTGAGGGTTCGAGTAAGACCTACACGCTGAAACTGAGCAGTCAGCCAGGTGGGAATGTGACGGTGAGTGCGAGGAGTGGTGCGGTAAGTGTGGCGACAGTGTCCCCAACGACTGTGACGTTCACTTCCAGCAATTGGAGTGATGCACAGACAGTGACGGTGAGCGGGGTTCAAGACAATGATGCAGAGGATGGCAGTACGACGATCAGCCATCAGTCCACCAGCAGTGATAGCAAGTATTCGTCCAGCCTGACAGTGGCCTCAGTGGCGGTGTCTGTGACCGATGACGAGACGGCAGGTGTGGTGGTTGACCCAACCAGTCTGACAGTGGGTGAGGGTGGCACGAATACCTACACCTTGAAACTGAACAGTGAGCCGGGTGGAAATGTGACGGTGAGTGCGAGGAGTAGTGCGATAAGTGTGGCGACAGTGTCCCCAGTGACTGTGACATTCACTTCCAGCAATTGGAGCACAGCACAGACGGTGACGGTGAGTGGGGTTGCGGATGATGATGCAGACAATGGCAGTGCTACGATCAGTCATACAGTGAGTGGGTATGGCTCTGTGACCACAGCGGATCAGGTGGCGGTGTCTGTGACGGATGATGACATGGCAGGTGTGGTGGTTGATCCGAAGACGCTGACAGTGGATGAGGGCAGCACGAATACCTACACCTTGAAACTGAGCAGTAAGCCAGGTGGAAATGTGACAGTGAGTGCGAGGAGTAGTGCGATAAGTGTGGCGACAGTGTCCCCTGCGACTGTGACATTCACGTCAAGCAATTGGAGCACAGCGCAGACAGTGACAGTGAGTGGGGTTGCGGACGATGATGCAGACAACGACAGTGCTACGATCAGTCATCAGTCCACCAGCAGTGATAGCAAGTATTCGTCCAGCCTGACAGTGGACTCTGTGGACATCACCGTAACTGATGACGAGACGGCAGGTGTGGTGGTTGATCCGAAGACGCTGACAGTGGATGAGGGTAGCACGAATACCTACACGTTGAAACTGAGCAGTAAGCCAGGTGGAAATGTAACGGTGAGTGCGAGGAGTAGTGCGATAAGTGTAGCGACAGTGTCCCCAGCGACTGTGACGTTCACTTCCAGCAATTGGAGTGATGCGCAGACAGTGACGGTGAGTGGGGTTTCGGATGATGATGCAAACAATGGCAGTGCTACGATCAGTCATTCGGTGAGTGGGTATGGTAGCGTAACCACAGCGGATCAGGTAGCGGTGTCTGTTACCGATGACGAGACGGCAGGTGTGGTTGTCAATCCAACCAGTCTGACAGTAGGTGAGGGATCGACGAAGACTTACACGTTGAAACTGAGCAGTAAGCCTGGTGGAAATGTAACGGTGAGTGCGAGGAGTAGTGCGATAAGTGTAGCGACAGTGTCCCCAGCGACTGTGACGTTCACTTCCAGCAATTGGAGTGATGCGCAGACAGTGACGGTGAGTGGGGTTTCGGATGATGATGCAAACAATGGCAGTGCTACGATCAGTCATTCGGTGAGTGGGTATGGTAGCGTAACCACAGCGGATCAGGTAGCGGTGTCTGTTACCGATGACGAGACGGCAGGTGTGGTTGTCAATCCAACCAGTCTGACAGTAGGTGAGGGATCGACGAAGACTTACACGTTGAAACTGAGCAGTAAGCCTGGTGGAAATGTAACGGTGAGTGCGAGGAGTGGTGCGATAAGTGTAGCGACAGTGTCCCCTGCGACTGTGACGTTCACTTCCAGCAATTGGAGTGATGCGCAGACGGTGACAGTGAGTGGGGTTCAAGACGGTGATGCGGAGAATGGCAGTGCGACGATCAGTCATACGGTGAGTGGGTATGGCTCTGTGACCACAGCGGATCAGGTAGCGGTGTCTGTTACTGATGATGATACGGCTTCGACTGAGGTGACATTGTCTGTATCTCCCTCGTCGGTTGGTGAGGATGATTCTGCAACGACAGTGAGCGTGACAGCGACGTTGAATGAATCTGTCCGGACAGTGGCGACGACGGTGACGGTGAGCGTGGGTTCTGGCAGTGACAGTGCAACGGAGGGCACGGACTATGGTACTGTGTCTGATGTGACGGTGACGATCTCATCGGGTCAGACGAGTGGTAGCGAGACGTTTACAATTACGCCGACGGACGATTCAGTTGCGGAGGGTAATGAGACGGTTTCGGTGGATGGTAGCACGTCAGGTCTGACGGTAAATGGGACGTCACTGACGATTACGGATGACGACATGGCAGGTGTGGTGGTTGACCCCAAGACGCTGACAGTGGATGAGGGATCGACGAATACCTACACGCTGAAACTGAGCAGTAAGCCGGGTGGTAATGTGACGGTGAGTGCGAGGAGTAGTGCGGTAAGTGTGGCGACAGTGTCCCCTGCGACTGTGACATTCACCTCAAGCAATTGGAGCACAGCGCAGACAGTGACGGTGAGCGGGGTTGCGGATGACGATGCAGACAATGGCAGTGCCACGATCAGTCATTCGGTGAGTGGGTATGGCTCTGTGACCACAGCGGATCAAGTAGCGGTATCCGTAACTGATGACGAGACGGCGGGTGTGGTGGTTGATCCGAAGACGTTGACAGTGGGTGAGGGCAACACGAATACCTATACGTTGAAACTGAGTAGTAAGCCGGGTGGAAATGTGACGGTGAGTGCGAGGAGTAGTGCGGTAAGTGTGGCGACAGTGTCCCCTGCGACTGTGACGTTCACCTCAAGCAATTGGAGCACAGCGCAGACGGTGACAGTGAGCGGGGTTGCTGACGATGATGCGGAGAATGGCAGTGCTACGATCAGTCATACGGTGAGTGGGTATGGCTCTGTCACCACAGCGGATCAAGTAGCGGTGTCTGTGACGGATGATGATACGGCTTCGACCGAGGTGTCTTTGTCTGTATCTCCCTCGTCGGTTGGTGAAGATGACAGCGCGACGACAGTGAGCGTGACAGCGACATTGAATGAATCTGCCAGGACGGTGGCGACGACGGTGATAGTCTCGATAGGGGATGGTAGTGACAGTGCCACGGAGGGCACGGACTATGGTACTGTGTCTGATGTGACGGTGACGATAGCATCGGGGAATACAAGTGGTAGCGGGACGTTTACAATTAGTCCGACGGACGATTCAGTTGCGGAGGGTAATGAGACGGTTTCGGTGGGTGGCAGTGCCACAGGTCTGACGGTGAATGGGACGTCACTGACGATTACGGATGACGACATGGCGGGTGTGGTGGTTGACCCCAAGACGCTGACAGTGGGTGAGGGTTCGAGTAAGACCTATACGTTGAAACTGAGCAGTCAGCCAGGTGGGACTGTGACGGTGAGTGCGAGGAGTAGTGCGGTAAGTGTGGCGACAGTGTCCCCTGCGACTGTGACATTCACCTCAAGCAATTGGAGCACAGCGCAGACAGTGACGGTGAGCGGGGTTTCGGATGACGATGCAGACAATGGCAGTGCTACGATCAGTCATACGGTGAGTGGATACGGCTCTGTGACCACAGCGGATCAGGTAGCGGTATCCGTAACTGATGACGAGACGGCAGGTGTGGTAGTCAATCCAACCAGTCTGACGATAAATGAGGGTTCGAGCAAGACCTATACGCTGAAACTGAGCAGTAAGCCGGGTGGTAATGTAACGGTGAGCGCGAGGAGTAGTGCGGTAAGTGTGGCGACAGTGTCCCCAGCGACTGTGACATTTACCTCAAGCAATTGGAGCACAGCACAGACAGTGACAGTGAGTGGGGTTGCGGATGACGATGCGGAGAATGGCAGTGCGACGATCAGTCATACGGTGAGTGGGTATGGCTCTGTGACCACAGCGGATCAAGTAGCGGTGTCTGTGACGGATGATGATACGGCTTCGACTGAGGTGACATTGTCTGTATCTCCCTCGTCGGTTGGTGAGGATGATTCTGCAACGACAGTGAGCGTGACAGCGACGTTGAATGAATCTGCCCGGACGGTGGCGACGACGGTGACGGTCTCGATAGGGGATGGCAGTGACAGTGCGACGGAGGGCACGGACTATGGTACTGTGTCGGATGTGACGGTGACGATCGCATCGGGTCAGACGAGTGGTAGCGAGACGTTTACAATCACGCCGAGTGATGATTCAGTTGCGGAGGGGAATGAGACGGTTTCGGTGGATGGTAGCACGTCAGGTCTGACGGTGAACGGAACGTCACTGACGATTACGGATGACGACATGGCAGGTGTGGTGGTTGACCCAACCAGCCTGACAGTGGGTGAGGGCAACACGAAGACCTATACGCTGAAACTGAGCAGTAAGCCGGGTGGAAATGTGACGGTGCGTGCGAGGAGTAGTGCGATAAGTGTGGCGACAGTGTCCCCAGTGACTGTGACGTTCACCTCAAGCAATTGGAGCACAGCACAGACGGTAACGGTGAGCGGGATTGCGGATGATGATGCAGACAATGGCAGTGCTACAATCAGTCATACGGTGAGTGGGTATGGCTCCGTGACCACAGCAGATCAAGTGGCGGTGTCTGTGACGGATGACGAGACGGCAGGTGTGGTGGTTGACCCGAAGACGCTGACAGTGGGTGAGGGATCGACGAATACTTACACGTTGAAACTGAGCAGTAAGCCAGGTGGGAATGTGACGGTGAGTGCGAGGAGTAGTGCGATAAGTGTGGCGACAGTGTCCCCAGTGACTGTGACATTCACCTCAAGCAATTGGAGCACAGCACAGACGGTGACAGTGAGCGGGGTTTCGGATGATGATGCGGAGAATGGCAGTGCTACAATCAGTCATACGGTGAGTGGGTATGGTAGCGTAACCACAGCGGATGAGGTGGCGGTGTCCGTAACTGATGATGATACGGCTTCGACTGAGGTGGCGTTGTCTGTATCTCCCTCGTCGGTAGGTGAAGATGACAGCGCGACGACGGTAACGGTGACAGCGACGTTGAATGAATCTGCCCGGACGGTGGCGACGACGGTGATAGTCTCGATAGGAACTACCAGTGACAGTGCGGTAGAGGGCACGGACTATGGTACCGTGTCGGATGTGACGGTGACGATCGCATCGGGTCAGACAAGTGGTAGCGGTACGTTTACAATCACGCCGACGGACGATTCAGTTGCGGAGGGGAATGAGACGGTTTCGGTGAGTGGCAGTGCCACAGGTCTGACGGTGAATGGGACGGAACTGACGATTACGGATGACGACATGGCAGGTGTGGTGGTTGCTCCGAAGACGCTGACGGTAGATGAGGGCAGCACGAATACCTATACGCTGAAACTGAGCAGTAAGCCTGGTGGTAATGTAACGGTGAGTGCGAGGAGTAGTGCGACAAGTGTGGCGACAGTGTCCCCAGTGACTGTGACATTTACCTCAGACAATTGGAGCACAGCACAGACAGTGACGGTGAGTGGGGTTCAGGATGATGATGCGAACAACGACAGTGCGACGATCAGTCATCAGTCCACCAGCAGTGATAGCAAGTATTCGTCCAGTCTGACAGTGGACTCTGTGGACATCACCATAACTGATGACGAGACGGCAGGTGTGGTGGTTGACCCCAAGACGCTGACGGTAGATGAGGGTAGCACGAATACCTACACGTTGAAGCTGAGCAGTCAGCCGGGTGGAAATGTGACGGTGAGTGCGAGGAGTAGTGCGGTAAGTGTAGCGACAGTGTCCCCTGCGACTGTGACATTCACCTCAAGCAATTGGAGCACAGCGCAGACGGTGACGGTGAGCGGGGTTTCGGATGACGATGCAGACAATGGCAGTGCTACAATCAGTCATACGGTGAGTGGGTATGGTAGCGTAACCACAGCGGATGAGGTGGCGGTATCCGTAACTGATGACGAGACGGCAGGTGTGGTTGTCAATCCAACCAGTCTGACAGTGGGTGAGGGTTCGAGTAAGACCTACACGTTGAAACTGAGCAGTAAGCCGGGTGGAAATGTGACGGTGAGTGCGAGGAGTAGTGCGGTAAGTGTAGCGACAGTGTCCCCAGTGACTGTGACGTTTACCTCAAGCAATTGGAGCACAGCGCAGACAGTGACGGTGAGTGGGGTTGCGGACGATGATGCGGAGAATGGCAGTGCCACGATCAGTCATACGGTGAGTGGATACGGCTCTGTGACCACAGCGGATCAAGTAGCGGTATCCGTAACTGATGATGATACGGCTTCGACCGAGGTGACATTGTCGGTTTCTCCCTCGTCAGTGGGTGAGGATGATTCTGCGACGATGGTGAGCGTGACAGCGACGTTGGATGAATCTGCCAGGACGGTGACGACGACGGTGACGATCTCGATAGGGGCTACCAATGACAGTGCGACGGAGGGCACGGACTATGGTACAGTGTCTGATGTCACCGTGACGATAGCATCGGGGAATACGAGTGGTAGCGGTACGTTTACAATCACGCCGACGGACGATTCGTTTGCGGAGGGTAATGAGACGGTTTCTGTGGGTGGTAGCACGTCAGGTCTGACGGTAAACGGAACGTCGCTGACGATTACGGATGACGACATGGCAGGTGTGGTGGTTGACCCGAAGACGCTGACAGTGGGTGAGGGTAGCACGAATACCTATACGCTGAAACTGAGTAGCCAGCCAGGTGGAAATGTGACAGTGAGTGCGAGGAGTAGTGCGATAGGTGTAGCGACAGTGTCCCCTGCGACTGTGACATTCACCTCAAGCAATTGGAGTGATGCGCAGACAGTGACAGTGAGTGGGGTTTCGGATGATGATGCAAACAATGGCAGTGCGACGATCAGTCATACGGTGAGTGGGTATGGCTCTGTGACCACAGCGGATCAGGTAGCGGTGTCTGTTACCGATGACGAGACGGCAGGTGTGGTGGTTGACCCGAAGACGCTGACGGTAGATGAGGGTAGCACGAATACCTATACGCTGAAACTGAGTAGCCAGCCGGGTGGGAATGTGACGGTGAGTGCGAGGAGTAGTGCGATAAGTGTGGCGACAGTGTCCCCAGCGACTGTGACATTCACCTCAAGCAATTGGAGCACAGCACAGACGGTGACAGTGAGTGGGGTTGCGGATGATGATGCGGATAATGGCAGTGCGACGATCAGTCATACGGTGAGTGGGTATGGCTCTGTGACCACAGCGGATCAAGTAGCGGTATCCGTAACAGATGATGATACGGCTTCGACTGAGGTGACATTGTCTGTATCTCCCTCGTCAGTGGGTGAGGATGATTCTGCAACGACGGTGAGTGTGACAGCGACGTTGAATGAATCTGTCCGGACGGTGGCGACGACGGTGACAGTCTCGATAGGGGATGGCAGTGACAGTGCGACGGAGGGTACGGACTATGGTACTGTGGCGGATGTTACAGTGACCATAGCCGCTGGTTCATCAAGTGGTAGCGGGACGTTTACAATTACGCCGAGTGATGATTCAGTTGCGGAGGGGAATGAGACGGTTTCGGTGGATGGTAGCACGTCAGGTCTGACGGTGAACGGAACGTCACTGACGATTACGGATGATGACATGGCAGGTGTGGTGGTTGACCCCAAGACGCTGACAGTGGGTGAAGGCAACACGAATACCTACACGTTGAAACTGAGCAGTAAGCCAGGTGGTAATGTAACGGTGAGTGCGAGGAGTAGTGCGATAAGTGTAGCGACAGTGTCCCCAGCGACTGTGACATTCACTTCCAGCAATTGGAGTGATGCGCAGACAGTGACAGTGAGTGGGGTTTCGGATGATGATGCAAACAATGGCAGTGCGACGATCAGTCATACGGTGAGTGGGTATGGTAGCGTAACCACAGCGGATCAGGTAGCGGTGTCTGTTACCGATGACGAGACGGCAGGTGTGGTTGTCAATCCAACCAGTCTGACAGTAGGTGAGGGATCGACGAAGACTTACACGTTGAAACTGAGCAGTAAGCCTGGTGGTAATGTGACGGTGAGTGCGAGTAGTGGTGCGATAAGTGTAGCGACAGTGTCCCCAGCGACTGTGACATTCACCTCAAGCAATTGGAGTGATGCACAGACGGTGACAGTGAGTGGGGTTCAAGACGATGATGCGGAGAATGGCAGTGCCACGATCAGTCATACGGTGAGTGGGTATGGCTCTGTGACCACAGCGGATAAGGTGGCGGTGTCTGTTACTGATGATGATACGGCTTCCAGTTCAGTGGCGTTGTCTGTATCTCCCTCGTCGGTTGGTGAGGGTGCAAGCGCGACGACGGTGAGTGTGACAGCGACGTTGAATGAATCTGTCCGGACGGTGGCGACGACGGTGACGGTCTCGATAGGGGATGGCAGTGACAGTGCGACGGAGGGCACGGACTATGGTACTGTGTCTGATGTGACGGTGACGATATCATCGGGTCAGACGAGTGGTAGCGAGACGTTTACAATTACGCCGAGTGATGATTCAGTTGCGGAGGGTAATGAGACGGTTTCGGTGAGTGGTAGCACGTCAGGTCTGACGGTGAATGGGACGTCACTGACGATTACGGATGACGACGTGGCAGGTGTGGTGGTTGATCCGACCAGTCTGACGATAAATGAGGGATCGACGAATACCTACACATTGAAACTGAGCAGTAAGCCGGGTGGGAATGTGACGGTGAGTGCGAGGAGTAGTGCGGTAAGTGTAGCGACAGTGTCCCCTGCGACTGTGACATTCACCTCAAGCAATTGGAGTGATGCGCAGACAGTGACAGTGAGTGGGGTTTCGGATGATGATGCAAACAATGGCAGTGCGACGATCAGTCATACGGTGAGTGGGTATGGCTCTGTGACCACAGCGGATCAGGTAGCGGTGTCTGTTACCGATGACGAGACGGCAGGTGTGGTGGTTGACCCCAAGACGCTGACAGTGGGTGAGGGCAGCACGAATACCTACACGTTGAAACTGAGCAGTAAGCCAGGTGGAAATGTAACGGTGAGTGCGAGGAGTAGTGCGATAAGTGTGGCGACAGTGTCCCCTGCGACTGTGACGTTCACTTCCAGCAATTGGAGTGATGCGCAGACAGTGACGGTGAGTGGGGTTTCGGATGATGATGCAAACAATGGCAGTGCTACGATCAGTCATACGGTGAGTGGGTATGGTAGCGTAACCACAGCGGATGAGGTGGCGGTGTCTGTGACGGATGATGATACGGCTTCGACTGAGGTGGCGTTGTCTGTATCTCCCTCGTCGGTTGGTGAAGATGACAGCGCGACGACAGTGAGTGTGACAGCGACATTGAATGAATCTGCCCGGACGGTGGCGACGACAGTGATGGTGAGCGTGGGTTCTGGCAGTGACAGTGCGACGGAGGGCACGGACTATGGTACTGTGTCTGATGTCACCGTCACGATAGCATCGGGGAAGACCAGTGGTAGTGGGACGTTTACAATCACGCCGACGGACGATTCAGTTGCAGAAGGGAATGAGACGGTTTCAGTGAGTGGTAGCACGTCAGGTCTGACGGTGAATGGGACGTCACTGACGATTACGGATGATGACATGGCAGGTGTGGTAGTCAATCCAACCAGTCTGACGATAAATGAGGGTTCGAGTAAGATATATACGGTGAAACTGACCTCTAAACCAACAGCGTCAGTGACGGTTGGTGTGAGCGTGCCGACAGGGACGGATGTGTCGGCAAGTCCGACGAGTCTGACGTTCACAGCAGATACTTGGAACACAGCGCAGACCGTGACGGTCCGTGCGGCTGCGGACGCTGATGCGGTGGTGGATGCACAAGTGACGGTCACGCATAGTGTCAGCAGCACGGGTGACTATAGTGGTAAGACAGCTTCAAGTGTGATGGTGAGCATTACAGAAACCACAGTGCCAGTGCTTAGCATAGGTTCTGCCAGTGCTGCTGAGGGTGCAGGTACGCTGACGTTTACGGTGAGTTTGAGTGTGGCGAGTAGCGAGGCCGTGACGGTGAGTTGGGTGACAGCGGATGGGACGGCAGAGGCGGGCAAGGACTATACAGCAGTGACGGATGGTCGTGTGACGTTCAGTTCTGGGGGTGGGCTGAGTCAGGCGATTAGTGTGACGATTAGTGATGACACGATATATGAGGGTAATGAGACATTTAAGGTGACGTTGAGCAATGCGGTGAATGCGACGCTATCAGGTGGCGGGAGCACGCTTGAAGCGACTGGCACAATTACCGACAATGACACAGCACCGACCATTGTTCTTTCTGTGGACCCTGCGATGGTAGGTGAGGGTGATAGCGCGACGACAGTGAGCGTGACGGCAACGCTTTCAGGGTCGATACTGCCTGATGCGACGACGGTGACGGTGTCTGTTGGAGCGAGCGGTGACAGTGCAACGGAGGGTACGGACTATGGTACTGTGTCTGATGTGACGGTGACGATCGCAGCGGGAAAGACAAGTGGTAAAGGGACGTTTACGATTACGCCGACGGACGATTCTATATCGGAGGGAGAAGAACAGGTTTCTGTGAACGGCTCTGCGGGCACTCTTTCGGTGACGGGTGCGAGTCTGAAAATTATGGATAATGATGCGGCACCGACCGGGATAGGGTTGAGTCTGAATCCGAATAGTGTGACAGAAAATGGTGGTTCTGTGACGGTGAGCGTGACGGTGATGTTGAACGGGTCGGCATTGCCGGGTGCGACGATGGTGACAGTGTCTGTGGGTTCTGGCAGTGATAGTGCAACGGAGGGCACGGACTATGGTACTGTGTCTGATGTCACTGTGACGATTGCATCGGAAAAGACGAGTGGTAGCGGGACGTTTACGATTACGCCGACGGACGATTCAGTTGCGGAGGGTAATGAGACGGTTTCTGTGCGTGGCAGTGTGTCGGGTCTGACAGGTGCTACATCGAGTTTGACGATCCGTGATGATGATACGGCTTCGACCGAGGTGGCGTTGTCTGTATCTCCTTCGTCGGTTGGTGAGGATGACAGTGCGACAACCGTGACAGTGACAGCGACGCTGAATGCAGATGCGCGGACGGTGGCGACGACAGTGACAGTCTCGATAGGTGATGGCAGTGACAGTGCGGTAGAGGGCACGGACTATGGTACTGTGTCTGATGTCACCGTCACGATAGCAGCGGGAAAGACGAGTGGAACAGGGACGTTTACAATCACGCCGACGGACGATTCAGTTGCGGAGGGGAATGAGACGGTTTCGGTGGATGGTAGCACGTCAGGTCTGACGGTGAACGGAACGTCGCTGACGATTACGGATGACGACATGGCAGGTGTGGTTGTCAATCCAACCAGTCTGACAGTGGGTGAAGGCAACACGAATACCTACACGTTGAAACTGAGCAGTAAGCCAGGTGGGAATGTGACGGTGAGTGCGAGGAGTAGTGCGGTAAGTGTGGCGACAGTGTCCCCAGCGACTGTGACATTCACCTCAAGCAATTGGAGCACAGCGCAGACAGTGACGGTGAGCGGGGTTGCGGATGATGATGCGGAGAATGGCAGTGCCACGATCAGTCATCAGTCCGCCAGCAGTGATAGCAAGTATTCGTCCAGCCTGACAGTGGACTCTGTGGACATCACCGTAACCGATGACGACATGGCAGGTGTGGTGGTTGACCCCAAGACGCTGACAGTGGGTGAGGGCAGCACGAATACCTACACGTTGAAACTGAGCAGTAAGCCGGGTGGGAATGTGACGGTGCGTGCGAGGAGTAGTGCGACAAGTGTTGCGACAGTGTCCCCAGTGACTGTGACATTCACTTCCAGCAATTGGAGCACAGCGCAGACAGTGACAGTGAGTGGGGTTGCGGATGACGATGCGGAGAATGGCAGTGCGACGATCAGTCATACGGTGAGTGGGTATGGTAGCGTAACCACAGCGGATCAGGTGGCGGTATCCGTCACTGATGATGATACGGCTTCGACTGAGGTGACATTGTCTGTATCTCCTTCGTCAGTTGGTGAGGATGACAGTGCGACGATGGTAACGGTGACAGCGACGCTGAATGAATCTGCGCGGACAGTGGCGACGACGGTGACAGTCTCGATAGGGGATGGCAGTGACAGTGCAACGGAGGGCACGGACTATGGTACTGTGTCTGATGTCACCGTCACGATAGCAGCGGGAAAGACGAGTGGAACAGGGACGTTTACAATCACGCCGAGTGATGATTCAGTTGCGGAGGGGAATGAGAC
Organism: Candidatus Latescibacterota bacterium; assembly: GCA_965204375.1. Taxonomy (GTDB): domain Bacteria; phylum Latescibacterota; class UBA2968; order UBA2968; family UBA2968; genus VXRD01. Next base: position 2,337,564 of record OZ241986.1, on the reverse strand, counting down.
GGTTTCGGTGGATGGTAGCACGTCAGGTCTGACGGTGAACGGAACGTCACTGACGATTACGGATGATGACATGGCAGGTGTGGTGGTTGACCCAACCAGCCTGACAGTGGGTGAGGGCAACACGAAGACCTATACGCTGAAACTGAGCAGTAAGCCGGGTGGAAATGTGACGGTGAGCGCGAGGAGTAGTGCGATAAGTGTGGCGACAGTGTCCCCAGTGACTGTGACATTCACCTCAAGCAATTGGAGCACAGCACAGACCGTGACGGTGAGTGGGGTTTCGGATGATGATGCGGATAATGGCAGTGCTACGATCAGTCATCAGTCCGCCAGCAGTGATAGCAAGTATTCGTCCAGCCTGACAGTGGACTCTGTGGACATCACCGTAACCGATGACGACATGGCAGGTGTGGTGGTTGACCCCAAGACGCTGACAGTGGGTGAGGGCAGCACGAATACCTATACGTTGAAACTGAGCAGTAAGCCGGGTGGTAATGTGACGGTGAGTGCGAGGAGTAGTGCGGTAAGTGTTGCGACAGTGTCCCCAGTGACTGTGACATTCACCTCAAGCAATTGGAGCACAGCACAGACCGTGACGGTGAGTGGGGTTCAAGACGGTGATGCGGAGAATGGCAGTGCCACGATCAGTCATACGGTGAGTGGGTATGGTAGCGTAACCACAGCGGATGAGGTGGCGGTGTCCGTAACTGATGATGATACGGCTTCGACTGAGGTGGCGTTGTCTGTATCTCCCTCGTCGGTAGGTGAAGATGACAGCGCGACGACGGTAACGGTGACAGCGACGCTGAATGAATCTGCCCGGACGGTGGCGACGACAGTGACGGTGAGCGTGGGTTCTGGCAGTGACAGTGCAACGGAGGGTACGGACTATGGTACTGTGGCGGATGTTACAGTGACCATAGCCGCTGGTTCATCAAGTGGTAGCGGGACGTTTACAATTACGCCGAGTGATGATTCAGTTGCGGAGGGGAATGAGACGGTTTCGGTGGGTGGTAGCACGTCAGGTCTGACGGTGAATGGGACGTCGCTGACGATTACCGATGACGACGTGGCAGGTGTGGTGGTTGATCCGACCAGTCTGACGATAAATGAGGGATCGACGAATACCTACACGTTGAAACTGAGCAGTAAGCCGGGTGGGAATGTGACGGTGAGTGCGAGGAGTAGTGCGGTAAGTGTGGCGACAGTGTCCCCAGCGACTGTGACATTCACCTCAAGCAATTGGAGCACAGCACAGACAGTGACAGTGAGTGGGGTTGCGGATGACGATGCGGAGAATGGCAGTGCGACGATCAGTCATACGGTGAGTGGGTATGGCTCTGTGACCACAGCGGATCAGGTAGCGGTGTCTGTTACTGATGATGATACGGCTTCGACTGAGGTGACATTGTCTGTATCTCCCTCGTCGGTTGGTGAGGATGATTCTGCAACGACAGTGAGCGTGACAGCGACGTTGAATGAATCTGTCCGGACAGTGGCGACGACGGTGACGGTGAGCGTGGGTTCTGGCAGTGACAGTGCAACGGAGGGTACGGATTATGGTACCGTATCGGATGTTACAGTGACCATAGCTGCTGGTTCATCAAGTGGTAGCGGGACGTTTACAATCACGCCGACGGACGATTCAGTTGCGGAGGGTAATGAGACAGTTTCGGTGGATGGTAGCACGTCAGGTCTTACGGTGAATGGAACATTGCTGACGATTACCGATGACGACGTGGCAGGTGTGGTAGTCAATCCAACCAGTCTGACGATAAATGAGGGTTCGAGCAAGACCTATACGCTGAAGCTGAGTAGTAAGCCGGGTGGGAATGTGACGGTGAGTGCGAGGAGTAGTGCGACAAGTGTTGCGACAGTATCGCCAGTGACTGTGACATTCACCTCAAGCAATTGGAGTGATGCACAGACGGTAACAGTGAGTGGGGTTTCGGATGATGATGCAGACAATGACAGTGCTACGATCAGCCATACGGTGAGTGGGTATGGCTCCGTGACCACAGCGGATCAAGTGGCGGTGTCTGTGACGGATGATGAGACGGCAGGTGTGGTGGTCAATCCAACCAGTCTGACAGTGGGTGAGGGTAGCACGAATACCTATACGCTGAAACTGAGTAGCCAGCCAGGTGGAAATGTGACAGTGAGTGCGAGGAGTAGTGCGACAAGTGTGGCGACAGTGTCCCCAGTGACTGTGACATTCACCTCAAGCAATTGGAGCACAGCGCAGACGGTGACAGTGAGCGGGGTTGCGGACGATGATGCAGAGAATGACAGTGCTACGATCAGTCATACGGTGAGTGGATATGGCTCTGTGACCACAGCGGATCAGGTAGCGGTGTCTGTAACAGATGATGATACGGCTTCCAGTTCAGTGGCGTTGTCTGTATCTCCCTCGTCGGTAGGTGAGGGTGCAAGCGCGACGACGGTGAGTGTGACAGCGACGTTGAATGAATCTGCGCGGACGGTAGCGACGACGGTGACGATCTCGATAGGGGCTACCAATGACAGTGCAACCGAGGGCACGGACTATGGTACTGTGTCTGATGTGACGGTGACGATAGCATCGGGGAATACAAGTGGTAGCGGGACGTTTACAATCACGCCGAGTGACGATTCGATATTGGAAGGGAACGAGACGGTTTCTGTGAGTGGCAGTGCCACAGGTCTGACTGTGAATGGGACATCGCTGACGATTACAGACAATGACACGGCACCGACCGTTGATCTTTCTGTGGACCCTGCGATGGTTAGTGAGGGTGATAGCGCGACGACGGTGAGTGTGACGGCAACGCTTTCAGGGTCGGTACTGCCAGGTGCGACGACGGTGACGGTGTCTGTCGGAGCGAGTGGTGACAGTGCGGTAGAGGGCACGGACTATGGTACCGTGTCGGATGTCACCGTAACGATAGCAGCTAATTCGTCAAGTGGTAGCGGGACGTTTACGATTACGCCGAGTGACGATTCTATATCGGAAGGAGAAGAACAGGTTTCTGTGAACGGCTCTGCGGGCACTCTTTCGGTGACGGGTGCGAGTCTGAAAATTATGGATAATGATACGTCGCCGACCGGGATAGGGTTGAGTCTGAATCCGAATAGTGTGACAGAAAATGGTGGTTCTGTGACGGTGAGCGTGACGGTGATGTTGAACGGGTCAGCATTGCCGGGTGCGACGACGGTGACGGTGTCTGTCGGAGCGAGTGGTGACAGTGCGGTAGAGGGTACGGACTATGGTGCTGTGTCGGATGTCACCGTAACGATAGCAGCGGAGAAGACGAGTGGTAGCGGGACGTTTACAATTAGTCCAGTGAATGATTCTGTTGCGGAGGGGAATGAGACGGTTTCTGTGCGTGGCAGTGTGTCAGGTCTGACAGGTGATACAGCGAGTTTGACGATCCGTGATGATGAGACGGCATCCAGTTCGGTGGCGTTGTCGGTATCTCCCTCGTCAGTGGGTGAGGATGATTCTGCAACGACGGTGAGTGTGACAGCGACGCTGAATGCAGATGCGCGGACAGTGGCGACGACGGTGACGGTCTCGATAGGAACTACCAGTGACAGTGCGACGGAGGGTACAGACTACGCATCTGTGAATGACGTCACGGTGACGATCTCATCGGGTCAGACAAGTGGTAGCGGGACGTTTACGATTAGTCCGAGTGATGATTCTGTTGCGGAGGGTAATGAGACAGTTTCGGTGAGTGGTAGCACGTCAGGTCTGACGGTGAATGGGACGTCACTGACGATTACGGATGACGACATGGCAGGTGTGGTGGTTTCTCCGAAGACGCTGACGGTGGGTGAAGGTAGCACGAATACCTATACGCTGAAACTGAGTAGTCAGCCAGGTGGTAATGTGACGGTGAGTGCGAGGAGTAGTGCGACAAGTGTGGCGACAGTGTCCCCAGTGACTGTGACATTCACGACGACCAACTGGAGCACAGCACAGACAGTGACGGTGAGCGGGGTTTCGGATGATGATGCAGACAATGGTAGTGCTACGATCAGTCATACGGTGAGTGGGTATGGTAGCGTAACCACAGCGGATGAGGTGGCGGTGTCTGTGACGGATGATGATACGGCTTCGACTGAGGTGGCGTTGTCTGTATCTCCCTCGTCGGTTGGTGAGGGTGCAAGCGCGACGACGGTGAGCGTGACAGCGACGTTGAATGAATCTGCGCGGACGGTGGCGACGACGGTGACGGTCTCGATAGGGGCTACCAATGACAGTGCGACCGAAGGTACAGACTATAGTACCGTGTCGGATGTGACGGTGACCATAGCTGCTGGTTCATCAAGTGGTAGTGGGACGTTTACGATTAGTCCGAGTGACGATTCAGTTGCGGAGGGTAATGAGACAGTTTCGGTGGGTGGTAGCACGTCAGGTCTTACGGTGAATGGAACGTCACTGACGATTACCGACAATGACACAGCACCGACCGTTGATCTTTCTGTGGACCCTGCTATGGTAGGTGAGGGTGATTCTGCAACGACAGTGAGCGTGACGGCAACGCTTTCAGGGTCGGTATTGCCTGATGCGACGACGGTGACGGTGAGCGTGGGTTCTGGCAGTGACAGTGCCACGGAGGGCACGGACTATGGTACCGTAGCGGATTTCACCGTGATGATCGGCGGGGAAGAGACCAGTGGTAGCGGGACGTTTACGATCACGCCGAGTGACGATTCTATATCGGAGGGAGAAGAACAGGTGTCGGTGAACGGCTCTGCGGGTGCCCTTTCGGTGACGGGTGCGAGTCTGAAAATTATGGATAATGATGCGGCATCGACAGGTATTGCTTTGAGCCTGAGTCCGGAGAGCGTGACGGAGGAGGGCGGTTCTCAGACGGTGAGTGTGACGGCGATGCTGAACGGCGCGGTACTGGTAGGCGCGACGACAGTGACGGTGAGCGTGGCGGATGGGACAGCGACTTCGCCAGACGATTATGGATCGGTGAGTAACTTTACGGTGACGATCGCATCGGGTCAGACGAGTGGTATGGGGACGTTTACGATTACGCCGGTGAATGATTCTGTTGCGGAAGGGGATGAGACAGTTTCGGTGCGTGGTAGTGCGTCAGGTCTGACAGGTGATACAGCGAGTTTGACAATAAGGGATGATGATACGGCTTCGAGTTCTGTGGCTTTGGCGGTGGTACCCTCGTCAGTTGGTGAGAGTGACAGTGCGACGACGGTGACCGTGACAGCGACGCTGAATGCGGATGCGCGGACAGTGGCGACGACGGTGACAGTGTCTGTGGGTGCTGGCAGTGATAGTGCGACGGAGGGCACGGACTACGCATCGGTGAATGACGTCACGGTGACGATAGCAGCGGGTCAGACGAATGGGACGGGGACGTTTACCATAACGCCGAATGATGATTCGTTTGCGGAGGGTAATGAGACAGTTACGGTGACGGGTTCGACGTCAGATCTGACGGTGACGGATACAGAGTTGACGATTACCGATAATGACATGGCTTCGACGGGAATTGATCTGAGTCTGAATCCGAATGCTGTGACAGAAGATGGCGGTTCTCAGACTGTGACTGTGACGGCGATGCTGAACGGGTCAGCGCGGACAGTGGCGACGACGGTGACGGTGAGCGTAGCGGATGGGACGGCGACTTCGCCAGACGATTATGGGGCGGTGAGTAACTTCACGGTGACGATAGCAACGGGTCAAACAAGTGGAACAGGGATGTTTGCGATTACGCCGGTGAATGATTCGGTTGCTGAGGGTAATGAGACGGTTTCAGTGCGTGGTAGTGCGTCAGGTCTGACGGTGAATGGGACATCGCTGACGATCAGGGATGACGATACGGAGCCGACAGAAACCCCGACGGTCTCGAGTTCGGTGTCTTTGACGGTGGTTCCCTCGTCAGTTGGTGAGGGTGATGGCGCGACGACGGTGACCGTGACAGCGAGGTTGAATGCAGATGCGCGGACAGTGGAGACGCTGGTGACGGTGAGCGTGGGTGATGCCGGTGACAGCGCGACGGAGGGCACGGACTATGGTACCGTGTCTGACTTCAGGGTGACAATTGCTGCTGGACAGACGAGTGGTACCGAGACGTTTACGATTACGCCAGTGAATGATTCAATTGTGGAAGGGAGCGAGACGGTTTCGGTGACGGGTTCGACGCCGGGTCTGACGGTGAACGGAACGTCGCTGACGATTACAGACAATGACACGGCACCAACGGGTATCCAGTTGAGCCTGAACCCGGGGAGCGTGACAGAGGAGGGCGGAGCACAGACGGTGACAGTGACGGCGATGTTGAACGGGTCGGCATTGCCTGATGTGACGACGGTAACGGTGAGCGTGTCGGATGGGACGGCGACTTCGCCAGACGATTATGGGGCGGTGGGCGCGATCACAGTGACGATAGCAACGGGTCAGACGAATGGGACAGGGACGTTTTCAATTACGCCAGTGAATGATTCGATTGTGGAAGGGGATGAGACGGTGACTGTCCAGGGTACAGCGCCGGGCCTGACGGTGAATGGGACATCGCTGACAATCAGGGATAATGATACGGAGCCGGATGAAACTGGAACTCAGACGGCTTCGAGTTCGGTGGTTCTGAAGGTGGTTCCCTCGTCAGTTGGTGAGGGTGACGGCGCAACGATAGTGAGTGTGACAGCGACGCTGAATGCAGATGCCCGGACAGTGGTGACGACGGTGATGGTGTCTGTGGGAGATGGTAGCGCGACGGAGGGAACGGACTATGGTACCGTGTCTGACTTCAGGGTGACAATTGCTGCTGGACAGACGAGTGGTATGGGGACGTTTACGATTACGCCAGTGAATGATTCGATTGTGGAAGGGAGCGAGACGGTTTCGGTGACGGGTTCGACGCCGGGTCTGACGGTGAATGGGACATCGCTGACAATTACAGACGATGACACGGAGCCGACAGAAACCCAGTCGAGTTCGGTGGTTCTGAAGGTGGTTCCCTCGTCAGTGGGTGAGGGTGACAGCGAGACGACGGTGACTGTGACAGCGACGTTGAATGCAGATGCCCGGACGATGGCGACGACGGTGATGGTGTCTGTGGGTGATGTCGGTGACAGTGCGATAGAGGGTACGGACTACACAGAGGTGAATGACTTCACAGTGACGATTGTGGCTGGTCAGACAAGTGGGACGGGGATGTTCATGCTGAGGCCGGTGAACGATTCGATAGCGGAGGAGGATGAGAAGATTTCAGTGACGGGATCTGCTACCGATCTGACGGTGACGAATACGGAATTGACGATTGCGGACAATGACGCGACGACGGGTACGGACGAACGGGGTGTGACGGTAGTTCCCACCACATTGACCATCGCCGAAGGAGGCACTGGCACGTACACAGTGGTATTGGACACGCGACCCTCTGGTACTGTGACGGTGCGTGCGAGTAGTAGTGCGACGGGTGTGGCGAGGGTATCACCAGTGTCTATGAGGTTCACACCATTTAGCTGGAACACGGCACAGACGGTAACGGTGACAGGGGTTCAGGACTATGACGCATACTCTGAGAGCACCATGATCACCCATGTGGTCAGTGGCTATGGTTCTGTGACCACTGCTGATCCTGTGGCGGTGTCTGTGAAGGATGATGAGGTTCCCGGTGTGACGATAGAGCCAACTGCACTGACCATCGCGGAAGGAGGCACTGGCACGTACACAGTGGTATTGGACACGCGACCCTCTGGTACTGTGACGGTGCGTGCGAGTAGTGGTGCGACGGGTGTGGCGAGGGTATCACCAGTGTCTATGAGGTTCACACCATTTAGCTGGAACACGGCACAGACGGTAACGGTGACAGGGGTTCAGGACTATGACGCATACTCTGAGAGTGCTACGATCAGTCATGCGGTGAGTGGGTATGGTTCTGTGACCACTGCTGACTCTGTGGCGGTGTCTGTTACTGATGATGATACGGCTTCGACTGAGGTGGCGTTGTCAGTTTCTCCCTCGGAGGTTGGTGAGGGTGCAAGCGCGACGACAGTGACCGTGACAGCGACGTTGAATGAATCTGCCAGGACGGTGGCGACGACAGTGACGGTCTCTGTGGGTGATGGCAGTGACAGTGCCACCGAGGGTACGGACTATGATACAGTGTCGAATTTCACGGTGACAATAGGAGCAGAACAGACGAGCGGTATGGGAACGTTTACGCTGAGTCCGGTGGACGATTCGATAGCAGAGGGTAATGAGACGGTTTCGATCAAGGGCACAGCGACGAATTTCACAGTGGTGGGTGCTGCCTTGAAAATCGTGGACAATGATGCGCCACCGACAGGGATTGGGTTGAGCTTGAGTCCGAATATTGTGACGGAGGATGGTGGTTCTCAGACGGTGACTGTGACAGCGATGTTGAATGGTTCAGCACTGCCTGTGGCGACGACCGTGACGGTGAGCGTGGCAGATGGGACAGCGACTTCGCCAGACGATTATGGGCCGGTGAGTAACGTCACAGTGACGATCGCAGCGGGTCAGACGGATGGGACAGGGACGTTTACGATTACGCCGGTGAATGATTCGGTTGCGGAAGGAGATGAGACGGTTCAGGTGAATGGTAGCGCGTCTGGTCTGACAGCGACGGATACAGAGTTGACGCTCAGAGATGATGATACGGCTTCGAGTTCGGTGGCTTTGACGGTGGTTCCATCGTCGGTGGGTGAGGATGACAGCGCGACGACGGTGACCGTGACAGCGACGCTGAATGCGGATGCGCGGACGGTGGCGACGACGGTGACAGTGAGCGTGGGTGATGGCAGTGACAGCGCAACAGAAGGTACGGACTATGGTGCAGTGTCGGATTTCACAGTGACGATAGTGGCTGGTCAGACGAGTGGGATGGAGACATTCACGCTGACGCCTGTAAATGATGCGATAGCAGAGGGGGAAGAAACGGTTTCGATGAGTGGTTCTGCTACCGACCTGGCGGTGACGGATACGGAATTGACGATTGCGGACAATGATAAGGTACCGACGGATACAGACGGGGGTGTGACAGTAGTTCCCACCGCATTGACCATCACCGAAGGGGGCTTTAGCACGTACACAGTGGTATTGAACGCACGACCCTCTGGTACTGTGACAGTGACCCCGATCAACGGTACAACAGATATAGTGACAATATCACCAGTGTCTGTGACGTTCACACCTGATACCTGGAACGAGGCGCAGACGATCACTGTCACTGGCATGCAGGACGATGATGCATACTCTGAAAGCACTATGATCACCCATGTGGTCAGTCGCTACGACGGTGTGACCACTGCTGAGCCTGTGATGGTGGCTGTGATGGATGATGGGGTGCCTGGTGTGACGATAGAGCCAGTTGCACTGACCATCGCGGAAGGGGGCACTGGCACATACACAGTGGTGCTGGATACGCGACCCTCTGGTACTGTGACGGTGCGCGCGACCAGCGATGTGACAGGCGTGACGCGGGTGAGTGGTGTCCTGACATTCACACCTGATACATGGAGTAGGGCACAGACAGTGAGCCTGACCACCACAGAGGACGATGACGCATACTCTGAGAGTACCACGATCACCCATGTAGTCAGTGGCTACGACGAGGTGACCACGACCACTCCTGTGCGAGTCACCGTGACCGACAACGACATCGCGGTCAATCCAGCCCTGCTGGCGGATCTGGCGCGGGCACTGGCCGATCAGCGCGTAGGCGCGATCACACGACGCATCGGGCGAGCGCGAGACGGTGGCGGTTCCGAGCTACCGACCAGTCTGTTCTCGCTACCCGGCGGCTGGCCTGGCCTATTCTATGCTCTGAACAGAGATGCATCTACCTCCCGACACATGATGAGTAGCATCTTCAAGGACATGATGAATAGCACCTTTAAGAGCATGATGAACAGCAGCGATTTCGTGCTGGCATCTCACTCGGCATCACCACAGCAGTACGCGTCCTCCTTCGCCCTCTGGGGTGGCGGTGACTACCGAAACTTCGCCAGTCGCGGCGGTGCAGCGGCCTGGAACGGCGACCTGTTCACGATCCATCTGGGGGCGGACGCCCGCCTTTTCAATGACTATATCGCCGGGATAGCAGCGGCGTGGAGCCTGAGCGAACTGGACTTATCGGGCACAGGGAACGGCGATGCGTACAACCTGATCCTCGCCAGCGTCCATCCCTACGCGAACTGGAGGCGAAACGACTGGGAGGCGTGGATCACGGCGGGCTATGGTAGAGGCGGTTTGGAGATCGGCACCCGATCAAGCGACGTGAACACCCGCACTGCCGGCGGGGGCCTGAGCACGCAAGCAGTGGCACTGGGGGCGACCAGACTGCGCCTCAAGAGCGAGACCATGTGGACCAGTCTCGAGGTGGCAGACAGCAGCCTGAAAGGGGCCGGGATCGTGGGACTAACAGTAGATGCCAGCCGCATGCGCATGGCTCTGGAGGCGACCCAAAATCGCGCTGTGGGCAACGGGGCGCGGCTGTCGTCAACCCTGGAAGTGGGGGGACGCTACGATGGCGGTGACGGCGAGACGGGCGGTGGGGCAGAATTGGGCAGCGGACTGAGTTATGCGGTGCAGCGCCTGACATTGGCGAGCAACGGGCGCGTGCTGGTGCGGCGCGGATACAGGGAATTGAGCGGACAGATCGAAGTCGAGTTGATTCCAGGCAAAGATGGGCGCGGCCTCTCGTTCAGTCTGGGGCCTGGCTATGGCGATAGTGCCAGCGGCATCCGGATGCTCTATGAGCGCGGCCTGCGTGGGCAAGGTCTGGAGGCGACGGGGTCTGGTGCGGCGCGTCTGAATGCCCGCCTGGGCTATGGCCTGTTCGCGTCTGGCGGGGTGCTGACGCTCTCTGGCGAGATGACGACCACGCGAGGGACCAGAAGCTATCGCCTGGGGCCGCATTGGAAGTTCGAGCGGCTCGATGTGCAGGTGAGCGGCGAGCGCCGCGCGTCGATTGTCGGGCGTGCCACGCACGCTATCTTGCTACAATACAGGCAGCAGTTCTGACGCGCCGGGTGGTCAGAGGTCCATTTTCATGTCCTGTACGGCTTTGATTACATCTTCGGGCGTGGGGATTGTGGCGTCTTCGAGGGGTTTGCTAAACGGTACAGGTACGTCCATTGCGCCGAGGCGAACGATGGGTGCGTCGATGTAGTCAAAGGCGCCGTTATAGACGATGGAGGCGATTTCCCCTGTGATACCAAAACTTTTATAGCCTTCGTCGATGATGACGGCACGGGTGGTTTTGACTACGGATTCGATGAGGGTTTCTCTATCGAGCGGAACGAGGGTGCGCGGGTCAACGACTTCGACGCTGATGCCCTGTTCGGCAAGGGCGTCGGCAGCTTCGAGGGCGACGTGGACCATGCTCGATGTGGCGATGAGGGTGATGTCGTCGCCTTCGCGTTTGATGTCGGCCTGTCCAAAGGGTATGGTGTAGTCTTCTTCTGTGGGGACCATGCCTTTGAGGGCGTACATCATTTTGTCTTCGTAAATGACGACGGGGTTGTCGTCTCTAACAGCACTTTTGAAGAGGCCCTTGGCGTCGGCGGGTGTGGAGGGAATGGCGACTTTGAGGCCGGGGATGTGCGCGAGCCAGGCGTGTAAGCTTTGCGAATGCTGCGCGGCAGAGGAGCGCCCCGCACCCATTGTGGAGCGGATGGTGATGGGCACGATGGCCTGACCACCGGACATGTAGCGCAGTTTGGCGGCCTGGTTTACGATCTGGTCCATTGCCAGGGTTATGAAGTCGCCAAACATGATATCGACAATGGGGCGCGAGCCGGTAAGCGCAGCACCGACGCCGAGGCCGACGAGACCCGCTTCTGCAATGGGCGTGTCGATGACGCGGTCGTCGCCAAATTCGTCGTGCAAACCGAGGAGGACTTTGAATACGGTACCCGCTTTGCCGACATCTTCTCCCATGAGAAAGACTGTGGGATCGCGGCGCATTTCTTCGGCCATGGCTTCTTTGACGGCTTCGCCATAAGTCATTTCACGCATAGACATGTTGATTGACCTCCTCAACATCGGGATAAGGCGCGGCTTTGGCTGCTTCGAGCGCGTTTTCCATTTCTTTTTCGACTTCGCGCTCTTCTGCATCGAGTTCGGCTCCAGAGGCGATGTTGTCATCCAGTATTTTTGTGCGGAGTTGCTGGATGGGGTCTTTGGCCATCCAGGATTCGATTTCTTCTTTTGTGCGATAGCCTTCTCCGGGATCGCCAACGTGGTGCCCGCGATAGCGGTACGTGTCGCATTCGATGAGTGTGGCGCCATCGCCCTTTCTGGCGCGTTCGACTGCTCGGGCAGTGGCTTCGTACACGGCAATGGCGTCGCTGCCATCTACGGTTGTGCTGGGAATGCCGAAGGGGAGAGAGCGATCGGCGATGCTTTTGCCCGCGGTGACGTTTCCGGTGGGGGTGTATTCGCCGTAGTGGTTGTTTTCACAGACGTAGATGACCGGGAGTTTCCATATTGCGGCGAAGTTCATGACTTCGAAGAAGATGCCCTGATTGGAGGCGCCGTCGCCAAAGAAGCAGACGGCAACCTGGTCGGTGCCGCGTTTTTGGGCTGAGAGTGCTGCGCCTGTGGCAATGCCAAATCCGCCGCCGACAATGCCATTTGCGCCGAGGATGCCAACGGACATGTCGGCGATGTGCATGGATCCGCCTTTGCCGCGGCAGTGCCCGGTGACGCGGCCCATCACTTCGGCCATCATGGCTTCGAGGTTCCCACCTTTGGCAACGCAGTGCCCGTGCCCGCGGTGGGTGCTGGTGATGAAGTCGTCGTCGCGCAGTGCGGCGCAAACGCCCACGGCAACGGCTTCTTCGCCGATGTAGAGGTGCGCGAGTCCGTGCATGAGGCCGCCGGTATAGACTTCCCATATTTGTTCTTCAAAACGGCGGATGCGGAGCATGGCGCGGTACATTTTGATCAGGATTTCAGAGGGTAGGGACATAAAGGCTCCTTTTTACAACCAACTTTCCAATTTGTTTGTGTCTTCCAGGTTTTGTTTTAGTGCCTGTAAAAATTGAGCCGCGACCACCCCATCGACGAGGCGGTGGTCGGCGGAGAGTGTGACTTCTGCGATTTGGCGAACAGCGATGGTCATGGGATCGCCGATGGGGACAACGCGAGCGATGGCTGCACCGACAGCTAAGATGGCGGCTTCGGGGGGATTGACAATGGCGGTGAAGGATGTAATGCCGTACATCCCCAGGTTCGAAATGGTGAAGGTGGCACTGGCATCGCCGCGCAATCTGCCCTGCCTGGCTTCATCGACGCGCCGGGTGCGTTCGTCGGCGAGGTCGGTCAGGAATGCCCGATCGGCATTTGGGATGACCGGGACGACGAGGCCGTCATCGGTGCCAACGGCAAGGCCGATATCGACTGTGTCGTGTACGATAACGGCGGTATCTCCATCGAGGCTGGCGTTGAGCGCCGGGTATTGGGTGAGGGCATCGGCGGCGGCTTTGACAAAGAGGTCGGTGACAGAGAGCACGATGGCGTCGGTTTCTGCGAGGTTTTTGCGCCAGGTTTCCGCGTCGGTCATGTCGATTTCAGTGGCAACGTAGAAGTGCGGGATGGTGCTTTTGCTATAGGCCATGGTTCTGCCAATGGCCTGGCGCATGCGCGATAGTGTGGTGGAGGATGGTGCCGCAGATGCCGCGAGTTCGACATCGGCGAGTACAATGCGACCACCTGGACCCGTGCCTGCGATGTTGGCGAGGTCAATGTTGAGTTCACGGGCGCGGCGACGGGCGGCAGGAGATCTTTTGATGCGCTGGGTGGGGGCTTCCAGCGCGGGTTCTCGCTCTGCGGTGTCCGTTATCTGGCGCGTTTCCTCTATGGGTGAGTCAGTGCTCGCAGGTGCTATATCTTCAATGGCTTCGTCGGCTTCGTCGGTGATGATGGCAATGACCGAGAGCACTGGCACTTCTTCGCCGTTTTGGGCGACGAGTTTGCGGACGTAACCGCTTTCGGGCGATTCGTATTCGAAGAGGGCTTTGTCTGTTTCCAGGTCGAGGAGGATGTCGCCCTTGTTGACGTGGTCGCCTTCTTTGACGCGCCATTCAACGACGGTGCCGTTGTCTTGCTGAAGTCCGTATTTGGGCATGATGATGGTTTTTGTCATGAGCTATCTTTCCAAAATCCCGGTGGCAGGGCTTCGCTACCTCTCGCGCGTCCCTGTGCGTCTTGTTGTACGAGAAAAGTCGTGAGTTTGTGGATGAGTTGGTCGCGCGTGTCGGACATGTCGGCGTCGAACCAGAGGTTGTTCATTTCGTCGGGGTCTGTTTCCAGGTCAAAGAGTTCGCCGGGGCAATCGTCAGGTCCGGGTTGTGGCGCGTGGTAGATGCTGAGTTTGTAGCGGTTTTCTCGCCACATGGTGATATGCAATTCCGGGTTGTGATAGCCCCCGCGCGTGGTGCTCGAGTTGCGGTGCATGCAGACGGCATAGCCGCGTTGTTGCAAGGCGTTGATGTCCAGGAGGTCGCATGCATCGGGCATGTGGTCGGGTTGTTCGCATCCGGCGATGGCGAGTGCGGTTGCGGCAATGTCGTGAAGTTGGCAGGGCGCGTCGATGATTTGACCGCCGGATGTGCCCGGTGCGCGGATGATCATGGGCACCCGGGTGCAGGCATCGTACATGTATGCGCCTTTGACGGTGAGGCCGTGGTCGCCGAGCATGTCGCCGTGGTCGCTGGCAAAGATGACGATGGTGTTGTCCGCAAAATTTGTGTCGTCGAGTGTTTGCAAGACGCGCCCGATTTGTTCGTCGATGAGGGTGATGGCCGCGTGGTAGCCGATGCGGCTTTCGCGCAGGGTGTCCGTTGAGGGGAAAGATCGCCCGTTGTGCTCTCGCCAGTGTGCGATTGGGCGATGGTCAAAGGATTCATCTACGGCAAAGGGTTCGGGCAGGGCATCGAAGTCGAGGTAATCGGCGTATTCTTTGGGATAATTTGTATAGGGACTGTGCGGATCAAAGACGCTCATGCAACAGAAGAAGGGCTGATGTGTGCCCTGCATGCGGTGGAGATAGTCGATGGTGCGGTCGGCGGCCCAGGTGGTGAAGTGGCTCTCGGCACGCACATGACCGATGCTGTTGCCGTCGCGTTTCCAGCGTTGGAGAATGTCGGGGTGGTGTACCGCAAGCCAGCGGAAGTACGCGGTGTCACAGCCGCGATATCCATTGGGATCGGGTGCCCATTCGTAGGTGTTGAAGCCGTCGAAGCGGTGGCGGTATTGCATTTCCCACATGTGACCGGCAACGTGGAGTTTGCCAAAGAGCGCAGTGTCGTATCCGGCTTCGCGCAGGTGATGTGGAAAGAGGATTTCATCCTGGGGTAAGACGTCGTGCAGGCGATAGACGCCGTGGCCGGGCAGGTGTTTGCCGGTCCAGAGGCTGGCGCGACTGGGCGTGCATATCGGGTTGTTGACATAGCACTGGTCGTAGCGCGTGCCTTCACTGGCGAGGCGGTCGAGATTGGGGGTGTGTACGCCGCTTACACCGCAACAACCGAGGGAGTCCCAGCGCTGTTGATCGGTCAGGATGAGGAGGATGTTGTAGGGCATGAAAAATCAAAATATGGATCTGTTTGAAATCTGTGGAAGAAGTAGTCGAAATACTTCAAGTGCTCCTTCTATTGTATCATCTCGGGGATAACGATCTGTAGGAAAAAAATATTCAGCATAGTCGCGGCCTTCGGACCCTGTTGCGATCTGCCAGTAACCCACTATGGATCTCCTTTTATTCAAAAACCCATTCTGGGTCAGGTCTTCGAGTAAACTTGCTCAGATTTAGCTGTTTGTCAAGTCGGCAAGAGAGACTGTGGTCTTTACTATGTTTTTTATTTCTATTCCCTTGTACTGTTCTGTAGGAATGTTGTTTGGCTTAACATTCACTCGCTGTTTATCGAATCTCTCGCTAAATTTTTCTGCGATAATAACGTATTTTTCGATGGGTTTCGGCTCAAGAGAAAGCTCGTTTTCGATTTCGCAGACAGAAATAAGGTAAGCGAGAAAAGGCCGTGATCGTCGTAGCTGTTCTTTTGCTTCATCATCTTCAGTAAACGTCTTTTTTAGTTCAATAAAAACGGCGTGAATAATACCGTCCAATTCAACGATCAATAGATAATCGCATTTTTTGGTCCGGGAATTGTCGCTCTTCAAAGCGGAAAAGTGGCTAAACTTGTTCAGACGTATCGCAGTGACGGGCACGAGAGCACCGACGACTTGAACTATCATCTTCGCTTGGCGCTCTCGAAGACTCAAATCACTATTTCTTTTTTTTCTTAGCGCATCTTCCTTCAAAACTTTTTCCAGCATCAAGTTTAGAGACATTTTACGTTTGCCCATCCGCCGCCAGTCGGGATGCGAGTTCGTTTGATACGCGATTGATTTTGTCGATGGTCTCGTCGAAGACTGGCATGTTTATACCAAAGTCATCCACTTCGCACTCGCTTAAGCCATCCTCTTCTGCGACATACGCTCGAACTGAATCTGGTTCAAGTAAATCGTCCTCTTTGTATCCGAGTTTCTGAACGATCTCTTCTTTTTTTTCAAAAGACTTGCTCAACATGATGAGGTTGTTGATCTCTTTGATGAGATAGTCGCTGTGTGTGGTTATCAGAATTTTCAAGCCAGCTTGAATGAATCGCGCCAACAAGCGTGCCAATTGTATTTGGTTGGCCGTATCGAGATGGCTTTCTGGCTCATCAATGATTAGGAGATGATTTTTCTGCGCGACATAACGCAGGTAGAAGTACAGATCAGACAATCCGCGTGCCGAAGAGGAAGCAATATGCAGGGGTATGATGAATTTGCGTTTTCCGCGTGCTGTTGACCTAAATTCGATATTGTCTCCCGTGTTGCTATAATAGCCATCCATCATATCCCTTATATCGTTGAATAACTTATCCCCGTAAATCTCACTTTTTTTTCTACGAAAATCACTTATGCTTCTGGTGTAGTCAATATTATCCTTAATGGGCAACGCATAGCGGGCAGAACTCTCGTCTAAGAAAAAAAGAGGATTTATTGCGCCTTCGCGGTCTTCAGACAACTTCTGCAATGCCTCTACTAAACGACTTTTTGTAAAATCCAACTCTTTATAAAAAAGCGAGATGCCGAATCTTTCGGCGGAAAGGATGAATGGATATGGAAAATCCGGAGATAGAAACGATACGTAAAGATAGTGAATTATCTGCATCGTCCTGCCCATATTATTCAGATAATTATTTTTTTCCAAGGTCCCTAAAGAGGCATCGTTTTTCAGGAAGTCCTCTTGTTCTATGACAATATTGCTTCCATCATAAGTGATAGAAAAATTGCCCTCTTTTTTAGACTGTCCTGCCAATGGAAACGCATCGTTGAGTATAATTTCGAAAGATGCGCTCTCGAAAGTTTCGTCTGAACAACTGAATACATCTGATAAAACTTTTTCAGAGAAGTCCTGTGTCAGTCTTTGAATCATTGCCTCTCGCTCCGAATTGAACGATTCTTGATCTATGGATTGCTCTGCTTGGCCCGTTTCAATGACCATTCTGACAAGGTGATCGAAACCTGGGGGAACCGAAGCAGCCAATTCTCGCCACGTTTTCAAGAAGCCATAAAGCGTATATGCCAAATACGTTTTGCCGGTGTTATTGCGGCCGGCAATGATCGTGAGATCGCCCAGTTCCATATCGGCCTCTTTTACGGGGCCGATATTTTTGAACCGAAATGTCACGGGTGTCGATTTTGAGCCATTGGCAGATTGCATGGCGTGTTTCTCCAGTGATAAAGTCAGATCATCCGTTTATCAAAAGATAACATATTCCTTTGAGATTTTCCATACCCTGCTTGTACATCTATTATACACCTGCTTCACTTCGTGCGTTATCGAGTGCTTTGAAGCATTGTTCGGCGACGGGCCAGGGGTCGTAGTCGGGTTGTCTCCAGATTTGCGCGGTAACCTCGACGGTGATTGGGACGGTGATGCCTGCGGCTGCGACGGCTTTGAAGTAGGCGACGAGGTCGAAGTCGCCTACGCCGGGCAGGAGGTAGCGCACCTGTCCATTGACGCGATGACCGTCTTTGATGTGGGTGGAGACGGTGTAAGGGGCGCACAGGTCAACGCTCGGCTGGAGGTCGATACCGTCAACGTAAAAGTGGCTCATGTCGAAATTGACTTTGACGTTGTCGTGATTGGTTTGCCGCATGAGCCAATCGACTTTTTGGGGGGTGTCGAGCGGGTGGCCCGCATGGGGTTCGGTTGCGAGGATGACGTTGTGTTTGGCGGCGTGGTCGCCCAATTCGAGGAGTTGATCGCAATAGGTGTGTTTGACTTCGTCCCAGGTGCCGTGCAGTCCGCCGAGTGTGCTGACGATGATGCCGGGAGTATCGCCGAAGGCGAGGTCACTGGCGAGGATACAGGCGGCGTCAAATTTTTCGAGGATGGCCGGGCGGTCATCGCCCTGTGTGCAGATGGGCATCAAGGCCATTGTGACGGGGGATTCAAAGCCGAGGTCCTGGATGGTTTTGGCGAGTGTTTCGCGGGTAGCGGTGTCGAGTTTGTGCGGGGCGGTGGGCCAGTCGTCACCCGTGTTGATTTCGAGGGCTTCGTAACCTATGTCGCGCAGGCGCGGGAGCGCGTCGAAGATATTTTCCGTTTGCATTGCATAAGTGCCGTATCCGATTTTCACGATTTGCCTCCTTCAGTTGATAATTTACAACTCCATGCTAATGCGATATGTCGCGAAACACAACCGAATTTCTGATTAGTCGATGTTGCGTCGGTCAACGTGCTGGTCGTACATAGCCAACTGTTGCTCGTATTTCCAGGCGTGATAATCTGCGGTGTCTCGATTGGGTTCGATGACCTCGCCCGCGTGACACATTGCGTCCATCGCTTCCTGTATTGATTCATAGGTGCCTGCGGCGACGGCACCGAGGATTGCCGATCCGAGTAATACGGCTTCGGGTTCTTTTGGGAGGTGAATGGGGCGCTGTGTGGCGTCGGCGTGTTCGCGTATCCACAGTTCGTTTTTTGTGCCGCCTCCACATGCGTTGATCTGCTCGATTGCGTAGCCCTGTTTTTCCATTTCGTCGATAATATTGCGCGTGCCATAAGCTACTGCCTGGATGGTTGCGTGATAAATTTGTGCCAGTGTATTGTAGGACATATCCAGGGTTAAACCATCCATCATTCCCCGTGCGTTGGGATCGGCTTTGGGAGATCGGTTGCCGTGGTGGTCGGGCAAGATATGCAGCCGTTCTGTCCAATCCGAGCACACGCCTTTTGAGGCGATGTACGCGTTGAGTTCGGCGTACACGGCATTGATTTCTTTTCCCGTGAGCACATGCCAGTAGTGATCTTCTTCTTTGACCATGCCAAATCGCTCGATGGTGTGATCTAACAATGCGCCCGTTGCACTTTGCCCGCCTTCGCTGAGCCACGAGCCAGGCAGCATTGCACCGAAGTAAGGTCCCCACACGCCGGGGATAAATCGCGCCTCTTTTGACACGGCCATGTGGCACGACGAGGTGCCGCCGATCAATGCTAATATCGGTTCGCTGACGCCAACGCCAATACCCCCTGCATGTGCATCGATGATGCCGACACCCACGGCAGTTTGCGTTGTCAATCCCATCAAATCGGCGGCTTCTGCACTCAGTGTGCCCGCGTATTCGCCCATGGGTGCGATATCTTCTGTCACTTTCCCGTCGTCGAATAAATCGTCCAGACCAATGGCGTCAAAGAAGGTGCGGTCCCAGCGCGATTCATGGCCCAGATAGGTCCATTTGCATACGTTGGTACACAGACTGCGGCGGTCGGTCCCCGTTGCTTTATAGACCATAAAATCTGCCAGGTCAAAAAATTTGCCCGCTTTTTGCCATGTTTCGGGCAGGTTTTCTTTGATCCACAACAGTTTTGGTGGTTCTTGCTCGGGCGACATCGTGCCCCCGACATATTGCAATACATCGTATCCGCCCGCATTGATGCGATTTACCTGATCAATTGCGCGGTGATCGCGCCAGACGATGATGTTGCGTTCGGTTTCGCCCGTTTCAGATACGGTCAGGGGCTGTTCAGCAGCATCTAAGACGACGAGAGAACAGGTGGCGTCAAAACTCATGCCGATTATGGCATCGGGTGAGAGGCCAGATTGGGCGATAGCCTGGCGAATGACTTTCCCGGTTTCTGCCCAGATATTTTCCGAGGATTGTTCGTAAAAATCGGGCTTGGGATTAAATTCCAGAATGGGCGAGGATGCTGTGCCCAACATCGTGCCGTACAGGTCAAATACGCCTGCCCGCACGCTGCCTGTACCCACATCGACGCCGATTACTGCTCGATTACTCATCACTTACCTCAGTTGTCAGAAAGAAAAGCCCCGGAGGACCGGGGCTAATTGGAAGATAACAGGAATGTCCCCTCTGCGTCTCACCAGGAAATTTTGGCAACCCATCCGGATGTGGCGTCGCAATACAAGAATCCGCCGTTGCAGATGGAGAGTCCGTGTGGTTCGGGATGTGGTTCGGGCACTTCTATGCGGTCGAGTTCTTCATTTGTTGCAAGGTCCAGGTTTACAATTACCCGATGACCTGTATGAACGACCCAGATCGAATCTTCTTCCATTCGCACCACGCCGTGTGCGCGAGGCAAAGGCAGTTTTAATGTGCGGATGACGGACCAATCACTAATACGCATCTGCGTAATGGTCTGCTCTTTTAAGGTGGTCAACCACAATGTGCCCGGTTCAATTGCGTCGTATTCTATGCCGTGCGTGCCGCCGCCCGTGGGTAGTGCCCAGCGCCCCTGTGTTTCTCCGTTACAGGGATCCACGCGCAAAACTTCACCTTGGGGCGCATCGGTCTCGCGCGGTAGCCGCCAGCGTTGCCCCGGTCCATTGGCCGCCAACCACAGCGATCCATCGCCCGCGGCCATGCCACTGGTGTTTGAGGATTCCGATGGGATGTCCCTCAACAGGCGGCGATTGCCGTAATAATCGTCTTTGTCCTCATCTTTCATGCTCATCAACGCCACCCGGTCCGTCATCTGATCTGCAATCCACAGACCATCGTCGGTGAGTTGCAAACCGTTTGGTACGCCATAAGGCGCTCGAAATTGGTTCTCTATTTTGACTTTCATGAAGCCTCCTTTAATGTGAAGAAATTACGCGGGAACTGGATAATCGGGCTTGCCATAAACATAGTGGTGAAATACCTGCCAGAAGGATTCACCTTCACACCGAATTGTAAAATCATCTACGCGCTCTAATCCTTTTTTTGTCGAGGGCGGGATGGGTTCGGGGAACGTTACCTCCATCACGACAGGACTTTCTGCAATGAGGGGTTCGGTATTTTCAACGATCTCCATGGCTTCATAAACGCGCGTCCTGATGAGGGCGCGGGCATCTACTGGCGCCATGTGGAGCGCACATAATTCGCCCAGGCCTTCTTTTACAGGTGCTGTGACAATACCATTGACCCAGCGCTCGGACTCGGTACACGCGTGCAGATCGCCCGATGTAAAGACCCAGGGGATGCCCAGATGGCCACACAAATAAGCCGCCATTTCCATCTCGCCGACTTCGGCACCGTTGACGCGATAGACCATATTGCGGCTCATCGAATGTGCGAGACATCCGTTGGGTGTATTGGTCATTGCATGCATGCCCAATTGGATGAGTGCGTCGAATCTGGGGGATAATCCCGGTAGCCAGCAGGGACGGTTGACACCCTGCACGAGTTTCACGCCTGAGATCAATTCTTCTGACAATATTGTGCGTCCCGCCCCATGTGCGTCATTGATGATGATGTTTTCTACGCCTGCTGCAAATAATCCTTCGGCTGCGGCGTTGACTTCTCCTGTCAACAATCGCTGCATTTCAGCGCGGTCGTACACGCCTTTTGCCGTTGTCGCATCTTCCCGGTGTCTGGGGTCCCAGTCATCTACTCCGGCTGAGCCTTCCAAATCGGTCATCATGTAAACTGATTTTACGGACATGGGGTTCTCCTTTACACGTCACACACACATAACTGGCAAATTTCGGATGCGTCGCTGGCGTATAGAATTTGCGAGCTGTCTTGCCGCCATACCGGGTGCAGATGGGTTCCGGCATGAGAGTGGTCGAAGACGGGGAGTTCCAACAGGGTCTCAGATGTGTCGGTTTCGACATCTACGAGCAGGAATTTGGCTTCTTTTGTGGTGTTGTTCACCACATCTATGACAATGTATTTGCCGTCTGGGGAAAAGGAGGGATGCCCCGATCCCTTTGCGCAGGTCGCAGCCAGACGCTCTTCACCGGTTTCCACATCGGTCAGTACCAGTTTATTGTCCGGTGAGCCTTCAAATGGGCTGTTGGTCAGTATTTCTCGACCATTGGGATGCCACAGTGGGTGATTGCCAAATTCGCATACACGTTTGAGATTGGAGCCGTCGGCATTGATGACGTACACATCTTTCACCCTGGGGAGTTCGCCGTATTTCCGATCAAAATGGATTTCGTTGGTGAATACAAACATCATCCGCGATCCATCGGGGGACCATTTGGTGTGTTTGACAAACAAATGCCAGTCGGCAATTTCATCCCGGCGGGGATGGAGTGTCAGGCAATCGGCGAGGGTTGCGAGTTGTCTGGACTCACCTGTTTCTAAATCCTGCGCAAATACACCGTGTACATCTTTCATTTTGGGAACGTCGTCTTCGTCGTAGTCCCCGTGCATCGTGTGATAGGCGTGCAGGTGTCCAGCGGGTGAAATCATCCGCAGGTCTCCAGGGTGCGTGCCCGACATACCGGTGTCTGGATCGACCCATCCGATCAAACGGGTTTCGCGGTCCCGATCCTTAAAGTAGATCCGCGATCCGTCCGATGCCCATTGCGCCAGCGCGCCGCCATTGGCGGACATCGCCCGCGATTCGGCGACTTTGTGCAAGTTGCCCCCATCGGCATCCATGACGCAAATATCACCTGTTTTTGAATCCGGTGCGTCCATGCGGCTAAATGCAATGCGCCCATCCACAGGTGACCACGGGGGCAGGTCGTAATACCCATGCACCGACCGCCGCGCATTCGTCGTCAGTTGTAATACGCGCCTTCCAGTCGGATTTATTAGATCAATGGCTTCGGATGTGATGGTATCAATTGCCATGTCATATACCTCCAAATACTCAATGGTATTTCAAATAAGTTGTGTCTAACCCCACTGGACTTCGGCTTGCGCCGGAGTGACGAACGGCGGTTGTCATTGCGGCATGCTTAAAGCCGCAATCCAGTCTATCGGAAAAACATATCAACAAATTTTTTTGAAAGAATCCTCAATGCTTGCTTTTGGTTAAGCCATTTGCGCGATTAGCCCACTTTGGATTCAAGAATAACTCTTACGGACGCTATCCACAGCTTCGTCGGCGAGGGCTTGAGCTTCTTCAGCCGGAAGGTGCTTGTTCCGTTCCCAGACCGTTTCGACTGTCTCCCAGAAGATAGCTTGACGTACCGCACGGTCAACGAAACGGGATAGATCGCCTTTTTTGCCGCCAGTCCGGGCCAGATAACTCCGAACCTGGCGGTCGGTTTCCTCTGATATGACGATATTCCATCGGGTCATGGATAGCCTATTATATGTTCTGTGTTATAGAGCAATGTCTCTATAACCTGTGCTAAGTCCAAGGAATTCACGACAATAATTGCTATTCCGTCTGTGTCATGAGAATATGCTCAAACCAAACGATTGCCGCTTCACCTTCCTTCTGCGTCACCTCGGTAACCGTCCTGCTATGGCGGATACCATTTCGTAGTTCACACAGTTGATCAAAACGTCTGTCAACCATTTCTTTGTTGTTTTTGAAACACTCTTGGAAAATGGGCCAGATTGCCTTATTTGTGAGCGTTGCTTGAAGCTCTCGCAAGTCGCAGTACTCTAGTATCCCCGGAAGCCGTTGATAATAATCTTCATCAAGTTCAGGGTTCTTTTTTGCCGCAGATAGAAGCCTGGACTTGGCGCTTTGAAGAATGTGTGACGGAAGTTGAGATACATTACCATTTAAGTTCTTGATTATCGTTTGGCGTAGATCAAGTTCAACACTTTCGATTTTGGCGTCCAATTCTCGTAACTTCGGAGCAAGATCCAACCTTTCTTTTACAAGTAAGTCTTCAATCGCGTCTTTCAAGGTTCGCTGACGTTCTGATATAAAGGCTTCAAAGTCTTCCTCCTCAAAGGGTTGCCGCAGCAGAATGTCAAATGCTGCTGGTGAGATGAAGTGCGATTCCAATATTGCTCGTACGGTGTCTTCGCCACTGGCATCAATCAATTCTGGTAGGTAGCTGTTCGGGAGATTATCACGAATCACTTCACGGTTTGTTTCAGATGTAAGAGGTGTCCGGTTCAGAATTGTGTCGATACGATTGCTCAAGCCCACTCTCTTTCCCCAAGATTTTGGTACAATGTGGTGGTCATCAAGGTCATCTGGTCGTGGAGCGTTTCCGGTACTCCAGTCTCTTGCTCCTCGTAGTACGAGTAGGTTAAAAATGCCGTTGTAGATAGAAGTGCCGCGCTTTGTCTCTCTATTCAAATCAAGTTCACGGAAGCGTAAGCGGAATTCAGCGATCATGTCAGGTTCATCATCATTATTTTTAAACCAATTCTTGACAGCAATGAAGTCACTCGCACTCGTTGATTCTACCGATCCGGAATACCGGTTTGTAAAAACGCTTGCCCAGTACCAGTGACGGATTTTGCGTTTGGTATTAAGTCGTTGGTTGGGCGGTAGTTGCCGTGAATAAGCCTGGAGAGCAGCAAATACGGGTAGGATTGAGACATAGGGTAGGTATTTAGAAGAAATGGCACCAAACTCCTGAGGAGATCGTAAGAGTTCAATTGCATCTTCCAATGCTTCTACTGCCTGCTCCCACCGTTGCTCAAAATCGGTGATATTTGGAACCAGAATTTCTTTTTTTAACGAACCATCAGGCTCACGAACAGTTCGTTCTTGTCCCGGAAGAAGGTAATACAGGTACTTCGGTGAGCAGTAGTTTTGTCGAAGGATCGACATAATTTGCAGGATATAGACATTCATTCGATCTGTCTCGACAAAGTCAAGCCGTGGCTCCGCTATACGCCACATATGCTTCAGTTGAAGCCCCTTGGGCTTTAGCAAGGCGTTCATAAGATCGAAGATGTCGAGCCGCCTGCCCCTGCTGTTAATCTGCGTGAAAATGTCACATACTTTGTCGATCTCAATATCTTGATCAAGTTCAATAAGGGCAACCTGATACTCCTCAGTAATTTCCTTGAGATGCTTGCCAAAGGTACCTGCATTCTCTGCGTGGTGCTGAGCATTATCAGCTTCAGCGATATCACCCTCCTCGCGCGCATCAATGGCTTCCTGATGCCAATAGCGTTCATATTCTTGTACCCAGTTCGGCAAAGCCCAACCGCCTTCGCCTACGACAGCGAGAGGAAAGATATGTCTCTGAAACTGAGCTTCCTTATTTTTTAATAAGTTCAGCCCCCGCCGAGTCCAGTCGTAGTAGAATGCAGTATCGTAGGATTCATCCATGAATCTATCGACGTGAATGAAGTAGAGGTACCTATTGGCACGATTAGGAAGTCGTACATCGGGAGCACAGAACGTATAGTACATTGCAGTAAGACGCTGTTGTCCGTCAAGGACTATGGTCGATTGATTTCCATTTCCGACATGTCCGTAGATTGGTTCACACGCCAGTGCTTTGAAGTTCTCCGCCTTTCCTTTCCACAAAAGTAGGCTTCCAATATAGTAATCGAGAAAGATTGACCGCATCAATGCGAGAATATCTCCAGGATTCCACTCAAATTCGCGCTGGAAATCGGGAATTACGTAGCTCCCATCACGTAGGCGGTTGATTAAGCTCGTTAGACTGACATGATCAGGTTTCTGCGCGTCCCTCATATCGAATATCTCCTCATGATGTCAAATTTCGCTGCAACTACGGCACGCAATCCAACGGCTAATAGCATCCAATATTATTCTATACAACACCGAATATTTAGTCACATGTCCAATGTTGCACGATGGCTAGGACAATGGGACCACTCTGTCCTCGATATCCTTGAATCTAAATAAACCGTATCGGGACAAATATCTTGCTCATGAGGCCATGTGACGGTGCCGCCCTCTGCTCGAACTTGGCGGAAATAAGCTTCATCTGCCAGTTCTTTGAACACACCGAAATCCAGCAATGGACGACAGTCATAGATGCCAGTTTCATCATTTGTAAACGCAATTTTGAGCTGATAATCAGCAAGAGGTGTTACATCTTTTACTCTTGGATTCATCATCTCAATCGCTTCGGACGTTATGTTATCAATCGCCATTGATGCATTGAACCTCAACCAATTTTCATGCACTAAGCAGCCACTACGCTTTGCGAACGAACCAACAGAGCGTATGGAATCTCAAATCCTGCTACGGTGGCGTCAGAGATAGTTTCTATCTCATTCGGGCTTACCTGCATTGAGGCATTAACAGAACGTACAAATGGATCCTGGGTTTTTAGAACGGTGATTCGAATAAGCGGTCGCCAAAAAGATTCGTCGCCATGTTTCCGCACGAGCGTTGTCATTTCCTTGATCGCTTCAGAGCGAGAAAGCTGGTCAAATTTTTTGGCGCTGACGATTAAGTGCCAGGGTTGTGCAAAGCCAGGCCCAAATGTATTGAGCATAAAGAGTGCCACAGGACCCCGTTTATCGCTCAGCTTATCAAGAAGCAGGCGAAGTTGATTCACCAGTATTTCATGATCCATTGTAAGACCCCATCTGTTTGATCTCTGATTGCATCCAACATATCAATGGCATCCTGCTGAGAATAGGTACCTGTTGCTGCGTATCGCCATAGAGGATTCCACGGAACCGCTGTTGACCAGTTATTGAACAATGTTGTATTGTTGGAATCCAGTTCTGGTTTAAGACCTGCGAGGAGTAGCAGTTGATCAAGGTCGTGAACAGCATAGACAGGCTTTAATTTCCCTTGATCCGGGTAATCGCGCAACCCCAATACCTTACAGATTCTGGCTTTCAAAGCGAGTTCCACGGCATATCCTGCAAGATAGACACTACCATTATACTGGCCTGGCCTGCATTGTACAGCGTCTCTGCCTCCTGTAATCGGAGAGAGGCCAATGCTTTCAATTCATCCTGTGTTGGCACTTTGCCCCTTTTATTTTATTCGTCTTTCGTCTTCTCTTCAACCGTGCCTTCCACCTTCTTATTTCCCGCCTGTAGCCGTGCGGCCTGGCTGGCAGAGCCGATGTGCATGTAATTATACGCGTCTTCTGAGGATTTGAAGGGGCCGTCGTAATTTTTGCGGCCGTGCCAGTTCAGGTTTGTGTACATGGGATTGGTATGGCCCACTTCTTTTTCGCGTTTGGCAATATAGGCTTCCATCCGTCCGCGCAACAGGGCGACCATTTCGGGTTCTTTGTCTGCGAGATTTGTGGTCTCGCCCGGGTCCTGAATCAGATTGTAAAGCTCCACTTCGGGCTTAAAATGGAAGTCGGGTTCCAATGCCACGATCAGCTTCCACTCGGGTGTGCGCCAGCCGTGTTTTCGCATCCATGTACACTCGGTAATATAAAATTCCGATTCGTGCGTGTGGCGTTTTCCCTCAACCATCGGGATCAAGCTACGACCGTCAAACGCGATGTCTGTTTCTACATTCAGGAGTTCCAAAATCGTGGGCGTCAGATCTTTGTGCTGATTGTAGCCCTTCACGCGCACGCCTTCGGGCAAGCTCCCGGGCAGGCGCATTGCGAGGGGTACTTTCAAGGTGCATTCATACATCCCGTGGTGATCAAAATAGCAATCGTGTTCGTCGAGGGTCTCGCCGTGGTCGCCGTTGATTACGACGAGGGTATTATCTCTCAGCCCCAGTTCATCAACACGGGTGAGCAGGTGCTGGATACACGCGTCCATATAGGCGATTTCACCGTCGTATTGCGCCACTACAAAATCGGCGTCGGTAATGCCCGGCGGCATCCAGCTCAAATGGAAATCTCGGAAGGGCTTGAATGCTTTGACCGGTTCCATGGTGGTTTTGGACGGGTCGCACGGGTCTTTGCTGTAGAACATCGAATCGTACGGTGGCGGCGGCAAATAGGGCGCATGCGGGTCCATGTGTCGCAAAAATAGGAAAAACGGTTTGTCGCCCGCGGCCAGGCGTTCCAGTTCGGGCAATGTTACTTCGTTGAGCAATTCGGCTTTGCGCAGCGGACGTTCGTCCCAACTTCCCCACGCTCTGAAGTTTACATATTCGTCAAAGCCGCGAGAACTCGGATTTCCCGTAAAGCCCACACACACGGTTTCATAGCCTTCTCCGCTCAAAATTTCGGGCAAGGTGGTGACATCTTCTGTCAATCCGCCGCGGTGGCGCAGTGCCACGACATCGGTCGAAAAACAATCCATTCCCGTCAGCATTGACGCATAGGCCGGTGTGGTGGGTATATGCGCGCTAAATGTGTTTTCGAACAAGACGCCCTGTGTGGCAAATTTGTCGATATGTGGCGTCGTGAGCCGATTATAACCGTAACAGCTCATGTGATCGGACCACAAACTATCGATTCCAAATAAAATTACATTCTGTTTTGCCATGCTATTCTCCAATTAAAAATTTTCGACAATTTTTCTGAACCCATCGCCATAAGCTTTCAGGGTTGCATCTGCGTCGTGATCGCTGCCGGCCTTGTGGATTACTTCCACGGAAAAGAAGCCGTCAAATCCGGCATCGTGCAATAATTTTAAGGGGGTGACGTAATCCAGGTCGCCTTCGCCCAGAGCGACTGTGGTAATTTTTCCATTTTCGGTGTCATAACGCCCGTCGTGTGCGTGCAGGTGTTTGGTCATCGCACCAATCGTCTGCATGGTTTCTTCGGGGCGTTCCATGTGGCGCTGTGGGTGCATCAGGTCCCACAATACGCCCAGATTGGGATGATTTACTTTTTCAACCACTGCGCGTACTTGCGTCGAGACACACCACTCGTCGTGTGTTTCCATCATTACTATGACGCCGCGCTCGGCCGCGTGATCCATTACGCGCTTGTATGCCTCAGCGGTGCGGTTTACCATCCAGAATATTTCGCCTTTACCGCGTGCGCCGCCAAATGTGCGGATCAATCCGGCCCCCAGATCAGCCGCGAGATCTATTGCAGCGTTGGCCTCGGCGATGGATTTGTCCAGATCTGCTGGGTCTTCTGCGGCAAATTTTGCCCCGGTAGCTACACAGGATATTTTTAGTCCGGCATCTTCCATTTTCGCCCGCGCAGCATCTCGCGCAGCCGCAGGCATGTCCAGTTCAAAACCCGAGGCGTGTCCCCATCCCGCGCGAGGCTCCAATCCTTCGAATCCATGGCGCTGCATCCCATCGATAATCTGCTCAACAGACCAATCCGGACACACACTCGTCATTGTTCCCAACCGAATCATTACTCGCTCCTTTCCTATTCCAGTATTGTTCTCGAAATATCGGTGCTTAACCTAATGCCATACTCCCACTATCGCAAGCGGAAAAGGGATCAATAATAATAGGTCGATTTTTTTTGAGTCTGTATGGAACGCGCACGGCCATTTTCTGATCTAAGGATACAAGACCGGGGATCAATTCTGCAAGGATGTGGGGATATTGCTGTATAGATATCGCCATATTTCAGGATGTAGCGAAGCGGATCCTGTCGGTCTTTTTAAGTGTACAAACTGTAAAATTTTAACAATTTATTACAATTTTCATGGGAACGAAGTGGGCTGTCGCTTGTCTAAAACACTGTAGCTGTGCAATTTTTCAAATGACGAATTTTATCACTACGGTAGGCGCCAAAGTGTATCTTTTGATTTGACTATCGAATTTTAGGCGGGAGATTTTCTGTGCTCAATTGGTCAACATGCGACGATAAATTGCTCGTTGGGTATGCTCAAAAGGGGCAGGCCAGAGCGTTTTCTGAATTGGTTCGGCGGCACCATGTGCGGATTTTTCATACGGCGTTTGGCATGGTGGGCAATAGGGAAGATGCCGATGATCTGGCACAGCTCGCGTTTGTCAAGGCGTTTCAGTCGCTTGACAAATTTAAGGGAAAATCGCTGTTTTCCACCTGGTTGTATCGCATCAGTATCAATTGTTGTCTGGATTGGATTAAGTCGCAACAGCGCAAATATGACGTCAAGATGGATGATGAGTGGTGGTGCAGACAAGCAGACGATGAAGCTCTGTTTGCAGGGCCAAAGCGAACGGATTACAGGGTAGAGCAGGGCGAGTTGCGCGATGTTTTGGCACATGCGATGGCGCAGATGCCGCCCATTTTTCGGTCTGTGCTGGTGTTGCGCGAGTTAAATGGGCTGTCATATGAGGAGATTGCCCGTGTTGAGGGGTGTTCGGTGGGCACTGTAAAATCGCGTCTGTTTCGGGCGCGTGCCCAACTCCGCAAGTTGTTGAGGCCGTTTTACAAGGCACTTGTGGCATAATAGGAGGCATATCAGTGGATGATCAGACTGAAAGAAGAGCGTTTTTGACACAGGCCCTCGCGCTTGTGGGGGGGTGCATGTGCGCCGGATGGTTTTCGGGATGTGAGAATGATGTGTTGAAGTCGTCTGGTGTGAGTGTGCAATTTGATGTGGGTAGCGCGCCTGCGTTGGCACAGGTGGGAGGGTCTGTGAAACAAGTTTTTGAAGGGCAAAATGGCGGCGCGCCCGTGATTATTTTCCGCGCTGCCGAAGAAAATTTTGTGGTTTTGAGTTCTGTGTGTACACATGAGGCGTGTGAGGTGGATTTGCCGGGGGATCGCGATCCGCAAATCTGGTGTTCATGCCACGGTGCGAGATTTGATAGGACAACAGGGGCGGTTCTGCGAGGACCTGCTAACGCGCCTTTGCCGCGGTTTGAGAGTAATTATGATAATGGAACACAGGCGTTGACGATTTTGTTTTAAGGAGTGAGCGACCAGGAGTTGTCGCTAAATATTTATCACAATAACAAAAACCGATCTCTGATTTTATAGGGATCGGTTTTATTTTTACTCAACTTAAATGTCGAGATAGATTGCTTTATGAGACTGACTTGCACTATATTGTGATATATCGCATAAACTCGCCCATTGAGAGGATCGGAAAAATGTCTGATCTGGCAATTGACGGTGGTCCCAGAACTGTTACCGCTTTGATGAATGATTCATGGCAGGATGTGAGCGATTTTGAGAGTACCACTATGTCCTTTTTACTTTTTTTTCTTTTTCTCGCGTTTCTCCCATTGCAGGCGACTGCTGAAGAGGGACGGGTGTCTTCGGAAGGCAGTCTCGCGCTCGGCGTTGATGCATGTAGTTTTCGCGGAGACGATGGGCCTTATGAAGAGGTTGTTATCCGTTTTCCTGCGGCGCAGCTCGCGTTTGAGACACGAGGTGATAGCCTTTTTGTTGCGCGTTATGTTCCGCGGCTCGAGTTGTTCGATGAGAATGGCAATTCGGTCAAGAGGATAGAGGGCGAGCGCAATTTTTCTTCTGCAGAGCGGATCGACGATCCAGAACACTTTGTCTATGATATCGCGCGATTCCAGGTTCCAGCGGGGTATTATCACGCGGTTCTGGAAGTCAAAGCCGTGGGCAATGACCGCCAGGGACGGGCGGTGTTTTCTATTGAGGTACCCGAGTATAAGACGGGCCGGATTGCGTTTAGCGATCTGTTTTTTGTGAGTGAAATAGATCCGCCTGCTCAGAATTTTGAAGCCGATTCTTTTTTCAAGGCGGGCCGGGTTCTTTTGCCTGCACCTGAGCGCGAGGCCGGGAATGGCGCGCCCCTGCACTTTTATGTCGAGCTTTACGAGATCGGGCGGCTTGCCCACGGTGTGCGTTTTCAGGTCCGCGACCATTTCGATCATGTCGTTTTTGATCATCGGCGGGAATTTCCCACATATCGCGCGGATGCAAAATTTGTCGAGGGGATTCCGCTGCGCGGTTTGCCCGCAGGTGAGTACACGCTGAGCGTTGAAGCGCGTGCAGGGGAGCAGGTTGCGCGCACGCAACGCAATTTTCTCATTCTGGGTTCTCGTGTTGAATTATCGCTCACGGCACAGCAACAGGCTCTTATGGAGAAAATTCTGGAACGCTTTTCAACGCCAGAGGCCGTGCGGGAATACGCGAAAGTCGATGCGGGAGAACGAGCAGCTTTTATTTACGGACATTATCTCGAGCGGGCGCCACTTTTCGCACAGGCTTATGTCGCATCGGTCGTGGGATTGGGCAATCGCGAGGTTGGGATGGCGATGTTGCGGGCGATAGGTCTCGAGGAAACGCTCAAGAAGCGCGTTGACAAGACGTTTGGCGAGCGTTTGCCCGAGGTGGATACGCTTGCGGTGAGCATGGCGCGCGATATGGTCGATTTTGTGCTGGCTGAAGATTCGCGTGATCCACAGGCGTTGACTGCCAGAGCTGTGGTCGCGCTTGAGAGTGGGGGGCTGGTCGAAGGCGAGGTTTGGGTGCGAAAGGCGCTCGATGTCGCTCCCGATTTGCCCGAAGCGCGCAATGCTATGGGGATTGTGAGGATGGGGCGCGGCGATTGGAATGGTGCTGTTGAAAAATTTCAAGAGGCCGCGTATTGGACAAATGCAGAACTGGCGCGTTTTCTTTCCGGGAAGGGCGAGGGTTTGGAATATCTGAAAGCGGCTGTTGAACGAGATTCAACCCATCCTTTTCTCCATTATATGATGGGGCGGGTGTTGGAGCGCAGGGGCGAACTTGCCGAGAGTGCGGTTGCGTATAGTCGGCAGATTGCCGTGGATCCCCTGTTTGCGAGGGCGCGCTTTGACTTTGGACGCGTGTTGTTCAAACAAGGGCATATTGATTCGGCTACGGTTATTTGGCGAGAATTGATGGAGGCGCGGCCCGATTTCCGCAGTTTATGCGTGCATCCACTGCTGGATGCGTATCTCAATATTGGGGAAACGGGGAAAGCGCACGCGCTGATTGCAGAGGAGTTGCGCACGCTCAGCGATGAGGCGCGCGCGCGCGTGGAAGATATTTCACTCGTGGCGGGTCAAGAGGAATTGACGGCGTACCAGGGTATGGAACCCGAAGAGCGGGCGCAGTTTGTTCGGGCGTTCTGGCAAAAGCGCGATCCCACGCCAGCAACACCTGGCAACGAGCGGTTGGTCGAGCACTATCGGCGCGTTGTTTATGTGTTGCAGAATTTTTCAAAAGATGGACGAAAATGGGACAGGCGCGGCGATGTGTATATCCGCTATGGCGAACCCGCGCATGTGAGTAAAAGATCGGATATTCGGTTTGAGACAGATGCGGAGGTCGTGCGGGTAAAGGAGCGGTTGATAGCGGCGCTGTCGCCAGAGGCCAAGCAGGAAATTATCGCGCGGATAGGTCGGTTGCGCACATCGACGCGCGATGTCGAGATCGAGTCTGAGTTGGGAGAGGTGGTCTCGGTCAGTGATTTCGAGTCTATCGATTTTGAGATGAATCCCAATCGCGTGTTTTTTGCCAGGAGGACCGATGATGTGAATACTTATGTTCGCGGCAAGGAACTCTTCGGGCGGGATCGTCCGGGTATGAGCGAGCGTCCGATGCGGGGAATACCGCTTTATCCGGTCAATGGAAGCGAGCCGTGGGAATACTGGATCTATCCGGATGTGGGCGGGGGTATTGAAGTCGTTTTTACGGCGCTGACGCCGAGGGGAGATTTCGATTTTCCCGATGTTTCTCAGGGGCGAAAAATTGCGCGGTTTAACCAGAGGTTTTGGGAAGATACGCGGCCCGAGGTCGTTATTTCACGGGCGGTGAATGTGCAACCCGATCGCTATGTGCCC
The DNA here is from genome assembly GCA_965204375.1 of Candidatus Latescibacterota bacterium. Taxonomy (GTDB): domain Bacteria; phylum Latescibacterota; class UBA2968; order UBA2968; family UBA2968; genus VXRD01. Next base: position 2,303,758 of record OZ241986.1, on the reverse strand, counting down.
TTTGGCAAGGGCGTGTTGGATTTTCACTATGCTTCGGCAGATTTCAGAGGCGCAGATGATAAATCTCGGCTGGAGGTGTATTATGGCGTGCCGGTTTTAGATGCGATTGATGATGGGGCTACAGAGGTCGCTTTTGAGCGCGGTATCGCGCTTTTTGACAGTAGCTGGACACCGGTTTATCGCAAGCTGGAACCGATGCCGGTGCGCGTGGATGAGGGCGGTGTTGAGGCCGGTACACTGGCGATAGATGAACTCGCGCTTCAGGTTTTGCCCGGGCGATATTATTTGGGGCTTCAGATCAATCATCCCGCATCGGGACGTCGGGGGGGATATACGCAGGAACTCGTGGTGGAGGATTATGCGGTCGCCGGGCTCAAGATAAGCGATATAGAGCTTGCGGGAAGGGTGCAAGTAGATTCTTCGGCTACTGATAAAGGCGGGGTCGAGGTTATTTCGCTGCCGTCGCGCACCTATAAGACCGGGCAGCCGGTTGTTATTTACTACGAAGTTTACGATTTGAAAATCGACGATTTTGGGCAGACGAAATATCGCGTGGATTACCGCATTACGCCCCGGGAAGGCAAACTCAGTGGTGTGCAGGTTTTGCGGGCGCTGGGGCGTTTGCTCGGTATTGAAGAAAAAGCAGTTGTTACGATTTCTTATGAGCGGACGGGTACAGGGTCTGACGAGTACAATTATCTGGAGATTGACCCGGGCGAGTCAAAACCGGGGCGTTATGAAATTGCGGTCGCGATTACCGATTTGAATGGCGAGCAAACCGCTGAGAAGACGGTGATATTTTTTATTGGCGAGTGAGGATGCTTTATGACGGTACGCGCCTTTCTCATCGGGTTGTTCATATCTGTTCTCGTTAGTTTATGGCCTTCTTATACCACGTATATCCTCCGATCTGCGCGCGCAGATTACGCGCATCTCTCCGTTGCAATTCTCCTACCTTTTCTCTTATTGCTGTTGGTCAACCTCTATTTTTCTCGCAAAAGTAAGGGGCTTACGCCTTCTGAGCTTATCCTCATCGCTTCGATGGGGATGGTTTCTGCCCTAACGCAGGGCGAGTGGCTCGCGGGATATTTTCTCGGTGTGATTACGGCACCGATTTATTTTGCCTCTCCCGAAAATGGCTGGGCCGATACACTGCTTACGCGTTTGTCCAATTGGTCTGTTGTTTCCGATCACCACGCTGCGGTTGCTTTTTACGAGGGGTTGCCGGCAGGGGCGGCTTTTCCGTGGGGTAGCTGGATCGTTCCTCTCTTCTGGTGGGGATGTTTCTTTTTGGCGTTTTATGCCGCCAATTTGTGTCTTATGGTGGTGTTTCGGCGGCAGTGGATGGATTACGAGCGTTTGCCTTTTCCTCTGGCTGCTGGTCTTCTGGAACTTACTGGCGAGCACGGGCAGCGGGGCGCGCTGATGGAATTGTTGCGCAATCCGCGTTTTAAGATCGGTTTTTTTGTCGCTCTTTTTCTGTTTGGATGGGATATCGTTTCCTGGTTTACCGAGTTGATTCCGCCGCTTCAGGCGAATATTGATCGGCAAATTTTTATCGGGGAGGGATTTCCATATCTGCGATTTAAGACAAATCCCCTGACGATTGCGTTTGGCTATTTTACAGAGTCCAATGTGCTGTTTAGCATCTGGTTTTTCCATCTGGTGATGGTGCTGCAAGTGGGGCTGATGAATCGTTTGGGATTTGAGATGGGGTCGTCCGATCCGTGGTGTTCTTATCATCCTGCCGTGGGATGGCAGAGTTTTGGCGGCTTGCTGGCATTTGTATTATGGGGGCTGTGGGTTGCGCGAGATCATTTGTCTGCGGTTTTTCGGAAGGCGTTTACTTCGCGTGCGGGCGATGTGGATGATTCGGGTGAGCTTTTTTCGTATCGCACGGCGGTGTTTATCTTTCTGGGTTGTGTTCTGTTCAGTGTGTTATTCTTCTGGGAACTCGGGCTTTCGGGGTGGGCAGCACTGGCTTTTTGGAGTGCCACGCTGGTGCTTTACCTCGGGCTGGCGCGCATTATTGTGGAGACTGGTCTGATTTATTTAAGAACGCCGATTACTGCACAGGCTTTTACCTGGCATGTTTTGGGGATAACGGGTGTTGGGCCGATGCATGCGATGGCGCTCGGTCTGGCGTACACGTTTTTTGCCGATGCAAAGACGATTGGCGTGACAACGCTGGCGCATATTCCGCGTCTTGGGCAGGCAATGGGGCGCAGTGGTCGGAGGCTCGTGCCATCTGCTGTGGGCATGGCGTTTATCGCTGGCGCGCTGGCGGTTTTTATGTTTATCATTTATCAGGGCAATTACACGGTGGGGAGTTATAATTTTGGCAGTGTGAGTTTTAATGGCTCGGGCGATGGGGGGATTGGGGTGTGGCTTTTGACTGCCAATCGCATTCGGAGTAATGCGTTAGAGACGGACTGGATGCGTCTGGGGTGGCTGGGGTTTGGCGCGATTTTTACGCTGGGGCTGTACGCGCTTCGCTACCGTTTTCCGGGGATTGCGTTGCATCCTATCGGTTTTGCGATTTCGGCATCCGATGTTTTGCGCAGTGGTATTTCGTCGATTTTTATTGTGTGGGTGTGCAAGACATTGATTTTGCGCTTTGGCGGTCTTGAGAGTTACCGGCGCAATACACCGCTTTTTATGGGGTTCGTGGTCGGTTTTTTAGCGGCTATTGCCTGCGGTGCTATTGTGGATTTTATCTGGTTTCCCGGCCAGGGCCATAAGATTAATGGTTGGTAGTTTTGGGGGATTATGCAAATGAAGAGTAAAAAAACAACGGCGCATCCGCTGGCTCAAACCGCTGCTGAGTTGCGTTCTGGACAGCGGGATTTGCAGGCGTACGTTGCGGCGTGTTGCAAACGCATTGATGAATGGGACGAGGATATCCTGGCTATGTTGTCGGAAGCGAATCGCCTGAAACGCCTGTTGGATGATGCTGCCGGGCTTGCGCGCAGTGGTGAGATTCCGCCGTTGTTCGGTACTCTGGTTGCGGTTAAAGATATTTTTCATGTTGAGGGATTTGAGACGCGGGCAGGCTCGGGTGTGCCGCCAGAGGTTCTCACGGGTCCTGAAGGTGGGTGCATAAAGGCGTTGCGGGAGGCGGGTGCTCTGGTGCTCGGCAAATCGGTTACGACTGAGTTTGCGTGCTTTAAGCCGGGACCAACGCGCAATCCCCGGGATCTGAGTTTTACGCCTGGTGGATCGAGTAGTGGTTCGGCTGCTGCGGTGGCGGCCGGGTATTGTCCTCTTGCGCTCGGTTCGCAGACTATTGGCTCAGTTATCCGCCCGGCCGCGTTTTGCGGGATTGTCGGTTTTAAGCCGAGTTATGCGCGTATTGATATTTCCGGATTTGTTCACTGCTCTCCGTCGGTCGATACGATTGGGATGTTTACGCAGGATGTTGCGGGTATGGAGATGGCGGCTGCTGTTCTGTGTGGCGGATGGCGCGCTTCTGTTGCGAGGTCGGAAAAGCCAACTTTAGGCATACCTGTGGGTCCCTATCTGGATCAAACAGAACCACGGGCGCGGGCGGATTTCGACGCGCAGGTACAGGCTCTGCGAGTGGCAGGGTACAATGTCATAGAAATTCAGATGTTCGACGATATTGCCGATATCGATGACCGGCACCGAAATATGATGAAGGGGGAGATGGCGGAGGTTCACGCGCCGTGGTTCGATAAATACGCTTCGACTTATGACGCGGGTACGCGCGCGCTGGTCGAGGAGGGGCGCGCGCTTTCGCAATCCGAGATCGATGCGGGTCGGGTTGGTCGCATCGAGTTGCGCGATGAGGTCGAGTCTTTGATGCAGGCAGAGGGAGTTGATCTTCTTGCCTGTCCGGCGGCGACGGGTGCGGCTTTGAAAGGTCTGGCGAGTACGGGCGATCCCTGTATGAATTTGCCGTGGACTCACACGGGTATGCCGGTGATCGCTTTGCCCGCGGGGCGAGCGTCCGATTCGGGAATGCCCCTCGGCATTCAGTTTATCGCCCCGTTTCACTGCGACGAGGAGTTGCTCGCCTGGGCGGCACTTTTGGAAGGGGATTTGGAGCCTTTGGATTTTTAGCCATAGGAGTTAAAAAATGAAAGCAGCTATTCTTCACAAGCCACACACTCGTGTTTCTGTCGAAGATGTGGATATCGAATCTCCTCATGAGGGAGAGGTGCTTCTCGATATCGTGGGCGCGGGTGTTTGTCACAGCGATTATCACTATGTGGATGGGCATGTCAGGCCTCGCGCACTTCCCTGGGTTATGGGGCACGAGGGCGCGGGTGTGGTGAGAGAAGTCGGTCCCAGCGTGACCAGTGTTCAGGTTGGGGACAAGATTGTTCTCTCTCTCGATGCGATGTGCGGCTATTGCCGTAATTGCAGCGAGGGCAGTCCGGCGCTTTGTGAAACCCATCCAGGGGGTGTGCCGAGTCGGATTTCCAAGAATGGGACGGTTTATCACCACGGGCGGCCCACTTATACCGAGCAGTCGGTTGTGTTGGCGGATGCGTGTGTGAAGGTGCCGGATGATACAGATCTTCGGATCGCGTGTCTGATCAGTTGTGGGGTGATTACGGGTATCGGCGCGGTGGTGAATCGCGCGAAGGTCGAAGCGGGCGCGACAATGGCTGTGTTCGGCTGTGGGGGGGTCGGTCTCAATGTTATTCAGGGCGGTGTTCTCGCTTCGGCGGGGAAGATTATCGCGGTGGATAATGTGCCGTATAAGCTGGAGTTGGCGGAACAGTTTGGGGCGACGCATTTTGTGAATGCGGATAGGGAGGACCCGGTTCAAAGAATTATGGAGATTACGGGCGGTGGGGCAGATTATGCGTTTGAGGTCGTTGGTTTTCCAGCGCTCGTGAAGCAGGCGTTCGCGTCGGTTCGGATGACTGGGACCGCAATTGTGGTGGGGGTGCAGCCGACTGGGGAGGATATATCTATCGATGGCACAGATCTTTTGCGCGACCGCGCTATTATGGGTTCGTGGCACGGTGCTGCCCGCGCTCGCGTTGATTTTTTGTGGATTCTGGATCTCTATCGGCAGGGAAAGATTAAATTGGATGAGTTGATATCGCGCTTTCGTCCGCTGGATGAGATCAATGAGGCTTTTGAAGATATGGTTCAGGGGAAGGTGGCGCGCACGGTGCTGGTGTTTGATTGAGATGCTTGATGTAAGAGGACTGAGAAATGGCTATAAAGAAATCACAACTCTATTCATCACTCTGGCAAAGTTGCGATGAGTTGCGCGGTGGTATGGACGCTTCGCAGTACAAGGACTATGTGCTGACTCTGTTGTTCATGAAATATATCTCGGACAGGTACGCGGGCGATCCAGACGCGCTTATTGAAGTGCCCTATGGGGGTGGTTTCGCCGATATGGTAGAACTGAAGGGCGACAAGGAGATCGGCGATAAAATTAATAAGATCATCAGCCGTCTCGCCGAGGCCAACGATCTTCAGGGCGTCATTGATCTGGCCGACTTCAATGATGAGAGCAAGTTGGGTGCGGGTAAGGAGATGCAGGACCGGCTGTCGAAGTTGGTCGCCATATTTGAGGGCCTTGACCTTCGCGGTAATAGGGCCGAGGGCGATGACCTGTTAGGCGATGCTTACGAGTACCTGATGATGCACTTTGCCACCGAGTCCGGTAAGAGTAAGGGGCAGTTTTATACGCCGTCTGAAGTGTCGCGGATTATGGCGAAGGTGGTGGGTATTGGGCCAGATACCCGTCAGGACGAGACGATTTACGATCCGACCTGTGGCTCTGGCTCACTGTTGCTCAAGGCCGCGGACGAGGCACCAAATGGCATCACCATCTACGGGCAGGAGATGGACAATGCCACATGGTCGCTCGCGCGGATGAATATGATCCTGCACGGACATCCAACCGCCGAGTTGTATAATGGCAACACGCTGGCTGCTCCGTATTTTAAGAATCCTTATGACAATCTCAGGACCTTTGACTTTGCCGTCGCTAATCCGCCTTTTTCCGCCAAGGCATGGTCCAGTGGCCTCAATCCAGAGCACGACGAGTACGGGTGCTTTGAGTACGGTATTCCCCCGGCAAAGAATGGCGACTACGCCTTTCTCCTTCATCTCATTACGTCGCTCAAAAGCAGAGGCAAGGGTGCGATCATTATGCCGCACGGCGTATTGTTCCGCGGTAATAAGGAGGCGGATATCCGCAAAAATCTCATCGAGCGTGGCTTTATCAAAGGTGTCATCGGCCTGCCTGCTAATTTGTTCTATGGCACCGGCATTCCCGCGTGCATCCTGGTCATTGATAAGGAGAATGCACATGCCCGTACGGGTATCTTTATGATCGATGCGAGTAAGGGGTTTCTCAAGGATGGCAATAAGAACCGCTTGCGTGCACAGGATATCCACCGGATCGTCGATGTGTTCAACAAGCAGACCGAGTTGTTGCGCTATTCCCGCATGGTGCCGATAGCCGAGGTCGCCAGTCCTGCTAATGACTACAACCTCAATATCCCGCGTTATATTGACTCCAGCGAGTCGGAGGATTTGCACGATCTGAACGCGCATCTGCACGGTGGTATTCCTAACCGAGATCTGAACGCGCTCGGTGAGTATTGGGAGGTTTTCCCCTCGTTGCGTCAGGCATTATTTGTCGGCAATGGCCGCGCAGGCTATAGCGAGGCCAGGGTTGAGACGGTGAAGGATGCTATTCTCGACCACGACGAGTTCAAGTGCTACATGAAGCAGGTCTCGGATGTGCTGGATGGTTGGCGGGAAACCCATGAGCCGCTTCTCAAGGGGCTTGAGAGAGGTGACAATCCCAGGGATATTATCCATACTTTGTCGGAAGACTTACTCGCGCGTTTCGCCGATCTGCCGCTGCTCGATACTTACGATATTTACCAGCGGCTGATGGACTATTGGGATGACGTGATGCAGGACGCTGTGTATCTCATTGCCGACGATGGTTGGACCGAGGCCGCCAAGCCGCGCGGGATTATTGAGGATAAGGAAAAGAAGATCAAAGAGAAGCCGGATTTGACTATTAAGCGGAATAAGTATAAAATGGATCTGATTCCTCCGGGGTTGATTGTCGCGCGCTACTTTGCCACAGATCAGGCGGCCATCGAAACACTACAAGCCGATCAAGAGACTGCGTCCCGCGAGTTGGAGGAATTTGTCGAAGAGCACACGGGTGAGGAGGGTTTGCTGCAGGACGCTACCAACGACAAAGGCAAGGTCACTAAGACCGGAGTGACGACGCGGCTTAAAATCATTCGGGACGAACCGGATAGTGATGAGGAACGGGATGCGCTCACGCGCTGTGTGGAACTGATTGGGGCGGAGTCCAGGGCGAGTAAGGCTGTGAGGGAAAGTCAGTCTGCGCTGGATCAAAAGGTACTGATTCATTACGCAAAACTCACCGAGGCTGAGATCAAGACGCTGATGGTTGAGGACAAGTGGTTCGCAAGTATCTATGCCGATATTCAGGAAGAGGTGCAGCGGCTTACGCAGCACCTCACTGGACGGATAAAAGAATTGGATGAGCGCTACGCCCGTCCGCTTCCAGAGTTGGAGCGAGAGGTGGATGATTTCAGCGCGAAGGTCGAAGGGCATTTGAAGAAGATGGGGATCGTGATGTAAGTGATTCGTCAAATAAATTTCTTACTTTAATCCACTGGACGCCTGCTTAAAACATGCAGAGCCTGCCCTTGTACGCCTTAAGCAGGGGCGTGACGAACGACGGTTGTCATTGCGGCATGGTGTTAGCCGCAATCCAGTCTTACAGTCAAATTTTTTCGCAGACCAGTAAGTAAAACGAAGGAGAAATAACATGTCCGTATCAAATGCGATAAATCTTCCAAAGGTTCAATTTGGACAATATCAGATCAGCCGTCTTATCATGGGCGACAATCCGATCTACGGGTATGCTCATTTTAATCAATTGCTCTCACAGCATCAGCAAGAAGCCAATACATCCGATCAGGTTATGGCGACTTTGCGCCGCGCAGAAGAGGTGGGTATTAACGCCTGGCAAAATACGCTTACCGAACGCTCGGCAGCCGATCTTCAGCGATACCGGGATGAAGGGGGGACGATTCATTACTTCTGTCTCAGTAGGGGGGGACACTGGTATGACGATCCCTCACTGATCGACGAAGCCGCCAAACACAATCCCATTGGTATGGCGCCCCATGGGAGCGGTGTTGCCGGGCGATGTTTTCAGGAAAATCGCCTGGATTATCTGCGAGATATTCTCAAGCGCATTCGCAACACGGGGGTTATGGTCGGGCTGTCGGTACACAATCCCCGCATTATTGAGATTGCCGAAGAAGAAGATTGGGATATCGACTATTACATGACCGCGCTGTATTATTTGCAGGGCGCACGCGAAGAATTTGAACAAAAATTTGGTCATCAACCCCTGAGTGAAATCTATCTCCGCGAACACCGCGACCGCATGTGTGGTATTATTCGCAGCACTGATAAGCCGTGTATTACTTTCAAAGTTCTCGCGGCTGGACGCGCTATTAACTCCAAGAATCAGATCCGCGAAGAGTTTGCTTTTACCCTCAAAAATATAAAGCCCGATGATGTTCTTCTGGTGGGCATGTATCAAAAATTCAATGACCAACTTGGGGAAAATGCGGCGATGATAGCTGAGTTGTGCCAAGGATAGTATAGGTTGAGGTGGAGGAACACTGGCGATTGACACTTTGCAGTGGCTTATTTTAGCGTTTAGCACGAGGGTTGAGGAACATTTAAAGAAGATAGAGGCGGAGCAAGGATGAATACTACTGAGATCCAACAGGACTTCCAGCCTGTTGACGATAATATGATCAATGTACATAAACGAAGTGACATTGGAGTCATACCCCAAGACTGGAGCGTTGAGGCAATATCCTCAGTTGCGGATGTGAAAACTGGACCATTTGGATCCGCATTGCATGAACGCGATTATGCCGACGATGGTACACCGATAATCACAGTTGAGCATCTGAGCGAGCATGGTATCATCCACCATAATCTACCCTTGGTCTCTGATACAGACAGATCTCGCTTAAAGAGTTACGGTCTTCGTACGGGCGATATTGTTTTTAGCCGAGTGGGCTCGGTAGATCGCAACTCACTCGTCAAAAAAAAAGAAGACGGCTGGCTATTTTCTGGGCGTCTGCTCAGGGTAAGAACATTAGACAACACTACATATCCTCCCTATCTCAGCTATCACTTCCACTCCGAACCATTTAAGAAACGAGTTCGTGGTGTTGCTGTTGGTCAAACCATGGCCTCGCTCAATACGCAGATCTTAAAAGCAGTCTATGTTGTACTACCCCCCCTAAGTGAGCAACGCGCCATCGCTGAGGCGTTGTCGGATGTGGATGGATTGCTTGCGGCGCTGGAGGAACTGATCGCCAAGAAGCGAGCCATCAAGCAGGCCGCTATGCAGCAACTCCTCACTGGCAAGACCCGACTGCCGGGTTTTAGTGGGGAATGGGAGACGAAACGCTTGGGAGAATTTGTTTCCATTCGTAATCATAAGATTCTACCTTCAAATGTGCCCTTAGATACTCCCTGTGTGGAACTTGACCATATAGAGCAAGGCAGTGGGCGGTTGCTAGGGTGTTCTACGGCACAGCACTCGACATCGTCCAAATATCGTTTCTTTGTTGGTGATGTCCTCTTTGGTCGGCTTCGCTCATATCTTCGCAAGTTTTGGCTCTCTGATCGGGATGGTATATGTACAACTGAGATATGGCCGCTGATGACCGATCCCCATCAGGCAGACAGCGGTTTCTTGCATGCCATTGTTCAAAGTGACCAATTCATCGAAGCAGCAAGTATTTCCTATGGAACACACATGCCGAGAGCGGACTGGGGTGTAATGCAGAATTTTGAGGTACACCTACCGCAAGTAAAGGAACAGTTCGCTCTCGCTACCGTCCTCTCCGACATGGATGCCGAGATCGCCGCGCTGGAACAACGCCGGGATAAGACCCGCGCTGTCAAGCAGAGTATGATGCAGCAACTTCTTACTGGTCGGATACGGCTGGTCCAGCCTGAGACGACGACAGAGGAATTGGCAGCGGCAAGATCCGCTGGGAGGAAGCATAACTGGCACTTCAACGAAGCAGTCGTGATTTCAGTATTGGCCAAGCATTTCGGTAACGAACAGTATCCTCTGGGCCGAATGCGTTATACCAAGCTCTCGTATTTGCTTCATCGGCATAAGGAGGGCCACGCTGAAGGTTATATAAAAAAGGCGGCTGGTCCGTACAATCCACAGACGAGGTACGGGGGACCGGAGAAAATCGCCCTTCAAAAAGACTATGTGCGTCAACACAGAAGCGGCAAAGGGCAAGGGTTTATCGCGAGTACTAATTTTGACGAAGCAGAGAGCTATTTTGATAGATGGTATGGGAGCGAGGTACTCCAATGGTTAGAACAGTTTCGATACAAGACGAACAACGATCTGGAATTGCTGACGACTGTAGATATGGCGGTTGAAGAATTAGGTGAGGTTGAGGAGGAGGTTTCCGTTGAGAGTGTGAAGGAAGTGATTCGCAGTAACCCGGAATGGAAGCCAAAGCTCGACCGTTCCATCTTCTCGGACGCCAATCTCGCCCGAGCAATCGAGAGTTGTCAGAAGTTGTTCGATTATTAACGAGAGATGATCATCTATGGCCCGTATATCACAGCCTTTTGACGAATATCTCCATGGAAGTCTGGTAGTGGAAGAGCTTTCTTCGGATTGCGTTGAGGTCTTTTACCTGCCATCGCAGGAGAGCCTTGCATTGTCTGGGATGAATCCAGACAGTAGAGCCAGGCACCGCGTCAAACTGCTCAAGATTGACGGTCTGAATCAGTGTATAACGATTTTCCCGATCAAAGCACGCGGTGACCGAGCTGATTTCTTACAACCAAAATATAAGCAAATCAGAAGCATCACACTTGGAGATGCCAATTTGGTCTTTTTTCCTGACGACAGTGAGGTGCCTTCAGACTCGGATGGAGCCTTTCTGTCTCCTTACTTCGGGCCTACTATGCCAATGGAGAAAGGCCCGGAAGATATAGAATCTCTTAAGGTTGTCCCTTCAACACAGGAAGATGTTATGAAGGTGCTGGAGGGATTGCCACCTGCCTTTACTAAGGACTACGATTACGGATTGGGACTGGCGAACCCCTATAGGTTCATTGTCAATGCGATAGAAGAACTCTCCGACTGTACCGAGATCGTGATCTCAGAACAGATAACCGGTATCAATCAAGAAAAAAAGATTTTCTACATCTCGTTTGATGACTTTGAGATGGCTCGAAAGACTCTAAACAATATCACCAATCTGAGTCGAAAGGCTGCAGAGTCCGTCAAGGAGGGAGAAGTCTATAATTTTTTTGCAGAAAAGATCGGACAACCAGAAATTCCCATAACAGTTGGACGACATCCGTTGCGAAAACTACTTATGTCCGTGGCTCAGGGCGAAGAGCCACTGTCGGATGGTGAACAGGTAGCAGTGCTTGACGTCATGGGGAAGAACGTCAAAGCCTTTGCAGAGACCCAGCCAGAAAAGCTCGTGAAGCTGCAAAGCGATATTGAACTCGCTACGCTCGATAACTTGATCGTGCGTTATGAGGAGATGATCAATAAAAATTTCCCCGAGGGCGATTGGCAAAAGTTTTTGAATGAAAACCCATTCATCCTGAGTTTGGCTTTCGGTTATCCAATTATCAAAGTCCAGGATCAGGCTTCGGTTGGTGGACGGAAAATTTCAGGATCGGGTGAAAAGATCACCGATTTTTTAGTGAAGAATAGCATGACCAACAATACCGCGATCATTGAAATTAAGAAGCCTCAGACGCAACTCTTCAATAAGAAGCCCTTTCGCTCTGGTGTTTACACGCCGTCATCCGAGCTTTCGGGATCAATCAATCAGGTGCTTGATCAGAAGGATATATTGGAGCGCGAAATTGCACTAATTAAAGAAAATAGTGGAATATATGGCATCGAAACATATTCGGTTCATTGCTGTCTAATCATCGGTAAAATGCCATCTGACAAAGATCAGCACAAATCATTTGAGCTCTATCGCCGAAATTCTAAGGATGTCGAAATCGTTACATTCGACGAACTTTTGAATAAGTTGAAGGAACTTTCGACTTTCTTAAACCCCGCGAAGACAGAATCGTCCATTCAGAATGAACCAATTGACCTACCCTTTTAATCACGACAGTCTTGTCAGTGAACAGGTTTTAACATGACTCCACTTCGCATTTTTATCAGCAGCGTACAAACGGAGTTCGCACAAGAGCGAGCGGCGTTGCGCGATTATCTGCGCGGAGATCCGCTGATGCGGCGGTTCTTCGAGGTGTTTCTGTTTGAGGATGTGCCAGCGTCAGATCGGCGCCCCGATGCGCTCTATTTGGATGAAGTTGAACGGTGCGATCTCTATGTGGGATTATTTGGTGGTGACTACGGGACAGAGGACGCGGAAGGGCTGTCGCCCACGGAACGTGAGTTTGACCGCGCGACTACTCTGGGTGTGCATCGGCTGATCTTCGTGAAAGGAACAGAGAACCACGTCCGGCATCCGAAGATGGAGGCGTTGATCGGTAAGGCGCAGGCGGGGCTAATTCGGAAACGATTCAATACTCAGGCAGAACTGGTAACCGGGCTGTATGCGGCGTTGGTAGAGTATTTGGAAGTCAAAGAACTGATCCGCTGGGGGCCATTTGATGCGGCACCATGCGAAAAGGCGGTGCTGGACGATCTCGATTTCGAGCGAATTATTCGATTCATCCGCACTGCACGCAGAGTCAGGCAGTTCCCTCTGCCAGAGGACTCGTCTCCCGAGGAGTTGCTGGAGCATCTAAAACTGTTGAACGACGGGCGGTTGACGAATGCAGCGGTGTTGCTGTTCGGGAAGGCACCTCAGCGGCATCTCATTTCTTCCGAAGTTAGATGTGCTCACTTTCACGGGACAGAGGTCGCCAAACCAATTCCGTCCTACCAGGTCTATAAGGGTACGGTGTTCGATCTTGTTGATCAGGCGGTAGATTTCGTGTTGAGTAAGATCAATCGGTCAATAGGCACACGGGCGGAGAGTGCCCGCGCTCCCCGTACTTATGAAATTCCGGAAGAAGTTGTGACAGAAGCTATTGTCAACGCGGTGGCGCACCGCGACTATACGGACAATGGTAGTGTGCAGGTCATGCTCTTCGCGGACCGGTTGGAGGTCTGGAATCCTGGCAGGCTACCGCCGCCACTGACATTAGAGAAGTTGCGGGTCGCGCACACGTCGGTACCCGGCAATCCTCTGCTGGCGGAATCTATGTACCTTGCCGAATATATTGAAAGGATGGGAACCGGAACGCTGGATATGATCCGTCGCTGTGTGAAGGCGGGCTTGCCAGAACCGGAGTTCGCTGTCCCCCAGGGGTTTGTAACGACGGTTTGGCGGGCGGCACTTGCGGGGCAAGCAGGGGTCCAAGCAGGGGTCCAAGCAGGGGTCCAAGCAGGGGTCCAAGCAGGGGTCCAAGCAGCATTGTCACTCAAAGAGGCTGCTATGCTGCAGGCGTGCGCCCGAGGTGCAGTTTCGAGTGAAGCATTGTTGACTGCTGCAGGTTATTCGAGCCGAACGACCAACTTCAGAAGATGGCTTGACCGACTCCTGAATGAGGGATTACTGGAAAGGACTGTCCCTGACAAACCGCGTAGCCCATTGCAGAAGTACCGGTTAACGGACAAGGGACGGGCTGCTCTTTCAGGTCTGAAGACAAGGGATACAGAGGCATGAGCGAGAGCCAGAACATTGAATGGAAAGAGTCGTGGCGAGACGAATACCTGAAATGGGTCTGCGGATTCGCCAATGCTCAGGGCGACGACGGTCTGTGGTTGAGGTTTCCATTCTCCGCTGCGTATCAAGTGCCCGATTCCCCTGTCGGCAGTGCCACTACCCAAGAAACTACCCAAGAAACTACCCAAGAAACTACCCAAGAAACTACCCAAGAAACTACCCAAGAAACTACCCAAGAAACTACCCAAGAACAAGAGAAAACCAGGGAGAAAACTAGGGGAAAACTAGGGAGAAAATTTTGACCCTGATCGCCGCCAATCCCTCAATCACCACAGCGGAATTGGCGAACCAACTCGAAATCACAGCAAAGGGAATCGAGTGGCAGATCAGTAAGCTAAAAAAAATGGGTGTCCTTGAACGGATCGGGCCCGCCAGGGGAGGCCATTGGAAAGTAGTGGAGACAAAGGATGAGTAAGGTCGGACAACGAGAGATTCTCACGCAGAAGCGCGTGATTGCGTTTTTTAAGAATGCGCTGGGTTATGCCTATCTCGGTAACTGGCAAGACCGCGTCAATAACCGTAACATTGAAGAGGAACTGGTTACCGATTGGCTCAAACGTCAAAGGCACGATAGCAAGATCATCGCCAAGGTGCTGTTTGAGTTGGGCAAAGCGGCTGCCATCGGGGGTAGTAAGACGCTCTATGATGTCAACCGCGAGGTCTATAGTTTGCTGCGTTATGGCGTGAAGGTGCAGCGGGATGTGGGTGAGCATACGGATACGGTCTGGTTGATTGACTGGAAGAACCCGGGCAACAACGACTTCGCCATCGCCGAGGAGGTGACGGTTACTGCGGAGAACACCAGGCGACCGGATATCGTGCTCTATGTCAATGGTATTGCGTTGGGGGTGTTGGAGCTAAAGCGTTCTACGGTCTCGGTGACTGAAGGTATCCGCCAGAATCTCGATACTCAGAAGAAGGCGTTTATTCGTCCGTTTTATACTACGGTGCAACTCGTGATGGCGGGCAATGAAACCGAGGGTCTGCGCTATGGCGTGATTGAGACACCGGAGAAGTACTGGTTGCGCTGGAAGGAGGCTGAGGCGCATCCGGACGCTGGCGATAATCCGCTGTTGCGGGAACTGAGCCAACTTTGTAGCAAGGAGCGGTTGCTCGATATTGTGCATAATTTCATAGTTTTCGATGCAGGGATTAAGAAGACCTGTCGGCACAATCAGTATTTTGGTGTGCGTGCGGCTCAAGAACAGGTGAAACGACGCGAGGGCGGCATTATCTGGCATACTCAGGGCAGTGGCAAGAGCCTGGTCATGGTCTGGCTGGCGAAGTGGATTCGCGAAAATATTACTGACTCGCGGGTGCTGATTATCACGGACCGCACGGAACTGGACGAACAGATCGAAAAGGTGTTCAAGGGCGTCAGTGAAGACATTTACCGCACGAGTAGCGGTGCTGATCTGGTGCGCGTGCTCAATGCCAGCAACGAGTGGTTGATTTGCTCGTTGATCCAAAAGTTTGGCACGTCGGAGGAAGGCGATATCGACGCGTTTATCGAGGATATTCGCAGGCACTTGCCCAAAGATTTCCGCGCAAAGGGTGAGATATTCGTTTTTGTAGATGAGTGCCACCGCACCCAGTCTGGGAAACTCCACGAGGCAATGAAGACTGTGTTGCCGAGCGCGATGCTGATTGGCTTTACCGGGACGCCGTTGCTCAAAGCCGATAAGCGGCGGAGTATCGAGACCTTTGGGCCGTACATCCATACCTATAAGTACGACGAGGCTGTGAGCGACAATGTGGTGTTGGATCTGCGTTACGAGGCGCGCGATATTGACCAGAATATTACCTCTCAGGATAGGATCGATCAGTGGTTTGAGCTTAAAACCAGGGGGCTGACCAACGCGGCGAAGGCGCAGCTCAAAAAACGGTGGGGCACGATGCAGAAGGTGCAGAGTTCACAGGATCGGCTGCAAAAGATCGTCGCAGATATTCTGCTCGATATGGAAACGCGCGATCGGTTGCAGAGCGGGTATGGTAATGCGATGCTTGTTTCAGGTAGTATTTATTCGGCCTGCCGCTTTTTTGAGATGTTCCAGCAGACTGATTTGGCGGATAAATGCGCTATTGTGACTTCCTATAGGCCGGCTCCGGCAGACATCAAAGGTGAAGAGTCGGGCGAGGGGCTTACCGAGAAGTTGCGCCAGTTCGATATCTATCGAAAGATGCTCGCAGATCACTTTAATGAGCCGGAAGACACGGCGATGAATAAGGTTGGGCAGTTCGAGCGGGAGGTGAAGAAGCGTTTTGTCGATGAGCCGGGACGGATGAAGCTCTTGATCGTGGTCGATAAATTGCTGACTGGCTTTGACGCACCATCAGCTACCTATCTCTATATTGACAAGCAGATGCAGGATCACGGTCTGTTTCAGGCGATCTGCCGCGTCAACCGCCTCGACGGTGAGGACAAGGAATACGGGTATATCATTGACTATAAGGATCTGTTCCGGTCGCTGGAGCGGTCAATCAGGGATTATACTGGCGAGGCTTTTGAGGGGTATGACGACGATGACGTGAGGGGTTTATTGAAGGATCGGCTAAAGCAGGGTCGGGAGCGGCTGGAGGAGACGCGCGAGACGGTCAAGGCACTGTGTGAGCCGGTGGCACCGCCGCGCGATACTGTGGATTATTTGCGCTTCTTCTGCGCTGCTGACGACGATGGACAACTCAATGATAAAGAACCCAAGCGCATAGCCCTCTACAAGATGACCGCGTCGTTTCTGCGGGCTTATACCAATATAGCGAATGAGATGCGCGAGGCCGGGTACTCCGACGACGAGGTGCGGGAGATCAAGGCCGAAGTGGGGCACTACGAAAAGGTGCGCGAGGAGGTCAAGCTGGCCAGCGGCGATTACATCAATCTGAAGATGTACGAGCCAGCGATGCGGCATTTGCTCGATACGTACATCCGCGCAGAGGAGAGCGAGGAGCTTTCGACATTTGACGATTTGACACTTGTGGAACTGATTGTCGAGCGCGGTGAGGCAGCTATTGAGATGCTGCCCGAGGGCATCCGAAAGAATTCCGAAGCGGTAGCCGAGGCGATTGAGAACAATGTGCGGCGGCTCATTATCGACGAGATGGCGGTCAATCCCAGGTACTACGAGAAGATGTCGGAGTTGCTGGATGCTCTGATTTACCAGCGCAAGCAAGAGGCAATAGATTACAAGGATTACTTGTCCCGGATCGTCGTGCTGACGAAAAGGATCAGCAATCAGCAGACGCAGGCCTCCTATCCTTCCAGCATTGATAGCGCCGCATTGCGGGCACTTTTCGATAATTTGCAGGTGCGAGAACCAAAGCTATCCTACGACGCCGAGCCACTCGTAGATATCAAAGCGGCGAAGGCTCTTGCCATAGATTCCGCTATACGAAATGTGAAGAAGGATGGCTGGCGGGGAAATAGAGTTAAGGAACGCGAGGTCCTCAGAGCAATCAAGTCAGAACTCGACGACGAAAATCTCGCGGAACAGATATTTGCGATTGTAAAAAATCAACGGGACTACTGAGGTGGAAGGCCATCGCATCGACATAGGTGGGATACCAGTAGAGGTCGTCCGCAAGGATATCAAGAATCTCCATGTGGGTGTGTATCCTCCCGGTGGTCGGGTAAGGGTGGCTGCGCCACTGCGCCTCGATGATGAAGCTGTGCGGTTGGCTGTTATTTCGCGTATAGGATGGATTCGGCGGAAACGGTCAGAATTTGAGCAGCAGGATCGCCAATCCCAGCGGGAGTTTGTGACTGGGGAGAGCCACTACTTTAAGGGCAGGCGCTATCGGCTTAAGGTGATTGAGCGCGACGGTCGTCCGGCGGTTCATCTGCTTAACAACACCACACTGGGATTGCGCATTCGTCCGGGGGATGATCGAGATGCCCGGGAAGCGATACTTCATCGCTGGTATCGCCGCCAACTCCGCGACCAATTGCCTCCACTTCTCGTCAAATGGGAATGCAAAATTGATGTGAAGGTCGCCGAGGTTCGCATTAAAAAGATGAAGACTCGCTGGGGCTCCTGCAATGTGGAGGATAGGCGCATCTGGATAAATTTAGAACTGGCAAAAAAACCGGCTATGTGTCTGGAGTACATTCTTGTACACGAGATGGTGCATTTACTCGAGCGCAATCACAGCGATCGGTTTCGAGATTTGATGGATGCGTTCATGCCTCAGTGGCGTTTGCATCGGGACATGCTTAACCGCGCGCCGCTCGCGCATGAAGACTGGCGTTATTGAATGGAACGTGGGTATGTATAAAAAATTCACGGAATTATTGCCCGTTTCTGGCAGCGACCTTCGCGAGTTGAGCAGGGAAAGGCTGGTGGATTATCTCACAGCTATTGTCGGAGATCGAGATGTACCGGAGACCGATGATGCGTGGAATGAGCGACTTTGCGCGTTGGGATTTATGGTCGAGCGGGAGGATGGTCCGCCTGTCTGTACGATCGCCGGATTGATTTTGTTCGGCTATCGACCGCGCCGCCTGTTGCGCCATGCCGGTATCCGCTGGATGTGTTTCGATGGGGAAGAAAAGACTTATAAAGCTCTTGACGATCAGGTGATTGAAGGACCGCTTGTCGATCTCTGGCGGGTGCTGTCGGGGGGGCGTGAACTTGTGGAAAAGGGTCTCATTGAACGTCTTGCCGATGCGATGCGGCCATTCGTGTCCGAGGAGGCGGGGCAGGTAGATGAGTCTATGCGAAGGGAACGGCGTTGGCACTATCCACTGGACGCGCTTCGCGAAGGCATTGTCAACGCGCTTACGCATCGGGACTGGACGCGGTACGAGCAAATCGAGGTGGCCCGTTACGCAGATCGCATTGAAATTACAAGCCCCGGTGCGTTGCAAAATGGCATGACAATTGAAAAAATGGTCGCCGGTCAGCGCATCCCCCGCAATTTGCTCATCTCCGAGACATTGCGAGACTATAGCTATTCCGATGCGCGCGGCATGGGGGTGCGGAATAAGATCATTCCACTGATGCGGGCGCAAAACGGCGTTGATCCTGAGTTCGAGGCGACAGAGGATTACTTGCGGTTGACGCTGCGCCGAGGCTCACTACAGAGTTCAGGATGAAGGGTATTTGAAGAAGATGGGAGTGACTGCGGTATTAACCGTTGTGTGACTTCATGCCCACCGTTATATGGGATCAAAATAGGTCAGATCGGCGCCGTGATTTTCCATCGCGAGTACCGAATCTCCTTTCAGACGCACTTTGATGTCTCGCGTGCGGTGTTTCAATACGATTTCGCGTTCGGTGAGGGGAAAGCGTATTTCGATGGGGGTGTTGATCTGGGGGGCGGGGATTAAGAGGTACCCATTGGAGTATGTGGAGCGCTCGGCGATATCGGACGGATCGACCCAGGTCGGGATGCGGACATACAGGGGACCGGGGGATTTGACCGTGATTCTCAGGCAGTCATTTGTGTAGGGTGACTCGACTTTGATATGTTCGGTTTCGAGATCGAAGTGGAGATTCACCCGGTGGATTGAGGATTCGGTGCGTACGGCTTCGCGCAGGACTTCGCAGAGTGAGCCGACGCCCCCGCCTACGATGTCCGTGTTGAAGCTGATTCGCTCGAAGCCGAGGGGCGCGTGGCCATAAGGTGCGGGGAAGCCAAAGCCGCCGAGATGCCGGTCTGCGACCTGGCGAAGCCCGTCTATGTTGTGCGGATTGGGCGGGTCTTCGATGAAGCTGTTGTCGCGCAATTGCGAGGGCAATATGTGACATCGCGTGATGCGCTCGGCGTCTTCGAAGTATTCGGTATATCCCTTTCTGCCCAGTATCAGGGCTGTTTCGACAATATCGCCCGTGTTGTTGATCTCTCCGCGATCAGGACTCGCCTCATCTCCACTGTTCTCGATTACCCATCCAATTTCATCGCGAATTTCCCACAATCCATTGTCGTAAAATGCTTTGACCCGGTTGAGCAATCGCGCGTCATCGAGAAGGTCTGCGAGTTGTGCGAGCGAAGACATGACGCAGGTTGTCGAATGGGTATGCGGTCCGAAGCTCTCGCGGTTGTAAGCGCCCGATTCGAGGAAGAATTCGCGGGTCGTTTTTTCCTTCAGGATTACGGCGAGTTCGAGTGCAGGTCCGTAGCCCGTGGCGCGGTAGTATTTGACCAGGGGACCGATTGATCGCGCGATTCCGGTGATAAAGGTGTTTTCGCGCACTTCTATGCCGTGCTCATTTTCAAGGCGATTGAAGTCCCAACCCGAATCAGGTTTGAATAGCTCGAATATGTCCCGGATGCTGTTTTCGGCGATCTCGCGCGCGCGATCGGAATTTCTATACTTGACCAGTGAGTACAGGGCGTGGAAGGCTTCGCGCACATTGTGGGTTGTGAAGCTGTTGACCGGCCCATCGATTTCTGTGCGGTTGAGGGGAAGCGCGACTGGTCCGCTGTAGGAGAAGAAGGCGGCGTTGGCGTGTTTTTCAATTGCATTGGGATCCACAGATATGCCGCCCGCGTCTTCGGCGTTGAGCAATGCGTTGAGGTGCCGTCCGGGCACGTGGGACTCGGTGTGGACGCCGCTGAACCGCAATTGCGGGTTTGGGCTGACTTCGGAACTGAAGAAGGGGATGTTGTTGTCGTCCGCGTTGAAGATATTGGACATCATTCGGCAGCCCAGGCGGATTGCGTCGGTGATGTCGGTGGTGTTGATGTTGGATAGTTTCATTTTATAACCTCCTTTTTTTTTATAAGATAACGGGCGAACTTCCGCTTGACAATGGGAATTAGAGTCCATAAACTTACATTCGAGGTAGAATCATAAAATACGTATCAGTTTTTCGTCGCAGTTTTTTTCACCCCAAAGGAGGTAGAGCATGAAGAACGTTTACAGTGATGTTTTTCGCCCGCCGGGATTTTGGGTGGCACTGTTGTGTACAGTGTTGCTTGCCTTACCGGTTGGGTTGCAGGCGCAGACCACGGGGAAGATTGCCGGGCGCGTTACAGATGCAGATACTGGCGAGCCGTTGCCCGGGGCCAATGTCGTTGTGGAGGGTACAACGATGGGCGCAACGGTCGATGTCAACGGCGAGTATTTCATTTTGCGCGTGTCGCCGGGCACTTACGAAGTGCGGGCTTCTCTCGTGGGTTATCAGAGCGTTTCCAAGACCGAAGTGGAAGTGCTCTTAGACCGCACCGCAACGGTTGACTTTCAGCTCAAAGAATCGACGGTCGAGTTGGACGCTATTGTGGTGACTGCCGACCTCGACCCGGTTCAGATGGACGTATCGTATGCGCAGCAGGCGATTACGCAGGAGCAACTCGAAACAATTCCCGTTGGTGCACGCATTCGGGATCAGGTTGCCACGCAGGTGGGTTTAGATAAAGATGCATGGGGGATTACCATTCGCGGTGAAAACGCCACGGCAATCGGTTTTAACATGGACGGCGTGACCGCGGCGGACAATCGCCATCAGCGCGCTTATACATCTTTTTCAAAGACCGCAGTCAAGCAGGTTCAGGTGCTCACGGGTGGTTTTAATGCCGAATACGGGAATATCCGCGGTGGCGTTGTGAACTTTGTGACCAAAGAGCCCAGCCGATTTTTTACTTCGGCAGAAGGCACGTACAATCCCGCTGGCAAGAAGCACTTTGGGCCAAATCTCTATGCTGAAGAAAACTGGTGGGATGTGGGGCGTTTTCAGTCCAATACGCCTACCGAAGACCGCAATGGAGATGGTGAGCCGGACTTTATTGGCTGGAATCAGGAACTCGCAAATCGCACAGCCGGTGGCGGAACATGGGTGGCTGGCGTAAGTGGCGATCCCATTACCACGGTTGAGCAGGCCAGGGGGATATGGGAGTGGCAGCATCGGAGTCATGACGGAGACGATCCGTATGCCGATGGTCCGTTTAACGCAAACCCGGAAGACCGCGATTACGATTATTTGTGGGATATTACGGTTGGTGGCCCGATTTTGAAGGACAAGGTGGGGTTCACGGCGTCGAGCCGCAAAGAGCGCATGGCCTATCCCTTTGATGTGGGCACGGTTTCTTATCGGGACAATACCACACAACTCAAGCTGACGTTTACCCCCACGGCCACGACCAAATTGAGTGTGCAGTATATCCGGGGATTCCAGCACGGGAGCCATCAGGGCAATAATGTGGGCGTGCCGCAGCGCACACAGCAGGCGGTTTTTGAGAACTATAACCATTCGCGCATGTTTATGCCCGCTGCCGAATTCCAGAAGATGCAAATTGAGCGCAATCACGGGTTGGTCTCCTGGACACACACTTTGTCGGCCAAGACGTTTTACAACTTGACGGCGCGGTTTGGCGGTGCGGATTGGACCACGCAATGGCATCCGCAAAAACTGACCAACGCGCCCGCAATAGCCATCCATACAGACGGTTCGAGCGAACAGGTCGATGAGAATAGTGCCGATGCGGCCAGAGCGCGGGGTGCCGTGATTTTGAACGAAGCGCCCTTTGGCTGGAATTACAAACCCGGTGGCAATGATATTCTCAATATTTTCCGAATGCAGGGCGGTGGCGGCAATAGCCGTGCAGGCGACTGGTCCACCATGGATGATCTCGATATTACGGCTGATTTCACCAGCCAGATTACCCCGCATCACCAGATTAAAGCCGGTGTTCAGGTGCATCACTTCAATTTGCACGAAAACCGGGGTATGGTGCCAGCCGCGGTTCCCGAATTCAGCGATCCCATTTACAAGGACGAGTACGAAGGCCCGCGCGTCAGTTCAACCGATGACGTGGTCTTTCCGTGGACCGGGCGCAGCGATCCGGACTTGCCCAACGGTGGCGATATCAACGGGGATGGCGTTTTTAATGAATCGGATGTACCTTCGGGCGGCGCGACGGGTGACCACAACAACTATTTTGTGAAAACCCCGATCTTCGGCGGCGTCTTTTTCCAGGACAGGATGGAGTATCGCGATATCGTGGTCAATGCCGGGGTTCGTCTGGATTGGCATCGTCCCGACCTTTACTTCGACCTTCCAAATGAAACCCATTTCCCGTGGTTTGGCAGAGATGCCGAAGCTGTTTATCGCGCGGTGCGCAAGGTGCGTCCGCCAACCACCTGGGCTTTCAGCCCCCGTTTTGGCGCGTCTTATCCGATTACGGATTTGAGCAAAATGTTCATCAACTACGGGCACTTTAACCAGATTGTGAATACGCGCGATATGTATCGCACGCAGAGCGGTTTGGGGCAGTCGCTGGAGTTTTTTGGCAATCCGTGGATGAAGATGGAGCGCACGATTCAGTATGAAATGGGATATGAACGCAGCTTCCAGGGGCAGTATCTTTTGACGGGAACGGTTTATTTCAAAGATGGCGAGAACGAAGCCTGGCCTGCCGTGCGGATCAGGGGAGCATTTAACACGGGTGCGCCTCGCAACACGCAAAATGCCTTTGTGACTGATGCGCGCGGGCTAGAGCTGAAGTTGCAGAAGACGCGGGGCCAGTTCTTTACCGGTTTCTTGTCTTATGATATTCGCCAGGCGCGGGTTCGCAACACAGCGTGGCAAGATATACGCGATGCGAAGACGGTTTCAACGCCTTCGAGAACCGTGCTTGAATGGAGTCCGAATCATGCCGCGCCGCCATTCAAGGCAAAGCCCCAGATAAAGTTGGGTGGCAATTTCCGAACGCCCCTCGATTACGGCGGCGAACAGAGGATGCTCAAGGGCGGCTGGAATCTCGGTTTCTACTTTGATCGCGAGGCGGGTGAGTGGTTTAACTACAACCCGGGCAATGCGGATGCTTCGCTGATTAATGTGCTCAACGCACAGTGGGTTGATGAATACGCCGCGCATCTGCGCATTTCCAAGATGTTCGATATGCCGGGATCGCCTATGCTGTTCGTTGAAATTTCCAACCCGCTCAATTTCAAAAATACGCACACACTGGGCGGTGGCAATCGCAGCGACATTTTTGGGACTGCGCCCGAAGACACGCCCAGAGGAGGCGTGGGGAGCTTCGGCGGTGGTCAGGCCTTTGTATATTCCGGCACGAATACCGGTAATCGCTTCCGCGCGTATATGGAATCGATAGGCTGGACAGTAGATTCAAATGGCAAATTGCAAGAAGGCAAGCGACCGGGTACCGATGTCTTAGATTTCCCGGATATACGACGGCCTTCGCTCCTCTTTAGTGACCGGCGGGACATTACGTTTGGCGCCAGGTTTAGTTTCTAAGAAGCTATTTTGATTTCTTGGGACCTACCCCTCCTTCCCCGTTCGGGCTTTGTCTGTGCGGGGAAGGGCTGGGAGGGCATCTATAATTTTTTACATGTTTACGTCTTGAAGCATAGGAGAGAAATGTGATACAAAGACGATTTACAACACTTCTGGTGTTCGCGGCATTGCTCATGCCATTGAGCGATGCCAGCGCACAATGGATCGGAAGGATGTGGGGAAACTGGCCCAGTATCGACTATTTCGTCATCATCAATTCCCCGGGTGGACGAGCGACGGGTTTCACCAACCCGGATGTCCGTACTGAAAATGCGCGGGTTATGGACGGGTGGTGGCAGTTTGCCATAGAAAATTTTAATGTTCCTTCCTATTTTGAGCCATTTCAGGGCGACCAGCCCGAGTTGCTGGGCAAGCCATTTACAAAGTTTGTGAACGACTATAAGGAAGACGCGCGAGATTTTACGCGCACGCATTTTGAACTCGGTGATGGTCTCACGCCAAAAATTTACCGCAACCAACCGCCAACTGTCACGCAGGATGGCGTGAATTTGTCGCAGACGCTGTGGACGATTTTTCCCGACCGCCTCGATCAGGTGATTCCAGATCTGACTGCCGATCTGTTGATCCCGCTCGAGGTGGGGTATGCAGGTGGTCTCACGGAGCGGCGCAGGCTCTATGCCTGGCAAAGTCCAGAACAGGATGATATGTTTATCCTGATCCGGAGTTATGGCCGCCCCGATCCGCCCAATGTTCCCGACTCAAGAGTGGGCGCGCGCGGGTCTGCGCCGAGTCCCGAGTCGAGCACAGCAAATCCAGTGTTTGAGAATCTCTACATCGGGCAAAACGCGTACATCCAGAGAGGCGGTGGACAGGGTCCGGCCGGCGAGGTGCGGGATGAGGGCGCAGTAGAAGTTGGTTCGCGCCACCGCACGGCAAACCTCGGCGCGCTCGGCGAATGGGATGAGCTTTATTTTTACGACGACGAGCAAAAGCTCTTCTATGCAAGAGACGCCGATTCGGCCAACAAAGCTGGATACCGCTCGGATGGTGATGATCGCGGCGAACCCGCGCCCGCCGAAGGTCACGAGGCTCTCGAACTGGCCAAGGCCGCGCGGATCTCGGCTGGCGAGTTCTTAGAGTCCGAATACAAGGGCAAGGTCTGGCTCTACGTCTCGCAAAATCCCACGACTTTTGAAGATTTGTCCGATGGGAACAACTGGTTTATCAACGATCCAAACTCTGAATCCTCTCAACCTCGCTTGATAAAGCGCGTTGAAGGCTCTAGCTGGCGCTCTTCAGATGGGAATACCCGACCCGAGGTCTATGACTTTATCGTGGAGCCGGGCACGACGCGCGACCAGCGCATTTTCCAGAGTGACGCGCCCGACCACCAACCCACGTCTGTCGATATGTGGGCATTTCAGATGACCTGGGGACCTTGGGATATGAAACCCGGGGAGTGGGTTCATATCGTAGAAGCCTGGGTTGTGGCTGGCCCGCATGCAGATGAGAACAAGCGCGTTGGCGCGCAGTGGGCCAATGGTTCGATTTCCTTTGAGCAGAAAGAGGCTTTTCTCAATAGTGGACAGGATTCGCTGATGAAGGGCGTGGAACTGGCGCGACAGGCATGGAGAGATCGCCGCACGGTCAATGGCACTGTGCAGGGAAAGGAAGTATCGTGGCCTATCGGGGTTGCGCCGAGTCTTCCGCTCGGTCCGTCGTGGCCTTCCAATGTGGCTTACAGATCGGGTCCCGCGCAAAATGAGATCGAATGGTCAGCGGTTTCCGATGCCGTGGGCTACAATCTCTACAAGATGGTCGGCCATCAAACCAATTTGCCCGATCCGCCGATAGCGGTCAATGGCAATACGCCCATTACGGGAACCAGTTATATCGACACCGATGTCGTGCGCGGCGAGCGGTATTTCTACGCGGTGACGGCTGTGGATGCCGATGGGCAAGAGAGCAGTATTTTCGCCACGCGCGGTCTCGGCAATGGCGTGAGTCCATTTTCGGCTCCCGTCAACGATCTGACAAGCGTTCGCGTCGTGCCCAATCCCTACAGTATTTTGGGTGGTAATTTGTCGGATGGCGGTTTTAACTTCACGGGACAGCCCAACAAATTGCTCTTTGTGAACCTGCCCGCTCGGGCTATTATCCGGATCTTTACGCTTCAGGGCGACTTGGTCACGCGGCTTGATCACGTTTCGGGGTCGGGCGACGAGGAGTGGCCGCTGATGGCAAATGATAACAATCAGTTCATTGTGAGTGGCGTGTACGTAGCGCATATTACCAATCCCGACACGGGCGAAACCGATATCGAGAAGTTCGTGGTTATTCGGTAGGTCAGACGAGGAGGTTGTTGTGAAATTACATAATATTATCTGGGTCTGTCTGCTGGCATTCGTCCTTTCCGGCGTGCAGGCCAATGCACAATTTGAAGATCCCCGGGTTCTCGGCGGCGAAAAGATTCGCGATCTGGAACCCATTTATCCCAATCAGGAAGAAGTCAGACCTTCGGGCGTGAAATCCGCACAGAGCGGTTTTGTGTTTCTCGGATTTTCCACAGATGCGCGGCGAGCCGCGATGGCCGATGCGGGCGCGGGCCTGATCGGCGATGCGTCGGGTGCGCTGTTTCTAAATCCGGGTCTGCTGGGTTTTGTACACGAACGGCAGGCGTTTTTTACCCATGCCCAATGGATTTTTGAGACAAATCACCAGGTTGCCGGTGCGGTTTTCAAAATTCCGAATGCACCGGGTACCTTTGGCGTGGGCTTTGTCACGCACAGCGCGGGAGAGATCAACGGCACTGCAATCAATCCCGATCCAGCCAGTGTGGGGTTCACCGAGACGGGTCCATTTACCACGACGAATTACGCCCTGTCTGCAGGCTGGGGTTTTCAGATTACCGATCGGTTTTCAGTAGGGGCAATGGCGCGTTTTGCTCATCAGGGGCTGGGATCAAGTGATGTCTTTGTCGCCGGTAGTCGGCAAACGCAGTCGAATGATCTCAATGCTTTTGCCGTGGATATTGGGACCTATTTCAATACGGGATTCCGGAATCTGGTGATTGCTATGAGTGTGCG
Organism: Candidatus Latescibacterota bacterium; assembly: GCA_965204375.1. Classification (GTDB taxonomy): domain Bacteria; phylum Latescibacterota; class UBA2968; order UBA2968; family UBA2968; genus VXRD01. Next base: position 2,276,644 of record OZ241986.1, on the reverse strand, counting down.
GAATTTCAGTCCGGGAGGGGAGTCTCAGTTTCAGCGCGAGCATTTCGAGTTGCCCCGGGCATTCCGTCTGGGTTTTGTCTTCGATCTGATTTCGACGTTTGGCCGAACCCCTGTGCCGCATCATCTGAATCTCGTCACCGAGATCGACAGTCCGATAGATTTCGACGAGCGCACGCTTGTGGGTGTAGAATATCGGTTCAAGCAGGCGACCTCTGCGATGGGTTTTGCCCTGCGCGGTGGGTATAAGAACAACCACGATCTGGAAGATTATTCGTTCGGTGGCGGCATTGATTACAAAACCGAGGCCGGAAAAGGCGTTCGCATCGATTATGCGTTCAAGCATTTCAATACGTCTTTCACCGATCCCGTGCAGATGGTGAGTGCCGCGATTAGTTTCTGATTAACCCTTAAACAAAAAAACGGCGGTGGATGTTATGTCCATCGCCGTTTTTTATTTTTTGCGTTGTTTAGTTTATACCAACCCGCCTTTTATTGCAATTTTTATTGTGTCTTTGCCGTCGAGATGGTATCCGCTGTGCAGGGCGTTGAATCCTTCGGCTACGCGGTCAATGGGTATGGTGTGGCTGACGAGGTCTGCAAAGGCGTATTCGTTTCGCTCGAGGATGGGGAGTGCGCGCACAAAGTGTTCGGGCGCGCTTGCCCACACGGCTTCGAGGCGCATGTTGCGGCGCATAAACATCTGGTTGGGGTTGCAGTCAAAAGATCCCACATCGACAAAATGGCCCATGGCGACATAGGTGCCGCTGTGCCGCAGGAATGTGACGCCTTCGGGAATGGCAGGCAAAAATCCCGCGCATTCAAAGACGACGTCGGCGCCTTCGCCGCGGGGCGTGTTTTCGCGCACGATTTTCGTGCGTTCGTCGGGGTCGGGTATGTCGGCGATGTCGATGGTGAGGTCTGCGCCGAGTCGCTCTGCCAGTTCCAGACGCCCTTTGGGACCACCGACCATGATGAGCCGCCCCGCGCCGCTGACTTTTGCGGCGACGAGTGTGAGCAGGCCAATGGCTCCCGATCCCTGTACGACGACGGTGTCGCCAAATTGCAAGCCGGAACGCATTGCGCCGTGTACGCCAATGGTAAAAGGCTCGGTGATGACCGCAACTTCGGCGGGCATATCGGTTTTGAGCACGACTGTATCGGGGTTCCACAGGTAGATGTATTCGCCAAATCCGCCCCGCAAATAGGGGGACTCTTCGGCTTGTATAAAACCGTACGCGCCGCGATTTGTGCCGGGTGCGAAGAGTACCCGATCTCCGGGCGCGATGGGATTGCCCAGGTAATCGGTTTCCACGCCGGATCCCAGGCTGTCGATGATGCCGACATTTTCGTGACCGAGAATGATCTCGCCCTGCAATCGCTGATATTCCCAGTTGTGCAGGTCTGTGCCGCAGATGCCGGCGAGTTCTTGTTTGAGCAAAATCGATCCCGGTTCTGGATCGGGAACGGGATATTCGCGTATTTCAAATTTTTCGCCGCTCATTACTGCGGCGCGTCCGATGCGAGACATATTATGCTCCTTTTGGTTATGAGTTTTTTGAGAATAATCTGAGGTCTGCGTCAACCATTTCTTTTACAAGGTCTTCAAAGCAGATGTCATAAGTCCAGTTGAGTTTGTCCTTGGCTTTGGTACAGTCGCCGATGAGCAGATCGACTTCGGCCGGGCGCAAGAATCGCGGATCGATCTGAACGTGTTCCCGATAGTCGAGGCCGACGTGTGAGAAGGCAATTTCGCAAAATTCGCGCACCGAATGGGTTTCGCCGGTTGCGATGACATAGTCGTCGGGCGCGTCTTGCTGGAGCATTATCCACATGGCTTTGACGTATTCGCGGGCGTGCCCCCAGTCGCGTTTGGCGTCGAGGTTGCCGAGGGAGAGGTTGCCGATTTGCCCGAGTTTGATGCGCGCGATGTGGGAGGTGATTTTGCGGGTGACAAATTCAAATCCCCGGCGTGGGGATTCATGGTTGAACAAGATGCCACTGGCGGCGTACAGGCCATAGGCTTCGCGATAGTTGCGGGTCAGGTCAAATCCCGCGACTTTGGAGATGCCGTAGGGCGAGCGCGGATGAAAGCGCGTGATTTCTGTTTGGGGTACTTCTTCGGCTTTGCCAAACATTTCGCTCGATCCGGCAAAATAGAATCGGCATTTGGGCACGAGTTCATTGAGGGCTTCGAGGACATAGTGCGTGCCATTGATATTGATATTGAGCGTTGAGAATGCGTCTTTGAAAGAGGTATCGACAAAGCTTTGTGCTGCGAGGTGATAACATTCGTCGGGGTGGATGATACGCACGACATTGTAGATGCTGGGAAAACTTTCGAGCGATGCGGGATGGAGTTCCACTTTGTTCTGCAAGTGGGTGATGCGTCCGAGACGGTGTTCGGGGTCTTCGAGAGCCACGCGCCTGACAATGCCGTGTACTTCGTAGCCCTTATCGAGCAGGAGTTCTGCCAGATAAGAACCGTCTTGTCCCGTGATGCCGGTGATCAATGCCTTTTTTGCCATGAGAGTCCTTTCGAAAATGCGGCACGCGTGCCAGCGCAACAATTAATGGGGAATACGAAGGTACGTCAAGTCAATACATGCGTGTTTTCAAAAAGTTCACGGTGTATTGGCATTGGCTGTGGATAAGAGCCATTGACAGTCGGGGTTCTTTTGGATATTTTAATTTAAGTGCCGGGGAAGAACCTTTCAGGAGGAGATGCTATGAAATACTGGCTGATGTGTACGGTTGCCGGGCTGTTGGCGTTGGGCGCACCTGCCCAGGCCGATGTGGTCGGTGAAGAAGAAAAAACGGGTGAAGGAGAGGTCAATATAGGTCCTATTCGCGCGGGACAGTTGGAAGTGACGCCGGTTATGTCTGTGCGGTTTTCCAATCGCGGCTTGTTCTATCGCGCGGGGATTCAAGTGGCTTATTCGCTTAGCCGATGGCATCAAATTGGCGGTTCTTTTATTGCGGGCAATAGACAATATGACCGGCGCGCCGGTCTCGATTCTCCCGACCGGGATGATCTAACGCAAGTGCTGGACAATGCAACGATAGATGCTCGGGGGCGTTATTTGACGGTGGATGACGGGTTTGGGTCTTCGGTGTCGGGTTTTTATCGGTTGAATATTCCCATCCAGATTAAAAGGCGCACCTTTCCGTTTGTAGAAGCCTTTGCCGCACGCGATTTTTGGGGATGGGGCAATGTCAGTGAATTGGGCGGTGGCGCAGGTACGCGCCAGGTGCTGTCAAAACACACGGCTCTGACCGCGATGTATGGGTATTCGGTCTTATTTGCAGGGGAAGATCGTATCAAACGCCATTTTGTGAAGGGTGGCGTGTCGGTGTTTTTTAGATAAAATCGGTTACCGCGGAAAAGATATTGCTCCCGGCCTTGAAAGAGGTCGGGAGTTTTTTATTCATTGCTCATTGTTCCCTTCTGTGTATTTGTATATATTGCAGACGGTGGGATCAGGAGGACTAACTACTAATCCCCAATCAAGGTGAGCGATATGTTTGAGACAGATGTTCTCGATAGAGCGTTGAAGTCAAGACGCGGGCAGAGAAATAGGGAGCGTGTCGCGCTTATAGATCAAGTGGCGAGTGCGTTGCACGTTTGTCGAGAGAAGTATGGCGTGCGCGAGGCATTTATCGTTGGATCGCTTCTTTATTTTTATCGATGGGATCACAAGTCCGATGTCGATGTGGCGATTGGTGGAGCTTCTGAGCGCGTTTTGGATGTAATGAAGGTCATCGAAGATGTTGTTGAACGGGATGTGGATGTGATTGATCTGGATTTGCATATGTCTGCCGATCTCTTTCGGGAAAAAGGAATGAAGATCTATGGATGAGGCAAAATACGCTCTGTTGAAGGCCGAAGTAGAAGATCTCTGTGGACAGATTGATCAGATCTATGCGCGCATTGAGGAACGACATTCCGAATTTGGCAATCGCACAGAAAGTCTCGATAGCATGGGATATCAGCTTCACAACCTCTATTGCGTTTTTGAACAGGTGTTCGAAACGGTTGCCCAATTTTTTGAAAATAATATCGCGGGCGAGCGTTATCACACAGATTTGTTGCGCCGAATGCGCCTGACAATTGAGGGGGTTCGCCCTGCATGTATATCTGAAGAGGCTTTTACCTTCTTAGATGAATTGCGCCGATTTCGACATTTTTTCAGGCATGCATATCTTTCAGAATTGGAATTTGATAAACTCTCGCATCTCGTGGAGGTCGCAGAAGAATTGCGGGTTGTTTTTCAGCGGGATCGCCAACGATTTTTTGAAAAATTGAAGCCCTGAAGAACTGGTGTGATATCTAAAACAGGAGGAAATACTATACGATGGCACTTGGGGAGGGAATCGTTGATCGCGATGCACTCGCCGCGCGGGAAGGTGTGACTGCGCGGTCGATCATTGTGGGGTTGGCACTCGCGTTGCTGGTGATTGGGTGGAATACGTATGTCGAGTATATCGCCCACACCGCGCGTATGAATATCACACATTTTCCGATCGCGTTGTTCGCGCCTTATGTGGTGTTGACTCTGGGCAATGCAATCGCGCGTCGATGGCAGGCCCCCTGGACGTTGACGAGTACTGAAGTGTGGGCGATTCTGGCGATGGGATTGGTGGGGGCTGCTGTTCCCGCCTTTGGGTTGACGAGTTATTTTTTGGGCATGATTTCCATTCCCTATTATCTCGCCACGCCAGAGAATCAATGGGGAAGTTATTTTCACCAATATTTGCCGAACTGGTTGATTCCCTCTAACGAAGGCGGGGCCATGCAGTGGTTGTTTGAGGGCATGCCCAGCCGGGATATGCCCATTCCCTGGGGCGTGTGGTTTGTGCCTTTGTTTGGCTGGATGACGTTTATTGCAGCTATTGTGGTGGGGTGTATTTGTCTGGCGGTGATGTTGCGCAAGCAATGGGCAGAGCACGAGCGATTGGCATATCCCATTTTGCATCCGGCAGGCGATCTGGCTGAGGCAGAGCACAGAGTACCCCTATTGAAGAATAAGTTCTTTCTGTTTGGCGCGGCCATTCCTTTTCTCATCCTGTCCTGGAATATCATCAGTTATTTTTCGCCCGGATTTCCGGTTATCAGCCTGGGACCGGGGTGGATGCCCATGGGCGTGTATTTCCCTCGCATCCACGTGCGGTTTAATTTTTATACTGTGGGTTTTGCCTATTTTGCCAACCTGGATGTGCTATTTTCCATCTGGGTATTTTATTTGTTTTACTGTGTTCAAGCTATGTTTTACAGGCGCGTGGGGATTAATCTGAGCAATAAAGGCAGTGCTGCAGATGCGACGACCTCGCTACAAGCAGGGGGCGCGTTTGTGGCGATGGTTTTATTTGGATTGTGGATGGCGAGGTTCCACATTCGCGATGTATTTGTCAAAGCGTTTCGCGGGGGGCGGCAGATCGATGATTCAGATGAGATGCTTTCGTATCGCGCGTGTGCGTTTGGCCTAATTTTTAGTCTGATTTTTCTGATTTTCTGGTTCCAGGCTGTGGGTATTAGCTGGGCTGTTGCGATTGCTCTTACGCTGGGTATTTTTATTACTTATCTGGGCACGGCACGGGTGATTGCCGAGACAGGCGTGATTTATTTTAGCATGCCGATGACGCCCAATGGCCTTTTGCCCTTTATTTTTGGACCCAAATCATTTGATGCTTCAACGCTGACGGCATTGCGCTTGGTCGATTCGGTGCGCTCACAGAGCAAAGCGATGTTTATGCCCCCGCTCGTGCATGCGGCGCGCATTGCAGATATGGCGGGAAGAAATAAGAAGTTGCTGGTTCTGGGCATTGGACTGACGCTCGTGATTGGTATTGGTGCTGCAATTGCCTATTCGCTTTATCTGGGCTATTTGCACGGGGCGTATAATTTTAACGATTTTCCATTTACGCGCTATCCGCCGAGAACCTATGATGGGCTGGTAAAAGCCCTGAAGGGCGAAGAAAAATGGGAGAGTGAGCGCCCCCTGTTTTTGCTGTTGGGCGTTGGCATTTTTGCTGCGGTGAGTCTGATGCGCTACCGCTTTACCTGGTGGCCCCTCACGCCCATTGGCATGGTTGTGCCGCTGACGCATGCCGTTCATTCAGTTTTTTCCGTTTTTATGGCATGGGGCATCAAATCGATCATTTTACGCATAGGCGGTGTGGATCTCTATCGGCGTTTGCGTCCCCTATTTTTGGGTCTGCTCGTAGGCCATGCTCTGGGCGTGATCCTGTCGTTTTTTGTCGATCAGATATGGTTTCCAGGGCAGGGTCATCGCACACATTCGTGGTGAGAAAGTGAATACCTATTTTCAAGTATCTGTGGTGATCCCGCGGGCAAGGGTTGAAATCGCGTCTGCCCAGTTGTTTGAACTGAGATGTTGTGGTGTGGTGGAGGAAGATATAAGCGATGGGGTTCGGCTGACTGCGTATTTTGGGGCGGAGCAAAATGAGGAAGAGATACGACAGGCTCTCGTACCCTATGAGTGCCGCTTTGAACAGGTGCCCGATACGGATTGGACACTGTCGTGGCGTTCTTTTTTTCGGCCTGTTTATCCCTCCCCTCGCATGGCAATTTGCCCACCGTGGGACAGGGTGCCCGATCCCCCGGGCGGTTTTACAATCGCGATTGATCCCCAAATGGCATTTGGTACCGGGCATCACGAGACAACGCGTCTGGCACTTTTGAGTTTAGAGAAGAAGATAACTTCAGGGGATCGGGTGCTGGATGTCGGGACGGGATCGGGGATTTTGAGCATTGCGGCTGTGAAGTTAGGGGCGTCTGAAGTAACGGCTGTGGATATTGAGGCGGATGCGATTGAGAATGCCCGGGCCAACTGTATTTTGAATGATGTGGATGCACAGGTGGTTTTGATGCAGTGTTCTGTCGATAGGATATCGGGGATTTTTGATGTGATGGTTGCAAATATTATCAGCAGTATTTTATTGCCTATGGTTCCGGAATTGGCAAAGCGACTGCATCCCGAAGGATACGCGATTTTGGGGGGTATTTTGCACCGCGAGCGCGAGGCATTTTGCACGGTGCTGGACAGGACCGATCTGGTGATTGATGAGATGATAGAAGATGGCGAATGGTTGTGTGCGATTGCGCGCAAATCCCGATAGGATAAACTGTGGACCAAACTGTTAAGGATCGCATCTACGCTTTTTTAGAGCAGCGCGATACGGGTGTACACGCAGAGGTGCTGGCTTCTGAGGCACTGGGGTTACACGGCGCACGCGGTTCCATAGCCGATAAAGTGGTGCGTGCAGCTATTGATGATGATCCCCGGTTTGCATGTGACCGTGGTGGCCTGTGGTATTTAAGACCTCCGGGACAGGGTAAGACCCTGCAGGAGGTTTCTTTTTTTTGTTTCGGAGTGGTCGCATCTGCGGATGCTGAGGTTTATGAACTTGCAGGGCGCAAGGTGCAGATGGGGGGACGCGAGACGCTGTTTTCCACGGTCCGGGTTCGCATGGATGATCGGGAGGAAAGTTTGGATTCTTATGCCGAAGGAATGAGAGATGCGATTCCTGTGGGATTTCAGTGGTCCAGGATGCGGAGAGATTTGAATAGGATGAGTCGCCTGATGATGGGTAAAGATGTCGTAGATTCCGGGATTTGTCTGTTTCGGCTGGGGAGACGTTTTTGTCCCGATGTGCAGTTGCATTCTGTCGAGGATCTGGCTTCTACTATGGGGCTGTCTTTTGTGTCGGATCGCGGAGCTGAAGGGGAGGCGAGTCTGCAGGCCGATATTTTGTTGGATCTTTTGGAGCGGTGTGAAGAGGAAGGTCTTAATACTGTTGAAGCAGTGACTACTGCACTGTATCCAGATCCCGTTCCAATACATTTTGATGCGTATGCTTTTGACGAGGTATTTTTAAACGCGTTGCCCGAGTTGCCGGGGGTTTATATTATGCGAGATCGCGAGGGTGGCGTGATTTATGTGGGCAAGGCAGTGAATTTGCGTAGGCGCGTGGGCAGTTATTTTGCCAGAAGATCAGAGCGACCGAAAAAGACGCAGCGTATTTTGGATCGGATATGGTCCATGGAGGTGGAGACGGTAGGGTCTGAGCTTGAGGCACTTCTGCTTGAGTCGAAACTGATCGCGCTGTGCCAGCCCGAGTTTAATACACAGCTCGATGTACACAAGCGCGATGCGGAATTGGGTAATCTGAAAAATATAGTGCTGATTCTGCCGTCGGCTGAGTCGGAATGCGTAGAGTTGTTTTGTGTTGTGAATGATACATCTTTTGTCCAGATGCGTGCGCGTAAAGATCTGTGCGATTGGGAAGCGGCAGAGCAGGCGTTGCACGAGTTTTACTTTTTAGGGGAATCGGAATCAGATCTCGAAACAGGTGCTCCTTTTGAAATTTTGAAAAGCTGGATGGTCGCAAAACGCGATGCGATAAATTGGGTAGATATGGATCGCTCGGGCAGCCCCGATAATGCGATGCGAATTGTGCGCGAGTACGTGCAACAATGCGAGGATGAGGATTGGGAGAAAATTTCCTGGCGAGTGTAGCGGCTTATCCGCCTTAGTAATTTTTTAGATGGAATTATGGATTTACAATTTGTACAAAACTTGTTCCGTGGTGGGGCTTACAGGATAGGGATAGCGACGATATTGTTCTTTGTATTTTCGAGTCTTGCCGATAGCAAAACGCAAGACGAACTGCTCGCCGAGAAATTTTCTCCAATTTTGATTTTGGCAGAAGAACCAGAGAACCCAGGCCGCAGAGTAATATTCCCTGAACCCGTAGAAATCATGGGCGCGAAATCCGCTGCTAACCTTTGGTTTTCAGTGAAAGTCTATGGCCGAACAACGGAAGGGAAATACGGTCAAGGGAATATCGGAAATTACAAATATTCAGATGTAATAAAAGCGTTTCCCAAATTCAATTCGCTTCCCAAAGTCGATTTTTCAAAAAATGAATTTGCTTTTTTATCCAAAGAGTTCATTTATCGGGATACGATATTGTTAGACGTCTTAAAAGTGTTAGAAAACCGTTCTGCCCAAGCAGGTCCTGTACAGGTAGCAATCCAAATAGATCCCATAGAGGAAGGTTCTGCAAAGATAAGTTCTATAGAGATAGCAGAAATAGCACAGGTAGATTCGGCTCTTTTTTTCGATCCACATTTTGACTATCCCGGCAATAAGGAAAAAGGCGATGACAAGGAAAACTGGTATCACTATTATGAAAATACTATTCATCCTCGCGCTGGAACGCATTTTAAGAATACAGCATACGCGCATATTTTTCAGATTGAGAGCAGTGTTCCCGCATATCACGACAAATTTACAATACGGTATTATTACTTTTATCCTTTTAATGATTGGAAAAACAACCACGAAGGAGATTGGCCGTTCATTGATGTCATTATAACAGACCGCGATACCGCTAAGGCGGAGCTTTTTGGCGTGAACTACTCGTTTCACGGTGACAGGTTAAGTTATATAAAAAAGGGCGGCAGAAAATTCAATCCTCAGAAAGAATTTGCTCCGGCAGAAGGTGGCACGCATCCCGTGGTCTATATAGGGGCAGGTTCCCATGGCAGTTTTCCAACCGGTGGTGATTATCCCCGAAGCGTATGGTTTATTGATCTTACGGAACATCTGACAAACCGTGGGATTGTCTTGAGTACTGTGGTTGATGAGAACACAAATCCCGATCTCGCACAATATTATGATTTGGTGCTTTTGCCCACGCCCGATAGAGATAACGCCCATAATATGGGGTTGTCAGCAGACATGAGTTGGTTGGGGGCCGAAGTAAGATGGGGCGAACTCGAAGTGGATTCGCCTTTGGATTGGCTACCGATAACTGCGATTGTCCAAAATAAATCTCCTGTGGGACCGTTTCACAAAAGCAACTGGAATAAATTTGAAACCGGCAGTTATGACAGTAAAAAGATTCCTCATACCCAGTTTCATCACTACCCCATTCTTCAAGCGGTTACCTGGCGAGATACCATTGACCTCATGGGTGATATTGTGGTGTATCCTGGCGCGACCTTGACGATTGAGGAAGGAACGGTGATCCGTGCGTATCCCAATATAGATATTCACGATATAGAGGATATATCGCGAGTCGATATTGTGAACTACGGAACGATAAATGCCGATGCTTCAGGAGGGCAGCAAATCGCATTTGAAGGGCAAATAACTGAGCATTCATCTCGACCAAAAGCCGGCGATTGGTATGGCATCCGCAATTACGGCTCCGTGACCTTGAAAAATTGTAAAATTCAACATTCCGTAGTCGGTCTGGAGGGCAATGGCATCGAGATATTGGATAATGTGATATTGGTGAATAACACGAAGAATAATACGCCTCTTGTCCAGTGCGATTTTAATGGCGATGGGGCAGTGAATTTTGACGACTTTTTGTTATTTGTTGCGGTTTATGGGAAAAGTTTATCAGACGAAGGCTTTGACGGTCGTATGGACTTGAATCGCGATGGCAATATTAATTTTGCTGATTTCCTCATCTTTGTTAGCTGCTATTCCTGAGGCCGATCTTTAGCCTCTACTTTCCCAAAGACTTTAGACCATGTCCCGTGAGGGGGGCGACGACGATTTCGTCTTTTTGAGATGGGTATTTCACAAACGCTGCAATGGCTGTGGCCGAGGTGGGTTCGATGTAAAAGCCCATTTCGGCCATTAGTTTTTGGGCGTTGTGCGTTTCGTTGTCGTCAACGGTGAGGATGTCGCCCCCTGTTTTATCAATGTACTGGACGATCTGCGCTGCGCGGGCGGGTTCTGCAATGGCGATGCCTTCGGCGATGGTCGCAGAGGATTTGCCCGTCCAGGTGGGCGTGAGAGGGGCGCAATGGGCGGATTGCACGGCGATGAGTTTGGGCAGGTGGGTGATCAAATTTTGTTTGAGAAGGTCCGTGAATCCGATGTAAGCACCGATTAGCAATGTTCCATTTCCCGTTGGTATGATGAGTGTATCTGGCGCGTTGAAATTGCGTTGTTCCCAGATTTCATAGGCAAATGTTTTGGTGCCGTGAAAGAAGAAGGGACTCCAGACATGGCTTGCATAAAAGTGTTTTTGCGCGGCGTCTTGAACCGCCTGTGCGGTGTCTTCCCGCGATCCCGGGATTTTGTACAGGTTTGCGCCATAGCTCTGGATTTGCGCGAGTTTTGCCGCTGATGTGCTGTCGGGAACGTAGATGTCGCAGGCAATTCCCGCACGCGCTGCGTAAGCCGCGATGGCTGCACCTGCATTGCCCGACGAATCTTCGACCATGTGGTGAATGCCGAGTGCTTTTGCATGGCTGATTAAAACGGTTGCGCCGCGGTCTTTGTACGAGCCGGATGGAAACAGGTGGTCCTGTTTGACGAGGAGGGATTTGCCGGCGATGGTTAAGGGTGTCAGTGGTGTGAACCCTTCATCAAGGGTGACGATATGGGCGTTGTCTTTGATGGGAATGGCTTCGCGGTAGCGCCACAGGGTGGTCGGTCGGTGGGGAAGTGCGTCAACGAAGAGCGCGGCCTCAAAATGGAGGTCAAAGAGACCACCGCAGGTGCAGCGCCACTGCAAGGTGTTGGCGCTACGGGTTTTTCCACAGATTTGACATAGCAGGTGTGTCATACTATCCGTCTATTTCTCGTGGCGGTTGTACGCCATCGTCCAGTGGGTATATAGGGCGCTGGCATTCGGTAAAGGGCAGGGATTTTAAGTTGGCACTGGTGGAGCCGGGTGCGTCAACAGGTACGATTCGGGCGGCTATTTCTTCGAAGTGAACTCGAAAGCCGTTGGGCGATTTGCACACGACCAGGTCAAAGTCTCGCGGGTCGAGGCCGCGCGCTTCAAAGACTTTGCGATCCATGATGCTTACCGGGCGCGTGGTCGCCATGATGCTGTAAGTCCCGGCCTGGAGAACAGCCGTGTTGCCCGCATGTCCCGATGTGCCCGTGCCTGTAATATATGCCCCATCGGTGAGGAGTTGGACATAGACTTCGCATTCGATGGGGGAAAAACGCGCTTTGTCTATGGCACCGCCAATGGGAATGGTTATGGTGGTGCCCACACCTGCGCGAAAGGCCGCTTCAACAGCCGGGGGATCGACAATGGGCAGGAGTGCGCGGCCTTGATAATTGTGTTCAAATAGGCCCTTGAGAATGGCGTTGCTATCGCCTGATGCGCCCGAAGATGTGGCATCGGCAGCGTCGGAAAAGACGGTGAGACCCCGGGTTTCTTCTGCCAGACGTATGGCGTCTGGAATCGCAGTGAGTGGTGCGGTGAAATGGTCGCGATTATCCCACATGTATTGGGCGATGCGTTTGGCTTCGCGTTGTGCGCGTTCGGGGTCGTTGTCGGTAAAGACAATGACGTTGGAGCGCAGGTCGGGTACATCGGTGAAAGGATTGCCGATATAGACACCGCTACCCAGGCCTCCTTCGGAATTTTCTATTTCCCCACACCAATGGATGGCCTGACCAAATCGTCCGGTTTTGGTGATGAGTTCGTCGCCTCGCACGAGCATGGGCAGTCGAATGTGGGCGACGGTGGGTTTGACATTGCCATCGAGAAGGGCGAGCAGGTTGCGCGCTCCCCGTTGCCCGGTTTCGTACATGTCGATGTGTGGATACGTGTGAAAGGAAACCATAATGTCGGATTGTTCGATGAGGCGGTCGGTGATGATGCCGTGCAGGTCAAAGGTGGTGACAATGGGCACATCGCCCAGGATGTTGCGGATTTCGGTGAGGACATGTCCTTCGGGATCGACTTCGGTTTCGCCAGCCATTGCGCCGTGAAAGACCATGAGCATTCCGTCTGCGGGTGCGTTGTTGCGAATGCCTGTGAGCAGTTCTTCCATGAGCTTGTCGAGGTCCGCGTCGGCGACTGGCCCGCCGGATACAGATGATGCCGAATAGATGGGTACTAAGTCGATGTCTGCGCGTTCGGCAAAGATGTCGAGCGCGCCGGCGATTTCGGTATTGCTGCCCCGCAGTGCGAGGAGTTCATCACCAAATAGTACGTCGAACATATCGTAGGGCGTGCGCGCCGGGTTAAAGCTGGATGTTTCTTGTTTGAAGGCTGCGAGCAGAATTTTCATTTTTTCTCCTGTGCTTTTGCATATTCTCAATAATAATCCTGGATGGATTGCAGTGTTCGCCTCACAGTATAGGGATCAACGCGCTCTGCGCCGGAAAATCCGCGGCTGGCCGACTGCGCGGATTCGAACCGTTTATAGCGCACTTCCATAGTGAGTGGCGATGAAAATGCAAAGGGCTTTATGGCGTTGCGTTTGGCCACGGCGTTCTGAATCGTTTCATAGATTTCATTTACTACCCGTTTGGGGTGTTTGCTCACCGCGCAATTCCATCCCATCCCCTGCTTGGTTGTGACTGTGACAACGCCGGGGAAAAAACACTCGGCTTCCGCGGTTCCCTTGTCGTCACTTGAGGCAAAAATGACTGGTACCCCTCGCTCTCCTGCAACGGCCGCGTCTATGGCCATCTCTCCAACTTCCCGTCCGTTGATTTTGATCCATTGATACGTCGCGGAACTGAAGGTATGACACATCACGCCATCAGTTGTATTGTCCATGGCGTGATAACCGACAAACGCCACACCATCAAATGATTCATCCATGCCGGGAAATCGGTGTTCAAATCCCACGCCGAGTGCAATATCGCATCGCTCGTCCAGGAGATCGTAATTCAGATTCAAGCTCCCGCCGTGATTATCCCATACAATGACCTGTTCTGCACCGGCTGCAAATAATCCGCGGACAGCCGCATCCGCTTCTCGCGTGGCCTGTAATTTGGCGAATTCTAAATTTCGAGAAGAGTTCAATGACGCGCCAGGTGATCCCACGCCACAGGCTACGCCTTCGCAATCGACAGCGACGACAAATTTCATTGGTACCTCCTTTTTTTCTTCCTTCTTGACAGCCTTTAATGCTTTGTGTATTTTTCGCATGGAACGAGAACAGTAATTTTTTATATCTTAGAGCCATCCTAGCTCAGCTGGTAGAGCACCTGATTCGTAATCAGGCGGTCGGCGGTTCGAATCCGCTGGATGGCTCCATTATTTTATGGGTAATGGTGGAGGGCAGAATGGCAATTGTTGACAGTCTTCCAGAGTTGTCAGATACAATAATGCAAGATATTGAAAAAGGAGTGGATATATTGAAGTCCGAAGGATGTAAATCTATCTATATCTTGGGATCTGTTGCTGAAGGACGTGTTACTGAACGGTCTGATATCGATTTTGCAGTCAGAGGATGTCCACCAGATAAATTTTACAATCTGCAAGGTAGGCTGCTCTTAGAGCTTACACGGTCCACAGACCTTATAGACCTGGATTCAGATGCCGACCTGGCATCCTTTCTTGAACGCGAAGCGACTTTAATCCATGTTGGATGATCGGACCCGAGTTCTGGTACGGCGTGAATTGCAACAGATTGAAAAATTGCTCTCCGAATACGATGATCTCATTGAGTCTTCTCGTTCAATTGCGCCAACGCTGATAGAATATACAGCCCTTGGTGCCGTATTGCAATCTTTCTACAATGGCGTAGAAAATATTTTTCAGACAATTGGCAAACGAGTTGATGGGCAAATTCCTGAGGGAGAATCCTGGCACAAGGATCTTTTGCTTCAGATGGGACGCAAAGCCGAGTCTCGAATGCCTGTCATCTCTCGAGCAACCATAGAACGCCTTCAGCCATATCTTGGTTTTCGCCATGTATCAAGGCATACTTATACATTTGTCCTGGTGTGGGATAAAATGCAAAACCTTGTGTGGGGCTTGAGAGATGTTTGGAATGCGGTACAAGCCGATGTGGAATTGTTTTTAGTTTTATCGGAATGATCAAAAAAGCCCCCAATCATAAAGAAAGGGGGCTTTTTTCTTTGTGGTATTGACGCACAGTGTGAATTTTTGCTACATTTATTTTTTGGAATTATAATTTGGGAGAATTGTTGTAACATATTAAAAATAATTATGTTACGATTTTTTGTTTCAGTTTGATCCCATCTGGCACAAAAGTTGCAGTCAGGAGACAGTAGCGTTGTGAACGGTTGCTGGTCTTTATCGCTTCCCGAAAAACCTGAAACTTTTAGCCAGGGGGACAGTATGAAATACGTTACGATTCTTCTTTTATTGGGTTTTGCGCTGGGTTGCAATGTGGTTGATCCCGTGTCGATCTCGGGATCGGTTGAAAAAATTTCTCCCGTGGCATTTGCCAATGCCACGGTGACTATTTTACACGAAGAAGGCTATACGGTAGAAACGGTTGATCCCGTGGGCGGTGTGGTCACGACGGGCTGGCGACATGAGTCGAGTTATGCGAGTCAGACTTTTTTCGATGTTTCGCGGCGCACGCGCATTTCGGTTGTGATGGATTTTTTTACTTATGAGATCAATGTGCAGATGACCAAGCAAAAAAGAAGTGGTGATGATCCCTGGCGTAATAACGGATTATCAGATGCCGATAGAGATCGGTTGCGGTTGATTCTCGCACGCATTCAAGAGCGCATCCGGTTAATTGCCCAGCGCGAGTCGGAAGTTGTTGCCACAAAAAGGAGTATCTGGTGACACTATAACCGTCGAGAGGTGTTATACACTATGGACGGTTGCGCGATATGTATTTCACAAGTTATTAGAAGGAGCAATAATGAAGTTTTTGTGGGTGCTGTTATTGATGTTGTTGCCGCTGTCTGTTCGTGCGGCAACGCTGAGTGGGTTTATTGCGGATCAGAGCAATGGCGAGTCGCTACCCTATGCGAACGTAATGTTAAAAGGGCCAGACAGGCCCATTGGTGCACTGAGCAATGTGAATGGATATTACGCCATTCAAGGGGTTCCTGAGGATATTCCCTATGTGTTGACCATCTCTTATATCGGGTATATCAGTTTTCAGGATACGTTGAGTTTTCGAACGGGCGAAACAAGGCGGCTCGATGTGCAACTCAAACCCGAGCTAATAGTCGTGGAGGAGATCGTGGTGGAGGGCAAGCGAGAGGAGGAAGAGCAACGCATTCAGCCGGGTTTTGTCGAGGTCGAAACGGCAAAAATCCGCGAGATGCCAGCTATTGGTGAGGCGGATATTTTGCGCTCATTACACCTTTTGCCCGGTATTCAGGCCGCGTCGGATATCAGTTCAGGGCTTTATATTCGCGGTGGTGGGCCAGATCAGACCTTGATATTATTGGATCAAATGCCGCTTTACAATCCATCGCACGCATTTGGTTTTTTTTCTACGTTTAACCCCGATGCCATTCGGGATATGAGTTTGCACAAAGGGGCTTATCCCGCGAAATACGGCGGTCGTTTGGGGTCGGTGCTCGATGTACACAATAAGGATGGCAATCGCAAGGGATTTGATGCCAGCGGGGGGGTCAGTCTTATTGCTGCGCGTTTGACACTCGAAGGCCCAACCCCAAAGGGGTCGTGGATGGTGTCGGGGCGGCGCACTTATATCGATCCCCTATTGTCTTTCATTCGGAATGAAGACACAGATGTTCCCACGTATTATTTTTACGACTTAAATGCCAAGCTCAATCAGGATTTTTCGGATAATGACAAAGTGCAGATAAGTGGGTATTTTGGCCGAGATGATCTGAGTTTTGATGTTGACGAGGATTCGTTTTTCGGCATTCGGTGGGGGAATACGGCTTTTCTGGGCAAATGGACACATGTGTTTTCGCCCGCGCTATTTGGCAATTTTGTGGTGGCGGGCAGTAATTATGCCAGTAAGATAGAGCTGAATATTCTCGATACGCCCATTTTGCTTTCCAACAGTATTACCGATTTTACCATCAAAGGCGATGTGGATTGGTTTGCAGCGCACGATCACGCCTTGAGTGGTGGATTTTTGGCTACCCATTACGATTTTAAATTTTATCAGGAATTTAACCGGGGAAGCCAATTCGACCTGAGCCTGAAGCCCAATTTGCTATCGGCGTATGTGCAGGATCACTGGCAGCCCGGCTCTGCAACAGATATTCGTCTGGGCATGCGGAGCAGTTATTTTAGCGCGGGTGATCGCTTTCATGTCGAGCCGCGTTTATCCATGAGTTATCGGAAGGGAAATGTGCGCTATAAGGCGGCTGGCGGTTCATTTCACCAGTATTTGCAACTGGTGACCACCGAGTTGTTTAGCGGCGGTGATTACTGGGTGCCGCTGGATGAGTCGGTGAAGCCCGGACGGTCCTGGCAGGGTGTGGCAGGTGTGGAGTGGGAACCTTCCGAGCGGTATCAGGCTACTGTGGAAGCCTATTATACCGATATGGCGAATCTGATTGTACTGGACAATCGCATCGCCGCAGATATCGATGCGAAGACCGTAGAGGATACGTTTGTGAGCGGGGGGACCGGGTATGCAACTGGTGTCGAAGTCTTTTTACAGCGTCGCACGGGACGATTGACGGGATGGATAGGTTATACGCTGGGATGGACGCGGCGCACATTTGCCGAACTCAATCAGGGCAAGGCATTTCCCCCCAAATACGACCGACGCCACGATGTGTCTTTTGTGAGCAATTATCGCCTGGGCAGGTGGTCATTTGGAGCGAATTATGTCTATGGCACGGGGCAGGCATTTACGCCTGCATCTGCGCGTTATTTATTGCGCTCACCCGCAGTGCCTCACCGACAAACTGAAAGGCTGGTACTTCCTTCGGATCGCAACAGCGCTCGCTTGTTGCCCTATCAGAGGTTGGATTTAAATGTGAAGATGCGGTTTCGTGCGTTTGAGGTGAATGGGGAATTTTACGTCCAGGTGTTTAACGTATTTAATCGGCGCAATGAGTGGTTTGTCATTTTTAATGAGTTCGATCCAGATGTGATCAAGATGTTGCCTATAGTACCGACGCTGGGAATTAATTTTAATTTTTAAAAGGATTGTGATGAAATATTTCGTTTTGATGATGGGCTGCCTGATCGCACTGGTGGGGTGTGAAGCCGAGCGCGATCCGTCGAGTCTTTTTGGCCCCGATGCCTCCGGCGTTCTGGTTGTGGATGCGCTGTTGATTGTCGATCAACCCCTGCCTCGGGTGTTGATTAGTGAGACCGTAAAAGCAAATGTGGGGTCTTTTGGCCGCTGGGAGGCAAGTGTGGACGATGCCGAGGTCGTAATTACCCAGGGGGAACGGACGTTTTTGTACAGCCCGGGTTTCGCCGCAGGGTATTATTATTATATGCCCCCGCCCAACGCCCCGCACGTTTTGCCAAATACAACTTATAATCTGCGCGTGCGATCACAGGGCAGGGAAGCCACAGCGCAGACGATTACACCGGGCAGATTCGATATTCGAGAGGCGGCATTATTAGATGATGAGACACTTGAGGTCATCCGTCCATTGAACAGATATGAGGATGGCAATGTACAGGAAAATCGCGTTGTCTATCAAGAAGGCCTTCTGGAAATGCGGTTTGATCCACTTCCTGCCAGTGGCTACCATATTGCAATTGAGAGTCTGGATCCAGAATCGGATTTTGTGGTTTATTCCGATTTGGTCGATGAAGATGAGAGGGCGGGTTTTGAACGATACGGCAGTTCGCCAGCATTTGAGGCCACAGATGGCATCGTGCGCTTTCCCTGGTTTGCCGTGGCGTATGCCGGGCCTCATGTCATTCGCATTTATGCGGTTGACAAAAACTGGTTTGATTTGATTCGATCTGTGCCCGAATTTTTTCAAGATGATGATGGGAATGCGTTTCAGCCTGGCGGTCTGGCGGGCGACAATTTTGAGCGTCCGCTATTTAACGTTGATGGGGGCATAGGGATTTTTGGATCGGCGTCCGTGGATTCGGTGGGTTTCGTGGTGTTGCCCCGTCCTTCGCAATAAAAATTATTGCACAAATATACCTTCAGGGGCGTCGGTTACAGACTGACGCCCTTTTTCTTTGCTTGACACAAGTATTTATAGTATTATGATTTATCTATTATCAATTTTTGAGGAGACATAAAGATGACACCTGAAGAACAGAAAACATTTTTCTACGACCAGGGCTATCTCGTGGTTGAAGATGTGGTGTCGTCCCAAGAGTTGGCCGAGTCTGAAGAAGAGATTCACAAATTGCACGTAATGGCAGCAGATTTGGCAGCCAATGGCGACAAGCGTGCGGGCAGTTTTCAGCGCGAGCCTTATGCAAGGGACAAAGAGCAAGGTGGCTTGCCCGTGTTGCGTAAGATCGAGCAGACGCGCGATTTTTCCAATGTGTTCAAGAATTTGGCTGCACATTCCAAACTCGTACCCGTGGTTCAGAATCTGATTGGACCCGATTTGTTGTTGTTTCGCAGTACGCTTATGCTCAAGCCCGCGTTTCACGGGTCATCGCATGGTTTTCATCAAGATTCGGCGTATTGGCCGATGGAGCCGCCCGCACTTGTCACGGTGAGCATTGCATTGACAGATGCCAGTTCAGAGAATGGATGCATTCGGGTGATTCCCGAGAGTCACAAGTGGGGCATGCAGAAATGGGGCGATATTGCGCGGCCTCAAGATGCGAAGTTGACAGATCGAAAAAATTTGGATACTTCACAGGCGATTGAGGTGCCTCTCAAGGCGGGGACAGCCCTCCTGTTTCACAGTTTGTGCGTACACGGTTCTGGCCCCAATCATTCACCTCGTCCGAGGCATACGGCACTCTACGCCTATTTTCCACCTACTGTGCGTTATATGGCGCGGGGAAGGGATTCATCGCGCACATTTCCGGTGATTTCAGGATTAGAAGGCCGGAAAGAAGTGACGATGGTCGCTGAATCGGCGGCTTGATATAAAAATATTATTCACTATAAACCGGGAGGTTCTGCGCGATGTCTAAAGAAAAAATTCGGCTCGGTTTGATTGGATGTGGCGGCAACATGCAACGGGCGCATTTGCCTCGTTTGAAAGCAGATGGTGGCGTGGAGATTATCGGCGTGGCCGATCCAGACGAGAGCCAGGCGGAAGCATTGATGGAGGAGTGGGGCAGTGAGGCGTCGTTTTATGAAGATTATCGCCAACTCGTGCGGAATGAGGCACTCGATGCTATGCTGATCAGTTCGCCCCATGCACTGCATTATGAACACGCCCGCCTGTCTTTGCAAAAGGGGTTGCACGTTCTGGTTGAGAAACCCCTCACTGTTGCGTCTCGGCAGACCAAGTCGCTGATCAATTTGTCGGATAAATTGAAATTGTATCTGGTGGTGGCCTATCAACGCAATTATATGGCTCCCCACGTTTATGCGCGTGAGTTGATTCGGCAAGGTGAACTCGGAGAGTTGCGCGGCGTGGTGGCTTATGTGACGCAAAATTGGGGAAGAATTCGCGGCTGGCGTTTGGATCCCGAGTTGTCGGGGGGCGGCATGTTTATGGATACGGGTAGCCATCTCGTCGCCTCTGTGTTGTGGATTACGGGATTGGAGCCTGTGGAGGTCTCGGCCTTTGCGGAGAATGCGGGAAAAGCCGTGGATACCAATATGGTGGTCAATGTGCGTTTCAAAGGTGGCGGGGCGGGTACGCTGAATACCTTTGGCAATGCGGCGCATCACGATGAGCGAATCGCCATTCACGGAAGCAAAGGCTGTCTGGTGTTCCATTTGCACCGGTGGCAGGTGCAGTCGGTTTTGCTGAATGACAAACCACTCGAAATTCCACCGCATATTCAGGAGATGACGCCCGATCAGGCATTTTTTGATCTGATTCGCAACGATGGCGTGGGATATTCGCCGCCAGATTTCGCTTTGCAGGTCGCCCGTTTGTCCGAGGCCGCTTATCGCTCGGCTTCTGCAAAGAAGGCCGTGAAGGTGTCGCGGTAATGCGCCGTGACCCGCCCTGTGTGGTCGCTATCGGTGCCGTGTTGTGGGATGTGTTTCCCGATGGCGAGCGATTGGGGGGGGCGCCGGCAAATTTTGCCGTGCACGCGGCTGCTTTGGGCGCGCGTTCTGCTATGGTGAGTTGTGTGGGAGACGATGCACGGGGCAAGACAGCACTTGAGATTTTGAGCGGGCGCAGGGTGGCGACAGATGCTGTGCAAATACATGCTCATCGGCCAACGGGTAGTGTGAACGTGACCCTTGTAGATGGGCAGCCCACTTATGAAATTGTCGAAGGCGTGGCGTGGGATGCGATTACATGGTGCTCAGAATTGGCACCGGTCGCGCGTTCTGCTCACGCCTTGTGTTTTGGAACAATAGATCAACGCGAGGCGCAGAGCCGTCGGGCAATTACAAATTTTTTGGATGCGGCGTCGCCGGATTGCCTGCGCGTGTTCGATATCAATTTTCGACAGCACTATCACACTGATGAGATTGTGCGAGAATCTATAGCACGCGCTGATGTGCTGAAGTTAAATGATGAGGAAGTGGTCCTGTTGCGCGATTATGTGGATGGAGAAGAAGATGTAGATGCTTTTTTGACAGGTATTCGCGCGCGTTTTGATCTGCAATGTGTGATTTTGACGCTGGGAGAACGGGGATGTCGAGTTGTGAGTGAAGGTGGGATTTGTCAGGCGGTGGGGAAAAGACAACAGGTCGTGAATACGGTGGGTGCTGGCGATGCTTTTACGGCGGCATTTGTCATGCATTTACTCGCTGGCGCACCGATGCAGATATGCGCTGAGCAAGCCAATGCCGTTGGCGGTTTTGTTACGACACAGGACGGTGGCATGCCGCCGTTGCCCGCGCATTTTCGGGTTTTTTAGCGGTCAATCACAAATATCCCAGCGCTCTGAGCCGATCTTCGAGTGCTTTTTTTTCCCCTTCTGTATAGACCTCGTCGTCCGTGTGTGAAGGATGTGCATCTGATGGTGGATGCGTTGAGGGCGTGTTGACTATTGCATGGCCTTGCATGTCGGTGGGGATGGGGATATCCATGAGGCCCAGGATAGTTGGTGCGATGTCGCGTATTTCCAGATTGTATCTCTCGCCTGTGTGCGTGCCGTCTTTGAGAATAAAGATACCGTGTTGGGCGTGGTTGGCATCGTCTGGTCCGGTATCGTTTTCAAGGGTGTGGACAGCGCGATGGCCTATTGTGCCGACAGAACGCCAGTGCAGGTCGCCGAAATAGACGATTAGATCGGGTGGGATATTGTTAATAGTTCCGTAAATATCCTCTGGTTTGAAGACCCGCGTCGGCAGGGGATTGCCCTTGTCGTCGGGAATGACCGCAATTTTTTTTGAGAGTTCGTCGCGTAAGATATTGTATTGTTCGGGGGGCACAATGCCTTTTGGTTCGCGTCCAGCAATGTTGAGAAAGATGCGCGCGTAATAGCCACCCTCACCCCAGGCTGTGGTTTTTGCCCAGTCGATTTCGAGATCCTCATAAGCCATAGGCTCCTGGGGATATTTTTTTATTGTCAAATACCCTTCTCGGATCAACCATTCGTTGATGCAGATACCGCCATCTATGCGTTTGGCGCCGTGGTCTGAGACGAGGAGGATGGCTGTGTCTTTATCAGTTAGAGCAATCAGGGATGCAATTTCCCCATTGAGATACCGGTAATAGTCGCGGATGGCGTTCACATATTCGGAATTGGGATCGTGTTTTCGGTGGGTTTGATCCAGAAAGCGCCAGAATCCGTGGTGGATGCGATCTGTGCCCATTTCCACATGCATGCAAAAATCCCATTCGCGGGTTTGCATGAGATGCCGCGTCACGCGAAAGCGCTTTTCGGTCATGGTGTAGATTTCGCGGAGCAAGCGCGCTTTGTCATCTGTGCGAAAATCGGGTACATCGATGATATAGCCGTCGGATACGCGCTCGATTTCGGTTTTTAAACTGTCGGGATAGGTATAGGGACTGTCGTTGCTCGGCGTGAGAAAAGAGGCTATCAGGCAGCCGTTGACTGGCTGGGGGGGATAGGTTTGGGGCACGCCTACGAGGATTACTTTTTTGCCCGCAGCAGAAATGATGTCCCAAACCGTATCGTCATTCACGAGAGTTGAGTTGGCGATAGACAGACGGTTGTAGGAGTAATCGGCGCGGTTGCGCAGCCCGTAAAATCCCAGCGTGCCGGGGTCTTTGCCCGTTACCATGCTCATCCAGGCGGGAATGGTTATGGGCGGGATGGTGCTTTTGAGGTTGCCGTAAACCCCGGTCTGGATCAGGTTGTTGATGGTGGGCAGGTCATCTCGAAATCGCTGAAAGATCAGTTCGGGCGACGCGCAATCCAGACCTATGACGATTACTTTGCGAATAGATGACATGGTATTTCCTGAGTTGTGCGGGCGACCACGAGCGGTTTACAACTGGTCGCATTCCAGACCAGTTCACGGATCGCCCCTACGGTTTTTTATCGGTACACAATCAATTTGTCTTTAACCCGCGCCTGCGATTCGCCATTGTCTGCGGTCAAAATGTATAAGTACGTATTGTTGCTCAGCACCTGACCGTCGGCATCTCGCCCATCCCAAAAAATCTGGTTGTATCCCGCGCGTGCAAATGGCTCTTCAATTCTCTGAACGAGCCGTCCGGCAAGGGTGTAAATTTGCACGGTGACTTCTGAAGGACGCGATAAGATGAATGTAAAATGTCCCGTATCAGATACGGGATTGGGCGCGACCAGTGCGTTCTCTATCGCCAATATTGAAGAGACCTGGAACGATATTGCAATTTTTGCAGGACCATTTCCCAGCCTATCAGAGGCTTCGACATTGAGTGTATAACGCCCATCGACAAGCGCGTCTGGGGTATAGACAAATGACAGTGTCATGGGGGTAACAGCGCGGTTTTTTATTTTTTCTGACTCATAATGAGTCTCTTGTGCCTCGTCTGTTCCCGAAAGCGATAGGCGGATGCTGGACAAATCAATACCCGCTGTATCGCGCATGGAAATGCGAAATGTCGGTTGGGAGGGCAGATAATCTTCTGGTCGAACTTCACCAAGAGCATCCAGCGCCGCGATTTCAATTGTTGGCGCGTCGCGGTCAGAACTCGGCGCAATCTGCACAGGCTCCGTAAGCGCTATCTCGCGGCCGGGAAAAATTGGCTGTCCCTGAAAATTTTCCAAACGAGCCGTTACCATGTGTTGTCCGGCCCATTGCGCGGTTTGCCACGCCAGACGCAGGGGAACGATTTGTCCGAGCGGGCTATTTTCGGGCACAGCCACGCGCCCTATCAGACGCCCCAGCGCGGGAGAGCCGCTATAAAAGGCAACAGATGCGCCCAGAGCAAGGTCTAATGGACCCCAATTTTGTACGTCGAGATGGAGATAAACGGGTTGCAATTCCGTTACTTCAAAGGGTTCTGCCCGCAAGTTGCTCAGGCCAATATCTGAAAGTGGCTGATATGTGGTGGTCCAGGTTTGCAGACCGGGGGATGGATTTAGTCCCTCTCCGTACAATTTGATCTGAATTTTTAGTCGCGGGATGGATGAGCCTATACCGCGCAGATCAATTGTTCCAGGTGATAAATTTTGCCATTGTGCCAATGGTGCAAAAGTATTGTTATCGATCTCGCCGAGTAAATTCACTTCGGCTTTGCCCGCGCCCGACAAAGCCGTCGTGACTGTGTGCCAGGCCCTCGCAGGTCCAATTGGTTCAGATGTTAAGGTGCCAAACTCGGGCAAGTGCTGCCCCGGATATCGATATACCATGCCTCCCTCTAATTGTCCCAACCACACCACGTTGTTTACCCAATCAAATTGCCCGCTCAGAATATCTGTCTGCGCCTGATCGCTTTCAAATTCTTCGACGAATGCCCCGGTATGTGCATCTACCACGCGTACGCGGTGCGTCAATCCCGTACTATATTCGATTAAGTAGATAAACTGTCCATCGGCAATCGCGCTATTTGTGTGCCGATAGCCAAATCCCGTTTCGGTTGGCGGTACGGCAAATTGTCGCACGATGCGCCAGGCATTGGCCGGGTCAAATATCCGCACGCTCCATCCGCTGCGCCGCACGCCATTGACGCCTGCAGATACGTTATAAATAAACTCGCCGTCAGAGGTAATCAATGCATGGGCATCAAATGGCAATCCGCGGAACAAATCCAGCAAGCGGCCGGGTACTTCAATGGTATCAATTTGTCCAGTGACGGGCGAAATACGCAGCACGGAGCGCGCTGTGCGGTGTTCGGAATAGATAAACCCATCGCTGTGAAATGTCGCAGAAATGCTCTGGATAGGTGTTTCGGTCACGATCCCGTAATTTTTACCCGCTATTGTGCCATTGAATCCCGTGCCAATGCGCGCGAATAGATCGCTGCCGGGATACTGGTACTGGCCTTGCGATGTATAGAAGCGCTTCACATACAGGTATGTTCCGTCCGTACACAAAATAGCTGTACCTGTCACACCTTCGCTCAAAAAAGAAGCTTCGGCATCATTGAATCGGATCGGCGGTGGAGACATGGTGCGGCCCACAGAACCGTCATCAGACAGCACGACATCTTCGCCTGTGCCGCGCGATAATGCAATAGCGCCGTCTTGTTGCCACACCACCTGCCGTTCGGGTACAGAAGATGTCACCACAAAATGTTGTACATCGGACCAGGGGCCCGTTGTCTGTCCATCGGATAATCGGACGCGCCAAAAATAAGCCCCCTCGCGCAAACCCGTCGGTCGCCATAAGATAATACTCTCGGCGGCGGCTACGCTGCCCGAGCGCATTGTTGCGGTATCTTGAAAATCGCCAGATGCATTCAACTCAAATTCGCCTGTTAGATGGAACTGGTCTTCCCCAGACCGCACACCCAGTACCACCTGTGCATTTGCGACGGTCTGACTCGGCCATGGCAAGAGCTGTACAGCCGACAACGCACCTAAGACATTGATTTCTACTGCTGTCCGATTATTTGTTTCATCGCCTTCTACAATCGCATTGGCGGGGTCGGCTATCGCTTCTAATAGATGGCGTCCAGCGCGGTCTTTCAGACGCCAGAGTACTGTCACGCTGTCGCGTGTTCCAAAAGGCGATAAAGCCGCCCTGAATAGGGTATCGACCACGGCGGAATTCAGGTTGCGATCAATCAGGACGATATCCACACTGCGTTTGGGCAGAATACCCCAATTATCTACGCGGAGTGTCACCCGAACCGAGTCCGCCGTAGTCAGTTCGCCCTGCTGGTCTAACTGCAACGCAGCATCGCCAAGTACAAAATCCGGGCTTTGTGGTACTGCGATTTGTTGTGCGGGATCGCCGATCAGGTTCATCCCCACCAATCCCAGTTCACTCGAAGGGAGAGCGACGAGTTCGGTCATTTTGCCCAGAGCGAGACTGTGTCCGAAAGCCAGTACGCCATCTTCAAGTATATGTCGGAATAGCGCGGTGTTGAGCTGGTTGTTAATGCGAATAAAAGAGAGAGAAGACGCCGATATGTACGCTATTGCCCCTCCATCGGGTTTGTTGGTCATTTCTTCGGCTAAACTTATGATGCGCGGGTCCCAGTACAAACCATTTAGACACGACATTCCGATAAATAGGGGTAGGCGTTCGCGGTTTCGTATTTGGCTCATGTAATCGAACGCCCCTCGCTGAAATGTTCCGGCAATAAATTTGGACATCGATGAGGCACTGCCATGTCCCATAAAATTTACAATCAGACGCCCCTCATTGATCTGCCGAATAACTTCGCGGGATGAGGCATTGGGCTCGGGCGGTGTATCTGCGTCGTGATATACCTTGAAATTCTCCAGCCCGATAGCGTGCGTAATTGTTGCCAGCGTATCACTCGGCGCGATAAATTTGTACGTCCCTCCCTGTGGATCCCAATTTGCCATTAGCAACATGCGATTGCGCCATTGTGCCGACGGTGTTTCGTCATAAGCGATTACTTTTTGCACAACTGTATTGGCCTGCGATGCGCGTCGCACGGAAAATCGCCCCACAAATACGTCCATAAACAAATCATCATCCACCCGCCCAAAAAACTCATCGGTAAATGCCAGACCTCGGTTGGGAGATTGAAAAGGCATGCCTGGCACGAGGTTGTGACGCGCGATCAGATTTTCTCCAAATATATTGCGATAATCAAAGCTGAATTCCCCGAGTAATAAGACGTACACGGGACGTTTTGTCCAGGTGTGAAATCCGTATTGTACAAAACGGCGAATGGCCTCGGCATCGACTTGTCCAAAGGAAAACTCGTCATAAACATCGGCTACATCGACTACCAGTGTGAATAATCCCTGTCCTTGCCGATGTGCAGCCAGACGCTCGGCAGCATCCATAAAATCCGCACCTGTGATAATCACGTAATCCGCGCCAGAGAATCCGCGCAAATCATAAGGGGTGTCGCGTTCTGCGCGTTCGGGTGTTTTTATCGATGTTTCATCTACCGCGATAAAATCGCCACTTTCGGCAATCTCAAATCTAATTCCTTCATCGGCCTGTACCGTGCCGATGATCTTGTTCTTGTCCAAATTCAAGACTATAGCCCGTTCGTGTTCAAGATTGGGAATTGAAATCGCGCGCGGTGAAAGCACAATGCCCGGATTAAAACGCAGCATGCCATCTATGGCCTCAAAGCGTCGTGGATAGGTAATCTCCACCCAGTTGAAATACACGTGATCAACGTAGGGAACCGGTTCAAGTGGAAACGAGGGATCGCCGGGCGTTTGCAATACCACGTATGTCGTATCTGACAATGCCGATACGGGTACTGTGCCCGTCGCGATATGGGCTTCCTGTCCATCCCAGCGTTCTTCTGCGATGAGCGGGCCATCCTGAATTTGTATGACTGCGTAGTGATCGGGGTTTATGTTCTGGTTCAGGGTCAACGAATGCATGCCCAGACGAATTTGCGCATTGCTACCTGATTCGCGTGCCAGCCCCGGTAAAGGCACGGGCATTACGACGTCTGTGGGCATATCGTCTGGGCGAGACGGGGATGCAGTGCGCTGCCAGAACCAGTGATCGCGGTTGGCATTTCGCGCATGTCCCAGGGCTTCGTAGATCGAATCGATTTCAACGTGTTTGCGCGATAAAAATTGCGTCAAAACCTCATTGGTAGATGTACCCTCAGCGTGTGTATATCGCGAGCCAGATTCTCGACCAATACGCAGGAAATAGACGCGCTCTGTGCCGTACTCGCTTTCAAAATCTCTATCTGGCGCGCGCCGAAATGCGCCCCAAAACAGCACCCCATCGCCCTCATCTAATACGCCATCTCCTCCATCTTCAACGAGTAGCGAGATTTCATCCCCGTCTAAAAATATCTGCAACCGAT
The DNA here is from genome assembly GCA_965204375.1 of Candidatus Latescibacterota bacterium. Taxonomy (GTDB): domain Bacteria; phylum Latescibacterota; class UBA2968; order UBA2968; family UBA2968; genus VXRD01. Next base: position 2,248,514 of record OZ241986.1, on the reverse strand, counting down.
CTAAATCTCCCGGTGCCAATACAATGCCGGATTCGGAGAACCAGCGCGCATCCAATCGGTAGAGACCATCTTCAGAAATTCTGATCTTGTAATACGTGGCCAGGGGGTCGTACCAATCCTGGATGCGTTTTGTCGCACGAATGCGTCGTCCGCGCCAAAAGTGCGCCTGTTCGGGGTTGAGCAATCCCTTTTGATAGATGGAGTCAAAATCGTCAGTGTCTCTCAAAAGCCGAATAGGGGGGCGCGTTTCGTCCGCGACAAATAACACGCGCACGCGCAACTGCCGCGCAATTCGAAGCCTGCGCTGAACAGGATCGTACTGCACGGGACGCAGAGACAGAATCGCGACTTGTTGATCGCGCAAGATGCCCGTGTGTGCCACAACAGCTTCTGCTCCGGGATAAAATCCCGGTGTGTCGTAAATTGTCTCGTCCTTCAGGTAAACTGATCTCGAAAACGGATATTGTTCAGATCCCAACAACTGCGTCTGTGGCACGGGCATTAGATTTAGTCCGTCGATTTCCTCATAGTTTGCATCGAGCACTTGAACGACCGCGCGCGAACCATAAGGCATGCCCAATGTTGCACCGCGCACAGGTACAGCAGGTGCTCCCGGTTGGTGCAACCACATCCATCCCGGCACATCTATGCGATCATAGGAAGATTCTGAGGTGATGCTTAAATCAGACGCATCCACCACAACTTCCACCCAGTTTTCACCCGTTGCCACCACGCGCACGTTTCCCGCGTGTGCGATGCTCGTCGCGATTAGTAAAGTGATTGCGGGAATCAAATGCGAGAAAGTTTTCATGAGTGTACCTTTTTTACGGCCACAATTTCTCAAATTCACCCTTGTTGTAAATTACCACGCGATCCTCAGGTTGTATATTCAGCGCGATTGAGAGAGAATCGGTTGCGTGTACCACTACACGCCCCCAGGTTTGGTCAATTTCAAAAGGCGGTGTTTGTCCCTGTCCCTTGCTGTGAAACGAAAAGAAGCCGCCTTTTGCAATCGCCAGATCAAAACCCGTATTTGTTATGTGAATGCGATACGCAAAATCATCAGTCAACCAGACATGGTTCACCATTGCAATTTTAGCTTGCAACGGTTGAGACGACCGCATGGCAAGTGCATTTTTGAGTGCATAAGCAAATAGCGGTTTGCCACTGAACGCACCGGGGGGTGTCCACGCCGAGGGCACGTTACAGACGAATAACGTGCCAGTCGTTGTCCGCGCATGGGGCATCAAATTGGCAATCGCATTTTCGCTCATTTGCGAAGCTTCGCGCCAGAAAAAGCCCTCGCGTCCGATTACCACCCCGTAATACAGAATTAGAACGGCAAAGAGAGTAAAGAGAACTGGCTGTTTTTTGTTTAGCCAGATAGTAGAGATACCCAGACAAAAGAAGGCGGAGGGCAAATACAAATACCAGTTGTGCAAATGCCCCAATGCCGGGGCGAGGCTCACGCCGAGGAGGAAGATCAGGAGTAGGGCAAATGGGCGACAAAACCCTGCGTCTTTGTGCAGGATGCCGCGACCATGTTGATAAATAAAAATTCCAGCACTTCCGATCACCAATGCAATGCCCAGCCACCAGATATCACTCATCCCAAATTTTGCCACAGCTTTCACGCCGTCGCGTGCCCAATCTATAATTGATGCGCGGGGTGTCCCTCCCAATACGCTGCCCAGCACGAGCCATCGGATGCCAAAATACGCGAGCAATACGATACAGGCAACAGCCAATCCGCGCCGCGCCTGTGCTGTTTTCCACGCTTTGCGATACGCGACCAGTGCCGCGAGTGCGATAGGCAGGGAGATGGCCATTTCTTTGGACAAAAAAGCGAGTGCACTACAAGCGGCAAGTCCCAATAACGCGCCGGTAGAATAGCGCTCCATATATTTTAAAAAGAAAATCAACGCGCCCAGATAAAATAACGCACACAAGAGATCTGTGCGCCCGACAATCCAGAAGATGGAATCGGTGTGAATGGGTAGCACAAAAAACAAAAGCGCGGCGCCCCAGGCCACTGCGGAGTCTATGGAGAGGCATCGCGCAAAGAAAAAAACGAGATACGCGCATCCCGCGTGAATCAAAATATTGTGGATGTGATAAATAGCGGGCGCGTACCCACCGATTAAATAGTCCAGATAAAATGATAAAACGACTGCCGGACGATAATATCCCCCTTGCCCAATCAGGCCCTCCCATCCGGTTGTCAAAGCGAAGACAAAGCCTTTGGATGCCAATTTGAGATGGCCCCAATCATCATCCAATAATGAGATGCCCGAAGCGATCCACGCCAGCATTGCAAAGGCCGCGGCGGCACATAGCTTCAAAAATGTGAGACCTTTTGACATAGCTGAAAAAAACGGCTGATGAGAGGGGGTCACCTTGTGCTCTGCATTTGGACGACCACATACCAATCGCGTCCAAAATCTCGAATTTCGTAGCATCCAGCAAATCCGCTTGCAATCAGTGCGTCTTCAACATCGCGTTTGGTGTATAACCACAGCGGACATCTTCGCAAGCGGTATCGGATACGCCGCTGCCAGGCCAAAAATCCGCCCGCTTTTGGAAAGCTCGCATAAAATTCGCCCGTTACTTCTGTTGCCAATTTTTTTAAAATCGGTACAGGATCTTCAATATAATCAAAAAATCCCATCAAACACGCTGCGTCAAATATCTGGTCAAAATGAACAGACAGATAATCGTCCAGAACGAGGTCTGCACTTACATTGATCGCGTCGATATTGTCCTGTGCAATTTTTAGCATTTCTTCGGCAATATCTACTCCCACGACTTCTTTTCCCTGAAGTGCAAACGCAGCCGTGTATCGCCCCGGACCACACCCGATGTCTAAGACAGAATGAATCTCTTGTTTTGTTGTTTGCCGAAGCGTTTCCTCAAAACGCCGCATCATCACCTGCCGAAATGTGCGATCTACCCATCTGCCGAGCGCGCTTCGATGTCTTGTATGCCCGTAGATCGCATCAAAATTTTTGGCATAAATATCAAAAAACTGCCCGACAGCCCGCGTTGATGTACTGCTGGTACAGCCGTATCTCATTTTGCGCGGTTTCATATTTTGAGCCTTTGTCGATAAATCGTATCCAATTTTTGCACCATAACGCGGTGATCCCATCGCGCAATCGCGTGCTGGGATGCGCGTTCTCCAAATGTGTGACACATTTGAGAATCTCCGATCAGTTTTTCCAAATATCTCACCATCGCCTCGATATCGCCTTGTGGCACGACAAAGCCCGATTGCCCATGTGTTACAATCTCTCGTATGCCTTCGACTTCGAACGATACTGTAGGGACCCGCGCGAGGGATGCTTCCACAGCAACGCCGGACAAGCCCTCGCGCAAAGAGGACAGGACATGCACAGAGGCAATCGCATACGCAGGTGTAATATCCCGGAAAAATCCCGGGAAAATAACCCGATCTGCGATGCCCAATTCGACGCAAAGCCGCTCACACGCTACGCGCTCGGATCCTTCCCCTACCAATAACAATCTGGCTTCGGGACATTGCAATCTGGCAAATGCCTCAATGGTATAATGTTGTGCTTTGGCGGGTGAAAAACGGCCAATATTGACGAGTACGGGCGCGTCGTCAGGTATGCCTATGTCGCGCCGAAAAGCGTCTTTTGACACATTGTTCAGGTGCCGTTCAAACTCTGTAACATCGATGCCGCTATAAACGACCTGATGGGGAATGCTGCGACCTATATTCTCCCGATGATAGTGCCGAATTGTGTCCCGACCAACGGCTATGATCAAATCGCAAGCCCATATCGTCATTTTTTCGAGTGCAATGTAGAATTGCCGTTTGATGCGATTGACTGGATCGTTAAAAACCACACCGTGAAGTCCGTAGATGATATGCTTGCAGCCGACCAATCGCGCGGCGAGGCGTCCGAGCAAGCTCGCTTTGCTTTCATGGGTGTGAACCAGGTCAAATCGCTCGCGCTGAATCAATCGCATGAACCATAACAGTGCGCGAAAATCGCGCCAGGGTCTGATTTCCCGGTCTAAGTATGGGCATATATGCGCGGTAACGCCGTGTAGTTTTAACAAATCGTCCCGCTCGATTTGCCGTCCAACGACGAGGTGTATTTCGTAATCCTTTCGCATGCCCTTCATCGAAAGATACACATTTCGGTCTGCGCCGCCACCGGGTGCAAGCCAGGTCATGGTATGGAGTATTTTGGGACGTCGGTTCATAACAAAAATTGGCGTTTACACCTCCCGATGGGCAATGCAAACGCCGTTTGTAAAAAAGAGTAAAGCGGGCATCACGATTCGTAGTATTCAATAATGCGCCGCAATGTGGTATCCAAACTGATTTTGGGATTATAACCCGTTAATTTTTTGATCTTGGTCAAATCGGGAACGCGATAATTGAGGTCTTCGTAAGAACCCTTTGCAAATGCCTTATCATAAGGCACAAATTCAATGGGTGAATCGCTTTCCGTCAGCACTTTGATTTTTTCAGCGAGGCCCTTGATACAAATCTCATTGGTCTCGTGATTTCCACCCAAATTGAAAATTTCGCCCGGCGTTTGGTCGTGTTCCATCAGTGCTGTCAATCCATCTAAGGCATCTTCTATATCGGTAAAACACCGCCTTTGTTCGCCGTCGTTATATACCGTAATGGGATGTCCCAACAATGCCTGCTTGATAAATCGGGGCACCACCATGCCGTATTCTGGACTTTGTCGGGGACCAATTACATTGAAGAAGCGCACCATGATCACGGGCAATTTTTTTTCTCTCCAATAAGCCAATCCCAGCATTTCACCGACGGCTTTAGAGGTTGAATAATTCCATCGCGCAACGGTTGTTGGTCCCAATAAGCGATCATCGTCTTCACTAAATGTCGCTTTGCCGTTTTTCTTTCCCGCAACCTCTGAGGTCGAAGCCAAAAGTACTCGTTTCTTCGTTTTGTTCGCCAATTCCAACAGGAGTTCGGTGCCTCGGATATTCGTGGTCAAAGACTGCAATGGGTGGTTGATGACGTAATTCACACCAACAGCCGCCGCGAGATGATAAATGACATCACTCCAATCGACTAAGGGCCTGAGTGTCTCTGGATCGAGCACTGTGCCCACTTTCATTTGAAACCGCGGATTTCCTTCAAGGTGCCGCACATTGTCCAGATCTCCAGTTGAAAGATCGTCTAAAACATAAACTTCGTGGTCTTGTTTCAAAAGTCGTTCGGCCAGATGTGAGCCAATAAAACCCGCACCGCCCGTAACCAAAAACCTCATGTATTCATTCCTTTCCCATTGCCGAGCGGGACATATCTTCCGACAAATACAATCCCCACTCTTTATACATCTCAGGACACAGTACCCCACCCAAAAACATCTAAATATAAGGTCTCGAATGCTTAAAGGCAATTAGAAACCTGAGATGAAACGCACCTCCCGCAGATGGGGTCTTATGACTTCATCCGTCTTTTCCCATTTGCATTGCAATTTCACGTAGCGGACAAAAAGAGAAATCGGTCAATAATCGCCTCAATCGAGGTTCTGTTGCTTTCAAATTGGCGTAGTGCGTCAAACGCGCCTTCCAGTAAAATGCGACCCGTGGATGATCGGGGTCGAGTTCCCAGGGGTGCAGATAAAAGACCACAGCCCGCTGTTGTTTGCTCACGGCCCGCATATTTGCGCGGCTCACAAAATAGGGATATAGCCTGAAATACGCGCCTCCGGTTACGGGCAATCGCATTTTTCCCACTTCGCGTACAGATATTGGAATTTCGCAAATTGGCCCAGAAGCAGTTTTTACAATACGCGATGACAACTCAAAATCGGGAATCCCATATCGCCAGTTATGCACTGGAAAAATACTCGAATCGCACTGAAAGTCGAGTTCTGCCAAAATATCCAGGGCCCAAAATGATCGCGCTGTAATGGAAAAATAGGCTGCGCGATAGGCGGTTACGGGTTGCGCGGTTACATCGGATATTGCAGCAGAAGCCCGTTGCGTTTCTTCTCGAAATCGCTTGGGGGTCATTTCATAGACCAGATCGTGAGACCATCCATGGCATCCTAATTCGTGACCTTCACGGGCTATGCGGCGTATTAAGTCGGGATAATGCTGTGCTACTGGTCCCAGAATAAAGAATGTGCCGAGGACGTCGTATTCTGCCATTATGTCGAGCAAGCGATGGCAACTTCTCTCAAGGCGTGGCTCGCTTTGCACGGACATTTGATTGGAGATTGGGATGCCCTGATACCAATCTTCGACATCTACTGTGAAAGCGTGTCGCATCGGTGTATGCTCCGCTGCAGAAGAGCCAGCAATTGTTCGCTACTTTTTTCGAGTGCATAATGCGCGATCACATGGGCGCGACCGGCAATCCCCAGGCGATTGCGCAGGGTTTTATTTTCGATTAATGTACCCAAAAACTCGATCCACTCGATGTCTGTCTCAGCCAAAAATCCGGTTTTTCCATGGGTGACGATTTCGCGGTTGATTTCGACTGGACTCGCCACCACGGGCAATCCGCAGGCCATGTATTGCAGTAGTTTGTATCCTCCTTTGCCCCGCGTAAAAGGATCGTCGGGTAGCGGCATCAAGCCAATATCAAATGCCTGTAAATAACCAACTTCGGTTTCCAACGCCCAGTCCAGGCGCACAATTTGCAGATCGGGAACGTCAAAGTCGCTTGCACCAATCAAACGCAATTCCAAATTGGAATATCGCCGCGAAAGAACGACCAGTGGGTCTCGAATCATGTCCAGATACTGCGTTGTCCACTGGCTTCCAATCCATCCCAATACGATCTTTTCGCCCGTTATTTTTTTTGAGGGGACATAACGCGCAGTATCAATAGGTCCCGTGATTTGTGAAACATAAGGGCAATAACGGGCTGCAAATTCAGCGGTGTAGGCATTTTCGACAATCGCGCAGTGTGCCGTCTGCAACATCGCGGGTACAGCCATTGCGCGCCGTTGGGTTCGCAACCGATTGATCCATCCCGCGTTGGGATTTTCGAGTGTAAAGATAGCGTCGTCGAAATCAAAAAATATTTTGTGTTTGTACCGGCGCAACAGGCGCGGTATGGGAAAGGAAAACAGGGCTTTTTGTATCAGTATGGCATCGTATTGCGGCGCTGTAAAAACGCAAGCCCATCCCGTCCATAGGGCGCGAAAATAGGATAGGACATAGTACAGAAGACGCGAGAAAATGCCTCTGGTATTGCGTTTGATCAGATCGTCGGGGGTCACGATTCTGACCTCACAGATGATGCCCGCCCTCTGCAACAGAGGCAAGTAATCAAAAACCCGCGTGCGGCTGCTGGCAGCTAAGGGGCCATACTGCGCGATAAATAAAATTTTCATATCCAGCCGTGTTGTGTTGTCACGGGCGAGCCAGAACTCTGATTGAACCAGCCCGGTCCGCTTTCCAATGCGACTTCTCGGCCGGTGATAGCAGATTGTTCGGCGGCGAACAGGATTTCCATAATGTGTCGCGCCCATTCGCCGTGGGTGGGCGGTTCAATGTCCAGGGCGATGGCTTCGGCAAAGGCTTTCCACTCGTTGTGCATGGTCGAGGGCGGTTCGTCGAAGGGGACATTTTCCCACTGATCGTTTTTTCCGACTTTGACGTATTTCCCGCCGTGTTCGGAAAAGCGCAATGTGCCATTTGCACAGATGACCTGACATTCGTGGTCGGGTGCACCATCTGCAAATCCAACGGCTACGGCAATGCCTGCCAGGCCGTTTTTATAGCGAACGAAGGCCGTGGCAGAGTCATCAGCAGCCTGGTAGTGGGCGCGAGTTCCAATAGCGGCTGAGACGGATACCGCCTGTGAGCCGATCATCCAGGTGAGCCGATCTACGACGTGTACGCCATTGGTCAACCACATGCCCCCGCCGTGGTAGCGGCTGCGGTACTGCGGACGGCGACCGGCGTAGCTCCAGTTTTTGGACATATAACACACGGCGGTGATGACGGGCCCCAGTGCGCCAGAGTCCAGTATTTCTTTTGCTTTGATGCTGGTGCCGTAGTAGTGCTGCGTCAGGCCAACCATGAGTTTGACCCGATTATCGGCTGCGGCTGCGACCATGTTGTCGCACTGTTCCAGGTTGATGGCCATGGGTTTTTCTACCAGGACGTGTTTGCCCGCATTGCATGCATCAACGGTGAGGCGATGGTGGAGCTGGTGGCCCAGGGTGATGGCGACAGCGTCGATTTCGGGGTCCTTCAAGAGGTCGGTGTGGGAGGGATAGCTTTTGGGTATATCGTATTTGCCCATGTATTCGCGGCGCTTTTCCTCAATGAGGTCGGCAACGGCGACGATTTCGACGTTGTTCAGGGTTTCAATGGCGTCGCAGTGAGACCGGGCAATGCCGCCCAGACCGATAATTCCAACTTTTAAGTTGTCCATTGTGATTGCTCCTTTTTAGAACCACCTGATGACGGCACCGATAATGTTTTTGTCTTCGCCATTGAGGATGTCTCGATAAAGCCCCGGTGCATCTGAAGACGCGACTTCATGGGTGATGGTGTGATGCCAGGGGAGAACGCCAGTGCCCATGTTTTTGATAACGGCGCGACGACAGGGGGCTTCGCCATCGTTGCAGGGATAGTACATGGTGAGGCGTTTCCCGTGGGGCGGTAAGAAATTGTAAGAGATGGGGTGGCGGCCGTAGTTGCCCTGAAGGATGAAGGTTCCATGGGTGCGGCAAAGGGCAATGGCCGGGTCAATGCAGGCGGGTATGCCCGTGCATTCAAAGACGACGTCGGCACCGTCGGGGGCGATGTCGCGGACCGCCTGGTTTGCATCCGCGCTCTGAATGAGATGGTCGGCACCGAGTTTTTGCGCGATGTCGAGGCGGTTGGCCTCCAGGTCTATGGCGATGACTTCACAGCCCCGGTGGCTGCATGCAGCGACGACGCCCAGGCCGACGAGGCCACAGCCGTACACGACAACGCGGTCGCCCATTCGGGGATTGGCCATATCTACGCCATTGAGGCCCACGGCGGGCATAACGAATGAGCTGGCGGCGGCTTCATTGACGCCTTCGGGCAGATGAGCGACAAAGGCTCGCGGCCCCTGTGTGTCCAGGATTGCGGCAGAGGTGTGCGCGCCCTGACTGGCAGAGACTTTCTGACCCGATGTAGCGAGGGAGAAAACGCGGTTCCAGCGGTAATAGACGCGGTCACCAACGGCAAAGTCGGTCGCGTCTTTGCCGACGTGTTCGACAGTGCCGACGGCCTGATAGCCCGTACACAGGGGATAGGGACCGTAGTCGAGCTTTCGGGTGATGGCTGCAAATTCAGTGCCGATGCTGACGCCGGAATACCGGGTTTGTACCGCGATTTGGTCGGGGCGTAGATCGGGAAGGATGATGTCTTCGCAGGCAAAGGTGGGACCCTCATGGGTGATGAGTGCTGTGGCTTGCATACTATGGCTCCTGTGTATCGTTTATAGATTATCTATGGCTTATCCCATTCGGGCACTGGACGATCACCAACCTTATCCATAACTGTCCAGAACTTCTGCTTAATTTTTTCTTTTGATTTTCCTTCAAGCCGTTGATCAAAGTACCGTTGTGCCTCAAGCTGTGCAATTTCTCGAGAGAGAGAATAGTTAATCATTTGGTTCAAAGAGACACCTTGTTCCTTTGCTTCCTCTTGCAAACGGTACTTTAAATCTCTGGGCAGTCGTACGAGAATCGTTGTGCGGTGTTCATTCATAATTTTGTCTCCAATCCCTATAAAATGCCTGAGGTGTACAAACCGCAAAAGGCAATATCAGGTCGCCTCTTAAAAAATCGCGTGTATTGCTGGTAATGAGATAGTCTGCTTGGCTTACAAACGCGCATTCGACAAATAAATTGTCACCCTCGTCAGGTAGATTTGGGCGAAGAAGGTAAAATACACGGAAGGATTCTCCAACTAATACCAGCATGTCCAGTACATCATTAACATCATCTTGCGTTAGTCCCAAAGCATTCAGAGATTCAGTGCGGGATAGAACATCTTGATATTCAAAAAATACTGGTACAGTGAGTGTTGGCGTTATCTTGCCCAGACTAATCCAACGCAAAATATGATATGAAGCACCCCGTTTGCTATATAGTGCCTGAAAGAGAACGCTGGTATCCAGTGTAATTTTCATAAAAACTACATCCCATATTTCTCAGCAAGTGCGTCTTCGAGCAACTCACGCTCCGTTTGATTAGTTGGTAACTTCACGATTCCTGATGCACGGAGCGTAATTGGGCCTATGGTGTCTTTGGGATCAAATTCCTGGTCAATCGTTCGAAAAAGTCGCACAAAAAGTGCCGAAACACTGGTCTTATTTTTTGCTGCAATCAGTTTGGTCTCTGCAATCACTTCCTCCGGAGCACTCAGAGTTAGCTTTTTAACTGCCATCTCGACCTCCTTTTAGACAATAGTTTATATGTCATTTTTTTCAAAATACGCAATGTGAGGTTTGGATGTCAAAATTTTTCGTCAACGAGAGATTGCTGGTGGCGTTGGATGGCCTGCTGAATATTTTCGATAATTTCGGGATTTTCAGAGGCGGTCCAGGTTGGGCGTGTGAATGAGCGGGTGTCCATAGCAGGATAGGTCGCCGTATCCGAGGTCGTCTGTGAGAACGATGATGATGTTTGGCGTTTTTTTGTGCATCGTTGACCTTTTTTACGGTTTGAGGTATTTGCCGGGGAGGCGAGACCCCTCGTACTTTTGATTGGGGTCGCGGTTGGCTATGACTTCGGGGATATCCCCTTCCCAGTAGTCTGGTACATCAGTGGTGGGGCGTCTGTGCCAGGCGAGAATCAGGGTTCTGCGCTCATCTGTGTAATTTCTTCCAGCAGAATGCAGGATGCGGGCATCGCCCAATACCAGCGAGCGCGCAGAGACGGGGACATTGACCTCATCGGGGTGGTCGCTGAACATGATGGGATGCGTTTCTTCTATAAATCGGGCGCCCTGTTCGTGTGCGGGCACCAGTTGGTCGTGGAGTGGTATGCGCTTGAGATGGGTGCCGGGGATGACTTTCAAACAGCCGTTTTCCACTGCGGTATCGGTTAGATAATAGTTCAGAAATATGATTTGCGGCCAGGGCGAACAACTGATGGGATCGTTCCACTGCATCCAGTCCTGGTGCCAATAGAGCGGTGGGCCTTTGGGTTCTTTGGTGAGGATGATGATGCCGCCGCCAGTTTGAAAATCTCCAAAGCCCAGTTGTTCGAGTGCCCGCCGCGATGGTTCCCATTCCAGCAGCTTTTGGATGATCGGATTGTCTTCACCGCGCACATTCACGTGTTGGCCCTGATATCTAAATTCCTCATGCTCAATGTGATTGGCAATTAACCGCTCGGATTCACCGCGCAGTTCTTCGAGGAACTCGTCTGTCAAAATATCGTCTATGACGCAGTACCCGTCGCGGAGCATGTCTTCCCGCGTTTTCATGGCTGTTTCAGGTGTCATGTTATGCTCCTCTTTTCTGACCCTTTGCCAAATCAGTAGATAATGTCAGCAAAATAGTTTAATGCAATGGTGTTGTCAAGGTATCGTATCCGAGAGCAAAAACTTGGGTTTTGATTTTCTGAGCTTGGTTCATTATTTTGTCTAAAAATGATGGGAAGGCTTATGGTTGATAAAGAGAAATTTGCCATGTGCGTTTCTCGGGTTTTAAATCCCGTGTTTGTGCTGGGGGTTGTGATTGTGCTGGTATCCCTTGAGGCGTCTGGTTCGGGTACCTGGATTGTATTGTGTGTTTTGATCGCGCTGTTTTTTAGTGTTTTCGCGCCCTGGGGTGTGGTATTGTACATGCGTCGTCGAGGTGAGATTAGCGAGTTGTTTATTCCCAAACGCCACGACCGGCTGCGGCCGCTTTTATTTTATTTTGCGAGTTCCTGGCTGGGTGTTGGCATTCTTTATCTGATACACTCGCCGCCCGTGCTGTATGCGCTGATGGTCTGTGTCGCAGTTCAGGGCACTGTCGCGCTTTTTATAACGATGCAGTGGAAAATTAGCTTACACGCCATGGGGCTTTGGGCTGCCTGTGGTGTGGTGATCGCGCTCTATGGTAGTTGGTGGGCTGTTGTTCCTGCGGGGCTGGTTTCGTGGGCGCGGCTCGTATTACAGGCCCATTCTATATCTCAGATTTTGGTGGGTAGTATTGTGGGAGTTGGGGTTGCATTTCTCATTTTTGGCTATATGCTCAACGCATGAATTGGAGGAATTATGAAGATCAAGTCCATTGAAGCTGTGAATGTTTCCATTCCACAACAGAAGCCGATAACACCCGCACGCCGTTCGAGTTGGCGGCATTCGTCGCCGATTGGTCTGCCGATGAATAAATATCCGGAGTTTCCGCCAGATGTGCCGAGCAAGTCGCCGGGTATTGGCGGGCGAGGTGTGTGGGTCAAAATAACGGCTGAGGATGGTACATGGGGCCTGGGCAGAACGGGATTTGGCGAACCGGTTGCCGCATTAGTCGATGCTTTTTACGCGCCACTATTGGAAGGACGAGACTGTTTTGCTACAGAGCATCTCAATGATATGATGTGGCGGGCTTCCAAAAGGCATGGGTCGCTGGGATTGTCTGCTTGCGCGCAGAGTGCAATTGATCTGGCTTTGTGGGATTTGAAGGGGAAGTTGCTCGACCAGCCCGTTTACAGATTGCTCGGTGGACCATCCCGCGAGAAAATTCGGTGTTATTGTACAGGCGATGATCTGGATTGGTCGATGGAACTTGGGTTTGAGGCGTTTAAAATTACGAATCCCGTGCATTACGAGCAGGGTATCACGGGTATAAATATTATGGAGGAAAAGGTCGCCCTTGCGCGAGAAACCGTGGGCGTGAATGCCGAGTTGATGATCAATCCCGTGATGGCTTACGATGTGGAGTTTGCCATTCGTCTGGGGGAAAGGCTCAGGCCCTACGAATTGAAGTGGATGGAAGAGCCGCTGTTTCCGGAAGACCTCGAAGGGCATATTCAATTGAAAAAAGCCATGACCTGGATCCCCATCGCAACGGGTGAGGACCATCACACGCGGATTCCGTTTCGCCAACTCGTGGAGAATCGCTGTGTGGATGTCGTGCAACCCGATTTGCACTGGTGCGGAGGGATGACCGAAGCTGTGAAGATTCACCATATTGCCGAAGCCGCTGGTATTAAGAGCAGTCCGCACGGGGGGTGTAATTCGGCTTATGGACAGCATTTTTGCTATGCGATGCCCGAGTGTACTCTGTGTGAGTTTCATTTGAGTACACCCGTGGGGGTGCCCCTAAAAGAGGTCGCACGGATGCCGGGCGTGCCCGTGCCCAAAGATGGCTATCTGGTGCCTTCGGATGCGCCGGGATTTGGAATGGATATTGCCGAAGATTGGATTACGCCCTGGGATCACGGGCGTTTGAGTACGGGCGGCGAGCATGTGATTTTGTAAAAAAGAAGAGCGGGCGAAACATCCGCCCGCTCAAAAATATCGTGCAGTTCTTCCCTACTTTTGATAAGAAATTCCCACCGCCCATATATTGCCAGCGAAAGCCTTGCGCCCGCTGACGGTCATACGCATTGATGTTTCAAGGCTCAGGTTTTGATTCAGGCCAATCAGAACCGTGGGCACAACATAGGTGGTGCGTCTGTCATCGCCTCTTAAGCCTTCCAATTTGAGGGCGAAGAGAAATTTGTCGGTAAGACTATAGCCTATTTCGGCGTTGTAAATCAACTCTTCTGGCGGGTCGTAGCCAGTCTCGTTTTCTTGTCGCAGGCGAAAGCCCAGGTCGATGTTGGCGTACATCGGGGCGGGATAAAGAGATCCGCCGATTTGAAAGATAACATCAAAATCCCATTGGCCCTCGCTTACGGATATGGCTTCGGGCGCTGGGCGATATTCACCTATTGGGGCTTTGAATCCGAGTTTCAGGGTGGCTACAACAGCTTGTTGTACGAGGTTGATTTTCGTGTATCCCCGCAGGTCGCCAATACCCGATTCTTTTGCATTCTCCTCTGGAAGTCCTACAGCGGTGGCAATATCTACAAATTTATTGCCGCAATAAGGGATTTGGAGGCCGACATCAACGCGGTCGCTTATGCCGTAAAACACATCAAAAAATAACTGGTTAGACTTGTAAGTAGCGGGAAATTCCCCTATATCTCCATTTTCCAAATAGTGTTCTGAGGTCGATTGAACCAGGAGGTTGAGTTTGCTCCACATCTGGCCCTTTTGAAGTGTCCAGGCACCTGCATAAGCAGTATGGGGCAAAAAGGCGCAGAGCGCGATGGCGAGAAGGAACTTTATCCAGGAGTTAGAATGTGGCGTGAAAGTGCTCATTGCGATCCTTTCTAATGAGGTGGTTTACCATAAGCAGCCCAGCGGTAATCGGTCCACTGTTCAAACTGCTTGTGTGTGAAGATAAATAAAAGAAGATTTTTTTACAATACGGTAAATACAGATTTGGGGAAGATGTATAAACTCGGCGGGTATAGCGTCACATTTTAGACGAGGGACCTGAGTATGAAATCCCTGCGGTCCATATATGGCCGGCGGGGAAATTGCGCCCGCCAGCGGTTATACGCACCGAGGTCTCGAGGCTCAGGTTTTGAAAGGGGCCTATGAGGAGCGTGGGCGCGAAATAGGTAATGCGCCTGATATCGCTGGATAGCTGGAGGCCCAATACGCGAGATGGCCTGCCTTTGATGCCCTCTAATTTGAGTATAAATAAGAGTTTATTCACGGGATTATAACCTATTTCTGAGTTCAAAAACCACTCGTCGCCGGGATCGTAGTTGGTGGTATTGTTTTGCAGGCGGACGCGATACCCCATATCGATGTTGGCGTAAAGAGGGAAGGGCCAAAAAGATCGACCGATTTGTGCAATTAATTCAAAATCCCATTGGCCTTCGCCAGCAGAAATAATCCCATCCTGGTTTTGGAATTTTCCGGTGGGGATTTTGGTCCCAACTTTTATTGTGCCCACAACAGGGTTTTGGGCAATGTTGATTTTCGCAAATCCTCGCATGTCACCAAACCCCGATGCAATATTTGTTGGCCTGAAGCCGACGTTTTCAAATTCCCGGCGATAGTAGGGTATTTGTATGCCGAAGTCGATGCGATCGCTCAGACCGTAAAACAGGTCGATGAAGAGTGCCTGTGAATTGTAGTGTCCATTTTCGCGATAGTGCGCGCGGTCTCCGGGTTCATAGAGGCGATTGAGATCGGGTTCGCGACCTGCGCCCCCAACGGCTACATATTCTTCATTTGTCGATTGCGCCATGCCTGTGATTTTGCCCCAGATATGGCCTTTTGAGAGTGTCCAGGCACCTGCATAAGCTGTATGGGGCAAAAGTATGAAGAGGGCAAGCCAATAAAAGCAGTGCATAGAGGAGTCCAAAATTCAGGCAATTCGCCTGTATTTTTAGAGGGACATGTCCGTCTAATAAATGCCCGTGTTTTGCCAGAAGGTTGCCCAGGCAAACCAGAAGGCATTGTGGGCAGGTAGTTGCTTTAAGGTCTTATTTTGGAGTGATCCGGCAATAGCTTCGCCTTTGAGGTTCCATGTGCTGTCCGTTTCCTGGTCGCGCAGCAGAAAGGGATAGACCGTATCGCGGGGAAGCGCTTTCTCAAATGTGAGGGTCTGACCGTCAACCACCCGATCAAAAGGTCTTGCGTATTGCTCCTGGTGGTAATAGACGACGAGAATGGCATTGCCCGCGACTACGTCGTTGATGACGGCTTCTGTCCCCATGGTGGGAAAGGGATAGGCTTTGGCGGTTTCACCGAAACGAATACCCAATGTGAGGGTTTTGGGGGGGAATATTTGCGCGGTTGGATTGTCGAGCAAACTGGGGAAGGAGGGGAAAAGCGGCGCGGTATTCGGGTCCCGATAGTTGCCATAGGGATAGCTCTGGTATCTGCTGGGTGCGTAAATACCCGTATCGGCACTGATGACTTTGGAATCGGGATAGAGTTGTTTCCAGTAGCGCCAGGTGGTTTCGATTACGGGCAGGAGTTGTAATTCGTCGGTTCCACCTTCAACCGGGATGTGGATCATCTGGGGATACAGGATTCCCTGTTGGCGGCGGTCGTACATAATGAGGTTGTTGTTGAATAGCAAACCGGAAACCCCACACTGGATGCGCGACTGGTCGCTGCCCTGTCCATTAAAGATGAGTCCCGTTCCCGTCAGTGGGCAAAAGCTCACGATAATGGGGTGTTCGCCAACCACGTCGTTGATGATTTCGTGCCACCAGCCCATGTTGTGGGGATAGGCTTTGGCTTCGCCATTGAGGACCACGCCGAGCACGAGGTCCTCATCGCTGAGGTAAGCGGCTTCGCTGGATGTGAGTTCGACAAATTTGGGGTCGGTGAGTGCTGGAATGCCATCGGGGGGTACGCCGCCCGATAGAATTCTGTCTTTGGGAAAGTCACTGAGAAAATTGCCGCCTGCTTGCGGTTCGCGATTGACTGAGCCAGAGGTTTGGGTATTGCCGGATGTCGTATCGCCAGAGGTGGCAGGAGGATTGCCCGAATCCCCCGGTCCCAGTGTATCTGTGCTGTTTCCCCCGCAGGTCATCAGGCTAAATAGCGCGAATAGGACTGTGCTTTTGAGAAAAATTTTCACGGAAACCTCCTGTGCGTTCCCCCGCAGGTGAAAACAGCGGGGTTGACCTTGCATTTCGGTAATACTCTTTCTAAATTAAAGTAGTTATGGGGGTGAGTCAAGAGGGGGACTGGGACCGACCACTGTTTACTAGGGAAAATCATTATGCCGCGATTTGAAGTGATATCGCCTTTTGAGCCTGCCGGTGATCAGCCCCAGGCGATTGAAGAACTTGCCGAGGGTATTCGAGATGGCGCGCCATACCAGACTTTGATGGGGGCAACGGGTACGGGTAAGACGTTTTCAATGTCCAAGGTGATTGAATCTGTTCAAAAGCCCACGCTCGTAATTTCTCACAACAAAACCCTGGCGGCACAACTCTACGGTGAGTTTCGGAGCTTTTTTCCGAATAATGCTGTGGAGTATTTTATTTCGTATTACGATTATTACCAGCCCGAAGCGTATAAGCCGGTGACGGATACATTTATTGAAAAAGAAGCGGATATCAACGATGAGATCAACCGCTTGCGCCTGCGTGCCACAAGTGCTTTGATGGAGCGGCGAGATGTGATCATTGTGGCGAGTGTGTCGTGTATTTACGGTATTGGCAATCCCGATGAATACGAAGATCATCTGGTGATTCTGGATCGCGGTGCAGAGATGGATCGCGATGCTATGTTGCGCAAGCTGGTGGATATTCATTTTACACGCAATGATGTGGCTTTTGAGCCGAGCGCGTTTCGGGTGCGGGGCGATGTGGTCGAAATTTATCCGCCCGAGCGCGAGCATCCGGTGCGCGTGGAGTTTTTTGGCGATGAGATAGACGCGTTGAGTGAGGTGCATCCCGTGACGGGCGAGGTTCTTGCGGAACGAGATCGACTTGTCATTTATCCGGCGAAGCACTTTGTAACCAGTGGCAATCGCATTGAGAAAGCCATTGTCCAGATTGAGGTGGATTTGGCCAAGCAACTGGAGGAGTTTAATGATCAGGGTAAGTTGCTAGAGGCGCAGCGGTTGGAGATGCGTACGCGCTACGATATCGAGATGATGCGCGAGATTGGCTTTTGTCAGGGTATTGAAAATTATTCGCGGTATATCGATGGGCGAAAACCCGGGGAAGCTCCTTATGTGTTGCTGGATTATTTTTCGGATGATTTTCTGATTGTGCTGGATGAATCCCATGTGACGATTCCGCAGTTGCGCGGGATGTGGAATGGAGATCGGTCTCGCAAAGAGGTATTGATAGAGCACGGGTTCAGGTTGCCTGCGGCATTGGATAATCGCCCGTTGTATTTTGAGGAGTTTGAACGGAAGGCAAAGCAGATTGTTTTTATGTCGGCGACACCTGCTGATTACGAGTTGGAACAGTGTCAGGGCGTGGTGGTGGAGCAGGTGATTCGTCCGACGGGGTTGCTCGATCCGGAGATGGTGGTCCGACCTGTGCGCGGACAGGTTGATGATCTCATCGAGGAATCGCGGGTGCGGGTGGAGCACGGTGATCGCGTGCTGGTGACGACGCTGACCAAGCGCATGGCAGAGGATTTATCGGAGTATATGCGCGAGTTGGGTATCAAGGCGCGCTATATGCACTCAGATGTCGATTCGCTCGAGCGCGTGGCAATTATCAGGGATTTGCGTTTGGGTGAGTTTGATGTGCTCGTAGGGGTGAATTTGTTGCGCGAGGGGTTGGATCTGCCAGAGGTGTCGCTGGTCGCTATTCTGGATGCAGATAAGGAGGGGTTTTTGCGGTCGGAGCGGTCGTTGATTCAGACGGCTGGGAGAGCCGCGCGCAATGCAAGAGGTACGGTTATTATGTATGCGGATAAGGTGACGGATTCGATGCAGCGTGCCATTGACGAGACAAATCGCCGCCGGGCATTGCAGGAGGAGTATAATCTTATACACGGCATTACGCCTGAGACGCTTTACAAGACCAGAGAAGAGATTCTCCAGACGACGGCTGTGGCCGATGAGAAGGCCGACGAGTTGCCATTGGTTGCCGAGGAGTCGCCAGAGTATATGGAGGGTGTCAATCGGCTGGATATAAT
The DNA here is from genome assembly GCA_965204375.1 of Candidatus Latescibacterota bacterium. Taxonomy (GTDB): domain Bacteria; phylum Latescibacterota; class UBA2968; order UBA2968; family UBA2968; genus VXRD01. Next base: position 2,229,878 of record OZ241986.1, on the reverse strand, counting down.
TGAAGAATTGACGCGGAAGATGGGCGAAGCGGCTGAGAATCTGGAGTTTGAGAAGGCGGCGCAATATCGCGATGAGATTGCAAGGTTAAAGGCAGAGGTTGCTTAAAAGATCTATGAAAACGATCCATCAAATATTTTATCAGGATGCGCGAAACTTAAAGGACATCCCTTCAGAGAGTGTCGATCTGGTGGTGACATCGCCGCCGTATCCCATGATTGGCATGTGGGATGATGTATTTGGTAGCCAGAATTTGGAGATCGAAAAGGCATTAAAAACTGGGGATGGCAAGCTGGCTCATGAGTTGATGCACAAAGTTCTCGATTCTGTATGGGATGAGATGTTCAGGGTGTTAAAAGATGGTCGATTTGCCTGTATCAATATTGGCGATGCGACGCGGAAAGTAAATGGTGATTTTTGTTTGTATCCAAATCACGCGCGGATATTGAATTATCTCTTAGATATCGGGTTTTCAGCACTTCCCGATATTCTCTGGCGAAAACAAACCAATGCGCCCAATAAATTTATGGGGTCGGGGATGTTGCCTGCAGGTGCTTATGTAACTCTGGAACACGAGTATATTTTGATTTTGCGAAAGGGGTCTAAAAGGGAATTTAAGACGGAATGCGAAAAACAGAACAGGCGCGAGAGCGCTTTGTTTTGGGAGGAAAGAAATATCTGGTATTCGGATGTCTGGATGGATATTAAGGGGACAGGGCAGAGGCTTTCCGATGAGTTATCGCGTTTGAGGAGTGCCGCGTTTCCCTATGATTTGGCCTATCGTCTGGTCAATATGTACTCTGTGAAAGGGGATGTGATTTTCGATCCATTTTTGGGTACGGGTACTACAATTGCTGCTGCGATGACGTCGGGGCGCAATAGTGTTGGCGTTGAAATTGATAAAAGTTTTCATAGTACAATTTGCCCGATGGCGCGACAGATTGTCGATTTTTCAAATGATTATTTGCGCGATAGGTTGAGGAGGCATTTTGAATTTGTCGAAGATCGAATCCAGACATCAGGACCGTTGAAATATACGAACAAGCATTATGGATGCCCCGTGGTGACGAGCCAGGAACAGTCCATTTTGTTGAATGGCTTAAATGAGGTGCGAGAGTCTGATGACAATATCTTTGAGGTCACATATTTCGCGGAACCTCAGGATATAGATTATGACCGAAGTTGGAACGAAATGACCATAGAATCCCAGGACAAAAGTGAAACGCAACTCGATCTGTTAAATACACAATGATCCGATATCGCACAAAGGATTATGGATGGAAATTAAATTAAAAAATGCTGAGATTCAGGAATACGTGAATGCACCTGCTCGCGAATTTCCAAAGTACACGACCCAATTGATGAATCTCGCAAATCAAAATTCACAGGGTACGCGGTCAAGAGTTGTCGGACAAATGAGCGATCTGATTCAGGAGTTTCCGGGACAAACTTTTGAAGAATGGGTTATGTGGTATCAAGAGCAATATCCCGATGCGATAGATAATGCGACAGATAAAATAATTTCAATGATAGAGAACTTCAGCGTGGTGTTTCCCAAAATTGACCGGGATTTGGTGAGATCTTGGGTAGAGGATCTGGTTCTTGTCAAGACCTTCACTGGACTCAGATTCCAGGAGGCAATTCTGAAAAGACTGGCCGAGATGAAAGGCTGCGATTACCGTTTGGCAGAACCTTACGAAGAGTCTCAGGGTATAGATGGTTTTGTCGGAGGAGAAGCGTATTCTATCAAGCCCAGCACCTATCACTCCAAGGCAGATTTAGCGGAATCCATAGATATAAAGATCATTTTTTACGATAAAAAGAGGGATGGGGTGGTGTTTGAGATTCCAGAGGATTTTTAAGATGTCAAATAAAGAAGATATTATGCCAGTGATTGAGCGGGCACTGATAGAAGATGTGGGGGATGGGGATATTACGACAAAGTGGACTGTGCCGTTGACAAAGCAGGCGAAGGCAAAAATTATTGCACGAGCAGGTGGTGTGATTGCGGGATTGGATGTGGCGCAATGGGTATTTGAAGCGGTAGATGAAGCAATTGTATTTGAGGCTCAAGTTGAAGATGGCGCGCGCGTTGCGGATGGCGATGTTTTGGCTGAGGCTTCTGGTCCCGCGCGTGGGCTGTTGACAGGTGAGCGCGTTGCGTTGAATTTTTTGCAGCGTATGTCGGGTATTGCAACGATGACGGCGCAGTTTGTAGAGGCGGTAAAAGGGACACAGACGCGGATTCTGGATACGCGCAAGACCGCGCCGGGATTGCGATTACTGGATAAATATGCCGTTGTTGCGGGTGGTGGTGTGAACCATCGGGTCGGGTTGTTCGATATGGTGCTGATGAAGGAGAATCACATTGAGGCAGCGGATGGTATTGGGCCAGCACTGCTTTCGGTGTGGAAAGGAATGGATTTTGAAGGCCGAGAAGTGCCCGTGGAGGTGGAGGTGGAAACGCTATCAGAACTCGATGAGGTTCTCGTTTTGGGTGCGGATCGCGTGATGTTGGACAATATGAGCCTGGATGAGATGCGCGAAGCCGTGCAAAAGGTACGAGAATTAAAAGGCAAAAAACCCGAGTTGGAAGCCTCGGGCAATGTGTCTTTAGATAGCGTGCGGGCAATTGCAGAAACAGGCGTGGATCTTATTTCAGTGGGGGTGCTTACGCATTCGGTGAAGGCACTGGATATCAGTATGTTGTTCCGATAGGAAACTGGAATTAATCAAAAAAATTATACGTTAGGAGTCTGTGATGGAACAATTAGCATTATCCACAGATAAGGCCAGACCTGTGCCTATCGAATGGAGGAATAAATAATTGAGATGGATTTCATTAAAGAGGAGTTGGGTATTGAAGTTCAGTTCGGCAAATATGCTTTTATGGTGTACAGTGGATGTGCTAAAATGACGATATTTAGCAATTTAGGGATCATAGATATGGGTGTGGAGATCGTGCCGATTAAACAGTTTGCCGATGAAATGTCAACAGGTGTATCGTATTTTGAACAGTTTGTCTGGGATTTAGAAAACAGAGGTGTTTCAGATATAGATATACCTGTTCTGATTTTGGGTATAGATGCAGAATAAAAAATAGGTGATACACTTGACAACGGTATGTTTATCCGTTTAACTTACAAAAAATCGACAGTGATAGATTTTGATAGGAGGTGACGACATGGTTTCTGATCAAGTGCGAAACGATGTCTGGTATTGTCTATTGGATGTTGCGCGGCTCGTGCGATATTACGCGGCTCTTTCTGACCGCTATAAGCGTAACTACAAAATTGTTCGCGTTCTGCTTTTTGCCGCGGCAACCAGTGGTATTGCCGCATTCTTAGATGCACTTCCTCCAATAGCTCAGCTTATATCCGGGGGGGGCATTGCTGTAATTATCGTGTGGGATATGGTTTCTGATTATGGTAGAAAAGCTGCAATCCTACATGCGATTAGTCTTCAGTGTGGTGACTTAGAAGATGATTGCCACGATTTATGGCGCAACATTGACAATGCAACAATAACCAATGAAGAGGCTATACACAGAAGCAGACAATTAGATCGGAGAATTACAAATGTGACGAGTGGTGCAGGTTATGCGGATATTCCAGAAGATAAAAAATTAAATGAGAGATGTAGAGACGATGCAGATAGTGTTATGGAGCACAAATATGCAACAGCCTAAAAACTATTCCAGGCCAGCCCGGCCACCAGGACGAAAACCTCCACCGCCACCACCAAGACCACAACCGCTACCGCCAAAACCACAAAAGGAATCGCCTGAAAAAGATAAGAATGGTTAAAACGATAGGCACAATTCTAACCATTTTCATTTACAATCTACATCAAGTGCCCCAATACAATCAAAGGCTCGGTTCAGGATTTTTGAATCGGGCCTTTGATTGTTCGCGCAATGAAAAATAAAAAACGCCGAAGGGATCGGATGCAATCTCTTCGGCGACGGTATTAATATAACAAAATTTGCCTTGTTTGTCAAGTTTGTAAATATTTGATAAATAGTAAGTTAAGGATTGACTTTTGGTATCTATTCGATTAAATTTATCTCCGCTGTAATTCTGTCGTCTCCGCAATGTGTGCGGAGGGTTCTCAAAACTCCAATGGAGGGCAATATGGCACAACAGCCGCTCGATGGCGGGACGGGGGTGAGGTGTGTCATTTGCGAGGCGGTTATTTCTGAAGAACGCCTCAAGGCCGTTCCCTATACGCGCCTGTGCGTGACGTGTAAGGACAAAGTAGAAAGGGGGAAGATTCGTTTCAAATCTCATTTGATGAGTACCGAGGTAGAAGAACCCGAAGTGAAGCCTATCGAGGTTCGTGAAGACCGATTGGTCGTCGGTAAATGGTCAACTGGGTTTATGGAATTGGCCGAGCGGAGCAGCCAGATACGCGATCTGCTTCGCGAAGGAAAAAAAGAAGATGCCAGGGCACTGGTGCAGACTTTGACAGTTGAAGCGCAGGCCGCGCTCGTTGTTCTGGATGAAGATCCAGAGAATATGCTGTCGATAACGGGTATGGATGAAGATGGCAATCCGGGCTATTCAACAGATGTGGTGGCGCATTTGCCTACAGAGATGTTGACGGGGCTGATCGATTATGACCCGGAGCGGGAGGGTTTTAATGCGCATTTGATACGCGCTATGACGCCGGGTACTTTTCGACGCACTGTGGAAGATACTTTGGAACCTATGGACAGTGCGGAGGTCCGGTCAAAAGTATCGTTTGAATGGCTCAGGGCACTATCTATGCTGGGGGACACCAATAAGTGTGCCGAGTTGCTGAACAGTGTGGATCCCGGGTTGCTCGAAGAAGCTCTGATTCCTTATGTGAAGGATATGCGCATGAATGAGGTCGTGGGGGCTGCGGGCGCGTCGGTTTACCGGCACCAACTCTTTTCCGAAGGTGCTGCTGTGGGTGAAATGCCGAGTACGATAATAGAGGATCCCGTTGTTGGGGGTGTTCTGGATGCACTTTTCGATGCGGATGCCGATTTGATGCGGTCCGTCATTCGCGGGGCTTGGGAGAGGAGGAACGATGAACAGTGAACAGCGTTCTGTGCAAAATCCACTCGCTACGCTGGATTTGAGTCGGTTTCGCATTGATTCCGAGAGCTTTGTGGGGCAGACCATTGAATTGGGGACGCGCTTTGAAAAGCTGCCGTCCAATATTGGAGACGCACTTTTGGGTTTTTTGCGCTTGCAGGGTTTGCACTATGGCAAGCGCTACCGGTCGGGTATTGCAATCAGGCGTGAGAATTTGGAACACGGGGTGCGGCAGGCGCTGATTTCTATGGATATCGGTTTGGAGGCGCGTGCGGAAAGCGATTTGAACCGGGCTGTGGAAATTATCGCGCAAGGAGATTTTGAAGCATGCCGAAAACGCGGTTATGAGATCGCATTTTTCCGATTGCAAGAAATGGCACAGATGTGTCGGGCGATGTTGCTGCGTCCCGAAGTGAAATTTTTGCAGTCTGAATACCGCGCGATATCCCGCTGGGCAACCGCGGTGCCAGAGACGTGGATGCGTCCCCAGGATGACGAGGAAGATGAATCCCAGTTGGTCGATCCAAAGCGCGATTATGCGGCTTATCAAGTTGCGTTCAGGCGACTTGCGTTTTTGCGGTCGATCCCCAAAGCTGCGCTGACCGAGGTAGAAATAGCCGTTGAAGCGCGCACGTATGACGGGTTGCTGCGAAATCTCATTCTTGCACTGGCATTAGATATGGAATCGCTTTTGCCATCGGATGTACAGATTGAGGCATTTCGCCAGAGGTGCTTTGAAGAGGGTCAGATGAAGGAGGAGGTGCGCGCCAAGGTGTTTGAACTGGTGGATCGACAGCTTGAGGCCAGTGTTGAAGATGCAGAGGACCGCGTGGCGATTCGACGAGAATTTGAGGATGAAGTGGATTTTTTAGAGGAGGTGTCTTTCAGCCCTTTCAAGGGAGTCTTTTTGTTGCCAGATCAGCCTGAGGATGATGGGTGAAAGGCAAGCAGTGTGGTCCGTAAATGAAGCGCAGTCCTGAAGGGCTGCGTTTTTTTTTGAACCTTCGGACATTGGGCGGTGTCGATTCCCACAGGAGGATATTTTTTGACACCATCGGACGCGATTTTGATGCAGCGAATTGTGGCGCGGGATCAAGAGGCTTTTGCGATTCTGTTTGCGCGCTATCAGGCACAGGTGACCGAGAGTATGCGCTGGGTGACGCGCGATCCGGTCGCAGCAGATGATTTGACACAGGAGGTTTTTCTCAGAGTTTGGAATCGGGCCGATCAATGGTCGGGGCAAGGGTCTTTTCGGGGATGGCTGTTTCGGATTGCGAGAAATCTGTCGCTGAATCAATTGCGAAGCCAAAGTCGCCGCCGCGAACAGCCTCTGGAAATGCCTTCGCTTTACGATGAGGAGGATGAAGAACAACCCGTTCCGGGGTGGATGATCGATCGGGCTGCACTGGGACCCGATGTGCAGTTGGAACGCGCTGAACAACGGCGCATTTTGCAGGCGTTAATCGATGCGTTGCCAGAGGAAAAGCGCGAGGTGTTTCAGATGGTGTACGAAGATGAAGTGGCGCTTCGAGAGGTTGCCGAACGGCTGGCGATTCCAGAGGGGACAGTAAAATCGCGGCTGTTCCACGCGCGCAAGCAACTCGCAGAGGCATGGGGTCGGAGGTATGGGAGAGGGTAAAACTGGTCGTTGAACGGGTCTGAGAAACGACCCGTTGTATATCATCCTCAGACCAGTTTACAGACGAGTGTATTGTCTTTTACGGAGGGATTATGCTAACAACAGGACTCTCATATTACTTAGCTACAGACACAGGGAAGATTGTTCTGGCGAAGCTCTTAGAAAAAAAGTGGCGCGTAGTTTTGACTCTCTTAACAATGCTAATCGCTGTGGTGCCCGCTCTGTTTGTTCCCGTCATCTATAGGATCCTGATTGATCAAGCGATTCCAGATAGAGATATGCAACTCAGTGTCTATTGCATTTTGGGGGTCGTACTGATCCCACTTTTGGGCTTGGCCATAACTTATGGGCATGAGTATCTCCGTGTCTGGATTGGGGAACAGGTGTCAAGAGGATTAAGGAAGTCTGCTTTTGAGCACGTTATCAGATCAAGAGTTGAGGATATACAAGGGATACCGACCGCTGACCTCAGTTATCGGATAAATATTGAGTCAGCGAAAATAGGTGAGATGTTTATCTCTCAACGTGTCTTGCCACTCGCACATAGCGGGATAAATCTGCTCGGGATTTTGGGAATGATGCTCTGGATGGATTACAGGCTGACCGCTGTCGCAATGGTTGCAGTTCCGGTTACATTTGCAATCACCCGGAAGCTTACCAGAAAGTCCGAAGCCCTGGATAGACCTTTTTCAGATCACGTAGAGAGGGGAAACAGATTTCTCCAGGAGACATTTGCTGGCATAAAGACAGTGCGATCTCTTTCCGGCGAATCTCGAGAAAGACGCTTCTGGCAAGATTGGCTGCGACAGCACAAGACCCTGAAGCTCAAAACGATTGCTTTTCATCACATTGTTGTTGCCTTTCCCAATGAGGTTATAAATAGCGTCGTTATCGGGATTCTTTTCGGTTTTGGGGCATTCGGAATCATGAATGGCAGTATGTCGATAGGGACATTGGTTGCATTTATGGCGTACGTCCCCAGAGCGTATGCCGCTCTAAAAGGTGCTTTCTCTGTCTATGTAGATCTACATAGAGTCAAGATTTCTTTTGACAAGCTCAATGATGTGCTGAAGATGAGAAGGGAGGAGACAATTGCTGATCGACCTGGTGCGGTACTTGATGCCGATAGGAGGGTGCATATTGCTTTTAAGAACGTCTCATTTGGATACAATCGCGGATTCGCAATCAGGAACATGACTTTTGAAATAAAGGAAGGGGAGTTCATTGGTATCGTCGGTCCCAGCGGGGGGGGAAAGAGCACAATTTTTGATTTGCTTCTGCGATTCTACGAACCTGATTCAGGAAAGATCCTGCTTGGTGAACTTGAGCTTTCTAAGCTGCCTCCTGAGTACGTGCGGGACCATCTATGTCTTATCCCGCAAGATCCGTTTCTCTGGAATACAACTATTGGAAGAAATATTCTATACCCAATGGAACCCAATGGTGCGACTTATGATGTAATGACAAAGGCTTCAGGGCAGGCGCAAATACATCGTGATATTTTGGAATTCCCGGATCAATACGAGACAATTGTTGGAGAAAATGGGCAATCTCTGTCGGGCGGCGAGCGGCAAAGAATCGCGATTGCGCGTGCATTTGTCCGAAGGCCAAATGTGCTGTTGATAGATGAGGGGACAGCATCTTTGGATGCACTTACAGAGGCAAGTGTAAAAACAGCATTGGAGCAATTGAGAAAGGGGAAGACCACGCTGGTTATCGCACATCGCTTGTCAACAATACTCGATGCTGATCGAATCCTGGTGGTTGGTAAAAATGGTGAACTTGTAGAGGAAGGCACGGTCTCACAACTCATCGATCAACGTGGGCTATTTTCCGAAATGTATAAAGCCCAGTATGATGAGAGGTTCTTTGAAATGCGGGAGAGTTAGAATTGTATTTATTCTCCCCTTTAATGAAATAGGAGGAATTTGATGAGTCTTTCAGTAAAGGCGCCGTGGCATAAAATTTCGTGGGATGTGTTTGTGCAAAAGGGGTTGCCCGAATTGTTGGCGGATCGGGTATCGCTGGCGGGGTATCGGGTGGTGTCAGTGGATGAATATACCTGTGAATTGCATCTCACGATTCAGGGGGGGCAAGAGGTTGTGTACAAAGATATTCCTCAGCCCGACGAATGGGGGCGGTTTAAGGTAGATGGCTTTTTTCGCACGGTGGTTCCAGCCCCGACGGATGTGGATTTGGCGCGTGCTGATATTCGGTGTGTGGGCGAGCAAGTGCGCGATTATATTGCCGCGCGGTTGGAAAATATGCCAGAGATGCTGGGAGATGCCGTTGACACATGGATGCCGTTAGGAGATTGGATTCACACGTTTTTTACGGAAGAACCGACCTCTCAGTATTTGCAGGCGACCAATTTGCAGGATATGTACGTTCATTTGCGGCGGGTGACGTTGATCCCAATTATCGGTGAGGCCGATGAGGGAATAGAGAATTGCTATCATCCGTCGCACGATGGGCGCGTGTGTCCTTATTGCACGCCTGAGGGACCGAATCTCGCGCGGATTTTAGAGGTGGCTCAAGGGGCGACTATTCGCGATGGCAAGCTGGTGATTGAAGACGATGCACCTGAAAAGCGGTTGGGGATAGGTGCTTCGGTAGTCCCGTTTTTGGAACACAATGATACCAATCGCGTTTTGATGGGCGTGAATATGATGCGGCAGTGGATTGGCGCGCCGAGTCCCGATATGCAGCGCGATGAGCAAGGCGTGTGGCACGCGTATCACGCGCAATATGACGGCAAAACACTGGAGTCGGAACCCGCGCTGGTGCAGACGGGATGTGAACCGTGCGATTCGCATTTCTGGACGGGGTACAATTTGCTGACCGCGTTTATGGCGTGGAATGGTGATACACACGAAGATGCAGTTGTGATCAGCGAATCGGCTGCGAACCGGATGATGTTGCCCAATCGCGTTGCGTCGGGCGATAAACTGAGCAATCGGCACGGTTTTAAGGGTGTGGTGTCGCGCATTTTGCGAGATGAAGATATGCCCAGATTGTCGGATGGCACGCCTGTGGAACTTATTGTGAGTGTGTGTGGTTTGCCGTCGCGATTGAATATTGGTCAGGTGCGCGAAGCTGTGGCCGGGCGCATTGCAAAGGCCGAGGGAGAGCCGGTTATTATTCCTGTGCTCAGTGCGCCCAAAGACGATGAGATGCGGGCGCAGTTGAAGGCTTTAGAACTGGCAGAAGATGGTATGGAGACGCTGACGGTGAATGGGAAAACGCTGCCGCGTCGCACCACAGTGGGGTGGGTGTATTGGGGACGCACGTTGCATCTGGCAGCAGATAAAATTCACATGGGTGTGAAGCCGGATCAACACGATCAAAGGTTGGGCGAGACAGAGTTTTTGGCGTTGCGAGAAGCGGGTGCTTTTGGGGTGATTGACGATTTGTTCAATACGTGTGCGGTAGATCGAGATGATGCCGATACGCTGGCTGACCGCGTCGTTGCGGGGTCTGTTGCTCCCACTACGCCGTCTCCTCAGTTTGATGAGCTAATTGGGCATTTGGCAAGAGGTGGGGTGGCTGTTGAACTGGATGAACGCGGCACCGAGTTTTCGTTGAAACGCGGTGGAGATGTCGCGCTTGCGCGTCCGGTTCCGCATCCGTGGCTGCCGGGGTATTCATTGACACATGTGAGTGGGAGAGATGTGCCCCGAGAATTGCGAGAGGCCAATAACCGGTTGAGTGAGATGATTGCCAATGGTGCGCCAGATATATTGGTGGATCGTGCGGTTGAGACGCTGTCTGAGCGGGTTCGCGCATTTTGCGAGTTGTCGCGTTTGCAATTTCAGGCGCGGGCGTTGTTCAGCGGGCGTTCGGTGGCTGTGCCTGCACCCGAATTGCGATACGATCAGGTCGGTGTGCCCGAGGAAATGGCGTGGACGTTGTTTGGGCCGTTTGCAGCACGAGAGGTGGGTGCTGAAGAAGTGGATAGGCGGTCGAGGAAAGCGGAGGAAGCCCTGGATGCAGCTATGGCTAAATTGTGGGCCGTGGTGCTTCGCAATCCCGCGTTTTCGCCGATGGCTTTTGTGGCGTGTCGTCCGGTGCGCGTGGAAGGTGAGGCAATTCGCGTGTGTGTGGCGATTTGCAAGATGATGAATATGGATTTTGATGGCGATCAAGTGGCGATTTTTGTGCCGGTGACTGAAGAGGGACAGCGGTCGGCTGAAGCGCATCTATCGGCAGTGGCGCATCTGAAGCGGGATCCGGGATTGATTGCACGCGAGAAGGTACACCCGATGCACGACGCGCTGTTTGGCCTGGCGTATATGAGTATGACGGATGAGGGATTGCAGGAGATTGCGGAGATTGTCGGCGATGAGGTTGAGCGAAAGGGGTTATTTGTCGATAAGTATCAGGTGATGGACTGGATGGCGGCTGCAATAGCGCGCGATGGCTCGAAGGCTGCATTGGATCTGGCAGCGCGATTGTGGGATAGAGGGTTTGATGCCGCGCTTAAGACAGGAGCGTCGATGAGTGCGTTTATCGGTTCGTCGCTCGATTGGCCCGATCGACCAGAGGGCGATGACCCAGATGTCTGGCGCGATTATCCCGATGAGGTGTCGGCTGTGCTGGCGCGATTTCGCGGATATGACGACGATGATCTCGGGATTCCCGCGCTTCTGGTGGAATGTGGTGCGCGTGCCAATTGGCAGCAGGTTAGACTTTATGTGGCTCCCCAGGGCGTGACGCGGAATGATCAGGGTGGGTTTACGCCCCTGAAGCACGGTTTTCGAGAGGGGCTGACGCCAGAGGAGCTTTTTGCGCGGGCGATAGGTGCGCGCTGGGGTTTGGCCAATGCGCTGGCGGAGATGCTGGCGATTCAGAGCGATCTGGAAACGCAGAGTGCGCCCGGTGGATATGGCGTTTTGGCGCGGGCGCGCAGGTCGGAAAAGCCGGGTGTGGTCTTTGCCCGCGCAGCGCAAAAGGGCGAGCGCGATCCGTTGACAGATGAGTATAGTCGGTTATTTGTGGGGTTACCGATGGAAGTGTGAAGTGTGAAGGCAGAAGTGTGAAGTGTGATGAAGCACCCGCCTTTAGGCGGTTTGGGGTGGCTTTCTCACTTCTTACTTTTCACTTCTTACTTCTTAAGAGCGGTGGGTTTTTGCAACCTGCCGCTCTTTTTTTTGTTTAAAAAATGAGATTTTTGCTTGACTTCTCCTAATTGGTTCGTCATATTACTAAAAAATTAGTAATATTTTCAAGGAGGGTCTTATGGCTGTGAAGAAACGACTATCTGAAGCTGAATGGGAAGTGATGGATGGCGTTTGGCATCTCGACCGCCAGGTTACGGTGCGCGATGTTGTCGATTACCTGTATCCCAATGGCGAGAAGGCTTATACGACGGTGCAGACGATTATGAATATTCTGTTTGAAAAAGGTGTGCTCAATCGGCAGAAGATCGGTCCGGTGAATGTGTACAAATCGGCTCTGTCTCGAGAAGATGCGGCGCAGGACGAGACGCGCACGCTGGTGTCTCGCATGTTCGAAGGGTCTTTTGGAGCGCTGGCAACGTATCTCGTGGATTCGGGTGAGCTTTCTGGGAAAGAATTGGATGAGTTGCGCGCGCTGATTGAGGCGAGGGAGAAAGGAGGCGCGTAATGAATTTGTTGATCTATTTGGCCGAGGCGTGGTGGCCGCTTTATGCGGTGCATTTTGTCGAGGTATCGCTGTTCATTTTGCTGGTATGGGCAGTGGATCGCTGGATGAGGCTGGATACGCGGTTGCGGTATGTCCTCTATTTGTTGGCGTTGGCGAAGGTGTTTGTGCCGCCTTTTTACGCCATTCCGCTGCCAGAGTTTTTGACGGTATCCGATGATGTGCCGCTTGGACCGGTTTATACCGATGTAATTCTTGGAGATAAGGTTGTTGCGCCTGTGCAAGTCTCACCTCTTCCTCTGGCGTTTTATCTGTTTTGTTTGTGGACTATTTCGGTTCTGGTATGGGCGGGTGTGACGTTGTGGAAGAATGCGGCGTTTCACCGCGCGCTCTGTTCGGCAGTGCCTGTTGATCTTGAGAGGGAGATGGGATCGCTGGCCGGTGCGCAGGATATAAAAGTTTATGCGAAAGCCAGTCTGCGCTCTCCGCTTTTGGTGGGTATTGTAAAACCGAGATTGTATTTGCCAGCGCATTGGTCGTCCTGGTCGCCCGAAGAGTTGCGCGGCGTTGTTGCGCACGAGTTGGCGCATCGGGATAATCGCGATATCTGGGTGCTGATTTTTCAGGGGATTGCAATGGCGCTGTTTTGCATCAATCCGCTGGTCTGGTTGCTGAACCGAAGGCTGACATTTTTGCGCGAGTTGCGCTGTGATGAGGTGGTGTTGCGCGAGACGAATCTGACGCCTGCTGAATACGGACGGCTGTTGTTCGGTTTTGTTGACAGACGCCCTGCTCTGAGCGCTCTGTATTTCAATGAGCGTGGAACCGCGCTCAAGAAACGATTGGAATATGTACTCAATTTCAAGGAAGACTATGTGAAACGGTCCAGATGGCAGTTGGCAATTCCCATTCTTATTGGTCTGGCGATTGTGCCTTTTTCTATTCGAGAGGCGTACACGCAGGATGAAGGCGACCTTGAGGTTATGGAATTGGTCGAGAATGAGAAAAAGCCCGAACCCACACCAGAGCAACAGACCACGCCGCCTGTGTCTGTTGATGCAGATAGTAGTGAAGTTATGCAATCTGACCAAGTTGACACAGAGCCTATCCCTATACACGGCGTTTCGCCAGTGTATCCCGAAATGGCGAGAAAGGAGAAGTTGCAAGGCAAAGTCTTTTTGAAATTTATGGTCAATGCAGATGGCTCGGTGGGGGATGTGAAGGTTTTGAGAACAGCAGTCTATGCAGATAGTTCTGGGAGCGATATGAGCTTTTTGCTGAGACGAAAGGTATCAATGCTATTTCATCACGCGGCGATAGGCGCGATATTGCAATTTCGGTTCAAGCCCGCGGAGCACAATGGCAAAGTTGTGCCTGTATGGATGACCCAGCCGATCACGTTTCAATTGTTAAATGACAAGTTCGACGTAAAAGAAATTGTAGATAAGGTCGATGTACAGGAAGTTGTACAGAAAATTGACAAATATGTACTTCGCTCCGGGAGGCGAGTTGACGTCCTCGAATATGGCGAGGTTGAAGTAGAACCTCATCCCATGGATATTGTTACACCAGTTTATCCCGAAGAGGCAAAGAAGAAAAAAATAGAAGGTAAAGTGACTTTGCAGGTTGTGGTTAATGTGGATGGCTCGGTAAGTGATGTACGCGTTTTGGAAGGACCCGAGGTATTTCATCAGGCGGTGATAGATGCGGCATTGCAATATCGGTTCAGACCTGCGAAGCACAATGGCAAAGCTGTGCCCGTGCGGATGATTATGCCAATTGAATTTTCATTAGATTCTAAGGAGCAACCGACCACGTCGCCTGCATCTGGCGATGCTGACAGTGGTAAGGTTCTCGAATTTTATATGGTTGAGGTAAAGCCCAAGGTCCTACACTCTGTTAAACTGGTGCATCCGGAGGAGGCTCTCAGAGATAGTTTGGAAGGCAAAGTGTTTTTGAAGTTTATAGTTAATGTGGATGGCTCGGTGAGCGATGTGAAGGTTTTGAGAACCACAGGGTCGGAGGTATTTCAAAAGGCAGCAATAGACGCGATATCGCAATATCGGTTCAAGCCCGCGGAACACAATGGCAAACCCGTCGCTGTATGGATGACTCAGCCGGTCACGTTTCGATTGCCAAAGCAACCGACCACGCCTCCTGCGTCTGTCGATGCTGATAGTAGTGAAACCCTCGAATTTTTTATGGCTGAAGTAAAACCCAAACTTTTGCAATCTGTTAAGCCTGTGTATCCACCAAGGGTCATAGTGTTTTTGAAGTTTATGGTCAATGTGGATGGTTCGGTGGGCGATGTGCGTGTTTTGAAAGGCCCGGAGGTGTTTCATCAGGCGGCGATAGATGCGATATCGCAATATCGGTTCGAGCCCGCAGAACACGATGGCAAACCCATCGCTGTATGGATGACTCAGCCGGTCACGTTTCGATTGGAATAGTTGGAACATCTGACGATTTTCACCCAGATCAGACGAGCAGTGCTGCTCGAAGTGTCGTATTTAATTGGGTTGTGAGACAGGAACAGGTTCTATCACGAAAAAGGGAGGTGTTGCAATGAACAATATTTTATACATCCTGATTTTCTCAACACTTCTGTTTTCCTGCTCTGATTCGGGAAAGTTGTCTCCAGTGGAAACCGTGGAGAAGTCTGAGACAAAACTGGATACTGAAAAGTTGGCGGCAGTAAAGATCGGAGACAAATGGGGATATATCAACGTTGCCAGTGAGGTTGTGATTGAGGCACAATTTGACTCTGCTCGGCGTTTTTCTGAGGGGTTGGCGGTAGTGAGAATCGGGGACTCTGATAGGGGTAAGTATGGATATATCAACGTAGCAGGCGAGGTCGTGATTGAGCCACAATTTGGCGAAGCGCATTCTTTTTCTGAGGGGTTGGCGGTAGTAAGAATCGGAGGTTTAATCAGTGGCAAGTGGGGATATATCAACGCAGCAGGTGAGTTCGTGATCAAGCCGCAATTTGATAAGGCGTATTCTTTTTCTGAAGGGTTGGGGATAGTAAAAATCGGGGATTTCACCAAAGGCAAGTATGGATATATCAACGCAGCAGGCGAGGTTGTAATCGAGCCGCAATTTGACCTGGCATTTCCTTTTTCTGGAGGGTTGGCGGTAGTAAAAATCGGGAATTTCTTCAAGGGCAAGTGGGTATATATCAACGTAGTAGGCGAGATCAAGATCGAGCCGCAATTTGACTTTGTTGGGCTTTTTTCCGAAGGCTTGGCGGCAGTACAAGTCGGAGACAGGTGGGGATATATTGATGGGAGAGGTAAGATCGCGATCAAGCCACAATTTGATAAGGCGAATGCTTTTTCTGAGGGGTTGGCGCATGTAATGATCGGAGACAAGTGGGGGTATATTGATCGGGAAGGCAAGATTGTGATCGAGCCACAATTTGATAAGGCATATTCTTTTAGTAACGGATTGGCACTTGCAAAAAGAAATGATAAAAAAGGGTATATCAATACTAAAGGAGAGTTCGTCATTGAGCCGCAAGTTGATTCTCCTTTCTATATTTCCACTCTTTCTAATGGTCTGGCCGTATTAAAAATTGATGATAAGCATGGATATATCAATGCGAAAGGTGAAGTCGTGATTGAGCCGCAATTTGATGGTGCAGGGAGATTTGCAAAAACGAAATAATTTTTGTGTGCGATATTGGGTATGTGTCATAAATTATGCTCAGGAGAAAGATGTTTACAAAGATCACTAAAGAGATGCCCCCCGGAATGCATATTTTGGGGGGTCTGAATTAGGGATAATAGATGGAAAAGAGAAAGTTATACATTTGGCTGATTTTCGCGCTTGTGTTGGGCGGTTGCTCTCGGGGTATTGACGAATATGTGCGTCAGTCGCGCCATGTGGATGTCGATGTGCGGGTATATGGGGTTGAGAAGTTGGGGGAGAGTGGTCAGTTGGATGCTGTACCGCATTTGATTCGGGCGTTGAAAGATGAAAAAGCGCGGGTGCGATTGGCGGCGATTGATGCGCTGAGTATGCTGAAAGATAAGCGGGCGACTGAGGTGCTCATTCCTTTTTTGCAGGACAAGCGGGCGGCTCTGGCATTGGCGGCGATAGATGCGCTGGGTCAGGTTGGAGATTCGACGGCGGTGGATGCATTGGTCGCTGTTGTGCAAAAGGAGGTGCCTGTATTGCGATTGGCGGCGATAGATGCGTTGGGGCAGATCGGGGATTCGACAGCGGTCGCTGTCCTGTGTTCGCAAACGCAAAGTGACAGGTCCCAGGTGCGATGGGTTTCAGCAGTGGCTTTGGGACGCATTGGGGCGCCTCAGGCGATTGGCCCTTTGGCAAATTTGTTGGGCGATGAGGAGATGCGCCAGACTGTCCTGTTTGCTCTGGCGCAGCTTGATAAAAATTGGCGTACGCGGCCAGAGATCGAGATGGCTGTGGGGAGATTTCGGCGCGATTTGATGCAAGATGATGTACTGGGCGATGACCGGACAATTGTTCGGTTTCGCGCATTGGAGGGGCTCAACGCGGTTGTCCCCAACTGGCGAGAGAAAGATTGGGCAGAAGAGGTAGTGATGCACTGGTGCCGCTGGATGACGGTGGGTAATGACAAAGAGCGACAGGTCGCTGCGCGTTTTTTGGGCGATTTAAAAGATCAGCGGGCAGTGCAGGCATTGCTTGGCGCAATAGAAGATCGAAATCGCGATGTGCGTCGGCAAGCCATTCAGTCGCTGGGCAAAATGAGAGATAAGCGCGCGGCAGGTGTATTAAGGCGCGTAGTTGTGGGAGAAGATAGGTATGTTCGCGCAGCAGCGGCGCGAGCATTGGGCGCATTGCGCGATACGAGTGCTGTTGATATGCTGGTCTCAGTCGTGGATCGGGAGATGCATTTACAGGGGCGATCTGGAGATGAATTGATGGGGGCAATTGCCCGCGCTCTGGGTGCCCTAAATGACAGGCGAGGAATAGATACTTTGATCCGCTTACTGGACCATCCAGGGATACAGGTCCGAAGCTCCGCTATACACTCTTTGGGACAAATAGGCGATCTGCGATCGGCGGATGCTCTGGCGCAAGCGTTAAATGATAGCTCGGTTTTTGTGCGCTGGTCTGCAGCGTGGACACTTGTCACATTGAGGGATGCGCGTGTGGTACCTGTGCTGGTGGAAATGCTGGGCAAGGGGGCGAATGTGCAGATGGCGGTGAGAGCACTTCGGGATATTGAGCCGGATTGGCGCAACAGGCGCGATGTACGGGAGAAAGTAGATGCGTGGATTTCAGCATTTGAGAATGGCAAGGGGGTGGAACGCATTGCGGCGGCTCTGAGGCTTTCTGAGATCGGTGGCGATCGAGTTGTCGAGGTCTTAAAACGCGCTTTGCGAGAACGCGAACTGGATGTTATTGCAGCGGCGCACCCATTTTTTATTCGCGAGTATTCCGCATTTGCAACTTCTGCTCTTGTTCAGGCTCTGGAGCACGAAGGCGATGAGCGCATGGCCAGCGCGATGCTCGCGTCTGGAAATTCCAAACTCGCCAAAGCCGCTCGGCATTGGGCTTATGTCCGGGGTATGGCTCTGGTGTCTCCGCCCAGGCGTTTGGATGATGGTGGTTGAGCGAGGAAGGCAGGAAAAAAAGATGGCCGATTAGTCGCGTAACAGAGTGATGGACATCTGCCGCTCTTTTTTTTGTTTAAAAAATGAGATTTTTGCTTGACTTCTCCTAATTGGTTCGTCATATTACTAAAAAATTAGTAATAATTTCAAGGAGGGTCTTATGGCCGCGAAGAAACGGCTATCTGAGGCCGAGTGGGAAGTGATGGATGGCGTGTGGCATCTCAACCGTCAGGTTACGGTGCGCGATGTTGTCGATTACCTGTATCCCAATGGCGAGAAGGCTTATACGACGGTGCAGACGATTATGAATATTCTGTTTGAAAAGGGTGTGCTCAATCGGCAGAAGATCGGTCCGGTGAATGTGTACAAATCGGCTTTGTCGCGAGAAGATGCGGCGCAGGACGAGACGCGCACGCTGGTGTCTCGCATGTTTGAGGGATCCTTTGGAGCACTGGCAACGTATCTCGTGGATTCTGGTGAGCTTTCACAAAAAGAGTTAGATGAGTTGCGCGCGCTGATTGAGGCGAGGGAGAAAGGAGGCGCGTAATGAATTTGTTGATCTATTTGGCCGAGGCGTGGTGGCCGCTTTATGCTGTGCATTTTGTCGAGGTATCGCTGTTCATTTTGCTGGTGTGGGCAGTGGATCGCTGGATGACGCTGGATACGCGGTTGCGATATGTCCTCTATTTGTTGGCGTTGGCGAAGGTGTTTGTGCCGCCTTTTTACGCCATTCCGCTGCCAGAGTTTTTGACGTTTTTGTACCCCGCTCCTTCTTATGGTGTGCTGGAAGATATTTCTGTCGATCCTGTTTATTATAATGTGGTCTATAAGGTTGTTGTACCTGAGCCACCTCCTTCACTGGCGTTTTATCTGTTTTGTCTGTGGGGGGTTTCGGTTCTGGTATGGGCTGGCGTGACGTTGTGGAAGAATGCGGCGTTTCACCGCGCGCTCTGTTCGGCAGTGCCTGTTGATCTGGCGAGGGAGGCGGGATCGCTGAGTGAGGCGCGGGATCTGAAGGTTTATGCGAAAGCCAGTCTGCGCTCTCCACTTCTGGTCGGTATTGTAAAACCGAGATTGTATTTGCCAGCGCATTGGTCGTCCTGGTCGTCTGAGGAGTTGCGCGGCGTCGTTGCACACGAGTTGGCGCATCGAGATAATCGCGATATCTGGGTGCTGATTTTTCAGGGGATTGCGATGGCGCTGTTTTGCATCAATCCGCTGGTCTGGCTGCTGAACCGAAGGCTGACTTTTTTGCGCGAGTTGCGCTGTGACGAGGCAGTGTTGCGCGAGACGAATCTGACGCCTGCTGAATACGGGCGGTTGTTGTTCGGATTTGTTGACAAACGCCCGGCTCTAAGTGCGCTGTATTTCAATGAGCGTGGAACCGCGCTCAAGAAACGATTGGAATATGTACTCAATTTCAAGGAAGACTATGTGAAACGGTCCAGATGGCAGTTGGCAATTCCGATTCTCATTGGTCTGGCTATTGTACCTTTTTCTATTCGGGAAGCGTACACGCAGGATGAAGGTGGTCTTGAGGTTATGGGATTGGTCGAGGATGGGACAAAGTCCGAACCCATGCCGGGGCAACAGAGTACATTGCCTGCTTCTGGCAATGCTGATAGTCGTAAGTTTATAGAATTAACCGAGGTTGAGGAAAAGATCGAGATCACGGAAAAACCCGAGGTTTCGAGGAAGGCCGTTCTTATAAATGATGTTATACCTGTATATCCTGGAAAGGCAATCAGAGATCAGGTAGAAGGCACAGTGTCATTGAGATTTTTAATTAACGTGGATGGCTCAGTGAGTGATGTGCGCATTTTGAAGGGACCAGAGATATTTCATCAAACGGTCATAGAAGCGGTATCGCAATGGCGGTTCAAGCCTGCGAAACACGATGGCAAAGCTATGCCTGCATGGATGATGCAACAGTTTAAGTTTGAAAGATCAGAACTGGAACTGGCATCAGAGTTGTTTTATTCGGTCAGCTTTATCCCACCAATTGCGATTGGTAATGGTGTAGAACTAGTCGGGGGTTCCCAAAGCTCCGGATTCGCACCAACGCAAGAGGAGGTTGCATTGGCAAAATTGATTGAAGAGAAACAAAAATTCAAACCAAAGCAACAGAACGCGTCGTCTGCGTCTGCTGATGTTGACAGTGGTAAGGTCCTCGAATTTTTTATGGTTGAAGCAAAACCCAAGCTTCTGCACTCTGTTAAGCCTGTGCATCCCGAGGAGGCAATCAGAGATAGTTTGAAAGGCAAAGTCTTTTTGAAGTTCATAGTTAATGTAGATGGCTCGGTGAGTGATGTGACGGTTTTGAGAACCATAGGACCGGAGGTATTTCGACAAGCGGCGATAGATGCAATATCACAATTTCAGTTCAAGCCTGCCGAACACAATGGCAAATCCGTAGCTGTATGGATGACTCAGTTGATCAAATTTTGATTACCAAAAGAATAGTTGGAATAGCTGACGATTTCACCCAGATCAGTAGAGTAGTGTTGCTCAAGATGTCGTATTTGATTGGGTTGCGAGAAGGGGACAGGTTCTGTCACGGGAAGGGGAGGTGTTGCAATGAACAATATCTTATATATCCTGATTTTCTCAACCCTTCTGTTTTCGTGCTCTGATTCGGGAGAGTCAGCCCCAGAATCAGATGAAAGGGGGACCCTAAAAACTGATGATGTGAGGATTGAGACAAAACTGGATACTGTGACAATGGAGGGGATGTTGGCAGCGGTAAAAATCGGAGACAAGTGGGGGTATATAAACACAGCAGGTGAGGTCGTGATTGAGCCTAAATTTGACTCTGCCTGGTCTTTTTCAGAGGGATTGGCGGTAGCGAGAATCGGGGACTCTGATAGCGACAAGTGGGGGTATATCAACGCAGAAGGTGAGGTCGCGATCGAGATACAATTTGACCATGCACATTCTTTTTCTGAAGGATTGGCAGTAGTAGGTATCGGTAGCAAGGGCAATCTCACGTATGGATATATCAACCCTGAAGGCGAGATTGTGATTGAGATACTATTTGATTCGGCAGAGGATTTTTCAGAGGGATTGGCGGTAGTGAGAATCGGGGACTACCGTGGCAGGTATGGGTATATCAATGCTAAAGGCGAGGTTGTGATTGAACCTCGGTTTGATGAGGCAAAGGATTTTTCAGAGGGATTGGCGGTAGTGAGAATCGGGGACTACCGTGGCAGGTATGGGTATATCAATGCTAAAGGCGAGGTTGTGATTGAACCTCGGTTTGATGAGGCAAAGGATTTTTCAGAGGGATTGGCGGTAGTGAGAATCGGGGACTACCGTGGCAGGTATGGGTATATCAATGCTAAAGGCGAGGTTGTGATTGAACCTCGGTTTGATGAGGCAAAGGATTTTTCAGAGGGATTGGCGGGCGTAAAAATTGGGAGATCTTACATGGGTAAGTGGGGATATATCGATGCTAAAGGTGAGTATGTGATTGAGCCACAATTTTATGATGCCTATTCTTCTCAAGAGTCGAATGGACGTACGAACACCGAGTACGTTGATAATGCTTGGTATTTTTCAGAGGGATTGGTGCGTGTAATGGTCGGAGACAAATGGGGGTATATTGATCGGGAAGGCAAGATTGTAATTGAGCCACAATTTGAACTGGCATTTTTTTTTGATAACGGATTGGCACTTGTAAGAAAAAATGACAAAAAAAAAGGGTATATCAATACTGAAGGTGAGTTCGTCATTGAGCCGCAAGTTGATTATCCTTTCTATATTTCCACTCTTTCTAATGGTCTGGCCGTATTAAAAATTGATGATAAGCATGGATATATCAATGCGAAAGGTGAGGTCGTGATTGAGCCGCAATTTGACGATGCGAGGAGTTTTAGGAAAACGAAATGATTTTTGTGTGATATACAGAGCGGTGGAGACCTGCCGCTCTGTTTTTAAGCTGTTATGAAAATATCTGATTGCTTTTTCACAATAAATTCGTTTTTATTCAAGAGTTTAGTTTTTATGTACAGGTGATGAGGTGTTTGGGGAGTGAGTTTGACACAGCCCCATTCTAAGTCGAGGTTAATATGATTTCCATAGATTTGCCGAGAGGTCTTGAAAAACATTTCCGGGATATTGTAAGAGATGACTATGACGGAAACTTACAGGCGGCGATTGAGGCCTTCTTAAAATTACACGAGAAATTCGGCTGGAAAGAACAACTCTTTAAAGATGTACAGGCCATTTATTCCGAAGTGCGGCGAAAAGGCGGAATCAAAGCTCAGACAATTGATGATGCTATAAAAAGGTACCGAACAATATAGATACAACTCAAGGAGGAGCTATAGATGAAAAAATTACTTTGTTTCTCAATGTTTTTGATGCTTCTGTTCAGTCCGGTTGCTGCCGAGGAAACGAAACACAACTATATCGGCGTGGAAGGAGAATTTGCAAATTCTCCAGTTGATGGTTACCAATCTCGAGTAAAGCTATTGGGCGTGTTGGGTCTGAAACCATCTATTGGCCTGGAGGTTGCAATGGCTTATGGCGATCAGATCAATAAACATCCCTGGGAATCAGACGGTAGGCGTCAGTTTACGCTTGGTGTGGGTATCCGCAATGTTCATAAGATTGTGGGGCGGTTCAGATTTTATTATACGCTTTCGGGTGGTACGATTTATCGACCTGAAAACTCCGGTGTTTTCTTTCAACCAAAGATCGGGGCGCTTATTTCTTTGCATAAGCGGGTTGCCCTGAATCTCAATACATTCTGGACGATTCCCATAGCGAAGGCAGAAGGTATTCTTGAGCAACCTTTCTCTGTTGGATTGAATTTTCAACTCTGAGTTTCAAATTTGGCTGTAGTGATTAAAAAAACGGCAGTGGACATAATAATCCACCGCCGTTTTTTGTGTACAGACAAAAATCCCGACATTTCGTCCTGCCGTTTTTACCCCTTGCCATTTCGGTCCGTCAAATTGGCATTCGCTTGTGTATTTTGTTTTTTCTTCAGGAATATAAGATTTTTATTATCAATATCTTATTCATATTGGTGTTTCAGGCACGATCTTTGCATAATTTTGGGAGTAGTGACCCCGTTAGCTCTCTCACCTCAGTAGGAGATCACAATGTATCGCTTCCAATCCCTCGCAATACTCGCCGGCATCGTGGGGCTGTTTGCTCTCGTAGCTTATTCCCTTTTTGGCTGGACCGGCGTTGTGCTTATTATCGCTGGTAGTCTCATATTCAACCTGTTTTCCCTGAGTGGATCTGCGCGGATGATACTCTCGTTTCATCGCGCACGTCCAATTTCAGAGTGGGAAATGCCAGAGTTGCACCGCATTACCAAAACCCTTGCCTTGCGGGCCAATATTCCGACACCCAGTCTGGCGATATACCCTTCGGATATGCCCAATGCCTTTGCACTCGGCGTTGGCAATGGCGTTGTGGCACTTAGCTCCGGGGTGCTGCGATTGCTCGATAGGCGTGAAGTCGCAGGTGTTCTCGCACACGAATTTGCACATCTCAAAAATCGCGATAGCTTGTTAAATCTTTCTGCTGGATTATTTGTGCGAGCCATATCTTTTCTTTCGACTTTGTTTGGTATTCTGGTCTTTTTGCTCTTCATTTCTGGTGCGTGGTTAAGCATTGGTACAAATCTGATCCCTTTGATCTTGCTCACCAGTATCGCACCTTATGGCGCCATTTTTCTCCATGCAACCCTGATGCGTACGCGGGAATTTCTCGCGGATCGCGATGCTGTGATGCTCACTGGCGATCCCGGTGGTTTGGGCAATGCCCTGATCAAATTGGAACAGGCGAACCGTTACCTTTCCCGCTTGCAACGCCGTTTTCGATTTATTTATACCTCTGATGCCAGGACCGGTCCGCGCTGGCTTCGCACACATCCTCCGACAGAAGAACGGGTTCGCGCGCTGTGTGAACTCAGTGATCGCACAAGACCTTTTCCATCTACGCCCGTTTTACCAGCGAGCAGGCCAATCGGTCCGAGACGTATTGTAATTACTTAAAGCGGTTGCAAACATCAGAGCGTGGCTCAACGAGATATTGTCAAATGTTGTGGATGGGTTTAGAACGCATCCTTTATGATTATGCAGCGATTTTGCGTTCACCATCTACGAATTTCACCCCGTCAATGACGAGGGGTATGAGCTTGTAACCGCGTAATCTGACCCATGTTTTTTCAGCTTCAAGAGCCAGTTTATACACCATCGCCATTGTGGCTTTGACCGATCCGCAGCCTTTTGTCTGCCTCGTGCGATGCCTGACGGTAGCAAAAGTCGATTCAATCGGGTTGGTGGTGCGTAAATGGATCCAGTGTTTGGCAGGAAAATCATAAAAGGTGAAGAGCACCTCAAAATCTTTGGTGAGGCAGTCACAGGCTTTTTCATAGCGATCCTGATACAGACTCAAGAAGTGGTCATAGACCTTGTGCGCGGCCTCTTTTGTCGGCGACTGATACATATCTTGAAGGAGTCTCTTGGCATCCGGCTGCACAGATTTGGGTAGCTTATCCAACACATTAGCACTCTTATGCACCCAGCAGCGCTGATGTTTCGTGGCAGGGAATGTCTCTTCCAATGCGTGCCAGAAGCCCATTGCCCCATCGCCTATGGCAAGCGCAGGGGCAAGGCGCAACCCGCGTGCTTTGACATCCAGTAAGAGGGTTTTCCAAGATAAGGTGCTCTCACGCTGTCCCTGCTCTATGGCAAGGACTTCCTTTTTACCTTCTGCTGTGGCACCAATGAGCACGAGAACACAGGGGCGATCATCAGACAGGCGTACGTTAAAATAGATACCGTCTGCCCAGATATAGACATAGGCTTTATCGTGCAAGTCGCGCTTTTGCCATTGTTTATACTCGTCTTCCCAAATACGCTTTAAGCGCGTGATATTGGCTGGTGAAAGCCCTGGTGCGCCTTTGCCTAAGATCGCTTCGAGTGCTTGTGGGAAGGCCGAGGTAGAGACCCCTTTCAGATACAGTGTGGGGATCAATGTATCAATGCTCGGACTGCGACGGGCATATTTAGGCAGGATCGCACTGGTGAAGTGCTCCCCGTCTCGACGATCGTGAACGCGGGGTTGTTTGACGGGTATTTTACCAATACCAGTGGTGACTTCTCGGGCAGGATGATACCCATTTTTGACCACCTCACGATGACCCTTTTCATCCACCTGATCAGCAAATCGGGCTATGTATTCATTCACTTCATACCGCAAGGCGGCACATAACATCTTACGCGCACCATTTCTTATGACTTCCTCGAGGCTCTCGGCCAGTGTATCTTGCACTATGCTTTCCACTTCAAATGGGGTATATTCTTTCACGAGCGTGTCCTTTCTCCCTCCTGGAGGGATTTTAGGTTTTTGTGATACTATAGGATACGCTCTTTTCTTTTACTCATCCACAACTTTTGAATATACCTCTGGCTCAACGCAACACCAACGTCCTTTGCGGTATCCACCAACAATTTGATCTAATCTTGACAACGAGTTTTTAATTGGCTATTTTTTTTGAAATTTATATGCTAATTATTTCGCATAAAATCATTTTAAAAAATGAAAGAGCTAAGAATGGCAAGATCGCGGTAAGAGGGATTGACTGTCCGGGAGTCTGAAAATTTTTCAATCAGTACTTTAAGACCGAGATGCCATAATGCAAAATACAATGAGATATCTTCTTTCAATTTTATTGCTCGTGTTTTCCTCAGCGGTGCAGTGTGAGGAGGTGTTGCCGCAGCGTGAAGCGGTTCCTCGTCTGGCGGTGTTTCCACTACTTTCGGAGAAGGATCCCGATTACGGGGTTTTTATGGCTGACCGTCTGGTAGATGAGTTGATGCGCCATCGGGATATTCCCGCCTATCAGGGGCGCTGGTTTGAACTGGTGGAGCCTGATACGATTCCACGGATCAAGATGATGGGGATGGTGGAGACAAAACAGGCGTTGAAAGACTATGATCTATTTTTGTTGAAAACAGCAGCCCGTGCAGATCGGGCGTTGATCGGATTTGTTTCTGATGCCGGGACGCGCACATTGCATGTGCGGATTGTGGATTTGGATACTGGAGAACCCATTTGGATGGGCAAGGCGCGAGATGATGTCAAATGGCAGTGGATTTATGCCCAGCGCGATATAGGAGAGATTGCACTGGGCAATTTGATGGCGCAACTCGGCTTTCAGGAAGCCAATCGGCATGGTAAGATGATGCGGTCAGATGAATGGCCATTGCAGGTGATATTCGCGCCTTTGCACACTTCGCAAACAGCGCTGGTGGGCGGGTATGAGCGGTTGATTAGAGAGGGTATGATAGGTGATGGGTTATTTGATAGATTGGATATATCACAGCCGGTAGGCGCGCGCCTGAGTACTGCAGATAGGACGTTGTTGTCGCATAAGGCAGATGCTGTTTTATGCGGTAGTTTGATGGCTACGGGCAAGGACAATGCGATCAATGCTGTGGGGGTTGCACTGCGGCTGATTGATACGTCGTCTGGTCGTATTTTGTGGGCGGGCAGTGCCAATGGTCGGCGCGTCTGGCGCAAGGATCGATTTGACGATTTGTCGCAGACGATTGCCACAGATCTGGTCGCGGGATTGGCAAAGGTTAAATCGGGCACTCAGACGGATGCCTGGGCTAATCAGCCGGAACCTCAAGACGGACCGGGCTGGGTGAATCGGGGTATGGTCGCGCTGGAACGCGGGCTTTTGAGCGATGCTGAAGAGGCATTTTTGAAAGCCGAGTCTTTTGAGGATAGCCGGGTGCTGGCCTATGAGGGGTTAGGACGGGTTTATGCGCGACGCCCAGCCCTTCGGCAGCGCGCAGTTTCGTATTTTTATCGCGCTATAGAAGCGGATACGACGCGCGCAGATTTGTATTACCAACTGGCGTCGGTGTATTTTGATATCGGTACGAGTCAGTGCGTGGATATGGCGTCTCGGGCGATCGCGATTGATTCGACGTATAGCGCGCCCTATCAGTTGTTGGGTGACTGGTTTGCGCGCGATGATTTTTACGCTTTGTCTCAGGACAATACAACAGCCGCTGCGTATTATACGCACTATTTGTCCATAGAACCGGATGATGTTGATGCGGTGACAAAGCTGGGTGCTGTGTTGTTGCGTATGGAGGATCAGCAGGCGATAGAGCGACAGATTTTGCCATTTATGAAACGCCATCCCGGGGCACTCGATTTGTTGCCCGTTGCAGCACAATGGGCTTATCGGGCGGGGGATTACGAACGCGCTTCGGTGTATTGGGATCGGTTTTTGGAACAGATTGATGCACAGACGCTGGCGTTGTACGTCGATCCATCTCCTATTTTGTCAGATGCCCAACGCGCGATCTACAATGCGCTTTCCGATGCGGAGAAGCAAGATTTTATCGATCGATTCTGGATGCAAAAGGATCTGGACCCGACTACAGAAGTGAATGAGCGTTTGCAAGAACACTATCAGCGTGTGTGGATGGCGCGGCAATATTTCGCAGGGTCTGCGTATCCATGGGATCGGCGCGGTGAGGTGTATTTGCGCTATGGTGAGCCGGATTATCGCTCGCGGTCTGGGCGCGCGCCAGAGGTGATGAGTGTTGCGGTGCAGCGGGTAAAAGACGATTTGTACGCGCAGTTGTACACTCGCTCCTCCAGGGGCGCGCTCGTGGGCACGGTGTTTCCCGTGCGGAGTTCGCGTGCGATGATGGCCGATTCGTTTGGGATGATGACGGGGAGAAGAGCTGTGGCTTCTCACGTTATAGGCGATGGATATTTGCCCGTTACCTCCGGGGAAGATAATAGTCTCGTGCCCTGGGAATCGTGGGTGTATGTGACGGTTGGTGGGGGGATGGAGATTACATTTACGGATGAGATGGGATCGGGGCATTTCAATTTTGCGCCGATTCCGCTGCGCCAGCCGCCGGGGATGCGATCCATAGCGCGGATTCAAGAAAACGCGCCGGAAACGGTTTATATGCAGGCCGTAGGCGAGATGCCAGAGCAATATCGGCCGTGGTGGCAAACGCGGGAGTTGGAATTTTATTACGATGTGGCCGATGCGCGCGGGGGGTATTTCATGACGCAGGTGGATGTGGCTTATGGTTTGCCGCTGGATGTGGAGAAGATTGGCAGAGGCGATTTGACACTATCTATTGCGCTTTATGATTCGGTTACAAACCGCGCGTTTCGCACGAGTCGAACGGTTGTGCGGAAAGACACGCCATCTGATTCGAATGCCATGCTGACTGATTTATTGACCTTGCCCGTACCGCCCGGCACCTATCATTTGACGGTGAAGGCGGAGAATGTCAGTGCCAATCGCGTCAGTTTGTTGCGGCAGGTTATTGCGGTTGAGCCTTATGGCGATTCGGAATTGCAGATTAGCGATCCGGTATTGGCCGCGCAGATTGACGAGACGGATGTAGATGATTCTTTTCGCCGAAAGAATTTGCGCGTGCTGCCTTTGCCTACGCGCGCATTTCTCGTTGGACAGGAGATGGGGTTGTATTTTGAGGTGTATAATCTGGTGGCAGACGAGTTTGGGCAGACGCGCTATCGCGTGACCATTCAGATTGCGGCTCTGGAACAGGTAGAGGGTTTGCGAATGCTGTTGACCGGTCAGGAGGTCAATCCCGAAGTGTCGATGTCGTTTGAACAGGTGGATACACAGCCGAGCGTGCAGGTTTATCAATTTGTCGATCTGACAAAGGCGAAACAGGGACGCAACCGGGTGAAAATTATCGTGGAAGATTTAAATGCACAGCGTCGTGTTTCAAAGGAGATTGTGTTTCGATATGGGAAATAGTGTCAGATATTTTTTTCTGTGTCTTTTGGTGTTGGCCGGGTGTGATTCCAGGCGCGATCTCGCTACTGATCCGGCTAATTCGCGGATTGTGGTCCCCTTTGATCTGAGATATGACGAGGAGCAGAATGCGGTTGTACTCGAATGGGAATATCTGGGTATTGAACCTGTGGTGCGCTATCGTTTTTGGCGCAGTGAGCGCGATGGCTGGCGCGGATTTCCCTGGCGTGATTTGCCTGCGCCTTCGCGGGAAGCGAACCACCGTGCAGATGTGTGGGAGATGATGCCAATAGCGCATTTTGATATCCAGGCTGGTGAACAGCACCGTTATAGCCTGCATACAGAAACCGCCGAAAAGAAACCAGCAAGAGCAACCGTAGGCTCGGTGCAGATTCCCGGGGCGATATTGGAAACGATCCAGTTTTTGCCCGAAGAGGGTACAGCGACTATCAACTGGCATTTGGCGGCAGGTGTTCCCCGTCGCTATGAGTTGTTGCGTGCTGTAGATGATGCGGCAGCGCAGGTGATTTTTCAGTCTGAAGATCCCGAAGTTGCGAGTTTTACCGATGTGATTATAGAGGGCAACCACAAATATACGTATCGCTTGCGGAATACGATGGATCGCGATGTGGTGCTCGAAAGCCGCGAGATGTTTATATACCCGTATCAATGGCGGCATAATTTTAATATTGTCGAGGCACCGAATGTGTTTGTGGCTTTGACGGCCGCTACTACTTTTGCAAGTCCCGCCCTGGCGTTGCTCGCGACATCCGATGCCATTTCCATACGCGAGGTCAACCATACGGGATATGAGGGTAGTTCGCGCGTGCTGCCCGTGCCCAACCGCGCGGGGTTGCGATTGGAATCTCTCTCAGTTGTCGCAGTCTCTGCTGGAATCCGTGTTCTTCCCACTGTATTACTCGGCGGCATTTTGCCAGAGACCAGAGAGGTGCAGTTTTCTGCGTTTCGGTCAACTCAGTTGAGCATCTCTGAGATTCCCTGGCAATACGAGGACTGGCGCGTTGCGGATTCTGAGTTGCCTACCGCGATGGCGATTGCGCGAGATGGCACGATTTGGGTGGGTATTGGACAGGGGTTAAAGGCATTCTCATTTAATGTAAATACCATTATTGAACGTGGGTCTTATGATACGGACATTGAAGGTGCGATCCAAAGTCTGGCGGTTTTGGGATCTGATATCTGGATGGTGACGACATTGGGAGAGGTATTGCGCACAGATACAAGCCACATGGGGTCACAGCCTGTTTGGGAAGAGGTTGTGTTGCCCGATGGTGTTTTTCCCGTGTGGGTTGGCAGTGGTCCCAGATCTGTATTTGTACTGGCTCGAGATCGGGTTATGGTTTTTAATGCTGACGGACAGCCTGTATTACAGTGGAGCGTTCCTGATGATCTGGTTTTGGATCCTGCGGGTTTGGTTGTCTCTCATGATGGTGGTGTGTATGTATGGGATGCACAAAATCATATTGTTCTGTTTAAGAGTGCGCCTCCGTTCCTGGTGCCTTTTGTCCAGGCCGATTCGAATTGATTGAGGGGATATGATGAGATTTTTTATTTTTGTCGCGCTTATCGGTGCTTTTGGTATTGCAGGTGCTCAGGATGTTCCGCCTTATGTTCGAGAGGCTGAGGTGCGCTACAAACAGGGTGATTATGGAGGTGCGATAGGGTATTTGTTGGCTGTGCCGGGTGTGGCGCAACTCTCGCCGAAGCTGACGCCGATGAATCGAGATTCACGCGCGCGTCTGTTTTTTGATCTGGGCTGTTGCTATCTTGCAGCGGGAGATTCTCTGCGTGCTGATTGGGCATTTCGAGAGGCGTTTGCATTGAATAACCGATTGGATCGGGGCTATTTTGAAAATGCAGATTCCGGCGCATTCTGGTGGGCTTTGTTGCACGGTGAGGAGGCGGCACGTCGCCTGAAGACCAAACGCTTGTCCGCTGCGATGCGGTCTTTGGTCTTTCCAGGATGGGGACAGTATTACCGGGGGTATAAGAAAAAGGGATACGCATTTCTCGGTGCAGTGATTGGTACGTCTGTCATGTTGCAGTTTCAGTTTCGGAATTTTCAGAGTGCCCGTGATCACTACAATCAGACGAATATATTTCAACATGTAAACCAGCGTTATACAAATGACGATGGGACGCGCTATACCGAGTGGGAGGCGCGTTATCGAGACGTTAAATCCAGTGAAAAACGGGTGAATATTCTGATCGGTGTCCTCGGTGCGATTTGGGTTCTGAATCTATTTGATAGCGTGGTTTTTGAGCCTGCGCCCATGGGTTTGACAATCGCGTTTTGATTTTTAGCTCGGAGTTACCTTCACGTTTTTCGATAAACTGTCTTTCCTCCCACAATTGTCTCCATTACATCAATCTCTTTTATAGCCAATATATCTCCTACGAATGGATCTGATTCTAAAACCACAAAGTCCGCCAGCTTGCCCACCTCGATTGACCCTTTTACATTTTCTTCAAAATTTTGCCAAGCGGCGTCAATTGTGATTGCTCGAAATGCCTGTTCCAGACCGATTCGCTGTGCTTCGCCCATGCACTTTCTACTGCGCGAGAGGCGGTTCACTGCGGACCAGACGGAAAAGAGCGATTTGGTCGGGGTTACTGGCGAGTCGTTGTGGATGGTAAAGCGAATTCCACGATTAGACGCGGATTTCAATGGGCTGATTCGATGTGCGCGCTCTGGTCCCAAAAAAATCGCTTCGTGGCGGTCGCCCCAGTAATAGGTGTGCTGAACAAAAAAAGAGGGTGTCACGCCCAGTGTTTGCATTTTATCGAGTTGATCTTCTCTCACCGTTTGACAGTGCTCAATGCGATGCCGAGTATCTGTGCGGGGCGTTTTTTGTTGCGCCTGTTCATAGGCAGATAAAATATCGTCAATCGCCGCATCTCCATTGCCGTGTATCGCAATCTGCTTGCCCGCCCGATGGGCTTCATCCACCATCTCGACCAATGCTTCTCGGCTTCGCATCGGATAGCCGCGATACTGGGTATCGCCCATAAATGGTTCGTGATAGGGTTTGCTCAGATAACCCGTATAGCCCTGGATTGATCCATCCTGAAACATTTTTACCGCCCCCAACCGCAAGCGGTCCGTTCCGAAGCCCGTTTTCAATCCACTCGTCTCCAGAATCGACTGCTGGCCCGGCTTGCTCTTTCCGGTCATACAAACCATGCGCAAGGGCAGCTTGCCGCTGTCGATGGCTGTTTGCAGTCGGGCTATGTCGCGGCGGTTGCAGCCAGCGATTACTACGGAGGTTACGCCCTCGCGGACATATTCATCTACCGCGATCTCTAATCCTTCAAACCACTGGGCTTCGTTCAGTGGGGGGATCAGATTTCTCACCGGGCGCATTGCGGTCTCTTCCAAAACGCCGTCCGGCTCACCTGTGATGAGGTCTTTGCGAATCACGCCACCCGTTGGATTCGGCGTGTCGGAATGGACTCCGGCGCGTTCCAATGCACATGTGTTTGCTGCAGCAAAATGGCCTGAGGTGTGGACGATGCAAATCGGGTGGTTCTGCGAAGCTCGATCCAGGTCTGTTCGTGTGGGGTGTCGTTTTTCTTTCATCAGGGTATCGTCGTAGCCTCTGCCCAATACCCACTGGCCCTCTGGTATTCCTTTGGCGCGTTCTGCCAATAGCTGGACAATATCATCGATTTTTTCCACGGGTCCCATTGGCGGAGAATTGCAATTCACCGAAGAAACAGCCACGAGTCCCGCGCTCGGGAAATGTCCATGCGTGTCGTAAAACCCGGGTAGCATAGTTTTTCCCGCCAGGTCGGTACGTTCGGTGTCGGGACCTGCAAGGCCGATAATCTCCTGATCAGATCCCACAGCGCATATAGCCCCATTCAGTACGGCAACCGCAGTCTCGCTACAGTCAGCCATGGTAATCAGGTTGCCATTGTAAAATATCCTGTCTGGCTGAAGGTTGTGAGTTGCTTGCATTATATTCTCCTCGAGTGCTACTCTCTCTCATTTAAGGGCGGGTCGTCTATCGTTCGATCCCTGAAATTTTCAATGCGATGAAATGTCAAATAATTTGCATCATGCCCGTTGTGCGCGCCACCCAGGCCATCGTCATAAGCTGTGCGCGATGCCACGATTATATCGTTTTCTTCAAATTGCCAGTCAACGTATTGAAATGCGTGTTTCTCTGGATCGGGATGGTGCAGGATCACGGATTCGATTCGCCAGGTTTGCAAATCGGCAGATGATGTCAAGACCAGTGTATTTCGGTATGCCGGTGGATTGGTTTGTTTACATCCCAGCGACCAATAGCGCTGTGTTTGATCGTCGAATCGGATTGTGAATTTTACACCGCCACCCGGAAAGTCAATCAGGTCTCTATCCCGGTCGTGTGTCAGTGTCTTGCCATCTTCTGAGATGTGTAAAATAGCCGCTTTATCACTTCCCGCCTGTATCTCTTCGGGCGAGACATTTCGCAAATTTGAACGCAAGATGTTTACCAGTTTATTATCTGGTGTGATCACGATATTGCCTTCAATCCACTGTGAACTTGACCAGAGGTGTTGGTACGCTTCGCTAAATCGCCAGTTCTCTGCTTGAAGCAGGTCTGCATCTTCAGGTATGGAGAGGACCTGCGCTTTCCACTCTTCTCGCGGACCATGTGCCAATTCATAAGCGCGCCAGAGATATCCATTGTGGGCGACGACGGGCATTGGGGCACAGTGATATCGATCCTCAGTAGAGATTTGTCCGGTGTGTTTGTCTTTTGGCACTGTCCATGTTTTACCCCCGTCCGTAGATCGCCGAATTACGGCATAGCCATATTCGCGGCTTGTGCCGAGCAGATAGAGGTCGCCTTTGTGCAAAAACAGATTGGACCACCACTGGCCAACCTGTTCGGATATTCGAGTCCATGTTTCGCCTTTGTCGCGCGAACGAAATACGGCCATGCGGTCGTAATTTGTGCCCGGTCCAAAAAGATCATAGGATGCGATATAATCGCCGTTGGGCATGATGACGATGCTCGGGCTGCCCAGGTATTGTTTTGTGCTGGCGGGGCTGTGATCAATCACGACGCCAGGTACTTTTGAGTGGTCGGGTTTTAAAGACAAGTTTACCTCCTTAGCGAATCTACGAATCTACGAATCTACGAATCTACGAATCAGCGAATCAGCGAATCTACGAATCAGCGAATCTACGAATCAGCGACGGAGTTTGTCACAACTTTGGGTGGTTGAGCGGGATTCGTCTATTCATTTATTCGTCTATTCGATTATGGCTAACTTGAACGCCAGCCGTTTCGTCTATGGATAGTGTACCTGCTGTTCCATTTCCGATTCGGTTGTTGCTCAACAAATTGCCACGGCCTATGCCGTTCCAGTGAATCGTTGAAACGGTTTCTTTTTGTGTTCTCCTCTCCAGCAGGGTACATCCGGTGATGCTGATGTCGTCGGAGTCGGTTACGTATATTGCGCCTGGATAGCCGTCCAATATCTGGCAGCCGTTTATGGTGAGCCGGGCGCAGCGGATGATTTCCAAAAGGCCCTGACGATCGTCCGCGTTTTCATTTCGTCCGCTTTGGAACTCGTGAAGCGTTGACCCGCTGAGGATACTATCTGTGCTGTTTATAAATTGAATGCCAGTGCGGCGCGAGGGACCGTAATCGGGGTTGTGGTCAAAGCTGTTGCTGCCAAGTACTATATTTTGGGCGTGTTCTACCAGGAGGTTTCGGTTGAATCCATTGTAGATCGCGTTTCCCGAGATGGTGACGCCTCTGGCTGCAATGAGGTGGATGTTGTTTTCCTGCGAGCCGATCAAATTTCCCGCGATGGTGAACATGCCCACTTTGTTGTTCGTCTGAGGAGAGTGGCCGATCATCAATATATTTGCGCCTCCTGGCGA
The DNA here is from genome assembly GCA_965204375.1 of Candidatus Latescibacterota bacterium. Classification (GTDB taxonomy): domain Bacteria; phylum Latescibacterota; class UBA2968; order UBA2968; family UBA2968; genus VXRD01. The sequence goes on along the minus strand of OZ241986.1, from coordinate 2,195,253 downwards.
GGATTTTGCCTGGATGGTATTGCCCGATATGGTGCCTTCGCGGACTGTGGCGGATCCGTCGCTAGTGTCGATCCAGATATCTGCAGATCGGTCCGCTTCTTCATCGTAGTTGTATTCGATGTCGTTGCCGGTGATTTGCAAGTTGCGGATTTGCGATCCGATGATTTTGATACCTCCGCGTTTGCAATAGCTGATGTGCGAGGAGGCAACGATGATTTGGTGAAGATCTACATGATCGAGGAAGATGCCTACGCCGCGGTTGTCGTGCAGATGACAGTGGGAGATAAGGACGTTTCGGGCGCGGTCGCGTATGTGGATGGCGTGGTTTAATTTGCGCAGGAGTACGCCTTCAAAGGTCGCCTGCATGGTGCCTGTTAGCGAGAAGCCATCTGCTTCGGGATGTGCACCTTCGATCTCCAGGTTCGATATTGTGGGCATTCTTTCATGGGTCCAGACATGGGGTTCAAAGGTTTTGGGATCGGCTGAGCGCACATGTGTGCCGGTGATTTGAAATGCGGGTCCTGCACCATCCATGAGGATTTTTGCTGCGCCTCCCGATCCGTCTATGCTCACCCGCCCACTGTCGGCTAATTCTATGTTGATAGTGTGCGTAATGAGATAGTCGCCTTTTGGAAATTGTAGCGTTCCGTCTCCTTTTGCCAGTGCGTCTTCAATCGCTTTTGTATCATCTGAGATCCCATCTCCTCTGGCTCCAAAATCTCGCACATTGCTCATGGTTTACGCCCCTTCTGGTGTTTGGTGATTTGCAGTATCAGGCATCATATACAGAGAATTGTTCTCTGTCAAGCAGGGCCGTTTCGCAGGACTGGGCGTTTTTCAGTTGCTTCTGGCGAATCTTGGTGATAGTTTGGCAGTCAATCCAATCGCATAGGCAGACCAATTTCCGAGGAGGTCACGCCGTGAATCCTCTCACTTCGTTTGACGACGCGCACCACGAGCAGTTTATGGCTGAGGGGTACCTGCGTCTGGGACATCTCCTGTCGCCTGGAGAACTGGCCGCCCTGCAGCAGCGCATTGACGATATTATGCTGGGCCGCGTCCGCTATGGGAATATGCGCTTTCAGCTCAATCCCAAAACGCCTGACGTCAGAATGGATCGCACTCTGGGGAATCAGGAGCCGACGCTCCATTATCGACGCATCGATGATCTGGAACAAGATCCGTTCTTCCTTACCTATATGCAGCACCCTCTTATCCGCCAGATTACCCGTCGCTATATCGGCGAAAATGTTTCGGTTTTTCGCTCTATGTTTATGAATAAACCCGCTGAGAGCGGCACGATTTTGCCCTGGCATCAGGATATTGGCGTGGGCTGGGGGATTGATACCAATCCGATTATTACGGTGTGGACCGGGCTGGACGATGCCACTGTTGCCAGTGGCTGTATGCAGATCGTGCCGGGTAGCAATAATCTGGGTATTCTCAATGAGCGGCACTATACTTCTGAAGAGGATCAAGCGAAGTACACTCAGCCCAAGGATGTGATTGATCTGGAGACCGAGGCAGGGGAGGCTGTTTTGCTGCACAATTTTTTGCTCCACCGTTCGGCTCTCAATTCGACTCCGTCGCCCCGGAGGGCTTTTAGCGCGACTTATATGGATGCGAGAACGCGTTCTTTGAAGACTGGTCAGACGTTTCCTCGACTCTTTGGAGAAGGCGCACTTGATCCCGCGACTGTGTCGGGAAAAGCGTCTGGTCAGGTACAGGTTTTCCACGGTTGAGGTCGCTGCTAATGACTCAAAAAAGCCGACGTTTACAAAAAGGTGCTTGTGCAAATATGGTGAAACCACTATAATTAGATATGACCAGTGAGATGCTTAAGCCCGTCGAATGGGTCGGATCGAGTAAAGGGGACTTGAAGAAGTTTCCTGCTGCCGTACAGGATAGGGTCGGCTTTGCTCTGTATCAGGCTCAAATCGGACTTAGACACCGCGACGCTACACTTCTCAAGGGGTTGGGACCCCAGGTTCTGGAGGTCGTTTCCCGTTACGACGGAGACACTTACCGGGCAGTTTATACAGTCCGCTTCAAGTTGGCCGTCTATGTTCTACATGCCTTCCAGAAGAAAGCCAAACGGGGTATTGAGACACCGAAGCAGGAGATTGATCTGATCAAACGCAGGCTAAGGTCAGCGGAACAACACTATAAGGACATTTATGTAGAAGGGTAGAGCAATGGAGACGAAAGTGATCAAAATCGAACGCGGCAGTGGTAACGTGTTCGCCGACTTGGAGCGACCTGACGCCGAGGCTCACTTGTTAAAGGCAGAACTCGTCACCCGTATTGACAAGATTATTCGTCAGCGGGGACTCAAGCAGGTCGAGGCGGCGAAATTGCTCGGTTTATCTCAACCTGATGTTTCGCGCCTCCTGAGGGGGAATTTTCGAGAGTATTCCATGGAGCGTCTCCTGCGTCTGTTGACGGCACTCGGGCGCGATGTGGAAATCGTTATCAGGGGGCCGGTATCTCATCGGCAGGGAAGGCTACATGTGCAGATAGATCAAGATAGTATTTCAGATCGCCTGGTCTATAAGTAGCACACAGCGAGTGTTGCGATCCGTCGAGAAGTATATTCAAAAGTGTGGATGAAGTTGAAAAAAGAGGGTACTACAAAAGCCGATGTTTGTGCGTCGGCTTTTTATTTTTTTGACTCAGTCTGCTGAAATGGATCTTGACAAAAAAAGATGTTTTTAAGGCTTCAATAACCTGTCCAAAAGAACAGGTTTTTTTTGTTCTTGAGGACGATGTATTGGGATTGTAAAGAAGATATTTTTTTACTCACACATGAACATATCGAAACTCTGCCTTGAAGGAAGGTCCAGATGAGAATTTCAGTCGTCAGCAGTAGTCTCAATACCAATAGTCGTAGCAGGATGCTTGCTGCTATGTGCCAGACCGCCCTGGAGGACAAGGGCATTTCTGTTGACTTTATCGATCTTCGGCAATTTGACCCACCAAATTTTGACGACGATAAGATCTATTCATCTGAGGTTTACCTGTCGAGTCATAAAGTCATTGCAGCCGCAGATGCTGTGATATTGGCCAGCCCAGTGTACAATTGGGCGTGTTGCTCTGAACTCAAGAAATTTGTCGAGTATATAGGCTCTACCCCACCAGATGGGTCCCTCAGAGGAGCTTTCTACGATAAGATTGTCATGTTTGTCAATGCGGCCGGATTGCCACACAGCTATATGGCGTTTGCCTCGCTGGCAACATCCCTTATGCTGGATTTTAAGTGTATTATCAGCCCGTATAACGTGTATGTTCACGATGACAATTGGGTTGAGGCAGGCAAACTTGATGATAAGAGGAAGGCGAGATTGAGCAAGTCACTGGACGTGCTGATTGAGCTTGCAGAGCGACTTCAGGGACGATCTTATACCTCGAACTGGGAGATTTAAACCCCTGATACCTATAACGGAATAGGTTCGCCGTGTTCGGCGGTGTATTGGGCGTATTGTTCGCGCAGGCGATTGGTGAGGGGACTGGGTTTGCCGTTGCCGATGGTGCGGCCATCTACTTCGAGGATGGGGGAGAGTTCGCCCATGGTGCCTGTGGTGAAGCCTTCGTCCGCTGTATAGACTTCGGTAAGTGATAGGTTGCGTTCGGTAACTTCGATGCCCAGGTCGCGCGCGAGATCGATTACGACACCTCTTGTAATGCCGGGCAAGCAGGAATCCGCATGGGGCGTGATGAGCGCTCCTTTTTTTATGATGAAGATATTGGTGGCATTGGTTTCGGATACATAGCCGAAGATGTCGAGCATGATCGCGTCATCAACACCTGCTACGTTGGCCTCGATTTTGGCGAGGATGTTGTTGATCAAATTGTTGTGATGGATTTTGGAGTCGATGCACATGGGGGGATTGCGGCGAACAGAGGCGGTGATCAGGGAGATGCCTTCAGAGGAATAAACAGGGGGTTTCCACTCTGGTAGCACAATGAGGCAGGAGCCGTATTGGTTAAAGTGTGGACTCATGCCCGATGAGGTTTTTTTCCCGCGCGTGAGCGTGAGTCGGATATGTACTTCATCGCGCATGTTGTTGGCTTTGAGGGTTTCAAAGATGGCGGTTTTGACCGCTTCACGAGAGGGGATATCCGCAAAGGCCATAGCTTTGGCAGAGTCGAAGAGGCGGTCGAGGTGCGCGTCGAGCTGGAAGATTTTGCCGTTGTACACGCGCAGGCCCTCCCATACGGCATCGCCGCCCTGAACTGCGCTGTCAAAGACGGATATTTTGGCGTCTTCGCGCGGGAGCAGTTCACCGCCGACATAGATGAGGATATTTTCGTTTCGCGGGTCGGGTAATTGGATAGACACGGGTTCTCCGTTTATTCAGCTTTGATGGCATGAGCATAAAGCTGGTCGTAATAGGGTTGACATTCTCTGAGGAGCGGTCGCAAGCGATCGGGAAAGGGTTCGGTTTTGGGACGATAGGGTTGAAAGCCAGTGGATTTGTGGACGTTGTGATACCAGTGTTTCGCCCATATTCCGTCTTCGGGGCGAGGCTCGGCTTTCCAGGTGAGCATTGCGGGTTCAAAGGGTATGTTCAGGGCTTCGCAGAGTTTTGTGAGGACATGCCGTGGATTTTTGAGGAGTTCTCGGGAATCGAGCACGGGAAATTTTTGACCTATGGCGTGAAACTCGCGCAGAAGCTGGGCTTGCATTTTGTAGCCCGTGTCGCGCAGGGTGGGGATTTTGAGCTGGTTGACGAGTGAGGGCAGCATGTCAACGGGGTCGCGCGTGAGCAGGACATTGTGGGTATGTGCAAAAAAGTCGCGGCTGATTTCGACGAGGTGATGAGCCATCTGTTTCATAAAGAGAACGGGGCGATCACAGGGACCGAGGATGATATCGCGTATGACGTTTTCGCCATTGCATTCCATGGCGGCTATGACTTCGCTTGCGCCCGGGTGTTTGGCAGAAGACACGCGCAGATAATGGCCGTAGAGGGGTTCGTCGATTACGCGGGTGTCTGGTCGCTGGGCGAATGAGTACATGAGGGCGGTTGAGACATTGCGGGGACCGCTCCACATGTTTATACGCAGGATATCAGGCATATCACATTCGAAAGGCGGGGCTAAAATTGGGGTCGGTGATGATCTGCATCCGAAGCACGCATGTTAGGGATTTGAAATTGGGAAGTCAAGGCAGAGTTATCGCGTTTGACTTCGGTTGGATAGCGTTATATTCTAATGGTGATATATCAAAACAGATTGCTCTTGTGAGAAAGGAATCCGCTATGGGTTTGACCGAAGAGGAGAGATTTAGATTTGATTTGACGGGGTTTATGGTTCGACCGGCGATTTTATCGAAAGATGAAGTGGCGGCGATTGTAGATCAGATTGATCGGATTAAGCACAATCCCGAATCTTTGCCTCCCGAACATCGCGCCGTTCCCGGTGGACCGGCGAGTGTGTTGATCGATCATCCAAAGGTGATCGATGTTTTGCACGAGATTATCGGGCCTGAGATTCGGCTGGAGGCAGCCGGGTGTGTTTGGAGAAAGAAGGGCCAATCACATGGCGAATTGCACGGAGGGGCGCGGGGGCAGATCGATCCGATTTTTGGGTATCGGGTTCAAAATGGGCGCATCCATGCGGGGATGGTTCGGGTGATTTTTGAACTGTCGGGGGTGAACAAAGGGGATGGCGGCACCCATTTTATTGTGGGCAGCCACAAGGCCAATTTCCCAATGCACAAGGCGCATTTGTCGTTGAAGGAGGGGGAGCGCAGTCCATTTTTGATGACGTATGAGTGCCCGCCGGGTAGTGCATTATTTTTTACGGAGAATGTATGTCATGCAGGTCCTGTGTGGCAACGGGATACGCCCCGGGTGACGATTTTGCACGCGTATTCGCATTTGGCGACGCACTGGCACCGGTTGAATATTCCACCGGTGGTGCTGGAAAATTTGCCCCGTGAAAAACAGGCTTATTTCAGGCAGCCGTGGATTGCGGATTTCAAAACTCGACCAGCGACACACAATACGATGGCGCGGTTTATTGAGGGAGATGATCCGGTGGTGGATACAACCCATCGGTTAGAAGTGGGGATTTGATCAAATAGGAGGAGATATGAAGGCAGTTGTGGTGATGTTTGATTCACTAAATCGACATCTGTTGTCGCCCTATGGGTGTGATTGGACGCATACGCCAAATTTTAAACGACTATCAGAGCGGACAGTGACGTTTGACAGGTCTTATGTGTGCTCGATGCCGTGTATGCCGGCCAGGCGAGATTTTCATACGGGGCGGCCCAATTTTTTGCATCGTTCGTGGGGCCCGCTGGAGCCGTTTGACGATTCGGTGCCTCGCATGTTAAAGGAGCATGGTGTTTCGAGCCATCTGGTGAGCGATCATCAGCATTATTGGGAAGATGGTGGGTGTACGTATCACACCCAGTATAGTACCTGGCAATTTTTCAGGGGACAGGAAGGGGACTTGTGGAAAGGGCAGGTGGCAGATCCTTCTACAGAAAATACGTATGGGCGAAATTCGGGTGAAGATGACCTGTCCCGGCAGGATTTGATTAATCGGCAGTTTATGCGGCGGGAAGAAGATCAACCCCAGTCGAAGACGTTTGAGGCGGGGATTGATTTTATTCGGCGGAATCACACGGAAGACAATTGGTTTTTGCAGATTGAAACGTTTGATCCCCACGAGCCGTTTTTTTCCCAGCGCAAGTTTAAGGATCTCTACGCCGAACATTATCGAGATTACGACGGTCCGTTGCACGATTGGCCGAGCTATGAACCGGTGAAAGAGACGCGGGAGCAAATTGAGCATATGCGGTTTGAATATGCTTCGTTGCTGTCGATGTGCGATGCCAAGCTGGGCGATGTGCTGGATTTGATGGATGAATTGGAGATGTGGGAAGATACGTTGCTGGTGGTGTGGACCGATCACGGGTTTTTGCTGAGTGAGCACGATTGCTGGGCCAAGATGTGGATGCCCTTTTATGAGGAGGTGGCTCATACACCATTTTTTGTATGGGATCCGCGGTGTGGTAAGAAAGGGGAACGGCGAGAGGCATTGGTACAGCCGTCGATTGATCTGGGACCGACATTGCTGGACTTTTTTGGTTTGGAACCGACAGTGGATATGCTTGGCAAACCTCTTGGCGATGCGGTGAGCAACGATATGGCGGTGCGAGAGGCAGCGGTTTTTGGGATGCACGGGCATCAGGGCAATGTGACGGATGGGCGGTATGTGTATATGCGGGCATCGGCAGATCGGGAAAATCAGCCTTTGTTTGAATATACGTTGATGCCAACCCACATCCGATCTCATTTTGCGCCAGAGGAATTGGTGAGCAAGATGGCGCTTTCCGAACCGCTTAGTTTTACCAAAGGGTGTGAGGTGCTGAAGATTCACACCGGTCGGGATAGCAAGGGTTTTAGTCCCAGGTTGTTGAGAATCCATGATTTTGGGACCTTATTATATGATCTGGAACAGGATCCAAAACAGGAAAAGCCACTGGAGGATCCGGAGGTTGAAAAACGAATGGTGGATCTGTTGATTCAGGGGATGAAAGCATGTGATGCGCCTCCAGAACAGTATGAACGGCTGGGGTTGAGGTAATCTACTGTCACCTATTTTGAAAGGAGTGCGCCGCTTGAAACGCGTCGGTTTTTACGATCTCGATCTGAATAATTTTCACGCAAATGTGTATTTGAGTGCGTTCAGGAATGATTTGAAGGACCGGGGATTTGAAGTGACGGGCTGTACGGGTATTCGCCAGAAATCCAGCCTTGCATGGGCAGTGGAAAATGGGGTGCCGTATTTCCCGGATGTGCAGGCTTTGAACGATGCGGTCGATTATTATCTTGTTCTGGCGCCGAGGACTCCGGAGCGCCATCTGGCAATGTGTGAGGCGATTTTTCCATTTGGCAAGGCTACTTATGTGGATAAGACTTTTGCGCCCGATCTCGATACGGCGCAACAGATATTCGCACTTGCCGATAAGTACCGCGTTCCGATACAGACTTCGTCTGCACTGCGGTATAGCAATGTGCAGGATTTTGTGCGAGAAGTCGGTCCCCGCAAGGTGAAACACATGGTTGTCTGGCAGAGTGGGCGGTCTTTTGATGAATATGGGATTCATCCGACAGAGATTGTGGTGAGTTGTATGGGCACGGGTGCCAAACGGCTGATGCGTCGGAGTAAGGGAAAGTACAATCAGATTTTGATCGATTTTACGGGCAACCGAACGGCGGTGATCAATCTGAATGAGAAGCACAGGACGCCGCAGGCTGCTGTTGTGACGACGACGGAGGAGACGCGGTATATGGAGGTGGATCGGGCGGTGATTTTCCCGCGTTCTACTGAGGCGATTATGGAGCTTTTTGAAAGTGGTAAGGCAAATATTCCGCGTCTGGAGAGTTTGTTGATTCGACGCATTCTGGATGTGGCGGAAGAGGAACGGGCACAACGAGAGTTTGTTGACATTTAGGAGAATGAAAAATGATTAAAATGGCGCAATACGGTACAAAACACGGTCACGCAGCCGGCAAATTGCGGTCGATGCAAACCAATGCAGAGGTGGAGGTGGTTGGTGTGTTCGAACCCGATGAGAGACGCCGCGAGGAGATGGCGCAATCGGGGGGTTATGAAGGCGTTTATTGGTTTGAATCGGAAGCGGAGATGCTGGACGATGATGAAATTGTGGCTATTGCATCAGAGGGTGCAAATGTCGAGAGTCTGGATCAGACAGAGGCCATTGTTCGGGCGGGAAAGCACGCGTGGTACGACAAGCCCGCTGGTGAGAATTGGGATCAGTGGCAGCGGATTATCGCACGGGCGCGGGAGGGGAATTTGTTGATTCAGATGGGATACATGTTTCGGTATCACGATGGGTATTGCAAGATTGGAGAGTGGGTGCATTCGGGTTTTTTGGGCGATGTGTTTGCGGTTCGGGCGCATATGTCCACGTTTTTGGGAAAACCGCAAAAAGAAAGAGTCACAGTGCACCAGGGCGGGGTGTTTTTCGATTTGTGCGGGCATCAGCTCGATCAGATTGTCCACCTTTTGGGAAGGCCCGAGCGCGTGACGCCATTTTTGCGCAACGATATGCGCGAGGTCGAGGGATTTACGGATAATGGGGTGGGTATTTTTGAATTTGAGCGGGCGATTGCCATTGTCGATATTGCGGCACTGGAGCCGCGGCCCAATGCACGTCGATTTGAGGTGTATGGCACAAAGGGCAGTGCGATTATGGAGCCGATGGAGCCTGCGGAGAAAATCCGTCTGTGTTTGGACGAGGCGCGCGATGGGTATGAGGAGGGTGTTCAATTTGTCGATGTGGCGCAGCAATCTCGGCAGGATTTGTACGATCTGGAATTGGAGGCGTTTTTACTGGCTATTCGAGGTGAGTGCGCGCCGGATCGATCATACGAACACGAGTTGGTGGTTCAAGAGGCTGTGTTGCGAGGAGTTGGGCATCTTTAAAGATGAGGAGAAATATATGAATGTTATTTGTGTGATGCTGGATTCGTTGCGGGCAGATCACGTGGGTGCTTATGGTGACCGGGCAAGGACGCCGAATATGGATCGCATCGCGCGTGAATCTCTGGTGTTTTCAAAGGCTTTTTCGGGGTCGTTTCCAACCCTGCCGTGTCGCCGCGATTTGTTTACGGGACGTTGGGGGCATCCGTTTAATACATGGGATAAAATGGAACAGAATTTGCCCACGATGGCCGAGCGCTTTCGGCGTGCGGGATACACAACCGGACTGGTTTTTGATACGCCGATGTTTATGACCCAGGGCAATTTTCTGGATCGCGGATTTGGTTCTATTTCCTGGATTCGCGGGCAGGGGGGTGAGCCGTGGATTAGCGATGCATTGGAGGAGATCAAATGGCCTGCCAGTGAGGATAAAGTAAAATCTGGGGTGATTCGCTATCTGGCGAATCAGCGCGGGCGGTTGTTTGAGTCGGACTACCTGGGTCCTCGCGTGTTTACCGAGGCGATGCACTGGCTGGAGCGGAATTATGTGAAGGATGGGTTTTTTCTGTGGATCGATTCTTGGGATCCGCACGAGCCGTGGGATCCGCCGCAGTATTATGTGGATATGTACGATCCGGGTTATGAAGGCGATGAACTTATTTATCCGTGTTATGGGTTTAGCAATTACATGACGGATGAGGAACTCAATCACGTACGCGCACTGTACGCGGCTGAGGTGACGATGACGGATCGGTGGTTGGGGATGTTATGGGATACGATGGATGTGCTGGGTTTAAAGGAGAATACGGTTTTTTTGCTGATGGCAGATCACGGGCACTATTTTGGCGACCACGGTTTGCAGGGCAAGCCCTGGGGAGATTGGGGGCAGCTTTACGATCCGATGATTCATATTCCGTTTATGGTGTATCATCCGGATGAGGCGATGGCGGGAAAGCAGGTGGATAGTCTGGTGCAGCCGGTGGATGTGTTTCCAACGCTTTGCAGTCTGGCGGGATTGGATGTGCCCGATGGCGTGCAGGGGGAAGCATTTGCCGATGTTTTGTCGGGTAAGACAGTGCAGCACCGGGAGTTTGCAATTAGCGGACGCAATTTGAATGATAGCTGGGGCACTGTTCCCGCTACGATAACCGATGGCACATGGACGCTGGTGTATTGGCCGAATAAAGATCTCAAATACAAAGGTCCCAAACCAATTCGCACTGAGCGCTACGATTGCCGCAATATGCCAGAGCGCCGCGTGGATGAGTTGTTTTATATGCCGGGAGATTCCGATCAGAAAAATAATGTGATTGCCGAGCATCCCGATGAAGCAAGGCGTTTGCACAGGGCACTTCTGAAACTGATTGAGGATACAGAGGCTGATCCGGAGATTGCGAAAACGTACTTGCCCGCGCCGGGCGATCAGTATCAGTGAGAGTTTTATGATCGTAAATCTTGTCTGCCGTCACCGCATCCCCCATCGCCAGCCGTGCGCACATTCGGTTTTCCCGTTATTTTGGTGCCTTTGTACGCATAGGGATCTTCGCCTGCGATCATGATGATTTCCCGCATGTCTGCGGTTGCCATGCGTTCGCCGGGTTTCAAATTGCGCCAGGGGAGGAGGGATTCCGCGCTCATGTAGTGGTTGACGAGCACGCGGCGGAAGCCGGATTTGGCGCGGTTGGGAAACGAGCGATGGAGTAAGTAGCCGTGAAAGAAGACGAGCGCGCCTGTTTTGACTTCAACGGGGATGGCGTCGTCATCTGTGTAGGGAAATCGGAAGGTTTCATGGGCGCAGTCAAAGCGCTTGTCGTGCTGTACGTGTTGGGGCCACAATATGCCGCGTTTGTGCGAGCCGGGAATGACCCACAAGCAGCCGTTTTCAACGGTGGCATCGTCAAGGGCAAACCAGCCGCCCGTGAGCGACCGGTCGCGGGTGGGGATGTAGATTTCATCCTGATGCCATGCTTGTCCGGGTTTTCCCGCGCTTTTGATGAAGAGCATCGATTGCATGCATTTGACATTGGGTCCGATGACGCTTGTGAGGCCATCGACCATTACGGGATGGGATAGCGCGTCGTACATGATGGGTGAGATTCTGTGTATGTGGTGGATACACAGGATGCGTTTGATGACGTCGTCGTCGGTGTCGTCGGGCGAGATGGCGGGCAAATTGCCTATGTCACCGCGTTCCCCACGGCACAGAGCGGTGGTTTCGTCGCGCAGGGTTTGGACTTCTTCGGGGGTGAGTGCATCGGGGATTACCAGGTATCCATTTTCGCGGTAAAAAGCCACGTCGTCTTTGGTTACGCGAGAGGTGGCTTCTTTGGAGATAGCTGCCATTGAAAACTCCATAGAGATTGACTGATAAAGCGGGGTGAGCCTTTATAATAATCGGGCAGTAGGGGGTTGTCGTCAAGAACAATGCATGCTGCAAAACAGCTTTTAAGGAGGATTTTATCTTGAACCGAAGACCAAATTTTGTGGTGATTTTTTTAGATGATTCCGGATGGGCGGATTTTCGGCCATTTGGAGAGACGGCGTATCCGACGCCCAATGTGGAAAAATTGGCATCAGGCGGGTGTTGTTATCACCAGTTTTACGTGCCTCAGGCGGTTTGTTCGGCGTCGCGGGCGTCATTATTGACGGGATGTTATCCGGGCAGGCATAAGGTTTATGGCGCGATTCCGCCCCGGGCGCGAGGGCTGGATCCGAGTTTTGCCACGATTGCCGAGGTGCTCAAGCCCGTGGGTTATGCAACAGGGGTGTTTGGCAAGTGGCATATTGGCGATCACGAGGATACGCGCCCGCCCGCTCGGGGTTTTGACGAGTCGTCGGGTTTGATGTATTCCAATGATATGTGGAAATACCATCCGCAGAGCAGGCATTTTGATACGATGGAATTGCAGTTCTGGAAAAATGGGGAGGTCGTTATTGACGATGTGTCGCCAGAGCAGCAGAAGATGCTGACGACATGGTACACGGAGCATGCGGTCGATTTTATCGCGCGTCATGCCGATGAGCCGTTTTTCCTGTATGTGCCCCACAGTATGCCACATGTGCCGCTGTTTTGTAGCGATAAGTTTAAGGGCAAATCGGGGGAGGGTTTGTATGCCGATGTGATGATGGAGATCGATTGGTCGGTGGGTGAGATTATGAACGCGCTTGAAGAAGCAGGCGTGGCGGATGATACGGTTGTGGTTTTTACGTCGGATAATGGTCCCTGGATTTCTTATGGCAATCACGCGGGGAAGACGCCTTATCGCGAGGCTAAGGGGACGGGTTTTGACGGGGGTACGCGCTCGGCGTGTGTGATGCATTATCCCAATGGCATTCCTGCGGGGGAGATATCGCATCAGGCATTTTGTTCGGTGGATTTTTTGCCGACGTTTGCAAAGTTGGCAGGGGCGGATTTGCCGGATTATACGATTGATGGGGTCGATGTTTGGGATATTGTGACGTGCCAGCCAGAGGCGACCAATTCGCATGTGTATTATCCGGTGTCAACCGGGCGGAATTTCGATGGGGTGGTCAGTGGGGATGGCAAGTGGAAGTTGCATTTGCCACACGATTATCGCACGCTTGTGGAAGCTGGTAATGACGGAAAGCCAGGGCGATATGAGACCGCGCATATCGGGTTGTCGCTTTTTGATATGGAAAACGATCCCTACGAGACGACCAATGTGATTGACGAGTATCCCGAGGTGGCGCAAGAACTCAAGGTGTTGGCTGAAAAGCATCGGGAGATGTGGTGGATAGAAAAGAATTAAAGCAGGAGGTTTTGCGATGGGTATTTCGGTAAAAGAATGGACGCCGATTTTGACGGAGAAAGAGACCGTGCTGTTTGACCTGAAAGGGTATATTCTTTTTCCGGCTGTCTTGAGCGAGGATGAGATGGCGCCGATTAAGGCGCAGTGTGAGAAATTGCGTACCGATAGAGATTCACTGCCACCCGAAGCGCGTTGTTTGCCAGGTGGTCCCGCGTCGGTATTGATCGATCATCCGGCGATTATGCGGGTGTTACATACGGTTATCGACGATGAGACGGAGAAGATTCGCCTGGAAGGTGCGTTTTTGTCTTATCGCTTCAAAGGAGATAACCACAGGGGATGGACGCCGCATGCCGGGGGTAAGTCCGTGAATCCCAATTATAGCTATCAATATCACGATGGGCGGATTTATTCCGGGATGACGAGGGTGGTTTGGGAATTAAATGGCGTGGAGAAAGGGAAAGGGGGGACGGCGTTTATTCCGGGGAGCCACAAGTCCAATTATAGAAAAAAATTGCCTTTGTTCGACGATCCCAATTCGGGGGTGTGGGATACGTATGGGTGTCCGCCGGGTTCTCTGCTGGTTTTTTCCGAGGCTGTGCGCCATACGTCTTGTGTTTGGACACAGGCTGTGCCGCGGATGGCTCTGTTTTATGCCTATAATCATATCAATGTGCGCCATCACAAACCCGGGTTTACCGACGAGATGCTCGATTCACTTTCGCCAGAACACGGCCGGTTTTTCAGCGAAGTGTATCACCCGCAATTTGATGGCGATGAATGGAAAAGGCGCCTGAATCGTTAGATAAGGGAGAGCTTTGGTCCGGAGAGATCACGACTCGAGCGGTTTATAAAATCGCTCGGCGTAAATATCGAGAACTTTGCGGATCATGCGCTGATAGGGAATGCCATTTTCTTCCGCTTTTAGCTTGAAGAAATCGACACTCTTTTTGTTGAGGTTCAGTGTGATCCGCACGGTCTCTTCTTTGAGGACAAGTTGATCGGGTGGCGGCAGAAAATCTGGAATTACTTCTGCCTGTTCGATTGCTTCTGCAATATCAGAAGGTGCTTGCTCATATTTTTTCTTGTTCATAACGTTTCCTTCCCGATTCATATTAGTTAGCATATTTCAATACATATAATTATACATATACTATAATCCCACGTCAAGGTCTTCGTGTTGTTTTTTAAATGATACCCGTTTCTGAATGACTGGCGGGTTTAGATGCTATGTCGTAAATTATTTGAGAGTGTTGTCTTTACATGTTTTTATAGGGAGTGTGCAATGGCAAATAAGGTGACGATTTTTGGTGCGGGGAGCGTGGTGTTTTCACTCGGTCTGGTGAAGGATTTATGTCTGACAAAGGAATTGAATGGCAGCCACGTTTGTTTCATGGATATCAATGAGGAAGTGCTCGATGTGATTTACGAACTCGGGCGGCGGTATGCCGAGGATTTGAGCGCGGATATGACGTTTGAGAAAACGACAGATAGGGAGGCCGCGTTAAAGGATGCCGATTTTGTTATCAATACGGCAACGGTGACGCACAATGAGTATTTTATGCAGCGGCGGCGCAAGATGACGGCGAAGCTCGGTTATTTTTACGATAAAACCGGGATGCCCGAGTATCACAATTTGCAACTGATGCTGGATGTGGCGCAGGATATGGAGAAGCTGTGTCCCGATGCGTGGACTTTGCTGGCGGGTAATCCGGTCTTTGCCGGAACTACATTGATGACGCGGGAGACGGGGATTAAGGTTTGTGGGTTGTGTCACGGGCATTATGGCTATGCGGGTGTGGCGCGTACGTTGGGATTGGATCCGGATGAGGTGACGTGGCAGGCTCCGGGGTTGAATCACAATATCTGGATGACGGATTTTATCCATGAAAATGAGGATATGTATCCAGAGCTGGATCGATGGATTGCGGAGGAGAGCGAGGCGTATTGGGAGCGGTTGGCCCGAGAGGGCAAGGCGATTCCCACGCAGATGTCGCGTGCTTCGATTCATCAATACAAGATGTATGGTTTGATGCCCATTGGCGATACGCCCCGGCGGGGCGGCTGGTGGTATCACACGGATTTGGATGCGCGGAAATACTGGTACGATCCCAATGGGGGTAAAGATACGCCAGCCGGGCGCGATGCGGTGCTGGCGGGCAAGGCAGAAAAATACGAGCAGATGAAGGCGGCGGCTTATGACGAGAAAATTCGGCCGGTTGATTTGTTTGGCGATCAGATGACGCACGAGCAGCATATTCCGATTATGAATGGACTGGTGAACAATGTGGAAGGTCAGTTTCAGGTGAATATGCCCAATTGCGGGGCGTTGCCGGGTATTCCCGACGATGTGGCGGTAGAGGTTCCTGCAATTGTGAATAAGAAGGGTATTCAGCCTTTGCGCGTGCCGCCATTGCCGAAGAAAATTATGCTGGAGTGCATTTATCCCGATTGGCTCAATATGGAGCGCACGCTCGAAGCGGTTTTGTCGGGCGATAAGTCGATGATGCTGTTTGGCGTGCTCGAAAGTAAGGAGACAAAGTCATACCAGCACGGGTTGGAGGTGCTGGATGCGCTGTTTAATATCGAACCCAATGAGCCGATGAAATACGTAGAAAATATTAACGAACATTTTGCTTGGCCAAAGAATTGGGTGTAGTGTGGTCTTAACCCATGTTGCCGTTTACGCACATCGTCCGCGCCCTGCCAGCGACCGTTCCCTTTGTGCCGCCCGAGGCATTGGAGCGGGAGCAAGGGCAGCCGCTCGCCCTGCGAGTTGGGGCTAACGAGAGCAATTTTGGTATCTCGCCGCGGGCGCGGCAGGCCATGGTAGAGGCGGTGGAGCAAGTGCATTGGTACAACGATCCAGAGGGATACGAGCTGCGCTCTGCGTTGGCGGTGCGGCACGGGGTGGCACGGAAAGAGGTCGTCTTGGGTGCGGGGATTGACGAACTGTTGGGGCTTTTGGTGCGCCTTTTTGCCGAGCCGGGCGACGCGGTGGTGACGTCGCTGGGGGCCTATCCCACGTTTAACTACCACGTCGAGGGGCACGGGGCGGTGTTGCACAAGGTGCCCTATCGCGCGGATCGGGAGGACTTGCTGGCCCTGTTGGACAAAGCGCGGAAAGTGCGCCCCAAGCTGATCTACGTGGCCAATCCCGACAACCCCATGGGCACCTATCAGCGAGCCGACGAGTTGCGGGATTTTATCGCGGGGTTGCCGCCGGATTGTGTGTTGCTGCTCGACGAGGCGTATATCGACTTCGCGCCGGAGGATGCCCTGTTGCCGCTGGAAGTGGAACGGGCACAGGTGGTGCGGTTGCGGACGTTTTCCAAGGCGCACGGCATGGCTGGGGCCAGGGTCGGCTACGCGCTGGCACACCGCGATGTGGTGGCCGCGCTCGACAAGGTGCGCAATCACTTTGGTGTCAATCGCATCGCCCAAGCCGGGGCACTTGCTTCGCTGGGCGACGATGCGTTCGTGCGCTCGGTGGTGCGGCAAGTAGAGGAAGGCCGACGGGAATACGCGGTGCTGGCGGCGGAATTGGGGTTGCAAACGGTGCCTTCGGCGACTAATTTTGTGGCCCTCGACGTGGGTAGTAGCGAGCGAGCGCGGCGGCTGATGCAGATGCTTTTGCAGCACGGGGTCTTCGTGCGGATGCCGGGCGTGGCTCCGCTCGACCGCTGCATTCGCGTGACCGTGGGGCCATCCGCCGAGCGGCAAGCCTTTGCGAAGGTGTTGTGTGCGGTGTTGCCGCAATTAGATATTGGAGACGAAATCTTCTGTTGACAGCGTTTCAAGGGTTCTTCCGCACATTTACACGATAAAGGAGATCTATTGTGAAATACGGTATTCGAGATAATATGTTAAAAGCACCACTGGAAGCGGTATTTTCAGTGGCGAAGGATATTGGATTTGATGGGGTGGAATTTTGTGTTGGGCGAGACTATGGGGAGAATATTTTGTGGGAGGATGGCGGGGCAGAGCGGCTGAAGGGATTGGCAGATGCGGCGGGTGTTGAGATTTCTTCACTGTCGCCGGGGGTGTTTTCGCAATTTCATCCCGCGTTGCCAGAAGTGGAAAAGCGCGCCGAGGGCGTTGAGATTTTGACGCATGTGATTGGGTCGTGTGCGGCGGTTGATACGCGGCATATTCTGGTGCCGATGTTTCCGCGAGATATGGATGAGTGGCCGGATGCGACGTGGGATCAACTGGTGAATGGGTTCAAAGCACTGGGCGAAGTTGCGGAAGAACACGATGTGATTCTGGATCTGGAGACGACCTTTAGCGCGGATCAGCTGGTGATGATTTTGGATCGCGTGGGGTCTCCTGCGGTGAAGGTCTATCACGATACGGGCAATACGATGACGCGTGGACAGGATCCGGCTGAGGAAATTTTGAAGTTGGGGGCTGAGGGCGTTGGGATGATTCACGCAAAGGATACGGACCGACAGGCACTGGGAGACGGGCGCGTGGATTTTGATTCGGTAGATGCGGCGATGCGCGAGATTGGTTACGATGGGTATATTGTTTTGGAGACGCCTTCGGGCGATGATCCAAACGCCGATCACGCGAAGAATCTGGCGTTTATAAAAAAGCTGGGGGTTTGAGCAGGGGGTTGGCGATAATCCGTTGTGCTCCCTGGAAAGGAGGCAATATGATATGAGCCATTGAGATATTTGATGCATAAAACATGTTAAAAGGAGGCATATCTATGAATAGATATTTGACGTTGAAGGTGTGGCTGCTGGCATTGTTGATCGCGGTGCCGGTTTCTGCCCAGGAGGCTCGATACGGCGCTGGCGTGTTTTTTAACCGCAGTGTGCCCGTGTTGGGGTTTCACGAGCGGTATTCAGCTTCTCAGGTATATGGTGCGGTGCTGGATTATCAGGTCAGTTCGCGCGCTACGATGGAGTTTGAATACCATCACATGACAATGGATAACGGAAAGATTGAAGGTCTGGCATTTACCTGGCCCATTGATAAGCAAAAATATTTGAGTCCAGATGCGGATTCTCGGTTTAACCTCAACAGCTTTTTGATCAATGCGCTGGCGTATCTCAATACCCGCAAGTCCGGTAGTGATTTGCAGCTTTTGCCCTATATCGCTGTGGGTGCGGGGTTTTACGATTATCAGGATCGGATCACTGGTCTGATTTATCCGGGGCAAAAAGAAGAGCCTTTGAATGCAGGCCTGATGCTGGATGACCGAGAGGATGAACATACGGCTTTGGGTGCGAATTTGGGGTTGGGAATGACGGTGGTACAGGGGCGATTTGGGCTGGATATCCGCGGACGTTATCACATGATTTTAGGTGATTTGCGTCCGATGGAGGCGTGGGATCTGCCCGGCGTATTTCCCATTGCGATGTTCGATTTCAGGACGTCGTTCAAATTGTACTGGTAGATCTCAAACGAGGAGAGGATTATGAAGCAGTTAATATTGGGATTTATTTTGTTGTTGCTGATGGATACATCGGCCATAGCGACAACAGCGGGTAAAATCACGGGTGTCATCACAGATGCCGCCACGGGTGAGTCTTTACCTGGCGCAAATGTGACGCTCGAGGGGACCCGCAAAGGAGCCACCACCGATGCCGAGGGCCGCTATTTAATTCTGGCTGTAGATCCCGGCCTGTACACCCTTACGGCGACGATGGTGGGCTATGGCACAGAGAAGAAAGAAGCCGTGCAGGTGATTGTGGATTATACATCCACAGTGAATTTTGCACTGAAAGAAGCCAGTCTGGAATTGGCCGAGTTAGTTGTCGTGGCGGAGCGCCCGCCTGTGGAGCCGGATAAAACCACGAGCAAATACGTGGTTTCTTCGGCAGATATTCAGGCCGTGCCACAGGTGAGATCGACATCGCAATTGATCGCATTGCAACCGGGTATGGCGCTGGATGGCACCAATCGCATTCGCGGAAGCACAACGCGGTCGCAGACGGGTACGCAAGTGGGCTATTATATCGATGGGATTGAGGTCGATAGGAGTTTGCTCACGGGTGTGAACACTACGGCTATTCAGGAATTGAGTGTGCTAACCGGCGGTATGAATGCAGAATTTGGCAATGCGGGTGCCGGTATTGTGAGTGTGGTGACAAAAGAGGGCCGGGGCGATTTCTCCGGTCGGGTGGAGTATAAGTTCACACCTGCGGGCAAAAAACACTGGGGCAGAGACGTTTATGAAAGCCCCAACTTTGAAGACAACGTGCAGTGGGACAATCCCGATTGGGTGAATGAAACATATATGGATCCAGGACCAGATCGCATCCTGGGAACGTCTGACGATGTTGAGCGTATGGCGCACGAGCGCGTTGATTATACGGACGAGCGCGGGCACCGCTTAGAAGGTACGCTGGGCGGACCGCTCACACCCGATTTTTCGTATTTTGCCAGTGTGAGTTATGCACGCAGTCCGGCCAGGTTCCCGGCGGCTGAGCAGGTATCGGACGATCCACCGCGCATGCAGGGCACGTTGACGTATCGGCCCAGCGCAAATATCAAGGTTAAAGCACTGGGGATGTATCAACGGTCGGATCGGTTTCAGGGATCGACGCGCAATAATGCACAAAATATTTTCTTTCCCGAGGATTTTTCAGCTTCGGGCACTTATACATTGTCGCGGCAACTCCAGGTGCTGACGTTGACGCATACATTGGGCAAAAATACATATTACGATCTGAAGTTTTTCTACAACAAATACGATCGCGATGCGTTTGATGTGCCGGATGCGACCGAAGCCGTGCGCAAAGATAAGGCGGGTTTTTTCAATTTGCCCACGCTGTTGCGTGAATACACCGAAGAGGAAGATACGAAATACGGCATCAAATACGATTTTGTGAGCCAGGTCAATCGGTCACACTTGATTCAGACGGGATTGGTGCTCACACAGCGATTGTATCACCGCACGCGAGAAGATTTTGACAATACCAAGAGCCGTTTTCTCGAGTTTGTGGCAGATGGTTTTGAACTGGGTAAAAATGTGAAGCCGTGGACACTGAACCTGTATGTGCAGGATAAAATCGAGTACGGTGGTCTGGTGGCCAATCTGGGTCTGCGCTGGGATTATTACAATTTTGGGCGCAATGGTTCAATGGGAGAGGCGCTGGGCAAATCGCCGATGTACAGCACGTTTACGCGGGCGCGGTATGAAATGGATCATCTCGATAGTTCGACGCCAACGATGACGGCATTGAGTCCTCGGGTGGGTCTGTCGCATCCGATTACAGACCGCCTGGCGGCGCACTATTTTATTGGTCGATCAAATGTCTTTCCCGTGCTTCTCGAAACCCATCGCAGGCAGTTCTCGAGCGAGGCGCCAGATAATGATCTCAACGGCAATGGCATAATTGATGAGACTGAAAAGTGGAATGCTATGGAAGTGCATACCACGGCGCGGCAGCCATCCGATGGCATGAAACCCCAGCGTACGACGAGTATGGAAATGGGGGTGGATTGGAATTTTGTGGCCGATTATACGGCGAGCATTACGGCACACTATCGGCGCGATGAGGGGTTGTACGCCAGCAACAATATTTCCTATTGGGTCGATCCGCTCAAAGGTCAGTCCGCTCAGGTCAATGCCATACGCAATACCTATTGGCAAACTGCGCGCGGCCTCGAATTGTCGCTGAAAAAGACGTTTAGCAATAATTTCCAGTTCAATTTGTCCTACAATGCCGAATGGGTGCGCGACCCGGGCGGCATTCACTACGGAAAACACTCTGCGAACTGGTATGTGCTTCCCGATGCTGATTTTATTAGTGCCGGCCACTACTGGACCGATTGGGAAGTGCAACCCGATGGTTCGGAAAGGCCCGTGCCACTCACATCTGAACAGGTGGCCGATATTAGCGCGAAAGCCGAGGCGAATATCGTGTCGTGGACTGAGCAAGCCGGATCACAGGGGCCAGGTGCAGGTCCGTGGCAGCCTCCCATCAAAACCAATGAGAACGGGATATGGACAGCTTCAAATGGGCAGGTCTTTTCGGCAGAGCCTACCGGTGGACAACGCAGGAATCAGTTGTCGCTTCAGTTGTATTATGCCACGCCGATGGCTTATGGGCCCAAAATGGGCGCGATTAATCCGTTTGGCGGTCTGCGCGTGAGCATGATCTACCGCATTTTCAGCGGCGAGCCGTTTGAGTATGTACCACCCATTGGTCCGCGCGAATTTCGCACGGGTGCAACGGCGATGAAGACGGATTTGTACGCGGCCAAAGATTTTCGAGCCATTGGCAATTTGCGCCCCACGTTATTTGTAGAGGTGAGCAATTTGTTCAATGAAAGGAGCACGGAGAGCCGAGATTCGGATTTCACGTATATACAGTACGGGCTGCGGCTACCCCCGCCAGATGATACCGAGTTTTTGCTGTATGGCGATCCGAGAGAAGCCACGCGCTACAGGTACAATCCGCGTGAAGTGGAAATCGGTCTGGAAATTCAATTTTGAAAATTGGAGGATAGTGATATGAACAGGAAATTTCTCGCTGCTGTCCTGATGATAGTGGTTGTGGGGTGGGCATTTGAGGTCTATTCTCTGGACACGCAGAATCTGCGACAACTCACTCGAGGGCAACTCTGGACCGGGTTCCGCAATGAAGGGACTCAGGGCGGCGTCTGGGACGACCGAAGTTCTCGCGGCGCGCCCCGCTTGACGTATCCGGGCATGGGCAATGGTCTTATGCTGAACATGGCCGGCGCAGACTATATCGAGTATTTTGGGAAAAAGAACGGTTTTAGCTGGGCCGAGCAAAAAAATGAGGCACAGAATTTGTCGGCAGGAGAAGGTATATGGGTGTTGACCAATGTCGGCGGCGAATACGGCGTGTCGTATTCGGGACCGTGGACACCTTCGGCGGATATCGCACCGATGTATTACGATATTGCCAATAGCCCCGAGGCCAACTGGGGATATCAGGTTGATGTGCCACCTCATGGATTGGGTGCGGGAGCAATTATGCCCAACTGGTATCCCGGCGCGCCATTGCAAACCGATGCGCCGAGAACAGGCGTGCCCTATGAGGTCTTGAATCATCGATGGGGCCAGTATATGGACGCCGATAAGGACGACCGCGCAGAAGATATCGTTTTTAGCAGGTGGACGACCAAACACGGCGTTACGATCACGCGCAAAGCTATGGCCTGGAGTTATCAGGGGTTTGACGATTTCTTCATTTTGGAAGTGGAATTTGAGAATACGGGTGATTCCGATGGCGATGGTGTAGCCGATGTGAATGGCGGTGCCGGGCATAATCTAACGGGAGCGTTTTTCTCATTTGTTCAGGGCTTTACGGTGAGCATGTCGGGTGAGGGCAATTGGAACAGCATCGGATCTGGCATGCCCGGATCATATCAGCCACAAGACGATCAATATCGCTATACGGGTGCGCCGAATTACGACGGACCTGCTGAATACGTCGATTTGAAGATGAATTATCAGTGGGATGGCGACAGTATCCAGCGTGCTGAAGAAGATACCGGACAACCCGTTTATATTGAAAGCGTACACGGCAATGCGAAGAGGTTGCCGGGGGGCGTATTCGACGGGCAAATGAGATCGCCGCAATATGTGGGCGTTGCACCATTGGCCTATCGCGATAGCGGGCCGTCGCATGTGTTCAACGCCAATGATCAGGGCAAATACGTCAATCCGGTAGGGGAACAACCCAGGACGTCAAAATGGTGGGAAACGCGCGATTTCTGGGGTTTGAGAACGGATTTGCCGAATTTGCAGAGCGATTCTGAGCAGGGCATTTACGAGACGTTTTCGGGAGCAACAGATGCCAATCCAACCACCGTCAATGCCATGGCCAATGCACTCACTTTTGGACCGTATAATCTGGCTGTTGGCGAGAAGGCCAAGATCGTGGTGGCTTATGTCGCCGGGACAGGCGCGCAGGCGATATCCCGCGAAGGGCAGTCGGCTTATGCAGTGGATGTGCAGACATTTTGTTTGAAAGATATTCCACTGCCCGTAGAAGAACGATTGGCGCGATTGAGCAAGGGAGAAGCCGCTCTTGTGGCGCATTTGAAGGCCGCGCAATTCGCGTACGACAATATGTACGATCTGCCCGATTATCCGCCCGATGTGAAGTTTTCGCCTGGGGTGAATCAGGATGCCGAGATTACATTGACGTGGGACGCTGCTGCCGAGTCGTCGGTGCATCCCGATTTTGGCGATGCCGATGTGGTGGGATATCGCGTGTTCCGGTCCGCCTATCAAGAATTTGGACCCTGGGAGCACGTCGGTACGGTCACCGCAGGTACCTCCGGATCGACCTGGGACTATTCGGGCGGTCAATACGTGTGGCGCGATAATACGGCGGTTGCCGGGTTCCGATACTTTTACAATGTGCGGGCTTTTGCCAAACCGCGCAGTTCATGGAGTAATGGCATGTCGAGCATGGGCGATTTGCCCGAAGAAGTGCAGGGTCATTTACAGGCTGGACTCGAAGGGGGATATTCTGCCCCCGAGCAGCGCGTGAACCTGGATCTCAGTCCGTTTCAGCCGGGTCTGGCGCCGTCCTGGCCAGAGAAGCGCGTGCGCGTGGTGCCCAATCCGTTCAGTTTGTCGGAATCGGGTTATAATTACCAGAGCTCAAAAAAGATCCGCTTTCTGGGATTGCCCCCCAAAAGCCGCGTGTTGATTTTCAATGTGGCAGGTGATATTGTGGGTGAAATCCTGCACGACGATGCCAGTTCAGGAGAAGCATCGTGGTTCCAAATTGAACGCAATGTGACTTCGCCTGATGTGGCCAGCGGAATTTATTTTTACGTCGTTGAATCGCTGACGCCCGAAAGTATGGGGCAAACGGTGACGGGGACGTTTTACATTTTGAGATAGGGGGAGCCAGACATGAACAAACGAATATTACTGGTGCTGATGCTGGTGGTCGGGCTGATGACAGGACCGGCCTTTGCACAGTCAGATTTTGGCGAATACGGTACGATTTTGCCGGTGAAGGGGCAGTCGTCGCTGGCATTTCTCAAAATCGGCGCGTCTCCCCGTGCCGTGGCTATGGGCGAAGCCTTTGTCGCGATGAACGGCGGTATTGATGCGTCTTTTTACAATCCCGGCGCACTGGGATTTGTTTCGGGCGGCGAGTACGCGCTGTCGTACACGCGCTGGCTGGTCAATTCGGGATTGTATTCGGGGGCGTTGGCTTACAAATGGGGCGGCAATACGTTTGGCGTTTCAATTGTGAGCTTTGTGCCCGAAGAGGTGGAGGAAACGACGATTTTTCAGGCTACAGGTACCGGGCGCATGATCCAGGGCGGCGATACGGCCATTGGGTTTATGTTTGCGCGTCAGATGACCGATAAAGTGTCGTGGGGCGTGCAGGCGCGGTGGGTTCAGGAAGATCTGGTGCTCAAGACGACGAGTACCTTTCAGTTTGATCTGGGCATTTCCGCATATACGGGCTATCGCAGTTTGCGCATTGCCGCTGCCGCGCGCAATGTGGGGGCTGATGTTACTGTGGAGACCGAGCAGTATTCACCGCCGATCAATTTCAATTTTGGGCTGGCAGGTGAGGTATATGGCGAACAGGGCGACCCGACGTATTTGACGCTTGCGGCCGAGACCATTATGGCTACTGATTACGGTCAGCGGTGGAATTTTGGCGGTGAGTTGTGGATTGCCAATATGCTCGCTTTGCGCGGTGGGTATAAGGTCAATTACGACGTGGAAGATTACAGTCTGGGCGCTGGCTTGAAGTACGCTTTGGGCGGGCGCGATATCCGCGTGGACCTGTCGTATAGCGATGGCGGCGTGTATTTCGATGCGCCGCTGCGCATTGCTGTTAGTGGGGCGTTTTGAATTTGTAGGGGTGGGTTTGAAACCCACCCCTACATTGCCTGTGCGTTATCTTGGTGTGTGCAGGGGATGGATGCCTTGTACACACTTTTTTTTTGAGGTACATTGCGCGGGACATTCCCCCTGCATTTTTGAGAGATTGCGATGGCCGAATTGAAAGCGATGGATCGGGATTTACACCCGGAGAGCAAACATCTGAGCGTGACCACACGCGCCTTTTGCGTGGGGATTGCGGTGACGTTTCTGGTGAATTTGTTGCCCGCTTATTCGGCCTATATCGTGCATTCGTCGCGTATGGTTTTTGCCCATTTGCCGATGGCGACTATGGTGGTTTTCACGGTGCTGGCGTGGCCGTTGAATGTTCTGATGGCGCGGGTAAAGCCGCAATGGGCGCTGTCGCGGGGCGAGATGGTGGTGGTTTTTTCGATGGGTTGGATTGCAGGGGCTGTGCCAGCGGCGAATTTTATGGGTTTGTTTATCGGGGGGATTGCCGCGCCGTATTATTATGCCTCGCCCGAGAATCAGTGGGGCGATTATTTGCTGGATGGGTTGCCTAAGTGGGCTGCGCCGCCCAATCACGCCAGGCAGATGACGTATTTTTTTGAGGGCAAGCCTCCTGGCGTTAATATTCCCTGGGATGCGTGGATGACGCCGCTTGTGTGGTGGGGTGTTTTTCTCATTGCACTGGCGCTGGTGAGCGTGGCTCTGATGGCTGTGTTGCGGCGACAGTGGGTGGATCGAGAACGCCTGCCTTTTCCCTTAGCCGAAGCACCGCTGACGATGCTGGACGAGGTCGAGGCAGGAAAATACAGGCTTCTGCATTCTCGCTTGTTCTGGGTTGGGCTGACAATTCCAGTGGTTGTGGTGGTGTGGAATATCGTGGGTTATTTTTGGCATACTTTTCCGCCTATTCCGTTGATGGATAGATGGGCTTTGCCACTTGGGCGCGGGTTTCCGAGCGTTACGATCAAATTGAATTTTTTTGTGCTGGGGTTCGCGTTTTTTACCAATCTCGATGTGTTGTTCAGTTTGTGGTTTTTTTACGCGCTGGGTATTGTGCAAACCGGTGTTTTTGACCGTCTGGGATATTCTATTGGTGCGTCGGATATCTGGGGCTCCCGTGGCGGTGCGGCATTGGGCTGGCAGGCGATGGGGGCTTTTTTTGCTTTTACGGCGTTGAGTATGTGGATGGCGCGCGCGCATTTGCGGGATGTATGGCGCAAGGCGATGCGCGGCGATTCTGCTGTGGATGATTCGAATGAGTTGTTGTCTTATCGGGCGGCGGTGTGGGGTATTATTGTGGGGGCGGCTTTTCTGTTTTTCTGGTTGTGGCATTCGGGTATGTCCGCGCTCGTGTCTGGCGTTTTTCTCTTTGCGCTGATTTTGATGACGGTGGGGGTAACGCGGTTTGTGGCCGAGTCGGGTTTGGCTTATGCGCGGATGCCTATTACGCCTCAGAGTTTTACGTTTTATACGATTGGTATTCGGCAGATGGATACCAATAGTGCCGCGTCTCTGGCGCTGTCTTATTCGACGTTTGGCCTGGGCAATACTTTTGGTGCTTCTACGCTGGCACATATCGCGCAGATGGGCGCGAGGCTCAGGCTTAAGACCCGCTCGCTGTTCTGGACAACGATGTGCGCTCTGGTGGTGTCGATGGTTATTTCGGCGGTGTTCACGCTGTATCTGGGGTATATGTATGGCGCATATAATTTTAATGTTTATACGTTTAATTCCGGGAATGTGGTGATTTTTAGCAATGTGGTGAAGAAATTGCAAAATCCCTTTGGCATCAGTCTGGACAGGCTGATGTTTTTTGGTATTGGCGCGGGTCTCACCGTTTTGTGTAGTTTTTTGCGCTACCGGTTTTTGCGGTGGCCGTTGAGTCCCATTGGATTGACGGTGTTTACAACGGGTATTTTGCAGCGGCAGGTGTTTACGGTTTTTGTGGCGTGGTCAGTCAAGTCCGTTTTGTTGAAGATTGGCGGTATTGGACTTTATCGCCAATCTCTGCCTTTGTTTATGGGGCTGATGCTCGGTTATGTTCTGGGTATTGGGTTGATTTTTATTGTGGATGTGTTGTTTTTCTTTGGGCAAGGGCACCTTGTGCATCACTGGTGAGAGAAGTGTGAAGTAGGAAGTGTGAAGTGTGAAATTAACCCGTAGGAGCGGAATCCCTGCCGCGAATACCATGGTGAAGTGTGAAGCAAAGACGGTTGGGGGTTGGGTGGACTGACTAATCGGAGAACGTTCTATGAGTGAAGCATCGGTTGAGTACGTTGTGATCGGATGTTATTTGGCCGTGCTGGTTGGGGTGGGGATGGTGTTTCGCCGTTTTAATGAAAATGTGAGTGATTATTTTCGAAACGGTTGCAAGGGCACCTGGTGGCTGGTGGGGTCGAGTGCGTTTATGACGGCGTTTAGTGCGTGGACTTTTTCGGGTGCGGCGGGTGCGGCTTATGAAGCTGGCTGGAGTGTGCTGGTGATTTATCTGGCAAATTCAGTGGGTTTTGCAATCAACGGTTTGTTTCTCGCCAAATGGTTTCGGCAGATCCGGGCTATTACGGGGCCAGAGGTTATCCGCCTGCGCTTTGGCATTTCGACGCAACAATTTTACGCGTGGATGTCGTTTGTGATGCAAACTCTGTATTCGTCGCTGCATCTTCTGGGGTTGGCGATTTTCTGCTCGGCGGTGTTTGGATATAAAATTGAGCAGGTGATCGTGGTGGTGGGCGCGGTTGTGTTGGTCTATTCGCTGATCGGCGGCAGTTGGGCGGTGACGGCTACGGATTTTCTGCAGACGCTTATCCTCATTCCCATTACTATTCTGGTGGGTGTGTTGTGTCTGGTGAAACTCGGTGGCGTGGGTGCTTTGTTTCAAGGGATTCAGAATATGGGGTTGTCGTCGGCTTATGGTGTGTTTAATGCACCTGACCAATTTCCGTTGCGGGCTTATACGTATGCGTGGGCTATCGCGATGCTGCTGAAGAATGTGATTGGTTATAATACGCTTACGTCGGCACAGCGGTATTTTCTGGTGAAGGATGGACGCGAGGCGCAAAAGGCGGCGTGGCTGGGCTTTGTGCTGATGACGGCGGGTGCTTTTATCTGGTTTATTCCGCCGATGACTGCGCGGCTTTTGTTTCACGCCGAGGTGATGGCGGTCGATATTCCCAAGGCTGCGGAAGCTGCGTATGCGATTGCGAGTTTGAATGTGTTGCCGCTGGGTATGACGGGGCTGATGGTGGTGGCGATGTTTGCGGCGACGATGAGTTCGATGGATTCGGGGTTGAATCGCAATGCGGCGATTTTTACGAATGATATTTATCCGACGCTGTGCCGTTTGTTTGGGAGAGCGGCTATGCAGGGCAAAAGCCTGATGCGGTTGGGGCAGGTGTTTTCAGCGGTGTTTGGGGTGTGTATTGTGAGTATTGCCACGTATTTTGCGAATACAGAGGGCAGAGGGGTGTTTGAACATATGTTGAATATCGGTGCGTTGTTGGCGCTGCCGATGGCTGTGCCTGCGTTGATGGGGCTGTTTATTCGCACGTCGCCGAGTTGGGCGGCTATTGTGACGGTGTGCGTGACGTTGATTCCATCTGCAATCGGGTTTTTTAGCGCGGAACTCTTTGGCGAGACCTGGTCATTTCAGCAGAAGGTGTTTACCAATCTCGCCGTGGGGATAGTGGTTTATTTGTTGACGATGCCGTTCTGGAATCGCACACCGGAATTGTATAAGAGGCAGGCGCAGGAATTTTTTGATCGGATGTTGACACCGGTTGATTTTGAGAAAGAGATCGGCATACCAAATGATTTGCGTCAGCTCAAAATTATCGGTAGTTTTGCTGCGGTTATTGGTGGGGTGATTTGTATGCTCGTTTTGTTGCCCAATCCACTGATCGGACGTCTGGGAATCTTGTTTGTGGGCGGTTTTGTGCTGGGCGTTGGCGGTGTGTTTATATGGTTGGGAAAGCGCAGTGAGTTGAAGGCCCCGCGGATTGAGGCGGCGGATTAGGGAAGTGTGAAGGAGGAAGTGTGAAGGAGGAAGTGTGAAGGAGGAAGTGTGAAGGAGGAAGTGTGCGATGGAGCACCAGCCTTTGGGTGGTTGGGCGGGGTCTTCTCACTTCTTACTTCTTTTGGAAGGAGGAATTGGTGAAAGCAGCACATGTTGTCGCTCATCGGCAGATTGAGATGTTTGAGGCCGATGAGCCGAATATTGAGGATTTTCCAGGAGGATCGATAAAGGTTAAGGCGCATATGACCGCGATTTGTGGGTCGGATTCGCCAAAGTTTGTATTGAAACAACCGGACGCGGTGTATCCGATGAATATCGGGACTTCCATTCACGAGTGTATTGGAACGGTGGTTGCGTCGTCGTCGGATCGGTTTCAACCGGGGGATTTTGTGCAGGCGCGCCCCACGGCAGGTATTGGTGGGTTGGCTGAGTATTATATTTCGAGCGAAAAAGTGGGGGTGCATCTCGCGGACTATAAACCCCTTGATGAATTGTTGATGTCACAGCCTCTGGGGACGGTGATTTGGGCGTGTCGCAAATTGGGCAATATTCTCAATTGGGATGCCGTGGTGGTGGGGCAGGGTCCCATGGGGTTGTTGATGACGCATTTGCTGAGCAATTTGGGGGCGAAGACCGTGGTTGCTGTGGATACGGTCGATTTTCGTCTCGAAGCGGCAAAAAAGATGCGGGCAACCCATGTGGTGAATCCCGATAGGGAAGATGTGGTGGCTGTTGTTAGAGATATTACAGATGGGCGCATGGCCGATCTGACGGTGGAAATTGTGGGGCACAATCAGGATACGGTCAATTTGTGCCTGAATTTAACCAAACGTCTGGGTACGGTCCTGGCGTTTGGCGTGCCCGATGACGATGTGTACGCGTTTAATTATCGCGCTTTTTTCAGTAAGAATGTGACGCTGATCGGCTCTGTGGGGCCAGATTCGCTGAATGATTATCCCCTGGCTATGGATATGATCGCACAGGGACGCATTGATGTTTCGCCGATTATCACACACCATTTGCCGTTTACAGAGGTGCAAAAGGGTTTTGAATTGTTTATCGATCATCGCGACGAGGCGATTAAGGTTGTGTTGGATTATGAATAGGGGGCTGGGTGGGACTGGTAGTTGGGAACGACAACTGCTAACTGAAAGGAGATTCCCATGCAGATGACCAAAGCTCAAAAGCAGCAGTTTTTCGAAGAAGGATATGTGCTTGTGCGTGGTGCTGTGCCAAAGTTGATGGCCGATCAGGCGCGCAAGGCCATTAATAGACACATGCGTTATCGCGTGATGGCACAGGGACGAAATCCGGGGTTGAGCAATGAGCCGGTGATTACAGATTTGTTTAATAAATCGCCGCTTTGGGGTCTGTGCGAGTCAGTTGTGGGAGAGGGGAAGTTGATCCCACAACAGGGAGGCAATGTGAAGCTCAATTTTCCCGATGTAGAGGAGCGTCCGCTGACGCGAGGGCATCTGGATTTGGGTGGGAAGTTGAAGAATGGGTTGCTGAGTCGCGGTATGACGCTGCTGGTGGTGGTTCTGGTCCACGATGTTCCGCGACCATATATGGGCAATTTCTGTTTTTGGCCCGGATCGCATCGCGCTTATGAGGCGGCATTTCAAAAGGATCCCAATTATGTGGAGACGGCAAAGGCCAATCGCCGAATTCCCAATATCGATTTGCCGCATGGGCCGATTCAGTTTATGGGCGAAGCGGGCGATGCGGTGATCTGCCATCACCAGATGTATCACAATGGCGGACCAAATCATTCGCCCGATATCCGTTATGCCGTGATTTTCAGACCCCGACACGTCAATGCCAGAGAAAATAGCACGGATGCTATGGCCGATATCTGGCGCGAGTTTGAAGGGTTGACAGATCTCAAAGAAGAGGCGATGGCGGTTTAGGTATTTGTTTCGCTATGGTTCATCCAGCCCAATAATAAAAGGTTCCCCCCCGATGACAAGTGCTCCAGGCGAGCACTCTCCATTACGGAGTAGTCGGGGGGGTCATTTTTTGCCCATCAACCTACTATTTTCCCGCGATTCTGTGATGACTTTAAGCCAGAATAGGCCAGAATAAGCCAGAATAAGCCAACCGCAGTCTCACAGGCGTTTCTATTGCTCCCCATTACGCTCCAATTCTGTGATGCTCTGTCATAGCTTGTCACAGCTTGTCATAGCTCCCGAGTTGACTATCTATCATTAAACACGTATCGTTTGCTGCGGTCCGTTGGACTCGTTGATTTTTTTATTCAATTGCGCCCCCATTGCGCCTCCATTGCGCTCCTATTACGCCCCATTACGCCCTCGAAATTGATACAAGGGTAGGTCAGACGGTAGCCGGAACTGTTCTGGCATGTGTGAGGTCCGCGTTGGTCACGAGACGCGCTTGTGATGGCAACACTGTCGCGATGGCCACTGTGTCGCCATTGAGGGACATGAACTCCACTACAAGGGCTTCTTCATTCGGGTGGATGTGGATTATGGTACCTACGTCATCCGATTTCAGTTCTTCTCCTTCATCGCCGACTACATCGGCAGTGAGCACGATTTGTTCATGTTCTTTGAACATCTCTTACCTCCTGCGCGGGTGCGCTGTAATAAACCTGGGATAGTTTGGGCGCACTCTCCACACATGACGTATAACAGAAATTGATATAGACTGTCAAGAGTATTTTTGTTTTTATCATTTTTAATTTCCGACACAGAGCAGGGAATTTTTTCGCATTGACACGCGGGGTTCTGTCGTCTATTATGCGAGAGGCTTTTTCAGGAGGAGATTGCGATGCAGAGTAAGATATTGGGCAGAACGGGGTTGGAGGTTCCAATCGTAAGTTTTGGCACGGCATTTCTCGCTCGTGTGATGGGGGCAGATGGTCATTTTTTGCCGGGCGTCGATGAAGATGTGGGTGTAGAGAATGTGGTGGCTGCTATTGAGGCCGGGTGTACGCTGGTCGATACAGCGCCGCTTTACGGGAATACCGCGAGTGAGAAAATTATTGGTCGCGCGTTGCGTGAACGCCCCGACCTGGCTGAAAAATGTACGGTGACGACAAAAGTGGGGAGATCGGGAAATGAATACGATTTCTCTTTTGACGGGGTGATGCAGCAGGTTGAAGACAGCCAGGAGCGGTTGGGTCTGGATGCGTTTGACGTGTTGTACATTCACGACCCGATGGATTTTCCCATGCAGCAGGTGATGGCAGAAGATGGCGCGCTTGGGGCGTTGCGAAAATTGCAGGATGAGGGTGTGGTGCGTTTTGTTGGCATTGCGGCGAATGATCCCGATTCCAATGGTCCCTATATTGATACGGGCGAGTTTGATGCTTCGGTGGTTCCCGATGCGTGGAGTTTGTTGAACCGCGCGGCGGATACGTTCATTTTTCCCGGTGCTGAAAAACACAATGTGGGGATTGCGCTCGCAACACCTCTGGAACGCGGTTTGTTGGCGACGGGACCCGTGCCCGGGCATTCTTATGTGAATCGCAATTTTAGTCAGGCGGTTTTGGATCGCGTTGGGAGGATAAAAGCGCTTTGCGACGATTATGGCATTCCACTGGTGGCTGCATCGCTGCAGTGGTGTACGAGGCATCCGTTGATTGCAACGGCGATTTGCGGGGGGCGAAACAAGGCGGAGACCATTCAAAATGCCGAAGCTGGTCGTATTGAAATTCCCGAAGCGTTTTGGGATGATCTGGAGCCGTTGATCCAGGATTGGGATCAGGGGCATGTGGTGAAGGTGGGTAGAATCCGCAGATGACGCAGATGAACACAGATAAAGGCGAGAGAGGGGCTGGAGACTGGTGGGCTGGGTGGACTGACAACGGACAACTGAAGACTGACAACTTAAGGAGATTACCATGACAGAGCAGGAGATTTTGAAGGAGTTGGAGAATTTCGATACGCCGTCTATTACAAATGTGGTGGCGACGTATCCGAGTAATCCGTTGTGTTTGGGGCTTTACAATCCGTGGGTTGAGAACTGGTACACGGATCAGACGATTAAGTGTATGTATCCAGAACTCGGCGTGCGGTGTGGGTATGCTGTGACGTGTACTTTTGGGTTGCCGGATGCGGGGTTTAGCCGGTTGTCGTTTATGGATGTGTCCGAGGCACTGGATGCGTCGCCAAAGCCGACGATACTGGCGCTGGAGCAGAAGTTTCCGCCGGAGATTGCGGGTAAGGTGGGGCTTGCGGGCGGCAATATGACGACGACGATGAAAGCACTCGGGTGCGTGGGGTGCGTGTCAAATGGGCCGTCGAGAGATATCGATGAGATTCGTCCGATGGAGTTTCAGTATTTGTTGACGGGTATATCGCCGGGCCACGGCGATCAGGCTGTGCAGGCGGTGAATGTGCCGGTGTCGATTTGCGGCATGGATGTTGCGCCTGGCGAGATTATTCACATGGATGAAAATGGCGCGGTTAAGTTTCCCGCAGATCGGATGGCAGAGGTGCTGGCGAATGTGAAAGAACTGATCGCAGGGGAAGAGGCACTTCAAGAGCGCGTTAAGAAGGCGACCAATATCGCCGAGTTGCGCGCGGCTTATCGCGGTGAAGAATACGGAGATGATGAGGAAGAATAAATGGAAAGATCAAGGCGGGATCCATGAAACGTGTGTTGATCTACCTTCTCGGTGCAGTGATTGCCGTTGCCGCAGTTTTCGGCTACCTGTTTTTTTACCCCGATATTGTAGCTCAGGTCTTTTTTGGAGCGGTTCCCTTACCAGTAGAGATCAATCTCAAGCACGCTCACGACCTGCCTGCTGCCGACGAGAAGACCGTGGCCATCGTGGCGGCTGCAAGGCTCTTTCTGGACTCACTGGACGACAATCAGAGACAAGCGGCGACATATCGGTTTACCGATAACGCACAGCGTTCAAACTGGTCCAACTTTCCTGAGGGTATGGTTCCGCGTGGTGGTGTAAAGCTCGGTGTTCTCTCTGCAATACAGCGGGCGAATCTCGATAAGCTCCTTGGTGAACTCTTGAGTGAAGACGGTGTGAAAAATATCACTTATCAACTGGCCGCAGCAGACTTACTGATCCCAGGAGACCTGTTCGGCGTCATGAAATACGGCAGTAAGTACTTTTACGCTGCATTTCTCGGTGAACCGTCAAGTACAGAGCCCTGGATGTTCCAGTTCGGCGGGCACCATCTCGCATTAAACGCCACAGTATTCGGACCGAACGTTTCCTTTTCACCGATGCTGACTGGCGGCCAACCGCTGCACTTGCGCCTTGACGGTGACGAAATCTTCATTACGCAGAGGGAAACTGCGGCAGCGCAAGCGTTCATGGATAGCCTTACGGACGAACAGAAGGGACAAGCCGTTCGTGCAGAGCAGCCCATTGACCTCTTGCTGGGGCCAGGAAAGTATGGTGCAACAGTTGCGCCGGAAGGCATTAAGGGAAGCGAACTTACAGCTATGCAGAGAACGTTACTCCTGGATGTGATCGAGGCCCGTTTGGGTTTCATGAACAATGACGACTATGCTGAGAAAATGAAAACCGTGGTGGCCGAGATCGAGGAGACATACTTTGGATGGTGGGGGCGGCAGGGAGCCTTGGGCGCCGCGTATTTCCGCGTGACCAGCCCGTCCATGGTACTCGAATACGCGGTTCAAAACGGCGAAGGCACCGTAGATCATGCTCACAGCATGTATCGTGAGCTTGATAACGATTACGGTTCCGCGTGGATCGGGGCCGAATGAATCCAACGAGACAGTTCATGCACGCGTTGTGAAGGCGACCAATATCGCGGAGTTGCGCGCGGCTTATCGCGGTGAAGAATACGGAGATGATGAGGAAAAATAAATGGAAAAGATTAAGGCGGGTATTATTGGATTTGGGCGGGTGGCTGGCGGTCATCTGAGAACAATGCGCGAGACGGGGTTGTACGATGTGGTGGGTGTGTGCGATATTACGGAATCCAGGCGGGAAGAGGCGGTTGCCGAGGGCCTGCGTGCGACCGATAATCTCGATGAATTTCTCGGTTGGGATATCGAACTGGTTTTGATTGCGACGCATTCGGCGGCGCATTATGCGGATGCGCTCAAGGTGGCGGCGGCGAAGAAGCACATGCTAATTGAGAAACCGATGTCACTGACCGGGCTAGAGGCCGAGGAAATGGTGCAGGCGGCCAGAGAGAATGGCGTGGTGTTGACGATGCACCACAACCGGCATTACGACCGCGATTATTGCCTGGTGAAGCACGCGGTTTTAGATGGCGCAGTTGGCGAGATTGTTGCGCTTGAGAATCGCACAATGGGGGCGCGTCCCGCTGTGGGTTTTGGCGTGCCCGATTACAATCAACAATGGCGCGTGACAGCCGCGGCGGGTGGGGGAACGTTGCTGGATTTTGGTCCGCACTGGGTCGAGCAGATTATCGATTTGATGTCGGGTCACAAGGTGGTATCGGTATTTGCCGATGTGCGGCATACGAAGTGGGGCGATTCAGACGATTTGTTTGATATTGTGATGGTGTTTGACAATGGGGTGCGCGCGCGTGCTGCCAAGGCGGATATTTCTTTTTATTCTCTGCCGTATAAGTGGGTTGTTTTGGGCACGGAAGCCACGCTTGTGTGCGAGCGTGGGGGCGGTGGCGAGGTTACGGTCTATGGTGAAGATTCTGAGGAAGTGCGCACGGATGCGGTGCCGCGCGAAAATCTGCACGCGAATATCGCGCGGCATTTGCGCGAGGGCGAGGAGTTGATTATTACCGCTGAACACGGTTTGTGGGTGATGCAGGTGTTGCACGCTGCACGCGAGTCAGGTGCTTCTGGCAAGAGTGTGGATGTGGAGATATGAAGGGCATGCGAGTAAAATAATAAATGCGGGGGAAAAAATGAGTAGAGTTGTTGAAGTCAGTGG
Source organism: Candidatus Latescibacterota bacterium (assembly GCA_965204375.1). Classification (GTDB taxonomy): domain Bacteria; phylum Latescibacterota; class UBA2968; order UBA2968; family UBA2968; genus VXRD01. Next base: position 2,159,305 of record OZ241986.1, on the reverse strand, counting down.
TAGGATTGATGCTGAAGGCCATCTACAATTGGATGAGCCATTGGGTGCTGTCAAACCAGGCGTTGTTCGGGTTATCGTGCTGATAGATGAAAATGACGAAATAGGCGAGCGCGAATGGCTGTCGGCAGCATCAAAGAATCCCGCTTTTGACTTTCTCAAGCACCCTGAAGAGGATATTTACACCCTTTCCGATGGAAAGCCATTTTATGACGAGGGGTAAGATCGTTCTGGTGCGGTTTCCTTTTGACGATTTCTCGGCGACTAAAGTGCGACCTGCATTATGTCTGACAAATCCTGTTGGGCAATATCGCTATGTTGTTCTGGCATTTATCACGAGTCGTTTTCCCGTGGAATTACAAGATTCTGATGTGGTGATCAGATCTGATCATCCTGAATTTTCTTTAACGGGATTGCGAGTGACATCAGCTATCAGACTGCATAGAGTGGTAACTGTTAGAACATCACTTATTTTGAGAGAATTAGGCATATTACCGCGTGATATACAGACGGTAGTTGCAAGTAGGCTTCTTGGCCTATTTGAGGTAAATAGAGATTAAAGCATAAGAGATCACCGAGTCATTCCGGACAGATATTGGTATGTCACACGACGGGAGGAAAGTACTGTGAAAATTCTGAAAGTCATTCATGGCTATCCGATGCGCTATAACGCTGGATCAGAGGTGTATAGCCAGATGTTGTGCCAAGGGCTCGCAGACCGTCACGAGGTACACGTCTTCACTCGAGAAGAAAATCCCTTTGTGCCAGACTTCCATTTGCGTGTGGAACAGGATGCGGAAGACCCCAGGGTTACGTTGCACCTTGTCAACAATCCCCGTTTCAAGGATCGATACCGGGCCGATGGCGTTGACCAGTGCTTTGCCGGATTGCTGGATCGGTTGCAGCCCCATATCGTGCATATTGGTCACCTCAACCATCTTTCGACCTCGCTGGTCCGCGAAGCGGCACAGCAGGAAGTTCCAATTATCTTCACCCTGCACGACTACTGGCTAATGTGCCCCCGCGGTCAGTTCATGCAAATGTTTCCAGAGGATCCGAACAATCTCTGGGCCGCTTGTGATGGACAAGTTGATCGCAAGTGTGCCGAGCGTTGCTATGCCCGCTACTTCAGCGGTGCGCCCGATGAATACGAGGCCGATGTCGCCTACTGGACCGACTGGGTCGGACGGCGCATGCGGCATGTGCGTGAAATGGTCGAATTGGTTGATCTTTTTATCGCGCCAGCTCGCTATCTCCGTGCCCGTTTCTGTGACGATTTCGATTTACCGGAACGCAAACTTGTTTATCTCGACTATGGTTTTGACCAGAACCGGATGGTGGGGCGCAATCGAATACCCGGCGAACCATTTACCTTTGGCTATATTGGAACGCATATTCCGGCCAAAGGCATTCACAATCTCATTTCTGCGTTCAGTACCATTCACGGAGATGCCTGCTTACGCATCTGGGGACGCTCGAGTGGACAAGACACTGCTGCACTGAAAGCGATGACGGGCTCATTGCCCGAGTGCTTGGATGGACGCATCGAATGGATGGCCGAATACAAAAATTGGAATATTGTGCGCGATGTTTTTAATCGTTGCGACGCAATCGTCGTACCTTCGGTTTGGGTGGAAAACTCGCCGCTGGTCATTCACGAAGCGCAACAGGCCCGCGTGCCAGTCATCACTGCCAACGCAGGCGGCATGAGAGAGTATGTTCATCACGAGGTAAACGGCCTTTTGTTTGAGCATCGCTCCGCTACCTCACTCGCCGAACAGATGCAGCGATTCGTTGATGAGCCTGAACTTGCCGCCGATATCGGCGCGAAGGGCTATTTGTATAGCGAGACAGGAGATGTGCCAGATATTGAGACGCATGTTCGCCAAGTTGAGGCACTTTACGACAAAGTGTTGAAACGGCAGAATAGCGCGCATGTTCAGCAGCGGAAGGGACCCTGGAGAATCACCTTCGACACGAACCCGGACACCTGCAATCTCCGCTGCATTATGTGCGAGGAGCACTCACCATACAGTCCGCTTCAGGACCAGAGGAGGGCCGAGAGGCGGCCAAGGCGACTGATGCCCTTTGAGGTAATTGAGCGGGTTGTCGCGGATGCGGCTCCACACGGCCTTGAGGAGATCATCCCATCAACAATGGGTGAACCGTTGCTCTACGATCAATTCGAGGACATTCTCGATCTTTGTAAACGCTACGGTATTTGGCTCAATCTCACGACGAATGGCACCTTTCCGCGCCTTGGCGCACGCAGATGGGCAGAGTTAATCGTGCCTGTGACATCGGATGTCAAAATCTCGTGGAATGGCTCGACAAAAGAGACGCAGGAGACCATCATGATCGGTGCCAACTGGGAGAAGGTGCTGGAAAACGCACGGACATTCATCGCGGTGAGAAACGCACACGCGGCCCTCGGCGGCAATCGTTGTCGCGTCACCTTTCAACTGACTTTTCTGGAAGCCAATGTGGTGGAACTCGCCGATACGGTGAGGCTCGCTATTGACCTTGGCGTGGACCGCGTGAAAGGGCACCACCTGTGGATCCACTTCGACGAGATCAAAAAGCAATCCATGCGCCGCGATCCCGCGGCCATTCGCCGGTGGAACGAGGCGGTACTCAAGGCGCAGAAAGTGGCCGAGGAACGCACGCTTCCAAACGGACAATACATTCTGCTCGAGAACATCCTCCCACTCGACGAAGATGCAGTGGACGATCTCGCCCCCGGCGGACCATGTCCATTTTTGGGGCAGGAGGCCTGGGTAAGCGCGATGGGGCGCTTTGATCCGTGCTGTGCTCCAGATGCCCAACGCCGCACATTGGGCGAATTTGGCAATCTGCACGAGCAAGGACTGATGGAGATATGGAACAGCGATGCCTACCGCGAGCTCAGAGCAACGTACCGCAACCGGTCCCTTTGCCTCGGTTGCAACATGCGTAAACCTGCGGGAGAAACACCATGAATCCGGAATCCTGGGCTATTTCACCAGATGGCTCTCATCACGTAGCCAAAGGCGTTCCCGCTTATGAAGAACGATTTGACGAGGTACTGAAGTTCCGTGTGCCGGGGCTGGCACCTGTCCTTCGAAGATCGGCGGCATGGCATATTGGTCCAGATGGCAGTCCGGCATATAAACGGTGTTTTCGGCGCACGTTCGGGTTCTACGAAAACCTCGCTGCCGTTATCGGGGATGATGGCTGGCACCATATTCATCCATCCGGCAAAGATGCGTACTCTCAGCGATATGCTTGGTGTGGCAACTTTCAAGAAGGACGATGCGCGGTACGTGATAATAGTGGCTCTTACTTCCACATCGCACGAGGCGGCATTCCGGTTTATCAAGCTCAGTGGCACTATGCCGGCGATTATCGGGATGGCATCGCTGTCGTTCAGGCCAGGGATGGTAGATCCACCCATATTGACGCCGATGGCCGGCAAGTACATGGTCAATGGTTCATTGATCTTGATGTTTTCCACAAAGGTTTCGCACGCGCTCGGGATGAAGCCGGGTGGATGCACATTGATTGCGTTGGAACACCCGCCTATCTACGCCGATTCGCAATGGTCGAACCCTTTTACAACGGCCAGGCCCGTGTGGAACGATTCGACGGAGGACTCGAGGTCATCAATGAGACAGGCGACGCCGTGGTCGAACTACGTTCATCCCGCCGCTCTGAGTTTGCGGCACTCTCTGGAGACATGGTCGGATTTTGGCGGACTCAGACCATCGCCACCGCGGTCAAGCTCGGCGTCATTGAATCACTCCCCGCATCTGATATCGAGATCGCGCACAAGTACGGCTTGCGGATTGATGGTGCCCAGCGGCTTCTCCGTGCGCTGGGGGAGTTAGCCCTCGTTACGATACGGGATGGCACTTGGCATCTGACCATACGCGGAGAATTTCTCCGTGAGGACCACCCGCTCACACTGGCCGGTGCGGCCCTTGAGTACGCAGGACCATTTTCGGAAATGTGGACCTCGCTTCCACAAGCTCTGTGCACCAATGGCAACAGGAACGCTCCGGATGTTTTCGCCGAAGTCGCCCTCGATGCACAACGTTGCGAGGCGCATCATCGAATGCTAAAAAGTTACGCCCGGCACGACTATTCGGCCGTGCCGGATGAATTGGGTCTCCATGGACGCGAACGCATTATTGATGCCGGTGGTGGATTGGGTGTGCTGGCAAACCTCCTGCTCAATACGCATCCCAATCTCCAAGTGACTGTCCTTGACCGTCCCGAGGTAATTGCTCAAGCCGTGCGCGAGCAAGGAGAACGCAAAGGACTTTCTTGGTATGTGGCTGATTTGTTCGTGCCGTGGGGCATTGAGGCCGATGCAGTCGTGCTCGCTCGCGTCCTTCACGATTGGGACAATGAGAAGGCGAGTCGGATACTGCAAAATGCCCGAACAGCCCTGCCGTGCGGGGGACGCATCTACATTGTCGAGATGTTGGTTCCCGAGATGAGCTTCGCCGGCGCGTTGTGCGGTTTGCATCTGCTCATGGCAGGTGGAGGACAGGAACGCACAACTGGGGAATACCAGCACTTGCTCAATAACGCAGATTTCGCTCTGGAAGAGGTTCGCACTCTGGAATCGCTTGTTTCAGTGTTAGTGGGAGTGGCGCAATGACCGATAGCATTCAGTGGCGAATTCCGCACTCGATAATTTCGATTCTTGATCGGATACCACGCAACCGTCCGATAGTTTTGTTACTGCGCCACTCGGTCCGCGGCCATCTTCCGCTTGGGGATGCGGGCCACACCCTTCCAATCACAGATGTTGGCCGACAGCTTGGCCGTGAGTTAGGAGCTATGCTCGGCGACAGATTGCGTACGCTTCACGCCAGTCCTATCCTGCGGTGTGTTCAGACAGCTAAAGTTCTTCGAGACGGTGCCAACGTAGCCGATGGTCGCATAGTGCGTGATCGCTTACTCGGCGATCCGGGTGTTTACGTCCTTGATAATAAACGCGCCGGACAGGCTTGGGTGGATCGCGGACATGAAAGCGTCATGGCGAATCTCGTGTCGGGTGCCGACCCATTGCCGGGCATGGCGCGGTCCGACGAAGCGGCGCGGTTTCTCGTGCAACACATGCTTGCCGTCGCGGGCGACATTCCCGGAATCCATCTGTTTGTCACGCACGACTCGGTGGTGACTGCAACGGCGGCGCGGCTACTGAAGCAACCTCTCGGAAAGGATGACTGGCCCTGGTACCTCGAAGGCGTATTCTTTTGGCACGACAAAGATGGGTTGCATACGGCCTACCGAGACTTTGAGGCGGTCTGCAATGATCGGGAGCCCCTTTGCCCACTTGAAAAGACCGACGTTATTGAGTTTGCACGCCGTGAAGTCGCGGCAACCATCGGTTTAGATAGCGGTGCCCGGTTCTTTCTGGCCGGGGGCGCGTTCAAGACTTTGCTAACGGGACAGCCTCCCAAAGATCTGGACCTCTGGACGCCCTCGCGCCAGGACCGCGAGACTTTGATCAAGTTGCTTAACTTCAAGGGATCCCGCCTGCTTCCGGCTCCACCCTTTGCCGATGCGTTCAATATCCGGGGGCGTGTTGTCGAAGTCCCGCACGAAATTGGGCCACCGACTCTCGACGCTCGACTCAGGTGCTTTGATATTGCGATTTCGGCTATCGGCGTTGAGCATCGCCCAAACGGGCTGTGGGATGCGCGTATTCATTCCCTCGCCCATCTTTCGCTGCAACGGCGAGAAGTGCTTCTCTTGAAACCTCTTGTCAACTGGAAATACGCGCTGACCACTCTGGAACGGATGCACCGCTACGCAGAGGAACTCAATTTCGAAATCCCTTCTGAAGAGATAGCCGAAGTCTGGCGTGTTTACGATGCACAGCCGACGAAAGAGCGTGAACGAATGATTGAGCGTTACCGCCGTACAGGAGAGAGCCGGTACAACATAGCCAAGGAGGCGGTATGCCGCCTCCGATGATCGCAGGACTTTATCCCTATATCCGTGCCGCCTGCCGAGGAAACCATTATGAAAAAACCCAATATTATTTTTATTTTGCTGGACGATTACGGATGGGCAGATTCGACGTGTTACGGAAGTGAATTTTACGAGACGCCCAATTTGGATCGGTTGTGCGCCGAGGGGATGAAGTTTACGGATGCGTACGCGTCGTGCCCGGTGTGTTCGCCAACGCGCGCGAGTGTGATGAGTGGCAAATATCCCGCGCGGGTTGGGGTGACGAATTTTATCGATTGGGCAGGGAGAAATCATCCCAATCGCGGCAAGTTGATTGATGTGCCCTATTTCAGGTATTTGCCCCATGAAGAACGCACGATTGCACAGGCGATGAAGGATGGGGGCTATGCGACCTGGCATGTTGGCAAATGGCATTTGGGGGGACCTGGGTTTTATCCCGAAGAACACGGGTTTGAGGTGAATGTTGGCGGATGCGAACACGGTTCTCCCGGGCGTGGGGGTTATTTTAGTCCGTGGACGATTCCAGTGCTGGACGATGTGGATGTGCCGGATGATACGTATTTGACGGATTATTTGACGGATCGCGTTATAAATTTGATCGAGAACCGCGATGATCGACCGTTTTTCCTGAATCTGTGGTATTATACGGTGCATACGCCCATTCAGGCGAAGCGAGAAAAGATCGAGAAGTACGAGGAGAAAGCGAAGAAGATGGGGCTGGATAAAATTGAGCCGTTTGAGGAGGGCGATTTTTTTCCGGGGGAACACAAAAAGGATAGGCGCATTACGCGGCGGAAGGTGCAGTCCGATCCGGTGTACGCCGCGATGATTGAGAGCATGGATGAAAGTGTGGGGCGCATCCTGAATACGCTGGAAGCTGCGGGTATTGCCGATAATACCGCGATTATGTTCACCTCAGATAATGGTGGGCTGGCGACGAGTGAAGGCTCGCCAACGTGCAATGCACCGCTTGCTGAAGGCAAGGGCTGGATGTATGAAGGCGGAACGCGAGAACCGCTGATTGTCAAATGGCCCGGCGTGGTACAGGCGGGGTCTGTTTGTGATATTCCGGTGACGAGTACGGATTATTATCCGACGATACTGGAAATGGCGGGTCTGGATTTGATTCCCGAGCAGCATTGCGATGGCGTGAGTATCGCGCCTTTGTTAAAGGGGGACGATCTGGCGCGCGATGCGATTTTCTGGCATTTTCCGCATTATGGCAATCAAGGAGGGACACCTGGATCTTCTGTTCGGGCGGGGGATTATAAGCTGATCGAGTTTTTTGAATCCGGGCATGTCGAGTTGTACAATTTGCGAGAGGATATTGGCGAGGCGCATGACCTTTCCGATGAATTGCCCGATGTACGAGATCGATTGCACGAGCTTCTGAAGGGATGGCAGGAGGAGATCGAAGCCAAAATTCCCGAGGAGAATCCAGGTTTTGAGCCGTGGCAGGAAAGACCCGTTTGGGAGACAAATCGAGGGAGATAGATTATTTTAAGGGAGATATCTTATGGGCGATTCTATTAAGGTTGCGGTGGTGACCGGCGGCCACCGTTTTGATGTGCCGAATTTTCACGGGTTGTTTCGCAATCTTGAAGGCGTGGATGCCTATATTCAGTCTCTGGAGGATTTTGCATCGCCACGAGCAGAGGAGCGCGATTTCTACGATGCGGTTGTGTTTTACAATATGCATAAGGAAGGTCCGACAGATGAGAACCGTCCCGGGTGGATGGGGCGACCGCTAAGCGCGCTGGAGTCCTGGCTGGCAACGGGCAAGGGTATGGTGTTGTTGCACCACGCGATTCTGGCATTTCCAAATTGGGATCCCTGGGTGCAGATGGCCGGTGTTGTGGCGGGATCGTTTGAATCGTTCAGCCACGATGAGGTGATGCGGATTGCGGTAGAGGATGGGGATCATCCGATTACGAGCGGGATGTCCGATTGGGAGATGATCGATGAGACTTATGTGATGGGTGAACCAGATTCGGATAGCCATTTGCTGTTGACGACAGATCACCCGGCGTGTATGAAGTCGATTGGCTGGACGCGACAATACAATGGTACGCGGGTGTTTTGCTTTCAGAGTGGGCACGACAATCAGACGTGGAAGGATGCAAATTTTCAGTCGGTGTTAATGCGGGGTATTCAGTGGGTCAGCGGGAGGATTTAGTACGTAGTCTCAACCATTTGAGGAGAGTGTACAATGGCTGATACCAGAGTGGAGAGAGAAGTTGTAGATGGCGTTGCTCGGAATGAAAGTGGCGAGTGGCAGCCCGCAAAACGCCCGGAGCCTGCACCGATTTTTGCATGGCCCCCGCGTCCTGTTGAGGCACTGAAGTGGATGTTCGGTTTTCCGGGCTATTTGTGGCCCTGGAACGCGATTTATATGCTTATTGCCATTGGTACCTGGCTTTATTTACAACCCGCGCTCGAGCGCTGTGCGGAATTCCGCGTGGATTGGATTGCCGAGATGTATGCGCGCAATATTGCGATGCTCATCGTCATTGCAGGCGCGTGGCATGTGTATTTCTACAGGTTCAAGGCGCAGGGCACGCGGTATAAATACACGTCGAAATGGCTCGCGACATCGAACCGCAAATTTTTGTGGGGCAATCAATTGCGCGATAATATTTTTTGGAGTTGTGTGAGTGGGGGAACGATCTGGACGGCTTATGAAGTGGTTTCTATGTGGGCATTTGCCAATGAGATAATTCCCTATGTCGATTGGCGCACAGAACCGGTTTATTTTGTGGCGTTGCTGTGCGGTATTCAGTTCTGGCGGCTGTTCCATTTTTATTGGGTTCACCGTCTGACCCATTGGAAACCCCTGTACAAGTCCGCGCACTATTTGCATCACAAGAATATCAATATTGGACCCTGGTCCGGGCTGGCTATGCACCCGATTGAGCATTTGTTGTATTTTAGCTGTATTCTGATTCACTGGGTGGTGCCGTCCCATCCGATTCACATGTTGATGAATGCACAACATGCGGCATTTACACCAGCGCAAGGACATGTGGGGTTTGATAAAATTGAGGTGGGAAGCAGTGATAGAATGCCTGCGGCGTCGTTTTTTCACCAGTTGCATCACCGCTATTTTGAGTGCAATTACGGCGAGAATGATTTTCCATTTGATTACTGGTTTGGCACGTTTCACGATGGGTCGCCAGAATCGCACGCCAGTATGCGCGCGAAGCGCAAGGCGGTGCATCAGATTTAATATTCGGGGGAAATACAGGGTGTTTAAACCGGGACTTACGGCTGTGCTGCAGGTCCCGGTTTTGCGTTTTCGGAGCTTTAAAAATTTTTGATTGAATTGAGCAAAAAGTTGGCGTACTATAATGTAGAGACAAACCCCAATCTTCCAACAGGAGGTCAGAGATGGACCGGGAAGAGATGAGCAATGAAGAGAATTATGCGTTTGATGTCGCCGGATATTTGCATGTTCCAGGGGTGTTGAGTCGGGGTGAAGTCGAGGCTTTGAACAGGGCACTGGACGAGGCAGGCGCGTCTGAAGGCATGCTGGGCTGGGAGGTGCCCCAGCGGGATCTGTTTCGAGATTTGCTGGTGCATCCGCAACTGGTCTGGTATTTGAACCAGATTATCGGACATGGGTTCCGGCTGGATCAGGCACCCCGGTTGCTGGGTAGCCGGGAAGGGGAGATCGGACAGGGCCTGGTGGGCGGAGACGAACCTCGGAATCCGTCCCGGGCGTATTTCATTCAAAATGGTCGCCGGTCGTGCCAGGGGGTGAAGGCGATCTGGGTTCTGGAGGATGTGGAGGATGGGGATGGCGGGCTGGTGGTGGTGCAGGCGAGCCATAAGAGCAATGTAGAGACGCCCGAGGATCTGGCGATAGGGCAGGACGATATGGGGCTGGTGAAACAGCCGGTGCTGAAGGCGGGGGATTTGTTTTTGCTGGCGGAATCTACTTTGCAGGGGATGCACCCGTGGACAGGGTTGCCGAAACGGCTGTTGACGTACTGGTATGCGGGGCGAGCGGTCATTCAGTCGAATGGGCCGGGACCGGGTGCTGAGATCGAAACGCGACCCGGGTGGACGGAGAGTGCGCCTCCCGAACAGAAGGCGGTGATGTACAGGCCGGGGGCTAAGGGATCTAATCCGCCGCCTGTGCTGAATACCGATGGCGAAAAGACGTGGGTAGAAGATAGTTCTGAGGTGCTTCATCCTTCGATTTATATTCGGGATCCAAATTCAAAAATTGATGAGAAGGAATTTTATTTTTGGGATTTGAATGGGTATCTGGTGGTGCGCGGGGTGATGGACGGGGAATGGCTGGAAAAGGCGAATGAGGCGGTAGATAAATTTCAGGATCGGATTGAGGTTGGTGCAGAACTGGCGCGAGGTTCAAAGAGTCAGGCGGGGACGGGGCGGCCGTTATTGCCGGGTCTGGTGGATTTACCTGCGCCCTATTGCGATCCGTTTCGGCGCATGATTGCCCATCCCGCTGTGGTGCATCGGCTGAACTGGATGGGAGCCAGTGGGTATCGCACGGGTGGCGGTACGGTGTTTTGCGCTGTGCAAGGGACATCGGGCCACGCGTTGCACGATGGGAATGAGCCGATGAGTCCGTCGCGGGGCTACCAGTTTAAGAATGGGCGGAGTTATTGCGAGACGGTGACGATTACGTGGCAGTTGCGGGATGTGGAGCCGGATCTGGGTGGGTTTGCCTGTGTGCCGGGTTCTCATAAGACGCAGTATTCAATGCCTCCTGGAATCCGCACGTGCGACGAGACGATGGGCCTGGTGGTGCAGCCGGCGATGAAAGCGGGAGATGTGTTATTTTTTATGGATGGCGGGTGTACACACGGCGCGCTGGCGTGGAAAAATCCGATTCCCAGACGGGGTGTGCTGGTTAAATATCAGTCCAAAAATTCCAACTGGGGCGGTGGCGTGATCGATCCCCAGGAGCGCTGGGGCGATATGGTGGAGGATATGACTGAGGAACAGTTTGCGGTTATGCGCGGTCCCGAACGCGATGGGCGGGATCGCACGGTGCCCAGGTTGGTAGTACACGATGGACAGGTGCATGTGTCGTACGATCCAGAGGGCGACCGGTATGCGGCCTCTTATCGGAAGCCGGGGGAGAAGTCGGGATAGGAAGGAGCGAGAAAATGCCGACTGGACAGGTCTTGCAACTGGGCTTTCTGGCTTCGCATAGAGGCACCAATTTGCAGGCTATTCTCGGTGAGATTGAGTTAGTACCGGGGCTTATCGCAAGTCCCGGTTTTGTGTAGGGGGCGGTAATGGCAACGGTATCGTGTATGTTTGAGATCGCGTTTGAGGAATACGGCGGGGCAGAGTGTTTTCCAGCAGATATCGATGGAGATGGAATTCCGGAGATTCTCACCTATCAGGGACCGGGTATCTTTGGGCCAGAGCCTTTCAGGAGTTGGGATTTTGTAAGCGCGCTGTTTCCCGAGTCCGTGTCTGTCTCGGCATTTCGCGCAGATGGCCGACGCATGTGGACGTGGGGAAAGCCAAATCCGCCGCATATCCCTTATATCTCCCACTCCTATGAGGCCTGTATCGCCACGGGGGATATTGACGGGGACGGGCGCATTGAGGTGGTCGTAGCAGATGGCGATAGGGTTGTGGTCCTGGACGGTGAGACGGGGGAGGAGGTAAAGAGCGCCCGTCTTCCCGATGAGAATTATTATATCCTCCAGACCGCTACACGGTCCACCGATAAACACGAGGCTGCTATTGCGATCAAAAATGGGGAGGTCGGAAATGGTTCGTGGCGGTATGGCGAGCCAGTGCTGGGTTTGAATGCAGATCTGGAGCCGGTATGGGGTCCCAAAGCCATTCCGGGAGGTGGGCACCACATACTGTCTCTGGATATGGATGGCGAGCAGGTATATCTAATCGGATACTGTGCCGTGGGTATGGATGGGCAGATTTTGTGGACGGTGGATGCTGTTGACCCGGAAACACTGAATGCTGACCAGCAACATGTGGATTACACGGATGTGTTTCACACTGCCAGCGGGCCGGTTTTTTCTATTGCCGCGTCCGATAAGCTGCACCTTTTTGGGGCGGGAGGCAGGACTTATTTTTCGAGAGGACACATTCATTGCCAGGGTACGGCTCTGGGGTGTTTTCGTTCGGATTCTGAGTTTCAGGTCGCGCTCTACAATTCGCCAAACGGTCCTATGGTGCTTTTCGAACCAGATGGCACAGAAGTGTGGAGCAGGCCCACTGAGCGGGTCTGGCCGATGGGTTTTCCAAAAGGCGGGGAAAAGCTCCGCATGCACAGGAATCGGCCGATTGTCGCGCTTCGGGGGAGCCGGACATGGATCGGGTATGCCGATGGTGGGTGGCCCTGGGGGATGGATGGAGATGGCGAGATATCGCTGGCGTTTTCACTGCCAGAAAATGCAAAACATCCCGACTGTCCAGCGGGTATTTTGGAGCGTACGCGGCTCGATGACATCGGTTATAGCTATGCGATGCAGGTGTGTGATGTGAATAATGACGGCAGGGAGGAAGCCCTGATCTACGACCGAAGATTTATGTGGGTGTATGCGTTGCCTTAATGTTACAGCAGGCCGATCTGGTCGAGAGACGCACGGAGAAATTCCAGGTCTTCTTCGGTGGCAGAGAGTTGGGGCGATCTGAGATATCGGGCGGAGACGCCGTAGAGTTCGAGGATGGCGCGCCACATGGTTTGCCAGCCGCCTCGAAAATTGGGCTGCAGATCCCAGAGCGGGCGTTCGATTTCGACGGTGATTCGCCGCGCTTCGGCTATGTCGTTGCGGCAGAGAGCCTGGTGGAATTCCGCGCCGATGTGGGGGGCGAATGAGGTGGACCAGTCCATGAAGGTGGTGCAGCCAAAGGGCCATTCGAGGAGGTGACGCCACAGGGTGCCTCCGGTCATGATTTTCCAGTGGTGGCCGTATTTTTGCAGGGTTTCTACAGCATAGGCCGTGTCGCCGTCTTCTTTGAAGCAGCAGATGCCGGGTTCGTCTATGAGCATATCCAGGGCGCGGTGCGAGGGATAGCCGACGAGCATCACCGGGATGATTTTGCCGATTGCGGCATTGTGATCGGCCACGCCTTCGGGGTCTGAGCCGTGGAATGTGGTGACGGACATGAGCGCATCTGCGCCCCATTCGACACACCTGTGGGCGAACGCTTCTGCCTGCCGGGTGGGCCATGCCCCGGTCGCGGCGATGGTGAGGGCGCGGCCAGCGGTGCGCCCGATGGTAAATTGTGTGAGTTGTGCGATTTCATCTTCGCTCAGGCAGAAGTACTGGCTATCGCCCGCTGTCAGCAAGATGACGCCACTGCCGCCTCCAATGCCGGTTTCGATGATGTTGTCCACGCCATTCCAGTCGATGTCTCCATTTGATAGAAAAGGTGTCGGTATCGATGTGACGGGGCCTTCCAGGATGTTTTTGATTTCATCGGGCGATTTTCGCGTTCGTGTGGTCATGTTTGTCACTCCTTGTCCAATTTTTTTTGCGGCACCTCATATTATAAGCATTTTTGTTTTGAATTGATCCAGAAATTAGCTTACTATGTATTAAATGCACTAATAAACCCCAATCTTATAGCAGGAGGTCACCGATGGACCGGGAAGCGATGAGCAACGAGGAGAATTACAGCTTTGATGTGGCAGGCTATTTGCACATCCCGGGCGTATTGAACCGAGGTGAGGTGAAGGCACTGAATGAGGCGCTGGACAAAGGGGGGCAGAGTGAGGGGATGCTGAGATGGGATTCCCCACTTCGGGATCTGTTTCGGGATTTGATGATTCATCCACAATTGGTGTGGTATTTGAATCAGATCGTAGGCTATGGGTTCCGGCTGGACCGGGAACCAGAGTTGTTGTGCGATGAGACCTGGGATGTGGAGGCACCCCTGGTGGGAGGCAATGAGCCGAGAAATCCGGCCAGGGCTTATTATTTTCAGAATGGGCGCCGGTATTGCCAGGCAGTGCGGGCGATCTGGGCGCTTGAGGATGTGGAAGAGGGCGATGGTGGATTCGTGATGGTGCCGTGTACCCACAAGGTGAATGTGGAGACGCCAGAGGATGTGGCTACGGGTGTAGATGATATGGGTCTGACGTTCCAGCCGGATCTAAAGGCAGGGGATCTGTTTCTGGTGGCTGGGACGGTGTTGCAGGGGGTGCGGCCGTGGCAGGGCAAAGGGCCACGGCGATTGTTGAGCTACGAGTATGTGGGGCGGGCGGCGATTCAGTCTGCCGGGACGGGGCCAATGGTTGCGGAGGATCCTTCTCCTGAATGGCAGGCGACGATTAGCCCCGAACAACGCGCGTCGCTTTACAAACCGGATTATGCGTATTCGACGCCTCCGCCGGTGATTGTGACGGATGGCGAGACAGTAAAACTCGATGAATCGCGGGAGGTGTTTCATCCCTCGATTTACAGTCGGGATCCCAATTCCAATATCGATGAAAAAGAGTTCTATTTTTGGGAATTGAACGGGTATTTGATTCTCAAAGGGGTGATGGATGAGGCGTGGTTGGAGAAGGCGAATGAGGCGATTGACAAGTTTGAGGATCAGATTGTGGTGCAGGAGGAATTGTCGCGGGGGTCAAAGAGCCTGGCGGGCACGGGGCGTCCGGTGTTGGGCGGTTTGCTGGATCTTCCCGAGCCGTATTGCGAGCCGTTTCGGAAGATGGTGGCTCACCCGTCCGTGCAGCACAGGTTGACGTGGATGGGCGGGAGCGGCGCGCGAATGAGTGGGCCGTCGGCGTTTTGCTCGGTTCAAGGGACGTCTGGCCATGCCCTGCACGATTCTGGGGAACCGATGTATCCGCCGATGGGCTATCAGTTTCAGAATGGGCGGAGCTACTCGGAGGCGGTGACGATTACATGGCAGTTGCGGGATGTGCCGCCCGGTCTTGGCGGGTTTGCCTGTGTTCCGGGTTCTCACAAGGGGAAATACCCAACGCCGCCGGGCGTGCGGTCCTGCGACGATGACATGGGGCTGGTGAAGCAGTTGGTGATGGAGGCGGGAGATGTGCTGTTTTTTGCCGATGGTTCGACGACGCATGGCACCACGGCGTGGAAGAATCCCATCCCGAGACGGGGGATCCTGATCAAGTACTCGTCGCGGAGTTTTCACCGCAGCGGGGGGGAGATGGTGCATCCGTGGAACCGCTGGGGTGACGACATGGTGGAGGGTATGACGGACGCGCATTTGGCCGTGATGCGCGGCACGGATCGGGATGCGCGCGATTACAATGTGCCCCGGCTGGAAGTGAGGGATGGCGAGGTGGAGGTGTCCTACGAGCGGGGGCAGGCGCTTTATAGCGGCGAGGCACCGACGACGCCAGTGGTTGAACAGATGCGAAATAGATCAGGCCGTTAGACGGTTCTGTTATCCAGCGAGTACTCGCGGTTTCCATTTGGGCCGCCACCAATTGCCCAGGTACCGCGGAAGAGTGTCCGCCGCTTTGGGGGCATGGCTTCGATTGTTTCGTGGTTGAGGTTGAGGCGGTGCCACTGCGCCCAGATGGAGTTGTAGCAGTTGAAGACCGCGCATCTCGGATTGTTGGGGTTGGTCCAGTCATTGGCTGCGTGGATCAGGCTTTCCGTGAAGATGACTACCGAGCCTGCGGGGCAGCTATAATCTTCCATGGCATCTCTCATACTGGATTCATAGGGGGAGCCGCCGATATTTGGCCGAAACCGATCCGGGCCGCCGTAATTGAAGTGGGCTTTGTGCGATCCGCTGAGAAAAGAGGTGCCGCCCTGTCCCGACACGACTTCCTCGAGTTCCCACACGACCCGGGTCAGCCCGGCAAAAATTTTATTTCCCGCGACCTGATAGCGCATGGCGTTGGCTTGTTGGGGGGGACGCACAACGTGGGGCATGCCGTTGTCTCTCCGTTCCGATTTGTCCCATCCGGGAGGCCGCACGGTGGTGAAGGAGCCTTCGCATCGGAAGCCGTAGCAGTTGTCCTTCACAAACGGATCTTCGGATAGGATTTCGTTTAGAATGCCGACGATTGCCGGGTGGTCCAGCAGGTTCTGAAGCGCGCCTTCATAACTCCGCTTGGCACCGGCATATACTTCGGCTTTCATCTCTTCTATCTCTGCAGCCGATAGCACAGAAGGCAGCAGGATCCAGCCGCGGAGGTCGAAGAAGAATTTTTGCTCATCGGTCATAGGTATTGGTGTCATTTTTCCTCCCTTATATTGGTCCATTGGCGAGGCGAATGGTTTCGCCGCCCTGGTCGATGGATTGCATTGCTGATAGGATCATTCGCGTGGCTTCCATGCCGTATCGGCCATCTACTGGGGATGGATCGCCGCGGGCAAATTTGGCAATTTCCTGCACCAGCTTGCGGTCTGCACCGAAGTGAGAGGTTTCAAAGGCTTCGGCTTTGCATTGTATGATTTCTTCTCTGCGTTCTCCATAGTCCGTGACGAGGTCGATTTCGCCTTTCAGGCGCGTCAGGATCATTCGCCCTTTTGTGCCGACCAGTTCAAAGGTTTCTTCGTCTTCGGCTTTGGGACCGTAAATGGCGTAGAAGATGGAGGCGACGATTCCGTTGTCGTACTGGAAGTGGATGGATGCGTGGTCGAAGATGTCTGCGCCGGGTTTATATACGCAATTGTCTTTTCGGCGCATGGGATCGGTTTCACGGGCGAAAGTCTGATCTATTGCGCCCCGAGCCTGATCCTGTGTTCCCGTTTCGACCAATTCCGCTCGATAAGGACAAGTGTCGTCGTCGCAGACGGCACAAAATTCGGGCGCGTCTTCGCGCACTTCAAAGAGGTTGCGCCCCCCAAAGGCGTTGACCTGGAGACAATGGCCGCCCGCAAACCAGTTGAATACGTCTGTGTAGTGCGATGCCTTGTCGTTGAGCGCACCGCCGCTCAATGACCGCGTGCGGTGCCAGGTCATAAAATAATGCGTGTAGGGGATTACGGAGCGAATGAGCATCATTTTGAGGTCGCCGATGACGCCGCTTTTCAGCAGGTTGTAGAGTTCTATCCAGGGCTGTTCATAGCGCCTGGTAAAGCCCATGATCATCGGATTATTTGTTTTGGACTCTTCTTTGTGGATGGCTATGGCATCTTCGAGTGTATGTGCAATGGGCTTGTCCAGATAGACCTTTTTGCCCGAGCGCAGTGCGGGTATTGCCGCTTCGCGATGGGCTGCCGTGGGCGTGGTGATGACGACCATATCTACGTTGTTGTCTGATATCAGAGCTGTTGGATCGCTGTAGAATGCGGGTGAAAATGCCGAGTTGCCCGCTGCCGCCGCGATTCTGTTCACATCTTCAAGGGCGATGTGCATGCGGCTTTCTGTGCGGTTGCAAAAAGCGGTTATTGTGATGTCCAGATCGCTGGCTTGTTCGGCAATTTGATGGCCAATACAGTTGATGCCGCGGCTGCCAGTTCCGATGATGCCCACGCGAATGGTATTTGTTGTCACTGTTGGTTTCTCCAGGAAATGCGGGGTTGTATCAGGGTTCTTGTGAGAAATATACCAATTATTTCCGAAAACAAAAGCTATCTTGTGACGCTCAGGATGATTCTGGGGACGTTTATGAGAGGATCGGAGTATGGGGCGTTTGCAAATTCGATTGTCAGAACATCGCCGCAGGCATGTGGATAAAGACCCATCTGGGATTAAAAAAGGTAGGTTTTGATGAATCTTACACCCGATCAAATCCGAGATTACCACACAGACGGTTTCATCATCGTAGAGAGACTCATTCCGCCGGGGCTTCTCAAAGAGATCGCCGGACATCTGGATCGCGCTGCGCTCGGGCAACTCGATTCCGAGATTGCCGTGCAGGTCGAACCCGAGGTCCAGCGCCTGGATATTCGTCCCGAGAATCCCTTGAACCGCATCCGCAAAGTCAGCCGCGTTGTCCGGCACGATTCTTTCTTTCGGTCTGTGGCTACCTGTGAACCCATTCTGTCGTGTATGAGGGATATTCTGGGCGATAACTTGCGCTTTTTCGGCGACGAAGCCCAGCTCAAACCCGCTTTCTACGGGTCTGCTCATGCTTGGCACCAGGATGCGCCTTATTTTTATTCAATACCTCTCCCAGTTGCCACTGTCTGGATCGCTGTGGATGAGGCGACTCCCGAAAACGGCTGTCTTCAAGTTGTGCCCGGTTTGCACCGGCAGGGCATTTTGAAACGCCCCAATTCGGACCAGCCCTGGTTTGACGAGGGAGAATTCGACAGCACCGATGCCGTGCCCGTTGTTCTGAATGCCGGCGATGCCCTCTTTTTTCACCTGTGCCTGCCCCACGGCTCTGATTCCAATACGTCTTCTAACCGGCGCCGTTCCCTGATCTACCGCTATATTAATGTGGATCGCATTACTACGGATATGATCCCGCTTGTGAATCGCCACGGGTGTCTCTCAAACGCGCCCGATAGCCATCCCATTTTCAGAATGGCGATTCCGTAAACGGCATAAGGATGCCCAATCGTTATATCGCCTAAGAATTCAGGAGAGAATATATGGAGAGGAAAGTCAGACTCGGAATTACCAGAGATTTCTTCGATCCGGCCGGAAATCTGGCCATTCCCGGCCCGGGGCTGGAACTGCTCAATGAGATGCCCGAAGTCGAGTACCGGATATTCGATCGGTTTCTGCCGGAAGTCGGCGCCGAACAGATACGTGGATGCGACATGGTCATCTCCTGGACCGCTCACTGGACAAAGTGCTCACTTGCGGGAAACGACCAACTGGTCGCAGTCCTCTACACCGGCGTGGGATACGACCACATTGATGTTCGGGCTCTCACCCATGCGGGCGTCATGCTCTGCTTTGCTCCCGACGCGGTTCGCCGGCCAATGGCCTGTACTATCATCACCTTCATTCTGGCGCTCGCGATGCGACTGATTAACAAAGACAGAATAACCCGCCAGGGACACTGGTCGGAACGGGATGCGTATCACGGTGAAGGCCTGACCGGCAAGACCCTCGGTTCCATCGGCGTCGGCAATATCGGCCACGAGATGTTTTTACTGGCCAGGCCGTTTGGGATGCGGCACCTGGCCTGTGACCCCTACGTAGAACAGGACGCCTTGTCCGATATCGGCGCAGACCTGGTAGATATGGATACGATTCTGGCCGAGTCCGACTTCCTGAGCATCAGCGTTCCATTTAGAGAAGAGACACACCATCTGATTGGGAAAGAAGAATTGCGCAAAATGAAATCCACGGCCTACCTGATCAACACCTCGCGCGGCCCCGTAGTCGACGAAGCCGCGCTCATTCAGGCGCTGCAGCAGGGATGGATTCGAGGGGCCGGATTGGATGTGTTCGAACAGGAGCCCGTCAATCCCGGCAATCCGATCCTCAAAATGGACAATGTCGTTGTATCCCCGCACTCTCTGGGGCATACCGATGAATACTTTGAAGGAGCTTGGCGCGATAAATTCCGCCAGGCCGCGCAGATTCTTCGGGGTGAGATTCCCGAGGCCGTGGTGAACCGTGATGTGCTTGAAACACCGAGGTTTCGGACAAAGTTCCGAAAATTTCAAATACCGTAGTGTTTTTGGAAGGGGACGTTTCACGAGAGGATTGCGGAGTATGGAGCGTTTGCAAATTCGATTGTCAGAGCATCGCCGCGGGCATGTCGATAAAGATCCGGCGCTGACTGTAGATGGTTCTGACCGGTTCTGGGTGGCCTGGCACGGGTATAGGCCCAAAGAAGACCGGATTCTGGTGCGGTCTTTTAAAGGGCAGGCGCGAGGTCCTTTGCTGACAGTGAGCGAAGAGGCGGGGATCAATTTTCAGCCGCGAATTGCGTGCGGGGGCGATGCGGTGTGGGCGGTATGGTGCGCTGTGCGGGAGGGGCGGTGGTGTGTGCTGGCCCGATCGGCAGACGAAATGGGCGAGGTGGTGCGACTGGCAGAGGCGGATGCGAGTCTGGCTTTCCCAAATGTGACTTCGGACAGTGAGGGCAGGATATGGGTGGCCTGGACAGCGCTGGTGGGTAGGAGACGTCGGGTATTTGGGAGGTGTCTGGATGGGAATCGCTGGGCTGATGTCGTGGATCTGTCGCAGGGTGGAGGAGATCACTATCGGCCCGTGCTGTGTGGTCATGCCGGGGGTGCTTGGGTGGCTTACCAGACGCTCCGAAATGGAGTCTGTGATTTGTTTTTGAGGAAGTGGACGCCGGATGGGGTGGAACGACTGGGAAAGTTTTCGCTTACAGATGACTGGGAGTTGTTTCCGAGGTTGTGTTCCGACGGATCAGACGGGGTCTGGGCGACGTGGGCGGTCACGCGCGATGTGATCCATCCCAAGGGATTTGTAGATCACAAAGTGGAGGCGATGGCTTCGCATTTTGACGGTCGATCCTGGACACCCTATAGGGGACCGGATCGCACTATGCCCGAGGGGTATGTGGCGCATCTCTACGATGGATTGCTGGGGCGCGAGCATTATATGGGGTTTGTGGGGTGGCGTCGTCGTCCGCAGATTGTGAGGGAAACGGATGGGGATGTCTGGGTTCTTTATGAGCGTAAAGAAGACGAGTTGGTCAACCGGCACGGTCCGGATGCGCTGTTTTACGCTCGGCCCCTGACCGGGAGAAATCAGGGGCGGTCCTGCGAGGTGGATGGGCAGGTACACGCCTATACGGTGAACGGAGATTTGCCGGTGGTGGATGGGAGGTTGCCTTTTGCCGCCCAGATTTCCGAGGGGCGATATTATGCGGATATCTGTGCCGGGAGTTTGCCATTGGATCAGGCGCAGCCCGTGGAGGAACGCCCGGTCTCGGCCTGGCGATCATGGCGGCCGATCCAACTGCCCGAACCGCCTGTGTTTGATCAACGGCCTGAAATAGTGGTGGGGGGAAAGACCTATAAACTTTACTGGGGGGACCTCCATTGCCACGGCAATCTGTCGGGTGATGCAGAGGGCGAGATCGACGAGAATTACGCGTATGGGCGCTACAAAGCACGGCTGGATTTTATGGCGGTGACGGATAATGATGCGCTTTACGATAATATTCTCACGCCATCAGAGCTCGAGTTGATCCTGGCGGAGGCCGATCACTTTAACGATCCGGGACGGTTTGTGGCCGTCCCCGCCTATGAGCGCACCTATCGCAAGGAATCAGAGCGCGGACCGAATCATCGGATTATGCTATTTCCGGACGGAGAAGTGCCGCTGTATCATTTTACCGAGTCCGATGCGGATACACTGGAGAAGTGGGTGGCAGCGATGGAAAAGACGCGGGCTTTTACATTTCCGCACCATCCCACCTGGTGGGTGATTCCGAGCAGTCGGCTCGGGGGCGTGGAACTGTGTTCGTGCTGGGATATTTACATTCACATGCGGGATACGATTCCAGAAACACTGCGGCAGGGCTATCGCCTGGCGTTTATGGGGAATAGCGATTCCCATCGGATTGTGCCCGGGATGGGCGGTGCTCTGACGGGTGTGTGGGCAGAGGCTCTAACCCGAGAGGCACTATTTGAAGCTCTGTGGGCACGGCGGTGTTTTGCCACCAACGGTGCTCGTGTTATGCTGGATGTGCGGGTGAACGGAATGCCCATGGGATCGGAGGTGGAGGTGGCCGGACAGGTACACTTAATTTGCAAGGTGCAGGCATCCCGAATGGTGCAGCAGGTCGCGCTGTTCAGAGATGGAGAGCAGGTGCTGGAGCAAGGGGTCGGAAAGCAACAGGCCGTTTTGAGGTTTGAGGACGAGCCAGATGTTGGAGAACATTTTTATTATTTACAGGTTAGACTAAAGCCGCTTCGCCGGATGCCGATGGGTGGGCGCTGTGGTAATTTGCAGGTGGCACAGGGCGATTTCGCATGGTCGAGTCCAATCTGGGTTAAAAGGTAGGTTTTTGATTTTCAAGGGGGAACAATGGACGAACCGACTTTTCGAGATGTGGCGTATGGGGATCACGAGCGGGATGTGGTGGATCTGTATCAAGTGGATTCGAAAGATCCGGCACCGGTGTATGTGTATATTCACGGCGGGGGATTTCGGGGTGGAGACAAAGCAAGTATTTCGCAGGTGTTGCTGGAAGGATGCCATGAGGCGGGTATTTCGGTGGCGGCGATCAATTATCCGCTTTCGGGAACGGACCGGTATCCGGCGGCGATGGAGCACAGCCAGCGGGCAATTCAGTTTATCCGGTGGAAGGCAGAAGAGTGGAATTTAGACGCTTCTCGGGTGGCGGCCGGAGGGGGATCTGCTGGAGCCGGGATTTCGATGTGGATCGGGTTTCGCGGGGAAGAAGCGAAGTCAGAAAGCGAAGATCCGGTGGCCCGACAATCCACGCGGCTGACGTGCGTGGCGTCGTGGCAGGGGCAGTGTTCGTACGATCCGCATTTTATTCGGACGATTATTTCGGGACCGGCGTATGCACACGAGGCACTACAGCTATTTTTTGGATTTTCACCTGAGGAATTCGATAAGCCGGAGGCACGGGCGATGTTTAAAGCAGCTTCGGCAATCAATTATGTGTCTAAAGATGCGCCGCCTGTGATGTTGTGGTACACCACGCCAAATTTGCCAATGGACACCGAGCCAGACGCGGGGCAGGGGATTCACCATCCGATATTCGGGCTGGCGCTGAAGGAGAAGATGGATGCGCTGGGTGTGGAATGCGTGGTGCGGATGCGGGAGGATGTGTTGGAGGAGGATCAAGGGGCGATTCAGGCGCGGTTTTACAGGGAGACGGTTGAATTTTTGAAGCGGCAGTTTGGATTGGATTGAATAAAAAAGGAGATTTGACATGGCTATTGACCGCTCACACAACCTGGAGGCACTTTCGGTGCGGGACGGGCACAAGCCGTATGAGAAGCTGAAAAATGGAGATGCTTACCCGTCTGAGCGCACGATTTTTCGGGATAGGGGAACGCAGGCCGAGGTGTGGAAACTGACGCACGATCCGGCGATTTCGCGGCATATTTATTACGATATTCCAGCGTGGAATGCCGATGGTTCCGCATTGTTTTTTGTATCGCGGCGGCCGGGCGAACACGGGGGAAACTGGCTTATGGATGCGGATGGAGGGCGGATTCGAGAATTGCATATTCGCGGTGAAGAAGGACGGGTGCCGCGGCCTTTGTGGAGTGGTTTGAAGCCGGACTTGATGTATTATTCCGCTAATCGCGGCTCTCGGACGGCGTTCTGTTCAGTCGATGTAAAGACGGGAAAAAGCCGAGAACTCGCGTCGGTAGATCTGCAACACAACGTGGAATTTTGTCCGCCGAGCAGCGATGAGAAGAAACTTCTGGTGCGGGGGCGAAAGGACCCGGATCAAAAGGTGTGGACGGTTTATCTGATCGATATCCAGAGCGGAAAACAGCGAGCAGTACCCATTGAGGGCAATATTCACCGGCTGCGGTTCACGCGGGGGGCAGATTATTCCATCTTTTACAATTTGAACGATCCAGTCAAAGAGGTGAGGCTGGGCAGTTATATCATCCAGGCGGATGGAACGGATAAAACAGAGTTGCCCTGTGGACAGGCGGGACATCCGGATTGGGCGCACGATGGGCACGCATGGTCTTATGCTTCAGAGTCGAGTATCTGGGTAATGGACAAAGATGGCACGAACAGGCGACAAGTCGTCAATCTGTCGGGTGGCATGCACGGGGGATGGAGTTTTGACAACGAGTGGATTGTTTCAGATGTGACGGATAGAGGCCCATACGCCAATCAGATTTTGCTGATTCATACTGAAGAGCGGGGGCGGATTCACCAGATCTGTCACCACAATAGCTCCTATCAGGGCTGGGGAGCGATGCATCCGGATGCCGAGTCCACACATCCGGCGCCGATTGTAAGTCCCGATGGGACCAAGGTGGTTTTTGATTCGGATATGGTGGGGCTATGGGGCGAGGTGTATGTGGCTGTGTTGAAAAGACCCGATCCACCCGTGGGATTGCGGGCCGAATTGGGCAATCAGGGAGTAGAACTGGCGTGGGAGCGTCCCACGCGCTCAAAAGAGTTGAAGGGATATTACGTGTACCGAAGTCGAGAATCGGGCGAGGGATTTGAGCAGATCAGTGAGGGGATTGTGACCGGTGAAGCTTTTGAAGACAGAACGCACAGGGAGGGCACGGCGTTTTACCGGGTGGCGATGGTGGAATATTCCGGGCTGGAGGGGCGACCTTCTGCTGAAGTGCGGTTGGGAAGTGGGCCGCGAGAAGAGCCTGTGCGGCTATTTATCGAACCGGAACTGGGGCGGCGAGAAGGGTTAACCGACCAGTTCGATGGACGAGCGTCCAATCTGTATTTTGTGGCGTTGAAGGATAATGAGCAGTCGGGGCGGGTACACATGGATGTGGATGTGCCGAGGTCCGGGGCCTATGGTCTGTGGGCGCGGGTGGCGGGAAAACATGGTCACATTTTGGGATTCAATATACGGTGCGATGACCGGGAGGTGGGGTGCTGTGAGGCTGTGGTGGATGATTGGGGATGGGTGCGGGTTCTGGACGCACGCGGGAGACCTGTTGTGCTGAATCTGGATGGGGATGCGCATGTGTTGACGGCGGCAACATCAAATCGGGATGTGAAGCTGGATCAATTGCTGCTGACTGATGATGCCGCATATATTCCTTCCGAAAAGGGTGGGGAAGACGCGATGCCTCCGGCACAGGTGACGGGGGTAGAAGTGGAGACTGGCGATGTGTCGGAATTACAGGTGACCTGGGCACCTGTATCGGATTCGGATTTCCATCACTACAATGTGTACGCCAGTACGGATCCCAATTTTGTCTGCGATCAGCGCACACTGATTGCCTCGCCCTCAGAGCCGAGATGGATTGACTGGGGGTTGCCTTCGGCCACGCCCTACTGGTGTTCGACAACGTATTATTATCGCGTGACGGCCGTAGATCGGGCGGGCAATGAGTCGGTACCTTCCGAGATGGCCTGGGGGCGGACGGGGATTCATTCGTGGCGATCACTACAAGCAATGGGGAAGGCGTAGAATTTTTTCAAAGGAGTGT
Organism: Candidatus Latescibacterota bacterium; assembly: GCA_965204375.1. Taxonomy (GTDB): domain Bacteria; phylum Latescibacterota; class UBA2968; order UBA2968; family UBA2968; genus VXRD01. Next base: position 2,134,376 of record OZ241986.1, on the reverse strand, counting down.
TCTATGATCACCGCAGGAGCTGCATGTCTGGATATTACACCACCGCTGGGTACGATGATTCCGGGATCGTTTCAGGATCGGTTTGCAGAGAAGGTGCGCGATCCATTGCATGTGCGCAGTTTTGTGGTGGAACGAGAAGGGGAAGGCGTGGCGATTGTGGTGTGCGATTTGATCGGGGTGAAGCGAGATTATCTGGACCGCGCGAAGGAACGGATCGCTGTGGAGACGGAACTGAGTGCGGAACGGGTTTTGATTTGTTGCACGCATACCCACACGGGGGCGGTCACGGGCGATGATGCTTATACGGCGTTTTTAATTGATCGGATCGCCGATGCGGTCAGGCTGGCGTGGCAGGAGCGAAAGCCTGCACAGGTGGGATTTGGGCAGACGTTGGAGGACCGCGTGGTTTTTAACCGCCGCTATCGCATGGGCGATGGATCGGTGCGCACGAATCCGGGGGTGGGCAATCCCGATGTGGTGGCGCCAATGGGACCGATTGATCCGGAGATTGGCGTGGTGTGTTTGCAGGGGGTTGATGGGGGGGCGATTGGTTTGCTGGCCAATTACGCGCTGCATTATATCGGTATGCCCGAATCCACTTATTCGATCTCCGCGGATTATTTTGGAATTTTTTCAACGCTGATTCAGCGGATGCGGAATGCCTCTTTTGTCGCGGCGCTTTCAAATGGCGCGTGTGGAGATATCAATAATATAGATGTGCTGGGGGATAGGCGTCCTGTGAAAGACCGTTCTCTGCATGCAGAACGCGTGGCGGGGCTGATTGCAGCGGGTGTTTTGTGGGTGTGGAATGAGATGGATTTTGCATCCGATGTGTCTCTTGGAGCGGCGATGCAAGAGGTGGTTCTGGCACGCAAGCCAGCACCTTCGGAGGTCGATATGGCGCGGGTGAGGGAGATTGAAAATATGGCGCGTCCCACGATGGCCGAGCGCGCTTTTGTGCGACGAATAACCAGGCGCATGACCGATGTGCCGGATCGGGTGCGGACATGGGTGCAGGCACTTCGCATTGGGGACCTGGGGATTGCGGCTGTGCCGGGGGAGTTGTTGGTGGAGTTGGGATTGGATTTGAAAGCCCGGTCACCGTTTTCGCAGACGATAGTGATCGAACTGGCCAATGATTCGGTGGGTTATTTGCCGACGAGGCAGTCTTATGAAGAAGGGGGATATGAGCCGGAGGCGAGCGTCTTTGCACCGGGGTGTGGCGAGCAGATTGTCGATGCGGCTTTGGGATTGCTGGAGCAATTGCGATGAGTGAAAGCATTGGGATATGAGCATTGCCGCCGATAAAAAGCAGGTGGTGGAAGAACGGGCCGGGGCACTCCGCGAACGGGTGACGGGACGCGCGCTGGTGATAGGTGTGCTCACGATTGTGGGGATGGCGCTTTTCATGTCCTATTTCGGACGGAATCTGGTGAAGAATTACATGCCCGTAGCCGTGGCTCTGCCGTTTGTGGTTTGGCTGGGGATCAATACGGTGTTGAAGCTGTTTGCGCGGGGGTGGGCACTGTCCCGAATGGAGATGTTGACGGTGTTTTTCATGGTGTGGCTGGTGGGGAATTTGCCGGGTATTGGGTGGGCGATGTATATGGTGACCGATATAGCAGCTCCGGCTCACTATGCCTCGCCTGAGAACCGGATGCGAGAGGTGGTGATGCCCTATTTCCCGCGCTGGCTGTTTCCAGAAGAATCGGAGGCGGTGATCGGGCAGTTGTTTACCGGGGTGGAGGTGGATGGGGCTATCCCGTGGTTAGCCTGGGTACGGCCGCTGTTCTGGTGGTTGATGGCGTGTTTGTCGCTGGTTGGGGCGGGTTTTTTTTCGAGTGTAATTTTTTACAAACAGTGGCACGAGAAGGAGCGGCTGGTTTTCCCGATGGCGACGTTTCCGATGGATATGCTGAGGCAGTCTGCGGGCAGTCGGGTGCCGGATGTGTTTAAGAACAAGGTGTTCTGGATTGGGTTCAGTTTTGTGGCGGGGATTATTGGCTGGAATATTATCGGGTATTTCGCGCTCAGCTTGCCGCCTATTACCCTGTTTTATTCGACGACGTACAAAGCCGTGCCCCTGGGACATCATTTTCCGGATTATTTTTTGCGGGTGCAGCCGATGATTATGGGGCTGGCGTATTTATGCCCGCTGGATATTTTGTTCAGTTTCTGGTTTTACGATTTTGTGAATATTTTGAAAAAGGGGTTGCTGAACCGCACGGGGTTTACGGTGGGTTTGCCCGGGCAGCCAGCGATGGGCGGGGAGATCGCGATGCTGGAATCGCACGGGGCGCTGGTTTTTCTGGTGGGATGGTCGGTGTGGGTCGCCAGAGGGCATTTGCGGGAGACGCTGCAAAAGGCGTTTGAAAGGAGGCGAGAGGACGATGACGGGACTCCGGTTTCTTATCGTACGGCGTGGCTGGGGCTGTTGTCTTCGGCGGTGTTTTTGGGCGGGTGGATGGTGTCTGCCGGGATGCGGTTTCCCGTGATGCTGGTGCAGTTATTGTTGCTGTTTATCTGTTTTTTTGGGATTACCAAATACGCGGCGACTACGGGATTTATTTTTTTGTCTCCTGCGGGGGGGAAGGGAGCCGATGTGCTCCTATCGCTGGGTGGAACGTCGAATCTGCCACCTGCGACACAGACGTCTATCTGGCTGGTGAATAGCAATGCGCTTTGCGGCGTGCCGATCCGGATTACGTGTATCCCGTCGGTGACGCATTTTTTTCGGATGTTGGGCGATCACCTGCGGCGGCATCCGCTGATCTGGGGCTGTATCCCGGTGGCGTTTGTGACGGGTTTTGTGGCTTCTGTGGGCGCGCAGCTTTACCGGTGTTATACCGAGGGCGGTCTGAACGGGCACATGGCGCTGTGGGACTGGGGTGTGCTGATGGGCAGGGTGTCGTTGATTGAGGGGAGCAAGCTGACGGTGTTCGATCCGCAGAAGTTGGGAGTGTGGCTTTTTGGATTTGCAGAGGCAGGGGTGCTGACTTATTTGAAGGCGCGGGTCTCCTGGTGGCCGTTTCATCCGGCGGCGATTGCTTTGCCTGTGGGGCGATACGGGTTTTGTTTGCTGATTGTGTGGTTGATGAAGACCTTTGTCATCCAGTTTGGGGGCGTGAGTCTTTACCGGCGGTCACTGCCGTTTTGGTACGGGGCGATTGTGGGGTATTTGTTCGGGATTGGGGTCTCCAAGGTGGTGGATATAATCTGGTTTCCAGATGCGGGGCATGGGGTACATGGATGGTGAGGGTTTTGAAGGCTTATAAAAGACTATCTAAGAACTCCTGTAGAATTTTTGCACCATAGACCTGGGGGTGGCCGCTGCGGGTGGAGGTGTAGATGAGCCACGCATTGTCAGAGGTCATGTAAGGATGGGTGTGCGACCACTGGTTGCTATCGTGTTCAGTGCGGCTGAGGACGAGGCATTTGTGACGACCCGATTCGAGAGAACCGATGTGGATGGGGATGTTTTCTTCCTGGGTGGCGTCCCCAACCCAGTATCGGCCACAGCGGGAGACGCTGACGTGACCGAAGCGGTGGGGGGTTTTGCTGACCAGATTTGGGGCATTGTCGCGTAAGCCCGCAGTCCAGACATTGCCTTCGCTGTCTTCGTCTTGCCCAGTGGAGATGAAGATGTGGTCGGTTGTGCCAATCCACGTTTCGTGACCGGTGGGCCGCGGCGTGTGGGGGCGATCGACGGGAAACCAGGTGATGCCTTCGCGGTCGGGTTCAAGGGCACCGAGGTGGACGAATTTGACGTCGGGCATTTTGTTGGCCTGAATGAGGATGCGGTTGTTGCCGTCGAGGGAGAATTGCTCGTGTTTGAAGTGGTAGTCCTCCCGCTGGGCAAGGGTGCCGCTTTTCCCGGTTGAGAGGTCTGTACACCAGACTTTGCTCGATCCGCCTTCGGGATGGACACTGGCAGCGTAGTAACGCCCGTCCTGGGAAGTGGTGCCGTAGCTGAATCGGCCCTCTTCGGTTGGCAAAGCTGTGATGTCTTCTTTTTCGAGGGTCTGATAGTTGCAGCGTTTGAGTACAAGCGCGTCCCCGTCTTGTTGCTGGTAGTAGAGGTGTTCGCCCCAGGCGTGAAAGGCGGGGAAACGGGGTGCTTCGGCGAGTACAGTGTGGAGACTGCCGTCTGTGAGGTCGAGGAAGGAGAGGCCGCCATCTTGGTTGTTTTGGGGGTAATATCGGATTGTGACGCGGCTTCCATCAGCCGAGGAATAGGGTTGTTCGCCATAGATGTTGTCGGCGGGGCGGGGATCGTCAATGAGTTGGTAGATTTCAGTGCCGGAGTTGGGATCGGTTTCGACGAGTTTCATGGCGTGTCTCCTGGGAATGGGGGTTAGAGGGTAGATCTGAGGGAATATAACATGCGTGTGGATGATCTATCAAGCGATTTTCCGCTTTGATCAGGAGGATCGGATATGTCGCTCAAGATTTTAGATACTGCTGTCAATTGCGTTACCATGCAGGTGAAATGCGAGGACGCTCGGGGGATGCGAATCTATCGCGCGGATCGGGCGGATGGTGCATTTGAAGAAGTCGGCATTGCCCGAGAGGATCGGTTTGTGGATGCGGCGGATTTGGTACCGGGAAAGACTTATTATTATCTTGCCGTTGGTTCTGATCGGTATCTCGAGCAGGACGAGTTGAAGGATATGGAGCCCGTCGAAGTACAGGTGCCCTGTGCGCCCTGTGAGAAAGAGGTCGAGCTGACGCAGGAGGCAGAGGTGTTTGAGGTTCGGATGGGTGGGTATGTAGATGAGTCGAATGCTGTAACTCTTGGGCCAGAGGTGTATTGCCCGGGGCCAAATTCGAGTATGCCGCCTTATGATCGGGTGTTTGAGCCAAATTTGTATGTGGTGATCGAGAATACGGGTGAAACAGATCTGGTGAATCCGTGGCTGGTGGCAAATGGACAGCGGGATTGGTGGTCGGTAGAGGCGATGGCAAAAGAGGCGATAGGCGGGCGGGATCTGGACGAAGAAGAGCGGATGATGGCGTTGTGGCAGTTTGTCGTGGATGAGGTTTACGACAGCCGATGCGGGATGTCGTGGTATGACGATGTGAGCGATCCGGTGAAGTTGTTCAATGCGTATGGGTTTGAGGGGTGTATAGGGTATGCGATTGCCACGAGTAGGTTGGGTGAGGTGATGGGGGTGAAGTCGCGGGAGGTGTGGGTTGGCGGTATTCTGGATGGGCATGGTAGGGGGAGGCAGTGCAGCCATACGATTTTCGAAGCGTGGGCGAATAGGGCGTGGCATTTGCTCGATACGGATCAGATGGTGTTTTTCTTAAAACGGGATAACCGCACGGTGGCCAGTGTCGCCGATCTGGAGCGGGATCCAGAATTGATGAGCAGATCGCACCGGAACTTAGGGCTGGCGGGAAAGGATCTGGCGGAGAAGGATTATTACAGCGCGCAGTTCAAGAATCGGGAATTTGTGTATCCGACCAATCCGAGTGGTGCCTGGACTCGGGGAGATGGTCGTGTGCAACAGGATACGACGCAGTTGCCGCCGCCCCATACGATGGCGATGCGCTTGCGGCCGGGTGAGAAGCTGGTGCGCTATTGGGATCAGGTGGGCAAGACGGTGGTGCGAGGGCGTCGGTTGCACCCGGAGGTGCGGTATTCCAATGGCAAGTTGGTCTATCGACCCGATCTGCGAAATCCGCTGGCGCTGGGGGGATTAGAACAGCAGGTGAATGTGGTACAGGAAGCGTCGAGGCGATTGCCGGCTGTTCATCCGATTCAGGCTCAGCGCGTTTCCAGAATGATCTGGAAGGTGTGTTCACCATATCCAATTGCCGGAGCGCGGGTGGGTTTGTCCTACAGACGGGCGAGCAGGAAAGACGGGCTTGAGGTGTTGCTGTCTCTGGATGGAAAGGACTGGCGGTCGGTCTGGGTGGCAGCGGGACATCGGGCAAGTGCGTGTGTGGATCTGGACTGGTATTTGAATCCGGCTTTGTTCGACTGGCGGGGAGATTGGGATCCAGGATGGCGGGTTGGACCGCGTTATGAATATTATGTTCAGGTGGCGATGTGGGCTGGCGCAAATGCCGGGGATGTGGGGATGGATAAAATCTGGTTTGATACGGATTTGCAGTGTGCAACGCGATCTTTGCCATCGCTGTTCTGTGGTGAAAATCACATTCAATATCGAGACGAGACAGAGGAAAAACGGAATGTTCGGATAATCTACGGATGGCAGGAGGAGCACTGTATTAAACCGCCGGATATACCCGAACCGGTGTTTCCGGATGATGGCGCAGAATTAGATCGGGCGGATTTTGAGTTTCGCTGGAAACGACCCGGGGGAAATGGGTCACAGGTGGATGATTATCACGTACAGGTGAGCAGGTACCCGGATTTCCGGTGGTGCGTGTGTCCCACTTTTGACCGGTATGTGAGCCGCACGGCGTACGCGGGGAAGACGTGCTGGCAACCGCAATTTGCAGGGCTATTGAATTTTGGCGAGCAATATTATTGGCGGGTGCGCGTGCGAAATGCACATGGGGTGTGGAGCGATTGGAGCCGGGCGTGCGCGTTCTCGCTTCGCAGTTTTCAGGAGGATTAGCGATGTCCAGAGAAGACAAACAACTGGCACCATTCCACGGTCTGGTAGAACAGGCAAAGCGATTAGCAAAAAAATAAACCTGATTTGTTAGCATATCTCTGCGAAAATTGTTAAATTCTGTAGTGTTTATGTCGTTTACCTGGCAAAGGGGTTATCTAATGAACAAAAGGTCTGTTACCATCAAAGATATAGCAAGGCAGTTGGGTATTTCGTATTCAACAGTCTCACGTGCCCTATCTCCAAACGCTTCGATATTGGTGAAGGAGGAAACCCGAGAACTGGTGCGACAAACAGCCGCCGAGATGGACTACAATCCCAATTTGATGGCGCGGGGGATTGTGACGGGAAAAACAGGTACACTGGGGTTGCTGACCTACCAGATTTTCCAAGAGACATTTGGATATCAGACCGATCAGATAATGAAGGTGGCTGATGAGTATGATTATCAGATCATGATGGGAGTGGCCTCTAACCGGATTCCTAAAAATCCACGAGATGACCAGATTATACAGGTCAAGCAGTTGGTTTCCTGGGGCGTAGATGGACTTTTAATTCATACGCGAGGGGACGAAGGAGAATCAGAGCGTATTTTGGATGTCGTTAAGGGACGCGTGCCAGTAGTGACATTTTTTTATCCAACTCAAAATTTGAGTGGGGTCATATTGGACCTTGTATCGGATTTTTACGAGGCCACAGAGCATTTGATCAAATTGGGGCATGAGCGGGTTGGGTTTATTGGCGAGGACTGGAATGGGGCCAGCCCGGTTTCAGGTAGGGGTAAAGGATATTTGCAGGCGATGCGAAAGCATAGCTTGACACCTGAACACATACCTGTTAGCGATATTTTTGCAGAATCTGGGTATCGTCAGAGCAAAGAACTCGGTGATCGGTTTACAGCCCTTGTGTGTCGGGATGATTATACGGCAATAGGCGTTTGTCGGGGTCTGTGGGAATCGGGTCTTTGCGTACCCGATGATGTGGCTGTGGTGGGGAGTGGGGATATTGACGTGGCGGCTTATATGACGCCACCGCTAACCACGCTGGTAACGCCTTACGAGGCGATTGCTCAGACTGCGATGGATCTGATGTTGGAACAATTTGAGGAGCAAAATACGCCGCGGCAAATAACCATGAGATCTAATCTGGTGGTAAGGGAATCGTGTGGAGCTAACAAAATAATTTAAAGGTATTATATACAATAGTGCCGATTAGATGATTGACTACTCCTGATGAATAAAGGGGGAACACAAACCGTGTTCCCCCTTTATTGTTTCATACCGCTTCTGGCTCTGGGTACTATTCGTCACATATGTTTTAAATTGCAACAATTCTCTATATCCTATCTTCAATTTTTCATAAATCATCTATAAACATATATTTGTTTCATATCCAACTCAGTGGATATGCGTTTCTTGAGGTTTAAGATGTCGCATTATGCAACATTCAAAAACTTGCGAATCATCCCCCATCTGCTCTAACTCCTTCATTATCAAAGAATTAGCTTATTTTTAACAAACTGGCACGGTTTTTGCACATAAAATAGAAGGGATTATATATCAAAATAACTGGGCTTGCTACGAAGATCGCTCGAGATCGACTACTGCCTCAAATTGATGGCGCAGGAGATTGTAATGGAGAAGATGGGTACATTGGGGTTGCTGACCTACCACATTTTTCTCGAGACGTTTGGAAGTCTGGTCGACCATATTCTGAGGGAGGCTAATAAGCAGAATTATCAGTTACTGCTGAGAGTGGCCTCTAATCGGATTTCTCAGAACTCACTGGAAGATCAGATCCTGCAGATCCGGCAGTTGATTGCCCGAGGCGTAGATGGACTTTTAATTCATACGCGAGGTGACGAAGAGGAATCAGTGCGCATTTTGAATACCGTGAGGGGGCGCGTGCCAGTGGTGACATTTTTCTATCCAACTCAAAATCTCAATGGGGTCGTATTGGACCTTGTATCGAATTTTTACGAGATCACAGAGCATTTGATCAGGTTGGGTCACGAGCGAATCGGATTTATTGGAGAGGATCAAAATGAAGTCAGCCCGCTTTCAAACAAGGGTAAGGGATATCTTTTAGCGATGCAAAAGCACGGCCTGATGCCCCAATACATACCTGTTAGCACCACCTATTCAGAAGTGGAGTATCGCCTCGGGAAAGCGCTTGATGGTCAGTTTACTGCTCTTGTATGTCGGGATGATTATACGGCAATAGGCGTTTGTCGGGGCCTGCGAGAATCGGGTATTCGCGTACCTGATGATGTAGCTGTGGTGGGTAATGGAGATATAGATGTAGCGGCTTATATGATGCCGTCCCTGACGACGTTGGCAACCCCTTACGAAGCGATTGCTCAAGCCGCCATAGATCTGATGCTGGAACAACTCGAGGGGCAGGACAAGCCCGGGCAAGTAACTCTGAGGTCTGATCTGGTCGTACGGGAATCGTGTGGGGCTAACAAAAGCGAAAAATGATAGAAATGTCGAATCTCAGTCCTTTGTGTTGTGGTGTGCAAAAAGGCGACCGAATAAAAGTTCGGTCGCCTTTTTACATTTATTTAGGAAATTTAAATGGCGGCTCAATGTGGAGCCAGTTGATGCCGTTGAGTGCTTTGAGGAAGGCGATCAGGTCCTGTTTTTCGGCGTCTGTGAGGTTGAGGGGGATAATCAATTCGTCGAGGAAGGGATTGGGCGTACCGCCTTTGTCGTAAAATTCGATGATTTCTTGCAGGGTTTTGATGCTGCCGTCGTGCATATAGGGAGCTGTGCGTGCAATTTCGCGGAGGGTAGGTGTTTTCATTGCGCCAAAGTGTTCTGGCTTCTGGGTTTGTTCGTAACGCCCGGGATCGATACCTTTGATGTCTTCTAAATTACCGGTTTTTTCGTAAGTGGAAAGATCGGCGCGGTCCCAACTCGTGCCGATGTTGTGGAAGTCTTCGTCGGTGTAGTTGAATCCCATGTGGCAGAGTGTACAACGCGCTTTGGTGCGAAAAAGGCGCAGGCCCTGGATGGCAGATTTGGACATGGCGCCTCTGGGACCGCCGTATTCAAACAAATCGTAGGGCGATTCGCCAGAGATCAGGGTGCGCTCGAAAGCGGCTAAGGCTTTGGCGATGCGGTCGGGCGTGATGGTGCTGTCCCCAAATGCGGCTTTGAAGTGGGTGCGGTAACCAGAGATAACCGATAAAGTGGCGACGACCTGCTCGAGGGTGTTGCCCATTTCTGTGGGACTCTGGATGGGGATAAGGGCCTGTTCTTCGAGGGAAGCAGCCCTGCCGTCGTAGAAATAAATCGTGCCGTAGGCCCGGTTGATCAGGGTGGGCACATTGCGCCTGGGAGTCTGACCATCAATACCGGTGGGCAAGACGCGGCCATCGGTAAAGGCGCGGTGGGGCTGATGGCAAGAACCACAGGCTATGCTGCCGTCCCTGGAGAGCCGTTTGTCAAAAAAGAGGAGTTTGCCCAGGGCTATTTTAGTTTGGGTGAGGGGATTGTCTTTGGGAATACTGCTGAGATAGCGGATTTCGTCATGGCCCAATGGCACGCGGGGTATGTCGCCGCTATATATGACTATCGGAAGGGCGATCAGGAGGGCGCAGAGAAATGTGAGGCGGATTGCCATGGCGGTCTCTCCTCTAACGCGCGCAGCGAAAGCCAAAGTAGGCCATGCTGCCGTTGTCCTGAGCCGAGGGTTCGCCACCATAGCGGCGAGCACAACGCAGGGAATGGGGGGAGGACTGCCATTGCCCACCCCTGCGCGTGTGTTGATAATCAAAGCCCTTGTCCGGCCCTTTAGGGTTATCGGAGGGGGCATTTTTGTAATAGTTTGGATCGTACCAATCGGCACACCACTCCCACACATTGCCCGCCATGTCGTAGAGACCGTAGGCATTGGGGGGGTGAGATTTGACGGCTCTCGTGGGGTAAGGCGTTTTGAAGATGCGTCCGTAATTGGCCTTTTGTTCATCGGGCGGATCGTCACCCCAGGGATATTTGGCCTGGGTGCGGCCCGCGCGGCAGGCGTATTCCCACTCTGCTTCGGTGGGCAAGCGCGCGTCCAGCCATTGGCAATAAGCTTCGGCGTCGTAATAGGTGATGTTGACTACGGGATGGGTGCCGAACTCAGACATCCAGAACCAGTCTTCGCGCCAGTGTTCGGGCGAGGGATGGCCTGTGGCTCTGGTGAAGGCAAAGTATTCAGTGTTTGTGACTTCGTGGTTCAGGAGTTCGAAATCGGACACTGCGACCAGGCGGATGGGTTTTTCGTTTTCAAAAGTGGCACCCATAAGGAAGGTGCCGCCCTGGATGGATATAAAACCGAGTTCATCGGGTTGGGGTGGGACAGATGGCCGCCAGGGCTTTGATGGGTCGATGACCACCCACCCCTTGCCGGATGCTTTCAGGCTTTCGGCGAGGGTATTGAGCAAGGCGCGAACTGTGGCTTTGTCGGGTGCTTCAGGCGAGATATCGAGATAGGTTTTGAAGTGGCGATAAGCATTGGCGTTGCGTTTTTGACGGTGATAGAGGCGGCCCAAAATTAAATGTGTGGGTGCGTGCTTGGGGTCAATTTTGAGGATTTTGAGGAATTGCTGCTCGGCATAATAGACCTCGCCGTCTTCCAGCGACATGCGGGCCAGATCGTAGCGTGCGGGGATCTCGGCGGGATCGCCTTGCGCGTTGGCAGAGGCAACAAATCCCAGCAGGAAGACAAAGGTGAAATACAGGCGAGCGAGCATGGGGATATCCGAAAAGAATACAGTGATGTAGATGTCGAAAGTTAAGTGGGTTGGAGGGCGTTGTCAAGCGCAGCAGGGCGATTAAAAAAAATAGGACTTGTTATTTTTTATTAGGGGCGATATACTGGTAACGCCTTACGAGGCGGTTGCTCAGGCGGCAATGGATCTGATGCTGGAGCAACTCGAGGGTCAGAATACGCCTCGACAAATAAACTTGGAATCGCATCTGGTCGTGCGGGAATCCTGTGGAGCGAATAAAGACGAAAAGTGATCAAAAAAACACTTGACATTGGGAGAAATTTTAATACATATTATTTGCGATATAAGTGCAAATGTGTGATTGTATTACAAATTTGTCATAAATGAATAATAAACAGTAGTTTGTCTTCGTCATCAGTTCGGAGCTAAAACCGTCTAAAAACCAGCGGGAGGGCATGGTATAGATGGTTTTTTTGTACTTGTGTCTGAAAGTTAGAAATTTATGTTTGGAAATTTATTAGGTTAACCGATGTTTTTGTTGGTAAGAAAATAAGTTTTTTGAATAGATTGAGCCGGAGAAAGGAGGAGTATTTGAATTGAGTGCGATACCGAGTTGTACGTGTTGTATTTTTCCCATCTCAAAGGAGGGCCAGCTTATGCGGATGTTGAGAGAGATGTTTAGAACACTATGCCTCGCTGGGGCGGTTCTAATTTCGGTTTCCACGGCTGGAGCCTTGGAAGAAGGCCAGTCGGGGATCGGGTTTTTCGGGAGTGCAAATGTACCGTTGTTCAAATTTGGCGAGTGGTACTCTGCGTCTCCCAAGTTGGGGATTAGCTATAACTATGTAGCTTCGTCGAGGATTGTCGCCGAGATTGAGTATCACTATTCTTCGATGCTGGGCGGCGATTTGGATACGCGCGAGTTCACATGGCCGATTGACAGCCAGAACTACCGCAGCCCAAATGTCGATCAAGGCGTGACGTTCAATAGCCTGACCGCCAGCGGCCTGCTCCATTTCAATGAGTTGGGCGAAGGCACATCGCCTTATATAATGGGTGGCGTCGGGTTCTTCGGATTCTCGAACGAGGTGTCGGGGTTGATTTTTCCCGGGCAGTCGGGAACATCCCTGGATACCAGCATTATGAATCCCGCCTTCAACGACAAGGTGGCGGCGCTGACGTTCTCATTTGGAGGTGGGATCAGCATTGCGGGGTCCGAGCAATTTGTGATCGATCTTCGCTTGCGGTATAATGTGATTATGGGCGAACTCCGTCCCCTGGAGGACTGGGGGCTGGAAAAAGTCTTCCCAATGCAGGCGATAGATCTGTCAGGTGGAATTAAATATTACTGGTAATCTTTACTAAGGAGGTTTTTCGATGTACAGAAAATGTCTGGGTTTTGTTCTCGTTGCGATTTTTGCCCTCGGTTTTGTCAGCCTGGCCGAGGCGGCGACAACGGGAAAAATTACTGGTCGTATAGTCGATAAGGCTGGAGAGGCTCTGCCGGGTGCCAACGTGCTGGTGGAGGGGACGACCCGTGGGGCAACAACCGATGCAGAGGGATATTATTTTATCCTGTCAGTTGATCCGGGGAGCTACACGGTGAAGGCGTCGATGGTCGGGTACACGGGTGCGACCAAGTCCGATGTGCGGGTTGCGTCGGATCTGACGACGACCGTTGATTTCTCGCTCAATGAAGCGGCTCTGGAACTGGGTGAACTGACAGTGATTGCAGAGCGGCCTCCGGTAGAGGCAGATGTGACGGAGAGCCGTTATGTGGTGACAGCCGAGGATATTGCGGTGCTGCCCATTGTCCGCGATCTGGATTCATTTATCGAACTGGAGGCAGGTGTCAACATCGATGGCACAAATCGGATCCGCAATGCCTTTCTGGGCGGTGATGGCGGCGAGGTGGCCGAGTATATGGTAGATGGTGTGCGCCTGACGCACTCGGATGGTCGGCGCGGGACGGGCACTCGTGGAGGCACGCAGAACTGGAGCGGCGACGTCAATACGTCGGCGATTTCAGAAATCACGGTGCTGGCTGGGGGGTTAAATGCCGAATACGGCAATACCGGCTCTATCCAGATTGTGACCAAAGATGGTGGTCGGGACTACCACGGGCAGTTTCACTATCGGTATTCGCCAGCGCAACAGAAGCACTGGGGCAATAATGCTTACGAGAGCTTCGTGCATCAGGGCCGGCTGAAGTATGGCGATTCTGAATGGGAGAATGAAACAGCCAATGGCCGGAAGGTGCATCAGCGGCCTTCGAGAGATTATACTGATGTGCGAGGGCATTTTTTAGAGGCGTCCCTTTCGGGACCTATTAACCGCGATCTGTCGTTCTTTGCCACCACAAAGCACGATCTTCAGGCGCGGAACCTGCCCCAGCCAACTGAGCGCGAGCCGTTTAACGCGGATGTGAGCTATAAATTGACCTATAGCGCCACACCGGATATCAAGCTCCGTGCGGGCGGGCTGTATTCCAGCCGCAAAGGTCGCTATGCAGATAGTTTCGATTCCAGGGCGATTTTCCTGGAAGAACGCGGACGCTATGGGGGTGAGTGGCAGGTGACGGACAACATGTTCTATGCGTCCAGCATCCACACCCTATCGGCAAAGACGTTTTACGAAGTGCGGCTGTCGTATATTGCCAGCAAGCAGGACACCATTGATATTCCCCGTACGACGGTGAACCCATCCTTAGACAACGACGGGTGGTACTACACCGATTCCGGTCAGAGACGAGATCTTCGCGTTGGACAGCAGAACAAGCTGGCAATCCGGTTTGATCTGGCCAGTCAGGTGACCCGCACGCACTTCCTGAAGGGCGGTTTTACGTTTTATCGCTACAACAACTGGAAGACCGAGACCTTCGAAGATGTAGATGAGCGAAATCGATGGCTGATTTACTGGGGCAAGCGATATGTACCAGGTGAGGGAATTACGCCCACCGAACTCCACGCTTATGTACAGGACAAGATGGAGTTTGAGGGGCTGATCATCAATGCGGGATTCCGCTACGAGCGGTATAGCGGCGGTGTGGTTCCCCTCTATCCCTATCAGGGCGCGCCAATGGGCTACAACTATACGCGCTTCCGGAATCATGTGACGTATGGCGATATGCAGCCGATGAACTGGTTTATGCCCCGGGTGGGAATCTCGCACCCGATTACGGCCAAGTCGAAGATTCACTTCTTCTACGGGAAGTTCCACACCCGTCCGGATTTCCGCCGGATATACCAGCAGAACTGGCGGGCGACGGGGCCGCACTCGATTGACCACAACAACGATGGAAACATCAGTGCTGAAGAGTACAATAACAACCTGGTCCGCAACGACTCGTTTGGCTCGGGATTTGTGATTGACCAGTTCTTCTCCTTGCAGCACTCGCAGGTTTCTACGGCTTTTGAGCTGGGTACGGAGTGGAATTTCATCAGCGATTATTCCTTCCAGGGCACTGCCTATTACCGCATCACCAATGGATTTTTGAGTGTTAATGGTGCGGTATTCCGCGATCCGCAGATCGGCGGCAAAGCCAAGACCCGTTCGCAGGGTCCCAGAGGCCACACCACGACCCGCGGCATCGAACTGGCATTGAAGAAGGGGTTGAAGCACAACTTCTCATTCAAAGCCGCACTCAACCTCGGCTGGGGCGAGCGCCTGACTATTGGCGGCACCAAGCGGGGCAATATGGGCGCGAGCATCTATCCGGATGCATCCTATATTGCCGATCCCAACCGGTACTGGGTACAGTACACAATTGACCCGAATACAGGGGCAGAGGTTCCCGCCCCTCCGACCGGTGCCAAGCTGGAGGAACTGAAGGCAGCGGCGCAGGAGGTAGTAGATAAAGGTCTGGCTGGCGAGTTCGGTGTGGGTGCGATGTATGCGACCAACGATGGGAAATTTTATCCCCTGTGGGAGCAGAGCGGGCTGTCCAGTGAGGAACAGGCAGCACTGCGAGGGCTTTACGCCTTTTCGACGACGGGCTGGAGTGTGGAAGGCGGGCGCAGCGATGCCACGCGGACAAATGGGAGCCTGGTGCTGATTTACGCCAGTCCGCCCGATTTTGGTCCCGGCGAGATGTTCTGGGGCAGCAAGCTGTTTGGCGACGTTCGGGTGAACATGATCTACCGCATCTTCACGGGACGTATCTTCGATTATCAGGATCCGAAAACCAGTTTGAACCTGAAGAAAGAGGGTCCCACGATCTCGGCGGTTGATTTCAGCTTCCAGAAAGGTTTCAACATCAGGGGCATCCGCCCGTTGCTTTATGTGGAGGTCGAAAATTTGTTCAATTTCAAAGGCTCGGCATCCACGAGCCCAGACTACGTGCGGTGGGGATTGCTTGAATCACAGCCTACCAATCCGTTGTTCATGCAGTTCGGCGGCGATGCCAGTGAGTTGAGCAGATATACAAGGACCAACCCGCGCCTGGTATTTGCAGGGCTGCGGTTGACCTGGTAAGCAGGCACAGTGCCGCGGTGTGGGCACTGCGCCCACACCGCGGATTCAACCTAGACAGAGGATATGACATGAAAATGTATGCGAAATTTTCTCGCACGGCCGGGGCAATCCTTGTCGGAATCTTTGTGATGTCGCTGGCCTGCGAGGTAGCCGCTCAGAATATTCCTCGGTTGCCGTGGCGCAACCTGCGGCGCAGCAAGCTCTGGACGGGGCTGATGAACACAGGCATGCACGGTCCGGATCGAGACGGAAGCCGGCGCGCCAGTATGGAGGGCGTGGCCTATCCGGGGCGGAACCGCTTGCCGGGGAGTTTGTGGGATAGGCGCGGATGGCCGGGGTCCAACCAGTGGGTGCAAAATTATCTGCTGAGAACGGCCACGGCGCGGAGCTTGGGAACGTTTATTATCACCAGGCCCGACCCGTCAGAATATACGCCCTCGCGCGGAAAAGACCTCGTGGTATCATTTACGAGTCTGACCACCAGTCCGGACATCACGCCTATGGAGTATCCGGTGAGTACGGAAATCGAAGGGCAACTGGGCGTGGGGATGGATCCACAGCACCCGCTCAAGGGGATTCCGATAGCGGAAGCCAAAAACTGGTGGCCGGGGCAGCCGCATCCGGGTTCGGACAATATCGTGGAGATCCACAACTGGGATTTCCACACGTATATGAAGCCGGAGCACAAGCGGTTTGGAGAACTGGTGGCGATCGCCAAGTGGACGACGGAGGCCGGTATTCAGGGCACAAAGAAGGTTTACCAGTGGACGTTTCGGGACTGGGATGACTTCATCATTGTGGAGAATGTGTTTGAGAATACCGGAGACTCCGATGGCGATGGCGTTGCCGATCTCAACGGCGGTGCCGGACTAAATCTCAAGGATGTCTATTTTGCCTTTTACAACTATTTCTGGCCCACGGAAGGCGGCACGGCCAATAGAGACCGCGTAGATAGAGCACGGGGGTACTACTACTGGTTGTTGCGCCGTCAGGAGTCGGAGAACTACGATGTGATCCAGGACGATGTGTACCGCTATACCGAGGCGGCCAACTATGGAACGGCTGACCCGAATCACGCGGATGTGGCCGATGCTGTGGGCATGAAGATGAGCTACGCTTTTGACTGGGATTCTCCGCTGACAGCGCACGACGATGCGGGTGATCCCCATCAGCCCGAAAACCAGTGCTGCTGGGGGCGGGTGAACTTCCAACAGCGCGGAGAACTCCTGGCCGGGCAGTACGTGGGGGCGATTCCGATTGACTATACGCCGCCTTTTGTGAACGACGACTACGCAAATTACATAGCTCCAAAGGTGGCAGAGCAGCCCTTTGCCGTGCCGTGGTTCACCCACAAGGAAGAACCGGATATCAACCGGCATAGCACCGACGAGATCGGTATTGCGCTGGTGTCGGTGGCCAAGCCGGGCGAGCGGGTGAGTATGTACAATATCGCCGGACGCACGGGCTGGCCGGACAATCCGACTGCACCTCTGCCAGTGCAGGACAATCCCACGCGACGGGGCGAGACTCCCGAGCAACCCATGTCGCCCAACTGGCATGCGTTTTCTCACACTTACGGTCCCTACGATATGCAAAGGGGCGACCGCGTGAAGATCGTGATGGCTTTTACAGCGTCGATGCCAGTAGAGGAAAATATGTGGGGCTGGCAGCGGAATATCCCGCAGAACCAGGCCGATTTGCACACGGACAAGGCCATGCGGAATTTGATGAAGCACGCGCAGCACGCGCAGGCGATGTACGAACTGGGCGGCGACGTGCCACTCCCGCCGCCGGATCTCCACACCTGGATCGCGAATACACCGGCAGCTACGGCCAAAATTAGCTGGCAGAGTATCGACGATCTGGAAGATCCCGATTATGCGGGTACTGCTGAGGCCAAGGATATTGCTGGTTACCGGATTTACCGCAGTGATTTTTACTTCGACAACTGGCAACTCCTGAAGGATATCAAGGTCGGAGATGCGTCGCACAAAGAGGGTGATCGGTATTCTTACACCGACGATACATCTCTGGCTGGATTTGCCTATTACTATGCGGTGACGGCTTATGACACCGGGCACAGTACCTGGACCAGCAGCGATGGCACCAGGACGCTATCCGATTTGCCGCCGGCTGCACAGCAGTCGGTACAAAGCGGGTTGGAGAGTGGCTTGTCTGCTCCCGAGCAGTTCTTCCGGTATTCATGGATACCCACGAGTCCGGCAGTGGCCGCTTATGCAGAGGCCGAACGCCTGGAAGCTAAGGTGTCGGTGGTGCCCAATCCCTTCCTGGCCGATGGTTCTCACGCCTATGAGGGGTCGGATAAAATTCGATTCGTGAATTTGCCGTCCAAGTGCAATGTGAAAATTTTCTCGGTTTCCGGAGATCTGATGTCGGAGTTTGATCACGATAATCCAGCGGTTGGAGAAGCGGAATATATCCAGCTCACCAAGGCGGTGACGGGACAGGTTCCGGCTGGGGTCTATTTCTTCGTGGTGAAGTCCCTGACGCCAGAGAGCAACGGAAAGATCCAGCGCGGGACATTTGTGGTGGTTGGGGGATCTGTCAGGTAATCGGCGGGCGGTGGGTAGTCTCTGCCTATCGCCCCTCTGAATAAGGAGAGCAAGTATGTATAAAAAAGTTTTTCTCATCTGCATGCTCGCCACGACACTAATGGCTATTCCAGCATATGCAGGTGGGCTTATTAAGCGGCCGGACTTGACAATCTTCTCGCCCCTTGCGGTGGCGCAAAGCCCTCGCGCCGTGGCAATGGGGAGTGCTTATGCAACTGCCGCAGACGATGTCAATGCCGCGTGGTGGAATCCGGCCGGGATGACGGGCGTGGAGAAATTGGAAGTGTCGCTGAGCCATTCGCAGTGGTTCGTAAATTCTACATTCAATACCGGGGCTATAGCTTATACGAGCGGTGTGCATACCATCGGGGTCAGCATCCTGACCTTTAAGCCAGAGGATGTGGAAGAGACCACGATTTTGCAGCCGGGAGGCACGGGTCGAACGCTCAGCCTGGGCACATCGGCCTTTAGTCTCATCTATAGCCGCAAGTTCACGGACAAGCTGTCCTTTGGCGTGCGATTTATGCTGGCTCGCGAGGATCTGGACTTGACCAATCACACGACTTTCAATGTGGATTTTGGCACCAAGTTCTACACCGGGCTTGGCAGCCTGAGGTTGTCAATGGCACTGCGGAACTTCGGAAAGGACACAGAGGTTTTGCGAAGACAGTTCCAGCAACCCCTGTCGTTCAATCTGGGAACCGCTGCCGAGGTCTATGGGCAGCAAGGCGATCCGTTTTATATCACCGGGGCGGTTGAGATGAACTTCCTGATTAACTGGGAAGAGCGCTACCATGTGGGCGGCGAAGCCTGGCTGGGCAATATACTGGCGCTGCGCGGAGGGTATATGTTCCGCTACGATTCCTTTGGGCTTACAGCAGGTGCAGGCGTGAAATTGCCTCTGGCCGGGACAAAGATCACGGCGGATGTGGCGTGGCAGCAGTCCAAACACGATCTGAATCAACCCTTGCGGTTTGGGATGGGCTTCGCTTTTTAGTTCGTTGTGTTGAGCATGTAAAAAGGCGACCGAGTTTTTCGGTCGCCTTTTTTTGATTTTCCCATCTCGCTATTTCTTATACCTGAACTGGATTTCTTTGGCGGCTTTTTGTCCATTGTTGAGGTCTTCGACTGTGACGGTGAGGCGGTTGTAACCGGCTTTGACTTTTTTCAGGCTGAGTTCAAAATACCCGGTGGTAGATTGTTCGTTGCCGGTCTGTTCGAAGCTGACTGTGACCTGTGTTTTGTCCTTTCGCTGGAATATACTGGCAAGAGCACCAACGCTGCTGCGGACCAGATTGAAGGGACGTATTGGATCTTCCACGGCAATGGTATAGGTGACGCGATAGCGGGTTTGCCCAAAATCGTTTCGGGTGAGGTTATAGACTTCGTAGTAGGCATAGGCGCTCTGGTCCTTCTGATAGGCGCGGGAGATCATGGGCACGACCCATACGTCGCCTTTGCGGAATTTTTCGTCACCCGGGTTTTCCGAGATGTTCCAGCTTAGCTGGATGTCGCTGAGTTGCAAGGCGTTGGACTGGTAAGGTTCAACCTGTACTTGATGGCGATAAATACCTTTGCGTTCGGCAGCGCGGTCATTGACCTGTACTGTGAGCAGGTAGTTGCCGGGGGGTACGTCGATTGGGATGAGGGTGGGGATGAAGGAGCCTTCGGGCCACATATGGTGGCCGATAGACCGGTAAAAGATGGCGTCTTGTGCGCGGTAAACGTTGGTGTAGGAGGTGTCGGCCAGGATGACGGCGCAGTCGGCGATAATCGTAGAGGTGTCGCCCGAAGCAAAGGTGCCCATTTCCACGGGATCGATGCCGTAGTAGATTTCCAGGCGGGTGGCGCCATCTGGTCCGCGAAAGTCGGCAAAATCGTAGTGGAATCCGAGGCCCGACATGGGGCCGCCAGGCGTATAAAAATCGGGGACTTCGCTGACTGTGCGGTTGGCGATGGCTTCGGGGGCGTAATACGCGAGGAGGGAGTACCGGTGAAGGCCAATGGTGGTTTCTTCGTGAGGGAAGTCGGGAAGTGGCGCGTAGGTGTAAACGCCGTTGCCCAATTCGTTGGTGAAGGTGATTTCGATGCCTTCTCCAATATTGGTATAGACCCAGGTTTCCCAGGGCACAATGGTCATGTCGCCTCGTGAGGTGACGGGCAGGAAGTGGTGCTGGTTTTCGGGGCGCGTCTGCCGCCGCTGGTATTCGTCGAGGGCCAACTGCCCAATTTCTCCGACTTCACCGCTTGCCTCTCCATCTGCGCCAAGGGCTTCTGTGAGGATGAATTCGTCCAGGTTGCCTTCAATTGTGCCGGGGGGTACGAGAATATTGCCGCCTTCATCGGTGCGTGCGAGGGCCGCGGGGTCGAGTTCGCCTACGAAAGACTGGTTGGAACGGATGGGATAGACTGGACCTGTAAAGACTTCGTCCATGGCTTCGGGACCGTAGAGGGCCAGGGCGAGGCGTTCTTTGACCTGTTCTACGGCGGGCGTGATTTCGGGGTTGGCTCTGCCAGAACGCGCACGGTAGTCGGGGTCGCCGTAGCGGATGTAGATGTCTCCCCGCGCATCCCAGGGCGTTTTGGCTTCGGCGAAGTGGTTTCGCGCGTACCACACCCTGCGGTAGTGTTCAATGAGGCGTTCGTTGACTTCGGTGAGCAAATCAAAATCGCGCTTGGCCCAGAATTGTTCGAGAAAGGCAAGGCGTTCGGCTTCGGGAGTTTCTTCGTAGATTTTGAGTTCTTCTTTGGTACCTACCCTGGCGATGTCGTCGTAATAGGTCCGTTCTGTTTCTGGCAGAGTGGCGATGAATTGCTCAAAGACGTTGAGGGCTTTTTCCGGCTCTCCCTTATCGAAGAGGATCTGCGCGGCGATGGGGAGAAAGCGAGCATTTTCGAGGTGATATTCGAGGTTTTTGAGGATGGATTCGCTCAGGATCATCTGGTTGTCGCGTTGACGGCCCTGGGCGTTGCGGCGCAGTTCAATATAGGAAGTGCCCAGGAGATAGGCGATTTCGGGATTGTCGGGCTGGTGTGTCAATGCCTGTGCAAAAGCCCGCGAGGCAGCGGTGTGGTTCTCATTCAGGCGGATGTACGCGCGACCGAGGAGGATGTAGGCGGGCGCGTAGGTGGGGTCGAGCCGGGTGGCGCGCCGGGCCGCGCTGACGGCTTTGCGGGCATGGTAAACAGCCATGATCCCACCAGAGGCTTTTTTGTAGTAGGTCTCTGCAATGCCGGTCTGGGCTTCTGGCGAGGCATCATTGAGTTTGAGAGCTTCCTTGAATGCCTTCATTGCGTGGTCCAGATATCCCGCGTTGATGTATATGGGAGCAACGGCGAGGTAGGTCTGGATGTTATCGGGGTTTTGTTTGATAGCCGCTGTGAGTGCTTTGATGGCCTGGTCTTTTTTGTTGGCTTCAAAGGCAGCCTGTCCCTGAGCAATGAGAGAGTCAATCTGGGCTTCCTGAGCGGCAAGCGGTGCAGAGAGCAAGAAACAGAGCAGGGCAGGTGCAACACATTTGAGGGTTGTGTTCATCGCATGTCCTCCCGGCAAAAGATGAGGGGCTATATATACGGGAACGCCCGGCGGTTCAAGGAGTTCCGGGCAGTCCAATAGAAATATAGGCCATCGGCTTGTCTCACACAAGGCATAGCTCGCGGTATTTGGCTTGAATTTCGGATTGGGAGGCGATAAACTTATTATAGGGATCGTTTGATTCGAAACACTAATGGAGGCGCTATGCTGTTTACCGATGCACAAATGAGGCAATACGACGAAGAGGGAGCCGTTACGATCGACAGTCCCTTCACGACCGAGGAACTGAACCGCGCCGAAGCGGCATGGGACAGGTTGAAGGCGAGCGGATGTCCGCCTTATGAAGACCCGGATTATGTCGATGTTGTCCAGCATCCCTATTTGGAGGAGGTCGCCAGGAAGGTGTTGCGAGCCGAGTCCGTACATCTGTGGTGGGGATTGTCACCCCACGAGCGCGCGCCGAGCAGCGCGCCTTTTGCGAGCGTCCACGAGCAATGGTCCCGTGGATGCCATGTCGATATCCAGGCGACATGGGAGGATTTTCAGGCGACGCCACGCCGGATGCGAGCTGAGTTGTGGTTCTGGGTCAATGATGTGCCCGAGCATCGGGGAGCTATGCGCATTTTGCCGGGTAGCCATCGCCCGATTATGGAACACTGGAGCCGGGTTTTGACGCCAGAGCACAAGGCGATGTTGCCCCGCGTCCACGGGTTGCGTCCAGAGCCATCGGATACTGCGCCAGCTTATCCCGAGCATGTACCCGAGTTGGTCGATGCGCCGTGGCTGGAACAAGAGCCGGTTCCGGCCGTTGCGCGTCGAGGTCAGATTTTGATTTTGTGCAGCGGGGGATTGCATTCCGCATGGCAGAACGAGGATACGGTGCCCCGCAAGGCAATGCTAACGGCATGGGTCGCTACGGGCGTGTCCTGCGGGTTGCCGAAGAGTCAGCGTGATGGCGTGATGTCGTTTTTCCCGAGGCTGCGAGAGAAGTTGCGTCCCGAGCGTGCGCATATTGTGCCCGAGAATTTCGACTGGCTATTTGAGAGCGATTACGAGCCGAAATGGCCTGAGACTTTTTTGGAAGCCATTTAGAATAGAGGAAGATCAATGCGTGCAGTGATCCCGGGGTCTTTTCTCTTTGTGATAATGATATGTGGATGCGCGGAAGATCCTCCACAGCCAGTAACTTCCAAAGCGATATATACGGGTGCAGAGGCGTGTGCAACGTGTCATCCGGATGCTTATAAAGAATGGCAGGGGTCGTTGCATCAGCGGTCAATGCAAGTGCCTTCGGTCGAAACTATGCGGGGGGATTTTACGCGGAACAATACATATACTTATACGGGAATGACTTCTCGAATGTTTGTGCAGGACGGAACCTATTTTATGGAGACGGATGGCGCGAATGGGAAACGGGAAGTCTATCCCATCGAATACGCAATCGGAGACAGGGATACGCAGTGGTATTTGACCACGCTCGAGGGTGGGCGCATTCAGGTGCTGCCGGCCTATTGGGATGTTCGGGAACAGACGTGGTTCGATCCAGTAGAAGGGTTGTTCGACCATCCGCAGGGCTTTGCGCCGGGCGATGTCAATTACTGGACGAATTTTGGTCGGAACTGGAATTTTCAATGTCATGACTGTCACGCCAGCCAGATCGAAAAAAATTACGATCCAGAGACAGGTGCTTACGCGACGCGCTGGACGGACTTGAGTATTAATTGCGAAACATGTCATGGGTCTGGAGGCCAACATGTGGCATTCTGGAAAGTGCTACCGGACCAGGTACCTGCGCGGGATACGACACTGGTAAATTTGAGATTTTTGAGTTCGGAGCAGTCAGTGGAGGTCTGCGCGCAGTGTCACGCACACAAGCGGATTATTGGGGAGGGATATCAGCCGGGCGATCCATTTTACGACTTTTACGAATTGGAAGTGCTGGATAGCGAAAAGTTCTGGGCAGATGGACGCTACCGCGAATTGAACTACAACACGCTGGCTTTTTTGATGAGTTCGTGTTATACGGTGGGGCATCTGACGTGCGCTGGTTGTCACGATTCTCACCACCTGGGTCCTGTGAGAGCGGAAGGCGAGACCCGCGCCGCAACCTATGATCGGGTGTGCTTGAACTGTCACAGAATAGATGTGGGAGAGCCTGTTGAAAGGCATAGCAATCACGAGACGGTGGGGTGCGTGGATTGCCATATGCCTCCTGTAGAAGAGGTGAAGCGCATTGGGATATACGATCATCGCATTCTGTCGCCGGTACCGGAAAATACGGTTCGGTTTGGCATTCCAAATGCGTGTAATGGGTGCCACAGCGATCAGACTCCCGACTGGGCGGCGGGCTGGGTAAAAACGTGGTGGGGTTCACAGGCAGATGAAGAGGCTCAGGCCGAAGCAATTGTTCTGGGACGGATGGGAGATCCAAAGGCTCTGGATGGTTTGATCGCGCTTTTGAAAGACCAGAGTATGGTATTGCGGGCTTCGGCAGCCGTGTTACTGGGCAGACAGGCTGATGAGAGGGCTGAAAAGGCTTTGATAGATGCTCTGGGCGATCCACATCCGATGGTACGCACCCGGGCTGTAGAGGGATTGATGGTTCAAGAAAGCAATGCGGGTATTGAGGCTGTGATTGAGCGGTTGGATGATCCTTCGCGATTGGTGCGCATAAGAGCGGCTTCGATGCTGGAGGGTGTGAATCTGCCGCGCGATAGGGATAAGCTATCGGAAGCTCTGATGGAATATCGAACCATGGTGACAGATCTTCTTGCCGACGATCCAGAGGCGCAGGTGCAGGTGGGCATTGATGCATTGCAACAGGGTGATGACCGGGCCGGGGAGATTGCGTTTCGGCAGGCTCTGAAGGTCTGGCCCGGAATGGCAGATGCTTATGCGGGGCTTGGTACTGTGTTTGTCAGGAACAGGCAATTCTCGGAGGCGGTAAAAATGTGGCGGGAAGCAGCGGCAAGGGATTCGACCCTGGTAGCACCTCTGCATCACGCTTGCGAGTTGTGGGAGACAGATATTCGGAATCGGCTCAGAACACAACCCGGTACAGCCCGGGATTATACCGATCTGGGGGATACATATACGCTTCGGGATTCTCTGGATGTGGCAATATACTGGTACCAAAAAGCCATTGAATCGGATCCTAATTATGCTGTACCTTACCACAATCTGGCACTGGTCTATGCAGAGGCCGGGCGGGTGGAGGACGCGGCAGCAGCATTGGATGGGTACAGGCAAATCACGAGAGATGCGAATGCTGTGCGCGAGTTGGAAGTGTTGATCCGGGAAAGAAGGCAGAGGCTGGATTGATAGGGGAGGTATCAGGAAGGAGGACGCCGTGAAAGTTTTGAGATGGATTCTGTGTGCGATAGGGATTATGGTGGTGGGAGAAGAGGTTTGTGCTACGGATCAGGTGATGTTGAAGTTGCAGTATCCCGAAGGGCGAATCGCGCGCTATAAGAACAAGTATCGCTTGGACTATTTTAGCGATAAGGCAGAGATGATTTTGAGAGAAGGCTCGTTTACTATGCAGGGATACGGGGAATGGCGGAGCCGTGAAGTAGTTGAAGGGGGCGATAGCGTGAAAGTGACTGCCAAAGTAGATAAGGCCGGGAGCCAGGCCATATTGACAGGTGAGCGGTTGACCTATGAGCAATTCCCCTATACCCTGGATTTGTTGAATGACCTTTCGTTTGCCTGGGAGATTGCGCCCGGGGGACAGGTGGATGCGTTTGATCCCGATTTTCCAGCTTTCAAGACAAAACGCAAGGATATGATTACGGATTTGCGGCAGGTCTGGATGCCCGGTCTCGCGCCCGTGCTGCCCGATCGAGCGGTGTCGGTCGGGGATGCCTGGGAGGGTGAGCAGCGCATTGAGGTGCCGTTTTACGATTTCGATGCCGGGTTAGAGCCTTCACTTGTGCAGTTTACCAGTGCGTATAAGCTGAAGAAGGTCAAAGAGCAAAAGGGATACCGGGTGGTGGAGATTGAGGAGGAGCGCGAGGTACATTACCGAATTTGGTTTCACATTGAGGTGTTGTCGCTGGTGATTGATGGCAAGGGATCGGGGAATGCGGAGTGGGAGATAGATATCGACCGCGGGCTTGTGCTTTCCCACAATATGAAGATCGGTCTGGGATTGCCGCAGGTGCGTATGGCAGGCGATTCAAAGCCTATTGATGATATTAAAGCGGAGATCGAATTGGTTTTTAGCCGGAAGCTGGATAAGCTGGAGAAAGAGTAATGAGTCTGGCTTTTGATACATCTGTTGCGATTCAGTCAGCCGACCGGGGCGTGACCGCCCGCGCTGTGTTGCTGGGCCTGGTGCTGGTCTGTGCAGAGGTCGCGGTGATTACGTTTTCGGAGCCGGTGGCGCGGTCGTCGTCTATGAACGTGAGTCATTTCCCCGTGGGTTTTTTCATGTGGTTTGTGGTTGTGATTTTGGGTTTGAACCCACTTTTGAAATGGATTTATCCGGGGTATATGCTCTCGCGTTCAGAGCTTTTGACTGTTGCCGCGATGGGATTGATCGGGGCGCATATACCCGGTAGCGGTCTTTTGGGATTTTTCCTCGGTGTGCTGGCTGCGCCTTATTATTTTGCTTCCCCAGAGAATCAATGGGAAGCCCTGTTGCATCCGACTATCCCTTCGTGGTTGGCGCCTTTGAATGAGCGCGGCGCAATGCAGGGATTTTTTGAGGGGCTGCCCTCAGGCTCAGTGCCGTGGTCGGCCTGGATTATGCCGTTATTCTGGTGGATGTGTCTGATCGGGGTGC
Organism: Candidatus Latescibacterota bacterium; assembly: GCA_965204375.1. Classification (GTDB taxonomy): domain Bacteria; phylum Latescibacterota; class UBA2968; order UBA2968; family UBA2968; genus VXRD01. The sequence continues at coordinate 2,107,702 of OZ241986.1, read as the reverse complement.
TGACTTTTGTGCTGCTGTGTATGGCGGTGATGCTGAGAAAGCAATGGGTGGAAAACGAGCGTCTGGTATATCCTCTGATTTCTCCGGTGTCCGATCTAATTGAAGACGACGGCATTGGAGGGATATTGTCTGGTCTGATGCGGAATAAGCTGTTCTGGTTCGGATTTGTTTTGGGTTTTGGGCTTTTGGCGTGGAATTTTGTGTGGTATTTCTGGGATGCCTGGCCCCGTATCAACTTTTTTGGGCGCAAAGATCTGGTATTTATCGACGGGTTTCCCGCGATGACCAACCGGGTCAATTTGTACATTATCGGGTTTGGTTATTTTGCCAATCTGGACGTGTTGTTTAGTCTGTGGTTTTTTTATTTGGTTTACTGGGCGCAGAACGGGATTTTCAACCGCATTGGTCTGGATTTGGGGCCGGGAACGGGTGCGGCGAGTGCATGGGAAAATCTGGGGGCGTTGTTCGCGCTGGTCTGGTGGGCGTTGTGGACGGCGCGGCATCATCTGCGAGATGTGGTGAGAAAAGCGATCAATACGAAGTACGGGGTGGATGATTCGGGTGAAATGGTGTCTTACCGCACAGCCGTATTGGGCGTGTTTCTGGGATCGGGATTTTGTCTGTTGTGGTTGTGTATGGCCGGGATCGAGTGGTATATCGGCGTTTTGTTTTTGCTCGCGCTTTACGGGGTGTGTTTGGGACTGGCAAAGGTGGTGTGTGAGAGTGGATTGCTCTATCTGGCATGGGGGGTGAGTCCGCAGACATTGGTGACCAATTGTTTGGGTTCGGTATCTATGGCGGGAGGGACGATTACAACGCTGGCATTTACAGAGGGGCTGTTTTTTCACGGCAAGGGCCTGTTTATGTCGTCTCTGGCCAATAGTGCGAAGATGGGTGATCTGGCCGGTACCGATCAGAGGCGACTGGGCAAGAGCATGGGGCTGGCGCTGCTCGTGGGCATTCCCCTGTGTATTTATTTGAGTCTGGGATGGGGCTATGAACAGGGGGCGTACAATTTTGGGGGGTTTCCATTTCGCTATGGCCGCGATAGCGTGTTTGCGCGGGCAGTAAGTATGATGCAAAGTCCTCAGGGACCAGCGTCTTCTCGTCTGATATTTTTCGGGGTTGGTGTGGTGGGCATGACGCTGTTGACGGTGTTGCGCTACCGTTTGCCCTGGTGGCCGTTGCATCCGATTGGGTTTGCAGTGGGTGGAAGTGGTCGCGCTACGAAAGCGACGTGGTCTATTTTTATTGCCTGGGCGTGTAAGTTTTTGATTGTGAAAATCGGCGGTGTGACGCTTTATCGGCGGTATCGTCCGTTGTTTACGGGATTGCTATCGGGATATTCGCTGGGGGTTGGCGTGTCGTTTGCGGTGGATGTGGTGTGGTTTATGGGCCGGGGGCATTGGATTCATTTGTATTGAGGAGGAGTGATTTTGAAAAGATTTGGTTACGGGCTAATGGTGTGGATGCTGTTTGTCTCACATGTTGAGCCGTCACAGATGGACTCGGTGCTGGTCGATATTATCAAGGGCAATTATTACGGTGCAATGGTGCGGTGCGAGGATGTGATCGCAGCCGATTCGACAGCGGCGGATGCGTACCGATTTTTGGGATGGCTTCAAATTGTGACGCGGCAGGGCGATTTGCAAGAGGCCGGGGAGAATTTGCGGCGGGCTATTCATCTGAAAATAGAGGATGCAGGAGCGCATAACGATCTTGGGGTGGTGTATTTTTTTCAGCGCAATTACAGCTCGGCGATTGAAGCATTTGAGCAGGCGGTTGCGCTAAAACCCGATGAGACAATGTTTTACCGAAATCTGGGATTTGTAACTGAATTGGCAGGGGCGTATTCCGATGCGGAAGAGGCGTTTAAGGCTGTTTTGGAGCGAGATCCGACGGACGATCTGGCGGTTTACGGATATGGGCTTGCGCTGGTCAGGCAAGCGCGTTACGACGAGGCGCTGGAGGCATTTCAAAAGGCCGTCCACATGTTTTCGGATCGCAAAGAGGCGCATTTAGAGATCGGACAACTCATGATGATGCACGGCAAGTATGCGTCTGCTATATCTGCGTACAAACGGGCGACAAAAATTGATTTTGAAGATCCCAAAGGTCACTATGGACTGGCACAGGCTTATCAGGTATCGGGCGATTCGCTATCGGCGCGACAGGTCTGGGAGACGTTTAAGTTTTTTGACGAGCGCCATCGGCACACAGTTCGAGATCAGTATGTGTTGTCCGTGCGATTTGATAAGATAGCCGATTTGCTGGATTTCGGAGACAGATTTGTGAGATTGGGGCATCACGATAAGGCAATAGGGGTTTATCGGGAAGCGGTTGATCTGGTGGAAGATCCGAATTTGCCGTGGCGGTTTAGTCCGGAGGTCCCCGTGGTGTATCTCGCTCTGGGACAGTCCTATCAGGCGTTGGGAGATGTAGAGCGGGCGCGGCGGTCTTATGATGCGGCTTTTGCGCTGGGTGAAGGAGGCATGGTATCTGACGAGGCATTGAGACATAGAGCAAATATGTTTTTGTGTGCTGATGGGTTGTCGCATGATGTGGTGGAGGGGTATGAGCGGATTGTGGCGATGGATCCAATTGCCTATGCTGCGTTCTATATTTACGATCAGATTAGCCAGTCACAGGCGAAGACGGGACATTTGAATAAGTGTATCTCGACATATCAGGCCAGGGCAGATCAGGTTGCGTATTCTGCGGGGTTGCTGGTGCGATTGGGTGTGGCACATGCAGTGGCGGGAGATATGGACGCGGCAAGGGCGTTGTATGATCAGGTGATTGAGGGAGTGGAAGATCCGAGCGAGTTGTATCTCCAGTTGTCGGTTCTCTACGGTCGGGCAGGGCGGAAAGCAGAGGCCGAGGCAATGGCGGCAAAGGCACGAGAATGATGAAGAAAGCTGTTTTTTTGTTTGTTTTTTTGTACGCGAGTTCTGTTGCCGCAGAGCAATTTGTGGAGGTCGCAGAAGCGTCTGGCATATCGTTTGTGCATCGGACTGGCGCGCGGGGAAATTGGCATTATTTGGAAACCATGGGATCGGGGTGTGCGGTGTTTGATGCGGATGGGGATGGGGATCTGGATCTGTATTTTGTCAATGGAGAACACGGGCAGGCGGGCGGCGAGAACGCGCTTTATCGAAACGATGGCGGGTTTCGATTTTCTGCTGTGCCGGGTGCGCCTGGTGTTGGGTATGGCATGGGGTGTACGGTTGGGGATTATGACAATGATGGCGATCTCGATCTTTATACGACGGGTTATGATGCCAATGTGCTGTATCAAAATGATGGTCGTGGCGGTTTTGTGGAAAAGAACGCGGGGGTGGATGGCGGTGGATGGTCTGCTGGTGCCACCTTTTTTGATGCAGATGGGGATGGCGATCTGGATTTGTATGTGGTGCGCTATTTGACGTATGATGTGAAAACCGAGCCGCATTGTGAGCGGGTGGGCATTCGCACGTATTGCGATCCGGGCTATTTTGAGGGGGCACCGGATTTGCTTTATCGGAATGAGGGGAATGGACTATTTACAGATGTGTCCTTTGAGGCGGGTGTGGCGGATTCTTCGGGCAAAGGGCTTGGGGTGGTGAGTCTGGATTACGATGGGGATGGGGATACCGATCTCTATGTGGCGAATGATACGACGCCAAATTTTTTGTACCGCAATGCGGGCGGGCGGTTTGAGAATGTGGGTATAGAGGCGGGTGTGGCGTTTAATGCGCAGGGCCGGACGCAGGCGGGGATGGGGGTTGATGTGGGGGATGTTGATGGGGACGGGCGATCAGATATTTTTGTGACGAATTTTTCCTACGAGACCAATGCGATTTATCTGTGCAGGACGGGCGGGTTTTTTACAGAGGTCAGCGCGCTAACCGGTATTGCTGGCGCATCTCTGCTGCCTCTGGGATTTGGCACTCATTTTTTTGATTATGACAACGATGGCGATCTGGATCTGTTTGTGGCAAATGGGCATATTTTTCCGAATGTACAGGCGTTTTCCAGGGCTGAGTCCTATTTACAGGCGGATCAAATATTTCGCAATGCGGACGGGCGATTTGAGGTGGTCAATGCAGGCGTTGAAACGCCTGGGGTGAGTCGCGGGTCAGCGGTTGGCGATCTGGATGGGGATGGCGATCAGGATCTGGTGGTGTTGCATTCGGGACAGCGTGCGCGGGTGTTTCGCAACGAAGTAGGGGACGCGGGACACTGGATCGTTGTAAAGCTGGTGGGGGGTATGCAGGAGACGAGACAGGGGTTTTCAAATAGGGATGGGATTGGGGCAGTGGTGCATGTGAGTGCGGGGGGAAAGATCCAGGTGCGCGAGGTTCGAAGTCAGTCGAGCTATTTGTCAGCGAGCGATTTGCGTCTGCATTTTGGGCTGGGCAATGCGCGTCGCGTGGATCGCATTGAGGTGCGCTGGGTGAGTGGGCGCGTGCAGGTGTTGGAAGATGTTGGGATAGATCGCGTTGTGGTTGTGGAAGAGGATTGATGCATTTAAAAGGAGGCCGTTATGGGTGAAGCACGGAGCGATGCGCGGTTGCTGTGGGAACTGGATGTGGAAGGTGTCGGTGGGCAGATGATTGTGGCGGATGTGAATGGCGATGGAAAGCTGGAGTTTTTGTTGCGGCAGAGTCCAGGGCAGTTGAAGTCGGATCTCTATATTGAGCGGGGATGGAATACGGACGAGGAACGGCATTTGTTCTGCATTACGGCGATTGACCTGGAGGGCAATCAGCTATGGCAGATGGGCGAGCCTCATCGGGGGTCAGATCCGTACTGCGCGCATGGGGGCAATGATTTTCTTACGGCTGATGTAGATGGCGATGGGAAGGCGGAGGTGGTTGCGATTGTGTGGGATGTGCTGACGATTTTTGACGGGGAAACGGGCGAGGTGCAGGCAAAGAAGAAGTTGCCAGCAGATAATTTTTCCCAGGTGAAGGCAGGGAGTTTGAGGGGCGATCCGACGCGGCAGCAACTCGTGGTGAAGGTCAATGATGGTGCTTATCCGCCTTATGAATACGGCAATCCGACTTATGTTTTGGATAGCGATTTGTCAGAGTTGTGGATGACGCCGCATTATCACGGGGCAGGGCATGCGCCGGTTTTGATCGATGTGGATGGCGATGGGTGCGACGAGATGTTGATCGGGTATAATCTGGTGGATAGCGATGGGACTTTGTTGTGGTCGATTCCAGTGGAAAATGCCACGGCAGAGCATGCGGATAATATCAATCCGGTGGATCTCAATGGGGATGGAGAGATTGAAATTGCGTATTCGGGTAGCAGAGATTTTTTTGTGGCGAATACGCAGGGCGAGGTGATCTGGAGACGCCCTCATGAGCATTCGCAGAATACGACGGTGGGGCGTTTTCGCAGTGATATAGATGGGCAGACGATGATTTTGAATGAAAAGTGGATTGGGATGACGTGTTATACACCCGATGGACAGGCTCTGTGGCAAAAAGCCGGTGTGGGATACGCGCAACACGCTGTGCGCGGCTGGCGGGATGACGGGCTGGATCTGGTGATTTATGCCCCGGCTTTAAAGAAGCAACAAGAGGATGTGCCCTATGATAGCGAGCCAGAAGATACACATCTTTACTGGCCGTTTCTGATGGATGGCGACGGCAACCGGGTGATGGAATTTCCCTTTCGAGAGGATTTCAAACAGCCCAGACAGCGCATCCGGGGATTTCGGGCTTATGATTACGGGATCGGATATGGCGCGATGGTGTTGGATCTGGATGGGGATGGAAGAGATGAGGTGCTGATTTACGACCGGCGGAAGATTCTGGTCTATGGCGCGCCAGCATAGCGCAGGAGGTGTGTTATGATGAATCGATGGGTCTTGTATGTTCTGCTTTGTTGTTTGTGTCCTATTCCCATTCAAGGGCAAGATATAGCAGAAGAGGCGATTGCGAGGTTGAGATCTCTGCAAATAATACGGAATCATAAAGATGGATATGCTGAAGGAAAAAAGCTGGTGGAACGGTTTCCGGATAATTTGCATCTGCGCGCATGGTTTATCCATCACATGGCTGCGGAGAATAAAGAGGAAGCAGTTGCCGCCGCTGAAGAGATGGTCACGTCTCCTGAAAGTAGCGTGTGGGGTTGGGTCGCGCTTGCGAGCGCACTTGATCGACTTGGTAAAGAGCGTAGGGATGAGGCTCTTTTAGCCAGTGAAAAAGCTCTGGAGATGTTACCTGACCATGCGGATGTCATCAATACAAGAGCAGATGTGCTGTATGGAAGCAATAAAGAGAATGCGATTACTTTTGTGGATGAGTATAAAACGCGAGTTGAGAATCCAGCCAGGCTTCTGGTCGTTAAGGGAAATGCGCTGTACTATACTTCTAATAGGGGAGGCGATAGCGAAAGGTTTGAGGATTGCCTGAAGGCGTTTGCAGAAGCGCGCAAAGCCGATCCCGGCAATGCAAATGGCTATTTTCGACCGGCCTATTATCTGGCTGTGATGCGTCGTTATGATGAAGCCTATCCGCTATACCAGAAAGCGGCGCAACTGGCACCCACAGATGCAAAGGTACATCTGCGGTTCTGGCGGGCGATTGAGCGACTTAAAAATAAGTCTGAAGCAGAGAAATTCGCAGAGATTGAGGCTGATGCCGGTGCGTTTGTGAACGCGCGAGGAGAAGATGTGGTTTCTCTAAAGACATTGCACGATTTCTATTTGCGACTGGAAGATGTGGAAAAGGCAAAAATGTTTGGGGATCGCATTCTCAGTTCCTATGGTGAAAGTGAGGAGGCGGAGTGGGTGCTGGTGCAGCGCTATCGCGCGGTGGAAGATGCCGCTGGTGAAGAGGGTTTCCAGGATCCCGAGCAAGAGGAGGCGTATCAGGACCTGTTGCGGGCGTTTATCGCACGACCCCGACACCATAATGAAGGGTTGTTGGGAGATGCGTATCTGAACCTTTTCTTTTCTATGGGAGGAGATTCTACTGTATCGGCGGAAGAAACTCTGGATGTGGTGCAGGGTATGGTTAAATATGAGAACCTCAACCCGCATATCACATTTCCAAGGGGTGCGATTAGACTGGCGGAACGCACATCGTATTATCGAGAGGCCGAGCAGATTGCCCGGGATGGTGTTGCGGCAGGACGGGAAAAACTAAAAAGCCAGAGGGAGTACTTCGATTCAGAGGAAGAGTATCAACAGGCCATAAATGGGATGACCGGGACGATGGCGGATGCTCTCGGATGGGTGTTTTTTCAGGAAGGGCGTTTGGAAGATGCCGAACGAGAATTGATGCGTGCCCATGAGTTGAATTCCAAAGATGAGGACATACTTTACCATTTGGGGCAGGTTTACGAGGCGATGGACAATTTCGATCAGGCGGAAATATTTTACAAAATGGGTATAGTAATCCCATCATCGGGTAAAAATCCCAATGATCAGGCTCTGAAGTCACTTTATTTGAAGCGACACGGGAGTTTAGATGGGTACGAAGATTACTTAAAACCTTTGAGAGCTTCGGATCGAGAGACGCGCAAACAAGAGGTCCTGTCTTCTCGGATTGAGTCTCCAGAATCCGCTCTTGCGTTCAATTTAAAGACATTAAAGGGTAAGCAAGTATCACTGACTTCTTTGAAGGGAAAGGTCGTGGCGATCAATTTTTGGGGGATATGGTGTGGGTGGTGTGTGAAAGAGATGCCGGAGTTTCAGAATTTGTACGAGCATTACAAGGATGATCCAGATGTGGCGATTTTGACGATTAATAATGATCGCGATCCCGAGTCGGTTCCGCCGTGGATGGAGGAAAAGGGTTATACTTTCCCGGTTCTGCTCGATGACGGATATGTGAATAAAGCAGGGATTCAGGGCTTTCCCACAACCTGGTTTCTCAACCGGGAGGGGCAGATCGCTTTTCTGAAGCTGGGATGGACAAAAGAATTGGAGGAGGAATTTGGCTGGCGGATTGAGGCGTTGAGGGGCGTTGAGGTGAAATAAATGGCGCAGGTGCGAGACGATCGGTTTAAGATTCGCGCGGTGGTTCTGGGGGCGTTTTTTGTGGTGCTGGTGAGCGTTTGGGCTACCTATTCTGAGTTTATTGTGCGGGCCTCCCGGTTGAACATGAGCAATTTTGCGCTGGCACTATTTGTGCCCTTTGTGCTGTGTGCTCTGATTGTGAATCCGGTGCTCAAAGCGAAAAAACCCGAGTGGGCGTTCGGACGTTCGGATTTGCTGGTGGCGTTGACGATGGGGTTGGTCAGTGCGGTGGTCCCGGCGGCAGACGGACTGCCGGGGTATTTGTTGGGGATTCTTGCGGCGCCATTTTATTTTGCTACACCGGAGAATGGGTGGGCACCCTACCTGCACAATCACATCAGACCGTGGATGGCGCCCTCGGAAGACGGGCGGGCGATGACATGGTTTTTTGAGGGATTACCGCCCGGACAGGCCGTGCCGTGGGGAGAGTGGGTTTTGCCACTGTTCTGGTGGCTGAGTTTTATCGGTGCAGCGGCGTGTGTGTCGATCTGTCTGGCGGTTTTGTTGCGGCGGCAGTGGGTGGATCACGAGCGATTGGTCTATCCGCTGGCAAATGTGGCGGTGGATCTGGTCTCGGCGCCAAAACACGGGATACGGATGATTGGGGGAAGGTTGTTCTGGTCGGGCGCTGTGACGGGATTTGGGATGATTGCCTGGAACATCCTGTCGTATTTTTCTCCTGGGGCACCTAAATTTCCCACGGGCAGTTACCGGTCTGGAACATCGCTACCACTGGGTCGCAATTTCCCCGGGATCCGGATCAAGCTCAATTTGTTTACGATCGGGTTTGTGTATTTTGCCAACCTGGAAGTGTTGTTTAGCGTCTGGTTTTTTTATGTACTGAATGTATTTCAGGTGGGTATCTTAAGGCGTCTGGGATTTGGTTTGAAGAACTCCGATAGTTGGGGCTCGTCATACGAGGTGGCGGGCTGGGAGGGGTTCGGGGCGTTGACCGTATTTGTGGGCTGGGGGTTGTGGATGGCCCGGAGGCACTTTTACACCGCGTTCCGCAGTGCTTTTAGAGGGGATCGGAACGCCGGAGATTCAGATGAGATGATGGGCTACCGGGCGGCGGTATGGGGGTTGTTTATCGGACTGGGGTACCTGGTGTTGTGGTTACACGCGGCGGGGATGGCCTATGGTGCCGCCATTCTGTGTATTTTAGCAACGCTGGTGACGTATGTGGGAGTAGCCAAGATCGTGGCGGAGACCGGGTTGATTTATGTGCGCACCCCGCTGAGCGGTCAGGCATTTACGATGGCTGCTCTGGGTACGCGTACCCTGTCGGGGGCGACGATGACGGCATTGGCATTTTCCTATGCGTTGATTTCCTACCGGGGACTGTTTATGCCCGGGGTGGTACACGGGGCACGGCTGGCAGATTTTGTGCGTGGCAATCGACGCCTTCTGCTCTGGGCTGTGGTATTTGGCCTGGCGCTGAGTGTAGTGGTATCGCTTGCATTTACACTTCACCTGGCCTATGTCCACGGAGCCTATCATTTTGATGTGTGGCCCTATAGAAGTGGGAACAAAGCGGCCTTTAATGCGGCGGTTGCCAAGATGAAGACGCCACAGGGTACGGACAGTACCCGACTGATGCTGTTCGGTATGGGTGCCGCGCTGATGGGACTGCTGAGTTTTTTGCGTTATCGGTTTCCGAGGTGGCCGCTTCACCCGATCGGGCTGACCATTCCCGGCACCAATTTTACACGGGAACTGGCGTTTTCGGCCTTTCTGGTTTGGGCGGTCAAGGGGTTGTTGCTGAAGGGAGGGGGGATGGTGTTGTACCGCCAGTGGCAGCCTTTTTTTATTGGTCTGTTGGTTGGATATGCCCTGGCAGTAACGCTGTCTTTTGTGGTGGACCTGGTCTGGTTTCCGGGGCAGGGACATGTGGTGCATGTATTTTGAGTTCAGGTTTATCGATGGCAGGATAAGAGATATCGCGTCGATGTAGTTTCCATTTTTTCAACTCGGAGGGAGTCATGGCAAACAATGAACAATTGCTGGCGGAGATTGACCTAACGGGATGTCCGCTGGGGACGGTGCTGGATAAGACAGAACCGGATCAGAGTATAGAGGAGCAATATTTCAAGGGCTGGGGGAATGCGCTGGTCGCGCCCCCCAAGTGGAATATGCTGAGCAACTATCGGGTGGTGAAAGATGGCGACACAGAGGTGTTGGAGCACACTGCCAAATCGGATCGGTGCCTGGTGGCGGGTGAGCCGCTGTGGGGGGATTACACGGTGGAAGCGCAGGTGCGACAGTTGAACGCATATACCCAGCCGGGGAATGACGATCCCCACGCGATTGTCGCCCGGTCGGGGGTTATGGTGCGGTATCAGGATTTGAGGCAGTATTATTATTTTTGTATGGAGGGATTTGATCGGTTTGTGCTCTATCGGAGAGAAGACGAGGCGTGGACGATGCTTGCGGATCTGCCCAATGGATTTGATAGGGGACAGTATTACGCGCTAAAAGTGGTGTGTGAGGGCGAGCGGTTTGCGTGTTATGTGAATGGCGAGCAGGCATTTGTGGCTTATGACGATCGTTTTCCGACGGGGAAGGTGGGCGTGCGTACAAATACGCGAAGTCGCATGCGCGCGGTGCGCGCTACAACGAGTGCATCTGCCAATGCCGCGTATGTGAGTCGATTAGACGCCTATGAAAAAGAGGTGGCAGAGGAGGCGGAGAAGTATCCGAAGCCCGTGCTGTGGAAGCGGATTGATATCGGCGAGTTCTGGCCGTGTGAGGTCCGATACGGCGATTTTAGAGGGGCGGGGCAAAAGGAAATTGTGTTGCAGAAGGAGACGGATGAAGGCGTGCGCGTCGCGTGCTTGAATTTTGACGGGGAAGTGCAATACGATCGGACTTTTTCCGCTGCAAAAGGGCTGCAAAGATCTGTGGTACACGATCTGGATGGGGATGGGGTGGAAGATTTTATCGGTATTGAGGATGATCGGTTAAAGCTGGTGAGTGGAAAGTCGGGTGAAGTGACAGCGGAAACAGAATTGCCGAGGACGGGACCGTATCGGGGATACAGGAATGCGAGCATGGGAGATGTTTTGCATTCGCTCAGGGTGATCTGGCCCTGTAAAATTAGAAAGACAGAGAAGGCGCAGGATTTGATTTTGCGGGATGGTGACGGTGCGGGCACCGGGTATTCGATCTGGGCATTTGACGAAAATTTGAACTTGCGCTGGCGGCAGGATGCGCACAATGCGTGGTATGGGATGTATATCTGGTTTTACGATGTGGATGGAGATGGTCGAGACGAAATTTTGCCCGGTTACGATCTGTACGATGGGGATGGCAATCATCTCTGGACAATGGAGGGGGCGGAGTACATCGAGGATTCTGGCGGTGCAGGACATATTGACCACGCTTCTTTTGGGGAATTGGATGGGGATGAGAGCAATGGGCCAGAGGTCGGAATTGCGGGGAGCGATCCGGGATTTTTCCTGGTGGATGCGCGGGATGGCACTTTGTTGCGGCACCACCGCTATGGGCATGTGCAGGGGATTTACGCGGGGAATTTTAGACCCGATTTGCCGGGGTTGGAGATGTGGATGGGCGATCGGTGGGGAACTTATGGGATTATGAATCTGGTGAATGGGCAGGGGGATCCGCTATCCCGGATGGAGCCGGATAACACGAGCCAGGGTGGACCGGCTGTGAACTGGGTAGGCGATGGACACGAGTTGTTGTTTCTCAGTACCAGCGCGGAAGCATTCGGGTTTTACGACGCGGCGTGTCGCAAGGTGATCAAACCCGTGTGCGAGGGAGTGCCATTCGATTGGTCGGGTGGGGTTATAGAAGATGTGGTGGGAGATCCGAGGGATGAGATTACGTATGTGTACGAGGGCGCAATTTATATTTTGACGCAGGATACGCCTTATAAGGGCGATAGGATCTATGCGCCTGAGCGGCGGATGGATATTTCGATACCGGGATGGAAGGAGCACGATGCTTGATATTCGTCGCATGATCGGGTTGTTGGTGGTGTTGGGGCTTGGATGCGGAGAGGAGGAGATGGCTACGCCATCCGCGGATTATGTCTCTGCATTCTATACGGGTGTGTTCGCGCTGGAGGTGGGTGCTTTTGACCGGGCGGATGCCAGTTTGAGCCGTGCCCTTACAATGGAACCCGATGAGCCGGCTGCGTGGGCAAATCGCGGGGTGTTGCGGTTGCGGCGCGGGGATTACGACGGGGCTGCAAAAGACCTGGAGACAGCGCGTTCACAGATGCCCGAGAGCGGTGCGATCTCGATGTTACAGGGATTGGTTGAGCGCAGTAGAGGACAATCCGATGCTGCTATCGCGTTTTTTGAGGAAGCGGCGCAACAGGGGCTTGTGAAGGCGCAGTACGCGCTGATAAAGGAGGTTGAACGGCGAGGAGGAGCAGGTAGCGATCAGGAGGTTTGGGTGCAATTGGAAGCCCTGATTAAACAGGTGCCGGACAATCCTGCGTTGTGGCTGGAGCGGGCGAGGCAGGCGGGCAAACGGGGCGATGAAGAGGCTCTGCGCGCATCGGTGGAGAAGTTGGGCGCGTGGGCAGAAGGCTGGCCAGATGCGGCGCAGGTGCAGTTGCAACGGTTGCAGGGTGAGGCGGAAGGGGAGAGCACTTTGCAGGCGATGTTTTTGCACAATGTGTTGTTGCGCGATCCGATGTATCGACGCGCTCTGGATGCGCTGATTGTCCCGGCTGAACGCCTGGGAGATCCCGTGGTTGAATTTTTGAAGCTCAGGGCGCCCCAGGCTATGCCGTCGCCTGCGGATTTGGACATGTACTTTGAACCCGAACTCGTTGCGGGTTTGGAGGGAAGTGATTGGCAGGTGCTCAAGCCTTTCTGGTCGAAAGAAGAGGTAGAGGTGGTTGCTGCAAGTGTTTCTCAAGTGCGGGGAACGGAGGGGATTGCGCTCGATTTTTCCGATGTGTCGGGGATGGATGGGATGCTGACGGTTGATTGGAATAACGATTTTGCGTTAGATCTGGCGCTGGTGGGGTCAGAGGGTTTTCGATTGTTTCGGCGTACTGGGGATGGTGGGATTGAGGATGTGACAGATTCCATCGGGTTGGACGAAAGAGAGATGGCTGGTGTTTGGGGAGCGGATGTAGAGATGGATGGCGATGTCGATTTCGTGTTGGGGCGTTCTACAGGGCCGCCTCTCGTGTTGCAGAATAATGGGGATGGTTCGTTTGTAGCGCGAGAACTCTTCGGTAATGTAGATGGACTGAGGGGTTTTGTGTGGGTAGATTGCGATGGAGATGGCGATCCCGATGCGGCGATGCTGGATCGGGAAGGGCAGTTGATCGAGGCGATCAACGAGAGAGCGGGTGTATTTACACCGGGGTCAAAAAAGGCGGTAAATGGGATTGCGTTAAGCGCGGGAGATCTGGATCGAGATGGGCGCTTAGAGCGCGTGGTTGTAGATCGAGATGGCGCTGTGATCGCTGTGTCGCAAGGGGAGATACGCACGCTGATTCAAGGGAATTCAACCACTGGTCCTGTTCCTCTTCTCATAGCGGATCTGGATAATAATGGCGCGCTGGATCTGGTGTTTGGCAAACGCGCCTATCTGGCGTCGGAGGCGACTTATCATGCTCTGGACCTGCAAGCACGAGTGACTGGTGTGGCGGATTTGACGGGCGATGGTCGGCTCGATTTGCTGGGTGTTTCGAATGCAGGCGAGGCGTTGCAACTGGTGAATCGAGGCAATTTGGCGTATCACTGGCAGGCGATTCGTCCCCAGGGCGGAAAGGCACTGGGCGATGGGCGGATCAATGCACTGGGTTTGGGTTCAGAAATGGAGTTGCGTTCTGGTGTGTTTTACCAGAAGCAAGTGGTGACGGATCCAGTGGTGCATTTTGGGTTGGGGACTTATACGGGGGCAGATCTCGTGCGGATTGTGTGGCCCAATGGGATGCCTCAGGTGGAGTTTGATCTGGAGGTGGATCAGGTGGTGCGTGCTGTACAGCGGTTGAAGGGGTCGTGTCCCTGGGTTTTTGCGCACAATGGGTCGGAGATGGGGTTTGTAACGGATTTTTTGTGGCGGTCACCTCTGGGCATGCGGATCAATGCCCAGGTGGTTGCGGGTATTGCTCAGACGGAAGATTGGGTGAAGATCAGAGGTGATCAATTGGCTGCTCAAAATGGGGTGTACGATATCCGGATTACGGGCGAGTTGTGGGAGACGCATTTTGTCGATTGGGTGTCTCTCGTTGCGGTTGATCATCCCGAGGGAACGTCGATTTTTGTGGATGAGCGTTTTGCCCAGGTTGCGCCATCACTTGAGATTTACGCGACTACGCAGCCCCGCCCTTTTGTCATTGTGAAAGATGATCGAGGGCGCGATATGACCGATAGGGTGCGGGTTCGGGATGGACAGTATGTGGATACTTTTGGGCGGGGTATGTATCAAGGGGTGACGCGAGAGCACTATGTGGAGGTGGTGGTGGGAGACGAGGTGCCCAGAGAAGGTTCTCTGTGGCTGGTCGGTCAAGGATGGATTCACCCGACGGATAGTTCGATCAATGTGGCGCTGGGACAGGGTAGCCATCCGCCGCCCCAGGGACTTTCACTGCATGTATTTGATGGGACTGATTGGCGCGTCGTGTATCCCGATCTGGGTTTTCCTGCCGGAAAGCGCAAGACGGTGTTGATCGATCTGAGTGGTGTTTTTCCGCGAGATATTCCCCGAAAATTTAGATTGCAGACCAATTTGGAAATTTATTGGGATCGTTTGGCGTGGGCCGTGCCGCTTGAAGACAGTGTGATGACGATTCAATCTGTGCCTTTGGCGCGCGCGCAGTTGCGTTATCGCGGGTTTTCTCATGTGACGGCAGATGTGAGTTCGCCCGAGGTGCCGGATTATGACGTGCTTAGTGGGACTTCTCAAATGTGGCGAGATCTCGTGGGGTATTACACGCGATATGGAGATGTAGAGCCATTGCTGGCACAGGTTGATGACCGATATGCGATTGTGAATGCGGGAGATGAAATCCAGTTGCTGTTTGCTGCTTTGCCCAATCCTGGAGAGCAGGTGCGGAATTTTGTTTTGAAAGGCGACGGATGGGTTAAGGATGGCGATTATAATACGGCTTTTTCAACGACGGTGTTGCCCTTGCCGGCACATGGGGTTTTGTCTTATGATCGCGCGCCTGAAACACTTGAAGATGATCCGGTGTTTAAGCGCAATGCAGAGGACTGGCAGCGGTTTCACACGCGGTATGTGACGCCCGATTGGTTTGATCGGGCACTGAGGAATGACAGGCCATGAATCGGGAAGATAGCAGTACAGATGGGAGGCGTCCCAATCGCGTCGTACGGATTCTGGTGGTGGTGTTTTTTGGGCTGTTGCTGGTGGCATTGGGCGCGATGAAGTGGGGTGGTGAGCAAGAGGAGAAAGTGAGTGGCACAGGCTCTGAGCGATATGGATTTTACCTGAAAGAAGTTGGAAAACAGGTGGGGATTGATTTTGTACATGAAGTTCCTGTGTTGGATGCAAAGCTGGATCATATTATGCCGATTATTGCTTCAATGGGCGCGGCGGTATCGGTTGTGGATTACGACCGGGATGGTTGGCAGGATTTGTATGTGGCCAGTAGTCGCAGGGGTAGTTTGAATCGGTTGTATCGCAATATAGAGGGAACGGGTTTCCGCGATGTAGCGACCGATTTGGGCGTGGCAGATGTGAATCGGGCGGGTGTGAGTATGGGGTCCGTGTGGGGGGATTATGACAACGATGGGTTCGAAGATTTGTTTTTGTATAAATGGGGCCGTCCCGAGTTGTTTCGCAATCTGGAGGGGAAGGCGTTTGAGCGCGTGACGGAAACAGCGAGTTTGCCCGGGTGGATCAATGCCGGGAGTGCGATTTGGGTAGATTACGATTGCGATGGGTATCTGGATATTTTTGTGGCGGGTTACTGGCCCGAGTCCCTGAATTTGTGGGATTTGGAGACTACGCGGATGATGCCGGAGAGTTTTGAATATGCGAATAATGGAGGGCGAAAGTATTTGCTGAGGAACTCGGGCGATGGGACATTTGAAGATGTGACGATGAGGGTCGGGATCAGGAGCAGAAGATGGACTCTGGCGGTGGCGGCAGCGGATTTGAACGGCTCCGGGTTTCCCGATTTGTTTTTGTCCAATGATTACGGGATTTCCGAGTTGTATGTGAACGAGGGGGGGAAGCAGTTTGTCGAGATGGGAGAGCAAGCTGGGGTAGGGCGCCAGCCTAAGAGCGGTATGAATGCCGCATTTGGCGATGTGCTGAATCGAGGAGATCTGGCAATTTACGAGACCAATATATCTCAGGCGGGTGTTCTCATTCAGGGGAATAATTTGTGGGTGCCCATGGGAGACGAGACCTTGCGGTTTGAAAATCTGGCCGGGGCGATGGGCGTGGATCTGGGTGGGTGGAGTTTTGGCGCGCAGTTTGGGGATTTGAACAACGATGGGGCGCTGGATCTCGTTTTGACCAATGGGTATGTTTCGGCAGATGGAAATGGGAATTATTGGTACGATTTTTCTCAGGTGGCGGGCGGGCATAGCGCGATTATTTCTGATGCGAAAAACTGGCCTCCGATGCGAGGCAGAAGTTTGGCAGGTCATCAGACCAAGCGCGTTTGGGTGAACGACGGGGCGGGACAATTTGTCGAGGTGGCACAGGCAGTGGGTGTTCGGGATCGATTCGATGGGCGAGCTGTGGCTCTGGCCGATCTGTGGAACCGGGGGGTACTGGATGTGGTGGTGGCCAATCAGCGGGGACCGCTTTTGTTGTACCGCAACACAGTGCGGGCAGAGGCAAACTGGATTGGATTCGAGCTGGTTGGGCAGCAGAGCAATCGCAGTGCGATTGGGGCGCGGGTGCAGGTGTTTTGGAATGACGAGGTGCAGGTGCAGGAGGTGTTGGGCGGTAGCGGCTATGCCGCACAGAATCAACGCCCGCTGCATTTTGGTTTAGGCGAGGGCGTGGCGGTTGATAGCGTTTCAATACGCTGGCCGTCGGGACAGGTACAGATGTTTTACGCGCCCGATGTGCGGCGGATGCATCGGATTTTAGAGAATTGAAATGGATCGAGCGAGCGGGTTCTGGCAGTCGGTCTGGGCGGGGTTGCAAAGCCGCTATTTGTCGCCGGCATTGATTACGTGCATTCTGATTGGGGGACAGGTTACTTTTGGCTTTTTGGAGAGCCTGGGGCAGACGCTGACAGCTATCCTGAGTAGCGTGCTGACGGAATTTGCATTGGGCCGGTTGACGTGGGGTGTGTGGCCGGGGCTGGTCAGTGCGTATATTACCGGGATCAGTGTGGGCATTTTGATCCGCTCGCCTCTGTTTTGGCCTTATGTGTTGTGCAGTGTGTTGTCTATTGCATCTAAGTATGTGTTGCGATGGCGCGGCAGGCATTTGTGGAATCCGTCCAATTTTGGGGTGAGTATTATGCTGTTTCTCGCCCCTGAAGTGGTGGCGGGGTTGAGCATTCAGTGGGGCAATACCCTATGGACAATGGTAATTATCTGGATTCTGGGGAGTGCTGCGCTCTGGCGATTGAGGCGGTTTCATATTTGCGCGGTATATGTTATTTCGTTTTTGGCCTTTGCTCTTATTCGCTGCGCATTTACCGGGCAGGCGTATTTGACGAGTATTGCACCGATTACAGGACCGATGTATCAGTTGTTCATTTTTTTTATGATTACAGATCCCAGAACGACTGTGTTGACGCGAAAAGGACAGTGCTTTGTCGCGTTTCTGGTGGCTTTTGTCGAGATGGTTTTGCGCTTGAATGAAGCGATTTACGCGCCGTTTTACGCGCTGTTTCTGGTGGGACCTGCGGCAAATGCGTTTGAGATATGGAGAGGAAGTGTGAAGGATGAAGTGTGAAGGTGGATTGTTTGGATATAATTGATTTTGTCGTGTTGGGGGTTGGTGGTTTTTTGATTGGCGTGATGCGTGCGGGATTTGGCGGTGGCATTGGTGTGGTAGCTGTGCCGGTTCTCGCGCTCGCAGTGCCCGCGAAGTCCGCGCTGGGGCTTGTTTTGCCACTTTCTCTGGCGACCGATGTGATCAGTGCGCGGTACTACTGGGGGCACTGGGTTGGGGACCATGTCAAGGCATTGATGCCCGGCATGGTGCTGGGTATTTTGATTGGTGCGGGTATTCTGGATATTGTGCCAGAGGTCTGGTTTCGGCGCATGTTGGGCGCTCTGGCATGTATTTTTGCAGTGCTACAGACCATGAGGGACCGGGTGCTGGTGAATGTGAAACCGCCGGGACCGTGGATGCGTTTTGGCGTTGGCGTGACTTTGGGGGCGGTTTCCACATTGGTTTCTGCGGGGGGCGTGATTTTGATGTTGTATTTGTTGCCACAGGGTCTGATTGGGCGCACGTTTGTGGGTACTGCGTGGATTTTTGGCATTGCTTTGAATCTTTTGAAGTTGACGCCTTATGTTTTTTTGGGATTGATCAATTTCCAGAGTTTGGTGATGGATGTGTGGATGTTACCGGCTTTGTTCCTGGGGGCTGCGGTCGGTTTGTTTTTGAATCGGCGGTTGTCCCCTGTGTGGTTTAACCGCAGTGTGCTGGTTCTGGTTCTGGGAATTGGGCTGAAATTGATGTTGTCATGAGGTGTTGTATGGAAAGTTCTGAACGCGGTCGTTTCTGGACGCTGTCAAATGCCGTTAGTTTGTTGCGCGCGGTGCTGATTCTGCCCGCTGTGTGGCTTATCTCATTGGGGGCGGATCGCGTATGGGAAGCATTCGGCGTGGTGGTGGTGATGATTGTCAGCGATTGGATAGATGGGTGGCTCGCGCGCAGGTGGGGTGAAATTTCACAGTGGGGGAAGATTCTCGATCCTCTGGCCGATAAGGTAGCTGTTGGGGCGATTACAATTGCCATGGTTGTGTTCAAAGATTTACCCGTATGGCTGGTTGTGGTTGTTTTGGTGCGCGATGTGGTGATTTTTTTTGCGGGGATGTATCTGGTCAAGCGACACGATGTGTTGTTGTCCTCCAATTTTTGGGGCAAGGTTACAACGCTGGTGCTGAGTGGGTTGCTTTTGGCCTATTTGTGGGATGCCGATGTGCTCAAGCCCGCGCTGATTGGTCTGAGTGTTGTGTTTCTCATTGTTTCACTGATTAGTTATGGTCGGCAGTTTTTTGATGTACTAAAAAAATAACGGAGTCGGTGTGCAGATCAGTGTGATTATTCCCGTTCTAAATGAAGAAGCTGTTATCGGCGCGTGTCTGGCACAGTTTTGCGGTGTTGAGGATGTGGAACTGATTGTGGTAGATGGTGGGAGTACGGATGACACGCAGGAAGTGGTTGAGGCACTTGGTAGGGCACAATGGGTTCAGGTAGGGAAAGCAGGGCGGGCGCTGCAGATGAATGCCGGTGTGGAAAGGGCGACGGGCGATGTGTTTTTGTTTTTACACGCCGATACATTTTTGCCCTCTGATGGGTTGATGTTGATACGCGACTCGTTGCGCGTATCCGGTGTGGTGGGCGGGCGATTTCGGCTCGGGTTGTCGGAGAAGACGATTGGTTTTCGGTTGGTTGCGCTTTTGAGCACATTGCGCTCCCGATATTTGGGGATTACTTATGGCGATCAGGGGATTTATGTCCGGCGAGAGACTTTTTACGCTGTGGGGGGATTTCCACCCTTGCAGTTGTTTGAGGATTCCGAGTTTTGCTCGCGTGTGGCGCGTGTGGGCAAATTTGTGATGCTCAATGCACGGGTATGCAGTTCCACACGGCGGTGGCGCAAGTGGGGCTTTGTTCGCACTGTGGTAGAGATGTGGGCATTGCGTATTCTCTATACGTTTTCTGTGTCGGATGTCACGTTGTGTCGATGGTATCGGTGAATGAAATGGAATACAGGATATTTGGCAAGACGGGATGGGAGGTCAGCGAGATAGGGCTTGGTGGGTCGTGGTTCTACGGGCGTCCGGAGATGGGGCTAAAACCGGTGTCGCATGGCGTGGCGGTGGTGGAGCGGGCGCTGGAATTGGGTGTGAATTATTTCGATACCGCACCGCTTTACGGACGCGGGCGCAGCGAAGAGGTGCTGGGCGTCGCGCTGTCGGGTGTGCGAGAGCCGTATTATCTGGCGACAAAGGTGGGGTATTATCCCGAGCCATTTGACTATACACGCGATGCGGTATGGCGCGGTCTCGATGCGAGTTTGAAGCGGTTAAAGCGCGATCACGTGCATCTTTTGCAGGTGCACGAAGCCGAAAAAGCCGGATGGACCGGGTTGTTTGATGTGGGGCGAACTGTGGAGACATTGTTGGAGATACAGTCTCAGGGAATTTGCGATTATATTGGGCTGACGGGTTCTGATCTGGATTTGATGTCTCGGGTGCTCAAAGAGACCGATGTTTTTGTTTCGGTGATTACGTTTTGCAAGTACGATTTGCTGACGCGAGAAGCAACTGAGGAATTGGTTCCCACGGCAGCATCAGAAGACGTTGCCGTGATTTGTGCTTCGCCATTGCACGCGGGGTTGTTGGGTTCAAAACGGGAGCAGTGGATGGCGCAGGGGCGATTTGCCGATTTGTATGACAATTTAATGCGGGTGGAGAAAATTGTTGAAGGTGTGGATGAACCCATGACGCGCACGGCTTTGCGCTATTTGTTGTCGGACAATCGGGTGTCGATGTTGTTGTGCGGGGTATCGGATATTGATGAGTTAGAGGATTGTGTGCGTGTGTCGGATGGTGGGAAATTATCCCGAGAATTGATTGCAGAGATAGAAGGGAGATAGTATATGAAACCCGTTCGAGTGGGTATGATCGGATTGGGTCATATTCCGCAGAATGCACATTTGCCAGCCCTCTCCCAATTGGTCGAAAAGGGCGAGGTGGTGTTGCAGGCATTTTGCGATGTGGATCAGGGCGTTGCGTCTGAGCAGGCAAAGGTGTGGGGCGCGAAATCTGTTTACACAGATCACCGCGAGATGTTCGACAAAGAGGAATTGGACGGGGTTTATGTGTGTTTGCCCCCGGCTTTGCATACGGATGCGGAGTTGATCGCTGCGGAGAAGGGGATCGCTCTTTTTGTGGAGAAACCGCAAAGTTTGGATATGGCTCAGGCTGTGGCATTTAACGAGGCTATTGACCGCGCGGGTATTGTTTCCCAGGTGGGGTTCATGAGTCGATATTATCCTTCATCTGAATATCTGAAGGCGATGCTTGAAGCGCGGATTCCGAGGCACGCACAGGTGCAGTTGTTTTACAGCGGACGGCATATCCGATACTGGACGAGCCGCATGGCTCTATGTGGGGGATCGTACGTGGAAAATACGATTCACCTGATCGATCTGTTGCGTTTTTTCCTGGGCGATATCGAAGCGGTGTCGGCGTTTTATTTTTATCGTGCAGAAGGTGAGGGACCAGAGCCGATCAATATGCCTTATGTTTATGATGTGAATTATCGATTTAAGAGCGGTGTGGTTGCCAATGCAACTACATCGCGGGTGTTAACCAATGTGAATTATGCGCGGCGCGAGGTGACAGTTGTTGCCGACGACGCGCTTTTCGAGTGGTCGGCGCAAAATGTCGTGTTGAATGGTGAAGAAGTCGCGGCGTGGGATGGCCGTCCCAATGCATTTGCGTTTCAGACAGAGGCATTTGTCGGTGCGATACGGAAGGGAGATCGCACTGCGATGCGGAGTTCGTATGGCGATGCGCTGAACAGTCTGGCGGCTGTACTGGGAGCCAATGCATCTGCCGAACGCGGTGGGGAGCTTGTGTTGTTAGAGGACATGATTGCCGGGCGGGTGACGTGGTCGCCTGGAGAGGATATCTGACTGTGGATATGCATTTTGCAACCCTATCGGAATTGGGCGCGCGCTATCGGGGGGGTGATGTATCGCCGGTTGAGGTGGTAGATGCGTTGCTCAATCGCATTGACGAATACGGCGATCAGACAAAGGCGTTTATTACAGTTACGGCAGAACGCGCTCGCGCCGAGGCACAGGCGGCGGAGGCGATGTTGCGGTCGGGATCGGATTTGGGGCCTTTGCACGGCATTCCAATCGCGCTTAAAGATCTATTTCACACGGCGGGTATTCGCACGACTTCAGGGACAAAAGTATGGGATACATTTGTACCGGAGGATTCGGCAACCGTCGCAAAGCGTCTTTCACAGGCCGGTGCCGTGTTGATGGGTAAGACCAATATGGTGGAACTCGCGTTTGGGCCTTATGGTTTGAATCCCCATTACGGCACGCCGCCGAATCCCTGGGGATCAGAACGCGTACCGGGTGGGTCGAGCAGTGGGTCGGGGGTGGCTGTGGCGGCGGGGTTGGTGCCTGTTGCGATGGGTACAGATACGGGTGGTTCTATTCGGATCCCGGCGTCGTTTTGCGGTGTCGTGGGTCTCAAGCCCACGCTGGAGCGGGTGAGCCGCGCTGGCGCGATGCCGCTTTCGTGGACGCTGGATAGCATGGGACCTTTGACGCGATGTGTGGAAGATGTCGCGCTGGTGTTTGAAGCGATTGCGGGGCCTGATGCGGCTGATCCAGTGACGTTAAATCAACCGCTGGTGGATGTGGTTCGCTGGCTGAAGCGAGATGTGGAGGGGTTGCGCGTCGGATTTGTGCGCGATCCGTTTTGCGATGGGGCAGATGCTGAGGTTATCGCTTCAGTAGAAGCCGCGGCGGAGGTTTTGTGTGAATTGGGGGTCAATGTGGAGGAATTCCAATTTCCCGAGGCGAGAGAGGAGTTAGACGAAGAGCTTGATGGGCGCGGCAGTGCGATGATTATGTGCGTGGAGGGGTATGCGTGCCACGGTAATTTTATAGCAGAGTATGGCGAGATGATGGATCCGCGCATTCGCGCGCGGATTGCACATGGCGCGTCTTTTTCTGCGCCAGATTATGCGGCAGTTTTACAACGGCGCGAGCAGTTGCGAATCTCTGCCCGCGAGACCCTGCGAGATGTGGATGCCGTGATTTGTCCGACGATGTTGACGGTTGCACCGCGTGTTGCAGATGTCGATGTTGCGCCCGTCAGGTTGACGACGCGGCTGGTCAATTTTTTGGGTTTATGCGCGGTGTCGGTTCCGTGTGGATGGTCTGATGAAAATTTGCCCATTGGTTTGCAGATTATTGGCAAGCCTTATGACGAGGCTCGGATTTTGCGCCTGGCGTATGCTTATGAGCAGGCGGTTGGTTTGCGGTTGACTCCCGACTTTACTCAGGCATAAATGCCGTGGTGTAGAGCAGGTTGAGATCGACTTTTTGGTCGATCATGTCCAGGCTGTGGAGGATGTCCTGTGTTTGTTGCCACTTTGCTTTTGTCTGGGCGCCCAGGCCCTGTTGTTGTGTGTCGGCGCTTTGCAATAGAGGAATCAGATATTTGAAATTGGCGCGATTGAAGGCCTCATCGCTTTCGGGACGCGCGGCCATGTAGGCTGCTACCGCATCTTCGGGATGATCGACGGCGTGTTGCCATCCGCGCAGGCTCGCCCGCAAAAAGCGTTTGACCAGTTCGGGATTTTCTTTGAGAAAAGACTCATTGGCAATGATGTTGGTGCTATATACATCGATGCCGTAATCCGATAGGGCAAGGCGATTGACTGCGTGACCCTGGAGTTCGACTGTGACGGGTTGATCTTCGGTATATCCAAGCATGGCATCGACTTGACCTGCGAGGAGCGGCGCCGGGCTGGCTTCGCTCATACCCATGAGTTGTATGTCTTCTTCGGGGATATTCTGGTGGCGTAAAAAGGCTTGAAATTCGCGGTGTTTCGTGCCGCCGATATTGACGCCAATGCTTTTGCCGATTAGATCTGCAGGTGTTGTGATATTTTTTTCTACGAGTGAATAAACGACCACCGGGGTTTGCTGATTGATTACTGCGAGCGATACAATGGGAATGTTGCGCACCCTCGCCATAACAGTTGCCGATCCGCTGGCCACGCCGAGTTTGTAGGTGCCGTTGCCCACGACGCGAGCTGAAGTGGGGGCACCACTGCCTTCGAGGATTTCGACCTCAAGTCCCTCTTGTTCGTAAAACCCCTTTTGTTTGGCGACAAAAAAGCCCGCGTGTTCCATCTGTGCTTTCCAGTCGAGAATGAATTGCACTTTTGTTTTTTCTGTATCTGTACAGGATAGGGTGATGAGTGCGAGGGCAATAGCAATGAATATTTTTTGCATGGGAATACTCCTTTTAGCGACCTATGGTTTCAACGGCGCCGCCCCAACGGCGCAGGGCTGTTTTTTCGAGGCCGTCAACGAGCAAAAACAGGCCCGTGCCCATACACCCGAGTGCGAGCAGGGCGGCAAACATCAAATCGGTGGCGAGTTCTGAATTGGCGAGCCGAATGAGGTGGCCCAGACCCGCACTGGAGCCGACAAATTCGCCGACTACAGCGCCAATCACACTGAGCGTGATGCACATTTTGAGTGCGGCAAAAAGATAGGGAATGGCATTGGGCAAGCGCACTTTAAAAAAAATTTGTCGTTGGCTGGCCGAGAGCGACCGCATCAAGTCGAGGATGGATTTGTCAACGGATAAGAGACCGCGCGTGGTGTTGATCACAACGGGAAAAAAGGAAATGAGGCCCGCAATAATCACTTTGGGCAAAAGGCCAAATCCAAACCAGATGACAAAGACAGGAGCCAGTGCCTCTTTGGGAAAGGTCTGCGTGGAGATGACCAGAGGATAGAGCATCCGTTCGATCAGGCGGGAACGGGCCATTGCAATGGCGCAAAGTAGCCCCGATGATGCGCCTGTGAGAAAGCCGCCGAGGGCTTCGGTGAGTGTAACGAGACCATGAGAGAGCAGGAGGCGATGAGATGTGGCAAATTTGGACAGGATTTGAGAGGGAGGAGGGAGTATAAATGCGGCGACATCAAGACTTCGCACGATCACTTCCCACAAGCCGAGTAGCAGGATGATAAATAGCCCTGAAAGGGCGTATTCTCGGGCAAAAAAGCGGATTAGTTTCACAGGTCAAACAAGATGATTTGCGCGTGGAGAGAACCGGCCTGGCTGTGGTATTCGGGATTTTCATTCATGGCGAGAAATAGCGGGCCTTCGTAGGGCGAATAAAAATCGAAATAATTGCCCACTGAAAGAATAGGGCTGTCGCCAATGCGTCCAACGAGCGCTCCCACATTTGTGCCGGGCAAGAGATATTGATCATTGGCGGGACGCCCTTCAATGCCATCGGGACCACACCAGACAATGGTAAGCGGACGCATTTCGGGAGACCAGAGGCCCTCTGCAGTGATAATTACGCGCTGATCTTTTTGTATCTGGAGATACATTTCTTGCCACACGGCGTTTGGACGAACGGTTTTGGTAATTGTGAATGCCACAGTTTCTCCTCGGTTTGGGGTGTAAAACGGCTCGCAAAGTACGCCCGTAAAAAATGCTTGTCAAGCGGAAAGTTCGAAGAAAGAAATTGACTCGAACGAATGTGATTTATATTATGTTGAATGCCGAGTAATCTTCTGGAGGAGTGACTTATGGAGCGCAACACAAATTTTGACAAGACCATGAATACCATTATTGGGCGTGGGGCAGTCTCTGAAGGTCATTTTCAAATTGCGGCTGGCGTGCGTGTGGATGGGATCTTGAAGGGGGAACTCGAGTCATCCGGAACGCTGATTGTGGGGAAGTCGGGTGTTATTGAGGCCAATGTGAAGGTGCGCGACGCATTGATCAGCGGGCGCATTGTGGGGAATCTGGTGGCTGAAGAGAAAGTGCATTTGCAGTCGCAAGCCACTTTTATTGGGAAAATTCAAACGGGCGTCTTGATCGTTGAAGATGGCGCTGTTTTTAAAGCTGACTGCGATGCGGGTAGTGAGATACAAGGGGTTGATCGATTATCAGATGAAACGGAGGAGGTGCAACGCGAGGAAGCTTAGTGCATTTCCTGGAAAGACGCAAAGCCTCAGGCAATCGGCAAGCCATACCGATTGCCTGGGGCTTTTTTATTACGCGCGTGCTACGGCTGTGACGCGCTTGGCAAATTGGGAGAGGTCATCCATGAGGGAATAGACCGTGGGCAGGAGCACGAGGGTTAAAATTGTTGAGATGGACAGCCCGGAAATAACCACCAGGCCGATTGGTCCCCAGCGTCTTGAGGTGCCTTCTGCATTGCCAAAGAGCATCGGCAATACCAGCGGCATCAGACCGATGATAGTGGTGGTGGCAGTCATCATAATCGGACGCAAGCGGTCTTGCCCACCGCGAATAATGGCATCGCGGCGAGTAAGGCCCTGCTTTCGGTATCTGTTGATGTGATCGACCAGGACAATGCCGTTGTTGACCACGATGCCAAAGAGCACGAGAAGGCCGTATTTGGCATTGCTGTCCATGGCGATTTTGAAGGTGTAGAGACCGAGCGCGACGCCTATGAATGCGAAGAAGATGCAGAACATAATGGTAAGCGGATGGACATAGGATTCAAAGAGCGAGGCCATGATGATGTAAATGAGAATGAGTGCTAAAATCAAGGTCTCGTAGTCCTGATTCTGTTCTGCATTCATAGATCTGAAGCGGCGGTCCATTTCATAGGTGTATCCCTTGGGCAAGGGCACGCCTTCCATGCGCATTTTCATAATCTGGCCCACGCGAAATACCGCTTGCTGGTCTGTGTTGGCAAAAACCGTTACGGTTGACATGCGGTCTTCGCGTCGAATGGTGTTGGTGCCCGTTGTCAGGTCGAAATTCGCCAGGCTGGAGAAGGTGACCATGCCGCCATTGTCGCTTTCAAATTCCGTTGTTTTGAGCTGTTCGAGGGTGGCGCGGTCTTCTTCGCGCAGCAGTACTGTGATGTCGATTTCACCGTCGGGAGTTTTGAAGTTGGAGCCACCGCGCGAACCGAGCGCAGAGGCGATGGTGGTTGCAATATCGC
This sequence comes from Candidatus Latescibacterota bacterium, assembly GCA_965204375.1. GTDB lineage: Bacteria > Latescibacterota > UBA2968 > UBA2968 > UBA2968 > VXRD01. The sequence goes on along the minus strand of OZ241986.1, from coordinate 2,080,812 downwards.
GCGGCGAGAGACCGTAGCGCTGTGCGCGCTCGCGATTGACTGTGACGCGAATCTCCTCGGTTCCACTTTCGAGGCTGGTCTGTATTTCGTGAACGCCGGGCATGTCCTGCATGCTGGTTTCAATGTCTTCGGCCAAAATGGCCAGCGTTTCCTGGCTGCGTCCTTTGAGTTGAACGCCGGCCCCTACAGCGGAACTCCCTCGACCACCGCCAGATTTGAAACGCACGCCCGGAATGTCTTTGGGCAGGAGGGCCATAACTTTGCGCTGAACTTCATCAGTGGTGAGTGTGCCTTCGTCTGCCGGCGTGAGATAAAGGGTCAGGCGTGTGCCGCGCCGACCGCTGTATCGGCTGCCAATGGCTTCTATGTCGAGTTCGTCTTTTAATGGGATGAGCATGTCTTCGGCAATTTTGAAGATTTCACGCGCTTTATCTACATCGTAACTCCGGGGCATTTCAATGGTGAGTCTTACAGCGCGACTGGGTTGATAGCGGAAGGGTTGTTGTTCCACTTTGCCGTAGATATAGTTGCCCATAAAGAGCAGGACACATGCAGCCGACAGGGTTGCCCATCGGTAGTGAAGCGTAGAAGAGACCAATTTGGCATAGAGGGCTTTGGGACCGATTGCGCGGTAGCGAAAATAGAGAAAGACTGCCAGGGCAATGACGCCGGGAAAACCGATTTTGGCAAAGACTGGCAGCGCACTGATGGTCCTATTGGCATTTGTCCAGATACCCGCATAATCAATTTTGCCAAAGTCTGTGTAATAAATAAGGGTGCCCAGACCGAGCGCGGCTACAAGGCCGACGATGCTCTTGAGAATGCGATCGAGGAGTTGCCCATCGTGCTTGAATGCGCGAGAGGCTGCCAGTGGGATAAGTGAGAGCGCGATACAAAAGGAGGCAATAACAGCTATGATCACGGTAACGGCAAAGTCGCGCATGAAGAGCGAGGTGCGCGAATCGGTGACAAAAATGACAGGGATGAATACGCAAATGGTCGTGAGTGATGCGGCGAGGACTGGAAGCCCGATTTCATCGCTGCCCTCGAGCGCGGCATGTCTGGCATCTTGTCCTTCTTCAAACCGTTTGCGAAAGATATTTTCAAGGGCTACGACTGCGGGATCGACGAGCATACCTATGGCAACCATCAGACCCATCATGGAAATGAGATTGAGGGTGATGTTCGATCCGGATTGGCGCATGAAATACATGATCAGGAATACGGTGAGTACACTGATGGGAATAGCAGATCCGATGATGAGCGTGCTGCGGAAGTTGCGAAGAAAAATAAAGATGGCGATGACTGCCAGCAGACCACCCAGAATAGCAGATTGGCTGAGGCTCGTGATACTATTTGTCACGTCGATGGATCGATCTCGCACCATGTGCATTCGGAGCTTGTCTTTGCCGACTTCTTCATGGATGAGGGCGAGTTCGTCACGCACGAGTTTGCATACATCGACCATGTTGGCCGTTGAGGCTTTCTGGACCTCAAGGTTCAGCGAAGGGCGTCCATCGAGGCGTTCAAAGCTGCGGGATTCGGGATAATCGTATGTGACATTGGCAATGTCGTCAAGAGTGAGATTGGGGCGAATGGGCAGATCGCGAATTTGATCAACTGTTTCAAACTCGCCTATGCTGCGAACGGCGAGGCGTTTGCTGCCTTCAGTGACATACCCTGCGGAGACATTAATATTGTTGCTATTCAGGGCGCGATTGATGGTGCGGAAGTCCAGTTTATAGGCTGCCATGGCTTTTTGATCGACTTCGATGAGGAGGTCTTTTTCCCGCAAACCTTCGAGCACGACATTGGCAACGCCCTCGAGACGCTGGACTCTGGGCAGGATTAGCTGATTGTACACATTGACGAGTTCCTGGTTGTTTTCGCCAAGCCAGGTGAGGGAGTATTCGAGAACGGGAAAGTCTTCGGTGTCGAAGCTGCGAATATCGATGCGATCGACATCGGCGGGCAGGTCGGCGCGAACTTGATCGAGGCGGTCGCGGATGTGAACACTGATGATGTCCATATCGGCATCCATCGCAAATTCCATGCCGACGCGCGCACTGGATCCACTCGATGAGGAACTGATGCTTTCAACGCCAGATAGCGTGCCGAGGATTTCTTCGATGGGACGCGTGATGAACCGCTCAATTTCTTCCGGAGAAGAGGAGGGGTAATTGACGGAAACAAAGATGCGCGGAAATGTCAGGCTGGGCAGGTATTCGAGCGGCAGCCTGAATAGGGAAATAAAACCCATCATCATAATACTGAGCACAATCATAATGGTGCTGATGGGTTTATTAATGGCAAATTCACTGAGTTTCATGCCTCCTCCTTTCTGCGAATAAACGCGTCAATTCATTTCGGTTTTGACGAAAATAGGGGAGAGATTGTTCCCCAGATACAGGTTTCAAACAATGGTTTCCACAAATGTAATGCTGTCGGGGTCGAGGCGGCGGTAATCGACGATCTCGTAGCGGTTGCCATCGGCGTCTCGCAGGATCACGCGCACGTCGTCAATTACGCGCACGTCGCGCTTGCTGCTGGGGACTTCAAATACGCGGTGCCCGCGATCCGTTTCCACATCCCATGTGGGTACATGAAAATTGGAAACAATGCTATTTATTTTGAGAATGCGAGGCATAAAATATGCCTGTTCGAGTGCTATTTCCAATGCATCTCGGCTGTCTGGGTCGAGATCGGCCATGTCGCGTACAATGCCAATTTCGTCGCCGTCTGAATCGTGGAGCACGATGAATTTAGTGGACGCATTGAGCGGGAAAGCGCGCTGGACACCAATTCTCTTGTGGATTTCACCGCGCAGGTCGAGTGTGAGATCGTCAAAGTCGTCGAGATACAGGCGAATGTCGCGGGGCGAGAGTAAAGAGAGGTCGCCGGTTAGATTGGGGAGTGAAGACATTTATATACCTTTATTCGCTACCACGCGCGGAGTTTGGACAGTTCGGTTTGCATGCGGCAAAGGCGTGCGTAAATGCCATCGTAGGCGATGAGTTCGGCGTGTGATCCCATCTCGGCGAGTTCGCCATTTTCGATGATAAAGAGGCGGTCTGCGTGTTTGAGCGTGGAGAGGCGATGGGCAATGGCAAAGGTCGTGCGTCCTTGCACGAGTCTGTAAAGGGCTTCCTGGATCTGTGATTCTGTCTCGGTATCCATGCTGGAGGTGGCTTCATCGAGAATTAGAATGCGCGGGTTTCGCAGGATCGCACGCGCAATGGAGATGCGCTGCCTTTCGCCGCCTGAGAGCCGAACGCCGCGTTCGCCTACGGGTGTGTCGTAGCTATCGGGCAGGCGGAGGATAAATTCGTGAGCATTGGCTGTTTTGGCGGCTGCGACGATTTCATCGAGTGATGCATCGGGTTTGCCATAGGCGATGTTTTCGGCTATGGGTCCATTGAAGAGAAAGGGGTCTTGCAGAACGACGCCGATCTGATCGCGCAGGGATTTGAGGGAGACATCGCGGATATCGCGTCCGTCGATTAAAATCGCGCCTTCTTCGATATCGTAAAATCTGCAAATCAGGTTGATCAGGGTGCTTTTACCCGCGCCAGAATGCCCGGCAAGGCCGATCATTTCGCCGGGTTCAACGGTAAAATTGAGATTTTTGAGAACGGGTTTGCCAATTTCGTAAGAAAATGTCACGTCGTCAAATTGGATGCGCCCTTCAATGGCGGGCATGGCGTATGCAGAGCGCCTGTCGGTTACGTCGGGTTGCGTGTCGAGCACTTCAAAGACGCGTTCGGCAGAAGATGCGGCTCGCTGGAAGCGATGGTTGAGGCGGCAGAGGCTTTCAACCGGGCCGTAAAAACGCCACATGTACTGCGTAAATGCCACAAAGTTGCCCAGGGTCAATGCGCCGTCGAGAACCGAGGTGCCTCCCACGAGCCATATAATCAGCGTTCCGATAGATGTAATAAAAGCCATGACGGGACTGAAGATGCTGCGAATGCCCGCAATTTTGATTTCGCCCTTTAGGAGGTCTTCGCTGCGCGTCTGAAATTTACCCACTTCGCGGTTTTCCTGTGCAAAGGCTTTGACCACGCGCACACCGGGAATGGTGTCGGCAAGGAGTGCGCTGATGGCAGCCCAACGCCGAAACAGGCCGCGATAGGTTCGATGCAGGCGGTGACCAAATTTGAGGGTTGCAATAATCAGAAGGGGCGTGGGGATTAAAACGAGGGTGGCGAGTTTGATATTCATCGTAAAGAGGATGATGCATATAAAGGCGATGGTAACGATGTCGCGGATGATTTCTTGCAGGCCATCGCTGATAAAATCTTGCAGGCGCCCCACATCCTGGGTGATGCTGGCCATAATGGTGCCGGTTTCGCGTTCGTTGTAGAAGCTGAGAGAATGGCGGTGGAGGTGCTGATAGACCTCATTTCTGAGGTTATAGGTGATTTTCTGTCCAAGAACGGATAGGATATACGAGCGTATGGCGCGAAGGCCCGATTGCGAGAGGTTGATCAGCAGGAGCAGGCCCACGAGGAAATAGAGAATTTGGTATCCGGTTGGTATCCCAAATATACTGTTTGTGATGTCGCGGAAGAAGGTCGTTTCATAATTTGCAGAAGGTGCGAGTACGCCGTCGATGAGGTCGCGCATCAAAAGCGGTGGGGTAAGGCTAATAAAGGTCGAGGTGAGGAGCAGGGCAAGGCTCAGGGTTCCGAGTTTCCAGAAGGGACGCGCATAGGCGAGCAAGCGATACAGCAGTCTGCGGGTGTCGAGACAGTTGGTGCAGACCCCTACTCTGCGGGAAATGATTGTGCCGCAGACGTCACACCGTCTGCCCGAAATCGCACGCCCAAGTTGGCCTTTTGCGATTTTTTCTTCGGTTTTGCGCGCGTCTTTTACAAGGGCTTCAAGTCGGTGCGTTATCCGATTGAATTTTTGGTTCTGGCCTTTGGTAAATCGCGCGAGTGTGGCACCTGTGGTTGCGGTGCGGACTTTGAGTAAGCTGTTGCCAAACAGGTCTTTGACTTCGAGATTGGTAATTTCTGAAAGTGGGATACGCTCTGTGTGTGGCGTCGAATCGCCGTTGGGGCTAATTGCAAACAGGTGTTTGTCTGTGGCGAGGAGATAAGCGATTCCATACGTGCCATCGAGACGGATGTCGGTACTGGCCGATACTTGAACCGTTTCGTGCGATGGGATAAGGCCATCTAAAATGTGCTGCGGAGGGATTTCCAGAAGATTTATCTCGGAAGCGTTTGCCACAGATCGACTCCTGATAAAAGAAAGAAAGTGCTTACTTACTTATAAGTTACTGAAATTTGGCAAATGCGTCAAGACAAGACAGAAGTGGTATCCGCAGATGGACGCAGATAGACGCAGATAGATGCAGATGAAAAGGAGGGCAGTGCGTCGGTGTCTGCCCGTCAGATGATTACAACTGGAGAAGAGATGGTTAAGCGGATTTAAACATGCGCTGCCAGAGGGATGGTCGTTGAGACCGCTGCCAGGTTTTGAGACGCGATTGCCAGTCGCGTGGGCGTTCGGGCAGGAGGGGGAATCGCTTTTGTATGTATTCTCTCTGCGCTTCGATATCGACTTTGGCAATGGGTGCATAAGCTGGCAAAAGCGAGCGGTTGACGAGTTGCCGTTTTTTGCTGGCTTCGATATTTTCGTGCGCGAGGCGCAGGTTTTCGAGGTATCGGTATGTCAGATCGCGCACCTGTGCATTGTATTGTTTGCACAATTGGTCAAAGGTGCTGATGGTCTCAAGGAGATCAGACGCGAGTGGTGTTTCCGAATTGGGATGAAATTTTTCTGGTAGTGCATTCAGACCGAGTGCTTTGCACATTTCTTTGTCGTCGGAAAATGTGCGGATGAGTGTTTGCGCGAGGGGGCGTATTGCTTTTTGCAATGGCGCGATTTTTTCGGTTGCGCGTTGCAGATGCTCTTCGGCATTTTTAAGGTATTCTTCTGCGTCTTTGCGTTCCTGGAGGTGTGCGGGTAGCACGTTGTTGTCGCGCAGGATTTTGCCCGCCATGCGATGTTCCGCATCGGGGCGGAAATACGCTTTTAAGTCGAGTGGCTTGCCTTTGCCGGGAATATCGGTATCATCTGACACGGCATCGCGTAGCATTTCATCGGGCGTACGCCTTTCGGGCTTTCCATCAGGCGTGCGTCTGATTGTTTTGTCCATTATATTTCTCCGGAAATTTTGCAGGTAAGTTTTTTGCAGTAAATATACCCTGAACCGGGTTTCATATCAAGAAGCAGGGTAATAAATTTTTTACAATAGGAGATCGCATATGATCATTACACATGTTCGCGCAGTACAGCCCGATGCAGATCGCGCACCTGCTGGTTGGCGCGGAACGATTGGACAGATTCTGGTGCGGATTGATACGGATGATGGGTTGTCGGGATACGGCGTTGGCGGGGGTGGTGCGGCGGGTATTCACGTGGTTCAGACGGTGTTGCGCGAGGTTTTGATCGGCGCGAATGCCGGGGATGTCGAGGGATTGTGGGATGCGATGTATCGCCATACTGCAGCTTATGGGCGCAAGGGCATTGCGATGATGGCGATTAGTGGCGCAGATTTGGCATTGTGGGATTTGCGGGGCAAGCGGGCGAATAAACCACTTGTCGAGGTGCTGGGGGGAACGCGAATGGCAGTGCCGTCGTATCGCACGGGGTGGTCGCGGGATGATCTTGAGGGCGCACTCGCTCTGGGCTATAAGGCTTTAAAATTTGGCATTGGCGGCATGAATCCCCACAGTGAATTGGATGCCATAGCCGATTTTTTTGCGGATGTGCGAGCAGCCGTAGGTGCCGATATTCAGTTGATGTGCGATGCGTCAATGTCGTGGGATGTGGAAGGTACGTTGCGCGCTGCGGATCGGTTGGCTGAGTTCAATTTGGACTGGTTGGAAGAGCCGCTTTTACCGGAGGATTTTGATGGCTATGAGCGGTTGATGCGCGAGAGCCCCATTCCCATTGCGAGTGGTGAGCACGAATATACGGCGGGTGGATTTGAGGTGCTGATGCAAAGGGGGTTACACGCTATTTATCAACCCGATGTTTGCTGGTGTGGTGGGTTGACAGAGTTGGTGAAAATTTACGCGTTGGCAAAGAATTACGATGTCGAGGTGTGTCCACATCGCGGGGGGGAGGTGTGGGCGCTGCACGCGATTGTCGCACTCGATCCCGATCCACTGGCTGAAAGTGGACGCCCCTGGATGACGTGGGTGCGCGATCAACCGCAAGTGATGGATGGCAAAATGGCACTAGGTGAGGGACCGGGTTTTGGGGTGTGGTTTGATGATGACTTGTGGGAATAGTGAAAACTTTCAAGGAAGGTGTTCTAAATCGTCGAGGTCTTTGAATCTTCCGCTCGCTTTTTTGTTCGCCTTTAAGTGTTCAAGACTGATTAGATTAACTTGAATTTCATCTATGATATCGACGATGCGTTCTGCATAGCAGGTATCAAAATCAACACCAGAAATAGATGGAATAATTTCAATACGCATTGGAGGAACGCCCATGCGAATGATGTCTTCTTCATTGAGAAATATATTTGCAAAGAGATCGGATGTGGGGAATCCAAAGGCTTGCAGGACAGTGATCAGGCGTTCGGCATTTTGGGGATGGACTGCAATCCAAATATCCAGATCGTTAGTGGCTCGTGGATAACCGTAATAACCGACAGCATAGCCACCAATCAAGAGATATTCAACGCCATGTTCGTTGAGCAACTTCAAGAACTCTTTGAAGTCGTCTGGTAGCTCGATTTCCATAATTGATCCGGCGAAGAATTTCGATTTGCTTCAGGCGTTCGCGAGGTGTTTGAGTAAGCCAATATGTACGTTCTTCCGAAGTATCGGAGAGTGATCCTATAGAAAGTGCTGTTTTATCCAGCTTTAGAGGGATGTGATGCTTTGCCATTCGTCTATCTCCATATAGGAGCATCGGTGTATTATCCACCGATGCTCTTTTTATTTTTTGTAAAACGCTTCACGCTGCGAGGTCACATCTTCAATCGGAACGGGTTTGGAGAGGCCGACTTTGAAGGCGAGCATCCACATGACGAAGATGCCGAAGATAAGCATGAGGAGTTGCCAGATCCAGAGTGAGGGCAAGCCAAAAGGCGCCCAGGTGGCCGGGGTGTTGGGGTCGGAAAATAGGGTGTTGCCAACCGTGGCAAAAGGCCCGAATCCAATGAGAAACCATAAAACTGTGAGGATCCACGCTGGTGTCACCCATTTCTTCTGGTCTTCGGTGAGGCCGGAGACGGCCTGGATAAAGACGTGGTGTTTTTCGCGTTTTTCGCGTTCTTCTCTATTTTCTGAGCCGAATTTCGAGACGAGCAGGGCAATGATCAAGTTGGCGAAGATGCCCCAGCCCGCGCTGTGAATGGTGAGGGGGAATGCGCCCCAGGGAAGTCCAAATACGGCCACTGTGCGGTCGGTCAGGGTGACGGCAATAAGGCCGGCAACAAGGCCCCAGACCACGCCTTTGCGGGTGAGCCAGGGAAAGTAACACACACCCATGAGAGCCGGGTACATCTGGAAGCCGTAGGCAACGGCCAGGCCACCGAGCATGACGATGGCGCCGGTGAATTGCGCGGCGACGAAGAGCGCGACTACTGTGACGACGATGACGAAGATGCGCCCACAGAGTTTTTGCACGCTGTCCGATGCGTCGGGAGCGACGTACTGTTTGTAGAGGTCGCGGGTGACCATGCCCGAGAAGGTGGACATGTAGGCCGCTCCCGTGGATTGCATTGCGGCGAGGGCACAGACCGCGAGCAAGCCGACGAGCCAGGGAGCCGAGTCGGTGAGCAGGTTGATGAGTTGGGGAACGAGGTTTTTGTCATTGGCGGATTCAAAGATGCCGTTTGCAATGAGGATGTTGCCCCCAATGCCCTGAAAGATGGTAAAGGAGAAGAGGATGATGCCGATGATAATCGAGGATGCCACGACTTGCTGCCAGCGGAAAGGTTCGCTGGTTTTGTTGGAAAAACACCACATGGAAAAAGCGGGTGAGGATTGGATGCCCATGAGCGCGAACATGTAGGTGAGGCACATCATGCCGGTCCACACACTACCTTGTGCTTCTGCCCCTGAAGATACTGCTTGGATCGTTCCCGGCATAGCTACGATATTTGAGTGGCCGGCAGGGGTGAGTTTTTGACCCGATGCGAGGTCTTGTTTGACATAGTTTGCAAGGCCGTCGGTAAACCCGCCCCAACCCCCTGCAAAGCTGATGGCGATACCCCCCAGGATGACAATGCCGAGGGCGAGCAAGATACACTGGGCGCAGTCAACATAGGCTACGGAGCGAAGACCGCCGGATGCGACGTAGATCATAACAATGGCAGAGAGGGCGAACATACCTATTTCAATGCCGATCATGCCGTCGGTGAGTACGTGGAAGAGGTCGCCAGAGGCGCGGAGTTGTACGCCGAGATAGGGTACTGAAAAGAGGAAGGCGACGAGAACCGTGAGCAGGCGCATGGCATTACCACCGTAGTAGGTGGTGTACATTTCGCCGGGGGTAATGTGTTCAAAGGCCCGCCCGACGACCCATTGGCGGCGCAAAAAGAGTACGCCAGTAAAGGGAATTGTGAGGGCATAGAAGGAGGCGAATGCGTAGGGCAGGCCATCGATGAGGATTTTGCCGGGGTGCCCCACAAAGGTCCAGCCGGAAAAGCTGGTGGCGGTGGCCGCGAGAACAAATACCCATAAGCCAATGGTGCGCCCGGCCACGAAGTAGTCGGTTGATGTGCGCGAAGAAATGGCGCCTCTGACACCCCAGAAGAGGCAATAAGCCCAGTAAAGTCCCACAAAAGCAAAAAGCCAGATTAGTTTAGCGTCCACGAAAAGCCCTCCTGTTATCCCTGTATATCGATGCTGTTGGTGCTTACATCATAATATTTCGACAACAGAATGGCAACCTTTGATTTCACCATGCGACCATTGCATCTTTGAACAGACTCTCCAGGTCTTCGGCTTCTGCGGGACGCGGTGAGAGTTTGGTGACGCGGTGTTGGGGGAGGGTTCCTTCGACGAGTGCGGGGATGTCGCTTTCGGTAAATCCGATTGCTGACAGGCCATTGGGCACTTCGAGCTGTTTCATCAGGGCGACGATTTGATCGGCGAGGATGTGGCCCGCTTCGTCGGGAGATGCGTTGGAGATGTCTGCGCCCATGATCTGTGCTGCCCGAAGGTGGCGGTCTGGTCGCGCGGGTCCTGTGAATCGAAAGACGGGAGGGGCGTTGAGGACGACGGACATGCCGTGTGGGATGATGGCGTGGTCGGTGATCATCCCTTTGGGTTTGAAGTCTCGCACCATACCTGAGACGGGATACGACATGCCGTGACAGAGGTGAACGCCTGCATTGCCAAAGCCGATGCCTGCGAGCGATGCGGCGAGGATCATTTGTGCGCGGGCTTCGTCATCGTCGGGGTTCCGAACTGCGCGGGGCAGGTATTGCGTGGTCATTTCTATGGCTTTGAGCGCCCACATGTCGGAAATGGGGTTGGCGCCCTGATAGGCGGGGCGTTCTATTGGGCGATTGGGTCTGGGGCGTTCGGTATAGGGGATGGCGGTGAAGGATTCGAGGGCGTGACAAAGGACGTCGAGGCCGGTTGCTGCCGCGATAGAAGGCGGCATGGTGCGCGTGTTTTCGGGATCGACAATGGCGAGGTCGGGTTTGAGATAGCGGTGTGCGATGCCGGTTTTGACGTGGCGATCGGAGAGGTCCATAATGGCTACGCCCGTGGTTTCGCTTCCCGTTCCGGCTGTGGTGGGAATGGCAAAGAGGGGTTTGACAGGGCCGGGAACGGGTTTGCCCTGGCCGATGGGGGCGTTGATATAGGCGAAGAAGTCATCGGGATAGGTTGCAAATAAGTTGGCTGCTTTTGCCGTGTCGATAGATGAACCGCCCCCAATGGCGACATAGCCTTCGTAAGTGCCTTCTGTGGCGACTGCAATGGCGTCTTTGAAGGAGATATCTGTGGGTTCCACGCGTACGCGATCGAATAGGTCGTATTCTATGCCTTCGGATTCCAGGCTCTCTCTCGCAGTTTGAACAGGAGGCAGATCGACGAGGTTGGGATCGGTGATGACGAGGACGCGCTTGAGGCCTATGTCGGACAGATCCATGCCGATTTCGCGCGTTGTTCCCACCCCAAAACGCAGGTTTGAGGCTCCCATTTGAAAGGCGGTGTCTTTGTTCATGTTTCGATTCCGATAAGTAGCAGTTTTGATATAGTTGTTCTTTCAGATGCATCGCCCAGTGTTCGCTAAGCGATGCACCGTAATTCGACCTCTTGGCTCACATGTCCATGTCCTCGTCGTCGTCCTCAGTTGCGGCAATATGCTCCTCAATTTTACCGACCATTTCATCGGCGGTGTTTTCTTTAGTCAGAGTTTCCAGCAGGGCCTTGTCGGCGGGATTGATGATCAGGACCAGCCCGGTTTTGTTATTGGTTTTGAGGTGTTGCTCGATGCCGAGAGCTGCGGCCAGCAGGCGGGCCTGTCCGGTGCGGTCTTCGTCGGTCACGTCTAACGTGAGAAAGAGAACAGGCTCGGCAGACATGGTTTCTCGAACTTCGTCGAGAATGGGCACCAGTGCTTTGCAGGAGCCGCACCAGTCGGCGTGTACCTTAACTACGTACAGGGCTGGCGTGCCTTCGCCTTCCACTTCGACGGAGGCTGCAAAGGCAGGGGCCGAGGTCAACAAAAAGGCAAGGGCGATGAGGGAGAGAGTACGTCGGGCTTGCATGGGTTTACTCCTTGGAATGGGTGAATGAGCCATGTCGTTGGCTCAGGTCTGCAACTCGTTTTCTCTAACTCACCTGAGAAAAATAAGTTGCAAAAAACAAATATAAAAGAAAAACCGATCTCGCGCCTGCGGCTCTGGTTCGGAGCAATCCTCGCATTTATCTGCCTCGGTGCTTCGCAAGGGACGGGCAGAATACCGTTTGACAAAATATGCTTTTCAAGTCATATTCAGACCATGAACTGGGAAATCGGATTCGATCCGGCTTTCGACTCAGAATTTGATGCTCTGCCCATCGCAGTGCAGGATGAACTGCTTGCGCAGGCCACGCTTCTTGAGGCGTTTGGACCAGCACTGGGCCGCCCGCGCGTAGATACTCTGAATGGATCGCGCCACGCCAATATGAAGGAACTGCGCTTTCAGGCTGCGGACGGCGTGTGGCGAGTTGCTTTTGCCTTTGATCCCAGGCGGAAAGCTATCTTGCTTGTGGCTGGCGACAAATCGGGCGTCAGCGAAAGACGCTTTTACAGAGGGCTGATCAAAAAGGCGGACGACAGGTTCGACTTGCATCTCGAACGACTGAAAGATAAGAGGAGGACAAGATGACGACTCTAGCAGAAAGGCTGGACCGGCTCTCTCTGACGCGTCGGAAGAAAGTGGAAGAGCGGGCTAAGGCGTTGATCGCCGAAGAAATGTCCCTGCGAGACCTGCGCAAGGCGCGGAAGAAGACGCAGGTGCGCGTGGCAAAGGAACTCGGGATTAACCAGGAAAACGTATCCCGTATTGAAAAGCGTAGCGACCTGCTGTTATCCACGCTCAGTGGCTATGTCGAAGCGATGGGCGGAACATTGCGCTTGGTGGCGGAATTCCCTGATCGTCCGCCCGTCGCACTGACGGGCATTGCGGCTCTGGATAAGGATGACACGCCTGATATTGCGTCGTAGATGAACTGGTCGGAGTGACGGCCCGTTGTCAACTGTTTCGTAGATTTGCCTGTGCGTTTTAACGATTCTACGCTGTTCAAATTTCATCTCTTTTTATCTATGTCTCAATCTATCGACTGCCACGGCAGTGACTATGATAATACCGGTGACGATTTCTTGCACCCAATTTGGCAAGCCCATTTGTGAACAGCCAGAGCGGATGACGGTCATGATCAGTGCGCCGACCACGCTGCCGAGTACCGAGCCTTCGCCGCCCGAGAGGCTGCCCCCGCCGATGACAACGGCTGCGATGACGTCGAGTTCGAGGCCAACAGCGACCGTGGGATCGCCTACGGTGAGGCGAGAAAATTGGAGAAGCCCGGCTATGCCTGCGGATGTTCCGGCGAGGGCATAGACGAGTAATTTGGTGGATTCGACGCGAATGCCGCACAGGCGAGCCGTGTTTTCATTGGAGCCAATGGCGACGATGTGTTTGCCCGGGCGGGTATAGGCGAGGAATCCGCCGGTGAGGAGGGCGAGGATGATGAGAAGCCATACGCCGGGCGGGAATATCCACCACGCACCTCGCGGAAGTGCTGCGAGCAGGTCGATGAGATAGGTGAGGGGGGCGTCGATTTTCTGTTCGCCAGCCAGGCCTTTGGCAATGCCGCGCACGAGCAGGAGCGTGCCGAGTGTGACGATAAAAGGCACGACGCGAAAACGGGTGATGATCAGGCCGTTGACAAGGCCACACAGCGCGCCTGTGAATATGCCGATGAGCGCGGCGACAAGAGGTGATAGGTCCGCCTGAAGCGATGCGGCGATGGTGACGGTGGTCAGGGCTATGATGGAGCCGACAGAGAGGTCAATGCCCCCGGCGATGATGACGAGGGTCATGCCGAGTGCTGCTGTGCCGACAATGGCTGTTTGACGGGCGATGGTTTCGAGGTTGCGGCCGCTGCTAAAGCTGTCGGGACTGAGAATGGCGAATAGGCCGTAAACCATAAAGAGGCCGAGCAGGGGGGCAAAGCGCGAGAGATGATTCACTGTGCAACCTCCTGTCCGGTCGCTTCGAGCATGAGGCTGTGTTCGCTGCATTTGTCAACGGGATGCGCTGGGCCGAGGCGACCGCGGTACATGACGGCGATACGATCGCATATCCCGAGGAGTTCGGGCAGGTAACTGCTTACGAGGAGAATGGCTTTGCCCTGTGTTGCGAGTTGGTTAATCAGGTGGTAGATGTCGGCTTTGCTGGCAATGTCAATACCGCGCGTGGGTTCGTCCAAAAGCAGGCAATCTACGTCGTGGTGGAGCAGGCGGGCGAGCGCGACTTTTTGCTGGTTGCCGCCAGAGAGGTCTGCAATGGATTGTGCAGGTCCCAATGTGCGAATGCCGAGGCGAGATATCCACTGGTGGGCAATGGCGTGCAGTTTTTTGGGAAAGATGATCCCTCTGGGCAAGCGCGATAGGGTGAGGTTATCGGTCAGACTCATCGATTGGGCGAGTCCCTCGTCTTTGCGGTCTTCGCTGAGCAATCCCATTCCCTGCGCGAGGCGCTGTGCAGGTGTTGCGCGGGCAGTGTTGTGCGCTAAGGTGATATTGCCTTTGCGTATGGGGGCAAGGCCAAAAATGGCGCGCAAAAGTTCCGTGCGACCAGCACCGATGAGTCCACCTATGCCGAGTACTTCTCCGCGGTGCAGGACGAGGGATGCGCTGTTAGGGAGAGGGTCGGCAGCGAGGTTCGTGAGGTCGAGGAGTGGTTCGCCCGATGTGCGGCTGGAGCGGGGAAAAAAGTCGTCGATTTGCCGACCGACCATGAGGTGAACGATGTCGGATATGGGGGTTTGGGCGACCAGGCCGCTGCCAGCTTTTTTGCCGTCGCGCAGAACTGTGTATTGATCGGCGATTTCTTTGATCTCTTCGAGGAAGTGCGAGATATAGACGATTGCCAAATTTCGCGCTTTCAGGCGTTGCATCACGCGAAATAAACGGTCGGCATCTGCACGCGTGAGGCTGCTGGTGGGTTCGTCGAGGACGAGGACGCGGCATTGAACAGATAGTGCACGTGCAATTTCTACGATTTGCCGTTCGGCAATGGTGAGGGTGCCCACGCGTGCGTGGGGGTCGATATCGGCATGGTCGAGTTCTGTCAGTGCATTTAGAACAAGAGCATACATATCTGATTTTTGCAATAATCCGCGTCTCGTGATTTCCATTCCGAGGAGGACGTTTTCCGCAACAGTTAGATGGGGCGCGAGGGAGAGTTCTTGATAGATCATGGCTACGCCCTGCTGTCGCGCCTGGAGGGGATTGGCAGGTGCGAAGGGCGATCCGTCAATGTTCATTTCCCCGGCATCGGGCTGCAAGGCTCCCGATAGCACTTTCATCAAGGTGCTTTTGCCCGCGCCATTTTCACCGATGAGGGCGTGGATTTCGCCGGGTGAAACGGCAAAATCGACATTGTCGAGGGCGATGGTTGCGCCAAAGGTTTTGCGAATGCCGTGCATGGCAAAGCGCGGATGTTTGGGCATGGACATAGAGGATGTGCCTGACCGCTTTATCGGACAAATCCCAACGTGCGGTGGATAATGTGTGGGTCAATCACTACAGCGGGTTTTGAGTTGCGCGTAATTTGTTTCCCAAAAGCAGAAGCGAATGCGAGGAAGTCTGTGAAGCCGACCATACCGTCTGCATCGATGTCGAATCGCTGGTCAAAATCCGGGTCAGAACTATTCTTGCCAAAATGGGCGGCGAACATGAGGAAGTCCGAGAAGCCGACTATGTGATCGCCGTCAAAATCGAAAATTTCGAGTGCGACCGTGGGGGTAAATCGAACTTTTTCGAGGTACGCAAATAACAGGTCGAGATCCCGAGATGACTCAGAGATTAACACATCTGTCCCCTGTTGCTCAATCTTGAAGTCTGTGGATCCACGGTGTTTTATTGCGAGCACGTCTTCGTAGGCAGTTTTGAACTCTGTTGCGTCCTGTTCCGTATCCCATGTCGTGAACAGGACGAGCGCGGGTGTATTATCCTGGCGGTGTTTGAGGACGACATACTGGTCGCCATGCCAGCCTGCGGCCGCTGCGTGTGATGGGGTGTTGACATCAAAGGTATTGAAGATGATTCTGAGACCAAATTCGCCCAGTGTATCTCTATCCAGCAATTCCCAATTTCCTGCGAAGGATTCATTTGCCAAATCTGGAAGTGCGATCTCCTCGATAGATTCCCCCGCGAAGTATTTGTCCGGATGGAGGATGTGTTCCATCGACATTGGCGGAGTGGTGTACGCGCGATTCACTGTTGCCCAACCTCCGCGTTTTTTCAGTTCAAATACAAAGGCCATTCCGCGGAAATAGATTCCAATTTGCTGTTCAAATAGAAAATCAGGGATTTCGTCCGTTTCATTGACGGCCGTGTTGATAATATTGTTTATGATTCGCTGTAGTTCTGCATCTGATACCGCTTGTCCTGCGCGATCAAAAGACCAGAGGAATTCCACCAGCGTCGCGTCCCCTTCGGCCAGAGCTTGATGGGCTAATAATTGATCGCTGTTTGTCGCGCTGTTTTGCAAGCGGTCGAGTCCAAAGTGCTGGTCCTGTAGCACATGCGTGAGTTCATGTGCTATAATCACTCGAAGCACTTGTGGGGAAATTGATCCTATCGGGAAGTTGACAGAACGGGTGGAGGGATCGTAATAGGCTCCAACCTGTTCCTGCAAGGTTCTTTTCATAGCTTCAAAGTCGAAGGGAACACCACCGTGATGCAATCCAATGGCGCGGATTAATAGATCGTAGTTTTGACGAATTATTAGCGGTACAGATTGATTGAACTCATCGTTTATGAATGCGGTGATTTCCTCGTTTGTCTGATAGCGTATTGTATATGGCTGGACAAAGTTGAGCGAGCGAATTGACGATACCTGTGGCTCAATCGTTTCGCTCAGTGCGGTCAGGTCGGGTAAGTTCTGCGATAGGGCGATTGAAGGGATGGCGATGGTAATTATTGCAATTCGGAAAAGTTTTTTCACCATTTTTGTTCCATTTACTTAAGCCATTTATCCAGGTCTGGCGTCAATACATCTTTGATATCTGGATTGTTCATGTTGTCTTTGGTGACGAGGGCAACGCCGGTGTCAACGCGCTTTTCAACGGGTTGGTTTTGGAGGTGTGCGACCATGGTTTTGACACCGAGGTAGCCCATTCTAAAGGGATTTTGCAGTACAAGCCCGTGGATCTGGTCGTTTTCAAGGGCTTCGACGAGTTTTTCCGAGCTGTCAAAGCCGATGAATATGACACTGCTGGCGAGTCCCGCGTCTTGCAGGGCGCGCAGCATGCCAAATGTGGTGGATTCGTTGGGACAGAAGATGCCCTGGATGGTGAGTTTGCCATCTGCGTCCTTCAAGGGGGCGAGCAAGTTTTCGCTGGCTTGATACGCGCTTTCTGTGGTGGCACCGCCGTGTTGATTTGATGAGGTGATCTCGATGTCTGAATGCTCGCCTATTGCGTCGAGGAATCCCTGTTCGCGTTTCATTGTGCTGGCAGAGCCTTCCTGATAACGCAGCATGATGACTTTGCCTTTTTGATTCAGGCGTTGGGCCATGTCGGCACCTGCGAGGTGTCCTCCGCGATAATTGTCGGTGGCGACAAAGGATACAAAGTCTTCGCTTTGAAGGCCCGAGTCGATAATGACGACCGGGATGCCGCTGCTTACGGCATTGGCAACGGGTACGCGAAGGGCGGTGTCGTCAAGGGGCGCGAGCACAATACCCGAAACGCCGCGAGAGATGAAATTTTCGACGAGTGCGATCTGGTCTTCGCGGTCGTCTTCTTTGAGTGGCCCCTTCCATATTATTTCTATGTCTAACTCGCGCTGTGCTTTGACTGCGCCTGCGTGAATCGATTTCCAGAACTCGTGGGTTGTGCCTTTGGGTATGACGGCAATGGTTGTCTCTTCCGGACCGGTTTGTTCACTGCCACAAGCGATAAAGAGCATGAGGACCAATGAGATTAAGATGCGGTTCATATCATTCTCCTCCTTCACGTATGTCCTCATCAGACGTAAGCCCTTCTCGGGCGATCCAGGATCTATCCCATTTTTGGCCGCCGATGAGGCCGCCATCGACGACGAGGGCGTGACCGTTGACAAATGAGGCGTGATCACTGGCGAGATAGAGGGCTGCGTGTGCGATGTCTTCGGGTTGACCCGCGCGGTGAATGGGCTGTCCACCAGCGAGTTTTTCGGTCATGAGTTGATATGCTTTGTCAGATTCTTCGGGCGCGAGGTCCAATGCCGGGGCAAATATGGGGGTGGCAATGCCGCCAGGGCATATACAGTTGACGCGGATGTTGTGAGGTCCCAATTCCATTGCCGTTGTTCGGGTGAGGTGTATGACGGCGGCTTTACACGCGCTGTACACATGCGGCGCATAGCCCGTGCGAAGGCCGGCGACGGAACCCGTGCTGATGATGCTGCCCGATCCCTGTTTTTTCATTATGGGCGCCGCGTGTTTGATGCCCATGAAGACGCCGCGCAGGAGAATGCTTACGGTTTTGTCAAAACCCCGCATGGATGTTTCTTCAACAGGTCCCGCTACACCGCCGTATCCGGCGTTGTTAAAGAGACAATCCAGGCGTCCAAAGTGCGAGACCGCGAGGTTAATCATCGCTCTGATATCGGGTTCCCGGCTCACATTGGTGTGCTGGAAGATGGCGTTGGAGCCGAGTTCTTTCGCGACGGTCTGACCCTTATCTTCCTGGATGTCTGCGATGACGACTTGCGCGCCTTCTTCGACAAAGAGGCGAGCAGTGGCACGACCAATGCCGCTTGCGCCACCCGTGATGATCGCTACTTTTTCTTTGAGTAATTTCATTAATATAGTCCTTTTTATTTTGATGTTTCACAATATACGACGTTTTGTGCCCAAACCCCATATTTTGATGAATAAGTATGGGTGACTTTTCATACTAAATTTACATATATTAGTATGAGATTAGTATGAGCATTCAATATGAATGGACAGCGATATGGACAAGTATAGATAGCTTTTCATACTAAATTTACATATATTAGTATGAGATTAGTATGAGCATTCAATATGAATGGACAGCGATTATGAAAAGACCTCAAACACCACCAGCTTTTGATGATCTGATGCGCGATGTGGAAGTTGGACGACTTCCACATTTGATTTCGGAAGTAGATATGTCTGACTACTTGCATTGGGATGAGTTGCGATATCGAACGCCCCCCGGAGGACTGACACATCGCGAGTGGTGGTTGGGCATTAAGCTATACCGTGGGGCATTGTGGAAAGAAATCCCACTTGTCGATTGCTCGGGAATCCCTTTTCGTGTTTTGATTATAGACCCTATTCTCAAGTATTTGCATCAAATTGATCTGGGAAGGCCTGGTTTTTCTGGTCTGCTCGAACAGGCTATCTCATCTGAGTTCTCCAATATCTACTTCGTGGATTCACTGATTGAAGAGGCCATTACATCCAGCCAACTCGAAGGTGCCACAACCACACGTCAGGTCGCCAGAGAAATGCTTCGCACTGGACGAGTCCCACAGAATCGCAGTGAGCAGATGATTTTGAATAATTATCTCACCATGAATGCAATTGGCGAGTTGAAAGATCAGCCCTTAACTCAAGACCTGATTTTTCATCTGCACCGCCTGGTGACGGAAGATACTCTGGACGATCCTTCGGGAATAGGTCGTTTTCGGTATGCAAAAGAATCTGTTCATGTTGCCGATCTTGTTACTGGTGAGGTTTTGCACCGTCCGCCGTCTGCCGAAGAACTGCCCGAGCGCCTGCAGGCAATGTGCGATTTTGCCAATGGCAAAACGCCAGATTGGTTTATTCATCCGGCGCTTCGAGCGATTATGTTGCATTTCTGGTTGGGATATGACCACCCATTTGTCGATGGCAATGGACGCACCGCACGCGCATTGTTCTACTGGTCGATGCTACACAATGGCTACGGGCTGTTTAAGTTTTTGTCTATTTCCCAAATTTTGCGCAAGGCTCCCGCAAAATATAGCCGATCCTTTTTGTACACTGAGACGGATGACAATGATTTGACGTATTTTATATTGTATCAATTGCGCGTTATTGAGCAAACTGTGGATGTATTTCATCAATATATCAAACGCAAAACGCGACTATTTGAAGGTATTGATCAGGTGTTGAAAAATTCTGCCGTGTTCAATCATCGACAACGCGCACTTTTGAGTCACGCACTTCGTCATCCCCGCCATCGATATACAATCTATGGCCACCAGAATAGCCACAATGTGGTTTATCAGACCGCACGTACAGATTTGCTGAATTTACAGGCTCATGGATTGCTCAATGCGATAAAAGCTGGAAAACAGTGGGTGTTTACACCTGTTGAAAATTTGTCGCAAAAATTGACCATGTTGTGATTGGTAATCAGGCAAGGGCGAGATCCTCTTGCCATACTGGTGGTCTGACGAGGGGCAGGTTGTTTTGTTCGCACCAGGGTTTGAGCGGGGTTTCTCCGCCGCTGGTTTGATATTCTTCTGTTTTGACCAGTGTTTCGCCAAGGAGGTACTGGCCCAATGGATCGAGTTTGGCCAATAGCGATTGGGATTGTACGCGGTAATCTATGGGGGCGAGCCATCGGTAGCCATAACCGAACATGATGACTTTGCGGGTCTGGTCGGATAGGTTGACACCGCCAGCGTGATAGGTTCGGTTTTCAAATATGAGACAGTCTCCGGGTTCGAGATGCGGTTCTAATGCGCCTTCTGGGTCGCCATTTGGGGGGATGTCGAGAGGTTCTCGCAAGAGATTGCTACCGGGCACGACGAGTGTGGCGCCTGCATTGAGTTCAGTGAGATCCGTGAGATAATAAGCGCACTTGAGCATGCCCCGAGGGGCTGCGTGCAGGAGGTCGCTGTTGAGGCGGCCGTAATCGCGATGCCAGTTTGGTGCTCGAGCAAAATCAGGCGTGCCGGGCGGGTCGGGGTGTTTGTATATCAGGTGTGAGGTAGTGAGGTGAAGATACGCGCCGAGAAATTGTACGACCATGGGGAAAATTTTGGGGTGTGTGAGGAGTGGCAAAAAGGCATCGTCTAAGGCGATGCAGTTGCGAAAGCCATCGTAATATCCATTCTCACGCGTTTGTCGGTTTGTTTTTTTGTCGCTATCGATGAGGCGGTCGCATATTTCGAGAAGGTGTGCGACCGTTTTTTTATCGAGTGCCCGGCGCACAATTAGACAGCCCTTTTCATCGAATTCCCGGATGGTTTCTTTTGGGAGGATATTCCAATTTGGAGTGAGCATTTTAGGGGTCCTTTTTGATGTGGCTTCAGAACTGATTCTAAGACAGTGCCATTTCCAATTTGTGCTTTCGTTTTATCCAATCGGGCAGCATGCGCTCAAGCAAGTTATAAAACTCTGCTCCGTGATTGGGATGAAACAGGTGACATAGTTCGTGGATAACGACGTATTCAATACATTCTCTGGGTGCTTTGATGAGTTCCAAATTCAATGTCAGGCTGCCTCTGCTGCTCAAACTGCCCCAGCGCGTTTTCATATTGCGAATTTTGAGGGTGGGTTTATCCACCTCTTTTTTTTGAAAGGGACGCCAGCATTCTTCAAACACTTTTGAAAAATAAATATTCGCCTTGCTTCGGTACCATTCTTCAAGCAATATCGCGATATGTTCTGGCTCGTTATTAACCGTTGCGATGTAAAAAAAACCGTGTTTTAGCAAGACCTTGTCCGTTTCGGCCTGTCTTATCTTTAGCCGATACTTTTTGCCCAGGTACAGGTGGCTTTCACCTCCGACAAACCGCCGCTCTGGAGTCCGCGGGTCAAACTGTGCGAAATAGCGGATCTGGCGTCTTATCCAACGCGCGCGCTTGTAAACGCGACGCTCGATGAGATCTTTATCTGTTTCCAGTGGTGCTTTTACTGTCACTAAGCCATCTGGATGAACGGCAATTTCGATAGACTTCCTGTTGGAATAACTCAGATGAAAGGGAATGGATTCGCCCGCGTATGTGATGGCGTACTGAGTTTCCGACATTAAGTGGGCCTCCAGAATTTGGCGATCTGCATTGTTTGGCTGATCATTTCGTCCATCTGCTCTGACGATAAATCAATGCCATATACGTCTTCCACCACATCGTAGAAGAAGTCATCCATCTCATTTTTTATGTCATTTTGCGCGTCGCTATCGTTCCAAAAATCTACCTTCCAATTTTTATCTATCGCAGATTGAATGGCAAGCGTTGTTTTTATTGCTATGTCATCGGTCTGGCTTTCATCTATATCAATTTTTGACAAACAAGGTTTAATTGCGCCAAAATACGCACAGGCTTCACGGTTATTGCGAATCTCATCGGGGACATCGTCGCGTTGTGTGTTTTCGACCTTGTCTCGAATATCTCTCACCTTTTGCAGATAGTCGAGGGCTAATATCCGTTGCTGCCTGAAATCGTCGATTGCCTCCTGAATGAGCTTTGAAAATTTCTCATAAAAAGCGGGGTCTTTGTCCATATTTTCGATAATTTTGCGCTTGGTGACATGCGCGATATAATCGGCGTTTGCCGCCGCGTTTTGGGTGCGATAAATGCCTTGCGCCTCTCTGACCATAGGAAAGGTATTGTCATCAAAAATATCCACGGGATCGTTTAATTGGGTGACCTCGTTTGCTTGAATATGCGTGTTTAGCAACTTTTTAATTTTGGAGTCATAGTCGCCGTAATCAATGGCTTCGGCGTAGCGCAGTCTGACAGCCTTTCTCAGTTTCTCAAAACGCAGGAGGTCGCTTTTGTAGCGTTTGAGTTGCGCCTCGTCGGTCTGCATAATAAACTGCTCAGATGAAAGCGCGATGGCAAGGGTCTTGCCGTACTCCGTGAGGCGTTCATAAAAATCTTCCCGCAATGCGTCATCGGATAGCAGGACTTCGTAGCGTTCTTCATCGCGAGAGTTTTTAATTTCTTTGAATATGTCCCAGAGGTCTGAGTAACGTTGCGGCAATTTTTGTATTTCTTCCTGGATGGAGACCAGGACATCGGCGAGGTCCTTTCCGTCAAAATCCGCAAGCGCGTCGTATTCGTCTAATGCTTTGTCCAGTTCACCCAATACATTGGCATAATCGACGACATAGCCAAATTCCTTATTTTCGTGTACGCGATTAACCCGGGCAATGGCCTGGAGCAATGTGTGTTCGCGCAACTTGCGGCACAGATAGAGCACGGTATTGCGAGGTGCGTCAAATCCGGTGATGAGTTTATCTACTACAATCAAAATTTCCGGTTCGTCCGCGTGTTTGAACTGTGCGATGATTTGCTTGTTGTATTGATCCTCAGAACCATAACGGGCCATCATTGTGTTCCAGAATGCGTTGACCTCATCTGTCTCTTCGCCTACCTCCTCATGTCCCTCTCGCGTATCCGGGGGAGAAATAACGACCTCCGATGAAACAGTATTTATCTCGTTGAAAAATTCTCGATACTTCAGGGCAGTTGCTTTGTTGGGTGCTACAAGTTGCGCCTTAAATGGGGTGTCCTGCCAGTTTACGCGGTAGTGGGTGCTTATGTCAAACGCGCGCATATAGACGGCCTGGTCTGCCTGGTTGAGTGCATCTGCACGGGAATATTTTCTTTTCAAGTCGGCTTTTTGTTGGTCTGTCAGGTTTACCGTATGGCGTTCGAACCACAAATCAACCGCGTTTTCGTTTTGCTCTATCTCTACATGCCGACCTTCGTAAAGGAGGGGAACCACTGCCTTGTCTTTTATCGCCTGTCGCACGGAGTAATGCGGTTCAATAAGACCTCCAAATCTGACAAAACTGTTCTTCTCTTTTTTCATCAATGGCGTGCCCGTGAAGCCGATGTAACAAGCATTGGGTAACATCTGCCTCATGCGCGCTGCGAGAGAACCGAAGTTTGTGCGGTGGCTTTCATCTACGAGGACGACAATATTCGCTGAATCATCAACGTATTTTTCGGCAGAAAGTGCCGTATCAAATTTATTGATCAGCGTCGTGATGATGCCCACTTTGTTTTTGATGTGTTTAACCAGATTTCGTCCGGTTGTCGCTCGTTCCATGATCAGTCCACATGCCGCAAAGGTGTTGCCGAGTTGTTTATCCAGGTCTTTGCGGTCTGTAACGAGAATCATTCGGGAGTTGTTCATCTCGAGGTCCAGAGCCAGAGCACGAGCGAGCATGACCATTGTGATGGACTTTCCGGATCCCTGTGTGTGCCAGACAATGCCACCCTGGCGACGGCCCGTATTATCTATCTGTTTGATGCGTTTTACTGCGGAACGGACGAGAAAGAACTGCTGGTATCGGGCAATTTTTTTGATGCCAAGGTCAAAGACGATAAAGCCGTAAATCAGTTCCAATAGACGCTCTGGACGGCATAGACTGTAAAGACATTTGTCCTGTTCCGTGAGCAGTCGGTCGCCTGTGCTTTCAAGTGCGGCAAAGTGTGGTTGTGCCAGGGCGAAATCGCCGCGAAACAGGGCGTCTTTGTCTTCAGCAGAAAGGGGGTTATTGACGCTGGCATTTACTTCGTGAGTAGAATCTTCCATTTCGTCCCAAATGCTCCAGAACGCCTTTGAAGTTCCTACCGTTGCGTACTTCGCCTCATTTTTGTTTATAGCCAATAATAACTGCGCGTAAATAAAGAGTCTCGGGATATATTCTTCGCCTTGATTTCGGATTGTTTGAGATATGGCCTGATCCACATCTACATCGGGGCCTTTGCATTCGATTACGACAAGGGGAATGCCATTCACAAACAGTACAATGTCGGGTCTTGCGGTTTCCATGCTGCGGGAGCGTTCAACGGAAAATTCTGCTGTGGCGTGAAATACATTGTTCGCGGGATTTTTCCAGTCGATATAGTTCAGGGTATAACTTTTGGAATCGCTCTCAATGGTTTGTTCAAGTGATGTGCCAAGTGTTATCAGGTCGTATATCACTTCGTTTGTTTTTTGTAAGCCATCGTATTGAACATTTTTGATTTTCTGAATGGCGGATTGAATATTCTCTTCGCTGAAAAGATACATGTCGCCTTTGTAATGAATGCGGTTTATTTTTTTAAGCTGATCACGCAAGATGTTCTCCAGCAGCACATTGGAGGCGCGACCACCGCGTTCTACCATCGCCTGGTCAGGGGATAGATACCGGTAGCCCAGGTTCATTAGCTGTTGCAGGGCGGGGATCTGGGAGAGGTGTTTTTCACTGAAGGGGAAGGTAGGCATTGCTTTGTTCCTGTTTTATCCGCAGATGTATCCGCAGATGGACGCAGATGGGCGCAGATGAATGCAGATGAATTATAGTTTTGATAGATTTATCCAATATTCCACGGGTGTTGAGAGAAATCGTTCGAGAGAAATGCCACCGGAACCGACGATTAACCTGCGACCTGGTTTGAAAAATTTGGAGAAAGATTCCATGCCAGGGAACGAAGTGGTTGTGCGCCCGCTTTTTACTTCTATTGCCACGAGTTTCTTTCCTTTTCGCAAGACAAAATCCACTTCTCGGTTGCGCTCCCGCCAATAAAATACTTCACAAGTACCGCCAGCGGATGCGTTGATCAGGTGTGCGCCCACTGCGGACTCTGTTAAGCGTCCCCAAAATTCGCGGTCTGCAAAGGCTTCTGCCTGCGTCATGTCAGATTGTGCGGTTATCAACGCGGTGTTGAAGACTTGAAACTTGGGGCTGGACCCCCGGCGCCGCGCTGTGTCGCCCGCGTATTTGTGCAATCCGGTGAGTACGCCGGCGCCTGAAAGCAGGTCGAGGTAGTGGGCAAGTGTGGTTGTGTTCCCAGCATCCTGAAGTTGGCCTATCATTTTTGTGTAGGAAAGGATTTGTCCTGAATAGGCACAGCCCAGTTCAAATAACCGCCGAAGCAATGCCGGTTTGTCAACGCGAGAAAGCAAAAGTACGTCGCGTGCGACAGTTGTTTCTATGAGAGAGTCTATGATGTAGCGCGACCAGCGGAGCGGTTGTTTTATCAATGGCGCGGCACCTGGATAGGCACCGTAAAAGAGATATTGGTTCAGATCCCATCCGAAGGCTTCCTGTATTTCGGAAAAGCTCCAGTGTGGCATGTGCAGGATTTCAAAACGTCCCGCAAGGCTTTCTGTCAGTCCATACCCGATTAAAATCGGAGCAGAGCCGAGCAATACTGTTTTCACCAATGTTTTTTTTCGGGTATCTTCATCCCAAAGGTACTTGACCATTTCAGCCCAATGTGGAATTTTTTGCACTTCATCTAAGATGAGTAAGGCTCCTTTGCTTTTTGAACTCGTGGCAAGCAATCGGGCCTCTTCCCATTGAGATTCAATCCATTCGTTGCCACGAAGTGTCGGTTCATCTGCGCTGGCAAAGTGATATGGCAGTGTGCTCTGGTCTGCCACTTGCAATGCAAGGGTTGTTTTGCCGACCTGCCTCGCTCCCGATACGACTTGAATGAATCGCCGAGGTTCTTTTAACCGCCGCGCCAACTCCGCGGCTTGAGGTCTGACAAAGGTCAGGTTGGTTTCATGTTTAATTTTTTGGTCAACAAGGTCCGTAGGTAAATACCAATAAGGCAAAATATCTGTTGGACGAGGAGTTGGTGTTCCAAACCAGTACTTGGCTATGCCAGCAAAATCACAGGTATCCCTTTGCAACATCAAGAGTATTTCATGTTCGCCCCAGTATTCAAACTCAACCTGCATGGATTTCGTAGCAGCTATCGCTTTCCATTTCTCTACGTACTGGTTCCATTTGTCCAATTCAGAGGTAATCTGCCTGCCTTGTGTGCTTGATCGACGGCTATCATTTCTATCTTTAGGCAAACAGATATAATACTTGGTTAAATCTGGATGTTTACTTAACGCAGATTTAACAGATCCAGAAATCTGATTCCACTGCGAAGAGCCTAATGGTTTTAGAAAGTATTTAGCTTGCCAAGCCTGTTCAGAGCCATCCTGTAATTTCCAATAGCATTCTACTCCTGCATCCCCTCCCGCTCCGTCTTTGCGAATAAATTCTTTGGCATTTTCCGGTTTCGAGAGACGTGCCAACTGACATACCAGTTCTTCAAATCCTTTGCTTTGACTTCCGTTATGGCTCTGAATTTGAGAAAAATCTATGTTCTGCATGACCTTTTCTGCTCCTTAACTCGCCATTTCCCGGTCAGCAATTTCTGCATCAATCCGCTTGCCTTCTAATTTCTGAAAGCAATTTTTGTTGGGGTTGCGTATTTAAGAATGTATGCGAGTTTTCGCAAATTTCTGCTTTCCAACTCTTTTTTTGTAAACAGTACAAAAAATACTATAAATTCGTCACAGTCGATATATCCTGTGATTTCTTGACAAGGTAGCTGATCCGAATTAACTACTTTAATATATGTATTTCTTTTATCAGTTCTTTTAGGTGAACGCCGTTCGTTTATACATAAATTTGTATGCCGGGCTTCCAAGTTTTTATTTTGCATTTTAACAAGTTTGACGATAGATGAAGCTTTTTCGTCTTTATGCCAAAAATTTAGATACATCCATTCTAAATTTTCTTGCGCTTTTTTAAGATCCAAGCCTCGTTGATAAAGACAAGCGAGGAGTCCCGGTCGTCTTTTGTTATCGATTACCCAACCAAAAGGGGCAGATAATAATATGGCATTCTCGCCTGAATAAGGGATAGCTCCCAAGCCTTGATGATTTTGTAAATCTTCGAAGTTTAACACATCAAGCTCGATCTTATCAGGTCCATAATGGGCGCGCTTGATTGCTGCGTCCGAATATCCTTTTTGAGTTATTAATAGCCCCTGATTTGCACCTATATCTCCTATCATTGAGATGAACGATTCGACGCATTTAATATCTACTTTTCGCGAGAAATACTTTGCATCCACCGCAATCTTGATTGGCATTCCTGCAACCTCATCTTCGATTAACACATCTACTTGGCGTTCTTCTTTTGAATAGAGACCTGTAATTTTCGCATCGTAAGTAATTTCAGCTTCAGGGTACATCTGTGCGAAATATTGATACACTTCTTTTTCGTAGTCTTTCCAATTCATTTGGTATCTCCTATAAATCCAATTTTTGGAATTTTTTTCATACAATGTCCTTTTTATTGCCTGCTCACTCTCCATTGTCCAGTGAGTAATTTCTGCATCAATCCGCATTTTTGAGTTAATTTTTTCGTTTTAAGCATTTACTTGGTTGACAAATGCAGCATAATGGCACATGATCATATTAGTGACCAGTGAGGATTGCTCCTTTTCAGTAATCCTCCTCATTTGAGGCTGGTCGCTCCTTTTTGTATAAAATTCACATCCTCGCCTTTGTATTTGGTTTTACCCTCCACTTTCCCGTCAACAATCTCTTCATCAAACGCTTCTTTACCAAACGTCTCAATATGAAACCGAATAGCAGATTTTACATCTGCCAATGCCTCTTCATAAGTATCTCCTAGCCCAATGACGACCCCCTTCAATCCGAGCGGATATCCCACATAGCCATCGGAATATCTTTCAACGATAATTCTAAAATTTCTCATCATATCCTCCTGATCTGCCATAAAAGTCCATTTTAATTTTTTCTTTTATTTGGCGTGATTCTCCATTCTCCCGTCAGCAATTTCTGCATCAATCCGCGTTTTTGCGTGCGGTATTGTTCGGTGAGTTGGTTGAGTAGATATATTTCCTCTTGTGCTGTGTCCAGATGTGCAGCAATAGTTTTCTGTTCAAATAGAGACGGAACGGATATGAGGATATTGGCAAAATCTTTCTTTGAAACTTCGCCAAATGTATTTCCACAGGACAATCTTATCAGTCGTGTCTTCAATAACAGGAAGGCATAGTATAAGAATGTGACTGAATAGCGTCTGCAAGGCTGAATACATTTGAATCCCTGATTGATTGCCATAGGAACCGTGTTAATGCAACAGTTTCCTATAGTGGCTCTGGTGCATATAATAAGGCAGTTTTCAGGAAGTAATGTTGTACGGGAAAGTCCTTTTTGAGTTATATGTCTTTCAGTAGAATTGATGTATTTTTCAGATAGTCTGGTGACTTCTGAGGGCGTGAGCCAGGGAATATCGCCATTCCAGTAGCTACTGTCTCGGGTTGATGGCGTTCCACCAGAGTGGATTACACCAACCTCCGTCAATTTCACCTGCTGCCATTCAGGATTATCCTGCTGGTCGCTGATGAGTGTTTTCAGCAACCACTTAAACCGCTTCTCCTTCGCCTCTATCAGTGCTTCGGTTTTCTCAATGGCCGTGTCCCATTTTTCCAGCAACGACGCAATGGCTTTTTGTTGATCCAGAGAAGGAAGATGAATAATGACATTGCTCAATATGCTGGTATTTATTGAAGGCATAGTTCCACCAACCGCAATGCTTTTCATATGGTGTCTAAATTTTCGTGTATGAAAAAAGTAATTTAAATATGAGCTATATACATCACATTTCTTGGGTCTTACCCGCAATAGACGACCTGAAAAAAGCCATCCATCTTCGCCTTTTGAAACCAAAGCACTTCGATCAACTGATCCAACGCGGCTAAAAACAATATCGCCTTCCTGAATGAGATATTGACTCAATCTTTGTTTGTCATGATGAGATACTAAAGGCAAATTTTTATGTATGAGTCCCCTTTCGCTCAAATGCTCAACCGTGACTATTGGCGTCCCGTTAGATTGAACATAATCGCGCTGATGCAGTTGTGTGCCAAAAGGCCCAGTTTTAATAGAGGCGACGTTATTTAGCCGCACTTCCCGCCATCCCTTCGGCAACGGTCCATTTTGCACTGTCATTCTGTTATCCCTTATAGAACTGTGCAGTACTTCTGGCTTACCAACTCTTTCCTTTCAGTTTCTTCGGAAAGAGCTTGCGATTGGAGAGTCGGTCTTCATCCAAAGCGTGAATGAGGTACTCGAGTGTTTCCCGCTGTTCGTCAGTATCGCCCTCATCAATCCATGACTGGACTAACTGAACAAGACCGGCTGCACGATCACCAGAAGTTTTGCTTCCGATGACAATCCCGGTAGGATTTTCTAAAAGTCTTTTATCCATATTTCAATCTTTTCATCTGCGTCCACCTGTCTGCCAGAGGCGGGAACAGACAGGCAACACATCATCTTGCGCTTTTCTGCTTATCGCTTTTGCCCTCCTGCTTTATGTCTTAACCGTCTGCAATTTCTTTGTTTCAGAGGTCTCGCATTGCGTCGCGGGCAGTTGAGCGATGATGTTCGCAATCAGGGTCTCGTCCTTGTTTGACAGGGCATTCGCCACGTCTTGAGGATTACTATGCGTCTTTCGGGCAAATTCTCGCGCACCGCCTTGTGCTTCAACAGCCTGATTGAATGCGAGGTGGAGTGCAGCACTGTCTCCATCTATTTCGTATTCTTCCAGTGCTGTTTGAAGATAGGAGATGGCTCTATCGCAGTCAGAAAGTTTCTCGATCAAGTAATCGCGATAATCTCTCATTTGTCTCATCGTTGGGCCTCCTTGTATTCCAGCCAATAGGCTTTTGCGCGTGCAATGTCTCGATTCTGTGAGGACTTGTCGCCACCACAAAGCAGAAGGACGATTGTGTTATCTACTTCACCAAAATAGATTCGATAGCCTGCACCGAAATGGAGACGAATTTCAAAGATACCTTGACCAATAGATTCACAATCACCAAAATTGCCGCCCACAAGCCGGTCAAGTCGGGCCTGGATTCGTTCCTGCGTCTTTTGATTTCGTGATTCCAGCCATTCGGTGAAAGGTTCTCGCCCATTTGAACGCTGGTAAATTTGCAGTTTTCTCGGTTGCGTGGCAAGCATTCTCTATCTGCCCTTTGCCTGGTTCAGGGTGCAATTTCAGGTCTCGACCGCCTGCGATTTTTCGGTCTCTGTTTCAGAAATCTCGCATTGTGCCGTGGGCAGTTGGGCGATGATGTCCGCAATCAGCGTCTCGTCTTTGTTTGACAGGGCATTCTCCACATCTTGAGGATTGCTATGCGTCTTTCGCGCAAATTCTCGCGTACCGCCTTGCGCTTTAATCGCCGTCTCATAAGCAAGATACAGGACATCGCCATACCCGTCTTTTTGGTATTCTTCCAGTGAGACTTGCAGGTAGGAGATGGCCTCCCCAAAGTCAGAAAGCCCTTCGATTAAGTAGTCGCGATAATTTCTCATTTTTCTCATCGTTGGGTCTCCTTGTAATTTTGCAAATAGGTTTTTGCTCGTCCAATATTATCCGCAGAACCCGGGTTGCCCATTGGCGGAATTGCGTGGCGCGCCTGGAGTTTACGCGATAACCAACGGAAATAATGGCGTCCAGATTGTAAAACTGAGTATTGTAATTTTTACCGTCAGCGGCAGTATGTGCAAAACGTGCACATACTGAATCCTGATCTAACTCGTTGTCATTAAAGATATTTTGCAAGTGCTTTGTAATAACTGAGCGATCAACGGAAAATAACTCAGCCATGAGTTTTTGTGTTAGCCAGATGGTTTCATCCTGGTAACGCACTTCGATACTATCTTCACCGGCTTGGTTGGTAAAGATCAGAAATTTCGCTGTGCTGCTGCGAATCGTCAGATCTTTTGAGGATTTCTTGCTCATGCTCGTTTTATTCCCTCCATTAATCTTCCCATCTCTCCCCGCACCACACTCAACTCCTCTTCCAGTTGGTTTATCTCAAGCTGCACGGCATCAATATCAATCTCCTCTTCTTCTTCAAAGGTATCTACATAACGCGGAATGTTTAAATTGAAGTCATTTTCCTCAATTTCTTCAAAGGTGGCGAGGTGGGCATATTTGTCCATATCCTGGCGTTTGGTATAAGTGTTGGTGATTTTCTCGATGTGTTCGTCCAGCAATGCATTTTGATTCTTGCTGGCCTGATATTCGCGGCTTGCATCAATGAACAAGACATCTTTGCGGTTCTCATTCGCGCCCCCGTATTCACGCGAGCGGTCAAAGACCAGAATGGCGACTGGTATTGAGGTCGTGGGGAATAGATTGCCCGGCAAGCCAATGACAGCGTCGAGCAAGTTTTCTTCGATGAGTTGCTGGCGAATGCGCCCTTCAGCACCGCCCCGGAACAAAACGCCGTGTGGGACCACAACAGAAACCCGTCCCTGTTTTTCCAAAGCCGCTTCCACCATGTGGCTGATAAACGCATAGTCGCCCTTGGATTTGGGAGGTAAACTGCGCCAGAAGCGGTTGTATATGTCTGCCTCGGCATCTTCCGCGCCCCACTTATTAAGCGAAAACGGGGGATTGGCGACCACATTGTCGAATTTCATCAGCCGGTCGGATTCTACGAGTGCCGGGGCAGTGAGTGTGTTGCACCATTCAATGCGGGCTGCATCGGCTCCATGCAGAAACATATTCATACGCGCCAACGCCCAGGTGCTACCGTTCACTTCCATTCCATAAAGGGCGTAGTTTTTGTCGCCTACTACACGCGCGGCTTCAATGAGAAGACCCGCAGACCCGCAGGCGGGGTCACAGATGCGGGCGCCGGGTTTGGGAGCGCACAGTTTTGCTACCAGTTCGGATACCTTGTGTGGCGTGTAGAACTCGCCGGCTTTTTTGCCCGCGTCAGATGCGAAACGTTCAATCAGGTAGATGTACGTGTTGCCAATCACATCCTCTGAAACCCGTCTGGGACTCATATTCAATTCGGGTTTGTTGAAATCTTCCAGCAGTGTTTTCAGGCGGCGGTTGCGGTCTCTGGTCCTGCCGAGATTTGTCTCACTATTGAAATCTATATTGCGAAAAACGCCTTCCAATTTCTGTTTGTTTTCCGTTTCAATCTCCTCCAGCGCAATGTTGATGAGTTCGCCGATATTGGGAGCCGAGCGTTGTTCATAGAGGCTGTAAAAGCTACTGCCATCCGGCAAAACAAAACGCTCATTCCTCAGCCTGCGCCGGATGCGTTCATCGTTGTCGCCGTATCTTTTTTCATATTCCTCGTAGTGGTCTTTCCAGACATCGGAAATGTATTTCAGGAACAACATTACGAGAATGTAGTCCTTATATCCGGCGGCATCCATCACTCCGCGAAAGGTGTCGCAGGCAGCCCAGGCAGCGTTGTTGATGTCTTTTTGTTGGATTTGATGGTTCATGTTTTCTTTTTTACTCCTGTTGATTTAAGGTTTTTCAGATTCAGTTGCCAATCGCATCTGAATGGCTTTGACCAGTTTTTCCTTTTGCTCCACCAAAGCTCTCATCAGTCTTTGTTCCTTATTTAACAAATCGGCGAGGGTGACGATTTGCTTCTGTGTTTCAAGATTGGGGAGAGGGATTTCCAAAGCATCGAGAGCCGATTTGCCTATCATAATCATCATCGTTCCGGTCGCCCTGCTGTGTAAAAATGCTTGAGATGAGGACAGGTTGATAAACCAGTATAGATACTCAGGAAGTACTTTTTCGCTTGTAGCCCGAATGAGAAACAACGGGGCCGCAACAACTGCTTGACCTGGTTCCTGGTCGATAATTGCGGCAGTAGTAGTTCTACCTCGAGAGCGGAAAACCAAATCTTTGCATTCGACCAGATGGCGTTCATCGATGCCGTTGATGTTGACGGTCGTGAGAGTGCGATAATCCAATTTGTTATCTTCGGTCAGATCGCGCATCTGAATGACAGCCACATTTCCATCCGCGTCCGGCTCAATGCGGGATCGAAAGGAAAGGCCCATCTGAACAAGGGCGATGTCTTTGAGCTTGTATTTCATAATTACTGGCAAAGAGTTGCGTTTGATTAAAAAAATTACATGAAAGCCTTTCCTGCAATATAAAGAAAAGAATTCCACTGTCAAGTGAAATTCTTCATTTAGCCGCAACTTGGCGTCCTGTTCAGATCCCTCGCCTTCATCTGCGTCTATCTGCGTTCATCTGCGGATTCTCTTGGTTTTCATCTGCGGATCAGCATCACGCGCCGCACATCCATTACCTGTGAATGGGGTACGTCAAGGGCGCGCAAGGTCAATGTGCCTCTGCCTTCGTTCAGGTGGATTGTTCCCAGTGTCAATGGCTCAAAATCCTTCACGTAAGACTCGCCGCCGCGCGGCCAGCGGTCATCTGCTGCGCCGATTAGTGGTGGGTCGTGTGCGTCGGTCACCTGTCCTTGCACTTGTGTTGCCTGTCCTTGTGCGGGATGAAATACCAGCTCGACGGTTGATCCTACATCTTCTTCAGGGCATGTATAATAAACCGCTGCTTCATAGTCGCCCGTTGTGCCGACTTCAATCTCCCATGTCATCCGATCACCTACCTGGGTCCAGTGCGTGAAATACGAGCAGTTGGGCGCGCCGGCACTGCGCTGGACTGTGCCGTGATGCACCCCATCTCGGGCGGGCAAGCGGGTCGTTTCCCAGTAGCCCGTGGCAAAGGGGCGGTCGTCGTGGACGGGCAAGACTTCGGCGTGAAATTTTGCCGCTGCATCTGACAATTTTGCGTGGACATCGGGATGTTCTTTTGACACATCTGTTGTCTGTCCACCATCGGCGGCCATATCGTACAACTTGCCCTCTATGTCCAATCGGAATCGCTGATTGCGTGCGCTCAATTGTGCCCGCTGGTGTGATAGGATGATGCGGTCAGACCATTCGACATCTTCGCCCAATAGCAGGGGTTTGAGGCTGCGACCATCTATGGGTTTTTCAACTTTTAAGTCGATACCCGCGAGGTCGGCAAATGTGGGCAATAAATCAATTGCTCCGGCGATTTCTTCAATTACTGTACCCGCTTGAATATGCCCCTTCCAGCGCATCAAGCCCGCCACGCGCACGCCGCCTTCATCTGTGGATCCTTTTGTGCCTTTCATCCCGCCATTCCATCGCGCACCATTGGGACCATTGTCTCCAAAATAAAATACAATGGTGTCTTCCGCGATTTCCAATTCGTCGAGTTTGTCCAGTAATCGCCCCACGTTCCAATCGATGTTTTCACATAGTGCCAGTGCCGCTCGTGTGCGGACTATCTCTTCCTGATCGGGGTTGGTCGCCAGCATCTCTATCGGTTTGTCGCGGAATGGATCGTAAAATTCGTCTGGTACCTGAAATGGGGTGTGTGGGATATTGTAGGGGAGGTAACAGAAGAACGGTTGGCCGCGTTCGACATTTGCCGCCATAAAATCCATGGCGCGGTCTGTACATTCATCGGGTAAATATCCCGTTCCGCGCGTGAGTTCGCCGTTGTGCTCGAGTTCGGCATCGAAATATTGTCCCCAGTGTCCGGAACAGAATCCAAAAAATTCGTCAAATCCCCGTGCGTTCGGATGATAGGGATGTTGCGTTCCATTGTGCCACTTGCCATAAGCACCCGTGGCGTATCCAGCGGCTTTGAACACGTCGGCAATTGTTGTTTCATCGAGGTTTAGTCGCTCGGCACCCGTGCTTACGCCGTGGACACCGCCGCGCAGATGATAGCGTCCTGTCAAAAATTCTGCTCGCGTGGGCGCGCATACCGGGCAGACGTAAAACCGGTCGAATAGCGCGCCATCTCGTGCGAGAGAATCCACATTTGGCGTGTTGAGATTTGTGTTGCCGTGTACACTCAAATCACCCCAACCCTGATCGTCGGTCAAGATCACGAGAATATTTGGTCTGGTCATTTTGTCTCCTTTTTTATTTTATCATATTCCGGATTCACACACTTATCTCCCCACTGTTTCAGCACCCATCGCAAGCCGATTTCGGGTTCGGGATATTGGCCTTTGTCATCGGTCTGTGCAATCCACTGTGTCAGAATATCGCGGTGGTGTTGCAAGGCTTCGGCATGGTCTGGATCATCTACGAGGTTGTTCACTTCTTCGGGATCGGCGTCACAATCGTAAAATTCTTCTGCGATGCGTTCTTCTGCCCAGAAAAATGCCTGTTCGGGCGTGAGTTCGCCGTTGGCATTCATGGTGCGTATCAGTTCCATATAATCCGATCCATCGCGGTACTGCGCCTGCATAAAGGGACGATCTGTCATGAAGTTCCGCACATAGCGATACCGCTGGGTGCGCACTGTGCGCATGCGATCTATAGTAAAATCGCAGCGGTCTTTTGCGGCAATTACATAGTCCCGTTCGACAAAGTGTTCGCCAAACAGATTTTGACCTTCCATGTAATCGGGCACATCGAGGCCGGCAAGCGCGAGAGAGGTCGGACCGATGTCAATGCCGCTGACGAGGTCGGAGCGCACACTTCCGGGGGCTACGATATCTGTATTGCTCTGCCAGGAAATCATCAATGGGACTTTGTGACCACCTTCGTAAATAAATTGCTTGTGCCGTGGCAACCGCATCCCGTGGTCGCTAAATAAAAATATAATCGTGTTTTCGCGCAATCCATCTTCTTCTAATCGCTTCAAAATCCATCCCACCTGACGGTCTGTGTGCGAGATACAATCGTAGTGCAGGGCAATTTCTCTGCGGATGATTTCGTGATCGGGATAGAACGATGGCACGGGTACTGAGGCGGGATCAATGCCCGGTCCTTTGAGCAGGCCTATGCTTTTGCCACCCCGAAGCTGAATTTGCCCGAAGAACGGTTGATCAGGGGAACATCCGGACCAGTCGCTTCCATCTTTTGCCCCTTTGAAATCCATGCTCCCATGGTGGTTAAATAAAACATCTAAATCAAAGACAAAATTGTAATGCGTTTTGCCTTCGTTAAATGTGTAATATCCGGCGTCTCGAAAATACTCGGGAATTGTCTTTATTCCTTCGGGTAAAAGGGGGTATGAACTATTGTGGTTGTGCGCGCCAATAGTCGTTTGATACATCCCGGTAATTGTTGCCGAGCGAGAAGGTGAGCACACGCCAGAGGTTTGATACGCCCGATCAAATTTTACGCCCGAAGCGGCGAGCGTGTCTATATTCGGCGTTTGTACGGTTTGGTCGCCGTAACAACTCATCCACGGGTTCACATCTTCGAGAAAAAGCCAGAGGATATTTGGACGGGGGTTCGACATTTTTTTCTCCTTTGATCACGGATGAACTGCTGTCGCAGTTGTACATCTCTTAAACAGATGACGCGGATAGACGCGGATTGTACACCACTCCGTTGATGAGTTGCCAGCGCAGTTGTATCCCAATCCGTCTATTCGTTGATTCGCCTACACTGGCCCACGCGAATTGCTTGTGCGAAGCGCGCCCAGGTTGAGTCGGAGACGATTGGAATGGGATCGACTTTCATGGAATCTAAATAGGGCGACAGTGAACGAATGCGATTTTTTGTTAAGGGATGGGTTGAGACATAGACCATACCATCTGGCAGATCTCCCGTTATTTCGAGCAGGATTTCAAATACTTCGACCATTCCTTTTGGGTCGATTTTCGCATCTATAATCATTTTCATGCCCTCGATATCAGCAGAGGACTCGTGGTCTCTCGAAAAACGCAGGGCACCTGCCAGGGCGGCCCCGTCAAGCACGTAGTCCAGACCTTCACCACCTCCGGAAATAGCTGCAATAAGTGTGCGCGTGGACATTTCTCGCAAGACGGCTCGGGTGCCGTGTCTTTGCACGACATGCTGCATCTCGTGTGCGATTATACCGGCGACTTGCTCAGCGGATTTTACGCGCTTTAGAAAGCCAGTTGTAATTGCCATATAGCCACCGGGAAGCGCGAAGGCATTTACGTGGGCGTTCTTGACGACGTAAACGCGGAATGTATAGGGCAAATTGGTCGGTGCGGTCAAACGCGCAGCGATTTCATCAAAGACCTCAGTATAAATCGCATCCTGGCAGCGGTTTTCTTTAGGGGCGATATACGCGACAACGGATCGGCCAAGTGATTCTTCCCATGCAACGGGCGCAATGCGTGCGATGCCATCGATGAACACGGGTAGTATATGGCCGTAGAGTAGCCAGATAATAAATACAATAGAAACGAGAGAAAAACCGACAAGAGGGACTCGATACCGGCGAAGCTTGGGGTTGTGAAAGCCCGAAGAGGGGTCGCGTTCTCGAATGACCTCCAGAATTTTCACATCGTCTATTACCAGTGCTTGTCCAAAGGTATCGCTCTTTTCAAACCGGACCAATTCTCCGCTGTGAGATCCCTCGGTCTGACGAAAACTTTCGTAAGTCCAGATTTCAGGTGGGCGGTCTGAAAATATTATCTCAAGGCCATTCGCCAAAACTTCTATCTGTACGGTATGGGGCTGTGCTGTTTGCCCATCGTAAAAGTGCGCGTGCCAGATGTGTGTATCTCGTACCATAGATCTAAAACTCAAATTCAAAATCCAGATAATCGCTCAAGCCTTCACCCGTTGCTCCGGCATCCGAAAAGTTCTGGGTAATACTGGAAAAATCCGGTTGGTCGGACAAAACGAGATAGTCGCACGAAAATCTGTTATTGCGGACCGCAACCCAGGGCCACGCCAACCCGAGGGAAATGGCGAGTAATATAAAATTTTCGACTTTTAGGAACAGAAGGCGACTGCCAACAACAGTCGAGTGAAATGAAATGCCTTCGAATGTGGTGCAAGACCAATAGTAGCGTGTCTTGAGTGCTGAGTACCAATACCAGCACAGGCCCAGTGTAAAAGGCGTGAGTAACAAATTTAGCACAAAATACCAGAATAGCTTGCGCCCAGTGCCGAAAAACTTAAAACGCCCTGTGCCAAAACGCACGTTCCTGGTCAGGAATAGGCGAATCTTCGTTTCAAAATAGGGGTAGTATAGCCCCAGGGTGAATATTGTTTTTAACAGCCCGATATAATAGATTTTGAAAAATGTTTTACTGTTGCCCCTGAAGGAAAAACGAATGCCTCGATAGGAAGTTCGGCTGAGTCTGAAGCGCAGAGACCCCACAATGGCCAGTGGCAAAAATACAAAAAGCAGAAGTCCGTAAAACGCGAGCAGGGTGATCCACTCGTGCGTCATGTCTTCCCAGAAAAACGAGGGTATTTCCGAGATCAATACAATTGTGACGATTAAAATAATGGCTTTAATCCAGCCAATGCAGAGTTCGCCGCCGGTGGTGTGGTTTGAGAATCGGCTGTTGTGCAATTCCGTTTGGCTGTGCATGTAACGCCGAATTTTTGCCTTGCCCCAAAAATAATACACTCCGAGCGTGAGGAGCGTGAGCAATACATTGATTACAAAAATGCCGAACAAGCTACTTCCATTTCCGTGAAAATGAAGACGGAGGGGGTTGTGTACTTCACTCAGTTCGGGCACTTTGAGCGGTTGCACGGCGAATGCTCGGATGACGATATAGAGCAAACCGACGAGCACCATAAATATAAAAAAGAAAAAAATAAGTCCGAAAATGGTATTGCGCGTTTCCGAATCGGGAAACCAAAAGGGACGAATATCCACGCCACTGACAGTCTCGCCAGGGGCTACGACTATGTCGCGTGTACCACCCCAGGCATCTGGCACTTGAACCCTGTATTTGCCGGGCAAGACCCTCATTTCGTAAAAACCTTGATCATTGGTCACAGTACTCGCTTTTACATGCCTTCCGGGTGTTGTGAGAGATACTACAATGTGATCTATAGCTGTTCCATCCCGATTTTCAATATATCCCGAAACACGCGCCCATTGCGTTGTATCGGGTTCAAATATCACAAGTGATTGATTGGAAATTTGCAACGGCGTTGTGTCTGACTCAAATACCGTCGATGTTGGTTTTCGAATCTGCAATAATAGCTTTCCGTCCACCAGTTCAGAAATTTCCAGAACGTGATTGCCCGGTAATCCATCCCTCTCCGTCAACACAAGCCACGATTGTCCGTCAAAGCGAACCAGACCGCTTTGTTCTGGATCTGTAATATCGTGATAGTGTACACCAAACCAGAAGGTGCCATCTCGCGCACAAAGTGCTGCCCGTACTTTCTCAACGGGCATACCAGTGTCCGTGTTGTTCACGCGCCATTTATCACCATTAAAAACAGAAATATTTTTCCAGTTGCCATGCGTACACCAGATGTCGCCATTTTTTCCCACTACAACTCGATACACTTTCCGATTGCTCAAACCGTCTGTATGATCAAAATTGTGCCATTGCCCATCTCGGTATTGGCTGGCACTTCTGTAAGTTGCAGCCCAGAGGTGGCCTTTTTGATCGACTGCAAGGTCGTAAATACGGTCGTTCTTGAGTCCTGTTTCAATTGTGTGGTGAAACCAGCGGTTATTGGAATACTCAAAGATGCCGTAACCGATATAAGTGCCATCTGCTCTGCGTTCATAGCGTTTATATAAAGGTTGAGCACGCATCCAAAATCGCCCGTTGCCATCTATAACTGCCGGGGGACCCATAATTAAATTCCACTTTAACTTTGTTCTCGTTATCTCCCGTATCGCACCGTCGTAGCGCGCTGCAATGAGCGAATCTCTGTGATGTCCAAAAAACCACATGGCCCCCGTTGAATCTTGCACCATCGCATCCACAGGCCATCCCACAGTTATTTGTGATAATTGGTTTTGTCTCAGCACAAAAACATTGTCTTGGTGTCCCCACCACATGCCGCCTTCCCGGTCTATGTAGGGCAGTTCACCAGCGTTCAAAAAAGCGGTGCCAGCTATAAGGCTCCAACGGCCAGCAGCCGTCGTGTCCTGAGACACTAACGAGACTTCCTGAGCAATGCTGGATGAAATGGATCCCCAAAGGATAAAAAAATAAACTGTCAAGTGAGACAATGATCTCAGGTACATGTTCCGTATCACAAATTGCAGATTGAGTGATTATTTACAAAGGACGGTTTAACCCGTTCGATCATTGAGCTTAAGCCATTCAGGGGGACCATATATCAGCGGTTTTTCGTTCCATGTAAATAGCGGCTCCAGGTCCCGCAAAATATCGTCAAGGGCTTCGTGATCGTACGCATCTTGAGTGGGGAAACGGGTTGTCAAACGGCTGCGCGAACTTTTGATTACCTGGCGGCGACGCAGTATTTCGGGATAATTCGTGCCTTTTAATGTTTCGAGCGCGAATAGGGGAGCCATGATGCCATATACCCGTTTTGCCTCTTTCAAATCTCCAGCTTCCAGGGCATTCCACAGGCGCACCACGACATCTGTTATGTGACAGCCCGGCATTTGTCCGGCTACGCCGCGCGGATGTTCGAGCAACAAATAGCGGCCACTGGCTCCGCCAAATACGCCCTTCAATTTTGGCCCGGCCTGTTCGATTAAGCCCGTAATCATGTGCGTTGGGGGGAAAACCTCTTCTTTGACGTATTCTATGTGTTCTACTTCGTTGATCAAGCGCACCACGGTGGCGATTGACAACTCGCTGCCCCTCAGGTGATTTTGTACAAAAATTGGCATGTTCACTTCGCGGTCTATCGCCTGGTAATAGTGTACCATTGTATCTTCGTCCTCAATTGGTTCCACATAAGGAGCCATTGCGATGACGCCATCGGCTTCCAATGCCCGCGCGTGACGTGCGAACATCGCAGCGTGATGACCACTCGCCCCCTGAACGCCGAGAATTGCTGGTATGCGTCCAGCGATGTGTTCTACGACCATCAGCATACCGTGCATGCGTTCTTGGTCGGTCAATACGGGAAAACTGCTGGCATTTACGGGCCAGACAATTCCGTGCGCGCCACAGGTGATACAAAAATCCAGCACGCGCTTGAGATCGCCCCAATCGACATCTCCATTTTGCTTAAACGGCGTTGACGGAATGGTGAAGACCCCGCGAAATGTATCAGAACTCATGTTGTCTCCTTGTTTTATGCGAACATGATTGCGGAACAATATACTCACAGACAAAAATAAGTTATGAAATCCCATCTCCAAACAAAAAATCCCGCCATTGCTATCGTGCAATAGCGGGTAATATCATCTCAGAATCTCAACTATTTTTTTCGGTATTTGAGTTTAAAAATCAGGTGCTAATAATGTCTCGTTGTATATTATTGGCGTAAAATTTGGTCGTTTACTCCAAAATTTGGCGTAAATTATGGAATCAAAGTCCAGATTTTACGCCAAAAGGGAATATAACGTAAAAAATGAACGCACCCCCAAAGCCCCCCGGTGATGTACTCATCGGGGGGCTTTTTTTATTGTCTATGAAGGATATAGAGTATCAATTCACTCGGTGGTGGAATTTTTTCTCTGGGTCTGTCGCGGTTGCGATCCAGTGTTTCCCAGCGCAAGACGTATTGCTCTTCGTGGCGTATTCCCTCGCCTCGAGCACCGCTCAAGTTGACAGTCATGCCCGGATAATCAGATGTCACCTGTTCCAATTCATCGGGAATCTCGTTATCCGGCGGTGGGTATGTCCCGATCACTTGCAGGGTTTGGGGGTGCAATTTCCAGATCCCCTGGCCTTCTTTTATATGCCAGTAACTCATGCTGAGACCGCCATCGGCCTCTGGCTTGACACCGCCCAATCGAATTTCTGCACCGATAGAGCCACCGCCCCCAAACTCCCACCGATAGGTCCAATTGCTCACCTTGTAAAATACCCATTTGCCATTTTCCAAACGCGCACAATAGGCCTGTGTGTATCCATTTTCGTCGTGTTTGTGATAGCTGATCACGGCACGTTTCTGGTCGTCAAAACCCAGTGATTGCGTCATATTGATCAATCCACCTCCTGGGGGGACGGGATCAACGGTGGCACCGCTTTCTATTGTAATTGGTAAATCCAATGCTGCGCCGCTGCCTGTTTTCCAGGACATGAGGTCTGGACTACAGGCATAAGAAATACTGTGATTGGTCGCGCAATCGGGTGTATTGCGCCAGATCCAGACCATGTGATAATTTCCGTCAGGTCCTTTTTCGGGCATGCGCGCGTACGCATTCATGCGGTCGAGGCCATTGAGCAGTGGTGTACTGTGCATCCGGTGCCAGGTTTTTGTCTGGACATCATACACATTGTAAAAATCAACCCCATTACCGCTTTTACCATCTCGAAAACGAAAAATCAATTCATTATTGAGACCGCGCATAAACACGGGGTAGGTGCAGCGTTCCTCATTTTTGCCGACCATAAAGTCTATGCGTTCAAAACCCGTCACATCAAGCGGGCGCGTTGTGCGAAAATAAATTAAGGGATCCACATGCATATTGCCGCACAAATGAATATGGCCATCGTCGTCGATGGCCATGGTTAGCGAATTGTGACTGTCCCATCCGATTTCCGAAGAGAGTCGCCCCCGATTTTCCAGCCATACACCTTCTGGATGTGCAAAGATCCATGTATCTTCATTTAACTTTCGCATTCCGACAGTCATTTTGCGTTCGGCATTGTAAAACGCGATAAATTGCACATCACCGTGGGTCAACAGATCAAATCCGACGGGATGTCCAGACCAGACCGTTGCGACAAATAGCGAACTGTAAACGGAAAGTGTACTGGAACTCATAGTTTATCCTCTGATTCGCTAAAACAAAGAGCGTGTTTTTTGATCAAAGATGTAGTGTTTGGGATTTTCGTATTCGCCATGTTTGATGACTGAATAGTGGAGATGAGGGGCTGTTGAGCGTCCTGTTCTGCCCATTTCTCCAATCTTTTCACCGCGTTTGACGCGATCACCCTGCTTGCCAGACGGCCTGCTATTGAGGTGACCGTATAGCGTTTGTAAGCCATAGCCGTGGTCGATAATCACATACCATCCCAAACGATTGTTATAGTTAATTTTATCTATTTTCCCATCGGCTGCGGCGATAATGGGTGTGCCCCTGCGACCAGGATAATCGATACCAAAGTGAAATTGTCTGCGCCCGGTGAAGGGATCGCGACGGAGGCCAAATCCCGATGATATTCTCGGGTTTTCCATCCGTACGGGGGTAATTGAAGGTATGTGCTGGCGCATTTGGATGTCTTTGCTGAGCACTGCCAAAATCGTATCAAAACTGGTTTTCAAAAAGTGCGCTTCTCGCAAGAGTTGATCCATATTGATGCGGTTATCAGTCAGAAGGTCTGAGACGTCGCCTGAAACGGCATTTTCCCATTCTGGCAGTATGGCATCTCCACCCCCCACACCTATTTGACGGACTTCGTCACTCGGTTCGGACAGGTCAACCCAGGCGCGCATGATGCGATCTTTTTCCTGTAGCTGGTCCATGTTGTGGCGCATGTTTTCCAATTCTTCTTGAATTAAGACAAATTCGCGTTGGAGTGCCGTATTTTCCTCCTTGAGTTCGGCGAGTCTTTCCCTTTTGCCAATTGTGGCGACATAGCCGAGTGAGAGCAATAGGAGCAGGCATAATGCACTTATAATGCCGATAAATTTGGGTCGTGAGAGGTGGTATTCTTTGATATAACCTTCATTGTGGGAGATAAACATTAAAGTCAGATATTTTTTCATACACTAAATCCAGGTAAAGGTGAGAGTGACTTATCTATGGCTGAGGGAGAATATAGAACTTTCAATAAATCCATGTAAATCTACATTTAGAAGTGAGCAATATATAACTTTTTACTCATTTTATCAAGTCCTGACTATGCCCCAGTGTTTCAGGAAAGCGAAGGCTTCATCGCGCACGGCCTGGCGCAAATTGGGAATATCGTCGCAGAAAATACGCACTACTTTGGCCTGTGCTTCAAAATTGTCGATCAGATAATTTTTGAGCAAAGAGACTTCCGGGTCGTCAAAGCTCAAGGGTTCTGTTTTTTCTACGGGGATGTGGGCGTCAAAAAAGACTTTGAGGTCTACTTCGGGACTTTTGTCAAATTGGAGAATGTCGAGGAGTATTTCATCGCCGCAGAGGTTGAGATTGTGCTTTGAGGAAAGGTGGGTACAAAAGGCCATCTCAAGTTCTCGCCGCTGGTCGGGTGCGTCATAGAGGCGACGAAATAGATTTATGAGGTTGTGCGCGTATTCATGGGGAAAGAATATGCGGGCAACTTTGAAGAGTTTGCGTCTTTTGAGACGGCCAATCAGGCTGGTTCGATAGGAGATCCCGAGTTCGGTGTGTTCTTTTTCGAGACGGTGAAGCAGGTCAGATTCGGTGGCGCGGTCAAAATCATTTTCCGTCAGCGAACAGTTGGGATGCGCCAAAAGGTCCTGTATCCCGCGCTTGAACATGGCATTGGCTGAGCGAACCGCGTGGTGCCAATAAACATTGCGATACATCAGATAACTGGTAAAGATGAGTGCTTCAGCCGCAGATACGCCTTTGTAAGTGATGGCTGGTCGCTGTGTCGTGTGGTGGTATGTAATTGAGGATAGGAGTCGGTCTCTATTCACGCTCTCACCAAATGGGACACCGCAGTAGCGCGCGTCGCGCAGAAGATAGTCAATTTTGTCGGGATCGAGTGTACCGCTGAGAATGTGGGCAAGGCGCATATCGCGGTCGGGAATGGTGCGTTGCTGATAATCGATGACATTTGCAACGCGCTGGGGATCAATACCCACTTT
Source organism: Candidatus Latescibacterota bacterium (assembly GCA_965204375.1). Classification (GTDB taxonomy): domain Bacteria; phylum Latescibacterota; class UBA2968; order UBA2968; family UBA2968; genus VXRD01. The sequence continues at coordinate 2,035,829 of OZ241986.1, read as the reverse complement.
GAGAAGTGCGGCGTGGACTTCTGTACTCGGATCTTCAATGATGTAGCGCCCCCGCGTTTCATGGTCAATAAAAAACATCTGCATTTCTTCGAGCAGATGCGAAAAGGGATAATGGCCGATGTCGTGCAACAAACTCGCCGCGAGAAGTACGCGCACGTCGTCGATATCAATATCTGGAGGGGGCTGGGTTTTGAGCAATTGCTTGAGGAAATGACCCGCAATGTGAAACACACCCAAAGTGTGTTCAAAACGCGAGTGGCGGGCTCCAGGATACACGAGCAAGACGTGTCCGAGTTGTGATATATCGCGCAGGCGTTGAAATTCTTCGGCATCAACAATGGGTAAAAAATCGGGCGGTATATGGATATAGCCCCAAATGGGATCCCGGATTGCTTTGCCTTCTTCGAGAAAGCGTAAATCGATCATGAGAGGATTAGCTTTTGTGATTATCTATTCGCAGTCCGCGCACAAAAATTGTCACGAGATTTTCAATCATGGTGTCGTCATCGCGTTCTGGCGTATCGGTTTCATTTCTGGCAACAAAACGGCTGATGCAGTATTGCAGGAGTGCAAAGAAGAAAGAGCGAAGCGATGCAGCCGGGTCAACCGCGCAAAACAGGCTCTGATCGACACCGGTTTGAATGGCCTGGCGAATGGATCGCATGTGGGGATTGCTGTAAATTGCGAAAAATTTTTCTCGAAATTTGTGATCTTCGAGTGCGCTGTACATCATCAGGCGTATGAATATCGGATCTCTGCGATTGCGATTGACAAATGTCTGGGCAAAATCGCGCAAGAGGTGTTCGATGTTGCACGGGTCTGGCGGAGGGATTGTGTCTTGATCCCACTGTTCTGAGCGTTTTTCAACCGTGTATGTGATAATGGCATTGTAGAGGTCTTCTTTGGTCGCAAAATGCCTGAAGATAATGGCTTCCGAAACATCTGCCGCACGGGCAATGGCACGCGTGGTGGTACCGGTAAATCCCTTGGTGGCGAAAAGCGTCATTGCCACTTCGATAATTTGGGTGCGCCGTTCGGCCTGTGTGAGTCGTTTTCTGGGCATGTGCGGACCAGTAATCTCGGGATGAAGAATCGGGTATTAAGAAAATATCATCAGGGAAAGAATGGTTGTCAAGTTCAAAAAAAAACTGGAATTTGGCGCAAAATGAAGTGTAAAATCTGCCACGTATCGCCTGGGTCTGCCGCCTTGCGAGGGATCTTCGAAGACAGATCAGGGATTGCGGTTTAGACAGGGGGAGGAGCAGGAGACATTACTTTTGCTTGACACTTTTTGATTAATATGATAATTTTGCTCTCAAATAGGATGTGTCTGGTATTCGCTTAACCCTTGAAGAATCCTCAAGGGCGGGGTCTTTTGCTCCCGTAGCTCAGCTGGATAGAGCAACTGCCTTCTAAGCAGTAGGTCGCAGGTTCGAGCCCTGCCGGGAGTGTTTTGCGTTTTGTGTGGTGGGTGTAGCTCAGTCGGTCAGAGCGCCTGGTTGTGGCCCAGGAGGTCGGGGGTTCAAATCCCCTCACTCACCCCATATTTTTACTATGTCTTGGGCTTTTAGCTTCTATATACAAGGGGTTAAAAGCCCTGTTTTATTTTAAGGTAGATAGATGCTTAATTTTTTTCGGCGAAATAGAGCCAAATTTAGTCGCGTCGTTGTTCTGGGTCTGGATGGCATGCCACATAGCCTGTTGCAACGTTTGATTGCCGAGGGGATTATGCCCAATTTTCAGCAGTTGATCGTTCATGGGTCTCTGATGTCTATGACGTCGGTGTTGCCTACGGTATCGTCAACTGCATGGGCATCAATTGCGACGGGTTGCAACCCCGGCAAGCACGGGATTTTTGGATTTATTGACCGTGTCCCCCAAACGTATGAGATGTTTATTCCATCTTCGAGAACGTTGCGAAGCAGGACGTGGGTTGATCTGTTTAGCACTATGGGACAGCGAGTTTTTTCTATGGGTGTGCCCACTACTTTTCCCCCACGAAAAGTCAATGGTATCTTGATTTCGGGCTTTCTGTCACCCGATTTGAAGCGGGCAACCTATCCGCCTGCGATAGCTTCTGAACTGGAATCCATGGGGTATTTGATCGATATTGACGCTTGGCAAGCGCGGGAAAATCGTCAGAAATTTCTCGACGAGATCTTCTGGGCACTCGACCGACGTGCAGAGGCTATGTTCAAGTATTACGCCCAGGAATCATGGGATTTATTTGTAGCGCATTTTATGGATACCGACCGGTTGCACCACTTTCTCTGGGGCGATGTGGAACGAGGAGATGTGTCGTACACCACATGGTTTAATCGGTTTTACGCACGTGTAGATGAAATCATTGGGGAACTGGTTTCGCGGTTATACAGCAATACGTTGCTCATGATTGTGTCGGATCACGGTTTTTGTACTTTAGAGCGCGAGGTGCATTTGAATTTTTGGCTGCAACAGATGGGGCTGTTGTCTTTTGCATCGCCTGAACCAAAGCAGTTGAGAGACCTGGATCCCCGAACGCGGTGTTATTCATTGTTGCCCGGGCGATTTTACGTGAATCTAAAGGGCAGAGAGCGCGAGGGGTGCGTGCAGGCAGGTGCTGAATACGAGCAGGTTCGGCGAGATGTGGCAGATGCGCTGATGGAAATTCGCGATCCCGATGGTGGGACAGCAGTTATTGATCGCGTGTTGATGCGCGAAGAGGCATTTGTTGGTGACGACCTCGATGCGGCACCCGATCTTATGGCAGTGCCTGCGCAGGGATACGATTTGAAGGGCAGTTTTGAAAAGCGCGTTTTGTTTGAATCCAGCCCGGTGAATGGCACACATACCTTCGATGATGCGCTGTGGTTTGCCAATGCGCCTGGTTTGGCGTCTGATGACGCGACGGTGATGGATATTTTGCCTACGATGATGGCTCTGTTGGGGCTGGAAAGCCCTGATGGAGTGGATGGTCGAGTCGTGAGAGGGGCTTTGTGAGACGCTTTGTTTTTTGCTGTGCAGTTATATTGCTTTGGACCGATATACACGCGGATGATCACCACGTTCTGGATACGAGCGAGGAGGGTATGGAGGCGATTTCTAAAGCTCTGGGGGTAAAATGCGAGTATTGCCATCCGTCTGTGAATGAGGCAGGTGAACGCGATTACAAAGCACCATCTCCGTTGAAGAAAACAGCACTTTATATGAAGCATCATTTTGTGGATGGTCTGGTTACAACAGCGGGAAAATCAATTGATTGTGCTTTTTGCCACACGGGTACGGCGCGGTTTGTGGCGCGCGATACGAGTGCAGCTAAGCCTTCGCGGTTGGCGGGCATGTCGCGTGGAGAAATTGTGGCGATGATGAAAGAAATGCAGAAAGCATTGGGTGTAAAGGCATGCGACTATTGCCATGTGAGAAGGCGCGATGGCCGGCTCGATCCGGTTACGCCTACGTCCAATAAGGTTGTTGCACGCATGATGATGGAGAAGTTTACGGATCGCTTATTGGATATTAAAACGGGCAAGCCCGCAACGTGCCAGACTTGTCATGATGGGAAAGCAAAGTTTTTGGAAAGGGAAGTAAAAGCGGGTGAATGATGAACGGGCTCTTTTACATCTCACCTTTCAAATTGCCGCAGTTCTTTTTCAAAATCGCTGAGGTCTTTGAATTGGCGGTACACAGAGGCAAAACGCACGTAGGCGACATCGTCGAGGCGTTTGAGTTCTGTCATGACAAGTTCGCCAATGTGCTGTTTGGCTTCTATTTCGCGTTCGCCTCTGCTTACGAGTTGATCTTCGATTCGGTCGGCGATTTCTTCGATCTGAGTTGTTGAGATCGGACGTTTGGTGCAGGAGAGTCGGATTTTGTCTATGAGTTTGTTTTTGTCAAAGATTTCGCGCCGGCCATCGGATTTGATAACGGTGAGAGGGGTGTCTTCGATGTATTCGTAGGTCGTAAATCGACGTTCACACCCCAGGCATTCTCGGCGTCGTCGAATGGCGGTGCCTTCTTTACTCGATCTGGAATCGACCACCTTGTCTTCGATCACGCCACAATAAGGACATTTCATAAGATAGGATTCCTTTCTTAAAATCAACATGATATTGTGTGTTGTCCAAATTATAGCACTAAATATAGAGTACTGTCAAGAAGGGAATTGTAGATATGTTTTAAAATCAATGGCGTTTTAAAAAAAGGGACCCATCATTTACCCGATGCGTCCCATTTTTGATTTTATGTGGTGGTTTTTAAAACGCTTTTCCAAATCCTATAGCAAGAGAGAGACCACTAAAATCGCCGGGTGAACCCATCGCGTCGATGAATCGAGCCAGGGTGTAGCGGCCTTCAATGGTGAGGGCGAGATTTTTTTTCGCGCCGAAATGGATATTCAGACCAGAAGCGAGATGGCCGCCCAGGGTCAAGGAGGTATTTGGGAAATCATCGAGGGTAAGAGGTACCGTAAGGTTGAGGCTGTTATGTCTATTGCGAACTATTCTGTCTAAACCCAAATTATTCCCGTAGTACCCCAGTCGATGTGAGCGGTGATCCAGCCGGATGATGGGACCAAATCCAAATCCAATATGGGGATTGGCGCGCGATTTGGGCGCAAAGTGGCGTTGGAGACCGATGGGTATGGTGATCAAGGTAATCCGCGTTGTGCCTGAGGGCATAAGATCCCCCAGAATAGTGCTGGCTCTGGACAAGCTATAGGTGAGAAATTCTGGACTGGCGGTAAAGCGCGTGTTTGGGGATACTTTATGATCGTAATTGATGCGAGAGCCAAATCCGCCACTGGCTGTTGAAAAGAAAATTCCGATGTGATTGAGCAATTCCATCGGGTCTGGAAGCGGTGTATATACGGGCGATAGTCTGGCTGGATTACTAAAAACTGATTGCCCCGGACCACCGATAATGCAAGGGGCATAGGGGCCGGATGGTCCTTTGGGTGCTGTGGAGAGCGAATCAGTCGGAAGCGAAATAGTGCCTTCGGGGATGTAGATAATTATTTTTCCGTTGGAGTTGGTGTCAATGACACCATTGGTTATTGAACCTGATAATTGGGCTTTGGATTTTTTGAGCGGGGATTCAGTGTGCGGTGCAGATGATGCAGTGACGGGCAAGCAGACGAGAGCGGCGAGCAAAAACAGTCGGATATATGACATGGTAACCTCCTGGAAATGTGTGACCCCGGCTGGATTATTGTATAAGCAAAATTTGTGCCGCAAATTGCTTTTTAGAAAAAATAATATAAATTCCTGTTTTTATATTATTTGTATCATACTGTGACATTTGAAAGAGAAAATAAAATATGTGCCTTTTTCGCACATGTGTTGTAAAATTGATACAGTTATGAGATGGAGATATATAAATAGTCGATATTTACAACTTGACCCGCATAATAGATTTCTGCATGAATAATTTAATCACCTGAACAAAACCAAAAAAGGAAATACGTGAGCAATATATCGCTGGAATCCGAAAATGAAGCCGTCAAGCGCGCGCTTGAGTCGTCCTATTGTCCCGAACCGATCAGGCAGGCTCGGCAGAGGCAAGACAAGATGCTCAGCGAGAGGCTTCGGCATGGCCCATACAAAATTGCGGATATTGGGTGTGGCAATGGCTATCACGCCGTTCTATTCGCGCCGCACTGTCTTTTGTATCACGGCTTTGAAATATCGCCCGAAATGGCTGAAGACGCACGCGCGCTGTGGAAAAAAGAATGCATTGACAACGCACAGATATTTATAGGCGATGCCGCAGAGGCAGTGGTTGAGGAAGCGTTTTACGATCTCGTTTTCTGCTTGTATTTCACCCCGGGCAATATCAGGGATAAGTCCGATGATCTCAGCCTGTACACCGATGCCTATCTCGACCGCAATCCGCGGTTTATCCGGACGATTTCTCGTTTTTATCGCGCTCTGAAAATCGGCGGTTCCGCATTTTTCACTATGTATAAGGATGTGCCGAAAACTGAGGCCGCGCAAGTCGATTTCTACGTGCATACAGGGCAGCGCGTTGTGACGCCTCTGGGATCGCGATTTGTGGCGACTGCCGAAGGTTTTTGGTCTGCAAGGTGGACGGAAGATAGCATCGCGTCCAATCTCGGTGCGTGTGGCATTAGGGCAGAGGATATAGCGTTTCACGACCTGAACGACATTGCGTGGTTGGTCGAGGTGGAGAAGCATTCTCACTTGAAAAAAGGAGTGTATACATGACAAGGCGAGAGCTTTACGATAAGCAAATAGCAGGTGAGAAGATTCAGCGCTGGCAACGCGAATCGGGTTTACAGGGCCAGGAAATTGCCAAAATGGTTGGGATTAGTGCGCCCTATTTCAGCGATATCCGAAAGGGCAAGCAGCGTGGGTCAATTCCCGTGTTGGCAAAAATTGCAGATGTGTTGGGCAGAAGTGTCGAAGATTTGTTGACGGATCAAAAAACCGGCCGGGAAACAATACAGATCGCCGAACTGAGGAAAGCATTGCAACCGATATTTAAATCAGAGACCGATGATATTATTGAGGGGATTCAACTCTGGCGGAGCGCACCACACAATTTCAAAGCTGCGTTTCGGTCCTTGCTCGATGGTTGAAAGTATCCGCAGATGTACGCAGATGTACGCAGAAAAAACGCGAGTGAGCGGTGTACAACTAGCCGCCTATCAGGCCAGTTCATTTGAGCGTTTTACACAGATCGCTTAAAATAATAAAAGGGAACCAAAAATATCGGTTCCCTTATTTTTTTGGTAGCGGGGGGGGGATTTGAACCCCCGACCTTTGGGTTATGAGCCCAACGAGCTACCAGGCTGCTCCACCCCGCGACCTTATGTCCAGATAAGCACTAAAAAAGAACGGGATTTTGGGGTTATTGTCAAGCTATTTCTGCGGTTTGTCGTTTTGCATTTGTATCTCTCCACCGCGTTTTGGCTCGCCCTGTGAAGGCTCTCCGCGTTTGGTAATTTTTACCTGTGTAATGCGTTGTCCTACGACTTCGAGGATTTCAATGAGTAGATTTTCGTGTTCTAAATTTTCATCTATCTGAGGTACGTGTCCAAGCACGTTGAATATAAATCCACCGAGCGTTTCGTAACCGTCTTGTGGCAGTTCGACGTTGAGTACGATATTGAGGTCTTCGATATCAATGCGCGCATCTGCGACGAGTATCTTGCCCTTTTCGCGCCATTCAAAAAGCGGTTCTTCATCGTCGTGTTCATCTTGAATTTCACCGACAATTTCTTCGATAATATCTTCCATTGTAATGAGGCCAGATGTGCCGCCATATTCCCCGACAACAATCGCCATGTGTACTTTTTCGCGCTTAAATTCGGCCATTAACTCGGCGAGTGTCTTATTTTCCGGCACAAAGTATGGCGTACGCATGATCTCTGGAATAGACCACGGCTGATTGGTCGCCAGATTGAGCAAAATATCTTTGACATAGACGACGCCTTTGATGTTGTCGATTCGTTCTTCATAGATGGGAATTCGCGAGTGCCCGGATTGTTGGATTAGTTCGAGAAGCTCTTTGGGCGTGGCCGTTACCTCGGCAGAAATTATATCTATGCGCGGGATCATCACCTCTTTGACCGTTGTTTCATCAAATTCAAAGATGCCCTCAATCATTTCTCTTTCTTCTGTCTCGATTGTGCCTTCTTCTGTTTCCGATTCGACGATACTTCGCAATTCTTCTTCTTTTAGTGCTCTGCTATCGTCTTCACTCAAGAAGACAGTTTGCGCTTTTTGCAACAGCAGTGTGGGAAGGACAAGAATAAAGTAAAAGGGCAAAAAACATAACGGCAAAAAGGGTAATGGACGGTCTGATCCCTCTTCCCTCCGATAGGGGGGGACAATGCTGCGAACGATCAGGGCGATAAATACATAAAGTGAGATGAGCAATGCTGCGACGGGATACAGCCAGAATCCCGGTTTGATCATCTGAAAAAGAATGGATAGCAGTGCCAGCGCACCTATGGATATGGCGATTGTCTGCCCGAGCAAGACCATTAGTGAGACAAAATCGCGGGAGCGATAGAGCCAGAGGTAGAGTCCTGCGCGTCCTATTTTTTCTTCGTGCAGGCGTTCGAGGGTTGTGCGCGAGACAACAATTGAGCCGAGCCTGGAGAAAGCGGCTGTCAGGACAATAGAAGCGATGGTTATAAAGATTGCTGGCCAAGGATCGTCCAAAAAAATCACGCTCCTTTCGCGGGAATAATTGTTTGTAGCAAGGGCTATCCTATCAGAGTCAGGTATTTTTTTTCTTCGTTTTGCATTTGCGTGTACCCCTCGGGGGTATCGTGTTCAAATCCCAGCAAATGCAGGGTTCCGTGTACTGTCAAGTGGGTTATTTCTGCCTGTAGGGACCGGTTATGCGCTTTTGCTTGCTGTCGTGCGCGATCTACTGAAATGTATATCTCTCCACAATAATGCGCTTCTGGATGGATCGCGTCGGAAAGCTCAAATGAAAGAACGTCGGTTGTTTTGTCTATATTTCGATATTTTTTGTTGAGTTGCCGGATATGGGCGTCATGGGTTAGAACGCACGAAATGGGAAGACACACCTCGTTGTCTGAAAGAAGTTGTTTTACTACAGCTTCTAAGCGAGGGATATTCAGACCGCACACATTGACCAAAGTTGTAATTTCCAGTGTATTCATCTGCTCGCGGCCTGGCGTTCTTGTTGTGGCACTTGCCAAGGATAGGGTATTCGAGGGTGGTGCGAAGCCTGTAAGACGGGTAAAAAAGCTTCCTGGATTCTGGTCAGGTCGCGCAATGTAAGATCGCATTCATCCAATTCCCCAGCATCATAACGACCTTTGACAATTGTTTGGACGAGCTTTTTAATTTCGTCTGGCTCGTTGTTGGGCAAGGACCGCGTCGCAGATTCAACAGCGTCTGCGAGATTAATAATACCCGCTTCTTTGGTCTGGGGTTTGGGACCAGGATAGAGGAAGTCGGCATCGCGGACTGCTTGCTCGTCTATGAGTTGCGCCTGATGTTTAAACGAAGTCATTTCCGAAGTCCCATGGTGCTGTGGGATGAGATCAATAATTGCCAGAGGGAGTCCTTCTTCTTTTGCCAGTTCGATTCCGTCCCTGACATGAGAAATGAGAATCAGGGCACTTATTTGAGGTTGCAACTCATCGTGGGGATTCACACCATGCTGATTTTCTATAAAATAGTGCGGGCGTCTCATTTTCCCAATATCATGGTAATAACATCCAACGCGTGCGAGCAAGGGGTCTGCGCCTATTGCGACCGCGGCTTCTTCCGAGAGATTGGCCATGTTTATGCTGTGACTAAAAGTGCCAGGAGCGCGAAGGGCCAAATTGCGCATCAGCGGGCGATTTAAGTCCGCCAATTCGAGCAATGTCATTGATGTTACGACATTAAAAACACTTTCGAATACGGGCAGTAATCCAATGGTGAGGATTAAGGAGCCGCAGGCAGCCACAATGCCCCAGAATAAATCCTCGCGTATTTCCGTGAGAAACTCGGTGGTGTTGGCATAAGAAAAAAGTAGTCCGACCGTAGAGGTAATTGTCAGAGCATAAGCGATAATCAGATACAGACCAGGACGGTAAAAATCTCTGCGATGGCGCACCTGATGTACAGAAAATGCGCCAATAATGCCTGTGGTGAGAAAGATGATCCCGTATTGGAGTTCGCCGAGAATGCTGGCGCAAAGCGTTGTAACGACAAGGGTGATCACCATGCCGACGACGGCATCAAAGAGCACGGTTGCCAGCATTGCAGATAGTGCGACGGGGATGAGAAAAGGCGATATGGCCTGGGTTTGGGCGGCGTAATCAGCCACGGCAGTAGGGATTAAAATAATGATACCAAACAGTACGATGTTTTTGGACGGGCGATAGAGGTCAGGACGATAAAATTTTAGAAAAGCAAAAAATATTATCAGGGTCAACGCGCAAAGTGATAGCCCAGCTCCTCGCTGAATGAGATCGATGAATGGGTCTTGCTGGCGGCGTTGATTGATACGTTCGGCCAGTGACCTGAGTTTATCTATGTCGTCAGATGTTACGCGGTCGTGTTTGTCAATAATGCGCTCGCCTTGGAGGACTGTTCCTGGTTTGGTACGTGAGACATTGCTGGCTGCCTCATCTCTTCGCCTCTGCGTTTCGGTAGCGTCATAGGCAATGTTGGGGGATAGGTAGGCCAGGATCAGTTCACTGCCCGCTCTCATTTCCATAGAACTTGCTTTTGGCAATTGTTGTTCTATGGTTTGTTGGAGTCCCGAGGTGAAATTTTCTATATCGACCAGTTCTTCAAGGCTAATTTGGCGTTCTGAGCCATTATTAAGTAGTATAACCTCTGCGTACCCCTCTTCGACGGTATTTATTTCCCGGTCAATAATCCCGTTCTGGTAGGTGCTTTGAAGAATTTTCTCGACTGCGGTGGTCAATGTACTGCGGCTGGCTGATCGCCTTCGAGATACGGGTACGAGATATTTCAGGGTGGATTCCGACAGGGGCTAATCTCCGGGTGTGAAAGCCGTAGCTCTTGTGAGAGCGATTCGCTTACCCTGGAGCCAGTGTGTTTTTTTAAGTCGTTTAAAAATGTTTTATATGCATTCAGTTTGCTTTGCTGCACCGTGCTATCATAGCGCAAAATTGGCAAAATCTGGCGGCGAGCTTCTGCGACTTCATCCTGGTATACCTCTTCGCTTTTGTACACGGAGAATGATTCGGATGCAATGACTTCATCTGGCGCAATCGCGCCTTCGCGGAAGGCACTGTACTCGTACTGCCGTTGCGTGGGAAATAAGACGGTTAGTACGCCTAAGAGGGCGAGCATTAACACAATGCGGAAGGCTTGCTTGCCCCGCTGTTTCCACTGTTGTCTTGTCTGACGCGTACGATCGCGTTGATGTTTTCTAAAGAACATCATGGCCTTGGCTGTGCCTCTTCTCCCTCTGGTTCATGGGCATGTTCGCTTTGCTCATAAGCTGTTATAATTTTTTGAACCAGTGGGTGTCGTACAACATCTTTTTCTGAAAAGTTGACGAATTTAATGGCTTCTATATGAGACAGGATGTGCTGGACGTGTATAAGTCCAGACTTAATATCCGGCGGCAAGTCTATTTGTGTTATATCACCTGTAATCACAGCCTTGGCATTGTTGCCCAGGCGGGTAAGAAACATTTTCATCTGGTTGATGGTGGTATTTTGGGCCTCGTCTAGGATGACAAATGCGTTATTTAAAGTGCGTCCTCTCATAAATGCAAGCGGTGCAATTTCAAGTGTGCGCATCTCCATGAGGTGTTGCAATTGTGTATCGGGTAGCATGTCGCGCAGCGCGTCGTAGAGAGGGCGGAGATAGGGATCGACTTTATCCTGTATATCTCCCGGAAGAAATCCCAGGGTTTCTCCAGCTTCTACGGCCGGGCGCGTCAGGATAATTCTGGAGATGTGTTTGCTTTTCAGTGCAGCAACAGCTGCAGCAACAGCCAGATAAGTTTTGCCCGTGCCCGCAGGCCCAATGCCGAAAACAATATCGTAGTTTTCTATCGCTGCCGAGTAAGTGACCTGAGTCCGTGAGCGGGGGCGAATGAGAATTTTGGGTGTTGAAAGAATGGGCTTTGCGTATTCGCCAATTTCAGATTCGCAATTTTCTGGCGGTGGCGCAAGCAGGTGTAGAGGGTCAAACTGATCGCCGCGCCGAAGGCAGGAAATCATTTCTTCTAATAGACCAGAGACGTGTTGAACTTTGTGTTGTGGTCCCTGAACATTTAGCTGATCCCCGCGGGCGGTTAAACGCACGCCATAGCGGTCTTCAAGGGCGAGCAAATTTGCATCGTTGTGACCGTATAACGATAGGAGATCAACACCGCGCAAAGATAGTCTATGGGAGAGTTCTCTATTTTCCACGATTTGAGTATTTAAAAAAGAAAACTCTCATTCCCAAACAGACTACGGGAATGAGAGTTCTATTTTTGAGTTAGAGGTTGATAGATGAACCTTCCATTGGCTTTATGAAAGATCCAAATTCTGGGATCGAAAAGGTTGAGGTCAGTTTGCTGGAATATCGAATACTTGAGCTGGGAAAATCATACTCGGATCAAAGATCTGTGTTTTGTTGGCCTGGTAGATCCGATTCCATTTGGTGACGTCATTGTACACCTTGCCAGCAATAGACGAGAGGTTTTCGCCACTCATCACGAGATGTTGATTGATATCGACGCCAAAAGGAATGTTGAGAACCCATTTGGGATAAATTAGATCGGGATGTTTAATTTTTTCCCGGTTTTCAACGTAGATACGGGGCCAGAGATAAGGATCGCCGTAAATATCGTCTTTTTTGGCGATTCTCCAGAGATTATCACCTCTGACAACCGAATATTGCCGAATGCGCTTGCGAGGCATTCGCGCTTTGACTTGCTCGAGTAATTGATCAATACTGGCCAGTTTTGCCTGTGCAGCTGGAAAACAGGCTATTTTGTCTGCTTTAAGCTCTGATACGCGGGCTTCTATTTGATCAATTTCATCTCGAACTTCAAACAGGGCATCTTCCGCCAGGCTGCGCAAGCCCATGAGGCGGCCTTCAATGCGGCCGAGTTCTTGCATATATTCGTTGACCCCTGCTTCATTGGACTCAACAAGACTATAGACTTGCTGTTTGATTTCACTGATCTGGGTATCCAGGCTCGAAATCTGGTTAGAAAGGTCATTAGATGCAGTTTGGCATTCAAGCAGAGTCTGTTTAAGTCCTGCAAGCCGTTGCTCCTGTTCTGTAAGTTTCATTCTGTATTCATCATAGGTCATGGTCATTTCCATCTGGGCAATTCCCTTTTGAGGAAAAACCAAAAGGGCGACTGCACAACAAACGAGAAAGAACCCAAAACGCTTCAAATCTGTCATCCGACCAACTCCTTTCCACACACCATAAAGAAAATTACTGGCTCAAGACCTGTTGCACTGACTTAAGATATTTTGCCACTCGGCCAGAACCTGTTTTTTCTGTGCCAATTGGCGTTCTAACTCAGCCCTGTGTTGCTTACAAGCTGCGAGGTCGGCTTCAGCCGATTCTGCGGCTTTACGCGCTTCTTCAAGCATTTGGAGTTGCGATCTTGAGGCCATTGGCGCGCAACATCCAGATAACAGAACGAGTAACAGCCCACAACCTGCCGCTTTTTTGAGTCTTTTCATAACCCGACTGCCTCCTCAGAAATATTGGCATAAGTATTTAAATTATCAAGAGTTTAAAGCAAAACCAAAAATCCTGATAATACAACTTTTAGAAAAAGTACTACATAAAATACAGAAAGTCAAGAAAAAGTTTTGAATGCGTTTTAGCCCGCTGTGATTACAATAATCGCAAACCGAGTTCGCGGAGTTGGCCGGAATCTACTATAGATGGTGCCCCATCCATGAGCGATGCCGCTGTATTGGTTTTCGGAAATGGAATGACATCGCGGATAAATGCTTTGCCCGCCATGAGGGCGACCAGGCGGTCGTATCCAAACGCGATGCCGCCATGGGGAGGCGCACCGTATCGAAAGGCGTCGAGTAGGAAGCCGAATTTTTCCCGCGACTCGCTTTCGGATATCCCCAACATGCGAAATACGCGCTCCTGGATTTCTCTGTGGTGGATACGAATACTTCCGCCAGCGATTTCGTTGCCATTGAGAACGAGATCATAAGCTCTGGCGCGAACATCACCCGGGGCTGTTTCCAGCTCATTGAGGTCCGCTTCCATGGGGGATGTAAACGGATGGTGACAGGCGATGTAGCGTTTTTCAACGTCATCAAATTCGAGAAGGGGGAACTGCGTCACCCATAAAAAACTAAAATCGCCGGTCTCCATAAGGTCTTGTTGCCGTGCGAGTTCTAAGCGCAGGTTGCCCAGTGCGTTTGCGACAACTGCGGGTTGATCAGCGACAAATAAAAGCAGGTCTCCCGTCTGTGCGTCGAGTAATTCTCTGAGCATTTGTTGGGCCTGATCGGGAAAGAACTTGACAATTGATGATTCAAGCCCCTGGTCTGTCACTTTAATCCAGGCGAGTCCCTTAGCACCTTGTTGTGCAACAAAAGCCGTGAGGTCGTCGATTTGTTTGCGCGAGTAGTTTGCACATCCTTTGGCATTAATGGCGCGGACTTGCCCACCGGAATCAATTACGGATCTAAAGACCCGAAATTCCGAAGCGAGAGCTGCTTTTGCAATATCGACGATTTCGAGGCCGAAGCGCGTATCCGGACGATCAGTTCCAAAGCGGTCAATCGCCTCGCGATAGGTCATCTGTGGTATGGGAGAGGGGATATCAAAGCCTATGACATGTTCAAACAGGTGCCGCGTAAGCCCTTCTGCGAGTTGCATGACATCGGTTTCTGTGGCAAATGCCATTTCTATGTCAATTTGGGTAAACTCGGGCTGGCGGTCGCCCCGCAAGTCTTCATCGCGGAAGCAGCGCACGATTTGAAAGTAGCGATCATAGCCGGCGATCATGAGCAACTGCTTGTAGGTTTGAGGCGATTGGGGCAGGGCATAGAAGTTGCCTATTTGAACGCGAGAGGGAACGAGATAATCTCTTGCACCTTCGGGTGTGCTTTTCATGAGGAAGGGGGTTTCGATTTCGAGAAAGCCCTGAGTGATTAAATATTTGCGCGTTTCCTGTGCGGCATTATGTCTCAAGAACAGGGCTTGTTGCATGTCGGGGCGGCGCAGATCGAGGTAGCGATAGCGCAAGCGCAGTTCTTCGTTGACGTCGATGTCGGGTTCTATGGCAAATGGCGGGGTGTCCGCTTCGTTGAGAAGACGCAGATCTGAACATTCGATGTCGATGGCACCGGTGGGTAATTTGGGATTTGTCATGCCTTCTGGGCGCGGCTCAACTCTGCCTTTTATTGCGAGGACAAATTCGTTGCGAATTTTTTCGGCAATGGCGTGTGTCTCTTCTTCGAGATCGGGACGAAAGACCACCTGGGTGATGCCGTATCGGTCGCGCAAATCGACAAATATGACGCCTCCGTGGTCGCGTCTTTTGCCAACCCACCCCATCAGGCAGACTTCTTCGCCTACATTTTCGATGCGCAATTCGCCGCAGTTGTGCGTGCGTTTCCAGTCGCCGAGCGACTCTGACATGTCTATCTCCTACGCTTTGGTAATTCCGTTTTTAAGCGTTGTTTTTATCGCGCACAGGTCGTTTTGTGAAAAAATTTGTTGTGCGCGCGCTTTGAGGTCTTTGAGTACGATGGTATTTGCAGATGCTTCATCTGGCCCAATAACCGCTGCAAAGGGAATATTTTGACGATCTGCATATTTGAATTGTCTGTCGAGACGCTGTCCCGGAATAAGGTGAAGTTCTGTTGCGATACCCTCCTGGCGCAGTTTTTCGGCAAAAGAAGACGATTGGGTGAGCAGGTCTTCTGAGAATACCGTAACAAAGACGCGGGCGCCGGGCGTTTCGAGTTGGGGATAAATGTCTATTTCTTTCAGCAATTCGGTGATGGCCATATCGCCGACTGCAAATCCCACGCCCGGTACCTGGCGTTTGCCGCCCACCTGGCGCGTGAGATTGTCGTAACGACCTCCTCCAAAGAGGGCACGGCGCAATGAGGTTTTGGCCCATGCTTCAAATACCGTGCGCGTATAGTAGTCAAAACCGCGCACGATTTTGAGATCGAGTTTTACAAAGTCCATGACATCATTTTTGTCGAGTTGCTCAAATATGCGCTGGAGCCAGGGGGAAAATGTCAGATCTGCCGTTTGAAGGATTTCGTAGAGGGTATCGATTTGATCTGTACTGAGATCCAGATCATCGGCGAGATAGGTGCGGAATTTTTCCTCGGGCATTTTGTCTATGCGGTCAATGGCTCCCAAAACGGGTCTGATGTTCTCGGGCGACAAATCCAGTTTTTTAGAGATTAAAATTTCGAGGGCCTGTCGGTCGTTGACTCTGATGGTAGCGTGTTCGGTCGTGAGGTCGAGGTGTTTGAATAGCGTGCAAGCTATGGTGATTATTTCGGCGTCGGCCAGATAGCTATCGCTGCCGAGCGCGTCGATATTCCATTGAAAAAAGGAACGGCCGCGACCGCGTTGGGGGCGCTCGTAGCGGAAGAACCGGCCGTAGGATTGCCAGCGGATAGGAAAGGTGAGTTCGCCTTCTTTTTGGGCGACCATGCGCGCGAGTGTGGGCGTGAGTTCTGGGCGCATGACGAGTTGTTTGTCGTCCCGATCAGATAGCGTGAATGTCTGTTGTGTGACGATTTCTTCGCTGCTTTTGCCCAGGTAGAGGGCCATGTATTCGAGTATTGTGCTTTCGTATTCTCTGTATCCGAAGAGGTCGCCAACGCCGATAAATTTCTCGCAGAGCCATTTCTGGTAGGCCCAATCTTCGGGATAAAAATCGCGGGTGCCTTTTACTTTGGGAATTAACTGTGGCATGGGTGTGTATCCGTTGCAAATTATTTTTTATAATAGAAAACGAAAATAAAGGTAAGAGAGGGTATTGTCAAGGTTTAAGAGGGAAATTTAGGGGTTGATCTAAGCTGTAAAAGCGTTTTCGTAGTGGCGGATGACAGGGCGCGATTGTGTCAGGTCAATGGCGATGACGTCAAATCTCGGTGCCGCGTGGTCGGGGTGTTGGTGCAGGTAGGCTTGGGCAACTTTGATAATTTGCGCTTGCTTGGCGGGCGTTACCCAGACTTCTGGTTGCCCAAAATGCGAGGTGGTCGCGGTTTTGACTTCGACAAAGATCAGGATGTTGTTTTTTACTGCAATGATGTCGATTTCACCGCCCAGGGCGCGAAATCCGCGCACGCGAATGCTATATCCTTTTTGTTTTAGAAATTTTTCTGCCAATTGTTCGCCTTTGGGACCGGATTGTAGCAGGCGGGTGCGTTGTTTGCGAAATAGCATGCGCAGGGCGTGTACGTCATCCTGGGGGATATGTTTGCTGGCACTGGCAATGGTTTTTCCTATGGCTTGAAGTTGGTCGAGGTTCATCGCTGCGCGAATGCCTTTGGCAAAAATTTTAAAGTCTCCAGAGCGCCTAGCTTCAAGGACGCCTTGAAAAGATTGGCGGTGGATAGGACAGGGACCGTGTTTTTGCAAGGCGGCGAGGTGATCGGCACTACCGTATCCCTTGTGACCGGCAAAGCCATAAGCGGGGTATTGCGCGTGGTAATCGATCATCAGGCGATCGCGCGTTACTTTGGCAATGACAGACGCGGCGGCGATAGAAAGCGACTTACGATCACCGCCTATGACCGCTTGTTCGGGGAATGGACTGCCCGGGATGGCATTGCCATCGATGAGTACGCGGTCGGGCGAGATGCTGAGGGCGGCGAGTGCCTCGCACATGGCATGGTGGGTGGCGTTGCGGATGTTGTATTTGTCTATTTCTTGCGGAGATGCTTTGCCCACGCCAATGGCGAGGGCTATATTGTGAATGGTTTCAAAAAGTTCTTCCCTGCGTTTTTCGGATAGTGCTTTGGAATCGTTTAAACCGGGAATGAGTGTATCTGGCGGGAGGATAACCGCGGCGGCGACAACGGGACCTGCGAGGGGGCCTCGCCCGGCTTCATCTACGCCTGCGATGTGCTGGATGCCCCGTTCTTTGAGTTTTTTTTCTATAATGAGCATTTGTTCGAGGCGCGCGTTTTCACGGACTTGTGCTTTTTGCTTTTTTCTCATCTGTTCTGCGATTGCGCGAACACCAGCGCGGGGGTCCTGTTCGAGTGTGCGGAGGTATGCTTCGTCAGGGCGATTGACAGATTTGATATGGTCGCGAATTTGCGCGATGGTCATTGTTGAGAGATTTTTCATGGCTGAAGATGCAGGCCTATCGGATGAGAGGGGCTTGATTTAATTAAAAGGTATCTTTATATTTCTATATCTGTTCTTAAACATTATTTATGATTGCCTGATGATGCAGAAATAAAGAAGCGTCGGGATCCAAAAATCTGCAACTTATTTTTGAGATGAGATCGATATGGCAGATGAGAGCAATACCGACAAGTTGCGCAAGCTCGCGCATTTTGTCATCCCTTACAAATCGCGCCTGATCTTGCTGTTTTGTCTGACAGCGACGATGACGGCACTGAGCATGCTGCCCCCGCTGGTGATGAAGTTTATCATCGATGATGTCATTACCATGGGCAATTGGCACTTGCTGGAAGTGCTTTTGTTTATTTCGATTTGCCTGCCTATCACGTCCGCTGCGATGCGCGTTTGGGTCTCATTCACCAATGCGTATGTGGGGTGGGGGATAACGACGTTTATGCGGAAGCACACTTATGAATATATGTTGAAATTGCCCATGCGCTTTTACGACGAGATGGGTACGGGTAAGATTATGTCGCGCATTATGTCTGATATTGCGAGTGTGCGCAGTATGGTGACGTCGCGTATGCTGGGCATTCTCGTTGATTTTGTATCGTTTTGGGTGGCGCTTGCGCTGTGCATGGGGTTGAATTGGAAGATGGGGTGTTTGCTGCTTTTGCTGATGCCCCTGTATTTTTTCAATTATTATGGGTGGCGCACGCCAATGCGGGAGTCGTTCAGTCTCTGGCGCAGGAAGATGGACCAGGTGTCGGTTGGGCTGCAAGAGCGGTTGGCCGGGGTGCAACTGGTAAAATCTTATGGACGGGAACGCAGAGAACACCGCGCATTTGCAGAGGATACGCACCAGAGTTTGGATGCGGCGATGCAGACTGCCACAAATCGCGCTGGCTATATGGCGGGGTCCTGGGGGGTATCGGGATTGCGCAATACGGTGATTTTTTGTTTGGGCTGTTATTACGTGATTGAGGGTGAAATGACTTATGGGGCTGTGATGGCCTTTTTTTCTTATTCGAGCCGGATGTTTCAGCCCATTCTCAATCTCACGCAAATAGCCATGCGTCTGCAAGCCGTGATGGTGTCTGTGGATCGCGTTTTGGAAATTTTAGATTTTCCCATAGAGATTGCGGACAAGGAAGATGCTGTCGAATTGCCGGCGATAAAAGGACATATTAAATTTGAAGATGTGCATTTTGAGTACAAAGAGGATGAGCCTGTTTTGAAGGGGATCAACCTCGAGGTGCAGCCGGGACAGATGGTTGCACTGGTGGGACATACGGGATGTGGTAAGACGACGTTGACGAGTTTGTTGATGCGCTTTTACGATGTGAAGGAAGGGCGTATTACTATTGATGGCCACGATTTGAGAGATGTGAAGTTGCGGACCTTGCGCACGCAAATTGGACAGGTGTTGCAAGATTCGGTGATGTTTGATGGGACGATTCGGGAGAATTTGCTATATGGGCGGGCAGATGCCACAGAGGCAGAGTTGATCGAGGCGGCACGCATTGCCGAGATTCACGAATTTATTATGCGTACGCCCGAGGGATATGATTCGATGTTGGGAAAAGATGGCATCAAGCTGTCTGTAGGAGAGAAACAGCGTCTCGCCATCGCGAGAGCCGTGTTGACTAATCCGGCGGTTTTAATTCTGGATGAAGCGACTTCGTCACTCGATTCTCTATCGGAGGCTCTGATACAAAAGGCGATGACCAGGGTGTTAAAGGAGCGCACGTCCTTTGCCATTGCACATCGATTATCGACGATTGTCAATGCGGATATTATTGTTGTGATGGACCACGGCGAGATTATTGAACAGGGGACGCACAGCGAATTGTTGCAAATACCCGATGGCAGGTATCGCCAGCTTTACGAACAGCAGGCTGCGGGTTCTATTGAAGAGGCTGTAGAGGCTATGGCGAGCTGAGATTATGGAAAACTTAAAGCGATTTATCATTTTGTATATCAAGCCGTATTGGGGGCGCTTGTTGATGGTCATGGTGATGGCCACTATTACGTCGTCCTATACGTTTTTGCTCGGGTTTATTTCAAAAATTACAGTTGACGAAGTCTTGCAACTCAAGCCCGCAGGTGAAGTTGTTTCAGAAGCCCACATGCAGTCTTTGATTCAGGAGGAGAGGCGCCCAAAACGAGATCCACAGGCAACGATTCCGGGGCTGGGCAAAGAAGGCGGGATAATGCTGCCCAAAACGCGCACGGAAAAACTGGAATGGTTGGGGTGGATTTTCATTCTCTATCTGGTCGTGAGATCGTTTTTTGCCACGCTCAACTGGTTTTATACGTATAGCATCGCCTATGTGGGACAGCGGATTGTTTTCCGGATTCGCCTGGCTCTGCACGAGAAGGTACAGCAGTTGCAGATGACGTTTTTTGATCGCCAGCAAACCGGGCGGATTATGGCGCGTATTTTGGATGATGTGGGGTTGTTGCAGAGCGAAATTACGACGACTTTTGTAGAGACGCTGCGGCATGTCGCGCGCATTTTGATGGGTACGGCGATTCTGTTTACGATTGATGTCAAGCTCGCGCTGATGGCTTTTGTTGCATTGCCCGCGTACGTCGTAACCTATAAGGTGTTTCAGCGTCCGATAGCAAATGTTTTTATGCGGTTTCGAGAAGATTATAGCGAGGTTTCTGCGCTGTTGGAAGAACGCTCAAAGGGGATTCGCCTCATTCTGTCTTATGCGCGAGAAAGACGGGAGTTTCGGGACTTTTTCAGGCGTTTGATCGGGCTGTATCGGTTGGGCGTCAAACAGTCCGTTTTGAGTTCTGGTCTGGGGTCAGTTTGCTCGGTTGTGGGGGGGATTGCAATGGGGCTGATCTTTTATTATGGCGCATTGCAGGTTCGCGGTGGTATGATGACGGTTGGGGAATTGGTTTATTTTAGTATGTCGATGGGGAATCTTTTTTCGCCACTGGTTGCTCTTGCCAATGTGAATGCTACGTTGCAACAGATGCTGGTGGTGATCAGTCGCGTGTTTGAGGTGCTGGATGAAGAAGTGATTATTCGGGATAGGGAAGATGCGAAGACCCTCGACAAGGTGCGCGGGCGCGTGTCGTTTCGCAATGTGTCGTTTCGCTATACAGAGGCGGGTGATTACGTTCTTCGAGATCTCAATTTTGTCGTGCGGCCGGGCACGACGGTGGCTGTGGTTGGGCCTTCGGGGTCGGGGAAGAGTACGCTGGTTAGTTTGTTGATGCGTCTTTATGAACCCACAGAGGGGAAAATTATTCTGGATGATTACGATATACAAGATCTCAAAATTTCTTCATTGCGACAGCATCTCAGCATGGTGCCCCAGGAACCCGTTCTGTTTTCCGGGACGATTGCCGAGAATATTCTCTACGGTCAGCCCGATACTTCGCCCGAGCAGGTGATGGCTGCGGCTAAGGCGGCAGAGTTGCACGATTTTATTATGACGCTGCCAGAAAAATACGAAGCGCCGGTCGAGGAGCGCGGTACCAATTTATCGGGTGGTCAAAAACAGCGTCTGGCTTTTGCGATGGCTGTTGTCACCGATCCCAGTATTCTGATTTTGGACGATACGACTTCGGCGCTGGATGCAAAGACAGAGGCGAAAATACAAGCGACGCTGGATCACTTGATGGAGGGGCGCACGACGTTTGTGATTACCCACCGGATTTCTACGGCGATGCGGGCAGATCGCATTCTGGTGCTGGATAATGGTCGCATGGCGGGATGGGGTTTCCACGATGATTTGATAGAAGAGTGCGAGGTCTATCGCTTGCTCTACGAACAGCAGCAAAAGCAGAAAGACGATATAGCAGATGAATTTATTGAGGGGATTATGACGGCGGTGGAAGAGGTTGAAAAGGGGAAGAAGCAACTGCAGCAAGCCACAGAGAAAGACCGATAAACACATCTGATAGACCGCCTAAAAAAAATCCCCCATCGCGTGTTATTGCGATGGGGGTTTGATTTTGGAGTGGGGTTAGCGGGCTGATTGCTGACCGCTTTCTCACACTTTCCCTTGCTCGAGCAATTTGAGAAAGGTCTCGTCTTCGCCCAGGTAGCGTTTGTTGCACAGGTCGCAATCGAGGCAGGAGCGTTCGTAGCAATTTTTGTGAATGCGAATGGGGTATTGTTTTTGGAATGCTTCGTTGCATTTGTCCGAACAGAAGACATAGCGCTCCTGGGTGGAGCCAAAAGCCGCATAGACAATGACATTTGCATCATTATCATCTGCGAGCGATTTTTCGCACCAGCTACATATTCCCGTTTCCTCTTTGGCGCGGGATTCGCGTTTGCGCCGGACTTCTTCGTCGGTCCAGGAAAATTCGATATATTCGACATTTTCCTTGGGTACTTTGGCGCGAACCACACCGCTTGTGATGCCAAGTACAAAGTCGCCTTTGGTGTCGAATGTGGTGCCGCATTCGATGGTGCGCCCACTTTGCAGATGGATGTGAGATTTGCCTTCTTCGGGCGAGATGAATGAAAACCAACCGCAACTGGAACACACCGTTGTAAAGAGAAATTGCCGCAGTGTTTTGTGGCCGCAGGATGGACAGTGGCCCTCTTGCATGAGTCTCAGGTCGCGCAGGGAGGCTCTGGCGGCTTCTCTTACGGTTTCATTAACTTCGTCAAGGGCTTCGTCGAGTTCATCTTGATCCTCTTGTGCGAGGAGGTCCATGGCTTCCTGAACGTGCTCGTCTTGTCCTTCAATGTGGATTTGTCTTTCTTTTGTTGTACCATTCTCTGGTTCTTCGTCATTTTTACTAAAAAAGCGTTTCAGCATTTGAGTCCTCACTTGAAAACGTAGAATTGCGATGTTTTATGATTGTTTATAAGGTACGATATAAGAGAAAATATGTCAACCTC
This sequence comes from Candidatus Latescibacterota bacterium, assembly GCA_965204375.1. Lineage (GTDB taxonomy): Bacteria > Latescibacterota > UBA2968 > UBA2968 > UBA2968 > VXRD01. The sequence continues at coordinate 2,013,188 of OZ241986.1, read as the reverse complement.
GTACCCCAAAAAATCAATAGCCAAATGGGGGAATATGGCTTAAAAACTGAATCAAAGCCGGTGCATGTGGAATCCGCCGTCAACCGGGATTGCTGCGCCGGTTGTGAAGTCGAAATAGCCGAGTCCAATGGCGGCTACTACTTTGCCGATGTCTTCGGGTTGTCCCCACCTGCGGATGGGGGTCAGGCCATCGGCTATCAGGTGGTCGTATTTTTCTTTTACGGGTCCTGTCATGTCGGTCTGGATGATGCCCGGCTGGATTTCATTGACGGGGATGCCGTGTTCTGCGAGCCGGTCGGCAAATAGGCGCGTCATCATGCTCAGGCCAGCTTTTGAGACGCAGTATTCGCCGCGCGCTGTTGAAGAGGTGTAGGCGGATATAGAAGTGATGACGACGATGCGCGGTGTTTGTATTTTGCCTTGTTCTTTGAGCGCGATCATGTGGTTTGCCGCATATTGGGTTAAGAAGTAGGGTCCTTTGAGGTTGGTGTTCATGACGTCTTCATAGCTTTCTGGGGTGGCTTCGAGTATGTCGGCGCGCACGCGGGGGGCAATGCCGGCGTTGTTGACGAGCAGGTCGAGGCGGCCAAAGGCGTCGAGTGTGGTATCCACGAGGCGTTTGCCATCTTCTATGCGGGTTATGTCGCCCTGACAGATATGGACGTTTTGTCCGCGTTCCCGAATACCTGTTGCGGTTTCTTCTGCTGCTGCCTGGTTGCCTGCGTAGTTGACGAGGATGTCGTAGCCCGCGTCGGCAAGGCAGAACGCAATGCCTCTGCCGATGCCTCTGCTGGATCCGGTGACGAGTGCTGCTGGCATGGTTCCTCCTGTTTTTTGTTGCAAATATTCTTTATAGGGATAAGATAACTGATGTTACACATGTCTGGCGTTTTTGTCATGCTGAGTGGAGTGGAACGGAGCCGAAGCATCTTTTCCACCTGAGTTGGTAGGAGATGAACTGGCTTGAGAAGCGGCCAGTTGTACCCCGCTCCTTCGCCTCCACTACGTTACGGCTCAGAATGACAGGCGTATTATATTGTGCCTCTGCGTAACGTCAGTAAGATACGATATATAGGGGTGACTACTCCCAACGCTAAAGCACTCTGCGAGTGGGCTTCTTGGTGGTTATTCCACCTGACGTTGTAGCCCCAACGTCAATATGTTTATCGCAGCATTATGGTCTCTGTCCGTCGTATAGCCACATGCCTTGCAATGATGCACACGCTGAGAAAGAGATTTCTTTTCCCTGTGTCCGCATGCCGAGCAATCTTGTGACGTATAATCAGGCTTGACGGCTTTGAATCCAATACCAGCTTCTTCCGCTTTGTATTCGAGACAATGCCGAAACAGGGACCATGCTACGTCTGCTATTGATTTAGACAATCGCCTGTTCTTTTGCATCTCTTTAACGCTCAACTTCTCTACGGCTATAAAGCCGTGGCGGTTGACCATTTTTCTTGCTTCTTGATGGGCAAAGTTATGTCGCTTATTACGGATACGCTCATGCACCCTGGCAACGGTCTTACGCGCTTTCTCGCGCCTCTTTGGACAACCCTTTTTCACTGCGTCCCATTTTCTCTGTGCTTTGGCAAGAGACTTTTCCTCTTTTCTAAAGAAACGAGGATTATCAACCTGTTCTTTGTCACTGGTTACAGCAAAGGAAGTGAGACCAACGTCAATGCCAACGGGTTGCACAGCGTCACGCTTTTCAGGCGCGTCGCCCATATCACAAGGGATAGACGCGAACCATTTGCCAGTAGCAGTGCGAGTGATTGTGCAAGATTTAGGGATACCGTCAAGAGGTCTATGCTGGACAATGCGGATACAGCCTATTTTGCCCAATCTCAAGCCTTTATCGTCCAATCGGCAACCGTTGGAAAACTGAGGATACGTGATAGAATCATAGCGATTCTGTCCCTTATATCTGGGAAAGCCAGCCTTTTCGCCCGTCTTTGCTTTCTCTTTGAGACGGCGAAAGAATCCTTTGAATGCCAGATCAACACGTACCGCGACTTGCTGGAGAACTTGAGAATATACTTTCACAAAACCATTGTATTGCTGTTTCAGCAACGGCAACATCTTTTGCTGGTCATAGCAAGACAGCGATTCTTTGCCATTCTCATAGGCTTGTATCCGAGCGGCAATAAGCTGGTTATATAATATGCGACATTCGTCAATATGTGCCAGCAAGATATTCTCTTGTTTTTTCGTTGGTCGCAATCTGTATTTGAAGGACTTAACCATAATTAAAATATACACTTATGTATCATTTTTGTCAAGCGATATGGCAACGCTCATATACCCCCTGAAAGAATCAATCAGGGGTAAGAAAGGAAGCCCTTGCATCCCACGGCTAAAGCTCGTGGGCTTTACGGGCTATTGGGTAAGTGCGAAGTGCAAAGTTGGAGATGTGCGTATGGCGATTGTAGATTATAAGCAAAGTGGTGGTTGCGATGTGTGGGTTTTATCTGCCGGGCAGGTGAGGATGGATGGCGGCGCGATGTTTGGGGTTGTGCCCCGTCCGCTGTGGGAGAGGTGTTATCCGCCCGATGAGCGCAATCGCATTGGGTTGACGATGAATTGTTTGCTTGTGAGAGGGCGGGGTGAGGTCGTGCTGATTGAGACGGGGTTTGGGGGCAAGGTGACGGAGAAGTTGCGGGAGATTTACGCGCTCGATGAGTCGGATGGCCTCATGGCATCTCTGGAGGCACTGCATATTGCGCCCGAGGAGATTACGCGGGTTGTGTTGACGCATTTGCATCAGGATCATGCCGGGGGTTGTACGGTGCAAGAGGGAGAGGAATATGTGCCCGCTTTTCCAAATGCGACTTATTATGTGCAAGAGGGCGAATGGGAGGATGCGGAGAATGCCGATGGGCAGACGGTGAATGGGTACCGATACGACGAGGTAATGAGGCCGCTGTCACCTGTGCTTTCGCTGTTGGATGGGAATGAGAGTATTTGTTCTTTTGTTGAGGTCATAGTTACGCCAGGGCATACCCGCAGGCATCAATCTGTGTTGGTGCATACGGGTGAAGATACGTTCTGTTTTGTGGGGGATTTGATTCCTACGACGCATCATCTAAAGCCGATTTATGTGATGGCTTACGATCTGTATCCGCGGCAGACCTATCTGGTTAAGCAAGAGGTTATGGAGAGGGCAGTTTCCGAGAACTGGGTTATGGTGTGGCCGCACGATCCGGATATTGCCTGGGGAGGATTGCGACGAGATGATGCGGGTGCTTATGAGGTGAGACGTGAAATCCACAAAAGACACTAAGGGACACAAAAAAATAAAATGTAGGGGCGATCCTTGTGGTCGCCCGTTTTTGCCGATTCGGTTGACAATCGCGAGTTCTATGACTATACATGTGCCCCATAGGATATCAACTCAATTTTGCGCTGATTGGGATAACTGTGCTCAAATAGTCGGTTTCGTGTAAACTGCTATTGCAAGTGATGGCAGGTTCTTTAAGGAAGGAAGACAGATGCCTCGTGGGCGGTGTCATTTTGCGCTGGTGCTCGGGTTGCAGGAGCAGCTTGAGCGCGATTTGCCTGAGGTAGGTGCATTGAGCGGGCGGTATTTGCCTGAGCTTGTGGCGGGTTCTATGGCGCCGGATGCGATGCGTTTGCTGGGGAAGATGGGCAAGTACAGATCGCATTTTTATGAAGAGGATCGGCGCGAGACGTGGGGCAAGTCCGTTTCGGGTATGTTTGAAGCGCATCCCGATCTGGCGGATTATCAGAATATGGATCCGCGAGATCGCGTTTTGTTGATGGGGTATATCGCGCATTTGACGACGGATGAAGCGTTTCGGGATGAGGTGACGATTCACGTCCACGGTGTTGAAGACTGGCGGCCCATTATTTACGGGTTGTGGTCCTATGTAGATGAATTGCCCATTGTGTATCCAGGTGTCGCGGAGGTGCTGGATCGGTTTGAAGGGCGTGGAGAGGTGGGGTTTATTGATCGCAAAACAGTGTCTCGATTTGTGATGCGCGCGCGTGGTTGGGCCGAGAATGCAGACCCCGTTGTTCTCGAGCGTATATTTCTCAAGATGATTGGTCGTCCCCCGTCCGATGATTTGGAAAAGCGTCTTGCTGAGAACAGGGGGCGGGCAGATGCGTTTTTTGATGAGAATATAAAAGCGCGTTTTGTCGATGAAGCGATTGCGCGGGGGCGAGATGAGATTGAGAAGTTTGTCAGTGGGGTGTATAGTAGGTGAGGGTATCCGCAGATGGACGCAGATGGACGCAGATGGACGCAGATGGACACAGATAAATACAGATGAGAAGGAATAATTTGCATTTAATCTGTGAAATCCCTGAATCCGCGAAAATCCGCGATTCAGACAGTTAGAGATGGTTCTTTATGGGAATCAAAGTGTGGATCGCGCTTATCGGTGTTTTTGCCAGTTTTGTGCTTCTGGTGCAGGGGATGGGGTATGTCGCGTTTTACCTTTCGCCGCGCGATCCGAATGCGATACAACGGGCATCGGAATTTGAGGCTGTGATGGGCAGTCTGGTGCGTGCGCCCGAGGATGGCGTTGTGCCTGTGGTGGAGGCAGACGGGAAGCGCGATCTCGAGGCTGTGATGGCGGATGTTGAGATTCCCAATCGCCATCCCGAGGCAACGGGGGCAGTGCATCGGGTGATGGAATGGTCGGGGGGACGATTCGGCGAAGCGCCTTTGCTCGCCCAGCGGGTGCAAGAGGGGATCCTGCCGCCCGTGTCGGAACGCCTGCCGGAAGATCCTCTGGTTATTGTGCCGCCGCAACAGCATGGGCCTTATGGTGGGACGTGGACGCGGTTTGCCACGGGTCCCCGCGATGTGGGTATTGTCGAAGCCCGGTTTGCGTATGAAGGTCTGGTTCGGTGGGATGCGATGGCGCAGGAGGTAATCCCCAATCTGGCGGTGCGGTGGGAGGTGGCCGATGGGGGACGCAGTTTTACATTTTATTTGCGCAGAGGGGTCAGGTGGTCAGACGGGCATCCGTTTACGGTTGATGATCTCATTTTCTGGTATGAGGATGTGTTGCAAAATGAGGAGATAACGCCTGTTGTTCCGCGCGATTTTAAGCGGGGCGGCCAGGTGATGGGGCTGGAGAAAGTCGATGATTATACGGTGCGGTTCACGTTTTTGGAACCCAATGGGTTATTTGTCAAAAAATTGGCGTCGGGGCGCGGTTATGAAATGTTGCGCTATCCTGCCCATTATATGAAGCAATTTCATCCGAAGTACACGTCTTTGGAAAAGCTCGATACGATGAGTGAGGCTGCGGGTTTTGATTTGTGGAAGCAGCTTTTTGAAGATATGCGCGATTGGCGCAATCCGGATATCCCGCGTTTGTGGCCGTGGGTTGTGGTTGCGCCGCCGCCTGCGCGTCCGGCAGTGCTGGAGCGCAATCCCTATTATTGGAAGGTCGATCCCGATGGGAATCAACTGCCGTATATCGACCGCATGACCTTTGAGATTTTTGATCCCGAGACTATTAATCTCAAGGCGATCAATGGGGAAATAGGCATGCAGGGGCGGCACCTGCAGTTCCAGAATTATCCGCTGTTTATGGAGGGGAGAAAGAAGGGCGATTATCGGGTTGTGCACTGGATCAATGGATCGGCAGGATCAAATATTCTGGCGTTGAATTTGAATCACCGCGATCCGGAAATGAAGAGGATTATCGGGGATCATCGCTTTAGAAAAGCCCTGTCGCACGCGCTGAATCGCGCTGAATTAAACGAGGCGGATTATTTTGGGATTGGAAAGCCGAGGCAGGTTTGTCCGCCGCCATCGTCGCCGTTTTACGATGCGGATTACGAGCGCGCATATATCGAATACGACCCAGATCGCGCAAACGCATTGCTCGACGAGGTGGGCTTGGTACGCGGAAGAAATGGCATGCGATTGCGGGCTGATGGCGAACCGATTAAGCTCTATATTGAGACGACGTCTCTGAATAATCGCATTCTGGAACTGGTGGCGAGCTATTGGACTGCGGTGGGGGTGCAGTCAGAGGTGAAGGAAGAAGCGCGGCAGTTGTTTTACGAGCGCAAGAAGGGTTTGTTGCACGATGTTGGCGTGTGGGGTGGATCAGATGAACAGATCGCTGTTCTGGATCCGCGCTGGCTCGTTCCCTTTAGCGATGAGTCTGTACACGCGGTGGATTACGCGCGCTGGTATCGCACGGAGAAAAAACGCGGCGAAGAACCCCCAAAAGATATTCGGCGGTGTATTGAGCTGTTTTGGGAAATTGAGAAGACGATTGAAGAAGCCGAACAGATCCGGCTTATGGGAGAAATTATCGATTTGAACCGAAAGAATCTGTGGGTTATCGGCACGGTGGGGGCATTGCCCTCGTTTTATCTGGTCAAAAATTCATTTCGCAATGTGCCCGAGGTCGCGATGTCCGGCTGGGCATTTCGCACGCCCGGAAATACGGCGGTTGAGTGTTATGCGATGGAGGAATAGACGAACAAGTAATAGTCCAGATTGGAGAGTCGTATGGCTTATAAAACACAATCGCGGGACACGAATCCCGGGGTAGAACGCCTGCTCATTGAAGCGTATCGGCGCATGACACCACACGAAAAAGCCGAGAAGATATCCCAACTCTCTCAGGCGTGTACAGACCTTGCAGTTGCGGGCATTCGCAGCAGGTATCCCGAAGCAGATGAGCGAGAAATTCGCCTTCGCCTCGGCGCGTTGCGGCTCCCCCGGCAGACCATGATCAAAGCATTCGGATGGGATCCACACAAAGAGGGCTATTGAGGTGATTTCTGAACCCCTTTGCGTCGCCCTGCAAATGGCTGAAATTTTTGAAAATCTGGATATTCCATATCTGGTGGGAGGATCAATTGCCAGTTCAATCTACGGAGAGCCTCGCGCCACACAGGATATCGACATGGTTGCAGAACTGAAGAATCACCATATTCAAGCTCTCATTGCAAATACCCAAAACGCATTTTATATCGAAGAGGAAGACGTTATTCGCGCTGTCTCTCAGCAGAGTTCCTTCAATGTTATCCATCTCGAAACAATGATTAAGGTAGATATTTTTGTACTTGGTTCTGAAGCAATTGACCGCGAAGAAATGCGTCGTCGAAGGCCACAAACCATTGCCGACATGCAATTGGTCGTGGCAACGCCAGAGGATATTGTATTGCAAAAATTGATCTGGTTTCGAAAAGGTGGCGAAGTTTCAGATCGGCAATGGCGGGATGTATCGGGTATCTTAAAAGTACAGGGCGAACGGATAGATTGGAATTACCTAAACCACTGGGCAGAATCTCTAAATTTGTCTGAATTATTGCAACGGGCACGAGAAGAATCTGAGCAACATAATGGCTGAACTCAAAATATTTTAATCTTCATTCATCTGCGAAAAACGCTCAAATGAACTGGCCTGAGAGGCGGCCAGTTGTACACCGCTCATTCGCGTTTTTTTCTGCGGATAGTTTTTGTATCTGAGGTTGCTTTCACCTCCAGGAAAATTTTTATATGCTCATTCTCATCATTAAACGCCTATTATGGATGATACCCACCATGGTAATCATCTCATTCATTTCATTCTCGATTATCCAGCTTCCACCGGGGGATTATCTCACGTCGTATATTGCTGCGCTGGGGGAAACGGGGGAGACGGTGGATGAGGCGCAGGCTGCAGCACTGCGGGCGCGATACAATCTCGATCAGCCTTTTATGGTGCAATACTGGCGGTGGTTGGTCGGGATGGTGCAGGGCGATCTGGGAATGTCGTTTGAGTGGAACCGGCCCGTGACAGAGCTGATTGGCGAACGCATTTTGTTGACATCTATTATTTCGATTGTGACGCTGCTGGTGACGTGGGCACTGGCGATTCCGGTTGGGATTTATTCGGCTGTGAAGCAGTATTCACTGCCAGATTATTGCTTTACGTTTTTGGGCTTTATCGGGCTTGCGACGCCCAATTTTTTGCTCGCGCTCGTTTTTATGTACATCGGGTATTCCGTGTTTGGGGTGAGTGCGGGAGGATTGTTTTCACCGGAATACCAGAGTGCGGCGTGGTCTTTTGGCAAATTTCTCGATTTGCTCGGGCATTTGTGGATTCCGGTGATTGTGATTGGCACGTCGGGTACGGCGGGGTTGATACGGGTGATGCGGGGCAATTTGCTGGATGAATTGCGGAAGCAATACGTGATGACTGCCCGCGCCAAAGGCGTGCGCTACTGGGTGTTGCTGATGCGGTATCCGGTGCGCGTGGCGCTCAATCCGCTCGTCAGTACTGTGGGATGGGTTTTGCCGGGTATTGTGTCTGGGGCGACCATTACGTCGGTGGTGTTGGGCTTGCCGACGACGGGACCGCTGTTGTTGCGCGCGCTTATGAATCAGGATATGTATTTGGCGGGGAGTATGGTGATGATGTTGAGTCTGTTGACGCTTGTCGGTACGCTCATTTCAGACATTTTGTTGTTGTGGCTCGATCCGCGCATTCGCTACGAAGAGGGGGAGCATTAGATGGCTATGCCACGGGAAGAGGTTGGCGAGCGAGATGTTCAGACCGGAGAAACGGAAGCGTATGCTGCGTCTCAGTGGCAGTTGATGTGGTGGAAGTTTCGCAAGCATCACCTGGCAATGGCTGCGGGGATGGTTATTGTCGCGCTTTATGTGGTGGCTGTATTTTGCGAGTTTTTGGCGCCTTATACGCTCAATCATCGGCAGGTTGCCTACGCGTTTGCTCCGCCCCAGCGTCTGCAATTTGTGTCGGATGAAGGCGTGCATTTCTGGCCGTTTGTGTATGGGATCAAGGGGGTGCGGCATCCGGAAACGCTTCGGAAGTTCTACATAGAAGATCGAGAGCAGCGCTATGCTGTGCGCTTGTTTGTGCGGGGTGCGCCCTATCGGTTCTGGGGCCTGTTTGAGACGGATGTCCATCTTTTTGGAGTTGATGAAGGGGGCACGCTTTTTTTGTTGGGGACGGATCATCTCGGGCGAGATTTGCTTTCGAGGATTATTTACGGTTCGCGCATTTCGCTGACGATAGGGCTGGTGGGGGTGACATTGAGTTTTGTATTTGGTCTGGTGATCGGTGTGGTGTCCGGGTACTACGGGGGGTGGATCGACAATCTCATTCAGCGCGGGATTGAGATTCTCAGGTCGTTTCCGTCTATTCCGCTGTGGATGGCACTGGCGGCGGCGCTGCCTTCGTCGTGGTCGCCTTTGCAGATCTATATGGGTATTACGGTTGTGCTGTCCTTTATTGGGTGGACAGGTTTGGCGCGGCAGGTGCGCGGGAAAATTTTGTCGTTGCGCGAAGAGGATTTTGCAACTGCTGCGCTGCTTGCCGGCGCGAGTCGCTGGCGGATTATGACGCGGCATCTGCTGCCTTCGTTTATGAGCCATATTATCGTGAGTTTGACGCTCGCTGTGCCGGGTATGATTTTGGGCGAGACATCGCTGAGTTTTCTCGGTCTTGGATTGCGTCCTCCGGTGACGAGTTGGGGGGTGTTGCTCAAAGAGGCGCAAAATGTGCAGGCGGTGGCTTTTCAGCCGTGGCTTTTGACGCCTGTAATTTTTGTAATTATTACTGTGCTCGCATTTAATTTTGTCGGCGACGGTCTGCGCGACGCTGCCGATCCTTATTCACGTTAGGAGATTAGACTTATGGAACTTCGACAGAATCTAGTAAAACGCAAGTTGCGACGCGGCGAACAGGCGTATATCGCTGGTGGATTTACGCACGCGGATGATATCGACGCATTTGGTCCCGCGAATTTTGATGGGATATGGATTGAGGGGGAGCACGGTCCGATGGTTTTTGACGAGTTGGGCAATCTCACGCGCGCCTGTGATTTGTGGGGCATGACGTCGATTGTGCGCGTGAATCGCAACGATCAGACGCTTATTTATCGCACGCTGGACAGGGGGGCGCAGGGTATTGTGGTGCCGCATGTGAATACGCGCGAAGAAGCGGAAAACGTAGTGGCGGGTGGGCGGTTTGCACCCATTGGCCAGCGCGGTATGTTCACGAGCCGGCAGGGCTATGACGTTGAGGATTATTTTGCAAAGGCGAATGACGAGGTGTTGCTCACCATTTTGATTGAAGACATCGTCGCGGTGGAGAATCTGGATGAAATTCTGACTGTGGATCAGATCGATGTGTTTTTTGTTGCGCCTTCAGATCTGGGGGCGTCGATGGGATATATTGGCGATTTGGAAAATAAAGTGGTGCAAAAGACGATTGACGACGCGCTTGCAAAGATCATCGCGTCGGGGCGTATAGCCGGTACGATGACTTCGTCGGACAATGTGGGCAAATTCGCCGCTGCCGGGGTGCAGATGCTGCTGGTGAATAGTACCGGGTGGTTGCAAGAGGGTGCAAAGGCGTTTATAAAGCGGGCAAAAGGGGCCGTGTGATTTGGACAATGTGCTGACCATAAATAATTTGAAGACGCACTTTTTTCTCGATGAGGGAACGGTTCGCGCTGTGGATGGCGTGACGATGGATATTCCCCGAGGGAAGACGGTGGGGATTGTGGGCGAGAGTGGATGCGGGAAGAGTGTGACGGCTTTTTCGGCATTGCGTCTGGTGTCATCGCCCGGACGAATTGTGGCGGGTGAGATTGTTTTGCACCGTCCAGACCGCGAGATTTATTTGACGGATCTGGACGAGGAAGGCGAGGATATTCGCGCGATTCGCGGGCACGAAATTGCGATGATTTTTCAGGAGCCGATGACGTCGTTGAGTCCGGTGCATACGGTGGGGTTTCAAATTGTGGAGGCGATTCGATTGCATCTCGATTTGCGGGGTGAAGAAGCGCGGGCACTCGCCGTAAATATGCTGGATCGGGTTGGGATTCCAGATGCTGAGCGGCGATTTGCACAATATCCGCACGAGATGAGCGGCGGGATGCGACAGCGCGTGATGATTGCCATGGCACTTTCGTGCCGTCCGGCACTGTTGATTGCCGATGAACCCACGACGGCATTAGATGTCACCATTCAGGCGCAGATACTGGATTTGATGCGCGATTTGCAAGACGAATTCCAGATGTCGATTATGCTGATTACACACGATTTGGGTGTGGTTGCAGAGATGGCAGATGAGGTTGCGGTGATGTATATGGGGCGCATTGTGGAACACGCGGCGACAGAGGAGATTTTTGAAAATCCCAAACACCCCTATACGCAGGCGCTGATGGAGTCTATCCCGGGAATGAGTCGGATGAGAAAGACGCGGTTGCAGACGATCAGGGGGTCTGTGCCCGACCCCTATACGCAATTGCAGGGGTGTCCTTTTCATCCGCGATGTGAAGTGGCGCAGGACGGGGTGTGCAATACGGGCGATAGGCCAGAATTGCTCACTGTTGGAGATGGGCATGGGGTGGCGTGTGTGCTTTATGGGGAGGATGTGCGCGATGCATGAACAGAACGCTCTGTTGCGGGTGCGTGACCTGAAAAAGCATTTTCCCATTACGCGCGGTTTTTTCAATACGGTTGTCGGTCAGGTCAAAGCCGTAGATGGCGTGAGTTTTGATTTGTTTGAGGGCGAGTGCCTGGGGCTGGTTGGGGAAAGTGGGTCGGGTAAAACAACGGTTGGGCGCACAATTTTGCGGGCGATAGCCCCCACGGCTGGCGAGGTGTGGTTTCGCAAGGATAGCGAGGAGGTCGATGTTGCACGGGCACCCCATGATGTGCTCAAGTCGCTGCGCCGAGATATGCAGATGATTTTTCAAGATCCCTACGCCTCTTTGAATCCGCGTATGACGGTGCTCGATATTATTGGTGAACCGCTGCTGGTCAATGGGGTCGCAGATCGCCACGAACGAGAGACGCGGGTGCGGGAATTGCTCGTTCAGGTGGGGTTAAATCCCCATTTTTTGCGGCGGTATCCACACGCTTTTAGCGGTGGGCAGCGGCAGCGCATTGGCATTGCGAGGGCACTGGCATTGCATCCCAGGCTGATCGTGGCGGATGAACCCGTTTCCGCGTTGGATGTTTCTGTGCAGGCGCAGGTGCTCAATTTGCTTCAGGAGTTGCAAGAAAAGTTCGGGTTGACGTATTTGTTTGTCGCGCACGATTTGAGTGTGGTGCGCCATATTTCTGACCGCGTGGCTGTGATGTATGTGGGTAAGGTTGTGGAATTGGCTTCGGTTGATCAGCTTTTTCAAAGTCCCGCGCATCCCTATACCGAGGCACTTTTGTCGGCGGTGCCCAATCCGGATCCCAGGCGAAAGAAGAAGCGCGTTTTGCTGTCTGGCGAGGTGGCGGACCCCGGGGATACGCCTTCGGGATGCGCGTTTCATCCGCGTTGCTCTTATGCTGAGGATCGATGTAAGGAGGAAGTTCCTGAATTGCGCGAGATCGCGCCGGGGCATGCGGTGCGCTGTCATTTGAGCGATGTATTGCAGTTGGAAGGTATGACGGGGTAGGGCAGACCCGTAAATCTGTCCATCATTTTAACAAGGAGAAAGAGATGAAGGTTGAACACATTGCTTTTGTGGTTGATGATCCCGATGAGGTTGCAAAGTGGTATTGCGATAATCTGGGCATGCGCGTTGTGCGCCAGGGGCCACCGCCTATCAAGATGACGTTTGTGGCGGATTCGGAGGGGGAGACGATGTACGAGCTTTATCATCAGCCAGAAGTAGAGACGCCAGATTATGCTTCGATGCACCATCTGGCATTGCATTTTGCTTATGCGACTGAGGATATCGAGGCCGATTTTGCGCGTTTGAAAGCGGCGGGTGCAACAGTTGTGCAGGAACCCACGCCTACGGATGCAGGGGATACGCTGGCGATGCTGCGCGATCCCTGGGGCGTTTGCGTACAACTGGTGCATCGCAAAGAGAAGATGCTTTGAAAATTAAAAATTGACGTTACGCAAAAAAAAGAAGGTGTTTTACACAGATGAACAAGGGGTTGTAAGGGAAAAATCTTTTGCCTATTTCATGTAGGTGCGGGTTTGAAACCCGCACCTACTCAATTATTGACCATTATGCCCGTTAATGGTAGATTATGGCCCGATTCTGATCTGGTGAGGAGGATGTATGCCTGTTCTGGATGTTGAAAGGCTCAAAGGGGCCTGTACACAGGTGTTTGAAGGCGCGGGTTTGAGCGCGGAAGAAGCGCGCCAGATTGCGCATTCGCTGGTGTTGTCCAATTTGATGGGGCACGATTCCCACGGTGTGATTCGCCTGGTGCAATACGTTCAGGCACTTGAGGAGGGGCGCGTGCACGCCGGGCAGGAGATCGCGGTTGTGCGCGAGGCCGATGCTTCGGCAGTTGTCGATGGTGGTTGGGGGTTTGGACAAACTGTTTGCCATCAGGCTATGGCACTGGCAATGGAGAAGGCAAAACAGCGGTCGGTTGCCGTGGTCGAGCTTTTCAATAGCGGGCATATTGGGCGTTTGGGTGAATATGTGGAGGTCGCTGCTGAGGCCGAGATGATCGGTATTGTGATGTGCAACAATCACGGAGGGGGATTGCTTCAGCATCCGTTTGGCGGCATTGATGCACGTATGTCGCCCAATCCCATTGCCGTGGGTATTCCCACGGGGGGCGATTTTCCGATTGTCGTGGATTTAACTACGAGTGTTGTCGCGGAAGGGAAAATCCGGGTGAAGCGCAATTTGGGGGAATCGCTACCCGAAGGTTGGGTTGTTGATGCAGAAGGTGATTCGACGACGGATCCTGCAAAGTTTTACGGTCCACCCAGAGGAGCTATTTTGCCTTTTGGCGGGATTTCAGCGCATAAGGGCTACGCGCTTTCTGTGGTAGTCGATGTTTTGTCTGGCGCACTCGGTGGCGGTGGTTGTAGCCGCGAGGGAGCGCTTTCTGGCGGCAATGGGGTGTTTATCATGGCGCTGGATATTGGGGCTTTTGTCGGACGCGATCAATTTAGCGATGAGATGCAATCTTTTGTACAATTTTTGAAGAGTGCCCGGCTCGCGCCCGGGTTCGATGAGATTTTGATGCCGGGTGAGATGGAAGCGCGCATGCGGCGGGAGAAAGAAGCCCATGGTGTAGATATAGATGATGAGACCTGGCGACAGATTTGCGAAACAGGACAGGCAGTTGGTATAACTTTAGCTTAAGGAGGGTGGTTTGCCGAAGGATGAACTCAATGCCGTTGTGACACAGCGTCTTGAAGTGACCCCCGATTTGATTATTCTTCGCGTTGTGCCCGACGGATGGGAATTGCCAGCTTTTGAAGCCGGGCAATTTGGCGTGATCGGATTGCCTCCCGAAGCACCCCGCACAGAGTATTCAGACCCTACCGAAGATTATGAGAAGCCGCAGAGAGGCTTGATCCGGCGGGCGTATTCTATTGCATCTTCTTCGGTGGCAACAGAATACCTCGAGTTTTATATTACTCTGGTGAGGTCAGGGGCGTTGACGCCCAGGCTATTTGCACTCGAAATTGGTGACCGCCTCTGGTTGGGCCCCAAAATTACGGGCATGTTTACGCTGCAAGATGTTCCGCCAAATAAAAATGTCGTGATGGTGGCGACGGGTACGGGCTTGGCGCCTTATATGAGTATGCTTCGGACTTATTTGAAAGAAAATACAGAGCGGCGTTTTGTGGTGTTGCACGGGGCGCGACATTCATGGGATCTGGGATATCGGTCAGAATTGGAGATGATGCAGGATTTATGCGCTAATTTTATTTATATTCCCCAGATTAGTCGTCCGGCAAATGAGCATGTGGCGTGGAGCGGGCATACGGGCTATGTGCAGAATTTGTGGACAGATGGCCCGCTCGATGAGGTTTGGGGTGGGCATCCAACACCGGAAGATACGCATGTGTTTGTATGTGGTAATCCCTATATGTGCGATGATGTGACAGAAATTTTGATTTCAGAGGGTTTTAAGGAGCACAAGCGGAGAGATCCCGGGCAGATACATATAGAACGCTACTGGTAATAGCTATGGGAGAGGATAAAAGCTTTGATGCGATTGTGCTGGGTGCCGGGCACAATGGCCTCATTTTGCAGGCGTATTTGTGTCGCGCAGGACTCAATGTGATTTGCCTCGAGCGATCGGATAAACCCGGAGGCGGGCTGGCGACTGTTGAAGACCCCCGTTATCCGGGTTTTTTGCACAATACGCATTCTTTTTTTCATCGCGCCATCACGCAAATGCCGTGGTTTGGCGATTTGCATCTGGAACGATATGGTGCGCGCTATATTGAACCCGAACTGAATGTGGCTCTTGTGCTGAGAAATGGCGATGTGCTGAAATGGTACACGGATTTTGAACGCACCGAAGATAGTTTTGCGCGGTTTAGCAAGAAGGATGTCCAGACACTTCGGCGATGGCGCGGTGCGTTTGATCCCGTTGTGCGAAATATTCTGTCTGTAGAGGCACAGGCGCCGCCTTTGCCGCAAGAACTGAGGCAAGAGATTCTGTCGCAGACCCGAGAGGGAAAGATGTTGCTCGAGGTCAGCGCGCTTTCCCCGCTCGAGTTTGTAAATCGGGAATTTGAACACCCGATTATTCGAGCCGGGTTGTTGTTTTTTAATGGGCTGCGCGAAGTGGATTTGCGCGCCAGAGGTTTTGGACACCATATACCAGCTTTGCTGGCGAGCAAGGGGAAAGCGCAGATGTGTGTGGGCGGTTCCGCAGGGCTGGCGCGCGCGCTGGTTGCTGCTATTTCTGAGATGGGCGGCGAGATCTGGTTGCAAACCGAACCCGGGCGTATTGTGGTGGAGGATAATCGCGTTAGAGGTGTTGAGACGGTGGATGGCAAGTATATCAAAGCGCCTGTGGTCGTGTCCAGCTTGAATCCCCATCAGACGTTTCTCGATTTGATTGACCGCGAGGCGTTGCCCCATACTTGGCAGAATCGGGTCGAGAGATTTCAGTACAATATGCTGGCTCCGCTGTTCGCACTCCATTTGAATTTGGATGAACCGCCGCGTTATTGCGCTGTGGAAAAACACCCAGAAGTGGCGGATGCGCTGATGGTTATTCTGGGGCTGGAGCACGCGGATCAATATGGGGATATTGTTGCCCACCACGAAAAGGGGACGATTCCGCCTACTGTGATGTGGGGCGCGTGTCCAACGCATTTTGATGCCACACAGGCTCCTCTGGGCAAACACACGGCGTTTATGTGGCAGAAGTTGCCGTTTCACCTGTATGGCGATTCTGCAAACTGGGATCGCCAGCGGGATGCGGTTGGCCGCGATATGCTGGATATGTGGTCTGAATACGCGCCGAATTTGAAGGATTGTGTGATCGATTCTTTTGTTCGCAGTCCACTGGATGTCGAGCGTGCATTGCCCAATATGCGGGAGGGGGATTTGCTCGTTGGTGCGTTTACAAATGGGCAGACGGGCTATAACCGTCCTTTTCCCGGTGCCGGGCATTATCGCGGGTATTTTGAAGGGCTGTATCTTTGTGGGTCTTGCTGTCATCCCGGCGGCAATGTGACTGGTTTGCCGGGTTATAATGCAGCCCAGGTTATTCACAGCGATCTGGGTATTACTGGTTCATGGATACCTGAGCCTGTGGATGGGAGATTGAGGGAGTGAGCTTGTGTCAGGACAGGAGAAGTGGGAAGTATTCTAAAATTGAGAGGACAAAGCCGAGGACGGTGAGGAGGAGACAGATCAGGGCTATGAGAATGGTGATGCGCCCTTCGCGGTATTCTGCACTTGACACGAGGATTTGTGCTGCGATCCAGCCGCCGATAAAACCACCCAGATGCGCCCAGTTGTTGACGCCGCTCATGAGAAAGCCCAGGACAAATAGCATGATGGCCCATTGCCACATCTGCCGCGTCATGAGTGACATCATCTGTGTTTTGTGCTTGCGGCCGTACACAATGATGGCGGCAAAAAGTCCAAAAATAGCCCCTGAAGCGCCTACGGTGGGGTAGCCAGAGATCAGATTGGATAGGATAAAGCCGACAGCCCCTGCGACTGTGTAGATGATAAAATAGCGCGCGGGTCCAAAGAACTGCCCGACCTCGGGACCGAGTTGCCGGATCCACAAGACGTTGAACAGGATGTGGAGGAGGCTGCCGTGGAGATATGTCGCGGTGAGTACGGTCCACCAGGGTGCTTCGCCGTGGGTCATGCCGAGAACGATCAGCGGGATATTGCCGGGGCTTAGCATGCCAAAAAGCCCGCCGCCCATCGACAGTGCGGCGCCGAGGTCGAGCAATAGACTGACTGCGTAAAGGGCAATACACGCGGTGGGTATCAGGGTGAGGACATCGATGCGACCGCCAAAAAGGCGGTTCAGCGCGGGACCGATACCCCAGAGGTTGGGATTATAAGCACCGCAATGGGGGCATTTTTTCTCATCGGTATTGATGAGGTAGCCACAGCCTGGGCAGATCATGGAGGTGGGAGGTGGCATGGGATTACTCGAGTTTTGACCAGTTGTTGAGGATGAGCGAGAGGCCCTTGAGTACGCGCCGCATATCGCGTTCCGATGTGTGGCCCATAGCTGCAATGCGAAAGGCTTTGTCTCTGGTATCGCCATAGCCCGGGGCGAGTTGAACATTGAGCAATTTTTTTGCGCGATCGACGAAATCGGAACCCGAAATGTGGTCCGGTAAGAGGATGGCATTTACGGTCAGGCTCTCGTATCCCGGTTTGGCCAGGAGGCTCAGGTCGTGTTTTTTTGCCCATTCGCGTTGCATGTGGGCGAGGCTCTCGTGGCGTTTGAAGCGCTGGTCGCCTTCTCGTTTCATTTCTTCGAGGCGAGCACTCAGGCATTGTAAAGTAAGGTCGGGTACGGTCATCGGGGTTTGGGCTGTTTTTGCGCGCGTTCGCCATTCGATCAAGTCCAGGACATAACCGCGGTTTGGCGTGTTGGCTGCGATGTCAAACGCGCGGTCTGATACAATCATGACAGAGCCGATGGTGGGACACGCAAAGTCTTTTTGCAGGCTCCAGAGATAGTAGTCGGGGCGCAGGGTCTCAATCGGTGTATCTGATGCCCCTGCAATGCTGACTGCGTCAATGGCAATCAGGGTTTTGGGAGATGTGTTGCGGATGGTGTCACACATTTCCTGTACGGGTAGCATAACACCGGTAGATGTTTCGTTGTGGGTCAAAAGAGCGAGATCGTAGTTTTTGGCAATGGCGTTAAACCAGGTCCGAGCGCAGATGCCTTCGCCCCAGTCGGCTTTTAAGATGTCGATGTTGCGTCCGTGACTTGTGAAGACCTGTGCCCATTTTTGGGAAAAAGCACCGATGTCCAGACCCAGTGTTGCGCTATTGCAGGGCGTATTGGTGACGACCATTTCCCAGTTGTAGCTGCCAGTGTGACCGAAGATGAGCGGCGTAAATCCGCGTGGTATTTGAAAAATCTCGCGCAGCAAATCCACTGCTTTTTGATAGCAGGCTTGAAATGCAGTGGATCGGTGGGAATAGGTCGCCTGATATGTTTGCAAAACCCTGCGGACCGCCGGGGTGAGCATGTGCGGGCCTGGTGCCCAGAGGGCAAGCGCGGGCAGGCGCAGGTTGGTTATTTCTCGGGCAAGTGCTGACGACAAGCGGTTTGCTCCACAAAAAAAACCCGTTAATTTAACGGGTTGGATTAATGGAGCGGGAAACGGGATTCGAACCCGCGACCTTCTGCATGGCAAGCAGATGCTCTAGCCAGCTGAGCTATTCCCGCTCATTATGAGGACTCAAAAATTACAAAAAGGATCATGGCTTGTCAAGGTCAATTTTGTCTTTGTTGGTAAAGGGGCTGTTCTTTATTTTACGCGAAACAAATAAAAATGCAAAGGAGTATGAGGGTGAATGAGGAGGCATATACACTTGCAATAGATATCGGCGGTACGTTTACAGATGTTGTGTTGAGAGAACACGCTTCGGGTGTTTTGTCTGTGGCGAAGGTGTTGACGCAGTCTCCAGACCCTTCGGTCAGTGTGCTGGAAGGTGTGAAAGAGGTGCTCGATGGGGTGTCGCCCGGCGCGATTTCCCGTGCGGTTCACGGTACGACGCTGGTGACAAACGCGCTGATTGAGCGCCGGGGGGCTAAGACCGGACTGATTGCGACAGCGGGTTTTCGAGACGCGCTGGAAATTGGGCGCGAGGGGCGTTACGATATCTACGATTTGTTTTTGAAATTGCCCGAACCGCTCGTTGAAAGGCGGTTGCGCGTTGAGGTGCGGGAGCGGCTGTACGCGCGTGGCGAGGTGATGACGCCATTAAATGAAGGTGATGTGGTCAAAGCCTGTGAGGTGCTGCGCGAGGGCGGGGTGGAGGCGGTTGCCATTGCATTTTTGCACGCTTATGTCAATCCCGATCACGAACGCCGGGCAGAGGAAATTGTGCGCTCTCTTATGCCCGGTGTAGGCATTTCGGTTTCGCACAGGGTTGCCGCCGAACTTCGAGAATTTGAGCGCACTTCTACGACTGTGGCAAATGCTTATGTGCAGCCTATGGTGGAAAAATATCTCGCGCGTTTGGAAGATGGGTTAAAGGCACTGGGGATTTTGGCACCGCTGCATATTATGCTCTCTAACGGCGGGTCGTGTTCGGTGCAGACCGCGGTGCGCTTTCCCGTGCGTCTCGTGGAATCCGGTCCATGCGGCGGCGCGCTTGCCGCGGCGCATTATGGCAATCGGTCGGGGTATCGGCAGATTCTCGCATTTGATATGGGAGGTACGACGGCAAAGGCCATTTTGAGCGAAAATGGGGCGTTTCCCATTACGACTGAATCAGAAGTGGCAAGGGTTTATCGCTTCAAGCGCGGCAGCGGGTTGCCTTTGCTCGTGCCCGTGCTCGATATGATCGAGATTGGAGCAGGTGGGGGCAGTACCGCGCATGCGAGTGAATTGGGTTTGCCCACGGTTGGGCCGCAGAGTGCGGGGGCAGATCCCGGTCCTGCCTGTTATGCGCGTGGGGGGCAGTTGCCTACGGTGACGGATGCCGATCTTTTGTTGGGCTATTTGAATGCCGGGTATTTTTTGGGCGGACAAATGGATCTGGATGTGGATCGCGCTGCGGATGCAGTTGATGAATTTGCACAATTTACCGGATTGGATCGCGTGCGTGCCGCACAGGGAATTCACGATTTGGTGAATGAAAATATGGCCAATGCCGCGCGGGTTCACGCTGCTGAGCGCGGGATCGATTTGAATGGATACGCGCTTGTCGCAACGGGTGGGGCTGGTCCTGTACACGCATGCGGGGTTGCGATGCGGTTGGGGATTGACAGGGTGATTGTGCCGCCAGCTGCGGGTGTTGGGTCGGCTTTTGGTTTGATGCTCGCGCCCATTGCTTTTGATTATGTGCGGAGTTTTGTGTCGCGGATCGCTGCGTTGGATCGTGAGGTTGTCAATAAGCTCTATGGAGAGATGGAAGATGAAGGCCGCGCGCTTGTGCGAGAGGCGGGGATTGATGATTCTGAGATCCGCGTGGTACGCTCTTCAGATATGCGATATGTGGGGCAGGGGCATGAGATAAGCGTTCCCGTGCCTCTGGGAGAATTCACGGAAAGTTCCGATGGCGCGCTTCAAGCGGCTTTTGATGCGTCTTATAAAAAATTATACGGACGTCTGTGTGAGGGAGTTCCCGTTGAGGCTATCCACTGGCGCGTGACGGTTTCGGGGCCAGAGCCGGAAATTTGCGATGTTGCATCTGTTGGAGACGCAGGTGGTCAGCGCGCTGAGGGACAGCGCGACGTTCTTTTTTCGGAAGGGAAATACGGGACTTTGGTTTACAGGCGAGACAAACTCGGAAGAGGGGCTGTTTTGCAAGGTCCCGCTATTGTCGAGGAAGTTGAATCCACTACAGTATTGCCGCCCGGATGGGTGTTGCATGTCGATGATACGGATAACCTGATTCTCATCAGGGAGGATGTATGACGGGGCGCGAGATCGATGCGGTTGAGTTAGAAGTGCTTTGGAATCGCCTTATTTCTATTGTGAATGAGCAGGCAGCAGCATTGATGCATGCTTCTTTTACAACGGTGGTGCGCGAGGCTGGCGATTTGTCTGCGGGGGTGTTTGACCGCGCGGGCAATATGCTGGCACAAGCGGTGACGGGAACGCCGGGGCATATCAATACAATGGCGAATTGCGTGCGGCATTTTGTGAAGGCGTATCCGATTGATACGCTGAAACCCGGCGATAGTTTGCTCACCAATGATCCGTGGCTGGGATCGGGGCATTTGCACGATATTACGGTTGTTACGCCCGTTTTTTATCGGGACCGGGGGGTGGGGTGGTTTGCCAATACCTGCCACGCAATGGATATTGGCGGTCGCACGCTGGGGGCCGGTGCGCGTCAGGTGTATGAAGAGGGCCTGAATATCCCGATTATGAAATTGTTTGATGAAGGGGAGATCAATCGCGATTTGATCGCAATTGTGCGGGCAAATGTGCGCGAGCCTGATCAGGTAGTCGGCGATTTGTACGCGCAGCAGGCGGGGAATGATGTGGGGGCTGTCAAGTTGCTTCAGGCTCTGGAACATTACGATCTCGCAGATATCGAAGGGTTATCGACGCTGATTTTGGATCGGTCAGAAGCGGCAACTCGAGAGGCGATTTCGGAGATTGCAAATGGCGTTTATGAGGATGAGGTGAAACTCGATGGGTACGATAGACCGCTGGTTATTCGCGCAAAAGTTATTGTCGAAGATCGCAGTTTGATTGTTGATTATACGGGCACGTCGTCACAGGTAGATCGCGGGATCAATGTGGTGTACAATTATACGCATGCCTATACGACTTATCCCTTGAAATGCGCCATTAGTCCGCATATTCCCAATAATGAAGGCAGTTTTCGTCCCATAACAGTTACGGCACCCGAGGGATGTATCTTAAACGCGCAATTTCCCTGTGCCGTGGGTGCGCGGCATCTGGTTGGGCATTTTCTTTCACAACCGCTGTTTGGAGCACTGTCTCAGGCGATTCCCGATCGGGTGATTGCCGATGGATCGGCTGGGCTTTGGAATACGCAGTTGGAGGGGATAGGTCGCACGGGTGAACGCTTTGCATATATCTTTTTTTCCGCGGGGGGTATGGGCGCGCGTCCCGGCGACGATGGGATTTCGGCGACGGCTTTTCCCAGCGGGATTAAGGGCGTGCCTGCCGAAGCGATTGAGTCCGTGTCGCCGGTGATTATGCACAGGCGCGCGTTGATTCCGGATTCTGGAGGTGCGGGTACTTTTCGGGGTGGTCTGGGGCAGGAGATGGTGTTGTCTGTTGACTCTGATCATCCCGCGCTGCATTCGTGTATGTACGATCGCACGCGCTATGCGCCGCGCGGTTTTTTGGGAGGGCGCGATGGCAGGTGCGGCGAACTTTTTTTGTCGGATGGTACTGTTCTGCCGCCAAAGGGGCGCTATGATCTCCAACCCGGGCAGTCGGTGACATTGCGTATTCCGGGCGGTGGAGGCTATGGGTCGCCTTTTGAACGCGATCCCCAAAGAGTGCTGGAGGATGTCGTACAGGAACGGCTATCGATAGAAGCTGCGCGAGACGCTTATGGCGTGGCAATTACGGCTGATCTCGAGGTGGATGTTGAGGAGACCGCTGTTTTGAGGCAAAAAGTATCCGCAGATAAACGCAGATAGACACAGATAAAAGGTGAGATGAATAGTTCAAAGGCCGTCGTCATCGCGGCATGGTGTTGAGCCGCGGTCCAGAAGGTTTTTGCTGACTGCTGAAAGCTTTTTATGAATAAGAACCAGACATATTCCCCCGTAGCATTGTGGCTGGCGTGGAAGCGCATTTTTGCTTTTGCCCGGCCATACCTATTTCGGCTCGTTCTGGGGCTGGTATTTACCGCGTTTTCCTCAGGTGTGTGGCTGATGATTCCGCTGGGCTTGCGGTCGCTATTGGATTCCGTGTTTGAGCAGGGGGATAGACACCAGTTGGATTTGCTGGCACTTGGCATGCTGGTGCTGTTTGTGCTTCAGTCGCTTTTGCATGTGGGTAGCCATTACTGGATTTCCTGGGTGGGTGAGCGCGTGGTGACGGATCTGCGAAAGAAGGTTTACGCGCATTTGCACCTTTTGGGGCTTCGCTTTTATGCTGATCACAGGTTGGGCGAACTCATGTCGCGTCTGACAAATGATGTGGGAGCTATCAGAAATGCCGCGACGGGGGCTATTTCGCAGGTTTTGATGACGGGGATTATGACTGTTGGCTCTGTGGCGGCTATGGTTGCTCTCAATTGGCGATTGAGTCTGGTGGTGTTTGCTGCCGCGCCAGTTGCCGCTGTTGGGACGCGCTATTTTGGACAGCGCATCCGCGAGTTATCTCGCACGGTGCAGGATCGGTTGGGCGATACGACTGCGATTGCCGAAGAAGCCCTGTCGGCTGTGCGGGTTGTCAAGGCGTTTGCACGCGAAGTTTTTGAGGTGAATCGATATGGCGAGGCAAACGAAGATTTGTTTCGCACGTCGCGCTATCGCGTGATTATGGAAGCGGTTTTTTCGGCTTGTATCGCATTTCTTTTTATGCTGGCGCTGGTGGTGATTTTCTGGTATGGGGGCACGGAGGTGCTGGCCGGGCGTTTATCGGCGGGCGATCTGGTGGCGTTTATCTTTTACGCGATGAATATTGCCCGATCTGTGATGGGGATTACGCGTCTTTATGCGTCCTTAAATTCTGCTGTGGGCGCGTCAGAACACATTTTTGAGTTACTCGAGTCGCGACCAGAGATTGCCGATGGCGAGGGTGCGTTTCCGCTTGCAGATGTTCGCGGTGCCGTGGCGTTTGAAGATGTGTGGTTTGGATACCAGCCCGACCGCCCGGTGATCAAAGGGATTTCGTTTGAGACCCTGCCCGGGCAGACGATAGCACTTGTGGGGGCGAGTGGCGCGGGCAAAACGACGCTGATGAATCTGATTCCGAGGTTTTACGATGCGACCTCTGGGGTTGTGCGCGTGGATGGCGTGGATGTGCGCGATGTGCAGATTGTATCGCTGCGCGAACAGATCGCGCTGGTATCACAGGATGTGGATTTGTTTGGTACCTCCATTGGTGAAAATATCCGATACGGGCGATTGGATGCGACGGATGATGAGGTTGAGCAGGCAGCCCGAGATGCGAATGCCCACGATTTTATTGTGGAATTGCCAGATGGGTACGGTGCGTTGGTTGGGGAAAAGGGCGTGAAATTGAGTGGGGGACAGCGGCAGAGGGTTGCGATTGCGCGTGCTCTGTTGAAAGACGCGCGCATTTTGTTGCTGGATGAAGCCACTTCATCGCTGGATTCGGCTTCAGAAGCACAGGTGCAACAGGCTTTGGAACGGCTGATGGCGGGACGCACGACGTTTATTATTGCACATCGGTTGTCAACAGTGCAACATGCGGATTGCATTCTGGTGCTGGATCGTGGCGAGATCGCGCAGCGCGGAACGCATGGGGCTTTGTTTGATAGGGGTGGAATTTATCGCGAGTTGTGCGATTTGCAATTTCGGAATATGGGAGTTAAAAAAAACGAAATTATCTGATCGTTGTCATCTGGATCTGGTCAATCCGGTGGTGCAGGTCTTGTACTGCCGGGTAAATTTGTTTGTGTACGCGGTTGTAAATTCTGTTGTAGTGCGCGACCTGATCGGGTATGGGATGAATGGTCTGCATGGGAATGTCAAGCGTGTGCAGGGCATCGGCTACGTCGGTGTAAATTCCTGTGCCCAATCCGGCGAGTACTGCTGCGCCCAGGGCCGTTGCTTCATCCATTTCAGCAATGGCGATGGGCTGGTCGAGAACGGTGGCTTTGATTTGCATGAGGAGTTGATTGCGTACGCCGCCGCCGATTGCGACGATATTTTTTGTTTCGGGCACGCCGGGATGAGATTTGGACGCGTCGATAATATGGCGCATTTCCATAGATAGACCTTCGAGGATTGCGCGAAAGAGCGTACCTCGGTTGACATCGGGTGTCAGGCCAATAAATGTTCCGCGCGCTATGGCTTCTGCATGGGGTGGGTTGGTAAAGCGCAGTTGTGGAAGAAAGCCAACGCCCAGGCTGCCGGGGGGTGATTCGCTCGCTTCGGAAATTAAGGTTTTATAGTCTGCGCCTTCGCCAAATAAACTGCGGAACCACTCGATGCTCGCACCGCTTGTGAATAATCCGCCGAGGAAGTAATATTGATCGGGTGCGACATGTGCGCCTACGGTGAAGTTCTGGCGGCCTATTTGCGGGTCTGTAAGCGGCTGGGAAATGGGCAGGCACATGGCTTCTGCGGTGCCCAGAGAATTGAGCATTGTTCCCGGCTCTGTAACGCCGACGGCAAGTGCGCCGCAAATATGGTCGTGTCCACCAGCGCATATTCGCGTGTGCAGGGGCAGGCCGATTTCGCGTGCGATGTCGGGAAGGATGGGACCCAGGTCTGTTCCCGCAGTGCAAAGTGGCGCGAAGATATTTGGAGAAAGACGGACTTCACTGAGAAGATCGTTTGCCCATTGCCGCCTGTGGAGGTCAAAGGCAAGGGTGCGAGAGGCGAGGGAATAGTCGGTGGCGGGTATGCCCGATAGTCGGAAGGCAATATAATCGGCAGTGTTGAGCCAAGTCGCAGTGCGTGCAAAGGCTTCGGGCTGATGTTCGCGTATCCAGAGGATTTTGCACAGACCAGAAATAGGTTGCAGTGGAAGCCCTGTAAGCGAGAAGAGTTCGTCGCGGTCAAAGATTTTTTGCAGTTGTTCGCATTGCGGGCGGGTGCGCTGATCAAACCACGCAATTGCAGGACCGGTTGGGTTTCCGCGTTTGTTGATTGGGACGCCCGTTTCGCCAATGCTCGCGGTGGCTATGCCGGTGATATTGGCGGGGTTGTCGATTTGTGCGACAGCCTTTTTTAAGACGCCGCACACGGTTTCCCAGAGTTCTTCTGGTTTGTAATACGCCCATTCCGGCTGTGGATGGTGCGTGGGCGTTTTGGCCTGTGCGCGGGCGATTTCGTGCCCCCGAGGATCGAAGATCAGAGCTTTGATGTTGGTGGTTCCCACATCGATGCCGATAAGTAAAGGGTCGGAGGATGTTTTTGTGTTCATGGTTGGCTCTTTTTTCTGATGATAGGGTGGGATGCGGTTATATTATATCGAAGTATTATAGTTGTCAAAGACAAATAGATGTTTTACCAGAGAAGGAGTGGTGAGATGGATAAGATTGGATTTGTCGGTTTGGGGATTATGGGCAAGCCTATGTGTCACAATCTTTTGAAGGCGGATTTTGATGTGGTCTTTTACGCACGGCGAGACGAGATTGTGGCCGAGATGGAGGGCGCGGGGGCGACTTTTGTGCCTTCGTCACAGGCGGTGGGCGAGGCTGCGGATATTATTATTACGATTGTGACGGCTGATCCCGAGGTGCGCGAGGTCATTTTGGGCGATGAGGGTGTTTTGGCCGGGGCATCTGAAGGCGATCTCATTGTGGATATGAGTACGATTTCGCCGTTGACGATTCAAGATGTGGCAGAACAGGCTTCGCAAAATGGGGTTCGCGTGATGGATGCGCCGGTAAGTGGCGGCGATATTGGGGCGATTAACGGCACGCTGACTATTATTGCGGGCGGGGCAAAGGCCGATTTTGATCGCTGTGAGGGGATTTTTGACGCGATGGGCAATAGTGAGAATATTTTTCATGTGGGCGATGTTGGCGTGGGGCAAACGGTTAAAATTGTCAATCAGTTGCTCGGCGGTATTACGATGGCTGCGATTGCAGAGGGGCTTACATTGGGCGTTAAAGCGGGTGCCGATCCCGAGGTGATGCGGCAGGTGATTAGCGTGAGTTCGGGCGATTCGTCGGCTTTTCAGGCGCGCGTTGCGGATTTTGTGTTTAAGGATGAGTACGCGCCGGGATTTATGCTCGATCTGATGAAGAAGGATATCGGTATTGGCGTGGAGATGGGCCGCGCAATGAATGTGCCCGTGCCTCTGGGTGCTGTGGCTTATCAAATGTATGCGGCCGCCAGTAGCCTGGGTGCTGGCGCACTCGATTTTTCAGCCGTGACAAAGACTATTGAGACCCTGTCCGGTATCAAGATAAGCGATGCTTGATTAAAGACTGGACAGGGGGCGCGGTCTGCATTATTTTTTTTAGTCGATCAGGATTGCAATTTTATTATTACAGGAGGAATAAATGGCGATTCCACAGGAAGATTATTTGGGTATTACGGATTACAAGGTCGTGGGGACGCGGCCTGTGCGGCACGATGGCGCGGATAAGGTGACGGGCAGGGCGATTTACGGTACGGACCTCAATTTGCCCGATATGTTGCATGCCAGCGTTTTGCGAAGTCCGCACGCGCACGCTCGGATTAAGTCGATTGATACGAGCAAGGCCGAAGCGCTTGAAGGCGTGCGCGCGGTTGTTACGGGACAGGATTTGGCACTTAATGCCGAGGAGCAGTTGGCCGATTTGGGCGAAGAGGTGGTGCGGGTTAAGGATATGTGTGCGGCGGTATTGGCACGTGAAAAGGTGCTCTATCAGGGGTATCCCGTGGCGGCGGTGGCGGCGACCAATGTCCATATTGCCGAAGAAGCCTTGGATTTGATTGAGGTCGAATACGAGGTGTTGCCCCATGTGCTGGATGTGCGGGAGGCGATGAAGGATGATGCGCCTCTGGTGCATGAAGATCAGAGAACCAATTCGATGGGCGAGAGGAGCGATAATTTCAGCAATGTGGCGTCGCATTTTCGCACGGAATTGGGCGATATTGAACAGGGATTTGCCGAATCGGATATGGTTGTCGAGCGCGAGTTTCTCACGGATATGGTGCATCAGGGCTATATCGAGCCGCAAAATGCCACGGTGTTGTGGAATGCCGATGATGTGGTGACGATCTGGTGCAGCAATCAGGGTGCGTTTGGCGTGCGGGATCAGACCGCGAGGATTTTGGGTATTCCCGTGTCGCAAATTAAGGTTGTGCCCCTGGAGATTGGCGGGGGATTTGGCGGGAAGATCAAAGCGTATTTGGAACCGATTGCCGCGCTGTTGTCGAGAAAAACCGGGCATCCGGTGAAAATGATTATGACCCGCACCGAGGTCTTGCAGGCGACTGGCCCAACGTCGGGTTCGTGGATTCGGGTGAAGATGGGGGCGACCAATGATGGCAAGCTCGTGGCTGCTGAGAGTAAATTGGTTTATGAGGCGGGGGCTTTTTCCGGCAGTCCCGTGGGGGCAGGGGCGCGCAATATGCTTGCGCCTTATGTTATCCCGCATGTTCTGGTGGATGGTTATGATGTGGTGAACAACAAGCCCTCCTCTTCGGCCTATCGCGCGCCGGGCACGACGAATGCGGCTTTTGCCGTTGAAACCGTGGTGGATGAGCTCGCAGAGAAATTGGGGGTCGATCCGCTGGAATTTCGGTTGAGCAATTCTGCAAAAGAAGGTACGCGTCGCGCAGATGGTCCCGTGAATAAGCGCATTGGACACGAGGAATGCGTTCGCGCTGCAGTCTCTTCTGACCATTATCAGACTGCGCTGAATGGAAAATATCGCGGTCGCGGCGTGGCGTCTGGTTTCTGGGGCAATGGAGGTGGTGTTTCGAGTGCGGCTGCGAGTGTGAATGACGATGGCACGATCAATCTGGTGGAAGGTTCGACAGATATTGGGGGTACGCGCACGTCGGTTGCGATGCAGATGGCCGAGGTGCTGGGTATTTCAGAACAGCAGATTCGCCCGCAGGTGGGCGATACGGATTCGATTGGTTATACGGGTGTGACGGGTGGTTCTCGCACGACATTTGCGACGGGTTGGGCGGCTTATAAGTGCGCGCAGGATATCAAAGAGCAGATGATGGCGCGTGCGGCAATCCTGTGGGAGATTTCCGAGGATGATGTCGAGTTCGATCAGGCTGTGTTCCGCTCGAAGTCCGATCCGTCAAAGTCGATTACGTTTAAGGATTTGGCGGCCAAACTCGATTCAACAGGCGGACCGGTGATGGGGCGCGCCACGGCAAAACCCACAGGTGTTGGGGGTGCTTATGCGGTGGCGATTGTGGATGTGGAGGTCGATCCCGATACGGGCAAAGTAGATATTTTGCGTGCGTCGATTTTCCAGGATGCTGGGAAAGCGATTTATCCGCCTTATGTAGAGGGACAGATGCAGGGCGGCGTGGCGCAGGCGATTGGTTGGGCGCTCAATGAAGAGTATGTGTACGATGAAGATGGCATTTTGCGGAATAGCAGCTTATTGGATTATCGCATGCCGACGTGTTTGGATTTGCCGATGATTGATGCGCATATTGTCGAGGTTCCCAATCCGGGGCATCCCTATGGCGTGCGCGGAGTGGGAGAGGTGCCGATTGTGCCACCCACAGCAGCGGTTGCCAATGCGATTTACGATGCTATTGGCCTGCGTCTGACCGAGTTGCCTATGTCGCCTCCTCGCGTGTTGGAAGCCTGGTGGGATAAAAATGGTGGGAACGGCTCGGCCTGAGAGGACCAGAGAAATAGGAGTTTTGACATGCCTGAAGTGTGGATTCCTTCGCTGATGCGCAAATTGACCGATGGCCAGGAGAAGGTGATTGTTGGTGGCAATACCCTGCGCGAGGTAATCGAAAATCTGGATGCACAATTTCCCGGGATTAAAGATCGGGTGGTGTACGAGGATTATCGGATTGCACCGGGACTGGCTGTTGCGATTGACGGCGTTGTCACCGAAGAGGGTTTGCGGACACAGATCCCCCCCGATAGCGAGGTTCATTTCGTGACGTCGATTGCGGGGGGGTAATGGCGATGGTCCGCTGGAAAAAAGAAATCTAAGATGCGCCTTATGAAATTTTTCGCAGTATTTTGCGGTATCTATTTCCTGGTTCCTGTGTCTGCTCATGCTCAGTCTAAAATCATTGCGTTCTTTAACGGGGGAATTTCCATTCTTTCTGCTCGAGATACTAAGCTTCGAACTCCAGAGTTTAAAATTGAAACCCCCAGTGGGCGTTTTCTCATCCGCGATAAACCCGGTGAATTTCTTGATCACTATAAAACGGGATTTAATATAGGAGTTGGTTTTGGATATTTTTTAGATGCACGCCAGAGAGTGGCCCTACACGGAAATCTGCACTATACTACACATCCTTTCGATGGAGACAGAACGATTAGCAGGATTCGAGAGGAGGGTGGGGCATTACTATCACAAGAGTTGACAAATGCCTCAATTCGCGGGCCATCTTTGAATGTTCTGGCTATATCTCTAAATTTTATGGTGAATCCCGGGGCGTCTGATTTAAAAGTTGTCCCATATCTCATAGGTGGTGTGAGTTGGTTTAGAAGTTCTTCATCTGGTATTATATGGGTAAATTTTTATCCCAGTATAAGGGATGATAGCATCCTGAGAGTGATACCGTCTGAAAATACGAGTCGATTTGGGCTTAATTTTGGTGGTGGAATACGGCTAAATTTGACTGATAGATTCGGCATCTTTATCGCCGTGAGATATAATCTGATAATGGACGAAGATTATAATACAAGGTATATCCCATTGAATATTGGCGTCTTCATCAGATGAGTAAAAAATACCAGTTGGTGCAAGACCAAGGAAGAATTATATGTCCGTATCAAAATCTCGGTACAGCAAAGAAGAGTTCGCGCGACGTGGCGATGAGATTTATGACCGAGACATAAGTCCTCATTTTAAACCTGCCGATGAAGGTAAATTTGTGGTTATTGACATCGAGATGGGGGAATATGAGGTTGATCAGGACGAACTGGCTGCATCAGACAGGCTTCTTGCCCGCAGATTTGATGCACAAATATGGACAAGGCGTGTTGGATCCCGGTATGCTCGTCACTTTGGGCCTCGCTCAGGATAGATAGAAAGGAAACCTGCAAGAGGTGCGTATTATGTCTGATACGGATGTTGAAAAGATGATGCATTACGATTCCTCCAAGAAGTCTGTCGGGATCGCTTATCTATTCTGGTTTTTCCTTGGCCTATTTGGCGGACACAGGTTCTACCTGCAAAAAAAGGGGACGGGTGCAGCGATTCTGACCATCACAATTATGTCGCTTTTTCTGATGTTCGTCTCTGCAATCTCCATGGATGAGTCATCACTCAGGGATAACTCATCCTCACAAACAGACGACCCATTTGCCGTTAGCTTTGGGTTTGGATTTATCATGTTTCTTATTTCGACCATCTGGGTGTTGGTTGATGCCTTTTATATTCCACAGATAGTGCGAATTTACAACGATAATCTGGCGGCGTGGCTCAAAGGTTGAAATACTAAGGTCTGCCGATTAAACTAAAAGCCCCGTGATTAAAAAATCACGGGGCTTTTTATTGGATACGAAGTCAAAAGGCTATAGTGGTTCTCCAATGCTTATAAGTTAAGGATAAATGGTTGATTACCAATACTATTAACATTTCTAACTTCAGTCTGCTGCTTGGTGAAGGGCCAGTATCTCATTCTGTACATAGGATCTGAAATCTTCCGGTGACGTAAAGAATCTATATCCAGCTTCGTTGACCATTTTTTCGACTTCTAAATCTTCATCAATTAACAAGACGACTGGCTGGCTATATCCTTCTTGTATGCCTTGTGGCCACGCTAAATCCAAAATAGCCTTTAACTCGCCTGTATTTTCATCTACCAATTCATAGCTAAACTCGCCTTCCGGAAGCCCCTGTTCTACAATCCAGATATTCATATCAAGTAGTACCTGTTCTTCATCTGAACTGATGATTCCGCCAACAGGCCCTTCATGTTCCAGTGTTCTTTTTTCTGTATGAAGCCCTGAGAGAGAACCTGACTCCAGAGAGCGGAGAAAGTGATTAGCTGCTTCTGCGAGAAGTTTCCTGCGTGCTTCGAGAAACGCGAGATAATTGTCCAGTTTCCACAACTCAGAGTCTATGGGGATCCAGTGCGACTCTAACACACCGGGTTTTTCCATGGCGTATCTATCGAGGTAGATAGCCGGATCCTGATTAAAAACTTTCATGTTGGTTTCCTGAGTTAGGAAAGTGAAGTTCGCGATCTGGTTCACCTGCGGCCTAGAATATCCACGGTCATACAGCAGGGATTTGGGAAAAATGTGGTGAAGCTGAAGGCTGTTGCCACGTCCGAGCATATGGTCTGATAGTTCAATGCTGGTCTCCCAGTCACGAGCGTGCTGGACTCTCATAAGCATATAAAGTATGGGGTAAAAACGTGCACCTACGCTCCAGCCTCTAAAATCGGAGGGATTAATATTAAGATTTCCACGATTCCTACGGAGTAGTTTTATCAATCGGTTCAGTCCATTATCAATGTCTTCGATGGCTTCTAGATCTTGATTTAATGTTGTTTCCGTCGAGCCAGAGTAACGGCCCCAAAGCAGCGTGTGGATGTACCAAAATAGTAACCGATCTTGTTCTCGGGAATCTCTAATGTTCCCACCGCGTTGATTCAAGTATTTGGCCATAAGTGGGAAAGCGTATTTACTACCTATAACTCGATCATGGTCGAGTCCAAGACGCGAAGATATCAGGTTGAGCAAATAGTCAATATATTTTTCAGCTTGTTCAAGTCCATCCTTAAATCCAGAGGGAGATACATTTTCCAAAGCATCGAACATGGCTTTTCCAGTAGTTATCGTATTGATACATCGCAATAGCCAGTCTAGCTTGAAATGCAATCCAACAGAGTTCCATTTTTTCAGTCTGATCTTCATCTCGGGCCTAGCTCTAGGCCACTCAGCACATACCTTTGCAAGTGCCAGATCCCCCTTGGAGAGGCGTGTCCCCTGGCTGTTTACTTTGTTGAAGATGTCCACTACTACGTCAATATCTTTGTCTTTACCTGTGACCTCTTCGACATGTAGATCAATGTCCTTGATATTTGCTACGGCGTTCAACCGGTTGTTGTATTCTTCAGCTTTTTGACTTAGTTCAGCTTTGCTCAAGAGGCTAAAATATTGGCCTATTCCCTTTTTCATTAGATCAGTAACACTGATCCATAGGGGATTATCTCGCATTTTAACAGGTCCATAGAACTCAAAAATTTCTTCCTCAATATTAAAATAAAGTCCTGTGAAGGCACTCTCATTGCCATCAAAGAAGGTTGGAGATTCGCCACGGATGATGCCGTAAAGAGAGGTTATCCTCTGCTGTCCATCGAGAATCAGTTTGACTGTGCCAGATGGTAAAGGAGCATCTCCGCGCGACTTTGCATTTACGGTCTCAGTTTCCCACACCAGCAAGCTTCCAACAGGGTGCCTTTGATACATTGAATTCACGAATTCACGCACCTGCTCGCGATTCCAGACATAACCCCGCTGAAACTCGGGCAGTGCCAGTACCCCCATATCTATCTGATCAAGAATTGTGCTTACTTTCATCGAATATCCTCCCAATGCTAAATATTGCTCCTTACGCCTAACTACAAAACCGCCGAACCATTTCCGAGAAGGTATCTACAGCCTGGTGAAGTTGTTCGATTTCGATCCATTCGTCAATGGTATGCGCCTGCTGGATATTGCCGGGACCGAGTACGACGAGTTCCATGGTTTTGCCAAAGATCATGCCGTCAGTGCCGTAAGCTACGGTTTTGGGTTCGCTCTTATTTGTGACGGAGAGGGCTTCTTGCACGATGCGGGATTCCACTGGTGTGTGGAGTGGGGCGAGGCCGTCGTATATATCGACATGTACCTCGCGTTCTTCTGCCAGTGTTCTGATTTTGTCGAGCAGGGGTGCGAAATCCTGTCCCGGCATGGGGCGCATGTTGAGGGTTGCCCCGCTTTCTGGGGTGGTAATGTTCGATGCTTGTTCACCCCCGTGTATGACGGTGTTGAGGGTGGCGTGTGGGGGTGTGAAGGCGTGGTTGAGGTATTTTTCGTCGGTTTTAAGTTCTTGGTCTATGGCGAGCATGTCGTTGAGGAAAGGGATGAGCTTGTGATTGGCGTTGATGCCTGTTCCCGTGCTGCTGTGTGTGGCTTTTCCCGTGGCTGTGACGGTGATTTTGACCGAGCCTTTGTGGGCGTGTACCACGTCGAGCAAGGTCGGTTCGCCAATAATGCCGTAGCGCACGTTGGATTCTTTTAATACCTCGGATTTTTGGGCGACGATATCGGCGCCTCCACAGTTGATTTCTTCATCTCCAGTGACGACCACGTAGATGGGTTGTTTGAGTTCGTCAGTGGAGAAATGGCTTGCCGTGGCGATCATGCAGGCGACAGAACCTTTCATGTCGGCTACGCCGCGTCCGTAGATTCGCGATCCCTTTTCGATGACTTCATAGGGGTCCCACGCCCAGCCTTCGGCGGGTACGACATCGTTGTGGCCCATCAGGGCAAGGCCACCAGTGCCATTTCCTTTTTTGCCGACGAGGTTTAGTTTGGGCACGCCGTTGGGGTCTGTGTAGGGAATGCGTTCAACCGCGAGGCCAGCTTCGCGCATTCTTTCTGCCATGGCATTTGAGCAATCGACGTTGGGCAAGTAGCTGGTCGAGTTGAAGGATACAAATTCGCGCGTGAGTTGTACGGGGTCCATAAGTTTTCTTTCTCAAATTTGATTCAAACTGTGGATGTATGTGATAGCGGATGGGGCAATATACGTTGGTGGGGCAAATGGGGCAATAAATTCTGAACAATAATCGCTATGACTCTACGGTTGCCAATTTGCTCTGCTGGATGTAGATTATTCTGATTTTAATTCAGTATATTGAGTAACAGCTTGAAATTAGATGAAAGGAATCAGGTATGATTCTCCTGAGAGATATATGGCAAATTGAGAATGTGGAAAATTACAAAGTCCATTTCGCTACGTATAATCGTAAAATTAAAATTCAACCCCTAGACGCCTGGGTAAGCGATCCCCAAATATGGCATAGCTGGCAAGAGTACCGGCCCCAAACGGCAGGATTCAACCGACGGTTTATCTTCTCGCTCATGCAGTTCTATCATGAGACGGATATCTGGCTGTTCGGGGGGGTCTTTGAGGTACTTGAGGACCAGGGGAATCAATACGTAGTCGAATTGACGGAACAAGGTCAAAACTTCATTGGACGGCTAAAACTGCACTCATCGTATCGTGCAAGGACCAGACGAGTGAATTTCGAAAATCACTACGATGTCGAGCAAAACGCGCAACTTCTATTCCCGGATCGAGAACTGCCTGAACAATTGCCCAATTACGACCCCATCCTTAAAGTTCACGAGATTCTGCGCGAGCCGTATTCAGGACGATCATTCCCAGGTTATGAGAATATCGATCTCTCCTTTGCCGAGCTTGAGACGCTCGTTCGGAATGACCGACCCGATTGGAGGGCGGCCTTGGCAAGTGTGAAGGGTGTGTACCTCATTAGCGATAAGAAAACTGACGAGCAGTATGTGGGGGCAGCCTATGGGGATATGGGTATATGGCAACGTTGGAATGACTACGTTGACACAGGCCATGGCGGTAACGTTGCGTTGCAAGAGTTGGTACAGGAATGCGGCATAGACTATTGCCGTAAATATTTCCAATTTGCGCTGTTGGAACATCGTCAAGCTCACACGTCAGTCGATGTGATCCGAGAACGAGAGCAATGGTGGAAGAATATTCTTCGTACACGGGATAGAGGGCTAAATCGCAACTGATACAACGATCATAAAGTATCGGGTTTCCGAGGAAAGGTGGCCTGATTCTGTTCGCTAAGTGCCAGTTTAATAAAAAAGAAAGCGCGTTATGGAATTTATAATCATCTGTATTGCTGTTGCGGCTATCTCGCTCAGCACAGCTTCATACTACCATCGTTCACGCCAGCGGACCTTTCTCGCAAAGACACTCAAGGTTGATGAACCATTGCGGAAGCGTGTAGCGAGAGAGTTGGGATTAGATGGCGCAGTTGTGACTGGTGTGAGCGTATTCGATGTGCTCTACAACACTATGAAACTGAATCCCCAAGCTCTGCAGGGAATGGATCATCTGCACCATGCAAAAGACTTCCAAAATCTTGGTGATCTCATAGACTTCATGGAAAGCAAGATCATCAGGTCTGAGCCTGGAGAAGCAGCTTGGCGGTCCATGATCCATAAATATAAGGGCTATACAGGCGAGGAGATGGTGGCCGATTACTACAGCGAGAGGGGACATAATGTTGAAACACCCGAGTCTGGTACTGCAGAGGGAGTGGACCATATAATAGATGGAAAGCCATACAACGTCAAGGTTACAGATGACCCAAGGTACATTCAGGAGCATCTTGACGAGCATCCAGATATTGACGTAATCACTAATCGGGAAATGGCCGATGCATTTCGCGACAACCCTCGAGTTATAATCAATCCTGATCTCTCTTCTCAAGAAGCATTTCATAGCACTAATGCTACGTTTGAAGGTATAAATGCCCTCGGAGATGGACTCGATTTAGTTGATAGCATCCCGTTCATCACAACGCTGCTTATCAGCGGACGTAAAAATTACCATAAATTTCGTAAAGGCGATCTCGACAAGAAGACAGCAGCGGAACATACCGCACTTGACACTGCTGCTGTCGGTGGTGGTGGCTGGGTCGGAAAAACGGTTGGTCTTAGCGTAGGACTAGCTTTAGTACCTGCGACTGGGGGCGCATCCGCTGTTATTATACCGGCTGTGACTACCATGGTAGGTAGCTTAATCGGTGTCTTTACAGGAAAGGGAATTAGCGGATGGGTCAAGGGCCGGCATCTACGAAGGGCTGTTAAGGAACTTCAGGGTCTCGCTACTAATTTCCGGGACGAATTTTTGTATCTGTACCAGAATGTTGTAGATGCAATGGTCGAGTTTTTCGAGTTGCGTTCAATAACTTGCCACAGAGAGGTAGCCGAGGAAGGATTATTCAAACGAATGTTGTTCCCGAGTGCAAAGACCACGTTTTATAGAATGGCATCTGAGGAACTGGAGACCGAGCGTGTAGCATTGAGAGATTTCTATGTCCACCTTCGAGAGAAGGTGCAGGATGTGGATGAGCCGAGTGAGGGGGGTATGATCCTGTTCGCTAACTGCCAGGAGCATGGTGTTGAGGTGTTGTATGAGGTTGAGCCACTGCCTAATTACTACGCAGCAATAGAGGCGCAACTGGAAATTATCGAAGTGGAAGAGCGCAAGCTCAGATAGAAATTGAGTGTATTCAAAAAATATTTAGGAGACATAGCGGATGTACTATCCACGTATCACGAAGCTTTACATGTACAAACCACCAAACTGCTATACGTTGGATATCTTGCACAACAGTTGCCTTTGGGCTGCAAAACCAGAACGATTCAATGACCCATTTGATTGTGACTTGGAAATTGAAAAATACATAACTGAAGAAGGTTTCTTGAAGTCTCTTTACCAAGGGTATGGTGAACGCGACCAATGGCCTCCTCATATTGTCCAATACGTGGACTCGAATTTTGACGACGATGGGAAATTTATCCCTGAAGAACGGGATCGAATACAAATAGAAACTCAGCAATTTATTCAAGAAAACAAAAACTCTGGAGTCTTATGTCTGTCAGAGGAATATAATTCGACACTTATGTGGTCACATTATGCAAAAGGACACACAGGGGTTTGCTTTGAGTTTACCCGTGCCGCAGATAATTGTCTTGGCGATATAGGTATTTGTTCGCCCGTGCAATATGATAGGCATTATCCAATAATTGATTTTGAGCAGATGTTGCTTAAAAAGGATGGTACGACGTTCAAAAGTATGATGAAAACCAAATCCTGGGAATGGGCATACGAGAAAGAATGGCGTTTAATAACGGAGGAAGGTGATCAAGAATGTCCATTGCCGGGGCCAATTTCGCGTGTTATTCTTGGAATAAAAATAGAAGATCAGTTCAAATCCAAGATTGAGACTCTATGCCAGGAGCGCAATATCCCATGCGTTCAAGCGAGAAAGGTTGATCGTGAATTTCGAATCGAGGTCCCATCTGAATAACAAGTCGTCGCATCGGAATAGGCACTATAAATTAAGCGAGGTGAAAAATGCGTTTTACAGCTATTGTGGAATTTTGTAAGGATACCGGGTTATATGTAGGTTATGTGCCCGGTTTTGCCGGTGCCCATTCTCAAGGCGAGACATTAGATGAGCTTAATAAGAACCTGATAGAGGTGATCGAAATGCTTCTTGAGGATGGTGAACCATATCTCAATTCTGAGTTTTTTGGCACTCAACAAATAGTGACCTCTTAATGCCTAAAATACCAGTACTTAAGCCTCGGGAAGTGGATCGGCTGCTTAAAAGATTGCAGTTTCGAGAAGTTCGCCAACGAGGTTCACACAAACAATATCGTCATGTAGATGGACGAGCAACGACCGTTCCATTTCATAAAGGAAGAGATATTTCGCCAGTCCTGTTGCGACAAATCGCACAGGATATAGAACTTACCGTTGATGAGTTTATTAAGGCAAAATAAATTGACTTAAAATGCACTCGAACAGGTAAGTAGTCGCCCCTGATATTTCTGGACAAAAAACTGGATTGCGGCTCAAAACCATGCCGCAATGACAGGGAGGATAGCGTTAGGTCGATTTTTGACGCCGCTTCCATTTGTTCAGAATACCATTGTAGAATGCTTAAATCCACAAAGATTTGAATGGCTACTTAAAACAATTCTCAGGAGCAGTGTTATGGCTTTTTCAGCACATGGTGTGACACATAGACCAACGGTTACGGGTACGCGTGGTATGGTGGCGTGCGCGCATCCTCAAGCTGCGCTATCTGGCGTGCGGATGTTGCTTGAAGGGGGCAATGCGTTTGATGCTGCGGTCGCGGTTGCTGCCGCGCTCAATGTTGTTGAACCCTATATGTCTGGTATTGCGGGGGTGGGGTATGCGATTGTGTACGATGCAAAAAACGACCACAGGCGCGTCCTGGATTATTGTGGCCGAACACCGCATCAGGCGCGTGCGGAGTTGTTTGATGGACCGGCGGATAAAGATGCTGGGTCGCGTTCGTGTTTGACGCCGGGTGCTTGTGGTGGCTGGTTGGAATTGTTGGAACGCTATGGCACGATGACGCCAGCAGATGTATTTGCACCTGCGATTGATCTGGCGGAGAACGGGTATGCCGTGACGGTGAAAAATAGTCAATCGATGAATAGTGGTGGGAAGATGAACGACAGGGCTGTAAGCGTTATTCTGTCGCGTGGGCGCGGACCTCTGCCGGGTGAAATTCTCATTCAAAAGGATTTGGCGCGGACGTTTCGGCGGGTTGCCGAAGGGGGAGCAGAGGTTTTTTATCGCGGCGACCTCGCGCGCGAAATGGCGGAATATATTCAGGCGGAAGGGGGCTGGTTGTCCGAGCGCGATCTGGCGGATTTTGAACCCGAATGGGTTGATCCGATAGCGACGACCTATCGCGGCTATGAGGTGTTTTGCCCGCCACCACCGAGCGCGGGATTTCAGATTCTCGAGACGCTCAATATGCTGGAGGGATACGATCTGGCAGAGATGGAACACCATTCAGAGCAGGCAGTACACCTGTTCATCGAAGCCGTGAAATTGGGCAATGCAGATCGGATAGAATACGCTGCAGCCCCGCAGGCTCCGGTTGAAGGATTGCTGGCAAAGGGGTATGCGGAAGAACGCCGAAAGCTGATTGGAAATCGCGCGGGTGTGCATCGGGGCGAGTGGTATCCAGCGACGAAATTGCCGGGCGAGATTGAACCGGGTGATCCAGCGGCATGGCGCAATGAATGCACGACGCATTTCGATGTGGTCGATGGCGATGGCAATGCCGTGGCTATAACTCAGAGTTTGGGGTCGGGGTTTGGGTCGGGGGTGATGATGGGCGATACGGGTATGTTTTTGAACAATTTTATTCGGTGGGGCGATCTTGTGCCCGAAAGCCCAAATTGTATTACGCCTCACAAAAAAGTGGATATGTGCCTGTCGCCGATGCTGGTATTTCGAGATGGCGCGCTTTTTTCCGCGCTGGGTACGCCGGGAAGCTGGGGGATTCAACAAACATCGGTGCAATTTTTGACCAATGTGCTGGATTACGGCATGAATATACAGGCGGCGATTGAAGCACCCCGGTTCCGCATTGAGAGTGCAGGTACGCAGGTGTCCATTGAAAGGCGGATGTCGAAGTCTGTTCGGCGCGCACTGAAAGCACATGGGCACGATGTGAAGGTGTTGCCCGATTATTCCGCCGTTTGCGGGGGCGCGCAGGGTATTGTGGTGGATGCTGAATCGGGTGCGCTGATGGGCGGTGCAGATCCGAGGCGCGATGGATATGCGATAGGGATTTAGTTCGTAAAATTCACGAGGAGAATAAATTGGCAGATTCTTTTGAGCTTGAAGTTGAGCAGATCACGTATGGTCCCAAACATCACTTTTTTGGGTATATCGGTCAATCGCAAACCATTCCCTGGAATCAGAGCGGTCGTTATATCGTCGCGTTGCAGAATGGTTTTCAGGACCATATGCCCGGACCTGGTGAGGCAGCGGATGTGATTTTGATTGATACTGAGAATGAGCATGCAATCCAGGTGGTTGATCAGTCACAGGGATGGAATCCGCAGCAGGGCACGATGTTTTATTGGAATCCCGAATCGCCTGAGACGCAATTTTTCTTTAATGATCGCGATCTGGAGACGCAGCAAGTTTTCACGGTTTTGTTCGATATTTCCAGGGGGAAAAGGATCCGCGAATATCGCTATGAAGATACGTCGTTTGGCAACAGCGGTGTGGCGCAAAATGGCGGCTATTTTTTGGGATTAAACTACGCGCGCATGGCGCGTCTGCGGTTGGTGACTGGGTATCTCGGCGCGGCGGATTGGACCGAAGGGGTTGCACATCCCGAGGACGATGGGATTTTTAAGGTTGATGTGAATACGGAAGAGAAAGAGCTGATTGTATCTTTTGCCCAGTTGGGAGATGCGTTGCGGGATTACCATCCGGGAGTTGAGAGCAAGGAGATGTTTATCAATCATACGCTGTGGAACCGGGATGATGATCGGATTTATTTTTATGCACGGGGCAAGTTCAATAAGCGCGAAGCGCGGCTCAATGTGCCTTTTACCGTAAATCCCGATGGGAGTGATTTGACCATCCAGAAGGTTTTTATTGGCGGTCATCCCGAGTGGTTGGAAGGGCATGAGATTCTCGGTCACAATGCAGATGATCTGGTGGTGTACGATACCGATGAGCAGAAAATTGCACGGACCCTGGGGGATCAGTCTGTTTTTCCAGAGCCTGGCGGAGACAATGCGTTTTCTCCAGATGGTAAGTGGATTATCAATGGTTCGGGACCAAAGCGCGGAACAGTTTATGTGATGTATCGCATGGCTGACGGGGCATGGGTGCGAACTCGGCGATACGATCAGGAGGAGTGGATATCGGGGGATTTGAGGAGCGATCCCGCGCCCTGCTGGAATCGCACGAGTGATCAGGTGCTTTTTCCATCGATTTCCAGAAATGGAACGCGTCAGTTGTTTGTGATTAGACGAATAGACGAACCCTGTCCCGCTACCCCAAGTCAGAGCGAACTCCATCGTAGATGAACTGACCTGAGAGGCGGTCAGTTGTACACCGTCCCGTAGATTCGTCCTGATATGGTTTTTTTTACTTTTTACGGAAGAAGGTTATGAGCGATACGCGCTGTTTTGCGGGTTTGGATATTGGTGGGACGAGTGTGAAGTCCATTCTCGTCGATGCTGCTGGCAATTTATTGGGCGATATGGTGGAGGTGCCCAGTCGCGTTAAGGATGGGTATGAGGCTACGTTTGCACAGCTCGAGGAAGCTTTGTCGTTATTGACTGATCGCGCAGGGAGGCGTCAATCGGATATTGCGGGTATTGGGCTGGATGTGCCCGCGCCGAGTAGCAGTGGCGTGATTCGGGTGCAGGCCAATCTGGGTGCGGATTGGGTGGGAACAAATATTCGCGGTGAGTTTT
Source organism: Candidatus Latescibacterota bacterium (assembly GCA_965204375.1). Lineage (GTDB taxonomy): Bacteria > Latescibacterota > UBA2968 > UBA2968 > UBA2968 > VXRD01. The sequence continues at coordinate 1,971,453 of OZ241986.1, read as the reverse complement.
CTGCGCGTGCGGGTGTGCCCGTGTATATGACAAATGACGGCAATGCAGCGGCAGCAGGGGAATACGCGGCGCGTCCGGATTCCGATGCGGGCCTTCTGCTCGTCGCGCCTGGAACGGGTTTGGGCGGTGGATTGGTTTTGCCCGGTGGGCAGATTTACGAGGGGGCAAATGGTCTCGCGCTGGAAGTGGGGCATGCTTCGGTTCCGTTTCGGGAGGTGGATGGGGAGTTGCCTGCTTGTTCGTGTGGGCTGACGGGATGTGCGGAGGCCTGGGTGTCGCTTATGGCATTGAGACGCAGGCTTGGGATTGAATTGGCGGGGGAGAAATGGAAGGATCACGCGCTGAATGCGTCTGATGCGTCGATAGAGGAAAAGGCGTATCAACTCCGCGATTACGCGGAAAATGACGATCCACTCGCTGTGTCGCTTTTTAAGGAGCAGGCATTTATTCTGGGTTATGCAATCGCGAATTGGGTGCGGTTATTCGATCCTGGGCTTGTGGTGATTGGTGGGGGGCTTTCAGAAGCTTCTTTTCGCGATCGGTATATGGCGTGGGTGATTGAGGGATTTGAGAATGGGTCATGGCCGATATATCTCGAAAATCCCTTTGATACGCAGGCTGTCTCAACGCAGTTTGAATGGGCGTGCGGTGGCGATTCTGCCGCTGCACTGGGTATGGCTTTTGTCGCGAGTGATGTGTTTGGATAGGTGACGATCCACGAAGAAACACCAAGAAACACGAAGAAAGGCGAGAGGCTAATTAGCCTCTCGCCTTTTGCATTTTTTAGTCCGCGTCTATCCGCGTCATCTGCTTCATCCGCGTTTAAAAGAAGAATTTGAGACCCGCGTAGATCCGATCCATGTCGGTGATGCGGTTGTCGGTGAAGATAAAGTCGTGTTTGTAGTCGAGTCCGATACGCACCCGTTTGTGGAGGACGATGTCTATGCCAGCGCCAGGTGCCAGACCAAAGTTGCGACTGCCTTCATTGGGCGCGTATAGCCCGGCATTGAGTGAGACGTGGTACACAAAGGGGTCAAAGGCGTAGGCGAAACGCGAGCCGAGGCTGAAGATGGACATGTCGCGGTCGGAAAGATAATTATAGCCCGCCTGAATGCCGAGCCACTGGTCCATTTCGACGCCGAGTTCAATCCCGTAGAGAAACCCCGTGCGCGTTTTGTTGACGTCCGTCAGGTCAAAAAATCCAGAGCCAAAGGCGGTGTTGAGATAGACGCGATGGTTCGGGCCTCCAAAAGGGTATCCCCCTTTGCCAAATTCGCTTTCTTCTGCCCCATCAGTTCGACCCGTTTGCGCGCTGGCACTGCTCCCCAAAAGCAGGGCGATTGCGAGTGTGAATAACAGGTGTTTCATGGTTTTGCTCCTTTCTGGATCAGGATTAAAGGATGGAAGGATGTGCAGGATACCCAACCGCCCAACCCTTAATTTTTACTGCTCAGTTCCCAATTCGTAATTCCAACCTAATAATCTCAGGTCTCCAGCGCAATTACAATCCTATGCTGCGCTTTTTGTAGGCTTTGCGGATTTCTTTTTCGTCTGTCCATATAATTTCAGATGTGGTCAGGTCAGTCAGTTGGAAGGTGGCTTTGTAGTAGATGAGTTTGTCTTTGCCCACTTCCTGTACATTCGCGCTGAGTGTGCCCGTGAGGATCATGTCTGATCCGGTCTGTTTACCCGGTGCTTTGGCCTGTGTGAGATCGACGTAGCCCGATTGTTGATATTCGTATTCTGTGGCGATGTCTTTGCGGTTGGTTACATCGACAAAGCGCACTTTGCCGCTCTGGATCAATGCGGTTTTGATTTTATCGGAGAGAGCTACCATGTCGATGTGTTCAGTGGTGCGATTGCGCATTTTGCCGAGCATGATGGCGGGTTCGGGCCTGTTCAACGGTGCTTCGAGAATTGAATTGACGACTTTTTTGGCGATGAGTTGCATGTCGTTTTCGTTAAAGCGGTCGTCGAGCAAGGCGATGGTTTTGGGATCTTCATAAGTCCCTTTTGTAAAGGCTCTGGGACCGGCACATCCGGTTGTGAGGCCGATCAGGACGATTGCTGCATAGGTGATGAGTTTCATGGTCTGTCTCCTTGTTGAGAGGTGAAAGGCGTGTCTTATCGCCACTCGCATTCCATCCGCGTGTCAATCATGTGCCATTTGTTCGGCAGCACGACATCCTGTTTATAGCGGATATAGGCGCGGCAGTCTTGAATGGGTGAACTGACTGGATAGTCCATTTGATATGTTTGAACCCGCGAGAGGTCTATCGCCGGTATTTCGTCGATTTGATGGATGCCCGGGCGCGAGGATGTGAATATCCGAACAGTTTTGCTGCCGTGTGTTTTTAGTGGGATTGTTCCCGAGAAGGTGACGCGCCTGATTTTTCGCGGGAGCAACGGGTCTGTGGCGTCGATCAGGGTGTCCTGCCTCCATTGCCCGGCGAGCACGGTGTTTAAGTCCGCAGTGAAGACGCGCTGGATCTCGCCGTCGGGAATTATGACGTAGAGAAAGCGATGGCGCGCCGTTTGAGAAATGCCGTCAAAGGTCAGGTAAACGGTGAGGTTGAGCGATTGGTTGGGCGCGAGCGCGTGTTTGGAGATGGCCTGTATCACGACGGACTCGATACCGTCTTTCTTCAGTGCGATCAGCCCTTCGGCAGACGCATCGCCCGCATATCGTCGCTCGGAAACCATCTGTGCGATTTGGTCGGGTTTGAAGTCGCTTTGTACCAATTGCAACAGGTCCTCACGGGTGAAGGGAAGTTGGTCCGTGCGTTCATAAACCGCGGGCAATTCTCCGCCGTCCCATTCGACGAGGTTGACAACAATGCCCCGCGTGGGCGGAAGGTCTGGTTTCGCCGCGTTTGCTGTTGAAACCAACAGGCTGAGAGCGATGAATAACATAAGGCTTTGATGTGAAATTTTCATTGTGTTCCTCCTTGTGGAATTATTGGTAAACTCTGTGATTCAAGAACGTGCGTTGACCGGGTTTGATTTCGATGTTGGTAAATGTTTCGGTTTCGATAATGCGGCCGTTGGCGTCGAGTGCTTCGAGTGTGATGGTGTGGATGCCGGGTGGCAGTTCGAGGCGGCCGATTTGAATATTGTGGGGCAATGAGACCCAACTGCGCGTGTCGGCGATTTCGGTTGAGATGTTGAACAGGTTGACGAAGAAACCGAGGATTTCATTTTCGTCTTTGGCCTCTCGGTGGGCTATGTATTTCACAAGCCCGCGTGCAATTGTTCTGATCATAATCCTCGGGTAGTGATCCTGGAGCGATGTTTTTGCTATCGCGGCGTAATTTTGGGCGATCTGCGTTTGGACCGCGTGGTTCCCTGTACGGATACGAATGCGTTTTGTGCGCGGGGCGATGGCTTCGTATTTGGGAAGGACGACGCGCAACCAGTATTCGACGTCGCGAATGGGATATACGCGGTGGCGACGGCGTGAGATTTCAGTAGCGATGGAAGATACTTTGTCGTCCTTGCTGTGTTTGATGTCTTCTTCGTAAATGGGGAGATCTATTTCCTCTTGCACTTTGCGGGGGATAAAGCCGATTTCAGAAAAGATCACGAGTTCGCCATTGCCCACAGGCGGTACAAAGGGCAGGATGTTGAGCGAGGCAAAGCGCATGTCGGCGCCCTCACCGTTGAGAATGGCATCTACATGATTGAGGTCTTCGGCGATGGTTTGAGGTGGAGCAGTGTGGAACTTTTTTTTGTAGTATGAATAGGCGTCTTGGGCGTGTTGATAGGAGACGCGGGCGTCGTTGAATTCGCCGGTAGCTTCGTAGAACAGGCCGGTGATGTAGTGAATGAAGGCGTCATTTTTGTAACTTGCCTGTCCATTGTGAATGGCGTATTGGTCGAGTTTCAAATTGGCTTTTCGGCATTCGACAAGGGCGTCTTCAGGGAGGCCCAGGTACCAGTAATTCAGCGCACGATAGTAGTGAACGGCGACCATTTCAAAGCTGTCGCCGCGGTAGTTGCGTATGGCGTCGTTGGTCAAAAATGCGGCGGCTTCTCGGGAAACCGAGCGGGTATAGAGCCGATCTGACAGCCGCTCGGCTTCGGCAAAATAGCGGTTGGATGTTTCGTAGTGGCCCTGATAGTGGGTGAGGAGGCCATTTTCGAGGAGATAGAGCAATTGGTTGCCTCTTTTTTTTGACTTTTTGATTTTTGCACGGGCGTCTTCGTAGTTGCGCGCGCGCAGGCTCGTGCGAAAGTCGCCCGAAAAGTGAGAATAGGTGGTGCAGCCGTGTAGCGAGACGGTTAGCAAAAGCACTGTGTAGTAAATTGTTTTCACCGCACTTTTCTCCGTTGAGGTTTTTGCGTGCGGTAAAAGTGTTATGCAAATAGCGTGCCAATTGGGATGAATTATTTTAAGTTGTTTAATTACAATAGGATATAATCAATATAAAAAAGGCGGGATATGTGACGCTATGGCACAGGTGTGAATTTTTACAACAGTTTGAAAATTTTACAAAGCCAAAATTTTCAGTTGCTTAACCGTTGTTTCTACAGGATGGAGATTTTCTATTTTGACTGAAACGCGCTGGTTTTTTTCGATCGAAAAAAAGGCGTCCATTTGAGCGAAGTTCTTTGGGGGGATGAATATTTGTTGTATTAAGAGTGTCTGGTCCGCAAAGATCGAAACTCTGATGCTCGCCTGTTCGCGGAATGCACTCAGGCGTTTTACGGTGATGCTTGCTTCGTATTCTCCAAAAATAAAGCTCTGGGAGCGTTCTGGTGCCGCAGGTTTATTTGCTTGAAATGTGAACAGGTATTTCCCGCGTTTCAGGTCGTAAGCCGGGGTTGTTATGACGCCATCGCGGAGTGTTGCGGTATTGCGGATGTTGATTTGTACGCCTGTGGGAGATAGCTTGCAGGTGTCAAATGCAATAGTGCTGGGATGCAACGGTTCGTGCGGTATCTGATTTGCGATGATCAGCGAGGGACTCGTGGAAAATACATCGAGCATGGTTGCGGCATTTTGTTTGATGTAATCCTTTCCAATATTTTGACCGATGTAATTGTTGTTGATGTATTGCAGAATATGTTCGCCAGGGATTTTGTCGATGATTGCTTGTTTGGTCTGTATTTCCTCCTGGTGATAAGTGTAAATCTGAGATATTTTGGCTGGCAAGACATAGTGTACGCCATCCCTATTTTGTTCTGCGCTCATTATTTCGATGGGCTGTATCGCATAGTCGTATTTTAATCTGTCGAGGTCTTGTTCGTGAACCCGTAGTTCTCTGGCAAAGACGACTTCTTGTACATCTTCCATTGCGTTGAGCGTATCTATGACTGTGCTTCTGGTATCTCTGGTGTTGTGCAATACCCTGCCCGTTTGATAGGCGTCATAAGCTCGCGGCAGTAAAACGAGCGCGGCTGCGAGACATATAATCGGAATTGGCTTTTTGAGGTTTGGATAAAAGCGCTTCAATGCCGCCTGCAGATTGTAAAATGCAACACCGGTAAAGATGGCGATAAATGGATACACCTGTATAAAATTTCTGTGAAAGTTGACGGTCATACCGCTCATAAATACAAGATAACTCACAGGGAATAATAAGATCAGGAGCAATGCGGGCCGGGAAATTGTTCCTGCCAGACCGATTGCAAACAGGATGGTGCCTATCAGCCCAATGTTTTGGTAAAATTCTCGCATCTGAAATGCAAAATAATCCCATCCAAGGTTGATTGTTGCGCCGGGGTGTCCCGTGGTTTTGTAGTAATTAATCTGGTGTAAGACATCCTTAATAAAATTTGGGAAGTCGAGAATTGCATAGGGCATAGAGAGAAAGAAGGTCACTGCAGGCAGGCATGGAACCGCGAGCGCGAGCCAATAAAATTTTTGGCGCGGGATTCCATCCCGATAAGACATCCAAATTAGCGATGCAATGGGGAGCAAAATTACCAGGCCCGAATTGTATTTTGTCGCTGTGGCAAATCCGACACATATTAAACTCAATATGAAATAGATGATTTCTTTTTCTGCGATAAACAAAATGGAGAATAGGGCGACAAACGAGACAAACAGGGCGACTGGCGCGTCCATTGTTACAAAACCCGAATGAACTATGTGGATCGGGAGAATAGACAAAAAAAAGGCCGATATGATGCCCGTCCATCTGTTGCATATCGACCTGCTAATTAAATATGTGATAAATACTGTTGCGGTGCCCATTGTGGCGGTCAAAAAACGATTCCAAAAATAAAAGCTCGGATGAGATATCGTCCAGTGCCAACCGGTGTCGGCTTCAATGCGTATATTTGCTACGCTTGCCAAGTCGCCTGTGAGATAAATACGGTATAACTGATCGATCAGCAGGTTCAAATAAATCATCAGAGAACCGTACTTAAAAAAATGGGGGTTGTAATCCCCCGTTTTTATCATCTGAAGCGCGTTGCTGGCCGTGAGTGGTTCATCCCAGAAATACAAATAGGGCAAACCGACGTTTAGTTGGAAATATCGAAGGATAAATGCAAATAAGATGACCAGTATGATGATAGATGTGAAATAGTGCTTCACAATCGCCTGGTGTATAACTGGGGCCCACTTATTAAAATCGGCTTTGATGGACGCGATAAAATCACTCATGGGATAAGTCCTTTTGTGCGATGAGCAAAAAATTCCACGCCTCGCTCTCCACGCGGTGCAAGCGATCTAAAAATAGAGCACCGAGTTGGACGATAAAAAATCCAATGCGCACAAAGGGGATTAGAGGACCGCGTTCAAAACGCGCCAGATAATAACAGAATCGCGTCCCGGCTGTGACCCAAAATCCCGCAAGTGCGCGCGTTGTATGGACCGTCAGGCCCGATTTCTCAGCGAGATGGCGCAAGCCATAGGGCGTAAAGCGAAAATAATCGTGGGGGACTTCGTGCAAGCCCCAAATATGGGGTGCGGTGAGAATTAAATAGCCACCCGGTCGCAATACGCGCGCCATTTCGTCAATCGCCAATTGGGGCTGCGGCACATGTTCCAGGACCTGATTGCACAACACGGTACCGCAAGTTCCATCGCGGAAGGGGAGGGCCAATACATCGCCCCACACGTCGGCGCGTTCATATCGTTCGCGCCCTTTTTCCAGACCGATGTATTGTTGCTCGGGTGCCTCAAAAATACTGGCATAGGGTTTATTGCCACACCCCACATCCAGCAATTTTCCATTCACCATCTCCTTTACTTCGTCCATTGTCTGACGCATTATGCGGTGAATCAACCAGTTTTTGCCAAATAGGCCGACCGGGCGTCCATCGCATCCATCGCTTTCCATATCTACACGCGACAATCCCTTCCACGCACCAATGGCGAGGCACGCAACGCCAACCAAACTAATCCAATGTCCTAACGCGAACACGAGAGCCAGAGTACCCAAAATTACGCCTGTCAGCCACATCAGAGCGACTGCTGCACGCACTGGTAGTCCCCATTGTACCAACCGCTGTGCAACGTGATCCCGGCTGGGTCGGACAATGGACCGGCCTTTGGCAAATCGGACCGCACTGATAAATACTGCTTCAAAGATGGGTAATCCCAAGGCGATCAAAGGTCCGATAACGCCCAGGAGACCGCCAATATGATTTGCGACAACTACAGCCATACTACTGAGCAAAAAGCCAATTAACAGGCTTCCGGTGTCGCCCATCAGGATGCGGGCGGGATGAAAATTGTGTAGCAAATACCCCGTGAGTGCACCCGCTGTTACGAGTGCCCAATCGCCTGCATTTATCACCCACAAACTCAGCGAAGCAATGGTTCCACTACCTGAGGAAAGACCGTCTTCCATGTCCAGAACATTGAATGCATGGCACATCCAGACCATCCACAACGCAGTCAGGGATCCATCTATCCAGATAATATTTGTGAGATGGATACGCGGGCCGAGCCAGGCGGCAATGCCTGCAGCTACAAGGGTCAACGCAAATTTGTGCAGCGGTGCAAAAGGCTTCCAGTCGTCTAAAATGCCGATGAGTGCCATTCCTACAGCACCGATGACGAGGCCCAAAGGGGGCTGGGGCAAAAACCAAAAGCCACAAAAAAGAGCGGCCAGCAAAGCTGTACCGCCCAGAGTTGAAACAGGCGCGTCGGGTGCAGCAAAACGGCGCGCAATTATACGCACAACCGCCGTGAATAAAGCCGCTAAAACCGCGGTAATACCGAATAAGATAACAGGCGTCATAGAAGTGTGAAGGGTGAGGCAACAGTCTCGGGCGGTGAAGGGTGGATTTCAAACTTCAGACTTCAAACTTCTTTACTGCTGCGATGACTTGTCCAATTTCGTTTTCGGTCATGCTTGGAAATAGGGGCAGCGTGATCAGATCGCGCCACACGGCATCGGTGACAGGCAAGTCTGTGCGATAGGGTTTGTACACTTCAAATAAATGGCAGGGTTTGTAGTGTACGCCCGCATCGATGTTGTGTTGCCCCAGATGATCTATCAATTCATCGCGTTGGGACACGCGTGCCACATAAGCGTGCATTGCACTGCGAACATGGGGTTTTTCTACAGGTGTTTGCATCCAGTCGAGGGCGGCAAATGCACGTCCGTATTCCAAAAAAATCTCTCGACGTTGTGCATTGGCTGACTCCAATTTGCCCAATTGCACCAGCCCAATTGCCGCATTGAGATCGTTCATATAGCATTTATAGCCGAGTTCGCCCACTTCGTATTCCCATCGGCGCTCTGCGCCATTTTTTCGAAAACGATCATAAGTGCCGCGCGAAATGCCCATCCAGCGCAATTTTCGCGCGCGTTCGGCGAGGTCTGAATTATTGGTGGTCAACATTCCACCGTCACAGGTTGACAAATTTTTGCGTGCGTCAAAACTAAAACACGTCACTGTGCCTACACCGCCGATCATCCGATCTTTGTAACGCGCGCCGCTGGCATGGGCGGCGTCTTCTATAACCGGGATTCCGCGCTGGTTTGCGAGGGATAGAATCTCATCCATGTCGCAAGGGTGCCCGGCAAAATGCACCACCATAATCGCTCGGGTGCGTGCCGTGATTTTAGCGGCAATTGCTTTTGGATCGATATTGAGTGTTTCGGGATCGATGTCGCAAAACACTGGCGTGGCTCCGTTTTGCAAAATTGCGTGATTGGTCGAGACAAAGGTCAGCGGTGTGGTAATGACCTCGCCTCCCTCTACATCCAGTATCTTCAAAGCCAATAGAAGGGCTGCAGAGCACGAGTTGAGAGATACCGCGTGTTGTGCCCCCACATAATGGGCAAATCGCGTTTCGAGTTCTTCGACTTTTTCCCCGGGACCAACCCAACCGGACATCAATACCTCGCGGACAGCTTCGACTTCTGCGTCGTCAAACCAGGGACGAAAAATGGGAATCATGGACCTTCCTCCACAGCACCGTGAGTTAGGATAAACCAGTAAGCCCGCAAACGCGCTCGCGCCTCTGTGCGACGGCTGTAGGCGAGTAAAAATACACTTCCCCAGAGCAATGTTCGCAATGTCATTTCAATGGGACGGAGGAGCCTGAGCAAGCGCGCGGCCCATTGCCCCAGGTGTTTGGCAATAAAATAGGCATAAGACGCTTCACTGACCACGAGCATCCGCGTCAATGCCTGTTTGGAACTTTCGCCCCCGATGTGTATGCCTTCGGCGTGGGGCAAATACATGACCTGCCAGCCAGCACTGTTGATGCACAGGCCGAGATCTACATCTTCGTAATACATAAAAATGGCCTCGTCCAACCCGTTGACAGCATCCAGCGCGCGGCGACGAACCGCGAAACACGCTCCGGTTACCCAGACGACAGCTTCGGGTTTGGAGGGCCTTCGTCGCCGAAATTTAAGCAATGGAAATATTAGATGCAATAGGAATTTACGACAGATTTCATCTCTGAGTCTGGGTGCTTCACCGCAAGAGGCGATCACCCGTCCATCCGCGTCTTTAAGCTTCGGACCCACCATGCCCACATTGGCGTGTGTGTTCAAAAATTCGACCATTGTATTCACCGCATCTGGTTGTAACACGACATCGGGATTTAAGGCTACGACAATCGCGCTGTGCGAGACAGCTACGCCGCGGTTCACGGCACGCCCAAATCCCAGATTTGCGCCGGTTTGAATCACGCGCACGCGATCACCATAAGTTTCCAATGTCTCCAGGCTGTTGTCAGACGATGCGTTATCGACTACGACCACATCGAGATCTATTCCTTCTTGATTGATTAATGCGGCAATGCACTGTGCCAGATTTTCTCCGGCATTCCAGTTGACCACTATTGCTGTCACACATTCAGGCATTATTTTTTTCCTCTGCTACCAGCCGCGCAATAAGTCCCAAAAATGTCGCATGGATAAAGATCAACCGATTGGCAAAGAGGGTTGCATCTGCCATGCCATAGACGAGGAGGGCAGCGTAAATGGCGATAAATGCCGCGCAAAACAGACGCACGCGGGTATCAGAACTTTGCTGGAATAATAGATATGAACGCCAGAGGGCAAAACCAAAGACCCACAAAAACGCCACGACGCCGACCAGCCCCATTCGCATTCCAATTGTCAGATAAACATTGTCAACTGCGCCCACTGTCAATATCTCTGGCGGCGGCGGAAATGTCACCAGAGATGTCACAGTTTCACCGTGTCCGCCGCCGAGCAAAGGACGTTGACGAATTTTTTCCAGTGCATTGCCATAAGATATCAACCGCCCACTTACGGCTTCGACGCTGCGCGTCACGCGGTCCAGTGCTATGTCGCTAACGGCAGCGCGGGTTTGTTGCTGAAAAATATAACCCATCGCCAGCAGTAGCAGGGGGACCAGTGCCACGACAATAAGACGCGACATGCGTCGAGGTGCCGCCTGCTTATCCAAGAAGGTCAATGCGGCCAAGCTACCCAGTCCGACGAATAGCGAAATCCACATGCCTCGGCCCATTGTCAAAACCAGAGCTAATCCGATGGGCAATATCGCGCTCCACGCCCAGGCACGCCTGTACGTCCGCGTTTCAAATAATAAAATAGCGGCAATAATGAGCATGCCCATCGGCAACACAATGCCTTCGAGCCGTGCGACCCGAACAAAACCGCCCGCAATGTCTGTATCGACCTGCAAAAGAAATTCAAACAAATACTCGATGCCGACAATTGCGGCGATGAGCAAAAATAAATGCAGGAATGTGGAGAACCGCCGCACATCAAAAAACCACGTCACCACAAAAAACAACGTGTAGTACAATGGATAGCGCACATCGCGCAACATTTGCGAGATTGACTGTCCGTAGATCAACCCCAACAAGCATGAAAATACGACCAGCCCCAGCAATACGCACATTGGTCGATCCAAAAACGTATGCCGTCGCCAGTTCCATCGGCCTTCCAACAAATAGTTGAGATAGGCAATGCCTATTACCACGACGAGAAGACCTTCATAGAATTTGAAGTCCAGAGGCAAGATCAGGTAGTCTTCATAAAACCAGGAAGGCACAATCGCAGCGGTGAAACACAAATAGAGCACTGACAGCGTGAGAGAGCCAAAAAGCGCGATTGCCGACAACAAGCTCAGAACAAGAATCGCCGCAAGCGCGTCATTTACCAAAAATGGTAGTGCAATTAACAGGACCTGCCCCAAACACACCAGGAACAACAGGTGAGGTTTTGCAGGGTCAAAAAAGTCTTCTCGAAGTATCACGCTTGCGTCCTATTCGGTTGATCCACTGTACACATACCCAGGCCGCAGACGCGCACAAAACCGCGTCAATGGGTAGCCGAAAACGCGTATGGGCAAAGAATACCATGTGCAATAATGACATGCAAATTATCAGGAGAATAAGTGCCAGACCTTCCGGTCTTCGGCGTTGGCTAAATGTGCCGACAAGCCCCAGTATCAGGAGTGGGGTACAGGAAAGCACGGCAATTGCGTTGTATAATGGCGGCTCTCCCGGAATCCAGGGACACCAAAAATAGAGCAGTTTGTCAATGCTCAAACTCAGATAGTGCAGTGGTTGCGCGATTATCCACTCTATCACAATGCCCGCGACGCGGCGGTCGGCGGCCGCACCCTGAGATGTGTCGGCCAGTGTGTGATAAAGTGTCAGATAATCGATGTGATTATCGTAAACGCCGCGTCCCTCGGGGTGTGCTCCCACGAGCAAGTTGATCCCCAAATTGGTCGAGATGGGAACAAATTCGCCTGAGATGATATGGTTGCGCGCTGTCCACGGCAGAATAATCAGGCCGAGTGCGCCAATTACAGTTAGTACACGCGATGTTTTTTGTACAGGTGTTAGACGCGATTTTCGCCACCAGAAAAAGAGGACAGGTGGCAGCCAGGGCAATAAAACGGGCTTGCAAAGTGCGGACAGCCCCACAATGCCGCCAAATACCATCGCCATTGTGACGGTGCTCTTTTGCCAGAATTGAATACAAGACACAAAGCTAATAGTCGTCAACAAAATCAGAAGGGTTTCGGCCATCAATACGCCAGAAAAAAATACAAATAACGGATAAATAGCGAACAGACCCGCAGCGAACAAACCGACTGCGACCTTGCCCATTTTACATCCCAGAACATAGATGAGATAGCATGTGATTGTGCCCATGATGGCCTGGACAATCCGCACCAGGACGAGGTTATGACCAAATGTGTGATACATGCCCGCCAGAAATAAGCCGTATAATGGGGGGCGGTACATTCCAGTATCGGGGTGCAAAATGCCCAGCGCGACATAAGCCTGCCCCAGGCGATCCCAATGTACCTCATCAGATGCATTGGTCAAATCGGATTGCGTCAACCCAAAGCCTACGCGCAGTAATAATGCGAATGCGAGAAGGCCCCACAGGCACTGGCGATGACTCATTTCTCTTTTCCGATCAATAGAAGTTCACATCCATTGTCGCTGTCCACTCATGCCCCGTTGCCCGATTTTGCTGTGTTATAATGCGATGGTGTTGATACTGCACCTGCAAAGTCCAATTTCTCACGGGTGTAAATTCCACGCGGCCACCTATTCTTTGGTATGTCTCCACATCGCCCGACATAAAGTCTCGCGTGGGTGCATCCTGTAGCCGACGCCCCAGTTGTGCATTGCCTCCTACATTGACAATTGTTCCATCTGGATTTACTGGATTTTCACCCTGCCGCTCTCTCGCAAAAGTTAAAGACGCATTCAGGTTCGGAGAAAAGCGGTGTGTTACTTGTGCAAAATAGCGGTCTGCATTTGGCCCGGTTGGATAGCCCAACAGGGTGTCGTAGTGTTCATACGTATTGATGTCAAAATTGTGCGCGTACACATAAGGCTCCACGCGCACGTATTCGGCGCGCACATCAGTATCTCGCAAGCCCATCGGATCAACCCAGAACGCGCCCACTTGAAAGGCAAATTGATTGGAAAATGCATCGGGGTCAAATTTGACCATATCGTCGAAAAACCATGCGCCGTAAAGTGTCAGTCCCGTCCGGATGCGAGCCGATATATCGGCTCCAATCACGAGATTGTCGCGATTTCCCAGGTGATTTTGCGTTCCTGCAAATACTGCGACCGGCAAAACGTAGAGCAGCTCAAATCCCCGGTCACCATATACCACGGCTTCGTGCAACCCAATTCGCACCTTTGAGAAAGCAATCTCCAGTCGATGCGCGGCCAGTCGCTTTTGCCGCAAAAAAATACGCACATGCCCATTGTCGATCCACCGTCGCGTTGTGTCGATTGAGCCAGGACGCGCGCGCAGCGATGAAGCGATGTGCGTATAGCGCAATCGCCCGTGGGATGCCTGCAACCGAAACAGACCATAAGATGGCGCGTTGTCGGAGATTAATAAATTTCCCGTGCGTCCAGGTCCCCAATTCAGGCTTCCCTTGCCCGCATCTATACGCATCCAGGAATTTGCCCAGGCGAGTTGAAACGCGCTTTCGCGGAAGTCCGCCTTTTTGCCCTTGAGTTGCACATCTTCAATGGGGTGAGCCAGCACATCTTCTCGACGAAGGCGCGGTTGGTCGCTCCATTCGCGGGCCTCAAAGTGGCGTGCATAAAATCCCAATGTGTGGAATTGTCCACGCACAGAACCGCCAATATAGGTTTGCGACGCAGTCTCGTTCACAAATCCATCGCCCCTGCGCACAATCACCTGTTGTCGCACCAGTGGTTCGAGAATGAGGGATGCCGCAGAGTCGCGCCATGTCCATCGGGGTTCGCGTGCAAAAGCCGCGCGATTTTCCAATTCTGCGATATATCGGTTGACGAGGCCGCGCTCGGTTGCCGACATAGATTGATTTGATACGTCGGAGAGTATCTGTGCAACTTGTATCCGGGTTAAGGGCCGTGTATCGGGCACGGCGATCCAACCTCGCGCATTCAGACGATCTAACAGGGGATACACGGGATGGTTTAATGGGACATCGGGCGAAGCATCTTCGCCTATCACTGGACTGGCGAAATAGAAAAATATCGGGATGCACGTGAATAATCTAAGTAGCAAGTGTATATTTCTCATGATGGTTAGGGAAAATAAGACATTTTCTCTGAATTTGGTTCAAAGCGAGGTACTTGTCAAGCATCGTGCTTTTTTATAGCGTGTTTAACCTTGACTTTACAGCAGTCATGGGCTATTTTTCGCCTTTTGTAAACAGCACCTGATACCAAATTTCGGCGATGCTTCCAATTCGAAAAAATGCCTCTGTGTGCGATGATTGCGGTCTTTGTTCTTTCGGACAGAATATCGGGGAGAGCGATGCTATTGACCGCATTGCACGAGAAGTCGTGCATCAAATACGCGGTGGAGACGGCGAAGAAATTTCCATTTCCGTAGGTGTATCTGCCCGGCATGCACATGTTGATGACGAAACTCTGGAGATCCTTTTTGGCGCGGGTCACACCTTAACGCCTTATCGCGAACTCTACCAGCCGGGCGCTTTTGCCGCCGAGGAAATCATCTCTGTTGTTGGTCCCCGGTTGCGCGCGATTGAGCGCGTGCGGATTCTCGGTCCCAGTCGCGACTATAATCAGGTTGAACTCGCCCGAACAGATGCCATCTACATCGGCGTTGATCCGCCTGTGCGCGATTCGGGAGACCTGAGAGATGCGCCACCTGTTACTTTTATCGGTCCCAGGGGGTCGATCACGGTCAACGCGGCTATTCGCGCTGCGCGCCACATTCACCTGCGTCCATCTGATGTAATAGATTATGGCTTTCAAGGGCGGGAATCTGTCAGGGTGCGCGTGGGAGGCGAAAAAGGCGTTATATATGATAATGTTCGCCTCAAAATTGACGAAAGCTATTTGCCCGAACTCCATTTGGATACCGACGATGCCAACGCAGCCGATCTCGTCTGTGGCGATACGGCGTTTATGATAAAATGAATGCTCTTGGTATGATTGAAACACTCGGCGTTATTGGCACAACAGAAGCTGCCGATGCGATGGTCAAGATGGCTTCCGTCGCAATTGAAAAGTACGAAAAAATCGGTGCGGGATATACCACCACACTCGTGCGCGGCGATGTGGGCGCGGTTCGCGCAGCTATCGAAGTGGGAACAGAAGCTGCCGAGCGCGTTGGGGATCTCGTTGCCGCTCACGTTATTCCAAATCTCGATCCACAGGTAGAAGCGATTATTTTTAGTAATCAATGATCATTTTTTAGGAGGACACAACATGGGTGAAGCCCTCGGCATGATTGAAACCAAAGGTCTCGTAGCTATGATTGAGGCTGCAGATGCGATGGTCAAAGCCGCCAATGTCCAATTTGTCAATTGGGAACGCATTGGCGCGGGATATGTCACTGCTATTGTGCGCGGCGATGTGGCAGCCGTTAAAGCCGCAACGGAAGCCGGCGCTGCTGCTGCTGGCAAAATTGGCGAACTCGTTTCTGTACACGTCATTCCGCGACCACATGGTAGCCTTGAAAATATTCTGCCTATCGGCTCTTCAAACGACTAAACTATGACCCTCGGCAAGGTGGTGGGAACGGTGGTTGCCACCCAAAAAGACAGCGGCTTGGCGGGTTTTAAGCTCCAGATCGTCCAAACGCTCGATTTGCCCGCATTCGAACTTAAAGAAAGTTTTTTGGTCGCCGTAGATGCTGTTGGTGCAGGCGATGGCGAAGTCGTGCTCTGTTGTAGTGGGAGTTCCGCCCGTATGACGAGTGTGACTGAAGATCGTCCTGTCGATGCTGTGATTGTCGCTATTATCGATACGGCAGAAATCGAAGGTGAAGCGGTTTATCAGAAGTGAGATATGAACTTAGACGAAATTCAAATCCAATCGGTGGTTGAGCAGGTCGTGCGTCGCCTTGTGGCTGAGCGCGAAGCTCCTGCGGTTATTGCACCGCCCGCTCGCTATGAAGACAAAGGCGACGATGGCCTTTTTGACGATCTCGAAGAAGCTATTGCTGCGGCTTCAGAAGCCCAGCGTGCCCTCGAAGCAATGAGTCTGGAGCAACGCCGCGATCTGATTGTTGCAATTCGCAGAGACTCTATGGCGCATTCAAAGGGTATCGCGCAAAAAACCGTTGAAGAAACCGGCATGGGCAAGGTGCCGCACAAAATTCGCAAACTCGAGGTTGTTGTACAACACACGCCTGGCGTTGAAGATTTGCAGCCCACGGCGTGGACGGGCGACAATGGTTTGACGGTTGTTGAAATGGCGCCCTTTGGCGTGATAGCAGCGGTCACGCCATCCACGCACCCGGTGCCCACGATGGTCAACAATGCAATTAGCTTTATCGCTGCGGGCAATAGTGCGGTTTTTGCGCCCCATCCGAGTGCGAAAGATGTTTCGGCTCTGGGTTTGCAAATGCTCAATCGCGCCATTGTCGGTGCGGGCGGTCCACCGAATTTGCTCGTTGCTGTGCGCGAACCTTCTATAGAAACGGCGCAGAGCCTTTTTGTGCATCCCGGCATTGATCTCGTTCTCGTCACCGGCGGTGGCGGTGTTGTCAAGGCGGCCATGCAGGCGCCCAAGCGCGTGATCGCAGCAGGGCCTGGCAATCCACCTGTGGTCGTAGATGAGACTGCCGATATCGAAAAGGCTGCCCTCGGCATTATTGAAGGCGGCGGTTTTGACAATAATATTTTGTGCATTGGCGAAAAGGAAGTTTTTGCCGTTCAATCCGTAGCCGATGAACTGATGCGCCACCTGAAGTCAAATAATTGTGTGGAACTCGATCGGTCGCAAATTGATGCACTGACCAAAATCGCGTTTCCCCGCGACGAAAAAGGCGATTGGATGCTCAATCGCGATCTCGTCGGTCGCAGCGCGCATGTGCTTGCTGCTCAAATTGGTCTCAATATTTCGCCCGATACAGAGCTTTTGATTGGCGAGGTCGAAAATGAGCACGATTTTGTTCAACACGAGCAGATGATGCCGTTTGTCCCCATTGTTCGCACACCCGATGTACACAGGGCAATTGACTGGGCTATTCGGGCCGAACAGGGGTATCGCCACACGGCGGTCATGCACTCAAAAAATGTCGAGAATATGACGGTTATGGCTCGCCAGTGCAAGTGTACGATTTTTGTGAAAAACGGCGCGTCATCTGCGGGATTGGGCGCAGGTGGCGAGGGCTATACGTCTTTCTCTATTGCCACACCCACTGGCGAAGGCTGCACGTCTGCCCGCACATTTACCCGCCAGCGCCGCTGTGCCCTCATCGACTACTTCAGAATTGTATAAGTCCCGTATCTCGCGAGGTAAAAATGTTCCTGGGTCGCGTCATTGGCAAAATTTGGGCGACGCGCAAAGATGCCTCGCTCAAAGGTTTTAGACTGCTTGTCGTTGAACCGATTGATCACGAGCACAATAAAGCAGGAGATGCTTTTGTCGCTATTGATGTGGTCAATGCCAGCGATGGGGAAACCATCTACTGGGTCGGTTCACGAGAAGCTCCCAACGCCCTGCCCGATAAATACGGCCCGGTTGATGCGGCAGTTGTCGGCATTGTCGATCAGGTCGATGCATGAGGTAGCCTACCCTCCGGCTCTCCTTAGAAGAAGGGGAGAATGCAGCTAAATCCCGAATCCCAAATTCTATATGTTCCTGGCCCGCGTTCTCGGTAGCGTCACATCGACTATTAAACACAGCGATTACAACAGCGCTAAGCTCATGGTCGTGCAGCCCATTACGCCCGATGGCAAAGATGACGGTGCATCGGCTCTTGCAGTTGACGCCGCAGGCGTTGGCCGCGGCGAAATTGTCCTCGTGATCCGGCAAGGCGTCGCGGCGGGTCTCGTTCTCAATGTGGAGTTGCCTGCGGTGCGTTCCGTTATCGTCGGCGTTGTGGATGATATTAATATGAAGGGATGAGACATAAAATGAATCTCCATCAGGCCAAACTCGATATTGTTGAAGCCGGGCGTCGCGTGTACGAACGCGGCTTTGTCGCTTCTAATGATGGCAATATTTCATGCCGAATTGAAGAAGACCGCATTCTCACTACGCCAACGGGTATGTCCAAGGGATTTCTCAAGGTCGAAGATCTCTGTATTACGGACATGGATGGCACGCTTGTGAGTGGGCAAAAGCGGCCTTCGTCAGAAATTGGGATGCACATTTTTCTCTATCGCGAGCGCCCCGATGTGCGCGCTGTGGTACACGCACATCCGCCAACGGCTACGGGTTTTGCGGTTGCAGGCGTTCCCCTTACTATGTGTGTTCTGCCCGAGGTGGTTATTACTCTCGGCGCCATACCCATTGTGGAATACGGTACGCCGGGGGGACCAGAAATATCTGAACCGATCAGGCAATATGTCAAAGATTACGACGCCTATTTGCTGGAAAATCACGGTGCGACTGCGATCGGTACCGATGTGATGAATGCCTATTACAAGATGGAGACGCTGGAGCATTTTGCAAAAATACTTTTTGTGGCACAACAACTCGGCGGGTATAACGAACTCAATGCGGAACAGGTGGAAAAATTGGTCGCTATTCGCAACCGCATGGGGCTTCGCGGCCCCGATCCAGCGTGCGATATCCCCGATGCACCTACAACACAACCTGAGACCAACGGCGGTATTCCCACGATTCGCACGTTGAGTGCTGGCGGCACAGCCGATGCCCAAACTTCCCAGGACGATCTCATCGGGGAAATTACCCGTCGGGTTATGGAAGAGTTAAAGGAATAAATTCCATTTATCGATATCATAAATGGATTGAGGGGATGGTGAAGATCGCATATATATCGGTCAGCAAGAAAATAGAATTCTTGTGCAGGTGGATCACGCCTGTTGCCCTGATAGCTTTCACGTTTTCAATTGACGGACTCGCGTCCGTCAACGGTACTAAGTGTCGAAATTTTCCAGGCGAGTTATAGTCAGATATTCCAAAACCAGCTTATTCCTCTTACGGAAAGAAATCCCGGACGTCCCATTTTGTTTACCGAATATGGTGTTATAGATGTGGTTGAATCACCTCAAAGACCAGGTGATTCATCAATCGCAGAAGGTCGGCGATTCGTATTTACCGACTTGAACGGCAACGGGCTGGATGACGGACGAGAAACCCAGGCCAACATCTACCAGGCGTTGATCAATACCATGGCTCAGTATCCTGAAATAGTAAATGGTGTCTTCTATTGGAATAATTGGATGGCCAGTGATGAACATTGGGCTGAATACTGGGCAGGTCGGCGCAATTATGACATCAGGGGCAAGCTATCTGGGGAGGTCGTGCGATCGGCTTATGAGTCATACAGGCAAGCGAATCCCTAATCCACTTTTTTTGCTTTGCCGCGTATTTGATCAAAGGCCATCATCTCTTGTTGCAGGCGGAATACACGTTCTTCAGGTGTCAATTGCAATCGTTCAATGAGCAGTGTGAGATCTATGCCAAAATCGCGTGCTCGTGCAATGGCACTATCTGGCGGAGGATTTCGCAAACGTTCTTCTGCTAGAGATTTCAATGCGCGCTCCTTGTCGATATGGATGAACGAGATGGACAGAATTTCGCGTTGTGCTATAATATATACTAAATAATGACTTTCTTAGAAATGGTGGATTTCAGGAGGATATTGATATGGCTATGGCAACAATCTCGATCCAGGTTGATGAAGAAGTCGCAAAAGCTTATGCTGAGATGTCACCTCAAGAGCAATACCTTTTGCGCCTTTGTCTCCAGGACCTCACGCTCAGTCCTCGGCGATCTTTGAAAGCTGTGATGGATGAAATTGGACAACAGGCGCAGGCTCGTGGATTGACTCCGGAACGTTTGGCGTCTTTGTTGGAGGATGTGTGATACGGGCCGTTTTCGATACGAGCGTAATCGTCAGTGCTGTGCTTTTGCCCCATTCTGTCCCACGGCGAGCTTTTGATCGTGCTCAAGATGAGGGAAAAGTATTAATTTCTGAGGCAACTGTTGACGAACTCAATGAAGTACTGCGCCGCCAGCGCTTTGAAAGATATGTAAAGGAAGTCCAGCGTTTAGAATTTCTCGCGACACTGATCGGAAAAGCTGAATGGATTCGAGTGACAGAGATTGTACTCGAATGTCGAGATCCGAAGGATAACAAATTTCTGGAATTGGCTGTTAGTGGTGGGGCTACACACCTTATCAGTGGAGACAATGATCTGCTTATTCTTCATCCGTTTCGCGGTATTCAGATTATGACACCGCAGATGTTTCTGAGTCAGTTAGAAGCTGTTTTAAAATTATGGAGAAATAAAAAAAAGAGTTGAAAAAGCGTATTCATCAGTCCAAATTTAGGGTATCCAAAAACCTTAAAAAGAAAGGACATGCGATGAATACGCCAAGACAATATCCGACAAATGTCACCCAAGCGCAATGGCAACTGCTGATCCCCTTGTTGCCCAAACGCAAATGGCAAAAAGGAGGTCCCGGACGTCCACCTGCCAATTTGCGACGCGTGTTTGATGGCATCCTGTATCTGACGAAGACGGGCTGCCAATGGCGCATGCTGCCTCATACCTTTGGCTGTTGGCAAACCGTGTATGGCTATTTCAACAAATGGCGCGAGCAAGACATCTTTCAGCAGGTGCAACAAGCACTCTCACGTAGGGAGCGCAAACGGCAAGGGCGCAAGCCTGACGCATCAGCAGGCTGTATTGACAGCCAAAGTGTTAAGACAGCAACACAAGCAGACTCAAAGGGTTACGATGCGGGAAAGAAGATCAATGGACGAAAACGCCATCTGCTTGTCGATACCCTCGGACTGGTCATCAGCACCTATGTCTCACCGGCTAATCTCCAAGATCGTGATGGCCTCAAAAAGGTGCTCAATCAGTATTTTGAAACAGGCGTGACACGCTTACGCAAGCTGTGGGTTGATGGCGGATATCGCGGCGAAGACCTCAAGGAATGGGTCGCTGATAGAAAACAAACACATAAGATTGATCTTGAGGTCGTTACCCCAAAAGGGGAAGGCTTTCAAATAGTCAAACGCCGTTGGGTCATTGAACGCACCTTTGCTTGGTTATTCAATTTCCGCCGACTGTCAAAGGATTATGAACGCTTAACGGACAACAGTGAAGCCTTTATTCACATCGGTATGATTTATCTCTTAATTAACAGACTTGCTTAAACGCCAGGGTTTTAAAACAGCTTCTTAGAACAAGGTTAGGCCATAATTCATGTCTAAAAATTCTCTACCCAATATTATCTACATCCTCTCAGACGATCTCGGCTATGGCGACCTGGGTTGTTTTGGACAGGAGTTTATTTATACGCCCAATATTGATCGCATTGCAGCAGAGGGCATTCGGTTTACGGATCACTATGCCGGGTCTTCGGTGTGTGCGCCCTCGCGGTGTGTGCTCATGACGGGTCTGCATACGGGACATTGTTATGTGCGGGACAATCGCGCTTTGCCCATTGAGGGCAATGTGCCCATTCCCGGGGAGACGCAGACGGTTGCCAAATTGCTCAAAAAGGGCGGTTATGCCACTGCTTGCATTGGCAAATGGGGATTGGGGTACCCGGGATCGGAAGGCGATCCCAACAATCAGGGGTTCGATCACTTTTTTGGGTACAATTGCCAGCGCGAAGCCCACACGTATTATCCTCAGCACCTCTGGCGCAACGATCAGAAAATTATGCTCTACGGCGAATCGTATTCACACGATCTGCTCACGGCTGAGGCTTTGCAATTTGTGCGCGATCAGAAATCTAACCCCTTTTTCCTTTATTTGGCCTATACCATTCCACACACCAGATTCGAAATTCCATCTCTCGATATTTACAAAGACAAACCCTGGACAGAAAATCAGAAAACACAGGCGGCTATGATTACGCGTATGGACCGCGATATTGGCACGCTTTTGGATATGCTCGACGCGCTTGGCATTGCCGAAAATACGCTTGTTATCTTCACGAGCGATAACGGTCCCCACGGCAGTGGCAATACGCTTGGACACTTCAACGCGGCTGGTGCCCTTCGCGCAAAAAAGGGGAGCCTCTATGAAGGTGGTATCCGCGTGCCCTTTGTCGCACGGTGGCCGGGAACGATTCAACCCGGTACTGTGAGCACACATTATTCGGGTTTTCAGGATATGTTGCCCACGTTCTGCGAATTGGCTGATGCGTCTATCGAGGAACCGGTTGATGGCATTTCTATGTTGCCCGCACTCCTGGGCAGTGATACCCAACAAGCGCACGAATTTCTCTACTGGGAGCGGCGCGGGGTCAGTGCTGTTCGTCTGGGTGATTGGAAAGCGTATTTACCCGAGGGGCATACCAATCCCGAAGGCGTTGTTGAACTCTATGATTTGGCGACGGATATTGGCGAACAAAATGATCTCGCAGCCGAATATCCAGATATTGTTTCGAAAATTCGAGCCATCGTTCGGGAATCGCATCGGGATACGCCCTGGGAAACCTGGGAATACGACGGGCCGATTCCGAATGAATATGGGACAGTAGTTCATAGATGAGGTGGGATCGGAAAGTGCCCAATCGCAAAGCGACTATTGTCATATTTTGCAGTGCCGTGATTGTGTTTGTCAGCATGGGCATTCGCCAATCCTTTGGCCTTTTTTTGTCACCGATCAGCCGGGATCTCGGCATTGGACGCGAGGTTTTTAGCTTGGCTATCGCGTGGCAAAACCTCATTTTTGGTTTGCCTATCCTGGGCATTGTTGCAGATCGTTTTGGACCGCGATGGGTTGTCGCTGGCGGCGCGTTGCTCTATGCCGTCTGTTTTTTTCTTTTGTCTTCTGTGAGCACGCCTCCTGGTCTGTACACCGTGCTCGGTGTGCTCATGGGCATTGCGCTTAGCAGCATTTCTTATGTGGTGGTCCTCGGTGCGGTCGCTCAGGTTGTTGCGCCGGAAAAACGCGCCTCGTTTTTTGGGCTTATTACTGCCGCGGGTTCTTTTGGAACGTTTGCAATTGTGCCGGGTGTGCAATGGCTTCTCTCTGATTTGGGCTGGCAATCTTCATTCGCTTTTATTGCGCTGGTTGCGGGGGCGAGTGCTTTTCTCGCTATTGGGATTCCACAGCGCGGGCGAGAAGTGTCCCCTAATACCGTTGAATCCGACGATGGCAGTCTGTTGCAAGCACTTCTTCAAGCGCGCGGTCATTCGGGGTACTGGTTGCTCAATGCGGGATTTTTTGTGTGTGGATTTCACGTGGCATTTATCGCCACGCACCTGCCCGCATTTTTGACCGATTACGGCCTTTCAAAGATGGTTGGGGCAACGGCGTTATCGCTGATTGGCCTTTTTAATATTTTTGGGTCTTATCTTTCAGGGCAGCTCGGCGACCGATATCGCAAAAAATATCTCTTGAGTTTGCTCTATTTGGGGCGTGGGCTTGTCATTAGTGGCTTTCTGTTCATACCCGTTACAAATACGTCGGCCCTTGTGTTTGGCAGTCTGATCGGGTTCTTATGGCTTGCAACTGTTCCGCTGACGAGTGGCACTGTCGCGCAGATTTTTGGGTCGCGCTATCTTTCCACGCTGTATGGTATTGTTTTTTTCAGCCACCAGATCGGCAGTTTTTTGGGCGTGTGGCTGGCCGGGCGCGTGTATGATGCAACGGGGTCTTACGACCTCATTTGGATTGCCGCTATTCTCCTGGCTGTGACTTCATCGCTCGTTCATCTGCCCATTGCCGATAAGCCCCTTCAGAGGCTTGAAACAGTTAGACCATGAAAATCCTCATTGCAAACGCAGGCTCTACGTCATTTAAATATCGCCTGTTTGACATGACCGATGAAGCGGTACTCGCCGAAGGTCGTCTCGAACGCATCGGCGATTCGTCTTCTCCCGTTGCCCATCAGATTGGCGAATACACAGTTGAAACCGAACAACACTTGCCGGATTATCCATCTGCTGTACGCGATGTTATTGTGCGTCTGACAGATGCGCGCACCGGTGTGCTCTCTGACTTGTCTGACCTCGATGCCGTTGGATTCAAGACTGTTCACATGCGCGGAAAAGCGGGTACTTATCTTCTCACTGAAGACGTTTTGCAGCGCATGGCGGACTACAATAGCCTCGCGCCTGCCCATAACCCGCCCTATATCCAGGCGATTCGCATTTTCGAGCAATGTGCGCCCCACCTGCCCCTGATTGGACTTTTTGAAGCTGCCTTCCACGTCAACATACCCGATTATGCCTATATTTACAGCGTCCCCTACGACTGGTATGAAAAATACGGGGTTCGCAAATACGGTTTCCACGGCGCGTCTCATCGCTACGTTTCGCAACGCACGGCGCAAATACTCAACCGCGAGGATCTCCGCATGGTATCCTGCCATCTCGGCGGGAGTGCCTCTTTGTGCGCGGTGCGCAGTGGTCAATCCATAGACACCTCGATGGGCTTCTCGCCTCAAACAGGCATTATCAATAGCACGCGCATTGGAACTATTGATCCGTTCATTATTCCCTATATAATGGACCGCGAAAATTTATCGACAAGCGAGATGAGCCGCATCCTATCAGAAGAAAGCGGTTTGCTCGGCATTTCGGGTATTAGCGGCGATGTGCGCGATCTCGAAGAAGCCGCTCAAAAGGGGCACGCACGCGCACGCCTCGCTCTGGAGGCGTTTTGTTATGGGATCAAAAGAGAAATCGGAGCTTGCTCTGCTGCACTGGGTGGTTTAGATGCGATTGCTTTTGCCGGGGGCATTGGCGAGCGCGGGGCAAATGTGCGCCGACGCGTCTGCATCGGTCTTGAATACCTGGGCGTTCATCTCGACGAGACCGCAAATGCCGATCCTCCCGCAGATGGCATGATATCGACATCTAATAGCGAGGTTGCCGTTCTGATTGTCCAAACCGACGAAGAGTGTATTGTCGCACGCGCAGTAGCCGAATACTTGATTACTCGGGGGAGAGATAGAGGATAAGTTTATGCCCAAATTTTTATCACCTCGACTATTGAAATACGGGTCTAATGCCCTTGTAGCAGTGTTGATCACGCTGGGTATTCTGGCGGTGGTTAATTTTTTGACCACGCGGTATCACGCGCGCTTTGATCTGACGGCTCGCGGTCTTTATACGCTATCGCCCCAAACGATTTCTCTTTTGGAAAATTTGTCTGAGGATGTCAATGTCGTGGCGTTTTTTCGCGAAGCAGAGCAGCTCGATTACGAGCATTTGCTCAAACAGTACGCCTATCATTCGAGGCGTTTTGCGTACCGGTTTGTCGATCCAGACCGGGAACCGATTGAGGCCCGGCGCTATACCGTAACCCGATATGGTGTTTCGGTGATCGAATATGGCAATCGGGAAGAGCGGATTCAGGAAACGTCTGAAAAGGCGCTGACCAACGGCATTGCGCGTTTGATGAGTGAAGAGCGGCAGGTGGTATATTTTGTGGGGGGACACGATGAGGCGCATCCCGACGATCAATCGGAGCAGGGGTTTTCCGGGATCAAGCAGTTGCTCATCGAAGGCAACCACGATGTGCGTCCATCTCTGGTGCTGGCGCAATCACAGCGCGTGCCAAAAGATTGTGACGCGCTGATTGTCGCGGGGCCAAAACGCCCGTTTTTGCCAGCAGAGATCGATATTGTAGCGACGTATCTCAATCAGGGTGGGGCGGCGTTCTTTTTGTTGGATCCTCTCATCGATACAGGGCTTGAGCCGCTGTTGCACAAGTGGTCTATTGGCCTGCGAAATGATTTTGTGGTTGATAAAAGCCAGGTGCTGCCGGGGGCTGATTTTTCGGTTCCCGTGACGACACATTATAGTAAACATCCCATTACGGATAAGCATTCGGGATTGCAGACGTTTTATCCGCTGACGCGCTCGATGGAACGCGTGGGATCTTTGCCTGGTGCTGATGTTTCTTCGCTGGTGCTGTCTTCGCCGAACAGTTGGAGTGAGACCAATTTGGATGCTGTTTCCGCTAAAGACAAAGAGGCGGTACAATACACATCGGGTACAGACCGCCCGGGACCGTTGTGGCTGGCGATGGTCGTGGAAGGCCCGACCACTATTGCTGCAAAGGCGGGTGATGATCGGCGTGGCGCGCGGGCGCGGATTGTGGTATTTGGCGATTCAGATTTTGCGAGCAATCGCTTTGTGGAAGTGGCGGGCAATGGCGACTTGTTTATGAATGCAGCGAATTGGTTGCTCAGGGCGCGTGATAAAATTACGATTCGGCCCAAAAGTACGCTTTTTCGCCCGCTGACATTGAATCCGGGCGATGAATTTTGGATTCGGTGGGTGTATTGGCTGGTGTTGCCAGGCGTCCCGATTGTCGCGGGGGTGCTGGTCTGGTGGCGCAGGCGGTGAGAATCCGCAGATGACGCAGATGAGGCAGATGAAAGCAGAGGGGCTGGTTGGGAGAGGTAACTAACCACTGACAACCAACAACTGGCTACTGAGGAACGAATTTTGGGTATAAAAGTGACAGCGATTCTGGCGGTTTTGCTTTTGGGGCTGGTGGGGTTTGTCTTTTTATATGAACGTCCTCGCATGGCAGAGGAACAACGCGAGAGTGAGGCGAAAAATGCGTTTATTGAAGTTCATCGGCACCGCGTTGCGCGGTTGACATTGACCAATGAATACGGGCACTTTGTCGCTGAGAAGCGCGGCAATGAATGGACGTTGATCGCGCCGCTGAAAGTGCCTGCAGATTGGATAGAATTTGAGGGTATGATTGAGATCGCACAGATTGTTGAACGCGGTCGAGTTGTGGTTGATGAAGGCGATTACGCAGGAACTAATCTCGCTGATTTTGGGCTGGATCCGCCCGTGGTTGAGGTGCGATTTGAACCGGTATCGGGCGACCCCATGTGGTTGTTTTTCGGCAATGATATTCCCTCTAAGCTGGGGTGCTATTTTACATGGTCGGGCGGAAACAAGGTCGTGTTAACAAAAAAACAATATCGCGCGCGGTTTAATCGTCCGCTGATGGCATTGCGCGATACGCGGGCGTTTTCCTTTGATCCCGATCTGGTTTCGCGAGCGTATTTCCAAACGCCTGGAGGCGTCTATGAGGTCGTGCGGGATGGGTTGGAGTGGCATCTCATTCAGCCGATAAAAGAGCGAGCTGATGCGCGCGAGATTTTGACATTGTTGGGACAGTTGAAAGATGAGCGCGTTGCATCTTTTTACAAAGAAGCGGTGGATGACCCCACAATTTACGGGTTCGACGATCCGGATTACAAAGTTGTATTGCATTTAAAAGACAATGAAATGTCCAATACACTGTTGCTGGGTAAGTGCGTTCCCGATAATCGGCAGAAACTGTGGTATGGGCGCGTAATGAGTCGGCCACAGGTGTTTATCGTCGAACAATTGCTCGCAGAATCTCTGGATATACCATTGAGTCGATTGCGTTACAAGCGCGTTTTTGAATTTGATCGCACGGGTGTTGATCGCGTGCGGTTGGCATATCGAGACAGCGTGGTGAATTGCGCAAAGAATGACGATGGCTCGTGGCAGATGGTAATGGGGGATGGGCGCGTTGTCAAAGGGGACGCCGACGTTGAAGATTTGATAGATCGCGTTCACAATCTGGTCGTTGCCGAGTTTCCCGATCAAGTGGATAAATCTGCCGCGGATAGTTTGGATGATCCCGTGTTGACGGTTTCTCTGTGGCGGAGCGAAACACTGGTGCAAGAGCTAATCATCGGGCATGCCAACAATTTTTGGTACGGTACGGCCAAAACACACCGCGAGGTGGTTGTGTTGCCGTATTCGGTGATGTCGTGGTTGCAACTCAATTGGACTTCGGGCGCGATACAAGATGGAGCATAATGGACGGTAATGCGTGCGATTTATTTTTTATTCGCAATGTGGACCGGGATACAAACGGTTCCGACCGATGCAGCGGTAGAATTTTTGACGGGGGTTGACCGCGATACCATTACAATTGGCGACCCTTTTGTTTTGCGTCTGCGCGTCCATCGCGGGACTGATGATAAGGCGGAAATCTCGTATGGAAAAGATTTTCCCCGGCCATTCGAAATTCGGCACACGGGTGGGGTTGAAACAGAGCAACTCGAAAATGGACGGGTGAGGGAAACGCAAGACATTGTGCTGGCGATTTATCAGGTGGGCGCGTTCCGCGTGCCACCCGTTTCCTTGCATTTTGTTGATGCAGAGGGCGATTCTGGAAAAATCACGTCGCAACCCATTGATGTGCTGGTGCAGAGTGTAAGGCCAGAAGGCACAACGGATATTCGCGATGTGAAGCCTCCCAGGGTTATTGTAGCACAGATCCCCGCGTGGTTTTGGCTGGCGGTTGGTGGGCTAATTCTATTGCTTGCAGGGTTGGTCTGGTATGTTTATCGACGCAGGCATCGCCCGGAAGTCGAGTTGCCACCGCCGCCTGTCAACTGGTTAGAGGAATTGGACAGGGTGGGGCAGTTGGGGCTGATAGAGCGGGAAAATTACCGGCAGTATTATTCTCTATTGTCGGCTGTTTTGAGACGGTGTTTGGAAGCCAAAACCCCCGTACATGCAGTGGAGCGTACGACGTTTGAGATTGGGCGGGATTTGCGCGCCCAAGCATTTGACGATCAATTGGTAATGGCTATAGAAGGTTTTTTGAATGAAGCAGATCGGGTCAAGTTTGCCAAATTTGCACCGCGTGATTACATGGCGCACGAGGCGATGGATGGTGTGCGCGACATTGTGAGCATTCTGGTTACACCTTCTGTGACACAGGAGGTAGCCGAGTGATGCGTTTTGCCAATCCAGAGTGGTTACTGCTCCTGTTGTTTATTCCGGTGCTCATCTATCGCTATATTGGGCGCGAAAGGCGCAAGTCGGGGCGCATTCGTTTTTCCGATACGCGCCTTTTTCGGCGTATTGGCCCGTCCTTTTTTTTAAAGTTGCGGCACAGTTTGATCGCGTTTCGCTGTGTGGCTCTGGCTTTGCTCATCGCGGCGATGGCGCGGCCGCAGTCGGGGCGTGAGGGCCGAGAAATTTTGAGCCAGGGTATTGATATTGCGCTGGCGATTGATGTTTCGAGCAGTATGGAGGCCAAAGATCTGGCGGACCAGCGCAAGACGCGGTTGGAAGTGTGTAAAGAGGTGGTGGCGCAATTTGCACAGGGGCGTGCCAATGATCGCCTGGGGCTTGTGGTCTTTGCCGCAGAAGCCTATACGCAATGTCCGCTTACGCTGGATTACGGCGTATTTTTGAGTTTTCTCGAAGGTGTTGAAATTGCCACCAAGGACTGGGATGGCACTGCGATTGGTTTGGGGATCGCAACTGCGGTGAATCGTTTGCGAGAATCTGAGGCTAAGAGTAAGGTGATTATTTTGTTGACCGATGGGAAGAATAATCGCGGTGAGATTGACCCGATGACCGCAGCGCGCGCAGCAGAGGCTGTGGGTATTCGTATTTATGCGATTGGTGCGGGTAGCAGGGGAACGATTATGCAGGAGGTTGATGGGGTTTTTGGCAAGCGATTTGTGCCGGTCAAAGTTGAGATTGATGAAGAAACGCTTAAAAAAGTGGCGGATGCAACGGGTGGGAGATATTTTAGAGCGACGAGTGAAGAAAAGCTGGAGGAGATATACGCTGAGATTGGCGAAATGGAAAAGACCGAGATCAAAGTGCGCGAGTATGTGGATTATCGCGAATTGTTTCACCTGTTTCTCTATCCAGGGTTGGCGTTACTATTATTAGAATTGATACTGGGCAATACGCGATTTCGGAGGTTGCCTTAGATGCGATTTGGCGATCCACAGGCTTTTTATTTCCTATTATGCGTGCCGGTTTTCGCGCTTTTTTACTGGTGGGCTTTTCGGCGCAAGCGCAGGGCACTGTATGCGTTTGGTGCTCCCGAGTTGATGGATAAACTCGCTTCGGGTGTCAGTCGCATGCGGCAAGGCATAAAATCCGCGCTGATGTGTATCGGGTTTGTTTTTCTGATTCTGGCACTGGTGCAACCGCAGTTTGGCACCGAATTGGAATTGATTCATCGTCGTGGCGTAGATCTGGTAATTGTTCTGGATACTTCGTTGAGTATGTTGGCTGAGGATATTAAACCCAACAGGCTGGATCGTGCGCGTTTTGAAATTGAGGGGTTGATCGATCGCCTTGAAGGCGACCGCATCGGCCTGGTGGCTTTTGCCGGTTATAGCCATGTACTCTGTCCGCTTACGCTGGACTATGGCGCGGCAAAGATGTTTTTGGGACAGGCAGATGTCACATTGATTTCAGAGCAGGGTACAGCGGTTGCCGAAGCGATTCGCGCCGCCATTCGAGGATTTGGGTCGCGCAATGGGAAATACAAAGCGCTCATTTTGATTACGGATGGTGAAAATCACGGGGGTGATCCCATTGCAGCAGCGCGAGCGGCAGCGGAGGAGGATGTACGAATTTTTGCTGTGGGTGTGGGGACTGCGGAAGGTGAGTTGATTCCGGTCCGCGATGGCAATAGGGTAGATTATTTGAAGGATGCTGAGGGCAAAATTGTCAAGACGCGTTTGGATGAAGCAACTTTGAAGGAGATTGCGCGTGTGACCGATGGATTATATGTGCGCGCCAGCGGTGGGGGGATTGGATTGCAGGCGGTGCATGAACGGATTGCAGAGATGGAGAAACGCGATTTGGGTACGCAGCGTTACGCACAGTATATTCACAGGTTTCAATGGCCGTTGGCTTTCGCGCTGTTGTGTTTTGTGAGCGAAGCCCTGTTATCGGATCGGCGACGCAGTGAAGAAGTGTGGCGCGGACGATTTGAGACTTAGACTATGGACGTGAGGTTATGAAGCGATTTTTATATGTCTTGCTGATGTTGCCATTTTTGGGGTGGACATTTCTCGATCCCGTGGCAAAAAAGAATGAAGAGGGCAATGCTCTATTTGAAAAGGGGGAGTACGAAGCGGCGTTGCGTCGGTATTTGGAAGCGCAACAAGAGGCGCGCACGCGACCGGAGTTGCATTTTAATGCTGGCGATGCGCTCTACAAGCAGGGGAAATATGCCGAGGCTTTGCAGGAGATGGGGCGTGCCACCGAAGGCACTCCTCCGGATATGTCTGCTGCGGCACATTACAATTTGGGCAATGCGCTGTTTCGGCAAGAGAAGTTCCAGGAAGCTGTAGGGGCTTATAAAAAATCATTGGAACTGAATTCGGATGATATAGACGCCAAAATAAATTTAGAATTGGCACTGGAAAAACTGGATCAGAATCAGCAGGATAAAAATCAGAATCAGGATCAACAAGATCAACAGGATAACCAGGATCAACAAGATCAACAGGATAATCAGGATAATCAGGATAACCAGGATCAGCAGGATCAACAGAATCAGCAAGATCAGCAGGATCAACAGAATCAGCAAGATCAGCAGGATCAGCAAAAACAACAGCAGGGCGAACAGCCCGATCCCAGAGAGATGACGCCCGAGGAGGCGGCGCGGATTCTCAATGCGATGAAGGCGCGAGAGGAAGAATCCCAAAAGCGACGCAAATTGAAGTTGCGAGGCAGGAGATATGACGGCAATGCGTGGTAGGGAGAGATGGATATTTTTGTGCGGTGTTTTGTTTGCTCTATTATGGGCACAGGGGGTTGATGCACAGGATGTGTCTATGCAGGCTTCGGTGAATCGCACTCGGGTCGAAGTTGGCGATCTGATTCAGTTCACTGTGGAGGTGGAGGCCGCACAGATGGGGAGTGTGTCTGCACCCCAGGTTCCCACGCCTGACGGGTTGCAATTGACGGGGAGTACGTCTTCTACGTCGATGTCCGTCAACATTGTCAATGGTACGATGACTACAAAGCGCACGACGACATATCATTTCTCTTTTCGCGCACAGAGAGCTGGCACTTATGTGCTCGGTCCGGCACAGTTGATCCATGAAGATAAGACGATTCGGTCTGATCAGGTGCGCGTTGAGGTAGTGAAAAGAAGTGGTCGCCCTCAGACGCGCCCTGCGCCATCAACGGGACGGTCAATGGGACAGTCAGAGATTCAGGAGATTGAACAAAATTTGTTTTTGCAGACGATTCCCGAAAAACGAGCGGTTTATGTGGGGGAACAGGTGGGGGTGACCTATAAATTGTTTACGCGCTATGATTTGCGAAATGTGCAATACGGCCATGTGCCGACGTTTACCGGATTTTGGGCAGAGACTGTGTTTGATGCCCAGCGTTTGAATATGCAGCGGGAGGTTGTCGATGGGCGCGCGTTTAATACGGCGTTGCTCAAGCGTTTGGTGCTATTTCCGACAACGGCAGGTAAGCACACCCTGGAGCAACTTGAGGTGAATTGCGAAATTGTTGCGGGGCGACGGCCGCGCAGTCTGTTCGATTTTGATCCATTTAATACATTTGATACGCAGCAAGTGACGGTGCGGTCAGGCGATATTGAAATTGAGGTGAAGCCGTTGCCCGCTGGTGCGCCGAAGGGGTTTGGCGGCACCGTTGGGCAATTTGAGATGCGCGCTGAGGCGATTCCAGGTACGGTGAAAGCCGGTGATCCCGTTGCGGTGAAGATAGTGGTGCAGGGGGCGGGAAATTTGCACGCGATTAACGAGCCTGTTCGTCCGGAGCGGTCGGGTTTTAAGTTTTATGATCCCAAGACGAATTTGGAAACGCGAAAGCGTGGCACGCGCATAAGCGGACAAAAAACTTTTGAGTATGTGGCGATTCCACATAAAATAGGGCAGGTGATATTGCCGCCTTTTACACTGGCCTATTTTGATCCTGTGCAGAAGCGGTATAAAACCGCGCAGACCAAACCGATTACTTTGCATGTGACGCCGGGTGAACAGATGCCGCAGCCGGTTGATGGGTTGATAGGTGAAGAAGTGCGTGCATTGGGGAGCGATATCCGGTATATCAAACCTGACCGGATGCATTTGGCCGATCAGGGCTTGTTACTTTATCAGCGCAGTGGGTTTTGGCTTTTGCAACTGGTTCCCGTTTTGGGAGTGGCCGGTGCTTATGCTTATCGACGTCATCGCGTGCGTTTAGAAGGCGATGTGGCTTATGCGCGCAGAAGGCGTTCGCGCTCGGAAGTACAGCGGCGTTTGGGCAAGGCTAAAGGGTTAATGGAGGCGGGCGATAGCGCGGGTTTTCACGGTGAAGTTCACAGGTCTTTGGCACAGTTTTTCGCAGATCGAACCAATCGCGCAGCGGCGGGTTTAACGGCGGACCAGATTGGTGCTGTGCTGGCGGAAAGCGGTGTAGATGCACAGGTGATTGCAGGCGTTCAAGACGTATTTGGTCAATGCGATCAGGCGCGGTTTGCGCCGGGGCAGATTTCGGCAGAACAGATGCAGGCTTTGTTCGCGCAGACCGAAGATTTGATCGGTGCGCTGGAGCGGTGTATTTAGTCATGAGGACGGTGATAGTACGGTTGTTATACCCCGTTGTCGCAGTTGCGATACTTGGCGTGGATGCGGTATTGGCCTCAGAAGCTCTTGTCGCGCTGTACAATCGGGGCAATGAACACTATCGCGCCGGGGATTTTGATGCGGCGATTTCGGCTTATGAGCGCGTTATCGCACAGGGGCTGAACAACGGCGAGGTATATTATAATCTGGGCAATGCGTATTTTAAAAACGCGCAACTCGGGCGTGCGATTTTATCTTATGAACGCGCTTTGAATTTGATGCCGGATGATCGGGATGTTCTGACGAATTTGCAGTTTGCTAATGCCCTGAAGATAGATCGAGAAAGCGAAGATGAGGTCAATATTTTGACGCGGATTTTGCAAGCGATTTTTGCGTTTTTTACCCTCGATGCGCTGGCAGTTATGGTTTGTGTGTTTGTTTTTTTAATGGGTGGTGTAGCGGTGTGTTGGATTTTTGTGCCGGTCCGGCGCTTGCTGTGGGGTGGGTTGCTGGTGGTTTTTGCAGGCGGACTTTTGAGCAGTACAGCTATGCTGGCGTTTAAGGCGCATCAACACAGCATTCCCAAAGCTATCATTTTGGTAGATGAGGCTATTGGCCGCAGCGGGCCTGGCTCCGATTTTTTACAGGTGTTCGCACTGCACGAGGGCACGAAGGTCGAGATTGAACGGGTTGAAGGTGGGTGGTTGCTGGTGCGCTTGCGATCGGGTCTCGGCGGCTGGGTTGAGGCGCGTGCGTTGGAGCGGATTTGAGGCGGAGATGGTTTTTCAATGCACTTTGAAATTATAGGCGCGATTGAGCCTATTGAAACGATTGCTGTAGGCGGACAAATCCGTGAGATTATGCGGCTTCGCAGGCAATATGGGGCTGGCCGGTGGCTGAAACGCAAAGGTATTGCCCGTATTCGCTTGAGCAATGGCAGTATCCGCCGAGCAGAGATCCATTGGTATGAGGCGCATGGAATTGGCCGAAGAAAGATGAAGATCAAACGATTCCTGGAGTGGTAAAATGAAAAAGAACCTATCAGAATCTCAATTCGCGCTGTGTATCGAGAACAGGGATTGCGATGATCTGGAGATGCGAAAGATCTACCAGATTTTGCCTGATGCAGAAGCGACCCGAGAAGGATATTTGAGAGTCGTAGATGAATCGCGGGAAGATTATTTATATCCAGCGTCTTATTTTATCCTCGTCGAATTGCCTCGTAGAGCCAAAGAAGCACTGGTGGAATCAACTTGAACGTGCGGTTATGGCTATCCTATTACTCGCCGCAATAGACGTAGCACATGGATTAAAAGAGATGTTTTGAGATTTGAAGAATACAAGCGTCGGTCCACCACACCGGCCCATTCAGTGCCGCTCTTCCAATATCGGGAGGGCGGTATTTTTTTGTAACTGGCGACATTGGTCAAACCCACGCCACATCCGCGGGGAACGGGCGAGGGATACAAAACATCAAAATGTCCGCGTTTGTCTTCTTTGACACGCTTTAATGGGGCGTTAAATATATTCCCTGAGACAAGATAAGGACATATTTGTTCTTTATGTCATTTATATAAATAATTTATTCAGGATTTTTCTCTTTATTTCTGTTGAAAAATTTTTCTAAAAAAGATATGTTTTGGTGTATCGCATTTAAGCAGTCTCATTATGAAAACTCAAGCTAAGGAGTTTTGCCATGAAAATCAATCCTGATCGCCTTCGCACCGTGCGCGAAAAGAAAGGATTTACACGTCCACAACTTGAAAAACGATCTGGCATCACCGTACGCACAATCCAACGTTTGGAACAAGAACCTCATCGATCCCAAAAAACCCGAGAGGACACGCTGAACCGCCTGGCCAAAGCACTCAGCGTTGAACCAGGTGTGCTCACAGGCGATTTGCCACTTCCCGAGTCCGATGATACGCTCACCGACAATCTTGATCGCGTCCCGATCGGCGCGCAGATTGCACCAAAGACCCGACTCGCCTACGACCTTATCAAACGCCGATATGGTGTCAATGCCACCGAGATCATCAACATGGCACCGCTCTTTTTTGTGCTTCTGGCCGAGGGTAGTCTCGCCCAGCGGCGCAAGAAATTGCAAGAGATAGAGGAAACGTACGATCGTTTGTATCAAATTGACGTATCTTGGCTGAGCCTACCTCCTTTTTATGAGATGGTTGATCACATGTGCGGAGGTGTTGCCGGGTCGGAAGCAGATTCCATCGACAAGGCCGATCTGTTCGGCAAATATCTGAATAATGATTTTATAGGTGCGCCCTTTGATCCCTCCACAGAAAATCCATTTACCCACTATTTGCGAAAGTTGGCAGATGAATTGCGAAAGTTGGCAGATGAACTCGCCATCCCCAGCGTCGTTGATGTAGATGGCGGCGTTCTCAGTATCGCATCAGATTTCAAGTTTCCTCACTACGACATCTGTAGCGAAGAAATTGACCATATTACTAACGGATCCTCTATAGCCAAAGTATGCCTTGAAACTGGTTGTGCGCGGCTCTCAGATATCCCTGAGAAATTGATGGCAGAAGATGCAGGCGAGGATCGTGCGAAGTGGCTTGAAGACAAGGTGCTGGACATCTTCAAGGAAATTCCTGAGAAGGAGCAAGAGAACTTAGCCGCAAAGTTTATAGCCACGTCGCCGAAAGGAGACGATATAAGGGAGTGGTTTGAGAATGCTTCTAAAACCAGGTCCAAAACTGAAAAAGGAGGAGACGACCAATGAGTAATCTCATTTATAGCCGACACGCCAGGACACGCATGCAACAGCGAGGCATTCGCAAGTCAGATATTCCAATTATTCTCGCGTGCGGAACGCAGATTGACGACGAGACATGGCTTATGTGCAACCAGGATGCCATCCGCGAGATCGAGACTCGAAAGCGAGAGATACAAACGTTGAGCCGCCTTGCAAATCGCAAGGTCGTGATACGCAACGGATGTGTCATCACCGCCTATCCCTCAAACCCCGCAGATCAAAAACGCACCCTACGCCGTGGTCGGCAGAAGGGGGTGGTGAAATGACAATGGAATCTCGCAGAAATTCGATTGATTAGATATTTAAAATTTTCACGATATTTTTAGGAGGCTATAATGAGCGAAACTGCCCGTGCAGAATACGAGGAGGCAAGTAAGCATCAACGAAACCGAAATGACGCACGCACTATCCGCACCAAAGTAGATGCGGCGCAGAATATGCCCAGTGCAGGTGTCCGATGGCCGTTTGAGCTTATTCAAAATGCCCACGACGCCGGACCGCGTGACGGTGACAAACGCGTAAAAATTAGTTTTATCTTCAAAGACAATGATTTGCTCGTTTCCCATACGGGAAAGCCCTTCACAACCGAAGAATTAGCTGCGCTGTTGTCCGGAGGTTCCAGTAAAGATTTTGACGATGAGGAGACAACGGGACGCTTCGGTACGGGGTTTCTGGTAACACATGCGCTATCAACGCATGTCGATGTGCATGGAGTTCTCAAGATAGAGAAAGACCACGAAAGATTCCGTATAGAACTTAACCGTGATGGAGACGAAGATGCAATTGCGGAGAACATAGAACAGGCTAATGAGGCAATTGGCAAGGCACAGTCTTTGCCAGAGCCATGTATAGCTAAAAATCCTACAGCGTTGTTTACCTATTCTGATGCTGATTGTGAAGTTGCACAACGGGGACTGGACCGTTTGGAACAGGTGCTTCCATATCTCTATGTAACCTGTGAAAAACTTGGTCAAGTTCGCATTGTGCGTCCACAGGGGGCTACATTTTTTAAGCCAGCAAATACGACTGACAAAATGATAGATGGCTTTGTACTAAAGCTAACTGAGGTTACGGTTTCCCCAGATGAAACTACTCGACAACTTACGGCACTCCGCATAAGCAGCCAGAATGCCCAGTCAGCTTTGCTCGTCGTTTTAGAGAATTGTGATAGCAATCGGTATAGGGTGGTATTGCCCGCGGATGACTTTCCAAGAATTTTTGTTAAGTTCCCCATCGTTGAAACTGACTTTTTGCCTTTCAACGTTGTGCTGGATGGCAGTTTTGATCCAAAACAGGAGCGCGAAGTTATTGCGATGACTCCGAATGACCGTGACTTGATCTCTACCGCAATGGAGGCGTTTCCTACACTTATCCAGGACGCTGTGAAATCACGGTGGCGTGATGCCCATAAACTTGCTCACCTCGCCATTCCCAAACGCACATTAGGCGGTGAAGGAAGCGATGAACTAGAATGGTGGAAGAATGTTATTTCGGAAATCGGGAAAGTAACTGCTGCCAAACCAATTATAGATACTAAAGGTGGTTTATTGCCAGCCCTACAAGACGATGGTAAAAACGTCACATTTTTAGTTCCAGCAACCGACTCGGAAGGGCAAAATGCGGTTGATTACAATGCCATCTACCAACTTGCCTCTCGAGTCACAGGCCTTTATTTACCTGACAAGACACTTGCTCAAGATTGGGATGAGATAGCCCGTCAATGGGAAGAGATGGGGTTGCCAGTCACACGATTCGGTCTCACAGAGTTGACAGATTGGGTCAAGAAAAAGGGTCAGGATATTACAGACCTGCCCATTAGCGAAGGCTCTTTCAAGTGGCTTGCCGATTTGTTCCGTTTGATTGCTGATCTTCCGAAGAGTGTTAATGTAGAGCCCTTAGTTGCGGGCCTTGTGCCAAACCAGCATTCCCAATTGCGCCGTCTGAGTGACCTTCGCATTGATGAAGACATTCCGGAGAAGATTAAGGATATTGCCAATGATATAGGAATAGACCTCCGTTCCAAACTTTTGCACAAAAACGTTGTTGAAGCTTTAAACGAACCTGGTTACGAATCTGCAAAGGGTTTTATTTTTAAAAAACTTGGCGAGTCTTACACCGAAACAAAAGCAGTAGATAATATACTTTGCGAATTGGATAAGTGCTTACGGGACGGCAGCGAGGAAACCGATTTGCCTGCTCTACGTGCATCTGCGCGTCTGGCAATATACTTGGCTGGAAAGGATGATAATGTCCCACTACTTCGCAAATGTCCTTTGTTGACCGCAGCCAATAAGATAATACGGCTTACGGGCAGTCAACAAATTCTGTCTCCAGTTTTGCATTGGCCTCAATCAGCACAACCTTATGTTGATCTTTACACAAAGAACCGTTTGCTTTCTGATCATTACTGTAATGATAAGGATCTTAATGGCGTGCTTACTCCTCTTATTGCAGCCGGTCTTGTAATAGGAGGACCTTTATATAAGGCGACCAGGTCCCTTGATAGAAACGAAAATCTAAACTTGCTAAAGGCGATGGCCCTTGATAGCCAAGAGGATGAGGAGGTAACAGTCAGGAATGAAAATTTTGGACAGATTGCGTTTCTCTCGACTGATATAGTGAATCGTTGTGGGCAGGATACAGAGCTTGCAAAGCGGTTGCTGGATTTTGTTCTTAATGTAGCCGCAAGAGAGGATCAAAGCTGGCGAAGAATTAAGGAAGTTAGTGGCAATCGTTCAGGTGAGTCAGTGTCATTGAAGCTTCGTGGAGCTACTTGGCCTTTTGAACTTAAAGTGCGAGCGTGGGTGCCCGTTCAACGTTCGGAGGAATCGGAGGAAAAAGGTTTTGCACCAGTACCGGCCAATGAAGCTAATTTACGGGGACTTCTCAATCCATCTTGGTTGCAGAACAATCCCTACGGAATAGACTTACTACATCGTGTTTTTGGGTTCAAGCAACTCACCCTCATGACTGAAAACTTGGATCCCGAGATTGAGAGCAATTTGGTGAAATTACTTCAGGATCCAACTTTGGCTAAATCCGCCGTTACAAATTTGGATGTGGTAAAGGCTGCGGTCGAAAATCCGGAAGTAGTAAGACTTTTATCAGAGGCAGAACCTGACGAGATTCAGGAAATTAGCGAGGAACTTAAAAAACGAAATCGCCAAGCAGAAATACGCGAACACAATCGTAGTTTTGGCCTTGCTGTGCAAGCAATGTTGGCTGAAGTTATCCAATTACACGATCTTGATCTCCAACTTGTAGATAGAGGTTATGACTACGAAGTATTACCAGGCCAGGCGGATAGCAGTTTGGATGATGAGTTATTCAGTTTTAAGGTCGGGAGCTATTTTCTGGAAGTAAAAACTACTACAACCGGCGATGTTCGACTTACCCCGCTTCAAGCTCGGACTGCCTCGGATGACTCAGATCGTTTCGTACTATGCGTTATTGACCTGCGAGGGCAAGAGATACCAGAATCATGGGAATTGGCTGAAGTCAAACAGTCCGCAAAAATTGTTACCAATATAGGCAATGATATTTTTAAGGTGTATGAGGGGGTGGACAAACTTGCCAGTAGTAATCCCGTACGCTTGCACAATGAGAAACTGCTTCGTTATGGGGTCTCTACAAAACTATGGGAGAACGGGATTTCCATTGACAAGTGGGTTAAATCTCTCTTAGAGGCTTAGACGATCTCCCGATTCTCTTCTTGAAAGCAATCGTTTTAAGTGCCTGAGAGCGATCAAACAGGACGTTTGTCTCGTTTGTCTTGGATAATTGACCTGAGAGGCATTGAGAGGAGAATACAATGTGGGACGCCGTGCGCCAAGAAACGAAAGGAAATCCCGATGCGTAACCTGATTCTGTCAACTTTATCAATACTCGCCCTTTTGGTGTATCCGCTATCTCTTTCGGCACAAAATAGCTTTTCCCTTTCGCTGGATGTGGATGGTTGGGCAGGTGACCAGGCAGTTACCTCTGTCAATGTGTCGGCTGATCAGATTGTCGCCATTCAGATATTTTGTCAAGATATTCGAAATGCGAATGGCCTTGTTGTGCGCGGCCTTGTTGTGCGCTTTGAATACGATGCGAATCTCGTTGTCTATGAGAGCATTGATGCCGGTGATGTGTTCCCTGACTCCCCATTCACATCGCGGAGGCCAGGCATTGTCGAGATTAGTTTTAGTTCTTATGATGACGGGGCTACGGCTCAAAGCGGTCTGGTGGGCACAATTCGTTTTCGCATGAAGGGTACGTTTTCAGATACGGCGATATGGTTGGTGAATGCCTACCTTGCATACGGCTCTGGTTTGGTATCCCCATCTGCAAGGGCGAATATTCGTATTGTGTTACAAGGCGCACTTACCCCTCCCAACTTTTTCCTGTCTTTGGATGTAGATGATAGTGCTGGTGATCAAGCGGTTACCTCTATCGCTGTATCTACAGATGAGATTGTCGCCATTCAGATCTTTGGCACAAATATTCGGAATGCAAATGGTGTCTCTATTCGATTTGAATACGATGAGAGCCTTGTTGTCTATGAGGGCTTTGAGGCCAGCGATGTATTGCCCAATGTTCAGACCCTGACGGAGCAGAGCACAAATCCAGGCTTTGTCAGGATCAGTCTTGTGGCTTTGGGCAGTCAAATAACAGCCAACAGCGGTCTGCTGGGTACGATTCGCTTTCGCACGAAGGGTACATTTTCGGATACGGCGATACGGTTGATGCGTGCCGACCTTGGTCGGACAGCGCAAATTGAGAAAGTAGCCATGGATGTGCGCGTTGAGTTAAAGTTACAAGTCCTTACGCCGGACTTTAATGGCGATGGGCGGGTTGATTTGAGTGACTTTTTGCTCTTTGCAAGCCAGTTTGGATTAGACCACGGCGATGAGCAATATGACGCGAAGTACGATCTGGATGAAGATGGCACGATTGGATTTGGCGATTTTCTGATTTTTGGCAGAAGCTTTGGCAAAGAAACGTCATGAATATAGATCTATCTGTGTGGGCAACCAGGGAGGTGGCCTGAATTTAGATCCGGTCATGTTCTGCTGGTTCGACGTGTGGCACGGCCTTTAAGACTTTTTCGAAATCCGCACGTTTACCTTGTTTCGCCTCTTGGTCCAGATAGTCTTCCGCGAGTATGGAAACAACGAGGTTCAAGTTTTCTTTTCGAAGCATATCCTGTAACGCAAGCTGTACCCAGAAGCTTTCTGGCTCGCCGAGTTGTCTGGCAATTTTGGCTGCCCTGCTGGGACTCGGGATTCTTCTTTCTTTTTCTATATCACAAAGGCTTTGAGGCGAAATGTCTAAGAAATCAGCAAACGCTCTCTGGCTTTTTTCTTTTCCTGTTCGATCGCTCGCCAGAGCATTTCCAAATGTCAACTGTCCAAAGTCCCTCTCCAGTTCAGAAGTTCCATATTGTTCTTTAGTGGTCATGTTTATTGATCTCCTCGAAGTGAATCAAATAGGACTCTTTCCATTCTTAAATTATACGTCAGAATGACGTATAAATCAAGTCCAGTCAGCCGAGATATATTTTGAAATGCGGTTGACAAAATGGCGTTGTTGCTACACTTTTGTTTGTTAGGATAATTGAAACGGTAGCAAAAGGAGAAGTGCAATGATACGACCAATTGCAGTGGAACCGCGTGATGGTTATTGCATCTGGGTGCGCTATTCGGACGGAATCGAGGGAGAGATAGACTTATCAGATATGGCTGGGCGTGGCGTATTTGCTGCTTGGAATGATCGCGCATTCTTCGAGATTGCGCGCGTAGCAGATGGGGGTGCAATAGCCTGGGGCGATGATCTGGATATTTGTTCTGACGCGCTATATATGGAACTCACGGGCAAGTCTGTGGACGAAGTAATGTCGGGCGCACAAGTTGCGATTGAGAATGCCTGAACTTTGTCGCTTTTACGGAATTATCATCCAAATTCATTTTAGAGAACATCCGCCAGCGCATTTTCACGCACTGTATGGTGATAACCAGGCAGTTATTGGAATTGAAACTCTTGAAGTACTAAAAGGCTTCTTGCCAACAAGAGAGCAACGACTTGTGCTTCGCTGGGCGTCTTTGCATCAAGCGGAATTGCGGGCAGCTTGGGAA
This sequence comes from Candidatus Latescibacterota bacterium, assembly GCA_965204375.1. GTDB lineage: Bacteria > Latescibacterota > UBA2968 > UBA2968 > UBA2968 > VXRD01. The sequence goes on along the minus strand of OZ241986.1, from coordinate 1,928,882 downwards.
CGAGCGCAAGATTTAGAGGATCCCGGCAAAATAGCTCCATTGAAATAATTCTGTGATATGTGGAAGTGTTGGCGAGTTTAGTGCATTTGTGCTGAGTTTTGTCATAATGCGTAACGAAAATATGAACGATACAACTTACAATGCTTGGTTTCAGTGTTTTCGCGGATGCGAAGGGCGATATGCGTTGACAGATGTGATTTACGCATGTCCGACCTGTGGGGGATTGCTCGAAGTGGCGCACGATATGGAGATGCTCAAACGCAAGTCGGGCAGTTATTGGCGCGGGTTATTTGATAAGCGTTATATGACGACAAAATGGCCTTATGGCAGTTCTGTATGGGGGAAAAAAGAACTGGTCTGCCCCGTAGTTCACGAAGACAATGTGGTGTCGATGTACGAAGGGGGTAGCAATCTGTTTTGGGCCGAGCGTTTGGGCCGAGAAATTGGCGTTGAGGATTTGTGGGTTAAGCAATGCGGTAACAGCCATACGGGATCGTTCAAAGATTTGGGCATGACGGTTCTGGTATCCATGGTGAAACAGATGCTGTTTGAAGGGACGCGTATTCCGGCGGTTGCGTGTGCATCTACTGGGGATACCTCGGCGGCATTGGCTGCGTATTGTGCGGCGGCGGGCATACAATCGGTGGTTTTTTTGCCGAGGGACAAAATCTCGACCGCACAACTTTTGCAACCTCTGGCCAATGGTGCGCTGGTGTTGAGTTTGGAGACCGATTTTGATGGATGTATGAGGCTCGTACAGGAAATTTGCCATGAGGAAAATATCTATTTGGCCAATTCGATGAATTCGCTGCGGGTAGAGGGACAAAAAACAATCAGCATCGAATTGGTGCAACAATTTGATTGGGAAGTTCCAGATTGGGTTGTGATTCCCGGTGGAAATCTGGGCAATGTGAGTGCGCTCGGTAAGGGTTTTCTCGAAATGGAAGCCCTTGGTTTAATTGACCGGTTGCCGCGCATTGCGGTTGCTCAGGCCGATAGGGCAAACCCGCTCTACCGTAGTTTTGAAAAGAATTTTGATAGTTTTGAACCGATTCAGGCACAGCCGACATTGGCGAGTGCGATCCAGATCGGCAATCCGGTGAGTCGGGAAAAAGCGATCCAAACGCTTAAAATATTCGGTGGTGTCGTAGAGCAAGCCAGCGAGGAGGAATTGGCCGATGCGGCTGCGCGTGCCGACCGCACGGGTTTGTTTGCTTGCCCGCATACCGGGGTGGCTTTCGCAGCATTGTTCAAGTTGGTTGACAGGGGTGTGATTCAGAAAAGTGATCGGGTGATCGTGATTTCAACGGCTCATGGTTTGAAGTTTAGCGAGTTTAAGATGGGCTATCATCGGGATCAGTTACAGGATTGGGGTGTCAGCTCACATTACCGCAATGAACCCGTTGTGTTGCCTCCCGAAGCCGATGCGGTAAAAAAGGCGATTTTTGATCGGATTGAAGCCAATCGATAGTTGACATGGTTGGGGGTTTTGTTTACATTCCCAGAATACAGCTATGGCAAGTGGTGATTTGCGGCATATTGCAGCCACTTTAAACAAGTCGCTAAAAAGTTATTCCCAAAACCGGGCTTTTTAGTCCGGTTTTTTTGCGTACTGCGCGGGGCTTTTGTGGCTCCGCTTTTTTTTGGAGATGGCGCATGTCTGAAAAGTGCGAAACGCACGCGCCCTGTTCGGGAACACAGGCGGTTCATGCAGGTGAAGAAAGGGGACACTGGGGAAAATCTCTGACAGTGCCCATTGCGCAGACATCGACTTATGTATTTGAAGATACGCATGCTGTTAAAGCGTTTGTAGATGGTCAAAACCCGCAGATTGACTATGGGCGCTACGGCAATCCAACACAGCATGCTGCAGAATCCAAGCTCGCCGAATTGGAAGGCGCAGAGGCCGCTATTTTATTTTCGTCGGGTATGAGTGCTGTGACGACTACGCTACTGGGCATGCTATCAACCGGAAACCACGCGGTGATTATGGATGACTGCTATCGCAAGACCGCACAATTTTGTCAGATGGTGTTAAAAAAATTTAGTATTGAGACCTCATTTGTTCACGCGGGTGATTACGCCGAATTGGAAGGCGCAATCAGAGATAACACGCGGGTGATTATTTCCGAGTCTCCGACAAATCCACACCTCAATGTGATCGATCTGGAAAAGCTGGTTGACATTGGAAGAAGGCATCGGATTAAGACGATTATTGACAGCACATTTGCCACGCCCTTAAACCAGCGTCCGCTCGAATTTGGCGTTGATCTGGTCATTCATTCGGCGACCAAGTATTTGGGGGGGCACAACGATTTGATGGCTGGTGCTGTGCTGGGCAATGCGCCCCTTGTTGGTGCGATTCGCGACTATCGAGGTATTTTGGGAGGGGTGATCGATCCGCATTGCGCTTATTTGCTGATCCGGGGGATCAAGACTTTTCCACTGCGAATGGGTAAGCAAAATGAAACGGCGCTACTATTGGCGCAGTTTTTGGAAAAGCACGATCGGGTAAAGCGCGTGTATTATCCGGGTTTGGAAAGCCATCCACACCACGATGTTGCCAAAGCGCAGATGCGTGGATTTGGCGGGCTGGTGAGTTTTGATTTAGATGCTGATGAGGCAGGTACACTGGCTTTTATTGACCGCTTGCAAATCCCGTGTATCGGGGCCAGTCTGGGAGGTGTGGAGAGCCTCGTTTCGCATCCCGCATCTATTTCGTATTACGAATTGGCGCGCGAAGACCGATTGGCAATTGGGATTGCCGATGAGTTGGTGCGCTATGCCGTAGGCATTGAAGACACCGAGGATATTATTGCCGATGTCGGACGGGCACTTGACGCAGTCTGACCAGTGGAAAGCTATGTTTGGCATTATTTTATTTAATACACTCCGCACCCTGTTTCAGACGCCTGGCTGGTGGCAAAAAATTATCCCGGGTGGCGTCTTAAATTTGCTGCCCACACTGGTTCTGGTGCTGATTCTCACCGGGCAAATTGGACTTGAGATGGCGGGTGTGTTGCTGGTTGTAACCTTTGGATTATTGTTCATTGCCTGGGGTTACTTATACCGAATTTTTGTCGATGCACTCAACGGTACTGAATCGCTTAACTTGCCTTCTTGGAGCAATTGGTGGGCTTACGGGGTGGCGGGTTTCTGGTTGTTCCTCATTGTCCTGGGATATAGTGTCATTGGAATTGCGGGTTTTGCAATGGTGGTTTCGGTATTGGGTCTGATGCCGAGTTCTGTAGAAGAGGCCGGGACATCGGCGCTGTTGCTGCTATTCACGATTATCTTTTTTTACGTTTTTTTCCCCATTGTATTTACGCGATTTGCTGCCGAAGGGCGCGTGTGGATGGCATTTGAACCAGGGCCTGTTTGGCGGGATTTGCGCCAGATTGTTCGGATCGATTACATTCAGGCGTGTTTGGGTCTGTTTGGGATATCTCTGCTCGGCAGTTTGATATTGGAACACTTGTCCTGGGTGGGTTTGATACTTGCTTCGATGTTTAATTTTTTTTTGTTGGTGGTGTTCACCCGAGTTTTGGGTCTGTTGATCCGCAGGACATTAAAGCCTGGACCGCCTGCACGAAGTGAATATTGGAATTGAGTATTTCGCGATTAAAAAATAGTCGGGCCTTCTCTTTCGGGAAAGTCCGACTATAGCACGAATAGACGGAGCGGTGTACAACTGGCCGCCTCTCAGGCCAGTTCATAGACGAACCCCGCCCAACCACCCAACTACTATCGTAGATTCGCTTGCGCTTTTAGACTTGCGCCCAGGCCTCGTCGAGTACGCGCTTGGCATTGGCGATAATGATTTCCGAGGATTCCCCTTCCATTGGGCCGACTTCAAAGCTCAAGATGGGGCGCTTATCGGGGTCGAGATAACCGATGTTGAGCAGTTCGCGGAGACATTCCACTACTTCGGGTACGTCGTTTTCGCCATCTTCGCAGCCAAAGCGGGGATGATTATCGCCATAGGCCGGGTGATTGGGGTTGGACATTACGCAATTTCCGATGTGCATGTGGACGATGTGGTCCCGGGCGATGTTGATGGCGTAAGCCGTGCTTTCACCCTGAAGTGGGAAATGGCTCAAATCGAGCATCAGGCCAAAGTGGGGATACTGACGTCTGAGACGATTTGAGACTTCAACGGCGAGGGCGTTAGGTCCCACAATACAATTTTTGCCATACGGTACGCGGTCAAAGGTTTCAAGTACAATATCCATATTCTTTTCGCCAGCATACTCGCAGAGTTGACTCAAAGAATCTACCAGCAGGTCGAGACCTTCTTCGCGGGCTTCGGAACCCGGATCTGCGCCTGAAAGCAGGGCACAGCCTGGAGCACCGAGTTCTTCGGCCTGGTCGATTCCCGCTTTGACAGCGTCAACAGCACTTTGACGGTGGGCGACATCAGGAGCATTGATATTGAACTGGTTGCCCAGTAGAATGGGTTGTGCGCCAAAAGCCACATCCATGTGGGCAGCACTGAGCAAGTCGCGTGCTTGTGCTCGCACCTGTGGGTCTTTCATGTGGGTGACTTCAACGACCTGGAAATAGGGATCAAGGGCGATTTTTTCCAGGGTTTCCAAAATGGGACCTTCGCCGCCAAGGCAAGCTTTATAGGCCATAAAGTGAACAATACCAATACGCGCATAGTTTTGAATGGGGTCGGTCATTTTACTCCTTTCACGCCAGACATCTGATAGAAAGTTGAATGCGGAAAATTGAACTCGGAAAATAGCAAAGGTAGGCAGATTTGTCAATCTGCAATTGGCGTTGAGCAATTTTGGTCTTGACTATCAAAATATCTTCTGGTATTTTTTTCAAGCTGTTATAGATTGGGGGGTTACCAAAGCGGCCAACTGGGGCAGACTGTAAATCTGCTGGCTTATGCCTTCGGTGGTTCGAATCCGCCACCCCCCACCAAAAACTCCAATAGTTTCCTCCCCCAAGACACAGCGGGCAAGTTAGGCCCGCATTACAAAACACCGATTTCCCATTTTTTGATATCTATCACGGGTTTGAATTATACAAAATTCTCTTGACCTGAGACTGTCTTTTTCATATTTTGTTCATTCTCGGAAAATTATTTTTTGGCAATACCGATCCCTTTTGTAGAAAAGGGTTGTTTTTTATACATAGCCGGGCGGGAATAGCTCAGTTGGCCAGAGCGTCAGCCTTCCAAGCTGAGGGTCGCGGGTTCGAGTCCCGTTTCCCGCTCCAGAACCTCAAGTGGGGATTGCCCAAAGCCCATGTAGCTCAGACGGTAGAGCACTTCCTTGGTAAGGAAGAGGTCACCGGTTCAAGTCCGGTCGTGGGCTCCATTGTTTTTGGGTAGGTCAGTAGCTCAACTGGTAGAGCATCGGTCTCCAAAACCGACGGTTGCGGGTTCAAGTCCTGCCTGGCCTGCCATTTTTTTATTTTATTATGTTTGGTAAAATCAGTCAATTTATCGGCGAAGTGCGCGTTGAAATGGGAAAGGTCACCTGGCCTACTCGTGACGAACTCAAGTCATCGACTACAATTGTGCTTATATTGTCACTTGCACTGGCCGGATTCATTTATATTGTGGATACTTTTTTGGCGAGTATTATGGAGTTTATCCTGATTTAAAGGATTTTTGTTAGGGAGTCTTCGACCGATGAAATGGTACGTTGTCCACACCTATTCTGGGCACGAAAATAAGGTCAAGAGCTATATTGAAGCCGCCAAAGAAAACATTGATGTTGGCGACAAAATTGGTCGGGTGATCGTGCCTACTGAGGAAGTCGTCGAGATGAAGGATGGACGGAAAACGACATCCCTCAAGAAATTTTTACCCAGTTATCTTTTGGTTGAACTGGATATGGACAAAGAGTCCCTATATTTTGTTACCAGTGTGCCAGGTGTGACGAGTTTTGTTGGTCCTGGTCGAAGACCACAACCTCTGCGCGAAGAAGAAGTGAACCGCATTTTGGGACAAATTGAGCGTCGTCCGGTTGAGGAAACTTCTGATGTGCCCTATCAAGTGGGCGACCGGGTCAAGGTGATCGATGGTCCATTCAGCGATTTTATTGGCCTGGTTGATGACATCAATCCAGAAAAGAGCAAGATCAAAGTGATGGTTAGCATCTTTGGGCGCAACACACCCGTGGAATTAGATGTTTTACAGGTTGAAGAAGCAGTCGAATCGCGATAACGAGAGGCTTTAATGGCAAGAAAAATTCTCACAACAATCAAGTTACAAATTCCCGCTGGACAGGCGACGCCCACACCGCCGGTTGGTCCAGCTTTGGGACAGCACGGCGTCAATATTATGGAGTTTTGCAAAGCTTTTAATGCACAAACTCAGGATAAACAGGGTTTGATAATTCCCGCGATTATTACTGTTTATGCAGATAGGAGCTTTACTTTTGAGTTGAAGAGTCCGCCTGCAGCCGTGTTGCTCAAGAGAGCAGCGGGGATTGCCAAAGGGTCGCCGGAATCCAATCGGGACAAAGTGGGGTCCGTGACCGATGCTCAACTCCAGGAAATTGCAGAAATGAAAGTTCAAGACCTCAACGCGGGTAGCATTGAGGCAGCCAAGCGCATGATTGCGGGAACGGCTCGCAGTATGGGTCTGACCGTCAACAATTGACCGGAGGTATATATGGCACGAGGGCAATCCAAACGCTATAAACAAGCGGCCGCGCTTTTTGACCGCCAAACGCATTACGGTCTGGCAGAAGCCGTTGATATCTTAAAAAAAATGCCCACTCGGAAATTTGACGAAACAGTTGAGCTCTCGTTCCGACTGGGCGTTGATCCGCGACAATCCGACCAACTCGTTCGCGGCACAGTAGTCTTGCCACACGGGCTGGGCAAATCCGTGCGCGTTGCAGTTTTTGCCAGAGGTGAGCCTGCCGCTGCTGCCGAAACAGTGGGAGCAGATTTTGTAGGTGCCGAAGACCTGGTGGAAAAGATCAATGACGGATGGACAGATTTTGATGTGGCGATTGCCACGCCCGACATGATGGGACAGGTCGGGCGATTGGGACGCATTCTTGGCCCTCGAGGCCTGATGCCCAATCCCAAGAGTGGCACGGTGACACCCGATGCGGCTCGTGCTGTGCAGGAAGCCAAAGCGGGGCGTGTAGAATATCGGGTCGATAGAACGTCCAATGTGCATACGCCTGTAGGCAAAGCGTCTTTTGATGCACAGCGTCTTCAGGAGAATGCTCAGGTATTGATCGATGCAATTATCAGAGCGCGTCCATCTTCTACAAAAGGACAATACATGCGTTCGGTCACATTATCTACCACAATGGGACCGGGGATACGCCTGGACCGCACGGCACTGGCGGCCAATTGATTAAGGAAGGTACAGAAATGCCGACTGCTGAAAAAGAGGCTACTGTCGCAGAGTTGACAGATATCTTAAAACGAGCCAAAGGGTTGTATTTAACTGATTTTACGGGGTTAGACGTTCCTTCATTTACCCTGTTGCGCAAGCAACTCCGCGAAGAGTCTGTTTCTTATCTCGTAATAAAAAATCGGTTGGCTAAACTGGCGGTTAAACAAGCCGGAGTTGAGGGGCTCGACGATGTGTTCCGCGGCCCCACAGGGCTTGTTTGCGCCGATGGAGATCCCGTAGCACCAGCTCGTGTCTTGACCAAATTTGCTGAAGAAACCGATGGCAAGCCCGCGATTAAAGCCGGGTATATCGATGGCGAGGTCTTTATTGCAGACCAGATTGAGCGACTGGCCGAAATCCCTTCGCGCGATGTTCTGCTGGGCCAGATGGTATCTGCAATACAAAGCCCGATAAGCGGCCTTGCCTTTACGCTGAATGGCATTTTGCAAAAACTCGTTGGTACACTTCAAGCTGTTGCGGAAAAAAGAAAGGAAGAAGGCGGCGAATAGCCCGCTTATTACCCACCCAATTCATTGCTGGACGGAGGTATATTTATGGCTGTTGAATCTATCATTAGCGAAATTGAAAAACTCTCGGTGCTCGAGTTGGCCGAATTGGTCAAAGCACTTGAGGAAAAATTTGGTGTGACTGCACAGGCAGCAGTTGTTGCAGCACCTGGTGGCGGTGGCGGTGATGCTGCTCCCGCTGTTGAAGAGCAGACAGAATTTGATGTGATTTTGTCGTCTTCTGGAGACAAAAAAATCCAGGTGATCAAGGTTGTTCGCAGCCTTACCTCGTTGGGGCTCAGAGAAGCCAAAGCTCTGGTTGATGGGGCCCCCAATACCGTTAAAGAAGGCGTGGAAAAAGAAGAAGCCGAACAGATCAAGGCAGAACTGGAAGAAGCCGGTGCGGTGGTGGAACTCAAGTAGGGTTGTTGTAAGTTTGTGCAGCAATACAAATCCGTAACTGACCGTTAGCCTTCCAGCACAGGAGCGTGAGCCCTTGGCAGATAGAGGATTTATTGACCGGAAATCGTACGGAACTCTCACGTCTGCAATCGAAATGCCGAATCTGCTGGATATCCAGCTCGATTCTTATGACTGGTTTTTACAGAAGGATATACCGCCTGGAGTACGCGAGAAACAAGGCCTCCAGGCGGTCTTCCAAGGTATCTTCCCGATCACAGACGCCCACAATCTCTATTCTTTAGAGTTTGTCGATTATTCCGTTGGAACTCCCAAATACGATGTGCAAGAATGTCTCGAACGCGGTACGACCTATGCCGTGCCTCTGCGTTCAACGCTTCGTCTGATTTCTCGAGAAAAGCAGGGAAATGGCGAATTTCGCGTTAAAGATATCGTCGAGCAGACAGTGTTCTTAGGCGAATTGCCGTTGATGACCGATGAAGGTACATTTGTCATCAACGGTTCAGAACGCGTGATCGTGAGCCAATTACACAGGTCTCCTGGCGTATTTTTTGACGATGCTATTCATCCAAATGGCAAGCGTTTATTTTCCGCCAGAATTATTCCCGACAACGGTGCATGGCTCGAATTTAGTCTCGATATCAACGATATTATGTACGTTCATATCGACCGCAAACGCAAACTGCCGGTCACGACTTTGTTGAGAGCGTTGGGATTTGACAAGTCCGAGGAAATTCTGGGCATTTTTCACGGTGATAACGCCGTGAAAGTTTCTGAAGAACTCGTCGATAACATTGTTACCGAAGATGTGGTAAATAAAAAGACGGGAGAAGTAATTGTCGAAGCATATACCACGTTGATGGAGGAGCATCTCTTAGCCCTTAAGGAAAATGGGATCGTCAAAATCACAGTGATGGATATCGACCCCGAAAACGACGGTGGGATTATTACTAATACGCTGGACAAAGATCCGTGTGACAATGAGGAAGAAGCACTCTCGCGGATTTATAGCCTGCTGCGTCCTGGCGATCCTCCCAATATTGAAACTGCTCGCGGATTGCTCGAGCGAAATTTTTTCAGTCCCAGGCGTTATAATCTGGGTACTGTCGGGCGCTATCGTATTAACCAGCGTTTGGATATGATCGATAATATTCCGCTCGACTTCACCATGCTGTGTATTGATGACTTTATTAAAGTCATTGACTATCTACTTATCTTGGCTATGGGGGAGGGGTTTACCGATGATATCGATCATTTGGGCAATCGGCGGGTGCGCTCTGTTGGCGAGTTGCTCTCCAAGCAGTTTAGTATTGGTTTGGCGCGCATGGCGCGCACGATTAGGGAGCGCATGAGTTTGCGCGATTCTGAGCAACTTACTCCCCACGATCTGGTCAACGCGCGGACTGTATCTACTGTGGTTCAGGCCTTTTTTGGCAGTAGCCAATTATCACAGTTTTTACAGCAAATCAATCCGCTTGACGAATTGACCCACAAACGCCGTTTGTCGGCATTGGGACCGGGGGGATTAACGCGCGACCGGGCGGGGTTTGAGGTGCGCGATGTGCATCATACACACTACGGCCGCATTTGTCCCATCGAAACGCCCGAAGGCCCTAATATCGGCCTGATTGTGTCTGTGGCAACTTATGCCAAGGTCAATCCCTTCGGCTTTCTCGAGACTCCCTATCGGAAGGTCAAAAGTGGCAAAGTTTCACAGGATATTGCATATTTGCCCGCCGATGAAGAAGATCGCCATACCATTGCACAGGCCAATCTGGCGCTTGATGACAAGGGCGAATTTGAAAATAATGTCGTGCAGGCGAGGCGGCGAGGCGATTTTCCCGTGGTCGATCCCGATGCGATTGACTACATGGATGTTTCACCCTTCCAACTTGTGAGTGCTGCCGCCGGACTTATTCCTTTTCTCGAGCACGATGAGGCCAACCGCGCGTTGATGGGGTCCAATATGCAGCGGCAAGGTGTGCCTCTCTTAATTACGGATGCCCCGCGTGTTGGAACGGGTCTCGAGCGCAAAGTTGCCGTTGATTCAAAAGCTGTCATTATTGCGAAAAACGCCGGTGTTGTAACGTATGTCAGTGCCGACAAAATTGTCGTTAAGCGCCGAAAAGGGCGCAGTATTGAAACCATTTCGCTGTCTGATGAGGACATTTACGATCTGACCAAATTCAAGCGATCCAATCAAGATTTTTGTATTAACCAGCGTCCGGCCGTACAAGTTGGTGATAAAGTTGAAAAAGGTCAGTTATTGGCTGATGGTTGTGCCACAGACAGGGGAGATCTCGCGCTTGGTTCCAATGTGCTCGTGGCGTTTATGTCGTGGCATGGGTACAACTTCGAAGATGCCATCATTGTTTCTGAGCGGCTCATTAAAAAGGATATTTTTACTTCAATTAGCATTGAAGAATTTGAGCTCCAGGTTCGCGATACCAAACGCGGCACAGAAGAAATTACGCGTGAAATTCCCAACGTTAGTGAGCAAGCTGTTCGCAATCTGGATGAGCACGGCATCATTCGCGTGGGAGCAGAGGTCAATCAGGGCGATATTCTCGTTGGGAAGGTGACCCCGAAGGGCGAAACTGAATTGTCACCTGAAGAGCGTTTGTTGCGCGCGATTTTTGGCGAGAAGGCCGGCGATGTGCGCGATGCATCGCTTAAAGCTCCTCCAGGAATGGATGGCGTGGTCATGGATCGCAAAGTTTTTTCTCGCAAAGAGCGCGATGAAAAGACGCGAAATGAAGATAAAGAAAAGACCAGAGTTGCTCAAAAACGCATTGCTTCTAAGATTGAGTCATTAAAACAAAGCCGGGATCAGCAGGTTTTAGCTCTTCTCAAAAACCGCAGAGTCAATACCCTGCGCGATGAAGAGGGTACGGTAGTTGCAAAGGCTGGCACGGCGTTGAATGAAAGATCGCTGGAAAAATTTGACCTGGGCACAGTGACACCCGATGGGGATTGGTGTGATAGTCCAGCGACAAGCCAAAAGGTGGATCGACTGATTGAACTGGCCGACCACTTGATGCAGCAGGCGGAAGAAGAACTCGAGCGAGAGCTTGAAAAAATCGCGCGCGGAGATGAACTTCCGCCGGGCATTGTGCAACTGGTTAAGGTGTATGTCGCTCGCAAAAGAAAGCTGATGGTAGGGGATAAAATGGCCGGACGACACGGCAATAAGGGTGTAATTTCGATTATTGTGCCCGAAGAAGATATGCCCTATTTGCCCGATGGCACGCCCATTGATCTGGTTTTGAATCCGCTCGGTGTACCCTCTCGCATGAATCTTGGCCAAATCCTCGAAACCCATTTGGGTTGGGCAGCCCACAAACTGGATCTCCACTTTGCGACTCCTGTGTTTGATGGCGCGAGCATGGACGATGTCCAGGATATGTTGCGAAAAGCTGATTTGCCCGAAAACGGAAAAACGCTCCTTTACGATGGCAAAACAGGGGTACCGTTTGATAAAGAAGTGATGGTCGGCATCATTTATATGTTGAAACTGTCGCATCTGGTCAGCGACAAGATCCACGCACGTTCAATTGGACCCTATTCACTGGTCACACAACAGCCTTTGGGCGGCAAAGCCCAGTTTGGAGGACAGCGCTTTGGAGAAATGGAAGTTTGGGCGCTCGAAGCTTATGGTGCTGCACACATGTTACAGGAAATGCTTACTGTCAAATCCGACGATGTGGCAGGCAGATCCAAAATTTACGAGACCATTGTGAAGGGAGAAAATCCACCCGAACCCGGTGTGCCAGAATCATTTAATGTTCTGGTCAAAGAATTGCAAAGCCTGTGTTTGGACGTGGTACTTGAAAACGCGATTGACTGACGACATAAGATTTTAAAAGGGGGTTCTCTCGTGGCCGATACCAATTTTGCCAATCAACCCTTAGATTTTAATTCTATTCGCATTCAACTGGCTTCGCCAGATACCATCCGAGGGTGGTCGCGCGGCGAGGTTACCAAACCCGAAACGATCAATTATCGGTCTTTTAAGCCCGAGCGTGACGGATTATTTTGCGAATGCATTTTTGGGCCTGTCAAAGACTGGGAGTGCCATTGCGGTAAATACAAGCGCATTCGATATCGGGGTGTAGTGTGTGATCGGTGTGGGGTAGAAGTGACCCAATCAAAAGTCAGACGAGAGCGGCTGGGACACATCGAATTGGCGGTTCCAGTGACACATATCTGGTTTTTTAAGTCGCTCCCATCTCGCATGGGGTATTTGCTCAATCTTTCCGTTCGCAATCTCGAGCGAATCATTTACTACGAATCGTATGTGGTGCTGGATCCCGGTGATGCTCCCGATCTCAAATTCAAGGATTTGCTCACTGAAGATGAGGTGATTGATCTCGAAGATGAGGGGTATTCATTTGATGTCGATATGGGGGCTGGCGCGATCAAAAAACTGCTGTCTGAAATCGATATTGAGGACTTGTCTGCTGAACTGCGAACGCAAGCTCGTTTCGAGACTTCGGTGCAGCGCAAACAGGAGGCACTCAAACGCCTCAAGGTCGTTGAGGCGTTCCGCCAATCGGATAATCAGCCCGATTGGATGATTCTCGATGTGATTCCCGTCATCCCACCCGATTTGCGTCCTCTCGTACCCTTAGAGGGCGGGCGGTTTGCAACTTCGGATCTCAATGATTTATATCGCCGCGTGATCAATAGAAATAATCGGCTCAAAAAATTGATTGAAATCAAAGCACCCGAAGTCATTTTACGCAATGAAAAACGCATGCTCCAGGAGGCCGTTGACGCTCTGTTTGACAATGGCCGTCGGTCTCGTGCTGTTCGCGGTGATGGCAACCGATCCCTCAAGTCGCTTTCCGATCTACTCAAGGGTAAACAGGGGCGATTCCGCCAGAATCTTTTGGGTAAACGCGTCGATTATTCGGGTCGTTCTGTGATTGTGGTCGATCCTCATTTAAGGCTTTATCAATGCGGGCTACCCAAACATATGGCTCTGGAATTATTCAAGCCATTTATTATTCGACGGCTTGAAGAAAAGGGCCTCGTCCAAACCGTTAAAAGTGCGAAGAAATTAGTCGAACGCGAGCGCGTTGAAGTATGGGATATTCTCGAAGAAATTATCCAGGATCACTGCGTTTTGCTCAATCGCGCCCCAACATTGCATCGCCTGGGCATTCAGGCGTTTTTACCCGTGCTCGTAGAAGGCAAAGCCATTCGCATTCATCCGCTGGTCTGTGCGGCATTTAATGCCGATTTCGACGGTGATCAGATGGCCGTGCACCTGCCGCTTTCTTTCGAGGCCCAGATTGAAGCGCGGGTGTTGATGCTGTCGTCAAACAATTTGCTCAAACCCGCCGATGGATCGCCTGTTGTGGTCGATAAACCCCAGGAAATAGCTTTAGGTCTGTATTATCTGACAAAAATTGTTCACGGCAAGGAAGATAATCTCAAAACTTTTAGCAGTACCGATGAAGCTCTCTTGGCGTATGATTTTGAACGCATTGACCTGCATGAAGCCGTGCGTGTTCGCATAGATGGTGAACTCATAACAACCACGGTTGGACGCGTTATTTTTAATGAAATTATGCCCGAAACGATGCCCTTTATCAATGAATTGATCGATGACAAAGGCATCCGCAAAGTTTCTTCTGAAGTCCACAGTCGGTATGGCAACCGCATTACGACAGATTTTCTCGATGGATTGAAGCAGTTGGGATACGATTATGCGACGCAGTCGGGTATTTCGATTGCGGTGAGCGATGTGGTCGTGCCCCCCGAAAAGGAAGAATTGATTACCGATGCTATGGGCGAAGTCGAAAAAATTATTGAACAACACGCGATCGGGGCTATTACCGAGGGCGAACGCTACAACAAAGTGATTGATGTATGGCAGCATACGACCAATCACATTGCCCAAGCCATGATTGGTGCATTTGAAAAAGCCGAAGAAGGCTTCAATTCAATCTGGATTATGAAGGATTCGGGCGCACGAGGAAACGACGATCAGATCAAGCAACTCGGTGGTATGCGCGGGCTGATGAATAAACCGCAAAAGAAATTGACGGGAGCGATTGGCGAAATTATTGAAACACCTATTATTTCGTCACTTAAAGAAGGTCTGACCGTGCTTGAGTATTTTATTTCGACGCACGGCAGTCGCAAGGGGCTGGCCGATACGGCCTTGAAGACTGCTGAAGCTGGCTACTTGACGCGTCGCATGGTGGATGTATCGCAAGATGTGGTTATTTCTGAATCCGATTGCGGAACGATATTGGGCATTGAAATGGAAGCCCTGAAGGAAGGCGAAGAAGTTGTTGAATCGCTATCTGACCGCATTGTAGGACGCACAGTGCTGGAAGATGTCGAAGATCCCATTACAGGGGACCGCATTGTTGAAGCCGGCGTTTTATTAGATGAAGGATTGGCCGACAAAATTGCCGATGCGGGTATTGAAGGCGTCTGGGTGCGGTCCGTATTGACATGTGAAACTCGACGAGGGGTCTGTATGGCCTGTTATGGCCGCAACCCCGCCACCGGACTACCCGTTGATATTGGAGAGGCCGTGGGTGTTATTGCTGCGCAGAGTGTGGGCGAACCCGGAACACAGTTGACATTGCGCACCTTTCATATTGGGGGTACTTCCAGCCGCATTGCCGAGCAGGCCGAGATTGGTGCAAAGCGTGCGGGAAAAGTCATCTTTAAACATCTCGAGTTTGTGCAGCGCGATGAAGATTCATGGGTTGTGGTCGGTCGGAACGGCGAGATCGAAGTACAAGATGATCAGGGTCGTGTAAGGGGAGGGCACTACCACGTGCCGCATGGAGCTGTGTTGCGAGTGGCGGAAGGACAAGATGTGGCAGAGGACCAGGCACTCTACGAATGGGACCCTTATAATAATGTGATCGTATCGCCCAAAGCTGGTAAAGTTCAGTTTGGGGACCTCGTAGAAGGAGTGACATATCGCGAAGAAATTGATGAAACCACCAGCATTGCCGGACTGGTCGTGATTGAGCACCGAGACCGCACCTTATCGCCGCACATTAAGGTTGTTGATGAAGATGGCAAAGAACTGGGCCATTATATCATTCCCCTGGGAGCGCGACTGGTGGTGCGCGATGGCGACCAAGTAGCAGATGGCGATACGCTGGCTAAAATTTCGCGTGAACGCAGCAAAACACGAGATATTACAGGTGGTTTGCCGCGTGTAGCTGAGCTTTTTGAGGCGCGTCGCCCCAAAGAGGCTTCAGTGGTTACCGAAATCAACGGCTCGGTGAGCTTTGGTCGCATGGTGAGAGGCTCTCGAGTTGTCTTGGTTACGGCTGATGAGGGCGAAGAAAAAAAATACACCATTCCCTATGGACGACATCTGCGCGTACAAGAAGGTGATCACGTAACCGCGGGTGACCGCCTGTCTGAGGGGTCAGTAAATCCACACGACATTCTGGCTATTTTGGGAGATCGAAAAGTTCAGGAGTATCTCGTCGATGAAATTCAGCAGGTTTATCGGCTCCAGGGTGTGAAAATCAATGACAAGCATATTGAAACCATCGTCCGGCAGATGTTGCAGAAAGTACAGGTGACAGATCCTGGAGATACCAATTTTCTCGAAGACGAACTGGTTGACCGATTCCGCTTCCTCGATGAGAATGATAAGGTTCTCGTTGAAGGAGGCGATCCGGCAACTAACAATCCCGTCTTGTTGGGGATTACCCGAGCCTCTCTTTTGACCGAGAGTTTCATTTCTGCAGCTTCTTTCCAGGAAACTACCCGAGTACTTACCGAAGCAGCAGTACAGGGCAAGGTTGACACGCTGTTGGGATTAAAGGAAAATGTGATCATCGGACACCTCATTCCCGCCGGTACAGGTGCTTTGAAATACCGCGATTTGGATACAGATGTGGTGGAAGAATCGCAGGTTTTTGAAGCCCTCGCAGAAGAGAACACGGAAAGCATTGGTTTACCTCCAATTAATACTTGACAGCCATTCATACACCTAGTATATTACAAGTCTCCCATAATTAAGGAGGTTGAGTTTGCCCACAATTAATCAACTGGTTCGGAAGGGACGAAAAGCCAAGCGCAAGCGTTCTTCTGCACCTGCTTTGAGAGCTTGTCCTCAAAAACGCGGTGTTTGTACACGTGTTTATACTACAACGCCCAAAAAGCCCAATTCAGCTCTGCGCAAAGTAGCGCGTGTCAGGTTGACGAATGGTCTTGAAGTAACAGCGTATATTCCGGGTGAAGGGCATAATCTCATGGAGCACTCTGTGGTACTCATCCGGGGCGGTCGCGTCAAGGATCTACCTTCTGTTCGGTATCACATTCTTCGGGGCGTACTCGACACAACTGGCGTGGAAGACCGCAAACAAGGTCGTTCCAAATACGGCACGAAAAAAGCGGGTTAATCTCAAGTGCCTATTATTCGATAAAACATGGGGGATACCACCTTGGTGGCGTATCCCCCTTATTTTAAAAGAGGTAGATCCCGATATGCGAAAGCGGCGAGCGGAAAAACGATACTTGGCTCCAGATCCCAAATACAGCAGCCTGTTGGTGACGCGTTTTGTCAACTGCTTGTTTCGCAAAGGCAAAAAGAGTGTGGGTGAACGAATTTTTTACGAGGCACTTGATCTGGTTGAAGATCGCAGTGGAAATGCCGGCTTAGAGGTTTTTGAAAAAGCACTTGACAATGTCAAACCGGTTGTCAAGGTGAGATCGCGCCGCGTCGGTGGCGCGACTTACCAGGTGCCCGAAGAAGTCCGTCCAGATGAACGCCTTGCACTGTCTATTCGCTGGTTAATTTTATTTGCCAGAGAACGGGGTGAAAAGACAATGGCTCAGCGTTTGGCTGGTGAATTTATGGATGCAGCAAATGGGCAAGGGCGTGCCATGCAGCGACGAGAAGAAACGCATCGCATGGCAGAAGCCAATCGCGCATTTGCGCATTATCGCTGGTAAGTGACTAAGATGGCGAGAAAATACGACTTAGAGCGCACCCGAAATATCGGGATTATGGCGCATATCGACGCAGGTAAAACCACGACGACCGAGCGCATTCTCTATTATACGGGTATTTTGCGCAGAATGGGTGAGGTGCACGATGGTGCTGCCACCATGGACTGGATGGCTCAAGAGCGCGAGCGCGGCATTACCATTACGTCGGCGGCTACAACGTGTTTTTGGGATGACCACCGCATCAATATTATCGATACGCCAGGACATGTTGATTTTACTGCCGAAGTCGAGCGGTCATTGCGCGTTTTAGATGGTGCTGTAGGGCTGTTTTGCGCGGTTGGAGGCGTTGAACCCCAATCGGAAACTGTCTGGCGTCAGGCGGACAAATATTCCGTCCCTCGGATTGCATTTGTCAACAAAATGGATCGCACGGGTGCCGATTTCGACCGCGTAGTAGAAATGATGCGTGAAAGATTGGGTGCCAATTTTGTTCCCGTTCAGTTGCCTGTAGGGGCTGGGGAGATGTTTACGGGCTTGATTGATTTGATCAAGATGAAACTCGTGACCTACGAGGATGATTCTTTAGGCACCAAGTTTACGGAAGATAGTATTCCAAACGATCTGGAAGAACGCGCCTATGAAGGCCGCGAGCAATTGCTGGAAGCGGTCTCCGACTTTGATGACACCTTGATGGAAAAATTTCTCGAAGGCGAAGATATCAGCGAGGAAGAGATTAAAGCTGCTTTGCGTCAGGCCGTAATTAACAGTACTGCTGTGCCTGTGCTTTGTGGGTCGGCATTTAAGAATAAAGGCGTGCAGCGCTTGTTAGATGCTATTGTCGCATATTTACCCTCGCCTCGCGATGTGCCTGAAATTGTGGGACACGATCTCAAAAACTTCGACATTGGGGTTTCTCGTCCGGTTTCCGACGAAGTGCCTTTTGCCGCTTTGGCTTTTAAGGTGATGACAGATCCTTATGTCGGGCGGTTGACTTACTTCCGCGTATATTCAGGTCACTTAAATACAGGCTCTTATGTTCTCAACGCCAATAAGGGCAAACGCGAGCGCATCGGACGTATGTTGCAAATGCACGCGAATAAGCGGGAAGAGATCAATGCGGTGTCTGCGGGTGAGATTGCGGCTGTTGTTGGGCTGAAAGACACGGCAACAGGAGAGACGCTTTGCGATGAAAAAGAGCCTGTGATATTGGAATCAATGGATTTTGCCAAGCCCGTGATTTCTGTGGCAATTGAACCGAGAACCAAGGCTGATCAAGATCAACTCGGCATCGCGCTGAGCAAGCTGACCGAAGAAGACCCTACTTTTCACGTAGCTATTGATCCAGACACTGGACAGACCATTATTTCGGGGATGGGTGAATTGCACCTGGAGATTATTGTGGATCGCCTCAAGCGCGAATTCAGGGTTGAGGCCAATGTTGGCAAACCACAGGTCACTTATAAAGAAGCCATCCGCAACGCTGTTCAAAATATTCACGGGCGCTTTGTCCGTCAAAGTGGAGGTCGGGGTCAATACGGTCATGTGGTTATCAACCTGGAACCTGGTAAACCCGGTACAGGACTTGTATTTGAGAATAAAATTACAGGTGGTGCAATCCCGTCTGAATATATTTCTGCCGTGCGCGCGGGAATTCAGGAGGCAATGACGGGTGGGGTCCTGGCGGGGTATCCAATAGATGATGTCAAAATTGAACTGTTTGACGGTTCCTATCACGATGTTGATTCTTCTGAAATAGCCTTCAAGATTGCTGGTTCAATAGCTTTTCAGGAGGCAGCCAAAAGGGCTAAAACTTATCTTATGGAACCTGTTTTTGATGTGGAAGTCGTTGTGCCCGAAGACTATATGGGCGATGTTATGGGTGATTTGAATGCGCGTCGGGGGCATATTGTAGGTATTGTCAATCGCCCCGATGCACAGGTCATCTCGGCCACTGTGCCGCTGAGTGAAATGTTTGGTTATGCAACAAAGTTGCGGTCTATAACACAGGGTCGCGCGATTTATTCAATGGAATTTTCCAAATTTGAGGAAATGCCGCAGAGCATCGCTGAAGACATTCTCTCTTCAGTCAATGTATTTGCAACTTAAGCGAACGCGTTTTTTTTATTTTCGTTCGATCTTTTCAGGAGGAAAATATGGCGAAGGAAAAATTTGAACGGGACAAACCCCATGTCAACATCGGTACAATCGGGCATGTCGATCACGGCAAAACCACGCTGACTGCTGCTATTACCAAGACGCTGGCAGCTAAGGGGCTTGCCGATTTTATGCCTTTTGACGACATTGACAAAGCACCCGAAGAAAAAGAGCGTGGAATCACCATTAATACGGCTCACGTGGAGTATCAGACGGAAAATCGGCACTATGCCCACGTAGATTGTCCCGGACATGCTGACTATGTGAAAAACATGATCACGGGTGCCGCGCAGATGGATGGTGCGATTCTGGTCGTTAGTGCTGCAGATGGTCCCATGATTCAGACCCGCGAGCATATTCTGCTTTCACGCCAGGTCAATGTGCCTTCCATCGTGGTATTTATGAATAAGGTCGATATGGTCGATGATGAAGAATTGCTCGAACTTGTTGATCTGGAAGTCCGCGAGTTGTTGGACCAATATGATTTCCCCGGCGATGATGTGCCAGTGATCCAGGGTTCTGCCCTCAAAGCTTTGGAGTCTGACGATCCCGATTCCGAAGATTGTGCCTGTATCTGGGAGTTAATGGAAGCTGTAGATGAAAATATCCCGGAGCCTGTGCGCGAGATTGACAAAGATTTTTTGATGCCGGTTGAGGACGTATTTACGATTACGGGGCGCGGTACAGTAGGTACTGGACGCATTGAACGCGGCGTGGTTAATGTCGGTGAGGAAGTTGAGATTGTGGGCATTCGCGAGAGTCGCAATACAACGGTTACGGGCGTGGAAATGTTCCGCAAACTGCTGGATGAGGGCAGGGCTGGTGACAATGTCGGTTTGTTGCTTCGCGGTGTTGACAAAGATGAAATTGAACGCGGCATGGTGGTTGCCAAGCCAGGTTCAGTGACCCCCCACAAGAAGTTTAAAGGCGAAGTTTATGTGCTGACGGATAAAGAAGGCGGACGCAGCAAACCCTTCTTTACCGGCTATCAACCTCAGTTCTATTTTCGCACAACGGATGTGACTGGTAAAGTCGAGTTGCCCGATGGCGTAGAAATGGTGATGCCCGGCGATAATGTGACCATGTCTGTGGAACTGCTTACGCCAATCGCTATGGAGACCGAACTGCGATTTGCCGTGCGGGAAGGTGGTCGAACTATTGGCTCGGGTGTGATTACTGAAATTGTTGAATAAGAACCGCGAAGGGATGCCTCGTGCCTGCACAAAAAATTAGAATTAGACTAAAAGCATACAACCACAATGCGCTGGATCGTTCTGCTGAAGAAATCGTTCGGACAGCAAAACGGACTGGGGCGCTTATTTCAGGCCCCATTCCTCTGCCGACGAGGCGCTCGCTCTATACGGTATTGCGATCTCCACATGTCGATAAAAAATCGCGCGAGCAGTTTGAGATGCGCGTACACAAAAGGCTGATCGACATTCACAATTCAACGCCCCAAACGGTAGATGCTCTGATGAAGCTGGACCTGCCTGCGGGTATAGATATTGAAATCAAGGTGTAGTCGTGCTGGGATTGATTGGAAAAAAAATCGGTATGACACAGGCATTTGACGACGCAGAAATGCTGACGCCTGTCACGGTTCTCGAAGTTGCTCCGTGTCCCATTGTGCAGATCAAAAATTGGGATTCGGATGGGTATATGGCATTGAGGGTTGGGTACGATGAGATTCGGCCCAATCGGCTGAACCGCGCGGATCAAGGAATTTTCAAGAAGGCAGGTGTTAATCCCCATCGAGGCCTTGTAGAATTTCGAGTTGATGATGTCTCCGAATATGCTATAGGCGAGACACTCAATGTCAGCATGTTTGAGGTAGGCGAGGTTGTCGATGTTGCGGCTCGATCAAAAGGTCGTGGATTCCAGGGTGGTGTCAAGCGCCACGGATTCAGAGGTGGCCCCAAAACCCATGGACAATCCGATAGACATCGCGCGCCTGGTTCTATAGGCCAAAGTTCGAATCCTTCGCGGGTGTTTAAGGGAATGCGTATGGCAGGTCATATGGGGGATCAGCAGGTAACGGTTCGGGGATTAAAGGTCGTGGGTGTAGATATCGAACAAAATTTGCTTCTCTTAAAAGGTGCCGTGCCAGGAGGTAAAGGGGCTACGGTTGTTATTGAGAAACGCAACTGATTTGAGGTAAGGCGATTATGGCATCTGTTGAGGTTTGCAATCTTGATGGTGAAGAAATCGGATCGATGGAGCTACCCGAAACAGTTTTTGGAATTGAGCCATCGGCTGACGCGATCTATTATGTCGTTAAAGCGTATTTGGCCAATCAGCGGCAAGGCAATGCCTCGACGAAAACCCGCTCAGAAGTCCATCGGTCAAAACGGAAGATGTACCGACAAAAAGGTACGGGTCGTGCCCGTAAGGGAACAGCTGGATCGCCTATATTGATCGGTGGTGGGGTGGCTCATGGTCCCAGACCGAGACATTTTCGGGAACGGGTGCCCAAGAAAGTCAAAAAATTGGCCATACGCTCGGCATTTTCGCAAAAAGTGCTCGGCGAATCCATATCTGTTCTGGAAGATTTTGAGCTTGAAGTGCCCAAAACAAAGCGAATGGCACAAATGACACAAATGCTTGAAATCCGGGGGCAAAAGATATTGCTATTGACAGATGGTATCGCTGAAAATACCGTCAAATCCTGTCGGAATATCCCCAGACTTTCCGTATTACCCGTTTCGCAAGTTTCCACTTATGACGTGATCAATGCAGATGTCCTGGTTCTCACACGCAGTGCGGTTTCTCGCATTCGTGATCTGTGGGGGGCCTCGTGAAGAATTCTAAGCAGATTATTCGGCGTCCCATTATTACCGAGCGGGCTTCTAATTTGCAGGAAAGTCACAATAAATATGTATTTGAAGTTCTCAGTGGTGCAAACAAAGTCGATATTCAGCGTGCAGTTGAAGCCATGTTCGATGTCGAAGTCGTAAAGGTCAATACGAGTACAGTGCACGGCAAGATCAAGCGGCTTGGACGGTTTCAAGGCCGCCGTTCCAACTGGAAAAAGGCTGTTGTCACCCTTGCCGATGGACATATCATCGACTTTTTTGAAGGATAATTCATGCCCGTTAAGAAGTTTCGCCCAACAACGCCTTCGTTGCGATTTAAGACAGTCTCTTCTTTTGAAGAGATTACAAAAGATACGCCTGAAAAATCCCTTGTTGAACCCAATAAAAAATCTGGGGGCCGCAATAATCGAGGGCGTATCACGAGTCGTCGTCGCGGTGGCGGACATCGGCGCAAGTACCGCCGAATTGATTTCAAGCGCGATAAAGTAGGTGTGCCTGCAATTGTGCATAGCATTGAATACGATCCAAATCGATCGGCGCGCATTGCACTCCTGCACTATGTCGATGGTGAAAAACGCTATATTCTGGCCCCGATTGGTTTACGTGTTGGCGATGAGGTTGCCTCAGGAGCAGATGCAGAGATCAGACCAGGTAATGCGCTTCCTCTGGCAAATATCCCTTTGGGGAGCAATGTACACAATGTTGAACTCAAGCCAGGCAAAGGCGGACAAATTGGTCGCTCGGCAGGTGCTGAAATTCAGGTGATGGCTAAAGAAGGCAATTTTGCAACTCTTCGCCTGCCTTCTGGCGAGCGTCGGTTGGTCTTAGTATCGTGTTATGCGACCATTGGACAGGTTGGCAATTTAGAGCATGAAAATGTTGTTGTCGGAAAAGCAGGACGGACTCGCTGGTTGGGCAAACGTCCAAAAGTGCGTGGTGTTGCTATGAACCCAATTGATCATCCTCACGGTGGTGGAGAAGGTCGAGCAACAGGCGGCAGGCATCCGGTGACGCCCTGGGGACAACCCACAAAAGGATATAAAACGCGCAAAAAGAAAAATAAATCTGATCAAATGATCATTCAAAGACGCAGGTAATCAGGAGTTTTTTTTTATGGCACGGTCAATTAAAAAAGGGCCTTTTATTGAGCCGAGTCTCTTAAAAAAGATTGAGCAAATGAATAAGGCTGGTAATAAGCGGGTTATTCAGACGTGGGCGCGACGATCGACAATTGCGCCAGAGTTTGTGGGGCATACGCTTGCTGTGCACAATGGAAATAAATTTATCCCCGTTTATATCACAGAAAACATGGTTGGACACAAACTCGGTGAATTTGCTCCCACGCGCACGCATCGGGGAGCGCGCGCGGGGCGATCTACTGAACGCGCCACTTCTTTACAGTGATATTTTGAGACGGGAATTTTAAATGGAAGCTCGGGCGGTATTGCGCTATTCAAGAATTTCACCGCGCAAGGTGCGACAGGTGGTTAATCTCGTGCGGGGTAAAGGTGTGGAGGAAGCTTTCCACATTCTGCAATTTACACCTAAAAAGGCCGCGCGCATTGTAGCGCGCACCTTGCAATCCGCAGTTGCAAATGCGGTCAATCGCGAAGAAGAATCCGCAGTCGAAGAAACACTCTTTGTGAAAGAGGCGTTTGTAGATGGTGGCATTGCGTTAAAACGGTTGCGTCCTCAGCCGCGTGGTGCTGCCGGCATGATTCGCAAGCGATATAGCCACATCACGCTGGTTGTTTCAGACGAGGAATAGGAGAAATACTTTGGGCCAGAAAACGCATCCAATCGGAGTGAGGTTGGGAATTGTAAAAGACTGGCGTTCTCGCTGGTTTGCCAATCGCGATTTTGCCAGCCTGCTTCAAGAAGACCTTATGCTCAGGCGATATATTACCAGTCGTCTGCAGCGGGCAAGCGTTGCACAAATAGATATTGAGCGTGCGCCTAAGCGGGTGACGATTTCGATTCACACCGCTCGTCCTGGCATTGTGATTGGACGCAAAGGCGCAGAGGTCGATAAATTGCGAGATGAATTAAAGCACCTGACGGGCAAAGAAATTTATATCAACATCAATGAAATTAAGCGACCAGAACTCAACGCTCAACTCGTCGCCGATAATATCTCCCGACAACTCGAACAGCGCGTCTCATTTCGCCGTGCAATGAAAAAAGCCGTTGCTTCGGCGGTGCGCATGGGGGCTGAAGGGATTAAAGTCGTGTGTGGAGGGCGCCTTGGTGGAGCGGAAATGTCTCGCGTTGAAAAATCAGAGCCTGCAGGACGCGTTCCTCTTCACACACTTCGCGCCGATATAGATTATGCCAGATCTACTGCTTATACAACCTCGGGTACTGTAGGGGTAAAAGTCTGGATCTGTCACGGAGAAAAAATGGGTCAGGATGCCCATCTGCCAACTTAAGTCGGGACAGGAGCGGCTATTATGTTAATGCCAAAACGGGTCAAATGGAGAAAGCAGCAGAGGGGGCGTCGCAAAGGTATGGCCTCTCGAGGAGCCAATATTTCTTTTGGCGAATACGGTTTGCAGGCCCTTGAACCGGGATGGATTACCAACAGACAGATTGAAGCTGCTCGAGTGGCGATTAACAAGTCTTTGGGGCGCGGTGGGAAAGTTTGGATTCGCGTTTTTCCAGATAAACCCCTTACGGTTAAGCCAGCAGAGACCCGTATGGGCAAGGGCAAAGGCAATCCCGAATACTGGGTGGCAGTCATCAAACCCGGGCGGATTCTGTTTGAAATTGAGGGTGTGCCACGCGGAAGTGCGCAACGCGCAATCAAATTGGCCAGCCAGAAATTGCCCATTAAAGTCCGTTTTGTAGAACGCGGGGGACACGACGAATGAAACCGAGTGAAATTCGAGATCTAACTGCAAACGATGTAAGGGAAAGAATTGCTGAACAAGAGGATGAACTCGTGAATCTCCGCATTCAGTTGGCTACGCGCCAGCTCGATAATCCAATTGCATTTCGAGATGCATGCAAGGATCTCGCTCGGCTAAAAACCGTGTTGCGCGAACACGAGTTAGGCATTCGAGAGCTTCCCGCGTAATTTTTAAGGAGAATCGGTGTATGGTGGAAACTCGCAGGCACCGCAAAACACGTGTAGGGCTGGTGGTCAGCGACAAGTCTAATAAAACAATAGTCGTTGAGGTACGGCGGCAGGTGCCACACCCCCTTTATGGAAAAGTTATGCAAAGACGTTCAAAATTAACGGCGCACGATGAGAATAATGAAGCCAGAACTGGCGATGAGGTGATGGTTGTGGAAACGCGGCCTTTGAGCAAGACCAAGCGCTGGCGGTTGGTAGAAATTATAAAAAAGGCGCATTAGGTGGAGAGAACATGGTCCAGGAATATTCGGTATTAAATTGTGCGGATAACACAGGTGCCCGAAAGGTGATGTGTTTTCGCATTTTAGGGGGCACGAAGCGCAAGTATGCCAAACTCGGTGATACTGTTGTGGTTTCAGTTAAAGATGCACAGCCCAACAGCGGTGTAAAGCGCGGTGATGTTACTCGTGCCGTGATCGTCCGCACAAAGAAAGAGACGCGAAGGGCAGATGGGTCCTATATTCGATTTGATGACAACGCCGCTGTTTTGATCAGCGCGGAAGGCGAACTTCGAGGGACGCGCATATTTGGACCCGTTGCCCGCGAGTTGCGCGAGAGGCGATTTATGCGCATTGTATCTTTGGCGCCCGAAGTGATATAAAGAAAGGTAAGTGTGTTGAGATGAGGATTCGCAAGGGTGATCAAGTTGAAGTGATAAGCGGTGTTTATACTGGTCAACGTGGGCGCGTTTTGAATGTATGGCCAAAGAAAAAACGCGTGCTGGTAGAAGGGATCAACAATGTCAAGCGCCATACGCGCCCCAATCCCAATAATCAGCAAGGCGGTATTGTGGAAAAGGAAGCGCCCTTGCATGTGTCCAATCTCATGATCGTCGATCCGCAAACCGATGAGCGGACCAGGATTCGCATTCAACGCCTCGAAGATGGGGCGCGCGTGCGGATTGCTCAAAAAAGTGGTGAGCAAATTCCCGAAGTTGAATAACGAGGACGACATGGCAACGCGATTACAAGAATACTATGAGAACGAAGTTGTACCGGCACTCATCCAAAGATTTGGGTATAAAAATCGCATGCAGGTGCCCAAATTGGAAAAGGTTGTCTTAAACATGGGGGTAGGTGAAGCTGTTCTCAATGCCAAAGTCATTGAAAATGCTGTTGAAGATTTGACCCGCATTGCTGGACAGCGGCCCTCAGTTCGCAGGGCGCGGAAAGCCGTTTCAAATTTTAAGCTGCGACAGGGTGTACCCATTGGCTGTGCTGTCACGCTTCGCAGGTCTCGTATGTACGAATTTCTCGACCGTTTTTTCAATTTTTCTGTGCCGCGTATTCGCGACTTTCGCGGCCTTTCAATGCGCTCATTTGATGGTCGGGGCAACTATACGATCGGTATTC
Organism: Candidatus Latescibacterota bacterium; assembly: GCA_965204375.1. Lineage (GTDB taxonomy): Bacteria > Latescibacterota > UBA2968 > UBA2968 > UBA2968 > VXRD01. Next base: position 1,902,177 of record OZ241986.1, on the reverse strand, counting down.
AGGAACAAATTATTTTTCCTGAGATTGACTATGATCAAATCGACAAAATTCGCGGCCTTGATGTAACCCTGGTCACCACGGCCTCTACGGATGAAGAGGCTTTTGAACTGCTCAACGAAATGGGCATGCCGTTTCAAAATCAAGATTAAATAAAAGAATTAACACGAGGTCAGGTCCAATATGGCTAAAAAATCTATGATTGCCAAAGCAAAGCGCAAACAGAAATTTGCGGTCCGCCGCTATAATCGGTGTCACAGATGCGGCAGGCCACGTGGTTATTTGCGCAAATTTGGTATTTGCCGTATATGTTTTCGCGAGTTGGCCCTCGCTGGTGAGATTCCCGGCGTGACAAAGGCCAGTTGGTAATTGAGGGGGAAGCACATATGATGACGGATCCGATTGCCGATATGTTGACGCGCGTGCGAAATGCATGTCGCGCCGGACATCGCAAGGTGGATATTCCGAGCTCCAGGATGAAGCGCGAGATTGCCCGTATTTTAAAAGAAAGCGGTTTTGTTCACAATTATGCGTATATCGACGACAACCGACAGGGGTATTTGCGCCTTTATCTCAAATACAGTCCCGACGAGGAAAGCGCGATTCAAGGATTGACGCGCGAAAGTCGCCCCGGTCTGAGAAAATATGTGGGCAAAGACGAAATTCCTCGAATACTCAATGGATTGGGTGTCGCTATTTTATCGACATCAAAAGGTATTTTGACAGATCGAACTGCGCGTCGAGAAGGTGTTGGCGGCGAAGTTATCTGTAGCGTCTGGTAGAGATCTGGAAGGAGTGCATCGTGTCGAGAATAGGTCAACAGCCGATTGAAGTTCCAGGCGGCGTCAATGTGCAAATTGGGGCCACAGAGGCGGAAATAAAAGGTCCTAAAGGGACTTTACAGGTACCTTTACATCCGCTCACACAGGTCGTGCAAGAGGGTGAATCCCTTTCTGTCACCGTGGAAGATCCCGAAGACCGGCATCACAAATCTATTTGGGGCCTCACGCGTGCTTTATTAGCAAATGCTGTTCAGGGCGTGACAGCTGGTTTTGAGAAGTACCTGGTTGTTGTTGGAGTGGGATATCGCGCAGATATGAAAGGAAAAAATTTGGACATCAACGTGGGGTTCAGTCACCCGATAACGGTTGAAGCCCCTCAGGGAATTGAATTTAGTGTCGATGCGCCTCCCTCTGAGATCGAAAATTCTCAGGCTCTGGTTAAGATTAGTGGAGCCGATAAAGAACTCGTGGGACGCACAGCGGCGAACATCCGAAATATTCGACCTCCCGAACCCTATAAGGGAAAAGGTATCCGATATAGCGGCGAATACGTGCGGCGCAAGGCTGGCAAGGCAGCAGTAGCTTAAATTTTGAGGTTGTTCAATGGCAGACAAGCAAATTAAAAAGACCAGGATGCGCAGGCGTCGTCAAATGCGCATTAGAAAGAGACTTTTGGGAACGGCTGATCGCCCGCGTCTGACGATTTTCAGGAGTCTAAAACATATTCAGGCGCAATTGATTGATGATGTGAATGGACGCTCTCTAATGGGCATATCCTCAAATGCTCCGCAGCTCAAAGATCAGTTGCAAACTATTGAAGGCAAATGCCATAAAAGCCGTGAAGTGGGGAAAGCATTGGCCGAGAGCGCGCGGGACGCCGGCATCTCACAGGTTGTTTTTGATCGCGCAGGTTATCTCTATCACGGTCGTGTCAAAGCATTGGCTGAAGGTGCACGCGAAGGCGGGTTGAAATTTTAATGTTAAGGAGCCGATTTTGAGCAAAATTGAAGCCACGGGTTTAGACCTGACGGAAATCGTTATCAACAATAGCATCAAACGGGTATCTCACGTTCGCAAAGGTGGACGACGTTTTGCTTTTAATGCGCTTTGTGTAATTGGTGACAAAAAAGGTATTGTCGGAATTGGAATGGGGAAAGCGGGCGAAGTCTCTGAAGCTATTCGCAAAGCTGCCGACGATGCCAAAAAGAATCTGGTGCGCGTGCCAGTCGTTGATGGAACATTGCCCCACGAGATTATTGGACGGTTTGGTGCTTCTCGCGTTTTGCTCAAACCCGCTGCGCCCGGTACGGGTATTATTGCAGGAGGCGGTGTGCGTGCGGTTTTGGAACTGGCTGGCGTTCAAAATGTGTTGACGAAGTCATTGGGTTCTCAAAATCCTCAGAATGCTGTTAAAGCCGCGATGGAAGGATTAACGCGGTTGAAAGATGCGAGAATGTTTGCACTATTGCGAGGCGTAGAAGAATCCGAATTGGTTTCCGTACGGGGGTCGTGATGGGCGAGCAAAAAACTCTGCGGGTTACACAAATTCGCAGTGCAATTAAGCGGCAAAAAAAACAACAACGAACACTGGATGCGTTGGGAATTCGCCGCATTCGGCATACTGTAGAACACGCTGATTCTCCCCAATTGCGCGGCATGCTGGCGGCTGTTGCACATCTGATTAAAGTTGAAGAAAATTAAAACGCGGGATGTGAGAATGAAACTTGGGAATCTCTCTCCGCCTCAGGGGACAAATTCTAAAAAGAAACGTTTGGGCATTGGCCCCGGCTCTGGAAAAGGCAAAACTGCAGGTAAAGGGCACAAAGGGCAGCGGGCGCGTTCGGGATCCAAACGCAAAGTTGGGTTTGAAGGGGGACAAACACCCCTGCACCGGCGCTTGCCGAAAGTTGGGTTTAACAATCCTTTTCGGGTGACCTATCAGGTCGTAAACCTCGACGATTTGGCAAGTAGGGAGTTTTCGGGTGAGATTACTCCCGAAGTGCTCAAAGATGCGGGTTTGATTGCCTCTACAAAACGCCCTGTGAAAATTTTGGGGCGAGGCGAAATTTCTGTACCATTGCAGATTCGGGTTCAGGCAATATCAGCTGCGGCAGAAAAAAAAGTTCTTGCAGCTGGCGGAGATGTTGAGGCCAAAACCGACTGAGCTCGGCTGAGAGGAGGCGGTGTTGCTCGAGAGCGTCAAGAGCGTTTTTAAAATTCCGGAACTGCGATATAAGGTGTTATTTACGCTGGGTATTCTGGCAATTTATCGCCTGGGAGGGCAGATTCCCATACCCGGAATAGATCGGGTTGCCCTGGGAGAATTTTTTGCAGGCACCAGCCAAACGATCTTTGGTCTCTACGACATGTTTGTGGGGGGAGCATTTACCCGTGCGACGGTATTTGCACTGGGTATTATGCCTTATATCAGCGCGTCCATTATTTTTCAATTGATGGGTGCTGTCGTGCCATCCCTCCAAAAACTGCAAAAAGAAGGGGAAGCAGGACGAAAAAAGATTATACAATATACGCGATATGGCACAGTTGCACTGGCTGCGGCACAGTCCCTGGGGGTGAGTTTTTTCCTGGAGAGCCTTCAGTCGCCAGCGACTGGACTTTCGGTCGTACTCTATCCCGGGTGGGGTTTCCGGCTGTTGACCGTATTGACAATTACTGCTGGAACCGTGTTGATTATGTGGTTGGGGGAACAAATTGATGCACACGGTATTGGCAACGGAATGTCGCTACTTATTTTTATTGGCATTATTGCGGCATTGCCTTTTGTCGTGCGGCAGGAATATCGCGATTTTGTGACCAATGACAAACCAATTTTGATCGAAATAGCTGTTTTAATAATCGTTATTGCATTGACCGCTCTGGTGGTACTCATCACACAGGGCACGCGTAGAATTCCGGTACAATACGCCAAACGCGTCGTTGGACGACGGGTATATGGTGGGCAAAGCACACATATACCGCTCAAAGTCAATACTTCTGGCGTGATGCCTATTATTTTTGCTCAGGCCATTATGTTTTTACCTGCGACGATGGCTGGCTTTGCCCCTAATAATGTATTTATGCAAAATCTCGCGGCTGCTTTTACGCCGAGTATGTCCTGGGTGTCATTGCCTTACTGGTCAATTTACTCCTTGCTGGTCATTTTCTTTGCTTATTTTTATACCGCCATTGTGTTTAATCCGATTGATCTGGCTGATAATATGAAACGGCAAGGCGGATTTATTCCCGGTGTCAGACCGGGCAAACGCACGTCGGACTTTATCGATCGGGTGCTTACGCGAATCAACATGCCAGGTGCGATTTTCTTAGCTGCAATAGCCGTTGGCCCATACTTTATTATTAATTCTATGGGGGTTCATCCGGGGCTTGAACAAGTGTTTGGCGGCACGGGTTTGTTGATTATGGTCGGTGTAGCACTCGACACTTTACAGCAGGTTGAATCGCATTTGCTGATGCGTCACTACGATGGGTTTATGAAAAAAGGCCGCATTCGAGGGCGCCGAGCTTGATTTACCCAAAATGCTGGAGATTTATTTATGAAAGTCCAATCATCTGTTCGCCGTCGTTGCAATCACTGCAAGATCATTCGCCGCCGCGGTGTCGTGCGCGTGATTTGCAAAGTCAACCCTCGACACAAACAGCGACAGGGATAACCTTATAGGAGGCGCAATCGCATGGCCCGAATTGCAGGTGTAGATATTCCAAGAGAAAAGCGCGTGGAAGTTGCGTTGACATATATTTTGGGTATTGGTTTGAGCACGTCACAAAAAATTTTGACACAGACGCAGATTTCGCCTGATACGCGCGTAGATGCTTTGACTGACGAGGAAGTCACCAAATTGCGCTCAGTTGTCGAAGGCGATTACAAGGTTGAAGGAAACCTGCGAAGCGAAGTTGCAATGAACATCAAGCGATTGATGGATATTGGATGCTATCGCGGTTTGCGATGGCGTCGCGGTTTGCCGGTGAGAGGTCAGCGAACGCGCACCAATGCCAGGACGCGCAAGGGAAAGAAACCCGGTATTGGCAGTCGCAGACGAACGGTATAGCTAAACGCAGGACAATCAAAGGAGGAGTCGTTTGGCGGTCAGAAGAGGAAGACGACGGAATAGACGCGTTGAAGCTCATGGCGTCGCACATGTCAATGCCAGTTTTAACAATACTATTGTCACTCTAAGTGATCGTGAAGGTAGAGTTATTTCCTGGTCATCAACGGGGAAAGTCGGGTTTAAGGGGTCGAGAAAAAGTACGCCCTATGCCGCTCAGTTGGCTGCCACTGATGCGGCGCGAGAAGCCATGGCAATGGGTTTGCGCCGGGTGGAAGTCTGGGTCAAAGGACCTGGCGTTGGGCGAGAAGCCGCCGTGCGGTCGCTGCAGGGAGCTGGATTGGAAATTTCAGCGATCAAAGATGTTACCCCAATTCCACACAATGGGTGCCGCCCTCCTAAGCGACGCCGCGTTTAACATAAGAAAACAGGGAGATATTGAATGGCGAGATACACTGGCCCAAGTTGTAAACTGTGTCGCCGCGAAGGCATGAAGTTGTTTCTCAAAGGTGCGCGATGTCACATGGACAAATGTTCATTTGACCGACGAAGTTATGCGCCCGGCATGCATGGACAAAACATGCGTCGAAAGCCGTCGGAATACGCACTTCAGCTTCGTGAAAAACAAAAAACAAAGCGTATCTACGGCGTACTGGAAAATCAGTTTCGTACGTATTATTCAAAAGCCGCTCGCAGAAAGGGTGTGACGGGTGAGTTGCTTTTGCAGATGCTCGAATGTCGTCTGGACAACATGATATATCGTCTGGGTTTTGCGCCATCTCGAAAATCAGCGCGACAACTCGTGAGACATCGCCACATTGCTGTCAATGGACGAACCGTAGATATTCCTTCATTTCAGGTTTCGCCGGGAGATACTGTGCAGGTACGAGAAAAAAGTCGCCAGATGCAACTCATTCACGATGCACTCACGCGCACTGGTGATGCAGGTCAATCGGCCTGGTTTTCGGTAGATAAAGTGAATTTGAGCGGTACGCTTGTAGAATATCCAAAGCGAGATGATATACCAACGCCTGTTGAAGAGCAGCTCATCGTTGAACTCTACTCCAAGTAATAGACGCGCAGCAGGGGAGCTTTTGTTTATGAATGAGAAAAATTTTCAAATGCCTCGAGGTGTACAGATCGATGAAGAAAGTCTGAGTGATAATTATGGCCTGTTTAGTGTTCAGCCTCTTGAGCGCGGGTTTGGTGCTACGATTGGGAATGCACTGCGCCGTGTCTTGCTTTCTTCCATTGAAGGAGCTGCTGTTAAGGCCGTGAAAATTGAAGGCATTCAGCACGAGTTTACCGTGATTGAGGGCGTCGTGGAAGATGTGACGGAAATCGTTCTAAATCTCAAGGAAATTTGTCTGCGCATGCATACAGATGCAGACAAATTGCTATATTTCAAAAAAGAAGAACCGGGAGAACTCAAGGCTGGCGATTTGCAAGTCGATGCCGATGTCGAAGTCATGAATCCCGATTTGCATATTGCAACACTCGACAAAGACGGTGTGCTCGACATGGAAGTCACCGTTGGAAAAGGCCGGGGCTATGTGCTGGCAGAAGCAAACAAACAGGCAGACCAGCCCATGGGGACCATTGTGCTGGATGCTGCTTTTTCCCCAATCCGAAAAGTGCATTATGAAATCGATAATGCGCGTGTGGGGCAACAGACCGATTACGATAAACTTTCACTGGCTGTTTGGACAAACAGCGCTGTGCGACCCGACGATGCGGTGGCTCATGCTGCGAGAATATTAAAAAATCATCTCGAGTTGTTTATCAACTTTGAAGAAGAGCCAGAAGAAGAATTGGAAGAAGTTGTCGATGAGGAAACGCGCCGCATTGCAACGCTGCTCAAGATGCCTGTAGATGAGCTGGAATTGTCGGTGCGGTCGGCAAATTGCTTAAAGGCTGCCAATATTATAACACTTGAAGATCTCGTTCAAAAAACGGAAAACGAAATGCTCAAATTCCGCAATTTTGGCCGCAAATCGCTCAATGAATTGACAGCTATTCTCGAAAATTTGGGTATCGCATTTGGCATTGATGTGAGCAAATATCAAGACGTCGCTGCCAAATCTGATCCCATCCATTTGGACGAAGATTTTTAACGAGGAAACCAATGAGGCACGGGAAAAGGGGCAGAAAGCTGGGTCGCACGGCGAGCCACAGAAAAGCCATGCTCAACAATATGGCCACATCTCTATTTACCAACGGCAAGGTGCGGACTACAGTGCCAAAGGCGAAAGAATTGCGCGGTGTCGCCGAACGATTGATCTCTTTTGCCAAGCGCGGCGACTTGCATGCGCGGCGTCAAGTTTTGCGGCGTATTCAGAATAAGGTGGTACTCACAAAGTTATTTGAAGAAATTGGTCCCTCATTTGCCGACCGAGGTGGCGGATATACGCGTATTCTCAAGCTGGGTCCCAGGCGAGGTGATAGCAGTGAATTGTGTTTGATTGAGCTGGTGTCCGATGACGCAATAACCGAATCCGATGTTGAGGAAACCGAGTCTGATGCTTCTGCGGAAGAAGAGGAAGTTGTAGAGGAAAACAAAAAAGACGCTTGATCTTTCTATGCATTGTTTAAAGGGCAAAGCGGCGGATGTCGCTTTGCCCTTTTTTTAAATAAAAAAAGGCGACACTGATAATGTCGCCTTTTGGTTTGTATGAAAAATTCAGTCTCTTGAGATATCGAGAATCTCATAAGTGAGTATGCCGACGGGCACTTGAACATCGACGACCTCGCCAACGCGTTTGCCCAACAAAGCTTTGCCAATGGGAGATGCAGTCGATATTTTATTCTGGTCAAAATCAGCTTCATCCACGGTGACCAGTGTGTACTGCATTTCTCTGCCGTTTTTTTTATCTTGCAATTTGACCGTCGCGCCCAGATAGGCTTTGTCTTTGGGGATTTGGCTTTCGTCGATAATTTCCGAGTTCGTGAGTTTTTCTTGCAATTCGGCAATTTTCTTTTCGAGAAATGCCTGCCGCTCTTTGGCTGCATGGTATTCGGCGTTTTCGCTCAGGTCGCCAAACTCGCGCGCTTTTTTAATCGCTGCAATGACAGTTGGTCGCTCTTTGGTTTGCAGCCGGATCAACTCAGTTCGAATTTTCTCATACCCATTTTTAGTCAGATAAACGCGATTCATAATAATATCCCATGAAATGAAAAATCTATCTCGGAATCCAATAGTGGATTTCGAGATAGACTTTTTTTACACACGGTATAACACGTTAAAGAGCTGTGTGTTGTCTATATGTAAAAAAATAAGACCTTTATAGCGAGATGTCAAGTTCAAAACAAATGCGAGGTATATATCGCGTTTTGAAAATAGTTCAATCTCTGCTTGTTCAATGTGTATATTGAATTGTACAAAGTGATGTTTTCTCAGATGAACGGGCTTGGGAAACAGCCCGTTGTACACCATTCTGTAGAGGAGCAGGTATGATGGATGCTGTTTTGGTGACGGGGGGAGCGGGGTATGTTGGCAGTCACGCGGTTCGGGGCCTGTTGGAAGATCATCGCCGGGTTGTGGTGCTGGATGACCTGTCAACAGGACATAGGGAAGTTGTCACCTTGTTTGAAAGGGTGTATGGGCCAGATCAATTTTGTTTCGAGCATATCAATTTGCTCGATAGTCGTGCTCTGGTCTCTGTTTTTGAGAGACACAATTTTTGTGGCATTATCGATTTTGCCGCCAGGACGCTGGTGGGAGAATCCCAGGATGAGCCGTACAGGTATTTTGAGAATAATGTGATTGCTTTTCGGAATTTGTTGGATGTGGGCAAGGGCGTTCCCATCGTGAAATCATCTACGGCGGCGACGTATGGCGAACCCCGCGCAGAATATATTCCGCTGAAGGAAAATTACCAGCGGAAATGTATCGCGGATGGCGGCTTTGAGAAAAGCCAGTTGATGCCCGCTGCGGTGGATTTTGAGACCCTTTTGAGGTGGTATGAAAAACACATCGCTTTCAAACTCTCCGAAGAAGATATTGATCTGCTAAAAATTCCCACGAATGTCTATGGCATCACGAAAATGATGGATGAATGCATGTTACGCCATGTCGAGTTGCAGACAGGGGGGCGATATGTTGTTCTCCGCTATTTTAATGCCGCAGGTGCCGATTCTTCGCGGTTGATCGGCGAAGATCACGATCCCGAGACGCATTTGATCCCCCTTGTTTTGCAAGTGGCTTTGGGGCAGCGCGAGAAGATGACTGTATTTGGCGATGATTATGCAACCCCCGATGGCACGGCTGTACGAGATTATATTTCTGTGGTGGAATTGGCCGATGCACATATTAAGAGCCTGGACATGTTGTTGGCAGGGGGTCGGTCTGCGACGTACAATCTCGGCAGGGGACAGGGCGTGAGTGTGCGGGAGATTTTGGAAGCCGCGCGCGAAGTAACCGGTCATGAGATTCCCGAAGCGATTGGACCGCGGCGAAGTGGCGATCCCGCAACGCTTATTGCCGATGCGAGTCGCATTCAGCGCGATATGGGGTGGGCTACGAGGGAAACACTACATGAGATACTGGAATCCGCCTGGCACTGGCATCGGCTCCATCCGCATGGCTATCGAGTTGTGCAGGAAGAGCGGTTCAATCCTTTTTGGAATCGGTGGGTCAATATCGCTGCCCATCGCGCAGACAGGCCCTGGCGCGGAGAAACGCAGCTCATGGAGGGTTCGGATGAGATGGCTTATGACCCCGAATGCTATCTCTGTCCTGGGAATACGCGCGCAATGGGCGATGTGAACCCAAAATACAAAGGGGTGTGGACATTTGAGAATGATTTTTCTACGTTGGTATTGGATGCCTATCAAACGCAGGCGCAATTGGGTCCATATCTCTCGCGCACCTCTCGAGGTGTGTGCGAGGTTGTGGTCTATACGCCCAATCACGCCCAACGTTTGTCAACGCTGTCCCTGGATGCGCTCGTTCAGGTGGTTGACGCATGGGCAGAGATTTACGACCGGTTGGGGAAGGTGCCAGAAATTGTGTATCCGCTAATTTTTGAGAATTCGGGCACGGTGATGGGCAATTCTCAACCGCATCCGCATGGACAGGTTTATGCGTATTGCGAGATTCCCGATTTGATAGTGAAACCGCAATTGGCTATGTTTGAATCCCATCGCGAGAAAACGGGGCACTGTTTTGTGTGCGACGCGAATCGCGTCGAAGTAGAAGATGGACGGCGAATTCTCATTGATCGTCCTCATGTGCTGGCTTATGTTCCGTTTGCCGCACAATTCCCTTATGATGTGATCATTGTGCCGAAGGCACACGCTGCGAGTTTGCTGGATTTGGATGGGGAAGAGCGGCGCGATCTGGCTGCGGGATTGTGCGATGTTCTCGGCGGGTTAGACGGTTTGTTTGCCGCGCCGTATCACTACACTCTGGCATTGATGCAAGCACCGACAGATGGCGTGGACCACGGTTATCACATGCAAATTCACATTACGTCGCTTTTGCGAGGACCTGGTTTGCGGAAGCATGTGGTGGGGGCAGATATTTTTGGCAATCTCATCAATCCCTCTGATCCGGATATGACGGCAGAGGAGATCCGGTGGGCGATGCGAAAAGTTGAGAAGGGATAATTTCAATGTTGCATCCTATTATCACACAGGCACGAGACGCTTTTGAATCGGTTTTTGAGGATCAAGCGGATGTCGTCGTGCAGGCGCCTGGGCGCGTGAATTTGATTGGGGAACACACGGATTACAATGCGGGCTTTGTGTTTCCCTCAGCGATTGACCGCTGGGTGGTTGTTGCGGCACGATCGAGAGCAGATTCGCGAGTGCGGATTTACTCGGCGATGCATGAAGAGGTGGCTGAGTTCCGGGTCGATGATGTGCTGGAGGCACAGGGCAATTGGGCGGATTATCCAAAGGGGGTGGTGCGCGAGTTTCAAAAGCTCGGGTATTCGCTGTGTGGTTTTGATGCGGCGATTGTGGGCAATGTGCCTATGGGGGCCGGATTGAGCAGTTCGGCTGCTGTGGAGATGGCGGTGGGTAAGGGGATCGTTGTGTTAAACAGCGTTGAAATAAGCGGGCCTGATCTGGCTCTTTTGGGACAGCGTGCAGAGAATCATTTTGTGGGTGTTAATTGCGGGATCATGGATCAGTTTATCTCGGCAAATGGCCGGGCAGGTCACGCGCTGTTTCTCGATTGCCGCGATCTTTCGTTTGAGCTTGTCCCGCTTTTTGGCGATGATGTGCAGATTGTGATTTGCAACTCGGGCGTGACGCGCGGGTTGACGGATTCGGCATATAATGATCGGCGATCTGCGTGTGAAAGTGGGGTTTCGCTTCTCGCACGGGCGATGCGGGCAGATTTAAGGGCACTGCGCGATGTGTCGATGGAGATGCTGGATGTTTACGGTGATGCGCTATCGGAGACTGTTCTGAAGCGGTGCCGCCATGTGATAACGGAAAATGAACGCACGCAGCGAGCGGTCACATTGCTCAAGAACGGGGATTTGTCGGGTTTTGGACAGTTGATGGTCGCATCCCACGAGAGTTTGCGAGATGATTACGAGGTGAGTGGGGAAGAACTCGATCTGCTGGTAGAAATTGCTCTAAATGTGCCCGGGGTAATCGGTGCGCGGATGACTGGCGCGGGTTTTGGAGGATGTACTGTGAATGTCGTTGAACGAGACGCTGTGTCAGCACTGACAGATGCGATAAATGAGCGGTATCCCAAAACGACTGGTTTGACGCCTGAAATTTACGTTTGTTCAGCGGTCAATGGCGCAGAGTTGGTGGAGTGAAGGCGATCCCTTGACCTATTTCTCAAAGCTGAGTAAATTTATCACAAGGATGGCGTAAATTAGATAGCCGTGGGAGTCAAAAAAGGAGTGTTATTATGCGATCAATTCCTGTAAAATATGAAAATGGCGTCTTCATACCGCTTGAAACACTGCGGGAAATTGATGAAGGGGTCACAGGAGAGGTTCATATTCAAGAAGCGGACAAAGTGGAAGCGATGAAATCATCTTCATTTTTTGGTCTCTGGAAAGATCGAGAAGACATTTCTGATGGTATCTCTTATGTTCGTAACCTTCGCGATCAGCACAGGTATGAGAAATGAGTGACTTTCTGATTGATACCGATGTCTTGATCGATGTTTCCAAAGGGAGTACCAATGCCGTTAATTTTCTCGCCGGTCTCACAGGGACAATTTCTATCAGTCGAATTTCTGCGACAGAACTTATCGTTGGAGCAAGAGATAAACGAGATCAGCTTGCGATTGAAGACTTTATTGCTCACTACACAATCAGGGAGCTACACGGAAGCACTGGTATCAAGGGATACAATCTCTTAATAGACTATACTTTGTCTCATGGATTGACGATTATGGATGCACTAATCGCTGCTACTGCCATTGAGCATGATCTGACGCTTGTTAGTAAAAATGAAAGGCATTTTCAGCATATTCAAAGTTTAGAGTTTCTTAGAGCGGGATATTGATTGACCAGGAGGAATACCGGGTACGATCCAATATTTACTCAACAATGCGAAAATAAACATATTTCCTATCCGTCTGCTCCGTCCGATTATCCCTCGCCAGCACCGTCAATTGGTAAATCCCTTCAGGCACCTGGTTCACATCAATCTGCAAATACGTGAAATCATCTTCCCAGTTGCCTTCGTAATTCGCTGTCACTGTTCGCGTCAAATCGCCTTGTCGTGATCGTTTGATCTTCAAGCCCTCAGCGGCGATGTGATGGACCTGTCCACGGCTCGTATAAACCCTTGTCTCACCCCACATAAGGCTATCGGCAAATGCGCTAATGCCTCCCTCGCTATTCTCTGATCGCCCGGTCTGCAACCCTTGAGTGACTGTATAATCTGTTTGTTCACTCCGCAGCTCAATCTCTGTTTTGCCCATTGTCTCAATCAGACTTTGAGATGCAAACAATGTGGGCGATAGCGTATCCGCCTTTGGTTTACCGATAATGTAGGATATCTCATACTGTGTGCTGCCAAAATCGTCGCGTTGGAGACCATACAGTTCCAGATAGATAAAGACCGGTTCAGACTGTGAAAATGTTCGGACAGGGTTGGGTGTGATGAGCAGGTCGTCACGGTTTTCTGGCAATGCTTTTTTCGCTTGAATATCGCTGCCGACCAGCAGATCACTCAGGCGAAAGTCCTGGTTATAGACGAAGGGTTTCTCATCGCGTGCCACACCAATGAGACCCGATGTTTGATCCAATAATTCTACTGAAAAGTGATAGCTGTCCTGGCGTACAGATACTGTGCGGGAGATCAACAGATGATCATTCCGATGTTGTGCAGCAGTGTTTTGTGCTGACTTTTGAGGCGGCAAAGTGAGGGTTTTGGATTTGCGGTCGTTATACATATCATTCCACTGCTGATCAAAGAAGAAGACGCCATTCCAAAAACTCACTTCGCCCGTCTCGGGATTTTCTTTTAATCGGTCTTTTGGAACCATATAGCTGAGTTCGACCCGCAGCCTGTTTTGTTCTTCAAAGGCGGCGATCTGATAGGGCAAGGTATATTTTCGCTCTAAATATGGATCGACAAAGCGTTGGGCTGTTTTTCGGAAGGTATGATGCGAGGCCTCTTCCAATGCAGGTGGTACATAAGAAGACGGTGATCTTTGTGGAAAACTCCCGTCGGATCTGATATCAAAGGCACTGGTTTCTACTGCAGGAATCCAACTTGGGCGTCCGACCACAGCACCGCCGCAAAAATGCCAGATATCATCCGTAGTACCACAAAATATGAACCGAAAGTTTTCGTAATACCAGAACTCCATCATTGCAGCATTCAAGACCTCTTTAGAATCCCATGTCGCTTTATAGGTTGACATGCGCCGTCTATATCTTCCAAATTTGATATAGGTCTTTCCCATGTCTGTCTGCCAGCCCTCAACATCATCGGAAAACCGCCTGAATCGCAAATTCGCATACGCCATACGACCAAAGTGCGCCATCTTTCTTTCATTAAAATCAGACAAATAGAGCGGATCCTGGCGCTTCCAAAACATCTCGCGTTCCAAGAGCGCATCAATCGTCTGCGTTGTATCTCGGGATGCCTGGTCTTCTTCGGTCACAAGCAGGTCGATAGAGTCCAGCAACTCGCGCTCTTCAACACTCATCAAGTCAAGGGCACGTTGATAATAGTCATGTGAGTCATTGAATTCGCCAATCTGATAGGCAGCAAGCCCACAGAACAAGAGTGTGTTTTTGTCATCTGGATATTGCGCGCGCAGGGCTTGCATCAGGGCATGGAAGGCATCCCAGTATTTATCTTCAAAGTAGAGTATTCCCAATAAATAATAGGGTTGCTGGTTGGTCCCATCCAATTGGATGCTTTTTCGCAGGACTTGAATTGCTTCTTGTTTGGCTTCCTGGGCAAAGATCTTGAAATCTAAGGTTTTTCTCGCTCCTGTGATTCTTGAATAATGTATAGTTCTTCTGTCTTTCTGTGCCAAGAAATCATACACCCAGAACATACCCAGACCATTGAGGACATCCGTGTTGTTGGGATGCTTTTCGATCACGTTCTTGAATTGGTTCAATGCCCGTGACCGAAAGCCTTGATGCCACAAAATCTTTCCGCGTGTCAGCCGATATTCAATATTGTCGGGGTCACTTGCGATTGCCTGCTGTATCCTCCGCATTGCGCGCTGTCGGCCATTTACGCTGTGGTCCAGCAGATGCAGTTTGGCCAATTCATTATATGCAGGTGCGTAATCTCTATCTTCGGAAATAATCTCCTCGAAAGCTTGGATGCTTTTCTCCCAACTTACCAGACCGACTTGCTGCTCTGCCGCATGAAATAGCGAGTCTATTGCTGTTTCTCCTCTGGACGAGCCAGAACCAAATAGGCAGGCCAATGCAATTAATCCTATGCAAATTGTGAATCGCATTCTTACCCTTTCAAATGATCATCAACGCCATAAAAAGTCTTCGTCAGTCTGTAGCACCAGTGGCTAATAACGCCTTTACGGCCTCTTCGGTGCGTTCTCCACGCAAATTCATCGCATTGATGACGCCGTTTTTATCTACCAGAAATACCGCTGGAATCCCCCATACCCCGTAGGACTTTGATATCTCCTGTGCTTTTTCTCGACCATATACCTGCACATAGTTCAATTTTTCTTTTTTTACAAAATCTCGCAGTGCCTTCTCATCTCGATCCAAACTCACGCCCACGACTTCCAGACCCTGATCTCGATAAGTTTCAGCAATGCTTTTGAGCATCGGAATCTCCTTGATACACGGACCACACCACGTTGCCCAAAAATCAATCAATACAGCTTTTTTGCCCCGATAATCTGAGAGACGGAAGGTTGATCCATCCAGCCGTTTGGCCTCAAAATCGGGTGCCATATCCCACACGCGCAACGTCCCGAGTCCGTGTGTGCTCTGGTGTTTTTGCATATCCCGTTCTGGTAGCATAGCCAAATTTTCCATATAATTTAATTTTTTCTTTTTTGTAAGATCAACCGTATCGACCTTGCTCCAGAGCATACTGTCAAAGGGGCGGTCCCATTTAGAGAAAGAAAGGGCAATCCGTGTAGAAGGTAGATCGCGGACCTCAAACTGTCCTTTTTTATTTGTTTTTGTACTCCTGAGTGAGGCGTAGTTCCTGAGATCATCTGTTAAAACATTGGCACCTACGTAAACATCTGAAACAGGCTGTCCGTTGTAAATAGCTACACCGGTTATTCGCGCATCGCTCAGAGGTTCAAAATTCAGCGTCACATCGCGATCTTCAATTACCAGTGTCCGTGATTGACCAGAGTGATGTATTGTCTTCGTGTGACCCTCTTTTTCCACTTCTTCGGGTTCAGGTGCGCTCACCAAAATGCGATATTCCCCTGGCTCCAGATAGTCCAAACGATATGCCCCATTGGCATCTGTATAGTCTGTTTTCGGAAAAATACGACCTCTTGATCTTTTAGCTGAGAAGGCCATGATTTTCACCCCTTCTACAGACCCTTCATTTAGGGATACCACGCCTGAAACAGAATACACATCGCTCAGGGGGGCAAAGTTTAGCGTCACATCGCGGTCTTCGATTATTAGTGTCTGAGATTGAACGGGGTAATGTATTGTCTTTGTGCGTCCGTCTATTTCCTTTTCTTTGATTAAACTCATGATAATGCGATGTTCCCCCGGCTCGAGATCGTCTAAACGATATACACCATTAGCATCTGTCTGGTCTATTTTGGGATAAGCAGGGACATTTGATCTTTTAGTTGGAAAAGCTCTGATTTCCAACCCTTCTACAGAGTTTTCTTTTAGGGATACCACGCCTGAAATAGAATACACACGGAAACGCTTTACTGGGATATCTATATCCATCACTGCTTGACTTTCAGCGTCAATTTTGAGCTTTATTGTATTATCGGCAGATACAATTTTCTGATTCATAATTCCGATATCGGGATGGGATACCCAGATATGACCTTTGTCCACATCTATATTCTGGAGAGTAAATAAACCCGACGTATCGGTATAGGTATTGTGGTGAAAGGGGAGGGGAGGTGGTGCTGTATATTTAGCACGAGGCATCGGGGGGCGACCAAAGGCAACACGCGCCCTTGCAACGGGTTGATCGGACTCATCGACAACGCGACCGCGCAGGGATATTCCCTTTTTTAAGACAATCTCTATCTGGTTTTCGACTGCATTTTCAACTGTTAGCGCGGTTTGTGCATATCCTTTTACAGCGACTTCAAAAGTAGCCTTCGGTCCCGAGACCTGCCAGCCTGCAAATTTTCCATTGGCATCTGTGGTCACTATCTGGGGAGATAATCGTCTATCTCTTGAAGTGTCATCAGAAATCACTACTACGGCATTGGCAATCGGATTATCGGATGTATCGACTACGCGACCTGATATGCGACGCGGGTTGAGCAAGAGGAGATCAACATCTTCAACTTTATCCTTGGCTTTTGTATCAACAGTCACGGGTTCAGCAGCATTCTTGGACGCGATCCGCACGCGATATACGCCAGGGGTGACTTCGACGCGATAGCGGCCATCTTCATCTGTCAGGGTTCCCGCATGCACCTCGCCATCTGTATCTTCAGCAAATTTTGATCCGACACCGTGTTCTCCCAAACCCATTTTATTATCCCATATCCGCCAGGTCTTTCCATTGAAGTTTGCGATAACTGGACGGCCTTTATATACCCCGGCAAACCACAGAGAGCCATTGTGCGCTTGCAGAAAGGCACTGATGCTCACTAATGAACCACCCTCTGGCAATGTGAACTTTTGCCACGCATCCCCATCTTGCAAATAAAGCCCATCACTACCGTGCCACCACCTGCGCCCATCGCGCATTTTTAGTGGAAGCGTATAGTGTGACACTTTGCTGGTATCGGTTACAGCGACACCGCCCTCAAATACAATTTTTTTATTATTATCATCTACCTTTCCAGTGCTCAGGCAGCCAATAGCCATTGATCCACCGATAAATGCCACTGCTGTTACGAGTGCCGACACGCGATCAACGCGCGGGGTCACATGGTCCCCCAGAGTGATAATGCGATTGACTCGATCCATGATCTGAGTCATTCTCGCCATGTCCATGCCCAGAGTCATCGCAGGACGAGGTTGCAGTAGGGTCGCCACATTGAGAAGCGTATCCGCATAGCTTTCAGAATTGCCGGTTGTCGTCACTGTCCAATCATCGCAGGCTTGTTCTTGTACTTCAAAAAGCAGATGCTTGACGCGATGGAATAGGGGATTGAACCAGTAAAATGCCATACCGATCATTGCCAGCAGACGATACAGGCAATCCCATCGCTTGACGTGAATGAGTTCGTGAATCAGAATCGTTTTTAACTGGTCGCTTGATTTGACCATAGGCGCGGGCAATACGACTACGGGTTTCAGGATTCCGATCTGAGTTGGACTGCCGATTTGGTCACTGACAGATAGTGCAACAGATCGCCGAATACCCAATTGATTCTTTAAGACCTGTAAATCATTCCGAAGCTGTTCATCCTCACAGGGCAATAGGGATCGGCGAAATTTCCAAACCATTATAAGACAATAGATTACCCGAATCAGTAAAACCAGCACACCAATAGCATAGACCGCCATCATACCATACAAAGCATGTGTTGAAGTGATTTTATTCAGTATATAGGTCGTCCAATTAACCGATTTTGTCTCGGCATTTTTTTCGAAAACAATCTGTGCGAGGGAGGGGACTACGAAGTCTTGAGGCAGTTCAATGTCCTGGGACAGAGTTCTGGCAGATACTCTTTGTTGCTGTAATTCAGGTGTGGGTTTTGCCAGAGGTGTCTCAGGGACAACGACAGGTTGGGAAGACGGAATAGCCGGTTCCGAAGGTGGCGGTGGTGAATCAAATTGAAATCGCAATGAAGGCATACACAAAGACGCGATGGGAATCACCAGCACGCCGACGAGACACCAGCTCAACAGCAAACTGCGTCTGGCAGCCTGTCGCGTGCTCAGGAGCCACACTACGAATAGAACAAGACCCATAAAGAGGGTGGTCTTTACTGTTGCATCAAGGAGAAATATGGCAATAGGATCCAGGATATTGACCAGTGTGTCGATCATGATGTGTCTCCTTTTCAAATAATCATCAATGCCATAAAAAGTCTATCGCGAATTTCCACCAGCCGTCTGTAGATCAGTGGCTAATAACGCCCTTACAGCTGCTTCCGTGCGAGTTCCACGCAGCTTCAGCGCGTTGATGACGCCATTTTTGTCTATCAGAAATACCGATGGGATGCCCCAGACACCGTAGGATTTTGAAATCACTCGCGTTTTTTCTTTTTCAAATATCTGCACATAGCTCAGTTTTTCTCGTTTTACAAAATCTCGTAATGCCTTCTCATCACGGTCCAAACTCACGCCCACGACTTCCAATCCCTGATCTCGATATGTGTCAGCAATTCTTTTAATTGTCGGAATTTCATCAATGCACGGTGGACACCAGGTTGCCCAAAAATCGATCAACACGGCTTTTTTGCCCCGGTAATCTGCGAGCCGGAATGTTAAACCATCCAACTGTTTGGCTTCAAATTCAGGGGCTATATCTCCGAGGCTCAGGGTCGGGCGTTCCTCCATTTTCAGTTCGGTGAGATAACGCAATTCTTTTTTCTCCGTCAGATCAATCGTATCGACTTTGCTCCAGCGTTTTCCACCTGGACCGAGGCGTTCCATTTTACGAAAAGAAATGGTAATCCGTGCAGAAGGCAGACCGCGTAATTCAAACCGGCCCTCTTTGTTTGTTTTTTTGCCGTTTAGCGAGACAAAATTCTCAGGATCATCGCCTATAGTATGGATGCTTATGGCAACATCTGAAACGGGCTGTCCGTTGTAAGTCGCAATACCTGTAATGCGCGCATCACCCAGAGGCTCAAAGTTCAATGTTACATCGCGGTCTTTGATTACGAGCACCTGAGATTGAACATTGCGATGTATTGCGATTGTGCGTCCATCCCTTTCCTCTTTTTGGGGTGCGAGTACGGCAATATGATATTTCCCCGGCTCCAGACCCTCCTGACGATATGCACCATTAGCGTCCGGGTGGCCTACTTGGGGTTTGGATTCTGATCCATTAAGGGCAATGGTTCTGACCATTAGCCTTTCTACGGGCACGCCAGTTAGCGATACCACGCCTGAAACAGAGTACAAACGCAAACGCTCTATGCGGATATCTATCACATCATCGGCAGGCATAACCTCTTGATTCACCATTCCGGTCTCGGGATGATTCACCCAGATGTGACCTCCCGCTACGTCATTTAGAGTGAACAAACCCGACGCATCCGTATAAGTATTGCGCTGGAAGGGCAATGCGGGCAATGTATATACTTTCTTTTCAGGATTCGGCGGAGGTCCGAGACCAACGCGCGCCCAGGCAATGGGTTTGCCCAACTCATCCACAACGCGACCGCGGAACGTCTTGCCTTTTTTGAGACTAATCACTACTTGCTCTTCAATGGCATTTTCAACTTCTCGCGCGATTTGTGTGTATCCTTTTGCTGCTACTTCAAAAGTAGTCTTCGGTCCCGATACTTGCCAGCCTTCAAATTTTCCATTGGCATCTGTGGTCACGATCTGGGGGGATAGTCGCAGATCTTCTGAGGTATCATCGGAAATCACCACGACTGCATTAGCAATCGGATTATTGGATGTATCGATTACGCGACCAGAGATGCGGCGCGAGTTGAGCAAGAGCAGGTCAATGTCTTCAATTTTACTCTCGCGCTTTGCCTCAACGGTCACGGGTTCAGCCGCATTCTTAGATGCAATCCGCACGCGATATACGCCAGGGGTAACTTCGACGCGATAGCGGCCATTTGCATCTGTCCTGGTTCCGGCATGCACCTCGCCATCGTCGTATTCAACCCATATTCCCATATTTGCTACGGGTTGGCCATCGCGCTGATCGATCACTTTACCAGATATTGTTGATAGATGATCGATAGGTGGCTTATAAGATACAATACCAGAAACACCGAGATAAAAAGACCCATCGCCTTTTTCTGCCAGACCCCATACAGAATCGCCGGGAATACCGTGTTTGCGCGTCAATCGCAACCACATCCCATCCCTATACCGCATCAAGCCTCTGGCTTCTACTACCTTTTGATCACCTTGATGCGTACCAAACCACAGATCGCCATTTTCTGTTTGCCAGATATTTCGAGAAGCATTGATGGGCAATCCCGCCTGCGCGTTGTAATGGGTCCAGGCTGTGCCGTCAAAGCTGGAAATTCCTCCTTTGTATTGCGTTATGGTGCGCCCAATATTCGATCCATGCACGGCCCAAAGCGTACCTTTTCGATCAGAAAATAGTTTATATACCTTGTGCCCATCATATATATTGCCATTACGCACGCCCTCTACGGGCACGCTATCCACAATATGAGAGGTCCATTTTCCATCTTTGTAATGGCTCAATCCGCGAAGGGTTGCGATCCACACCCCGCCTTTGGGATCGGCTTCCACATTGTAAACCCGATTGTGAATCAATCCATCTTTCACGGTATAGTTGCGCCATGCTTCGCCATCAAAATGCAAGACACCGTTTCCACCTTTGAAACGATCGGGGCCTCCGTATGCTCTGATATTTCCCATACCGTGGTGGGAAATCCAGATACCGCCAGCCTCATCTTCGGCAAAGTCATATCCAGCGGTAATTTTTCCCAGGCCCGTTGTTTTTGAATCCCATACCTGCCAGGTCTTTCCGCTAAAGCTCACGACAATTGGCCCATTTTTATATATACCGGCAAACCACATTGAGCCATTGCGCGCTTGCATAAAGGCATGTATCTGATCAAATGAACCACCTTCAGGCAATGTAAATTTTTGCCACGCATCCCCATCTTGCAAATAGAGGCCATTCTCGCCGCGCCACCACAGGCGACCATCGCGCATTTTGAACGGAAGTGTTCGCTGCGATACGTCGCTGGTATCGGTTACGGCAACACCACCGTCAAACACAACCTTTTGATCATTGTGATCGACCTTTGAAGTGGTCAGGCTGCCAATAGTTGTCGCTCCGCCGATAAATACCACTGCCATCACCAGTGCTGACAATCTACCAACGCGTGGAGGCACATGGCCGCCCAGGGTGATAATGCGATTGACGCGCGCCAGGACCTGAGTTGTTCGCGCCATGTCCATGCCCAATGCCATCGCAGGACGAGGACGTAGTTGGGTCGCCACATTCAGGAGCGTATCTGCATAGCTTTCAGAATTGCCAGTTGTCGTCACTGTCCAATCATCGCAGGCTTGTTCTTGCACTTCAAAGAGCAGGTGTTTGACGCGGTGGAATAGGGGGTTGAACCAGTAAAACGCCATGCCGACCATTGCCAGCAGACGATACAGGCAATCCCATCGCTTCACATGAATGAGTTCGTGAGTCAAAATCGATTTCAACTGGTCGTGCGATTCCACCATAGGCGTGGGCAATACGACTATGGGCTTCAGGAGTCCGACCTGGGTTGGACTGCCGATTTGGTCACTGATAGATAGTGCAACAGATCGCCGAATACCCAATTGATTCTTTAAGACCTGCAAATTATTTTGGAGCTGTTCGTCTTCACAGGGCAATAGAGATCGACGAAACTTGTAAACTACTGCCAAACAATAGATTACCCGAATCAATAAAATCAATACGCCAATAGCATAGACCGCCATTATACCATACAAAGCATGTACTGAAGTGATTTTATTCAGTATGTAGGTCGTCCAATCAATTGATTTTGTCTCAGCATTTTTGGCGAAAATAATCTGTGCAGGTGGGGGAGATGAGAAGTTTTGAGATAGTTCTGGGTTTTCTAAAAACGCTCTATTAGATACCCTTTGTTGCTTCAGTGCAGGTGTGGATTTTGCCAAAGGTTTATCGGGAGCAACAACAGGTTGGGGAGACGGAATAGCCGGTTCCGAAGGTGGCGATGGCGAAGCAAATTGAAAACGCAGTGAAGGCATACACAAAGACGCGATGGGAATCACCAGCACGCCGACAAGACACCAGTTCAACAGCAAACTGCGTCTGGCAGCCTGTCGCGTGTCCAGGAGCCACACGGCAAGTAGAACAAGACCCATAAATAGGGTGGTCTTGATAGTCGCATCAAGGAGGAAGATGGCAATCGGATCCAGGGCATTGACCAATGTGTCTATCATGATGTGCTCCCTTTGCGTTGCTTGAGTTTTTCACGCAATCGCGCTACGTCGTCCATGTCTATCTCTTCGTCTTCAACCAGCCGCGCCAACAAGAGTTCGGTTGATCCGCCAAATAGTTTTTGAATGATGTGCTTCATTGCAGAGGATTGGACCCTCTGTTGTTCGATTATGGGGCGGTACACATTGGCGCGTCCTTGCTTTTCATGCGTCACATAGCCTTTGTCTTCCATGATTTGCAGGAGTGTGCGAATGGTTGATCCTTCTAATCGGTCAGGCAATTTTGCCTGGATCATTTCGACGGTTGCTTCTTTCTGTTGCCAGAGTACCTGTATGAGTTCCATTTCACGGGCGGTCAATCCCTCTTGTCGCAGTCTTGCCATTTTTAGCTCCTTTTTATTTGCCTGAATGATACGATGCGAAATAATTAGCATATCAGTTATGGAAAAATATCCTATTAAAAATTCGCTGTCAAGTCCAAATAGCGAAATAATTAGCAATGATTTTTTTGGCACAGGAGGTTGAAGTTGACTCAAAATAAAAAACCGCCCGTTGTTACCGGGCGGTTTGGGACGTATATTAACGCGATATCAATTAGCTGAAATAGATCCATTGGACAATAACGCCTTCACTGCCGCTTCTGTGCGATCTCCACGCAGCTTTATACGTCAATCAAAAGGCTTGAGAAATGCGTGACTTCGTGGTTTGTGAACCCATCACATTGCAGGGCGTATAAAAATTGGCTATATTTTAGCAGGATACTTCCCCCATCTCCCGCAACAAATTGGAGCAACACAATGGCTTATCTCCCCGGTGTTCTCGCTGCCGAACTCGTCGGCGGGAATCAGATGGCGCTCTACACGCGCGACAATTGCCACCTGCAACCCTTTTCCCCGTGGTTGCTCGTTGAGACGCCCGAAGAGTCCGCCCGGTCTGGCTTTTCAGGGGTTTCAGATTGCGTGCGTCTAAAAGGCGGCGGAGAATTTCGCGCGCGGATACACTTTCACAACTGGTCTCATTTTCTCGCGGCACGCGACCGCCTCGCTCAGGATGGCATTCCGCATTTTAATTTTAACAATCCCGTGCGGCAGCATCTGACGCTTTCGGGCCAAACCCTCTTTCGAGAGATGCGCTACGGCGACCTCCACCGCTTACAACTCGATATCGAGACCCTCACGCTCGATCCTGCGGCACCCGATGCACAAATCATTCTCATCTCAATTTCCGATTCACAGGGATATGAGACTGTATTGAGTGCTACGGATATGAGTGAGGCAGATCTGCTTCGCAACCTCAACAAAGTGATCGAAGCGCGCAACCCCGATACAATTGAAGGCCACAATATTTTTGAATTTGACTTGCCCTATCTCGTCGTCCGCGCTCAACACTATGGCATTTCCCTCAGGTGGGGGCGCGATGGGGCGGCATTGCGTGCGGGGCATGGGCAGCGCGTTTTCAAAGTTGGGGCACAAATCCCGGGCTTTCGCCCGGCTTATGTCCATGGGCGACATATTATCGACACGCTGCAACAAGTGCAGCGTTATGATACCGGGGGCAAGCTGGAGCGCTATGGCCTCAAGCAAGCCATCCATGCACTCGGTCTCGAGCGGGCAGGGCGCACATTTGTCGATGGGGAAGATATTGCCCATACCTGGCGCACCAATCCGCAACGTCTCATTGACTACGCGCTCGACGATGTGCGCGATGTCAAAGCGCTCAGCGAGGTAGTCGTTCCCACTGAATTTTATCAGACGCAGATTTTGCCCTATGGCTTTCAAGACGCTGCGATCAGCGGTCCGGGCGAGAAAATCAACGCTCTCATGGTTGGGCTTTATCTGCGGCGCAATCTCGCGATTCCCAAACCGCGTCCATCGAAGGGATTTAGCGGTGGCTATACGCGACTCGTGGCTTCGGGCATTTTTAAGCGGGTGGTTAAAGCCGATGTCGAAAGCCTTTATCCATCGATTATGCTGACCCAACAGATCCGGCCAGCTACCGATACTGAAAATGCTTTTTTGCCCATGCTCGAACATCTCACGCAGCGACGCCTTGAGGCCAAGACCAATTTTCAAAGCGCATGTGACGAAACCGACCGCGCATACTGGGATGGGCTGCAGGGCAGTTACAAAATTCTCATCAATTCTTTTTACGGATATCTGGGATACGGACGCGCGTGTTTTAATGACTACCACGCCGCGGAAAAAATTACTGTAATCGGGCAGCAAATCGCCCGCCAACTCGTGGCTGAGTTGCGCGATGCCGGTGGGGATATTATCGAAGTGGATACCGATGGGGCTTATTTTGTCGCGCCACCGCATGTCAAGACAGAGGCAGATGAAAAACAACTCATAGAGGAAATTTCGACTGCCTTGCCCCGTGGTATTCATCTCTCGCACGACGGTCGCTTTAAAGGGATGATCAGTCTCAAGGCAAAAAATTATATTCTCATCGATTACAACGGCGGTTTATCGCTTGTGGGCAGCAGCCTGCGAAGCCGACGCGATGAGCGCATCTTTCGCCAGTTTATTGCAGAGATTGCGCCCTTGCTCGTCGATGGCGATACCGAAGCTGCTTCCAGCGTGTATCTATCCCTTGGGCGCAAGTTGCAAGATGGCGAAATTGATCCCGAAGATTTTTGCCGGTTTGAACGCATTACCAAAAAAACCTTTTCCAACCCGAATCTGAGCCGACTTGCTATGGCTGCTGAGGGGTGTCGCATTGGCGAGCGGATCGCGGTTTACCAGTGCCAGGATGGCTCACTTTCCCGCGCGGAATTTTTTACCCATGACGAAGACCGGGGCTATTTGTTGCGCCGATTGCACGATATGTCCGAGCGGTTTCGCGTTCTATTTCCCGATGGCGAATTTCGCCGTCTGTTTCCCATGATTCAACCTGTCGCACGCGATCAACTCTGTCTGTTCTAAAAAAAAGAGCAGGTTATTGCCTGCTCTTTAATCCCAAAGCCCTGTAGTATGGATATTCGCGCTTTCTTTCACTGCCCGCGGTCCAATAGCCGAGCAAGGCCGGATCTGGTCACGCGCCCAGTGCGGTCTGTTATGCGAACCCGTGTAACTACCACATTGCTCGTATCGCCCACTCCCTGTATCAAGTCTGCCACGCGCAGTTCAAAAATATAATCTGCCGGTGCAGGCACGGGAAACTCGGGCGATGGTCCACTGCTATTTTGCAATCCCACGCGCGGTCCCGAAATCTGTGTCCAAAAATACATCAGTGCATCTTGATCTGGATCCGAACTACCAGTGCCATCTAAGACCACGCGCAACTCATCGTGAAAACCCAATTCCCGATCTGGACCGACAACAGCAATGGGAGGGGCTTGTGTGACGGCAATACGCACGCCCGAGGTCACCAATATTTCAGATTGGCCGTCACCCAATTCTAAAAACAGCTCGTAAACACCGGGTTCAATGGGTGCTTTCCATACAACTGTTACCGAATCTTGAAACAGGTCAATCAGCGTATCTGCACGGCTGGCAGCAAATTCTCCTCCGGTCGCAATCCAGCGAAAATCCAACTCATCATTGTCTGGATCATCCGTCACGATGGTAATTTGTACTTCCTGTCCACGCCCCACTGATGGGTCAGGCCCTCGATCTGTGCGCAAATCCAGTAATTCGGGCCCTTGCTGACGGTCGAGCAAGCTACAGCCACCAAGGCAGGACATACAGACACAAATAAAAAATAATAGATGCGTTAGTTTCTGCATGACGAGACCATACTACGCCAAGGATTCATTTTGTCAATACAATATCCAACAATTAAATAAGGTTTCTGTTCCAGAAATTTGTGAAGTTCTCCCAGCCCCAGCCCCTGACTTATTTCTCTTTTCGACATACCTGCCACACGGCTGCACTGAGGGCCAGAACTGCAAAAGCCACACTTATTATACCACAAAACCACAAATGGGTATTTGCGCCAGACGTGGTGAGGTAAAGAGATTGGCGCAAACCATCCATACCGTAAGTCAATGGATTTATTGCCATCAGGTACGCCAGCCAGCGCGACGCGCCTTCTGCGGGGAAAAATGCGCCAGACAGCGCCCACATGGGGAATAATAACAAATTCATCACCGCGTGAAATCCCGCAGTGGATGAAGCCTGCCAGGCTATCGCAAAGCCCAGAGCTGTGAGGGCAATGCCCAGTACAGCTAAAAATATGAGGGTCATGCCCAGAGATACGATGCTGATTGGAATATCTAAAAATGCCAAAAATACCAAAAATACCAGGCTTTCCAAAAAGGCGAGAGTTCCCCCACCCAAAACCTTGCCGAGCACCAATCCGATCCGGGATACGGGTGCGACCAGCACCGATTGCATAAATCCTTCACGCCGGTCTTCAATGACCGAAATGGTCGAAAAGATCGCTGTAAATAACACAATCAGCAATAATATTCCCGGATAAATATATTCCAGATATCCACTGGAAATACCCAGGGGTGCGAAAGACTTTTCAAAACCGGCGCCCAATAGCAACCAGAATACGAGAGGTTGGCCTATTGCACCGAATAATCGATTGCGGTCTCGAGCAAAGCGCACCAGTTCGCGCCGCCAGAGCGATACTACGGGCAACCAGAAAGCCATTCGCACTACTGATCCTCCACGTGAAATCCGTGTCCTGTTCGCTGCACAAAAACATCCTCAAGTGTAGGCTCGCTTAAGGTCAGGGCGTGAACCTCCTCTCGTAGAAGGGGATACAACTGTGCCAACAGCCTTTGCCCGTTATCGCAGGCAATACGCACCTGCCCGTCAATTATCTGGACATCGCGGCCCACAATTTTTTCGATTTGTAATTGCAGGCTTTTGGAGTCGCGTGTCTCAAGGGTAATTACTTCACAACCGACTGTACGCTTCAATGCCTCGGGCGTGCCTTCGGCAATTAGCCGTCCGCGATCTAAAATGCCAATGCGGTCACAACGCTCGGCTTCTTCTATAAAATGGGTCGTCAATATCAGTGTCGTGCCATAGGTCTGCCGCAAAATATCCAGATCGTCCCAAAACCTCCGACGCGCACCGGGATCAAGCCCTGTGCAGGGTTCATCAAAGATCAATATTTCGGGGCGGTGCAACAAACTTTTGCACAGTTCAACGCGCCGCTGTAATCCGCCGGATAGTACTTCGACTCGATCTTTTGCGCGATCTGTGAGGGTCATCATGTCGAGGACTTCTTCAATGCGTTGGAAGAGCAAGCGACCTTTCAAGCCATAGAGATGGCCTTGATGGCGTAAATTCTCCAATACAGTCAAACGCGCATCTAAGCTGGGGTGCTGAAATACCACTCCGATGCGTGTGCGCACAGTACTGGCAGTGGCGTTTTTGCCCAACAGGCGAATCGTGCCGTGATCGGGAGGCAGCATAGTACACAACATGCGAAATAGGGTGGTCTTCCCGCCGCCATTTGGCCCCAACAGGCCGTACATCTCTCCGGCCATCACCTGTAATGTGATACTGTCTAATGCCACGCGCTCGCCAAATTTGTGGCTCACATTTTCGACATTTATTGCTACTTGCAATTGACTGCTCCTGCATATACAAAGAAAGGTGATAGGTCAGCCTATCACCTCCTGTATCTTCCAAATCGGATGCACACTTGTCTCACGTAATTTTGTCCAACATCATCACTGTCCACAATACGGGCAGATATATGAGCGTTGCTCGCATCAGGCGGCGTGCTAATACATCCGTGCGCGACTGCGCGAAGGTCAAACTGGCGTACAACAAGCCCAGGCCGAGCAACACGGCAACGCCGAAATACGCGACACCAGCCATACCCAGTAGCGCTGGCATCAGGCTGCACGACAACAAGACCAGGGTATAAAGTACCACCTGATGGGCGGTTCTATGGCCTTGCGGGTCTTCTATGGGCAGCATGCGAAACCCACCGCGTGCATAATCTTCTCGATAAAGCCAAGCTATGGACAAAAAATGGGGGAATTGCCACAAAAACAAAATGCCAAACAAGGCCAGTGCTTCGCCACTTAAAACACCTGTTGCTGCGGTCCATCCTCCCACTGGCGGCAATGCGCCTGCGATGGCTCCAATCGCTGTATTGTGCGGCGTTTTGGGCTTTAAGGGCGTATAGAGAAGCAAATATACCACCACGGTTAATAAGCCCACCAGCGCGGTCAAATAGTTGACCAGCACCCCCAAATAGACAATGCCCATACCACTCAAAATCAAACCGAAGCAAAAGGCCAGTTCTGGCGCAATGCGTCCTGCAGGGAGTGGTCGATCAGCGGTGCGCCCCATTCTCGCATCGCGCTCGCGCTCCATAAACTGGTTTAAAATACCTGTGCCAGAAGTGGTCAAAAAAGTGGCGAATAGCACATGGAAGATGTGAATCGGATCGGGACTGTATCCCATGCCGAGCACATATCCCACAGAAGTGCTGAACACGACCATTAGTCCAATCCGAAATTTGATTAAAACAAATAAGTCATTTACAAATGTTTTCGCCTGTACCAGTTCGGCGTTCATAAAGGGTATTTTTAAAAAAGGGTTTGAGCAAAAGCACCACTTATTTTTCGAAGTCATAACAATACCAGCTTTTAGGCTATGAGTCAAGTACAAGAAAGATTTGTGTTTGTGCATTGCCAACTTGCCCAAATGCAGTGCGTAAAATGTTGGCTTTTTTTAAGTAGCTGTTTTAAAATACCCGGTGTGTTCACGAGCGGAGGGAGATATGCAACGTCTAACATTGACTGTCCAGGAAGAGAGCGGGATCGAACGCCGTGCGTGGCCTGTGACCCGGGGCGTACCCCTGCCACAAGGGGCTGTAGCCGAATGCGCCGATTTGTGGTTGGAGGATGCTCAGGGACGGGGTATAATCCTGCAAAGTCGTCCACTGAGCCATTGGCCCGACGGCAGTATCAAGTGGGTCCTGATCGATTTTCAAGCCGACATGGTCGGATCGGCGGTTTACCACTTGTGTTATGCCGGCGAAGCCCCTCGTGCTGCTCCGGCGAATCGGCTGCAAATAAGCGAGAGCGACGAGCGCATTGTCGTGTGTACCGGCCCCCTGCGCTTTGCCGTGAGCCGGCAGCGATATGGCCTGGTACACGCGGTATCATTGGGACGGCAGGAGGCCGATGGCTTTGTCGAAGAAATCGCTGTGAGTTCGCAAGGCGGCGACAGTTGGGCCGATATTTGCGAGGCTTTTGAGAGCGGGGAGACCCAGCGACGGATTTACGGCATGGGTGGGATGTGCCGGGCATCGCTGGGGGAAAGCGCATACCGGGTCCAGGTGGAAGAATCCGGGCCTCTGCGGGCGGTGATTCGCTGCGAAGGCGCCCTGGAATCCGAGGCGCCCATGCACCACTACGTCGGCTATCAACCCTTTCGTTTTGTGACGCGGATATACGCCTTTGCTGGTCACGCCTTTTTGCGGGTCCTGCACACCGTCGTGGTGGCCTGCGATCCAGGGCAGACCGAATTGCGGGAACTGGCGGTGCGAATCCCGGTGGATTGGGCGGGAAAACGACGCTATCGGGTAGGTGGGAATCGATGGATGGAAGGCATTCTGGGTCAGGGCGAAGGCTTGCTTTTGGCTCAGCGCCAGGATCGCCACTTCTGCCTGGATCGGCGGCGCGGCGGGTGCTCAGAGAGGATAGCAGAAGGCGAACGGGCCGGTGGGTGGGCCGTGTTGGAGAGTGAGGAAGCCGGAGTGGGGGTGGCGTTGCGCTATATGGCCGAGGAATACCCCAAAGCGCTGGGCGTGGATCGAGGGGGAATCGATGTGTTTTTGTGGAAAGATCCGGACGGCGGGCGACTGCATTTCAAACGCTATGCCGAGGAAGTGGCCTGGCACGAGGGAGAAGGCGTGTACAGCGATGGCCTGGGCACGGCCAAAACCTCGGAATTTTTCATCGATTACTTCCAGCGCAATACCAGCGAAGAAGCTCCCCAACGGCTGACGGCTTTGCTCGATTGGCCACACGTCGCGGTTGATCCCGGCTGGATGGCCCACTGCCAGGTCACAGGCGGCTTTGCGGTCCGCGCGGCAGATGCCTTTCCGCACTCCGAGCGCATGCTCGACGGCTTCCTCGAGTGGATGGCGCGCAGCATTGAAGTCAACCGTTGGCGCGGTTTTTTTGACTGGGGTGATGTGCTCGTGGCCTGGGAGGAATCGACCGGGGACTGGCGCTTCCGGGGCCGGTGGGGCTGGTGCAACAGCGAGTGGGACCCGCGCCACGGGGTGTGGATCCAGTATTTGCGCAGCGGGGCAGGGCGTTGGTTCCGTCTCGGTGAGGCCATGACCCGGCACTCGATGGATGTCGATACCTGCCACTACCACCCGCTCAGGCCGTATCGGGTCGGTGGTTGTTTCCGACACAGCATCGACCACTTTGGCGACGAGCCTTGTGCTTCGCACACCTTTATCGACAACTGGATCGATTATTACTACTTGACGGGCGACCACCGGACATTGGAGGTGCTCGGGGAAGCTGGCGAATTTTTCCTGCGCTATCGCTGGAGCGAAGATCCCCGTTTCTCCTTTAGTTTGCGCAGCATTGCCAACACTTTGCGCGGTCTGCTGTATTTGTGGGAACTAACGGGCAAAGCGCGTTTCAAACAGCGCGCCGAAGAAATTTTTCAGGTCATCGCCCGGGGTCAGAACGACGACGGCAGCTGGCACAAGCGCTTTCAGGTTTCCACCCCCGATCGGCTGCCCGACCAGGCGCCCTACGGCATGGCCACCGAAGGCACGACCCTGGCTGTGGAGATGGGCACCGCAGCACCTTTTACTCCGGCTGAGCACGAGGCTCTGGGCGGGGCTTCTGCCGCGGGCAAACACGTGCTGTCCTACGCCGATCAAAAGGGCTATCAGACCCACTATTTAATGATTGGCCTCGAATTGCTGCACCGACTGACCGACCGGACCGATGTGGCCGAATGCTATCTGCGGGCCGTGGATTGGTTTTGCGGTGGGCCTGGTGTTTTCGATCCCGAAATGGCATGGAAGCAGCGCTATGGTGGGGTGCTGTGTCGCCACTTGAGCTATGCGTACAGGCTGACAGGCGAGCGAGGCTATTTGGAGGTGGGCCGGCAACTGCTGCGCCGCCTGGCCGAATCACAGGATTGGAGCGACGATCCCAAAAGGCGCGGCGCAGTGGGACTGAGTCCGATGTACTTGAGCCTGCTGTTTTTTGGCGTGCCCCATTTGTTGGGTGCTCTGCAAGACGCGGGGATGGACGAGTGGCTATAGGGCGTATGGGCATTCTCTAAAAATTGTGCACATTATGCCCTTGCAGGGGGAACCAGAACCAATCTATGATAAAGACCAGGCCCGTGCTCACCGCCTGTGCTGCCAGCAGGCCGATGAAAAACGGCTTTCCCCTTTCGTACAATTGCACGCCGCCCATTTTCATGACCACCGCTTTGATTGACCAGACAATAAAAATCGAAAATACGGTCTTGCTCACGCCGTAGTTCCCCTGCATAGCCAGGCCAATCGGGTGCAGGGGCCACCACGGCACCCAGTAGCGAATGGTCGTCAAAATCGCCATCAGTCCCATCCCGATAAATGCCCACATGACCCTGCCATTGCCGCCGGGCGCCATGGGATTCCGAATTTCCGTGATCACAAAATCAAACGCCACAGGTCCCGTCTTCTTCATCCCCATATTGCCCAAATTATAGGCTCCGTATTCATAACTCAAATACAGCGTATCCACTATTGAGATGGTGAAGCCCAGTGCCAGTGCCAGCCACAGTACCGCTGTAATTCGCCGCGGGCTGACGACCTTATCTACCGCTTTTACCGCTTGCGTGAACGGCGGCATCAAAAATCCCTTGCCAATATCGGGCCACTGATTAAACACATGCATAAACCCGAGGACCACCACACCGGAAAGCCCGACCATACTCGAACCAAATGCCTGTACCACGGCATCGTGAGGCTGAATGCGATAATACACATAGACCAGGCCCAATTCTGCGATGGCGCGGGCAAGGCCCAGGAATAGCAGCATCGCCAAAATGAGAAAGGAGAATACCACCCACAAGGGCATGCCCGCCGTATATAGCCACGCCGAGACAAATGCGAATGCTCCCAATAAGCCGAACACCGCCATGCGATAGGACAATAACTCGCCGCTATCATCCACCTCGCAATTGGGATACAGGGCTTTTCGCACCACGGCTTTCAAATGTGCGCGCGCCATCCATAATCCCCAGGCAGATAAAAAGATCAAGGCACCAATGCTTTGCCAGCCCAGGGCATCGCTCGTCCAGTGCCGGGTTGCAGCACCGATTTGATACCCGAATATATTGAATACATATACCTGAAACGCCGTCAAAATAATGAAGAACCACACGCTGAACAGCACATCCAGGCGCGCGAAATACCCGAATCCAATGGCGTAGAAACTCAGGCGGTTTACCATCCAGGGAAAATCTGGAATCGGTTGCCACAGTGTTTCTTCAATGTCTATATGCGGAAATGCCGGGGTAAAATAAGACGCGATATTCCACAATTTCAAGAGCATGACCAGGGAAAATGCGATCCAGAATAGGGGAGAGCGAAAGGTTTTTTCCAATCCGCCGCCCTTTTCTGTCTCTGCAAGAGATTGTGCGACTTCGACAAGTGGATATGCCAGGCGCTCGTAATCCACCCATTGCTTTCGCAAAATTACGACCAGGCAAAATACCCCAAAGCCCATTGCGCCGAAAAAGCACATCCACCAGAAAATGGGTACCGCCCACACGCGCCACGGAGGGGACCCGCCCCCGCCTTCAAAAAATCGCGTCATTTCACCCGTGGCATTCGAGGGTGCGAGCCATGCGGGGATGGTGTCGTGTATAAAACCCCATCCGTTTTCCACGGATGAAAAATAATAAGGGGCTGCCAGAACGCCGAAGAAGTGTCCGGTCAACCCGTCGTAAGCCAGCGCGATCCCCACAAAGCCCGATCCCAGAACCACCAGCAGTTCCGACCGCGAAAGCCCCCATCCCGCCCGCAAGTGATTCAATGCCAGATTGAGTGTACAGGCTATCAAAAACGGAAAGAAAAACGCCATGGGGAAATGGCTGCGGCTGATGTTCGATCCCGACGTGTAGTACGGCATCCACTCATTCCACAGCACGCTTGTAGTAATCACCACTATCGATGCAATTACCGATCGCGTTGTCACCGCCCGCACGGGTGTTGTTTCCGAGATTTGTTTGAATCGCTCTGCCATGATTTTCACTTACTTATTTCGTTTATCCAAATCTGCCTTAATCTCTTTGGCCTTTTCGTCGTCGATTTCATAAAATTTCAACAAGATCAATCCCGCCACGGCCAGGATTGCGGGCAATACGGCAAAGAGAAAACGCATCCAGAACATGACACCCGGATCTTGTGCCACACCCTTTGTAGCGTCAAATCCAATGATTGCCAGAATATATCCCTGTCCGAGCGCGAATGTGGTCGCCTGTGTCACTTTTTGAAACCAGCCCGTTGCCGCGCCGTACATGCCTTCGCGCCGAAAGCCGGTTTTCCATTCGTCCCAATCGCAGATATCGGCTTTCATCGACGTAATAATGAGCCAGAAGCCCATTTCGCCGATGCGGACAAAAGGCTGTACGATGAGTTGCAAATAGGGCATTGCTGGCGTATAGCAAAACCACTTCAAAATAGAACCGAGGAGAAGGGAGGAGATTGAAATCCCAAGGGTTTTGATCTTTCCGATTCGGGAGGATAAATAGGTCAATACGGGAATGGCGGCGAAGGATATAATGGTTCCAATAGCAACCGCGTACGCCTGTATCTCGGCTCCGAATTTTACATCGCCCTGAGCAACGTGATAGATGTTGACATAAGGTCCCAATGCCAGGGTGAAATTGCCACCAAAAATGGTTACGACCGTCAGGCTACTCAGGATGAGAAATGGTTTGGTCTTCAGGGTTGTTTTAATCGCCCACCATACGGGCATTTTTTCCTGTTTGGCCGCCTGTTCTGCGTGGCCTTCGCGCACAAAAAAAACAGTGGGTAACAAAAATAAAAAGATGACCAGGCCAACGCCAATGCCGACATATTTGGCTCCCGTCATGGTGTCACCAAAAATATCGAGCGTACAAAAATAGAAGAGAGCACTTACGAGAATGTTGCTGATCTGCTGAAAAAAAGAGCGGTATGCAAAGATATTTGTCCGCTCGTGATAGTTGTGGCTCAGTTCAAATCCCAGGCTGTTGTAGGATACTTGCAAAATGGTGACGCAGGTATAGAGGCCCAGACTGGCAAACATAAAATACGCATACAGTGCATCTTGACTCAGGCCTTTGGGCACGTTCAAAATGAGTGCGTATCCAATAGCCGTCAAAATCGCGCCCAGGAAGAGATAGGGTCTGCGCCTTCCCCAGCGCGATTTTGTGTTGTCCGATAGCCATCCCATAAAGGGATCGGTAATCGCATCCCAGATTCGCGCTGCCAACAATACATTGCCCACGCGAAATGGATGCAGGCCCAGCGTAATATTAAAAATGGGACCTGAGAGCTTTTTGATCGAATTGACACTTGTATTCATCGGCAAGACACCGACGCCATAAGCGATTTTTTCGAGCAGTGGTATCGACGGATACTCACGTCCAATAGGTTCGCCCTCGCCCCAGGGTGCTGTTTTTTGATCTGTTTTACTCGTGGACACAAAATTCTCCTGTCTTTTATTTATTTTGAGATTCACGATATTGCTTGTACTTTGCCGATGCTGGATTTACGTGGGCATACGCTTCCAATTCTGTCTCCATTCCGCGGTCATTTTGCTGCGCCATCCACGCATCGAGTTCTGTCCGCATCTCTTTCATGATACCTGCGTATTGGGCGTCTCCAGACAGGTTTTTCAACTCGTAGGGATCGTTTTCCAGGTCGTAAAATTCCACTGCCGGACGATGTCTCAAGGCGTGTACCCGGGGCGCGAGTGCTGGATTTTTTTCAGCGGCTTCTGCCCATCCC
Source organism: Candidatus Latescibacterota bacterium (assembly GCA_965204375.1). GTDB lineage: Bacteria > Latescibacterota > UBA2968 > UBA2968 > UBA2968 > VXRD01. The sequence goes on along the minus strand of OZ241986.1, from coordinate 1,866,717 downwards.
ATTTCGTCCATAAATCGCGTCACATTGCATTGAAACACACCTTCGTGATTGAGATTTGCGATGTATTTGTATCTGTTGGAGCGCACCGAGCGTATCGGGTAATCTGTCCCGTCTCGAACCCCGCGATTTGTATAAGCGCCATATACGTAATCCCGGTGGCGATTGCCATTTTCCGCGACGAGATGCCAAAAACTTTTCCCGTCAAATCCTGAACCCCCGTCTGGCGCGCCTGCTCTGCCCGTATCGATTTGTGTGGGATCGCCGCCTGCAACTTGTAGGAGCGTTGGCAAAATATCCACATATTGCACGAGGGCATCGCAGGAAGAACCCGCCTCAATTTTGCCAGGCCAGCGCATGATTAACCCGGTGTGCAACCCGTTTTCATAACACGTCCATTTGCCGCCATAGGGGAATGCCGATCCCTGTTCGGTGGAGAAAACCACGAGTGTGTTATCTGATATGACTTGCAAACACCGACCCAACTCGGCGTCCAGCGCGGTAATTTCGGCATAGTACGCCGCCAATCGTTTTCGCGTTTCAGAGGTGTCGATTAGATACGGTGGAATCGTCACTTTATCTGGATCGTACATGTCCTGCGGGCCTTTTGTATATGGCAGGTGGGGATTGCGAGATGCGACCACCAGACAATAGGGTTGACCCGGTTCCCGATCAATAAAGGCTTGAATAGCACTGATTGACGCATCGGCGTCCAGCAATTCATTGGTTCTGGTTGTTTTTAATACCTCAAAGGGAAATGATTCAGACGGTCCGTAGTGTTGTTTTCCAATGATTCCAACGCGATATCCCAGTGCTTTGAAATGATGCGCCATGCTCTTGACACCCGGACGTACAAATCCCCCCTGGGGATACGCGCCATTGCGTATCGGAAACATTCCGGTGTACAACTGCTGTCGCGTGGGCGCGCAAATGGATGTGGAGGTAAAACACCCATCAAAACGCATGCCTTCACGCGATAATTGATCCAGATTTGGCGTTTGCACTTCTGCATTGCCATATACGCCACAGTCTCGCCACGTCATATCGTCGGCTAAAAACAATACAATATTGGGGCGATCATCTGTTTGCGCCCGAAGGAGCGATGGCATCGCAACGGTCGCTACGGCAGTTTGTTTGATGAATTCGCGTCGGTTCATGATTATCTCCGGTTGTTATCAGTAGTCAGATTGCTGTACTTCGCGAATCCGAATGGCAAATGCTTCTTGTGGATTTTTTACTGTGATCTGATGAATGTCTTCATCGGTAAAGTTCGCTTTTCGCATTAGTGGGATAAATTGGTCAAAAATGGCATTATAAGGCTTAAAGGGACGGTCGCCATATCCAAATGAATTGCCATCGTGAGAAAGCAAAACCCGGGGCAACACGCCAAATCTTCTCATGTGGCGCAGCACATCGAGATGTTGATTGAGGGTTTCGTCGCGAATACTATCCAGTCCGATCCACGCACCTGCCTGCGCTATGGGGGTCAGGTCGGCGAGATCCTTGACGCGTTGTGCGTGTGCCCAGACCCAGGCTTCTGGGGGTACACCCATTTGTTCGAGCATCGCAACCTGCTCGACAGCCGCATCTGTGCTTCCACTTGTGTGCGAGACAATTGTCAGACCCGTTTTGAGATGGGTTTTGCCCGCCGCCAAAATGAGTTTTTTGTCTATGTCAGAGGGCATGCCGGGGTCAACGCCAATTTTGATAAATCCCGGGCGAATATCTGTCCCGTCAATCCCGTTTTCCCACTCATCAATCCAGCGTTGGGCAATTTGATCTGCCGTTTCTTCAAAGGCGTGCGCTGGCACATAGCGATCGTGCGCTGCGCCAAAATACCCGGTATTGGTCAGTATTTGCATCCCGGTTTCTCGTGAGATGCGCCGGAGCAAATCCACGCGCCGTCCAAAATAAGCCCCCGTGCATTCACAAATCGTTTGCACGCCAAATACTTTTAGCATTTTGAGATAGGGGATAACCCTGACGAATAATTTTTTTTCGTCGTATTGCGCCACTTTGGCCGGTTGTCCACCAAAAATGGACATGATGTGTTCGTGGGAGAGGGTGAACCCCATCTGCTCGAGGGCTATTGGTCCGGTTACTGTCATCACCTGTGGTTTTGACGCGAAAGCAGATGGGGCAATTGCCAGCGCACCCGCAGTTGCGAGACTCTGTTGTATAAATGTTCTTCGGGTAATCATTGCGCTTTAGAAATTGTGTACATTGTGTCCCTGCAGGGGGAACCAGATGCAATCTATGACAAATACCAATCCCGTGCTGAACGCTTGTGCTGCCAGCAGGCCGATGAAAAACGGTTTCCCTTTTTCGTATAGCTGCACACCGCCCATCTTCATCACGACAACTTTGATTGACCACACAATAAATACCGAGAATACGGTTTTACTCACGCCGTAATTCCCTTGCATGGCCAGACCAATTGGATGCAGGGGCCAGGCGGGTATCCAGTAGCGAATGACGGTCAAAATCGCCATTGTACCAGCACCAACTCCCGCCCACATCACGCGGCCATCACCTCCGAGTCCCAGGGGATTGCGGATGGCGTTTATCGCAAAATCAAATGCCCGCGGGCCGACGTTTTTGAGGCCCATATTTCCCAGATTATAAGCCCCGTATTCATAACTCAAGTAGAGCGTGTTGACAATCGAAATCACAAAGCCCACGGCGAGCGACGCCCAGATCACGCCTGTGATCCGCCGGGGGGCTACGGTCTTATCCACTGCTTTCACCGCTTGCGAAAACGACGGCATCAAAAAGCCTTTGCCGATGTCGGGAAAAAAATTGAATACCCGCATAAATGCCAGTGCGGTGATGCTCGAAACCCCCATGATGGATGCCGAGCCAAATGCCTGCACGACCGCGTCATTTGGCTCCAACCGATAATAGGCATAGACCAGGCCCAGTTCGGACACAGCGCGTGCCAGGCCCAAAAATAACAACATCGCCAGAATCAGAAATACTATCGCAACCCATAATGCCATGCCGGTTGCGACCAGCCAGCACGTTGCAAATACGAGTGAGAGCACGAGGCCAAATACAGCCGTGCGATATGATAATAACTCCCCGCGGTCATCTATTTCACAACTCGGATCCCACGCTTTGCGCCACACGGCTTTCAGATGTGCGCGCGCCATCCACAAGCCCCACACCGCGAGAAAAATGAGTGCGCCCATGCTCTGCCAGTTTAATAACTCATTTTCCCAGTGCAGACTGGATGAACCGAGGGGATATCCAAAAATATTCGAGGCATAGATCTGAAATGCCGTCAAGACGATAAAAAACCACACGCTGAACAACACATCCAACCGCGCAAAATAGCCAAAACCTATGGCGTAAAAACTGAGGCGAAAGGGCAATGCTGGAAAATCGGGAAAAGCCCGCCAGTTCATTCCTTCAATAGAGATATGCGGGAATGCCGGCGAAAAATAAGATCCGATATTCCACAATTTTAACGCCATCACAAGGCCAAATGCGATCCAGAACAATGGGGATCGGAGCATTTTTTCCAGCGTGCCGCCAGGCTCGGTCTCGGTCAGCAGGCTGCCCACCTCGACAAGCGGATATGCCAACCGCTCGTAATCCACCCATTGCTTTCGCAAAATCACCACGACGCTGAATACCGCGAATCCCATTGCGCCCAAAAAACACGTCCACCAGAATATCGGTGTGACCCATACACGCCAGGGGAATGTTCCCTTTCCACCCTCGTAAAACCGCGTCATCTCTCCGCCCGCATTGGTCGGCGCCAGCCAGTTCGGGATGTGTTCGAGCAAGTACGTGGTCCAGCCGTTTTCCGTTGAGGCAAAATAATAAGGCGCGGCTACCACGCCGATCAGATGCCCGCTGATCCCGTCGTAAGACACCGAGATGCCGACCAGCCCAGAAGCCATGACCACCAGCAATTCCGACCGCGTCAACGCCCAGGTTGATCGCCGATGATTTGCCAGCAAGTTGCATATACACAAAATTAAAAAGGGATAGTAGAGTGCTACGGGAAAATGGCTGCGGCTGATATTGGATCCCGATGTGTAATACGGCATCCATTCATTCCACAGCACACTGACCAGGATCATGGCGACCGACGCAACAGCGGTTCGATACGTGCGTAAACTCCTGCCGACCGGCCTTGATGTTTGAATATTTTGTGCGGATTCTGCCATGGTAGGAGTCGGTTAGCCGTGGACGTCACGTAAAAAAGGGAGCCGGTCAAAAAACAGGCTCCCTTTTCAAAATGGCGGGGATAGAGGCTAAAAGCCCGCCTGAAGCGTCAAGCGGTTGACATTGTCAAATACGCCAAAATCGGTGTACGCATAATCTACGCGCAGATCCACGCTGCCCAGGTCGCGGCCAAAGCCGACGCCCAGAGAGATGCCCTGTTCATCGGTTGGCGTTATATATCCGGCGCGCAAAGACAGGGTTTTCATAATCGTATAATCCACCCCGATTTTGACTTGCTCGGAAAAGTCGCGTGGGCGCTCGGTGTCCACCGATAGAATGATGGAATGGGTATCCTTATCCATCTCCGTGAGATCGATCAAATCCATCGCCAACCCCATGCGGAATGTCAGCGGCAATTCAAAACTCTCTTCGCTGTACTTGTTTTCCTGAGAGAAGTTTCGCGTGTTCAACGCCAATGTCAGGCTCTTATATCCCGTCCAGTATAGCACGCCAAAATCGACAATGGTCGAACGCTCGTCAAAAGTTTTATTTACAGGCGATGCGCCTTCAAGCCCCACGGGAACATTGCCGAAGGATTGCTTGGCGATGCGTATATTGCCGCCCACAGAAAAGCGGTCGGTAATTGCGCGGGCATAACCGAGTCCGATTGCCCAGGCAGAGGGGCTATACGTGCCCACGTCGAGGAATCCCTTTTCGTTGTCCGCGCGAATGGTGCGTTCAAAATCGCCGTAATCGACGGCAACCATTGACAACCCGAAAACGCCCCAATCCGTATTCAATGCAACGCTGCCCATATTGTAGGTCACGTCTGCGATCCACTGGACCTGCCCGGCGGCGAGTTGAAACTTGCGCGTGGCATACGCCATTGATGCGGGGTTGTAAAACATCGCCGATGCCCCCACTCGCAATGCGGAATACGCATCGCCCATGGCGGCGGCACGCGCATCGGGCGATACGCTCAAAAACTTAAAGCCCGCTTGTGCGCGGCGTTCGCGCGGAAGATCCTGTCCCGGTTCGGGCACGGGAAGATCGTCTGGATCTGTCGTATCCACCGGGTCTTGTGCATAGAGCGGCGTCAGACACATCAGACTCAGCGCGACAAGTGTAAGAAATTTTCTGGTCATTGAAATACTCCATTCTTAACGAATAACGACGAATTTTTTGATTATCTTTTCGCCGGTCTGAGTGTCTGTGATCACGGCAAAATAAATGCCACTCGTAATCACCTGATTCGATTCTGTGGTCAGGTTCCAAAATTCATCCCCTGTGCCGTCTGTGTGCTCAATGGTGAAAATCGATTCTCCCAGTTCGCTGAAAATCTGGATGGTGCATTCCCCGGGAATTTCGAAAAATGCCAGCTTGTCCTGCTGGTCTGGGAATCGAATATTCTGATCGGCTTCCAGTACATAAGGATTGGGTACAACGCGCACGTCACTCATTACGCCGCCGGGCGGGCGCTTCAAAAACGCGGGATCATAGGTCTGCGTATAATACCGGCTGCTTTTCATCACCATGCCGGTGGGCGTCATTCCCGTTCCATCGCTGTTCACCTGTCCTACGGATTGGATATAGTAGAAATAACTGATGCCGCGCACCACGTCCGTGTCTGCGTATTCGCGTGCCTCTGGTCCCAGGGTAGCGATCAATTGGTATTCCCACAGGTCATCCACAGTGCCTTCATAAAAATTGCGCGTACGCCAGATCTCAAAACCCGTGTGATTGGCATTGGCAAAGGTCTCCCACGAAAGCACAATTTGATCAGAACCGGATTGCACATTGAAAACTCTGGGCGGTAGTGGGGGATGCGGAATATTATAACCCGATTGCCAGTTTGCCGTCGCTCTGCGGATCATGTGATAGATCGAATCCCGGGTGCCCAGCACCCAGCGATTTTTCGTGTGGGTCTGGCCCTCATAGGTAATGGGCAGTGTATCGTCATAGCCCGACTCTTTGTAAGCCTTGCCCACTGCAACAGCCACAGCCCGGTCCAGCCCGTACATGCCTTCAATCCAGACCATATTGACACTTTCGCCAGGAGCCAGGGTGTAGGGACCAAAAGCAAACGCTGGCACCATACCACCACTTCTCATGCGATCAATATCGATTTGAGCGGCCATGCGTTCGTACCACGATTCCGAATCGAAAGGACCGGCAGGATCCGGCGGTGCTGAACGGTCGGCTTCGTGCGGAAAAAAGTGACCATCGGTACCCGGGTTGCCATACTCGGCATAGGTCAGGTCCGGATGCATAAAATGGTATGTGTCTTTCATCTGCTCGGCATCGCCAAACGACGGGTTGGTAATTGCATCGCCGCCGCGGGTGAAACCCGTCGTTCTGGGCTGGCCCTGATCATTGCTCCGATCCGTTGGGCTTGTATCTGCGTGCAAGGTCGCGCGGGTCAGCATATAAGCACCGCCGAGCCGACCGATGGAATCGCCTTCTGTAATCCGATAGTTAGCATTTCCGCGTCCACCTCTCCAGATAGGTCCGCCGATGCGGTTTAGAAAGGACACGCGTGTACCATTGCCTATCCAGCCGAGCGTGGCGCGTATGCCTTCCCATTTGCCCACATCTTCCTTGCCGTCGCCCACATAATCCCACATCGTACCCGAGACACCAGCACTTGTAACGGAGCGGGGTCCCCAGAGGTGTTCTTTGGCTGCAAATGAGAACATCGCTTCTTTCAACGTCTGGTCGGGCAATTCGATCTCTTCATCGTCATCGATATTGCCCGTATTGGTCCATGTCATTTCCCTGATGTGATAGTCGTCGTGATAGGGATTGGAAAATGCGTATATCTTCTCTTCCCATGTGATACCCACATTGGTATTGGCTCCGCGAACAATCATGCGATCTGACGGAATAGAGGGATCAACGCGCGTGAGCACTGTGGGTCTGACGAATGTCTGAAATCCATCGACAAATACATCTGGCTTTTCAAACTTGCCAATCAGTTCCATGGGCAATGCAAAGTGTTCGCCCAGGTCAAAAACGCGAGGTCCTGCACGGGCGACTTTGAACGACCAGACTTGTCCGTTTTCATCGGTAAAATCTCTTACTCCGATATAATGACGGCTGCGCACATGTGTGCCACCTTCCCGAGCATAAATACCGGGCCAGTATTTCACACGTGCCCGAAACGGGGGTTGTGTGATCGAAGGCTCTGTGCCTGTCGATGCGTATCGATAGTGATAATCGCCCACATCCAGCCACATCAACTCTGCCTGCGCCTGCACTTCGGTTGGCTGGCTCCAGAACACCAGAGCCACGAGTGCAAAAGCTGTTCCGACCAGCGGTTTTAACAATCTGTTCATAATAGTTCTCCTGATAAGTCTCGATTCAAAAATCTTCTTAGAACGAGAACCGCAAGCCCAGGTTCACCCGGCGCGGGTTCAAGAACCAGATAAAGTCGTTATTGGGCATGTCGATATACAGTTTGTTGTCCAGGACTTCATTTACAAAGTCCTGATTGGCCTGCGCCCAGTTTCCATTTTGATATTCGTGATATTGCCCAGTTTCCTGCACATACCACAACACGCGGCGGTCGGATTCCAGACCCGTAGGCAGTCCAGCCGTGATTTCCGCGTCGCCGGGCAATCCATTGGCGGGCAGTTCACTGACTGCATTGACAATTTCAATGGGCACAAACTCCGTGCCGTAATCTCTGAAAGCGCCGGGCGAGTCATTGCCGGGAATGAACGCATAAGTAGGTTCAAACTCGCCGAATGTGTCTTCTGGTAAATGCAAGGACGACATGTAGAATTCCCAGTCTCGGTCGCTGCCGGAAGGGCCATCAGATGCGTTATTCAGACGCTTGAGGTTCAATACATTATCGACGTCTAAAAAGAACATTGCCCGGACGCCCATCATCGCAAATTGCCTGGTCAGGCGCAAATCTAGATTCCTAATACTCGTGAATTGAACATTATTCGTCAGACCGGGGATAGCCCCAGCTTCTGGACCGTACCAATTAAAGTGCTGACCGGCTCGCCAGTTGCCCACCAGAGACATGTCCCAATTGCTCAGGGGATAAAACCCTGAGACCTGGGGACCGAAGTCTCGCGGCGTGTAAAATTCCAGTCCCATTCTACCAAAGGGACGGCTGACGGGACGGCTCTGATAGTGCCGTGTTGAGGTCGCGTCAAAAGTGGCCTGTGTCTGGCGGTTTTCAAACAGTTCGCGCCGACCAAAGTTGCCGCCCTTAGTTTGCATATACGTATAGTTGACGAATCCGCCAAACCACTTGCCCCTGCGTTTTCGCACTGTCATTTCAAAGCCCCGGATATCGTCGTAGTTGAGGGGCTCAAAAAGCGAGTAGGCCACGGTTTGATCCAGATTGGTATAGCGCACGCCAATTGCCTGGTCGTCGTTGGCTCTGTAATAGCCGCTCAAGCGCAGTAAATACCGGTCGAACAAATTTTGCTCAAAGCCGAGTTCGTAATTGATCGTGCGCGGCATGGGGTGATTGGGATTGCCGATCTGCGACACCGCACCGGTGTTGACTTCGTTCACGAGGAAGAGATTGTGCGGGTTGAGCATCTGGCGGAAATGTCCATAGTTGAAAAACAATTTGCTGTCTGCTGTCACCGGGAACGAAATGCCCAAGCGTGGGCTTAAATACGTCAACTTCTTGACCGGCGTCTGATCGAGTGCTTCCTCGAGATTGTCTTTGCCGATTTTGGCTCCAAATGCCGATGAAAAATCTTCGTACACCCACCACTCGCCACTCGCATTCCAGTGATCCAGACGCACGCCGAGATTGGCGATCATGGCATTGAATTCGAGCTTGGTCTGCACGTATGCAGCAAATTGCTGAGGAGTGCGTTGCCATACGTATTTGGGAGCTGCGTTGTTCTTGAAAAATAGCTCATATCTTCCGTGGTTGACATCGTAATCGCTGGCAATCCATTCAAAACCCGCCTTAAACTGCGCGACCTGGCTGCGCTGGCTCGTGATGTCAAACCGCGTTGTATAGGCTACCACTTCAGAGTCGTCGCGTCCTTCGGCCCAGTGGCCACCGAATTCCAGGCCATCGACAAAAATTTCGTTCTTCAAAAACCAGCCGCCCAGAGGCGCGCCAGTCAAACCGATATGATTTTGCGTGACCTCTGAAACCTGCAAAGACGGATTGGGAGGCGCGAAGTCCGAATTGCGGGGAATGGTCTTTTCAACAGCCTTCAGATCGCGGTCGGGATACTTTTCGGTCAAATAGTCCGATTGCATCCTCTGAACGCGGAACTCGTAAAATGTTCTGGGACTCAGCACGTGTGAAAAGCTGAGGCCAATATTGTTGCGCTTGATCTGAAGGGTGTTATCGACGTGATCGCTCCAAATTCGGTCGTCGTTGTTAAGCCTGCTCCCCAATTCCTGGTTGCCTCGCAACATACCGGGGAAGCCGCTTCTGTTTGGCGTCAGTCCAAATTCTTTGCCGGACATAACCTCGACACTTAACTTCATGCTGCTGCGAATATCCGACGTGACCTTCACGCGGCCCCAGTCGTTTTCGTATTCATCAATCACGCGGGGCATCATATACGCTCTGCGCTCGCGCTTGCCCGAAGCAAAGAACCGCAGACCGCCAAGGCGATTGCCCATTCCGGGTATTAAAGGCCCCCCAAAACCCAGGTCGATATCGAAATCCGCATTGCGAACTTCCAGGTCTTTGCGGCGATACCATTCGAACAACTCTGTGATGACTGCATCATCTACTTGTAATTCACTGGTCGGCAAAGTCGATTCATCTACGCCAGTGTCTCTCACGCCCACACCGTGATACGGATCGGCAGGGGCGTCAGCCCAGCGTCTCACAATGGTGTTCCACCCGGCCCATTGCGGATACTGCCGCCGCGTGTACACATCCCATTTGCTTTCGGGCGAATGGCTGCCCACGTTTTTTACATCGGGATCGGTGAATGGGCGCCAGAAATAGCTGTTTGGGCTATTGGGTAGCGGGCCAAAATAATCGCGCTGTGCGCCGCTGTACCGCAACAACACATCGCTGTTGTAGCGTTGCTTGTCGCCTTCTTTGGTCACGATATTGACCAGGCCCGAACGCACGTTGCCGTATTCGGCGTTGAACCCGCCCGACTGCACGCTCATTTCTTTGATTGAGGTATAACTCACCGTTGAATACGGTTCGTTTTCGCGGCCATCTCGCATGGACAGGCCATCGACTGAGAAGGCGATCTCATTCAAATCGCCGCCTCGAATCGACAAGTCGCCATTAGCAGTGGACAGCACACCCGCCTCTAATCGCACGACTTCGTTCACGCTGATCAATGGCAGGTTTTCGACGTCTTGTGCGGAGATATTGGCGACATTGGCGGAAATATCGGGTTGTACCACCGGGAGTTCGGCAACCACTGTGATCTCTGCCAGTTGAATGGTCTCTTCAACAAGACCAAATTCACCGGAGAAATTTACCGTTGTGGTCAGGTCGATAAAGACCCGCACATTGGTTTGCGTGGCTTTGTGATAGCCGACCATACTCGCATTGACGGTATAAGAACCCGGCGGCACATTGATGATGAAATAATTACCATCGGGATCTGTTACTGCGCCCAATGTGGTGCCTTCAATAACGACATTGGCACCGGGCAGGGTCTCGCCCGTGGATTTATCCACGACCTTGCCCGCAATTTTACCGGTTGATCCGGCAAAAACAGCACTGGCTGAGAATGCCAGGGCTATGAATAAAAAGAAAAACAGACTCGTCTGTCTCATAGACTTCCTCCTGTGGTGAAAGGGACAGTTGTGCTGTTTCGTATTAGAACTGAATCAGATTGCCCGAAATTGAAGGGAAACAATCTGTTACGATGCAAAAAATCGACCACTTAAGGTATCATTTTTTTTAAAAAAATCAATAATAATCGTGACGATTAGTAGTGAACTGTAATAAATTGTTACAGATTGTAAACTCAAAGAGATCAGCATACATCCTGCTCTCTACACGCGATAAAATACGTATCCATCTGGTCTGGGGCGATGGAGTGGACACTCGGCGGGACACGATCTGTCGCAGGGATACTGATCTCCCAGTGCCTCCCAAACATGAGCTAATACGCGGTCGAGGGTGGTGTAAAATCGGTCGCGGCCAATTTCTTCGAGTACGCCTGCGCGATTGAGTGCGTCCATGATCTGTTTTTTTGTTCGTGTGAAGAGTACTTCAATGCCAGCCTCATGTAATCGCTGTACCACGCCGACCAGCATTTCTTTCCCAGTCGCATCAATCTCATTCACACCTTCGGCATCGACAATTACATAGCGCAATTTTGGATCGCGAATCCGTTCCAATACGGCGTCTTCAAAAGCACCTGCGCTGCCAAAGTACAATGAGCCGTCAAATCGGATGGTGGCAATCGCATCGCACAATTCCAGATCGTGTTCTACGGCGTCTCGAAACGCGCCATCGGGATGGCGGGCGAGGAAGGCCACGCGCGGTTTCATCGTGCGGTAGAGATAGAGGGCGATTGATAAGGTCGCACCGATCAAGATGCCCTGGTCGAGGTGTGGCGCGAAGATGAGGGTGAGCGCAAATGACGATATGGCGACAATACCGTCGTGTTTGTGTACTTTCCACGCGCTTGCGATGGGTTTGACGTTAATCAGTGCGGTGACAGAGACGATGACAATTGCCGCTAAGGTGGATAGGGGCATGTGGTATAAGAGTTGGGTGAAGAAAAGGAGTAGCAAAATAACGACCAGCCCGGCGATGACAGATGCAAAGCCGGTTTGGCCGCCAGCGCGCAAGGTGACGGTTGAACGGACAAAGGATCCGGAGACGGGAAAACTCTGAAAAAAACTGCCGGCAATATTGCTCAAGCCCTGTGCGAGCAATTCCTGGTTGGCGTCAATGCGTTGACGGGTCTGCGTGGCAATGGCTTTGGCGATTGAAATGGTTTCCAGATATCCGATGAGTGCGATGGTTATGGTGGCGCTGAGAATATGCGGTACGATGCCCCAATCAATTATTGGCAGTGCAAATGCGGGGATGCCTTCGGGGATGTTGCCCACGACCTGTCCGCCGTAATTTTGTTCGAAGCCGATGAGCCACGAAATGCCTGTTGTTGTGATGGCGACAAGTAGCACCCCCGGAATTTGCGGGCTGATGCGGCGCAAAATAAATAATAATGCGATGGCAGAGAGACCCATGATCAGGGTGGGGGTGTGAAAACCCGCTGAAATCACATCCCACATGCGTATCATGCGTTCGTAATGTGCCCCGCCGCGTTCTACGGTGACGCCGAATAATTTGTCGATTTGCGATGTGCCGATGATGATGGCTGCGGCATTGGTAAAGCCGAGTACCACGGGATGTGAGAGAAAGTTCACCAATACGCCCAGGCGCAATACGCCCAGTCCAAATTGCAACAGGCCGACCATGAGAGCCAGAAGGATCGCATAGGCGATATACGCCTGTTCGTCAACCGCGAGTTGTCCCAATTCAGAGGCGACCATCAAGGCGACGAGTGCGACTGGTCCTGTGGAGAGTTGGCGAGAAGACCCGAAGAGGGCGCTGACGATGATGGGTACAAATGACGCATAGAAGCCGTAGTAGGGCGGCATCTCGGCCAGTTGGGCATTGGCCATGGCCTGTGGGATCAATACCAGCGAGAGGGTGATGCCCGCAATGATATCGGCGCGCAGGATGTGCCGGTCTTTGAGTTCTCCAATCCAGTTGAGAAAAGGCAGATAGCGATGGAGTAGTGAATTTGACATGTGTATTCCATACTGTATGGTTGTTCTATCCGGATATTTAATCTGCTCAACGCAAAGGGAAAGTGCAAGGAGAAAGTCACGGAGGGTGTAAAAGTGCTATACATCCCCCCGTTTTGTTTGTATTATGTTTTCCGTTAGTCGCACGCCGTGTTTCACAGGTGAATATAAAACCGCACTTAAGCGAGAAAGTCCGTTTACGGTGCCTCACCAAACAAAGGAGTGTATATGTCTTTTAAGAATCGCACGTTTTTTTGGTTTGCCTGGCTTCTGGGGCTGTTTGTGGTCGGCTATGCATTTGCACAGGAAGCATCGTCGGATGAATCGGATGGTGCGATACAGATGTTTATCGCGGCGTTGAATGAACACCTGGGGGCTGCAGCCAATTTTCTGTTTTCGATTTTTTTCTTTGATTTTGGTCTGGGCTTGCCACTGATCATTATTGTGCTGGTCGGGGGTGGCGTCTATTATTCTTTTTATTTTGGTTGGATTACTTTCCGCGGATTCAAGCATTCGCTCAATGTGATTCGCGGGCGGTATGATCACCCCGATCATCCCGGTGAAATTTCGCATTTTAAGGCATTGACCAGTGCGCTGTCTGCAACTGTGGGATTGGGGAATATCGCGGGCGTTGCCATTGCTGTGAGTGCAGGTGGTCCCGGTGCTGTTTTCTGGATGATTGTCTCGGCGTTTTTTGGTATGGCGTCAAAGTTAGCGTCCTGTACGCTGGCGGTTATGCACAGAAAAATCCACCCCGATGGCCGCGTGTCGGGTGGTCCGATGTATTATCTGGAGCACGGTCTTGGAGGAAAAGGTCTCCGGGCATTGGGGCGTCCATTTGCCATCCTTTTTGCCCTGTTGACGATTGGCGGGTCTCTGGGCGGCGGTAATATGTTTCAGGCAAATCAGACGGTTGAAATTCTCGGTACTGTGGCCGAAGGATTTAAGACATATAACTGGGTTATCGGGCTTTTTATGGCGTCGATGGTCGCTATTGTCATTATTGGTGGTATTAAGCGCATTGGCAATGTGACATCGCGCGTTGTGCCCTTTATGTGTGGACTATATGTTCTGACTTCAATTTTGATTATTCTGTCGCATATTACTGAAGTGCCTGTGCTTATTGCGAATATTATTTCACAGGCGTTTACGCCAGAAGCTATGTATGGCGGCTTCCTGGGGGTTCTGGTTCACGGGGTACGCAGGGCGGCTTTTTCAAATGAGGCGGGATTGGGTTCTGCAGCATTTGCCCACGCAGCAGCGCAGACCGATGAGCCCGCGCGTGAAGGGATAGTTGCAATGATCGGACCTTTTATCGATACCGTTATTATATGTTCGATGACGGCATTGGTTTGTATGATTACAGGTGCATATCAGTTGGAGTTTCAGCAGGGTGAATCTCTCGTGGGTGCTAAAATGACGGCTGCGGCATTTGATTCGTTTATCCCCGGGGCGCGTTATGTGCTCGCATTTGCCGTAATGCTTTTTGCGTATTCGACGATGATCTCCTGGTCTTATTACGGCGAGCGAGCGTGGGAATATCTTTTTGGTATAAAATCCATTCTGGCTTATCGCATTATTTTTGTGTGTTTTGTGTTTATCGGGGCTGTTACGGCATTAAAGAATGTGCTCGATTTCTCCGATGCGATGATCCTGGGGATGGCGTTCCCGAATATTATCGGCGGCATTATCTTAAGCCCGCAAATCAAGGCGGTGCTCAAAGAATACTGGGGGCGTTACAAGGCGGGTGAGTTGACGGTGTACAAATAATTGAGCTGTGCGGAAAGATAAAACGGGTTCGCCTTTAAGGAGAACCCGTTTTCTGTATGCTGAAAGGCGAAAGACAAGTGAATAATTTTTCAAATATCGCTGTGATTGGTGCAGGTATCGTGGGGGCATCAATCGCGTTTCACTTGGCGAGACGCGATGCAAAGGTCACGCTGATTGATGCGGGTGAACCCGGGAAGAAATCAGCTATTCAACCGGCAACTGCTGTATCTTTTGCTTGGATGAACGCACGCGACAAAAATCCCAGACATTATCACCTTTTCAACCGGCGTTCAGTGGATATGTGGGTGCGATTTGTCGAGCGGCTGGGCATTCCACAAAGTGCGACATGGGGCGGTGAATTGCGGTGGGCTTCTACAGATGACGGCGCGCGAGAAATTGTGAGACGCGCGGGTGTTTTGCAGTCGTGGGGATATCCCATCCGTCTGTTGAATGGGGAGGAGGTTGAAGCATTGGAGCCGCGTTTGAAGCCGGGCGTTGTGACGGCAGCTTCTTATACGGACATAGAAGGACACGCGGATACGGGGGCTGTTGTTGGGGCGTGTGTTGAACGGTTAAAGGAGTGGGGCGCAGATATTTTGTTTCAGACGCGCGTCACAGGGCTGGCGCGTTCGGGGGCGGATATTGCGGCTGTGGTGACGGACAGGGGAGAGATCGCATGTGATGCGGTCGTGCTTGCAGGGGGAGCAGATATGGCAAGTCTCGCATCAATGGCAGATGTTGATGTGCCGATGTATTACACGTTTGGATGTACGATTTTGACAGAGCCTGTGCCACCTGTTTTTGAAACCGTATCGGTGGTGCATTCGCCCCGCGATTGTCCTCCACAGACCAATTTCAGGCAGTTGCCCAATGGTTCGGTGATGCTTCACGGTGGGGCGCACGGTCGCGTGTACGATGGCGGTTCGCTTGGGCAGTCTGATCGAGAAGTGCAGCGGGTGGTCGATGCTGTGGCGCGTTTTTTGCCGGCAATTGAAGGCGTGCCCGTGCGCGAGGTGCGGCGCGGGCGACGACCAATTCCGAAGGACGGACACCCCATTCTCGGATTTTCCCAACGGGTTCCCAATCTCTATTTGTCTGTGACACACAGCGGGGTTACGCTCGCACCTTTAATTGGCGAATGCGCGGCGATTGAGATTTTGGATGGTGCGCGAATAGATTTTTTGAGGCACTATCGCCTTGAACGGTTTTTATAGTGATTCTTCACATATCCGATATCTGAACCACTTCGCCCGTTTCTATTGAGCGGTTTACGGCCATGACGACTTCCTGTGTTTTGACGGCATCGGCGTACGTGGTTTTGAGTGCGGAGTCGTCGCCTTTTCGCACGGCATCTATAAAGTCGTTGTCCATGTCTTGCCAGAAATCGTTTTGCACTTCGACCAGTTCTGAATTGCCATTTTGAATGATGGTGATGGATCTGCGCTCGCGATATTCGATGTTCAGGTCTTTGGTGAAGATGTCAATACCGCCTCTGCCTCGTCCTCCCGATAGAAAACACGCGGAGAAGATAGTGGCGGCAAGGCCGTTTTCAAAGACGAGCGTGGCTGCGCTGCTGTCTTCAATGTTGTAGTCGGGCACATCGGTCATTAAACCCGTGCGCCCCGCCGCATAGACGGATTTTACTTCGCCAAAGAGATACCGCGCCATGTCGGTGACGTGAATGGTTTGCTCAACGGCCTGGCCACCCGACATTTCTTTGCGTCGCCACCAGGGCACTTGCGGCATTCCTCCCATCCAGTATCCCATTGCCATACCAACGAGACGGTCTTTGAGCAGGTCTTTTGTCTGTGCGATAATGTCTAAATAGCGTCCTTGAAATCCAACGCACGATACCACGTTGTTTTTGCGAATGGCCGCATCGACTTCGCGGGCTTTTTCCATTGTGACGGATACGGGTTTTTCTACGAAGAGGGCAATGCCTTTTTCGGCGGCCATGATTTCCTGTTCTTCGTGTGCAAAGGGCGGGATGCATACGTACAGCGCGTCCATTTCTTCGTTTTCGAGCATTGTTTTGTAATCTGTATAGACAGTTGCGTTCCATTCTTCGGCGGCTTCTGCGACGCGGTCTTCTTCGAGGTCACACATTGCGACCACTTCTACATCATCCATATTTTTGAGATGTTTTCGGTGGGGGCGTGAAATGCCGCCAGTTCCGATAAATCCGACTTTTACGGCCATTTTTTTCCTTTCTGTAAAGCCCTAAAAAACACGGATAGACAGAATTATTCCGCCTATCCATGTTTGAATCGGGCAAAGTGGGTGGAACGATTATTGCTCCAGTGTCTTTTTCAATTCGAGAATCGATTGTTCCAACTGCTTCATCGCCTCACCCGCGGTTGTCCAATCCCACTTTTGAAGTGATTCCCGCACGCGCTGGAATTGCACATCTGCTTCTGAAGCCAACGCTGCTGCGGTGCGTTCAGTGGGTTGTTCTGATGTGGTCTCGGATGTTTCTTCGGAACCTGGGGATTCCAGGGTTTTTCCCGCACCAGAGCCAAATAGTTCGTTGAGGGCCTGTTCAAATGTATCGCGCATGATGACCTGTCCGCCAAAGGCGACGATTACTTGCTTGAGTTCGGGGATGGCCGTGCTTTGCTGGAGTTGACGCGGTGGTTGTCCTTGCTGGGGCTGTCCACCGCCTTCGCCTTCAAAACCCTGTTGTGGCAATTGATTGGATTCCTGACGGGCTTGCAGGTAGATGGGTTCAACGTATAGGAAAGACGATTCGATGGGTACGGCCAGAAGGTTGCCGCGAATGACTTCGGAGCCGCCCTGTCCCCAAAGGGTGAGTTGGCTCGATATATCTGGTTGCTGGTCGATGCGTGCTTCGAGCTGCATTGGACCAAAGATGAGTTTTTCTTTGGGCAAGAGATAGACCAGCAAGTCGCCGTAGTTTTCTCCATCGCATCGGGCGGCCAGCCAACCGATCATGTTGTCTTTTTGGGCGGGTGTGAAGGGCACGAGCAGCAGAAATTCTTCGCGTTGTTCACCGGGGAACTTGACGATGATATAATACGGCTCCATCGGCTGTGTGCGGTCGTTTTGGCCGTAGATCTCATTTGGAATTTCCCACAGGTCTTCTTGGTTGTAAAACACCTGTACTTCTTGCATGTGATATTCGCGGTACATCGTCGCTTGAATGCGGAAGAGATCGACGGGATACCGCACATGGGCGCGCAAATCAGCAGGCATAGTGTCAATTGACTTGAACAGGGTGGGGAATATCGCGGCATAAGCGGCAATCACGGGTTCATCTTCAGCCTGATAAAAGGTGACGGAACCGTGATAGGCATCCATAACGACCTTGACCGAGTTGCGGATGTAGTTGATCTGCGACCGGCCCATGCGTTTGGAATAGGGATACATGTTGGTGGTTGTGTACGCATCTAATATCCAGTACAGACGGCCTTCGGAGATAACGAGATAGGGGTCGGAGTCGAAGAAGAGGAAAGGTGCGATCTCGCGTGCCCGCTGGGCGATCTGCCGATGGTACATAATTTTGCTCTCAGACAGGATGTAGGTACTCAAGAGCAAATTGGGATCCATCATGCGAATGGTAAATGCCAGGCGGTTGATGAAACTGCCCATGGGCACTCCGCCATTGCCTTCATAGGTGGTAAACGCATTGCCATCGCGCTGGGGATAGTCAAATTCTTCGGCACTGGTTTTGACGACTACGTTGCCGTAGGTGCGTTCGCCATAGTAGATTTCCGGTCGGGAAATTTGTAGCTCTGCCCAGTCGGACACCGGGGGAATATCTTTGATCATAAACGCAGGTAAACCCTCGGGCGTGACGTGCGTAACCGGGCTCATGGCAACGCCGTATCCGTGTGTATATTGCAGGGTTTCATTGACCCAGTTGCGAGCCTGAGCAGGCAGGCGATTGGTGTCGAGTTCGCGTCCTGAGAGCATCACCTGGCGGTAAACGCCGTCAACGGTATAGCGATCAACATCAACGCTGGGAAAGACATAATAGGGGCGAATTTCCTGGACTTGCTGATAGGTTTGCACCATTGGGCGTTCGTCCCAGATGCGAATGTTGCGAATGGTCAAAGGATTGGCGGCGATGTCTGCTGCGGTGAGATTTTCGGATGCCTCAAAAGGTTGTTCCACGATCCTGTCGAGTGCGTATGCTTTTCGCGTGAATTCGATGTTGTTTTTGATGTAGGGGGTTTCGCGCTGGAGTTCAGTGGGATCTACGATGAGTTTTTGCACAATTGCACCCGGGATACTGCCCAGCCCGATGGTTCCAACGAGAAAGACGCCAACACCGATGAGAAGTGGGCGCGCTTCACGCGCTTTGATATTTCGCAAGAGCATGATGCCAGTTGCGATAAAGGCTATTATGAGGAGCCAATATATCCAGCGTTGGACATTGACATCGACAAATCCTGCACCGAAAAAGACATCGCCAGGAGAATAGAGTAAGCCGTAGATTTTGAGGTAATAATTGATAGCCGAAAACAGCAAGAATAGCCCGGCAAGGGCAGACAGGTGTGCGACGGGGCGCGGCATGACCTGAATGCGTTCTTGCAGGCTAATACCGCCTGTGGCCATGTAAATAACCCCGGATGCCAGGGCTGATACGATTACTGTGCCGATGAGAAAACCGACTGTAAACTGGTAAAAGGGCAAATCAAAGACATAAAATCCAACGTCGCGTCCAAAGAGGGGATCGGAAGTGCCAAATGATCCGCCGTACCAGTAACGCAACAGGGTGGGCCACTGGGAGGAGCCGACATTGCCCATAATGAGGACGAGGACAGCGGCGATTAACATATAGCCAGTATTTGAGCGCAGCAGGCTTGCGCCGGGCATTTCACCTTCGTAAAGTGAGGCATCTGCTTCGAGCGCGGAGCGGGTGAACCGGCCGACATAATGGAGGTTGATACCAATAACTACAGCGGCAATAAGACCGTAAAATATGCCGGAGAGGAAACGCGCTTTCAAGGTGGTCCAGAAGACAGCCTGAAAATCGAGACTCGAGAACCACAGCCAGTCGGTGTAATAGGATGATAACCACGCGAGTCCGATGACAATGACAAATATGGTTGGGATTAAAAACTTGCGTTGCATAAAATATGCCCTCTGTAAAAATAGCTCGAAAAACTATTCAGCTAAAAAGGTGGTATAATGCGACAACGGATAATTCAAGGGTGTTAAAGTAAAGTAAAAAAGAATCATTTGTCACTTAAAAACAAAAGCGATTAGCGGTTAGCTTCACAAACATTCAATATCTTCGGCATCATCGGGTACCGGGACGCTGTCGGGCAAGGTGGGTTGAATGGTTTGTCCCCAGCGGGTAATCAGGCGTATATCGCGGTCGATATCCGCGCATTCTCTGAGTACATACTCGGGATCCCAATGTTCAAAAATGCGGGATATGAGGCGGTCGCGGATGTGTTCATGATTGGAATCGCTGCCCAGATTGTGCATTTCATTGGGATCGTCTTTGAGGTTGTAGAGGACGGGCGCGGTATCGTCGTGATATGTGTAACATTTCCAGGGACCCGTTCGAATCATACACGAAGGCGTGCGTTCTATCCCCAGGTGTTCGCTGAATGTTTCATTGGGATGATCGCCAGCATCTCGCCCCGCGAGCAGCGGCCAGAGCGAGTGTCCGTGAATGTCCGGCATGGGATTTCCATCTGCCATGTCGAGTAGGGTGGGACCAATGTCCATCAGATTACATATCTGGTTGTTTTCCGCGTTTGGCGCGATCACGCCGGGGAGGCTTGCGATGAGGGGAACGCCGACAGAGCCTTCGTAGTAACTACTTTTCCACCAGCAGCCGTGTTCCCCGGCCATTTCGCCGTGGTCCGAGCAATAAATGACCAGAGTGTTGCGGTCAAGGCCCGTTTCTCGCAGGGTTTGAAGGATGTGCCCGATTTGCAGGTCGAGGTATTCGCACATGCCAAAATAAGCGGCGCGAGCAACGCGGATGCGTTCTTCGTCAAGGGGGGGATAGAGGCCGCGAAGCTGTTTGAATTTGCGAATGGCTTCGGGTTCATTGGGCGTGTGTTGGGGGATATCTACGCGTTCGTAATAATAATCAAAAAGCTCTTTGTGAGCAATGAAGGGACAGTGAGGCAAGAGAAATCCCGCCACGGCAGCAAAGGGGCGGTCGCCGGGATTTTTCGCTTTGTCGCGCAAATACGCGCTGGTTCTTTCCGCGACCATTTCGTCAAAAACGTGATATGAGCCATATCCCCGTCCGGCAACTTCGACGGCCGTGCGATTTTGTCCGGTGGTCGCCGTTGAAATGCTTTTGAAGAGGGGCGCGCCCTGCCTGTTTGCACCCGGGTGTGTGGCACCGTATTCGCCGAAGGGACGATTTTCAAAGCCGTGTCGCTGGTCGTGTCCGTTGAAGTGCATCCGCCCAATAAGCGATGTTTCATACCCGGCGAGTCCCATGGCATGTGCCCAGGTGGGAATGCCCGAATGCAGCAGGTGATTGTTGTTCCACACGCGATTGGCCGAAGGCATGCGACACGTCATAAATGACATGCGGCTGGGTACGCAAACGGGTGAGGCGCAATACGCGCTGGTAAAGCGCATACCGTTTTCTGCGAGTTGGTCGAGATGGGGCGTGCGCACGAGGGGGTCTCCGTAAGCGCCAATGTGATATTTGCTGTGCTGATCGGAGATCATCAGGAGAATATTGTATTTCATGTGGATCCTCGAATGTTAAGGTGTTAACTATTTCCGCGTTGTGAGGAGCGTGATAATCCCGATTGCGCCAAAGATCGCATTTGCCCCCCAGGCACCCCATGCAGGGGATAGCACGTCGTTCCAACCCATGGCGCGTCCGAGTTGAATGCATCCGTAAAATGCAAAGCAGATTAGCAAGCACATGCCAATTTGGATGGGACGTCCCGTCCGCTGCATGCGAGAAGCCAGAGGCAGGCCAAAAAGGGCGATAACGAAGTTCGCAAATGGAAATGCCAAACGCAGGTGAAGTGCCACAGATTCTCGAAGCGTCTGGCTGCCGTTACGCGATTTGCGATGGATAAAATCCGTCAGTTCAGAATACGTCATCTGATCTTCGGGCACGACATCGCGTACGAGGTCTTCAGGCGTTAGTGTTATATCTTTTGCCACCCACACGCGAAATGCGCGATAAAATTCTTTTCCATCTGAAAATACGCGCCGATCACCGTTCATAAAATGCCATTCTGCGGTGGTCCAAACAGCTTCTTCGGCGCGAACGCGCTCTGTGAGTGACCCGGCTTTATATTTGTCGAGCACCACCTGCCGTCCTTTCATGGCTTTGGCGTCGTATTCTCTCATTGACAAAACGCGCCTGCCCGTATCTCGCAGCGCGATTTGCACGCGGATGGACTGAGGCCCGACTGCTGATCGGCGCGGTTGCTCGATTTTCGATCGCGCCCGATTTGCACGCGGCACGACTTGATCTGCCATTATAGCGGCCAAAATACTGATTCCAAGGGCCAGTATTTGCAATGGAATCACGACTTGATAAAGACTTATGCCGGCACTTTTCATTGCCAGCAATTCCCCGCGCTGTATCAGCCCGCCCATGCAGAACAATCCCGCGAGTAAGACCGCCATTGGAAGCACGAGGACGACAATATAGGGCATATAGCAGAAATAATAATATAAAATTGTTCCCAGGCTGACTTCGCGGTCTATAAACGCGCTGAGGCGATCCACCAGATCAATTACGACAAAAACAACGGTAAAAGCCAGCAAGCTGACGCCAAAGGGCATTGTAAATTGGACGACGACATAGCGGCTCAAAATACGCACGGCTATCTCCTTTTTACGCCCCACTCGCAGATAATACGAGCAGATAGGACAACGCCGACGAGGGCGGTCAATACATTGGGTATCCACATCGCAAACCAGGGCATGAGCACCCCGCGGTCAGCCAGTTTTTCACCGCCGATGAGAAAAATCCACCATATCAAAAAAAAGCCAATGCTGATCGCCGCGCCAATTGCCACATTGCTACTGCGCGCCCACACGCCGATTGGCGCGCCCACCAGCACGAATGCCACACAGGCTGCGGGAATTGAAAATTTTTTGTGTACCTCCACGCGCAACCGGTCTGCTGCTCTCAACTTATGGCGTGCAATTCGCGTATCGGCTGCCACGCGCCCCAATACAGCGCGCAGCGACTGCACGGGTTTCGTATCTGTAGAATCTATTAACACGTCGCGCACAAACGCATTCAGGAGATTTGCTCTTTTGACTTTCGCCTGATGTAATTCGCTTTCGTACTGTGCAATTTTATGCTGCATGGTGGCGATATCCATTTCTCGATCATTGCGATATGCCGATGACGACCGCGACAACTGTTGGCCCGCATCTCCGAGCCGCAATCTGGATTTGGCAAATGTTGTGAGCGCATAGACTGTGGGATCGTCTGGATCAATGCGGTGCATTTCCCCATTAAAGAGATAGAGCAGGGCCTCGTCTCGCGCTTCGTCAAATTCGACAACGCCCGAATCGGCAACCGCTGTTTCGGGAAATCCATCGCTATTAAAACTATATACCAGTACGTCATGGAGTATATTTCCTCCTGCATCGGCGCGATCAAATAAAATCTGGTAATTTTTGAAATCGCCAATCATTACACCGGCTTTGTCGGCGAGTGCAACCGCGGGGCGTTTGCGGTGAATATCTGTCATCAAAACGCGGGCGCGGTGATTAAATTCGGGCAAAATGCGATCATTAAAAATTACCAGCCCAATTCCCAGCAGCGCGGCGACAAGCAGAACCGGCACAACAACCTGATGAATCCCAATGCCCAATGCGCGCATGGCCACAATTTCACCCGCGGCACTCAAGCGACCAAATGCCAGCAGGGTACTGACCAGCACAGCCATCGGAACGGCGAGGGCAATCATCCAGGCCGTGTTCAAAAAAAACAACTCAAAAACCACACCTATGGGTACGCCTTTTCCCAGAATGTGGTCGAGCATTTGCAAAATGAGATCGATGACGAGAAGAAATATGATCACGGTAAAACTAAATAAAAACGGCATTATCAGTTCGGATATCACATACCGGCGCAAGCGCATGAGGAACCTTTTTTAAAAAAATGAGTTTAACGATCAACGGAATATACGGCTTTTTACCTCTGAAAAAAAGACGCGCTTACCGATGTTTATCTCCCGCCAATTTCTGCGGATTTTACCTTGACTTTCATGTGGCTTGTGCTATTATGTACTTTGTTTAACGACCTATTACCCGCACGCTCATACAACTTTCCGCCTGTTTCCCAAAGTCCTTATGAAGTTTATTCACATTCACCTGTGGTCGCGCGGCCTCAGTGTTTTGTTTTCTCTCGCGTTGCTCTGCCCGAGTATTGCTCTTGCCACGCCGGGTTTGCGCCCGCAAATAGGTGTGTCAACGCTTGAAGCCTTTTTGCGCGATACACCCGGATCCACTTCTTATTTTCCCAGAAGACGCCCATATGCGACTCCTGCGGCGCAACTGATAGAAACAGAAGCCGAATATACACTGATGGTGTTCCGCGATCTGGGTGGTACGCCTTACGGCCTTCCGGTGATTATCAGTCTGGGCGACTTTATGCGCTACAAGTTCTACCATGATACCCATCGCCTTGCACTGGAGCGATTGGGAGGTCGCCTGGATGAGGATGGAGAAGGTGAGGGTATAATCGATGTCAAAATTCCGATTCGCGTCCCCCAGCGGTTGAGTGCGATTACTGGGGAAGGGGCTGCCAATCTCACCATACGGGGGTACCGCCGCATCGAGTTGTCGGGCCTCTCGCAATACACTTTGGGACAGGCGCAAGCAGCTCTCACGCGCACATCGCGTTTTCCCACCATCAATTTTGAGCAAGAAGCCCGACTCACTGTTGAAGGCTCTATTGGCGATCGGATCCTGGTTTCGCTGGAGCAAGATAGCGAACGACAAAGCTTTGATCTGACCGAGGGCCTGCGCCTGCAATACAAAGGCGATGAAGACGGCATTATTGAAACCATAGAAGCGGGCAATACGACACTGGCTTTGCCCGGCACGCGACTGATTGGATTTAGCGGCGGCAGTAGAGGTGGGCTGTTTGGCATCAAAACGCGGGGGCGGGTTGGCGCTATCAATTTTACAGTTGTCACATCTCAGGACAAATCGTCGAGTGGTCGCCAAACCTTTACGGGGCAAGGGCAGACGGGGCAAGGGCAAGGAAGGGCTGATGCAATTCCCGATTACAGGTACATTGAAAACACCTACTTTTTTCTGGATAACACTTATCGAGAAAATTTCCGCAATGGCTTGTTACCTGCGCCGGGCGATCGCGTCAATGAGCAAAGCGTGCGCGTATTCATAAACGACTACAACGCTCAAAACGACCTCGAAGACTCGGCCATTCCCGGTATCGCATATCTCGTGTGGAACAATGGATCGCCCGATGAAGGTGCGTCGCGTCGTTCTGACAAGGGCGTTGAAGAAGGTACGTTTCACGAACTCGACCCCTCCGAATTTACGCCTCTACCCGAAGGCTATCTCATCCATAATCGCGGTTCGATTTCACGGGGCTACACGCTTGCGGTAGCTTATCAAACCGCGTCGGGTCAAAATTTTGGCGACATACAATTTATTCCCGATCCGGGAAATCCAGATAAAAAAATTCAGCTCAAGCTCATCAAAGCCAGGCAACAACGCCCCACAGACCCGACATGGGGGCTTGCGTGGCGCAATGTTTATAGCCTGGGTGGGCGCAACATCAGTCCCGAGGGCCTGTTCGTCGGCATTTTTCGCAATGTGCCGGGTGAAAATCCGCAGGACAATCAGGAGGGCAGATCATACCTGGAAATTTTTGGCCTCGACCGGCACACCAACGGGTCTTCTGAATCTTCTCCTCCAGATCGACTCATCGATATTGGTACGGGTAATGAGATCCCCGGGCTGAGTCTCGCCAGAGGGCATCTCGTCTTTCCCTTTCTCGAGCCTTTTGGAGAGGAAGGGTTGGGGGCACCCGACCTCGAGGTGCGCGTGCCAGGCATTTACAACGAGACCAACACGTCCAACCGCCAGGAAGCGGGACGGTATGAACTGCGGGTGAGTTCGACGAGCAAATCGACCGAATACAACCTCGGATTTCTTGGACTGGTTGAAAACAGCGAAGTCGTGCGTCTGAACAACCGAACCTTAACACGCGATACAGACTACACGATAAATTATGTGACAGGCCGTTTAAAATTTATAGGCGATGCCGAAAACGAGGTTTCGGATCCTTCCTCTGATCTGGACATCTCGTATCAGACCAAAGACCAATTTGGTTTTGGTCAGTCCAAAAGCCTTTTGGGCGTGCGTCTCGAGCGTCCCTTTGACGATCAGTATTCGCTTATTGGCATGACCTTGCTCTACGGCAGTCAAAGTACTGCCTCGCCTCGCGTGCGGGTTGGGCAAGAACCAACGCGCACTATTTTGTGGGATGCCAATGCGCGCTTCCGGATGCAACCCAAACTGTTGAGCGACCTCGTCAATTCAATTCCACTCGTGAACACACAGGCCCCGTCGTCTATCGATATGGACTTTGAAATCGCGCAGAGTTTGCCCAATCCCAATACCAAAAATGTGGCCTATATCGATGATTTTGAAGGCGCTCTGAACAGCACGGCGTTTGCGATTGGCAAAATAGGATGGAATCGCGCAAGTGTTCCCATTCGCAACAGCAGAATGCTCACATTGCCACAGGGGCGATTGACGTGGTATAATCCCATTGACCGCGACAGGGCATCGCTTTCTCGAATTCAGCCCACCCGCGATGACATAAGCGCGGAACAAGACATTGTCGATATTCTCAAACTGCGATTCGATCCCGCGCGCAGTAATGGATTTCCCATCCGTTCGCAGAACAACGAAAATGGCATTCCCCAACAATCATGGGCGGGGATTATGCGCTATGTCAATGGTCTCGATTTGTCGCGGTCTAAATTTCTCGAACTCTGGATTCGGGGAGACGATGGGCATCTGCACATTGATTTGGGCGATATTTCTGAGCGCGTCCGCCTGCCCCTCGATCACCCCATGTACAACGACCCCAGTGATCGAGAGCGATTTCCAAGTGGTTTTCGCACAGAAGACAAACCCATCGGAGGCTTGCCCACAGGGGACGATATCGTCATTGACGAAGAAGACATTGGTCTGGATGGATTGACCGACGCCGAAGAGACCGAGGTCTTTCGAAAAATATTTCCAGGTGTAACTGTGCCCAACGATCCTTCGGGAGATAATTTTGAGGACGTAGATCAAAACACGACGGATATCCTGCGTCGCTATCCCTCTGGTCTCAATGGGACAGAGGGCAACAGGGCAGAGCGCCAATCACGCCCCGATACCGAAGACCTCAACGGCAATGGTTTTCTCGACCAGCGCGAAAGTTTTATCCGATATAGCGTCGATTTGTCCAGCAACAGGGGCCTGTCTTCCGCATCGGGCTCCTTTATTGGCCCATCTATGCTTGTGCCCGGCACGGAATCCGATCTCTTTCCCGAATTGGGCGGTATTACAGATCCCCCGTGGCGTTTATTGCGCATTCCCCTCAAAGGGCAAGACGCGCCCCGTACCTTTGAGGGTAGTCCCGACACCACATTTGCCAGCGAGATTGACTTTGTGCGCGTCTGGTTCGAACACAACGACACCACCTCTGTCGAAATCTATACATTTAGTGCGACCGGCAGTGAATGGCAGGAAGACCCGGTCGCGTTCGGGCAGTTATCGGGCGATTTTCAGGTTTCGACTATCGGGACAAACAACTCCTTTTACGAATCTCCTCCGGGTCTCGAGCGAGAAATTGACCCCACCACAGGTATTCGTTTGTCTGAAAATTCTCTGGTGCTCGAATTTGTCGATCTCTACCCGGGCGAATCCATCTCTGCATCCCGCAGTTTCGCCGCTGGCGAGGACTATACCGAATACGGTGTTATGACGCTGTTTTTGCACGGCGGCAACCCGGCCGATCCGACGTATGGCACCAATTTTTCAGACGCCGCAGATTCCTTGAGTACGGGCCCCAGTCCCATCGAATTTTTTATGCGTTTTGCCCCCATCAATGACGATTCTCTCAACTATTACGAATACCGCTCGCTGGTTTATCGCGGTTGGGCAGAAGAAACCAATACCGTCCGTTTAGACCTCGAGGTCATGTCGCAACTCAAAGGCCAATTGCTGGGTCTTCAAGCCACCGAGCAAGTGTCTGATACCGTTAGTGTGTCGCTTCGCCGTGGCGATTTTCTCGCTCGCTACGACAAAGAGGGCAATCGCATAGAGATCGATGTGGATGGTCGCACCTATATCGTGCGCGGCAATCCCGCGTTGGCTTCGATCAGAGCCTTTACCGTGGGGATTCGCAACCGCGGCGATGAGATTCTCATTGGCGAAAACGAAGTTTGGATGGATGAATTGCGCGTTGATGATATCCGCAAAAAACCCGCCTTATCTGCCCTGGCCGATACGCGCATAACCCTCGCCGATCTGGGTAATTTGACGGTCAATCTGGAACGCCGAAGCGGCGATTTTCAAGATCTGCAAGGCAGGGCTTCGGGCAACACCACCACGCGCTTTAACTTTGACAGCCAGTTCAATATCGACAAATTCTTTCCCAAAGAATGGAATACCTCCATGCCCGTCCGATTCAGCTATAATCGCTATACATCAAGCCCCCGCATACGCCCGGGATCGGATATTGTGCTCACTCCCGAACAAAAAATCAACGAAAGCGATGTGCGCTCTCAGACGCGCTTTACCATCTCGCTGAGAAAGCGGCCAGCACGCGAAGACCCGAGCTTGCTGTCTCGCATTTTGTTTGACAAAGCCTCCACGTCACTCAACTATAGTTCTGACGCATCGACAACGGGTGCGATTACACAGCGCAGGCGAAGCCTGAACGAGAACCTAAACGGCAATATGACCTATAATCAGGTGTGGTCTCAGCGCGAAGCGCTCGCCATTTTCAAGTGGGTGCCCTTTTACAAACCGCTCAAAGAGGCGCAGTTTTTTTATTTGCCCTCCAGCATCAATTACAATCTGCGCTTTAATCGCGGGGTATCGGATCAGACCTCATTTCGCGCCATCGCAGGCGACACTTCAAATGTGATTGATACAGTGCGAGAGACTTTTAACCTGACCGAAAGTTATGCCATTAAACTCTCGCCATTTCGCAGTCTGAATGCCGATTATTCGCTCACTCTCAACCGCGATTTGCGAAATGGCTACGCCCTGACCCAACTCCAATTTGGACGCGAAATATCGCGCAACCAATCGCTCAACTTCAGATATACGCCACGCATTTCCAACTGGATTACCGTGAATCCGTCGTATTCGGCTACGTACACGGATCGCTTTGAAATCGGTGGGGAGCGCGTGCAGTACGGTAGCGTTCGGCGCGGACTCACGGTCAATAGCCAGCAAACGGCGAACGCGCGCATCAATCTCAACTTGCCCAGCTTGTTTCAACGTTGGACGCGCAAGACCGGTAAAGACGATGGTTTTTCCATTTTGCAGTGGATTGGAAAAGTGGGTGGCCGCCTTCAGAATGTGACGAGCAGTGTTTCTCAGAACAAATCAAATAATTTGTTTGGTCTCACGGCCCGTCCCTCATTGGCCTATCAATTTGGTTTTCAAGATACGATCCAGGTCCCCATTGTGGTCGCGAGCACGGGAACGAGGACCAATGCCAGCAATGTGCGAAGACAGGCGCAGGTATCCAGTGGTATTCGGCTGCCTCTGGGGCTGAATTTTAACACCTCTGCCAATTATTCCGAAAACGAACGCACAGGCAATACACTCGGCAAAGACGATCAGGTCATCTTTCCCAAATTTGACGCGAGTTGGCGCGGTCTTGAGCGCGTGCCTTTGATCGGCTGGTTTTGGGTCAGTTCCAATGCCACTTTTGGGTACCAGGAATCGCGCACCCGACGGGGTGATGGCAGTCTCAGTCTCTCGTCGCGTTATCTGACAAGTGATGCAAGAGAAATATCATACAATCCGCTTTTTCAGTGGAGCGCGCGCTGGAAAGGCGATGTGAATACGACATTTAGCCGCCGCCAAAGCAGCAACGATGAAATCCGCTATCAGCGCAATGTGACTGCCGATACAGCTTCTGTTCAACCGACCCTTGCCGATCGCCTGATCGGAACCACTTTGACGGAAAACGGCACATTGCAAGCAGATGTGCGCTATTCGCTGCGCGGAAGATTTCAGCGCACGCTCGACCTCACGCTTTCCTTTTCGCGCAATTTGAATACACAAACCGAAATGCCTCGAAGTGCCGAACCCGATGTGCCAGCCGAACCCATTATCCGTCAAAACTCGACATCCTGGTCTGTTAGCCTGGGTACGCAATATGCCTTTAGCTCGCGATTTACAGGCGGCACCACGTTTCGCCATGAACGGCGCAAAGACCACCTGCGCGACCTCACCAATGTGACCTGGGATTTTCGATTCTGGGGCGAAATCGGATTTCAATAATTGGACTTTTCCATGTTCACTTTTAACCGCAACGAACAAATTATTCTGTTGATGCTTTGCGGCATTCTTATTGTGGGGATTGTTATCCGTTATCTCGATAGTAGAGATCCGGATCGCATTTCCGATTTTGAGGTGCGAAAAAATGCCGTGGAAGTTCCATCGCCAGAGGAGAATACAGAAGTTCCTTCGGCGACATCTCTAACACAGGATCAGAGTCCGCCGGAAGCCCCATCGCCTAAAGAAAATGTTCCCCCGGCGGGGAAATTAATCGATATCAACTCGGCAACGGCAAAAGAGTTGGAGCGGCTGCCCCGTATTGGGCCTCAAATTGCGGGACGCATTGTGGCTTATCGCGAAGAGAATGGGGCATTTAAACGCATTGACGATATTACAAAGGTCAAGGGTATTGGTCCCAAAACCCTCGAGCGCTTGCGGCCACACCTTACGATGAGTACGCCATGAGTACAGCGACGGGCATTCATATTTCGGGCAACACATTGCGCGTGGTCCATCTTGAAAAATTGGATAATGTATATTATCTCAGGGGCCTTATTAACCAGCGCGTATCGGAGGCTTTTGATTTTAATCCCGAAAAAGAAGTGTCCAAATCCTTTGTTGAGGAATTGGGTCAAGCGCTTGAAAGCCTGCCAAAACCGATTGGCACGCTTTCGTTTTGTCTTTCGGGTGGCCTGTATCACATCCAAAAAATTCCTCTCGAAGTCGCGGGGGAAGAAGACCGCCGCGAACAGATTTTTTGGGAAGCATCGCAGGCACTTATTTCTCCTGTTGACAATAGCGTGATCGACTTTATTGCGGTGGGACGCGTGGCTTTTTGGACCGCAGTACGCAACGGGGTGATTGACGCATACGAAACCCTGTGTTCTGCACTGGGCGAAACCCACCTGCATCTTTCCGTCGCTCCGCTGGCTCTATTTTGTGCGGGACTGCCCGCTCGCCTATGGGAGGAGGCGGGTAGGCAAATGGCTATTCACTGCGACCCCTCTGGAGCTTTTTATATTTCCGTTGAAAATGGTATTTTAATCGGTGTTGAAACAGCTGGTCCTGGTACTTCAAGGTTACAACGCTGGTTCTCTCTCGCCAGTACTTCACACCGCCCCTGCAAACGGGTTTATCTATCGGGGGACATACCGGCCATTGATCCTCCAACGGACCTCAGCCTTGCGGAACATCCAATATTTCGCGGTATAGACACTGCGCAATTGCCAGAACGAGATCGCTCAAAACTCGGACTGGCGAGCAGATTTGCCCTTGCCTTTGGCGCAGGGTTACACAAACTCATATCGGAGACTTCATAACAAATGGCAGACTTTAAAGATCAGATTGTGCAAATACAAGAGGCAATAGCGCGTATTGAGCAAAAATTAGATCAGATTAACACGGCACAGGCTTCAATCCGAGACCTTCGAGAAATTAAGAATAGGGTCTATAAAGAAGCTATTAGCGGTGCTCGAGAACGCCGAGAAATTTTTTCTACTCTCGATACCATCCAGAAAAATATCGCCGCTCTACAGGCCAATGCCCGCACCCGGTTAGATCGCCGTACAGCCATTCCCCCGACTGAATTGCGAGTTGGGATATTTGTCGATGTACAGAATATCTTTTATGCTGCCAAACCGTTTAATGCGCGTCTCGATTTTGAAAAACTGCTGGAACTCAGTGTGGGTAAACGCCGCTTGATCCGCGCTATTGCCTATGTCGTGCAATCGCCAGATGTTGACCAGAGCAACTTTATCTCAATGCTCCAACAAAAGAGCTATGAAGTAAAAAGAAAAGATTTGCGGCAGCGCAGCGATGGATCGGCTAAAGGCGATTGGGACATGGGTATGGCCATTGATATCATGAGATTTGTCGATAAACTCGATGTCGTGGTTCTCGTGAGTGGTGACGGTGATTTTGTACCTCTGGTCGATCTCGTTAAAACTCTGGGACCGCGCGTTGAGGTCATTTCCTTTACCTACAATACGGCGAGGGACCTCATCAACAGCGCAGATGAGCACATCCCCATTGAAGAGGCTCTGCTTTTGAGAAATAGCGCACAGGCAGAGTCCGCAACATAGCGAATTTTCCCATGTTCGTTGATCTAACCAGAATTTATGCCCGTTCGGGCAATGGCGGCAATGGATGCAAAAGTTTTCGCCGAGAAAAGCATGTGCCGCGAGGGGGGCCAGATGGCGGCGATGGTGGCAAGGGGGGAGATGTCGTTTTTATTGCAGACCCGCGCCTTTCCACGCTGCTCGATTATCGGTATCAACAACACTTGAGCGCAGGGCATGGAGAACATGGGTCGGGGCAAAAGAAAGCGGGCAGGCGGGGCGATGATGCTGAAATTCCCGTACCGGTTGGCACGCTCATCAAGGATACAGAAACGGGTGAAATTCTCGCGGATTTGACTGAACCAGATCAGCGCGTTGTTTTGCTCGAGGGCGGTCGCGGTGGCCGTGGCAATGCGCGTTTTGCCACGCCGACAAACAGAGCACCAGAGTATGTCCAGCCCGGAGAATCGGGACGAGAACGCCATCTGGAACTCGAGCTCAAACTCATCGCCGATGTCGGTCTGGTCGGCCATCCAAATGCGGGTAAATCGACCCTTCTATCAAGAGTATCTGCGGCGCGACCCAAAATCGCGGATTACCCCTTTACGACCCTGCAACCCAATCTGGGCATTGTCAAATGCGGTGATTACGATAGCTTTGTTATGGCAGACATTCCCGGCCTGATTGAAGGGGCGCATCGCGGCAAAGGGCTTGGGTTTCAGTTTTTGCGCCATATTGAACGCACACGCGTTCTCCTTTTTATGGTCGATGTCACCAGCCCCAATCCCGAATACGATCTAACAGTTTTGAGAGAAGAACTCGGTCGTTTCAGTCCCAAATTGCGCGAGAAACCCGCGATGCTCATTGCTACCAAGCTGGATTTGTTGCCACCCGAACACCGCAAGGCGCCATTTTTTCAGGGCCAAACAGATATGGGAATTTCCTCTGTCACAGGTCAGGGGCTGGACGCGCTTATTCAGGCGTTGCGAGGTCTGGTAAGGCAAATAGACGCATAGGTGTAGCGAAGGTGAGACGCAAAAAAATGGGGCGAGAGTCGCAAACGACTCTCGCCCCATTGGTTGTGGTGCGACATACAGGATTCGAACCTGTGACCTCTGGTTCCGGAGACCAGTGCTCTATCCAACTGAGCTAATGCCGCAGATGACCCCTCTGACGGGCAGACTATGGATAGGCCCCTACCTTCATGGTCTATACCAGCGTGTATCACAGCCGTTTGTGGCTGAAAACGCCGGCATATCCAGGTCCAAGGTCAGGGGCTAAATCCATAACACCAGTGTAGTATCTCGCCTTTAGATTCTCTTTTTATGTCGGTCTCTTCGGCGCCTTTTTTTTCGCTTATGCGTTGCGATTTTTGCGCGTTTGCGCTTTTTTCCGCTGGGCAAGAGCTACCTCCTGTGGGTGCATTAGCTGGATGGAAGAACAGAAACCTCAGAAATAGAATTACGCAGTTCGCGTGAGGGCTTGAACACGGGCATTGCGCGCGAGGGGATTTTGACAACCTCACCCGTTTTGGGATTGCGACCTGTGCGCGGTGCGCGGTGCACGATCTTAAATGTGCCAAAACCGCGAATTTCGATGTGTTCACCCTGCTGCATTGCCGCAATGAGCGAGGCGAGAAAGCCCTCTACAACGACAGAAGTATCTGTTTTGGTCAACCCCGTAGCATCGGCAATCTGATTGACAATATCAGCTTTGGTCACTGCATCCCCTTTCTCATTATTTACAGACGTATTTCTCCCCTAAGCGCGTGAATGATAAAAAAACCGGGTACCCTTGTCAATACACAAATTTGCACGCTCTTGCTGGTGATATTGCATTCATGCCTTAAAAATCTGTCTCCCACCTGTAAATTTCGAGATCGACGCGGCCATTGACAAATACAATGCCTTCTCGTTCAAGGCGGGCTTCCTGGTCGTGATGTGCCGTGTGATTCCCACTGCGGATGGATACCATTCCCCGCGCGTTGATGACCCGATGCCAGGGACAGGATGTATGCGGCGGCAATTCCGATAGCGCTCTGCCCACTTCGCGCGGTCCACACCCAACCCGCTCGGCAATCTGTCCATAAGTTGCCACAGTACCTTCGGGGATTTTGGCAACTTCTCTGTATATCCGCTCGTATTTTTTATCGATCTGATTTCTCATGGATACCTTTTAAGGAGATATTGGACGAGTATTTTTCGCCGTGCAGGCGCGATTTCAAGTCTGGGCATTGGCGTTGGGTATTTTTTTTGATACGCCAGCAATCGGGGATCGTTTTTTGCGTAAGCAGGAGGATCAGTCAGAAATTCTTCCAGTGATTCGGGTGTCCATTTGCTTTGCAGGCCCTCTAATTGCGGTCCTTGAGATCCGCCAGAGCCATTGATTTCATGGCATCTTGTACAGCCCGATTCGATAAATACAGTTTGGCCATCGGGGGGTGCAGAACAGGCTATCATGAGGATTGAGGCGCACAGGATACTACACAGGGCAATGGCGATTAAATATTTCATTCTACCTCTTATTTCTTGCGTCATTTCCCGTTCTGAATGTATCTTGGATAGCCTTACAAAATGGAGGAATGACCATGAAACACATTTATATCGCCGGGAGCAAGCGCACAGCTATTGGCGGATTTATGGGCGGCTTTGCCGAGGTATCTGCACCTGAATTGGGCAGTGTGGTCGCGGCAGCTTCGATAGCGCAGGCGGGCCTGATCGGCGATGAAGTCGATGAAGTAATTTTTGGCAATGTGCTCAGTGCGGGGCTGGGTCAAAATGTCGCGCGTCAAGTTGCTATTGGCGCGGGTCTCGATACGTCGGTGGGGGCGACAACGATTAATAAAGTTTGTGGTTCGGGCCTCAAATCCGTTATGCTCGCCGCGCAGGCTATCCAGTGTGGCGATGCCGACTTGATTCTCGCAGGAGGCACGGAAAACATGAGCCGCGCGCCCTATCTTCTCGAAAATGCGCGAACGGGTTACAGACTGGGGACAGGCGAACTCGTTGACTCAATGATCCGCGATGGCTTATGGGATGTGTACAATGATTTGCACATGGGCACATGTGGTGACCGGTGTGCTGAACGCTACGATTTTTCACGCGCAGACCAGGATGATTTTGCCATCAGAAGTTATAAAAGAGCACTTCGCGCCGATAAAGAAGGCCGATTTCGCAGCGAGATTGTACCCGTAAAAGCATCTTCTGGCAAGACTATTACGACCATAGACCAGGATGAAGAACCCCTGAGATTTGACGAGTGCAAACTCCGCCAACTGCGCCCTGCGTTTTCAAAAGACGGCACTGTGACGCCCGGCAATGCGTCGAGTATAAACGATGGCGCGGCGTCTGTTATCGTCCTTTCAGGCGAAAAAGCAGAAGATTGTGGTATTGCACCCGAAGTTGAGATTTTGGGGTATGCCACACACGCACAGGAGCCGGAGTGGTTCACGCTCACGCCTATCGGTGCCATTTCCAAACTTCTGTCCAGGCTCTCCCTTGCGGTCTCGGATATCGATCTGTTTGAGATCAACGAAGCCTTTTCCGGCGTTCCAATGGCGGCAGCCCATGACTTGGGCATCCCGGCGGAAAAACTCAATGTCAATGGCGGTGCTGTTGCACTGGGACATCCCATTGGGGCGAGCGGCACGCGCATTCTCGTAACTCTTATTCACGCTCTGAAACGCACCGACAAGCGCATTGGCATTGCCTCACTGTGCATTGGCGGAGGCGAGGCCGTCGCGCTGGCTGTTAGACGAATAGGTGAATATTAGATTCCTCACAGACCCAGGAGATAGGAGAGTTTGAGAAGTACCGAGCGGTTTCGCCGGGTTAAAGTCGGGTCGGTGCCATAAGCGCTGTCGAAGACGAGAAAGATGTCGCTGCCGGGGCGATATCGGTAGTTGAGAAGAAAATTCGCGCTTGCGAACTCTTTGTCGTTGTTCCACTGCACAAAGAGTTTGACAAAAAAGTCTGTGGAAAAGGAGTACTGCAGGCGATTGCTGAGTGTGTGGATGTTAAAGTTACCCTGCGGAAGTCGGACCCAGTCGCCCTGATATTCCGCTTCATAAGACAGTCGGCCAGAGGGGCGAAAAGAGCTTTCCGAGCGTATGGTATAGCGTCTTCCCGTATAGTACGTGCCGACCTCGAGAACAATGCCGGGCCGCAGTTTTCTGGCTCGGCTGGGACGCGGTCCCGTGACAAATGTCGTGAAGGTATATTTTCCGGCGGGAATGCTCACATCTTTGCGGCGTGCGGATGGCTCGAATGCCTCATCGACCACGTCGTGCGTGCGCTTTAATTCGAACCGCCAGTAGTCGCCGGTATTGAAGATGGTAAATGTCGAGAGTTCGGCTGTCCAGTATTTCACATTGTTGTTTTGGTCCGTAAAGATTTGCGCTTCGGGACCGATAGACATGTAGCGAATATTGGCGAATTTCGGCCTGGGTCTGTACCGGGCATAGAGGTCATAGCGCCTGAAACCCTCCAATCCACTTCTGCGATTGATGAATCCCACGGCGGGTTCAAATTGTTCCTCGACATCGAGAAATTTGAGCCGCGCCCAATACTTGGTGCCGCGATAGTTCATAGAGACAAATCGCGCATCGTCTGCGTTTTCAACCTGTGAATCCCATGTTCGCGCTACAAAGGCCTGGAAATTCAGGTTTGTAGTTGGGGAATAGTTGAAATCAATGCCGCCCGCGCGGTTGTACTGGTTCCATCCCTTGTGAGGGTCATCAATTTGTTTGTTGACCATGATGAAACCGAAGTTTGACCGCGCGAATACGTCGCGTCTTATTCTGATTACCGAGTAGTTGGTGCGGTGTACCTGGACTGTATCGCCATCTTCTGCAAATAATGCTGCATCGGTCAGCACATTGAGGCCGCCAATACTGGTTCGCCCTTCTTTTCCGGCGATTTTTGAACCCACGATAATCGGGATTTTTTTGCCTTTTTCAAGGCCGATGCGTCTGGTGTAAAAGAGGAGGGTGGGCGGTCTGGTACCGCTGCCGGTTACTCGCGATTGTTCGCCAAATTGGAAGAGGTTGGCCCCTTCGAGGAAGAACTCGCGTTTTTCGGGGAAGAAGAGGCGGAACTGCGTCAGGTTGGTTTGTTCCTGGTCGCCTTCTACCTGTGCGAAATCCGTGTTGTACGATAAGTCGAGCGAGATATTTGACGTGATGCCATAGCGCAGATCAAGGCCCGTTTCAAAGGTGCGGCTTTCAGAGGGGCTGGTTGCCTGGTCGTCGATGGTCGTGCCCGGCAAAGCATAGGGTTTGAGGTAAATAGGGCGTCTGGCGCGAATGTGTTGGAGGCCGTGGAGTTCGCCGATGTCCGCCATGCGATACCGCTCTGTAGATGAGGAACTTTGCAGACCGACGACGAGTTGGGTCGCCAGATTTTTTCGGGCAAGATAACGCGCGAGGTTGATGCCCCATGTGACGTCGTCTGCTTGCTTAAACCGCAATTGGCTAAACGGAATTTCGATTTCGACTGTCC
The DNA here is from genome assembly GCA_965204375.1 of Candidatus Latescibacterota bacterium. Taxonomy (GTDB): domain Bacteria; phylum Latescibacterota; class UBA2968; order UBA2968; family UBA2968; genus VXRD01. The sequence goes on along the minus strand of OZ241986.1, from coordinate 1,829,003 downwards.
ATCGGTCGGGATAGTGTTTGGTGCGTGCAACCCAATTGCAATCCCAATCGCGGTTATAGGTTCGCCCCTCGTTGGAGAGCATTAAGTCGCTTTGCGCCCCAAGGGGATTGACAGAGAAAAAGAAGCCATTTTGTCGATCATTGTACGTGTCGAGCAGGATTTGAATATTGTCATCGCCGCGGATTTCGGAATCTCGTCGCATGTTATTTGCGATTAATTGAGAGGAGTCCGGGACGAGGCATTCAAAACCAAAGTAGATGCTTTTGTCCGTGTAGATAATTCGCACGACCGTTTGTTCGGGACTCGGCATCCAGTAGTTTGGATCGCGCTGGACAAAGCCCCTGATCGGCGTCGCCTGCGACCATATGGCGTCGTCCAGTACGCCATCTACAGTTGGATTTTTGTCAACGCGGGTGGCGTAAACAGTTCGCCTGGATTTCCGCGCTGGCGCATGTGATTGTGTACTACTCAGTGCGACCACATCACCGGTATTCACCGCTGTTCCATTGGCCTCTACGATTCTCGTTACGACCAGTTCTGGCAATTCTTTGATGACTTCGAGTTCCGCGCCTGTGTCCTGTCCATTCTGCACTGTGAGATTTGACCAGAGCGGAGCCAAACCGTTCATGCCCGTGACGTAAACAAGGTCTCCCGAAACTTGCTGCACTGTGCCCTCACTCGCCAGCAGGTTCGCGGTGGTCAACAAGATGGATAGACATATCGCTATGGTTTGAATTTTTTGCATGACTAAAGTGGTGAGATCACCCATTAAAGGGAATGATCCACACCGAGTTTGATGCCCGTTTCCGGGTGTTCATTCATTTGCATATAGGCTTCGGCAACGCGATTAAATGGCACGATGGGATCGATTAAGCCCTCGGCGTTTAGACGGCCTTCAACGAGCAGGTCGTAGGCTTCTTTATTTCCGCGCTTTTTGTCCCATCCGTAATCCATCCAGGGTTCGCTGTCGGATCTCACGGATATAATCTGAATCCGATTGCGATGCCATTCACCGGTTAAATGCAGGTTTTGCATGGGGGCATTGTAATATGCCGTGGATACAACCGTGCCCTGATAGCGCGTTGAGCGCAGTGCATCGGTCATTGCGGCGGACGATCCACTGGTTTCCATGGATACATCGACGCCGAGTTTTGCGGTGGCTTGTTTAATGACCAGGCCCACATCAGCTTCGCGCGGGTCCAGGACGGTGTCTGCACCGTAGGCTTCGGAAATCAAGCATCGCTTTTCTATGGGGTCAATTGCCGCAACCCAGCGCGCGCCTGCGATGCGGGCGAGTTGTACGGTCATTAGTCCAATTGCTCCCAGGCCAAAGACCGCGACGCGATCCCCAATGCGAATATTGGCATCTCTGACGCCGCCGAGGGCAACGCCTGCGGGGTCTGTAGCCATTAGAGCCTGCCACGAGACTTCATCCGGTGCTTTTTCTACGCGGTCCGCCGAGAGTGTATGCGTCTCTCGAACGGGACCATGACCAAAAATCCGATCTCCCACCCGAATATTTGATACGTCTTGTCCCACGTCTGTCACTTCGGCGACGTACATATTGCCCAGCCGTTTTGGAAACGCCTCTTTCTGTTTTTGTCCGCGCATGTGCATGCGCCATTCCCAGCTAAAAACATCGGACGCATCGAGCGTGTTGGCCTGGAAACCCCGGAACTCCGTGCCGTGTTTTACTGCTGAAAACGAGCTTTTTGCGCGCACTTGATCGCGTTTGAGGGGCTCTTCGTCGTATTCTCGCAATGTCGTGTGTCCCGGCCGGTCTGCAATGAGTTCGCGCGGCATAAATTATCCTGTGAGAAGTGAGAGACGCAACTGGTCGCAGTTCGAAAATAGGATAAGACAAGAAAAGACGGGGGGCAAGTACAATAGGAGCGTGGAAGCAGTCTATTTTGTGCTTGTGTCTGTGTGAGAAGGTTGTTTGTTAAAAAAGAGGTTCAATTTACGCGCGGAGGAGGTCGAAATGTCAAAAAAGAATTATACGATTGCAAAATCAAAGGCTCTGTTGAATCGCTATGGCGATGTTCTGGTGCGCGGATACATTCCGCATAAGAATATTTTTGGTCAGGTCGATATGGACTACCCCGCATTTGTACAGCGTGCGGCAGGGGCGCGGTTTTGGGATGTGGATGGCAATGAGTTTTTGGATTATGTAATGGGTTTCGGGCCGATTGTTCTGGGGTATGATGATCCTGCTGTGTGCCGTGCAATACACGAGCAGGTGGCGAATGGCACGGTGTACAGTCTGGCACATCCCAGGGAGTTGGCGGTTGCAGAATTGCTCATCGAGGTGATTCCGTGTGCAGAGATGGTGGGTTTTTTTATTGGGGGCAGTGCAGCGACTTCCAGTGCGGTGCGCCTGTCGCGGGTATATACGGGGCGCGATAGAGTGATTATGTGTGGGTATCACGGCTGGCACGATTGGGCGCGTCCGGACGATGAGGGTGTCCCGAAATCCGTCAGCGAGTTGACCTGTGCGGTTTCCTACGGCGATTTAGACGCTCTGGAATCGCGTTTGAAGAAGTATGACAATCAGGTGGCGTGTGTGGTGGTGGAGACGATTCAAGGGAGCGGGCCGCCGGATGGGTTTTTGCAAGGGTGTGTGGATCTGGCACATGCACACGGCGCAGTCTGCGTGTTTGACGAGACAAAGGTGGGTTTTCGCGTGGCGATGGGCGGCGCAGGTGAATATTATGGGGTTGTACCCGATATTGCGACGTTTGGCAAAGCCTGTTGCAATGGGTATGCCGGGAGTTTTATTGCCGGGAAGCGCGAGATTCTGGGATCAAAAGCATGCCAGTCGGTGTGGATGACAGGTACCGCGCACGGAGATCCGCTCAGTTTGACGGCAATGGAGGTCGTGATAGGGGAACTGCAGAGGCGGAATGGGATTGCCTATCAATGGAAGATTGGGAATCGATTGATCGAAGGCATCAACGCTGTTTGCAAAGCAGAGGGACTGAGTTATCATCTCATTGGCGTCGGGCCAATGCCGCGTCCCGCGATAGACGATTCTGACCGCGATCGCTGCATGAAGATGTTGCGGGGATGTCTTGCACAGGGGTATTACTTACATCCCTCGCATCCGATGTTTCTCTCTCTGGCACATACGGAAGCGGATATTGAAGATACGATAGAAGCAGTGCGCGAGGCGATTGGACGAATAGACGGAACGGGGTAAAACTGGTCGTTTTCCAGACCAGTTCATAGACGAATGGCAATACACCCTGATTTTGGGAGGATGGGCGGGGTTCGTTGATTCGCAGATTCGTAGATTCGTCTATTCGCTGTCTTCTTTTATCTTCTTTCCTGCAACAGATTCCACAATTTCGAGGTCTTCTTGCTTTTCGTCGGGTGATTTTAAGAGCGGATAGGCTTCGAAGGGTGTGGATTTGGGTTTGTCAATTGGTGGAATTTTAGAAAGTGCTTTTTCGATGGCGGGGCCGAGTCGTTCTGCTTTTTGTGCGGCGTATATTTCGTGTCGCGCTTTGAAGTCGGGCAATACATTTTGAGCGAAACATTCGAGCGATTCGCATATATGATCGTGTCTGTTGTTGCCGGCTTGCTGCAGGAAGACGACCTGATCGACGCCGATTTCTTCCATTGATTCGAGGTGCGCGCGTATTTCGTCCGGGGAGCCAATGCAGCCTGATCCCGAACCTTTTTTCCGTTCGGGTTTGTTTTGCTGGAAATCTGCCCAGATGTCAAATTTGCCGGGGATGTGAGTCCCGTGGCGGTAGTAATGGGAGAGTGCATAGCCGAAAAATTGGAATCCTTCGAGGCCCTGTGCGCGCGCTTTTTCTCCGTTTTCGTGACACATAAATCCAGCGACCATGGCGATGGTGGGGTTGACAGCTTGTCCGAGAGGTTCACATTCGTTTTCAAATGCGGTGTAGTATTCGTCAACCCAGTATTTGGCGTCTTCGGGTTCGATAAAGGCAAAGGTGAGCGCGCCAATGCCGTGTTTTCCCGCCCAGCGAATGCTTTCGCGGTTGGAGCAGGCGACCCACAGCGGTGGATGGGGTTTTTGCAGGGGTTTGGGCAAGATGTTGCGTTCGGGCATTGAGAAAAATTCGCCGTCATATCCGGGATACGGATCCGATGCGAGCATTTTGGCGGTTTCCCGGACGGTTTCCGCCCACATTGCTTTTTTTTCTCCGGGCGGCACGTTGAATCCCTCGAGTTCTGCGCGGGAGGCCGATTCGCCTGTGCCCCATTCAACGCGCCCGTCGCTGATCAGGTCGAGGGTTGCGATGCGTTCGGCAACGCGAGCCGGATGGTTGTAATTGGGAGGCATGAGTACAATGCCGTGTCCCAGGCGGATATTTTTCGAGCGTTGGCTACATGCGGCGAGAAAGACTTCGGGGGCTGAGGAGTGGGAGTATTCTTCCAAAAAGTGATGTTCAACTTCCCAAACATATTCAATGCCGATCCGGTCGGCGACTTCGACTTGTTCGAGCGCGTCTTTGAAAAGCTGGTGTTCTTCGCCTTCTGCCCATGGACGGGGAATCTGGTGTTCGTAAAAGATGCCAAATTGCATGAATAGATCTCCGGTGATCAAGATGACGGTGTTTGTTGTTCCACCTACATTATACAAACAAAATAAGTATGTCAAAAGTGATTAAATCCAAATTGTTAATTGTTCATCCCGATTGTGTACCCGTTCCGCAGGGGATGGTCGTGGTGAACAAGGGACGCGTGGTTGATGTCGGAACTGAAGTAGATGTGCCTTTAGACGCCGATGTGGTGGATTGCTCGTCATATACTGTGATGCCAGCGTTGATTGATTCCCATGTGCATATTACGATTAACAATCGGTTCAAATTGCCTTTGAGCGCGCATTTCGATCTGGATGCGACAACGGCTGTGTTGCGCGGTGCGATGAATTTGCGAAGTGATTTGAACACGGGCGTGACGACCATGCGCACTCTGGGAGATCGTCCGGGTGTTGAGAAGGCTTTTCAGGGTGCGATTGATCGCGGCGAAGCCGTGGGGCCCAGGTTGAAGGTGTGTGTGCGGGCATTGAGGCCGAGTCATGGGACCGCGCCTTTTTTGTGTTTTCCCGCGGATGGAGAAGAAGATCTGGCATTAAAAATCAGAGAGAATTTTTCTCAGGGGGCAGATTGGACCAAGTTATTTATTACCAATGTGCGGCAGGGCGATTCGTATCAGGACTATATTCGAGGCGATTTGACAGATGTGGCGGCGTATTCGAGGCGGGAAATTGATGCGGCGATTGCTGTTTCACACGATCTGGGAATTCCGGTGGCCGCACACGCGATTGGTGGGCCAGCAATGCGCTGGGCAATGGAAGCGGGGATCGATAGTATTGAACACGCCAATTTGCTGACCGAAGATGATGTGGCTTTATTTGTAAAATCGGGCGCGTATTTGAGCGATCCAAATTTGCAACTGTTTTTCGACGATGAAGTGGGTTTTGCGTCTTTTGATACGTGGGCGTGGGATTGGTGGCGCGAGCGGGTGGAACGCGCGCGCGATTTGACGGCAAAATATCTTCCCGAAGCCGTGCGGGCGGGTGTGAAAGTGTGTTTGGGGACCGATAGCACGCATGCGACGCTCTGGCGCGAGGCAAAAGAACTCGTTGGGCTGGGTGTGTCAGAAGTGGATGCGCTGAAGGCGGTAACGACGAATACGGCTGAAATGTTGGGCATGGCGGATTGCGTTGGACATCTTGGCATTGGGATGTTCGCAGATGTGATTGTATTGGACGGCAATCCACTTGAAGATATTGCCTGCTTGCGGCAGGTGAAGATGGTGATGAAAGAGGGGGAGGTTATCGCAGATGTTTTGAGTGGGGCGAGTGATATTTTTAGCGATTAAATGAGGAGGGATTGTGAGTACAGTACTGATTACTGGAGCGAGTGGTTTTATCGGTCGGGCACTGTCGGTCTCGATGGCGAAAGAGCACAGGGTGATTTGTATGAGTCGAAAAAATCCAGAGTTGGATTTGCCCTATGTGAACGGCGAGTTTGGCTCTTTTGAAGATTTGCAACAGCTCAATGATGAGGCGATTGATGTGGTGATTCATCTCGCGGCTGTGACCGGTGGTTGTTCGGAGCGCGACGCGCTGATTGTCAATGTAGAGGGTACGCGGTGTTTGATGCGCTATTTGATGGATCGCGGATGCCGCAAATTTGTGATGGCGAGTTCGATCGCAGCGGTTGGGATGCAGAATCCGGCTTTTCGTCCACAGACATTGCCGATTCCCGATGAACACCCATGTCTGGATCTCAATGGGTATGGTTTGTCAAAATTTTTGATGGAGGAGATCACAAAGTTCTATGCGCGGCAAAATGGCGATATCGATGTGATTAATTTGCGTCTGTCTTCAGTGCCGCACGCTGGCTTGCCGCCTTTGCGCGATATTTCTCCGACGCGACAGTGGGGTCTGGGTAGCATGACCATTATGGATTTGCCAGATGCAGTTCGTGTATTCACGCTGTCTGCAGAATCACCGCACAAACCTGGGGTTCGCATCATGAATGCCGCGGGTCCAAAGGCGTGGGTTGCCGTCCCCGTGGCGGAGATTTTTCGCGCCTGGTGGGGCGACGAGGTGGATCTGTCGCATTTTGAACGGCCCGGGCATGAATACGATAGTGTTTACGATGTGAGTCGGATTAAAGAAGAATTGGGTTTTGTGGCAGAGCGGTTGCCAGAACGCGGAGGTTCTGATGATTGATAAAGCCAAACAACAGGCACCTCGTCCCGTGCGGAATCAGGTCGCGCAGGCGGGTTCTGCCGGGGTTAAATGAGAAGTGGGAAGTGAGAAGTGGGAAGTGAGAAGTGGGAAGTGAGAAGTCCACCCAACACCACCCCAGAGCGGGAGTTTCTTCACACTTCAAACTTCACCCTTCATACTTCCAACCCTTCCAAAATACCTTTCAGATATCCAATGCTGCGTGCGGCAATGGTTTGTGCATCGGGTTTGAAGTCAAAGACTTCTACGGATATATAACCATCGTAGTGGCGGTCTTTGAGGGCGCGGAGGATGGATGCAAATTGCAAGTCGCCAAATCCCGGACCGCGCAAATTGGGGTCGTTGACATGGACATGGCGCATGGCTTTGCCGGCTTCGGCGATTACATCCACATGGGGTTTGGTTTCAGCGGCTGCGGCTTTGGTATCGACCATGGTCTGGAAATTTGGGTGACCGATATCGGCAACCATTTTGAGGGCTTCAGAGATGGAGTTCAATATATTGGTCTCTTTGCCCGTGAGTGCTTCGATGCAATAGGTGACGTTGTTTTGTTGCATTTCTGCGGTGCAGTTTGAAAAGACATCGACGGCGTATTTCCAGCATTCTTCGCGGTCCCAGCCTTTTTGGATGTTGCGCTGTGCCGGTGAGCCGTGGATCATAACCTGTCCGCCCAGATCGCCGCAGAAGTTGATCAATGCTTTGATATAGTCCTCAGTTTTGTCGCGGATGGCTTTGTCCGGGTGTGTGAGATAAAGCCCTGGGGGACTGGCGAGTAGCCAGTGCAGGCCAACGATTTCTACGCCGGCTTTTTCTGCGGCTTTGCGAATGTCGCCGCGCTGTTTGGCAGAGATTTGCGTGACGCTTTCCGCGAGTGTAAAAGGCGCGAGTTCAACGCCGTCACAGCCAATTTCCGCTGCGTAGTTAAAGACGTCCTCGATTTTCCAATCTTCGAAAAATTCATTGCATACTGCGAGTTTCATGATGCGGTCCTTTCGTATTGGTTTTGGTGATGCGAGAGGTCTATAGGAAAATTAGGCTAAGAATATAGTAGAAGACGCTTTTGGAATCACGTAGAATTTTATTGCGATTAAAATGGCTTGACATGCCCATGGGTTTTCGCTACCATACGTGAGTTCAATGGTGAACTTTATTGTTTCAGAGGAGAACACAATGGCTCAGGAATCGGCTGCTGAACAACAGGTTGATGCTGAAGATTATATTATCAAAGTTCAAGGGGTCTGGAAGACCTATCGGATGGGCGACCAGGAAGTGCATGCCCTGCAAGGCGTGAACCTCGATGTGATTCGCGGTGAGTATTTGTCCATTATGGGTCCTTCGGGATCAGGCAAAACCACGATGTTTAACATGGTCGGGGCATTGGATACGCCCACTAAGGGAACCGTATTGGTCAATGGTGCCAATATGGGCGATATGAGCCAGGGGCAAATTGCCTATTTGCGCTGTCACAGTGTGGGGTATATTTTTCAGTCGTTTAACCTGATTCCCGTGATGACGGCGCTTGAAAATGTGGCTTTGCCCATGGTGTTTTCGGGTATGTCGCGCAAAGATTACGAAGAGAAAGCAGCACACAAATTGTCGCTGGTGGGCCTTTCTGACCGTCTGCACCACAAACCTTACGAACTATCAGGTGGGCAGCAGCAGCGCGTGGCAATTGCCAGGGCTATGGCCAATGATCCCGATTTGATTTTGGCCGATGAGCCGACAGGAAATCTCGATTTGAAGACCGGGCAGGAAATTATCGAGTTGTTGCTCAAGATGCAGGGCGAAAGCGGTGTGACCATTGTGACCAATACCCACGACCACAAGATGCTCGGCGTGTCGGATCGCGTGGTCGATTTGCGCGATGGGCAGGTTGAGCGGGTGAGACGCCGCGATGAGATCGAGATTCAGGAAGGGCGTATTGAAGGCTTTGATCCAACGGCTGAGTAAGTGTATTACATAGCTTTAAAGCGTTCATGGGTTCGCCCTGACGCAAAATAATCCCAATAGTAGGGCAGGCCACACAAGGTCTGCCCTATTTTTTTTCACGGATGCATCCGCAGTTAGACATCATCCCGAAAGTGTGCAATCGTATTTTCGGAGAAGGAATTTGTAAACGGGGGCTTAAAGACCCACGGTAGAATCAATCTTTTGGATCCTCGCATTGAGACATTTTGAAGGTCTTAATTTTTGCATAATTATCTTTATACGCCAAAATGCCATTGCAAACCCCTGTTTTTTCGAGTAAATTGCAGATAATCGCAAATATAGAAACAAGCGGTCAGGAGAACACACAATGCGATCAATTATCACCTGTACAATTGTATTTCTGTGGGCCTGTGCTTGCTCTGCCAGCGATCCGGTGCAAACGCTGACCTATTGCGACAATCTTTCCGGTTGGTCCAACAATGTACAGTTATCCAGAGATGCCCAGGAGGGTCGCTTTGCCATCGCGGCTTCTCTGCCCGCAGGTCAAACGGGATTCTTTACCTACAATTTTTTTAGCACGGGACAGAACATCTCCCAAAGACACAGCTTGAGCTTCTGGTGGAAAGTAGAAGGCAATGGCCTGAGGGATCTCAAAATCAAGGTTCGCAACCACCCTCTGGGCGGCGGTAGGGAAGCCATATATACGATCTGGGAGGGACAAACACCGTCTCAGGGGTGGCAACTTGCCGTTGTAGAACTGGCAAAACCCCACGAGATCTGGGGCAGTGAACCCGATTACAACAGGCGATACATCACATATAGAACCGAAACCAGTCAAAATTCAAATGCGCGCCTGTTCATCGATCATATTGCAACAGTCGATCAGACCTTTTCCTGGCAAGTTGACGCGCCAGTACAGGAAATAAATTCTATTGACCATCTCGATTTTGATGGCAATGGAGCCGTTGATTTTAGTGATTTTATCCTCTTTGTTCAGAAATTCGGTGCAACGCAGACCGATGCGGGATATGATCCCATATACGATCTCGATTCTGACGGACAAATCGGTTTTGGTGATTTTCTCGCTTTTGCTGCTGGATTCGGATCTGGCGGTACGCAGTGGTACATACCCATCACATTTGAAAACGCCACCACACAACCATTAAACATTGTGGTGGGAACCGAAACGCAGATCCTGTTGACCCAGACGATTGAGGCGGGAACAACCCGGATCCGCGTGCCAATTCCTCGGGATATTCTCACCTCACGCGACCCCTCCATATATCCCATCCCAATTTGGGCGCAAGTTGCAGATTTTATCCAAACGCGGAGCAGTTCGGTATCTTACGTACCTCAGAACAGTAAACTGGTATATTCGGGACCTGACGGACGACTGGTCTATGTACCAGATGAGAAGGGCAATATCATTCCAGACTTTTCACACTGTGGTTATATGGGTGGTGGTGTGGCTCTGCCAGATGTGCCAGTGGCGATGACGGTACAGCCACAGGTCGGGGGAGACGACACAGCGCGATTACAAGCGGCAATCGACGACGTATCTGCGCGCGCACTGAACGCCAATGGATTTCGGGGGACCTTGTTACTCAAACGCGGAAAATATCGGATTGGTGGGACCCTATACATTCGGGCAAGTGGCGTTGTACTGCGCGGTGAAGGCGAAGGTGAAAACGGCACGGTATTGATTGCAACGGGAACAGAACAGCGCACATTGATCGAGTTTGAAGGCAGATCATTTTGGCAAGAGGTAGGGGGAACGCGACAGGCGATTGTAGATGATTATGTCCCCGTAGGCGCAAAAACATTCGCCATCGCAGATGCTTTGGGTTTTGCAGTTGGCGATGACATCCTCGTGCATCGACCCAGTACGGCTCAGTGGATTGCGGCAATAGGGATGGATCGCATTGAGATGTCACACCCCGACGTTCGGCAGTGGGAACCGGGCACTTACGACTTTCGCTTTGACCGCACCATAACTGCCATAGAAGGCAACCGGATAACAATCGACGCGCCCATGGGCAATGCATTTGAACGAGAATACGGCGGCGGGTGGGTTCTCAAATACGAATATCTCGGGCGCATTGAACAGGTCGGCATCGAGAACTTGCGCGGCGTATCGGAGTTTGATGACAGCGAAAAAGATGAAAGTAGGGAGGATGAGTTTATCGATGAAGATCACGCCTGGAACTTTGTCGTATTTTCACGCGTGCAGAATGCGTGGGCGCGCAATATCACCTCGGTTCACTTTGGCTATGCATGTGTAACCATTGGCAACCAGGCAAAATGGATGACCGTGCAGGATAGCCAGTGTCTCGACCCCGTATCACAGATCACCGGGGGACGGCGATATTCATTTCCCATCCACGGGCAATTGTCTCTCGTGCAACGGTGTTATACCCGGCGAGGGCGTCACGATTATGTGCTACACGCACGCGTACCGGGGCCAAATGTGTTTTTGGATTGCACGGCGGATATCGCGCATAATGATTCAGGACCCCATCACCGGTGGTCTGTTTGTACCCTGTTTGACAATGTGACCGTGAACGGCAATGCCATCAATGTTCAGGATCGGCAAGGTTCGGGCACCGGCCACGGTTGGGCGGGTGCACAAAAAGTATTGTGGAACTGCGAGGCAGAGAGCTTTATCGTGCAAAAACCCCCAACATCACAGAATTACGCCATCGGCTGCATCGGCGAGAAACGAGACGGCTGGTACAGGCGTGAAGATGGATATTGGGAATCACATGGGCTGAAGGTCTCTCCGCGCAGTTTGTACTTGAAACAGCTCGAAGACCGACTGGGCATAGAAGCTGTAAAAGCCGTGGCGACCAGAACACAGATCGGGAGGGAAAATTGAATGGCAAAACGCAAACAATGTCCGCAGGACCGATGATGACAGCCCGTTGTATGGTATGTTCCAAAAACCTTCCAAAATGCCCTGTGTTTTTCAGGGCATTTTTTGTGTGATTTTTCTCTGTAATCCCTCTGTTTCATTATAGTCCCAACTGTTTCATTTGGAACAGTTACTGTGTCATATGACACACTTTTCTGCATGTCCTTTTTTGGGGCATTTTTTAAAAACACGCTCTCCTGCAAGTAGTTACGGGTTTTTGGAAAATTTTGGCACGATTTTTGCACTATTTAAAGGGCACGAGATCAAATCCGTCTAACAGGAGATCAACTATGATATACAACGCGATGTTTTTGTGCATGTTCATTGCCATAAGCGTCAATGCACAAGAACTGATATTGAGAGCACCTTTAGTACCTGTGCGATCGGCGACGGTCTATGCCGGGATGAACGCGCGGATTCAGCTGGTCAACTTTGAGGTGGGAGACCGGGTGACTCAAGGTGATACCCTCATGGTATTATCCCGCCGAGATCTGCATGTGAAGGAAACGGCAGCCCGGATTGCACTGAAGAAGGCGCAGACCCTGAAAGCGCGATTGGAAATATTGCACGATAAGAAGCTGATCAGTGACCAGCAGCTCGAAAATGTCCGCTTCGATGCCGAGGTCGCACACTATAACTGGGTCGCCGCGCGTATGGAACTGGACAGAACCTCAATCATCGCACCCCAGGACGGGATGGTGGTTGAGGTCAATGTAAAGGCAGGGGACTGGATACTGGCTTACACCGTGGTCGCGCGGATCATTGACCCCATGGATCTTCAGGTGCATCTGTTTGTGTCCGAGAAAAGGCTGAACGCGATCCGAATGAATATGCCGCTGTCTGCCGTGCCGACCGCTGGCGGAAAGCGCACGTTGCCCGGGCGCATTGTCGGGATCAGTCCTGTTATTGATCCGGAAAATGGGACGTGCAAAGTAACAGGTCTTTTTTTGAATGCGGGAAAATACGTCCGCCCCGGTGTCCTGGTCAATGTGACCATCGTAAAACGCGATGTGCATTGAAACTGGAAAATCTAATATTTGAGCGATGAATGGATGATATGGTGCAAAATATATTTCTCATTCATAAGAAGTTGTCTTATTTTTTATGTTATGAGTATTTATCAGTTAATAATGACAGGAGATATATCATGCAGAGTGTGATCAGGAATATTTTTGTTCTCGTCTTATTGGGATTTTTCACGGTTGCATCCGCTCAGGTTTCACAGGAGGAAGGGGCTTCTTTTAAGTCGCCAGAGATGGTGGTGATTCCTGCGGGAAGTTTTAAGATGGGGTGCGTTTCGGGGAGAAGTTGCACCAATGCCGAGAGGCCGGTGCATGAGGTGACGATTGCGTCGTTTGCGCTGTCGAAGTACGAGGTGACGTTTGAGGAATACGATGTCTTCACGGATGCGACGGGGCGCGAGCGGGCAGATGACAGGGGTTTTGGTCGAGGACGGCGTCCCGTGATCAATGTCACATGGGATGATGCGGTGGCGTACACAGCTTGGTTATCGGAACAGACGGGAAAAAACTATCGTTTGCCAAGTGAGGCAGAGTGGGAGTATGCGGCGCGCGCGGGAACAGCGACGAGGTATAGCTGGGGGAATAATCTCGGTCACAACCACGCCAATTGCAATGGGTGCGGCAGTCAGTGGGATAATGAGATGTCAGCACCTGTGGGATCGTTCGAGGCCAATGCCTGGGGGCTTCACGACATGCACGGCAATGTGTGGGAATGGACTCTGGATCGTTATAATAATAGATATGTGGGCGCGCCCAATGACGGGTCTGCGTGGGAGGTCGGCGACTCTACTGCGCGCGTGGTGCGCGGCGGTGCATGGTACCTGGAAGGGTATTTCCTTCGCTCGGCTGCTCGCGACCGACACAGGACCTTTGCCGGAAGTCTTTATGTGGGGTTTCGGGTTGCTCAGAGTTTGTAAATTCGATTTTTCACCAAAAAACAAAAAGGGTGTGAACACTCAGTGTTCACACCCTTTTTATACCTGGAACTTTAAAAGGAAATATACGTCTGTGTATGGTCAAGGCAAAAAATGGTGGCTCCCGGCGGAATCGAACCACCGACACAAGGATTTTCAGTCCTCTGCTCTACCAACTGAGCTAGGGAGCCATCATCTTTCCCGATAAGACTACCAAATCTAACAAAACGGCTGATTGGTGTCAAGGTTCTTGCTTGCGTTTTTTCTCAAACAGAAATGATGTTGCGCTATATGCAGGATTACAATTATAAACATATAAACCATTTGACAAAAGCAAGGGGCGGGGGTTAATTATTCCCGCACATTTTTTAGGGAATTTCACCTTGTCTCACAAAAATCGCGCCAATGGCTCTTGATATACAAAATATTCAGACGGAAGCAGATGATGCGAGTTCACAACCCGCGGTAACATTGCGCGCTGTGGGATTGGGCGTATTTCTCGTCATTGCTCTTGATCTGCTGGCTATGTATGTGCGCTACATCTTGCACGCTTCGCTGATGACGTATAGCCACATCCCAATGGCCATGTTGATCGTGCTGATGATTCTGATGATTGGACTCGCCATTGTTGCCAAAATGACCGGCTGGGTGCTCTCAAAAGGCGAATGGCATGCAATTTTGGCGATGGGTCTTGTGGGCGCAGCACTGCCGTGTTTTGGAATGACGGGTTATTTGATCGGCTATATCACGGCACCTTATTATTTTGCTACGGAAGAAAATCAGTGGGCTGAGCATTTGCATCCGCTTTTGCCCAACTGGCTATTGCCAAGTCCCGAGGGCAATGCCATTGCGTGGTTTTACGAAGGCTTGCCGAGCGGTGCGACTATCCCCTGGGGCGTGTGGATATTGCCCTTGTTTTGGTGGACGACGGTTGTGGCGGCGGCTTTTTTGATGCTGGCCTGTGTAGCGACTGTTTTCAGAAAACAATGGGTGCAAAACGAACGCCTGGTTTTTCCCGCCATGGCGCCGTTGATCGATATGACTTCTGAACCGGGCGATGGTGAGGGATGGTTGCCCGAGTTTATGCGCAATCGTTTGTTCTGGATCGGATTTGCCATTGCGTTTGGCGTGCTGGCCTGGAATTGTATCAATTACTTTTTGCCGGGCTTTCCGCGTTTTCCCATTTACCGAGCGCGCTGGTATTGGATTGATCGCCAATTGCCGCCTATCAGGGGATTCTTTGGCGTTTTTACCATTCTTTTTTCCTATTTTGCCAGCCTGGATGTTCTGTTTTCAATCTGGTTTTTTGATCTGGTGTTCATCTTTGAGGGCGGGCAACTTACCAAGTGGGGCTATAAAGCCACCACGCCTTATTATCGCACGGGAGTGTATTACTGGCAGACTTTTGGAGCCTTTGTCGTTTTTGTGGGTTCGGTATTCTGGGTAGCGAGAAAACATTTGCGCGATGTGTTGATGAAGGCACTTGGGAGAGACCCCACAGTGGATGACTCCGAGGAATTGATGTCTTATCGCGCCGCTTGCATAGGTCTGCTGTGCAGCATAGCGTATTTGTTTATCTGGCTGACGCAGATGAATTTCGATCCGTTTAAAGGGTTTTTATACATTCTGGCAGTGATTTTTGTCTATACGGGTATGGCGAAGATCCTCGCCGATACCGGCATGCCATTTGCGAGCAAACCCATTGGTTCATGGAGTATGGTTGCATCGTTTTACGGCAGGCGCAATATCTCGCTTTCCACCCTCGTTGCTTTTCGCTTTTCCGTGTTGATTAACGAGAATTTTAAGGGCTTGTTTATGCCCGCGCTTTCCCATGCCGGGCGCGTTTCCGAGGGGGTTCCCGGCAATCAGCGGCGGCGGTTGATGGGCGCGCTTGGTCTGGTATTTATGGTCAGTTTGCTATTCAATATGCTGTTCACCGTGTGGTTGGGTTACGATCAAGGGGCTTATAATTTCAACAGTTGGGACATCACGCGAGCCGCTGAACGCCATTTTCAGAGCACGGTTGATGCAATCAAAAAACCCGATGAGCCACCGTTTTACGAGAAAAATCCCGAACAAGCGGTATTTTTGGGCATTGGCGGTCTTTTGATGGCGGGATTGATCTATATGCGCTATCGCTTTGTATGGTGGCCGTTACATCCCGTGGGTCTGGCGATTTCGGGATCTTTTTTGGCTCGACGCACCAGCTTTACAACTTTTCTGGCGTGGCTAATTAAGTTTGTCATCATAAAAGTAGGCGGCCCAACGGTTTATCGCAAATCCAGACCCCTGTTTATCGGTTTGCTCGTCGGATATATTCTCGGCGTGGCTTTGTCAATAGGAATCGACATGATCTGGTTCCCTGAACGCGGACATTGGGTACATCGCTATGGATAAATATTACAAGCAAATTGTGTGGAGCCTTATCGGTCTGGGGATTTTTGTCACCGCGCTCCTGATTGCCGGTCCCTATCGCGTAAATCCCCATATAGCTGCTTTGTTGGGATTGGAAACGCCCGGCGAGGTTCCTCCTGTGCCCGTTCCTCGTGCAGAAGAAGTGGGTACACGGGTTTTGGATGCTGTGCGCGAAGATGGAATTCGCATGTTGATGGATCAGTTTGTGCGTTACGATTCACGCGTAGTGGGTTATCCCGGCCATGAAAAAATCGCGGATTTTATAGAATCTGAATTTCGGCGTTTTGGCATGGAAGACGTAGAAGCCGAGACGTATGGCGTGGCCGTGCCCATAGACCGGGGCGGCAGCTTAGTGGTGGAAGATACCGACGAGGTTTTTACCATTCACGGTTTGTGGCCCAATCTGGTCAAGACAACCACCTTACCTCCGGGTGGAGTTCGGGGGCATCTCTTGTGGGGGGGCACTGGCGAGGTATCGGAATTTAATGGGCGCGATGTAGAGGGTGCGGTGGTGTTGATGGAATTTAATTCGTGGAACAACTGGCTCAATGCCGCCATGCTCGGCGCGCAACAGATTGTGTTTATAGAACCCGATTCCACATTTACCGCACAGGCAGAGACCAAATTTTTGCAGGTGCCCAATAGTGTAGAGCGTTTTTGGATAGATAAGGAGAGCGGCGAAAAACTCAAGGGATTGCTCGCGCAAAAAGATGAGGTCAATGTCACTTTGAAGGCGCGAATGGATTGGGAAAAGAAAGAGACGCGGAATATTTTGGGCTGGATTCGCGGAACCGATCCCGTATTGAGCGAAAAAATCGTAGTGATCAATACGTATTACGATGCGATGTCTGTGGTGCCCGCGCGCGCGCCGGGTGCAGAGATGGCGTGTGGGATTGTGGGCGTGATGAAGTTGGCCGAATATTTCAGCAAGTACCCGCCCAAACACACGCTTTTGTTTCTCGCATCTTCCGCGCATCATCTCGGATTCAGGGGCATTTGCGATTTTTTGAGCAGGCATTCTCGCAAGGAAAAGCATTTTGCCGCATTGATGACCGAACCCCTTGAACTGCCGCTGTTGATTTCTCTGGATTTGACGAGTCAGACAGATGAAATCGGGGTTTGGAACAGCACGCGCAATTTTTATTACAAGCGTTTCTTCACGCCATTTGGCAAATCGCTTGTGCATTATTCAGAAGCGATAGCCGAGCGCTTTGATCTGGACCCCGCCGATGCTCTCATCGATGGGATCAATCCCAAAGGCGGCATGAACTGGGATATGTATATTCCGGGGAAAATTCTGAAAACAGATGGCGAGGTCGTTTTGGAAGCGGGTACGCCGGCACTGTCGCTCATTACGGTCAACGATGCGCGTTTCAGAGTAGATACCCCGCTGGATAAGCCCGAGCATGTGAATTTCGAAAATCTCACCGGGCAGGTACGTCTGCTCGCAGGCGTACTCGACCTCGGGTTAAATTCCGAAGATTTTTTGCCCGATTACAAGCTGGACCCCGACGATCGCATGCGTGGGTTACAGGGTTTTGTGCGTACATTTCCCCGACTGAGCATTACCCCTGACCGTCCCCGCCCTGGTGCTGTGGCTTCGCTGCGAATGGGCAATGACAAATCGATTAAAGGCGTGCGCCGCGTCTATTACGACATTGCCGATGAAAATGGCGAATTTTACATGCCGGGCATTGCCGAACGCCGCGTGGATGTGAAGGCTTTTTATATGGATCCAGAAAGCGGCGAAATTACGTACGCGCCCAATCACGGTCGCCAGGCGCGCATATACCGGGGTGAGTTTAATATGGACTGGTGGATATCCAAGCGCACGCGGATTTTGTTTCCGTGTATTGCTACGGATTTTTACGATACAGTCGATCCTCGTTATCTCACCAAGTTGACGAGCATCAGCGTGCTCGGTCCCGGCAATACGGCACCGCAAGAATACGGCTATGCCATTGGCTTTGGTCCAGAAGAACCGGTGGGAACCATTTTCACAACGCCGGGCGAACGGATCAAAATTGTGATGCGGGAGCGGGAGATCGGCGTGCGCTATTTGTTGTTGAACTCAAAGAGTGCGGAAAGTGTGGAAGTAGCGCGTGGCGATGGGTTTCAGATTTTGCAACACGGGGGGGCGTTTATTCGCTCTTCGTTCCAGGCCGCAAAAGACATGTGGACGCTGAACGAGGCGCGAATGCGCGAATTGGCGAAGTATTCGATTGAGAACCAGCGAATGACCAATTTGCACGATCAGGCCAAAGAGCATCTGGATCTGGCTGAAGAAGCGATGCAAGACAAGAAATGGGATTTGTTTGTCAAACACACACGCGCGGGTATGGGCCTCGAATCGCGCGCCTATCCAGACGTAAAATCAACGCAAAACGATGTGATTCGAGGCGTAATTTTCTTTATGCTACTGGTCATTCCGTGTGCGTTTTTTGTCGAGCGGTTGCTTTTTACCTTTTCCGATATCCGGGTACAAATCGGCGGTTTTGGCGTGGTTTTTTTGGTGATCTGGATCGTTCTCGCGCAGGTGCATCCCGCTTTTGATCTCTCCAATCCGTTTGTGATTTTGCTGGCTTTTGTGATTCTGGCACTGGCAATTTTTGTGATTGCCATTGTGTCGGGGCGGTTTCACGACAATATCCGACAGTTGCGTACCGAAGAGGTGTTGTTGCACGATACGGATGTGGGGCGTATAAGCGCATCGGTGGCAGCATTTCAGTTGGGTATTGCCAACATGAAAAAGCGCAAAATGCGCACCGGTCTGACATTTGCGACACTGGTCTTGTTGACATTTACGGTGTTGTCCTTTACATCGATTAAGACGACGCTCGATTTTCATCAACTCCCTCTGGATGATACCGAAGGTAAGTACCCAGGGCTGTTGATCCGCAGCCAGTTCTGGGGACCGCTGGAGGATACGGCTTATGATTACGCCCGCATCAATTTTTTCGATCAGGGTGAGATTGCACCGCGCAGCTGGTATGTGACGCGAGACTTAAAAAAGACGCCTATTGAAACGCCTGAAAAATCGACCAAAGTGCTGGGGATAGTGGGACTATCGGTCAATGAGCCTGCAGTCACGAGCATCGATACTTTGTTGAGCCATGGACGGTGGTTTGAAGAGGGTGAGATCGCGTGTATTTTGCCAGGCAAAATAGCCGGATTGCTCAAGGTAGAGCCAGAGGATGTTGGCAAAAAGAGCGTGCGCTTATTCGGCAAACAGTTGAAAATCGTGGGGTTGATCGATGCAGAAAAAATGCGCGATCTCAAGGACCTGGATGGCGAGATGTTGAGTCCGGCAGATTTTAAGCTGACGGATGATGAAATTATCTCTCAGATGACTCAGCAGGAGAGTCGCGAAAAACAGGGCCTGGAACAGCCTCAGCTCGAGAACATGCCATTCGAGCATATTGATCCTGACGATGTTGCCATTATTCCCTATAAGATATTGCGAGAGGTGGGTAGCCCACTGCAATCTGTGGCGATTCGTTTGCGCGAAGATGTAAATGTTGAGGAACAGGTCAAAGAATATGTGTCGCGGTTGTCGGTGGTTGTGTACGCGGGTATTCCTGGGGAAGATGGCAAAATTCAGGTGTCAATTTACAGTTCGCTGGGATGGGGTCCATTGCCCGGCCTTGCCAATTTGTTTGTTCCCATCCTGGTGGCTGCGCTAATTGTACTGAATACGATGATGGGGTCGGTGTACGAGCGTTTCCGCGAGATCGGCATTTATTCTGCTGTGGGCCTGGCACCTGTACACATCGCCTTTTTGTTTATTGCCGAGGCGTGCGTTTATGCCGTACTGGGTACTGTATCGGGGTATTTGCTCGGGCAAGGGGTGATCAAAATTTTGTTGTGGCAGGGGTTGTTGCAAGGGCTTAATGTGAATTATTCGGCATTGTCAACGGTGATTTCTTCGGCACTGGTGATGGTGGTGGTTTTGCTGTCGTCGATCTATCCCGCGCGCCAGGCGTCAATGATGGCCGTGCCCGATGTGACGCGCCGCTGGAAGTTGCCCGATCCGGAAGGCGATCACTGGCATTTTGAGTTTCCATTTACCGTGGGCGGCAAAGATGTATTTGGGCTGTCGGTGTTTTTGGTGGATTATTTCGAGTCGCACATGGGCGAGTCCATGGGCGCGTTTTATACAGATGGCGCGCGTTTTGATTCGGTTGAAGCAGCAACCGGCGCGGGATATACGATTGATACGACGATATGGTTGGCACCTTATGATTTGGGCGTAAGTCAGCAGGTGCATTTTGAAGCCGTGCCCACGGGAGAGCACAATATTTTTTCGATGACCCTGACAATAGATCGGCTTTCGGGCGATGTGGCTTCGTGGCGACGGGGCAATCAGGGCTTTATGAATGCGCTTCGCAAACAGTTTTTGATCTGGCGAACGGTTGATCCAGGTAATCGCGCCAAATACACGGAAAAAGGGCGGGAATTGCTCTCTGCTCCCACAGCAGCGGTCAACGCATAGTATCTATAGACGGGAAAATCTATGGCTTTAGGCAATCTTTTAAGACGGAACAAAGACAAACCACCAAAGAAAAATACGCAATTTGAAGAGATTGAAGAGTATCGAGATCTGCTCGACGATCCAGACGAATTTGTCAATGGGTTCAATAGCAAGACCATTGTGGGTGCGTTATTTGTGTCGATTGTGATGGTGCCCGGCAATATTTATCTGGATCTGATGATCGGTGGCTCGATTGGCGCGGCAGCGCAGTGGGTCACGATTATTTTGTTTATCGAACTGGCAAAGCGCTCGTTTACCATACTCAAGCGGCAAGAAGTCTATCTGCTGTTTTATGTGACGAGTTCGCTGGTCAACCGGGAGTCCAATGCCTTTGAAGGTCTGTTGTGGCATCAGTATTTTGTGCAGTCGCCTGCAGCCGTACAATTTGGCATACAAAAGTCATTGAGCGAACTGTGGTGGTGGGCACCTCCTGCAAATTCCGAGGCACTGATCGAGCGCACGTTTTTACACGCCGATTGGTTTTGGCCCATTGCATTTTTGGTGATGGGCACGATTATGGGGCGCATTGCCTGGTTTACCGCCAGTTATGTGTTGTTCCGAATCACGTCCGATTACGAGAATCTGCCATTTCCGTTTGCACCCATCAACGCGCATGGGGCTATGGCATTGGCAGAAGAGAGCAGTGGAGATATTACGTGGCGCTGGCGCATGTTTTCTATTGGCGCAGTGATCGGTGTGGTGTGGGGGATGGTTTATGTAGCTGTGCCGGCTATTACGGGTGCGTTTATGGAACAGCCCGTGCAGCTTATTCCAATTCCCTGGGTCGATTTTACGCAATATACAGGATATTTTTTACCCGCGACGCCTCTGGGCTTCACCCTGCATCTGGGACCTATTTTTACAGGCTTTCTCGCCCCCTTCTGGGCAGTGATAGGGTCCTTTGTCGGGGTGGTCATCCATACAATCGCAAGCCCACTTTTACATAAGTATGGATATATGCCCCACTGGTTTATGGGGATGGACACCATTCAGACACACTTTGTGACGGGTATTGATTTCTGGATGAGCTTTGGCATTGGTATTACGTTTGCCATTACTGTTATCGGGTTTTATCAGGTGTGGCGGGGGGTGCGAACCGCGCGGATTGAAAAGACCGAGAAGGGATCGTGGGAGACGCCGCCCGGACGAGGTGATTTCAGGATTTGGATTTGCGTGGTGTTGTTTTGCCTGGCGAGCTTGTACACCATTGTAATATCAAAAATTTTGTTTCCGCAGTTGGTGACGACCACCTTGTTGGTGTTTTTCTTTATTTTTGCATTTGTTTATACGCCCCTCATTTCATTTGTGAATGCCCGTTTAGACGGTATGGTGGGGCAAAATGTGAGTATTCCATACATTAAAGAAGCCACGATTTTCCTGAGCGGATTCAGAGGGATTCATATCTGGTTTGTGGATTTTGGCCTGGATAACTACGGGGCAGCGGCGCAGCGATTCCGAGAGATTGAGTTGACGGGTACCAGCTTCAGGAGTATTCTGAGAGCCGAAATTTTTATGGTGCCGCTGGTTTTTCTGACCAGTTTTATGTACTGGTCCTATATCTGGAAACTCGCGCCCATTCCGTCCGATGCATATCCTTACGTGCAATTGTTCTGGCCATTGCGCGCCCTTCAGCGATGTGTGTGGATTACCAGCACTATGCGCGGCGAAGTTGACTATTCGCAAGAGGGCACTGTAACGTGGACGCCGGCCAATTTGTCGAATAATGCGTGGTGGTACTGGCGGGTGCGGGCAACGCCCGATGATCCGGATAGTGTACCCATTGAAGATCGCAAGTATGGGCCGTGGTCGAGTACTGCTTATTTTTATACCAATTTTGATGAGGCACAGCCTCCGCCATACCCGCCCGCAACGCTGAGTCGTGCTCCTCCCGATATTTCAGAAGCTTTAGCACTGGGGTTGCCTTCTGCGCCAGAAATACGCAGTGCGGCTGATGGCGCGCATCTGAATACGCCAAATCCAGAAATGATCATTTCCAGGGCGATGGATCCGCAGGATCGAGAGTTGTTCTATCAATACGAGATCGATCAGGTGCCTTCTTTTGACGGGGCATTTTTGCAGTCGTCAGATGATCAGCCTATTTTGTTCGAGGCTTTGAAACCCTGGGTTATTGGCACCGGATTTGCCGTTGGACTTGTGTTCTTTATTATTTTGTCCGTGTTTGGGTTGCCCATTTTGCTGATCTTTGGTTATGTGCAGAGTTTGACCAATATTCCACATACGATGATCACCCAGATCATCGGTGCGTTGATTGCCCGCTATTATTTTTGGAAGCGTTTTGGCAAGAAACAATGGCGTCTTTATGCGACAGTATTGGCGGTGGGCTTTTCCGTAGGGATGGCCCTCGTGGGAATGGCGTCTGTGTCTATTGCCATGATCCAGAAGTCGGTATCGGTCTTGTTGTTCTGATCGCAAAGGGTTCATTTTGATAACGAAAATCCGTTGGTGATTGTGTATGCCAACGGATTTTTTTAGAGGGAATTATGGCTGACGAGCGTTTTTTAGTTACGGGTGCATTGGGGTGTATTGGCGCATGGACCGTGCATAACCTGGTGCGTGAAGGGGTGCCAGTCACGGTATTCGATCTGGCGACAAAGCCCCGGCGGTTGCAATTGTTGCTGTCGGATGACGAATTGGCGCAGGTAAATTTTGTTGCAGGAGATATTGCGGATTTGCCTGCTTTTGAAGAGGCTCTGGACGATAATGATA
This sequence comes from Candidatus Latescibacterota bacterium, assembly GCA_965204375.1. Taxonomy (GTDB): domain Bacteria; phylum Latescibacterota; class UBA2968; order UBA2968; family UBA2968; genus VXRD01. The sequence goes on along the minus strand of OZ241986.1, from coordinate 1,805,818 downwards.
TTACCCATGTCATTCATCTGGCCGGGCTTCAAGTGCCGTTTTGCAAGGCCGATCCGCCGCTCGGCGCGCGGGTCAATGTGGTGGGTACTGCAAATGTTTTTGAAGCTGTGAAACGCCGACGGGAGCACATTGGCAAAGTGGTCTATGCAAGCTCTGTCGCTGTTTTTGGCGCGCCCGAAGATTACGAGCCGGGCGCTGTGATGCGAGATGATTCCGCGCTGATGCCCCATACGCATTACGGCGTGTACAAACAGGCGAATGAGGGAACCGCGCATGTGTATTGGCTCGACGAGGGGGTGTCTTCTATCGGCTTTCGGCCCTATGTGGTCTATGGGGTGGGGCGAGATCAGGGAATTACTTCTACGCCAACGACAGCTATGCTCGCAGCGGCAGCCAATTTGCCCTATCACATTTCTTATGGTGGGCGCACTGTTTTTCAGTATGCGGATGATACGGCGCGTGCGTTTATTCAGGCTGCACGGGCTGATTACACAGGTGCCGGGGCATTTAATTTGGGGGGATTTGCACCCGATATGCAGGATGTGAAGGATGCGATTGATCGGGCAGCACCTGAAGCTGCGGATAAGATTACGTTTGAAGATATTCAGTTGCCGTTTCCCCAGGAAGTCGATGGCAGTGGATTAGAGGCTGCGATTGGCACAGTGGCGCACAAGCAGCTGACAGAAGGCGTGGCTGAAACTGTGGTACTGTTCCGCGAATTGATTGCCGAGGGAAAAATTGATGCGGAAACCTATATTGCAGAGCGATCGTGAGGATGATATGGCTGGTCAATACGATGTGTTGATAACAGGTGGCACGGTGATAGATCCGGCCAATGGCGTACATGGCGCATTGGATGTGGCGTTGAAGGATGGCGTGGTGGCAGCTATTGGGCGCGATTTGGGTGAGGCTGATTCAGTAATTGACGCAAGCGGATGTCTCGTGATGCCGGGGCTGATCGATTTGCATACCCATGTGTACAAAGATGTGTCGAGTTTTGGCATAGAGGCCGATGATTTGTGTCCGCGCACGGGCGTGACAACGAGTGTTGATACGGGGACGGCGGGATGGATCAATTATCGCGGATTGGAGCGCTATGTGATGGAGCCGTCTTCAACGCGCATTTTGGCCTATGTCAATCTGTCGGGTGTCGGGTTGCCCTGGCGGCGCGGCGAGATGGTGTATGAGGGCTATGTGTCGGCCAGCGAATGCGCGCAGACGGTTTTGAATCACCCTAAAACAGCACTGGGCGTTAAGGTGCGTTTGTACAAAGGCGTGGGCGGCGATGCGGATGTGCGCGATTTGTTGCAAATTGCCCTGGAAGCCGCCAATCGGTGCGAAAAACCCCTGATGGTTCATATCAGCAATGCCGATGTGCCTTTGCGCGACCTGCTTCAGCCTCTGCGCCCCGGCGATATTGTGACCCATTGTTTTCACGGTACGCAACCCGCGTCGATTATCGACAATCGGGGAAAGGTGATTTCTGAGGCGTGGGATGCGCGCGATCGCGGGGTGATTTTTGACATTGGCCACGGATTGGGCAGTTTTAGTTACGACGTGGGGCGCGCAGCGATGGAAGATGGTTTTCCACCCGATACCATCAGCAGTGATATCCATTCGTACAATATCGATGGTCCTGTTTACGACTTGCCGACGACGATGTCCAAGTTTCTGAATTTGGGCATGTCGCTCGAGGAAGTGATTCAACGCTCAACCATTGAACCGGCACAGGTGATTGATCGAGAGGATGATCTTGGACACCTGGGGGTTGGTGCTGCGGGCGATGTCGCTGTATTTGAATTGGAAAAAGGGAAATTTGAGTTGACCGACGCGATGGAACAGGTGTTGATGGGTGAGCAGCGATTGGTTTGTCGCGCGTCTGTTCGGGATGGGAAGGTCTGGTGGCAGGAGTGAGGAATTAAATCAAAGGAGTTTGTTATGTCCGAGGAAAATGGGTTGGTAAATCCGTTTGTTTTATCTGATGGCGATGGTTATATGTGGCTGAAGGGGAATTTGCATAGCCATTCGACAAATTCAGATGGGCGGGTCTCGCCGCAAGAACGGGTGGATGGGTATATCAATCAGGGCTACGATTATTTGTGTGTATCAGATCATAACGATATCACATTTGTCGAAACACTGACCTGTCCTGAAAATTTTACGCTTATCCAGGGTGCTGAATTGCATCCCGACAATCCCTTTGGCGGCGACCGCCACCACTTTGTGGCACTCAATATTTCAGAGGATATGGATGCCCGGGCGATGCCCCCGCAACATGTGATTGATGAAGTAAAAAAACAGGGGGGTTCGATCTGGCTCGCACATCCGCACTGGAGTGGGGTCAATATTTTGCGCGATACAATGCCGCTGACGGGTTTGGCGGGGATAGAAGTTTTTAATACGACTTGTCGGTGCGCCGGGCGCGGTGAGTCTTCTGTGCACTGGGACGATTGGATGGATTTGTCCGGACAATTGCTCCCGGCACTGGGCAATGACGATTCCCACGCGGCTGATTCAGAAGAGCGCGATACGTATCAGGGCTGGACTATGGTGCGTGTGAAGGAACGGTCACCCAAAGCCATTGTCGAAGCACTGGAATCTGGTGCGGGTTATTCGTCAACGGGGCCACAGATTTTTGATATTCAGTTGCATAGTGGGGAAGGTCGCACGGTTGAAGCCACGGTAAAATGCTCACCCGCACAGCGGATCGCTGCGGTCTTAGATTCGAGGGGAACCGAATACCACGAGGGTGGTAAGCTATTTGAGGCCGCCACTTTCGTGCTGCGGCCCGGCTCAAAACACGTGCGTTTTGAGATTATTGCACCAAATGGCGACAAGGCGTGGTCCAATCCCTTCGATCTCACTGTGCTTTAGGTCGTGCGGATATATCGGAACTGGTAGAGAATTTTTGAGAATTGGAGCGGATTAATGCTCACGCAATTGGAAATTACTTCTCGGGAAACTGTGCTCGATGGCAAGTTATACGGCGCTGTGGGGGCTTATGAAGCGCTATGTGGCAGTGCGTGGTTCGCGCTTGATCCCAATCACAAACAAAACGAGGCGATTGTCGATTTAAATCTCGCGCCCGTTGATGAGAATGGGCGGGTGATTTTTCGAGCCGATGTGCATTTGCTCAAGCCGGTTGATGTCGCGCGGGGCAACAGTACTGTGTTTTACAATGTGGTCAATCGCGGGCGCAAAAATATTTTGCCCATGTTTAATCTGGCAACTGGGTCGAATATGCCAGAGACTGCCGCAAATTTTGGCGATGGCTTTTTGATGCGGCAGGGTTATACGATTGCCGCGTGTGGTTGGCAGGCCGATGTGCCGTCTGAAGCAGAAGGCGCTACCAATTTGATGACATTGGACGCGCCAGTGGTCGATGTTACCGGTCCCGTGTCGTGTGAGATTGTCGTTGATGCAGAGACGGATTTGCATTCTCTGGGGAGTCGCTATCACGATCCCTATGAACCCGTGGAAGATGGCGATGCGGTGCTCACTGTGCGGGCGTATCCGTATGATGAAGCCGAGGAAATTGGGCGCAATCAATGGGCTTTTGATCGGTTAGAAGATGGGCGCGCTGCGATCCGATTTCCACAGGGATTTGAACCGGGGCGCATTTACAATCTGGTTTATACAGGCAAAAATCCAACTGTGATGGGAACGGGTTTTGCCGCGACCCGGGATTTTATATCGTTTTTGAAGTACGAAAGGGATGGCAATCCGCTGGGCAGTGCGATTGAGCGGGCGTATGCTTTTGGGTCGTCGCAAAGTGGGCGTTTTTTGCGGCACATGTTGTATGAGGGCTTTAATGGAGATGAGGCTGGCCGAAAGGTTTTCGATGGGATATTTGCCAATGTTGCAGGCGGCGCACGGGGGTCATTTAACCATCGGTTTGCTCAGCCTTCGCGGCATGCCAGCGCACATTTTGATGCGTTGTATCCCACGGAGCAGTTTCCATTTACGGATTTGTCGCAGATAGATACGGAAACGCGGGAAGCGGGCGGTTTGTTGGATCGCTGTGAGGCTGCGGGGGTGACACCTCACATTTTTTATACCAATACCTCAACCGAATACTGGAATCGCGCCGCGTCTTTGATTCACACAGATGTACGCGGGCAAGAGGATGTCGAGATTCATCCTTCGGTTCGCGTTTATCATTTTGCAAGTACAAAACATGGTCCGGGTGATGTGCCCACAAAACCGGGGCGAGCAGTGCCCCCAAATCCCGTGAATTTTCGCTATGCAGAACGCGCCCTTCTCGTTGCGTTAGATCGATGGGTGTGCGAGGGCGTTGCTCCTCCTGAGAGCAGGTATGGCCGCATTGCGGATGGTTCTCTGGTGGATGCGGATGATTTGAAATTTCCCACTATTCCAGATTTGCGAAGTCCCAGGCGCATGCGGCGCCCCCTGCGATTGAACTGGGGGAACAGATGGGATGCAGGTATTATCGATATCGAGCCGCCTGAAAAGGGGCGTCCTTTGGGGGTGCGCGTGCCCCAGGTCGATCGAGATGGCAATGAGGTCGCGGGTATTCGCATGCCAGAGGTGGTCGCGCCTCTGGGTACGTTTACGGGCTGGCGTTATCGACAACGCGGCGCGACAGATGCGCTCGTTGGCCTCGATGGGATGTGGGTACCATTTGCGCGCGATGAGGATGAGCGCGAGGGCGATTCGCGACTATCGATTGCTCAACGCTATGGCAGCCGCGAAGCGTATTTGGACTGTGTGGCGCAAGCCGCTCGGAAATTGGTGGGGGAGCGGTTGATGTTGCGCGAAGATGTAGATCGCGCTGTCGAACGTGCTGGGGAGATGTACGATTGGGTGATGGGAAGTGTGAAGGATGAAGTATGAAGTGTGAAAAACAAGAGGACAGCGAATAATTTGAGCCTGAACATAGATGAAAGATACAAGATGTGAGAGTGTAAGATGGATTTCCACCTCTTGGCTCTTCCGCTTTACCGCCTTTTGGGCGGTGTTGGGTGGACTTCTCACTTCTTGCTTCTCACTTCTTACTTCTTACGGGAGGTGTTCCATGAAGCGCGTGATTAAACCCGAAGGCGCGTACCATGTCGAGATTGAAGAGGTGCCTTTGCCGGAAATTCGGCAGACAGAGGTGCTCATCAGAACGGAACGCACGCTGATTAGCAGGGGGTCTGAGATCTGGCGGCGGTATGTGCGAGAAGAAGCGGTTGATCACCAGATTATGGGGTATTCGCTCGCTGGTACGATTGTGCAGGTGGGGGCGCAGGTCGAGGATTTTTCGATGGGGGAACGGGTGGCGGCTCTGGCACCACATGCCGAGTACGTGGCTGTTGAGGTCGTCAATTCGCGCCATAAACCAGCAGTGGTTTCGCTGCCCGATGCGGTTACATCCGAAGCGGCGACTTTTTGGCCTCTGACTACGAGTTCGGTGCTATGGATGCGGGAAACTGGGGCTGGTCCAAACGATACTATGGCAATTTTGGGGCAAGGTCTGGTGGGGAGTTGCTGCATGCAGGTTGCGCGGCATTTGCACGATTGCCGTGTGATCGCGGTCGATGCATTGTCCTTGCGTTGTGATTTGGCCGAACAGTTGGGTGCGAATGATGTGGTGAATGCGGGCGAGACCGATCCGATTGCAGCGGTGAAAGAGCTTACCGATGGCCGGGGCGCAGATGTTGTGGTTGAAGCGGTGGGCGGACGTGCGGGCGCACAGGCGTTTTCACAGGCGCAAGATATGGTGCGGGGGGGTGGATTATTGCAGGTTGTGGGATTGTATGAGGGCGAGCCGTTGCCTCTGGATTCGTCAAAAATTCAGGGCAAACGCCTGATTGGGGGATATCTGGATAGCGCGTACCGGCCACAGGGGTCGGATACGGCGATCCAATTGTTGATGGAAGATAAGATCCAGACCCGGACAATGGTGACCCACCGTTTTAACTGTGAAGATGCCGCAGAGGCATTTGATTTGTTGTACACGCGCCTTGATGAAGCAATGGCCGTGGTGATGGTTTGGAAGGATTGATGTATTCCGGGAGGATTCCCTTGAAAGATGGACAGAAAGACAAAGTTAGTCGCCTTGTCGAGTATCTGACCCAGATTGCATCGCTACATACCAGGACCACAAGGGACGTTGACGAGTATCAAAATGTGCTTTGGTTAAAGGATATTCCAAAGCTTAAAGGGTGTTTCACACAGGCATGGGGACGTGAAGAAGATTTCGATTCGGATGTGTGGATAGAAATCCAGAATCAGAAGGAACCACCTTTGCCTGGCGTTCCTCCTGTCTGCGAAGACTGGGTTGAAGATGAGTCCCTTCGAAACAAAAACGATATTCCCGATCTTCTGACTGAAATAACGAGGCAAGTAGAAAATCCTGATTGGCAAGAGGGGACAGATCAACCTGAATTTATTCCTCATACTGAACTTCTTGAAGATCATTTTGATATTCAGGAGGCTTGGGATAAATACGTCGAAGAATATTGGCTCCCCTGGATGGAAGTACATAACGACTGGAAAAGCATAAATCGCGTTTATACAACGCTCTTTGCTATCCATCAGGAGCAACTGCGGCTTAGTGAAGAATACGAACTTGTCCTTGCGATTGGTCTGCTGATCTGGCAAACGCCGAACGGCCAGCGAGTCCGTCGTCACCTGATTGTCGCAAATGCTATCCTTGAATTTGAAGCGAAATTGGGCAAGTTCACTGTGCGGCCCCTGCAAGATGGCGCAAATGTTCGTCCTGAACTCGACATGTTGGACATTGAGGAACAACCCGAACGCGCAGAAGAAACCGCAAAGGCTTCGCTATCTGAGGCCGGGGACGATGATCCATGGAACAAAGACTGCGTCGAAGGTATCCTCCAGGCTCTCGTTCACTCAATCAGTTCTCAAGGCGAATACGACAGCACGCTACAAGCGACAAATAATCCGCCATCGGCCAAACCAGTCGTTGAATATGCACCGGCCCTTATTCTGAGAAAGCGATCCGCAAGCGGTCTTACCGAGACTTTGAAGCGGATTAAGGCAAAAATAGAGGACGGGGAGGATATACCCTCTCAATTCAAGGCCCTTGCCGAGATTCAGATGAACAGTGATGATACTTCAGAGCCTGACCCCGGCGAAACGAATAGCAAATTCGATGGTGAACTGTTTTTTCCAAAACTCTGGAATGAAGAACAACGCCGCATCGTAGATAAGATACGGACTGCCAGTGGTGTTCTTGTACAAGGGCCTCCGGGCACAGGGAAATCCCACACGATTGCGAATCTCATCTGCCACTTACTCGCGACAGGGCAGAGAACGCTTATCACCGCCAAGACACCGCGTGCGCTCCAGGTTCTTGATAGACAGGTGCCGGAAGAATTACATCCGCTATACATCAATCTGCTTGGTTCGGGACCGGAAGAAGGAAAATCTCTCGAATCGAGCGTCGGCGAAATTCTTCGCAAGAACGAAGATTGGAACGAAGACCAGGCAGAAAGCGAGATTAAGACGCTCGCAAACAAGCTACAAGAGCTGCGAAAAGAGAAAGCCAAAGTAGATAGACGCCTACGCGACATCAGAGAATCCGAAACGCATTCTCAATCCGTTGCAGAAGGGACATATCGAGGTACTGTTATGCTTCAGATAAAACTGGACTTTTGCGGATCTTTGATAAGCTATAAATTGGGCTCAGACAAAGGAGGAGTCCATGTCGAAGAAGCGTAAGCAATATACCCCTGAGGAGAAGGTGTCGATTTTGCGTCGTCATCTGTTAGATGGCGTACCCGTGTCAGATTTGTGCGATGCCCATGGGATTCACCCGACGATGTTCTACAAGTGGCAGAAGGTGTTTTTCGAGCAAGGTGCCTCAGCCTTTGCGCCAAAGCAGAGTGTGCACGAGAAACAGCAAGCCAAAAAGATTGCGGTCCTACAGGCCAAATTGACCACAAAGAACGAAGTGTTGTCAGAACTGATGGAAGAGCACATTTTTCTAAAAAAAAGTCTTGGGGAGACCTGAGTCCGCGCAAGGTATCGCGTGCCATTCGCGATGCGGTGATTGATTTTGTCGTCCATTGGCACAAGCAAACTGGTATCTGCATCGGTCAGTTTTTATCCTTATTAGAGTTATCCAAAAGCACATACTATGACTGGAAAGCCCGGTATGGTGTGCCCAATGTCTCTTATGCATCACTGCCCAAGACATCCTGGCTCTTAGACTGGGAGAAGCAAGCCATTATCACTTATGCCTTATCGCATCCCGACTTGGGGTATCGTCGTCTTTCGTATCAGATGATAGATGAAGATGTGGTCGCCGTTTCGCCCAGCAGCGTGTATCGCGTGCTCAAAAGGGCCGATTTGCTTGGTCGAACTTTAAAAGAGGTCTCAAAGAAGGGGACAGGATTTGACCAGCCAACAGGCGCACACCAGCATTGGCATGTGGATGTATCCTATCTGAATATCTGCGGGACCTTCTACTACTTATGTGCCCTTTTAGATGGCTATAGTCGATACCTCGTCCATTTTGAGATCCGAGAAGCGATGCGAGAAGCAGATGTCGAGATCATTATTCAAAGAGGTAGAGAAAAGTTCCCGAAGGCTACACCGCGTATCATCTCGGATAACGGCCCGCAGTTTATCGCGCACGCCTTCAAGTCCTTTATTAGACACTGCGGGATGACCCATGTGCGAACCTCGCCGTTTTATCCGCAATCCAATGGCAAGATCGAGCGGTGGCACCAGTCGCTCAAGCGCGAGTGCATTCGTCCCAAAACACCGACGAATTTGGAGGAGGCGCGAGAGGTCGTTGCCAGATTTGTCGCGCATTACAACCACAGGAGATACCACGCCGGGATTGGGTATATCGCACCTGTTGATAAATTGTGTGGTCGAGCACCGATTATTGTTAAAGAACGAAAACGCAAGTTGGCGCAGGCAAAATGCCTGCGTGCCCAACTCAGAGCCGTCAAACCCGTTGCCTATTTGTAGCTTAACTATAACACGCAAAATTCCACTTTACTTTGAACCATTACAGTACTGCAGCACAAATAGCTAAGTCAGTCAATCGGAATCGTAGCAACTATGACTGGTTCACCGACACTGTTCCTGTATACAAGACTTGTCCGATTACAGCAGATGAATTGCGAGATATGCTGAGCCGGTTGCGTCATTTCAGTCCGGAGAAACGGCAAGAATTGAGCCGTTTACGGCCTGACGAACTCTTGTCTGCTGAGCAGTTTGCCGAGCTTGTCGATTCAGAGCGACGGGCGCACCGCGAATACGAACTATCGTCCAATGAAGGCGACGAACAAGATGTAGATGCTCTGTCGCGTATTGCTGCTAATACCATAAGGACGATACAAGATTCTCTTACCGCTTTTAGCGATTTGCGTCGTCAGCTATCAACATCGACATATTCGTGGATAGACAACGCCTTGCGCGATGTCGCAAGCGGCAATGAATCGCTGTGGCGTGAACGTCATCGTGTGACGCAAGCGGCAATAGACGCCATAGAGCCACGCCTTTCCATAGTTCGTGAAACGAAAATCAATTTTTTGAGTAAATTGATATGCTCTTTTCCCGTGCGTAGTGAGCTTAAAAAAGCCTGGGCGGTCTGGAAGGGATATGAGGAACAAATCCAGGGACCTGATACCCTACAATTTCAGGCTCTCAAGGATATGTGCAGTGCTCTTGAGCGTGCTCTGTCACTTGGAAAACGACGCGATGATTGCAACGAGTCTCTGGGACAGTGCCCCGCTCTCCAAACACCTGATTGGAATGACGACGCTCAGATTGATCAATTGATTGCCTCTTGCAGGGGCACGCTCAAGCAATTGGCTGAAAGGGAGATTTTGAAGATTGAAGAACCAATAGGGTCTCTTGCCGGGAGGACGGATGCCCATTTCGTCGTAAGCGACTTGCTTCAGGCGATTCGCAATCGAGATATCGAAGTGTACAAACAGGTCAAGAACGAGATACAAAGCCTGAAGGATGAATGTCTGAGGATGCAAAAGTTGGATGCAGATATTGAGAATCTACGCCAATTCGTGCCGAATCTCATCGCGGGATTGGAGCAAAGCTACAATGAGTCTTGTTGGGACGAGCGCGTTCAACAGATAAGAGATGCTTGGCATTGGGCGCAAGCAAGGTTCTGGATCGATGAATATATAAAGAAGGAGGATGCCCCAAGTCTTGCTGCACGTTCGCGCCAGATTGAGGATGAAATTAACAAAGCCATTGCACAACTTGCAGAACTCCATGCCTGGTCGTTTTGCTTATCTCGGATCGAAAGTAGCCATCGCAGCCACATGGTCGCTTGGCAGCAAGCAATGGGTCGTCTTGGGAAAGGAACCGGGAGGCACGCTCCAAAGCACCGACGAGATGCACAGCAGCACCTGAACGAATGCCGTGAGGCAGTCCCTGCATGGGTCATGCCGCTACATCGCGTCTGGGATACGGTAGATCCTGCTCCCGGTATATTCGATGTCGTTATTATTGACGAAGCATCGCAATGCGGACCAGAGGCGTTGCCGCTCTTTTATCTGGGAAAAAAAGTACTCGTTGTAGGAGACGACAAGCAGATCAGTCCCGAGGCTGTTGGCTTGCCTCTTGATGCTGTACATCGCCTTATGAACGACTTATTATATGATTTTGAATTTAAGGACTCTTTTGCAGTTCAGAGCAGCTTGTTCGACTATGGAAAGCGGTTATATGATGAAGGACATATCACTTTGCGCGAGCACTTTCGCTGCATGCCAGAGATTATCCGTTTTAGCAACGATCTCTGTTATTTCGGTACGCTAATTCCGCTAAGGCAATACGGGCCTGATCGTTTGCCTCCGCTGGAGCATGTTTTCATCGAAGACGGATATCGCGAAGGTTCTGGGAATAGGATAGTGAATAGACCGGAGGCGAATGCTATTGTCGAGAAGATATTGGAGTTATGTGATGACAAGCGATATTTCGGAAAAACTATGGGCGTTGTTGTTCTCCAGGGTGAAGCACAGGCAGGGTTGATTGAGGGAAAATTACTTGAACGACTGGGCGCAGAAGAGATGGCGCGGCGGCGTCTCATTTGCGGAAACTCATATAGTTTCCAGGGCGATGAGCGTGACGTCATGTTCCTGTCTATGGTCACGGCACCTGATGGTAGGATTGGATCGCTCACGAGATCGGCAGATGAGCGGCGGTTCAACGTCGCGGCAAGCCGTGCCCGGGATCAGATGTTTCTTTTTCATTCTGTAACCGTCAAGGACCTGAGCGAATCCGATCTACGTCGAAAATTGCTCGAGTTCTTTGAGAATCCGAAACCGCAAAAGATTGCTGGCATAGATCAAACCGCAGAGGAACTTGAACGTCGGGCCGCACAGGACAATCGAGAGGTCATTAACCCACCCGATCCCTTCGATAGCTGGTTCGAGGTTGATGTTGCGCTGGAACTCGTACGAAAAGGGTATAACGTTCAACCTCAAGTTGAGTTTGCTGACAGGAGAATTGACCTTGTCATTGAAGGCGGTCAAGCGCGATTGGCGGTCGAATGCGATGGTGATACATGGCACGGTCCAGATCAGTACGATAAGGACATGGAGAGGCAGCGGCAACTGGAGCGTTGCGGTTGGGAGTTCTTTCGAGTTCGAGAATCGGCCTTTTATGCAAATAGGGAGGTCGCGCTGGAGAAGCTGTGGCCCATGTTAGAAGAAAGGGGAATTTTCCCCACTGCAACGGCGGACCGTCAAAGGGCTGAGCTTGGAGAGAGTGAGAACGATGACGGTGAAACAGATGGCAGCAAAGCAAAGGGCAACAATCAGGACCGTGGTGGGGCTTTGCTATCAACTAATATCCCAGAAGGCGCGGAGAGAAAGAAGAAATCTGCTGGCGAACAAGGAGAGCTTAAATTTGTGCAGCGAGAGGAGGCCGAATTCGGCGAAAGTCCTATCTCTGACACCGACAAAATTGACAAAAAAATAAAAAAGGAACTGAAGAGTTTGCAAGATTCCCTAAATGATTTCCCTCCGGCATATCGCGAGCGCGAGATTAAATTTTCTCCTATACCACCGACGCAGGCAGAGAATCGCCAAGAAGTACCTGACAGTATGAAGTTCGATACGCGGGGAAAGGTATGGTGGCAACCGAAAGGAGATCTGGGAGAAAATGAGTGTCTAATGGTATTGGTGCCTGAAGAAATAACGATCAAAAGTAGAGATCAGTATCTGACATTTCTTCAGCAGAAAATCGAAGCTCTGGTGCAAGAAGTAATGGACGATCCGATTGGAATGACGGGAAAAGAAACACCGGTGGCAGCGGTGCAATGGATCCTGAATGAGACCATACCGCATCAAGTAATCTGGCAGCCGAATGCCGGGATGCCTAAGGAATGGGCACAGTGGATCATGGACAGCTTGGAAGCGAGCGACGGATGGACGATAATAAAGACGGTGACACATGCAGATAGCGAGTACGAGAAAGTCAAGGAACAGGACATATCGCACGACGCACCATTGGAGGAGGTGCTATACACGCTCATGGCAATCGCCTATTAATGTAGTTAAGGAGTTTTTGGATATATTGTAAGTCACTCAGAACAAATGGGCAATGTTGGTTTGATAAGGTGGGAAACGTCCTAGAGAAACAGAGACTTGACCAAAATCGGATCCGCCGTGCGAGGTACAATGACGTGAAACAGTGACGGCGATCTGCTTATCGTCAAAGAGGCGGAGAGGCGGATATCAGGGCACGTATTTACGAAAAGTTGTACGGCGTGTGCGTCGCGGTAGATGCGATTGTAGTGTCGTCTAAGGTTGTGGAACGTTTCGATCTTATACAATTATTTCAAAGGGGCATATATGAGCCAAATTACTGCACGAGTACCCGACGCGCTCGTTGATGCACTGGATGCAGCAGCCACAGAACTCAAGCAGAGTCGCGCCGATATCATCCGCCACGCTTTGGAACGATATTTAGAGGACTTTGAAGACCTCACTGTAGCCATGGAAAGGCTACGCGATCCTGCCGATCCGATACTGGAGTGGAAACAGGTCAGGGATGAGTTACTCGGTTCGGATTAAACAGAGTGCGACCAAAGAATTGGCTCGTATTCCGCACTGCGATAGGATTCGCATCGTGCGTGCAATTGATCGTTTAGGCGAGCATCCGCTCACAGGGCGCATTCTGAAAGGAGAGTACCAAGGCCTGCGACGTGTGCGCGTTGGTAATTATCGCATTGTATATGAGGTGATCCATAGCGCGCTCATCGTCCTCGTGGTGCGAGTTGGGCATCGGAGGGAAGTGTACCGCCGCCGGTGAGTTAGGGCTGATGGCGAAAAAAGGAGTCCATTTTCATGTCTTCACTCCAATCTGGAATATCTGCACATAAGCACAGGACGAGCAAGACGGCGGCACTCGCAGCAAGCATACGCGCGTATCATCAACAGCAGAGTAAATCCCGGTTTTTGCCGACGATTATGCGGTTGACATGGTGCCGTTTATCTGGCGTGTGATCGCTAAGAACAGGCTGCTTGGCTGGTTCGTTGTTCACAAGGTGTTCCATTTGTTCCGTCCCGTACACACCGAGGTGCTCCTGCGGGCCAGATATGCCGAAGACCGTCTCATGGAGGCGATATCGGAAGGCGTCGGACAGTATGTGATCCTCGGCGCCGGTCTCGATACGTTTTCCACGCGCCACAAGGAACTCGCAGATAGCGTGCGGATATTCGAGTTGGATCACCCCGCGACCCAGGCGAAGAAAGAGAAACAGGTGCGTGTGGTCAATGGCGATGTTCCGTCCAACCGAGGAGCAAAAACGCCGTTATCTAAAGGACAGAAGCGACCTTGTCGATCCAGCACCAAATTTTTCCTTCGCACTGTTCGGGGTGATGAAGTGAAGGACTACACCATGGCTATGAAGAATCCACCACATCCCGGCTTCAGCATCAAAGAGAACTGTCTGGAACCTCTGGGTCTAAATGTTACTGAGGCTGCGAAGGTGTTGGGCGTAGCCCGTCACACGCTTTCACGCGTATTGAATGGTCATGCGGCTATTTCTCCAGAGATGGCTATTCGGTTGGAGAAGGCCGGATGGTCTAATGCCGAATTTTGGTTGCGCCGCCAGACCGCTTATAATTTAGTGCAAGCGCGTAAGAGAGAAGACCAGATTAAGGTCAAGCGCTATGAACTACAGCCGACGATTTGATAAAGTGATGAGCAATGGGATTTCTCATTGACCGATATGCAGGCTACCGCATAGGGAGAATATGCGATGAATAAAACAACCTTCATAGATCAGGTCCGTATTCAGGGGTTCCGGTCATTAGCTGATGTCGAGCTTTCGGAGATTCCCAAAGCGGCGGTCTTAATTGGTGCCAATGGGTCGGGCAAATCCAATTTTATTCGCTTTTTTGAAATGTTGAGCTGGATGCTCGGGCCTCGCAGACTCGGTGAATTTGTCGCGATGCAAGGAGGGGCCGATGATCAATTATTTGGCGGCAGAAGGCGTAGTCCGAAAATGAGTGCCACGGTAACTATGCAAACCACAGCTATCGAGTCGGTAACTATGCAAACCTCATCAGTTCGGTACGATTATCGGATTTCACTTGCTTATGCTCAGCCTGACCGTCTTATATTCACGGAAGAGGCATTTCGCGGCCCCAAGAACGAAGACTGGCAATATCTCGGAAGCGATCACACAGAAGCAAAGATAGTGGAGGAGATACCCCCCCACGCGCCTTTGGCGAACCATCGCTTTACCACCCAGTTCATCGTCAGCCTGTTGCGGAGGTGTTCGGTATATCAGTTTCACGATACTTCCGATGGCTCGAACTTCAAAACGAAATGGGATGTGGAGGACAACAATCAGCTTCTCAGTCACGGGGGTAACCTCGCAGCTATATTGTACCGATTGGAGCGAGAAGACATCAAGCGATTTGAACGAATCTGTCAACACATCGGTCGGATCTTGCCGGACTTTGATCGTTTTATGATTGAGGAGAGCTATGGAAAAGTATTGCTGAGATGGAAGGCCAGAGGAATGGATAAAACCTTTGGCGCACATCTCACATCCGATGGCTCACTGCGGTTCTTTGCCTTGGTGACACTCCTCAATCTTCCTCCAGAGATGTTACCCGATGTTCTTCTGTTAGATGAGCCAGAACTGGGCCTGCATCCGGCAGCCATCGCCTTGATTGGAGGTATGATAAAGGCCCTTGCCAGGGAAAGACAGGTCATTGTAGCAACGCAATCTCCTTTGCTTGTTGATGCGTTTGATCTCGACGATATCTTTGTGTTGGATATGGAGGATAGACGCACTAAGTTTCGCAAATTGGCACCGGAGGACTATCGCGTATGGCTCGACGAAAACTTCACCTCGGGTGAGCTTTGGCAGAAGAACCTGCTCGGAGGACGCCCGTGATACGACTCGCCATATCAGTGGAGGGGCCAACCGAAGAGGAGTTCGTAAAAAATGTGCTTGCAGACCATCTGCGGTCAAAAGGCGTGGAACCACAGCCTATATTACTCAATGGCAACGTAACGGTAGAGCGGTTGGCCTCGGATATAGCAAGGCTGATTTGGAGCTTCAAACGCGTAACTTCGTTGGTTGATTTTTACGGGTTTCGTGACAAAAATACTGCAACTCCTGAACAGTTAGAACAGCGCATATTCGAAAGGGTTGACAGCAAGATAAATCGTCCTTGGGATCAATCGCGTGTTATTTCCTATGTCCAACAATATGAGTTTGAGGGGCTGTTATTCTCAAATGTGGATGCCTTTGCAAATGCGATTGATGCATCGGAAGAGTCTATTGAGAAATTGCGGAGTATCCGCGTAAAGTTTTCGACTCCCGAGGATATTAATGACAACAGTGAAACAGCCCCGAGCAAACGGATTTTGAAGATTATACGTCAGTATGAGAAGGTCGTTGATGGTCCCCTTATAGCGATGGAGATAGGTTTGGACGCTATTCGCGCTGAATGCCCTCGGTTTAGCGACTGGCTGACGCGCTTAGAGTCTCTGGGGCGTAAAGATTGAACCGCGGCAGTGAATATTAAACTGAGTTGATGCGAATGATAGTGGATACTGGAGAAGAATGAATTATGTACAAATATGAGATCATTCTCTATTGGAGTAATGAGGACGATGCTTTTGTGGCTGAAGTGCCTGAACTGCCCGGATGTATGGCTCATGGCGACACACAAGAAGCTACTCTCAAGAACGTCAATCAAGCGATAGCTCTCTGGATTGATACTGCAAAAGAGTTTGGCGATCCCATACCGGAACCCAAGGGCGAGCGGCTGATGCTGACAGCGGAAAAGAGGTAGCAACGATGAACAAAAACATGACAGAACAAGGTCTATTCGAACTCTATCAGAAAAATTCCGATGAGGCCGACTACTTATTGTTGGGCCGCGAGACGCATCCCGACAGGCGGGGATTTTTGAAGAAGGCAGGGTTGGCGATGATGGGGGCAATGGTCGGGGCAGCGATTCCGTTTCATCGAAATATCCCGGCTCATTTTATTCCTGTCGCCCTCGCTGCAGAGGATATGATTCAGGGCAAGGATGGCTTGACCGTGCTCAATGATCGGCCATTGAATGCGGAAACGCCGCCGCATTTGCTCGATGATGCGATTACTCCGACAGAGAGACACTTTATCCGCAACAATGGCATTCCGCCGGAGAATACGGATGCGGTGGATTGGAAGTTGACGATTGATGGTCTGGTGGATAATTCCATGACGCTCAGTATTGACGATCTCAGACAGCGATTTGAAGTCGTTACCAGAGCACTGACACTGGAATGTGGCGGCAATGGACGTGCTTTCTTTGAGCCTCCTGCGGATGGTAGCCAATGGACCTATGGTGCTGTGGCGTGCTCGGAGTGGACCGGCGTTCGCCTATCCGATGTTCTCAAGTCTGCTGGGGTGAAAGACAATGTGGTTTATACCGCGCATGTGGGGGCTGATACTCACGTTTCTGGTGAGGAAGGACGGCTTCCCATTTCGCGAGGGGTGCCGATTGAGAAGGCGATGGACGAGCACAATCTCATTGCTTTCGGCCAGAATGGCAAAGCGATCCATCCCATGAACGGTGCGCCGTTGCGCCTGATTATTCCCGGTTGGTCGGGGTCATGCTCACAGAAATGGCTGACCCGCATCTGGTTGCGAGATCGGGTTCACGATGGTCCGAAGATGACGGGAATGGATTATCGGGTACCCAGTCGGATGATAGCGCCCGGAGAAAAGGTAGATGAGAAGGACTTCGAGATTATCCACGCTATGAAGGTTAAGTCGTTAATTACCAATCCCGCTACCGGTCACAAGATGGCTGGGAGGACTCTGGAAGTGCGCGGGCACGCCTGGGCGGGAGACCGGAAAGTCGATTCTGTTCGTCTGTCCATTGACTTCGGCGCAACATGGATTGATACGAAGCTCGATGAGCCAGTGAATGCGTATGCATGGCAGAACTGGCGGGCGAAGATCGCATTTCCCAAAGCGGGA
Organism: Candidatus Latescibacterota bacterium; assembly: GCA_965204375.1. GTDB lineage: Bacteria > Latescibacterota > UBA2968 > UBA2968 > UBA2968 > VXRD01. The sequence continues at coordinate 1,788,366 of OZ241986.1, read as the reverse complement.
TATTACGAGATCTGGGCAAGGGCGACCGATTCGCAAGGGATAAGCCAACCACACGCTATTGTATGGAATCCTAAGGGGTACCTCAACAATTCGATGCATCGGGTCGCGGTGATTGTTGGTTAGCGTGTTCAGACTACTACAAAAACAGGAGTAATTATGGAGAACGGATTTTTTAAGGGTCATGGATTGGGCAATGATTATCTGGTGATGGATCCAAAAGAACTGACATTTGAATTGACGCCAGAGCATATTGAGAAAATCTGTGATCGCAACTGGGGGGTGGGGAGTGATGGTATTTTGACATTGGAAGCGTCTGATCGCGCGGATTTTGGGTTGCGGATATGGAATCCAGATGGCAGCGAGGCGGAGAAATCGGGCAATGGGCTGAGGATTTTTGCGCGGTATTTGCATGCCACTGGTAAATTAGACAAGACATCATTCTCGGTCGATACACCGGGGGGACTGGTTCATATTGATTTGCATATCGACGAATGGGGCGATGCGAGTGCGGCGACTGTGGAGATGGGGGAGGCGACGTTTGAACCAGAGGCATTGCCGTGTTCACTCGAGGTGAAAGAACTGATCGAACAGCCGATTACCGCTGCTGGCGAGGATATGGTTTTTACGGGTGTGAGCGTAGGCAATCCCCATTGTGTGGTGTTTAAGCTCAGGGGCGATGCGTGGTCGCGCGATGATTTGTTGCGGCTGGGACCTGAGTTGGAGAACCACGAGATTTTTCCGAGGCGAACCAATGTGCAGTTGGTCGTGCCCACAGGCGACCATAAAATTTTCATTTTGATCTGGGAACGCGGCGCAGGCGAAACGCAGGCGTCGGGGTCTTCGTCATGTGCTGCGGCAAGTGCTGCGGTGCGTTTGGGACTGGTGGCATCACCTGTGACGGTAGAAGCTCCCGGAGGCACGTTGATGATCGATGTGGATGAAGAATTTAATCTGACAATGGCGGGACCTGTGGCAGAGGTGGCGCGCGGTACGCTGAGTCCGTCTTTTTTGCGCGAGATAGGTGTCTGATACAGGTGATAGAACGGTTAAAAGCCGGTTTGATAGCGAGCACTATGCATTGTATCGCTTTTGAACCGGTTCTTTTTTTAGGCAATTTGGAAAACGGGTTGCGCGTGTGAGATATTCCTCATAATTTATATACAACTCACCATTGCTCACGAAAGGAACGCACCATGCCTTTGGATTCTATGGTCGAAACTTACGAGACGCAGGGATTTTTGACAGAAGTCGATGTGTTTTCAGTACGCGAGATCGGTCAATTTCGCGCATTATTTGACGATTTGGAAGCGCGTGAAGGCAAGGAGAAGTGCCAGATCGGTTTGCAGGGGCGGCATTTTGACGAGGCATTTATCTGGCAACTGGCAACGGATAAGCGGATCTTAGACATAATGCAGGCTGTGATGGGCGACAATGTGATGCTGTTATCCACCCACTTTTTTTGCAAATATCCCGATCCAGAGGCAAAGATATTCGTGGCTTGGCATCAAGATATTACGTACTGGGGCCTGAAACCGCCTATTGCACACACGGCATGGATCGCTATTGACGATGCGGATGTGGAGAATGGGTGTATGCGCTTCATACCGGGGTCGCACAAAAATGGGATTGCAGTACACGACAAATCCGCGCGGGAAGGCAATTTGTTGAGTATTAATCAGGAGATTCCGGATGAATATGTCGATGATAGCACGGCGATCGATATTGTGTTGAAAGCCGGGCAGATGTCGGTTCACGACGGGCAATTATTCCACGCGAGCAATCCCAATCGGTCAAATCGACGGCGGTGCGGGCTGACGGTTCGGTTCATTCCTCCACATGTCAAACAGACCACGCTCAATTCACACAAGCAGTCATGGGAACCTATTGTATTGCGCGGCGAAGATCAATTTGGACATTTTCCAAAGGTCGGGATGCCGTTTCCATTGTCGTGATGGTTGATTTGAGGAGCAGATATGTCAAAGAGAAAAGTACTCATTACGGGGGGGACGGGTTATGTGGCTGGTCGGATGTTGCCTGTATTGCGCGAGCGGTATGACCTGACGGTCTTAGACGTGAAGACGACCAATCGCGAAGGCGAGGAAGTAAGTGATGTGGTGATTGCGGATTTGACGAACCGAGATCGGGATGCGTATCGGGAGTATTTCAGAGGGCAGGATGCGATTATCCACTGCGGATTTGTGCGGACAAAAGACGATGCGGATCGCTTTTGGGCAGAGATGACGAATATCGATATGGCGCACAATGTGTATCAGACGTGTGTGGAGGAAAATGTTCGGCGCGCCGTGATCATCAGTTCAAATCACGCGGCAGATTATTACGAAAATCTGATCTGGGCGGGCAAGCAGGAATTTGTAACGCCAGAGATGTATCCGCTTTCCGATAATTATTACGGCTGGGCAAAGGCGCAATACGAGTTGTTGGGCTTTACCTTTGCAACGGGATTGATGAATGATGGCAAGAAATTGGAAAATGTGCAGATTCGGATAGGTGGCCCGCGCGAGACGGATATGGATCGCGCAAAATCCACGAATTTGAAAAGCATGCATCGGGGGTTGGGGGCGTATTTGAGCATCCGGGATCAGGTGCAGTTGATTGTGAAGAGCATCGAGGCTGAAAATATCGAAAATGAATATGGGATTCCATTTCAGATATTTTACGGTATTAGTGGCAATTCGCACAATTTCTGGACGATCTCCAATGCGCGAAAGAAAATCGGCTATGAACCCGAGGACAATAGTCAGGTGAAATTTGCCGAACAATTGTCAAAAGTGTTGTTAGAGGCGCGAGAAACATCGGGATGAGTGATGATATGGGCGTACAAATCGGCAATGTAAATATTCCCGGGCGGACAGCGTTGGCGCCATTGGCTGGTATTACAGACCGGTCGTTTCGCATGCTGTGCAGGCAACAGGGCGCGAGTTTTGCGGTCACGGAGATGGTCAGTGCCAAGGGATTGGCCGAGGGCAGTGAAAGGTCGAATCAATATCTCGATTTTGAACCCGATGAGTTTCCGATTTCCGCGCAGTTGTTCGGCTCAGAACCCGAGGTCATGGCCGAAGGTGCTCGGGTTGTGGCAGAGCGCAATCCGGATATTATCGACATCAATTGCGGGTGCCCGGTTAAAAAAATCGTGACAAAAAACGCGGGTGCGGCTCTGCTCAATACACCTGATCGACTGGGACAGATCATTGCAGCAATGGTACGCACGGTTGATATTCCCGTGACTCTAAAAATTAGAAGTGGATGGTCGCAAGCCAATCAGGCAGTGGAAGTTGCGCGGATTGCTGAAGATTCTGGTGCAGCGGCAATTGCCGTGCATGGGCGCACGCGCGAGGCAAAATTTGCGGGCAGAGCAGACTGGGATATTATCGCAGAAGTCAAAAACGCGGTTTCGATTCCCGTAATTGGCAATGGCGATGTGCGTGGGCCAGAGGCTGCAAAGGAGATGATGCAGAAAACGGGTTGCGATCTGGTGATGGTGGGGCGATGGGCTATTGGCAATCCATGGCTTTTTAAGCGCATGGAAGTCTTTCTGAATACAGGAGAATTATTGCCCGGACCAACGGAGGATGACCGTCTGGAAATGGCTGTTCACCATCTCAAGGCGTCCATCGCGTTTAAGGGACTGCGCTATGGCGTCCTGGAAATGCGCCGGCATCTCGCGGCATATATCAAGGGGGTGTCCAGCGCGGCGCGTTATCGCCGCACGTTGATGACAGAAGACGATCCGAATCATCTCATGGATTTGCTGGGACAGATCAAAGCGGGGGGGGCAGCGTGACACCAGAACGCATACGCGCGTTGTTAGAGGCTGTTGCACAGGGGCAAACAGATGTGGATGAGGCGTTTGCACACCTCGCACACTTGCCTTTTGAAGAGCTTGGTTTTGCGCGGATTGACCACCACCGCACGCTGAGGCAGGGGTTTCCCGAGGTTATTTTTTGCGAGGGAAAGACGGTTGAGCAGGTGGTCGCTATAGCAGATCGCATTGTGTCATCGGGGGCGACACTGCTGGCGACGCGCACAAATGCAGAGATGCGGGATGCTCTGGTCGCAAAATATCCCGGTGCAAATGTCAACTCACTCGCTCGCACAGTAGTTGTCGCAGGAGAGATTCCCGCTGCGGAAACAGTTGGTAAAATTCTGGTCGTATCTGCGGGCACATCCGATTTGCCCGTGGCAGAAGAAGCCGTGGAAACCGCGCGGGTGATGGGCAATGATGTCGAAACACTTTACGATGTGGGGGTTGCCGGGATTCACCGTTTGCTGGCATGCAGGGAGCGTCTATCGGATGCAAGTGTGATTATCGTGGTGGCCGGTATGGAAGGGGCACTGCCCAGTGTGGTTGGTGGTTTGGTCGATGTGCCGCTTATTGCCGTGCCGACCAGCGTGGGATATGGGGCGAGTTTCAAGGGGTTGGCAGCGTTGCTGGGGATGTTGAACAGTTGTGCGTCGGGCGTGACTGTGGTCAATATCGATAATGGATTTGGCGCGGGTGTCGCAGCGAGCAAGATCAACCGGATTCGGGTGGGGTGATTATGGAGGAACGAACCTGTGTACGCTCGTTTTTTATGAGGATTTTGCTATGACAACAGCAGATCAGATTTCTCAACATTTGCAAACTTTACCAGAGCCTGTACTGCGGGAAGTTCTCGATTTTGTCGAATTTCTTAAATCGCGGCACAAAATACCGAAAGCTCGTGAAGAAGATACGATGTGGACCGACTTATCTCTTAAATCGGCGATGCGTGGTATGGAAGATGAAGAAACGTCTTATACACTGACAGAATCGTATTCATCAGCTAAAGCGGTTCCGTGAATCACCGACGAACTCTTTTACGGAAATAGGTTTCAGAACCGACTCGTTGAAAAAAAAGAGGAGAATTCAATCCTTCAGTATTTCTTTGGAGGACAATATCTCTAATTGAAGAACCAAACCAAATGCGCTTACTTTTTGGATCAATACCCGCTGTTTGTCCAATCCGATCCGAGAGATTATGCTGCTTTTGGTATTCCTCCCAGATCTGTTTGGCTTCGCGTGAATCAGCTTGTGACCAGTGTGGGGGTTTCATCGTCAAAACCTCTTTATTCGCATCTCAATTGAAGTCGCTTTCAATGACTCCTCACAAGTTTACTGATTGAGATATATTCCACAAAAACGAGTGGAAGGTCAAGCGGCTTTTCTGCCTCTGGCTGATTCATACCGGATCGTTTCTTCAATCTCCCACCTCTCACGTCCATAATCTTTAGCCAGTGTATCTATTAACTCACCTGCGTTAAACCGCTCAAAGATCAATTCGGTCGGCACGCCTTTTCCCGCGAGCACAGGACGACCAAAGGAAATGTAGGGATTTATCAAGACGGCTTTCGGTTGATCATCTTCCTGGAGTGGGTCTCGTGTAAAGGGGTATAAGATAATAGGACCACTTGTATCATACTCAATACGATGAAGATACATGTCGATAACTTCTTCCATTTCCAGTTGTCCGCGCCTGGAGAGATTGATAAGCTGCCCGATATGTTTTAAGAACAGATCTTTTCCATCCATTGCGAAAGTCTCAAAAGCCAGAGGATGAGGTTGTCTGGGAAACTGTTTTTCAAGCGTGTCCAGTGCTACCCGGATATCCTGCAAACGCACTTTGTGGACTCTGCGGAGTGCCACCAGGACATGGGCTTCCACTAAGTTGACAAAGGATAGTTGCACGATTTCCGCTGGAGGTACACTAATAACGGGTTCAAAGTTGCTTCGGGCAGAGTGATACCTAACTCCTGATATCCAGTACCTGAGCGTAGATGGCGGAATATTTAGATAGCGAGCCACTTCTGAGACGCCATAAGCATGTGCGAAGCGCGCATCAAATTTTTGGGGATTATATACAAAAGTGAAAAATTGGGTATAAGTATTTGTTATTTATGGTTTAATGTTTATGTGTTTCGTTTTTGATTCAGTGATCAAAAGTGATGGGAAAAAAGGATAAGAAATGATGTATGGTGAAGGTGTCAGATTCATTTAGGCACGATATTAGTTCTTGGTTTAGCGGATGGTGCGACATTCTGTAATCTCCGTAGATATTGTTATTGATTATTTTCGGTACGGGTTTTGTAAGTTGGACTACTATTTTTTCACCTGTTTTCTTGTATTCTCCGGTGATGGCAAGAGTGTTAAGACGTACATCAATTTCAACGTTTTCAAAAGGAGTCATGGCAGAAATCCCCTTTCATTGTGTAGGAGTCATGGTGATTGGGATGATGCGGGGCGATTGGCAGATCGCCTCGTACCGCTTATTTGGATATACAGAAAATATAATGTAAAAGGTTGTGTTGAGCAGCATGTTTTTGTGTTGGAAAGAAAAACCCCACCAACGGGGTTGGTGGGGTATGGTCACTGGATTTTGCAATCGTAATGGATTACATCATTTAAATTTTTTTATTCCTGAAAGATCGGATAACGGTGTAAGCATAAGCAAATTTAGACCTCTTGAGTTATCAATGGTTAATTGATTTTCGGTGATAAGTATTTCGATTTCTTTGTCTATGCACTGACAAAAAACATTTCGATTTTCGGGTGAAACTCCGTTTTCGGATATTAGTTCGGATATGGCTATGTTTTTAGGAACTCCGCCGTTGTACTCGAATGCTTTCTTTAAGATAGCTTTGCGTAGTTCTATCGAGGGATTATCAGGGCTGTAATACATTTTAGACTCCAGTGTTAAGACGTTCTATTCGAGAGACCGTTGAATATATAAAATTGTTGAAACTATGACCAGTTAAAACGAAAAAATGACCCACTGGATGTATCAGTGAGTCATTTTTGAAGGGGTGTGTATTGGGTTAGGTTTTAGAGTAGGGATTATATACAAGTGTGGACTTGACCCGTTTGGGCTTGGGTGTTTGGGCTTGTGCAAACTTGTCAAAAAGTGTATGTATCAGTTCGACATAGTCGGTGAATTTTGGTTTTGCCATCGGTCGCCTCCTTGTGAAGTTGGTTGCTTCTACAAGTGGCGACTTTTTACCGACTATGTCAATCTCATTTTATGCACACCCCTCAATTATATACGAAAGTGCCGCGAAAAGCACCGTAAGAGTGGTTACTCTAAGATATGGGTCAGAACATCAAAAGGCATGGATGGAGTTGACAGAGCGAGGGAAATTTGATAACGTTGAGGAAAGCTACAACAATGCAATTGAAAGGAGGCTTTCCATGCAGATAACCATAGATCCTCATATATTGGCAAATATAGTGCAACTGAATCAGGCACGAGAATCTGCACCAGAAAAGGAGCAGTATCCCATAGTAGAGCTTTTATGTCAGGCTCGAAAACAAATTTTTGATGCCAATGGGTATGACCCAACTAATCCCAATTTTGAAGCAATACTGGAAGCTATGCAAGAAAAAATCATTGATGACTACGGGAAAGACTCAGAAGAATACAGAGCTCTTTTTGGAATGCGCCCCTACGATTTTTAGGAGATAACAAAGTTCACTGGCTCCCTCCCCTGATCCGCTACCATTGGATACATCAGTCATTTTAACACAACCTCCTGTGATAGATTATACAAGTAATCAGTAAGGCGGTTATTGTTGGATATTCTCGCCAATGCTGCATACTCAATAAGCTCAAAGGCTAAGCCGCCACTGTCAATGAGGAGCTGTGCCTTTTTGATGGCGTTATTCCGTTTTTGTAGCCTCTGTGAACAAAAAGATCTGGGTGGCATTTCTCAGCCATGGCTAAATAAAAAGGGCAACTTAATTGTTCTGTCAAGATTTTTTTGAAAATTCACTTTGCAGTTCAAAAAACAAAATAAAAAATCCCTTCGTTTCTAGCTTCGTACAATCTCAGGTCATTCAGAATGGCTATCAACATGCATCTCTGAAATAAGCTCCCGTGTATCTTCTAACAGAGCATTGAGTTCTTGAAAAAGATCGCTGCGAGATTGCTTCATATCTCTGAGTTCTTCAAGCTCCTCATCGATCTCCACAATGCGCTTGCCGATGGTTTGATCTACATAAGTGTTGGTCGTTTCATCGAAATGGAGTTCAATAGCATTGGCAGCATCACTAAATCCCGCCCGCACAGCCACCCGGCCTTCGCGCAAATCCTGTTCCAGCTTAGCTGCATCGGCGTCTTCTTTGATCTGCATAACAACACTCAAAAAAAAACCTCCTACTTGCAAAACTCGTCCCGCGTTTGCGATTGTACGCGTCCATTTTACTGCCTCCCACGGTTTAAAGGACTTTCCAAAAAAGTGCCCTATATCTTTAACCATGCTGTGGGTTTCTGTACCCGAATACTGGTTGAGTTTGAACAGACCGGAGAAGGTCGAGGTTTTGGGAGTAAACGAATTTTTTACGAGGAACTGCCCAAGCCGATGGGTCACATCTCCAACTTGTTTCATATTAGACGACATCTCTGGATCAATATCGAGATCTTGGACTCTTTCTTTAAGCCTCGATAACAACTCTTTGGCGAATTCGCTCTCCGCGATTTGACCCACCCTCTCCGCGAGATCGTTGATGCCCTCTTCCATAGTTTTTTGGATGAAATCCGACAACTCACCTGCCTGTTTTTCAATACGCTCTTGAGCAGCCGTTAATTCCCGATTAACAGCCTCATTATCCGCATCTCCACGAATTAGGTCAGCGACCTTGCGCCCTTCCTCCCGAATCTTGTTTGTCGTCTGTTGGACCTTATTTTCCACTGATTGAGAAACCTGTGCTTTACCACTCACTAATGCATTTCGTTGTTGAAGAAACAACTCTTGCAAGTCGTCCACATCGCCATCGTCGCTTGATTCGGCTGCGAGGGCCTCTTGAAGCACCTGTTCAAGGATATATAGCGATGTTGTATAACGTGCGGTCAAGCCTTTTTCTTTTACGAACGCATTGAAGTTATCGACAAAGGCGTCAAAACCACTCCGTTTGTGAAAAATTCTTCGGAACTCTTCGTCCTCCTCTGTGCGGGCCTCAAGTGCAGCCTCAGCATCCAAAAAAGAAAGGCGAAGTTGTTCCGGGGTAAACGGCACGAGGACTTTTCGGAGATCTTCCCGGATCACATCCTGCGCCGCTGGTGTATTCCCCTCGGCATGTCGTTGCATCTTATTTATGACCAGCAACATTTCGTGGGCTTTTTCCCGTTCAATAGCGAGTTTCCTGAAATGCTCTGCGATATGGGCGTCAAATAGCTCGTTGGTGACGACAAAGACCAAGAGGTCAGCTTTGCTGATTGCCTCGTACGTTATTGCGTCGTGATCGGGCCGTATCTCCGTATGGACGCCAAGTGTGTCTATGACCTTGATGCCGTTCCAGTCGAGCCGTTGCACCTGTTGGGTCGTGATTCCAGCCCCAATGTCTATGTCTTCTCGTTCCGTCATAACTTTGAGGATCGAAGACTTACCTGCACTGTATTGGCCGGCAAAGACTACATGAACAGCTTTATCAGGCGGTGCAACTTCTCCCGGAACCCGCTGGGCAAGCTCTCGTACCTTGTCAAAAGGCGCATCTCTGAGAACTCTTTCTGCCTTTTTGAGTAGGACCTCTCCTCGTTCTAAACATGATTGAATATGTACTGTTTTCATTTAATGGTTCCTTTCCGAGTTCATCACATGGAGTTCAGTCAACTGTTGCGCCAACTTGATCCGAGCGACGCCAACCGCATCGAGTTGTCCTACAGGCACATGTGCGACTTGAATTTTTGATTCAATACGGATTTTGCTCGGATCACAGTCGCGCCCAATGGCTTGGGATAGAATTGATCTCTTGTTACGAGTGTTGACTACGAACCAGACATTTTCTCCAAGTAGTTTCCCCAAATTCCTACGCACATCCTCTGGGAATGTAGTATCAGGCTCAATAAGCAACATGATCGCCAGCCCAGGGACTCGCGCTATATCCAATATGAGATCTCTACTGTCTCTATATCCAAGCTGATCAAATGCTTTATTGATCAGAGCACGGTGCAATTCTTTATGTTGCTTGTTGATCCTCCATGCCAAATGTCTCTGCCTGTCTGCTAGTTCGAAGGTTCCCGAAATGACCGGCTGAAATTCTCTGAGAAAGGCATTGACTCGCTTTTTGAGAAGGTCTTGGTAGAACCAATCACCAAGTTCCTTTTGGAGGTTACTTTCTATCTTGCTGACATCATGTTTGAGCTTGCTTTCGAGTTCCTTGCGTTGCTTTCTCGCCTTCTCCTCTCTATCCCCAAAAAATAAAGAAAGGAACCACCCCACCAATTTAACTCCTGCTGCAGCCCAGCCAGAAGGACCGCTAGCTAAAAGAGCAGCGATAGCAAGTCCACCAGAAACAATGGTGGTCGTCCAGTTCCAAGCGCGTTTTGTATCGAATATAGAATCCATGCTAATCCTGCGGTCGCCAGCAACTTTATCGACGAAATTCAGTTCGGATTTAAGTTGCCGTTCGATCTCTGACTGTTCGTCTTTACATTCATTCTGGATTTGCTCGGCAAGTTTCTCTGCTTTTAGCTTTATACTTTTATTCTCGACTAATCGATGCCAGTGCTCGCCAGCATCAGACCGATCATAGTAGTCTTCAGCAAACCCCGGAATTTCAGCGCGAAGTGAGTTCATTTCCCTTTGGATGAATGTATCAATGCGTTCTTTGCCACTTTTGCGAAATCCATCAGACCATGACTTGACTTGGCGATGCTTATCGATAAGAACCCTACCACTCAACGAGTGTTGAGCACTAAAGTCCAACAACTTATCGCTAAACTCAAGCATTGGAACAACAGCACCATCAATGAAATTCTTCCATCGCAGGAATCTCCCGCAGTCAATCACCTCCGAGATAATTTGCTTTTCGACGTAGTTGAAGCGGCTCGCGTGTTCTAACTCGCTCTGTTGCGGTTTGTAATTGGGCTGTTGAGATAGGAATTTTGATTGTAAGTGGGTATATGCGAAGAAAATGCGCCTACCCGGACTGTATTTTTCCGCAAACTCGTGAAATTGTTGGACGATAGCATTGAGATCCTTTCGTTTGTGGTAAAACCAATTCCTTCGCAAAAAAAGGCTCATATTGTCCGCATTGTTGAGAGCATATTTAAAATTGCAGATACCCAGAATCGGTTTGCCGAGTGCCCGAACCCGTGCAAAGCACTGTGCTTCTTTGTTCTGTGGTGCATCATCGGTGATAAGGAAAAGCACCAGATCCGACTGCACGGCGGCCTCAAATGCCTTTTCTTCGTCCTCACGGCCTTCAAACGCGGCTATGCCGGGCACATCGGTAATTTTGAGTCCTTGCCAGTCATAACTACGCACATCTCGGGTCTTGCGTTGGCCTCCCTTGCCGATGGATAAACCATCGCCGTTAGTCAAAATCTCCATCAACGTTGACTTGCCAGTCATCGTGCGACCAAAGAGGGCAATTGAGAACTTGTCTAACTGTGCGCGTTTCTCTTCCAGAAGGCGCACCTGTTCTTCGTGCAAAGAATAGAATTCCGACGCCACTTGTTGTAGCTGCTTTTGAGTCTGATTTTCAATGTCGGAGGTTTGGACATTTCCATCGTTCAGACTTGTCAGATATTGTTTCAAATCCTCCGAAATCGCGTCTATGGCGACTTTGATTCCGTCAAGATTGCCCTTTGCAATCCGGTATCCTTCGCGGGCTGCGCGAGGGCATTTGGCAAGGGCATACTGCAATTCATCTCTTTTTTTAAAAAGTCTCCTGAAAATGGCTATCATAATATATCCTTTCGGTTTATGTACTCTAACGCATGATTTCTTTTTTTCTCTCATTTCACTACTTGTGCTGGATATGGATCAGGTGGATTGTGTTAGAACCCCCAGGCGATTTTCATAAGTGAATGGAATTCTTCAGTGGCAAGGGTGGGATACTATAATTGATCAAGCAGTTTATCATACTCTGCATGAGAGCCAATCCAAAACCAGTAGATCGCATTATTTTCCCGCAAGCCCAAAGCGCGCCAGCGGGTTCCCACTCGTACTGAGTAAATTAGTTCGGCAGCCTGTATCCGCTTGAATTGCAAACTCGGATGGTTACGGTTTTGCCGCCAAAGACGATAGTTTTTGCGAGCTTTCTCTTGCACGCTCGCCGGTAATCTCCGAAAATGGGCTATGAAATCGTCCATCAGATACGAGTTCATAGCTCGTCAAACCCCATTTTTTTGAAACGACCTGCCTTGATATCGTCCCGGACTTTTTGGGCGAGTTTGGCGAGTTTATCTTGTGATGCGGCAAACGCTTCATCCCATTGGCGTTCATCTTCGAGTTCTTCAATGATTATACTTGCGATAGCCTCCTGCTTTTCAGGGGGAAGTTTAGACACTTCCTGGAGTGCTTTTTCAAGAAGTTGGGTCATGATTGCGTCTCCTTTTAATTTATTTATCGGATAAACCTCGAAGTGGATTTAGAGCACCCAGGCGGTTTGTATAGGGGAGAGGTGTTCCTGACGTATCGCTCAATGGCAAGGGTGGATCTGTTTTTGTGGTCGCTTTGGTTATGATGACAAGTGCGAGGAGGCCGACGGGTACTGCGAGGAGGTCGGCGGGTTGGTCGGGTGCGATTTGAAGCAGGATGAGATAGGCGATAGCACCTGAAATCATTGACCAGAGCGCGCCAGAGCGATTGGCGTTGCGCCACCAGATACCTGCAGTGAGAGGCACAAAGAGAGTTGCCAGCAAGATGGACCAGGAATCGACCATCAGCGTGTAAACCGTGTCGTGCGAAAGGGCGAGATAAAGCGCGATGATGCCGAGGACGGGGACGCTCAGGCGGCACAGGCGCAGTTGGGTTCGCGCGTCAATATCGGGGCGCAAGTAGCGGATCAGATCGTTGCCGATCACGCTGGCAGGGGCGAGCAAGGCGCTGTCTGCACTGCTCATCAGTGCGGAGATCAAAGCACCGATAAAAACGGCCATGCCGAGTGGGGGGAGATATGTTTCGGCGAGTTTCATCATCACTTGCTCGGGGTCGGCCAGATTGGGAAATGTGAGGGTGGCTGCAATACCCAGGAATACAGGCAAGAGACCAACGGTCAGGTAAATAATACCGGAGAGATACGCGCTGTTTTGGGCGACGGATTCGTTTCGGCTGGATAGGCTGCGTTGCAAAAGGTCCTGTCCGGCGAGATTGCCCAGGCCAATTACCAGCCAGGCACGCGCATAATTAAACCATGTGGTCATGTCTGCATCGCGGGGATAGAGATAAAATTGGTCATCGGGTAGTTGCGCTCGTATGGCGGCCCATCCCCCCATGTCGCTCAGGAGAACGGGTGTCATAAAAATTAGCCCCAGGGTTAAGACGGCCACCTGAATGAAGTCTGTCAGTGTCACCGCCCACATGCCGCCTATTGTTGTATAGATCAGTACAATAGCAGCGCCCAGGCAGGTACCTACTACCGCATCCAATCCCGTGAGCGCGTGAATAATTTTCCCAAATCCCACCATTAGCGATGCAACCCAGCCCAGATAGGCAGGAATCGTACACGCAGCAGCGACCACACCGGCTGTTTTCCCAAATCTCCGTTCAAAAAATTCGGCAATGGTTGAAACGCCCATGCGGCGCATCATTCGCACGTAAAACAAGCCTGCGAGAAACAGACACAGGGCTGCGCCAAAAGGATCGGCTATAATGGCTAAAAAGCCACCTTTGTAAGCCGCGCCCGCTGCGCCGAGCACAGTGCCTGTACCAAACCAGGTGGCGGAAAGCGTGCCCGTAGCCAGCAAGATGCCCAGACGCCGCCCCGCAACGACAAAGTCGGCGGAATCTTTAACGCGCCTACCAGCATAGACGCCAACCAATAGGGTGATAAAAACATAGGCACAAAGGGCAGTGATGATGGGTATTTGAGACATAGAGCACCTCGGATCAGGATTTTCAGAGCTTGCACTGGAATGATTCTATCCAGTGATGAAAGGATGTTCAGGATGGTCGGTCAGGTATCAGCATGAGCTATTACCGCTGTTGCACATCGTTGTGTTGATTCATCCGGCCGTATTTTTGCATCACCTCGATTAATTTGTCATGCGGTAACGCGGGCATTGTGCGGTTGTCTCGGCCTGTCATGGGTTCTGCTACGCACATGGCATTGACAATGGCTTCTTCAGTGGCTTCAATAGTGGCTTGAAAAATAGCGGTCAGCCGACCATCGCGCAGTGTGGTAATTGTATCGCGGTCAGCGCGGGTGCGAGGTAGGCGATAGGCGGTTGAAAAGGCAAGAGAAAAATCCCCGCTGCTGGTGCGAGAAACAGTGCCCGTGCGACCAATGCCTATGGCGGCGCGTTTGCACAGGCGCCGCAATTGATGTGGCACCAGGGGTGCGTCGGTGGCAATGACCACTATGATCGAGCCATCGCGCGTTGGGGAAGTCTGAACGGGCAATTCGCGTCCCACGGGAACGCCGGCAATGAGGAGTTCCCCCCTGCGTCCACAGTTGGCATTGACGAGCACGCCTATGGTATGTCCATCTGGTACAACGCGCGATGCCGTGCCGATGCCTGCTTTGAATCCATACGCACGCATTCCCGTGCCTGCGCCAACCGAACCTTCGGGCACTGCGCCGCCTGTGGCGATTTCAATGGCTTCGACAACGTGATCAACTGTGACGTGTCGCCCGGCTATATCGTTGAGACCGCCGTCGTAACATTCGGCGACTACGGGTAGGGGAACCCGCCCCGTGCCCTGTTTGAGCATGTATGCGACCACACCGCTGTAGCCTTCGCCCACAGAGAGTGTATTCGTAAGTACAAGGGGCACTTCGAGTTGTCCACGTTCGTTAACCCATGCCATACCCGTCATTTCACCGTTGCCATTGAGGGCTTCGGCCGCGGCGAATACATTATTTCGATAGATATCCTCGCTGTGTGGAACGACAGCCGTGACACCCGTTCGTACGGGTCCTTTACCTATGACGAGTTCGCCACTCCCTTCAATTAAGGTGACGTGACCGACGAGAACGCCTTTGACATCGGTGATAGCGTTGTATGTACCTGTGGGCAATGTGCCAATTTCAATGCCCAGATCCCGGGCGCGCGGGCGTTGTGCATGGGACGGTATGGCGAGCAGCAGACTGAGGAGGCAGAAAAGGATTTTAGCGGTCATGGAGTACCTCATAGGGCAAAATAGTCTTTGGGCAGCAACCAGTTATACACAGTTTCACACTTCACACTTCTTCCTTCACACTTCAATGCTCTCGGCCTTTCCATGTAAATCCGCGCAGAGTTCCCGCGAGGCCGATGAGAATGGTGTAGGGGATTTGCACGATCTCCCAGAATGGAAACATGATGAGTAGATCCGCACGCTTGAAGGTGTAAACGCCTTTTCCCGCTATAAGCAGATCTACCAGTATTTTCGCGCCCCAGCAGATCAGAGGTAGTGTATATGTGCCATCTGTTATTGAGATGACAAAAGCAGCGGGGATGAGCACGTTGATGAAAAAGACCACTGCAATATAGGAAAAAAAAATGGGGTTGAGACGCAGTTGATACGCGGCGTTAGATGCCCATCGCTTGCGTTGCTGCCACAGCGATGATGGGGTTTCTGGGCGATGGGTAGTTGCATAAGCGCCAGGATCAGCGGCAAACGCAATGCGTCCATCCCATGCCTGTCGCAGCAATTGGAGCAATAGCACATCGTCGCCAGACGGGCGGTGTGCTATGTCGCGAAAACCGCCGACTTTTTTAAAAAGACATTTGCGATAGGCAAAATTTTGTCCCGAAGCAGCCAGGGGAATGCCCATCCCGACAGCGCCAGCAGCCGCGGCCATAAGGGCGAGAAAATCATAAGCCTGTAATTGACCGAAAAATGAGCGCGATGTAAGTTGCGAAAATCCGATGACAACGCCAATATCAGCCGCCATATAAGACGCCATGCTGGCGATCCAGGTGGTCGGCACGGTGCAGTCGGCATCGGTGGTGAGGATCCATTCGCCCCGCGCGCGGTGAATGCCAACGGACATCGGGCGTTTTTTTGCCACCATTTCTGGAAAGCTGTTATTGACAGACAAAAGGCGGAGATTGTCCAGGCGCGTGGAGGCGACTATTTGGGATGTGTTATCTGTCGAGTCGTCGTCAACGATGAGGATTTCAAATCTGTCGGATGGATAGGTCTGTTGTTTCAGGGAATCGAGGCATTTGCCAATATAATCCGCTTCATTGCGCGCGGCAATAACGATGGATATAAATGGCGTTTCATCAGTGCGCGGCTGATTGTTCAGGCGGAATAATCCGAAAAAAAAACACAGTGCGACGAGGGCGTAGAGGATTGTAAAGAGCAGCAATAAGTGAAGGATGATATCCATTTAGTTGTCAGTTGTCAGTTGTCAGTCCCAACCACCCAACCACCAATTCTTAATTTTTAATTCATTGCTCGACTTTTTCTATATCGTAAAACATGCCTTTTACGCCTTCTGAGCAGTTATTGCATATTGGTACAGATTTGCGGTCTTTGAGGATGGCATTGCGGAAGTCCTTGTATTTTTGACCGGTCCAGATCTGGTCGAAGTCCGACTCATTGAGGGCATCGCCGAGGCCGTAGTGAACATCTTTGTCAAAACAGCAGGGCGATACAGCGCCATCCCAATTGATGACGGTGCTGTACCACAGGTGGCGACAGGTGTTGCTGATTTTGCTTTTGGTCGAGAGGTGGTCGGCAGTGTAATCGTAGCGGCTGAATTTCTCGTCAGAAGGTAAGAAGGTCTCTGCATCGGATTCGGTATAAACTTGGGCGGTTTTGAGCGAGAGGCGATCCACGCCTAACTCCCGAGCGAATTTGCGCGCGGCTGCAATTTCGTGTTCGTTGTGTTTCATGATGATAAATTGCAGGTGGATCAGGGGATGGCTGCTTTGCAGATCGCGTTTTGCCTGGACGAGCAGGCGGATGCCCTCGAGCACGCGGTCAAAATTGCCTCCCACGCGGTATTTGACATAGCTTTCGGGTGTGACGCCGTCCAGAGAGACCACGAGTTCGGAAAGGCCGGAATCCACAATGTCTCGAGCGGTTTCCCGATTTTTGATGTAGTGGACATTGGTGCTGGTCAGTGTGGGGACATTGTGCGCGGAGGCCAGTCGGATCATGTCGGTGAGGTGCTTGTTGATAAAGGGTTCGCCCTGATTCCACAACATGAGGAGCAAAAGGTGATCGGCCTGTTGCTCAAAGACATGCTTGAAGTGTTCGAATGGCATAATGCCGCGCTCGCGGGTCATGTCGCCATTGCCAGAGGGGCAGAGCGGGCATTTGAGGTTGCAGAAATTGGTGGGTTCGACCATGAGTACAAAGGGTTTGCCCATGCGAATATCTCGCCGAAACAGATTGGAGAGGGCATAGGACGCGACCACTTTTGAGGCATTCCATATTCGCCGGGGTGTGATTGCGCGATGGTATCGCATGAAGGTTTCGGGCAGCAATTTGATTGATAACATATTATTTCCATTTGAACGGTGAAAATGTGCCGAGCGCGCAGATGATGACAATATAGGGTATGATCAGGATTTCGAGAACAGGAAACCACAGGAGCAATTTCAGGCTTTTGAACCGGATGCTGCCGAAGAGCAAAAAAACGGCATCGGCGATTATTTTTATCGCCAGGCAGGAGCCGACTGCATAAAATAATTCTGCGTTGGTCCAGAACAAAACGGGCAATGTCGCCAGAATGACATGGAATATATATACCGCAAGAGCCAGAATCAAGATGGGAATGCCGTAGTGAATGGTTTTGGATTGGTAGCGCACCTGTCGATTGATGAGATTGTCCGGGTGAGACGCTGAAGGGACGAACGCATCGGCGTCTGCGTTGAACCGAATTTTCCACTCGCTTTTTTGTGTGACCTGCCGCATGAGCAACACATCGTCGCCGCCGATGATACGGCCGATGTCGCTAAAGCCGTTGACCTCATCAAAGGCTTTTCTGCGATAGGCCATGTTGCGCCCCGAACAGGTGAGCGGAAGTCCAATGCCCGCGCTACCCGCTGCGAGAGTTGAGACGACGAGTGCCTGGAGAGATAGCAGGCCCGATAGAGCTTTTTTGTTTTCCAGCAGGGGAGCATGGCCGATGACCATGCCGACTTCGGGAGCAAAGTACGAGAGGGTTGACGCTATCCAATTGGAACCGGGCTGACAATCGGCGTCTGTTGTAAAAATAATATCACCACGCGCGTGTTTGATGCCCTGCCACAGGGCGTTTTTTTTTGGACAATCGTAGTCCTGCTGTGTGACAGATACGCGGCTCAAGTGGGGTAAACAGCGCGTCCATTTGTCGATTCGAGCGGCGGTATCATCGGTGGATCGATCATCCACAACGATAATTTCCAGATGGTCGTCGGGATAGGTCTGTGCAGCCAATGCCCGCAAACACGCATCGATGTTGGCGGCTTCATTGCGAGCGGGCACGACAACGGAAACAGATAGGCGTCCGGAATTTACGGGCCGCGATCTGCGAAAGAGGCCAAATACAAAAATGGCGATCAGTGAGATGTACACAGCGCAAAGGCTTGTGGTGAGATAGATTACCAGGTCGTTCATGTGGTGAATAATCAGTAGTCAGCGGTTAATTCGATCATACCATGCGCTTCTTGCTTAAAGTATCGCTTTTGAGGGGGTATGCAAAGTGCAAACTAAACTTCATTAAGAAATAAAAACCGCGCTTAGATGTCATTTATGGACACCTGAGCGCGGTTCTATTTTTGCCAAGAGTGGGTATGGGAAGCTCTATGCTAAACTGCGTCTCCCTCCATGTATTAGGCAAAACTAAAATTGAACCGTAGCATGTTTCTTTCGGGCCAGGGGATCTCGGCGACCAATAGGCGAGTGTAGTTGTTATACTCAGTCAAAAAATCGACAGTATCCGGGACTGTAATATTTATTTCAACCCATTTCTCATCGTCCTCTGGATCTACAACGAGCCGCAACTTGAGAGCTCGGATCCCAGAGAAGCAACGTTTAACAAATTTCTGTGCCAAGTTCAAGGCTCCTGAAAGGTTGTTTTCGACACAAAACTGTTGAACTTCAGGAGGGATTCCTACCTCTTGTATTTTTGCTCTTTTTGACACCAATGGTGACTCTATAGGATCGGCAATAGCTTCTGGCGCACTCATGTTACGTCCCCTCTTGGGTAATTTCTACGCCTTAAAATAGTAATTCCTGAAAGATCTCTGACAATTTTTTGATCGGCAGTGTTTCTTTTTAATTTTCAGAAGATAGATTGTGGTTGGGGAATATAGAGCAGGAATGGTTAACTAACAAAGTGAAAAGTGAAAAGGAACTTGTCAAGTTTTTTGTTTGCAAGTCGCCCTAATATTCAATGCGATCTACCTTTTCCTATCTGAAATGGGATATTCCCCCGCCTCATTGACACAAATCGGTTGACAGGTATTTTCAGGCGGGTATAATAGAGTTGAATTCAGGCGAACAGGTGTGCATAGAAGCGATATGTGTACTCAAAGGCGAAATAGATCCGAAAACTGTATCTGATTACGTTGGAGAAAATTCATCAGATGATTGACATAACTGATTGCACTGGAATGGGTTGAAAAGGATGTCTGTAAACAATTCACGCAGTGTTGAGATCGGGCAGATTTTTACTCCGATTAAGTGGGCAGAATGGCTTATCGAGCGGTGGAGTATTTTCGATGCATGGATTAATGGGGCTTCTATTTGTGACCCGACTGCGGGACAGGGAGCTTTCGCACTCGCACTGTTCCGTCTCGCCAGGTCGAGAGGTATTCGGATTGCGCCGGAACTTCTTTCCCGGCTGACTTTGATTGAGGTCCGCGCATCACATCTTCAGGCATTTCAACGTAAAGTACGTCAAAAATTTGAGATTGATTTTCCCTCGTCTCAGCTTCTCGCTTTAGATGTGATTACAGATCCTCCGAATACCAATCACGACATCCTGTTTGGCAACCCGCCGTGGGCAAATTTCACGGATTTGTCCGATTCATATAAGGATAGACTCAAGCCCCATTTTGTGGCAGAAGGGCTGGTTCCCGATAAAAAACGGGTTCTTCTCGGTTCCTCGCGCACCGATATCGCAGCACTGGTGTTGAAAGTCGTACTGGGCAACTTGCTACGCAAGAATGGGATAGGGTGTTTCTATATACCACTTTCTCTCTTCTCAGGTGATGCTCACAGGGGATTCAGGGACTACGTTGCCAGTGGTCGGAGATTTGCGGTGGATGAGGTACGTGAATTTACTGCGACAAAGGTGTTTGAGGGGATTGGTACATCCTACTGCTGCGCTAAGTTTCGCCTGGATGTGTCTCATAAATTTCCCGTCAGGTATTTCAGAGAGCGAGGAGAGAAGTGGATTGAACACCGGGCGATTCCTCTAAAGGCATCTGACGATCAATGGCGCATTCTTCAACGCGGGGATACTGCCGATCTCGATACCTCCATCAAAGTCGAACTGTCTTCTGACCAGAAACCGCGTCAGGGCGTGAATACTTGCGGAGCGAATGCGATTTTTATGTTCGAGGACAAGCCAAAGTATTTGCCCGGGGAATTTATTTTTCCCCTTGCGACAAAGGAGATCTGGAAGAATGGGGACCTGGCTCCGCATAAATGGATTTTGCTTCCGTATGATAAAAATACGGGAAGACCGCTTTTATGGGACCGCATTGAGCTATATGCCGAACTGAGACAATATCTCATTGAGGTTAAAGGCAAACTCGAAGGCCGGAAAGGCACTTTGATCCGATCTGCTATTGGCAAAGGCGTCTGGTGGTCGCTGCTTGGCGTTGGACCGTATTCTTTTGCGCCCTACAAGGTTATTTGGGAGGCTTATGGCAAGAGCGACTTTCATCCGGTGATTTTAAACAGTGTGGATGGACAGGTGTGGCAGGCGAATCAAGCTATGCAGGCGTTTATCCCCTGTTGGAACGAGGCCGATGCAAAGCGGATTTGCGTTGCACTTCAACATCCGGGTATTCCCACTTTGTTGAGACAACTCAACGGAGAGGGGAAATGCAACTGGGCGCAGCCGGGGAAGATCAGGAAGATTCTCTCATTGTGATATTCGTTATTTACATACAGAGGAGATTTTTATGAAGAAAATAATCTGGATGGCGTTGCTGATGGTGTTTGGTACTTTTGGATGGGGGCACGCGCAATTGCCCGATGCGCCCAATAAAGTGCATCCCCTGATGGTTGGCGACGAAGTTCCTGCGCTGACGCTCGTCGATGCGAATGGACGGAATTTTGACCTGGGTGCGCACAAAAAGCCGACGGTTTTGGTTTTTTATCGCGGATACTGGTGACCGCACTGCCGACGGCAGTTGGGACAACTGCAAGAACTGAAGTCACAGTTGGAGGAGGCGGGTTTTGAAATTATTGCTATTGCGCCCGACCCACCTGAAAAATTGGCTGAGATGCGCGATCGAGTGGGCCTCAATTTTGCGCTATTATCGGATGTGGAATTTGAAGCGGCAAAGGCTTATGGTGTTGCGTTTATGAATAACAGAAGACGCTCTTTACCCGTGCCATCGGTCTTTGTGATAGCACCCAATCGCAAGATCCAATTTCAATATATTAATCCCAATTATCGCGAGCGCATCGACAGCGATGTTC
The DNA here is from genome assembly GCA_965204375.1 of Candidatus Latescibacterota bacterium. GTDB lineage: Bacteria > Latescibacterota > UBA2968 > UBA2968 > UBA2968 > VXRD01. The sequence continues at coordinate 1,766,811 of OZ241986.1, read as the reverse complement.
TCGTGACCATGGCACGGGCCGTGGCGCGTAATTTTGAGATTGGGCGGTAAAAGAGCAGAGGTCATCGCAACGGGTTATATTCTCCATGTTCTGAAGGGTGGATTTGAAACTCGGCCATGCGCATCAGAAGAACGGGAAAATTTGTCATCTCCTTTCGAGGGTCCCTTGCCCCCCTGGGCAACCGCGGTTTTCGCTACCTGATCCTGAGTAATATGCTCTGGTGGCAGGCCATGTGGATGGAGATGATTGTCGTGGGATGGCTCGTTTTTGAGATTACCCACTCTGCGTTTGCCGTCGGACTGATTGGATTTTACCGATCTTTTCCCCTATTGCTCGTCGGTTTTATCGCTGGCCCAGTGATCAATAGCGTTGGGCGCGTTCGCATCGTGATTTTTTCGCAGTGGCTCAGCGTACTGGTCCTCGCAACGATTGGGATGCTGATCTGGACCAATCGCCTGGCGTTCTGGCATCTTGCGATCGCCGCAGTGCTATTTGGCCTCTCGTGGTCTCTCAACTGGACTGCTCGCCGCGCTCTGGTGCCCGACCTGGTAGGCAAGCAACGCACGGTTGAAGCGATGATGCTCGAAAGCGTTACCCAAAATATCGCTCGCATGATTGGTCCTTTTTTGAGCGGATATATTTACGCTTTATTTGGCGTACTGGACTGTTATATCACTATTTTTTTTATCTCCCTTATCTCATTCCTGATCATGCTGCGCGTCAAGGTGCCGCGTCATCCCGCGATTCTCAAAACCTCTCCGTGGACGCTGATGCGCGAAGGCTTGCAATACATACGTACCAGCCAGCCGATTATGGGTACGTTGCTCATTACTGTGATCATGAATTTTCTGGCGTTTCCCTACCAGACCATCCTGCCCATTTTTACACACGATATTCTTCACAAGGGTCCACTTGAATACGGTGTGCTGGGCGCGTGCAATGGTATTGGAGCATTTTTTGGCCTTTATTTGGTCAATATATTGCGCTCGCGCCTCAGTCGCGGCTGGATATTTTCCGCTGGATCGCTTTTCCAGTCTCTTTCGCTGTTTGTCTTCGCCTTTAGCACGTCCTGGGTTGGTGCGCTCACCCTGTTCGGCACGTCGGTTGCCTTTCCACTTGCGATCTTTCTCCTCATACTTGCCGGTCTGGGGCATGCATTTTTTACAGTGATGCAAAGCTCAATAATGCTTATCGCTGCCCGCGATGATATGAGAGACCGCGCAATGGGTACACTCGTCCTCGCCATTGGCGCAGGACCACTTGGCAGCCTGCAAATTGGCAAACTCACCGAAGTCTATGGCGCGCCTATCGCCCTCGGTTTACACACCAGTGTCGCCCTGGTTACAACTGCACTGGTAACAGCTCTTTTGCCCGGGTTTCGCGCGCGTTTGGATGAGAGTGGAAATTAAAATGTCAATACGCATTCTCTGTTTAATCATAATCCAAATTCTCACAGGAGTGTTGGCTATGCAAGCCAGTGAACGCCCGGTTTATCAGGTGAGTTTAACTGAAAAGGAAATCGCGCGTTTGAAACGGCGCGTGCGAGCGGTGGTGACGCTTTCTGAAGCGGAGATGGTGGCTTTGATCCCCGATAAGACGGGGTTTCGTTTTGTGGGATGTCCCGATTGTGATGCGGGTGCTCAGGAAGGGCAGTTGCGGTGGTCAATTAAAGATCCACATCGCGTGCAGTGCCGCTATTGCGAGATGGTGTTTCCCAATGAGGTGTATCCCGATGATCAGATACTGATGGTCGTCAATCCGGTGGGTGAGACGGTGACATACCCATTTTGGGAAGATGAGACGGGATTTCGGTATTACTTTCAGGCAAAGGCATGGCGGGAAGCGCGTGTGTATTTTGCGGCGATTGCGGAAGATTTGGGGCAGTTGTACCAGGCAACAGGAGATGCGACGTATGCGCGACGCGCGGCTCTGATTCTGGACGCATTCGCGCGGTATTATCCGGGTTTTCTGGTGAGTTATGATCGGGCACACGAACAGAAGGGATTTGTATTTGAACCGCCCTATCCAAATTTTGGGGGAAAGTGGGGGCGGTGGCGCGCTGATGAAATGCCGACTAATCTGGCTATGGCCTATGATGCGATTTATGCAAGTGGTGAATTGGAGCGATTGTCCGATGCGATTGGGACCGATGTTAAGCAGCGGATTGAGGACAATTTTTTTCGCGGGGCTATTCGCCAGGAAGGTTTTCACGAGATTACTTATGGCAATGCAAGCCCCCGAATTTATGTCGGGTATGCGGTGATTGGCCGAGTTTTGGACGATCCAGAACTGGTACATGAAGCGGTTCGACGCAGTATTGGGCTGTTTGAGCGTCAATTTTATGCGGATGGATTCTGGCATGAAGGCAGTTTGGGGTACCACCGAATGACAATGGCGGGTATGCAGGGAGTTTTTGACGCGCTGAAAGGGTATTCCGACCCATTGGGTTATATATCGGACGATGGCGTGCGATACGACAACCTCGATTTGGAGCGAGATATTGCCATCGTAAAAAAGGCAAATCAGCTTCTGGATATTTGCAGATATCCAGATGGGCGATGGATTCCCATGCACGATGCCTGGGCGCGGTTGGATAGCCGACGAGTCGATCCCAATGTCAAACCGCTTGAACAATCGCATTCTACATTGCTGCCGGGTGTTGGGCATGCGTGGTTGGGTAGGGGGATGGGCGAACATCAAATACAGGTGCATCTGCATTTTTCGGGGACTTATGGGCATGCCCATGCGGACAATTTGAATCTGATGCTTTTTGCCAGAGGGCAGGAACTACTCTCCGATGTGGGCTATACCCATACCCGATACCGAAGCTGGGCAGCGAGCACCTTGTGTCACAATACCGTATTGATCAATGAAAAAGAGCAGCACACCGATAGAAGGGACATAACAGACGGTTCTCTACTGGCTTTTGAAGCCGCTTATGACGCGGTGCAATGGGTAGAAGCGAGTGGAGAGGATGTGTATCCCGGGCTTGCCGAAGAATATCGACGATTGGTCATGCTTGTAAATGCGGGGGAAGAGGATCACTATGTGGTTGATGTATTTCGCGTTCGGGGCGGCGATCAGCGAGATTGGGTGATGCACGGAAGCGCGGATGGCGATATGCGGGCAGAGGTCAGTGTGCCTTTGCAGCACTATGGCGAAAACCTTTTGCCGGGTGTGAAGGTGCGGTTCCCAGAATACGAACGCGACCGGGGGGATGCAGAGGGGCGGAATGTCGCGCTTGCATTTTTCCAGAATGTGTTACACAGCGATCGCGCAGAGGATGCGCGCGTCACCTTTCAGGGAAATGATGCTGTTGCCGTGCGTATTCATCTTATGGGGTTGAGGAACAGCGAACTTTTTGTGGGCGACGCGCCTTCTGTGCGGCGCGCAGACGAAGATGAACCGCTGCTCGATCACTTTCGCATGCCCATGTTGATGGTTCGAGAAAAAGGTCGATCGTCGAGTCGATTCACGGCTGTTCACGAACCGTTTCGGGATAAAGCGTTTGTCGATTCTGTTGAGGCGGAGGATGTTGGCGAGCGCGGTGTGTACCTGAAAGTGCGCCATCGGGAGGGGACGGATCACATTGTTATACAACCTGGAACTGAAGTCTTTCACAGGGGCAATCTCTCTTTTCAAGGCGAAGTCGGTTTTGTGCGCGAACAGGATGGTGAGGCGCGAGTTATGGGTTTATGGGGTGGGGAGAAGGTGCAATGGAAAACAGCGCGATTAACAGGTGGAGGTATCTATACGGGGCGGGTTACAGATGTATTGCGAATACAGGATGGTGCGCCGTATCATGCGTTGGTCGTGAATGTTACGCCTGAAATAGGTGACATAGATGGCGCTGTTGCTGTGGTGACATTTGGCGATGGCACGACGCGCGGGTTGCGCGTTCAACGCATGGAGGGTGGGCAGGTCATTCTCGAAGACGATCCCGGTTTTCGCATTACAAATACGGGGGCGGCGCATTGCTTTTTTCCGCTTCGGGAGATTGAGGGCACAGTGCAATTGCAGATTCAGACATCGGCGTTTGTGACCATTCGAGAGGGGAGTGTAGAACGACACGCGGTTGGTTCGGGGGATTTTGAGATGAAATAATAAAGGAGTTTTCAATGGCATTAAAAGTTGCGTTCTTGGGGTGTTGGCACAGTCATACGGGTATGCACTTGCGCGAAGCTGCGCGATCGCCCGATGAGGTTGCGTTCATTGGCATGTACGATCCCGATCCCTCAGTGATTGCGATCAGGCGGGAAAAGAGTGCAGAAGAGGGGCTGGATATTCCCGTTTTTGGTTCGGTTGACGCGGTGTTAAACAGTGAGGTTGATGCCGTTATTGTAGAAGGGCATGTCTATCAGAACCTGGATTATGCCGAACAAGCACTCACCGCAGGCAAGCATGTATTGCTGGAAAAACCTGCGGGTGTTAGTCTGGACCAGTTTAAGCGCATCCAGAAATTGGCATCGGACAAACAATTGGTCCTCAATTTGGCCTATATGTGGCGTTATAATCCGGCTGTTCACGAGATTATTCGATTGGCAAAGTTGGGTGTATTGGGTGATATTTACGCTTACCGCGGGCATATCCCAAAGCCCCACAGTTGGCGCACGGAGTTGGAAGAGGAGAACGGTATTTATCACGGGGGGATTTATTTTGAAATGGCGGGTCATCTCGTAGATATTATGGTGGCTCTGATGGGGCGCCCGTCAGATGTACATCCCATTCTCCGAAAACATTACGGCAAACGAACTGTCGTTGACAATGCGGTTGTGGTACACGATTTTGAACGCGGTCTCGGCACGATTGACATGGCCGCTATGCAGGTGGGTATGGCGCGGCGGATTGAGGTTCACGGGACAGCGGGAACCGCGATTCACGCGCCCATAGGCTCCAATAATCTGAGTTTGTGTTTGGAAGTGGAAGCCGAAGGATATCAGAGCGGCTGGCAGGAATTGGAGATTGAACCTCCCGATAGTTTTCCAACGCTGTTGAGGGAGTTGAGGGCGTGTATGAATGGCGAGAAAGAACCGGATTATTCTCAAACACACGATTTGACCGTGCAAGAAGTATTGTTGTCCGGATGCCAGGTGACAGATGGCAATGCTCTGTCTTCTGATCCGCAGATAGACGCAGATAGACGCAGATGAATGCAATTTAATTCACTCAACGCGGTTCTGTATCAAAATACGCGCTAAACCGCCGAATCATCCGCGTCATCCGCGCCATCCGTTTCATCCGCGATTATCAATGGAGGGAAAAATGTCAGACTATTCACATATTAAAAAGCCCGATTTGGGCTATTGCTATGAGTTTGCTACAGATGAACTCGATGCAATGTCCGAATGCCTGGAGGCGCACGGGTTTGCGATTATTAAAGATGTGTTACCGGATGAGATTGTCGAAAAGCTCAAGCAGGCAGTGTTTGACGGCACAGATCCAGACGGGACGTTAGCGGGCGGGCAGAGTCGTACGCGACATGCGTGGATCGAATCTGGACCAGGTGCATGGGAGCTTTTGGAATACGAGCCATTCATGGCTATTCACCGGCATTTGATTGGCACAAATGATATGACCGTCCATCGCTCTGCTGCGATTATCCGCATGTCGGGGTCTCAGCCCGTGGGGTGGCATACCGATTGGTGTGGCTATTCCGATAAAATTTTGAACTCGGGCGATGTGTTGAATCGCGGACTCTGGCCGTCGGGCAAGTGGTTTTATCTGACGGGATCGCGCCCGGTTCACGGCGGTCTGTGCGTGATCGAAGATTCCCATGTGGAGGGATGGGATGGTCCCGAAGGATTTAAGCTGACGACAGATCGACGCTCGTTTTATCCCGAAGGTGAGGAAGAACATCGCTACGCGGGGTTTGATATTCCGGGGTTGGTGCCTCTGTTCACAAATGGGGGAGATATGATTGTGTTTGCCCACCGCACGTACCACGGGGCATTTCCCAACCGGTTGAAGGATACGCGCCTTTCGTGCGCGATTGGGTTTAGAGATCGCAATCACAGGATCGATATTCCGTGGGAGATACCGGAATCAGGCCAGTGGTTTTTGAAAAATATACCGGACCATTTGAAGCGATATACCGATGGGTACACGAGTATTGATATCGGTTGGCGGGGGGCGCAATGAACGCATTTACACTCTGGGCCGGTGGAGATGCACATGTGGGAACGGATTTGCGGCGGGGGCGAAAGAGTTTAGAAACAGCCATTTTGCAGGCAGAGCGGGATTTTGAATGGGATGTGATGCTCGATATTGGCGATCTATCCGGCGCGCAGGAACCGCCCGATGATGAAGAAGGCGAGGAGGTGATTCGACAATACAGTGTATCGACCAAGCATCCGCGATCGCATTTTTACAATATCGTGGGCAATCACGATGCGAGTGGTCCCGATGAAGAGACTCAGTGGTGGTTTCAAAAGTGGGTGGATCCGATGGGTGTGAACTCCGAATATTCGGGAGTTTATGCCGCCCAGCGACCGTTTTCCGTAACCGGGCAGTGGGATCGGTATTCTTTTCAGGTGGGCAATATCCTGTTTTTGTGCATGGGTGATCGCAATGACGGTGGGCCACCTGTGGGACGGGGGAAAAGGGGCGGTTATCCCGCAGGTGCAGTCACGCAGGAGACATTTGAATGGTGGCGCGATATGGTGCTTTCCAATCGGGATAGAATTATCATTTCCGCGCATCACCATATGTTAAAAGAGACGACGGTTGCTTCGCTCGATTGGGTGGGGGTAGATGAAGGCTATCACGGTCGTTTTGACGATGGCGCGCCTATCGGGGCTTCGTATCTCTACTGGGTGGGTGGCAAACCAGATAGCGGACAATTTGAAGGCGTTCTGGCGGATAATCCCGGTGTTTGTGATATCTGGCTGGGTGGACACACGCATACAAATCCCGAAGATACGACCGGCGGACGTTCGCATGTGGAACAGAAGTGGGGCGCGACATTTATTAACGTCGCTGCGATTTCAAAATTTCACGGGCAAAAGAACGTGCCGATGAGTCGCGTTTTGACCTTTACCGAGGGGTGTGATCAGGTAGATGTAAAATGCTATTTGCATTCCGACCATTTCGCACCTCAGGGATGGTATGAATCTGCACGGCGAACCGTGCCTCTGAAGATGCCCTTTTCTTTTTAGGTGCTCGACCATGCCCGATCCTCTGCTCATCCTGACAGCGACGGCTTATGAGCAACAGCGTTTGCGCGATAGCCTTCAAGAGGTGACAACACAGCGCAGGGGACATCGCGCCTGGGTTCGCGGTATGATTGGCATCAGGCCCGTTGTTTTGGTTGAAACGGGTATTGGCGCGGTCAATACGGCGCAGGCTCTGACTGTTGCACTGCAAAAAATCGATCCTGAACTCGTCTTGCAAATCGGCATTGGTGGTGCTTATCTCGGCAGTGGCCTGGACAAGGGCGATCTCGCACTTGCAACCGAGGAAAATTATGGCGATTTAGGTGTTATCACACCTGCTGGCTGGTTGCCTGCCGATGAGATCGGCATTCCCGTCCTATCGACCAACCGCGATTATTACAATGTGTATCCTATTGATCCCGCGCTTGTCGCCAGAGCGCAACACATACTCGAACAATCGGGTGAACGCGTTGTGCAGGGTCCTTTTGTTTCGGTGCAACAATGTACGGGGCGCGTGGATATTGGCAATGAACTGGCAGCGCGTTTCAATGCGATATGTGAAAACATGGAGGGCGCGGCTGCAGCGCATGTCTGCACGCTTTATGCCGTTCCATTTCTCGAATTGCGCGCTATTAGTAATCTTGTAGAAGATCGCAACAATGACGCCTGGGATATTCCTCGCGCTGTCCAGAGGGTGCAAATCGCAGCGCGAAAATTCATTGAGGCCCTATGACACGAGGTTCACCATGTCTCGCATTTCTCTCGGTTATTCTCCTTGTCCCAATGACACGTATATTTTTTACGGTCTGGTTCACGGGAAAATTGACGGCGCGCCCAGATGCCGCGAGATTCTCGAAGATATTGAGACCTTGAATCGCATGGCTATGGCAGGTAAATTGGATATGACCAAAATATCATTCCACGCGCTTGCATTTATGCGAGACCGGTATTGCCTGTTGCATTCAGGGGGGGCATTGGGGCGCGGGTGTGGCCCGCTCGTTATCGCGTCCGACTCCCTTGATCCACGCGATTTGTTGGGAAAACGCATCGCTATTCCAGGCGAGCTCACCACGGCTGCGCTCTTGCTGCGTCTCTTTAATCCCGCGCTTGACAACCTCGTCGCAATGCCTTTTCACGAGATTATGGAGGCCACGCAAAAAGGTGATATTGATGCCGGCGTGATTATCCACGAATCGCGATTTACCTATCCCGATTATGGTCTGCACAAAGTCATTGACCTGGGCGAATGGTGGGAGGGATCTACGGGACATCCCATTCCGCTCGGCGGTATTCTCGCCCGACGCGATCTCGGTGTAGAAAAAATTCAACAGATTGATGTATCTCTTTGCGCCAGTGTGGAGTATGCACATTCTAATCTTGGTGCAGTTAAAAATTACATTCGCCAGCACGCACAGGAGATAGACGAAGCCGTGATACAGCAACACATCGATCTCTACGTCAATGACTACACGTTGGATTATGGCGCAGATGGTGAGGCTGCACTGGTCGATCTTTTTGCGCGTGCGGAAGAAGCGGGTATTGTACCGCGATCCGATCAGCCGTTATTTATTAACTGAAAGAGGAAACATCTATGAGTGGATTAGAAAAGAGCCTGTGGGTAAGCCAGCGGATTATGGGTGTGGTTTTTCTGGTGGCTGGTCTAACTAAGATATGGGATCCCGTGCTCTTTTTTTGGGAGGCTGTGACGCCCGCCCAAATTTTTGTCGGGCGCGAGACAGTGGAAACGGTCGCCAGGTTCGCTCTGTTGCTCGGGCCGCTGGAATGCCTGGTGGGTCTCGCGCTTCTGGTCGATTGGAAGCCGCGTCTCTTTTTGCCCATCGGTGCGGTAATGATGGTTTTTTTTCTTGTGATTACCGCTCAGGCATGGAAACAGGGGATGGGGGAGAGTTGCGGGTGTTTTGGCACGCTGGTCGAACGCTCGCCGGGTGAGGCGATGGCGGAAAATTTTCTCATGCTGGGGTTGCTGGTCTTTTCTTATTGGGGTCTGCGCCGGCGGTCTGTTGCGCTATGGGCATGGGGGCGATGGGTGGTTCTGGTCGGTGGATTGGTTTCTCTAACGGTGCTGGGTTTTCGCTATTTGCCCGAGCGTGATCGCATAGCCGATTCAGACCTGCAGGTGGGTGATTATCTGAAAGGTGTCTCTCTGTTGGATGCGGATATCGATTTGACGCGGGGAGACTATCTGATTGAGTTGTTCAGTCCAGGTTGCCACTATTGCCAGGTCGCCGTGCCCAAGCTCAATGCATGGGCTGCCGATCCAGAGGTGCCCAAATTGATTGCTTTGAGCCAATATCCCAAAGACCATCCCGATACTATGCAGTTCAAAATTCAGTTCCAACCGCGCTTTGCCATCGCCGCCATTTCTATTGCCGATTTCAAGCGGTTGACCCGGGGGCATGGCTATCCGCGACTGGCTTATATCGTGGATGGGGTGATCGTGCGGGTGTGGGAGCGCCATGCCTTTCCATCACTTGCAGAGTTGAGGAAGTTGTAGAATATCTTTAAAAGCGATTATATTTATCGCAGACCGCAGGATAAGAGCAAACTATCTATTGAAAGGGATTTAATATATGTCGAAGCCAAAAATTGGGTTTATCGGTCTCGGGATCATGGGCAAGCCGATGGCCGGTCATTTGATAGATGCTGGATATGAACTCGTCGTACACAATCGCAATCGAGATGCGGTTGATGAACTCGTGGGCAAAGGGGCTATAGAAGCGTACTCTGGCAAAGAGGTGGCGGAACAAAGCGATATTGTTATCACTATGTTGCCCGATTCGCCCGATGTTGAAAGTGTTGCTTTGGGCGAGGGCGGCATTATTGAAGGTGCGCATGAGGGGCTGACATTCGTCGATATGAGTACGATTGCGCCCAGTGTCACCACGCAGGTGGGGGAGGTGCTTGCGGAAAAAGGCGTTAAAAGCCTGGATGCACCTGTCAGCGGCGGTGACATAGGTGCTCAAAACGCCACTCTTTCCATTATGGTTGGCGGCGATGAAGATACGTTCAACACGGTCAAACCGCTCTTTGACGTTATGGGCCAAAGTGCGATTTTGTGTGGACCTCTCGGTGCGGGGCAAACCGTGAAAGCGTGCAACCAGATTCTCGTTGCTGTCACCATTGCCGGCGTATCAGAAGCCCTCACAATGGGCACCAAAGCGGGCGTTGATCCAATCAAAATCGTTCAGGTGCTCAGCGGGGGCCTCGCCCGCTGTGGGGTTCTTGAGAACAGGGGCGAGCGCATGGTCAACGGCGATTTTGATCCCGGCTTTCGCATTCGCCTGCACTACAAAGATCTCAATATTATCCAGAAAACGAGCAATGATTTTGGTGTGCCATTGCCCGTTACCAGCGAGGTCTTTGAGCTTTTCAAGACCGCAATGGTCAAAGGCCGCGGAGAGCTTGACCATTCGGGTTTGCTCACGGTTATCGAAGATATGTCGAATATTCAAGCGCGTACGGGGTAGAGTTGGTCACGTACACCCCGTAGGCGTTGGCAAGCCCGCGATTTTACACGCGCCATCTGCGGGACCTGCCGTAAACAGATCGTAAATTGTATCGATATCTTTCTCTGTCTCTTTGCATAAACGACGGATCAATGGGGCGATTTCAAATTTCAACCAGTAATTGCGGATGTAATATACTACCTGCCAGTGATCTGCGGTCATCTCCTCAATGCCATCTTGTTGGGCCAGATCGCGCGCTACATCTTCGTCCCAAAGCTCGGGTTGCTGGATAAATCCATCTTCATCCACCTCAATTTCTTTGCCACCCAGCGTCACAATCTCATACGCCATTCCGCACCTGACCTTTTAGCAATCACCGCTTCGCCCATGTCGTTTGGATATATCGCTCAGGCCTTCGATCACAGTTTCAATATGCGCTTCGGTATTGAAGGGACCCAGCGAAAGTCGCACAGTGCCCTTCATCGCTTTCGTGCCCAGGGTTTCATGTACCTTTGGCGCGCATTGCAATCCCGTGCGCGTTGCCACATTGAACTTCACATCCAGCAATGTACCCACATTGTTTGCCGTCATCCCTTTGATATTAACCGACAATACCGGTACGTGTTGATCGTGATTTTCAGCGCAGTACAAAATGGTCCCATCGACTTCGCGCAGGCCATTGACGAGTTGTTTGAACAACGCCATCTCGCGTGCATGAATATTTTCCACGCCTTCGCGTTGCATCCATTTCTGCGCGTACAACAGGCCTGCAATGCCCATCAGATTGCCCGTGCCACACTCCAACCGCCAGGGATACTCGCTCAGGTGATCGGGATACTCTGACCGCACACCCGTCCCACCGTATCGCAACGGTGCAATTGTCACGCCTTCGCGCACGTACATCCCACCAGTACCCGTTGGTCCCATGAGTGACTTGTGTCCAGTAAAACACAGAATATCGGCTCGCATCGCCTCCATATCAATAGGCAACATGCCCGCTGTTTGCGCCACATCAACACAGAAAATTACACCGCGTGCGCGGCAAATTGCGCCCACCGCTGCTACGGGTTGCACAGTGCCCAGTACATTGGATGCATGGGTCATCACGACAAGTTTTGTGTTTGGTCTGATCGCCCTATCAATATCCTCGGGGGCGATAAAGCCATCTGTTCCAAAGCTCACATAAGTCGCTTCAATTCCTTCATATTTTGAGAGATGGTAAATCGGGCGCAAAACCGAATTGTGATCCAGAAGCGTTGTAATTACGTGATCGCCGGATTTCAACGTGCCCTGAATCGCAATATTCAATGCATCCGAGGCATTGTGTGTAAACACAAGCTGGTCGGGAGTGCCCATAGCACCAAAAAACGACGCGAGCGATGCACGCGTCTCTGCTACCATGGCTTCAGCTTCTTGCGCCAGATCTGTGCCACTGCGCCCGGGATTTACCCCGTATTTGCGATAAAATGCCAGCGCGTCTTCCAGCACATCAGGGGGCTTTGGAAACGTAGTCGCCGCGTTGTCCATATAAATTAAATCAGACATAAAAAAGGGGCTGGAGACTGGGGCTGGGGATTGGATGGCCCTTACACGTCTCTCCTTTATTCCAGTATAATCGCATTGTTTATCATTTCGTGTACACCGGTAATTTTTAGTGGCATTTTGTGATGGCGCGCAATTTCTTTGAGTTGTGTGCGGCACTGCAAACACGAAGTTGATACGATCTTCGCATCGGTCTCGCGCATTTGCTCTGCTTTCTTTTTGCCCGAGACCTCCATCCGAAACGCGCGCACCGAGCGCAGTGCCGACAACCCGCCGCCACCACCGCAACACCACTGCGTGTACCCGCCATCGGGCATTTCGCGGTAATCGGCACAGGCCGCTTTCAAAATTTCTCTGGGTTCTTCAACAATCCCACATCCGGCAGCAAATTGGCAGGCGTCGTGATAGGTTACGACATCTGGGTTTTTGCCGGGGTCCAATTTTAGTTTGCCCGTGCGAATAAGTTGTGCCGTATATTCAAACCCACTGGTAATCTCAAAGGGCAATGCACCCCACCAGCGTCCTTCGCTGGCCATAAACTTCATCACCCGATACGCATGCCCGCATTCACCCATTACCATGAGTTTACATCCCAATTTTTCGCATGCGTCGATATAGTGCTTGTTCTCGTACTTCATTGAGAAATTATTGCCGGTCGTAAATCCGAAATTCGATCCGTCAAATGCCCGCGAACTCATCGTCCAATCGGCGCCGATGGCGTGAAAAATTTTCGCCATGCCCATTAAATTTTCAGCATATACCAGCACATCACCCGATGGTGGTAAAAAGAAAATTTCCGCGCCTTCGCGGTCTAAGGGAATTGAAATATCCCGTCCTGTTTCTTCTTTGAGTTCTTCTTCGATAAATTGAATCGCATCCAAAAATGCCTCGGCTGACGCGCCTTCCAAATTGCCCGTTTCAAATGAATTGTGCGTACCCTGCGCAAGGGATGGGGGCGTCAAACCCATTAAATCGACAAGCGAACGTCCAACGCGCGAGATCACCGAATGATCGATTCCCACAGGACAAAATGCCGCACACCGCCGACACGTCAAACACTCGTACATACGCTCGGCAAATAGCTCGGCATCGTTATTTTCAAAATCGGGCTTTGGAAAAATGGCATTCCAAAATCGTCCCCAAAATGTCGTGTACTTTTTGTATAAACGAATCACTTGCCGAGAGCGTTCCACCGGATGCATACGCTTATCGGGCTGCCCGTAATACACCGGACATTCCTGCGCGCATACCCCGCATTTGGTACACGTATCCATGTACAAACGCAATGCCGACGGTTCATCCTGGATCTCGCGAACAAACGGATCCGATTCGGCAATGCGTCGCATATATGTGCCCGCCAGGCCCGATGGAATGTATTTTTTTTCTCGTTCTGTTTTATCTGGCTTTTCCAATTTTCTGATTCTCAAGCGGTTAGTGGTTAGTGGTTTTTATCCTGTTCATCCTTTAATCCTTCCATCCTGGTTCTATGGTTTTTTATCCTGTTCATCCTTTAATCCTGAAAATCCTGATCCAAATTCCCCCGCAAATGTATCGGATGTGCCCAGAAATTCGCGGCTCAAAAAAATCCCGCCCAGATGCAATAGATGGGAAAATGGGATCACAATCAACAAGAGCTGTACAGCGAGCATGTGCCACACAAAAATGTGTGGTACTTCAATAACTGCTGCTGTGCCCGTCAATAGGCCAGACACATAGTGGCGCAAGGCTTCGGATGACACGCCACCGTCTAACACGACGAGAATTGCTGTCGCAGAAAAAGACAGGAGGATGAACTCCGCCAGATAGTCCCGAAAGTCCGTAATCTCTCGCACGCGCTGAACGATTATCCTGCGCAGCAACAAATAAGTACCCGACACAGTCATCAATCCACTGCCAATCAATGCGATGTGCAAACAGATTGGGCCCAGGTCGAGCGGCAAAATCACGCGAACATGGGCAACAATTATCAGGAGCAGCCCCAAATGGAGCGACCAGGACCCCAGCCACAGCACTTTATCGCGCTTATAGAGACCGGTAAAAAAAACAAAGCCTTTGATCGCGCGCTTCCATTCTGTACTTTGTGAGCGCGGTCCGGGAAAAATATGAATGGTTGGGCGGTACTGCTGCTTCCACACGCCATATACAGATCCTCTGGCTCGTGGCAATAGCTTGAGTGCTGGATTGTAAAACCGCATCCACACCCATATTCGCACGCCCAACATGATGAAATAGAAAGGCAATGCGAGATAGGGGAGGCGATACAGGACAAAAAATTCAAAACCATTCATGGTTAGTGGAATCAATCCGTCCAGCTCAGCACTTCTTCGAGGGGTTTTCGCCTTGGTTCTGGAATTTCATCGGGATATCCGGTATAGAAAAATCCGATGATGTATTCACCGTCGGTATCTACACCCAACAATTTATAGGTGTTTTCTTCCAGTGTAATCGGCCCTGTGCTCCACTGCATGCCGACCCCTTCTGCCCAGGCAGCCAATTGTACATTTTGCATGGCGCAACACGCGGCTGCATAATCTTCTCGGTTCTTGATTTCATCGCCATCTTGCAAACACGCCACTGCAATAATTGTGGGCTTTGACATGAACTTGGCATAACCGGCTTCTTTTAAGATTCGCCTGGCCTCATCACTCGCACCTTCAGCCGCTTTATCCTCCTGAATTTCGCTGTAGCGTTGTGCCAGTATTTCTTTGGTTTCTTCTCCCAGAACTACAAATCGCCACGGTTCTGTCAAATGGTGATTGGGCGCCCAAAGACCGGCTTCATAAATTTTTTCAATCACATCTTTGGGTACACCGCCCGGTTTAAACTTAAAAATTGTGCGCCGTGTGTGAATAGCTTCCAAAACGTCCATTGCTTTCCTCCTGAGGTGTCGGTTTGCCTTTTAGATTACGTACATCAATGTATATAACAACTTCAGACAAATCAAGTTTTGGCGTGAAATAAAAAAGCCTCTGAAGCGCGTGTCTTCAGAGGCTTTTCATTTTTAATGGGATATAGCAGGATTATCCCGCTTCTGCATACGTGATGAGTTTGCGCCCCCGAGAAGGGTGACGCAATTTGCGCAGGGCTTTTTCTTTGATTTGGCGCACGCGCTCGCGCGTGAGGTTATATTTGTTGGCTATGGCCTGAAGTGTCCAACTGGAGCCTTCGAGGCCGAAATAGAGACGGATAACGTCGGCTTCGCGATTATCCAGGGTATGGAGCAGATCGTTGACTTCATCTCGCAGGGCATTGTGAAACATTGCGTCATCTGGCGAGACCTGGCCTTCGTCGGGCATCAAATCAATAAGGGTTACATCTTCGTCGTGAATCGGTTTGTCCAGAGAAAATACGATCGGGCTGTGAGACAGTATATCACTGACCTGATCTTCGGTGATTTGAAATTCATTGGCGATTTCTGCCTCTGTGGGCATGTGGCCTTTATTGCATTGATACTGGTCGCTGAAATTTTTAATCCGACGCAGCAGATCCAAACGGTTGATGGGCAAACGGATCATACGTCCCTGTTCGGCGAGCGTTTGTAGAATAGATTGGCGAATCCACCAGACGGCATAAGAGATAAATTTGAAACCGCGCGTTTCATCAAAGCGTTCGGTGGCTGTGATAAGACCCATATTGCCGGCGCTGATCAGGTCGGCCAGGGCTACGCCTTGATTGCGGTATTTCAGGGCTACATTGACTACAAAACGCAAGTTGGCTTTGATCAGGCGATTGCGCGCTTTGAGGTCACCTCGCTTCATTTTGACGGCGAGTTCAAATTCTTCTGCTGCAGAGATGGGGTGAGAATGGGAGAGTTCTTTGAGATAGTGTTCCAGGCTGGTATCTGATTGTTTAGATGAGGCGTTGACCATAACCCAACTCCTTGCTGAACGGGACACGGAATAATGATGCTAAAAAATAAGGTATCATTGTTTCTTCCGTATTAAGCGCGAGTGAAGATTGGGTTACAATCAAATGGAAAAAGAAAGAATAAAAAACATTGACTTGGGTATCTTTAATTGCTGCGGCAAAAGTCGGATCTTCGGCTCGTTATTGATATCACCACGTTCAAATCGAAATGTTCGGGCGCGTTCAATTGACAGCAATCCATCTAAAAATCCGACGGAAGCCCCAACCGTTCCGCCCAATAGAGCGCCAAAAATCATGTCGTCTTTGGCCGATAAGCCTTCGAAAGACCAACCCGCGAGTAATCCCGTAAGCCCCCCCAAAATGCCGTACTTCAGGCCGTTCCGAATTGTTCTGGTTACGACCCTTTTGCCTCCGCGCGGTGCAATGCGAATCTGATTAATTGCATCTATTTTGATCCGTCGAAATCCCAGGGGCGTGTTGATGAGCATTTGCCCATATTCCACCATTGGTAAGAGTTCACCTTTTATTTCCTCGCCATTTGCCAGTGCCATTTTCACTTGTAACCGTTCATAGGCGCGATAAACAGGTGATATTACTTCATAAGTCACTTTTTTATCTGTCACCAATGGATAATTTGGCGCGTCATGCACAACGGCCATCCGATGGATATAATCTCGAATGCGATTCAGTTCCTCTGTATCTCGGATGTGTAGCAACCGACAGCGCGTGCCGGCCTCGTCGCGAAAGGTGACACAGATGCCGTATTGATCATCTGCCAATTTGAGAAATACAGCAGACTGAAATCCCGGTACCAGCCGTGTCAGCGTGGGTATGTTGTGGTGCTTTGTATATTCTGTCACGCCCTGAAAAACGCCCAATTGATTGCCCTCATCAAAATCAATTTCTCGCCCCACGGCCGAGCTGATGACCACAATAGTTCCGGTCACTTCTCGCACCGTCACCACAGCCCAATGATCCTCTGCCCAGGCACGCAACATCTGTGGCTTTTCCGCCGCGCCAACAGAAACGACTAACGCCAAAAGAATACCCGTAGCTTTGCCCATATTGTGTCTCCTTGTTTTGGCTACCACATCACGCGAAACTGCGTTGTAGAACGCGCTGTTTCCAGAGTTTGAAAATCTTCGACCACCACGCGCAGTGCTTTGGGACCAGGCATGGTTTTGTCCAGTGCCAGCGCTAAAAACAACGGCTCCCAGTCTCTGTTGCCGCGTTGCTCATAAGACACGGCAGTTACCCAATCCGCCTGCTCTACATCGCCGGCATCGCTCAGCGCCCGCACTTGAAAGGTGAGCTTGTAATGGGTCGCGCCAAAATTATCGCGCTGTAAGTTGTAAATTTCAAAATACACCACGGCTTGACCGTTGTGCTCATATTGCCGCAAGGGATTTGACAATATGAGAAAGCGATTGCGACCAAAGGGGCGGTCTTCGCGCTCAACTATACGCCGTGCGATCAACAAATCGCTGACGTCCAGTTGTTCTTTTGAAAATTGTCTTACATCGAGCGTATCTCGAAATGTGCCCACAGATTTTTTTTCTCGATCCTCAACTTCTGCCGATAGATAATAACGCCCAGCTTTCAAGTTGAGCCGATCTCCCGCCAGCAAATAGCCCAGGCCGAGTGCGTCGTACTTCACGATGGGCATGCGCTGCACCCGACCTATATCCCGACGCAACGTATCCCATTGCGCATCAAAGAGGAACAGGCCCTGGCGCAAGTTGACGCTTTTTATTCCGGGGCGGAGGTCTTTTGTTTCGACCTCATCGGCGTCGAGGGCATAATACACCTCAATACGCGCTTTGTCGTTTTCTCCGCGAAACTGCGCGATCTGATGTGGCGCGTTGTACCGCTCGCGCCAGTACGGGTCTCGAAAATGGTCTGGGTTGCGCTCGACAAACATCTTAAAGCCCAGGGGATTCATTTCAGAATCCAACCAGCCCAGGCGGAAATTCCAGTGATCGCGCGTGTCCGTATTTTCAAAAATGATGGTAAAGCCTTCGTATCGCCACAATTCCTTCCGATGCTCGTAATTGTGTGACATCATCTGCCATCGCGCCCGCCAGGCCAGATAATCCTGCATATACCCTGGCAAATCCACACCTGTGTGAAACTCCGCAGGTCTCGCTACCAGAGATACTGGATGCCCATAGCGGATATAAACCTGGCCTTTATCTGTTGTCCATCCGGGAATGCCTTTGAGGGGGTCGCCAAATCGCAAATTGGCATAAGCCACGCGCCGACAGTGTTCGAGCAATCGCTCGTTGTATTCGGTCAAGTACAATGGATCGCGTCCCGTCCAGAATTTGCGAATGGCCGCGTAATCTGGCGTAGTTGAGTCGGGATCGGCGAGTACGAACACACCCATCATAAAGCGTTGTTCTTCTTCTGCCATGCGCGAAAGTCCCGTGGTATAAGATGCATACGCATCCTGCAATCGATCCTCAGCTTGATAACCCAATCCAACAAAAAAATGTGCATGGGCATTGTCGGGATGCCGTTGCACATAATTTTCAAATAGGGGAATCAATTCACGAGCCATTCGACCTTCGTAATAGACCAGCCCCAATAAGTGGTGTGAGGGCCAGTGGTCGGGATCTTTGTCAATTGCAAGCGTTAAATATCCAATAGCCGCATCGCGCGCTTCAATGCCGTAATTTTCCAAACTCAATGTTCTGACGGTTCTCCTGTATCTATTGAAATCCGAACCATAATTCACAATTCTGCGCTCGCCATCGAGATACCGGGTCATGTTCCACATCTCAAAGCGCGCCGCCCAATACAATGGCCCCACATTGTCGGGATCGCGTTCAATCCCCCGTTTGGCATATACGATTGCGGTTGTTCGCCGCCCGATGCGCCAGTAATACTCGGCCAGCGAGGTCAAGATATTCCCATTGTTGGGTTGTTTTTGCATCGCCCTTTTCAACCATCGCTCGGCACTGTGTACATGACTTTTGCCCTGCAACATATACAATTCACCCAGCGCGTGGGCAGCACGTCCCGCTGGGTCGCTTTTTGTAGCCTCTTTTAACAGCGACTCGCGTTCATCAAATGCACGCGTCGTATCTGAGGCTGCAATGAGCAAAGAATCGATATTTGCCGATACGACATCTGTTGGTGAGACGATTATGAGAATTAATAGCATTCGCAATATCATTTGGCGTCTCCGGTAGGAAGTGTGAAGGATGAAGTGTAAAGGATGAAGTATGATGAAGTACCAGCCTTTGGGGTAGTGTTGGGTGGACTTCTCACTTCTTACTTCTTTTTCAACCGTTAAGATGCACAGAAGTTGCTTTAAAAGACACAAAAAAACCGCCCGTTGTGTCGGGCGGTTGGGATGAAAGGTCGGTGATTCCTCACAAATACGGGTAGGTCGCTTCCGGTTCGTAGTCCGGCAGGAGTTCTTCGTGGGGCTGGCCAGGGATTAAACGCGTGCCATCGGTAAAACCTTCTGGGCGGTTTTTGAGGAATTCGATGAGACGATTTCGCCAGGGTTGTATTTCAGAGTTGGGATAGCGCGTAATGTCGCGCATTTCATTGGGGTCTTCGTCCAGGTTGAAAAGATGTTCTTCACCCGTTTGAGAATACCAGATGTATTTGTGGTGGCCATCCGTGACATAGTGGTTGCCGTGGTCGTAGGCATAACAGCCTGCGTGTTCTCCGTGTAGAAATTCGCGGACGCGATCGGTATCGCCTTGCATGATGGGCAGGAGGCTTTTGCCCGTGCAGGTATCGGGGATATCGATGCCTGCTGCATCGAGGATAGTGGGCATGATGTCCTGGATGCCGACGGAGCTTTTGCAAGTTATTTCTTCGGGATATCCCCATTTTTTAGGGGCGCGTATGAGAAATGGAATTCGGGCAGAAGCTTCATAGGGCCAGGTTTTGCGAAAGAGGTTGTGGTCGCCCAGCATTTCGCCGTGGTCGGAAGTGAAGATGGTCAGACAGTTGTTGAGACCACCGGTATATTGGATGAGGCGGCCGATCTGGTCGTCAATAAAGTTGATCATGCCGTAATAAGCCGCACGAGAACATTGCATGTCGTGTTCGTCAAGGCAAATTTGCCAGGCATTGGGGTCGAGACCTTTTTGAGGACCGTCAAATTCGGGCGCCCAGTCTCCTATGACGGGATCGGGCAAGTTCCGCTGGATATAGCGGTCGTAATAGAGAGCCGGGGGGGTAAGCGGGGGATGGGGGTCTATAAGGGATATGTTGAGAAAAAACGGGACCGTGGGATCGCGTTTTTGGAGAAAGTCCATTGCTCTGTCGATACACCAGAAGGTGTGCATCTGTTCTTCGGGCAAGTGATGTGGGCGACCAATCCATCCATTGGATGAAATACCGTGGGCCATGCCGGGATGCTCTTCGTTGCGTTTGTGGTATTGCTGTAGCCATTCGACATAGTCGTTGTGGTCGCCCCGTGTGGCGTCGGCGAGTTGCATGTGGTCGAAACCATAGCGCTTGCGTTTGGGGTTCAGGTGGAGTTTGCCGATCATCTCGGTTTGGTACCCTGCCCGGGATAGTTCGCCGGCGAGGGTGTGAGGCGGATTCCATTGAGCACTTTTGAATCCGACAACGCCATTTGCTGCGGGTGCTGTGCCGGTCATCAGGCAGCGGCGAGCGGGTATGCAACTGGGACATTCGGAGTATCCGCGGTGAAAGTGCGTACCTGTGCGGGCAATCCAGTCCAGGTTGGGTGTTTGCAGACACGATGGACTACACGGGTCGAGACCTATGCAGTCGCCGCGTTGCTGGTCGGTCATGATGAGCAGGATATTGGGTCGATAATCTGACATATTATTCTCCGCTGCTATGCCGAGGGAATGACGGGTAGCGTGATGTGGGATGGGTATGCTTTTGAATGATAGACGGTTTGATGGGCCTGGCGCATCTCGGTCTCACGTCCCAGCGAACCACCGGTATTGAGATTGCGATCGAATCGGGGGAAATTGGAAGAAGATATTTCGAGGAGAATGCGATGGCCCTTTTTGAAGACGTTTCCGGTCACGCCGAGGTCAATTTCGTAGGCATAGACGCTACCGGGTTTGAGCAAGGTGGGGGTGGTGAGGCTTTCCCGAAAACGCGCACGCAAAATGCCGTCACAGAGGTTCATCGCATACCCGGTGGGCGATACATCGACGAGTTTGGCGGTCCAGTCCGTGTCTGTACAGTCAGTAGCGGCGTAGATGACGGCTTTGATGGGACCCGTGACTTCCAGAGCTGTTTCGAGGGGATCGCTGGTGTAACAGAGTACGTCGCTTCGCATCTCTACGGGACGCTGGTCATAGGGACCCCACGGTACGATGTGCGGTGAGCAACAGTTGTTGCCGCCCATTGTCGGGGTGGGGTAGCGCGGGTCGTAAGTGTAGTGGTCGGGTGATTCGTCCTCCGGCGATGCTGTGGCGAGCGTGCCATTGCCGAGTAGTGTGTTGGCACTGCCGCTCGAGTGCAGGTGCCATTTTTGCCATTGGGTTCTCGCAAGTGGCCATTCGCGTTCGTCGCGCCACTGGTTGATGCCCATGATGAAGAGGCGCAAAGGCGGTTCATCCGCGATGCCGTTGTCGATACCCTTGAGCCAGTGGTCGAACCAGCGCTGTTCAAGACTTTCCAAATCGACCATTGATGGTGCGCCGAAGTCAATATCGCCAGTTTTGGGCGATAGGCTGAGAGAATGTGGCCATGGGCCGATGATGAGTTTGCTCTTTTTTGCTTCTTCGGTGCGACCGTGCAGGCGCAGGCCGTTGAAGTTGGTGAAGGTCTGTGCCGCGTACAGATCGTACCAACCGCCCATGTTGAACGCGGGAACAGCGATTTCACCCCATTTGGTTTCGTCGTTGAATTGTTCCCAATAGTCGTCGTACGCGGCGTGTTCGACCCAGTCCTTCCAGAAATTCAGGTTGCGGCCCGCCTGTTCGTCCATTTCTATGAGGGGTAGTGCGCGGAAGGCTTCGGTCCAGTTGTGAAATTCAATGGTTTGTGCGGTGCGGGCGTTGGTGCGCATGCCCCAGGTCATCATGACGTTGAGCTGGAAAGCTCCGCCGGGGTGGACCAGGCCTGAGTAATAGTCCGTGCATATAACGCGGGGTGTAATGCATTTGAGGTACTGGCTGCGATACGGCGCGCTGCGCCACTGGACCGTGCCGCCATAGGAACTGCCGGCCATGCCGATGTTGCCATTGCACCATTCTTGTTTGCCAATCCATTCCTGAGTGTCATACCCATCTTCGCCTTCCCGAAAGGCGTAATATTCCCCTTCTGAGTCCCACCGTCCGCGACAGTCCTGAATAATACAAGCATAGCCGTTGTTGGCAAGCCGCCGAGCTTTTTCAACCATGTTGTCAGCATTGTTGTCATAAGGCGTTCGCATGAGCACGGTGGGGAATTTGCCGCGTGCTCGAGGCAGGTAGATATCGGCAGAGAGATTGATGCCGTCTCGCATGGGCATTTTTACGTCTAATTGCATGTTGACGTCGTAGTTGGTCTGCATAAAAACCTCCAACAGCAGAGATAGAGATTATTCACACCACTCGCGGGCGTTCTGGAATATTTGAAGCCACGGAGAGGCTTGAAGATCGCGTTTCCAGTGGTTTGGCATATAGCCCCATTGCCACTTGAGAAAGGTGCGTTCGGGGTGGGGCATCATGGCGAGGTGGCGACCATCGGGGGAGCAAAGACCGGCAATACCGTGCGGGGAACCATTTGGGTTAAAGGGATAGGCTTCGGTCGCGGTATTGTTATCATCGACGTAGCGCACGGGGGAGAGATTTTCGCCTATGACGCGGTCGAGTATGTCTGCGCGGGGAAAAAATGCGCGGCCTTCTCCGTGCGCGACCCACACACCGAGGGATGCACCGGCCATGTTTTTAAACATAATCGCTGGACTGTCTTGAATTTGCACAGTGGAAAAACGGGATTCAAAACGCGCGGATTCGTTGCGAATAAATCGGGGTTGTGCCGCGTTGGCAAGGCCGGGGAACGGAACCCAGCCGAGCAGGGCCATGAGTTGACAGCCATTGCACACGCCGAGGCTGAAAGTATCGGGACGGTTGTAGAAGGCATCGAACTGAGCGCGAAGACCGTCGTTGAAGCGAATCACGCCAGCCCAGCCTTTGGCCGAGTCGAGCACATCGGCATAGCTGAATCCGCCGACAAATACGACCCCTCTGAACCGATGGTCAAGTGCGATGGTGCCAGATAAGAGATCGCTGGTGGTTATATCCCAGGGTTCAAAGCCCGCTGCAAAAAATGCAGAGGTCATTTCGCGATCTCCATTGCTGCCCTCTTCGCGCACGATGGCGACCGCGGGCTTGCGACTGGCATTGAGGATGGCGGGTGGCGTAGGTGTTGGCCCGAAGGGTACGATAAATTTGGGACCTGTGCGTGCGTGTAGGGAAGTCTCTTCTTGTGCGACGCAGGACGGATTGGTTTGCCGGCGTTCGAGTTGGAAACTCGTAGATTCCCATAAGTCGCGCAATTCGGGCATGGAACTTTTGAGAACGCGCTGGTTGTTGACAGAAATTTGGATAGCGGGATTGGAAGTTACTTTTCCAATGGTTTGGATGGGTACTTTTTTAAAAATTTCTCGTACGATCGCCAGATTTTTGGGATGCACTTCAAAGACGAGGCCGAGTTCTTCGGAAAAGAGCGCGGGAATCGCATTGGCGCGGGTTTGAAGATTGATCTGAATACCACAGTTGCCTGCAAAAGCCATTTCCAAAAGCGCGGTGATGAGACCGCCATCACTGCGGTCGTGTCCCGAGGCAATATAGTTTTTTGCGATGCAAGATTGGAGTGCGCCAATTGCGCGTTTGAGCAGGGCGGGATCATCGACATCTGGTGACTCGTTGCCGAGTTGCTCGTACACATGGGCGAGAGAAGACCCGCCGAGGCGATGTTTGTCTGCGCCGAGATCGACGTAAAGTATGATGCCCTCATCGGGATGTTTTAAGTCGGGCGTGACGGTCTGCGTGATGTCGGGACAGGTGACATAGCCCGATATTACGAGTGTGCCGGGTGTTTTAACGGTTTCGTCGCCATCCTCTCCCGGCGCGATTGCAGCCATCGAGAGGCTGTCTTTGCCGCCGTCTATAGCAATGCCCAATTCGAGCAGAATATCCGTAAGGGCGCGGGCCGCATCGTAAAGTGCTGCGCCTTCTCCGGGCAATTTGGCCGCCCACATCCAGTTGCCAGAGCACTTGATGTCTTCGATGGTGCTCAGGCGTGCCCAGGCGATATTGGTGAGCATTTCGCCCACGCACAGGCGTCCCATCGCCGCAGGATCGATGAGACCTTTGATGGGTTGTTCGCCAATGGCGGTGGCGGCGCCAGTCGTGCCAAAATGGCTTTGTGCAATGACAGCGACGTCTGCTGCGGTTAGCTGGAGAGGTCCCACGCATTGCTGTTGTGCGACAAGCCCAGTTACACAGCGGTCAACTTTGTTGGTGAGAAATCGTTTGGAACCTACGGAGACGAGGCGAAGCACGCGGTTGAGCGCTTTTTTAACGGTCAGATTCTCGGGGAGGGTGAGCGGTTCTGTGCGGGTGGGAAAGCGGTCGAGTTTGAAGGGCTTTTGCGGCATATCGCCAAGGACTTTTTCCAGATCGAGATCAACGGGCGTGGTGTTGTCTTTGCTGTCGAAGACTATCACCCTCCCATCGCCGGTTACTTCGCCGACAAAAGCGTAAATGACCTTTTCGCGTTTGCAGAGGGCGTCAAAGAGATGGGCGTGTTCGGGACGGATGAGCAGAGCATTGTTTTCCTGATATTCAGCGCCCCAGATTTCGAGTACAGATAGGGTTTCATCTCCAACGGGCACGGCGCGAATATCGATGCGGGCACCCGCAGGCTCAACGATTTCTTTGAGTACATTACAGTTGCCACCCGCGCCCTGGTCGTGGATGCTGACAACGGGGTTTTGATCGCCGAGTTCAACACAGGCGCGGATCACGCGATTGAGTTTTTGTTCCATTTCTGCGTCGCCGCGCTGCACGGCATTGAAATCGAGTTCGGCTTCGTTTTCGCCCTGCACCATGCTCGAAGCGGCGCCGCCCCCCATGCCAATGCGATAAGCCGGCCCACCGATTTTGGTAACGAGCATTTGGGGTTCGGGCTTTTCTTTATTTGTATGACGCGCGTCCATTTGACCGATCCCGCCGCTGAACATAATGGGTTTGATCCATTCTCTGCGTTCTCCATTGGGCAGGCGCATACCATAGGATCGCGTGTAGCCCTGTATGAGAGGTTCGCCGAATTTGTTGCCGTAATCCGAGGCCCCATTGCTGGCTTCAATTGCGATTTGCAAGGGGGTGGCGAGGTTATCGGGATATTTAAATTCGGGATTTTCCCAGGGCAGATCGTATCCGGGAATATACAAATTGCCTACGCAATACGCCGCTGTACCCGCTATGACGAGCGCGCCTCGACCCGTGGCCTGTACATCTCGGATGCGTCCGCCGGTACCTGTTTCTGCGCCGGGAAAAGGGGCAACACCCGATGGGAAGTTGTGAGTTTCCGCGGTGAAGATGATGTCGCAGGTGCGGTCTAAAAATGCAAATGGAGAGGGACTACCAATAGTGGTGGGCACAATCGTGCGTATCGGATACCCCCGGATGGCGCTGGAATTGTCTTTGAAGGCGATGGTACTGTTGTTGGGGTTGGCTTTTAGCGTCGATTGGATCATGGCGATGAGGTGATCGGGCATCTCTTCGCCGTCGATGATAAGGCGACCTTTGAAAAACCAGTGTCTGCAATGTTCGCTATTGGATTGGGCAATGTCAAAGCATTCGACGTTGGTGGGGTTACGGCCGATCTGGTCGAGAAATAAATCAGTGTAATAATTGAGGTCCCATTCGTCAAATGCCAGGCCCATGGTGCGATTGATTTTTTCGAGGGCGCGGCGGCCTCCCTCTATGAGAGGAATCTCGGATACGGGTTCCGGTTTGGCATCGGAGTCAAAGGAGGTGAGGGGGTGGGGATACAGGCATTCGGTCATGCGGTCGTGTACGAGGGACAAAAAGATATTTTGCTGATCCAGGCTCAGGGCGGGTTTGATAAGGTAACGCCGCGATCGTTCAATGCGCGAAATTTGCGTGATCCCGCAGGCGTGGCATATTGCCGTGGCATTTGTGGACCAGGCTGTGGAAAAATTCATGCGCGGTCCCACTTCGAGGATCGTGCCAGGTCCTGTGAGAAAGGACTGCTCTGAAAACCGATTTGCCTCAAAGGTTTCAGATAAAAGATAGGTGAGCCGGTTTTGCTCGTCTGCGGAAAGCGGACTGTCCATTTGTACGTTGAAACAGTATTCGGTTTCAATATTTTGAATGTGTGCAGAGACGCGTTGCTGTGACAATTGGAGCAGGGGGTGTTGTTGCGTGGGGGATGTGCGGAAGAAATGCTTCAGGCTCATGGGGTCCTCAGTAAATAAAATTGTTGTCTGCGTCTTTGAGCGGAGGGAGATTTTGATCGCGCCTGGAAAGGATTGGATTTTTAATGGGCCAGGAAATGTCTAAGTCAGGATCATTCCAGGAAATACCGCGATAGGTCTCTGGCGCATAAATATCCGTGCATTTGTATGTGAAATCCGCCACTTCGCTGAGAACGCAGAATCCGTGTGCAAAGCCAGGGGGAACATACAGGAGTTCGGATCGCGCTTCGGAAAGATGAATGCCGGTCCACTGACCATAAGTGGGGGATCCCCGACGAATATCGACGGCAACATCGTATATTTCGCCTTTGAGCACCTGGATGAGTTTGCCCTGTGCGCGCGGGTCTTTTTGGTAGTGCAATCCGCGTAGCACGCCGCGGGTAGAGCGAGAGTGGTTATCCTGAACGAACGTTTCTGAAATGCCGTTGGATTCAAAATCGTCTCGTTTGTACGTTTCAACAAAAAAACCGCGATCATCGGAAAATCGCTTTGCGCGAACGAGGATGACGCCGGGGATGTCGAGGTGCTCAAATTCAAAGGGCATAGGATCAGGATGAGAGGATGAGAGGATGATTGCGATGAACACCAGGGCTTGTCTCCAGCCCCTCGTCTTTAAAAGATATCATCCACAAGCTGCGGGGCAAGCCCTATATAGGATTGAGGCGTTAGATTTTTCAGATTTTTGAGGTCTGCCTGGGGGAGGTCGAGAGAGTTGAGAAAGTTGTCGAGATCATCCTTTGTAATGTCTGTACCTCGGGTGAGATCTTTCATGAGTTCGTAGGCATTTTCATATCCGGTTTTTCGCATGACGGTTTGCACGGCTTCGCCGAGGATTTCCCAAGCGTTTTCGAGGTCGCTGGCAATGGCCTGTTTGTCAATAGCGACCTTGCCCATACCATTCAGAATGGATTTCAGGGCGAGACACGCATGGCCGATAGCTGGACCAATATTGCGACTGGCTGAAGAGTCAGACAAGTCGCGCTGAAGGCGCGAGACGGGTAATTTGGTCGATAGGTGTTCGAGCAGGACCGTGCTGATGCCCAGATTGGCTTCGGCATTTTCAAAGTCGATGGGATTGACTTTGTGGGGCATGGTGGAAGATCCGACTTCTGAATCAACTGTTTTTTGGCGAAAATAGGACAGAGATATATAGGTCCACATGTCGCGGGCAAAGTCGAGCGAGATGGTGTTGAAGCGGATGATCAGGTGAAAAATTTCGGCCATATAATCGTGCGATTCAATCTGCGTGGTGAGGGGATTGAATGTGAGACCGAGACGCTGGACGAAATCGCGGGCGAGGTCGTGCCAGCACACTTCGGGATAGGCCGCGACATGCGCGTTGTAATTGCCGGTGGCGCCATTGAATTTGCCGAGATATTCGAGTTTTGTCGCCTGTTTGATTTGCCGCTGCCAGCGATAGGCAAATACGGCGAGTTCTTTGCCCATTGTGGTAGGAGTGGCGGGTTGGCCGTGCGTGCGCGCGAGTATAGGAAGGTTTTTAGTGTCTTGGGCGAGTTGTGAAGTAATTTGGGTAACTTCCTGTGCCAGAGGAAGAAATACATCTTTTATAGCGGACTTGAGCATGAGCGCGTGAGCGAGATTGCTGATGTCCTCAGAGGTGCAACAAAAATGCACAGCTTCACATACGTCGGCAAGCGATGTTTCCTCAAGGCGTTCTCTGACGTAGTATTCGACGGATTTGACATCGTGATTGGTGACCCTTTCAATTGCAACAATGCGCTGAGCCTGTTGTTCATCGAACGTGTCTATCCACGATTCCAACATCTGATGTTCTGCATCGGTGAATGTGCGGACATGTGTGAGTGCGGGATGCTCTGATTGAAAACGCAACCATTCGATTTCGATCTGTACGCGGTAGGCTATCAACGCAAAATGCGAGAGACAGGGAACGAGATCTGTCAAGCGGCTCGTGTAGCGATTGTCGAGGGGAGAGAGTGCGGTGAGGGTCATGGGGATTCCTTTCAGCGAATCAACGGAGCGGGGTACAACTGGCCGCCTTCCAGTCCAGTTCATCAGCGATAGTAGTTGGGTAGTAGGGCGGGGTTCGTCTATTCGTCTATTCGAGCTTTTCTTCTGGATCGCCGTATTCGAGGGGATCGTCATCATCGGGAAATTCAAAGACATATCCGCACGGGCATATCGGATGATCGGACTCGCGCGGAGTGTTGCATTCAGGACAGCGTTCAACGGGTTTGTAGAGATATTTGGCCAGTATGACAATGATGAGGACGATGGCAAATATGGTGGTGTAGAACATGGGAAGCCAGTAGCCAGTAGCCAGTGGTCAGTTACCCCGCACCATCCCACCGGGGTTGGGAGGTTGGGACTGACAACTGATAACTGACTACTAAAAAAAACAACAGGCGGGAAGAATACCCGCCTGTTTGGTTGTGTGTTCAGGTTGTGCCCATATCGCCTTCTCTTGCAACGGCTTCGACTGATTTTTCTCGCGCGTTGGTGATGAGTTGGTCTATGCGTTCCTGAAGGGTTTTAATGTCTTGCTCGAAATCGTCGAGTTCTTTGACGAGGTCATCGAAATCGAGCCTGATTGCGTTTGCCTTCCTCAAACCCATTAGATTTCCTTTCTGATACGGGATGGCATCAGGGAGAGAGGGGGAGGGAGTCTGGGAAAGGGAATAGGAATATAGGACAAGCCGGGGCTGTCGTCAAGGGGGATTCGCCAACAGCGCGTCGATTTGATCTCTGGTGGGAATCGCGGGTTGGGCACCGGCTTTGCCAACGGTTAGAGCGCCTGCGGCGCACGCAAAGCGAATGGCGGTTTCAAGGGGTTGGTTTTCGCTTAAAGCACAGGACAGCGCGCCATTGAAGGCATCGCCGGCACCGGTGGTATCTATTGAAGTAGCTTTAAAAGCTGGTATGTGTAAAGTTTGATCTGGTGTCGCCAAAAACGCGCCCTGTGCTCCCAGGGTGATGATGGCGTTTTGAGCGCCTTTTTGGAGGAGTTTGTCGGCTGCCTTTGCGATATTTTGGGGGCTGTTGGGAGGAATGCCCGTGAGGTGTTCGGTTTCGGTTTGATTGGGCGTAATGAGAAACAGGTGAGGCCAGATTTCTTCTGGCAGGTCTGCTGCTGGCGCTGGATTGAGTACGACGCGGGTCTTGTTTTTTGTCGATAGATCTGCGGCATGGACGACGGTTTCAATCGGGATTTCGAGTTGAAGCAAGCATATTTCTGCGTCTTCATAGACCTGATCCTGGATTTGATCGGGGGATAGGGCTGCATTTGCGCCTGAAGCGACTACAATGCTGTTTTCGCCACGATCATCCACGAGGATAAATGCAATACCTGATGGTAAATGGGGATCGGATACATTCCATCGTGTGTCGATCCCTTCGCGTTGAAAGGCCGATAGAGCTTGCGCGCCAAAATCGTCACAACCCATGCGCGCTATAAATGTGACCTGTGCCCCTGCGCGGGCTGCAGCAACGGCCTGGTTGGCGCCTTTGCCACCCGCAGCGGTAAAAAACGCGCCGCCGAGCACTGTTTCACCTGGCGATGGCAATTTATTGGCGCGAATAACCAGATCGGTATTGGAACTCCCGATGACGATGACGCGGGACATGGAGGACCTCTCAGATTTTTGTTTACGTACTTAAATATTCATGCGATAATCTCTTGTGCAAGTCAAGAGGTCATGATTCCCAAGCTGGTATTCTTGACTTGACAGGTGGGTTTGCTTATTTTCTGAAAGTCTTACTACTTTTTGGGAGTTTGAAATCAAGCGCGGAAAAAACGCGCCCTTTTTTGTTTTAGAAACTGGGGAACATTACAGAATCTGCATCGTTTATCAGACAGGATGGTATGTTAATAATTCTTTAGGGTCATGCAGATTGGCGAATTATGAGACGATTTTTACATATCTGTTGTGCGTGTTTGATCGCGTTGAGTGTGGGGTGTGCACAAAAAAAATACAAGCGATTGAGTCCAGAGGTTTATTACAAAGACGCACAAGATGCACTGAAAAATAAGAAGTGCTACGACGCCGAGTTATTGTTTAGAAATATGCTATCGGATTTTCCAGGATCTCATTTATCAGATGAGGCGCAATTTGGGTTGGGCAAAGCTTTTCAGTGTCAAAAAGATTATGTGACGTCTATTTTTGAATACGAACGCCTGCTCAACGAATATCCCGTGAGTCCTTATGCCGCCGAAGCCCGGTTCCAGATTGGCGAGTGTTATTATCAGGATGCGCGCGATATTCACCACGACCAGGATGAAACGCACAAGGCAATTCGAGAATTTGCGCGGTTTATCGAAGACTATCCACAAAGCGATCTCGTCTCTCAGGCAGAGAATAGAATTAACGCGTTGCGCAATCAACTGGCCCGTAAGGAAGTCATGATTGCATACGATTATATCCTGTGGAAATATTATTCCTCGGCCAAACTCTACGCTGAAGGCGTGTTGAAGGAATATCCCGACACAGAGTCTGCTTTGGAGGCGCGTTTTATCATTGCACAGGTCAATTTTAAGACTGGGGCACTCGACGAGGCACTCAACGAGCTTACATTGTTGATAGGGCGGGATTTGCCCGAGAAGTTGAAGGAAAAAGTCATTGAAGAGATGGAAAAAGTAAAAAAAGCGCAGTCTAAATTGCGCGCTGAAAAACCTTAGGATGACAAAGCGCGTTGGCATTTTCGGAGGGACATTTGATCCCATTCACATCGGGCATTTAATTATCGGGCAGGAAATTATGCTCCAATGCGCGCTCGATCGGGTTGTGTTTATGCCTTCGGGCGATCCGCCGCTCAAATACACTATGACTTCGGCTGAAGATCGCGCCATGATGGTCAGTCTGGCCGTGCGCGATTATCCGGGATTTGTACTGAGTCGGTTCGAGTTGTCGCGCTCAGGGAAATCTTATACGATTGATACCTTGCGTCATTTGCGCAGGAATATGGACGAAGACACAGAGATATTCTTGATTATTGGTGCCGATAATGCCGTTGAAATGGGCGACTGGTTTGATCCCGAAGGCGTGTTGGATATGGCGCACGTACTCGTGGCTGAACGCCCGGGTTTTGAGCGAGAGCGCGTTGATCCCGCTTTCAAATCCAGGATGCAGTTTGTTGAAACACCTCAGCTGGATATATCGTCAACAACGATTAGAGAACGCGTACGCACCGGAAGACCGATTTCTTTTTATGTTCCCGATGCTGTTGCAGATTATATTAGAACCCACGGGTTATATCTTCAGGAGTAGAGAAATAGGGAATCACAACTTTTGACGGGTTTTGTCATGAACAACGAAAAACACGAAGCCGAATATCCCAGGCTTGGGGGAATGCCCGAAGCGCGGATTCAGCGTTATTTCTGTGTGGATGATGACAAGTGTCACGCGCTGGCGCGTGTATCAGAAGATGCCAAAATCCTATCAAAAGAAGCCAAAGAAATTGTTGTAAGAGGTGAGGTCGTCAAAGGGTGGGTCGTGGAATTGGAGGTGCCTGCTACCGATGGTGTGGTTCGCATGGACCTTGTGGCAAAGCCGTGATAATTATGAGCAATCAGCTAACCGCTTGTTTTGCTGACTGCTGAAAGCTGATTATATTATGTCCCATTCTGATGATTTACATAAGACCAAGGTGAGGATCTTTGGCTCTGAATATGTACTCAGCAGTGAGGAGTCGGAGGAATATACCTTTAAAATTTCAAATTTTGTCGATCAAAAAATGAACCTGATTGCCGCTGTCGAAAATACCGGTGATACCGCTCGGATTGCACTGATGGCTGCATTTGATATTGCCAATCAAATTGTGCGTCAACGCACTCTGCGCCGAGAAGACCGCAGGCGCATAGATGAAGCTCTCAGGCGTTTGGAGCAGCATATAGATAGCACAAAAAAATGAGAGGGACCCCTCTCATATCTCACCTCTTAAACCAATACTTAAAAATTGTAAATAAAATTTTCCACCCTGCCTTAAGGGTGCCTTTTAGTGTGCCAGTAATTTTGGAAACGCCGATGCGTTTTCTATAGCTTACTGGCACTTCTTGTATTTTTATCGCCTGTTTTGCTGCTTTGACCTGCATCTCTACTGTCCATCCAAAAGTTTTATCCCGCATATTTAAGTCCCTGAGTGCCCGATAGCGAATCGCCCGAAATGGTCCCAGGTCTGTATAGGATACACCAAAGAGGATTTTGATGAGGCTGGTGGCCAAACGGTTGCCAAAACGCGCCTGAATCATCAGCGCACCGGGTTCACTGTTGCCTAAAACGCGCGAGCCAATCACGAGATCAGCACGGTTTTCCAGGATAGGCGCAATCAGGTCTGGCATTTCGTTGGGGTGATCGCTGTAGTCGCCATCGAGAAAGACGACGATGTCCGGATTATTGGTTGCTGCTATGCCAGCGAGGCAGGCAGAACCGTATCCACGGCGATTTTCTCGAACAATGCGTGCGCCCATTGCGGCGGCTAATTTTGCAGTTTGGTCGGTTGACCCATTATCGACGACGATGATTTCGGTGGATAAATGACTGGGAATGTCACCAATTACTTTTTCTATAGCATCTTGCTCGTTAAAAACCGGAATAATAACCGAGATGCGTGGGGGAGCGGGCATAAGGTGTGTCCTCCCATGTTGACTGGAGAATATTTTTTCGTATTTTGACAGTATCCAAGATAAAGAGATATTCTGAACTTGTCAGATATTAATATCGCGGGAAGTCGGCTTTTTCCTTGACCTTATTTTGGCTTTATCGTAAGTTTTTATGGTTTAGGAATACTTATAAGTTATTGAAATATTGCATTGTCTAACAATCAATTACTGGAATCGAAATGGATGTTATAAGAGGGGCACAGGTCGAGGGGCGGCGCAGTGTTGAACGCGTTGATACCGGTTTGCAAATTCGTTTGGTACATCCCGATGGGATTGGAGATGCAATTGGGTTGCAGCGCGGCGATGTCGTAGAAACCATCAATGGACACCCTGTGCGCGATCCCATTGATTACCGTTTTTACATGGGCGAAGAAGATGTGTCGGCCTTAGTGCGGCGAGGCGAAGATCGATTTTTATTTGAAATAGAAAAAGATATTGAAGACGATTTGGGCGTGGATTTTGAAGATATGCCCATTCTCAAATGTGATAACAAGTGTGTTTTTTGCTTTTTGCATCAGATGCCCAAAGGTCTGCGCAAGACCCTGTATTACCAGGATGACGACTATCGCTTATCTTTTCTACACGGGGCTTATGTCACACTGACAAATCTGTCTGAGGATGAATTTCAGCGCATTATTGACCAGAAATTGAGTCCAATGTACATCTCGGTTCACGCCACGGATCCCAAATTGCGAGCAGAGTTGCTCGGTCGCAGGCGGGCAACACCTGTTTTGGATCGGATTGATATCTTAGCCAAACATGGGATCCAGATGCACGCGCAAGTGGTCTTGTGCCCGGGTATCAATGATGGTCAGGCACTCAAACAGACGGTTTTTGATCTTGCAGCGCG
Source organism: Candidatus Latescibacterota bacterium (assembly GCA_965204375.1). GTDB lineage: Bacteria > Latescibacterota > UBA2968 > UBA2968 > UBA2968 > VXRD01. Next base: position 1,732,856 of record OZ241986.1, on the reverse strand, counting down.
TCATCCGCGCATTGAATCCCTGGGCGTTGTGCCGCTGGGATTGACCAAATTTCGCAAAAATCTTCCCAGATTGAACCCCGTGACGCGTGCCGACGCTGTCCTGGCAATTCGCGAAATAACAGCGTGGCAGGGGATGTTAGAGAAACGCCTGGGCACGCGCTTTGTGTATTTGGGCGATGAAATGTATTTGATGACGGGCCAATCTGTGCCGCTACGATCTGAATACGACGGGTTTCCGCTTGTCGAAAACGGAATCGGCATGGTTCGTCGTTTTATCGACGGATTTGAGAATCGGATTGAGGAACTCGAAAATTTGGCATTGCCGCCGCAGCGTTTTGTACTCGTAACGGGTATGTTGGGCACGCATTTTTTGGATGCAATGGTCAAACGCCTGAACCGTATTTCGTGGATTGATGCCCGTGTTGTACCTGTGGTCAATCACTTTCTTGGCGAAGGGATAACGGTTTCTGGATTGCTGTCGGGCAACGATATTGGTCGCGCACTCATAGATGCTCGTATCAGAAACGATGAGACTGTTCTTTTGCCTCCCAACTGCCTGAATCACAATGGGGTATTTTTAGACGATCTCTTGCTCAAAGACCTGGAGCAAGAGGTGGGGGGTCGGGCTGTTGTGGGCACTTACGATCTGGTGGAGACCATTCAAAATGCCGTCGGGGGTGTGTCTGCTTTTGTGGGTGCAGGCAGCGAGATTGTGGCGCACCCGTATATTTCGTCACATCAGATGGAGAATTAGGCAATGGGCGTCGTGGCGATTGTGGGGCGGCCAAATGTCGGCAAGTCAACGCTCTTTAATCGGCTGATTGGCGAGCGCAAAGCTGTAGTGGATGACTTTCCCGGTGTCACGCGCGATCGCAACTATGCACAGTGTACCTGGAATGGCAGAACCTTCACGCTGGTCGATACGGGTGGATATGTACCCAATTCTGACGAAATAATCGCCGGTCTGGTTTCTCGACAGGTCGAGCTTGCTTTGGGGGAAGCGGACCTGTTGCTCTTTGTGGTTGATGCACAGACTGGACCTACAGATTACGACGCAATTATGGCGCGCAAGATCCGCGATTCGGGTGCATCCTATCGGTTGATTGTCAACAAAGTCGATAGAGATGAGAACGAGGCCGATGGCACGGCCTTTTACGGTCTTGCCTTGGGCGATCCACTATGCGTTTCTGCTATCAATGGTCGGCAATCGGGCGACTTGCTGGATGAAATCCTTACAGGTCTTCCTGAAGAAGATGGCGATTCAGAAGATGAATTTCCCCCTCGAATTGCGGTATTGGGCCGCCCAAATATGGGCAAATCTACCTTTGTGAACCGCCTGCTGGGGCGGGAACGGGTGGTGGTAAGCGAGATTCCAGGTACGACGCGCGACGCGATTGATCTTTCGATGGAGCGCAATGGACAGCCATTTATACTGGTTGACACGGCAGGTTTGAGACGGCGGACACGCATTAAAGAGCAAGTCGATTTTTACAGTTCGCTGCGTACCGTGGAAAGCCTTGAGCGATGCGATGTGGCGATTGTGCTGGTCGATGCTGTAGAAGGGTGTACAGTACAGGATGTCAAAATCTCAGAACGCGCTGTCGAACTGGGCAAAGGGCTGATCGTGGGCATCAACAAATGGGATCTGATTGAAAAAGATGGCCATACAGCCGACAAAATAGCCCAGCAAATTCGCTCGCGCTTTGTACATCTCGAAAACTATCCCATTGTTTTTTTATCGGCACTTACGGGGCAACGCGCGTGGCGTATTATTGATCTGGCTCTGGATGTAGCGCTGAAACGTCGCCTTCGCATTTCAACGGGCGATTTGAACGACTTTTTGACGCATCTCAATGCAACGACGGCTCCGCCAACAAAAAATGGACGAGTCTTTCGCATGTCTTTTTGTGTTATGCCGCGCAGTGCACCGCCAACCATTCTCTTTTTTACCAGGCGGCCCAAGGATGTTCCCACACACTATCGTCGGTTTTTAGAGCGCAGGCTCAGGCAGGCATTTGATTTTTACGGCACCCCCATCCGCATCTTATTTAAAAAGAAGTGATATCTATGCGTCCAGGTGGCATAAAAAAGCTCTATTATTCGATCCGCGAGGTCTCGGAACTCACCGGCATAGAATCCCATGTTCTAAGATTTTGGGAGAAAGAATTTTCTCAACTAAATCCCAGACGTGGCCGGTCGGGCAATCGCGCGTACACAGAGCGAAATATCAAGGTCATTTTGGCTATTAAGGACTTGCTCTACGCTCAGAAATACACGATTCAAGGGGCGGTTGAAAGGCTGAAGATAGATCGCAGTTTATGGGAAAATCAGCGTATTGAAGACGCGACGTCTAATGTTGAAAATCCACTGGTTGAATTACGGCGCATGTTGCTCGAACTCAAGCAACTTATAGAGGGGGGAGAGGCATCGGATGCCGGGAAATAAAACTTGCGTTATGCTATATAGTTTCTTATATTTGAATTCTGATTATAGAGTGGGCTTCTGCCCACTCTTTTGGGTATATGGGGTATAGTTAGAACTATCAGCCCCGATGTAAGGCAACAGCTACATGTGCAGCATATCTAGCGATACTCCACAACGCGCGGTAAAGCGGCAGTTTTGAGTTATTCAATGCTTATCGAAGACACCCTGGCCCATCTGATTCTTCCGTTTCTCAATCGTCGGGATGTCGAGTTGGTTGAGTTGGCTGTCTCTGGCGATCATAGACGAAAAATCGTACGCATCTTCGTCGATCGTCCCGATGGGATTACAGTTGGCGAATGTGCTGCACTCAGTCGGGATATTGCAGATATATTGGATACGCGAGATCCGATTGATGGTACATACCTGCTCGAAGTTTCATCTCCGGGCTTGACGCGCCCCTTAAAGACGGACCGCGATTTTGAACGGGTGGTTGGCAAAGCTCTGCGGCTTGTTGTAGATGGCCTCGGTGTTTCGGTTGGAACGCTCTTGCAGGTCAGAGCCGATCACCTCGATGTCGAGTTACATGGTAAACGAACCACTATTGAACGCGCAAAAATTCAGAAAGCCACTGTGCATTTTGAGTTGTAATTGGTCGAGGAGGAGCCTCACTTGAATTACGAAGTTCTCGAAGCGTTAAGGCAAATTGCCCAGGAAAAAAATGTCAACCGCGATCTGGTTGTCGAAACCCTTGAAATGGGGCTAATTTCTGCGGCAAAAAAGCGGTTTGGAACCGGGGATAATGTCGAAGTCAACTTCGACAACAACTCTGGAGAGATCATCGTTGAGGCGGTCAAAGAAATCGTCGCCGATGATTCGGTCGAAGATCCGGGAATCCAAATTGGCGTGACACAAGCGCGCAAAGCAGACACCGGTGCAAAGGTCGGTGGGGAAATGAGACTTCGTCTCAACTTTGCCGATTTTGGGCGCAATGCGATTCAAACGACAAGGCAGGTACTCGTCCAAAGAGTCAGAGAAGCCGAGCGCGAGAAAATCTACGAAGATTATCAGGGGCGCATTGGAGAAATTATTTCGGGAACCGTGCAGCAGATCAGTCGGGGGGATATTCTCGTCAACCTGGGGCGGACAGAAGCTGTTATTCCGCTTAAAGAGCAAATCAGAAAAGAACGCTATCGGCAGGGGGATCCGATTCGCGCCTACTTGCACGATGTTTTGCGTACAGCCAAAGGTCCCCAGGTGGTATTGAGCCGTACACATCCCGCATTTCTCGAAAGGCTCTTCCAACTTGAAGTTCCTGAAATTTATGAAGGTGTTATTGAAATAAAAGCCGTTTCTCGCGAACCGGGTGTACGGGCCAAAATAGCTGTTTACTCCAATGATGCGCGTATTGATCCCGTGGGGGCTTGCGTGGGTATGAAAGGCTCGCGCGTACAGGCTGTGGTGCGTGAATTGAGCAGCGAACGCATAGATATTGTGCCCTGGAGTGACGATGAAGCGATCTTTTTGTCGCGTGCTTTGAATCCTGCCACAGTTCGCCGCGTGGTGATTGACCGGCGTGAAAAACGCATGTCGGCTATAGTCGATGATGATCAGCTTTCACTGGCTATTGGTAAAGAGGGTCAGAATGCGCGTTTGGCATCGCAGTTGACTGGTTGGCATGTCGATATCATGACGGAAACTCGCTATGACGAAATACAAGCCGAACGCCAGGCTACAACAGTGCCATTGGCCGAAGTAGCCGGCACTGGCCAAGTGACGCGCGACCGCCTTGAGGCCGCGGGTATTATGTCTGCCAATGACCTCGTCCGCGTATCCTTAAATACGTTGCTCAATGTGCCTGGCATCGGCGAAACGACGGCTGAAAAATTGCGAGAGACCGCGCAGGGAATGGTCAATGCAAAAGTATCTGCTTACCGCGAAGAACAAGCGCTTTTACAAGCAGAGGCAGCAAAATCCACTGAAGACACATCTGAAAATGACGCATGATCGGAGGTGAGCCTATTGACGAAGACAACAGGCAAAACAACAGTTAAGAAAAAACGAGTTTACGAGATTGCGCGCGAGTTCAATTTGTCGAGCGTTGCCATGGTTGAGCAGATTAGAAGCCTTGGTTTTGAAGTCAAAAATCACATGGCGATCTGTACGACTGAAATGGTCGAGGCGGTACAAAAGAAGTTTGATTCAGAACGTCAGGCGACGCGACGAAAACTCAGACGCAAAGATGATGAGAAAAAAGAACGCGAGATTCGCGAGCAAAAACCTCGCGTGAGCCGGACCCGTTCGGTTCAGTCGGATAAAAAAACCGAGACCGGTAGCGAAAGCAGGCAGCGTCCTCGTCGCAGAAGACGCCGAACTGATTATCCGACTGTTGTCGTAGAAGATGTCAGTCAGACGCCAGTGCAGCAGGAACCCAAAACAAAAGTGCCAAAAACCGAACAAGAAAAACCCGTAGTAAAAGAAGAGACCAAGCCCAAAGCAAAACCTGTACAGGAAAAGAGAAGTCGCACGCGACCTCCGCGAAAACGCCGTCGCAGACGCAAACGTCCTGTCGTTGATGAGCGTGAAGTATCAGAAAATGTGCGTCGAACACTGGCGCAAATGTCGAGTGGTGCGGCACCATCACGGGTGCGCCGTCGCCGTCGTCAAGACAGTGAAACGCCTGAAGACGAAACCACAGGCGGCCAAGTTCTCAAAGTCAATGAGTTTACAACCATTGGCGAACTCGCTTCTCAGATGGATGTGCGTCCTACAGAAGTCATCACACAATGTCTCAAATTGGGCATGGTGGTGACCATCAACCAGCGCCTTGATATGGACACCATCACGCTTGTTGCCGATGAATTTGGTTTCGGCGTTGAAGAACTCGAAGAATACGGCGAAGAGGTATTGGCAGCAGAGGTAGAAGCGCCTGGAGATAGTCAAAAACCAAGGCCCCCAGTGGTTACAATTATGGGGCATGTGGATCACGGAAAAACATCTCTTTTGGATTATATCCGAGAGACCAATGTGATGGAAGGTGAAGCTGGCGGCATTACGCAGCATATTGGTGCGTATCACGTTGAACTCGGTGCTGATCGTGAAATCTGTTTTCTCGATACGCCTGGGCACGAAGCTTTTACGGCAATGCGTGCCAGAGGTGCCAGCGTAACCGATGTCGTGGTTCTGGTCGTAGCGGCAGATGATAGTGTGATGCCACAAACAGTAGAAGCCATTGATCATGCCAAAGCGGCCAACGTGCCCCTCGTCGTGGCAATTAACAAAATCGACTTGCCAACTTCCGATCCCGACAAAATCAAACGGGAGTTGACCGAGCACAATGTCGTCGTAGAGGATTATGGCGGTAATGTTCAAGTCTGCGAAATTTCCGCCAAAACGGGACAAAATATCGATGCTTTGCTCGAGTTACTGGCTCTTGAAACAGAAATGCTCGAACTTGTTGCCAATCCCGATAAGCGCGCCAAAGGCACTATCGTAGAGTCAAAACTCGACCGAGGACGAGGAAATGTGGCAACAGTGCTCGTGCAAGAAGGCAGGCTACAAGTTGGTGATCCGTTTATTACAGGCATGTTTAGTGGGCGCGTCCGCGCAATGCTCGATGAGCGTGGTATATCCGTGACAACAGCAGGACCTTCTCGTCCGGTTCAGGTTCTCGGTCTGGCTGGGTTGCCCCAGGCAGGGGATACTTTTCATGTGGTTGAAAATGAGCGCGAAGCCCGCGATATCAGCCAGAAACGGCAGCAACTCAGGCGCGAACAAGAGTATCATCGGGTACGTCGGGTATCATTGTCCGACATTCACAACCAGATTGAGACGGGCAATATGGAGGAGTTGCGTCTGATTATTAAAGGCGATGTCGATGGGTCTGTCGAGGCCCTGCAAGACGCACTATTGCAAATTGAACACGAAGAAGTGCATTTATCGGTGATTCACCGCGCTGTAGGTGCTATCTCCGAATCTGACATTTTGCTCGCATCAGCCTCTGATGCCATTATCATCGGTTTTAACGTGCGTCCCGATGCAAATGCAAGAGAGGTTGCGGCACAAGAACGCGTTGATATTCGTTTGTATCGCGTAATTTACGAAGTCGTCGAAGACATTCGCGCTGCCCTTTCTGGATTGTTGGCACCCAAAATTGAAGAAAATGTACAGGGCGAAGCGCAAGTGCGCGAGCTATTCCAGGTGGCAAGTGTTGGCACGATTGCCGGATGTCTTGTTTCTCAGGGACTCATCCACCGCACGACCAATGCGCGCGTTTTGCGCGATGGCGTCATTGTTTACGAAGGCCGTATTGGATCTTTGCGGCGTTTTAAGGATGATGTTCGCGAAGTGCAAAACGGTTTTGAATGCGGCATTGGTATCGAAAATTTTAACGATGTCAAAGTCGGCGATGTTATTGAAACTTACGAACTCATTGAAACGACCCGCTCGATCTAATGACCATTGGTTTTTGTCATCTCGATCTGTATTTGCCCGAATGCGCCTCGCTGAAACAGAAACGCAGCGTGCTCAAGAGCATCACGACGCGCACACGCAACAAATTCAATGTATCTGTTTCTGAACTGGGTGATAATGACCGCTGGCAAAGAGCACAATTAGGTGTTGCAACAGTTGCCAACGACTCGCGGTATGCCAATCAGATATTGTCAAAGGTGGTCGATTTCATCGAGCGAGAAGATCGCCTTATTGTGGTAGATTATTCGTTGGAGTTGCTCTGATATGCCATCTTATCGGCCAGAAAGTGTGGGAAAAGCCATTCAGGTTGCCCTGAGTGAAATTTTGCACACGGAAACCCGTGACCCCGGTCTGTCCGAAATCACGATTACGGCTGTCACCATGACTCGTGACCTGCGCACAGCCAGGGTTTACATCAGTGTGATGAGTGGCTCCGCAGAGCAAACAGAGGTGCTCGAGCGCCTGATGGGAGCAATATCTTTCTTGCGCCGTGCGCTCGCTCAGCGCGTTCAATTGCGACATGTGCCCGAGTTGGTTTTCGCCTGGGATGATTCCATCACACAGGGAGCGAGAATTGAGCAATTGCTCAATAGTCTCAACACATAGGTGGTGCCCATAAACGGCTTTCTTTCCATAGACAAACCCGCTGGCTGGACTTCTCAAGATGTTGTCAGTTGGGTGCGTAAGCACTTTGGGATCAAAAAAGTAGGGCACACAGGTACCCTTGATCCCATGGCAACGGGCGTTTTGCCACTTTGTCTGGGAGCCTATACGCGCCTGAGTTCCTATATTACGGGCGGCAGTAAACAATATCGAGCGGTTGTGCGTTTGGGAATGACGACCGATTCTCTCGATGCCGATGGTGTGGTTACCAGTAGATCGGGGGATATACCTGCCGATTATGCACAAGTCGAGGCCGCTGTTGTCGAATTCAGGGGGGCGATTGCGCAGGTTCCGCCTATGTATTCAGCCATCCGCATGGGGGGGCGCAGGCTTTATGACCTCGCTCGAAGAGGTGTCGAGGTTGAACGTCCTGCGCGTGATGTGTGCGTACACAAGCTCGATATTGCGGTTTATGCACCACCGCTCTTGCACCTGAACGTACATTGTTCTAAAGGTACTTATATTCGGTCGCTTGCAGACGACATTGGCAAACGGCTTGGATGTGGTGCTCATCTATCAACGCTTCGCAGAACCGCGGTGGGGGGTATTGAATTGGGACAATGTGTTGCGGTTTATGAACTCGAGCGTGCAGAAAGTATTTCTGACGTGTTGCTCAATCCCCACGCTGTTTTATCTGATCTGTCATCGGTTTGTTTGACAGAGGCGCAGCAGGGGCGTTTTTCAAATGGCAATTCCGTGACCGATATTTTATCAGATGTCCAGGATATTGTAACAGTGCAAAATTCCCGGGGTATTTTGCTCGGTCTCGGTCATATCGACGAGGGCGTTTTGAAGCCTATTCGCGTGATCCAGAATTGATGATGCGCACCATAACGCTTGAAGAACCGGTTGCGCTTGCTCACCCGGTGGTCACTGTTGGAACATTTGACGGCATACACATCGGACATGTCTCTGTCATTGAAGCTATGACCGATATGGCACGGGCGTGTAGAGGTACATCTGTCGTTGTCACTTTTGATCCACATCCCCGCCAGTTTATCGACGGTGCCGATGCTCCCGGGGTGTTGACATCGCTTGAAGAGAAACAGCATTGTCTCGCCTCTTTAGGGGTGGATATTCTGGCTGTTGTTGGATTTGATGACGCACTCCGGCAGTTGTCTCCCGAGGTATTTGTCAAAAGCTTTCTGGTTGATAAACTCAGCGCCAGGTCTGTGATTGTAGGTTATGACCACGGTTTTGGAAGGGGGCGCCAGGGCGGGTTTGAGACGATGAAAAGTTTGGGAAAACAGTTTGGTTTCTCTGTTTTTTCTCCGCCTGCTGTGTGCATCGCCGAAAAACCTGTGAGCAGTACCCGCATTCGCAACGCACTCCTGAAAGGAGACCTGGATGCGGTTGTTCAGCTTATGGGACACCCTTACCCCTTGTGGGGGCGTGTGGTAGAGGGAGAAAAGCGGGGTAGATCACTTGGTTTTCCCACTGCCAATCTCCTGTTTGAAACACCGGGAAAACTCTTGCCGGTGCCGGGGGTTTATGCTGGTGTTGCCAGGCTGGAGCAGCCCTACATCGCCGTTGTCAATTACGGCAAACGCCCTACATTTGGGGGGGATTCAGCGCGTTGTGAAGTGCATTTGCTCAATTTTTCACAAAATCTCTATGGAAAAATTTTACCCGTTGAGATTTTGTATCGCATTCGCGGAGAGCGTGAATTTGGTAGCAAAGAAGCTTTGATCGAACAGATCCAGGCAGATATACAGACCGCGGAAGATATGCTTTCGCGGCATCATACCGATGGAGGTAAATTTTGGCGTTAACAAAAGAAAAGAAGGCAGAGTTGATCGCACAATACGGGCGCAAAGAAGGCGATACGGGATCGCCACAAGTCCAGATTGCGCAACTTACAGAGCGTATTGTACAACTCATCGAACACTTTCAAACCCACAAGAAAGATCATCACTCGCGTCGAGGCCTGCTCAAACTGGTTGGGCGTCGTCGCCGTCTGTTGCGGTATTTGCGACGCGTAGATTTAGAAGGTTATCGTAGCTTGATTGCGGCACTGGATATTCGCGGTTGAGTTTTTTTGTATTCCAGCAGTTGGCCGTATCTCTGGCCCTTTTGCCAGGGCGCTGGAATAGATGTGTTTTGTAAATATTAGGAGATAGAATGATAACAAAAGTAGAGCTTGAATATGCTGGTCGTCCACTGTCCATTGAAACGGGTCGGGTGGCCAAACAGTCGCACGGGGCAGTGTGGATGCAGTACGGTGAAACTATTGTGCTGGTGGCTGCCGTTTCCGATAACAAACCTTCGGATTTTGATTTTTTCCCCCTTCAAGTCGATTATCGCGAAAAGATGTATGCTGGTGGGCGCATTCCCGGCAATTTTTTTAAGCGAGAGGGCGCACCTTCAACAACTGAAAAATTGCATGCGCGTTTAATCGACCATCAAATCAGGCCCCTATTTCCGGAGGCTTATGATTTTGAAACGCAGGTTTATGTCACTGTGTTGTCTTTTGATGGGGAAAATGATCCTGCAGTGCTCTCAATGACAGGTGCTTCGGCTGCACTGTGCATTTCTGATATTCCGTTTGACGGTCCCATTGGTGCTGTGTGCGTTGGACGAGTCGATGGAGAATTTGTACTCAACCCCACACTTTCTCAACTCGAAGAAAGCGATGTCCACCTGATGGTATCGGGCAATCGCGAGTCCATTATTTCAGTTGAAGGCGATTTTCACGAAGTAGCCGATGGTGATGTCGTAGAAGCACTGCGCGTCGCCCATCAAGGCATTGTACAACTGATTGAATTACAGGATGACCTGATTGCCCGTGTTGGAAAACCCAAACGATCCTTCGACGAGCCTGAAGAAAATGAGGCTCTTGTCGCTGCTGTTGCCGAACGCGCTTCAGAGCAGATTCACGCAGCCAATCGCATGCCGGATAAGGCGGCGCGTGCAGAGACATTGTCCGCGATTCGCGCCGAGGTGCGGGAAGCACTCGCAGAAGACTTTGAAGATAGTGAAATTGGCGGTGAAATAGATCGGTTGATCAAAAAGGATATGCGCGCGATGATCCTTGCGGAAAATCAGCGTATTGATGGGCGCGATCTCAATCAGGTTCGGCCCATTGACATCGACCTGAGCGTATTGCCTCGCGCACACGGGTCCGGTATTTTTACGCGCGGGCAGACGCAGGCTTTGTGTGTGGCGACGCTCGGAAGCAAGATGGATACCCGAATGGTAGATGATCTCGAGGGCAAATCGTTCAAGAGCTTTATGCTCGATTACAACTTTCCCAACTACAGTGTTGGGGAAACGGGGCGGATCGCAGCGCCCGGCCGTCGCGAAGTCGGTCACGGAGCTTTAGCTGAAAAGGCACTCGAGCCTGTCGTGCCCAGTGAAGAGCATTTTCCATATACGATCCGGCTGGTTTCCGAGATCTTAGAATCCAACAGCTCGTCTTCAATGGCCACGGTGTGTGGCGGCTCTCTCGCTTTGATGGATGCGGGCGTGCCCATTAAAAGCCATGTTGCCGGGGCTGGTGTAGGGCTGGTCATGGAAGGGGATCAGTGGGCGGTTCTCACAGATATTTTAGGCGAAGAAGACCATTTGGGTGATATGGATCTCAAAATAGCGGGAACGCGATCGGGTCTGACGGCGATTCAGATGGATATTAAGATCGGCGGTATAAGTTTTGAGATTCTCAGTGCGGCATTTGCTCGTGCCCGAGACGCTTTAGACCACATTCTCGGTCTTATGGAAGAAGCTATTTCCGCGCCGAGAACGAGCTTGTCGGAATACGCGCCACGCATTTTGTCCATCCGAATTGATCCGGCAAAAATCGGTGCGGTTATTGGCCCGGGAGGGAAGACCATTCGCAGCATTGAAGAGACAGGCGCGACGGTTTCAGTCGAGGACGATGGGCTGGTTACGGTCACCTCTTTAGATGCGCAAGCCGGTGAAACCGCAATGGGTATGGTTGAAGCACTCGTCGAAGAGCCAGAAGTTGGGCGAATCTACGATGGCACAGTGCGCCGGATCACGGACTTTGGTGCGTTTGTCGAGATATTGCCAGGCAAGGATGGGCTTTGCCATATTTCCGAGCTTGAACATCACCGGGTGCGCAAGGTAAACGATGTGCTTAGTGAAGGCGAAAAAGTTCGGGTCAAAGTGATCGCTATCGACGATCAGGGCAAAATTCGACTGAGCCGCAAAGTCCTTATCGACAAACCCAATGGTGGTTCAAATCCGCAGGGTAGGCAACGCCCCCCCCAAAGATCGTGAGATTTGTATATACACGAAAAAAACACAAGGCGATCGGTGGGCAAGCAGATGTACCCGGTCGTCTTTCGTTTTTTTATTCTCAGGGAACGATAATATGCCAGATATCATCAGGATAAACGACGTAAGTGCATGGGAAGATAAAGAAGTTGTGATTGAGGGATGGCTGTACAACAAACGGTCAAGTGGAAAATTGCACTTTCTTCAGATCAGAGATGGCGCTGGTACGATTCAGTGCGTGGTGTTTCAGGGCGATGTCTCGCCAGACGTTTTTGAAAAGGCTTCAGACCTGGGGCAAGAGTCGGCCCTTCGCGTGACGGGGGTGGTTCGGGCCGATGCGCGTTCGCCCATCGGCTTTGAAATTGGCGTCAGCGATATCGAAATTGTGCATCGCGCGGAGGATTATCCGATTACGCCCAAAGAACACGGCACGGCATTTCTGATGGATCATCGTCATTTGTGGCTGCGCTCATCGCGTCAACACGCCATTTTAAGTGTGCGTGCTGAAATTGTCAAAGCCTGTCGCGATTATTACGACAACAATGGCTTCACACTTGTTGATGCGCCCATTTTTACACCGTCGTCCTGTGAAGGCACCAGTACGCTTTTTGAAACCGATTATTTCGATGAGAGAGCATATCTGACACAGAGTGGTCAGCTATATATGGAAGCAGCAGCTATGGCGTTTGGAAAGGTGTACTGTTTTGGACCGACCTTTCGCGCTGAGAAATCCAAGACGCGGCGTCATTTGACCGAATTTTGGATGGTCGAGCCAGAGGTGGCCTATATGGATCTATCGGGTAATATGGACCTGGCTGAAGACTTTATCTGTTGTGTTGTTCAGCGTGTGATAGAAACCTGTCGGTCTGAACTTGAAACCTTGCAACGCGATCTTGCGCCCCTACAACGGGTGCAAAAACCATTTCCCAGGATATCTTATTCGGATGCACATGAGTTGCTAAAAGACGCGGGTTGCGATCACACATGGGGGGAGGATTTTGGCGCTGAGGATGAAACCGTGTTGGCCAATGCACACGATCGCCCCGTGATTGTGCATCGGTATCCGGCAGCTTGTAAAGCTTTTTATATGAAGGGGGATCCAGAAGATTCCCAACTGGCATTGTGTATGGATGTGTTGGCTCCCGAAGGATATGGCGAAATCGTCGGTGGGGGACAGCGCGAGGACGATCTGGAGGTCTTGCGGCGGAAGCTCGCCGAACACGGTCTTGACGAGGTGCCGTTCCAGTGGTACCTGGACCTCAGGCACTATGGATCGGTGCCGCATTCCGGTTTTGGATTGGGTATTGAGCGTACCGTCGCGTGGATATGCGGATTGTCCCATGTCCGCGAGACGATTCCATTTCCTCGACTTTTGCAAAGATTATATCCTTAGGAGTTGTATTTCAATGGCTTACGAGTTTTCTGAGATTGAAAAAAAATGGCGTCAACGCTGGGAAGATACTGATCTGTACCGCAGTCAAATCGATTCTGACCGCCCCAAGCACTATGCTTTGACTATGTTGCCTTACACTTCGGGTGATCTCCACATTGGTCACTGGTATGCGATTGTTCCCTCTGATGTTCGGGCGCGATATATGCGAATGAAGGGACACAATGTACTGTTTCCCATCGGTTTTGATGCTTTTGGATTGCCCGCTGAAAACGCTGCAATCCAACGGGGTATTCACCCGGCTAAATGGACATTGGACAATGTGGAACGCATGCGCGAACAACTGAAAACAATGGGTGCAATGTTTGACTGGACGCGCGAAGCGATCACTTGTTTGCCCGAATATTATAGATGGACGCAGTGGTTATTCCTCAAATTTTACGCCAATGGTCTGGCTTATCGAGAGAAAGCCCCCGTTGATTGGTGCCCACAGTGCAATACTACTCTGGCCAGAGAGCAGGTTTGGGGGGAGGACAGGCACTGTGAGCGGTGTAATACACCCGTGATTAAAAAAGACCTGGACCAATGGCTATTTCGGATTACCAGATATGCTGAAGAATTACTCGATTTTTCAAAAATTGAGTGGCCCAACCGCGTACAGGCCATGCAAGAAAATTGGATCGGACGCAGTGAGGGCGTTGAATTTGAAATGCGCGTCAAAAATTCAGAGTCATCGTTTCGCGCGTTCACAACGCGCCCAGATACCATTTTTGGCATGTCTTTTGCGGTTTTAGCCCCCGAACATCCATTGGTTGATGAGATAACAGTGCCCGACCAACGGGAAGCTGTTAAAGCATATTGTGTCAAAGCCGAACGGCAATCGGAAATCGAGCGGCTTTCTGTAGATAAAGAACAGGATGGCGTTTTCACCGGTGCTTATGCGATTAATCCCATGAACAATGCCGATGTCCCTATTTACATTGCGGACTATGTATTGCTTCAATATGGCACCGGAGCCATTATGGCTGTGCCTGCACACGATGAACGCGATTTTGATTTTGCAAAAAAGTATGGGTTGTCCATTCCCGTAGTGATTGCCCCGGATGATTGGGACGGTGAAACACTCATCCAGCCATATACCGATGCGGGACGCATGGTAAATTCGGGACAATTCGATGGTTTGTCCTCTGAAGATGGAAAAGATGCAGTGGCTAATGATCTGGAATCCCGAGATATTGGTGAGCGAAAAGTCAATTACCGCCTTCACGATTGGCTGATTTCCCGCCAGCGTTATTGGGGATGTCCCATACCGATTATTTACTGTGATGCATGCGGCATTGTTCCCGTGCCAGTGCATGACCTACCCGTAGTGCTACCCGATGATGCAGAATTTTTGCCAACGGGTGAATCTCCTCTCAAATACCACGAAGGATTTCTGCACACGACCTGTCCCAAATGCGGCGCACCAGCCCAGCGAGAGACGGATACAATGGATACCTTTATGTGTTCTTCTTGGTATCAATATCGCTATTTAAGCCCACATTACGATACGGGACCTTTCGAGCCTCATGAGGGTGAATACTGGTTGCCCGTCGATCAATATACAGGGGGTATAGAACACGCGACTATGCATCTGCTTTACACGCGATTTTTCACCAAAGCCATGCGCGATATGGACCTTGTCAGTGATGATGAGCCGATGACTCGCTTGTTTAATCAGGGCGTTATTCTGGGTGAAGATCAAGAAAAAATGAGCAAGTCTCAAGGCAATGTTGTCAATCCTGACGATCTGATTGTACAGTATGGAGCAGATTGCATTCGGGCTTATTTGATGTTTCTGAGTCGGTGGGAACAGGGTGGTCCCTGGAATTCATCGAGTGTGGAAGGTATTCCGAGATTTTTGAACCGCGTGTGGCGTATAGTAGTTGAAAATGGTGCTCCAGCAAAGGGCGATGCTACGCAAGAAGCCCAGGAGGATCTGCGGCGCTTAACCCATCAGACTATCCGTAAGGTGTCTGAAGATTTTGAAACCTTTGGGTTTAATACAGCGCTGGCTGCGCTCATGACATTTAGCAATGGTTTGTCGGCAGCCCACAATACGCCTGTTGTGCATACGGATGTGTGGAAAGAAGCCATTGAGACGCTTATCTTGCTCCTGGCACCGATAACGCCACATCTCTCCGAAGAGCTGTGGTCGCGCATTGGGGGAGAGTACAGCGTTCATCAACAGAATTGGCCGAAATGGAACGAAGAGCTCGCTCGACCAGCAACAATTGAGATGCCAGTTCAGGTCAATGGCAAAGTCCGTGCTCGCATGGAAGTAGAGGTTGATGCTGGGCAGGAGGAGATTGAAAGCTTGGCGTTAGACCAGCCGAATGTACAAGCGCATGTCCAGGATCAAGACCCCAAAAAGATAATCGTCATTCCCAATCGGCTGGTCAATATTGTGGTGTAACCGTTACAAGGAATGTTACAAATAAAAAGAGACAGGTGAAAACCTGTCTCTTTTTATTTTTTATAGACAATGGTTCGGACACTTTTCGATAGATTTTTAACCAGCCTAAAATTCTAAGTTTCCATAAAACAATGGTTTATAGAAGGACATGTTTTTTTATCAAACTCAGGGTGCAGACCTAAGTAAAAAATAAAACATTTGGCCTCATATAACTTGTTGATTTCAAAGAACCTTCTACAGCCAAAAACTGTCCGAAGTATTGTATAGAGTTACCGCTTAAAAAAAGGTCTGGGAACAATTCGCGCTTTGAGGGCGCGGTTTCGGATCGCAATGGCGAGTTCTGTCCCAATTTCTGAATAATTGGGAGGGACATAACCCATTGCGATATTCTTTTTTAGATAGGGCGCGGTTGTGCCACTGGTGACTTGGCCAATTGTATTTCCCGAACAATCCAGGATTTCGTAACCATGTCTGGGGATGCCGCGGTCGATCATTTCGATCATCACGAGTGTCTTTGTCGGGCCATTCGCGCGCTGTTTCTCAAGGGCTTCGGCGCCCGAGAATCCGCCCGCCTGTGAGACGAATCTGTGCAATCCGGCTTCTAATGGTGTTGTTGCCTCGTCGAGTTCCTGACCGTAGAGGGGGAGGGAGGCTTCGATGCGGAGTGTATCCCGTGCGCCCAACCCTGCAGGTGATACATCGGGTGATGCGATGAGGGCATTCCATATTGCCGCAGCGTCTTCTGTTCGTGTAAATATCTCAAATCCATTCATTCCTTCGCCAGTATATCCCGTGCGGGCAATATGAACGGGTATTCCCGCGAGTTCTGCTTTGCGAATGCGGAAAAAACCGATTTCAGAGAGGTCCCGGCTCGCGATAGGGGAGAGTACAGCCTCTGCTCCTGGTCCTTGAAGCGCGAGAAGGGCAATTTCTTCACTGCGATTGGTTATCTGAACGTTATGAAATGATTTTGCCATCGATTGGACATGTTTCCAGTCTTTATCGACATTTGAGGCGTTTACGACGATCAGGTAGGTTGTCTCGCCGAGGCGGTAAACGATGATGTCGTCAATTGCGCCGCCATTTTTGTTGAGGAATAAAGAATACTGACCGCGGCCAATACCAATGAGGTCTATGTCATTCGCTGTTAGATATTGGACCAGTTTCCTGGCTCCTTTGCCTCTAAATTCAAATTCTCCCATGTGCGAGACATCAAAAAGTCCGGCTTGTGATCGCACCGCTTGATGTTCCGCGACTATCCCCTCGTATTGGACTGGCATTTCCCAGCCGCCAAATGGAACCATTCGGGCGTTGGTTTTGTGGTGTATTTCGTTTAGTGGGGTTTTTTTTAAGTTTTCCAACTATTTTCTCCTCTCTTTTTGTTTCAAATTTCAGTTTTATCCTCTCTGGTCCTTGTTTTTTTGAATTTAGCTATCTCTCCTGTTTTTTTATACTCAGTTTCGGTCCCATTTTTTATACTTAGTTTTTTGTCCCATATTTATTGAAATATTCATTTTTTGAGACATCGTCTTGTTTTTTGCCATATTTTAGCCTTTCGTTGTTTTTTCGCATTTATTTTTTGAAAATCCGTGTAAAATACGTCTTTTTCTCGAAAAATAACAAAAATTCATTATTTGTGCCTCTTTTTTTGTTATTTTGCTCCTTGACAATACGGAAAAATAGTGTTAATTTAATGGAAAATAATTGTAAATAAAATGGAACTTCAAAAAAGGGAAAAAGATGGAAAGTTACGGAATCCGCGAAGCAGCGAAAATTCTCGAAGTAACCGATAAAACAATAAGAAATTACATAAATAGAGGTTTTTTAAAGCCTGAAAAATGGAATGGGACCTGGCGAATATCCAGAGATGAAATTGAGGAATTATTCAGGAAAAAACATGGAAAAAAAATGAGAGAAAATGAGATTGATATAAGCCACAATCCCGATCAAATTCTCGTCGAAAAATCTGAATTTGAAGCTCAACAACAGCAATTGGGAAAATTGGCAGCGATCGAAACAGTTGAAAGGGAGCTGAGAGCGGAAATTCGCAGTGTTAACGAACGCAATGCGCAATTAGAGGCGTCATCAGCCTCTGGATGGACGGAAGCACGTGCCCTAAAAGAAGAACTCGAAAAGACACGAGAAGAGCTGAATATGGCAAAAGAAAGGGAAAAACAAGCGGAACAAGACGCAAATTGGCTGCGTAAAGAACAAAAAGAAGTGGAAATAACCGCTCAGAGAAACGCTGAAACGATTCAGAAACTCCGCGAAGAGAATAAACGGCTGTCAGATCTGTTATATCAACGCGCTCTTGGACTTGCACACGCGGATGTGGGAGACCAACAGCCACAAACACCGGTAAAATGAAATAATGGGTATAAACGAAGTTTTGATACAAGGATGGGCATTACACAGCAGTTTCAGGTTGGTTTTTACATTAAGTTTACATAATGTATCTTATACCGCAATTTTTGCTGTTATTTTTTGACGAGTCCTATCATCTGCCAATCAGGCCAATTTTGGTCTATTTGGGAACCTCAAGACTTTTTCCTAAAAAATAAAACCCTGAGAAGCGTTTTTCTGCTTCCCAGGGTTTTATTTATGGTATTGTGCCAAATTCAAAGATTTGCGCTAATCTATCTCAATACCCATCATGCTCAATTGCCCGCGTGCAAATCTCGTGACGGATGACTCATCGTATTCTTTGACGATCTTTTGATACGCATCGCTCGCCTGCTGAGGCATTTTTCCGAGTTCGTAACATCTGCCGGCTTCCTTCAGAGCTATCGGCGCAAAAGGCGATCCGGGATGTGCTTCGGCGAAGGCTGCGAACTGTTGGCCTGCTTCGGCGAATTTTTCTTCGCTTTCAAGACATGATGCCAAACCCGACCAGGCACCATAACCCAATGGTCCGTCTGTTGGATATTCGTTCAGATATTGTTGAAAATATGTGCGAGCCTCTGCGATACGTCCTTCTTCATAGTGCAAATTGGCCAGCGCCATCAATGCTTCGCCCGCTTCGGCTTCACCTGCATAGGTTTCTATTACTTCCTGAGATGCGGCAAGCGCATCCTCCACGCGCCCTTCATAAAGCGCAATATAAACGTCTCCAAGAGCTATGCGAGCCGCCTCTGCGTGTTGTGTTTGCGTGCGATAAAAAAAGAGGACTATCAGCGCAGCGACAATGGCAATGCCAAATCCCGTGAGGATTCTGATATAATTTGCTTCAATCTGCCCCCAAACCTTGAGGAACCAGACCAGTATGTCTTCTTGTTGCGGCTGTGGTGACTGCATGAATGATCTCCTTCCCTACCCTATGATGAGATATTAAGGTGCTAAGGTATATAAATTGCACATTTTGGGCAAGATAAAGAAAAAAATGTTATTCAGTTCTTTGCCGTTGCATCCGTTGCACTGGAACGCCTTTTTCTGATAGCACGGACAAAACCGATTCGGGCTTTCTCGATACAAGTACTAATTGTTTCACCTTCTTTTTTCGCTTGAGTTTATACCGGGTAAGGTATTCTTCATTCAATCTCAACCTGATCAACCTCCCCGTCAACCGAACAGGAGGCCCTCCCAATCTATTAATGCCGAAGCGTGTGGTAGGATTTTTTCGATCAAAGATGAGAATCTCAGCATACTCAATTGTATTCAATAAAACTTTTTCTTTTCCGGTAAAGTGATAACCAAACGAGATTGTTGTATCGTCTATCTGAATTGCGTAACGCCAGTAAAGCAGAAACATATAGCAACTTCCTACAAATATAATAGCGATAGCCAAATAAGTTCTAAATTCCAGTCCCTTAAAATAAACGACTATTATAGCAATAGCCAAATACAGTAAAATCGCAGGAAGGATGAACGGCCATGAGGTCTCGGAATAGGCGACATTTTTATTCATTTAAAAATCCCTGCAAATGGTAGTTCAAACAACATAAAAAGCCCTTGGTCTATATTGACGAGGGGCTTTTCTATGGATGTTGCTTTTGCTTTTCATCTGCGTCTTTCTGCGTCATCTGCGGACGCTTTGGACGCTATCACAGTAGCTTTTCGCGCTCTATCATTCGTCTCAGAGCCAGAAAAATGAACAATATACCGAGAATGGCAATGCCCGTGCGGTTTAAGACTACGCGATTTACCCACAGGCTGGTATCTAAATCTGAAGGCGGATCAAATGGCTTGAGAAAAAGGTAATACGATGTATCTTCAAACGTCTCGGTAGAAAGCAAAATCGCAATCAAAAGCCCAACAGCGAGCATACCTGCCGCATTCCCACTGCGACACAAAACAGAAAACAAAAATGTGGCTCCCACCATAAAAAAGGCGGGAATACAGGCATTCAATCCCCCCAGGACATAGGGGAACTCCGCGAAAAAATAGTAGGAAATCGTGCTCATTGCCATCAGCGTGGCAAATAGTGCAGCGCTGATCGACACAATTCTCACAGACCACGTCGCATAGTGGCTGATCGCCGTGCTGAACAAAATCTCAAGCGTATCCTTATCCCTCTCCCCCGACACCAGATCCATCGTCATATAAATTGCAAGCACTGTCCCCGGCACTTCGACCAATACATGGAGGGCTTGCTCAACTGAAAACCCCTCGCCTGGACGCCAGATTGCAATTGCGTACAAAATTGCGTAATACGCCACAATTCCGCCGAACATAAAAATCATTTTGCGGTGAAAAACGATTCTCATGCTCAGGCTGTGCATCTTTCCGACGAAAAAGAGCAACTCACGCCATGTTAGACTGTTTGTATTCATCGCCATGTCGCAAAAGGTAGAGGTACGCATCTTCGAGGGTGGGCGTAACTGGACATGCTTCTGGGATGGGATCAGTGGCGAGAAATCGCACTCGAATCCCATCGGGTACGCGCACATGCGTAATCATATCCAGATCGCGTTCTAACGCTTCAAAGCGCTGATCTGGTAGCAGGGCGTCCCACACCTTATCGCGCGCCAAATCGCGCATCTCAATCGGGGTTCCCGTATAAAGCAGCTTACCGTGATTCAGCACGGCCAATTGGTTGCAACTGCCCGAAATATCTTCCACAATATGCGTGGAAAAAATAATGATCTTTTCCTGGCTAAATCGCGCCAGCAAATTTCTGAACCGGATTCGCTCGAGTGGATCCAATCCCGCTGTCGGTTCATCCACCACAATAATTTGCGGCAAGTGCAACAGAGTTTGTGCAATACCCACACGCTGTTTCATACCGCCGGAGAATGAACCGATCGGATCGTCGCGCCTATCCCACAGATTGACCTGCTCCAGACATTCCTGTACGCGATTGCGCCGTGCCACCCCGTCCTTAAATCCCTCCAAAAGCGCGCGGTATTCCAGATAATTATACGCAGACATGTGAAGATACAGGCCAAAGTGCTGCGGCAAATATCCAATCACCCCCTGCATATTCCGATGTGTAAGCGGTATTTTGCCATTGGCGAGCACAGATCCGTAATTTGACGACAAAACCCGACAGACAATTCGCATCAGCGTGGTCTTGCCCGCGCCATTGGGACCCAGAAGGCCAAACATGCCGCGTGGTATATCGAGACTCACACCGCCGAGAGCCTGAAATTGCGGACGGGGAACGCCAATCAGGGGAACGGCTGCAGCACCGCGGTACACAATGCCTTTTACAGGGCCCAACTTTCCCGGTATATGTTCGGGATCAACGCGACCTCGTGCGACGCGATTTGCCAAAAATCCGATGATGCGATAGAGAAAGTAGATTGCAGAAGTGGCTATAGTCAAAGATATAAGTTCCAAACGCCAATGGATAAAGGCGACAAAGACCAGCGGCAAAATCAATTGGGCGATTTGTGATATCCATCTGTTCTCAATCTGAAAATCGCGCAAAGCTGCCGCGCAAAGCACAAGGTGATGTATAAGACCCCATATAGCAAGCCCCGTCAAAAAGATCCAGGATCCCTGTTCAAAATAGGTTTCTAAATAGATCAAAAGTACCACAAGTGGTAACTTCCACCACAAACTATCTCGAATCGCCTTTTTATCTACCAATACCTGTCCGCGCTCTAAAAGGCGCTGATTGCGGCGCTTGAAGCGATCCCATTCGTGCTTAAACCGCCCCGGCGCGCCGTAAATTTTTGTCAGATTGCGAATTTCGAGATATTCAATATTCCCGATCTCAGCAAGAGAAGCCATACGCGCGCGATAAATGCGTTGCACAATCCAGACCACGCTCATACACAACATCCACGCCGGCAATGCCAAAAGACAGGTCCAGAACAAACTCTGGTAATAATCGTCAACCCAATACGTCAATCCCGCAGCGGCTGCCGTCCCCAATACGATCCCGAACCAGCCAATATCCGCCAACCAGGCTTTGATCTGGTCAATTCCCATGTACATCACGGGTATAAATACGAGGGTAGATACCATTGAAACCGCCATTCCCCCCAGCACCGTAATCGCAAAGGGCGGCCAAATTTCGTAATCGCCGCCAAACGTGAGTGCCAGAGGCAAAACGCCCAAAATGGTGGTCGCTGAAGTCATTAAAATGGGGCGCACACGCGACCGACTCGCCGCGAGCACCGCGCGTTCTCGCCTGAATCCGCGGCGATTGCGAAGGGTTCCAATCGCATCGATCAGCACGATCCCATTGTTGACGGCAATACCGAGCAAAACAATAAATCCCAACAGTGCCATTGGGCCTTCTTGTTGGGTCAATCCCGTACCCGATAAGACCAGGGCCCAGCACGATCCAATAATTGCCGTGGGCAACGTACACAGAATAATCAAAGGCGCAGAAAGCGATTCAAACAAAGAGGCCAAAATCATAAAAATGAGCAGTGCAGCAATGCCGAGCATCCAGTAATAAATCGTCTCTTCCTCTGCCTCGATCATTTCGATACTATACCCTTCGGGAAGTACCATTTCAGAGACCACAGCTTGCACATAATCGCGGGAGGCTTCCAGCAGAGGCTGAGATTGCAAAATTTCGTCGGCGAAGCGATAGGACACAATTACGCGCCGCGATTGATTGGTGCGCAAAATCATGCTCCTGCCCTGATCCCGGCGCACATGCGAAACTTCCACAAGGGGAATGTACGTCCCCCCCGTACCCAGAATCGGCGTCTGTCTCAAGCCCGCAATGCCTTCCCCTTCTTCTTCGGGATCTTCAACATTGCGAATATCAATCGGGATTTCCACACCTTCGGGTGTGAGAAATGCGATATTGGACCGCGCACCGCGCGGATTGGCGTCGGATACTGCATTGAGCACCTGGCGAACCTGCAATCGCCGATCAAACATCACTTCTTCATCGGGCAAAACATGCACTTCAGATGCGCCGCGTTCTGCATCGGCCTGCACGCTATTGGGATCGAGTTCCTCCAATTCTTCGAGGCGATAGACCAGATCGTCGGCAAGCATTTGAAGCACCGTGAAATCATAGCCGCGAATTACAGCCATTTCCGAAGGGGTGCCCCCTTCCAGATTGAATCCACCAGATGCCTGGCGGGTGCCTCGAATACCGCCGCCTCCCCCACCGCCTCGGCCACCACCACCTCCCCTACCCGTACGCGCGATGGCCTCATAACTCACAATTGCATTTTGGACATCACCGAATGACTCTTCGAGATTCTCCTTGATGAGATCGACAGAAATCTGGTCGGGGCGTTCGGCTAAGGGCAAAAGCTCCACATTGATACTCGCCTGGGTTTCGCTGATACTGGTCGTAAAGCGATCTATACCTTTGAGATCTCGCACAGCACTTTCAATTTCGCCAACAACAGCATCGAGGGCTTCAATAGTCGTGCCTTCAGGCATGCTGATATAGACGGTAAAACGGCTTTCTTCCTGGCGGATATCCTGTTGTAGCATAAAGAAAAAAGAAATGATCAGCGTGACGACAAGCGCGCCGGCAATGCCCAGTGACACGCTGATTCTATGGCGCAAGCCCGCTTTGAGACATACGGTGTACATCTCGATCAATACGCCTGTTTCCGTCGGTGGTCGAGATGTGAGAGAAAGGGTTTTCGATGCGAGGGCAGGCACGAGTGTGAGCGCGACAAGGAGAGAGGCAAGCAGCGGAAATACCATGGACAACGCGAGTTCCCGCAGGATATCCTGAAAATCGCTTTGAATAAAAACAACGGGCAAAAAAACCGTAATCGTAGTCGCTGTAGCCGCAACAACGGCGCGTGCAACCTCATCGGTTCCGGCTTTTGCGGCTTCTTTGGGGGATTTACCCTGTTCAAAATGCTTGAAGATATTTTCCATGACCACGATGCTGTTGTCCATCAACATACCAATTGCAAGCGCGAGGCCACACAGCGAGAGCACATTCAAACTGAGATCCCACATATACATCAGATTGAATGTGAGCAGCAAAGAACACGGAATGGCGAGGAGCAAAACAGCGACAAAACGCAGATTTCTCAAAAACAAGAACAAAACAAAAAGCCCGAGCAATCCCCCGACAACAGCGGCCAGTTTGAGGGTATTGAGGGCTTCGTTCATAATCTCTGCCAGATTCTGGCTGATCACGAGCTGGATATTTTCATAGGCGAGATCGCGGTTGACGCGTTCGATGGTGTCTTCGAGTTCTCCTGCAAGTTCGATGAGATTGGCTTCATCGTCTTTTTGAATGCGAATGCCAACGGCGGGTTTGCCATTGATGCGCTGCAGATCTGTACGCTCCTGAAGGCCGTAGCGAATTTGGGCAATGTCGCCCAGATGCAGGGGCAATTCGGGTTTGATAACGACTCTGCGGATTTGCACGAGGTCTGTAAATTGCCCCTGAATGCTGACCGCATAAGCCTGGTCGCCGTCGTACACCCGCCCGAGATATTGCCGCCGCGTATTAAAAGCATTGATGCGATTGCGAACATCAGACATCGCAAGCTGGTGCGCCTGCAGCATCAATGGATCGACAATAATTTCAATAGCTGTCCTTTGCCCGCCCAGGACCTGCGCGTTGACAACGCCATCGACCGCTTCCAATTCTGGCCTGATTTTCTCCTCGGCAAATTCGCGTAGCCAGTTTATATCGCCTTCGCCCAGCACGTGGATTTGCATCACCGAGGCACTCAGATCAGAGGAATCAAAGCGCTGTATGTTGACCCGCGTTCTTTCGGGCAAAAGCGATTGCAGGCGCGTGATGCGGCTCTCGAGCTGCAACAGAGCGAATTTCATATCCGTATTGGGCGCGTAAGAAATGCGTATCTGGCCATTGTTCTGACGAGAAAAGGACTCATACGCCTCAATGCCTTCAAGTTTGCCTACTTCTCCCTCGACGGGCATCACCAATTCCCGCTCGACCTGCTCGGGCGAGTAGCCCTGCTGAGTAACTGTGATAAAGACTTCCGGGCGAACGAGTTCGGGAAATATCTGAACGGGCAACCGATCCAGTGAAATCGCGCCTAAAATAGCCAGACCAAGAAAAAACATGGCCGTGGTCACGGGCCGCCGAACGGCAATACCAGCAAGTGTCACGCGGATTTCCCCCGAAGTCGATCAATTAGTTCATACATGGTGGGTATCACGAGTAAGGTCATCAATGTCGATGTCACCAATCCGGCAATGACGGCAATCGCCATAGGCGCGCGCAATTTTGCCCCCTCGCCAAAGCCGAGTGCCATGGGCAGCAGAGCGAGAATGGTCGTCGCACTCGTCATCATAATGGGGCGCAAGCGGTCTTGACCACCCTGGAGAATTGCTTCTCGCAGCGTCAAGCCAGCTTGCCGGAGCTGGTTGATGCGATCCACGAGCACAATCGCATCGTTGACCGCAATACCACCCAGCATAATAATGCCGATATAGGCCATTACACTGAGCGGTTCGCCCAAAAGATAGAATCCAAATATTACGCCGACGCCAGCTAAGGGAACGGAAAACATGACGGTGAACGGATGGAGCGTGGATTCAAACAGCGATGCCATAACCATATAGACCAGAACAATTGAAAGCAGGAGTGCGAATTTGAGACTTTCAAATGACGCCGCGCGTTCGCGCTCTTCCCCGCCAATTTCAACGCGATACCCGGACGGCACAACCATTTCCTGCATGATGGCGCGTACGTCGGCAATGGCTTCACTTAAAATGCGCCCTTCTGTGAGATAGCCCGTAATGCGCCCCACGCGCTGCTGATTTTCTCTCAAAATTTCGCGGGGACCTTCAATAATATTGAGTTCGGCAATATCCCCCAATGTCAGGATCGCGCCATCTGATCCTTCGATTTGCATGGTGTGGAGTTCGCGCAGGTCCATATCTCGATATTTCACGCGGATATCCCTCGTGCGCTGGTCTTTTGACAATTCGCCGGCAACTTCACCCGACAGTTGTCTTTCCAATGTGCGGCTGATGGTCTGGGTAGTCAGTCCAAAAGCCGATGCCACTTCATCGCGAATCGCCAGATCGATTTCTGGCTGTCCGCCTTGAAAACTCGTGCGCACATTGTACACCGAAGGCAGATCCTCGATCCTCGTCTGAAGCTCTTTTGTGATGCGTGCCAAAATATCGAGATTTTCCCCAGACACTTCGACCTGAATGGGCGCTTCTTGCCCTCCCATCACGCCTTCGAGCGCGGTTTCGTGTAACTTGTATTTCACCTCGATATCGGGCATGGCACTCAAAATGGGATCCAGATCGCGCACCAACTCGCTGACGCTGCGCGACCGCTGTGTGTGCAAAGCCACCGATAGGGTCGCGCGATTGGGACCCGTTGGTTCGCCTCCGCTCGATACCAGAGCGGGATTGAGGCCGACCAGTGCGTACACATGTGCCACATCGCTTCCGCCAACGCTTTCGACAATCTCCTTGGCGTGCAGGGCGACCTGATCGCTCAGTTCCACACGCGAGCCTTCGGACAATGTGAGGTCAATTTGAAACAGCCCCTGATCTTCGCGTGGGATAAATTCGGTCTGCAACTCGCGGGCGATATATCCCGTCCCACCCAGAATGAGCAGCACGACGCCGAGCATGATGAGTTTGCGGTTCAAAACACCATTGAGAAACCGATAGTATTTGTCCGACCGAATGGTCGTGTGACGCGTGGTATTCAGCCGCCTGAAAATACGCGACGTCAGCATCGGAATCGTCGTCATTGCCACAACCAGTGATGACAGCAGCGAAAATGCTACTGTCCACGCCTGATCCACAAAGAGTTTGCCCGCCAGCCCCTGCAAATAGACAATGGGCAAAAAAACAGCCACGGTCGTCAGCGTTGAGGCCAGAATTGCCACGCCGACTTCAGAGGCTCCGCGACTCGATGCTGTGCGCGCATCCTCGCCACTTTCGAGATGGCGATAAATGTTTTCAATGACCACAATGGCATTGTCAACGAGCATGCCCGCGCCCAGGGCCAATCCGCCCAGCGTCATAATATTCAGGGACAGCCCTTCAAAGTACATGAGCGAGAACGTCGCCAATACGGAAATGGGAATCGCCAACGCAATCACCAGCGTCACCGTCCAACTTCGCAACGCGATCAAAAGCACGAAAATTGCCAAAATTGCCCCATGAATGGCAGATGTTTCGACTTCACCTATGGCGTCTTCGACAAATCGCGCCTGATTTTCGACGGTTGTAAACCGCATGCCGCTCAGATCTGCTTCGATATCGTCTATCGCATCCAATACCGTATTGACCACGGCGACTGTATTGCTGCCGGCTTCTTTGTAAATGGCGAGGCCAACGCATTCCCGTCCATTGAGGCGTACAATGGTTTCTCGCTCTTGATATTCCAGATCAACCGTGCCCACGTCGCGCACGCGCACCGGCACGCGATCTCCAGAAACCGTGCCTCCTCCCCCGCGCTTTTCTCCCACGATGACTTCCCGCACATCGTTTATGTCATTTAAGCGACCGAGGGCTTTGACCAGATACGACTGCTGATTTTCTCTGAGCGTACCTCCGGATACATCGGCATTTGCCTGTGCGATGCGATTGATGACCGCATCGGGTGAAAGCCCAAACGCTTCGAGCAAATAGGGGTCGAGCGAAACGCGCACTTCCTTTTCTGCTCCCCCTTCCACTTCAGCAGACGCCACGCCTTCGAGGGCCTCCAATTTGGGCTTGATCAGCAATTCTACCGTGCCCATCAGTGCGTCGAGTTCCGTGTTTTCGTCTGCTGTAATCGCAATGCGCATCACTGCGAGTGCGAGCGGGTCTTCTCGTGTCACATCCAACTGCGACACATCTTCATTCGCCGCATAGCGACCCACTCTTTTTTGTACGTCGAGCAACCCGTAATCCATGTCCGCATCCCAGGCAAATTCCGCAATGACTACGGCTTGTCCCGAGCGGGTAATCGAATACACGCGCTTGACACCATTAATCGTGCTCACGTCGCGCTCGAGGCGGCGCGTATAGCTTTCTTCGATCTCGACAGGCGATTTGCCCGGTGCTGCCAGGTCTATGGTGACGACAGGCGTCTGCAAATCGGGCAAGAGATCGGTGCCCAGACCGTCTAGCGATATCCATCCAAGCAATACCACCGCGAGGGTCGCCATGGCAATTGTCACGGGATATCGCGTTGAAAATTCCGGCAAATTCATCGGCTATCTCCCGTGACCCGCACCCGGGTGCGCGGCCTCAGTGTTTCGTAATTGCTCGTGATCAATTGGTCTCCCGGTTCAAGGCCGACCACAATTTCCACGCGCTCGCGGTCTTCCAGACCTGTTTCGACTTCGCGTTGTTGCGCGCGGCCTTCTTCTTCGATAAAAACGACCTTCTGATTTCTGCGCCGCAAAACGAGATTGCGCGCAATAAGTACGACATTTTGCCGCGATTCCGTGACGATTTCCGTTTTTACAAACATGCCCGCCCGCAACAACAAGTCGGGATTATCGACCATTCCGACGACCTGAACCGTGCGCGTGACCGGATCAATGGCGGGATCCATCTCGACAATCTCGCCCTCAAAAACTTCTTCGGGCAAAGCGTAATTACTCACGCGGATGCCTTGGCCCAATTTCACGTTAATAATCTGGGCATTGGGAATTTTCAGATCCACAAATACCTGTGAATAATCCATAATTTTTGCGATTGCGGTATTTGGAGTCACCAGCGTTCCCTGCGTAATATCCGCAAGTTCCGATAGCAC
Source organism: Candidatus Latescibacterota bacterium (assembly GCA_965204375.1). Taxonomy (GTDB): domain Bacteria; phylum Latescibacterota; class UBA2968; order UBA2968; family UBA2968; genus VXRD01. Next base: position 1,704,140 of record OZ241986.1, on the reverse strand, counting down.
GCCCTGAATGGGGGCTAAAAGTTTGGTTTTATCGATCTTGATGAGGGCATCCTGATAATTGGCTTCTGCATCGGCCCAGGCTCTACGCGCACTTTCAACGTCCATTTCCGTTGCCAGTTGTCGGCTAAACAGAGTTTCCTGCTCTTTTAGCGTTCGCTTGGCTGTTTCAACCGCCAGTTTGCGCGCTTCCACCCGTGCGCCAACAACCCATTCGTCGCTGTCGAGCCTGGCTATAGTCTGCCTCCTTCTAACCTCTGATCCCTTGGCGAGCAAGCGGTTATTACTCCCTTTGCTCCAGTACAGATTTCCCCGAATCTCCGTCGTGATCTGGGCTTCGCGCACGGGTCTGAGTGTTCCGGTAGCTGTCACTATAGATTCGATTGTTCCCGTCTCTACGGATTGAACAGTAACGGGAACCGTCAGGTCAACGGTGCGCTGTTCCGCCTGTTGATCACAGGCGACTATCCCACAAAGGACAATTACCAACAGAAATTTTGAGCAAAAATCAAACTTCACGTCCATTCCTCCGTTAAATTAAAAGCCCAACAACCCGCCGCCACCTCTGCCACCACCGGAACCTCGCCTACCATCCCCGCCGCCGCGCCCCCCAGGCCCGCCACCTGGTCCACCTCGACCGCGAAACATAAAGGTGGGCATTTCATCTTCGTAGGCATCGGGGTTTTCCGGGTCAAAAAAGCGCCATCGTACAGCATCGGCATACAGGCGCCCACGCCCTTCTGCTCGGTCGGACAATTCGACTACGGCTTCTTCGCCCTCGGCAAATTTGTATCGCCCCAGATAATTCCATCCCGCTTTCATCTGGTCGCGCTCCATTTCGAGGGTATCGGCTTTGCCGCTGTGAAAAATAGTGAGTATAAAATTCGATCCGACGCGCATGCGCCTGGCCATTGAGGGATCGGGAAAAAAGAAGCTCACATCGTACTCGCCGTCTTTGGGGATTTGCGCTGTCCACACAGCCGGCTGTGCCCCATCGCCCGGATGTTTCATTCGAAAATTTGTCTCAAATCGCCCAAAGGCCATTGGCGAGCCCTGCTCGCGCCAGTTGCCGCCTTTGAGTCCCGGGCGGAAGTAGCGCGTTGCGCGTCGCACGGGCATTGAGAATCCGTCGTCGTCATTATCTACAATAATCTCAACAGGACCGGACTCTTCGCCCGTCACGTCTTTGACATAAGCAACGGGAAAGCCCTCTGTGACATCTTCGGGGACGCGCACGGGGGACATAAGAGGTCGCCGATTGCGCGCAAAAAAGGGTTCGACCATCACCCTGAATGGTTGCTCCCACAAAACCATCGAGACTTCAATTTCCTGTCCACCTTCAATCTCTACGCCTTTTAGGGCTTCATCGCCCCGGCCCGTAGCTGTAATTTGCACATATCCCCGGCCCGGTTCGCTATTCTTTATCCGCAGAATCAATTGATAGACCACCATCCCAAAGCCGTCGTCCATCTTCAGTGCTTTTACCCTTGTAAGGGTATAGCCCGGGATTTCTGTACTGAAAATCCAGTCGTTGACGAGGCGCTGCAATTTTTGGCTCTCGTCACTTTCTGTGGTATCGCCCACAGCAGCGCGTTCAAAGGTGGAAAAATCGATGTTTTCGTATTTGTGATTGTGGTCTATGTCGTCTAAGACCGTGCGAAATGTTTCCTCACCCAAAAAAGATTCCATCATTTGAAAAAGTGCGGGTCCCTTGGCGTCGAGAACCTGGCGATAGAGGCCGGCTTGCGTTTCGGGATTTAAATCGGCAAATGACTTGCGTTGCATTTTCGCGATCAACGTATCCCAGGCAGCCCCACCACCAGCTGTCCTGCCGCGCCCTCCGGGTCCACCGCGTCCTCCGGGACCATCGCGCCCTCCGGGTCCACCACGCCCGCCACCGCGTCGTTGGCTCGAATAAAACGCAGAGGTCATATCGGTGCTCAAATCATTCTGGAGATACAGGGGCATGCCCTTTTTGAGCAAGGCATGGTGGTCGCCCACAAACTGCTTGTCATAAGCCCAGAGTTGAACAACTGGGCTGCGAAACAATCCGCCTGGTTGTCCCTGTCTGCCCGAATTTCCCTCTCTGGAAAAGAAGGTCGAAAAAACCGCGCGTACCAAAAGATCCTTTTTAATATCTTTGGGTTCACGGTTGCCGCGCGAGCGCTCCTGATAGCGCTTGAAATCGCGGGTGAATTGCTGCCTCATGAACACATCTTCTTCTATCATTAACACACCGGGCTGCGTCAAACCGCCCTTTTCTTCCCAGCCTTCGTAATACCATTGAACATGGAAGGGGATTTCCACCAGAGAAAGACTGGCATAGGGATATTTCATGCCCGATTCCTGTTCCATTGCGTCCATAATTTGCCCGAGTGCGCGCAAAATCTCTTCTTCGGCACCTTCAAAAAATCGGACTGGACGCAGATGTGATGGATGGGCGTAAAGGGCGCATTCGACGTCGTGAATGATCGCGCGGTAAACGCGGTATTCGCCCGCATTCAGCGATAGGACAGGCACGGGTTTTTCAACAGTCCATTGGCGCGTTATCTGTGTGTCGAGTGTATCGGTCTTGCCGACCTGCCCCTGAGTAATGACTTCAATGCCTTGCGGGTATGTTATTTGTAAATTTGCCGTTGAAAAGGAAACCGCGCGCGTATCTTCATAGCCGTAATCAACGCCCGTTACCGGATACCATCGGCTGCGCGGAGGCAAGAAGATGGAATTGTCGCGAATCCACGCCGTCAGAGAGCCTTTATTAAATATTCCAAATGGCCCTTCGCGTTTGCGTAACTTCGGTCTGGCTTTTTCCCGTTTGAGGTCAAAACCTTCCGTGTTAATATCACCCGCATAAGCCAATGTCAGATCGAGTTCTCGCTCCGATTGCAGGGGGTTAGTAGGCACAACGCGGATCACGCTTCCCATCCGCTCCCACGCTATTGTGCCGCCATCGCCGCGCGTCAGGCTCTGGATTTTTAATCCGGGATTGAGCGAAAGGATCAGCGTATCGAGCGGGACTTCGTTGGAATTTTTCAATCTAATCGTGCCAGAGGCAGCAAGCGGTTCCTCTCCCAAAAGCGTCAATGCCAGATCGTAATGGGTTATTTCCGCGACGGGAATATTCGCAACCGCTTCCTGTTGCTCGAGCAGAGACTGGCGATACGCTTTCCCTTCTTGTGCCTCTGCACCCATATAGAAGTAAAGGCCCACAGCCAGACCAAAACCGGTCAACGCGCAGCCGCGACCAAACCACCGCGCGACTATGGAATGCGCAAGGCGGGGATACCAATCAATTGAAAACCCAAAAAATCCAATGCCGAGCAAGATGTAAAACAGGCGTTTTAGCCCCACTTGCGTAATATCTGCCAGACCAATCAGATCGGAATAATACAGAGGCGTAAAAAAAGCACCAAAGTCGTAGATGCCGTCATATCGCCTGCCCAGGAATAACAAGACGGCCAACAAGTACCCGATCACAATCAGGGCAACTGCAGCTTGCCGTCGCAACACTGCCCCCAGAAAAAATGTCACAGAAGACATAAAAATCAGGGCGGGCAGGTTCATGAGCACGAGGTAGCTGATATAGGGTTTTATTGTAAATGGATTACCCGTCATGCTGATTTTTGCAGCCTGGATACTCAGGGTTAAAAGCAGAACGCCCAGGCTCAAAAAGACAAGCGCACTAACAATGCCCAGATACTTACCCGCAACCAGTTCTGCAGTGGAAATGGGCCGCCCGGCCACGACTTCGTAAATATGCGCCTGTTCATCCGCCGCTCTAAAATCCCCTACAATAAATGCTATGACAATGGTCTGCAAGAAACTGTACACTAAAAATGGAACATAAGAATCAATTCCCACGGGCAGTTCAGCACCGTTGGCTTCTGCTATGGCAAAGCCGATACCGAGCAAAACGGGAATGCTCATCCCCAGGCCGCCCAAAATACGGAATTTTGTGGTTCTCAAGAGCATTTTGCGCTCATAACGCGCAACGCCCCATACATTGTAACAAATAGATAACATGGCATTAATCCTTTACGCGGCGATTTCGCCTGTGGTATCGCCTCCGACAAAATAGACATAGGCATCTTCGAGATTGGGCGCGACTGCTTCGGCATCAGCGGGAGGCTCGCCATCGCCCACCATACGCAGACGCATCAGATCGCCTTCAACATTTACTGTGACTACGCGAAACACGCGCGACAGCATTTCAAAGCCAGCGTCATCGACCTGTACTTCCCACGTTTTGCCATCGGCTTTGGAAATGAGTTCTCCGGGAGAACCGCGAAAGATCAGCCGTCCGGTATCCAGGACCGCGAGATCTTCGCAGGTGCTCGAAATATCGCCCACAATATGCGTGGAAATCAAAATTGCGCGATCGCTGCTCAAGCGTCCCAAAATACCCCGAAACCGTATGCGCTCTTCCGGGTCAAGTCCTACGGTGGGTTCATCGACAATGAGAAATTCTGGATTGGTCAAAATGGTCTGTGCAATGCCAAGGCGGCGCATCATGCCACCTGAAAACGTGCCCGAGCGCCGATTGCGCGCTTCGTACAATCCGACTTCGTTTAGAGCTTGTTCCACGCGATTCAAACGCGAACTTCTATTATGCATGCCGCCTAAAACAGCCATATAATCGAGAAATTCCCAGGCAGTCAGTTGCGGATACGTCCCAAAATGTTGGGGTAAATATCCCAGGCGCCGGCGAATTTCAGTGCGGTCTTTTACGAGGTCGAACTCATCCATGGTCACACTGCCGCTCGATGCGTCCATCTGAGTCGATAAAATTTTAATCAGCGTTGTCTTGCCTGCACCATTGGGGCCCAGCAGACCAAATGTTCCGTGCGGAATGGTCAATGTGACATCGTCTAAGGCGGGAACCGCGCCACGGCGATATACTTTTGTCAGATTTGAAATGCGAATGACCATCAATACATCCCTCATTGTGCTTTGCCAACGATTAGACCTGAAATTTGCAAATAGTGTTCCCATATACGGCAAAATTTAGCGGTTGGATCAACCAGCCCAACCGCCTATAGGGGGATGCGAGACCTCTTCCCTCACCCTATTGCACAGATCCCGTATAAACGACCATCCTTTTATCGCGTGCAAAACCAATGAGAGTTATTCCCATCGCCTGTGCAAGATCTGCCGCCAATGAACTCGCTGCAGATACGGCAACCACGACAGGTATGCGCGCAACAACGGCCTTTTGCACGATTTCAAAACTCGCCCTGCTGCTCACCGCAAGTATCTGTACTCCCTCCCCTTCTACTATGTTATGCGTTTCGATCAAATGTCCTACAACCTTATCTACTGCATTGTGCCGGCCAATATCTTCAAAACAGCAATACATATCCCCTGTTTCAGAAAATGCGGCAGCAGCATGAACGCCCCCTGTTTGTGCAAACACGTACTGGGCTTGACGCATTTGCTCTTGCGTGGAAAAAATCATCGCTGCCCGAACAGCGCGATGATCATTGATGGGCTGACATCGCTGCATCATATCTTCTATCTGCTCGCGCCCACATACCCCACACGCCGATGAAGTCAGTGTGCCTCGTCGTCCCGCTCGAATCCTTTCGGGATCGAGTATCTCGCCCGGATGAGGGAGAACATCAATAACATTTCCATACTCAGGAGTCCCCGGGCGACCGCAGTGTTCCGCACGTCCGACATCGCCAATTTCACGAATAATGCCCTCGCCATACAAAAATCCCAGCGCAAGGGCGCGGTCATCCCCCGGCGTTCGCATGGTCACGGCAACGGATTCTCCGGCAACGCGAATTTCAAGCGGCTCCTCTACGACCAGCACATCATCTGCGGATTTGCCAATAGAGCCATCATATCGCGTGACGCGGTGTATTACACTGGTTTCTGATTTTGCTCTCATGTATTATCCTCATTAACAATAATAAAATAAGCGACATATAGAACAAATGCAATTTTTCAATTTTGTGACAATTTTGAAACATTTTTGTCTTGCATCTTAGATGTTTAAGGCTATATTAGCCAATGGCTTGAGAATATATGTGAAATGGGAGGACCGTATGACGATGACAAAAAAAGACATCGCGTTAAAAATTTCCGATCGTCTGGGAATCAAAAAACAACTCGCTTATGAGATTGTAAATACACTTTTTAACACGATGCGCGAAAACCTGATCGCTGGTGATCGAATCGAAATCAGAGGATTTGGCGTGCTGGGTATCAAGCCGACCAAACCCAAACCCGCTGCACGCAACCCCCGCACAGGCGAGATTGTCTATGTTCCTGCGCGGCGAAAGAGCTATTTCAAAGCTGGTGTTCTGATCAAGAAAGCATTGCACGAGCCTTTGGACGAGTAGATGCTCGAAGCAAGTCATAGTAAAAAATATAATAGCGGTTCATAACACAAAAAGGTCCAACTATTTATTAGCTGGACCTTTTTTCATTTGAATTATCGAACTGATAACTGAAAGGGTATGAGGTATAATATGCCGTTGTGCGCCAATTCCTCAAACCTGTTCATCTGCTATTGTAGCCGCATCATCTGCTTCTGCTTCAACCTGACTGTTTGATGTCAAAAACTCATACGCTTTATTCAACACCAATACGGCTTTGGGAATGTCGTTCACTTTCAAGCTATTGGTTGTTTGCCAATTCCCCTCTTTGTCCAAATAACTTCGCTGAAATGAAACCGTGCGTACAGTGAAAGATTCTTCACCGCGCTTGTATTCATTTTCAAAAATCGAAGCACTACACAGACCATGACGAAATGTGATTTCGGGCTGTGCCATCCTGTTTCACCTCCCTTCTATTTGGTAAAAGGTAAAAAAATAATACCGCTTCTCACTTCAAGAGCGCGACGCGCTGGGTAAATGTCGCTTCGCTGTCTTTTAGAAGGACGATGTAGATTCCAGAACCCACAGATACACCAGAGTCACTTTTACCATCCCATATACGCCGATAATATCCGGCTGGCAAATGCTGCTGAACCAATCGTCTGATAGGTTGTCCCAGAATATTATATATAGTCACATAAACAGGGCCTCCTGTAGTGTAAAAACCCAATACAGTTGTAGAATTGAAGGGATTGGGTGATGGGTAAATACCCTCTTTGTAATCCTTTTCCTTCCCACGTAGTTTGGAATTATCAGAGATAGGACTGTTAATAGTCTGGTATTCACCATCAAAAACAATCGGTTTTCCCGATACGGCATCCACACCAGTCAGAGTGTCTGATTTCACCTCCGAAATAGGTGATGTGCCGGGCGATATTGCGTGCTTGCCAGGAATTTTGGGATGTAACTCTGGAGGCTCATCGGGCGAAAATATCCAGGAAACGTCTGGGGTAGCTTTTGGTACGCGCACAGACCGCGCTACGGTCTTGCTATCGGGCATGATCAGATGGACGACATCCCCCCCGCTACTGAGTCCATTGCCAATCTGACCTTCAGCAGACAAGACAGTACCGGGGATATCCACGGGCGTTCCCCCACCAAAAATGGTGATATAACCGCTGGGCGCGAGTACGACATCATCGGGAAAGGAAAAGAATCGAGAGACAACGATATCGTCATCTCCGATTAGCCACCCGCTCAGGTCGAGCGTATCTGCACCGATATTGGTCAATTCGACAAAAGCATCTGCATGCCGGTCGACAATCCCATCGTTATTGGCATCCACCTTTTCGGGCAACATCAGGATTTCGGAAAATATCAGGCCATCTGAAACAGTCAATTCCTCGGGTTCAATCGAATCATCGCCCTGCCCCAAGCGTCCGACAGAGGTAGATTCTCCCTCGTATATCTGGTTGTGTAATAGATAATTGCCATTATCATCTCTCGCAAAAGATATGCCCTGACGCGCGTTCTCATACGTCATTCCGGAGACCACCGTACTTCCATCGGGTGCCAGTAATTGCACGGTATCACCTCCATTGGACAGGCCATCGCCAATGCGACCATCATCGGCAAATATTCGCTCGCTAACGGGCATATCCCCACCGCCAAAGAGCACGACAACTGCTTGCGTATCGAGCACTGTGCTATCGGGGAATCGGAAAAATTTTTCCACAGGTACATCGTCATCACCGAGGAAATAGCCGCCAATGTCGATGGGGTATTCACCTAAATTCGCCACCTCGACAAACTCGTCCTGATAGGTGTGTCGCCCCCCATCGCCATTGGTATCGCCTGCATCGCCTGCGGCGGGATTGGGATAGACTTCGGAGATCACCAGGCCTTCAGGTGGTTGAAATATGTCGAGTGCAGTTGTATCTATGGAAGTCGCCTCTTGCCCATCCGGTGATGTACCGGGCGACATCGCGTGCCTGCCAGGGATTTGAGGGTGTAACTCTGGAGGCTCATCGGACGAAAATAGCCATGAAACGTCGGGTGTGGCTTTTGGTACGCGCACAGACCGCGCCACGGTCTTGCCATCGGACATGATCAGGTGGACGACATCGCCACTACTACTCAGTCCATTTCCAATTTGTCCCTCGGCGGACAAGACAGTGCCGGAGATGCCCATGGGCGTTCCTCCGCCAAAAATGGTGACATAACCACCGGGCACGAGCACGACATTATCGGGAAAAGAGAAAAACTGAGAGACCATGATATCGTCATCGCCGAGTAGCCATCCGCTCAAGTTGAGGGTATCTGCACCGATATTGGTCAATTCGACAAAGGCATCTGCATGCCGATCGACAATCCCATCATTATTGGCATCCACCTGTTCGGGCAGCATCAGAATTTCGGAAAATACGATACCATCCGGGACAGTCAATGTATCGGTCAATACCTCAGGCTCAATCGGATCATCGCCTGGCTCTAAGCGTCCGACGGAAGTTGAATCCTCTTTGTATATCTCATTGTGCAAGACATAATTGCCATTATTGTCTCTGACAAAAGATACGCCTCTGGTTGAACGTTCATACGTCATTGAAAATACCACCGTACTACTATCTGGTGCCAATAGCTGCACGGTATCGCTCCAATTGGATAAGCCATCGCCAATGCGACCGTCATCGGCAAAAACCCGACCGCTAACTGGCATATCCCCACCACCAAAGAGCACGACAACTGCTTGCGTATCAAGCACTGTGTTGTCGGGAAATCGAAATAGGCGATCTGCTGAGACATCGTCATCACCGAGAAAATAGCCGCCAATGTCAATGGGCTGTTTACTCATATTCGCCACTTCGACAAATTCGTCTTGATAGGTGTGTCGCACCCCATCGCCATTGGTATCACCCGCGTCTCCCCAGGCGGGATTGGGATGCACCTCCGAGATCACCAATGGGGGTTTTTCCTTTTCTAACACCCGGATATATGTGTGGAGACTCTCGCGACCATTCCATAAAAATCCGACCTTCGTCTCACCAGCACGCACAGCAACCACCCTGTCGCCGTGTTCGATTCGCACGACAGTGGTATCCCACGATACCCATAAAACTTCGTCTTCAATCCGCTTCGTTTCCCCAGTCTCGTAGCTATAGATCGCAGGGATCAGTGAAATGGATTCTCCTGCTATCAGGTCCACATATTCGGGAAGAGACTCGATTTTATCAAAAAGCGACCGTGGTTTGCCCGGCGAAAACAATCCTCTGCCATTTTGTGTACTATGCCCAATCCAAGTCCCATTTTTTTGGACGAGAGACTGATCTTTAACTTTCGTGTCATACCCCACCGAGAGCAGTGTATCTCCGGCTACCGGATCAATGATTAAGATTACATCCTTCGTATTTGTCAGGCCATTGCCAATTCTTCCGTCATCTGTATATACCAGTCCAGGAATACCCTGAGGGTTTCCTCCGCCAAACAGCACGAAGCGTTCTCCTGGTGCGAGCACCGTTCCTGTTGGAAATGGGAACATATTTTCATGTGCAACATCATCATCAGAAAGCAGATAACCCGACAGATCAATCGAATCATTCCCCTTGTTGACCAATTCAATAAATTCATCCGTATAGGTATCGCGTACTCCGTCGCCGTTGGCATCACCCTTTTCGCCAGATGGTGGATCCGCGAGAATTTCTTCAATTTGTAGGCCACTCAATTTGTCCGACCCTTGTGCTACAGTTACATGTGCTAACAAAAGCACTCCCAACATCACAACAATAATCCCGTATCTCATCATATTGACCTCCCGCAATGTTTTTTGGATCATGACTTACGCAAATCGCGTGCCAGAATTGAGAAAAATATCGCAAGAGACGTTAAATCAGTAAGTTATGTCCATAGAGGTCTGTATAACCAAATAGCATTAGAGAATGAATCGTTCAATTTTTCAGCAATGGGTGAATCAAATTTTTCAAAAAAAAAACGGCCACCAAAGTGACCGGGATTCATTTATGCTTGACGTATATGGAAAAAACGTGTTATTGATTACATCGTCTAACCAACAGGAGGATGACACTATGAACTGTAAATTACCCGAAGACTTTCACACAGTTCTCCAAATTGAGAATGCGTCTGAACGCTTTGATGAAGCCTTGCAAGTCGCCGAAAAAATTTCTGCTGCTGGCGTCAAATTGTATCCCAACATGGACCACGCGGCGATCTTTACGGATCCACCGTACCTCGTCGCAGGACCTCTAAAAACGATGGGTTATATTGCGGGTTGGGACACCAAGTGTTATCCCTCACCCGTCGATGAACAGGATTATATCAACGTACCATCGGGTTTGCCGTTCGGGCATCCTGCCCTCGCACGTGGCTGGTTTCACTATGTCGCAGTGGTTCATCCCGTTGACCAACCCGCGCTTGATCAGATGCTTGGGCAGGGATACGGCAATCCCTTTATCCACCACCTGACCTGGGGGATAGTGCCGCCAGATCGAAACGGCGGCGATGATTTCGATTATGCATGCAGGGTTATTGCTCACATGGTCAGCACTCGACAACGCATTGGAGGTCATCTCAATGCAGAACCGGGAACCCTGATTATGGCGTTGCCTCCCAATATTACACAACACCCGCGATTTGAAACCACCCTTCCACAATTGCTCGACGGATTAGACACCGACGCTTACCAGGTTGAAACCATGCAAGGTGGCGGGTTTCTGATTCAGTTTTTTGTGCTAACTGGCGGGCGGATTGAAGTTGCACTCCGCATCAATACCCAGCAGACCTTCAATCCCAAAAGTGTACACAAAATCTCAGAAGACGAAATCAGCACTCAGCAGACAGACTGAAGCGAATAGACGAATAGACGAACCCCGCCCTATCACCTAACTACTATCGTAGATTTGCTAATTCGTTCTAAAGCGCCTTCCGAAGTCGCGCAGAGCTAATATTGAGTTGATCTCGATATTTGGCTACTGTGCGCCGCGCGATATTAATGCCTTCTTCTCTTAGCATATCTGATATATGTTGATCGCTCAACGGATTCTGTACGTCTTCATCATGAATGAGCATTGCAATTTTTTCTTTTACACTTCTGGCAGATATATCGTCGTCATCGTATCGACTCAATCCTCCATCAAAAAAATATTTCAACTCATAAACGCCATGCGATGTTTGCACGTATTTGCCATTGCTCACACGGCTGATGGTCGAAATGTGCATCTGCACCATATCAGCTACTTCTTGAAGTACCATCGGTTTGAGAAAACCAGGACCTCGGTCAAAAAAATCAATCTGATTTTCGACAATACATCGCATGACCGTTAACATGGTTGCGCGTCTTTGGTGAATCGCATTGATAAACCAGCGCGCAGAATTGAGTTTTTCAACGACAAATTTTTTGGTCTCTCGCAATTTTGGGTCACCTCGCCCAGATTTGTCAGATTGTCTGAGCAAAGTGCGATAAACTGGACTGACACGCAATTCGGGCAGCGTGCGATCAGTCAGGGAAACGACGTACTCGTCACCGACCTTTTGGACTTCGAGATCGGGAATGACGTGATTGAGATTCAATGCGGGTTCGGATTCAATATTGGGTTTGGGATTGAGCGATGCGAGTACTTCTTCGACAACGCGCATATCATCGCGCATATCATCAATACTTGTGTCGAGTGCCTGACTGATCAGTCCAAACCGCCGGTTAATCCAGTCGTCGAGGTGATCGCGTACCACCTTTGCAACCAAACCGTTTGTGATATTTTTTTCTTTTAACTGAATCAACAAACACTCTTGAAGGTTTCGTGCACCAACACCTACTGGATCAAATGTCTGGATAATGCCCAAAATGCGTTCCACGTTATCACAATTGACCCCAAGCTCATCAGCCACTTCTCCTGTCGAACATCCCAGAAATCCGTCTTCGTCAATATTGCAAATTAAGTATTCGGCGATGATGCGTTCACTCGGTGAAAGATCCGTAACTGCCACCTGTTCTAAAAGTGAATCTCGAAGCGTTTTCTGGGTGGTGCTGTCGGTGTGCCAGTCTTCGGTATTGGATTCAAATTCTTCACGCGGGCTGGCATACCCGGATTCATTTAAGTAGTGGTCCCAGTCATGCTCATCGAATATGTCTGTATCGATTGTGTTTAAATCCGCTTCTTCAAATTCCAATTCCTCAACGGGTTCCTCATCCTGGTCTTCGTTCTCGGTCTCGTCGTCCTGTTCGGATTCAGGTTCTTCTTGTTCCAAATCCAGAGCAGCATCTTCATCAATCTCCAGAAGCGGATTGATCTCCAATTCTTGTCGAATTAACTCCGCTAATTCCAGAGTTGGCATTTGGAGCAAGTGCAAAGATTGGATAAGCTGCGGCGCCAGTTTTTGCTGGAGCATCTGAGATTGTGTATGATCAAGACCAATCATAGTTTAACTTTCTTCACAGTATCACCAATCCGTATCGCGCCAGAGCGAATGACCTTTGCATTGATTCCGCGCAACTGAAGCTGTTTTCCCACGGGAGAACTGATAAATTTCAGCGCGTCCAACCCAAAACGCGCCGCAAATTTTTTACAGCCCGTGTGAGGTTGATCTGTCACCTCGATCACCGCTTCCCCCAGACTTAGTCTGGTACCCGGTGGCACATTCTCTGCGCTTAAATCGAGATCCATATACAACTGATCCCCCGCCAGTGCCCAACGCTCCTTTTTCTGCGCCAACAGGGCAATCACGCGGGCGTTCATGATGTTGAGTTGCATGTCTGGATGAGCTGACCCGTCTGCGGTTTGAGAACTGCCGCGCGTTTTCCAGTTGTCGCCCACGAGTCCTTCAAACAGATCGAGTTCGCCCACTTCCAGAACCTCCCGCGCCTCAACCTGCGGCCGTCGCACAATCAATGCTAACACACCCGCATCTGTGGGAGACTGGCGAATATCTTCTAATCCCGCTTCCAGTTCTGCCATTGTTACATGTTTCATTCCTGTCCTCATCAGTATTCAATAAAGAGAAAATTTAACTTTAAATAATAACACATAACGGAGAGGATTGTAAACCTTTTTCCCAATTTGTCACGAATCGAGGCGAAACCGGTCACCCAGATAAATGCGACGCGCTTCGTCGCTTGCTGCCAATGCCTGGGATGTACCTGATAGGAGAATTTTCCCTTCGGAGAGCAAATAGGAGCGATCTGTAATCGCCAGAGTTTCTCGCACATTGTGATCAGTAATCAAAACGCCTATATTCAGGCGTTTCAGTTCGGCAATAATATTCTGAATATCTTCAACCGCACGCGGATCCACGCCGGCAAAAGGCTCGTCAAGCAGCATAAAAAGCGGTTCTCGAGAGAGTGCCCGCGCGATTTCCAGTCGGCGTGTTTCGCCGCCCGACAAACTATCTGCGCGTTGGTGCGATAAATGTCCCACTCCCAGATCTTCCAATACCTTGTGGGCGCGGTCTAACCGTTCTGCCTTACCTATTTTCTCGTATTCGAGCACGGACAGTACATTTTCCAACACGGACATCTTCCTAAAAACAGTTGATTCCTGTGCCAAATAACCAATGCCCAGGCGTGCGCGGCGATACATGGGCAATGCAGTGATGTCTCGATCACCTAAAAAAATGTGTCCGGCATTTGACGAAATTGCGCCGACAATGAGGTAAAAACAGGTGGTTTTTCCCGCGCCATTAGGCCCTAATAGGCCGACAATTTCACCGGGATTGACAATTAAGTTGACCTGATTGACAACCAGGCGCCGTGCGTATTTTTTGACCAATCCCTCGGCTCTCAGGTTCACGGCGCATCCTCCAACTCAGCGGTATAGTGCCCTCGCACAGCCCCTTCAGCTCGGATAGATGACAACTGACCGGGAGTAAATTTCAAAAGGAGATAATCCCCAGAAACCGTCACATCGTCGTTATCTCGCATAATCCGCGTGCAATGTGCTTCATCGGAAATCGCCATCTGGACTAACTCACTGTTGGAAAACCACAATACAAATTTTTTGCCCCTCAGGTGGCTTTCCGATAGGCTGTCCTGGGCAATATAAGAACCGATACAGTCACCAGACAGCGTCAAACTATCCAATTTCCCATCTCTATAGGACACTTTGAGATCGTCGCCAGACAGCACCGCCCGCGACGTATCCCGCTCGCTCAGATTGAGTATCACATTTCCCCAGGCGTGCATGCGCTGTGGGGTCTCATCACGAAAGACAATCCGAGCAGAATCTGAGCGTATTTTTTGTGCATGACCATTGGCAAAAGCCATAGCATGGATGCGTGTGCTATCTGAAAGCACCATCGCATTGATGATCTGATCAGACACATCCATAAGAATTTTTGTGCCCTGTGCCGAAACGGAATCTCGCCTGCTGGGATTGGTCCAGGTCATCAAGGGCCTCCCAGAAAGGACGATTGCAGAATCCGCATACGCGCCAGACATAGCTTTGCCGCGCGTGTGTCCCTGACGCAAGATGAGGTTGCCATTGAGCAAGAGCTCTTGCCCGCGATTGACAAAGGCAATGGAATCGGACTGAGCCTCGAGGGTATCGCCGTATTCTCCTACTACCTGTAACTGTGTCTGGCCCTGCAGATTTCCGCGCTCGCGGATCAAATCGTAGCGCAATTGGGAAGCGCGCAGACTTCGGCCTTCGGGCAACAGAAGGATGACATCACCCTCGGCAATAAGCGAGTCTTCTTTGCTTAAAAATTGCACGATATGCGCCTCAAGCGTGCGCTGGTCATCGCTTAGAAAGACGTGTCCCCGAAATGTCGCGCGGTCTTCGCGGTCTTGAAACACGAGTGTATCAGCGCGAATTTCCCTCACCGTGTCTTTGTAACTCACTTGATGTACAAAAAGATAAATCGCATCTCCAACGCGTACATGTGCAGAATCGGCTTTTACCGTGAGTTGGCGCAAGCTGTCTTCATACACCACGCTCCCGCGGTAATTGCGCTGCGTCTGGTCGTTCAAGAGCAGCGTTTTCACCCAATCTGCACTGAGCTTCTGCTCGGCATTTACTCCCGAGCAGGTGCATATAAGCAGAACTCCGAGAAAGCCCCGGAGTTCTGTTCGAAAAATAAAATAATGTCTGATATTTTTCACGGCTTCTTGCGTCTCATCTGCGTATTTACAAACAAAAGTGTCCACTGTTTCAGATCTGACGAAGCATTAAAACCCACCCCCGTCTCTGTGCCATCGGGCCGAGAAATCGTCACATAGCCCTCGCCCATAATGCGATCCTCATCGCGCTGCCAGCGGAGCGAATCCGTTTGCAACTGCGTGCGGTCTCGTGCCACGACAACGACAGACCCAAATACTTTCATATCGTCGCCCGATGCGTTAATTTCGCCTCTTTCAGCACTCAGCGTGGAAACTGTATCGCCCTGAGCATTAAAAAATACAACCCGAACACCATCGGAAAAACGAGCGGGTTCATCTTCCGACACCTGTTGAAAAGAGCCAGCCTGAACCTGTGCTCGGGATTTGCCACGATCTGTAATCCGCGTGGACCAGTGCCACATTTCTCGGTTAACCAGTGTTTCTTCCACAGCTTGCTCTACCCGGTCAGCAGGAGCGCAGGCGCACAGGGTACACAACAGAACCTCAGACGCTTTTTTTAGAAACCGATGTATCACCAACTCGTTCCTGTGTATGAGCGACAACAGATTCTACAAAACCGTAAAACAAAGGGGCGGGCTGTTCGAGGCGCGACTTAAATTCGGGATGGGCTTGCGTAGCCACAAAAAATGGATGATCAGGTAACTCTATAAATTCCATGAGTTTGGTGCCGTCCTCTCGGCGGTGATACCCGGAAAAAATCAGGCCAAATTCATCGAGCAAATCGACGAATTTGGGCGATACTTCATAGCGATGGCGATGGCGTTCAATCACACAGCGCTCGCTTTCGAGAAGAACACCCAGGCGGAAAGCCTCAGCCGGATTCTTGCTCAGTTGATCGATGCGCCATGCATCTTCCTCCAGGCGCCCCGTGCGCTCATACAGATCGAGTACGACGCTCTCTCGGCGGAGTACAGCCACATATCCCCCCAGACGCATCGTACCGCCAAAACGACTTTCTTCAATAATTTCTCGTTGGCTCATCTGAATATCGATCACAGCATGGGGCGTGTCGGGATCATTTTCAGCCGAATTGGCATCTTCCAATCCTACCACGTTTCGCGCATATTCAACAATGGCCATCTGAAGTCCATAACACAGCCCGAGAAATGGCAGGCCATTTTCACGCGCATAGCGAATGGCCTCAATCACGCCTTCGGCTCCTCCTTCACCAAAGGCACCAGGTACAATAATGCCATCAAATTCTCCAAGCACATCTTCGCCCCCTCCCATTTCGAGGCTGGCCGAATCAATCCAGGAAATGTCGATGCGCGTGTCTAAATTGGCACCGGCGTGTTCGAGAGATTGGTTCACTGAAATGTACGAATCTGTAAATTCGTAATCGCCAATCTCGACGTATTTTCCAACCATCGCCACTTTAACCGTCTGTGAAGGCCGACGAATCTTCTGCACCAAATGCGTCCACCGCGTCCAATCGGGTTCTTTTTTGGGTTTTAGCCCCAGATGTGCGAGCATTTTAACACCGACCTGCTCGCTTTCATAATGGATCGGAACTTGATACACAATATCCAAATCTGGCGCGGAAATAATGCGATCTTTTGGGATATTGGCAGAAACCTCAATTTTGCGTTTTCGCACCTCATCCACCGGTCGCGTGGCGCGGCAAATAATAAAGTCGGGTACCATGCCATGCCCGCTGAGTAGTTTGACTGCGTGTTGCGTGGGTTTGGTCTTCATCTCGTTGATATGATCGGGCACGGGCAAATAGCTAACCAGCACATACATAATATTGGCCTCGCCAATTTCCCGCTCCAGGCCCTTCATTGCAAAGAAAAATGGGATATTTTCATCGTCGCCAATGGTGCCGCCAATTTCGACCAGCGCGATATCGGACCCCTGTGCAGCCTGCTGCACCCGATCCTTGATCTCGTCAGTAATATGTGGGATCGGCTGAACGGTCTGTCCGAGATATTCGCCCCGCCTCTCGCGCTCGATAACCGCGTGGTAGATTTGCCCGGTTGTAAGATTGTTTGTGCGGGGCAAATCCAGGCCGAGAAACCGCTCATAGTTGCCCAGATCGAGGTCGATCTCGCCCCCGTCATCCGTGACCCACACCTCGCCGTGTTCTGTGGGCCTGAGTGTCCCGGCATCGTAATTCAAATAGGGATCAATTTTTATGGCTGTGGTTTTATAGCCGTAATACTGCAAAATTTTACCGATAGAAGCCGTGGCGAGTCCTTTCCCCACGCCACTGATCACCCCCCCGGCAACCACGATGTATTTTGGCTCGCGATCATGTTTTTTCACAATGTGCCTCCATCTGTGTTCGACAAAAGAAAATCGGCGGAAGTTTACCGCCGAGACTTGTGCTTATTCAATTACTCTGGGGACGCGAAAGTGGCCTTGTCCGGAAAGCGGGGCATTCGCCAGCGCATCTGACCGATCCAATGACTGTCCCATGACATCGTCCCGAAACGCATTTTCCAGGGGGAGTACATGCGCTGTCGGGGCTACCTCTGTTGTATCGAGTTGATCAAGTGCCGCAACGTATTCGAGCATGCGGTTTAAGTCTTCGATTAGCTGCGCCTCTTCTTCCGGCGCGAAATCCAGGCGCGCAAGTTGCGCCACTTTTTGGACATCATCTTTTGAAACAGGCATAGGAAATCCTATCCCGGCTGAAGATTGGCAAATTTGACCATGAGTGTTTTGACGGCCCCGCCGTCGAATCGCACTTTGAGTCTGGCCGTTTGCCCCGATCCCGCGCGGCTTTGAATCTGTCCACGGCCCCAGGCGGGATGCACGACCCACGATCCGACATCCATTAAAAACGGTTCTCCCGGATTGACCCGCCGGGCGGGTTCTCTGCCCGATTTGGGGCGTGGAACACTGCTGATTTCACTGATCTTAAAACCGGCATCGAGCAGGTCTTCGGGTATTTCGGACAAAAACTGCGAGGCAGAGCAGCTTACCGCGCCGCCGTATCGCTGCCTTCGCATGGCATAGGACAAAAAGAGTCTATCCTGGGCGCGGGTAATGCCCACATAAAAAAGACGGCGTTCCTCTTCTAATGCATCTTCCATATTCCCTTCGTCGCCAGCAGGGCGCAAAATCGGAAATAGCCCTTCTTCGAGACCGGTAACAAACACAATGGGAAATTCCAGTCCCTTAGCACTGTGCAGAGTCATCAGCGTGACCGCATCTGCGGCGTTTTCCCACTGATCCACATCTGTCACCAGCGAAACTTTCCGTAAATACGCCTCTAAAGAGACATCATCCGATTGTTCGACAAAAATCTGGATATCCGTCAACAATTCCGCGACATGCGCTCTTCGGGACATCTGTTCTTCTGGCAGGAGTTTCTCAAAATTGCCCAAATAGCCAGTTTCATCGACAATGTTTGCCGCGAGTTCATCGGCAGGTATCGCTTCCATATCCTGGCGAAAACCCTCGATCATGTCGTAAAACCGCCGCATCGCGTGGGCTGTGCGCTTCGGAATTGTATCAATAACGTCTAAATGTGCAAGTGCCTGGTAGGGCGCAAGTCCCTCGCGCATGGCAAACTCATCGAGCCGCCCTGTAGATGTCGCCCCAATGCCGCGGCGCGGCGTGTTAATCACGCGCCAAAAACTGATGGAATCGCGCGAATTGACCACCAATTTGAGATACGCGAGTACATCCTTGACTTCCTTGCGCTCGTAAAATCGCACATCCCCCACAATTTGATATGGAATATTGGCGCGTCTGAACCCTTCTTCAAGGGCGCGAGACTGTGCATTGGTGCGATAGAGCACCGCCATATTCCGGTAGGTATGCACGCGCTTAAAGTCTCGTGCTACACCGGCGATCCAGCGGGCTTCTTCTGCTTCATCGGCACATCTTTTTAAACGGATTTTTTCACCGCGCGCGCGATCCGTCCACAGTTCCTTTCCCTTGCGCCCCGCATTGTTGCGAATCAGGGCATTGCCGGCATCCAGAATAACCTGCGTGGAACGGTAATTTTGCTCCAGACGCACGACAAGCGCGTTGGGATAATCGGCTTCAAAATCGAGAATATTGCGAATATCTGCGCCACGCCACGCATAGATACTCTGATCGTCATCGCCAACAACACATATATTTTGATACTCCTCAGCCAGATAACGCGCAAAAAGGTATTGTGGACGATTGGTATCCTGATATTCGTCGATTAAAATATGTGAAAACTGCGCCTGATAGGTTTGGCGCACATCCTCGTGGTCGCGGATCAACTCCACGCTCAATGTCAACAAATCATCAAAGTCAACGGCGTTATTCTGTTTCAGGGCATCCTGATAGTGGCGGAAAACCCGCGCGATTATTTGCTCCCGAAATGTGCTCGCACGCTGGGCAAACACATCGACTCCCACCATCTGGTTTTTCGCCTGGCTGATCCGCGTGCGAATCAAACGCGCAGGAAAATCGCGTTCAGAAAGTTCCTCATCAGCAATAACCCGTCGCAGAAGCGCGAGTTGATCTGTTGCATCGTAAATCGTAAAGTTGGACCTCAGTCCCACGCGTTCGGCCTGTGATCGCAAAAGACGCGCACATAAACTGTGGAACGTACCAATCCACATGGTTTGGCACGAGCGATTAAGCAAGTCTTCGACGCGCTCGCGCATTTCTCCGGCGGCCTTATTGGTAAAAGTCATCGCCAGAATCTGGCGCGGCTCAACACCGCATTCACTCAACAGATAAGCGATGCGCCGCGTCAAAACACGCGTTTTACCAGAACCGGCCCCTGCGAGAACGAGCACGGGACCATCTACGGCCTGTACAGCTTTGCGTTGTGCATCATTTAATCCATTGAGAATTGAAGACATAAGCCAGTTGTCAAAACCCCCAAGCCCTAATCCCCTGTTACCAGTTTCTTTTTTTGCCAGGTGTTTTGTCGTGCAGAAGCGGTTCTCTTTTTTGCGGCCTTGTGCTCTTGCAAAGAATGTGTAAAGACATGGCCGCCTTCGCCAGTAGCGACAAAATAAAAATAATTGACATCCGCTGGAAAAAGTGCAGCCTCAATAGACGCACGTCCAGGACTGTTAATAGGTCCGGGCGGCAGTCCTGCATGGCGATAGGTATTATAGGGAGAATCGTAGTCATAATCCTTATAAAATAGCCGCCGAGGTTCACCCGGAAGGGCATATTGCACCGTGGGATCGGCTTGCAGACGCATGCCTTTTTTCAGACGATTGTGATAGACTGCCGCAATCGTATCTCGCTCGGAATCCCAACTGGTTTCCCCTTCGATAATAGATGCGAAGGTGATCACTTCGTGAATACTCATTCCGAGTTCATCTGCGCGTCTCTGAAGCCTTTCATCAAAAACAGCACGACAATGCTCAACCATCCTGCGCAGAACCTGTTGTTCTGATACTGTTATCGGAAAATTATAGGTTTCGGGGAATAAATAGCCTTCCAGATCTTTGGCCTGTACAGAAAGGGTTTTGCAAAAAGCGGAACTGTTCATTAACAACAGCAATTTTTTCTGGTCGAGATTCAATTTCTCAGATAGGATCGCCGCAACTTGTTTTTTTTCTAAACCCTCGGGAACCGTGACATTTTGCGTGACATCGCGTGAACGCTCCAACTCGAGCAAAACCTCCCAGGTCGTCATCTGACCGTCGAAGGGATGAATGCCTGCCTTCAGGCGGCGACTGCTCCCATTGAGCTGGGCAAGAAACTGCAGCAGGCGCGGGCTGTGGATCAGGCGTTTTTGATAGAGTTGCTGGCTGATTTGTTTAACGGTTGCTCCATGTCGAATCTCGACCTCTTTCTTTCCCACCCCCGTTGGCCGATTAAAAATAAGAATACCCGTGCAAGCACCCAAAAAGCACACAATTGGCACAATACTAAAAATAAAGAGAAACCGTTTCATGAGGGGCTATCTTCCTTTGTGTTGCAAATAGGTTTCGAGGATTAATACAGCAGCCAGGCGATCTATTTCTCCTTTGTGTTTCTTAGCCTGCATGGCATGCAACTCGCGTTTTGCACCCACCGATGAAAGCCGTTCATCAAACGTGCGAACTGGCCTGTTGCTCAAAACAGCCAGTTGGGAGGCGAAATTTTCTGCAGCACTCGCCATTTCCCCACGACTGCCATCCATGTTTAAGGGCAAGCCAACCACTACTTCCTCTGCTACCTGATCCCCTGCGACCTGTGCAACCTGCGCCACACTATCATTGAAATTGCGGACTTTGAGCGTGGGCAATCCACGAACGGAAATTTGCAATTCGTCGCATACCGCAAGTCCAATTCGTCGCCTTCCAAAGTCAACGGCTAAAATCCGTGCCATAATCAGGGGTTTCCGTCAGTATGGCCTCGCAAACGATCGCGTTTTTCCATTGCGACTTTGTGTAGGGCAACCGCGAGTTCGCGTGCGTCGTCCTGTCCGCGTTTTGCAGAGGGCAGCAAATCGTCTCTGAGAGCTTCTATTTCGTCAATATGCGCCCGAAGGATCAGTGGATTATTCACCCTTATTCCTTTTGTTGGTACTACCATTGCGGTGGGGTTTGCCAAATTGAGGAGGCATCCCATACAGGGATTCAACAACTGATGTGTCAGTAACAGGGCGATCCCACAGCGATTTTATAATGGATTGGAACATCACCTGCAGGGATCGCTTGCGATTTTTCAGGCAGAGCTTGCGAATGCGCTTTCGAGAGGTGCGTCTGGGTTCTTCGCGAATAAAATCAGCCGCACTGACCCCCTGCTCATGTGCGTGTTCCATCAGATTGTTAAACGCTTCAATATCGGTATTATCCGTCAAAACGGCCAATATGCGCTCATCTTCGCTAAAATCTGGCTTTTCCATTTTCCTCTCCTTCAGGCAAACTTAAGCAATGCACGCATTTCTGTCAATCAATCGGCTAAAAAAACGAGCGAATAGACGGAGCGGGGTACAACTGGCCGACTCTCAGGCCAGTTCATAGACGAATAGACGAATAGCAGTACATACTGATTTTAGGTGGATGGGCGGGGTTCGTAGATGAACTGCTGACGCAGTTGTACCCCGTTCCGTAGATTCGCGCTTTTTTCTCTTCATCGAATATACTGAAAAAAAGTATCTTTTGCCACCCGTGTTCCCGCAACGAGATCCTCAATAATCACAAAGAGGCGATTTTGTCCTGCCTGTGCGTGTTCGAGATGGACTTCGAGGGGCAGGCGTTCCCAATCGCTATTGCCCACCTGTGTATAGGACAAGGCGACTTCGGGTTGATCAACAGTACCCGGCGCACGCCTCTGCTCTGTTTCCTCTACCTTGACTGCGGTTGTCACGCGATAGCGGGTCTGCCCAAACTCGTCTTTTGCCAGATTGTACACTTCGCAATAAAACGCGAGTGGATTGGGCGCGCGAACAGTCCTCCGAGGATTGGGTACAACCTGCCAATTCCCCCTTCGAAATCGCGTATGGAGTAGCGTATCCGACATGCTCTTAACCAGCATAAGATCGCTGATATGAAGCCGTTCTTCACCGTAGTCATCAATCGCCACATCGAGCGCGAGCACCCCTTGCCGCGCGGACATAACATCGGTAACGGTCAATGTAAGATGATACATCCCCGCGGGCACGTCTTGGCGCGTGATATCCACGACTTCCTGAGTGGCGACATTTGAAGTATCTACAAAATGCTGCACTTTTTGCGCGTTTCGATACACCATGCGATACGCCGAATCGGCCAGCGCAACCGCGTGCTCAAGTACCACCTGGGGCTGTTGCCCATCTGTAACGGCGAGCAAATTTTCAAGTGGTATGCCATACATAATATCCACCCGGGTTTTGCCTGTACTGCCCCGAAAGTCCGCCAGATCAAAATAAAAAGTGCCCAGCGACAAACGAGGTGCTCTGCGAAATTCGTCGGGCTGGTTCACGGTAGCATTTTTGTAGCGAATTGCCGGGGCGTGTTCGGCAATGCGAATATTGTCTCTGAGCATAGTGGGCGGAATGGGCGGAATAGGCGCGAAATCAAACCCGGAGACACCACCCAATTCGCGTGTAAAATCGATGACTATGCCGCCATCTACCTCGGTATAGACCCACGACTCCCAGGGCACGATACTGCGGTCGTGTTGCATGGTAACAGGCGCGTAAGCTTCCTGAGAAGGGTCGCTGCGAGTGGTTTCTTCGCGGCGTCCTTCAACCGGGGCAAAGGTACTCTGATCGGGAATATCGATTACCTGCCTTTCGCGTTCAGCAGCAAACCCGCGATCGCTCCGAATGGGAAAAACCGGACCAATCAATTCACTGTCATTGGGATCCCGATACAATTCTCTGTACACCTTTTCCTTCACCTCCTGCACGCGTGTTGAAGGCAGCGAGGAAACCCATCCCGATCGGGCGCGGTAATCGGGTTCACCATAGCGGATATAGACTTCACCACGCCGATCCCAGGGATAATTTTCCCGCCCAAATGCCCAGCGCGCCGTCCAGACCCGTTCGTAGTGCGCCAGTTGGCGCTCGTTGTACGCGCTGGACAAATTCGGATTTTTTGCACGCCAAAACCGCGCCACATACTTTTTCTTTTCCACATCGTCAAGCGCGTGGTAAATCTCTATTTCCTCCTCTGACAATAGTACCCGAATATCATCGTAAAGCTGGCGTTCACGCGCGTCAATTTGCGCGAGGAATCGCTCGAATAATTGGGTCGATTCCTCGTAGCGCTTCACCCGTAGTGCTTTGATTGCCATAATGGGCAACAAATGCGAGGCTTCGGGTTTTTCGCGTGCGATGGGTGCGACAAAACGGTCGATATCCCGATAATTTTTTAACTGCAACAGACTTCTACCCAGCCGCACAGCGACTTCGTCGTCGGGATTGCGCGTCAAATACGCTTGGTAAAATGCCCGGGATCTTTGGTGGTCTTCGCGATCTGCATACCAATCGCCCAGCACGCGGTATGGCGGGAGATATGTCGAATCGCGCCGAATGGCGTTTTCGGCAATTTTAACGCCATCGACCATCCCTTGGTCGAGAAGAGCTTGTGCTAAAAAGCTGTACGCATCCAGATAATCTGGATCAGATCGAATTGCAGATCTGAGTGCTTGCACCCCGTCATCGAAATACCCACCCCGCCTCAGCAGTACCAGCCCTTTTCCCGCGCGCGCCTGTGCCGGCGCATCGGGAAAAATCACAGCTTTTTCAAATGCTTCTTCAGCCTGCTTGAGCAATCCCCGCTCGAGATAGGCATGACCGAGCACACTCCACGATTTCCCATCTTTTGCCAGGTCGCGCAACGCTGCAATCTGCGTTTCTGCTGCTCCTGCCCCGTACTGCGAAAGATCTTCACCGAGCCGCCCCATGGTCGCGGATACAATATCCGCCACTTTGTCCCATCTCCAGACCCTTCGCCCGGTTGAAGACCCCATCCAGAGAATTTGTCCGGTCTCCACTTCAACCAAACGCAATACCAGGCCGATATTGTCTGTTGCGCCATCTTTGCCCAGCACGAGTAAGCTGCCCGTCAGGATGGCTTCTGCAAGCGTTGTTTCTGATGCTTCCCGGCGCAAATCGGGACTGATGCGAGAAAACCGCTCGCGCCCCTGTTTTCCTTTTAATGTCCCTGGCACGAGAGAAAACAGGCCATCGCGCTGAATCGCATTTTTAAGATGCATTTCACAATCGGCAGCCAGAGGCAAATAATCCGTAGTATGGATCGGTTGCAGGAGGATATGATGCGGCAAATGCTCCGCCTCTGGCGCAGGTACAGGTGTTTCCGCTTCACCAAATCCAAGCGAAGATCGCACTTCAACAGTGGGGATCTCTCCCACAGATCGATGCGCTCGCGTCCATACCCATGCCGGATTGTCCCGCACATCGCCAGTCCAGACAATCATACCCGTCCGAAGATCAATGAGTTTGAGTTTGATCAAATAAATCCCTGTAAACGCTACAGAACCCGTCAAGAGATAAGAGGCGGGAACCCTTTTGCTAAGGAACTCGCGTAGATCGGGAGAAAGCTGTCTATCTGTCTGATCTATTTCCCCCATCGGCACATCGGTTTCTATTAAAACAAACCGCGCCCTTCCCAGAGCTGGCACATAAGCACGGCGATGGAGTTCATAGGCGATGCGATCGGCCATATAGACGCCGTAATCGCCATTGTAAGGAGAATAAAAGGGCGCGATTGCCAATCGGAAGGTGGCTGGTGATTGAGAAAAAGCACTGGCTGGCGACAGCAACCCAACCAGTACATAAAGATATACCCGATAGAATATTTTTTGTCTCAGCAATAGCCTCAAACCCGGCCTCCCTCAATTTATGGGCACTGACAGGGAAACTTGAGCTGGCCCAATCACCAGATGATCCAATACACTGGATAACCAGACCGCCGCGAGCAAGCCCAGGACGAGATTGGCCCGTCCCGCGCGAGATTCCACGCGTTCAAAATTGCGCGTAAACGCATCGGAATCCGTACCTGCTATGGGTTGCCCCAGTTGCAAATCACTCAGACGCGTACCGCGGTAGGTATTATATGCACTGCGATAGGATATATCGCTCACAAGCCAGACCGCTGCGAGCACTGCTGAAGTCCCCATAAAAACATACCCCCGTTTTTTGTGTCCGCGGTACAACTGTCCCCAACCCGGCAAGAGCAGCGAGCGGCTCGCAGCACCCCAAAACGTGGTTTTTCCAAGGTTTTGTCGCAACGTTATGCGGCGCATGCCCGAAAGCAACGTCCGTGTATCTGCAAGTGCCTGATCGGAGGGAATGTCCATAATACCCTCGTTGACCTCTGGATCCAGGTGAAATACCTCGACAAGTACCAGACGGGCACGAGTCGTATCGCCAGAAGCCATGTGAATACGCCCCAGATCAAAAAAGATCTCGGCTCTTCGACTTTGCTGCGGTCTATCGAACAAAGGCACTACGCCCAACAAGCTCGGAAGATGAGAGAGCGTCTCAAATGCGCTGGCGTAATCACCTGCGCGATAGGCGGCCTGCGCTTTTTCAATAATTTTCTGGTCATTCGCCCATGCCGACCCCATCGCCAGACAAAACAACACCCAGACCAATAGACTACGGTACATACGTTATGACTCCCCCACTTTCATCTGAAAGATGGACAAAATTTCTGCCCGATCCGCCGATAGTTAGATCACCTGCTGAGAGTGCGCTTGAAGGCAGTGCCCATGAGAGAAGGTCTTCTCCATTTGCCTGAAACACGCGCACTTGTAGGCGATCCAATACAAAAACCTGTCCCGCGGTATTGAGCGTTAAAGCGCGCGGTTCGATCTGAGAATGTAGCACATCCCATGTAATATCACTGAGGACATCATTCGAAAAGCGCAAAACTCCCCGTTGAATCCCATTTGTCCATGCGGCCCAGATAACACCATTGTAAACTGCGATATCCACGGGATCCTCTTCGAGATCGAAAGTGCCCACAGGAGAACCCGCGGCAGAATAGACGCGTAATTGTCCGCCTGTCGCAATATAAATCCGCTGTTGATCGTCCTGGGCCAATCGCACATGCGAAGACGCGCTTACCCAATTGTCGGGAATACGCCACACCGTGTTATTATTTATCAGTTCGATACCCACTACTACAACGCGCCCGGCCCGATCCAGACCGCCGATATAAGCGCGTTGAAGAGCACCTCTTCCAGCAAGCGAAGGTCCAGCCAGATCCACCGATTGCGACACGAGGTCGTTCAATCGCGGAAAAGAAGTCCCGACCAGATGGCGCGATAGCGTATTGGAAATATCGACACTCAGGGTATGTCGCAGGCGAGAAAGCGAAATCTGATTGGGGCGAACAATCAGGGCGAGCATGTCGGCTTCGCCATCGGAATCTGCTGCTGCAAGCCTCATCCGCTCGTTTGTCCCGCTTAGAGTTTCAACGACGTGCCGTCCTACCTCGCGATAAAATTGCACGCTCACACTGCGACTTGTGAGCCGCACATCCGTCGAAAGGGGAGACCTTGAGACACGCATAGACCTTATGGCATAAGTATAAGAGCGGTTGTCGGAAATTGACCGATCCCAAAAGGAGGTCTGTGCACGGCTTTGTATGACGGCAAGAATTTTTTTATCACCACCTTCAGGCGTCCGCAGAATTTCATAACTTCTTGCCGTGTTTCCCTCATCATGCCAGACGAGTTGCACGGCAAGAGCAATGGGGGCGCGCCGAACTTCGCGCAAACCAGCACCCGGGATAGGAACTTCAACAGCAGAAGTACTCACCAGGCCACCCTCACTATGTTCGGCAACCACGCGGTATTGCAGGAGCTCGCCAGCAATCAGTTTTTCGTCTCGAAATGCACCCACAGTCGCGTATTTACCATTGGCATCGGCACCGGAAGAAAGCTCAATATTTCTAAAACCGGAAATATCTCGACGCTGGAGGACAAAGTTCTCAACGCGCTTCTGCCCGAGATACTCCCACTGCACAGTGACCACTCCCCAGGTGTTATCCTCAACATTATAGGAGGCATCGAGAATGTGGATAAGCGGTGTATTGTATGGGTCTATACTCAGATCGCGTTGGGGGTTATAACATCCGGTCAGAAGGCCCATAGCACACATAAATAGCAAATGAGAGAAGCGGTTTCCCATTTTTGTACCACGAGAAAGGTAATAATTGATTAACAGGCTTCAATATATTGATATGAACCATGAATAAACAAGCAGTTTGTCAAATAGGGTCTTGCAAAAATACCTTGCCTTTCTGTTACGGCGGTGTTAAAATTTATAGATAGGTAGGTATAAGCGGCCAGCAGTCAGCAAAACAAGCTAAACGCTCAATCACATAAGCCCGCAATTCTTTCTGTCGAGAAGAATCATGAACGAAAAATCAGATCAGTTGATTACGCCCGAAATTCCGCGTACCAAAAATCCAGATTGTGATCTCAAACGCACTTATAAGCGCGTATTTCGCATCAGCATGGTGATTGCATTCATCTTGCATGTGGGTGTGGGGATTATGTTTCCCACATTCACAGCCGGCACGCGTAAAATAGAGCGACGCACCATCGTCATTGAGACCGTCGATATACCGGAAACCCGTCAAATTCACCGCGCGCCGCCACCGCCACGGCCGTCTATTCCCATTGCAACCGAAAGCGAGGATGTGCCCGACGACGTCACTATTGAAACTACCGACCTCGATTTCGATAAGGTCGACCTCCATGTGCCTCCACCCCCTGGTGAGACTGCTGTAATAGAAGAACCAGAAGAAGAGATACTCGAATATTTCATGGTCGAAGAAAAACCCGTGCTCCTCCATCGCGTAGCACCAGTATATCCCCCGGTCGCCCTCAAGGCGGGTATTGAAGGCACCGTTCACTTGAAAATACTGGTTGACAAAGCCGGAGTAGTCGAACAGGCCGTTGCTGTCAAAGGCAAAGAAATTTTTTACAAAGCGGCCCTTCAGTCCGTTAATCAATATCGTTTTAAGCCAGCCCGTCAAAATGATAGACCTGTTAAAGTCTATCTCGTCATACCCATACGTTTCCGAATTAGTCGATAATTTACGAACGCAAACACCAACCCCCCGACAAAAACTTGTCGGGGGGTTTTGTTATTGGCTGCAAACAAATCTACGAATTCGCACTGATTTTGGGTGGTGAGGAGGGGGTCGTCTATTCGTCTATTCGTCTATTCGTCTATTCGTCTATTCATCCAAGCATTTGCAATTCTGTCCACAATTCCCGATACGCCTGAGTTGCCTTTGAACGCGACTTGAAGCATGCTACGGGTTGTCTCGTCCATCCCATCCGTTCCACATCCGTCGTGTAAGGAATTTGCGCGTTCAGAAATTTTCCCTCGCGCTCGCCCACCTGTGCGATCATTTCCCTGTGCATTGTCTTGCGCTGTTCAACCATTGAAAAAAACGACACTATTGTCTTGCGCTTCAATTTATTTTTTTTAAAGAACTCTACCAGCTTTTGATGTGTCAACATCGACAGAGTTGTCGGAATACACGGAACAACCACATAATCGGCCGCCCTGAAAACATGCTCGGCAAGGAGCGTCAGGTTGGGCGGGCAATCTAAAAAAATATAATCGTACTCTTTCCTCATCGGCGTCAACAGACGCTTCAAATAGCTTTTGTTTTTTGCCCGATCGTCCAACCCCAAATCCATATTGCGAAAAGACATGGCCGAAGGCAATAAGTCCAGACCTTCAAAGTCCGTCCCCCGAATATTATTCTCTAAGTGCTTGCCGCCCTTCAAGAAACGCTTGCGTCCAAATTTTTTTTTTGCTCGAATGCGAAAATAAAAAGCCGCAGCCCCTTGAGGGTCTAAATCGCACAGCAATGCGGTCGCACCAGAACGAACCGCTTCATAAGCCAGATTCACAGCGGCGGCGGTCTTCCCTACGCCACCTTTCATGCTGTACAACGCAAAGATACTCACACCCGCTCCTCAATAAAATTCACTATCCAAATAAATCGCGGTACAAACGAACATTTTTCTTTTTCGCATAAACGGCAAACGCACTGGCAAATTCGCGTCGAACAGTTTGCTGCTGGTCGTGCAAACGCGCAATAAGTCCGCCAACAGCCGCAGCACAAAGCAGGCGGTCCGCACGCCGGCTGCGGGGCAATACCTCGTTCAAATAGGTCGTCAATTCCCACTGTTGTACCGATAAATCGTTAAAATCTCCCAGATTATCCTGCAATTTCTTCATAGACCCGATGAGTTTATCCATCTTATCTTTAGGAAAAAACGAGGCGAAAAATTCTAACAAATATCGCAATTTTTTGCAGTCGATTCGCAAATCGTGCAATGCCTCATCGGGCGTGTCGTCTCCGATCGTCTTGCCCCTTTTGAGCACTTGCTTAAAACGCTTAAAAATAAATTTTCGCGCAAGGACTATAGCAGGTACCGCGGCGTCCTTCCCCCCCCGAGACTGTGCGCCCCGTAAAAAAGCCGCCCATGAATCCATCAGGTCCCGATATTCAGGAGTATCGAGAACCTGCACCATGTCTTTAAGGGCACGCCGACGCTCGCTTTTTAAGCGCGAAAATACGGCGTCCAGCCCGGGTTGCAGTGACCAGGGCAACATGGCGCGATAAGTCTCTTCTTCGAGTAAATACACGTCCAGATCTCGCAACCGATTGGTTGATCTGCCCAATTGCCGAAACTCATCCTTAAAGTGTGCTACAGCATCTTCGGGCAAAACGCCTTTGATTTGAGTCAGTGCAGACCGCGTGCGCCGAATTGCAACCCGAAAATCGTGCAAAAATTCCGTATCCCAATCCGCGCGAATGCCCGTTTCATTTTGGCGCATCACATCGTGCAGGCATTTCAAAATCTCACATGTTGCCTCGCGCCCACTCGCCTCGTGATTCAGGCCAAGATTGAGCTTTGAAGAATAATCACCCGGCACGCACCCTGCGAGACTCATCACGCGCTCAAATACATCCTCTGCCGCCTGTGCAACATCCAATTTCAGAAAACGACGGCGCAAATTCTCAAAATCGCGCTCATATCCCCGCACGCTTCGCAATGTCAAAGTCGCAACATGTCTGTTTTCTACGTTGGTATGCGTGAGAAACAACCGGACAACGGTCTTTTCATCTGCATTCAAAACGCCAAATCCGCAAACTTTCTGCGTCACCTGCGCTCGAAATAACAGCGCCCGAACTGAGAGCGCATCTTGCAATGTGTCGCGCAATTTGCCTTCTGGAAACATCCACCAGAAACGGCCTTCTATACGTTGTTTCATTTCGATTTGATCGTGTACCAAGGGGTATTCTCCATCTACAATTCGCTGCAAATACACCGTGCTTCCCGTTTGTATCAGCGCGAGTCCCTTTTTATACAACCGCCAGTCAAACGTGTCGAAATACCGCACCGTATTCTCAATTTCAGATACAGGTAGCAGGCGCTCGGACGCGAGTTGTTCGACCGCATCCCGTCCATGTGGTTCACGTAAAATATAAGTTTCACTGCGCGTGATCATCGGGCTTACCCTTATGTGCGAGGATCGCATTTTTGTAACGGTCATCATTAGTCACATCTCGTCCAAACCACGGCGGAGGGACAAAGCGCGAACTTTCATCTACGGTCTCAAACTCAACCTCGGCCACCACCAGACCCTCCAGGCGACCGCGGTACACATCCAATTCAATTGTCCATATCCCTTCGACGATCTCATAGCGCACTTTTTCGACCCGCCTGCCCTCAGTTAAAGGCCAGAGGGTATCAAATTGCGCCTGGCTCAATTCCACCTCAACTTCCGTCCGTTGCACACCCTTGCCCTGTTTCACAGTCTGATAAAATCGGTCGCCTTTACGACGCAGCCGAATCTCCACGCCATTCTCGCCTACCGAGAGATAACCCTGTGATATTTCTACTCCTGTACAAGCCGTTAGATCCGGCATTTTTCGCACGCAAAACTTCCGCTCAATTTCTTTTGTCATAACAAAACGCGAGTTCCCAGATGTGAAAAGCAGGACAGGACGCTTTATCCCCGGTAATCAGTGAATAGTAATGATAACACACCTCATCATTGAAAGCAATTTTTAAGATGATGCAGGGGGTTTGATGTAGCCATGCTTTCTCTGTCGCATCGCACCGTTTTTGGTGTATATTGAAATTTACAAATATTTCATAAATAGTCTTGCACTACTACGCCAAAAGGGAGGTCGCACTATGTCACTCGATGGAAAAAAGGCTCTCGTCACTGGAGGACGCCGCAATATCGGTCGCGGAATTGCCCTTGCTCTGGCTGAGGCAGGCTGTGATGTAGGCATCAATGATCTGGAACGAGATGCCGATGCCGACAGGACCCTGGAACTGATCCGGGATCAAGGGCGAGAAGCCGACTTCTTTCAGGCTGATATATCCGACCGAGCACAGGTAGAAGCGATGTTCACCGCCTTCACCGCACGTTTTAATCGCCTTGATATCCTGGTTAACAATCCCTATGCCGGAAGTGGGGCTACCTTCCTCGAAATCACCGAAAAAAACTGGGATTTGACCCTGGACGTGTGTCTCAAAGGCTTTTTTCTTTGTAGTCAACAGGCCGCCCGCATCATGGTACAACAGGGCGAGGGAGGCTGCATTGTCAGTACTTCCTCGGTCCATGCCTACCGCGCCTGGCCCGACGATACGGCCTACGGAGTGGCCAAAGCGGGTGTTCTGCGTCTCACCGAGAGCATGGCTGTGGACTTAGGTCACCACAATATCCGCTGCAACGCCGTGATGCCGGGGTATATGGACCTGACCCATATTTTTGGCACTCAGGCTCCGTCTGTGGGTAGCGCGTCCGACAACCTCAAAGCCAATATACCCTTGCAGCGCCGTGGCACTCCCGAGGACATCGGACGAACTGTTGCCTTTCTCTGTTCGCCAGCGGCTGGCAATATTACAGGCGTCTCCCTACCGGTAGATGGCGGTCTCTTGACCACGGGCGTCTAATTGGGGTTGCCCCGCTTCGGTGGAGAGTTTAGGGCTTGTATTTCAAGCCTGTGATTGATGCAGTTTTTCATAAGCTATACGCCTTTTTGATAATGGTATATCTTTTCCGTAGAACCACACTTCGGGCAAAATTCGCCCTTTTCCCAGCGCACAGATTCAATGTGGACAAGACATTCATCTGGCGTAGAAAAACGCTGAGAAAAGGCAATTAGTCCGTTCATGGTTAACTCCATAAATTTTTGATTTTTATAAACTTATTGGCGTATATTTAATATGGCTAAATTTGTTCTGGGGTTCAATACAAAAACGGGAAGCACGTATGAATATTTTCATATTGAACCTTCCCGTTTTATTTTCGTCATCTCGCACTGCTTTTTTGTTTCAGACAATCAGTTATTACAATCAGTTATTTTTAAACTCTCCCCCTTGCGGAATTCTTCCTCAAAATCATCTCGGAATATCACTTTGACACTTTTTACGATTTGCTTTGATAGAGTGCTTTTTAGATTGCTTGTGAGATGTTCCAAAAATTGCACATTGTATTTTTTGTCGCTTACAATAACCCAATATTCATACTTTTTGTTTTTTAACAAATCTCTCACGCTTTCGCAGATTGCGGATAAACGGCACAACACAATCAATGATCCATAGGCTTTAAGCTGAAATTCTTTTAGAAGTTGTTTCTCGGCGTACTTTGTCTGGTCAGTACTATTACAAAATTCGTAGTCATTTTTATAGCTATCAACGCTTGCTGCGATCTGGCCTTCTTCAATGATGAGAATAGAATTGCTTTGGGGGCTGAAGTAATCGGCACAACTGCATGTGCCTAAACCTACATCTTTTCTCATATCATTGGGACAAGGAGGTTCGCCATCCATACAGTACGCATAGCAGTTTTTAATGGACTTGCCTGCGAGTTTAATAGTCTCCCAGTACTTGTTGAGGTGACTCATATACCCTCAATATATAGGTCTGAGAAAGGCTTCGTCAGTTCGTACATAATTTTATCCATTTTTTCTTCAAAGGTGTCCTCGGCGTCCTCTGCGGTTGTGTTGTCGTTGTCAAAGTGATTGAGTGCAACGCGCCGCATATCCTCTGGATTGTTTTTTATATGAACCGACAGCCATTTAAGAATATCTACACTGTGTGTGGCAATCACGACGTTTACGCCCTGCTGGGATAGCGCGAAAAGGTTTTTTACCATAAATATTTGCCATGACGGATGCAAGTGGGCTTCTGGCTCATCAATAAAAAGAAATGTGCCTTTATTTAATACTTTACGTTCAATCAGCAAGGCCAACATGCCGAGATTTGTGATTCCCGTAGCAGTAACAGGCAAGGGAAAATTACGGTTGTTTTCTTGGAAAGAAAGGACTCCTGTTTCAGAGAGTGCGATTTTCCCGCCAATGACATCTTCCCCAGTCAACTCGGCATATATGTCCGAAAAATCCATATCTCCTGTGTAGATGGTCTCCAGTTTTCTCACAAGATCACGAAAGTATCCAGGCACACCAGTCAACGGTTGCCTTCTCCTGCCAATGGAGGAGAAAAACAAGTAGCGATCCTGCGTCAAAGCATTTTTTACTTTCCAGTGAATTGGAGATTCTAAATAAATGACATCCGAGTGCCTCTTGTAATATTGTAACCGTTCTAATAAAGACTTGTTGTCATTGGGCACGAATTGGACTTCTTTGTTTTTTAGCAAACAAAATGTACCAAAGTCACCTATTTCAACCTCTGCTGCCAGATGCCTTTCTGAGCCTATTAAATCAGAAGCATTTGGTATTTGAAAATTGCTGACCAAATTTTTTCTAATCTGAAGTGATAAGCCATTAACAATGGATTGTTCTGGGCTGATTTGGAGCTTTTCTTTTAATTTTTTTAATGAATCTTTCACATTACTTGGGGAAAAGTCATCATATATTGAAGAACCTATATCTCTACGACGTCTTTTCTTCTTCGTTCTTTCAAAGTGCATCTCAGAAAATATGGCAATAAGCACATCTACTTGATTGGCTAATTTTGCAATGCTTTCACTTAGAGAATACTCCACATCGCCAAGAGATTGTAATTTTGCGGTCTCGGATTTTACCCTGCCTAACCACCCCCTGAATGTGCTGTAGTCCCCATACATGCTGATTTCGGGAGCTTCATCCTCATCTTCTTCGTACACACTTACCATTGCCTTTAAGTTATCGCAGACGTCTTGCACAATGGTATATAGATACGTTTCACCGGGATGTGGATTTGTTGCGCTAAAAAAAGAATATAAGAGTTTAGACACAGAGCTTTTTCCTGTGCTGTTTGTCCCAGCAAACACAGTAAACTGACCGACATGGATTTCTGCGTCTCTAAGTTTCCCTATATTCCTAATTCTTACTCTGATATGTTCTTCAATCGAATTTGGTGTCATTTTTTTCCCACCATAACAAACCACCTCTCGGTCAAAATTACACGCCATCGCGTCGGTGTTGTCCCTGCGAATGTACAATACTTGGGTGACAGAGACAACCGAAAAATGAGTACTTATGTCTTTTCGCGCAGCCATGTCAGTACCCCACAATTGTTAATGTAGGGTACTGACGCCCGGTACATCCAGGAGTTCCATGTGCTTTCTCCCCGAAGGTACATGACCAGCATGACCAAAATAATAGCTTTTCCAATTTTACTCATGATACAGCCCTCCTGAATAATACCTCATTTTTGATTAACGCTTCCACATGGTTATACCTCCCCTAATTCAAATATTCCGAAAAAATCTTATTCTTTTTTAAAAACGTGGTGCGATTTTGTATATAATTCCCGTTTAACAGAGCAAGGCAAAAATTATGCCAACTTTTCTAAATGGACTTGCTCAGTTTTGGTGAATAATAGCATCAATCGCCCATCACCTATGCAAATTGCCTTTTTTTAATCTTATCGTATTTTTTTAGGCATACACGAATAGGAGATTGTCGAGAATTGCCTTGCCATTGCCTGCGAGAGAGATAATAATATAGCGGTAGGAGCACATTCGGAGAACAGAGAGCCGACCTTGCCAAAGAGCGGGCCTAAAACAGGCGGTTGCGGAATATTATTTCAGGTATGAAAAGACCAATTAAAACACAGGACAAAACACCGAAGCCAACCAAGAAACTTTTCAAAATGGAGATGAGTGATGTTTAATAAAGCCCATTGTGTGTGCGGTCTCCTGTTTGTTTATCTTGTAGGCTGTGGGCCTTCGCAAGAAGAAAAGCTGACGATGGCACTACAAGAAGTTGAACGTCTCGACGAGATGCGAAAAAAAACAATGGAGATTATTACAGAGCAGATGGTAGCCATTGCCGCCGAAAGAGAAAAATTCGATGAATGGGCAACGTTTGAAAGAGAAAACCTCTATTACAAGAAGCGGGATTTTGAGACGGTAGAAAAAAAGCTGGCCGAGGTGCGTAATTGGCATATTGCTGAAGAAAAAAGAATCAGGGAAAAGCATCTGAGTTCATGGGATTGGAAGATTGACCATAAAAAGCGCGTAATTCGCACCCTGGAAAGGGACTCTATACGCTATGAAGAAAATTTGAGAATGGCGTCTTTGAGTGGCTACAAGGCTCATTTAACCAAACTCCTGAAAATAGCGACGGACTCGGTTGCGAAAGAACGGGTGCAGCTTGAAAGGCTCAAAAGGAATTATAAATCAGCGGGTAATATCCTTTGGAAGTTTATTGAGAAACCTAAAAAGCGTGTGAAGGAAATAGCCCACTGGGAAAAAGTTTTAATCGACGCAAAGGCTGTGTATCTCCGCGAAGAATCAGTATGGGACAGTCTGGTTGCGGAGAAAACGAGAAATCTCGACAAGATGCGAGCAGACCTGGTGCTTTCGCAGTCAACCTATGATAGCATTAACGCCATGCATACAAGGGCTGTTACTGTTTTGTCTAAAATTGAGAGACCCCCGCCACCTTAATCGAACAGGGATCGAGGCATTTCAGCGCGTTTTAGATGCGTGAACTGCTTTTACCGATGTAATTTTCAAGATATTCCTCCTTACTAATCCCTCATTTTTATATTCTCGAAATACCACCGATCGTCCACACGCCCTCAACTTTGCCGACTTAACCGTTTTTGCCGTATTGGTTTTCCTTGCCTCTGTTGTGAAACGCGTACCAATCGTCATCGGTCAGATATTTTGGTTCGCCAAGCTGACGGGAAAGCACGTATTGTCGGCACATGATTTCCAGACGATGGGCCTGGTTGACAGCGCGTTTTAAGGTTGGTCCGTGGCAGACCATGCCGTGGTTTCCGAGGAGACACGCGGTGCGGTCATAGAGCGCTTCGGATGCGTCTTTGGCAAGCGATTGGCTGCCAAATGTGGAATAAGGGACACAGGGCACATCGTTACCGCCAAACACACCCATGAGGTAGTGAAAGCCTGGTAGGGTCATCACATGGCACGATACCGCAACACAGTAATCGGAGTGGGTGTGAACCACTGCTCCGGCTTCGGGGTGCTTTTTATAGATGGCACCATGCATGGGCGATTCCGAAGAGGGTTTGCGGTCGCCTTCATACTCACCGTCGAAGGTGGCTTTGACAATCGTTTCTGTGGTAATATTGTCTGCGGTTGCGTGGTTGGGAGAGATGAGCATTTTGTCGCCAAATCGGACGCTCAGATTGCCAGAGGACATTTCGTTTAAGCCAAGCTCTCCAACTTTTTTATAATAAAAAACCAATTGCTCGCGTAAGGCCATTTCATAAACGGGATCATCTTCCATATGTATTCCTTTATTGGTTTTTGTCTGCTTCACGCATCTGCTCCAGGGCGGTATGAATAAAGTTGCCTTCACCAACACCGCCCGCTTTTAGTACCAACGACAATGGATCGCGCCCTGCACGGTGACAATAACCACCGTTGAGAACGTCGAATGTTGCCACCGAAACTTGCTCTATACCTAAAGATGCCATGACCGCCCCTGATGTTTCGCCACCCATCACAACAAATTTGCGCACACCGTGCTGATAGAAATGCTGGGCAACACTGGACAGAAGCTTATCGGCAAGTGTTGCAGCGCCTTCGCGCCCGAGCTCCGCTTG
Source organism: Candidatus Latescibacterota bacterium (assembly GCA_965204375.1). Taxonomy (GTDB): domain Bacteria; phylum Latescibacterota; class UBA2968; order UBA2968; family UBA2968; genus VXRD01. The sequence continues at coordinate 1,666,289 of OZ241986.1, read as the reverse complement.
GGCTCTTTTTACGCCTTCAGGATCCGTTGAGGTACCCACACCTACAGGCCCTTTTTCTAATCGGTCTTTTGCCCATTCCACAATGCGGTCAACCATGTTGGCGTCTTGAGCTGCTTCTAAAAGGTCAATGCGAAACACCGGATGCGTTTGCTCGAAATGCGCAAGTTGCCGGACTGATTTTCCTGTGCAACTTCCAGAAATAACAGCTTCATAACCAGGTGCAGGCGGCAGTAATGTTTTCGGTTGGCTCCTTGTATTTTCCTGCCAGTTGCGGGCGAGCATCACTGGGAGTAGATCTGCGCCAGTGCTCAATGGCAAATCTTTGGATAGTGTTGCTAATTGCTCAAGATCCGACTCATGAATTACGTCGACAACAAAAAACTTTACACCCAGAGCCTTCTGCTCTGAAATGTAATTCTCGCAAGCGTCTGTTCCTGACACCACAATTTGATATGGCAAAAGACCGACTTTGACCTGGCTTTGTTCCTGTAGTACTTCAACAAGATTGGAATTGGTCATCGGTGTTACAGGATCATTGCGCCGGGGTGATTCGTGCAACATGATCTCGCCAAGAAACAACCGCCCTTGATAGATGGTTGTGTTTTTCCAGATGGGACAGAAAAATACGTGGTCGGCCTGGGTCAAGTCCATCAACGTTTCTGCCACAGGCCCGATATTGCCACGTGCTGTAGAGGAAAAGAGCGCACTGTATTTGTAGTATATCTGTTTCGTCCCTTTGGCGAGCAGGGCTTCAGCCGTGTGTTTTGCATCGGCACGGGCATCGTCAGGGGGTTGGATCAGGAGTTTTCGTCCAACGACCACAGCTTGTGCATCGTCGTCGAGTGTATTGAGTGCATCAACAGATGTTACCAGTGGACAACGCACGCCTTCTCTTTCGAGCAAACTCGCGACCATCATCCCACCTGTGAGATCATCTGCGATTACACCAAGTTCAAGCATCGCTTTGATCTCCCGAATTTTGTGCCTCAGCAACGACTTCCTTTTGCTCGAAAGTGAGTTCGGTTGGACCGTCTGAGCGTGTGTGTCTCATAACGGACATCTTTCTGGTTTAGATGACGATAACCCATTTCATGGGTTTCAGCGCTTGGGGCTGGTTCTAATTAAAATCAAATGTTGCTGAAGGGATGAAACGGGCGATCCCTTGTGTTTCTGCGGCCGGATTTGGATTTTGTGGATAATAATCGGGGATTTGTGTGCCCTTCCTCGCGAGTCTTACAGCCAATGAGATTCTTGGCTCGCCATACTCAAAAGGCAGACTGCGATGCATGATTTGAGAATGAAACACCGTGAACTGGCCTCTTTCCATTGTGAGTGTGCCGATCCTATCATGGACGAGTTCAGGCACTTCTTTTACAAATCGCATATCTCTGTTCCATCCATCAATGGGTTGATGAGATCCCTTCACATATTCGATGCGGCCAGCACCGTACCCAATGTCGGTCAACGCAAATAGAACCGTGAAGTGGTTGCTGGTATCATAGAGATTGACTTGATCGCGACCGTTTTCGTATGCGCGATCGTGGTGCCATATATTTTCTGACACGCCTTCAGATTTCAATTGAAAAACGCTACCCCAGATAAAAAGATCATTGCCGAAATGTTCGGACACCACGGACTTCACATTGTCATCGAGACAGAGGTCTCTCATCACCTTGAATTCCATGTGTCTATCGATCTTCGTTCTAAATTGGGGTTCTTGTCCTGCCAACTGGCGCACGATATTTTCCTGGCGTTGTAGCGCTTGTAGTTCTATCCCGACCTCACATACGGCATCGACGAGGGATTTGTCTGCCAACTCAAAAGGACCGGTTAGGCCATTTTCTTGTAATTGCTCGATTGACATTGTTGCTCCTCCAAAAAATGATGTTTATGATTAAACGATCTATGGTCTTCTGCTGGTGATGGGACGCAGAACTTTGACGTTGGTATCGATGGTGATTTTTTTGCGCTCTTGAATGGCTTTTTGGCCGATTTCCCAGACTTTGCCCATTTCGGGATCATCGGGTTGTGCGATGGTGCCGACATTGCTGTGATGGCCTTCCCAATGATACAGGCTGTCGTATCGCGTCATCATGTAGATGCGGTCTTCGGGTGCTGATTTGGTTATCCATTGGCCAATGGGGCGCACGCCTTCGCCTCGGGTGACCCAGGGCCACCACTGATTTTCTGATAAATCGACAAAACGCGAAACGTCGGTGGGCGCGACTTTGAATGAGCGCAGAGTATAAATGCCAGGCTCTTTTTCGGGGGCGTCGCCATCAGGCTGTCTTTGCGTGAGGGGCAAGAGGGAAATACATTCGGTTTCGTGTACGAGTGCGGCACGTCCACTGCCTTCATTGGCGAGATTGTCCCAGTTTCGGGTTTCTTCCCAATGACCATGGCTGTCGTATCGCGTCATGAGAAAGATGCGTTCGGGGCCACCTATGGCAGCGACCCAGAGGCCGAGTGCACGCGCTCCTTTTTCTTCGATGGCTGGCCAGATCTGTTCTTCGCTAAAGCGAACAAATTCGGCGTAGTCTTTGCGGTGGACGTGAAATGTGCGGATGGTATAGATCATTCAATCCTCGTTTCTCGTGTTGATTCTGTGTTCATGTTTTGCGTGCTCCTATTGACTACTCATCAGTTCTTCAAGCAGGGTATTTTGATCCACGATCTCTTCACCTACGGCCTCGATCACCACATCGACGATTTGGCCTGAGAATACAAACGGGGCGTTGTAGTGATCGTCAACGGGTGTCTGGCTATCTCGCCCCACTTCAAAGGGTTCGTTGACAAAGTTATATTGGCGAAATGGTGATATAAGACCTTCGCCCGCAGGCTGGTCATTTACGAAGAAACGTGCACGCCCTTCATCTTCTCCGGTTTTCACCACATCAAGACGAAGTGTTACATTGCCCGGTGGAATTGTCACTGATGAAGAGATGCGTTTTTGATCGCCGGAGTGGTTGTTTGTATAGTGCAGGCGATTGTCGTGGATGAATAAGCTCCAGCCACCAAATCGACCACCATCGGCGACAATAGTACCTTCGACGTCCGTTGATTTACGTTCAATGCGTGCGGTAATGCGATGTGAGAGACCGAGCACTCTTGGGCCGGATTTAAAATGGTGGGGCAGTACCGCATCCTGGTATAATACCCAGCGATCCTTGGGTTCAGGCCACCAGCCCACACCATTTCTGCCACCTATATCATCCAGAGGTAAGACGCCGTATTGCTTCGCTTCACGCCACCAGAGGTCGATCATTTCTCTTAATTTTTCAGGATGCTGATCTGCCAGGTTGTCTATCTCGGCCAGGTCCTGATCCAAATGATAAAGCTCCCATTCGTCTGTATCGAAGTCGGTGCCTCTGGTGTGGAAGGTCACGGCTTTCCAGCCTTCGTGCCAGATCGCTCTTTGACCAGTCGTTTCGAAATACTGGATTTTTTTTCGGGTATCCGCCGTATTGTCATTCAGTGTGTGAGCCATCGACGTACCATGCAAAGGGATTTGTTCTATGCCGTTCACCTGATTGGGCAGATCCAGCCCCAGAAGGTCTAACAAGGTCGGGGTTATATCCACCACATGATAAAACTGTCGCCGCGTTTCGCCTTTGGCCTGGATACCCGCTGGCCAACGGATGAGCAGCGGTGCGCGGACACCGCCTGCATAGGTATTTCCTTTATAGCGTTTGAACGGCGTGTTGCCCGCCATCGCCCAGCCGGAAGGATAAATGGGATAGCTTAGAGGACTGCCGAGGTCATCAATGTGGGCGAGATTTTCCTCAACTGTGGGTGGATCTCCTATGCGAGAACGCAGATGATGGTAGCTACCGTGAGGACCACCCAGAGATGCTGCGCCATTGTCAGAAAGGGCGATCACAATGGTTTCGTCGCGTTTACCGAGTGCATCCAACTGGGCAAGCAAACGGGCGATTTGAACATCGGTGTGTTCCATGAAGCCAGCAAAGACTTCCTTGAACCTGGATGCAAGGCGTTGCTCATCTGCGCTCAGCTCGTTCCAGGGTTGTACACCATCATTCCGCGAGGCGAGACGTTGATCATCAGGCAATAGACCGAATGCTTTCTGTCGAGTTAGGGTTTTGTCACGCGCAACATCCCAGCCACCGTCAAACCGACCTTTGTATTTGTCTGCAAATTCTCGTGGCACGTGGTGGGGTGAGTGACCAGCCGCAAATGCCAGGTACAGAAAGAAGGGTTTGTCGGGGTCTGCCGAAACCAACTGCCGAAGCCATTTGCAAGATTGGTCGACGATATCTTCCGACAGGTGATAGCCCTCGGTGGGTGGCTGTTCAATGCGCTCGTTGCCCATGACGAGTTCGGGATGCCACTGGTTGGTCTCGCCAGCCAGGAAACCATAGAAGCGGTCAAAGCCACGTTGTAAAGGCCAGTGATCATAGGCCCCTGCCGGACTCGTGTCATCGATGGCATTCAAGTGCCATTTGCCTGCGGCGAGGGTCTGATAGCCATGGGGTCGCAATAGTTCAGCCAGATTGGCGGCTTCTTTGGAAATAAACCCGCGTGTATTGGGAAAGCCGTTGTTCATCTCAGTCACGCGGCCCATACCGACACTATGATGGTTTCGACCCGTCAACAAGCAAGTGCGGGTAGGGGAACACAGTGGGGTTACATGGAAATTGGCATATCGCAAGCCATCTTCTGCCAAACTGTCCAGCGCAGGTGTCTCAATGTCAGAACCATAACAGCCCAATTGTGAATACCCGACATCGTCTAACACAATCATCACGATGTTGGGCGACTGTTTTAACTCAGTCGGTTTCGTGATCCATGATGCAGTTGAGTCTTCAAAGGTCCGACCGATGGTCCCATTGAAATGCCTGTCATGTTCCATCATTCCTCCAATTGACAACTTCAGCCATATATCATTCCCCGATTAGTCCCTCACCTGAGTTCTACGCATATATCTACAAAATGGATAACGCCAGTGAATTCAAAAGGTGAAACGCCCGCGATGGGTGAATGTCGGTTGCGACCGACTTCTACACCGCGCATCTTTGACCTGCGTGTGGCGTCTGGAATTTGGATCGAACCGATTGTCTCGCCATCTCCCGTGAGAGTGATGGTTCCCGTGCCATCGTCGGCTGGTTTGAACGCAGCGCCCACGGTAATACGACCATTGGGAAGCGTCGTTGTGGAACGACCTGAGATTGTTTGACCCAGCGCATTATACACAAAGCACAGTGTGCCATTCTGTATGAATAAAGAAAATCCATCGAGGGATTTTCCCTGGGCATAGATGACGCCTTCGGTTTCTGGCAGGATCTCAACTTCGGCAGTTAATGACCAGTTTCCCTGTTCCAGTGCGGGCGATTGTTTTGATGCAATGCGAGCCATTGGCGGAACAAAATGATACGTCAGCGAATCGGGTTCCGCAGTGATCGGGCGCGGTGGCAGCCCAGAGCGCAGAGGCAAGACGCCATAGCGTCCGGCTTCTACCCACCATCTTTCAATCAGCTTTTTCAGTTGATCTGGCTCGGCCTTTGCGAGGTTATTGGATTGCGAGAAATCTTCATCGAGATAATACAATTCCCATTCGTCATCATTGTAATCGTCGTCTGGGTCGTGTCTGGTAACGGCCATCCAGCCGTCGAGCCAGAGCGCACGGTTGCCCATCATTTCAAAATACTGAACAGGTTTTTGCGTAGGGCAATCTCTGTCGTCAAAAGTGTAGGCCATGCTCGTTCCCGTAATAGGCATCTGATCGTATCCACGGTAGCACGACCGAGGTTGTAAATTGAGTACTTCAAGTATTGTTGGTGTGAGATCTGAAACGAAGTGGAACTGTCCCCTTACACCGCCCGCATCTTTTATAGCTGGGGGATAGTGAATGATCATCGGCACGCGTACACCGCCCGCATGTGTATCCTGCTTGTACCATGGCAAGGGTGTGTTGCCCACCTGAGCCCAACCCCAGGGGATATCGGTGTAGCTGTGCGGGCTCCCGATGTCATCCAGTTTTTCTTGTATGGCATCGAAATCTTCTTCTGGTAAAGCGCGACCGGTTTTCCCGCCTACGGTCTGCCCATTGTTTGCGGCATTGCGCAGGGGACTTGGACCAATGTTCATAACACCGTAAGGACCACCGTTTTGGCTGGTGCCGTTGTCGGCGGTGAGTATCAGGAGTGTATTATCCAGTTGATCAATAGCGCGCAGATGTTCGATCAGTCGTCCGATTTGTGCATCCGTATGCTCAAGGAAACCTGCCCATGTTTCCTGCAGCCGGCACACGAAATTCTTTTCATTCTGGCTCAGTGTTTCCCAGGGCTGTACGCCAGGATTCCTGGGTGGCAGGCGAGTGCCGTCAGGGATAATCCCAAGTTCGGTTTGCTTTTGAAAATAGCGCTCACGGATAACGTCCCACCCTTCGTCAAAACGACCTTTGTATTTATCGATGTATTCTTTTGGCGCTTGATGTGGGTTATGCATAGCACCGGGCGCGAAGTACATGAAGAACGGTGTTTCGGGACGCATGGCCTTGAGGTCATTGACAAACTCGATGGCGTGATCTACCAGATCCTCTGTGAGGTGATAACCTTCTTCAGGCGTTTTTGGGGGCGATACAGGGTGGTTGTCATAGGTCAGTTCTGGATAAAACTGATCGGTTGCACCGGGTAAGAATCCGTAGAAGCGATCGAACCCGCGCTGTAATGGCCATTCTTCACGAGATCCACCAGCTGAGTTTTGTGTACTGGGGTTGAGATGCCATTTGCCCAGGGCAAAGGTGGCGAAGCCTTCTTCGCTCAGCATCTCTGCCAGGGTTGCCGCGTGTCGGCTCACGCGACTTCGACAGTTGGGAAACCCAGCATCACCGCCATCGACTATCGTCGACATACCAACGGCATGGTGGTTACGGCCGGTTAACAGAGATGCTCGGGTCGGGGAACATAGGGGCGTGACATGAAAATTGTTGTACCGCAACCCGTTTGCTGCGAGGGCGTCCATGTTTGGTGTTTCGATTGTCGAACCATAGCAACCCAGATTGCCGAATCCGGTATCATCCAGAAGAATCACAAGGACGTTTGGAGCACCGTCTGACGATGGGGGGGAAAGCCAATCTGGCTCTGAATCCTTGTAGGAGATGCCTATCTTGCCACGAAAATTTGATTCCATCATTTTTCCACTGTATTGGTCAGCAGTGCTGTTATATCCTTCTGTTCTCTATCATTTAGTTCATTGAAAATGGGACTCTCCACGAGGCGTTCATACGTGGCTGTGGTGTCGTTTTTGGGCAGAACATCTGGTGCTTGGAACGATTGTAGCATTGCAGCTCTTTTCTGCTGGCTGCGGTTGATGCCTGCTCGATGCCACACCCTGGCATCGTAGAGGATGACGCTACCACCGGGCGCTTCTATCACATCGGCTTCAGGGCCGTGATAGGGAAAGCGACTCGCTTGTGTGTCGTTCCATTCTGGTGGTGGGGGTGTGTCTGATAGATGTGAGCCCAGTTTAAATGCTGTTGCACCGCGAATCTTGGTAAAGTCAGACACACAGACATTACGTTGCATGGCCTTAATGGGTCCCTTTCTGTCGGGAGGCTCATTGCCACCGGTTGACGCCGAATAGGGAAAATCAGAGTGCCAACCGCCCAGTTTTCTTTTGCCATCATCCGGGTACTCGATTCTAAAACCGGGTGGATGCGAGAGGTGTAAATCGTGGGCTCCCATATACCGCCTGGCCAACCAAATGGAGATGGGCTCAATGGATGCTCTGGCAACAGAGACACTCTGACAGATCCTGGGCATGTCGGTGTTCATTTCCAAGTGTTCGTAACGATCTGTACCGGCGACGCGTTCCATATCTTCTAAAATGTCTGGTGGCAGAATACAGGTCAGACAGACCCACCCTTCGCGCTTTAAGTGTTCGAGATATTCAGACGGCAATTTTTCAGGGCCGTGATAGGTGGTGAAGGTCATCTCGTCTGAACCGACAGACAATGTGCAGACATCCTCATCGATATCGGTGGATACATCTTTACCGGTTGCCACGTGCTTTATGCCTTCTGGTGTGCGATCCCAGATCACACGATCGTCGGCTTCGTCGTGCAAGGCGAGTTCGCTACTTTCATCAAGGCCGAGCATAGAACCGTCAGGTGCAATCAGAAATACGAAGTGACGTTTCGGAGGCTCTATCCTTACGACACGCTCCTGAAATTCCTGTTCCATTTTCTGACTCCTTAGATATTCTCAAATTGATCCTTCAGATTTACAATCGACTCATCGGGACTTCCCGGTATGGTTAGGTAAAATTTGGAGCCGGTTTTTTTAACGTTTAATTTGATCTGGCCGTTATAGTCACGGCTGAGTTTGTCTATGAATTTCTGTGTAAAATCTCTGGATGCAATGAACGTATGGATTTCGCCTTTTGTATCTTCACATAACAGAACAAAAGTGCCATACCGGGCTGGAGGAAGCCCGAGATCCCAACGCCCAGGTGATTTCTCCGAAGCGCTGGCAACACCGAGCAAGTCACGCTATTAAGAGTTGAAACACCTGTTTTGTGTTAGGATTTCCTCCCATCCAGAAATCCATCTCACCTTCCGAGCCAATCCGAATTAGGTCTAAGGCCACTACCATCTCGATTACCTTCGTGTGTTTTAATGGGTAGAGGATCTGGTGTATGATTGGGACAGTCTGCTGGCAATATAAACTCTCCGAGTTCTGGAGCAGGACGCGATAAACCATAGGCAACAGCCATCCGTCGAAAAGGTACCTCTCCATTCGCTGAGTCGTAATCTTCGGGGGTTGGGAGATAGTGAACAGGGTATCTGATATTTTTTAATTGCTGCATCCAAGGTGCCGAAAAAACGCTCTTAACAGAAGGTATGTTAGCGATTCCCCCTGAAATAAAGACCTGCACATCTTCCCATAAAGATTGCCTCTTCAGTTTGTCCCTGTAAGCTGCTCGCCAGACATCTGTAGCTTTTAAATGAATACCTTCCAGAGTTTTTCTGACTTTGTGTCTGATGTCATCACTATAAAGTTTGCTTCCTTGGCGACTTCTATCGAGCACTTGAAGAACTTCGAGAATATCACCAGAGCTACAACCGCCTTTTTTCGCTATTAGATGATCAGCAATAACACGCTCAACTTTATATCCTCCTTCAGGAATATTTCCTGCTGAATACCAGAACGGTTTGAGACCTCCGTTTTCAGGTCTGAGATTAAAAAAAGAGACATCCGTGGTCCCTGCACCCAAATCAATAATAGCGTGAACACCCTCCTGTCTCTGTAAGGAAGTCAAGTATGAAGCTGCTTCTGCAACTGCTTCCGGGACAGCAAAAACTCGCCTTTCACTATCTTGCCGACTTAGACCGTATCGATCTGCCGGGCGATATTCAACATTCTTCTTGACCTTGCGTGCAAATTCAAGTGGATCAAATGAACCATTTGACTGATTCCAAGCTTCTTCGATAGCCTCGGCCCAGGCAAGGATATTATGAAAAGCGAGCAGCACACGTCTTTTTTCCAGGTGATCAATAGGAACACAAACATTAAAAAGCAGATCAAGCTCGTGGTTGCGAAAGTCCGGCACATTCTGTATGGCAAGTCGGGCCTGACGCATCGCATAGGCCAAGTAAACCGAAGTGATCAATTCTGGTGAATGGGTTTTTGTTTTTATATCATGCTGCTCCAAATACTTGTCAAAAGCCGTTTTCGTATTGGGATCGACAAAAGACTGCTCATATTTTCCTGCCACAACAACTTTGAGCCGTCTTAATCCGGAATCCCAAGGCTCATTTTCCAGTAATTTTGCTGCTTCAATACCTAAAAGTAACTTACGATTTCGATCAAAAGCAGCGAGCGACGGCAGACAGAAAGTCTCATATGTTTTCAAATTGTGATCGAATATCAGTGGACGGACTGGACGCTGTCCAACACCGCTGATCGGCGCATACGCGATTTTTGTGCTGCTGGTGCCAAAATCCAATCCTACCTGTATCTGTATCTTTTCAACCCGCCGCCGAACCGGTCCAGATAGTCTTTGTTTTTTCGCCTCTGCTTGCTTAATCGGTTTTTGGGTAATCTGATCTACTTCATCCCTTGCGTGTCTCTGCACAGACTTAGAGACACTGTTCTGAGAAAATTTTCTACCAGAAGTTTCTTGAGGTTCTTCTCGTTTACCTTTCAGAAACTTCAAGAATTCCTGCAGCAATGCCTTCATGATCAACCCCCACCTTTCTCCTTTGCTCCAATTCATCTTCTTTACTTTTTAATTCGCTCTCCAGTCGTGTTAGTGTCCCACGAAGCATCCGCAAATATCGCTCCTGCCGTTGTGCAGTTTCACCCCTTCGTAGAAGATCACGCTGTTTATCGATTCTTTTGTTGTAAAAGCTACGCAAGCTGACTAGCCTCCGATCTACAAATGAGTCGTTACTTCGCTCCAAAGCATCACGGATTGCACCAACTCGCTCCAAGAATATTGTATCTGCGTAACTACCTGCTTCTTGAATCCATTGTGGATCTATTTCAAGACCAGCACCAACCGGGTCTTCACCTTTCTCAACCATTTCTCCAAGGACAACCTCCGCATCCATCTGTGAACAAGCCTCTTTGATCTGGTCGTTTAAGATAACCATTTCCAACGTATTGGCACTACGTGCTCCCAACGTTCGAACAAAAAATATACTGTAATAGTAAAAGCCTGGCTGAAGGCTCTGTGTATCCAAAACGACATGATGGGCGTTAGACAATTGATCTGAATTTTGACCGTAATAGCGGGATATAGCCTGAGTAAGTGGATGCAGAATATTGATGAAATCTAGATTAGGATGATTGAAAGCCGTCTGAGAATCGAATGTAATCGAAATGCCGCGCCCTGACCGATTCAAATATTCTATAATATCTCCCGACGCTTGTTGATGCGTAATAAAATTTCGAAGCTTTTCGTCAGGATACAGCTTGCCCGTGTTGGTGTCTATATCGTATTCCAGCTTCGTTCTCGGACAAGTATGCTTGATGAAGTCCACATAAAACCGTCTCAACTGTTCACCAGTGATATACCGTCTGCAATCCCTGATTTTCTGCACTTCTTCCTCAAAATACTGATCAACGCCCAGAAACTGTGCAGTTTCATTTTCGAGTTGTTCCAGATCCTTCAGCCTTTGTTCAATGACCCTGGTAGTTTCGACGATACGCCTTTCTTCTTCTTCAGGACTCAAATCTTGCACAAGGAAATCTCGTTCTAGGTCTTGAAGCTTATCACCCAGAATGGCCTCCAGTTCGCCAATAGACCGTCTGAAAATATCTAATCGTTCGTAAAGGCGATCCAATATCCGTTGTTCAATTGTGCCTTCAATCGAAAAGTTGTAGATCCGAATGATTCTCGACTCCTGGCCGATACGATCTAGACGGCCGATTCTCTGCTCAACCTCCATGGGGTTCCAGGGCAGATCATAATTAAAAAGTGTATTAGAAAACTGAAAATCAAGCCCTTCACTGCCTACCCGGGAAGACAGCAACACTTCTATCTCAGGATCTGTTCGAAATCTTTCAATAATACCTGGCCTTTCATCCGCATCTACATCTCCGCTGATCAAAACCGCACAGATACCATCTTTTCTTAGCCTTTCCAGAAGATAATTCAGAGTCGCTTTGAAAAAGGCGAAAACAACAACTTTGATGTTGCCTTCTTGGCTTTTGAGCTGCCTGAGAATTTCGATAAATTTCTCGTATTTCGAGTCAGGTCCATCCACAGGCCAGTCTGCTACGATTTGCTGAAGATGTTGCCGAGCTACTTCAAGTGCTCCGGCCTGGCTTGATACGCCTTCCATGCTTGATGTGTCAAGATCTTCCGACAAGTCTTCCCGATCAAGTCCCAGATGATTCTGATAATGTCTGACCATCGCTGGAATTGAAGAAGCGACCCTGCGCTGAGGTGTGTTGAGAATCCACTGCCGAATAATAGGAGAATCCGTCCTGCGTTTACTCTCCTCTCTTACATATGCAGTAACCGCGCGGTAGAACTGCTGTTCAACTTCCGTAAACTGGAGTTGTAAAGGAAAAGCCTGTCGCTCTGCTACATGCTCCTGTACTTCCCGCTTTCGAGTGCGCGTAAAGATATGACCAATCAGGTTTAGCTCAGAAAGATCCCTCTGTATTTCCAATAGGATCCTCATCTGCTCGGATTCAGGGTGATCTCTACTTTTAAGGTCTTTCAGACTAGAGATTACTTCGGAGTAGAGTGGATTTTCAGTAATTTCCGGTGCATAGCGAATGCCTTCCAAAAGCTCAAGAGCTTTTTCGGTGTTTGGTGGTACCTGTCCGACACAAATCTGGGCACTAACAATAGGTTCATTGTTTCGGAATCGTCTGTCAACCGTGTACATATCGGGGAAATCTTCTTCATCAAGAATATTCAAAAGGCTAAAAAGATTTTCATTACCCAAATGTATAGGCGTTGCCGTTAACATCAACATCGTGCCTGCACCCTGTCCGAGTAGGACACCTGCCTGACGCTGCTTAGTGGAAAAATTTCGCAGGTGGTGTGCTTCATCTACAATTACCAAGTCAAAATCTGGCGCAAGCTCATCCAAGCGGTCCAGAACAGCGTTTCTACGGATGCTTTCTAGCGATATAATCCCTTTTATACGGGTATGTTCAGGCCGGTCTTCATAATCTTCGAGAAAATCCAGAAATCTGGTAGACTTCACAATCTCAAAATCTTCACCAAACCTGTTCCTGAGTTCTAACCGCCACTTGCCTATCAAATTGGATGGACAGACTACCAGTACCCGCTGCAAATGCTGCCGAGCCATCAATTCGGTTAGAATCAATCCAGCTTCTATTGTCTTACCCAGTCCAACTTCATCTGCAATGAGTAGCCGATGACGTGTAGAATCCAAAAGTTTGAGAAGCGGTTTGAACTGGTAAGGAAAAAACTGGGTTCTGGACGCATTAAAAGCATAAATATTGTTTCTTAAAGTATGTTCTCGAAGCAACCGCCGATGTGTCATAAGCCTTTGAAATTCCTGATACCCTCCCATTAGTCCAGCCAGCAGATACTCGCTTGGCTTCTGTAAATTCGTATAAGGTCTCAAGTTGCTCTCAGCTACTATAACACGCGGCCCCCCACCATAATCCACCTCATAATATTGCATACCCGCATGTTTAGGAAGAGCTTTGATAATCGTGCCGATCTGACTTGTGTCGGCAGTAGATTGAACCTGGCCTAAAGGTTGAAACTTTGTCATCGTTACACAAATCCTTTCGTCTTTTGGACTCCTTTCTCTGAAAGAGATAAGTTGTCCACTAAAACAGGTCAAGTCCACACAAAATTACCCGGACTTTTGTATTGTACTCGAGGCGAGCATTAGCTGCTCTATTTTTGTCGCCGTTTGGTAGTGTCGTGCCTGATATCTGAGCCAAATTTTTTATAAAAGAGTGTCTTATTGCGGCTAGAAATCTATTTTTTAGTGCCTTTTTGGGAGTATGTTTGCGCCAAAAAAGTGCCAATATCGGGCCTGAGAACTCGAAAAGAGGGCTATCGAGAGGGCTGTGAATACAAAAAAACGACCGGGCTGTTGTGTGTGTTGCTGTGATTTAACAGGGATTTATCGCTCCTAAAGTAGGTTCAAAGCATCTTAGAATCAGTATCGGGCGGGCGGCGGGTAAGAGACTTTGACGATCCCCCCATCTCGGATAATGAATGCGTAAGGTTTTTCTCCTGTGTACCCGCCATAGCTGTTCTTTGCGTTGACACCTACTCTGAGAAGATAACCATAATGGGTTTTGCAGCCATCAATGGGCGCGTCTTGAATCCAGCCTCTTGTAATCCGGTCAAACCGATACTGCGCGGAATACGGGTCTTTGAGTATTTCTCTGAAGTACGCTTTTGCCAGGCGTTCCCCTGTCTCCTGGCTTACGTATCCGCCATAATGCGCCGCATTTGTGGCGTTCTGGTCGGGCCGTGTACAGGCACACCCAACCAAGCACATCAGCGAAATAGCAAGTATTATTTTCACTCCATTCTCCTTTCTGTTGGTCCAGATTTTTGCTGTACTCGAGCATAGGACGAGGCGTTAGAGGTTGTCCGACACAATCACGCAATTTTTCAGGCCAATCGCATTTTCTAAGCTCAGGTGTTTTTGCAACGGTTCTCCGCTTATGACCAATTCGCTGGCTATTCTCAATCCGATTTTACGTCCATAGTCTATCAGTTACAGCTCGGTCAGAGCTTTGTCCGAGGATGGGCAGATATATTGAAGTCCTCTTTTCCAACTATCCAGACCAAGCGGTAACGGAGGAGGCCAGTACAAACAGAAAGACCGGCTCCCATAATGCACGAGGTAGCCTGTGTTGCTCCTTTCTTTGAAGTTATGAGGATCGGTTCTTCCAATACCATAATAGATTGCGAAATTGCTTTGCACAAACTTTTTTGTGATGGTTTTAGCCGCACTCAATGCGGAGGTTGATCACTCAAACCACTCTCTCAATTTTTTTGCGGCATGTTCTTTGACTTCTGGCGTTAAATGGGCGCAAGGTTGATATCAAAGCTGTCAGTCAAAAAATTATCGACCTGGAGGAGCAAAAAAGCCAAATAGAGCAAGAGATGATGTAGAACGAGGCTACGCTCTTGCAGAGGCAAAACAAAAGGTCATAAGCTTGAAAAGTGATTAAGTGTTTCTATTACCGCCCAATTCGTCCACATCTGCAATATCCTTAGGGCGAGCGGATTCCCGTTTATTGTGAAGAAGGTTTGACCGGGAGATGTAAAAGACAGGGGTTTCTCCGTAGATTCCCGAGACCCTGTTTTGCCACACCTCATCAAATGTAAGCCCACTTATGCTATTCATCATTTCAATTCGCACCGGGGCAATTCCCATGCGGATGATATTTTCTGGAACGGCAAATTCAGCGGCCTGCTGTTCGGTTGTAGAAAGACCAAATTTTTGGAGGGCCTGGCGGATTCTTGCGATATTCTCAGGGGTATTGCGGAAGAACAAATCCATATCGTCAGTGGTGCGTACATAGCCATGAAAAGCAACAGCATAGCCACCAACAATGACAAATTCAACCCCTGTTGCGTTTAGCAACTGTAAGAACTCTTCGAAGTCTTTTTGGATATTCACGATGGCTTACCTTAGACATTTCTCGGCGTAGTTGCTCAAGGAGGGATACCCGTTCATCACCTGTGAGATGTCGCGTATGATCGCATGCTTTCTCATTTGGATCAAATTTGGATATGGTCAGAACGCGTTTCATCGGTCAATCCATAGCAGTTTTAAAGGGTCTGTGTTTTTAAAAAGTGCCCGAGATATTGTCAAATGTTGTGGATGGGTTTAGAACGCATCCTTTATGATTATGCAGCGATTTTGCGTTCACCATCTACGAATTTCACCCCGTCAATGACGAGGGGTATGAGCTTGTAACCGCGTAATCTGACCCATGTTTTTTCAGCTTCAAGAGCCAGTTTATACACCATCGCCATTGTGGCTTTGACCGATCCGCAGCCTTTTGTCTGCCTCGTGCGATGCCTGACGGTAGCAAAAGTCGATTCAATCGGGTTGGTGGTGCGTAAATGGATCCAGTGTTTGGCAGGAAAATCATAAAAGGTGAAGAGCACCTCAAAATCTTTGGTGAGGCAGTCACAGGCTTTTTCATAGCGATCCTGATACAGACTCAAGAAGTGGTCATAGACCTTGTGCGCGGCCTCTTTTGTCGGCGACTGATACATATCTTGAAGGAGTCTCTTGGCATCCGGCTGCACAGATTTGGGTAGCTTATCCAACACATTAGCACTCTTATGCACTCAGCAGCGCTGATGTTTCGTGGCAGGGAATGTCTCTTCCAATGCGTGCCAGAAGCCCATTGCCCCATCGCCTATGGCAAGAGCAGGGGCAAGGCGCAACCCGCGTGCTTTGACATCCAGTAAGAGGGTTTTCCAAGATAAGGTGCTCTCACGCTGTCCCTGCTCTATGGCAAGGACTTCCTTTTTACCTTCTGCTGTGGCACCAATGAGCACGAGAACACAGGGGCGATCATCAGACAGGCGTACGTTAAAATAGATACCGTCTGCCCAGATATAGACATAGGCTTTATCGTGCAAGTCGCGCTTTTGCCATTGTTTATACTCGTCTTCCCAAATACGCTTTAAGCGCGTGATATTGGCTGGTGAAAGCCCTGGTGCGCCTTTGCCGAGGATCGCTTCGAGTGCCTGGGGAAAGGCTGAGGTAGAGACCCCTTTCAGATACAGTGTGGGGATCAATGTATCAATGCTCGGACTGCGACGGGCATATTTAGGCAGGATCGCACTGGTGAAGTGCTCCCCGTCTCGACGATCGTGAACGCGGGGTTGTTTGACGGGTATTTTACCAATACCAGTGGTGACTTCTCGGGCAGGATGATACCCATTTTTGACCACCTCACGATGACCCTTTTCATCCACCTGATCAGCAAATCGGGCTATGTATTCATTCACTTCATACCGCAAGGCGGCACATAACATCTTACGCGCACCATTTCTTATGACTTCTTCGAGGCTCTCGGCCAGTGTATCTTGCACTATGCTTTCCACTTCAAATGGGGTATATTCTTTCACGAGCGTGTCCTTTCTCCCTCCTGGAGGGATTTTAGGTTTTTGTGATACTATAGGATACGCTCTTTTCTTTTACTCATCCACAACTTTTGAATATACCTCAAAGTGCCCCTGGCAGGACTCGAACCTGCGACCAACGGAGTAGGGTAGGGAGCAAGCGAGTTTGACCTAATGCCGTTTTGGTTGTCCACTAGAGAGCTATATTAGCTCCATCGTAGTCAAACCAAAACGGATTTAGGTCACTTTTCCTGCACCCTCCCTCCGAACCGTGCTTGCACCTTTCAATGCACACGGCTCTCCAGTAAGTTCTTCCATACATCCCATTCCGTAAGGTGTTTACCTGCGTGTATTGCCTTATGACATTTTACGCAGGTCATCAGAGTTTTACGTCTGATAGCTGCCATTCGATGCACCCAAGCGGGTTTGTTCCTCTTTCCCGGTATGTTCACATCTTTTAGCTTTCTTACGTGATGGACTTCGATATTCCCCACTTGTCCGCACATTTCACATTGGTCTACCAGTAGTCTCTCTATAAGCTGACTTCTTTTGATCCAATTGTTCGTGTACTCGTCTTTTATAGACTTTACGTATGGGTTTCTCTTCAGGGAAATTCCTCCAAAGTATGTGGTTAGTGGGTCTTTCCCTTCTCTTTCTACTTGCACCTTTATCACCGCATGACCGTTCATCTTGCCCCTATATTTTATATAGGTTTTTTTGACCGATGTTCGGTGCTTTCTTGCAAGTGTCCGTATTAGGGATTTTTCCGCTTCCCACCTTACTTTGTTTAAGGTATGTCTGTTGTGAGCCATTACGTAGAAGTTCGCAAGACCTCTGTATTCTGATTGATACTGCGTTACTATATCATAGTCACTCAGTTCGACCAGTTCAAATCTTACTTTCGCCTTGTTTTTCTCCCTATATTTCTTTATGGCTCTCAACTTGCTCTCTGTTGGTGTCCCGAACCATATTGATCCATTTGCTACTCGCCTTTCCCGTGATTGTCTGACTCGCAGATCGTATCCCAGGAATTTGGCTTTTTTGGTTCTGGCGTGAGTGATTAGGATTTTTTCCAATGATAGGTCAAGTCTTAATCTATCCTTGAGAAAATTCCTGATCTTCTCTTTGATTTCGTTAGCTTCCTTTTTAGGGCCAGCGAAACTTAACAGAAAGTCATCGGCGTATCTGATATATTCCAATTTTCGGTAGTTATCATCTTCTATCGTTGTTGGAAGTGATTTCATCAGATTTCCGTAATGTTTGTAGGATTTCCAGTCGCCCTGCTTTTTGGCGTTGCCTCTTTTATAGGCATATCGCTTATATTCAGGGTTCATTTTCTTCCTACCGCTTTTTGGCTTACGATTGTATTCTGGCATAAGTTCTTTCTCTGCCCATATATCTAATTCGTTCAGGTAGATGTTTGACAGAAGCGGGCTTATGATGCCACCTTGCGGTGTTCCGCTATATGTCTTATGCCATTTCCAATCTTCAACATATCCTGCTTTCATAAGATGTTTGAGAAGTCGTATAAACCTTCCGTCTTTGATTTTATCGCTCAGTATATCAATTAAGATGTCGTGGTCGATGTTATCAAAGCAGCCTCTTATATCTGCCTCTATGAACCAACTGACCGTATGGTGTTTTCTACCAATTTGTTGAAGTGCTGTGTGGCAGCCTCTATTCGGTCTATATCCGTGACTGCGGTCACTGAATTGCGGTTCATAATAGGCTTCAAGCAGGGTTTTAAGAACAGCTTGGAGTATCTTGTCGTCCCCAGAGAGGATTCCAAGTGGTCTCTTTTTGCCGTCCTTTTTTGGGATATACTCTCGGCGTGTTGGTTTCCATCGGTATGTTTCAGTTCGGAGACGTTTTATGATGCTATGAATACGTTTAACTGACATTGCATCAATCGTTTCTTTACTAATACCTCTGGTTAATCCACCCTTGTTTGAGTAGATTTCCGCATACGCTTTCAGGTATATCTCTTCGTTGAACAATTGCCTGTAAAGCCTTTCAAGCGTTTTACCTTCCATTCCCCTTCGATGGATGACCTCAAGAACAGTTTTGGCTGTTTGCATTACGCATCCCTCCTTGTCCTTACAGTCGAACTTACCTGCCTCCCTTCGCCTTGTAAACGGCTTTCCCGTTCTCTGACTACTACGGAGGCTCCGATACCTTATGTCTCTCGACACTTAGGTATTCCCGCTTTCCGTGTCTGAGTTCCGTTTAGTATCCCTTAGATTCCTCATTCACTACCTTATACTCGCTCTCTGCAAGTCGTGCCCACGTTGTCAGGTATTCTGAACTCCTAATCCTTTCAGAATCTTGTGAGGTCTTGGTGTCAACCACATTTCCAAGAGGAGGCGGGTTTTCTCCCACTGGTTGTTGAGGTTCAAGCAGTTTAGCCTTAATCATAGGATACAGATTTTGCCAGTGCGACATTCTTTGTGGTTGTCCTGTCCACCAGCTTTACCGATATGCTGTTTTCCCTTCCTCCTTTCAGATTTCAGTGAATCGGTTAATCTACGAGTTATCCTGCAACTCATACCCAGTTACTGGGTAGGAACTCCTACCGTGAAGCGGCGCACTTAGGAATCCGCTACTCTATCCTCTGAGCTACAGGGGCACATATGATAATATCAATAGTGAACCAGCCTGTGAATGGGCCAATCCCCGAGTTTTTCGCGCCCGTTCAAAAAGCCCAGTTCTATGACAAAAGAGATACCGACAATTTTCCCTTTGAGTTCAGATACGAGCTGACACGCAGCAGCCATTGTGCCACCGGTCGCCAGCAAATCATCCACGATCGCGACTTTTTGTCCTTTGGCGATTGCGTCTGTGTGTATCTCAATCTTATCAGTTCCGTATTCCAATTCATATTTCGCAGAAATCGCATCTGCTGGCAGTTTGCCGGGTTTGCGGATCGGCACAAAGCCCACGTCGAGTTCTCGCGCGAGTGCAGTCCCAAAAATAAAACCACGCGACTCGATTCCCACAACCAGATCGACAGCCCCATCGCGATAGGGTTGCGCCAGTCGTTCTATCGCCGCGCGAAGCGCATCCGCATCGCCGAGCAGAGGCGTAATATCTTTAAACAAAATGCCCGCTTTGGGAAAATCGGGCACATCGCGAATAAAGCCCATTAAATCCACTCTTTCCTCCCTTAAAATTCACTAAAAAAACATGATACCAAACACTATATCCCAGTGGGTCGCAGGTATCTCGTCAACCTGACAACTCAGGACGCGAGATGTAGCAGGTCCCCGCCGCATCGATTTTACAAATTCAGCGACTTGCGCCTCATCCCCCTCTGCTTCAGCCTCAACATCGCCATTGGGTAAATTTTTTACCCATCCGACCAGCCCGAGGCGCTCGCCTTCTCGCTGTGTGACATAGCGGAATCCAACACCCTGAACCCGTCCGCTGATTATCACGCGAACGCGCTTGATATTACCCATCGCCCTTATCCAGGGCGTCTGCCAATACCTCGACGGGATGACGGGCAGTGCGCCCTGTGGCGTGTGCAATCTGCTGCCTGCACGACAAACCTGCTGCGGCAATTTCGGTTGTGTCATCTGCGTTGCGAACCACCTGAAGCAGCCGCGACTCACCCACTTTGAGCGACACATCGTAGTGTTCGGCTTCATAGCCGAAAGAACCCGCCATGCCACAGCAACCCGATTGAATGGGCGTCACGCGAAAGCCTTCGGGCAATCCCAACGCAGCCTCAGACGGTCCGATCCCCCACAGAGCCTTCTGGTGGCAGTGGCCGTGGAGCAAGATGTCTTTTTTAAGATCGGTAAATGGTACGGAAAATTCGCCCCGTTCGAAAAACGTCTGCACAAATGCTTCAAACGTGTAAATATTGTCGGCTACGGCACGCACGCGCGGATCGTCAATTAAATCGCCGTATTCATCCGTAAACATCGAAACACACGACGGTTCAAATCCCACGATGGGATATCCCTGTTCGGTATATTGATAGAGAGTCTCGATATTAAACAGGGCGTTTTCTTTTACGCGATCGATATAACCACTCGAAAGCATCGGACGTCCACAACATCGCTTTACGGCCAAAATCACCTCATAACCCGCTGCTTCAAACAAGGCTGTCGCTGCCTTGCCAATTTCGGGATAGTTGTAGGTCATGTACGTATCGGCAAAAAACACGACGCGTTTATTTTTCGAAGGCGCATTGCGACTGGCGAACCAGTGTGTAAATGTCTGACGTGCAAATGGCGGCAGTGACCGCGCAGGCGCGATCCCGAGACGTTTCATCATCCACTTTGAAATACTCGTCCTGGACAGACGATTGGCAAGGGGTGCGACGATGCATCCGAGTTTGCCCATCAATTCCACATTGCCAAATAAAATAGACCGCAAGGGTCGTCCGTGTTTGGCGTAATAATGCGCCTTAAATTCATACTTAATTTTCGCCATATCCACATTGGATGGGCACTCGGCTTTGCATGCCTTACATTCCAGACAAAGTGCGAGGACATCGTTGATGCGATGATCCGTAAGCCCGCCTTCCCACCGCCCTGAAATCGCCGCTCGAAGCGCGTTTGCCCGCCCTCGCGTCGAATGCTCTTCTTCCAGCGTTGCCATATAAGACGGACACATCGTGCCCACCAGCTTTTTGCGACACTCGCCCACCCCATTGCACATTTCAACGGCGCGGTGAAATCCCCCATCGGCAGAAAAATCGAAGTGGGTATTTATCTCTTGTGCGCGATAGTCTGCCCCATACCGCAAATTTTTGGTCATCATCGGCGCATCGACAATTTTACCGGGATTCATCAGTCCTTTGGGGTCAAAAGCGCGTTTGACCTCCCGAAAAGCCTCGTAAAGTGTCGTGCCAAAGAACGTTTCATTCCAGCAACTCCGAACCAGGCCATCGCCGTGTTCTCCACTTACGGCACCACCGTATTTCATCACCAGATCGCGCACGGATTCGGCGATAAAGCGCATTTTTGCGATCTCATCGGCCTCTTTGAGATTGACCATCGGCCGAACGTGTAGCAAGCCCACGCTGGCGTGTGCATAATAACCCGCACGCGTGTTGAGCGATTTCACCAAAGCTCCAAACTCAGAAATATAATCGGGTAGCCTCTCTGGCGGTACAGCAGCGTCTTCGACAAAAGCGATGGGTTTAGAATCCCCTTTTACCCCCATGAGCAAACCCAGCCCCGCTTTGCGCACATTCCAAACATTGGCCTGCTCGATATCGGAAATAGCACGGGAAAAAGTATATTCGAGATTTAGATTGCCCAAAACGACCTCGAGTTCGTCCAGCTTAGAGGCCAGTGCACTCGCTGAATCTCCGTAGTATTCAACAGCGAGCACAGCCTCTGGATCGCCCTGCACCCACGAACGCATCCTGGACAGTTCCATAGACCCTTTGGTCTGATCCAGAATCATCTTATCGATCAGCTCTACTGCGGCCGGAGCCGTTTCTAAGATCGGCGCAACAGCCTTCATAGACGCAATCAGGTCGTTAAATTGAACAATGCCCAGCACCTTTGCCCGGGGCAACGGAATTACTCTGAGCTTTGCCCCGACAACGGTCGCCAAAGTACCCTCAGAACCTATAACCATACGCGCGAGATTGAACGGCTGCTTTTTGATAAATTCATCGAGATTGTATCCGCCGACCCGCCGCAAAATTTTGGGATATCGTCGCTCGATTTCTTCCGCATTCTCCCGCGCTATGCGGATTACCTCCCGATACGCCTGACCTTCGAGGTTTTGTTGCTCGCATTTTTGTTGCACAGCAGGCTCGTCTAACTCCCCTACTGTTATTTCAGTGCCATCGGACAAGACCAAATCGAGTTCTAATACGTGATCTATAGTCTTGCCGTAAATAACCGAATGCGCGCCTGCCGAATTATTGGCCACCATGCCCCCGATTGTCGCACGGCTGCTGGTTGCCACATCGGGCGCAAATTGCAATCCGTGCGGTTTGAGAAATGCATTGAGTTCATCGAGTATCACGCCAGGCTCGACCCTGACCCAACCTTCTTCGGCATTGAAGTCGAGAATGCGATTCATATATTTCGACATATCCATCACAATACCGCTTCCCACCACACCGCCGGCAAGCCCGGTGCCACCGCCTCGGGGAATGATCGGGGCCTCGTGTTCATTGGCGAGATTGATGACATGCAAAACATCTTGTTTGTGTTTGGGCAAAACAACGCCAACGGGTTCAATTTGATACATGCTCGCATCAGTGCTGTAAAGAATGCGCGACATCTTATCAAAACGCACTTCGCCCTCAATTTTTTGCATCAACATTCCAGCGAGGTTCATCGTCAATCATCCTCTCTTGATAACTTGACAATCAATCTATAAATCGTACCTTGAGTTGCAAATTAAATATACATCCCGCCTGACTACGGGTCAAGGCGCGTAGTCTCCAATATATCCAACTAAGGAGCTTTACATGTCAGAAACACTCGCAATAGATGGTGGTGTTCCCGTGCGCGATGCCGAAGCGTCGCAGTGGCCGACCTGGCCGGATAACACAGAACGGGAATGGGAAGAAGAAATCGCCCCCATCCTCAAAGAAGTCTATCTCGATCAAACCGAAGGACTTCCCGCACCTGTGGGGCACCGCTTTGGTCAGGCATTTGCCGCCTATTGCGATGCGGCTTATGGCGTGATGATGCCCAGCGGAACCACATCTATTGCGGCTGGATTATCCGCCGCGCTCGACCTCGATGGCCTCGTCGATGGCGGCGAAGTCATCATTCCCAATTACACTTTTATTGCCACTGCAAGCGCGCCCCTCTCGGTGCGGTGCTCTCTGGCTCTGGTCGATATTGATCCGGTGAGTTTTACCATGTCGCCCGAAGCCACCGAAGCCGCCATCACAGATCAGACCGTTGCGCTCCTTCCCGTTCACCTGGGGGGGCACCCGGCAGACATGGATGCACTCAATGACATTGCCAGTAAGCACAACCTCAAAGTCATCGAAGACTGCGCTCAGGCGCACGGAGCCGAGCACAAAGGCCGCAAAGTGGGTTCTTTGGGCCATGTGGGCGCATTCAGCTTTCAGTCGAGCAAAAACTTGACTTCGGGTGAAGGTGGGTGTCTTCTCACCAATGATCGAGATCTCAGAGACCGGGCATGGGCATTTCGCGATGTGGGCAGACGCCCTGAGGGTGAGCGATGGGAATATCCCCGCCTGGGGTGGAATTATCGCACTTCTGAGTATCTGGCAGGCATTTTATTAAAACGACTGTCCAAACTCGAACCACAAATCGATTTACGCAATAAAAATGCGGCTTATCTCAGCAAGGGCCTAGACGAAATTGGCGGATTAGAACCACCGCGATGGCATCCCTGGGTCACGCAGCACGGCTATCACCTGTATATGATGCGCTACGACAGCGAAGCATTTGGAGGGAAAACACGCGATGAATTTATCGCGGCCTTGCAGGCCGAAGGCATTCCCTGCACACCTGGTTATCAGCGGCCCTTAACCGATGAAGGCGGTCTCAAAACCGTGATGGATCGACATCCACATCTGATTCGCCGTTTGCCGTGTCCCCAGGTGGAAGCAATATGCGCCTCCAGTATCTGGTTCTTGCAAAACATGTTGCTGGGCGAACGGGACGATATGGACGATATTTTAATAGCTGTCGCCAGAATCAAACGCGCGTTTGCAGCTTGAGGCCTGATGACATGGCAATCGCCAAACGTCTCCTATTCATCCCCATCATTCTCCTCGCCATTGCTGCGGGGTATTGGTGGGGTGTTTATTCTTCTAAAAATCCTTCTACCCCCTCCCCCACGCATCAAAATCGCCTCAGCCAGGAACTAAGCCCGTATTTGCGCCTTCATGCACACAATCCCGTGGACTGGTATCCCTGGGGAGAAGAAGCACTTGCAAAAGCGCGCCGCGAGGACAAACCGATCTTTCTATCCGTGGGATATTCGAGTTGTTACTGGTGCCATGTCATGGAAAGGCTGGTCTTTGCAGATCCGGATATTGCCCACTTAATGAATCAGTTTTTTGTCAACATCAAGGTTGACCGAGAAGAACGTCCTGACATCGACAAAATTTACATGACGGCTACCCAGCTCATGACCGGGCACGGCGGATGGCCCAATTCTGTTTTTCTCACCCCAGATCTCAAACCCTTTTTTGCCGGTACTTACTTTCCCCCCGAAGATTCACATGGGCGTCCGGGATTTCCGCGCGTGATTCAGGCACTGCATGTAGCCTGGCAGGAAAAGAGACAGGAACTCGAAAAACAGGCCGATCAGATATCGCAATCTATCGCGCGCATTCACACGACACGCGCCGTTTCAGAGAAATCGGAAAGAGACCTGATTGACAAGGCGATTGACCACATAGAAAAGCGATTTGATTCCATCAACGGCGGCCTGGGCACAGCCCCGAAATTTCCACCCGATCACGCGCTCAACCTGTTGCTGACAGCCTATCGACAAGATCCCCAGGCAAAGTACCTCGCCATAGTCGAGCAAACACTGCATCACATGGCACTGGGCGGCATCCGCGATCACCTCGGAGGTGGTTTTCATCGCTATGCGACAGATGCACAATGGCGCGTACCGCACTTTGAAAAAATGCTCTACAATCAGGCACTCCTCACCCACAATTTTCTTCGCGCTTATCAGATCACCAATAAAATGGCCTATCGCCTTGCAGCAGAGGAAATTCTGGGCTTTGTTTCACGAGAGATGACAGACTCCAAAGGCGGATTTTACTCTGCTCTCGACGCAGAAACCGAAGCAGAAGAAGGCGCGTATTATACCTGGACAGAACAAAATATTCGCCAGACCCTGAAGAAAGATGCCGACTTCTTTCTCTCGTGTTATGGACTCGCGCCCATGCCCGAAGGATCGACCGGCGTCATATATAAAACCGATACAGACAGCGCGCTATCAGTCCGCCATCAAATCGACGCCACAACTCTGTGCACGCGCCTATCCCCACTAAAAGAAAAACTTCTGAACACTCGCAGCCAACGTACCCGCCCCCTCCTCGACGATAAAATTATCACAGCGTGGAATGGTCTCATGATCGGCGCGTATGCCCGTGCCTATGAAGTCCTCGGTCATTCCGAATACTTGAAGGTCGCACAAAAGGCGGCCGATTTTATCCACAACAATCTCCGCAATGCAAATGGCGGTCTGTATCGCATCTACCGCGAAGGACAGCGCAAAGGAGAAGCCTATCAGGAAGATTACGCCTTTTTAATCGACGGCCTCCTCCACCTCTATCGCGCAACGCGTTCTGCCCGCTACCTCCAGGACGCGCTATCGCTTTCAGAACGGATGCACACCGCATTTTGGGATACGATAGATGGCGGATATTTTCTCACGCAGAGTCAAAATGAAATGATTGTGCGTACCAAGAGTTTTTACGATAGTGCCCTGCCTTCT
The DNA here is from genome assembly GCA_965204375.1 of Candidatus Latescibacterota bacterium. Classification (GTDB taxonomy): domain Bacteria; phylum Latescibacterota; class UBA2968; order UBA2968; family UBA2968; genus VXRD01. The sequence continues at coordinate 1,640,303 of OZ241986.1, read as the reverse complement.
GGCAATGCCGTTGCCCTGCACGTTTTGTGGGAACTTCGGACATTGACACAAAACCCCCTGTATGCCCAACGCGCGCTCGCGCTCACCAACAGCTTTGCTCCCCTTGCAGAAAATACGCCGGGCGCGCTCCTGCACTTTATTCACGGCACAATGATGACATCCTCTCCCATCGCAACGCTTACACCCGATAGTCTCGTCACTGCGTCCGCGACAGCCTTGCCCTCTGATAGCGCGAATATCCTCAAAGTGAACGTACGCCTGAATATCACTTCGGGCTGGCATATTCAAGCATCCAATCCCACCGACGATTATTTGATCCCTACACGCCTCTCACTGGACACGGACATTGCCGAAATCACCCAAATCGACTATCCTCCAGCCAAGGACTTACTGTTTCCCTTTGCCGAGCGCGCCATTGCCGTTTATGCAGACAGTCTCAATGTACTCCTCACTCTATCATTCAAAACCCGACCACAAACCCTCTCGCTATTACTCACATATCAAGCATGCGACAGCACGCGATGCCTGCCACCACAGACTATAGCACTAAACATAAAATAAAAAGGCACCTATCTCGGTGCCCTCTTGCAGCGATTGAGTTTCATCTGCGTTTCATCTGCGTCATCTGCGGATTACACTTCTAAACAAGCTCTCCCCCACAACTGCTTCCCGCACCCGCAGTGCATCCAAAGCAGTGGTCTCGCACCCGCACATTGCATCCGATCAGGTCTTCAACGGTCAGTTCCCAGAGTTTGACTTCGCGCCCAAAAGAATACATATCGAGCATTTGATTAAAGTCACAATCGTAAACCTCACCCTGCCATCCAACGCTAATTAGAGAGCGACACATCAAATTAGCGATCGTATGTGGATTAAAATTATCCTGTAAAGTCTGCATATAGCTGTCGTATATGCCCCGGCGTTTTAGAAATTCTTCAAACCGACTAATGGGCATATTGGTAATGGTGTAGAGCTTATTAAAATCAATATTGTAACGGGCTTTTAGTTCTTCCTTATAATCGGCTTCGAGTTCAACCTGAGGAGGGGGTAAAGACGCGCCAACGGGATTATAGACCAGGTGGAGTTCCAACCCCGTGTCGGGGCGTCCGTATCCAATTTCATTGAGAATCTGCAATGCCCGTATGCTTTTCGTGAAGACACCGCGCCCGCGTTGTTCATCCACATTTTCTTCGAGATAACACGGCAGCGAACACACCAATTCAACTTCGTGCTCGCGATAAAACTCAGGTAAGTCTTCTTGTCCGGGTTCAAAGATCACGGTTAAATTGCAGCGCACCATCACGCGACGGCTCTGCTCGCGTATTTGTGCGACAAAATAGCGAAAATCTGGAATTAACTCAGGTGCGCCACCCGTTATGTCAACCGTCTGAATATCGGATGTTTCGAGAAATGATAGAATACGGTCAATGGTTTCTCGGGTCATAATCTCTGTGCGGATCGGACTGGCATCTACATGACAGTGGTGACAGGCTTGATTGCACAACTTGCCGACATTGACCTGCAAAATATCCAATCGATTGCGCGTGAGTTCCAGTTGTTCAGCGCGAAGTTTGCTCGCAAAATCGGTCTTGTGATCGTCGCCCACAATTTGCATCAAATCCATTGCTGCCAGTGCCATATTCAATCCTCTCTAACCGCTTGCTTCACCCGATGTATGCCAGCAATTATATCTTTTTTAAAATGAATGCGAATCGCCCGTCTTTTTCGACTCGAAAGAGCGTGGGCATCGCCCAGAGCCTGTGCTTGCTTGAGCACGCCGAAAGAGAACGCTCGCCCTGGAATATCCACATCTACTGCATCTTCGCTTGTCAGTTGCACAACTACCACCTGGTTCGGTCCCCCCTTGTGCAATTGCCCTGTAGAATGCAAGAACCGCGGACCAAATCCTAATGTGGTAGCTACTCGATATACATTGCGTATCCGATGTCTCAGAGCCTGTAAAGCGGTGATATTATCTTCATTCATGTCGAGATAAGCGCACAAAGCGACATAATCGCCCGCCCGAATCTGATTGAGCAGTCCAGCAATACAACTATCGAGATATTCAATTTTTCCCAACGCCTGCGAGTTGGCTACATCGGCGTAAACCAGGACATCCTCATCAATAAAAAACGGCGTTTGAGCCGGTAATGTTCCCTCTTTTTCATAAGCCTGCGTCAATTCCGCCGTAAAATCTTTGCTCTCCTGTACATTGGGTTGGTCAAAGGGATTGATATTCAAAACCGCGCCAGCGACCGCGGTTGCGTATTCCCACCGGAAAAATTCTGCCCCCAGGTCTAATAGATCTGCCATATCAATCTGAATAACTGGGAAATCAGCCGCACGCAGATTTTCTATACTTGCATCCTGTTCAGGGTCTGCCTCGTCTTTTAGTCGGATATAGACAAAGATCCTATCTTCACCGTACATATCGGGCGTGGCAATCTCTTCTAAATCAACAGGTATGAGACCCCGACCATTTTTCCCAGTACTTTCGGCTAAAAGTTGCTCCAGCCACGCACCCAAATCCCACAGTTTGGGAGAGGTTACAAGCGTCACTTTGTCTCGCCCTGCTTTTGCCAACTCACCCAGAATAAGGCCCAACAAGAGACCGGGATTCTGCTCGTCCAATGCCTTGCATCGATTTCCCATCGCCACTGCGCGTTCTAAAAATTCTCGCACATCGATGCCGATCAATGCTGCGGGCACCATCCCAAAATTTGAAAGCGCTGAAAACCTGCCGCCAATCTCTGGCAAACCATAGAAAACAGACAGAAAATTTCGCTCTCTGGCAAGCGCTTCCAGGTCAGAGCCAGGATCTGTAATGGCGATAAAGTGCTGCCTCGCCGCATCCCCAATTGCTCCCTGCATTTTTTTCCAGAAGAACTCGCAAAATGCGTGGGGTTCGGTTGTGGTTCCAGATTTGCTGGCGACAACGCAAAGGGACGTTTCTAAATTTACAGCATCGGCGAACCGCTGCACCTGCGCGGGAACCGTAGAGTCCAGCACAAGCAACCTGGGCCAACCCTCCCGACAGCCAAAAGTCATCGCCAGCACTTCGGGGCACAAACTGCTACCGCCCATTCCCAAAAGCAGGATATCCGTTATTCCCCTATCGCGCACCTGCTGTGTAAAAGCGCATAGGGCGTCTGCACGATCGCGTATTTGAGGTGCGATATTAAGCCATCCCAACCAATTGGACTCATCCGTCCCCGACCAGAGTGTGGCATCGCCGCGCCACAGCCGCGCTGTATTGCCATTTTTCGACCATGTTTTCAAAGCGCGATCAACTGCTGACTGAAACGCGCCCAAAGATACTTGTATATCTGAGATACTCATTTTCACTGATTATTCAAAGACCAATCGTAATCTAAAAACACAATTTGAAGATCGGGGTGATTTTTAAAATACAGGATATCGTTTTGCGACAAAAAAAGGGCGACATAATCCAACACAGTCTCACCTGCCTCATGCGCTTGCACATAAGACGTAAAATCAGAGGAAAACCAATTAAAAATCGCAGATAGACTCACAACCCTCGTCTCTCGATGGATCTGAACGTGCATTGGGCTGCGAATCATATCTTGCATAACCGAATTGAGCTGATCATCCAATTTATCGGGTATAAATGCTTCGTTTAGCAAACGCGGACAACTCACTGCCGCGCAATTGATTGCTGCGTGAATGCGCGGATCGGCAAACTGCTTGCGAATAATCTCGTGCTCGATTTGGTCCAATGTGAGCCGACGCTCGCCAACGACAAATCGATATATTTTAAAAAAGCCAAAAGCAGGCGCGATTTCTGTGACAGAAGAAATGGGATAGGCTTTTGAGACCCCTGCAAGTACACAGGCGTTGTACGCATTGATCCAAAAGGCAAGGCTGTCTGCGCGGCTGGGAAAAAACTCGGGATGCGTATCGGGACTGATCTGCGCGAGTTGATCTACAAAAGCCTGCAAATCCGCATCTGTTTTTACGGCCTCGTAATCCACGCGCCCCTGTGCATTTACAACGCGACCGAGCGTGCGGTTGAGCGGTGCATAATCAAATGTCTCGGCTCCACTTTGAGACGCGAATCCAGCGAATAAGAGGCCGATTATCAAGGCAATGACTTTATTCATTGATCAAAAAACGTCAGATACGGCGCGTTATCCATCTCCCGCTGGAGCAAAACAGCCAATTCCATCGCGTGATAATCTCCCCACATCGAAGACTCGCCGCAGGCGACTTTTTGCCCACTGGGCACATAGTCCCACCCATTGGGATTGTGATAAATAGAATGGAGAATAAGACCCTGGTGCTCCTCGGCCTCGGACAAATAGGGCGCATCAAATAACGTATGGGCCACGGTTAATGCAGCCTGCCGGTAACGCGCATCGTCCATATATTTGCCCAAACGGTAAAGCCCTTGCGCTGCAATGGCAGCAGCAGAACTATCTACGGGTTCGCTTGTATTATAAGGATCCGATATTTTATCGCCATAACCCTCAACCAAGCCCGGCGCACCCGCATCCCATAACGGAATACCATCGGTAGATGTGATACTGTCGATATAATAATCTGCCGTTGCACAGGCCGCCTTGAGCATCCAGCCATTGATCGCATCCCTACCACCATAAAAATCGAGCGCGTCATCTGACAGGTGCTCTACATATTCGAGCAATTCGGCATAGCCCGTCACGATCCAGGCCAATCCCCGGGTCCACGTCGAAAACGGTGAATAACCCTGCTGCGTACTCGGGCAGCGGTAATTGCCGTCGTTGACATTAAAAATGGACTCGTGTACAACCCGTCCCCGCACATCGTATCGATCGCGCCCCTCGCCGTAATACACATTGAACTGCGCGGTCGTCTCGGCGTGATGAATTAAGCGCTCGAGCAACGAAATTGCGAGATCATTCTCCCCCATCAAAACGTGACCGAGATCGTGTGCCACAGCCAATGCGCGACATGACCTGATCGTGTCTGAAAACAGGGAGTGTGGTCCATTAAATGAATGAATATACCCTTTCCCATCGCCAATAGTCGTCCAGCGAGCAGCCTGAACAGCGCCAGATGCTTTGAGCGCGAGTTCATAAAAATGCTGCTCCCATTCATTTTCGGGAATTATACCTTCTCGCATCAATCGTCGCAAATTGCCATAGGTCGATACATTGTTAAAACCGTGATCGTGTACTCCTGTATGCGTCACATGAGACGCCATGCGATCGAGCGTGCCCTTGCGCCCAATCTGTAGCAGGTCTTTATCTCCCGTAATTTCATATCCCAGAATGGCGCATCCAAATTGAAATCCCTGCGTCCATTCGGTCCACCCGCGCGTGGTGTATTTGCCCCCTGCTGTAAATACCGGCGTCCCCTGGCCTGGATCCCACGTCGAATCGATACTGCGAATTTTCTGTGCAGCCAGTTGAAAAAAACGATTCAGCCTGACTTTTAGATCGCCAGGCTGAATATTGACATTCACCTTCATCCCACCTCCAAATTGCTTGTTTTGCTGAACTTTACCCTCTATTTACCGCTCCGGCAAAGTCGAGATCTGCGCGGGTAACAGCATTTTCGCTGTGGGTCGTCACCGTCACTGTGAGGGTTTTTGTTCGGCTGTTGAGGCTGATATCCGAATGGTGATTATTTTCATCCATAATCTCTGTCAGCCTGCGTACAAAAGCCATAGTCGGCACAAATTTCTCAAAATGCCAAACGCGTTGCAATTCTTTTGTGTCTTCCAAATATTTCCACCCTTCGAGATCAGCAACCTCTGCGCGAATCTCATCTTCGGTCAGCAGGGTTTTGTCTTCAATAGCCATTGTGATAACTCCTTGGTGATGAGTAAATGGATACGCGGCAATATAAGCGAAAAAAGAATGTCGTCAACAGCGGTCAGCTATCCGCCTAACCTCACTGCCGCAAACCAGCCAATTCAAGAGCACTTTGATAACATTGAGGCGTATTGATATTCATCAGAAATCGAAGATTGGGGTCAATCCGTGCGAGTGCGTCTTGTTCAACGGTCTGAACGCGGCATACATCAACCAATGTCAAAAGCCGTCGTTCCCCTTTTTCGAGTAGTGTGTTGGCCTTTCGCCACAGAGCAGTTCGATAAAGCGCGCACAAAGGATAAAAATGTTCATTTATGAAAGGAATGACGATCTCTGAATCTGTTGTCCTGTGCGATTTGAGGCATTGGATCAATTCGTTACTGATAAATGGCATGTCGCAACCTGTTCCCAATGCCCATTCAGAGACGCCTTCAACATGTTTTAATCCTGTCATGAGTCCCATTAACGGACCTTGATTGGCAACGGGATCATATATAGATAAAACATGGGGGATGTCTGGCGAGTTTTGTCCGGGCGCACCCACGACCGCAATGGGACAAACAACGCCCCTCAGATTTCTGACACTTCGCTGAAGCAGGGTTTCATCGCCAAAGGGCAAGCTGCACTTGGGCTTCCCCATTCGCCTGCTTTCGCCACCTGTTAGGATGATTCCAGAGCAGTTCATAAAAAGAAAGAAGGCCGCTTTTGCAGGCCTTTCTTTTTTATTCAATACCGAGACTTTCGGCTTCTTCAGATGTATAATATCTGATGCCTTTGGCCTCTAATTTCTTACGCGCCTTTTTGCTTCGCTTGCCCCCCTGCCTCACCTGCGTAAGTAAACGTCTGGTTTCCTCAAGATCTTTATTTACGTAACTGGACTTCAAAACACAACCTCCTTCAGGTGAATCTGGTGGATCTTTCGCCTCAATACACGAATTCAGAAATATAAATAAATAAGCTCTTAATTGCAAATTAGCAGATACATACGTTTGTTTGATACCTTAAAATTCTCCCAGGCAGGTTTTGACACATAGCAGATATAAGTTGACGAATTGTATCAGTAAGGTTATTTTTATACAAATAGGACCGCTGGACTGCTTAAAGTCCAAAACTGCCATTCTCCCTCGTTTTCAACGCAAAGGAGTTTCGCTATGTTGCACAAGTTTCATTTTAAGTCTCTCGCGCTTGGCCTCGTCGCCCTGCTTGCAATGAGTGGCTCTGCCATATCACAGGAAGAGGAAAAGCCCCGTACAGAAACCGCGGATACAACTGCCTTACCCCCACTTACAGACATACTTGAAGAAGTGGTCATACTCGAAGAATTGGTGGTTATTGGTTCACGCGCACAACCGCGTTCTGTCGCCGAGTCTGCTGTGCCCATCGATGTCGTCACGGGCGAAGATTTTGTCAAGCAAGGCGACACGGATGTACAAAATCTTCTGAGAGATATGGTGCCCTCATACAACGTGAATACGAACCCGATTAGCGATGCCTCAACCGTTGTGCGTCCGCCCAGCATGCGGGGTCTGGCTCCAGACCACACGCTGGTCCTCATCAATAACAAGCGCCGCCACCGCGCCGCCGTTATTCACTGGATAACCAATGGTGTCGCCGATGGCGCACAGGGACCAGACATAGCTCCTATCCCCTCTATTGCCATCAAGCGCGTGGAAGTCCTCCGCGATGGCGCCTCAGCACAGTACGGCTCTGACGCCATTGCCGGTGTGTTGAATTTCCAGCTTAAAGACAATTATAAAGGCGGTTCTTTTGAGGTCAAACCCGGTATTTTTCAGCAAGGCGATGGTCTCGCCTATGCCTTCGCTGGCAATATCGGTCTGGGTACCCCAGATGCCTGGGTCAACATCAGTGCGGAATATGGCAACGAGGATGAAACCGATCGTTCCGTACAACGCGACGATGCCGCGCGGTTGATACGCGTGGGCAATACCCGGGTGGAAGATCCCGCACAAATTTGGGGTCAACCCTACATTAGAGACGACCTGAAACTCTTTGTCAACTACGGTATTAACATCAACGACAATGTTAAAATATACGGACATGGCAACTATGCGAGCAAAGAAGTTGAAGGTGGTTTCTACTTCCGAAATCCCAATACGCGAGGTGGCGTATTTAGAGGCCCCGTATTGATGTTCGACGGGACCAATTATTATTCTCCGGACAAAGCTGCTGAACTCGGTATTGTCGATGGCGTAAACGGAACGCTGACAGCGACATTACTCACCGGCAATCTGAGTCAGGTTCTCGAACCTTCCGAAGATACTGGTCTTAGAATTCCCCAAGAGTTCATCGTACGCATATTTTGCCATGAGCCGGATGCAGCAGCCTTACAACGCGTTTTCGACAACTCGGATTGGTTCACATTCCAGGAACTCTTTCCCGGTGGCTTCACGCCCCGATTTGGCGCGTTTATGGATGACCGCGCCTTTCTGGCGGGTATCAAGGGAACGCAAGGGCTGATGACATGGGATCTCAGCGCGTCTTATGGGCGCAACGAAGCCGATTACTTCATCTTCAATACTGTAAATGCCTCTTTGGGTCCCAACCAACCCTGGCCAAATGGACCACAAGTTGATCCCAGTCACGAAGATGCACCGTATTTTGATCCTGGAACCTATATCCAGACAGATACCAATTTCAACTTTGATATCACCTATCCGTTTAGCGAACAGTTTTTCTTTGCCGCTGGTCTTGAATACCGCACAGAAAATTTTGAAATTGTGCAGGGGCAACGAGAATCATGGGTAAAAGGCCCGCTGGCAGAGTATGGATTTACTGTCGCGTCCAACGGGTTCTCGGGATTTGGTGAAATTGCCGCAGGCACCTGGAGCCGCTCCAACTGGGCGATTTATGGAGACGCCGAATTTAACCCGCAAGAGAACTGGCTGATCGGTGCAGCGCTGCGCTTTGAAAACTTCGATGATTTTGGATCCACGACCAACTTCAAAGTGGCGACCAATTACGGGCTTAACGAGAATACAAAAGTGCGCGGCAGTTTTAGCACGGGCTTTAGAGCACCCACGCCCGGACAGCAAAATGCCTTTAACGTATCCACGATCTTTGACCCCGCAATCGGTGATTTGACCAATGACGGCACAATTCCGTCAAACAATCCCGTAGCAGAATCCAAGGGTGGTGAGCCGCTCGATCCCGAAAAATCGACCAATATCTCGGCCGGTATTGTTTTTGAAATTCCCGTTTTTCCCGTAGATACCGGTATCCCCCCTATCAATATCACAGTTGACTATTTCCACATCCTGGTGAAGGGACGCTTGACGCTCTCGCAGAATTTCTCCCTGACCCCAGCAGAGGTCGATGAACTGCTCAAAGCGGGTATCACGGCTGCGAATTTTATTACCAATTTCAAGTTTTTCATCAATGACTTCGACACCCAAACCCAGGGTATTGACGTCGTTCTCACGGCTCCGGTGTGGTGTGATGGTCAACTGAGTCTGGCGTATAACCTTACGAATACCGAAGTGACCAAACACAATCCGGCAACCATGGATGATCAAAGGATTCGAGAAATACAAGGGGCTTTGCCCAAACACCGCGGCAATCTGACGGTGGTCAAACCGTTGAACGATATGTTTGAGGTACTGGGTCGCCTCCGGTATTACAGTTCATGGTACGATCAAGAAGACAACCACGTTTATGGCGACGAATGGATACTGGACGCCGAAGCTAGTTATACCATTGCCGAGCACTCAACGATAACCGTTGGCGCTCAGAACATCCTCGATATCTATCCCGACATCAATCCAACTGCAAGGGAGGGTTCTGGCCATTTGTACAGCCAGTACAGCCCATTTGGTTTTAGTGGCGCGTTCTGGTATGCCAAATACAACTTCGGCTTTTAGGTCGTTGTTCAAAAGGATTGTTCACCCGATAGCTAAGAAGCCGCGTTTTTTCGCGGCTTCTTTTTTGTAATAATTTGTAATAGATATTGACGCTGCGTAAATCTCAAGTTATTTTTTGTCTAATCTGGAATGCGTACAGTCTAAAACCGTATCTCTCCCCCGTGTTCACAACACAAAGGAGTTTTTTTATGGAACAGAAATCCCATTTCAAGTCTCTCGCCCTTGGCCTCGTTGCCCTGCTTGCGATGAGTGGTGCTGTCGTATCACAGGAAGCACCGCGTACCGAAAGCGCGGATACAACTGCCTTACCCCCGCTCACAGACATACTCGAAGAAGTGGTCGTGCTCGAAGAATTGGTGGTCATCGGTACCCGCGCACAACCGCGTTCTGTCACCGAATCCGCCGTGCCCATCGATGTGGTTACCGGCGAAGATTTCGTCAAGCAAGGCGGTAGCGATGTACAGGACTTGCTGAGAAATGTTGTGCCCTCTTACAATGTCAACCTCCAACCGATCAGTGATGCGGCAACCGTCGTGCGACCGCCCAATCTGCGAGGACTGGCCCCCGACCACGCGCTGGTGCTCGTCAACGGCAAGCGACGTCACCGCGCATCCGTAATTTATTGGTTGGGCAATGGTCTCTCCAATGCCGCGCAAGGTCCCGACATATCCGCTATCCCGAGTATTGCCCTCAAGCGCGTGGAAGTCCTGCGCGATGGCGCGTCCGCGCAATACGGTTCTGACGCTATTGCAGGCGTGTTGAATTTTGAACTCAAAGACAATTACGAAGGCGGCTCTATTGAAATCAAACCCGGTATTTTCCGGCAAGGGGACGGAGGTACTTACGCCCTGGCTGGCAATATCGGTCTGGGTACACCCGATACCTGGATCAACCTCAGCGTGGAATACGGCAATACGGATGAAACTGACCGAGCTGTTCAACGCGACGATGCCGCGCGTTTGATTCGCGTTGGCAATACCCATGTGAAGGATCCCGCACAAAACTGGGGGCAACCCTTTGTTAGAGACGACCTGAAAATTTTTGCCAATTACGGTGCTAATATTAACGAGAATATCGAGTTTTACGGGCACGGTAACTATGCGAGCAAGGAAGTTGAGGGTGGTTTCTACTTCCGCAATCCCAATACGCGCGGTGCCGTCTATCAGGGACCCGTATTGATGTGGGATGGCACGAACTATTACACGAAATCGGAAGCCGAAGCCTTGGGGATTGTCGATGGCGTAAACGGCAATCTGGTCGCGACATTGCTCGTTGGCAACATGAGCGGTGGCGATGTTCCTGTGGTAGCCATAACCTGCTCGGAGCCAGATCCGATAGCCTTAAAACAGGTTTTCGACGATCCCAATTTGTTCACATTCCAGGAACTCTTTCCCGGTGGTTTTACCCCCCGATTTGGCGGAAATACGGTAGATCGTGCCTTTTTGGCGGGTATCAGGGGAACGCGGTCGCTGCTGACATGGGACCTCAGCGCATCTTATGGTCGTCACCACTCTGATTTCTTCATCTTCAATACGGTGAATGCCTCTCTGGGGCCCAACACGCCAACGGAATTTAACCCCGGAGACTATATCCAGACGGATACCAATTTCAATTTTGATGTGACGTATCCGTTCAGCGAAGAATTCTTTTTCGCTACCGGTCTTGAATATCGCATTGAAAACTTTGAAGTTGTGCCCGGACAGCGCGAGTCTTTTGAAATAGGTCCTCTGGCGAGCCAGAGATTTAGCTCGGCTTCCAACGGCTTTCCCGGTTTCGGCGATATTGCCTCCGGGAATTGGAGCCGTTCCAACTGGGCGATTTATGCAGATGCCGAATTTAATCCACAGGAGAACTGGTTGCTCGGTGCTGCACTGCGCTTTGAAAACTTCGAGGATTTTGGTGCCACGACCAATTTCAAGCTGGCGACCAACTTCGAAGTAAATGAAAATGTGAGAGTGCGCGGCAGTTTTAGCACGGGCTTCAGAGCACCCTCGCCGGGGCAGCAAAATGCCTTTAATGTCACGACCGAGTTTGGAGAAGATGACGACGGCAATTTTATCCTGGTCAATAGAGGCACGATTCCCTCTATCCATCCCGCAGCCTCGCTGGTAGGCGGCGAGGGGCTTAAACCGGAAAAGTCGATCAATATCTCGGCGGGCCTTATTATCACGAAGCACGTTTATCCCGTTGATACCAATATCGCCCCGCTCAATATAACGATAGACTATTTCAATATTTCAGTGAAAGATCGCATGACAACCTCCAGCGACAAGGCACTTACACCGCAACAAATTGACCAATTGGAGGCTACGGGCATCAATGCGAGAAACCTGCAAGAATTCGCGTTCTTTACCAACGACTTTGAAACGCAAACCCAGGGGATTGACTTTGTTCTCACGGCGCCAGTTTGGTGTTATGGCGCACTGAGTGTCGCGTATAACTACACCAACACCGAAGTGACCAAACACGACCCGGCCCTTCTCGACGAACAGCGCATCACGCTATTGGAAAAGGGCCTTCCCAGGCATCGCGGAAATTTGACTCTGTCAAAACCCATAACGTCTTATTGGAGTGCATTGGGGCGCGTCAATTATTACGGTTCCTGGGATGAGTGGAGCGTGGGGCATCAAGTCTTTGGTGACGCATTTTTGGTCGATATCGAGTCCAGCTTCTCGATTGGCAATGGAGCGACAATAACCGCTGGCATTCAGAATATTCTCAATGTCGAGCCCAATAATATCGAAGAAGGCGTCAACCCTGGCCCCATAGTGGGCAGGCCATTCGGCGAGTACAGCCCTTATGGTTTTGGCGGCACATTCCTGTACGCAAAAGCCAGTTACGATTTCAAATTTTAAGTGTTGTAGGCCAATTAATAAAGAAGCCGAGTTTTTCAAAAAACTCGGCTTCTTTTTTTAAAATAAAGAACTTTGAAGGTCAGCAGATGGCCTTTCGCGGCAGAGTTGGGCGATCTGAGCACCTATAATAAAAATGATTACCGAGAAGTATATCCACAAGGCCACGACTACCAGCAGAACATAAGCCCCATACAGATACGATATAGATGCGAAGTGACTCAGATAATAGCCAAAAATCCATTCGGTAATTTTCCACAGTAAAGCAGCCCAAAAAGCACCTGTGACCAGCATCTTTATCTGGATTTTCTGGTGTGGAACCAGCCAGTATAGCCCCAGAAACACGGCAAAAATCAGGGCGAAGGAGGTGAGACCGTAAAAGTAGGTCACATAGGCGATCAGAGACGGAGCGATGTCGATGACGGCAGATAGGATGGGCAGTGAGAGGACTAATAGAAGAAAAATATACACTACCAGGAGTACCATAGTGAGATCCTTCAGTTTGCCCACTACTATTGGCAAAACGCCATACAAAAATTTTACCCAGCGTCCTGGGGTATCCATATTTTTTAACTGTTCCACCGTGATCAGGTCTATCTCGCCCTCTTTCTGTCCTGAACTATGCTCGACCTTAAAGACCGCATTGAGCAAGGTTCTCATGCTGCTGAACAGACTGCTGGCGCTCACGATCAAAATCAGCAAACCCGAAACCCCATAAGCCTCTTTGAAGGTCATGACGCCTGAGACACGCGCGGATAAAACTTCCTTCAGGTACCCGGCCTCTTCTGTATATGGGATGAGTACATCCACCGTTCGATTGATCAGGTGAGCTATCGCACCGACGTCCAGAATGACTTCAAATACGAAGAAGAGTAGAAAAACCAGGGGAACGAGACACAAAAGAGTAGCAAATGCCAGGCCTCCACAGAGCAAAAAGAGGTTGTTATCGCTCATCCTGACAAACAGACCGCCCAGATAGTAGGCACAAAAGCCTTTTTTTGTTATAGGTTTGTCCATAGATTTCATGTAGTTAGCGATAGAGGCAAAATCCTGAATCTGCCCCCTTTACACATATGATAAAGTTGTGCCCAATATACCCATTGTGTTCATCCTTTCCAATCCCAAATTCAGATTTTAATATTGCTTTTCCCTACTCTCCTATGATTCAAGTCACAGATGTCACAAAATGGTACGGTTCAATCAGGGCCGTTGAAAACATCAGTTTTTCGCTCGAGCCTGGCGAAATTGTAGGATTTGTCGGTCCCAATGGTGCGGGCAAAAGTACCGTGCTCAAAATGCTGGCGACCTATCTTTTACCCACCTCGGGCAAAATCACAATTGATGGCCTCGACGTGGTAACCCACCCATTGTCCATACGCCGTAAAATCGGCTACCTCTCCGGCGACACACCGCTCTATCAGGCCATGCGCGTAGATAAATTTTTGAGATTTTGCGGCAAAGCGCGTGGACTTTCTGGCGATATACTCGAAAAAAAACTCGCCTGGGTTGTCGATATATGCGGCCTCTCCCCCCATCTTTACAAACGCATCGACCAGTGCTCCACGGGATTTCGTCAGCGCATCGGTGTAGGGGCTGCTCTTATCCACGACCCACCTATTCTCCTGCTCGATGAACCCACACACGGTTTTGACCCCCTGCAAGTTCTGGCATTTCGAGACCTGATCCAATCCCTCAGCGAAAATCGGATTATCTTATTTAGCAGCCATATTATACATGAAGTCGCTGCCCTATCTGACCGCGTGCTTATCATACATCAGGGCAATTTATTAGCCGATGGCAGCATAGATAATCTGGCGCAAAAAACGGGGCAGCCCAAAGATCTCGAGGCCATTTTTACCCATCTTGTACATCTGCAAAACTAAGGAGTAACCGCGCATGCCCAATCGCTTGCGCCCAAAGGACTTTGCACGGGGCATTGGCGTGATCTTTGTCCGCGAAATCAATGCCTATTTTGACGCGCCAATCGCCTATGTCTATGCCTCGGTTTTCCTCCTTTTGTCCTGTTCGACATTTATGAACGCCTTTTTTCTCAAAGGCGTACTCGATATGGCACCTTATTTTGACTTGCTCCCCTTTTTTCTCATACCATTTATCCCGGCCATAACCATGCGTGCATGGGCCGAAGAACATTCGCAACACACCATTGAATTATTGATGACCATGCCTCTTCTATCCATCCAGATTGTACTGGGCAAATATCTATCCGCCCTTGTGTTTTACCTGATCGTTCTCTTGGGCACCTTGCCCATCGTTTTCATGCTGCTCTTTCTGGGGTCTCCAGACCTCGGTCTGATTTTTTCATCCTATTTGGGCGCGCTCTGTCTGGGCGCATTTTTTCTTGCTTTTGGCCTGTTTGCATCGGGTCTTACGCGCGATCAAATTGTTGCTTATGTCATCGCAGTGCTATTGGGGTTTGTATTTGTTTTGAGTGGACACGAAAAAGTGGTTGAAATTCTCGACGGATTGGCCCCCGCATATCATATCGGTAGCCTGCTCTATGAATCGCTCTCCATTGCCCCGCACTACAGTGCCTTTACCCGCGGCATCATTGCCCTGCCCGCAGTGCTCTATTTCACCTTGCTAAGTGCCTTTTTTCTCTGGATGAACGATCTGTCTCTCAAACGGGATCGCGGATGATGCGGATTACGCGGATGGCGCGGATGAGTTCGGAATAATAGTCCGCAGTTGGATGCAAATGAAAAGCAACTACAGCACATATAGTGGGATAAAATTTCTTCTGGTCTTTCTTTTTTTTCTCGCCCTGGTATTTTACACAGGTCGTCTTTTGGAAAATCAGAACACAGGACGCCTGCATCTGACGGCAACGCTTTCGACCGATTCACAAGCCTTTTATACCAAACTCGAAGTGCCCCTTTCCCTGACGTATATCGCGAAGCATCTAATGGGTGTGAGAACACCCGTGCAAAACCTTCTCGCGCGCCTCAAGGCACTGGCTCCTGACCGCATAGATTATCGCATTGTGGATCCCGACTCTGAATTTGGACGTACTTATGCCATCGAAAAAAAAGTCGCCCCCTTTCATGTAAGCGATATTCAACGCGACGAACACAGCGAACAAGCGGTCTGGTCTTCGCTCGTCATCGCTTATGGCGATCACCCCGAAATTTTGATCCCCAGGATCACATCCTCAGATATACCTTATCTCGAACATCTACTGCTGGCCCATCTCAAAGCACTCGCCCATCCCCCACGCCCTGTCATTGCGGTCTCTGCGCCACAACAATTTGGTCTCTTCACAAAATTTCTCGGCCAATGGGGTGATATTGCCCTCGCCGATTCCAACGCGATTCCATCAGATGCCGATATCATCTTTTGGATTGATCCCACAACCGCCAACCCCCGTGCCCTTCAAAATGCGATTGACAAAGGCCGCACGGTCGTACTTGCCGGTAGCCCCTATTCCATCGACTACGCGGTCAATGATACTGGAGACGTAACATACCGCGCATATTTCAACGCGACCTGGGAAAAAATTTTAGCACCTCTGGGAATACGCCCACAATCCGATCTTTTGATGGATCAGAGCCAGGGAACGATCTTATTCCGCGATGCAAAAAACAAAATCCACCAGATCAATGCCCCCTTTCACCTGCGCGTTATGCCGGGTTTTTACGACCTCAAAGGCTTTTTATCACCAGCCAGAGGCGCGCTGAATTTTGTATCGGCAGGTGCTCTAACAGTCGATTCGCGTGCGGTATCCGACTATCACCTCGATATTCTGGGCACAACCACGGATAATACGTATATACAACCCCTTCCAACAGAGCCATTTACAAACATCCACCTGAAGGAAATAATCACAATAGGAAAACAAAATGTGATGCTGCGTCTCAGGCACCGAGATCCGTGGAAAGGAAAACTTCTGGTGCTCGCAACGTCCAGCCCGTTTCGCGATGGCATATTTAATCAACCCAACTACGCCCATCGCGTCTTTCTTCAGACAATCATGCACACATTCACCGACCACGATCGCATTGTGCGCGGTCGCGTTAAAAGACCATCATCGCCGCCAATACCACAACTAAGCGCGACTTCGCGCGTGATCTGGCGTGTCTGTGTCGTATTCGTTGTCCCCTTGATCCTCCTCACCCTGGGCGTGTGCTTGTACTATAACAGACAGATGCGCGTATCTTTTGGACATCTCTCCTTACGTGCATGTATTGCGATAGCGGTGCTGATTATTGCCTCCCCCCTCTGGTCCTACCAGTGGGGCCAATTACTCGACCTCACAGCCGAAAAAATACATACTCCTTTGCCATTTTCTCGGGAGCAAATTCAAAATCAAATTCCCAAAGCTGATCTGATCATCCCTACTCGCGCTCATCTTCCCCCCGCCTTAAAAAAAGTAGAAACCGAGACCATTGCGCGACTCAACAGCCTCGGCATAAGCTACACTATTCGACGGCCCAAAGATCTGTCAACAGCTTATCTCAGCCGCATTGGCCTGCGCCCATATCAGGTGAAAATTGTGCAGAATGACGTGGAAATCTCGCAGTCCATCATCAGCGGTCTCTTGCTGTACCGCCCAGGTAGCGCGACTATCATCCCGCGTTTAGATGACCGAACAACAGATCACCTCGAATTTTTACTCGCAACGGCTGCTCTTCGTCTATCCACGGGTAAAATGCCCCATATTACCCTTGTCGTTGAATCCCCGCGTCTTTCCCCCGCCGAAGCGCATGAATATCGCCAGAAACACCTGTCGCCTCCCAGAGGTGCCGATGTATTCAGTGAACTAAAAACGCTTTTGCGTACTTATGGATACCGCGTAAGCTATGTCAATCCGCGCACACCCCATCTCCCGCCGCAAACCGACCTCGTGATCTGGATGCAACCACGCCGAGATGCCAGTCCCATGATCGCCCTCTTAAGCCAGCACCTCGCTCGAGGTGGCGGCACTATTGTCGCACTACAACACTACAATATCCAACAGCGCCAGTATTCGGGTGGGGATTTTGAAACCGTGTACTGGCCTCAGCCCCAATACCAGGACCTCAACCGCTATCTGGAACCCCTGGGCATTCCACAGGCGCGCGAAGTGCTCATGGACCAAACCCGCTCGCGCCTCGCGCTTGAAACCCAGATTTATCGACGCGCAGTCCGCGAATACGACGCCCAGGAAGTGGCTCTGCCCTTTCTCATCCGGGCTGTTCCACCAAATTTTGATACCTCATTGCCCATTACACGACAACTCGGTGATCAGCTCTTGATCTGGGGCAATCGCTTTGTGCCAGACCTGCATCGGTTGCAGATGCACAATCTAACGGTAACGCCTCTAATCAGCACGTCAGACCGCACCTGGGCATACCACTGGTCGGGCGGATGGTTGCCCAAAACCGCATTTTCCCCAGATTCACTCCTATTGGGCCATCAGCCTCTCGCACTACTCGTGACAGGCACATTTCCCATAGCTGAATTCAATGCTCCAGATCTCACACTTACGCACCCAATTCCCAATCCCCAAGGCCACCTGCTGCTGGTCGGCAGTTCTGAAATGTTCAAAAACGAGTATCTCTATGCGCCGGGTTTTCAACACGAGCAATTCCTGCTCAATGCCGTTGCCTATCTCACACATGGCCCGCAATTTGCCGATCTTCAAGCCCGCAGAAAAATCGCGCCGGGCTTTTCCTATTTGTCCTCCGACCAAAAAATCCTCTGGCGCGTTCTGGTCGTAGGTCTCGGTCCACTCTCTTTTGGTCTTTACGGATTTTTTCGATGCATAAAAAAAAGGCCACGGTTTAAATCACCCTGACCTTTTTTATTCCTCCTACCTGTATGTCTATCCTCCATCCCCTGCTTGAGCAGAATCCACCATTGCAGGTGCGGGGGCTACAGCTGCAGAATCCGCCGCTGAGGGCGCGGGTTCTGGGGGTTTTTCGCCCCAGAATGTCGCATCGGTGCTGACCTGATAGACGATGCTTCTGTCCGTCAAATACACTTCTGGACCATCGCCAATCCGCACATAATTGCGCGCCCAATCGGTACTCGACCTGCCGAATACCGCATGCGCGAGCAGCTCATCTTTCGCATTATAGATCTTGACATGCGTTCCCATCGCGTCATCTATGGCATACTTAGACCAGTTGTCAGACTTGTCCGTCATCAGGGTCTCGCGGCTCACCTTTAGTACCTGTTCAAATAGTGCCGTGATTCGCATATCCCGAATTTTCAGGGTATCGTGTCCGACAATCGTCCACTCAAGATCCTTCTTTTGCAGCGTCAGGCTATCGCCCTTTGTCGTCATTTCAACCCTGTAAATATCATCAGTATCCTCGGGAAAGACCTGGCCTGTAGGGGTCGTATATCCGCTCTCTCGCACCTGCAAAAGCGCGTAAAGACCCAGCAGTACTGCAATCCCGATGAGAAGCCATTTTAAATTATTCATAGAGTGCCTCCAATCGCTTTGCACGTGCCACCACAAGCCGCCACTGCACCAGACCTAAAACAATGACCAGCAGCACGGGCAGCGCAATATTGAGGGTTTTTGCCGTGGTTCGAGTCGTATCCTCCATAGTTTGCAATGGTCGCGTTGTAAT
Source organism: Candidatus Latescibacterota bacterium (assembly GCA_965204375.1). Classification (GTDB taxonomy): domain Bacteria; phylum Latescibacterota; class UBA2968; order UBA2968; family UBA2968; genus VXRD01. Next base: position 1,621,179 of record OZ241986.1, on the reverse strand, counting down.
CTCACGCGATCTCAAAGCCACGAGGTCGCGGTCACCAATGAGCACATCTACCGCATTCATCACAAAAATCCCATTGGACGGCACCTGTCCTCCTCCGTTGTCGAGCAGAAAATCGGAGGACGACACCAGCACCAATTGGCTCATCACATTTTCCAAACTATCAGAGGTAGCTGTCGCATAAACTCCCACCACCTTGCCCGGTTCGTTAAGCGATTGAAATGCCTGATTTTGAATGGGGTTGAGATTGATAAACCCGGCCGCTGCACCCGAATGATCCGATGTGACCAGCAAAGGCTTTACAAGGCGCGTTGAATCAGCCGTATCGTAAACAATCTCGCTGGAGAACAACATCTGCACTTGCTCTAAGCCACTGACTATTTCGTGATCGGGAAAAGATTGCAACACGGGAAAGAAAGGATACTCCACCGCCGAATTAAAGCGTAAAAAACCGCGCTGCTGTGACACCGTAACCGTGCCACAAATCCGATCCATCACCAGATTGTCAGCCAGACTCACGCCAAATGGTTCGAGCACCTCGAAGATATTGGACTGAATGGGCGTCCCGCGCTGCGCCTGAAGGTCGCCATTGATCTTACTTTGCGCCAAAAACAGATTGCCTCCCGAGTTGATATAGTTCCTCAGCGCGCCGAGTGCATCTTCAGAAAGAGAATCGACAACCCCATTGACGAGCAACATTTCAATATCGTCGGGCACACCGGCACTCAAAAAGACCGAGCGCACGTCGTAGGCTTCCCGAAGTCGCGCACTCACCCGCTCCATTGCCGGTGCCGAAGCCCCGGTATTCGCCACCCCAACTACCGATCGGTTATCGTCAACCAGTTTTTTAATTCGCGTTGTAATCTCGTATTCCAGCCCCGTAGTCGTTTGAATAACCGGCAACACCTCTCGTTTGTCGCCGTAGAGCAGCACCATTCCCATATAAATGCGCTTCACCTCAAATTTGTCGTTTTCGAGTACCTGCAATTGCACTGGCTGAATACCGGATTTTTGCGCGTCAAGCGCCAATTTTTCATCGTCATCGGGCCTGTAAAACTCAAACCGAAAATTGCCATCAGAATACGCGGCATATTCTTCCAGAATATCCTGCAAATACCGCCGCGTATTGCCGTATTGTCCGGGCAAATTTTCGGAAAAATAGACTTTAGCAGTCAAAAAATCGTCGATCTTCTCGAGTATCACCTTGCTCGATGGCGACAGCGAATAAATCTGATTCTCCGTCAGGTCCAGCCGAAAGAAAAAGTTGCGAGAAACCAGATTGCCGAGTGCCACGAGCGCGATAGCAACCACAATAAAAATTACAAAGCTCTTTTGGGAATCAATAATTGGCATGACTACCTCCACTTCCGCATGTCAATAACGCGTACTGTAAGCGCCAAAAACAACCAGATCAGCGAGCCGAAATACACCAGATTGCGCGAATCGACAACCCCGCGCGACATATTGGACAAATGGTAATCAACCGCCATAAACTGAATGGGCCCGGCAAGGGCTGCAGGCACAAAAATCAGCAATTTATCGAGCAGATAAAATCCCAACACGAATACCGCCGCGAGAATGAATGCAACCACCTGATTATCCGTCAAACTGCTCGTGAATGTGCCAATAGCCGCGTAAAATGCACCTACCAGAGCCAGTCCCAAATACCCACAGATTACGCCGCCGTAGTCGATATTTGTACCGACGGCCAGAAGCGTAAAAAAATGTATCAGCGTAAAACCCAGCCCGGCCAACACCAGAGTAAACGCCGACAAGTACTTCCCAATCACAAGTTCAAAATTTTTAATCGGAAGTGTCGCCATCAACTCGTGTGTGCCCGCGCTTTTCTCGCGCGCGAGCACCCCCATCGTGACCGCGGGCACAAAAATCAGATAAATCATCGGCGTAATATTAAATAGTGCCCGCATATCGGACTGACTGAACAAGAAGAACGTGTTGCTAAAGAAGTAGCCGTTAAACAGGGCGAAAAATACTAGGAAAATATACGCCATGGGACTCTTGAAATACGCGCCGACTTCTTTGCGATAAATCGCCATCACATTATTCATCGTTCCCTCCTTCCCTGGTCAATCCGCGGAACACATCTTCGAGGTGAACTTGATTTTGCGTCATCTCCAAAATGGCCCAGCCACTGTTTTTGGCATAATCAAAAATCGCCTCACGAGGATCCATCTCACGGGCGTATTCTATCGACAGAACACTGTGGCCATTGACCACCTCTATATTTGCAACTTCGATCTCATCAACGCTGTTGGTCAGCGCGGCAAGGCTCTCTTCATTGGCGTATTTTACATCGAGTGTCAGTTGCGTGCGCCCCATAAATCCCGCCATCAATTCTTGACTCGTCCCATTGGCCACAATTTCGCCGTGATCGATAATCACAATGCGATCCACAGTGGCTTCAATCTCTTGCAAAATATGGCTGGATATAATCACCATCTTCTGCTGGCCCAATTCCCGAATCAGGTTCCGAATCTCCACAATCTGGTTGGGGTCCAGCCCCGAGACCGGCTCATCAAAGATCAACACCTTGGGATCGTGCAAAATCGCGGCAGACAGCCCGACGCGTTGTTTATACCCCTTTGAACACGAAGAAATGGGCAGATGAATTACTTCGTGCAAACCACATTGCTCAACCACGCGGTCCAAAGCCGTTTTGAACTCTCCGGCGTCTATACCGCGAATTTGAGATATAAACTCGAGATAGTCATACACTCTCATTTCCCCATACAGGGGATTCATTTCGGGTAAATAGCCGATTTGCTCGCGAATATCCAGCGAATGGTCCTGAATATTCAGGTCGTCTATAAATACATTGCCGACACTTGGTGCTAAAAAGCCCGTCATAATTTTCAATGTCGTGGATTTACCCGCGCCATTTGCACCTAAGAACCCGACGATTTCCCCGTCGTCAATCTCAAAATCAATGCCCTTGAGTGCATGAATGTCGCCGTAGTACTTCTCCAAATTCTCAACTCGAATCATTCTGGAACTAACCTCCTGAGAGTTGTGCTGTGCTCTGCGCTCAGGTTGGCACTCGCCCAACATCGGCACAGATTTGGCTCGTGACGAAAACTGTCCATACCCTGAAGAGTAAAGGGGGAAGGACGACTAATTTTTTAAGACCGAAAATTTAAACAAGTTTATCAAAAAAAATCAAGGAAAATCAGAAAAAAATCACCAGTGAACACAGATAAAGGTGAAAAATAAAAAAAGGACGTGCCCACGGGCCGCCCTTTTCACGTCTTACAAACCAACGATCAGCCGTCTTCAATCCCATAAATCCGTCCCAAATTACCCCCAAAAATCAGAGCTTCCGCCTCGTCGCCCAATTCCAACCGCTGAATTACCCGCTTGACCTGAATCGGGCGATATTCCGGCAAATTGGATCCAAAAACAATCCGTTCTGGCCCCAATTCTTCAACGGCCTGTTTGACCTCATGCGGCACGGTTTCTTCGGGATTAATGGCCCACAACTTGTGAAATCGCAGAATCGTTGTGCCCAGATATACATCGGGACATTCACGACACACTTCAAGCGCTGTGTCAAATCCATCGGGAAAGCCCATGTGATCCATAATAATCGGCACGCTGGGCACTTGTCGCGCTACATTGCCAATGCGCTCGGCACTGCAGTTGTCGCGCCCCGAATGAATTGATACCACAATCCCCAGATCGCGCGCCGTCTCAACAAACGGAACGACCATGGGGTCATCCACATTGTATTTGTGAATAGCCCCCATCAACTTCACGCCCTGAGCACCGCGATCAACATAACCCTTTAATGCTGCAATTCCTTCTTCGCCCCAATGTGGATCCACGAGCGGACAGGGCAAAAGCTGGGGATGTCCCGCTGTCTTGTCGAGCAACCCATCATTATCTGGAAGGGGCCTAGTCTGCGGCATTACCACCGCCATCTCAAATCCCGCTTCGGCTTCGCATTCCAACAAAGCGTCAACCGTTATCTGCTGCCCATACCAGTCATCTGTCAAATACGCTTCAAAATCTGCGGTAATCATCATGCCCTCCTTTATTACCGAATATCCACGGGTGTCATCTCCAAAACTTGTTGTGGCTGTCCCACTGTGCGCGCAAAGCGAAAAACGGGTTGCAACTCTGTGGTGAGTCTCGCCAACGCATCGACATTGCTCAGCGTGCGGATCAATCCTTTTTCCATCACCTGTTCTATCAGCGTCTTTTCTTTGGGAAATACAACGAGGTTGAGAGATGCATCAGCTTCCAATTCCAATGCCTCCCGAATCAGGCTCATCGCGGTTTTCAGGCCGCCTAATTCATCAATCAGGCCATGCGATCTGGCATCTTCACCGGTCCAGATCCGTCCCTTTGCCACGGCATGAACATCAGCCTGTGACATGTCGCGACCCTCGGCAACTTTTGCCGTAAAATCTTCGTAAATGCGATCCAGCCACGTCTGGAATTTCGTCCATTGCTCGGGTGTAAATTCTGCACCCGTGCCCCATATCAGAGCGTTTTCACCCACCTGCGCCGTATCCCAGGTCATACCCAGGCGTTCCCAAAATTCAGTTGTCACAAACTTTCCCGCCAATACCCCAATGGATCCCGTGATGCTACCGGGTTGCGCCACAATTTTATCGGCACTCATCGCCACAAAATATCCTCCAGAACCGGCCACATTGCCCATTGATACAATCACGGGTTTGTCCGTCTGCTTAGCTTTGGCAACCTCGCGCCAGATCGCATCAGAAGCAACGTAAGACCCACCAGGAGAGTCTATTCGAAATAAAATTGCACGTACATCCTTATCCTTCACAGCATCGCGAAAAGCTTTGGTCAAGGTACTCGCGCCCATTGTAGCAGACCCATATAAGGGATCGTAGGCACTCTTCCCGCGAAGCACAGGTCCCACGCCGTATATCAACGCCACCTTTGTCCCTTCGCCATAAGGCTTTTCATCGATACGCTTGAGATAATTTTTTATATCCAACCATTTGGCATCTTCGCCATGCTCGCGCTTCACCAGATCGCGCACCTCATCCCAATACGCCAGGCTATCCACCAGGCCTTCGGCATGGGCAGATAAGGCCAAAAAAGGTCCGCGGTTAATGAGATCGCGCACGGCTTCGGGCGTTGTATCTCGCCCCTGTGAAATACCCAGGACCATCTGATCGTACATCGACTTCAAAAGTACCTCACTCGCCTCGCGGTGTGCGTCTGTAAATTCGGTTTCAGTATATAGGTTCATCGCATTTTTATACTCATACCGGTGATCCATCTGCACGTCAATCCCAAGCGAATCCAATGTTCCCTTCACAAAGGGATGCTCCATTGCCAGTCCGATCAAACCCACATCTCCCGAGGGCTGAAGATAGATATGCTCAAATGCTGTCGCCAGATAATATCCGACATTTCCCGATCCGAATTCGCCAAATGTCTCGGCAAAAATCGCGGTGGGTTTTCCGCTTTTTCCAAAATCCAGAACCGCATCTCTTATTTCTTGTGCCTGCGCAAAGCCCATCGGTGCTCCGCCCCCACGAGCCAGCAATCCCAAAACGCGGTCATCCGAAGCCGCTGCGTCTAAAGCACCTACCACATCGCGGAGCGAGCGCATCTCATCGGCAAACAATTTTGCAAACGGATCTTCTGGCACATATTCCGCAACCCCCTGCTCCAGGTTGATCTCCAAAATCACTTGATCGGGCACGGGATCTTCGCCAGATAGCAATACAACTGATAAGATCGTCAGGACGACCAGCCCAACCGTAATCCCACCAATCCACGCCAAAATTCGACCAATTTTCCTGCGCATAAAATCCTCCTGATAACCGGATTAAAATGACTTGTTGATATTGCTTAGATTGCAGTGAGACGCATAAATGTCTCACTGAGTTTCGACAAGTTAGTGATTCAAGACTGACCATACAAGAAAAAAAGGGCATTTTCTAAATGCCCTTTTGAATAATGACGCCGACAAGATGCCCTCGCATCACACAACCGATTCCAACAACCCCTGACTGCGGCGATCCAGCGTCCGTATATCGGGCACCTCAAAACGGTTATTATCCACATCAAAAATCATCAATCGCGTCTCTCCCAGCCACTGCGCGTTTTCAGCGACGGACTTGGCTACAAAATCGCGCCTGCCCCGGTCGGTATCGACAGTCCAGTACGTCACGCCGTATTCATTTTGCAACGCCACGATCTTCTGGATCTCCGCCGTCAAATACCGATTGTCTAATTCCTCATACACCAGAGCCTGGCTCTCTTCTGGCAAATCGGACAGGTCTTTGATCATACAGATCGCTTCATCCTTGATATCCAGAATGCAAAAATAGCGATCCGGCTCTGTCAAAGGTGCGGCTCTTACCACTTTCACACGGGTATAGGACCGATCCCCTTCAATCGTCATCCGCAAAATCCACTGCGGCTCCTTAAACAAGCGAATCTTACGCGGATCAACCGACTCGGGATGCACCATCTCAATGGGTATCGGCTTCCATTCCTCTGTTTTTTCTTCAATCTCTTCCACTTCCATCTCCAGCATATCTGTAGCCATCAAAATCTCCGATCAAAATTACCCTACTCCAACTCTATCCCCACCGCAGTCATAAACATATCCAATGTCGTCTCTTGTTGTGTCTTGACCAGACGATAAAAAATGCCCTCTCGATCCATCAACTCCTGGTGCGTACCGACTTCGGCGATATTGCCTTCATCCATCACCACGAGCCGATCCGCGCTGCGAAGGGTTGACAAACGGTGTGCAATGGCAAATGTCGTGCGCCCTTCAACCAGGCGTGCAATCGCCATCTGGATCTTCTTCTCGGTCGGTGTATCCAGCGAAGACGTGGCTTCATCGAGAATGAGAATCCGCGGATTGTGCAAAATCGCCCGCGCAATAGACACCCGCTGTTTTTCGCCGCCCGACAGACGGCCGCCGCCTTCCCCCACCCGCATGTCATAACCATCGGGTTTTTTCACAATGAACTCGTGCGCTTCGGCTGCGATTGCAGCGCGCATCACCTCGTCAAAGGTCGCATCGGGTTTTCCATAGGCAATATTCTCAGCAATCGTGCCGTCAAACAAAAAGGGTTGCTGATGCACCATTCCAATTTGGGATCGCAAATCGCGCAAATTCACATCGGTCATCGGCACGCCATCCACTATCAACTGCCCGCGGTCAGGATCGTAGAATCGACACACCAGATTGATCAGAGTTGACTTGCCAGCTCCCGATTTGCCCACAAGTCCAATCATCTCACCCGCATTCACCTCCAGGTCAACCCTCTTGAGCACGGGTTTGCCGGGATCATAACCAAAAAAAACGGACTCGAACTTCAAACTACCCTCAATTTTGGGCAAGCGCACGGCATCGGGTTTCTGGTATGGCTCGGGTTCGGAATCAATCACCTCGAACACGCGCTGCGCACCGGCAAATGCCCGCAAAATATAACTGTAAAAATCGCCAAACCAGCGCAATGGCTGGTACAGCATCCAGAGATAACTCATAAATGCGATTAACGCACCCAGCGTCAATTCTCCGCCCAGAATCTGTCGCCCACCAAAATACCACACAAAAAACACCCCGATGTTCATAAACAGATTTGTCACGGTCCAAAAAACAAACCAGGCCCGTTCGCCCCGGGTATCCACATCGCGCAGATCTTCGTTGTACTGGTCAAAACGCTCGCTCTCCTTTGCTTCCTGTGCAAATGCCTTCACAACGCGAATACCGTGAATCGACTCATTCAACTGCGCTGAAAGCCTGCCCCACTTTCCCGACCACTGCGTCCAGAAAGTCATAATGCGGTACCATATCCGTGTACCGGCGAGTACAATCAGCGGAATAGGTGCTATTACAAATAGCGTGAGTTGCCAGTTCATCCACGCCAGAAATCCCAGAATGCCGACAAATAACAAACTGTTGGAAAACACATAATAAAAATCATACGTCATGATCACTTCCATGCGGTCCGTATCATTATTCATGCGGGACGTCAGCGCACCCACTTTTCGCCGATCGTAAAAGCGAACGGGCACCATCTGGAACGCGCGGTAGAGATCTTCCCGTAAATCGCCGATGGCACGCAACCCCAACGACCGACTCAGAGCCGCCATCACCACATCGACACCCCAGATCAGCAGCCGTATAATAACAAGCCCTAAAATCAACAGCCCCAATCGATCAAGGCGATCCGTTGACGCAATAAATGGAATTGCAACCGCGTCCCAGCCCGCTGTCAAAACACCGTCAATCACATACTCCGTAATTTTGGGCGGCAACAGCGTAAATAAAGCGCTGACAAACGTCAGAACTATGGTTGTAATCAGGCGCACGGGATAAGCTGCCATATAACCCACAATGCGCCGAAACGTCTGCCACTTTTTTAAACACGCAGCACATACCCCATTTTTTTCGGGCAATCGACGGCCACAATCCTCGCAGTGCGTCTGCTCCAGATCTGTGGGCAATGTTAGCGGCTCTTTGTCCTTCAACTGTCGAATCCCATCGGCCACTTCGGCAAACACAGTGGTAAGAGATGGCGAATAAGGTACATGCATCCCGGGGCCTGCTTTGTGCGTCAATGCCAGGGCGCCCAATCCCACGCGCTCCTCCACTTTCACGTCTTCCACATCGCCAATCGCCATCGACTGCGTACCATCCACATCCGATTCGGGAATCACCAGCACCTGTTGATCGGTCACCACCACCCACTGCGGGTTGTAATTTATGGACTCGTCCAGATCCGTTGCCACCTGCATCAGTACAGTCTCGCCATTGGGCTTCGCCGCACTCAGTTTCTTTGCCACGGATGGGGGGAGTTTTTCGATCAAAGGTCTTCCAGGTACGTAATTCATGTGAACCTATTCCTTAATCGCAATAATCTGTGAAATCTCTTCTTGCATCTGCACCAATTTGTAAAACATGCCCTTCTTTTCAAGCAATTCTCGGTGCGTTCCCATTTCCACAATGCGTCCGGCATCCATGACCACCAGCCGATCGGCATTGCGAAGGGTGGATAAACGGTGGGCTATTGCAAAAGTCGTTCGTCCTTTGACCAATCGCGCAACCGCATCTTGAATGCGCTTTTCCGTTTGCACATCGACAGACGACGTGGCCTCGTCCAAGATCAAAATCCTGGGATCGTGTAAAATGGCCCGTGCAATGGACACGCGCTGCCGTTCACCCCCCGAAAGCGATTCTCCTCGCTCGCCGATAAGCGTATCATAGCCATCGGGCTTTGTCACGATAAAGTCGTGTGCATGGGCAGTCTTGGCTGCTTCTACAATCTCATCGAATGTCGCCCCCGGCTTGCCATAGCCGATATTTTCTGCGATACTGCCCGAAAACAGAAACGGTTCTTGCAACACAATGCCAATTTGAGATCGCAAATCCTCCAGCCGAATATCGCGCAAATTCACCCCATCTACCTCAATGCTTCCGCGGTCCACATCGTAGAACCGACAAATCAGATTTACCGTTGTCGTTTTGCCCACGCCGGATTTTCCCACCAGCCCGACCATCTCCCCCGGTTTGACATCGAGGTCGATTTCGTGTAGCACGGGCTTGCTCTTGTCGTATCCAAATGTGACGTCATTAAACTTCACGCGCCCTTCAATATCGGGCACCGGCACGGCATTGGGGTCTTGATACGCTTCGGAGGGCGTGTCGATAATCTCAAAAATGCGCTCAGCCCCGGCCATTGCGCGCGTCATCCAGGAATTGACCATCCCAAACCATTCCAGCGGACCGTAGAGCAACATCATATAACTGTAAAAAGCCATCAAAGTGCCGAGCGTCAATTCCCCATCGATCACCTCCAGCCCCCCGTAATACCATACAATAATCACGCCAGCCGCGGTCAATAGGGTCATCGTTTTGTAAAAAATGCCCCGGTTAACCTCTGTAGTAATGCCGATGCGCGTCAATTTATCATTGCGCCTTTTGAACACCCTGATTTCCTGCTTTTCCTGTGCAAACGCCTTCACCACGCGAATGCCCGTGAGCGCTTCATTGACTCGCGCCATAGTGTCAGACCAGGACTGCATCCAACTGGTAAAATATTTCCGCATCCGCCGATAAAACGCATACCCCCAGATCATGATTAACGGAACGGGAATCAGCACCAGAATAGCCAGTGACCAACTCATCATAAACAGCGCGGCGAGAATCCCCAGCAACATCATCGCCTCGATTACCAGATAGGGCAGTCCATCAACCAAAAACATCTGTAAACGACTGCTATCCGTCGTCACGCGGGACATCACTGCGCCAACTTGCCGTTTGTCGTAAAATTGCAGGGAAAGCAACTCCAAACGCCTGTAAAGCTGGCTGCGTATATCCGCCGTCACCCGTGCGGAAAGCCACGTAACTGTCCAGCCGTGCGCCCATTCTGCCCCCCAGGTTATCAGCCGGATACCCACCAGAGCCAGCACGAGCCAGCCGAGCAAACTGAGCCGCTCGTCGTACAGCATTTCCGCGCCCTCGGGCAGCACCAGCACATCATCGACAATGAGCTTGGTCACATAAGGCGGAATCAATTCGGCGACTGTCGTCACAATAGACGCCAGAGCCAGCACAAGCGCGCGTATTTTGTAGGGCTTCAAATACGATGCAATGCGTCCCAACGTTGCAAATTTGTTCAAACAGGCCGGACATATCCCATTTTTTTCGGGTAATAGGCGGCCACACGATTCGCAGATTGTGCGATCCAGGTTCGCGTTGATAAAAAATTCTTGTTCCTTGCGCAACTGCTCGATCCCCCGCGTGGTCTCCGAAAATTTTTGTGCCTGCGTCAGGGAATACGGAACGTGAATAGTCGGTTTATTTTTTCGGTGAATTTCCAGACGCGCGCCGCCCACCAGAGCCTCGGTTCGCGCCAGTTCAATTTCGGAAATAGGAATATCCGAAATCGAGCCATTTTGCCGTACCAGCACGCGATTGCGCGTCACCACTACCCATTGGTTTCCGAAGTCGCCTTTTTCATCCAAATCGGTCTGCACCCGGATAAGTTCATCTTCACCTTCGGGCAAAGCATATTTCAACCAATTCAAACTACCGTTTTGTTCATTATCCAGTAAACGATCCATCATCTGCTCCTGAATCGGAGGGCCACCCTTGCGCTTTAATTCACACCTTTATTCAGACAAAGATCGCGCAACAAGTGTTTCACGACCTTCACTTCAACATCTTTTTTTGCAATCGCCACCGAGCCGACATAACCCTTTGCGGGTTCGAGGTGTCGCAGCGTCCAATCCTCTATATTGCCTTTTTTTATCCACAACAATTCTGCCTTGCGTCCCAAACTGACTTCAAAATTTTTTAATGAATGAGTAAGACCGGTGCCCATCGCTTTCAGATAGGCCTCTTTGCGCGTCCAGCAACAAAAAAAAGCCCGACGTTGTTCTTCTCGTGGCAACGCGCACAACCGCTCGTATTCGCCAGGTGCGAAAAAACGCTTCGCAATGTCTTTCATCTGACCGACCTTGCGATTGAGATGCTCAACATCAACCCCAATTTCACGACGCAGAGAAACCGCGATAAGAGCCAGCCCAGCCGCATGGCTCAGGTTGAATCGCAATTGGGATTTGTCCCAAGGGGATGCCAGAGCGGGTTTGCCGTGTTCGCCATAAAAAAAAGCCAGTTCACCTGGCTTGCACTCCATGTATTTGGCGAGAATCGCGCGCAGACATCCGCGTGCGGCAACAAAATGCGCCCGGTGCTTTTCAAAGAGAAACCTGTCGGCACGCATCCACTCATCTGCCGATAGCGTCTCGGCCAACATGTGACCATCAAATGTCTCGCGCTCTAAATCCACTGCCCAGACATGGGCGGTATCGGTTCGCAACCTATCCATTTCGCCTTTTATCTGCTTCGCCTTTTATCTGCTTCGCCTTTTATCTGCTTCGCCTTTTATCTGCGCTCATCTGCGTCCATCTGCGGATAAACACGCCTCATAAGTCTCAAAGTGTTCGCCTTCGGTTTCTTCGGGATCGACCAGCTTGAGCCACATCCCCTGATCCTTTTTTTGTCCGCTCAACTGTCTGCGGCTGCCCAAATTGGCGGGATCTGCACCGTGCCAGACCACGTCGCCATCTTGCAAAAAGATAAATTCATTCCGATACCGGTCAACGATATTTCGCCGACGGTCCTGGTAAAACAGGGCCTGCTCACAGGTGGTGCGACGCCAGCTTTCCACTATTTCCTCGCTATCTGTACGCTCTGAATCAAACTCGGCCAGGGGCGCAGATACTTCGCTCTCAAAATCAATCTCGCGCAAATCAACCGTACCAAAACCGCGCCTATCTGCGATCAACAAATGGTTGCGGTCGCGTCGAAACGGCGGAATAGGCCAATCAGACGTGGGGTCGTGACCCATCAAATGGGCACCACATGCATCAGTAGCAGTTACCTGGTCACCAGCTAATAACGCATTGCAAATACGCCCCTGTCCGCCCCATTCTCTACCCCATTGACCGGTTAGTGCATCGACAATATTCAGACAGGGTTGGGTGATCAATCCCAAATCGGGCAACACATAGGATAGGCGGATAAAATGGTGATAATAGGATCGCACGCGGCCGTGTGGCAGCGTGATTGGGGGCAGGCCAAAGAGGTTTTTCATGCAAAGCGTAACCCCCATAAACAGATGATTCTTCATCTTTGCCACAGAAACCACCTCTGCTCCTTCAAAACACGCGCTGAGTGTATAGCGATCAAACATACATCCGCCACCCGGCACATCATACTGTTTGAACGGCGGGGCATTTGAATCGACAAACCCCACATCGTATTTTTTTAAAATATACGCGTAATTAAAATCCTCACCCATCAGATGTTCACGCGTATAGGGATTGGTATCCGTCGCAATAATTTCCGCACGGGTTCGTTCTCGCAACAAACGCAATACAGCACGTGCAACCATGTCATCGACCAGCTCGCGCCGTCGTCCCATGTAGTAAATAATGCGATTGTGTAGCTTCATCATATTGAACTTGATCACAATCCGATTGGCTTTCTCCAGCTTTTCCCATGACCGATGCAATGGGTCTGTAATGCGGCGCAACGTCTGGTATATTTCTTCCTCCGATGCTCGCCAATTGCAATGCGCCGCGCGAACCTTGTAGTTTTTCTCTGCCATTCCGACCTCTGTGGTTAAATGCGACGATATTAGAACTGCCTTATTGTACCTATAAAAGCAAAAAATGAAAAGTGAAATTATTAAAGATTTTCTTATATTGATTACACCTAATCCCGGATAAACTCCAATTGGTATTCAGACAGGTGTTTTTTATGCTCGCAGGATTCATATCCCAATCGCCTCTTACCCCTCGCGAACTCACCCGTTCGCTCACTCGCATGGTAGGTAGCCTTGTCGTACACCAAAAAGCGCACCGTATCGTCTTTGCCCCGCATATTTCGGGCGTTGCATTCGCGCCAGAGTGGCGCACCACACCCCCAGTTTGTCAGACACAAACGGGACATATTGCCTATCTCGATGGCGAATTTTTTAACCGCGCCGCGCTGGCTCAATCTGCTACTTCTGACCCAGAATTTTTGGTTCAGGCTATCACGGGTGAGCGCGAACAATTGAACCTCATCGATGGCATTTTTTCTGGCGTGGTTTTTGATACACACAAAAACGAACTGCACATTATCACCGACCGCTATGGCTTGCGTCCGCTCTACTGGACGCGCCTGGGCAATCGCATTGCCTGGGCGTCTCAGACCAAAGTCTTCCTCGCGCTTCCCGAATTTGCGCCCGTGATTGACCCCATTTCTCGCGACATATTTTTCGCCACCGGACAATTGCCTTCCGATCGCACCTGGCTCAAAGACGTCGCGCCCGTGCCTCCTGCAACGCAAATGACATTTCGCATCTCCGACGGTAGTCTTACACAGCGACGCTACTGGTCCTGGGATAAAATTGTCCCCCTTGCGGGGCATCACAGCCAACGCGAATTGGGACATGAATTGGGCGCGCGCTTTCGCACCGCTGTAGAACAGAGAACCTCGCCACAAACAGGTCTCGCCCTCAGCGGCGGTCTCGATTCGCGTGCGATCCTCGCCGCCATGCCTCGCACGTCTCAAATCTTCACATTTGGTCACCCCGACAGCGCAGATGTTCGCATTGCAGCCCAGGCCGCATCCGTAAAAAACGCGCCACACACTGTTCTCCCCATCCACAGCCAAAATTGGCTCTTGCCGAGAATCTCCGGCGTGTGGTATGCCGACGGTGCACTTGACCTGCTCCACATGCACGGCATTGAACACTTCAAACAACAGAAAGAAGCCTGTGACATCTGCCTCAACGGCGCAGGAGGTGATGGATTAGCAGGTGCAGGCCATCTTTTTCATCCAAAAGGACTCTCTGCTTACCTGAAAAATAAGCTACACATTCAGGCGGATCGCAACACGACCCAACACCTCAAAACCGCATTTAACAAGGCGGGATCGGCACACGTTTTTTACATAGACTGGCGCATGCGCGGGTTCACCATTCACGGTCCCCGTCTGGGACTTTTGCACGGCCTCGAATACCGCTTGCCATTCTTCGACAATCAGGTGCAGGAATTTCTCTATTCTATTCCCCTGCAACAAAAAGCCAACAATCGTCTCTACCGCCAGATGCTTCTCAAAACCTTTCCCGAATATTTCAAGGATATACCCTATCAGGCCACGGGATTTCCCATATCCCATTCTTCCTGGACGGTCAAAATTCTGCGGAGACTCACAGGATTGCGCAACCGCACGCCCCGAACCTTTGCCGATTACGCGAATTGGTTACGCCAATCGCCTGGCAAAAACTTGGGCGACCATCTTCTCTACAACACATCTAATACCTCCAAACTCTGGCAACGCCACCTCGCAGGTGAAGATCACACGAGCGTCCTGAGTCGCTACCTGACCTATCAACTCTACCTTATCCAACTTTTCGACGGCAAATACCGCACATCAGAAGAAGTGGCTGAACTATTGAAAATTGCCCCATAAAGAAAAACTGCCGTCCAAAAAATATCTGGAGGCAGTTCCTTTTATTTTTCCTTTTCATCACCACTCCTTCTTCCAGAATAACCCTACCGATCCTCGCCTGCGTCGATTCACCTCTTCTATCTGACTCGCTTCCAATATCACTTCTGGGAAGATCTCAAACTCCATCGCCGCTTCATAAGCCGTGCTCGAAAAATCCTGTGCATAACTTATAAACAACCTGTCCCCAATATACTTGCCCAATCTAATCCTGGGGAGAAGGCGGCCCTCGCCACTATCGATCTCCACCAGATCCAGACGCAATTTTTGCCCAATGTGCCGCCCCAGGCGATTTGCAACAACCCCCGCAACCAGATCCAGCGTATGATCGCGGGAAAACTGAAAATGACCAGCCGGTCTGCCTGTCAACAGTAGAGATACAATATTCCCCACATCCTCTCCAAGTGGCTGATCGCTGTCAATGTCAAACGAAATCTGCGGATACGTCAATGTCCCCGCCACTGTGACAATAATATCGACAGGTCCTGGCTTTTCGCCTACTGCAGTCACAGCGCGCACGCGCGTCTCGGCGCGAATATCCAGATCGGGATTCCAGTCAGGTCTGCCCTGAAATTGAATTTCACCTCGTGTAATACGCAAGCGGCGGTTTTGCCAGATGTAATTGCCCTGGCGGCTTGACATCGTGCCATAAATACGCGAATCTTCGCGATTTTTTATCACATCCAGATCGCCTCCAATTTCCACCTCAAACGTCGGGTCGCGCAACCACACCTGTCTGTCAGCAGACACTTGCAGGTGTATTTCCGGATCCCTCAGAAATGCTGGCATTTCCGGGCTCGGTTCTTCAAACAATTCCGTTAAGCGAATCTCCGCCTGTTTCGTCGCCAGGCTCGGTACTCCGAGCAATTCCGCCAGGCGAATCTCTGCCTGTTTCATCGCCAATTTGCCCACAACTTTGATGCCCTGCAGCGTTCCCGTGATCTGCAATTGACCATCCGTCACGAGTTGTAGTTCGGGCCGGGCCACCGGTTCAAAATCGCGGAATTGCGCAGATAAATTCCATTTGTTCGGCAAAAAACCCTCAAGCATTATGTCACCGGAAAGATTCGCCGAAGTCCCAATCGAAAGACTGTCAATCTGAATTTTTCCGTCGCCAACCACAGCACGTCCCGAAACAGGTGTGTAAGACCGCTGCAGATCGGGCAAGCGGAATACCCCATCTCGAATTTCGAGCACTCCCCGAATGTCCGGTTGCTCAAAACGACCGCGCGCTTCCAGATCGAACGATAACATCCCTGAAATCCCCTCAGCGGCACCTAAAAACGCGTTTGGCACTGTGCCAAATGTCAATCTCTCGGATCGTCTTATCCCGACCAATTCCGTTTTTTCATCCGATAGGTTCGGGCGCGTTCTCAGCGCGATCCCATCAGATCGCGCGCGCAGGTGCATATCACCTGTACCTGCAATGGGAAAACTGCCAAACAGTGCCAGCATCTCATCTCCATCGGGTACGACTTTCACCTCAAAGTGTATCCTGTCATTGCCCAGGGACATCTCTCCTGCGGCACTATCGAATCCCACACCCGATATTTTGCCCTTTGCAAGCGCGAAATGAATAAAAATAAGGGGATCGGTCAATGTGCCAGCAAAAAGCACTTCACCATTGAGAATACCCCCCATACCTGAAGCACCCGCCAGAAATGCCCAGGGGCGCAAATCCAGATCTTTTAACAACACTTCCACAGTCGCCTGAAAACCCTGTTGATCCCGCGCAATCAGACGCCCCGCTGGGCCAGAAAGCACCAGATGCCCGATGTGAACGCCCCGAGATGGCGAATACGCAAATCTAACAGGCCCTTCGTTGTGCAGCACGACCTGATCGACCTTAATGTACAGCGAATCCATCGCCACCTGGAAATAATCTTCTTTTTGCCCTGCGCGTCCCCGAAAAAGGATGCGGTCATCTACTTGTGCGCCGTTACCCAACAAAAATGATGTTTCGCCATGTGCGTACACCGCCTCGAAAAACACCTCCTGCAATGAACGTTCACCCCAGATCAAACGATCCACTTGCAGGTTAATAGCACCCGAATCAGGCCGCGCCCACTGCGTCTCTATCGCAAGGTTTTCTATCGGAATGCCTGCCACGACGAGGCTATCTGCGCTACCTCGTGCAGAAAAACCAGGCGCATCCAACGTTCCCGACCATGTGCCCGATAGGGCCAACGTCCCCGATAAATCCACACCCACCACCTCACCTATCGCCTCTAAATCCTGTACATCCATCAGCCATTGGCCCTCGGAATGCCGATCAATATGCCCCTGAGTGGAAAACACCCCACCCGTCCCCGACAGATCCGCGCGAATATCAGATCGTCCCTCAGAATTGACCAATGCAGAAATATGCAAACTATCAGCCGCGGCATTGCCCGCGATATTCCCCGTCAATTCAACCATCAAATCGTCACCTGTGATGCCATCCACATTTCCAGCAAGCGTCAGCGATGTACCCCATCTGTTTGTACCCGTTAAATGTGGCAACGCCACCTCCGCCTGAACATTCCCCGCAATAGCCGATTTTTCTCCTTCAAAATGCAACTGCCCATTCCCATTGACGCGCGTTCTCCAATTCTGCAATTGTGTCTCAAAATGATCGATAAAAAGCTGTTGATCTACATATCTCGCACCATCAATACGCCCCGTCACGCGCCCGACTTTTTTGGGTACACCGGGTAAATGTTCAGCATATAGATCGCGGAATCGCATTTCCCATTTGCCATCCCAAGTGGTCAACCGCGCTTCCCCATTGCCCACTATATTGCCGCTTGGCCCATTAGCAGTGACTTGCGTTCGCAACAGGTCATTTGCCAAATTGACGGAAAAACGCACGGAATCGAACCGCGCATCCCCAAATTGCATGCGCCGAAAAACACCCTCAGCAACGGCATTTTCTACGCCAGAGGAATCCACCGCGAAAGTGATCATCCCATCCAGACTTGTACTGATACGAGGTAAATCAGTATCAAGTCCTGTGTATCCCAACGAGATGAGATCATGTGTCTCGATCTCAAAAACAGCGTCTCCGCGCACTTCAAACGGTGCAATTCCCATGACGCCATTAAACGCAATTAAAACTTCTTCATCTTTTACAACCAATTCTGTAACAAGGTATTGCAGCCCTCCTTTCACGTTTCCACGCACCTGCACAGCGCGTGTGGGTAGATCGACCAGATTCCTGAGATCTGCCAGCCATAGAGAATCGGCTTTCAAAACGAGATCCACCTCGGGATTATCCAATTGTCGCACCAATCCGCTCAATAAAATACGAGAGCCATGAGTGTGCAATGCCACATTGTTCAATTGCAAGTGACCGGCCTGCAAAATGGCAATACCAGATAGATTGGTCACCTCCAGCGGCGGATCGAATTGCACCGAGCGAAAACGCTCCAGGATCAAACGGCACTCAGATTCTCCCGCGAAAATAGCGCCCTTTAGCGAGATATCGCGCACTTGTGTACCATCAACTACGACATTGGCATCCGCAATCTCCAGCGACTCGATGTCTAAATCCAGGGGTGGCGGAACATCCCACCTCGACGTCTCGGTCTCTTCATCAGAGGCGTCAATCCGCATTTCAATCCCCGACAACCTCAGCCGATGAAACACAGCCTTCCCTGTTAGCAGGCCCCAAAAACTGTACTCTACATCGAGCGTATCTACATGCACCCAATCTCCAACCTGCACATCCACGATGCGACAATCCCCCAGTGGATTGCCCTGAACCTCGCCAATCAAACAGACCTCATCCCCTTGCCAGGACAGGGCGCGTTGCGCCAACCCGCGCAAAATACCATTGGTATAGCCCCCCGCGACCAGTATTGCCCCTAATCCCAGCACAATGCCTGCGCCGACCAAGATCCAGATTATTGATTTCGCTCGCCTACTCATCTCAAATCGTCTCTATCTGTGTGACGTGTTCGCCTGCCTCTCAGGAGCTTGAATGAAGCAATTTAAGGGCACAGACCCTCGATGACATACCTGTGTAAAGCCCTGAGACATAACCGGCAGGATTAACCGCTCGACTCTCGTTTTTGGCACTTTTATCACTTGACTTTCTTATACCTGTCCATCTGCGTCCATCTGCGGATTCAAAACGCCTGTCCCAAACTGATGTGATACTGAATTCGTTTCGTCACAGTGCTATCATCTGACAGACGGTAGCCCACATCAAATCTCACGGGACCAACCGGACTTAAATACCGAAGTCCCGCACCCACAGCATATTTAAGCGATCCGGGATTAAACGCCCCCGATTTCGCATCGACATTGCCCACATCTACAAAAATGGCTGTACCCAGTGAAAAAAATATCTGTGTTCTAATCTCCATGCTCATTTCTACGCGACTCAAACCGCCCGTTGGATTGCCCTCGTGGTCTTTTGGCCCCAATTCATTCAACCCCCATCCTCGCACGCTATTGAGTCCCCCCGCAAAAAACCGCTCGACATTGGGCACACCCCCCGCCTTGCCCAGTTCAAAAATCATGCCACCCTGCACGCGCAGTGCCAGCACACTTCGCAAGGGCATGCGGCGAAACCATCGCCCCTCTGCTGTTGCCTGCAAAAATTCGCCATCAGATCTGAGAAACTGCCCGCGTTCACGCACTGTGAACTGTGCGAGCATACCCGATTGCGGGTCAAAAATATCGTCGCGAGTGTCCATGAGCAACCCGACCTCCATCTCGGCAAACGCACTATCGGCCGAAAAATCAACCACACCACCGCTGAACTGAGCGATTAAATCCGCTGTCGTTGTAATATTTCGCTCAAGAGATAAATTTCCTCCCAACTCGTCCTGCGTAAACGCTGCCTGCCGTTCGCGCTGCACAAACCCGCTGATATTCAACCAATTGTTGCTGCTGAGAAAATATGGCTGCCGCATACCCAGCACTGTTTCCCTATTCTTCCCGGAAATCCGCCCAGACAGTTTGAGCTGGCGAGCACCCCCACCAAAATTGCGATGGGTCCACGCCCCCGATACCCACAAGTCTTCATCCGTATCATATCCCGCACCCAGGTGCAACACTTGAAAACGGCGCTCAGACACGCGCACATCCACATCTACTCGATTTTTAGAGCTATCCTTTAAGGCCAGAGCCACAGAACGGAACACCCCTGCACGGTAGAGCAGACGTCGGCTGTTTCGCAATGCCGCTTCACTGAATTGATCGCCCGATTGAAATGTCAATCCGCGCGAAATGGTGTTCTCAGATACGGCTTTGTTGCCCGATATGTGAACAGTACTTAGAGAGCATACGGGACCAGATGTGAGTTTTAGAACGAGTTCGGCCTGTTGCGCCACAATCGTCGTCTCGACCTCGGCTTGTGCAAACGCATAACCTTTATTCCGCAACCCGCTTACAACCTGCGATACGCCCTTGTTCACTATGTTGCTCGATAGTGGCTTGCCCTCAAGCTGTTCAAAAGCATTCTCGATATCTTCACCGCCAATGACCGACGTCCTGGAAATCCGTGTCAAAGATCCCTCTGTAATGTGTACATCCAGCCCAATCTCATCTGCGCTAAGTTGCTCAACGGTCGAATGTACCGCGACTGCTAAATATCCCAAATCGCGGTAATATGCTCTTAATTTTTCTAGATCAGAGGTAAGAGTCAAAGGATCGTATCTACGCGCGTGGACCCAGGGAAGAAAATCGAACCATGGCGAAGCGCGTGTGACCATCAGCACTTTCAGTTCCCCCCCCCAAACCGCCCGATGACCCGAAATGTGTAGCCATCTCACAATGGGGTCATCAGATGGCGTTTCCCCATGGGCCGGCACAACGACCATCAGAGCGGCCAGTATAAAATAGGCCCTCGTTATGAGGACCCTTAAGAAATCATTGTAATTCATTCTGGCACAATAAGTCATAAAAATCAAAGATATGATAGAAGAGCAATACTATATTTCTCCAACCCGATGCAATTTCAGCAAATTGGTCTCGGCCCGCGCCGTGATGGGCGCACCAGCTAAAATCACCAGCGTATCTCCAAAACGCACATTGCCCTCAGAGAGCAAACGCGCTTCAACTTCGGCAACCATGCGATCCGTATCGTCGATCAGCGTAATTTGACGGGGTTCAACGCCCCAGCACAAGCACAACCGCCGACATATCCGCGCGCTGGGTGTAAATGCAATAATCGGCGTGCGCGGTCTGCGCTTTGAAATCAGACGCGCTGTAGATCCCGATTGGGTAAATGCGACAATGGCTTTGGGAGATACTGCCGTTGATACCGCAGCGGCAGCTTGCCCAATCGCATCGGGAAAAGAGAGCGATGAATCCAGATTCAAAATTGGCGGAGCCAGTTCCACACTCGCTTCTGCCTTCTCAATAATCCGCGCCATCATTTGCACGGTTTGAACGGGATATTTGCCAATTGCAGTCTCGCCAGACAACATCACTGCATCGGTGCCGTCGAAAATCGCATTGGCCACATCTGACGCCTCGGCGCGCGTGGGCCGCGGGTGATCGGTCATCGACTCTAACATCTGCGTGGCCGTAATCACGAATACCCCCGCGCGATTGGCCGCCGAAATCACGCGCTTCTGGATCACCGGCACGTCTTCAGGTGATAATTCCACACCCAGATCGCCCCGCGCAACCATCACGCCATCGGCAACATCGAGAATATCTTCGAGGTGATCGACGGCTTCGGCGCGTTCCAGCTTTGCAATAACGGGGATCTCTTTCTCTGCCCGTTCAATAATATGTTGAACCTCTCGCACATCGTCGGGTTCCCGCACAAAAGACAGGGCAATATAATCCACGCCCAATTCGATACCCAGATCCAGATCCTCTCGATCTTTGGTCGTCAGAGAAGGCGCGCTGACCTGTACACCGGGCAAATTGATACCCTTATTGGATTTTAACAGCCCACCCACCACAACTTCACATACGACATCCGAACGATAGACCTCGCGTACCAGCAACTCAATATGCCCGTCATCGAGCAAAATGCGATCCGCGGGCTTCACATCTCGAGGCAATCTCGCATAAGTTGTCGATACACACTCGGCATCGCCCGGAACTTCGCGGGTCGTCACCGTCAGCCTGCTGCCTTCCTCCAACTCAACCGGATCCTCTGCGAGTTTCCCCACTCGCATTTTTGGCCCCTGCAAATCCTGCAAAATGGCAACACTGCGCTGCATGTTATCCGCAATCTGCCAAATGCGCCCAACATTCTCGGCGTGTTCGTCCCGCGTGCCGTGTGAAAAATTGAGCCGAAAAACATCCACCCCCGCCCCAATTAGTTGCTCTATCACGCGCTCCGACGAACTCGCAGGACCCAGTGTACTCACTATTTTCGCTCTGCGCATGTTTTACCTTTCAAAGGTCAGGATTCGATTATCCGCTGGTATTCGTCATGATGACCGATCCAAACCCAGATGAAGTCTTCACCGTCTTCTATGGCAAGTGCTCTGTGAGCGATACCAGTGCGAACAGACCAAAACCTACCAATCTTCTTAAAATTTAGGGAGGGATGTCTTCGGTTCATTTTGAGCAACTGGAAATTTTGTCTTGCGACCTCTTGAACTGATTCAGGAAGTTTCTCAAAGTATCTCCAGAAGCGTGTTGTTGTCCGATGCATTAAAGCTCCTTGAGTGTTCCCTTCTCTTTCTCTTTCAGCGCGTCAGCAATTAAAAAATCCAATTTCCCCGATTTTGAGTCCTCCTCAATCTGTTTATCCCATTTTTCCCAGTCTTTTTCATTGAACCATTGCCTCAACTTGATGTAATCTGATTCGGGCAGAGCTTCAATAGCTGACTTGATAGCTTCTACATTTGACACGGGTCACCTCCTTATCCATGCTACCTTGCAGTTGTTAATTCGTTTTTATCTCTCACATATTCATTTTCAATAATACAACGCTCAGTCAAACACACCAAACGCTTTTCAAATATAAGGTTATTCGGCAATATAGAAAATAGACTGCTAAAAAATAAAAAAATCCCCACAAAATCAATTGAAGTTGTGGGGCTAAATAGCTGGTGGACAGTTATATAGATTGGCTGGATTATCATGAGAGGTCATCCTCGAACAACCCGAGTTGACTCGGATTATGGTCGAACAAATCGGCGGGCGTCAGCGCGTTTGAGCGGAGCAACTCTCCTGCACCCATCAGATGCTCGTTCAGGGCCTCCCGTGTCGCTGGTGAAACCTGACTGATCCGCGTCGCTCCTTTATCGCAGTTCACAATCCTCAAGTGGCGGTCCTCAATCCATTTGGCATTGAGAACATCTGGACTGTGCGTTGTCACTACGACCTGCATAAAACGCCCAGCATGCCGTAGTACATCCAAAATCGAGCCAAGAGCTCCAGGGTGGATTGTGGCTTCCGGTTCTTCAATGACGAGTAGCGAGGGTGCTGGATGCTGAAAGATCGCTGCGAGCAGCCCAAGCGTCCGCAACGTGCCGTCAGACATATTGAAGGCTTCGAACTTGACGGGCCTCGGCTGCGCCCAATCCTGTGTGAACTCCAGCATCAGCTTGTTACCGTACTTTTGGGGCTGGACACCGATGGTCCCGGGGACAATACTTTCGAGAAGCTCAAGAATTCGCTTCCAGGTATCTGGGGATTCGCGTTGAATCTCGCGCAGTACACTGGCTGCATTGCTGCCATGAGAAAGCAATCGCACACCCCCGTCCAAATCTTGCATTGTTCGCAGGGCCGCCGGGTCAATCCGATACGCGCACATTTCCGAGAGGAATCGCGGAACCGCCTGAAAGCGTTCATCACCACCGATCAAGGGCATAGCAAGTGCGTCAGGTTCCATACGATACGGAAAATCCGCGCTACTATCCCATTCCGATGTGGAGCGATCAAACCAATCACGCGATCCATCAGACCTCTGCACGATGCATTGCTCACGAACAACCTCAAAGCCGTAGCCTGCCCGGGCGCGCAACTCGAATCCATATCGAGCTCGTGGCGTATCATCCAGATTTTCCAGCATCACCGACAGACCCAGGTTTGACAGACAGTCCTCTTCGGAGTCTTGATAGGAAACCGCGGAAAATCCCCTGCGTTGCTCAATAAGGGCTCGCAGCGGAAAGGCCATTGCCTCTGCGAGAAACGCAAAGGCATCGGCGAAGTTGCTCTTGCCAGAGCCATTCTGACCGACGAGAAAGGTCGGGTTGTCGAATTCTACTTGTTCCAACTGAAGGCTACGGAAACGGTGCAGTACCAACCGACGTAGAATGGGATCAGCCATAAGTCACCTCGGTAAAGTCAACTCCCGATTGTATTTATCCAAACTCATATCAGTCCTGAAATACATTTCGTACAAATCGCCTATCTCATACGAGTGGCCCCCATCCTCCAACCCACGACAAAATTCTGCCAGAACATCACCCGTAAAAGATCTCTTAGTCGGATGAGCAAATACGACATAAATAGGCATACTGTTTTCCTCCTACTTTTTATTTGCTTTTTGTAGCGTGTACGCTACATTCCGAAAATGAACGCGCCAAAATCTATTGGAAAGACTTGAGGAGCCGCTGCAATGACTAAAGAGCAGGTTTTGAAACACACGGTCAGTAGGGTACGATACAATTGGTTATTTTGGTATCTGGCAACGCAGCGTATTCCTCAAGGCTGAAATTGCAAAATACATCCTTAAGTTCCTGACGAATCTTTTCGACCTTGGACCAATCAATACCACTGGACAGCACAGCCATCAATAATCCCTCGAAAACTTCGTCGTCATTCCATGTCCTGCCAGCAATTCTCTCTTCAATAGCTGCTACTTGGCCGAAGTTGTCAATGTAATCCTCCCATTTCGGAAGCGACGAATTGAGACGAGACTCAATGTGGCTCCAAAGTATATGCTTATTTATTTTCGTTATAACTCTATTCCCTTCTTGGTCTTCAAATTGGCAATCTTTCTGCACAGTACGTCAAGACCCTCTGTATCTTCCTCGAATTCCTCGATGACCTCATCGTTCAGCCTAATACGGAAATCATACTGTAATGGTTCAAAGTAAAGTGGAATTTTGCGTGTTATAGTTAAGCTACAAATAGGCAACGGGTTTGACGGCTCTGAGTTGGGCACGCAGGCATTTTGCCTGCGCCAACTTGCGTTTTCGTTCTTTAACAATAATCGGTGCTCGACCACACAATTTATCAACAGGTGCGATATACCCAATCCCGGCGTGGTATCTCCTGTGGTTGTAATGCGCGACAAATCTGGCAACGACCTCTCGCGCCTCCTCCAAATTCGTCGGTGTTTTGGGACGAATGCACTCGCGCTTGAGCGACTGGTGCCACCGCTCGATCTTGCCATTGGATTGCGGATAAAACGGCGAGGTTCGCACATGGGTCATCCCGCAGTGTCTAATAAAGGACTTGAAGGCGTGCGCGATAAACTGCGGGCCGTTATCCGAGATGATACGCGGTGTAGCCTTCGGGAACTTTTCTCTACCTCTTTGAATAATGATCTCGACATCTGCTTCTCGCATCGCTTCTCGGATCTCAAAATGGACGAGGTATCGACTATAGCCATCTAAAAGGGCACATAAGTAGTAGAAGGTCCCGCAGATATTCAGATAGGATACATCCACATGCCAATGCTGGTGTGCGCCTGTTGGCTGGTCAAATCCTGTCCCCTTCTTTGAGACCTCTTTTAAAGTTCGACCAAGCAAATCGGCCCTTTTGAGCACGCGATACACGCTGCTGGGCGAAACGGCGACCACATCTTCATCTATCATCTGATACGAAAGACGACGATACCCCAAGTCGGGATGCGATAAGGCATAAGTGATAATGGCTTGCTTCTCCCAGTCTAAGAGCCAGGATGTCTTGGGCAGTGATGCATAAGAGACATTGGGCACACCATACCGGGCTTTCCAGTCATAGTATGTGCTTTTGGATAACTCTAATAAGGATAAAAACTGACCGATGCAGATACCAGTTTGCTTGTGCCAATGGACGACAAAATCAATCACCGCATCGCGAATGGCACGCGATACCTTGCGCGGACTCAGGTCTCCCCAAGACTTTTTTTTAGAAAAATGTGCTCTTCCATCAGTTCTGACAACACTTCGTTCTTTGTGGTCAATTTGGCCTGTAGGACCGCAATCTTTTTGGCTTGCTGTTTCTCGTGCACACTCTGCTTTGGCGCAAAGGCTGAGGCACCTTGCTCGAAAAACACCTTCTGCCACTTGTAGAACATCGTCGGGTGAATCCCATGGGCATCGCACAAATCTGACACGGGTACGCCATCTAACAGATGACGACGCAAAATCGACACCTTCTCCTCAGGGGTATATTGCTTACGCTTCTTCGACATGGACTCCTCCTTTGTCTGAGCCCAATTTATAGCTTATCAAAGATCCGCAAAAGTCCAGTTTTATCTGAAGCATAACAAGAGAGACACGACTATTCGCAATCCAATAGCCTTCATCTCGCCATTCAACATAAGCCTTGTTCATGTTCTCGTTTTTCCACTTTCCACATTCGCGGCAGGGATGCCGCTCCAACGACGTAATTTTCACACTTCTTCCTTCACACTTCCCTACTTATACCCCAAATTTGGCGCTAACCAGCGTTCCATCTCTGCCATCTGCATTCCCTTCCGCCGTGCGTAATCGGTCACTTGATCGGCGTCGATCTTGCCCACGGCAAAATAGCGCGCATCGGGATGTGCGAGATACCAGCCACTGACAGAAGCCGCTGGGGACATCGCAAAATTCTCCGTCAATCGAATATCCGTCTCTCGCTCAACCCCGAGCAAATCAAACAAAGTCTGCTTCTCCGTGTGATCCGGGCAAGCCGGATAACCGGGCGCGGGGCGAATACCGCGATATCTCTCCCTGATCAAATCCTCATTGCTCAGCGTTTCATCCAGACCATAGCCCCAATCTCTCCGCGCCTTTGCGTGCAAACGTTCGGCAAACGCCTCAGCCAGACGATCCGCTAAAGCCTGAAGCAAAATGGCATTGTAATCGTCCAATGCGTGCTTAAACGCCGTTGCTTTTGCGTCAACGCCCAATCCCGCAGTCACGGCAAATGCCCCGATATAATCTGCGTATCCGGCAGGTGCGACAAAATCGGCCAGTGAAAAATACGGTCCTCCCGCGCGCTTTTCCTGCTGCTGGCGCAACATCGGCAACCGCGCCCGCTCGGCATCTCTGCGCTCATCTTCAAACACGACAATATCATCCCCATCGGCATTTGCCGGGAAAAATCCGTACACAGCCTGTGCCTGGATCCATCCCTCATCCACAATCGCCTTGAGCATTGCCTGCGCGTCGTCGAATAATTTGCGCGCCTCCGCCCCCTTGTTCGGATCATTCAATATCTTCGGATAGCTGCCCCGCAGTTCCCAGGCGTGGAAAAACGGTCCCCAATCGATAAAATCGACCAGTTGGGAAATTGGGAAATCGCGCAAAGCCTGAACACCTGTAAAACTGGGTCTGGGAAGATCAATCTGTGCCCAATCAAACGTCTGGCTACGCGCCAGTGCATCTGAGTATGAAATAAGTGGTCTTTGGGAAATATTAAACTCCGCCAATGCCCGCTGCTGAGACTCGCGATTTGCCCGCACATACTCTTCGCGCTGCTCTGCGTTTAACAGCGTGCCCACTACACCTGTTGCGCGCGAAGCATCCTTCACATGCACGGTTGCATAATCGTAAACCGGCGCAATTTTTACCGCCGTATGCTTGCGGCTCGTGGTCGCTCCCCCAATTAAAAGGGGCACGTCAAACGCTTCGCGCTGCATCTCCCCCGCAACATGGACCATCTCATTGAGCGACGGCGTAATCAAACCGCTCAGCCCGATAATATCGACCTCTTTTTCTCGCGCAACTCTCAAAATGCGATCCGCGGGCACCATAACACCCAAATCGATCACCTCGTAATTATTGCACCCCAAAACCACGCCCACAATATTCTTGCCAATATCGTGAACATCGCCCTTTACCGTCGCCATCAGAATTTTGCCCCGTGCTCTACCGCCCGCTTTCTCATCTTCCATCAAAGGCTCGAGATACGCCACCGCCTGCTTCATCACGCGCGCTGTTTTGACCACCTGGGGCAAAAACATTTTACCTGCGCCAAACAAATCACCCACCACATTCATCCCATCCATCAAGGGACCTTCGATCATCTCCAGCGGTTTGTACTTCCCAAGTGCCTCCTCCAAATCCTCTTCCAGATGCTCTGACTGCCCGTGCAACAGCGCGTGCTTCAAACGATCTTCAACCGTCCCCTGCCGCCATGCATCGTCTTTTTCTCGCCTCTTGCCCTCTGACCGCACAGACTCGGCAAAATCCACCAGCCGTTCCGTTGCATCTTCCCGCCTGTTAAACAACACATCTTCAATCAGCACGCGCAACTTCTCGGGGATTTCTTCATACACCATCAACTGCCCGGCATTGACAATGCCCATATCCAGACCCGCTTGAATGGCGTGATATAAAAAAGCCGCGTGAATCGCCTCCCGCACATAATCATTGCCCCGAAAAGAGAATGAAATATTGCTCACACCACCACTCGTTTTCGCGCCTGGACACAGATCTTTGATCTGCTTCACAGCCTCGATAAAATTGACTGCATAATCGTTGTGTTCCTCAATACCCGTTGCAACGGTCAGAATATTCGGATCAAAAATAATATCCGATGCATCCATCCCCACATCTTCGGTCAAAATGCGATATGCGCGCTGGCAAATCCGCACCTTATCTTCAATCGACGTCGCCTGCCCCTTCTCATCAAACGCCATCACCACAACCGCAGCGCCATAGCGCAACACGTTTTCTGCCTGCGACTTAAAAACCGCCTCGCCCTCTTTCAAACTTATGGAATTGACAATCGCCTTGCCCTGCACACATTTTAACCCGGCCTCGATCACTTCAAAATCGGAACTGTCAATCACAATTGGCACGCGCGCAATATCGGGTTCGCCCGCAATCAGCTTTAAAAACGTCGCCATAGCGTCTTTTGAATCGAGCAATCCCTCGTCCATATTGATATCGATCATATTCGCGCCACCGACCACCTGTTCCCGCGCAACTGCCAGTGCCGCCGCATAATCACCCGTTTTGATCAACCGCGCAAACCGTCGCGATCCCGTCACATTGGTGCGCTCGCCAATCATAATAAAATTGGAATCCGGATAAATAATCATCGGCTCCAAACCGCTAAAGCGCGACACAGAAGAACGCTCGGGAATTTTTCTCGGTGCCTTATCGGATACAGCCTCGGCAATCGCAGCGATATGTTCGGGCGTAGTGCCACAACATCCGCCCACAATATTGAGCCAACCCTGCGCGGCAAAATCGCCCAAAACACCCGCCATGTGCCCCGGAGAATCGTCGTATTCCCCAAACTCATTGGGCAAACCCGCATTGGGATAACAACTCATAAATGCCGGTGCAAAATGCGACAAAGCCTCCACATAAGGCCGCATTTCTCGCGCACCGAGGGCGCAGTTAATCCCCACACTCAAGGGCTGTGCATGCGCCACCGACAACCAGAATGCCTCTATCGTCTGTCCGGACAATGTGCGTCCACTTTGATCGGTCACTGTGCCGGAAATCATCACGGGTACTTTCACACCGTGATCCAGAAAATAACGCGATATGGCAAATAGCGCGGCTTTGGCCGTGAGCGTATCGAACACCGTCTCCACCATGATTATATCTACACCGCCGGCCATCAAACCCTCGATCTGCGCGTAATACCCATTGACCACATCTTCAAAGGTGTGCGTGCGAAAAGCCGGGTCATTCACATTGGGCGACAGCGTAAGCGTACAACTCGTTGGTCCCAGAGCACCCGCAACAAATCGCGGCTTATCCGGATTTTGCACTGTCACCTTATCCGCTACTTTTCGCGCAACCTGTGCGGCTGCCACATTGAGATCGTAAACCCGGTCCTGAAGCTGATACTCCGCCATTGAGATCGGCGTGGCATTAAACGTATTCGTCTCAATAATATCTGCTCCAGCATCCAAAAATCGCCGATGGACATCTGCAATCAAATGCGGCTGTGTCAGGCACAAGAGATCGATACACCCCTTCACATCAATGGGATGGTCGGTAAATTCATCACCACGGCACTCGCACGCGGCCCCACACCCACTTCCATCCTTCACATCAATGGGATGATCGACAAAGCCATCACCTCGAAACGCTCGCTCGTCCAGATCATAAGCCTGGATCACCGTAGCCATCGCCCCATCGAGCAGCAAAATGCGTTCTGACATCAAGTTGCGAATGGTTGTATCTATATCGCGCATACATCTTTTCTCTTATTCGGTTGAACAGGAAAAAGTCGAGGACAAAGATAAAATAAATAGCGTGTCTGACCAATCAACAGGCCGTTGAGTTTAATCAACTGGCAGGCACGCATTTGCCCATCATCAAAAAATCGCCGCGGCCAATCCGCCGGCCATCACCATCCCAATCGAAATCCAGCGAAACACCGCCACCTGGTGAACCCGTGCGCGGAGATAGGTCGCGGTTAAAAATCCCAAAATCAAACCCGGCGCACCCCAGAGGACGAATTGCAAACTCTCGTGCGTCAACACCCCTACTGCCCACAACACACAGAGACTCAACGTAGAAGTACACAAAAAACAGGTCAAAAGCGTTGCGCGCATCATCGCCTGCGGCCAGCGCTGTTTCAGCCCAAACAGAACGATAGGCGGTCCAGATACACCGATACTGGACGACAAGAAACCGCTGAACATACCCACTCCCCCACAGGTCAGTGCATCATGTCGAAAAGGATTACCTGGTCGCAATTGCAAAACAATTGCCAATACCACCATTGCCAAACCAATGGCGCGCTTCATCACCTCTGCATCTGTATCGCGTAAAATAAATGCGCCGACAGGCATGCCCACAATCGCGCTCCCCACAATTATCCCCAGCACCTTCCAATCCACATCCCGCCGCAGTTGGATAAACTGTCCTGTACCCAAAGGCAAATAAGACATCAAAACCCCGGGCACAACCACCTGTGCGGGAAACCACAAGACCATCGCCGGTATAGAAAGCAGATTAAACCCAAATCCCGTCAACCCCTGCAAGCTGCCCGCAAGCCAGAAAATACCGCTCGCATAGCATATTTCGCGTATAGGAAAATCCATAAAGTCGGTGAGACGTAAGACGTGAGGAGGTATATTCAAAAGTTGTGGATGAGTAAAAGAAAAGAGCGTATCCTATAGTATCACAAAAACCTAAAATCCCTCCAGGAGGGAGAAAGGACACGCTCGTGAAAGAATATACCCCATTTGAAGTGGAAAGCATAGTGCAAGATACACTGGCCGAGAGCCTCGAGGAAGTCATAAGAAATGGTGCGCGTAAGATGTTATGTGCCGCCTTGCGGTATGAAGTGAATGAATACATAGCCCGATTTGCTGATCAGGTGGATGAAAAGGGTCATCGTGAGGTGGTCAAAAATGGGTATCATCCTGCCCGAGAAGTCACCACTGGTATTGGTAAAATACCCGTCAAACAACCCCGCGTTCACGATCGTCGAGACGGGGAGCACTTCACCAGTGCGATCCTGCCTAAATATGCCCGTCGCAGTCCGAGCATTGATACATTGATCCCCACACTGTATCTGAAAGGGGTCTCTACCTCGGCCTTCCCACAAGCACTCGAAGCGATCTTAGGCAAAGGCGCACCAGGGCTTTCACCAGCCAATATCACGCGCTTAAAGCGTATTTGGGAAGACGAGTATAAACAATGGCAAAAGCGCGACTTGCACGATAAAGCCTATGTCTATATCTGGGCAGACGGTATCTATTTTAACGTACGCCTGTCTGATGATCGCCCCTGTGTTCTCGTGCTCATTGGTGCCACAGCAGAAGGTAAAAAGGAAGTCCTTGCCATAGAGCAGGGACAGCGTGAGAGCACCTTATCTTGGAAAACCCTCTTACTGGATGTCAAAGCACGCGGGTTGCGCCTTGCCCCTGCTCTTGCCATAGGCGATGGGGCAATGGGCTTCTGGCACGCATTGGAAGAGACATTCCCTGCCACGAAACATCAGCGCTGCTGGGTGCATAAGAGTGCTAATGTGTTGGATAAGCTACCCAAATCTGTGCAGCCGGATGCCAAGAGACTCCTTCAAGATATGTATCAGTCGCCGACAAAAGAGGCCGCGCACAAGGTCTATGACCACTTCTTGAGTCTGTATCAGGATCGCTATGAAAAAGCCTGTGACTGCCTCACCAAAGATTTTGAGGTGCTCTTCACCTTTTATGATTTTCCTGCCAAACACTGGATCCATTTACGCACCACCAACCCGATTGAATCGACTTTTGCTACCGTCAGGCATCGCACGAGGCAGACAAAAGGCTGCGGATCGGTCAAAGCCACAATGGCGATGGTGTATAAACTGGCTCTTGAAGCTGAAAAAACATGGGTCAGATTACGCGGTTACAAGCTCATACCCCTCGTCATTGACGGGGTGAAATTCGTAGATGGTGAACGCAAAATCGCTGCATAATCATAAAGGATGCGTTCTAAACCCATCCACAACATTTGACAATATC
The DNA here is from genome assembly GCA_965204375.1 of Candidatus Latescibacterota bacterium. Classification (GTDB taxonomy): domain Bacteria; phylum Latescibacterota; class UBA2968; order UBA2968; family UBA2968; genus VXRD01. Next base: position 1,588,624 of record OZ241986.1, on the reverse strand, counting down.
TCAAGACGTGAGACGACCACCCAACCCTTAATTCTTAGTTCAGGTGCCTGTGTTATGGTTGCTTTTTGCTTTTGCTTTTTGTTTTTTACTTCACACTTCCTACTTCACACTTCCTACTTCACACTTCCTACTTCACTAAATGAACGCCATTATCCGCAACCCCCTTATTCTCCCCGTCTTTATCCCCACTTTTCTCCTCAGACTCGGCAGTGGCCTGCTCGTCCCCATATTGCCACTCTACGCCAAATCGTTTGACATTTCCTACGGCCTCGTCGGTCTCGTGCTCGCTGCCGAGGGTATCGGTCACCTCGTTGGCGACCTGCCCGCTGCCATGGTACTCAACCGCATCGGTCGCAAATCAGCAATGCTATTGGGAGTACTTACAGTTGCATTGTGCGGCGCGGGCCTCTTTTTTGCGCCCTCTATCTTTGTGGTCTTCCTGTTGCGCTTTGTGGGCGGGATCGGCGGCGCACTGTGGGACATCTCGCGGTATGCTTATCTGGCCGATGCCACAGCCGTCCACCAGAGGGGTCGTGCCCTCTCTGTATTTGGTGGCATTAGCCGCATCGGCACCTTTTTGGGACCTGTCATTGGCGGCTATATTGCCTCTGTCGCCTCCGTAAGATATCCATTCCTCGTTTATGGCGGCATCTCACTCTTAGCCGCAGTGGTTGCGGCAATCGCCGTTGAAGCCTTTCGCAAGCGCGTATCACCACCGCAACACGGCCTTGTGCGCCACTTCGCCAACATCTTTCGTACCAACAGCAAAAATCTGATCACCGCAGGTACAGGTCAACTCTTTGCCCAAACCATTCGCAGTGGTCGCTACATCATCATACCGCTTTACGGCGCCGAAGTCCTCAATCTGGGATATGAGCAAATCGGCCTCATCATGACGGTCTCGGGCTTTATCGACATGATGATGTTTTATCCCGCTGGGGTCATCATGGATCGTTTTGGACGCAAATTCGCCAATGTTCCCAGCTTCGCGCTACAGGCTATTGGTATGGCACTTATCCCGCTCACAGAAGCCTTTGCCGCCGATCTGAATCTGCCCTTTTTCTTTCTCGACTTCATTACAGGAGAATTTATCGCTCTCTTGTTCCCCGCCAGTCTGCTCGGATTTGGCAATGGCCTCAGTTCGGGAGCCATGATGACCCTGGGTGCCGACCTTGCACCCCGCGAAGCCCTGAGCGAATTTCTGGGCCTCTGGCGCCTCATCGGGGATGGCGGGCGCATGTCTGGACCCGTATGCGTCGGTTATGTCGCCGACTTCCTCGGCCTATCGCCCGCGGCTCTGGCTATTGCAGGCATTGGTCTTTCCGCAGCGGGGATCTTCCTCTTCCTCGTCCCCGAGACTTTGGAAAGACGAATAGACGGAGCGGGGTAAAACTGGTCGTTTCCCAGACCAGTTCATAGACGAATCCCACCACCCAAAATCGCTATGTGCTTCGATTCGTAGATTCGTAGATTCGCTGATTCGTTCACCCCTCCACCATAGCCTCCAGGTGTGCCACAATCTCATCAATCGGTGCATAACAGGTCGAACAGGGATAGAGAAATTCCCCTGTTGCCCGCAAATGCGCCCCATTTTTTATATGAAAACGTCCTGTGCGATCCATAAACTGTCCCCAATGCCCCATCGTATATCCCGCTTTAGGACTCACTATCGCGCTCTCGCGCCAGCTTTTGGGAAACAGATCTTGAAATGGCGGCGCAGAATTGAGCCAACTGCCACACCTCACAGTCTTCACATCGGAGCGTCGCTGCTGCGTATCCTTTAACAATTGCAGCAATGTGCCCATAAATGCATCTCGCATTTCGCTCAGAGGCGATTTGGGCTGATACACATTGCCAATGTGGATTGCGATATAATCGTCGCCATCGTCATACGTCCAGCATTCGTACGGACGGCATTTTGTAGAAGGTCTGCTATAACCCTTTTTTACGCGGGGCCACAAATAGGCCAGCCCCTCTTCCTCCCATGCCGCGCCCTCGTAGCGATCAAAAATGGTCTTCAAACCCATCAGATAGGCATCCCAATCCGGGTCTTCATACCCCCGCGCTGGATGGTTTTCGCCATCAAAAAAATCTGTATTGCGATACACATTAGCCCGGGAAGTAATCGCATCTTCAAACGCAATCCCCTCCCGCGCCATCAGAAACCGCGCATACCACAAACTCAGCTTGAGAAAATGGCTGACATAGTGAATGCGAATTTCATTATCCATCAAAACTCCTTCGGACGCAGTATATTGCACCGATTGGGTTTATTCAATACATAAAACAAAAAGAACGGACAACCCGATTTGAGATTGCCCGTGATTTTTCATTATTTTTTTGGAGCGGGAAACGGGACTCGAACCCGCGACATCAAGCTTGGGAAGCTTGCACTCTACCAACTGAGTTATTCCCGCTCCGCAAGGAATAGCCAATTTACAGGGGTTCATCTTTGGTGTCAACATGTTTCAAGGTTTTGCAAGATGACATCTGTCACACCGTCATCGCTACCATCTACCCACTGTATACGTTCATTTTTGCGAAAAAAAGTCATCTGTCGTTTGGCATAGCGTCGCGTACCCTGTTGCAAATCGGCAAGCGCGCGATCAAGCGTCGTCTCACCATCGAGATATTGAAATATTTCCCGGTACCCAAACGCATTGAGCGCGTTTAGATCGGGAGAATAACCTCTATCGCGGAGACTTTTTGCTTCCTCAATCAGGCCATTCTCGAACATAAAGCAAGCACGCGCATTGATTCGGTCATAGAGTACTTCGCGCTCCCAGTACAAACCCCAATAAGATGCAGTATGGCGAATCGGCGGCGTTGGCGGCACCTTCTGATGTTCAGAAAGCGGTTTGCCCGATGCTTCATAGACTTCCAGACCGCGCAGAATGCGTTGTGTATCGGTTGCCTGAATTTTTTCAGCCCATTCCGGATCAACCTCGCACAGCCTTTTGTACAGGGAGGAAAGACAATCTCTCCCCTCTTCCTGCAATCGCGTGCGAACCTCTATCGGAATTTTCGGCATAGGTGAAAAGCCATCGAACAACGCGCGAATATACAGCCCCGCTCCTCCGACGACAATGGGCATCTTGCCGCGACGCAGAATATTCCCAATCACCGCAGATGCATCTTCGGCAAATTGTCCGGCGCTATAGTCTTTGTCGGGATTAATAAAATCGATGAGGTGATGGCGTGCAGCAGCCCGTTCTTCAGTTGTCGGCTTTGCCGTCCCAATATCCATAAAACGATAAATCTGACGCGCATCTGCCGATATAATCTCGCCATCTATCCTCTGCGCGAGTTCAATGCCCACAGCCGTTTTGCCCGATGCCGTCGGCCCAGCAATCACCAGAATATATGGGAATGAGGTCATGACTATCGCTTAAACCGATTGTCAATTTCATCCAGCCCGATCTTAACAAGCGTTGGCCTGCCATAAGGGCTGACGAAAGGTTCTCGCGTTGCGAACAATTGATCTATAAGCGCGCGCATTTCCTCTGTCGATAAATCCTCACCTGTGCGAATCGACGTATGCCAGGCATAAACCGATGCGAGCCGATGTTCCTCGGGTGCAATCTGCCGCGCTTGCCCGGAAGGCGAAACAGAAGTCGCTTGCTCGGCTTCGGCCATATCGCGAACCATATCTCTCAAAAGCTGTCCATCTTGCCACGTTCTCAGCCCCATGGGAATGGCATCGACAACAACCGTATGCCCCCCAAAATCGCGAATGCCAAATCCCATTTTTTCCAACAGGGGCATGGCCTCGCGCACAATAAGAATTTCTTTGACACTAAAATCGAGCGTAAGTGGAAACAACAGCCGCTGACTCGTCGCGGGACGGGTATGCATATTGTCAATGGCGCGTTCGTACAAAATCCTCTGATGGGCAACCTGCTGGTCAATCGCAATCAAACCATTTTTAATATGCGCCAAAATGTACTTGCTGTGCAATTGCCATACGGAAACCCGGGCAAAATCCTCTTCATCGAGATCATCGGTATTAACCCCGGTTCCCCGCTTTGTCTTGCCCGACGACATTCTCATCGTTAGCGGCAATGCCATCTGGGGTTGTCCGCCAACTTTGGGCTGCCCGGGCTGATAGGTGATCTCGGGGGATTCTGCGATGCTCACAGGCGTATCTGCCACGGGCATAATAGCATCGTCCATTTCCGGGATCAGGTCTGCGCCGCGCAGTGATTTCTGAACCGCCTGGGTGATCAGGCCGTAAATTGTTCGCTCATCGGCAAAGCGAACCTCGCGCTTTGAAGGATGGACATTGACATCCACACGCGCCGGATCAATGTTCAGACAAAGGCAATACGATGGCGCAAGCCCCTTGGGTAAAAGCCCGCCGTATCCTTCGTAAACTGCGAAAGCGATGGCTTTGTGCTGCACCCATCGGTTATTGACAATCAAAACCTGTTGGGCACCGGATTTTCGCGCGGACTCGGGCTTGCCCACAAAGCCTCGAACCTCAATTCCGCTCGCCTTGCTCTCAACACCAATGGCATCTGCGCCATATCGCACGCCAAAAATTTGCTCTGCCCGCCGATCAAAGCGCGACCTGCCCAGTTGTAGCACCTGGCGTCCATTGTGCTTGAGGTCAAATCCGATCTCGGGGTACGCCATGGCCATGGCTGTCACCGCGTTCACAATATGCCGAAATTCCGTATCGACACTTTTGAGAAATTTTCGCCTGGCGGGCACATTAAAAAATAGGCCGTGCAATGTAACTGCCGTACCCTGTCCGCGACCAATCGCGGATACATCCTGTACGCGCCCGCCCACCACGGAGATTCGCGTTCCTTCAACCGCATCTACCAGACGAGTTTCAAGGGTCATGCGCGAAACAGCGGCAATACTGGGCAATGCCTCACCCCTGAATCCGTGTGTGAGCAACCCTTTTAGATCGTCCAGACTTTGAATTTTGCTCGTCGCGTGTCGTTCAAGTGCCAAAAGCGCGTCATCGCGCGACATCCCGCATCCATTATCACTGACCCGCAGGCTTTCCTTGCCGCCAGCAGTAACTTCAACGACAATGCGATCCGATCCCGCATCCACTGAGTTCTCAATCAGTTCTTTTGCGACAGACGCCGGCCGCTCAACCACTTCTCCAGCGGCGATGCGGTTGGCAATCTCATCCGGGAGTATGCGAATTTGATTGGGCATATTGAGGATAGATGTTAAAAAAAAGAAAACAAAAAACGCCTAACCCGCCGGGTGCCGAAAAGGTTGTCGAAGTCCCGGTGTTAAAACAGCGGAAAACTTCCTGCGGGGCTACCCTCATGCAGATTCAAGGCGTTTTTTTGTGAAGCATAAGCTTCGACGCAAATATAGCATTTTTACAAATCTGAATCAAGGGATTCCTTCAAATACCGCAGAAGATATGCGCGCTAACGCAATGAGAACGCGCATTTTGATGGGAATGAGTTAGCCCCAATGGGGTTTGACTTAAAAAATAAATTCTTTAAGTTATATCATCTACCATCACAAGGAGGTTTTTCCAGTGCAGGAGTTTATCCTTCATCCCGATTCTATATTAATTGATGAAAAAACGATTCAGAACCGCGTTCGTGAACTCGGCGCCGAAATTTCCGCACAGTACCCAGACGGTGTTGTTCTCCTGGGCATTCTAACGGGTGCCCTCTTCTTTTTAGTCGATCTTTCGCGTGCGATAAGCTGTCCCATTGAAATTGATCTCATTGCGATTTCGAGTTATGTCGGTACAAGTAGTTCGGGCACAGTGACATTCAAAAAAGACCTCAGTCGTGAAATTGATGACCGTCATGTGCTCGTTGTCGAAGATATTGTCGATACCGGGCGCACGATCTCTGCACTTCTCACATTATTAAAGGACAGAAACCCACGCAGCCTCGGTATCTGCACCCTTCTGGACAAACCCGACCGCAGAATCGTACCCGTCTCCATCCATCACTGCGGTTTCACCATCCCGGACCAGTTTGTAGTGGGTTATGGTCTCGACTACAATCAGGCCTACCGCAACCTTCCCTACATAGCTGTGCTGGACCCGCCGAAGTGAGAAGTAAGAAGTAAGAAGGGAGAAATCCACCCAACACCGCCCCAAAGCTGGTGCTTCATCACAGTGAACTGGTCTGGACTGCGACCAGTTGTACACCGTTCCCTCCTTCACACTTCCTCCTTCACACTTCCTCCTTCACACTTCCTCCTTCACACTTCACACAGCAATGCGCGTACGCGCTGAAACAACACATTGATCATATCTTCTGTCAGGACGCCTGTATTCATATTGTAGCGACTAAAATGGTAGGTCGCTACGAGGATTTTATCGTCCAACCGGTACACGCCACCGTGCTGAAAACGATAGGCGTTTAGCCTCGTCACGCGCCCTGCTGACCTCTCCAGCCTTATATAACTGTCAAACGCATCCCTACCCATCGCCAGAACGATTTTTACGCGACGCAAGAACGTCATCTCCTGCGCCAGCCAGTCGAGACACGCGCGCTTTTCTTTGGACCTGGGGCGATTCTGGGGCGGAACGCATTTGACGGCATTCGTGATATACACATTGTCCAGACGCATGCCGTCGTGGAGATCAACCGCTGTTTCCCGGTTGGCAAAACCGTGCCGAAAGAGCGCGCGGTACAGCACCTCCCCAGCGCCATCGCCTGTAAATGGCCTGCCCGTGCGGTTGGCTCCGTGTGCGCCGGGAGCCAGACCAATAATGAGCAATTGTGCGTTGATATCTCCAAAGCCCGGAACGGGTTTTGCCCAGTAATCGCAATCGCCAATTTTGCGATTTTCCGCCAACTTAAAGGTGCGGCAATAATCGACCAGGCGTTTGCACAGGGTGCATTCAGCAATCTCTTTTTCGAGAACGCGCGTCTGCATAATAAATATAAAAGTATTTGCAAATGGCTCTTATGGAAAAAAAAAGGCGACCCTTAACGGATCGCCTCGCTATCAAAAACCACCACCTTATTTTTATCGACCAAAGTGAGGGTTGGCAATAGTCGGTTGCTGTGCTGCACGGGCCATTGCTTCATGCTCTTCATCCGTACAGGAACGATCCGTTGGAACCGAGGGATCTGGGCCTCCGGGCTGGTACCCATTTTGGATTAACCAACCTTCTAACTCATCACCGCTGATATCGGCCAGCATCGTATCCCCAATCTGCACACAGGGCTGTAAGGGTTGCCCGCTCTTTATAACCATCTCGCGATAGTTGTCGGGATTGTTAATGATATCGCGGTCTTCGTACTCCAGCCCATATTTTGCCAGAACAGCGCGCACACCACCGCTCCAACCACAAACTGGCTTTAAATAGGCGATGACTTTGGGATTAGCCATTGAAAAACCTCCTGAAAAATGATACTACGGGTCTGATCTTATTCTCTACTAATGTACAAAAAATCGCATATATGGCAAGGGTTCTTATTGTCTATTGATCAAAATCCCACACTTGGGACCCGACCTGTATCTAATTTGCGGCTCTTTCCCCATTTAATCGTCCCGGTTGTTTTGTCTAAAATGCCAACATTATACCACAAATCAATTCCATTATAAGACTGGTGCATCTCCACGACAATATTGTTTTTAATCGCTACGGTAGGCACTTTGCCCTTGCCGTAATTCACGCTTGTACCCCACACAATGGTCCGCGTTTTTTTTTTACCGTTCCCACACGATACCACAATTGCAAGTCATCATGCCCTTGATGAACTTCCACAACCGTATCGCCGTTGAGGTCGCACATAGGCAATCGCCCATTGTCGTATTTGTGGCTTTCCCCCCAATCAATCGCTCGCGTAGTCGGGTTTACAATACCAACATGGTACCACAAATTCGCCCCTTTATGAGATTGATGCACTTCGACGATAGTATTCAATTCTCCTTTGGAAAATCCAATACTCGGAAACTGCCCCCGATCAAATTTTCTGCTTGCGCCCCAGTTGATAACCCGGGTTGAACGATCCAAAATCCCAACGTGATACCACAACTCTGTTCCATCGTGAGACTGGTGCATCTCAACAACAATATTGCCCTGCATGGCGACAACCGGGCTTCTGCCCCTATCTTCGTAACTAACGCTACTTCCCCAGTTAATCGTCCGCGTTTTTTTCTCAATCGATCCCACGCGATACCACAGGGTCAAATCGCCGTGACCCTCGTGAACTTCTACAATCGTATCGCTGTTGAGGTCGCACATGGGCAATCGCCCATTGTCGTATTTGTGGTTCTCTCCCCAATCAATCGCTGTTGAGTTTACAATGCCAACACGATACCACAAATCCGTTCCACTATGAGATTGATGCACTTCAACGACGAGATTACCTGTGGATTCACTGGCTTCAATTAGAGATGTGATGGCAAAAATAATAAGAACACTTTTCACTTCTTACTTCCCACTTCTTCCTTCTCGACGGCGCGCTTTAAGGCGTTTTTTTCGCCTCTGTCGCCTTCGGCGAAGCTCTTTTCTGCGTTCACTACCCGCCATAAATCCTTCCTATTCATTACCAAAGCGAAAACCAATTGTGAATTGCAATGCACTGTCTTTTTCATCGTCGGCAATGATGAGTTTCATCTCGCCAAACCAGGCCAGCATCGGACTCAATTTGCGCTGATACCCCAATGGCAAATTCAAGCTGATTTTGGTATCGTTTTGGGGGCCATCTACCGACTCTTCTACCGCTGACTCAGATTCTATAGCACCAGATGCTATTTGGGGGCGAAAGAAGTGGGTTCCAAAACCACCACCGAAATAGGCTCGTCCGACTGGCGTTTGATGAAAAAAGTAAACGACATCCAGATTGACGGCATAAACGCGCAAATTCTCCTGTGCCGCGATATCCAGGCCTGGAAGCAGATGCAATTTGGGCAACATAACAGATCCCAGATCGAGATTGCCCCCGATCATCCATCGGTGAGAGTCAAACTGCCCACCCATGCCGTAAAAGGTATCAAACTGAGGTTCGCGCGTCAGACTCACCCCCGCTTTGACATGCAACCCCAGGGCATCGGACATCTGAGGAACACACAGCACCATCAGAACTGCCAGTCCCCAGGCAGCGAATATTGAAATCACTCGATTCATGTTACCCCCTTTCCTTTGGATTGGATGTCTATTCAATTCCTTACAAATCAGCCTGTCCCATTTCCCCCATTTTTTGCCCACAATGCCTTGAGAACTTCGCCCGGTGACATGGGCAAATTTGTCATTCTCACACCCACAGCATCGTAAATCGCATTTGCAACTGCCGCAGCAGGTGGAACAATTGGCACTTCTCCCACCCCTCGCACACCATAGGGGTGGCCGGGGTTTGGCACTTCGACGATATGGGTTTCAATCATGGGCAAATCGAGACATGTGGGCATCCGATAATCGAGCAAACTCGCATTGGTCAAAAGTCCATCTCCATTATAGGCGTATTCTTCGTTGAGTGCCCAGCCAATGCCCTGTGCTGTGCCTCCTTGCATTTGTCCCTCGACATAACCGGGGTAAACAGCTTTGCCAGCATCTTGAATCATAGAGACGCGCAAAATCTCCACTTTGCCCGTTTCAGTATCGACCTCAATATCGACAATCATTACCGCAAAAGCTCCGCCCACGCCGGACGGATTTACGGTTGCCCTGCCCATAACGGGACCACCGGTTTCGTCAAGCATTCCTGACAACTCTTTGAACGATATGGTCTTAGAAGAATCAGATGAAGAAAATGTGCCATCGTCAAAAACCACATCATCAGTCGAGATCTCCCACAATTTTGCCGCGCGCTCAATCAACTGCTCCTTGATATCCAGAGCGCACTGATAGGCCGCCCATCCGGTTGCAAATGTGGTGCGACTTCCCCCAGTCACATCTGTATCGCCGATAGAATCCGTATCAACGACCTGTGGCTTGACATCTTCGGCCCTGATGCCGAGCACTTCGGCCAATTGCATCGCAATAGACGTTCGGGTTCCGCCAATATCCGTAGAACCCTCGACCAGACTGACCGTACCATCGGAATTTACACTGGCAGCGGCACTCGACTTCAAACCCACGTTGAACCAGAAACCCGAAGCAATCCCGCGCCCGCGGTTTTTACCACTGAGTTGCGTCGCGTAGTGCTCTGAAGAAAGAGCCGTTTTGACACATTCCTCGTTACCAATTCGTGGATAAACCGGACCATCTGCGCGTCGCGTGCCTTCTCTGGCAGAATTCTCGAGCCGAAAATCGAGTGGATCAACATCCAATTGCTCGCAAATCTCGTCGATAATCGTTTCTGAAGCAAAAGCGGCATTGGTCGCGCCTGGCGCCCGATAGGCCATGGTCTGAGGTTTATTGACCAGCACCTCGTATCCATCAATCAGCACATTGGGGATATTGTAGGGCGCGAAAATGCACATGGCACCTGGTGCTGCCCAACTGCCGGGAAAACCACCCGACTCATACGCCATATACGCATATGCAGCGACAATCTTCCCCGCTTTGTCAACCCCCATTTTGCACTTTATAAAAGAGCCAGCGGTTGGTCCAGTAGCCTGCAAAACTTCTGTGCGGCTCATGACCATCTTGACGGGGCGTCCCGTCTTTCTCGACAGAACCGCGGCCAGAGGTTCGAGATAAATCCGAATTTTGCCCCCAAATCCACCGCCAATTTCCATGGGAACGACTTTGACCTGCGAAACCGGTACATCTAATATCTGCGCAGTCTGTTCGCGCACGGTAAATGCGCCCTGCGTGCTGCACCACACCGTGATCTGATCATCGGCACCCCACAAAGCCGTGGCATTTTGGGGTTCAATATACCCCTGGTGAACCGTCGCAGTATCAAATTCTCGCTCAATGACGAGGTCCGCCTCTGCAAATCCCTTCTCCACGTCGCCTAATTCGTGGCGAAAATGGGTACAAACATTGCTCTTTTGTCCCGTATCTTCGCCCAACGACTGCGTGGTCTGGTCTTCCAGAAGCAAAGGCGCGTCCTCTTCCATGGCTTCGTGGACAGTCAAAACGGGTTGCAACACCTCGTATTCGACATCGATCAAATCAACGGCTTCTTGCGCTGTGTGAATATCTGTTGCGGCAACCGCTGCAACTGCATGGCCGTGATATAATACCTTGCCATCGGCCAGCACGTTTGCGCGCAGATGCTGAAGATTGGCAGCACCTTCACCCAGGTCTTCAATTTTGTCTTCTTGCAATGGCAGATCGCCAACCGTAATCACGGCTTTTACACCTGCAAGCGCTTCTGCCTTGCTCGTGTCTATCGATTTGATTCGCGCATGCGCGTGTGGGCTGCGCACAACTGCTCCATGCAACATGCCTGCCATATCGATATCTGCACCGTATTTTGCTCGACCGACGACTTTATCGACGCCATCGTGCCGTATCGGACGGGTGCCAATAACTTTGTAATCCGTAATGCCCAGATAATCTTCTGTTTTTGTCGCCATTATGGGATCACCTCCCTATTCGGCCATTTCAGACGCGGCGTCTTGTACCGCGCGGACGATTTTGTCATACCCCGTGCAACGGCACAGATTCCCCGCTAAGTATAACCGAATGCGTTCTTCCGAAGGATCAGACTCTTGATCGAGCAATGCTTTGGCGGCCACAATAAAGCCCGGCGTACAAATGCCGCACTGAAGAGCTGCGTGTTCGAGAAATTTCTGCTGAAGAGGATGTAAGCCATCGGCACTTGCAACGCCTTCGATAGTCGTGAGTTCCTGCCCTTCGGCTTCGACAGCCATCATCAGGCAGGAATCGATAACCTCTCCATTGACCAGTATGCTACACGCGCCGCAGTTGCCATTGCTGCAACCCTCTTTCGTACCCGTAAGATCGAGTTGATCCCGCAAAACTTCGAGAATTGTCTGCCGAGGTTCGCACAAAAACTCGGCCGATTCTCCATTAATTGTCGTTGTAACGTGAACTTTTCCTGGCATGCGATTAAGACTCCTTTGCTCTTTGAATGGCTCCTTGAATGGCGCGGCGCGTCAAAACGCCGGACAGGTGAATCCGCTGTTCGATAGTTCCCCGCATATCGCTAATTGGTTTGGCTGCTGCGCGCGATGCCGCACACGCCGCTTCTATTGCGTCTTCATCATCCACCGATTTGCCCTCAAGTGCTGCGCCCGCATCGGCAACGAGCAAGGGTGTGGGGGCAACGGCTCCAATTGACACCCGCGCCTCTTGAATAGTCGTTTTATCGCTGTCTAAAACCACGGATGCCGCGGCATTGGCCACAGCAATATCCATTTCGTTGCGTGGAATAAATCGCAGGAAAAACGCCCCCGAATTGGCAGCCGGAGTTGGCACCTGAATAGAAATGAGAAACTCGCCGGACTGAAGAACACTTTGCCCAGGACCGGTAAAGAAATCCTCCGCGGCGACTTCGCGCGTGCCATTTGGTCCCGCAATACGACAGGTGCCGCCCAGAACAATGACAGCAGGTGGGGTGTCCGCCGCGGGTGAGGCATTGCAGAAATTGCCTCCAATAGATCCGCGGTTTTGAATCTGAATAGAACCGATGAGCGAAGTACAATCTACAAGCGCGGGATAACGGCTTTGGACAACATCGTAACCGTAAATTTGGGAACACGGTGTTGCCGCGCCAATACTCAAACCGCTGTCCTCATCAAAACTCAACGCAGTTGCTTCGGGGATCCGCTTGAGGTCGAGCATCAAATCGATCTTGCGCCCCTCCTTCAACTGCGCGATCAAGTCTGTGCCGCCCGCCAAAATGCCGACATTGCCATTTCCCGCGCTGAGTAGAGAAATAGCCTCATCTACAGACTGGGGCGCTTCATAATCAAATGCGTTCAAAATTTTCCTCCTCTTTATTAAAACCACAGATTTTGTCTGCGTTTATTACATTTTCACAGGGACCATCTGCGGATGTTTTTGAATTTTTCTAAGATGCTAAGGATACAACCGAAGTTCCGGACTGTCAAGCCTTTTGCCGGGAGAAAATTAACGCTCTGAAAATGGATGTGTCAACTACAAAAAAGCGGGCTTCCGCGAGACGCCCAATCTGGTGGGAGGGGACCAGACCGAACACTTGCGGAAGCCCAAGACTAACTATCAGACCTTATACTTCATTGCGATAAACGCCTGTGTGATACATTAGTTCCCAATATGGGCCTCAAGAACGACATATCCGTCTTTTTGCGCCATGATCTCCCCTTGTCCAAAAACTCTGCGAATGTGTCTCAGATACGATTCTGGACGCATCACAACAAGCATTAAACGACCTCCCGGTCTCAGTGCCCGAAAAGCACCTTCTATAAGGGGATGGGCCGCAGCATTACCATCGTGAAAGGGCGGGTTGGAAACGATAAGATCAAATTTTTCGCGTCGATCAAAAACGCGGGCATCTCCCACATGCACCACTGCATTGCAAATCCGATTTCGCCTCAAATTTTCCTCTGCGCAGGAAACCGCGCGAATATTTGAATCGACGAGCGTTGCATTGCCTTTTGCAGATAGACGCGCAGCAACCATGCCGAGTGCGCCCCAGCCACACCCCCAGTCCAGTATATGGTCGGTGGGGCGAACTTCCATGCAGTCGATCAAAAATCTCGTCCCGTCATCGAGTCCATCCCGTGAAAAAACGCCCGCACGGGTTTCAACGCTGTATGGACTGCCCGGCAAATCGCGCAATTCAAATGTGATTCGATTGTCAACAGGTGCTTTATGAGGATCATTCTGCTCCTTTTTCGCGCTGTAAACTTCCACTCTGCCCACGCGCCCTGCGCGTCTGCTATTGCTAAAAACCGCATGCAAATACGCGGCATAACTTCTAATGCCGCGATTTCGCTGACCCGCCAGATAAAGCGCGCCGCCTATTTCAAGCGCCTGAAAGCCCTGATCAATCCATTCAAATACTTGACCTTTGGCAGATCTCTGTGCGGGTTTGTAAAATACGACACGCGCGTCGGAAATTACCTGTGCCGGCATTGCACTAAGCACCCCATTTACTCGAAGTGCTTCTGCCTTTTGCACGGCGCGAATATCCTCCCCCACAAAAGTCACTCGAGCACCTGTTTCCCGCAAGCATTCGAGACAGTCTCCCTCCCAGCCGAGATCCAGCACTCGGCTACCGACCTCTACATCTGCCGCGTCAACAAATGCTTCACGCGCTTTTTTATATTTTGCTTTAATCACTCGTAACTCACTCTGCCACAATACAAAAGGAGAATTATATTTTTTTTCCTTCAAATGAAATAATCAGGCTATGTCCCTCTTTCCTAAGACTCTGCCCGCGCCTTGATACTCGCATAAGAATTGGAATCATTAACATCGGCTTCGACAGGCAAATTCGAATCGCGCCATCCCACCACTACGAGAACGCCATTTTCGACTTTTCCACCAAAGCCGCCCTGAACATTGGCCAGATTCGAATACCCCAACCGCGCCATCAAGTCCGCGGCCATCTGAGAACGCATCCCACTCTGACACCCACAAAAAATGGGCTGTTCTTTATCGGATAATGTTTTTTGCACAATAGTCAAAAAATCGGGATTTGGCACCATGCCCGCCGGGCCGGGAACTGCAATGGGGATATTGATAGCGCCTTCGGGATGTCCCTGGGCAAACTCCATTTCTGTGCGCACATCGAGATAAACCGAATTTTCTGCCTCATCCATTGCGGCTTTTGCTTCTCCTGGTTCAAGCTGTTTGATCGCCATATTAACACTCCAATATTGAGATGATTACTTCTGGAATATATTGCTTACAAAATAAGCAAAATCATGGGTGGGGCAAGTCCTGAATCTCATTTTGGACATGCGCGGTGTTTCAGTTCTTTACTCTTGTTACTGTATATATTACTTTGGGTTTCAATACGTAAGATAGTTTATAGGAGGACCACGAGATGGCTAAAGAAAACATACTGAGGGTCGCCATTGCGGGTTGCCATCGCATGCTACTGCGCGATTTGACCCATCACAATTTTGCCGCGGCTTTTCGGGCCATTCCTGAAACTGAAATCGTCGGTGTATTCGATTACGGCGCAGAAACGCGAGCGGAATTTGTTACCTGCTGGCAGGACGTTTGGGGCGATATCCCAATCTTTGGTGACTATGAACACATGCTCAAAGAGATCAAACCAGATGTACTCTGCATTGCCACGCGCCAGACCATGCACGCCGACCAGATTGAGGCCGCTACCGCAGCAGGCGTTCGGGGTATCCTCTGTGACAAGCCTCTGGCTACAACCCTTGAAGAGATGGATCGTATCATCTCTGCATGTGCAAACATCCCTCTCTGCTTTGGCCTTGACCGACGCTGGTCTCTCCCCTATCGCCACCTTCGCGAGAACATGAGCGGCCTCATCGGAACCATCACGAGTCTCGTCGCTTATGGCCTGCCCAACACCATCAACCATGGCTGTCATTGGTACGACGCCTTGCTGGGGTTATTGGGCGATCCCGAACCCTTATGGGTCAGCGGCCTGATTGACCACGGCGATTCAGACGATGAACGCCGCAATCTCGATCCGCCTTCGCGTGCTCAAATTGGTCTGGACAACGGCGTAGTCGCCTACATCACAATAGATGGCGGCAAAGGCCCCAGTTTTCAAATCACGGGAACAAAAGGTCATCTATCCATCCTCTCTGACGCAACGCATGTCCATCTCTATCGAGAAAATATTTACCAACGCCTCAGTCTTCCCACAGACGAAGACCCGTGGCCTACAGGACCTGCAATGGTGCGCGATCTCGTACAAGCTATCAAAACGGGTGGTCGCACGGCCTGTGACATCAATCATGCACGCAGAGCGACAGAGATCGGATTTGCCATCCACCATTCCTCAAAGCAAGGGGGCGTGAAAATCGCCCTGTCGAAGGTGGATCGCTCTTTGAGAGTGCAATCATTCCCCTGGGGCAATGAACAGCCTCAGAGCGCTCCTGGATAAACCATAGTTTTAATACACTTGCATACTGCTCTTTCTAAAGGAGATCCTCAATGTCAGACCCTATGAACATCGTTGTTGTCGTGGCCGATACATTTCGCACGTCATTCCTGGGTGCTTATGGAAACGACTGGATCCACACGCCAAATCTCGACCAATTTGCCAAAGAAGGCGTGCGCTTCACCAATGCCCACCCCGAGTGTTTGCCCACCATCCCAACGCGGCGAACCCTTCACACCGGGCGACGAGCCTTCCCTTTCAAAGACTATCGTCCCGTTCCCTGGGACAATGTGTATCTTGCCGGATGGCAACCTATGTCATCTGATGAGGGCACGATCGCCGAAGCACTTGCGCAGGGAGGTTATCACACCGGTTTCTTTGCCGATGTACCCCATTACTTTGTTCCTGGAATGAATTTTACGCGAGGCTTCCGCCAATGGCAATTCATTCGCGGCCAGGCAGAGGACCGCTATCGTGCCATAGCTGCAGCAGACCCGGCACTGATCGAATGCTATAAACTCCGAAAAGGACAGACCGAGAATCTGATCCGTGCCCATCTGGTCAATGTGCAACCCCAGCGTCCCGAAGAGACCTGGCCCGCTGCGCGGACGTTTCGCGCCGCCATTGAGTTCCTCGAGCAAAATGCTTCAACCGCGCCTTTTTACCTCTATGTCGATAGCTTTACCCCCCACGAAACCTGGGAAGCCCCACTCCACTACTACGATCTGTATGGTACCCGAGAAGACAGAGTACCCATTTGTCTCAATGTGCCTTATGGTCCCTTGAGCGCCAATCCCGACTATGAAGATCGGCTCACTTCTATTCGCGCCAACTACGCCGGACTCGTCACAATGGTGGATACCTGGTTTGGACGACTGGTCGATACAATCGACAGAGTGGGTCTGCGGGACAATACCATGGTTATTTTTCTCAGCGACCACGGCACAAATTTCGCCGACAATGCCGAGGGCATAATCGGCAAACCAGCAGACTACATGTATCCCGGCACCATGTGCATCCCGATGATTCTGCGACACCCACAAAACAAAGGCGCCGGAACCATCTCCGACACCTTTGTCTATACCCTCGATATACCCGCAACAGTGCTCGACATTTCCGGTGTCTCACCAATCGGACAAATCGATGGAAAGAGCCTGCTACCCATCGTTGAATCCTCAGACACGTTCAGCGAGCGAGACTATCTAACATGCCGCTACGGCAATTCCGTCTGGTACAAAGACCATACCTCCTGGTTCTTTTCTCAGGCGGACTTTTCTGGCCCGCGCGTCTTCGATTTGGAATCAGACCCGGACTGCACCCAGAACATCGCCGAACGAGCCGCAGATAGAATCGAACGGGCAAAACGTCGTATTCTCGAAGATGCCAGCGGCGAAATTCCCATCTACCAGCGCCAAAAAACCACCGACGCCCTCGGTCGGCCAGAATTTACTGTATGAGGGTTCTATAAATGTTACCAATCTGAAAATGGAATATTGTGTCCCTGTCCGGGAAACCAGATCATATCGATGACAAACGAAGTACCTGCCCCCATAAAATGCCCGAGAATCAGACCTATAAAAAAGGGTCGCGCTGTCCGATACGCCTGTGCGCCACCAATTCTGAGAATAATAGATTTGGCAAACCACGCCAGAAAAATCGGAAGAACGACATATCGCACGGGGCCCACTGGTCCGGCGGCAAATCCAATGGGGTGAAAGGGAAAACCGGGAAAGCGATAGCGCACAAACATCAGGAGCAAGGTAAATGCCGCCCCGCCCGACAAAAAACCGATCAACTCCCAATTTCTGCTCCATGGATCCTTTGACTTCTTGACCAGATCATCCCAGGGCCAGCGCGCCAGTTCACCGGTAAAAATCCCGCCGTAATTGGCGGCACCATTTACATAGCCCATATAAATCGTGTACAAAAACGTGGCAAACACGCCCACACCCATCGCCAAAATTAGTACCCAGAGCAAGCGCCGCCTATTCGTCTGGATGGTATCGAATAACTTGGTCGAATGCCCCAGCGCGGGCATAATTGTCGTCTTGATATCGCTACACCACGAGTGGGAGACAGCAACAGAAACAAGCGTGCGCGGTGCCAGGGAGTCAATACCCAGAATGACCGATGAAAAAATTTGCGGACACATCGCTGCACGCAGAGAAATCAGTCCTGCCTCTGCAATCAGACGGGTTTGTCCCAAATACATCACCAGCACGCCAAAGAGGAACAGCGGGATAAACTTCAACTCCATCCCCGTCTTATAATGCCACACCGCAAGGTAAATCGCACTTCCAATCAATCCAAACATGGCAGCGCGATAAGACATAATCTCGCCCGAGTCATCTACTTCTGGATCATTGTAAAACGTCTTGCGAAACACATTTTTCAAATGTTCTCGGCCCATCCAGAATCCAACGAGAACAATCACAATGATTGCACCGTGCGATTGCGCCCCAATCGAAAGCGGATTTGTAGAATATTCGTCAAAAATGGCCTCCTTATACCCCAATCGGTTGAAAAGGCCCATTTCCATAGTGGTAAAAAAGTTAAAAAACCACAGACTAAATAAAATATCCAGCTTGATAAAATAGGCAAATCCTGCCACAACTGGATACATACGCATCGAAATAGGTGGGAAAGCCCGGTCGAACACCACATTGGGATAACGCCAGGGGATCTGGGGGAACGAAGGATTAAAATGATTGATCACATTCCACAGCACCCAGAAAAACGTCAATCCAAAACCAATCCAGAAAAGCGGTAGATTTAGGATCGGAATACGAAAAAAGCCCTTCTCTTTAGGCTCTTCCAGCACCGCCAGTGGCACCTCCATCAAAGGATATTCAATGCGCTCGTTCTCCACCCATTGCTTTCGCAAAATTACCATCAAACACAAAGCGCACCCATAATAGGCGACAATCACCGTCATCCACCAGAAAACCGGTACCAGCCATATTGTCCACGGAATAGACGCACCGCGCGGCAACCCTTCAAAAAACCACCGCAAACCCTCGCCGCCCGGCACCACGGTCCACGCTGGCAAAAGCGTCTCGTAATACACCGTCCACTGGTTTTCCGGCGAAGACAGATAATGGGGCACTGTAAAATTGGCGACCATCTTACCGATAAAATACGTCGGCATCGTGGCACCGATCAATGGCATCACAAAAATGACAATCAATTCACCCCGGCTCAACTTTAAGAATCGGTTTGCAAACAACACCAGCACCATCAAAGGCACGACCGCCGCCATCGACAGGTGATTTTGATCCAGACGAGTCGCGTGCAAAATAAATCGCGCGTAAGACCCCGCATTCGTCGCCAGCACCGTCAATACAATACCAATCGACAGCGACCACACCGAAATCGGTGACCGGATCTGATGATCGCGTGTTGTCTCAATCTCTCTCAAAGCCTCTGCCATAATACCTCTAATGGATTTCTTTGAGTATTCGTCTTAACTCAAACTGCGACAGGGCGCGCGGATTGTTTTTTAGACGTTCCGTATTGACATTCTGCACAAGTGTTTCCAGATCTGCGTCGGTATCCACGCCAACCTGTCGAAGACGAGTTGGGCAACCAATGGTGCTGATGAGATCGTCAATGTGTTTTCGAGCTTCTTCAGAACTCGCAACCCCTATCAGCCTGTTGATCTCTCTGATATCTTTCTGAACTTGAGCAACACCTTTGGGATGCCAACAATCACCACTGGTTACGCCATTGTTGTATATTAAAACTGCACCCAATGTCAGAGCCACAGCCAAACCGTGAGGCACGCCAAATTGAGATGTGAGCGTATAGGAAATCGCGTGAGGTGCGGTGGTCTTGCTGATATTGATCGCCTTACCAGATAGATGGGCAGCGCGACACATATTGGCGCGCGCATCGGGCGTGGGACGGTGAACAGCGGCCACGAGATTATCGAGCACCAGTGTGAGAGCTTCGCTTGCAAAAACGCGCGATTGCGCGGTTGCATTCACACTCCACAAAGATTCAACAGCCTGTGACAGTGCGTCCAGGCCAGTATGTGCGGTAATAGAAGGTGGCAAATTGTCTGTCAGATTGGGATCGATAATTGCGTATTCTGGCAACACATTGGCGTGTGCAACGGAATATTTTTGTTCCTCGACATAAACCACAGCAAAATGCGTCGCTTCACTTCCCGTACCCGCTGTGGTGGGTATGGCGATTAACGGTGCGACTTTATCTCGAATCGGTATATTTCCTGTAAGAAGATCGCGGTATTGCCCGCGATGTGTACCGCAAATGCCAACGAGCTTGGCCATATCAATTGCAGACCCACCACCTATGGCAATCATCATATCACATGGATGTGCGTGCCAGAACTTGACACCGCGTATCACATCGGCGTATTTGGGATTGGGCGCAAAATCATCAAAGGTGACCTGGACGCGCCCCTGTAATGCGGACTCTATATGCATTTTGGCACCGGATTCATCGTAGGCTGTGCGATCAGCCACAACAAAAACAGACCGCACGGATCTGTCATCTAACAAAGACTGGACAGTCTCAATGGCTCCGGATGCCATGTAGGTAATCTGTTCCACAAGACGATTCGCTTTTTTGCCAATAAATCAGAAAGGACAGAAAATGGATTTTAATTTTCGACGTACATACCGCGGTGAACTAAAAGCCATTTTGTTAGATTGGGCGGGAACCACAATGGATTACGGATGTTATGCGCCTGCTGTGGTCTTTCGCCAGGTGTACGAACGCATGCGAGTACCCATCAGCATGGCCGAGGCGCGTGCGCCAATGGGAGCGCATAAAAAAGTCCACATCCGCAAGATATCTCAAATCGCATCTGTACACCAGCGCTGGGAAGAGACCTACAATCGACCGCCGCAGGAATCGGATATCGATGCGATGTTTGAAGCATTTGTGCCCCTTCAACTGAGTTGCCTGGCTGAATACGCCGATTTGATTCCCGGTACACTGGAAGCCGTTGCCGAGTTTCGCAAGCGCGGATTAAAAATAGGATCAACCACCGGATATACAGGTGAAATGATGGCACTCTTGCAGGAAGAAGCCAAAAAGCGCGGTTATGAACCCGATGCAACTGTATGTGCAACCGACGTTCCCGAAGGCCGTCCAGCACCGTGGATGTGTGTGCAAAATGCCATGCAACTGGGCGTGTACCCCTTTTCAGCCTGTGTCAAAGTCGATGACACGATCCCCGGCATCGAAGAAGGTCTCAATGCAGGCATGTGGACTATTGGACTTGCAAAAACGGGAAATGAAATCGGTCTAAACGAAGAAGAAATCAACCGCCTTGATCCCGAAGTACTGCAAACACAACTCGAGGCTGTATATCAGCGCATGCATCAGTCTGGCGCACACTATGTCGTCGATGGTATCTGGGATGTACCGGCTGTATTGGACGACATCCAGAGCAGACTTACACGCGGCGAGTGTCCCTGATACGTAATACTCAAAAAAGGCCGTGAGTCATATTCACGACCTTTTGATACAAAACATAAAATCTACAATCTCATTTCAAAGCCTCATCAATCAAAAACAAATCGGTCAGCAGTGCGCGTAAATGGATAGAGGCATTTAAGTTATCGATCAACTGGGAACTGAGGGCGGACTTGCCCAGCACGAGATGAATGCCCGCCTGTGCTCTTTTCGCATCGGCATTCATTGCGTCCAAAAAATCTCGATAATCCGCAAGTCCCTTTTCTCTTGCGATAAGTGCTGCAGATTCTCCCAGATTATCGAGTGCGTTATTCATCTCTTTTAGCGCGTGTCGAATCTGAGAGTCTGGCGCGTCATCTCCTTCTATACCCTGCGCGGCATAAGCCAGCATCAATTCATAGCCCGACTCTATCGCTTCAATATGTTGTGCCCACTCTGAGAAAACATCTGCCATTCGTTGATCAGCCCTTTCTTTTTACAACCCACTTCTCTGGATCGTGATGTGCGCGATATTCCTCGTCTGTAATCCACCCTTTAATCATCGAGCGCGTATAAAAAAGTTTCTCCGGCCGTATTGCAAAATAAACATGCATCATAATCAGTGGAATAAAACACAGACCCGAAAAATCGTGCAAAACATAAATAATCCCCCAGCTCTTGCCTGAAAAAACATAAGGATCGCGCGTCCAGAAAGGCGAATCAATTTTAAGCAACATCAAAATACCCGTCACAATAGCAACCAGACTCATAATCGCCACGATATGGTGATAAACCTTTTGCATCAGCCAGTATTTGCCGGGGGACACTTTCAAAGCCTTGATCGAACCCGACAGCGAGGAAAGAACATCTGCAAATTCTCCTCGCGCAATCCACATAGACCGCCAGTCTTGTCGGGTCAGGGCGTAAATAATGTGAAACAAAACAGAAGCAGTAAAAATCACCCCAGAAACCCAGTGCAGCGTCACCCATGCAAACTTGATTCCCAAAATTGGCAAAAAACCAGTCAACAACAGGGCAATCATACACGCAGCCATCAACCAGTGATTGATTCGGGTAGCGAGCGTATGTCTCAGCAGAGCATTCATTGACCGTTTTTTTTCACCAAAAAGTGCATATAACCCGCATGCAAAACAA
This sequence comes from Candidatus Latescibacterota bacterium, assembly GCA_965204375.1. Classification (GTDB taxonomy): domain Bacteria; phylum Latescibacterota; class UBA2968; order UBA2968; family UBA2968; genus VXRD01. The sequence continues at coordinate 1,566,161 of OZ241986.1, read as the reverse complement.
TAAACACAACGCCAGCACCTACAAAATACCCGATCAAATCCCACGAAAGACCTTCTAAAACCCGCTGTCCCCAGGCATCGCTGGTATATCGAAAAATATCCATCAACTCTCTCGTATTGCCCGTTTGACCAGACTTTCCATAAGGGGAATTTTAAACCCATTGTAATTCAGCGGTGTGGCGCCCCGGGTTGCCGCACTCGCAGCGAGATCGGCAGACGCACCATTTTGGGGACTGCCCTTGACCACCTCTTCCACAACCGTCAAGCGCAGCGGCACACAGGCAACACTGCCGCATGCTATTCGGATATCGGCAATCGCGTCGTTATCCACCTTCATCGCAGAGGCAATATTGACCAGCGCGAAATCCCAGGTGTTCCTTTCGGCCACCTTTTCAAAATAAAAACGTGCACCTGCCCAGGTGTTGGGAATCACAATCGACTTGAGCAAATCACCCGGTTGCAAAATCGTCATGCGCATAATATCCACATCTGGACCAATGAAAAAGTCCTCTGCCTGCACCTCTTTTTCCCCATCGCTATTTACAACCACCATACGCGCATCGAGGGCAACAAGTGCGGGTGCGGTATCTGAAGGCGACACGGCAATACACCGATCCGCCCCAAAAAGGCAATGTTCGCGGTCAATTCCCTCGGGCGTATCGGCATAACACGTATTTCCACCCGCGCGATAACAATCCAGTCCATACCGATAATACCAGCACCGTGCATCCTGACAGACATTGCCCCCAATCGTTCCCACATTGCGAATTTGCGGGCTTGCAACATGCCGTGCAGCATCGGCCAACACGCCGTATTTCTCTTTAATCAGCGCACTTGTCTCAATCTCTGTCAGCGTGGTCAGCGCACCAATCTCAACCCCATCGGCTGTTTCGCGAATCCCATGCAAATCATCAATACCATTAATATCGATAACTGCTTGGGGTTTCTTGGCGCGGTCCTTAAACCAGTCAAAACTATCCTGACCGCCTGCCAGAACCCAACCATCATCGCCATAGCGATCCATTAAATTCAGCGCGTGGTCTATCGCCGTGGGCTGGTACAATTCAAAATTAGCCATCATATCTCTGAGCATCTTATTTCCCCCTACTCATACCGTATTCACCTGCAGCGCCTTATACGACTGCTCGCGTCCTGCGGCTGCATTGACAATATGATCAGTCGTCACAGGCATGCGATTAAAATAATGCCCGCCCAGCGCATCTGAAATCGCGCACAAAAGTGCGGCAGCGGCACACCCTTGCACAGGCTCACCAATCCCCTTAGCACCGACTGGATTTTGAGGATCAGCGATATCGACCACCTCTGTTTTCATCTCAGATGGAACATCGAGATAAGACGGCGGCTTGCACTGATAAAGTCCCATATTTGCGGGAAGGCCGTTTTGCGGATCATATACGTATCGCTCCAGCGCAGCCAGACCAAATCCCATAACTGCTCCGCCTTTGATCTGCGTCTCCAATCCCTGTGGATGTAGCACCGTACCGCATTCTGCAACTCCCACGTAATCCAAAATCTCGTACTTTCCGGTTTCGGTATCCAATTCAATCTCGATAAATCCAACAGCCATGGCCGGCACAACGCCCTCGTGCTTCAGATTGTCTTTCGCAACACCGATCAAACCCGTGCCCGCCAGCGCGGCAACCGCGGTTTTTGTCATGTCGTGAATATCCTCAGGGGCTTCATGTCCATCGTACTTGCCCCCCAGTTCAATTGCGCGTTTTGCAGCATCTGCAAATCCCATACTTTTAGATTTGTCCGTTCTATGCACAACACGCTCATCAGCCAGATCGTAATCACCGGGAGAGCCACCCAGGTCCTTTGCCGCAATCTCCAGCAATTTGTTCTTCGCATCTACAGCCGCAACATAATTCGTGCGCGTCATCGTAAACGAGGTATTGCTCCCCCACTGTGCGTGGTTCCACGGCAAATGACGGCGGCTATCGCCCCGCTCAATCACGCAATTTTCCCATTTACACGTCAACACTTCGGCGGCTGCGAGAGAGGTTGCAGTGTGCGAAAACGTGCCGAGATTGCCAACGCCCGAATGAATGTGCAACTTGCCCTCTGGCGTCAAGCGCACCAGACCATCAAACTTACTTGAACCCGCCGAGTGATAAGCCTGTCCAATCCCCACACCAATAACCTTTGAGCCACTCTTCTGACGGCTTTTTTGCTTTTTCCCTGCCCAATCAAAAGCTCTGCCGCCTTTCTCCAGTGCCTCGCGCATATAAACGCTCGTAACAGGTCCTTGTCTGCGCCCGTATTTCGAATCGTTATCGGGTGCATTGGTGCGCCGAATCGCCAGTTGATCAATGCCCAATTCCTCGGCTGCCTTGTCGAGCAAAGGCTCGACCACACAGGCGATCTGATTTTGTCCGGGACCACGCTGTGCCCCCCTGATTGGTGTATTGGTATATACGGGAATTCCTCGAAAGCGCATCGCCTCGGGTGTATAAACCAGCGAAACCGCATCGCCAGCAGCGGTCCAATCACCACCGCCGCGATAGGCGCCATTCTCCTGAATTATGTACATATCCAGCGCACTGATCCGCCCATTGTCGCGAAAACCAATTTTTATTCGCCCCTGAAAGCCGTGACGCGCAGACCCGATAAAATACTCTTCCGCGCGACTGATACGCATCATCACGGGGCGTCCGACTTTTTTGGACATAAGCGGCGGAATAGCCATCACGGGATACGCCGTGCCTTTGGAACCAAAACCGCCTCCGCAGTATTCCGCGATATAAACCAGATTTTCAGAATCCATCCCCAGGAGACGGGCCAGGTCGCGCGTGGGACGGCTCTGGCTTTGCGTTGCACCATACACGAAACACTTGCCGTTTTGCCATAAAGCCATGCATGACCGGGGTTCCATCGAATGATGCGGATTATTTGCCGTGACAAAGCTCTCATCCACGATCAATTTTGCATTTTCAAACCCCCGATCAACCTCGCCATAAGACCACTCAGTTGCGGGTTTGCCCGTTGGACACACATCCTTATCGACAAAATCTCCAGCAGTCCATTTGATTGTCTCGCTTCCCGAACGCCGGTTGCGAATATTGCCTTCTTCTCGGGCATTTGTGCCACCGGGATAAAGACTCTCCAGGGGATCGAGCGTAAAGGGCAGGGGTTCATAATCAATCGCAATTTTGTCAATCGCATCCTGTGCAGTCTGCTCGTCGAGCGCGGCAACCGCCAGAATCGGATCCCCCACATAATGGGGATTATTTGTCAAAATGGGATTGTTCGGCGCTCTTTGCTCGGGCACCTCATCAGCCGTCAAAATACCCAAAACGCCTTCCATCATCATCGCTTCAGACATATCGATGTTGCGAACGCGCGCATGGGGCATTGTACTCAAAAGCAAGCGACAAAACACCATGCCCTCAGCGCGAAAATCCTCGGCGTATTTTGCCTTACCCGTAACCTTTGCCGCCACATCTGGCGGCGTAAAATCCTTGCCAATCAATTGATATGCCATTTAAGAAGCCTCCTTTGCTGCGCGCATCACTGAGTTTAGATAATTGTCGTAAGCACCACAGCGACAAAGGTTTCCAGACATGGCAACCCTCGCTTCTTCGCGGGTTGGACTCGGGTTGATCTTGAGCAGCGCTACAGCAGACATCACCTGCCCCGGCGTGCAAAATCCGCACTGAGGCCCCAGTTCTTCAATAAATGCTCGCTGCACCGGATGTAGCGCGCCATCTTCACCTTCAAGGCCCTCAACAGTCACAACCGAACGGCCCCGTACGCGGTGGGTTAAAGTCGAACACGAATACATCGCCACATCGTCAACCAGCACCGTACACGCACCGCATTCACCCCGATCGCATCCCAGCTTTGTGCCCGTAAGCCCCAGCTTATACCGCAACGTCATCGCCAGTGTTTCCTGTGGCAAAACATCAACGCGACGCACGCGACCATTTACATTTAGAGAAATGAGCCGCTCAACCGCGCCCGGCGCGCTACCCATATCACCCGCACAGCCTCCAAACACATATCCCATTGCAGAAATAGACGCGCCAGTGGCAATAATCCCTTTGATAAAATCGCGCCTCGACATCCCCGCCCGCCCCATTGCCGCGTCATCTGAAAAAACGACCTCTTGGGAAAAATTTGTATTCATAAAACCTCCTCCTGATCAATTACTCGTTTTGTATTCCCTTCGATCCTCCAACACCCTATCAACGCCACGCATCTACGACAGGTCCCTTCCAATAACAAGCTCTGTCATTGCGGCGTGGTGTGTATTCTTCATGGGTATAGGCTTAGCCATTAAATGATGCTTTCGCGCAAGATTTTTAACTTCTTCAGCATTGTCATAAGTCATTATAAAGTCGCCTTTTAGACTTCTACAGGCCGCAAAAAGAGCTTCGTGGTCTAATTCAAAGTGCGTATAAAGGCGACTACCTGCTTTCTTGCCACCAGCAGTATAAGGGGGATCAATAAAAAACACCACCTCTTCATCATTTTTGTATCGCTCCAATACATCAAACGCATCACCATGCTCGAAACGCAATTTGTCTCGCATCAGGTTAATAGCTCGCAGACGCTTGGCAAGTGTGGTGGGATACCAGCGAGAGAGCACACCTTTGCCCGATTCGCCATTCTTCAGAAATCCGGCTCCCGCCGCCAAAATTCCACTGTGAAACGTGCGGTTTTTTATGATAGTTTGAAATGCTTTTTCTTTGGTTAATCTTCTATGGATATTGATCTCGGCAATAGCGTTTTCCCTCGACATTTCAAAGTTTAGTATTCTCTTAGCAAGCCATTCTGCATCACCATCAATAATCGTCTGCCATACAGCCGCGACATCCTCATCGAGTTCAACCATCAACGCAGTTTTGACCAGGCTCTCAAAAATTGCTGTTAAAGAAATAATACCGCCTCCAACAAAAGGCTCAACCATGAGCCTGGGGCGTTTTGGTTGCGAGATGAGCCATTCTCGAAGACGAGGCACAAACCATGTCTTACCTCCGGGATATCGAAATGGACTGCGCTGAGGAACCGAGGCGACGTTGACCGCCTTTAAGGGTTCTTCTTTGTCACTAAACAGCAATTTTTGCATTCTTTTCTTTCATTGATAGACCATTGTCAAATCTACATTAAACATATAGCCCGACTAATTCATAAAATCTGAGAAATCTGTGTAAATACTGGACTTTTCAGTTATTGCCCCAAAACAAAAATTTTTGGCACTCATGACATAACTGATTGTTCTGCAAAAAATTATGAAAATTTTTAGCAAATTCATGAATTATTCAGGATAGATAGAAAAAAACAGCCTGTCAACAGAAAATCCTGTAAATCAAACGCTTTTGCACCCTTGTCTGGCATTTATTGAACACCTGTTTTTTCCTCCGCTTCAATCAACGCGGCGACATCCAGGCGCCCCGCATTGTGCGGGGGTTGCATAATAGCCTGCTGAAGTGGTGTCAACTCATCCATAAATGGCGCGTACTTTGTGGGATCATTGCCACTGGGCGGGTTGACATATCCCCCCGCGGCATAGCGATACAACAGGGTTCGTCGCTCGTGATCCGCAGTCCACGGCATCGCGCCATGCGTCAGTGCCTCGGTAAATATCACCGCTGATCCCGCCTTCAGGGGAATATGCTTAAAACACCCCAAATCCCGCTCCATTCGGCGCACATCCGTCGGACATTCAAAATTTGCCTTATGACTGCCGGGAATACATACAAATCCACCGTCGCCGGGATTGACGTCGGCGAGTTGATAACACACGGCAATCAGATTATTCCACATCTTTCCATCCCTGCAAAAATACATATGACCACCCAAAAATCCACCGCCACCATGAAGCAAACAGCCTTCTGCGCCTTTGGTCATGCTAATTCCATTGGCATTGCCATAGCGGAACCCATTGCCGATCATATCGAGCATATAGCGCATCGTTGGCAAATGAGATAACAAATCGCGGAAGGGTTGACACCACGTTTTCGGCCATCTCAAAATACTCCCGATATCCCCTCGCCCATGTGTGCCTTCCAGTGCAACAGAAACCTCACCGGCACCCGCACCACCCGACAACCTCTCCTCCCCTTCTCGAATTCGAACCCTATCCCGATTGTGATCAATCGCCTCGTTGAGTGCTGCGACTTGCTCGGCAGACAAAATATCCTCCACAACCAGATATCCATTTACATCAAAAAAATACTTCTCATAAATGTCCATCACAACCTCCTTACAGGATTATCCCGTGGATGCATTGAAAAATGACAGCGCAAATTTAAAGTTGCAAATATCTCATTTCCGCCCTATTTGCCTCGCATTAAAAATAGGTAGGCGCGATGGATAACTAATCCACCGCGCCTACCATTACCGCCTCGCGGGAGAAATTTGTATTCATAAAACCTCCTCCTGTCTAATTACTCGTTTTGTATTCCTTTCGATCCTCCAATACCCTATCAATACCACCCATCCGCTACACAACGTATTTACAAGTTCATATAGCGCGTTGAAGCAAATCGCAATCAATCTCACCCTCTTCGTAATCAGTGACCGGGACTTGGCGACGGGAGAGGAGATCCAAAAATTCGCGATAGGAGAGACCCAATAGTTCGGCACCTTTGCGAATCGAGATGCGCTTTTGGCGAAAAAGATCTAGCACCACGGCTTCTTTCATTTTTGCAGAAACTGTAGCCTCATCTATCCAAAGGTCCGCGACTAAGGACTCGGGAAATTCCACAGATAGTTTGATCGTGTTTGCCATGTTTATAGTCTCCTTTGGTCTATAAATGTATCATTGAACATATAGACAGGAAAAAACACTCTGTCAAGCGAATTATGGGTTGAAAATATTCTGCCTTCACTCTATTTCTTCCCTCATTAAAACGCTTTGCTCAGGAGGATTCATGTTTGACCTGCACACCTACGACGTGCCCACTATTTTACACTTGCTTTTTCCTCCGCCTTGATCAGCGCGGCGACATCCAGGCGCCCCGCATTGTGCGGGGGTTGCATAATAGCCTGCTGAAGTGGTGTCAACTCATCCATAAATGGCGCGTATTTCGCGGGATCATTGCCACTGGGTGGGTTGACATATCCCCCCGCGGCATAGCGATACAACAGGGTCCGTCGCTCGTGATCTGCGGTCCACGGCATCGCGCCATGCGTCAGTGCCTCGGTAAAAATCACTGCAGAACCCGCCTTCATGGGAATATGCTTAAAACACCCCAAATCTCGTTCCATTCGGCGCACATCCGTCGGACATTCAAAATTTGCCTTGTGACTGCCGGGAATACACACAAACCCACCTTCGCCGGGATTGACATCGGCAAGCTGGTAACACACGGCAATCAGATTATTCCACATCTTCCCGTCTTTGCAAAAATACATATGCCCGCCTAAAAATCCGCCCCCACCGTGAAGCAAATGCCCTTCTGCCCCTCTGGTCATGCTAATCCCATTGGCATTGCCATAGCGGAACCCATTCCCGATCATATCGAGCATATAGTGCATCGTTGGCAAATGAGATAACAAATCGCGGAAGGGTTGACACCACGGTTTCGGCCATCTCAAAATACTCCCGATATCCCCTCGCCCATGTGTGCCTTCCAGTGCAACAGAAACCTCACCGGCACCCGCACCACCCGACAACCTCTCCTCCCCTTCTCGAATTCGAACCCTATCCCGATTGTGATCAATCGCCTCGTTGAGTGCTGCGACTTGCTCGGCAGACAAAATATCCTCCACAACCAGATATCCATTTACATCAAAAAAATACTTCTCATAAATGTCCATAACAGCCTCCTTTCTAGATTCACCAGAAAATATATAAATTTTAAGTTGAAATTTTCAAACCTTCGCCCTATTTTGCCCCGTCATAAAAATGCTTTTCACTGGAGGATTCATGTTTGGTCTGCACATCTACGACGTGATCACACTTGGCATTTATCTCGTGGGCATCACCACCATTGGCCTCGTTGCATCTCGAGGAGTCAAAGGCACACTCGATTATTTTATGGGCGGGCGCAAATTTGGCAAAGCCGTGCTCATCATGCATGCCTTTGGCACTGGAACCCATACCGACGCAGCCGTTAATGTCGTCGGTGCCTCTTACAAAATGGGGATGCGCGGGATATGGTATGCGTGGCTACCCCTGTTTTGCACCCCGTTTTACTGGATCATGATGCCCCTTTTTCGGCGCATGCGCTATATCACCACGGGCGACTTTTTTGACGAGCGTTTTGGCAAAGGCCTCGGCCCGGCATATACGATCTTTGGCGTCATCTTTTACGTGCTCGCCATGGGTATTATGCTCGAAGGCACGGGAAAAATGGCAAGCGGGATTACCGGCGGTGTGCTCAGTACGGAAACCTGCATCATTGTCATGACAATTTTATTTGTATCCTATGGTCTGTTAGGCGGCCTGCAAGCGGCTGTAATCACGGACTTTATCCAGGGCATATTCGTCATTGTTCTGTCTTTTCTGCTCTGCCCATTTCTGCTCGATCAAGTCGGTGGCTTTACCGGGCTGCATCAAACACTACCACAGGATGTGTTTGGACTCACCGCGCCAGATGATCCGCCGCCTGGCTATGACCGCATCTCCCTCGCATTTGTCATTATACTCACTATCAATACCCTGTTCAACATCCCCGGACAACCCCACTGCATGGAAATGGGCGGATCTGGCAAAACAGAATGGGAAGGCCGTGTAGGATTTACCTATGGCAACATGATCAAACGCTTTTGCACCATTGCTTGGGCGTTCATCGGCGTGGGTGCCATGGTTATCTATCCCAACATAGACGATCCCGAACTCGTCTTTGGCATGGCAACACGCGACCTGCTACCCGTTGGCCTCGTCGGTGTCATGCTGGCATCTATGCTCGCCGCCGTTATGTCTTCTTGCGACTCGTTTATGGTCGCCGGATCGGCACTCTTTGTCGAAAATATTTACAAACCCTATTTTGCGAGAGAAAAAGACGACCACCACTATCTCAATGCGGGACGGATTATGGGCATCCTCATGGTCATCGCAGGCATTGTCGTGACGGAAATTTTTGGCAGCGTGGTCGAATTGTGGCGCTTTCTCTCGGCACTCCCCGCCTTCTGGGGCATCGCAGTATGGGGAGGTATCTTGTGGCGACGGTGCAATGGGTACGGCGCGTGGGCTGGCCTGATCGGTTCTGCCCTCGTGTGGTGGATTACCCGCAACTATTTCCATCTGGAGTTCATGGACCAGGTGGTCTGGTATCTCAGTACGGGTGTACTCCTCACCATTATCGTAAGCCTATCCACACCCCAACAACCCAAAGCACTGCTCGACAAATTCTACACTACCTTGCATACACCCGTAGGACAGGAAGACAAACTCAGATCACTGGGTTACGAAGTTCGGGACTGACAAACATTCGTTCCGATTTTACAAATGGCCATACAAACAGACATATCTCCTGAAACCCATCCCGATGTGCAGGATCGAGGGATCACGGTACGCGCGGTCATGCTCGGTATCTTGACCATTGCCCTCATGACGATCTACATCACGCATTTTGCGTGGAATATGATCAAAAACTACATGCCCGTATCGGCTCTGATTCCCTTTGTCGCCTGGGTCGGCATCAATGCCATACTCAAACTCGTCGCGCCAAAACGCGCCTTATCGCGCACGGAAATGTTGACCATCTTCTTCATGGTCTGGCTCGTGGGCAACCTGCCCACCACGGGTTGGGCGGGCTATCTTCTGGCCAACATTTCTGCCCCGGTACACCTCGCATCGCCGGAAAACCGCGTGGGCGATGTCATTGCCCCCTTTCTGCCAGACTGGCTCTTTATGCAAAAATCGCCCGTGGTCATCGGACAACTCTACGGGGGATTAGAACCCAACACAGCTATTCCCTGGCAACCGTGGATCCGCCCTCTCTTCTGGTGGACCGCCGCCTGCTTATCCGTGGTCATGGCTGGTTTTTTTTGTAGTGTCTTATTCTTTAAACAGTGGCACGAAAAAGAGCGTCTCACCTTTCCGATGGCCACCTTCCCCACCGAAATGTTGCGCGAAGAACCCGGCTATCGCCTGCCTGTCGTCTTTCACGCCCCCCTATTTTGGGTGGGATTTGGCATTTCGGTCTTTGTAATATGCTGGAATATCGCGGGTTATTTTGTCCACACCCTGCCCCATATTCCCATCTACGACCTCGCTGGACAAATGGCTATAAACATCGGCTATCACTATCCGAGATATTTTTTACGCATGCAACCCCTGATAATGGGCCTGGCCTATTTATGCCCGCTCGACTTGCTCTTCAGCTTCTGGTTTTACAATGTCCTCAACATCCTCAAAGAAGGTCTGATGAACCAGACTGGCATTACAGTGGGGTTACAGGGACAACAAGCAACACCGGCAGAAATACTCAGCTTCGAATCCCACGGCGCACTCGTTTTTCTCGTGGCCTGGTCATTATGGGTATCGCGCAACCACCTCAAAAACACCCTCGAATGTGCGCTGATGAGCAACCGCGCCTCAGACGATGGAACACCGGTCACCTATCGAACAGCCTGGCTCGGCCTCGCGGCTTCGGCCATATTCCTCGCGGGCTGGTGTCTGGCAGCAGGCATGGAATTGTGGGCAACCATAGTGCAGCTCATCTTGATGTTTATCGCGCTATTCGGCGTTGCCAAATACGCCGCAGCAACCGGATTCACCTTTTTATCCCCCGGAAGTACCGGCGGTCTGGGTGCCGATAAGGGAGGCAATGTGTGGATGCAGATGGGTGGCACGGCCAACATGTCGCCCGGAACACTCACGACAATCTGGATGATCAACCGCAATGGCTTTGCCGGCATGCCCATTCGCCTCACCGGCACCATGTCTGTTCCCCACTACTTTCGCATGCTGGGCAACCACTTCAAGCGACATCCCATGGTCTGGGCCATTATCCCCATCGCCTACATCACTGGCTGTATCACAACTGCGACCGATTCGCTGTATCGCAGCTACATGGACGGCGGAATGAACGGACCACTCTATTTGGGCGACTGGAACCATCTCGTGCGCCTGGTGCCTTATGTAGAAGGCTCGACAATACTCTACTTCGACATCGAAAAATTGGGTGTGTGGCTCTGGGGATTTGCGATAGCCGGTTTTTTGACTTACATACGCACGCGCTTTTCATGGTGGCCCTTTAATCCCGTAGCCATCGCCTTTCCCACCCGCCGCTATGGTTTTAGCCTGCTCGTTGTATGGGCGACCAAAGCACTTATCATGCGCTTTGGCGGTGTCGCACTCTATCGCAAATCTCTGCCCTTCTGGTACGGCCTCATGATCGGCTACTTGCTTGGCGTTGGCATCTCTACAGGCGTTGATGCCATCTGGTTTCCCGACGCAGGCCATATTGTGCATGGATGGTGAAAAGAAGTGAGAAGTAAGAAGTAAGAAGGCCCCACTCAACCACCCCAAGACGGGTACTTCTTCACACTTCACACTTCATCCTTCACACTTCATCCTTCACACTTCCATCATCGCCTCTATCCTCGCCCGATAACTCTCATTCTCTTCAGGCCATTCGACAATCTCAGCATCCGGCGCATTGTTTTCGGGCAACCATTGTGCCAGAAGTTCTTTGACCTCGTGCTGTTCTGGGCTATGCGCCAGATTGTCCCATTCCATCTCGTCATGTCTGTGATCGTAAAGCTCTTCTGATCCATCTGCATAACGGATATATCGCCATCGCTCAGACCGTATGGCATGATTGCCTCGCCCGTGTGTGGTGATTGCGGGAAAGGGCCAGTTGCGATTGGGATTTTCCATTAAAGGTACCAGGCTTCGTCCTTCCAATCCACTGCGACCAGGCAGACCGCACAACGCAATTAGCGTGGGATAAATATCGATCAATCCCACAGGCTTTGAACAGGTGCCGGGCGAATAACCCGGTGCTGAAATAAGCAAGGGCACGCGCGTGGCTTCTTCCCACAACGTACTCTTTTTCCAGTGACTTTTTTCGCCCAAATGCCACCCGTGATCTGCCCACAAAACAATTGCTGTATCCTCTGCATAAGCACTTGCATCCAGTGCATCTATCAATCGCCCAATTTGCGTATCGACAAAACTGATACACGCCAGATAACACCGAATCGCTTCCTTCCATTGACCTCCTTCTACGATACGCGCATGCGGCTTTTGATTCGCCCATCGTTGTGCGACCTCGGGAACATCGTCCAGATCATTTGCCAACGTCTCGGGCAGATGGAAATCATTCAGATCATAAGCCTCTATATATTTCCTCGGCACATGCCACATCAGATGCGGCAGCTTAAATCCACACGTCAAGAAGAAGGGTTTTTCATGACTTGCCTGCAATTGCTCAACACAATAACTCACAGCCTTGTAATCCTGCATATCTTCATCGGCAACATCCATCGGTCCCCAGTCCAGATTGCCCATACCCGCCATGCCATTTACGGGATGATGATCTGGCCCTGCGCCGGAATGCGATTGATTAAACAAACTCGGCACATAAGAATCCCACGACATTGGATCGGGAAATTTTCCGTGATATACCTTGCCACTGCCCGTTGTGAAATAGCCATTTTGTCGAAAGTGCTGCGGCAGTGTCACGCAATTTTTTCCCGCTTCCGAAAATCTGAGCGGCTGTCGATTGTTATAAACACCCGTAGTGGATGGTCGCAACCCACTCATTAAACTCGCCCGCGACGGATTGCAAATCGGCGCCTGACAATACGCGCGTTCAAATACTGTACATCGCTCGGCCAACCGATTAAAATGAGGGGTCACAGCATTTGGGGCACGATCCAAAAATCCCACATAGTGATTTAAATCATCAAACGAAATGAACAACACATTTGACCGATTTTCTTGTACCATAGTCTCACCTCTCGCATATTAGTTTAACATACCACCCAATTTTTAATTTTTTATTTTACATTTTCAATCTTACATTTTTGCGCCTTGTTGGACAAACTACAGGAGGTCCTCCGATGAACGCGATTGCCGTGATAGGAACGGGCTATATCGGTGGCGAGCACATCAAAGCCATCTCAGCGCATCCCAATGCACATTTGCGAACGATATGTACAACGCCGCGCAGCGAACAGATAGCGAGAGATTTGCAAGTGACATATGGCGCAGATAAAATATCGACAGAGTACGATAGCGTCCTATCCGACTCCGAAATCGACATCATTTATCTCTGCACGCCCAACTCACAACACGTAGATCAAGCCATCGACGCGCTCGGCGCGGGCAAGCACGTCTTTGTGGAAAAACCCCTCGCGGTTACAGTTGAAGACTGTCAAAAAATCGTCGATGCAGCCAAACGATCCGGGCGACAAGTCATGGTTGGTCACGGCGCGCGATTCAGCAACATATTTGAAACCATTTACCACCTCGTTCTCAACGGCACGCTGGGAGAAGCCTGTTTTGTGGAAGGCGACTACATCCACGACCTCAAACCCTTCCTGCCACTGCCCGGTCACGACTGGTGGATGGACACGGAAAAAGAAGGCCAACTGCCCATTATCGGCGGGGCCTGCCATCCCCTGGACCTCATGCGATGGCTCGCCGGAGAAATCGTTGAAGTCAGCGCGTATGGCACAAACAAAAATATTCCCGATGCCCCCTGGTACGACACGGTTATCGCAGGCTTAAAATTTGAATCCGGCGCCCTGGGCAAATGCCTGGTCTCCTGTGGCGCAGAAATTCCCTATAATCTCAACTTCAGCTACCACGGCACCAGAGGCTCCATTCACAACAACAAACTCTTCATCGGCGGTATGCCCCACGTCGAAGAATGGTCTGAACTCCCAATTGAAATTCGCGCAGAAGACCATACGTGTCCCCAGGAACTCGACCACTTTTTGACCTGCATTGAACGCGGCGAAAAACCGCTGATCGACGCGGTTGATGGTGCGCGGTCCGTCGCCGTATGCTGTGCCATAATCGAATCCATTGAAAACAATCGTCCGGCAACTGTCTTTCTGGATTTTTAGACTATGAATACTGCACCTAATCGCACAAGCAGCATCCGCATGCACCGCTCTCTCAGCGATCCGCTTCCCGAATACAAAGTTCCTGAAGGCTTCACAATTCGCACGCTTCAGCCCGGCGAAGAAGAAGAATGGATTCGCATGAAAAATGAGGCTTTTGGCGAAGAAGGCGGAAAACCCTGGACCATCGACAATTTTCACGCCACATTTACCCGTGAACCGTGCTGCGATTACAAGCGCATTTTTGTCGCGCTCAAAGGAGATTTTATGGTCGCAACCGCCAGTGCGTGGGAAGCCCATTACGGAGGAAAAGCAGTTGGCCTCATACACTGGGTTGGCACCGATCCCAAATACCGGGGAAATGGGCTCGGTTATGTCATCTCACTCCGCGCCCTCAAAGAACTCGTTGCCCGAGGATATGCCGACGCCTATCTCAATACAGCCCTCTGGCGTGAACCCGCCGTGCGCCTCTACAAACGCCTGGGCTTTCGCATCACTCCAAAAACCGAAGACACCTGATCAACCCATTCAGTAAACGGAGAACGCGATGAAAACCCCTATTCGCATTTTGCTCGTCGGTTGCGGACGCATGGCTTTGGGCCATGCCAGCGGTTTAGAATCCCTGGGAGAACTCGGCATCATTGTCGCCGGTGTTGATTCATCCGAAGACGCACGCAATAATCTAAAAACCCAATATGGTGTGTCAACTACCTTTGACAGCCTCGACGACGCGCTTACAAACGTGGAAGCAGATGCTGCAATCATTGCCGTACCCAACTTCCTGCACCGCGATTACACCATTGCCTGTCTGGAAAAGGGATTGCACACCCTCATTGAAAAACCCATGGCGCTTACCCTCGCAGATGTCGATGACATGATCGCTACAGCCGAAGCCAGAGGCAAATTGCTCATGTCTGGACAGAGCCAGCGTTTTTCAACAGCGATTCGACAGGTCAAAAAGCTCCTCGAAGAAAAAGCTGTGGGAAAAATTCGCCACGTCATCCACCGCAGACTTGGGTCGGGACGCGGCGGCGACGAAAATAGCTGGTTTGCGCGCCAGGAATTGTCGGGCGGCATTCTCCCCGGCATTGGCGTTCACTCGCTCGATGTACTCTTGTGGTGGATGGATGAAAAAGCCGTATCCGTCTCGGCAATCGTGCAAAATATCGATCCACACCCCGATATCGACATCGAAGACGAAGTCTCCCTCATCGCCACAACAGAAAGTAATGCCATCCTCAACTGCGCCCTCTCATTTCATCATCGTGCAGGCACGGAATGGACCGTAATGGGCGATGAAGGCGTCATTCACCTCAACAGCACCAGCGGACCTTTATTGCTCAATGGCAAAGAACAGCACATACCCGAAACCGTTCACCTTGCTGGCGAACCCACTATTCACCTCGAATTTCTCACCGCCATCTGCGACAACCGCCCCCTCGCGCAAGCATCAGCTCGTGATGTACGCAAAACAATGGCACTCATTTTTGCGGCAATGGAATCGGGTAAAACTGGGAAAACCGTATCTGTTTCCAGATAACCCCAGTCCTCAAGTGGCCTATCGCTTCACCGCCCGCCATCTCGCAGTGCCATATTCCCGCTGATTCAACGGCCCGGGGGCAGACTGCCCCGAACTGCCCATTTCAACTTCGCCGCGCATTTCGTCACCCGACACTGTTCCCACAAATCGATAAGATAGATGGGTTCCCTCAAAACGATGCTGGCTCGTAAATGCGATTTCATCTCCATTCACCGAGCCGTTCAGCGAATTTTTTAGCCATCGCGTCTGGTGAGTACCCGTTAAAACGCCAGCAAGCTCCTCGATATCCACGCGATGACGCGCTGTTTTTCTCACCAGCGCAATTTCAATTTCCCATGCACCCGACACATCAACGGATTTTCGCGCCTTTTCTTTTGAGGGCAAAGGCGCGTGGGATAACGCGTCGCGAATGTGTCTGCCAACAATATCTGCTTCCTCGGGTTGTAGCGAAAACGGCAAAATAAAAATAGATGTATTCGTTGCCCCGCGATCATCCAGCACAATGCGTGGATCACCACACAAAAGTTGTTCGCGCAATTCAAGACCTGTCAGACCAATGCGATCTCCATCCCAACGGATTTCCAACCGGGGAACATCTAACTGATCAGGTGCGAGAATTTCAGCTTCTACACCCGATACGCGCATCACATGCCGCGCAATCATCTCGAGATCGGCAATCCAGCCCTCCAGTTCCCGCTCGAGATCGCGTTCCGCCAGCAGATATTCCACAGCCGCCAAAATGCCCATAACCTCCTCTTTGCCGATCTTCATCGCGCGCCCAAGCGTGTGATGCGGTGCAGCGTGTACCCAGGCGGCCTCGACGAGGTCGCGATCGCCTAATAACAATCCCGTAGGCTGAGGTCCGCGCAGGTATTTGCCCCCACTATAAGCGACCAAATTCGCCCCGCGACTGGTATATGGTTCAGGAGATTGGAGATGCTCCGACGCTGCATCGACCAGCACGGGGATACCTCTCGGGCGCGCCATGTCAACAATCGCTTCGAGCGTCATATCCGCTTCCCAGGTCCCCAACAAAGCAACCATAGCCACCTGTTCTCGATCGAGTGCCGCGTCCATTTCCTTGAGATTATCCACCTCTACGATTGTCACGCCCACCGAACGAATGGCGTGATCATAGGTAAATCGACTTTCTCTGGGTATGACGACCTCGCGCTTCATCCCACTCGTATTGGGCAACCGAAACATCAACTCAGGATCACCACCCGTCACACAGGCCGCTGTTGCGTGACACAGGCATGCCGCCGCGCCTGAGGCTACCATCCCCCACTCCGCTCCCGTGAGCGTGGATAAACGCTTACCTGCCCCCGCCATGAGTTCATCCATATTGACAAAAAAACGCGAAGCAGCCATCATCGCTTCGCGCACCTGCGGCAACATCAGCGTCCCTCCGTGAATTGTTCGCGTACCACAGCAATTGATAAATGAACGTACGCCAATCAGTGAATAGGGATCATGCATCGTCAATCTCCTCCTGTGCAAATTTTTAAATTGCGACATAAGACAATCGTATTAACTTAAGTAGCCCGCAAATCCTTCCAATCTTATGAGAGGCAAGTATGGCATACATCAAAAACTGGCGAGACCAGCAACCCGAAGTGGCGCACCTGAGCGCGATTCGCTGGCCGGGATTAAGACAGAGAAATGCGACACCCAAACACGATGAAGACGACTCACCGCAGTTGCACAACATTCAGGGCATCGTCAAACACGGACTTCAAGGGCGTAAAACCTCTGACCACCACAAACACCCCAAAACCGAACAGGCGTATTATATCATCAGCGGCAGCGGTGAAGTCCTCGTTGGGGAGGACCGCTTTACCGTGCGCCCTGGCGACGCCGTGTATTTGCCCGCCGATATTTACCATCAGATGTTCAACGACATGAATGACGAATGGCTCGAGCACCTCGTCCTCAGCAAAAATATCGACACTGCACCCGGAGGCGAATGTGTTATTCGCAACTGGGAAGACGTTTTACCCGTAAGCGATGGCGCGGGCGCGATTCGCTGGCATCAACTCGGCCCTGTCGGCGAAGAAAACACGGGATGCTTAAAATCCATCGCCTTCATCGACCGCGAAGCCGTGCAACCCGGCCAGCAAAGTATTCAGCGATGTTACGACGAGATAGAACTCGGCTTCTGGATTCTCGAAAACCAGGGTATTCTCGTCACAGCCGATGGCGAACAGCACATCACAGAAGGCGACGTGGTCCACATACCCTCCGGCACATCCTATCACATCAAAAATCCCCACAGCGAATGGTTGAGCTATATGATTATCGCTGCATAAAAAGAAATGATGAGTATAAAAAAAGCCCCATCCGAGATCGTGCAAGCAATTTCAGATGGGGCTTCTTTCAGTTGTCAGAAGCGAATCAATTTCACCCCGTATGGTTAAAAGTTTTGGTGGATAATTTCGGAATAAAGCCTTAAATTTCGCAAATTAGTTTCTAATACTAATACGCGGAGATTCCCTATTAAATGTCCAAATACCGAGAATACATGGCACAGATTCTAAATCATCCCATTCTAAAAAAAAGTCCCATTGCCCAGGTAGCACTCTATCTCGCTACCCTCTTTGTCGGCCTCTATATCTGCACAAAAGCGGCAATCTGGCTCGATGGAGCCATCACTGGGCTGCAAGGCGGGCAAGTCCTTCAGGGGGGAACTTTTTGGAAAGCACTTACCGTCACATTCCAACAACCTGACAATCCCGAACAAAAAATTGCAGTCGCGGACATTCGCTTCAAGAATGTAGATCGCTTTTTACCCATCGCCGTGATCGTACACACACAGGGGCGTGATTCGACCTATCACGCTGGTACGCAACGCGAATGGATCGCAATACCCGACCTGTCCGTCGATAGCCTCGTCATCCGCACGCGCAACGCCAGCCACAGCGCCGTGATCGACGATTTGAGCTTTCAGTACAACAACCGAAGCTATGCGATGGACTTTGACCAGACAGCCGATGGTCCCATTGCGCCTAATACGCAGATGGTCGAATACAAGTTTGAGGACATCCAAATCGCGTTTGCAGCCGACAATGCCGTACCCACAGTTGTTCGCGGCGGTGATCTGGCCGAATCTATCGGACGATATATCTCCAACATCAGCGGTCCACTTTCTACTGTTTTGATCCTGCTCTTGATTGCCCTGCCCTTCTATATGGTTGTGCGCTATGCTCAGGTCTTATCTCACGACTTATCCCCCGACCGTTTCTTTACGAATTCCGACGCGCAAATCGTTCAGAAGCAGGGCATTAACCTGCTATGGGGCGGGCAATACAACGCCGATTATGCCCTGTCTGAAAATACAGAACTCTATGCCATTCTCACATCTGTCGAATCTGAAATCGCATCTGACCAGGCGCGATTGGTCGAGCGATGCACCGACAAAATCTATCTTCTCTTTGATGAAATTGAAGATCGCCTATCCGAAGGATTTGGCATGTTGGGGCTTTTATCGCTCTCCATGGGTCTTTTGGGCACGGTTGTTGGCATGATAGACGCCTTCAAAATTTTAGAAGACACCATGAAAGTCGGTGAAGGCCCAGCTCAAACCCAGCTCAAAATGGCGCATTATATCAACTTTGCCCTCGTTACCACAGCCATTGGGTTTCTCGGGCGCATTCTATCCATGATCCTCATACGCAAAACCAAAGCCCGCAGTCTGCAACATCGGGCGCGCATGCTCAACCTGATTCAGCACTTTTATCAGATAGATACAGACGAAAAGAAAGAAATAGGAGATTGACGTGAGACATCGCAATAGGCGACCTTTGGCAGCACTTTTAGACACTGGGGAAGGGTTTATTGACGTCTTGTTTTTGTTGCTTACATTTTTTATTATACAGAACGTATGGCAAACCCATCTCGCCAATTTGCACAACCGCTTTGTTCACGCACAAAAACTCAATTTTATCAAAGCACCCGATGAAAAAGGCTCTGCTCCCCACCCCACAGATGAACGATTTTTACAGATCATCATCGGGAAGTCCTATGTGCAATTTGACAAAGGCGGCGTTGCCACCGAAGAACACATGGTCTTTCAAGACCGCGCAGACAACGACCAGATCGGCATTGAACGCGCTGTATTTTTGTCCGTAAAAAAAGCTTTACTCACACTACAAGCGCAACATGGATTTGCGCCCAATGACATTTTGGTGCGCCTCTATTTTGAACGCGATGCAACCGTGACTTATACCGTTGGTGTGTACGACGCCCTCAACAACAGCGGATTTAAGACTGTGCAATGGGGGCTTGAAAGTCAAAAAAGAAAGTTGTAAAATAGAATATGTCTCCCCGTGAAAAAAATTTGATTCAGAGTGCTGCTGAAAGCATGCGACGGGATCATCCCAAACTCTTTGGCGTGTTATCTGCCACACTGCGCGCTCGCAACTTATCTGAGGCGCGCCGAGCATGTAATTATCCCTCGTCCGAAGACTTTACAAGCGACTATCATCGGGCCATCGAACACCTCTTCAAACAGTTGCGAGACCTGGGGTATGTCCCTCCATCGGAAACTGACAGCATCGAGGAGCGCATAGGACAGATTTCGCCATCGAGCCATTTCAAGTTGCCCTCACGCGAAATTATCAACCGCTTCTACAAGGGCCATATCTTCCACGAAGCATGCGCGCTTGTGACCAAGCAGAATTATCTGGGGCTTTCCAAACTTTGGACGCATTACCCCAATCGCCGACATGAAATAGAAATCGCCATCGCCCTTGTCCCTGTCCAGGTGCCAGCTTCTCAACCGCAGTCCATTCGCTTATCCTATGCCCCTATTCAACGCACACAACAACGTTTTTTGCCCGCATTGGCCGGTGCGTTTGCACTGGGCATCGTCTTGCTATTGGCACTCAGTCCCCCTCAGGAGGGGCGGGCATTCAAAGCCATTGTCACAAATTTTGAAGAAATGCTCGTTAGCGCGCAGGGCATCTTTGACATGAGCAAAAACACGCGGGAGGACGCCAGCGTAACAAAACCGGATCCAGAACCCCGGGTACAGGCTGCCCCAGAGCCTGCGCCGCGTCCCAAAATCGCGCTACCGGACAAACCGAAACTGGCACTTGCATCACTACCCGATATCCCGCGCCAACTCGATAAGCCGCTCGGCATGTCGCTCGGTGGATTGAAAACACCGCCTCGCGTCTCGACACCCAACATGGACAGAGGTGCGAACCCATCGTCGTTTTTTGGTTCGCGGCCAGAAGTCCATGTCGCTCGCGCCACTATGAGTATGCCCGCCCCTGCCACATTGCCATCAACTGGCTCGAGCGCAGGCAAAGATCAGCCCGAGCAACAAGCAGAATCCACCGATCTCAAAGGCTACCGGCCTGCTGGACGCATTGGTTTTTCCAACTTTCATACATCGGCTGGTCTCTCGGCAGAACTCGTGCGCCTGACCCGTATCCAGCGCGCACTTTCTCGCCTGAAAACGCCTCAAAGCAGAATATATGAAAATGCCCAACTCACATTGGCTCCAGACAAAGCCAGAATACAATTTGCCGACGGTGTTGCATTTGTTCTCACATTTCGGCTGGGCCAACTCGACGACATTCAGATTTTTGCACGCTCGGGCATAGACAAAGCCCTTCACATAGAAACCGAAGTGCGCAGGGGCATCCGCTTTCTCAACCGCGCCCTGAGCAATTCGTGAGGTCGCTTATGAAAAAAATCTTCCTTATCTTCGCTTTTTTGATTTTGCCAGCCCTTTCTTTTGCGCAGGGAAAGGATGACAGCCTCGCCTATCAGTCTTTTGAGCAGGGCCGCAGTGCTTACGCGCTTGGGCGATATATTGAAGCCGTCGCACATTTTGAGCGTGCGTGCAACCAGGCCCTCATCTTTACCAGTGCCTATTATATCTGGCTGGGCACGGCAGGCGAGCGTGCCTACGACACGGGTCAAGAGGTGCCCAACCGATTGGACCTGCTCAGAAAAAGTGCCGACGCCTACCGCACGGCGCTCGACCGCGAGCAAGACCCCGATATTCGCTACGAATTGGGACGTCTCACCGTCAAATATGCGATGGCGCGTGCCAACTTCGTGCTTGAGCGCGAAAACAATCGCCAACCTCTGCCGCTGGATTTGCCCCCGCCAGTATTGCGAGACAGCACCTGGATACCCACGCGCTTTCAACCCGCAACAATTGACTCCCTGCACCGAATATGGCATCTCGCAGAGGGTGGTCTGCGCGACATTTGGATGGCGATTCTCGGCAGAACGCAAAAGGAAATTGTCTATGCCGCGCCGCAACGCAGCACCATGAGTGACACCCTTCAGGCTTATTTAAGCGTCTATATCGAAAACAGCCTGAACCTGATCGAGATCGCCGGACAGGCCAATTTTGAAGGCATAGAACCCGATTTTTACATCCCCAAAATTGCCGCCGCATCTTCCCGCGGCGTTTTGGGCGATAACCCCGACTGGTTCAATCAAGTGCTCGCTGCCGCGCGCTTTGACGGCGGCTATAACATGCGCTGTGCCATCTACCGCCTCAAGGGATTGCGCCACAGCAAAGAAGAAGAAGCCAACCGCGCAATCCACGCCATGCAACGCGCCTTGGTCTATGCGAGATCCGACACCTCTCGCGCCGCCCTCTATCTCGACATGGCCTTCACCGCGTACCGAGACGACTTGCCCAGAGCCGTTGAATATGCCAAGTACGCATACGCGCACAACCAATACGAACCGAGAGTGTGCGATACCTATGGCGGGCTTTCGCTCAGTTTGGCGAGTGTAAGACTCAAAGAAGGCGCGTACCGCGAGGCGATTTCAACCATTTATCCCGTGACATCCTTTGGATGGCAAGACCGCGGCGAAGCCCTGATCACCCTGGCGATTGCCTATTTCAACTCCGACCTGCAAAATGTGGGAGCGAGAGCATACCAGGCCGCGGAAATGGCCTATCGCATTGCGCCAGAACGCTACTGGAAAGAATTTCATCGCATCGCCAAAAGTCAGGGCAACTATGTGCAAGCGCGTCAACTCGAAGAAAAGCACAGCAGCGCGTTGCTCAGCAAAAAACAGGACACCTCCCCATGAACACCCTGAGATTCATTTTATTTTGCATCCTGCTGACCACACCGCTCCACATCCAGGCTCAAGAAACAGAGCCTGCGCCGAGGATGCTTTTCAAGACGAAAATCCACATTCGCTCAGAACCCACAGGTGCCCAGGTCTTCATCAATGGGCAGGAAGCGGGTTATACGCCATTTGTCACAGAAAAGCTACTGGATATTGGCGATAAAATTCAGGCGTATGCACACGGCTACCAGCCCTGGACGCGCACATTTACGACAACCGTTTTGGCAGATACGGTGCATATCGCGCTCATACGTCAGAAAGCGCATCTGGAGATACGATCCGATCAACTCGCGGCCTTAGGCGCAGAAATCCACCTTCGGTTTGCAGATCAAGACACGACCATCACCGGGTTTATCAATATCGGACGCGGCAATGTGGCTTATGAGTCAGACCTTTTTGTGGGCAAATACCGCCTCGAAATCAGCAAAACCGGTTTTAACCTCATCGAACAAGACCTCTTTCTGCCCCCGCGTGGCAAACTCATAGAAATTAGGCTTACCCGCAATCCGCTACCACTCACGGAATTGTCCATCCCCGGTCTCGTGGATATCGCAGACCAATACCTCGCCGAAAGCGCGCAACTCCTCACCGCTGCCCTGGCCATTGGCGAAACAGTCCCCGCGGTTGAAACCAATGCGTCTATCTGCCTCAGCGACCCGCGCCTGACGCCTTTTATCGAAGACCTGAAATACTATAGCCACCAGACGCGCGAATTAGAACTCACGCTGAGTCGCCTGGGACAAAGCGATATCGGCGTGCTGCGCGCCCTCGCGCAAATTGATGTGTACCATGGTATTGTGCTCGGCAAATACCGCCGCTTCTCAGAAGCGCACGCGCTTTTCCGAGAAGCCCGAGAGCGTTCTCCTTTTCCCATTGAACAAGAACCCAATCCCCTTCCAGGGGAAAACGAGTCCCGCTTGGGCGATCTCACGCGCTTTGCCGAACAATGGCACACGCGCCTCGGTCGATTAGATGTCAACGTAAATGCGGCCTATCTCGCCAGTCGCAACCTGCCTCCCAAAACCCTGCGCTTTGAACAGGTGCGCTTCACGCGAGAAGCACCCGTGCCCCCGGCCACCTCCTCGCACGAACAGGCCATGTACGATAGCCTCACTACCCTTGCCGAACACATCTTGAACGAGAATATCGCCAATCGGGAGCAAGAGTTTTCTCTCACCCTTCCCAAAGGCCATTACATGCTCAAAGATACGCAAAACATGGCCATTCCCATTTCATTCCGAGTTTCCGATGCCCCCACTTTTCTACCCATCTCACCGCGCGTCAGCCTGTGGTTGCCTACCGCTAAAACCAGGTCGGATACGGTTCTCTTGCAAACCGTCGTCGGGGACGAACTTGGCCCTATTGTTCAGCCCGATCAAGTTACTTTTGGACGAGAATACGCGCTTCTGGTCAAAATGGGCGATTACAAACGCCATCGCGAAAATATCATTCTCTATCCCACGGGCAGCATCAAACCCGTTTGGCCCGGCGTTACTGCCATTGCCGCGACTCCTGGTGCAGAATGCCTGTATTACAAATCAGGAAATAAAAAATTGGAAACATCCATCCTCGGGAACATCCAGGGGAAACGCAGCGGGATTCTCAAATACCTGCTCATTCCCATCGTCGGCATAGGCGTTGCCCTCGCGCTGTGAGAAGAAGCATCCGCAGATGAACGCAGATAGACGCAGATAATAACCTTTTTTAACAAATAGAAAGCACCCGGACGAAATTCGGGTGCTTTTTTTTATCTAATAGCCCGTAAAACCCACGAGCTTTAGCCGTGGGGCGCATGGCGAAGGGCTTCCTTTTTGAGCTTTAGCGTATATAAACCTTGACATACGTCTGACGTGTGACTATGCTGCTCATACAGGTATGAGGTTCTACACAAAACATACCTTCCTGTGTAGGTAAAACCTGGGGGTCATCCCCTTTTTGGGATGCTTTCACCAGTGAACAAGTAATACAGCATTGCCCATGAGTCCAGGACGATGTACTCTGGCGGGGTTAATCGCCAAGAAGCCCAACATGTTCACGGTTGGGAGTCGTCACCGCAATCGCCCTTGATTTACGCATAGATTTTGAGTAAAATTATTACATAGTCAAGAGGTCTGATCTGTACTGGTGGTCAAATCAGCGGCATTAAAATAAAAAGGGAAAACGAATTGTCATGGCAGATGACCGTTTTCAGCAACTGATCAACCAGATGAACGCGGGGTTCAATGGCCTGGAAAACTCCTTAAAAAACGATATTAACCGCGTCGAAAACACCTTAAAAAGCGATATCAACCGTGTGGAGACCAACTTAAAAAGCGATATCAACCGCGTGGAAGGGCAAACCATAAAATGGTTGTCTTTGCTCATTGCAGTTGCGGTTATCATTATCAGTTTACTGACCTATTTCAAAGGGTAAGCGATTCTTGTGAGGTCTATTCAATGGGTTATCAGAACAACGGTTCCCAATACGAGACCGCGCAAGTGAAGGAGAAACAACGATGGAAGCCTACATCATCTCTTACGATATGGTCTGGGGAGGCGATTGCGACGCCCTCCACGAGGCTATCCAAAGTTACGCGGCTTGTGCTCAGATTACCGATTCAACATGGGCAGTGCTGACCGAATATAGTGCTCACATGATCGCACATCACCTGAGCGAATACCTGCCCGATGGCAGCCGTCTTTTTGTCGTCCGATCCGGCGATGAAGCGGCGTGGCAATACCTGAACTGCTCCAATGACGAGTGGCTGGAAGCCATCCTGTCACAAGATGCAATCCGTCTCAACAAGTTACACGAAATTTCGCAACCTGATTCGTAAAATTACGCTTGACGTGAATATAGGTTTTGAGTAAAATTGTCAGCACAGTCGAGAGGTCTGACCTATTGGACCGTGGGAGCAAGGTCTCCCCTTGACTGTTTTTTTATAAATTGATGAACTGCAATGGACAGGTGATACATTATCTCTTGTGGGGTTGGATACGCGAGGATTGAATAGAGGGTTATTTTTGTGGAACAAGCACTCATTGGGCAAGTGAAACAACTGCTGCAATCAACAGGATCAATTATTGAGAAACATGAGGAAATTGCCCGGCTCAAGGGCGAAAACTTCAATGTGTTCCGCGTGTTGGAGATTGAATACAAAGAAGATGAATTGCATTCGCGCTTTATAGCCGAGTTGCTCGCCCCTAAAGGCAGCCACGACCAGCAAACAACGTTTTTGAAGATGTTTTTGGAACAAATTGTCGATCCCCTGCTACCAGACAGTTTGTCCAACGGATGTAAACTTCGTCCCGATGAAAGCAAAGCAAAGATGCACAGGGAATACTACATTGGACCAAAACATATAGATGGTGAAAATTCAAAAGGCGGGCGTATAGACATCTTCATAACTGATGGAACACGACACATTTCAATTGAAAACAAAATTGGGGCAGGCGAAGGTGAGCATCAGATTACCCGATATTGCAACTACGAGCCTGATAGCAACCTCGTACTATTTCTGACCCGTGAGGGTAAAAAAGCCTCTACAAAGAAGAAATATCACCCTATCTCTTATCAAGAGCATATACTCCCCTGGCTCGAATCCTGCCAGAAGCATTGTGCAGACCTGCCTATCTTGAGAGAGACGATAAAGCAGTATATCATTGCCATTAAAGGACTAACAGGAGGCTTGACAATGCAAAAAATGGAGAAGACCATCCAAAAGCTTATGATGAAAAATATAGAGGTTGCACACGCGATATATTCAAAATATGACCCCCTCTTCAAAGAAACCGTTAAGAAATTTGTTCAAGAGGTAAAAGAAGAAATCGAAAGCAAAGAGCCATTTTCCCGCAGTCCTGCCGATTGGAAGATAAAAATATATGATGAATCTGGAGGTGGATTGTGCATAAGAAATACAAAGTGGATAGAGACAGATTTAAGAAAAACAAAAAATGATCTTCGCGAAAAGGATCTTCTTCTCGTAAATTGGCAAGGCATATATAAGCAATCATTTTACGGCATTTCTGCTGATCTAAAACACTATAATCGGAAGAAAATCAAAAAGAAACTGGATGGAATAGAACTAAAATCCGACAAGAATAGATGGTGGCCTTTCAGGATATATACAACAGAAACTGATTTCCAGGATCCCAATCAGTTAAAAACACTATGGGAGGAAGAAGAACGCACAGCACGGCTGGCACAAGATATTGCCCGTAAGCTCATTGAACTCATGGAATTTTGCGACGACAAACTGCTACCAGAGTAATAGTTAAAAAGCCCGTCTCACAACCCAATCAAATACGACACCTTGAGCAGTAGCGCACGGCCAGTCTGGTGCAAGTCGCCCGCGGTTCCAAACCCGTGATCATAGACAAAGAATATATCGCTACCCGGGCGGAAACGGTAGTTGAGCAAAAAATTTGCGCCTACGGATTCGCTATCACTATTCCACTGTGCGAAAATTTTAAAAAAGAAATCGGTTGTAAACGAGTAAATCAACCGCGTACTCAACGCCTGAATATTGAGATTGGCCTGTGGCAAGCGAATCCAATTGCCATCGTAAATCAGCTCAATACCCAATCTGCCATTGGGACGATAGGCATTCTGTGCCGTCACCCGATACAGGTGTCCCGTATAATAGGTTCCGATCAGAAAATCAAAATCCAACTGCAATTTGCGATAGCTCGCCGTATCCGGTCCCAGCCTGAACGATGTAAAAGTGTATTCGCGCGGTGGAATGGCGACATCGGGCCGCTTGCTCGACGGTCTAAAAGGCCGCGTGACGACATCGCGAGTCCTCTCCACACGCACCAAAAAACGGTCAGCCGTCTGAAGTGCGAGCACACCGTCAAGTCTGAACCGCTGGAACGGCACTTCGCCTTCGTCGTCTTCAATCACCTGAATATCGGGCGTGAATCTCAAATTGCGGATATTGGCTACCCTGGGCCGCGGCAAATAGGATAGATTGACATTGTAACGCCGAAATCCCCGAATGCCACGCCGACGGTTGACAAACCCCGCCTCCGGCTCAAAATCATCTTCTACATCCAGAACAGTTGCCGAACCCGAGTATTTGGTACCGCTATACGAAAAGCGAAGATACCGCGCATCATCCACTTCTTCTGAGTCCTTATCCCAGGTACGCGCGTAAAAAGCCTGCACATTGACCGCAGTTGAAGGCGAAAAACTGAAATCCAGCCCCCCTGCGCGATTGTAGTCGCCCCACCCGCCATCGGATACTTCGCTTTGTTTATTCACCCAGATAAATCCCACATTGGACCGCGCGAACACATCGCGTTTGATCCGAAGCACGGAAAAATTCCTGCGCGGTAGCGTCTGTGTGTCCAACGTCTCAGAATCCGTCAGAACATTTAACGCGCCAATGCTCGTGCGCCCGGCTTTGCCAGCCAACTTGCCACCTGCGAGAATCGGCACGGGCTGCCCCCCATCCAGACCGATTCTCCTGCTGTAAAACAGCAGTGTTGGTGGGCGCACATCGCCCCCACGAGTTGACGCTGCCTCGCCAAAATCAAACAATTGCGCCCCCTCCAGGAAAAACTCGCGCTTCTCGGGAAAAAACTGAGAAAACTGCGTCAAATTCACCTGTTCTTGATCGGCTTCGACCTGGGCAAAATCCGTATTATAAGACACATCCAGCGCGAGATTGGGCGTCAGGCCATAGCGCATATCTGCACCCGCTTCAAACGTGCGATTTTCACCTTCATCGCCTGTAAAATTGCGCGAAGTTCCCGGCAGCACATACGGCTTGACTTGAAAAAGTCGCTTTCTCTCAACAGCCTTTAAACCACGCAACACACCCATATCGGTCATCTGATACCGCCGCCGGGGTGAGGGCGTGTGCCGCCCGACAATAAACGCGGTCTCCTCATTCTTATGCCCGATATAACGCCCCATGTTAATCCCCCATTCCATCTCATCAGACGGATTGAAACGGAGTTGATTAAACGGAATCGCTATTTCGGCAGTCCAGCCCCTCTCGTGACGTACACACCGCACTTCCCAGATACAATCCCAATCTTCATTCGTCGTTCGCCCTTCATTTGACAAAAGCATATCTGTCCGCGCGCCGAGTGCATTGACAAAAAAGAAAACCCCATTCTGTTTGTCATTAAACGGATCGAGCAACAATTGAATATTGTCATCGCCGGAAAGCTGAGAATCTCGGCGCATATTATTGGTAACAATGAGACCGGGATTTTTGTCATAACATTCAAAACCAAAATAAATTTTCTCATTGTCATAAATAATTTTCACAACTGTCCGCTCAGTCACCGGCATCCAGTATTTCGGATCGCGCTGAACAAATCCCACCGCGGCCTGTGCCTGTTGCCAAGCCGCATCGTCCAACCGTCCGTCAATGCGCGGCGCATCAGCAACCCGCGTTGCATGCACCACCCTGCGCGGTGAACCCGCAAGCGTGCCATCATCTACCTGAGTCCGATCCCCGAATTTTACCGGCGAACCATTTTCCTCAACCACGCGTGCAACCACCACATTGGACAACACCTTGATCACCTGCAAAACTGCACCATCATCGCCTGCAACCCGCAATTTGCCATCCAGATCAGCCGAAAGCCCTTCTATATATACGAGATCACCCACCACCTGTTGTACGGTACCCTGTGCATATATATGGTTGGGAATAGCAACTACTATCAACGCCCAAAATAATACCCAAAAACGCATGAACACCTCCTGATACGATAAAAAAACAAATCCCGGCTTTTTAATCGTCTTGTGAGGACTCCGGCTCAGCATTCGTAGAATCAGGTGCAACCACACCTATTTGCAACTGCTTACGCCAGAGAGCTTTCAGCGATTGACGCTCGGCTTCTTCGGAATCATAAGGAACTGTTGTAAGATCCGTCAGAACGGGTTGCAAATCGCCAGTTGTAAAAACCGTTTTCTTAAATGTATTGCGATGTTGCAAATCGGCCTGATCGTCATAATGGGGAGACTCGGGATCCTCGCTATTGCCATAAGCCAGCGCACTCCACGACTGCACTGGCTGCACCAGCGAAACCACCATTCCAAAAGCCGATCCTCCTTCGATAACCATTGTCCCATCTGCTTCTATTTGCGTTAGTGTCTGATGCAAAGCCTCTGTGCCAGAAGGCGCACCGCTCATCGGAAAAGTGCGATCTCCCCTCTTCAAGTAATGCACCTGCCCCCAGGGCACATCCAATCGTCCATAAGTCGCGGTCATATATGCGACCGCCTGCTGCAATGCCTCCAATGCGACCTTTTCTCGAACCAAAATATCTCGCTTTTGTGGAACCTGTGCGAAGGACGAATCGAATCGGGCCTTCCAGATCGAAAACAAAAGCGTGCCAACGCTCTCTAAACTCGCCCGATTATCCCATGCCCTGAGAATTTGAACAGCCTTGCCAACCTCCCAGTTGGGATCGAATAGCACGGGCCAGGCGCGGTTATAAGCGCGGTAAATCAGCCCTTTATATTCTTCTGCGTCAACGAGATAATCATCTCTAAGCAAAGCCTGCATATCGCCAACCACGATATTTTGATGCGTGAGCAACCAGTTCACAATTCGCTGTGCGCGATAATTGGGTGTCCCCCACCCCAAAAACGGAGGGAAATCTTCCCTTTTAAAACCACTATCAATCGCAACCACATCTGGCGAGACATTGCAATTCTGCAAAGAGCCAGAAGCGGGATTGTGCACTTGCGGCAATTGAGAAAATGCGATCATACCTCTCCACTCTGTCTCAGGCATCCAGCCCGGCACAGGCGCGCGCCAATCGAAATTTTCTGATCGCACGGGACAGCGACCATTAAACACGTAAAAAATCTCACCCATCACATCGCCGTATATCACATTAAAAACCGGTAGCTCTAAACGCGAAAGCGCCTGCTGAAACGCGCTCAGTGACCCCGCGCGATTCATCGCCAATAACTGACCCATTGCATCCACGCGATCAGCCACACTCGTACGCGCAGCATAAGCCCAGTTGCCAATCGTCTTATAGACTGGACCGTGATCGGTATAGAGAAATTCGCGTTCAACTTCCCGCATCCCCTCCTCGCTATGGATTTTCACGCGCCGCGACACCACGCGCCTTTTCTCATCCCCATAAAAATAGCGTCTGGGATTGAGGGGATCCAGACGCTCTTCGTACAAATCAAAAACATCAATATCATTGGAAGTCATTGACCAGGCCATGTGGTCATTGTGACCGGCAAAAATAACTGGCAGTCCAAAAAATGTTGCCCCCATCACATTCAAACCCGCATTGCTGACCAGATGCGCTTCGCAAAGCTGAAAAGGCGTTGTGTATGGCAATTGCAGATCCATCGCCAGCACAGGTGCGCCGCTGCCAGACCGGGATGGTCCGACAACCCACAGATTGGACCCCGGCAATTTGGGAACCGATGTTGTCAATCCCACACGAGCCAATTCAGATTCACCGGTCTGCTCGGCAAACAAGAACAAAATCCACCGCGCAAGAGCCACTACATCTACCGCCCGCACATCCTGCACCCACTGTGGCAATACCTGCCGATGAATTTCAATATAGTGGTTGATGCCCTCAACAAAAGCCGCGATATATTGTCGCGTCTCCTCAGAAATATCCCCATACCGTTCACCCGCAACGCTGTGGATGCGCCATTGCAAAGCCATTTCATCTAATTTTAAGGCCGAAGTGCCCTCGACTTCGGCTAAACGCCCTCTGGCTTGACGAAAATTCTTCAACATCTGCAGGAGATGATCTTCTGCCTGTGCATAGCCAAAACCAAACGCGACATCCTCATCTGTGCGCCCATAAATGTGGGGTACGCCGTAAGCATCGCGCAAAATACGCGCCTTCCCCTCTGGGGGTGAAAACAGAGAATCGCCCAGTTTTGCGGCCAGCGTATCAACAGGGACTTCAGCCAACAAAACTGCAAGACTGTCCCGATTAATCTCACCCTCTTGCGCCGCGCTTTGAGCGGCGAAAACAATGGTAAATACGACGAGAATAAACCACCGCATCCCCTACTCCCTGAACAAATGATCTTCAATGGGCAATGCCAGGGCATTGCCATTGGTCGCAGAAATAAGCCCCGCCTCCATAATTTCCTGTGCATTGCGCGACAAATCCGCGCAAGTCACAAAACCGGGCGATGCGCCAGATTGAATACAATAAATAAAATGTTCGGAGGCATTATTTTCCCCTTCGGGCAATGTATCTGGCGCAATTGTTTTACCGTCTTTACAATCGCGGGTGTACAAAACAACATCGTTTCCCGCAATAATCGTCCCTTCCGTCCCGTGCAACATCAAATCGTGCGGCGGCTTGTTCGGCACAGCTTCTGTCCATGTCATCTCCAGCCGGCACATCGCATTTGGATAGCGCAAAATCATCATCCCATTGTCATCCACGGGCAAATGCGTTTTCAATAGCCGCCCCGCCATTCCCACCACGCTGTTTGGCCGCCCCAAAAACAACACGCACAAACTCGCGCCATATCCCCCGTAATCGTTAAAAGCACCTGCGCCATTGAGATGGCTATCAAATAGGAAATCGCAAAAATGTTCGGAACACCCCAACTCATCCGGTCCACAATGTCCACCGCGCCACAACAGTTGCCACACCTGTCCAATCGCGCCTTCTTGCACCAGGCGATAAGCCGTGCGGATGCCGCGATTCCACGCCGTCGGCCAATTGACCATCAACACCGTCCCCGCCTTTCGCGCAGCCGTCAACATGCGGTCTGCTTGCTCTAAAGTCGCCGCCATCGGTTTTTCTACCATCACATGAATTCCGCGCGGCGCACACAATTCCACCACATTGGCGTGATGTGCTGTCGGAGTAAATACAAACACCGCATCCGGCTCCTCATTGTCCAGCAACGCTTCAAAATCGTCATATACCAGCTCACAACCCGTAGCTTCAACAAATTGTTCTCGCAACTCTGCATTGCCATCTGCACCAGCCACCAGATCGGCATTATCCAGCGCTTTGAGCGCGCGCAAATTTGACCACACGTGATCGTGTGCCAGCCCCAACGCAGCCACTTTCACTCTTTCCGCCATAAATACCTCCTCAAATATTTTGAACTGGGATGTACAGGATTTCGTGATATGCAAGATGAAACAGATATGGTTCCAAATGATACAGCGGAGAATAACAGGAGTAAAGAGGAAAAAGGCGATGCAAAAAACAAAAAGCCCGGATAAACTTCTCCAGAAGCTCACCCGGGCTTAATCATATATATTTCTCCCTTCTTACTCCCCACCTCTCGCATCTTTAATCACCAGATCACCGTCTGACACATCCACCTCAATCTGCGCGCCATCCAATATATCGCCACTGATTAACGCACGCCCAATGCGCGTCTCCAATTCGTGCTGTAAGAACCGTTTGAGGGGGCGTGCGCCAAACACTGGATCAAACCCTTTTCGGGCGATAAGCATCTTTGCATCCTCTGTCAGTGTGAGGCCAATCTGCCTGTTGGACAACCGGTTACACAAATCCACAATAAGCAGATCCACAATTTTGGTGATCTCCGACAACAACAGCGGCTTAAACAGCACCACATCATCTATACGATTGAGAAATTCGGGTCTGAACTGCTGTCTCAATTCCGTCATCACCGCATCGCGTGCAGATTCGCAGATTTCACCATCATCAGTCACACCCTCGAGCAAATACGGCGAACCGATATTTGATGTCATAATTATCACCGTATTCTTAAAATCCACGACATGCCCTTGTGCATCTGTCAAGCGGCCGTCCTCGAGCAACTGAAGCAAAATATTGAAAACATCGCTGTGAGCCTTTTCAATCTCGTCGAACAAAATCACCGAATACGGTTTACGACGCACCGCTTCTGTCAACTGCCCTCCTTCGTCATACCCGATGTAGCCAGGGGGGGCACCGATCAAACGAGACACTGCGTGTTTTTCCATATACTCGCTCATATCGACGCGAATCATACTGTCTTCGCTATCAAAAAGTACTTCTGATAGTGAGCGAGCAAGTTCGGTCTTGCCAACGCCGGATGGGCCTAAAAAAATGAACGACCCGATGGGACGACGCGGATCCTTGATCCCCGCACGCGCCCGAATCACCGCATCGGCCACCAGAGAAACCGCCTCATCCTGCCCGACGACGCGCTCGTGCAAAATATCGTCCAACCGCAGCAGCTTTTCGCGCTCTCCCTCGACCAATCGCGTCACCGGAATACCCGTCCACCGCGATGCAATCTCGGCGATTTCCTCCTCTGTTACCTCCTCGCGCAACAACCGATTATCCATCAATTGAGAATCTTCGGCGGTTTTGAGTTGCCGTTCCAAATCGGGCAATGTGCCGTGTTTCAATTCTGCGGCGCGGTTGAGATCGTACTGCCGCTCTGCCTCCTCGATCTCGCGTTTTGTCTGCTCAATCTCCTTTCGCAAAGTTCGCACCCCATCCAGTTCCTGCTTTTCATTCTCCCACTGCACGCGCATCGCATCTGCTTGATCTCTCAAATCGGCCAACTCTTTCTGAAGTGTCTGCAACCGCTCCCGACTCGACTTATCCTTTTCTTTTTTCAACGCGGCTTCCTCAATCTCGAACTGCATCACGCGACGGGTCACAGCATCCAGTTCTGAAGGCAGGGAGTCGATCTCTGTCCGCACCATTGCACACGCCTCATCCACCAGATCAATCGCCTTATCGGGCAAAAAACGATCTGAAATATATCGATCTGACAACACCACGGCATTGACCAGCGCATTATCCTGAATCCCCACTCCGTGGTGAATCTCAAATCGCTCGCGTAAACCCCGCAGAATCGAAATAGAGTCCTCGACAGATGGCGCATCAACCATCACGGGTTGAAAGCGCCGCTCCAGAGCAGCGTCTTTTTCGAGATACTGGCGGTGTTCGTCAAGCGTTGTCGCCCCAATACAGTGCAATTCACCCCGCGCCAGCATCGGTTTAAGCATATTCCCCGCGTCCGTAGATCCCTCCGTCTTACCCGCGCCCACAATCGTGTGGACCTCGTCAATAAATAACAAAATATGACCGTCGCTCTGTTTAATCTCATTCAAAACAGCTTTCAAACGCTCTTCAAATTCGCCCCGATATTTTGCACCAGCCATCAATGCACCCATATCCAGAGAAAAAACCGACCGATCTTTGAGCCATTCGGGCACATCGCCCCGCACAATCCGCTG
This sequence comes from Candidatus Latescibacterota bacterium, assembly GCA_965204375.1. GTDB lineage: Bacteria > Latescibacterota > UBA2968 > UBA2968 > UBA2968 > VXRD01. The sequence goes on along the minus strand of OZ241986.1, from coordinate 1,531,350 downwards.
CGCCAGCCCTTCGATAATCGCGGTCTTGCCCACACCGGGTTCACCAATTAGCACCGGGTTATTTTTGGTCTTGCGCGACAAAATGCGAATCACGCGGCGAATTTCCTCATCGCGCCCAATCACGGGATCCAATTTGCCCGCGCGCGCCTCGGCTACCAGATCAACACCGTATTTTTCAAGTGCCTCATAAGCCTCCTGCGATTTCTGTGTCAATTTGTTCATATCCATTTTGTTTTTTCCATAAAAAAGGGCCATCCCGCCCTTGCGAGATGGCCCGGCGATTGACGAGCTCACTCAATTACGATACCGCAACATCGATTTGGCGGGGTTTCGCCGCTTCAGACTTGGGCAAAGTGAGGGTCAAAATCCCGTCCTTGTAATTCGCAGCAATTTTGTCGGCTTGTACTTCTGTGCCGAGCTTGAAGGCGCGCTTAAATTTCCCGTAGGAACGTTCACGACGGAAGAAATGCTTATCCTTCTGCTCATCTTCGCGCTTCCGCTCGCCTTCAATTGTGAGCACATTGTCTTCGAGCGTCACCTTGATATCATCCTTGTTCAGCCCGGGCAATTCGGCGTGAACGGTAAATTCATGATCCGATTCCACTACATCCACGCGGGGATTCCAGCCCGTGCCGTGCCAGGTATCCAGGTCGCCCCAGAACTTGCTCACCAGATTGTCGATTTCGCGATTCAGCGCGAAAGACTCACGGGGTTGCTGCCAACGAATAAGTGCCATCACAATACCTCCTGTTATTGGTTATTGGTTGCTTGTTCGTCTCGCCCTATTTCTGTTGCAACTCCCGTGCCACTATTTTCTGTTTTCTCAAAAATTTTAATAACATATTGTAAATAAAAATTTTAAAAATTTTCCTCACCATTTTTTCAGATTTCCGCCCATCTCCCAACCTGTCAGATCGCCACAAATATCCCATTTTGACATCAACCGATATGTCGCCATGTCCCACAGGCAGACAATATGGCACGAAAGACTTGTCTCTCCAAGCGCTAATTGAGTATATTAGACAAACCTCCAATAGAACAGTTGACGGGAAAAACCATGCGATCAATTACCGCCTTCACAATTGTATTTCTGTGGACCTGTGTTTGCTTTGCCAGCGATCCGGTGCAAACCCTGACCGATTGCGACAATCTTTCCGGATGGTCCAGTGGCTTACAATTGTCTAAAGACGCGCCAGAGGGTCGCTTTGCCATCGCAGCCTCTCTACCTGCAGGTCAGACGGGATTTTTCACCTACAATTTTTTCAGCACAGGGCAGGACATCTCCAAAAAACACAGCTTGAGCTTCTGGTGGAAAGTAGAAGGCAGTGGCCTGAGGGACCTCAAAATCAAGGTTCGCAACTATCCCCTGGTCGGCGGCATGGAAGCCGTATATACGATCTGGGAGGGACAAACACCGCCTCAAGGTTGGCAACTTGCCGTTATAGAACTGTCAAAACCCCAATACGATAACTGGGGTAGAGAACCCGATTACAACAGGCGATACATGACATTTAGAACAGAAACCGGCCCAAATTCAAATGCACGCCTGCTCATTGACCATATTGCAACCGTCGATCAGACCTTTTCCTGGCAAGTTGACGCGCCAGTACAGGAAAAAGGCTCCATTGACCATCTCGATTTTGATGGCAATGGAGCCGTTGGTTTTACTGATTTTCTACTCTTCGCCCAAAAATTCGGTGCAACCCAGACCGATGCGGGATATGATCCCATCTACGATCTCAATTCTGACGGACAAATCGGTTTTGGAGATTTTCTCACTTTCGTAGCTGGATTCGGATCTGACGGCACGCAGTGGTACATACCCATCACATTTGAAAATTACACCACACAACCATTGAGTATTGCGGTAGGAACCGAAACCCAGACCCTGTTGACACAGACCATTCAAGCGGGAACAACTCTGATTCGCGTGCCAATTCCTCGGGATATTCTCGCCTCACGCGATCCTTCCAGTACACATCCTATCCCAATTTGGGCGCAGGTTGCAAATTATATACAAACGCGAAGCAGTTGGATATCTTACTTACCTCAGAGTGGTCCCGCACACACCTGGACACAATTTGTAGCGGCCAAAGAGAATGGCACAGAACCCATTTTGCCCGATTTTTCCTACGCGGGCTATCACTACTTTGACAAACCCGTTCCAGATATCCAGGGCGACGTATTCGACGTCACAGCTTATGGCGCTATCCCCAACGATGGCCTCTCCGATCAGGCAGCCATCGTACGCACAATTGCCGCAGCCGAGCAAAACAACGGCGGCATTGTCTTCTTTCCCCCAGGCGAATTTCTCGTCAATACCAACGCCGACAACAACCAGCCCATCTACATCCGCAACAGCAATATCATCCTCAGAGGCAGCGGCAGCCGAAGCGGAGGCACGATCATCCGCCAGGTGAACTACATGCCGCCACTCAATCCCGAACAACTGTGGACATCGCCCTATATGTTCATTTTCCAACCCCGCAATACAAGCGATAGATCCCTGACGTCCATTACGGAAAGCGCTGACCGAGAGACCTTCTACATCACAGTAGCAGACGCTTCCAGACTCTTTCCAGGCCAATGGATTACGTTCTATATGAACAGCACCGTAGCCATCTCGGAATTTCTCGCGCCGTACTCGGCAGAATCCATCTGGACGGCCATGCTGACCAACGGGATACAAGTGCGCGAAAAGCACAGTATAGCCGAAATACAGGGCAATCGAATTCGCCTCAATGAACCCCTGCACACCGATGTCAACCACACGCATAACTGGACCGTGCGCGAGTATCAGCACCTTGAAGAGGTCGGCGTTGAAGACATCAGCTTTCACGGCACCTGGCTGGATGATTTTGTCCACCACAAAGACGCCATTCATGATGGTGGCTGGAGTTTGCTCCGGCTCAACCGATGTGTCAATTCCTGGATACGGCGCACATCCTTCATCAATTGCAATCGCGCCCTTCGCGTAAGTTTGAGTTCTGCAGTATCTGTGTACCACGTCACACAGGCGGGAAATCTGGGCCATTCATCTATTGCCAGCGATGGCGGTTATGGCGTATGGGTCGGGCTGTCAGAAGACCTCGCAGGCCACTGGCATGGACCGGGCACGAACAGTCGCTCTGCCGGAACCGTGTACTGGCGTTATGACATGCGTTCAGATCAACGCATTGACGCCCATGGTGCTCAACCTTATGCCAGCCTACTCGATCGCGTCAATGGCGGTATCCTGTATGGCAGCGGCGCGTCCCTCGCCAATTATCCCAATCACCTCAAGCATTATGTCCTCTGGAATTTCAAACATCGAGGCATTCTGAGATACTACGATTTTTGGCGACCGGGCGACGCGCGCGACCGATTTGTGCAGCCCATTATCGTTGGCTTACACGGCGATCCCGCCGCGTTTAATGAAAATACCCTCCAGGTCATCGAATCCAATGGCAGCCCAGTTGAGCCAGAATCGCTCTTTGAAGCCCAACTCGAATCGCGTCTCCAAACCCTTCTCCCATGGCTCAACGATCTCCGCACAGAATGGGAGATATTTCGCAACACGCCGCTTCCAGATTTTCCAGCACCGAAATTTTAGCATCCGCAGAATTATAGGCAATCGTTAATCAGGTTGAAGAATAATTGGAAAGTCCGTAAATTAGTAGAAAGCAAAGGAGAAACAATATGCCTGAACAGATGACAACACGACCACTCATTCGAGGCGATATACGCAAACTGAACGCATCAGAAAAAAAATTATTTAATCGAATAAAAAAGATTCGGAAAGCTATTGGTCCTGTGGTAGTAAATTCTGGTGCGATTTTAAGGCGGTTAAATGATCAATGAAAGATACGTTTTAGATGCGTCAGTTGCTGCTAAGTGGTTCTTAAACGACGAAGACGTGGTAGATATTGCAGAGACGTTTCTCATTCGGTTCTTAGCTAAAGAGATCGTCTTTTATGCACCGCATATTCTCGAGTATGAATTAGGTCACATTATCACCCGGGCACAGCGCAGTGGTAGGCAGCGTATCGAAACAGAGCAAGCAATAGAAGCGTATCGAACATTCTCTGAATTGCCAATTGTATTTTGTGACTTGAGCGTACAAGATCGACAAACAATTTTGGATTTTGCAATCCGCTTTAATCGCGGATTTTATGATGCGACTTATATCGTCCTGGCAAACAAACTTGATTGTATCTGGTTGACCAGCGAAAAACGATATCGAACAAACTTACCTCCTGACTTTCCGGAGCATCTAATTCTGACATTGGAAAGTTTCGAATAGCATCATTTATCGAGGCATTTGAGCAAGCATTGGATGCGTGACGTGATTTCCCAATCTCAAACAACCAACGTCCCAACTCGAACTCGCTCGACAAAAAAACCGCTTGCCAGCGCCAGAATTCCTGCACGAGATCCGAGTGACGAGGCGTAAAAGGCGTTGCGCGGCGCATTCACGCGCGCCAATTGTCCAGCCCGCAAGTATCACGAGAATCAGGTATTTTGCATATTGGTCGATCATCCATTATTTCCTCTCGAGTACAACGCTAAGGCCCGTTGATCATAACCGATCAACGGGCCTTTTTTTTCAATACTCAATCAAGATAGGATCAAGCGTCCATTATATTTCGTACACTTTGTCTTGATCTGCCATGACCTCTCGGACATCCTTCACAGAGGCGATGTCCTTGAAGGGACTCGACTGCGCTAGCTCGACGATTGAGTTCAAAGTCGCGGCGACAGTAACAGTATCTCCCTTGTCAATTGCCCGATCTAAACTATCGAAGAATTTCCGGAAGTTCTCTCTCCGTTCGTCAAAGGAGCGTTCGAGATGCGTCATCAACAGGTCGCGCTGAACATTGATCATGTGAATGGTTTTCCGCTCTTCAGCGGAGATCGCGTATCGCTTCGTCTCTTCTTCTTCAACGACCTTCTTCCAGGTTACTACTCCACTAACTATAATGGGAATTAAAAAAAAAGGCATTGTGCTTGTCTCCTCTCTTTTGCTTTTGGTTTTGCGCCAATAATCTTCGTAAAGTTCCTCAGTCTTTTTAAACAAATCCATGACTGAAATCCTTTCCTTTTTAATGAGGTTGAACACGATACGTACCTGCATTGGCTTCGTGGCTTCAGGTCGCCTATCTAAGGACTTTGACTACCTCCTTTCTTTGCGAGTTGACAAATCAATCAGGAAGGGTTAAATTGTAGGCACCCTTGTAAAAGGGTTACTTCGTTGAAGGCCGCGTGTGTCTTGTCCTTGTGCAACACGCGGTCTTCTTTTTTGGTGCCCTTCAAAGTACATATAACGTCTCAAGTGCAATATGTCAAGTTTTATCTCTAAAATACCCTCTCTGCCTCATCAGCAAGCGATAGAGATTGGGATTTTTCTCAAACGCCTCGCGTCCGTGCAACCAGAAATGGTTGTTGAGCACCACGAGATGATCGGGTGGCAAGGGCAGCGAAACCACCCCCTGCGACGCTTCCATCGAATCGGAAAGATCGCGCAGATATCGGCCCTGCTCAATGGTCTCGGGATAGACAAACTGATCGATAAAACACACACACGCTTTGCCGTCTTGTTCGTAGAACGTCGTTTTTTCAATCGTAACGGGATAATTCTTACTCGGCGGCGACTGATAGACCAGAGGTAAAGAAGCCAGTGGATGGCTGGCAAAGTGCTCTAACGTTTCCCAATCATCCAGATGCAACAGCCGTGACTCTCCCCCCACCGCATCGTGCTCCTCCATCTTCATCATCAAAATCCAATCTGTGCGCTCGCGGACATACGTCCCATCGGTATGGAGCGTGAACAGGCGATACGCCTGACGCAAATACGAATCGCTATTATCCGTATCCTTCACCTCAAAACAGGCGTAATAATTCCCCGTCATATCGTCAAAATTGGGAATCCCGATCGCATGCGAAACAGCCGTCCCAAAAGCAACGCGCTGATCCATCGTCTCAAACCCACCTTCAGCCGCAACGGTAAACCCCCCGGTTGCACGGTCTCTAACAATCGCATTGATATGCTCGAAAAAATCATCACCTACTATATTTTGCAGACAATCGGCAGCGATCAATCTCAAATATGGCACATAAGTCAATCGCTGCTCCGAAAGATCTGACACTTCGCGCACATAAGCCGCTGCGGTATCGCCGTCAATTGTGATGTGACGCAACCGGTGGTGATCGGGATGTTGTTCAACTCTATAGTTCAATTTTTTCCTCGTTTGAAAATCATTGGCGGGTTACAAACCCGCCCCTACATGCCTTTCTTCGTGTCCTTCGTGTCCTTCGTGGATAATCTTCCTACCTCCCCAAGCCGTACTTATTCATAAACGTCCGCATCGCCCGCGCCGCGTGTCTTTGTTTGTACGCGCTAAATACATCGGGGAAATCTCCAATCACAGTACGCGCCCGTTCCAATGCCTGTGCAACGACCTCACGGGGCGGGTCACTCAGGGGCTTTTTCTCATCGGCATCCACACTCAAATCGTAAACCGTGGCTTCGGGGGACCTTGTCCCTACATCCATGTGTACGCTATACCGATCATCCCGCACATTAAAATTCGTTGCCCAACCCGTTGTGATATAATCGCGAGCTGGTTCACTCGCACCCGTCACACCTGCCCATGCATCTACCCCTTCCATCTCTTCATAGTCAACGCCCAGCATATTGAGAATCGTCGGCGTAATATCCTGATTCTGTGTCCAGATATCCGACTGCTGCCCGCGCGGTCCATCCGGATGGCGAACGATCCAATTGATCTGCGTATTAAATGGAAAAAGCGCATTACCGCCCTTGCCAAACCGCCCCCTATCCATCAATTGTGTGCCGTGATCGGATATGAACATCACCACAGTATCGTCCCTCAGATTCAATCGGTCAATCGTTTCCAGCAAATGCCCAATCCAGCGATCCACAAATGTGACATAGCCCATATACAATGCTTTTGTGCGCTCTATTTCCGCATCGGTCACATCGCCAATGGACAGGACACTGTGATGGATATAATCCTTCACGGAAGGATCTGAAAAATAAGCATCGGCATACTGCCTTGGCGGATCCCATAACTCGTGTGGACTAAAACTGTCAATCCACAAGAAAAATGGCTTGTTACTCCTATTGTCCTCCACCCATTGCGATGCCTCGCGAAACACCTGGGCAGCGAGATAATTTTCTTCGCCCTCCTGCCGATCCAGCATATTGAGCAAATACTGAACAATCACCGCATGTTTCCTCGGATCTGCATCTCCATCCCGTACATGCGCTGCCAGATCGATACGCGACAGTGGACCCGAGCGATATCCATCTTGTTCTTGACCGCGAATAAATCGCCACGACAAAAAACCCCGCGTGAAATTCTGGGTCGGCTTAAACATGTGATAGGTATCTGCGACCAGACCCGTAACAAAACCCGCATCGTGCAGGCGTTCCGCGAGCGTATCCTGATCTGGCGGAATCGGATGCCAGCCAGAGCCTGCTGGCTGAAGCCCTTCATTTGGCGTATCAAACCGCCAGGGAAAAGACGGAATACCCGTAAACACACACCGCCGAAAAGGAATCGTCGGCAAACCCTCTGCAAAACAGCGATTAAAGATCAGGCCATCAGAAGCCAACTGATCCAAATGAGGCGTTTTCACATGGCTAAACTTTTTGTCCGCTCCAACAATATCGGCGCGAAACGTATCGCAACAAATCACCACCATATTCATAAAATTCTCCTTGTGTGATTTAGGCGTGGTTAAGAGGATATACGAAATATAAAAAAATAAAGGCAATGTATCTAATACAATACAAAGGGCGAATAGACGGAGCGGTGTACAACTGGCCGCCTCTCAGGCCAGTTCATAGACGAATAGACGAACCCCGCCCAACCACCCAACTACTATCGCAGATTTGCAGATTCGCCTATACAGCGGCATATTTCATTTTCGGGTTGACAAAAAATAAAGAATATGTGAAGTTTCTCCCCACCAAGAGTAGAGGCGCGTCCCGTCATCAGTAATCTGGCACCAGAAAGCGGATCTACAGGCCAGATGAAAGGGTCGGGATGCCGAAGCCAAATATTCCACCGCAGGGCATTTGGCTGGGTCAGCAGATAATATCTGCTGAACTGTCACGGGATATTTTCCGTGGAGCACTCTCTTGTGGGCAGTCTCTGCTATATGCAGTCGGCATGCTTCTACTCTGGCAACCGGCTGTTTTTTTATTTTCAGATCCGCAGAAAGGAAAAACTGATGTCCAAACTCAAAGTTGGAATTCTCGGAGCAACCGGCATGGTCGGGCAGCGCTTTGTCACATTGCTCGCCGATCATCCCTATTTTGAAATTGCCTCCATCGCCGCCAGCCCGCGCTCTGCCGGAAAAACCTATCGAGAAGCTGTGAAAGGCCGATGGACGCAACGCGATATTCCCATTCCCGCAACAGTATCCGACCTCGTCGTGCAAGATGTGCGCGAGGTTAACGCTATCGCATCACAAGTCGATTTCATCTGTTGCGCGCTCGACATGGAAAAAGAGGAAATTTACAGACTCGAAGAAGCTTATGCAAAAGCCGAAACCCCGGTCATCTCCAATAATTCGGCGCACCGCTGGACCCCCGACGTACCCATCCTTATGCCAGAAATCAATCCAGAACACGCCGAAATCATTCCGGAGCAACGCAAACGTCTGGGTGCCCAACGCGGTTTTATTGCCGTAAAACCCAATTGCTCCATTCAGCCTTATGTACCGGCTTTTCACGCATTGTCAGAATTTGGGCCTTCCAGCGCCTCTATATGCACTTATCAGGCCATTTCCGGTGCGGGTAAAACCTTTGAGACCTGGCCAGAAATGATAGACAATATCATTCCCTATATCGGCGGTGAAGAAGACAAAAGTGAAAACGAACCCCACAAGATTTGGGGCAAAATCGTCAAAGATGAAATTGTGCCCAAACGCAGTCCGATCATATCAGCCCAATGCGTTCGGGTTCCCGTCACAGATGGACACATGGCAGCCGTATCTGTATCCTTTGACAAAAAACCCACGGCAAAGGACATCCTCTCCCGCTGGCAAAGCTTTGAGGGCGACCACAGAGCTATAGGGCTGCCCTCCTCACCCAAAACATTTCTCGCGTACATCGAAGGCGATGACCGCCCGCAGACGCGCACAGACCGCGATGCGGAAAACGGCATGGGCATTACACTCGGTCGCTTGCGCGAAGACAATCTCTTCGATTACAAATTCATCGCCCTCAGCCATAATACTGTACGCGGTGCAGCAGGTGGTGCTGTCCTGATGGCCGAACTCTTGACCCGAGAGGGGTATATCGAAAGCTAAGTCACCGCATTTTGCGTCTGTCCCTCCAAAAATGCGATCACATTCTCAACTGCGCCGCTATTGAGCAGATCGACACCTTCTGGCGTCATATCTGCACAATGCGGCGTAAGCACCACCTGTTCACACGCAAGAAGGGGATAATCGGGTGGTGTCGGTTCTTCTTCGTACACATCGATACCTGCTCCGCCGATATGCCCACTGTTTAACGCATCGACAAGCGCGTCCGAATCAACCACTGCACCGCGTGCGCCATTCAGCAATAGCGCATCTGCTTTCATCTTTTCCAATTCGGCTTTACCGATCATCCCCTGGGTATCATCTGTCAACGCCACATGCAGACTGACGACATCAGAAGTTTCGAGCAGTGTATCCAACTCGACAAATCGCACGCCGAGTTTTTCCGCCCGTTCAGGTGACGGATGAAATGTCCACGCAATCACCTCCATCCCAATCGCTTGGGCAAGTCGCGCCATCTCAGCACCAATATTGCCTGCACCAATAATCCCCAGGGTTTTGCCCTGAAGCATCACATTATCCCGCCTGGGCCAGCCTCCCTTTTTCATCTCTGTGGTTAAATATGCAGCGCGTTTTGCAACGGCAAACATCAGGCCAAACATGTGCTCTGCCACAACCGGTGCTGTTCTTCCCGGCTGGTTGCATATCACAATCCCACGCTTTTTTGCGGCCGCCAGATCGAACATATCTGTGCCAATAGAACACGTCGTAATCATTTTCAACTTTGGCAATTGGCTAAACTCTTGCTCGCCCCACGTCACAGCACCGCGCGTGTTCATAATCACATCGGCGTCCCTTACCCGTTCGACCTTTTCTTTTAATGATACGGGTCGCGTATCGTAAAGCGTCACATCGCCATAACTTGCCAATCGCTCCAGATGGGGTGATCCCGCAATCTGTACCGGCTCATCGCCAGGCACGACAATCTGAACATAATTTTCCGCTGCCATAGTGACTCCTTTCAGAAACATTGCTTCCCAAAACATCCTTTGGTATATTCATAGCTTTCTAAGGCATATAATGCAAACCATTTCGCCCAAGGAGTGCCAATGCCTCTGGCAAAATACCAGCGCATCGGACATCACAAAACCGTCGAATCATTCAAAGCACATGTCAACAGCCTGGGGATTGACCTACCCTGCGATGACGAAGTTCTCAAAGCACCAGAATCTCCGCTTGCCCAAACAAGCGAGTGTCAGGGCTTTCGCATTGGCAATCGCTTTTGCATCCACCCCATGGAGGGCTGGGACGGCGAAATTGATGGCAATCCCTCAGAATATACCCTCCGGAGATGGCAAAACTTTGGCCTTAGTGGTGCAAAATTAATATGGGGCGGCGAAGCCGTTGCCGTGCGTCATGAAGGACGCGCAAATCCCAATCAACTCTTTGCAGCCGAACATACCAAAACCGGCCTGGGCAAACTCCGCGAAGAACTCTTATCGGCACACCGGGAACACATCGGCAACACCGATGACCTGCTCATCGGCCTTCAACTGACCCACTCGGGTCGTTTTTGCAGACCCAATGATAAAATCAAACTCGAGCCCCGCATTGTGTATCGCCATCCGATTCTCGACCGCAAATTTGGTATTGACTCGGACGATCCCTTGCTATCCGATAGCGAAATCAAAAGCCTGATTGACGACTATTGCAGTGCCGCACGTATGGCGCATGACCTCGGATATCAGTTTGTCGATGTCAAACACTGCCACGGTTATATCGGTCACGAATTTTTAAGTGCCTTTACCCGGCCGGGACCTTATGGCGGCTCATTTGAAAACCGAACGCGATTTCTTCGCGAAATCGTCGCGGGCATTCGCACCGATTGTCCCGGTCTCAAAATAGGTGTGCGCCTCAGTGCATTCGATTTTGTGCCTTTTTATCCCGACCCCGAACAATCCGAGGGCAAGAAACTCGGACCCGGCATTCCCGAAGATTTTTCCGAATACCTACCCTATAAGTACGGTTTTGGCATTGATGAAGACAATCCCATCGCCACAAATATCGCCGAAACCTGTCGCTTCCTCGAATTGCTGCGCGAACTCGATATTGTGCTTGTCAATCTCTCAGCAGGCAGTCCTTACTACAACCCCCACATTCAGCGGCCTGCTTATTTTCCTCCCTCTGATGGCTATCAACCCCCCGAAGACCCACTCGTGGGCGTTGCCCGTCAAGTTGGCATTACTGCACAAATCAAAAAACAATTTTCTGATTTGCTCATCGTCGGTACGGCTTATTCCTACCTCCAGGAATTTCTGCCCCACGTTGCCCAAACGCTCGTGCGCGATGGCAAGGTAGATTTTATCGGTCTGGGGCGCATGGTGCTGTCCTATCCCGATTTGCCCGTAGATGTACTCCAAAAGGGCGAAACTTCCAAACGCAAACTTTGTCGAACCTTTAGCGACTGCACCACAGCCCCCCGAAATGGCATGATATCGGGATGCTTTCCACTGGATACCTACTACAAAAAATCCCCCGAAGGCACTGCCCTCAGGGAACTCAAAAAATCGATTCAATTGTGACACTTTATTTGTTGATCGGTGAACGGGTCTTCAGTACAAAGACTTCTTCCAAATTGTGGAAATTTACGCCTGGTGCCAGAATAACCTCTCTAAACAAACCCTGTACTTCATCCCCTACTTCGGCAACCTGCCCCACGTAAAGTCCTTTTGGAAAGAGTTCGCCCAAACCAGATGATACGATCAAATCTCCAACTTTAATATCCCCTCGAAGCGACACATTTTTTAAATAGAATGTGCCATCTTCAAAAGACACAATACCATTTATGCGGCTGTGTCGCTGCACCACAGCGCTGACCCGACAGTTGTGATCTACAAGCAACTGTACAATAGCAGTATAGCCGTGTACTTCCACGATACGCCCCACCAACCCATCCGCAGTCACAACAGGCATACGGGCCTGTACGCCTTCATCTGTACCGGCATCGATCAATATCGTATTTGCAATTCGCGCGGGATTGCGTGCAATCACCCGTGCAGCGATATAAGATTTTTCAGCCGCCTGCTGCGACTTGAAATGCAATAAGGCATGGAGGCGTGCATTTTCAAGCTGGGCCTCTCTGAGTTTGAGCAATTCGAGAGAAAGACGCAAATTCTGATCGCGCAAAGCATCATTTTCGTGTCGCAGCGAAGAAACTCCCATTGGCCAGGCAAAGATACGGTGCCCAATAGATGTCAATCCAAAAACAATATTGTGTGCAAATCGCGTCTGTATTGAGGAATCGAACAACATCAATATCAACGACGCCAAAATCGCAACACCCAGCACAACTCCCTTACGGCGAACACGCAAAAAAACATGAATTTGCTGCATCGCTATTCCAAAACATTCCTGTAGCCATGGATATCTGCAAGTACTTTCCCCGTACCTCGCACCACACAGGTCAATGGATCATCGGCTACCATAACGGGTAAGCCAGTCTCATTGACCAATCGCCGATCCAGACCGCGCAACAGTGCCCCACCTCCCGTCAAAATGATGCCATTATCGAGAATATCGGCGGCCAATTCGGGTGGTGTATGCTCGAGCGTTCGGCGCACAGCGTTAATGATTGCATTTGTCGAACCGGCCATCGCCTCTCTGATTTCTTTCGAGTGGACAGTAATAATTCTGGGAATCGCTTGCACCATCTCCAGGCCGCGACACGTATGTTGCAGTTCTTCATCGAGCCCCACGGCAGTACCAATAGCGCACTTGATTTGCTCTGCGCTGCGGCTTCCTACCAGCAGATTGTGTTTGCGCTTGAGAAATTGTACAATGACTTCTGTCAATTCATCGCCCGCTGTTTTAATTGATACGGACGTCACAATACCAGATAGTGCAATCACAGCGATCTCAGTTGTTCCGCCGCCAATATCAACGACCATAGACCCCACCGCATCCTCTATGGGCAACCCAACGCCAATCGCAGCCGCCATGGGTTCTTTGATCAAATAAACTTCGCGGGCACCTGCGCGATCAGCAGCTTCTCTTACAGCTCGCATCTCAACAGGCGTAACACCAGAAGGCACACAAATTACAACGCGCGGCCTGACCAGCAGTTTGTTTTTTTGTACTTTGGAAATAAAAAAGCGCAGCATTTCCTCAGTCACATCAAAATCGGCGATAACGCCATCGCGGAGCGGGCGCACCACCTCTATATCCGGTTTTTCGCGCCCAAGCATTTCTTTCGCCTGAGCACCAATGGCCAAGGGTTTGCGCGTATGACGCTCAAGAGCAACAATTGAAGGTTCATTGATCACAATGCCCTGCCCTTTGACATAAACCAGTGTGTTGGCAGTTCCCAGATCAATACCAATATCATTAGAAAACAAGTTCGAAAACCAAAAAGCCATAGCTGAAGTATCTCCCACCGGAATTGATAAAGAGAACAATAATCCGGCAAAATTAGTTAAAAAAATTGGTCTGTATTTCTCGGTATTCACAACTGCCTGTCGGAAAAACGTTGAATGGCAGCGAGAAGACGACTTCTGAATAGGGGGAAAATTAACAGAAGTGGAAAAAGGGGAGAAAAGATGCAGAATAATAACTCTTTAAAAAAATAAAGTCAAGTAACGAGAGACAATATGTTGTGGGAAAATATCCTTGACATTTCTTTCTGGCGATCTGAAATTTGTCATTCAGATCATTTGACAAATCTCGGTATTGGAGGTCCTGTTGAAAATTCGGAAAGCAGTAATCCCCGCAGCGGGGCACGGCAGTCGCATGCTGCCCGCCACCAAAGCCCTGCCCAAAGAGATGATGCCCATTGTTGACAAGCCAGCGATTCAATACATCATAGAGGAACTCGTCAACTCGGGTATTGAAGACATCCTGATCATCACGGGCCGGGGAAAGCGTGCAATTGAAGACCACTTTGATCGCAATGTCGAAATCGCCCATGCATTGCATGAACGCGCAGATCTAAAAATGCTTGAAACGCTGGACCGGATCGAACAACTGGCCGACATCCATTACGTGCGACAAAAAGACCAGTTAGGTACAGGACACGCCGTTCTCAAAGCCCGCAAACATATTGGCGACGAACCCTTTGCCGTTCTTTACGGCGACGACCTCGTCGTTTCGGAGCGCCCATGCATTGGACAGATGATAGAGCACTATAACAGGTACAACAGCTCAATCCTCGCAGTTAAAGAAGTGCCGCAAGAACGCATCAGTAGTTATGGCGTTATTAAAGGCAACCGCATAAACGATGTCTATCTCGTTGAGGGACTCATTGAAAAACCCGATCCGACAAGAGCACCGTCAAATCTCGCAACCCTTGGGCGCTATATCTTTGGGCCCGAAATTTTTGACTTCCTCGAACAGATCGAACCTGCTGAGAATGGAGAATATCAACTCACCGACGCCATTGAATTGATGAGCCAATCCCGAGCGGTTTACGCATGCGCCATTGAAGGGGAGTGGCATACAGTGGGCGATCTTCTTTCATATCTCAAAACCTCCGTGGCCTTTTCCCTCACCCATCCGGCCATTGCCAAAGATTTTCGCAAATACCTCAGAGAACTCATCCCGCTGCTCGAAGAAGAAAAGAAATCATTATAGGTCGCTCAAAAGCGCGTCCATCTCGCGCACCAGCACGGGCCAGTGTGTCACAATTCGTTTCTCTTCTGCCGCTATGGCTTTCAAGTCGGCTTCACACAGTTTGCCTTCCCTGTAACACACATCTACATCCTCTCGGTCTAAAACCTCGACAACACCATCTGAACTTATCCATATATCCAAAAGCAGATCCAGATAACTGACCTTGTCTTCTTCCACCTGCACATCTCGACAAATGTGAAATAAATGCCCCTTCAGATTACCTGAAGGGGCACACATTCGCCACAGAACATGAGCGACGTCCATTTGATAAAAAGCCAGCGTTTGAGAACCAGCAGGCAAGAGGGCGCCGGCAACTTCCCAGGCCTGGTTTGACACATAAGACAAGACAACCCAATCTGTGCCGCAGGCGACCAAATCGCACATATACGTTTCATCGGGTTTATCGAGATGGCGTTTAAATTCGCAAAACAACACGATGGTGGTCCTAAACAATGAAATAGCAGATCAGAATCGTCAAACTCGTGATCAGCCAACAGATCCACTGCAATGACCAGCCGCGCTTTTCACCCAGGCCAGAAGAAACACATTGCCCGAGATAACAACCCGTAAAAATGATAAATAATACAATGCCCCACACCATAAAAATACCCTTTTCTATCTCAGCTTGACGACCTCTTCTCGTTCTGCCGAGAGCCTGATTGCATCAATCACGCGAATGGCCTCCAGACATTCTTCTGGTTTGACCAGCAATTCTTCCCCACGTACAAGTGCTGCGCCCACATTATCGTAATACGTGCGATAACTGCCAAACAGGGGCGACACGGGGTACTCTACAGTTTGTCCGCGATCATTGACCACGCGCAACTGATAACGCGCAGGGTCTTCCGGAACGAGTACGCCAAAAACGCCCGACTTCATCGCCGCTTCTTGAGGGTCTATGCCATATTTTCTAAAACTTCCGAGCGCGCCGCGCACATGATAGCGCGGCTTGGCATACATCCACGCGGTGCCCAACTCAATAAAATAGCGCACTCCATTTGCAAATCTCAGATGAATCAGAGATAGAGCCTCAACATCGGCCTTGTCCTTGGGATAGCGATATTGCAAATCGGCAAAAACGGTTTCAACTGTCGGACCGTAAAGTCTGAGAGCCTGATCTACCAGATGCGCCCCCCAATCGAGAACACGCCCTCCGCCGTATTTTTTCCACGCACGCCACCCGACATGCGGGCCACCATAAGTTGTGATATTGGACTCAATAGTATAAATATCGCCCAGTATCCCTTCTGCGAGTATGTGTTGCAACGTCAAGAAATCGCCATCCCATCGCCGGTTCTGATACACACTTAAAAGCACCTGATTGCGCTCAGACGCTTCAATCATAGCCAGCGCTTCAGACTCATTCAAACACATAATTTTATCTGTTACGAGATGTTTGCCAGCGTCCATTGCCTGAATAGCCATCGGCGCATGCGTATCGTGAGGTGTCGCCAGCACAACGAGATCGATATTACCATCGTCCAATAGCGCGTCAAAAGAGTCATACGTCGCGATCTGTGGGAAATCAGCCTCTGCATCCTGGCGTTTTTCTAATGAACGCGAACAAACCGCATAGAGTTCGAGATCTGGCGCCATCTGAATCAATTGTGCGTGAAAGACTTTTCCACCCAAACCATAGCCCACCAGTCCAACGCGAATCATGACACTCCCTCCCAAAAAAGAAAGGCCGCCTCAAAAGAAGCGGCCTCGAAACGAATTCGAATGCGCCATTACTTCAGCAACATCATGCGCTGAACCTGGGTAAAATCAGCCACTGACATGCGATAAATATAAATACCACTGGCCACTTGCTTGCCAAATTCATCCGTGCCATCCCAAACAACCGAGTGAAAACCCGCATCCATCGTCTCTTGAATTAGGGTGCGAACTTCTTGCCCGAGCAGATTGTAGATCACCAGTTGGACGTCACCGGCTTCGGGCAACCGATATTCAATTGTCGTGGAGGGGTTAAAAGGATTTGGTACATTTTGTTCGAGGGCGTAATCTTGGGGCATGGGCTTGAGGGAGCCAATTTCAATATTGGTAATGGCATCAATACCGCCAGCCAAATCAACCATCACACCGTCGAGGATCTGAAAATCAGAGGCGAGAGGTGTCTGTGTGGTATTAAACGTAAACTCGACCAAAGCACCATCGCCACTGACAGCCTGCCCATCGACCTTCATCGCGCCAACAGCCACTTGCCCTGGCGTCTTGTTAGACGCGAGAAATAGCGCGGGTTGCCCGCTATTCGCATCGAGCAGATTTTGATCAACTTGGCGTGCTTCGACAAACTCATACTTGGATTGATCGTACTGCAGCACAAAACCATAACCCTTCAATTTCTGCGCGTAATTGATAGAGACTTGCAGCTTCAAAACGCCATCTTCGGCAACAATATTTTGCGTGCGTTGCAGCACCAGGCCTGCCAGGCTATTCTCGCCGCCCGTAAATTCTATACCCTGTGTCAGGGGTCCAGCAATGGCAGAGCCGACCAGTCCTAGCCCTAAACATGTCGCAATAATCAAACGTTTCATGACGCTTCCTCCTGTTGTATGAAAGTGTTTGCACTTCATCTATATAAATTTACTACTTACCAGCAGGTATGTCAACCGCATTTTTTATCTAAAATATGTCACAATTGCTTGTACAAGACCAGAAATAGATACCGATGTTTCGTCAAGTTCCACAACCACATCAAATCCCTGTGCAACTGCGGTTTGGGCTGTGATAGGACCGATACACGCCGCTGGCAAGGATCCCCAATTTTGCCGCGTCTTCTTCAGCAAATTCACCAGATTTAAGACCGTAGAAGAACTCGTAAACGCGATAAGATCAATAGTCTCTTTTTCTACCAACTGCAAAAAATTTTTTGGCAAGTACTTGGGCATAACCGTTTTGTAAACAACAACTTCACAAACTTCAGCACCGTGCTCTCGAAGCCCGTTGGCGAGTACATCCCGAGATTCTTCAGGGCGAGGCAACAAAAAGCGCTGTCCCGAAAGATCTGCGCCAAAAGCCGCGAGCAAACCTTCTGACGTGCGATTCACCGCTTCGAGATCTACATTGAGACGCCACTCGCGCACCCGTGCCGATGTCGCCGCGCCAATAGTCGCAATTTTTACCTCACCCAATGCGCGTACATCGCGGTCTTGTTTAAACAGACGCTCAAAAAAGTGATCGGTTCCGTTTGTACTCGTCAGAACAAGCCAATCAAATGCATGAATATCTGCAATGGCACAATCCACATCGCGCCAATTTTGGGGTTCGGCAAATGCAATAGTGGGCACTTCCAGCACTTGCGCGCCCAACTCTCGTAGCTGTTGTACCAATTCACTCGCCTGTGTGCGCGCCCGCGTCACAGCAATCGTTTTTCCGAACAAGGGCTTAGACGCAAACCAATCCAGATCCATTGCCGCGACCTTTCCAACGACAATGACCGCGGGATTGGTCATCTCGACAGCGCCCATCTCCCCCAACGTCGTCCTCACAGTCCGTTGTAATGGCAAAGACCCCCACTGTACGGCTGCAACGGGCGTTTCAGGCGGGCGCCCCCCTGCGATGAGGCGTCGGGCAATTTCACTTCGTTTTTTCGTACCCATCAAAATCAGGAGCGTACCGCCCACTTTTGCCAACCCCTCCCAATCAACTTCTCCTTCTCCTTCAAGTGAAGCCGTTGTCCCCGTTACAATCGTCACCTGGGGAGATATACCGCGATGGGTTACGGGAATACCCGCATAAGCGGGTGCTGCTATTGCACTGGTAATACCCGGCACAATCTCAAAAGAAATATTGTGTTTTCTAAGTACTTCAGCTTCCTCTCCACCGCGCCCAAAAACAATGGGATCGCCCCCTTTTAATCGCACCACCATCAACCCTTTTCGGGCGAAATCGACCATCATCTGGTTAATCTCATCTTGCTGCACACGCTGAAAACCCGGGCGCTTTTCCACATTGATACACTCGCATTCCCATCGCGCTTCCTTCAAAAATTCGGGATTCGCTAACCCGTCATACAAGATCACATCGGCTTCCCGAATCAGGCGCAGACCCTTCACAGTTATCAATTCCGGATCGCCCGGCCCGGCACCTATGAGATATACACATCCAGTTTGCATGAATAGCTCTCAGCTCAAAACAATGCGCTCTGTTTCTCCCCACGCCGTGACGCTGGCCTCAATTCTACCGTCAACAACCTCGCCTTGAACCGCTCCGTCTTGACATTCCCCTGAGATCATCAACACCAGAAATCGCGCCTGCGTACTGGCATCAATCTCCTGTACGAACCGGACATGGCAGACTTGCGCCTTTTGCGCCGACATATCTGCCTGATAGGGCAACGGGACCA
Source organism: Candidatus Latescibacterota bacterium (assembly GCA_965204375.1). Taxonomy (GTDB): domain Bacteria; phylum Latescibacterota; class UBA2968; order UBA2968; family UBA2968; genus VXRD01. The sequence goes on along the minus strand of OZ241986.1, from coordinate 1,512,062 downwards.
TGCCTGGTCCCCAACCGATTTCCACATCGCGAATCGCGGCCGACCACGCGGGTGCCAGCCTGATACCCGGATCACCGGCACTTACAACTGTGCGATTTTCTATCTCGCGCAACTCGTTCGGGCAACGCAGCGTCCAGCGTAGCGTGTGCGCAACATCACTTTCCGCGGCATCCAGCAGATCGTAAATTAAAAAATATTTTCCTTTTCGCTCACCGCACCCTCCCATCCTGATCCAGGATATCCCCCGCTCCCTGCTCAAGCAATCCCTTTGCAACGCGCACGCCCAACTGCTCGGCAGATGATGCCTGTCCTTCTGCCTTCTCCGATATCACCTGACGTCCATCTGGTGTTGCAACGATGCCCGATAGTATCAAAACTTCAGCCTTGTCAACGGCCGCGTGTCCACCTATTGGAACGCGACAGCTCCCCCCCAATGCCGCCAGCATCGCGCGCTCTGCCGTAACGGCTTGCTGCGTTTCAGCGCAATTCAAAACGCCGACGAGATCTGTAATCCGCTCATCCCCTTCTCGTATTTCTATCCCCAGCGCGGCCTGCCCGGGCGCAGGCAAACAGATATCCGGGTCAATAAAATCCGCAATGCGATCTCCCAATCCCAACCGCTTCAAACCCGCTGCTGCCAGAATAATGCCATCCAAATTTTCCGTTTCGAGCTTTTTGACGCGCGTATCCACATTTCCCCGAATCGCCACAAAATTCAAATCCGGTCGCACGTGTTTCAACTGTGCTTGTCGCCGCAAACTGCCCGTTGCAACCGTCGCGCCTTCTGGCAAATCCCAAAACACCCGATCATTTTTGCTGACCAGCACATCGCGCACATCTTCGCGCGCACTTACCGCGCCCAAAACCAATCCCTCTGGCAACCTGGTCGGCAAATCTTTCAAACTGTGAACCGCCAGATCAATACTGCCCGACAGCAGCGCGTGCTCGATCTCCTTTGTCCACACCTCTTTGCCACCAATTTGAGACACAGGCGTTTCCGACAGGCGGTCTCCCTCTGTTTTGATCACCTCAATTTCAATACTGAGATCGGGATATGCGCTCGCCAGTTTTCTCTTTGCCCAATTGGCCTGCCACAAAGCCAGCGCACTTCCCCGACTGCCAATAACCACCTTCATGAATTGCGCACCTTTTCAATCTCTATGTCCTCAACCACCAGATCAAACAAGTATGAAAGTGCTGCCACATAAGCCCCACCATCTTCCTCCTCGCCAGCCTCTCTAAGGCGCGTCACCGGTTTGTGCAGCACCTTATTCATAAATCGGCGCATCAAATTGGTAACCTGAGCGCGTTGCTCATCTGAAAATTCACTGAGCCTGGCCTGCGCGAGTTCCGAATCCATAAAAGATTGAAAATGCCCACGTAGAGCTACAATAGCGGGAACAACCGATAGGGAATTTATCCACGCAGAAAAATTCTCCACCTCTTCTTCTATAATTGCACTGACTTTATCCGCCTCAATTTTCCGCTTCTCCAAATTCGCACCAACAACGGACTCCAGATCGTCGAGATCATACAAAAACACATTATACAGATCACCAACTACTGGATCAATATCGCGCGGCATGGCAATATCAATCAAAAACATCGAGCGATTATTGCGCTTTTGCATCGCCGCTGCTACATGGTGGCGTTCCAGAACATAAGTTTCCGCGCTCGTAGAACTGATAACAACATCTGTCCCGTGCAAATTTCCTATCCCTTCGTCCCAGGAAATGGCGCGACCTCCTACGCGCATTGCCAAATTTTGTGCTCGCTCAAAGGTGCGACTCGTCACCAGCAAAGACTTCACCCCATTGTCGGCGAGGTGCCGCGCTGTCAATTCACTCATCTCGCCAGCACCAAGCACCAGAGCTGTATGCCCTTCGAGATTGCCAAAAATTTTCTTTGCGAGTTCCACCGCTGCAAAACTGACGGAAACGGCACCCGTTGCAATCTCAGTTTCCGTGCGCGCCCGCTTTGAAACCTCAGTCGCAGTGCGAAATAAGCGATTCAGCACGGTTTTGCTCGTTCCCATAGATAGTGCAGCAGCCCCGGCCTCTTTTACCTGACCTGCAATTTGCGGCTCACCCATTACCATAGAATCCAACCCACAGGCGACCCTGAAAAGGTGGCGCACGGCTTCTGCATCGCGATAGACAACCGTATGCTGTCCCAATGCGTCGGCATCCAATCCACTTTGCTCGCTCCATCCCGCGATCACAGCCGCGCGAGCAGCGTGAATATCCGTCGCAACACAATAGACTTCTGAACGATTACACGTCGATAAAACCGCGCATTCGACGATTTCAGGCACGCTGGAAAAGTATTGCAGAACCGCATCCAGAGCCTGGGGTAATACCGCGACTCCATCTCGAATTTCAACAGGTGCCGTGCGATAACTCAGTCCGATTACGACGAGAGACATACTTCAATCCTCTCCTCAATTTCAGCCCACTTGCCCTTGCGCGCCAGAGCAAGCGTATCATCTGTCACCAACTGTCGCCAGAACGCTTGCCTGCGTTCTGGCGCGTTGGGAAATCGCGCATAAACTCTACGCCTTAAATCCGCCATCAAATCCAGTAACTGCCCATCATCCCAAAAAGCCTCAATTTCTCGACGCAACAGCCTGGCGTAAGCAGGACTATTGCCCCCGGTGGAAATCGCCACCTGTAAGTCGCCACGCCGCACAACCGCAGGCACAATAAAATCGCTATCTGTATGTCGATCCGCACCGCAAAACAAAATCCCCCGGCATTTCGCCGCCGCCTGCACTGCCCGATTGACATCTACGTGATCAGTCGCGGCAATCACGATCGCGCTACCGTTCAAATCACTCGGCTCAAATGCCCGCTGATCGAGATGGATCGCGCCTTCATCGGCCAATTTCAGAATGCCCTTGGTCGCGGTTATACCCACAACTCGAACCCGCGCCTTTGCATCGCACAGCCCGCGCACTCTGCGTTCGGCAACGCGACCCGCCCCAACCACAACACACAACTGATCTTCCAATTTCAAAAATATGGGATAGCGCATGGCTTAAGGTCCTAAATTATGGGGACCAGAAAAGAGAACGCCCACCACGGGAAATGCCAAGATCACGAGGACAAAACCCATGATAGACAGAAAAGCCGCTCGTTTGCCCTGCCAACCACCCCACCACCGCGCGGCGAGATTGCCCGCATAAATAACCCAGGCAACCAAAACGGGTAAAAACACCGGCTCGCGCCATACAGAAAACTGCGAAAGATGTTGAAATGCCCACACCGAACTGGCAATAGTTCCGCCCGTCAAAAAGATAAACCCAAAAGTGGCAGCTCGGTTAGTGATCTGATTCAACACTTCGAGTGAAGGCAGGCGGGAATAAAAAAAACCTAAATGCTTGGCCTGAATTTCGCCCAGAAGCATCAGATACATCACACCCCCAACACAGGAAATTGCAAATGCCGTGTAAGCAAGGCCATAAGCCAGTACGTGGAGTTCAAACCACCCACCGCTATATCCCGTGACCTGAATATCCTCAATACCCGGTAATTTTGTAAGTGTCAAAGTGTGCAAAACCACCACAATAGGCACAATCAGCACGCCCAAAGACCGATCTCGCGTACTCACTTCCAGATAAATATAAACAACCGCGACTAACCACGCACATAGCGATGGCAAAACCTGACTGGTCAGAGGCACCTCACCCACAGAAATTGTAATAACGACCAAAAGCACAGTGTGCATACACCAGGCCCCCCATATTCCCCAGGTACACAAGTCACGCCAGTGTGCTCTGGGCTGGTGAAAATGCAAAGCATAACCCAGCGCACTGGCGATGTATGCTCCTCCTGTTGCAATGAGTAAGATGTCAAAAATCATAGCCTTTTCCTCGAATCATCCGTGCGCAAATCGGCAATGTAATAAGAAAATATACGCAACGGTGTACAACTGCGCCAGTATCATCAATGCAATGGTGTTCCCAACAACTCAGGATTGGGTAGTCGGGTGTCCCTCTTACCCGGTGTAATAGATCCTAACACCACCTGTTTATCTGCACCAGTTACACTCGGCACATTGCCCGGATGCCCATTCATGGTCTGACAGGCAAGGATCGCAAATGCAATAGCTTCTTTTGCTTCTGATGCCATTCCAAGATCATCCAATCGCTTGAATGCGATATTTCCCAGAGCCCGATCCAAAAGATCCATCATAACCGGATTTTTGGTTCCGCCCCCACTTACAATCACTTCGTGGATTTCACATCTGGGCAAAACAAATCGTTTTAGCCCATGCGCAATGCTTTCCACCGTGAACTGCACTGCCGTACGCACGAGATCCTCCCGTTTTTCCTCCCAATCGAGAATTTTCTGAACTATATCTATCCCAAAATTCTCGCGTCCCGTTGTCTTGGGCGGCTCCATATCAAAAAAAGGATGCGCCATAAGCACATCCAAAAGATCCTCACATACCTGGCCTTTGTCCGCAAGTTCTCCATCCCTATCGAAACTCTGTTTGCCGCGTGTTATTGCCTGCACAACCCCATCAATGACCATATTGCCAGGCCCCGTATCAAATGCAAAAATATCTGACACGCCACAGTTTGCGGGCAATATATTGACATTGGCAATGCCGCCGATATTGAGCATCGCGCGACCCACGTATTCAGACCGAAACAACAGATAATCCACCAGCGGAACAAGCGGTGCTCCCTGTCCTCCCACAGCCATATCCCGCGACCGAAAATCCGATACCGTCGTGATTCCCGTGCGCTCTGCAATTACCGCGGGACTGCCAATTTGCAGCGTTGATCTCACCTTTTTATCCGCAACAACAGCTAGCGTGGGCAAATGGTGAATAGTCTGCCCGTGCGATCCAATCACATCGATTTCTCCCGCGCTGACATTGGCCTTCTCGCATACGCGCAGTGCAGCCTCTGCAAACCATTCCCCAAGCGCGGCATCCATGCGACATATTGCATCGACCCGTCCATTTTCACAAAGCGACAAAATCTCTCTTCTGACATCTTTGGGAAAATGAATCTCGACATATCCGAGAAGAGACATGTCAGATTCACCAATCTCCACAAGCGCAGCATCCACCCCATCGGCAGAAGTTCCAGACATGAGACCAATTGCTTTCACCTCACGCTCCTATCTCACAAACGGTTTTGACACCGCGAATAAAATAGTGATAAACTACTGACCCCTTGAAAAGACGCCGTTCAATCTCACCATCTCCCACGCTTCTGAACCGCTGGGCTTCTCGCCGTCGCCGCAAGATATTGAACGGATGCAGCAACACCCATAAAAGCCCAGCTATTGCCGCAACGGGATGTTTCCAATTGCCCTTTAGCAACAAACCCAAATTTGCCAGTTCCATAGCGACCCGAACCGGGAATTTATACAACAGCCGCGAAAGGGAAAAGTTTTTCAACAACATCACGAGCTGATTGCGGTGATTCAAATACGCTTTTCTATAACTCTCTGCACCCAGAGTAAATCCGCCGTAGTGATATACGAGAGAATCGGGCACATAGACGATGCGATACCCCGCAAGGTGAAACCGCCATGACAAATCAATCTCTTCCATATGCATTATAAATCCCTCATCGATCAGTCCCGTTTTTTTTAGGCAATCCATACGCAAAAACATCGCTCCTCCAATAGCCCAAAAAATATCGCGGGAGTGATTGTATTGCCCCACATCTTCTTCGACAAACTCAAATATCCTGCCCTGACAGAATGTAAATCCCCACTTATCCATCAGCCCGCCTGCAGCCCCGCCATAATCGAACATTTTGCGATTATGCAACGACCGCACCCTGGACTGACACGCCCCAATTTCGGAATCGGATTTCAGGGCATCAATCAGCGGCGGCAACCACCCTTCGCCCACCTCCACATCCGAATTTAACAACATCGCATACGTCCCCTTTGCAACCTCCAAACCCCGGTTGCACCCGGCACCCATCCCCTTGCTCGGCTTCCCATGTCCCCCACCCGTCTTCACAATGCGAATATCCGGAAACTTCTCCAATGCCCTATCCAGGCTGCCGTCGGGATAAGGCTGGTCATCAGCTACAATAACTTCAAAAGAAATATCCGATGTCCGCGCATAGACAAATGCCAGACACTCGGAAAGAATATCTCCCAAATAATGGGGAATAATAATTGAGACCAGTGGTTTATTATTCTCTTCCATCTGAAAATCTCGGGCTTCCTCTATCAAAACGCCACCTCTACACCCAATTCCTCGGCCGCTTTTTCCAGACTTTCCACATGGGTTTTATGCAGCGGAATCCCTGTCTTTTCCCAGGCCGCCTTTTTTAACCACTCAATCTCACCAGGCACGTAAATACGATCCACACCTTCTTTGGGACGAGAAGCTCGAATCGTCTGAATCATCCGATCAACTTCCCGTTTGAAATCTGACACATCGCAAAATGTCTCGATCTTGATCGCCTGAAAAAAATGACTGGCACGCCGCTGTCCTTGATATTCATCTTCCCGATTCACCGTTGCCAGGCCAAAAGGCAGAATACCACTCAAAACATCCATCACCACATTTAGCCCCGATCCCTTCGCGCCACCGGGAGCTACCAGCGCGTGCGCGCGTGCCGGATCGTCTGTCACCTGCCCATCCTCATCTAACACCCACTCGCCGTCTAATTTCCGTCCATACAAACGCATAGTCCCCACTCGCCCCCAGGCGGATCGTCCCGTCGCCATATCCAGGACAATGGGATATTCCCTATCCGCCGGAATCGCATAAGCCAGCGCGTGATTGCCCATCAATCGGTCTATCCCGCCATAAGGCGCCACACCTCGACTGCTGCTCGATACGCAAAAACCGATCATATCCCATTCCAATGCCATCGTCGCGTAACAGGCCGCTGCGCCGTAGTGGCGGCTGTTTATAACTGTTGTCGCCGCAATTCCCAGATCATTCGCTTTTGCAATCGCCAGTTGCATCGCGCGATAAGATGCCAGATGCCCCAAACCCCCATCGCCATCTACCGTTGCAGACGCGGGTCCTTCGCGAACAACGCGAATTTCGGGTTTTGGATTTGTATGACCAGTTTGAATGCGCTTTAAGTAGTTTGGCAAAGCCCGTGTACCGTGAGAGTGAACTCCGCGTACATCTGTCTCAACTTGCAAATCGGCCATCAACTGCGCATCTGCCCTCGGCACACCAACTGCTTCATATAGCCGTTGCGCCGTCTCTCCCAAATCGCGAACCTGAATCAACCGCTCCTGCTCTCTCGCCTCTATCGGCACAATACCATTCACGAGTTCATGCATAAAAACCTCCAAATTCCTTGCTCAAATCAAAGAGACATTTTAAGTTGTCAGTTAGTCAGCCCGTCCCACCGCCCCCAAGGTAAGACGTGAAACGTGAGACGAAAGACGTCAAAGTTCCTGCCCCATAGAATGTTAGATGAAGCATCCGTCTTTTGGGTGGTGTTGGGTAGCCCTCTTACGTCTTACTTCTTACCTCTAACGCATAAAGGAAACCACCATGGATTACGACGTCATCGTCATAGGCGGCGGAAGTGCGGGATACGCCGCTGCGCGCACGGCACAAGAACTCGGCGCAAAAGTTGCCATTATCGACAAAGGGCCTCTCGGTGGTCTGTGCATCTTGCGCGGCTGCATGCCCACCAAAACCATTCTGCGCTCATCCGAGATCATGTCCTTAATGCGTCGCGCCAGAGAATTTGGCCTGCACGCTTCTAATTTGCGCGCAAATCTCGACGAAATCAACGACCGCAAACGCGCACTCGTCAGCGAATTTGCAGATTATCGCATTGAGCAACTGCACAATCCTCGATTCACTCTCATCAACGGCACGGCGCAGTTTGTCAATCGCAATACCATCACAGTGGGAAAACAAAATATCACCGCGCGAAGTTTCATCATCAGCACGGGATCAACCGTATCCGACATCGCCATTCCAGGCTTGAAAGAAGCGGGCTATATCACCAGCGATGAAGCACTTGAACTGCGGGAATTGCCAGAATCGATGATCGTCTTGGGCGGCGGACCTGTTGCAACGGAATTTGCACAATTCTTCTGCCGCCTGGGAACGCATACCACACTCATTCAACGCAGCCATCACATCTTCAGTAGCACAGACGAAGATCTCGCACGTCCGGTGGAAGCCCGCTTCAGAGAAGAAGGCATGAAAGTCTTTACCGATACGCAATTGCAAAAATTCACGACCAAAAACAATGCCAAAATCGCCCACTTTCACCACAGTGGCAAACCCCGTCGCGCTTCGGCAGACATAATCCTCCATGCATTGGGACGCGTACCTGCCATCCAATCGCTCGCACTCGAAAATGCCGGCGTAAACGTCGAGCGCGGACGCATTCTCGTGGATCATCACATGCGTACTACCGCTCCCAATATTTACGCTGCGGGCGATTGCACGGGACTATACGAAATCGTACACATCGCTGTCCAGCAAGGCGAGATAGCCGGTCACAACGCCGTTGATGGAACCCAAAACCAGCGCATCGACTACAGGCTCAAAGCCGAAGTGGTCTTCACCGATCCGCAATTTGCATCTGTGGGCCTCACAGAAAAAGAATGCCGCGAGCAAAACATCCCCTATCGCGTTGCGTCCTATCCCTTTGATGACCACGGCAAATCCATGGTCCTGGGGGAACTCCATGGATTTGTCAAAATCCTATGCCATCCCGATACAGGCGAAATCATCGGTGGACATATCGTAGGGCCTGAAGCCGGCGAACTCTTTCACGAACTCATCGCCATCATGCACTTCCGCGGCACAGTACACGACCTCATGAACATCCCCCATTATCACCCCACATTAGCAGAAATTCTCACCTATCCGGCAGAAGACCTCGTTGAGGAAATTCATTCCTCACTGTGAATAACGGGTTTTAACTGATAGGCGAGTATCGCGGCAAACGGGATAAATAATAGGGAAATGCGAAACAAATTCTGATAGGAAATCCACGCGACCAGCACCCCGGCCAGCATGGGCAACAATCCTTGCGGAAACATAAACATATTCATAAAGCTGGTATAGGTTGGCCGTCGATCGGCAGGCGCAATATCGAGGACATACGTCATGCGCCCCGAATACATGCCGCTTTGGGCTGCGCCTGAAAAAATGAACGTAAACGCATACACCACAACCCTCAAATCCACCTCTTTACCCCAGATCCAGATGGGGTGATTGGGCACATAAATGATACATATTGGAACCAGAATAGACAACGCGAGCAAGCAGGTGCCGTATAAGAACAAAGCCTGATTGCCCTTGTAACGTCCCACCCATGCCCACGCCACATTTGAAAAAACCGAGCTAAACTGCATCGCAGTCACATAAAATCCAATATAAACCACCCCAATCCCCAGACCAGAAATCGCGTAAGGCACGTAAAACGGCCCGCCCATCATGCTAAAACCCCACAAAAATTGCACCATGCACAAACGTCTGAAATTCACATCATCTTTCATCAGGCTCAGGCCACTGATCAAATAATTTTTCAGAGAAAGCTGTGCGCGCGTGCGCTTTTCAATAGGCTCACGGATCATGCCAAAAGTCAGCACGGCCAGTGCCGTGCCCGAACCCGAAAGCATAAATAACACCGCGTAATTATTGGGAAACGAGAGACCGCTCTGCGCGCTCAGGATATAGGAAATCAAAACGCCCGCAACCATGGACATCACACCGCCTGAAAAGCGACGCAGAGCAAAAACTTTAGCCCGATGCGACGCGGGAATCGCCTTGCCCATCAAATCCATCCACGGCACGTTCATCACGCCCATCAGCGATGTTCCCAAAGCGTAAAATACCATAAACAAAGACAAAAAAATTGCGGGCTTCAACCCGCCTAAAAAAACCGTCATCACGCCCACCAAAATCCACATCACACTTCGGGCCATACCCGCCCAGATCAGCAAGGGCATCTTTCGCGGTTTGGGTTCGATAATCCGAGAGATAAAGACCTGCGGCCAGGCCCACCCCATTCTCATGAGTGCTCCCGCCATACCCACCAGAATACTGGATGTGGTCAGTGTTTGCACAAAAGCCGGCATCACCAGATCCGCACTGATAAATGTATAGGCCATCATCACCATGCCGCCATTGATCACCAGCAACCAGCTATTTCGGCGCGTCTCCCTCTGCGTACGCCTCGCCGTCACCACATCGCGCAGCGGCGGTCCCCCATGCTGTGCCATTTCCATATTTTTGTATGTCCTATAAGCGATCTGCACCGTCAATAATAGACTGAATATCCACAATCCCACACCCCGGTCCCCTGGGAATACTCATCTCCCCATCTCGAATCTCGAGTGCGGGATCAAACCAGTCGCGGTATTTCTCAATCCCCCTTTTGTATTCCTGATACCGGCCGATATCCGGTGTACAGGCGGCAAAGTGGAGCATGTAAATAAATCCAAAACCTCCTGAGATATGTACAGTTGTCGGCATTCCAGCCAATTCGGCCATTCGCGCAACCCGCGTCGAGCGAATAAGCCCTCCGTAATAATGCAAATCGGGCTGAACGATATCCACACCGCGATTGGCAATCATCCATCGAAACCGCCGGTCGCTGAACTCCTGTTCGCCCCCAGAAACGGGAATATCCAGTGTATCGGCAACGACTTTCGTATCTTCGAGGTGATCAAACGGACAAGGCTCTTCAAAATAAACAGCGCCAATATCTTCGAGCATGCGCCCCACTTCAATCGCCTGCGGCGGATCGTAAGAACTATTGGAATCCGCGTGGATATCAATCGCATCGCCGAGCACTTTGCGAGACAACGCGATCAAATTCGGTGTTCGCCCGGGCATGGCATCTGCATTTTTGCTCATGCGCCCACCAATTCTAAACTTTACGGCTGGCGCACTTGTCTCATCGATCAACTTCTGCAAATACCCCACTTCTTCTTCCGGCGTGCTATCCCTGCGCCCACTCGCAACGTAAAAGGGAACCCACTCGCGCACAACGCCGCCCAGGAGATCGGGAATGGATTTCTGTGCAGTCCGACCAAGTAAATCCAACAGCGCCATCTCAACCCACGCCACACAACACCAGAAAGCCAATCCCTGCAATTTGTAATTGCTGCTGTGGCGATACACACCCCAAAGATGGTCTTCGAGATCGCGGGCATCTTTGCCAATAAAATAGGGAATTACCAGTTCGTTGAGAATCGGATATACATATTGCGCCCGCCCATTCGTAAACGCCAGACCTTCCGCGCCATCTATAGAACGCACATGCACGTAATACTCACGCTCATCTTTGAGCAACCGAATGGATTCGATCACAACCGGCTCATCCAGCCCATCTAAGACCAGAACGGGTTTTTCAGCCGCCTCATCCAATGCCGTCACATCTGTTGTCGGAACCATTTATGTCCTCCAATGCGAATCTGCCTGTGTGGGAGACCAGTCCATCCGTTTAATCCGCGCTATCCGTGCAATCCGTTTAATCCGCGATCGAGATTTTTTCCTGTAATTTTTCAAAATACAGGTCCCGATCAACGGGAATATCGACCCAATCGTTCAACCATGAAGACAAAAGCATCGCATTCGCCAATTCAACCCCGTGAATGCCCTCAACTCCAGGCGCGAGAAGCGGACTCCCATTCAATATGGCATCACACCAGTTGTTAATTATGCCGCGGTGCGCCCCGCCATCTTCGCCGAGAGGGATATCGAGCTTTTCCGATTTGGGTTTGCCAAAACCGCCCGTATATCCCCGAGAGAATTCGCTCAGGGAAACGTTCGAACGCCACCACACAATTTTGTTGTCTTCCATAATTACCTTGCCGCGATCCGTCGCTATCTCGAGACGATTGCTTCCGGGAAACTCTCCGGTTGTGGTAATGAACACCCCCGTCGCACCGCTATCGTATTCCACGTACGCAGTGACATCGTCATCCACCTCAATATCGTGGTATTTGCCATAGCTGATAAAAGCGCGCACGCGCGAGGGCATCCCGCAAATCCACTGCCACAAATCCAAGTTATGAGGACACTGATTCAACAACACGCCGCCCCCCTCACCCGACCATGTCGCGCGCCATTCGCCCTTATCGTAATAACTTTGAGCGCGAAACCAGTTGGTGACGATATAATTCGTGCGCTGAATATCTCCCAATTCGCCAGAAGCCACCAATTCTCGTAATTTTTGATGGTGTGGGCGAGTTCGCTGATTGAACATCAGGGCAAACACTTTGCCACTTTTTTCAGCGGCCTCATTCATCTCATAGACTTGTCTGGTATATACGCCTGCAGGTTTCTCTATCAGAACATGCAAATCGTTCTCAAATCCCTTTACCGCATAAGTCGGATGATCGTAATGCGGCGTCGCCACAATAATCGCATCAACAGCTCCCGAAGTGATCAACTCATCGCCGTTGTCGAATGTCCGCACGTTTTCCCCGAGGGTTTCACGCGCCCACTGAATCCTATCCGGATCGACATCGCACACCGCTGTCAATTCCCCATGTGGAATATCGCCCTCCGCAAAAAATTTCGCGTGACCTCCCCCTCTCCCACCAATGCCAATAATGCCAACTCTCACTTTTTCCATACTGTAAACGCCTCCTTTTTTGAACCTACCATCATCTTCCTGTATGTTGCCGGTCAAGTTGCGCCTTCAATGCGGTTTCTGTCGCTTTGGCCGCAATAAAAAAATTATCGGGATAACGCGCATGTTCCAAAAGCGCCGTATAAATCACATCTGCCTCATAGTTATTCAAACCCAATCCCGCCAAATACTGGAGCCGCATATTGCGATCCAGATTGATCTGCGCATCTGTGAGCCATTCGTCCAGGTCAGATGCACGCCCGGCATACGTCGAAAGCAGCGCGACAGCCGATCCCAGAGACACATCATTCAGCGAATGCCACACCTCCGTATAATCCTCGCGATCCAAACGCGCCTGCAAGGCATCCACATCGACGACGCGAGAATCTTTCTGTCCCAATAGCACAACATCATATCCCTCGCCATCATCTTGATTGCCCCAAATTGTCCCGTGCGGAAACACCTGAAAAAAAGTCGCGATCTCGCTCTTCACCGCATCCAACCGCGACTCGTAAAGCGGAACCCACTGGGTCACAACACCTCCGGGATTCAAACGCTTTTTGCACAATTCAAAATACTCTTTTGAATACAGCGCCCCAGCACCCTTAACCCAGGGGTGAATCGGATCAGACGTAATGATATCGAATTTCTCATCTGTTGCCAGCAGATAATGTCGCGCATCGTCAATAATGATCTCTACGCGGGGGTCTTTTAACACATCGTAATTCTCTGGGCCAAAATACACCTCAGCTGCAGGTGGAATCAGTGGCTCGATCTCACAGATCACAATGCGTTCAACACTCGGATATAAAACATAAATTCCCGCCGTCACCCCCGCACCGCACCCAACCACGAGCACAGAACGCGGTTCCCTGTGCATCAATGCAGAAAGGTGCCCCAACAGGCGCTGCAAACGCATATCCTGTGGCTCGCTGGATGCTACGATTTTTCCGCTCACGTGAAAATTCCGCACGCCATTGTCCAACTCAGACACCGCAACCGATGCATTCATCCCCTCATCCGCGTAAATATATGTCGCGTCCTCTCCCCAATCGAGAAGCGCACGACCGTAAGCAATCAGCGACGGCGGCGGCCCTGGCATACTCCACACCAGCAAAACAACACCCACCAAAACGCCGACCCACCGATCTGATCTAACAGTCCTGTCCGCATCGCGTACCTGCCACAAACTGCGTCCAAACATCAAAACGGCCCCAAATGCAGAAAGGACGAGTAACACCTGTTGCGCCATCTGCGTCCCCAAAATCGCGATTAAAACCACACTAAAACCGAGCGCCCCCACAATTGCACCTGCCGTATTGGCCGCATACACGCTCCCGGCCAAAGCACCGGGATCACCTCCCTGAGAACGCGCCGCGGCAAGTGCCAGTGGAAAACTCATGCCCCACAGCATAGTCGCGGGGAAAATAGCCACAAAACAACGCAGCAAATCCAGTTGAAACTGCACCGCGTAAGTCCCGCCCGATGTCCAATAGGGAAGCAACTGAGAAAGCGCGTAAGCCGCCCAGGAAATCGCGCCAACAAGAAGAAGCTGACACCATCCAAGTGCAATTTTGGGATTTACTTTTGTGCGTGCAAAATACGCCCCCACACTACTCCCCACACCCAACCCGATTAGAAAAACCCCGAGAATAATCGAAAAAGCGTAAACAGTCGCCCCCATCATTAGCGACAGCAACCGCGTCCAAATTACCTGAGCACCCAGCGCGCACGCGCCAGAAATTGCAATAGCCACATAAACTCGCCAGGCGTCTATCATCCACAAACTGAGCGTGGTCGTCTTTCCCCTTGACGCATGGTACTCAGCCCATTGTGCCAACCCATATCCGACAAGTGCTACGGCAAAATTGAGCGCAACCGCCACATAAGTCGCCGTAACCACATCGTACAGGCGCAGCAAATAAAAACCCGCGAACAAACACCCGCAAACAGCACCAGCGATATTGCCCCCGTAAAAAAAACCGAGCCACGAAACACCGCGAGGCGTTGATTCTGTCCACCGCGCTATCGCGGGCAGGGTCGCACCCATTAACACTGTGGGAAAAAAAAGACAGATCGCACAGACAATCCCCCGCAGGAAATGTCCCCACAATCCATAAGTTGCCACACCAATATAAATCGTGCCAATCAGGGGCAGGACGAAAAGCAAAATCATGCCCGAGACACCAATGCCCAATTCCAAAAGCGCATAGACCTTTAACGGATGGTAGCGCGTTGAAATTACGCGCGAAAGCATCACGCTGCCAACGCACATTCCGCCCATAAAAGTCCCCAGCAATATGCCGAGAGAAATTGCCGAAGACCCGATAATCAGTTGCAGCATCTGAAACCAGACAATTTCGTAAATGAGCGCAGCGCATCCACTTCCCACAAAGAGGATAATTAGAAAAGGCAAAAATTTACGGTCTGCATTCATAGTATCGCTCAGTGCCTTTCTTCTGCAAGCTGTCGCATCGCAGCAGAATGGGTCACACCTTCAGCCCGCAGCTGCCTGTAAGCCGCTTCATCCATCCCTTCGGGATTGAGAAATGCGCGAATATCGTATCGCCCTGGCACAGCAACGGGCAGCTTGCCCTCTTCGATCATCAATTGCAGCGGATAGCCCATTTCCTCAAGTGGCAGGTGCACAACCCGATGTTGTCGCGCGGATTCAAAAAGTGCCATCATAATTTCGACAGTCGCACGCGCCTTGCGTCCCGAAGCGCGGTGCTCCTCGCCTCCTTCTAACCACGCGATCAACTCGCGCACAGAAGCGGCGTTGGTCTCGCCGCCAATTGCGCGGACCCCCTCATCAGCTATAATTTCCACATCTTTCCATCCATCGGTCGTTGCATTGAATACGCGCACCGCGTTTTCGGTCACTTCCATCAATCCCTCTGAGCCGCGAATCTGAAAATGCCCCGCCTGTTCACCCGGCCGGTTCAAATCCGCCTGGATCAAAGCCTGAGCGCCATTGGCAAATGCGACCAAACCCATACACGCATCCTCGATCGGCGTATCGCGTTCAAAGCGGTCGGTCTGCCGCTCGACAGCACCCATCACCCACTCGGCTTCTGGATCATCCAGGACAAACCGAATGCCGTCAATAGTATGCGTCGCCCAGTTGATCAGCCCCTGAGCGACCTGTCCATGCACCATTACAGCATCGCCAATAACCTTCTCTCGCATCAGAGCTTGCGCTTTTTCCCAACCGGGAGTAAAACGCCGCTGATGACTGACCACCAGCTTTGACCCATTTTTTTCACACGCATCCAGCATGCGATCTGCCTCGCCAAGACCAATCGCCATGGGCTTCTCGCAAATAATACCCGGCACACCACCATTCGCCGCGTCAATCGTACAGTCGGGATGGAGCAGATGCCACGTACAAACACTGACGATATCGAGGTCCTCCTTTGCAACCATCTCCTCCACCGAAGGGTATGCATTGGGAATGCCAAACTCCTCGCAAAATTGTTCTCGCGCAACCGGATGGGGATCGGCAACCGCCACCATCTCTGCATTGGCAACGCGCAAATACCCATCGGCATGACTGCGCGCAATCGAACCGCATCCAATAATACCGACTCTGTAAGTCATAGCGACCCCCTAATTTTTAATTCCCGCTCCAGCCATTCCTCCAGCCACGCTGTGGGATTCTCCACACTCGCACACCTTCGCAAAACCTCAACCGTAGCTTTCAAATCATTATCACACGCCTGATACACGCGCGCAAACACATCCGTGCGCTCTCGATAAACCCGGTAAAGAGCCATCCGCGCGTTGTTGAGTTCCCACGAAGGAAATCGGGCATATAGATCAGTCTTAAGAGGGAGAGTGTGAAATTCTGTGCGTGCGGAATCAAAAATCTGCTGGCGTTGCGTTATCTTATGGGGAGAATCGGACTGATAAAGCGAATTGAGGCGAGAGGTAATATCGCGCATAAATTTTCGAAAAACAACACCATCTGCACGCTCGTCAAGCACCCGACGCACCGCTTCGGAATCTGTACCGTATTTGCGCTGCAACCACATCAGTGCCCCGGTTTCTCCGACAAAACTCGCCAGACTCTCATTAAAGGTAACATCCCCTTCAATCCACACAGTTGCATGCGTCAACTCGTGAATGATGAGATCGGCCAGGTTGCCTTCGGAATAGCGCAACATAGAGCTCAATACCGGATCGGAAAACCATCCCAGCGTGCTATATGCGCCCACTGGTCGCAAATAAGTGTCATACCCATCAGCCACATATTGATCGCGCGCTTTCTCGGCTTTTGCACGATCAAAATATCCCCGGTAGGGAACCGCCCCCACAACAGGGTAAGACCATTCGAGTGGCTCAAGGCGATCTTGGGGACAAACAACGAGATTCCACGACACCGGCCCGCGCCCAATATCGACATACGTAGTGTAATTTTTAGAGGTATTCAGACCGATTTCGCGTTGGGCAAATGCGCGAATAGCCTGTACGAGTTCCAATTTTGCGCGCTGATCGGGCGAGAGCGTTCCCGTTTTCAGCACCTTGTCAATAGGTTCTGCTTTCCACAGAAGCGCAGCCTGGCCTTTGGCCAGCTGATAGAGATACCCGATCTCGGATCCAAAGCCGAACACGAGAATTAACAGACACCCATACAGTCGAACCATGCCTGATGCTCACTGTTCCATAAAATAATAACAAATCATGTGTTGCAAAATAAGATGCATATCTTCAATGCGCCCCATGTGGTCAGAGGGAATCACCACACAATGTTGAACGAGTTCTCTAAGCTTTCCCCCCTCAAATCCCGTAAACCCAATAGTAACACAACCCACCTCATTGGCATACCGCACCGCCCGCAACACATTTTCGGAATTTCCACTGCCGCTTATTGCCAGCAAAACATCGCCGGGTTCCGCAAAATTTTTCAATTGCTCGACATACACATCTTCGTAACACAAATCATTGCTCAACGCCGTCATCCACTCCACATTATCTGTCAGTGGAATCGTCTTAAATCGCGTTTCGCGCCCAATTGAAGCACCCTTGCCCATATCGTTCACAAAATGCGATGCCGTACTCGCGCTACCCCCATTGCCGATGGCGTAAATTCTCTTGCGCGTATCTCTCGCCTTGCCAAACTCGGCAATAATACGGGCTATCGTCCCGGCATCCAGCGACTTGAGCAAGGTCAAATTCTGCGCGATATAATTCTCGACAAAAGCCTCCATCGCAATTCTCCTCAGGATAACTGAGCGGCTTGCCAACTCTTATCCAGCGCGTCGTGTGTCGTTTGCACGGCATCTTGTGCCGCCATTTCTCGTACCGACTGGCTAAAAGGCTCGGGCGACACCGGGCCGTCGTAGCCAATTTTTTGCAACGCGCTCAGAAAGCCAACCAGATCAATCACACCCGTCTCACCCGGCAAGGCGCGTTTGTTGTCAATCTGATCGCCTACATAAACACCGTCAGGCGCATCATTGACGTGGACATGCACCACATCGTCAGCGGTCAACCCCATCAGATCTGATATAGTCCCCAACCCCGTGTACCAGTGCCAGCAATCGAGAAGCAACCCCACATTGCCGGTGCCAATCGCATGACCAAGTGCGAGCATGCCATCCATCGAATGAATAAACCCATAAGATTTATCCATCCGCAGAGTGCGCGGCCCAATAAACTCCAGCCCCAGGCTGCATCCCTGCTCACCCAGAATTTCGGCAATCGGCTTAAAGCGATCAATATGCCACCTGAAATTATCGCCAAATTTGAGGTCTTCAGAAGCAGAAGGCACCCATTGAGCAACCCGCGTAGCCCCCACGGCAGCACCAGCAGCGGCAAACTCTGCCAGTTTTGATAAGCCAGCTTTGTACTCGGCTTCATCGCCTCGCCAATTTACAGACAAACCCCACGCCCCTATTCTCAAACCTGCATCGGCAAACAACCCCTTCACATGCTCTGCACCATGTGCATTGACCAGAGAAGCAATCTCCTGAATATTGGGATCAACCCCCTGAAATCCAGCGCGTTTTGCATAGCCGATCAACTCATCAACGCTTCCTCTTACGCCAATAGCACCCGCATTGAGACTTTTAAACATCGAATACTCCTTTGTTTTATGAGACATCACACCTGAACTCTGTGCTTCTCTACCATATCGGGATTTAATTCAACGCCGAGACCCGGCCGATCATTGATGCGAATGCGGCCATTCACAATCTCCTCGCCGGGAATGGTCAAATCCTTTCGCCAGGGAATCTCTCCCCATCCGTATTCCAGAATGAGAAACCCCGGCAAAGAAGCCATCGCATGCACACCTGCCGCGATCACAACAGGACCAAAGGGACCGTGTGGCGCCGTGGGCAACCCCCAGGCGTGGAGCATATCCCCTATTTTTTTTAACTCACCAATCCCGCCCACAACCGTCACATCGGGCATGGGAATATGCATGCTGAGATTCTCCACCACCTCGACCCAATCTCGCCGCAAGCCCCGCTGCTCGCCTCCCGCAATGGTCAACCCACATCCTTCTTTTACGGCGAGACAATTGTCGAGACTCGATTCTGATGTGGGTTGCTCAAACCAGAAAAGATTGAGATCGCGCACCTCCTCCGCAACCTCAATTGCGCCGCGAACCGTGAACTTGCTGTGACAATCCACGAGCAAATCGACCTCTGGACCTATGATATCGCGGACCGCCCGCATACACGCAATGCCCCTTGCAGCGTCTCCGGCATTGTCGGCACCGCGTACCCCGTCAAAAGGGTCCAGTTTGACCGCATCAAACCCCTCGGCCACTGCAGCAGCTGCATTTTTAGCAAACCCCTCGGGAGATCGGTCTGTCGTCGCCCGATTGATATTCGCATACAGCCGGATCTCATCTCGACACGCCCCTCCCAAAAGCGCGTGAACAGGTGCATTGAGCGATTTGCCCAAAATATCCCATAGCGCTTGTTCAAACGCACTCAAGGCGAACAATTCCACCTTTGTGCGTTCAGTACTTGTATAGCGCGACACAAGAGCTTCAATTTTTCTCGGATCGCACCCTTTGGCCGCTTCGCCCAAATCGCGCAAAGCCGCCAGTTGTGCCGCATAATTGTTGCCCGAGCGCATCTCCCCTATACCCTGGATGCCCTCATCTGTAAGCACATGTACAAACACCCAATCCCCGCGGTGATTGACATGCACGGCGTCGAGTTCAATACCCGTAATTTTCATTCCAACATCTCCTGTAAAATGGATACTCCTAATCCGAAAACGGAATACTATGCCCCTGCCCCGGAAACCAGATCATATCGACGACAAATGAAATGCCAGCCCCGACAAAATGCCCCATAATAAGCCCGATAAAAAACGGCCGCCCCGCGCGATAGGCGCGAATGCCACCAATCCGCAAAACAATAGACTTGATCGCCCAGGCGAGAAAAATTGCAAAAATGACATTGTTCACCGGATAAACCGGTCCAGCCGCAAATCCAATCGGATGTAGCGGCCACCACGCGACTCGATAGCGCAAAATCATAAAAAGCAGCGTCACCGCAGCGCCAATACCCATATACATAATGGGCAACCACTGCACCGAAAAGGGATCTTTCGACTTCTTAACCAGATTATCCCAGGGAAACCGCGCGAGACCCCCGTGAAAAATACCGCCGTAATTTGCAGCACCATTCAAATAGCCCATATAAATCGTATAGATAAATGTAGCCACCACCCCTGCGACCATCGCCAAAATAATGGGTATGATCAACCGCCGCTGATTGACTCGAACAGTATCGTAAAGCTTTACAGAATGTGCAAGCGCGGGCATAATCGTGGTTTTGGTATCGCTGCACCATGAATACGAAAGCGCGATAGAAACCTGCGTCTGCTGCGAAAGCACATCTGAACCCATCACAAACATGGCAAAAGGTTGAGGCATCAGAGGAGCGCGAATAGAAATCAGACCGGTCTCTGCGATAACCCGCGTAATCCCCAGATACATGACCAGAGCACCAAAAAGAAAAATCGGGATATACTTAAACGCCATGCCCGTTGCCAAATGCCAGACGACCAGATAGGCAGAACAGGCTATAATGCCAAAAACCGCCGTGCGATAAGAAACGATCTCATCGGAATCATCAACCGAATCATCGCGATAAAATGCCTTGCGAAAAACCCCGTGCAAGTGCCCGCGTGCCATCCAGAAGCCTACGAGCACCACCACAATAAATGCCCCCATGGATTGCGCGCCCATCGCCAGCGGTCCTGTGGAATACTCTTCATCTGTACCGGCTTTTAGCCCAAAGCGGTTAAAAAAGCCATTTTCCAGATTGGTCAGCACATTGAACACCCACAGGCTCAGCGAAATATCCAGATTGATAAAATATCCAAATCCCACAACCATCAGATATAGCCGCACGGGAATGGGGGGAAATTCGCGCCCAAACTGAATACTCGCAAAGCGCCATGGAATCGTCGGAAAGGTCGGACTAAAATAGGAAATGACATTCCACAGGATAATACACAACGTAAGACTGAAACCCGCCCAGAACAATGGGTTATTCATAATGGGAATTGGGAAAAAGCCCCTTCGTTTGTCCTCCTCCATCACGGCTAAAGGCATTTCCATCAGCGGGTAGTCAATGCGCTCGTGCTCTATCCACTGCTTTCGCAGAATGACCATCAGAAAAAGGCAGCAACCATAAAAAGCCACAATCACAGTCATCCACCAGAACACGGGCACAATCCACGCATCCCACGGCACGGAAACCCCGCGCGGCAGCCCTTCGAAAAACCATCGCAGGGGTTCGCCCGCGGGCAGGATAGACCACTCTGGCAAATAGGGTTCGTAATAGGTGGCCCACTGATTCTCGGGCGTTGCCAGATAGTATGGCACCGTAAAATTGGCGATCAATTTCCCGACAAAATACGTGGGCATAGTCGCGCCAATCAATGCCATAGTAAACATTACAATAAGCTCGCCCCGACTCAGCTTGAGCGGGCGCAAAAGCACGAGCGCGATCACAACAATGGGAAAAACAGCAGCGACAGAAAGATGGTTTTGGTCCAACCTCGTAGTGTGAAGAATAAATCTCGCATAAGATCCGGCATTCGTCGCCATCACTGTGAGAAAAGTACCCAAAACGAGTGCGCGGAACGTCACGGCGGGTCTGGCAGATTCAGGAACAACAGCTTCTCTTGCTAAAGCCACTCAAAAACCTCCTTCTTACCTTTCTGACCGCCTAATATAAACGCCGAATAAGGGCACTGCCACACAAAAAAACGCCCTTCCCCCGATTCGGTGACCCCAACACAGGGATTCCTACTTAGGAGAAGGGCACATGACCTCGGGTCACCCTTGCCCGAGACCATTAAATATAATGTTTAGAATTATACTGAGTAATACACCTCAGTACATGCTTCGTTGTAAATATCAATATATTTATAACATTGTGTCAAGAGAAAACGTATTCAATACCCCTTATTTTTATCGATCACACTCAGCATATCTTCCCCATTCATAAAACGCCGCAAGTTTTCGCAGAACAGATTCACAATGCGGTCCTGCCTATTGGGAGATCCCCCCGCAGTATGCGGTGTGATAATAACATTGGGCATATTCCACAACGGATGATCGTCCGGCAATGGCTCTTGTGGCGTCACATCTAACCCCGCCCCGGCAATCTGCCCGGTTTTCAATGCCTCAACCAGGGATGCTTCATCCATAATTTTACCCCGCGTGACATTAACCAGAAGCGCGTGATTCTGCATTTTTTCAAATGCCAGGTGATCGAAGATCCCGCGTGTTTCCTCTGTCAAGGGGCAGCAGACTACCACGATGTCAGACGCCGATAAAAGATCGTAAAAACGATCCATATTCCAGCAGGCCTCTACACAGTCTGGCACCTCGACGTCTTCTGGATCAACAGCTATAATTTTCATGCCAAACGCATGTGCCCGGATTGCCACATCGCATCCCGTGCCGCCCAACCCCACAATCCCCATTGTTTTATCGATCAATTCCCACGATGCGTGGCGAATGGGCATACGCTCATTCCAATCCTCCGTTCTGACCGCGCGCGCAATCCCCCGCGTCAATCCGAGTAAAAGAGCCATCGCGTGTTCCGACAAATGAACGCCCACAGTGCCCTTTGCACTCGTCAAAATCACCTCACTATGGACAAACTCGGCATACATCATTCCATCGACGCCTGCCCCCCAGGTCTGCACCCACTTCAGGCGTTCGGCTCGTTTGAACATATCGCGGCTCATGCCCCCAAAAATGATGTCAATTTCGGGCATAATATCCAGCGCATCATCACTTGACTCGGGGATAATCAGATCGATATCCTCAGCCGACGATTGAATCTGAACCTGGTGATGATCGTCCAGGCGATCATTAATCAATACCTTCACAACAGCCTCCTGCATCAAGTAGATGCCAACTCAAATTTTTCAACTGTGGTCATGCGTTTGCGCCGATGCAACGCGACGTGATCGGGCCAAACACCATAGTCTCGATCAAAACCCGTTTCCCGATCCAGAAAGAGCGGAAATTCACTGGCCGCGGGCTTGGTCCTGGCATATCCGCTATTGTAACTTCGCATAATAATGCGCTGTTCGCGGTTCAGTGTAGCGAGCCAATCGGGATCACATTGGTGCCGATCTGCTTCGCAAACCCACGACGGACAATAAGCCAAAAAGATGTTCTTTCTCACAACATCCGTATTATTCGGCGCTACGCGATGCCATGTATTGCAATGCATAAACGTCATTGTGCCGCGCTTCGGGCAAACTACCTTTTCGCCGGGAACTTCTTCATGAGTATCGTAAAAATCAAAATACTGCCCCTTGTGGCTGCCGGGCATATAGACAAAATTTCCCATATCCGACTCGGGAAGATCGGTCAGCCAATACGCCACTTTGATTTGTATGGGCAAAACCGGTGAAAAAACGCCATAGGGCAAAGCGCGCGCGCCATCGGGATGCCATTTGTTGCGACTGGTATCACGAGGACGTAAGAAAAATTGAGAAATATGGAGTTTTAACAATTCGCCATACACATCGTGCATAAAGCCGATGTGCCGGGGGTGATCGATCAACTCGGCAAATTCGGGATACCGCTCCACGATATTGTTTGGACCAAAAAACTTCGCAGAATCGTATTTTTCACTGCGGGCAGCCGCGGCATCCATCATCTCGATATAGCGATCGCATTCCTCGTCTGTCAACGCGTCTTCCACAACGAGCATGCCATCCTTTTGAAATTCCTCCCACTGATCCTGCGTAAACCCCGGCGGTGCAACGCGATAATCCTGTTCTGACATATCGAATCTCCTTTTTTATTCGACACACATAATCAATATGGAGTTTCATAACCTATCTAAACATAATGCAGATGCCATCCTGAGACAATATTGTATTCTTATAGGCGATATCGCTCTACCAGTCAACACTACCTCGCTTGAACAAGCTCGATACTCACGCCATCGGGTGCGGCGATATAGCATATCACACCACCGCTACCAGATATAAATTCCCACGGCTCAACCACAAACTCTACCCCTTTATCGCGCAACACTTCGCAATACGCCCGCAAGTCGCCACGGTACGTAAAACCAAAGTGATCGGTACCGTATTCATCATGGCTCGAATAATCCTCGAAATCTCGCATCGGCGCGGGCCTGGACGGATCTTCACCAGATCGTCTTCCTCGGATCAGAAGCGTCATCCCTCCCAGACTTACATTGATCTGCGGCGCGCCGCGAAGCTTGTAATCGGCATTGATCGTCGCGCCGAGTTTATCGACGTACCACGTTGCCGAAGCTCGCGGATCCTCACTGATGATGTGTATATGATCGAACGCCAGCTTATTTTCGCTCATGCTCAATCTCCCTCCGGGCGAATCAGATTACCCACCTCATGCGAAACGCCGGAATTTTCCATCACATTACCCTGAATCAGAATCGGGCGATTCGTACCGGTCTGGTCATTCACGATCAACTCCACATTCTGAAAATGATTGCCAGTAACCGCCATCCCCGCGCCAGTAAGCCACAGTGGCAGACGCTTCCCCTCCCCCCTCCCCCGAATCATATTCCCCGTAATAGACGTATCAAAACCGCGCACATCCATCGCCAGCCCCAACTTTCCGCCCTGATCCACCATAACAATATTATTGGAAATTACATGCCGCTCTGAATCTGCCCAGGATCGAAAAGCAATATCCAGATCGCCTCCCTCTCGCACATGCACGATATTATTCGCCATAATAATCGAATTCCCGCGATCAGACCCTACCGCAACATGCGTGCGCCCGGTAATCTCCACAAAATTTCCCATCACAAAACCCGGCCCCTCCAGAAGCTCCACCGCATCGGAGTGGGCATTGCCCAGATGGTTATTCACCACCCGCATATTGGGCCCATCCAGCATAATACCCAGCCTCTGCGCGTTCAGCACTGTACAATTCTCAATCGTAATATTGTGCGTCGGCTCGGGACAGGATCCCCCTGGCTCTGCACAAAATGCTTTAATGCCGTTATACTCGAACCGCCCATGCGAAATATTTACAAACTCAGCCCCGTTATACGGGTTCTGATCCCGATTTTGATCTACCCAGAGATCCCGAATCACAATATTTCCCACGCCATTCCCGATAATGCGGATCACATTGGTATTCTGCTCCGGCGCCAGAATCAACCGCGTGGCTGCCCCCTGCCCTATTAGCGTCACATTGCTGCGGTCGATAATCACCCCCCCGAGCTTGCCCTCCACCTTACGAATATCATACGTGCCCTCCATCAGCGTCACAGTCCCGCCAGATGATGGAAGCACGTGAATCGCCGCGTACATCTCCTCCTGATCGCCCACCCCATCGCCTACAAAATCGGCTGCAGCTTTTGACTTTTCCGATGAACTCTGTGTTGCAACAATCATCGTTCTACCCTGTATTTGAGATGGCAAGTAAGTAGCGAGAGCCAGCACCAACGCAATATATGTGAACCGATCCATAAACGTCCCGTATCTCACTGCTTATTCAAACAGAACAGATACTCCTCCACCTGATCAGCTTTATATACCCGATTCTCCCGATCCACATCCGCCCGAAAACGCTGGTAATCCCGCGTCATCAAATCCACCTCTCCGTATTGACCCATCGTCTGCAAAATCTCATCCTTACCCATAATTCCCTCGCTATTATAGCTGAGGAATACATACTGTGCCGAAGTCTTTTTAACCATCTTCTCAAATGCAGGTAACGCCCGTCTCTTCATACAGAAATCCGACTTTTGATCGTCCTGCGGACGCAGCCCGGTCACGCCTTTTAAATTTGGATCATCGTACCGCGCAATCGTCTCAAGCACATGATAATTCGCACAGTACTGGCGGTGATTATAGGGCGGATCCATATACAGCACATCGCAAGACAAACGCTCGACCAACGCCTGCCCATTTACATTGTGTACTTCGTGCTTCTCATCGCTTTCGACAATACCAAGCCGCTTCAATTGTAGAGGCTTCATCGCACTCTTCTTGATATGTTTCAAAAATGCACCATAGACCGACGCCGTATTCGCAACCCGGTCTGCCGCATCAATCAAACTCGCCAGAAGATAAAAATACTCATCTTCAGTCAGCTTGCCCGCCTGCCACCAGTTTTCAATCTGTATTCGAATCGCATCACACCGCCTGCCATTCTCATCTGAGAAATACTGTCTCTTAAACTCCGTCCCCTCTGTTCCCCCCGGACAATAATTGCGATAGATGAATCCGGTATCTCCATCCAAGCTATTGAGATATTCCAATACAGCGTCAGTTGTGTCGCAGAATTGTATTGCTGGCACCAGATCATCCAGAACGCCAGCAAATGCGGGTTCTTGACTAATACCTACAAGTGCGCGATTGAGGCAATAGGCATAGTACTGAATATCGTTAGAAATGATCTTGAAATTCTTCTGCTTAAAATGCACTCCCACAGCACCCGTACCAGCAAAAACATCACAGAAAACCTTACAATCTGCATTTACATTTTTCAGGATACCCTCTTCGAGAAAGTCTCGCAGAGAATACTTGCTTCCGATATAGTTCATATATCTCTTATCCGGATGATGGCAACATCCCGCTCACACATTCACAAACTCCTTGAGCGACACAATCCGCCCGGACTCTGATGAAATACCCATCCCTTCGACCATCGCCACAGTCACCAGATTATTGCGTCCAGAAAACTCGGGTTCTTCACCACCACTTATCCACGCGACAAATTGATTGACAATCAGATCTGTTGAAGTAGGTCCCTCGTCCAGAGGCAATATTTCGGGATCGGCTTTGCGGCGTGTCAAAACGAGATTACCGCCCTCAAGGGAAAGCGTACCTTCATCCACATCCACCCGGGTTTCGCCGCTCGATTTATGCGGTTCAAAAGTCGCAAAATAGGTCGCAGTCGCTCCCCCATCAAACTCCACCCATCCCGAAACACCCGCCCCGCCCTTATATGGACTCCATGGCGGATTAAAACTGTGCGCCCACATCCGCACGGGTAACTCGCCCATAATATATCGCATAGTATCCAGATCGTGAATCCCGCGCTCCCACAAATAAGAATGGTCGTCGTGACCCGAATGATGCACGCCCTTGCTACGCCAACCAATCTTGGAGAAAAGCCCGAAACTCGCCTTGCCATACGTCTGTTCCCGCAAGTGACGCGATAGTGTCATCGTCGCCGCATTGTATTTTGCATTTTGGCTCACCCCCACCTTGACCCCCATGCGATCGGCCTCCTCCACAACATGCTTTGCCGACGCCAGGGTCTTTGTAAAAGGCTTTTCGACCAGAACGTGTTTCCCCGCTCTCACCGCTTCCAGAATCATATCCGCGTGAGAATCTGGAGGGGTGATAACGATCACACAATCCGATTCCACATTGTTCATGGCTTGTTCAAGCGTTCTAAAACATCTCGATTCGGGCAATCCCGACACTTCCATAGCGGCATTCATATTGCCTTCGTGAACATCGACAAATGCCACACTCTCCACATCATCTCGCTCGGCAAACATAGCAACCGGCCACTTTCCTCTGCCGCCAACACCCAGGTGAATACACTGCACTGCCATACATCGCCTCCTTGAATTGTTAGTGTGTAATAAGATCCTACCCAATATAAAACCAATTTTTTTACTACGCACCTTTTCTTTCTTCCGTTGTGCTTGACATCGGCTACTATGTGTCATATCGTGCGCTGCATACGTCAACTTTTCTGGAGGTAAATATGAAAATCAAAGCCATTGAACTCATCAATCTCGACGTCCCCTTCACGCCACACAGCCAGAAACACCTCGGCTACTGGCTTCCCCACTGGCGGATACACCAGGTTTGCCATATCACACTCGAAAATGGCATTGAGGGATGGGGAGAAACCATTCCCAACTACACCTGGGCTAAAGTACCGGGCGATATTGAAGACAGAATCGTCGGCAGACCCGCTGCGGAATTGATGTGGGATGACAGCCTCGGTGCTGGCGTTCAGATGGCTCTATTTGATGCCATAGCAAAAGCGCAGGGTGTTCCCATATACCGTCTGCTGGGCACAAAAGTGCGCGACTGGTGTCCGATATCCTGGTGGAATATGGACATGCCACCCGAAGGATGGGCAGAAGAGTGTCGGCAAGCCGCCCAGGCGGGATATACCAGCTCAAAACTAAAAGCCCGTCCCTGGTTTGACCTGCACGCGGCTATTCAAGCCGTCCAAAAAGTAGTACCACCTGGCTTTCACCTCGACCTCGACTACAACGGCACCCTCGCCAATTCCGCCAATGCAATCCCGCACCTGCGAGAATTGGAAGCCTATCCCGAAGTGGCGATGATCGAAACGCCGATTCCACAAAACGACGTGGCGGGCAACAAGCAAATCAGAAATCTGATCGCGCGGCCCATTGCCATGCACTACAACAACCCGCCCATTGAAACGACTATGAAAGAAGATGTCACCGATGGTTTTGTCATCTGTGCAGGTGCCTCGCGCCTCCTCAAACAAGCATCCGTATGCGAGCAATGGAACAAGCCCTTCTGGCTGCAACTCGTCGGCTCGGGCATCACAACAGCCTGGGCAGCGCATTTGGGGGCGGTCCTCCCCCAGGCCAAATGGCCGGCCATTACGTGTATGAACATCTGGGAGCATCAACTCGTAAAACCCGCAATTGAAATTCGAGGCGGCTTTTACCGCGTCACCGAAACCCCGGGCCTCGGCGTAGAAATTGATCCCGCCGCATTGGAACAATACGCCGCAGACTACACCTGGGTCGATCCTCCTCGCCACCTGTACGCGTACCGCCGCAAAAGCGGTGAAGTTGCCTATTATGCCTGCACAAAGCAGGACATGCACCACGTCTATCCCAGCGATTCCCAGCCCATATCAGAACCCGACTCATCACTCGATGTCATTGAAGACGACGGCACAGAAGCATTTGACAAATTGTACAGCGAATCGAAAAAGTCGGCCGTGCGAAAAACTGTCTGAATCAGGATTTGCAGGATTAGAGGATAAACAGGATGAAAGGCGGTCCGCAGATGAACGCAGATGAAGGCGGATTAGGGTAAATTTCTGTCGAAGTTGTATTTGAAAAAAAGCCCGCCAAGTGTAAAACAGGTCGCTTGACAGACCTGTTCATTACAACTTGACGGGCTTTTGTATTGTACCTGAGAGGATGCGCTTAGATATCGAGACCCTTGTAATACGCTTCCACAGATTCCCAATCGACCGTCTCATCCACAGGCATACCCAGGGTCTCATAATGCCTTTTGCGCGATTTCATATCCGCAATTAAAATCGCGCGGGCGTGAGTAGCCACTTCGGGTGCAATTTCACTGGGCACCACAACAACGCCGTCGTCATCGCATCCCACCATATCGCCGGGCCGCACCTGAACACAGCCGCACCCCACTGGAACCTGTGCTTCAACCGCCATAATCCGACCAGGAATAATCGTTCGACCTCTCGCTCGCGAACAAATTGGGGTTTTCTGCAAAATCAACTCCCCAGTATCTCGGCAATAGCCATCCGTCACAATCCCAACAGCGCCTTTGGCAATCAAACCAAGACTATTTGCAGACCCCCACATGCCAACCTCACCGCTTCCCCCCGTATCCGTAACCACGACATGTCCTTCTCGGATCTCATCGCGATAACTCAGATTGCCCACCTCGCTGAACCACGCGCCGTGAGCCTTCACAATCTCTTCGGTCGTATCCAATTTCCACATCGGGCGATTTGCGGGCACACAGCGCACGGTAAATGCCACGCCCCAGAACTTCATCCCTTGCCACAAGGGGCGAATATCGGAATCCACCAATCCCGTATTGAAATACCCAACCCCATCCATGGCATCTACCACATCGACAACCCGCAAATAACGGTAGTATTTTCTCAGCTCAAAAGGATCGTGCTCAGACATTTTTTGTATTAGAAACTCTCGAATTGATATGTAAGGCCCAGCTTCAACCGCCGCTCTTTGGGATCGTGCGTGAAACCATCGTAGGCTTGCTCGATATTCACCAGTGGTGGTCTGGTACCAAGCAGATTCATTCCGGAGAAGGCGATGTTCACCCCCCTGGACACATTCCATAGGAAACTCACGTCCCATGTGACAAACGAGTCAATAGTACCGAATAAGTTTCTAATAGTATCATTATCGGACCCCATTGACCCCCGGTCCTCATAAGACGAAATATAATTCACATAACTCACCAAACTATAAGTCTTCCAGTGATAGCCCGCCGATACCCGCCCTTTCAACTTGGGAAGCGAAGTCGCAATGGGATTGCCAAAATTCAGGTACCCCGCGGCGTCTGCCGCATCCTGAAGTATCAAATTGCCATGCATCAGAGCCTTTGTCTCATACGACAGCGTATAAGTGCCATCCAGACTGGCCGCGAATTGCCCTGTACCCGCTGGCATCCGCGTGCCCAGATGCACATCGATACCCGAAGTCTTGACCCCGGGCCAGTTGACGATATCAACTCTCACCCGCTCGAGTTCTGAGGCCGCGCATGTGCCCGTGCCTACCCCATCCGGACAGACAATGAATTGCTTCAGGGCATTCTTATTGGCTTCTTCGGCATATAAGTCGGTAATTCTCCCGTGTGGCATAGCACCGATGACATCGCTGAAATCGTAACTCCAATAGTCGAAAGTTGCTTCAAATCCAGCCTCTGTCACCAGCGCGAGACCCGCATTATAGGTAAATGCCTGTTCGGGTTTGAGGTCCTTGCTCCCGATTCTATCGACTGTCTGGTACGCCCCCGTCTGGTTAATCCACTCGAGTGTCGATAACGGACTTTCATTTACATCGTCCAGTGATGGCGTGCGAAATGTCGTCTGCACTGAGCCGCGCATAAACAGGGAATGGGCTGGGGATTGCGAAAGCTGCACGCGCCAGCCGAACTTGGGATCAAAACTGCTCGCCACATCGTGGAACTCGTAGTTCGCGGCGAGTTGCACATCAACGCGCTCTCCCATACTCAGGGGAATTTCACCAAAAAAGCGGTGTACTGTCTGGTCTTCGGAGTACGGCCGATTCACATTCGTGAACGCATAGGGACCAAACTTATCTTCCTCTG
Organism: Candidatus Latescibacterota bacterium; assembly: GCA_965204375.1. Classification (GTDB taxonomy): domain Bacteria; phylum Latescibacterota; class UBA2968; order UBA2968; family UBA2968; genus VXRD01. The sequence goes on along the minus strand of OZ241986.1, from coordinate 1,480,924 downwards.
AGCAACCCTTATCTCCCGGAACCGGACATGGATTGATGGTCACATCACCCGGATCGTTTGGATCGCCAGTAGCACTGAGCTTGCGAAACTGATATCCGGCGGCATAACTCGCATTGAGCCAGACGTTCTCTGTCCATGTTCCCGTCAGCGTCGCATCGGCGACCAGCATATCTGAAGTACTTTGTAGATCAACTTCCTGATTGGCGAGCCACTCCCGCAATTCGGGACTATTCGCAAGATCGGGGCGATAACCGGGATTCGGCGAGTTCTCAAAATTCGAGCCATGTTGATCCGTGAACTCTATGGCATTGCCGAAGGGGTTGTAATACTCGCAGTTGCCCTGCCCTGCTACCTGGTCGTAGATCCGTCCGAGTCGCATCCCTGCCAGAGACGTCGGATCTGCCACCACACCAACACCGCAATTTGGTCCCCCAAAACCGCGGAAGCCGAGGAATAACCGCTCAATGTACACCCCCGGCAAATTGTAATTGCCCGCAGTGCGCGAATAAGAGAGACCCAGGTCAAAATGGGCATCTCGACCGCCGAACGCCTTAAAATCGCCATTTGCCGAAGCCGCCATGCGCAAAGTATTCGATTGACGGCTCAAAATACGTCCGGGACCAGAGTTTCCAAAGGGCCGCCCATTGAAATACCAGTTCTCGCCGCCCCGACAGGCGTCGTAATACAGATCGCCGGGATTTGCACCGTAATCCTCGCAAAATGCTTGCCGCCCCGGGTGGTCGGGCGCGACTTCCATAATGCTCGTATCCGTCAGTGGGAACGGCGGATACGAAGGCGTCGTGTACCAATTGGGAATCTCGGCCTCGGCCCACAGGTACTCCACGTGATAATCCGTACCATTGTCCAGAGAACCATTGAGCTCAGCAAAAACACGGATATGGCTCATTTTTTCGACCAGATTCTCATACTGCTGATAGCGGAAACGGCATGTCCAGGATTCCCGGAAACCGCCAAATTCCTCACATCGGGGAGCGTGGATGGCAGCGGTCCACGGAGCTGGCGCACCAATGGCAAAGGTGCCGGGATTCCCCAAACTCGACCATCCGAGGCGTTGCCCGCCACCGTGCCACGGCTGCAACAGGTAGTCCCTCTCCGAGACCGGTAACGCTTGGCGTCCCATCCATTCCGCAGAAATAACCGCATGAGTTCCATCGTCGAGTTTTTTACCCCATATCGCGCCTATATTTGTATCGCCAGCGCCTTCGAAATACTCGTGCGCGCCTGAGACTTCAAAACCCTCGAAATCAGATCGGGTCAAAAAATTGGCAACGCCAGCCACTGCATCCGATCCATAGATGGCCGAGGCCCCCTCCTTGAGTACTTCGATCCGGTCAATGGCGATAGAGGGAATAACATTGACATCGACAAAGCGCCCACCGATCAAGCGCGCCGGGACATAGGTCTGTCGGCGGCTATTGATCAACACCAGCGTCCGCGAAGCCCCCAGTCCGCGCAGGTTCACATTGGCAATGCTCTCCGTAAGGGTACCAGCCTGACTCGCATTGTACCAACTGCTTCGCTCGCCGATCACGCCGTGGCTCGCCCCCAGATTCTTAAAAAAATCAACCGCCTGTGGAGACCCCTGTTCTGCCATCTTTTCTCGTCCAACTACAGCGACCGCATACGTCATACTGATGGGCGCCTCCTTAAACGCCGTACCCGTCACCACCACTTCATCCAGGTACAGCGCGGAGGGATTCATCAGCAGCGCAACCGTCACTGTCTCTCCTGCCGTCACAGTAATAACCGATGTCGCGCTCGAATAACCGATCAGATCGGCTCTCAGTTCGTGCGCGCCAGAAGGAACATTTGGGATAGTAAAGCGGCCTTGCTCGTCCGACACTACACCCAGTTTCAGGGCCGGAATATGGACCTGTACCGCCTCCAATTTCTCGCCGCTTGCAGCATCGGTCACTGTGCCAGTAACAGTTCCAACAGATTGCGCCTGGACCACGCCAGAAAGCAATAATGCACATGCCAGAATCGAAATAAACCTGCTCAAGAATGCCATAGGTCCTCCCCTTTTTATTGTTTCAACCGTACCGCAATACTTCGGATAGTTTGCGGAGTTAGAGACTTACCAGGTTAGATGCTGATATATAACGTTTACATTCACAAAAAATATGTTGGAATTCTCTCAATGTCAAATTCTTTAAAAATGTTGAGATGCTTAATCCTCTCATCCACGCGATTCGCGCACTTCCCCGCGAAGCCCCATCCACACGCAAACAGCCATTCCCAATAGCACTATAGCGAACGGAAAGCCGGTTACGAGCGAGGCAGCCTGCAACGCACTCAAGCCTCCGCCGAGCAGGAGTGCTATGGCGACCAATCCTTCAATCGTACACCAGAAAACGCGTTGTGCAACTGGCGCGTCAATCCTGCCACCGGCTGCAATCGTGTCAATAATCAGCGATCCTGAATCCGAAGAAGTAACGAAAAACACGACGGTCAGCAGCATCGCCACAGATGAAAGCAGTGTCGCCATCGGCAACTTATCAAACATTTTGAACAATGCTATTTCGAGCTTCCACGCCTCGACATTTTCGGTTACACCGGTATAGCCCTCAACAATATGCTGATAAAACGCCGTACCGCTAAAAGTACCGAACCACAGCAGGCATAAAAGCATTGGCAACAGGAGCACAAAAACGACAAATTCGCGCACTGTGCGCCCCTTTGAAATGCGAGCGATGAATGTGCCGACAAACGGTGCCCAGGCAAACCACCACGCCCAGTAGAAAGTCGTCCAGTCTCGCACGAAGGCGACATCCTCTCTCCCAATCCAATTGCTGAGCGGTACAATCTGGGCGAAATAACTACCAAAGCCAGCGAAAATACTGCGAAAAATGTATAGCGTTGGACCGAGCGATATCACAGCCAACAGCAGCAAAAACGCGAGAATGATATTGAATTGGCTCAAACGCTTAATACCGACATTAATACCCGTCACCACTGAGATAAGCGCGATGGAAGTGATTCCAACAATCAGCACCACCATAGTGGTGTTACTCGCTGGAATATCAAACAGATAGTTTAATCCGGACGTCACTTGCTGAACCCCCAGGCCGAGGGAGGTCGCAAGCCCAAACAATCCTGCAAATATCGCGAAGGTATCGATAATGTGTCCGGGCCAACCCCAGACGCGGTCGCCAAATAAGGGATAGAACGCCGAGCGAATCGTGAGAGGCAACCCCCGATTGTACGCAAAGTATCCCAGAGCGAGTCCAACGACGCCATAGATCGCCCAACCGTGCAGCCCCCAGTGGAAAACCGTCGCCGCTATGCCGACAGCAACGGCCTCCTCTGTTCTGGGCGTAATACCGAGTGGTGGCTCCTTAAAGTAGTACACCGGTTCCGCCACCCCGAAAAACAGCAGACCTATGCCCACGCCAGCCGCAAAGAGCATGGCAAGCCAGGTTAAATAGGTGTATTCTGGCTTTGCATTCGCGCCCCCCAGACGCACCTTTCCAAGGGGCGATAGTGCCACATAAAAACAAAAGAGCACGACGAGATTGGCAGCAATGAGAAAAAACCAATCGAGATTCCCAGTGAGCCACTCACGGATATTTTTGAACCCTTCCGTCGCGGCTTCCTGAAAAACAAGTGCGCCAGTGACAAATGCAATAATGGTAATACCGGAAATCACAAACACTGGTGTCAGGTAAATATCTAAACCGAATAGCTTGCGATACTCCCTATTATGTAATCCTTCATGTGTTTGCAAAACTTTCCTTCCGTCAACGTTCGAGTTGATATGTCACCGCCAACTTCAACCTCCGCCTTTGAGGTTATGCGGCAAGCCGTCAACCCCCATTATGTGCGGCTTCATCCGTATCTCACACCTGTGGGGACAACATCTGTCTCTTTGCCCTCTTGCATCGCCAGAGCCGTATTCAGCGTGCTCCACAAGTCGTGCTCGGCGTGATAACCGAGCAAATTTTGCGTTTTCGTCCGATCAAATTCAAAAAAATTCGGCGCAGGCATGGTCGCTTCTGTATAGCCTACGTCGAGATAATCGGCAACTTTTGGAACATCGTCTTCCCACACGATGAGCATTCCGCCCAGGGTAAATGCCTCGCCCACGGCTTCATCGCGCTCCAAACTCAGAGAAAGGCCCAGGGCGATATCCCGCACATCTGCCCATTCCTGCTTAAAACTCCTGCCATCGGGGCACCTGCTAACCAGAACCCGCGCGCCATCTTTCCAGGCTTTTCCCATAGATGCGAGTTGCGCCCTCTGTTCATCTGTGGGGTTTTTCTGGCGTTGCAACCGTTCGAGCGGAGGTCTGAGGGAGCAAAATTTGGGAACGCCGTCTTCGGTCAAAAATTCGCTCGGTTCAAAAATGGTCGCAAACCGACACACAACGCTCGGAACGCCGTATTGAACGTGGTAATTCATCACCAATTCTTCGCCGATCCACTTGGTCAAAAAATAGGGCATCGCTTTAGTCGCGCTGACCATATCTTCGGAAATCGGCTGCTCAAACAAACGCCCGGCCTCTTCAACCTTCCAGTATATCGCTTCTGTGCATGCATAGACAAAACGCTGCAAATTGGGGACTTTCTCGCGCACAGCTTCGAGTAAATGCAGTGTGCCCAGCCCATTAATCTGCAAATATTCGATATGACTATGCGGGCTTGCAAAAGCCGCGGCGAGGTGGTATATGGCATCCACACCCTCAACCGCCTGAGATACGGCCTCGTAATCGCGCAAGTCGCCTTCTACGACCTCGACTTCATCAATGCCTTCCCATTTACCCGCCCGGCTGGCATCGCCGGGATAGACAAAGCCGCGTATGTCGTGGCCCTTGTCGAGCAAACGTCTGACCAGATTGCCCCCTACCCTTCCGTGTGATCCCGTCACGAGAATCTTCATGAATCCCTCCCCAGTTTTTTTATTTTACAAAAGCGCGATAAATAGCGACCAGTGCTGTCTCGAGATCGGCTTCTTCGACCCCCACAATAATATTGATCTCTGAAGCCCCCTGGTCAATCACCCGTACATTCACACCTGCATCTGCCAGCGCAGTAAACAGACGCGCAGCAATGCCAACCCTGTGCGACATCCCCTCGCCAACCGTCGCAATCAGCGCAAGTCCATGGATCAGTTCGACGCGATCAGGCTCGATAATGCGTTGAATATCTTCGACGAGCAGTTCGCCCTTGCCGTCCAATTGCTCATCCTGTATAATCACCGACATTGTATCGATGCCCGACGGCGTGTGATCATAACTGATCCCGTGTCGTGCGACTACCTCCAGGACCCGCTGCCCAAACCCCGTTGTCTGATTCATCAGATCTTTTTCAATAAACAACATACTAAAATTGGGACGCCCCGCAACCCCGGCAATCAGGCGCTCTGTAAGCTCTCGGCTCGGCAAAATCAGCGTGCCAGCATCCTCTGGTTGATTGGTATTGCGTATGTGAATAGGGATTTCAGCCGCGCGCACTGGAAACATCGCCTCATCGTGAAAAACATCGGCTCCCATATAGGCCAACTCGCGCATTTCTCGATACGTAATTTCCTCCACGGGCAATGGATTGGGCACCATGCGGGGATCGGCCATGAGCAATCCGGACACATCCGTCCAGTTTTCGTACACTTCTGCCCCAACTGCGCGAGCGACAATCGCACCGGTAATATCCGACCCACCGCGAGAAAATGTCACGATCTCACCCTCTGCATCCGCGCCGTAAAATCCCGGAATAACATAGAGTTGTTCATCTGAAAGATGCGCCCTCAGTCGCCGATATGAATCGCTATCGAGACGTCCATCAGCTCGAAAGAGAATCGCCTCGGCTGGATCGATAAACACTGCACCCAAAACATCGGCTAAAATATGCCCGCACAAATACTCGCCGCGCGCCGCCACATAATCTCGCCCCGCGCCATCCGCAATCTTGCTCTCGACTTCAGCGAGCAGTCTCTCCATATCAACCGACGCACCAAGAGCCTTTGAGAGATCCAAATAACGCGTACTAATTTTGTTAAAAGGCTCCGAAAAATCGACATTTTGTCGTGCGAGTTCGTGGCACAAATAGAGCAAATCAGTAATTTTTGTATCCTCATCAGACCGTTTACCCGGCGCAGAAGGCACGACAAAACAACGGCGTTCATCGCTCCGCACAATAGACACTACCTTCTCGACCTGTGTGGCATCAGCAACCGATGAACCGCCAAATTTACAAACAATTTTTTTCATAATCTCAAGACGCTACCCTTCCTCGCTGTTGTCGCAACTCTTTGAGCAATAGCTTTGCCTCGCCCATATTCCCATCGATGTTTACGGCTTCATTGAGTGCTCTTATCGCCTCATCGAGATGGGCCATGTCTTCTGTATCCTGATAAATATACGCATAACAAAGACCAATAACATGATAGGCGCGCGCGCGGTCATTATCCGATAAAAATTCATAGCTCAAAGCCTCTCTTGCCAGTGCGACGCCCTGCTGGAAATCTTCTGCTTTGCCCTGCCAAAACGCGCAATAGGCTGCATAGACTTTGGCTCGTGAAATCACATCCTCGCCCGAAGCATAACCCAATCCCTTATTGATGATACTCTGCGCGCGGTTGTACTCTCGAAAAGACTTAGCAATTAACATCTCTGTAATATTCAGCGCGTCCTTGCACAACTGATCCTGCCAGAAACGATTTGATGGAATGGGGCGAAAGGTGTAGCGCGACCACAGACTATCCTGCTTCTCCCATATTCCTATGGCCTGTTTTTTTATCTGCACCGCCCCTGTATTGGCGGCAAAACGCGTGATAAGATGTATTTGATTACTGTAATTGGTACCGAGCTTCTTCAACGCGGCAAAATAATCGGGCGCGATTTCGACCACACCCTCGTAAAATACCACTATACTGTCTTTAGGAATAGCTTCTCGATTCGCCAGACGAGCCTGTACCTGCTCGAGCATCGCCCGCCGCGCGCGCGCTGTTTTTTCCGCCTCAGTATGTGGGAATTGCGCTGAGATTTCTCCATACCGCGCAATCGCCTGCGGCAAATCATCCAATTCTTCTTCCAGATCCCGAACAGAAGCCAGCATGCGCTGGGCATCGCTTTCCAAAGCACTGTGTCCCCCGCACCCCACGAACCCAAACAACAATAAGACAACGCACTTTAATTTCATTTATGCCTCCATAATTACTCGATATCCGCGCGAATAGACATATCGTCCCGGATTTTGTTCTTCATGCGCTCAACAAGGCGACGATTGAATTCTTGCGCCGTGTGATAGCCCTGTATTTTGAGTTGATAATTCAGAGCAATCGTCTCAGCAATCACCGTAATATTTTTTCCCGGATAGATCGGCACTGTAACCTGCGGCACCTCGAGGTCGAGAATCGAGACCCAATCCTCATCGAGTCCAATGCGATCGTACGCCGCGGTTTCATCCCATTTAATGAGCTTGACAACAACCTCAATGCGCTTCTGCATACGAACGGCACGCACGCCAAACATATTCCGAACATTCAAAATGCCCAGACCGCGTATTTCTATATGATCGCGCAGTGTTTCCCCACTACTACCTACAACTATGCCTTGTAACTTGCGCGACACGAGTACGACGTCATCCGCGACCAATCGGTGTCCGCGCTCAACCAGATCAACGGCAATCTCACTTTTTCCAATTCCACTTGCACCGACAAATAACAGCCCAATGCCATACACATCGACCAGTGAACCGTGAATGGCTGTGCGCGGTGCAAACACATCGTCGAGATAATAAGAAAAAAGGTGGGCAAACTTGGTGGTCGCAAACGGCGTGGTCAGCAAGGGAATGTGCCGCGAATTGGACAATTCGACCATAACCGGCAGCACTTCATTCCCATCAGTGATAACCATACAGGGAATATCAAACTGAAAAATGGTTTCAAGGGTCTCGCGACAAACATCGGGGGCAAGGCTCGATAGATAGAGCATCTCCGTATTGCCCATAACCTGAACGCGGTCAAAAGTAAAAAGCCCGAGAAAACCCGCAAGTGCGAGACCGGGCCGGTGGACATCGCTGGTAGATAGTGTATTGCCAATCCCCTCCTCTCCAGCAACGGACGAAAGCGAGAGTTGGTCGCCATAATCCTCTAACATCTTGCCAATTGAAATCTGTGGCACGGCTTATACCTCACTTAGACCGGAAATAACGCGAGGTTTTCTACGTCGGTCGCGAAGTTTCTTTAATTGTCGGATCATCTTCTTTGCCGAACCATCAATAACGGGATAGAGCTTACTACCAGTGTTGGAAGCTTTGAGGGTTTGTCCGTGCACATTGACAATAATATCAACGCGAAATGCAGGTCCCTCTTTTGTAATGGTGACATGACAACCCAGCACTGGCTTGTAAAATCGCTCAAACCGAGAGACAGCAGCTTCAATATGGGTACGCGTGCTGTCCGAGACATGGTAGTGATGTCCAGAAATGACAATTTGCATGGCATCCTCCTCAACAGTGAGATGGTGACGACTTAGAGGAAAAATACTTGATCATTTTTACCAGTGTGCCCTTCTGAGAGGGCATAAAATCCACCTCATCCATAAACGCACGCATCATCAAAAGCCCGCGTCCAGAATCATTCATTAGATTTTCTGGTGCAAGCGGATCAGGCGCGGCATTGGGATCAAAACCTCCCCCCTCGTCTTGTACCCAGACCGTAATGGAAGCGGGGTGGATATCGATCTTGAGATGTACTTTCTTCGAGGCATCTTCACCATTGCCATGATCAATCGCATTATTGAGAGCTTCCATGACTGCAACCATCAGATCAACTTGCTCATCTTCTGAAGCGCCAGCTATCCGAACGGCCGACTCAACAATCTGGGCAAATGCGTCGAGATGCTCGTATAAACTTGGGGCACTGTGCATTAGCACCTGAGGTAATGAATTGGACATAGGGCCTCCAGAATTTGTGCTATCAGTACCCGGCCATCCGCCCCCACGCACAGCACAACATTAGCAGAACTATGGGGAAGGTGCTCTCTCAAAACTCATCTATTACAACTCAATCTTGACTATACACTATATTTTAACGACTGTCAAGCGTGGGTCGTCAACTTCGCCCTTGACCCAAACTTTGGAAAAAAGTATAATCCACCGCAGTAAAGACGACACCAGTTATCCCTAAAGTGCAGGCATTTTATGGCCTTTATTTTCAGTTTAATTGTCGGTTTTGGTGCTTTTTTTTTCGGCCAAAAAATTTTTCGACGGATGCCACCATATCCGCTGATAGACAGTCTGCGAATAGGCAGAGCACATTATCTGCTCCTCGGTGTTCTCGTAGGGATGTTTTTTTCTGAAGCCGATGAGGTGTTTCACCTGTTTGAAGTGGTGCGGTACAATTGCATCGGCGCTATTTTGCTGTGGATTGGCCTGCAAACAGGTCTGTCAACAGACCTCCAAAATCTGCGAGACCGCGGAATCTCGGTGATTTACTCTCAAACAGCCGTTGTACTCGCCACCGGCGGGTTCACTGTCCTTGCGGCCTTCGCCAGTGGTTTAATACTTTATCGCTACCTCGGGTTGCTCCAAAATTTACCCCTCGCCATAGTTTTGCTCACCTGTTTCGCACTTACTGTGCGCTTTCCCACACCTTTTTTTCAGTGGCCCAACCGCCCTATTCCAACTCCTGTTCCAGGTCAAAACCTGCCACTTAGTAATATCGCGGCTATGGCCGTGTTGTGCATCGCTTTTCCCCCACTTGCAGAAAACCCCATTTTTTATTTGGGCAACTTGCCATTTATAGGTGCAACTGGTATTGCACTGCTCATGCTCGGCGCAGGCGTGGTCGGAGGCATCGCGCTCGATTTTTCATTTCGCAGCCACCGCACGGGTGCTCGCGCACTAAGCCTTGTCCTGGGCATTGTGATCGCCCTTTCAGGATTGTGCCAGGCTCCGGACTTACCATCTCTTGCTGTGGGCTTTCTATCGGGTATCTGGCTGATTAACACAACCGTGGCAAAACGCGAAATCGTCGAATTTACAACACGTGCAAATGACGTGATTGAACCGATCTTTTTCGCGTTGACCGGCTCAATAATAGGGGAATTTGGCGGCGATATATTTTTTCTCTGGTCACCTCTTTTTCCACTTGCTCTCACAGTGATACTCGTGCGAGGAATGGGCCGCACAATCGGTTTCACGGTATCCCAAACCCTCTGGCAAATACCGCAGACTTGGCGCGAATTGCTCACCTTGAGCTGGCGCCCTCAGGGCACGCTGAGTATCGCTGTTGGCGTACAGGCCATTTATCTCCTCGACTTTCAGCACTACACGCTCATTACGGGGCTCGTAATTGCCGTTTTTTTAAGTCAAATGATACTCATTCCACCCGCGAATTCACCACAATCTCACACCTGAGACGATTTCCATGCGCCTTTTTTGCATTACACTTGGTATCGGTATCCTGATCTGGCTTCTCCAATCCCCTCCCGAAATGGTCTGGGTCGGCTTTCTGATAACGGCCTCTATCGTGGGTGCGCGACTGGCTCATCGCGCCAAATTGCCCAATGTCCTGGGCATGATAGCCGCGGGGCTCGCCATCGGCATTGCACCTATTACAACCGCTGAAAGTCACCAGAGTATAAAGCCCTTTGCAGATATCGCAATGGCCTGGGTCGGCCTTTATTTGGGCACATCGCTCTCCCGTCCTATCTTTGCAAATCAGCGTTTGCTTACGGGTAGCATTTACCTGTATGCAGCACCCGTTCTCACGACCTTCTCAGTACTCATCTTTTTCGACCTCCACCTTGTCACCACCTTGCAACTTGCCATCCTATCGGGCATCTCAGCCCCCATATTTTTAGACCGCACAGAACACAACCTGCGAGATACATGGCCTTTTTCTTTATGTGTTACGGCAATCGGTCTCTGTTTGCTCTTTTTGACAGGGCTTATTTTTGGCGTCGAATTCATCCTGAACGACGGGTTCTATTCCTTTCTTCATCTTGCCGCTGATATCGCACTGGCCGTTTTGATCGGTGTTGTTGGCATTGAACTCGTGCATCGCTGGTTGCAACATATCCACACTCCCACAGGCCAGTTTACGAGTTGGTTTGCCCTGTCATTCCTGATCGCGCTTGCTTCGTGGCACGTTTGGATTCAGCCCCTTATTTTGGCCTGGGCAGTGGGCCTTGCATTGTCCTTGCGCACCAAACGCGGACTGAGACCTAATATGCGTCCACCAAATGCGGAAGCACTGATTGCTTTTGCTCTCGCACACTATGTTAGCGGCCTCGTTTTAGACTGGCAAATATCCTCCGTACCGCCTCATTTTTATGCCCTGATAGCAGCCTTGATTTTGGGCAAAATTGCCGGTGGTCTGCTATGTAGGCACTTCACCTCGCAACCCGTTCAAGCCTGGCTTCCGCTCTTGTCGCAGGGCCTCCTTGCAATCGTCTGCTTTGAATCTATTGCGCCCGAAACAGCTCCTCTGTACTTTATTTGCACGGGGATTGGTCTGCCCGTTTTGCACCTTCTATCCGATAAAATTGTTCAAAAAATCAAAAACGGCCGTATCCGAGCGCTCGGGCGCCGAACACAGACCGTTTGAACTGTCCTGCCCCAAATTATCTTACAAAACCGACTACGGAAAAAGAGTGCTGAATAAACCGCTCTGACGCGCCGTGTTTTGAGCGGTCGCCGCGCCTTCCCACCTCGAGCACATAGCGAAAACGACCGCTATTATTCACAAATGGCAACGCCAGGCCAAAGCTGGCCCCCAATTCGTCAATCTGATTATTAGAGGTCGTCGGAAAATAAAGCGACCGATAATGCAAACCCGCGCTGAGTTCAAAGCGCCGGCCCCGCACCAGCACATCGGGGTCTCCCGTGCGCCACAACATCCCTGCACTTACATCCCACGTATCAAACCGTCCATCCCCTGTCGCGTGCCACAGCCCCCGAGAAACATCGACCGACGCCAGCCAGCGATAGCCCGCCATATACGTTACCCCCGCCCCAAATTCCCGGGGAAATTCCACATCGCTTTCCGTTTCGACCTCAACGGCTTCGCGCTGTCCCACAAAACGATTTCTTTGAACCTGACGCTGCTTGATACTGCCTCCAATATCGACATTTGCGCCCAGACTCCACCGCACAGTGGGAGTATAGATAATCCCGAATGAAGGCAACCACCCGCGATGGGTGCGCGTGATTTCATCGTGAGAAAAGAAGACCGTCTCATTGTCGAAATCCTTGATCCAGGACTCGTTAAGCGTCCCCATAGCCACCCAATTTATACGCCCGCCCACAAAAAGCCTGCGCCCAATTCGATGTCCCAACCCCAGGGAAATAGCCTGGATACCCCCGGTCGCTTCCACTTCCAGTTGATACTTCAAATCACCCGTGCCTCGATCTTCTATCGCCCCGAAATCCATATCTGTAAGCGGTTCAAGCCCCACGCCCAAAACAGACCCCCGTCTCATAGGCAGTGCGACCTGAAAGGCCCCGACGTCCCCGTCATTTACAATGCTTTCGCCATTCAAAAATCGGTGCTGGGCCATAAATTGCGCACTCACAGACATCCTGCGGAAAGCACCCAACAAAGCGGGATTGTGGGATGAAAAATTTAGCCCATCTGCAAGCGACCGCCCAGTACCGCCCATACTTCGAGACCGCGCATCAACGCGCCTGACTGGATCGCCAACGCCATAAAAAGAAAAAATTGTATTGGCACAAGCTGGCAGTACCATCGACAAAATAAAACCCAAAGCGAGAATTATTCGCATCATATTACAGTTCCGGAGGAAGAGAGTAAATGAGATTTAAACGCACATCTTTTAACACAAGCCATCGGATGAGAGAGGGCGAATTTAAAGGCACTGGCAACCCTCCTAAAGAAACAAAATTGACGGGCGAAAGTGCCAATCCATGATTTTCTCGTACACCAGATATCCATGCTTGAATCAAAGTCTGATTAATCGTGTAAGTCGCTGTCGCTGGTTCAATGAGTAATCTCTCATTAAACCGCGTAAACGCGGTATCGCCTTCTGCAATTTTCAGGCCATATATTTCAATGGGAAAAGATGAAAAATAGGAACGATCCAGATCGATATTCAATTGCAATTTGGCCGAATTGATCGTCGCGCCTTGTGGAATATTGGGCAGATCAAAATTCAAAACACTCCCGTAAAAAAAACCCTCGGAAAGAATCGCCAGATTTTCCGGTGGACCGCCATTGGCCCGCGCACTCCAATAAGTGTCTGCATCGGTCTGAACAGCTATACGCTCTGTCACATCTCCCACCCGGTACACCGCCTCCAATTCGGGAATCGGCGCATCTGCACGAATATCGGTAGCTTCGCGTGAAAAAATATCTAACAAAAAAGGTGCCTCACCATCGGGTTGCAACAAAACTTCCATAGATAGAGAACTTGATTCTATCGCATCCTTCAAGAGCGACACTGGCAAATCGATCCGAACGCGGTCCGCAAACACCTGCGCCACAGCACCGGGTATTGGCGTTGCAAGCACCTCGGCCTCGACCCAGCGAGTCGTATCGACATAGGTCTGAAGTTCTTCCCATGGCGAATCGGGCCGCAATGCAATCAGCGATGCATTTTCGACCAATCGTGCCGACCGAATACCCAGATTGACGCGCAGGGAATCAATCGTCAACCCCGATGGCACACCGCCAGATAACTCATCCGGCACATTAAAACGCAACAGACTCCGCAGCAAAAAACCATTCATCTGCCCGACCAGCAACTCCTCTTGTTCTCCCATCACAGTGGGAAAAATCAGAGATTGAAAGGACCGCGCCGACGTTAGCGGAATCGCGGGCAATGCTACTGTATCACCGGGATCGCGTCCAACAAAGCCTTCGCCCAACGGGTTGCGCTTTTCGGTATTGCAACCAGCGAGATATGTCACAAGTAAAAAAATCAGTAAAAATCGTTTTCTCATCATAATCATCACTCAATGGGTAAAAATAGCTGACTATAATAGCCCTTTACACGCTTCAAAGCGTCAAACGTTTCGTTGTACTCGACCACGGGAAATCGCGCGTTCTATGCCCGGTAAAAAAAATGCTTCGCACACGCGATCCCAGCTCATTTGTGTGGCTAATCTGTAACCCGAATGCAATCGCGCCTCGCGTTCTCTATCCGATGATGGCAACGCATCTGCGATATTCCACGCAACTTTTTCTGCCACTTTGCCTTCCTGGATACGACGTTCATACTCTCCTATTGCGCGTGCAGACGCAGCACTCTCCAATGCGACATCTGCCGTATAATCTGCCACGATGACGAGAGGATCGGCCTGTTCTTTTGTCACGCGCCCCAAAAATCCGCAACACCCGCACACACTACTCGGCACACAAAGCCCGCCAAAAGTCAGCGGTTCGAGCACGGCAATGCCAAACGGCTCGTAAATTGATTGTCCAAATTCGATATCCGTGCCCCGGCGCAAATCCGCAAACGCCATATCTTGCGGCATGCGCTGTCCGCAACTCGCCCGATCCCATCCAAACTGGTTGACTAAAATGGCTTGAACGGCCACAGCCGCGCGGTTAAACGCTTCTATATCCCGCCAGATATCCACCTCATTTGAAACCAGATCGGGTGGTCCTTTATGGTGTACAACCGGCCATCCATATTCGGACTCCATAATCTCGATATCTCGCGCACTGCGCTGTTCCGCAGCCGTTGTAAGCACAAAAAACACACCCGTTTGCCCTTTGTCCCCCAACAGTCTATCGAGATGCGACAATACGAGCAAATCGCGCCACAGCCCTTTGCTAATCACCGGGCGCGTAACATGAGTCACCACCACATCTGGCTCATATCCGAGCAAATTTTGTGCATACTCCTGTAAACGTGAGCGAGACTGTAATTTCTCTGCATAAGAAATCTGCACAGCGGGAATACCATTGTACACCAGGTCTATCGCCTGCGCTTCAAGCCCCATAAACCGAAGCTCATCGAGCGTCGGGTCGCCCACGGCAAAAATACCATCGCAGTGCGACGCCAGTTGGACCAGCGCGTGCCGATAATAATCGGACTGATCTCCAAATATATCCTCAACCACTTCGCCCTGTGCAAGTGCTCGCGCCATCGCGTTGTAAAACATCACATCGTGTCCTGGGTTGCCCTCAGTGATCTCGCGCATCGCTGAAACTTCATGGGCGTAAAAAATCGCCCGAAAGCGCGGATCATTCTCCGTAATAGCCTTGAGTGCGACAGGCATGCCCATATACTCATGGGCCAGCACAATATGTGGGCCGGAATCCTTTCCGATAAGCGCGACAACAGCGTCGTAAATAGCTTCCGCACTATCGATATAAAGCGCGTAATCCGCGATCGTATCGTATCTGTCAGATGTAAGGCCAAAATGCCGGTAGAGATTGTACTTAAAATTGCGGGACCGTCGAGGGTTGATATCTTCAGCATCGACGAGCAACACATCGGCTTCGTATCCACCTGTGAATTGGCGCATCCCATAAACGATATTGACATTGTACCGCTCTGCGACGCGATTGAGCGCGTCGGCACAATCCGCATTTTGCACGCCGGAAATAGTCGAAAAAATTACCTCTCCGCTTTCCTCAAGGAAATCTTCTTCTTCTGGGCGCAAAAGCGGGCCGACGAGAAAAGATCGCCTCACGGCTTCTTGGTACACAGAAGAGGTCATCAAGCCCTCGAGTACAGCCCCAATACCACCGGCCTTGCGAACCGCTTCGTGTGTCGCGTGAATCACCGTATAGCTCATAATCAATGCACCGTATCGATCAAAATGTCCACATCCACGGCCCCGGGCGCAACGGGATTTTGCGAATAAATCCCCTCCATATCCCCTGTCTTTGAACCACCCACGCGTCCGTCTGCATCGATTTTTGCAGAAACGTACAGCGCATCGATCTCAGACCAGTCAATCTCAATCATCGCATCCCCGCGCGTCAGTGTGTACGAATAGGGAAAATCGGAAATGTCGAGCCGCTTCACCGCCAGCGGTGGTCCGCCAACAGGGGCAGGGCGCGCAATAACAAATAGCACGGCATTGCTCCCAATGCGCTCGCCCAGCCCATCGGCCAGTCGAATCGTCCCTGAAACCACGGCGCCTGATGCCTGTGGTCCCTCTTTGTCCGCTGCGGCTTGAACAGGTGGGGGCTTTGGCGGCGGATGCGCCCCTTCCTCATAGTGCTGACTACAAGACATCAACCATATAAGAACGCATAAGAGAATAGATTTACGCATCGATCTCTTCCTCAAACATCGTCAAAATCCTGGGTTCTTCACGTGTAATTGCCACCACATGTTCAAAATGCGCCGAAGGCAACCCATCAGCCGCCGATGCCGTCCACCCGTCATCTGCCACCACAACTTCATGCGTTCCCAAATTAACCATCGGCTCAATGGCGAGCACCATTCCCTTTCGCAAACGAGGATTGCGCTCTGGGGGCACATAATTGGGCACGGCGGGTTCTTCGTGCAACCTGCGTCCAATCCCATGCCCTACAAATTGCCGCACAACAGAAAAACCAAATTGCTCAACCCAATTTTGTACCGCACCGCAAATATCGCTCAGACGTCTTCCGGCAACCGCTTGCTCAATCCCTTTAAACAGAGCTTCTCGCGTCACCTTGAGCAATTCTTTCTCCCGCTCTGAAATATTGCCAACAACGCGCGTAATCGCCTGATCGCCGTAATAGCCACGCAATTTCACGCCAATATCAATGCTGACAATATCGCCATCCACCAGCTTTCGCTCTCCGGGAATCCCGTGTACGACCTGTTCGTTAATTGAAATACAGCTCGCTGCCGGATACCCCTTATAGCCCTTAAATGCGGGTTCTGCGCCGTGCGACTGAATTACATCTTCAGCCACCCTATCCAGTTCTCTGGTCGTCGTTCCCGCCTTGACAAGCGGTTTGAGTGTGCGATGCACCAGCCCCACAATGCGGTTTGCCTCAACCATCAAATCCAGTTCTCGATCTGTTCGCAATACAATCACAGCGTACTCCCTTAACGCGATTCTCCAAAATGGGAAACAAAAATGAGAAAATCCAGGAAATCAACAGGTCCATCCCCATTGAAATCCAATTTCGGATCGTACTTATTATCCGTGTGTAAGAGCTTAAAACCATCGGCAAAACGCAGAAAATCGGAAAATGCAACGCGCCCGTCACCATCGACATCGCATACGAGATCCGTCGCCATACTTCCGCCAGTTGAAAACGTGTAATTCACGCGCCGCCTTTCACCTGAAAGCGATGTCTCCATCACAATAAATACAACCTCGTCAAAACGATTGGCTCTTGGAATAATTACTGTTGTTCCCCGTGGGTATAATAATTCGACGCCAGACGGAGAGATCAGCATAACCAGCAACGCCCACTGTCCCTGAGCGTCCAGTGCAAATGTCCCCCGAAGCCCGCCAAAGATATTTGAAGTTGCCACGCGCAAATACGTCGTCCCCAAATGATCAACCGTTTCAGACCCTTCAAAAGAACCACCTGTGCCGAGGAATATATTGGCATGCTTTATCGAGGGCAAATCGCGCGCCTCAACATAATATCCGGGGCGGGCACGCATATCAGTCAAATAATTCCACGCGGCAAACCGCGGCATTACCTGTGCAAATCCACCCAGAGGCATACCATCATCAATAAGCGATAGGCTATATCTGCTCGGATCGCGTCTTTGTAGCAACTCCCAAACGCTTTTGATCGCATCCACTCCGTAAACCTGCTCGATGTGGTGGGCAAAAATCGACGCACCAAAAGGATGGAGACTTCCTGAAAACTTGTCCAATGACGCTTCGGGATCGTCGTAAAAACAAGAAAAATTGCTCGGGCAACTCATATACTGGTAAAAATCATTCACATCGGGATAGGCCACGTCCTCCATCCAGGTCGCCGTGAGTTCCTGCCACCACGCAGCGGCAAAATCGGCATAATACCCAAATTGAATCGCGTGAAAAAACTCGTGTGCAGCCGTCACGCGCAACCCGTTTAATCCGCGTGAACTTACAGGATAAATACTATCCGTAAAATTATTGTCAATTTCCATATAACTCGACGTCGTCACTTCTGTAAATTCAATTGGATATGTAAAACCATAAGCCCGCTGAATCGCGAGATTTTTAATATAAATGTCGTAAACACCATCACCATCGGATGGAGGTGGATTGTAACCCAATTGATTGATCTGCAGGTCCCAAACCGCCTCAAAAACCCGCGCAGTGTCATCGACATAATCCGGCGCGCCATTGGCATCTGCGTCTGTTGGAGCAACGGCGTGTGTCCCCGTGGTATTATAGTGAATTCTGAAACGTCCTCTCGGAGACAGTATTGAATGACTCAGGATGGGACGCTGCAGAAGAAAAGCAAATGCCTCCTTTGCAGCGGGAGGCAAACGATCCCAATTCGCGGTCAAACCCCTTATCGCCGATGTCCCACTGGTAGCTCTATCCAGCCGAAATTCGCTATCAACGGGCAGTACCTCGGGAAAAAAATGAGCACATGCACGGCAATAAATATCGTGCAGTTCTGTCCCGGGCGCAAAAATGGGCGGAACTTGTGCATGCACGGATCCGCCCGCCAATAAAATAATCGCCAACAAAAGAACAACCCTACCCATCTCAGCCATCTTCCCCCAATGATGAAACATAAATATGTGCGGCCACTTCAAGCCCGAGCGAATACCTGGCCTCGCCATTGACCACAATTTCCAGCGGGCCGTTAAAAGGCGCGCGCCCCACCACCTCGATCTCGACATTGGGTTTAATACCCATCGTCGCCATATAGCGCAACATCTCTGCGCTTTGATCACTCACCTGTCTGACGCGTACATTTTCACCTGCTGAAATATCTGCCAGACACAGATAATGGTCGTATTCTATCGAACCATCTTTGCGCGGAATTGGCGCGCCGTGGGGATCGACTGTTGGATACCCCAGCATTCGATCAATTTTATCTTCAAACTCCTCGGAAATCACATGCTCTAACCGATCCGCCTCTTCATCGACCTTATCCAGATCAAATCCCAGTACCTCTGACAAATATAGCTCGAGCAAACGGTGGTGGCGAAGGACCTCAAGCGCAATGCGTTTTCCCGTCGATGTGAGTACAACGCCCTGATAAGGCGTGTGTTCCACCAATTTCATCGCCGCGAGTTTCTTGAGCATATTGGTGACCGAAGCAGGTGCAACCGCCCTGTGCTCTGCAATGAGAGAAGTCGTCACAGATGCGACGGGGTTCTGCCCGTGTGTCAGCTTATAGATCGTTTTCAAATAATCCTGTGACGATTGACTAATCATTGTCCGTCCCCCAAATAGCTATCAAAGAAAGTAAGATAAACCTCACATACAAGCAAGCATATCCTATCCATCGGGAATGCGCTTGCCCTGCGGATCAATTGCGATATTGGGCAATGCCGCTCGAATTTCTTCCCGCAAATGGTCATCCGTAAAGTGTTCCAGCGCGTCGGCGGGGTCGTGTACATGATCTGGCGGAAGCCCTATTTGGTTCAAGTAGGACTCCCAAAGCCTGTGATTGCGGAGCAATCTGGTCGCGTGTATAACGCCCTGTTCCCCGAGTGCAAAATGTCCATTTTCCCGCGTGATTAGCCCTTGCCACATCAACGACCGAATCGCAATACCAGACACCCAACGCGCAGCCGTATCGACCAGGTCGCCCCAACTGAGCGCAGAGACGCGCTGTGACTCCTGCTCGCGGAGCAACTTCAGCAAGACGTGATCTCGCGCAACCCTCAGAGAGAGTCGTGCCTGCCGCACAAATCGCCCCAACACCCCATAGTGTGGTGCAAAAATCAGGGAAAACGCGAACAGCGCACCCATAACCACAACCATAGCCCCGGCAATAGAACTATTCCAAACCCCTGCGAGGAAATATCCGGCTGTTGCGGAAACAACGCCCATCAGCGCAGACAGCATCAAAATGACTTTTAACCGATCGCTCCACAAATAAGCCGAAGCACCGGGAACAATCAGCATCGCCACGACGAGAATAGCCCCCACGGACTCGAATGCAGCCACCGTTGTCACAGAAACGGCTCCCATCAGCATATAATGCACCAGCGCAGCACTCACGCCCACAGAAAGTGCCATCTCGGCGTCGAAAGACGCGATCAAAAGCTCTTTGTAAAACACCAGAACAAATGCGAGATTAAGCACGAATACCGTTCCGAGAATCCATATCGGGCGCGGTCCCAAATCCCATTCTCCCCAGAACAGACGGTCCCACGGCGTGTACGCGATCTCTCCGTAAAGGACGCATTCCTGATCGAGATCGACCTGCCCGGCAAATGCCGTGATCAAAACAACCCCCAGTGCGAAAAGTGCTGTAAAAGCAATGCCTATCGACGAGTCTTCTTGCACGCGCCACCTGCGGTGAAATGTCTCAATTAACACTGTGGCAATCACCCCACATATAGCAGCACCAATAAACATCGGAATCACATCGCGGCTGCCCGAAAGTAGAAACGCAATAACAATGCCCGGCAAAACAGCATGGCTCAGGGCATCGCCCAAAAGCGACATCTTGCGCAACACGAGATACGCGCCCAACAGACCGCACGACGCACCTGCCAGCGCACCTGCCAGCACAATCCAAAATGGTCCCCAGAACTCACTCATCTTCGCCGGTCCTCCGATAGCCACTGTGCGCTTTGTGAATATCTCCAACAATATCTATATCTTCTTCTGCCAGAATTGTTTCGAGCTGTTCAATAATCTCAGGCGTTAAAATGTGCTCGACCTCATCGGCGGGTCTATCGACGTGATCCTCCTCCAAAATAGACCGATAAACCAGATAATATTCCCATAGCTGATGGGATTTGACCACAAAATCCGCCTCTTTGTGTCCCAATTCCGTCAAAGAACACGCACCATTGTGCAGGCTTACCCACCCATCGCGTGCGAGACGTTTTGCAAGCCGACGCACGCGGTAAAGCGGCAAATGAAGCTCGCCGGCGAGGTCCGCCAGCACAACTTCCTGCTTGTCTTGTGTCTGCAATGCGAGATATGCCCGCAAAAAATGCTGACCATTCTCCCGCAACGCGTTTGCCCTGAGCCGCATCTTCCTGGCGAGTACCCCGCGCCTGGGGGCAATCAGCACGGAGACGAGAAATGCAGCCGTTGCGACCAGCACCATCACCGGTCCCGTTGGGATTCGGGGTGCCAGTGCACTCAGGCCAACGCCCAGCGCGCCGCATAACGCACCCAAAATGCCCGACACCAGCACCATCACATGCAACCGATCTGTCCAAAACCGCGCAGCAGCAGCCGGGGTAATCAACATCGCAGCAATGAGAATAACCCCCACAGCCTGAAGTCCCACCATTACAGTAAGTACGATCAACCCCATCAACAAAAGATCGACCACACGCTGGGAAAATCCCAGTGCAGAGAGAAATTCCGCATCAAAAATAAGCCCCTTAAACTCCTTGTAAAAAAGAAAAACAGCAATCATAACCAGTACAGATACAATGCACATCACATACAGATCAGCGCGCACGATGGAAGCCGCCTGTCCAAAAAGAAATTTATCCAGACCACTTTGATTGCCCACCTCGCTTTGCTGAATATGCGTGAGCAACACAATACCCCCGCCAAAAAATACTGAAAGCACAATGCCCAGCGCGGTGTCTGCTTTGATGCGCGTGTAATTGACAATGGCCTCAATAATAAGCACGCCCACCACACCGGAAACAGTTGCGCCCAAAAGCAGAACGGGCAATGCCTTGCTCTGTGTCCACAGAAATGCCAGCGCAACGCCCGGAAGTGCTGCATGTGCCAGCGCATCGCCCAACAGGCTGCGTCGGCGCAACACGGCAAATGCGCCCAGTGTGCCCGATGTTGCTCCGATCAATAGCGCACCGAGCAAAACCAGTTGAAATGTCGCGTCCCAAATCACCTCATAAGCCCCGCTGGTGATGGGCAACAGCCTGTGCGGCTTCGGAAAGCACCGTCAACCGTCCGCCGTAAGTTTTGTTCAAATTATCTTCTGTGAACACACCTTTCGTCTCACCCGCGGCAACGATCCGCATATTGATCAAAACCAGCCAGTCAAAATACTGATTCACCGTGTGCAAATCGTGATGTACAACCAGCATGGTCTTTTTTCGCGCCCTCAAATCCATCAAAATATCTATAATGGCGCGTTCGGTCGCCGCATCCACGCCAGCAAAGGGTTCGTCCATCAAATAAATTTGTGCATCTTGAGCCAGAGCGCGTGCCAGGAAAACCCGCTGTTGTTGGCCCCCCGAAAGCTGATTGATCTGCCGATGCCCAAAATCGGTCATACCGACCTTTTCGAGTGCATCCTCAGCCAGTTCTCTGTCAATTTTATCCGGACGCCTCACCCAACCAACGTGGCCATAACGCCCCATCAGCACCACATCTAAGGCATTGATGGGAAAATCCCAATCCACTGACTCGCGTTGTGGCACATAGCCAATGGCCTGACGCATGCGCGAATAGGGTTTGCCGTAGATGCGGACCCACCCCGAAGCCTTGGGCACGAGATCCATAATGGCTTTGATCATCGTGCTCTTGCCCGCGCCATTTGGACCCACAACCCCCACGAGTTTGCCTTCTGGCACCGCGAGATCGACATCCCAAAGAACGGGTTTCTTGTGATACGCCACCGTCATATCGTGAATATGAATGGGCGTCACCGATTCATCAACTGCGTGTAACATTATCTTAATGCCTCGACAATTGTGTTCACATTTGACCTCATCATACCGATGTACGTATCGGCCCCACTGCCCGTGGGTCCCATCGCGTCGGAATACAGCGTACCGCCAATTGCGACATCCCATCCTCTCGCTTTACACCCCTCGCGCACGGCATTGATCGAGTGCTCGGGCACACTGCTTTCCACAAAAATGGCTTTTACCTGCCGTTTGACTATAAAATCCACCAGCATCGACACATCGTTGACGCCGTATTCCGCCACAGTCGAAATCCCCTGAAGCCCGCGTACTTCAATGCCGTAAGCAAGACCAAAATATCCAAAGGCGTCATGTGCTGTAATCAACACGCGCTGGTCGCTGGGAATACGTGCAATCTGCGCTTTTGCCCAGGCGTCGAGATCGAACAATTGCTTGCGATACGCCTCTGCATTGGCGCGAAATACATCTGCACCATCGGCGTCAATCCCGATCAGTGCCTGAACAACCACAGGCAGGGTTTCTGCCCACATGCCGACGTCAAACCAGATATGCGGGTCGTGCTCTCCTTGTCCAGCAACCGGTTTGCGCAACCTATCTTTGGAAATATCCCGCGATACGGGAATCACCGTCTTGCTGCGCGCCATCTTTTCAAAAATACCTTCCAGCTTGCCTTCCAGAAAGAGACCATTGTAAAATATCACATCTGCTCGAGATAGCTTCTGCAAATCGCCCTGCGTCGCTTTGTAATAATGCGGATCAATACCAGGTCCCATCAGGGAAAACACCTCTGCGCGATCCCCCGCAACATGGCGCACCAGATCGCCGACCATCCCGGTCGTACACACCACCAGCTTTTTATTTTCTTCAACCAGCGGCGTTTTGCCACCGCCACACGCACACAGCAACAAAACGCCAGCCATAATAAAAAATCTGTACATACACCCTCCGTAAAAATATCTAACATTATACAGGGCTACAATACTTCTTATATTAGTGCTAAAATAAAATTTAGTCAAAGCTAAAAATATAAAAATCAAGAGATCCGGTCAAGAAAAGAAAAACCCTTCAATCCAGTAGATTGAAGGGTTTTCAAAAAAAGCGAAACGCCCGTATTTTCCTACTCACTCAATCTCAATCAAATCCTCGCGCTTTGCTTCCTCTTCACACGCACCACCGCAACCCGTACACGACGAAGCCAAAAAAGGCTTTATAATTTCGCCAATGACGCGATAGGCACACCAGAGTGCCACTACAACCGCGATCCAATTTTGCCAGTCGGCCATACCATTACCCCCATCCAAGTGCCATACCAAGGCGATAAGTCACAAATGCGCCGATATAGGCGAGCACCGTCATATAAACAAAAGTTAGCACAGGCCACCGCCAGGTGCCCGTCTCTCGTTGAATAACCGCAAGCGTAGAAACGCACTGCGCGCACAGTGCAAAAAACACCATAATAGACAGTGCAACCGGGATATTAAACACCTTTCGCCCATCGGACCAGGTCGCAGACTGAAGCGCGTCTCTAAGCGACGCCGATTCCTCATCCACCTCTCCCAGACTGTAAATCGTGCCCAGAACGGCAACAATCACTTCCCGCGCAGGGAAAGATGCCAGCGCCGCCATCCCAATCCGCCAATCCCACCCCAATGGCTCTACGACTGGTTCAATAGCATGTCCCATCCGCCCCAGAAAACTCTGCTGGAGCATCTCGCCGACTTCCTTTGCGCGCAAATCATCCAGGACTTCCTCCGATGCCCCTGCCAACCGTTCGCGCTCGGCCTCGTAATGCGCGGTAATCGTCTCAGACCGTGGGAAATACGCCAGCGCCCACATTACAATCGTCGCGGCGAGAATCAATGTGCCGGCTCTCTCGATAAAATGCCGCCCACTTTGATAAATACGCATCCCAACAGTGCCAACATCTGGTATTTTGTAGGACGGCATCTCGAGTACAAAAGGCGCAGGCTGACCTTTTAGCAATGTCTTCTTCAAAATCCACGCAACGGGAATTGCCACAAAAATCCCCACGCAATACAGCGCAAAAAGCGTAAGCCCCTGCAATCCAATGCCTCCCCAAATCGTTTGGGCGGGAATAAAAGCCCCAATAAAAATAGCGTACACCGGTAAACGCGCAGAACAACTCATCAATGGGGCGACCAGCATCGTGGCAATGCGATCTTTGGAATCATCAATCGTCCGCGTCGCCATCACCCCCGGAATCGCACAGGCAAAACTCGACAGCAGCGGAATAAACGACTTGCCCGACAACCCGCACGGCGTTAACAGGCGATCCATCAACAGCGCTGCACGAGCCAAATAACCACAATCTTCGAGCACGGCAATAAAGAGAAACAAAATGCATATTTGGGGCAAAAAAATGACCACGCCTCCCACCCCGGCAATCACCCCATCCACCACCATACTTTGCAGCGCTCCCTCGGGAAGAGAGCCAGTAGCCCACCCACCGAGCACTCCGAATAGCGCGTCAATACCATCCATTAGCGGTGCGGCCCAGGAAAAAATCGATTGAAAAACAAAGGCCATTAGCACAGCAAAAGTCAGGCTGCCCCACAGCGGGTGGGTCAAGAACCGATCCAAACGATCAGAACGGGTCACGCGAAGCGGTTCGGGATCGCGCAGTACGCCATCGAGGACCTCATCAACCCATCGATAGCGCGATTCAATCTCTCGACTCGCCAGCGCATCTTCTGTATTGGCCCGCGCGTGTAAAGCGCGAATATCGGCGGCAAAGTCGTCGCCAAACCGTTCTGCAACATGGGATGCAAAGATGCTTTGATTGTCGATCAAAGCGCGCAGCACCAGGCCAGTAGATACACCTTCGTATTTTCGCGCCAACTGCTCGGCTTCTTCCCACCAGGATTGCGGCAATGCCCCGCTATAAGATGGAACCTGTCTCCTTTCGAGAGTTTGCGCAAGCGCGTCTTTTAACTCGTCAAGTCCCAGGCGTTTATTGGCCTGTATGGAAATAACAGCAGCACCCAAACGCTCGCTCAAAGCAGCTTCATCAATAACAATGCCCCTGGCCTTGGCCACATCCGACATATTGAGGGCCACAACCAGGGGCAAATCAATTTCGAGAAGTTGAGATACAACGTATAAATTGCGCCTCAAATTGCTGGCGTCGAGAACCACGAGCACAGCGCGAATAGTGCGTTCGCCTTCCAACAACCCCATCAATGCTTCGACGGCAATGACTTCATCGGGAGACCGCGCGGAAAGACTGTATGTACCGGGCAAATCCAGCAAGTCGATCGCTCCCACACCGGGCAATGCCGCTTGTCCGACCTTGCGCTCAACCGTAACACCGGGGAAATTTCCCACGCGCTGCGAAAGTCCCGTCAGGGCATTAAAAAGCGTTGTCTTGCCCGTGTTGGGGTTCCCAACCACAGCGACCATAGACTGCCCAACAGATAGTCGTTCTCGATCCGCTATATCCATTGCCATAAGAAATCAGGCCGCTTTCTTTCCTTTGATGCACTCCGCATCGGATTTTCGCAAACAAAACCTGCTACTACCCACCTGAATGACCACGGGACAACCCACGCGTAACACGCGCACAGGTACGCCTGGCATAGCACCGACCTCGCGCAGTCGGGCCGCCAGTTGATTCGTACCTGAAATGCCTTCAATAACACCTTCATCACCTCGATCCCATAAAGAAATCGGTGTTGTTGTTGCAATTGCCATTATCGAGACTCCATATTGAATAATTGATCGACATCCTGAACGGGCCACTGCCACTCTTCATTCTGATCCAGCTTGGACCAGAACTCGGCGAGAAATTGCCGCGCAGTGGGATCATCAGAGAGCAAAAAACGCACAAAATGCAGCAGTTGCCCGCCAGTTTGCGCGCTTAAAAGATGCTCGACCTTGCACGCATCCACTTCGGCTTGATGCTCATCGAGCTTGAGCACTTCATTGAGAAATTTGCGAACAACGGCGCGTTTGGCTAAAATAGAATCGACAATGCGACGGCCATCTTCGGATAATTTCAAAAACTTATTGTGATCTTCCACGACCAGCCCGCGTGCCTTGAGGGCTTTGAGCGTCAGCGATGCACTGCCCCGGGTAATCTCCAGCGCACGCGCCACATCCGAAACCCGCGCATAGCCCTGATCGCCCATCAACTCGTGAATGGCAGTTAGATGATGAGCAACACTGTGAGAAATCTCATTGCTCTCGTATTCTTTCCATACATCCGATGCCATCATATGACCACCCCCCGAGCGATATACAACTATGTTTAGCCGTTTAACTAATGTTTTGCTAATAAAACAACTGGTAGAAACATAAACCAAAATTATGCGATCTGTCAAGGTATTTTTTGGGGGATATGTGATATGTAAAAGAGCCTGCCTCGCAGGATGTTATACGGAGCGAGACGAGATGGGTGGGCTATGCGTTGCGCTGTCTGTGCTTACCTCTTACCTCATACCCCTTGACATCGTTTTTTCTTTTCCGTATAACTGTGAACAAACTTTCAAAGGAACGCAACCCATGACACATACTTTTTCTGAAATCGGTCGTCTTCCTCTTCCGGGAGACAATGTCGGCATTGCGACCCGAAAACTGGACAGAGACACGCAGATTATCCATTCAGATCGCACCTTCTCGCTTCGGCACACCATCCTCGAAGGCCATCGTTTTGCCATCCAATCCATAGCACCTGGCGCCCCCCTTCTCTCATGGGGTTTGCCCTTTGGTATTGCAACACACCATATATCTCCCGGAGATTATGTCTGCAACCCGGAGATTCTCGACGCCCTTAAACTCCGCGATCTCGACTTTGAGCTTCCAGAGATGCCCAACTTTGAAGACCGCATTGTTCCACACCAGATTGATGAGGCCACCTTTGAGGCGGGCGATCAAGTCAAACGCTATGATCATTACGCCACTTTTCAGGGATACAAAAGATCGGGAGGCAGAGGCGTAGGCACGCGAAATAATATTGTTATACTGGGAACATCTTCTCGCACTGCGAGTTATGCCAAACAGCTCGAAGCGAGATTAAAAGACCAGGAGCGAGATTATCACAATATCGATGGCATTGTTGCAGTTGCCCACACCGAAGGCGGCGGCACTGAAATCCCCAATAACAAAGACCTCTTATTGCGTACACTCGCCGGATTTGCAGTACATCCAAACGTCGGTGCAGTACTCGCGATTGACTACGGTCACGAAGCCATCACCAATCAGCACCTCCGGGAATTTCTCGCGCAAAACAACTATCCCATCGACCACGTCCTGCATCAATTTCTCACACTTGAAGGCAGCTTTGAAAACGCGCTACAACAAGGTGAAAATATCATTGCCAAATGGTTGCCACAAGTCCAGGCAATGATCCGCACACCCGAGCCCCTATCGCACATCAAAATCGCACTGCAATGCGGCGGATCAGACGCATTCTCGGGCATCTCTGGCAACCCATTGGCGTCGTGGGTAGCAAGAGAAATGATTCGCCACGGCGGATCAGCCAACCTCGCAGAAACCGACGAACTCATCGGCGCAGAGTCCTATGTCCTCCAAAATGTCTCATCTTACGATGTCGCCCAATGCTTTCTCGACAAAGTGGAAGCCTATAAAACCCTCGCTGCATGGCATGGCACAACAGCAGAAGGCAACCCATCCGGAGGCAACAAGTTTCGCGGTCTCTACAACATCGTACTCAAATCAATCGGCGCGGCCATGAAACGCCACCCGGACGTCCGTCTCGATTCTGTCATTGATTACGCAGAGCCTATGGTCAATCCGGGATACTATTTCATGGACAGCCCGGGCAATGATCTCGAAAGCATTGCCGGACAAGTAGCTTCCGGATGTAATATGATCTTCTTCATCACGGGCAATGGCTCAATCACAAACTTCCCCTTTGTGCCCACCATCAAGATCGTGACCACTTCCGAACGCTATCAGTTGCTCAGTAAAGATATGGATGTCAACGCGGGTGCATACCTGGACGGTACCTCCATGGACGACCTCGGCAGCGATATGTTTGACCTGACCTGCAAAATCGCCTCGGGAGAACGCAGCAAAGGCGAAAAAGCCGCACACGCACAAGTCTCGATATGGCGCACCTGGCGACAGATCTCAACAGATCACCTGCCCGACCTCAAGAACCGACCCGAACCCCAGGGCGTGCCGCTCGCTATTCAGGCATTGGACGCCGACGAACACAGCTTTGAGGCCATTCGCACCCAAGACGGATTCACAACCGACCGCCTGGGCCTGATTCTGCCCACCAGCCTGTGTTCGGGGCAAATCGCGCTGATGGCGGCAAAACGCCTCACAGAAAGGGGTCTGGGTCTCAACAAGGGCATCTCGCGCTTTGTCGCCCTCGCGCACACCGAAGGATGCGGCGTATCGGGAGAAGCCACCGAACGCCTCTACACGCGCACCATGCTCGGCTACCTCACCCACCCCCTCGTACACACCTGCCTGTTGTTGGAACACGGCTGTGAAAAGACCCACAACGACTATATTCGACACGCGCTGGACGACAAAGGGATCAGCCCCGATGCATTTGGATGGGCCAGTGTGCAACTCGACGGCGGTATCGATGCCGTTCTCGACAAGGTCGAAGCCTATTTTCTCGACCAATTCGCACACACTCCTCCCCCTGAAATCATTCCCGCCAGCCTGTCCGCACTCAGCGTCGGTCTTCACGCTTCTGGTTCTATTTCCGATATAGCCGCGCAATCCCTCGCCATCCTAACCCAAACCCTGATCGGCACAGGTGCCACGCTCATTGTACCCGACAATGCGAGTTTTCTGTCTCATTCCATCTACCAATCCGAAGTTCTGGGCATCACACCACCTGCGCCCACTCTCGCACATGGGCAAAATCCCGCCCAACCGGGCTATCACATCATGGACAGCCAGACCGACCACTGGGTAGAAACCCTCACGGGATTGGGCGGCACAGGCGTCCACCTCATCGTCGCCTACTCGGGCGATCACCCATTGCAGGGCCATCCCCTCACCCCCATGCTTCAAACAATCGCCGAAGAACGCGTCGCTCATTCCTACGGCGATGACTTTGACCTCATCTTCAACGCCAACGCCAAACACAATGCCGACGCCCTCTTGCGCCAGATCATCGCCGTCGCCTCTCGTCAATACACGCCCAAAACACCTCTCACAGGTAACACAGACTTCCAATTTACCCGAGGGCTTCTGGGCGTCTCAATGTAAATAATGGAACATACAGGAGCTATCCATGTCCAAAATCAACTTTTATACCTGGAACAGATGAAGCACCTGCCGCAAGGTGAAAGCGTGGCTTTCACGAGAAGACGTGAATTTTGAAGAAAGGGATTTCTTCAAAGAGGAGTTCTCTGAGGAAGAACTCCGGGAATTACTCGGCGACACTCCGCCAGCCGATATATTTTCGTGGCGGAGTCCTTCGGCGCGAACGCTAAAACTCGACCGGGAAGAAGTGTCCTCGGACGAACTACTTCGCCTCATGGCCGAACAGCCCCGACTGATACGCCGACCACTGATATATACGGGCGACCGGCTATTCGCAGGAACGGACAAAGCGGCGATGGCAGAGGCATTCCCCGGCTATAATCTATAATAAAAAAGCCAGACAAAATATCTGGCTTTTTTCACTTTCCACTTCATAGTGAACTGGTCTGTACTGCGACCAGTTGTACACCGTTCCACACTTCCCCTACCCCACCCTAACTTCCCGCCCCGTGCGCCCGGATTCAAACACCGCAGTGATAATTTCCACCGCATGGCGCGCGCTTTCGAGACCAATCATAGGCTCGCGGTCTTCATTGATCGCCCCGACGAGGTCTTCGATGATCAACGTGTGCCCATCAGAACTGACGGCCAGGGGATCTGCTGAAATATTCTTCTGTTTGTCTTCCTGATCGCCGTAAAAACCCAGCATCTCGGCTTCTTCTGATGCCTCGTTCTCACCCTGAATTTTCCAGGAAATCAGCTTCGAAGCATCTTTCATAATCGACCCATTTTCGCCGTAAATAGTCACCAGTTGCGGAAGCCCTGGATAGCAGCAAGTCGTCGTATAAACCGTGCCAATCGCGCCATTCTTAAACTTGAACAACGCCACAGTCTGATCTTCAGCTTCGATATCGTGTCCAAAAACGCCGAACATACCCATCACAGACTCGACACCCCCAGCCAGCCACTGAATCAAATCGACAGTATGCACGCCCTGATTCATCAGTGAGCCTCCCCCATCGAGATCCCACGTTCCCTTCCATGATCCATGCGCGCCCTGATAATAGCTATCCGCGCGATACCAGGGCAAATGGCCGTGAACACCGATCAACTTGCCCAGCTTACCGCTATCAACCGCTTCTTTGATCCGCCTGTTTAGAGGTTCCAAGCGCGCTTGAAAAATACATCCGACCTTTACGCCGGCATCCTTCACCGCACCAATTAGCTGATCAACGCGCTCAGGCGTAATATCCGCGGGCTTCTCAACGATCATGTGCTTGCCAGCATCTGCGGCCTGAATACCCAATGTAGCGTGCTTTCCAGACTCAACACAAATATTGACGACCTGAACCTCATCGTCCTGAAGCATCTCTTCATAACTCGTATAAGCCTTGCACCCGTATTCTTTAGCCGTTGGCCCCAAACGCTCCTCATCCACATCGCATACAGCCACCAACTTCGCACCATTAGCCCGAGTAACAGACCGACAGTGGTTCGTGCCCATACCCAGTCCTACAACGCCAAAACCCAGCTCTGCTGCCATAACATCCTCCAATCAGAAATGTAAAGATCAATCTATAAAACGCCGCCCAATGTAATGAGACCCCCGTCCGCGAGCAAGAAAAATTATTATGGGAAAGACCTTGACATTTGACGAGAAGAGACTATACATATTTGAGAAGATAATCTATGAACTATGAACGAGGAATCACATCATGTGCGGTCGATTTGTTTATGCTGCCCAATGCGATGAAAACCAACTCGCATTTCCACAAGTTGTTTTTCCCAACGAGATGCCATTGCGATACAATATCGCACCGGGCCAGGGTATCACGGCGATTGCCAACACTGCCGAGCCGCGGGCGGACGCCTTCAAATGGGGACTTATCCCATCGTGGGCAAAAGATCACAAAATAGGCAACCGACTTATCAATGCACGGGGAGAAACCCTTGCGGAAAAACCCTCATTTCGCACGGCCTTCAAAAGACGGAGGTGTCTGATTCCCACAACGGGATTTTACGAATGGCAGCGCAATCCCGACGGCAGAACCAAAACCCCCATGTACATCGCGCTCAAATCCGGTGCTCCTTTTACCTTTGCTGGTCTCTGGGAATCGTGGCATTCACCCGAAGGACAGCACATCCAATCCTGTACCATAATCACAACCGAACCCAACGATCTTATGGCGCCGATTCACAATCGCATGCCCGTTATTCTACCGCCTGATGCGTATGATCTCTGGCTTGATCCAGCAGAGCGAACAGACCTGCAGGACCTTCTCATTCCCTATTCCGCACAAGAGATGAACGCACATCCCGTTTCTACCCTTGTCAATAACCCGATGAATGACATGCCAGACTGCCTGAAACCCGCACAACCGCCCGAACAGGGCGCATTGTTTTGATCCCACCCTTTCGGAGCAAAAACGCAATGACCATTGTCGATACACACTGCCACATTGGACTTCACAAATACGAACCCGTAGGATCCCTTCTTTACCACATGAACACATCCGGTGTAGATCGAGCCGTCTTCATCCAGTACGCGGGGAACTCGGATAACCAGTATATGCTCGACAGCATGGCGGCACATCCGAGAAAATTTCAAGCGGCCATGATCGTTGAACCAACAGACGATGGTACAGCCATGCGACAATGGGCAAAACAGGGCATTGTCGGCATTCGCCTCCCGGCAAATAGCCGCGCCGATTGCGCCGACTCCCTCGCACAGTGGCGCACAGCAGCCGAACTCGACCTCGTCGTCAGTGCGCCGAGCAATCCTCAGAGTCTTCTGAGCCATGAATTTGCAGAAGTACTCAGAGAATTCCCAAACCTATCCATCGTGATCGAACACCTCGCGGGCATCGGCGAAGGCCAGCAGCCCCCTTATGATACTTTCAAAAAAATCCTCGAACTCGCCGAACAGCCTAATCTATCCATCAAACTTCCTGGATTCGGAGAAATCTGTCCCGTCCCCTTGCCATTTGATCCCATTCCCCCACTCGCCGACATGACCATCGAAGCCTTCGGCCCCCAAAGAGTTATGTGGGGCAGCGATTATCCCCCTGTGAGCAGACGCGAAGGCTATGACAACAGCCTCAAAGTCCCGATGGATTATCTGTCTGCCCTCAGCGAAGAAGACAGAGAATGGATATTCGGAAAAACCGCACTGAAAATTTGGCGGTTCTAATCCCGACCTCTGGTAAAGTCTGCTAATTGCATCTGGGCTTGTACTTACTTATATTTATACAATGGAATTTGAATGGGATTCTTCAAAAAACAAATTCAATATTGAGAAACACGGAATCAGCTTTTTACGGGCTGCCAGGGTTTTTGACGGTCCAATATTGAAATTCATTGATGATCGAAAAAATTACGGCGAAACTCGGTATGTGGCGATCGGTATTGTCGAGAGCTTAGAGTACTACGTCGTTTACACCATTCGAGAAAATCGCTATCGAATCATTTCTTGTAGAAGGGCAAATCGAGATGAGAGAAGAAAATATCGTGAGATATACCCGGGATCGTCTTCCTGAAGATACCGAATCAGATATGGCGAGGGTTGAATCAATGACCGAAGCGGATATTGAAGAGGCCGCACGCTCTGACCCGGACGCTCAACCGACAGATGACAAATTTCTATCCCAAGCGCAAATCGTGCTCTCTATCCCCCTGGATCAGGACACTTTTAAGTGGTACCAGAGCCGGGGAAAAAACATTGAAACAACTGTCAGGTCTGTGCTCTATGAATATAAAAAGATGCATCAAGTTTCTTGACCCGCAATTAAAGCAGAGCTACCGAAATAACAAAAAGCGTCGGCTACTTGAGCGGACGCTTTTTCCATTCTGACTCAATCTAATTCGGACAGCTTTATTTTTTTATCTTCCGTCTGCTAAACGCTTTCTTCTCGTTCTTTCTTCCAATCTATTGAACCAGTCTAAACCTCTGGTTCCACACTGATCTCGTATCAATTCCTTCAATTCTCTTGTGCGATTGTTTAATCCTCGAACCTCTTGTAAGAATGACGCTCTTTGCGCCTTCACCTTGTCTCTATCCTCAAAAACGCTTTCCCGCAATTCACGAATCTCTTTTAGCTGCAATTCAATATCACGTATTAGTGCCTTGTTCTTTTTCTCCCTCGTTTTTTTAAAAAATATAAACCCTTTGTCTTTAATCTTTTTCGCTTCTTTTAGTCTTTCTCGAAGAAGTGTTCTCTGGTCTTTTGCTTCTTTTAACATTTTGTTCATGCCATTTTCACTACTACGAGCGTCATCCAGAAGTTTGTATGCGGCATCCGCTGTTTTCATAGAGGCATAATGTTCATCCACTAAAACTTGAAAATTATAGCTATACTGTGCCTGAACAACATGTGCGTCAATATTCCTTTGATGCTCCTCAATACTTCGTTCCACATCCCACAGCATTTCTTCCCAACGTTGACGTGCCTTTCGTTCCTTCTCTGAGACCACACCATAGATAAGTGCTGCCACACCATACCCAACAGGAATTAACCACCACATATTCTACCCCTCCAGCAGTTTGGGAGAAATTTCAACAGGAGGAAGAGCATCGATAAGTTTTTGGAGGGATGCATTGGCCTGATCACCAAAACGCGGCAACTCTCTTGTCATTTCGATTGCCATTTCTTTGTACATTTGACGCTCTTCTATGGATAAACCTTTTTCAAAGGATTGTTGTTGAGCCAATTGTGCCATCTCCAAAACCTTCATCCTTTCTATGTGAAGACTTTGTAATTCTGCATTTACTGTTTCATAGAAGCCAACAAGCGTGATTCTTCTATGTGTAAGTTCCTCCATTTTTAGTTTAAACGAATTATCAATCATGTGGTGTGCGATATTCGCTTGTTCCTCTATTCTGGTCAGTTCTACCTCAAGACGCTTTGACTCAATTTTATACGCCAGAGTTTTGGCGTAGGACTCGGCTATAGCACCAAGAGGATTAAATGCTTTTAGAATAGGTATCCACTTGCCTCCTGTTGAGTTGTGAAATTCTCGTGCCGGTTCGACTTTATCAATTTTTCCAACAGAAGCATTACTGGTTTTTTGATCTCTATTCATTTTATTTTCCTTACCATTTGTTATACCGGGCTTTGAAATCAACGGGTTCACTGAACATCCGTGAAATCTATACGAAACAGGTAGTCTTCCATTTCTTTGTTCCACTCATCCGCAACAAACGCCTCAACCTGGATTAAACGAATGGAAAAACCACAATATTCGTTCAAGTATCGGACTGCCTTCAAAAGTTGAGGTTTGAAAAACTCATCCATGATGACCCCGGATCTCGGCAAAACACGAACGAATCGATCTTCAATACCATTATCAGTGATGAACTCATTAAATGTGCAGTGTTGAACACGCTCGGCAAACTCATCAGAAATCTTATCCAAAAAATTTCGATGGTATTTTTGGACCCAAGAGAGATCGACCTCTTGAAAATGCAAATCGGCAATATATCGGATTAACTGACCATGAGGGTCGAGCGATTCTCCACCAATTTTAAGTTCACATGGCAATAACCCTCCATCTTTGCGAATATAGAGGATATCAACTCGTTGTTTTTCGTCACCCGGTTCGAATTCGGCTCCTACCAGAGTATAGCCCTTTGTAGGAAAATCTTGCCAGATGTTGCCTTGGCGAAGAAGCTGTTTAAGATGTTTTTCACGCCAGCCTAAGTCTTCTTTTAGTCCAATGGGACGTTGCATACTCCCATAATCTGACCAATATTTATCTTCGTATGGTTTAATCCCAAAAAAGAACTTATGGGGCATATTGGGATCTTTGATGCAGTAGATCGACTTCGACATTTGAAACCTCAAAAAAAACACCGCATTGATCCGCGCACTTGCCCGTTCAATAGCGGTGCTTTTGATCTGCTAAATTGGCAATAGCCTCACTCTTCATACTCGGGAAATGCAGGAGCCAGCAAAAATGCACAATCTTCGTGGCATTTGCCGCAATAAGGTACCATGGCGCGGAACTTCTTATTCGCCTCTTTGACATTTCCCACCTTGGCAGCCGATGCAATCCCCAAAGCCAGTGTTTGAGATGCCTGGTTGTAAATCGTGTATTTCTCTTCGTGTTCTGGCGGATAGAGATCAATTACAGCTTTCAACGCATCCTGGATCTTCTCCGCATCATCGGCAACCCCATCAACTGTCTCGTTTTTCAGCGCGACCATAATCCGGTCTGTACTCAACTTAATTTCGCGCATCTTCGCACGTCTCACAGGCAAATTATTGTCCGACTGTTCGTTACCCCCACCACAGCCAGCGATACCAGCCATCACAACCCCCAAAATTACCGAACCCAAAGCCATAAACCTCAAATAGCGCATTGATTCCTCCTCTTTCCTTTCTCATTTTACATTGCGAGCCATGATAATAAACTTTTCTCAACACAAAATCAAGTTTTTCCAGAGGGCTTATCTCCGCCCCCCAACACTTTTCTCAATCCCTCCTGAACCCGGCGATTTTGATTGTGCTGACGCACCCCCGCCTGAATCATAAACCGCGAAAGCCGGTCCTTTTTAGCTCTCATCCAGCGATTTAGCGGTGGATAAGCATACATCAGAAAACCAGAAAGACAGATTGTCAACGTAACATAGGCAACGATATCGGTGTAAATATAAGCATTGCTATAGCCCGCAAAAAGGGACCCTGTGTGCAAATCCAGCATCATCTGCCGAAAATTATCAGACCGCACCATCACCAGAGAAGTAATAGACATTATAGCCAATACAATCATACCGACGAACCCGGCCCAATAGTGTATCTTGCGATTGTACTTAAACACAGTATTGATAACCGTGCGGTCTTCCACCAGATGCTCAAATCCCGACAGACGCTCCATCTGCGCTTCGAGCAACTCATTGCGGTGGGCCATCTCCTCTCGCCGCAGCATCATATCGACCAACCCACCGATTTGTGCGGCTACCTCGTGCAGGAAATCCTCATCATCTTTTGTAAAATACTCAGGATCACCTTGCTTGTTCAGGAGTTCCAGCACGCCTATCACCTCCCCGCGTCTGTTGTGTAGCGGGAAGGCCAACATGGTACGCGTTTCATACCCAAGCACATTGTGAAATAAAGGGTCTTTGGAGGAATCTAAAACATTTCTCACATCGCCGCTCTTAAACACATGTCCAGCGATACCCCTATTGCTCGGGATTCGCACCTGCGTATCTTTTTCGACTCCTGCCCCAACATGCGTATAAAGCTCATCCGTCAGGCGGTTGTGAAAAAAAATCGAACACTGATCCGCCTCCAAATACGTAGAGATTTCATGCGCAATACCACTGATCAACCGCCCCTGGTTTGACGTCGCATTCATCAACCGACTAATTGCCAACAGCGACTCCAAACGCTCCACGCGAGCGGTGAGGTCTTGAGAAATTTCGCTATCTTGTGCCATACTACCAACCTCGAATACAAATCCATTGTCCTATTCAATACTTCCAATATACTAAACTCTTTGGCGAAATACAAACTCCCTCCCCGTCTTTTAACACTTACCTCACCAATTCTGCCGTACCCCACAAACTCGGATCATAAGACACGGGCAAAATCTCTTCTGCTGTCCAAACTTGTCGCCCCAGATTTTTGTCGCGCAACAAATAAGTAAAACCGATCCGATTATTCTCATCGGGATCAAATCCGGTCATTGCAGCAGCGGGAATATGGGCTTCCAGGCGATACTCCGTTTTGAGCACTTTTGAAGCCACCTTTAGACGCTTGGGATCGCACAATCTCGGATGTGCTCTCGCCCGTCGCAGACGGAACTGCCTTCCCCCGGCTCGCCCCTTGCCCTTTCCCGGCCAAAAACAAAAATGATGACAGTAACGGCTTCCCCGAGGCGCATTACGCACATCGCGCGTATCAATCCACACCTGAAGTCCGTCACCGCGCAATGGACTGCGAACATCGGACGCACGCCCACCGACACCTTTCACATCAACTGCGAAAAACAATCCGGTATCGTGCCAGGCCATATACACATCGGCAAAGGGATTTTTGCCCTCAACCCCGGTTAAATCAGGTACCAAATAAGTCGCATCCCAGTCATTGAGGACGCCATCAATCACCGGGGCATCTGCGCGAAACACACAGGGAAAAGCCACCTGAAAAAACGCGCGTTTGGGAATACCAATATTCATAACCTTAGCCCCCAGCCCCAACCTTGCGACCAAAAAGATTGGCAAAGATGAGAAAATCGGGAAAGTTGACGATGCCATCACCGTCAAAATCAAATGTGGAATCAGAAGTTTGAAATGCACGGACAAAAGATAGGAAATCTGCGAAATCGACAACGCCACTGCCATCGACATCGGCCCGCGCGAGAAGGCCCGGATCAACAATATCTGAAATAGTTTTCAGACCAAGAGGTGTACCGCTCGCATCGGATGTATTGAGAATAGTCAGCGTATATCGAGGGGGAAACGGTACGGCAAAAGACAGAACCGCGCGGGTATTTTGCCTGTCGAGAATCACTGATGTGGGTTGCCCAACACCGCCGAGCAGATAACTCGACGGCAGTGCCGCATCAGGTCCCATCTCTTCCGAAAAAAAAATTTGAATCTGGTTTTCCGACAGTGTTTCAATACGCACGACTTCTGGTGCATGGTTTGGCATAAGAGATACAATACCCGAACGCAGGTCCCCATCGGCCACAGCGACAATCTGGTAGCGATAGATCTGGCCTTCGGTCAGCAAGGAATCAATATATACCGTGCGGTCGCTGATCTCATCAAAATAATCGAGCGCGCCATTGCCGACAGCGCGATAAATCTGATAAGAAGATGCATCGGGCACTTGCATCCAGTCTATTTCAACGCGGGATGGACCCAGCGGCCGCGCGCGTATAATTTGCGGCGAACCCATTGTGATTGGGGGTTCGTCGCGTTCAACAATATGAACTGCGCCATCAAAATTAAAAAGCACCTCGTTGCGAAAATCTTTATCCAGATCCGCAATGAGCGCGCGGCGCATCAAACCCACTGGCGTATGCCAGATCGGGCGATAGTGATCGGGTTTCTCAGCGCGAAAAGCGTAGAGATCGGGGCGCAGACATACTATCAGATCAGCAAGGCCATCCCCATCGACATCCCCCGCTGAAATCCCATTGCCCGTGGTCGCCACGCCGTGAATCCGCGTCGTCCACTCTCGTTCATAAGTATCGGGCGCACGCATGCTGTAAATCTCCAATTCCCAGAAACCATTGGAAGCCTCATACGCATCTGTGTACGCGCGAGCAACGGCAAACTCGACCGATCCATCGCCATCCAAATCCATACCCCCGCCAATCCAGCGCGCATCCCCATCACCCGGCAAGTACCAGGTCTGCACGTATCTTCCCGCGCGATATTCGTACATCCAGAGATCGCCATCGGCATCGCCAGCGAGAATTTCCCGCTGTTCATCGCGGTCAAAGTCCGCAACCACAAAGCGCGGACCGGGGTCTCCACCACCTTCCGAGGGATCAACGAGAAACACCTCCTCGCGGATCACGCTGCCGAGATTGCGAATCACGCGGATACCGCGCTGATCGCCTGCGCGAGCGATAATATCGGGAATGCTATCGCCATCCACATCGGCAAAATCGCCGCCCCATGTGCCGCGCTGTTCAAATTCTACCTGCGCGGGATAGGGATTGGAGAAGCTATCTGTAAAAAGCACAAGACGCTCATAAGTCACGCCCAATAAATCATCGGTCCCATCATTTGTAATATCGCCAATTGCCCAGGGCAAAAAACGCTCGTCGCTTTGAAATTCATCGATAAATGTATCATCCGTCTGGCGTTCGTAAATATGTACTGGTCCATAAGAATCGCCCGTAAGATATGGCATAAGCGCGATTTCCAGCCTGCCATCGCGGTCGAAATCCGACGCGCGATCGGGCAAAAAACCATCGGGCAATGTGCCCCTTTCCACAAATCCATTTTGCGGAACTCGAAAAGGAACATAATCAATTGTCTGTGCCGGATGCACCGCGCGGATATTGTTTTCTCCATCGGCCAAAACGTGAAATGTCACAACACCTGATGGCAATGTATGGGGCAAAACAACGCGGTGTTTATTTTGCACCAGGCCGGTGTAAAGAGTATCAAAATCCGCGCCATAGCGATAAGCAATACCCCCGTATGCACGCTGGTCGGTTCGCCAGCGACATTCAAAAACGCGGCGGTCGTCCTCCAATACATCGCCACACACAAGTGCAGTGATAGAAGGTGCTATTTTTTCAATGGCAACGCGAACGCGGTCTTCCACGACCACACCATCCGACAAATCTGCCTCGAGTCGCAAAACCGCGTTAGAATTTGCAAACTCAGAAACATCCCATGTATAGCGAATGTCCTGAGAAGCTGTTCCCTCTGTAAGAAGTGTCCATGTTTGTGGATTGTATCCCATACCATAAGACAGGCGATAACCCGTGACCTGTGCGCCCGCAACAGATGCGCGAATATCGAACGCGGTATCTTCCCCCTCGTCATTGGCGGGAGATTGAATCGCAACCGTCAGCGAATCGAAAGTACTCAGGCGGTCCGCGAGTTGCGCGCCACTCACACGCCCTGCGCCGTAGTCATTGTCGTGCCCCGGCGGGCCCAGATCAATTGCAGATGCGAGGAGCAAATTGCGCACAGAATGAGGCGAAAGATCGGGCCGGCGTGAGAGAATCAGTGCAACCAGACCGGATATGTGAGGCGCGGAAAAAGAAGTACCAGAGCCTGAAGCATAGCGGTTATTGAGACGTGTGCTGAGAATACTGACACCCGGCGCAACCAGATCGAGCGACGCGCCCGTACTGCTAAAACCCGCCAGGCGGTCGGAGTGGTTTACCGCACCTACAGCAATCGTATAGTGATTGCCCGCGGGATACCCCAACTCATCTCCTGAGTTACCCGCAGAGGCGACGAGCACAACACCCTGAGCGTGCGCGTATTGGATTACATCGCCCAGGATAAAAGTGCGCTCAGGTCCTCCCAAACTCATATTGATAACATGCGCGCCATTTTCCACAGCATAGAGAATAGCCGCCGCGATATCATCTTCTTCGAGAAAACCAATGCCTCCAATCCGTCTCAAACCTGCCCGCAGGGCCATAAGCTGTGCATTGGGTGCAATACCTGCAATACCTCGATTGTTATTCACCGTAGCTGCTACAATGCCGGCAACGCGCGTACCGTGCGCCGATTCATCTTGTGGATCGTTATCGCGATTGAGATAATCCCCCATCCCCGGCAGACCGGGTGCATGGGTAAAATCCCAACCTCTTATATCGTCGATATACCCATTCCCATCGTCATCAACGCCAGCCTCACCGTTCACTTCTGCTGCATTATGCCATATATTATCGCGCAAGTCTTCGTGGTTATAATCGACGCCTGAATCAATGATCGCGACAATGATCTGTTCTCGAATAGGACCGAGATTTTGTTGCAGTAGCTCCCAACCGAGAGTCTGAAGGCTACGCTGATCGCTGTAGCGCGGGTCATTGGGCACCTGGTGGTGCGTAAACAAATAATTGGGCTGTGCGTACACAACATCGGGACGCAATGCGTAATCGGCTGCGGCTTCGCCTGGATCGCCTGACAGACTCACGCGGTACACATGCGTCAATGGATGGGGATAAACTGCCTTGGCACTCCGCGGCGTAAAAAGCGGTTCAATCGCCGTCACACCATGGCGTTCAGATAGATCGCGGAATTGTGCAAGTGCTGGCTTTGCATTGCGAAACTTGACGAGAATCTGCCCGGGAGAATACGCGGGCTGCGCGTGAATTGTTTGCAAAAAGCAACCACAGATAAACACCGGTAAAAAGTAAGACGTAAGACGTGAAACGACCACCCAACGCACCAGTCCCCAACCCCCAACCTCTCCCCTTTCTTTGTGTCTCTGTATCTTTGTGTGAGCCATCCCGCTCTCGCCTTTTATTTTTTCTTACTTCTCACCTCACCATACTCAGAAGGTAGCAACGCAACCAGAAGAGCAGCCGGGATAAGCACCATGGAGACAACCGTAAGCGCAGTAGCAGTAGAGGTCCACTCCGCAAGACTGCCCACGCCGATCATCGCAAGGCCCGCCATGCCCCAGGAAAAACCCATCACCAATCCAGTCGCCGTACTCGTATTGTGCGGCAAGGCGCGTTGCGCCAGAGCGATATTCGTCGTAATACCAAGGTCGAACAAATACCCAGCCACAAAAAACGAAATGAGTGCCAGGTACCCATCTGTCAGACAAAACCCCGCGTGAAAAATTGCGGATGAAGCACACGAAAAAGATAGGAGTTTGCGCTGAGACATGCGATCTGCCAGATAGCCGCCCGTGATGCGCCCCAGTGTGCTGGAAAGCAAATAACAGGAA
This sequence comes from Candidatus Latescibacterota bacterium, assembly GCA_965204375.1. Lineage (GTDB taxonomy): Bacteria > Latescibacterota > UBA2968 > UBA2968 > UBA2968 > VXRD01. The sequence goes on along the minus strand of OZ241986.1, from coordinate 1,438,672 downwards.
AAAACCCAGCCGATATCACTCGTAGTCCAGCCGCGAGACGCCCCCAGAATAGCTGTAAAACTGACAAAACCCGTGTGAATAATAGAGCGCAAAACACTGATGGCAAAAAGCGTCCATAAAGAACGCGTTTTTTTCAAAACAGAGAAATCGATTTTGCCCGCGATTACGCGGCGTTCATGCACGGGGACTTTTCGAGACTGCCACAGGATAAATGGCGCGAGAATCAAGACGGGGATAACAATAAGCCACAGATATTGGATGCCGTATCGCTCGACAATTTGCGTCCCGGTAATCGAAGCGAGCGCCATCCCCAGTGTTCCCCCCGTCAAAAAAATAGCCATAGATAGATTGGCCCGGCGCGGCGTTAAAGCCGTAACCAATCCTCCGGCGGTGGGATGAAAAAGAGAGGACCCAAAAGATGCGAAAATTAAAAAAACAGCGAGTATATAAGCGGAGGGCGCAAAGCCGATACAAGAGACAAAAATTCCCGTAATAAAAAGCCCCAGTGCAACGAGAGCCATGCGATCGCGTCCATCGCTAAAATAACCCATAAAGGGCTGCGTGATAGAACCGCAAAAGACAATCACCGTGGGCAAATAGGCAAACTGCGCCACCGTGAGATTGAAATGACTCTGAAAAAAAGCCCACAATGGCGGCGTGAGAACCATGTAAAAATCCAACGCCATGTGTGCAGCAGTAATATAAAAAACAGGGCGAAGCGCCCCTCTTGAGTCAGAACGAAAAGATGGCGCGGTTTCTGTGGACATAGAATCGTCTTCCCCTCACAACCCGGCGCGTTGGAGAATAACCTCGCAGAGTTTTTCGTGTAGGCCAAGAGGTTCGGTAACGCGGATATGTACATCTGGATATGCCGCCCCCGCTTCTGTTGCCATACGCGGAATATCCTCCGTGGCATGGCGTCCGGGAGACAACATGTAGGGATGAACAACGATCTCACTCGCTCCCTCGCGCACACACGCATCAATACCCTGTCTAATAGTGGGTTCGGCCAGTTCCATATGCGCGACCTGGACAATGATCTCGGGGCGTTCTTGACGCAAAATATCGGCAACGCCCTGAAGCATCTGATTGGCTTCTTCGCGCCTGGAACCGTGATCGACAATGAGAAGTGCAGTAGGCATGTTTATTAAGTAAATTGAAAAAAATTAACTACTACCCTCCAGCCATGCTTCAATTCGCTGTTCATCCGCGTCTGTCCAGGGCGCAATGTCTTCAATACAAATGCGATCATGACCGCTATAGACAAGTGCCATTGTATCCTCATAGATACCATCCTTTCGCGCCTGCTCGCGCCATGCGACAAAGCTTTTGCGGTCGTATTCTTTGGCCCGTGCATCAATGCTTTCGCAGTCGAAGTTGCTGGTCAACACGCCATCCAATTCGCGGGCGGTCTCCGGTTTGTCATGGACCAGATCAGTCGTTTCGTCGGGGTCATCTTTGAGATTGAAGAGCTCGGACTCAAAACCCGTGTGCTTGACGTATTTCCAGTCGCCCTGGCGCAACATAAACGTGCCAGTAGCACAGCGATCGCCGTGGTATTCGCACATCGCCCAATCGCGTTCGCGCTCTGCCCCCTCAACGAGTTGAGGAAATAGAGATTCGCCGTCCAACGCATCGGGATACGCTGCATTATCCGCATAATCATCATAGCAAATACGGGCCATATCCATAAATGTGGGATATAGATCCACGAGAGAAACGGGCGTATCGACGACAACGCCTTTTTGCACATCGGGACCACGAATAATGAGAGGAACGTGGGATGACGCCTCGTACATAGAACGCTTGAGAATCTGGTTTTGATCGCCAGCCATTTCGCCGTGATCGCTTGAAAAAATGACATACGTATTATCGCGCAACCCCAGATCATCGACGGTCTGAAGCACCCGACCGACCATCTCATCGAGTGCTGCGATCATCGCAAAGTAAGTGTGCCGAATCTCTCGAACGATGTTCTCGGAGAACTGTTTATCGCAATTTTTGGTCACGCGCTGATACGCAATCGCCTGATTGTGCGTGGCTTCAAGCGGCATCAGAGTCGGTGGAATATCGACTTTGTCCGCATTGATCAGCGGCATGTGGCGTTTCTCGGCAGTGAACGCAGGGTGCACCAATCCCGTAGTGAGATAAAGCCAAAACGGCCGGTCACTCCTCGCGTATTGCTGTAACTGATCAACAGCCTGATACGTCCTATCCCAATCGCGCCCATTCGCCTTGCCATCATCTACAACTTGCGGCAAGGTCGTGCGACATATAGGACGGCGAATATTGGCCGCGCGCGTCCAGGAGCCGATGCGATCTCGGATGGAGTGTTTGCCGTAGGCGTAGTCTATAGGACCGATGGCAGAGGTCTGATAGCCCGCGCTCTCAAATGTGTTTTGATACGTGGGCACATTCTCGTGCAGTCCTTCATGATTATTCCAGCAATCGTAATAATTGGGATATTTTCCACTCCACATACTCGCCCGCGACGGGTTGCACACCGGACAATTGGTGTACGCATTGGTAAACAGCACCCCATCACTGGCGAGACGATCCATATTGGGCGTAGCGTTTTGCATGGCGGGATGGCCCATACAGCCCATCTTGCGCCCATCCATGCTCTCGGCGTGAATAAAAACGATATTTGGTTGAGAAGGCATTTTTGTTTCCTATTGTAGATGTAATCGATTTAAACGTCCACCACACGCCCTGTTTGTGCGGCTTTGTGCATAGCAAAGACAACGCGCAGTGCCTGGAGGCCGTCTTCGCTGTGCGGATCGGCGTAAGGGGCATTGGGGGCGGGCTGATTGCCTTTAATCGCCTCGACAAAGTGATCGCTCGAATTGCCATATTCGGGCAGGTTATCCACGCGCGCCCATCCATCTCTGCGCGTAATCGTATAGAGGCGTTCGCGTTCCAGGCGATAACTCTGTTTGTCAGTATATATGTTGACCTCATCCTGATTCTCGTCGCAACTCTTTATACAGAGCAAACTGGCACGCAATCCCCCTTCAAATTCGAGACGCATATCCACCAGCGTTTCCTCTATGTGCCCGGTCTCGTATTGAATTTTGCCCTCCACCCTGACCACGCGCTTGCCCGTGATCCACGGCAAAACATCTGTAATGTGAATCGTGCGCCGGTGCAACATGCCCCCGTCTTCTATACCGCGCTTGACGGGACTCTTCCGCTGGACAGCCGTGAGCATTTGCGGGGTGATAGCCCCCGACGCGATTTGCCTGCGCACGTACTCCGTGCTGGACATAAAATGACGTGTAAACGCCGTCATCAAAATACAATTTTGCGACTTGCTCAACGCGACGAGTTCCTCGGCATCCTCCACAGCCACCGTAATCGGTTTATCGACAATCGCCGGAATCCCCCGCTCAAGCGCCAACTTACAAGGCTCAAAATGTATCTGATTGGGCGTGCTCACAAAAACGCCATCGACCAAATCCGGATCGAGCATATCGCGATAATCGGTAAATGTCTGACTCTCACGCAGCCCCTCATTGCGATTATCCAGACTTTCTTCGGAAACATCGCAAATCGCCGTAACCTCCACATCCGACCTCTTGAGCAAATTCGGGACATGATAGCCCGAACAAAAAGGACCGAGACCGATAATACCTATTTTTACCTTCTCCATATCAATCCTTTCCCAGGCCCAACCAGCCATCCACATCGGGGGCGAGTTCGCGCCAGTGGCTGGTAATCGCCTGCGCTTCTTCAAGGCCCATTTTGCTCCTGTCTTCATAAGATGCGGGCACGCCCTTCTCCGTGAGATAATCCAGACAGCGAACCCACATTGCGCTCCATACGTAGGCATTGTGTAGTTCTGTTTCTGGAGCCGAGCGGCTGCGCGCAACAAAACCCGGTATAAAGGGACGACCAGGGGGCTGTCCAATAGGAAGATAACGGAAATTATAAGCCCAGCGATAATCTTCACGACTCGTGTTGGGCGTAGAGCTGTGCATCACTTTATTATCTAAAAAAACAATATCTCCAGGATCAACAGGCAGAGTAATTCCCTGCCCATCGAGGTTTTCCGGATAGGGATGGTATTTAACGCCTTCTTTGTGACTGCCGGGAATGACCACCAAACAGCCATTTTCTTCGGTCGCATGGGTCATTGGAATCCACGCATTGACAATCTCGCTCTCATGAGAATCTCTCAGGCCCGAACCTGCATCCATGTGCCATCCTGTTTTGCCCACCTGAAATGTATAAAATCCTTCCTTTGAAAGATCTGCCCCCACAGACTCGGCCACCTGGTCTGCCAGCTTGAGATGATCGGGAGCGAGTTTGAGATTAAAATGGTAAATCGGCGACGCAGCTATCTCCGGCCCGATAAGAACTTCCAAAACATCTAAGACTTTTGGATGGCGCATAAGATCAAACATTTCGGGAATCCGCGCATCGGGCAGGTCTTTGCGCCACTGAAAAGTCGGAACAAAGATATTCAGCACGGGATCGAGATGGTGCAAAACCGTTCCCCGACTGGCACCGAGCGACATTGCAAACCGCTCGGGCAAAGACATCTCATCAAATCTATCCAGTGCTTCAGAATTAGTCTCAACCAGATAAATCCGCGCCAGCGCATCCAAGAGCGTAGAATAGGCTTTTTGCAAGGGATAAATGTCCTGCTCTGGATTGAGCACATCTTTGACAACAAGGTATCCCTCTTCTACGTATTGTTCTTTTAACGACGACATATATGGTCTCCTATTGTTGATCAGTCGCGTGAGGAAATTGACTACTTATTAAAAGCCCAGCGCAATGCCTCAGTAGATTCATTGGTCGCCGCGTCAATTTCAGCAACCGGGGTTTCAGTTGGCAACATATAAAACGCATGCGTCATGCCAATATAACGCCGTGTAACAGTGTCAACACCTGCGGCTTTTAAGGCATGGCCATAATCTTCAGCCTCATCGCGGAGGGGATCAAATTCAGCGGTCATAACCAGCGCGGGCGGCAGACCAGACAGATCAGAAGCGCAAATGGGCGCGACATCGGGTTGTTTGCGGTCTGCGATATTGGGAACATAACAATCCCAGAACCACTTCATCGCACTGGCCGTGAGCAAATACCCTTCGGCATTTTCAGAATAAGAGGCACGATCAAAATTTGCCTCAATAACGGGATAGACGAGCAATTGAAAAACGAGATTTAGATCTGTATCTCGGGCGCGAAGAGCGACACAGGCGGCCAGATTGCCTCCGGCACTATCGCCAGCCACGGCAATGTGGGAAGGATCAATCCCCAATTCATCTGCTGAAGACGCCGCCCATAATGTGGCGGCAAAACAATCGTCAATCGCACCGGGAAAAGGTGTTTCTGGCGCGCGGCGATAATCGACCGAAACGACTACACACCCCACATCCTGCGCGAGTTTTCTGCATTTAAACTCTCCAGTATCCAGATCGCCCAGCACCCATCCCCCGCCGTGAAACCACAGGAGAAGCGGCAACCCTCGATCCTCATTGGGGCGATAAATGCGAATGGGGATCTCCCCGGTTTCCCTCGATATCGCGCTATCTGCCACATGATAAATAGGCGGCAGCATATCATCTGGCATTTTGCGCGAATCGTTAAAAGCCCTTGCAGCCGCCACCCCCTCGCTGTGCAGATCCGTCAGACCATCCCCTTGCATCGCGTTTTCAAATGTCTGTACGAATTTCTGAATTTCCGGATGTGGTTGGTTCATAGTTATATCCCTTGCGCCGGCATTGGAACGGGTCTCGCATCCTCTGTGCGAATACTCCAATCCGCCAATTTTAGTTGCAAATCTGCGATGACATCGCGGTAATCGGCATTATCCACCACATTGTACAATTCCCACGGATCGTTCACCAGATCGTACAACTCATCCCGATCTCCCATAGGATCATGCACGTACTTCCATTCGGCTGTACGCACCATCTTGCGGCGCCCTTCGGCCTCGCGCCATTGCAAAGACCGTCCAATAGCCCGACGCCCCCAGGGCTTCTCAAGCTGTTTCAAATCCGCCATAGTAAATGCCGGTCCGCCTGCGCCGTATTCTGAAAAAGCCGCATCTCTCGGTGCGGTATCCGTAACCATGGGCAACCCCTCCCCGTGCATAGAACGCGGCACATCAAGTCCCTGCAATTGCAAAACCGTCGGCACGATATCGATCAAATTGACACAACTCTCATCCACCACGCCTTGCGGAACCTGCCCCGGCCACGACACGATAAGCGGCACGCGCGTCAGACAATCGTAAAACGCGCCCCCCTTGGCGATCTGCGCGTGTTCGCCCGAAAAATCACCGTGATCTGCACAAAAAACCACAACCGTATTCTCGCGCAAATTGAGCCGATCCAGCGCATCCAAAATCTGCCCCACGCCATCGTCCAAAAAACGCACCATCCCATGATATACCCCCACGCATCCCTTTACGTGTTCAATCGGATCACCCTCCACCCCAATCATCGCATGCAATACCCGGTTGCGTTCGGGCGCTGTACCATCGCTATACTCATCCGCTCGCCAGGGCGGCATCACCACATCATCGGGTGCAATCGCATACCGCTCGGGGCATTCATACGGCGTATGGGGATCGGGAATGGAAACCCACAGCGCGAACGGATCATTGCCAAATTGCTCCAAAAACTGCACAGTCTGCCCCGCCACCAGCCCGGTCGAATAATCCTCCAGCGGAAAATCACTGGTCCCGTAAGAAAACTGCGGGCTAATATCGGGCAGGTTTCTGCGAACCACATGCGCGGCATTAATCGACTCAATTGGACGAAACCAATCCATCCCCTTTGTCGCGGCATCTCTGGGCAATCCCCCATGTCCAATCTCACACCACACATCGAACAAATCGAGATCGCTTTGTTCCTCAAAACAGTGATTCTTGCCAATCAGCCCGCACCGATATCCCGCTGCTTTCCACAGCTTAAATGCATGCGTGGCATCCCCCGGCATCAGCGTCTGGTTTCGCCGCCCACCGTGTGAATGCGGAAACTGAGAGGTCCAAAACGAAATGCGACACGGCACACACAGCGGATGCGGCGTAACAGCGTGTTTGAACAACACACCCTCATTCGCCATCCGCTCTAAAGATGGCGTCTGGCAAAACGCACTACCGTACAAATGGCTCGCCGTTGCCTTCATCTGATCGCTCATGATAATAATCACATTGGGTTGGTTCATGTATTTTCTCCATTTACCATCACCGATTCACCACTCTCAGCACTGTGCTTTGCCGCCTCAATCACAGCCATCGTATGACGCACAGACCTGCCATTGGCATCGGGCACTTTTCCATTGAGGCAACAATCTACAAATTCGCCAATCTGATTGGGCATTCCCACCCGCGTGGTCTCATCTATGGGCACTTCTTCGCCATTGACCATCAATTTTTGATTGGTCATCCAGATGGATCCCTCGCTACCCATAATATACGTATCGTGTGCGCTGGTATGCGTCACCACAGTTTGCGTCAGCACACTCACTGTGCCATCTTTGTGATTCATAATCGTCGAATACGAATCCTTTTGCCCTGCGTATCGCTCCGCGCTTTCACTGCCCTGCGAATATACCTTAACCACGGGAGAATCAATATACCAGGGTAAAATATCGTACTCGTGCGGACCAAAACAATACAAAACGCAAACACCGCCCAATTCCAAATCGAGATACCATGACCGGTCCGGCGGATCAAAATTGCCGTATCGCCTGCGGATCATGTGCCCCACCTCGCCAATCGCGCCCTCCTGAATCAGCGCCTTCACCCTCAAATTCACTGGAAAGTGCCGCATCACCTGCCCGACCATCAGCACCACACCGGCATCTTCACACGCAGCAATCATGCGATCACATTCGGCCACGGACAGTGCCATTGGCTTTTCAACCAGTACATGTTTTCCCGCACGCGCCGCGGCAACCACCTGCTCGGCGTGTACTTTGTGAATCGAACACACATGCACGGCATCCACTTCGGGATCATTCAATAAATCATCCAACACCCCATAAGCGCGGGCGTTGTGCTCATCGGCAAGAGCCTCTGCCCGACTGAGGTCAATATCCATAACCGCTGCCAGACGGATATTCTCATTGGCCTCAATACCGCGCGCATGTCCCCCCGCATTTGAACCTGCACCAATCAGCCCGACAGATAAAATGTCTTTCATCATGTCCCCCTGCAATTTGTTCCACTAATTTCAGTTGCTCGTACAATAGCTTTTGCTTTTTTTACTCTCTCACAAAGGAGCAATTTATGAACCCTGTAAAATTTGGCATTGTTGGCATTGGCGGTTTTGGGCAAACACACGTACGCTCTGTCGAAGCACTCGAACAAAAAGGACGCGCACGCCTCGATGCCGCCGTTGTCATTGACCCGGAAAACCATCCCGAAAAACTCGCCGAATTTAAAACCCGCAATGTTCGCGTTTACGATACTTATGACGATCTGCTCAGTGCAGGAGGCGTAGATTACGTTACCTTACCCATTGGCATTCATTATCACGTCCCCTATTCCGTCGCAGCACTCGAAGCGGGATTCAATGTTATCTGTGAAAAACCACTATCAGCTACGGTACAGGACGCCAATCATTTAATAAAGATAAAAAACAAAACGGGTAAAATCGCGCTCATCGGATATCAATCAATCTACGCACCCAGCATCCAGACCATCAAAACCCGCTTATTGGATGGTCGGCTGGGCAAGTTGCACGCGATTCGCATCAAAGGCGGATGGCCTCGCAACAACCTGTATTATAGCCGCAATACCTGGGCTGGACGACTCACACTCGACGACGGCACCTATGTTCTCGACAGCCCGATCAACAACGCCATGGCACACGACCTCAACAATGCCATGTACCTCTGCGGCGCAACCCATCATGAATCGGCCATGCCCGAAACCGTACAGGCCGAACTCTATCGGGCACGCGATATCCAGACACTCGACACAGCCGTACTCCGCATTGTCGCAAATGGCGTTGACGTCCTCATCGGCCTCTCCCATTCCACCCGCGAAAATTTCAACCCCCTCATGCAACTCCAATGCGAGCATGGAACAGTCGAATGGAGCCGTCCGAGTTCAATCATTCGCTACAACGACAGCAGCACAGAAACCTTTGATGAACGCGACTTGCGCGACCATCACGGCCCGTTTCACAACGCCATCGACGTACTGCAAAACAACGCCACGCCCCTGTGCCCGCCAGAAGTCGCACGCGCACAAACCCTGTGCGTCAATGGCGCACACGAAAGCTGTCCCAATATCGTCACAGTCGATCACAGCGATGTAAAACGCGACGGCGTAATCTTCCACATCATCAAGGGACTGGATGACTTGTTAGACCGCAGCTTTCGCACGGGCAAAATCTTCTCCGAACTCGGCGTCAACTGGGCAATCTCAACGCAGCGTTATGACATGGCGGACTACGATCATTACCCTCAGGGCGGCAAATAGTTCAAAAACCATGCCAGGGTTCGCCGCGCACTATCGCGGCGGTTTTTCTCTTTCCGAAACCCGTGTCCCTCGCCCGGATACACCACCAACCCCACCGGCACCCCCAGTGACTCCAGCGCGCGACAGGTGACTTTGGATTCCGACAGCGGACAAATCGGGTCCTGATCGCCGTGCAACAACAGAAGCGGTGTGCGAATTGCGCCTAAATTGGGAAACACATCGCCTCCACGCGTACGCTCTGTAATCGGCCACGATAACGGTTCCAAATACTCTGTCTCATACGTAAAATCGCCAGTCTCCAGGGTCATCCGCCGATTGTCGATAAAACCGAAAAGCGCAACGCCAGCCAGAAATCGATCCGTCACAGCCAATGCCCGCAGAGTCATATACCCCCCGTAAGATGCCCCAAAAATACCCACCCGATTTTTTAATGCAAGACCCTCTTCAACCAAAAAATCAACACCCGAAATAATATCCTCGAGATCAGCCCGCCCCTGACATCCGATATTGCTCCGTGCGAAATCGTCTCCAAAACCCAGAGACCCCCGAAATGCCGGACGAAAAACCCGGTAACCCGCCCTCAGTAAATGGCGATACCGGACCGCCTCACTGCGTAAATTCTCCACAGGCGCAGCAGGTCCGCCGTGCGCTGAAACCAGCAACGGTGTAGAGCCTCTAAGGCGATCCGCTTCGTAGAGCACCCCTTCGATCTCCATGCCATCGGGAGCTTCCCATTCCATTTCTAAAACGCGCAAATCCTCGTAATTCTCTGGCTGGGGCAAGGGCACCCGGCGCGTTCCCGTCCAAATTGCGGGAAACCGTTCCGCATCTTCGGTTTCAAAAATAGCCAGACCATCGGGCATCCACACAATATCTGATACCGCGTCCAGATCGCCAAATGTTCCCTCTGGCGTCCCATCCAGAGCCAGGACTTCCGTCTGCGTTTCCAAACCCTCCACAAACGACACCCAGACGGTTTTTTCGCTCGGTCCCCAGCCAAAACGCGCAATACAGCGCCCGCCCTCTGTGAGATTCACCCGTTCGCTGCCATCCCATGACAACCACCACAAATCCGTATGTGTCGTAATGGGATACTCCGCCTCGTGATTGGCTTCGTAAAGCAATGCAGAGCCATCCGAAGCCATCACCACACGACCGACTTTGCCCGCACCCTCGGTCAACTTTCGCACCTCATTTGTATTCAAATCAAAGCCGTAAAACTCCCCTCGCTGCGCTTCTTCTGGAATCACATTAAGAGATTCTCGCCACGCGATTCGACGACCATACCGACACATGCTCAGGTTCCCGCATCCTTCTGGCACATCGGCAAGATCGTGCCACCCCTCGATTGAAGCATATCGACACAGCGTGACCTTTTCTCTCGACGCAGGGTAAAAATAAGGTGCTTTGGGATCCACAGGCTCGCGGCGATCCACAAGAGCACCCACAACCAAACCCCGTATTCCCCATTTGACATCATACGAAATCGTCCCTTTGGGAATCGTGAGCAACCGCCCCTTTGTACCATCCAGATCAACCCGCCATAGCGCGCCTTCCGATTCGACCAGCGCACAATTTTCATCGGCCGGCCAAATTCGCCCTACAGAATCAAACACCGGTTCAAGCACCCCTCTCTCTGCCGTCAACTTGAACAAAGAACCGCTCAATATCACAAATAACACATCGGGACCAACGCGCACCATACCCTGCACACGCCTGAGATCCAGAGCCGTATCTGTCAGACGATCTAAGTGCGACGGTAATTTGACATCACCCAGCAATACATCCATAGCAATCCTTCCGTCCAGAACACCATGCACAATGCAATGAAACAAACAAAACGCCCCACAAGATAGTGTTAGACCCTGAGATACGCAACAGCACAATGCACAAAAAACAATAGTCCTGCTTTGAATGATACAAAACAGGCCTTCTTTATCTCATTCTACTCAACTTGACCAACAGAAATACTTTGCCATACCTGTTTCCCCGTCCTATCTTGTCCCGTCCTTTTGATCCACCCGAATTCACCCTTATTCTGGAGCACCTCATGGCTCGCAATCTCCTTTTAATCACTACCGATCAACAGCGCTGGGACAGCCTCCCCTGTTACGGCCTCGACTTTATGCAAACCCCCAACCTCGACCGCCTTGCACGCGAAGGCATGGTATTTGACCATTGCATTGTCCCCTCCCCTGTATGCGTACCTTGCCGCGCGTCCATCATGAGCGGGCAGTACCCCAGCGTGACTGGCGTCCTCGGCAATGGCAACTGGCTACCCGATCACGTGCCGACATGGCCGCGTATCATCTCGCAGACTGGACGGCGCACCGCAGCCATCGGCAAAATGCACTTTCACCCCTGGGACTCACACCAGGGCTTTGACGAACGCATCATGGCCGAAGACAAACGGCACATTTTCCTGCCCGACCATCACGTACAATTTCTCGCTGCACACGGCCTCGACCGACCGCATCCTACCACATTGCCGGGATATTACGAAAATCTGGGCGCATCAATCACACCGCGCGAGCGCAAATTTCACGTCGATGGCTTTGTCGGCGATCAGGCTGCCGAATGGCTCCAACAAAATGGGAGCGATCCCTTCGCCGCCTGGGTCAGCTTTCCCGGACCGCACGACCCCTACGATCCACCTGAAGACATGGCCCGTATGTATGCCGACGCGCCCATACCCGAACCCGTCGGTTCCCCAGAAGAACTCGTCGATAAGCCACCTGCCCAAAGAGACCGCGGTCGCGGCAGCCTGTCCAACTCTATGTTCCGCCAGGATTACTCAAAAGCAACCCCGGAACACTACCGCAAATGGCGCGAGCACTACTACGCCAACATCAGCCTGATAGACGAAGGCATTGGCAAAATGATCGCCGCGCTCGAAGCCCACCGCGTACTCGACGACACCCTCATCATCTTCACCAGCGATCACGGCGACGCGCTAGGCGATCACGGCCTGTCTTTCAAAAGCTTCTTCTACGACTGCATGTCTCGCGTACCCCTCATCATTCGCGGTCCCGATATCCCCGCCGATCAGCGCGCATCGGGCCTCGTCAGCATCATTGATCTCGTGCCACTTATTTATCACGCCTGCGATGCCGAACCGCCGAGCACACTACAAGGCGAAGACATTCGCCCACTATTCAAAGCCCCCACCGCGACCATTCGCCAGGCTGCATTTTGCGAAATCGGCGGACGCGCTATGGTGCGAACCGAACGCTACAAATACGCGCACTACGCCGATGGATCTGCCGAACTTTACGACCTCGAAAGCGATCCCGATGAACTCGTCAACCGTGCGGGCGACGCGCAACTATCCCATGTTGAGCACGACCTCAAATCCCGCTTGCTCGAACACTGGATTGACAACCAGAAACACCAATCGAACTACACATCTGCCCCGCAATACTGGGTGCGAGAAGCGCTTGAAGCCGATTACAAAAAACAACGCGAAGAAGGCGGCGACCTGCGTTATAGGCCGCTGTATTGAAAGGAGTTACTCTTGAAAATCACCGATGTCGAAACCATTCAATTTAAATACATCGCCAACACCGAACAAGACAGCGACGGACACGGGCATCCTGGTCCCGAACGCGAAGCCGTTCAAACCCTGCTCGTAATTTCAACCGACGAAGACGTTTCCGGATACTGGTTCGGTGCAAATGCGCGGGTGATCAACAGCATGGTCAAGCCAGAACTCATTGGCAAAGACCCCTTTATGCGCGAACAAATCTGGCACGACCTCAACCACCGCCAGCGCATCAACTCAGACACGATAACCGACAAAGTCATCATGTCTGTTGACCTCGCCCTCTGGGACCTGGCCGGGCGCGCCCTCGATCAACCCGTTTACAAATTGCTCGGAGGCTACCGCGATAAAGTCCCTGCCTATGCCTCCACCATGTGCGGCGACGACCTCGAAGGCGGTTTGGCCACGCCCGAAGATTATGCCCGCTTTGCCGAATGGTGTATGAAACGCGGCTACCCCGCCTTCAAGCTCCACACCTGGCAACCACCTTACGAGGGCGCACCCAGTGTCAAACGCGACCTCGAAGCCTGCGCTGCCGTGCGCGAAGCAGTCGGTCCCGACATCCCCCTCATGCTCGACCCCTATCATTATTACGATCGCGAAGCCTCGCTCGCCCTGGCAAAAGGACTTGAAAAACTCGACTATTACTGGATGGAAGAACCCATGGACGAACACAGTATGTCGTCCTATGTCTGGCTCTGTGAACAAACATCCTTACCAATATGTGGTCCCGAAACATGCGAAGGCAAAATGTATGTGCGCGCTGAATGGATCAAAGCCGGTGCCTGCGATATTTCCCGCTGCGGCGTCGGCGATGTGGGCGGTTTGACACCCCTTATGAAAACCGTTCACCTGTGCGAATCCTTTGGCATGCGCTGCGAAATCCACGGAGGCGGTCCCGGCAACCTGCACGCCCTGTGCGCCATGACCAATGGCGAATTTTACGAACGCGGTCTCCTCCACCCTTTCATCGACTTCGACGAACACGCACCCTGGCTTCACGAACACGGCGAACCCATGGATGACAAAGGATTCGTCCACGTTCCCCAGCATCCGGGATTGGGCATGAACATCAACTGGGATTATATTGAGAAAAACAGGATCAGGATTTAAGGATGGAAGGATGAACAGGATGCCCCCCACATCCACCCAAAACAAGATCAGCATAACCCCCTACCCCCAACAACAAAGAAGAGGAAAAATTCTATGGATAAGGTACGCATCGGCATTATCGGCATCGGCAACATGGGCAGTGGACATAGTCTCTACTTGCATCCGGGCCAGGTATCCAACGCCGAACTAACCGCCATCTGCGACATACATCCCGACCACATCAAGTGGGCGCGTGAAAACCTGGGCGAAAACATCCGCACATTCGATAGTGCCGATGACATGATGGCCTCTGGAACCGTCGATGCCGTCATCGTCGCCACACCGCACTACCTGCATCCGCCATTGGCAATTCAAGCCATGAACAGCGGGTTGCATGTACTCATCGAAAAGCCAGCAGGTGTTTATACCAAACAGGTCGAAGAAATGAATGCCGTAGCTGAAAAAAGCGACCGCGTTTTCGGCCTCATGTTCAACCAGCGCACCATAGGAGCGCACCAAAAACTCAAAGACCTGGTTGCATCGGGTGATTTGGGAGAAATTCAGCGTACGAACTACATCATCACGACCTGGTTCCGCTCGCAAAGTTATTACGATTCAGGCGGCTGGCGCGCGACCTGGGAAGGCGAAGGCGGCGGCGTCTTAATGAACCAGTGCCCGCACAACCTCGACCTGTGGCAATGGATTTGCGGTATGCCCATCCGATGCAGGGCATTTGTCGGATTTGGCAAATACCACGATATCGAAGTCGATGACGAAGTCACCGCCTATGTGGAATACGAAAATGGCGCGACGGGTGTATTCATCACCACAACAGGCGAAGCCCCTGGAACCAATCGCCTCGAGATCACTGGCGATCGCGGCAAAGTCGTCATGGAAGGTGGAAATATCACCTTTTGGCGCACCCGAGAATCCGTCAGCAAATTCTGCAAAGAATACAAAGGCGGCTTTGGCAGCCCCGAATCATGGAAATGCGACATCCCCACGGGCGGCAGCGGCGAAGCCCATCGCGGCATCACGCAAAACTGGGTTGATGCCATACGCACAGGCAGTCCCCTTCTGGCACCTGGCGTTGAGGGAATCAAAGGCGTCGAACTCGCCAACGCCATGCTCTTATCCGCCTGGACAGACAATTGGGTGGATATCCCGGTTGACAGCGACCTTTTCTATGAAAAACTCCAGGAAAAGATCAAAAATTCCAATACAACGAAAAGCGCGGAAAACAGCACCGTACTCGACGTATCCGAAACGTATTGAGACTTAAAAAAAAGAGAAGCCGACGTCAAAATTAGGCGTCGGCTTTTTATATTCAAACGCGGGCTAACCACCAAAAAAATCGAGGGCCGATTCTCAAGTAAAGAACCGACCCCCACGCGGAAGCTGACTGATGCGAGAAAATACTCGCCTTCTGTGACAATTGAGTTTCGGGTAAGTTACAGCCACGTCAAATCGACTTGGGCACCTCAAAAAACACCAGATCTCCCGACACCGCATCTGACCAATCATCAATCGGCAGATCAATACCTGCGACACCACACGTCGGCACATTGGCAATAGTAGATCCCGCTATTTCATTGACCAATACGGTCATATCCGGGTTGTGTCCTATCACCATAACCTCCCGATACCGATTATCGACCTGTCGAATCAGATCTAACACATCCCCACTATGTCCCGAATAAATGCGCTCGTGCCATGCAATCCGTTTTTTGGAAAACTTGAGAGATTTGCGCAACCGCTTGACCGTAGATCGCACGCGCTTGGCCGTGCTGCACAACACGTAATCTGGCTTGACCTTCCATACCCGCTTCAGATATTTGCCCATGCGCGGCACATCCCTTTTTCCGCGCTTGTTCAGGGGCCGATCAAAATCAGCCAATCCGAAATTGCTCCAATCCGACTTGGCGTGTCGCACGAGATAGAGCCGTTTCATAAAGCCTTCTCCGTTGAGGTTGTACACACTGAAATATACGCAACCAATGAGCTTTTACAACTCAATCTTCATTTTGGAAGAATATAAAGTCTCAAGTCACTCGGCGGTGGAATCTCCTCTCGTGGGAGGTCCCGATTGCGCCCCAGCGTTTCCCAGCGCAAGAGATATAGTTCACCGGGTCTTGTGCCCGCCCCCCGCGCCCAGCGCGTGTTGATCCTCATCCCCGGGTATTGAGAAGTCACACGCGCCAATTCTCCGGGTATCGCACTCGGGGGCGGCGGATACGTCCCGATCACTTGCAGACTTTGGGGATCCAACTTCCAGATTCCCCGTCCTTCTTTCACATGTATATAGCTCATACTCAGACCTCCATCGGATTCTACCTTTACACTGCCCAACCGAATCTCTGCGACAATTGATCCGCCCCCTCCAAATTCCCACCGATAGGTCCAATTGCTCACCTTGTACACGACCCATTCGCCGTATTCCAATCGCGCACAATAGGCTTGCGTGTATCCATTTTCGTCGTGCTTGTGATAACTAATCACCGGGCGTTTCTGATGATCAAATCCCAGCGACTGCGTCATATTGATCATCCCCCCCCTCGGCGGCACGGGATCGACGATAGCACCGCTTTCTATTGTAATCGGTAACTCCAGCGCATCGCCGCCACCCGTTTCCCAGGCGACCAGGTCACGGCTGCGGGCATAGGAGATATCGTGATTGGTCGCAGCATCGGGTGTATCGCGCCACATCCAGATCATGTGGAACATCCCATCGGGACCTTTCTGGGGGCTGCGTGCGTACGCATTCATCCGCCCTAACCCATCCAATAACGGCGTATCGTGCAATCTTCGCCATGTTCTGGTCTCAACATCGTAGATATTGTAAAATTCAACAGCATTGCCACTACTGCCGTCTCGATACCTGAAAATCAATTCATTATTGGGACCGCGCATAAACACGGGATAAGTACAGCGATCCTCATTTTCCCCCACCATAGAATCAATGCGTTCAAAACTCGTCACATCGAGTGGCCGCGTTGTGCGAAAGTAAATCAGCGGATCCAC
The DNA here is from genome assembly GCA_965204375.1 of Candidatus Latescibacterota bacterium. Classification (GTDB taxonomy): domain Bacteria; phylum Latescibacterota; class UBA2968; order UBA2968; family UBA2968; genus VXRD01. The sequence continues at coordinate 1,421,570 of OZ241986.1, read as the reverse complement.
ATGCATATTGCCGCTCAGATGAATGTGATCGTCGGTATCAATGGCCATGGTCAGATAATTGTGGGTGTCCCATCCGGTTTCCGAAGACAGTCGGCCTCGATTTTCCAGCCATACACCTTTGGGCTGTTCAAATGTCCACATCTCTGCATCTAAATTTCTCATCCCCACCGTCATTTTGCGGTCGGCATCGTAAAACGCGACAAATTGTACATTGCCATAAGTCAACAGGTCAAAACTAACGGGATGTCCAGCCCATACCTTAGAGATAAATAACGAGCCGAGAATTTTCCTATTATCTACTGTTGGGGTCGCCCCCCCATTTGACGCGACTGTTTTGCCAAAATTTGCGGCAAAACGCAAAAAATCGCTGAACCCGATCTCTCCATCGCCATCCAGATCAAAACGATCTTCGTACTTCTCATCGCTCTGACGCGCTCCAAACTTGGCCACAAATAGCAAAAAGTCGGGAAAATCAACCACGCCACTATTATCAAAATCTGGACTGGGGACTTGTTCTAACGCGACATTGGCCCGAAGAGGTTGGATCAGAAGCACGATGAATAGCAAGGCGAGGATATGCCTACACATGGCATCTTACTCCTATTGACAGAAAAAGGGCTTGCGATCCATATCACAAGCCCTTGCTTTTATGTGGTGCCGAAGAGGGGATTCGAACCCCTACACCCTTTCGAGTACTGCCCCCTCAAGACAGCGTGTCTACCAATTCCACCACTTCGGCACAAAATCTACGGCGTGGTACTGCCGGTATCGGCCGGTGCTGTTTGGGTTGTTCCTTCAGTGGGTGTGGTTTCCGGAAAGGTCAAAGGTTGAGGAATTTGCTGCATGGGCATCTGCCCTTCTTCCATTAATCGCTCAGCAGCCGTTGACGGTACAGAATCTGTCGAACGTCCCGCGTACCAAAGCCCGATACATGTCAGCGCAAAAATAATCCCCACATACGTCGTCACTTTTGCCAACATAGGCACGGCACCACCACCGCCAAACATCGATGTGCCACCGCCCATACCGCCAAAAGCACCGCCGGACAACCCACCACTTCTGCCGGGCTGCATCAAAATAACCAGAATGAGTACCGCACAAACTATCACATGAACAATCAAAAGAAAAATTTCCATATCGCCCTCTATATAGCCGCTTTTACAATAGCAGCAAAATCCTCAGCTTCCAGCGAAGCCCCGCCGATCAATCCACCGTCGATATTGTCCTGATCAAACAACTCCGCCGCATTATCTGGCTTCACAGACCCACCGTATTGTATGCGAACCGCCTGCGCGACATCGTAGTCATAAATTTGCGCCAATACCTGCCGGAGAAACGCATGGACAGCCTCTGCCTGTTCTGGCGTCGCTGTCAGCCCCGTGCCAATGGCCCAAACAGGCTCATAAGCCAGAGTAATCCCCCGCACATCGCCAGCGGAAATGCCATTGAGAGCACCCCGTGTTTGCGTCTCAACCACCTGCTCGGTCACATCGGCCTGACGCTCATCAAAAGACTCGCCAATACACACAATGGGCTTCAATCCAGCACTCAGAGCAGCCTTTAAGCGGCGGTTGACACTATCATCTGTTTCGCCAAAAAACTGCCGTCTTTCAGAGTGTCCTAATATAACGTATTCACAACCGCAAGTCAACAGCATGGGAGCCGAAACCTCACCCGTAAAAGCACCTTCAGCCTCCCAGTACATATTCTGAGCACCCAGCCCTATACCAGTGCAGCACACCACACTTGAAACCCGTTCCAGCGCCGTAAAAGGCGGACATATTGCCACATCTACACCCGTCACATCCGAAACCGCATCCACCACGCATCGCGCAAGTATTTCTGCCTCATCAGGTGTTTTATTGAGCTTCCAATTTCCCGCCACAAACGGCGTTCTCATTACAACTTCCTTTCGGTTGTCAGTAGCCAGTAGTCAGTTGTCAGTTCCCTCAGTCCCAGCCATCTGACTCTCTTAATTTTTAATTCGTCTCCTCTTCCCTATCCGAAAGTGCCGCCACACCGGGCAGTGTTTGGCCTTCTAAAAACTCCAGCGAAGCCCCACCCCCGGTCGAGACATGGCTCAATTTTTCCGCCACGCCAAAATCTGCCATCGCAGCAGCAGTTTCTCCCCCGCCAACAACCGTCGTTGCACCGCGCTCAGTTGCCGTAACCAGTGCTTTAGCAACCGCACGCGACCCCTTTGAAAACGAGAAAATCTCGCACACGCCCAGAGGACCATTCCACACCACTGTTTTGGCACTCAAAACCACATCGGCAAATCGCTTCCGCGTCTCGATTCCGATATCAAACCCCTCCAAATCTGCTGGAATTTGATCTCGCGGCACAATCTGAGCGGGTATCCCCTCTGTCATCTCTGCCGCCACAACCGTATCGGTTGGCAATATCAGATCTACACCTTCGACCTCTGCACGCTTGAGCAAATGGGCAGCGACCCCAACGCGGTCTTCCTCCAACAACGACTTCCCAATTTCCAGGCCCATCGCCTTAAAAAACGTAAACGCCATACCACCGCCAATAAGCAGGGTATCCACTTTTGAAAACAAATTTTCAATCACATCAATTTTACCGGAAATTTTTGCCCCGCCCATAATCGCGACATAAGGACGCGCTGGATCGGCCAACGCCGTGCCCAAATACTCCAATTCTTTCTGCATCAACAAACCCGTAGCACACTCAACAAAATAATGGGTAACGCCCTCAGTAGAGGCATGCGCGCGATGGGCACTGCCAAAGGCATCGTTGACATACACATCGCCCAATTCCGATAGCTGTGTGGCAAAACCCGGGGCATTTTTTTCTTCGTCAGCGTGAAATCGCAAATTTTCGAGCAACACAACCGATCCTTCGGGCGCGCGTTTCACCAGTGAGCTTGTTTCCTCCCCCACGCAGTCTGGCGATAGAAACACTTCGCGCCCCAGCAGCACCTGGAGGGCTTCTGCCACGGATTTAAGCGATAACTCGGGCACAACTGCGCCCTCGGGACGCCCCAAATGCGACATCAACACGGGTTGCCCCCCCGCATCCAAAATGTACCTGATCGTAGGTAAAGAAGCCCGCAAGCGCGTGTCATCCGCGACCTGCCCATCTTCAATGGGCACATTAAAATCAACGCGCACCAGAACGCGTTTATCTCTCAAATCCAGGTCTGTAATCGACAACTTCGCCACGCTATCGCCTCTCAAAAGTCAGAATCAGCGACTATTTTACATCTCCGCCAACTTCGCGATCAAATCCACACACCGATTGGAATACCCCCACTCATTGTCGTACCATCCACATACCTTCACCATATTGCCCGACATCACTGTCGTAATCATCGAATCGAAAATACAAGAATGGGCATTCCCCAGGATGTCAGCAGAAACAATGGGATCATCGGTATATTCCAGAATCCCTTTCAAACGCCCATGCGCTGCACACTCAAAGGCATTATTCACCTCTTCTGCAGTCACCTCTTTTTTCAGCACTGCGACAAAATCGGTAAATGAACCATCTGGTGTGGGAACGCGCACGGCCATGCCATCGAGTTTGCCATTTAGTTCGGGAATAACCAGACCCACTGCACTCGCTGCGCCTGTTGTCGTCGGAATCATCGACAGAGCAGCAGACCGCGCACGGCGCATATCCGAATGGGGCGCATCGATAAGACTCTGATCACCCGTATAAGAATGGATAGTGGTCATAAGCCCGTGTACAACGCCAAAAGAATCGTGCAACACACTCACCATAGGTGCCAGACAGTTGGTCGTACACGAGGCATTGGAAATAACCGTATCGTCTTTTTGTAAAACATCGTCATTAATTCCCATTACCACAGTGGGTAAATCCCCTTTGGCAGGCGCAGAAATAATCACTTTCTTTGCACCTTTTTCTCCCAAATGGGCACTCGCTGACTCTTTATCGGTAAAAAAGCCCGTCGATTCAATCACCACATCCACACCCAATGACCTCCATGGCAACTGTGCCGGATCGCGTTCGGACAAAACAGCTACCATTTTGCCATCTACCACAAGCGCGTCAACCGATGATTTTTCAACTTGCACGCCGTTTTCCCGATGTTTAACACACCCCGGATACCGTCCATGCGTCGAATCGTACTTGAGCAAATGCGCCAGACTTGCAGCATCGGTCAAATCGTTTACAGCTACCACATTGAGACCACGCGCCATCGCCGCGCGAAATACCAGCCGCCCTATCCGCCCAAACCCATTGATTCCTACTCTTAGTCCCACCATAATTTCCTCCAAATCATTATCCGAAAAATACTTTGGCAATATCGTAAAGACCCATATCTACAGTGCGCAACTTCGACACGGCCTCTTTCAAATTAATCGCAACAATATTTTGCCCTCGCAGCGCCACCATCTTGCCAAAATTGCCTTCCTGTATCAGATCAATTGCCGCAATTCCAAATCGCGTCCCCAACACCCGGTCATACGCAGAGGGGCTACCGCCGCGTTGAATATGTCCCAGCACGGTTGCGCGACTTTCGTATCCGGTGCGCCGCTCAATTTCATCACTCAGCAAATTGCCAATGCCCCCCAGGCGAACATGCCCAAATGCATCTTTTTCCTGGGATTGCAACACCATACTGTCGTCGTCGAGCTTGGCCCCTTCAGCAACGACTACAATACTAAATGTTTTGCCGCGGGCATGGCGTTTTCTGATCGTATCACACACGTCATCCATATCAAACGGGACTTCCGGGATCAGAATTACATCCGCCCCCCCTGCAATACCGGACTCCACGGCAATCCAACCGGCGTGACGGCCCATAACCTCGACAACCATCACGCGGTTGTGGGATTCAGCCGTTGTATGCAGGCGGTCAATCGCCTCCATCACAATATTAATCGCCGTATCAAAACCAAAGGTCTGGTCTGTGCCATCCAGGTCATTATCAATGGTTTTGGGCACACCTACCACTTTGATACCCTGATCTGTGAGTTGGTGAGCTACACCAAGCGTATCATCGCCCCCAATGGCAATCAGCGCGTCCAAACCCATTTTCTCCATCCCCGTCCGCACGAGCGCACCGCCATCTGCACCATCTTGATACGGATTTGTCCGCGACGATCCCAAAATTGTTCCACCGCGCGGCAAAATCCCCGAAACAGCATCCAAATCCAGAGGTACTGACAGCCCTTCAAGCATCCCTCGCCATCCCTCCTGCACACCCGTCATGTCATAATTATAAACCATAATGCCTTTGCGTACAATCGCGCGGATTACCGCATTAAGACCTGGGCAATCGCCGCCACCTGTAAGTATGCCAACGCGTTTTACAGACATAATATCTCCCTTACAAAATCACTATAATGAGCATAAGCGCCTGAGCCCTTTAAGATTTTCAAAGACCTGAAGTTTAAGGTATTGCAACATACCTGTCAAGCCCGTTGTATTTATCGCAGATACGCCTACTAAAATATAAAATCAGCGTCAAGACCCCGATTTTTCTACATCTTGAGATAGATCATCCTCACCGAATGGGGGACTGGCAACAGCCCCAATAGACACGCATTGCGCCCCCGCAGATCTAAGCGCATGAACACACGCATTGAGCGTCGCACCCGTCGTGATGACATCGTCAATCAAAAAAAATTTTCTCCCCTCAATAGACGCGGGACAACGCACGCGAAATGCTCCCCGTACATTGTATTCGCGTTCCAAAACCCCCAGGTGCGTCTGCGTAGGAGTTGGTCGCACTCTTTTCAGCGCGTTTGCCATCACTTGTAAACCCGATACCCGTCCTGTAGCCCGTGCAATAATCTCACTCTGATTGTAGCCGCGTGCTCTTTTTTTTCCAGAGTGAAGAGGCACCGGAACAATTACCGTATCGGATTCGACAAGGTCCGCAATGCGTTGCCCCAGAGCCTCGCCAAATATCTGTCCAGGCAGCGTTTTCCCTCGGTATTTGAGCGCGTGAATCAACGACCGAACACAATCATTAAATTGATACAAAATAACTATCTGATCAAATTCGTGCTCAAAACCCACCGCGTGTAGTTCAGAATCCCAAATCTCGATATCATCCCAACACGAATCACACAACCCCGGCGAATCCGGTAGCGATGCCTTGCAAATCATACAAGACGACGGATAAACAAAATTGAGCGCCGCCTTCCAAATTTTCCATACTATTTGCACAATCTTTCTTCTTCCCCACATCTATTTTTTTTCTTAACCTAAAAAGTCCTTATCTTTTCCGCTGATTCCACCACTCAACCGCGGAGATGTGCCGTGTCTCTGGAAAATGCCCGCGCGGTCGTGTTCGACCTCGACGGAACCCTCTTTGACCTGACACCCGTCGTACATGCTGCGCGCCAACGCGTTGCTACCTTTCTATTTTCAAACGGTTTTTTTGCCACTCGTGCCTACGCACGCCAGCGCATCAATACGCTCGAACGCAAACACGGTCCTTATTATTCATCCTCGCCCTATTATTGCGCCTTTTTCGATATCGCCAAAGCTGTCTTCAAAGACAAACCCGACCAAGTGCGACGTTTTCTCGACAAACAAAATACCGACCCGGAAGCCGAGCCGGTCGAAGCCCTCGTAGCAGAAATGGAGCGCGTTTACAATGCCGAAGATGTAGAAGATATTCGCCCCTATCCCGATGCGTTACACACCCTTCAAGAATTGCGCCACGCGGGCTATAAACTGTTTCTGGTCACACTGGGCAGAGTACGTCGTCAGCGCAACAAAATTGAATGCCTGGGCATTGCTCCTTATTTTGATCGCATCATCAACGAAGGTCCCCCTGCACATGCCTATTGGTTTTCAGAACTCATGGAAAGCCACAATCTCTCTCCCGACCAACTCATCGTCGTTGGCGACCGCACCCATGACGAAATCCGCGCGGGCAATCGCCAAGGCCTCACCACAATCTGGTTGCGGCGCGGAAGATTTTCCCGCGAAACACCCGCAATAGGCGACCGCCCCGACTACGAAATCAAATATCTCGCCCAACTATCCACATTATTGCACCTCTCGCGGATCGGCAAAACCCCCGACAGATTCAGAATTGCCGTTATCGGCGGCGGCACTGGCCTTCCCACTGTCTTGCGCGGGCTAAGGCCCTATACCCGCCATCCAACAGCCGTCGTTGCCGTGACCGATAGCGGAGCTTCCTCGGGGCGTATCCGCTGGAATTTGGGAGTCCAGCCCCCCGGCGACATTCGCAATGCCCTCACAGCACTTGCCGATCCCGAACAGATATCTCAGGGACTTTTCAACGTCTTCCAACACCGCTTTCCCAACAGCGAACAAGAATCCGGTATTTTTAAGAACGACCATATTGGCAATTTTCTCGTGGCTGCACTCACCCAGCAACTCGGTGATTTTCACGCGGCTATAAAAACAGCCAGCGACATGCTACACGTACAGGGCACTGTTTTCCCTGCCAGCACCGACAATGTCGATATTTGTGCCAAACTGACAAATGGCGAACATCGCTATACCGAATGGATGGTCAGAAAATCCGGCAAACCACCACTCGAGCGGGCGTATCTCGTCACCAATGACGCACTCTTGCGCGAACTCAATCGCAAAAACAGCGCGCTCGAGCGCGTCATAGATCCCGAAACAGGACAGGTTGAAATCCGCGTGCGCCAGGGGCGCAAAGTGAGCCTGGAACAAGATCAGATTAGAGCACCGCGTGGCGCTTTGCAAGCCATTGCAGATGCAGATATCGTCGTCATAGGACCGGGTAGCCTGTACACAAGTGTCATCACCAATCTCCTCGTGCCCGACATTCAAAAAGCACTGATCAAACGCGCTCAGGGCAAAACCATCTATGTATGCAACATCGTCACACAACCCGGACAAACCGACGATTTTAGAGCCTCTGACCACCTCAAATCCATCTTCAAACACATTCCCGAAAATCAACGAGATGGCGTCATTGATCACACGTTGGTGCAGGACCTCCGCATTTTCCAAACGCCCAAAAGCAAGGACTGGCACCCACTGCTCAAAAAATACAAAAAAGATGGCAAAGTCCTGGTTGAATCCGATACAGAAACGCTCGACGCACTCGGTCCCTGGACCCGCGCTGACTTCTTAGAAGAATTTCATCCCGATGCCATAGAGCGCGACGAGGGCGATTTTATCAGCCACGACCCGGCCAAAGTCGCCGATGCGATCTGTCGCATTTTCTGCGGCCTGAGCGTACCCGACTACTGGGGCCTGGACGAATGATAGGAAAAATTAGAGGCATTATTTTTGACCTCGACGACACTCTCTTTGACTGCACGGGCCAACTCACCCAACCGGCACGACGCAGAGTCGCTCAGATTCTCGCTTCAGCACATCCCAACCTCTCAATTGAGACCGGTTATCAGCAACAGGTGTCACTTTCCCAAACGCATGGCTCTTCAGAGGCCATTCGCTTACTTGGTGCACAGTACAATATCCCGGCCAACATTGTAGAACGGGCACTCAACGCGTACAATCCCCACAATGTGGAAGCCATTACTCCTTTTCCCGATGTACTCCCCACCCTCGCTACCCTTGTCCAACGCAGCTATCAACTCGCCCTTGTCACCTCTGGAAATCCCGATCGTCAGCGCGAAAAAGTTCGCCTTCTCGGCTTGTGCAATTATTTTAGCGAGGGCGACAATACTCTCATCCTGCACGACGACCGAAAAAGCAGCGATAAAGAGGCATCGCTCACACAGGCCGCAAAAGCATTATCCTTGCCCCACGCCCACATTCTATGCGTGGGCGACAAACTCACCGATGAGATCGCCACGGCAAAAACCCTGGGTATGACCACTGTACACATGCGTCATGGCCGACAAAAAAACAGAAAGCCTCAAACCCCATCAGAACAGCCCGATATTGAAATAGACCGCATTTCTCAACTACTATCTCTCCTACCCTGACCTCTATAAACGCAAATCTCATCCCCTCGTTTTACACCGAGTGACCTGCTTGCACTGCCCCCACAAACCGCGATCTCCAGCGTATCCAAACTGCCGTAAAGCGCTAGAACTTCTCCTTCTTTGACCTGGCTATATGTCTGACATATCCGATCAAACCGGGTCTTCCCAACGACGATCTCAAAATCCCCATCGGGATATTTTGCATCAATTTGTGACCGCGCAATCATTGAAATCGCGTTGCCAAAATGGTCAACGCACACCACTCGCCCAACGAGTGCATCAGCACGTTCTTCAACGCCCCACAAATCGCATGTGACTGGATCCTCAATTTCCGGTCCCACCTCTTCACCTGACATCCCCCTGAGTAAATGCGCCCCCACCAGGGCAAATACATCTCGTCCGTGAAAAGTCGAACTTACAACGGATCTCATCAATGCCGCATTTTCAATCGCTACAATACGCCGTACAATTTCCCGCTCGTAAACAGGAGAAAACAGGCCATTATCTGGCCCGACATATACAAATTGCTCTGTTTCAACGACAATGCCCCGTCGATCACTCCCCACCCCCGGGTCAACCACCCCAACGTGTACACTACCCTCAGGAAAAAAAGGACACGCACAATACATCGCAAAAGCACCAGCAGCAATATCTTGAGGCGGCACTTGATGTGTTATATCTACGATTCGAGCTTCTGGCATACAGCTAAGCACCACGCCCTTCATCGCAGCAACATAGCCATCAGAAAGACCAAAATCTGTTGTCAATGTTAATAGTCGGCTCATATCACCACCTAAAAGACATTCGCCTCTTTCATACTCAAGAACCGCTCCGAACCGACGATCAGATGGTCCAGTACCTCAATCCCCATAATCTCACCAGCCTGCACCATGCGGCGCGTAAGTTCAATATCTTCTCGACTCGGTGTTACATCGCCGCTGGGATGATTGTGCGCCAAAATCACACTTGCAGCAGATGATCCCACGGCTGGGGCAAAGACCTCTCGCGGATGCACGAGCGAGGCGTTGAGCGAGCCAACCGACACATCTTCGCGGCAAATCACCTGATTCCGCGCATTGAGAAAAAGCGCCACAAAATATTCTTTGCGCCGATCTTTGATATCGGTCAGAAACCCCAAAACGTCAACCGGACTCGTAATAGTAGGCTCAATTCCTATTCCCTGATTGAGACCTCGTTTTGCCAGTTCAAATCCCGCGACTAAACCCGCGGCTTTTGCCTGCCCGATTCCCTTTATTGTCGTGAGATTTTTCAGATCCATCTCCACGAGTTTATTCACAGGATAGCGCTTGATTATCCCACGCGAAATTTCCAGAACATTTCGGCCCTCGTATCCCGTTCGCAGCAAAATTGCCAGCAGTTCCTCATCTCGCAATGCCTCTGGTCCCAAACGCTCGAGCTTTTCTCGTGGCATATCCACATCCGCCACACCCGCGATACCTCCTCTATTTTTTACAAAGCCATTCATATACTATCTCCCTGATATTGTTTCCACAACATCAGGCAAAATCAGTGCCGTTGATTGAGATATTTTACAAATCTTTTATTTATATGCATTTACAAATTTAACGGCAAAAAAATCAATACAATATTTGCAACACAATGTTCAATTTCCATTCCGAGATATGAACATGCTGTTCATCATCAAGTGCGAAAAAATCTACTCAGTCGCCAGTGCGTTTTTGTGCAAAAAGCCATTTCATAAACACAGGCTCGGGATCACAGCGATCGCTGCTGAGTTGGGTGCTGCCATTGTCGGCACCAGTAATCATTTTCATAGCAACACTATGTCCATCACCCGTCCAGACCGTGAACTTCATGTTCCCACCTAATTTCTGCATCTCCCCAAAAAGTTTTTGAGCGCGTTCAAATGGACAGACCTTATCCAGATCCCCGTGGAAAGCCCATATCGGAACATCTTTAATCACCGACGCATCGATAAATTCTTCTGTCTGAGGCAAACCCGTTCCAGCCGAAGGTGCTGCCGCGGCGAAATAATGGGGATCAATTTGTAAAAAGACATGGGTACCGTGGCCACCCATGGAGTGCCCAAGAACGTATATTCTGTCCATATCAACGGACGGCAATGTTGCAATGAGATCTTTGATCTTTTGGAGGTCTTCTGCATTCCACAAACGATTGACTTGAGGAGCGAGCACATAAGAGGGATAATCCGTTTGCCTCTGCTCGTCTGCAAGAAGTCTATTCCAGCCACGCAATTGTTTTCGATTATCTGTCCCTCGGCCACCTCCACCATGCAATGAAACGATAACGGGATAGCGCTTGTCCGAATCAAAATCTATGGGCTTCAACAGCCGATATGGCATCTCGTTGAAAACGTGCGGTTCGTAACGTTCAACCCATTCATTTCCGTCAGGTTGTGCATCTGTTTCTGATGTGGTGACCAACGAGCAAACCATGGTCGCAACAACTGCGTCCCAAAAATATCTCTTCAACTGCAAGGGTTGATTCATGCCCTAATCCTTTCTTTTTTTGTTGTCAGGGGGGGAGATTGAACGATACCTCAATGACCATCTTATCCCCAGTGGTCAAAACAACTTCTTCTTCCATGGTCAGGATCACTTTGGAACCGCTAAATGAGGCGATCGTACTCACCTCCTCCCCACCGACGGAAGCAAAAACCGATTGTACCTGCCGACCTTTAGGTAATTCAAATTCAAATATCCGAACGGGCAGGCACCCCCATTCAACGCTTAATTCCATAACCTGCATTTGCACATCGCGTCTCTGTCTGAACAGGCCCCATCCCTCGGCTGCGGTAAAAAAGGATACGTGATCAGCGGGGTTCCATACAGGTGCAAAGCCAATCCTCGCTTTGGGACCTTCATATACAAAACCCTGGCAAGCGAGCAACAACGACCACACACTCATCGCCCGTGCATAAAATTTGCCGCATTCATCATCGCCAAACGGATTTCCGCTATACCCCCATGACGCCGTATTCATCTCCGTCAACTGATCGCGCAGCTTGCCATCGTAGCGATCGTAAACAGCGCGAGCAACCATCAACCCCTCCCTGAGCATTCCAAACTGAACCATCGTTGCAGCAGCACCATACTCAAAACCCGTCATCGCCTCATCGCCGTATTTCATACTGCGAAATGGCTGAGGACTTTTTGGCCAAGAAATCATCTTCATGGCCGCATCGTCATTATCGACAAATTTTCTTGGTCGCTGTGTCGTCGTGCGAAAATGATGCTTGAAATTGTACTGCAAAAGAGACCGCAGCGCCGAACGGATATTTGCCCGGGGATAGTGACTCGACAAATTTACCTGCGGTGCCCACCACTCGCCAAGCACCTGATCGATATGGCAACCATCTCCGTAGTCTTCATGGGCATCCTCGTCGGGGCTCTGCACATAATACTCGCCATTCCAGAGCGTCTGGTTCTGATTTCGTGTTCCCTTCTCGCGCAACCTGAGATATCGACCGGCGGCCTGCGCATCATCTTCCAATACCGCCATCTTTTCACACGCCGCAAGAGCCGACAGGTATAGCGTACCCATCCACGATGTTGACCCCGACAGTTCACCATCAAGCGTATTGTGTTGCGAACCTGATAACAAGCCATCTTCATCTGAATCCCAACGCGCAATCACAAAATTCATCGCCTTCTGCGCGCTGGGCCAATGCGCGTGCAACCACTGCTGATCTGAGCCACACTGATACTCGCGATACGTACTCAAAATATCGCCGAGTATCCCATCAATTGCCGGACCCTGTATTTCAAAATGGCGATCACTGTGGCGAAAAGGCAATCCCCCATCTTCCCGCTGCAGAGCAAACGTCTGCTCGCGCATTCTCCGCGCGATCTCGGGAAAAAGACGCGCATGCGCCTGTGCATAGTGCCACACATGACTGCAATTCCCCAGACAACAACCCGAAGTTGGTGCGCAACCTTCATTGGCCCCAAAATACCCATCTTTTGCCCAAAAACACGTCCTGGTTCTCAGCACGGCAACCTGCGAACTTATTCGATCCAGCAACCAGTGTGGGAGATTCGACGCATAAAGCGTATCGTGAAACCGCCGCGTCTGTTGCGTCAAATCAGCGAGATTAGCCTTGAGATACGCATAAACATCCAGTGCATCAGTCCACCAGTTTGAATACATATTGCCGTGTTTCACCCAGATATGCGCACCATGGTTGGTGTTAGGGAAATACCAGGTGAGAACAAAGGTAATAGTGCGTTTTTCTCCGGGCTGAAGCACAAATGGCGTAGCCAGCGCACAATCGACCATTTCGCCTGCAGCCGACGGCCCCGCTGTTTCGACATACTCCAACTCACCATCTCGTGAAAACGCTTCATACAAATCGCGCAAGCCGGTCCACGAAGCCGTCGCACAGGCATTTTCCACCTGTGCCGACAGCACCATATCCACATCCGATGACGACACCTGCGTCATATGAATCGAAGTTGCATCATCCTCTCGAATCACGCGGTTGACATTGCCGCCATAACCCTGATGGGATTCATCTCCCGTAATGCCAATCGCATTTTGTTGCGTAGCCAGAAAACTGACTTCTACAGAGGAATCACCCTCATTGCTCGCCGTCAGATTAAAAATCCCACATGGGATACTCGAACATTTCACATTGAGGGGGATCAGCGGATTAAAAACCTCCATTTCGATCTGAAGAGGAAAATCGGCATCTGCGAACTCAAACCATCCAAATGGGTATTCCCCCCTGAATCTCAGACGATCCATCACGGGAAATACGCCAACATCCGAAGTCTGCAAAGCCCTGACCACAGGCTCTTTTCCCCGGGGCCTCGCCCACACGGCAAAAAAGCTATTGGGCACTTCAACATGCTCAAAATTATTGAATATTTGCCATACCGACCGCTCTGCCTTACCGTTCATCTGAATCAAACCCGCACCAATACCTCCTACCGGCAGAGAAATCGCATCCAGATATTGCCCTTCATAGACTTTTGTCTCGCCGGGATCGAGCAAAGCGGGATCGTTTAGACGCGCTCTAAGCGCCGCTGCCGCCACCTCTTTTTTTTCATCCTCTCGTTGTCTCCGATCATGCACCACCTGCTTTCGGAGTGTCTCTCGGCCAGCCGCATCAACATGTCGCGCGATATCCAACGGCGTCAGAGCCACATTGTATATGGCCACCTCATCTATCGCGCAATTTACAGCCCGATTCTCGCCATTTTCGCTGGACGCACCAATCTGTATCGGACAAGCTTGCTGCCGCACGCCAAACGCCAGAGAACCCATATCCAGAAAGCATTCGACGCCATCGATATAAGCGCGAAATTCCTGTCGCGGTTTGCTCGTAGCCAAAAAATGATACCACTGTCCCACTTTTATTGGTCCATCGGGCGGGAAAATCAGCGTATTTGTTGTACCATTGAGAAATCGAAGCGCAGTCAAATCCCGCGTCACATGAAATGCGAATCGCGTCTGTTCACCGTGGGATATCTGATGCGAAATAAGACAGGGTTCGTAGTCCAACTGTCCATCGGAAACAACCTGAAAAAAGAACTCCACAGATGCATCGCCCAGTGGATCTTCATCCAGATGTGGCACAACCCCCAAAGCCACATACGAACGCTCTCTACTGGCATCCGCATCCTGAGTATCTCCCACTCGCCAATAAGCCAAAAGCCCAGGCTCATTGCGAACAGTCTGCGAATAAGCCAAAACCGCAGCTTTTAAAGCAGACCCCACACCCAACCTAAAGGGCAATGAATTATTTACAGGTGTCATATCTTTTTCTCCATTATGACCGCCTGTGCCGCGCACTGTCGGCACGCTGAATTTCCTCAAGTGTCCCGTCTTCAAATCCCGCCCAGGGTATCAGGCTATCGGTCATATCCGTGCCATCTGGCGCGATCAGTCCCAAATCCCGTTTGGCGCGCAGAGCCGTCGCCTTTGGATCGACTATGGAACGCAACTCCTCTTCAAACGCCCTGAGCCTATCAGCCTGTTCAATATCCGATGCGAGATCGCGTTCTTCCTTCGGGTCTTCCTTCACATTGAATAACGAGGGCGGATGAAATTCATACCAGGTGTATTTATAATCGCCCCGCACAATCATGTAATACGCACCTCGAAGTTGCGGACCATGCCATTCTGCAAAAACGCGCTCAGACCGTTTGTGTGGTTCACCCCTCACAAGTGGCAACCAACTCGAACCAGGCAGACCGGGTTCGGGACCCAGCCCAGCCATGTCCAAAATGGTGGGATAGAGATCGATTAGAGAAACGGGCGTGTCGGTATTGACCTCTCCCTCAGGAATACCCGGGCCTGTGATCACAAGAGGAACCCCAATAGCCCCTTCATAAGAACAGTGCTTAAAAAAAAGTCCGTGTTCGCCCATGGATTCTCCATGATCTGATGTATAGATGATGTATGTATTTTCATAAAGACCCTGGTCCTGCAACTCATCGAGAATCTCGCCGATCATATCATCCATACAGGTGATCATACCGTAATAAGCAGCAATCGTCCGACGCAGCATATCCTCTGTCACTTCCCCAAATACATTGGAGGCTTGCCACTCTTGCATCGCGGGGTGAATATCGCGATTTGGGAACTTTGCACCGTGGGGCATCAAAACGCGATCGGGATAATACATATCGAAATATTTCTCAGGTACGCGATACGGCCAGTGGGGATACAGGTAGCCGACATACAGCACCCAGGGGGAATCCGATTTAGCCTGCCCTTTTTCCCGCAAATACACCAGCGTCTTATCTGTCACCTCGCGGTCATGACCATAGAATCCCAACTCCTGCCGGTCATCAATCTTTGCGACATCTCCCCCGCCCGCTTCGAGTAAAAATCGCCGACTGGCTGGCCGCGTGTATCCGGGAAGGCGCGTGACAAAAGGTATCTCTCTCGGATAGGGATCCCATGCCGTTCGGTGAAGAAGTTCGTCAAAGTGGGTAAATCCCGGATTGTGATCGTCAACGGTACCAGCAGAGTCGATTTTGCCTATACAAGTCGATTCGATACCATTCTGATCCAGCCGCGCTGCCCAGGTCTTTTGTTTCTCTTCTTCGGGCAGAGGCACGCCATTCGACCAGCTATCAATCTGGTGAACATACTTCCCCGTCATAAAACTCATGCGACTGGGACCACACACCGCACAATTGGCATACGCCCGCGTAAAGTGTGTGCCTTCGCGCCCCAGGCGATCCAGATTGGGCGTTTCCACAAATGGGTACTGCCGATACCCCACCATTGCAGGATGATGCTGATCGCTACATATAATCAGAATATTGGAACGCTGTCCCGGTATTTGTTGAGATTTACTCATCTTAGTTGCCTTGCCCGATAATCCTCAGATGAAATCCACGTCAAATCATCCCAGTAATCGGTATCATTCGCCTGGTTCTCACCAGGAATCGTACGCCCATTGCACACAATGCTTGTAATTTTATCGGTCAGGTCTGCTACAATCTCAGGGTGATCGCCAATCGCGTTTTTTGTCTCACCGGGATCATTCGCGAGATCGTAAAGCTCTAACGGCTCATTCTTGTGCGCCATAATCAGCTTCCACGTGCCTTCTGTAATCGCAAACCGGCCCCCAGCACCGTGGTTAATCAAAGGCAATCGTTCATGGGGAGTGTCAAAATCACTGAGTATCTTCGCAAAACTCTGGCTATCTTCGCCCGCATCAGCAGGCAACTCGGCCCCTACAACCTCAGCAAAAGTCGCCATTAAATCGACCAGACCTACCAGATCATCACATTTGCGCCCGGGATTCTGAATGCCTTTGGGCCACCGCATAAAAAATGGCACGCGATGTCCACCTTCGTAAATATCCCTTTTACCTCCGCGATAAATACCATTGCTATGATGACCAAATTCTTCAATCCGTCCACGCCACGAATTTTCCGGGCCGTTATCACTGGTATATACAACAATAGTATTGTCATCCAATCCCGACTGCTCCAGATAATCCAGCACGCGCCCTACATGGTGATCTGTCTCAATCATAAACTCACCATAGCCACCACAATCGCCCTGATTCCAAAATTCCTCACGCGGGCATACGGGATAGTGCGGCGATGTAAATGGCAGGTACAAAAAAAACGGCTTACCACTTTTGGTGCTGGATTCTTTGCCCTGCATCCACGCAATCGCCTTATCGGTAAACCGCGTCAAACACTCATTGTCAATAAAATCGGGCGCAACCTCCATACCCATAGTGCCCAATGCTTCAAGCGTTTCTTCCGGCGTGTTCTCATACGGCGGCATGATGCGATAATCCATATGCCGGTCATTTGGTTTCTTAGCCGTATAAACCGTCGGCGGTACTCTGGCATATCGCCCTTCAAACCAGGCGAGAATTCCGTAATTGAGCGAAGCGGGTATGCCATAAAAATAATCAAATCCCTTATCCAACGGCATATCGGTAACAGGCTGACGCCAATCGCGATTGCCCACCTCGCCAGGGAAATTCATACCCAGGTGCCACTTGCCAACCATCGCCGTATCATATCCATTTGCCCCAAACATTGAAGCCAGCGTCATGCGTTCGTCTGTAATCAGACACGGTACTTCGGCGGGAAAAACGCCCTGTTTCTTCAACGTCCGCCAGGAATAGCGTCCAGTCAGCAATCCATAACGCGAAGGCGTGCAAACCGTATCTGAGCAATGCCCATTGGTAAAAGCAATTCCTTCTGCTGCCAATCGATCCAGATTTGGCGTCTGAAACTTCGCATCTGGATTCAGGCAACTCGCGTCGCCATATCCCTGATCATCTGTAAAAATTACGATCACATTGGGCTTCTCTGCCATACAAAGGGTCCTTTCACAAGAGCTACCAGGGCACCACTGTGCCATTATTTTGAAGAAAGCTGCCACTATCCTCCATGGTCAAATTATCAAGCGTGCTGGTCATCAGTCCAACGGATTCCTCTACAGAAATCGTACCGTTCGGGTTCATGCCTGTGAGTACAGCCCCCGGAGTGAGAGCAACCACTACAATATTGCGGTCGGCGAGTCTGACGGACAATCGCCTGGCAAGCATATTGACCCCTGCTTTGGCAATGGCGTAAGCGTCCATTTCGTTTTGGCGATTGGCGCGCGCAATACTGCCCACACCAGAAGAGGTCAGCACCATTTTTGCCCCGTCGTTCAGCAGTGGCGTAACCATTTGTGCAAACAAAGCAGAACCAATGGTATGCACCTCGAAAGTAATCGCAAAACTCGCCGTGTTCCACTCTCCAAAGGGTTTTCCACTACCCGAGCCAGCATTATTGATAGCAATGTCAATACGCACATTATGCCGGGCCAGGGATTCCCCCAAACGGTCGAAATGTTCTTCATTCGACATATCCAATTGCTCGATCAACAGCTTGCTCCCGTATTTTTCTTTCAGCGCAATCAGATCTGTTGCCTCCGCTGGTGTCCGACAAGTAGCCACGACAGAATCACCGGCGTTCAGATAATGCTTCACCCACCCAAGCCCGATTCCTCTATTCGAGCCGGTTACAATCACAGTCTGTCCTGTCGCATCTTTAGTTTCCATGTAAATCCCTTCATTTCTAAAAGTGTGTAGTGAATTTAGCCACCCAGAATCATATCTGCAGCTTTCTCCCCGATCATTATACTCGGATGACCTCGCTGATAGACCATCGCATTGATAGAACTCGAACCGCCATACATTTTGCCACGCGGCACGTAATCCTGCCACCCATTAAACCCAGTTTGCGGTGTGGTTTCATAATCCCAATCTTTATCTGTATGAAACAGATCTGGAAATCGCGCGGGAATGTGAATCGCGTCTCGATCATCCGGACCACCGGCTTCCAACAATAAAACGCGATACTGCCCACTTTCACTCAAACGCCCCGCAACAGCACACCCAGCAGATCCCGCGCCAATTATGATGTAGTCGTAATCCATACGGATACGCTCATGCACTCTGGCAACAGTCTTACGTGCTCTCTCTCGTTTCTTTGGCGACACTTTTT
The DNA here is from genome assembly GCA_965204375.1 of Candidatus Latescibacterota bacterium. Classification (GTDB taxonomy): domain Bacteria; phylum Latescibacterota; class UBA2968; order UBA2968; family UBA2968; genus VXRD01. The sequence goes on along the minus strand of OZ241986.1, from coordinate 1,402,681 downwards.
TTACTTTTTCCCACTTGCGCTGTGCTTTGGCAAGCGCCTTTTCCTCTTTTTGAAAAAAGCGAGGATTTGCTACCTTCTCTCTGTCAGAAAACATAGCAAAATTATCAAGTCCCACGTCAATACCGACGGCAGAATCAATGTTTATTTTTTTACTTGTGTCGCCTATATCACAAGAGATAGTAACAAACCACTTACCAGTAGCCGTGCGCCTGAGACTGCAAGACTTGGGCATACCCTCAAGGGGTCTGTGCTGGACAATCCGAATACAGCCTATCTTACCCAATCGCAAGCCCTTATCGTCCAATCGGCAACCATTGGAAAACTGAGGATAGGTGATAGAATCATAGCGATTCTGACCCTTGTATCTGGGAAAGCCTGCTTTCTCGCCCGTCTTTGCCCGCTCTTTGACACGACGAAAGAACGCCTTGAATGCAAGATCAACCCGTACCGCGACCTGTTGCAACACCTGACTATACACTTGCGTAAATTCAGGTCGTTGTTTCTTCATCAATGGAATGGTTTTTATCTGGTCATAGCAGGACAAAGACTGATGCTTTTGCTCCCAGGCTTGTACTCTCACACAAAGAAGCTGGTTATACAACAAGCGACATTCTTCAATGTGCGCCGTCAGGATTTTCTCCTGTTTTTTCGTTGGGCGCAGTCTGTATTTGAAGGACTTAAACATAATAAAGATATATACTTATGAGCATATTTTGTCAACCCATTTTTCGTGGAACTATCGGACGAATCACAATGGCTCACCGCCCACAATCCCTTGATGATTGTGCCCCAACGCTAAAGTACCTGTCTGCGTGCGTGCCCGCACGCACAGGCAGACCACTCCATAAATTCGTAAGCCTTTTATCCCATCGCTAAAGCCGATGGGTTTTACGGGCTATCTGATAAATTTCAAAATGATCCTTCAAAGGGTTCGTAAATGACATAGCGTCATAACGATGCGTATCGCTTAAAATAAAAATGAAATTGGCAGGACGCGAAGATGGCTTATTCATGTCGGTCTCCAGATGATTTCCATATTAATCCTCAACAATGGCCTTTTCAATATAGTACCTGTGAAAGAAATCGCAAGCCATCATTCAGATTTTCAATCCCCGAGAAAATGTCTTATATTGGCTCCACTAACTGGACTCGAATGCAATCGACATCATCCAAATTCTGGAGACCAATACATGCCCAACGCCGATCCTCTGATCCAGATCAAACCGATCGATGGTGAGGCTCGTGTGTTCATTGATTGCCGTCGGAAAGCGGATAAACCCATCAATCGAAATCTTTTCGGGAAATTCACAGAGCATCTCGGTCGCAACATCTACAATGGAATGTGGGCGCAAATACTGGAGAACACATCCTTCGCAGACTGGTCTTTCTTCAGCCGGATCTGGACGCCAGAGGCCGATCGTCTAAGGGATCCCGATATCGAGCGACACAGATCCGCCTACGAAAAGGGTCTCGCCTATCGATGGCTCCCCTACGGATCAAAAGATGCGACCTATCTCATTGACTGGCTTAACCCGTACAACGCCAAAACAAGCCAGCGAATCACAGTTCCTGGACCTGAAGCGGGAATCCGCCAATCGACCTACTTACCATAAAGCCCGTAAAGCCTACTCGCAGAAAGTTTTAGCGTTGGGATAATAAGGACTTCCCTTTATAGCTTCAGTGGATATGAATACTGACATACCGCCATAGATTGAGTATATTATCATTGTCACCGACCAGAACCACAAAAGCCTTTTTTATTTTTATTTTAGCCGTGTGGGGCAAATAGCTTTTGTGCTGTTTGGTAAACACCCCCATACGGCTTTCTTTTTGGAGTTTTCCCGGTGCTCAGAACTTTTAAATACCGCTTGCGTCCAACAAAGAAGCAAACTACGACACTGCAAGCGCATATTGAAACATGCCGATTGCTCTACAACCAGTTGGTATGTGCCCGTGTTCAAGCATGGGAGCAGGATGGCGTGTCGTTGTCTTGCTACGAACAACAAGCTACATTGCCATTGATGAAGGCACAACGCCCCGATTTTGCACGCGTGTATTCTCAAGTTTTGCAACAGGTAGCTGTTCGTGTTGACAAGGCATTTGACGGCTTCTTTGGCAGGGTCAAGGCCAAAGCTAAAAAAGCTGGCTTTCCAAGATACAAGGGTCAGAATCGCTATGACTCTATCACGTATCCGCAGTTCTCAAATGGATGCCGGTTGGACAACAAAGGCTTGCAATTGGGCAAAATTGGCTGTATCCGTATTGTCCAGCATCGTCCAATTGAAGGCGTCCCTAAGACCTGCACCATCACGCGGTCAGCAACAGGCAAGTGGTATGCGTCGATCAGTTGTGATATTGGCGAGCCTGTGCGGTCTGAGGATCATCCTGACACCGCTGTTGGGATTGATGTGGGTCTCTACGCTTTCGCGGTGCTCTCGGATGAAAGTAAGGTCAATAACCCACGATTCTTCAGAAAGGAAGAAAAGAACCTTGCGAAGGCGCAACGAAAGTGGGACAAGGTGAAGAAAACCAAATCCAAAAGAAAAGAGAAACATCGCAAGGTTGTCGCCCGCGTTCACGAAAGAATCAAGAATAAGCGTCATCACTTTGCCCATCAACAATCAAGAAGGATAGTCAATCGTTTCGGCTTCATAGCCGCAGAGAAACTAAAAGTCCAGAAGATGCAGAAGAATCGAAGGCTATCGAAGTCCATCAGCGATGCAGCGTGGTCGATGTTTCGGCATTGTCTCGAATACAAAGCGGAAGAAGCTGGTATTGGATTCAAGGCCGTACCTTCTCAATACACATCTCAGACATGTTCAGCTTGTGGACACCGCGAGAAGAAAACACTTTCTGAGCGTGTACATCACTGCAAAAAGTGTGGCTATACCACAGACAGAGACCACAACGCTGTGATAAACATATTGACTTTGGGATTACAAAGTCAGGTGGTTTGACCACCAAGAAGCCCAACTGCCCTATCGTTGGGAGTAATCACCGACGAATGCCACACAGGCGGAGTCGCTCTACCTATCAGGCGCGTTACACAGCGCAATGCGGCAAGGTGATCTCGTCGAGATGTTCACCCACAGTGTGTTGGTAAATCACGGAGGCGGATTGAAGAAGGAGCGGGAGATCGTTTACCCGGCTCCGGTTCACTGGGTGTCACACCTCTACGGCAATCTTCCCGAGGCGACCCTTGTGCATTCTGTCACCTCATCGCCAACCTTCGCGGCGAACATCAAATCCATTATGGTGGGGGGAAACATGCCTTACGTAGATGCTCTTGCAGCTACCTCGGATAATGGTTTGATTCTCCTGATTCTCAATCGCCATCCCACCGAAGAAATCGAGATCACTTGCGAACTCAGCAACTTCGATCCAGCGAACACCGCAGAACTCCAAACCATTGCCGGTGAGAGTTACATGTCTCGAAACGACTGGAATTCACCCAATGAAGTTGCGATTGACACGCGTGAAATCCCAATTGGCGGCTCCAACTTTAAGATATCACTCTCTCCGCACTCTGTAAATGCGGTGATGATCAATCAGGCTTAACCCATCTAACCTCTAAATAAGGAGACTCTCATGAAACTCGTACTCTATAATGACTTCCAACTGGGCGTTTTGCAGGGCGATACAGTCGTCCCGGTTGGAGATTCAGTCGCAGACCTGGGGCATCACAACGCTCAAGAAATGATGCAGATGATTATTACTGATTGGGATGCCATGCAATCCAGGATCGAGAGTGACGTAGAAAGTAGGAATGGTGTCGCCCTCGATACGGTAACTTTGCAATCGCCTCTACCCCGCCCCGGTCAACTCATGTGTTCAGCCGGTAATTATATCGAGCCAGGGCACCCGGAGCGTGGTCTGTTCAATGGCTTTCTCAAGGCCAACACCAGCGTGATGCCTACCGGCAGCACGGTTGAACTCCCGGCCGCCGAAGCGAGTGTTTTCCATTTTGAGCCAGAATTGGCTCTGGTAATCGGCAAGAGAGCCAGCCACCTCTCGCAAGCCGACGCACTGGACCACGTCTTTGGTTACACACAGTTCATAGATGTTTCGGCCCGAGGATTGCCCGGTGGCTTCTTCCTGGGAAAAAGCTGGCACACTTTTGCTCCTCTGGGACCGGTCTTAGTGACAGCCGATGAGGTATCAAACCCAAATGACCTTTCAGTAAAACTATGGGTCAACAACACTCTCAAACACGATTTTTCTACAGGCGATATGGCCCGCCACATTCCCGAGTTGCTGGAGGAAATCACCAAGGTTATCACCCTTGAGCCAGGGGATGTCGTTGCAACCGGCACCCATCACGAAGCTCTGTCACCCATTCAGGATGGCTTCAAAGTTCGGTTGGAGATCGAGGGATTCGGTCATCACTTAGAGGTCAGTGTCCACGATTCGCTGAAGAGACGTTGGTAAAATAGGTTGGACGAATTCTGCTTTTGTAACTCAGTTTTTTCAGTAATCAAAATCAAAAGGTCGTGAGAACTAATCTCACGACCTTTTTTTATTAGGATGCGCAATGGAACGCGCCGCGAATTTCTGCTGTCAAATAAGAAAACGCTTGTTACACCGCTCACGGCACAAGCGCGCGATGCGGATCACCCATGTAAGGAGAAAGCATGCCTGCAGATACGGCGACCAGGCCCCGGTGGCTGAAGCCAATCACAATAGAACTGTTGATTATCGTACTGTTATTGGGCGCGACCTGCTACTGGCTGATGTTCATCCGAGCCACAAACAGCGAGTTGACCTTTGAGAATAAGCTACTGATTCCAAATCAGTTATTTGGAACCGTTGTAGAAGGACGACGGCAATTTCACCTGACTGTTGCCGAAGGAAGCCGAGAGTTCCTGCCAGGTAAACAAACACCGACAGCTGGCGTTAATGGCCCGTTTTTGGGACCGACGATACGACTGCGTCGAGGCGAAGAGGTCGATCTGATCGTCCAGAACAATCTGGATGAAATAACGACAATGCACTGGCACGGAATGCACGTTCCCGCTCGCATGGACGGCACACCGCATCAGAAAATCGAGCCTGGAGAATCGTGGACTGCCAGCTTTCCGGTCGATCAACAGGCCGCTCCGTTGTGGTACCACCCGCATCCGCATGACAATACGGGGCGGCAGGTCTATCGGGGGATCGCTGGCCTCATGTGGATCGATGACGATAACAGTGATGCGCTGAGTCTGCCAAAGACCTACGGCGCTGACGACATTCCAGTCGTGATTCAAGACCGATTGTTTGACGACGACGGTGCGTTTCGCTATGCCCGCAACCTGGGTGCCGTCTTCGGAAACACCATGCTGATCAATGGAACCTATAATCCATTTCTCCAGGTTGAGTCACGTCGCATTCGATTCAGACTGTTAAACGGCTCGAATGCGCGAATCTACTACATCGGCTTTGACGACAACCGCGAGTTTCATCAGATCGCCACAGATGGCGGATTCCTCGAGACGCCCCACCAAACCAACCGCGTGATCCTCGCCCCCGGCGAGCGAGCCGAGATCCTCGTTGACTTCAGCGATGGAGATGAGGTGGTGTTGAAAAGCTATCCGGAAGCCGGTTTTATGAGGACTATCATATCGTTTTTCTGGGGAATCGGCACGGGGAACTTACAATTGCTGAAGATCGTTCCCCAGCCGACAAAACGTGCATCTCACGCGCTGCCAGAACGCCTCAACACCATCTCCCGCATCGATACCTCACACGCCGCCAAAACCCGTCCGATGGTTTTGGTGGGACCTATGCCGGGTGGACGAGGGGGACAGGGCGGACGACTGCAAAACATCCAACAACGCATCACCCGGAATCTGGAGGCTATACAGGGCGGACGAGGACAAGGAGGACGGGGTGGGCAAGGTGTTCAAAGTGGTCGAGGAGGACGAGGTGGACGTGGACAAGGCTTACAGGGCGGTCGAGGGGGTCAGAGAGGACGGGGACAAGGTGTACAAAGTGGTCGAGGAGGACGAGGAGGACGAGGGGGACGAGGGGGGCGAGGGGGGCGAGGGGGGCGAGGGGGACCACCAATCAACGGCAAGATAATGGATATGGCGAGAATTGATGAGGTCGTGCGATTGGGAGACATTGAGATTTGGGAGGTACACAATCGCGGCGGTCAGCCTCACCCTCTCCACGTCCACCTCGTCCAGTTTCAAATTCTCGATCGCAACGGCCAACCGCCCACCGGTGCCGACCTCGGCTGGAAAGACACAGTCCTGGTGCCTCCCGGTGATCTCGTTCGGATCATCATGGCCTTCGAGCGATATGCCGATCCTCAGATTCCATACATGTACCACTGCCATATCATGGAACACGAAGACAACGGCATGATGGGACAGTTCCTGGTTGTGGAAGAGCCAGAGCAACTCAGCCTGATCACTGGCAAGACAACCGTCGTCACATTCATCACTGGCGTTCAATGTGAGCATTGTTACGAGCACGCGCGTTTGTTCGACGAGGTGCTTCGGGAGAACGACATCAACCTGGTGATTATCACGCCAGAATCCGAGCCCGACCAAGAGAGAGTTGCTGCGCTGTCGTCGAGCCTCATCTCAGACACTGCTGGCAAATGGGCGGGCTGGTTTGGAATGGCCCACACTGGCCCAACACACGGCACACTCCTGCTGGATGCGACCGGAGAGGTCGTCTGGACATCTACAGCCCCCGAACCATACATGGATGTCCACGATCTCGTGAACCGTGCGAAAAATCTGTCGGGCAGATAATAATAGCTTCTATTTTTTGCTTAATCCTCATCGTGCCCTTTGAATCCCATAGATGGATCGAGAATATCGCCTTCGCGAATCGGAGTGTGAGCGTCCCTGGCATGCTGCGTCATCTTCTCGAGAATATCGGGATGCTGAGCCGCTACATTATTCAGTTCCTCTACATCTGCACTCAAGTCATACAACTCAAAAGGCCCGTCCTTATCTGGGCTTACGGCTTTCCAACTCCCCATACGAACAGCGCAGCTTTTCCGATCCTCCCAGTACAGATACTCGTGCTGCTCTTGCTTGTCCCCTGTGTCACCGTACAATGTGGGCGCGATCGAAATACCATCGATATCAGACCCGGGCTTCGCGCCCGTCAGTTCCGCCAGAGTGGGCATCACATCAGGAAAGTATCCCAGATGATCAGAAACCGTTCCCGGCGCAATCTGACCCGGCCACCGGACGATGAAGGGAACCCGCAGCCCACCTTCATAGAAATTGCCCTTGCCCCCGCGGAAGCGTTCGCCGGTCCCGGGATTCAGATTGGGGGCAAAAAAGCCATGCGGGTGGTTCTCATTTGCGAAATACGTAGCACCGCCATTGTCGCCGCAAGCAAAGATGATTGTCTTCTCGTCAATCTCCAACGCCTTCAGCAGATCCATGATCTCACCTATCTGGCGATCGGCCATTTCCATCATTGCGGCGTACATCTGTGCATCGTGCGATCCTCTCTGGTTCGTGGCATCCCATTTCACGTCCCTGTACTTCTGCCATGCTGGATCCGATTCGGGCATCATCCACTGGCCGTGCGGAGGCGTCCACGGTAAATATGCAAAGAACGGGCGGTCTTTGTTCTCCCGTATGAACTTCAGCCCTTCTTCGTAGATGAGGCCATGTGAGAACACTTCGCCAGAGTGGAAGTCGCCTGTATTCCCCTCCAGATACATCTTCTCGCTGTTGCGGAGAAGATATCTCGGGTAGTACGTGTGCGCATGTACTTGGTGATAGTAACCAAAGAAGGTGTCGAAACCGTGTTTCTCTGGCACCCCCGTTGTCCCGGCGTCACCCAGGCCCCACTTGCCGAAGCCGCCAGTTGCATAACCCTCGGCTTTGAGCATTTCAGCGATCGTCACATCATCCACACGCAGTGCCAGACCACCGCCATTTGCGCGGATCGTTGTATGCCCGGTATGCTGACCTGTCATCAGCGCACAGCGTGTCGGGGCACAGACATTGCCTCCCGCAAGCATCTGAGTAAATCGGATGCCTTCAGATGCCATCTTGTCGATATTGGGCGTCTGAAGGATGGGATGATCCATGGCGGACCACTCAAAGTATCCCCATTCATCCAGCATGATATAGATGATATTCGGCTTCTCAATATTTTGTTTTTCCATTGCACCACTCCCTTGAACTTCACTTCTTTATCACCAGGGATTCGTCGCATCCATCTCCCACTTTGTGATGTCACGCACAAAGATGGATCCATCCGAGGCGAACACCCGAAACTGGTCGCTATCCTCTCGCGTTGGATACACTCTCTGAACCATACAAATTTGAGAATTGACAAAAATCTCCATCACCGATCGGTCAACAAACACATGAAAATGTAACGGTCCGTCGCTCCGCAGTTCGAATGGCACGACCTGCTTCAACGTGGGATATTCAAGGTCATCTGCAAGACTCGCATCCGAAAAATCGATGACAAATTCCTTCTTCGTCCCATCGTAGGTAATGACAGTTTCCTCTTCACAGTCGGGAGAGCAAAACAGCTTGAACCCAAATGTGTTTGTATTTCCGGGATCAATAGCAAACTCCAATTCCATACAGTTACCGCTCAATTCATCTAAAGCGAGTTCCTGTCCAGCCTTTACCCGCACCGAATCGACCGAACGCTCGTCGAACCTCAATCTCTGAAGTTCCTCAACTGGACGAATCTCCAGACGGTTATTCGCATCGGGAATAAAATGCCATGGCAGCGTCATGATGCTACCCCACCCGTACTTTGACGTACTCCTCCCCTCGCGGATCCATCCCCAGAAAATCCTCCGGCCTCGCTCGTCAATCAGAGTTTCTGGGCCGGCAAGAAGGCCACCAAGATAGCTCAGCTGACCGTTCTCCTCAGGGTAGAATTGTTCATTTTCATATCGGCCGATGTAATACTGACATTTTGGAAATGGCTTGTGTGTATGCATCACCAGCATATACCGATCGCCAAACGGAAAGAAATCCGAGCATGCACAGTCCTCTACCTCCTCCGTCCACTTTCGATCCGATTTGTAGAAAGGGCCGACGTACTCCCAATTTCTCAAATCCTTCGACTTGAACAGACTTGTACAATCCCCTTCATATCCGGGTCGGTGGTTCTTATTTCCGATCAAAGCGTAGTACGTATCCCCTTCCTTCCAACCACTCGGATCAAAGATCACGCACTCGGGATAGGGCGCGTCGGGTTTCAGGGTATCCGTCACGCGATTCCAGCCTGCATCAATGGGAATCACGGGATTCTCATTGAGCGGAACCCAATGGTCGAGCCGGTCATCATAACACTGGTAAATGCAGATCCCTTTGCGCGGCATATTGGTGATAATCGTCGGGATCTCGCAGCCTTCCATCGCATCACCACTGTTAAAATAATCTCCCTTTTTGCCTTCAAGCGGCTCTCGCAGAGATGCTTTGTGGTAGGTCCAGTGAAGAAGGTCCCGGCTCGAAATGTGCTGCCAACTGGAAAAATCCCTCTCACCAGGTCCATTTGCAATTTTTTGTAGATACCCGATATGGTATCGACCCTTCCAGTAAATCGCGCCATTTATGTCATTCCACCGACCTTCTGGAGGTAAAAAATGGTATCGCGGGCGGTGTCGATCGGCAACCATATTTTCCCTGGATTCATAGACCTCCATCAAGAAATCATCATAATTTTGCACACAGTCTCCTTATTTAGCCCGACTAATTCATGAAAGTTGAAGAATAGGATAATTATGTAATCATTTCGGTGTTCCAAGCTCTCGTTCATTGTTTTTCTGTTCTTGTCGGACTCGATTGGGTCTTTACAGGGGTCTGTTTGGTCCATTTCATCGGGTGTGCGTGCCTGTGGTTGGCAAAAAGGACAGACACGCCCCTTGCCTGCCGCGTCTTTGCACAAGGCGGTGTATGTGTCGTGTCCAGTCAGCAAGTGATGGTGTCTGCCTCCCCTCCCCCGTATTTTGCGTTAGGGGAAAGCCTTTGCCAGATTGTGTAGGATTTTATGATACAGATGTTGCACTGGAAAGGACGCAGGCAAATGGAACGTAATCTTCGTTTTCAATTCACAGATGCGTCCGGCGACTTTGAGAAAGCGATTTTGTATGGTATTGACCTGCGCGTTTGTCCACGTTGTGCCTTTCAATCCGATTTGCGCCAATGTCTGTATCAGGACATAGGCAGCCGAATGGAGGAAGAGACGGAACTGATTGGCAGTAAAGCTGTGACAGGATGTGCGGTCAGAGTGGAGAAAGGTTTTGTGATTTTTAATGAAGTTTTCCATCTGTCCGCGCGCACAATACACGCTTTGGTAGATAAAGGAGGCTTGTGAACTTTCAAGGTTGGTCACGACAAAGCGGGTGTTTTGGCCTCGGTCACTGATTTCTACCTTGCATACGATGCGTTGTGCCTTGTTCCAACTCTTTGCTTGATAGCAAAACGAGGTAAAAAGACGCACAGGCTTCTTTGTATGTGCATAAAGCCTTTTCGCCTGCTCAATCAGGGGCTTTGCCAACTGTCTCAACTTCGCATTGCTGGTCTGTCCAAGGATAAAATACAGGTCACTATCGGCACACAACTGATGGACTTGTGGACAAGAAAAGTGGGCATCACCCCGCAAGATGATCGCCACATCAGGCCAAGCCTGACGCAGATAGGCCACCAAACGCTTGAGTATGGCGACAATCTGTTGGCCTGTTGGTCGCACACCGGGACGCAAAACTGTGGTGATCAACTTGCCGGTTTGTCCTTCATAAATGTGCAAGGGCTGATAGCAATAGGCACCCAAATACCCATTGAATAGGGACAACTGCTGTGTCCCATAAACTGTATCCTGTGTATCATCGATATCTAAGATAATCGCAGCAGGGGGCTGGGCATAAGAGGCGATAAAACAATCGAGGAAGGCACAGGCAATGCGATACAACTCGCTTCGCCTGATCTGGTTCTCAAAACGACTCATCGTCGGTTGACTGGCTAAGTCGGCACCTGAAAGGGGCAAGACACCACAGGCAGCCTTGATGCCGGGATCACTGCGTAAGGCATTGCAATCATTGGCATCTTCATACCCGCAGGCAATCTGGAACACGCGCTGTTTAATCAACTCTGCCACACGATGAGCCACATAACTTTTATGCCGGCGATCCGTGATGGCATCACCGATGCGTGCTAATAGACCTGATCTGGCCTCCACCTCTCGAAGCAATAAGGCGCCGCTATCACTGGTGAGGATGCCCCCATCAAAGGCGATATTGACACGTTTGCCGAAAATGCTTGCCAAAGGAACCTTGTGATGATTATCTTGGGAACCCACGGTAGTTTCCTCCAAGTTTATTGTTCAATGGTTATTGCCATAACCTATAATAATACAATAACTTGAATAAGGAAACTACCTTTTTTATGAATTTTTCAGGTTAGAAAGCTCAATGCTCGTTTTGGACGCGGCTGCGTTCCCATTCCTCAACGCTCATGTCCCCGGCGACGATGTGGCTGTTGTCGCCGATGCGGTCCGGATGGCGCAGTTCCGGTTGATCGACAAACCTGGCGCGCAACGCCTTGTGCTGGTTCTCGGGCTGTAGCACATCCTCCTCGCCCTCGGCGATGTGCCGATACAGCAGCTTCAGTTCCGGGGAGAACCTGGCGAAAACCTCTCGCGGCACGTAGGTCCTCAGTGTGTGGCCGCCCGAGTGCAAGTTGCTAAATTCATTCCCAGACAGCCACCATGGCCCATATCGGCACACTACCGCCGTGCGCTCGTGTTCGCTCTGGTTAAGCCCGGTCGAGTGCCAACTCCTTGTGTCCTGCATAAAAACCGAGCCTGCCGGGGCAGAGACCTGAAATTCTCCTGGAATTGGCGCGCGCGCGTCGATGCCGTCGTCGGGACCTCGCGGGTTACGCGGGTCTTTGTGCGACCCCGGCACGATCCACGTGCCGCCGTTGAACGGGGTCACGTCTTCCGGACCGAGGTACCAGACCGTGGATAGTGCCATGCAGACGTCGGGGAAGGGCTGGGCGACTGCGCCGCAGTGCTTCCATGGATGTTCGCTGTTTGGCCCATACGCGCTCAGATCGTGGGGCCAGTCAGAATGCCAACCGCGGTGCTTAAGCTGCTGCTCGGATAGCGGTTTCTTCGCCGGTCGCGACGACTTGTTGACCTCCGTCTGCAAAATACGGATGTGCGTATCGAGCATGGCTCTGGCAACCCGCAGTACGCGAGGCTCCGCAAGGTACTCGGCGAATGTCTCGCACCGCGCGATATCGCACAGCTCGGCGTGCGGTGCCATCGGTGGCCGCACCGGGTCCTCGCGCCATCTTTCGAAGCGCTCAGGGCTGTCGTCAATCTCGGCATCGGGTTCTCTCTGACGCACTAGCTCTATGCGCTTGCGGCGCTCTGCCTCGCGGTCCTGTTGCAACAGTTCGCGCCCCCGGTGCACACTCTCGCGCACCGCGTCAACCTGATCTTTGGGAATCACCCGATCAATGACGCAGAAACCCTGGGTTCTCAGCGATTGCACATACCCCTCAATCTCTGCATCACCACCTTTGGGAATGCCCGTGCCGATGGAGTAGGGGACGCGCAGCCGCTCATCTAAATTTAAGTGTTTTGACATAATCAACTCAGCTGGTTTAAGGGTTAAAAAAAGCTATAGATTTCCTAATTCTCTCTTTATCCCGGTATATCGTACAACGCGACGATATACGGATGGTTGGGATCGTAGGTCGTAAGTGGCTTGGGATTTTCAACCCATCCACAGGGACGTTGGTTTGCACCGCTAACGCCCGCGATGTCGTCGCCCAAATCTTCGCGGGCTGATTCCGCCGCATCTTCGAGCTTTTGAACCACGTTGGGAAGTTCGTCGTACTTATTGTCTGTCTCCCCAATGTCGGTATCCAGATTGTACAGCTCTTTGAGATGGAGATGCAGCTTATAGTCGCCACTCCGTATCGCATCAAGATTGCCCTCCTTGAAGTACAGAAATTCTTTGTATCCAGATGATGCACCAACTTCCTGCGTCATGAGCCCCAGCATCGTATGACCATCTCGAATGACGCCATCTTCAATATCGGCTCCAGTGATGTCAGCGAATGTCGGCAGGAAATCCATCATAGTGCTGATCTCGTTACAGATGGTGCCTGCAGGAATGCGTGCAGGCCATTTCATAATGCAGTTCACCCGCTGCCCTCCTTCCCAGGTTGATCCCTTGAATCCCTGCAAGGGTGTATTCACACTCTTCCTCGCGCCACCATTATCGGACGTAAAAATAATGAGGGTATCGTCCGTCAATCCGCACCGTTCGAGCTCGTATTCGAGCATCGCCAAACTCCAGTCGATATGCGCGACTGCTGCACCGAGGACACCATTCTCTGACTGTCTTTCGAAGACTTCCGGTACGAACAATGGATTGTGTACGTAGGTATGCGCGAAATAGAGAAAAAACGGCCGATCAGCGTTTTCTCGGATAAACGTCACAGCTTCCTCGGTGTATCTTTCCGTAACAGAGGTCTGATCGGGCTGTTCCTGTACCACCACGCTATCCCGCACGAGAGGCAGGGGAGCTTTGATATGTTGCGCCCAGACTCTTTCAGGCCCCCGAGTTTGAAGCCCCATGTCGTTGCTATACGGGATCCCAAACCAGGAATCGAAACCATAATGAGCGGGTAAAAACTCAGGCTGGTCTCCCACATGCCATTTTCCGATCATCTTTGTTGTGTACCCACCTTCCTTCAACACCGACGCAATCGTCTTCTCCTGGGGGTTCAACCCCTCGGCCTGTCCAGGAAACAACACCCCCCGATGTTCGAGAATCTCTCCTGAGCCATCGATTTTTCGAATGTCGAAAGCATGCATGTTAAGCCTTCGCGGATATGACCCTGCCAGCATAGCGGCTCTTGAGGGTGTGCATACTGGCGCGGCAGCGTAGAAATCGGTGAACCGCATGCCTTGTTCGGCCAACCGGTCGAGTGCTGGTGTTTTGTTGAGCGTTGATCCATAACAGCCGATATCGGCGTAGCCCAGGTCGTCGCAATTTATGAGGATGATGTTCGGATTCTTTTTTGACATGGTTCACTCCAACTTTATTTGCGAATCGGTCCCGGATACGGACACGCCATCCCATCACGGATCAGGACACCCCGATCGGCCTGATTCGCCTTTTCCGCCATCTCATCGCGAAACGTGATCATAACACCGCCCCATCGCGTGCGGTCACTCGGATTCGGGGGACTCATATGCCACATGTGCGCATGCCAGATCACGGCATCGCCCGGTCCCAATGGCACAGGTTCAGGCGTTCTCTCCACGACCAACTCACGCGGAATCTCTGGATGCAACCCATCATACTGCACATGTTCGATCACGCCACCTTTGTGGGTGCCCGGCATCACATGCAAACACCCATTCTCCAGATCGACAGCCTCCAGAGCCACCCAACAATTAAAATGTTCGCGCTTGTGTGGCCTGATGCCATGCGAGGCATCGCGCTCCCACAACCAAATGTCCTGATGCCAGGGAACCGATTCGCCGATTCGAGCCTGTTTCGTAAAAAAACGCGTGCCTTGAACGCGAACATTCTCACCCAGAAAGCGTTGGTTCATTGCAATCACATTCTCTGCTGTCAGCCACTCCTCCCAAAGCACCCGGCTATGAAGGTCCCGATCGCCCACAGCCCATACCGCCGCATCACCGTCAACACCTGTGTCATCTGCCCGATCAGTGGTCAATCTGAATCCTTCCGGCTTTTCTGCGATGACCCGTTCAAGTTCACTTCGCACCGCCTCAACGGCTTGGGCTGAAATCAGATTACGAACCACAAAATAACCGCGTTCTTCAAACTGCGCCTCTGCATCTTCGGGGATATAAAACGCACCCATTCTCTACTCCTTCCTGGCGGTTGTACCATCTACGAACGACCTTTCCATCATTCCTTTACACCTCTTTTAAAACTGTCTAAGATTTCACGGAGTTCTTTCACAACTTCAGGATGATCGTCCACGACGTTGTTCTTTTCGCTAATGTCGCTATCCAGATCGTATAACTCCAGACCATTGGTTCCAAAATCCATCAGAAATCGATGGTCTTGTTCTGGTTTGCGCCCAGGAAGCAACAGCTTCCAGTTTCCCTTTCTAATACCGACGCCCATATTGGCATCGCCATCTCCCACCTGATCATAGATAAAGGTTTCTCGGCCTTCTTCGGTCTGCCCCAAAAGCAATGCGGTCTGATCAATGCCGTCAATCGCGCGATCCATCGGCGGTTTGACACCTGATAGTGCAGTAAAAGTCGGCAGGAAATCAATCGTGGCCCAGAGCGCATCCGAGGTGCGCCCAGCCGGGACTTTACCCGGCCAACGGACAATACACGGCACACGAGATCCGGCTTCATAAGCTGATCCCTTACCGGCACGCAACGGCCCGGGATCGCCCCAGAAGATGGAACCCTCTGGATGACCTTTCTTGTTTTCATAGTATTTGGACTGGCACCACGGCCCATTATCGGTCGTATAGATCACCAGTGTGTTGTCGCGCAATCCCAGCGCGTCCAGTTTGTCGAGCAAACGCCCGGTCTCATGGTCTAACTCTTCAACCACATCCCCATATAGCCCACCAGCCGATTTTCCTTTAAACTCAGGAGAGACATCGATGATCGTGTGCAACATCGTATGCGCCAGATAGAGCACAAACGGCTTGTTCGGATCTCGGCGATTCTCCAGAAAATCAATCGCTTTATTGGTGTACAGGCGAATCGTACAGCTCATATCTTCCGTTTCACCAACCGCCGTGTTATTCTCGTGAAACTTTATAAATCCATTGTCGTTTGCGCCAAGAGTACCGTAATAATAATCAAACCCCTGAGCGTTCGGCATGCGCTCGATAATTTCCTTCCTATTCGAGACGTCCCACTTACCAATACAAACCGTCTGGTATCCTGCGGGTTTCATCAACTCGGCAAAAGTAATCTCACTGGCAGGCATACCCCAGCCCTTACTGCGGACCGGATAGCGACCAGTAAGCAATGCCGAACGAGACGGACCGCACACTGGCTGGGCGTAAAAACTGGTGAAGCGGGTCCCCTCCTTCGCCAGTTGATCCAGTCGCGGTGTCTTGTTCTTTTTGTTTCCAAAACACCCAAGATCTGCATATCCCTGATCATCGGTGAAAATAATCAGAATATTCGGACATTCTTTAAGACCATCATCTATCGACTTACTCATCTGCTAAACCTTTCTTGAGAACCGGGGATTAATATCGCTGAATAGGATTCGCCTCCCCCTCAACCCGATGCTTATACAGCAACTTTACTTCCTCAGGAAACCTTTCATAAATCTCCCTTGGCACCATCGCCTGATTACGCCCCCCAAATTCCAGATTCATCCACCATGGCGAATACCGCGTCAGCATCGTCACTCGCGGTTCATCGCTCGGATTATTTCCCGCCGTATGCCAGATTCGACTGTCGATCATCACCACACTCCCTGCTTTTCCTTCCAGCTGAATCTCGCCCGGGATCGATTGATTGATCGGAATATCATCGTGCATTTCTGGCGGATTGCGCGGGTCCAGATGACTCCGCGGATTCCGCAAATCCCGATGACTGCGAGGCACCACCCAGGTGCCACCATTCTCTGGTGAAAAATCCGACAACATCCATAATGCCGTAATCCCTGCCACCACATTGGGAAACGGCATTATAAAAACACCTGCCCGTTCTCGGTCTGTCAAATCGTGTGGAAAATCTGAATGCCACCCCCGGTGCCCCATCTTTCGCTCACCGGGTTGCCGTGTCTTAAACTCTGTCTGTGCAATACGTATGTGATGCGGATCCAACAGTGCCTTTGCAATGCCCACCACGCGTTCATCGCCAAAATAAGCTGCAAGACCGGGAATAAACGACACTGCATTTCTATGAGGTTTGCCCTCTGCGTCAGATTGAAACACAAGTGAACCACCGATCTCTTCATAATACTTCAGCCCATTTTTATGCCCCTCCTGCACATGATCACAAAGAGAATCGACCTGATCCTCAGGAATTACCCCTTCGATCAAACACCAGCCCTCTGCTTTCATTTGCTCAACATAAGATTCGATTATTTCAGATACAGACATAACATCCTCCGTAGTTTTGCAGCTTTCCAAAATTGTTTGCCTCTGTATCTTGTCCCCAAAGCTAAAGAGGAATCGCCCCTACACATCTGCGTCCATCTGCGGATCACAGCCTTATCCGCATCTCCTCCAACTCGGGATGTGCATCCCAATACCCCCGAATTTGCTTTCCCCAATTGAGCAATTGCACAGCAGGCCGTTGGGCCGTCATCCTTCGCCGGTTCAGCCGCCCTTCGAAATCCATCATCAATTGTCTGAATCTTTTGAGCATGTCCCGCATTTCCGGCTCATATGCCAGGTTGTGCGTCTCATCGGGATCTTCGACCAGATCAAATATCTGTTCCAGTCCAATTCGGTCCGGGTCCGGTCCAATCGGCTCCAGGTCTTGCTCCGTCCCAAAGGGGATATACTCGCCGACATACTTATAGCGATCAAACACAAGCGATCGCGCCCAACCGTTGCTCTCGATATACGCAAACTCCCGCCACGCAGGGTTCTGACCTTCTACCAGCGGCTTCAGGCTCAGGCCCTGCACACCATCTACTATATCAATGCCCGCGTAATCACACACAGTGGGAAATAGATCCACACCCGAAACAAAATGGGTCTCGTCCAGACGATCTTTGGGCACGTCGAGACTATCACCCAGAGAAGCGACAATAAACGGCACGCGCACACTCGCTTCGTAGAGCGAGAACTTCTGAAACATCTGGTGCTGTCCATACGCCTCCCCGTGATCCATGGTGAACATGATCAACGTGTTATCGCGAAACCGACTTTTGTCCAGAGCCTCGAGAAGCAACCCAATCTCGCTATCTACTTTTTCGACCAGACGATGGTGTTGCCACATCAGGTATCGCCACTGGATCTCGGACCAATGGCGCACTTTTCGCAGAATCGGCCAGTGGATCAGGCACTCATCCATCCTGCGCGCTACCTTGTGGACCACTGTCTCGCGTTCATCGTAATGGAAATTCGCTGGCAATGGCGGCAGGTCCTCTTCGCTTAATATTCCCTGCTCAATAGGATCCGGGATGGTCTTCTCTTCATGATCGTGTTCGCATTGACAAATGTCATGCGGATTTACATAAGGCACCTGCAGGAAGAAGGGGTCTGAATCATCGTATCGACTCAAGAAATCGATCGCGGCATGCGTAATTGCCCCGTCGTAGTACTCGCCACCGCCAGCGCCAATCGGGCGATTACCAATATAAAGAAGTTGAAACGAATTTCGGACATCGCGTCCATCGACATGCCATTTGCCCGAATGAAATGCCTGGTAACCATTGCTGTTGAGAATCTGACCCAGATCCGGGATATCTTCGTGCAGATGGCCTCCGTTAAACGGCGTTCCCAATTCTGAAGTGTACCGCCCGGTCATCCAACTGGCTCTTGTCGGTCCGCAGACGGGATCAGTAGAGTACGATCTCATAAAGGAAATACCGTTGCGCACGACCCGATCGATATTGGGCGTCTTCACATAAGGGTAGCCGTATGCCGACACCACATCCCATGTATGCTGATCCGTGTTAATAAACAGAATATTCGGCCGATCAGGCATTTTCGCCTCCTGTCAGGATTAAGGTTTGATACAGAGTGGCCGCGATAAGCACTCTTCCATGTGCATCCAGCCACCAATAAGAAGGCGTCATCCCTTCTGCAATAAGGGCGTATCCCGTAAGTGCAACCGAATCGCTATCCAACTGCAAATCGTACGACTCGAGAAAACGAACTTGCCCGTTGTTTCGGACTTTCTCGAGATCCTCCAGGATCGTCAGGCACTGTACCTCGCCAGAATCCCACAGATCATCTGCAAGCGCAGGAATCACGTCAAACAGCGTCCAGTTACAGGTCAGTGGTGCCGATAGGTCAGCCGAACCCGCCCGCAAATCCAGTCCGTTAGTTGTAAGGAAAACAGAGCCGTCCTCCTCAAGACGGCCGTCACAGGAAAATTTCTTGTAACCGTCTCCAGCGCAGTTCTCTACTTGCACGGACCAGGTGCCGGTCAACGTGCGAAATGCATCTCTATTGGATGTAAATTGCATATCCATAAGTTCTCCACTCGCAGCGTTTCGATACACAACAGAATAGTGCAAGCGATTCTCACCTCCGACCGTCCGGCGGATCACCACCTCGCCCACGGACAGGTCATCGCCGTCTGCCGGGCCTTTATAGCCGCGCCTGAAGTTGGGGAGAATCGTATAGCGGGTGACTTCGCCTCCGCGATCCCCGGAGACAGTCGTTGCCAGCGTCCCCTCTACCAGAGAGCAGAACTGTTGCGCGAAATCTGGAGACTGCCCCTGCCCCGCTCTATCGTGATTGAAAGACCAATGTAGATTAGCTGTATCATTCATTCTATTTTGTCCTCCTCTTTTCTTTAATATGATTTGAAAAGCATACTCTTCTGTCAAGGGCATTCGTCAGATCTACTCTAAACCGGATCGCCCCCAACCTTTCCAGAGTATCGGGGAACACGGGTTGGCATCTTCTGGTCTAAACAGATGCAGCAGATCATAATAACATAACATCCTTCAGGAGAGCGTCACCGTGCAAATCACAGATGTAAAAACAACCGTCCTGTCAATGCCCCATCTAAAAGGCATCCAGGACGCCACCATTCGCCACCTTGAACAGGGCAGAACGCAGTGCTTTGTCCACATC
Source organism: Candidatus Latescibacterota bacterium (assembly GCA_965204375.1). Lineage (GTDB taxonomy): Bacteria > Latescibacterota > UBA2968 > UBA2968 > UBA2968 > VXRD01. The sequence continues at coordinate 1,382,951 of OZ241986.1, read as the reverse complement.
ATTACCGATGAGGGATTAGAAGGGTTGGGCACTGGAGGAGGCGCCCGGGCCGCCCGTGAGATCATTGAAGGGTCGCTCAAACCCATTCTAATGGGTCAGGACCCACTTAATATCGAACAATTGTGGGACGACATGTTCTGGCGCATACGCGGTGTGGGTCGCAAGGGCCTGGCCTTTTGTGCCCTTTCAGCAGTCGATATTGCCCTGTGGGACCTGAAAGCCAAATATTATCAAACCCCCCTCTACAAACTGCTCGGTCCTTATACGGACACCGTCCCGGTTTACGGTAGTGGCGGTTGGACTCACTTCAGCGTAGATGAATTAATTGCCGAACAGGCCAGCTATGTAGAACGCGGCATGAAGTCCGTCAAGATGAAGGTCGGCAAAGATTTTGGCCGAAGTGAAGGTGAAGATATTGCGCGACTATCTGCGGTGCGGAAAGCACTGGGCGATGACGTAGAGATTCTCGTTGATGCAAATAATGGGTACTACGCCAAGCAAGCCATTCGCATGGCCCAGGCGTTTGAGGAATACAACATCGGCTGGTTTGAAGAACCCGTACTGGCCGATGACATCGAAGGCCTGGCCGCCATTGCTCGCGCCACCGCGATTCCCATCGCAACTGGCGAACACGAGTACACCAAATACGGCTTTAAAGACCTCATCGCCCGGGGCGGAGCGGATATCGTCCAACCCGATGTGGGCCGGGTCGGCGGCATCACCGAATGGATGAAAGTAGCGCACCTTGCCCACGCCTTCAACCTGCCCGTTGCGCCACACGCCTACCAACTCATCCACCTGCACCTATCTTGTGCGACTCCAAATCTGCGAATAGTGGAATACCTCGGCATGGTGGAAGAAGCCGACCGGATAACCTACACAGAATTTTCCGAGCCGGTCAATGGTGTCTGGTCGCCCAATCCCGACAAGCCAGGTCTGGGTCTGGAATTGGATCCCGAGGCAGTGAAACAATACGCAGTATAGATCAGCCTGTATTTCAATTGTTCTCAGGCAGTCCACGCACCCAGGTTGTGTTCTGTATCGGCTTCAGGACCTCAAGCACCTCAGCAAGCAATACTTCATTAATCGGCGATTCTAACCACTCGATATTCTCTTTCAAATGTTCAGGCCGTGTTGTACCGACCAGCGTCGTTGCAAAATCTGGATTGGCCAATCCAAATTGCATAGCCAGCTTAGAAATATTTTCGCCTTTCTGTTTACAAGACGCCACAGCCTTTGCACAAACCCGCTTGATCTTTTCGGTAGCGGGGTGACCTGGCGCTGGTCCGCGCTCAGTGAACAGTCCCATCCCCAAAGGTGAAGCATTGATCATCCCCACCCCCTTTTTCCTTAAATAAGGCACCAGCATTTCAAAGGACGTATCATGTAGCATATAGTGGCAAAACGACAGCACCGTATCCACATCCGTCCGATCGAGCACATATCGATAGACTTTTAACGGAAATCCGGTGATGCCCACAAACCTGGTCTTCCCCTGCTCCTGCAACCGTCGCAAAGCGGGAAGAGCTTCTTCTACGACCTGGTCCAGCGAGACAAAATCGATATCGTGACACTGGAAAATATCCACATAATCCAGCCCCAATCGCATAAGACTCTCATCCATACTTTCCACGATTCGTCCGGCTGAAAAATCGGACACCCCACCGGCATAACGCCCAACTTTGGTTGCCAGATAATATTTATCTCGCGGAATCTCTTTCAAAGCCTTCCCCAGCACGCTTTCCGATTTTGTTCCACCGTAAAGCGGCGAGGTATCAATCAAATTGATCCCGCAGTCAATAGCTGTATGCACAGCTTTGATTCCCCGAGCTTCAGCGGGCGTTCCATAAATACTGCCCAAACCAGATGCCCCATAACTCAGCACAGAGACTTTCAAACCCGTTTTTCCCAACTCGCGATATTCCATGCCTTACCTTTGTTTTCCATTATTTATGGCGCAATCGGCTCTGGGAAATTAAATCTTACCCAATGCCATTGGAACATATCATTAGTCGCGTCATTCCACCCCAACAAACGCCCCTTCATATTCTCTAACACATCGGTACACATCGGATCATCAATCCGATTATTCATCTCCGCAGGATCGGCTTCGAGATCGTATAACTCATCCAGATCGTGAGGCGTATATACGTATTTCCATTTCTCCGTCCGAACCATTCGCTGCGAGCTATAGCCCCACACCTCACCGTGGCTTTCGCAATACACACTATCTGCCCAATCATCGGGATCATCGCCATTCACAAGCGGCACCAAACTCCTCGCATCCAGTCCCTCGGGCAATTTCCCGCCCCCCCATTCGACAAATGTAGGCATCAAATCCATCAGCCGAACAAATTGCGATACATTGCGACTTACGCCCCCCGGCACTTTCATCAGCAATGGGACCCGAAACACCTCATCGTACATTGTACCGGATTTTTCAAAATGCTTGTGACTGCCCGTGGCATCGCCGTGATCTGTACTAAAAAGAAATATCGTATTATCCTCAATCCCACATTTCCGTATCTCATCCAACACGCGCCCCACGCATGTATCAATCAGAGACACATCGCCGTAATATTTGGCAACCACCTGTCGCCACCACGCCCAATCTTTATCTTGAAGATTCCATTCTCGATGTTTGCGCAAATGAGCCGCGGGTTTGCCTTCAAAGGACTCGTCAAAATTTGGCCAGGGCGGAATGGATTCAGGATCGTACATCGACGCATAAGGCTCCGGAACAATATTGGCAAAATGAGGTGCTGTCGCATCAATTCGCAAAAAAAACGGCTTATCCCCTTCTGCCCGCTCGCGCAACATTTCGATCCCACAATCCGTCACCATCCACGTTTTGTATTCTTCTGGCGACATCTCACCTGTACCCGCCACAGGAAAAGAACTTCCGGGAAACTCAACCATCAATTCTGTACCAGGGACTATTTTCCCGCGCCCTCCCCTCCCCATCTTATGTCGATCAAAGCCGTATTCCTCAGGTCCAATATCTTGATGGACATGCCACTTCCCCGCATAATCCAGCACATACCCCGCCTCTTTGAGCAAACGGCTAAACGTCGGCACATCTGTTGACAATCCCCTGCTCCACGCAGGCGCGATATGCGTATTGAGCATCACCCCGTGATTGTGCGGATAAAGGCCGCTCATCAAAGAAGCGCGCGCGGGTGAACAAACAGGACTTGTGGTATATGCCTGATCAAATCGCACACCCTCCTCTGCGAGTTGATCCAGATTCGGCGTCTGACAAATCTCATTGCCATAACATCCCAACGCATCGCGTCTCAACTGATCCGTAAGAAACAAAACAATATTGGGCGCCATAATCCCTCCTCCTATCTTATAGCCCTTTGCCTGCATTCGATTTACCGGTCTTATCTACGATGTTCAAGTGGAAGTGTCAAGGAGAATGCTCAGAACAAATAATCGGTAACATCCTTGAAAACTTGATTTAAATACATTTGTAAGCTAAATTGCGTTTTATTACTCAATCTGCTAACGAAAGGAGAAGATAATGAGATCAGTAATCTGTGTTCACGAACGCTTTGACGCCTCCTGGCCCTTTACTGCCGACTACTGGCACCGCCGCTGGCAGGAATCGGGAGCGTGCGAACTCTATCGCACCGAGGCAAAAGGGGCCCGAGCGCCACAGATGGTGGAGAATCCTTCATCGGTACATCGGCTCGTCCTCCTTGGCCTTCCGGCGGACACTGAGGATCTCGAGCCATTTTCTGGTCTTGAGGAACTCTACCACGATGCAGCAGGCCAATCAAACGCTGGCCTCGATAGCGCACATGCCCGTGGGGTGGACATAATTCGCCCTCGTGGTACCATTCAATGGGGACAAACGGTTGCTGAATTTGCACTCGGGCTCACAATAAGTGCATTGCGACGGATACCGCAGACCTACGTGGCAATGATGGAGAGCCACGAGACCTGGAAATACAAACCGGACGTTGGCAAACCCGGACAAAGGGGTGCCCAATTTGGCGACGACCCACGCTTTATGAGCGGCACCATTGCAGGGAAGCGAGTACGCGTCGTTGGCATTGGTAACATTGGAGGACGGTACGCTTCGTGGTGTTCGAATATGGGAGCAGATGTGGCTGTCTGGGATCCATTTGCTCCAGAGGCATCGTTTACGCTCGCCGGTGTCAGGCGATGCTTCGAACTCTCAGAACTCGTGAAAGATGCCGATATTTTTGCACCGATGGTACCCCTGAAGGACGATACGCGTGGGCTGGTTGGCCCGGAGGCCATTCGCACATTGCCGCATCAATCGCTCGTCGTTCTGGTGACACGCGCAGCGATCTGCGACACCGAAACATTGTATCAACGGGTCCTCAATGACGAACTCGCCCTGGCCGCAGACGTCTGGGACATTGAACCGGTGCGTCTGGATTCTCCACTGCTTGGCCGCCACAATGTGGTCCACACGCCGCACAATGCCGGGCGCACGATGGATGCAAATCACGCGCGGGCAGACGATGCAATAAACCGGTTTCGGCCGCGTTAGCCCGTGAACTCTTATAGAAAAGGAACCTTTCAACACATGAAACAAACCCACTCGCTCGACGGAACCTGGCAAGTCATCTACGATCACGACAACAAGGGCCGCACACTCAACTTACAACATCGCGAAAATTTCTACGCCTGCGAAGACTTAGAGCAAATAACCGTTCCCGCATGCCTTGAAGAATTCAAACAAGATTACGAAGGCGTTGCCTGGTACGGCAAAACATTTACACTTCCAGATGACTGGCAAAACAAAACTATCCGCCTGAATTTTGAAGCTGTCAACTATCGCGCAGAAATATGGGTCAATGGCGAAGCCGCTGGCGCACACGAAGGCGGATATATCGGCTTTGAAATCCTGATCGACGACCTCTTAACCGAAGGCGAAAACTTCATCGTCGTTCGCGTCATCACGCCCCTCATCCTCCGCGACGTAGTCATCGATGGCATAGGCCGCGATGACATGCCACACTGGCGCGGTGCAATCGCCGGTGGCATTTGGCAATCGGTATCCCTCATCGCTACGGGTCCTGTGTACGTTGACGACACATTCGTTACATCTGACATCCACACGGGCGAAGTCAGCATAGCCAACACATTTCAAAATCGGGATATGAGAACACAATCCGTGACCATCACATGGTCAATCACCGAATACAAAAGTGACACACAGGTCGCCTCTGGACAAGAAACGATCAACCTGAATCCCGGTACAAGCCACCGCGAAGAAATATTCGTCATCGCAAACCACAAACTCTGGCAACTCGACGACCCCAATCTCTACGTCGTCACCACCACAGTCGCCCTCGAGGACGAAACCTCTGATAGCGAAAAAACGCGCTTTGGCTTCCGGGAATTTACAGCCAAAGGCAAAAACTTCTACTTAAACGGCGAAAAAATCATCCTCAAAACCACCTTCAACGAAGCCTTCTATCCACACTCCCTCGCATACCCACGCGACCTCAATCTTCTAAAAAAAGAATTTCAGCTTATCAAAGACGGCAACATCAACATGATCCGCCCGTGGCGCAAACCCCAACCGCCAATCGTCTATGATCTCGCAGACGAAATGGGCGTCCTATTTGTAGGCGCGCTCCCCGTCGAATGCATGGACAACTGGCCCCAAATCACCCCATATACTCAACAGCGCATCGAAAATGAAGCCACAGAAATGGTCAAACGCGACCGCAACCACCCCTCCATCGTCATCTGGGAAATGTTTAATGAAATCACGCGCGACGGCCTCAAACGCCTCAAACACAGCGTATCCTTAAAAGCGCGTGAATGCGACCACACCCGCATGATCATCGATGAAGCCGGCGGGTTTGCCGATGGATGCAGCGTTTACCTTCCCGGATCCTACGAGCCCATTGTCATTAACGATGTACACAACTATCCCGGTACGCCCTTTCCCCAAAGCAGTTACGACAATTTGCTCGCGTTGGGTAAAACCGAGGCGCAACTCAAAGAACTGGGATTAGAACTCGCCCAGTTTACCAACAGCAAAATCAAACCCGACTTGCTCACCAATATCTCAGAACTCGGGTATGGCAGTATCCCAGATCTCGAAACAAATTTTGAACAGTACAAAAAAGAGGGCAATCCCATCACACCGGATTACCGCATGCACGAACGCCTGCTCAATTCGTACCTCTCGGTCTTCCGCGAAACCGGAACAGATCAAATCTTTCCCAACTTCCACGCCTTTGTACAAGCTTGCCAGGAAATCCACTACATCGGCAACAAACTCATGACCGAAGCCTGTCGCATCAATCCCGACATCGCAGGTATCGGCATCCACGCGCTCAATGATGGCGATTGGGTCATCGGTGCTGGCTTAATCGACAACTTCCGCAATCCCAAAAAGCCCTATTACGCCATCAAAGAAGTATTCGCCGACCGTTATGTCGCCATTCGCCCCGGCAAACAAAATGTCTATGCAGGCGAATCCGTTGAAATCTTGCTCACCGTCGTCAATGACAAAAACGGTCTATCGGGCACACTCTCCCTTCGCGTCACCACAAACGACGGACAGAGTCTTCTCGACATAAACGAACAAATAACAATACCCAATGGCATCACAGACCTGGCGACTTACGAAATCAACACCCGTGGCGTCGAAGGCCCGTGTCAGATCGAACTGACATTCACATCTGGCGATACAGACCCCATCAAAAATCAATCCAGCATCTACGTCCTCGACAAAAGCAAATCCGCCATTCCAGATGTATCCATATCGACAATCGACCTCAACGGCGCACTCAGCAGATACCTTTCCAACACCACCGACTTCTCCACTCAAACACCCACAGACCAGCTCTTACTTGTCAATCTCCAGGGCTGGAACGGCAAACCCGATACCCGCTTCGCCGATCTCGCCACATGGGTTGCAAACGGCGGCACAGCACTCTTCCTCAACCTGCCAGCCATGCACCTTCTCAAAATGGAGCCGGGAAAAAGCCGCATGCATCGCCACATCGACAAAGACACCTTTTTCCCATTTCCACTATCACTCTACTCCGGCAAGGGATTATGGACGCCCTGTAGTCATGTTGTCAAAAACCACCCCTTCTACGATGGCTTGCCCTCAAATTGCCTGATGGGGCAAGAATATCAAAACATCTCCTCCCAATGGTCCATTGTAGAACCAAAAACAGACTGGATCGGCGGCAACATCACCTACGACTGGTATGCGGGCCTCAAACACAAACAGAACTACATCGGCGTCACCGAAGCCTTTCACGGCGCTGACCTCACACAAATCACCCACGGCAATGGCAAATATGTCCTGTGCACACATCGCATTGTCGAAAACCTGGGCACTGATCCAGTAGCGGATCGTTTACTGAGCAACCTGCTCAAAACCCTTCTGTAACCAGATGAAAGGAATTCCCATGAGTAATGAGAAACGCCCAAATATTCTGTTCGTATTTTCTGATCAGCAGCGTTATAGCGCACTGGGTGCGAATGGCAATGACATAATCCAAACGCCTGTTTTAGATGCGATGGCAACTGAAGGAATGGTGTGTGACAATATGTTTTCCAACCACCCGCTGTGTTCGCCATATCGAGCGATTTTGTTAACCGGTCGGTATGGTTGGCAAAATTTGGTAATTGATAATGAGTACAGTCCGCGACGAGATATCCCGACCTTACCTGGCACTTTGCGCGAGCATGGGTATGGCACTGCGCACGTGGGGACCTGGCATCTGGGTAAAGGGCCGTACGGCGACGACAATCGGTACGGGCTGGATTATCTCGCGGCACTGGCAGGCGGGAGAGGGCGGGGTGCCTACTTCGATAGAACCTATTACGAAAACGATGAAGGCCCGAATTTTTACGGAGGCTGGGCACCAACGAACGAAACGGATTTGGCTATTCAATTTATTGAAAAACACCTGAATGCTCGAACAGACGATCCATTTGCCGTCTTTGTGTCCTGGCGACCTCCTCACTGGCCATATAAGCAGTATCCCGACGAATATAATATTTACGATCCTGCGGACATGGATGTGCCGGGCAATGTACCAGACGAGATGAAAGCCTGGGCACATGAGGAACTCGCAGACTATTACGGGTGTTGTACAGGACTTGATGCAGAGATGGGGCGATTGTTGGAAGCTCTGGATCGCCTGGGGGTCAAGGACAATACTATTGTCTGTTATACGTCAGATCATGGAGATCACCTCTCAAGCCATGGGTATGGCAAACCCAGCAGTCGCTGGTTGGACGAGTCAATGCGGGCTTCAAAAGCAACACCTTATGAAGAATCTTGCCATGTGCCGTTTGTGGTGCGCTGGCCTGATGCTATTGAAGCTGGTACACGAACGGATGCTTTCTTTGGTGCGATTGATATTGTACCCACATTGCTTGGTGCTTGTGGCGTGCCGCTACCAGAAGGTCTGCAAGGGCGAGATATTTCGAGCGTGTGGCGGGGCGGCGAAGCACCTGCGGATACGGAGTTAACTCCTGGCGGATCGGAGTCTGTCTATTTACAGAATATGGCACACGGTTGGCCCAATCGCGACGGTTGGGTTGGGCGCTGGCGCGGTGTGCGCACCGAACGCTATACGTATGCGCGTTGGTTTGCGAATGAGCGAGGCCCCTGGCTGTTTGACCGGCAGGAAGATCCGCTCGAGATGGTTAACTTGGCGAATTCTGCTGAAGCGCGGCCAGCACTTCAAGAAATGGAAGAGAGATTGCATCGTTGGATGGAAGGTACAAAAGACCCATTTGAATACGGTAGGCGTGGTCCCCGCGGCTTCTTGGAATTGGGACAGGAATTCGCTGATCCGGATAAGTATCCTGGCTGGGGCGTCGCATAATTGACAAATGGAAGAAAGGAATCACAAATGCGAATAGAACAAATCGACGCCTACGTCGTCAAATTACCCCGTCCCAATATCGCTGAAAACATTCCCGATTATGCGCGTCCTCGCAAATCGCTCTCCTACGACACAGTGCCTCCCATCGACGACATGGCCGCTGCGCGTTATGCCGAAGCGCTCTTTGTCAAAATCACCGCCGACAATGGCCTTGTCGGATGGGGTGAAGGCCAATCCTTGCTCGTGCCCGAAGCCACCAAAGCAGTGGTAGATCGCCTGTTTGCCCCCATTCTCATCGGCGAAAATCCACTCGCCCGCGAAAAGCTCTACGACATGACCTACGGCACCATGCGCGGTCGAGGCTACCGCGCGGGTTATCTCGCGGCTGCCCTTGCGGGCATCAACAACGCCCTCTGGGATCTATCGGGCAAAGCCCTCGACGTACCCTGCTACGTCCTCCTCGGTGGACCCTACCGCGACAAAGTGCGTATCTACAACAACATCCATGGTCCCACGCCCGAAATCGGTGTTGAGCAAGCCCTCAAAGCCGTTGAAATGGGATACGACGCGGTCAAATATCACCTCAACCGCCCTCTAAAAAATGCCGTTGCCGTCGTAGAAGCCACACGCGAAGCCGTTGGCCCCGACGTCGATATTCTCGTCGATCTCACCTGGCATTACGACGTACCCGGTGCAATTGCCCTCGGCAAAGAGCTCGAAAAATTCGACGTCTTCTGGCTCGAATCGCCCGTGCCAAGTGAAGACCTCCGCCGCCATGCCGAAGTACCGCGCGACCTCACCCTGCCCATCTGCATCGGTCAGGAATATTACAACGCCTATCAATTCCGCGCTGTTCTGGAAGCACATGCCGCCGACATTCTCCTGCCCGACCTCGCGCGAACAGGCATCACGGGCAGCCAGCGCATCGCCCACCTCGCCGAAACCTTCGACATTCCACTCGCCCCAGCCGTCGGCGCGGGCAATGTCCTTTCTACCGCCGCGCAACTTCAGCTCTCGGCAGGCATTCTCAACTTCGTCATCATGGAACACTTCGACCAGAGCTTCCAGCTAAAAAGCGACCAGATCCTCAAACACGCCCTCACCCGAAACGGCAGCTATCTCGAACTACCCGACCGCCCGGGACTGGGCATTGAAATCGACGAAGAAAAATTGACGCAGTACGCAGTGAAATAAAACAGGAGCAAAAATGCCAACAAATCTCGACTATAAAAAAATCATGACCGATCTTGATGAAGTGGGTTTCCACATCATTCCCTCAGTCATCCCAGAAAAAAAAGCCGATGAAGCACGAGGTATTCTTGAGCAACTCCTCAAAGACGAAGCCACCGAGCAATCGCTTGCAGCCAAAACGCAGCGCGTAGGGCGCATCGCCGTCAAGCACCCCATCTTTCTCGAACTCATGTCCCACCCGACCATCGTAACCCTGTGGCGCAAATACCTCGGTGACGACATGGTCTGCTCCACCTGGTCTGGCAATACAGTTTATCCGGGCGCAGACAGTTTTGGCTGGCATTCAGACTACCCTTATTGGTCTGTGCAACCGCCCTGGCCACCCGGCCGTCTCGCAGGTCAAACCATCTGGCTCCTGAACGATCTCACCGAAGAAAACGGCGCAACCGCCATGCTGCCCCAAAGCCACCTCAAAGGCGAACCGCCACCGCCCGAACTAAAAAGCCAATGGATTGACGGCGGTAAAATCCTCACAGGCAAACGCGGAAGCGCCATTGTCATGCACGGTGCCTGCTGGCATACAGCTCGCCCAAACCAAACCGATGAAATTCGATCTGTTCTCCTCGGCATGTATATGCGCCCCTGGTTCATCCCACAAGAAGATATGCGCGGCCAACTGGCAGAGTTAGAAAACCCTTCTGACTTAGTATGCCACCTTATGTGCGCCAATCAACGGACGCCAAGCAATGTTGGCGCAAATCAATATGCAGCGAAATAATACAGGGAAAATTGAATATGACTGAGGGACAAGAAGTTACCAGCACAACAGGAGCAGTGGCAGCCGGACCTCCAGAGGCGGCACGAGTCGGTGCGAGAATACTCGAACAGGGCGGCAACGCCTTTGATGCAGCAGTGGCGACCAGTATGGCATGCTGCATGTTACAGCCACAATCTACGGGTGTGGGTGGTTATGTACTGTGTGCCGTGATTCTGGAAGGCGCCACAGGCAAAGTCTGGTCAATAGACGCCAATTCAATTTCGCCCAAAGCGGCTCACGAACACATGTACACCATCCTGCCAACGCGTACCCGCGGAGGCATCAATGAAAAGGAATACAACTGCAGCGTAAAGGACAATGCCAACGTCCATGGACCTCTCGCCATTGGTCCCCCGGGCATGATGGCAGGCATGGGCACCATTTGGGAAAAGTGGGGAAAACTCAAATGGTCCGATGTGGTAGCACCATCGCTGAAGCTACTCGAAGATGGCTTCCCCTTTGGTTCTACTGCAGGGGCGATCAAAAATCTCCAGAACGTGATCCGCAAATTTGAAGCAACAGAAAAACACCTGATGCCCGAAGGACGCATCCCGACAGCAGATGACATCTGGCACCGCCGCGATATGGAAAAAACCCTTGCAAGAGTTTCAGAAGCTGGATGGCGGGATTTCTACACGGGGGAAATCGGCCACAAAATAGTGGATCACATTCAGGCCACTGGAGGTATTTTGACAATGGAAGATATGGCTGCCTTCAAACCTCGCGTGACCGAACCATATACCACGACCTACCGCGAGGCATCCGTGCATGGTGCAATTTTGCCCAACGGCGGATTGTCCAGCTTGCAACTGCTCAACATGTGGGAGTGCTTCGATCCCCTGCCGGAAGACACGGTCGAGTACTGGCACCAATTCGCCGAGCTTCTCAAGCTGGTCTGGCGAGATCGCCTTCTCCATCTCGCAGATCCAAACCATGTGGATGTACCGATCGAGCGACTGCTGAGCAAAGATTATGCAGCTGGCCGAGTGGAAACACTGCGCCAGTTTCCCAATGCAGTAGATCAGCTTGTGCCACCCCCAATGGGTGATTCAAATGATGGCACGCTCCACGTTTCTTCCGCAGATGCCGAAGGAAATGTAGCGGCCGTAACAATTTCTCAAGGCGGTGGTTTCGGTTCCCTTGTCACGGTGCCGGATACAGGCATCATTCTGGGCCATGGAATGTGCAGATTAGATCCCAGCCCCGGTCGCAAAAATTCCGTGGCTTCGCTCAAGCGACCGCTGAACAACACCGTTCCGCTCATCATTCAGCTTCCAGACCGGGATGTCGCAATCGGAATGCCAGGCGGCAGGCGCATCATCTCTGTGAACGCTCGTGCGGCACAAAAAATCGTCGATTACAACGCAACAGCCTTCGAGACGGTCAGCGGACCGAGAATGCATGTACAAACCCACGAGCCGGTAAGTGTGACCCGTGCCCTGCCCGATGATATCGTGAACGGATTAATCGAAATGGGCCACGAAATCACATCTGTCAACAGTCTGGGCGGCGGGATCCACTGCGCGGAGTTTCTAAAAGCAGAAGGAACCGTCCGGGCAGGTGGCAATACATGGTCCGCAGGAAGTGATTCATGAATCTAAAGCATCCCACATACACCAGGCCCAACTACACCGAGAAACTCTCTGCGCTTCATTGGTCCAATTCCTCCATAGCAGAACACTACTTCACGGTATATCGCACAATCACTTCATTGTCCAAAATGAGATTTGATGACCATATAAATTGTGCATCGTGTTCTGGATCATCAAATAGATCTGTAAAATTTGTATATGCGGGTTTGTTGTTCACACCAACTGTCGCATTTGTATAAGTATATGCCTGTGGCCAGGTCGAATCATCAAAGTCGCTATCGTACCAGTTAGATGGGACGGGATAGTGCATTGCGTAAAATTGACTACCATCATTTGTATCACGCGTGTCACAGTCACCGGACAAATGCTCGGTTTCCTTCTCGACAATACAGCTCAAATCTCTAATCGGTGCAATATAGAAAGTCTGTGCTTTCCATTGGCCATTTGTAATTGCAACAGGATTTCTATTGGCATCGTGAAAACTCGCTACTAGACCACCATCTCCAGGATGATGTAAAAAATTGCGATTGGCTTCTGTACCAAGCCCCAAATTCTCTTCCCAATCGACCAACTTCATTGCAATCGTAAATGGTCGCTTAATCTTAAACCGAACCATGCTCGAATTAAACGGTGTGAAAGGAACTGCATCAACAGCGATCAAGGTACCGTTGACATACAATTCAAAGTAATTGTCGGCAAAGATATATCCCGTAATCGTCTCACCATCTTGATCAATCTCTACGACTGGCACAGCCGACAAATTGAGAGCATTGCTATTAGAAGTGAAAACACCTGTGCATTGGTTATACATATCCGATGCATGTCTTGCGGTTGTGTATTGCGTCTCGGCAGGCATAATCCACACATTGCCATCGTCAGATGTAATTGTCCCCACACGACTTATACGCCCCCCGGGACAATCGAGCAGATTGGAAATTGTTTGCGTTGCAAAACCCTGCGTGCTAACACCGCGAACTGTATCAGAGGTGGGTTGCCCAAATGCACTGACAAAAATTAAAAAATCTCCAAAATCTACAGTTCCACTTGCGTCCAGATCGTAAATTGCATTTTGCCCAACTGCCGATTGCCCAAATACAGCTACAAAAAGTATAAAATCGGCAAAATCGACTTTGCCATCGCCATCAAAATCGGGTAGTGATGCTTTCAAAGTGATTGGGCTAAAAATACAGAATAAAGCGAGGACCGCACCCAAAGCCCATTTTGATTTCAATAATTTTGAGAACATGATGTCTGTCTCCTCCGCACGGATATACCCGCTCAAGTTATATGCGAATATTGTTCAATCTATGAATACCAGATCAGTAACGACGTGGTGGACGCCTTCTAAAACCTGGACCGCCTGGGCCACCAGCCCGACGTTGCCTGAACGAAGGATCTGGCGTCCCCCATACACAGCGGGGCATGTACGGGTAGTCATCGGTAAGATAGTAATGGTATATCCCTTCCGGAAACTCGGGCGTAATCCCAAACCGCCCATTGCATAGGTCGAGATCGCCCGAACCCTCGACAAATTGCCAATCTTCCCGAAACGTGCCGTCGTACTCTCCCCCGGGTCCGCTTTCTCGCGTACCCTGGCGCAATTCCCAACTCCCCTCAGGAGCATTGGGTCCACTGACGACATAGACTGGAAAACCGTCGGCAGCATACCCGACCAATACCATTTCCTCGCTCTCCATCCCACTCGTGAGTTCATTTATCAAGCTGTGCGGCACGCCGTGATAGTGATAAATACCCGTCGGCTGAACGTGCGCGTTATTGCAATCTGTACCCAGCCATTCAAACCGCGCATTGCCGCTCAACCGGCGCGCCATACCCGGGGTCAGCGCCTCGTAATTCCACTGCCGCTGGTTGCGATAACTCTCAGCAGTGTCGCGTTCGAGTTTGATGCCCTCGAGCGTGATGCCAAATACAGCCATTTCGGTAGGTGTATCCGTCTTTTCGGGATTGCGGGGAATGTGCCAGGTTTGAGGTACCGACCAAATCATGTTCGGATTTCCTCGATTGGGAAACATTCCCGTCGCATGGGCGGGAATGCCATTGGTCGTGTATTCGATGGTGTTTTCCAGAACGCGGGTCTGAACCTCTGGCACCTCTACTGGATCCTGGTTGCACTCCCAACCAACTTTCGGCGAAAAATCTGCCATAAGCGTCAGGTCGGCGGGATTCTGGTCAGGTACATACACCTCGATCCAAACCGTATCCGATGCTTGTTGACCAGATTCCATCTCGGCACGCACTTCAAATAACAATGTCTCCGCGCTACTGACATTGGCAGGAACGCTAACAGTCGCCTGGAGCGCGTTGGCTGAACTGATCGTCGCCGCCGTCCCCTGCACTTGTCGCCACACAACACGGGCACTCGGACCATTGGTAAGCGTGGCGTTGAGTTGAACCTGTGTCCCCGGAAGCACTATTCGACCATAGCCAGCCTCTACGGATAAGGTATCTGGATCCAAATCCGCACTGTAGGCATTCGCTTTCAAAGCGCACAACAAGCACGCGATAATCACAAGCCCGACAATCCTCATGGGATAACCTCCTACTGGTCATTTTTTGTCTATCCGCGGTCCTGAATTATTAGACATGTATCTCTGATCAGGCGTTCCCTCATCCCTATTGAAAACTTGATTTGCATATATTTGTAATCTAAATTGTTTCACCCACTCTATCTTTTATTGGACCTCAAGGCAGCCACGTCATGAAACTGAATACTTCCGAGAAATACAAAAATCTGAATCTATTTGACGATCAATATTTCGTTCAACTTATTCAGCGCCATATTTTGGAGTACCACGCGCACTTTGCAGCGAGACTAATTTCAATCTACGTATGGGGCAGTGTTCACAGAAATGAAGCTATTCAGGGCGTTTCCGATCTTGACTTGCACCCCTTCATCAGGGGTCCATTACGAAAGACTGACCACCAATGGTGTAGAGAAACGCAGGAAAGACTTGATCGCGAGTTTCCTCGTGCGCATGGACTTTCCCCACCACGTTCAATCGATGATGTCTTGCAGGGCGGACAACCGGGGGCGAATAAAGACCTGCGGTCACGGCATCAAGCATTTGGATTTCGTTTACATTATGATGCCACACTTGTTTGGGGACGTGATCTTACAGGAGAGTTCGAATTGCCGACTCTCACCCCATCTTGGGTGCGAGAATATTTTCAGCCAGTTTTGGATCTCATTCGATATGCAGCGGGATTAAAAAAGGAAAATACAACTGACTTTTCTCTACCTGAAGATACACGACAAAAACTCCGCAAGTTAGCGCGGCTTGGCGTATTAGGCGGGGCTTGCCTCTTGATGGTACAAGGACGCTTTTGTTCGCCTAAAGGCATTGACACAATACCGGTGCTAAAGGCGTCATATCCACAGTGGACCGACTTTCTCAATGAAACCCAGGAATTGTATATTCACCTGACACCATCATCAAACAAAAGGGTATCAAGATACCTTTCACAGCTTGTAAAGTGGATGGATTGGATAGAGGAACAATTGAAGTAAATCGCAGAATCGGTTGGCTATTTATCAGGATTATCAAGCATTACAACTACGGAGGAAAGATGGGTATTCTCAGATCTGTTTTCGGCCCTTCCAGGGACGAAATCTGGACGCAGATTGCTGCGGATATAGGTGGGGAGTTTATTGTGGGCGGTTGAGCCGATGGGCACTAAATCCCATCGGCTTTCTCCACCTCGTCCAGCAAAGTGTATCCGTTATCATCTACCGCAATTGAGCGCACTCCCCGATACTGGTCGTAAACCGCATTCATCTCATCCACCGAATCGAAATATCCCACCACGTATGCGGCCCCGATCGCGTCCCCTGCTGCTACCTTCCGACCGTGCAGTTCCTGGATAAAGCAGACATAACCCCGCTGATGGCACCATGCCTCGTACACATCCGCCGGATCCAGCGTCATACCCGCCAGCCACACGGATGTGCCATCCGATTTCCGTTGTTCGTATGCCCGGATGATCCGATCGGGAATATCGTCCTCTTTTCGCTGATAGAGGAATCCTTCGTCCAGGGGGAAATCCGTCATGAACTCTGAAGGCTCTATATACCCGTGGTAGCTCAGATAAATCCGCGTAAAAGAATCTCCATCCTTGTGGTGCAAGTGGCCGGGCATGTCGATCCGGTAGAACAAACAATCTGCACTATTGACGCAAGAAATCCGCTCACACGAAAGCACGTACCGCGTATCCGGAAGAAATAGCAACGTCTGCTCCCACCGCGACCCGGCCTGGAAACCTTCAACCACGCTTGTAAACGTAAACCACTGCCGCACAGCCAGAAACGCCTCACCCTGGATAATCTCATAGTCCAACTGCCGTGCCCGCGTACAGATCTGGGGACCTTCCACGACGCGCTTGGGCAGATTCCCGTCGTAGATCCGATTTTGTTCTGCATCTCCCCACCCCGGCACGAGCAAAAAGTCCATAATGTGCAGGCCCGAACCCAGATCGGTCGCGCCCGTCCGTTTATCTACAAACGATCTGCTCTTGATCCCACTCACATAACCTTCGGTCCGCACCGCCGCACAAAGATGCGGTGTTTCGATCTCGAGTTCCGCTCTGCGCTCGCACCGTATCATCGTCTCTCCAAAAATGCGACAAAACATATCCCAACTATCAAATCACGCATTAAAATACCTTTCCAGACCACCTCGACTCTGGCACGCATGCGGAGCTGTGCGATCTCTCGCCTCTTGCCCGGCAATCGTCATCGCAATCCCGATTGGCGCAGGCTCCAAATCGTCCTGTCGTACATTGTACTCAGTACCGCCCCACCGCGATCCCACCGCCACAACATCGAACCTCGCAAACCGTTCCACTCGCCGATCAAAACGCAGATACCCCAACAGTGATGCATCCAGCCCTCGCTCCCGACACGCGCCCTCGTACCAACTCCCCTCCTCGAACAACTGCGCGGACCCGGAAAGCCTCAGATTCACCCATTCCGGTGTCTCCTCAGTCACCGTCAATACCATAGCCGCATCTCGGATCGCCTCAGACGACCACGAAGACGTTTCCCCCCGGACATAATCCGCCAGGTGATAACGCACCAGCCGTCTGACCAGCCCCTCGGACAAGGAAACGACATCGCCCACATCCGCATCGAGGGGAACCATAGCCAGCACCTCTTCCCGTCGAAACCAGACGTAATCCTGATTATGTGCCTCTCGCTTCATTCCCGAAGGCCGCGTATCCACCTGCCGGGGCAGGTCCCGAACGCCCAGGTGTAAAACCAATCCGTCTTCCGGATACTCCGTCCAGCTAAATGTGGGATCTCGATATGTCAGATCTTCGATTTTCAATGCCTCGCGCTGGGTCTTGCGATTCTCCCAATTCGCCAGCGCCCGTCTCAACATCCACAAGAACTGGTCTGGATCGCTACCCACACCATGTACAGGGAGCTTGCCACCCGGAAACAGCCTGTTGCGGCTGCCCAACACCTCTCCCTCTGTCGTCACCACATATAAACCCTGATGGTTCAGCCCGTGATCGATATCCTCCAATCTGGCCTGCGCTTCGTCAAAAGAATACCCGTACCTTCCCTGCCAAGAGATCAAACGCAAAAACTGGCCCTCATCATCGGCTTGCCGCTGCAATCGGGTATTGTTCACAGCCACCGGGATAAACCGTTCGTTCAAAAATTCGATCACGCACGGATCTGAAAAAACGAGCGCACGGCCCGTAACCCCGTTATTTCACGTACACCCCAGGGGATGGCCGTTCATCGCCCAGATAAACAGTGGTTTCTCCTCGCGCGCCGCCTTCTGCCGCCCCTCCCAGAGTTCCCCGATCCAGGGGATATCTGTCCACCGTTCCCTTTGGGGACGGCAGGCTTCGAACAACGCCTCAAATGTCTCGTCCGTCAATGCCGGAACGGAATTTGTTTTCTCTTTGAGCATCATATCACACCTCCGTGTTTCTTCAGGTGAAAAACTGATCGGAACACTCGAGCATTTGTTTGAGCCTCGCAATACATACCCGATGCAAACCTATTGAAAACTTGATTTGCATATATTTGTAATCTAAATTTATTTTATTCATTCTATCTGTTATTTGGCCTAAAGGCAACCGCTTTATGAAACCGAACGCCTTCGATAAATACAAAAAGATGAAACTTTGCACCGTAATCGTTCTATTCTTCTGGGGCTTCGATGTCTGGTGCCAGGAGGTGCAATTTGTGGAGGTATCTGCCCAGGCGGGCATTGACTTCGTCCACGTCAACGGAGCCAGTGGAAGGAAGTACGAAGTAGAGACAATGGGCCCTGGCTGTGGGCTATTCGATTACGATGGCGACGGATATCTGGACATCTACCTGATCAATGGCGCACCGCTGCCGGGCTATCAGACAACGGTGACGCCGACCAACCGGCTTTACAGAAACGACGGAGAATGGCGGTTCACGGATGTGACGGCAGTATCAGCAACGGGCAATCCGGGCTACGGTCTGGGATGTGCGGTGGGAGATTACAATAACGACGGAGACCTGGATCTTTATGTGACCAACTTCGGCCCCAACGTGCTTTACCGCAATGAGGGCAACGGAACCTTTGCGGATGTGACCACCCGGGCCGGAGTGGGAGATGAGCGCTGGGGTAGTACCGCCATGTTTCTCGACTATGACCGGGATGGAGACCTGGACCTCTATCTGCTCAACTACATCGATTGTACTCTGGAAAACGATAGAGACTGCAGAATACCCGGGACAACTACGCTGGGCTATTGCCACCCGGATATCTACCCGGGAGTTCCGGACGTACTCTACCGGAACGAAGGAGATGGAACCTTTACAGATGTAACCCGCGAGTCCGGCATCTACCGACCGGGAGCGAGAGGACTGGGCGTGGTGGGCACCGACTACGACAACGACGGGGACCTGGACATATATGTGGCCAACGATTCGATGGAGAACTACCTCTTTGCCAATCTGGGAGACGGAACATTTGAAGAAATCGCCCTGCTGTCCGGCGTGTCATTCAACGAGATGGGCCATGCCGAAGCGGGAATGGGAGTAGATATTGCAGACGTAGATGGGAACGGCTATTCGGATATCCTGATTGGACACCTATCAACGGAAACGAATACCCTCTACCTGAACAACGGAGATGAAACATTTACGGATGCGACGAAGACAGCAGGCCTGGCCTCAACACTGAATGATCTGACATTTGGGCTGGTCTTCTTAGACGCGGACAACGATGGAGATGCCGATGCCTTTGCCGCGAACGGGCATGTCCTGGACAACATCGAGCTTATCTCTGATGAGTCTCCCTACAAACAGCGCAATAAGCTCTTCGAAAATACGGGCAACGGGCAATTCGCGGATGCTTCGGCACGCTTTGGCCCTGGTTTGAGTACCTTCAAATCGAGCCGTGGAACCGCTGCGGGGGATATCGACAACGACGGCGATATCGATCTGCTGGTGGCCAATGTCGCCGACCGACCAGATCTGCTGCGGAATGAAGGAGGCAACCGGAACAACTGGCTGATGGTGAGACTAATTGGAGGAGGAAGTGTTCCGGAAGTAACAAAAAACGCTAACCTTTCCAATCGGGACGGAATTGGGGCACGGGTAACCGTGATATCCGGCGATCTGCGGCAGGTAAAGGAGTTACACAGCGCGGCCAGCTACCAATCGGCCAACGACCTGCGGTTGCACTTTGGATTGGGAAAGCGGAAACGGATAGACCTCGTAGAGGTCCGATGGCCATCGGGAAGAGTGGATCGAATCGAAGAAATATCTTCCAACAAAATACTGGTGATCAAAGAAGGAGAAATCATGCCTATACGGAGGACGCTGGATTAGGCTGTATGCATCTGATACTCGCGTTGGAAAACGCGAGACCTAAAGCCGGTGGACCATGTGGCCCTGCTCGGGAAA
This sequence comes from Candidatus Latescibacterota bacterium, assembly GCA_965204375.1. Classification (GTDB taxonomy): domain Bacteria; phylum Latescibacterota; class UBA2968; order UBA2968; family UBA2968; genus VXRD01. The sequence continues at coordinate 1,362,578 of OZ241986.1, read as the reverse complement.
CCAGATCAGGTCAATGAAGAGCGATAACACGACACCCAGGACATAGCCGACGAGCAAGCCCAGAAATAGGGGTCGGGATTTCTGGTACGAGGATGCGCCCCCTACCTTTACGGCAATCCATCTGATCAGCCAGGCTACGAGAATCGTCAAGCTCGTCCGTCGAGCCAGGAAGGATCCCGAAATGGTGAGACCCACCGGATGAAGAGGCCACCACGGGAACCGACGCCTGAGCAGGAAGAGCAATGCAGTAGCCAGCGCGCCGAGCACAAAAAAGGCGAACTGGTCGGGATGTTCTATGAAGATCGGTGCATCGGTATCCTGCATCAGAAAGGATCTGACGGATTTCGCGGTGCGATCGTAGTGCGGATTGCCGGATCTGATAGCTACCCAACCTGTGAAGTTCAGTGCGCCGTGTCGATAACCCAGATAAAGTGTCACCAACACGCATGTGACCACACTCGTCACAAAAGCCAGAAAAATCGCGCCTGTGAGCTGTCGCCGGCTTTCCACCTGCACACCCTCAGCCACCCGTCCGACCTGACTGAGAGCGGGTAAGAAGGATCCCTTAAAATTGGACAACAGGACGCCCGAGGTCCGTGCGGCCACCCGGGTGCTCGCGTGGATGGATTCCCCATCCAGAAAGGGGCTTACCAGTCCCCACCCTCCCCAAACGGGGGCGTTGACATAAGGCAACCCCGTATCAGACAGGATTCTCGCCAGTCCCAAATAGGTGAAGATCGCCCCAAAGATCAGCAGTACTGCCTGGAAAGGATCGAATCCGATCCGGACCAACCAGACCCAGATGTAGATCAGGCTGATAGCCAACCCTGCAACAGCCGTGCGGTAGGAGAGCGGTTCGTCCCTATCGTCAACCGGGGCCTGGGAGTCAAGTGCCTTCCAAAACACATCCCGGATCTGCGAACGCGCCGCCCAGATGGTAGAAAGCACCAGAAAGAAGAAGGCTCCCTTCGTCTGCCATGAGCAGACCCCCGAGTAGTAATAGGGCGAAGTAGCCACAAATCCGATCCGGTTGAGCAGGCCCCCTTCGAGAATAAAGAGTAAATCGAAAAACCAGATGCTGAACAGAACTTCCACAGTTGCGAAATAGGAAAAGCAGATGGTAAAAATATCGAGGATGCCGTAGATAGGCGGAAAATTTCGATCGATCCAGATCCATCGCCCTCCCTGGTGTGCCGCACTGCCTTGCGCGTAGATGGGGAATTGGGGAAAGGTAGGGATGAAGTAATTGACACAGTTCCAAGCGATCATCCCGAAGACGATCCAGAAGCCAATCCAGAAGAGGGTATTCCGCGTGAATGCCGGGAGAAATCCCTTTCCATCTCCCGGGTTGGAGGCCATTTCGACCAGCGGAGCCATAGCCGGAAAGGCCACTTTTTCGTGGTGTATCCACTGTTTGCGGAAGATGGTGGTGACGCAGGCATAGAGGACAAAAGCAGCAACGGTCAATCCGCCCCACCAGAACAGGGGTAAGATCCACTTCCCCCAGGGCAATTGTGCGCCTCTGGGTAGTCCCTCCCAGAACCAGGTCACCGCTTGCTCTTCATTCTCGGGAAACAGCCACTCTGAAATGTAGGGATGCAGATAATTGGCCCATTCGTTTTCACCCGTGGCGAAGTAGTGCGGCGCGCCCATGTAGGAAATGAGGTAGCCGGAATACCCGTAGAACAGGACCGCTGCTCCGACTATTCCCATCGCCAGAATCGTATGCCATTCCGAGGGCGACAGTGGCTGCCTCGTTCTACGCGCAACAACTGCTCCGACCAGGAGCATCAGGACAAAACCGATTAGCACGACCATTGGCACATGGCTATAAGCCATCATTGGGCCGCGGGGGAGCAAGTATTTCACATGGATAGCCAGCACATCGATACCGACGACCAGACCGAGGCCGAAAAGCACGGCGCGCGTCATGGGTCTGGTTCTTTCGGGAGAGTCAAGTTGCCCGAGAGGTTCTTGCATGGTCATTGCTGATCAATCCTGAAAATCCTGCCTGATAAAAATATGGTCGCGCGGGATGAAATCGGACTAAACAGAAACAAGCCCCTCTGCATTCTCTCGCCCGATCTTTCGCCACACATCCTCAGGAAGATCCAGACTGCCCAGAAACGCGAGTAACTCGCCGCCATAGTAGTCCCGGCCGAACAAGAACCGATCAGCGTACGCAATCAGCACCTCTCGGGAGAATTCTGGATCGGCCGTGAGCGCTCTTAATCCACTGCCAGCCGAAAGGTCGGCACGCAGATTCGCATACTGGTCAAACATATCCGGCAGTCTGCCACCACGCACCAGCGGGTCGCGGAAACTCACCTGGGGATACTCGTCGGCATCGGCACTCAACTCCCGCCAGAACCCCGGTGCGTGCCCAATAAATATCGTATCCGGGCAGGCGACCAGTGCCCGCTCGAGATTGTGAATCGTTCCGCCTATCCAATTCGGATCGTATGTTCCACCTTTGGGCGGAACATACGGGATATCGAGGTGGAGAACCACGGGAAGGCCCTTGCTGCCTGCGAATCGAAACATCTCAATACAGCGAGGGTCATCGAACAATGTCTGGAACTTCCACTCCCCCAGCACCCGAATCCCAAAGATGTCGATCGCTCCCGATAGCTTCTGAATCGCCCTCGGATCCAGTGGATTGGGGCAGTACCCCGGAATCAATCGATCTGGATACCGACGGCAGGCCTCGATCACGCCGTCCAGCGGGAGCGTGGGCGCATTGTCATCACCACCTTTCCAGCGGGGATCATACGGTGCCAGGCTCTTCGCGATAGAAGCCGGCCGCTCCGAAGTCAACACCCAGGCCTTCTCAATACAGTACTGGTCCATATCGGCGATTAGTCCGGCGTCATCGCGCCCGTGCCAAAAAACGTGCTGGTGGCTATCGATCAGCTTCAAATCGGCGTCCCCCATCTGCTGGACATCGTCTGGAGAGATATGGGTCTGGATATTGGACATAGAACGCTCCGGAATCGGATTGCGGTTTTTCTGCCATTGAACACTGTTCCGGGATTCACTTCAAGGGTGGTGCTCTCTCTCGTAAGTCAGGAGTTCATCGGCGGCCGAAGCCACCTTGTGGTAGGCATCCAGATACTGGTTGATTAGTTCCCTGCACTCTGTTTCGAGCCGGGGAGCCGCGCGGAAGGAATATTCCCTAAGATGTTCTGTCATCGGAAGCGGACCATTGGCAAACTCCGGTGTCTCCTGCCCCAGCACGCTCGATGCCGTACGCTTCGTACCATAGGGAAATCCCTCCGTGAAAAGCGGGTTCCCGTGCAAATGTCCGTACCTGATTTGGCCGGTGCCCACACCCTCCGCCGCGAGCGCCCGCAGGAAGGTCTCCATCGAGACACCTCCGAGCTTGTCCGGATCATACCGCATGTAGTGGTAAGGATACACGCGCCGGCAACCCGGCAGTACCCGTTGGGGCACCACATCAGCCACATCTGCCAGGCCAGCGTCCAGGACCGCACCGTTTTGGTCGCGGATTTCATTCATCTCATCCAGGTGGTGAAGTTGCTCGCGGGCGATTGCAATGCCCAGCGGGTGGGGCCGGTATTTGAAGCCCACCCCGGTGAAGGCGAAACGCTTCGTCCAGGACTCCTCGCGGATTTCAGCGCGCTTTTCCGGGCGGCCCAGCACGATAGCCCGCTCGTACATGTCGCGGTCGTTCGTCGTGAGCACACCGCCCTCCCCCGCCGCAATTAGCTTGGAGCCCTGGCAACTGAAACAGCCGACAGCGCCTACCGAACCGACCTTTTTCTCCTGCCAGGTGGCCCCGTGGGCGTGCGAACAGTCCTCGATCACGGCGATCCCCTGTGAGCGCGCCAGTTTCAAAATCGGTTCCATATCCGCAGGATTACCCCAGACGTGACAGACCACGATCGCGCGGGTCCGCCCCGTAATCTTCCGCTCGATGTCGGCGGGATCCAGATTCATCGTATCGCGATCTACATCGGCGAAGACGGTGATACCCCCCAGAGCCGGCACCGTCGTCGCTGTACTAATAAATGTATAGGAGGGAACAATCACCTCATCGCCGGGACCCACGCCCGCCGCGAACAGGGCCGTGTGAAGCGCCGCCGTACCGCTGGTAAGCGCCAGCCCGTATTCACAGCCGACGTAATCGGCGAACTCTCGCTCGAATTCGGCGACCAATGGTGAAGTGGAGGTCTCGCCCCTGCGCATCAGTTCCACCACCGCCGCAATCGCCTCCTCGCTCACAGGGGGAACCGCGAACTTCCTTCTGTCGAGCGTTACCGCCTTCGGACCGCCCATCAATGCCAGCTTTCCCATCAATATCTCCTTTGTTATTCTTTATGGACCTGCCAGTTTGGGGAGGAGAGATGCCCCATCCGGATCGGCGCATAGATCTTCTCACCTATGGGATAGGGCGTGTCCTGCGTATAGATATACATGACCTCATCTCGGGTCAATACGACCTCATCCCGGACGTCCCCCGTCAGGTCCATCTGCTGCGCCGTGATCCAGGAACGCCAGAACGGCTTCCCCGGAGGAACCGCCGGCTTATCTCCCGGAAATTCCACGACTTTCCGCCCGTACCCATCGTACATTCCCAGTGCCCGCACCGATGTGCTCAACAACAACAGTTCCTGCCCATCTCCACCCCAGTTCACCGCAGGCCCGGACTGACTGACGTTGTCGGGTTCCAGGGAGAGAAGCGGATCTCCCGTCCTGCTGAACTGCACCAGAAGTCCATAGGCGTCCCACCGGTCGCCCACCCACATTTCCAGCCCGGGCAGGTCCGGCCTGAAATTGCCCGCATACACATCCTGGGTGTGTCCCATCTGGTGCTGCCGAAGCACCCGACCGTCGCGCGCATCGACCAGAAGGAACCCCTCGCTGCTACCGGCAATGCCGATCTTAGGCCCATTCCCTTCGTCTCCGTCGATCTCTCCAAAAACGACATTATCGACATGGTCGTTCATCTCGAAATACTCGGCACCCTCCACCCGCCAGATCAGGCTTCCGTCGTCGTCGTAGAGATGATATCCGGACAGCGCCTCGTCCCGACCGTCCCCATCTACATCGTAAAAGTAGATGGAATGCCCGTACCAGGGCGCATCCGCGCGCTGCTGCCACAACAGGTTGAGCCGCTCGTCGTAGGCCCAGATCGTCCATCCGCTTCCCCCCGATACGCCATCCCTGAGGATGAAGTCCCGTGGGCTGGAATTTCCCCGCAGGTTGCAGGGGATGATCGCCCGCTGCACATGGAGATATTCATCTGTCAGGGGCTGTCCGCGGGGCACCAGAAACGGTCCGGGTTCGGGCAGTGGTGCCTCCGCCTTCAATTCTCCCGTCATCGCATTTACGATCGACAGACGGTTCCCGCCGGCCGACACCAGTTCGTTTACGCCGTCCCCATCGATGTCCTGTATCACCGTCCGCTTTGGAGAGACGGTCTTCAGGTTTGGGTATTCCATCTCCCACACCTGTTCTCCCTCCAGGCTCACCGACCGGATCCGCGGAGCGTCTTCTCCATTTGAGGGATCCTGGAACAACAGCAGTTCCTTCTGGCCCCTGATATCCCCGAATATGGGCACCCCTCCGCCAAAGGCCCTGGGATCGATTTCATTCCACAAAACGGGCTTCGGATACTTCTCCCGCTCTGCCGCTACCTCCTTTTCATAGCGGCTCCGCGTATCGACAAACGCGGCATTCTGTGAGGCCGTAGCCGTCACCCTGACATCGTAGAACCTCGCCCGCGTGCAGGTGCGAATGCCCGCCCGCCCGGTCTGATAGACATTGTCGTTCGCCACCAGACACTGCCGCCCATTGAAACTGCAAACGATCCGGTCCCCACGGCACTCGGCCTTCATATGGTGATAACGCGATCGGTCCACTGGCACGGCCACCTCGCCCAGCACATGCCAGTGCGCGTGCTCACGGCGGTAGAGCACCAGCCGGTCGTAGCCCTCGATGCAAAAGAAATAGTACTGCCTCAGCGTCCGGTACCTGAACATCAACCCGCTCCGACCCACAAAGCAGTACGGATCGTCCGAGTTCGGCTCACTGGTAGCGGACATATGGCGGACATATGCCTCCACCGCATAGTCTCTCCACAGAAAATCGCCCACAACCAGCGGCCGGTCGGTCATATCGACATGGTCCAGCACCTGCCTGCCATCCTCATCCAGTACTCGAAAAGTACTGGATCTATTTGGGCCGCGTCCTTGATCCCGTATTCTGGCCAGAGGACACTCCCAGTCGGGGAAGTGACGGTCCTCAATGGTCCAATCCAGTTCTGGCCAGTCGAATACCTTCCCCTCCGGACAGCCCGAAAGATCGATTTTTGCAAGCATAATATCAGCCATTTCACATCCTCCACAGAATTGAATACCGTTCTTTCATCAGGGCGCAGTATCAGAAAGCCCCAGCAGACTCAGAGTATCGCGGTACAGAATCTGGTCCGGCAGATCTTCCGGCAGCGGAGGCAGTCGCATCTCCTGGGAAAGCCGGACCACATGGTGCAATCCTTCCACTGTTTCCTCAAAAGTGGCTACAGGATAATCTGTTCCAAATAGTAGTTTATCTACAACCCCGTACTCAACCGCCAGCCGCAGCGAGTTGTAAAACTGCCAGGGCCGGTAGAACAGACCCGAAATATCCGAAAACACATTCGGCTGCTTCCGAATCAGGACAATGGTCTCCGCCTCCCAGGGATGCCCCAGATGGGCGATTATCATCTTCAAATCTGGAAACCGGAGCGCGATATCCTCCAGCAGAACGGGATTCGCATACTTCAGCGGTGCCCTGCGCGGAAAAGTCGCTCCCTGATGGAACATAATGGGCAGCCCGTACTCCTCTGCCCTGGCAAAAATAGCCAGCGCACCTGCATCCAGCGGGTCCCATCCACCGTAGATCGGGCTCATCTTCAGACCCCGCAACCCCAGCTCTTTGACCGCGCGCTCCACCTCCTCAAGCGCGTTGTCCTCCGTCGGACAGATCGAAGCAAAACCGATTAGCTTCTCCGGATGGGTGTGTACGTAATCTGCAACCGTATCGTTGACAGTCAGAAACCCGGTCAGCGGCGCCCGCAGCCCGAACACGATAGCGCAATCCACCTCTGCCACGGCAGCCACGTGCATATCGGGTGTGATATCCAGATCCACCTCTTGATTGCGCATAATAAAAGTCTCGCGCGCCAATTCATCGGTCAACTCACCCGGATAGCGCCAGAGATGTGTGTGACAATCCACTCGATAACCTTTCTTCGACATCAACCCTCCTTTTTTCATTCATCATTCCGCCGCGAGTTGGAGCACGGGCCAGACAGCGGGGTCCCAGAGTTTGTACTGGTTGTAGAGCTTGATACCGACCATGCCAGCGGCCAGACAGCGTTCGATTTCGGCAACGGCCTCGTTTCCGTAACCTGGAATGACGTAACACAGGCCCCGGATGTGGTGCGGGCGGTATTCAGCAGCGCGCAGGACGCCGTCGTTGCAGTTGCGGACTTCATCTACAGAGGCTATGCGGCCGCCACCAATAGGGCGAGAACACCAGTATTCTGTGACGCCGACGGGATCTCCGCTGGCGATGAGAGAATCTGCAGAAGCATCCGAATTCGGTTGGGTAGATACATGGCAGTGAACGTCGACTTTTGGGCGTTTAAGCCCCGCTCTGATATCCATCGATTACTCCTTATCTTTATCAGTCCGATTTTGACTTTTTCGCTCACAGTTCAAACTCTCTCCAGAATGGCGTCCATACCCGCCGACGTATGACTGAGGACCACATCGCCGTGATACTTGTAGGGAAACATTTCAGCCGTCACAAAGCCATCAAATCCCACCTCATTCAAAGCAGCCATCACCTCCGGCCAGTTCACATCCCCTTCCAGAAGCTGTACAAACCCATCAATGGTCCCGACATTTGCTCTGAAATCCTTAAAATGCACCTCCTTCACCCGTTCGCCCAGCAAGCGAATCCACTGTTCGGGATACCCGAAAAGCACCACATTGCCCGTATCTAAGAGCACATTTACGTAATCGCTGCCTATATCGTCAATCAAGCTACGCATTTCGAGGGGCGTCATAAGCATTCTGTTCCAGACATTCTCAACCAGCACATGTGTCTCCAGACGCTCGGCGTCGGATGCAACGGCGAGCAGACCGGCCTTCGTGCGGTCGTACGCCTCTTCGTAGGGGACCAGTTCCGCAGAAGGATCCCAGGGCAACCCCACATAGCCCGGGATGACCAGCACACCCGGCATACCCATTGCCGATGCGATCTCCAGCGCACGGCGGACGGTCCGCTCTGCTTTTTCTCTGACTTCCGGGTTAGGATCGGTGAAGAGGTAGGAAAACGGGGCGATCTCCAGACTGGCGAGTGCCACACCGGCCTTCTCCGCCCGCTTCGCGATCTCATCGGCTACCTTTAGATCGGAGGCCAGCGAAAAATAGCCCTCGTGGTCGGCGTAGAGCTGCACAGCTTCGAAACCCGCCTCTACGGCCCGGTCAAAGCAGCGCGAAAAATCGCCTGCACCACTCAGAAAACCGACGTCTCCCAGAAAGTCCGGATTCCCGGAAAATGCGCGAATGACGATGCCCTTTTTCATACTATCTCCCTTATATAGAGCCTTTTATCTTCCTCCAAACCTACAAGTCCTTCAACATCCACACCAGGTCGGATGTCCCGCCCAGCGCGAGATCCGAGCGAATCCAATCCGGAAACCGTCCGATTTCCCGGTAGCCCATGCTGGTGTAAAGGTGATAGCCGCGCGCGTTGACACTCCAGACCGTCAGATCAATCCGCTGTTTGCCGAGCCGGCGCGCCTCGTCTTCCAGCGCACCCATCAACCGCCGTCCGATTCCCTTATCGCGAAAATCCTTGAGAATCAGCAGCCCCAGAGTAATCGAACCGTCTCCGTTGGAGCGCTGAAGCGTTCCCTCTCCCACGATCCGCTCATCCGTCTCCACGACCAGTAGCACACCTGTGCCGCAGGCCATGTCCGTAAGTCTCCTGCCGAGTTCTTCTCCTGCAACCCGGGTATCGGCGTCCCTCGGACTCGCCATTACCCGCTCTTGATACAACTCGCGGTGCATCGCTCCATAGGATGCCAGATCGCTCCAACGTGCTGTGCGCATCGCGTATTCTCCACCGCCGCTGTTCCACTTTTTGATCACACGTCCTTCATCCACAGATTATCTCTCCGGCCGTTGTACGATCAGTATTCAGCCACAATCTCGGTCCACCCGGGATCTACCTCTGCGCCGCCTCTGTCCACGCATCCGGGACAAACGCCGTCGCCTTACCACCCTCTTCCAATTGCACATCGTCAATCCACACATCTCCACCCAGCACCTGATGCTCTCGCTTCACCATCACATACACATCTGCGATCTCCGGACCAAAGCTCCGCGTCCAACTGATGCGCTGCCACTCTGTACCCACCTCAAACCGGGGCGACACGCCGCCATCGAAATCCCTCCCCCACATCGGGTCCCAGCCGTAGATGCACAGCCTCACACGCGTCGGATTCAGACTCGACTTAACCCAGGCGGAAAGCGTATATGTCTTGTTCGCTCCAGAACTGGAAACCTTCTGCTCGATCCACCCGTCTCGCGTCGCTTCATTTGCCCAGTTTTCCCGCGGGATCTTGAGCGAATACGTTCCGCTATGCACCCCCTCACTATCGTAATGATATGCAGGACGAAACTTTGCCCAGTAGTATGAATTCCAGCACTCCCAGGGGTCTTCTGCTTCTGCGTGCGTCTTGTAGTTGACCTCAAATCCCGCATTGGCAATCTTGTTATTTCCCGCAAGCGAACCATCCTCTGCTGGGGGCATTTCCATCCCACTTTCGAGCGCATCCTCTACCGCTTCCACTCCTGCTACCTGAGCGTCACACGCCAGCCTTACGCGCTTCCATTCTTCCACGCCAGAAAGTTCGTAGGACGTCTGCGCCGCCACCTCAAAAACGACCGCATCCCCGACCTCTGTCTCCACCTCCTCGCCATCCCACTCTACTTTAACTTCATCCGACAGCCTGCCTTCAATCGCTATCCTGCCAGCGCCATTGTCCCCGGTTTTCACCAGAAGCCGATCCCCGGCCAATCGCTCGACGTAAATTGAAGCTGGCGCGCTGGCCTCTACCGAATGCGAGTTCCGCCTGAGCAAAACGCCGTTCACCAGATAAACATAAGCCGGCTCTTCCCCACTATCTCCCCATCGGCCGGCAGCCACCTTTCCGTCAAGTTCAATATCACCGTACCTCTTTACCCCAGGAGTGTAAGAAGCCAGAAAACACTCGGTGGCCTCTGAACCATTCCCGATCACCTCGACTCCAACGCCTCCGACCTGATCCGACCCATTTCCCTTATCTTTCACCGGCAAGGACACGATCCGCGACAGAAATGGCTTTTCCCGATAAGGCTCCCACACCGCGGTGAACACTGTCCTTTGCGCTGACCGACGGGCAATTAGGGCATTCACATCGTCGTCCCGGTCCGTATTGCTCGGGGAGGTGCAGGCGATCACCTCCGTCTCAGACCCGCCTACAACGGTAAGTCTGACTGCGCTGTCCTCGGCCTGACGCCAATCTGCGGACCACGTCTCATCGGTACGCTTGCTCCGTACATCCGTCAGGTACTGATATCCGTACCCCACGCCCAGAGGCTCCTCTCGGCCCTCGAACGGCAGTGGGCAACTCAACTCCCCGAAGCTCCGGTAGCACAGGTCATACCGGTGCCGTTCGCTCTCGGCATATGCGCCCGAAAGGTCCACCGCGTACCCGTCTGTGAGAAACAGCGTCCTATCCAGGGCGATATCCCCATAGGCGCCGTTATCCACTGCCCGCATCAGCTTCACGCGGGGAGCCGCTTCAAAGGCGATCAACTTGCCTTCCGTGCGGCCCCACTGATCCGTGTCATCGGCCGTGATGGAATTGTGCGCCAGAGGATTGCGGGACCATCCCCCGGTCAACGGATGCCCATAACCTGAAGGCATCCCCCTTGGGGTCAGCAACCGGCGGTTCGCATAGAGTACCAACGCGAACTTCAGCGCGGGAGCATGCCCCATAAACATCGCCTCTTTGCCATAGCTCATCGAGAGATAGATCTGATCCTCTCCCTCTCCCGACCGCAGCACCCCATACCCAAAATGCTTGAAATTGAACGATGAGGAGGGAATGACCTTAACCCTATCCTCCTTGTCGAACGGAAACTCTATCGCCTTCCCCAATTCGGAAAACCTTCGACAAGCAATCTCATACACGTCCAACAGGCTATGACGAGATTCCGGATCTACCTCTCCGGGGAAAAACACCTGCAGCGGCGCCTCAAACACCTTGCGGTACGCGGGATCATCATAGACATTGATCCCGATCCGGTACGCCATCTCAGCAATGGGAGAAAGGCCGACCAGTGTGTAGGTATGGTAACCGAATCCCTCCCACGCCAGGCCGTCCGGATCGAATATGCGCGCCGCCAGTGTGTGAAATCCCGAATGCGTGCTATTGAGCGCTTGATCTACAAATCCCCTGTCGTTTATGGCTGACCCAATAGCCATTACATTCCGATTGTGGATCGCCCCCCGGTTGTTCATCCGACCATTTGTATCGGCGTGGTTTGAATAATACTCACCGGCCACTCGGAAGAAATCTTCTTCGATCTTCCGGTGGTCTTCCGCTGATAAAACACCGCTGTCATAGATATAATCGTACGCCGTTGTGCAGGGAATGAGAAACCCATTAGACTCCCGCAGCATATAGAGCACCGCGTGACCACCCCCACCCCATTGTTTGTAGCGCCCGGCAAACCCCACCAGAATCTCCGCAGCCCGGCGGGCATACCGCACATCGCCGGTGAGCGCATAAGCCTTACCCAGCCAGCCTGCACCGCGCGCCATCTGTTCGTTGTACATCGCACGCGCACACGCCCTGTGTTCCTCGTTCCGATAGATACGATCACACACCGGGCATTGCATCTCGGTCGTCCCATCGGGATGTATAATCGGCTCGAGAAGCCTCACATCTACCGGACAATGGCGCCCGATTGTCCAGTATTTTTGGAAATCGTACCCTTCCTCGAAAAAATGTAGCTGTTTCTCCAGCCACGGGTCTGCATTTTTCACCCACGCGTGCTCGCGAATATCACGCCCTTGCATAGACCGTTTGATCTCCTCAATCTCTTCCGCACTATGCTCCAAACGCGGACGGTCACTGGGAAACACAAACTCAGAAAGATCTGTTTTCTGAATAGGAGGCCTGTCATCTTCGGCTTCTGTCTCCCTAACCTCCACATCATCTATGTAGAGCCGCTCGGCCAGCCCGCCGAGTTGATCAAACTGAATGCGTCCCGAAGTGGTCCCGGACTCTGTGCGGAATATAACCGCAGATTTCCGCCAACTCCTCCCCACGCTCAAATCGAATAACTCGCTGTGGGTGTTGGCGCGCACCTGCATGCGAACTGTATCCTTTGGAAACCGACTGTCCATCCTCAGCCAGACACTTATCTCATACGCGGCATCCGGCTTGAGATCAAAGTGTGGAGAACGCAGGTCTGTGCCCCGTCGGCCCATGCCCTTCTCAATGCAAAAACTGTACCGACCTGAATGGGAGTTGGTAGATAATTTACCTGTAAGCAAAAAATCGTCTGAATCCACATCCAGTTCCCATCCCTCGGGCATACCGTCGGTATCGGCCTCAAATCCCCCATTGGGAACCACATTGGGTTGCACCATCTCCAGCACCTCCTTCACCTGACCAGAACACGCCCACACAAGCATCACCCCTAACAACGCGCATAGATGCCCAACAGCGTGGGTTACAGCACCAAATTTCATTTTCTTTCTCTCCGCATATCCAGCCTGGAAGCCTCTGGTCGGTACCGGTATTTTTCCTCCAACTCTTTCGGAAGTTCCACTCCCAGTCCAGGCGTTGTTGGAGGATAAACCATCCCATCTTCAATCCGCGGTTTTTCCACAAATAGCGCGTCTGTGAGCGGAAAATGCCAGGTCGGATACTCGGCAAGCACGGTATTGGGCGTGACAAACGCCCAGGCCAGGTTGGCAGCGACCGTAATCGAAGTCCCCCAGGCATGGGGTGCCACTTTTACACCACACGCATCGGCCATCGCAGCTATCTTTATACACTCTAAGATACCCCCTGCCTGGCACGCATCCGGCTGGGCCACATCCAGTGCCTGACGCTCAAAAAAATGTTTGAACTCATACCGCATACACGAACTCTCGCCGCCCGAAATGGGAATACAGGTATTTCGGCGGACGTGGGCATAGCCCTCGTAGTCCGCAGCAAAACAAGGCTCCTCCAGCCAGAACAGATCGTAAGGCTCTAAAGCCTTCGCTACCCGCACCGCTTCCGCCGCTGTCCACGGATCCGGATTGTGTCCCATCACCGCGTCCGCCATCAGCTTCACCTCCGGTCCCAGCACCTCTCGGCATGCGGCTACCCGTTCCAGATCGTGTTCCCGATTCACGCCAATACGCATCTTCACAGCCCGAAATCCCGCCTTCAAGTGCGCCCTCATCTCTGCTTTCAGATCCTCCAGAGGCTGCTCCAGACCGCCGCTGGCATAAATTGGCAGCTTCTCGTGGCACAACCCGCCCAGCAGGCGATATGCCGGCACGCTGGCCGCTTTCCCCGCAATATCCCACAAGGCGTTCTCCAACGCACTGGCCGCTGCTACCGCCAGCCCGGACCGCCCCCAGTACAGGATGCGGCGGTACATCATCTCGTAACACCCGGCCACATCTCGTGGGTCTTTGCCCTGGAGAAACTGCCCGAACAGGCGAAACAACTCGGCCGTGGCCTCACCCGCGACAAACCCGGACCCGTAGCAATCTCCCAGACCGGTGATGCCTTCGTCGGTATGCACCCTCACCAACGCGCAATTCACACTGGCAGCTTCTCCTCCCGACCACCGCAAAGGATGCTCTTCCGGCATATCAACCGTGAGCAGGATGGGTTCCACTTCAGTGATCTTCATCAATCAATTCTCCTATCTGACAGGGGTTTCTAACTTCCCGCATGAAGAACGACAGCACTCGCAAACAGATCTTCAAGCCCCGACATCAATGGTCCAGACCACACATTGGGCAGATAGCTACCGGTTTCGTACCCCCCGCGCTTCATCTCCTCCGTATCGGGGGTATAGCCAATACAGCCATTCGTATATCCCAGAAGAACCGCCTGTGCTGGCGCAACCGCCGCCTCAACTGTCTTCGCCAGGCCACAAAGTGGCTCCACATCCAGACCGATCAGAGCCATATCCCGATTCAACCACAGGGTCTGAACCCGAAACGCCACCTGATCGGGGATCTCTTCTCCCTTATCCATGCGCTCCAGCCCTGCTTCCGCATATTGCTGCAGGAGCCCGCCTTCGCCCTTTAAGGATTCGAGCTGTTCCCGGGTGGTATATTGCCTCTCACAGGGAGCCTGTACAACGTTAATCTTCCCTTCCAGCGTCAGATTATCTACCGGACGGAGATTTATCCCCGTGAGGATCGCCAGAGTCTCCGCCAGCAGTTCATCGCCAATCTCGGCGAGTTCAGCGTGCTTCATCACTCGCCAGTGGTCTCCCTCGGCCACATGTCGGGGGCGTGCATCCGCGCCCGCTCCTTGCAGGAAAAACGGTATCACATCGGGGCCAAACACACTGGAAAATGCCGCGCGCCATGCCCCCGGCCAATCTGCCGTGATCAAATGTTGCGCACCTGTGGCAACTGGATGGCACGATACTTTGACTCCCACCGCCGCCGCTTCCCCCGTGGCCTTTCTGAAAAGCAGAAGTTGCATCCGATCATCTACTGGCCCGTCCGGATTCGGCGCGTTTACAACCCGGCCATCCCGCTCCGGACGTCGGTTCATTGGCAGTCGTGTCTTCCCCTCCCCATACCAGAGGCTCCCTTCCACCAGATTGTCCGCAGCCTCACGGGCAGCCTCCAGCACCTGCGCGTAGAGTTGGTCCCTGTACTCCTCTACCGTTCGCGAAGAAAAGCCCCTCCAGTACAGAGAAGAACTCGGCATCCTCGGTCCCCCGTGGGTGTGCGAGGCATTGAGCATCACACTGTCCGCCGGACATCCAATCGCCTTCCCAACCTGCTCCAGAAAGCCCGGCATACTCCCGTCATTCGGAAATGTGCAGATGTCCGCAGCACCCAATAGTGCGCGCTGCCCCCCCTCTTCCATCACAATCGCTGTAAACGTCAAGGGATCGTTCACCCCATCATTCGTATCCCGCCTTGCCGCGTACCCGTGCATATAAGTGTAAAGCGGCGGGGTAATATCTCTGCGGCCAATACCGAAACGCATGGCATTTTCTCCTCGTTTATTGTCATCCGGACTCGTTCACAACAGCGTCAGCCAGGACTTTCTCAAGGCCCGGCTCAGGAGGCCCCGACCACCCTCTAAAAAGATAGGTACCGATCTCCGTACCGCCCCCCCGTTCTGTCTCCTTTCCGTCCATTGCATAGCCAATACAGCCGTTCGTATATCCCAGGAACAACGCCTGCCTGGGGGAAACAGAATCCTCTATGGCCAGACCCAGATCGTGGAGCGGCTCGGCGTCGAGGCCGATCAGGGCGAATTCCCTATTCAACCAGAGGGTCTGAACGTGAAACTCCGCCTGGGCTGGAACTTCCTCTCCTGCATTGAGATGCTGGAGACATTTCTCCGCATAAGAACCAAATCTACCATCCCGTTCCCTCAGCAACTCGAGGTCCTCTCGCGTGGTATAAAGCCTCTGGCAGGGCGCCTCAACCCGATTGATCTTGCCCGTAAGTGTCAGATTGTCGATCTGTTTGAAGTCCGCTTCCAAGAGGATCTTCAGCATCTCCCTCAAAAGCTCCTGTCCCATGCCGGGAAGCTCGGCGTGCTTCATCGCCCGCCAGTGATCCCCTTCGGCTACATGTCGGGGCCGTATATCTCCGCCCGCTCCCTGAAGAAAAAACGGCGTCACATCCGGACCAAACGCTCTGGAGAAGGCAGTCCTCCAGGCCCCGGGATACTCCGCTGTCAGCAAGTGCTGTGCCCCCGTGGCAACCGGATGACACGCCACGGACATCCCGAGCGCAGCGATCTCTCCCGTCGGTTTCCTGAAGACCAGGAGCCGCATGCGATCATCTACCGTACCCCCCGGATTGGGCGCATTCACGACCTGACCATCCCGCTCCGGGCGGCGGTTCAACGGCAAACTCGTCTTGCCTTCGCCGTACCACAACGTGCCTTCATTCGCATTCTCCGAAGCCTCCTGCACAGCTTCGCGGACCTTTTCGTACAACCACTCTCTGTATCGCTCATCCGACACTGTCGCGGCTCCGTGAGAGTGCGAGCAGTTCAGCATGATATGGTCTCTTGGACACCCGACGATCTCTCCGAGTTGGTCTAAGAAGCCGGACAACTCATCGAGCCTCGGAAATGTGCCCAGATCCGCAGCACCCAACAACGCACGGCGGTTTCCCTCTTCCAGCACAATGGCCGTGAACGTCAACGGGTCGTTGACATCTTCGTAGAGATCTATCCGCGCACCATACCCGTACATTCTCGTGCGAAACGGAGGAACGATATCCCGACAGGCAATTCCAAAACGCATTGCAATCTCCTCCTGAAAAAAATCCTGCGAGCGACGTAAAGCAGAATGGACTCTTATTTGTCCGTGAAATCCCGTGTCGTCAAAACTATCTTCGCGGAAGGGTGGGAACGGTTGCCCCAGTTATCAACCGCCACAACGCAGTAATAATACTTCGGGTGCGTTATGCCTACATCCACAAAACCCGGCTCCCGCGAACTTCCGATCAAATTTTCCTGGGCGGGTGTCACATCCACTGCTGTACTGCGGTAGATGCTGTAGTAACGAATCCCCTGCGGCGCAGTCGAAGCGTTCCAGACCAGTTTCACATACGGCGACGCAGGATCAGACGGATCGGCCTTTTCAACTCGAATCTCGGACGGCGTTGAAGGCGGTTCCATCGGCGTGTTGCCCTTTCCTCTCGGCTCGAAGTCAAGATCGTTGGTCACCAGAACCTTGTCCAGAGCGATATCAACATTTGAAGTAACAAACCGCAGTGTCAGGTTCCCGGCAGACAGCGTCGCCACACCGCCTTTCAGTTCCACCCAGTGCCAGACCGGTTTTTCAACGTCCAAATCGCCGGCGGCTACACCGCTTACTTCGATGCTGAAACAGCCGCGTGCATTTTTTGACAGAGATCGAACGCGGCCAAAAATCCTGTACGAATGGGAGAAAGGAATCGAAATCTGAAGTTTTCCAACTCCCCGCAACCCTTTCCGCAGACGGTCCCGGTAGAGCAGGTCTGGATCCTTGATCGCCAGGGCATAGCCATTCCCGGCCCCTTCGGGATCGAAAACCGGCGTCAGAGGCTGCTCGAACTCCGCGGTCTCGGCATCATAGAAATGGCGTACAGTACGGCCGGGTCCCACGACCACCTCGTTGGAAAACATGCGGCTCTCCAGCCCGGAGTGTTCCACGGAGGTCAGGACATAGAAGCCCTCTTCGTCTCCCCGAGACAGTTCATAGCTCAACCCCTCTACCGTCTCCGAATGAAGCTTTTGGTATCCCACACCGCTGCGATCGGACCGGTAGATATTGAATCCCCGGATCTCTCTGTGGCGAAGCGGTCGGTCCCAGACAAGACGCTTCCCCTCACACCGCACGTTGACAGGCGGATGTGGATAACGGGCCACCGCGATGTACACATCTCCCTTGTCGCGCATGCTGTGGGCAAGCATGGCCGATGCATAGATCACCTTGGTCCCGTCTGGACTGCTCGTTTGGCCGGACCAGAAGATGTACCCCTTCCGCTCCGTGCCAAGCCTCTGGCCGTCGCGGTAGTCCTTCAACCGCTGTCCGTAGTCGTAGAAATTCATCACAGCAATCGGCCACAACGCCCGGTGTTTCAGGTCGAAGAACAGAAGCGGTTGCGGGGCCAGTTCACCCCTTATGGACCCGAACTCCCAACTCTGGCTCCACTCGATGTGCTCCATCCACGGGTATGAGCCGATATACGTCACCTCCCCCGTCTCAATGTTCTCCACAGCCAGCGTATTGACCTTGGATGCATCCATCCGGTAGCGCAGGGATCCATCCATCGCCTTATGCCCGCCAACTAAAGCCTCTGCCCGCTGCACAACCGACCCGTCTTCCAGCCTCATGCCTTGCAGTTTCTCGAATCCGCCCGTCACGTATAGCGGTCCCCTGAGATCGTTCCTGTAAATCGGCAGTGCCCAGACCTGCCCGGGATTAATGCTGTTCTCCGGAGTCTTGAGAATCTGATTGTGCAGCGGAAGCCAGTTGAGGACGTAGCCGACGTACCAGCCGCCGTCCCATCCCTTGCACCAGAATGGCTCATTGAGGTAATCCTTCTCCGGGTCAGCCGAGTGGGTCTTCACCGGGACTTCGCGGAAATCTCTCCCACTGACATCGGACAGACCGATGGTGCGCTTGTCGTTTGAGACCCAGACCAGCGTCTCATTCGGCGCACCCTGTCGCTCCAGCATTGGGCTCTTTACGGAGGGCAGCAAAGCCAGAGTCCAGCCGTCCCGCGTGGGAAACTCGACGCGCATTTCGTCGCGCGTGATCAAGTTGCGCAGGGTCACGGCTTTGGAGGTGGTCCCCACCTCCACCCAGTCGTCGGGATCGGTTCCCGGCGGCATTTGCTTCTGCAACCACGCGGGGAGCCACGGCGTGCCCCCGCGCTTGCGCTTGTAGCCCGTAAACCGGGCAGATCCATCCGTCCTCAAGACAATGCCGGGATTGGACACAAAAACGTACTTGCCGCTGTCGCTGAAATACGATACCCCGGGGTATTGCAGGTGCGACCTCCGTCCCTGTGTAATCAGCCAGAGTTCCGCCCCGGTATAAGTATCGGTGAAGATCGCAAATCCGGGCCGGTTGAAGTCGGCCGCTTCCCGCAGCCCAGTCAACCCGTGGGTGCGATTCACCGGCAGATTCTGCGCCCAGCGCCGCTTCAGTTCCGTGTCCCCAAGCCGGTTGAGAGAGATCGCCTTGATCTCGATCAGCTTCGGCTTCCGGTCCTGTCCCTCCAGACCGGCCCTGGCCTCTCGCGCCTGCAGACCGAGGGTCACGCTCTCCAATTCCCCACCGTCTTCGACGAAGAACGGCAACTCAACAGTCTTGAAGCCCTTCGAAACACCGACCGGAATCCGGAAAAGTCCGTAAGCAGGTGAGATGAAGTTCGTATCCGTTACATCGTAATCCAGCGCGTCGGCAAACAGCCTGGCCTCATTCGAATTCGTGCGTGCCACTATCCGCAGCAGATAATGGCCGGGAAGCAATTTCACCTCCTGCACCAGACGGGCGGATATCTCGTATTTCAACGTGCCAACCTGTCGCCCCGCATCATACGTGAAATCGCCTTCTACCTCCCATCCACGCAGTCCCTCCCCCTCCAGCTTCGACAGGTCCGCGTTGACCAGATAGGTGTCACGTTGAACTGTCACTATCTTCTCCCCCTTATCTTGAGCACCATCTGCAATGCAGTTATGCGCCGTCAGAATTACTGCTGCAATAAATAAAGCCGCACCCAGGCAATAAGAACCGAAAAAGCCGATCTGTCGCCCACCTGTTATCCACTTCAAAGGCAACCCCAATGCACTCTGAATCATCCGAGCAACTCCGCGCTTCATACACTGCCATACATAATGCTAACCGATATAGCCGTTTTCTGGGGCGGTACAGGCACAAGCGCGAGGTCCTCACCGTAGCGCCGGACCGTCTGCCACTCTGCACGCTCCCCATCCAACTCTATCTCGACAAGAGATGTCTCCGAGTCTTTCAATGGAATCGCAAGGCAGAGCGCGTCGTGCGATCGTTCACCCTCAAGCGCGAATTGCAGCCTGCGTCCTTGCCTGGTCATCCCGTTGAACCGCCACGTATCGCGCGCCTCCCAGAACGCCAGCCACCCGTCGAAAGACCAGATGGGGAATTGTCTTTCATTCGCCTGGCGAAGCAGTTCCCGTCCTTGCGGGCGCGAAAATTTCACCCAGTTGCCGGGGTGGATACACACGCTATAAGGCGTGTGAAAGCGAGTCTCGATATCCGTGAAAATCCGGTCCAGCACACCGACAAAGACCTGCGGCGACAGTCGGTAGGAATAGTCTGCGGTCCCGAACATAATATCGTCTGCAAGCTGCGTATGCTGCTGAAAGACATTGAGCACCCGGCCATCTGGCCAGCAGAAACGCATCGGCATAGCCCCTCCAAACGCAGCATACGGCGCATCCTCCCGGCTATATCCATACGTGCCGGAAAAGTAATTCCCATCCATCCCCACACCCAGTTTCTCCATAACCTCGACCGGTTCCAGATACCCGGCCCAGGCTGTGCAGTGATTTCGAAGGGATCGCGCGGGCGTATCGAACTGGTCTTGAAACATCCGGATCTGCCGTTCGAACTCTACCAAGCGTTCCGACACAGGATACCCGTCCAGAGGCCGAAGATTTGGATGCGGCCCCACATCGTGCTGGACGCGGTACCGCTCCACATCCAGCGCCGTAGATTGGGTCCGATTTGGAATAATATAGAGATTCATGCGCCCGCCTGCGGCTGCCACACACTCGAATTCCGCATCATTGCTCGCCACATCCGCATTATCTTCGTCACCGGAGTAAAGGAGGATGCCGGGCGCCATCCCCGGCAGATGCGACAGAAGCGGCACAGGCCCCGGCAGGTAGCGCCGTACCGTATCTACAAGCAGCCTGGAAAGCAAGTCGGCAAAGGGAATCCAGCCAGAGTCCAGAGGCCCGATATCAATCGCCATGCTGGACGGGCGGGCGCACCCCGTGCCCCTGGGAACCACCTCGGCGCGGTTCGGGTCGCCCTGCCGCAGCAACAGTACACAGAGAGCCAGATCGAACGCGAACACCACAATCCTCCCCCATCCGACCACCGTCTCTGTAATCCCGACACTTTCTCCTTCATAGCGGTCTGTATATGAAAGATAGCCCAGAACCTGAACCTCAGGTGCCTGCCTGTAATTCTTTGCACAGCCCACAATTGGAAACCGCTCCCCCGCCATGCCTGGGGCCGGGTACGCGGTAACGCGCAACCGCAGTGGCACCTCCTTTTCCCCCTCATACACAAGCCCGGCTGCCTCAGATAGAGGTCCTTCAGGCAGAAAGCAGATCACCGTCCCACCTCGGCGCGCGAAATCGATTAGCGAACGGTTACCTCGAGACGCGGGACAAACTACCACTGGCGTATCTTCGGGATCCATCTCTGAAATCTGGTCCGATCCCACCACCTCGTACAGGACCAATCCCCACATCTTGAACATCTCGACAAGGTAATCCGAAAGATCAGGTGGATCGGATAAAATGGCGACACGCATGCTCAAACTCCTCCCGGCATCTGCCCGGAAGACCGCGTCTCATTTGGACGAAAATCGGGAACTTTCATCAGTTCGGTTCCCCGGGCGATGGACTCCGCAGCCAGCACCGCAGGTGCCGCCGTATCCATCGCTCTGTACACATCGAACTCCAGAGGCTTATTTCCAACCACGGCATTCCAAAAAGCAGTGTGGACGTAATAGTCGGCATCCCCATGACCGCTGCCGTGCGCTTCTGCGGGCGCGTCCGTGCGCTCGAACCGCCAATCTACTTCGGCCATATCGTGCATCTGGGAATCCGCCAGCCACATCAGGGGGTGACCCTTTTCCGACCGCTTCCACTCCACGCATCCCCTCGTCCCGATAACCTGATACCAGTGATGTCCCCGGCGACTCGGGATCTTCTGCATAAACCCGGCCGCCATCCGCAACAACCTGTCCTTCTCCGTCTTCATCAATGCGACCTGAATATCCGGTTGATCGATCTCTAGATGCGAATAGCTGGGCGATGCGGTACTCATCGCTGTAACTTCAACTACCCTGTCGTCCAGAACCTTCAGCATCGGACTCAACTCGTGTGGAAGATAGTGAATCGGCGGCATCATGTGCAGCCAGGTCGGCTCTGCATCTGGATGCGACGAAAGCTCTTCCACGCGATACTGCTGGCCTGTCTTATAATCCTGAAAAAACTGGCGCGTGCCGTAATAGCCGATATACTGCCCCTCGCAATAAGTCACCCGCCCCAACCGTCCCTCAGCCACCATGTCTCGCCAGGCATCCACAAAACCCCAGTAGCGCGTCTGTTCCGCAAGCTGATAAACCCGCCCCGTGCGTTCCGCCGCCGTTACGATCCGCCAGCAATCCTCCATCGTATGTGCAGCGGGCACCTCCATATTCACATGCTTCCCAGCCTCCAGAGCCTGCGCTGCCATCGCTCCCTGGTCCTTCCGACGGACAACCAGACCGACCGCATCCATATTTTCATAAGATAAAAAATCCTCGTAGTCGCTGAACACCACGACATCGTCTCGGTACTCGATCAGGGATAGCGCCCGCTCGTGCAGCGGTTCAATCCAGTCGTAGAGTGCCGTGATGCGGTAGCCCGGCATCTTTAGCAGGGTACTGATCCAGCGTCGGGAACGGCCGCCCAACCCGGCAATGCCAAGGCGTATTTCATCCATCTCTCAACCTCTCCGTTCATAAAATACATGGTCACAATAGCTACGGGGAAAGGAATAATAACTCCCCGCTATTCCATGCTCAGTGAGGCCAGATATCCATCGGGCGCATACGCCGTCGCCCGTTTTCCGGCCTCGAACTGGACTGCATCTACCCATATCGCTCCCGTTCCCAGGTTAGCCAACCGAATCCACACCGCCGACCAGTCCATCCCCTCCCCGGATTCGGGAATGGCGCAGACCAACTGGTGCCTCTGCCAGTCGGAACTCAACTCAATCTCTTTCTTGAAGCGTCCCGCTCCATGGAAGTTCGCGACTTCCAGACGGGCTTTCAACCCCGGGTATTCTGCCTTGAGATAGGCCGACAGCACATAGGTTCTGCCTCGATCCACGGGCAGCCCGGGATGCCTCCGCTTCGCTTTGGGATACGGGTGCTTATAGGTGGCACGGGCGCTTCCCGTGTTATCCTTTTGGCCGAGGATCTTGAGCGAATACCGGCCGTGTTGGGCGGTCGTGCCGTCCTGTCCCGGCCCCCCGGAGTCCCCCACCATCGCCGTGGGCGAAAGAGCCGCCCTCGAGAGCTCCCAGCAGTCCGCCCAGCCCGACAGGGCGGCTTCTTCGAAACTCGAGTTGGCAAGGAGGTTCTTCGATGGTCCTGGTCCTTCCACGGTGTCCGGTACCGCGTCCACGCCCGACAGCCTCACACGGATGTCCACGCGCGAACCCGGTTTCCTCGAAACGCCAGCCACCCGGTATGCCCGGGTCGCGTAACCCTCAAGACGGTTGGAAAAGATCCCCTCCCGTACTTTGAATTCCCGACCTTCATGGAAGTCAGAGACCCGTGCCGTCAGGCCCATTGCGGAGAGATCCCATCTGACCTCAACGGTACGTGGACTGCTGTTAGCCGCCAAGAGCAGCCCGTCGCCCTCGGGGCAGTCCTTGAACAGCACCTGGACAACCGGGAATACCTCAGGTGGCGAAGGCGAAGGCTCCACCACGATACGCTGCGGGGGAGTACGCATAAGCAACGAGGGTGCCATCGCGTGGAGTTCAGCCGAAAGCGCCTTCATGTCCTCATAGGTCGCTCGGTGGCGAATCGGAGACGTGAAGTACAGGACCGACTTAGCGCCGTGGATGAGCGCCAGATAGACATTCAAACGGCGCTCCCGAGGTGTGTGGGGCCGCCGCGAGCCTGAGTAGAGTTCCCCCTGCGGAACCATCAGCAGAGGCTGGCGTCGCAGCTCCGTGATCCGCCTGGCGGCCTCGGCACATCGCGCCATGTAGTTGGGGCGATGGTTCATATAGTCGTACGCGGGAATCACCCCGACAACGGGGCTCCAATAGACGTGTATGCCCAGCACATCGGCAATGCGGTACCAGTCGGCGTCAATCCGCCGCGAGCCGGAGATATAGACCGGATGGTGAGGGTCCAGGTCGTGGACCGCGTCGTAGAAATCCTCGAGAAGCTCGGGCGATTTGTCCCAGGGCTGGTGCGGCTCGTCCGGACCATAGTAGGCGATCACCGACGGATGGCTCCGCACGGCGCGGATAAATTCGGGAAGCTCTCCGACGGCCTCTCTGAAGTCCTGGGGAAAGGTGGGCGAGCGGTAGAGCAGCTTGCGCTCCTGCGCGGTAAAGGAAAGCGGTTGCTCGACCACATAGATCCCGTTGCGGCGGGCTTCCTCCAGTGTCTCCAGCGCGCTGGGTATAGAATGGGCGCGGCCCATCCCCCACCAGCGAATGACAGTGTTAAAGCCCGCTTCTCGATACAGTTTCAAAGCAGCCTCGTCCATCTCCAGGCTCACCATTCCTATCGGGAAGAAGGGCTTCCCATCTACGAGCAACGCCTGGTTTACCTGATCGACCTTGACCTCCGTCGCCCCTTCCACAGCAGGGGGATGTTTGAGCAGGGGCAGGTTCAACTCGGCCACAGGCTCGCCAGATCCATCGCCCAGTCGCAGGCGTACCCGGTAGCGTCCGGGTGGAAGTTCGCGAATGGGCAACTCAATCTGCGATTCCTCCCTCGCGTGGATAAGGGATACATGGGCGTTGGGAGGCAGTTCTTCCGTGATGAGTGCGGTCGCATTCGTCGTAGCGACCCTGAGTTCATGTGTGGTGATCGCCTCGCCGTCCTCATCAGTCAGAGACACAGAGAGCCTCAAGTCGGCAGTCTGTGCCTTCGTGGCCCCCAGATGGACTGAGGCCGCGAGACGGGCAACATCCTCTGTAGTGTAGTAGTTGCGGTCCAGATAGGCGTCCAGCACATCGGGCACCTCCGTAGCAGATACATCCATAGTCATCAGTCTCATTTTCGCAAGTCCCTCCCAGCCTCCAGTAAGGCAAATCGCCATCGCGAGAATCCCGGCCAGCCATCCCGCTATGGCGTCTGCCGAGCTGCGACGCGGTCCCCCCGCTTCCGCCCGAACGGCCTTCATCTCTACCTCAGCCATCGCTCAGCACCGATTTCAGATAGTGGATATCCTGCTGCGCGAACCACTCCCGATCCCCTTGCCTGGGCCCCTCAATGCAGATCGGTCCGTCAAACCCATCCTCCCGCAACAGTCGCAGGAACTCCCGGTTGTTGATCATCCCCTCGCCCAGCGGGCACTTGACCATCACCATGTGATCGCCCGCGTTGACCGCGTGGGAATTCTTCAAATGCACCATGTAAATCCGTCCGCTCAGCGTAGAAATCGCCTCGCTCAACGTGGGTGCTTTAACAAAATACGCCATATTGCCGTAATCCAGATTCGCTCCCACTGCCGGTGAATCGATCATATCCAGCAGCTTTGCCGTCGGCTCTGGAAGGTCCGTCAGGCACCCCATATGCGTCTCGAACGCCATTTTGAATCCGAATTCCTCGGCCACCGCGCCCAGTTCGCGGTAGCCTTCAGCCGCCCACTTATAGTGATCCTCCGTTGCCGCCCCCGATCCACTCGCGTGGTAATCCCAGGATGGCGCACTCCGATCTCTCCTCGGTATGCTTCCTGCGCCCACGTTGCACACCGTCAGCTCGACGCGTTCGGCTGCCAGCCGGTAGAAGCGCACACCCTCCTCAATCTGCGCCTTCCGCTCGTCTGCATCCTCCGCCGCCAGATTGACCCCCGGCCCCCCGAACAGCACATGCTTGAGGCCCGCATCCTCCGCTGCTCTGCCTACTTCATCTACATACGCTTCCGGCGTCTCGTCAACGCCCCGACGCACTCGCCGGAACTCAATCCCATCAAATCCCCAGGCCACCGCCTTGCGGCACATCTCGGGAATTGTCTGACCCTGTTCGCAGTAGTTCACATGCATGATAATGGGCAACGACATGTTATCTCTCCTTCTCATCGCGCAGCACCGTGTTCAGTCCGTCCCGTCCTCTCCCATTTCCCAGTAACTGCTCAGCGTAAACTTCTCGGGAGGATCGTAAAGCCAGGCACCCGGCGAAGGCTCATCCAGCGCCCGAAACAATGCCCAGACCGTCTTTCGTCCGGTCTCCCGCACGTCATCCGGCGTTCTGCCAAACCAGGGAAACTCCAACCCCACGCTTTGTGCGCCAAACTCGCGGCGGCAATACTCTCCCATCAACTCGCGCTGCGGTCGTGTGGAGCTTACCGGCCGAGGCTCTCGGATATGCCACTGTTTCCCAAACTCGACCTGATCGGGCATAAACTTCAGGAACCGATTCCGTAGATGAGGCTCCAGCCCCAGGAGTCCATCGCTGTGTTTGTTCTGCCAGTTGTGCAGACCGATACAAAATTGAGGCTTAATCCGATCCACCATTTCCCAGAGCACCCGGTGCGCATTGTCCTGCGCTGTAGATGACATAATCAGGTCTGCGCCCTGGGGGGCGGTCAACCGTCCCATACCGTTCACCACCCCATCTGGATTGGCCATCGGAACGATGTAAAAAACATAGCGCCGCAACGCCGCAATCGCCCATGGATCTTCGCTCAAAAGCCACTGAACCATTCCCTCCACCGCATAACTCGACGCGCTCTCATACGCGTGGTAGCGCGAAACGATCAGCACGCACGCCTTATCGCGTTTCCCCGAATCTGTAATTGTCAAAAGCGGTAGATTGCGCCCTTCCTCGCTCTTCCCGATCTGCTCAACCTGCACCAGCGGATGCGCCCGAAGCGAATCTACAAATGCTTCACTCTGCGTATAAGTATATGGCGGATGCCAGTGAACTTCCGTCTCACCCGGCGAAATATTCAGCTCAAATTCTGCCACCGAACCTTCCACATCTCCCATCACCGTGCGCCATACCTCGTGCTCCGGCTCTCGGACGACTATGAAATCGCGGTAGGACATATACGTGCTCGAGCTGAAACCCCGGGGCATATCCGGCGGCGCTTCGTCGCACTGCCAGTCTATCAGGAGCGCCACAGTCTCATCCGCCTGTGATTCATTCACCAATTTCAGACCCAGCCGGGTACTGTGGCCAACGGCCTCTTCGCTGATCCCGGGACCTGGACGCCACGATGGAAAGATGCGAAATCGGTTCTTGCCCTCCTGTCGGACGCCCTCCTCGCTTTGCGGACAGCTTCCTTCGAAACCAACGATAATTCTTGCCACAAATAACCTCCTTACCACTCTGTCTGGTTCGCCTGCGGGGTAGCCTCATCGATATTCGGACTCACATCGGCATCCACTAAGCCCATCGTCCACCGGATGGCTCCCAGCATCATTTCCTGAAAGATCGGATTGGTCCACGTCTCGTCAAAGTTGCCCATGCTCGTGTAGAACACCCGCGACCTCCCATTCACACGGACCCAGGTGGCCGGATACGGGGGACGCAGAATCTTCTGATGCATCTCCTGCCGCTCGGGTGGCACCTCAGCCTTCTTCGCCACCTCAGTATCCTGCGCGAGAATCACATGCGTATCTTTCTTAAACGCCTTGAACGTGTACCACGGATCCCGAATCGCGAACGATTCTGCGGCCTTCTCAAGCCCGGGGAAATTCGGAGACTTCACCACCATCCTCCCCTCCTGCGTCGGCGCATGGCCGTTGTAGGAACATCCGATAATGTCCTGCGAGCACGAAACCGCATTCCGAAGCCCCACGAACCCGGCACCTTCGGCCAGTGCCTGGAAAAACTGCACCTTACCGTGTTCGGAAATCGGGGGTGAACCCTGCGTGCTCTCGGGGCCCATCAACTGCTGAAGCGATCCCGACGAGAAGAATACAAACGCTCCATACGCGCTCAGATCGCCGTCGAACACCTCTCCGTCCCGCGTGCAATCCACCGCAAACCCTCCCTTCTCACCAATCGCCGCCATCACCTGATCCGACAAACTCGGCCCCTTCAGGGGCTTCAAAGGATCTGGAAGTGCGTTGAGAGTATATACCGTATGCCGTGTGAAATACAATACCTTCTTACCCCCCACCGAGACCCCTCCTTTGTACCTATCAGAGCGCAGCGCCCATCTCTTCGAGCTGCGCGATAATCACATCCACATCCTGCATGGTTCTCGCCGCGCTTTGTATGGGAGAAATATCTTCTTCCGCCCCACGTACCGCATTCAGATAGTTCTCCACATCCCACCAACTTCCGGACGCGTGGTGCGTTCCCTGGCCCGCTTCGAGCACTCCGATTCTCTCTTCGGGCTTTCCGGGTGCCTTATAGCGTCGGTC
Source organism: Candidatus Latescibacterota bacterium (assembly GCA_965204375.1). Taxonomy (GTDB): domain Bacteria; phylum Latescibacterota; class UBA2968; order UBA2968; family UBA2968; genus VXRD01. The sequence goes on along the minus strand of OZ241986.1, from coordinate 1,334,409 downwards.
AGTCAACACATGGCCCTCCTCACCGACGATCTGGACATCCATAATCTCGCCCCCCATCATGCCCGAACTGAAATTAAAGGTCCCGACAGCCCCACTTTTAAACGACGCAGTCGCCACATAGCTGCGAACGCCCTCCTGCCTGCCCCCTTCGACCTTCAGTTCCTCGATATCCCCCATAAAGAACCGACCAGCATCTACCGCGTGTGAGTTCATATCGATCGCCGCTGCCCTCAGATCCGATCCGGTCCGGACCATATACCGCACGATGCACAGCGTTGGCCTGCCGAATGTCCCGCTTTCCATCACGCGCTTCATATCCCGAAATGCCTTCGAAAACCGCAACGTAAATCCGGTGTGCGCTGTCACGCCCTTGCGCTTCGCAATATCCGCCATCTCCTGCGCCATCTGCCCATTAGCCGCTGGCGGCTTTTGCGTGTAAAGCGGGAAGCCCATCTCGAGCACCTCCTTCCCCACGCCGTAGTGCATCCGGTGAGGTCCCACGCAGAAAACGGCATCCGGTTTCTCTTTTTCCAACATCTCCCGGAAATCGGTGTACACCTTTCCAAATCCGTACTCCTCCTGCGCCTTCCTCGCCTTCTCCTCCTCCAGATCGCAGACCGCAACGAGATCTACGTTGTGCTCTGCGAGATGCGGAAAATTGCGCCGATTCGTAAACCGGCCAGCACCGATATAACAGATGCGAAGCCTATCCACGCCCTGCCCTCCTTGTGAGTATGGATAAAAATAACCGGCTGTTCCCTTCTATTTAAAAAGAGAACCGCCGGTTCGTAGAGTCAAGGGCTATTCGGCCCATTGCGCTTCCCATCGGACCGAACAGCCCTCCCGGTTTGTCTTTGTCGTCTATAAAACAGTCAGCCATCGACCTTTTCTCAGAACACTCCTCCGACCGTCACCCGGATGGGAGCAGTGAACCACTCCATTTTCGAGTAAGCGATATCTACGGTCAACGCTCGGTCACCGGCAATCTCCTTTTTCAGCCCCACGCCCAGACTGTAACTGTCCGTCTGGTAGGCGAACTTGTAGCCACCTCGCAGTGCAAGCATATTCTGCACCCACAGTTCGGCTCCCAATAGGGCGCGCAGGTCGTAATCCGTGGCATAAAGCGTCTCCCCCGACACCGTCAGATACGTCGGATCGCCCTTCTCCCCGAAAACCTCTGCGGCCAGCGCCACATTGTACTGCAACGGCATGAGAAAAGTGCTCGACAGAACCCTTTTGTCCGGACCGAAGTTCCGCAACCCCATGCCCAGACGCAGGCTCTTAAAGCCCGTGTGGAAATGCGTTCCCACATCGATGGAGACCTGATTGATGCTAAATGTATAAAGGGTTTGGTGCAGCCAGGATATTCTGGCACCGAACGAAAACTTGTCTGTCAGCCTCAACGCATAGACCGCGCTGATACCTATATCTCCGGCAGATACATTCTGCCCCGTGCCCAGCGGCTGGAAAATCGTAGTTTCTTCAAACTCGCCGGGCTGGAAGCCGATCACGCTCATCCCGATCACCCCGCCCATGGCCGTGCGCGTGTTCCAGGCCACAGCCCCGGAAAAAACATAAGAATCTACCAACCACTTTGTGTACGTAGCCGTCCAGGCCAGGCGGCGGATCTCGGTCAGCCCCGCTGGATTCCAGAAAATCGCGTTGATGTCATCGGCCACGGCCATATACGCATCTCCCATAGCCACGGGTCGTGCGCCCTGTCCAATCTTGAGAAACTGGAAACCGCCCAGGCCGGAAAACTTGTGCATGTCAAAGCGGTAATCTATAAATTCCTGCACATCCGCTCTGCCCGGAGGTGCAGACAGGAGCACCCCCATTCCGGCAAGCAGGAGTATCAAGCAAAACTGTCTCACGGTTCTACCCCCTTTTATCTATCGGATGATCATGAAAGTGCCTCGCTGTATCTTCCCCTTATCGGCTCCATCGATCAGATTCTCCACCACGTAAAAATAGACCCCTGTGGCGATCTCCGTCAGGTTGTTCCACGAAAGCTGATCGTAGTCGGTCTCTCCTTTGTCCCGATCGGTATGCGTAATATCGCCCACCAGTTCTCCGGATACTGAAAAGATGCGGATCCGGCAATGCGATGGAATACCTACGAATCGGATCTTGGGAGCACCACCATAGGAATGCGACTCCTCGCCCACCACGCTGGCAAACCCGGATCCGATATAGGGATTGGGCACCACCCGCACCTGGGCCCCGGACGCATCCGACTCCCCGGAAGGAACCGCAAAGGGCGACTCGGATGCGTAGATCCGCTGTGTCTGTGCAGACCAGCCTCCCTCTTGCCCCACCTGCAGGTGCGAGGCGATATGCGACGGCAGATCTGCCATAGATAGCGGATGAAGCGTCGGATCGCTGCTTCCCGATGTCCAGCCCGTGTGAGGCATCTGGTAGGCACGCACGCTGTAGTGATAAAAGAATCCGGCAACGGAATTCTTGTCAGTGAACACGTAATCGGCGCCGTTGCGCTCTACCTTGTAGCCGGTTTCATCCGGAGCCTCACCCACCTTGAAATCGGCGATCAACTCCCAGGGGCCTATATCGAACCAGGTGGAACGATAGACCCGGTACCCGGCGATGTCGTTTGTACCGTAGTCCGGATGCACCGCGTTCTCAATATCAGCAGACCATTCCAGTTGCATCTGTGCGTCCGGGCTGCTGCCACTCCGGAAATTCACATCCGGGGGCGCGTCCGGAATATCGAAGGCATTGTCGTAGGCAAATTGTGCAGCCTCAATATTCTGCTTGAGCGCGTCCAGGCCCTTGGGCAACTCGGCCTGGTTCCCCTTAAACGCCCATGTCCACATATCCGTATTCCCGAGCATCTGCCCGGGATGTCCGCCTGCATAGGCCAGCACGATCTTGGCCTTTCCGCCCGGAGGCAGGTCGTAAGGCCCGAAGACCAGCATGGAGAACTGTCCACTCGGAACATGTGAGGGTTTTCCCTCCGTGATCTGAGGGCCGGGGCCTACAATCATGCTGTACATCTCCGGGTCCGACGTGGTCTCTCCACGGGGATCATCCTGAACGGAGTTGGAAAACGACTCCCAGTAACGCACGGCAAAGGGCTGGTCTCCCCGGGGGACGATATAACCCTGGTTCCTATCACGCGCATTGAACCCGTAAGGACTTGTGGGATCGTCCGTGTACGCGATCACGCCCACGCCCAGGTGCATGGGGCTCATCAGCGTATTCTCCGGCTGACCGAGGCGCTTGAATGCAAACGCATCCTTATATGGGTCACCCGTGTCATCCCAGTCTCCGTACAACGGGTGGTCTCCATCCCATGAGAAGAGGAGCTTGAGAGTCGTATCATAGGTGTACCAGTCATCCATGATAAAAGTCCGTTCCTCCCTCCAATAGGCACCCCACTGCGAGTGCGCCCCGGAAGCAGAGGGAGCGAATCGGTCCATAAACCCGATATAGACATCTCTCTGATCGAGCACCGGCCCGTCTGGCTCGCCATCTCCATTCTTATCGCCTGTATTTTCAATTATATACTCATCGAGAAAAAAATCGTCGAAATCGGGATGGCTCCAGCCGGATACGCGTTCTGTAAACGTCAATCCCTGCGCGTTCGTCCACTTCACCACAATCATCTCTTCGGGCCACTCGTCGAAATTGGAATACTCAGAGAGATTGAAATTGTTGATGTGGACGGCTCGCACATCGCCGGTCCGCTTCCACTCCTCAATCAGTTCCGACCCCGGCCACCAGTTCCCGCCCAGGCTCGTCTCATCAAGCCCGGCGGGAAACGGCTCCCCGTTCCCCATCTGCACTCTGGGGCGATAGAGAATATACGGTCTATTTACACCCCCCCGGCCCAGTTTCGACAGTTCCGGGTGGGCGCTCACATCGTATTGCATCGGCATCAGCAAATCGTCCTTGTCCCTGCGGGGACCTGTATAAATCACGACCTGGTCCGATGTAAACGACCACACCCCGTGCCCTGCGCGCTGGCGCATGTAATAGGCGAGGTGCTCGGCCGTGCCTTTGAGCTTGTTGTCGCCATACCCTCCGGGCCGCCGGAGGTTGCTGGGATATAGCAAAAAGTTTTCGTCCCCCGTGCGCAGGTACCCACCGTGGTAGCCCATGGTCGTCACCCCGACCTGAATCATAGGCCGTTGCAACTTCTCGGCCCGGGTCTGAGGCTCCGCACACAGGAACAACGCCGCACCGATCGCAACAGCCATTATCCATCGTGGTACGCTCATCGTCTGTTCCTCCTTCCATCTCCGGTTCATCGCATGCAGGGAGCGGCCCGGAAGCCGCTCCCCCTCTTTATTCACAGGTTAAAAGACCACCCGGAAGCCCAGATTCGTCCGCCTTGGCGCACGGAAGTAGCTCCGGTCGCCAAAATCGCCGTAATTGATAAAGTCGCTGTTATCGGGCGGTGCCATTTGCAGCCCCCACCGCATGTAGTTCTGCCCGCCACCCGTATCGGCCTTATCATTGAACACATTGCGGATCTCGATAAAGAACGACGGCCGCACTCGACCACCGGAATTAAAGGTCTTTTCCATAGAAAAGTCCGTTGACGCATCCACTGGCCCCCGGTCCGTCCGTCGATTCGGCGAGCCAGGCGGTGTCCAGTTGACCCGACTGCCCGAACGCAACCTCCAGAGCAGGTTCGCATTCAGGTCGCTCACCAGCCAACTCAGGAAAGAGGGACCGAATTTCACATCCGAAGGCGTATTCACCACAAATTGCAGGTTCGCCTGCGACGTGCGACTGGCACCAATCGCCCCGTAGTTCCTCATCGGGCCGTAGCGCACACCGCCCCGCGAGTTCATGCGCCGGTACGCAACTACATCCATATCCTGCACTTCGGGCATCTGTCCGAAGAACCACAGGTCGTCGTTTGCATATCGCCGAGTGAAGCTACGTGCGATATTCTCCTGGCTGCGCCCGAATTTTTCGATATCTGACTGCGTCATAACAACGGGTACTCGCGATCCATCAGACGCCACGTCGGTAAACCGCCAGTACTCCGCGCTGGCCACAAAGTTCGAGTCCGGGTACTCCCAGCGGCTCGAGTTCTGCCGACCTGCCCAGCCCCTTGTCCCCCACTGCAGATACCAGGCGAGGCGGAAGGAGAAGTAGTTGCTCATCCGCTTCCCCAGTGCCAACTCGAGGCCCTTGTTCCACTGCAAATAGCTGTTGGCGGCACCTCGGATCGCCCCACCGCGTCCTCCGGCGATGGACATAGACGACCCATCGGACGAATACTGGTTCGTGTCAGAGCGATAGAAAACCGTCATCGAAGCCGCGTAATCAGACACAAAATTCCAGTCCACACCTACCTCAAACGTCATGGATTTCTCCGCGCGAGCCTCGTGTGGATCGCCAGCGATCCCACTCGCGTTGGGCCTCAGATTCGTCCACTCCTCAGCAGGATCTCTCACGCCATTTTTGTTCAGATCCTGCCAGTTGGGATCTCCATCTGTCCCCAGCAGACCGTAATTCCGGTACGCCTTCGCATACATCTGGAAGAGGTCAATCCACTGCACGAATTGCCCTATCGAGTAATGCATCGCCATCCGGTCTGTGATCGGATGCGAAATCCCCAGACGAGGACTTAAGTGGAACCGCCACGGCGGTGTCTGTGCAAACTTGCCCGACGCTTCGAAGCCCGACGGCACACTTCCCTCGCCATAGGCGAGGCTGCGGGTGGTGTACCAGTACCACATCGGCATCCCCAGCCACGGCGCGCTGATCAGTTCCTCGTGCGTCGTCTTCTCGAAATCCAGGCGCACTCCCGCATTCACGACAATCCCCTCGAACTCCATCTTATCCTGTACATAGATTGCACCCCGAATCGGACTGGCAGGGCTGCCGTTCCGCCAGGGTTCATCCCCGCCCGAATAAAATGAGATCCAGTGATCCGTCGCAGATCGCGACCCGTACTGGACAAACCGCGCATCCCACCGGATCAACTCAAAGCCGGTCTTCACCAGGTTGCCTTTCGTAATCTGGCTGGACAGGTCACCCTTCACGCTCCACCGCGTCCGCTTCGAATCGATCCACATCGCCACATCTCGGTCGATGTAGAACCACCTATCCTGGTCCAGTCGGGGCTGTGTTGTAAAAGCGGGGGCTTCAATCGTATCCTGGCTCGTCTGGCTGCGGGCAATCCGTATTTCGTAAAAGGTCCTGGGCGAAATGGTGTGTGTGAACGTCAGATATTCCAGATCTTCCTGAAACTTGTACCGCCCCCCCGCCGACCACTGCTTCGGCAAGAACAAATTGCGGAGCCCAGCCCTGCTCGACCTGTTGCTGCGGATAAAGCCCTGAGCACCGTAGTTGCGGTTGTTTACCTCGCCGTTGTACGCCGTAAAGTGCTGCAGGACCAGGCCGACTTTGAGCTTCGTGTTTGGGCTGGGCCTGAAGGTGATATTGCCAGATCCCTGGATATTGTCTGGCGCATTAATAAAGCGCCCGCGCTGAGAATCGCTGTAGAAACCGTGGTTTTCCGCATCCGGATAAACAGGCGCCCGTCGCTCGTGCTTCTGCGAGACCACAAATGACGCCTTCGACCCAATCGGCCCCATCAGACTGCCCTCCAGCACAGCCCCGTGGTAACCGGTGTAGTTCTCTCTAACGTGGATAACCCGGCCCGTTTGTGGGTCTATCTCCCGCACCCACTCCGGGTCGTCCCACTTCATATTGTCTTTGTGTGCCGGGGCGTCGTAGATATCTGCCCCCCAGTGCTTCTTCCCCGCAGGTTCATAAGTTATCTCCGTCCACCCGTGATACTCCTTCCCCCCGTCCCGCGTCACAATGCTGATTGAACCCGCCTTCGCATCGCCATACTCGGCCGGCGCCACGCCCGTCTCCACCGACATCTGCTGTACTGCGCTCTTGTTCACTCCCGTGAACAGGCCGGCGCTATTGCCGTCGCCCCGGGGAACGCGCACTCCATCTACGATCACATAGACATCGGCGCTGTTATAGCCCGAAGTCGCCCAGATAACCGGCTGTACTGCCCGGGCGTAATCCGATCCCCGCACCGAAAACGTTCCCCCCATATCCACACCAGGCAACAAAGAGATGAACTCGGAGGTCGTCCTGATAATCGGCGCCTGCCGGATTTCATCTGCCGACACGGTATATTTTGTCGAAGTCTTATCCCGCTCTACCAGCGGGGCCTCCGCCTGGACCACTATCTCTTCAGCCTCAATCGTCCGCTCTTGCAAATCGAAATCCAGCGGCGTTGTAGCATCGACCGAAACCTGCACGCCCTGCTTCGTCACCGTGTTATACCCGATCAAGGACGCGACCAACTCGTAGGTCCCAGGATCTACTGCGAGGATCACGTAATGGCCTTCCGCATCGGCGGTGGCACCCTGCCTGCTGTCTTTGATCACGACATTGGCCCCGGGCAGTGGTTCGCCTTTCCCATCGACAACTCGTCCTGAGATTTTACCCGTTGACCCCGCGAAAGCGTCCGTCAGGCCCAAAGCAGCGACCAGAGTAAAAATTCCTGCCAGAATATATAATCTTCTGCTCATTGTTTAGTCCTCCCTTCATTCCTTCCAGAAGTAGAACTTCACCCCTGCCCCGATGTCCAGTAGCATCATCGGGAAGGTCTTGTTTTCGATGCCCCAGTCCCACATCGGCCGCACTTCGCCCATCAAAACATTATAACGCGCTCGCAGATCCAGCGCGATTCTGTCTATCGCAAATGCCTGAATACCGAACCCAGCGTTTAACGTTAGTGCTGTCTTCGAGTCAACCTGCGGCTGCAGCACCAGCGTCGGATCCAGCGGCTCTTGCTTCTGCCCCGGGAAGATGAAATTTCGGCGTTCCACCTTATAGTGATAATACCCGCCTCCCACCTGGAAATAATACGCGAAAGCACCTCCCTTTAGCGACGGCGCACCCTGATGGAAAATCAGCAGATTTACAGCTCCACCGTCGAAATTCATCTGCGTAGATGCCTCCGGACTCAAATATTCCTTCCCATCCACCGACCAGGTAAACGTCTGTTCCTCCAGCTTCCCGTGGCTAAACTCCGACCGGTGATACTCCATCTCGAGATAAAGTTTCTGGTTGAGCATATACTGCCAGTTCATACCAAACTTACTCGACGGAGAAAACTGGTCCCCCAGGCGGCCCATTGGGGCGTTAAGGGATAAAAAGGTCCCCACCCCCCATTTGCGACCACTTTCCTGCGCTTCCCCCATTGAGATGGCGGTCAGAAGAAACACACAGGTTAAAAATGCAACCCATATTTTCTTATTCAAAGCTATCCTCCTTCCTGCATGCAGGTATGAAATATGACAAATCCCCTCAAAACAACCACGTATTCGCAATTTCCTTCATTCATCCCTCCTTTTAGGTGGTTAGATAAACTTCTAAAATTCCTAAGCATAAATTACAATCAAAAAAATAAAAGCACAATTGGGACAAACCCTGATTGTGCGGTTCCAAAAACCTGAAGTGATATCAGGGAATGGATAATTTGTTGTGCAGAGCTTGATTTTACAGGTGACCGTACATTATATTGCCGTCCATGTCTGCCCCTCTACATCATCCAGTAAAGGACGGATGACAATGACACCCGACCGTACCTGTCTTCCTGCGAACACAGCGGGGATAATCCTGTTGTGCCTTACCCTGTGCGGAAATGCCGCCGGAGACATCCTCTGGGCGAACAAGGGGCCTTACGGCGGAACAGTTTCGGCTCTTGTCATCACTCCCTCGCATCCCCAGATCCTCTACGCTGGAACAAAAGGTGGTGGCATTTTCAAAACCACCGACAGGGGGGCAATCTGGTTGCCCGTCAATGCGGGAATAACCAATAACAATATCTCTTCTCTTGTATTTGACCCCTCGCATTCCCAGACCCTCTATGCGGGAACAGAAGGTGGCGGCATCTTCAAATCCACCAGTGGAGGATCTGTCTGGACGGCCATCAACACAGGACTGGTCAACTTGAACGTCTATGCCCTCACAGTCGATCCCGAAAATTCTCACACCCTCTACACCGGAACCACAGGCGGCGTCTTCAAAACCACAGATGCAGGAATCTCCTGGCACCGTGCAGGGCTGACCAACCTGAACGTCTATACCCTCACAGTTGATCCCAAAAATTCCCACACCCTCTATGCCGGAACCACACACGGCGTCTTCAAAACCACAGATGCAGGTGCGATCTGGCACCAGGCAGGACTGACCGACCTGAACGTCTATGCCCTCACAGTCGATCCCAAAAATCCCCACACCCTCTACGCCGGAACCACAGGTGGCGTCTTCAAAACCACCGATGCGGGAACCACCTGGACAGAGATTCCCTCAGGACTGACTCACACGAGAATTCTCTCTCTGCTAATCAATCCCCAAAATCTTCACACCCTATATGCTGGAACCACACACGGCATCTTCAAAACCACCGACGCAGGCGCGACCTGGCACCATGCAGGGCTGACCGACCTGAACGTCTATACCCTGATAGCCGACCTCCAAAATCCCCAGACCCTCTATGCCGGAACCGCAGGTGGCGTCTTCAAAACCACCAGCGGAGAAATGGTCTGGACAGATATCAATACTGGACTGACAAATGTGGATATCCAGGCACTGGCACTGGTCCCCTCAGACCCTCAGACCGTCTATGCCGGCGCAACGGGTGGCATCTTCAAAAGCATCGACGGAGGCACATCCTGGACTCGACCGGTGCTGGTAGGTACCCGGGTCTATGCTCTCGCGGTCAATCCCATCAATCCCCAAACAGTCTATGCGGGAACAGCTGGAAACGGCGTCTTCAAAAGTGACAGTGGGGGGCGTTCCTGGGCAGCGATCAATACCGGACTGACCCACACGGAAATCCTCTCCCTGTTGATCGACTCTGCAGATCCCCAGACAGTCTATGCGGGAACAGCTGGCGGCATCTTCAAAACCCAAAATGGGGGCGTGGTATGGTCACCTATGGGTCTCACCCATACCAGCGTCCTCTCTCTGGCTGTCCACCCCGCCCATCCCCAGATCCTCTATGCAGGAACAACAGAAGGTATTTACATGTCTTCCCAGGGGGGTTGGACCCACATAGAACATATGGGTATGAAAACTTTTGCCCTGGCGTTCGATTCTGAAAGTCCCCAGACCCTCTATGCCGGAACATCTGGCGAGGGACTATTCAAAACAATTGACGGAGGAAAAACCTGGGCATCCGTCGGCACCAGCCTGACTCAGAAATGGGTCTTTGCCCTGGCAATCGATCCCGAAGCCCCTCAAACCGTCTATGCCGGAACGGGGGGAGGCATCTTCAAAACCACGGATGGTGGAGCAACCTGGGAAAGAACCATCACGGGTCTGACGCATCTGATCACCCTCTCTCTGACGGTAGATCCCCAAAATCCTCGGACCGTTTACGCTGGAACCCTGGGCGGCATCTTCAAAACCGGGACTGAGGAGATAGTCTGGCGGGAACGAGGACTGCGCGGTGCGAGGGTAATCTGCCTGGTGTCCGACCTCGAAAATCTTCAGACCCTCTATGCGGGAACCCTGGGCGGCGTATTCAAATCCACCGACGCAGGCGCATCATGGAGGAAAGCCGACGAAGGACTTGCGAATACAAAGATTCTCTCCCTAACTGTCCACCCTGCCAACTCCCACACCCTCTACGCCGGGACTGCAGGCGGCGTATTCAAAACCGCTAACGCAGGCGCATCATGGACTCCGGCTAGCACAGACCTGACAAACACAAAGGTCCAAACCCTCGTTACTCACCCTGCACAGCCACAAACCCTCTATGCGGGAACCCTGGGCGGCGTATTCAAAACCGCTAACGCAGGCGCATCATGGACTCCGGCTAGCACAGACCTGACAAACACAAAGGTCCAAACCCTCGTTACTCACCCTGCACAGCCACAAACCCTCTACGCGGGAACCCTGGACGGCGTATTCAAATCTACCGACGCAGGCGCATCATGGACACCCGCCAGTGCTGGCATGACCAACACAGAGGTCCGAACTCTCGCCATCCATCCATCACATCCACAAACCCTCTACGCAGGGACATACGACGGTGTATTCAAAAGTGTCGATGGGGGAATGTTCTGGACGCCCGTCAACACAGGACTGACCAATAAACGCATCCTCTTCCTTATTATCCACCCTGCAACCCCCCGGACAGTTTATGCCGCGACCCCCGGTGGCGGTATCTACAAAACGACCAATGGAGGGCGAAGCTGGATTCCCGCAGGACTGACAGACACCTTTGTTTACACCCTGGCCATTCACCCTTTGCGCCCCGAAACGGTATATGCCGGAACATACGGACAGGGCGTATTTCAAACGCCATAAAAAAAAGCGGGCACAGATCAAAACGCGATCCATAGCCCGCGGCCTCAACACAAATTCCCTTTACTCCTTGATCTCGAACCTCGCCTCACTGGAAGCCGTCTCGTCCGCGTTGAGGTCTTTCACCAAAACCGTCAGTACGACCTCCCCGGGCACCACCTCATTCAAATCGAGTTCGATATAACTGTGCTGCGTCTCCTGCCTGCCGAGTTGCTCCTGCCCCACCGCGACCTTTTCGCCCGGCTCTTCGTCTCTGAACGCCCGAAAAATCCGCGAAATTACCCCGGGCGGTTTGCCCGAACGAATCGTGTATTCCACCGTATAGCTGGTCATCCCAAACGCGTTTCGCTTGAGATTGTAGATCTCGTAGTAGATAAAAACAGGCTGTCCCTTTTTGTACAGCCGCGTCGGCATCGGCACCACCTGCAGTCCATTCTTGGAGAACGGCCCCAGCTCATCCCCAGCAGATATCTTCCAGGCCAACTGGATATCACTCAGTTTCAGCGGCCCTGCTGGATACGGCTCTGCGATCACCTGCTTGCGATAGGCACCGACCTCTCCCTTCAGTCTGTCCTCCATCCGCACATCCAGGGTATATTCACCGGGAGGCACATTCACAGCGATCGCCTGAGGGATAAACCCGGTTCCCCCGGTCCGATCTCCCGGCTCCAGATAGGCCAGTTCGTTTCCGGACCGATAAACCTTTCCATCTGCTTTTCCGACAAGCGCGATCCGGCAGGCCGCTCTCAGTCCCGTCGCGCTGTCGGCTGGCGAGTAAGTCGCCTCGAACATCGGCACACCGTAATAGACCTCTACGCGAACCGTATCAGCCCGCCCTCGAAACCTGGCCTCGTCGAAGTAGAAGTCTAAGGGGAAGTCCTCATCGGAAACCTTATACCGATCCGGCACTGCCCCAAACGACCTGCGCGCAATCGATATCGGCGCCCGTTGCGTAAAGGCGTTCATAGCCCGGATATCGTCGATGCCGGCCTGTGTACCATGCCGCAACCCCGGAGTCTTGCCCAACTCTGGAATCGGCGCATAATCGAACCCCATCTTGCCGCTCTCTCTGGTAAAGTCGATCACAATACCCCCAGCCACCCCCGTATATGTCCACGACTCCCACGGCACAAGGCTGAAATCGCTGGCTCCCACGGGCAGATAAAGCCCGAAGACAGCGCCGGGGTCGTAAGAGCGGATGGGAAATACCGGTCCCACCAACGACCCGGTCAGCCCGCCCGTGACCGCGTCAAACCACTGCACACCCCTCATCGTGGTTGCCTCCTGGTACAATCCGCCCTCGGTCTCCATCAAAAGCGCCTGATCCTCGGGCAGAAGCCCCTCATCTATTTCCAGGGGATCCAGGTACGGGATTTCCGATCCACCGCCCATGGCGAGCAAAATGTAGTGATCCCTGTAGAGCATATTGAAAAACCGTTCCTTCACCGCGTTTACAGACATCGAAGGAGGCGGGCTTGGCTGCCTGGAACGACTTCGGTGATCCGGTTCTCCATAGCGGATATAGACCTCCCCACGGCGATCCCACGGCTGCTTATAACGGGAAAAATAAGTCCGCGCATACCATACCCTGCGGTAGTGCTCCAACAACCGCTCATTGATCGGCGTATTATAGTCCGGATCCCGTTCTGACCAAAAACGCGCTGCAATCGCCCGCTTTTCCTCTGCGGACGCCCGCTGGAACCGACGGGCTTCATCCCCCCACATAATCAGACTCACATCTTCGTACAGTGCGCGTTCTTCGTCTTCCAGTCCCTCCGCGTACTTGCTAAAGCCGATCCACGCCTGATCCAACAAATTCTTCTTCCAAAACGCCTGTGCCACAATCGGATACAGGTCCAGCCACTCCGGCTTCGTTCGAATCACAACCGGCAGGCGTGTCAGAATCTGATCGTAATTCCCTTCGGCTACGGCCAAACCACCCCATTCCAACCAGCCCTCTAAGTCCTCCGGGTCCGACGTCAGGTATTTCTCGTACATCTTCTTTGATTTCTCCACATCCTCCGCCGAGATTGCACGGCACTTGTCAATCAACTGCTGTGCCGCCACATACGTAGAATCGACCGATAGCGCATCCTTTGCCGCCTGAATCGCATGCGACATCCAGTTGTGGAGATAATACGTCTGCGCTTTGTTGAAATGCGCCTCAGCGTAATCCGGCTGCTTCCTCAGCGCCTTTTGAAAATAATCGACAGCCGCCTGAAGCCGCTTTGGTTTCGCCGCATAGACCAACCCCAGGCCGTTGTAAGCCCTCGCATCGATCTCACCTTCCCCCTTTTTTTCCGCTGTCAGAAACGCCTTCTCGGCCCCCTTCAGTTCTCCCGCCTTTAAGCGGGCATACCCCAACTCAAGCCACAATCCCGGTCTGTCTGGGTCTGCCTTAATGCGCTCCTCCAGCACCTGCACCTCCTCCTTTGCCCCAGATGCCTCAGACAGCGCAAAACAGAGAGACAGGATAAACAAAGCTCCCAGCATCCCGGTTGAACACAGACCAAATCGTCTCTTGCCCATTGCGTAACCTCCTGCTGGTAAGTCCACAGCGCCCCTGCGCGATCAGACTTCGAGGGATGTCAGCCCTGCGCGGATCGCATATTTGGTGAGATCGGCGATGTTGTGAAGATCCAGTTTTTCCATCACTCTGTGACGGTGTGATTCAACGGTCTTAATACTCACTCCAAGTTCATAAGCAATCTGCTTCGTGGATCGGCCTTCGACCAGGAGTTGAAGCACCTCGCGTTCCCGGGGTGTCAGCGCAGAAATACCACCATTTTTTGTGCCCGATACGCGGTGTACATAGTCTTCGATCACAATGCCCGTCACCCCGGAACTCACATAGACCTGGCCTTCAACTACGGCTTGAATGGCCTCGATCAATTCCTCGAACTCGATATCCTTCAGCAGATAGCCAGACGCGCCCGCGCCGAACAGGCCCGCCACGTACCGCCTGTCGGAATACATCGACAGGCCTATGATCTTAACACTGGGGACCTCGGCAACGATCTGGCGGGTGGCCTCAATACCGTTCAAATCGGGCATACCGATATCCATGATGACCACATCGGGCGACAGCTCACGGGTCAGATTTACCGCCGTCCGCCCGTTCTCGGCCTCTCCCACCACCTCCATGTCGGGTTGTTCCACAATCATGGCACGCAGCCCGGCACGCAGGATCTTGTGGTCATCCGCCAGAACAATCCGGATGCTCATGGCACATCTCCTTTGGATTCTCCATTCTGCTTCAACAGCGCGCGTTTGTAGAGTCAAAATAAGGATGCAAAAGAAAGAGCGCAATGGGGTAAAACCCCAGCAGTGTACTTCCATATACCTGAATTGACATCGGGAAATGGATGAGCCTTTGCAGCATGCCCCTTCTCCCTCCTGCCAGTTTACGTCCCGGGGTGCCCATTCTGCTTCAGCGGTGCCGTCAGGACGGCCCGGGTGCCCTGGCCGGGTTCGGATTCGACTTGAAAATTTCCCCCCAAAAAATTTAGACGTTCCCGGATGCTGAAGAAACCAAATCCCCCCTTGCCGGGTGTGCGGCCAAAATCGATTTGCGAAGTGTCAAATCCGACCCCGTCATCTTCGACCTCAATCCTTATACGGCTACCATCTTTTCGGATCGACACCCTCACGCTGTGTGCCCGGGCGTGCTTGACGACATTGATCAGCAACTCCCTCACCGTGCGGAAGAGAAGCACCGTTACCTCCTCACCCATTTTTTCGGGGATTATGTAGAATAGTGTCCAAATAGTGTTGACGCCGGGAATGTCGATCAACACGGGGAGAGGGGTGTGATTATCTCAGTGTAGCTTTGCCAATTTTGGATTTACCGATGATAACTCCTGCTTCGAGATTATCAATCGTTTTCGTCCAAAAGAGTGTGCAGACAAAGACAACCACGATCATGAGCGTGATGCGTATTGTTTTGTTCATTGAGAGATCACCCCCTTTCTTTTCTTTTACACATGAAAAATACCCATCTTGGTTAGAATTGTCTGGCGGTTTGTCCGGTGGATTTGGGTTGACTGGTATATGCAGTTCTGGTATCTTGTTCACGCTTTTTCCCCTTTCTTGGAAGGTTGGGGTGAAAATCGCAATTGCCGTGTGGTGGCTTTCTCCACTGCACGGCTTTTAATTTACCAAACTACTCTGTGATGGGCAACCGAAAATTTGAGTATTATGAGGATTAAACCTTGACATCTATCTCTGAAAGGTTACATTATACGCATCCGTCAAACTGCTGATAAGCTTGTTTGATCTTTTCTCTATTTTGAATGCGCTTTTTTTACAAAGCCCTGGCGGACAAACTGTGAGGATTTTTTCTGAATCCTCATCAGCAGTTTGACGGAACCGCCGGGGCTTTTTATGTGTGAAAAATAAATAGCACCGCTTAGGCAGCCCGATTCGTCGGGTATCCTACCCAATACAATAGTCTGTCAAAAAGGTTGGGGTCGCTCCCCGGTCTGGACGAATAAGTAGGGACGTTTCCGCAGTATGTCTGCGTAAGTGGTGCTTCTGCCCGACACCTTGCACGAATATGTAAGGTGTCGCACCCACTCACCAGATTATTGCGGATTTTTTTATGCAGAGATACGATATTGAACGTGAAATAGAAGAATTAAAAGACTATATTTACAAAACAATGGCGTCTGCACAGACCATCGAAGGGGATTATGTAGAATAGTGCCGGAGATAAAATACAAAAAATCTTGACACTCAGGTTAGATAAGTTAAATTATCAGCATCCATCAGATTGTTGATAATTTTGTCTTACATTACGAATATCGCTTTAGCCCTGACGGACAAACTCGAAGCCCTGACGCTTCATCAACAGTTTGATGGAACCGTCAGGGCTTTCTTTTTGATACCACCTTACGGCAGACCCGCTTCGTCGGGTAGCCTACTGAATAGAATAGCCAACCTACAAAGAACGGATTAGCTACCCGATCTTGGCAAATAGGTAGGACTTTTCCCGCAGTATGTCTGCGTGAGGTGGTATCTCTGCCCGGCTCCATAACGGAGCGCGGAACACCACCGCCAGATAACTGCGGGAATTTTTTATGGGGAAGGATAATTTTTATGCAACAAGAACCAGTTGGAGAAGGTGGACTTAGGATTTATTTGGTCCACAACAAGCAGATGCTGGACATTGCCATATCGGAAGACTTAGATCAAAAAACAATTCCCGGTTTTCATGTCTATCGGGTGTCTCCGGAAGACGCAATGGATTTGGTAAATGGGGTTCTTGGGGCCATTCAAGAGCTAAAAAAAGAATCCGGTCAGTAGTTTTCATTTTATCACCCCTATAAGGTGCGCCGTGTGCTGTCCCCGTTACCTGTTGGTCGCAGTCCGGGAGAAGCAGCACACGGCAATCCGCCGGAATATCACCACACACAGAGAGGGTTTCTCTATGAGTGCAATACTCACAGGCGGGAATAAGCGTCCAATTTACACACTTTTACAATTAGGGGCAACTTGTTTTATTCTCACAGTTCTCATGGCGTGTGCGAAAGTGCCTGCGCCAACACAGGTACAGGTGAATGAGACGCCAGAGCCTTTGCAATCAGCACAGACTGTACCTGTTCCTCAAGAACGTTTTGATATTGGCGTGTATTTAGACAACCCGGGTACATTTCCGCTTGAAGTATCCAACGCCATAATTTGGGCGAGGGATCAGTGGGAAGGCGTGATTGTAGGCGGGTTGCCCGATATGCCGGCCTTTACATATTCGCATATATCGGCCATTCCGCCAGTGGCGCGTGTGGATGATTTATTGGTGAAGTTTGTTTGGAAAGTGCCCACAAATCCTAACGCGGTGGCGACCACGCACCTTACCGTCGCCCGTTCTCCGACAATGGGTGGGTTGCCCTTTTATGCTGAAGTGTGGCTGTATGACTACCTGAACACTTTGACACAGGCACAAAAACGGGCAGTAATCCTTCACGAGATTGGACACGCACTCGGCTTTTCTGACGTGTATATCAAAGAATATTTGGAAGTGGTATCCAGTGTAAAGTATTACAGTGGGGCACACGGCGTCCAGGGGTATAGAGAAGTCCTTTACCATTTGGGCGAAAAACTTTCTTTCGCTATTCCTGATTTGCGTATTCCAATGGAAATGGAGACCACACACTGGAAGTATCCCGAAATGATGTGGGATATAATGCAACCATACGTAGCCCCACAAAGCGTCATCAGCAAAGTTACGCTCGGTATGTTGCACGATTTGGGACATGTAGTGGACTACAACAAAGCACAGATGCCCCATCCGGTATTGACAAAGCCCGCAATCGGCCAACCAGTTTTCAAGCATGTGCATGACCACACGCATATACACATTGTTGTGGACGGTGCGCCATGACAGACGAGGAGTGGAAAGAATACCGAGAACAGTGGCAACAAAAACTGGACCACGAGGAGAAAATACACAACCGTCGTATGGCTGTTATGAGTGGTGTTCTTCTCGTCATTTTCGGGGTTGCGCTTGCAAGCCTGTTTAGGTAAATTAAAAAGGCCGTGCGGTAAACACGGCCTCATGAATAAAATACCACCTTCCTCCCCCGTAAAAAAGGAGAAAAGCCGTGAATAAAATATCAGAGTTAGATATACCCGTCAACTCAAATCCGCCGGACAAGCAACCAGACAATTCTAACCAGGTAAATCGACATGGTGGCCCTGCATCTACAAGTCCAATATGGGTCTATTGGGTGCAACAACCAGAAATTGAGATAAGGATAAATTAAAGGAGGCTTTTGCCATGGAAAATTTTATTTCCGGAGAAAACTCAGATGGAAAATTCGTGATAGTTTACCTTGATCATGTGTTCTCTATACACATTGATATAGACTGGAACAAGGAAGGCTTTCCTGTTGAGATTGAGTTTCATTCACCAAATGGAGAAAAAGAACACTTTGAGTTTGATTTACTCGAAGAGGCCAAACGCCAATTCACGAAACTTGCCCATCGCTTTAACTTTGATGCTATGAAACCAACTCACAATACCTAAGCCTTTTCCCTTCAAAGCATTCCGCAATCAGTTTCATTTGGTCGATGGTATCTCGCGGTCTCATATTTTGCCGTGCCACAAACTCAGCGACATACTTCCCCAAGTGTTTTTTGCTGATTTTGTGATACACCCCCATGATTGCGCGTTTTATCATCGACCAAAAAGACTCGATCCCGTTTGTTGATACATCTCCTCTCACATATTCACCGCGTGAGTGAATCACTTTATCGTGTTCATACCCCTCCAGAGCGTTATAGACGTGTGACCCGTCTGTGTACACGGTCGCGCCTTTTTCAACACAATCCTCAATAAACTGATTTATCGCATCTTCATCTACATCCTCAAACACTTCTGCCTGCACCTGTTTGGTTTCTCTATTCTTCGCACCAACGACTGGCGTTTTGCCCGCCGTGCCCCCTAAGCGCAGTTTGTCTTTCGCGTGCTTATTCCCTTCCTTCCCTCCGACATACGTCTCATCGACCTCTACTGTGCCGTCAAACAGTTCGACCTGTTCAGGCGTCATAGCGTGTCTGATCCGGTGCAGAAGAAACCATGCGGTTCTCTGTGTCACATCTACATCGCGGTGCAGGTGCATGGACGAAACACCTTTCAGGTTTGTTGTCCAGAGGTAAATGGCGATTATCCATATTTGATAACCTACATTTGAACATTCCATCATTGTGCCTTTCTTGACAGAGAAATATCTACGACAGTCTCTGCATCGGTGAGGCATTGTTGGGTGTATCGCCTTTTCCTGAACGTTGACGGATCCACATCGCGGGCAAGCGATACCATCCGGCCAGCGCGTGTGAATAAACCACTTCTCGGCTGTCTCATCATCCGGGAACATCTTGAATAGCTGGATGAGAGACATGCCCTTACGGAAATGCATGCCTGGTGCATTGGTAGCCATGGCACACCTCAACAAAAAAAAGATGTTGTCTTTTGGCTCAACACACCTTATCTTTGAATTGTGCGAGGAATACGGGAGGTTCGACGATTTGCCTGTTTCTCCACTTAGAGGCTTGCGCTCCCAAAAGCGCAAGCCTTCTTTTTTTTATCCCCCTACAAAAATAAGGGTTTATATCTGCCATTAAGATAGCATTATAAACCCTTGAAATCAAGCAATTTTCTATACATTTGTTCAGTATTTTTTACAGGAGAAACAACGATGGGAAACTTGATACGTGTGAAAATCAGCGAGACAAAAGAAGAAGTATTTCGCATTGACTCTCATGAGTTAGACGAGATAACATTGGATGGCGAATCGGTTGTTATCAACTTCACGCCCAAATCAGAGAGAGAGAAAAAAGTCTTCATCTTTGACGACATACTCAAAGCGCGAGAATGCTATAACTGCATTGTCAGCAAATTGGGAATACAGTGCGACAATTAAGGCGTTTTTCTTATGGACACTATTCTACATAATCCCCATTTTTTCAGACTGCCCGTCGTCCTCTAAGTCGATCTGAACATCGTGCTGTTCCTGGATCTGTTCAACCAGCCACTCCATCGCCGCGCCAAACTCCAGTTCGTAAAGAATCGGAAGGCTGAGCTCAAAGGTCAGCGATCGCACGCTCTGAATCGCCTGATCGATAAACTCACGGGCTTCGTCCATAGACCTCACAAGCTCAGGAGCAGATGTCGGGGCCCTCGATCCTCTCAGCTTCATCCTCGAAACCAGTAAAGTCTGACCGATCCCGTCGTGCAGATCTCTTGCTATGCGACGCCGTTCCTTCTCCTCGGCCAGCGTCAATTCAGATGCCAGAGTCCGCAATTGTACCTGATAGTTGCGAATCTGCTCCAAGTCCGCCACCCGCACGAGGCCCATGGACAACACGCTGGCAACCCGTTCCAGAAATGCCTTTTCGGATTCGGCAAAGGCGTTCGGATGCACACTCAAAAGGGCGACCGTTCCCAGAGTGTGTGGAATGTCCAGGATGCAACGGGGACTAATCCCGTAGCGCCTGTGGATCGCCGTCAGTGCCTCGTCCGTCATCCCGCCCGGGTCCACTTCCAGATCCCGTCGATAAACCGTCTGTCCACCCAGCCACATCCGGTAGATGTTGGCGCGTTTCATCATCAGCCTGTGGAACTTTCCCGAAGGCTGGATCTCATAAGACTCAAATGTCTGTGTTTCTTCATCGATTAGCCGGTGGATCGCCATCGCCTGGAAATCCAACTCCAGTTCCCGTAGATGCTTGTAACAGACCCGAACAATCTGTCCAAGGTCTGAGACGCGCTTCATCTCCTGCACGGCCTGATTGATATGCAGCAGTGCCTCCTGTTGTCTGTTTTGCTCATTTAGCTCTGAGGTGCGGTGCTGCACCTCTTCAGCCATCCGATGGTAGAGTTGCGTATGTCTGATAGCCAGGGCCGCATGGGAGGCGTACACCATCAATCGGTCCAGTCGCTTCTGGTCCAGAGGACGCCTGCTGGACTCGTTGTCCAGGCCGATCTGCCCGATCAAAATTTCTCTGCCTCCCTCTACAATCTTCAGGAGAATTTCGGCCCATTCCAGCTCAGGAGATGTCGCGTCGGAGAAGATACCGGCTTCTCTATTGAGATGGCTAACCACCTCGTATTCCGGCCTCCCGGCCCGATAGATCCAGGGGCGGTTGGAGGCCAGTCTCTGTTTTGCGTAGGGATCCCTTTTCAATGGATATACGATGGTGGAAAACGGAAACTCGTGTTCCATGCCCACCTGGAAGGCCCCCTCCATCACATCCCGCTCTTTGTTATAGAGATAAAGCCGTACTCGGTCATAACCCTGAGACTGGATATACGTCAGGATCATCTTCAGGATATCGTCTAACATCTCAGTTTGATCGCCATCCATCTCCAAACACCTCCGGCAAAGCCAGACTCAACACACAGTTGCCACCACAACACCGTTTTGATCTCTTTTCTCCGCGCGCAATGTCTCTCCCATCCAGACCTTCAACTCGCCATTGGGTAATGGCACCACTATAGTTCCGTCATCCACCACACCCGGATCGCCTTCGGGCACATCCCCAGCCTTATGCGGTCTCAATACCGCAATAAACGTAGCCTCTTCACGCGGTATCGCCGTCTCTGCCGTCACGTGATACTCCGTAAGCTGAACGCGCTCTCGCGGCGGAGGATCAAACTGATCGGTCTGACTGATTTTCAAATTTTCTGGACGCAGCAGAGACACCACACAGCCCGCATCACCCGTTGTGATTTTTAGCGTCTGGCCCTCGATATCCATTTCCGTTTCAGCGTGTAAATAATACTGAAATGTCGAAGCCTCTTGTGCCACTACCGTATCGCAAATCACCACCACATCGGGTTTGGCAAACAAAATCTGCCGCGTAAATTTCTTCAGCATTCCCCCATAGGCCGGAGCGGCTTCGCCGGCAACATAATCAAATACATCCGACGTTTGAAAATCCAGAATTTCGCCCATAGCCGCAGCGTGATTGCGCAACTGACTCTCGCCATTTACCCCAATGCAATTAACCGACTTCGTATGGTGCATCCAGTTCTTGTGGTGGTCGCTGCCGTGAATATCGCGCTGGCCCGTGTGGATCAACAAACGCTCGCCAAGAGCAAATAGCGAAAACGAATTTTGCGCGTCAAAACCGTGACTCTGCGATCCCAATGGACTGCTCTTAAAAATGACCGACACATTGTTTTTCCCATCAGTCAAATCCGAATTCATCGCCACCAACCCCGTGCCGCGAAAACATTTTGAAGAAGGCAAATCCACCGGCGCTTCCCCGCATACTTCTGGCAATGCACCCCGCACAAAATCGATATAGAGCGACCGACCGGCACCCACGGCATCCAACCGACGCTCTCTCGTATCCCCTTTCTCTTTCTGCGGATGCATATCCACATACCACTGCCAGTATGGATTGCGCGCCTGAGCCGCCAGCGTGCGCATCAAATCGCAATTCTGATCCGACGTCCTCGTCGTCGTCAAATCGCCCACGCCACCCCCTCGCGTACCGGGGGGCTGAAAATACATCGGATAATCGCCAGCGCGTGCAAAATACGGTTTGCAATACGCATCGATCCCCATTGCCGTCTGCATAATATCCGCCCACCACGTAAAGCGCTGAACATAACTTTCCCAGTACTGCAATCCCTGATGCCAGCCGCCATCCTCATCGCACCACGCGGGATACACGGCACCAAACACATTCATAGCGAACCACACCCACTCCTCCGCCTCGGGAATCTCATCCAAAAACGCCACGCCAATCTCGCCCAAAAAATGCCAGGCTCGGCCGGCATGACTCCCATAAGGATGCCACAAATAGCGCATCTCAGTCGCCAGATGATCGTACATCTCCTGCCCCTGCACCTTTATCACCGCGCGGCATATATCGCGCTCTTCTTCGCTCAATAAATCGTTCACAAACGTATAGGTGCGACAAAAATAGTAATTGTAGGGCATGCCTGCTTCGTCATTATACCGATAGCCAGTCGCCCCCAAAGGATCCCATTTGGCACACGCAAGCAGCAATTTTTTTGCCTTCTCACCATAGTGATCTTGCCCGACCAAAAGCCGCGTAAAAGCCAGCGTCGCCGCGCTGTTTAACACGCGAATCGTGTACATCCGGTTTCCCCACCAGATCTCCCGCCATTCCTCGCTCAGAACAACAGTCCCCTCGGGATACAGGGGCGGTTCTCTGGTAGATGGCATATCGGCTAGAATATCTTCGCACGTTGCGACCAGATCGTCGTAAATCGGTTTCAGATCTCCTCGTGCCCGTGCGCGCAAGCTATCCAAATCCTCTGGACGCACAAACAGGCGCGGATGGTTCCTGGGGATGCGCCCAATCAATTCACTGCGTTTGGGCAATGTCAATGCTCTTGCATTCTGGGCAATCACAAAGGCGCGCCCCGAACTCCACTCCGACACCTGTCCATCCCCATCGGCAAATCGGAATCGCCAATACCACTGACCCGATTCAAACACCTCTGCTGCGCGGTGAACCGTATATGTCAATCCCCGTGCCTCGTATGCAATCTTTGAAAAATCTGAGACCCGCGCACACTGGACATCATAGGTCGCAGCATTCTCCTGTGGGCGCCACACAAATGCCGGTGGCGTCTCCTCTGTCGTCACATTTTCCGGTCTAAATCCCCATTCCCCCGGCTGCGCAGGCCTTTCGTCAATTGTCAATGCCATTTTTTTCTCCTTTATCGGACGATCCGGCGGAAGGGTTCCGAGTGCAGATCACAAATGAGCAGATCGTCGATAGAATCATTTTCAAGCCCCTGTTTTACCACGCGCAAAGAGGCTTCAACGGCTTCGGCCGTAATACGCACATCCTCTTCGGTATGTGCAAGCGTAGGTCCAAAGCCCATGTAGCAATGCACACCCCGGCGGGCCATTTCCTGAATAAACAGTGTCTGAACTTTGCCGCGCAATGCCTCATCGGGCAAATCGAGCACCAGATTGGGCGTTGCGGGAAACCCCTTACACGATCCCGAAAGACCAGCAGATGAGACGGCTTCGTCAATCGCTCCAGCTACTTTTTGACCCATTTCGGCCAGGTGTATCTCGCTATCGCGCCTTTTGAGTTCGCGGATGGTCGTAAGTGATGCAACAGGACCGATATTGTCGCTCCAATACGAACTGGAAATAAACATCGCTTTGGCTGGCTCCATCGCTTCCCGCGATCCAACAACAGCCCCCATCGGATACCCGTTGGACATGCCTTTGGCAACCACCGTAATATCTGGCGTCACACCCAGATATTTCTGCATACCCCCCAGAGACTCGCGCCAACCGCAGGAGACTTCGTCGAAGATGAGCAAAGCACCGTGTCTGTGGGCGAGTTCTTTGACCCCTTCGAGATACCCCTCTTCGGGCCACTCAGATCGGGCGGGTTCCATCATAACCGCGGCAACCTCGCCCTGATATTCGGTCAGCAAGCGACCGAGCATGTCGAGATCGCCATAGGTAAATGGAACCGCCGTGCCCGCCAGAGCACGCGGCACACCAATCGGCTCAATACCGGCAAAGGGAAATTCTCCACTCTCGGGATCGACGAGATAATTTGCCGATTGGTACCAATCGTGCCATCCGTGATAACCGCAAAATAGAATAATGTCCCGATTTGTCGTACCCCGAGCAATGCGAGCAGCCACCGCACAGGCTTCCCCTCCCCCCTTTGTATAACGCACCATTTCAGCACTCGGTATGGTATTGATCAACTCATCTGCCAGCTCAATTTCGAGCGCACTGTTCATGGAATGCAGGCTTCCACGATCGATCTGTTGTTTTACAGCGCCATCCACAACGGGATCTGCATATCCCAGAATAATAGCCCCCAAAGCGCGAATCCAATCGATATACTCGTTGCCATCAACATCGATAAATCGCGCGCCTTTTGATCGCGCGACATAGAGAGGACTAACCCCATTTGCAACCCGGTCGGCTCTTCGGCTGATGAGCTGTGTCCAACCCGGAATGCGTTCTCCTGCTTTCTTATACAGTTCTAAAGATCTCGTGACATCGTGTGACATGGCTATTCCCGCCAATTAAAAATGACACCCAGCATAGATTTTTCACGCACGTAGGCCATTTCATAAGCCTGGACCATTTCCGTGTAATGCAAACGGTGCGTAATAAGACGGCTGGGCTGAAGTTTTTTTTCTGCCATAAGAGAAAGAACGTGATCGCAATGACCCAAATGGCCCGATGTATCGGCATGCGGATATAATTGGGCATCTTCTCCATGCACGGCAATCAGAGATATTCCCTTGGCGTAAAACCATTCCATTGCCAGAGGGTTAAAATCAAGCGGCGGTTCCCCCCGCCCCATAAGGCTGACAATAGAAACCCGTCCATTTGGCCGCACAATTTCAACAGATGTTCTGAAAGCTGGCCACGGATTTGCCGTAAGAATAACCAGATCAATGCCTCTTCCATCTGTAAAAGCGTCGAGTTTCTCTTCGAGGTCTGGATCATCCGATAAATAAGCCGCATGAGCACCCATTTGTTTTGCCATATCTAACCTGATAGGACTATTTCCAAGGCCAACGACGCGGGCACCAAACAGGGGACCTAAAGCGACTGCCCCCAGGCCGAGAACACCCAGACCGACAACGGCGACATTTTCACCGGGCCTGAATAAGGCTTTGTGATAACAATGTGCGCTGAGGGCATAGAGGTGTGCATACACACCATCCTCATCATCGGCATCAGGGGGTATTTTGAAGATATCACCAAACTGGCTTATGATGTATTCAGATTGGTGAGGCTGAGTGGCCACAACGCGATCGCCGACCTCAAAGCGCGTGACCCCGGCACCAATACCGCGAACAATACCCAGATTGCTATCCCCAACGAATCGCGGATAGTCCGGCGCACCCGGTACGCGTTCTGCCCCCTCAAAATTGCCCCGATCTGTCCCAATTTTAAACGCGCTGATCTGCGTTTCTACCCAGACCTCATCAGCACCAAGCGCGCTCGTATCAAGCGGGTGCTCTTCAATTCGGAGGTCTCGTGGACCATGGAGTATAGCTTTTTTCATAAGTTTTCACCGTTTTCGATATTATCCTTTAGTATGATCATTCAGGCGCATCTCCATATACATTAAACCCCATCCGATCCTCTCCCCTTACCAGATGAACGTGATGCTTTTTGTAACACCGCACAATCGGAATGGTAATACGTATGGCCAATCCCAGGCGTCGGCGATCAGACGTGTTCGCCGACGAATAATGGAGCATGCGCTCGGTAAAAAGAAAAAATTGCCCGGCTTTCATTTTCATCTTTACAACGCGATCCGGATCAACACCTATATGATCGGGATCGCCCTGTTCGCGAAAAGCCTGTTCAGGTGTGGCTTTAATGTGCGGAATCATTTTTCGATGCGATCCCGGCATGAGTTGAACACAACTGTTGGTGACATCTGTATCGTCAATAGCCAACCAGGCAGAAACATTGATACCCG
The DNA here is from genome assembly GCA_965204375.1 of Candidatus Latescibacterota bacterium. Classification (GTDB taxonomy): domain Bacteria; phylum Latescibacterota; class UBA2968; order UBA2968; family UBA2968; genus VXRD01. The sequence goes on along the minus strand of OZ241986.1, from coordinate 1,308,117 downwards.
GTTCTATTTCGCTGGACCAGAAATTCATATCCTGATGCCAGGGAATCTCTTTGGCACCGGGAGGTTTGTTAAAAAAGTTAGATTGCCAGAGCACGATATCCGGACCGAGAATACCTTCTACCCGATCCATAATGGTCGGATGTGTACACAGGTCGTAGATCGTTCGGTTGTCGAGATGCCGCGATTTTTGCCGACTGACGTGAAACGGACCTTCGGCTTCAAAAATTTCATGCTCAACAACGGGCCGAATACAATCCATCTCTTCTGGCGAATGCATCGTATATGGACCGAGATACCCTTCGTCGTGAAAGAACCGCGCGTCTTCTGGCGTCAGGTGATAGGACATTTTTCCTCCACTCTAAACAAAAGTGACCTCTCCCTTAAACTGGCTCATATACAAATTGTGATAAAATCCCTCCGCCTCCAACAACGTCCGATGTGACCCGCGTTCAATAATCTCCCCATCGTCAATAACGAGAATCTCATCCACATTGCGAATCGTGCTCAATCGGTGGGCAATAATAAAACTCGTTCGCCCCTCCATCAGCCTTAAAAGCGCCTGTTGAATCCGCATTTCCGTCCGCGTATCCACACTGGACGTCGCCTCATCTAAAATGAGAATCGACGGATCGGCCAGCGCGGCCCTCGCAATAGCCAGCATCTGCCGCTGCCCCTGGCTCAAATTGCCGCCGCGTTCCGAAAGCACCGTATCATACCCCTGGGGCAGACGGTGAATAAAGGGATCTGCATTGGCTAATCTCGCCGCATCAACAACCTCCTCATCCGAAGCATCAAGCCTTCCATAAAGAATATTTTCCCGCACAGTATCAGACAGCAAAAAAGTATCCTGCAACACAATGCCCAGTTGCCGACGCAACGCTTCCCGTTTCACCTCCCGAATATCATAGCCGTCGATACAGATCGCCCCGCTATCGATATCGTAAAACCGGGTCAGCAAATTCACAATGGTCGTCTTCCCCGCTCCCGTCGGTCCTACCAGCGCAATCTTATCTCCAGGTTTGGCGTGCAAACTCACCTCTTTGAGCACCGGCACGTCTTTTTCATAACCAAAACACACGCGATCAAAAATCACATCGCCCCGAACCCGTTCTAACGCGACCGCATCTGATATGTCAGGCGCTTCGGGAAACTCGTCAATAGTCTCAAAAACCCGCTCTGCTCCGGCCAGTGCCGACTGTATCGAATTGTACAAATTGGCAACCTGTCCCAAAGGCCGTCCGAACTGTCGCACATAACTGATAAAAGCGGCAATCACACCTACAGTCACATCGCCTTGAATCGCCATATAGCCACCGGCAAAAGCCACAATCACCAGGCCCATATTGTTCACAAAAAAGGTCAGAGGCGGCATCAGCGTCCCAAAAAACTGTGCGCGTGTACCGGCATACTTCAACCTGTTATTAAACTTTTCAAATGTCTCAATCGACGCCTGTTCGCGTCCATAAGCCTTCACCGCCTGTTCTGCTGCAATCGTCTCTTCAATCATCCCATTGAGCGCACCCAGTGCCTCTTGCTGCTCGCGAAATCCTCGCCGCGCGCGTTTGGCGACCTGCCCTGTCAAAGACGCCATCAGCGGAAAGGTAAGCAAGCTAATCAACGCCAGCGGCCAATCCATCCACAACATCATGGCCGACACGCCCAATAGGGTCAACACGCTGTTAATCAACTGCGTCACGCTCTCCGACAACACACTGCTGATATTATCCACATCGTTAGTCACCCGGCTCATGAGATCGCCACTGGCACGCCGATCAAAAAACCGCAGCGGAAGCACCTGCAAGCGGTTAAAAATATCCTGACGCAAATCCCTCACAGCATTTTGAGATACTCGCGCCATCACAAAAGATTGAAGCCAAGTCGTCAGTGCCAGGGCCACATACACCCCCGCCATCAACAGGGCAATTTGAAAAAGACCAGGCAAGTCGTTATCGACAATATATTCATCAATCGCACGCCCCATCAAATACGGGCCTGCCACCTCTAACCCCGTTGAAACCACCACCAGCCCCACCACCCCGACCAGCGTCACCCTGTAGCGCCTCATATACCCCATCAAACGGCGGGCAGTCCCCCGAAAATCCCGCGCCCGCTCGTCGTCTGCCATCATCATTCGCCGGCGCCCCCCCATCATCATTCCGCTTGGTCCCCGCTGTTCACCGTCGCCCTGCTGATCAACTCTACGCTCTTCCGCCATATCCGTTTCCCTCTCCGAGCTGTGAATCGTAAATCTCCTGATATACTGAACTGGATTCCATCAACTCCTGATGCGTGCCCTCGGCAACCAGCACCCCATCGTCCAGCACCAGAATCTTATCGGCCTGCAACACCGTACTGATGCGCTGCGCCACCAGAAAACTCGTGCAACCCACCATCTGTTCAAGTGCATCGTGAATCCTGGCCTCTGTCGCCAAATCTACCGCGCTGGTACTATCGTCTAAAATCAACACCTTCGGACGAGAGATCAACGCCCGGGCTATCGCTATCCGCTGCCTCTGTCCTCCCGACAAATTCACGCCGCGCTGGCCCAACAGCGTCTCATACTTATCTGGAAACTGCACAATAAAATCGTGCGCCATCGCCGAACGGGCAGCAGCCTCAACTTCTTCATCGGTTGCATCGGGCCTCCCATATCGAATATTGTGCCGAATAGTACCCGAAAAAAGGACCGACTCCTGAAGCGCTATCCCAATCTGCTGTCGCAGTGTCTCCTGTCCCATATCCCGCACATCCATCCCATCCACCATCACCCGCCCAGCATCCACATCGTAAAACCGCGGTATAAGATTCACCAGCGTCGTTTTACCCGCTCCCGTCGATCCCAAAATCGCCACCTTCTGCCCCGGCTCGGCGACAAAATTCAGATTCCGCAATACCGGATCGTCCGCCGTCTCATTATAACTGAACGTCACATTTTCAAATGCGACCTGCCCCTCCAACACCACATCGCGCTTTGCATCCGCCCGATCATGCACCTCTGGCTCGCTATTCAGCACCTCGATAATGCGCTCGGCAGAAGCCTCTGCTCGAGACATCCGGATAAGCACCATACTGCCTATCATCAGGGATTGCAAGAAAAGCAACAAATAATTGATAAACGCAATAATCTCGCCCAACTTCATCCCCCCCTGGGTCACTGCAATCCCCCCGAACCAGATCACCGCCACAACGCCCAAGTTCAGTACCAGCATCATAATCGGCATCACCAGCGCCACCAGTTGCGTCACCCGAATCGTCTGTTCCATCAACCTGTTATTGGCCGTTCCAAACCGTTCGATCTCGTGATCTGCCCTCAAAAAAGCCTTCACCACACGCACGCCTGCCAGATTTTCCTGCGTCACCTGATTCACCCGATCCAGGCGATTCTGCACTTCGGCAAACATTGCATTGGCTTTTCGAAACACCAGAATTAGAGTCCCCAGAATCACGGGCACCAATCCAACAAAGATCAATCCCAGGCGAGGACTGGTCACAATCGCCATCACCAGACCGCCCACCATTGCCATCGGCATACGCGACAGAATGCGCAATATCAAACGCGCCACCTCTCCCACTTGCCGCACATCGTTGGTCAGCCGCGTAATCAGATGTCCCGTTGACAGCTTATCCAGATTGCCAAACGACAGCGACTGAATTTTGCCAAAAAGCGCGCTTCGCACATCGGTCTCCACCCGCTGCGCCACCCACACGCCAAACCAGGCATTGCCAATTCCAAATAAAACGCCCCCAATAGCCAGGCCCAGCATCCACAACCCGGTCTCAATCACCAGATCCAGATCTCCTCTGGCAATCCCCTCATCCACAATCCGCTGCACCAACCGGGGATGCATCAACTCTAGCATCACCTCGATCAATTTCATCAACGGACCGATAGTCGCCTGCTTCCAATAGGGCCGCATATAACCCATCAACTTCAGGATATTGTGCATATAAGATCCTTCTTTATAGATTCTTTAAAAGTATTCTGGCTTCCTCGGCGTCGCTTTCAAATACCAGCACGTCAACATGCCCCGCCGCGTACAGGGTTTGAAATCCCTCGCCTCGGGTTATACAGGGAATCGCAGCATCGTCGAGCACGGATTTGATCACCGCGAGCAAGCCGGGATTTGTTGCGGTAATAACAGTTACAAGAGGTTCTCGATAACCCATCTCAAATTTCTCATGAACCGGGGTGACAGAGCTATTCCAGCACAAAATACACAACCAGAATTGATCTGTCAGACAAAAAATAATCACAAGATGTCTCAATTTAAGTTGACAATATGCATTTGAAATGCATATTATCCACCCAGAGAACCCGTCACAAACGCAATTTGAAGCCGCGATATGCAAAACTACATCAAACGTTCGCTGGAACCCATCCTCACGAGGGCTGCTTCCGAATTTCCCGCTGTCGTATTGACCGGACCGCGCCAGTCTGGCAAGACAACGCTCCTCCAACATCTCTTTGGCAGGCGTTGCAGGTATATATCTCTGGAGCCTCTGGACATTCAGGCTTCCGCCCTGCAAGACCCGCGCAGTTTCCTGGAAATGTATCCGCCTCCTGTTATCTTTGATGAGGTGCAGTACGCCCCTGAGTTGCTACCCTATATCAAAGAGAGGATAGATGCGAACCGACGCGAAACCGGCCAATACCTGTTGACGGGTTCACAAAATTTGTTGCTCGCGGAGAAAGTAACCGAATCTTTGGCAGGTCGCGCGGCAATGCTTCGCTTGTTGCCGCTTTCCAGACGGGAAATGGAGGGCCGTCCGCAGCTTACCCTTCCGTGGGAGCGCGAGCAACCGTCGTCTTTAAAATCGTCAAACGTCTTTGGCAAACTGTGGCAGGGCTTCCTCCGAGGTGGGTACCCGGAACTCGCGACACAACCCAACCGCGATGCATCCCTTTGGCAAGGCAGCTATATCCAGACCTATCTCGAACGAGACGTGCGCACACTGCGACAGGTTGGAGACCTGACTCAGTATCAAAATTTTCTCCGAATCCTGGCCAGCAGAAGTGCCCAACTCTTGAACCTGACCGATGTCGCCCGAGATCTCGGCGTGGCGGTCAACACGACCAAAGCCTGGCTATCTGTACTCGAAGCCACCTATCAGGTGATCGTACTGCGCCCGTACTTTGCCAATGTCGGGAAGCGACTTGTTAAGACCCCGAAAGTGTATTTTACAGATGTCGGCACGCTCTGCTATCTCGCGGGCCTCAAAGACTCCGAACATGCCGCCTCAGGTCCCATGGGAGGTGCGATCATGGAAACGGCAGTGCTCTCCGAAATTTTCAGGACATTGACACATCGGGGCATCGATCCACAGATCTACTTTTGGAGGACGATGGCGGGAACGGAAGTAGATTTCATAGTCGAGACCGGTGGAAAGCTCGTACCGATCGAGGTGAAGCTATCTGCTACGCCACGCCCGGCCATGGCCGCGGCCATCAAGATATTCCAAAGAGACCTGGAGAGCACAGCGATGCCGGGATACGTCGTGCATCCCGGTGATGTACACCTTCCACTCGGTCCCGGCATAACGGCATTGCCCTTCGCCGCTTTGTAGTATAGTACAAAAAACAGGAGAAAAAATGAGCCAACCCAATATTGTATTCATCCACACAGACCAGCAACATCACCTCGCGATATCTGCCTATGGAAATAGTGATGTATCGACACCCAACATGGATCGTCTGATCGCAGAAGGCATGTCCTTCAGGCAATCTTATAGTGCCAATCCCGTCTGCTGTCCTGCGCGCGCGAGTTGGTACACCGGGCGCATGTCTGTCGAACACGGCGTTATCAGCAATCCGTTCCCCATCGATCCCAACCTGCCCGACCTCGGCCAGTGGCTGACAGCACACACCGATTACAACTGCATCTATTCCGGCAAATGGCATGTCACGGGACGAGATGTTGCCAACAGCTTTGACGTGATCTACGACAGACATCCCTACGGCGAACTGCAAGACTCTGGCGCTACCCGAGCAGCAGCGCAATATATCGCCGAACACGCAAATGATACCCGCCCCTTCTTCCTATCCGTCGGCCTCCTGAACCCACACGACTGCTGTTATGTCTGCGGCGTCAACGGACCCGTGGGAAAATACGGCATGGAGCCTCAGTTGTCCGACCTGCCCGATTTACCCGGCAACTTCGAAATCAGTCTCATGCCGCCAAACCAGAGGCATCGGGTCGGCCACTGGTCGGAAACAGACTGGCGATATTACATCTACCAGTGTTATCGAATGGTAGAAACCGTTGACGCCCAGATCGGATTGATCTACGACACATTGGAGAACAATGGCCTCATTGAAAACACCCTCATCATCTTTACAGCCGACCACGGCGAAGGCTCAGGGCATCATCAAAGAGTATTGAAAGGCTTTTTTGAGGAAGAAGCCTGGGCAGTACCGCTCGTCATTTCGCAACGCGGCAGTATCTCCAATGGGCAAAACGATTCGCACTTCATATCGGGCGTGGATATCCCCGCCACAATCTGCGATTACGCCGGCGCACCTCCCCTACCCGAAACCACGTATGCAAATAGCCTGCGCCCATTCCTCGAAGAACATGACGATATTATCTGGCGGGAAAGCGTCATTGGAGAAAACGCGAGTGCAATCGCCATTCGCGACGACCAGTACAAATCCATCCTCTACGACTCGGGCCAACACACGCTCTACGATCTGTCAAACGATCCTCTGGAAAAACGCAATCTCGCATCAGACCCCGGCTTTGATGACGTCAAGCACGAGCACGCGACACATCTCGCCGAATACGCAAACACCGTCACACCCTACAGCGGACCTGACAAAACGGGCGAAAGAGATAGAATAAGAGAAGAGAGAATGGAAAATCTCAAACGTGGAAATGGATGGACAGAGGAGGTGGGATCATGAACACCATACCAGCCGAACTCAACGCAATCGCCGGGCAATTGCAAAACTACGATGCCCCTGAACAAACCGTTCAATTGGACTCCAATTGCAAATTGACCTATGAAATTCTACAGTGGGCAAAGACACATCCCGACGGTTTAACCGATGACAGACCAATAGGAACAGTGGAAATCTCGCGCTACAACAAAGAGAACGGCGCAGAATACCAGATCGTTGAAAAACGCAATGGCGGTGGTCGGGAAATTTACGAAGCAACCGTCACAACAGCGCGGGATGAGCGCATTGGAGAATCAATCCAAAACTGGAAACTCGACTGGTACCAGGCAGAAACGTCAGATAAACGCCTGCTCGTAAACGGCAGAGTTCGGGACGCGACCATAGAAATGAATGGCACAGCGGGCAAAAAGCACCTCTCGGCGGATATCCCCATATCGTGTCAATGGATCCTCCCCTTTTCGCTCGCCAATCGAGCCAATCCTCTGAATGAAGCGTTTACAACCATCGACGAACTCACGTACTGCAAAACAGATCAACTACTTCACGGTCCCGCACAAATCGAGGTTAGAGGCCAATCCTTCTTCTCTTTTCGCCACACGGGATACGGCACATTACCCATCCACTATGTATTCGATCCACAAAGACGCCCCATCTTTGTCACATTCACCCTGCTGTCCTGGATCTTGCGCGATATTGAACGCATCTAACGCCCTGGGTAATATAACCTCAATCAAAATAGGTATCCCCGTCAGCCAGCAGTGTTTTGGCGACGGCAGGATCTAACTCTACGCCAATACCGGGTTTGTCAGAGACAGCCATCCAGCCTCCTTTGATAAATTCTTCGCCTCCACACAGATCGGCCCACCACGGAATGTCGCGCCCGTGAAATTCGAGCACAAAAAAGTTGGGAACTGTCGCCATTACGTGACACGCAGCCATCATGCCCAGGGGTGACGACACATTATGTGGCGCAATGGGGATATAATGCGCATCGGCAATTTCGGCAATGCGCTTGGCCTCCATAATGCCACCCGATTTGGCCAAATCAGGCATAATGATATCCACTGCTTTTTGTCTGAACATCTCCAAAAACTCAAAACGAGTGTAATGATTTTCACCTGTACAAATGACCGTACTCGTAGATGCACGCACTTGAACCAACGCATCAATATTCTCAGCAGGTACTGGCTCTTCCAACCACATCAACCGCACATCTTCCACAGCTTTTGCCAGCGTAATCGCCGAGGGCAAATCAAACTGACCGTGGCAATCAATCGCCAAATCAATATCGAAACCAATGCCCTCGCGAATCGCACGGATCAATTTAATCACATGCGTCATTTCCCGTGCTCCCACCGTCCAATTCATCGGATCCAGCTTGCCCACACCCGAATGATCCACATCAAATTTTACCGCGCTGTAGCCTTCCTCTACGACGCTCAGTGCCTTCTCTGCATACGCCTCTGGCGTGGCCGAATCCCCAGCGTGACAATCGGCGTAGAGCCGGATCTTATCGCGAAACTTGCCCCCCAACAACTGATAAATTGGCACCCCCAACGCCTTACCTACAATATCGTACAAAGCATTTTCGATGCCGGTCAGTGCAAAAATCAGCGGTGCATGGGTAGTACCCGCATACCGCCCTCGACGACGCATTTTCTCGTACAACGGCCCCACATTCATCGGGTCTTCACCAATCAACATCCCCTTCATTTTTAAAATCGATTCTTTCAAACCAAATCCCGTGTAATACGAGGCTGAATTGCATTCGCCCGTACCCACAATGCCTTCGTCGGTATATATCCGGACAAATGTCCACACACACCCACCACTGTGGGGTTCGGGTCTGCCAATCACACAGGCTTGAACATCGGTAATCTTCATGCTTTCTCCTCTTCATAATTACTCACGGTTTTATCAAGGTCTTAATCGCAGCACCTGGTTTTGCCTGTGTCGCAAAGGCTTCGGGTGCCTGGTCGAGTGGAAAAGCGTGAGAAACGAGAGGCTTGCGATCAATTTTTCCTGTCCTGACGAGTTCAATCCCCCGCATGTAGTCATCGGGGGTCCATGACCATGACCCCTGAAGCGTCACTTGCTTGCGCACCACCTGATTGAAATCGAGTTCGGGTTGATCTTCAAATAACGCGACGGGAACGAGACGGCCATCTTGTTGTTTTAGCATCGTCAACCCCTGATTCGGCGAGGCTTTCGCACCAGCACTATCGATTACCACATCGGCATTTCCTCCCCGCGCACCGAATCTTTCCACAGGTCTCTCACCACCCGTAAGTTCAATAACAGCTTCCACGGGATCTACCTCTGTCAAATTCACGATCTCATCCGCACCCAATTGGCGCGCCATAGCCAGCCGCTTCGGTGACGTATCAACCGCAATAATGCGCCCACCTGCCGTTGCCCGAATGACCTGAATACATCCCAGGCCAATAATCCCAACGCCCAGAATAACAACAGTTTCTTCCTCAATGGGCTTTGCCAGACCCACTGCGTGTACCGACGTGGCGAGAGGCTCCATCATCGCGCCTTCTTCAAAGCTAATCGTTTCGGGCAACCTGTAGGGACGATTGGGATTGACTTCCAGGGGAAGATATTCGGCAAACCCGCCCAATCCCCCGCCAGAAATATGGTCGCCCACTCGAAACCGCTGCACATCTCGCCCCGTCTCTACAACCTCACCGCTAAACTCGTGCCCCATGACGAGACCCTTTTCCGTCGGGCGTCCCAAAGAATCTTCAAACAGCCCGATGCGATAAGCGTGCAGATCCGACCCACAGATCCCACACGCCTTCACCTTCACCAGAATCTCATTTGCATTGATTTCCGGCTCTGGCACATCTGCCACCTGAATATCATACGGACCGCAATAAACAGCTGCTTTCATCGCCGCCTCCTTTGTGTATTATGGCACAATGACATTGGGCCTTGGAGGCTTCTGTGGTCCATGGCCTCCCGGCGGCATCATCATGCATTTTTGGTTCTCCGTCAAGTGATCGTAGTCATCTATATTGTAATAATTCGCCCATGAAACCGTATTCCCTGGATTGTACTTAAAGAGAAATGACCGGCGCTCGTGATTTGCTGTCCAGGGCATAGTACCATGCACTGTCGCCTCCGTAAAAATGATCAAGTCTCCTGGCTCTAATTCGGGTTGTACGACATAATGGGCGGGCCGTTTGAAATACATAACATCTTCGGGAATGTCGAGTTGGAAGTTGGACTTGTGCGAGCCTGGAATACAGCAAAAACCGCCATCGCCTTTTCGCACGGGCGTGAGTGCATAGACAAATGTTGTCAAACCGTTGCGCATGATGCCATCGCGATACGTGTAAAAAAATGGGAATAATTCCGTTTTCGATTTCATCGTACCGGCGTGCAGCGGACCTTTGGAACCTCCTTTGTCCAAAAAAATGCAATAATCCTGATCAAAGTGGATACTCGGTCCCAAAAGTTCGATCAAATAAGGGATAATTTTGGGATGATCTATGAGACTCTGAACGCAGGGATCCCACAGCGTGATATTTCGGGCGAGTTTAAGCCCATCGTCTCGATAGATTTCAAACTGGTCGCGCGCGATGCGATTTGCGACTTCATTGCATTGATCAACTTCCTCTTTAGACAACACATTTCTGACGACGAGATAACCTTCGAGGTCAAACATGAATTTTTCTTCGGGGGTCATAGCCAAATCTCCTGTGGTCTTCGCCTTGTAATCCCAATATGGCCATTAAATTTGAAAAATAAAATAAAAAAACGCCGTATCAGAGTCGAGCGACGTCTTTTTCCACTCTTGGGGTCAGTAAGAACCCAATTGACATTTGGGCATATCTTCGCCTAATTAAAGCGATTTTACACACAATATTGAAGGGAGTCACCATGGGAAAACTCGATGGCAAAGTAGCACTTGTCACTGGAGGAGGAACGGGCATTGGTCGCGCGACATCGCTGCTATTCGCCACAGAAGGCGCAGACGTCGCCGTCAACTACAGCCGGTCTGAAGATGACGCCAACAAAACCTGTGCGGATATCGAAGCACTGGGGCGCAAAGCCATCGCCGTCAAAGCAGACGTATCGGACGACTCAGCCGTTCGGCAAATGGTAGATCGCGTAGTCGATGACCTCGGCCGCCTCGACATTCTCGTCAACAGCGCGGGCATGACGCGTTTTGTGCCACTGGAGGATCTGGAAAACCTGACCGAGGCGGATTGGGATCGCGCAATGGCCGTCAATGTGAAGGGCGCCTTCTTCGCAGCCAGGGCAGCAATCCCAAAGATGAAAGAAAGTGGCGGTGGAAGCATCGTCAACGTCGCTTCCATCTCCGGTATCTCCGGAAAGGGCAGTTCAATTGCCTATTCCGCATCCAAAGCCGCGCTGATATGCCTGACAAACTCTCTGGCTACCAGTCAAGCGCCCGAGATCCAGGTCAACGCCATCTCCCCGGGCTTTGTCGATACGCGCTGGGGAATCGGCTGGGATGCCTTCCGCAAACTCCACCTGGAAGCCACGCCAATGGGCCGTGTCGCAACGGGCGAAGACTGCGCCGACGCCATCCTCGGACTCATCCTCAGCCCCTTTGTCACGGGAGAAAATCTCATTGTAGATGGCGGGCGGAGCATATAGGCATCACTCGATCCGAAATTTCTCGCACATCTTTAGATCCAGCGAAATGCCCAGCCCCGGGTCTTCGGGCACGGGCATGTGTGCGTCTTCCACGGCAAATCCGTAGCCCTCTTTTGTAATACACGCTTCCCGGATAAATGGGCGCATCCCGTAGGGCAGCGTGGCATTTGGCACAGCCGCGCCTATGTGTGCGTTAAACGCCGCCTGGATCGCATAGCAGTGCCCCTCCATCTGGATCCACACAGGGCATCCGGCTGCCTCGGCCATTGCCGCGGCCCGGATCACCCGGTTGATCGTACCCCCTACATTGACAATATCTATTCCATTGTGTCGCAAATGGTTCAGAATCAACCGCGTATCCGTGGTGTGAATCGCCAGAGGCGCCCGACACTTCTGCCGCAAAATCCCGTACCACTCCGGATGCGCCTTGGGCACGGGGTCTTCAAAGCATTCCACATTGGGATGCTCCTGCAACGCATCGTCAATGCGCACTGTCTCCGACAGGGTATTGAACTTCTCATTTGGATCTATGCGGATCTTGTAGTCCCGCCCGCCTGCCTCGGTCATCACCTTCACCTGCCACACCGTATCCCAGGGACGCGCCTTGATCTTGTGTAGCTTAAACCCCCGCTTTGCACCCTCCTCGGCGTGTTTGCGGGTCTCTTCCGGAGGCAGATAAGGCGACCAGTAATCCACCGGAACCCGGTCTCTGTGCTTGCCGTTGCCAATCAGCCGATAGGCCGGTACCCCCAGCGCCTTGCCCGCAATATCGAGAAAAGCATGTGCCCAGGGTCGCCCGAGGTTAAACATATCCAGTTCCATCGGATTCTTGCCGATATACTGCTGCGCCTGCTGCTCGGTCTGTGCCATCGAACGCCCCCCCTCCCCAATCCCCACAATGCCCTCGTCGGTATGCACCTGCACAATCACATAGGAATCCTCTTCCTCCGGCGTTGTGCCGCTCATCCCCCGCCAGGACACCATCGGCTCTTTATAGGAATCCTGCCAGGGCACGAACACGCGCATCTGCTCGACCTTTGTAATTTTCATCACGTCTCCCTTTGTTAAAAAAGCGATGAAAGACTCTAAATAAATAATATATGCCAAAGTATTTTACAATAGCATTCTAACAGGGCTATTATTAACCCGCCCCGCGATAAATAGCCTTGACGAAATTATTTCTCGTGTGTAACGTCAGTAGTCAATTTGTGCAGGTATTCGGGGGAAAACGCCATGAAAATCTCATCCATCGACATCATGACAGTCGTTGTTCCAACCATACCCGGTCGTGTACACAGCGCATCATTTGGTTCTGCCAGCTGGGACCAGGTTCCCAAACACATCATCAGGCTAAATACCGATGAAGGGATTTACGGACTGGGAGAAACCTCGCGCGGAACACCCGAAGAAGCAATTCGACAGGGATTTAACCAACTCAAAGGGCGAGATCCCCTCAAACTAAGCCTGCAAAACGTATTTATAGACGCCGCCCCGCATCGCGACACAGTCATGCCTTTCAGAGATCCGGTTGTATCTGAAGAGGGAGGCGGAACACGCGATTGGGAGAGTCTGAATGGCTGGGGAACTGGCGCGGGTTATGAGGCTTTTGAAATGGCTGTTTTTGACATCGTGGGCAAAATCCGTGGCTGCCCGGTCCACGAACTGCTCGGCGGTGCGTACAGAGATCGCGTACCAGCGGATTACTGGATCGGCCATCAAACGCCCGAAGACTCAGCTATGAATGCGCGGCTTGGTTACGACCGCGGATTTCACGGTGTAAAAATGAAGTGTACCTCTGATGAACCAATGGTCGCTCGCGTGCAGGCAATTCTGGAAGCCACAGATATATCGTTCAAATGCACAATCGATCCGAATCAGAGATTTTATCGCCCGGCAGAAGCCATTGCATTGGCAAAACAATTCGAAGCAGTCGGCAATGTCGGCGTACTCGAAGACCCAATGGCGAAATGGAATCTGGATTGGTATCGCCAGCTAAGAGCGGCAACCACAATCCCGGTCGCCTTGCACCTGGCGAATCCCCACGACATCATCAACGCAATCAAGGTGGAAGCAGTAGATATTTTCAATCTTGGGGGCAGCATGTGGCAATTTGTCCACAACGCGGCGATTGCCGATGCCGCGGGCATTCCCTGCTGGCATGGATCTGGAAATGATCTCGGCGTAATGGAAATGGCCTATCTTCACGCGGCAAGTGTGCCGAGAAATTGCGTTATGCCCAGTGATTTTGTCGGGAGTTGGACGCGGGAAGACGACCTGATTGTAGATGGCATCCAATTTGAAAAGGGCGAAGCCATTGTTCCAACAAAACCGGGACTTGGATGTGAACTCGATGAGGATGCTCTGGAGAAGTATCGAATAAATTGATAGGAGGAAGTGAGGATCGTATGGCAGATAAATTAAATATCCTGCTGTTTACAGCAGATGATTTGGGTTGCGATTCACTCGGGTGTTTTGGATCAAATGTGCCAGATATTTCCCCCAACCTGGATGCGTTTGCCGCAGAGGGCATGCGGTTCAGCCATGGACATGTGAATGTTGCCATTTGTATGCCAAGTCGCAATGTGTTGAACACCGGGCGCTATAGTTATAACAATGGTGGAATGGGATTTTTTCATACATTTGAGGACACACCGACGATCATCGAAACATTGAGCAATGCGGGGTATATGACTGGCCTTCTCGGAAAAGTGAATCATTCAACGCCAAAAGAGTCGATTACATGGGATTTTAGTCGGGATCAAGAAGACCTGGGTTTCGGCCGTAGCCCTCAGAAGTATGGGGCGTATTGTAAGAAATTTTTCGAGAACTGTAAAAGTGCCGATAAACCCTTTTATTTTATGGTGAACTCTCACGATCCTCATCGACCGTTTTACAATCCAGATGAAGGACCACGCGGTGGCGCTGAGGTCCCATCGCGGTTGTATAGCCCCGACGAAATTGAAGTGCCTGGATTTTTGCCTGATCTACCATTGATTCGCAGGGAACTTTCGTGGTACTACAATTCGGTGAGACGTTTGGATGATACATTTGGGGCGGTGATGAATGCTTTGGAAGAGGCGGGATTGAAAGACAATACACTGGTCGCTTTTTTGTCGGATAACGGGATGGCTGTGCCGTTTGCCAAGTGTAATGTATATCTGGCGAGTACACGCACCCCCTGGCTGGTGCGGTGGCCCGGTGTTGCAAAAGAAGGTGCAACGTGTCGTGAACTGATGTCGGGCATTGACTTCTTGCCGACCACGTTAGATGCGATTGGGCTACCTGCTTTAGATGGTGTGGATGGCGAATCTTTTGTGCCGCTACTGAGAGGCGAAAAGCAAGAGGGGCGAGAGCATGTATTTACGCAGATCGATTCTAAGGCTGGTGGCGCAGCGACGCCGATGCGGTGTGTGCAGGATCATCAATTTGGGTACATATTTAATATGTGGGTCCGAGATGACTATCGGTACCGCAATAACAATGAAGGCTTGACGATGCACGCAATGGAGGAAGCTGCACCGGGCAATCCAGATATTGCGGAACGGGTGCGGATGTTTCGGTATCGCGTGCCAGAAGAGTTATACGATTTGGAGCAGGACCCCAATTGTTTGAAAAACCTGATTGACGACCCGGAATACAGTGCAAAAGCTGATGAAATACGGGCGATTCTACAGGCCCAAATGCGGGAAACCAATGATCCAGTTTTGGAGGCGTTTGAGAATCGGACATCGCCCGATGTGGTAACGTGCGTATTCAATGCTGTGTATCCAGATCACGAGAATAGAAAAAAAAATTAAGGCATCACGAGACCTGAGGATGGCAATGAGAATTCTCGACATCCGACAGAGAAAGCCCGAAGTATGGCGAATTCCCGCATGGTCTGCGGATCGGAAACGGGCAAGCCGCGACCAATAGACCTGGAGGCTCTGATTGGCCGAGGTGCAACCCATAGCTGAACCGGAGATCCGTCCCCTTCGGCACGCCATAACGGCCCGATCCATTGCGCTTGGTACGCTGTGTGTGACGTTCATGGCCTGGGGCGGTCACTACACGCGGCACATCGGTCATACGACCAAGATGGCGCAGGACCATCTCCCCTGGGGCGTGATGGTTCCCTTCTTCATCATCGCTGTCATCCTCAACAAAGTCATCCAAGCCGTCCAGCCAAAGGCCATGCTCACAAGAGCCGAGCTTCTCGTCATCTTTGCAATGGCCCTGATCGGATCCGCTCTGCCCAGCTACTTCATGGCGCACATGATCGCGAACATCGGTGCGCCCTATTACTTTCCATCATCCGAGAACGGCTGGGCAACCGAGCTACATCCGTATCTCGTCAACTGGGCAGTCGTAACAGATATTACGGCAGCCAAATGGTTCTACGAAGGACTCCCTCGCGGCGCTTCGATCCCGTGGAGAGCCTGGCTCATACCGCTGATCTGGCGCCTGGCGCTCGTAGGCGCAGTCGCCTGCTTCTGCTATTGTATGGTCGCGATCTTCCGGAAGCAGTGGGTCGAGAACGAGCGGCTCTCTTTCCCCCTGATGAAACTGCCGATGAACATGGCAGACGAGGAGCCTCGCGGGTTTTTCACCGCCGGGTTCATGAACCAGCCTGTTTTCTGGATCGGTTTCGCTTTCGCGATCTTCCCAATTATGTGGAATATGATCGGATACTTCACACCCGTTTTCCCGACCATTCCAAGGGATTTCGGACTTATCCAACTGGGGCGAGATTTTCCACCCATCGAGACCCGATTCTATCCACTGATCATCGGTGCCTCATACTTCGTTGAGCTCGAAGTATCCGGAAGCATCATCATCTACTTCCTATTCCTGACATTTCAGCTTGGTATGTTCAGAAGACTTGGATTCGAAACAGGTCCACTGCGTGCAGACACTTCCGATTTTGAAAACTGGCAAGGACTTGGCGCACTTTTCGTCCTGATTCCCTGGGGACTGTGGGTCGCCCGCGGCCATTTGAGAGATGTCGTCAGAAAGGCGTTCGCAAAGGACCCGACGATAGACGACACTCAGGAGATGCTCTCCTATCGTTCAGCGGTATTCGGACTCATCCTCAGTGCGCTGTTCATCTGCGCGTGGTGCGTCGCATCGGGAATGACCGTATATGTGGCGTTTGTCTTCGTCTCCCTTGTCATTGTGGTCTGGCTTGGGATCTCGAAGATCAGCATCGAAACGGGACTGATCAGTTCTCGCATCATACACGCGCAGTTCGCGACCTACCATATTGTTGGACTCACAAACATGAACCCACAGAGCATTGTGGCGCTGGCGTTGACCTACACCTGGCACCGCGACCTGAAAACTGTTCTGATGGCCCCGATGGCCAACGCCACGAAACTCTTCGACGATGTTCGCGAAGACCGGGGGAGAATGATCCTTGCAGTCGCGATTGCCGTTGCCGTTGTTGTGGGAGGCAGCGCCTATTACGCGATTTCTTCCGGATACCAGACGGGCGCATACAACTACGGTGGCATCTATGCGAGTTCCGTGCAGGCCGTGTTTGACAGGGGCGTTGGTTACATCCGCGACCCCTTCGCAATGAAGCGACATCTCGCCTTTTGGGGACTGATCGGAGCTGCCGTCACCGTCGCTAATATGGTCCTCCGCTATATTTATCCGGCTTTTCCGCTGCACCCCATCGGCCTAGTCTCGGCAACCTCCTACCCTGCCAATCGCACGATATTCTCGATTTTCTTTGCCTGGTTCGCCAAAGCCGCCATCCTCCGTATAGGCGGAATCAGCCTGTATCGCAAAGCCTCACCCTTCTTCTTTGGTATGATGCTGGGGTATTTCGTTGGTGTCGGGATTTCGTTTGGCGTTGACATGGTCTGGTTTCCCGATGATGGGCATTCACTCGCGCTATACTAATTAGGTAGCGGATTATTCGGAATATTCATAAATTTACGTGTCTATGTTGATTTTACGAAGGTCTCGCAAGACCTGAGGATGGCAATGAGAATTCTCGACATCCGACAGAGAAAGCCCGAGGTATGGCGCGGTCCTGCCTGGTCTCCAGAACAGGAACGGGCAAACCGCGAATGGGATACCTTCTGGCGTTTTTTTAAGTACCTGTATCCCCACAAGACAAAAGTCATCCTCGGGATGCTATTCATCATGGTAGGCGTTCCGCTCCGTGAGATAAGCGTCTTTGTGAATCGATATCTGGTCGATGACGTCATCTTGAACAACGACCTGCCAGTAGATCGCCGCTTGCAGCTTTTATTTATTGTCTTTGGTATCAAGTTCCTGATGTATATCATCTCGAATGTCTCTCAGATAACACGGCGTATCCTCGGGTGGTATATCGACATGAAAGTCACCATCCACCTGCGCACGATCTTCTACGACCACCTCCACAAACTTTCCCTGGGCTTTCTTCAGAGTCGGCCCATCGGCGAACACATGTATCGCAGCACCGCCGACGTCGGAGGTGGCCTGATCACCATGATCACCGACGATGTTCCCAATGCGATTACCATAGCCTACCGGATTATCTGGACGGGCATCATCCTCAGTCTGGTCGATCCCTGGCTCACAGTGCTGATTTTTCTTTACTCCTTTCCCTACACAGCCCTATCCCACTACTTCTACACACGCCTTCAGAGAGTTCGATGGGACATGAGAATGCAGGCACAGTACCTGAGGTCGATCTTGAGAGACGGTATAGCCGCGACCAAAACCGTCAAAGGTTTTGGCCGCATGCGCTGGTCTGCCCGCCGATATGCATCGACTTTTATCGAGAACCGCAGATACTGGATCAAGTACCGCGTTCTACATATCTTTACGCACCAGGGCGTTCTGTGGTTTCTCTCTGAGGGCGTTGAAAAAGTGCTGTGGCTCTACGTGGGTTACCACACCATGACCGGGGAACTGAGCATCGGAGAATTCAGTGTTGTGTTTTTCCTCGCCCGGCAATTTGAAGGCCCAATGGAGAGAATGATCAGGCTAATCCAGAGCATTCGCCTTCAACTCGTCCAGGCCGAACGCGTCCTGCAAACCCTTGACGTTCGCCCCGAGATAAGCGATGCGCCCGATGCGAGCACCCTGCCGCCCCTCAGCGGCACAGTCGAATTCAGAAATGTGGGATTCGAATACGTATCGGGACAGCCCGTGCTGGAAAATATCAACATCACAATCCGTCCCGGAGAGCGCGTCGCATTCGTGGGACCGAGTGGCTCGGGCAAGACCTCGATGCTATACCTCATCTTGAGGCTTTACGATCCCACCACTGGATCGGTTCTCGTAGATGGACACGACCTGAAAGACGTCCGACTCTTGAGCTACCGCAATCAACTCGGCGTTGTGCTTCAAGACACCTTCTTGTTTTCCGGAACTGTTCGCGAGAATATTCGCTATGGAAATCTAAAGGCTTCGGATGCAGACGTGGAGGAAGCAGCCCGTATGGCCGCGCTTTACGATGCCGTCACCGATCACCCAGAGGGATTTGAAAGAGATATTGGAGAGGGAACGAGATTATCCGGAGGACAAAAGCAAAGAATGGGTATTGCCCGCGCCCTGATCAGAGACCCCGCGGTTTTCATCCTGGATGAAGCGACCTCAAACCTGGATTCTCGGTCGGAAGAACACGTCATGGACACGATATGGAACGTATCGGAGGGACGAACCACTGTGATGGTTTCTCACAGGCTCATGACAGTTCAAAAAGCAGACCGAATCTACGTTCTGGACCAGGGCAGAATCGTCGAAAACGGCACACACGACGACTTGTTGGAAGCAAACGGCCTCTATCGCCAAATATGGGATGAGCAGATGCAGTTGGGCACAGATAGTGCAGCTGATTGACGAATCAACGAATCAACGAACCCCGCCCATCCTCCCAAAACCAGTACGTATTGCCATTCGTCTATTCGTACTTAAGCGCTTCAATCGGATTGGTTTGCGCCGCTTTCCATGCCTGGTAACTCACAGTGATCAGGGCAATGGCAATAGCCAGTACACTACTCAATACAAATACCGAGATACCCAGACCAATGCGATAGGCAAAATCGGCTAACCAGTCATTGAGCATGTAATAAGCCAAGGGCCAAGCTATGAGACTGGCAAACGCGACCAGCTTGACAAATTCGGCTGAAAACATCGTCACAATTTGCCCAGCAGAAGCGCCGAGCACCTTGCGCACCCCAATCTCCTTTGTGCGCCGTTGGGCAGAGATAGCAGCCAAACCAAACAAACCCAAACAGCACACTACGATCGCCAGCAATGAAGAAATGCCAGCAATTCTTCTCAGGCGAAGTTCATTCCGGTATGCAGATGCAAAGCCATCGTCCATAAAAACGGGATTAAACGCTTCGTTGGGCACGAATTTATACCATTCCTCTTCCAAAAAATCCATCGTTTCTACAAACTGCCCACCCTTTATTTTCAGCGTTAAATACGCATATAGCCTGGCCCACTGAATAAATGCGAGAGGCGCGATTTTTTCTTTTAAGGAATCAAAATGGTAATCCTTAAACACGCCCACAACAGTACCCGCACCGCCGCCGCCATCCAGCCTCTGAATTTGTTTGCCGATGGGATTATCCCAGCCAAATAATTTGGCTGCCGACTCATTGATCAGAAATTCGCGCGTCCATCCCCTGAGAGGATTTCCCTTGCCCGGGGTAAAATTTTTGCCAGCAACCAGCTCAATACCCATTGTTTTTACAAAATCCCCATCGACCTCATTTATCAGAATCCACCAGTCATCCCCCGGCAAATCTTCTGGGCGAATGGGTTTGCTCCGCGACCCGCCCCCACTGGGGAAGGCGCGATACTGAGATGCTGTTGCCCCAATGACATTGGGATGCCTCAAAAACGACTGCTTCACAGTACTGTATCGCGACGACAGGCGGTTGGCGTGAACGAAATGCGCCTCCCGGCTCGAAGTAAAAATGGGCAACATGACCAGATGTTCTGTATCAACCCCCAGATCCCGATCCAGCATATAAGAGATCTGGTTGCGCACGACCAGCGTCCCTACAATCAAAAAAATCGAAATTGAAAATTGGAATATCACCAGCCCTTTCCAGAACCAGGATCCCCCCGATCTGGATTGAACCTGGCTCTTCAATGTATCAATCGGCTGCCAGGCAGACAAAACAAAGGCGGGATAACCTCCGGCGAGTACTCCGGATACCAGTACCACGCCGATCAACGCCGGGATCAAAGTCATATAAGCCTTGAGATCTAACACCAGATTTTGCTGAATCAAATCATTAAACACAGGCAGTGCCGCATGCGCGACAATAATTGCCAGCAACGACGCGAGACAAGCGACAATCAGGGACTCTCCCAGAAATTGCTGGATCAACTGACCGCGACTGGCACCAACCACTTTTCGCAGGCCCACCTCTCTTGCGCGTCGGACTGATTGGGCTGTCGCCAGATTCATAAAGTTCACGCAGGCAATGATCAGAATAAATGCGGCAATCACGCACATCGTATAGAGTTGATCGATATCGCCGAAGCTCTGGATGTCGTAATCTGCACGCGAATGCAAATAGACCCGATGCAGGGGTTGAAGATGATACGCATTGTATTTTTGGATCTCCGCGCCCATATAGCGCTTTATAAAATCCGGAAATTTTTGTTCCAGCGTTTTGGGAGAAACACCTTCTTGAAGCAAAATATATGTTTGTATCGGTCGAAAACCCGCAGCCTTATCCCAGACGTACCATTTGTTCCTCCATTGCGCATTGGGGTCTCGCGATACGAACATATTAAATGGGATTGTGGTGGGCTCGAAGCGATCTTTCAACACGCCCCGCACAATATAGTCTCCGCCAAAAATCGAATTGACAATAGTGAGAGCCTTGCCCATCGGATTTTCTTCGCCATAGATGAGATTCGCCATTCGCTCGGTAATCACAATACTCGTTGGATCTTCAAAAGCCGCCTGTGCGCTGCCCTGAACAAATTCAGCTTCAAATACGTCAAATACGTGTTTGTCAACGACATTGATCCGTGAGGGAAACAAACTATTCTCGCGTTCGACCTTCACGTTCCAAGGCCATATTCGGACGGCTGATTCTACCTCGGGAAAATCGCGTTGCAACGCGGGGGCCAAAGATCCCGATGTGCCCCAGGAAAAAGTGCGCGATCCGCCCTGAATATTTATTTCTCGCACAACCTTGTAAATGCGATCTCCCTTTTCATATCTGTGATCGTATTGCAACTCGCGTTGTAAAAACAACACAATCAAAAGACAGCAGGACATGGCGATGCCCAGACCGAGGATATTGAGCGCAGAATACACTTTGTTCCGCATCAAATTTCTGATAGCAATTTTGGCGTAATTTCCGATCAGGTTAAACATGAAGCAAGCCCCCATAGTTCAATAAGCGTGTCGTGACAGATAGGATAATTTGATTTTTTTTCTCCTTTTTCCTGATATTTAGAGGGTTTAGACAAGAGTACATGATTAAAAGTTTCGGATAACTGACATATACTATTCAAATCTTCTCTGTATAGCAAGAGTTTCTCTTCGCGAGAAAGAACCCGAGAATACAATTGACATTCAAACCTATCTTCGCCTAATTGTGGTATCTTTGGGAGAAACCACGCGCGTATATTGGACAGGTAAGACCAGACGATGTTCAACTATTTTCCTCCTCCCCGCAAGGGAGCAAAACAGTCGCTTATAAGAGTCTTTCTGCGTTTTCTCAGGCTGATGATCCCGGTCTGGGATAAGGCGCTGCTCGTCGTAATGGGCACGATCGTCGTCAGCACGTTTCGGGTTGTGAATCCGTGGCTGAGCAAGTTCCTCGTCGATGATGCTTTTCCAAATCAGAATTGGAACCTGTTCTACAGCATCTTTGTCGCCTATGTTGTGCTTGTTCTGATTCAGAGATTGGTCGGCACCATGTCAACCATACTCAATCACTACGTAGATCTACGCGTGAGCTTAGCCCTCAAAACCCACTTCTTCACCCACCTCCAGCGTCTCTCCATGACCTTCTATGAGAGTCGTGGTATTGGCGAGCACATGTATCGCGCCAGCGCAGATACGGGGGCCGTAATGCGCATGATTACGGACATCTTGCCAGCGACATTGCGGGCGGTCTATGAGTTCATACTCATACTCATCTTCACCACCTGGTTGGACTGGCGGGTTTCGCTGGTCATTCTGATTTACTCGATTCCTTATGGGATGATCGCCCAGAAGATCGCGACCATACAGCGCAGATTCGATCGCCGCGTAAGAGAGAGATGGCAGGCGCGCGACTCCGGGCTTCAAGAAGGCGTTGCCGGGGCAGCTGTCGTACAGACATTTGGTCGGCGTCGGCACGAAGTAAAGCGATATGTTAATCTCACCATCGAAGGGTACCGCGCCGCGATGCGCCTGTTTTATATGCGTACCATCGAACGAGAAATCGCGGGCAATAGCGGCTTGCTCCCCTGGGCTAAAAATCAACTGATAAGACTATACTTCCTCAGAGAAGTTATTTTAGGCAACCTCTCCTATGGGTCCGTCTTCCCCATTTTCTCCTATTCGAACCGCCTGTCCAATCCCATTCAAGTCCTGATTCGGTATTTTCAGCAAGTTCGCATTGCAATGGTTCCCGCCGAGCGCATTCTCGAAACACTGGATCAGGTTCCCGCCGTTACAGACCGTCCCAATGCACCGGCAATGCCACCTGTCAGGGGCGATGTCGTCTTTGACAATGTTTCCTTTTCTTACGAGGATGGCACACCGATCCTGCGCAACCTGAGCTTCACCGTTCAGGCAGGTCAAAAAATCGCCCTGGTGGGACACAGTGGATCGGGTAAAACCACGGTCGCGAACCTGCTTCTCCGGCTATACGACCCGGATTCGGGCAGGGTAATTGTAGATGGTCAGGACCTCAGAGAAGTGAAATCGAGCACCTATCAGGACCAGGTTGGTCTGGTTTTACAGGAAACGCATTTGTTCAACGGAACAATCAAAGAAAATATCCTGTTCGGTCAGCCCCATGCATCTGACGATGAAGTGGTCAGAGCCGCCCAACTGGCGGACATAGACGCATTTGCCTCATCCCAACGCAACGGATATGACACCGATCTTAGAGAAGGCACGCGAATCTCAGGGGGTCAGAAACAGCGGATCGGGATTGCCCGGGCCATGGTCCGCGATCCCAAAATTCTCATCCTCGACGAACCCACATCATCCCTGGACAGCGCCACAGAACAGCGATTTTTGCAAAGCCTGGACCGCGTGGCAGAAGGACGCACCACATTCATAGTCTCTCACAGACTCACAACAGTGGCAAATGCCGACCTGATCATCGTTCTCGGCGAAGGTCAGATCCTCGAACAAGGGACACACGCAGAACTGATTCGCAATGGGGGCGAGTACGCAGAGATGTACCGGCGATACCTCGGCCTGGACGATACCAGACAAGTTGGGTGACGCAATCTCCTCATAACCACAGGTAAAAAAATGCAAACGACAGAGAGACCGAAAACACAGAGCTTGAGAACCCGCAGACTTATTGCGAAGTACGTCAAATATCTGGAGATATTCGGGTATGGCTTTGTTTTTGCGGTCGCCACAGCCATCGCCTTTCTGTGGTTTACAAAGACAGAGGACCTCGTATTATCTAATGCCGAACCGATCAAGCCGCACGAATATGTCCTATCTTATGATGAGGATGTCATAGTCATCGAAGCACTCGTCGAAAATAAAACCGACGTAACAATTGGTCAGCCGCTATTTGAAATTTCCAGAGATAAATCCCAGGTCAACCGCTATCGTGCAAAACAAGTTGCGGAAGAATTAGAAGGCGCCCTCGACAGCCTTGCAACATCATCTTCTCTAACTTCAACGGAACGAGAACTTCAGGGTGTAATGAGAAGTGCGACGTCCGTCTGGGAACAAGAGCTTTCCAGACGGGAGACATTCACCGCTACGCACTCCGGCGTTATCCTGTTCGAGGAGGAAATCGTCGGAACGGTCGTGGAAAAAGGAGACGAAATTGCGCGTATCCTGGATTTTGACGATCTGAGGATTTCCGCAGGCTTAAAGGGCGCCGCACAAAGGCTCGCACGCGTCGGTCAACTGGCTCATATTGAAGTGATTACAACTTATGGAGACGGCGAAATACTGAGAACAGACGTCGATTCGCAGGGTTGGTGGAGCACGGGATTTGCACAATTCAACGACATCTCGGATGGTCAGGTCACCAAGCAATTAGAAGAGTATTTTTCGGGCAAACTCGTCGCCATAGAAGACGATACGGTATTCGCACTCGGCAAGGTAAAAAAAATAGATCTCCACAGCACATTAAACGTGCAAAATGCCGGGCCACTCGATCCCGGAGAAAAGATCGAAGCCGAGCCATTAAACCGGATAGCGCTAACCGGCACAGTCATCGAAGGTACCCACACCGCGGAATTCAGGATTCACACTTTTCCCAACGAAGTTCAACAGGAAATCCAGAATACGCTTCAAGACCGCATTGTGGAACGGCAATTCGACACGGGCGGACTGCCCCTATCCGTAAATGAAATCACAGATCTGAGTATGATTATCGAGATGGATGCCGATGAGCCAGAGAATAACGAGATGGTCCAGAACGGACAGATGGTCGATGCCGAAAATTCAAAGCGTTCTTTTAAAGGCGTGATCCGAATCGACGATCCACATCCGGTGCTCAAGGCAAAAGTCCGGGAACTCGCATTGCTCAAAAAACCCATCTATATCAAGGCCATTGTAAAGGTCGTGGTGGGAGAACGACGAATCGCAATGTTACTATTCAGGAAGAACTAACAGGACGAGTTACAATGAACGAAGTCGAACAATACGAATTTGACCGCCAGGGATATATCACAATCAAAAACATGCTCACGGATGCAGAAGTGCAATCCCTGCGCAAAGCCGTTGACAAATTGGAAGAACACGCCTTATCCAATGTCGATCTGCCACCTCGAAAACTCAGTGCCTGGGGAGCTGATTACCATATCAACAAAGAAAAAGGCTACCACGTTCAGGGTTCATGTTCCGAGGAAAAAACCCTGATTATAGAAGATTTTTGGAATGCAGATTCCACATTTGACGTGCTGGTAAACCACGAAAAAACATTGCCATACGTACAAACCGTTATCCGCGGTCGCTACACCATCAACAACTCAGAGATCCGCATTCGGTACAAAAACAATACATCGCGCAGCCACGGCGGCACGAGACCGGAAAATCAAAAATACCGCTACACCAGCAGTGACCGCATCGATTGCATGATGGTGCGCATGGTTTACTTTATCCACGATGTCACCAATGAACAAGGCGCGTTTTGCGTCGTTCCGGGCACACACAAAAGCACCCTGCCATGCCCTTATGACAATGATCCAGATGTAGAACCGGGAATGGTCGGATTGGAAGTCAAAGCAGGCGATGCGATCTTTTTCACAGAACACTTGCGGCACGGTGGCTTGACCAACCGCTCAGATCAAGTCCGCAAAACCATCCACGTAGGCTATGGACCCTACTGGATGATGTCGCAGAATATCGCAACCATGGATGAGCCTCAGCATATCACATCGCAGACTCTGGCGCGATATACCAAAGAACAGCGCAATCTGTTTCGTCCATGGCCCGAAAAGTAAGGAGGTTTCTGCTATGGTAAACACCGCCACTGAATCCCCGACACTTACCGAACCCGTTCGAGTTCATCCCATGTCGGATTACGAAAAATTCCTCTTCGACTTAAAAGGCTTTCTCGTCATCCCCAGCGTTCTCTCCGGCGAAGAAATCGCGATCGCACGCGACCACGTCGAAACGTATATGAAAACGCCCGAAAGCCTTCCTGAGCACCATCGCTCACCAATTTCTGGTCCCACCGAATTTTTGATCGATCACCCGCGCGTCATGGGCATTCTCCAGGAGGTCATTGATCCTGATCGGGAGCGCATCCGATTGGAAAGCGTATTCATATCCGGCCGATCTGCTGAGAAAACCGGCAACGAGTGGCGGCCACACGTGGGAGGGACCAACCTCCACCCTTCGTTTTCCTTTCGCTTTCACAACGGGCGCATCTACAGCGCGATGACGCGCATTGTCTGGGAATTGAACGAGGTGAAAAAAGGCCAGGGCGGCACCCACCTCGTGCCCGGCTCGCACAAAGCCAATCTGGCATCTGCCCAGGACGGAACCTGGCCCGAAGAAGCCGATGACCCAAACTCAGGTGTTTGGGAAACCTATGGCTGCCCGCCGGGAAGCCTCGTCGTATTTTCAGAAGGCGTGCGGCACACGGGATCTCCCTGGACCAACCCGAACAATCCGCGACGCGCCATCCTCATCGCGTACAATCACGTAACCGTGCGCTTCCACGAACCCAAGCCCTGTATGAACCCGGTCGTGATCAACGGTCTGGATGAAAGCCGTCAGTCCTTCTTTCGCGATGTCTGGGTTTTAGCCAACAAGCGAAGGGGATAAAACCAATGCCAACAACTGAAAACGCTCCCAATATACTCTTTATCCTGACCGATCAATGGCGTGGAGATTGTCTGGGCTATACCGGTCATCCCGCAGTTGAAACGCCCCATCTGGATTATCTGGCAGGCGAGGGTATCACATTTACCCAGGCGTATGCCTCGTGTCCGGTATGCGTTGCTGCCCGCGCCACAATCCTCACGGGCCTCGCCCCCAAGCGCCATGGGTACCTCACCAACGGCGGCGTACAATGGGACTATCCAGTAACACTTCCCGGAACTCTGTCAGATGCGGGTTATCACACCCAGTGCGTCGGCAAAATGCACGTCTATCCCTGGCGCAATCTCGTGGGCTTTCACAACGTCGTACTGCACGACGGCTATATGCATCGCGCCCGGCGGGAAAACCGCGAATTTGGATTGAACGACGATTACACCCCCTGGCTACGGGAAAAACTCGGCGAGGTCTATGCCGACCACAACGACTCTGGCGTGGGATGCAATGGATATGCGGCGCAGGCCTGGCCCTACCACGAAATGCTCCACCCCACGAGCTGGGTCACCTCGCAGGGCATTGACTTTTTGCGCAGGCGCGATACCTCCAAACCCTTCTTCCTCACGCTATCCTACCATCGGCCCCATCCGCCGCTGGATCCGCCCGCGTCTTTCTTGAATCGATATTTGCAAAAGGACATTCCTCCACCTGCCATGGGAAACTGGGTTGACCACGAACTCCGCAAGGGAGGCCACGACAGCCCGATCCCGCGAGATCCGGCGCTGGTGGATTATGCCCGAAGAGCGTATTACGCGCAAATCTCACACATCGATTTCCAGATCAACCGCATGATCATGGCACTCAACGAATACGGCGTTCAGGACAACACGGCCATACTCTTTACTGCAGATCACGGTGAAATGCTCTACGACCACAACCATGTGGGAAAAGGCGTACCCTATGACGGATCCGCTCGCGTGCCCTTCATCCTGCGAATGCCCAAAACATCTGGCTCTGTGGAACGTGGATCGCTCGTAGAATCGCCGATAGAACTGCGGGACATCTTCCCAACCTTCTGTGACATCGCAGGAATCGACACCCCGGATGATCTCGACGGCGAAAGTGTGCTGAATTGTGGCGGGAATAATTGGCGTCCATTTATCCACGGAGAACACGCGACATCCGCCAATCAATGGCTTACGGATGGCAAAGAGAAGTACGCCTGGTTTACCCAGACGGGAAAAGAATTACTCTTCGATCTAACCGAAGATCCCCGCGAAATCAACGATCTGTCCAGCGATCGTCCCGACCGATTGGCCTGGTGGCGCGATCAACTGATCGAGGAACTCACGGGTCGTCCAGAGGGATTTGTTCAGAATGGAAAACTCGTGCCCGGGCAACCGATCCAAGGCCTGCTTCCCCACGTCGGCAAAGGCGTACCCAAAGGCGCGATTTGAGTAGAGGAATATCCCATGTCACTTCACGAACCCTTTACCGAAGAAGAACTATCGCCGATTCTCGAGGACTTTTACAAAAATGGCGCAACCATCATCCGAAATGTCCTCTCCCGGGAAGAATGCGAGCAAATATGCAGACGCGTCGATCAGATCTTCGCAGAACCCTATTTCGCCGAAATGCGAAACGTAAAAATAAAGCCACAGCACAACGGCAAAGAACCCATCGTTGTGCATCGGCTATTTGAATGCGATCGGATGTTCCGCGACCTGCTCGTGCGCGAGCCTATCATATCCATCGCCGAAACAGTTCTCGGTGCCCAGTGCCACTGCATGGCTCAGGGATGCATCTTGAACCGCAAAGATCTGGGCATTAACCGCTTTCACGTAGATGACAGCCTGGAATTTCCAATTACAGACGACAATATCAGCAGCCATGACAGGCGTCTTCGAATGCCCGTTTTCCGCATGTCGTTCCAGATTGCCCTGACAGACCAGGATGAAGACCAGTATGGGCCCAGCCAATTCGTGCCTGGCAGCCACTATGCAGGTAGGCAACCCAACGATCCGGAAAACCCAACCTTCGACGGTCGTGGACCCCAATCCCTGCTCATGAAAGCGGGAGACCTCTACCTCCTCAGCAGCCAGACCTGGCACCGCGGTGCCCCCAATACATCCGACCGCATCCGCTACCTCTTCCATCAGGTCTATGGTCAGCGTTTCGTCGCCCAGCGATTCTGGCCCTATCTCAACTATCACATGCCAGATTACGTCCTCGAAGGCGCCGACGAACGCCTCCTGCGCGTTCTCGGAAAACATCCCGAAATGGCCTATGGGTAGTTCTCCATGCCTCTACCATAGTTTTGGGGGATCTGGCGCGTGTCCTTCGGGCCATTTAACTCAAGCCTCCGAAAAAAAAGCCCCAGGGGATCGGTCTCACTCATGATTACCCTCGCTGTGCGAGAGGAGCAAGACGTACTGCCAAGGGGCGAATGTGAATCAAAAATTGGGCTTTTCAGCACCTGTGGTCTATCCCTCAGATTTATCGTTCAACCGTTTTCTCGTGTCCATAATAGACCAGGTCGCCACACCAACACCCATTATTGCAACCAAAATTGAGACTATGATAAGGATAGTTTCAAACATTTTATTCCTCCTCAACCAGTTTCGATACTCTATTATATACGGAGAAACTCAAGAGAAACGACACAAGACTGGAGACCATAGAAATATATTTTATGGTCTCACCCCTGATTAATCCAGGGTTAGACTGTCCCAATAAGTAAGCCGTGAATAAGACGCTATAGAGTGATATAAAACCAATTGAGATTCCGTTTTGAATTGTTTTCCATGATTTTTCGTGATCATTGAAATGCTCTATCTCATTGATATTGGATATATGTAAAATCAATCCAAACGCCACGAAGTCTGAGGCGTTGAAAATGTCCATCGTTCTGTCCTGTGAGATAAACCATATCAATATTCGCAAGAGAGCAGGTATTACACCTACAAGTACAGTATAGATGAGCCACTTGATTTTTATGTTTGCCATATTGGATTCGCTAAATATCCTTCTGGTATCTGGCTTACTCTTTCTGATATTGACAAGGTATTATAGAATAGAGTATTAGTCTCGATTTGTCAACCCGTGTCCATTTCGATTATAGCCCCCACATACAAGTGCCACTCCCGTGGTTCCTGTCCGGCATTAAACATTGACTGCCTCCCTCTCTACATAAGGACGCAGTTCTGCCCGCAATGCCTTGTTGGTGACTAGATCAACCGGATGCCCCAGCAGGTCCTCCAGATAGAACTGAGTGCCGAAATAGGCTTTTGAGGTTGCAGGTCCATCGAAACGAACCAGGATGTCGATATCGCTGTCTTCCGATGCCTGATTGCGAACAACCGATCCAAATAAGGCGAGTTCTGTGACGCCAAAGCGTTGTGACAGGATCGCCTTGTGCGCTCGGAGCACATTCAGAACATCATCTCTATTCATCGGTCCTCCGTCTGTTATCCGGGGGCTCGTATTCCAACAGTGCCGACCTCCCAATCATCTCAACAAACCGCACAATCCACTCAGAACCGTTGACATCCGTGAGCCGCAAGGGCTGATTCAATTTGAAGTAAACGGGTTGCTGCTTACCTTCGTCAATGGCAATATTCGTCGCATGAAGGTACATGCGATCAAGGTCGTCAAGGATCGGATTTAGTCGCCCGGTCAAATCGGGCAAATGACCTGTTCTTTCCGTGAAAATCTCTGATCCTCCCATCGGCAACGTCTCGAGCTGTACAGAGAGCGGTTCTGGCGGGTGCCAATCTCGCTCCACAGAAGCTCTGTGCCCCGGTGCCGCGCAGAAAACAGTGATGGGGAGTTCCGAGTGAAACCCGAAACCGACCCGACCGAACGTATCGGTCTCCCCTTCCATCCAGGTCTTGTTGGGATACAGCGCAACGACCTTTGCACCCGCGAGTGGCCGCCCCTCGGCAGATACCGACACCTCACCTTCAGTGCCCGTTACCGGCGGACGGGCGGACGGTATTGTCAGCCGCAGTTCTGCGCCATCAAGCAGTTCGTAATCCGGATCGCGCCCTGTCAGATCACGCGTCTGCTCATAGATAATCGGAACACCTTCGCCGCGTTGCTCCAGAAAGTACTGCCGGTCACCAGCACCGACGATATCCCCTACTGCAAGCATACGGAAGACAGACGCGAGCGTTTCGTTGCGGGTGGCTTGTCGATTTCGCATGGCTTCGATAGGCAGCGTGTTGGGCAGGGCACCCGGAGAGTATAACTCAAGCCGATCGTCAAAGATAAAGAGCCGTATCTTCGCACTCTCTATTGAGTAGTCGCGATGAACCACGGCGTTGACGATGGCCTCGAACACCGCCCGCGGACTAAATTGCGGGACTTCCACCCGCCCAGGGTCTTTGCGCGCCGCCACCCGCGTGTTGAGCCTGGCGAAATTGATGGCGTCGCGGACCTGCTGGTCCAATGGACCAGTGATTGACGCCGCGTCGTGCTGGCTCGCGCGACCAAGCACTGTGCCGCGATAGCGAACGGCTTCGATCATCGCACCGCGTATGTGCTCATCCGGACGCGCCGTGCAAAGTAGCACCCCGGCAACCGTTGCACGAATCACACCGCTGTCATCCTCCCGCACCAGTCCCAGCTTTGCGAGTTGAGCGTCGGTAGGCTCAGTGGCGCGCGAGCTCAAGAAACGGTCCACAAGCGTCGCGTCAAGCGTATTGGGTCCAGTTCCAGTTACAATCGCTTCGTCAGGGCCAAGGAGGCCTGAACGCCCCCGTTGTTGAAACAGGCGGTGCAATGCTTCCGACGAAAGCTCCCGCCTGGCACTGCCCTGTCGTATGAAGTATCCTCCAGGACTCTTGTGTACCAGCGCACTCTGTTCAACTTCGACGATCAATACGAACGAACCATCCGCCAGAACCAGCCGTTGGGTGACAAACGCCAGCGGGGGACGGATGCTATCCGAACAAATCTCGCTGACAAAGGCTTCCAACGCATCCATCTGTTGCCGATTCATCGCCCGGACCTCACCGGCATCCGATACACTGAAGATCAATGTGCCACCAATGGTATTGCCAAAAGCAGCCAACTCGTCGGCGATGGAGTCCCGATGAAGCGCACTGACGCGGTTGCCGGTGAATACGGCTTCTTTGAACTCGACGCGGCTATCCTCGCCAAGTTCGAGTTGCTGCAACAAGCTCTCGCTATCCCAGGGCATGACCTCTCCCCTTTTGCAAACTTCGGCACGCCAGACCATCAGCGCATTGCCGCTTTTTCTTTATCCCTCCGGCACAAATTGTCTTAGATAATTCACAGCCTTGGGAACCGCTGTCTCTTCTGCCTCTTCATCCTGTCCCTCATACACGATCGACACCCAGCCGTTGTAATTCACCCCATTCAAAATCTCGAAAATGCGCGGATAATTCAGCCAGACCTCTTCTCCCGTAGAGACGCGATAGACCTTTGCGCGGACATGCACGGCAAGCGGGGCTGTCTCCGCAATACTTCCATAGAAATCCAATGCCGGATCTTCTGTCCCGCGCTGACCGCTCGACCCCGGCGACCCGACGTATTGCCCCGTATCGAGAATATGGGACAAATAGGGATTATCGACCGTCTCGAGAATTCGGCGCACATCTTTACCCGTGCGCGTAACACACCCGTGATTGTGATTGTGTAAGCCCAGAACAATGCCCTTTTGTTGCCCATACTCTGCGACCTCCTGCATACAGGGCATCATGCGATCCCACACCTGTTCTTCAGGCTCATCATTGCGATTCCACGCCGCAAAAATCCGCACGAGTGGCACACCCATAAACTCTGCAACATCGACCCAGTGCTTGACAGTATCTATCACCTCCTGCAATTCTTCCTGGGGCCTGCCAAAATCATTGCTCACACCGAGATACGAAATCACCAGACCGCGCCTGAGACAGCGCATGCGAATATCCCGTAAATAAGCCGGATCTTCAGATTCAAACGCGCGGGTGTGAATATCAATCCCATCCAGACGCAGACCATACGCCTTGTCGATAAACCCCGCCATATCGATTTCGCCAGCAGTGAACTGATCTTTGTAACTCAGAGACATACAACCCAATTTCATCATGGTTAATATCCTTTCTTAAAAACGGGCGGGTTTGGAGCGATGTACAACTGGCCGCCTCACAGGCCAGTTCAACCCGTCCCTACATTTTTATCTGCGGATTACTTCACTCAGCGCATTGAGCAATCGCGCCACATCATCGCTACCATTATACAAATGCGTGGAAACGCGCACCCGCCCAAACTCGCCCCAGCAAAAAACATTGCGCTCCTCCAAGCGATAAACCATCTCGCGACCATCCTCACACGCAAAACAGGTATTGCCCGACCGCGCTTCCCTATTATTTGGCGAAATAACCTCATAGCCCAGCTTCGCAAGCCCTCGAGACACCAGTTCGGACAAATCGCGAGCGTGATTTTCTATCTTCTCGGGACCAATATCTAAAATCACGCCCAGCGCGTGATCCAGATGCATAATCACCTGCATAGCTGGATTTCCCGGCTCGAGCTTTTCAGGCATCGGTTGTTCGGCAACTTCGGGATCGCGCTCGGCAGTCTGTTCGGGCCACACCTTGAGATTGTGCCAACCAAAACACGTCGAAGCCACCTGATCTTCCACGCGTTCGCTCAAATAACAAGGCGCCGTGCCGTGCGTTGCCAGAAGCCATTTGTAACTGCTGCTCACCGTCAGATCGGTCAACTGCGCTGGCACGCGCAAAACACCCGAAGAATGCGTGGCATCAACGGCGAATAACGCGCCTTTCTTCCGCGCACCCTCAGAGAGTTGATCTAAATTCAAACACTGCCCCGTGTAAAACCCCACATGGCTAACAGCGAGAACGCGCGTGCGAGAATCAACAGCGTCGAGCAGATCCTCTTCGCGCACCGTCCATTTTTCGTGCGGCACCAGACGAACTTCAACGCCCCTGGATCTCAAATGTTTCCACGCATACGCCACAGAGGGAAACTCGAGATTATTGGTCACAATATTATCGCCACTCTGCCAGTCCAACCCCCGCGAAAACCAGCCCATGCCCTCGGCAGCAGAAGGCATAAACGCGATGCGATTCGCTGGCACATTCCAGAGCTGTCCCATGCGCTGGCGACAGCGTTCTCCTCGGTCGTAAATTTTATCGCGGCCCTTGTGCGATCCACCCTTGAATCTGGCAAATTCGGCATATACCCCGGCCTGACTCTTAAGCCATGGGGATTCGCCCCCCGTACACAGATGTGTCATGCCTTCAATACCTTCAAAAGCCTCTGGTGAAAGAAGAGGTGCAATAGTCAAAAGAACTCCTTTCTCTATTCGGGATATTGATCAACAAACAGACCATTCCCCAATATAGCTTGTATCTCCCATTCATCCACAAATAAAATAAGGGCCGTGAGATCACGACCCTTTGAATAACACATTCAATTTTAATGGCGACCCCGAGGGGAATCGAACCCCCGTTGCCGGGATGAAAACCCGGTGTCCTAACCACTGAACGACGGGGTCGCCTCATAGAGCAATGAAATATATATAAAACCCAAAAATGAAGCAAGGCGGAATATCAAAAAAACAAAATCCTCGCACCTTGACAAAATCACACTCTGGATATACACTATATTTCTCACAAAACAACTATAGAAAGGACGCACCGTGGCAAAATTCAATATCCTGCTCTTTGAACCCGTACATCCCTGTGGACAAGATCACCTCCTCAAAAACGACTGCGAAATCCTCTGGGCAAAAGGCTTTGAACCCGATCAAATCATCGCCTCGGTCAAAGACGCTGACGGCATTCTCGCACGCGCTCGAGGCTTCATCGACGGGCCAGTAATGGACCGGGCACCGCGCCTCAAAGTCATAGGTCGCCATGGCATTGGCGTCGATAACATCGACATTGACGCCGCCACCCAGCGCGGTATCTACGTCGTCAACACACCCGGTGCCCCCGTTGAAGCCGTCGCCGAATATCTCGCCATGTCCTTCATAGCTCTGCCGCGCAAAATTGGTCAGGCCGATGTCGCAACCCGTTCCGGCGACTGGGCGCTCCGAGACCGCGTACACGCCCCAGAATTACTGGGCAAAACCCTGGGCATTATCGGGTTTGGTCGCATAGGCCAGCGCCTTGCGGAAATCTGCTCCCTCGGCTTCAGAATGAACGTCATCTACACCGATGAATTTCCCGCATCCACAGAAGAGGAAAATCGCCTGAATGTGCGCCGCGTGGAATTGGACGACCTCCTCTCTACCTCGGACTATATCAGCCTCAACGTCCCCCTCCTCGACAGCACGCATCACCTCATCAATGCCGATACACTCGCCCGCATGCAACCCCACGCCATCATCGCCAATTGCAGCCGCGGGCCAGTCATCGACGAACGGGCACTCGTAACCGCACTCCAAAACAAACAAATTGGCGGCGCAATCATCGACGTCTTTGAACGAGAACCCGCAACCCCAGACAATCCCCTGTGTGAACTCGACAACGTCCTCCTATCCCCCCATTATTCCGGCCACTCGGCTGAATCAATACAAAAAATGGCAATGGTCGCAGCGGATATCGTGCGCGTCCTCAACGGACAAAAACCCGAATTCCCCGTCAACGGACCATTATAGAGGATTAACCATGCGATATATCATGCTCGGCAGCGGTGCGGTGCGAGACAATCCCAATCGCGGCGGACCATCGCAATTATTGCAAATTGGCAATGAAAACTGGATGTTTGACTGCGGTCGGTCGGCGTGTACAAATCTGGCACGCGCAGGTGTGAATTGCGAAGATGTAGATCAACTATTCTTGACGCACCTGCACTTCGATCACATCGTCGATGTCCCCTATCTCGTATTTGTGGGATGGGTAAAGGTACGCAAAAAGCCCCTTCAAATTTATGGTCCCGTCGGAACAAAACACTTTATATCGCATGTGATTCGCCCGCCCTTTGAGCAGGATATTCAAAGTCGAATTGGGCATGGAAAAGACGACAGTGTACTCGATCCAGAAGTCATTGAGATCGGGGAAAAAGGTGAATTTCTATCCACGGACGACTTTCAATTATCCGCAACATTCACAGATCACGGCGGCATCCCCACGCTCGCCTACCGCATCGATACCAGAGATCACCGCGTCGTAATCACGGGCGACGGAAATCCCGATGCGGAATTCTCAGCATTCTGTCAAAATGCCGATTTATTGTCCATAGAATGTTCGGGCACCGCTGAATTTTTGGCGACCCAACCCTGGGGATCGTGGCATATTACACCGCCAGAAATCGCAGAAATCGCAACTGAAGCCAATGTAAAACGCGTGATAATCAAGCATCTGGTAATCGAAGACATTACGGGTGATCTACAAGCTGTGCATCGCATGGGCGACCAGATTCGCAAAGAATATAATGGCGAAGTCATGGTGGGCGAAGATGGGTTAGTCGTCGAAATTGGATAGATTTTTCATTACTACAGAGAGGACTCAAATGATTCTTACAGGACACCGGGGAGCAGCAGAACTCGAACCTGAAAACACGCTACTATCTATGCAAAAAGCGATAGATCTCGGCGTCGATCAGATCGAAATTGACGTGCATCTCACGCGCGATCAGCACCTCGTCGTCATTCACGATACCACCGTAGATCGAACGACCGATGGACAGGGTGCAGTCGCCGACTTTACGTTAGCGGAAATTAAGCTGTTGGACGCCGGCAAAGGAGAGCGCATTCCGACGCTACAGGAAGTGATAGATCTGGTGCGCGGGAAGGTGGTTCTTCAGATTGAACTAAAGGGGCCAGACACCGCCGAGCCGGTCGTCCGGACGGTTGAGCGAAATAATATAGAAAGCGAGGTACTTCTGACCTCCTTTGTCCATGAGCGGCTGCGCGAAGCGCGTCAACTCAATCCGAGCCTGGCGCTGGGCGCGTTGTGGTCGAATCCACCACCTGATGCGTGTGAACAAGCTGTAGATATGGGAGCGACAGGGATACACATCCTGCATCCCAATATTGACGCTCAGCTCGTCCAGAAAGCCCATGCACACGGCCTCCTGATCCGCGCCTGGAATCCCGACACGGTTGAAGAGATACAGCGTGTTATAGATCTGGGAGTTGACGCCATCGGCTCGAATCGTCCAGATCTGTTAATCGCACTTGGACGTGCATGATGCCCATCGTGAAACTTTATGTGATGCCAAATCGTCCACAATATCAAACTGAACACAATATTTGGCTCTTGCCTCCATATTTTGTTTATATTTTTCCAAGGATTTTCTAAAGGGATAGAAATGCGCTATTCTCAATTATTGACACAAACCCTGCGCGAAGTGCCTGCAGATGCAGAGGCAATCAGTCACCAGTTGGCCTTGCGTGCGGGGCTGATTCGCTCTCTAGCATCGGGAATTTTTAGCTTTTTACCGCTGGGATTACGCGTGAAGCGAAAGATCGAACAGATATTGCGCGAAGAAATGGAACGCGCAGATTGCTTTGAAATTTCGATGCCCGTAGTACAACCCGCGGAAATCTGGCACGAGAGTGGTCGATGGAACGATGTGGGCCAGGAAATGATGCGCATGAAAGACCGCGCAGACCGCGACATGTGTCTGGCAATGACACACGAAGAAGCCGTAACCGATTTGGCGCGTCACATGGTACAGAGCTATCGACAATTGCCATTGAGCGCGTTTCAGCTACAGACCAAATTCCGCGACGAACCGCGTAGCCGAGGCGGATTGATTCGCGTACGCGAATTTACGATGAAAGACGGATACAGTTTTCACATCGATCAGGCGGATTTAGATGCGTATTACCCGCGCATGTACGAGGCCTATCAACGGATATTTGAGCACGCGGGATTGGGCGACCACGTCATCTCAGTAGAAAGCGACCCGGGAATGATGGGCGGAACAGAAGCGCATGAATTTATGTACTTAAACCCGGGCGGTGAAGACACCCTGCTCTTGTGCGATACCTGCGGTTATCAAGCCAATCGACAGGTG
Organism: Candidatus Latescibacterota bacterium; assembly: GCA_965204375.1. GTDB lineage: Bacteria > Latescibacterota > UBA2968 > UBA2968 > UBA2968 > VXRD01. Next base: position 1,270,165 of record OZ241986.1, on the reverse strand, counting down.
GCGACATATAAGCGGGAAACCATTGAAGAGGAAAACGAAAAACCCCTGCAAAAAGTAGCGACTCCCAATTGCAAAACCATTGAAGAAGTCGCGTCGTTTTTGAATGTACCGCAGAGCAAAACGGCCAAAGCCGTATTTTTAATCGGCACAATAAGTGGCGAAGAGAAGTTCATATTTGCCGTATTGCGCGGCGATCACGAGTTGAATGAGACCAAACTCGCCAACGCGGTAAAGGCGCAGGCATTGCGTCCGGCAACAGATGAGGAAATCACCGCAGTCGGCGCAGTCCCCGGATATGCCTCGCCAATGGCCGTAAAAAATGCAATCGTAGTCGTAGATGAAGCCATAGCAAAAGGGACAAATTTTGTATCCGGCGCGAATGAGGAAGGGTATCACTGCCTGAATGTCAACGTGGGACGCGATTTTGATCCCGACATCGTCACAGACCTCATCGCCGTAGAAAAAGGCATGCCCTGCCCAGTATGCGAAGCCCCGCTCGACAGCACGCGTGGCATTGAAGTGGGCAATATCTTCAAGCTCGGCACAAAGTACAGCGACAGCATGGGCGCGAAGGTCCTGGATGAAAACGGCAAAATGCAGCCCCTCTTCATGGGGTGTTACGGCATTGGCGTGGGCAGATTATTGGCCTGTATTATCGAAGCCCATCACGACGACCACGGCATTATCTGGCCGATATCGGTCGCGCCCTTTGAGGTGCAAATCGTAGTCCTGACCGGCCGAAAACCCGCAGGAGAACTGGAAGCCGCCGAGAAATTGTATGAACAACTGAAGGCCGCGGGAGTGGATGTCTTGCTCGACGACCGCGATGAACGCGCAGGCGTAAAATTCAACGATGCAGATTTAATCGGCATCCCAATACGGTTGACCGTGGGATCGCGCGGCCTGGCAAATGGGCAAGTGGAAATGAAACTGCGACATGAAAATGATCGCACAGATGTGCCTCTGGATCAGGTAGTAGAAAGTGTGAGGTGTGAAATAAAAAAGCTGAAGACTAACAACTAACCACCCCAAAGGGCTTAAAATGGCAACAACTGAAGACGCACCAACGGATTTCATCCGAGAAATTGTTCGCGAAGACGTAAAAAATGGCAAACACAAAAAAATCGTAACGCGCTTCCCCCCAGAGCCAAATGGCTATCTGCACATCGGCCATGCCAAGGCTTTTTGCCTGGACTTTGGTCTCGCCGAGGAATTTGACGGACAGTGCAATCTCCGGTTTGACGACACCAACCCGGACAGGGAAGACACCGAATACGTCGAGTCTATCCAGGAAGATTTAAAATGGATGGGCTTTGATTGGGGCGACGGATTGTACTTTGCCTCTGACTATTTTGGCCAACTCTACGATTATGCCGTGGAACTCATTCAACAGGGAAAAGCCTATGTTTGCGACTTGAGTCCACAGGAAATACGCGAATACCGTGGCACAGTAACAGAGCCGGGGAAAAACAGCCCTTATCGCAATCGCACCGTATCGGAAAATCTCGACCTATTTGCGCGGATGAAAAATGGAGACTTTCTCGATGGTGCGTGTACATTGCGCGCAAAAGCCGATATGGCATCGCCAAATATGAACATGCGCGATCCCGTCATGTATCGGATCAAACACACATCGCACCATCGCACGGGCGACAAATGGTGTATTTACCCAATGTACGATTGGGCGCACGGGCAATCCGATGCCATTGAGCAAGTCACGCACTCGCTGTGCAGCATCGAGTTTGCAGAACACCGCCCTCTGTACGACTGGTACATCCAGCAATTAGAGATCTTTCCCTCGCGACAAATTGAATTTGCACGGCTAAACATCACCTACACATTGACCAGCAAGCGCATGTTGACCCAACTGGTCGAACGCAATCTCGTAAACGGATGGAACGACCCGCGCATGCCCACGCTTTCGGGCATGCGACGGCGCGGGATACCGCCGAAAGCCATTAAAAATTTTATCTGGCGCGTGGGAATGAACCGGCGGGATACAACTGCGGAAATAGATTTATTTGAATTCTATATCCGCGAATACCTGAACAAAGTCGCGCCTCGGGTAATGGGCGTGATCGACCCCTTAAAAGTGCTCATTGAAAACTATCCCGAAGGCGAAGAAGAGACATTTGAAGCCATGATCAATCCCGAAGACCCCGATGCAGGCACGCGCCCCGTGCCCTTTTCGCGGGAATTGTACATTGAGCGGGAAGATTTCATGGAAGATCCTCCGCGCAAATTTTACCGTCTTGCGCCTGGACGAGAGGTGCGATTGCGCGCGGCGTGTTATATCACCTGTCGGGAAGCAATAAAAGACGACAACGGCAACATAATCGAACTGCGCTGCACCTGGGATCCCGAAAGCCGCGGCGGCACAACGCCCGATAAACGCCGGGTGCGCTCAACCCTGCACTGGGTATCCGCCAAACACGCTCTAAAAGCCGAAGTGCGATTATTTGATCGGCTGTTCATGACTGAAAACCCAACCCGCACTGAAGATGGACAGGACTTTACAGACAACTTAAATCCCGACTCCCTTGAAGTGCGTCCCGTATGTTATGTCGAGCCGAGCCTGAAAGGAGCAGAAGCTGGCAGTGTGGTTCAATTCGAACGCCTGGGCTATTTCTGTGTCGATCCAGATTCATCAGATGAAAAGCTCGTATTAAACCGAACAATCACCCTGCGCGACACATGGGCGAGGGTGAGAGGTGGGAAGAAGTAAAAAGAAAGTTGCCAGTAATCGGCTAAAAATTTATATTTAGCCCTCAACACAAGTTATTGCCCCTTCGTCTAATGGCAAGACACTGGATTTTGGTTCCAGGTATCGGGGTTCGAATCCCTGAGGGGCAACCAAAAAAGATAGCGCCTGTGCGATTTTGCACGGGCGCTTTTTCTTCCATCCCTCAAAACGACAAGGGGTTGCACATTTTGATCACAACCCCTTGTTATTGGTCGAGGTGGAGGGATTTGAACCCCCGGCCCCCTGCTCCCAAAGCAGGTGCTCTACCGGACTGAGCCACACCTCGTTTCTAATATCTGAAAACTACGGGATTCGGAAAATATTGTCAATAGAAAGAAATGGAAAAAGTGGCTTGAACCAGTTGTATATCTCTCCGTCTATTCGTCTATTCGCCCTATCGCGTCCCATCCATAATCGCCTCGGCCAGTTCCATCGTCTTAATCGCCTCATCCAAATTTGCCGCGGGAAGCGCGACTGGGCGATCTTTTTTGACACAATCGATAAAAAATCGGTTCTGTTCGTCTGTGCCCGACCCATCCCCACTCAACGCTCTTTTCTCGCCATCGCAAAAAACCTCTCCGCGCGAAACGCCCTCCATATAAGCCGAAATCTCGTGCCCGTGAATCTCGTAGCGCTCCAGTCTGGCATTTGTCGTATAATTGTGAATAAGCTGCGCGACAACGCCATTTTCAAACGCGACGAGAGCCGCGTGTACATCCCGATAACCGGACATAGACCGCTGCACCACACTGTGAACCTCGGAAACATCGGCATCAGCCAAAAAACGGATCGTATCAATCGCGTGAATCGGCGTCTCAAAAAGCATACAATCCATCAGCACCTCGGCAAACTTGCCCGAATTCCCCAAATCCGTGATACTCTTGTGGAACTCCCCCACCAATTGCGTCACAGGACCGCGATCCAGTACCAGATTCCGCGCCTCGACAATGATTGGATGAAATCGCCGATTCCACCCCACCATGGATTTTGCACCCGTTTCATCCGATGCGGCTTTTAACGCTTCGGTCTCTTTCAAACTCAAACCGGGAGGTTTCTCCAAAAAGGTATTGACACCAGCCTCCAGACACGGCAATGCAAGCGTGGCATTTAAGTGTGCAGGAGGCGCGACAAAAACCGCATCCAGAGCCTCGCCTTCGAGCATTGCGTAAACATCGCCGTATTGTCCTTCAATCCCGTATTCTTCACACACGGACTCGCGGATCTCCACAACCGGATCGCAGACCGCTGCGAGATGCACATCTTCAAATCCATCCAAAGTTCGAATGTGTCCCCTGCCCCTGCCGCCACATCCAATCACACCAACGCGCACGTTATCCATCATATCCCCCTCATTCTGCCCATTCTAACGGATCGATATCCATCCACTTAGAATCAATTTCACCCCACTTATTGGGCGCAGTATCGATCTCGTATTTGGCAAAAACCCGATCAATAGCCCGCTTTGTATCCTCATCCAGCGTCCACCCCAGAGCACCCATATTATCTTCCACCTCTTCCGGCTTTCGCGCACCCACCAGTGCCGTACTCACAGCCTGATGAGACAACACCCAATTCAGCGCCATATGAGGCAGATTTTTGCCCAGCCCCGCGGCGATCTCCTTCAACTCATTCACCGCCCGGACATTGCGCTGGAAAATACCCGGCTCAAACAGGCGCAAGGTCGTATTGCTACCGCCTCTTCTGCGCCAATCATTATCTTCAAAAACCGTATCTTCTGTAAACGCGCCAGCGAGCAAGCCATAAGCCAGAGAACCATAAGTCATTATTCCCACATTATTTGCTTCGGCATAGGGAAACGTCCATTTTACATGGCGGCGGTCAAACAAATTACACCCGTATTGCAACACCTCCACGCGCCGCGCATCCATACACCGCGCGATTTCCGGAGGCGTAAAATTCGACAGCCCCACAAACCGAGTCTTCCCTGCCTGGACAATCTCCTCCAGAGCGCCCATAGTCTCTTCAAAAGGCGTATCGCGATCGGGCCAATGCACGAGATACACATCGACGTAATCTGTATTCAGCATCTCCAAACTCTGCTCAATCGCCCGGTGTACCATCTCTTTGCTACTATCTCTGCCATGCTCGTATCCAATGCCGAACTTCGTAACCAGAATCACATCTTTGCGCCTGGGTCCCAGCGCACGCGCGAGCAACCGCTCAGACGCGCCCTTGCCATATCCCTGCGCCGTATCAAAACAATTGATCCCCAGATCAACTGCGCGGTTGACCGCAGCGACGACCTCAGCGTCATCAATAGACCCATATCCCCCGCCCAATTCCCAGCATCCAAAACCGATTGCCGAAACCTTCAAACCCGTCTGTCCAAACTCGCGATATTCCACAATAACCTCCTTTATTCACGTTCAAACTTCGGTTGCCTGGGTGCAAAACCGCGATCCATGCGATAGGGACAGTCTTTCAACGGCAGATGCACCCGCTCGCCCCCTCGCTGGTGCGACTCGACACAGGCAAAAATCAATTCTTGATTGGCATGTGCCAACCGCACACCGCACCGCGTCGGCTCACCCGTATCCAGCGCATGTGCCAGATCCTCAATCAAATGCACCGTTGAACTCGTCGGCTCCACCTCTGGAAAATCCCCAAATCCCAGCACATTTCGTCCCCTGTGATCGTGCCCAACCACCTCGCGCACCTGCCACCCCGCGCCATTTTGCAAGCTCGTCACAACACCCGCATCGCCCACAGCTTCAACCTCCAAACCGCGTCCAGAATTGAGGGCATAAGCCGTCACGCCGTTTTCAAACTGGATAATCCCATGCCCTACGGGATCCGCCTTTAAAATATTTCCCTCAATCTCGTCTGCACCCTGCGATAGATGTGCTTGCACCCACGACGCGGGATGGTCGCTATTGAGGCGCATCAACAGATCAAAACTGTGACTCGCACCATTGAAAAGAGAACTCGTCTGGTGAATGATCAGCGACCGCAACCGCCCAATACGTCCGCTGTCAATCACCCCCTTCATACTGTCATACCCTCTATCCCATCGCCGATTGGTGCCCAGATTGAAAAACACACCATTGCGCTCACACGCATCGACCATCGCATCGGCATCTGCCATAGAAGCCGCCATCGCTTTTTCAGCATAAATCGCCTTTGCCCCGTGCTCGGCAGCATATACCACAATTTCTGCGCGCTGCTCTGGCTGCGTCGCCACGCTCACAATATCTGGCTCTTCCGTATTGATAAGTTCCCGATAATCCGTGTACTGCCGCGATTTAGGCACTCCGTATCGCTCGCCAGCCCGCGCCATCACATCTTCGCGCAGATCCGAACACGCGACCAGATCTGTTCGATCACATGCCTCGTATCCCGCCGCATGGGAATACGCCCGCGTGTGATCCACCTCGTTGTCAATAAATGCACCCATCCGACTGCATCCAATCAATGCTGCGCGATATGTTTTCATGACCTGCTCCCAATGATGGCTTAAACGTGAAAGATGTACAAATCCCGTTCTTCCAACGGTAGATTAACCCACGAACTCCCCCGGTGATGACTCTCCGCCACGGCAATACAAGCCTCAGTGATATGATGGGCGATCTCCACATGTCCCAGCGTCGGACGCCCTTGCTCATAAGCGTCTATCAGATCCTCAAGACACGACACCACATGGCTTTTCGGCGCAACAGGCGCGATCTCTGCATCATCCCAACCCTGGCGTTTGCCCACCATGTCACCGACTTTTCTGAGCTTTATGCCATCCCCATTGTTAATCGACCGGATGCACCCTTTTGTCCCTATCACCTCAAACTCCCATCCGCCAGCGGGTACCGAACAGGCTTCTATGCCATTTTCAAATCGCAATTGAAAAGTCGCGCTCGGATCAAAAGCAATGTGATTGTTTTCAATCGCAAAATCTCGCGGCAACAATTCACCGCGCACCGCTTCGATTTTCGGATCGCCCAACAAAAAAGAGAGCGTATCTATAGAGTGGATATGCCCATGCATCAAAGACGAAGCCGCGTAGTGAATAGCTGCTCTGGGGTCGCCAATTTCACCTTCGGCAATTGCGCGGCGCACGGCGTGATAACTCAGGTTAAATCGTCTCAAAACACCCGAATTAAACACCGTCCCATTTGCTCTCACCGCTTCCAAAATCTCATCCGCCCGCACCATCGAACTCGCCATCGCCTTCTCCACATATAACATCGGCACTCCAGCATTGGCAAGGCTCACGGTTAAATCCGCATGCGAATCGCCCCTGAAATTGGCATCAGGTGCTTCATTGGCGGGCTTAAACAAACCCGAAGCCGTTGTACACACCGCCACCAGGTCGAGCGACTCTCGCGCCACCATCTCCAGATAATTTTCGTAAACAGCCTCTACACCCCATCGCTCGGTAAAATCCGCCCGCTTATCTGCTTGCAAATCAGATCCAGCGACCAGTTCGAGTTGATCTATCACCTCACAACAAGCCGCAATAGAATACGGTTTGACAGCATGCCCTTCATCGTCAATAGTGCTGCCCATCCGTCCCAATCCAATAATACCCACGCGGTAGGTTTTCAAAGCAGCCTCCTTTAGTTTTCCACCCAGACACTTGCATTATGCCATGAACGGGCGGACAACACAATCACAATCTATTGCCCCCGGAAATCACGCCAGAACCGCATCACAAATGCCCACATAAACAAACGAATAGCAATCGCATAAGCAATGCTCCCGACCATCACCCCCACCAACAGAGATTCAACATGCCCCAGATCTGTCAATGACCGAACCGAGACCAGCGCAACCGCGACCAACAGTGTCGTCAACAACGGCCCGACAAATGACTTGAAATAATCAGACATTTGCAAATCAATCAACCGGTTGACCAGTATTTGCGTAACCACGAGAAATAGCACGGCAGCCACTGAGAGCACGGCGGCGATCCCATCAATGCCATAGCGCACACCCCAATAAAGCGCGGGCACAAAAACAATCAGATTTACAAGCGTCCACCGAAACGACCAGTTTGCCTTTCCCTTGGCGAGAAAAACCGATCCCACAACCGTGCCCACAGCTTTAAGCATACCCGCTAAAATCAACAGCCTGAGTGGATTAAGAGCAGGCAACATCTCCTCGCCCTTGACGAGCAACAAAATTTCTCGCCCATAAATAAAACCACCTATTAGCGCGGGCCAGGACAAAAGGGCAATCGCAGCAATCGTGCGCGTATATCCCCGTCGCAAAGTCTGATTATTGCGTTGCACCACGGAAAAAGCCGGAAAAATCACCCGCGTCAGCACAACACTCGCCCGATTCAATGGAACCATTGTGTATTGATATGCAAAAGCGTATAGACCCGCAGCAACAGGTCCCAGCAAAACGGGAACAAAATAGACCTTGTCCAGGTTATTGTTGATATTGTTGAGCAGATTTGCGCCAGAAACATTAAATCCAAATGGCAAAAGTGCCTTCAGCTTTGCCCAACTAAACGACAGCGATGGCATCCAGGCAGCGGCAATCCACAAACCGCCCAACAACGCGATCTCCCTCGTTATTGCATTCCAAACCGCACTTTTTATGCCCCAACCACTAACGAGAAGACCAATGCCAACCATTGCGGCAATCAAAGCAGCGGCCATTTCACTTATGGCTATGGATTGAAAACGCAACTCCCGAGCCAGAATTGCTTTCACAATGCCCGAAACAGACGCGAGGGGAATAATCAAAGCCATGGGTTTTGCAATATCAAAGAACGCCGCGATATTCGGCGTTCTTCCCAGCCAGATAATCAAAAGCCACTCACTCACTATAAACCCGGCAAAAAGCGCAATCCCCACAAAAAAACAGGCCCAAAAAGCAGAGGAAAAATGGATCTGCGAGGCATCTTGATATTTTATCAAAGCATCGTTTAGACCCAATACCCCAACCATCTGAAACAGAACCAGAACGCGCTGTGCCCAGATGAAATACCCCATATCTTCCAGATTTAGAATCCGAAAAAAAATCAGTGTCACGATGAGATGCACGCCCAACCCGCCGCCCGTCCAAAACGCCCCGCGCACCGCTCGTGTTGCCAAAGACTGATTGCTCATATCTCCTACCACGAATGCATGTGATGCCCACGTCCGGGAAACCAGATTTGATCCACCACATAGGACGTGAACACAGCAAGCCCATAGCCCACCAGCATCCCGACAAAAAAGGGCCTGCTACGCCGATAAAGCGAAGCCCCGCCAATGCGAAGAATAATCGCTTTGGCACTCCACGCAATCAAAATAGACATCGTCGAATGCATCGCGTGTCCCACAGGCACAATCATCCCCATAGGATGCAGAGGCCACCATGTAAAGCGATACCGCAAAAAACTCATAACACTAAAAATGACCATCCCTGCCCCTAAAAACAAATAGCGTTCGGGTTTGTATTCGGGCACTTCTTTTAACGCTTTGACCAGAGCGTCGTACACGCGCGGCGGATAGCGCGTAAATGGAAGATCATTAAAATTATACGCGCCATAAGTATAACTCAAAAAAATCGTCAGAATTATCGTGCCACCAATCCCGACGACAAGCGTCACAAGCACGACCATCAACAAACGCCCCCTTTGCTGCTGGATCAACTCGCCCAACCTCGCAATATGAACCAGAGGCACCATAAACATCGCCTTACTCTGGCAACGCAGGGAAGAAAACAATGTGATCGACGTTCGCGCCCCCGCCGAATAATCCGCCGGATGAAAAAACAAACCTGCGAACCCAGCCTCGTTGATCGGCATGCTCATATACACCACACCAGTTTCGGCAATAATGCGGGCAAGCCCGACATAAGCGATGAACAAACCCAGAGTTAACAGACACACAAATTTCCATTCCAACCCCATGGTGCGCAACCACAACAACATGAACAACACGCTGATCACAAGCGAAATAACCGCCATGCGATGCGACATCAACTCATTCGAATCATCCACGGTATCATCGCCCCGCCAGGCCTTGCGAAACACATCCTTCAAATGCAGCCGCGCTGTCCAAAATGTCCAGAATACCAGAGCGATAAATGCCCCGGCACTTTGCAGACCAGCCACCGCATCGCCGGGACCTGTTTTGGCCGACAATGTGAACCCAATCCTGCGAAAAAAAGCAATCTCATTGAGATATAGAACGTGAAAGACCAGAATGGAAAACAACACATCTACATTGGCAAAATACGCAAAACCAATCGTAAAAAAATTCACCCCTGTATGCTGCGGCGGATAAAATCTGGCAAAATAAAACCACTGCTGCCCCAACCAGATAATGGGAATACCGGGGTTGAAATACGACATAATATTCCACGCCTTCACAAAAAAAATCAGGCCACATCCGATCCAGAACAACCGATTGTACAAAATGCCTTCCCGCTTTGGCGCATCAGCCGCTGAAGCCAGATCTACTGGCGGACCGAGCACGGGATAGGCCACGCGCTCGTGCTCCGACCACTGTTTTCGCAACATACTCGAAAGCGCGATAGATGCCAGAGCAATGGCCGCAACAACGCTCAACCACCAGAACAGCGGCACAACCCACACGTCCCATGGAATGGACTGCCCCGCAGGCAGACCCTCGTAAAGCCATTGCATGGCATAGCCTTCATTGCTCGGCACCAGCCAATCGGGCAAATGCGGATGGACAAATTCCGACCATTGATTTTCGGGCGTCGCCAAATAATGCGGCACCGAAATCATGCCCAGGAAAAAACTCGTCAAACCATAGGCGGGAATGGCCGCGCCCAAAAGCCCCATCGCCAGTACCACCAGCAACTCGGTTTGACACAGCGCATACCGGGGCTTTACCCAGCGCACCAGTTGATTCAGCAACACCACCAGCACATAGGTACACAACAATACCATTGGGAAATGGCTGATATTCATACGCGATGTGTGGGCAATATACTCGGCATGCGTATTCCAAAACGCAATCCACAGCACCACCACCAACCCAAAAAGAACAGCCCTGAGCGTAATCCCTTCGCGCGTTGCCGCATCTGTTGTATTTGAGGCTTTTACTTCGGCCATAGTCCACCTTTCTCAATCACCTGCCTGACATCAGCCACCAAACTAATAACAGGAGGCAAAAGATGCAACCGCGCATCTCTCACATCCTGTTATAATTACAACAGATCACGCAAACCCATCTGCCCGATTTCTGCGTCCCCACAAACGATACTCAAATGTAACACAGTCCGCGGCACTGCGCCCCAGCCGCCTGAACCCCACCGAATCAAAAACGGCCATCGCGCCCACCCTATCGCACGGCACAATCACTTCCAACAACCGCGTCCCAACCTCCCGCAAATGCTCTGTCAGCGCATTGACCAACTGCGTTCCCACGCCAAAGCGCCGATGCGTGTCACGCACCCCAAGTCCCACAATTACAGCCTGCATCTCATCTTGATGCCACGCCAAAAACCCAATCACACAATCGCCCTGCACAGCCACGAGCGTCTGTTCCGCATCTATGGGCGCGCACTCACTCGAAACCCCCACAACGCATTGTGGTCCAATCGTTTTCACTAATTCATTAACTGAAATTCTATCAGAAGTCTGTGCTGGACGCACAGTTAAATTGGGTAACATCAGTTCTGGACCGAGTCATTCTGATCGCAAATATAATCAAAAGCAACAACCGCGACATGGGTGCAAACCACTATCACCGCGTTCCAGTCGTGCCACTGTGCGGCGAGGTCCTTGTATTCGGAAAGTTCCGTATCTTCTAAGTCGTAGGGCAAGGGATTTGAGAGTTGCACCTGTAATTGTTGCAATGCGGACTCCCCACTGTCCTGGCGGTACAACCTGTCGAAAGGTCGCAAAGCTTCTGCTATAGCCTGGTCGCCCATCTGGTGTGCGAGTGCAGCAAAATCGATATAGTCGCGTGTCGCGTTGCGTTTGAGAATCAACACGCCTTTGATCCGGAGTATCTCCGCTCGAGTTGGAAGGGTCAACATCGCATCCCGATGTTGGAGCGTCGTTGTTTCCAGCGGCTCGTCACGGATCAATTGGCGCACACCCGTCTCAATTCCATCAAGGCTGCCGAGTATTAGGACCGGGCGCGTCACACGGGCCGTCTGCCACCCAGACACCGACTCTAATTGGGCGAGTATCTCATCAAATCGACGACGCAGATCGAGCAACACATGATCTGCATCCTGGGAAAGGCGATGCTCGGCATGGATGGCTGCCGCAGTCCCCCCCACTAACACAGCTTCAGGTAGAATCTGCTGGAGACGACATGCCGACGACAGCACGCGATCCCACTCAGGAAGTATCGCGGTGTTTTTTGACATAGTTCATCCAAAAATGATGACGCTGGGCATAAGGGTCAGCGACGCAATGGGCGCAGACGCGCTCAATCTTGTCGAGCAAAGTACGGTCTTCCAGAGCAGCACGACGCAACTCCGCCCAATCGTCCCACCGACCCCGACGAATCACATCGTCTATCGCGGCGAGCGTAAAGTTTTGATGATTCAAGTGACGGTGCTGCACAGCTTTTTCCTCTTGCAATTTAATTTACTCTAATGTTACACTTCCTCGTGTAACCGATACTGGATTTCGGTCGCTGATGCCGTCTCAAAAAACAATTCCAATGCCTCCTTCAAATTTTCCCGCGCTCCAGCCACGGTTGTTCCCTCACTCGCGATATCCAACTCAGGGCAGAGGGCGACATAGCCATCGCCTTCGCGTTCGATAATTGCTGTCAACTGTCTGGTCATCACGAACTCCCGTCTTCTTAAGGGAATCCCTCTTGCACGATATGCTTGAGCTCACAAGCAAGCGCATCTCTATCTGAGCGTTTATTATGCAGGTCGCGGCGGAGATTGACAAACCGTACACCAACCTGTTCGCCGGTTTTAGCCCCATCGGTACCCATAATAATATCGAAGTCGAGACACTTAGCCTCAGAAACTTGAGGGTAGAGGAGAACGCTACGCCGACACTCATAACGTTTTGTGTAAGCGTAGAGCTGGTACAGATCGTCGCTTCCAACCGTGCTCGAGAATTGTTTCCATTTGGTATCCAAGACCAAATGCCGGTCATTCGATGTAATTAGGATATCGGGCTGTAGCAGTAGCACACCTCGGCCCCTATCTCTCATTAAATGTCGCCGTTGGCTTTTAGCCTGAGGATAAAGACGGTATCCATCCAAGTGGGGTATCACCTGTTTTTTGAGAAACGCTGTCACAAAGTCTTCAAAGACGCGGTTCATGTCAAACAGTAGTGAAAAGCTGCGTTCTCTTCCCGCTTGAACCGTAGGGGAAAGTCCCTGCAAAATCAGTCGGCAGAAGTGAAGCACATCGGCGAAACGCTCGTTCTGTCGCGTAATGGTTATCTGGTCAAACAACTCGTCTTGGACAAACACATCCTCAACGCCATCAAGCAAAAGTAGGCAATGCCGCAACCTGTCCTGCGTCGATGGGGTGTGCGTGGCGTTAAGCAGGACTCGGCACGCGGCGCGAAAGATACGGTTCATCAACGTGTCTTCGGAAAACTCTTCAAACCGACAGTAGAAACGCTCGCGATGCGCTGCGTTGCGGCGCACCTGTTGGGCGATCAGTAGTTTGCCCTTGAACCGTCGAAGATTTTCCTCCCGACGTATATAGGCTCGCTCAGGGCCGCGTAGCAATTCACGGCGGAGCCGATCCGCGAAGATGGCCGCAAGAGTCTCAGAGAGCGATGCCTTGCGACTGGCTAAGCGTGCAACGTCGCGTTCCCGTACCGGCACTTGCCCGGCGACAGAGAGCATGTAGAGCAAATTGCTACGCGCCTGAATTTGTTTCTCATCCTTCCCGTTGAAGTCTGCCTCGTCTATCTTGGGAAGTATTTCGACTTGCAAGCCTGGTACCTGGATAACACCGACCCACTGAGTTGTTCGGGCACTGCGGTCGCCCCACGAAAACACGCGGTCTTTCTCGGCACGTCCGCGTTGATCGAATCGCTTGAGCCGATCATAGAGACGCTGTTCAAGCCATTTAATGTCTGAAAAAAATGGGAGTGTACCTTCTCCGTCCCATCGGACGATTTTCGTATGCTCTTGGACGACGATACGTTTCACTGATTGTCCTCTGACTCGTCCTCACCGCCTTCTTCCTCATCCGACGAGGGTCCATTGCCTATCAAACCTGCAAGGCGGTCGTCAGATTTGTCAAATTTGTCAGGTAACACTCCGAGAAATGTACGGCCAAGGTCCTCGTCAGTCATTGTGTCTCCCAAGAAATTTGCTGAGATCGTAAAATCCACCCGATCTTCGTAATCATCCTGATCAAATCCGGGCGTGTCCACTTCTCCAAACTTCTCGGCTTCCACAATCGGATGATCGTTGTTTGACCTTTTTTCACCATCCTCGTCGTAAGGACAGCCGAGAACAGTGCATATCTTGTACCAGTCCCCGTAGAAATACTCCTGTAGGAGAGGAATTATCCGGTCAACAAAGACGCGGCGCAGGTCCGCCAAACTGTTCACATTTAGGAAATAGGAATGTCCGAGTTGATGATCTTGATCATATAGGAATCGGATTCTTTCATTTAAGGTATTGAACAGGTCAACAATTAACGTGACGAGGGGTTCGTTATCCCGCAATTTGCAAGTCAGTTCATTCTTGAGAACAGTCGCATCTGGCATTCGCTCTTCAAATGTGAAACGCCTTCTCAACGCCACGTCCATCAGAGCTATCGAGCGATCAGCCGTGTTCATCGTGCCGAGGATGTGCAGATTCGGCGGAACGCCAAAACGATGCGCTGGCGAGTATGGAAGCCGCAATATCAACTCGTTATCAGCCCCAAGCCGCTTGTCCGGTTCGAGCAAAGTAATTAGTTCACCGAGAACCTTGCTGATATTGCCTCGGTTAATCTCGTCAATGATGAGCACGTATTGCGGGGTTTCCGTCGAAAATGAGAATGATGTGCCCTTATCCAAGACTTCCTGCACGGCATTATCTATATAAGAATCCTCAGATTTGGTCAATCCCTCGGCGGCAGCACGCAGAGCAATTCGCTTAAAGACACCATCATGTAGCTGGTAGCGAACATCACTGCCTTCGTCCTCATTGAGGACTGGGCGCAATCCCTCAACGAACTCCTCGTAACCGTAGGACTGATGGAACGTGACGAACTCGATTTGTCCTTTTTTTATATATTCTCGAGATCGGGATTTGATCTCATCTGACTTAAGATTTTTGATTTTATCTTTACCCAAAATTAACTCAAGTGCCTTTTGCGTTGTGCTATAGGTCTTGCCAGTGCCAGGCGGGCCATAGAGAATGATGTTCTGCGGGATAGATTCCGACTCTGGCGTCAGTTTACCCCATTCCATTAACTCTATTAACTCTATTAGCTCTATTAGCCTGAAGGGTAAATTCATCCGGCAAGCCAACTGTTCGAAGTCATCATCAGATACTGGACCCAAAGCCGTAGCCAGATTGTCGAGAATTTGCCGATGCTTCCGAGGAACTGAGCCACGAGGATCGATTTGCATAGTAGGGAAATATTTGTTGAATTTTGTGATAAATTCGTTGAGTTTGGACTCCGAAACTAATGTTGTAAAATAACAGGGAAACAGGGCTGCTGATAGCCGAGTTACCATCGCCCACGGATGGGGGCTTACGCCTAACTGCGTAACACGCTCAAGCAGATCATTGTGAAATTCTTCTATGGCATTGAGTTGCTCCTCCTCACTACTACCATAGAGTAAATTAACCTCAAAAGATTCCTCTGCCAGCCACGAACGCAACAGCGTATCGCTAATGGCTGGTTCAACATTGACATCCCCCCTCCGACCTACACCTGAAATGGTTTTACCCCAAATGCGACTGTGAAATCTCTCGCTTTTTCTTTTATTCAAGTCGGCCTTATCAACATACTCTAACAGTTCACTTATCCTCTCATGCCTTTCTGGATCGTCTTTCACTGCGTTGCAGGCTTTCTGCAATCTTTCCACATCATTCATCGCTCCGTCCCTCTAAAGAAGACCAACTTTGGCAAGGGTAATGATCGGCGAGGCATTGAGTACCCACCCTTCACTCACGGTTTACTTCTTCTGAGATTTCATCCACGCTGTATTGGAATACTGAAACCTCAAATCGGCCTAATGCCTCTATGAACTCACTGCGGGATAGTCCCGCAATCTCAGCCGCCCTGCTTTGGGAAACCTCCCCCATTTCGTACCATTTCACCGCAGCAGCCAAACGCAATTCCTGAGCGAAATGATCGGGGTCTTTACGCACAGACGAAAGCACATCTTCTGGCAGTTTAAAAGTGACCGTTACCATAGCATTCCCCCCTACCGAGCCTAAAATAACTTAAGGGACCGTCTTATTTCAGTCAGGCGATCCCTTAATTCTTACCTCTCCAACAACTCAATTTCATACCCATCGGGATCATCGACAAACGCCATTTTGCGACCCGTGGGGAACGTCTCTCGCCAATCGCCGGGCCAAATATCGAGTCCTTTTTTCTCCAGTTCATCGCAAAAGGCAATCAAATCGGGCACGCCGATCGCGAAATGCATCAGATCTTCGGGCACATTCAACTCGTAATCATCAGAATACGTCAACTCCAGCGTATGCTCGTTGCCCGGCAATTCCAGATGGCAGATCTGATTGCCCGCTGGCGACTTTTCCGAACGACTCTTCACCACAAAACCAAAGTGATCGCAATAATACTGGATCGACTTATCCAAATCGCTCACGCGAACGCGCGTATGAAGAAATACAGCCATGGAAAACTCCTTTGAAAAATGAAAAAACGCGATTTACAACTTTAATGACCACCAAAGATACAAAGGAATGGGACAAAGACAAGAAAAAGGCGAGGGACTGGAGCTTGGAGCAAAAAAAAACAGGTCGCGCACAAAGCGGAACCTGATTGACAAAACAGCAGAGAGAAAAGTTAGACCATAGAATACTTCGCTGGTGATGGAGGTTTGACCTTTTGCCCGGGTTCTATACCCAGAGCGCGTTGCACCCGTCTTATAGCGATGCGGTAGTGACTTTGTACTGCACTTTTTGAGATCTCTAAAAGCAACGCGATTTCTGTAAAAGTCTTACCCTGCGAGCGCAGCAACAAAACCTCGTACTTACGCCCCGTCAGCACCGTCTCAATAACGTCTTTAACCTGAGCCAAACGCACGGGATCTGCCTCGCCGGGCATTAAATGACTGATATGACACGGCGCACCGTTTTTCTGTAAATTATCGGAAAGACGAGCGATATCTTCTGGCGAAAAACAAATCTCGCGCACCGTGTTATAATGTATTCTTTCGCGCTTCATAGCATTTTGTAGAAATGATCAACTCCGTTAAATTTCGAAAAACAGGACGCCGTAATTTAGCGGATTCAAACACACTTGGCAAGGAAAAATACCCTATTGCAGGCCAGAAATTACACTTCTACTAAAATTGTACCCGCCTCGCAAACATCTTGACGAAAAATAATTTATGCTTAAATAAAAAGACAAAACACTGGACGATTGAGCACCAAATCCAAAATATGGAGATCCTTCCTTATGCTACGTGTATGTGTCATCGGGCTGGGACCAATTGGCAACCGGCACGCTGATATTTATGTAGAAAACCCACTATCCGATCTCGTGGGCGTATGCGACATCGACGAAACCCGCGCCAACGCGGCCGCACAACGCCTGGGTGTCACCGCTTTTTATAACGTTCCAAAAATGCTTGAAGAACTCAAACCCGATGTGGTAAGCGTAGCCACGGGCGGCTATGAATACAGCAGTGATCACTACGCGCCCACCATGCAAGCCATCGAAGCTGGCTGTCACGTCCTGGGCGAAAAACCCATCTCAAATAATATTTCCCACGGCGAAGAAATGGTCACCAAAGCAAAAGAAATGGGCGTCTGCTACGGCATTGACCTCAACCACCGCTTTACTCCTGCTGCTCGCCTTGCAAAAAAATGGGTTGATGAAGGGCACCTGGGCCATCTGCTTTTTATCAATATGGCAATGTGGATCATGAACCCGGCGGAAAGCTCGCCGTATTATCACCTCAAAGCACTTCACCCACACACCATTGACGTCATGCGCTATTTCTGCGGCGATATAGAAGCGGTTCAATGTTTTGCCACCAAAGCACCCGGGCGTCAAATATGGTCCACCGCGCAGTTTAACATGCGTTTTAAAAACGGCGTGGTCGGCTCACTCACGGGCAGTTACGACATCGAGCGCGGGCACCCTATGGAACGCTGTGAAGTTGCCGGCACAGGCGGCCGGTTCGTCCTCGAAGACATGTGGCACGAACTCACCCTCTACCCGGCGGGCAACCTCGAAAAAACCGTGTACACAGACCCTGCCTTTGGGGGATTTGGAGACTTTATCGACACCTTTCGCGACCGCATCGGCACATTTCTCCGCCAGGTCAGTGACGGGGTTGCACCCGAAGACATCGACGGCTCGGGCGAAGAAGGACTCGCCGCGCAAAAAGTCATTGCAGCAGCCATTGAATCGCTCGATACCGAAACCGTAGTTTACGTAAAATAGGGGCATTTATGGACAAAGTTCACATTGGCGTCATCAGCCACGCACACGGACACATCAACACATATTGCGGTCAAATGCAGCATTTTGAAGATGTCGAACTCATCGCCACATGGGACGACAACAAAGACCGAGGACGCGAAAACGCTGAAAAATTCGACATGGAATTTCGCGCATCAGCAGACGCCGTACTCGGCGACCCAAACATCGACACCGTCATGATCGGCATAGAAACCAATCGCCACGCAGAATACGCGCTCATGGCCGCTCAGGCGGGTAAAAACATCCTGCTGCAAAAACCCATGGCCACCACCCTTGAAGATTGCGACCGCATCATCGAAGCCGTAAATAAATCGGGTGTCAAATTCAGCATGGCCTTTCAGATGCGGCAGGATCCCGTCAACCGAAAAATTAAGGAACTCGTTGACAAGGGCATCGTCGGGAATATCGCAGTTGTTCGCCGAAGACATTGCATCCCCGTTCTGCTCAATCCCCACTTTGTCACTGGCGCGTCCAGATGGCACCTCGACCCCATTGCCAATATTGGAATGTACTTCGACGACGCCACCCATGCCGCCGACTGGTTCTACTGGATCTTTGGCCGCCCCGCCTCAGTAATGGCCGAAATCGACAACATCGTAACAGATACAGCGCCTGATGATAACGGCGTCTCCATCTTCCGTTTTGCAACCGGCATGATGGGCATATTGTTCAATGGCTCCACCACTGCCGCAGGCGTCAACACCACTGAAATCTACGGCGACGAAGGAACCATCATCCAGGACTACGGCGACGCGCCCTCCACCTCTGCGCCGCGATCAGAAGACGCCGTCCCACTCAAATACATCCGTCGCGGTGACGACCGCTGGACCGAATACAAAATGGACATCCCCAAAGGGCAGGGCGAGCGCATCGCCGCTATACCCCGCCCATTCATCAACTATATCCGCGGCCTGAGTGACGAGCGCGTCTCCCCCGAAGAGGGGCGCGTCTCCGTTGAAATGATCCTCGGCGCGTATCAATCGGCAAAAGAAGGCATAAGAGTCACATTCTAAAAAACAAGAGGCTGGGGACTGGGGGCTGGTGTGTTCGGTGGTGTACTCTCCTCTTTCGTCTCACATCTCACCTTTAAAGGATAACCCAATGCAACAAACCTATCCCGATCTCGACACATACAAACGGGAAGTCTTCGCCCGCGAAGACGACTTGCTCAAAAACATCATGCCCGACGCTGCCGAACAGGGGATTCCGCGAATCTCAGTCAGCCCCGAAGCCGGACAAACCCTGTATTTGCTCGCAAAAACAATCGGCGCTAAAAAAATCCTCGAATTTGGCGCGCTCGCTGGTTATTCGGGGATCTGGCTCGCCCGTGCACTGCCTGAAGACGGGCAATTCATCACCCTCGAAATTGACCCCAAACACGCCGAGGTCACGCGGCGCAACTACGAAAAAGCCGGACTATCCGACCGAACAGACGTGCGATTAGGCGACGGCACAAAACTCATGAAAGACGCAGTGGAAGACGGACCTTTTGACCTTATCTTCATCGACGCAGACAAAGAAAGCTATCCCAAATACCTAGACTTTGCCCTTGAAAACACGCGCCCGGGCGGCCTCATCATCGCCGACAATGCCAATGGACACGGGCACGCACACCGCGCCCTGTCCGAAGGCGATGGTCGCCGCGGCATACAGGACTACAACCGCCGCGTTGCCGATCACCCAAAACTCATCTCCAACATCATTCCCGTAGGCGGCTGGCTCGCCGTCTCACTCGTTTTGGAATAGACCTGTTCTTCAGAGATATAAAATCCATAAATTTGTAAAAAAGGTTTTACAAAAAATGGATGGATGTAAAAAACAAATAAGGGAAAATGTCATAGAACATCTGCATAAATTGGGTTACGAAGTCTTTAATAATCAACTCATATATCCTGAAAATCTCGACTGCGAACATCCTATCTATAGTTGTCATAATTTTCATAATTGCGTAACTTTTCTGTAAAGAACAGAGCATGAACGTCACGAATTATTTTGTTACCGTTCTTCTCGAAAAACATCCTGAAACACTGAGAAATTTGCGTGCAATTATCGATGCGGTTGACAGTGGAAATATGGAAGGTTACACAGTAGAATCTTCAGGACGCATTCGCCGATGGGTTTATATTGCCGATGCTAAAAAATATTTTCGAATTGTCTTTCTTTCTGACGGAAGAACCGTCTTGAACGCCTTTCCAGATAGCAGGTATAAAAAGGAGTGAATCATGAAAGAGTCATTTATGTATTTCCCCGATTCAGATACCCTGGAAATTACGCTGGCTCATGGCCTCGTATCCAAAACAGAAAATGCCGGTGTTGATGGTGAGCATGACAATATTCTCTTCTCCTACGACGATCAGGGGCGACTCGTATCTATCACAATAGATGCGGCTACTCAGGCCGTAAATTTGTCAGACATCACACAGAATCCAGAAAATATTATTGCCGGACAGACTTCGAAAATGTTCACCGTATCGAGCCTGGCAAAATCCTGGAATGTCTCCCCTCGCACCATTCAAAGAATCATCAAATCCATGACAAAAGCAGGTATTGGAGTTGGCCTCCAAAACAGCGCGAAAGGGCATATTGTCTTGACAGAATTAGACGCACAAAAAATTGACCAATGGCGCAAAGGGCATCCACAATCCCCTCCTAAAACCGTTGAGATCTAAAAATGTCTGAAAATCACACCATCCTCAATATCTTATGATCGCTTGACCCTTCCATTGCCCTCCTTTATATTTCACGAAACCAACGGAGGTCGTGCCCATGGTCTATGAAGCCCAAATCGAAGGCATATTTATCGACCGCCAATTCGAAGAGCCGGTTGTTATGCTCAAACAAAAAGACGGCGACCACCGCGTGCCAATATGGATTCAAATAGGCGAAATGTTCTCGCTTGCCCTTCAGATTGCAGGCGAAAATTTCAAACCGCCGCGTCCATTTGCACACGACCTGATCAAAACGGTTATTCAAAACCTGCAAGCCAGCGTTCAACACGCGCTCATCACGGACATTATAGACCACGTCTATCGCGCGCAATTGCATCTCACCTCCCCTGTAACGCCATTGGAACTCGACGCGCGCCCCAGCGACGCCATCTTGATGGCACTCAAATTTGATGCGCCAATCTACATTGACGAAAAAGTCATAAAAAAAAGTGTCGAACTATCCAAAAACCATCCCCCCGGGCTCCTTCAGCAGAGACTTCAAAAATTGCATCCAGAAGATTTTATCAACTTTGTTCAATGAAAACATTATCCATACTCTTATTTTTCCTCTTTTCTACCCAGATATCGGGTGAGATATTCAGCCAGAAAGCGGAAACCCTCTTCCAACGCGCACTTGCTCATTACAATCAAGACAATTTATCAGACGCCCGGGATGGGTTTATCGAACTCGTCGAACAACACCCCCCCAATCAGCGCACCTCTGCCGCGCAATTCATGCTGGCAAAATCGCATTACAAACTGAAAGCATACGATCAGGCTCTGAACGAAGCCATCGCGCTTCAACACCACTACCCGCGCAGCCGATACATCTCTGAAACCGACCTGATCATTGGCGACTGCTATTTTCACCAACACCAGATTTACAACGCTGCCACACAATATGCGCGCGTAATCACCAGTCGCGCCGACATACGTACCAAAGCGCGTGCAGCCGACCGTCTGGGCCAACTATCGGGCAGCGAAAAACTGCCTGATAGCGAGGCCGAAAATTTGAAAACAGACTTTAATCGCACCATTATTGACGAAGCCATTGCCTTTGGCAAAGCGCACTGGCACATCAAACTCGGCGATCTCGAAAAAGGCAACAAATACCTGACTCTCTTTCTCGATCACCATCCAAATGGGCAATTCGCTGCGCTCGCGCGCCAAATCCTCATATCTTCGTCCCAACCTACCCCGGAACCAGAACCCCAAAATGCGCGCTATAAAATCGGCATCATCGCCCCATTGGGCACCCCAAGCGGCGAAGACCTCCGCAACGGCATCACACTCGCGAGAGACCGCAATCCACTCGCATCTCACGACCAGGTCGAACTGATATTTGAAGACTCCGAAGGCGACCCCATTCGCGCAGCACGCGCGGCACAGCGCCTTGTTGAAGAACGCGAAGTACTCGCCATCATCGGCGCACTCACAAGCGCGGTAACCACGCCTATTGCAACTATGCTAAGTGCCCAAAAAGTGCCCCTGGTGGCTCCAACAGCCTCAGACGACGGCATTGCATCCCTCAGTCCCTATGTTTTTCAAGTCAATGCAACACCAGGGGCACAGGGCAGGCGCATTGCAGAACACGCCGTGAATAAACAGGGCTTGCGAACGCTGGCCTCACTTGCGTCTCGAGATGATTATGGCCGGGACATCGCCCGCGAATTTGCCACCAGAGCCGAAGACCTCGGCGCCGAAGTACTCATTCAAGAATGGTACGAACCGGGCACTACGGATTATCGCCGCCAATTTGAACGCATCCGCAGCGCGGGACTGGCACTTCAAGCGCCCGACGATCTCGCTTCGGCAATTGACTCATTAATCCTCGGCAACATACACGTCGCCCCTCCCCCACCCGTCGTAGTTGATCCGGACACTGTGCAACTCGAAGTTGTCGAAGCTCTGGACGGAATCCTCATTGCCGGTGGAGCTGAAGACATCTTACTCATCGCCCCCCAATTTCACTCCGCCCTCGTCTCTTCCCAGGTGCTCGGCAGTGATGGCTGGAACCACGATGAAGTGGCTCGCGATGGTGGGAATTACGTCGATGGTGCTATTTTTGTAGCAAAATACTACGACCAGAGCCATCTCGAATCCGTGCAAAATTTCGTCAACGCGTACCGCTCTCGCTTTGGCAAAGAACAGAATATCGTTGCTGCCCTCGGATACGATGCCATGCTGTCCATCCTGCACGGCATAAACGCGGGCGGCACCACCCGAAACCTCCTGCGAGAGCACCTTGAAACCCTCACAGATGTACCCGGTGCAACCGGCCAAATATCCTTTGGCAAAGGCCATCGGGAAAATGCCTGGATGTATATGCTCACCATTCGCAACGGCAGAATAGAACCGTATCAGAATCCGCAGATGGACGCAGATGGACGCAGATAAAAAAGAGAGACTGGGGACTGGTTGAGAGCTTCTCAATTTTTAATTTTTAATTTTTAATTCCTCTGGCATACCGTTTGCTTAAGGTCTATTGCAGTAATAAAGCAATCTACTGTAAATACAGACCTTTACATCGCAAACGGTCCTAATGCCAGAACACATCTTTCACATCCGCACGCTCGCATGGCACATTGTGTTCACCCTGTGCCTTCCCGCACTCCTATTCGCGCAACCGTCCGCCATCTACACCGAAAGCGAAGCCGAAGCTTATAACGACTTGTTACGCGACCTCGAAGGCATAAGCCTCGAACTCAATCGCGCAAGTGCGAAAGACCTGCTCATTCTGCCCGGTCTCACGCCAGAACTCGCCCGTCGAATCATTGCCCATCGCCCCTATCGCACCCTTGCAGAACTCGCCCATGTGCAGGGCTTATCGGAAGAACACATCGATCTCATCACGCCCTATCTGTCCATTGCACCCCCACGTCCATGGCGTTTGCAATACACATCCCGCGTCTCGCGTCCTTCCAAACGCGCCAATAGCTTTGCCGACATGCGCCTCTATCAGCGCCTCGAAATCGCTTCGCCCACACACCTATCTGCCTTTTTTCTCACCGAACGCGACCCAGAAGAACCGACTCTTACCGATCATGTAACCGGCTATATTGCCCTGCCTCTCTCTCGCGTCAACATCATCCTGGGAGATGTGCGTCCAGAATGGGGACAAGGGTTGCTCCTTTCGCGCCGCACACGCAGTGCGACCGGCTTGAGCTATGCACGCGCCCGCACCGCCACGCAACTGGGCAACCGCACCAGCACAGAACACGGTGCCCTGCGCGGCATTTACCTGAGCGGCTCACATACCCACCTGCTCTGGAGCCTGATGTATGGCCGAATGGCCTGGGATGCGACCTTTGGATCAGACACGCGCATCTACACCAGCGGCCTTCACCACACCGAAACCTCACAGGCGCGTAAAAACGCGCTTCGCGAACGTCTTACAGGCGCGAACATAGCCATTGGCTCCTCGCAAAAACGCATTGGATTGACAATCCTCAACACGGCCTTCTCACCTGTCGCGTCCGACATAGCCAGCGAATCCGCCGTGCCGCGCACTGCTCAGGCAGGCATGTTATTCAGCCTCAACGCCCTCTACCGCACGGACCACATCGCCCTGTTTGGCGAAATCGCCCCCAGAGCTTTTATAACTGGCCTCGTCGCTGGCACGCCCATCCTGCGTCTTCACCTCATTGGCAGATGCTATGGCGCCAATTTCCACAGCTTGCACGGCGCACCTTATGCCGCCTATAGCTCTCCCCCCAACAACGAATGGGGCGCATTCTTTGGCCTGACCTGGCGCATATCAAAACGCCAACGCATCGATATCGCCCTCGACCGCCACGGTCAGCTCAGGCCAGAAAAAAGCGCACTGCCAGAACGAGGCGCTCGCCTGCGGCTCAATTTTACCCACCGCTTCAGCAGAGGTTTTTCTGCACGCCTGACCGCCGATACCAGAAGCGCGACAAATCGCGTGCCTCGCCAAAGCCTTCGCCTTTCGCTCATCTACAAACGCCCTACCCGCGCCATGACCGCCTGGCTTCAGCGCGCTCACGCCGGTACATCGGGAAATGCCGCCGGACTTCGCCTCCAACTCGGCAAATCAACGGGATTCTCCCTCGCACTATGGGCCACCCACCACAAAATCTCATCCTACAACGCGCGTATTTACGACATCGAACCCGATGTCTGGGGCGTCATACGCCTGCTCACCCTCTCGGGAGACGGCACCAATCGCGGTCTGCGTCTCACCTGGGCTACCGCGCATTTCCGCCTGTCAACGCGCTACAGCCACCACCGCACCTCCTCGTGGTCGGCACAACTCGACCTCAAGCGTTAGTCATCCCCTTCTTCTCTCACCTGTTATTTTTTATTGACTAATCAACCTCTTTTATATTATTATCCGTTTGATTAGAGCACATAAGAACGCGAATTCACAACAGAAAGGAGGAAATCTCTCAAAAGTTGTTACGTCACATGTGCTCAGTATCTCATCGATTCAGTACGGGCACTTTGCGTGCCTCATTCACCCCCATCTGGAGGAAAAAACCATGAAGTATCGACATCTCCCCCTGATCCTCGCACTCTTCATTGCATTTAGCTATAGCGCGAGTGACGCGGGCCATCACCTGAAGAGCGAGCAAGAGAGTGCCGCTAAAAAAATGGAGCCAAAACCAGTCATGATCCCCGACGCCAATCTGCGTGCGGTCATTGCAGATTCCCTGAGCATGGCGAGCGATGCGGTGATTACCACGGCTGACATGGCGAAATTGAGACGCCTTGTCGCGCAAAATGCAAACATCAGCGATTTGAGCGGACTCGAGCATGCAAAAAATTTGACAGTACTGAACCTCGGTGCTACGCGTGTAGAGAATAAGGTCGTCAACAGCAACGCCGTCTCCGACGTCTCGGCACTTTCCGGCTTGAAAAAACTGAGAACACTAAACCTTACCCGCAATAATGTCTCCGACGTCTCAGCACTTGCTAAATTAACCAACCTGAGAAACCTGAATCTCAATGCGAACCGCAACGTCATGGATATTTCGGCATTGTCGGGCTTGACCAAATTGAGAACGCTGAATCTCTCTGGCAACAAAGTCTCGGATATTTCGGCAGTATCGGGGATGGCTGAGTTGAAAACCCTGAACCTCGCCAACAACAAAGTCGCCGATATCGCACCGGCTGCTGGACTGGCCAATCTGGCAACACTGAATATCAGGCGCAACGCTCTGGACGAGGCATCGATGAAGACGCATATTCCCGCCTTAACAAAAAAAGGCGTTAAGGTAAATACCGACAGCTAAATGCCTGTAAAAGTCTCAGGTCATAACCAAACGGGTTCGCTCGGTAAGGCTGGGCGAACTCGTTGTCGTTAAAAACACATCATGAAATCAATCGCCGCAATAATTATCCTCATGCTGAGTATCCAAACAAATGCAGAAGCATTCACTCCCCCGGATAGGGATCAAATTCTAACGACCCTGAAACCCGACCATCCGCGTCTGATGATAGATGCAAACATCCTCGCACGCATCAAAGAGCAAATCGCTCAAGATACGGTCGCCGCAAAAATCTATCGCAGGGTCAAGCGAGAAGCCCGGGAAATATTCGAGCAAAAACCATCGGAATACAGCATCCCGGACGGAAGGCGCTTGCTCTCCACCAGCCGTCGCGTGAAAGAGCGCGTGCGCCTGCTCGCCTTTGTCTATCTCATGGAAGGCGAACAACGCCATCTGGAACGCGCCTGGGCCGAACTCGAAGCCGCAGCGCAATTCAAAGACTGGAATCCCGATCACTTTCTCGACACCGCAGAAATGACCTATGCTTTTGCCGTTGGATACGACTGGTTATACGACCACTGGACAGAAGACCAGCGTCACATCCTTCGCAGTGCCATAGTGGAAAAAGGCCTCAAACCCGGCTTAAAAGGCTATCGCGAAAACGCCTGGTGGGCGCGCAGCCACAACAATTGGAACCAGGTCTGCAACGGTGGGCTTGGCATGGGCGCGCTCGCCATCGCCGATGAAGAACCAGAACTCGCCAGCGAAATTCTCCACGCGGGCATCAAAAACATTCCGATGGCGATGAATTTCTACGCGCCCGATGGCGCGGGTATCGAAGGCGTGACCTATTGGGATTATGGTGCGCGTTACAACGTGCTCTTTTTGTCCAGCCTGTTCAGCGCTCTCGGAACCGATTTTGATCTCGCAGCCACCCCCGGGTTCAAAGAGAGCGGGGACTACCAGATTTACATTTCGGGTGCAGACCGCTACAGTTTTGACTTTGCCGATTGCGGGTTGCGGCGCATGAGTACCCCCATGCACTTCTGGATGGGCAAGCACTACGGCATACAAAACTACAGTTGGTTTCGCTACGATACGCTCAGACAACACGGCAGGGGAACAGTGCTCGACTTGCTGTGGTTCGACGATAGCGCAAAAGACTTTGACCCCAATACCTTACCTCTTAACAAACACTTTCGCAAAGCCGATGTCGCCACATTCCGCACATCGTGGGCAGATCCCCATGCCCTCGTGCTGGGCATTCAGGCCGGCGGCAATTACAATCTTGGCATGCACCGGCACCTCGATCAGGGCACATTCATCCTCGAAGCACTCGGCGAGCGATGGGCTATCGACTCGGGTACAGAACGCGAAACCTATCAAAGACACCGCAACAAACGCCAACGGTGGGAATTCTACCGCATCCGCGCCGAAGGCCACAACACCCTGGTATTCAACCCCGGCAATGGTCCGGATCAAAATCCCAAAGCCGAATGTCCCATCACCGCCTTCAATGCCGCGCCCAATCGTGCGACTGCTGTTCTCGACCTCACCGATGTTTATACCGACGATGTGACACGCGCGCAACGCACCTTTGAGATAATTGACCAAAATCATGTCGTAATTACCGATGACATTGAAGCCAAATCACCATCTGAACTCTGGTGGTTCATGCACACGAGAGCCAGTGTCAAACTCGACGGACAAACCGCCCTTCTAACGCGCGGAGGCAAACATCTCAAAGCGGAAATTTTATCGCCCTCCGACGCAATATTCACAGTCCTCGGCGCAACCCCTTTACCCACCTCCCCCAATCCCAAACAAGCCGATAACGAGGGCCGCAGAAAACTGGCAATCCACATCACAGACGTCACAAATCTGCAGATTAAAGTGAAACTCACGCCAGAATTAAGACCGTAAGAG
The DNA here is from genome assembly GCA_965204375.1 of Candidatus Latescibacterota bacterium. Lineage (GTDB taxonomy): Bacteria > Latescibacterota > UBA2968 > UBA2968 > UBA2968 > VXRD01. The sequence continues at coordinate 1,242,014 of OZ241986.1, read as the reverse complement.
AAGCCCGCGCCTGTGCTGTGTGCAACTTTGCTCTTTCCACGTTCTTATTTCTTCTTTAAATTTCCCCTATCCTCTCCCTCCCCATAATAACCGCTCTTATTATGTCCATCAAATTTCTACACGTTGCCGACACCCATATTGGCGTTGAAAACTACGGCCGCCTCGATTCAGGTACGGGTCTTCACACGCGCTTGCAAGACTTTATCAAAAGTCTTCGATTTGCGTTTGAAGAAGCCATAAGAGAAGAGGTCGATCTCGTCATCTTTGCCGGTGACGCCTATCGCTCATGCGACCCCACGCCTACACACCAGCGCGAATTTGCATCCCTCATTCACATGCTCAGCGCCCGCGAAATTCCTATTGTCATGATCACGGGCAATCACGACAGCCCCGTATCTTATGGCAAAGCCTCATCTGTTGACATCTTTGGCACACTGGGCACCAGAGGCGTCTATATTGCCTCTGAAGACCGCCTCATCCCCATTGACACAAAATCTGGACCTGTTCAAGTTGCTTGCTTACCCTGGCTACACCGCAGCCGCCTGTTGACCCAGGGGCCTTATCACAACCTGTCGCAAGAAGAAGTCGTCGAAAAACTTCAAGACCTGGGTGCCCTCCTGATTGAAAACCTGGTCACACAGATCAAGCCCGATATCCCCGCCGTTCTCGCGGGCCACCTCGCTGCTGCTGACGCCACCTTGTCCGGATCTGAACAAACCGCAATAATTGGACGCGATCCCGTTTTTCTCACCAGCACACTCGCCAATCCCGCCTTTGACTACGTCGCCCTGGGTCATATCCACAAATTTCAGGACCTCAACCCCAATGCCCAGCCCCCGGTCGTGTATTCCGGCAGCATTGAACGCATTGATTTTGGCGAAGAGCGAGAAACCAAAGGCGTCGTCCTGGTTACAATAGAGACTCAGGAAACAGGGCGGACGACATCTTACAAATTTGTAAGCACGCCGGCTCGCCCATTTTGCACGGTATCGGTTGATATCGACCCAGATCAGGACCCTACAACAGCCATACTCGAAGCCATCGACAAACACATCCTGACCGATGCCATTGTGCGCGTCATCTACGATTTGCCCGGTGAACGCACAGACACCGTTGACCTCAAAGCCGTCAAAAACGCGCTCAAAGACGCGTTCATGATCGCCAGCATTGCGCCCAAACCCAGGGCACAAAAACACCAGCGCAGAGCCAATATTTCAGAAGATATGGGCATAAAAGACGCGCTCCACGCATATTTGCAAAATCACCCCGACCTCAAAGACATCGAAAAAGACCTTCAGAATTACGGCGCGCAACTCGAAGCAGAACTCAGAGGTAGCGAATGATTCCCATAAGCCTTTCCCTGCAGAACTTTCTCAGCTACGGCGAAAACGTGCCCCCCCTCGACTTTTCGGGCTTTCACGTCGCCTGCATATCCGGTCGCAATGGGCACGGCAAATCCGCCCTGCTCGATGCCATCACCTGGGCACTGTGGGGAGAAGCCCGCAAATCTGGCAGTGAACGCCGTCCCAACGACGGCCTGCTGCGGATTGGCACCACTGAAATGCGGGTCGATTTTGAATTTTTCCTCGAAAATGACCGCTATCGCATCAGCCGCAGCTTTCGCAAAACCCGCAAAAGCGCGACCACCCGCCTCGAATTTCAGATTTACTCGCCAGAAACAAACGCATACAAAACCCTCTCGGAAGAAAGTGCTGTGCGCCAAACACAGGCCAGTATTGACACCCTGTTGAGAATGACTTATGAAACCTTTATCAACTCGGCCTTTCTCCTTCAGGGTCGCGCAGACGAATTTACGCGCTGCAAAGCGAGCCAGCGAAAAGCCCTTCTCTCAGATATTCTCGGCCTATCGCATTACGACGACCTGTCTTCTCTGGCGCGAGAACACGCACGCGAGGGAGATATAGAACTTGCAACCGCTCGCGCAAAAAGAGATGACATCGCGCAGACCATTGAAAAACGCGATGAATTTGTCGCACAGCGCGATAGCGTCAACGCACAACTCCAGGCCTGCAATAGCGAATTGGAAAACGCGGAAAATCGCCGCGAAGCACTGAGAAAGATACGCACCCAACGCGAACGTCATGAAGCCGAACGCGAGGCACTCCAAAAAGAAATATCGCGCATCGAATCGGACTTGAAGGAACAACAAACCGCGCGTAAAAAAGCGCAACAAGGCGTGGCAGCCTATCGCGAAATCCTCGACAGACGCGCCGAAATCACAAATGCCACCGAAAAATATCGGGCACTCCAAAAAGAAGACGCAGACCTGCAAACAAAACTACACACGCTGAGGCCACTTGAGAAACGCGCAGGAGAACTCGATCAAAAAATCGCCGACCAGCGTCACGAAGTGGAACGCCGCCTTGGCGAATGGCAAATACGCATTGGAGATTCAGAACGCATATTGCGGGAAACAGAAGCTCTTCTCTCCGACCGCCAAACCATTCAAACACAACTCGAAGCATTGCACAAAGCCAGGCAACAGGACCGCGAATGGGAAGAGATGCGCGAAAACCGGGAGCGCGTTGAGCGCAATATCCGGGACCTCGAGCGACAAATAGACAGTGCGATTGAAAATATAAAAGTAGAGATCAACACCCACATACATCACAAACAGCAAACCGATGTGCTGGTGGCCGACATTGAAACGCGCCGAGAAACGCGGCAATCCTTCCGCGTGCAAGCCGAAGAAATCCAATCTCTCGAAGCCAAACGCGATGAGATTCGCAACAGAGGCAGCACCCTCAAAATTCAGATTGAAAACAACGACGAACGCCTCAACACCCTGCACCAAACCCGAGAAGACATTGACCAACAGCAGCAAGTCTTGCAAAATGTTCGGGATGCTTCATGTCCTCTGTGCGGCAGTGAACTCGACCAGACCCACCGCGAAGAAGTAGGAACAAAGCTCTCAAAGCAGTTGCGAGAACAACAGACGCAGATCACACAATTGGAATCAGATATTCAAAAAGCCGAAGCAGAACGCGAACAGCACAGACATCGCTATCAAGAGATTAAAAACCAGCTCGCACAGCGCGAAGGCATCGCCCAACGCCTCGCCGAAGCCGAAGCCGCACTAAAAGAAGCCGAAAATGCCGTGCAAACCCGCGAGACATTGTCGGCTGAAATCAACACCCTGAAAACTCAATTGCGCGAACAAACCCAGAACAGCCCGGACGCGCGCGCGCTATCCCAAGCCCGCAGTGCGCTTGAAAACTTCACCTATAATCCGGCAGAACACCGCACCCTGCGCGAAAAACTCAAAGCACTCGACTCTGTCGAGGCACAAAATGCCCAACTTCAACTCGCCTCAGAACAGCGTGGAAAAGCCCTCGCAGAACTGCCCGAATTTCGAGAAAAACGCGACCTCGCACAACAATGGCTGGACGAGGCCAAATACGCACCCAATGAACAAGCAGAACGCGAACAGGTACACCAGCGCATCCGCACTCTGAATTACAATGCCGAACACCACCAGCGCATCTCTCAGCAACTCGCCGCCCTGCAAGATGCTCCCGCGCAATACGAACGCCTTCAAGTGGCCGAACGCGACCTTGAAAATGCACAAACGCAACTCAACACTGCAAAAAATCGCCTCACAGAACTCACAGAGCACAACGAGCAAGCGCGACAACGCCTGACAGAAATCGTCGCAGCCATCAACAGTGCCGAATCAACCCTTGTAGAAGCCAATACTCTGGAAAAGAATATTGCACAGATGCGCGCCCAGCGCGACAACCTGCTCCAGCAAAATGCCGCCCTGCAATCCCAAATTGAACACTGCGATGCACTCAGCGCAGAACAAACCGCCGTCGAGGAAAAAATCAAATCCTGCGAACACGATATCCGCATCTACCGCGAACTGACCACCGCATTTGGCAAAGACGGCATTCAGGCACTCATCATCGAACAGGCCATTCCAGAAATTGAAGAAGAAGCCAATCGCATTCTCGCGCGCCTGACGGACAACCGCACTCAAATCGCCCTGGAATCTCTGCGCGACCTCAAAACCGGGGGAACGCGCGAAACCCTCGATATTAAAATTAGCGACGAACTCGGCGAACGCAGCTACGAACTCTATTCGGGCGGGGAAGCTTTTCGCATTGACTTTTCTATTCGCATTGCCCTGTCTAAACTCCTATCTCGGCGCACAGGCACGCGCCTGAGAACCCTGGTCATCGACGAGGGCTTTGGCACTCAGGATGCCGAAGGACTCGATCACCTCGTGGAAGCCATCCAGGCCATCAGCGGGGATTTTGAAAAAATATTGATTATTACCCACGTCGAATCGCTCAAACAGGCATTTCCCGTGCGCATCGAAGTCACCAAATATCCCGATCTGGGATCGCGTTTTGAGGTACTCTACTAAATGCCCCAACCCAATCGCCCCGCATGGCTCGAAGTAAATCTATCAGCCATTGCGAAAAATATTTCCGCAGTCCGTCAGTTCATCTCGCCAACAACGCAGGTCATGGCCATTGTCAAAGCCAATGCCTACGGCCATGGCCTCATACCTGCTTCCAGAGCAGCCATCAAAGGCGGCGCGTCTGCACTCGGGGTTGCCCTGCTGCAAGAAGGCGTTGCCCTTCGCAGCGCGGGCATCACAGCACCCGTTGTCGTCCTCGCACCCACAATGCCCGAACAGGCCGACAGCATCGTTGCCCACAACCTGTCTCAAACCATCGGTCATCCCGACGCGATACCACCGCTGGAAGCCGCAGCCAAACGCCACAATACACGCGCCCGCATACATCTCAAAGTCGATACCGGCATGGGCCGCCTTGGCCTATTATCCGATGAGGTGCGCGCCTTTGCAAAAAAAATTACCCAGAATCCCCACTTATTCCTCGAAGGTATCGCAACACATGTGGCCTGGGAACGCGCAGAAGACATGGACAAGGCGCGCCATCAGATCAAAACATTTGCCGCCTGCCTGTCTAAACTCACAGATATTTCTGTTCCCTGGCGTCACGCCGCCAACAGCGTCATGACCGTTCACATGCCCGAATCGCATTTTGACCTCGTGCGCGTGGGATTGCTCACCTATGGCATTCCCCCGACGCAAGGTGCAGGCTCGCTCTCGCTTTCTCCTGCACTATCCATCAAAGCGCGGATCATACAAGTGCGAAATTTTTCTGCCGGCCAAACCCTCAGCTACGGCGGCACATACACCCTCACGCGCCCCTCTCGCATCGCCCTCGCGCCCCTGGGATATGCCGATGGGTACAATCGGCGTATGTCCAATAAATCCCACGTCCTCATCTGCGGAAAACCTTGCCCGGTTGTCGGCGAGATCTGCATGGACGTCATCATGATCGATGTCACCGATATACCGCCCATTTCTGTCGGCGAGGAAATCGTACTGCTCGGGCAACAGGGCGACCGCAAAATCACCGTGAACGACCTCGCCCAGTGGGGAAATTATATCTCACACGAAGTTGTCTCCCTGCTCGGCACGCGTCTTCCACGGCACTATATTTTGTAAAATTTGAACATTGTTTCTGTCTCCAAATCCTATTATCTTTATCTTTTCTCGTTCCCCTTTCTACTGGGTACCGTTTTATGCGCCTTCTTCTATTTTTCCTGCTCTTGTGCGTCGGATGTGGCAACCACTTGCCCGAGTCCCTCGGTCCCGCCCGCAAAATCATCGTACTGGCCGACTCTACCGATTGGCAAACGCTGGAAGATCCCCTCCGCGAAATTTTTGAAACCGTTATCTATACGCCTCAGGCCGAGCGCATTTATGAAATTGCATGGGGCGATGTCAATTTCCTCAAAGCGCACAAACACGAACAGCGCAAAAGCCTCATGGCTATCGCGCCTCTCAATGCCAACCATCCCACCGCGCAATTCGTCAAAGAAATACTCAGTCCCGAGGTGCAACAAACCATTTTGGCTGGTCGCGCAGGTGTAACCTGGAAAAAGGATGTGTGGGCCAAAGATCAAACCCTTTATATCGTATCGGGAAAAGATATAGACACCACCGTTGAAAACCTCTTTATGGAATCCGATCGTTTGTATAGCACTCTGGAAAATGCCGTTGATCACAGTGTGCGAGAAAATGTTTACAGCTTTGGCGAACGCAAAGATGTCACCCAGGAACTCGCCGAGACCTATGGTTGGAATGTGCGCGTGCCTTTTGGCTATCGCATCCTCGAAACCTATCCCAACTTTGTCGTGCTTGCCAGAGATAATCCCAACCGCTGGCTTTCCGTCTATTGGGAAGACGATGTACACCCCGATCAACTCACCGAAGACTGGGTTATCCAAAAGCGTGACGACATCATGGGAAGGTGGTTTGGCGGCGACCGCATTGTCCACGGCGAAGTTACCGTTGGACAGGTCGAATTTGCGGGCAAACTCGCTGTAGTACTTCAGGGTCTTTGGGAAAACGAAGCCGAGTGGAAAGGCGGCCCCTTTAAAAGTTATGCTTTTGTCGATGTCGATCTCAACCGGCTATTTTTTATCGACATAGGACTTTACTCGCCCAACAAAAAAAAGGCTCCCATTTTGAGACGGGTAGATCTCGTCGCCAAATCTTTCACCATTCACCGCGCGTTTTTTCAAGACAAATAATATTTCCGGAGAGGATATGGACAAACCCAATGTGATTTTTGTTTTGACCGATGATCAGGGCTATGGCGATCTCTCTTGCCACGGCAATCCGATCCTTAAAACACCGAATTTAGACGCGTTACACGGCGAGAGCATTCGGTTCACGGATTTCCACGTCGCGCCCATGTGTACGCCAACGCGCGGCGAATTGTTGACAGGCCAGGACGCACTCCGCAATGGCGCCACATTTGTATGCATGGGACGGTCGCTGATGAATCCCGAATTGCCGACTCTGGCGGATATTTTCGGCATGAATGGCTACCGCACGGGGCATTTTGGCAAATGGCACCTCGGCGACAATTATCCCTACCGCCCACAGGATCGGGGATTTCAGGAAACGATTCACCATCCCGCCTGGGGCATTACATCTGCTGCAGATTATTTTGGGAATGATTATTTTGACGACCACTATCGGCACAATGGAACAATTGAGACTTTTGAAGGGTATTGCACAGATGTGTGGTTTGACGAAGCCATGGACTGGATCGAGAAACAGGGCGACGCGCCGTTTTTTGCGTATATCGCCACCAACGCACCCCATACCCCGCTGTGGGTCCCCGACGCATACCGCCAACCCTATCTCGACCAGGTCGCATATAATGTCGCCAGTTTTTACGGTATGATTGCCAATATCGACGAAAACATGGGTAAACTCGACGCATTTCTCCGCAAAAGCGGATTGCGCGACAATACCATTTTGGTTTTTATGACTGATAACGGGACGGCAAACGGAGAAACCGTGTACAACGCCGGCATGCGCGGGAAAAAGACCACGCTCTATGAAGGCGGTCACCGCGTTCCGTTTTTTATTCGCTGGCCCGAAGGACAATTGGGAGACCCCCGCGATATACCCGATCCCACGCACGGTACAGATGTGTTGCCAACCTTGATCTCCCTCTGCGATCTCGACGAACCAGAGGGAACTGCCTGTGATGGCGTTTCTCTAACTGGCCTCTTGCGCGAACGCGAAGAATTGGAAGACCGGATGCTCGTCGTACAATACGGCCACAATGTCCCAACGGGGAATCGAACCACGCGCAAAGGCAACGCCGCAGTTTTATGGAATCGCTGGCGTCTCGTGGATTATACCGAACTGTATCACCTCGACAGCGATCCCGCGCAAGAACACAACATCGCCGACCAGCATCCCGATGTCGTGCAAAAGATGCGGGCGCATTACGATGCGTGGTGGGATGCGCTTGGCAAAAACCTCGATATTTACTTCCCCATTTCCATTGGGACAGAGGAGGAAATTTCCACGCGATTGTCCAGTTGCGATTGGATGGGGGTCTATTGCGATAATCCCGGGGGTGTGCGCGGATGTGTGATGGACAGCGGTATCTGGCAACTCGCAGTTACACAATCCGGAAAATACGACATCACCTTGCGGCGCTGGCCTCGAGAATCGAATCTCGCAATTACAGCACCGGCCCCCGTGATGGAAGGCGTTGACGGCACATTGATGGCTGGAAAAGCACTGCCTGTGGATCGGGCGTGGATGCAGATCGGAGGATCTGAACATGAAATGGACGTGCGCCCCGATGACCTATCCGTAACATTTACAGTGGATTTGTCGAGCGGTCCCGCAACTTTGCAAACCTGGTGGATAGACGCGAATGGGAATCGCCTCGCCGGCGCGTATTACGTGACGGTAGAGCGCGTATAAAATATGAACTACAATCCCGAAAACCCCCTCATCATTCAGAGCGACCTCACGGTTCTCGTCGAAGTCAACTCGCCCAGATACGAAGCGGCGCGAGATCGGCTCGTGCGCTTTGCCGAATTGGAAAAAAGCCCAGAGCACATACACACGTACCGCGTCAATCCCCTCTCGCTCTGGAATGCTGCCGCAGCCGGCGTCACCACCGAAGAAATCATCGCCACCCTCGAAACCTATGGCAAATACGACATTCCCCAAAATGTGGGCGTTGAAATTCGCGAGGCAATGAGCCGCTATGGCAAAGTCTATCTCGACAAAGAAGGCGACGCGCTCATCCTGTCTTCCGAAGATCCCCTGATCATCCTTGAAATCTGCCGCCACAAAACCGTCCAGCCCTATATTGAAAAGCGACTCAACCCCCATCGCATTCGCATTTTGCCCCTGTATCGAGGGCACCTCAAACAGGCTCTCACGCGCATTGGATTCCCGGTCAAAGATCGCGCGGGATACCTCAGAGGCAGAACGCTTAAATTTCGACATCGCCAGACTGCCCTGTCTGGAAATCCCTTTGCATTGCGCGATTATCAGCGCGAAGCAGTCGATATATTCCACGCGGGTGGAGGTCCCGATGGCGGAAGCGGCACAGTAGTCTTGCCCTGCGGCGCGGGCAAAACCATTGTGGGCATGGCGGCGATGAATACCCTCCAGTGCGAAACCCTGATCCTGACCACCAATATCACGGCGTCGCGCCAGTGGAAAGCGGAACTCATCGACAAAACGAGCCTCACCGACGACCAGATAGGCGAATATTCCGGCGAGCGCAAAGAAATTCGGCCCATTACCATTGCCACGTACAATATCCTGACCTATCGCAAGAGCCGGGAGGAGGACTTCCCTCACTTCGGCATTTTCAATCAGGGCAATTGGGGCCTCATTATTTACGACGAAGTTCACCTGCTTCCTGCGCCTGTATTTCGCTTTACCGCCGAATTGCAATCCCGGCGGCGTCTGGGTCTCACAGCCACTCTCGTGCGCGAAGATGGCCTCGAAACCGATGTCTTTTCTCTCATTGGCCCCAAGCGCTACGACGTACCCTGGCGAGAACTCGAATCCAGCGGCTGGATAGCAACCGCAGAATGCTGTGAAATTCGCCTGCCACTGCCACAGGGCAAGCGACTCAGCTATGCCATAGCAGACAGACGCGCCAAATTCCGCATTGCATCGGAAAATGCCGACAAAATCCACATGGTCAAACATCTGATCAAAAAACATAAGGGCGACCAAATCCTCGTTATTGGGCAATACATCCGCCAGGTCGAATATATTGCACGAGAACTCGACGCCCCGTTAATAATGGGCAAAACCCCGACCGAAGACCGCGACCACCTCTACGAAGCATTTCGGAGGGGCAAAATCAAGATCCTCGTCGTATCCAAAGTCGCCAACTTTGCCGTTGATCTGCCCGACGCCAGTGTCGCCATTCAAACTTCTGGCACTTATGGATCCCGCCAGGAAGAAGCCCAGCGCCTCGGACGCATTTTGCGCCCCAAATCCGACGGCAGCCAGGCTCATTTTTACACCCTCGTCACGCGCGACACCCGCGAACAAGAATTTGCCCGAAATCGCCAGACCTTCCTCACCGAACAGGGCTATCGCTACACCATTCGAGACGCAGACGATGTCTTTGAAGATGCGTGAAAAATATGGCCTTCCGCAAGACCAGATTTTACGCCGCGATTGAACTGCCTCGCCCTATCAACTGTCTCATAACCTTTGCCTCGGTACTCCTCGGCGGCTGGCTGGGGATTCACACGATCACCGAACCCCTGCTTTTTGCCGCGCTATCCGCCGCCCTCATCACCGCAGGGGGCAACGCGCTCAATGACCTGTGTGGCATAACCGAAGACCGCATAAACAAACCGCACCGGCCACTCCCCTCGGGGCGTTTATCCCCCGGTATCGCCCGCATAGAAATGGGCATTTTCCTCCTCGCGGGCATTCTCCTCGCTCTTTCCCTACCAACGCCTGCCCTCGCCATTGCCCTCATTGCCATCGCGTGCCTGATCCTTTACAATACCTATCTCAAACGCGTACCTCTCATCGGCAATCTCACAGTAAGTGCGCTCGGTGGTCTGGCATTTCTCTATGGAGGCGCAGCCGTTGAGAACATATCCGCTCCCTATCTCATCGCGGGCTTTGCCTTTCTGTTTCACCTGGGACGCGAACTTCTCAAAGACCTCGAAGACAGTGCTGGCGACCGCCAATTATCGGGCAGCACCGTACCCATCTCCTGGGGAGAAAACATCGCACGCATTCTGATCACCGGCATCTTTACAATCCTCATCATCGCGACCCCAATACCCGCGCTCCTGGGCATTTACAGTTCGATTTATCTCTCCCTGATCGTCTTCCTCAACCTTTTGCTCGTCTTCGTCCTCATCCGCCTCTGGCAAAAAGACGCACTCGGATACCTGAACAAACTGCTCAAAGCGGGGATGCTACTTGGACTCGCCGCCTTTCTTTTTAGTTAAGAACTGACGTGGGATTGCATTATTGTCGGGTAAACATTGCGCCCACCTTGAATATGCGAACAAAATTGTCTATACTAAACGCAGCATTGAATTGGACAACCCCGCCCGCTGGGGAAAAGACCGGGAGAATTCATCGCTTCGCACCTGCCCAACCCTTAATGCCTGAGTTCCTTTTTTATGAAACCCTCCGACCGCATAGCACAACTCGTTGAACAACTCAACGAACACAATTACCGATACGCCGTGCTCAATGATCCCGCAATTTCCGACCGGGAGTACGATGCTCTCATGCGCGAACTGAGCGATCTGGAAGCGCGACATCCCGATTTGATCCAACCCGACTCCCCCACACAGCGCGTAACCTCTGACCTGACCCGAGAATTTCCAACCGTGCAACACGACGTCCCCATGCTCAGCCTGGACAACACCTATTCGGAAGACGAACTCAGAGACTTTGAAGACCGCATCCGCCGCGAACTGCCCGACGAAGAATTGCAATATGTCGCCGAACTCAAAATCGACGGTGTCGCCCTGAGCCTGATCTATGAAAACGGCCTGCTCACGCGCGGCGTCACCCGAGGCAATGGCACACAGGGCGAAGACATAACGCCCAATGTCAAAACCATCAGATCCATACCCATCCGCCTCAGCAACCCCGTGCCCGACTGCGAAATCCGCGGCGAAGTCTATCTCGACCACAACATATTTGACGCAATCAACGTCCAGCGCGAAAAAAACGAAGAAAATCCCTTTGCCAACCCGCGCAATGCAACATCTGGTTCCCTCAAATTGCAAGACGCACAACAGGTCGCCGAGCGCCGCCTGAGCTTTTTAGCTTACAACTTTCGCTTGCTCAACGAAGAGCAAGCAATTCATTCGACTCATCACGACAACCTCTCCCGTCTTTACCATCTCAATGTGCCCGTCACTGAAAACGTCCTATGCAACAATATTGACGATATTCTCACCTTCGCTCGCGAATCGCAGGAAAAGCGCCCGGATTTGCCCTACGACATCGACGGCATCGTCATCAAAGTCAACAGCATTGCACAACAAAACAAACTCGGCGCCACATCCAAAAGCCCCCGCTGGGCAATTTCCTACAAATATTCAGCCGAACAAGCCGAAACCGTGCTCGAAAGCATAACCCTTCAAGTCGGGCGCACAGGCGTCGTCACCCCAGTGGCAAACCTCAAACCCGTACAACTGGCAGGCACCACAGTCAGCCGCGCCACATTGCACAACGCCGAAGAACTCGAACGCAAAGATATTCGGGAAGGCGATATAGTCATCCTCGAAAAAGGCGGCGACGTGATCCCCAAAGTCGTACGCGTGGTCACAGCCAAACGCGCAAAAGACGCCATCGAATTCGAATTCCCCAAAAACTGTCCTGTCTGCAACTCCCCCCTCATAAAGGACGAATCCGAAGTAGCCATTCGCTGTGACAATTCCCAATGCCCCGCGCAACTCAAAGGCAATATCCGCCACTTTGCCTCGCGCACGGCAATGGACATCGAGGGCCTGGGGACTGCCCTTGTTGACCAACTCGTCGATCGCGAACTCGTCCTCGATGTCGGCGATCTCTATAACCTCAAATTAGACGAACTCGCTGGCCTCGAACGCATGGCAGAAAAATCGGCTCAAAACGTCCTTGACGCGCTCGAAGCGAGCAAACAACAGCCATTTCACCGCGTACTCTTTGCCCTGGGCATTCGCCACATAGGTGCCACAGTTGCACGCACGCTATCCGACAACTTCCGCAGCATTGACCGTTTGCGCGACACACCCCCCGAAGAAATCGCAGCCGTACACGAAATCGGAGCCGCCATAGCAGAAAGCATCCACACATACCTCAACATCGAGAGCAACTGGGCCATCGTCGAAAAACTCCGCGCAGCAGGCATCAGTCTCGAATCCGAAGCCCCTGCCGACACTGGCCCCAAGCCTCTCGACGGCAAAACAGTAGTCGTTACTGGCACCTTCACCCGCTGGGGTCGCCAACAATTTCAGGACCTCATCCGCACCCTCGGCGGCAAACCCACCTCCAGCGTCAGCGGGAAAACTGACCTCGTCATTGCAGGAGAAAAAGCTGGCTCCAAACGCACAAAGGCCGAACAGCTGAATATCGATATCCTCGAAGAAGAGGAATTTTTTAGCAAATACATCCGCGAAGAAAACGCATAATCTCTAAGCGATATACCACAGTACACTCATATCCTCAATAAATCACGGGAGGATATGTAAGATAGTGCCGATCCATTTTATATATTCCTATTTTTAAAATAGTTACGCATAAGTTACTGCTGATATAAAAAATAGCCGTTGACTTTTCAACAGGCCGGCATATATTCGTACTTGGAACGCTGGACAAAAGGCGGCCGAAAACCAATTCATCTTATAAATGCGAAAGCTACGCTGTGTCACTACGTGGAAAGGGGTGTCATTATGTACATTCACACTGGCCAGATGGTACTTGCAACAGAGGAGATACGTCAAGCATACTGTAGCGGAAACTGGATCGTTTTTCTGCCCCACAGTATGAGGGAAAAGCCAGCGTGTGTAAGATACAGCAGTAATGCAGATGCCCAAACCACATACCGCTGGCTCTGCGATCACTACCGCCATGAGATAATGACGGGATTCAAAAGATTATTTTTTATGTAGCAGGGCAAAGGTTATGTTATTGCCTTTTTTATCCCTATTCAGGAGGAAATAATGGTATATCGCCAAGTTGTCCTCACGACACAGAGTAAGGGTGATGGGCGTTTTGGGTTTGGTTTTTGTGCCGAAGATACCCGGTATCTGTATAGTCAGTTAAAAAAACGAGGGCAATCTGAAATTCTTATTGGTTTCGATACCGGAACTAATGCGCTTAGTGGGTCAACCGTAAAAAAAGTGACAAAAACCTTTCCAACATCGTGCAGGCATTTCACCAATAAAGACACAACAAAATGGATAGAAGAATATGGCAGAGGGATATATGAAGGCACTATCTTGGAAGAGGATGGTGAAATTCGCTTCATTATTTCATTGAAGGAGAAGATATGAATGAATATAAAATCAGAGGAGTCTTTTGGGGAGATGGAACTGGGAATGTTGAAGATCTGGAAAAATGGACGAAATCTGAAAAGCACCATGACAACTATCTATATTATGAAGGAAAAATTTTTGATCGTCAATGTAGTTTAGAATATTATTTTGATGGCCTACAGTCCCTTGTAAACGGAAGACTTCGCCAAATTACTTATCGCTTCAAAAAACAGGAACCTGCGGCAGATAAAATTTTGTATAGAAATCTTGAAAAAATTCTAACAAAAAAATATGGAGAACCATTAGAATTGCGCTTGGACGATCGTATTTGTTGGTTAGCTCACGAGATGAAGACTCATATTACACTAACCGATAATGCAGGTGACGGGCCAAATGATATAGTTGTGTGCATGGACAATAATATTCAAAAGGATGGTAGTTTTATAATCACAGACCCACTGAAACAAGCACTTTTAGAATTTTAGGCAACATAAGCAAAGGCTGTGTCTTTGGCGCAAAAGTCACGCCACCAGGTCGCAGTATCGTAGGCGTTTTCCCTAAGATGGAATTTTTTTTTATCGTTGTTTTCATTATTTACCTCTTATATCTGGGGCGTGGCGTAGATATATTTGAGGTTCTCGCCAAATTTATCGAGTTGGTTTGTAGAATGCTTACCCGTAAGAAATAGTTTTACCTTCCATCATGAGCCGACCGGCACTATCCTACATAATCCCCTAAAGCACAGAATTTAATCCATGTAATCCTTTAAGCGGTGTAAAACTAGGCCGTTCCCCAGGCCAGTTCATCCGTAAGATTCGTGATCGGCTTTTTACTTGACAGACCCATCCCATTTTGTTACTCTTGACTGCGTATAGATGTGGGGCCGTAGCTCAACTGGGAGAGCGTTTGACTGGCAGTCAAAAGGTCGGCGGTTCGATCCCGCTCGGCTCCACTTTTTTTAGGCACTTATAATTCCATAAGTGTCTAATTTTTATTGGAGACCAAATCAAATATGGCGAACCAAGATCAGATCCAGACCCTGATGCGAACTGTTGAAGAACTAAATGATATTGATCGGGATAAATTGCTGCGTCCAGAACTTGGAGAGATCTCTCTAAAGGAAGAAATAGAACCCAAGTTGGAGATTCTAAACAAAAAAATTGATCTTATTCTCCAATTTGCTTCGGACGTTCATGGAGGGGTAATAGATAATATAAACAGTATTTTATCATCCATTTGCCAATATATGAATGACCAATGTGAAAGAGATGTGCCTGAATACGTTGCAGAAAAGGAAAATTTTCTCAGTCAATTTCAAGCACAATTTGAGGAGATTAGCAGGTATTGGCCGAATGTTATTACTGCAGCGATGGAAGACCGAGGCTTCTTAGAAGATGAAGGAATAAAAAAAGAATACAATCAAGCCATTGAGGTAATGAAGCAAGAATCAGAAAATGCCCTTACCCGTGTAAAGGAAGAAGCAAATAAGACTATCGAGGAAGCACGCACATTAGCTGAGGAGATAGAAAACAGGGCGCGACGAACAGCATCTGGGATCTCTGTTGAAGCGGCACAGGAACAATTTCGTCTTGCTCAACAAGATCACAATAAACGGGTAAAGCTTTGGAGTTGGTTAAGTGGCGGTGCCATACTGTCGTTCTTTGTTGCCGCTGTGATATTTGGATTTTTTATTCAACCTGAAGGGGAAACGAAGTCAATAGTGTATTCTTCTGCTGTTCGCATTACAATCGTTGGTGCATTGGGGGGAATTATCGCTTTTTGTTTAAGGATATTGCGGGCACATATGCACCTGGCACAACACAACGAACACCGACAAAGAGTCGCAAATAGCATTGAGGCTTTTGTTGAATCTGCCATTACGCCAGAGCAAAGAGATCTGATTTTGGCACAGTTGGTCGATTCGATTGCACATTTTGGTAGTTCAGGTATTCTCCGAAAAGAGGACGAATCAATCCAAGTCCCAAAAGTCGTAGTTGATAATCTCTCTCGGACAATTACACCTTCACAAACACAACCTCGACAATAAGTTGGAAATTTTACCGAGAATGACAATGCGACTTGCGTATTTCTCTTTGCCAATCATATCCTGATATTGCAATGATCCTCCCCATAAATTCAATCTCTTAATGCTTCTCAATCCTCACTCCCCAATATCTTGACAACCTTCAGACTTTGGGCTATTTTGCCACACTATTCACTGCTATTACAAAGACTTAGATACGTCTCTGTTTTATCCTACAATCTGTGCTTGCATCCCTAAGTCCGTCAAGAACACTCGGAGGACTTATGAACGACAAGAATCTGAAGTTTAATGATATTCAGACATTAAGTAGTAGGGAAGGCATAGCATCTTTCTTTGCCGCACTCCGTTATAACACAGAAGTGCGTTTGCCGCAGACAGCTACCGCCCTGGGCATCACAGCGGCATCGCTTCAGCATCAAATCAAGTATATAGAACAACTCGCCGTTCAGGATGATGGAGCGGAGCCACTTTATGTTTATCTTGTGGAATTGACCTCCGTCACGGTTGCAGCCACACAAAGTCTGGCTCGTGCCTTCAGGAACAGGATGGGCAACTATCTTCTTGTTCTCACGAATGACTATGAGAGAATAGACTTCGTTCTGCTCGAAAGAATTCTGCCCCAACTGAGCAGTTCAAATTTCTCTCAAAGCCAGGTATCCGTTATGCCACGCACCCTTACGGTCAACAGACGAAATCCATCGAAGGTCGATCTACGGGTCCTCAGGCGTTTCACTTGTACCGAGGCGGACTCGGATGCTCAGTACGATAAACTGCTGTCAGCCTATACTATCGCCGAATGGTCCGAACCGTTGTTCAACAATCGCGCCTTGTTTTCTGACTATTATCTGAGTGAGCGACTCCCCGACTTACAAGAGTGGCAGGATCGCCCTGAGACGATATACCACCGTTTTCGAGCACTATTTACAGACTTTCGCGCTAACTTAGCTGCTGATAGCCAAACCACAAAGCAAAACCTCTTAGAGCCAGCTTTTAATGCTCTTGGTTTCCATGCTATCCCAGCGGATGATAGCTCAGAGGAAAGAGCCGACTATTCTCTTTTTATTCCTTCTAATTCCGACAATCCTATTGCTGTCTGTCTGGCCTATAATTGGAATCGTTACCTTGACGGACGCGATGAGACCCGCGACACAGATTCTCCCGAAGAGAATCCTGGCGCGCGTGTGGTCACTGTCCTTGAAGCGGGCGAAGCCCCCTGGGCTATTGTGACCAATGGCAAACTCTGGCGTCTCTACTCCGCACGCACACATTCTCGTGCAACCAACTACTATGAGATTGACCTTGAAGAGACTTTGGCAATGGATGATCCCCGTGAAGCCTTCCGCTACTTCTATCTGTTCTTCCGCGCCGCCGCTTTTGTGCCTGAAGAACAGATACGCGATGGTCAACCTCAGCAAATTTGCTTTTTGGATAAACTTCTGGAAGAAAGTGAGACCTATGCCAAGGAGCTGGGTGATCGTCTGAAAGAACGAGTATTCGATCAGGTATTTCCTCACTTCGCAGAAGGCTTTATCGAACACCTGAAAAGGCAGCCAGGTATCGCCGACCCTCAGCAGAAAATGCTGTTTCCAGTTGCACAGCAATTATCTCTTAAACAGGAACCGAATGAGACATTCCGCCGTTTGGTGTTCGAGGGGACACTAACCCTGCTTTACCGCCTGCTATTCTTGCTCTACGCAGAGGCTCGTGGCCTACTGCCGGTTCGTGAACAGCGAGGATACTTTGAGTATAGTCTCACCAGACTCAAAGAAGATATAGCAGAGAAGGCGGGAAACATCTACGACGAAGCTCCCATAAATCTCGATGCAGCATATCGCACCGACGCCACCGACCTGTACGACAGGCTGATGAAGTTATTCGCTGTCATTGATCGTGGAAGCCGGGAACTAAACGTCCCTCTATATAATGGTGGCCTTTTTATTACAGAGCCTCAGCCAGAAGATAGTAGTTCGGAAGCGGAAACTGCCCGTTTTTTGCAAAAGAACAAAATTCCTGACCGCTACCTTGCTAAGGGGTTGGACTTGCTAACACGAGATTTGGACGACAAGCGGCAAGACCTTGTTTTCATTGATTACAAGTCCTTAGGTGTGCGGCAACTTGGCTCTATATATGAAGGGCTATTGGAATTCAAAATCCGCATTGCTTCTGAGAAGATGGCCGTAGTCAAGGGCAAGCGGACCGAAGAGGTCATCCCCTACAAAGAGGCGAAGAAGGTTTTGACCATCGGTAGAGGACACAACGCCCAAGAGCGCGTGTACCAGCCCGGCGATGTGTACCTCGAAAATGATCGGCGAGAGCGCAAAGCCACCGGCTCTTACTATACCCCCGAACATATCGTGAAGTACATCCTCGAAAACACTGTGGGACCTGTGCTCGAAGAAAAGTTTGAAAAACTGCGCCCCAAGTTTCGACAAGCTCAGGAGAGATACCACAAGAAGCTCCAACAAGCAGAGGTTCTCAAAAAACAAGGTTTGCGACCAGACGACCCGAACAAGGTTGCAAATACTTACCAATCCCTTGTGGATGAGTTATTCGACCTGCGGGTTCTCGATCCAGCGATGGGTTCAGGGCACTTTCTGGTAGAAACTGTGGACTTTATATGTGACTGTATCCTCGGAGAGCGTGAGGGCTTTTTAAGAGCATTTCCCTGGAATCCTGTGACGACGTTTCTCGATAATACTCGCCAAGCTATCATTTCGGAGATGGAGCGACAGAGAGTTTCGTTTGACACCAGTCGCCTGACCGACATTAACTTGTTAAAACGCCATGTGCTCAAGCGTTGCGTATATGGCGTTGATTTGAACCCCATGGCCGTAGAGTTGGCCAAGGTATCGCTGTGGTTGGACTGTTTTACTATTGGGGCACCGCTTTCATTTTTGGATCACCATCTGAAGTGCGGAAACTCGCTCATCGGTACGACGGTGCAGGAAGTGCAGGCCGAATTGGCGAATCGGAATAAGGGCCATGTGGCAGACCTATTCGGTGGCCCCTTCCAGGGGCTTCTCGCTGGTACAGCAACAATTGAGAAACTACGGCGCATACCCGATGCTACAGCGGCAGAAATCGAGAATAGCCGCAATCTTTTTACAGACTTTGAACAGAGCCAAGCTCCGTATAAGACTGCGCTCAATATTTGGGTTAGCCGCGACTATAATAACAAGTTTGCTGAGGAATACCTGACCTTATCAGGATCTAATTTAGTGGAACAAATACGTCCTGAAGGGCGTAGCACTCTGCCGCCCAAATACCGCGAAACCATCGACAAAGCTGCTGAAATACATGAAAAGAAAGGCTTTTTTCATTGGGACCTGGAGTTTCCAGAGGCATTCGTTGATTTGAAAGGCGGCCGGTGGAAAAGCAGAGACGAACAGGGGTTCGATGTCGTGGTGGGAAATCCACCTTATATCAATGTCAAAAGAGGAATAAAACCGGATTTCAGCAACTTCGCAAAAGCGAGGTATCGCTTGGCGTCAGGCCAGTGGGACATGGGAGAACTATTCTACGAGCAAGCACTTGGGGCGTTGCTTAAAACGGATAGGCCAGTAGGGCTGATTGTACCAAAACCTTTCTTTTTGTCAGAAAACTACGAGAAGTTCCGCGATATGCTTATCTGTAGCTTTGATACCTCTGACTATGCTCCATGCGGTCAGTGCTTCCCAGATGCTGGAGTTGAGGCAGCTGTAGCAGTAGTATGGAAACGAAACCCTACCAACTCTCCTGTATCCATTTCGGATGGACGCAATGGGAATGCACTATTGCCTTATAAACAAATATCAAAGCCTTTGATTCGAAACTTACCATTCATGGCGTTCAGCTATCTTGTCGATCCAGAATTTATGGCTGTGCTCCTCAAGGGGCGGCAGAATGGTAATCTCACAGTACTTGGTGATGTCGTTTCTTGGACACGGGGCGCGGAAGTTGGGAAACGGGATAAAAGCATCGTGGAGTGGCCGATGAACGACACGTACCCCGTGATTTTTGGGGAAACCGCTGAAGCCTACGTCGCTAGAAACGCAGGCTATATCAAACCTGATAGAGATGCAGTTTCAAAATTTAAAAAACATTCACTTTACACCACAACACCAAAACTAATATTGCGCCGAGTTGCCTCGCTTCCCATCGCTGCCGTAGATACAACAGGTGCTTACGTACTGAATACGCTGTACGTAGCGCATTCATCAGCACGTTACGATCCTTTTGCCCTAACCGTAGTACTCAATAGTACCGTCTTGCGAGCGGCCTATCGCCAGATGTTCAACAGTGATGATGAGTTGTTCCCATATATTAGGATTTCTCAGATTAATCACCTTCCTATTCCACTTGCAGCCTTGCGCGATCCGACTTTAATTCGATTTGGTCGCCAGATAGCATCCGACAAGCAAGCCCTCCACGGACCTTTGCGCCAGATGGCTGAAACTCGCGTTGCTGAGCTGTACGGTGCTTCAAAAATGGTGACTCAACGTCTGATGAAATCGTATGTTTACGACGTGGAGGTCAAGTAATGATAGTCCAAAAATTGTTATGGATTTGGCTACACCCATACAGCACCCAAGTCATACACGGAGTTCAAGTTGGAGGGCAGGTGCATATTGCCTTCGGCAACAGTGCTGAACAAATCACACAATTTTTTTCACTTTCATCTGTAAAAAAAGAGATAAATGAATGGACATTCCGACTAGAAAAGTACGATAATTATGAGGCACAATTGATTAGTTTTTCCGAAAACCCTCTTGAAAATCAACGTTCCGGTGAATGTCGCATCCCAGCTCAAGCACCTACATCCTCAATGAGGTACCCACTTTGGAAAAATTCTGTTGATCTACTTGATAGTAACCAGCAGCCGAAGCAATTTATCATCTTCCTACGGGATAAACAAGATCGCTTTCACGCTCGTGTACTTTCTATAGACAGGATCCAGTCCCAGATGCCGAATGCTTTGGTCAATGCTATTTTAGACTCCCGCAATGACTCTCAGGCCGGCATTTATGAAAAAAAGCTCGTTTATGAGGATTCCCAGATAGTCACCTCCTCAGATGCAGAGACGAGTGGCAGAGTTAAACCTCTCCCACGCAAAGGCAGGCGGAGGCGCTTGGACGATTTTGAAGAGGGGGATACGCAGGAAATTATCTCAGAGATGACTCGCAGGAATCCAGATTTAGCAAGAGAGGTTAAGGAGCGGGATAATTACACCTGTGTGGTCTGTGAGTTTAACTTCTTTGAAACCTATGGTGAGATAGGGAAGAATTTTGCAGAGTGTCATCATCTAGTGCCGTTTAGTGTCCTTAGAGGACGGCGGATATCCACTATAGACGAAGCGGTTACTGTGTGTGCTAACTGCCATAGAATGTTGCATAGAGGCAACAAACTTCTAACTCCAGACGAACTGAGGGAATTGCTACGCTAATAGCCGGATCAATCCCCTCAGTGTAGTGCAGATAAAATACATAAGCATAGTTGACGTACCACATATAGAGGATTGTAATTGAGCTTATCCATTCGGCTGATTAGGAGACAAATATGTTCAAAGAATTAGACGTTGTAGTGCTTACAACTGAAATTCTGGTCGATCACACATGGGATATACCATCTGGTAGCCCACTAATCAAGAATGGCAATCCAAAGAAAGGTTTGAAAGTGGGCGATGTCGGCACAATTGTGTATGTACAGGGTAATGGAGAAGCCTTTGAGGTGGAGTTTCTCAATCCAGATGGTGGGACAGTTGCCATTGCCACCGTTTTGGCATCTCAGGTACGTCTGGCAAACAGAGAGGACATATCCAATTACCGATTCTGGACGAAGTCGCCCGCGCACATACCTTACGTCATAGACAACGAGAAGCACCGCTTGGCCAACGTGCTCAATAAAATTTTGGCGGAACACTCTGGCAAGTCCCTCGATATCGCCACAGCCTATTTCAACGTCCGCGGCTTCACATTGCTTCAGGAAGGCTTAAAAGGGCTTGGTAGCTTTCGCCTGCTGCTCGGCGACGAACCAAAGGATGGTGAGACAGTAGGATTGCATCCACGGGCTGCCCTCGGGTTGGCAGATGAACTGAATGCTACCCCCTTTGATGAAACCACCCTCCGAGCCGTTGAAGATCTCATCGCCTTCTTGCGTCGTGATCTGGTGGAGGTGCGTGCCTACCAGCGCGGATTCCTCCACGCCAAGACTTACCTCTTCTACGGCGATCTCCCTGTAGGTGGTGCGGACCGCTTTCAGCCTGTCGCAGCCATTGTCGGCTCCAGCAACTTTACAGGCGCTGGGCTCACTACCAACAAAGAACTCAACCTCTCCCACAAGACAATGCTTGCCGAAGAGGAAATCACTCAGATAGGTCCACCGTCGGTTGATGGACGAGAGGAGATGGAGCTTCGTCGTCAATTAGCAAGCGGCGTAGGTGCTCAGGCTATCTCCGAATTAGACAGATGGTTCCAAACGCATTGGAAGCAGTCCCGCGATTTCAAAAACGACCTCATAGAACTGCTGGATGCCTCCAAGTTTGGCGAGAAGGAATACACGCCTTATCAAGTTTATTTGAAGGCCCTTTTCGAGTACTTCAAAGATGACCTCGAATCCGATATGCCGACTTCTACGCGATCAGTCATTGAACTGTCTGAATTTCAAGAAGATGCGGTTAAAAAGGCCCGCAAAATTTTGGCACGCTATGATGGTGTATTAATTGGCGATTCTGTGGGACTGGGCAAGACCTGGATCGGCAAGAAGTTGCTGGAAGACTACGCCTATCACCTGCGCCAAAAGGCACTCGTAATCTGTCCTGCATCCTTGAGGCAGATGTGGAACGATGAGCTGCTAAGCGCTACTATCTCAGCCAATGTCATCTCTCAAGAAGAGCTTGGACAGGCTGATTTTGACACTCAAGAAAACGCTGATGCGGATGTGGTGCTGATCGACGAATCTCATAACTTCCGCAACAGTAACACTCAGCGCTACGAAAATCTTGAGCGCATTCTTAGCGGTAATGGTAGGAGAGGTAAGGATAGCGGACGCAAGAAACTGATCATGCTTACCGCCACCCCCATTAACAACAATATCTTTGATCTGTATAACCAGATTAACCTGTTCACAGGTGGAGATCTAAGCTACTTCGCTGGCGCGGGAATTGGTGATCTACGCAGGTTCTTCCTCCGCGCCCGTCAGAATACAGCCGATCACCGCATGGGTACTGCGCTCTTTAATCTGCTTGAGGAGGTCGTGATCCGACGTACCAGAGCGTTCATTCGCAAGACGTATCCCGAAGCCACCATTCAAGGCAAGGCCATAAAATGGCCCGAGCGCAAGCTCAAGACTGTTCGCTACGATCTGGAGTCCTTATACGCTGGAATCTATGAACAAATTGTTAACGCCATAGATAATCTGCGCCTTGCACCCTATCAGTTGGAAACCTACAAGAAAGTGGGCGTTGAGAGAGATACGTTTGAACAAGGTAGGGAAGTAGCACTGGCTGGCATTTTTAGAAGCCGCTACCTGAAGCGTTTTGAGTCAAGTGTAGAAGCCTTTCGCATTAGTGTAAAACGTGCCCTGGAGTTCACCACGACCTTTAAGAGCTATCTTTCGGACGACAGGCTATTGAATAGTACATCATTTCGTCACGCTATGCGCTTCCTCAATCGTGAGAATGAGGAGGACGACAGCACCCCTTCCAGTATAGCCAATGAGTTGGACGATAACGAGGAGGCGCGACAAATTCTGGAAAGCCTGCCAATATTAGACCCTGAACAGTACGATCTCGGACGCCTACACGAATCGCTACAATACGATATAGATGCACTGACCAAAATTTGGCATTTAATTCGCGATATCAAACCAGATCAGGATGCTAAACTAACAACGCTTAAGACACTCCTCTCTCAAGAACTAAAAGGCGAGAAAGTCATCGTTTTTTCGTACTACCGGGACACTGCACGATATATCTATCGAGAGTTAATTGGAGAACACAACGAGAAATTCAGGAAGAAGGCTGGCA
Organism: Candidatus Latescibacterota bacterium; assembly: GCA_965204375.1. Taxonomy (GTDB): domain Bacteria; phylum Latescibacterota; class UBA2968; order UBA2968; family UBA2968; genus VXRD01. The sequence continues at coordinate 1,218,111 of OZ241986.1, read as the reverse complement.
ATCCGCTCATTCGCCGCATGGACGGCGGTAATTCGCCTAAAGATCGCAGACGACTTATTGAGGCGTTTGCCCCGCGCTCAAACAGCAAAGAGGAGTTAATCAATTCTGAAAACGAAATCGATATACTGATCTCCACGGATGTTTTATCTGAAGGCCAGAACCTCCAAGACTGTGGCATATTGCTCAATTACGACCTGCATTGGAATCCGACGCGCATGGTGCAGCGTGCTGGACGAATTGATCGCATAGGTTCGGAGTTTCAGACACTATGGGTTTACAACATGTTTCCCGAAGAAGGGCTGGAGCGACTTTTGAGACTGGTGGAAAGCCTGAGTCGCAAAATTGAAGATATTGATAGTGCTGGATTTCTGGACGCCTCGGTACTGGGTGAAACAGTCCACCCTCGAAATTTTAATACTTTAAACCGCATCATGGACGAGGACGACAGTGTTATTGAAGAGCAGGAGCAGTTCGCGGAGTTAGCGAGCAATGAATTTCTATTACAGCAGCTTCGCAATGCACTGGAGTCCGGTGCTCAAAAAATGCTTGAGGAACTGCCCGACGGTATTCATTCCGGCTTGGCCCAAAAGGGAGAGCGCGGTGTATTCTTCTACTTCACCGCACCCGCAACTAACGGTGAAGGTCGCCGCCACTTCTGGCGCTACTACGATCTAAACCGAAACGAGATAAAGGACAATCGTCTCTTGATTACCAATCTCATCGCCTGCTCTCAGGACACTCCAAGGATAGTAGGCGATTGCGATTTATTCAACGTGCAGGAAAAGGTAATAGAGGATATTGTGCAGTCTGTGCAGGAGCAGCAGGCCGTGGCAGCGGCTCCTCAGGTACTCGATCCCATTCAGCAGAATGTTATCACCCTACTCCGCAGCTACCTCAACAGCCCAGCCATTTCCCGACAGGAAGTGAGATCGGCGATGAGAAAACTTTCTCAGCCTATGGCGCAGGTTGCAATTAGAGAGCTAAGATCTGCTTACACAGCTTTCTCACAACATCAAGATATCCATCAATTGGTCAATGCCGTGCCCGCTTCTGCAACAAGCGAAACTGAGCAAGAGAACCACAACATACAAAGGTCTGTTTCGCTCAAACGCGAAGACTTGCATCTGGTGTGTTTCGACTATGTTTGGTCATAATATTTTGAACAAAGGTTAAATAGACAAAGCCAGTCCTATCTCCCCACCATTCACGACTGTCACTATGAAACTACGCACAGCACTCACACAATATCCCTTCAGCACACTCTGTCAACTCGCCCGCGACGTGGGTATTGATTCCAGTGGCAGCAACAAAACCATCCTTGCCGACGCGCTCTGCCGCATACTCCCCGACCCAGAGCACGTAGCCAAACGCCTCAGTTCCCTATCGCCTGAACAGCGCGCAATGGTACAGACCCTTGCCGCCGAAGGGGGCGAGCTTTTAGAAGCCGAAGCAGTTGAAAAATTTGCCAACGGATTTCTTCCCCGTCTCCAGGCACAACTCAGTGACCTGACCGGTCTCGTATTTCGAGACACACACACACTGGGTGATCCAGACGTTCTAATCGGCATTCCCGAATCGTTGCTCAAATCCATCCCCATTCCCGATGCAGATCAGGGCCGACTGCTCGTCATCTTGAAACCCGTATCTGTGGGTTTGCTCCGAGCTTTTGCAGATCAGATTGGCCTGCGCCTTTCAGACACGCGCAAACCCATCGTATCCAACGCCATAAGAAATGCTCTGCTCGATACAAAAACACTGCACGCCTACCTCAACACACTCAGCGAAGATCGCCGCGCCATTCTCGATTTGTTCCTTCCGACCAACGCAATCACACGCAGCGAAGTCGCCGACAAATTGGGGGAATCCGCAGTCCGAGAATTGGAAGACATGCTCTGGAAAATGCCGATCTTTTACGCGCCGAACCGCGATCTTCACGCCCCCAACGCCGCAATATGTCTCGCTTCAGACCTGTGTGCAGCCCTATCCAAAATCGCCCAATCCCAGGGGGGACAACTCGAAAGCAGCCTCGAAACCCTCCTCGAAACCTCCGCCACTGCTCCTGCTGCGATACGCGAGAATACCGCCTCTCTCATCCGGGATTTGACCACACTGCTCGGCATTGTTACACAACGCTTGCCCCGCAGGCTCAAACACGGCGGCATATCCAAAACCGACTTGCGCGACGCGAACAAATACTGCCATATCCAGGACGATCCGGGCTATATTGAATTTCTCACGCTCTTTGCCGAAACAAAGGGACTGGTAATCCCCCAGGGCACAGTCTGGCATACCACCCCGGATGCCGGCACCCGGGTAGGGCAAATCATCGACATACGCAAGGCGTGCTTTGAATTCTGGTTTCACAGCGAACGGTGGAATGAGTGGTCTTCCGACCGCACCAAAGCCACCAGTGCCCGAATGCAAGTGCTCAAGAATATCCGCAGTGAAATCGTGCGAAGCCTTCGGCATTGCCCCACCGACACATGGATGAAGTACCCATCGTATTATCAATTTCTGACGCGTCTTTCAGAGCCTTTTCGACATTTTGCCAAAGACCCATCCCATACCGGAACCACCGCCGATGAATTGCTGCGCCGCACCATCACAGGTGCGCTCACATGGATGGGCGTCGTCCGCGTGGGCAACTTCCCCAATTTCTCCACACCATTGCAGCACAGCAAAAAGGCAGTCTTTCAGATCACCCCTGCGGGCTACGCTCTATTGCACGACACGCATGACCATGCACTGACCGAACAAATACCCCTGCAAAATTCAGAGGCAAAATTTGTTGTACAGCCCAATTTTGAAGTTTTATCTCCGCCGGATCTTCCTTGCGCGCACTATCTCAGACTGTGCGTCCTCGGCGACCTCAAAACACAGGATGTAATGGCGTGTTTCCATCTCTCTAGCGACTCGATTCACCGCGCATTCGCGCGCGGTTTGTCAGGGGACGAGATACGCTCATTTTTGACACAGCACAGCGCAAGCGGCCTGCCCGACATGGTCGATACTTTAATTGCCGAATGTGACGATAAATACGGCGAGATCGAAATCCTCCCCGCCATCGGACGAGTCAAAACCGCCACGCGAGAATTGCTCGACGAACTCTACGCCCAACCCCGCATTGCCCAGGCATTAGACGACCGCATTTCTCCAACCACTGCGAGCCTCAACAATGTGGCAACCCCCGAATCCCTGATTCAAGTACTCCAGCAACAAGGTTATCTGCCACACCTCTCTCGTGAGTAACTCCCTAATACCCGTGAATATAATGTCCGCCTTCTGAAAACCAGATCAAATCAATCAAAAAAGAGCATCCCACGGCAAACACATACCCCACAATCAACCCATAACAACACGGCTTAACCTTTCGATAAAGTGAAATACCTCCAAAACTGAGAACCAGCAATTTGCTCAGCCACACCAGAAAAATATCCAGCACATAGAGCCGAACATAACCGCTCGACATCAGCATCACACCCAGCGGATGAAACGGCCACCAGGAAAACCGACTCTGCATCACCTGAATAATCCCCGCGATCACACCGCCCAGAACCCACACGCCAATTTTTCCCGGATCGGTCACCGTCGGGTTCGTTTCTGCAACCGCCTTGGCAATGCCTTCGTACATCCCCACTGGCGCACCCACCAAAGACCATGTGCGGAAAGTGCTCCCCCCCGATTCATAGCAGATGGCAACTGTGTAAATAATTGCCGCCAGCATCCCCAGCATCAGGCTCCCAATTACCACCAAACCAACCCGTTTTGCCGGCCTCACCAGGCGTTCCACATGGGGCAATGCTGCCGGCAAACGCCAACCTGCCAGCAAACGCCAATTCACCAGCCGAAGTCCTACCAGCGTAGATTCCTGCATCCGGCTGGCTCCCACTGTCATATCCAGAATCGAAGTACCAAAACTCGGAAAGAGATACGCAAACCCACTCGCCGCCAAAAACTTCATCACCACCAGAATACTCGCCCAGAAAAGCAACAGCCAGGCCAGCCCAATCCCCGCGCTATAACCCGCACTGTACAACCAGAAAGCCATATAAATACCGCCGCCCAAAATCCCAAACACGGCTAATCGGGGAGACAAAATCGCGGTTTCCGTCTCCCCGCCTACAGGCGGGCGTAACACCTGCTGAAAAACCTTCCGCAGATGACCGCGAGCAACCCAAATTGCCCAGACCGCCAGCCCCATGCTCACGCCATGGGTGAACAAGCCCAAAATCGCAGTGGGTTTAGCCTCTTGCCCGGCCAAACCCACTGAAAATCCAACCCTGGACATCCCATAAAGCCCCACCTGACCGACCAGCCACAAAGACCAGATGCTAAACAGGATATTCAGATCGCACAAAAAGGTGAACCCCAGCACAGGGGGTAAAATCCGATAAGAGAACGGCTGCAAATAACGCGACAATGCAGCACCCCTGGGACCTCTTGGGCCGTAATAAGGGTCAAAAATCGCCAGTCTGGGAAAACCCGGCGTCCAGTATTCGATCAGATTCCACAACAAAGGGAAAGCAGCCACGGCAAACCCCACCCAGAACAACCAATTCCGCATAAACGGAGGCCAGCCGCGCTTGCCATCGAATCCTTCCGTCAAATCGAGGGGAACCTGTGCCAGTGGATACGTCAACCGTTCGTGCCGAACCCACTGCTTCTGGAACACCGCTGTCAAGCCCAGCCCAATAGCCGTCATCGCCAACCCGGCGGACATCGCCCAAAAAATCGGAGCTATCCACGCTCCCCACGGCACTGCCGCCCCCTCCTCCAGCCCCAGAAAAAACCCCTCTGTCACCCCGGGAAAATTCGAGGGAAACATCCACCAGGGCAAATAGTCAAAAATCAACTCTTGCCACCGGTTCTCGGGCGACGCATAATATCTCGGCGCCGCCATCGCGCCCACCCACTGCGTAATCCAGTTATACCCCGCAAATGACCCGCCCACCCAGAGCATGCTCAACGCAAGCCTCAACTCTGCAGAAGTCATGGACAAGCGGGGCGCGAACCGCTTCAAAAAAGCATTCACCAGAAGCCATGCCACAAAGGGCAACAACACCGCCAGAGGCAGATTCGCCATCGCCATATGTGCAGAACGAGATTTGAACTCCAAAAACGTTGCGGCAACACAGGCAAAAACCAATGTGGCCGAGAAAAGCACCACGACGGTCCAGCGCAAGCTATCTTCGGCCAACACAGATGATGGGAAGAGTTTCCTTTTGATTTCAGCCATTTTTTACGCTACTCCACTGCGCCGTAATGCGGTCCCCATTCCGCCGCAATCTCTCGGCCAAGAGCCTCAAGAGCAATATCATCCGCAGCATTCAGCGGCGTAAATCTCCGCGCCCATTCCAGATTCTGCACCAGCTCTACCTCCGAAAACATGCCAATCACAGCCGTGCAAACGCCGGGCAATCCCAGCGCGTAACGCAGTGCTGCCTCGTGGTCGTGTGGGCCATGCGCGGTCAAAGCCGAAGTCCTGGGCGTTTGATACGTCATTCCCTGCGCTCCGCCATAAACCTTCATTGCCGCCACGCCCACATTCCGCTCATACGCCAGAGGCAACACCTCATTCTCAAAATTATAAGTATAGCGATCCGCGAGATTTATGGCGAGCATCACCACATCTATATCCGCCTCCCGCAACACGCGAGCGGTCCTCCAGGGTGCATTGTGCGCGGTAACCCCTACAAATCGCGTCCAACCCCGCCGCTGGGCTTCCCGCAACCCTGCCAGCGCACCATCGGGAGCCAACACCCGATCGACATCTCTATGGCCCATCGAATGCACATAAACCAGATCCACATGATCCGTCTGCAAATCTTTCAGCCCATTCTCCAATATCTTCAGGGCTTGTTCCGCTTCATCAGCCGCTGTCTTGGTCACTAAAAACACCTCATCTCGCCGCTCTGCCATCACCTGCCCCAGTTGCACATGCGCCCGACCATATCCGGGCGCCGTATCGATATACGTCACTCCCAGATCAATCACCTTATGGCAAAGTGCAATAGCATCCTCATCCGAAAGTCCCATCCCACCGGGAGCCGATCCATACCCCAGAATAGGCACCCGCTCTCCGGTCTTGCCCAGAACTCTATGGGGAACCGTGCTCGTCGTGACCTCTCTTACAGTATCCTGCGCCATGATACCCTCCTGATTTAGCGTTCAAAATCGCCAATCCCATGTTCGTAATATGGTATCACAGAACTTGTCTTGTCAACAGACGAATCAACGAATAGACGAATAGACGAACCCCACCCATTGATTCGGTTTAATCCCAAACTTGATTTTTATATTTACACTCTTATATTGCCTCACGCAAGCTCTGAATAAACGCCTAACTTCTAATTTTTAATTCTCAGGGAGGAACTGTGAACAAAATGAACGTGTTATTCATCGCCGTAGATGATCTTCGCCCGCAACTCGGTTGTTATGGTCAGAATTTCGTACAATCTCCGAACATCGACCAATTAGCCGCAGAGGGCGTCCTCTTTGAGCGGGCCTACTGCCAGCAAGCCGTATGCGCGCCTTCTCGATCGAGCGTTCTCAGCGGCTGCCGCCCGGATACGACGACAATTTACGATTTACAGACCCCCTTGCGGTCTGTCATGCCCGATGTACTCTCGCTACCACAGCACTTCAAGCAGCACGGCTACGAGACGCGATCCATCGGAAAAATCTATCACCATCGAAACGACGATCTGCAAGGATGGTCCAGTGAACCACACGTCTCAACAGGTGATTGGAAGGGACGGGGCTATTTGACGGATGAAGCGATGGAAGTGATTGAGCGCACAGATGCCCTATTGACCGCCGAAGGCTCCACACGACGGGGTCTGGGACCGGCTTTTGAAGCCGCGGACGTGCCCGACGACGCCTATCACGACGGCAAGGACGCCGATCAGGCGATCAAGACCCTCAACGAATTGCGCGATCAACCCTTCTTCCTCGCCGTGGGCTTTCACAAACCCCATCTGCCCTTCAACGCCCCAAAGCATCACTGGGACGTTTACGATCGGGAAGCATTGCCACTCGCCCTGAATACCAGTGCGCCGGAAAACGTAACCGAGTATTCTCTCACTGAATTCGGAGAACTGCGCGGCTACTTCGGAATGCCCAAGGAGGGACCGATACCCGAGGACTTGGCGCGCACATTGGTCCACGGCTACTGCGCGTGTGTCTCGTATATGGACGCGCAGGTCGGTCGCGTACTCGACGAAGTCGAACGCCTCGGCCTCAAAGAGAACACAGTTGTAATCCTGTGGGGAGATCACGGCTGGAAACTCGGCGAACACGGCAGCTGGTGCAAGCACACAAACTTCGACATCGATACACACGCCCCAATGATCATCCGCTCCCCAGAACGCGGCAAGTCCGGCGCAAAGGCATCCGGCCTTACGGAGTTCGTCGATATGTACCCATCCCTGTGCGACCTGTGTGATCTACCGCTACCCGATCATCTCGAGGGGCAAAGCTTTGTTCCCTTGATGGAGAATCCCGACAGGACATGGAAACAGGCGGCCTTCAGCCAATATCCACGCACAGGCGTGATGGGCTACACCATCAAGACCGATGACTTCCGCTACACAGAGTGGCAATCGAGAGATACGGGAGAGATAAAGGCGCGAGAGCTTTACGACCATCGGGAAGATGCCGCAGAAAACGTCAATGCCGCAGAAGACACTCGCTATGCCGAAACAGTGAGTGAACTCGAGAAAGTGCTAAAAAAAGGTTGGGAAACCTCGCGAGCATAGTGGTAAAATTGCCTTTTGCCCTAAAGACCGTACCTAAAGACCGTATATTAATTTTAGAAGTGTGAATCGCCTTCCCAATTCACTATTGCATCTCGGTAAAAAAGACTGTGCATATAAATCTTACTTGTGATTGTCATTGCGGCATGATTTTAGCCGCAATCCAGAAGGTTTTAATCCGTCATTGTGCATGAGTGACGGCAATATATATGCTGCAATACTTACGCCACGATACACTCTACTATCGTCGAGCTTGCAAACAAAAAGGAAACCATTATGTCACAAAACTGCTTTGTATTTCGCATAGCTTCCGATGTCGATTTTGTTCAGAACGAGTTACAGAAAGGATGCTTGCGCCAAGGCTGGTCTCCTCCATGCACTTCTCTCTTGAATGCCGATGGCAGCGGGCGGAATAGGGAAGAATGGACGAAAGCCTACCAGAGGGCATACAACGCGTCCCCCAGTTCTCGACGGCATGCGATACTGAGACGCATGCTGGACATAAATGAAGGTGATCTGGTTTTTATCCCCAAGGCTCCAAGATACGGGTATTTCACCATCGTCGAGGTGAGTGGAGACTACCGATTTGAAGTGGCCTCAGGCTATAAAGATTTTGGGCATATCATCCCTGTGAAAAATCAGCGTGAGGTAGCCAACTGGTACGACTCGGATTCCCAGACGATCTATGAGTTGTTCAAAAGTGCGTATTCCAGGCCAGCAATTACCCAAGTTCAAGACTATAAAAATGAAAGAGTGCTTTCCGCTGCGAAGCGGTTGCTGAAGCAGAAGAAAACCGACACTCCTCACAACCCCGATGCAATCAGGAAACAGCGATATGATGAGGGAAGAAGGAAAGCCGCAAAATCTTTGATGCAATATGTCAATGACGAGTGGGGGCATGACCAATTCCAGGCCGCCGTAGGTGAAGCCTTTGAACGAAAAGGATATGAGCTACTCAGAAGTAATAGTACTCGAAACGGTGGGGACGCAGATCATGTATTTTTTCTTCCCATACCAGGGTTTAACGATGAGGTTTCGTTGTATCGAACTCCTTTGCTAATTGTGCAGGTCAAGCACAAAACAGGCACTGACTATAATGATGTTGTAGGGGTGAATCAGTTGGTCAATTGGATACCGGAAGAGGAGGAGAAAGTGCTGTACAGGGTGCTATTCAGCAGCGCGGAATCTTTCACCGAGGATTGCAAGAAAATCGCGGAAGCAAACGAAGTTGTATTGATTTGCGGTATTGAGGCCGGACTGTTCATGCTTTAAAGGAGTTTGAAGGCATGATTTTGAAAATCAGGGTCATTCAAAAGTGCAAATTGCTCTGGCGCGGCAATTTTAATATCTTTAGGGTAAGTCATCGTGGCCTCCAAGTTGGGGCTAGAATACGTGTCACCCCTATTTTAAGGGGATTGGATTATGTATTGAAGTGGCCAAATTGTAAAGAGTGGCTTACTTCCGGGTTGTCCAAACTGGAAGAAGGCGAAGATTGGCGACTTATAGGATTACCAGATAGGAGAACAACATGTTTGCAGCAATAGGCCGGGTGTTTTTAGCAATGGGTTTATTCATACTGGCAAAGGGTGTCAGTGATGCTCTAAGGGAATGGCGCGAGGATAAAAATAGATGGAAGCACTGGAACGAGACAGTCGATGACTTCCGTGAAGAAATGAAAAAGCAGAGAACTGATCAATGAATTGAATTTTAACCCATTACTCACTCATTACGTAAGGAATTAGAAATGAATATGAAAGAGGGGATATTGCAAGTTATAAGGCGATATGAAGATGGTGTTGGCGAAGAATTTTTGCTCAACAATCACCCCGTTATATTAAAACTGTACCCCGACATTGCCCCACAGACTATAAAAAGCCTGATTGAGGAACTCAGACAAGAAGGGCTTCTTTATACTGTCGAAGAAAATAAAGAATTTGAGTTACAGCATGGACTGACTCCGTTTTTGGTAAAAGCAAAACCGGAAATTTAGGCATCGTTCATGTAATCAACTCGCGGTATTTGATTTTTTTGTCTTCAAACTTCTGGACGATGATTTTCATTTATAGACCTGTGACCCATCAGTGTACACGGTCGCCCCCTCGCGGACGCTATCTCCGAAACTTGCCTTTTGTCCTAAAGACCGTATATTAACATCAAGTAACATTCAGCCTTCGCAACGTAGGAGATAAATATGGCCCAAACGGGACCTGTTTGTGTCTCGGTGATTAACATGAAAGGCGGCGTCGGCAAGACGACTATTGCGGCGTTGCTGAGTCGGTATGCGGCGTTACGTCTTGATCTTGATGTCCTTGCGATTGACCTGGATCCACAAGCTAACCTTTCTCAAGCCTTTATAAGGGAATATAGACAGTTTATAGATAACCAGTCCCCATCAATTGTTGAAATATTTAATGGGTATCGGCCACCAACCTCCAGTAGTACATCACCAGGTCCACTTGATGTTGCAAGCATAGCTATCGGCAATACCTCATTAGGGGGTCGAAATCTGCAAGTCATTCCTTCGAGATTTGATTTTTCAGATAACTTGGTTAACTCACTTAAACCTGACCCGAAGATTCTCGCCCGGTTTATCTCTGATCATTTTCAAGACAAAGACCTCATTATCATAGATTGCGCTCCAACAGAATCGATATTCACACAAGCTGCATATCACGCCTCGCGTTACATCCTTGTGCCTGTCAAGCCTGAGTATTTTGCAACCATTGGCTTTCCATTACTAAACGATTCTCTTAACACATTCAGAAGCCATAATCGAGGCCACCGGATTGATGTTATCGGCGTCGTTATCAACAATTCAGCCTATCATTATAGTGGGAACATGGGAGGGCCAGAAAGGCATAGAGCTATGCGTGAAATATATCAAGAAGCGATAGAAAGTGGATGGCACATATTCGAGAACCAAATTCCTCTTTCTCGTGGATTCCCCAAAATGATGCGTGGAAATTTTACGCATCTTGGAGACGCCGTTCTCTTTGATAATTTTGCAAGCGAATTTTTTGCAGAGCTTGGGTTTTGATGGCCCGGAGGTCTGATAGCTTATGAGCAAAGCTAAACTCAAAGATACGCTGCGTTTGATAGTTCGCCAATATGGTTTCGAGCAAGTTGACCAGTCTCTAAGGGAAATTCACCTTGCTGATCGTCAACTCAAAAGCTCCAAACAGAGCAAAGTGCTATCTGATAAAAAAGCAGTAACAAAGTCCCTTAATAAGAGGGCAAAGATTAATGCTCCGGAGTATGTTGCCAAGATGGAACTTTCTTCGAAGAAAAAGCCAATAGCGGCTGAGCTTGCCAATAGATTTGAAAACAAGGCTTTTCTCCCAACTTTTGGCGACATTAGAAACTTCTGCCAAATTTACGGGATTGATGAACCCGCATCCAAGTCTCGGGCCAGTGCCATCCCAAGAGTTTTCAAGTTCATAGCGACAATGGAAACGGACGAGATTCAGAGAATTTTGGACGACGGGATGTTTTCGGGGCCATCGCGGCTTGGACCTATCGCAGATGCAATCCGACGCAACGGTAGAGCCGCCCGCACCTACTCTTCCCCGCCTCCCCCACCAGCGCGTTGAAATTGGTTTTCCCAAAAAAATCTCCATCAGATCATTGAACCCTTTTCATAGGATCGCACTATCACTCATATCGGAACTAATTATGACCATCAAATATTCTCTTCGCGAACCCATGGCGCCTGGCAACACCCTGATGGAGAAATTCCAGGCCCTCAAAGAACTCGGCTTTTCCGGCATTGAAATCACCAATAGCAGCACCTCAGATTTTGCGGATGAGATCAAAGCAGCGTCAGACGCGACGGGTATTGTGCCCAATATCTGCTCTTCCCGGGGCAGTAAAGGTCTGCTTGACGCGCGTGCCCAGGAACGCAACGCAGCCGTAAAATCCATTAACGACGCCCTGACTCTGTGTACGGAAGTCGGCGGTATAGGTGTAATTTTTCCACCGCTTATCGGCATCAAAATGGGCGGTGGCGAACGCATTCCCGACCTCTCGCCCCTGTACAGCACATCTACACTTGAAAAAGATCTCCTCATCGAAATTCTAAAACAAGACATCGCACCGCATGCCGAAGCGTGCGGCAGCCTTCTGATCATAGAACCCCTGAACCGCTACGAACAGTGGTGGCCCTGCACGGTAGCCCAGGGCGTTGAAATCTGCGAAGCCGTGGGCAGCCCATCTATTGCCACCATGGCCGATCTCTTCCACATGAGCATTGAGGAAGCCGACCTCGCCGAAGCCATCCGCGCAGGGGGTAAACACATCGCCAATGTACATCTGGCCGACAGCAATCGCATCTTACCTGGCTATGGTCACACAGATTTTGGTCCCCCGCTCAAAGCACTATCCGACATCGGCTACGAGCACTACTGCGGTTTTGAATGCAGTATCCCCCCGGGCGATGCCAGAGCAGAACTCCGTAAATCTATGGACTATCTCAACAGCCACTTGTAGTCCAAACACAAGATCCAAAAACTGGAGGTAAACGCCATGTCGTCTGAACCCACAGAAAAAAGCCTCAAAAGAATGCAGATATACACGGAAAAATACTGGGAGAAAACCGGGACATCGCCGCATCCAACCGAGAAGTCGCCGACACAGTCATCAACGGCCTTGCACAAAACATCGATGAACTCGGTCGCCCACTTTGCCCTTGCAACTTTTATCCCGACAAAAAGGCCGAACTCGAACGCAGCCGCGAATGGGTCTGTGCCTGTGACGAAATGAAAATTTTTAAATACTGTCACTGTCTGCTCTTTGTCACCCCCGAAGGCATGCCCATTACCGAATACTTGCCCGAAGATCACGAAGGTCGCCAGGTCTATGGCATCATAGAAGACCCCACCCCGGACAAGGGCCGCGAACTGCGTCGCAAAGCCGATGAAAAAATCGCCGAATGGAAAGCGGAAGAAAAATAAGCTTCGACAAAACCCACCTGCCGCCCGCACAATTTGAATGCGTAGTCATCGCCGATACGCATTACATGATCGACGTTGGCGACCGCCCGCTCGAATTTGAATCGCGCCGCGTGCAAACCCAGCGCGCCGGCACAGCCCTGCAACAGGTATCAGATATTGGGGCTGACTTTGTCATCCACATGGGCGACCTCGTCCAGGAATATCCCGAAACGCCGGACTTCAAACGCGCGATGGTCGAAGCTCGCGATCAGATACGCGCCTGTAATATTTCTCCCCACTACGTCGCTGGCAATCACGATGTCGGCGACAAAACCGATCCCACCATGCCCACCCATGCGGCAACTGCGGAATCTCTCGCGTACTTCCACAATCACTTTGGTCCTTCCTGGTACAGTTTTGACCGCGACCTGTGTCATTTTATCGTACTCAATTCCCAGATCCTCAACTCAAAAATCCCCGAAGCAGACGACCAGTGGAAATGGTTTGAATCCGACCTTGAAAAACACAAAAACCAGCGGCTCTTTCTCTTTTTTCACCTTCCCCTCTATCTTTGGGATAAAAATGAACCGGGATTGGGACACTACGACAATATCAGCCCACCAGATCGAGACCGCCTCCTCGCATTGATTCAAAAATACGGGATCGAACTCCTCTTCGCGGCACACGTACACTATCCCTTTTACGACAAAATCGGCAAAACGCGCTATTTCATCGCCGCTTCCACATCCTTTACGCGCCCGGGATTCGGCCATCTCTACGCCAGCCCTCCCCCACCCGAACAGGGGCGAGACGACACCGGCAAGCTGGGGTTTTATCTCCTCCGCATACGCGCCGATCACACCGACATCCACTTCATCCGCACAAAAGGCGAAATAAAACGCCCTGCCCGCAGCCACCTCATCACCTGCACATCTGCCACTCTGTCTTCTCCTGTGGGACTTACCCTCCGCCACCCCATCACGCCCATAGCGGAAGTCCCAATTGCATATCCCTCTGTCATACGTCAAAAAGTACGCAATGACCAGCACCTTTTGGCCTGCATAGAACTCGGTGCTAAATTCGTGCGCTTTCCCTGGCGCGACCTGCGCGACCCCCTTCAACGCACGCGCCTCGAAATGCTCCGCTCCGAAGGAATAACACCCATTGCCACATTTCTCGAACCGCGCATCGCTTCATTGCCCGAACACATCGAAACCAACCTCGATTTTATACAGAACTGGGAAATTCAGATATCTGATCCTTCGCTATCATCCGATGAAGTTTGCGAAACACTCAACCGATGTGCAAAGCTTGCAGAACTCTCGATTTGCCCGATTATCCCCAACGAACGCGTACACGGCAAACAACACCTGCGAACTCGAATGGGTTATCACCTCGACGAACTCGAGAGTCCGAACGCGACCCTCCAAAACGCCGACATTCACCTTCAGCGCGTCATCTGTCGCGTACCGCCCAATGAATCGCCCTGGACTTATATCCAATCCCTGAGCGAACGCAAATACTCGAATATCGGTCACATCGACATCTTACTCGAATTAGACGCGCAGAACGACAGCGCCAACGCCCGCCGAATTGCCGAAGCCACATTTGCCAGTGTCGGCCTGCCGGATGCGCGCCTATTTGTCGATCCACTCACCGACTTTGACCGCACAATGGATGTCACACATGGATTGCTCGACACCCTCTGCAACCCCCGCGCGTCTTTTCACACCCTGCGTTGTCTGAACACGCTCCTCAACAGCCCCGTCCACCCCACTACCTTTACAGATTCCGCCGAACAAATACGAGAAAACAACCGCGTCCTGTATCTCAACAACATCCATCGCAGGCTCGCTCTCATACTACCTGCCCGTGATATTTTTAATCTCAATACTCTCGATTTTTCACTCGACATCAGCCCTGTTCGCATCTATCATCTATGCACGGGAGAAACCGAAACAGTGTCTCGCAACGCACAAATCGAAATACGGGATGCCTTGCCGATCCTGGTGATTGGGCAGGCTTGACCGATAGAGGCCATGATGAAACCACAAAATCAGCGCTTTGAATCCAACTATCCGCTCGATGCTGATCAAATTTCCGAATGGGTAGAACAATTTCACAGAGACGGATTTCTATTTCTCGAAGATGTCTTAAAAGAAGAACACATCGCACAACTCCAAGCGGACCTCGACTGGTCTCTCGCACATTTTACCAGCCGAGATAAAGACCCCAATGGCAAGCTCAATCCGCAAAGCTCCAAAGCCAGCCACCGCCTGTGCCATCGCATGTTTGAGCACAGCCAGGCCAACCTCAACCTGTTTGACCTCGAACCCATCGTCAGCTTTGCCGAAGCCCTTGTTGAAGCAAATTGTCACGTCATACACAACAACTCCTTCATCACGCCCCCCGGCGGAGGCCTCACCACCTGGCATCAGGACGACGCCCCGCATTATGTTGTCACCGATGGCAAGCCACCGACAAATATCCACCTTCCCGTACTCGTATTCACCTGCAATTATTATCTCACCGATGTGACGAAAATCGAACATGGCGGCACAGAAGTCATCCCAGGCTCACATCTCATTGGTGAAAGCCCGCGTCAGGTTTTCAATACTGATGCCTGGAAAAAATGGCAGGACAAAGTGCATTATAACCTCGGCAAAGCCGGTAGCGTCATCATGTTCAACAATCAGGTCTGGCACAGAGGGGGGCCAAATCAGAGCAATCGCAGCCGCTACATCACGCAAATCACCTATGGCAGACGGCTCATTGGCCACAAATACTATCCCTTTATGAACTACACCATGCCCGAGCATATCTATCGCAATGCAAATCCCAGGCTCAAACGCCTCGTCGGATTCTTAGACCACGGTGCTTATGGGTGAACAGCTACTACCGGAGGTCATCATGATGACAGATGCACAACGCTATTTATTCGATATGATGGGATATCTGCATCTGGAACAAGCACTTAAACGAACAGAACTGAAAGCCGCACAACGGGCTATAAATCGGTACGTAAATGCCTCAGACGATGAACTGCCCGAAGGATTTGGGCGTTCAACCTCATTATTTGACAAAAATCGCACACAATTCAAATACGCTTTTGCTTTTGACAAAGTACTGGAATCGTTGGTCTTTCACCGTTCATTCTGGCCCATTGTACTGGAAGTATCTGGCCGACGCCCGAGGCTAAACAGCGGTGAAGTGCGGATCAATACGGCTAAAGACCCCGTTCACCGGTTGCATTGTTCGCGCGAGAGTTTTGGTCCCTATAGTTGCCGATATAGCTGCGACGATGGCAAAATTTATTGCGACGATCTGGTGGTATTTATCTATCTGACCGATGTCTTGCCCGGAGATGGCGGATTGCTGCTCGTACCGGGATCGCACAAAAGCGATTTTAAGCGTCCACCCGATGTATTCAACGACGGATGGATCGAAAAAGATGTACCCCTCGGCGTGGCGAATATCACAGCTCGAGCCGGTGATATTGTCGTAACCACAGAATTGATGACACATGGGGCAATGGCCTGGCAACCCAAGGATCGGGATCGCCGTTTCTTCATTCTCAGATACCGCCCGCAATATCACCGACAAATCCACGAATTTCCCGATTCAGTACTGGCGCGGCTTTCACCTGAAACGCGGGAGCTTCTCGAGACACAATCCTATACTTATGAAAAAGAGATCGTAAAAAAGGATTTCGTGACATTGACGATTTGATCCGCAGATAACGCAGAAAAAACGCGAGTAATTTGAGCGTTTTACGCAGATAAATACCTGGAGGTTGATTAATTAAATCAATAAAATAACACAAAATGAAAAACGGCCGTCAGATCAATCTGGCAGCCGTTTTATGTTTTTATTTCGTTATTTGCATTCTCAATCGCGTTGCGACAACACATCGCGCTCATAAGTCTCTATCTCATCCAGCCAGGAAGCACCGATAGGCACATTGGCTTTGAGGCAGCACATATCCCACACAGCGGAAAATGGCATCGTCTTCATATCTTCCATCAGCGCGAGTTTTTGCGCGAGTTTGCCTTCGGCTTCGAGTTGGCGCAGGCGATCAGTCGGATCAACGAGGCCATAGAGGAGGGCTTTGCGCGTGGCGCGCGTGCCAATAACATAAGCCGCGATGCGATTGATGCTCGCATCGAAGAAATCGAGCGCGAGATACATGCGATCAATCGCATTGTGGCGGGCGAGCTCGAGAAAAACATAGCGCACATCATCGCTAAAGAGAACGACGTGATCCGAGTCCCAGCGAATGGGACGGCTCGTGTGAATGAGCAACTTGTCGTGGAAAGCAAAATGCGCCGAGAGCTTATCGGCAATCGACTCAGTCGGATGAAAATGCCCCATATCGAGACAGAGGAGTACGTCCCGGGTCAGCGCATAATTGGCGTAAAAATCATTGGACCCAACCGTATAGTCTTCCATACCCAATCCAAAGAGCTTGCCTTCAACCGCATCGACGCATTCGGGACCGATGCCCAGACCATCGTCAAAGACAGTATCCAATGCTTCCACCAGCCGCTCGCGGGGCGTCCATCGATCAGCGGGATGGTCTTTGGCGCCATCGGGAATCCAGTGGTTGTTGACAACCTCATCCCCCAGTGCTTTCCCAATGGCTTCAGAGATGCGGCGGCTCGCAATACCGTGTTGAATCCAAAAATCGCGAATACTCTTATCGGGATGGCTCAGGGTAAAACCATCATTGGCTTTGGGATGCGCAAAATAAGTGGGATTAAAATCAATACCGATATCATACGCTCTTGCCCAATCAACCCACTCCGCAAAGTGCTCAGGCTCCAGGGCATCGCGATCGACGACCTTGCCACTCGTATCACCATAAGAAGCGTGGATATTTGCCCTGTGTGGCCCGGGCAACAGATCAACCACTTTTTTCAGGTCCCGACGAAGCTCATCTCCATTGCGCGCGCGACCGGGATAATTGCCCGTAGCCATAATGCCGCCGCCTTCAACAGCCTCGTCTTTGACTTCAAAACCCGCCACATCGTCACCCTGCCAGCAATGGAGCGAGATCGGCACTTCGAGTGCCCTATCCACAGCCCGTTCAATATCCACGCCGAAAGCGGCGTACTGTTCGGCAGCGTGCTCGAAATTGGCTTCAATCTGAACATCGGTAATCGGTGTTTTATAATGCATTGAAATCTCCTATAATCAGTAATAAAAGTCCGTCAAAGTCACACCAAAAAAGGCGAAATAGGACGGTATGTCAAGGGAAAAGGCAGTGGATTTTGGCGGCAAATTTGGGTATTATGGACGACCTTATCACACAAAAGAAAGGAACAATATGAAACGACCGAATATCTTATTGATTTACACCGACCAACAGCGGTGGGATGCCATGGGAATAAATGGAAACACCGATATTCAGACGCCAAATCTGGATCGTCTGGCAAACGAGGGTATAAACTTCGACCACTACTTTGTCCAGAACCCCGTGTGCATGCCCAGTCGGGTGAGCTTTTTGACCGGACAATATCCCTCCACACTCGGCATTACGCACATGGGTGTACCCGTGCCCGAAGACTTTGTGACATTGCCCAAATTGCTGCACAATTCGGGATATCACTCGGCAAATATCGGCAAATTGCACTTTTTGCCACACGCCAACCGAGACCACCGCGAAGTACATCCCGATTATGGATTTGACCATCTGGAGATCAGTGACGAACCCGGCTGTTACGAAGACGCTTATCGCGCCTGGGTACGCATGGAAGCACCAGACCAACTCGACCATTTGAGCCTCGGATTGCCGCCATTGGCAGAGCGCTGGCATCAGATAATGGGCGAAAAAGACGGCGTGCATCACCCCGATGAGCGATTTCCCAAACATCCCATCCCCTTTCGCGGAAAAGATGAATACACACACACGGCGTGGGTGGCGAGCCGATCCATTCAATATATGGCGGAACGCGCGAATGAAGGCCATCCATTTTTGTGCATCGCGGGAATTTACTCCCCGCATTCGCCCTGGGTCGCGCCACAGCGTTTTCTGGACCTGTACGATCCCGATCAAATTACCTTGCCATCCTTCCCGCCAGAAACCGATGAAAAACGCAATGAGAATCACTACAGCGATTGCGAGCTTCGCCTCGTGCGACAGGGATATTACGGCATGGTCAGCGAAGTCGATCACCATGTGGGCCGCATGTTAGACGCACTGGACGAATTGGGCATTGCAGATGAAACAATCGTAATCTTCACATCCGATCACGGCGAATGGCTGGGCGAACACTTGCGCTATGGCAAAGGCTATCCGGGGCACGATTGCGTGAGTCGCGTCCCCTTGCTGATGCGCATCCCCGGCAAAGAAGGCGGACGTCGCGTATCGAGCCTCGTCGAAGGCGTCGATGTACTCCCCACCTTGCTCGAAGCCTGCGGTGTACCCCTCCCACCCCATTTACAGGGCCAATCGCTATATCCCGTTTTCAGCGGGGGCAGAGATCCAGACAAATCAGTCGCATTGATGGAAGCCACGGGCTGGAAAATGATACGGTCTGAAAACTATCGCTATATCGCGCATGATGACGGACAGGAATTTCTCTATGACCTGAACGCCGAATGGGGCGAATACCGCGATGTATCGCAAGAGCCAGACCACACAAATGCACTGATAGAACATCGGCATCTATTGATCAAACGGCTAATCGAAATGGAGCGACCGAAAAAACGAATTTGGGGATACTAATATGAGGAGGTAACATGAAAATCGTAGATATAAAAAAAACGCCCTCCTTGGGGGCTGCATGCCGGCACTGGTCGTTATTGAAAATCATCACAGACGAAGGCATTGAAGGATTGGGGGAATGGCGCGGAGGACAATCGGTTGATCAACTAAAGAATACGCTAATAGGAAAAGACCCAACCAATGTAAACCAATTACATCACGATCACCTGTGGCGTATGCAGGGCGCGGGCGCAGGCGTAGAAATCGCACTCTGGGATATTAAAGGCAAAGCACTGGGCGTACCAATGTGCGATCTCCTCGGAGGCAAGCTGCGCGACAAAGTGCGAATGTATTGCGATTGCCATTCGGGCGCGTACTGGACACCAGAAGACTATAATCGACGCTGGGATGAAGTCCGGGCATCGGGTGAATTAGACCCCGTATATGAAACATCGAGCTATGTAGCGCGGGCAAAAGAGCGCGTTGCCGAAGGATTTACAGCCTTAAAATTCGACCTGGACGTGCCCAACCCCTGGAAAATGGATGTGTACGATCGGTCTGTCGGACGACGACAACACGAACATATCGTGACGACAATTGAAGCGTTGCGCGATGCAATCGGGCCGTATATCGATTTATCGATAGATCTGCACGGATCGTTTAACGCGGTTGATGGTCTGCGGATATGCAAAGATGTGGAACACCTCGACTTATTGTGGTTGGAAGACCCGATCCGATGGGAATGGGGTAACGTAGATGCCCTGGCAAAAATTTGTATGCAAACAGAAACGCCGATTTGCACCGGCGAAATCTTTTACGGCGCAAAGCTATTTCGGGAACTCATGGAAAAAGGTGCGTGCGACCTGCTCGAACCCGACATACCGCGCAGTGGCGGTGCCATAGAAACGCGGCGCATCTCAGAACTGGCAGAAATGTATCACATGTCGATCGCGCCGCATTATATGGCGAGCACAGTAGCAGGTATAGCCGCTGTACACATCTGCTCCACCATACCCAATTTCCTCGCTCTGGAATATCACTCGGCCAATATCCCGCTCTGGTCAACGATGTTGAATATCAAAAATCCGATTCAAAATGGATATATCACCGTGCCAGAAGGTCCCGGACTGGGCATTGAATTAGACGAAGAAGAAATATTAAAACACCTGCCCGATGGCACAGTGATGTGGTCTTAGAAACAGAAAGGACACCAAATATGAAATTTCCATCCATTCGTCCGCCGCGCGCCAATTATATTCATCCACTCGACGGTGAAACGCTCACACTCTCGCCCCCCGGCTTTAGCTGGTGGCGGGCTGCTGATCGGGATGCATGTCAATATCGCGTAATTGTCACACGCGAAGGAAAACCCTACTACGAATCTTCACTGCTCTCCGATCCCATACACCATCCAGATCGCGTTTTTGCGACCGGAACATACGACTGGCATGTACAGGCCATTGTAGCTGGCGCGGTTCAAGCGCGCTCGGAAAGCCGTTCTTTTGAGATTGCTGATTGCGCTGCCGAACAACCTCACCCAGACGTCGCTTCACTGTTGGCGAACGTCCCAAAAGAACGCCCGCGGCTCTTCTTTCTGGCATCTGACCTGGAAGATGTACGCCGTACGCTAACATCCACCCGATCCGAAGCTTATGAAGCCCTGAAAAAAGACGCTGACCACGCACTCACACTCGAACTACCACCAGAGCCGACATACGACCAGATTGAAGACCCCGCCGAACGCAGGTTGGCTTATGTCGAGTGTTTCGGAACCATGCGAAAATATCACGACGGTGGCATGCGAACACTCGCCCTTTTTTATTTACTCACTGGAGAAAAGCGATATGGCGAAGCCGCACGGCGCTTTATTGTTGACGCCGCGCAGTGGGATGTGGAGGGCATATCCTCTATTCTCGCGCCTTATGGCGACGAAGTCGGCCTCGGATTGCTCAGAGCGGGCGCAGAAGTCTATGACTGGATCTACGATATTTTCACCAAAGACGAACGTGAACTCGTCGCGCGCATGCTCGGCGCGCGGGCAGATCAGATGATTCGCAGACTGGAGAAACACGATTATACATTCACGCCCGAAGAGAGCCACAACGGTCGCCTGCCCGGCTTTTTACTCGAACACGCCATTGCATGTGCTGAAGACAAACGCGCGCCTTCATGGGCGGAATACGCACTCAAACTTATTGCGACAAATTTTCCCCATTGGGCCGGACACGAAGGAGGTTGGGCACAGGGCGTACCCTATGGCCTGTCTTACAACTCGCGGGACGCAATGCCTTTTCACGCCTGGAAACTGGCAACCGGACACGATATATGGCTCAAACCCTATTATCAGAACATGCCGTGGTTTTTTTATTACGTCGTATCCCCAATTGGCGAGCTTATGCCATTTGGCGATACCGAAGATCAACCCGTTCGCGCCTCACAAGCCAGAACCTTTCTTCAATTTCAGGGTCTCAGATTGCAAAATCACCGGCTGCGCGCCTGGGCGGATCAGGTGCGCGACCCTGAAGGTCAGCCCGCAGAGATCGATCCCTTTCTGGGCATTCTGCTCGAAGACAAACCCATCCTACCAGAAGAAGATTCGATTCCACAAGACCGCGTCTTTCGAGGCGTTGGCTGGGGCGCATTGCACAGCGACATCGAACACCCGGACAGTGATTTTATGGTACTCTTTCGTTCATCGCCCTTTGGCGGCGTGAGTCACGGTCATGCGAGCCAGAATGATTTTGCAATAATGAAAGGCGGACGCGCTTTAATCTGCGCCGGTGGCCTTCGCTTCCCGCATCACGGCACGCCATTTCACAATGAATACGCACAACACTCGATTTCACACAACTGCGTTCTCGTCAATGGCGAAGGCGCGATCAACCGGGATGGCAATCGCGGCGGCGAAATTATCGATTTTAAGACCACGCATCCGTTTGGCTATGTCTGCGGCGAAGCCGAAAACGCTTACGGAGACCGGTTGAACCGATACAGGCGACATCTCGTGATGATCCGCCCGTCGATTTTAATTCTCGTCGATGAATTGGAAGCCCCCGAAGCATCGACATTCCAGTGGTTGCTACACGCATTCGAAAAATTTGATCTCAATGCGACGACTGTCACATCCAACCGCAAGGGCGCATCATTAAAAGGTCAGCTTTTTGGCTCAACAAATCTTAGCCTCAGCCAGACAAATGCCTGGCCCGTACCGCCAGACAAAGGATATCCAACCCTCGATAAAGAATTGCCGGAAAAGCGATGGCATCTCACAGCCGAGACAGAGCGCGTAGAACGCTGCAGAATTGCCGCGATTTTCTCTGTCCGCGGTCCAGGAGAGAGCGATCCCGACTTTTCGATGACTGTATCAGAAAATCAAATCGCACTTTCTGCGAGAAATACAACCGCGCAAATCAACCTGTCTCCCGATGAAAGCACCGTTCTTTCTCTATCATCCGGACCAGAATATCTGACCATTCAGTCCTGATGAACAGACCGATAGTTTGAGATCGCGATGACACCGGCGATGAGCAGTGCGATACCCTGCAAATAGAGGCGGGCATCCCCCGATGGCGTGAGGAATAAGAGGAGGGCAGCGGCGAGTAAAAGGACGCGTTGATAAGTGTGCAAAGGGGCAAAAGCATGCCCGGCCGCGGCGGCTGATAGAGGTAAAATACCGAGCAGGACGACGAGGATATTGGCGATTATAGCGGAAATATCAGAGGACAAGAGCAAAATTTCTGGATGCAGAACAAAGGCATAGGGCAAAGCAAAGCCCACAAGGGCAAAGCGGAAAGCCGTAACGCCAGTTTGCATAATACTCGCCTTTGCAATCGCGGCAGCCGTGTACGCAGCAAGCGCGACCGGAGGCGTAACCATAGACATCATGCCAAAATAAAAAATAAACAGATGCGCTCCCAATGGCACAATGCCGAGGTCACTAAGAACGGGTCCCACCAGAGTCGCCATAAGCAGATAACACACGGCTGAAGGCAAGCCCATGCCCAGGATGATGGTGGAGACCATCAGCAGAATCAAAGCCAGAATGATATTGTTTTGCGCCAGTGGCAACAAAGTGCTCGGAAGTTTTGTGCCAATACCCGTAAGCGTCACAACACCAATAATAATACCCACACATGAAGCCGCTGCAATAAGCGAAACACCGCCGTGTGCGGCCTTTTCCAATGCGCGGATCATAGCGCGGGGACCAACGCGCGTTGTGGGGCTAAATACGCTGACAATGAGGACAAAAAGCAGAGCGATACTCACGGCGCGAAAAGGCGTGTACCCCAGAATGAGAAACACAATAAGTGTGATGAAAGCGACGAGAAATACCAGCCCCCGGGATCTGGGAGGACGCTCAGGGGCGTCTCCCTCACTTGCAGACACCCCAATGCGCTTGGCGTGAAAATGGACAATCAGCAAAAGAGCCGCGTAATAGAGGATCGCCGGAACCAGAGCCGCTTTGATAATTTCCAAATACGTGACAGCCGGCTCGACGATTTCGAGCATCATATACGCCCCCGCCCCCATAATCGGCGGGACGAGCGCACCCCCCGAACTCGCTGCGGCTTCAATGCCGCCAGCAACAGTTGGACGAAAACCCGTTGAGCGCATCAGCGGAATGGTAAACGTACCAGTGGTCGCCGTATTGGCCACAGCACTGCCCGAAAGAGACCCCATCATACCCGAAGAAATAACAGCCACTTTGGCCGGTCCCCCGGTGCTACGGCGAAAAATGCGCCGAGCTGTATTCAGAATATATCCCGTAGCGCCGGTCTCTTCGAGCACAGTGCCAAAAAGTACAAAAAGAAAAACGTAAGTAAACATCACTTTCAACGCGATGCCAAAAACGCCCTGAGAGTGGAGATAGGTCTGAGAGACAATGCGCTCCCAGTTATATCCGCGGTGGGGAAAGAGCCAGTCGGGCAGGATATATCCATAAGCGGCATAAATCAGAAAAGCGAGTGCGAGCAGGGGCAGGGTGAGACCAATGGCGCGACGGGTGGCTTCGAGAACCAGAATGAGGCCAATGAGGCCGACAACGTGATCGAGCGCGTGTTCGTGCCCTGCGCGATTCCCCAGAGATTGCCCATTGAGCCAGGAAAATTGAAAGAGGGATTCGGTCTGGGTCAGCACATAACCAAAACAGAACACAACTACCAGCACAAAAAGAAGATCGAGGATCTGGAGGGATTTATTGGGATGGATCGGATATTTTAGAAACACAAGACACAAGCCCAGCAGGGCAAAAACTGAAAGCTGGGCTTGTGGCGAGAGTTGCGGATAATTGACTTCGACCAGAATAAAAAGACCGAGAAGGATAGAGAGAATACGAAACAGGTGGGAATAGAGGCGCATCATGCGTCTATTCGCCCCAGATACCAATTTCTTTGAAATATTTTATCGCACCCGGATGAAACGGCGTACCCGTATCTCGAACGATATTTTTGGGATTTATCGCCCTGCCTGCCGGGTGTTTTTTTACGACTTCCTCACGGCGTTCATAGAGCGTTTTGGTAAAATTGTAAACCGTATCCTCGCTCAAACTCGCCCGCGTGATGAGATGCATAGAACCGACATTCATCCCGGCGAAATCTTCTGCTTGTCCCCGGTACGTATTGGCGGGAATCGTTGCGGCAAAAAAGAAAGGATAAGTCTCAAAAAGACTTTGTTTGGCCGATTCATCGTAGGGAATAAAATAAATATCCTGAGACGCACTGGCCTGAGTGATTGAAGCCGTGGGCACTGCACCCCCTAAAAAAGCCGCCGCAGCCGATCCGTCGGCGAGCATGTCAACCGTTCCCGCCTGCGTATTGTGAAGCGGTTTAAAATCGTCATAAGTGACCCCGTGCGCATTCAGGATGGGTCTTAAGAAATACTCAAATCCCGCACCCGCTGGCCCAACGACAACGCGCTTGCCCTTGAGATCGCCCAAGCCATTGACACCCGCGCTTTGTGGCGCAATAAAAAGCGCGACATTCGGTGCCAATGTCATAACCGCATTGATATTCTGTTTCTCTCCCCACGCGCCTTCTCCGCGCACGGCAAAATAGGAAATCGCGGCATTGGCCAGTGCAAAATCCAATTCTCCGCTCGAAAGGCGGCGAATATTCTCCTGCGTACCCTTGGTGGCCTCGGCAGAAACCTCCCAGGGCATGTGATCGTTGACAACCTGGGCAATCGCACCCCCCACGACAAAAAACGCACCACCGGGCGGCGCCGTGCCCACGCTGAGAAATTTATCCTCTCGATCCTGAGGCGCGCCACATCCAATAAATAGGGCTACCGCGAAGATGAGTACGACTTGAAATGCGTTGCGCTGCATACCAATCCTTTCAAAGTTTACAAATCGGACGCTCCAGCTATTGCAATTTTTGATAGCATCCAGATTCAATCGCTGTGCTCCCGAAATAACGATGGCGCAGATTTAATCCGTGAAATCCGCGCCATCCGTTTAATCCGCGATCAATTTGCCGCAATACAATAGAGGTGTTCGTTGCCGCGCAAATACAACTCGTCACCAGCGATAACTGGAGATGCACCCGTGCCCTCGTCGAGCTTGTTTTTTGCGAGCACTTCAAATTCGCTGCCGTTCTTGATCACAAATGTCGTACCAGCCAGCCCGGCGAGGTAAATGCGGTCACCCGTGCCAACCAGCGGAGAGTATATGCGATTCAGGCCCTGGAGTCGCTCGGGACCGAAAACTGTTTCGCCTGTTTTGGCATTGAAACAGAACAAAATATTAGTAGTTTTTCTCATGCTATAGATATTGTTTCCGGAAAGAAGAGGCGAGGAAACATAAGGGGTTTTGTTGCCAGTAACAGTCCACAGAACGGCATCAGTACCCGTAATATCGCCTTTCGCTTTGTCGAGTGAAATCGCCAGCATGGCCGGGTCTCTATGACCGCTTGTAACATAGACGATACCATCGGCATAGAGGGCGGTGGGAATGACATTTGACCCCAGTCCCGCGCATTCCCACAAGACATCGCCAGTTTTGAGATCGTAACTTCGGGTCTTTCTGCTCGCGCCCACAATAATCTGTTGCGTGCCATTGTGTTCGACAACGATCGGTGTGGTCCAAGTCGTTCTTTCCCGTCGCGCCGTGCGCCAGATTTCCTCACCCGTGCGTTTATCCAGCGCGACAATAAACGAATCGCCCTGGTGGTCCCAGTTGATAATCAGCGTATTGCCGTGAATAGTCGGCGATGAGCCTTCTCCAAAAGAGCCTGCAACTCTCATATCGCCCAGGTCCTTATCCCATTTCAAATTGCCGTCGAAGTCAAAACAGTAAAGCCCCCAAGAACCGTAAAATGCGTACAGATGCTCGCCGTCTGTAACACCCGATGAGCCAGCATAATTAGCCGTTTTATGAGTCCCTTCGTGGGGTAGTGCCTCGCGCACGGTCTTTTCCCACACCACATCGCCGCTTTTGCGATCCAGTGCAATCAACATAAAATTATAAATATGCGTGGGCAAAGGCTTTCTGGCATTCTGGACAACTTCTACGGTTTTGTCGGTCTTAACCGCTGTCTGAACAAAAATTTTATCGCCCCATACAATAGGCGTGGCGTGACCCGTACCCGGAATTTTTACTTTCCAGCGGATATTGGTATCTTCGCTCCATTCCACGGGAGGATTGCCTTTATCCACGAGTCCGTTTGCATTTGGTCCCCGCAAATGGGGCCAATTGTGTGTTTCCTTCGCCGCATGGTGTTTTGCCTGAACCAGAATTGGAATCAAACAGAACCCCATCAAAATCAAAAGCCATTTCTTCATCTCAAACTCCTTTCTGTGATGTGATATTTTGCAATTCAGAGAATCAAAATATCTGTTTAATGAAGGGTTGTCAAACCTTTCTTTTTTGTTTACGTTGGGGATAGAGGTAGATGAACCGACTACTAACCACTTAAAAAAGGAATTTTATGCCTGCACCTCTTTATCCCAAATCCATTCGATGGTGGCCCGCGGTCGCGATCGGAGTGTTAATGCTCATTGTATTATCGGTAATATGGATTCCCGAAAGGCCCAACCGCCAGATGCAAGTTATGCCGACAATATTGGTCTGCGCAATCGGCTCTCTTTTGCTCTGTCTCTGGTTCTTTGCTTTTTCCCGAACGAGTCGAAAAATTCGCGTACGGGGTCTAAGTATTCTTATACTCCTGATTATCCTGATAGTTTCACTATTTCAAATTCGCGGCTTTACAGGCGATTTGGCTCCCAAGATAGGGTGGCGCTGGTCTTCTGTTACATCCATATCCGTGGCGGGACAGCCTTCAGATGGTCCCGATATAGACTACCCTCAATTTTTGGGTCCACATCGCAACGCCATCCTCGAAGGAATAAAACTGGAATCCGATTGGGCTCAAAATCCCCCCAAATTACTCTGGCGCGTACCCGTCGGTGAAGCCTTTTCCGCCTTTGCCGTTGTTGGCCGCACTGCCGTAACTCAAGAGCAAAAAGGCGAAGACGAAACCGTGGCCTGTTACGACCTCTTGACCGGAAAAGAGAAATGGCGTCACAGCGCGCGTGCGCGATATGAAACCGCGATTGCCGGAATTGGTCCGCGAGCCACGCCAACCATATCGGGCAACCGCGTCTATTCTTTTGGCGCAACCGGCATTCTCACCTGTCTCGATTTGGAAACCGGTCGAGAAATCTGGTCGCGCGATACCGTGACAGAAACCGATGCGCGCGTTAAAGAATGGGGCATGAGCGGCTCACCCCTCATTTTAGACGACAAAGTGATCGTGAGTCCGGGCGGACGAAACGAGCAATCGCTGATGGCTTATGACAAAGAAACCGGTGCTGTTATTTGGGGAGCTGGCCGTACAAGAGCGGGTCATAGTTCGCCCAGTTTGGCCTCCATAGCTGGAATGGATCAAATACTCATTTTTAACAGAGGGCAAGTCGCGGGTCACGATCCAATTTCCGGTAAATTGCTATGGGAATATCCCTGGACTGGCGGGATGACGCAACACGTTGCCCAACCCATTCCACTACCCGGAGACAGCATCTTTGTATCAACAGGTTATGGCATTGGTAGTGAATTGATTCAAATTGCAAAAAATAGTCGGGATGCATTTACTGCCGAACGGATATGGAAAAGCCCTCGTCTAAAAGCCAAATTTGCCAATATGGTCTATAAAGACGGATATATTTACGGACTGGACGACGGCGTCCTCGTGTGTTTGGATCTGGCGGATGGGCAACGCAAATGGAAGCGAGGGCGCTACGGGCACGGGCAACTCATTCTCGTAGATGACCTCTTGCTCATCCAGACCGAATCGGGCGATGTCGTGCTCGTCGATGCCTCACCAGATGAACACAATGAACGCGCGCGCTTCCCCGCTCTAAGCAGCCATACCTGGAACGCACCCACACTTGCCGCACCCTATCTCCTCGTGCGAAATGATCGAGAAGCAGCGTGTTATGAACTCGCACTCAAGAAGATAAATTAACGCGCCTCACACCTCCTGTTTCAACGCGGGCAATAGTGGTGCTCGCAGGGCGAAGAAAACAGCTATTGCGCTTGCGATGAGACCCGCGCCGTATATGACGACAAGCGTGAGAGCCAGCGATCCCCAGGGGATTAACGCACCATAGTTCATGACATGGGGTGCTACTGCAATAAGCGCGGAGACACTACCGATAGCCAGCCCCACGAACATTAAAAACCCATTCTCCGCGAGCAGCATGCGCGACAGCACAGTGCGGCGAAATCCAAAGGCGCGCAAAACGGCTAATTCACCGCGCCTTTCAATCACATTTCTCAATAGAACAATACCCAATCCGAGCGTGCCCAACAGCAGGCCCAATCCCCCCAGTGTTTGAAAGGTGGAGAGATACGTGTTTTCGACCTCCTGAAAATGCGCGAGTTTTTGCGTTGTAGATACGGCGTCTAACCCGACGTCTTTTAATCTGCTTTCCACAAGCGCGGTAAGTTGAACGGGTTGTTGTGTTTCAATAAGAAAAGTGCCATACCCACTCTGGTCGGGAAAGTGCCGCAAAAAATTGTCTTCGGAAATCAGCAATTCACTTTGAAAAATACTCGTCTTTAACAAGCCCACCAGTCTCAGCCTGACAGTCTCCCCTATTTCATTTCGCAACACAATATCATCGCCCAATTGCTTGTGTAAGATCCACATAGCCGAATTGTAATCTCCAATTGCCGGAATCACATCCGCGCCCAGATCCTCGGATAATAGAGCCCAGGGATTTTCCGCTTCGGTACTCATTTGCTGAAATGTAAAACCACCTCGCTGACGCAGAGCTTCGGGAACACCCAAAACGCGTGGGCTTTCGGGCTTGTAAAGATTGAGACAACTCGCATCTTCACCTGGCAAAACGCGCAGCGGGATGAACCGAGCCTGATTCAGAAGTTCTGCATCTGCTTGCGAGAACCCGAGTTCAAATTGCCCTTCTTTTGAATTGAAATCTTGATAAATCGGCACATCAACTTCGGCGATGAGGGCAAAGCCACCCGTGCCAGAAGCTTTGTCCTGCGCGATATTTTGGGTCAAATCAGTTCGCCTATTCGCGCCTACTGCAACAATGACAAAACACGCACAACCGATGAGTGAAGCACAAAGCAAACTTCGCGCGGGCTGCCGCTTGCTATTTTGCACCCCCATCCCAATAATACCCTCTCTTATGGCGCGATGCTCGCGTCTAAACCAGAGCGAGAGAAAGCACAATCCCGAAACCATCCACAGCGCGCCACTAAGAAAAAACAAGCCTGTACCTGTTGATGGATCCACCGTTGCGCCCCCCAGACTGAGTGCAGCGAGGATGAGGCTACCCAGGGCATACCATTTCGTACGCGGCTTTGCACGCACCACTTCCGTAATACCCGATAATAATGCGCGAACAGAAATCGTGCCCAAACGGCGGAGCGTGAGCCAGATTGCCAGCAGGATCACGATTAGTGAAATGGCATAGCCCAGCAACAAACTCGATGCGTGAATGTGGAGCGCGAGATCAGACGTCCCAACCGCACCCACCCAATAAGTACGCAATCCCACCGTAATCAAATAGGCATAGAAAACACCGCCCATCAACCCTGTGATGCCGCCCACACCGGCCAATACAAAGCCCTCATGGCTAAAGAGGCGGCGGATTTTTTTTCCCGTATATCCCGACACCATCCGCATCCCGACTTCTCTGCCTCGCTGCTCCACACTCAGGCGAAATAATAATCCGACGAGGAGTGCTGCAGAAATAATCAGGAATTGACTAAATGCAATAAATAACCCGCTAAAATCCGTCGCCCCCGTAGAAGCGGCCAGGCCCTGCTTTTTGACGGGCTGAAATATCAGACCAACCGATTCGGGCGCAATGTTTTTTAGCAAATGATTCTCAAATCGCTTCGCCGTTGTTTCGATATCCTCTCCCGCAATAGCTCCAATGCGTACGGCGGTTAATACGCCAAATCGACTTTGCCACAATCGCTGTCCAGTCGTGGCAGACACAAAGGCTTTTGGCGCGTCGCGATAGGTATCCCAATAATCTTCATCCTCGGGGCGAACACGACTCAGGTCTATGGGGAAAGGTGCTTCCCAGTCAGCCATATTATTTGCATCACCCAGGCCAGGATAATCGGGAGACAACTTTTCATCTGCGCCCAATCCCGCCATTGCCACAATGCCTTTGAGCTGAAATATTGCCCAACGGGTAAGGAGTTCTTCCCCAGGCGCGACTTCGTAATAGGCAACTTTCACTTCATCGCCAACCTGTGCGTTCAAATCCTCAGCCGCCCAGGTATTCAGCAAAATATCGTCTTCCCCGAGTTGTAGTGATCCCTCTACAATCTGAAAAGCCCCCAGATTCCCAACATCTAACGCAGAAATTGTGGAATAGGGCAGTTCTCTCTCCCCCACCTGTGTGGTATTCGCCAGATAGGTGAGAATGGACATATGGGGCGCGTTTAACTCGGCAGATACTTGTTGAATAGTTTCCGCAATATGGGATTTGAGAATAAACTGCGTGCTCTCAATAGCGAAATAATCAGTCTCTCGGCGGATGACAATACCGAGATCATCAAGTGTTACAACGCGGGAAAGTGTTTCCTGAACGTCTGCATCCGGATCACTCGACACCAGCAATGTATTCACGCGGCCTCTTTGACCCAACGCTTTTTGCAAAACCGGCAGCGACAGGTATGCATTGAGCGGAACGGTCTGGCGGGCGAAAAGGCCAAAGCGTCCCATTCCCCTATCGGGAAGTACGCCTGCGAGCGTCAGTCGAATTGTTTGAACCGCATCATCAGCACGTCCAAATAGCGATTCTCGGTGAATATCATCTGATTGTTCAAAAGACAGCAGAATGGCATCGCCAATCTGTGCATTGAGTTCTTTTTGGAGGGATTCATTGACGACAACCGATGGAAATATTCCCTCGATCGTCAACTCGGGCAGTATTTGATCAAACAGATTTGCAAAGCGATTGTCAATACCCTGAATTTGAACGCGAGAAGCCCGCGTATTCGATCTTGCGTGAACAGCTGTTCCGCCCAGGCTAATGGCCGATACAACATCCTGAGTGTCGAGTTCACGCTCGAGATCGCGCTCCAGACTTGCGCGAAAAAATCGCTCGGATACCAGAGCGTGGTCAATTTTGCCCAGACGACTCAACGACAAATCTCTCAAGCTGCCGCGCACGGAATCGCCCACGATCAAAGCACCTGTCAGAACAGCCGTCGCCACTGCCACGCCGAGCATAACAGCCAGATTAATTCGCCAGAAATAGATCAGACTTCGACGCACATCCCCTCCCGCAGATCAAACCGCCGCTCAAAGCGACGAGCCAGTGCCGAGCTGTGCGTCGCGCAGATCAGGATATTATTTTCCCGCTCGTGCAATTCAAATAGCAGATCGGCTATTTCCTCTGCCCGCGCCCCATCCAGGCTACCCGTTGGTTCGTCGCACAAGAGCAATGCCGGGGAATTGATGAGGGCACGAGCAACAGCTGTGCGTTGTCGCTCGCCGCCAGATAATTCAGCGGGCCGGTGTTCAATGCGATGCGATAAGCCCACCCGATCAATAATCTCTCGGGCGCGTTCTCGCGCATCGCCATTTTTAAATGCCAGCGTCGGGATCAAAACATTTTCCAAAACCGAGTATTGCGGCAAAAGATGGTGCTCTTGAAATACAAATCCAATACCCTGATTTCTAAACCGCGCGAGTTCGATTTCAGACAGTGCAAAGGGATCCTGACCCTCAATTTCGAGGCTTCCCTCAGATGGTCGATCCAGCGTACCCAGCACATGCAATAAGGTACTCTTTCCCGAACCCGAAGGTCCCATAACACTCAGCGATTGTCCTGCCTCCATCTCAAAAGATATATCATGTAGAACATTTACATCGCCGAAGTGTTTAGAAAGATGCTCAACTTTTAGTGCCATTTACAACCTCTTAAATATTCGGGCGGACACAGGGGCCGCGCCCCTACATTCTCGATCTTCATCCGCGTCTATCTGCGCCATCTGCTTCATCCGCGATCTGATCCGCAATAAAATCTGGAATCGGTATAGACCTGATTTTTTCGCCGGGATTGCATATACAACATACCGTGCTCAATTCTCCGCTGGCAATAGCTGTCTCTCCGCGAAAAAAATCAAACCGATAGGTCAGCGATTTTGTGCCTTTGCGTATCACCTTCAGATGAATATCCAGCACATCTTCAAAGAAGGCTGGACTGAGATATGTACATGTCGCTTCCAATCGCGGCCATCCGATTTTATTTCCATCCCATTCTGTTGAAACACTCGTCCCCAACGCGCGCAAGAAAGCGTGCTCGGCTGCTTCCATAAACACAAAAAACCGGGAAAAGTGTACAATCCCGGCCATGTCCGTATCGGAAAACGCCACTCTGTGTGTGGTGTGAAATTCACTGTGCATAGTGCTATCCGTCATCAAGACGAAGGTTTAAATAATGTCACCAGACACCCTCCCAGCGCAGCCAGTATAATGCCCAGCACAAATTGCCAGTTCAAACCACCCCACCCACCTGCTGGCGGATGCATAATGAGCGAGACGATAGCATTGACCATAGGCGCGCCAGCAAAAACAATAGACATAACCACGGGCGGTGTCCCCTTCGCCCCAAAGGCGAGGAGCACGCCAAATGCACCGATGGCTCCCACAATACCAGCCAGCAGGGACCATGTCAGCCCCATTGTCGGGAATGACCAGTCCGACCCGTTGACCGCCAGCACAATGAGGGATCCAATAACGGCTGTCAAAAGATAGGCAATGCCCACAAAGAGAAAAGCTTTGTAGCGTCCATTTTCGGGATCGCCCATAGCGATCTGTCCGGTGTGCAGAAAAATCCCGTACAAACCCCACGCGCCCACAGTCATCAACGCAAAAATCAACCACGTAAGTCCAGAAGAAGAAGTCGGCATTTGCCCTCCCGTGTTAAGTTTTTAATCCGTCACATACTGTCGATATACCGTCAGCGTTGCCTCCGCCATATCGTCGTCGCTAAAATTTTGATGGACTGCTTCTTTGCCTTTTTGCCCCATCGCCTCCCGCCCCTCTTTGTCGTTCATCATCCGCAGCAACCCTGCCGCCAGAGCCTCTGAAGAATCTGGCTCTACCAGAATTCCCCCACCCGTTTTTTTAATCCATTCAGGAAAAATACCGTGCCGGGGCTGAACAACGGGAACGCCATTGGCCATAGCTTCGAGCAGCGATAGCCCTTTGGGTTCTTTATAAGGCGTTGGCACGGATAAGATATGGATGCTATTCAGGAATGCAATTTTTTCTTCTCGATTGACTTCCCCGCGATAATCAAAAACATCGGAAAGTCCCCGGGATGCGATTTGTTCGCATACGTGCTGAAAATATGGCGTATCTCTTTGTCCGAGATAACCGGCAACACTGAGTCTTAGATTCTCCTTACCGACTTGCTCAGCCAGTTGATGAAACGCATCTACCAGCGCATGCAACCCCTTCTCGGGACATATTCGAGCGAGATAACCAATCGCAAAAGGCAGCGAATCTGGCTTTACATCGCTTTCTCCATGTCCGTCTAATTTGATGCCCAAAGGCGCGACGTGAATCCGATTGCGCGGGACATCGAGATAATCAGCCATAAAATCGGCATAATAGTCACAAGTAGCTACAAACCCATCGACATCCCTTGCTCGATCTCGTAAGCACTGCCGCGCCTCCGATTTATACGGTTCTATCAATCCTTCGAGAAAGATATCTTCGCCTTGCAGAGAACACAAAACGGGAATACCGAGTTCCCGTTTCATTTCTCTCGCCATGCCCAAAAACATCGAATTGGTCAATTGCACGAGGTCTGGCTGGAAATCCTCTTTTAACCAGTACACCAGCTTTGCGAGTTCTTTTTTTTGCGCCCCATCTTCCCCCTCTAAAACCGACACGGTAAGCGCGCCGAGATCTTCCGCGCGGGTTGATCCACTAAAACGGGCGAGACTATTGAGCAGTATTCGGCCATTCAATAATCTATCGACAAAAGAGGGCATGTGCCGAAAAATCCCCATTTTCTGCTGGAGATAAACATTTATGCCGCCGTAAAACACCCGATCAATACTCGCGCCCGGTTCATCGGTACGCAGGGGCGTGTACGTCGGAATAAGCGCGAAATCTATTCCCTTGCGCTGAAGCGCAGAGGCCAGCGCATTATCGTGAATACAACTGCCACAATACATACCCGCCGCACCCGCGGCAATATAAGCAATTCGCATAGGAATTAAGAATTAGGAATAGTGATCCACAGTCTCGGGCAGATCGCACATTTGCCCCATAGGTTCAAAAATAGGGGTGACATCCTCGCGATAGACATTGCCTTTTAAGATATTGATAATGCCATCTATACATTCTGGATGTGCTTTTAAAAATCTGGCAAAACTGAAATCTTTGGTATAAAAAGCATAGACCAATTTGCGAATCGCCTCCATGCCCGGGAGAAATTCTGGCCCCCATTTGCCGAGTTGCTCGGCTGAGAAATCGCGCTTCTCAATGGCTTCGTGTATCGCATCGGCGGCCATCTCGCCCGATTTGAGCGCGAGGAACACACCCGAGGAATAAACGGGATCGATAAAACCAAAAGCATCGCCCACCAGCACCCATCCCTCACCCGCGACAGTATTGGATCGGTATGAAAAGTCCTGCGTGACTTTCATGGGAAACAACTGCTCGGCCCCTGCGAGCCGTTCTTGCATGCGGATACACTTATCCAGCTCTTCTTCAAAAATTTCCTGAGGGGTTCTCTTGCGGTTTTGTAGCAAATAATCCAATCCCCCAACAACGCCCACGCTGGCCACATCATCTGCCAGCGGGATGTACCAGAACCAGGAGTCCTTGTCTCGCGTATGTAAAATCAGCGTTGCACCTTCGTCAATACCCTCATCGCGAAACGCGCCTTTGTAGTGCGTGAAAATGGACGCCTTTTTGAGCTTCGGCTCAATCGTCTTGGTCTTTAGCCTTCTCGAAATAAGCGCGCTTCGCCCCGTCGCATCTACGATAACACTGGCAAACACATCTTTAATTTGTCCATCGCGGTATCTCACCTGAACACCCGTTGCCTTATCCCCGGAAAAATGCACCTGATGCACACTCGCCCCCTGCTCGACCTCAGCACCTTTCTCACGGGCATTGTCCATCATCATAAGATCAAATTCGCTGCGCAATACCTGATATGTGATAGAACTTTCGTGGGGATCGTGTAAGTGAAAATAAAATGGTGCAGAGCCTTTTCCCGATCCGCTAAAAAACTGAACACTGTATTTTTTGACAAACGCACTTTTTTTCAGCTTATCCAGCAGCCCCAGTCGCTTAAACGACCAGTACGTACCCGGCATCAGAGATTCGCCAATCTGGAATCTGGGAAACTCCTCCCTTTCCAACAGCAGCACGCGGTGCCCATATTCAGCGACAAGCGCGGCTGTCGTGCTTCCCGCAGGTCCTCCACCAATGACAATGACATCGTAATGATTGATCATGAAATAGGTCCTAAAAGTTTTTCACTAATATGTCGTATTCACTATGTGGCCCAATCCAGAACCACAGGATAATATCATTTTCCAAAATGCCCAGAGCTCGCCAACCTCTTCCTATCCTTATAGAGTAGATTGTTTGCGTTGGATGCACCCGCTTAAACTCAAGGCTAGGATGCGCCCTATTTTCTTTCCAAAGTTTGTAATTTTTTCGCGCAATTACCTTGACTCTGTCGGGTAATTTTTGGAAACACCGGATGAAGTCTCGTGTTAGTTGGGAAGTCACAGTTCATCAAAACCCATTTCTTTTGTACGCCCTGCTCTATATTCCTCTCTGGCCTTATCTGCGAGTGCGGCAAGCACATCGGGAGATTTTGCTAGGGATTCATCCCATCGAACCTCTTCCTCAATATCTTTTAGCAATTGCTCGGCAAGCGCATCCTGTGATTTTTCGGGAAGTTTTTGCGCTTCTTCAAAGGCTTTAGTAAGAAGGTCTGTCATATCGCTATCTCCTTTCTTTTTAAACTGATCTACCTGTGTTATGAAGGCAGATGTACTCCTTTTATCTATAGCTGATTTTTAACGGTGATCCATAAACCGTCTCGCTTTCAACTCAAATCGCGGCAAAGTATTGTGTGGCACGGTTTGAACGCCAGCGCGTATGCCCAGAATATGTCGCACTTCTCTGGCTATGGCATTGGAAATCGGACCCGACTCCCCGCCATTTAACTCGATGCGAATTTGCATATCATCCATTTCGCCTTGCCGATAAATATCCACCGCAAACTCGGTCACTTCGGGAAATTCTCGCACGATATTTTCAATCGCGCTGGGATAAAAATTGACGCCGCGGACAATCAACGCATCGTCGATACGTCCAATCACGCCTCCTTCAAGACGCGAGAAACTCGAACCGTAATCATAAATTTCTGTATTCAGCTTTACGCGATCTCCCGTGCGATAGCGAATAACGGGCATGCCAGCGCGTCCCAAATTGGTGAGTACCAACTCTCCCTCTCTCGCTTGTTCGCCCGTATCGGGATCGATCACTTCAGAAATAAATTCGGCTTCGTTGATATGCATGCCATCTCGAAAAGCACATTCAAATCCCCACGCACCTACCTCAGTCGCCCCAGCGTGATCATAACAACGCGCTCCCCATGCCTGTTCAATGCGCTGTCTGGTCGCAGGTAATCCCGCACCGGGTTCGCCCGCGTGAATCGTGGTCTGAACACTTCCGTTTGCAATATCTATACCTTCTGCCTCAGCCACCTCTGCCAGATGCAGGGCATACGTCGGCGTACAGACAAGAACAGTAGCCTCATGATCCCGAATCGCTTGCAAACGCTGAATTGAGGACATGGCCCCCCCGGGGATGGCCATTGTCCCCATTAAACGCGCACCTTCATGCCCGCTCCAGAATCCAATAAAAGGACCAAAAGAAAAGGCAAAAAACAATCTGTCATTTGCCGTCACGCCCGCCCCGCGATACACATAAGTCCAGCAACGCGCAAACCAATCCCAACTCTCTACCGTATCCAACCAGTTCAAAGGCTCTCCCGTAGTCCCCGATGTTTGATGGACGCGGATATAGTGATCTGGCGGAAAAGTCACATTGCTGCCATAAGGGGGATACGCCATCTGATCAGCCGATAATTCCTCTTTAGTCGTGAAGGGCAACAGCCTGTAATCATCGCGCGTCTGAATATCCTCGGGTCGATAAATACCCGCCCGATTCAACTTATTGCGATAAAAATCATTGCCATCCAGCACTGGAGACAGCATACCTCGCAACCGCTTTAACTGCCGTTGCCAGAGCGCGTTTCGGTCTGTAGTCAAGTCAGGCATAGTTCAAATATTAACTTCAAAAGCACAGTACAGGCCAAATGGATTGGCCGGAATAACTGAGGTAGGGGCGCCAAGGCTACCCTGCGTTTCGTATTCCTGATTGGTCAAATTTTTAGCATTGATGCGAAATTTCATCTGCTTGTACGTATAAGACGCGGATGCATCCAGCGTCATCACATCCCCAATCTGAAATTGATTATCTGCAGCAATAAACTGGTTGGTGACATAGCGCGCGCCAATCCCAAATTCCAACCCATTGTCAAATCCTCTCGCCGTCCACACATTGAAAATATGGCGCGGCGAAAAAGCCGCCCTATTTCCCGAACGATCCATAAGCTGGTATGTAATACCCGTTTGCGTGAACACGGGAACAAACTCGGCAAAGCGCGTGAGTGTGGCATTGGAAAATGAGTAGGATAAAAACGTGTGCCAATTTCTCACGGGGCGCACCATCATCTCAAACTCGACACCGCGAGACCGTTGATCTCCATCTTGCTGTGTGACACCCGTCGCATCGGGAATTCCGATGTTGTCTTTTGCCAAATGATAAACAGCGAGACTCGCGTGCAGGCGGTCATCCAACAGGAATTTTTTCGCGCCCACTTCCATCTGAAAACTCTCTTCGGTCTCTCGCGGACCTGCGACCAGGCTCGAAGGAGGCGCAAATGCTTTACCCACATTGGCGTACAACGAGAGAACATCCTTAAATGAAACCACCATGCCGGCCATAGGACTCAGTTTGTTGTAATTGCGAGAAGTAGAAGTCACGGGATCATCGTAATCGATGCGGTCATATCGCACACCTACAAATGCCTCATAGCAGGGACAAAAGACAATGCGATCCACGACATAAGGCGCGACAACGCGGCTTTTTGAATCCGCCCCCTGCGATTGCCCCGGAATAATAAAAAACGGCTGGCTCGCGGTTTCCATGGGATTGAAAACGTCGATATTGGGCAAAGCCGCCACATCTAAGGTAAATTTGTCTTTCCACTGCATCAATTCCAACCCGGTAAGCAGCGTGTGTTCTACATGTCCCGTGCGGAATGTGGATAAAAACTCAAACTGATTGCC
This sequence comes from Candidatus Latescibacterota bacterium, assembly GCA_965204375.1. Classification (GTDB taxonomy): domain Bacteria; phylum Latescibacterota; class UBA2968; order UBA2968; family UBA2968; genus VXRD01. The sequence continues at coordinate 1,178,832 of OZ241986.1, read as the reverse complement.
CAACACTTTCTGACGGTCGTCCAAAAGAACAAGTGAGCGCAGAATATCCAGGCTACCCTGAGCATTGGGGAAAACGCCACTGAACAATGTACCCTGAGATACCCATGAAAAATCGGTATAATAGAGCTTATTGCGAAGCGTGACCTGTCTCGACAAGCGAGAGTGAAGATCGACGCGCGCCCGATAAATATCTTGATCTGACGCATCAAAAGGCGATTGATACGATTGCGTGCGCGGCACATCTGCGACCACCCCATTGATAATGGGAATACCCGCATCTGATTTGTACCTGCTGGTGACATATTCGAAATTGGCAGTCACTGTGGTTTTGTCACTGGGCCGCCATGTCGCCGCGGGATTCACAGCCCACAAACCGCTGTCTTTATCGTCTCTATAACTATCAGACACCTGCCGCAGTGCATTGATGCGCACGGCAACACCCTGATCGACATCTGCCCAATTTGCATCTACTGTTCCACGAACCGTATTGTACGGACCGTAAGACCCTCCGACCTGGAAAGCATTTGAAAAAATCGGTTGTTTGCGACTCAGATTCACCGATCCAGAAAGCGGGTTGCCGCCGTACAAAAATGCCCCCGGTCCCTTGAGTACCTCCACGCGATCCAAATTGTAAAGATTGTAAAACGTGGCTTCCGGCTCTGACGCCCCATCGGTGAGCACCAGCCCGCTGGAAAGCGAATCGAACCCGCGAATGACGAAGAAATCCGTAACGCCAAATACGGTCTGAATATTGACCCCGCTCACATTTCGCAGTGCATCCCCCAAAACCACGCCGCTTTGATGTTGAAACAACCCGTGATTGACAACTCCGATACTCGCCGGTGTCAAACGGATTGGGACGGGAACCTTCATCGCGATAGTACTCACGGTAGGCACTTTTTCCTTGCTCTCCGTCACCACGATCTCTTCTCCCGCATAAACGGGCAGTTCTTCCTCCTCCTTCTTCTCCTCTTCTGTATTTTGCGCAAAAATAAAATTACTCGTCAGGCCCAGAATACAGGTAAAAATCAAAAACTGTCTAAAATAACGCATAGTGACTTCTCCAATTGTCAGATCTCAGTCCCCCGGCCTTTTCCGATTATTATTCGCTCTCCGTGTCCGCAGGTTTCGCCTGCGTGCCCGATACATCCATGCATACAATCCTGTGCATATCGCGCACAAAAATTTTACCATTGGCAAGCGTTGGTGGCGTCCAGCACTTGCCCGACAGCACTTGTGTGCTGGCCTTTTCACGAAAACCTGTGGGCGACGCATCTGCCAATGCGAGCTTACCTTTATCGCTCAAAATGATCAACTGTCCATCGGCATAAATAAGCGTCCCTTTGCCATACCCCCGGCGTTTCCACTGTTCCTTGCCGGTCTTTGCCTCAATACATTTCAAGATCGCATTGTCAAAACCATAGATATAGTCGCCGATCAGAAGCGATGTGCCAAAATGATTTTTCATACCGCGGCTTTCCCACACCTTTTTAACGCTCAGACCATCTCCCTCCGGGGAGATTTGCAACAGAGCTGCCCCGTGGTCATAACCCGAAGAAATAAATATGTGATCTGGGGGCACTAAAATTGGCGTGGCAACATTCAGATCATAAGACGTGGACCAGGGAAATCGCCAGTAGAGCGAGCCATCTGTGGGAGAAAGCCCAACCGCGGCTTCGCCCGAAACAAAAACCACCTGGCGAATACCCGCAATATCTGCAGCAATAGGCGATGAATAAGACACGACATCTCGTTGAGACGCCCACTTGACAGCGCCATTTGTCTTATCCAAAGCGATAAACGTCCCTTGCCGTGTGCCCACTTCTAAGAGCAACAAATCGCCTTCGACCAGCGGCGACGTCGAAAACCCGAATTTTGGCACGCGACTGCCCAATCCATCGTAAAGATCAACCAGCCAAAGTTTTTTCCCATCTTTTGCATTGAGCGCGTACAACCAGCCTTCGGCACTCAGCACAAAAACCCGCTCGCCATCCACAGTAGGCTGAGAACGGGGACCGTTCCCACCTTGACGCTCATAAAATTTGGCACCAGTCCTGAAACGCCAGATTTCCTTGCCTGTTTCTTCATTCAGACAAATGACAAATTCGTCTTCCCCAGCAGAGAACATCGTATAGACCCGGCCATCCGCGACCGAGATACCGGAAAACCCCTCACCGAGTTCTTGTTGCCACACAACCGTTGGCCCATCTTTTGTCCAGGTTGTCACCAACCCCGTTTCAGAAGAAATACCCGTTCGATTGGGACCCAGCCATTGGGGCCAATCCGCGTGTGCGGAAGAAAAACACAGCACAACGGCGATTAACAAATAATACCTGTATGTCATATATCCTCCATAGTTAGTGGAAATTGAGCGCTTATGTATAACGCGAATTGCGATATTTTTCGTGGTAAAATTCGGGCAGCAACTGATCGACGCGCAAAAGTCCCTCCCGGCTCAGAGTGATACTCTGCGAATCGAAATCCAGCATCTCGTATTCCCTGAGCTTCTGATAGGCATCACCAAATTGCTGCAAAATATTGACACCAAATTTATCCTGAAAATACGCTGTCTCAATCCGCCCCAGCTTGAGTTGCAAAATCATCTCTCTGATCAGCCGCTCTTCTTTTGTCGGCACAAAAGATCGATTGATCGGAAGTTGGCCTTTCTCAACGGTTTCGATATAGGGATCCCAGTGCGTCTGATTTTGAAAATGCATGCCGCCCACATGAGAAAAAGAAGCCACACCCGTACCGACGAGATCCGCGCTACGCCACAGGGCATCTCGATAGACAAATTTGTTCAAGCGCCCTTTTTTGACCAGCGTATAAGCACTCGATGTTTCATAGCCCGCTTTGGCAAACTCTTCAATCGCATAATTGTGCCATGCGCGCTTGGTTTCCCAATCTGCGACCTGTAAACCTCCCCCATCGCGTATCGCCTTTGAATACGTCGTATTAAACGGCAACTCCATCTGATAAATAGTAACGCTATCCGCATCGAGATCAATGGTGCCCTGCACTGTATCTCGCCACGTCTCCCACGATTCCCCCACCATACCGGAGATTAAATCCACATTGACCTGTGCAAATTCCTGCGCCTTGACCCAGGGCATAGCCCTGTAAATTTCTTTGCTGACGTGTGCGCGACCATTCTCCCGCAAAATATCGTCATTTAAGTTCTCCAAACCCAGGCTCAAGCGCGTGACGCCAATTTCCCGAACAGCCTCAACTTTGGATTTTGACAGCGTACCCGGTTCGCATTCAAATGCCACCTCTTCCGCATCGTCCCAGGGCATCACAGCCTTGACCCGGTCAACCAATACCTTCAAGTGTTTGACACCAATATAAGACGGCGTACCACCACCAAAATAAACAAAGTTCAATTTTCGACCTGCAATACGCGGCAACGTGCTATAAGTTTCCACTTCTTTTGCCAGAGCATCTAAATACGTCTGAATTTCCGTGCTATTGCGATCTGTATAAACCCGAAAATAACAGAACTTACACCGTTTTCGGCAAAATGGAATATGCATGTAAAGGCCCAGTGGTACTTCTCTCTCTCCCGAATCAGATGTGTGCAACATCTCTTCAATCCGCGCTGTATTTTCATCGCGCCAGAAAGAGTAAGGCGGATAATTGGAGACAAACACGCTACCAACATCTGTCTCCTTCCACACTTTGCGGGTTGTCGCTGGCTCTGGAATCTGAATTTGCTCGCTCATTCTTCCGCCTTTCCAAAACAATATAACGTACCATCTGTTGTGCCAATAATCAGCCGCTTGCGCGCCACACTCGGCGAGGCGACAAATCCCGACCCGGTTACAAATTCCCACTCGGATTCACCCGTATCGAGATTTAATGCCACAATTTTTCCATCCATTGTACCTGCAAAAACGCGATCGCCCACCACAACGGGAGACGCTTCAAATCGAGAGCGAGATGTGTAGGTCCACAAAACATCCCCCGTATCGGGATCAAGCGCGTGAACCATCTTATCGCGCCCCGCAACAATAACCCGCTCGCGGGTCGTGGATGGCGATGCAACATAGGGAAATTTCCGCTGTGGGTGTTCGTATCTCCAGGCAATCTCTTTTGCATTTAAATCAATGCACAAAACCTGGCTCTCATAAGTCCCCACATAAGCGCGCGTCTGATGAACGGCTGCACTGGCTCCCACATAAGCACCGAGTTCAATTTGCGATTGTTCTTTTCCACTGGCAATATCGATAACGCGCAAGAGACCATCACACCCCGCGATCAGCGTATGCGCTTGTGCGATAGCCGGCATACCGTGAACATAACCATCCGTTTCTATTTTCCACAACAAAGACCCGTCGTCCGGCGCGAGGCAGTATAAGAACTGATCATAAGACCCAAACAGGACGCGGCCCCCGGTTGCATTTGCCGACGAGATAATCTCCCCATCCGTTTGAAACGTCCAAAGTGCGTTACCTGTCTGGGCATCAACAGCGTGAAAAACGCCATTGCCATCGCCGAAATACACGGTTTTTTCAAAAACCAATGGCGACGATTTGATCTCACCCGTAGCCGAATAGGTCCACTTGATCGCACCACTATCAAAATCAAAAGCGTATAGCTTTTCATCCAACCCGCCCACATACACCACGTCTTGCCAAATTGCGGCGGTGGATTCAATCCCTATTTCGATCTGTGCCGTCCACAACACATCCAGTTCAGCCGGCAGGCTACTATTTGCAACACCCGTAGATTGTGCATCCCCGCGGAATCGGCTCCATTCTTCTGCATGGATGGGAATTAAAAATAAACTAAAAAAAGCAACCACAGATAAACACAGATGAACACAGAGGGTTACATTGTTACCTGTTTCATCATGTATGTGCATAAAAGCCTTTCATCTGCGCCCATCTGCGTCATCTGCGGATCAATACACAGATTCGTAAAGGGCGAGAAAATCATCTTCATCCACGGGTCTCGGATTAAAAGTACCCGTCCATTGTTCGGTTGCATCTTTTGCCAGTATTGGGAGCCTGTCACGCGCTACGCCGAGGTCGCGCAATCGAGAAGGCAGATTCGCACATTCTTTCAAAAAAACGACCTTCTCGACGAGTTCATCAACATCAACTCCGAGTCCGCGATAACGCGTACTTTCGGTTTCGCCATTAAATTGGACGACAGCGGGCAGCAAAAGTGCCACAGCAACGCCATGTACAATACCAAAATGCGCGGTCAATGGATTGGCACACGCATGGGCTGCCCCCAACATGGCATTCTCAATAGCCGCGCCAGCGAAGTGCGCGCCCAAAAGCATTTTGCTCCTCGCCTCGCTATCGGAAGCATCCTTCAGCACGCTTTCAAAACTCGATGAAAGCAATTCCCACGCCTTTTGCGCAAACATCATAGAAATAGCATTGCGGCGTGTGCAAACATAACTCTCAATGGCATGTGCGATGGCATCTATACCCGCTGCTGCTGCGACATCTTTCGGCGCACTTTCAACCAGTGACGGATCGAGAATAACACTTCGGAATCGCGCTTTCAGATCGCCGCAGGCCATCTTGACATGCGTTTTTGCATCGGAAATAAGCGCGTAGGACTGCGCTTCGCTCCCTGTGCCCGCAGTCGTTGGAATCCCGATAGAAGGCAACATGGGTTTTGCCGCATGGCCCATACCCCAATAATCTGCCATCTGGCCGCCGTTGGTCAGGATAAAATTGATCCCCTTGGCACAATCCATCGCGCTACCCCCGCCCATACCGACGATCAGATCAATATTTCCACGCGCTTTTGCAAACGCAACACCGGCCTCTAAATGCGTGGTCGTAGGATTTTCGCCCACTCTATCAAACACAAAAAAATCCAGGGAAGCGCGTTGAAGCACCGCAATCGCACGGTCTGCAAGCCCGGCACTTACAATCCCTGGATCGGTCACAAAAAGAATACGGCTACCGCCCAATGTTTCTGATAATTTCCCCAATTGCGCGAGTGTGCCCTCCCCAAACACCACGCGCGTAGTAGGACAAAAATCAAATGCTTTCATCTCCTAAGCCTGTTTCGCCCATTGCAGCGCGCGCTGCCGGTACAGGTGCTCGAACAAGTTGCCCTCGTGTGGTTGATCCCATGATATCTGATGCGTGGGAATCGCACCCACATTCAGTCTTTCTACATGGGGAGAATTGAGCAATTTATCGATAAATACACGGTCTTCTGTTATGGCTGTCACCACAAGGCTTGGTCCAATCTTGTCCAAAATTTCCGACTGAGAAACCTCGACTACGCTCGCGTATGGGAACAAATATTCGGTATTTGCAAGAGGATGTTCAAAATCGTCACACCAGACAACTGTGGGATTTAAGAATTTCAACCCATCGATCTCGACCAGCCGATCACCGCGCAATTTCTCGGTCAGTTCTTCGGCCCCTGGCGTTTTCAGGTTGATATCTATAGCCAGCGAAATTTGATCGGCGAATGCGGGGTTGGTAAATGCCGCGATCTGCGCTTCTGGATCATCAAGAGGTCTCCCGACAACTTTTGCCAATCGCTCTGCGAGTGCTTCGGCAATTTCTCGACCATGCGCGGGAACCCACACCCCCGACGCGTTGATACAGGAGCGACCGCCATTTGCAGTAATTGAAGCAACCGCGATGTCGAGATAGTCTTCCCAGCGGTCTATCACATCTTCGCCAATAATGACCTTACTCTGCCCAGGCCCGTGAATTTCCACGCGGGGATCGCTCAGCCAAGGCGCGACCGTCGCCCCGCCCCCAAAGAGCATAGAGCGACCGCAGCGAAGCAAAATTTCAGTGGCACCACCGTGATCTGTGGGATAAAACCCAAACGCTTCTGGCGGGCACCCCGCTTCTATAAACGCCTGTGCAATTCGGAAAGGCGTCCAGGGCTCTTCGCGTCCGGGTTTTAGAACGAGTGGTACCTTGAGTGGTATGGCTGGAACCCACAGCGCGTGCACCCCCGGTGAATTGCTCGGCAATATAGCCCCGAGGGCATCGGCCTGGCAAATATAGCTGAGAGAACGACCATCCTGATCGTGCCAGCCCTCATCGAGCACAGCGAGATCTAACCCGCGCGTGAGACCTCCTAAAACAGCTTCGATCTCCGTGCATACGAGCTGAATTTTTTCCATATTCGCGCGGCAGAGCGCTTCGGGCATACCCGTTGTGCCAGACACCTGTTTGACATAATCATCGGGCGTCTGGATATGATCGCCAATGGGCAAATCGGCTTCTGCAAATAAGCGCGCGGCTTCGCGGGTTATGCCCACGAGTTCGGATACACTCAGCCTGTCGAGCGCGTGTTTGTTCGCCGCCGCTGCATTCAAGTCTTTAGCTACCAGCCCCCGGTTTGCCTGACTGACCTGAACGAGTGGCTCGCCAGTTTGAATATGCGACACTTCCTGAACGCTCAAGCTCGTGTACGGTTCCCCCGCGCGTAAAATGGGTAAGTGAATCATATATCTCGCCTCTTTGAAAGACTAATTATCGCCTCTCTGCAACATTTTGGGAAGGGATTTATAGTCATAAAATTAGGCACAAGTGTAGTTTTAAACTGCGTTGTAGAACATAAAAAGTAGCTTTTCACCCAAATAAAAGCAAGCGCAATAATGTGAGTATTTTCATATTGACTCTAAAATACTCACGAGTATATTGTGGTTTAGTCTAAAATACTCACGACATGCAAGAAAGGTAATAAGTATGGAACCCCGCTACATCACGGATCATATTGAAGCAGATATCGCAGACAGAATGATATTCATCGGCGGTCCGCGCCAGGTTGGAAAAACAACACTCGCAATCTCACTGTTGGGGCAAGATCAGAATGAGTCATCACCCGCCTACCTGAACTGGGATGTACTGGCCGACCGCGAGGACATTCTGGCGGGACGACTACCTTCTGGACAGACCCGCATCATTTTCGATGAAATTCACAAGTACGCACAATGGCGAAATCTAATGAAAGGACTATTCGACAAAAACAAGACATCCGTTTCTTTTATTGTCACTGGCTCGGCACGGCTGGATTACTACCGCAAAGGCGGCGACTCCTTGCAGGGGCGATATCACTACTACCGCCTGCATCCCTTCACGCTGATGGAATGCGGACGGGAGTCAGATAACACGCTCGTGGCACAACTGCTCAGATTTGGCGGTTTTCCGGAGCCTTTTCTCAGGGGGGAGACGCGATTTCACCGCAGGTGGCTACGCGAGCATTCCGCAAGAGTCATCTATGAAGACCTCCGCGATCTGGAAAATGTGCGCGAGGTATCCATGTTAGACCTCTTGCTATCTCACCTGCCCGCCTGTGTGGGATCCCCGCTTTCGGTCAACAGCCTCAGCAAACTCTTGCAAGTGGCTCACGAAACCGTCGAACGCTGGCTCGCGATCTTTGAAAGGCTATACCTGTGCTATCGCATTCCACCATTTGGTGCGAAAAGGATCAGAGCTGTGCGCAAGGAGAAAAAACTGTATTTCTGGGACTGGTCGCGCGTAACAGATCGCGGTGCCCGGTTTGAGAACATGGTGGCCGGACACTTACTGAAGTACTGCCACTATATCGAAGATACGGAAGGATATGACATGGAATTGCGCTTTATCCGAGATACCGACAAGCGCGAGGTAGATTTTGTCGTTCTACGCGATGGATATGCTGAATTTGCCGTCGAGTGCAAAACCGGTGAGCGCGGTAATTCGCCCGCCTGCAAGTACTTCAGAGAGCGAACAGATATTCCGCGATTTTACCAGGTACACCTGGGTACAAAAGATTTTGGCAACGCAACAGACAACACCCGCGTGTTGCCCTTTTCTACCTTTTGCCGTGAGGTGGAACTGCCTTGAGTGATACGATCCACCCGATTTAATACACCCCAACGACCACGGATTCCTGCAACTCAGAGAGCAGACCCAGGTTTCTCACGCCATCCCAGGGATAGGCTTCAATCGGTTTGGCGCGTTCGGCCTCATCGCGTTCGAGAAAGCGGGGCATAAAAAATTCTTTTGTAAGCGTCGTCAGCATCACGCGCCCGACTTCGTCGTAATCGACCACTTCATCGGGATTGTTCGGCTTTACCAGTTCGATAAACGCGCGGGGTACGGGCGGATAATACGTAATCGCGTAGTTATCTCCGGATTCGAGCGGCTTGGAATAAGCCAGTCCCATTAGGGTATTGCCGTAGGTAGGAACAAAATCAATGCCCGGGATAAGCTCTTCTCTCGCAAAGCGATTGAATTGTGCGTTCATCTCTGTTCCCCCGCAGAAAATGCCGCTAATCCCGGCTTTTTGCAGAGAAATTTTTTCGCATAATTCTTCGAGAAGCTTGGGAGTCGTGAACATGCATTTCACATTGTCATTGGCGCGCAGAATCGTGAGTGCCTGATCGATGACATGGGCTTTGTAGAGTTCCAATTCCTGGAGGGCGCCGCGCTTGATCAGCTTGTTGACCCATCGGGGATCGAGATCCACGAGAAAGCAAATCCCACCGCGAATCTGACAGAGATATTCGACAGCCAGGCGCAATCGCCGGGGACCTGTGGGTCCCAGCATCAACCAGTCCGCACCCTTTGGAAATGTTTCTTCAGAAAGGTGCTCACTGAACATCTCGTAGTCGATTTGAAAATCGTTTTGACTAATCCGATATTTGGGCACACCGGTTGAGCCACCCGTTTCAAATACATAAGTCCGCTGCCCCTCGCTTCCCCTCGGGATCCATCGCCGCACGGGACCGCCGCGCAGCCATTCATCCTGGAAATGCCCGAGATATTTCAAATCACTGTACCCACCGATCTCTCGACGTGGATCAAAATCCAATTCCCCTGCAAATTCCAGCCAGAATGGACACCCCGTAGTGGGATTAAAATGCCAGGCGACCATATCTCGCACATGGGCATCGAGGGTATCGCGCGCTTCTTTGACCTTATCGACAATAGGTGTTGCCAGAACTTCCATATTGTGACCTCTCCTACTCGCCCTTAATCGCATACAGCGTATTGCGCGTGCCAATGTAGAGCATGCCATCTTTTGCAATAGGCGTGGTATATACGGCACTGCCCATGTTGATTTCGTTGATCAGTTCAAATTGTGTTCCAGCTTTCAAAATCGCCACATCGCCATCTTCATCGCCGATATATACCTTCCCATCAGCGACAAAAGGCGATCCCCATATCGCGGCAAATGTATCGTATTTCCAGTGCTGTTTGCCAGTTTTTACGTCGAGACAATAGACAAACCCACTCAGATCTGCCGCATAGAGCAGGCCATCGCTGATGCCCACCGTAGAAATAGTCCGGTTGTAATTTTCATTGCCAAAGTGCCAAACTGCATGGCTTCCCGTCACATCTCCTGTACCCGTTGCATCAATAGCCCACAAATGACCAATGCCCTCGCCGTGCTCCGGATCTTGCCCAACGCCGATAAAAACCTTGTTATCGTAAATAACTGGAGTGGAGATAATCGCATTGCGCGTGCCCCGTCCACCCAATTCCCACACAGAGTCTTTTGGATTGCAGTCAAATTTCCAGATCAAGTCCCCGGTCTCGGCTTCCAGCGAATAAACCCAGCCATCGCCCCCAGGGCAGATCACCTGCGGCTTGCCATTGATAACGCCATAAGCGGGATTGGACCACTGCCCGTGCAAGATACTTTCACCCGGATAGGCTTTTTCCCATACCAGTTCCCCCGTATTGAGATCGACCGCAATAAAGCTGGGCGATAGAGGTGAAGGGATGGCAATGTGACCCTCGTCAACACCATTGGCGGTGATGACAAACAGGAGATTGCCCGCCCCCACGGGCGAACAGGTCGCCAAATTGTGAGGGAACACATCCAGTTCTTCCATCATGTCGTATTCCCAGATAATATCCACACCGATGTCGCTCGTATCCTCTTCCCCGGTATATGGACCGTCATTTTCCCCATCCAAAAACCCCTCTGTATCCGCACTCACCACGCGACATTGATTCGAGATATAATACATCCGATCTCCGCGAATATAAGGCGTGGAGCAAATGCCCTGTTGTGGCCAGTCATTGACGCGCCCCGCGGGCAGCTTGGGATGCGCTGCTTGCCAGAGAAATTTTCCATCGGATTCCTGAAAAGCCATGATCACGCCCTTGTCACCCGTAACTTTGGGATTGCGCTCAATCTGGTTATTTGTGCCCATGAATATTTTCCCACCAATCCTGATGGGACCGGCGTAGGACTGCGAACCGAGATCTGCTTTCCAGACGATATTTTCACCCGTTTCTACATTCCAGTTCATCGGCAAATTTTTTGCGTCTGACACGAGGTTGCGATCTGGAGTAAATCCCCACATAACCTCTTCAGCAATACCAGTCGATACGATCAAACCAACGATGACACATCCGCTAAAAAGTCGTTTCAATTTCATTTTATTCCTTTACCTGTAAGGGGTTATAAAGATTACCACAGTTTCACATTATCGTAGTAAATCGTGGCGGGTGAATAGCCGTAAAGCGCGGGGCTGCCCTCTTCTATCGGCAGGGGATCCTCTACTTCAATACTCCACGCATCGGGTTCGGGATCGCCTTTTTTCCAGACTTTGCCCCGAACGATAGCTTTGCCGCCTTCGATATCAACTCTCATTTTCATGGTGTACCACACCCCCATATCCCAGTGGAAATCAATGCGTTTTGCCATACGCAAATCCGACGACCACGACCGAATCTCGAGGCGCTGGTGAATGCCTTGAAGATCGAGGATATAGCGATGCGCGATAAGACCCATATCGGGACGACGCCGCTTGTTTTGCGTACCCATAAGATCGGCCTGAATAGTATAGCCACTGAGTTTGTACGGCGCCACATAGAGATTTGAGCGATCTAAGCCGCGTGCAGCCGGTGGTTTTGCCAGAACCTTGTTGCCATCTTTTTCCTCCACCGCAAAACCCCTTCCCCCCCACACCCAGTGCAATGGATTTGTGCCGACTTCGACATTTTCAAAATCCTCTGTCCAGGGCACATCGGGCACCACGCGCACCCAGGTTTGTCGGGTTAATTCACCCAGTTTGGCCGTGATCCAGCCGCCCTGTCCCGGTCGGGATGGTACAAACTGATTATTCTTTATTTCTCCATCCAGGCCATTCAACGACCACTCGGCGTCGGCATTGCCGATCAAGCGCCCCTTCTCGTCATAAGCCTCTGCCCGCAGGGGCAGTACCTCGCCCTGTTGTATGGTCGCCTCAGCCGGAATAGAAAGAATAGATGCTGGTTCGGCACTCGAAGGCGCGCTTTCGTGCTTTGTATGAGGAGAAGGCGTGACTTCAAATCGCGCGTTTTTATCGCCCAGACAAAACAACCCGGCTTCGGTCGCAAAATAGATGCGGCGATACGCAACAGCGACTGACCCGTAGATCTCGGCATGCCCACCTTCGGGCATTGCGATTTTCTTTTTGTCGAGCACTTCCGCGCCCATATTGTTCGTTTTGAGAATCTGGAAGCCGCCATTGACCTCAGTAACATAGAGTTTTCCATCGGCCCAGGTCGGCGATCCCTTGCCCACAGTGCCGATATTTTGTTCCCAATATTGCTTTCCCGTTTTGGCGTCTAAACAATGCACATTGGCCGAATTGTCGATCACATAGACGCGCCCCGCGTGAACCGCTGGCGAAGCATAGCCCGAGGTCATACCGTCTTGTCGCCAGATTTCTTTGCCCGTACGCGCATCCAGACATGTAACGCGACCAAGAGAGGTATTATCGACATTTTCTTCGCTATGTGCGACAAAAACGCGATTATCAGCCACGACAGGCGAAGTGTTGATGCCGCGCTTACTGAATGGAAAACCCCATACTTTTTCGCCCGTTGCGACTTTGAAGGCAAAAATACCGCCATTGCCATTGCCAGCAACCAACACGCGCTGCCCGTCAATTGTCGTGACAACAGGCGTAGAGTAAACGGTTAAATCAACCTGCCCACCGCCGCCCGGACGAGCCATCCACGCGGTTTCACCCGTGTGTTTATTAAAGGCAACATACCGATGAGAAGGCGGTGCGCCAGCCCATCCGCGATTGCCCATGCTGATGATGACCAGATCGCCATCGACAACGGGCGTGTGCAATCGCCCGCCATAACCGGAGAATCGGTTAAATTCTTCGGTTAGAGACCGCTGCCACTGGACATAGCCATCGGTATCAAAACAGATCAATAACCCACTGACGAGATGGGCGTAAATATTACCGGTCTCGCCATCGGCCCCCAGGCTTGCCCATCCCAGACGATTGAAGGTTATGGTTGAGTGCCAGACATTGAACTTTTTTTCCCAAATGAGATCGCCCTTTTCCGCATCAAAACACGCGATGTGCTCCTGCTCGGTTATGTCTTTGCCGGTTCGCCCGATAACATAGACCCGACCATTTACAATAATCGGTGTAGATCTGCCGATAAACTCGCGACGCCAGATCAGATTTTCGCCCTCCAGAGACCATGTAGAAATAAGCCCCGTCTCCGGCGAAGCGCCATTTTGCATAGGACCGCGCCAGTGTGTCCAATCAGACGCCTCGGAAATACTTCCCAAAAGGGAACTACAAAATAACAAAGAAAAAAGAATACGTATTTTCATCGGCTTTCCTTATTTTTATGCCCAATTGGGCGGTGAAAAAAGGTCGGATTTTTCTCTAAAATAATCATAACGCATCAATTTAAGACGTTAACCACTCTATTTCTGTTCCCTATTTCTAATTTGCACGCTATACAATATAATTGATTTTGCAAGAGCGCGTCATAATTTGTAAATTAGATGCTGTGAAACAACAAAGGAGTGTTCAATGGGACTAACAGATGCAGAACAAAAATTCTACGATCAGAATGGATATGTGTTAAAAAAGGGATTGATCACCTCCGGAGAGATTTCCCATATCGAACGCGAAATTGCGGGCTTGCACGAGCGAATGGCAGAAAACGCACACGGTGGAGTCGGGATCTCATGGGAAGAATTTGAGGATGAACACCTGCCCAGGCGTATCCGACAGTTGATGCACAGCGAAGTAATCAGCGAGGGATTAAATCGCGCATTGCGCTGCGATGGCATGTTGGATATTATTGAGGTACTGATTGGACCAAATATCTCACTGTATCACAGCAAGCTATTGATGAAAGCCGCACGCGATGGCACGGCAATACCCTGGCATCAGGATTACGCGTATTGGAAACGCGAAGACAATCGGCCTTTGATGGTGAATTGCCAACTCGCCATTGACGGGACAGATGATGAAAACGGATGTATTCAATTCATCCCCGGCAGCCACAAATGGGGCCTACAAGAACACGAACGCGCACAAACGAGTTTTGGCGTATTTTTGCCGGGACACTACCGCGAGCGAGAAGACGCGGTACCCGTGGCGATGGAACCGGGCGATGGTGTGTTTTTCAGTGCCTTGACCATCCACGGATCGGGACCAAATACATCGCATCGAGACCGCCGCATGAATACCTTTGCCTACAATGTGACGGGCAATAGCGAGGGACAGTGCCGCGAAGTTTTGCGCGGACATGCACTGTAGATTCGCTGAATTTCTTTAAGGAACATCGAGGATGGCAACACAAGTACCAAATATTGGCCGCGAGGCCGAACAATCTCCTCGCGGGGGCATTACGCCACGGGCCATCGGATTGGGACTGCTCCTGGTGGTACTACTGGATGTGATAGCGGTCTATGTGCGATTTCATTATCACGGCTCGCGCATGGTGCTATCGCACATTCCAATGGCCATGCTCATCGTATTTATTACCATGCTGATTGCGCTCGCAATAATGGGCAGGCTTGCGCGATTCTCACTTCAATCCGGAGAATGGCACACCATTTTGTCGATGGGCCTCGTGGGCGCAACCATACCGAGCTGGAGCAGCACGGGGTATTTGATCGGGTATATTTCTGCACCTTATTTTTACGCGACCGAAGACAACAACTGGGCCGAATTACTGCACCCGCATCTGCCCGATTTTATGATTCCCACCAATGCTGGCAATGGAATCGCATGGTTTTTTGAAGGCCGTCCCGAAGGCGCAGCTATCCCATGGGATATATGGGTACTGCCGCTATTCTGGTGGTTTATGGCTTTTACGGCAGCGTTTGTCGTGCTGGTCTGTATAGGCGTCATTTTTAGAAAACAGTGGGTGCAAAACGAACGCCTGGCATATCCAGCCATGGCCCCCCTTATCAATATGGTGTCCGAACCCGGAGGCGACAAACGCGCATTGCCCGGCTTTATGTACAATCGCCTGTTCTGGGTTGGATTCGCCCTGGCATTTGGCATGATCGCCTGGAATTGTATCAATTATTTTTTGCCAAATTTCCCGCGCTTTCCCATTCACGGGGGCAGATGGCATATCATTGACCCACAATTTCCGCGCATTCGGGCATCGGTGGGCTTGTTTTCCATCTTCTTTTCCTATTTTGCCAGTCTCGATGTGTTGCTCAGCTTATGGGTATTCGATCTCCTCTTCATTGTCGAAGGCGGCTGGCTCAATAAATTGGGATATAAATCCATGGTTCCCGTTGCCTATCGCGGCGTGTACCAATGGCAGACGCGCGGCGCGTTCGTCGTGCTGGTGATTTCGATGTTCTGGGTGGCGCGGCTGCATTTGCGGGATGTGATAATGAAAGCTCTTGGCAAAGACGACAGCGTGGATGACCGCGATGAACTACTGTCCTATCGCGCCGCTGTGATCGGCGTGGTGGCGGGCCTCGCGTTTTTGTTTATCTGGATGATGCAGATGAACATGGATCCCATCATCAGTGCCCTTCTGCTAATGGCGTGCGTTTGTGGATATATTGGAATGGCGAAAATTTTGTCAGACACCGGCATGCCCTACACGCAGATACCGGGAATTGCGTGGAATTACGTAGCGCCCTTTTTCGGCAATGTCGGGATTCCACCCACCACGCATGTGGCGTTTCGCTTTGCCAATTTGATTACGGGAAATGCCAAGGGCTTGTTTTTGCCAGCGACCGCACAGGTCGGCAAGTTGTCCGAGGGCATCACCGACAACCGCCGCAAGTTAATAGCCACGCTTTACATGGCTTTTGCGGTGAGTTTTGTAACGAGTATTTTTCTCACTTTGAAATTGGGCTATGACGAGGGCGCGTTTAATTTTAATGTCCACGAAATTCCCAGAAGCGCGCGCAATTATTTCAGGAATTCCGCCAACGCGGTCAAGAATGCCGACAATCCGCCCTTTTACGTGGATAATCCCGAAAATCTGGTCTTTTTCGGCATAGGCGGTCTGGCGATGATTGGCCTCATTTTTATGCGCCATCGGTTTGTGTGGTGGCCCCTGCACCCGGTGGGCCTCGCGCTTTCTGGAACGCCCTTGATTCGCGCCAGCAGTTTCACATTATTTATCGCCTGGCTGATTAAGCTGGTGATGCTCAAAGTGGGCGGCCCCTCTGTCTATCACAAATCCCGCCCCTTTTTCATCGGTTTGCTCGTCGGCTATGTCCTCGGCGTAGCCCTGTCCCTGATGCTGGACGTAATCTGGTTCCCAGAAAGGGGCCACGCCGTACATTTCCGCGCGGCATAAAGCAACCATAAATAATTTTTTTAAGGAGTGTATATCCATGATTTCTCAAGACCAAATCCGTTCACAACTGAATAACTGTTTATTGGAAGCCAAATTTGACCGTTGGGCGAATCAATACCAAAAAGGGAAAGTGCGGGACATCTATCTCCTCGACGACAAACGCATTCTCATCACCACAGACCGGCAAAGCGCGTTTGACCATGTACTCGGTGCGATCCCCCTGAAGGGACAGGTATTGAACAAAACCGCAAAATACTGGTTTGATCAGACCGCAGATATCGTACCCAATCAGGTACTTGACGTACCGGACCCCAATGTGACGGTTGCGCGGGAACTCGATATGCTACTCGTCGAAATCGTCGTACGGCGATACCTGACCGGCAGCACAGACACCTCAGTATGGACAAATTACAATAATGGTGTACGGAAATTCTGCGGCGTTGATTTGCCCGACGGCATGATAAAAAATCAGAAATTTGACGAACCGATTATCACGCCGACCACAAAAGCAGAAGATCACGACGAATCGATCTCGCCGGAGGAAATTGTCGAGCGCGGTCTGGTCGATGCAGAAAGATGGGCAGAAGTCGAGAAAGTGGCTCTGGAATTGTTCGCACGCGGCACAGAACTGGCCGCACAGCGCGGTTTGATTCTCGTGGATACAAAATACGAAATGGGACTGGACCCAGATGGCAATCTAACCGTCGCCGATGAGATTCACACGCCCGACTCTTCGCGCTACTGGATCCTGGACTCTTATGAAGACCTCCATGCGCGCGGCGAAGAACCCGAAAGTCTGGACAAAGAATTTTTGCGCCTCTGGCTCGTGGATAAGGGAATTTCCGACGATAATATTCCCGAATTGGATGACGAAATTCGCACACAAGTTTCCGCGCGATACATCGATTTGTTCGAGCGCGTAACAGGTGAACCATTTGAAACCGAAGTGGATGATACCCCCATCCTCGAACGCATCGAAAAAAATATCGAGCCGTATTTTTAAAAAAGCGATTAACGGTGGAAGATCTGATTAACAGTTTGCTCAAGAGCCTTGAAAGTGCCAGTGGTCGCAGCATTGGGATGGTAATGGCTGTGATCGGGGCACTAATATGGTGGGGTGTTCATCTGATTCGCAAGCTCGGTCGCAAGATGCGCAATGACGTTAGTGTGCCAGAAGACCCCATAGACATCCAACGACCGCGAAAGCGTTTGTCTTTGCGCGAATATCACCGTTGAGTTTATGAACATGAGTGATCGAGTTATACAACAGTGCGCAGCGATGAGCGATCGGGAACTTGTGCGTACACTGACGGTTGACCGGGAAAATTTCCAGGAGCCTTTTCTCGTGATCGCAGAAAGCGAACGAGA
The DNA here is from genome assembly GCA_965204375.1 of Candidatus Latescibacterota bacterium. Classification (GTDB taxonomy): domain Bacteria; phylum Latescibacterota; class UBA2968; order UBA2968; family UBA2968; genus VXRD01. The sequence continues at coordinate 1,160,938 of OZ241986.1, read as the reverse complement.
AAAACGCGCATTATCCATAGAAAACTTTCTCGACAATGTCCATCTGGCTCAGAATGATGAGGAAGGTGAATCGTGTACCATTGATCAGGCGCTTGCAAAAGTACATTCCGATATTCCGCTCTGGTCAATTCTCACAATCACCAATTGCATGGAGGACGCCTGGGTTATTCAGCGCGAAGTCAGTCGATGGCTCGTTCACCACTATGTAGAAGATGGTTACACAACATCGTTTTTTTTTGAAACCACAGAACAGTTGAAGTCAACGCTCAGGAGTTTTTTATCTCTCGAATTGTGGACCGTTGATGTATCGCATGATCTCAATACCTGGAAACCCATTTTTCAATCGCGATCCCCTGCGTTTTTGAACAAAATTATTTCGGAATTGGGCGACATTCTGCACACAGTCAAAACACCCCTGTTTTCACGAGATCAAAAAGGGCAACTCGTCTTGCTGGTGCATCCAGAATATGAGAAACAAGCGCAAGAAATCGCGGATAGAAATCATACTAAAATTGAGCAACTCTATGATCGGGCTGAACATTTGGCCGAGACAGAAAATTCTGAACAGGAACTGAGGATTTACGACATCTTATCTGAACTGGTACCCGATAATCCCGCTGTGCACTATAACCGAGGCAATGTTTTAATTGAACTGGATCGGTTAGATGAAGCGACAGAATCCCTGATTGAAGCCATTATTCTCGGCCTTCCCGAAATTGGGGATAAAATTGATCTCAAACCGCGTCGAGGTGGCGGCGTTGCTGGCAGTGTGAATCCGTTGTTAAATCTCCTGGTATTGTCTCAAGAAAATAAGGAATCGCTGCATTATCCCGACTATATTGATGATGTTGAAATACTGCTGCTGCACATCCGAGAACAGAGTTCGGAAAATACCCGCGTTCTACACGGATTGGCCATCATTGCCGAACAAAAAAACGATATCGCGGTAGCTTGTCAGCACTACCGCGATATGCTCGCCATTGATCCTCAAAAAAAAGCCGCCCAAACCCATCTTGCCTATTTGGAACAAATACAGTGAGAATGCCTATAGGTTACGCCGACAGGATTCGCTCTACTGCTTTGTGCCAGCCCGCCAGCAATGCCTCGCGGCGATCCTGTGACATCGCAGGCTCAAAGGTGCGTTGCGGTGGGTTAATATCGGCAAGCGCGGCAGCATCATCCCACACGCCTACCGCCAATCCCGCCAGCATCCCCGCCCCCAATGCAGTCGTCTCCACGTACTTTGGACGAATCACCGGTACATCCAGAATATCCGCTTGAAACTGCATCAAAAAATCATTCACCACAGCCCCTCCATCCACATGCAAACTCGCCACAGATTGTCCGGAATCGGCGACCATCGCATGGACGAGATCGGCGGATTGATAGGCAATGGACTCCAGGGCTGCGCGTGCTAGATGGGCGCGCCCCGTACCGCGTGTAAGCCCTACAATCGCGCCCCTCGCATCCGCATCCCAATGCGGCGCACCCAGACCGGTAAATGCGGGAACAAAATACACACCTCCCGTATCGTCAATCGCCTGGGACCAGGCCTCAGTCTCAGCAACTGTATCAACAATCCCCAAACCATCGCGCAACCATTGAACAGTTGCGCCCGCGCTGAACACCGCGCCCTCAAGCGCGTGGGATACGCGCCCAGAAGGTCCACACGCAAGCGTCGTCAACAGACCATGCGCGGATTGTACAGCCCGATCACCCGTTTGAAAAAGTGTAAAACACCCCGTGCCATACGTATTTTTAATATCACCTTTGAAAACGCCGCGTTGCCCAAAAAGCGCGGCTTGCTGATCGCCCGCAATTCCTCCAATGGGAATACCCGCAGGCAAGATGTCCAAATCCGCAGTAACCCCAAATTCCCCAGCCGATGATCGCACTTCGGGGAGTATGCCCACGGGAATGTCAAAAACTTCCAATAATCCGCTATCCCACGCCCTCCCGTGGATATTGTAAATCATCGTGCGCGACGCATTGGTATAATCAGTCGCGTGAACAGCCCCCCCCGTGAGTTTGTACAATAAAAAACTATCCATAGTGCCAAAACACACCTCGCCCCGCTCCGCACGCGCACGCAGACCATAGACGCGGTCGAGTAACCACACAATCTTACTCGCAGAAAAATAAGCATCAATAACCAATCCCGTCTTTTCACGCACCATGTCTTCGAGACCATCTGCGCGATATTGGGCACACAAATCCGCCGTGCGTCGGCACTGCCAGACAATCGCGTCGTGTACGGGTTCACCTGTTCTCCAATCCCATAAGACGGTCGTCTCGCGCTGATTGGCAATGCCAATGCCTTTTAAGTCTGAGGCATCTATCCCCGCCTCTGCGATTGCGATGCCAATAACTTTCAGTGTCGTATCCCATATTTCTGTTGCGTCGTGCGATACCCACCCGGGACGCGGAAAAATTTGTCGAAACTCCGAATATCCCCGCCCCAAAATTTCACCCTGAGAATCCAACACCAACGCAGTTGTCCCCGTTGTACCCTGATCAATACTCAAAATCATTTGCAATCTCCTGTATCAGCGGTCAGCGACCAGTCCACCCAACCAGCCCCCAGTCCCTCGCCTCTTGCCTTTCATCCTGCTCATCCTTTCATCCTGCAAATCCTGATCCGCCTTTCATCCGTGCAATCCTTAAATCCGTTTAATCCGCGATCGGTTTTTCCGGTGCTGTATGCCAGTGCTTCAATGCAATCTCGCCATTTTCGAGCACGGCATAAGCGTCGTATCTCATCCAATCGCCCAATACAACAAGTGTCCCGCCATTCATCGGCTCAACACTCAGCGCGTGATAGTGTCCACAAATCACAAAATCAAATCCCTCGGCAAATTTCTCTGCCGCACTTTTAATAAAATACAAAGGCAGATATGTTCTCTTTGTCTTTCGCGTCCCTTTTTTCATACCAGCATCCGAAGACCGCGACACAATACGCGCCAGATAAGCGCCGATATCTGGATGTAACCACCGAAACAGGGCGATGCAGAGTGGATGATTCAAAATGCGCCGCCGCAGTTCAAATTTCCAATTTTGCTGAAAAATATCGCCGTGTGTCACATACAGACGGCGGTTCTGATGTACGACGTCGCAAAAAGGCCCGGGAAGCTCCGCCCCCACCTGCTCTGATAAATAGTCCCCCAGCCAGCTATCGTGGTTACCCGGCAGATAAACGACGCGCGTTCCACTTTGAACGAGATGGTAGAGTTCAAAGATCACGCGCGCGCCATGTGCGGGAACGACAGAACGATATTCAAACCAAAAATCGAACAAATCCCCCACAATATACAGACATTTGGCATCTTTGCGAATGGCGCGTAGAAAATCGATCAGCGCATCTTCCCGAACGCGCGGTGGACGGATATATTTGCCCCCACCTATATGCGCGTCAGAAATAAAATAAACTTTGTCTTTTTTCATAAGCCAATCGGGAAAAGGATTTCCCTCTTACAACACAACTGTAGGAGCGGCATCCCCGCAGCGACTATCCCCGCTCCATCTATTCGTCTATTCGTTGATGAACTGCTGGCGCAGTTGTACCCCGTTCCGCCCCTTCGCGTTCTAATCCGAGTTCATCCCAGAATCGAGAAGGCACCATATTTCGGCCCGGACGATGCCGCACACAGGAAAGCGTGAGGCGATCCATTGCGCGGGTGATCCCCACGTACAACAACCTGCGCTGTTCGGCTAAATCCGCGCTGTTGAGGGCGCGGACATTGGGCAAAATGCGATCTTCGAGACCGCAAATATAAACCTCTCGAAACTCAAGCCCCTTTGCCGCGTGCAACGTCAGCAAATGCACAGCATCGCGGTCTGGGGTATCCAATTCGACTTTGTAAAGATCGGCAAAATCGAGCAAATTGCGAATACCCTCCTGAAGAGATGGCGCGGCAGCACCGTGGCGTTCGCAAAGGTCTCGAAAGCGTTGAATCTGATCGGGAGCGTGCAACGCGAGCACATCGGGACGGGGATCTTCGCCGAGCAACATCCGTGTCTGTCCCCGCAGCCGGTCGGCATCCAATCGGGGGAATTGCTGCACGAGATTGCGAATGCACAAATTGGCCGGCCCCAAAAGACGCTGCGCCCCCAGGTTGAAATGCACGTGTTCTTCGCGGGAAAAATCCGTATCCCTTACGCCATCGCGCGTGCGAAAAAGCAAACCCAGAGCAACTTGATCCAAAAGGCGTTCATGCGTTATGCGCCGGTAGCGAGAAGCGCGTTCTTTCTTCATAGCTTCAAACACGCGATACAAAGCCAATGCCCTCGCGAGTGCCGGTGGATCGTTTGGATCTGACGCAATATCATACCGCTCGCAAAGAGGGCGCAAATCGCGTGTAGCAGTCGCGCCATAGCTTCGCGCCATAGGCAATATATCAACCGTCGGATTGGGCATGCGAGATCTGCCATTGCGGCGGGCTTCGCGGTGCAAAACCTGAAAATCAAAAGCATAGCCATTGTGTGCGACCAGAATATCAATACCGACAAATGCCTGAAACGCGAGATAAATTTCCTGAAATGTAGGCGCCGTGCCTTTGTCCTCTCGCAGGCGCACGGGCGAATAAAATGTATCGACAACGCGCCCGTCTCGCACGCGTACAGCACCCAGACCCGTAATTTGTGCATGCTCGGAATCGCAACCCGTGGTTTCCAGCGCAAATGCAGTGTATTCCGGCATATACGCCGGCAAATCAGCACAGCGGATTGCCTGACACAATTTGAGCGCAGCGAGCATCGCACCACACGCCATGCCTCCCAAATGTAAAAAGTGTTCGGGGGTCTTCGGCGGGTCTTCGTCAAATGACAAAATTAGAGTATCGGATAAAACATCCAATCGGCTACCGGACACAGCCTCTCGTATGATGAGACCCGGCCGCGCCAGTGCATCTCGGACCAGAGTTGTGAGCATGTGCCGCAGCACCTCGTCTCGACACGCCACATACAAGGTGCCGCCCCTGCGCCAGAGCGGCAGCACGCGATTCAGAGCGGTATCGAGATCCGAAAGTTCGAGAGGATCTACAATGTCATCGAGATGGTTTTTGAGAGATGGCAACTCCGATGTATTCAATTGATCCAGAATATCATCCACCAGATGGGGCAAAGATGCGACCGCGCCTCTTTGCACGGCATTGTGTACCACACCTGCCAGACCCAGTGCGCGTTCCACATCCACGCCCTCTTCTTCCGAAACCGTTCGCGGATACAGAAAAGCCGCCTGTTTGAAACTCCCAATATTTTTTTGTTTCTGAAATCCCCGCACCGCCGGGTATAATTTGGGATCCACCGCTTCGAGTTCGCGCCGCAAAAACAACTCGAGACTCGCGTCATTCGCGCCATCAAGGGCATAGCGCAACACGGACAGGGCACGACGGATCACGGGCTGGTCGAACAAGCCCCTGCGATGAGCCATCAGGCAGGGAACATTGGCGCGCATAAAAATGCGCTCGAGCTCGCTGCCTATTGCGTGTTGGGGATAAAGCACCGCAATATCCCGGTGAACCAAATCGGGCGTTTCCCGGATGCGATCCCAGATATCACCCGCAATAAACCGGCCTTCTTCCTCAAACGTATCAAAAGCCATCCCCCGCACGCGGCGTCCCGATCTCTGGGTATGGATGCTGCGTTCAAACAATACGTCATTATTGGCGATAAACACGCGCGCCAGCCGCAAAATTTCTGCAGATGATCGGTAATTTTCCTCCAAAAAAATGGGCGAACGACCTTTGAGAAAGTCATCCCGAAATTGTTCGATATGTTCTGGCCTGGCATGTCGCCATCCGTAAATGGACTGCTCGTCATCTGCAACCACAAAAACACTCCGATGAGCCGCGCCCAATAAATAAACGAGGGCGTATTGAACCGGATCGGTATCTTGAAACTCATCGACGAGAATATGTTGAAATTGCGCGCGATAATCCGCCAGAATCTGGCGATGCGAATGAAGCAAATCATGCGCGAGAAAGATGAGATCGTCAAAATCGATCAATCGGTTTTTCTTTAGTTCGGCTTCGTACTGATCGAGCAATGCCGCATCCCCTTTTTTCATCGGGACATGCGGTTTGTATCGCCGTTGCCACTTCAGGCGATTCACATTTTGCATCACATTATTCAAATTGCTTTCATTGGGATTCAGGCGTGGAAATGCGCGATAGATCAACGTGCGCTGAAGGTCTTCATCGGCAATGCCAAAATGCGGCGGCAACCCAACCGTTTCTCGATGCTCGCGCAAAATTGAGATACAAAACCTGTGAAATGTACCTGCGGTAACAGCCTCCGCCGATTCTTTACTCAACGTGCGCGACAAGCGGATTTGCAATTCTGCCGCCGCCTTATTTGTAAATGTAAGTGCGAGGATATTTTCCGGAAGAATGCCGCGCCGCGATACCAGATACGCAATGCGTTCGGTCAGCACCCGCGTCTTCCCCGTACCCGGTCCCGCCAGTACGAGGACGGGACCTATCGGCGCGGTAACGGCTTCGCGCTGGCGTGCGTTTAATGTGATGGGATCAAATTCTGGCATAGCGAGTCAAAATGCAGATATGAGATACAAGAGGCCTGGTCCAAACAGTGGAGTATATAATGATAAACAAATAAAAATAACCCCGATTGTCATAAAAAAAAATAACAGGCCATTGCGCTATATCGGCACAATATGAATCAATAAAGGCTGGCATTTTTCGTTCTACATTCGAACACATATCTTTCACTTCTCTACTCACTCATTGCTCAAAATGTACACTTTTTTGCCTCACATTTGCACTGAGGCTGATCCGATTCAACAGATAATTCTTAAATTTGAGTGATTAATAACTGGGAAAAAAATAAGGAGATTAGCGCGTCTTATCCTGCCATTCATCGCCCAATTCCAGGCCATTGGCATAAGGTTTGCATAAGATCTGAGTGTTATATCATCAAAGAAACACACAGACCAAAGGCAAGCACATGCCCCAATACGACACCATCTCAAAACACTTCATCCAAACCTACCCTCAAGACTTCATTCAACTTTCTCTGCAACGAGACGACGTCCAATTTCTCGACACCCTCGACACAGAACAACCAACAACACAAACACACCACCTGGACAGCCTCATCAAAGTTCAGATTGCAGGCGAAGAGGCATTGGTACATCACGAATTTCAAACCACCACCGATCCGACAATGCCCATCCGAATGGCTGGCTATATCATCAGAGCCATTGAGACGCATCACTTGCCGATCTATTCCAGCGTGATCTACTTGCGTCCCAATGCGGGGAAGAACGATCCGGGACACTATATCCAAAACCTGCCCGGTCATCGTCTTGTCGCCCAATACAGCGTGATTCGGCTCATCGAGATCGAAGGCCAGCACATTCTCGATGAGAGACATACAGGCTTGTTTCCGTTTGCCCCTTTGATGAAGAAACCTGAAGGGATAGATTCAGAGGCGTGGTTACAGGAGTGTATTGATGCGACCAAAGCCTTGCCATTGGAAGAATCAATAAAAGTTGACATTTTGGGTGGGTTGACGATATTGAGTGGGTTGAGGTATGAATCAGACATCATCAATAGAATAATCACTCAGGAGGGTCTCATGGATGCTATAATGCGCGAATCATCTTTTGCACAATACATCATGAAACAAGCCAGAGAAGAAGGCAGAGTGGAAGGCAGAGAAGAGGGACATAGAGAAATTTTTGCCGCCATTCAAGAGGCGTATCCAGATATTGACATGAAAGCCATTCGTGCTGTATTGAAAGAGGAAAATGGCAAAAAATAGAGGCGAGCTAATAAGATAAATTGAAACGGACGATCTGTGATCGCGCCATCACGCCCGCCTGCTGCCTGTCAGCAGACAGGCAAACACAACCCCCTGTCCAAAATGATCAGACAGGGGGTTGTGATTGGTGAACATCGGGCGATCCTTAGTACGTTTTCCCATAAACTTCCGCAAACAGCAGAAGGTCTAACACACCAATGACACCATCGTTATCCATATCCATACGGGCATCGTAATTCGGGTCTGACGACGTAAGCCCATAGACCTCTGAAAAAGCCAACAAATCTAAAATATCTACATCCAAATCACCGTCAAAATCTCCTGCATGAAAGATAGAAGGCGTTATATCTATCTGTGACAAATCCAATCGGCCATGACCATAAATATTATCCTTCCCCGGACTTCCCATGTCAATCGTAGCCTCAAATAATTTGTTGCGAAGTTCTGAAGCACTTAATTCAGGATTAGCCGAGAGTATCAATGCTGCTGCGCCAGCAACATGCGGGGCAGCAGCGGATGTGCCATGAAAATCTTGTGAGCCGTAAGCATACGTTTTTACGCCTGTCGGACCCATAATATCAGGCTTTATTCTGCCATCCATTGTAGGTCCTTGAGAACTGTAATCTTCTTGAGGCCCATAGATATATCGACTCGACCTGACAGCCCCTACCGCGACTACACCCTCGGCATCTGACGGTTCAGAAATGCTCCTGCTTGACGTAACATACTTTGAGTGAAACCTGTGATTGTTGCTAATCAATCTAAAATTCATAGACCTTGCAGTAGTAGATTTTTTGATGGCTACATGATACCTTGCCGATGAAAGATAATTTGAATACTCAATAGACGCTACGGGGCGACTATTTCGTTCAGCAGTCCTATCAGACGTAACATAACTTGCCGTTGTTGATAGTCCAGTAGAGCGATACAAAAGAAGGTCGTAATCTTCTGATGTGAAAGGAAAATCATCCCACAAGAGATATACAGATATATCGTCGTCGGAATTTACATTTTCTAAATTGACAACACTAAAATCTCCGAAGTCATGAAAACCATCCCCATCAGAGTCCGTAAAATACCCATGAATCGTACTCTGAGCTTCATTTCCCGTAGAATTGACAAATAATATCCCATTGTTATACGCTCTATTAGCTATATCACAAATAGGCCCCTTGCCATCACCCCATGAAGATATAAAACCACCAGAATAAGAGATAATATCTATCTCGTTTTGGATTGCCCGATCTACCGAATTTTCAAAATCCAAACCATCATTATATAAGTATAGATGTAATCTTGCTTCTGGTGCAACGTCATAGACTATTTCGGCACATCCCGTCCCATGCTCATGTGAAGATGTGTGATACCCTCCAGGGTATTCGATTTGAAGATTCGAAGGTAAATCCCCGCTTTGTTGTGTAGCCAACAATCTTTGAAACCCTGAATCTAATATTGCAACACTCACGCCTTGCCCTTTGATATTTTGGTTGTGCCACACATCGGCTTTCATCGTCTGTACGCCTTCGCTCGCTACAGCATGGGTAATAGGACGCATCGGCGTCCTGACAAACCGAACGCCTGAAACTTTTGACAACGCCACAAGGTTTACCACAGGTATAGACACTCTCATAAGACTTTGGGACACCGCCAAAATCTCGGCTTGAACTTCTTGAAGACCCTGCCGATCAATTTTAGCTGCGAGTCCATAAGAATCATCAGATTCGGATATCGGTTCCAAAATCACAACAACACGGTCGGCCCCAACCATCTGTGCATGGTATTGTGCAACCGTGCGTTTTGCCCTCGGACGGTTGTCAGTGTTCCAGTCCTGATAAATATCATATAACACACTTTCAATACCGTGAGGCGGTTTTTCGTCCGCCAGTATCGGTGTGCCTATAAGAGACACTTGAAGTATGAAGATTGTGAATAACATCTTACTCTCCTGATGGCACCACTGGCTTCCGCAATAGCTGTAATATCATCTCGGTCTGAAAATGTCCTTGAAGTAGTCGTAATACAGCCCAATATTCAAAAAAATTCTCTTTTTCAATTTGGCAGATAATATCATTGGATTTGTGCATCCAACATAGCTTTCGTGCGGTTGTATGCGTCTATAACGTCCGGTGGAACACTAATTTTTTTGTCTTGGTCAGGTGGCTCAAGGTATTGAATCGCAGGTTTATTTGAATAGTTTGTAAAACCTGTGCCACCAGTACGACCACTGATTGGCGATAACGTATATCTACTTGCATCGGATATTGATTCGGGGATTATGTAGGATAGTGACCATGTGAGCAGTAAAAAACGGTTGATTTCAGGGAGTTATGGTGTTATCTTATTGCCATAACTCCCTTATTTTTGATGGGTTATAAAAAAAGGGGGCTTATGTTGTCGCATAAGCCCCAGTAACTCATAACCCCCTAAACATTCTTCCTTCCAGTGGATGATTGTGATCAGCGGGTTAATTCAAATATAAGGTGTGTTGAGTCGATATGCAACCATAAATTGCAAGGTGGTGTGCTATGGCTAACAATGCACCAGGCATGCATTTCCGCAAAGGTATGTCTCTCATTCAGCTATTTCGGATGTTCCCGGATGATGAGGCTGCCGAGAAGTGGTTTATTCACACACGCTGGCCGGACGGTATGGCCTGCCCGCGCTGTGGGAGTACCAACATTCAGGAGAAGACGACACATAAGACGATGCCCCACCGGTGCAGAGATTGCCGCAGATTCTTCTCTGCCAAAACGGGCACAGTTATGGAGTGCTCAAATCTCGGTTATCAGGCTTGGATCATCGCTATGTACCTTTGGGATACCAGCCTGAAGGGGGTTTCTTCGATGAAACTACACCGTGACATAGATGTAACGCAGAGAACCGCGTGGTTTCTCCTGCATCGCATCAGACACGCAATGACGCCAGAGCAGACTGAACTGTTTGAGGGCACAGTAGAGGTCGATGAGACGTATATCGGGGGGAAGGAAGGCAACAAACACGCGAAAGACAAGCTACGTGCTGGTAGAGGCACGGCGGGCAAAATTCCGGTTGTTGGTGTGAAGATGAGAGAATCGAAACAGGTTCAGGCCGTCGTGATGGATGAACCTGACGAAGAAACCTTACAGGCATTTATCTCAGATCGTGTCGAAGAAGGGGCGACTGTGTACACGGATGGGTCACACGTCTATAATGGACTGGGGGGGTATGAACACGAAAAGGTCATTCATTCGCGCGGGGAATACGTACGTGGGGACGCATGGACAAACGGGATTGAATCTTTTTGGTCGATGATAAAACGCGCCATTATGGGGGTGTACCACAAAATCAGCAAGAAACACCTGTGGAGGTACATCGCTGAGTTTGTGGCACGGCAAAATATGAGAGCACGAGATACCATCGACCAAATGACTCTGGTTGCAGAATGCTTTGAAGGGAAAAGACTTAGGTATAGAGAACTGATTGCCAATATCTCCTGAATCTTGTAGATTTACCCACAATAAGCGAAAGGCCACGCGCCAAACGTGACCTTTCAAAACCATAATCGCCAAATCCTATAGGAGATTGAACATGAATAATCTACCTAAGCAAGAGCAGTCTGTCAAGCATCAGGGGCAGGAGAAGAAAGACACTGATAAGGCAACACAGAAAGAGCCTATTCTTGGTCAAGCACCATCTGCGAAGTGGCATATTCTGCAAGAAAACGAGACCGTATTGCGTTGGGACTAATTTTTGCTTCTTTTTTCCATCCATTCAAGTGCGCGCCGTTGTGCTTCGGCGATCTGTTTGTTATTCAGAAAACTTGCATGGAAAACGACTATAGATTCTCCGTCTTTCATGAGCACTATGTCTTCCTCATCGTGTGCAGAAGCTAAACAAAACCACATATGAGCTAAGATTGGATTCTCTTGATTCTGGTGAAGCCCTTTTTCTTCAAATTCGCAATATATGAAAGCCATTCTGAACATTGCCTTCACATTGCCTTGCTCGGCTGATTTGCCGTACCATTTCAGTGCTTCCATATAATTTTGTTCTACACCTAAGCCTTTGGCATACATTTTGGCAAGGTCGTACTGAGCAAAACCATCGCCTTGTTCGGCTGCTGTGCGATAGAACTGTGCGGCTAACGCATAGTCTCTCTCGAACCCTTTACCGTAAAAACACATGTCTCCGAGTCTTATTAGAGGCGCAATATATCCTTGCTTGGCGAGTGATGAAAACACCTGAAAGGCTGTTTGATAATCTCCCTGTTCATACGCCAGAATACCTTTCTTAAAGTATTCATTATCTCCTTCGCCATAAGAGGGCGCGACAAGACATAGGCACAGTGTTATCCATATCATGCGTATCATGATTTCCTCCTTACTGATTGGGCACTAATACCCAACCGAATGTTTTTTTCTGTCGAATCTCTTTTTCAATCGCCTCGAGGTTGATGAATCGTTCCGGGTTACTCGGATGTGTTTTGTTGTATCCCAAACCGAAGACACTCATTTTTCGCCAGAAGTCTGCGATACCATCGATCGGTATCCCTGCATTTGCCAATAGGTACAAGGCTAAATAATCTGCCTCTCGTTCAAAGTTCTTGCTGTATGCTTCTACACCTATTTTTGCACCTGCATTCCTCAACCCGCCAGCTTTGATGCCAGCCTTACCAGCTATAAGAGCATCAAGAGCCAAGCCGAATAATCCCCCTAATGCTGCGTTGGTCAACATTTTGTCAACGTGTCTTTCTATATTGTGCGCCAATTCGTGGGCAATGATGTACTGCAACTCTCTGTCTGATTCGACGAAATCCATCAGTCCCTTCATGATGTACATCTTTTCCCCGTCGGCATAAGCGTTGAAGTGGTCAAGGTCTGAGTATTCAATCTCGTATTTTGAAAGACGCTCAGGGGCAAATTTCACAGTCAAATAGGTATTATCCGCATCGCGCTTGATAACAAAACTTAGCTTCCCTTCATCATCTGGCTGCACTTTACTCCAAAAATCTTTTGAGGACACAAAGGATTCGTTGTGGACGGCAACAATACGATCTCCGGCTCGCATACCGGCTCTTTCTGCTGGCGACCCCGATGCAACATGCCAAACGGACTTAGAATATCCATTCGTGTTCTTTATGTTGTCTTCTTCAAGTACCACTTCCCGTTTGTAGGGTTCATCATATATTTCCAAAGACTCAAATCCAACCGAGTAAAAACCAAAATCGATTGTCACTTGTTCATCCTCACTCAACTGCACACCCGCCCGTCTAATCGGATACGCCAAGTCAATTAAACGGGCGTGACGAGTTTTGGTATCCCTCAGCCATTCTCGGTATCGTTCTTTTTTTGCCCTGTTCTTTATTTCCTCTTGTCGGACACGCTCCGCTTTTAATGCGATCTCATCAGCACTCGGCGGTTGATAACGCGTTGTCGCACAGCCAACAGTGTATAAAAAAACGCTTGCTAAGAACCAGCATTTGTACTTATTTACAAACTTTGACATTGCCATTTTCATCCTCCGTTGTGAATATTATACTCACAAACGCCATTTCTGTGTAGGGTCGATATTCCGACGGTCATGACGTCATCCTCTCTATAAATCCAACCCAAATCAGAATGATTGTAATAATTCCGGAAAGCATCCATCCTAATCCAATTTGTCCGATAACAGCAAGTGGTCGTGGCACGAAAGTTCCTGGCTCTATTTCATCCGGGTCGAACTGAAATAGTATTTGACCTTCTGCTGCCGCCTTTAACTTTGCTATTTTTATTTTTTCTATTCTATCGGCAACAAATGCGATTGGCACGTATAACAATGCGCCTGTGAGAGTTAGGAAAAGTTCAAAGGAATAAGTACTCCCTCCTGTCCAAGCACAGAAAAGTGGCACGAATAAAGAAAAAACAAACCACATTTGACACACTCCTCTCTTGAAAAAACTGGGGTAAAAAGCCACGCCCAAAGGACGTGGCTTTTTACAATGAACTAAATTGCATAACTGGTTGTGCGAAATAAAATTTAGGTGCATCTGTTGTACATTCGACCGCCTATGTATTTGGGCAGTAACGCCGGTATTGGATCCAGTTCTGCACGATGCCTGAATCCCCAAAGCACGGGCTGTGTGTCGAAACAGATCACTATTCTCGCTCTCCCGACCTCATTTCTTCCACAAATCGCTCAACGTCTATGCCTTTCCATTTTTCTCCAACCACCTCGCCGAGTTCCTTAAATGCTTGCAGTGGTGACCCGCTCTGGATGTTCACTACAGACGTCGCTCTAAAATTGACAATAAACCAGGTATCTCGTTCCCAGGTTGCTTCACCTGTCATTGCAACATTGTCATACAAATTTCTCGCAAGGCTTCTCGCCATCTCCTCGGTCACTTCCACCTGCAAAAGTCTTGATCGGTTTGGCAATCTGACGTCGACTTTGGGTTCGGCCCCACCCACTCTGACACACCTTCCAAAAATTGTAGAAGTACCTTTCACATAAGGAGATACAGGATTATGGAACAGAGGTTTATCCATTGTAAGATTCTCCAAAAAGTAATGTCACGCCACTGACTTACACCAAGTCAGCACATGCTTTACAATACAAATGTTTGCATCGCCTGTCAACGGTAACAGCAGTTATCGGTCATATATCTCGGGCGACCAGTCAACGACATCGAGTTCCTGCTTGACGAGCACGGCTTTGTACGGCGGCGCGTTTTTCATCAGCACCACGCCCGCGCCCACCATCGCACATGGCCCCACAATGCGGCCGGGCATAATCATCGCGCCAATACCCGTACGCGAGTAATCCCCAAACAACACGCCGGTAAAACCGGGTGCTTTTCGGCGAATACCCTGAACTTCGACCTCAATCTCCGCATCGTCAAAGCGCAGCGTGCCCACCTGTGTACCCGCACCTATTTCTGCACGCTCGCCAAAAATACCCGAAAGCTGAATCTGATGGGTCACGCGACCTTCTTCGAGCATAATACCGCCAAACTCACCCAAATAGGTAATGTGGCAGTTGGTATCTACCGTACCCGATACCTTGGCAAAAGGACCAATTTTGCAGCGATCGCCGATCACAGTACGGGATGCGATATGAGATCCTTCCAATATCTCCGTATCTTTCCCGATCCAGACCGGACCTTCAATATAGGCATCTCGGGCAATCGTGGCATTTTCATCGACAAAGACGGGACCGCGAATGCGGGCGTCGGGATCGACCGTAGCCGTTGGCGCAACAACGGACTCTGTGAGTGCATCAGCCATTTCTGCAAGTGCCATAAGCGAGACATTTTTCGGATGCCAGGGCAGATCCATATCGAACCACGGTCCGGGCAAATCGACCGCAACAAGCGCACGTCCTTCGCCGTAAAGCAATGGGATAACATCGCAAATTTCCTTCCCTTCAGGCGGAAAGATACCATATTGGGTTCGCGGCACAAAATCGGAAGTATTGTCCAGATCGGACAAAAGTTCATTTTTGAAAACATAGAGACCAGACAGTGCCTGTCCCGATCCACCGCGGGGTTTATAGGTGTAAGAAGACAAGCTCTGGTCCTTTTCGACATGTGCGCGTATATGAGATGTGAGATCGTCAACCTGCACAATACCAGCGACTCCAGAACAGTTTCTATCTCTAAACACATCTAACAGATGTGGGATTGCATTCGCACCAAAAAAAACATCTCCGAAAATAACCAGAACATCATCAGCACCAATAAAATCAGACGCCAGTCCCACCGCATGCGCCGTGCCTTTTGGCTGCGGTTGCTCAATATAAGTCATTTGACAGCCAAATCGCTGTCCACTGCCAAAATAATTGCGCGCTCGACCGCCTCGATGCCCCACCACAATGCCAACATCCGTAATACCCGCATCGACCAGACGCGAAACCGTCCACTCCAAAAGCGGGCGATTGCATATTGGAAACATCGGCTTGGGGCGAAAGACATTAAATGGAAAAAACCGCTCGCCTTTTCCTGCCGCGAGAATCAGTGCTTTCATAAAAACTCCTATTTAAAATCAGTTGTCAGTAGCCAGTCCCCTCAGCCCAGTCCAAGCAATCAGCTATCAGAAGTCAGCCCGCCCAACCCCACCCCGCCTGTCACTTTGTTTTTATCTGCGAAAAACGCTCAAATTACTCGCGTTTTTTTCTGCGTCATCTGCGGATGCTTTTGTATCTTGACATTGCGTGCATTATGGACTACAATTTTTTTAAGAACCTCATCGCAAAGGCTTTCACAATGCCATTTTTCAAAAACGAATTAGTGAGTCGTATCGCGTTATTCGCCTTCCCCTTTATCGCCGTATTTGTAATAGTTGGCTATTTGGGGATGGGAGAACAACGCGATCCCATTTTTCGGGTTGCAGAACTAATTGCACAGCAAAAATTCACCGAAGCATTATCTGCACTCGACAATATGGATACTACCCAGCGCGATGCCTGGGATACGCACACCGCCGCGTTACAACGCGCAATTTGTCTAATGCACCAGGGCAAATACTCAGACGCACTGACAATTTTTCAGTCTCCAGGCACCACGCGCCCAGAAATTGCCGATTATGTGGCTTTTTGGATGGGACAATGCGCCGAGGCTTTGGGACAAGCTAAAGACGCTGAAAATCATTATGCAAAAATCCTGCACATGAAACCAGTGAGTTTGCTCGGAGATCAGGCGACACTCAATGCCGCGAGGGCCGCGCTTGCCCAGGGCAATGCAGAAGGTGCTATCGCATATTATCAAACACTTATTGGCAAGCATCCGCGCGAAGGCGATGCACTTGCCGGAATGGTCGAGGCAAGGACGGCTCTAGGCGATTCTGTTGCTGCGCGCGAGATGCGCTTGAAATTGATCAAAAACTATCCCAAACATCCGGCCGCTTACAAAATGCTCCCCACGCTCAGTGATATGCGCGGTGCTGAAGAATTGTTTTACGCGGGTGTGGCCTGTATGCACGCCGGAAAATATCAACAGGCTATCGTTTTATTGCGCCGCGTGATCGATGAATCCCAAGATGTCACATGGCGGGGGAAAGCGCAATATGAACTGGGCCATGTATATTATCGCAGTCGAAAATATCTCAAAGCCGAAAGCGCGTTTGACCGCGCCTTCAAAGTGTATCATGTGCCCGAAGCACTTTTTTATCTGGGCCGATGTGCCATCAAGCGCGGGCACGATTTGACGGGAACAACGCGGTTTCGAGAATTTGTGCGCCGCTATCCCAATGCAAGGACCGCACCCGAAGCACTCTGGCAAGCGGCCATGGCCTATGAGCGGCGGGGACGTCACAGCGATGCGCGCAAACTATTTATAGCACTGGCAAAAGCCTATCCCAAAAGCACTTATGCCGACCAGGCGGCGTGGCGTGCGGGATTCGCGCTTTATCAAACGCGGCAATACACGGCTGCGTCCAAAGCCTTTTTGCGCCTATCGCGCCAGACCACTGCGAGTCATCTACGCGATCAGGGGTATTACTGGGCGGGCAAAAGTTATCAAAAATTGGGACAAAAAGCAGAAGCGCGATTCTGGATTGAACGCGCCTCAGAAGGGTTTCCCACCTCTTATTACTCAACACGCGCCCATGCGGTCCTGGGCAAAACAGAAAATGCCTATATTGAAGTGCCCCAACCGGGCGAACACTTGTCAGTTGGTCAATCCTATACGCCTTCGAAGTATATCCCAAAAGGAGATATATTGGCGTCTATCGGGTTATATCGAGATGCCGAGCGAGAATACGACCGCGCTCGGCGGATTCTCGGGCGCAATTTATTCGCGCTGGATGATTTGAAGCCGCGCTATGAGCGCGTTCGCGCCATGCACAAGGCACTTCAAATTTCCGCACAGATTGTAATGCTGGAACGCGCACAGGGGATATCCATGACGCGGGCCTCATTCCGTCGATTGTATCCAACGTATTATTGGGGCGAGATCAACCAGATAGCGCGAAAAATGAATCTGGATCCCAATCTCATGATCGCCATCATGCGACAGGAAAGCGCGTTTAATACAACCGCTGTATCTCGCGCTGGCGCACGTGGACTGATGCAAGTAATGCCACAAACGGGACGGGACATGGCCCGACTTGTCAAGCTCAAAAATTTTTCAACCGAAGACCTCCACGATCCCCAAACGTCAATTTTATTGGGCGGAAAACATCTCTCCGACCACATGAGGGCATTTCGAAAAGATAAACACAGGCAACTTAGTTTGGCACTATCGGCTTACAACGCGGGTCTGGATGCTGCAAAACGGTGGGCAAACACCCTGACAAAACGCGATGTCGATGAATTTATAGAGCGCATTCCCTATAAAGAAACCCGCAATTATGTGAAACTCGTATATCGAAATTATCGCGTTTATTCTTACCTCAATAATGCGCAGTCAGAGGTAGAAATATCATTGGGATATGGAAATGAATGAGCGACCGCTGTGGCTAATTCTGGAAGACGCATTTATCATCCTGTGCATCGGGGCACTCTGGCCGGGCATCCTGGGCTGGCAGGGCTGGATCTGGGATATGGTGCAATATATCGCACTCATTGGACTCGTGTGGATTTTGATACGGCGGATTGGTCGCTATCGGATGAGACGGGATGAGGGTGATGACGATTAAGAGACCTTCTCACCAAACCAAATAGGACTCCCGAACATGGACGAACACGAAAAATTCTTCTTTGACCTCAACGGCTACCTCGTCGTCGAAAACGCTTTAACACCCGAAGAAATTGCCGCGTGTAACAAAGCCATTGACAACAACCCCGACAGGATGCGCATTCGCCCGCCAGAGCAATCCCTCTCCGGCGAGTCCAAAACACTCAAGGGCAAACACGGGCGCACCGATCTGGGTGGCATGCTCACCTGGCCCAAACCCTGGTGCCAACCCTTCCGCGATTTACTCGCCCATCCAAACATCGTACCCTACCTCGCCGAATTGCTGCGCGAAGACTGCCGTCTCGACCACCTCTATGGCATCATCATGGAAAAAGGGGCCGAAGGCCATGTCATACACGGCGGAGGCACGGCCGACGACCTCACGCACTTCTATCAATTTCACAACGGACGCATGCGCTGTGGCCTCACCGTAGTCTCGTGGGTACTCACCGATTGCAACCCCGGCGAGGGCGGATTTGCCTGCATTCCCGGCAGCCACAAATCCAATTACAAAACACCCCGCGATGTCGCACGTGTAGATCGAGATATGGGTGTAGTAAAGCAAATCCCGGCAAAGGCGGGGTCGGCCATCATCTTCACAGAAGCACTCGCACACGGCACGCTCCCCTGGACAGCCGATCATCAACGCAGATCCATTCTCTACAAATATTCGCCTGGCACCCTGACCTATTCAGCGCGGTATTTGCCACCAGATGTTGAAAACGCGCTCGACGAATTTACACCCACACAACGCGCCCTGCTCGAGCCACCCTACCGCACAAATCGCCCGCGCGTCACCCAATAATCCCATGAAAATCCTTATCCTCGGTGGCAATGGTTTTCTCGGTCCTTATGTCGTCAAAGCACTCGAAGACCACCACCAGCTTCGCGTCACCGACCTCATGCCCATCGATACACCGCACGACATGCGGCAGGTCAATGTATCCGATTTTGCTCAAGTCATGTCCGCTGCGGAGGGTATGGACGTCATCATCAACTGCTCTGTTCAGCGCACCCATCGCAAAATTGCTTTTGGCGTGAACACAATGGGAACGCACAACGCACTCCGCGCCGCAGTTGCCTGTGGCATGAAACGCTTTATCAACACGGGACCGCGCTTTTCACTCGTCGGCCCTTCCTATCTCGATTACGACCATACCATTACTGAAAAAATTCCCCCACAATCCGGCACGGAACTCTATGCGATGAGCAAAGGACTCGGCCTCGAAATCTGCCGACTCTTCAGCGAACACCATTCGCTACACATCCTCTCGCTCATCTTCTCGCGCTTTCGAAACCCCACAGCCGATCCACATAACACCGATGACAGCACCCTCAGCATATCGGCCAGAGATGCCGCACAAGCCGTTAAGTGCGCCATAGAAGTCGATCTTCAAACGCTCCCATCGCGCTTTGAAGTCTTCTTCGTCACCACAGACCTGCCGCACAATCGCTTCCCAAACGCGCGCGCACGCACAATACTCGGCTTTGAACCCCAGGACAGACTCGAACCCTACTGGACAAAGCCTACCTAAATCGTCACCTGCTGTCCCGTCTTTGCCGATTCAAAAATCGCGTCAATCAAACCCATCGAGGCGCGCAACTGATCGGGCGTCACATTGGGCTTTGCCTCCCCCCGGCACGCGGCGATCAAATTTTCATAGAGCTGATCGCGTTCGTGGACCGCCTCCATTGTCTCGGCAGCATCCATATCTTCCGTCTGCACAGTGATTTGGCTATTGACCCCCTGCGCGGTAATACACCCTTTTGTACCCACCACATACCAGTGAGGTGCGGGCAGTATCGTCATATTGCTCGCCTCCAGATACGCTGTTGCACCCCCTTCAAACCGCATCAAACATGAAAAATGGTCATCTACCTCATCGCTGAACACAATACCACGCGCATCTGCCGACACGGCTTTTAACGAACGATCGACGAGCCGGAGCACCTGATCGCCACAGTGCGGTGCGTAATCGTACACCATTCCACCGCCGTAATCGCGCTGAATGCGCCACGTCGGATTAAAGCCCTCAATCCCCCACTTAGTCCATCCTTCGCCGTATTGCGACCACACCCGGCGCACGTGCTGTACCTCCCCGATGCGCCCACTTTCCACACACTTCACAATCGCCCGATACTCCCCGTCATATCGCCGCGACTGATGGCAATGAATCACCACACTGGCCTGCTCGGCAGCATCAATCATCTGTTCGGCTTCGGCGCGCGTCATCGCAAACGGCTTATCCACAAACACATGCTTACCCGCCTCAGCAGCCTGCACTGCCAGTTCGCAATGCGTATTCGGCGGTGTGGTCACAACAACCAGTTGAACGTCATCATCCGATAGCAAGTCGCCAAAATGCTCGTAAATCGCCGCCTCGGGATTATCCTTTGCAGCCGCCTGACGTCGCACCTCGGTCATATCGCACACGGCTGCCAACCGCGTATCTGCTCGATTGTTAATCCAGTTCCTGTGTGCCCCCGTAGCAACTTTTCCATACCCGACAATACCAACACCCATTTCTCGACTCATTTTTTTCTCCTATATTCATCACCCAGGCAAATCCCGGCCATTTATACAACCGGGTCCACCGGCTGCCAGATATCCAGAACTCGCTCCATTGGGATCATCCGTAACCCAAAACGAAAATAATCGCCCCGAACGCAAATAAAACCTGAACGCTACAGGACGCCCAGCAATCGAAGATAAATTTTTTCCAGAAGTCCACAAAACCTCGCAACAGGTGCGATCCACGCGAAGCGGCACACACTGGTCCGCAGTTAAACCTTCGACCGGTCGCCCATTTTCTTCTAATACTTCTACCCGCAATTCACCGCCCGGCGTCTCCACATTCACAAATAACCGACGCCCCTTAAAAACCACAGGGCGCGTAGTCAGCACACCACCACTGGCACCTGCATCCATAGATGCAAAACCGTCTCTCCGAATAGTTGCCAACCCCGTACTCGCGCCTGCATACATCACGCGCCGACTTCGCCCGATCGCCCCCACATCTGTCTTGCCGAGCTTTGGCGACTGACCGGAAAAGCCCGTAAAATAAATCCACACTTCATCCCCCACCACCAGACAAACGCCGCCCACCGCGTGCAAATACGCCCGATTCCAATCGCCAATACGGCGCGACGACGCGAGAAAAGGCGTGCGGTTTGGGCGGCTAAAATGAAACCCATCGCGACTATACCCCAATTCCAAATCCATTGTTTTGGGCACGCCCTTTTCCGCACAAATATCATTTTCAGGCCCGCGAAAAATTGCGAACAGCCCCAGCATTAAACTCTCATAAGGCGTTGCATTCACATCGTAAAGTGCGACCCGGTGATCGGGCAGTGCGGGATCGGGTAAAGCGAGACTGTCAATGCGCTGCCAGAGAACCTCGTCTCGACCCTGATCCCATGTAGGCAAAAAATCATCGCACTCCCGATAAAATCGCGCGCGCAAATTGGCACTCTGTCGCCGAATACTCATACACCACTTTTTGCGAAATGGATTGTAAAAAAATGACGTATTATCGCCCACGGGTGTTGTCACAACGGGGTCGGACCAGTGAATCCCATCGGGCGATGTGTGCAACCAGCCTTCTGAGGCAGTCGCGTTTCCTCCTGTATCATACCGATAATATTGAAACATCTTAAAACGTTCTTCGGGCCTTTCCGCATCGTGATCCAGCCACACCAGACACCCGTCTCTATCGTATCCATCCAGATTGGGCCATACGAGATTTGTGCCGCGCACAACATCGAGGTCCGGACGCTCCCAGTGGATGCCATCCCGGCTTATTGCCAGTGCCGTACTGTGAAACCAGCCCGGCATGTACCACAGCTTAAACAACCCATCTTCGGGATCGTACCACGCGCCGTCATTAAACGGTGCAGCCATTGGACAATAGCCATTGTCCATCTCGTCATCCGTCTCAGGACTCAGAACGGGACTCGCCTCATGGATTTTTGACTCGCCAAAAACCCTTGTCAGAGAGGTAGATGCAATCAAAAAATCATCTACAAACAACTGCCTGCCCAGATCGATGCAAATCACCGCTGGCGGATCGTCCAAATAGGGAACGGGAAGAGGTACCGTGCCGCCTTCATCCACATCGCGAGGCGGCCAAACCTCTGGCAAGACAATCCCATTGTACAGCATTTCACCTGATGCATTCATAATCTCATCCCATGCCAGCGAATCTACGGAACGGGGTACAACTGCGCCAGCAGTTCATCAACGAATCAACGAACCCCGCCCATCCTCCCAAAATCAGTATGTATTATACCATTCGTCTATTCGTCTATTCGTCTATTCGTCATTTCAGCGTCACAACCCCTTTGATATAACTCTCATCACCCGCCAAAATCTGCGCCATCAAAGCCGGATAATCTTCGAGCGCCGCCGTATGTGTCACCAGTGGTTTGAGATCGATAATACCTTTGTGAATGAGGCGAATCGCAGGTCCAAAAGTATCTCGCAATTTTGAAGCCGGCGCGGAATTGACAACGGTAAATCCCCCCAAATGCCACTTTGTGGGATCAAAAGAGGCGGTCTGACCTTTGAGCCAGCCAAAGAGATTGATGCGCCCACCGCGTTTCACAATATCGGTGGATAGATCCAACCCGGCCTGGCTGCCAGAGGTATCGACAACCACGTCAATCTCTCTACTCTTGAGTTCGCGCGATAGTTCTTGTAGATCAGCCTCAGCCGTGTTATACACCTCGCCAACGCCGAGTTGTTGCGCGAGGTCCAGACGGCTTTGAACAATATCCAGAACGACCAAATCGTCGAGGGGATAGCGCAGAAGCCCTTGCAGGATCAACAAGCCCATAAATCCACAGCCGACGACCACAATGCGATTCCCGGACTGAATCTGGCAATGGTCAATACCCGTAACAGCACATGACACGGGTTCGACAATCCAGTATTCGTCCGGCAAATCGGATTCTGGAATTTTGAAAACGCGCTGTGAGGATAAGTTGCGGACATTGGCAAAACCGCCACCGGCGACCCGGTCCCCCTCTTTGAAACCCGTGACACCAGCACCTATTTTGGCGACATAACCAACGCCTTCGTGCCCCGGTGGTGCCATCGGGTGCATCTGATTACCGAGTTTAGCCGTAACCACATCCCAGGAACATATCCCACACGCACCGCCTTCAATTTGAACTTCATCCGTGCCCGGGTCGGTCACTTCCCTTTCAAACAGTTCAATACTGCCATCGTCTAAGTAGCGAAGTGTTTTGTTTGACATTGTCTTCTCCTGTTATTTACACACGCCGTTGATCAAACCAGGCGCGATAAGTCCGCACGCCGGATTCGAGATCGTATTTGGGTTCGTAACCGAGTTCGTCTCGGGCAAGGGTAATATCGAGTGGCGCACCGCGCTCGAGGTTGACACCCGGTCCAACTTCATACCGGGGATTGCCCGGCGAATGCCGCCGCACGACTTCGATAATTTCGTCAATGGGATTGTAAGTGCCCGTCGCAATATTAAAAGATCGACTGGCGGCATTTGTCGCCCTGAGCATGAGCAAAACACCCCGTGCGGCGTCTTCGATATAAGTCCAATCCGCCTTTTGATCGCGACCTTTGGGCAGGCTTACATCCTGCCCACTCAACCCGGCAAAAATGCGCGTATTAAAACCCGCATCCGGACCGGGGGCATTGGGAGGACCATATAGAAAAAACAGGCGAGCGCACAGAACATCGACGCCATAAGTCGCGTAATACTGATGGCAAAGATGTTCCGACATAGCCTTGGTCGCGCCATAGGGATCACTGGGAATCATGGGCGTGTCTTCCGTCAGCGGTCCGTCTTGCTTGCCATAAACCGCGCCGCTGGATACATAGACGACCTTCAGACCACCAACCTGTCGCGCAACTTCGAGGATATTGTGCGTCCCCCCCACATTGACCTGTGTCGCAAAATGAGGGTTATCGCGCACATCTCCCCCCAAAAGCGCGGCAGTATGGACAATACCCGTGAGATCCGGATTATTGCGCACAATCTCATTGATATGTGCAAAGCCCAGAATATTGCCTTCCACAAACGTGATGCGATCAGACACAGGGGACAAAAAATCGTCGTGCCGCTCAAACATATCAAAAGCGATGACGTCTTCGCCCTCTTCGGCGAGGAGTTTGGCGACCCAGGAACCGACAAAGCCAGAGCCGCCAGTGACGAGAATGGACATATTAATCTCCAGATGGGTTAAAAATAACGGTTTTCAGCCCTATGATAATTGCCCCCATGGGGGATGTCAACGGCTTTGTGCGAAAGGCTTGACTTTGACAATAGATTTCGTAACCTCATACGCGACATGTATTCCTATATCACTATTTCGGAGAATAACAATGGCAACAGTAAAACTAACCGTTCACGCAGGCCCTCACAATCGGATCAACTGTCCGGTTTCAACGGTGGTCGAAACACCGGAAAGCGCGACAACGGCGACCTTGAGCGCGGGAGATGGCGAAGTTCCCTGTCAAGTAACGCCCGTAAGCGACGGTTTGCAGGTCAATTTCATAGTCGATAATCTCGAAGCGGGACAAACCGCTGAGTACGAACTCGCAATAGGAAAAGATTCCGAAGACCGCGGGCGCGGTGTGGAAATCACACAAGGTGAAAATGAAGTATCTGTCTCGATTGATGGTCAGCATTTTACGACCTATCGTTACGGCAAAGAACTCGCGCGACCACTTTTGTATCCCGTCAACGGACCTTATGGCGATCCGGTAACGCGGCGGTTGGCTACGCCAGCAGACGGCCGGGAAATGGATCACCATCACCATCGCTCCATCTGGATTGCACACGGAGAAGTGAACGGCGCGGACAACTGGTCAGAAGGCGAATCTCACGGACGGATTTTGCATCGGGACTTTGAATCGCTCGAAAGCGGACCCGTATTAGGGCGGATTGTATCGAATAGCGATTGGGTGGGCATGGATGGTTGGACGGGTCCTCCGGGTAGAAATCGCGAGATCTTGGATCAGCGCGCTGAGTGGGTTGTGTACAACACGCCCTCTTCCGTGCGAATCATGGACTTGCATCTCACGCTCACCGCCCGAAATATGGATGTGTTATTCGGTGACACCAAAGAAGGCGGTCTGGCGTCTATTCGCGTAGAAGAAACAATGGAAGTAAAACGCGACCTGGGCGGCAAAATTGAGAATGGCATTGGCGGCATTGATGAAGACGAGACCTGGGGAAAACGCGCGCCGTGGTGCCATTATTCAGGTCCAGTAAACGGCAATATAACAGGCGTTGCCATCATGGATCACCCCAACAGCTTTCGGCATCCCACGCACTGGCACGTACGCAATTACGGGCTGATGACAGCCAATCCTTTTGGACACTCGTATTTTTACGGCGATGAAAGCCGGCGCGGGCATCACACACTCTCGCAGGGCGAGTCGCTCGTCGGCATTTATCGCTATTATTTTCACAAAGGCGACGCCACCGATGGCAATATCCGGGAGCGGTATCACGACTTCGCCCACCCACCAAAAATTGATCAAGATTAAAGGATGAAAGGATGATCAGGATAACCCCACCTCCCAAAACTCTGGGGCAGGGCATCCTGGAAATCCTTAAATCCTGAAAATCCTGATCGGGATTAAAGGATTAAAGGATGGACCTCAATCTCACCAATAAAGTCGCCCTCATCACCGGGGGCAGCCGCGGCATTGGTCGCGCAACCGCATTGCGATTTGCCGCAGAAGGTTGCAACATCGCCTTGTGCGCGCGCGGGCAAGCGGGCATAGACAAAACACTCGAAGAAATTCGCGCACACGGCGTCGAGGCATTTGGACTCGCGCTCGATGTAGCCGAACCCGGAGAAACCGAGCGATTTGTCAATGCAGCCGCAGATACACTCGGCGGCGTTGATATCCTCGTCAACAACGTGGGCGGCACAGCCGGATCGCGCGAACTCCTCTCCTCCACAGACGCCGACTGGCAACAAACCTTTGACCTCAACCTTTTTCACGCGGTTCGCGCCAGCCGCGTGGCAGTTCCCCACATGACAAAAAGAAATGGCGGCAGTATTGTCACCATCTCTTCCATCTCCGGCTGGAAACCCGCAAACCGGGGCGCGCAATACGGCGCGACCAAAGCGGGTGAAATATTTCTCGCGGGCGCGCTCGCGTGGGAATTGGCAACGCACAACATCCGCGTCAACACCGTCTGCCCAGGCTCGCTCCTTTTCCCCGGCGGCGGTTGGGAACGCTTTCAAAACGAAACGCCGGAAGAATACGAAATATTCCGCACGCGCGAATTTCCCGCACAGCGACTCGGCACGGACTTTGAAGTCGCCGATGTCGTCGTATTTCTCTCATCAGACCGCGCGAACTGGATCAATGGCGCATCCATTCCCGTAGATGGCGCACAGGGAAGACCCACGGCTTTTTGAGCGCAATAATCTGTTGCACAATGATAAATCGGGCATATCGAATGACTCGGCATGCCCGATTTTGTATCTACGGCTTGTTTTTTTAGAACTTTGTGATTTTTCAGGTGTTGCTTATATTAAATATATGTTGTGGATAGCATTTCTGACCCTGTCACAAGGAAAGACATCATGTCTCTTCTCGAAACAATCGATTCACCTGACGACTTAAAATCCCTGTCAACGGAAGAATTGCACCAGGTCTGTACAGAACTGCGGCAATATATCATTGACGTGGTGACAGAGATTGGTGGACATTTTGGATCCAGCCTGGGGGCGGCGGAATTGACAGTGGCACTGCATCATCTATACAATACGCCTCAGGACAAAATTGTGTGGGATGTAGGACATCAGGCTTACGGGCACAAAGTGCTTACCGGGCGGCGCGAAGCACTCAAAACTATTCGTCAGCCGGGCGGCATCAGTGGGTTTCCGATGCGAACAGAGAGTCCGTACGACACATTTGCCGTAGGACATGCGGGCACATCGATCTCCGCAGCACTGGGATTTGCGACACAGCGCGATTTGATGGGCGAAAAACACAAAGTAGTCGCCGTTATTGGCGACGGTGCCATAACGAGTGGAATCGCGCTTGAGGGATTGAATAATGCCGGTGCATCCAATCGCGACCTGCTCGTCATTCTCAATGACAATCGCATGTCAATCTCGCCCAATGTCGGTGCTATTTCGCATTATTTGACGCGCATTATCACCGATCCGATTTACAATCGCGTGAGAGATCGGATCACAAATGATCCGCTTTACAAAAAAATCAAAAGAGAAGTCTGGAATTTGGCCGGGCGCATTCCCGTCGTAGGCGAAAATCTGCGCCGCGCGCTGAGTGGATTCGAAGAAGGATTAAAGGGACTACTGGTACCGGGCATTCTTTTTGAAGAACTGGGATTTCTGTACCTGGGACCTTTAGATGGCAATAATCTGGAAGAGATGGTAAAAACCCTGAAGAATGTGCGGGATCTGAAGGGTCCTGTGCTCTTACACGTACACACCATCAAGGGCAAGGGCGCGATTCAAGAAGACGAGGAAGACCCGTATGGTGCCGCTTCGATAAAATATCATTCAATCAGTCCGCCGTCGCCCAAGACGCCGCTACCCAAATACCAGACCGTTTTTGGAGAGGCAATGATCGAGCTTGCCAATAATGACAGCCGCATTGTAGGCGTGACAGCCGCAATGTCTGAGGGCACGAGTCTGGATATTTTTTCCGAAGCGCATCCCGACCGCTTTTTTGATGTGGGCATTGCCGAACAGCACGCCGTGACGTTTTCAACCGGAATGGCACTCGAGGGCATGCGCCCCGTCGCAGCGATTTATTCCACATTTTTGCAACGGGCTTACGACCAGATCATCCACGATGTCGCCCTGCAATCGGCACCGGTGATTTTCTGTATGGATCGCGCCGGGCTGGTAGGCGCAGATGGGCCCACGCATCACGGCGATTTTGATCTGTCCTATTTAACCTGCGTGCCCAATATGATCGTAACCGCGCCAAAAGACGGCGATGAACTGCGCGATTTGTTATACACGGCAGTGCAACAAGTCGATAATCCCTTTGCCATTCGGTATCCCCGCGGCAACGTCCATACCCCGCTTACAGGGCGCGATCCCGAAGTCTTGAAAATCGGTTCCTGGGAAGCATTGGCCGATGGTGAGGATCTGGTATTCCTCGCAGTGGGCACAATGGTAGATCACGCCTGTCAGGCGCGCGAAAAACTCCTGGAAGCTGGCATTTCTGCCGCAGTGATCAATTGCCGATTCGTCAAACCCATGGATCTGGAAATGCTCGACGATCTCGCCGACCACTATCAGGTGCTGATTACCGTTGAAGAAAATACCATTGAAGGAGGATTTGGATCGGGCGTTGCGCGTTATTTGAGCGACCAGATGCGAGAGGGCCAGCGCGTACACACCCTGGGCATACCCGATCGCTTTTTCCAACACGGCTCACAGGGCGCACTGCGCGACGAAGCAGGCATCTCACCCGAAGCAATTGCCGCAACTGCCCAGCGCGTTGTCGCACGAGAACCCGTTGAATATTGAGCGTTATGCATACCAAAAGGCTACACGATGCATCACTTCAAAGACTTCAAAGGATTCAAAGACGTCAGTATTGACCTGATGCGACCGTTCACACTGCTGATCGGGCCAAATGGCTCGGGCAAGACCAACGTCATCGAAGCTATCGAATTGCTTTCCTTTATCGCACGGGGTCAACCCCTCTATGAGATTGCCGATGTCGGTCGCACGGAAACAGGTCTCCAGATTCGCGGTGGACTTCAGACTTGCGGTCGTACGAGTAGGGACAATTTCTTCATAGGTTTCTCGGCTAGCGTAAAGTTAGATGGTACGTCTAAACCAGTCGCCTATAGGCTAAATATTGGCACCAAATCGTACCCTCAGATACTGAAAGAGCATTTGGAATTAGATGACCGCGTAATCTACGAAGCACTGTGCAGTAATCCAGGATCAGCATCGCGTGGCGTAGAGGTGGAATATGACAACTTTGTACACAGTGGGAGAAAACCTCGAACAGCGGCTTCGTCAGAGCGTTCGGTCCTTTCTCAGTATCGAGACATCGCGCAAAAAAATCGCAACCTCAGACAGTGCATGCAGTTGGTGCATATAATTATGGACCACTTGCAAGCTTCATTTGTCTTCGATCCAAATCCAAAATTAATGCACGGCTACGAGAGAATTGGCAATAGTGTTCTCTCTAAAGATGGCGCAAATCTATCGGCAGTGCTTTACTCGCTTTCCACTGGTGATGAGACCCAAAAAGCATCTTTAGATCGGTTGCTCTCTAAAATAAGCCAACTCCCCAACGAGCCTTATGAAGAGTTCGACTTCACGACAACGAATCTCGGCGATGTGATTTTCAGCCTGCGCGAAAGAACGGGTTACACAGTCGATGCCCGTTCATTATCAGATGGTACATTGCGAACACTTGCCATCCTGACAGCCCTGGAGACTGTCCAGGAGGGTTCGCATGTTATTGTAGAAGAGTTTGATAATGGACTTCATCCGAGTCGCGTAGGCGTCCTGACCTCTGCAATAGAGGAAGCGACCGAACGACGGAATCTGCGTGTACTTGTTACGACGCATAATCCCGCTACCATGAACAATTTGACCCCTGAACAGATGGAAGGGGTCGTTCTTTGTACCTGGAGCGGGGAAAAACAAGCCGCCGATCTTGTCGAGTTAAACAGCCTGCCGAGATCCGATGAATTGCTTGAGCGCGGACCATTGGGAGATCTCGTATCGCGCCGTGTCATAGAGCAATATCTCGCGCCTGAGTTTGAGGAACAGCATCGCAAAAAGATGCTGGAGTGGGTTGAGGCTCTACCATGAACTCGTTGCGAGTGTATGTGATTGACACGAGTTATTTGCTGGAGATATTTGAAGTTCCTGGTCACTCTAACAAAGAAGCAGGAAAAAAAATAAAAGGCCGCCTCACTACCGCTGTCAAGAGTGACGCACGGCTGTACGTCACTGTACCAGCCATATACGAATTGACTAATCACATTTCTCATGTCTCTGATGGCAACAAACGGCGGTCATTGGCTGAACGGGTACGAGATGATGTTCTATCAAGCCTTGACCAGGGAAGGCCGTGGACGGTCATCCCCTCTCGACAACTCAATATCTTCAAAAAACTG
The DNA here is from genome assembly GCA_965204375.1 of Candidatus Latescibacterota bacterium. Taxonomy (GTDB): domain Bacteria; phylum Latescibacterota; class UBA2968; order UBA2968; family UBA2968; genus VXRD01. The sequence continues at coordinate 1,130,401 of OZ241986.1, read as the reverse complement.
ATCGTGAGCTTTGTCGATAATCACGTCATCCAAAGCATTGGTTTAAGCGACAGCACCTTAATCGACGAAGCCCGCAGGCTCAAGGACACCACATATCGAGGGCCGGGGTGGCGAGTGCATATCTGGACTAAGGACAAAGCCCTGAAAGCCTATGAACCGGACACAGAACCTGATGCTTACGTAGGATAACTGGAGATATAACATCATGTGGCGTGATCCCATCGTTGAAGAAATTCGTCGCAATCGCCAGGTGTATGCAGCGAGGTTTCAGCATGACATCAAAACGATCTGCCGTGCCGCCCGCGAGCAACAAAAAAAAAATGGTCACAAAATTGTTTTATTGCCACCCAGATCCGTCACAACAGCTATGAAAGTCGATCGTCTCACCAGGTAACCACCGAAAATAGTATGTGGCAAGCGAATAGATCTATGAACCAGAAAACCATCTTCTCAAGATATCTGAAGAACCTCACCGCCATAGCCCGGCAAGGTGACGCACGGGAAGAGAGCTTCTACCCGGCACTGGCGGATATGTTGAAGGAAATGGCCCGAGTCACCGAGCGGCCACAGGTACACGTCACCACCCTTCCCAAACCTACCGAGGGCGGAAACCCGGATTTCCGACTCTGGAATGGGAAGGACCGCATTATCGGCTATATTGAAGCCAAGAAGCCTGACGAACGACTGGATAGAATCGAGAATTCCGAACAACTCAAACGCTACCGCGAAACCTTTCCGAATCTCATCCTCACCAACTTCCTCGAATTTCGCCTGTATCGAAACGGCGAGCGCGTTGAAACCGTCCTATCTGGCCGTCCCATCGTGCTCAACAAACTGGGCACAACGCCACCGCTCGAAAATCAAAACGACCTCTACGCCCTCCTCAACCGATTCCTCGACTTCGCGCTGCCCCAAACATTTACCGCTGAATCCCTCGCCGTTGAACTGGCGAAACGCACGCGCCTCCTCCGCGATGTGATCGGCGAGCAGTTACGCGATGAACAGGACAGCAGAATCGCCGGTTTCTTCGAAGCATTTCAAACCTACCTCATCGGATCATTGACACCCGACGATTTCGCCGACCTGTTCGCGCAGACCATCACCTACGGCCTGTTCGCCGCCCGCACCCGATCTGGCGATGGCTTCAATCGGCGCGTGGCATTTGATAATATCCCACATACCATCGGCGTCTTGCGAGACCTGTTCCGGTACATCTCACTCGACGACTTACCCGATCCTCTCGCATGGTGCGTGGATGACCTCGCCGAAGTTCTGGCCGTAGCCGACGCGCCCGGTATCCTCGGACACTACTACCGCGAAGGCAAAGGTAGCGACCCCATCGTGCATTTTTACGAAACCTTTCTGGCACAATACGATCCCAACGAGCGCGAGCGACGAGGCGTTTATTACACACCCGAACCCGTCGTCGGCTATATCGTACGATCCCTCCACAACCTGCTCAAGACAGAATTTGAGAAACGCGATGGCCTTGCCTCCGATGGCGTCACTCTGCTCGATCCCGCAGCCGGCACGATGACCTTTGTGGCTCGCGCCGCGCAACAAGCGGTCGCCGAGTTCGAGGACAAATACGGCAGCGGCGGACGCACAGACTTCATCCGCTCCCACATTCTCAAAAATTTCTACGCCCTTGAATTGATGATGGCGCCTTATGCCGTCGGGCATCTCAAGATGAGCTTTTTCCTCGAAGAACTCGGCCACCGCCTTGACGACAACGAGCGCGTACCCTTCTATCTCACCAACACCCTCGACACAGAGGAACTGGAACAGAGCCGCTTGCCCGGCCTCTCTGCGCTGGCAGAGGAATCGCGTCTGGCTGGCGCGGTCAAAAAGCAAACTCCGATCCTCCTCATCTTGGGCAATCCACCCTATTCGGGGCATTCGAGCAACACCGGCGCTTGGATACGAGAATTGATTGATGGCAAGATGGTGGAAGGCGAATTGATCGGCGGGTACAAACAGGTAGATGGCGAGCCGTTGGGTGAGAAAAATCCGAAATGGCTTCAAGACGACTACGTCAAATTCCTCCGTTTTGCCCAATGGAAAATTGAGCAAGCCGGGCGGGGCGTCGTCGGCATGATCACCAACCACAGCTACCTCGACAACCCCACCTTTCGCGGCATGCGCCAAAGCCTGATGCGCACCTTCGACGACATCTATATCCTCGACCTGCACGGCAACTCGTTGAAAAAAGAGACGGCTCCGGACGGCAGTCCCGATAAAAATGTCTTCGATATCCGACAAGGTGTGGCAATCGCTTTTTTCGTCAAGCGCGGCGCAAAGAAAAAGCGCGATGCAATAATTCATCACGCCGAACGCTACGGCACACGCGAAAACAAATATGACTATCTGGACGATTATGACCTCGGTAGCACGGAATGGCAAAAAATAACCCCGCACTCGCCATTCTATATGTTCATCCCCCGCGACGACGCACGCGAAGCCGAATATCGCCTGTTCCCTTCTATTTCCGATATATTCCCAATCAACAGCGTCGGCATCGTAACCGCACGCGACCGCTTGACGATTCGCTGGTCAGAACAAGAGGCGTGGGATACGGTACGCGCTTTTTCGGGGATGGACCCAGAACTGGCGCGACAGGCTTACCAGCTTGGCAAAGATGCACAAGATTGGAAGGTTGAATGGGCGCAAAAGGACTTACTGAACTCTGGTCCTTCACATGAAAAGATTGTCCCTGTGTCGTATCGACCATTTGACACGCGCCACACGTATTACACGGGCCGGTCACGGGGTTTTATCTGCCGGCCTCGCTCAGAAGTTATGCAACACCTGCTGGCTGGAGAGAATTTGGCACTGATGACGCCGAAGCGCGTTGAGCATGTAGGAAGTTGGCAACATGCCTTCATTTCAGACACCATCCCTGGACACGTTGCTGTTTCGCTTAAAACCATTGATTATATCTTCCCCCTCTACATCTACCCCACCGCTGACCGCAATGACCTCTTCGCGCAACTCGAACCAACAGAGCGACAACCCAACCTCAATCCGAATCTGTTTGAGGCACTGGAAAGCGCGCATGGTAGCGAGCCATCGCCCGAGGCGATCTTCTATTATATCTACGCCATCCTCCATGCCCCGACCTACCGAGAGAAATACGCCGAGTCCCTGCGGATTGACTTTCCGCGCATACCCTTCACATCTGACAAAGCATTGTTTGCCCAACTCGCATCTTTGGGCAAGCGATTATCCGACCTCCATCTCCTCACATCGCCAGAACTCAATCCACCCGCTTGCCGCTTCGAGGGCGAAGGCGACTCGGTCGTTATGCGGACAAAAGCGCAAGGCTTCTGCTATGACCCCGATGAATGCCGCATGTACATCAACAAAACGCAGTATTTCGGCCCCATCTCTCCAGAAATTCACGCATACCGTATCGGCGGCTATCAAGTCTGCGACAAATGGTTAAAAGACCGCAAAGACCGCCCCCTCGAACTCGATGACATACGCACCTATTGCCGAATGGTAACAGCCATTGGGATCACGATGGGAATACAACAAGAGCTTGCCACAGTGTATCCCGATGTCGAGCAAAATCTGGTGACCATCCCGACTGAATGACCATACAGAAAAACAGCACATAATACTGAAGAACTCTTGGAAACTCCAGGAAAGCAACTATGAAACGCAATCCTAATGTTGACGAAATTCACCTCCAAAAGGCTTATGACCTGAAAGCTATTGAAACACTCTTTCGCTCGCTATTCGGAGCAATTCCATTAGTCGGGACAGCATTAAATGAGGCTATTTTTGACTTACCTGCCCGTCTTAAACAGGTGCGTCTCGAGAAATTCGTAGAGGAGTTAGATCGTAACCTCCGAGCCCTTGAATCCGACAAGATTGATACCGCGTATATTAAAAGCGAAGAATTTGTCGATTTCCTGGAGGATGTCTTAATACGAGCCGCCAAGACCAAAGCGGAGGAAAAACGGAGAAAGCTGGCAGCAGTACTCGCAGGTCGATTGCAGTATGCCAAAAGTACGCCTTTCGATGATCGTTTTCTGGATTTGTTGCTATCATTAACAGAAATTCAGGTACACATTTTGGCTGAACATCTTCGCGCTGATGATGAGAGCAAGGCGCATCGCCAGCCGAGTTACTACAATCTCCCGGATTGAGATTGATCCAGCCTGTGACCACCATGGGGAGGAGTATCAAAGAATCAGTGACCATTGTAATTATCATCTCATCCAAATGAATGGGAAAGACGTATTGTGGTTCGCTCCCTATCACCCCAACCAACAGGGAGGTCTTTATAACAGTATAAGTGTACCCTGTTTTGAGACATGGGCAGAAGAAGCGTATCGACGATTGGGTTAAGCCGCAACCAAATCGCAGTACTTGAGTCTTTTTCCTAAAAAAGAAACAAGACACACGCTTAGATTTGCCCGGGTACATTTTGCGATTATAGAAAATCACGTCAAGTCAGTTGATCCACACTATAATCCCGTTGGGACATGAGGATTGGATCGGAGGAGAGCTATGAAACGCGATCCCATTGTTGAAGAAATTCACCAGACAAGGCTGAAACTCCTGGAAGAGTGCAGCGGCGATCTCAACCAATTGATGGCCCGCTATAAAGCCGCTGAAATACAAGATCGCAGTCGTCTGGTAAGTACTGTCTCTCCTCAAAAAAACCTGCGTCGTGAAGGGGAATGAAAAGGAGCACAACATGGCTAAGACAGTGATTCTTGAAACGAATGTGCTTTACGATATAGGACTGAATCGCATCCGCATTGAGGATGTCAGACAACCCGGAGAGCACCTCTGTTACTCTCCCATCTCAATTATTGAGTTGGTATCCAAACTCAATGAGCGGTCTTTTGAAGATCGAAAGGCAGCGGCTAACGTCATTCTCAAGCACCGGATAGACGAACTTCCCGACCCTGAATCATATCTGACGATGTTATTTGGCTACAAGTTGGCGGAACCTGCGCCCTCATACTCCGATGCTGTTCGCGCCCTGGCAACAGGTCAGAGCCTTGAGGAGGTTCGCAGAGGCGTACCGGACGACGAGGCCCTTGTCCGACATAGTTTGCATGTACCGTTTACAGCGACATGGCGCGAGAAGGCCGAGCAAGAATGGGTGGATTCTCTCATCTCCCTGATGGAGGAGAATATCCCCGGATTTCAAAAGTGGTACGCAAAAGATCCAAAAAATCGGTCTTCTTCTGTGCCTAAATTGCGAGGCGAAAAAAAGAAAAAGTTCCTCTACGCAATGAAATCGAGAGAATGGTTTTCCCAGGTTATATCCGCCTGCCAGATGCGTGCTTTCTTTAAGGCAGACAATAAAGATATCCGTGTGGTCACCAAACATAAAGTAAATAAATTAACCGATGCTATTACCAGGATAGAGTTCTACGCCCACATGTACACATACTACTTGATCCGCCTCATGACGGAAGGGCTTTTGCCGAAAAAAAACGATAGTGGAGATATTGATTTCTTTCTTTACTCAACTGATGATGACCACGTCGTGGCTACCAATGAGAAGAAATGGAGTGCCCTCGCGGATACCGCAGGTTTCTCCCAGAGGATACGCAAGTATGGACTCAATAAAACCGCACAGTCTAAAGACTGGAATAGTCCAGAGGAGAATGCTGCAAGGTATCACATCATGCGTGATGCCGCAAAGTATCGCAAAATGAGCTTCGAAGACTACATTAAGGCTACACAGGCTGAAGACTGGAATTGGATAAAAGAAAGTGCTGCAAAGTATCGTAAAATGAGCTTTGAAGACTATATTGAGCCTCGACCTTTTGTCCGTAGTGGCAAGCCTTGCTTCAAAGGCACTCGAATTACCGTCTATGACGTATTGGAATACTTGGCTGGGGGGATGACTGAAGATGAACTGTTAGTTGATTTTCCAGATCTGACGCCGCAACACATCCGCGCTGCTCAGGATTTTTCCGAAGGACAAAATCATGCCTAAACCATACCGGGCCGTCATATTTGATATGGACGGCCTGATTGTTGATACGGAAAATATTTATTACAACACCTATAACCAGACACTCAACGAACTGGGGATTGACATACCGCGCGAAGGTTATGTGCGCTGTGTTGGACATCCCGTGGAAAGCAACAGCGCAGATGCCGTCGAACGCTACGACTTGCCGATCCGTCCTGAAGACTTCCACGAAGCGTGGATGACCCGGTTTGAAACCGCGATATCAGACCCCGATCAAATTGACCTCATGCCCGGCTTCCTCGACCTGCTATCACACCTTCAAAACAAACACTACAAACTCGGCATTGCGTCATCCACGCCGCGCCAGCGCATGCGGACGACACTTCAAAATGGCGTCTTGCCCCATATAAATGCCAACGCACTCCACGACATTTTTGGTGCTATTTTTTCGGGCAGCGACGTTACCCGCACCAAACCCGACCCGGAAATCTACCTCAAAACCGCTGCAAAACTCGATGTCCCACCCGAAGCCTGCGTTGTATTTGAAGACAGTGAGGCTGGCGTACAATCTGGAAAAGCCGCTGGCATGACCGTCTTCGCCGTGCCCAATTTCTTCACCGCACATCAAAACCACGACAACGCCGACCGCATACTCCCACGCCTCAACGCGGCAATTGCGGTATTGTAAGCGGGCAACCACAAGGGTTGCCCCTACACGACAGGCGAAAGATTTTTCGCCCCTACCACCTCACCTCTTACCGCCTTTGGGGCGGTGTTGAGCGGCCTTCACACTTCCTACTTCACACTTCTCACGTTCTTTCCCAAGTCTCATACCACTTCCGGTACCCCGTCTCCACGGGTTCGATATCGCCCACCTCAAACTCCAGTGCATAGTCCCGGTCATAGCCCAGTGCTTCAACCTGATCCCACACCCAGTGATAATCGATAATACCGTCACCGAGCATACAGCGCTCCCACTTCCCTTCCGAGTTGTAATCGCCATCCTTGATATGCACATGCACGATATAATCCTTAAACACCTCAAAAGCGGACTTGTAATCTGCACCCGCAGCCATCAAATTGCACGGCTCGTACAAAATCCCAAAATACTCTGAATCGACCTTCTCGCAAATCTCCTGACACGCCTCTGGATTGCCAGAAATTTCAGTGCCGTGATTCTCAATCCCCATATAAATACCCAATTTTTCGGCATATTCCGCAGATTTCTGAAAATAGGGCACCAGCGTATCAATCGAAGCGCGCTTACCATCACCTGGCATAATGCGAATGGACTTTGAACCAAACGCCTTCCCCACATCCAGTGTCCTTTTCATCTCATCCATTGCCGCCTGTCTCTCACCCTCTGAAGCAGCAATAAAATCTCGCCCACAGTACGACCCGATATTTGCCAACACCACGCCGTACCTATCGCATACCCGACGCAATTCGTCCATATCGTAATCGGGGTCCGTCACCGAAAAATGCGGCATGCGCCCCACCAGATCAATTTTGTCAAACCCCGCTTCGGAAATCACCTTAAACGTATAATCCAGATCCCTTTCCCGAAGCGGAAAACTACACGCTGAAATGCGCGTCACATCCATTTCAATCCTCCTCCACGGCATAATCTACAAAAATTGGACTGCTCCAGGCCATCTCCATATCGGTTTGCACCACGCGAACATAATACGGATTGATGCCCGGCTTTGCGTTTTCATCGGTAAACTCGAACGACACCTCACCCGCAGCCTGTGCCTCGGGCGCGAAATCAACGGTCACGCGCCGATTCAATCGACCGAGTTCCATTGTCACCGGACCATTTTCCAGATCACTTGACCCAATGTGAAACCCGACCTTTTCAGCAGGTGCATAAGACATGCGCCTCGGCGGTTCGATACCCTGATCGCCGAATAAGGGACCGGTAATAACCGAAGTATTCACCACGCATTCGATATCCACATCACCATCGCCCGGCAGATCGAGAATAATACCACTGCGATACCCACACGCCACAGAATACCAGCGCAACCCCTCCTCGGTCACGTCGAAAACGCGAGAGCGCGGACTGTCAAACCGAATCTTTTCAACGCCATTAATCGCGCGCCCCGAAACCCTCAGAATCCCCTCCCAAATCACGCCGGAATAACTGCTCTTGCGACTTGCGCCCTCCCACAAAATACGCACGCGATTGCGGTCTTTCTCTCCTTCAATCGGATGGCTGTAAATCCGCTCCAAACCGCGGTACAATTCCACAGATTCATACGGCGCAGTACCCGCCACAAAAGCCGAGATATGCGGTGTAGTTCCCGTTGTGAACTCCTCCCCCATCAAATGGTCTTCGCACGCGGTATGCAGCAAAATCCTCGCACCTGTCGTCGCGTAAATGCGCCTTGCTTTATACGCGTCCAGAACACTATCAATCGTCAACTCGGGCGCATAAACCGCGGCCAATCCCGCCTTGGCATAACGCCGGTGCTGAAAACCCGGCGTATCGCCACCCGGTCGCCCATTGTGGCTATCACTCCCGCCGAAAAATCCCATGCGATAATTGCGCTCAAATGTCTCCTGCAAAATCCACTCAAATGTCCCGTGATCCGACGTCACTTCCACAGCGGGTTCCAGATAGGGATCGTGGTATTGCAAATCGGAATGCTCGCCGCCCACATGAGCCGTAATCACCGTATCCGTCCCGCGATACGCTTCATAGACCTCGGTAATATGCCTCAAATCCGTATCTTCGTCTGACTTGTCATCCAATCCCTCATGTCCAGATCGACGGACCGGCTGATCGTGCCGCCGAAAATACACGTTGTGATGCCCGCCCCGCGTGGTTTGTGCCGACCACTCAAAGCCCGGCAAAGCGACAAATTGCCCCGGCTGATTATACGCGCGTTCCGTCTCTTGCTGCAACACCCAATCGCGTTTGCTCAAAACGTGATCATTGCGCTGATACCCCGCAAAGTGGATAGCTGCAACATCTCGCGCATACCTGAAAAAATCGGGAATCTTCTCCGCCATAGCCACCTGACCGCCGTGTGAGTCTCCCCAATACAGCGCGAATTGCGGTGCTGCATTGCGGCACGCAATCGGATTGCTCTGCGCAACCAGTGTACCATCTTCGGCATCGATACGGTGAATCCCCCCGCGCTCTACCACACACTCATCCACCCACCGCACACCCCCATCTGCATCGCCAAAGCTCGCGGTTTGTGGCACGCGCACATCATTGCCATTGAGTGCCACATCCCCGCGATAAGAGACCGCTGGATTCCCCCATGCATCTTCGGCCTTGACCTGAATGCGAAACGGTTTGCCTGACTCGACAATAGACGGCGCATTGATCACCAGCTTCACAGCCTCGCCCCCCACAATGCGCAAAGACGGCGGATCGGGCAATATCGCAGTCTCGCCATCCCCCGCATCGACAGCCACCCAGAAAAAGTGCTGCGCCTCGACAAAAGTCTGCGACCGAAACCCCGGTCCCCCACCTGTCGTATCGCCATAAGTCACCGAAACCTGCTCGCCCTCTGCCAAAGCGCGCCCATTTACAGTCAGCAAAATCGACAGCATACTCTGCACCAGAGCACCCACCCGCGCTTCTCTCGGCGCGTCAACCGTCAAATAATCTTCACCTGCGGGATCATCCATCTGAGGGGTTGCGCGGTCTGAATCCGCATCCGTATAAATCCGAATCGTCCCTCCTCTTGCAACCCCTTTTTCTCCCGCCGTATAAGTCAGCGTCCATGTGCCACAGGACCCGGCCACTACATCTTCCGCTGGACTCACTGTCGCACTCCCATATAACTTTTTTACTTCTGTATCAGACATAATCGCACTCCCCTTTACCAACCGTGAACAAAATGCCTGCTATCTGGAAACCAGATCGCATCCACAACACTCGACAGCGCAATGCCAAACAAATACCCGACAATAGCGCCATACCAGAACGGCAGCGACCGCCTGTAAAGCTGCACGCCCCCAAATCGCAACACAGCCACCTTCACCAGCCACACGAGCAACAAACAAAACGCATATCGCCCGGGCGGAAACGCAATAGCGACCGGATGGAAAGGCCACCATGCAAACTGCGAACGCAAATAAGTCAAAACACCCGCTTCTGCAAACCCAAACAACCACACACCGAGCTTTTGCGTATCAAAAACCGATATTTTACTGCCCTCAATATAGGGCACCCGCGAAATGAGTGAATCCATAGGCCACGACACCAGCAGCCCATTCAACCCGCCTTCGTCATAACACCGGAACAAATAAAAACCACCCGCACTCATATACCCGACCAAATACGCCAGCGGCACCATCCCCCATATCCACGGATGCCGGCGTAGAGAATTGCCAAACATGCGAAAAATATGCGGAATAGCAGCCAGACAGGTCGTTCGGATTGAGGCTCCCAAAAACACGTTGCGATTGAACAAAATCAGCATCGACTGCGACGTGGGCGAAAGGCTCGAGGTACCAATCACAGAGTGAATTAGCGCCACGCCCTTACCGCCAGCGGGATTGAGATAGGTAAATCCGGTTGCTGCCGCGTATTTCGCAATGCCGAAATAACACATAAACATCAAAATGAGTTGCCCTGCCATTGCCCAGAACCCCACTCCCGAGGACATCATCCAACCGCCGACACCAACCGTTGCCAAACCCAGACCAACCCAGGCCGTGCGATACGTAACGGGCACGCCATCATCAACGGCGCGGGAACGGTTCAAAGCCTTTTGCACCGTCTCCCTCAAGTGCTTCCGCGCAACCCACACCGACCACAGCACCAGACACGCCAGTGCGCCGTGCATCTCGAGCATCGCAATCTCACCGGCCTTGGCGGGCTGCCCCTCTAATCCCACCGTAAAGCCCGTTCGATTTAGCAGCCCCACCTTAAAAATATTGATCACATTGTAAAACCACACACTGAACAAAATATCGGCCGGACAGAGATATGCCAGGCCCATAATCAGCGGTTGCACGCGCAAATAATACGCAGGAAAATACGGCCCCAAATCCACGGCTTTGGTGAGATAGTGATCAAAAATCGTAATCCGGGGCATATTGAGCTGAAAATACCCCACAATATTCCAGCAAATCACACCGGCCACACACCAGAACCCGATCCAGAAAACTTTGTCTCGCAACACAACGGGCACGCGGCCTTCATCAGCACCCTCGATCAAAGCCACGGGAAATTCGGACATGGGAAAGACCAGACGCTCTTTTTCCTGCCACTGCTTAAAGAAGAGCACGCTGCCGAAAAATCCCGCCATCACCGCGCTGATACAGCCGACAAACCACCAGAAAAAAGGCCGCACCCACAGCAACCACGGCACGGGATCGCCGCGGTGTCGCCCGGTGTACACCGCCCGCACATCGGGTATATTGGCGTCCAAAAAGAACCACCCGGGCAAAAAGGGAATGACCGCATCTCGCAAGCGATTTTCCGGCGATGCGAAAAACTCTGGCGACGGAATCAGGCTCACCGCATAAAACCCCCACCCCACCGCGGGCAAACTCCCGACAATCCACATCATCGAAAATATCGTGAGCAACTCAATGCGAGACAGCGCGAAGCGCGGCGCGAAATGAATCAGCCCCACATTGATCCCCACCCACATCACAAAGGGAATCAAAGCAGCCACGGGCAAATAGCTCTTGACCAGATTCCCCGCAAAATAGCTCATATACCACGTCGCAACCGCAATGGTCACCAGCCCCAACAAAATAGACCGAAACGTTATCGTATCCGGCGCGGGAGATGTTTCAGCTTGTATTTCAGATGAAAGGGCCATGAAAACTGTCAGAATCAGGATTCGCAGGATGAAAGGATGATCAGGATAAAGTCGAAAAAGCCACAAAAGTCACAAAAGAAAGGCGAGTATCCGCAGATAAACGCAGATGAAATGCGAGAAGCGCACAGGCTACAACCTGCAACTCAGAGTAGAAAAACCCGTCTAACACCGTCTCAAGTCCGTTGTAGGAGCAATCTCTTGTGACCGCTCGCCGTGGTCAGAGAAGACGGACTTTGAATTGAGCGGGGTTCTGACCGACATGCTCGATGATGATTTTGCCCCTCGCGATTTTAGTTCGAAGATTGCCATGTGTATCAATGTGTAATGCACCTACTTGTTTGGGATTGCTGAAAGACGTTCCATCTGAATTAACAGGTTTGATATCCACCAGAGATTTCTTTGAACGAGGCCCACGAAGAATAGGACATTGGTCCTCAGATAAATGATCGTTCTCCATAAGCCAACGCACAACTTCTGTCGATATATCATACCAGAATTTGAGTGGTGCCTGTGATCCATCGGGAAACATTATTTTAGTTGGTGGTTGAGTCTTTAGATCTGGATTCAACTCTGAAAGCGGCACCCATCCATCTTCATCTGAAACAGACGGCGTTGGCTGAACAGTACTTTCTTCAACGGGCTGAGGATCGGTTGTACGTGTCTGATTATCAGGCAATCCAATAACGGGCGTTGCTCCAACAGCAATCTGGCCTGAAATTACACTGGGTTTCCACAGAGCCAACGCCTTCAAGCACGCATCCGCCGCCGATCCACCGGTTAGATCAAAACTTGTTATTGGGGAAGTTTTACCAGACTCATACAATTCCCAACTGTTCCCATCAGTCAAGATGAAGTAACCTGCACCTGTATAAGCGCAGTATAATATACCCTGGTCCAGAGCTTTTCCTCCCTGTAGAGGCTCAACCAATTTTTTGGATTCAATTACGATTGCAGGATTACCGTCGTGGTAAAGAACATAGTCGGCGATTTGGTTATATGGCATTATTTGGAATGACTATGTCGATCTCAGTGAATCAGAACTCTGGATTAATGGGACCGCCGTCAGTAGTCAGTAGTCAGTCCAACCAGCCCCCAGTTCCCCTTCGTGTAACTTCGTGTCCTTAGTGGATTCTTTTACACTTCTCACTTCCCTATCTCTTCTTCTTTTTTCTTTTCTTCTTCTTCTTTCGATTCTGCTTTCGAGATTTTCGCGCCATATTTCGTTTTGTTTTTGCTTTCTTGCGTTTTGCCGCACTCTGAGGCTTGAAGGCAAAGGGTCTGTCTTCAGGATCAACGTCTTCAATATCGTCCATGAAGAAGTCGGCATCTCTTTCGACATAAGATTTCAATCCCAACGCAACCTGCACATCTTCCCAATCTCCCATAACTATCTCATCCACACGACCAGCCGCATAAGCTCTTTGCATAAGCGGTGCTGTTTCTATCGCTTGCAGATCAACCAGATAACTGATCAGAAATCCATTCAACTCGCGGTCATTTTTCCGAAACGCCTCCAGTTGCTGCGTTAAAGCGGCAATACATGCCTCCTCTGCTTCGGCATGTGACATCCCAATTTCAGCCAGCGCATGTGCTGCACTAATTCGAGGAGATATACCGCGAGAAGTATCCGCAAGATACGCCGTAAGAGCGGGAATCGCCGTTGGTCCGATCATGCCATATACTCTGGGTAATTCCTCCCCGACCCAATCACTGTCTTCCAATTCGTGAAACAAAGTGAGGAGAGGTTCAATCGCCTCTTCAGCCTGTAACTGTCCCAATGCCCGCCATGCATAAATCGGTGCCCAAACTTCCAGACTGTCTGAATCTGCCCAATTCAATTCTGGATCAGTCGCCATTCGGATCAAATCGGGAATATGTTCTGCACCAATTCCGTATTCCGAATAATCGGGCCATTTTCCCAAAGAATCTCGTGCATCGCCAAGTGTAAGTAGTACATCTACTGGCTTTTTATATTCTGCCATGACGTTGTACCTATCTTAAGTGAAATGGTGAAGGCTATAAAGACCGTCCAATATAACACGGAATACAAGGGGATTCAAGGGCGAGATTGGAAACGAAAAACCCTCTAAAATCGACGGATTGATAACTAACTGCTTGTATCTCTCAAAATTGTCACTTAACCGCAACACATTTGAAATAGGACTGTGACCTGTGTACAGTAGTATAAACTCGCTCTATTTTCACTTCTATACGCGAGCGAGGACAGGTTGCCGTGCCCGAACAGATTCTCATTATAGTAGATGAACCCGACATCGTCGAAACCATCCGCTATAACCTGGAAAAAACGGGTTTTGATGTGGTGAGTTCTAACGATGCTGAGACTGCACTGGATATTTTGAACCAGCGCATTCCAGATCTGATCTTAATGGACCTGATCTTGCCGGGGATGAATGGATTTGACTTCTGTAAAGAAGTAAAGCGAGAACCCAGAACACGCGCAATACCAATTTGCATCCTCTCTGCGCGGCGCCATGAAGTGGATCGGGTACTGGCTTTTGAACTCGGCGTAGATGATTATATCGTAAAACCATTTTCCCTGCGGGAACTCATATTGCGGATTCGGGGCATTTTACAGCGGGTGAATCAGGTCAATCAGCAAAGTGATGATCGCCTTGCCTATGGCACTTTAAGTGTAGATAAAACCGCACACAAAGTGACCGTAGAAAATGAAACCAAAAATTTGACGCCAATTGAATTTCAATTGCTATTCACACTGATGGAACGCGCCGGACGCGTACAATCGCGCAGAGATTTGCTCAACGCCGTATGGGGATACAACCATCTGGGCAATGGACGGATGGTAGATGCACATATTCGTCGCATGCGCGCAAAACTGGGCACAGCACAGGAAATGATCCGCACGGTACGAGGCGTGGGATACTGTTTTAAGCCGATTGAGTAAACCAATCTATCTTTCTCCCCTAACGGGATGTATGTTCTTTTGAGCATACGTCCCGTTTTTTTGTATAATGTAAGAGAAGACTTATCTCGCTTTCACGGAGGTCACTGTGTTAGATTTACAGATGTTAAAGCAATTGTCACAAGAGACCGTATGCAAAGATGTGGTAAGCCCACTGGGACCGTTGACTGTCTTTGCCTCAGATAATGGCGTACATGCGATTGCGTTTGAGGGTGATCGTACGGAACAGGCAAAGATAAATCTATCTCGCGCGGTAAATCATCCGATCATAAATGCGGCGGTCGAGCAACTCGCGATGTATTTTAATGGGAAGCTGAAAATTTTTGATTTACCACTGAACCTGAGCGGAACAAATTTTCAAAAGCGCGTGTGGAAATTATTGCTGGAGATACCCTTTGGAGAAACGCGAACTTACGGAGACCTCGCCCACGCATTGGGCAATGCAGACGCATCGCAAGCCGTGGGCGCGGCCAATGGCAAAAATCCCGTGGCAATAGTGGTACCGTGTCACCGCGTAATCGGTGCATCTGGTCATCTAACGGGATATGCTGGAGGGATGGACAAGAAAAAATTTCTCTTAACGCATGAAGGCGTGCTTCAACCGACGCTGTTTGGATGATTGCCGATAACTTTTTTCAAGGAGTTTAAAATGGCTGAAGGACATAAATTGACCATGTTGGGAACCGGACTGATCGGAATGTTTTACACCATGACCTTGCACAGACATCGGGGAATTGATCGCGTACAGGTCGTGTATTCGCGGACCGAAGAACGCGCCAGGACATTTGCGGAAGAATGGGACATACCAAAATGGACAACAGATCTCAAAGCCGCAATTGAAGACGAAGAAACCGACGGCGTGGTAATCGGCTTACCCAACGACCTGCACCTCGAAGCCGCAACACTCGCGGCACAGGCTGGCAAAGCCGTATTGTGTACCAAACCCCTCGGACGCACCGCTGATGAAGCCCGGCAAATCCTGAATGCAGTGGAAAAAGCGGGTGTATTTGGCGGGTATCTCGAAGACCTGGTATATCCCCCAAAAACCTTAAAAGCCCTCGAATCCGTAAAAAACGGCGCACTGGGACGCATCTTGTGGGTGCGATCGCGCGAAACACACCCTGGTCCCCACAGCGATTGGTTCTGGGACATAGACAAAGCAGGTGGCGGCGCAATTGTCGATATGGGGTGTCACTGCATTGAAATCATTCGCAACTTCATCGGCAAAGGCATTCGCCCGGTCGAAGCGATGTGCTGGTCCGACACACTCGTACATCCAGTCGAAGCAGAGGATCACGGGATCGGACTGATCAAATTTGAAAATGGATCCATGGGCCAATTTGAAGTCGGATGGGCATTTCGCGGAGGCATGGACCTGCGGGACGAAGTGGCGGGCACAGAAGGAACAATCTGGCTCAACCACTGGTTGCGCACGGGATTTGACATGTTCACGGCTGTGGGACAAGGGGGTTATGTGGCGGAAAAAGCCGAAGGCGATACGGGATGGCTCTTCCCCGTGGGCGACGAAGTGGCCGAATTGGGATATTCAGACATGTTTGTAGATATGTTCAACGCGTGGGATGAAGGACGCGAACCAATGGAAACACTGTACGACGGCTATGTCGTCAATGCGATTATAGATGCGTGTTACAAATCGGCAAAAACAAAACAATGGGAGCCTATAGAAATGGAATGGCGCGGTGGTGAAGTGGATCGAGAAACAGCATTGGCAGAAACAGAAACGCGATTTGCCACCCTGAAAACCGAGCGCATGCCCGATGGACGCTTGAAACGAATTGTAAAAGACAAAGAAACCGGTGAGATCAGCGAGCGGATTGAAGAATAACTATGGACCATGTATTAATTGCTGATCAGGCCGCCCTGCAGGACAAAATCGCGCAATTGAAAAGTCAGACGAAAAACGAGCAACTGTGTGTGGTCAGCGATTGGGACCGCACATTGACAAAAGCGCGAACAGAAGAAGGGCAAGATGCGACCTCCTATTCGGTAATTGCGCACGGAGCCTATTTGGGAGAGGCATACCGCGTTGAAATGGATCACCTGTACGCGCGGTATCGCCCCATTGAAATATCGCAGACAATCTCGCACCGTGAAAAACAAAAAGCCATGCGCGACTGGTGGATGGCTGCACTTGCGATGATGCAGAAATATGGACTTACCGAGGAGGTAATAGAAGACATTGCTATCCGTGATTTCATGCGCTTGCGCGATGGTTCCATCGATCTTTTTAAAATATTGGCAGACAGAGAGATCCCCCTGTTAATTTTATCCGCAGGCATTGGCAACGTAATTGCGAAATACTTAAAAGTCAGAACATTACTCACTTCAAATGTGGCAATAACGGCAAACAAATTGATATTCGATACACCTGGCGCGGTAGCGGGATTTTGCGAACCGGTAATCCACAGCTTTAACAAAGCGCGTCATGCAAATACACCACAAGGCTGCGTCCTCCTCCTGGGAGACACCATAGAAGATGCACAGATGGTAAACGACGCCCGGGCGAACTGTATCATTCGCGTGGGATTTTTGAACGAAGCGGTCGAAGAAAATCGCGCTACATATCTACGCGCTTACGATGTTGTAATCTGCAACGACGCATCTATGGTACCCGTGATAGAATTGTTGGAAACCTTATGTCTTTGACCTACTCCGCCTACTCTTTTCGCTTTGCCTGTAATCCTGAAAATCCTAAAATCCTGTACATCCTGATTCAGACAGGGGTTACTCTTGACACCTTATGAAGCCATACTCCTGGGACTATTGCAAGGGCTGACCGAATTTTTGCCCGTAAGCAGTTCGGGACATCTCGCATTGGGACAAGCGGCATGGGGTATTAAAACCGGTAATGTCACCTTTGAAGTGATCGTACACTTTGGGACTTTGCTGGCTATAGTGACCGCATTGCGAGCGCGAATCAGCAACCTACTCGCCGGATGTTTGCGGCGCGACAGCGCATCCTGGCACACAATCTACCTGTTGGTAATCGGCTCTATCCCCGCTGGCGTCGTGGGAATCTTGTTCAAAGACATGCTCAAAGAGGCTTTCGCCAGTCCGGTCGCCGTATGCGGATTCTTGATCGCGACCGGCTGTATTTTGTGGAGCACGCGGTTTGCGCGCGCAAACCGCGTGAAAATTACATTTTTAGACGCCATTTTAATCGGCTTTGCCCAGGCCCTCGCCGTATTGCCGGGAATTTCCAGATCGGGATCAACCATTGGCATGGGTCTGTGGCGCGGGATAGACGGTCGCGAAGCCGCAACATTTTCTTTTTTATTATCCATCCCCATCATTTTGGGCGCAACCGCATTAGAAGTTGGCGGCCTGCTCACCCACCCCCCGCAAATGAACGCACTATGGCCCCTGCTGATTGGTGCTATTGTCGCTTATGCATCCGGGGTATTTGCCATTCGATGGCTCCTGAGATTGCTCAGTGGCGGACATTTTGCACAATTTGCCTATTATTGTTGGCTCATCGGCCTGATAGGCATAGCGTATTTTGGAAAGTAAATAATCCATGAGATGGCTGCTCGTATGTCTTTTGCTCGGCTGTGGCGGCGTTCCCATATCGCCTGAAAACGAGATACTTTCGGATTTTATGTCCATAGCCAACGTACACCGCGAGCCGATCCACAATGCGGCGGGTGATATTGTGGGAGTCAATATCCTGGTCGATGTCGTCAATACGGGACCAGTACCGATAATCAGTCCATTTATCATGACCTGGAAATTGCGGACCGCTGACAGCGAAGAAATTGCCCGTGCAACCCATCGGTTTTCCAGATTTGACGCGGGACAGGTGCAGAAAATTGCATTGACAATGGCATTTGCCCCGCGTTTGAATCTATCGGGCGTGCAGAATGTGGTGACATTTGATTTTGAGGAAATCAGTCAGTAGCCAGCTGACTGCTGATACCCCCCTTGCCCGATACGGTTTTGGCGTGTATATTGTTGCGTCAAACGAGCCGTATCACACAACAGAGGACACAGCGATGAAATACATCATTGGACTTTTGTCCGTCTTTTTTTTATTCGGATGTTCTAAAGACGACTCTGCCGGGTCGCGGGTTTTCATGTCCGAAGATTTAGTCGTTTTGGGCAACCCATCCATTATAGGAGAGGCTGCGGTTACACCTGAAGATCCGAGCTTTATCCGCATTAATGGTAATCTTGACAGCCAATCGGGTTTGGGTCTCACGGGCCTTAAGGTAAGCGTGCGCGTGTTGGGTGAAAACGGCACCTTGTTGGGGATGAGCGAAGATGTATGTACACCCGCTGAAATAGCCCCCGGAGGATCGTGTACTTTTTTATCAGCCGTTGTATTGGCCAACGTGGATTTCAGGGATAGTCAATCAATTGAGATTACGCCAAGTTGCGATCAGGGCACTGGCACACAGCGATTGATTCCCGTGCTTTGGCCTGATCCATAGAAAGGAGTATTATTGTGGCAGAGGTGATTTTATCGGGTTTTGCCGACGAAGGACCGGAGAGCAAGCGCGCCGAAGAGCAATTTACCATGATGCGCGCGCTCGGTTTGTCTTATTACACCATTCGGTTTATCGACGTGGGCAACGGGGTAAAGAACGCAATGGAATTGACCGCGCAGGAGATTGTACAACTCCAAAAATTGCACGGTGAATTTGGTATTTCGGTATCGAGTATTGGTTCCCCGCTTGGAAAAGTAAAATTGCTGGACGTGGATGACGGGACCGACAATCGCTATGTGCCGTTTAAGGAATATCTGGAGACAGATGTCAAACGCGCCATCGAACTCGCCCATGCATTTGACACAAAACTCATCCGCGGCTTTAGCTATTACCATCCACATGGGACCGATCCCTGGCCTCATCTAAATCAAGCGGCGGACCAACTCTCAGAAATTGTGGCCCTGTGTGCAAGCGAAGGTCTCATCTACGGCTCTGAAGTAGAATCGCATTTAATCGGTGGAGATGGCGAAACACTGATCGCATTACACGAAAAGATCGACAGTCCCAACACCTGCATCATCATGGATGTGGGCAATATGGAAAGCATGGGACACAGCCCGGACAGCGTTTTTGCCGAATATGAAAAAACAAAGCCCGGATTGGGATGGATCCACATCAAAGGATTTAACGCGCCAGCCAATCAACCGATGCTGGATCGCGCAACAAAGAGAGGATTGACGCGATTTATCCCCGTCGATCAGGGCGATGCCGGACATGAAATGGTCCTGCGAGACTTTAAGACCCTCGTGCCGCGCCTGCAAAGCCAGTTTCAGGAACTGGGTGTACCGGGTGTATTTATCGATCTGGAACCGCATGTAAAGGGCGGTGGACAATTCGGCGGCTTTAGTGGTATCGATGGTTTTGGCGTGGCATTCCGCGCCCTGTGCAATTTGCTGGACTATCTGGGATATGAATATCATCTAACGAGTTACGAAGATCTAACTATGCAGTAAAATGGAGGTTGTAATGGCAGATAACATTCGCATTGGTATTATTGGTGCGGGCGGTATTTTTCGCACCCGCCACTTTCCGGGATTGGCTCCAATTGACGATGCCGAGGTCGTGGCAATTTGCAACCGCAGTGAAGAGAGTGGCGGCAAAATTGCGGCCGAATTTGGATTAACTTCCGACCTGATGACCGATCCCTACGCGCTCATTGCGCGAGATGACATCGATGCCGTAATGATAGGCACATGGCCGTACAAACACTGTGAGTTTGTACTCGAATCGCTCAAGGCGGGCAAGCATGCATTTGTGCAGGCGCGTATGGCAATGAACTTGCGCGAAGCAAAGGTCATGTATGCCGCAGCAATGGAATCAGAACTCGCGCACCAGATATGCCAGCCACCGCACGCATTAAAAGGCGACTGGTTCATGCAGCGGTTGATCGCCGAAGGATATGTTGGCGATATTCGCAACATCGTCATCCGCTCAATGACGCCCGGCGGTATTGATCCCAATACTCCGCTACACTGGCGACAGATCGGTCGATTCTCCGGCTTAAACACCATGAGCGTGGGCATGCTGGTAGAATTTGTACACCGCTGGTGTGGCTACACCAAGTCCGTATCCGCACATGCAGAAACTTATGTCACCGAGCGCGCCACAGAAGACGGCATGGGACCGGTTGACCGCCCAGACACCGTGAATATTTTGGCACAAATGGAAAGCGGCGCAACTGCGGTCTATCTCTTCTCCGGCACCGCGCATCACGCACCGGGGGAAAGCATTGAAATCTATGGCACGGACGGCACACTCATTTACGAAACCTCACCCGTTTTGGACGAGCAACGGATATTGGGAGCCAAATCCAGCGATGGCGCATTACAGGAATTGGATGTCCCCGCATCCGACATGCGCGAATGGACGGTTGAGGCGGATTTTATCGACATGATCAAAACCGGCAAACCCGCCGAATCAACCTTCTATCAGGGCGTGAAATACATGGAATTCACCGAAGCAGTATTCCGCTCCGTCGAACGCGGCGCAACAATTCACTTGCCCATTGTTGATTGAGAGGCCGTATGACCACAGACTGGAGCAGGCTGGAACAAACGGTTAAAGAGTACGAATCGCCCGGCACGATCGGCGTCAGTGTGATCTCGCCTCAGGGTGAGCGCTGGGCATCACGGGGTGATCATCAGTTTCCAGCGGCCAGCACAGTTAAAATCCCGATCATGATCGAGATCTACAGAGCTATGGATCGCGGCACACTCGCGCTCGACGACACATACACCGTCCGCTCTGTGGATAAATCCCCTGGCAGTGGTGTGCTGCGACACATGCATACCGGATTGCAACTGTCGTTTGGAGATCTTCTCTACCTAATGATGTCCATAAGCGACAACACCGCCACCAACATATTGATTGAAGCAGCCGGAATGGATCGCATCAACGCGACAATGCGAGAACTCGGTATGACCGCCTCCTGCCTCGGACGTCCCATGCGCGGACGCCTCGCGGTTGATGGGGAACAGGAAAATTGGGCTACACCCAATGAATACACTGCCGTCGTCAAGACAATTCTCGACGACCAGGCCGCCTCCCCCGCAGCCTGTCAGGCCATGCTCACCACCTTAACCCTGCAACAAAACGGTCGCCGCATCGGCCGATATGTGCCGACTTCTAAGACCTATCGCTGGGGTTCCAAAACCGGCTCGAATCGGGGTGTAATCAATGAGGTCGGCTTCATCGAATCTCCGATAGGGACGATGGTGATTGCGCTCTACAGTCTAAAACTCGGCGATCGCGTCACCGGCGAATGCGCGCTCTCCGAGATTGCCAGAGCCGCGATGCAAGTGACGGGCATGATCTGAGAAGAGGTGACCAATGACAAATCACGAGTCACTTGAGGCAAAAGTCGATCGTGTATTCGCGGAATGGGACAAGCCAGACTCCCCTGGCGCGGCCCTGTCGGTTATCAAAGACGGTGAAATTATCTACAAATGCGGATACGGTATGGCGAATCTGGAATACGACATCCCGATTGTGCCGACAACCATCTTCGACATTGCTTCGGTCTCCAAGCAATTTGCGGGCTTTGCCATCGCCACATTGGTACATGAAGGGAAACTTTCGCTGGATGACGATATTCGGATGCACTTGCCCGATGTCCCGGATTTTGGAACAAAAATAACGATCCGACATCTGGTGCATCACACGAGTGGATTGCGGGATTGGGTACAGGCACTCGTCATCGCGGGCGGAGAGATGGATGACGTAATATCGTTTAAGCATATTTTGAAAATGGTAAGGCGTCAGAAAGAACTCAATTTCGAGCCAGGAACAGCGTTTTTATACTCAAATACGGGATATAATCTGCTGGCAGAAATCGTTGAAACAATAACGGGAGATTCATTTCGCGAATGGACGGACGCCAACATCTTTAAGCCCCTCGCCATGACCAGCACCCACTTTTACGATGACCACGAGATGATCGTGAAAAACCGGGCGTATTCCTATTTTTCCGTGAAAGATGATGGGTTCAAGAATGCTGTGAACAACTTAACCGCTCTCGGTTCGAGTTCTCTCCATTCAACCGTGGAAGATCTGGCAAAGTGGATTCTGAACTTTGACGATGCACGAATAGGCGGACAGGCAGTGGTTGAGCAGATGCATCAGCGAGGGCTTCTCAATAATGGCGAACAGATCAGCTACGCCTTCGGATTGGACATCGGCGAGTACAGAGCGCTGAAAACGGTCGGACACAGCGGATCATGGCGAGGGTTTCGCAGCCATCTCATACGCTTTCCAGCCCAGAAATTTGGCGTTGTCATATTGTGCAATCTGGACACCTTTAATCCGCTTAATCTGGCGAGAAAGATCGCTGATCTCTATCTCGCTGATGTCCTTGCTCCCAAAGAAACCAGCCCGGATACGCAACCCTCTGAACGCACCGAGACACCTCCCCTATCACCAGAACAGTTGTCAGAATTCGAAGGCGATTATTACACCGAAGAACTCGATACCACCTATACCATTGGTGTGCGAGGGGACCGGCTTGTGGCGCAACACAGACGGCATGACGACATATCGCTAACCTGTGCCGACGGTCACTTCGTTGGGGATGTGTGGTTTTTCCCAGAAGTTCATTTTACGCGAGACGATACGGGACAAGTTACGGGGTTCAAACTGACGGGAAACCGGGTCAAAAACTTGCGTTTTAAAAAAAGAAATCGTGAGATTTACTGAGACTGAGTTTATGGCAACCCAACGACTCGCTGAACTGGACGCAGCAAGGAGAATACCATGGCACAATCACTTCTGGCAATTGAAGGAGGCCCAAAGGCCGTTACGGCTCCGGTAGGAGATGGGTGGGAAAATATCGGGCCGCTTGAAAAGTCGTACGTGAACGAGGTGCTGGACGATCCGAAAAAAGCCCGGGGACATCTCGAGCTCTTCGAATCTGATTTCAGCAAACTGGTAAAGACGCAGCACGCGATCTGTACGTGCAACGGAACCGCAGCTTTGCACTCGGCCATTTTTGCTACGGGTGCCCGTGTTGGCAAAGAAGTGATCGTGCCCTCAGTCACCTGGCATGCCACGATTTCACCCATCCTCCATTGCGGCGCAACACCCGTATTCTGCGAAGTAGATCCGAACACCTTCTGTGCGGATCCAGAAGATGTAAAACAACGAATCACAGACAGGACATGCGCGATTGTCGTCACACACGTTTATGGGAATCCCGCGGATATGGATGGACTGCTGGACCTGATCGCCGGAACCGATATCAAGCTGATTGAAGACGCCTCTCACGCACACGGCGCTCTGTGGGATGGCAAGCCAGTGGGCAGCATTGGCCACATTGGATGCTTCAGTCTGCAGGGCAACAAGCCGGTTACGGGATTGGAAGCCGGGGTGGTGGTAACAGATGACGATGATCTCTTCGACCAGATGATGGCATTGGGGCAGTACGGTCGTTGCGGGGAATCGTGGAAAACCGATCGGTTTAAGGGATTGCACAACATGGGTCTGGGCGTCAAATACAGGGCGAATCCCTTTGGTATCGCGATGGCTCGAGGACGGCTCGAACGCCTGTCAGAGCTCAACGAAAAGCGCCGAAAGTGGTTTGCCCAAATGGACGAACTTCTCGAGAATGTAGAGGGGGTTGAGACTCAGAAGGTCTATCCAAAGGCTACCCGCGGCGGTCTCCTGTTGTATGCGGGTTTGGTCGATCCTGAAGTCTATGGAGTACCCGTGTCGAAGGTTCTGGAAGCGCTGGTAGCCGAAGGAGTGCGGACAAAACCGGAGATAACGCCTTACGGGTATGGTGTGATGCATCTGGAGTCATTGTTCAACGATTTCTCATTCGAGGACCTTGGGGGTCCCTGGGGATATCTTCCAGATAACGCGCGGAAATCGTATCGACCAGGCAGCCTGCCGATCAGCGAAAGGATACATGGCACGTGCTTCTGGCTATCTACCCCTGTAGATCCCGATCCGATCTGGGTCGAACAAACGGCAGAGGCATTTCAGAAGGTATATGACAACCGTTCGCGGCTTTCTGAATTAACGGATGATACCGTATGTCAAAAAGCGCTCGCATAGAGTGGATTCATGCCTCGATTTCCGGGGATGAACCCGACGGATTTGAGGTCCTGTTTCGGGGTGCAGATGGTTCTGTTACATCGGGATCCACATTCAATCTGCCTGCTGGGAAAATCGGCACGTGGGAGATCACATTTACTGCTGCAGCGGATGTGCGGGATGGTGGAGGATTCTGCTTCTTCCGCCGCGGATTCCTCATGGGCCACGCCCCTCAGCTGAATAACCCACTGGGACGCGATTATGTGACAATGGCGTCAAATTCTGACGCCAGGCTGGACCTGGCTGTCAATTCCGACCATGGTCACGAACCCGAAGTTGCGAGGATTCGCGTGTCAAAAGGGATCCTTCGAAAGGGAGATTGGGTCAGATTGCGAATCGGTGATCGCTGCGGGGGTGGCCCAGGTGCTGAAGTTTATGACGCGACTACAATGGCGCGACTGGAGGCAGCGGTAGATCGCAATGGCGATGGTGTATTTGTCAGCCTCGCGGGTGGAGAAACCCGGATTCGCATTACTTCAGAAGCATCCGCAGATATGCTGCGAATCCTGGGACCATCCATTGTCGAACAGGGCGAATCGTTTCACCTCAATCTGGTCGCTTTCGATATCCATCGAAATGTGTGTGAACAATATCGGGGCGTCGTCCAGTTAACTGCCCCCGACAACGTATCGGGCCTGCCGGACCGAGCGGTGTTTGAGCCAGTACATAATGGCGTCCTGAGGTTGGAGGACGTTCAGATTGACCACCCGGGCGTTTATCGCCTTGAAGCGAGGGATGGAGACCTTCGAGCCAGAAGCAATCCGATATTCTGTCAGAAGTCTCCGGACTTCCGGCTGCTCTGGGGAGACTTTCACTCCCACGCCTGGGGCGATACGTCCATGGCGCTGATGGACGAGCCCAGCTTCAAGCTGGATCCGGATGCTCGACACAGGCAAGCCCGCGAAGTGGGACGGCTGGATTTTGCGGCTCCAGGCCCCATGTCGCCGCCAGATCAGGCTGACGAACCCGAACTGTGGGAAGCCTTTCAACAGGCATATACCAATCACGATGAACCCGGAATATATGTGCCCTTTCTGGCATCGGAAGTTCACACGCGCTCCGGAGGGGACCGAAACGTTGTGTTCCAGGAGATGGAAGATGGGTACCTGCCGACCTTTTCGTCGATGGAAACCCTGCTGGAAACCTACGGAGATCGGGAGGATGTACTTCTTGAATCCCACGTTGGAGGGGGGCCGCCAAATTGGGACGCATTTCGGCCAAATGTCGAACCACTGCTGGAAGTGGCCAGCGGTCACGGCGCTTTTGAGTGGCTCCTGCAGAAGGCACTGAGGTACGGCTATCGACCAGCCGTTATCGGATCGGGAGATATCCATCTGCCCACACTGGGCGCCCCAATGGCTCCCCATTGCTTCCGGGGCCGGTTCAACAAGGTGCTCAACATCCGTGACACTGGATTTGGATCGGGCCCTCTGGCAGGTGTGTGGGCCACTCGCTGTGAACGAAAGGCCATCTGGCAAGCTGTCGCTGAAAAACGAACCTTTGCAACGACTGGGGCTCGAATCATTCTGATGGTTTCGATAGAGGGCAATCCCGCTGGCAGCGAGATACAGCTTTCAGGCCCAGCCAGAATTCGCGTGGTAGCTCACGCATGCGCAACAGTGCAGCGCGTAGATCTCATCCGAAATGATCGACGCATGAAGACCTGGCGTCCGAACGCGCTGGACGTAGATCTGACTTACGTGGATGAACATCCGCTCAAAGAGAATGCCTACTACATACGGCTTCGCCAGAACGATGGAGAGTTTGCCTGGAGTACACCGATCTGGGTAAAGACAGCAGACGGAGAATCTCAACCAGCATCGGACTTGCCCTGGTGGAATGAACATGAGACACCCGTTCAGGTGAGTTCCAGCGGCGCCGAAAACCATACAGATGATTTGCTGCGTTACCTGGAAGTGGAAGAGGATCCGGACCTGTTGTCGGAACTCACGCCTGCAGGGATGCTGGATGAAGTGACGGGCCGATCTGCTCTTTTTTATGCATACCTGGAACCTCAACACGAACCCGTGAGTATTCGCTGGTATTACGAGTTTTCCATACCCCGGATCCATCTGGATTGGGGCTGGCAGGATTTTGGCACAAAATCCGACAGAGGAAAAGATTAACGCAATACGAACAACGGGGGTAGAATCAATGTCCGATCTGGATCCGATTCGCGTGCATTATGTTCGGGAATTCACCCGGTTGAGCCTTTGGTACGCGAACAAACGGCTACAGGAAAACCCTGGAGATCTGGAAGATACCGTTAACGTGCGAGTCAATCTGTACCGGAACACCTCACTCTACGACGGCAACCACCATCCGGCAGCGGGAGACGAAGATCTCGAATGGAACGTCATTGTAGAAAAGTTGGGAGAAATCTTCGACAAGTATAGTAATGAGAGTGAATCCGTGGAGACCAGAGGACTTGCGATCCTCTGGCCACTTATGGAAGCGCGCATTCGCAAGTTGGGTAATGAACAGCCCGGGCCTGGCGATCGTTCACACGAATGCTGGAATTACGACTACAAACACGAGAATGCGTTGAGCCTTCATATTGCCAATGTCTATCAGCCAAAATCTCCCCTCAGCGATATGCACATGCAGTTTGCGGCATCGCTAATCAGGCTGCTCAGAGATTCGCAAGTACGTCGACCGGAAGTAAAAGTGGTTCAATGCGGCAGCTGGTTGAATTCGGCACCCCGGTTTCAAATGCTGTTTCCCGAAGCCTGGATTCAGAGCGCTGAAAAAAGGACAGAGATGCGATACACGATGGGACGTTGGGGGCAGTTCATGGACCGGCGGGGTGATTTTCACGCAAAGAACGGGGCATCTTTTCGGCGGACCGGCGAGATGCCCTATCCCAGCACTTTGTGCAGGTGTAAGATCGATATGGTTCTCGACCACCTTCACGAGACCTTCCCCGAAGCTGTGGCATATAACGATTAGCTGTGATATGTTCCAAAGGCTTAAGATGCTGCCAACTCGCACCGAGGTGACTTCGATGAATGTTGTTTATATCATGACCGATCGACACAACCCCGAGTTTTCTGGTTGTTACGGTAATTCCATTACCCGTACGCCGCACATCGATGTGCTCGCCAGGCGAGGAAAGAAATTCGACAGTGCCTATTGCCCGAGTCCTCTATGCGCGCCTTCGCGGGGAGCGATGATGGCGGGACGGTATGTTCACGAGATCTCCGCTTGGGACAATGCGTTTCCCTATTCAGGAGTGCCCAGAGGCTGGGGGCATTACTTTGCGGAAAATGGCGTCCTGCTTACGACCATTGGCAAGCTCGATTACAAACCGGGCAGTGATGCTGGCGTGGAAGACATTCGCCTGGCGAAGACACGGGAGAGTCTGGACATACACACGCTGTTCGAAGAGGGCCGTGTGCAACCCCGGTACCATCACCTGCATCGATTGCGAGAAGCGGGTCCTGCAAGTGGGAGCGGGGAACACCAGCACGACGCGCAGGTCGCAAAAGAAGCGGTACAGTGGCTGATGAATGAACGCCCACAAGATCGCCCCTGGGTCCTGATTGTGAATATCAAACAGCCCCATCCCGGATGGAATCCGCCGCAGGAGCTATGGGATTACTACGATCCGCTGGTGCGAACCGAAGACCTGGACGAGCGCTATTCGGAACCCGTTTCTCGACTGCACCCCTTCCACCGGGATTTTGTTCGTTACACGTGCAGCGATCTTTGCACACCCGAGGAGTTGCGCCGTGGTCTGGTAGGCTACCACGGCATCTGTGAGATGGCAGATCGCAACGTGGGGCGCGTGCTCAAAGCCATAGACACCGAGAATCTCTGGGATTCGACGCTGGTCGCCTATGCTTCGGATCACGGTGGCAGCATGGGGGCACATCACAATTCCGGAATGGGATCGATGTATGAGGATTCAATTCGCGTACCCATGATCGTGGCTGGACCCGGCATAGAGCCAGGCGGGTCCGAGCCTGCACCTGTTTCACATTTCGATCTTTTCCAAACATTCTCGGAAGCCCTGGAACTGCTTTCGCCAACACACATGCGGGGAACATCCCTGCTGGGATCCTTGAGGGGCGAGCCGGGTGCGGCGCTTCCCGAATTCGCCATCAGTGAATTTCATGGGCCGGGCCTTCCGGGAAGCGCTTTTGCTCTTCGATCGGGTTCAGATAAATATGTGGTGTGCGTTGGGGAACGACCGATGTTGTTTGACCTTGCAGAGGATCCTTTGGAGATGCAAGATCTTGCGGAGCGTCCCGATGCGTCTCAGAAACTGGCTCGGCTTCGGCGAATTCTATACCAGGTGTGCTGCCCGGAAGCGATTGATCAGCGGGCAAAGGCGGACCAGCAGGCGCTTCGCGAAGAACTGGCTAAAAGTGGCAGGCTTGTGAAGGAGTTGTGGAAACGAGGCTACGAACGAAATCCGGAACGCATGATTCCACGGCCAGAATTTGTCGTGCAAAAACCGTGAGATGGCGATGAAAAGGACATGATTAACCATGAACCGAATCCTATTGAAACTAATGCTGCTCGCTTTACTTTTCCCCACCTCTTCGATATTGGCCGATGAATGGCCGCAGTGGCGGGGACCGCACCGGGACGGTGTTTGGAGCGAAACCGGGATATTGGAGGCATTTGACGGACCGGAGATCCCGATTCGTTGGCGAGTGCCAATCGGCAGCGGCTATAGCGGCCCGAGTGTCGCTGACGGGCGCGTTTACGTTACTGACCGTCTCGCGAAACCGAAACAGGTCGAACGGGTTCACTGTTTCGACTGGGAAACAGGTGAATCGATTTGGTCTTTCACCTACGAGTGTGAATACCGAATTGACTATACCGCCGGGCCTCGAGCCAATGTTATCATTCATGACGGACTCGCTTACGCCTTAGGAGCGATGGGGCATCTCCACTGTTTCGATGCCGCAACCGGCACGTTGAAGTGGAAAAAAGACCTCAACACCGAATACAATATTGAGATGCCAACCTGGGGGATTGCGAGCGCGCCGATTGTCGAGGGTTCACACCTCATCGTACAAATCGGCGGCACGCCCGGAGCATGCATCGTCGCTTTCGATCGCGAAACCGGAGCCGAAAAATGGAAAGCCCTTGAAGACAACGCATCTTACTCAGCTCCAATTGTGATTACACAGGGTGGCGAGCGGGTGCTCGTCTGTTGGACAGGGAGAAATATCGCTGGGCTCAACCCGCAGACAGGCAGTACGCATTGGCTCCATCCGTTTCCACCGACTCGTATGGAGATCGGGATCGCAAGTCCCGTTTTTTCTCAAAATGAGTTGTTTATCACTGATTTCTTTGAAGGCTCGCTGCTGCTGAAACTGAATCCAGATAAGCCGATGATGCAATTCGGTTGGCACCGTAAGGGAAGAAATGAACGGAACACAGACGCGCTCCATTCCACGATGTCAACCCCGATCCGACTCGGCGATTACATTTACGGTGTGGATAGCTATGGGGAACTCCGCTGTCTCGACGCCCGCAACGGCGATCGGATTTGGGAAGACCTCACCGCGGTTCCGAAAGCGCGCTGGAGCAACATCCATTTTATCAAAAATGGCGATAAGGTCTGGATGTTCAATGAGCGCGGCGAACTCCTGATTACAACGCTTTCGCCGGACGGACTGAATATCATCAGTCGCGCAAAATTGATCGAACCGACGCGCGACCAGTTGAACCGCAGAGGTGGTGTCACATGGGCGCATCCTGCGTTTGCCTATAAACATGTGTTCGCCCGAAATGATAAAGAACTGGTTTGTGCCAGTTTGGCGAAAAGCGAAAACAGGAATGATTAAGGGCTTTAAGGATAGAGACAATGGCAGAACCAGCAAATGTGAAGCTCCATCACTACCAGGACTACGCCTGGCTCCGCGGATTCAATATCGTACCCTCCTGGGGTGCCCGCATCGAGCAGGCCTGGTGGGACTATAGCCCGGACCGATTCCGCGAAGAAGTCGCACTTGCAAACCAGACGCACGCCAATTGCATCCGCCTGTGGATCGAGTTCACAGCATGGATGGCAGACCCGGACGCTGTCCACGCGTCGTTCATGGATGCTGTGGCGGCCATTGATGAACTTGGCATGCGGACCATGCCATGCCTGTTCAACCGGTGGCACAGCCGCGACTACGACTACGGCGGGACCTATATCGAGGATCTGCACCGAAATTGGAGTCCGAAGCTGGACTATGTTCGCGATCTGGTCGCGCCCCTTGCCAATGACGAGCGCGTCCTCGTCTGGGACCTCTGCAATGAACCCCAATACCCGCGTCTGGATGCCGATTCCAACGCCAAAGAAATCGAGTGGCTGGAGCGGGTAGCTGAGACGGTGCGCGCGTGCGGAGCGCAGCAGCCAATCACCATTGGCGTGCTTCAAATTGAGGAGCAGATGGACCGACTCGCGCCACTCTGCGACGTGCTGTGCTGTCACCCCTACGGGCGCACGCCCGAGCAACAGCGCGAGATGTTGGCAGTATGTGCCGCAGTTCAGCAGCGTCATAAAAAGCCAATGCTCTCCAACGAGACCATTCCCGGCTGCCTTGACGATGCAAAGCGCGCAGATTGTGCCCGCTGGACCATCCAGATGATGGAAGAATCGGGCCACGGGTGGATGGGCTGGGGCATGCGAGAAGGCAAGGCGATTTCTACCCGTCGCGACCGCTATGACGGCAACGGTATCGATGGGCAGGGCTTCCACGCGTGGTTCAACGCGGATGGGGCGTTGCGCGCGGGACTGGAGTTCCTGACCGAGAGGCCGACGTTGCGTGCACCATGGGAAGAGGCACCGAACCAGGCGCAGGAGAAAGACGATGTTTGAGGTCGTCTCTTTGGTCGATCACATGGAAGAAGTCCCCGTTATTGCTACGGGCACGCGTTACATATGGATACCGCGCATATCCCTTCGGAGTTCGCGCTGTTGTGAGTCACGATGGAGGAAACACCTTTGATATAAATCGCGAATACATCATCAGCGACACGGCCTACCATTCGGACTGCGGGTATCCCAGTACCGTATGTTTTGAAGATGGTACCATTGTGACCACAGCATATACGCTCATGGATGTGGCTCATAAAGAGTGGGGTACCAGCTGCATCGCATACCGTTATTCGCAGAGTCTATTTGTATGAGGGGTGGCAGACGCATCTATTCAGGTATTTTCCTAATCTTCTTTTGAAAAGTTTGCCCCAGGGCTTGAGGTAAAATTTATGGCCAATACATTAGCGCTTGTCGCATACCCAAACCTGGAACAGCAGATCGAGGCGATGGAACGCGACGGATACGTTTATTTCCCTCGAGATCCGAACGAAGCAGAAGACCGCAAGACCATGTTCGGCCAGGGCCAGATCGATTGGCTGAAAGCATCTCTGAAGGCGAGTACGGCGACATTTAAAGTGATCGCCAACGGAAATAGCATGGTCGTTGACTTCACGGGACGTGGCGAGCGCTGGGACAATTTCGGCGCGGATGGATCTGGAGAATTGGGCAGAAAGGACGTATGGAGGCACGGACTTCCACGACTTTTCATCCCGCAACTTTCTCTCCTATGGATTCGAGCCCATCTTTCGTCATGGCGAATATGGCGAGAGCTCGATCTTTGTCCACAGGAGGAGTGGCGTCAACCTTGTTCCCTATGAAAGATATACCGTCTGAGTTTTGCTACGGCCAATCCATTCTCTATCGCGAGCTTGACGAACACGGTCAAGTTGTCGACGTAAAGCCCGTCACCGTTATTGAAGATTCAGATGCACAAGTTGTTCTTTGGCTCCCGTTGGGAACACCAACGAAGAGGCCGGTACTGCTGAACCATATTCCGGGCACACCACGTCGTTGGGTCAAGGGATCCTGGGCATTGGTGGATTCGACTTGGCAATGGGCAGAACTTCTGATCGTCGTTCGACCGCACAATTGTCGTGCAACCTGGGTGCGATGGTCGGCAGATCGCGTGTTTGAAGGTTGGTATGTCAACCTTCAAAGTAAATTACGGCGCACGCATCTGGGCTTTGATTTTACGGATCATCAATTGGACATTGTTATTGGACCTGATCGCAACTGGAGATGGAAGGACCAAGATGAACTCGACCTTGCTGTGGAACTCGGGCGCATGACACCTGCACAGGGCAAAGCTGTCAGAGAAGAAGGGAAGCTCGCAGTTGAAGAAATTGAGCACAATGGCGGGCTGTATTCAGAAGGTTGGGAGCAGTGGCGCCCCGATGCGTCGCTGACTCGCCCGAGATTGGAAGCGGATTGGAATGATTTATCTATGTATGATTGAGCCACACCCTAAAAAAAGACACGGTTGATCGTGCGCCTTTTAGGGTCTCCCTTTAAAGGCTTCGCCGCTAAAGGGCTACCAGACGTAAAAAAAGGTTGCCGCACCTACCCCAACATCATCTATCCCAAAATGGGCGTGGATAATTTCATTTTCTGACGACAACCCTACCGATTATCTTGCCTGGCGAGACCACATCCCCATTTGGCAACCTTACACGTTAACCAACATGAGCATTTTGACCCATGATTCGCGCGATCTTCTTCGAATTGGACGACACCCTATGTAATTTTGACAAAGCCTGGAACTGCGCGCTTGAGGAAACGTTTCGGCTCCTGAGCAAGCATCAACTCGATCTCAGCTTCCGGGACTTCATGAAAGCATTTCGCATTACTCAAGCGTCTGTAATTGAAGTGCAGCGAATGGTGTGATCTGACCTTATTTTCAATCCCCACTGGATCGTTTATTTGGTGGGGATTCTTTGAACTGGTTAGCCCAACGGGGAGTGGCCATCTCTCCCCGCTTTAGGAGAGGAGGGCAAGAATGAAAAGACTCACACAAGCGGCATTTCAGAAAGCAAAGACCTTCGTTCTGGATCAGGGGAGTGCGTTGGACCAAAGGCGTTTTGAATATCACTTTGAAGCCGGATCCGCCGATGCCGTTCTGGCCGCCCTGGCATCTTACCAGAACGACGACGGTGGGTTTGGCCACAGTCTGGAACCCGACATCAGGACACCGGCTTCGTCTGCGATTGCGACCACCATAGCCTTCCAGATCCTCAGGGAAATTCGGGCATCCGCGGGCCACGCGCTGGTGCGAAAGGGAATCGCGTATTTCGTCGCCACATACGACGAGTCCAGGCAGGTTTGGCCAATCGTTCCACTCGAAGTGGATGAGGCACCCCACGCCCCCTGGTGGAATTACGAGAACACCGCGGAGACTTTTGGGCAGTTTCTGGTCAACCCGCGCGCTGAGATCGTCGGATATCTACACGACTACAGCGATGGCGTACCGCCGCAATTGCTGAAAACATCAACCGCAGCCGTTCTGGAGCACCTGGATTCCCTGCCCGACGACATGGACATGAACGACATCCTCTGTGCCATGCGACTGGCAGAGACCGAAGCGCTGCCAAATAGGGATCGGATCTGGAAGAAACTGGCCCGGGTGGCGGCGCATGGTGTCGCCCGGGATGCAGCGCAGTGGACCGGCTATAATCTCAAACCCCTCTGGCTGGTTTCTTCGCCAGAATCACCTCTGGCCGCGGGGCTCGAAAAAGAAATAGAGATGAATCTGGACTTCGAAATCGCGCAGCAGGGCGAGGACGGCTCCTGGTACCCGAATTTCTCGTGGGGAGATCAGTATCCAGAGACGTGGCCCACAGTTAGGAGGGAATGGCAAGCCAGGTTCACGGTCGACAACTTGAAAGCGTTGAGAGACTTCGGCCGCATCAAATGATTGTTCGCGGTGGTGGTTTGACCCAGGGAGGTCAAAAGCGGAGATTCACGACATGAGGCAATGCAGCGATGGAAGTAATGTTGGTCCTGAATGGGTATGAGATTGATGCCTCTGAGGATGATCAGGAACAAGTCATTTTAGGGCTTGCGTCAGGGTATGTCTCTGGCGATGAATTTGTCGAATGGCTGGCGGATCATATTGGTGAAGTGAGATGAAAAGTGTGAATAGCGCCTCAGACATCCACAACCCTACTTTCCCAAATAGCCGTGACCGATTCGTTTGCTAATTGACAAAAACTGTGATACATTTGCTTTTGCGCTGCAGTTTCTGCAACCCTTGAACATTATGCGCTATAGGAGATAAGAACAACGACAACACAGTGAGGTAAAAAATGGCAGATAAAATTCGCATTGGCATTATTGGTGCGGGTGGTATTTTCCGGAACCGACATTTTCCGGGACTGGCAAAAATTGACGATGCCGAAATCGTGGCAATATGCAACCGCAGTATAGAAAGCGGTGAAAAGGTCATAGCCGAGCAGGGCTTATCAGCCGACGCTATGACCGATCCACAGGCCCTGTTACACCGGGACGACATCGACGCCGTAATGATCGGCACATGGCCGTACAAACACTGTGAATTCGTCCTCGCATCCTTAGACGCGGGCAAACACACATTTGTACAGGCGCGCATGGCGATGAACTTGCGAGAAGCCCGATTGATGTATGCCAGAAGTCGAGAATCCAACCTCGTAACCCAAATTTGTCCAGCACCCCCGTGGAAAGGTGGACGTTTCTTGAAGCGGCTCATAGACGAAGGGTATTTGGGCGATATTTTCCACGTCTATGTCCGCGACCTGGGCGGGCGCTATTGGGATATCGAAGAGCCACTGCACTGGCGACAAATGGGCCGGTATTCGGGTCTGAATATCCTGGGAATGGGCATTACCGTCGAGCGCGTAGCGCGCGTATTTGGCTACATGTCAACCATAACGGCTGAAACTGAAATTTTTACCAGAGAGCGCCCCCTACCCGATGGGTCTGGCAATGGACCAGTTGAAACACCTGATATGGCACACATCATAGGCAAAATGGAAAATGGTGCGCGTGCGGCATTTCTATTTTCGGGCGTCGCGCAATTTGGCGGAAAATCCGTCGTTGAAGCTTATGGCAGTGACGGCACATTGATCTACGACATGGGAACGCAAATCCTCGGCGCAAAAACGGGTGATCGACGACCGCAACAAATTCCCATCCCCGAAGATGAAGCCGCCGAATGGACTGTCGAAGCCGATTTTATCAATGCCATCAAGGGTGGGCCTCAGGGCGATACCAGCTTTTACGAAGGCATGAGATATATGGAATTTACCGAAGCGGTTCACCGCTCGGCAGAGCGAGGCGGAACCGTTCGGTTGCCTCTGGTTGATTAGAGGAGATGCAGTGATCAGACTTGTGGCATTTGACCTGGATGGAACGATCTTAAATCACAACAACACCCCATCGGATGCTTCGATGGCGGCGATTTGCGAATTGTTGGATCGCGGTGTAGCTGTAGCGTCGATGAGTGGGCGCAATTTTGAACGCAATCAAATTCCGTTTGTACGCAATCCCAGCGTGGCCGACGCGCTCTACGCCGGATGTTATAATGGCGCAATGGTTTTTGCACCCAAAAAGAATGGCACACGCCAACTCATGCACGAACAGCGTTTGCCCGATGACATATTCTTATCGCTGATCCAATATGCCGATGACCGGCTCATGAATTTTGTATATTGTCGCTGCGACATGAATAGCGAGGATCCCTGCGAAGTTTATATCACCGACCGCATGACAAAAATGAGCCGCGCGGTAGCCACAATGACCAATATGGTCTATGAAGTCGATGCCGATCTCGCGCAGCGAATACGCGCGAAAGAATTGGCCGCGCCCCCCAAAATAATGCTCCTACCCGAACCCGGACATGCAGATGAGACAGTTGATGAATTAAAAAATCTATTTGGCGATCAAATTTACATGGCCTGGGCCGTGGCGGGTCGCATCGAAATCATGCACCCGGATGTGAACAAAGGCGCGGCACTCACAGCGATAGCCAACCACATTGGCAGCAGCCTCGATGAAGTGATGGCTGTGGGCGATGGCAATAATGATCTCCCCATGTTGCGCGCAGCCGGAACCGGTGTATTGATGTACAATGCAGATGCAGCAACCCATCGCGCAGTGGCCGGGGAAAATATTTTACAAACCGACCACATTGAAAACGATGGATTTGCCAAAGCCGTGCGCCAATATGTGCTTGATAGGTAAGAGGAAGGATTCTCATGGGAAAGACATTAGATATCGGTCGGCGAATAGAATTGGTGCCAATGGATGTCCATTTTCACGACATCACAATAGGGCTATATCGGCAAGAAAACGCACAAGGCACGACTTTTCGCGTTCACACATACAGCCAGATAGACGGGGCGCAAGCGCGTATAGATTCCGTGAACCATGCGATGCGAGTCCTGGGAGGCATGGAAGACACAAACGAGGGATTGCTGCGCTTTCCGTGTGGAGCCACACATCTGCTCCCTGTAAAACGACTATTCCTGGAAGCGTGCAAACTCGGCATGAATGACGATGTATCTATGCGACCATTGACCATCCTGGACAAAAAATCGGGATTGCACATTTCCGCAACGCCCCAATCTAATGGCGCATACAAAGTCACGGCTGACAGCGATGAAAAAGGCGCAGACCGGCGCATTCGATTGGTGGCCGGCGGGCTTGCAAAGCTGGGCGAATTGGAACAAGTAGAAGAAGACCAGGTGCGCTTTGATTGCGGCATGACACACGATCCCCTCATAGGTGTCCTTCTCGTACGCGCCCCCAATGTGCGATCGGTTTTGAGAGAATTGGAACAGGCTGCCAGCCGGGGCGTGCTCGCAGCCCCGAGCGCGCAAAATTAAACGCTTTCAGCCTCTCACGCCTCACCTTTCGGAGTCCAATATGCACAAGACGACAAAACCCATGAAACCGCGCGACCGTGTATTGGCCGCACTCAATCGGGCACCTGTAGATCGTACCCCAACGTGCAATCCAACTTCGGTTGCAACCGTGGAATTAATGGACCTCGTAGATGCCCCATTTCCGCAGGCAAATCGCGAGCCAGAACTCATGGCGCGCCTGGCGGCAACGAGCTATACCGAACTGGGGTTTGACACAATTATGCCGGTATTTACGATTATTCAAGAATCGTCGGCACTGGGATGCAAAATCCAGTGGGAGCAAAAAGACAACTGGCCCACAGTAAAAATGAAAGAACCGATCTGGCACAAGGTAGATGATATTGAAATCCCGTCTAACTTATTGACCCATCCCGATACAAAATGCGTACTGGACGCGATTGGCATATTGCGAAAAGAATACGGCGACGAAGTGGCGATTATCGGCAAAACAATGGGACCCTGGTCCCTGGCGTATCACTGTTTTGGCGTAGAGGATTTTTTGCTCCTATCATTAGACGACCCGGATCACACGCGACAAATTCTGGACAAATTAAAAGAAGTAACCGTCGAATTTGGCGTGGCGCAAATTGAAGCGGGTGCCGACGCCTTGACCCTGCCCGATCACGCAACGGGCGATCTGGTCAGCGGCGATTATTACGACCGGTATTTGCGCGAATTACACATTGAATTTGCCGACCGCATACCCATTCCACTGATTTTACATATATGTGGGCGCACCGTTGATCGGATGGAATACATCGCGCAAACGGGCATGGCGGCATTCCACTACGACTCCAAAAACGACCCGAATGAGTCAATCGATATTATGAAGGAGCGGATCGCGCTGGTCGGCAACATCAACAACCCGGAAACGCTATTTTCAAAAGATCCGGAAACTGTAAAAGAAGAAGTGTACAAAAACCTGGACGCCGGTGTGAATCTGATCGGGCCTGAATGCGCGATTCCTTTGCAGACATCCATCGAAAATCTGAAAGAAATCCCCAAAGCGATCGCGGATTGGCATGCGGAGGAAAAGAGAGTTCATGGCTGAATTATCCGATATTCAAAATGAATTTATCAAAGAGGAAATAGAGGAATTTTTAGAACGCCCCGATGAGATCCAACGCAATATCGATCTGTTCTCAAATGCGAGCCCCGAGATGCAGGAAATTGCCGCCTCATTGATTGATGGCGCGCACCACAATGTCGATCAATTAACGCGCGAAGCCCTAAATGCAGGTGTGGGCGCGCTGAAAATTATGGACGATGGATTGATCGCTGGCATGGGCATTGTGGGGATTAAGTTTAGAGAGAATTTTATTTTTGTACCCGAAGTCCTCGCATGTGCCCGTGCGATGAAAGCGGGAATGGCGCATATTGAACCCATTTTGTCAGCCTCGGGTGTCGATCCGGTAGGCACTGTCATTATGGGCACGGTGAAGGGCGATTTGCACGATATTGGCAAAAATTTGTGTATCATGATGTTGCGCGGTGCCGGGTTTGTCGTCCACGACCTCGGCGTGGATACATCCGAAGACGAATTTATGGATGCCGTGGAAGAACATGAAGCCAATTTACTGGGTATGTCCGCACTGTTGACCACGACAATGCCGAACATGGGCAAGACAATTGAGGCATTTATCGACGAAGATCTGCGAGACGATGTAAAAATCATGGTGGGCGGCGCCCCTGTGACACAGGAATTTGCCGACGACATGGGTGCGGATGGATACGGTGAAAATGCCCTGGACTGCGTGGAACTGGCTGTACAATTGTTGAAGGAGTGGGAGGAAGAGAATGCGTAAACCCGAAAAAATAGATCGGGAAGCCTATCAAAAGCGACTGGATCGCATGTCTGAAATTTTTTCAGATATTGTCCAGCATGCCGACGAACAGGCGCAGATGCGCTGTCCCTACAAAAACAAGGACAACGAGTGCACGGCCAAATTTGGATGTAAATTCCAGCGAAAACCAGCGCCCAACCGGGCGCTTTTTCAATGTGCCAGCAACGATAACCTCGACTATCGCACGGCCTGGGAAACAGAGCCAGATGCCTATCGTGAGATGAAGACCGCGCTCAAAAAACAAAAAAACCGTCGCCGAAAAAAGGGAACGGGCACAATTACACACATGGGGCAAGTGCAACAACTCGAAGGACGAAAAACGATATTTGATTATGCCGACGATCTGGCCGTTCAGGTTCCAACGTCGTGTTTTCGATCGGGGATATGCCATGAATGCGTGGTAGAAATTACAAAGGGAGAAGAGAGCCTGTGCCCCAAAACCGAAGCGGAAGCCTTCTTAAAAGACAATTACCGATTGGCCTGTCAGGCCGAAGTCGTAGATTTAGATGCAGAAGTCGAATTTGTGCCCCTGCGCCGCGAACCTCAAATTTTGACCTTGAGCCAGCAAAAAGAAATTGATCTCGACCCCGTGGTAACGCGCCGTGGAGACCGGGTATTCTACAACGGAGAAGACATCGATCGGTTTCGGAGCCACATCTACGGACTGGCAATTGATGTGGGCACCACGACAATTGTGATGGATCTCGTAGATCTGGAATCTGGCGAGAGTATTGCGATTGCATCTTATGAAAATCCCCAGCGTTTTGGCGGTAGCGACATCATGTATCGCATTTCCTATGATGGCGAATATCCAAATGAGCTGTGGAAGGCACTGGTAAATGCTATCAACCACGAAATTCTCGTACTATGTGAAAAATTGGATTTTGAGCGACAAGAAATTTACGAAATTGTCGTCGCAGGCAATGCCACCATGCGGGATATGTTCTTCAGGCTCGATGTGCAGAGCATTGGACAAAAGCCCTATAAATCTCAAATAGAACACGAATATCTGGCTGGAGAACGAAAAACAACCGCCCTTTACGAAAGTAGCCGGCGATTGGGCATTCGGGCAAATCCCAAAGCGCGGGTATATGGCATGCCCCTTATTGCAAGCCATGTGGGCGGCGATGTCGCAGCGGACATGCTGGCCGTAGAAATGGGTAATCAAGACGATATATTTATGCTTGTCGATGTGGGCACCAATACCGAGGTCGTAGTGGGCAACCGAGACCGGTTGGTAGCAGCCTCTTGTCCGGCGGGACCGGCATTTGAAGGCGGCGGTATCGCCTGTGGCATGCCCGGGCAAGATGGGGCGATTGAATCGATGGTATGGAAAAATGGTCAGTTCAATTATCGCGTAATTGGCAACGGCGCGCCCCAGGGGTTGTGCGGCTCTGGGCTAATCGATTTGCTGGCCGAGCTTCGGCGGCATGATATGATGACGGAAAAGGGCGTATTTGCCGACCGCAAGCAATATGAAATGATGGTGGTGCCCGAACACGGCATTGCGCTATCGCGCGAAGATGCGAGCAATCTGGCTCAGGCCAAGGCCGCAAATTATTGTGGACAGTTACTCGTCATGCGCGAATTTGGCATTGCCCCCGACCAGATCCATCGGCTTTATCTATCCGGTGGTTTTGCCAATTACGTAAATGTGCAAAATGCGATTGACATCGGTTTTCTCGCACCCGTGCCGCAAGAGCGCATTGAAAAAGTGGGAAATGCCGCGATATTGGGCGCGAGAACCACCCTCCTTTCTCGGAAACGACGCGATGAATTAGAACGCCTGGTGCAGCGAATCGAACATGTGGAACTGGAGACAAAGCCAGACTTCTTTGACGTATTTGTCGAAGGGTGTCAGTTTAAAAGGATGACGGTATGAAGCCTTTTGCAGAACGCCTCGCAGATGACCAGCCAATGGTGTATGACGGCGGGTTTGGGTCTCAATTATTTGCACACGGGGTGAATCTGGCAAACAGTTCCATCGCCAATCTATCGCATCCCGACGAGGTTGTGGCAGTGCATCGCGCATATATCAATGCGGGTGCAAACGCCATCGGCACGAACACATTTGTGGTATCCCCCCTGCATCTCGAGATGGCTGACGCCGATGAAGATGATGCCGAGCAATTGACAAAATTAGCTGTCCAACACGCGCGGCAAGC
Organism: Candidatus Latescibacterota bacterium; assembly: GCA_965204375.1. Lineage (GTDB taxonomy): Bacteria > Latescibacterota > UBA2968 > UBA2968 > UBA2968 > VXRD01. The sequence goes on along the minus strand of OZ241986.1, from coordinate 1,088,886 downwards.
CGTTGAAGAAAGCGGGAAAGATGTTTATGTAGGTGGCTCCATCGGTCCCTCCCCCGGTGCTATCGAAGCCGATGCTGGCGATACGGTTTTTGGCATTCCCAATGCAGATGTGCGATCAGCCCACGCACGCGTGATCTCTGCCATGGTCAAAGGTGGCGTCGATTTTTTTGTTATAGAAACGCAATTTTCCGCCAAAGAAGCGGCAATCGCCGTTGACATTGCGCGGCAGACGGGCTTGCCCATCGCCGTGAATATGACGTATAAATTCACAAAAGATCGCAAAACAGGCGAATTGATTTACCGAACCGACTGGGGCTTTTCGCCCGGCGATGTGCTGGACATTTTGGCAAGTGGCGAATTTTCCAATGGCGATAATCTGCTCAATGACGTACAACTCCTGGGCCTGAACTGCGGCGCAGAAACGCGCAATACAGATCACACGGGCATGCCCTATGCAATTGAGGGCACAGTGCAGATGCAAAAAGCGCTTGTGGATCGCGGCATTGAAAACAAGCGTTTGATGGCCTATCCCAATGCGGGCTTACCCACCCTGGACAAAGTCACCAAACAGGCGTCGTATTCGCAAGGACCAGAAGACATGGCACAACACGTCGAAGACTTATTGGACGCCGGTGGATTCTTGATAGGCGGATGTTGCGGAACAACGCCCGATCACATTCGGGCATTTCGCAATATCGTAGATACGCGATAGAGGCTCTTGCTCCGATATTTTTTCACCGATTAAACTTGAGGATGAATTATGGCTGATTATTGGGAAGACGATATAGAAGATATCGAAGTCGAAGATATGTTTGTAGGCGCGCTACTGGGCGGCGCAATAGGCGATTCCCTGGGCTGTTTTTGCGAGGGATGGGACCGGGATCGGATCAAAGCGGTAGAGGGATTGACAGACCACTATCGAGGGCGAGTCAATCGGGAAGGCGTGTTGACTAGGCCGGCTGGAGAATATACAGACGATACCCAGCAAACCCTCGTCCTGGTTGAGTCAATTATAGCGTGTGAAAAGGTCGATCCCGAAGACCTGAGCAATCGGTTTTTGGCGATGTGGCGCGAGGGACTTCTGCAAATGTATGGCAGGGCCTTTCGGGAAACCCTGGAACGCCTCGATCAGGGTCTGGCGTGGTCCGAAGCCGCATCGAAAGACCACCCCTCCAATGGGGCGGTCATGAAAATCGCGCCAGTGGGCTTGTGGCACTGGGCAACCGGTGAAAATATCCTGGACGATGCAATTGCAGCGAGCCATGTAACGCACCAGGACCCACGCGCAGTTGCGCCTGCAGTCGCAATGGCCCATGTGGTAGGGCATCTGGTAACACATCGCCCGCTAGACGGAAATGAGGTGCTGGACGTAGCCGAGTGGTCGGCCAGACCGATTTGCGAATCCACAGGCGAGTTGATCGCACAGGTGGGGACATTGCTGACAATGAACGAGGAAGATGCGTGGTCAGCCATGGTAAAAATGCCCGAAGCAGTACGAGAAAATGCCATTCCAAGCGAAGCCCAGGCCACAATTGTCGTGGCTTTGGAGGCATTTTTGCGCTCAGAAGGAGAATTTATCCCCACAGTTGAACGCGCCCTGCTCACGGGTGGAGATGTAGATACATTTGCAGCCATTGCCGGTACCCTGAGCGGTTTGTATCACGGAACATCGGGTTTGCCGCAACATCTCGTAGAGACACTGGTTGAACGCACACAAATCGAATCACTATCTCGCGCCCTTTACGAAAAGACAGGAGGCGCCCTGTGATGCTCGACGGTTTTAATGGCATGTATCCCGCACTGGTCAGCCCCAGGGACGGGACAGGTGCATTCAGCACCTCGGCCTTTGAAAAACTCATAGCGCGTATTTACGAACAGGGATCACATGGCGTGTATGTGGCAGGCAATACGGGCGAAGGCTATTTGATGACAATGGCCGAACGCAAATTGGCCACAGAGATTGCCGTCAAAGCATCAAAAGGACGTGGACGAGTAGTAGTACATGTAGGTGCCCCATCTGAGCGCGATGCGGTTGAACTCGCCAAACACGCCGCAGATGCAGGAGCCGATGGCATTTCGAGTTTGCCGCCTTATGTCCAGGGATATCGTTTTGACGACATATTGGCGTATTACAGCGCGCTGAGTTCAGCGACAAACTTGCCGGTCTTTGTGTATTACATCCCCGTGGTCACGCATCAGGAGTATTCGTTTGAACAAATCAACCAGATGCTCGCACTCGATGGCGTGGTGGGCATTAAATTCACAAATTTCAACCTGTTCTTAATGGAACGCATACTCAATGGACCGCATAAACCGCATATTTTTAACGGACATGACGAAGTGGCCCTATCGGGCATTGCGGTAGGGGCCCAGGGGGGAATCGGCACATTTTACAACGTGATGACAGCGCATTTTGTGGGCATTTACGAAGCGGTGAACAAGCGCGATTTGGACACGGCACGCACATTGCAAGCAGACGTGAATGAACTGATTCGGATTTGTCAAAAATACAGTGGACACGGCAGCGTACGCGCCGTATTGCGCTGGCAGGGAATCGAGTGTGGCGACCCCGTCAAGCCTACACGTCCGCTCGACAAAGAAGAAGAGAAAGCATTGCGGAAAGAAATCGAAGCAGCGGCGTTGGATATTTTTTGAAAAGGTACGAAGTGAAGTGAGATGTAAAATCCACTAAGGTACACGAAGATACACGAAGGGATTGTAAGTTACTGAGAGGCTATCCAAAATCTACATCCCGCAATAAAGTCCAATGTGCCTGTTATCTTTTCGGAAACATCTTCTCGTATCCCTCTAAAACGTAAATATTGAAAACGAATTTCACTAAAAAAATAGACTTCTGTTTTTTTATAGGCAAATTCACTGCCCAACCCAAATACCCCACCAAAATGCAGCTTTGGGAACGCATCCTGATCATCTTCAGGACGAAAATGAAAGGCCCCTATACCGATGTTTAGATATGGTCTGAACAGCCTTGCTAAAACTTTGTACCTTAATTCAATGAGATATGAATTTAACCAACCGCCAGAATCAAAAATGCGATATTCTTGAGTATTCTGTACCTCTCTTTGAGACAAGCGAAAAAAAGAGCTGTGCAAAGTCAACTCAAATGGTTCGTATCCAACAAAAAACTCACTGTTTACCACAGGTCCCTTCTGATTTTTGACGAGATTTAAAGAGGTATGACAGTTGTCTAATATATCTAAAGGACCGCAAGGATCTTTGGTTTATCACTGGAAATGAAGGACCAAACCCAAACCCAAATCCAGTATAGATTTCCTGACAATCATTTCTGGAGGGCCAAAAGGACAAAATCAAGATTATCATAAGACGGTATTGCATACTCCATCATCACCTAATTTTTCAGATGAAAATCTGGGAAACTCAATTTGTCTATCTGTTGAAGACCATCAGCCCGAATTTCGGCCAATCGAAAAATTCTGGCTTTTGCTTTCACATCTTCGAAGCTGAGTTTGGCAATCATGGTATTCATTACCTGATCAGGATCAACTTGTGCGCTGTACATTGCCTTGTGTCCTTTGCCTCTATACACCAGAAGACCGCGATCAACGAGATCCTTGAGTTTCTTCTGAAGCGTTTTAACCGTCCGCTCGGATGAAAGCGCCAGATAAAGGTCGCGTACCGAGACCTTTTCATGCATCCAAACCTGTTCCATAATGTCGATTTCTCGATCATCTAAGTACAGACCGCGAGGTGTTTTAGCACGTCGCCACAGTGCTTTGCCCATTGCCCGCATACTTTCTCCAATAGATCCCACAGTCAATGAGTATGTCGCAACAGCGACCATCGCTACGGGTTTATCTGCGGCCTTAGCCGCATAAAATGCCGCTACTTCCGTACTTGCACCTAAAATGCGGTATCTCCAACTGCGATTGTCCGGGTGGGGATTGTCCAGGTGGAGTTGGTATTTTATTTTTATTGCAGACAACCGCTGTGCTATCACGCTTTCCGTGCTCATTTTGGGAGGCGTTGCATCCTGTAAAAAATAATTTTTTAATCGTCTATCCAGCCCCAGGATTTTTTTCATATTTGGCCGTTTTGCAAACATAATAGATTTGGGAAACTCTTGCTGCAAAGTATGAACAGTATCTACCTCAGCAGAATCGGCTTTTTTGACAAATGTGTTTTTTTCTTTCGAGGATATTGCTTCGGCTCTTACTACTGGATCAGAAGTCACGTTCAATTTACGAAGCCCGTCAGTAGAATTGGTTTTTTGGGGCGAGGATGCGCTTTGGGGTTCCGAAGATATGGCCTCCACTTTTGGTACTGGACCAGCAGCTATGTCCAATGAAGGAATCGGTTTTGCTTTTTCATGATCAGCAAGTTCCCAAATTACAGGCACCTGGTGAATCTCGCGATCGCGGAGTGTGAAAGCTCCGATCAGAAGAAAAAGGAAGATGTGAAAGCATAAGGAGATAACATAAAATTTAACCTTGTTCATGAACATCCCCCAAATCTATTATTTTTTTTGGAATACTTCCAATGCTGGTCAACAGGTCTTTCAGCCTCTTTAATTCCCTCCTGACTTTTGACAACATCAAAAATCGTGCCACTTAATTACAGTGCTGTATGAGTATGAAATTTAGAAATTATATATTTATAATTATCAATGAGTTATAGCCACCATTTTTCAATTCAGAATTTATCGCCTTACCATTGATTAACTTATATAGTGTAGTATAAGAACCACAGCTGTGGTAATCTTGCTACACCTGTGAACGGAAACAGATATGGTTGTACACCGCTCACTCGCGTTTTTTCTGTGGTTGCTTCTCACGCCTCTTAATCTCATATACTGTCCCCTCCTCCCGCTCGGTTATAATGGAAAACGCCCAGCCCGCATTGAGCAGACGATCAAAAAAAGGTCTGCCTAAAATGCGATTGGGTTCAGAAAATAAAACGCGCCCTCCCGGTGCGAGAAGGGCGTCGAATGTGGCGATGAGAGGATTGAAAAAGCGCGGTTCGTACACGAGGTCTGCGCCCAACAAGGTGGCATAGTGTTGATCTTGCGGCGGGGCGCGCCAGTCGATGAGCATTGTCCCTGGAGCGACGCCGGCAATTTGCAACCCGTTGAGTTGTGCAAACTTGAGTGCATCGGGCTGGTAATCCGTGGCAGTGACACGCGCGCGTTTGAGACAGGCAATAGATGAGACAAGGCCCAATCCACAGCCGAGTTCAAGCACGGATTCGCCCGGCATAATTAGATCATCCGCGAGCAGAACATCGGACAAAATAAGCGCAGAATCCCAAAGCGTTGCCCAATACGGCAGGCGTTCGTCCCGTACTTCAAAACTATCGGGATCGGCCATCCCCAGTTTGTCAAAGAGTGCTTCGGCATCTTCAACACAAGTCACACCTATTTTGCGCCCGCAAATATTGTGGTGTTCTTCGCCGAGTTGATAACGCGCGGCGAGTTCGCGTTTGAGGGCGTAAATTTCTTTTTGTACGCTCATACAGACCCCGCCAGCCCCAAATCCCCGATAAGTGAAAAGTAAAAAGTGAGAAGTAAGAAGTCCATCCAACACCCCCCAAGACGAGTGCTTCTTCACCCTTCACACTTCATCCTTCACACTTCTACTGATACGCTTCCCACAGTGCCTTGTAATATCGCAGCAGACGCTCGGCATCTGAGCTACCGGGGATTTCAGCCAGCGTATATCCCGCATAGCCTTCGGCATTGAGAAGAGAAAAGAGTTCGCGCCAGGGATAGTCCGGATTGCACAATTCGGTGATGTGTACCAGACCGATTTTGTGTTTGAGCAGGTCAAAATTGGCTTTGATAGACCCATCTTCAACTTCGCCTAAATTCGAGTTCCAGCATATCTTTGCATTGTCGTGATCTGCCCAATCCATAATGGTGCGCATATACGCCGGCTTTTGCGTTTCTCGCCCGTGTACTTCCACCCGGATTTGTACCCCCAGATCATCAGCGGCAATCGCGCATTCGCGCACAGATTTCCCAATTTGTTCGAGTGTTTGATCCACCGAAATGCCCTTCTCGGTTTGCAGGCCATTGGGGCGCACCTTAACGCCCGGGCAACCCAGATCGGCGGCGAGTTTGGCGTATTCAATAGTGCCATCGATATTTTCGCGCACAACACCGGGATCATCCGAATGGTATTCAAACGCCGAACCCAAACCCGCGATTTCGACACCGCCATCTTCAAATTGTTTGCGGATATCCTGCCGTTGGCCCGCCGAAAGGTCTGATTCAACGCCGTGAGCATGCGTAGTACGCAATTCGACACCGCTATAACCGAGTTCGGCACAGGTTTCAATAATAGTGGAAACATCCCAATCCGCAGCGATTTGATACGTGACAATACCCAACTTCATTTTTATCTCCCGATTAGTAGCTCTTAGCCGCTATCGGTCGGCAAAACAAAGGGCCAAAAGCTGAAAGTGGATGAACTCATAATTGCCGACCACTTCTGAAGATAGGACTTGCACTGAGAATGTCAATGCTTTTGAAGCATCTTCCCCAAGACAGAGAAAATGACTTGACGCACATCAAACATTTCGCCATATCTACACAGGTACAAACCGCTATTCACAAGGATATTTGAAATGCATATTCAGCGTGCCGAGACGCGCGATTTTTTAGAAATCGCAAAATTGGATCGCGAAGCATGGGCACAAAATCGGAATTCTGAGTACATTCCCGATGGAGAACACGTCTGGCGACTGTGGACAGAGCACGCACTGGTATTTTGTGCGTGGGAGCGCGAAAAACTGATCGGTGCTGTGCTGGCATTTCCCACGGGGACAGACAGACTGTATTGTTTGCACAAAGTATTTGTGGATCATCCCTTTCGCGGCAAAGGCATTGGTTCCGCTTTGTTCGACGCGATTTTGGCCGCCTGCGATCAAATCGGTGTGGATTGTTTTTTGACCGTAGATCCCGAAAATGAAAGTGCTATTTCCCTGTATGAAAAATGGGGATTTAGCGAGAGAAACTTTGTGAAAGGTTATTATCGCGCCGCAGAAGATCGGTATGTACTGACGCGCCGCAGTAAAACAAAAAAGTGAGATTACGCTCTTCCTCCCAATCTCAAAAGGAGCCAGACAATGGACCCCAAATGTCTCGATTATTGCCTGACAGAAGAAGAAGCACGCAAATTCAAACGGGATGGCTATTTCATCGTTCCTGACGCCCTGCCACCCGACATGGTCAGCGATCTCGTCGTCGCAGTAGATCGCGTGGATAAAGAAGAACGCGCTCGGATGGGCAAAAGTGCCACAGCGCGCATCAACCACTACGACTTCATAGGCAAGGATGACCGCTTCTTGCCCCTGCTCGACTGGTACAAAACATTTCCCAAAGTATGGGGCATCCTGGGCTGGCACATCCAGCTCTACCACACCCACATGACCGTGACACCCCCTGCAGAACCGAACAAAACACTCGAAAAAGACGGACCTGGCCTCGGTTTCCATCAAGACAGCGGTCGCATCAATCAGGATTTTGACATGAACCCGCGTCCCATGATCTCCCTCAAAATCGGCTTTTTTCTCACCGACACAACGGAACCGGGTCGCGGCAATTTCTACGTCCTTCCCAAAAGCCAAACGCAAAACACATTTCCCGGAGAAGACCGCAACGCCCCGCACAAAGATGCTATCCCGGTACTCGTCCCACCCGGATCCGCCGTATTTTTCGACCGCCGCTTATGGCACTCCGCCAGTACCAACTACTGGAAGGAACCCCGCCGCGTACTCTTCTACGGCTACTCTTACCGCTGGCTTCGCCCCCGCGACGACATGCGAGTCGAACACTACCTCGACCGCTGCACGCCCATCCAAAAACAACTCCTCGGCGTCAGCTACTCCGGTGGTCGCGGCTACACCTCCCCCACTCCCGAAGACGCGCCCCTCAAAGCCTGGTTCGAAGAACACGGGATTAGCGGTGAATAGTCCGTTAATAAAAAAAGGCCGATATATATCGGCCTTTTTTCATTTCATCAATCTCCAAATCAATCTTCCAACGTCCGCTTCCACGCATCTAATTTTACCAGCGCCTCAACTGGTGTGAGACGGGCAATGTCTAAATCGCGCAACTCAGACAACATCGGGTGGTCCTTCTGCTCAACCTTCACTTCTGCTACCGGCGCAAACAGAGGCATCTGCCCATTCTCCTTCACGCGGTCAGGTTGGGGCTTTGATCCCACCGACAGATCGTTTTGCTCCAGCCGGTTCAAAATCTCCTTTGCACGCGCAATCATCTCTGCCGGCATCCCTGCCAGACGCGCCACCTCAATGCCGTAACTGTGGTCGCACCCGCCCGGCACCAACTTGTGTAAAAACGCGATAGTATCGCCCGCCTCGCGCACGGCAACGCTGTAATTCACCACCCTCGGCAGCAAATCCTCCAATTCTGTCAACTCGTGATAATGCGTCGCAAACAACGTCCGCGGCTGAATCTGTTCGGCATTGTGTAAATACTCCGTCATGGCCCAGGCAATGCTCAACCCATCAAACGTACTCGTCCCGCGTCCAATCTCGTCCAAAAGCACCAGACTCTTCGGCGTCGCATTGTTCAAAATATTCGCCGCCTCATTCATCTCCACCAAAAATGTACTCTCGCCCCGCGCCAGATTATCGGATGCACCCACCCGTGTAAAAATGCGATCCACCACCCCGATACGCGCTTCGCGCGCAGGCACAAAACTGCCGACCTGCGCCAAAAGCGCAATCAACCCGGTCTGACGCAAAATCGTCGATTTTCCCGACATATTTGGGCCAGTAATCAGCAAAATTTGATCTTTCTCGCCATCAATCATCAGATCATTGGGCACAAACTGCCCGCCCGGAAGCAACTGCTCAACCGCGGGATGTCGCCCTTCTTCCACATCAATACGCACGCTATCATCCACCTGGGGACGCACATAATCATTGGACGACGCCACCTCGGCCAGAGTGCTCAACACATCTACGGTGGCCACGGATAGCGCCGTGCGCTGCACGGGTTCCACCCAGCCAGCCACCTCTTCGCGCAACGCGGCAAACAAATCGCGCTCGAGATCCCTGGCCCGCTCATCTGCGCCCAAAATTTTCGCTTCCCAATCCTTCAACTCCGGCGTGATATACCGCTCGGCATTGACCAGCGTTTGCTTGCGCACAAAATACGCGGGCACCTTGTCCTGATTGGCTTTGGTGACCTCGATATAATATCCAAATGCCTTATTATACCCCACCTTCAACGACGCGATACCCGTTTTCTCGCGTTCCTCTGCCTGCAAGTTGGCAACCCAATCGCGCCCGCCCGATGCAATTTCCCGCAATTCGTCCAGTTCTTTGTGATAGCCCGTTCTGATATATCCGCCATCGCTAATCTGTGCTGGTGGATCGTCTTCAAGCGTGCGAGCGATCAAATCAATCAACTCTGTCAGGTCCGGCATGCCCTGATCGCGCGCCCGCACCAGCAAATCCTCGCGAAACTCACGCAGGGTTTCTCGCAGTGGAACAACCGCTTCCAGAGACCGCTGGAGAGCCACAAGCTCTCGCGGATTGGCCCGATTGCAACAAATTCGGGACATCAACCGCTCCAGGTCTCCAATGTGGCGCAGGGCCTCTCGAGCTTCGTCCCGACACGCCGCAGATTCGAAAAATGCTTGCACGGCGTCTAAACGCGCGTCAATGCGACCAACATCTACAAGCGGCTGTGATAGCCATGTACGCAGTGTTCGCGCGCCCTGTGGCGTACACGTCTGATCTAAAACCCCAAACAACGTGCCCTCGCGCCGTCCCTCTTGAATCGTTGTCACCAGTTCCAGATTGCGCTGTGTCACCAGATCCAGCTCCATCACCGACTCGGTGTGCTCCCGCGCCAATCGCGTGATGTGGGATACGGCTCCCTTCTGATTTTCGCGCAAATAACACAGCACCCCACCTGCAGCGCATATCCCAACGGTGAGATCATCGCACCCAAAGCCCTTGAGAGACGCCACCTTAAAATGTTCCTTCAATGCATCGTACGCATAGTGCTGGCCGAAGTGCCAATCTTCTATATGCGTGAGCAAAGCACCCGGCATCCGCGCTTCAAACTCGGCTTCGTTGTCTTTGACCCACGCCTCGGGTGCCAGCACCTCTGCGGGAGCCACGCGTTCCAATATCTCCCACAAATCATCTGCCGCGCGCTCCGATGCCCTGAACATCCCCGTTGATAAATCCGCTGTTGCCAGGCCCAATTGATCGCCGGAAACAAAAATGCCCACGAGATAATTATTGCGCTTTTGATCGAGCAAATCATCGGACATTACCGTTCCCGGCGATACGACCTGCACCACCTCGCGGCGCACCACTTTTTTGCCCTTTTGAGGCGGCTCCATCTGCTCGCAAATCGCCACCTTTTTTCCGGCTCTGATAAGCCTTGCGAGATAGGTGTCCAGCGCGTGATACGGTACACCTGCCAGCGGGATGCGATCTGCACGTCCATTGTTGCGCGACGTCAACGTCAATCCCAAAAGCTGAGATGCAACAACGGCATCATCGTAAAATGTCTCGTAAAAATCGCCCATCCGAAACAGCAAAATCGCATCTGGATGTTGCTCCTTAAAATGCGCGTACTGTTCCATTGCCGGTGTCAATTGCGTCGCCATCCCAAATCCTCTAAAGACTACTCATTCCCCAACCGCTTTTCGATACGAATAATCAAATAACAATTCCCATTCGCACAGTTGGATCTCGCGGCAAAGCGCGTCGTGTGCAGAACGCCCTTCCAGAGCATCTGCACACAGATCAACATAGGCACCTGCATCCCAATGTGCTTGCGTCGTCAAAAACTCTGGCGCACCGGAAACACCACCCGCAATGCGAGCCGCAGCCTTGCACAAATCGTCAAAAATGGCGTGGTTGCCCACTTTGCCAAACCAGTATTTTGAATTGGAAAAATCGGGTTCGCGGCGGTGCATGATACCGTGCCAATAACTTCCTGTCGCCGTATGAATGCCCTGACTGATGGTGTGAGACGCATCTAAAAAGTTGTGATACAGCCACATACCGGAAATACAGGCCTGTGCCATATCTTCATCTACCACTGTTTTGCCAGCAAAAGCAGACTGCACAGCCAGTGCGTCGAGCGCGCTTTTCGCCGCGGTATTCTCTTCGCCGCCATCCAGTGGATTCAATCGCTTTTCGGAAATCAATTCCGCAAAAACACCGCCATAATCACCTGTGTCAAAAGACATAATCTCACTCCTTTATTTTGCTACGTTGCGCCAACACATACCAACCTTGACCGCCTTTAAAAAATGCAAAAATTCTTTCTCTTCGAATATACTCAGAATTTCGAAAAAAAAAAGACCAATTCCCTTCGGAATCGGCCTTTTCTATCCAGATCTCGCTGTTTATGCACTTTGCACCTGCAACAACTCCCGCGCGTGATGCTGTACTATTTCGCGCTCGAAACCCGCCAATTCTCCGACGACCACATCGTCTTCAACCCGCTGCAAACGCACATCTACAATCTCTTCGCACGCGGCATCTGGAGCGGGCGCAACCACGCGGATATAATTATCGGTCAACCCCTGTAAAAGCTGCCCATTGCGGCGATTTTCAAAAAGTACGGGCAATATGCGCCCAATAAACCCCGCTTGAAATGCCGCCACCTTTTGCTGCCCCAATTCGCGAAGTATTGCGCCGCGTTGCTTTTTCACCTGAGAATCAACCTGATTTGTCATGCGCGCTGCAGGCGTTTTCCCCCGAGGCGAATACGGAAATACATGCAAATACGTCATGGGATGATTGGCAATCAAATCGCGCGTATTTTGAAATGCCTCATCCGACTCACCGGGAAAACCCACCATCACATCCCCGCCAATGCCCACATCGGGAATCCGATCCGCGAGTTTTTCAATCAGCGCGATATACTGCTCCCGCGTATAGGGGCGGCGCATTGCCTTCAACACGCCATTATCACCGCTTTGCAATGGAATGTGCAAATGTCTGCAAAATTTCTGGCTCGACGCAAAAAATGCGATCATGGCATCGGTCACAAAAGTGGCTTCAATAGAACTCACGCGAAAACGCTCCAATCCTTTGATCCCCTCAATAGCCTCCAGCACCTGCAACAAATCGCGTGCCTCTAAATCCACGCCGTAATCGCCAATATGCACCCCCGTCAGAACCACCTCTCGATAGCCCGCTGATACCAATTTCTCGACCTGCGATACGGTACTCTCAATCGTGCGACTGCGACTGCGCCCACGCGCAAACGGAATAATGCAAAACGAACAAAATTCATTGCATCCTTCCTGAATTTTGACAAAAGCCCGGGCGCGTCCTCCAAAATTGTAAATATCCATATCCTGGAAATCAGCCGCGCGACTGCGCGTCACGAATGTGCGCCCCAAAGAACAGGTATTATTTACCAAATCCAGAAGTTGCGCCCGCTCAGCTGTTCCGACCACCAGATCGACTTCGGGCATTGCAGATAGGGCATCTGGATCGGTTTGTGCATAACACCCCACCGCAACCACGGTACCTGTGGGCGAAATCCGATGTGCTCTGCGCAATGCCTTGCGCGACTGCGCATCCCCTTGACCGGTCACAGTGCAGGTATTAACCACAGTAACATCTGCCAACTCGCCAAATGGCACCTCGCGATAATCCTGCGCCACAAACTGCTCGGCATACCACTGCGTGTCATAGGTATTGAGCTTACAACCCAGCGTATAAAACGCAACTGTCTTTTGATCTCGCATAAAAATCAGCCATTTGAAAAAACAAAGCGTTGAGGCGATATGCCCCAACGCTTTGCAACCGCCATAAAGATCTGAGCAATCTTACGCCTCTTTACTGCTCTGTGACTCATCCTCAGATTTTGCCTCAGCTTCTACTTCTGCTTCTGCCTCGGCTGTTTCGGTTTCTGCTTCAGTTTCAACTTCCACTGCACCTTCCACTTCTTCTACCTCGACTTCTTCTTCGGCTACTTCAGCTTCCACTGCTACTTCTGCGCCTTCACGTCGAGGATGTGCCGCCAGAAAAGCGTCGATTTCATCTTGATCGGCATCGCGCAAACGCTCTCGCACGCTCAACACAATTTTCTTTTGGTCTTCGTCAAACTCCACGACTTTCAGCGGCATCTCATCGCCTTCCTCAAAATATTCATCGGGACGTTGAAGGTCGTCAATACCCAGTTGGGAGATCGGCACAAATCCCTCAACATGGCCTTCGAGGTCAACGACCACCCCGCGTTCGAGAATGCGAGAAATATTACCCTCTACGGCATTGCCCACCGCATAGGTAACAGCCAATTTCGCCCAGGGATTTTCAATGGTCTGTTTGTGACCCAGCGAAATGCGCCGGCGCTCTTTGTCGATATTGAGCACAATAACATCCAGTTCCTGGCCTTTTTTAATCACCTCGCTCGGATGGCGAATGCGCTTGGTCCAGGACATATCGGAAATATGCACCAACCCGTCGATCCCCTCTTCGATTTCGACAAAAGCTCCAAAATTAGTCAAATTGCGTACAATGCCTCGAAGAGGTGTACCTGAGGGGTATTTTTGGTCGAGATCTTCCCAGGGATCGGGCTGCACTTGCTTGAGGCCCAGCGAAATTTTTTGCCCTTCCTGGTCAACGCGCAGGACCATAACCTCAACTTCATCGCCGATGGAGACCAGCTTGGAAGGATGGCGAATATGCTGTGTCCACGACATTTCTGAAATGTGTACCAAACCTTCGACACCCTGTTCCAACTCGACAAAAGCTCCGTAATCCGTAATGCTGACAACCTTGCCTATCACCTTGTTATCAACCGGATATTTTTCCTCGACATCTTTCCAGGGATGGTCTTGTAATTGCTTCATACCCAGAGAAATGCGCTCGCGCTTCTCATCGTAATTGAGCACCTTGACTTCTACTTCTTCGCCAATGGACAAGACCTCTGATGGATGCCCAACCCTGCCCCAGGCAATATCCGTAATGTGCAACAACCCGTCTAAACCGCCCAGATCGATAAACGCACCAAAATCAGTGATATTTTTGACCGATCCCTGACGCACTTGTCCCACTTCCAATGTGGCGAGAATCTGTTTGCGCAGCCTGGAACGTTCTTCTTCGAGAACAACGCGACGAGAAATGACAATATTTCGGCGGTTTTTGTTGAGCTTTATAATCCGGAACGGGTACACATTGCCGAGAAATTGATCAAAATTTTTGACCTGTTTGATGTCAATTTGGGAGCCGGGCAAGAAAGCATCGACGCCAAAAAGATCCACCACAATGCCCCCCTTGATTCGCCGCATCAAACGACCCTCTACAATCTGATCGCTATCATACGCATCTTTAATGCGATCCCACACCCGCATAAAGTCAGCCTTAGTCTTGGACAGTACCACCTGGCCTTCTTGATCTTCAATGCTCTCCAAAAAAACCTCGATTTCATCGCCTTCCTCTATAGCTGGCGGGTCGCCAAACTCAGAGAGAGGAATCGCGCCTTCAGACTTGAAACCGATATCTACCACCACGATTCCGTCGTGGATGGACCTTACAGTACCCACAACAATCTCGCCCTGCTTAATGGTCTCTAACGTCTCTTCGTAGAGTTCCATCATTTCATTAAATTCTGCCTCGCTATATTCGCTTTCATCCAGTGCAGCCAGGGCTTCTTCAGGGGTGGGTTTGGAAAGGGTATTAACAGACATACCAAATATTTCCTTTCGCGCTAAAAAATCGCGCAAAACAATAAAAAAAGAACGACGAACAACGTCGATCAAACCGTGCCGACACCTTATGGTTAACCATTGTGGGAAGCGGGTGCGACCGTGCCGGCTTTCCGCCGCATCCGCTTCAGAACAGCGAGATGACGCATCACTTCCTGAGTGACAAAATTGTAGGCGTCGCGACGCCTGTCGGGCAATTGTTCTGGACAACCCAAAATAGGCTTGCCAAATCGCACCTGCAACCGATCCAGCCCAACCATCGTTTTCCAGATATTGACTGTGCCCGAAATATATACGGGTATCACAGGTGCCTGAGTGCGATAAACCAGCATGCCAACCCCTGGTCGAGGTCGCAGAAATTCGGGACGCTTATTGCGCGTACCTTCTGGAAAAATGAGCACGGGATTACCGTCCTGCAAAATTTTTGTCCAGGCCAAAAATGCGCTGCGGTCTCCACGGCTTCTGTCAACGGGCATCGCGTGCAACCTGTGAATCAACTTTCCCAGCAATGGAATAGGAAAGAGTTCAGCCTTAGCAAGATACCAAAGTTCGCGGCCTGCCGCAACTCCAATAATAACGGGATCGACGTTAGAACAATGGTTAGAAGCCAAAATTAACGCACCCGACTGGGGTATGTGACGCCGCCCTTCGACCCGTAACCGAAAGAGAACAACGACCAGCCCGTAGGCCAGCCACCAGCAAAAGCGATAAAAAGTCATCGATATCATCCATTTATCGTTCACGCCCTATTTTGCCTGTGGGCAAGAGCAACAATCCGATCCACTTGTTCTGCGATTGACAATTCTGTGGTATCTATACACACGGCATCAGGCGCGGGCCACGCGCCGCGTTGCAACTGCGTTTGCCGGTCGCGGATATCCCGAATGCGAATCTCGTCCAACAGCGACTCAAACACAGCAGATTCGCCCCTTTTTTTCAAGTCTCTGAGTCGTCGCCGCGCGCGTTCGACGGGATCGGCGACGAGAAAAATTTTCAATTCCGCATCCGGAAAAATAGCAGTCCCAGTATCTCTACCTTCTAAAACAATACCTCCATCTCTCCCCATGGCCCGCTGTAATGCAACGAGCACATCGCGCACCCCTGGATGGACAGCTACGCGAGACGCAGCCTGCGAAATTTCAGATGAGCGAATTGCATCGGATATATTTCTTCCATTGAGCAAGGTTTGCAACTGCCCATCTCTCGTTTCAAATGCGATATCGAGCGCACGACACACTGCGGTTACGCCATCGGCATCATCGGGATCAACACCCTGTTGCAGGACCGCCAGCCCCACGGCGCGATACATCGCCCCGGTATCCAGATACAGGTACCCCATCTGATCTGCAACGCGCCGTGCAGTTGTACTCTTCCCAGCACCTGCCGGGCCATCAATCGCAATAACAATGCCATTTTTGCGCATAAATTGCTCATTGTTCATCGTTCAGCCCGACCAGTTCTCGAAGCCTTTTTACTTCTGCTTGTGTCAGATGCCGCCATTGGCCTGGCTCGAGGTGTCGCGTTGTGAGACCGGCAAAATGCGTGCGCGTCAAAGACAGCACCCGATGTCCTGCCGCCTCGCACATCCGCTTCACTTGCCTTTTTCGTCCCTCGTGAAGTATCAATTCCAATTCTGTATCCCCACCTCTTGCGCGCATCACGCGAATATGTGCAGGAGCGGAAATACCATCGCTGAGCTTTATGCCCTCTCGCAGTGCTGTCAATACCGCCTCGCTGGGATGCCCGCGCACCCATGCGCGATAGACTTTTTTGACGCCATATCGCGGATGAGTCAATCGAAATGCCAGATCGCCGTCATCCATCAACAACAAAACCCCTCGCGTATCCAGATCGAGCCGTCCGGCGGGAAAAACCCGAGCATCAATGCCGCGCAACAATTTGTAAATTGTTTGGGCATGATGCGGATCGCGCGCCGATACCAGATATCCCGGGGGTTTGTGCAATAAAATATAAGTTTGTCGATCAACCGATAGGATCACCCGCCCATTGACACATACGCGATCGCTATGCGGATTTAATCGCGTGCCCGGATGTGTCACAACAGCGCCATTTATTTTAACGCTGCCCGTTTGGATCAACCGATCGCTCGCCCGCCGCGAAGCTACCCCCGCGCGGGCCAGAAACCGGTTCAGGCGCTCTGTCATGGGTATCCTGTTCGCTTTCCCCATCGGTATTGATTACACCCGATAACGGGCTGTCTTTGCCTTCGGCCACCCGTTGTTCTTCTTCTCGGAGCAACTCTTCCAACTCGCGAATCCGGGGCAGATCAGACAGGGTCTTAAGGCCAAAATGCTTCAAAAAATCGCGTGTCGTTCCGTATAACAGAGGCCGCCCGGGCGCGTCTGACCGCCCGGAAATGCGGATCAGGCCCTTTTCCATCAATTGCCGCAAAACGCCATCGACAGACACACCGCGAATATGCTCGACTTCGGCTTTGGTAACCGGCTGTTTAAAAGCCAGGATAGCGAGCGTTTCCAGAGAAGCTTGAGAAAGCCGGGGCGCGACTCTCTCGCGCATCAGTTGCCGAATCCATGGCGCAAATTCGCTGTGTACAGCCAACTGAAAGCCCCCCGCGACTTCGACAACCCTGAAACTGCGACCCGTCTGTGCGTATTCTTCATTGAGATCATTGACATAAGCGCGAATTTCTTTTGCGCCAGTATCCCGTCCCAAAACCGATGACAGACGCGATGCTCCCAGAGGATCATCGGCTGCAATCAACAACGCTTCAACCACGCCTTTGTTGCGTGCATCTTCATCGGTAGCCAGATTGGCGACGCGTGCGTCATCTCTCTCAGACATCGTTTATGTCCTCCTCGAAAGACGCCGTTTCTAAAGCATCGCGGCGATAAACCCAGAGTTCTCCATCGGTATCGGCCTGTTGGACGCGGACTTTTCCTTCTTTCATCAATTCCAGCAACGCGATAAACGTCACAACAACGACAATGCGATATGCACTGGCAATCAGGTCGCTAAATGGAACTTGATGCCGTCGTTCGAGTACATCGAGCACGTATTCGGCGCGCTCCTCTGTGGTCACATCGACTCGCGTCACCTCGTGAAAATCGGCTTTTGGCGCCGCATCCATCGCTTGCTTAAAGGCGCGGAGCAATTCGAACAGGCTCACGGGACGAAATTCCCCGGCTTCGGCCGCGTGTTGCTTCCGAATATCTTCCAGATCCATCGAAGTACCCCGATAAAAAACATCGCGGTATTCCGTTTGCTGATCGTCCATCCACGCGGCTACTTCTCTGAACTGCTGGTATTCCAGCAAGCGGCGCACCAATTCTTCGCGAGGATCTCCTTCTTCCTCCTCGGCTTCTGGGTCAGAGGGCAACAACATACGCGATTTGATACGCATCAATGTGGCGGCCATCACGACAAAATCGCCAGCAACCTCTAAGTTTAATCGCTGGATGATCTCGACGTATTCTAAAAATTGCCGCGTAATAGCAGCGATGGGAATATCGTAGATATCGATCTCGTTTTTTTGAATGAGAAAGAGCAACAGATCCAGCGGGCCTTCAAACAAATCGAGCTTCACACCATAAGGCGCAGCATCCGGATCAAACTGAGCTGTCAAATTGGATGCAATCATCGCGCCTCCTTCTCTTGTTTTTTCATTCTATCTCGCGCTTTGCGAGAAATCCGATTCCATACGCCAGTAAAACCCATCGCCTTTTTCATAGCCAAAAGCGTTTCGTTTGCAAGTGCTTGGGTTTTGAGCGTGCCTTCGTAAATCACTTGCTCGACATAACCCGACTGCGCCGCAAAATGTGCTCGGCGCTGGCGGATAGGTGCGAGAAACACATTGAGCGCGCGTGCCAATTTATCTTTCACTTCGACATCGCCCACGCGGCCCTGGCGATAGCGGGTTTTGAGATCATCAACCTCAGCGACATTGGGATTAAATGCATCGTGATACATAAATACGGGATTGCCTTCTACAGTTCCCGGGATATCTGCGCGAATGCGATTGGGGTCTGTGTACATACCGCGCACTTTTTTTTCTACTGTCTTTTCATCATCAGATAAAAAAATCGCATTGTCGAGACTTTTGCTCATCTTGGCCTGTCCATCGGTCCCCACCAGGGTAGGCACATCGCCCATGAGGAGTTCGGGAATGGGAAATACATCGCCGTAATAAGCGTTGAACCGACGCGCAATTTCCCGCGTCACTTCAACGTGCGCCTCATTGTCTTTCCCCACCGGCACAACATGTGCGCGCGGCATCAAAATATCGGCACTTTGAAGCACGGGATACCCAATCAGACCAAATGGAATAGCTTCATCTGTCATATTCGCCGCGCGTGCCATATCTTTCACACTGGGCAACCGCGCCACGCGAGGCAATGTCACGAGCATCTCAAAAAACAGATTCATCTCGTACACAGCGTGGATGGCCGATTGCAAATAGATGGTCGATTTTTGGGGATCTATACCCACGGCCAAATAATCCAATACCATCTCATAGATATTTTCACGCAGTGCATCGATGTATTCTTTTTGGGGCTGCGTGGTCAACATGTGCAGGTCGGCCACTAAAAAATAGCTCTCGTAATCATCTTGCAGGGCCACGCGGTTTTTCAAAGACCCGACATAGTGCCCGAGATGCAAACGCCCCGTGGGCCGATCACCTGTCAAAATTCGCTTTTTTTCCATCAGTCCCAGCTTTTAATCATCCATAAAAAGATAGGGACGCCAGCGACGGTCTGGCACCCCAATATGATGTCGAATAAAGGTCACCCGATTCGGTGACTGAGGCTTGCGCAATAATGATAAACCGACTTCAGCAGGCGTATTGTCGCCCTTGCGGTTGTTGCACCGATGGCAGGCGCACACCAGATTGTCCCATGAATTGCGCCCGTTGTGAGATCGCGGCACCACGTGATCAATGGTAAATGGACCGCGGCGAATGCCACAATACTGACACTGGAATCCATCGCGTTTTAAGATATTGCGCTTGGTCAAAGCGAGCGGTTTGGGAGGTACGCGCACATATACGGCCAGACGTACCACGCTCGGCACGGGGAATGAATCGCTCACCGTATGAATACGAGAATCGCACGCCTCAACAACTTCGGCGCGGCCTCGAAAAACCAGCACAATAGCCCTGCGTACAGAACACACATGCAGAGGTTCGTAACTCTGATTGAGCACCAGCACAGACTGATTGAGTACCGTGGGCATCGTCACGGGCATGATAAAGCACCTCAAAAATAGCGATTAGCCTCCTCCCATCCACTCTCTACCATAAATCCTCATGATATATCGCATTGACTACAAGGTGTCAAGACTTATTCACTCTCATTTCGCTCTATCTATTCATCAACCAGACCCGCATAGGCGTGCGCATCCATCAAGGCCTCTGTTTCTGAAGGATCTGAAAGGCGCACTTGAATCATCCATCCCTCTTCATAGGGCTCGTCATTAACCAGAGCAGCATCATCTGTCAACTGAGTATTGACATCAACCACCTCACCCGAAACCGGTGCAATGAGATCGGACACTGTCTTGACCGCCTCAATTATGCCATAGGATTCCCCTTGAGTAACAAAATCGCCAATCTCTGGCAATTCTAAAAACACAATATCGCCCAGTTCCCCCTGCGCGTAATCCGTAATCCCACATGTACCGGTATCACCCTCAATCCGAACCCAGTCGTGATCGCTGTTAAAAAGTAAATCTTCTGGAATATCTGACATCTTCTACTCCTTTGCACCCTTATTTATGAGTGAGAAATGGGATTCACCCCCCATAGCCCAACTTGCTCACAAATTCTGTTGTTGCTCGTCCCGTTCTAAAATCCTCGTGCTGCAAGGCATGGAGGTGAAAGGGAATGGTCGTTGGCACACCTTCGATTACAAACTCTTCAAGCGCGCGCACTGCCCGTGCAATTGCCTCGTCGCGCGTGTCGCCATATCCGATGAGCTTGGCCAAAAGGGAATCGTACTGCGGGGGAACCGTATATCCCGTATATACGTGTGAATCAATGCGAATGCCCGGACCACCCGGCATGTGAAGGGACGTAATTGTGCCGGGCGAGGGCCTGAAATTGTGCTCGGGATCTTCGGCATTGATCCGACACTCAATAGCATGCCCCTGGAAATCAAATAGATCTTGAGATTGTGGAAGGGATGTACCGGCTGCGATGAGAATCTGCCATTTGACCAGATCGAGTCTTGCCACCATCTCTGTAACCGGGTGCTCAACCTGAATGCGCGTGTTCATTTCTAAAAAATAAAAGTCACCGGAAGCGTCGAGCAAAAACTCAACTGTACCAGCACTGGCATATCCAACAGCGAGCGCACCTTTAATAGCTGCCTCTCCCATGCGCTGGCGCATGGCGTCATCAACTACGGGTGAAGGCGACTCTTCAATGAGCTTTTGATGCCGACGCTGGACCGAACACTCTCGTTCCCCCAAATGCACAATACGCCCTGTCAAATCTCCCAACACTTGAATCTCCACATGCCGGGGCTGCACAATCTCTTTCTCCAAATAAAGCGCACCAGACGTAAACGCCGCCCGTGCCTCGGCCTGTGCCATTTGCCACGCGCGTTCCAACTCGCGCTCTGAAAACACAGTGCGCATTCCCCGTCCACCCCCGCCTGCTACCGCCTTGAGGCGCACGGGGTATCCAATGCTACGCGCAGCTTGTTGGGCCGCCTCATAGCTCTCCAAAACCCCCGTACCCGGCGCAACGGGCACACCGGCCCCTTGCATGGTCTCTCGTGCGATGGCCTTATCGCCCATTTTGCGTATCGCTTCGGCAGATGGACCAATAAAAACAATGCCACAAGTGCCGCAAATTTCGGCAAACTCGGCATTCTCGGCCAGCGGACCATATCCCGGATGAATCGCATCGGCATTGGTCACTTCGGCAGCACTTAAAATGCGCGGAATATTTCGATAACTTTGCTCGCCAGAGGGTGGGCCAATACAAACATCTTCATCGGCCATACCAACGTGCAGTGAATTGCTGTCCGCTTCAGAGTAAACGGCTACAGTTTGCAGCCCCAACTCTTTACAGGCTCGGATAATACGCAGCGCAATCTCGCCGCGGTCGGCAATGAGAACTTTCTCAAACAAGGGTATGATCTCAAAAAAGGAAAGGTCAATAGGGCCTGCTCATTCGCAAGGGGGAGGGCAAACGACAACAAGCGAATGGACATCCCCGAGGGGCTACTTTTGTGGATCAATTAAAAACAAGGGGGTATTGTATTCGACGGGCGCGGCATTTTCAACCAGTACGCGCACCACCCGACCATTCACATCACACTCGATTTCATTCATAATTTTCATGGCTTCAATAATACACAGGGTCTGTCCTCTCGCCACCTCATCGCCTTCTGTTGCATAAGGCGGTGCTTCGGGGTTTGGCGATTGGTAAAACATACCCACCATAGGCGAGCGCAAAGTGTGATAGCGGCCATCGTCTTCACTTACAGCATCTTCAACCTGGGTCTCAGGTGCATCGACAGGTGCAGATCCTGACGCCGGTGGCGCAGATAGTGTTTGCACAATGGGGGCTTGCTGGCTGGCGCGCACAATGCGAATGCGCCCGCGTCCAAAGAGCTTGCGTTCAACCTCAACTTCCTGCACATCATCGGCGCCAATCAGATCGATGAGTTCTTTTGCACTCGCTATTACCTGCTTGGAAATTTTCACAATGATCTCCTAAACCCGTTCGACATAAGATTGGGTGCGCGTATCAATCTTCAACACATCGCCAATCTCGACAAATAGCGGAACCTGTACTGTCGCCCCGGTTTCCACACGCGCGGGCTTTGTCCCGCCAGTGGCTGTATCGCCGCGCAAACCGGGATCGGTTTGATCGACTTTTAATTCTACAAAAATGGGCAGTTCCACACCCATGGCATTTCCCTCGGCAATCAGTACATCGACAATCTCATTTTCCTGCAACAGCTTTTGTGCATCGCCCACAATCTCCGTAGATACTTCGTATTGGTCGTAGGTGCGGGTATCCATAAAAATGTAAAATGTGTCTTGTTTATATAAGTATTGGCTCTTGCGTTTTTCCAGACGAACATCATCTACTTTGTCGCCCGACCGGAATGTGCGGTCAATCACAGCACCCGACTTCACACTCTTGAGCTTGGTGCGCACGACCGCAGCACCTTTGCCGGGTTTAAAATGCTCAAACTCAGTCATAAAAAAAAGTTGCCCATCCAGGCGAATAACCATACCATTGCGAAAGTCAGAAGTAGAAACCATAAAATTATCCTTGCTTTGACGCGCTAAAGCCAATAAGTGGGGGACGAGACATAAAAGCATCCCAAAATGGATTGTGCTGCTGGGACGGGTGTATAAAGGGACCGACCCATTGAAAATCGGAAAAACCAGCTTTCTGAAAAGCCCATTGATACGTTTCTGGTTTGAGAAAATAATTCTTAAACTCAAACTGCGTGCCATCTTCATTGATCATTTGATACAAAATGACATCGCCCTCTTCAGGAGCAGGGGTACACACTTTGTCAAATCCGTATTGGGCGAAGGAAATAGTTCCTCTGGGAACATGCTGGACATTATCATTAAATCCGATAAATCGCCCCCCCAGTCGCAGTCTATTATAAGCCACTTGGACAAAATTGAGAAGTTCCTCTTTTGTCCTGGCATAATTTAAAAGATACATCGCCACCACGACATCGACAGATTCAGCCATATCGAGCCGTGCCACATCTCGATTCAGGTACTTGCATCCCAAAGGCCGGATGCGTTCTTCTTCCTCTGCCAATTTAATCATTTCTGCGGAAAGATCGACGCCTGTGACTTCTGCCGCCCCGGCACGCTTGATCTTGCG
Source organism: Candidatus Latescibacterota bacterium (assembly GCA_965204375.1). Lineage (GTDB taxonomy): Bacteria > Latescibacterota > UBA2968 > UBA2968 > UBA2968 > VXRD01. The sequence goes on along the minus strand of OZ241986.1, from coordinate 1,065,342 downwards.
CGTGTAAAACCCCTCACCGCAAGCCAGGTCTAAGACCGTTGCTCCTCGGATATCTCCCAATATCTCAAAAAAAGTATATTCTTCAATATATTTTCGAAATGAAAGTTGCTTGGAATCCCTATAGGCTTCCGCAATTCCATCATACTCCTGATTCATGCCCCGATTCCTCTGATAAATTCCGCAACTCATATAGGCGGGCAATAATATGCTCATTATCGGGTTCGCGTGCAATCACCTGTTCCAAAACTGCGATGGCCTCCTGAATAAGGCCCTGACTCGCGTACAGCTCAGCCAGCGTTTTCGTTGCAATAACAGGGGCCTCCCTCCCGGATTTTGGCTCGCGTTTAAGCGACGTAACCAGCGTATCTAAATCATCCTCGACTTCTTCCTCTAAGAGGGCCTGATCAAATGCCTCGCTCTCAGATACGACTTCCTGATCTCCAGAATCGGTATTCGCGTCTGCAGGCTCAGGACCGTTATCTTGCTCCTCTTCAAGCTCCTCGCCCTTGAGTTTGCGAATCTGCTCTATAAGTTCGGGACTAAATGGATCGCGTGCATGAGCCTGTTCAAAATATTTGAGCGCGAGGTCATCGCGGCCCAATTGCAAAGCGATTTTGCCCATATACCAATGTGCGGCAAGATGACCAGCATCTAATTGCAATACTTTTTGAAACGCCAGACGCGCTTCTTCATAATGCCCGGCAGCCTGATAGCACTTGCCCATCACCACATAGCCCGCCGTATAAGACGGGCGATAGCGCAATCCGCGGAGACACACCTCAATTGCGCGTGTGACCTCTCCACGCTGCAACAACCCATCTGCCAGACGTGCAAATAAAATGGATGTCGGATTTTGATCACAGATTTTTTGAAGTTTTTTTATTTCCAACATAGAAGTAATTTACCCCTGAAAAAGATCGGGCATAATAGAAAAAAGGTCCGAAGTTGTCAACGATAAACAGAGATCTTATCCCATTTCTATTGCACCGTCTTCCCCCGCAATTACACAAGAATAGATCAACGCGCGACAAAATCGTTCTCAAATGTAAAAAATCTCACCAAAAAATCCACTGCAAAATCAGCCAATAATTTCGACGATTCCCGATGTGATTTACCTTGTCTCATAAGCGTGAAATGGATATATTTCCAATTCGTCGCAAGAAGCAATTTTATTCATAACACTGATGTTTAACAATCTGTTACATTCATAAAGTACAGATATTCAGGACATACTATGTACACCTTTTATGCCCAAAAAGCTCTCTTCAGTAACGGCTTGTCAACCGCTGAAATGCACGCTGTCCTTCAAACGCCTGACCGCGATATTTTACCACTTTTACACGCGGCATACCAGGTGCGCCATCATTATTTTGGATCCAAAGTACACATCCATGTGCTGATGAATGCCAAAAGTGGCTTGTGTCCCGAAGATTGTGCCTATTGTTCACAATCGGCTGTCTCAAACGCACCTATTGATAAATATCCCCTGCGACCAGCCCGCGAAATGATAGATGCAGCCCGCGAAGCCAAAGAAAACGGTGCGTATCGATACTGCATTGTCACGAGCGGACGCGCACCCACCGACAATGAAGTTGATGCCATTACAGATGTCGTGCGTCAGATCAAACGGGAAGTAGATATCGACATCTGTTGTTGTTTGGGCTTGCTAACTGGCGAAAAAGCACAGCGCTTAAAAAACGCTGGCGTCGATCGCGTAAACCACAACCTCAACACCAGCAAAGCGCACACGCCGCATATTGTATCTACGCATACCTACGAAGACCGCCTAAAAACCCTGTACAACATCCAAAAAGCGGGCCTGGACACGTGCAGCGGCGGCATTATCGGCATGGGAGAAACCCACGATGATATAATTGATATGGCCGTGTCGTTGCGCGACCTCAGCATCGACTCCATCCCCGTCAATTTCCTGCACCCCATCGCAGGCACGCCCCTGTCAAATCAAAATTCCTTAGCCCCTCACGATTGCTTGCGCGCATTGTGTCTGTTCCGATTTGTCAATCCATCAACCGAAATTCGCGTGGCAGGTGGGCGAGAAAAAAACCTCCGCTCTCTCCAACCCCTATCACTTTATCCGGCCAACTCGCTCTTCATGGAAGGATATTTGACCACCGGTGGTCTGGATGTGGAAAATACGCACCAGATGATTGCCGATCTGGGATTTGAAGTTGAAACGATTCAAAGCGAATCGAAAAGCGATCAGCTTCTGGCAATTGGCACACCAGTACACGCCCAGCAGTAAAAACGAATATGTCGATCTACGAAAAAAAGTATGATGTTATTGTTGTTGGCGGGGGGCATGCAGGTGCAGAAGCTGCACTGGCCTCTGCACGCATGGGATGTGAAACACTGCTGCTGACTATGAACCTCGACACCATCGCGCAGATGTCTTGCAACCCGGCCATTGGCGGCATAGCAAAAGGCCACATGGTGCGTGAAATTGACGCTCTGGGCGGTGAAATGGCGCGCAATATTGACGACACGGGCCTGCAATTTCGCCTGCTCAATCGGCGCAGAGGACCCGCTGTACAGGCCCCCCGGGCACAGGCGGACAAAAAAGCATACCAGTTTCGCATGAAAGAAGTAGTCGAAAACCAGCCATACCTCGATGTCAAACAGGGCTTGCTCGAAGACCTCGTGGTCAAAAACAGATGCATTGAAGGCGTGGTCACCAAAGCCAAAATGGTTTTTGCTGCTAAAACTGTGATCCTGACCACAGGCACCTTCCTCAAGGGCCTCATCCATGTGGGCGATTTCTCCTACAGCGCGGGGCGCGCAGGTGAGCAAGCCGCCGACAAAGCATCCGATGGTCTCTCGCAACTCGGTTTTGAACTCGGGCGGCTCAAAACCGGCACCCCACCGCGCGTCAATGCGCGCAGCATCGACTTTGGCGCGTGTGAAGAGCAACCCGGTGATGCAGACCCCCGGCCCTTTTCCTACCACACCGACGCCATCGAGCAAGAGCAACTCTGCTGTCATCTCACAATGACTGTGCCAAAAACGCACGATATTATTCGCAGCAATCTGGATCGCTCGGCCATGTACAGCGGACGCATCCAGGGTGTGGGGCCGCGGTATTGCCCCTCGGTAGAAGACAAAATTGTGCGCTTTCCCGACAAGGAAGGGCATCAAATTTTTCTCGAGCCCGAAGGGTATCACACCCTTGAAGTCTATCTCAATGGACTGTCGATGAGCCTGCCCGAAGATGTGCAGGTCGAAGTTGTACGCAGCATTCCCGGTCTCGAACGGGCCGAGATCATGCGCCCGGCCTATGCTGTCGAATACGACTATGTCCCCCCGACACAAATCCATCCTACCCTGGAAACCAAACCCATCGCCGGTTTATTTTTTGCGGGGCAAATCAACGGCACCACCGGATACGAGGAAGCCGCTGGACAGGGGATTATGGCGGGCATAAACGCCGCCTTAACAGCCCGGGGCGACGATCCCATAATCCTGGATCGCTCGCAGGCTTATATCGGCGTTCTAATTGACGACCTCGTTACCAAAGGCACCGAAGAACCCTATCGCATGTTTACCTCGCTGGCCGAATATCGCCTGCTCTTGCGACAGGACAACGCGGATTTGCGCCTGTGTGAACTCGGACGCAAAATTGGACTGCTTTCCGGCGAGGCGTACAACCGCTTTTGCAAACGCAAACGACAAATTGACGAAGAAGTCGGACGGTTGCGATCAACGCGCCTCACCCCAACCGACAATGTTCAAACAGCGCTCAAAGCATCGCATTCTTCTCCGTTGAAACGCGCGGTGACACTCGCCGAACTTTTGCGACGACCAGAATTGTCTTACGACATCGTCACACAATTGTCACCTGCTTCTGAAACCCTGCCCGAGGATGTATGTGAATCGGTCGAAATCGAACTCAAATACGAGGGATATCTCGACCGGCAAGAAGAGCAGGTGCAGCGCTTTTACAATTTGGAAAAAAAATATATCCCCGAAAACTTTGACTATGCCAATATTGCGGCTTTGCGAAATGAAGCTATTGAAAAATTCACCCGCATCAGACCCCGATCACTGGGACAGGCCTCTCGTATTCCAGGCATTTCGCCTGCTGATATTTCTCTACTTATGATCATGCTGAAAAAACGCGGTATTCCCGTATGAAACTCCACCCCGAACAAATCCGCGCCATTGTATCGCTTCTATCGGACTGCTCTCCCGACATCGCGGATCGCCTGCGCCAAAAGCTGTATGATCTGGGTGAAAAAGCCACACGCGAAATCCACAGTGCCTGCGCTGAAGACTCGCGCGCACACCGAGAAGTCAGCCGCGTGCTCAGACAATTTAGAGAACCGTCTCTGGACAGGCGGTTTCGCAATCTCACACGCGACCAACACGGCGATATTGCCCTTGAAGAAGGCGTCTTTGCGCTGGCGCGATTTGGATATCCCGACCTCGATGAAAGTGCTTACAAAACGCGTCTGGGATACATGGCCTTTGAGCTCGCACCCAGGATTGCCCCCGACGATCATCCCATTCGCATCATTCGCACGCTCAATCATTATCTCTTTGACGAGCAAGGGTTTCACGCATCTACACACTATGATCCCGACGATACGTATTTCAATCGTGTAATCGATCGCAAGCGCGGCTGGCCGATCACGCTCTCAGCCATCTATCTCATTCTCGCACAACGCCTTGAATTATCTATCTCAGGCGTCGCTTTACCCAAGCACTACATCGTCAAATACATCCACAACGATCAACATATTTATATTGATCCACACAACCGCGGTCAGATTCTCACGGCAAATGAATGTGCCGATCTCATTGGTGAAAAAATCTCGGACGATCTTTTTTCTAAAGCCAGCAACTCCTTCACACTCTTTCGCATGATGAATAACCTCAGATATACATATCTAAATTTGGATGACCCAAACCGCGCAGAAAAACTCGAACATCTCATGCACATCCTGCAACCCGATATATGAGCGGAGGTGCCAATGCCAGAAAGTATCAAAATTATCGCGCAAAACCGAAAAGCACGGCGCGACTACCACATCCTCAGCACTTATGAAGCTGGCCTGCAATTGCGGGGCACAGAAGTCAAAGCCCTGCGCGAGGGCCGGGCCAATTTGAAAGATGGCTACGCGCGCATTGAGGACGGGGAAGCTTATTTGCACAACACGCATATCAGCGAATATGCACAGGGCAACCAGTTTAACCACGACACCGAGCGCAAACGCAAATTGCTGCTCCACCGCCATGAAATCAATCGCCTGAGAGGATATATCAACGAAAGAGGCCATACATTAATTCCCCTCAAACTCTATTTCAAACGCGGCAAAGCCAAAGTCGAACTCGGCGTGGCACGCGGCAAAAAACAATTTGACAAGAGGCGCGATATTGCTCGCCGAGATGCCCAGCGCGAAGTCGAACAGGCGTTAAAGACACGCACTCACAACGGGAGGTAAATCATCACATCTCCACAAACAACAGGCATTGACCTTCCCCCCAATGACCTCGGCTACGACTACGACCCCCATGTCGAAGCGGGGCTTCACGGAAAAATCACACTCTCTCCAAAAGTCCTCGAACACTGTCGATACTGTCAATGCGGCGGCAAGCCGCCTTTTATGACCCTGGATCCAAAGAGCGGCGAACCCACCTGGTGCCCGTGTTATCCCTTTCGAAAAAAAATAATCCACATTGACAAATACATCCGAAAATCGGGCATACCTGCACCTTTTCGCTTTAAGTTTTTAAAGGACTTTAAGGTGCAGCATGACAATGGGCAGACCATCCAGGGAGCGGCACTCCTCAAGTCCTATTTTAGCACCTTAGTCGATAATATTTACGGCAATAAAGCATCGATCAAAGGCTTCTATTTGTGGGGTGAGCCAGGCCGAGGAAAAACTTACTTTGCTTATATTTTGCTCAACGAGCTCATTTTTCGATTTGTCAAACCCGGCAAATTTATCTCCCTCTCAAAGAGCTTTCACGAACTCAGACACACATTTGACGAAAGCAGTGATACACATGGGCAGGCAATGCCCATGATTGATGTACTGAGCAATGTTCCCTATCTCGTCATTGACGACTTTGGCGTGCAGCGCAATACCGAATGGGAAATGGAAATTCTCTACAACCTCATTGACGCCCGCTATGCCAATCAACGCCTCACCTTTGTGACCACAAATCAGAAAGTTGATGAATTGAAAGATCTCGCACAGGGGCGCATCTATTCTCGCTTTCTCGAAATGTGTCATATCATCCACGTCACCGGGCAAGACTTCCGCGAATTGGGCAATCCCGAAGAGAAATGGATCGATCCACGGTAAGAACAAGGAGCATTTATGAGCCAGCGCATAGATGGACGCCTCCCAGATCAATTGCGTCCCGTGAGTATTGAACGCGGATTTATGAAACACGCCGAGGGATCGGCACTGATCAAAATGGGTGACACACACGTTATATGCACAGCCAGTGTTGAGAACCGCGTACCCCATTTTCTCGTGGGCAAAAACACGGGCTGGATCACGGCGGAATACGCCATGTTGCCCCGTTCGACCCATACGCGCAGCGAGCGCGAAACGCGCGGTACTAAAGGCCGAACCCAGGAAATTCAACGCTTAATTGGACGCGCACTGCGCGCTGTGATCGACCTCAAAAAACTCGGTTCGCGTACCCTCTGGATCGACTGCGATGTGTTACAAGCCGATGGCGGCACCCGCACAGCCTCAATTTCGGGAGCTTATGTTGCAGTCGTCGATGCGATTGACAAGCTCAAAAATGAGGACCGTATTACAAAGAATCCTCTTGGCGATTCCGTCGCAGCCGTCAGCGTGGGCATCATTGGCAACACGCCCATGCTCGATTTGTGTTATGCCGAAGATGCAACAGCCGAAGTGGATATGAATATCGTCATGACCGGTCAGGGCAACTTTGTCGAGGTGCAGGGCACAGCCGAAGGAAATCCCTTCACATTCGACCAGATGCAACACCTCATCGCCCTAGGCCAAAAGGGCATCTCCGACATCACCCAACTCCAGCGTGATGTTCTGGCACAATAATAGCCAGTTACCCTACATTTCTTCCTTCACACTTCACACTTCACACTTCAAACCCATGCCTATCCTCATACTCGCCACGCGCAATCAGGGCAAGCTCAGGGAAATCCAGGACATGCTCGGCTCTGATATTCAGGTCCTATCGCTCGATGCGTTTCCCAACGCACCCGAAGTAATCGAAGACGGCGAAACCTTTGAAGCCAATGCCGAAAAAAAAGCCCGTGAAATTGCAAAATACACGGGCTTGCCTGCTTTAGCCGATGACTCCGGACTTGTGGTTGACGCCTTAAACGGCGCACCCGGCATATATTCTGCGCGTTACGCCGGAGAGAACGCCACAGATGAGACGAACAATGCCAAACTCGTCGAAAATCTGCACGCCATTCCCGCGAAACAACGCACAGCGCACTTTTGCTGCGCGATGGCCCTTGCCACACCCGATGGTCGCGTACAGACCACCGAAGCTATATGGAAGGGGCGCATCCTCACAACACCCCGAGGAGAGAATGGCTTTGGTTACGACCCACTCTTTTACGTTCCCACCTGCAACGCCACTTCCGCCGAGCTATCTTCTGACGAAAAAAATCGTATCAGTCACCGGGGCCAGGCTCTGCGTGCCATCTTGCCCTGCATTCTCGACCTTTTCAGCGCGTCCATACCATGAATGATCCCAACATCCCCCCCCGCCCCAAATGGTGGTATCAAAAACATGGATTTGTGCTCCTCTGTGTCGCTATCTTTATTATCCTCGCAATAATCTCGTTGCTCTATTTGCGCGGCATTGATCCCGTCATTGCAGAATTTTACATCTTCCAATAAAGAGCAAGCCCCTAAAAACATAAGGAGCGAACAATGAACGCTGAAGCAAAACCAAATGTCAAACAGGCAGTCCCATTTTTTTCTGTATCAAACATCAAAGCGTCTGTTCGCTTCTATGTCGAGGATCTCGGATTTGAAATGGTCCATAAATGGGAACCGGATGGGAGACTTCGCTGGTGCTGGCTCCAATGTGGGGACGCCGCGCTGATGTTACAGGAATTTCGAAAGGAAGGACGCAATTCGTGGGTGCCCGAAGGAAAAGTAGGCGAAGGTGTCTCGATTGTATTCATGTGCGAAGATGCCCTGGCGATCTATCGCAGAATCAAGAATCGTGGTATCGAGGTATCGAATCCCTTTGTGGGAAACGGAATGTGGGTTGTTTCATTGAACGACCCGGATGGATTTCGCATCTGTTTTGAAAGCGATACAGATGTACCAGAAGGCACCGAATTTTCAGAAGATCTATAAGATGATGAATTGCTGATACCACTCAGGACACGACCATGCGCTGGGACGACCCCCGACGAAACCCCTATCACGATCCAGATGCTCGAACTCCGGGATGGCTGCTGTGTCTGATTGCTGTGGGTGTGGCGATAGCGGTGACGGCTATCGGGTGGGTCGTTCTCTATTTGAGAGAAGTGTTCAGTGCGCGACCGCTTGGGTAAATCCTATTAATACGTCGCCCTGCCACCGCTGACATCATAACACTGCCCGGTCACAAAAGAAGCATCGTCAGATGCGAGAAAGTGGACAACAGCCGCGACTTCTTCCGGCTGACCGAGGCGACCGAGGGGAATTTTGGACGTCATGTAATCGAGTTGCTCTGGCTCCACATCTGCCAAAAGTGGGGTTTCGATCAGAGCTGGCGAGACGCAATTGACGCGAATATTGTCCTCGAGATGCTCTTTTGCCAGGACCTTGGTAAAACATATAATACCCGCTTTAGAGACCGAATAAGGTGCCATGCTGGGATTGCCTTCTTTGCCTGCTATGGAGGCGACCGAGACTATAGCACCTTTTTTTTGGTTGAGCATAGGCGCGATTACGGCGCGCGAACACAGAAAAGTCCCCTTGAGATTGATATCGAACACCTGATCCCAATCCCCTTCCGTGAGATCTTTGACGGGCACATCGCGCCCCACAATACCCGCGTTGTTGACAAGGATGTCAATACGCCCCCAGGTATTGAGACATTCATCAACGGTATTCTGCACACGCTCGGCATTTGCAACATCGAGCGACAGAGCCAATGCATCTGCCCCGATTTCTCGAGCCGTTTCGCGCGCGCTGTCCAGATTGAGATCGGCAATCGCCACAGTTGCACCGGCCTTAGCAAGGCGTATGGCAATCGCTTTTCCAATACCCTGTGCGGCACCGGTGATAATGGCCGTTCTATTGGTGAGATTTTTTGGAATCATATTATTTCGGATCCGGGTCGTCTGGTGGAACGGGATGATCTTGCGATTTTAACTCTGTCGGTGTGCTATCGGACAAATAACCGCCATCGACATAGATGTTTTGGCCCGTGATATAGCGCGCATCTTCCGAAGCCAGAAAGGTGGCGACAGTTCCAATATCGCGGGTATATCCGCGAGCACCCCAGGGAATGCGTTTGCGGTAGGCATCGATAACTTCAAGACCAAGTGACGCGCCCATACCTTCGGATGCAATAGCCCCCGGACCAATGGCATTGACATTGATTTTGTAAGGAGCAAGTTCCACGGCAAGGGTTCGCGTGAGCATAACCACAGCGGCTTTAGAAGGCTGATAGGCAGAAGCGTCGAAATGCGCAACTTCGGCCTGCACAGACGAAATATTAATAATTTTGCCGCCCTGCTTGCGTGCTATCATGTCTTTGACAACAGCGCGGCTGCAATAAAAAGGCCCGTTGAGATTGACATCGAGAATGCGCTGCCACGCCTCATCTGTAATAGCTGTAACGCCACCGTCCTGGGGAATGTACACACCGGCATTATTGACCAGAATATCGATGCGCCCAAAGCGATTGAGCGTCTGCTGAACCATATTCTCGACCTGCCCCGAGTCGGCCACATCTGCGGGAATGACAAGAGCCCCGCGCCCGAGAGCTTTGATCTGGTGTGCGGTGGTTTCGGCAGTTTCGGCAGTGAGATCGTTAACGGCAATATGCGCGCCTGCGCTACCCATTTCGAGCGCAATGGCTTTGCCAATGCCCGATCCCGCGCCTGTTATAAGCGCGATTTTGTTTTCGAGTTTCATGGAACCTCCCTGATATTGTTTTCAAATGCAAAAAGGTCGGGTTGGACATCTTGTTGTAGATACTCAATGAGTTTGCGACTGGTGCGAGAAAAAGCATAAGCATTGAACTCGGCACGCACAACCCAGGCGAGATTGTCACACAGGAGTGGACGCGCTCTGCCTTTGACATAGTGACACTGGAAAGTGTGCAGGGTGATACTGAAGTGTGTAAAAGCGTGTTTGACGGTGCGGTAGCGATCGCTGATTTCGACATCAATACCCGTAGTTTCTCTTATCCCTCGCATACAGGTATCTTGCAGAGATTCCCCCTCCTGTTGCGTTCCTGCGGGAAATTCCCAAAGCCCGCCGAGCAAGCCATTTTGCGGACGCTGGGTAATGAGCACTTTGTCATTGTGCCACACAATGCCCGCACACAGCGTGTGATGAGGACGCGGCTTCCTTTTTCCTTTGACGGGCAGACGCTGCGGATTGCCCACTCGGTACGCTGCACAGTATTTTTGCACGGGACACTGATCGCACACCGGATTTTTGGCGGTGCAGACCATTGCGCCGAGTTCCATAATCGCCTGATTGTAGGTGCCAGCTTCACCTTTTGGCAACAGAGCCTGGGCGAGATCCCATAGCTGATTTTTGACGCGGGTTTGCGTGACATCGTCGCCGATATCAAAGAGGCGCGTGATAACGCGAATAACATTGCCATCGAGCACGGCATGGTCGCGATCATAAGCAATGCTCAAAACTGCGGCTGTGGTATAAGGCCCAAATCCTGGCAGGGATTTGAGTTCATCGTAAGTATCGGGCACGGTGCCGCCAAAGTCCATAGCAATAGAATGCGCGGCTTTGTGCAAATTGCGGGCGCGAGCGTAATAGCCCAATCCTTCCCAGGCTTTGAGGATATCATCCTGTGATGCCCTGGCGAGGTCGTAAACCGTGGGAAAACGGTCGAGAAAACGATGGTAATAGGGAATAACAGTATTGACCTGTGTTTGCTGGAGCATAAACTCAGACAGCAGGATGCGATAGGGATCGTCTGTCTGCCGCCATGGCAAATCGCGTTTGTGTTCGCGATACCAGGTCAGAAGATCGGCGGCGATCTGTGTTTTGAAATCCAGGCGGGACATAAATCACGATTTCTCTGCAATCTTGCGGGCGTGTTCCTGAACGATATTCTGCGGACTGGCCGCGATCAAATTGCGAATAGACAGGATAACAAACACGATGTCATCTCCCAATCCGATATGGGGAAGAATCGCTTCTGGGATAATATCAAAGGGAGAAAGCCCGTATAAAACAGTTAAAACGACAAACATTTTGGGCAATAAAGGTATGCGGGAATCCCATAAGAGTCGCCAGGTAAGGCGCAAGTATTTTGGGAGTCGAGAGATGATTGACAATACACCGCGTACGCGCAAGAGACGAAAAAGAAGGAGAAAAATACGCATCATGACAATCACCAGAAAGTGGTCAGTAGCCAGTCCCCACGCAGGTATATAATACACCAGACAAATTGTGTCAATCGCAGACAGGGGGTTTAAGTATCGTCAATCTGGTTTTGGATAATCTCTTGCAGGGTGCTGCGCTGCACTTTACCCGTAGAGGTCAACGGACGATCTTCAGATGTAATTGGGATAATGCGCGAAGGAGCTTCATAGGTACTCAGGCCCGGGATTTGGCCGTTTTGTCCGCGTCTGAGAATATCCTGGGCAGCTTTGGGCTGGTCAATCTCAGATCTAAAAATAGCGACTGCACAAACGTCTTCCCCCCATCGGTCATGACGAAGGCCGATCACATAAACAGCGTCGAGTTCTGGACAGGCGTCGAGCAGGGCATTTTCAACCGCGATGGGTGATATATTGACACCGCCTTTGATGATGATTTCTTTTTTTCGACCGTGCATAAAGTAGAAACGATGGTTATACATGTCTCGGAAATACCCCATGTCGCCACTGCGGAACCAGCCATTGCAAAAAACTTCGGAAGTGTCTTTGGACTGGTTGAGGTAGCCATTGGCAACCACGGGACCGCGCACGAGAATTTCACCGACATCGCCTTCGTTTCTCCCACCATCAATTCTTATATTATTATTGGCAAGCTCAACACCAATGGCATTTTGTTCCAGCACATCGCGGTACTGTTCATCGGGCAAACCGGGCGGTACGCCGGTAACGCGCAAACTGACTTCGGTTGAGCCATACCCTTGAACGAGACGAACGCCAAAGCGATCGACAAACTGGCAGGCAATATTGGGCGGGACAGGTGCCGAACCGATCATAATTTTTTTTAGTGGTGATATGTCATAGCCCTCGCGCTCAAAGTCATCGGCGCGGGCGAGCAAGTCGGCCATAATCGTCGGTACAATACTCGCAGATGTCGCCCGCTCCCGCGATATGATACGCCAGAACGCCGAAACGCTGTAGCGCGAGTTGAGCACAAGGCTCCCCCCCACCATGAAACTGGTGATCGAGAACGTAGTGGAATTGATATGATGGAGTGGTAAAACGAGGTTGAGGCGTTCGCGTGCATCAAATCCGAGCCAGCGAATGATGCCATCGGCATTGGAAGTGAGGCTTTGTCGGGTAATACACGCGCCTTTGGGCTGGCCTGTTGTACCCGATGTGTACAGCACAATGCTGGTGTTTTGTTCGCCTTCTGGATCGCCAGACCACTCAGGCTCGATATCCACCGCGTCATATCCATCGGCGGCGAGCAACTGCTCTGTTGTCGCAATCTGGATATCGGGTAATGCGCGGCGTTGAATTTCTGCATGTTCGGGCAAAACAACGAGCAGCTTAGCTCCGGCATTCTGCAGTTTGTAGCGCTTGCGCTCGGGAACATCTTTGGCAATATCGAGAGGAACAGAAGTTGCGCCGAGGCGAAAAAGGGCAAGGGTAAGCAGGGGAATTTCTGCACAATTGGGCAAGGCCAGACCGACGCAATCGCCGCATCTTATACCGTATTCGCGGTGCATCAGACCTGCAAGTGAGGCGGTGAGGCGTTCAAATTCAGAATAGGTAATAACCGTGCGAGCATCCGTATCGCAATTGCAAAAGATCAACGCGGGCTTATCTGGCTGACGCTCTGCGCGATCTTTTAAGAGATGCGTAAAGTTCCGCCACGGAAAGCGATAGGTGTGGGAGTTGGCATTTTTAATACAGGTGAAAATTCGGGAATCAATCATTTTTCACCCTCTTTGTCCGCGCTGGCGCAAATAGTGGTCTGCCAGTACGAGTGCCATCATCGCTTCGACAATGGGAACTGCGCGAGGTAAGACGCAGGGGTCGTGCCTACCGCGCCCTTTGAGAGTGGTGGGATTGCCGTGGATATCAACGGTTTCTTGCTCGGCCAAAATCGTGGCAGTCGGCTTGAAAGCTGCGCGAATGACGACGGGTTCGCCGTTGGAGATACCGCCCTGAATGCCGCCAGAATAATTTGTGCGCGTGTGAATGCCGCCACCATCGTTGTAAAAAGGATCGTTGTGTGCAGAGCCAGTCATCGCAATACCGCCAAAACCAGAGCCGGATTCGAAGCCTTTGCAGGCGGGCAGTGAAAGCATGGATTTGGCGAGATCAGCTTCGAGTTTGTCAAAGACGGGTTCGCCCCAGCCGGGAGGAACGCGATGGGCAACGGCCTCTACCACGCCACCGAGAGAGTCGCCATCTTTGCGAGCAGCGTCGATGCGCCGAATGATTTGCTCGGCAATCTCGGGTTCGGGCACGCGGGCGATATTCGACTCGACTTGCTCGCGAGTAACCCCGACGGGATCGACACTGGCAACAAGGGTGTGAACCTGACGCACATAAGCGATAATATCGATATTGCAATCGCGTTTGAGCAATTTTCGGGCAATCGCACCTGCTGCAACGCGGCCGATGGTCTCGCGCGCACTGGCTCTGCCCCCTCCTTTCCAGTTGCGAATACCGTATTTTTGCTGATATGTGTAATCGGCGTGCGAAGGGCGGTATTTGGTCCGTATTTCTTCGTAATCTTTGGAACGCGCATCCTGATTCCACACCATCATCGAGATGGGCGTGCCAAGAGTTTTACCCTCAAAAAGACCCGAGTGGATTTCTATCTGGTCTTCTTCTTTGCGCTGTGTGGTAATTTTGCTCTGGCCAGGTTTGCGGCGGTCGAGTTCAATCTGGATATCTTCTTCGCTGATCTCCAGACCGGGTGGGCATCCATCCAGAACAACACCAACGCCACCACCGTGTGACTCCCCCCATGTGGTGATGCGAAATGCGCGACCAAATGTGCTGCTCATAACAGGCTCCTCTATATCATGACGTGAATGGTATGCAAATGTACCCAATGGATAGTGGGGAGTCAAGCAACGCGCGATACTCAGCGGTGCTGTTCAGGCAAACACAACCGCCGCAAAATGATAACGCAACTTGACGAAAAAGCCATTTGGTGCGTAGTTAATGGCATCAACGACATCTACCATCGCCGAGAAATGACGCATGAGCATGCCAAAATACAAGTCGATCTCCCCCATCCTGTTTTTGTTTTTTATCGCCTGTATGCCCGACCCGCGGTTACCCGAAGCCCCTGGTCCCGTGACTGAAAAACCCGAATTTGAGCAGTTTGCGATTCCCGAATACCAAATTTACAAAGACAAACCGCGTCCTGTCAATCTCGTGAGCCATCCGCGTGCGCTTCGATTCAAAGACCGCTTGATTCACAGTGCCAAAATCGGTCCCAATTTTGCGGGCGACCAAACCATTGTGCGGTGGTTTTGCGGCGAAGAATGCCAGCAATTCGCCGTTATCGACGCGCGAACAGGCAGTGTGATCTTCGCGCCCTTTGTCACGCATCTGGGATTCCGTTTTCGCCTCGACAGCAAACTCTTAATCGTCAACCCTCCCGAAGCCGTCGAACGCGCCGCGCGAACAGGCAGATCCAAATCGCACTATCGCACGGCGTATTACGTCTGGCACTACGGCGAATTTGTCGAGGTCTATGCTATCAAATACTAAAGGTATCAGGAGCACTTCTCCGACTCAAAAAATCAAGAGGCCACCTCGCAATGGAGATGGCCTCTTCAATTCAGCAGATCTCGTTCCACATCAAACTTCCATAATTTCTTCTTCTTTTTCTTTTAATACCTCATCAATTTTTGCGACAAACTCGTCGGTCAAATCCTGCACGCGATCTGTTGTGCGCCTGGCATCGTCTTCGGGAATCTCGCCTTCTTTTTGCGCATCGCGGATGAGTTCATTGGCATCGCGACGGGTATTGCGAACCGAAATGCGGCTTTCTTCGGCATATTGCCTCACCACCCGCACCAGTTCTCGCCTGCGGTCTTCCGTCAACTGCGGAATGGGCAACCGAATAATCGTACCGTCGTTGGTCGGTGTCAATCCCAAATTCGATTCCAGAATTGCCTTTTCAATCAGTGGAATCGCCGACTTATCCCAGGGTTGAAGCGCGATCAAACGCGGTTCTGGCACGCCCACTGTAGCGACCTGGTTAATCGGCACCTGTGTACCGTAATACTCGACCCGAATTTGATCCAGCAAATGCGCATTGGCACGCCCCGTTCGCACTGTACCCATCTCATTTTGCAGGGCTATAATAGACTTTTGCATAGCCGTTCGCGCTTCAGCCATAATCTCATCAATCACGGCGTACCTCCTCTGGGCATTATAAACGCCTAACTCTCCTCACCCAAGACAAAACGGGCGAATCGGCGAATGGTAATTTTTTCACCGCACTTGGCCACCAATTCTGAGTGCAGATCCTGAATAGTTTTGTCCGGATCTTTGACAAAAGCCTGTTCCATTAAGACCACTTCCTCATAGTATTTTTCCATGCGGCCTTCCACAATTCGATCCACGATGTGCTCGGGTTTGCCTTCGCTGAGTGCCTGGTCGCGATAAATATTCTTTTCCCTTTCCAGCATTTCGGCATCTACTTCCTCGCGATTCACAACAAGAGGTGCGGCGGCGGCGATGTGCATAGCCACGTCTTTTGAAAACGTCTGGAACTCATCGGTACGCGCTACAAAGTCGGTTTCGCTATTGATCTCGAGCAAAACCCCCAATTGGCTTCCCGCATGGATATAAGACGCAATCGCTCCCTCTTTGGCCTGACGTCCCGCCCTGCTCTCGGCTTTGGCAATGCCCCGTTTACGCAACAACTCAACAGCCTTATCCATGACGCCATCGGCCTCTTCAAGCGCTCGTTTACAATCCATCATGCCCACATTGGTTCTGGCACGCAACTCCTGAACCATTTTTGCAGAAATAGCCATTTCAATCTCCGTCCTCTTTTGATTTAATTATTGCTGGGATCAATTTCTGTAATCTCAGGGCCTGCATCTGGCACAGGGGCATCTTCTTCTTCATCCTGTCGAACAGTTGTCCCTTCGATCACGGCCTCGGCCATCAAATTTGTAACCAGCGCAATGGACCGCATTGCATCATCATTGCCCGGAATGGGATGGTCAACCTCATCCGGGTCGCAGTTGGTATCGACAATCGCTACAAGCGGAATTTCCAGGCGGCGCGCTTCGGCGACTGCGATTTTTTCCTTTTTGGTATCCACGACAAATACGAGTGCCGGCAAACGCCCCATGCTGCGGATCCCGCCCAGGGATTTTTGCAACTTATCGCGCTCGCGTTCCAAACGCAACACTTCCTTTTTGGTCAACTGCTCATATGTGCCATCGCTGGCCATTTTATCCAGCGTATCCAGGCGGCGAATGCTCTGCCGAATAGTTTGAAAATTCGTCAGCATACCCCCCAACCAGCGGTTGTTGACAAAAAACATGTCGCAGCGTTCAGCGGCATCTGAAATGATGTCTTTGGCCTGTTTCTTCGTACCCACAAAAAGAATCGGCTGGCCTGTTTCGGCAGCCTTGCGCACAGCCTGATATGCCGCTTCGATTTGCATCTGCGTCTTTTGCAAATCGACAATGTAAATACCATTGCGTTCTGTAAAAATGTACTTCTGCATCTTTGGATTCCACCGCCGGGTTTGATGCCCGAAGTGAACGCCAGATTCGAGCAGTTGCCTCATTGAAACAACAGCCATGTCACCTCCTGCACTTTGGGTTTGTCCTCTGCATCCCTCATATTGCCGCATTGCCATCTGGCACCCGTGAAGCAATCAGGATACATGTGATATCCAGATAAAATACTCTGGTTTAACGCTTGGAGAATTGGAATTTTTTGCGCGCGCCGGGTTGCCCGGGTTTTTTTCGTTCCACTTTGCGCGGATCGCGCGTGAGCAAGCCCGCCTGACGCAGGGGTTTGTGATTGCTCGTATTCACGCTTTGCAAACTGCGCGCAATACCCAATCGCACGGCGCCGGCC
Organism: Candidatus Latescibacterota bacterium; assembly: GCA_965204375.1. Lineage (GTDB taxonomy): Bacteria > Latescibacterota > UBA2968 > UBA2968 > UBA2968 > VXRD01. The sequence goes on along the minus strand of OZ241986.1, from coordinate 1,047,911 downwards.
TGGCCGGTCAAACCGCCCCCCTTTGCTTTGGCAACAATATCATAAGTCCCCCGGGTCTCGGTCACATCTAAGGGCTGTTCGATAATCATCACCAATGTCTCCCGTTTGAGATAATCGAGCGCGGAAAGCCCATTGATAACAATCGATCCCGTTCCAGGGAAAAGTTTCACATGCGCCGTCGATGTTTTTCGACGCCCCGTAGCAGAACTCAGTGGTTCAACTGCCAAATAATCACCTCCTCTATAAATCAATAGGCTCAGGAGACTGAGCCTGGTGTGGGTGCTCTGGCCCGGCGTAAATACGGACCTTTTTGATCATCTGTCGCCCCAATTTGTTGTGGGGCAACATACCCCGAATCGCGTGCTCAAGTACAAATGTGGGGCGCTTTTCCAGCGCGTCTTCCAGCGTTTGCTTCTTAAGCCCGCTGGGATACCCACTATAGCTCGTATAAACCTTCTGCTGGGCTTTGTTATTGCCCTTCACCTGAATTTTTTCGGCATTTATAACAACTACGTGATCCCCCGTATCAACATGGGGGGTATAAAAAGGCTTGTGTTTGCCGCGCAAAATTCGGGCAACGCCACTGGCAAATCGCCCCAGTATCTTGCCTTCTGCATCGGCGACATACCAGGTGTGTTCAACATCACCTTTTTTGGCACTCGGTGTCATCATCTTTTCACTTCCTCTCCAAATATTTGAAATCTCAAAGTATTTTAAGCCTTTGAAGGTACAGTATAATCCAATTTTGTCAAGTTAGAAACCCACAAAAAAGCGCCGCACGTCGGGTGTCGGAAAACCGACCCATCTCCGTGCGGCGCATCGTCTGACGGAAGTTTCTGCCTCGCGATTGTCAAAAAATCGCCAATGTGGCAGATAACAAGCCGTTCGATGGCTGTCTTGGATTGCCAGGTGCGCTACCATTCGAGATGCTATTCCCGCTCCTGGCAGAGGCGCACCTAACGACAGCCACCTCCACTGGTCATTTCACTCATTCGACCACCTCCTTTCTTGTGTGGTTCCAATATAGCCCATGCAAAAGCGAAAGTCAACCCTTGAAAAGGTGGAGGTATTAGAAGCAGCACAGTGAAATCCCCGATGGGCGATCCAATCCCGTAGCAACAAGATCTTCAACATCTGAACCATCTAAATTCGCACATTGAATTTTAGCCGTGCCATAGTTGTCATAGTCCCCCCAGTACATCTTCCCTCTGACGACATCCAGAGCAATCCCCGACGGACGATCCAATCCTTCAGTCACGAGATCTTCAACATCGGAGCCCTCCAGGTTCGCTCGTTGAATTTTAGACACGCCAGCACCCTTATAGTTCGTCCAGTACATCTTCCCTTCACCTGCGTCTAAGGCAATCCCCAATGGCAGTAATTCGGTGAAAACGAGGATTTCAACATGAGAGCCATCCAGGTTCGCTCGTTGAATTTTAGTTAAGTCCGTCCAGTACATCTTACCCATGTCCAGATCCAGGACGATACCGTTGGGAATACTCATTTCGGTGAAAACGAGAGTTTCGACATGAGAGCCATCCAGGTCCGCTCGTTGTACTTTGCACTCCACGGTCTCTCCCCAGGCCGCGTCTGTCCAATATATTTTTTTCTTCTTTCCATGCACCGTCATTCCGCCTGGAAGATATACATCGGTAACAACGAGATCTTCGACATCTGAACCATCCAGGTTTGCACGCTGAATTTTGGACGTTCCAGCGTCCGTCCAGTACATCTTACCCCCGTCTCCATCCAGGGCGATGCTATTTGGAATACGCAATCCAGTCGTAACGAGATCTTTGACATCTGAACCGTCTGCGTTTGCACACTGAATTTTAGAAGTTCTCAGATCTGTCCAATACATTTTTCTCATAGCGGCTCCAATCCAAAAATGCAAACGTGTAATATGTATAAATACATATTTTTAATCGCAATATATGCCTATGAACATAAATAAATCCATAAAATTACCTTATTTTTCATTTATGATCGTAACCGGACGAAAAATAAGGGAATTACGGCACGCAAAAAACTGGTCTCAACTCGACCTCGCCAATGCGGCCAATATTGATCAGGCGACAGTATCTCGCATTGAAGCAGAGACAAAAGTGCCTCGAACCGATACTCTGGTCGCTATTGCTACTGCCCTGGGCGTTTCGCCGGAGGTCCTTTTGGGTGCAAATCCCGAAACAACTATCGTTTACCCGCGAGAACGCGATCCCGAGTTGAGCAGTATTGTAAGCGACCGGATTAATACACTCACAACAGAACAACTCAGAGAACTGAACATTTTACTGTCTTCTGAAGACGGAAAAGCTGTGCTTTCTGCACTACTACGCTTGCAAACAAAGGAGTCACTGGAAAAAGTTCGCAGGCTTCTCGAAGTCTTAGGAGAGGAGTAAACGTCTCTCATTCCATATTACACAGGCTCCATCGCCCTGTACAACGCCAGCACATCATTTACATCCCGCGCATCGGGAAAAAAAGACAACACGCGCAACAGCACACTATCTACCACGGCATCGGGACACGAAGCACCACATGTCAGTGCGACATCCACAGGTCTTTTATCGGGCAACCAATTCTCGGCAATCTCCACCCCGTGCGACCTGAGACAATAGTGCCGAATTTCGCGTTCTGAAATCAACTCCCCGGCATCCTTCACAAAAAACGTCGGCATGGCTTCCTCGCACAATTCCACAATATGCGATGTATTCGAAGAATTGTAGCCCCCTACAACCAGAGCGATGTCTGCTCCACGCTCGATAAGCGTATATGTCGCATTCTGATTTTCGTTGGTGGCATAACAAAGCGTATCTGATGTATCCGCAAAATGATCTTCGATATTCTCCGCTCCATACCGATCTATGAGTGCCTGCCGAATGATCCCGGCGATTTTATGCGTTTCAGTAGCCAACATCGTCGTCTGATTCACCACACCGATGCGCGACAAATGGATGCTGGGGTCAAATCCCTGTGAGCACTTGTGTCTAAAATACCGTTCAAAAGCGCCGAGATCGCGTTTGCCCCGAATAATATCTGATAGAATACGCGCTTCTTTCAAATTCAGTACAGCTACGACCTCTGCATTTTGAACCGCGTGTGAAAAAGTCGCCCGCGTCTCTTCGTGTATGGTCTTTCCGTGAATGATAACAGTATAATCCCCATCACCCAATTGGGCACTGCGCTTCCACACCTTTTCGACAAATGGACATGTGGTATTGTATTGATAGGGATCAATCCCTCGCCGGGCCAATTCCTCTTGCGTTCCCACAGTTGTACCAAAAGCAGGCACCACCACGATATCTTCGGGTACAAGTTCGTCCCACGGAATGAGCTGTTCGCCAGACGGCGTAAACATAAACTTCACGCCGCGATCCTGCAAATCTGCATTCACATTGGGATTGTGAATCATCTCACTCAGGAAAAACACGCGCCGATCCGAATGGGCTTCCAGGGTCTTATACGCAATTTCAATGGCATTCTCCACGCCAAAGCAAAACCCAAAATGCCGCGCCAAAGAAAATCGCACAGGCCCAAAATCCAGAACCGATGGCTGCAAATCGCGCTTTTTGGGATCCAATAATTGTCGCGCTCTTTTAACCTGCGAAATAATCGGACTTTTGTAAAACTCTGGAATATCAAATTTTCGCGCCATGATGTCTCATTCCTCAAATGGAAGCACAATTGCTTCGCCCGTTTCAATGGACTGATAAGCAGCCAACGCAATCTCCACGGCTGCCCGACCATCTGCGCCAGACACCGGTGGCTCCTCCCCATTGAGCACCGCTTCGCAAAATGCGCGAATCTCCTGGCTCACCGGGCTTTCATCTTGCGATAACTCCGACGCGGCAATCGCCGTTTCACCACCATCGTATCGCTTGTAGCGCAAACCACCTTCACCGCCCCAAAACGAGGGGAAGACCACTGAGCCTTCGGCGCAATCCAACCGACCACCATAACCGCCAATAGCACTTGCCTGACTGGAATGCAATACCCCTACCCCACCGTTTTTGAATCGCACGGAAACGAGTGCCACATCTGGAAAATCTGTCTCCGTCTGTACGAACTGCCCACCCACCGCAGAAACCGATTCCGCATCGCCCATCACAAAACGCATAAAATCGATTTCATGCGCATTCACTTCCATCAGCGTACCGCCACTTTTATCCCTTGACTTCCGCCATGTTGCAGACCACACACCGCCCCAGCCACCGCCCAGGCGATGGACCATCAAACACAAAGGCGTTCCCAAATCGCCCCCGCGAGCCAAATCGCGCACCTTGCGATGCACCGGGTGAAAGCGACACACCAGCCCAATACCCAACTTAACCCCGCCTTGCTCACACGCGGCGATCATCGCATCACACTCCGCCAGCGTCGGCGACATGGGCTTCTCGCAAAACACATGCACGCCCGCTCGGGCTGCTGCAATCGTGGGATCACTGTGCAAAAACGGCGGCGTGGCAATCATGACCGCCTGCACATCCTCCCGCGCCAGCATGGTATGATAATCCACCTCGTAATCGCAGTCTATTTTCTCGGATAGTGCCCGGCCTTTTTCACTATCCACATCGCTGACACAAACCACTTCAGCGCAGTCCAAATCCCGCGCACCATTGGCCAGACTCGCGCCCATATTGCCGCATCCAATCACACCCAATCCGAGTTTTGTCATCCATTCCTCCAAACAATGTTGAATACAAAAACAGGTTATACCATATTTTGGGAAAAAAGTCAATCCCCTTTCAACCCGTTTCAAAAATCACTTTGAAATTATCCAAAATGAAAATACCATGTCTCACAGAGAAAGGAGCATCCCAATGCCTGCACTCAACGCCACCATGTGGACTTATCCCTGGGATTTACGCGACGAAGGTTATGACGCCGTTCTCCACAAACTTCGCGAAGAAGTTAAACTCGACGCCATCAACCTCGCGTCGGCTTACCACACCTTTGACATGTTGCGCCCCCATCTCCCCGCCAATAACACACTCGAGGTCTCACAATCAGCGATTTATTTTGAGCCACAGGAATCGCTCTACGGCGCGATCAAACCACATGTTAGCCCTTTGATGCAAAATGAAAACTGGTGGGGCGAAGCCGCAAAAGCCGCAAAAGCCGCTGGTATAAATCTCAATTCATGGACCGTATTTTTTCACAACTCCTACCTGGCGCAATCCCATCCCGAATGTGCCGAAGTCCGCTGCACAGGTGACATCAGCACATCGGCCCTCTGCCCGGCAAACCCAGACGTACGCGCCTTTGCTATCGCTCTTTCTCGCGATCTCGTTCTCAACTACGGCATCTCCCTCCTCGAATGCGAATCCCTCGCCTACTCCGGTTGGGGTCACCTGCACTACCACGCCAAACACGGTATTGACCTGGGCCCTGGCGGACGCTACCTCTTTTCACTCTGTTTCTGCGATAGCTGCAAAAAACAAGCGATGGAAGCCAATATCGACATTGCCCGGCTACAAAGTGCTGTCACCGCAAAAATCCGCACGGCCTTTGAAACCGGTCAACCCGTTCGGGAAACGATCACAGAACTCAAACGCACAATACCAGACCTCGAAGCATTTGACGCCATGCGCGAAGAAATTGTCACATCCCTCGTGCGCGAACTCAAAGCGTCCGTTGATGTCCCGCTCTCCTATATCTTGATGGGCGATTCAAAAATCACGAGATCGAATCCCAAAGCCATTGCACAAATTGCTGACAGTGTAGAAATTCTTTCTTATACTGCTGATCCCCAACGCACCAGAACGCGAGTCTCTGAACTTTTACCCATCCTCCAGAGTCCAGACCAACTCGTTGTCGGACTACAAGCCTATCCCCCAGCCTCCCCCGATGCAGAAACCCTCTGTGCCAATCTACAAGCGGCCCGAGAACAAGGCGTGACCAAATTCGCCTTTTACAACTACGGTATCATGCCGCTCTCCGCGCTCAATTGGGTTCGCCAGGCGATCCAATAGACGGATTCCGGCACACACGCGCATTCTTTTCGAAAGGACATAACTATATGCCCATTATTGACGCAACCCATCTTCGAACCCTGCAACGCGAACTCTACAGTGCTGCGGGATTTCCAGAAGATCAGGCGCACATCGTAGCCGACCACCTCGTGGATGCCAACCTCTACGGACACGATTCGCACGGTGTTATTCGCACGCCGGGCTATATCCGCGCCATCACAAGTGGCAACATCAAACCCGTGCGCGAACTCAAAATCATTCGAGAAACCCCCGTTTCAGCCGTCATTGATGCCGAGCGCACCATCGGCATTGTCGTCGCCCACAAAGCCATGCAAATGGCTACTGACCGCGCCCTCGAACACACCATCGGCGCCATAGCTGTTCACCGATCCAGTCATATCGGTCGCCTGGGCGATTATCCGCCCAAAGCGGCTGAACGCAACTGCATTGGCTTGCTCATGCTCAATGGCGGCGGACGCTTCACCGCTCCCTTTGGTGGCACGAGCCGACGTCTGCCTCCCAACCCCATAGCCTTCAGTGCCCCCACACCCAACGGACCTCCCCTCATGCTCGACATAACCACCAGCATGTCTGCCGGTGGCAAAGTCGACGTATATCGCGCGCGCGGGCAACAAACACCCGATGGCTGGCTCATAGACTCAGACGGCAATCCCGTGAATGACCCCAATCGCTTCAAAGGTAATGGCGACGCTGTGGCAATGCTGCCTCTGGGCGGACCTCAGGGCCACAAAGGATATGGCCTGGGCATGATGATCGACGCCATCGCGGGCGGTCTCTCATGGGCGGGATGCAGTTCAGAACAACCCACGCGAGGCGGCAGTGGCTATATCGCCATCGCCATTAAAATCGACAGCTTTATCGACCTCTCTGACTATCTCAACGAAATAGGTCGTCTCTGCGACTGGATCAAGTCCTCTCGCACCCAGCCCGGTGTCGATAAAATTTATCTCCCAGGGGAAATCGAACACGATACGCGCACCAAACGCGAAGCAGAAGGTGTCTTTATCGAAGACGAAACCTGGGATAACACAGTCGAAACAGCAAATGAACTGAGTGTGTCAATACCCGAAGTGCGATGAGGTGTGAAAATCATACCCCCACCTTTCACCGCTAATTTCTTGACAACATATAGTGATTATCGTAAACTGCTTGCGAGCTTATTTTCCTAAGCCAATCTATCAATGGAGGATACGCACCGATGAGTAAAGATATTCAGCCACTTCTGGATGACTGGCCCTGTGAACCCGGGCAATTGTGTGTTCGCAAAATCAGAGGAAATGATGGTCGCGCCAAAGTTCAACTCCGCATCGAAATGGGCATCTTACAAATGGATGTCACCGGCCGCCCCGACGGTCAACAGCCCGAAGGGTATGAATCGCTCTTGCACTATTACAAAGCGCTGGCGCAAAAACGCGGTCCAGAAAACTTTGCGCTCAATTCTGAAAACTGTATGGAACTCCAGATGGAAGCCCTCCAATATTATCATCGCCGCATTAGCTTTCTCGAAATAGGCGAATATCTCAACGCCAAAAAAGACGCCGAACGCAACCTCGAACTTTTCGACTTTGTCAAAGAATACGCAGAAGATGAGGAAGATCGTATGGCGTTTGAGCACTATCGTCCCTTTGTCATTGGACACCGCGTAAGGGCTGAAGTCCTGATGTACCTCGAACGCGAAGCCTACGATATGGCACTGTCAAAAATAGACGAAGGCATTGACGAACTCCGAGCCTTCTTCAGGGAATTTGATCGGCACGACCTCATTGAAGAAAGCGAAGAGATCGCCTTCCTCCAGGAGTGGGCAGACGAGATTCGCCGCGACCGCCCCAAATCCCTATCTCAAGACCTGCGCGACCAGATCCGCGAAGCCGTGGGCCTCGAAGACTTCGAACGCGCCGCAGAACTGCGCGATCAACTTCTATCTCTAAAAGAAAAGACCGAAATTTGATCTATAAAACCAGTTGAGAAAGGTAGGATTAACACTAAAAGCCTATGTCCTCTGGATGTGGGCTTTTAGTCTTTACATCATTGAAAAACAATGATATATATGACATGCAAACCTATGCTTGTGGAGCGTATCTCTATCGACGAAGAGTCACTCGTGATCGACTTAGTCGATGGACGAAGCATAAGCGTCCCTTTAGAATGGTATCCTCGCCTACTGCATGGCACTCCTCAAGAGCGCAAGAATTGGCGACTCATCGGTCGAGGTGAAGGCATCCATTGGCCTGATCTGGATGAGGATATTAGCGTCGAAAATGTATGGGCTGGCCGGCCTTCAGGAGAGAGCCAAAGTTCGCTAAAGCGATGGTTAGAAGCACGCAATAAAATGTAGTACTGCTATCATCAGGAATCTTCACTATCCCTAACAACACTTTCCTACTCGGAGATACATAGATTTGGTATGTATTACTGTAACTGTTCGTTAATCCCGTAATTAGCCAGCATGCGGATCTCCTGCAATTGGTCTTCATGGGGCGATAGAATCTCTTTAATTCTTGGAGTATTTAGTGATTCGAAGAGCAAAACCAAACGAAGCTGGTGCGGTCAGTCGGCTGATTTTCCGGTCCAAAGCCTATTGGGGATATGACGCTGACTCCATGAAACGCTTCAAAAATGAACTAACGGTCTCCGCGGAGGACATTTCTGACCATGCTGCATATGTTGTTGAAGATTGTGACGGGAATGTCGTTGGCTTTGCCAGAATGGTACCGATCGGGCCAAGAGAGGCGGAGATAGACTACCTATTCGTAGATCCTGCGACGATTCGGAAGGGTTACGGAAGAATGATGGTGGAGCATGTTCTCCAAACAGCACGAACCCAAGGAATCAAGACCATAAAGATAGTCGGAGACCCAAATGCGGAGGCCTTCTACCTTGCGGTCGGGGCAAGACGTGTGGGCGCAACTCCCTCTACCAGCATCCGAGGAAGGATGCTGCCAGTCTTCATCATCGACTTGAGGTCCAAAACGCAAGAATCCTAGGAAGGCGGGGAAGAGCACGACCAGCTAACACGCCCACTTTTTCACTACGTCGCTTGCACTCCTTGGTCTGACGGCAACCCGCCTACGCTGTGCTTCGGCGGGTTTGCAAGTGGCCAGAACGTTACCTGAAATTGGCGCACATGCAAGTGTCCAACCGCTTCATCCAAAAAATCAAAACCGCGCACGAAAAACGAAGATCATCTCATTTATAGGAACAGACCTTCTATGAAATGTCATAAAATAAAAGAAGTTCAAGGTGTACCTTTTTACGTGCTGAACCTTGAAAAAGATGGAGAGGAACACCAATTTGTCACAATCAGTGAATTTGACTTGGTAGCCTGAAAAATTCATAAAAAAGGTAGTTTCCTTATTCAAGTCATTGTATTATTATAGGTTATCACCATAACCATTAAACAATAGACTTGGAGGAAACTACCATGGGGTCACAAGATAAACATCGCAAGGTTCCTTTGGCAAGCATTTTCGGCAAACGGCTTGACCTCGCCTTTGATGGGGGCATTCTCACCAGCGATAGCGGCGCGTTATTGCTTCGAGAAGTAGAGGCAAAATCTGGCATTTTAACACGCATGAGTGCTGCGATCACGGATCGTCGGCATAAGAGTTATGTGAGGCACTCCGTCGCAGAGTTGGTCAAGCAACGGGTGTTCCAGATAGCCTGTGGGTATGAAGATGGCAATGATTGTGATGCCTTACGCAGCGATCCGGGTATCAAGGCCGCCTGTGGTGTCTTGCCGCTTTCAGGTAAAGACTTGGGCAGTCAACCCACGATGAGCCGGTTTGAGAACCAGATCAGGCGAAGCGACTTGTATCGGATTGCCCGTGCCTTCCTCGATTGTTTTATCGCTTCGTATAAAAAGCCGCCCGAGGCGATCATCTTAGATATTGATGATACACAGGATACGGTTTATGGGACCCAGCAGTTGTCCCTATTCAATGGCTATTACAATGCCTACACCTATCAGCCCTTGCATATTTATGAGGGACAAACCGGTAAGTTGATCACTACGATATTGCGTCCCGGTATCCGTCCGACCGGCCAACAGATAGTCGCCATTATCAAGCGTTTGGTGGCCTATCTGCGTCAGGCTTGGCCTGATGTGGCGATCATCTTGCGGGGTGATGCCCACTTTTCTTGTCCGCAAGTCCATCACCTTTGTGAGACTGATGACCTGTATTTTATCTTAGGACAGACCAGCAATGCCAAGCTTTGTGAGGCGGCACAACCCCTTATCGCGCAGGCCAAAAGGCTTTATGCACATACAAAGGAGGCCGTGCGTCTTTTTACCTCGTTTTCCTATCAGGCAAAGAGTTGGAACAAGGCACAACGCATCGTATGCAAGGTCGAAATCAGTGACCGAGGCCAAAACACACGCTTTGTCGTGACCAACCTGAAAAGTTCAATGGCGTCCTTTATCTATCAAAGCGTCTATTGTGCGCGCGGACAGATGGAAAACTTCATTAAAAATCACAAAACCTTTCTCCACTCTGACCGCACATCCTGTCACAGCTTTACTGCCAATCAGTTCCGCCTCTTTCTCCATTCTGCCGCCTATGTCTTGATACAGACATTGGCGCAAATAGGATTCAATGGCACAAGGTGGATAAACGCGCAGGTCAATACCATTCAAAATCGCTTCCTCAAAGTCGCAGGACGCGTCTGTGAGTTGAAAACAAGGATCACCTTCCATCTGCCTGTGTCCTATCCTTTGCAACATCTGTATCATAAAATCCTACACAATCTGAAAAGGGCAGGACCTTAACCCAAAACGCAGGAGGGCAGAGATGGCAAGCAGAAGGCAGACAACATCACTGGCGCACACCGCCTTGTGCTGGGCAAAGACTCGGCAGGCAAGGGCAAGGGGGAACCTCTGCCCTTTTTGACTACCACAGGCACGCTCTACCAATGACATTGACCTGTCAGAACCCGGTAAAAACACAATCGGGAGCAACAAAAACAGAAAAACACGGACAGAGGGCTTACAACATCGAAATGATGACATAAATAGACTATTCAAAAACTTTCATGAATTAGTCGGGGTAGATACATTTCCTGGCTTCTTTTCTTTGAAAGAAATGGTTTCCCTAGAATACAGAGCAGTATCTATCGACAGATTCGAGTATATATTAAACAATGGAGTAGATGTTAATCCAACAAGTGCTCCGATCTTTTGCAGTAATTTGGAAAAAGCAATGGAATACGGCAGATGGCCCAAGGTTGTAATGGGTTTCGACGACAAAAAAATGGACAAGACGTTTAGAGAAGTGCCCTCTGATATTGACCAAAGCGAATTAGAAGCACTGAAGATTGCGTACCCAGTTGAAGAAAAGTCTACGGATGGAAAAATGATCTGGCTTTCCCGTTTGAATATAGATGATCCGCGTCGATGCAACTATGAAATAACCTATGGGCGTTGGATTCCTGGATCACCTTGGAGTTGTTTAAAAATCGTGCTTTTGGTGGGCTTGAATGAAGCACAAATCGGGGAATACTCAAGAAATATATCCGATTGATAAAGGATTGAATGTTGTTGACTCGTAACCTTGTGCAGTGAGCGCACGCGTACCGTCCTAGCAAGCACGCATCGGGCACGCCGGATGGCTAACACGATAAGCTGTGAGTCCTCTTTTCTACCTCAACCCCACTCTGACAAATTGTGTACAAGAAAAATAGGAGGACAGGTAGGCTTAATGCGTTTTCACTTTATTCGCCACGGTAAGAGAGACCGCAAGATCGGCGATCCTTCATTGACCTTAGGGGGGCGAGAAGAAGCAGAACTACTCGCAAGGAAGTTAGCATCAAACAGCATCACGCGAATCTTCAGCAGTCCACTGGCGCGAACAAGAGAAACAGCAGAGATCATCGCCACCATTTTGAATCTTGAAGTTACTGAAGATTCACGACTACGTGAACGAATGAATTGGGGTGACATCGAAGGCCAATCTTTCGATGCATTCATAGCTCAGTGGGAATGTTGTAACAGAGAACGAGATTACCGACCCAGTGTTGGCGATTCAAGCATTGAGGCTGGCAGACGCATTGAGGCATTTGTTTCCGATTGCTATCTTCAGTCATCCAAAGGTACTGTGATTGGGGTGACCCATGGCGGTGTCTTAGCGGACTTCCTTCTCAACATTTTTTCGCCTGAAGAACTGAGTCGCATTAGTCCGAAATTTTGCAATGACCCATACAGTGGTGAAGTAGTGCGTGAATGCTCCGTTACGACCATTGCATACGATGGCGACCAATATCGACTCGACGCTGTTGGGGCCATCTTATTTGAGCATTAACTTTGAGCAGGATTCGATTTATTGCAAACAAGGCAATGTACGCCTCATAGAACTGCATCCGTTCTGGTGTTTATGTAATCGAACTAACAAGCTCATGAGATGCCATTTTAGGCAGAGTACTACAGCCATCCTGGAGGCTGCCTTGCTGGACACCAAGCTGATCTTTGTGGAAGGAATCCCGGGATCCGGGAAAACCAATACTGCCGAGTTCCTTTGCTCGCAGCTTGAACGGAACGGGATACCAACCGCACACATTCACGAGAAGGATCCAAATCATCCAACTCGGATGGAGTGGCAAGGTGAGGCCTGCCGGATAGAAGAAAGCCTGAAAAGATGGCGAGACTTCGCCGCCTCAAGAGCGCAGAGCGATTCGGTCACCGTCCTTGATGGCCAGCTATTTCATCGCAATACGGCAGAGCTATTCTTCAACGACGTTGAACGGGTCACAATCGCGAACTACGTTCGAGGAGTCATTGATGCAGTTTCGCAGCTCAACCCGACTGTGGTTTATCTGACTCAGTCTGATGTGCCGAGTTTCATGCGACGTACCTGTGATGACCGAGGAAATCGCTGGGAGGACACCCAGATCAACCTGAAGGTCACCACACGGGCTCGGGCTAAGAGTAACGGGTGGCGAGGATTCGTTGGCTACACCCAACTCTATACCGCATTTCGAGAAATGACGGATGATCTGATTGACAAGCTGGACGTCCGAGTATGCAGAATCGATATGACCGACCATCAATGGCCTGAATACCTGACGACAATCCTTTCCTACCTATCGCCAAGCCTTCAGGAGAAGGACATATCGCACAATCGTCTGGCTGCCACGTACGGTGATCTATGCATCTTCCGATGCGATGGTCTTCATACCATTACCCAATGTGAGACAATCACCAATGTAGCGCAGGACCTGAAGCTTATTCGGAATCCCGACTTGCTCAACCTGGATGGGCTCAATGTAGAGAGAGTAGGCAAAGACATTTACATGCTCTGCAACGAATCACTACAGAGCATCGCATCCCTAAACAGAATCAAAACTGTACCAAGGGATCTCCGCGTGGACGGCCATCCAAAGCTGGCGTCGCTGGAGGGGCTTCACAGGATCGAGTCTATTGATGGTCGCTTGCTGATCGTATCTAACCACTCCCTGCGAGACTTGCAGGGGCTGCGAAGTTTACGGTACGTCTCCCACGGCATACATGTTACAGCCAACAACAACCTTGCCGTCCTCAATGGACTGCAAGCACTAAAGGAAATCGGAGGCTTCCTCTATATACGCCAGAACGAACAGTTGGAGAGTCTGGAAGGCCTGGAGCATCTTGCGTCCATCGGCGGCCATTTGGAAATCAGCAACAATCCACGACTAAGAAGCCTGAGAGGGCTGAAGAACCTGACTCACTTGGGTGGCCGGCTTATTATAGGCGGAAATGATAACTTGAGCCAAGTGGAGATCGATGGCTTCGTGGCGCAAATCAAAGAGAGAGGTTTCTCGGGGGACCTCTCCACAGAACTTCTCCCGCCGTAACGAAGTGAGCACGCTGCATCACACGACTGTGCACGGCTTTGAACTATTCGGCTCTTCATCTAGCCCGACTAATTCATGAAAGTTTATGAATAGGCTATTTATGTCATCATTTCGATGTTGTAAGCCCTCTGTCCGTGATTTTCTGTTTTTGTCGCTCCCGATTGTATTTTTACCGGGTCTGACAGGTCAATGTCATTGGTTGTGCGTGCCTGTGGTAGTCAAAAAGGCCACAGGTTCCCCCTTGCCCTTGCCTGCCGAGTCTTTGCCCAGCACAAGGCGGTGTCTGTGTCTGTTGCGCCAGTGATGTTGTCTGCCTTCTGCTTGCCATCTCTGCCCTCCTGCGTTTTGGGTTAGGGAAACGCCTTTGCCAGATTGTGCAGGATTTTATCATAGACGTGTTGCAAAGGAAAGGACACAGGCAGATGGAAGGTGATCCTCGTATTCAACTCACAGACGCGTCCTGCGACTTTGAGGAAGCGATTTTGAATGGTATTGACCTGCGCGTTTATCCACCTTGTGCCATTGAATCCTATTTGCGCCAATGTCTGTATCAAGACATAGGCGGCAGAATGGAGAAAGAGAGGTATATTCAAAAGTTGTGGATGAGTAAAAGAAAAGAGCGTATCCTATAGTATCACAAAAACCTAAAATCCCTCCAGGAGGGAGAAAGGACACGCTCGTGAAAGAATATACCCCATTTGAAGTGGAAAGCATAGTGCAAGATACACTGGCCGAGAGCCTCGAGGAAGTCATAAGAAATGGTGCGCGTAAGATGTTATGTGCCGCCTTGCGGTATGAAGTGAATGAATACATAGCCCGATTTGCTGATCAGGTGGATGAAAAGGGTCATCGTGAGGTGGTCAAAAATGGGTATCATCCTGCCCGAGAAGTCACCACTGGTATTGGTAAAATACCCGTCAAACAACCCCGCGTTCACGATCGTCGAGACGGGGAGCACTTCACCAGTGCGATCCTGCCTAAATATGCCCGTCGCAGTCCGAGCATTGATACATTGATCCCCACACTGTATCTGAAAGGGGTCTCTACCTCGGCCTTCCCACAAGCACTCGAAGCGATCTTAGGCAAAGGCGCACCAGGGCTTTCACCAGCCAATATCACGCGCTTAAAGCGTATTTGGGAAGACGAGTATAAACAATGGCAAAAGCGCGACTTGCACGATAAAGCCTATGTCTATATCTGGGCAGACGGTATCTATTTTAACGTACGCCTGTCTGATGATCGCCCCTGTGTTCTCGTGCTCATTGGTGCCACAGCAGAAGGTAAAAAGGAAGTCCTTGCCATAGAGCAGGGACAGCGTGAGAGCACCTTATCTTGGAAAACCCTCTTACTGGATGTCAAAGCACGCGGGTTGCGCCTTGCCCCTGCTCTTGCCATAGGCGATGGGGCAATGGGCTTCTGGCACGCATTGGAAGAGACATTCCCTGCCACGAAACATCAGCGCTGCTGGGTGCATAAGAGTGCTAATGTGTTGGATAAGCTACCCAAATCTGTGCAGCCGGATGCCAAGAGACTCCTTCAAGATATGTATCAGTCGCCGACAAAAGAGGCCGCGCACAAGGTCTATGACCACTTCTTGAGTCTGTATCAGGATCGCTATGAAAAAGCCTGTGACTGCCTCACCAAAGATTTTGAGGTGCTCTTCACCTTTTATGATTTTCCTGCCAAACACTGGATCCATTTACGCACCACCAACCCGATTGAATCGACTTTTGCTACCGTCAGGCATCGCACGAGGCAGACAAAAGGCTGCGGATCGGTCAAAGCCACAATGGCGATGGTGTATAAACTGGCTCTTGAAGCTGAAAAAACATGGGTCAGATTACGCGGTTACAAGCTCATACCCCTCGTCATTGACGGGGTGAAATTCGTAGATGGTGAACGCAAAATCGCTGCATAATCATAAAGGATGCGTTCTAAACCCATCCACAACATTTGACAATATCTCGGAGAAAGAGGCGGAACTGATTGGCAGTAAAGCTGTGACAGGATGTGCGGTCAGAGTGGAGAAAGGTTTTGTGATTTTTAATGAAGTTTTCCATCTGTCCGCGCGCACAATAGACGCTTTGATAGATAAAGGACGCCATTGAACTTTTCAGGTTGGTCACGACAAAGCGTGTGTTTTGGCCTCGGTCACTGATTTCGACCTTGCATACGATGCGTTGTGCCTTGTTCCAACTCTTTGCCTGATAGGAAAACGAGGTAAAAAGACGCACGGCCTCCTTTGTATGTGCATAAAGCCTTTTGGCCTGCGCGATAAGGGGTTGTGCCGCCTCACAAAGCTTGGCATTGCTGGTCTGTCCTAAGATAAAATACAGGTCATCAGTCTCACAAAGGTGATGGACTTGCGGACAAGAAAAGTGGGCATCACCCCGCAAGATGATCGCCACATCAGGCCAAGCCTGACGCAGATAGGCCACCAAACGCTTGATAATGGCGACTATCTGTTGGCCGGTCGGACGGATACCGGGACGCAATATCGTAGTGATCAACTTACCGGTTTGTCCCTCATAAATATGCAAGGGCTGATAGGTGTAGGCATTGTAATAGCCATTGAATAGGGACAACTGCTGGGTCCCATAAACCGTATCCTGTGTATCATCAATATCTAAGATGATCGCCTCGGGCGGCTTTTTATACGAAGCGATAAAACAATCGAGGAAGGCACGGGCAATCCGATACAAGTCGCTTCGCCTGATCTGGTTCTCAAACCGGCTCATCGTGGGTTGACTGCCCAAGTCTTTACCTGAAAGCGGCAAGACACCACAGGCGGCCTTGATACCCGGATCGCTGCGTAAGGCATCACAATCATTGCCATCTTCATACCCACAGGCTATCTGGAACACCCGTTGCTTGACCAACTCTGCGACGGAGTGCCTCACATAACTCTTATGCCGACGATCCGTGATCGCAGCACTCATGCGTGTTAAAATGCCAGATTTTGCCTCTACTTCTCGAAGCAATAACGCGCCGCTATCGCTGGTGAGAATGCCCCCATCAAAGGCGAGGTCAAGCCGTTTGCCGAAAATGCTTGCCAAAGGAACCTTGCGATGTTTATCTTGTGACCCCATGGTAGTTTCCTCCAAGTCTATTGTACAATGGTTATGGTTCTAACCTATAATAATACAATGACTTGAATAAGGAAACTACCTTTTTTATGAATTTTTCAGGCTAAAGACTTGAGCATAGAATAGAAAAAAATTTCGCTGGAAATGACCTGTATAGGAAGCTATATTGTATAATAGTAGCCAAACCGAAGCGGGACAAAACACGACGTGGAATAGTAGAGGTGATCAGCGATGATTCAGAACGATCAGGAACTTGAGGCGACCAAGGAACGCATCCAGTATTTTCAGCAACAAGTAGAAAAGCTTCGACAGGTTGAAACCAATCCACAGAACTATTGGTTATCGGCAGGTGGCTATCTGGCCGAAATAGATCGGATGAATCTCGAGGTGAGAGAGTATCTTTCGCTTCATCCAAGTGAACGGAGAGAGCGGGTTACCTGAGTTTATCATAGAACCTGTTTCATGATATAGATCCCCGTTCAGTAGGTTATCTGACGGGGATTTTCTTCAACATTTGTTAAATAGAGCGCCTGAAACAAGCCGAAAGGTCACTTCATTCTTGGATTTCTCCACAGTGAGTAGGCTCACATGGAGAACTTGTGACTTAAGGATGCACCGGAAATGGAAATAAAGAAGCTGGAGGAATCTCTGAGAAACCTGGAAGAAGAGATCAAAGACTTTACTTCAAAGACGAAATGGGTTGACTGATATAAGCGAAGATGATTAGACTTTCTCTTGAGGTTTTCACAATACGACGGACCGTTCAAAGATGCCATCACATTACGTAAAAGCAGGCGTTGCCGGGGTGATTCTCAGAGGCAACCAAATTGTAATGATTCGCCGCAAATACGGGACAAACAAAGGGAAGTGGTGTATCCCTTGCGGGAATGTTGAGGTTGGTGAGGACGTCCGAACTGCCGTGAGGCGTGAGATTAAGGAAGAGACTGGCCTGGATGTAGAAGTCGGTGATATTGTAGATGTGCTCTCGACTCATCACTCGCCTGAGCGGAGTGTGGTAGGAGTATGGTTTTTCGTTAAAGAAAAGGGCGGGAATCTGGTCGCAGGGGACGATGCCGCTGAAGTCCAGCTATTCTCTCTTGAGGAGCCACCAACAGATATGGCATTCGAGGCGGATAGGAAGATAATTGAGCGACTGAAAACTACGAGCTTGTGAAGGTCTCATGAGACCGAAAGGCTACCAAAGCACTGCTGCCGGACGAATTTGCCGCAAAGCGTGATTTTAAAAAAAGGAATAGACTTGTGGGATGCAAGTGCCTACTTGAGACAAATAGACTTATTCTCCGGCAATGTACTCCTGACGATCTTGCGATCTTCGAGGAGATCTTCGGAGATGGAGAGATGATGAGGCATTTCGGCGAATGCAAGCCGCTGTCGGCAGCCGAAGCGCGAGCGTGGCTTGATTCCTGCATTCGGCACTGCGACCTGCACGGATGGGGTCCCGGACTGCTGGTTCGGAAATCGGATGGAGAAGTCGTGGGGTTGGGCACCCTTACGTACATGCTTCACGATCCGGATTCCGAAGAGGGTGACCTTATCTATATGATAAGAAAGCCGTTCTGGGGAGAGGGCTTTGCGACTGAATTTGCCCGAACTGCTATTGATTACATACTTGACGAAACACCCATCAAACGCGTCGTCGCCACGGCCATGCCAGAAAACAAAGCATCCAACCGAGTTCTTGAGAAGGCTGGAATGCGATTCTCTGATTACAATATCGAGACGAACAGGAACCGGTTTGTTGCAGAGACTGGCAGCTTCGGCTAACACGACCGGAACGTTACACGCAAGCGGCGCAAGTATTCCCCTCACTCCGACAAATTATGCACAAAAAAACTCGAAAGACAGGCAGCGTTAATGCGTTTTCACTTTATTCGCCACGGTAAGAGAAATCGCAAGATCGGCGATCCTTCATTGACATCAGAGGGTCGAGAAGAAGCAGAACGACTCGCCAGGAAGTTAGCATCAAACGGCATCGCACGAATCTTCAGCAGTCCACTGGCGCGAACAAGAGAGACAGCAGAGATCATCGCCGCCATTTTGAATCTCGAAGTTACTGAAGATTCACGGCTACGTGAACGAATGAATTGGGGTGACATCGAAGGACAATCTTTCGATACATTCATGGCTTAGTGGGAACGTTGTAACACAGAACGAGATTACCGACCCAGTGTTGGCGATTCAAGCATTGAGGCTGGCAGACGCATTGAGGCATTTGTTTCCGATTGCTATCTTCAGTCATCCAAAGATACTGTGATCGGGGTGACCCATGGCGGTGTCTTAGCAGACTTCCTTCTCAACGTTTTTTCGTCTGAAGAACTGAGTTACATCAGTCCGAAATTCTGCAATGCCCCATACAGTGGTGAAGTAGTGCGTGAATGCTCCGTTACGACGATTGCATACGATGGCGACCAATATCGACTCGACGCTGTTGGGGCCATCTTATTTGAGCATTAACTTTGGACAGGATTCGACATTCGCTCAAAAGGCGGTGCAAGATTACAAGTGCCAATATCAACCCCAAATATGGCTATTTCCGGGTGACAAATCGGGATATCGCAAAGATCCAGTTCTTCGAGTTTGTCACCAAATCGACCAACCTGAAAAATCTCTAAGGAATACATGAGCAACCCGAAACCAAGACACGACAGGCCAACTTGGGCAAGTCGAGTTCCAAGAGAAAAAATAGCCCGCCTTTATGCAACTGATGCACAGGGCATAGTAGACGAAGAGCTTATTGAAGACGTGGGGATTGGACTCTTCGTTCGTATCGAAAGCATTTTCAAAGCACGAGAAGCCAGTGCTGGGCGAGCAAGATGTCCATTATGTGATCGCCAGATAGACCACGACGGTATGAAGGATACGATTCTGAGATGCGAATCGTGCAACTGGGAACTCACCTGGGGCGAGTATCATAAAGCCAAACAAGGTAAGCATCTTGCTGCCTCTGGTCTCACAGTCTTTCTCCAAGAGTTCCTCCAGAAATACCAGACTGCGAGATCTCCAAGAGAGAAGATGATCCTCATAGACACCTTGATTCATAGGTATCATTGGGAACTTGAGGGAGGACTGACTCGGCCTGGAGCCACAGATTTAATTGGAGGAAGACAGCATGAAATTATAGATTTTCTAAACAAGCTTTCATATGGCGAAAAGAGTAACCCTGAAATCTTAGCCAATAGAGCAGAATGGATTCAGAAGGTTAAAAAAAGCCAACAGCATCGCAAAACAAAAAGAGAGGAACGGCAGAAAAAAAAGGAAGAGCGGGAGAGAAAGAAGAACTTAAAGAGAAAAGTTAGACAACAGATGTTGGCGCAGAGGGACAAATCGAGTAAGTCATGATTTTCCACCGAACAATATCGCCCACGAAAACAAACAACACTTTCAAACCTAATGAAACACCTTGCGAATGTTGCCTGTCTGAAATCTTTGGGTGATGGTTACCAAATTGAGCTTACAGCATCTACAAGATCAAGCAGTGGACTTGATGTGACGCTAATCCTTTCACCCTATAAGTAAGGTGGTTATAAATGAAGCTACAGAGACGGCCTCGAATTCTTCTACGAGGGTCATGGCATAGTATCAACATTGGTGATATCGCGCATACAATTGGTACTATCAACTTGATCAATACCTATCTGCCGGAAGTAGAGATTGTTTTATGGCCAAAAAACGTTAGAGATGGTGTAAAGGAGATGATCCTAAGGAGGTTTCCCAATCTACAAATCATCCAGAAAGAGCATGAAGTACAATCTGCATTTCAGGAGTGCGACTTTTTTTTGCATGGTTCGGCACCCGTTCTTGTAGGGCAAGATGAACTTCAGCGGTGGCGCGAAGAAACGGGCAAACCCTATGGCGTCTTTGGCATTGGTCTCGGAGATTCCATAGCAGTGGATCAGAGAGACCTTCTGACCCATGCTGAGTTCCTCTTTTTCCGGGAATCCGTCTCCCTCCAAAGAGCACAGAACCAAGGAGTTGAGTGTCCAATTATGGAGTTTGGACCGGATGCTACCTTTAGTACGGATGTGCGCAACGACCAGACTGCCAACCGCTTTCTCTCTGCTCATGGCCTTGAGCATGGCAAATTTCTATGCTGTATTCCCAGGTATCGTAAATTTCCTCTTCCCCCAGGCGGTAATTATTGGGAGGTCTCATCTCCGTTCGATCCAAATGCTCCCGTTGACGTAGAGAAACAGAAGCGCAACGAGGAGATGAAAGAGCACGATCATGCTATATTGCGTGAGGCAATAATCAGAATTGTTCAAGAGACAGACATGAAAGTTCTAGTCTGTCCCGAAGACATCTCCCAAATGTCGCTTGGTAAAGAAATGATTATTGATAAGCTTCCGGAGGACGTTTGCCAGGATGTTGTATGGAAGGAAACCTATTGGCTCACCGACGAAGCGCTCAGTACCTACATTCGGTCTGCAGGACTGTTTGGGCTTGAGATGCACTCCCCCATCATGTGTATTGGTAATGGGATTCCGGCGATCGTTGGTCGGTTTGCCGAGCAGGGCATTAAAGGTTTTATGTGGCGTGATATAGGGCTTCATGATTGGCTTTTTGACATAGATCGGCCTGAAGATGTTGAGAACTATGTACCAACAGTTTTAGAAATAGCAAAGAATCCCGATGCGGCCAATGATAAGGCAGCAAAAGCGCATGGGAGAGCTGAAGAGTTTCAACGACGCATGGTTGAGGCACTGAAAAAGAAGCTAAGTATATGAGGATAAACCACTAAATGGATGTTTGGCATACAGATGTCCATGTCCTTTTTAAAGATGATCAAGAACGGCTTTTAATACGATTACCACAAGGTTGTGGAGGCGGAGCTCTATGCTAAGGACGCTCAACGAATCTGGGATGAAGAGCTAATCGACGAAGTGGGGATTGGTCTGCTTGTGAGAATCGAGAGTATTTTCCAGGCAAGGGATGCGAACAACGGTCTCGCGAGATGTCCCCACTGCCAACCGACCCCCTCTTCCTTGAAATGGAGGGCCACATGGACAATCGTATTCTTGCTTTCACCCTACTTGCAGTACTCCTTTCAACAACGGTTTCACATGCAGAGGATTGGTGGAAAGTCAGGCTGGACCAATTCAATCACCAGAAATTTAGCAAGGCTGTGAGCACAGTCGATGAACACTTGCGAAAAGTTCAAGGACTAACTCGATTGCTCGCTGAGAATAGCGACAATGAGCGCTTTCGGAAGCAGGGCTTTATTTTCGTTTCTCAGGTACCAAAAGAGAAGTTTGTCACCTTTAAAGTGGAAGGTCAGAAGCTGGCTCAATACACAATCCTGAACTGGGGCATGCAGTATATTGGGTTCCCGAATCTTGTAACTCAACTCAAAGGCTACGGCTATGTTACGCAGCGTGAAATCCTGCAACTTCGATTGGAGAACTCGCGACTTAAGAATGCACCGAAAATGGAAATAAAGAAACTTGAGGAATCTCTGAGGGACCTGGAAGAAGAGATCAAAGACTTTACTTCAAAGACGAAATGGGTTGACTGATACAAGCGAAGATGATTAGACTTTCTCTTGAGATTTTCACAATACGACGGACCGTTTAACGATGCCATCACATTACGTAAAAGCAGGCGTTGCCGGGGTGATCCTCAGAGGCAACCAAATTGTAATGATTCGCCGCAAATACGGGACAAACAAAGGAAAGTGGTGTATCCCTTGCGGGAATGTTGAGGTTGGTGAGGACGTCCGAACTGCCGTGAGGCGCGAGATTAAGGAAGAGACTGGCCTGGATGTAGAAGTCGGTGATATTGTAGATGTGCTCTCGACTCATCACTCGCCTGAGCGGAGTGTGGTAGGAGTATGGTTTTTCGTTAAAGAAAAGGGCGGGAATCTGGTCGCAGGGGACGATGCCGCTGAAGTCCAGCTATTCCCTCTCGATGAGCCGCCAACAGATATGGCATTCGAGGCGGATAGGAAGATAATTGAGCGACTGAAAACCACGAGCTTGTGAAGGTCTCACGAGACCGAAAGGCTACCAAAGCACTGCTGCCGGACGAATTTGCCGCAAAGCGTGGTTTGAAAAAGAGGAATCAAAACAAGAAATCAGAAAACCATAGTTTATGGCATGCACTGTATTTCCGCCCCTTGAAAGGCTTCGCGCCTTAGGGTACGTTAGCCGAAGTGGATCGTCCTGGATGCCCTTAGAAGCAGCCTGAAGGCAATACCCATTTTACTCTACCCTTTCCAAGCTAATTGCGGTATTTTATTAAGTATGACCAAACCACGTGTCTATGTTGAAACATCGATTCCCAGTTTTTACGTCGAAAGACGCACTGCTCCTGATATTATAGCTCGACGGGACTGGACTCGGGAGTGGTGGGACAATGCGCCAAATCAATATGACCTGGTGACAAGTCCAGCAGTTCTGGACGAATTAATGGGCGATATTCCAGAGCGCACGGAACTACGATTGGCTGTTGTTCGGGATCTACCCCTTTTGGCCATCGAGCCAGCGATTTTGGAAATCGTACAGACGTACATTCAGCACAAGGTAATGCCCGCTGACCCTGGAGGTGATGCGATCCATTTGGCACTGGCGTCTTTTCACAAATGCGAATTTTTGGCCACCTGGAATTGTCGTCATTTGGCCAATGCAAACAAATTTGGCCACATTCGTCGCGTGAATACTTTGCTGGGGCTATTTGTGCCAACCTTGGTCACGCCCTTAGAGCTACTTGGAGATAACAATGAAAAAGAATCAGAATGACCCAGTCATAGACGAAATTCGGAAGATACGTCACCGTATCTCAGCACATTTCGACCATGATCCTGCACAACTGGTCGCTTATTACATGGAACGCCAGAAAGAGTATCAGGATCGATTGATAGGATCCAAACCAGTGATTGAAAATTTAGGTTGATCGTTTGATATTCTACACTATTGACTCCTGTAGGTATGCCGCGTAGCAAATTTAGTCTGCCATTATCAACCATTTCTACACCATAAAATCCCTGCGAGATAAGTTTTCTGGCGGGGATTCTTTTCAAGAGCGGTTCGGCCTTCTCCCAACTTATCGGGATCACTCCAATGATCAGAACTGCAAAAGCTGAAGAAAATGAAAAATTGAGTAGCCTTGCAGTGCGCTCAAAAGCGCATTGGAACTACGATGCAGATTTTCTTGAAGCATGCCGCCAGGATCTAACTTATACCCAACAAGACATTAGCCATCACACCGTCTATGTGATAGAAGAAATGGAACAGGTCGTCGGCTTTTATAGGCTAAAAACCAGAGAGAATGAACTCGAACTGTCTGATTTATTTATAGAGCCAAGCAAAATAGACCAGGGATATGGGAAGAGACTTTGGGATCATGCGATTGATCAAGCGAGGCAGTTAGGTTTTCACAAAATGTCTATCCACTCAGATCCGTATGCGGAATCATTTTATTTGTCAAGAGGTTCCGTTCGAATTGGAGAAGTACCTTCAGGGGCGATTCCGGGGCGCACTATTCCCTTATTAGAATTTGCACTTAAATAGAGTGCCTAAAACAAGACAAAAACCAACCCCTATCAGCATCCTCAGATTACGAAGCACTGACGGATCCAATGGATAGTGGAGGAGTAAATGCAAATCGACATCATAAAGAAGCGTGTTCAATGATTATGATAGATTGTGATTTTCCGGGTGGGAATATCATCGCTGAGCGAATTGACGGTGATGATGTGTTTGTTCAGCAGGATCTGCGCGATACGGATCGCGATTGGTTCTACTGGTATTTTCGGGTGCGTGGCGCAGCAGGCCGAACCGTGCGGTTTCACTTTACCGGCAGCAATGTGATTGGCACGCGTGGTCCTGGGATGAGTGAAGACGGTGGGATGACGTGGCGCTGGTTGGGTAATGATGCGGTGGATGGACAGTCGTTTGTGTATGCGTTTGCGAATGACGCGGATGATGTGCGGTTCAGTTTTGGGATGCCGTATGTGCAGGCCGATCTGGACCGGTTTTTGGCGTCGTATGTGGATTCGGATTATCTGGTGGCTGAGACGTTGTGCGAGACGCACAAAGGACGTGATGTTGAGATGTTGTATGTGGGGCGGCTGGACGGTGGGGCGGATCTGCGCGTGTTGATTACGGCGCGACACCACTGCTGTGAGATGATGCAGTCATATGTGCTGGAAGGCATGATGGCGGCGATACTTGGTGAGGGTGATTTGGGGCGCTGGTTTCAGGGACGGGTTGAATGTCTGGTGATTCCGTTTGTAGATAAAGACGGTGTGGAGGATGGCGATCAGGGGAAGAATCGGAAGCCGCGGGATCACAACCGGGATTATGTCGGGGAGAGTGTGCATATTGAAACGGCTGTGATTCGAGAAAGGGTACCGGATTGGAACGCTGGCAAACTGAAGGTAGCGATTGATCTGCACTGTCCGTGGATTCGCAGGAATCGAAATGAGACGATTTATCTGGTGGGGTCTGAGTCAGAAGCCCACTGGCAGGAACAGATGCGGTTTTCGCATATTTTGGAAGCGGAACGAACGGGAGGCTTGCCCTTTTATGCAGCGGATAATTTGCCCTTTGGCGTGGAGTGGAATACGGCAGAGAATTATGCAGTTGGCAAGAGCTTTGGTCGGTGGGCGAGTGAATTACCGGGCGTTCAATTGGCAACGGCAATTGAGTTTCCCTATGCCAATGTGGGCGATCTGAATACAAGTCCAGAACTGGCGCGTGTATTTGGACGCGATCTGGCTGCAGCGTTGAAGGTGTATTTGGAGACGACGGTGTGATGGTGCTAAAGGAGGCGGGTTCTGAATAGAAATGATGCCTCCAGAGGAAGCATCTGCGAACATGTTCGGGATACAACCTCTGAAGAGAAGAATTCCCGCAAGGTCGGAGATACATAGATTTGGTATAAATTACCGTAACAGTTCGTTAATCCCGTAGTTATGCGAAAGTGAGTTCGATTTTGTTTAGAACTGATCTCTTCCAAGCGCACCTGGAAAACTGGGAACTCATTCTACAGGAGCGAACCGTTGAAGCCATCGAACGGATCGCATCTGTTCCTGGCGTTGCAGGTGTGATTCTAGGGGGTAGCGTTGGGCGAGGAATGGCGTGGCCTATATCAGATATAGACCTCATCTACATTACTACCAGAGTGGCGGACGACAGTCTTCCAAAAAGAGTGGACGAGCTTGCTTTGTCCATCACAAGGGAGTGGGCTCGAGACACATGGCCGACGTCTGTTGACGCAGGCCGACTTCATTTTACAGCCGACGAGGCAGACGACTTGATCAAAGGCAAGCGTCACTTAGATGAGTTGATGGCCAACGAGAGGACTTTCCATGCGACCGACAAGAGCCACCTCGGTCAATCAGTTCACGCGTCTGAGGATTGCGATACTCCTGCATTTGTTGTGCTACTTTCCAATGGTCGATTTGACCCATCGGTTGTCCGGGCACGCCAAATCGAGCGAATCAGACGTGTAACCAGTCTCGCTCAGCGAGTTCAGTCACATCTGGAGGCAGGTAGTCTGATTGAGGCAGGGATCTCTATACAGGAACTCGCACGTGTGATAATCCCATATCTGAAGGAAAGGTGGGGGCATGGAGATCGGTCCTTTGGAAGGGCTTTCACTCGTTTTTGCGTTCTAGCTCGCGAGCACCAGGAAGAAGGAATTGCGAATCGCCTCATTCGCCTGTTCTCTCTTACGGCGGATGAGGTAGAAGCAAGGTACGCCAAGGCTCCCGCTAATGTTGTGGAGCGGCACATCACATCGTATCCATCCCGCCTGGCCGTGGGCGAGGAGATCACGGAACTCGATGACAAACGCGATGTCCTGTATGCCTATACGTGGTATGCAGTTCGTACTGGGGAAATTGGTTCGTGGCTCCTCAATGAGGATCTACACAAGTCTCAACTCAAGTTGTCACTGGATCAAACAGCATCCATATGGGCCGAGGTGGTCTCGAAGGAGCCGGATTGCGTATCCAGCGAACTCACCGGCTCATACGTCGGTTAGACCGTCCTGTTCCTCGTAGCGATCTCGTCCAGGAGCCTGGTGGCCGCGTACACGGCCCTGGTGTTGGGCACGGGAACGTCGAGCATCTCTCCAAGCTCGATGACAGCGCCCACAACGGCTTCGAGTTCCATCGGCCTACCGGTCTCCAAGTCCTGAAGCATAGAGGTCTTGTGCTCGCCCACGGCGACAGCTCCGGCGATGCGCCGCTCGACCGAGATTGGCACCCTCACGCCAAGGGCGCGGGCCACCGCGTCGGCCTCCTCCATGACGGAGTGAGCCAGAGCGCGGGCTTCGGGATGCGTGGCGATCTCGACCAGCGTCGCGCGAGTCAGCGCGCTGATGGGATTAAAGGCGACATTCCCCAGCAGCTTGACCCACATGTCTCCCCGTATCCGGGACCTGATCGGGCAGCGAAGGCCTGATTTCTTCAAGGCGTCGGCCAGCCTTCTGCACCTGTCGCTGGTCGAGCCATCCGGCTCGCCGATCGCGAACCTGTTGCCCTCCACATGCTCGATCACCCCTGGCTCGGCAATGGAAGCCGAAGGATAGACGATGCATCCGATGACGCGCTCGGCGGGAATGGCGGAAGAGACGACCTCGTTCGGATCCAACCTCTCGATTCGCCTTCCGTCCCAGGGGCCGCCGTGACCCTGGAAGTACCACCACGGGATTCCGTTTTGGGTCGATACAACAGCCGTCTCCGGCCCGAGAAGCGGTCCCAGCTTGGGAGCGATCTCTGGCAGACTGTGGGCCTTCACCGTGAGAAAGACGAAGTCAACCTCGCCCACCAGACTGTAGTCGTCCGTTGCGGTGGGACGGGCCTTGATGTCGCCTTCTGGACTCCGCACGCTGACGCCGCGCGACTGCATGGCTTGAAGATGCGAACCACGCGCGATCAGGAAGACTTCGTGACCGGCCACGCTGAGCTTAGCACCCAGGTAGGCCCCAATAGCTCCGGCACCGACCAATGCAAACCTCACGTCGAAGGCCCTCCGGTGATAACCTCCGCGACGATCCGGCGCTGCACCTTACCCGTTGCCGTCCGCGGGATGGTATCTACGATGTGAATTTTGCGCGGGACCTTGAAGGAGGCCAAGCTCTGCCGGCAGTGGGCGATCAGATCCTTCTCCGTTGCCTCGGATCCGAGAACGATCGCCGCGGCAGGCTCCTCTCCGTGGGTGGGGTGTGGGACGCCGAACGACACGGCCTCCGATACAGCGGGGTGCGACAGCAGCACCTCGTCGATCTCGACCGGAGAAATTTTCTCGCCACTGCGGTTGATGAGTTCTTTGATCCGGCCCCGCAACGTCAGCACACCGTTCTCGTCAAGCTCGCCCTGGTCTCCGGTCCTGAACCAAGCACCGACAAACGAAGAAGCGTTCGCCTCGGGATTGGACTCGTATCCCCGGATCACGTTGGGGCCACTGATCACCACCTCGCCAACCGTACCCGGCGTCTGAAACTCGCCCACTTCGTCCATAATCCCGATCTTCACGCCAGTCCCTTGTCCGACTGAGCCGGGGATGCGATTGTCAGGAGGCAGGGGGTTCGACGCCATCTGGTGTGCGGCCTCTGTCATGCCATAGGCCTCGATCACCGGTACACCGAAAATCGACTCCATCTGCTGCATTGTAGCCGGGGCGAGGGCAGCGCTGCACGAGCGGATGAAGCGCAGTCTATCCGCATTCTGGGACGCACGCCCACTCCGGGCCCTGGACAGCAGTGCCCGGAACATCGTCGGCACCGCGGAAAACCACGTGACTTCATACTCATCGACGAGCGGCCAGAACCCCAGCGGGTTGAAGCGCGGCGGCACGACCACGGTCCCGCCCGAGTGCAGAGTCGAGAGCGTGGATGCCATCAGCCCGTGCACGTGAAACAGCGGCATGACGCAGAGCGATACGTCTCTGTCGGACAGGTCGTAGGTCTCGACGATGTTCTCGACGGATGCAGTGAGATTCCGGTGCGCCAGCGGCACGCGCTTGGGACGACTGGTCGTCCCGCTGGTGTGCAGCACGAGTGCCACGTCGTCAGGCTCTGACGGAGCGATTTCGCGCCCCTCCGCTACGGCTCCGGATCCCGTCAGACTGACGCGGCCCTCTTCGTCGAGCGCGGCCCGGATATCCATCACCGAGGCCGGGGCAGCACTGCGGGCCTCCTCGCCTCCGTCGTCCGAGGTGATGAGCGCCGTGGCGTTGGTGTCGTCCAAGTAGAACTCGAACTCTGCGGGCCTGTAGGCGGGGTTCAGCGGAGCCGCCGTGCCAACCGCAGCGACCGCCAAAAATGTCACAATCGCTTCTATGCCGTTGGGCAGGACGATGGCTACCCTGTCACCACGATCTATGCCCATAGCGCGGAGTTGCGCCGCAAGCGTCCACACCTGACGCCGCAACGAGTCGTAGTTCACAATAGGCCCGCCGGGGGCCACGATAGCCGGGTGCGACGGCGCGCCCGATTCGAGCAGGTCAAGCAGTGTTTCTGGATGGGTTTTGCCAGCCATTCAGTTTCTCCTCTGATAGAGCGTTCGGGCGAGCCTGGTGCTGCGCTGAACACGCGCACGGGTCAGACAAGCTCTCTATCTGATTAGGTTTGTGTTTCTAAAAAATATATGATGTATTTCTAAAAAATATATGAGAAAAAAACAAAAATCAAGATCGATATGAACAGCCTTTTTCACGACACAATAGATAGTTGCGAGAACCGAATTCACGGGAGGAAACCATGCTCAGAAATTATCTTACTGTTGCCATCCGAAATCTGATACGCCACAAAACCTATTCTGTAATCAACACCCTCGGGCTGTCGGTGGGGATGGCCTGTGGCATTTTAATCCTGCTTTTTATTCAGGACGAATTCAAACATGCCAGTTACCATCCCAATGGACACAGGATTTTCAAAGTCTGGAGAGAGATCAAACATCCTGCAGGAAAAGTTGATTGCCTGCATCAACTTTATGAACCTGGCCACGGCTCGGTCAGCGGATCGGGCGAAAGAGGTGGGTATGCGAAAAGTGGTCGGTGCCTTCCGGCGGCAACTGATTGTACAATTTCAAGGGGAGTCCATTTTGCTGTCCTTGATGGCACTTGTCTTCGCTTATGGATTGGCCAAACTCATGTTGCCTACATTTAATACACTGGTGACCAGGCAACAGTCGTTTCCGATGAACTTGACTTTGGAAGCTACCAGTCAGGGTATGATGTTCCTGAGCCTTGTGGGTCTCGCCCTGATTGTCGGCATCATTGCGGGCAGTTATCCGGCTTTCTTTCTCTCTGCCGTTCAACCGGTAGAAACTTTAAAAGGAACGATAAGAACTGGCACAAGACGTATTGGTTTTCGAAAAGGGCTCATCATTTTTCAGTTTACCGTTTCAATTTGTCTCATTCTCAGTACCCTGGTCATAGATCAGCAAATGGAGTTTATCAGAAACCGGGATCTAGGTTTTGACCAAGATTACATCGTTCGAACTCCCATCTTGAACCAAGATCCGTCTCTACTAAACCAGTATGAAGCCGTCAAACGGTCTTTCCTGCAACATCCCAACATCTTGAAAATGTCTGCATCTCAGCGTGTCCCGGTGGAAGTGAAGGATGTGTCCACTGTTTACTTGGAAGGCGATCCAAACAATGAGCGGAACGTTGTGGTGTTCGGTATTGATGAACATTTCTTGGACACTTTCGGTATGGAGCTTGTTGAGGGCCGCAATTTGGATTTGAGGACAGCAAGCGATTCGACAGAGACGTTTCTCCTTTCGCATCAGTCCAAACAGTGTCCAGGAAACCATGACATTTTTGCGGAACACTTGGTCGAAATGGATACCTCATCAACCGCCGAGATTCAACTTTGTGGACGGAATGATCGCACTTAGCTATCGGGAGGAAGTACGTCTGAACCGAGTACTGAATCTGGTATCAGGGTTAGCGATCCTGGTAGCCTGTTTGGGGCTGTTCGGACTGGCATCTTTTACTGTAACCCAGCGGACAAAAGAGATTGGTATCCGCAAAGTACTCGGCGCTTCCATACCCGATCTCATCTTCTTACTTTCTAAAGATTTTATGACACTGATCATCATTGCGAATATCATTGCCTGGCCTGTTGTGTATTATACTATGAATGCGTGGCTGCAAGACTTTGTCTATCGAATTCAACTTGGCATTTGGCCGTTTCTGCTAGGAGGGGTTCTATCGCTTGTGATTGCGCTGATGACAGTGAGTTCTCAGACCGTAAGGGCCGCAATTTCCAATCCAGTAGATGCTCTACGGTATGAATAAGAAGACGAAAAACAATAGGAGTGGCAAGGCGAGGCCTGCCGGATAGAGGAAAGTCTGGAAAGATGGCGAGACTTCGCCGCCTCAAGAGCGCAGAGCGATTCGGTCACTGTCCTCGATGGCCAGCTATTTCAAGGCAGAGATCGATGGCTTCGTGGCGCAAATCAAAGCGAGAGGTTTCTCGGGGGACCTCTCCACAGAGCTTCTACCGCCGTAACGAAGTGAGCACGCTGCATCACACGACTATGCACGGCTTTGAACTATTCGGCTCTTCATCCAAATACTTGAGCATAGAATAGAAAAAAATTTCGCTGGAAATGCCCTGTATAGAAAGCTATATTGTATAATAGTAGCCAAACCGAAGCCGAACCGAACAGATTATTCTGGAAGACCTGACTCCAGATGAAGAATTGGCCTGAATTCGATCATAATGGTGATTTACCAGACACGACGTGGAATAGTAGAGGTGATCAGCGATGATTCAGAACGATCAGGAACTTGAGGCGACCAAGGAACGCATCCAGTATTTTCAGCGACAAGTAGAAAAGCTTCGACAGGTTGAAACCAATCCACAGAACTATTGGTTATCGGCAGGCGGCTATCTGGCCGAAATAGATCGGATGAATCTCGAGGTGAGAGAGTATCTTTCGCTTCATCCAAGTGAACGAAGAGAGCGGGTTACCTGAGTTTATCATAGAACCTGTTTCGTGATATAGATCCCCGTTCAGTAGGTTATCTGACGGGGATTTTCTTCAGCATTTATCTTGCTCTTAATAGGCAACCGCAGGCCGTTACCTGCAATGCGCCGCTACGGCCAGTCCTGGACCGAGAAAACCAATGGAACCACGCTATCCCAGATCTAGAGACGAAACGGGCCCGCTGCCTGATCAGCCAGAAATTATGGATCTCTGCAAGCGATTCTGGGATCTGGAAGTAACCAGCGTCCGCAGGGCGAATTCGCGGTGCGTCTTCTTTTGTGATAGTCTGCGGGACGGACGCGTTGTGTTCCGCGTGAATCCGGGGTGGGACGGCTCGACCCATCCCAAAACCATTGTGGAGTTCGTTCGACACCTTGCCGATCGCGGCGCGCCGTGTCCTGACATCCGTCCAACCACGGATGGTAGCCTCTATAAGTCCGTTCGAGACCTGGTGATTTCGGTGGAGAGCATCTTGGAAGGAGAGGTCGTAGATCGCGTCGATACTCTCCGCAACGTGGGGGAGGCTCTAGCACGGGTTCACGATGCGAGCGAAGACTTTCCAGCCTACCGTTCAGAAGTCAAAGATGCGCAGAGGTACATCTCTGATGCTCTCGAGTATTGCGAGAGGACGACGTTCTCCTCGAACGGGGCAGATGCTGTCACTCGGCTTCGAGCACAGTTGAATAACACGCCGAACAAGATGAACGTCCGGTGGCTCTTCTGTCGTGGAGATGTGCGAAGCTGGAACACGATTGCTTCCCCGTCAGGTGAGGTCCGATTTACCGACTTCAATTCGGCTCACTTCGCTCCGGCGCTTGAGGATGTAGTGATGGTTCGGATGCAATGGCTGATGGGGACCGCAGGTCGACAGCTTACAGATGAGGAAATGCAGCGGTTCGTGGAGGGGTACTTTTCAATCCGGCCTCCCCTGGCTGATGAACGTGCCGCACTCCCGCTCATCTTCGCGGCCTACTATGCCAAGCGCCTCTGCCAGCTCCACCGGAAATGGGGGCCGAAGTCGCCTAATCGGAGAACCTGGGGATTGGAAGACCGAATACTCGCTCTCCCTGATGCGGCGATTCGTATGGGCGAGGCGGCAATCGAAGGCATAGATTGAAAGGCGAGAATCAGCCAACCCGACCCCCTCTTCCTTCCTGAACTGGGACATGCAGTATATTGGGTTCCCGAATCTTGTAACTCAACTCAAAGGCTACGGCTATGTTACGCAGCGTGAAATCCTGCAACTTCGATTGGAGAACTCGCGACTTAAGGATGCACCGGAGGCGAAAATAAAGAAACTTGAGGAATCTCTGAGGGACCTGGAAGAAGAGATCAAAGACTTTACTTCAAAGACGAAATGGGTTGACTGATACAAGCGAAGATGATTAGACTTTCTCTTGAGATTTTCACAATACGACGGACCGTTTAATGATGCCATCACATTACGTAAAAGCAGGCGTTGCCGGGGTGATTCTCACACGTATGATGAAATCATTCTTAATATTGATCCTGGCTATTTTTACGATTGCTTGCGTGTCAGATGGTTTGTTTGCTGGAGAGTCTCAAATGCGTGAGATTATTGTCAGTTGCCCTGATGAGAATAACATACTACAACTCTATCACATCAAGGCGGACGGTTCATCCAGGCGCCAAATTACAAATTCCAATCATGAATGTATGATGCCTGCCGTGTCTCCTGACGGCAGTAAAATTGTATTTGTGCAACAGAGCGAAAAAGGAATGGCTCTTTGGATCTCCAACTTTGATGGCAGTAATCAGAAAGCACTCACAGAATCGGGGAGAAATTTGATACCTTCCTGGTTTCCTGATTCTAAACACATCGTATGGATGATATTCAAACCAGGAAAAGACCCCGCTGAAAACAGCCAGTTGCACATCATGAACACGGAGACCATGGAATCGAGGCGATTGTTCAGCGATCCTCAACAAATTAAGTTCAGCAATTCGATGGCCGTTGTCTCGCCGAAAGGAACAAAGGTGGCCTTTGTTTCAAATCGAAGCGGCAACTACAGGGTTTGGTTGAGCAATCTCGATGGCAGTGATGCCAAACCAATTTCACCAACGTCTGCTGAACATGACGAGACCCTCAAGCTTCCCATCGAACAAAAAGTCCCTGCCTGGTCACCGGATGGCAAGTGGATCGCCCATTGGGAAGGTGTGGAGATGATCCATATGAGCAAATTCACAGGGAGACAAGATCGCGAAAGAGACAAGCTGATCGGCGAAACCTGGAATGTATGGGTTGTCGATAGTGATGGGAATAATAAGCGAAAAGCAGGGCGTGGTGATGATCCCACATGGTCTCCCGATGGATTTGTGACTCGGGCTTTTCCAGATCCTAAAAAGGGTGGCCCGAAAATCATGGTTGAAACCAGGTCCGGGTGGGAGGAGTTACCGATCGTGCCTCCAAAAACGCCTCGATATGGTCGATTCGCCTGGAAGCCGTGATCGACAACATAAAGAGATTGCCAATCCATCAAGCATCCCACATATTTTCCGAACTAAAGGTTCGTTTTTTAAAAGAAAGCAGAAAATATGGAGCATATAAAAGACGAGGTAGATGTGCTCGTAGTTGGAGGAGGCACAGCGGGTACGATTGCTGCCATACAAGCGGGTCGCGCGGGACTTCGCACAGCTCTGGTTGAATCTGGCAGTCAACTCGGTGGTGTCACCACAACAGGCGGCGTTTCCTTCCCCGGACTTTTTCATGCCTGGGGAAAGCAGATTGTCGCGGGCATTGGATGGGAACTGGTTATAAAAGCAGTAGCACTTGACAGTGGCCAACTGCCGGATTTTTCAGTCGCTCCTGAGCGCCATTGGATGCACCAGATACGCATCAATGGCCCTGTATATGCGGCACTTGCAGAAGAAGCCTGTACTCGAGCAGGCGTGCAATTGCACTTTTATGAAATACCGACGCAAGTTTTAGAAACAGACAGAGGTTGGAAAATCGAGACTGTCGGAAAAAACCTGCGGCGCACCATCCTGACCAAACAGCTAATTGACTGCACCGGCGGCGCAAATATTGTGGGCCAGATCGGTTTTCCTCGTTTGCGCGAAGAAGAAACACAACCGGGCACATTGATTTTTAAACTGGGTGGTTATGATGTTGATACGCTGGACGAAGATGTCATTCAGAGACAGTTTATCGCAGCCATGAAAGATGGCCGATTACAACACGGCGATGTAAGCAATCCGCGCGCACGGTTCATCGGCTACCTTGGAAAAGGCGGAGAAAATGCCCAGCACGTATTTGGCGCTGATGCATCGACCTCTGACAGGCATACAAAAACCAACATTGCAGGGCGACAATCTTTGTTGCGGATTTTGCGGTTTGTACGTTCACTGCCTGGATGCGAAAATGCCCGCGTTTTAAAAGCGCAGGCAGAAACCGCTGTGCGCGAAACCTATCGCATTGTTGGAGAGGTGCAGATAACCCACGATGATTATACCAGTGGCCGACATTTTGAGGACGCTGTATCGTACTCTTTTTATCCAATTGACCTCCATGACAAAGACGGTGTAAAGCCCCAACCACTGTCTGAAGGCACCGTTGCGACAGTTCCTCTACGCGCACTGATCCCTAAAAACAGTCATAATTTACTCGTCGCTGGACGCAGTGTGAGCAGTGACCGACTTGCAAATTCTGCTTTGCGAGTACAGGCATCCTCAATGGCTATGGGACAGGCAGCGGGTGCTGCAGCAGCAGTATCTGTGCGTTTGGAAACAACACCCCGCGACGTTCCGCTTTCTGATTTACACGACCTACTCGTGCTACACGGCGCAGTTGTCCCCAAAAAAGACATCTAAAAAACAAAGGCCGAACTTTTTATGCCTGAAAAACCTGATATTATCTGGATTTACTGTGACGAACTGCGCACCGATGCGCTGGACTGTTATGGGCATCCCAGATTGCAGTTGCGCACGCCAAATCTCGACCGTTTGGCGAGCAGCGGTGTGCGATTCACAAATAACTTTTGCAATGCGCCTGTTTGTGTTGCCTCCAGATATTGCACGCTAACTGGTCTATATCCCGAAGACACAGGCGTGTACAACAATGAAGGTGCATGGCCAAATTTCCGGTTGCCCCGTATCCTGCAAACTTTCCCTAACGTATTTTCACAGAACGGCTATTCAACTGCCAATTTTGGAAAGATCCATGTTGCCCCCGAAATACGTCCAGGTGCCAATCCAGGGCATGAAATCTTCCAATACCACGACGGAACGGGTGGTGAAATGAAAATCTGGGAACATCTTGGCGAAGACGCTGTGCAGATGATCCGCTCGCCCTACGGCGGCATGAACGGCGGTATTTTTCCAGACGATGAACCCTATCCTCCCGACTCAGTCGTTGAAAATGCCTTACACTGGCTCCAAACAGCAACCTCCCCTTATCTCGTGCGCATTTCCCTTCTTCAGCCCCACACACCGGTATTACCTCCCGCACAATATGTAAAGCTTCTCGACGATCAAGACCCCGGCCTGCCCGATCCGCTGCCCGACACCCTCTCTGCATTTGAAAAACGCGTTGCCGAAGTTTTTGGTGTGGCCAGAATGGATCTCGAAAAACTCCGTGCGGGACGCCTTCACTACTACGCACAGGTCGCCTGGATTGACACGCAAGTCGGACGGATCTTAGAGTTTCTTGAGGAAACTGGTCGCCAGGAACAAACCCTCATCGTATTTGGTGCGGACCACGGCAATCCACTTGGCGAGACAGGCGCCTTCGAAAAACTGACTTACACGCCCACAGTGCATCGCGTACCACTTCTAATCTCCTGGCCAGGCACCATACCTGCAGAGCAAGTGCGGGATGACATCTGCGACAGTCTGGACATTGCACGAACACTCTTTTCTTTTACCAGCATCGAAACACCTTCGCAATTCAAAGGCCGCGATCTTTTCACTGATCCACCACCCGACTGTATCTACTCTACAATCGGATATGGCCGGCCATTCAGCAAGATGGCACCCAATGGTGGCCGTGGCGATTGGTATGGTGATCGCGGTTGGCCGCGGCGAAGCTGCATACGCACGAGCCAGTATCGCCTTGATAAAAATGTGTTGCTTGATGGCGAAAAACCGAAATCTGAAGATGAAGACATCTTCCTCGCAGATGTGTACGCTGATCCAGAAGAATTCACAAATATAGCACGAGATCCAGAATATGCAGATGTTGTCCACCAATTGTCTGATCAACTGGACAAACACACAGCAAATTCTGTGGAAGTAGATCCGTCATGTTTGCAGAGGTGACTACTCCCAACGATAGAGCAGTTGGGCTTCTTGGCGGTTAGGTCGCCTGACGTTGTAGCCCCAACGTCAAAATGTTTATGGCAGCATGTGCCAGCAAGACTTTCTCTTGCTTTTTCGTCGGGCGCAGTCTGTATTTTATGGACTTAAACATAATAAAAATATATACTTATGAGCGTATTTTGTCAAGCTATTTTTTGTAAAATTAACGGACGAATCACAATAATGAAGTGCTGGCGCACTTGTACACCGCTCCACCACTCCTATCGCCTTGAGCGATATGCCCAATGCTAAAGCACCACACCATAAGCATGTCCCTGCGAAAGCAGGGAACCAGAAGCCCTTCGCCATGCGACCCACACCTGAAGGGTGTGGGTTTTACGGGCTGTTTGATAAAACATGCTTTGGAAGGAGAGCGAGAATGAAGCCTGAGAAATCATTCACCCCGGAACTTGAAATGGCCATCATCAAGCACCTCAATCTGGAAGACAGAATCGCGAACCGCCAGGCGATTTTGCCCAAACAAACAGGAGGACAAGATGGCGGCGTTGACGTATCCGGAGAATGGGTCTGCTTCACGACCATGTTTCTGAATGCCCCGACAGGGAATGGCATCATGTATCTGAAACTGAAGCAGGACGGAGAGGCAATCACTGGGATCAATGGGCAACTCAAACACCCCTTCGATCCGCCCTCGACAATCAGACCTATCGCTGAAAGGATTTTGCGGGGCAACATTACAGGCAAATGGTATAAGGGGAGTCCCCACAGCATGATGGTTTTAGAGCGTCAGGCAGGAACCAGAACCTGGGCAATTTTTACGGCAGTGATTGCCGGTGACAGGAGAACCGCCACGGGTCAATTAATCAATCAGGGTGGTCACTACGGAACTATGCTAATGGTTAAACGAGAGGCGCTGGCCGACTATCAGCACTTGCTGACGGAGGAGGGGCGGCAGTCTGCACAGGTACAACGGCTTAAAGGAATTGAGCAACTGGAAGCTAGCATAGAACCTGAACGCTTGCAAAATGCCAAAACCTATTGGTGGAAATTAGACAGAAACAAGGACGGCTACGTTTCTTATGAGGAGTTCCCACACCCCGATTGGCACCGGGCAAATCTTAATGGCGATGAATTCCTGAGTTGGGAAGAGGAACTGATAGACATTGCCATGAGGAGGGTTGTGCAGCTCAATTACCAGGAGAAATACGCCACATCCCAAAAGGAGTGGTCTTCCTGGCATGAATGGGCCAGTGACAGACCCGATTTTGAATGGCTCTTCCCATTCATTGATAGGGATCATGACGGGAAGATCAGCGCCGACGAATACAAGGCGTTTGAGGCCCAGGCAAAGAGATATCTCGACAAATCCTGGCCCAAAACGAACGAGTTAGGACAAACGGGACAGGACATTGTAAACAGGCGGGTGCCAGGTCGGTCGAAAGAAGAGTTGTGAGATTCACATAGTCGAAATGCTAAAAAATGTCGGAAACAATTATCTCACTCAATTAGACATTCGCTTTGACAAAAAGAATCAGGAGTATGTAATTTATGCATCGTAGCGATCTCTTATTGGTTAAGAGTGGTGGTCATCAATGAAGTTATCTCCCATAGAAGCAGAGAAGCTGCATAGTGTCTTGCTTAACCCTAAAAAGGTCGATATATTTGCTAAAGGCGATCACAGGCTTTATGGCACCAGGAGATTATAGTCATGAATATAGAAACGGAAAAAGAAGAAGACGGCCGATGGCTTGCTGAAGTAACAGAATTGCCTGGCGTGATGGTTTATGGAGAGAATAAAAAAGAAGCCATTTTGAAAGTAAAAGCATTGGCCTTGCGAGTGATAGCTGATCGTCTAGAACACGGTGAAGAAATCCCAGAATTAGGTGAAGTCTTTGCAGGATCAGTATGAATCGATGGCCATCAACAAAAGCGCGGCAGGTTTTGGCGGCTCTTCTGCGAATGGGGTGGACTATAAAACGTCAGTCAGGCACTTCTCATCGAATTTTAGCTCGCCCCGGGTGGCCAAATTACGTATTTGCATTTCATGATCGAGATGAAATAGGCCCACGCATGTTATCTCGAATTGCGAAACGCACGGGCTTGACTCCCGATGATCTGTAAGGTAATGTTCTAAACAGTTTAATTACTCAATCCCTATCGGGTAAATCTATCTGGCGGGGATTTTTTGTAAGCAAACAATAAAAACCAACCAAAGGAGGAGGGAATGGCGGTGAAAACGGAACTCACAGGCGAAGACCTGGAGCACTTCCGCGAGAACGGTTACCTGGTGCTCCCACAGGCATTCAACGTCGAGGAAGTCGCTCGCATGCAACATGAAGCGGACCGGATACTCGAGCTCATCATCAACTCTTCCCTGGCCAACGGGCGAAAAAGCGGGCGACTCGATATTCTGCAGACATCTACCGGGCCGATGGTGCGCAAGATCCAACCCATTAACGACCTGTCGCTGTTCCTGGCCGAAGTGTCTGCCGACGAACGACTCATCGGACCCATGCGTCAGCTCATGGGTGACGAGCCGATGCTCATGGAGGAGAAGCTGAACTACAAAGAGCCGCTACCCGAAGCGATCGAGGGCATCCCATTGGTCGATCGCGAAGACCGGTTTCCGGTCCACAACGATTGGGCGTATTATCTGGCGCAGGATTACCCGCAAGAGATCATATCTTCGGCCGTGACCATGGATTCATGCGACGAATCGTCCGGACCGCTTCACGTCTGGCCGGGGAGTCACAAAAAGCACCTGGAACATCACCGACCGCCCAACAAAAGGGGGTGGGAAGTGCTACCGGATTTGATCGATTTCGAGGGGGGAATCGACCTGTTGGCGCCGCCCGGCTCCGTCATGCTCTTCCATTCGGTGCTGGTCCACAACTCCAGACCGAATATTTCCGGTCGTCCGCGGAGGCTCATGATCTACAGCCATTACCCCAGGCAAAGCGACATCGGACACGATGTAAGGAACGGGCCCAGCAGGCTTAGGGAATCGCCCTACGAGTGGGAGTATCAGCGGGCGAAGGACCGCGGTGAATTCGAGGATGTGTTCCAGGCACCGGTGTTTTCCTGATTCCTCACTCGCTGATTTCATTACCTTTTAATACTGGAGGTTTTAATGGCAAAAATTGTAATCATTGGTGCTGGCAGTGGATTCGGAAGCCGACTGTCCATCGATATTTTATCTCGTGAATTATTAAACGATTCCACAATCGCACTCTGTGATATCAACGAAGAGCGATTGACTCAGGTACACGATTACGTGAACCGCGCCATTGATGGCCATGGACTCCCCGGCAAATGCATCGCCAGCACTGATCGCGAAGAATTATTGCCCGGCGCAGATTTTGTCGTCACTGCCGTATCCATTGGGGGCGCAGCCTACTGGGGCGAACCTTACGCATCTGAAATCAACATCCCCAAAAAGTACGGCATTAACCAAACTGTCGCCGACACAGTAGGCGTGGGAGGTGTGTTCCGTTATCTTCGCACCGCACACGAGCACCTATCATTTTGCAAAAGCATGGAAAAACACTGCCCCGATGCACTCATGTTAAATTATACCAACCCCATGGCCATGCTCACCTGGATGCATTCTATCGGTTCATCCATCCAAAACGTCGGCCTCTGCCACAGCGTACAGGGCACGACAAAAAAACTGGCAAATGGCATTGACGTTCCTTACGAAGATGTGAGTTACCTCGTTGCAGGGATTAACCACCAGGCCTGGATTCTAAAATTCAACAAAGATGGCGAAGACCTGTACCCTCGCATCTTCAAAGCCGTTGACACCCATCCCAGTTTCAAAGACGACCTGGTGCGGGTCGAGATGATGAAGCAATTTGGCTATTTTGTCACCGAAAGCACCCGACACAATTCAGAATACCTCCCCTACTTCCAGCGCACTCAGGAATTGCGGGACATCTACAACCTGCCAGAACGCGATCCCGTCTATATGGAATTGCCCGAAGGCCGCAAACGTTCCTGGATGAAAGACACAGGCATCACAGACAACGATACCGAAGCCGAAGTCCCAAA
This sequence comes from Candidatus Latescibacterota bacterium, assembly GCA_965204375.1. Lineage (GTDB taxonomy): Bacteria > Latescibacterota > UBA2968 > UBA2968 > UBA2968 > VXRD01. Next base: position 1,006,716 of record OZ241986.1, on the reverse strand, counting down.
ACTGCAAGCATCCCACGAATACGCTTCTTCAATCATAGAAGCAAAAATCACAGGTGTCCCATTTGTCTTCAACGGCAACGTCATGAACAACGGATCTATCACCAATCTTCCCGACGAATGCTGTGTTGAAGTACCCTGCATGGTCGATAGAGAAGGCATTCATCCCTGTTACGTTGGTGAACTCCCACCTCAGTGCGCTGCATTAAACATGACCAACATCTCCGTACAAGAACTCTCCGTCAAAGCTGCAATGGAAAAAGATAAAGAAGCGGCATTCCATGCTTGTGCATTGGACCCACTTACTGCATCCGTCGTATCTTTACCCGACATCCGAAAAATGTTTGAAGAACTCTGGGAAGCAGAAGGCGATCGACTCAGTTATTTTGATGCCTGATTAAGGAGCACGCATGGCCGCACTCACAGATGGAGTTCTCGCGAATTACTCTACGGCCGATGCTGTCGAAAAGTACACTCAGAGAGTTGCTGAGGGCCTTCGTAAGTATGAAAAGGCTGCTATCGACCAGTTCTTCCCTATCTCGGGTAAAGTCCTGGTCGTCGGATGCGGAGCAGGACGCGAGGCGTTCGCTCTTGAGACGCTCGGATACAGAGTCAAAGGAATTGACATATCTGAAAATATGATCACGGCAGCCAGGAGTATCGCTAACCAAAGACACAGTTATGTGGAATTTGAGCTGACAAACGGTACCAATATCCCAGAGCCGGACAGGACTTACGACATCGTCATTTTCTGGAGCCAAATTCTCGCGAACGTTCCTTCAAGAGAAGCTCGCCAGACCCTGCTCCAGGAAGCGTTCCGCATACTCGTCGCCGGGGGCCTTTCATCCCTCACTGTCCACGATCGGACGAGAACGCTAAGACTATTAGAAGCCGATTCCAGATATAAGCGCATCAACCAGCAGGGGCTGGATGACGGAGATGTGGTCTTGAAGGAAGGTAAAAAAGATCCTGTCTTCTGGCACTACTTTGACGAATCGGAAGTTCAAGATCTCTTCGTGGAAGCTGGATTTCACGACTCCCGGATACTCAGAGTCTCCGAGTTGGGGGAATCCTGGGACAATGTCTTCATCGGCTTTGGTCGGAAGCCCTGATGAATCGCAAAAACAGTGCCCAAATCCCACCCTGCCAAATCGCGCACAAAAGCAATACCTTCAATTGCTAACTTTCCCTTAAGTAGCTCAGTCGGAAAACCTGACCCCTATCCTATTTGTCTAATCACATGAAACTTATCTTCCTGCACAAAGAGGAACCCATGTTTCCGAGCACACTTATATACAGCCGCCGGGGGAATGCGAATATCTGGACGGATCCGCATGTATCTAAAGCGATGCTCTCTGCTCACCTGGATCCAGATTCAGATGGGGCCAGTCGAAAGCCTCATATCATCAGCAAAACGATTGACTGGGTGGCGAAGCAATGTAAAGGAGCAAAACGCATCCTGGATCTGGGGTGTGGTCCAGGCTTATACGCAACCAGGCTGGCAGCCAAAGGGTTCAGCGTAACCGGCATGGACATTAATCCGGTTTCTATTGAGTACGCCAAGAAGAGTGCCCGAAAGAGCGGTCTTCGGATCCACTATGAATGCGGAGACTATCTCTCTGATCCTATTGAAGGCATGTATGACGCGGCTATCTGCATCTATTGCGACTTTGGTGCTCTCTTGCCGCGTGAACAAATGACGTTTCTGAGTCGCGTTCATGAACATCTCGTAAAGGACGGATTGTTTCTCTTCGACATATTTGGGCCACGCTTGAGCGACAGCAAATACGAATCACGAGACTGGAACTACGTTTCCGGTAGTGGATTTTGGGCGAGATCTTCGCACTTCTTGTTGGACGAGAGCAAACACTTTCCGGACCAGAGAGCTTGGGGAATACGAACATTAGTACTGGAGGATAGGCAAGATCCAAAGGAGTTCATCACATGGGACCACTATTTCACCGAAAGCGAGATCGAGAGCCTATTGGCAACGAATGGCTTCGACATAAGTTCAACGCAAGGCGATATAGTCGAAGCGAACGACTTTGCTAGCGACAATGTCTTATTCGTAATATCAAGAAAGCGATAGATCGCACTTCATCTAACAGCACGGTATTGCGCTACGCGCCATTCGCCGCTTGGCTCTATCGGACAACCTTTCGCTTCGTTCGGGGTTCGCAAACCCCAGGACATTAACAGACAGCCACAAAATACTGGCAAAGGATTCTTCTAATGCTCGATACAGCCAATCTCCCTGAGCACAGACGCATTTTTGACAGTCTGCTGCGACACTTCAGAGACATAGACGGAGTCATCGGCATTTTCGCCAGCGGAAGTCAGGCTACCGGGGAGATGGACGAGCAATCCGACCTTGATTTAGGGGTCGTTCTTGATTCTCAGAAAAACCGAGATACTGTCTGGTCTGAAAGGTGGCACTGGGCGACCGAGCCGTGGTTCCACCGATTTGATGCGGATCACATCAAGAACTATTTCGTTATCTATCTTTTCGAGCCCTGCGTCAAAGCAGACATCAATCTGTATATAGAGGAGGACCTACCCGGTTGGGAGGGAGCACCCTTTCACCTTATCTGGTCGAAGTCAGACAGGCTTGAAGAGTGGTGCCAGACGTCGAATGATGAAGGACGCGTCCAGAGTAGGCCGACTCCGAGTAAGGAACTGTTGATCCATGAAGACGAACGTCTCTGGGCCTGGCTTGTGTATGTTGTTTTGCACACGAAGCGTGGTGAGTACTATTCCGCAGCTTGGTCGTTTGCCGATCTACGCGACATCGTGGAGAAATGGCATGCATATCTGCAGGGAGAACACAAATTCACGCCCAGGCAGTTCGAGCAGCGGATGCCATCGCACCTGGCCGTCCGATTTGCTACCCTATTCCCTCAGCCAACACGGAATTCCCTCAAGAAGGCTTACTATAACCTGGCGGAACTACATGAGGAACAGCGCAGGGAAATCGGTTCACGACTTGGATTGACCTGGAAGATAAGCGAAGATGGTGTACGTAAAGTCAAGGATGTTATTGACGAAATATAGTGTGGCTGTTCACAGCTTCGATTGGAGAATCTGCGACTCATGAATGCGTCGGAGCCTGAGATTAAAGAACTTGAGGAATCTCTAAGAAGCTGTTTTAAAACCCTGGCGTTTAAGCAAGTCTGTTAATTAAGAGATAAATCATACCGATGTGAATAAAGGCTTCACTGTTGTCCGTTAAGCGTTCATAATCCTTTGACAGTCGGCGGAAATTGAATAACCAAGCAAAGGTGCGTTCAATGACCCAACGGCGTTTGACTATTTGAAAGCCTTCCCCTTTTGGGGTAACGACCTCAAGATCAATCTTATGTGTTTGTTTTCTATCAGCGACCCATTCCTTGAGGTCTTCGCCGCGATATCCGCCATCAACCCACAGCTTGCGTAAGCGTGTCACGCCTGTTTCAAAATACTGATTGAGCACCTTTTTGAGGCCATCACGATCTTGGAGATTAGCCGGTGAGACATAGGTGCTGATGACCAGTCCGAGGGTATCGACAAGCAGATGGCGTTTTCGTCCATTGATCTTCTTTCCCGCATCGTAACCCTTTGAGTCTGCTTGTGTTGCTGTCTTAACACTTTGGCTGTCAATACAGCCTGCTGATGCGTCAGGCTTGCGCCCTTGCCGTTTGCGCTCCCTACGTGAGAGTGCTTGTTGCACCTGCTGAAAGATGTCTTGCTCGCGCCATTTGTTGAAATAGCCATACACGGTTTGCCAACAGCCAAAGGTATGAGGCAGCATGCGCCATTGGCAGCCCGTCTTCGTCAGATACAGGATGCCATCAAACACGCGTCGCAAATTGGCAGGTGGACGTCCGGGACCTCCTTTTTGCCATTTGCGTTTGGGCAACAAGGGGATCAGCAGTTGCCATTGCGCTTGGGTGACATTTGTCGGATATTGTCTTGGCGTATTCATCGCATGTCCTTTCTTTTTAAGGTTTTTGGATACCCTAAATTTGGACTGATGAATACGCTTTTTCAACTCTTTTTTTTATTTCTCCATAATTTTAAAACAGCTTCTAACCCGACTAATTCATGAAAGTTTATGAATAGGCTATTTATGTCATCATTTCGATGTTGTAAGCCCTCTGTCCGTGATTTTCTGTTTTTGTCGCTCCCGATTGTATTTTTACCGGGTCTGACAGGTCAATGTCATTGGTTGTGCGTGCCTGTGGTAGTCAAAAAGGCCACAGGTTCCCCCTTGCCCTTGCCTGCCGAGTCTTTGCCCAGCACAAGGCGGTGTCTGTGTCTGTTGCGCCAGTGATGTTGTCTGCCTTCTGCTTGCCATCTCTGCCCTCCTGCGTTTTGGGTTAGGGAAACGCCTTTGCCAGATTGTGCAGGATTTTATCATAGACGTGTTGCAAAGGAAAGGACACAGGCAGATGGAAGGTGATCCTCGTATTCAACTCACAGACGCGTCCTGCGACTTTGAGGAAGCGATTTTGAATGGTATTGACCTGCGCGTTTATCCACCTTGTGCCATTGAATCCTATTTGCGCCAATGTCTGTATCAAGACATAGGCGGCAGAATGGAGAAAGAGGCGGAACTGATTGGCAGTAAAGCTGTGACAGGATGTGCGGTCAGAGTGGAGAAAGGTTTTGTGATTTTTAATGAAGTTTTCCATCTGTCCGCGCGCACAATAGACGCTTTGATAGATAAAGGACGCCATTGAACTTTTCAGGTTGGTCACGACAAAGCGTGTGTTTTGGCCTCGGTCACTGATTTCGACCTTGCATACGATGCGTTGTGCCTTGTTCCAACTCTTTGCCTGATAGGAAAACGAGGTAAAAAGACGCACGGCCTCCTTTGTATGTGCATAAAGCCTTTTGGCCTGCGCGATAAGGGGTTGTGCCGCCTCACAAAGCTTGGCATTGCTGGTCTGTCCTAAGATAAAATACAGGTCATCAGTCTCACAAAGGTGATGGACTTGCGGACAAGAAAAGTGGGCATCACCCCGCAAGATGATCGCCACATCAGGCCAAGCCTGACGCAGATAGGCCACCAAACGCTTGATAATGGCGACTATCTGTTGGCCGGTCGGACGGATACCGGGACGCAATATCGTAGTGATCAACTTACCGGTTTGTCCCTCATAAATATGCAAGGGCTGATAGGTGTAGGCATTGTAATAGCCATTGAATAGGGACAACTGCTGGGTCCCATAAACCGTATCCTGTGTATCATCAATATCTAAGATGATCGCCTCGGGCGGCTTTTTATACGAAGCGATAAAACAATCGAGGAAGGCACGGGCAATCCGATACAAGTCGCTTCGCCTGATCTGGTTCTCAAACCGGCTCATCGTGGGTTGACTGCCCAAGTCTTTACCTGAAAGCGGCAAGACACCACAGGCGGCCTTGATACCCGGATCGCTGCGTAAGGCATCACAATCATTGCCATCTTCATACCCACAGGCTATCTGGAACACCCGTTGCTTGACCAACTCTGCGACGGAGTGCCTCACATAACTCTTATGCCGACGATCCGTGATCGCAGCACTCATGCGTGTTAAAATGCCAGATTTTGCCTCTACTTCTCGAAGCAATAACGCGCCGCTATCGCTGGTGAGAATGCCCCCATCAAAGGCGATATTGACACGTTTGCCGAAAATGCTTGCCAAAGGAACCTTGCGATGTTTATCTTGTGACCCCATGGTAGTTTCCTCCAAGTCTATTGTACAATGGTTATGGTGATAACCTATAATAATACAATGACTTGAATAAGGAAACTACCTTTTTTATGAATTTTTCAGGCTAAAGAGTCTGGAGGACGAGATAAGGGTTTTTACTTCAAAGACGACATGGGTTGACTGATACAAGTGGAGCGCCATTTGGATCTCTGCTGAAGAGAGTCATAATATCAGGATAAAAGGAAAGGACTGTCTTAAAAAATAATGGATGCGCAGCAAATTTCGATTCAGATTACATATCAAGACACTGCCGACGGGATCGAATCAAACAACCTAAAGGGGTTCTTTGTCGGATGGCCTAACCCTCCCTCCCCCGAGACGCATCTAAGAATCCTAAAGGGAAGCGACTACGTGGTTCTTGCAGTCTCTTCTGAGGGGAAGGTGATTGGCTTCATCAGCGCCATATCGGACGGTGTTTCGTGCGCCTATATCCCACATCTTGAGGTGCTGCCGGAATGGCAAGAGAAAGGCATCGGATCTAATCTGGTCAGACGCATGGTTCGAAAGCTCAAAGATCTCTACATGATTGACCTGATCTGTGACCAGGAGGTCCAGAGATTCTACGGGAGACTTGGCTTCGAGAAAGCTTGTGGAATGATCGTGAGGAACTTTGAGCAGCAAGCGTGTGACTGAGCATGCAGGAAGGTGGGGACACAGCAGAACCGTAGAGACATTGTGGAGACCTAAAGAGGCAATTCATGACCAAGATGACTGATCAGGCTGCAGAACATAATTGAAATGCTTGGGATTCATTTCGAATACAAAGGGACGCGGGTCTGGTAAAAATCGGATTCGCGCCTCCGCCTAACTGCCTACGGCTGTTCTCAGCCCGAGAGAACGTTAGCGGAAATCGCGGCAGTTAATTCTCTTTGGAGGCCCCCATGCCCCCATTGGTTTCCAGCCACTACTTGGAGAGAATTAGAGACGCCTTTCCATATCTCATGTGGGAAAATTACCGAAGAGTTCAGACCATTGCCGATCCCGATCATGTAATGATTCTGTTGGACAATGGCATCGCTTTCCGGTTCGAGAACGATGAAGATACGAATCTGACGCGGGAGCGAACCGTTCTGGGGGCACTTAGAAGCAGGCTGAATGCCATTCCCATTCCCGACTATGCATTCGTGCCGGAGGCGTCAGATTTTGCGGGATACCACACAATTCCGGGGACTCGACTCTCGCCGTGGCGGTTTTGGAGACTTTCCAAGGCAAACCGCAGCGAGGCCGCTCAGAGGCTGGGTGTTTTCATCAGCGAACTCCACAGCTACCCGGTCGCGAAGGCACGGAGCCTCGGCGTAGAAGAGGGCGACGCATCGGTTAGGCGACGCAGGATGTGGAAGGAGTTATTCGCTGAACGAGCAGATGAGCTTCAACGTGAGGTCCGCGATGTTTTCGAAGCATGGATCGAAAAAAGTGAAAGCATCAATCATTCATACAAGCCTGTGCTGGCTCACAACGACCTCTGGTACAAACACATCTATCATGACCCCTCGACCGGAAGACTTACTGGGATTATAGACTGGGGGGACATCGAAATCACGGATCCCGCTAAGGATTTCTATGGGTTCTGGATTTACGGAGAGTCATTCCTCGACGAGGTCCTGTCGCACTACGACTTCGGTGACGCGAATCTAAAAGACAGATCCTTTGAGCACTTTTGGGGAATCGCAATTAGTAGCTGGTTTAGCCGTCCTCCAAGCGGGCGATTCTTTCGGCGATCAACTTGGGAAGGTAGGCCGACCTCAGAATGGCCTATGGGGCAGGTGCAATGAAAGCATCGCGTGCGGCCGCCCAACGCTTGGGATTGTCGTTTGAAGGAATTTTTCGCCAAGCAAAGGTCTATTCCAGTATTTTCAGGTACATCGTAAATGCCCAAACTCGGCCTACCATATGAGTTCATCTCGGTCCAACTGGCCTTTGCCAGACGTATGTCCGAATTGTCTCATAGCCCCCTGAAAGATACCCTGATCGACTGCACAATCCTTCGGACACTTTTGAACATTCGAGTCACAAAAGAGACATCGCAAGAAAGTGAGGCTTGGCAGAACTTTTTGAGAGGACTACGAAATACGAGTGAGCCGGATCGCTGGGCCTACGACCACTATCTCGAACGCGAGAAAGACGAACCATCGATCAATCCCCTGGACGGCTTCGGGTGCTTCTGGTATAGCTACCCTTTCCATGACGAGCCCACGGTCCGTCTTCACTTTCGCAACGCCGATACTTCTGGGAAGGGCGCTCTGAGCCTTGAACGTGTCGGTGTCAGACATCGTGAGCTAACCCGTCTTCTTCGAGACGTAAGGGAGAGGCATACGGAGGCAGAGACTGTGCGTGGAGGCTCGTGGCTCTACAACATCGATGCCTATCGCCGTCTGTTTCCACCCGAGTACCTCGCTTCGGCCAAGCCTGTTGGATATGAGCTTCAGTTCTGGGCACTGTGGGGTCAGTTTCTGCGCGGCGGGTTCCGCCCGGATATTGAGGCGATTACCCGGTTCCAAACCGCAATCGCCATAGCCGACTCACCTGAAAAATGCGAACGTTGCTTTACCTACGAGGTTCTGCGGCCTGAATGCGGCATTCAGCACTTCTACAGGTATTTCAAAATAGAGGAAGTGTAACAGACGATTTAATAGGCAGAAATGATATATAGAACGAGTCTGATTTATTATGGAACGCATCAATTTCGAACGGGTAATTCCAGCCGACCAGAACCGATTTCGTCCACTCGTCGAAGCTTACTGGCTGGAGATCATGCCACATGCAGATACGGTATGTACACCTGATAGTCGGGATTCGTATTTCGCAGATCGATTTCCCCTGTCCAGCACTGAAACAAGGGTATTTTGGGGGCTAAGCGAAGGATCCCCAGTGGGATTTATTTCATTCTCCATCTCTGGCACCAGAGCAGAGATAAACGACTTCTACGTTGTTCCTGCCAGGCGCAGGAGAGGCATTGGGACGTTCCTGGTAAAATCAGCCATAGAAATTACCGATAGCCTGGGAATTGATCGGATCGATTTAAATGTCCGACGGGACAATCCAGAAGCCTTGAAATTCTGGGAAGCACAAGGATTTATGATTGGGCACTACGAACTGATTCAATACCGGGATCCCGAAAAGCGAGTTGGATATTTGGGAGCGCTTTCCTCTGATTTTGTGTAAAATGTCCAATCGAAAAGAGAAACACAACACCCGAAAAATCGCGCAAAAAAATCATCTCTTCTTGAGGAGTAATTCATAGTGTGGCCAACACTGCGAGACTTTCTGCAAGTTCCTGTTGAGCTTACGGGGAAAGGTGTCCGTATTGCTGTTGTCGATGGAAGATTTTCAAATCATCCCGACATCAGTACAAATAGACACCGTACAACCCACATAGTACATGTGATGGATTCTGAACCACACCCCGAAGTGTTTTATTCAGAACCCGAACCCTGGGCAGCAGGTAGTTCGCACGCGCTGCGTGTCGCCGCTGGTGCTGCTGGGTCAGGGGCTGCATCGCAGGGATTATACACAGGTGTAGCACCAGAAGCAGACCTGTTTCTCATTGGTATGTACTTCCCAGAGCATAAATCGAATCCTGATAAATATTTACCAGATATGAAAGCTCTGGAATGGGTTCGGGACAATTGGCGAAAGTACGAGATTCGAGCGGTTATGGCAGCGCGCTCATTTCGGACAGACTCAGGCATTCTCCCCTGGCAGATGGAACCGGTTCGCATTTTGTGCGAAGAACTGGCCGAGAAAGGCGTACTTGTCATCTCGGGATCGGGTAATGTACCTGACCAGACTGCTTCTGTAGCGCAGACCGCATCCCCTTCTGTGCTATCTGTGGGTGGCATCATAATCCCACCGAGCGGAGATCCATCTCGAGCCGAAATGTATCAAGGATGCCGTGGAACGACATTTGAGGGAAAATGGGTTCCTCAAATTCTGGCACCTGCGGCGAACATTGCCCTCCCTGATGTAGAGATCGCGCAACTCCTTTATGCGAAAATAGACAGCCTTCCAGATGGCTATGCCCGCACAAATGGCACATCCTTCGCAGGACCAATTCTGCTTGGAGCAGCCGCCTGTTTGTGGCAAGCCCACCCCAATTGGACAGCCTCGGAAATGAAAGCAGCGCTCATCGCTTCATCAAAGAAAGAACCTCAATGGTCAGAACTGCGTGCTGGCCTCGTATCCGTGCGTGATGCGCTGGCAATCAAAGAAACAGAGAGTACCCCTGAGCCTTCGATTGCCCCCTTCCAAAACTGGTCATCGTGGCGGAACCGCCCCCTACAGCATAGATTGGCAAAACTCAACAGCACTGATCATGAGGAAGTGAAGGATGCAATCCTTTCTTTTCTTGGAGATGCCATCCCGCCTCAAGCAATAGAGCCAATAAGTAAGCACGTAAAACACTCTATAGCAGAGGTTCGCACAGCAGCCTTATGTGCTCTGGCAACCGAACCGGATCAGATAAACGCGAACCATATACAGGACGCGTTCCGAGATGCTTCGCCGAACGTCCGGATGGCGGGCGTTTACTCGCTGCAAAAGTGCCAGAATTTGTGGCTCGATTGTAAAACGTCATTCTCCAATCTCTTCAACGACACGAGCTTAGATGTTCGTTATCAATCGCTTCTACTGGCCGCAAGAATGGCTTATCCAGATTTTACCGCAGAAATCGCCGCTGGCCTTGAAGAAGACGCCCAAATGGGTCGCGTAGCGAACTTCACGGCCAGAAGAGATGCGTTAGAAGCAATAACAGGACAGCAATTCCCGCTTAACTCACCTCCAGAACCAGGGAAAATACCCCATTCAAACTCGCTGCGAGATGCGCGAATGGATTTGGCACGTCGATGGAAAGATTGGCTCTCCAGTGACTGGTCTCCAACCCTGGCGAGGCGCTGCTGACAATGCAGATTATATATCAAGACACTGCCGACGGGATCGAATCAAACAACCTAAAGGGGTTCTTTGTCGGATGGCCTAACCCTCCCTCCCCCGAGACGCATCTAAGAATCCTAAAGGGAAGCGACTACGTGGTTCTTGCAGTCTCTTCTGAGGGGAAGGTGATTGGCTTCATCAGCGCCATATCGGACGGTGTTTCGTGCGCCTATATCCCACATCTTGAGGTGCTGCCGGAATGGCAAGAGAAAGGCATCGGATCTAATCTGGTCAGACGCATGGTCCGAAAACTCAAAGATCTCTACATGATTGACCTGATCTGTGACCAGGAGGTCCAGAGATTCTACGGAAGACTTGGCTTCGAGAAAGCGCGTGGAATGATCGTGAGGAACTTTGAGCAGCAAGCGTGTGACTGAGCATGCAGGAAGGCGAGGACACAGCAGAACCGTAGAGACATTATGGAGACTTAGAATGGACGATCATGCGTTTTCAGAGATTCGGGATATGCTGGATCAAGGAATTGCCATCAAGGAGACGCGGGAGCAGGTTAACCAAGGTTTTCGGGATGTGATCGACGCTTTCAATTTTTTCCCAAATGCGAGCAAGGTCTCACCCGACTTTCAGTACACGCACGATCTCATGTTCCGAACTATGGCCACCCTTGTTCCCCCCGCCCCTTCTGTTCTGGACCTGGGAGCTGGAACGGGCAGGCTCTCGAAGCTTGTTTTGGAGCGGTTTCCCCAGAGCCAGGTTACGCTCGTGGATGTATCGGAAAAGCTTCTGACGGAAGCAGCGAGACAGCTGGAGGAGATCGGTGCTGAGTTCAGAACCGTTGCCGGGGATTTATTCGCTGATGATGACGTACAACTTGAAGCCGATTCGTTCGATTGTGTGGTCTCATCGTATGCGCTGTGTCATGGCAGGCTAGAATCGGAATACGAGGGTCTATACACACGGATTCTCAATTGGATCAAGCCAGGCGGATGCTTTTTGTGCCTTGATCACGTTCACGGCTCAAAAGCAGAACTGACCATGCTTGGATTCGAGGATTGGGCAGAGTTGCTCCGACGGAACTTTCCAGAAGATAGAGTTGAGCCGATCCTGAAGAACTCTTTGATAGAAGATTCTCCATTGGATATTCCACATCATCTCTCTCTGCTATCAAAAGTCGGGTTTGAGAGCGTTGATGTGCTTTGGAAGAAAGGTCTGTTCGCGCTCTACGGAGGCTTCGGAAAGACGGTCGAAACCCGGCACTGATCTCCCCTTACCGTTTCTTATGAGATCCAAACCGGCCTATTTTGCTGACTGCGGCCTTCGGCCACAATAATCACTAATAAGGAGATACTCGCAATGGAGACATATATTCCACTCATCAGCACCCGGACGAAAGGCCCGTTGGGCATAGTTCATCTTCCGAGGTTATGGTTGAAAATGCGTCTGTCGGCAAAGGGCAAATTGGCAGATGAATACAGAGCGGGTGAAGGGGGATTCGATGGCCTGCTACTCGACGCTCTGGGAATTGATTCGACCACCGCTGTCGCTTTCGTAAGCGCGTCGCAACCGGACTACCTGGCGTTCGAGGCCTGGGTGAAGGAAAATGCGAAACCGGGAAGCCTGACCCCGGAGGCGATTGACCAATTCAACGAACGCATCCTCTCGTTCCCCAAGCCAGAGCCTGGCCGAAGCGAAATGCTTGAGGTTCTTGGGTTGCCCCAGTCTGGCAAAGAGTGGCTCGGAACCGACCTCAATGACCTCGATGACTGGCATGGCTTTCATCTGGCATTACGCGATGAGGCGTGAGCAAACGATTCTATAGCAAATTTCGCCATAGGTTGTATTTCCGTCAAGTATAACGCTTGTCGTTTAATGCTTAACGTTATATATTGTATGCATGATACGATCCTTCAGAGATCGAGAAACCCGACGAATATTCCAACGCACCCGATCTGGAAAGCTACCCAGCGATATTCAACAGACCGCCCTTCGCAAGCTTCGCATGCTCAATCGTTCAACGACATTAGCTGATCTTCGGGTGCCACCAGCTAATCGCCTCGAGAAACTTCGTGGCGATCGGGCAGGCCAGTATAGCATTCGAATCAACGACCAATGGCGAATCTGTTTCACCTGGCGAAATGGGGATGCCTACAACGTTGAGATTGTGGACTATCACTAAGGAGACAGACCTATGTGTGCTCAGAAATTGGCTCCTGTTCATCCCGGGGAAGTGTTGTTGGAAGAGTTCCTCAAGCCGATGAATCTGAGTCAAAACCACCTCGCGCTCTCCATCGGTGTGGCGCCCCGACGTATAAACGAGATTGTGTTGGGAAAACGAGGTATTACTGCTGATACGGCCCTGAGGCTCGCTCGCTACTTCAACATGTCACCCAAATTCTGGATGGGCATTCAGATGGACTATGCACTAGATGTAGCAGAGGACGAGCTATCGGACCGCTTGGAGCGAGAAGTGCGACCGCACCCGGATAGAGATGGGTAACTCGTTCCTTGAAGGACAACGTCTGCTAACACAGTGCCCCGAACCGCTGCGTGGTTCGGGGCACTAACACGTTAGCTGGTTTAACCGCCTCCAAGCGGGCGATTCTTTCGGCGATCAACTAATGAGGAGTGAACAAACCATTCTATAGCAAAGGAGCCTTCATGTCCGACTTCCCATCCCAATCGCGTTACGATAACATAATATATAGACGATGCGGCAATAGCGGCATTCAACTACCCCTGATCTCTCTCGGTCTGTGGCATAATTTTGGCGGCGTCGATATATTTGAAACCGGGCGTGCTACGGTGCGCACCGCCTTCGACCACGGCATCACACACCTGGACCTGGCCAACAACTATGGACCGCCCTATGGCTCTGCCGAAGAGACCCTCGGTCGCATCCTCCAACTCGACCTATCGCCCTACCGGGACGAACTGATCATCTCCACCAAAGCCGGATTTGATATGTGGCCCGGACCCTATGGCAATTTTGGCTCGCGGAAATACCTCGTTGCCAGCCTCGATCAAAGTCTCAAACGCCTGGGGGTAGATTATGTCGATATCTTCTACCACCATCGCCCCGATCCCGACACGCCGCTTGAAGAAACCATGGGTGCCCTCGATTTTGCCGTCCGTTCAGGTCGCGCCCTCTATGTTGGCATCTCTAATTATCCGCCCGGTAAAACCAGAGAGGCCGCGCAAATCTTGCGCGACTCAGGTACGCCCTGCCTGATCCATCAGCCCAAATACAATCTGCTTACCCGACAACCCGAAAACAATGGCCTCTTCGACGTACTGCGCGAGGAAGGCATCGGCTGCATCGCCTTCTCCATCCTCAACAGCGGCATGCTCACGGATAAATACCTGGACGGCATTCCCACAGACTCCCGCGCCGCTCGCCCGGGTCACCCGCTCAAAAATCGCCTCGACGAAAAAACCATCGGCAAAATCAGCAAGCTCAACGACCACGCCTGCGCCCGCGGTCAGACCCTCGCCCAGATGGCCATCGCCTGGGTCCTTCGACAAGATGCGGTCACGACGGCGCTTTGTGGAGCTAGCCGCCCCGAACAAATCGAGGACAGCGTCGGTGTCCTCGACAACCTGAATTTCACCGAGGACGAACTGCGGACAATCGACAACATCTTAACGACGTAAACGGCCTGCTGAGACCGTTATGAGATTTGGATCGGCGGCTCAATATATCTTCTGTAGCTAATTGACAAGGCATAGATAATGACATCTGACCTGCATAGAATGTATGCCATCGGCTTGATGGCGTTCATCATCTTCCTCAGTACTCTCGTCAGCCTTCCCGTATTGCCGAGACTCAGCACAGAACTCGGGGCCAAAACGTACCAGATACCCATAGTCGTGTCGGCGGCCCTTGCCACAGTGGTAGTCGCCCAATTCTTCGCAGGTGCCCTTGCGGATCGCTTCTCACGGCAACGTCTCATTCTGGTAGGTACAGCCCTCGGTTCAGTTTCATCCCTTTTGTGTCTGATTGCGAACGATTGGGTCCATCTGGTCGTTCTTCGAGTTCTCGGCGGTGTCGCTGATGCTATCTCGATGCCCGCTCTCCTGGCAATCACTTCAACGCTTGGCAAGGATGCTCCGGGGCGGTTCTTCGGGATTCTCAGAAGCAGCCAGGGACTGTCTTTCGTAGTTGGTCCCGCCCTTGGAGCTGTACTTTCGTTGGCTTCGCTCCGGGCTCCATTCCTCGTGGACGGACTTCTCTCATTCGTGGCCTTCTGTGCTGCTTTTTATTTGATCAAGGGTGGAGAACGGGCCTCATCGGAGCACAATCTGGGCGTTTTTCGCAGCCTTGGTGCAACCTTTGGGAACAGTCGCGTATTCGTCTATCTCCTGATGGGGTTTGCGGGCCTGTTTGCCTTCGGGATTTTCGGAGTGTTTGTGCCGACAAAGGGCGAGATGCTGGGACTCGATGCATGGGAGATCGGACTAATTCTGGCAACCGGTTCATTTGCATTCAGTGTGTCCTCATACTTCACCGGGGTAATCTCTGAGAAGGTGGGACGAAAGCTTTGGGTTCTTGCATCTCTTGGGCTCCTGGTCCTATCGGGCGCGGGACTGGTCTATGCCGACAGTCTATCCCTGCTGATAGGATTCTACGTTCTCTTCTGTCTTACAAATGCAGTTCCATACTTATTATCATTCGTGTACGCTTCGGAGACATTTGACACGTCATATATAGGAGCCGCCATGGGGGCATTTGATTCCCTTATGGATCTCTCTTTGTTGATCGCTCCGCTGCTTGGAGTAGTAGCGCTCGGGATGACAGGCGAAATGGCCTATCCATTATTGTTGGCAGTCCTTCCGGCATTCTTTGCACTCTTTGTGATCTTTGCGTTTTTGCGGGAATCGCACGCCCCAAAATCGACCGATCCTTCCCACAGGGGGCAGAGCAGTGGATAGTCTTTTTTCGTTTTCGACAGTTGTATTAGCATTCGTTATTGGCTTGTCAGGGCCGGTTCTCGCTCTTGAACGTTCAGATGTGATCAGCCTTCATCCGCCTCTATCGGCGGACAATCTCGACGTTCTGGAGAAGTACCGTGTAGATAACATCGGATGGTGTTCGGTGAGAGACCCCAAAATCCCCACAATACATGCTATGGGAATTGGTACTCACATGACCCTGAGCGCAGGCGTTTGGGGAGGAAAGGCACTCGAGGACCCATCTTCCTTCGGCGGACAGAAAGTCTGCGAAGATTTCACAGGCAAGAGAGTCAAGGCGGTGGGTTCCGGATTTCCCGATGCCACGCTATGGCGGATGTGCGCGAACAAACCAGGCTGGCAGAAGCAGTGGCTGATCCAAAAAGCCAAGGACGGTATAAAGGGGTTTCACATCGACGAACCAATCGGTTCCGGAGGGAACCTTGGCCCTCATGTCCGCGACGCCATCTGTTACTGTGATTCCTGTACAGAGAAATTCCGCGACTATCTGCGGAACAAGTACACGCAGGAAGAACTGACCAGGCTTGGTGTTGATGATCTGGACACCTACAACCATCGCGAGACGGTAAAAAAACTCGTCGGCAATGTGTCTTCTTTCGGTTGGAAGTGGAACCAGAATGCGATACCGTTTGGCAGAGATTACACATTCTTCCAGATGCTCTCAGGCGTCAGGTATGGGCGCGAACTTGCTACGCTGATCAGGGCAAATGCTCCGGAACCCGTTGTGATAACCGCCAACGCCTGGGATCTCGCTCCCTACAATCTTTACACCGCCGAGTTTGTAGATTACTTCCTTGGAGAGACCCATTACCATGCCGGTGAATGGGCAAACAAGACGATGTCGCGTTCGCTGGCCCGGGTTCTGAAGATAGCCGACGCTGTTGGAAAGCCTTATGTGGCGTGCCCGTCGATTGATGATCACAAAAAACTGAAAGCCGGAGAGTACAAGAACGAGAATGAGATGAAACTTTGGATTTGCGGCACTTATACGCTTGGCGGACACCACACTGCGCCGGTAATCTACCGATGGGCTGGCACGCCGTTCCATGAAGGCGACCCCGATGCGTTTGGACCAATCTATCAGTTCATAAAGGACAACGCACGCCTCTTCGACGGATACGAGTCTTTTAATGAGGGTATTGCTCTAATTTACGATAACTACGCTTACCTGCCGTCATTTGGCAAGATGCATCTGGGTTCCGAACCATACAGAATTCAGTTCGATGACATCTGTGCCCAGCTCTGGGACAAGAACATACAGTTCTCGCTTGCAGTCGCTGGCGATCCGTATTTCTACCGCGAACACCTTGAAGATGGAGATCTTTCGGCGTTCAGAAAGGTCATAGTCCCGTCTGAATCCTATCTGCAAGGTTCTCAGAAGTCGCTCGTTGACGACCTGATCAAGACAGGGAAAGCCCATCTTGCCAAAAATACCACTGAGGTAGATGAGCTCCTTTCAGAGTACTTGCCTGCAGTGTCAGTCAGCAATCCTGCCGTATGGGCGAATGTCAGAAGACACCCGGAGACAGGCAATCTGGCAATTCATCTCCTGAATAGAGAACACAATCCAGACACTGATAGAATCACCGTACAAAAGAATATTGAACTCACGGTAAGGAACGATTTGCTGTATGGCTCAAGTCCGTACAAGATAACCGTTCACGCCCCTGGCAAAGAACCGAAAAAACTTGAATACGGTGCCACGGAGGAGGCAATAAAGGTCAGCGTAGATGAACTGGCCATGTGGTCAATCGTTGAGATCGATATGTAGATTGCTGATGCGTTAAGGAAACACCTCCCTATGATCTCGAAATACATCGATAAACTCAGAGAAGGTGAATCTCTCCAGGCCGATGAGGCTGAACACTGTCTGAGTGCAATCCTGGAAAGTAATGTACCAGACGAACAGATCGCAAAACTGCTCATAGCGTTCTCTGAGAAGGGCGAGACTGCCGATGAAATTCTCGGATTTTCGAGAGCTTTATTGGCTAAGTCGAAACCTGTTCCTCTCCCTTCCAAAGCCATTGATTCGTGTGGAACAGGTGGAAGCGGTCTAAATCGATTCAACGTATCGACAACCGCCGCATTCGTTTTATCTGCTGGCGGTGTTCCGGTTGTGAAACACGGCAATAAAGGCTCAAAGAGACCGAATGGTAGCTTTGATTTGCTGGAAAAACTCGACTGCGAGTTTGATTTCAGAGATGACCGTTTGGAGGACATTTTCAAGAGGACAAATGTGTGTTTTCTGTTTGCCCGCACATACCATCCAGTAATGAAAAAAGTGGTGACCGCCAGACAAATGGTTGACAGAAGAACGATTTTCAATCTCAGCGCTCCGTTATGCAATCCTGCCAATCCTCAATATCAAATACTCGGAACAATTGATGTCGATATGGGCAGACAACTGGTAGAAGTACTCCGCCATCTTGGGCGTAAACGCTTCATGATTGTTGTCGGAGAGCCAGGGATTGATGAGATCTCCATTTCTGGGCACACTCATATCTTTGAAGTGGCCGAAGGTGTGATTAGGGAATACCAGATTTCACCTTCAGATTTTGGGATAGCTAAACGGGATTACAGTAAGATTCCAGGTGGTGATAGTGATGAGAATGCAGAAATCTTCCTATCTCTTTTACAGCACCAAACCCCCAAATCGATTCTGGATCTGGTCTGTTTGAATGCCGGTGCAGCTTTCTACTGTTTTGGACGAACAGATTCGATCAAGGAAGGCTTTGATCTGAGCAAGGACCTCTTCGCAAAAGGGTTGGTTCAAGAGAAATTTCTTGAATATAGGCTACTGTCCAGCAGGCAGGAGTGAAAATTTACTACAGAGGTTTAATTCTTAATGAAGAAGATTTTATTTGGAACAGCCAATAAAGAAAAAATTCGTCATGTTAGACATATTTTATCACCGTTTTCAATTGAAATTATAGACCCTATCCAATTAGGATTAAAATTAGATGTAACCGAAGACGGTGATACCCCTGAAAAGAATGCTATTAAAAAGGCAATAGCTTATTATCAAACATCGGACCTCCCATCTTTTGCAATTGATTCTGGACTGGTGATCACTGGATTGTCAAATAAGGAGCAACCTAACGTCTTTGTCCGGCGAATTTGTTCCCAAGAGCAAGAGATCACAGATCAGCAGATTATTGACCATTATATAAAAAAAATACGTTCTGTTGGTGGCTCAACTTTTGGCACCTGGCACAATTGCATTGCTCTGGTTCACAGTGAGGCTACTCCCCTTCTTCATAGTTGGCAAATGGAAGTGCTATTTACTGCCAATCAAAGCCAAAAAACTATGCCTGGTGCGCCTCTCAATTCGATAATGTGTGATCCTGATAGTAGATGTTATTTTTCAGACATGGCGTATATGGATAGACCAGATTCCAGAGTTATTATGAGTTTTTTTCATCGCAATCTGGATAAGTGGTAAACTGGCTTCTGTTTAGATTAGGATAAATGCTATATGCAGATTCCCAACTTAAGAAGTTCCTACGAAAAAGTAGGAGAGATCATAATATGAAAATAAAATGGGGGTTATGTTGGTAAAGCACTACGGTCCGATTTTGAAACTCCAAGGCTTATTTGCCGAAAGAATCACAGCCCTATGATAAGGCTCATCATCTCCGATCTCTCTGAGGTACTTATTTCTGGCCTGTACGGAATAGAAGTAGAACTTCAGCCAATACTGGGAATCCCACAAGATGAAATCCTGCCATGCTTTGGTGGGAATCTGCTCGCAACTTTGTTTGTGGGGCGTATAACAGAGGACGAGTATTTTAGCGAAATAATCTCCGATAACTCCTGGCCAATCACTGTAGAGGAGATGAAAGAAATTATAAGGCGGAACCTTCTTCGATCCGACAATCGCGCAATCGCACTCGTTACATCATTGGTAGAGAAGATGGATGTAGTCATCCTGTCAGATCATGCAAGAGAATGGAGTTATTTCGTCAGACAAAATTACCCTTTTTTGAAGGTCTTTGAGCGGCAGTTCTATTCATATGAGACTGGATTCACCAAGAGTGATCCTCGGGCGTTCACACATGTGCTGCGAACCATGCGCGTTGCTGCAGAGGAATCCCTGTTCATCGACGACAGGCTGCCAAACGTCGAAACTGCCATTTCCGTTGGGCTGAATACCCATCACTACACAACCGTAGAGACACTCGAATCCTATCTGGTCTCCAGAGGAATCCTGGTTTGACTGAACTGGGTAGTGATATGCTCGGAGTGAAAAACTTTCGCGATGTTGGAAACAGCTTGAATCAAATTCTTGGGTCTGAGTTCTTCAAGTCAAGCATCCTCTATCGAAGTGGGGCTCTGGATGAAATCTCGACCCAGGATAACCTCCCCCAGTTAAAGACAATCGTCAACGTAACTCTCAAAGACAGGTTAGCCTTGAAAAACCAGGATCTACCAAATTCGGTTCAAGTCCACCTGAAGAGTTTCACCTCAAATGGCAACAATCTCAGGACAGCATCGTGCGCCGATGTATTCTCATTTACCCACCCGAGTAAACGCGGCTTGTTCCTCAAAGTCAGAGATTCGCTTGCTGTGCCGCAGGAGCCTGACCTTCTCGCTGAAAAGGCCGCCATGTCCTGGCTGCACGGCAAATTGAGTGTGCCTCGCGTGGTTTGCTACCACGAGGAGGATAGTACTCAGTATCTGCTCATGACCCGAATCGCTGGTGTCTCTGGTATCCATAAAGACGCCAAAAGTGATATTCCTGGCCTCGTACGCCTGTTTGCCCATGGACTTCGCGAGATTCACGCGATACCTGTCAACTCGTGCCCATTGGATCGCCGTTTTGAGCACTATCTTGTGTGGACGACAGACCTGATTGACGCAGGTGTGTTAGATAGTCAGATACCAAATGGTGAAACGAGGAAGGTTCTTCGGGATGAGCTGGACAGCATACGGACCGACCTCCCGCCAGAGGACATGGTATTCACCCACGGGGATTATTGCCTGCCCAACGTTATGATCCACGATGGCCGTATAAGTGGCTACATTGATTTGGGCTATGCAGGAGTCGGAGATCGGTATCTCGACTTTGTCGCAGTCTGTTACACCATTCGCAGAAACCTTGGCAATGAGTGGATTCCTTTGTTTTTCCAGGAGTATGGGCAGGAATTGGATCAGGCCAAATTGAGCGTATATCAAAGAATCCAGGACTTCGCAGGCTGAGAACGATATGGTATGGGTGGACTATCTTGATCAGAAAAATATCCCTGCTCCAACAGGGAGGGATAACACTGTTGTGAACAATGTTTTTTATACCAACGATCCAACTACCCTATAGAGGAAGGGTAATGACATCTGACCTGCACAGGATGTATGCCATCGGCTTGATGGCGTTCATCATCTTCCTGAGTACTCTCGTCAACCTTCCCGTATTGCCGATGTTGTTGGCAGTCCTTTCGGCATTCTTTGCACTATTTGTGACCTTTGCGTTTTTGCGGGAATCGCACGCCCCAAAACAATTGAGGAAAACAACATGACAGATGCAGAACCTGAGAAACAGCGTGATGCCGATATTGCACTCGAACCGGCGACGGTTATTGTCAATCCGTGGAAACAGCATGTGCCGCCGACCACACGACAGGGCGTGCCAAGCATCGAACGCACTACTAAGGGACGGTTGTGGGCAGTTTACGGGCGGGATGTCGAAAGCCCGCGAAACTACCAAGTCTTGATTCGGAGTGATGACGATGGGCACACCTGGTCAGATCCAAAAGTCATGATACTGCCCTGTAGGGACGTTCGGGCTATGTCCGCTTCCATCTGGATCGATCCCCAGGATCGGATGTGGGTTTTCTGGGGACAGAGTCTTGGTCAACAAGATGGCCGTTACGGCATATGGACCATTGTCACCAGCAATCCAGATGCTGAGAATCCAACATGGACGAAACCGCGTCGATTGGGCAATGGCATTATGCTAAACAAACCAACGGTACTATCGGATGGCGACTGGCTCTTTACCTCGTCTGTATGGAAGACTGACAACAGCATCAAGGTCTACGCCTCGCGCGATCAGGGCAAGACCTTCGAGCTTCGTGGTACTGCCAATATTGATAACGCGGAATTGCGGGGCCCTGATGAACCGATGATTGTTGAACGAAAGGATGGCTCACTCTGGATGCTGGTGCGGGTCCGTGGCATCGGCCAGACAGTTTCTTACGATCATGGAAAGACATGGTCGCCCGTTGAACGTCTTAAAATACCACATCCGACCACCCGGTTTTTTGTGCGTCGTTTGAAATCTGGCGCATTGTTATTGGTCAAGCATGGATCCATGACCGAAAAGACGAGACGCGAGAAACTAGTGGCGTTTGTATCCGACGATGAAGGCCAGACGTGGCAGGGCGAACTCATGCTGGATGAAAGGGAGAAGGTCACCTATCCCGATGGCGTGCAGGCAGGCGATGGAACAATCTACATCATTTATGATTACAATCGCACGCCAAACGGAGCGGTTTTCATGGCAAAGTTCAGAGAGGAAGACGTTCGCACTGGCAAGATCGTAACAGAGAATGCCCGACTGCGCGGGGAGGTCGCACGGCTGTCGAATGGTGAATAGACACGGGAGGCAATCGGCGAGACAGTCGCCCATTTTCCACAAAACTGATATTAGCAAAGTATTTGGAGGTAAGTCCATGCACTTTCTTGTGTTCGAGACGGATTCCCATCGACAGCGGAAGTACACCGACGAAGGCTGTGCGTTCCTTGAGGCTCATGGCGAAGTCGAAATCATCCGCCAAACTGATCAACAGGACAAGGAAGCATTCACGCGATTCCTCAAGCGTTTTCCCATTGCCGATGGTATTGTGATAGGCCCCTGGCATCGTCCTGCAACCACCCCTAAAGATTGGCAATCTGCCGAGCGGATGAAGGTCCTGGCGGGAACGTTTGACAATCGCTTCAATGATTGGGTTGACCTGCAGGAGTTGGCAGACCGCGACATCCCGCTTATTGATACTTCGCGCAGCATGACGCCATCGGTTGCCGAGTTTGCGCTCGCCATGACACTCAATCTCATTCGCGATATCCCCGAATCGCTCTACCTCGCACGCCAGGGCAAATGGAAGTCTCATGCGTGGAACAAGCCGGGCTTTGTCCACGGTGACCTGACAGGCAGGCGTGTGGGACTCGCCGGATTCGGCAGCATCAACCGGCGTTACGCCGAACTGATTGCGCCATTCAGGTGTACCACGAGAAGCTACGACCCCTATGTCGCAGATGCCGCACTTGCAGCACACGGTGTCGAGCGCGCCCTGTCACTCGTGGAACTGGCTGCGTCCAGTGAAATCTTCGTCGTCGGCCTTCCTCCAACGCCAACAACCCAGCAGATTATCAGCAGAGAAGTCATCAACGCCTTGCCACGGGGTGCTTTGTTCGTGCTTGTTACGCGCATGGCAGTGGTTGAGCAGGACGCGCTGTGGGAACGCATTGAGGCCGGGGAGATTGCTGCGGCGATTGATGTGTTCGCACCGGAACCTCCCCCGCCCGATGCATGGTTTCGTCGGCATCCCAACGTATTGGCAACCCCACATATCGCAGGAGGCACGGATTTCTGCCATCGACGTTGTTTCACCGATGCGTGCAAGGATGCGGTTGCAGTACTAACGGGTAATGAGCCACGCTTCCGCGCGACCCTGTGGGATGATGCCTGCTATCAAGGGAGACTCGACTAATTCGGGATTAAGGGAAATAGGAAAAAGTTATGATACTTCGATGAAGCGGAAGCCCTTCAAATGAGAATGATTAAATGGACGGTTATTTTTACAGCAATGCTGAGGACTTTGAGCGTGCAAGCTGATTACCGCACAGAGGAAACAAAAATACTCGCACTGGCTGAGCTGACAGACGCGCCGGTTGTCCGCAATGAAAAAGAGCAAATTGTCAGTATTGGCGCAGGGGAATTGAAGACGATCTACTTTGATGCGCTTATGTACGAGGGAAAACCAACCCGCGTCTATGCCTGGATCGGTATCCCTGAGGATGCATCGTCGAACCACAAGGTCCCGGGGATCCTGTTAGTCCATGGCGGTGGCGGAACCGCCTTTAAGGAGTGGGTTGAAAAGTGGAATGCCCGCGGATACGCGGCAATCAGTATCGCAGTGGAAGGGCAGATAGATGAACGGGATCCCGGGAAACCCGGCGACAATAGGCGCAACAGGTGGAAAAAACATCCCTGGTCAGGACCAGTTCGCGCAGGTATTTACGGGGACTCCGACAAACCGATTGAAGAACAGTGGATATATCACGCCGTTGCCGATGCAATCCTCGCTAACTCGCTACTTCGTTCCCTGCCGCAGGTAGATAGTACGAAAGTCGGCCTGATGGGTATCTCCTGGGGAGGCATTATTGCAAGCACTGTTATCGGTATCGACGACCGCTTCGCTTTTGCCATTTTGACGTACGGATGCGGGAACCTATCCCAGGCGGCCAATCAATACGGCAGGGCGCTTGGAGATAATGACCTTTACAAAGAGGTCTGGGATCCTGTGCTGCGCTTAAAAAAAGTGGAAACCCCGACCCTCTGGCTCTCCTGGCCGGGAGATCAACACTTTCCATTGGACAAACAGGCTTCCTGCTATCGCACGGTATCTGGGCCCTACATGGTATGTCTGATCCCCGACATGAAACACGGACACCAGGCCGGCATGAAACCGCCGGATAGCTATGCCTTCGCAGACAGCGTTATCAAAGAGGGCAAACTCTGGGCCAGGCAAATTTCGTCCGAGACAGAGAACGGGCAGTTCACAGTGATTTTTGAATCATCAAGGCCTTTGGATGAGGCCATTCTAATATCAACTACTGATACTGGGATAACCGGTAACAGGAAGTGGTTCGAATCACCTGCAAAGCTGAAGAGAAAGGCTGATCAGTGGGTGGTAACCGCCACGCAGCCCGAGGGAACAACTGCCTGCTTTATGAATGTGAAGTCGGGTGGTTTAACGCTCACTTCAGACTATACAAAAATAGAATAAACGACATTTCAGCGGTAAAACGCCGCCAATGGATAAATGCGCAGCACCATCTCGCGCGGTTTCCTCGCCCTCCCTTTCCGTTCCCCCAGTGTCACCGCTTCTCCGGCGTCCTCATCTACTTCGACCCAGCTTCGATGGTAGGTCAGGAACACCTTATCGTTCGCAAACCACACATTGGGGTAGTCGAAGGTGGCAAAACCCTCTGGCAGCGTGCCCAATTCGGGCAGCCCAACCACCGGCGTAATCGGCTCTTGCGGCACCACCCGCTCCATGTCCTCCATACCGTCGCTCACCTCGATAGTCTTGAACCGCTCCCAACTCGCACCACTGTCCCTGGAAATCGCCGCCGACAGTCTCCCCCGCCGATAGCCCCGTTTGATCTCATCCCGCGACACCTGGTTCCACACACACAGTAAGTCGCCCGTGCTCGGAATCCGCCGCAACCTCGGCGGCGAATACGAACTCGCCAGATCGCTCGGCAAAATCGGCGTCCAGGTCTGGCCGCCATCTTCGCTGGCGCTCTGTACCAGCCGCCCCACTGTGGATCGCGCCATCAGCACCACCCGCCCATCCGCGCATTCCGCCACGCTCGGTTCATCCACCGCCGTGATTCCTCCGCGCCCGTTGGGAATGCCCTCCGCGTCGAACCAGCCCATCAACTGCCCCTGACACTGCTGCCACGTCTGTCCCTCGTCGTCCGAATAACTCACCGCGGCGATATCTACCTCTGGATAGTGATAATGTCCGCTTACCTGCAACCGCAGCCCCTTCCAGATCCCGTAACTGCTCACCCGCTCGTATTCCAAACCCGGATGCTGGTTGTTGCTGTGACAGATCCGGCTGGGCATCAGCAGCCGCCCGCTCGACAGCTGAATCATTGCATCGTGGTACGGCCCACCCAGCAGACTCATCGGCCACGCGCCCGCCCAGGTCTGGCCGTCGTCTTCCGACACCGAAAAATAAAAGGGATTCCAGTTGAACATTTCCGTCCCCCTTCCCGCCTCCTCCCTGCCCCGGTGCGCCAGTGCCAGCTTGCCCGACTGCAGCTCTATACACGACAGGTTGGAAGAACTTCCCATCGCCTCGCAGTTCAGCGGTCGCGACTCGCCCCAGGTCTGGCCGCCGTCGGTCGAGATATGGCAGTGGCTCCCCACAACCATCATCAGGGAGCCGTCGTCTAAAGCCACCATCCCATTGCCTGTACCGGAACCGATGCCGGTCTGCTCCACCACCCCTTCCGGCGCTGGTTTGCGAAAATCCGGTTTAACCGCCATCCTTCCGATCCTCCTCTAAAAAAACGATTCAGGTAGCAAAATATCTTTCAGGGGCAAGATAGGAAGTGACCATGCCGGAGTCAAACGCAATTGGACGGAGCATCTCTCGTTGGAAGAGAGGCGGGCGCATCTCTGCTTGCAGGATCGCCCCACAATCATGTACTTTGATAACGTAAAACATCTTCCGCCATGTTCATCAGGAGACTTTCCATGAGAATTCTTATCTTATGCGATCTGGAGGGCACTGCCGGCGTCGTAGATTTCAAAACTCAAACTTACGACGGGGGGCGCGACAACGAACAGGCCAAATATCTCGCCACTCTGGAGATCAACGCCCTCATAGACGGTGCTATGGAAGGAGGCGCCACAGACCCTATCGTGCTGGATGGACACGGCAGTGGTGGAATCAATATCGAACATATCCACCGCGAAGCCCGGGTGATATACGGCCGCCCCAGAGGTTCTGCGTGGGAGATGGGATTGACATTTGAGGCGCAGTTTTTGTATGGCCATCACGCGATGGAGAACACCCCTGATGGTGTGCTGTGTCACAGTTGGAGTTCCCGAAGCATTGCCAACTGCTGGTTGAACGATGAACTGATCGGCGAAATTGGTTTCAACATGGCTCATGCCGGTGAGGTTGGCGTGCCCACGGTTTTTGTCAGCGGGGATCAGGCTGCTGTAGATGAAGCCCGACGTTACGTTCCCACCATCGAAGGCGTTGTCGTAAAAGAGGGGCTCAGCCGCACGGCTGCCCTCTCCCTCTCCCCCACTAAAGCTCGAGATTTGATCCGGGAGGGCGCGCGCAAGGCCATGGGGCGGATCGGAGAAATCGCACCTTATACAATCCCATCTCCGTATATTTTCGCGACCGAATATCAGTCCGCTACCAGTGCCGAGGCCAGAGCTACCCGTGAGGACGTTGAGCGAGTAGATACCCACACTGTCAAAATAACCGGCGATACCATCGCTGAAATTAATAAAAAAAGAAGGTAGTGAACGTTCAAATTTCAGAGGCAATGGAGGGCACATGGAACCATTATTGAGGTCTTTGCCATGAAGCGTTACAAATTCTTGATTAGCGGCTGTGGAAGCGCTGGCCGTAACGTGGCTCAGGTAGCCGCCGCCGATGGATGTGGAGAAATTGTGGGTCTCGTCGATCCACAGCCAGCGCAGTTGGACATTATGCAGGAACAATATCCGGATGCCTCGACTGGTCACGAGTACGCTCGACTCTTGCGAGAAACGCAGCCCGATGTTGTAGTCGTGGCAGGACCGGATCACCTGCACGCCGACCAGACTGTCCTGGCATTGGAGCAGGGCTGCCACGTCCTGGTGGAAAAACCGCTTGCAACCACAGTGGCAGATGCCCAACGCATCCTCGACGCGGAGGCAAAAAGTGGCCGGCACGTCATGACCGACCAAACCATGCGCTACCTGCATCCCTGGCACGAAATGGTGCTGATGGCCCAATCCGGCGAGATTGGCGATGTTTTCTTTGTCCAGGGCGATTACATCCACGACATGTGGAGTCATTATTCACCCGAGGGCAAAAACCACACACCCTGGCGCATTGATCAGCAAAATCCCCAGAATATCCTGCTGGGCGGCGGCTGCCACCCACTTGATCTGATTTTGTGGACGGTCGAATCCCCGGTTGCGGAGGTCTATGCCTATAGCAATAAGCTCAGCATTCCGGTGTTTCCAGATGATGACTGTTACATTGTGATCCTTCAATTTGAAAATGGCGTCACAGGCAAAGTCTTTGTGACAAGCGGCTGCTCCGGACATGGCATGGGCGAGGGAATGGGCGGTGGTTTTTTGGCCGTATATGGCACCGAGGGCACGTTGTGGAAAGGCCAACTCTTCCGCCGTGGCCATGAGCCAGTTCCAATTGAAGAATCATCTGCCCATGAAGTGATTGGAGGACACGGCTGGGGACGCTCTGTGGTCGATTATCTGAATCTGCTCGACGGCAAAATCAGTAATCCGATCCCGGCTCGATGGGGTGCACGCATCGTTTCTATCTGTGAGGCGGCACTGGAGTCGATTCGCACGAAGCGCCCACAATCCCCTCATTGGTTTGAGTAGCCCGCAACCAATGAATCAAAGGTTTCTCGATATGTCACCTATCATACCACCCGACATCCAGCCAGCATCCACATCTGACCTTGCCGACTCAGATATCCGTGCAAAGCTCATAGAGCTTCTGGGGCTGGTTACAGTCCCAGACAATGTAGATTTCACAACTTCAGAAACGCGAGAAACCGAAGACATTCGCGTCACCCACCTGAGCTACCAGAACTCACTGCGCGAAACCGTTCCTGCCATCCTCATGGAACCGCTTAGACATACTGGAAAATTGCGACCGGGAATCGTATGCATTTCTGGCACGTCCGGTTCTGCAGAACG
The DNA here is from genome assembly GCA_965204375.1 of Candidatus Latescibacterota bacterium. GTDB lineage: Bacteria > Latescibacterota > UBA2968 > UBA2968 > UBA2968 > VXRD01. Next base: position 978,438 of record OZ241986.1, on the reverse strand, counting down.
GGTCGCTCATCCACAATTCCATCAATCTCCCGATGGTCCATTGATCGGCTGGGGACGTGAACTTACACGCAGAGGGTTCACCACACTGGCCATCTCGATCAAGGGCACAGAAGGAAGGCGCCGTAGCATTGAAGAATGGGCAACCGAGAGCAAGCTCCTGGCTCCTTATGGACGAAGCCAGATGGGCATTCTGGTCGAAGAAACACTCAGAGCCGCTCGAATCCTTTGCGCGATAAATGGCGTTGACAAAAGCCGCATTGGCCTGACAGGCATGTCGCTTGGCGGCAACGCAACCTGGTATTCGATGGCGTGTGCTCCCTGGATCGCGGCAGGCGTAACTGTCTGTGGTGGCCTTGGTAGCCTGGCCAGCGTCATTCACCACGGCGACAACGAACGACACAGTGCTTATTACTACATCCCTAACTTCCTGTGTCATTTTGATCATCCGTGCGTCGTAGCCACCTGCATGCCCCCGCGACCTTTTATGATGATCTCGCCCACCCGGGACGAAGACATGCCGCGTCAAGGCGTCGATGCCCTTATACCCGTTGTACAAAAAGCCTATGCATCAACAGGGCACGATGATCGTTTCAAAGTCTATCAACCCGACGGCAATCATCGCTTTCTCGTTGAGTACTTCGAGCAGATGGTCGCGTGGTTCGACCATTTTCTGCTTTCACCCAAAGAGATTTAAAACATAAAAAATGAAGACCATAGTTTCGCAAGAAGGACTGGACGCCCGATCACGGCTATCCCTACTTTATGTGCTATGAGGTTGTTGCCTTTTTGGATGGACGGGGTTATTATGGGGCGTGGATGGAAAACCGTGAGCGATCTGGAAAGCGTGTTCAGAACAAATGAGTGGCGGGGGGCCGGCCACTGCGGTCATCCAGGGTGCGCTGGGTCAATTCGAAATAGGGCTCAAAGCCGTGAAAAAAGCGGTCCAACTCATCTACCATCAGCTCGAAAAAGCGCCAGTAGGCGGCCCGGGTGACGCCGGCGATATGGGGCGTAAGGAATACATTGTCCAGCCCGGTTATTTCGTGGCCGTCGGGGATAGGATCGGGATCGAAAACATCGAGGCCGGCGATAATATCGCCGCGCTTGAGGCGTTCCACCAGAGCGACCGAATCGATGATAGGACCGCGGGAGACATTGACCAGTACAGTCCCCGAGGGGATCAGATCCAGTTCGACCCGACCGATCATGCCCTGGGTCCCGGGGGTCAGCGGGGCCAGACAGACAATCGCATCGGAACTCGACAGGACCTGTTCGAGTGAGGTCAGGAAAAAGCCCAGGGCTTCGGCCATGGTTCCAGGCAGGTAGGGGTCGTAAACCTGGATGGCGACCCGGAAAGGGCGCAGCAATTCTATTAGGCGACGGCCAGCATGGCCGCAGCCGATCAGACCCACGGTCTTGCCGGTGAGTTCGCCGCGCAGGAAGCTGGGGTTGTCGCGGGTTTTGCGGCAATTTCCCTCCAGGTAGCGGCGCAGATAATAACCGGCGTTGCGCAACGATACGAGAATAAGGCCCAGGGCCCACTCAGAGACAGGGTAGGACGAGCCATTGGTGGTATCGACAACGCGGATATCTCGTTGCCAGGCCGCCTCCACGTCGATGCGCTCGGCGAAACGATCGCCGTTCAATTCGCCGATGAGGCGTAGCTCGGGGGCTTGTTCCATGAATTCGGGGCCGATGTAGGGCGCCCCCGAATAGACGATCAGGGCCTGGACGGACGCCAGCCGTCGCGACAATTCGGCCTGGTGACCGGGCTGGACCTGGCCCGCTTCACAGGGGAGCCACGTCCAATTCGCAAAGCTATCCAGGCGCTCCAGATCGGCCGGGGCCAGATAGAGATCGCGCTCGGGACCGCCCAGCACCAGAATTTCGGGATCAGCCATAGACTTAAGCCTCAATAGGGTTGGGAACAGGGCAAGATCATAACAAAAACTTAACAAAGTTTAGAAACTGTTCAAAGATGATTTTACATCTCGCCCACTGTCGATGGTGAAGGAAATCGCCACTCGACAACGGGTGTGCCTCAGCCAGTAATCAAAGGAGGTCTTTGTGGCCAGTACAAAGCAGCCCAATATTGTATTCATATTAACCGATCACTTGTAACATCACAGACGATACCATGACCAACTCGAAACAGGAGCATTCACATGTATCCGGACAAAGAAGCTGATCTGCTCAAGGCGTTTTCACCTGCTGAACCCATATTTACAGTAGATCCCGATTACATCAAGCGGGCACGCTCGTTGAGCAAACAGGAAGATAACCCGTGTGGGCAAGCCCTTAAAGCCTTGCTTGTGAAAGCGGATGCCGCTTTGAAGCAGGAACCGCTGACCATTGTGAACAAACCGATCTTGCCTTCCAGTGGTGACAAACACGATTACATGAGTGTTGGGCCTTACTGGTGGCCAGACCCCGATAAGCCTGACGGTTTGCCTTATATCCGACGAGATGGCGAGGTCAATCCCGAGGTCGAGAAAACGGACCGCCCTTTGTTGGCAAAATTCATTTCAACGGTGAAAACGCTGGGGTTTGCGTATGGTTTTACACATCGAGAAGACTACGCAACTCATGCTGCATTGTTGTTGCGAACATGGTTTATGAATCCCGAAACCAGAATGAACCCAAACCTTTTGTTTGGGCAGGCCATACCCGGGATATGCGAAGGGCGAGGTATCGGGCTTATTGAGACGGCTGCATTTGCACGCGAGATGCTCCCCGCGGTCAGTTTTTTGCGCGACTCTAAAAACTGGTCCCAAAAAGATATGGAAGATTTGCAGGCCTGGTTTCATGCGTTTCTCGAATGGATGTTGAAGCATCCTTATGGAGTTGACGAAGCGCGTCATGGCAATAACCATTCGAGTGCTTATGATGTTCAGGTTGTGACATTCGCGCTTTTTGCAGGGCAATCAGATCTTGCGCGAATGATATTAAAAGGAGTGGGAGAAAGAAGGATTGCCGATCAGATTGAGCCAGATGGTCAACAGCCTCTGGAACTCGCACGCACAAAGGCACTTGGATACGCGAGTATGAATTTGGAGCTTCTTTTAGAACTCGCTGAAATTGGCCGACAGTGGGGTATTGATCTCGCCAATTTTGAATCTACCGATGGGCGATCCATGCGACGCGCCTTTGATTGGCTTTATCCCTACTGGACGGGCGATCACGAGTGGACGCTTCCACAGATTCAACCCTTTTCATGGGAGCCTGCATTTAGATGTATGAGGCTCGGCGCTTACCTTTATTTAGATATGGATATTGAGCCTGTGAAAGCCGAATTGGCAGGTATGAATCAGAAGGAGAAAGCGCAACAATTCTACAATCTTTTGGTGCCGCCATTTGAAGGAAGCGGTTTACACGCGCTCAGAATTTCCGAAGATGTCGTCATCCGTGAGCCCCATGTATTGGTCGGTCCAGAATTTGCGAACGGAGACCCAACCCTCTTGCCCGATCCAGAATTTATAAACGGAGATCCCACCCTCAGTGAAGCCGAAGTCGCGTTTTTTAAAGAGAATGGTTTTATTGTGAAACGCGGGTTTCTGCAAGAGAAGGAGACGTTTGACCGGATCGTGGATTACGTGTGGGAAAATGTACCGCGTGAGATTGTCAAGCGCGACGATGTGCAAACGTGGTTCGATGCGCCACACGGGCAGTGGACAGAGGCGGATGCCGAAAACGCAGGGCAGTTTTCGCGCGGTACCTGGAAGATGCGCTCGCGTAAAATTGGTACAGAGCCTTTTTTTGTCGATAAGATCGCCAACCACCCACGTATGCGGCAGTTGGTTTCATTGTTTATCGGCGAGCCGGTTAAGCGTTCAAACCGGGTGCGCGGGGTCTATTGTATATTTCCAAAACCGCCAAATTCAGAAAGTCGTTTGGCGCCCCATGGAGACCATACAGCGGCTCAATTGTCTGCTATGGTCTTTGTAGATACGGTGCCTCCGCACTCTGGTGGCTTTACAATCTGGCCGGGGTCACATTACATGAGTCACCTGTATCACAGTACTGTTTACGGTCCCCTTGATCCCGACCTCGCAGAGCCATATAGCAAAGCCCGTGACAATGCGCTGAGAGAAATCACGCCAGTGGAGTTTTCCGGCAAAGCAGGAGACGTTGTTTTCTGGCACCCTCGCCTTATTCACGGGGGAGGTGTCAATCGCTCTGCTGAGCGCGATCGACCTGTCGTGCGTCTCGTCGTTCCCTGTGAGTATCAACGAGATGGTTTGACGCCATTTTTTAACCTATCGCACGGACCAGCACCAAACCGCCAGTGGTGGGTCGATACCCGAAACTTCCGAGAGGATGTGCCAGCGACCGTTGACAACATGTGGGACGGATGGGCATTTGATACCGGTAGAGATTTACAATGAACATCATTCTCTTAATCATCGACACCATGCGCTACGACTATATCGGCGCCAACGGCAATGACTGGATCGAAACACCCAACCTCGACCGCCTATCCTCACAATCCTGGTGTTTCGACCGTGCCTTCGCAGCGAGCTTTCCCACCATCCCCTATCGCACCGACGTCATGATCGGCAAAGGCGCACCCGTTCGCGAACAGGAAATCCACATCCCACTTTTCATCAAAACACCCGAAGGCGACACAGGTCGCAGTTCTGCGATCTTTCAACCTCAGGACTTCTTCGCCACCATCGCCAACCTATCAGGCGCGCCTATTCCCGACAATATCGAAAGTTACGACATCCTCAACGCTGCGCGCAATAACAGCATGGGCCACCGCGAAATCGCCCTATCAGGCGTGGCTCGCGGCAAAATGATGCGACATCTTCAACGCGGTTACTTTACAGTCTTCGATCGTGAAGGCTATCTCGAATGGCACCCAAATCCCGAAGACAGCATCCTCACCCCCTACGGCTCTTTGGACAATATCGCTTCTCAAAATCCCGATCGCGTTCAAGACCTTCATGCGTCGGGCCTCGCCGAACTCGCACACCGCAATGCCGACCCCATATTCATCGACTGGCTCAAAAATGGCGCAGTTGGCAATGTGCCCGAATGCAAACTCTTCGATGGCTACCCCGGCCCCGAAGGCTTTGAAATGTACTCTTCCAATATCTACAAAGGCACTTAAATTCACCCAGAGAGACACTTATGGACGTGAACTCAAACAAAGCAGATTATGAGATCACACCCAAAAATCCACCGAACGATGGGATTCTCTTCGTCGATCACTCTCCGGCAAAAAGAGGTGGAAATCTTGGACACGCACTCGTCGAGTATGAAGACGGGAAGATCCTCGCCTTTTATCCCAACTGCAACGAAGACAACAAAGGTCACTCGGCCGTGGGATGGATGGAATACAAGCGTTCTACCGACTACGGCGAAACCTGGAGCGAGCCAATCGTGCTCGACTATTCAAAAAACCTGTTCGACGAGGGGCAAGAAGGTGGCCCCAACACCGAGAAATTTTCTGCCTTCGGCGAGAAAGCAGTACTGACAGACAACGGCGACATCGTCCTCTTCTTCCTCGTGTGTAACATCACAAACGATGCCATTTGGAGGCGTTTTCAGATCCCGACCTATATCATCAGTGAAGATGGAGGACACACCTGGAGTGAGCCGTATGAACTGTGCGACAACCGGGGAAGGCTTTACGATGCGCGGTATTACAACGGAGAGATACTCGCGCTTCACTTCAAGAACGACAATGAGATCAACTTCCTGGGCAACAAGGACGAACACGTGTATCAGTTGTACGTGAGCAAAGACAGCGGTCGGACATTCGAGCTGCGCAGTGAGCTTCCCTTCGACACCACCGGGAAATCGTATGGCACTATGGAGAAGTTCGCTTCGGGAAGCATCATTACATACATATACAACAAGAACGCTGAGGACACGATGGACTATGTGATAAGCGACAACGATGGTCTCACCTGGTCCGAACCGAAGATCGCACACTTTAAAAAGAAGATCCGGAATCCTCAGATGGCCGTGCTAAACGGCAGTTATTTCATGTCCGGACGCAGTGGACATTTGCAGGGCGAGAAGAAGGACAAAGGTCACTTTGTTCTGTATTCTTCAAAAGATGGTCTTAACTGGGATGATGGCACCATTTTAAGGATGCGCGAGGCGGGGACAGGCGCATATTCGAACAGCATCGCGGTTGGTTCACACAATCCCAACAGGCAAAACCGCCTGCTGATACAATCATCGCACGCGTATGAACTGAGCCTGACCAACCTCATTCACTGGTGGGTCGATACGCCATAGAATGGACATCATCCTCATGCTCATACTGCGTTTAGCCAAATTGAATTGCCAGCAAGCGATTGTGGTATTAACATGCCTTATCCCAACAAACTGAAGGAGAACCGCAATGACAGAAAGGAGTTAGACGCAATGAATCGAGGACGTCCAAACCTGGAATCTGATGTGGGCAAAATGTTACCGACCACCAATGCCGATGGACTCCCGGTCGTTCCCATGGCCGAAGAGCACAAGTACCTGTTTGATATGAAGGGCTGGATTTGCCTACCGGGATTGGTTGAGGGCGATCAGTTGGCAGAGATCCACGAACACCAGATGAAGCTCGTTAAGGAGCCTGAGTCGCTTCCGCCAGAAGAACGAAATCCGGTGGGAGGGCCTTCTCAAGTGCTGCTGGATCATCCCGTGATTGTCGGAATTTTGAATGAGATTGTTTCAAGTCAACAGTTGGCAACCGAGGACTGTTATGGGTTTACATTTGAGCGCACACGCACTGACTATCGCGAGGCGGGATACGATCAATTCAAGCCTCACGGTGGCAGCGGCTATTTCAATCTTATTGGAAATTCACACATCTATCAGATGCTTCCAGGCAAGGTGCATTCGGGATTGACACGCGTGGTTTGGGAATTAAATGAGATCAAGCCGGGTGACGGGGGCACCATGCTGGCTTCTGGCAGCCACAAGGCAGCATTTCAACGACCTGAGTCATTGAGCAACCGTGAGAGCGAAATTTGGGACACATATACGTGCCCTGCAGGTTCTGCGCTGATCTTCACAGAAGCACTATGCCATACCGGTACTCGGTGGACAAATGAGAATCGCCAGCGGTTGAGCTTGTTTCACCTCTACAATGCCGTAAACAGCAGATGGGGAGGTCGCAGCGTACCCAAAGAAGTGATTGCTACAATGCCGCCAAAACGGCAAACACTGTTTCGCGCCGTGTGGGTAAGCGGAGGGAATAACATACGATACAACAGGTATTATGACGAAGACAACGCGGCTTTTGGGGATGAAAATAGCGAAACGCGTACTTCTGATCAGAGAGTCGTTGCGATGTGAGGCTGTTTTCACAAGTTCACGCTGTCCATGACAAACGCGCTGGCCGCGAGGCGGCGAAGCAGCGTGTCCCGCATCTCGTTCTCCGTATCCCGATGCTCGGGATCGCCGATCAGATTGTGCTGCTCATCCGGATCCTGCTGTATGTCGTACAGCATGTACCCCATGCCGTGCTGATCTATGACGTACTTGTAGCGTTCGTTTTTCACCATCGTATTGCGCGAACCACCGTAGAAGATCTCTGATAGCACCTCGGTGCGGTGGTGTGCGGTCGGTTCCGCGAACAAATGCCCCAGCGACTGCCCAAGGGACATCTGCAACTGGTCGAGCCCCAGGGCTTCCAGCAAGGCAGGGCCGACATCGATGGTTTCCACCAGTGCGTCGCAGACAGTACCGGACGGTATCCGTCCGGGCCAGCGCAGGATCAGGGGGACCCGCAACGCAGATTCGTGAAAGGTGCGTTTGAACACCCTGCCGTGATCGCCGGTCATTTCGCCGTGATCGGACCAGAACACGACACAGAGATCATCGAGCCAGCCGCGTCGTTCATACGCCGCAAGGATCTCACCGCACCAGTAATCGACGAATGTGATCTTGCCATCGTAGTTTGCCCGGATCGCGGCGGCGATTTCGGCGGTCAAGCCAGGCTCCGTCTTGAAATCCTCCTTCTGAGCGACTTCGTCGGGGAGCGTGGCGGGGCGTAGTGGCACGCCGATGGCGGGCGGCGAATCGGACGGATCATACATGGTGGCGTACTTCCCGGGCGCGTCCCACGGATCATGTGGCCCGGGGAAATTGACGAACAGACAGGTCGGGCAGTCCCCGGGCGCAGAATCGACAAACTCGACCGAGCGCCTGCCCACATACCCGTCCATGTGATCGTCCTCCTCAAACGCCGCTGGTCTGACGATCTTTGGGTCGCGAACCCGTTCGCGCGTATCGCTGACGAAGAGCTCGTACAAACCCTTCTCGCGCAGATAGTCGGTGAAATACGAACCGGAGTTGAGACTCCCCCGCGGTCCACCGAGTTCGTCGATGACGTCAAAACCGAGCGCTTGCATATACGGCTCGCCTTCGCGCAAATGAGACACCTTCTTGTGGCTCCAGAGATGCGACTTGCCCACGGTTGCCGTGTGATAGCCGGCGTCCTGCAATTGGGAGAACAGCGTCGGATAGTTGATCGGCAGTTCGCCGCGGTTGTACCAGATACCGTGGTTGTGGGGATAGGTGCCAGTGATGAACGACACGCGCGCTGGCTGACAGACCGGCGACACGGTGTGGCAATTGCTGAACCGCATGCCCTCGTTGGCAAGCGAGTCGATGACCGGCGTTTTGACCCGCGGATGACCGGCACAGCCCATGGAATCCGCCCGTAGCTGGTCCGCCGTGAGAATGAGTATGTGTGGTCGTCCTTGTGCCTGTGCCATATATATTCTTCCCATTGTTTTGAGTTCAGTCCGCGCTACCTGATCGGTGTAGCGCAAGACAACGTGAGTGTAGAACTACTGGTATAATAGTACATACAAAAATGAATCTCAATCAAGACATTTCGTTATGCAGCGCCTCATAGCAAGACACAAAATGTTCAAAAAAATTGGGTTTGGCAGACTCACGGCGTGTAGTCTGCTTTTATCCATCCAGTGCATGATCAGCACGCCTGTTTTCGCCGAGGTTTCGATGCTTGTTGAATCTGGCAATAGAATCATCCTTGAGAACAGTTCCGTTTCGATGACAATCCAAAAGTCGTCTGGACGGATTATCTCGCTGGCGCATCAGGGAGACGCTCTCCTATCTCCCAGGCAGTTTGGATATTTCACCATCCTGGCCAGTTATGTCGATGATTCGGATACAAACTATATGGCGGGTAAAGAGTCGAGGGCAAGGGCAAAATTTTTGCGCGACCAAAACCCCGAGTTTAACGTCCACATCAATAACACGGAAATGGTCGATATTTCATTCACCCCCAAACAACCCAAAGGTTTCCCGTTCAAGATGGAACGCCATTATGTCTTGAGAGCGGGTGATTCGGGATTCTATTACTATGTCGTGGCCAGCAAACCCGAGGATACGGGCGACGCAGTGCTGACACAACTCCGTTTTGGGATGCGCTTAAATGATTCGATGGTGAATATCAGGGTCAATGACAAACTCTCTGGTGTAATTCCAGATAGCAAGGCAATATCCAGCGCAAAGGGCATGGTGATGGATGCCACACATGCGCTTCAATCGGGAAAGATGGATACAAAGTATAACTGGTCATCTCCAACTGAGGAGGCTCTTGTACACGGTTTGCACAATGGAAAGCAGGGCGTGTGGATGGTCACGCCGAGCAATGAATACCTCTGCGGCGGTCCGACAAAGCAACACAATACCAGCCACGCGACTGATCGGGGGCCGATCATCCTGAAGCTGCTTTATTCTCACCACTACGGCAGCAGAGGGGATTACGTCAGCGGTAAATGGGAGAAAATCTTCGGGCCGGTTTTTGTTTATATGAACAAAGGTGAAGATACCCAGCATTTGTGGGATGATGCAAAGCGCGAGGGTGAAAAACATCGAAAGCGCTGGCCCTATAGCTGGCTGGAACATCCGGAGTACCCGATCAACAGGACTGTGGTTACGGGAAGATTCAAAGACACGGGTCTGACACACCACAGCAATGGATGGGTCGTTCTGGCGCGGCCCCGGGAATATCGAGGGCTGGACTGGCAGCAGCAAGGCGCAGAGAACTACATCTACCGTGCCAGAATGGCGAATGATGGTTCCTTTGCAATACCGGCTGTTCGAAAAGGGAGATATACGCTTTATGCGTTTGCACCTGACATGATTGGTGAATTTAGAAAAGATAACGTCACGATCAACACAACTGGCGAAGTCAAACTCGGCAGTCTGCAGTGGTCACCCCGTTCCTTCGGCAAGTTGCTCTGGCGTGTCGGGAAACCAGACCGAACCGCTGCTGAATTTCGACGCGGAGATGACCATCGTCACTGGGGTCTATGGTTCAATTACCAGAAGGATTTTCCCGGGGACGTCGATTTCGCGATCGGCAAGAGTAAAGCGCGAAGCGACTGGAATTATGCACATATGGCAATTTGGGAAGAGAAAGGTGGATGGCAACCCCGCATACAGCCTGCTGATCGGACTGGCGAGGGCAACTGGCGACTGCCTACCTGGAAGGTCCGATTTCAATGCGATGATAGGCCAATGTCCGGGCGTGCGACCCTCACAATCGCTCTGGCGTCGGTGAATCGCGATGGGGGAATCGCTATCGGCCTCAATGGCAAATCTCTGGATAAGATTACCGGTTTGGAGAATGACAGTGCGCTTCCCCGCAGTGGCATCTACGGGCGCTTCAGTGAACACTTTATTACATTTGATGCGTCGCTGTTGCGTACAGGAGAGAATGTGTTGACGCTCGACCTCCTCCCGCAGAAACAACACCGCGGACAACGACAGAACTATCCTCATTTTGGCGTTATGTACGATTATTTACAACTGGAAATGGAGGAAGAGAGATAGTATGCCCGAAGCAGATGCTAAAAACAGTTGGTTTCGATCCCTTCTGGAATTTGGTGATTCACCCGTCGAAAAGCGTATCACCGAATTAATGGCAGAAGAATTGGAAACGCGCCCACAACGCATTCAACAAGCCTTTGAAGCAGGTGCAAAAACAGATTTTTCAGGCAAAGACCGCCAGCTATTTGATCAGATGTGGCTCAACCAAAATCTAAACGAAGTCAACAGAGAATTGACGATAGATTTTCAAACCGAACTGGCAAATCTCGCAGAATGTGAGGCGAAAGGCATACAACCCGTGCAGAGTCTCTACAGCCTGTGGCGCAATCCAAGGCTGATTACATTCTACAATTGGTTTGGGTCTAAAAGTACACAGATGCCAAATCGACTCACGCCTGAAACAGAGCAAACTTTGCTGGCTTTATTATGGGCGCGAACCAGGTACAAAAATGATATTTCCGTCGCAAAAAAGAGCACCTGGTGGATCGCGGGTAGTGAAAATCACGATCTGAATACAAAAGCCTGTAATCTTTTAAGTGCGCGTATTTTTGCCAATGAACCCGAGTATGTTGACCGCATTTATCCCGACCTCGGTTATGGAGATGGCATCGGATACGGCGAGTCGGGCTATTGTGGGCAGGGCAACAGTGATCGACACGGTGGTGGGCGCGCAAATTGGGCGGATGGAAAATCTTACAACGCAGCCGATCATTACGGTGCCTGGTTGCCCTATCTCAATGACTATTTCACCGAGCGTGCAAAGCGGGGATTCTTTCTTGAAAATGGTTCGCCGACCTATATGAAGTACACCATCAGTTATATTCTTATGCTCTACAATTTCTGTGGTGATAAGAGGCTAAAAAAGAAAATTGGCATGTTTTTAGATCTGATGTGGGCCGATTGGGCACAGCTACAAATTGCAGGTTTACGAGGTGGTCCCAAAACGCGCCACCACAAGACTGCTGGTGGGTACGATTCTATGTCAGACCTCGCCGTTTTCTATCTGGGTGGTGAGGGCAAAACCTCGTTCAACTATCCGCAGCAACTCTTAAGCGACTACGCCTGGCCAAGAATCGTATGGGAATTGGCTCTGGATCGAAAACGGCTCGGGTCATTTGCATATCTCTCTCGGGGCATTGGAGAAGAAGAGCCTACCAGCCCTCGTCCATTGGGCACGGAGCGCTCCGTGATGGGAGATACACCATCGCGGTTTGTCAAATACACCTGGGTAACGCCAGATTATATACTGGGTACTCAGATGGATCACCCTTATGCGCTTTACAACCACCTATCAACCGCCGGACGCTGGCAAGGCCTGGTGACCAAAGATCCCAACACCCGTCTGGCAACCATTGCACTGGATACACCCGAAGCAGAAAGCGATGGTAACAATGCCTACGACATGGAATTGGTGTATCACAGCGTCCAGCACAAGCAAGTGCTGATCACCCAACAAAGAAGACGTTGGGCACAATCCAATCCAGACTGGTATCCAGCCAATGACAATCGGTATGATCGGGAATTCGGGTTATTCCTGGGCAACGGATGGGATCGTATTGATGAAACAGATGGATGGATATTTGCAGAGAAGGAAAATGTTTATGTGGCAATACGGGTTATTCTTTTGGAAGCAGAGGCCGACGCTAAAGCCTGGGCAAAAGGGACCGACAGCTACCGGGGCAAAGTGGTTCTTAGAAAAGACAGTTATAGATTCAATAACGACCGGACGATTTTGCAACTGACCAACAGATACAGTCCCATTCTGATAGAAGCCGGTCGCAAGGCAGACCACCCAACGTTGGAAAGTTATAAGCGTATGATTTTTCAGGGCGATCTCACACTCCACAGGACCGTCGTCACAAGAGAAACAGGCATTGTTGCGGTTTACAAGAGTGCGGCACCGGACATGGAAGAAATGGTATTTAATGCGGCCAATACAAGCGATGTGCCTACAATTGGTGGCGAATATGTCGATTATGAGCACCCAAAAGTTTTCGACAGCCCTTATATCCAATCCAAGTATGATAGCGGCCAGATTGAAATTTTCAAAGATGATTACAAACTCAACCTCGACTTTAACAACAATTCCAGGGACGAATGCTAAAACCCTTCATCCTCGAAGTCAGGAGCAAAATATCATGCAACGCAATGCTTTCAAGATGCAACTGAAGCCCGGTTACAAAGCCGAGTACAAAAAGCGCCACGACGAAATTTGGCCGGAACTGGCTGAAGAATTGGGCAAAGCTGGCGTCTCGGACTATTCAATTTTTCTCGATGAGGAGACGCTGACACTCTTTGCCGTACAGAAGCTGGCCGACGACAATACTGCAGATGAGTTGTCGGAGACCGCAATCGTCAAGAAGTGGTGGGCCTACATGGCCGATATCATGGATACCAACCCCGACAACTCGCCGGTCTGCATACCGCTGCAGGAAGTTTTTCACCAGGATTAGCAGAGTGTTTATAATGCGAATCATCAACCGCATAATGCTGATCGTTATACTTATAACTGGGCAGACACAAGGAGCTGAATCAGTGGAGAAAAATTTAACTCCCGAAGCGGTCGTAGCTGGCTTTGAACAACGAGTGGATGCGATGTTTTGCGCTGAATCCGGCAAGCCGTTGGTGCGGGCAAAGAAACGGAAGCCACTCGATCCCGGGCGGGGAAATTATGTGCGGGCCTATTCCTATTCCATGGTGGGGTTTGCCGCACGTTGCCTCTACCTGAACGAGATGCTGGAAGAAGCCAATGCCGCACTTGCCGAAAATGCCCAGCACTATCTCGACAACCCCCTGGACATCAATGACCGTGACAGTTTTCACTGGCATGCGGAGATCGTCATGCGGCTGATTGAGATGTACGGCACCAACGGTAGTAATCGCATCACCAAAAAGACCGAAGCCCTCGCTCTCAAGCCGATCTGGGAGTACGTCAGGAAGGTTTCCCGGCTTGATAAGGCGGAATACGAGAAATCTAAGACCTGGCACATCTACCTGTCAGAGAATCATCATGCCATGAGTTTTACGGTCTGCTGGCAGTTTGCCAGGATCGCGAAAGATCGGCCCGAATACAAGGACCTCAAGTATGATGACGGCGCTACAGCGGCGGAACATTATCGGGCCTGGAATGCGTATTTTGTGGTTTACTGCCGTGAACGTGCGCGCAAAAGCCTGTGCATCGAGATGATGAGTGACGGCTATAATAGCACACTGATCAAGGGATTCTACAATTTCTACGACTTTGGTGACCCGCAAGTGAGACGGTCGGCCGGGATGTTGCTCGATCTTTATTTTGCCTATTGGGCGCAGGAACAGATTGACGGCGTTCAAGGTGGTGGACGGTCGCGCATCTATTTCTGGAAAGGGCTTAAGCAAAACCGGGAGCATGGCAATGCGCCGCTGGCCTGGTTCTATTTTGGCATCGGCAAGCAGCCTGCTGTTTATGGTCATGACATGAACGCGGCTCTCAGCGACTACCGACCACCAGCCGTAGTGGCCGATATCGCAATCGACGTGGCGGGACGAGGACGCTACGAGGTGCGGCAGCGCCCCCAGGGGCTGGGAAAAACGGGTCGGCCTTTGAAGACTGCTGATACGCAAATGCCGACCAGGATGCGAACCGATGGGGGTGGTATTCTGCGCTACAGCTACTGCGATCCCGCCTTCATCATGGGAACGCCGATGACGGAAGCGAGGCCCATAGAGGATTGGGCTGCGATCAGTGCGCAAAACCGCTGGCAAGGCGTGATCTTTGCCGGCGAACACGATGCGCGTATTGTTCCCATCGTTCGCCCCAAAGACAACCGGGTGGCCATGAACGCACAGTGGTCTGTGCAGAGCAAAGGCAGCTTGATTACCCAGAAGCTCAAGCACCATAAGGACGGTGCCGAGATGATCATCTGGATGTCGAAGAGCGGGTTGAGCGCGCCAGTGGAAGAGGATGGCGTGGTCTATGTGGAAGCCAAAGGCGCTTATGCGGCGATCCGCGTGGCCACAGGCGGTTTCAAGTGGATGGATGGCGAGTTTGAAACGGATCGCTTTGTTCCCGAAAACGCGACCATGATCCCCAATGATGAATACGCACCGGTGATCATTGAAGTCATGGCCAAGGGCGATGTCACGAGTTTCGACGCCTTCAAAAAAAAGGTGAAAGCCTGTGAAGTTCATCTGGATGGGACGGTGCTGCGCTACAAAACCATCTATGGCGATCAGTTGACCTTTGATACCAGCACCAAATCGGTACCCTCAATCAATGGCAAGCCTGTTGACTACGCTCCAAAGAAAGTCTTTGAAAGCCCCTTTCTCAATGCGGAGTGGAATAGCGGGGTCGTCACCATTAGCAAGGGAACGCGCAAGAAGGTCCTGGATTTTACAAAACAGGCAGAATAGTGAGATGGTAGCACTTCTGGAAATTGAGAGTCCTTCTTATTTCACCGATTGCATTTGGAGGTCAGGCTGTGGATACTGAGAAACAAACGGATTTTTCTGTTGTTCCCTTTGGAAGTGGGGGACAATTAAAAATGATCTATGACAGAAGGCAGCGCCCTCAAGCCATCTTTATCAACAATCGAGTATATATCGTTTATAATGGCGGGGCACCAATGGATGCTGAGACCAGGGAAAAGACATATCCTTTTGTTATCTCTTTTAACCCCGAGACAAAGTCCTTTTCGTCTCCCCTACAGTTGGGAACCAAAGGCTCAAACGACCAGCATTATTGCCCCGTAATCTGGGCTGACAATGATGACTTTTTACATATTTTGTCGGGTTGTCACAAAACGCCAGGAACACATTTAATATCCAAAAAGGTAGCGGATATTGGAAACAGTGTAGAAGACTGGTCTCCAGCCCCTGAAATAAGAAACTCGCTTTCTTACCCTACGGTTTATCACATAGACAATAATAGGCAAGTGGTTTATTTCCGAACAGGAGAGCACAGAAGTTCGTGGTCATATTTAATTTCAGACGATGAAGGTAAGACCTGGTCGGGGCCTGAAAATGATGTCACAGATTTAAACATGGGAGAAGAAACGGCAACAGTAGATGATCCGATGGACTTGAATGAGTGGTCTTCTTATCACACTTGCTTTCCGAGTAAAGATGGAAAGTTTTTGCACGCCGTATTTTGTTCTTATGATGACAACAAAAAGGATATCCCAGAAAAGTTTTACAATCCTCGTTATGGAACCAAAAAGAATCTCGGCCTCAAATACAACCTCTATTATGTAAAAATCAACCTTCAAACGCATGAGGTCGCGAATTTTGATGGCGAGACAGTCAGAACGCCCATTGATATTGGCACTGCAAATGACAAATGCAAAATCTGGGATACCGATTGGAGAGGCGCAGGCGTTCCACCTGATATTGTCATAGATGAAAATGATAATCCGGCCTTTTTGCATGTGCTATCGGAAGATGTGCCCGACAGATGCAATTACTATTATGTGAGGTATATCAATCACGAATGGATACAGACGGTTATCACCCCTGCCACTGATGATTGGAACAGTTGCTATCTCAGGCTGGATGAAAGTGGCACGCTACATGCTTATCTGATAGTAGGTGATCACAAATTTGTAAAAGAAACGCGTGGCAACATGGACTCCAGAGGTGGAGGAGATATTGAAGAGTGGATCTCCACCGATAGCGGATTTACCTGGAAAAGGGTGAGAGATTTGACGCCACATGCCCCGGAGTATGCCGGTTGGAAATTTAACAATATCCAACCGATTAAAGATCCAAAAGGAAATGTAAGAGATGGCATGCTCCTCTTTTACGGGTGGAAAGACAGTGAACTGTGTAAAGCAAAAGGATTTCTGATTATAGATCAGAACTGGTGAACCGAATACACATCACACATCTCCATTCCCTCCCCTATCGCTCCCATCCTACCAGCCTGCCACCGGCTGTGCCGGGCTGCTTCAGACCGATTAAAACACGTACCGATCCCCTCTTTTCTTTTCTCTATCCCAACCAAATCCCACCTCTTTGTAATACGCGCCCTTGTATCCAAACCTCCAATCTCAATACACTCTGGAACGCCATTGACCAGGTCATGCTCATGTGTACTGGGCACAACCCCCTGGACCGCAGATATGAAGCAAATTTAATCCTTCGTTCACATCGAGTAAATCTACAAGAAACATATTCGCTTTATACTTAAATCTGTTCGTCATATACGCTATGAGCTGTACAACTATAAGGAGATTACCATGAAAAAAGGCACACGCCTATTTCTCATTGTCGGGTGCGCGTTCTCCCTGCTTTTTGCCTCTCCCTCGTTGGCCGCCAAACTCAAAATTGGCTACAGCGACTGGCCGGGTTGGGTCGCTTGGGAAGTTGGCATCCAGAAGGGTTGGTTCAAAAAAGCCGGTATCGATGTGGAATTTATCTGGTTTGAATATGTGCCGTCCATGGACGCCTTTGCCGCCAGCAAAGTAGATGCCGTGTGCATGACCAACGGAGACGCCCTGGTCACAGGTGCCACAGGCAAAGCCTGCAAAGGCATCTTGATCAACGACTATTCCAACGGCAACGACATGGTCGTTGGCAGACCAGGCATTCGCAAAATCACCCAACTCAAAGGCAAGAAAGTGGGTGTCGAACTGGGTTTTGTCAGCCACCTCTTGCTGCTCAAAGGCCTTGAAGCCAATGGCATGAAAGAAAGCGACGTCACCCTGATCAACATGCCCACTCACGAAACCCCTCAGGGTCTGGCCTCCAAACAGGTCGACGCCATCGTGGCCTGGCAACCCAACTCCGGACAGGCTCTCAAAACCGTGCCCGGCTCCCGGCCCATTTTCACCAGTGCCAATGCGCCCGGCATCATTTATGACCTGCTTTACGTAAGCAACGAAAGCCTAGCGGCCAACAGGGAAGACTGGCAGAAAGTCGTCAAAATTTGGTATGACATTGTAGATTACATCAAAGACGACAGCAACCGCGAGGAAGTCCTCAAAATCCTCAGTGCCCGCGTGGGCCTCACCCCCGAAGACTATGCCCCACTCCTGGAAGGCACCTACTTGCTCACCGCAGAGCAGGCCAAAAAACGCTTTGCCAAAGCCGAGGGGTTAGATTCGGTTTATGGATCCAGCGAAGTGGTCAACACATTCAACGTGGATAACAAGGTCTATGAAAAATCGCAGGACATTGATACCTACTTCGATCCCAGCTTGATTATGGAACTGAAATAACACATCGTCGGTGCCGGATATCTTAAAAATTCGGCACCGACCGATCTCTAAACGCCACACGAGAATCTTCATGCCATTTTACGACACGCATGCCCCCAATTACCGCGAGCATCAACGCGACCTCCCCGACATCTCCCACCTCAACGGCTGGCTTGCACAGGATGCCGAATCCGAACTTCCGGACACACAATATCGCAACGAAATTGCCCGCAGTCTGGAATTTGGCCTGTCCGGATCAGATTCCATCGCTGACCCCGACATTTCCTGCTTTCAACGGGGCGAGCTCCCCCACTGGTCGGGCATCAACACCTTTTTAAAACTCCCCTACCTCGAAGATGTGCGTCAGGTCGGCGATTATGACGTGGCCTTCGTCGGCGCGCCTTTCGATATCGGCACCACCTACCGATCCGGCACCCGCTTTGGGCCACAGGGCATGCGCCGGATATCTTCCCTGTACACCCCCTATAATTTTGAACTCGGCATTGACCTGCGCGAATCTCTCAAAATGTGTGACATCGGAGATATTTTCTGTCCCGCCAATATCACCAAAGGGCACGACCAAATTACCAAAGGCGTTGCCCATATCCTTTCCAGCGGGGCTTTGCCCATGATCATGGGGGGCGACCACTCCATCGGTTATCCCTGTGTGCGCGGCGTGGCCGAATGCGTCGAAGGCAAAGTCGGCATCATCCATCTGGACCGCCATGTGGACACCCAGGAAAAAGACATGGACGAAATCATGCACACCTGTCCCTGGTTCCATGCCACCAATATCCCCAACTGCCCCCCCACCAATCTGGTCCAATTGGGCATTGGTGGCTGGCAGGTACCCAGAACGGGGGTGCGCCACGGCCGCACCATGCGCTCAACCGTGCTCACCATCGACGATGTCGAAACCCTCGGTATTGACAAAACCCTCGAAATCGCCCTCGAAGTGGCCTGGAAAGGTGCCAGTGCTGTATATCTCTCCTTCGACATCGACTCCGTAGATGCCGGTTTTGTACCCGGCACAGGCTGGCCAGAGCCCGGCGGATATCTACCCAGAGAAGCCCTATCCCTGCTCCGTGGTATTGCCAAAGAAGGCATCGCCGCCATGGAAGTTGTCGAAGTCGCTCCGCCCTACGACATCTCCGACATTACGGCCCTGTTGGGCGTTCGCGCCATGATGGACACCCTGGCCACCCTGGTAAAATACGACCGGATTGGCGGCAAACTCGAATCGGAATAAAGCCCCGTGGCATCCAGTAACCACACACATAGGGGGCCTCCTGTGTTTGTCCTCCTGACCGACACCTGCTCGAACCGTCTGAACGAGCCCCAAGCCCTCTGCCAGGCTCTGAGCGAAACATGCGCTCCAATCCTGGGATTTACCCCTTCTATTACCTGTGCGTCTCTACCTCCCGCCGGGCAATGGACCGGAGGCGATCTGCCCGAACATCTCCAGGCCTGCCATCAAGACGGTGCCAGTGCTGTCTTTATACTGCCCCTCTTGCTGGACTTCAGCATCGATCAGAAAACCATCTTTATAGAAACCATCAATCAGACCCGCAGGGACCATCCGGATATGAATATCTTCTACGACGATCCAGACCCCTGCCATCCCTTGTTGATCCAGGCCTTTGTCGATCACATCTGCACCCGCCTGCACCACACCAACACATTGCCTCAAAACACCGCCCTGATGCTCGTCGCCAGTGGACACGGCGATCCGGTAGGCCGTGCAAAATCCTATCAATTGATGCGCTTGCTCTGGGAACACTTGAGTCTGGCACAAGCGGACGTGGCATTCTTACGCCACGAAAAAACACCCCTGCCCGAGCAACTTGCCTGTGCGGCGCAAACACCGTATCGCTGGATCCTGGCCCCCTATCTCCTATTTGAAGACGACCATGCAGAATATACCCGGATTATCTACAAAGATTTCTGCAAAAAGCATCCCCTCGCCGACACCTGGATTCTCTGCAATTCACTGGGCCTCACAGCACACCTCTCAGCATGGATGCAACAGCGTTTGTCCGCTCTATGGAACGCCCACCGCGAAAAAACTGCAAAACGCACCCCTTCGCCCAAGCACAACAAAAACGCCCAACCTGTAAGTTGTATCCACGGTCCCGACGGCACTTTGCCAATCCGAGATATCGAAGGCCCCGTGCCCCACACGCACACCTATCAGGGTGCCACCATCGCCGAAATCCACGACACTGACGCTTTATCCCGCCTCTTTCAAAGTTTTGGCATCACCTCAGACCCCGCCTTCGTCAAAGTCACCTGGCATGGATATGCCACCGGTACCTACACCGACCCCATTGCCCTCGACAAACTTCTGTCGGCTCTGCCCGGTCGGGCCGTAATCTTAGAAGGCCATACTGTAGGACGAAATCTGGGCGGAACCTCCTGGGACTGGAAAACGGAAAGCAAAGCCCATCGCACCTGGATTCGCGATCAAGATCAAGAATACCTCAAACGCACTGGCCTCCAGGACGTTATTGACCACCACAATGCCCACTATCTCAACGTCACCGAGGCCTATTGGGACGGCCAATGTGCCAATCCCTCCGACATAGCTGGGCACCTCGAAGAGGCCGGACACAAATCCTATCACCCCGAACTCTGCCGATTTATACCAAAACTCTTACTCGACTACGCCAGTAATGATTTCATCTCCTTCGCCCGGTTCAAAGGTCACACACGCCTGTCCATCTCCAATTGCTTCGGCCTCATACCCGCCCCTTTAAGAGCAGCCTGGCACGGTCCTAATATCACCTATTTTGCCCGTGTGTGTTGTGAAATGGCCAAAATTTACAGCACCCTCTTCAATCCCTTCGGCCTGGTTGAAGCCCTTAACGTAGCCATCCGCTGGAACCGTCAGGGCCTTTACCGAAGCCGCTGGGGGCACTATGACCTGATCCCCAATCCCGGCCTGATCACCCTCAGCCACGGCCTGCCCGGGGCCGATGTACTGGCCAGCCGCCTTCAGGGTCAGAATGTTCGAAAAAGTGCCTTCTTTGATGTGGTCGAACGCGAACTGGGGCTTCCGGCCATGGCTTGTGAAAACGAGATCGACGACGCTTTAAAAATGAAATTTGCTTAGGAGGCCCTTAAACACCCTTCTCCCATGACGAGAGAAATATTTGTCTCCGTTGTCGTTTATTTAATCAGAGCTTTTTATGAATGTGAGAAAACACTGGTTTGCGATTCGCAAAGATCTGTCTGGTCAGAGGAGTTGGCTTTTGGGTCTGTGCTCCTTTTTGTTGCCGCTAGGTATCTGGAGCCTGGTGAGTTACACGCCCTGGATCTGGCATCCGATGGTGCTCATCAGCGATCCGGGAGGGGTGGCCTACTTTCAAAAAGACATGCTGGTTGACCGGGAGATATTCAACAAAGAAAATGCGTTCATGCGCGAAGAAGGCGAATCAGAAGCGCGGGGCGAGCTGGCTAACCCCATTTACTTGCCAGCCCCGCATCAGGTCGTCCAGGCTTTTATCACAGCCTTTCAAACCGCCCCCATCCGGCGCAATGATCCCTGGCTACACCAAAGCATTCTGCACAGCATCACCGTCATCTTCTACGGATTCACCCTGTCCGCCATCCTCGGCGTGCCCCTCGGTATTCTATGTGGCACCTTTGCCTTTTTCACACGCATTATCGAGCCCTTTATCGACTTCATCCGCTACATGCCCGCCCCGGCTTTTGGTGCCCTCATGGTCGCCTTTTTAGGCATCGCCGATGCGCCCAAAGTGGCCATTATCTTTATCGGCACCTTCTTTCAGATGGTGCTCGTGGTCGGCAACACCACGCGGTTGCTGGACAAATCCCTACTTGAAGCCGCCCAGACTCTGGGCGCGACCTCAAAAAAACTGATCTTCCACGTCATTGTACCCGGCATCTTGCCCAACCTCTACCGCGACATGCGCATTCTCCTGGGCTGGGCCTGGACCTACCTCATTGTTGCCGAACTCATCGGCGCGTCTTCGGGCATTTCGTGGTTTATCAATCAGCAGGCCAAATACCGCAATTACGATAACGTCTTTGCGGCCATTGTCATGATCGGCATTATCGGCCTTACCACCGATCAGATCCTGCGCTTCATCGGTCACTACCTCTTCCCCTGGGAACGCCGCAACTGAGGACGCCTGCGGCTGAACCGAACTTTCAAAGTCTTCAAAAAATCAACCTCTCAGACAGAAAAACCCAACCATGAACAACCTGAATTTACCGAGCTACCTGGAACAGGAACCGGACGTTAAAGCCCGATTTGAAAAAATTCGCCAGCGCCCCGTTGTCCTGAAAGTCCAGCACCTCGGCAAAATCTTTCCGGGGGCCGACGGCGACATCGTCGCCCTCCACGACATCCTGTTCAACATACACCGGCGTGAATTTATCTGTGTCATCGGCGCCTCCGGCTGTGGTAAATCCACCCTCATCCGCATCCTGGCTGGCCTGGACTATCCCACCTCCGGCCAGGTCCTCTTGGACAATCAAGAAGTGAAAGGTCCGTCCCCTGATCGCGGCATGGTCTTTCAAGGTTACACGCTCTTTCCCTGGCTGACCATAAAAAAGAATATCATGTTCGGCCTCAAAATGACTAACCACGGCAACAATTATGCCGAAGAACAGGCACTCCAGTGGATCGACCTTGTGGGCCTGAGCAATTTTGCCAACGCTTATCCACACGAACTTTCAGGTGGCATGAAACAACGCGTGGCCATCGCACGCGCCCTGGCCAACCGCCCCCGTATCCTGCTCATGGACGAACCCTTTGGTGCCCTTGATGCCCAAACCAGAAGCCAGATGCAGACCTACTTGCTCCAAATCTGGCGCAACGTAGATATCACCATCCTCTTTATCACCCACGACCTGGATGAAGCCGTCTATCTGGCTGACCGCATCGTAGTTTTAGGTACCCACCCCGGTCACATCCAGGAAATTATCGAAGTTTCCGTGCCCCGCCCCCGCAATCCAGACCAATTCCTCACACCCCAATTTCTGGCCACCAAAAAACGCCTCGAAGAACTCATCCATCCGCCAGAAAAAAACCGCCATGAAGACCTTCCCATGATCCGGCTTACTCAGGCAGGCGACGAAGTCATCTGAGCATTGAAATATATCTCATCCTCCAACTTCTTCGTAAGATGGAGGACGTGCTGTTACTTTCTTGACTGAAGATTTCGTACATATTATTATTTTTTAGAAATTGACTAATCCAGGCCGCGCCGGGAATCAAAAATAGGAGCCACTTATGGAAAAACAAGACAGACCCAATTTCCTCTGGATCAGCAACCACGACTCCAGCGCCTGGAACTACGGCTGCTACGGCGATCAATACGCGCATACCCCGAATATTGACCGCCTATCGGCAGAAGGTGTGCGCTACACCAACGCGTTCACCGCTGGCCCAATCTGCTCACCATCGCGCACGGGCATCTATACCGGCATGCATCCGACCACGCTGGGCACGCATCATCACCGTAGCGCGGTCATCCGCCCCGCAGGGGTTGAACTGTTAAACACAATGCTGACAAACGCCGGTTATGCCTGCACGCAGCCGGACAATGACATCAATCTATACGTCTCCAAAGATGAGCGTGAACAGTATTACAATTCTGAAGATTTTTGGGAGAATCGCCCTGAAGACAAGCCGTTTTTCATGTATTACAGACTGGGCAGTTCCCACGCCAGCGTATTCAAACTGACGCCCGAGGATGCACGGAAAGCGCGTTCCGCGCTCTTGAGCGACGACGAGTTGCACGATCCGAATGATGTGCCGGTTCCGAGCTTTGTTCCCGACACGCCCCTGTTCAGGGAACGGATGGCACTTTTCTACGATGCCCTTACAAATGTCGATAAGCAGGTCGGGGAGATCCTGAACCAGCTTGAAGAGCAGGGGCACAGTGAAGACACTATTGTGGTCTATTGGGGAGACCACGGCACGGGTTATCCCCGGGGCAAGATCCATGCATACGACGACGGATTGAGTATTCCGCTGATTATGCGATTCCCGGAGAAGTACCGGCACCTATCCCCGGCAGACCCCGGCACCGCGATTGATGAACCCGTCTTGCACATGGACCTGTGTGCGACGACCCTGCAGCTGGCAGGCATTCCGCTCGCCGATCATATACAGAGTCGAAACCTGTGCGGTCCCAACAGAGATGAACCGAGAGAGTTCGTCTGCAGTGCCAGAGATCGGCTGGACAACAACCCGGAGGTGATCCGCACGATCCGCACCAAAAAATACCGTTACATGCGTAACTTCCTCCCCCACCAGCCTTATGCTTCGTTCTATCCAGACGGCGGGTTCTTCGCGCCCGTCCCAGAAGAGGGAACGCCGGAGCGAGCCTTCTGGGAGACCTCTTGCCTGCCGGGCAAACAGAAGGTCCACGACCCCGACGGCGTGTTTCTGATGCTCGGTCCACCGGTCATGATCAAACAGGACGGGCTACCTGAGCATTACCAGCAGTTTCATATCTGGCAGGATCACAAACCGGCCGAAGAGTTATACGACATCGAAAAGGATCCTGAACAGGTGCATAACCTGGCAGAAGATCCCGCTTTCAGCGACGTCAAAAAGGAACTGCGACAGAAGCTGTTTGGCTGGATGATCGAGACCCGCGATCTGGGGCTGATCGATGAACCGGAGATTGCCGCGCGAGCCGAGCAGTACAACGGCATCAGCCACGCAGTCGGTACTCACTGTGATAATTATGAGCGGATCCTGGAAACAGCGGACCTGGCGCGCATGGGCGAAGAAGCAAAGGAAGAACTCGTAAAACGACTTGGTGATCCCGACAGCGCCGTGCGTTTCTGGGCTGTTACCGGCCTTTGCTCGCTTGGTGTGGAACGCGCGATGACCGAGCGGCTCTCCCCCCTCCTTGACGATCCCTCAATCAGCGTCAGCCTGGCCGCCGGAGACTATCTGGTGCGGGCAGGCGAAGGCGCCCTGGCTCTGCCTGCTTTTGAACGGGCGCTGGCGAGCGATATCCTCTGGGCGCGGCTACGGGCCGGCGCTTATCTGTCATACCGTAGCCGCGAAGAATTGCAGCCTATGGCATCGCTTATTTCCGCCCTGGAGCAGGCCATAAACAAACAGGAGATGTGCGGGCCAGAACACAATACGCAGCTCAAAAAGAACAATTACACAAGCGGGCTTGGTGGGCAGCGAGATGGCATCGTCAGGGTGTGGGTATTGGAGCGGGTGATGAAGAGAATTGAACTGTCCTCTGGGTTTGAGGAATAGATATGAATCAACCGAATATCCTTTTTGTGTTCACAGATCAGCAACGCACAGATACCATGTCGTGTTACGGCAATGATTGGATTCAATCGCCGCATTTGAATGCGCTTTCGGAGCGGTCTTTTGTTTTTGAGAATACGTATGTTGGTCAGGCTGTGTGTACGCCGTCGCGGGGTACGTTGATGTCTGGACTGTACCCTCATTCGCACGGATGTGTGGTGAATGGGATTCATCTACGGGAAGATACAAAGTCGATTGCGGAAATGATGCCAGATACATATCGCAAAGCATATATGGGCAAATGGCATTTGGGCAACGATACCGTTCGCCAACATGGGTTTGATGAGTGGATCAGTATTCAGGATAATTTGCGGCATTTGAATACGATTCAAGATGCGCCGATGAGTTCCCACTATGAGTGGTTGGTGGCACAGGGCGTTGAACCACCCTCGCATTTGGCACCGGACTTGAAACAATTTTCTGCAGGAGATCGCGCACGTTTGCCAGCGGAACAACAGGTCGGGGCGTTTGTCGCGCAGGAAGCGGATCGGTTTATTCGAGAAAATGTCGATCAGCCCTGGTTGCTGGTGTGCAGTACGTTTGAACCGCACCCTCCATATACAGGGCCGTATGACGGATTGTATGATCCTGAGGAATTGCCAGTTGGCCCGACGTTTTTGAAACAGCCTGAAGGGCATTCGCGATTTAATCGGGTGCGAGCAGAGCATTATGCAACAAAGATAGAGGCAGGTGAAGATTTAAGTACGGAATTGGGATGGCGGAAAGTGAGATCGCAATACTTCGGAAATATGAAGATTGTGGATGATGCTGTGGGGCGGATCATTCAGGCATTGGAAGATACAAGGCAACTGGAGAATACGATTATTGCTTACACGAGTGATCATGGGGAAATGGTGGGCGATCATGCGATGCTGGAAAAACGGACGTTTTACGAAGAGTCTGCGCGAGTGCCGTTTTTGCTCAGTGTGCCGTGGTTGAATGAGGAACAGAAACGAATCGATGGTGTGTTTGGGCATGCGGATTTGGTGCCGACACTTTTGGATCTGGCGGGCGTTGAAGTTTCAGATCAGTGTGAAGGGGAAAGTTTGGCTGGTGCACTCACCGGTGAGCGCGATTTGAAGGATCACGTTGCATTTATGGAGTGGAATGGGATTGGCGATCGCAATTTAGGGAATCCAAGCATTAACTTGATGGCGACATTGCCCTGGCGGTCTGTGGTGACGGGTGATCTCTGGAAGTTGAATTTGTGTGCAGGTGATCAGTGTGAGTTGTTCGACCTTAATACAGATCCTTATGAAGAAAACAATCTGTTTGATGTTCCTGAACATCGCGATCGCATTCGCGATATGGCGGCGAAGATTCGATTGTGGCAACATGAAACAGGAGATACTGTGCCTTTGCCGAGTGTTTAGAATCCCCCGATGGCTCAAACGAAAGGAGAGCAAACAATGGCTCAGATGACAGAATCGTCGATTGATCTGGACTGGCATGCGCTTTCAGAACAAGAAATCAGGCAGTTTGATGAGCAAGGCTATCTCATCGTGCGCGACGTGCTCGATCAGGACATGATTGACCGGGTCGTTGAGGCTGCTGATCGGTTGATTGCGAGTGACGACCAACACATGCGCACGGGACGACTGGGCTTTAAGAATTGTATTGTGAAAGATGATGCTTTTATTCCACTGCTAACCCACGCCAAATCGCTGTCGGTTGCAGTACAGCTTTTGGGTGCACACATCCAACTGATGGTCTCACAACTTGCTTACAGAAACTCTTCTGATCTCTCGAAGAAAATTCGGCGGGTCGGATGGCATCGCGATTATGGTGCAGCGACAAAAGTATTGGGAAATCATGTGCCCCGTGTTTTGTTAAAGTGCGCGTTTTATCTCAATGATCTGACCGAACCAAACTCGGGAATGACACTCATTGCGCCTGGCTCCAATCGCCACAGCAACCCCATTGAAGTCCCTGAAGGAGAGCTTGGACCAAAAGGTTATGTTGAAGCTTCTTTAAAGGCGGGTGATTGCCTATTCTTTGAAAATCGAACCGGTCATGCGGCGGGGATAAACACATCGGGTAACATCCGAAAGGCGATCATGATTGGTTATGGCTATCGTTGGGTTATGCCGCTGGACTATCGAAGCCAGGAGCCTGCCTTTATGGATAAACTGGATGAATTGGGTCGGTATTTGGTAGGTGAAAGATATCCAAAGATAGAGGGGTACAAAGCTGGTGGTGGAGATAGCCCACTTACGCCGTGGTGCGAAGAGAACGGTGCCCCAGAGATCAGACCGGTTGTTTAGAAGGAATCAAATCTTTTTGATATTTCTGTGATTCGTTTATTAGCGTGAAGTAATCTGAGGAGTTTTTTGTGGCCAACAAAGAGAAGCCCAATATTGTATTCATTTTGACCGATCAGTGGCGCGCACAGGCGACGGGGTATACGGGAGATCCAAATGTTAAGACACCCAATCTCGATGCCCTGGCTCAAAAGAGTGTTCGGTTGGATACGACTGTGTCAACGTGCCCGGTTTGTTGTCCGGCTCGTGCCTGTCTTTTGACCGGGCAATATCCACTGACGCATGGGATCTTTTTAAACCAGATTCGGCTTGAGCCCGATACGACCACATTCGCTGAGGTTCTAAAGTCACACGGTTATGACACCGCATACATTGGCAAGTGGCATTTGGACGGAGATACCCACGAGCAAAATTTCATCCCACCAGAGCGACGGTTGGGCTTTGACTTTTGGCGCGCGCACGAATGCTCGCACAATTATTACGATTCGCCCTATTATGATGATTCGGGCATTATGAAAAAGTGGGAAGGATACGATGCGTTTGCACAGACAGATTGTGCGATTGAGTATCTGGAGGGCAGGCAGGATGAAGACGATCCCTTTTTCCTTTTTGTTTCATATGGCCCGCCTCATAACCCTTTCCACAAAGTGCCGGAAGAATACAGAGCGCTCTACAATGAAGATGAAATCGTATTGAGAGACAATGTGCCTGCTGAGAGTGAAGCGACTGCCCGGAATGACATGTGGGGTTATTATGCGCATATTACGGCACTTGATCACTGTGTTGGGCGTGTTGAAGAAGCACTTGAACGCCTCGGGATGACAGAGGATACGATTCTTGTGTTTACGTCTGATCACGGTGAAATGAATGGGTCACAAGGCCATGATCGGAAAATACGGCCCTGGGATGAATCCATTCTTGTGCCCTTTCTGTTGCGTTTGCCAGATGGCACGGGTCGCCAAATCGACACACCTTTTGGGATACCGGATATGATGCCAACCATGCTGGATCTGGTAGGCGCACCTGTGCCGGACGGTGTCGAAGGGGTGAGTTTTGCCAAACACATGCTCGGTGAAGCCGATGCGCCTTTTGAAGCTTCACTTTTTGGATGCTACGTGCCGTTTGCCAATTATTCTTATGAACATGGTGGCAGAGAATATCGAGGCGTTCGCACGAGCCGTTATACTTATGTGCGTGACCTGGAGGGGCCCTGGTTGTTGTATGACAATGAGGCAGATCCTTATCAGTTGGAGAACCTTTGTGGTCGGCCTGAGGTAGAATCTGTTCAAACGCATCTGGAAGGTTTGCTTTCAGATCTGTTGAAGGAACAGAACGACGCGTTTGAGACTGGGCAGGAATTGTTGGATCGATGGGGATATGAAATCGTCAATCCCCACGCATTTCGCAGAAAACAAGTGTAAACGCGAAGTATAGATTTCAAAAATTGTTGAATGGAGAATGCGATGCCCCCCAACATACTCTTTGCCTTTGCGGACGACTGGGGGCGTTATGCCAGCGCATACCGTCCGTTCGAGGGCGAAAACGCGATTAACGCACTCATTGACACCCCAAATTTCGACCGGATTGCCGAGGAAGGTGTGCTCTTCCGAAACGCCTTTGTCCCGGCGCCCAGTTGCACGCCCTGCCGGAGTTCCATCCTCTCGGGGCAGTACTTCTGGCAGACGGGCCTCGGCGCCATCCTGCAGGGCGCTGTGTGGGACGAGACCATTCCGACCTATCCCCTCATTCTCGAGGAAAATGGCTACCACATCGGGTACACGTACAAAGTGTGGTCTCCTGGAAGGACCATGAACGCCCCCTACGGCGCAGAGCGTACGCGGTACGAATCTGCTGGCAGGCTGTACAACCGCTTCTCCCACGTCGCGACCAAACGGGCTTCTGAACTCGGGATCGACGGAGCCAAAGAAATGCTCATCGAAGAGACGCGGCAGAACTTCGACGCCTTCCTGGAGGCGAGGCCCGCGGGAAAGCCTTTCTGCTACTGGTGGGGTCCAACCAACACTCACCGAACCTGGGAGCGCGGCTCTGGCAAGGCGCTATGGGGGCTGGAATCCGACGACCTGAAAGGTCGCCTTCCGGCCTTCCTCCCCGACGTCCACGACATCCGTGAAGACGTGAACGATTACCTGGGTGAGTGTCTGGCGGTAGATGCTGGTCTGGGCGTCCTGATCGAGCGCCTCGAGGCCAGCGGCGAGCTGGACAATACACTCATCGTCGTCAGCGGCGACCACGGCATTCCGGGCTTCCCGCGCGCCAAGTGCAACCTTTACAACATTGGCTGCGAAGTGGCGCTGGCCGCCCGGTGGCCAGAACGCATCCCTTCCGCCCGCGTCGTCGATGACTTCGTCAACCTGATGGATCTGGCACCCACTTTCCTCGACGCCGCCGGCGTTGACATCCCAGACAGCATGACGGCTCGCAGCCTTCTACCTGTGCTCGAAAGCGATAGGAGTGGACAGGTAGAAGCAGAGCGCACGGCCGTCGTGACGGGCCGAGAGCGCCACAATGTCATGGCAAGAGATGGCATGCCCTATCCGATGCGTGCGATCCGCACCAGGGACTTTCTCTACATCCACAACTTCGAGCCTGATCGTTGGCCCGTGGGAGACCCGCGAGGGCTTGACGACCCCAATGCGGAGGCGCCGTCCTGGGACAGTCTCATGGCCAGCTCGCGCCCGGCGTATTCCGACATGGATGGGGGTCCAACCAAGGCCTGGATGATTCACCATCGCGCCGACGAAGAGGTACAGCCCCTCTTTGAGATCGGCTTCGGTAAGCGTCCTCGAGAGGAACTCTACGACCTTCGGGTCGATCCCCACTACATGAACAATGTCGCCACAGACCCGGACTACGATCAGGCCCGCAAAGACCTGGCGAACGAACTCATGGGTCTCCTGCGGGAGAACGACGATCCCCGCCTGGTGGAGTCTCCATGTCGCTTCGAGCAGGCCCCCTACGCGGGTCCGCTGGCGGGCGACGAACTCCGGGAAGAAATCGAGCGGCTAACAAATCTGGGCCTGTCGGCACTCATCCCGAATGTTACGGGGGAATGACCCGCAGTGCCAACGTGCGAGACACACTAAATCTGCAAAGGAGAAGGCAATGGATAGAATTAGAATAATGGCATCGCTGGTTATTCTCGCGACTTTTACGATTTCCGTAGCGTTTGCTGCCGATTCTGAGAAGGATTCTGGTATGAACTGCGACATGTTCAATATCGAAGAGATTCTTGACGAAAGCACGCTGGATATAAAGACGTTGAAGGACTGGCACGTGGACGAGGTGACAGGCACGACGCGACAGAAGCTAATCGAAATCAATGTCGCCGAATGGTGGCCTGGACAAGATTATCGGATCCCGGTGCGTATGATTGTTCCGCTCGAAGGCAAGGCGAAGGGCTTTAGCATTACCGGAGCCAATCCCTATGAAGGGCTGATGGAAGACTCGCGTCCAACTGACTTTCAGGCGAAACTGCTGGCAGGTGGCGTTGGTATCGTCAAGACGCACGTCAAGGCGTTCAGGCAGATTCCGGGCAAACGGGGCTTGGATCAAAAAATGGGGCGCATGTTTATGAAAGATCTGAATCCCCGCTACACGACTCTCTGGATCTGGTCGATGACCTTAATGCGGGCAACCACCGCGGCGTATGCGGAGAGCGACCATTTCGAAAAAGGCAAGGTTGCCGGCTCGGGCAGCTCCAAGAACGGCATGTCGCCCGCGGTCGCCTTAATAAATGACGAGCGTTTTACCGCGACTTGCTCCAACCATGCGCCTGCTTACTTTTCGCCGACTCGAAGAGCCGACAGGGAAGAAGTCGCCAAAGCTGAAGAGGCAAACAAAGCATTCTTTGAAGCCGTCAAGGCTGGCGATATCGATCTGGATCAACAACGCGGGAGAGTTTATCAGCGCGTTATGGTGGGATCTGAGGGCGGCATGGGTCAAATGGCGCTGAAAGCGGGAAAATCCATGGACGAAATGCAATCCTTTGCGGATCGTTTATGGTCTAGCGCGTGCGTTACGGAGAATTGGGATCGGCTAACGGAGCGCGGCGTCGATATGCTTTTTCAGCCGGGAACACATGACTACGTTGCATTTGACATTCTTTGGGGCGCGCAAAATCATCCTCAGTTGCCAGTCTATTACGAACCCAGTGGCGGGCACTCACAAACGCCGCATGTCGCTACGGCAAAGGACGAACAGAATAAAGACGCCTTCCTCTGGCATCACTTCTTTGGTGGCGAGCCCTTGCTACAGCCTCCGAAGTCAAATTATAAAATCTCTAGGGACAAACTAAGTGTCAGCGTGAGTTTTAATGTAGGACCTCAGCCGATAGACGGACGCATATGGTGGATCTATGATCGCGCTCCGGCAGGTTCCGCCCCATTCTTGCACGAGCAAATCCCCGCAGACCAATGGATGGATATGGAACGTGATGCAAAGACTGGTGCCTGGACTGCAACCATACCGTTAAAGGATGGCTTTTCCCAGATCGATTTCTTCAGCAATCATGGACGAGAGGTTAACGGCTACAAGCAGTATATTTCAAGCCCCTATACCCAGGTGAAACGCTGAGCTGATGGATTTGCGACCCAATTTGGCATAGGATTTTCATAATAGCTCTATTCGCCAGTACGATCCTGAGGGTTCATTACCATCCATAAACGCAGCATATTTTCCATTAATTCTGGGCCACCTGTTATGGCTTCATAATGTTCACTTTGGTTTGATGCTTTTGGTAGAGGTGATTGATCACTCAAAAAAGTTTCTACCGATAAGTCCATATACGTTTTTGCTTTGCTTAAAAAACGTTCTGCCCCTGTTAATTCATACGCATTCATCATCGTATTAAATATGCTGGAATAATTGCTGGGATAAAGTACTGCTGACGGCGGAGGATCTTCGTTGTAATAGGCATTCACCGATTTCATAAAAAGGATTCTATAGCCTTCAATACCTGTTAGTTTATACCGCGTATAACATTTGTTTGCCTGCCCGGCACTTCCCGATCCCACCCCATAACCAGCCGACCACATTTCAGTCCAGGCATCCGTTCCAGTACTTGACCTCCGAAAATTCCCCGGTACAAGGGTCATAAGATTGGCAGATTCAAGAAATCCTTTTCCGTCTTTTGATGGATCGTGATCAAAACTTAAATACAAAGAATCTGTTCCTTCCGACAATTTCTTCATCCTATTTGCAAGGTCTGCGGGCATAAAATCCTTTGCGCGATAAAGATTGGATGCCAGATTCATACTTTGTTTCAAAGAATATTGCTCAGGAAAATCTGATGCATATAAGATCGCACCTTTATCTGTTGTATTTCGCTCATAATAATTCAATACGGTTTCAATGGCGGTTAAAAAAACTTCTTTGCCAGTTTCCCGATATGCTTTTGTCCAAACATAGATATAATTGCCGCCATGTGCGGGAAAAGCTCTTCCTTTTCCAGGACTATGTGTGTCATAACTGGCATGTCGGCTAAACTCACCCGCTTCTGGTCCTTCGTGCGCATAAATCTGGTGTTCCCATAATCCCAGTGCAAACTTTTCAGCAGCTTCCGGATTAAATTCCCACACCTTGTCCCAATAATTGAAAATTTTGTACTCGTGTATCAAAGATCGAGTACCCATTTTAATAGGCGCCTCTGTAAAAAAATCCCAACCGATGTGTTCTCCCCAGGCCATAAATCCTGTTTCAGGACTTTGGCAGTTGGCAAAAAACCATTTGATTGCTTTATCCGCTTCCTGTGCATACTTGTCATCTCCGGTGATTTCTGTCAAATGATAAAGTATGCTGTATAAACCATTATCTTTTGACGTATTTGAACCACGCCAAGTGCGATCGCCATTGCGGATACCTTTGGGTGCATCGGGAGGATTTTCGCGATATACATTTCCGGTTTCCCGGTTAAGCGTTGTGGCAAAAAGAGGCGAATGTTCTGTTCCGTAACGGTCGCGCCCGTGGGTAATCATATAATCGGCATAAGCCTTTACTATGAGAAAGTATTTAGCACCTTCCGATTTTGACAAATCAATCGCGCTCAAATCTTTGGCCGGCAGCTCGGTGGGGCTTTGGGCAGCGACGTTGCCCGCGGTCAAAGCCAATAGCAACGCAATGGTCAGAGCCTTGCCTATCTTCGCACCTTTGAATGGTCTTGCTTTCATTTTTCTTCCTCCTCAATGTATTTGAAATCACCAAAACTACTGCTGGTGTCCAAGGGCACGATCCGGATGCATACTACACAAAGGGACGGACATGAAGCAAGCGAATTTGTTCAGGGTGATTTCCGAGCAAAGTCCCAATTTCTACCACAGTCCTACACATAACAAAAGGGGCTACAAGATTCAAACTCGTAACCCCTTTTGTATTGGTCGGAGCGGAGGGATTTGATACCCCAGCCCCAAATAACATATATCGCCTTCCGTAAGTACCTGTCTTTTAAGAATTGTTGAAATCCAACTCTTTTTTTCGTATTAATTAGAAGTCAGGAGAACAAACAATGGTTCAGTATTGAAGAAAGAAGGCTTATTTCCATGAACACAGCATTGACACCACTGAGCACGGAAGATATCCAACAATTTATTACGAACGGATTCCTCGTTAAACGAAATATTCTCGACCCCAAACTTTGTGCTGCAGCGCGGGACAGGCTGTGGGCAGGAAACACCTCAAGTCATTTGCGCCGAGACGATCCTCAAACCTGGCTAAACGGTCTCCCGGAGGCAGATCGTCAAAGCACGCCTGATGGCATGAATGATCGCACTGGTGACCACGGCTGGCGACTGCGTGAACTCTCCGGCGACGAGGACCTGATCAACTTGCTTCCACGCCGCGTATTCCCCTGGTTTGAGCAACTTCTCGGCGAAGGTGAAGTTGTGACACCAGAGGTAACTTCCTCCGCGGCCGATCCAGATCCGCGTGGAAGTCGGTTGCGTGGTTGGCCGGTCTGGGGTGGCAAGGAATTGCGCGGTATGTATTGCGTGCTGCCGAGAGAGCGTCCGAGCGACTCACCTGCTCTGGCGGATGCCATCCGTGCCGGTGCACACATTGATCCCGAGCCGGTGCATCTGGTGGCAAGCGCATACGTTGACCAGGTTCCCCAGGGTGGAGGTGGCATCGCCCTTTTTCCCGGCAGTCACCGCTTGCTCTACGAAGCAGAGCCAGATTCCGTAGATCTCGCCCGCTATTCGATCCTGCACGCACCCCATCCAGAAAGTGGCGCTGCGGCATTCGTGCTGCCACAGCCTCCAGGTCTCAAGGACGCTCTCGCCAACATTGAACCCTTTGAGTTCTTTGGTGACGAGGGAGATGTGGTCTTGTGGCACGGACGCATGTTCCACTCGGCAACGCGGAACTACAGCAACCCTCCGCAGATTCGACAGATGATTCTTTATGATGCGTACAAAAAGTCTGTATATGACAGAGCATACAACGGCCGTTATGTCAAAGGGCCACGACCATCGCCACCGCCTAATGTGAGGAAACTCCATGGACTTGAACTCGGGCAAGAAGTCCCACCACCAGAGCCTCGCTCAGAGGGTCCGGGGCTTTGGGATGACTGGAGCGAGGCCGTTCGCACTGTTGCAGGCTCTGAGGTCTAATCGAGAAAATAGAAGCGAACCACGGTCTGGTTACCTGACCATAGATTACGGAGAATCAAAATGAACGATGATCAATCGAACTGTCCGCGCAACATTTTATACATCTTCACCGACGATCAGAGCTTTCGGTCTGTGAGTTGCTATCCCGAGGCGCATTCGTGGATCAGTACGCCAAACATCGATCGCCTCGCCCATGAGGGGATGCGTTTTTCCAACTGCTATACCAGTGCCTGGTGTGCGCCTTCACGCGCCACGTACCTGACCGGAAAATTGCCGCATGGCGTGATGAGCATGCACCTGCCCTCGAGCTACCCAAACTATGTCCGTGATCCAGACCAGTGTCCGTACTGGCTCGAGAATCTCCGTGAGAACGGTTGGTACACAGGCATCGTCGGCAAATGGCACACAGGTCCCGATCATGGTCACGGTCGGTACTGGGATTTTTCTGCCATCTGGGACCACAGCCAACCCGAGAAATACGGGCCCTATTATGTCAATCAGAACATGAGCATCAACGGGGGGCCGCCGGAACCGGTTGGCGGCTATTCTACCGATAACTACACGGAGTATGCACTTGAATTTCTCCGTGGACGGGCAGAGGAACCGGATAAGCCCTGGCACCTCTGGCTGTGCTATGACGCAGTACACGGACCCTGGGAAGTGGCTGACCGCCATCTCCAGGATTATCCAGATGTTCCCCAGGTCCCCACGCCAGAAGACATCTATCCGCCGCGCCCGACCAAGGCGACACATATGCGGGACTATGGTGTTTGGCGCGAGGGCGATCAGGGCCAACCGGTAGGCATTCGGGATGGACGGACCCTCACCGATTGGGAACAACAATACAACCGGGGCGTGCGCGCCCTGGATGAAGGGGTTGGTAGGGTGATCGGCGCCATAGAGGAGATGGGGCAATTGGATGATACCCTGGTCGTCTTTACGTCGGACCAGGGATTTGCCTGGGGACAGCACGGCTTTCGACTCAAGGTGGCGCCCTATGATGCCAATATCAAAGCGCCGATGATCATGCGGATGCCGGGACGGATTCCTGCAGGCACAGTATGCGATGTGCCAATCGGCGGCCAGGATATCCCACCGACCTTTCTCTCGTTGATCGGCATGGAACAACCCTGGAAGATGCACGGGGAGGACCTGACACCATTGCTCTCCGACCCCAACGCCGAATGGGATCGCCCGCTGCTGATGGAGTGTACAGGTCATTATTTTGGGGAAGACACCGATGTCGGCTGTGGTGAGCCAATAGGCAATCCTCCTATCCCCTGGTGGGTATCTCTGTGCACGGGAAAGTACAAATATATCCGCTGGCTCGTCCCCGGGGAGATCGAAGAGATGTACGATCTCGAGAATGATCCTGAGGAACTGGAAAACCTCGCTTTGGAATCCGATTACCACGAGTTGCTCGCCCAACTTCGGCAAGGGACCATTGATGAGCTTCGACGCACGGACGCGGGAATGGTCGATAACCTGCCACCTGTCAAGGTAATGACCAGAGAGCAGCTTCTCGGCGGGGCTGACAGGGTATGATGGTTTTGAATTGGGACATTACATCGGAGTTTGTTTACAAAAAATGGGGCACCGAATGTGACGCCATCGTTTATGCTGTTTGTTGTCAAACAAAGGGAGATTCTCCATGACACCCGAAGAAAAATTCATATTTGACCTGCAAGGATACATCGTTGTCAAAAATGTACTCTCTCAAGCCGAAGTAGATGAACTCAATGCAATTGCCGATCAAAAAATGGCTGACCAGGAGGAAATGAGTAACGGACTCAAGATTCCCCGCAGAGTCTCGCTCTGGGGCAAACCCTTCCAAAATCTGTTTGACCACCCCAACATGATTCCTTACCTCAGCGAACTCCTCGGTCCCCAATTTCGTGCCGACCACGACTACGGCATCTTTATGCGTCAAGGCGGGCGCAAAGGTGGCCTCCATGGTGGGGACCATCGTGCAGGCACGCACTATTACAAATATCGCGACGGCGTCATGCGCAATGGCTTGACCGTAGTCGTTTACTTCCTTGCACCCGCCCCCCCAGGTTCTGGCGGATTCTGCTGCGTACCCGGTTCACACAAATCCAATTTTGCCCTCAACGTCCCCGAAGAGGTTCGCTCCTTTAAGTGCATTCCTCACTACCTCGCCAATCCAAGTGCAGAAACAGGCGACGCCCTCATCTTCACAGAAGCGACGATGCACGGCACCTTGCCCTGGACTGCTGAAAACGAACGCAGAACCCTACTCTACAAATTCACCCCCGGCCACGTTTCCTACGCGTCAATATACTACAATCACGACGACTACGAAGACCTGACCGAGCAACAAAAGCGCGTTCTCACGCCCCCATCCGCCCGCCGTCCTAACGTAGTGGAAACGGCGTAAGGATGGGTTTTCCCAGATCGATTTCTTCAGCAATCATCGAGCTGACCGGGGGCGCGGCTCCTAAAGCACTGTTCTCTCCGGATAGACTGGCACCACTTGCCACGGCAGGTTGGACAAATTGGCGTTGTTTCATGTTATGCAAACTCCTTTACCTTGTTTAAACTAATTTTTCGTCATGAATTGGAACGGAAAACCGGTTTGGATCGAGAAATGCACGCGTGGCTTTCAAAATCATGCTTTCCCGCAGTTTCTCTGATTTTACCCCCTATAAATTGCCGATTGACGGAGATGCCACTCACGTAGGATTTTCAGCAGCTCTGTTTTGGTGGGGTCGTATTCCGGCTGTGTCCAGAGATTGTGAATTTCGGACGGATCCGCATTCAGGTTGTAAAGCTCTCCGAAATCAGAATGGTCGAGATAATGCACCAACTTCCAGTCTTGGGTGCGAACCATGTTGAGATACGCATTGCTTCCCCGACCGGCCAGCTCCGCGAATACGGCATCACGTCCGTCAGATTCGCCCAGAGCAACGGGCAGAGCCGATTGGGCGCCTGAATGGTCGGGTTGATCAACCCCTGCAAGCTCAAATAGCAAGGGAACCAGATCCATGTGCTGAATGAGAGCGTTTGTACGCTTTCCCTCGGGTAGCTTGCCGGGTGCCCACACGATTGCCGGGACTCGGGTGACGGCATCGTACATCGTCCACTTCTGGGTATGACCGTGATCGCCTAAGCAATCACCATGATCGGACATGAATACGACAATGGCGTCTTCGAGATATCCATTATTCTCAAGAGAGGAAAGGATTTGGCCGACCTGCTCGTCGATGAGGGTGACGTTGGCAGCATAATGCTTCCAGAGTCTGAGCAGCTGTGCTTCCGACGGTCTTTCATGCCACTTCACGGCGTCGGGATGTCCCTTCATCATAGCGCTGCGATACGCTTTATGGTAAGGCGGTTGAGCGGCAAGCTCTTCGTCGGTGACGAGAGAAACCGGGATGTCAGTGTTTTCGTAAAGGTCCAGGAAACGTCTGGGAGGGTCGTAAGGTGGGTGCGGGCCAGGAAATCCGATCTGCAGGAAGAGAGGCGTGTCCGCTTCGCGTGTTTCAACAGCCCATTGTGCCATTGTG
Source organism: Candidatus Latescibacterota bacterium (assembly GCA_965204375.1). Taxonomy (GTDB): domain Bacteria; phylum Latescibacterota; class UBA2968; order UBA2968; family UBA2968; genus VXRD01. The sequence continues at coordinate 939,720 of OZ241986.1, read as the reverse complement.
CCTACAAATGTATCCGGATGGAATTTTTCTTCCAACGGCCATTCGAATGCACCTAACCCAGTTGACCAATTCGGATCCTCTAGACGGTAAGTTTCTCGGGATGGCTTCCGGACGCCGCAGTTGAGCATGAATTTATCCCATTCGTCCAGGAAGCCTCCGTGAGGATGGCCGTAGGGTAGTGCTCGATCCTTGTTCTCGACGATGTATCGCTGGTCGAAGCCAAAAGCCCCGTCGATTGGGTTCGTGTGCATTTTGCCGACGTTGATGGTGTGGTACCCGACCTTCTGAAAATCCTCTACCCAGCACTGCTGCCAGGGTGAGCTATTTGTGTAGCTGCGGACAGTGTGTGGGTATTCCATACTGAAGAGACTGGCTCGTGAGGGCACGCAAACAGCACCAGTACAGTGACACTGGTCAAAACTGACACCCTCACTGACAAGCCGATCCAGGTGCGGAGTTTGCATGAACGAAGCGCCGAGACCCGCGATGGTGTCGTAACGCTGCTGATCCGTGATGATGAAAATGATGTTGGGTAAACTCATTCAAACTCCTGTCGGTCAGACCTTCTGATGCATCAAATGGTTAATCCTTCGTTTACCACTTAAATACAACGCCCGAGTAGTCCGGGTTTCCCTTGTTAAGCTGCTCGTAAATTTCTTTGCAGTCCTTGGGATCGGCAACATGGCTGATCAAAGGTTCGATTTTTAATTTTCCTTTTTTGACCAGGTCAAAGTAATCCATGATGTTTTTTTCAATGGATATTTTATAGTCATTCTTCGGAGAAATTTTATCGGGATATTTCCATTCGTGAGCCCCTTTGAAAGTAACGCAGCCTTGTTCCCAGAGGTGAATTTTTCGAAGAAATTCTACAGTGTCTCCTTTGAACTCTCCTCTTGGAGTTCCTACTAAAATAACCTCTCCTTTTTTCCCTGCGCAATCTGCAGCAACGGAGGATTGGTCGGGAATTCCACTGGCTTCAACCACAGTGGAACACATGGCACCACCGGTGATTTCCTTAATTCTGTCCGTTACATTTTCATTCAGAGCATTGATAGTGAAATCAATTCCGCACTCGTTAGCCAGTTTCAAACGACTGTCCATCACGTCAATACCAATGACCTTGCAGCCGCTATTAACAAAAAGTTGAGCAGCAATATTACCCACCAGTCCCTGTCCGATGACTGCTACGAAATCTCCAAGAATCGCCTCGGAAGCTCGAAGCGGTGTGAATGAAACCTGGGCCATTCTGGCAACCACAGCCAACTTTGGGTCGATGCCATCGGGTACTTTAACTATCATTCTGTTTCCCTGGATATAGCTGCCGTGGTTGCCGTAAGTAAATACCATATCTCCTTCTTTAATGTCTTCAAATCCTCCGCCGACCGAAACGACCTTACCTACTGCTCCGTAACCGGGGCTGATGGGGTGCTTTGCCCAGGTCTCGGAGCCTCTAAAAAGAGCACACTCAGTGCCGGCACTGACAACGCTGTATTCGGTTTTTAAAAATATGTCGTTCGGTTTACTCGCTTGAGTATCCATTTCGTGTTCTTGAAATTCGACCTGGTTGGCACCAGGAAATACGACTTTATTGATTTTCATTTCTTAGGTCCTTCTACGTTGTGTGGTGTGCATTGCCATGTGCTGTTTGAAACTGCATCAGCGCCAAACATCCTCTGTGGGGAGTGGGCCCAAACGATCGTTGAGTTGATGAAGCAATTGTGTTGCTGTGGCGTTGTGCTCCGGGTCATTGGCCAGATTGTGATGGTTGTCCTGGTCTTTTTGTACATCAAAGAGGTCAACGCAGATGTCGCCGTATTGAATGAGTTTCCATTCATCGGTGAGCACCATGCGATGTGGGCGCGGGCCAAAGACTTCGACGTTGCGTGTCATGGGATAGCTTTCGGAATAGACCGCATCTTTGCCCACGTAATTCTGGTTGCAGATATCAGACCAGAGCGAACGGCCAGAAAGCTCGGGCGGTTCGGTGCCTGCGACGTCGCAGAATGTGGGGAAGAGGTCGATGAGTTCGACAAGCCCAGTGTGGTGTTGTCCTGCTGAGATGGTGTCGGGTTTGTGCATCACGAGGGGCACGCGTACGGATTCTTCGTAGAATTGCGTTTTGCCCATAAGGCCGTGGTTAAAGCCCATATCGCCATGGTCGGAAAGATAAATCACAAGTGTGTTGTCACGCTTACCAGATTCGTCGAGCAAACGCAGGGCTTCGCCGACACACCAATCGGTGTAGTTTGCAAAGGCGTAATAATATCGGGTCCATTCTCGGCGTCGCTCTTCGTCGAGATTACGTATGGCTTTGTGCCAGACGGGGTGCTGCAACATGGATTCTAAAGGCGGGTCAGGCAGGGGGATGTCGCCGAGGAATGGTTCTAAACATTCGGGTGTTGGCAATGAGGGACCGTGGGGGCTTTGAAAACTGACAAATGTAAAAAATGGATTTTCACGCTCCTGTGCGAGATATTCTTCCCAGGCGTTTAGAACCATATATTCTTGATGGTCTTCGTGCGGCAATGTGCCCCAGTTACCCTGAACGCCTGTTTCCGAGGGCGTGATGAGTGGGCGTTGGAGTGCGTGTTGGATCAGTTCGAGGTGGATGACCTGCCAGGGATCGTCGGGGTGACCTTCTACGGGTGGACAGCCACGCTCGTTGCGGAGGTAATGCCAAAATTCTTCGTAGTCGATGCGGTCGGTAAAGCCATGATGGCGTTCCTTGCCCAATGAGGATTCTGTGTCGGGGATAAAGTGCATTTTGCCCAATGCTGCCGTGTCATACCCCGCTTTGCCAAGGTGGTGGGCCATGGTATAGAGTTCTGGCATTGGGGTGTCGTTTTGCAGCACGCCGCATTGGAATGAGTATTGGCCGGTGACCAGCGATTGGCGACACGGTACACAGATTGGATTTTGTGAATAGGCGCGGTCAAAGCAAATGCCTTCAGCCGCCAGGCGGTCAATGTTTGGTGTAAGGGCAATTTCAGAACCATAACAGCCCGTTGCCCAGGTGGCATGGGTGTCGGACATGATGACGAGGATGTTGGGACGATTACTGGACATAGATTGCTCCTTGATTGTCATTTTGCGTACCGACTCGATGACCAGGGGCATTTGCGAGCACGCGCGATACGGTTGCGGTACTCACACCAACGTCCTGGGCGATGTCAGAAAGCGTAGCCTGTCGTCGAGAATTCATCAACTTTTCCTTGTATTTCGAGGTACGCTCTATTTCATCGGGGGCGGATTTTCGAGCAGTTGCTGCAATTCATAATAGGCTTGTTTGGGTCGAAGGTTCCGGTCCCAGAGCCCGATCTTTACGACGTTCCTCCTCGCATAATGCCGGACGTCTTTGATGTCCCACAAATTCCACGTCACCACGCCGCTGTGCCGGTTTTCCAGAAGCGCCTTGAATATCCCTGCATAAACTGCGGCATGCTCATCGACATTCCCTTCATCTTCCGGCCTGACGTGAAGATTGTTTTCGGTGACATGAAACTCAAGGTCGTGCTCATGCGCCCAGGCGATCAGGTCGGACAGATCCTGGGTATTGATGGCGCCGGTTTCCCACTGACTGGGATCGTCTCTGATCAACTTGATGTGTGCCTGCCAACCGACACCATCCACCCGGCAGCCGATGGAACGCAGGTAGAGAACCGTATCTTTCACTTTGTTCCACGCGGGTTCTTCCAGGCCGATGTGCTGGTTGATGACCAGCTTGATGTCCGGGGCATATTCCGTGGCGATGCGGAAGGCCTGGATGATATATTTGGGGATCTGTCCATCCAGATGCTTGAACTCTGCCGGGGTCTTTTCATACCCAATCTTTTCCCAGGGCATCTCCCAATTTGCGCCGGGTTCGGCTTTCTTCCATGTGCCGTCCGGGTTCACCGTCTCGTTCACGACGTCCATCCACAGGATGTTTTCGTGACCATTATAACGCTTGCACAAGGCGGTCATGAACTCTTCCAGGTTCTGTTCCAGTTCTTCAGCGGTTCGGTCGTCGGCCTTGGTCCACGGTGAGCACTGCGGAGAAATAGGCCCGTGCATCCTGATCACCTGGTTGTGTTGTTCCGCAAATTCAACCCAGCGATCCGGTCTTTCCCATCGCCACTGCCCAGGTTCAGGGTGGATGTAGGTCTGCTTGAAATCATTGGCAGGCGTGATGTAACTGAACTCCCGAGCCAGGATCTGTCCCTGGGGCCCCCGGGGCGACATGGAGGTTGCCCCGATATACACATTGCCTTTTGGGAATTTCTCTGCGACGATGTCACGCAACCGCCTGTCCGAGCGCGCTTCGGGAGCTTCTGCCACCTCGGGCGCATCCACACGATCAGGAGTGACTTGGGCAATGTGACGGTTCAGCTCGATCACCACTTCGCTCAGGCCCGGTCGCGGCGTCAGCCCATCACCGAAAAACCCTTGCTTGAGTCCCCCTCTATTGAAGGCGGGCGTCGAGTCGACGGGATTGCACCAGAAGGCCCCGATGATGTAGGGCGTCTCCAGTGCGACGCGGATGTATTCCGCGTAACGCTCTCCGGCTATCCGGGCGTTGTCCTGGAGCTTCCAGCCGCGGATCGACTTGTCACCATCCTTAAATCGAATCGCGAAGTCACAGATCAAAATGGGTTTTCCGGTCAGCTCGTGAATCTCTTCATACTTCGCCTTGGGAAACCCGGGCTGAAAAGGCGGCTGAATGGCAATGGCGTCAACCCATGGCACCATTTCCTCCAGCACTTCGGGGACGAGCGTATTGAAGGCGAAGCGATCTCCAAAGATAAGATGATCCGGATCGTGTTTCCGGTTCGCCTCGCCCATGACGCGAAAATACTCGCGTGCAATGGTCCGAAGAAAGCCAAGATCCCGTGCTTGCGCGTCATCGCCCTGCCAGGTCTTTAAAAACTCAGCATAGGCCTTATGTCCGGGAGCATCGGCAGGCAGCTCCCGGATGAAGTCCACCCAGTTCTTACCGACGGAATTCTTCAGCGGCCAGGCCCCGAGATCGGTCCAGTAGTAGCCGATCAGGTTTGGGTTGTCGCGGTTCTGGAGACAGGACTGCTTGACCTGCGCTGTCAGTTTCTGCTGCTCTTGAGGATCAAAGATGTCGATGAAGCGGAAACTCCCCCCATTGGCGCGATACGTCGAGATGGGGACGTAGTTACGACCTTCCACGTAGGGCATATCGCTCTTCAGTTCATTCGGGCACCCATACCCGTAGGCATTGAACCCGAGATTCTTGCAGGCCCTCGAGGCCGCGCTGTAGTCGGTCCGTAGGCTTCGGTTGGTCATATGGGTAATCCCGTGGGCGAAGAATGGTTTTCCCTCAGGGGTGATCAGCCAGGTGCGGCCTTCGATCTCGGCCAGCCCAATGGCGGATTGTTCCTGTGCTGCGGATGCAAAAGACGTAGCGAATATCAGAGTGAGCGTCCAGATGCCCGCAGCAAATTGGTGATAGGTTAGATGTTCCATGTGACGTAAACTCCTTTCAAGCTGCGAAGTAACAAAGATCTGTCGTTCTGTTCATTGAGCGATGCGCCTTAAAATCAAACGGCCATCGCTTCCTCTTTGACATCCTTAAGCCCTTCAAACTCGCGCCAGATATCAACCATCGCATCCGTTGACATGCGACCCCATATGGTGATTGATCGCCTTACGTGCTTGCTCTACCATCAATTTGGGAATCGCGCCTCGTACAATCAAATACCCTTCTTCAAAAAACTGCCGTTTCTGCGTTTGGGTCATCTGCATGGAAAACCTCCTGGTAAAAGTCTCTACTGTTCATAATCCAGCACGATTTCAGAATTGCTCATCCATCCACTGGTTGATTTTTTCGTTGGCCGCTTTCATCAAATCTACGTTTTCATGATCGGGTTGTTCCTCTTCGTCTATCAGGCCGTAACGCCGTGCTCTGTTGCGCTGGTAAGCACCGCAAAGATGAAAGCCAATGCACCCTGGATTCTTGTGTATTTCTGCCAGTGTCTCCGCGTACCATTGACCATCGTTGCGCGTAAATTCACCTGGCTCGGTATGCCAATTCATTCTCGCCGCATCGGCAAGCAACACCGGCTTTCCCGTTTTCGTGTGCCATTCGTCTAGATGGGTAACCGGGTCACGAAAATCCTGAAACGATAGCACATCAACATATGGCAAAGCCGCTTTCACAACTTCCATCGCTATTGGGGCATTGGCTTCATAGCGATCCCCCAAGATCAGGTGGTGTTTGTCATAGCGACGGATCGCATCATGCGTCGTTTTATAATACTTGCTGGCCAATGCCGAAAGTTCTTGTCGCCCCGCTTCCGTTTTGAGCAGATCAGGGTCAAAGATAGGGCCACGCCATTTATTTGCAGGGTTAGCGTGAACCCAGGTTGGGCAATCACTGTAAAAGTACCCGATCAGATTGGCATCTTCACTCAGTTCAGCACAATGTGATCGCACCACGTAGTCGCACCATTCTTCCCACTCAGAGCTGTTAAAGTCGTAGTGACGCGTATGCTGTTCCCACTGGTGCGATTCTGTAAATGGCAGAAGATGGCAGTATGGCATATTGAGCGCCTGATATTCTTCAGGTGTAAAAGCACGGGAATGCTGCCATTTTCGCACCGTCACTTCCTGAACCCACCCAATGGAATTGAACCCCCACTGTGTCAGGTTCGGCGCAACAGATTTCTGAATCCATTTGATCGTGTTTCCGTCATATTTATTGCGCCAGAGTTCAATATTTTCGAGATAACGCATGGTCGCAGGATCGATATGGTTGACACCCATAGAAAAGAAAGGTCGCCCATCAGGTGTAATCAACCACCAGTGCCCTTTCCGCTGATCAAGTGTAAAAAACCCCTTGGCCTCAGATTGGGTCGTTTTAGATTCTTGCATGGTCATCATTTCCCTGTCAGTTGATCAGGCCCTGTGGGCTGAAGATTCCTTCACCGAATTGTTGAATCCAATGGTCCTTGTTATAAGGGGCAAATCTCGACATGGGTCCCACATGATTCATGCCCGTTGGGACGAACCGTGTTCCCTCTCCGTCGATCATGAACCAGACGCCGTCGATGTTCTCAACGTGAACATATCCCTTGTTGCCGATGATGTTGGTATTTTGTCCCTCGGGTTGTGACGTGCGTGTGGGTTTGATCTCTTGAATCTGCGCCTGCTTGTCTTCGGCTGCATGAGCTACACACAGCGCCAGAACACCAGCAATGACGAATTCCACTAGTCGTTTCATGATAGCAATTTCCCCTTTACCTAACAGTCCACCGCAACACGATTCCCAGTCACAATAGATTCCTGAATGGCCATTGTGATGGTTGTTCAGTCAGCTTACAGGCACGACGATTGTCTGCTGCGACCATGCCCCATTCTCCAGACGCTGGAGCAACAGTCTGGCAGCCTGATGGCCGATTTCTTGGCCTGAGTAATGTACGTAGTGGGGCGGCTGATCAAGGTGCCCAAGAGCGGTCATCGCAGCCACGTCGTCGAGACTAAACACGGCGCGATCGAAACCGCAAAGACGCAGTGAGGTTGGCAAATCAAGATCGCAGGCGCTGACTTGTCGCAGTAACCTGCGCAACGAGAAGAAGGAGGCCAGACACATGCCTGGTCGCTCCGCCTGGAACAACCACCGGAAGTACTCAGAGAGACTGCTTGCATCATCCAGAAACAGATTGCGGTGCTCACAAGCGGTTGCCGTGAGCGCCTCGGTCATGCCAGCAGACCGCTGCGTCCAAATCGAGGGGAAATTCTGTTGCGAAGAATGCACAAATAGCGCCCGATCGCATCCCTGTGTGCCCAGCCATTGCCCGCACTGCCAGCCGCCATTGCGGTTGTCAGCCGCGACGGTCGGTGCAGATGGGTGCGGAATGGGACGTTCGACGAGAACCATCGGGGGCAGACCCTCAGCTTCTGTGCGCAGGGCCTCGTCTTCTTCGGCATCCATAGGACAAACAATCACGCCGCTCACATGATGCGTCTGGATCGCCTGGATGGCTGCGACTTGCGATGACTTGTTGGGGCGACCACCCGAAATGACGACTGTCTGATAACCCGATGCAACGGCCTCCTCCTCAACACCCGCAATGATAGCCGGAAACTGCTCAGCGGCCAGCGAAGGCATCACAATGCCGATCAGCGGCGCTTGGCCTGTCGAAAGGGCGCGAGCTGCCACGTTGGGCTGGTAATCCAGCCGCTCCGCAACCTCCAGGATCGCGCGCCGCGTGTCTTTGCCAGCGCGATGGCCTGGGGCGTTTGCAAGCACGCGCGAAACCGTTGCCGTGCTCACGCCAACGTCCTGGGCGATGTCAGAAAGCGTCGCCTGTCGTCGAGAATTCATCAAATTTTCCTTTGAATTATATATTATCTTGAGTAATCGTTTACTCAAGATAATATACGATATATAACATGATATTCAAAGTATATTTCATATTATAAGGCAATCGATTACTCAGTGAGGTTCTGTAGGCGGATAGGACGAATAAATGGCATATCGGTGGTAGGGATGTTGCCGAAAGTTCTAGGTGATGAACCCGTCATACAGTTCCTTGCGGTCACCCCGCATGTGACTCCTATTGGCAGCGGGCAAAGACAGTACCGTTCTAAAGGGAACAATTACGCCAGACATGCCGTCGATAGAAACCTTGAACCCGAAAGAAACGAACCTGCCTTGATTCATAATCATGGTGATGCCCTAAACGAAATCGGCAAACCGATAAAGATACTAATGAACAGGGATCTATAGTCTTGCTGGCTTTGCAGTGTTTTGACTGGATATAAGAACAGCGACCGATCACCTAAAATAGCGGATGGTGATCCGTTCTTTCTACCATCAACGCTCTCAGCTATTATGATCAACGGTTGGCACGTCCGGGTCTCTTGACAAGATCGAAATCATCCCGTCGAAAGGGACATCCAAAAGGTTCTTCATAGGGACGAAATGGAACCATAGCCGCAATTTCGTCGATACGTTCCATGATGTCATTTGGAAGGGCACCATCCCTGGCAGCGTTGACATTTTGCCGCAGTTGTGCGACGTTCCGCGGTCCCGTCAGCACAGTCGTCGATTCGTCAGCATTGGCAAGCGCCCAACGTAACGACAGTTCTGGAATAGGGATCCCGATTTCATCAACCAATTTGTAGAGCAGTTTTAACTGCTCCCGCCTTGGTTTATTCAACCATCTGGAGTTGGCCTGATCAATCTGTTCATCGTACCTTTCTGCCAGCCATCCTTGCTGCGTGGGAGATGCCATTAGGATCCCCATATTCTGTCGCCTGGCTTCCGGTATCAACTCAATCAGCGCTTCTCGCCACAGCATGCTGGAATTGAACGCTGTCAACACAACATCATAAAACCCCGTGGCAATGATGGGCACAGCTTCATAGGCTGTTGTACCACCCAAACCGGTAAACCGAATGATTCCTTCTTCCTTCAATTCCTGGAGCAACTCGGTTACGGGGCCCTGAAAGGTTCGAAGATCATCCCACCAATCGAACTGGCCCGGCCGATCCGGTTCGTGAATCATGAGTATATCTATCGTTTCACGATGAAGAAGCCTTAAGCTTTCTTCGACTATCGCACGCAGCTGCCCTTTATTCTTTGGGTCAAAATCTTTCGACCTTGGCCCCAGCTTCGTAGATATGATGCAGGGCTGGTTTATATCTTTCATTGCTTCACCAACCCCGGCTTCACTGTCACCGTAATCCGCGGATGTATCGATCAGATTCAGCCCCAGTTCCAAAGCCTCAAAAATGATGTTCTTCGCGCCATCAAATCCCTCTTCTCCACGCGTTGCAAATGCTGCTCCAAGCGACAGAGCACCCACTTCTAATCCAGTACGACCCAATATTCGTTTTTCCAAAGAAGCCACCTTTCTATCAAAAGCCGATTTTTTTTAGATTTCGTTTTTGCGTGACAGAGGTCAGGCCAGGTAATTTTATACGATCAACGATCATTTAAATATAGTGCCTGTAATAGATATTCAAAGAAAATTTGAAGTATAAGGCAATCAATTACTCAGTGATTCCTTACACGCAGGAAGTTACTGGTTCGAATCCGGTATCACCCACCATACGAATTTGTATTCATCGTCACAGCATATGAGAGAACGATTACAATGGAATTCGATGTCAGGTCGATGTATTCTGGTGATTCGGTGGTAATTGGGATTGTTTTTGATTGTATTTTGCTTATTATCTGATCGAACAAATTAATTAGAAGGCAGGAGAACCAATAATGGTTCAGTATTAAAGAAAGAAGGCTTATTTCCATGAATACAGCATTGGCAGCACTGAGTACAGAAGAGATCCAACAATTTATTACGAACGGATTCCTCGTTAAACGAAATATTCTCGACCCCAAACTTTGTGCTGCAGCGCGGGACAGGCTGTGGGCGGGAAACACCTCGAGTCATTTGCGCCGAGACGACCCTCAAACCTGGCTAAACGGTCTCCCGGAGGCAGACCGTCAAAGCACGCCTGATGGGATGACTGGAGCGAGGCCGTTCGCACTGTTGCAGGCTCTGAGGTCTAATCAAGAAAATAGAAGCGAACCATAAACTGGGTATTGACAGGACGATAAGACACGGAAATTGAACTGAGGAATACATCTGGAAGACCGGGTAGATTATTATGGGCACAAAACCAAATTTTCTCATCATTGTTTCAGACGATCAGGGGTATGGAGATGCGGGTTGTTATTGGGATACAGAGGTCGATACACCAACGATGGATGCGATTGCAAAAAATGGGGTGCGTTTTACACAGTTGAGGGTCAATCCACTTTGTGCGCCAACGCGTGCATCTCTTTTTTCTGGACAGTATTCTTTGGAATGCGGCATGTGGCGTGGCCCATCACTGCCGGGGCAGAAAACAGATACGTTGCCAAGGCGCATTCATGATGATGTAAAACTTTTGCCCGAGTTTTTGAAGGAAGCAGGATATAAAACTGGCATGTTTGGCAAGTGGCATTTGGGATATGATGCACCCAATGTGCCCAATGAGCGCGGTTTTGAAGAATTTGTCGGATTCTTGGGTGGTGCACACCCCTATTGGCCTTTTGATGGTAGTCGCCTTTTGCACAATGACCAGCCCATGGTGCATGGAGATCATTTGACGGATGTGTTTACTGGTTATGCGATTGACTTTATTCGGAAACATCGTGATAAGCCGTTTTTTTGTTATGTGCCTTACAATGCTGTGCATGGTCCCTTGTGGCGAGAACAGGCACCCAAAACATCGGGCAAAGCCGAGTGGTTAAAAAAGTATGAAGATCGCGGTATTGAGTTCCCCAAGCGCGACTATTGTGCGGTGCTGGATCATATGGATGATGGTGTGGGTAAAATCATGGCGACATTGCATGAGTTGGCTATCGTAGATAACACACTTGTCATCTACTTGAGCGATAATGGTGCAATGATTGATAAATTTCCGGGCAATAATGGCCCTTTACGCGGGCAAAAAGGAATGACATATGAAGGTGGAATCCGCGTGCCTGCGGTGATGCAGTGGCCGGGTGTTATTCCCAAAGGGATGGTATCTGATGCAGGTGCTGTGCATTTTGATTTGTTTGCCACTGTGCTGGGTGCGGCTGGCATTGAGATTCCCAAAATGAATGGACAGCATCCAGTTCATGGCGTGAGTTTGCTTGCGCATTTGAGATCACATGGGCAAGAAGATTTGCCAGGGCGGTATGTGTTTTGGGATTTGTTTGGGAAAATGGGAGCGGTAAAAGACGATTGGAAACTGGTTGGTACAGGCCCTAATCATCGCGGGCAATTTGCCGAGGCTATTCCGGCTATTGAAGAATTGCAATTTGAATTGTACAAGCTCGATCAGGATATTGGCGAAGCCAATGATTTAGCCAGTCAATATCCCGAGATTTATAACGATCTTAAAAGCCAACTCATTGACTGGTTTCAACGGGCGAAAGGATCGTGATGATGGGTGATAACAACAGCGGTTCCTACCCGAATATCGCGATCAGCCCTTTTACACATCTTGAACGTAACTTCAATTTGTGTTTTATCCTTGCAAATTGGGAGATAGACTCCCATATTACAAGAATGAACATCAACAGAAAAATTCAGACAAAGGTCTCTGAATACGCGAGGTACTTCCCTGTCACGGCAATTCTGGGGCCTCGCCAGTGTGGAAAGACCACCCTGGCCAAGACGTGGCTTGCTGAACAGCCAGCGTCACACTATCTCGACCTCGAGCTTCCTTCCGACGCCGCACGTCTGGCCGAGCCAGAAGATTACCTCCGCCGCCATCGGGATCACATCGTCTGCCTCGACGAGATCCAGCGCGTCCCCGAATTGTTTCGCGTGCTTCGCGGGCTTTGCGATGAGACCGGTTCTCCGGGGCAGTTCGTGGTGCTGGGATCGGCTTCTCCAGCTCTGCTCCAACAGTCGTCTGAGACGCTCGCCGGTCGCATCGGTTTCATCGAACTGACGCCCTTTGTCGAAGAAGAGATCGGGGCGGAGAATCAGTCAAGGCTCTGGCTGCGAGGCGGATTCCCGCGAAGCTATCTGGCCCCATCAGACGAAATGAGCCGGGCGTGGCTGGACAGTTTCATCCAGACGTTTCTCGAACGCGACATTCCTCAACTGGGTATCCGCGTACCCGCGATAACGCTGCGGCAATTCTGGGAGATGTGCGCTCACCTGCATGGGGATCTGTGGAACCACGCCAAAGTGGCTTCTTCCCTGGGCGTAACGGGCAAGACGGTTGGACACTATCTCCGCATCCTTGAGCAGGCCTACATGGTAAGGCGGCTTTCACCCTGCGCGGCCAACGTCAAGAAGCGCCTGGTGAAGAGTCCCCGTGTTTATCTCAGAGATACCGGCATCCTTCACCGGCTGCTGCGTTTGGATTCTCTCGACGACCTGGATGGCCATCCGGTTCGCGGCAACTCCTGGGAAGGATACGTCATCGAGCAAATCGCCGCGGCGGTGCCCGACGCCGAACTGAGCTTCTATCGGACCGCGGCCGGCGCTGAGATCGACCTCCTGATCCGACGGAGAAATAAGCTCGTCGCGGTGGAGATCAAAGCATCGTCGTCGCCCCGCCTCGAGCGCGGCTTCTGGTCGGCACTGGACGATGTCCAACCGGATCAGTCCTGGGTGGCGGCACCAGTGGGTGCACCGTTCGCCTTGAGCGAAACGGTGACAGTTGCGCCACCTGCCGTCATCTGCAATGCACTGAATTCGTGAATCGATATTTAAGATATTACTCTGCATTAAGACTCTGCCCAGTTCCTACAACCTGAAGGAGAACCGCAATGGCTGAATCGAAAAGACCCAATATCGTATTTGTCTTCGCCGACGATTGGGGGTGGGGTGACTTGAGTTGCTACGGCCACCAGTTTGTAAAAACGCCAAATCTGGATCGGCTCGCTTCGCAGGGCATTCTCTTCTCACAATTCTATGTTTGCTCGGGTGTGTGCTCACCCAGCCGGGCAGCGGTCATGACGGGTCGATTTCCTGCCCACTGGGGCATACATGGCCATTTTGCCCGTCACGAGCAGAACGCCCAACGCGGCATGCCAGACTGGTTGGATCCCGATGCAACGACCATCACAGGTCTCCTGCAACAAAGTGGATATGCTGTTGGCCACTTTGGCAAGTGGCACCTGGGAAGTGGCGAAGAAGCACCCAATACCACGGCTTATGGGATTGACGAATCCAAAACATTCAATGCGGTCGGACCCGCCATTGAGATTCCCGAAGGCAGATCTCAATCTACAGAGGTAATTGTAGATGAAACCATATCCTTCATCGAAAGACATCGGGATGAGCCTTTCTTTGTGCAAGCGTGGTTGCTTGACACTCACGCCACTCTGGATCCTACAGAGGAACAGATGGAACCCTATATGAATTTTACCGCTCAAGGCCTGGAAGACAAACACAAAGGTGCACTACGCATCTACTATTCTGTCGTTACCAACGCGGATTACCACATTGGACGGCTCATGGATCGGCTGGATCAACTGGGCCTTTCCGACAACACGATTGTCATCTTCTCTGCTGACAACGGCCCCGAGGATATCCACGTTCGAAATGCGTCACACAGTGGCGTCGGTTCTTCTGGTCCCTTTCGAGGTCGAAAAAGAAGCCTCTACGAAGGCGGTGTGCGAACCCCTTTCATTCTTCGGTGGCCAAGCAGTGGCGGACCAAAAGGCAAAGTTGACAACACGACGCCCTTATGTGCCATAGACCTATTGCCTACTTTTTGTTCTATCGCTGGCATAGACATTCCCGACAACATTGGTCTGCAGGGCGAGGATATGACAGCCGCCTTTCGAGGTAACTCGGTAGATCGCACGACGCCGTTGATGTGGGAGTGGCGATTTCGGGTTCACGGCCATTGCCTTCACAAAAGCCCGATCCTTTCAATCCGCGAGGGTGACTGGAAGCTGCTTCTCAACCCGGACAGAAGTCGTGTCGAGTTGTACAACATTCCCGCAGATCCGATGGAACTCGTCAATCACGCCAAATTTGAAGAGACCCTGGTCAAGCAGATGTCAGAGCAGGTCATGGATTGGCAAGCCACACTGCCGGAAGGCCCCATCGATGATGAGGCTGGATCCAACGCTTATCCGTGGCCCGGGACGATTTTCCAATCCTGACTTCTGCCAAATAGGAGGGCTATGTGGAGAAACGAATTCTTGGACGCACGGGATTTGAAGTCACTGTTCTCGGTATGGGAGGAGTTGGAGCAAAGCCAGAGACTGTGCGGCGCGCGCTGGGACTGGGCGTAAACTATATAGACACGGCTCCCGGCTATGGAAATAGTGAGAAAAATATAGGGATCGGCCTGGAGGGAGCGAGTCAATCGCATTACATAGCCACTAAGCTCGGAGGAAGGCCCAAACCATTTGACGCACAGGATAAAGATATGCTACGTCGGTCAGTTGATGAGAGCCTCCGACTGCTTAAGCGCGACAGTATTGATATTCTGCAAATCCATGAACCTGACCATCCCTCAATATTCGATTGGTGGACTGACTATGACAATTTCCATGGACCTGTGTGTGAAGTCCTGGAGAAACTTAAAGAGGAAAAAATAATCAAATTCACAGGGCTGGCTGGCACCAGTTCCTATGAACTTCCACACATCATGGCCACAGGTAACTACGATGTGGTTCTGGCAGCGGGTAATTACAATCTGGTCCGGCAGGAATTCGCTATTTCTGGATTGCCTGAAGCTAAGAAACAGAATATGGGAATTGTCATAGGTGCAGCCTTTTTCAAGGGTCTTCTGGCCCGTCGCGACATCCCGGAACTGGAAAATGGCGCACGATGGCTGAGTCCGCCACGTCTGGAGCAGTTCAAAAAACTCTACGCTTTTGTGGATGAAATCGGATTACCACTTGCAGAAGTCGCTCTGCGATGGGTAATTTCCAATCCCAACGTCTCCACCGTTCTCATGGGGACAGAATCTATAGAGGAAGTCGAACAAAATGTGGCAGCTGCTGAAAAAGGACCTCTTCCTCCAGAGATACTCTCCGGGCTTAAGGAAATCGCCGATATGGTACCGTTCCGTCCGCACCTTGAACCGCACGGATTCCCTATCGGCCAACCTTACAAGGGACCCAAATCTAAGTAGTAATTATTACTGAAACACGAGGGGGCTGAAAATGCGAGAAGGTACCAAATCTCTCCAGGAACACCTTGAAGAATTCAAAACAGTTGGATTTACACTTTTCCCAAAGATGCTGGACGATGTCTGGGTCAAAGCTATGCGGGATTCATTTGAAGAAATCGGTGATCGCCTGCCTAATCCCGATGGCAGTCGTCCCCAGGTTTTTGTGGATGTGCTCGAACACAAACCCGATCTCGTACTTTCGGCCTTACAAAATGATCGCCTATTGGACTTTTGTGAAATGATCGTCGGCCCGCATGTCCAACTCGAATCCATCACATACCGGCGCACGGCACCACAGGACCCAAACACAAACCCGGTACTGGGTTTTCACCGGGACATGTTTGCCGAATTTCCTCAAGAAGGCATCTACCAAAGGCCCTTACTCTTCAATGCCCTGAGCTATTTGCAGAATCTCGATGATGAAATTGGCCCCCTACGTATTATTCCAGGTTCTCACATGAAAGCCATGTCTTTAACGGCCGAAGAAAGAAAGCAACCCCACCCCGACGAAGTCATCCTTTATCCCAAATCTGGAGATATCGCCGTATTTCACAATGCTATCGTACACTCGGGAACAGCCAATTACTCAAAGGAATACCGATACCTTTTCTTTTTAACGATGAATCATTCCTGGCTTAAACACAGAGCCAATTATTCAGGCCCAATTTCTCAAGCAGTCAAAACGCGAGCACGAGCGACTGGCAATCGTCGACTACTGCGCCTCTTGGGCGAAGATGCAAATGTATTTCGGCGAGCCAACAGTGGATTTATGCAACCCGACGAAGAGAGATGGGAAGAGTGGATCGCTGAGGATGCTGCCGCGCTCAAGGAATGATCCAGGTAGATCATTATGGCCACAAAACCAAATTTTCTCATCATTGTTACAGACTTAAAAGCCAACTCATTGACTGGTTTCAACGGGCGAAAGGATCGTGATGATGGGTGATAACAACAGCGGTTCCTACCCGAATATCGTGATCAGCCCTTTTACACATCCACAGAGACTGGATAAAAGATGAAAAGCATTGTCGTAATCACCATTGAGCATCTTGCCGCTCGCGCATTGGGATGCTATGGCAATCCCGTCAAAGCGACACCTCATCTAGATCGCTTTGCCAGCGAAGCCATCAGGTTTGAAAACTGCACCGTACCTTCTCCACTCTGCGTCGCATCACGGGTCGCATTTTTCACGGGTCGTTATCCCAGCGTTACAGGTTCCAGAGACAACACGCTGTTGATGCAAGAAAAGGAAGGGTTTCATCTTCCAGGGCTATTGAAAGATGCTGGCGTCGGCTGTGGCCTATTTGGGAAAAACCACTGCTTTCCAGATGCCGAAACTGCAGGATTTGAAGTGTGTATTGAAGAGTCACCACTTCGGCAAAAGCAGAGAGAAGCCTATGGGAAGCCATTTCCTGGGCCTGCAATACCCATCGACCCATCCGTGTTCGAATCACAAACAAGACGTTTCCGTTGGGGAGATCACCCAAACCCAATCTGGTATGGCGGAACCTATCCTTTTGATCCTGCTGAATCTCCAGCAAGAGCCAACGTGAATCATGCCCTCGATTATCTTGAACGGAAGGGTGACGAGCCTTCGTTTGTGTGGTTGAGCTTTTCCGATGTTCATCCGCCCTATCGGGCTCCCGAACCTTTTGCCACGATGTACAGACCAGAGGACATGCCTCTCCCACATAGACCTGAGGGTGAATTGGACTCAAAACCATTCGTTCAGCAAGTCTATTATCACGGCGGATGGCTACATCTCATGGATGACGAGCAGCTGCGGCAGACAATGGCGTATTACTACGGCATGCTCAGGCACCTGGATGAATGCTTGGGCAAATTCTTTGATGGACTAAAAGCGCTTGGTCGTTGGGACGACACCATCATTGTTGCCACAGGTGACCACGGTGAGTACCTGGGCGAACACGGACTCATTCGGAAAACAGCTGCATTCTACGACTGCATTGTCCAGGTCCCGTTGATCGTAAGGGGTTTGGAACATGCACGGGATGGTGCAACCAACGCACTACAAATTGAGCAAATCGACTTGATGCCTACATTACTCCAGAGTAGCGGAATCTCGATTCCGCCGGGTGTTCAGGGTAGAAGTGTGACCGAAATGATGTCGGGTATGGCTCCAGAAAGAGACTGTACCTATGCGGAAGTTGGCAGCCGTCAGCCATTGCCAGAGGGAGGACCAGAAGCAGAACTGGACGCGCTGAAAGCCGGCACGAGTCGGACTGAACCCGTACCTGAATTGCCGCTGGTTGAGTCGGGAACGTTCTTCCTTTCTCGGGGTCGCATGGTTCGAAACCAGAATTGGAAATACGCACATTATGTGAACGATCGTTCTGAACTTTACGACTTGCAGAACGACCCGGGCGAACTGGTGAATCTGGCAGGAAACCCGGATTATCGAGATCGGGAAGAAGCCATGCGCAGCAGGCTGTTGGAACGAACAATTGAAGCTGGCGACCCTCGTTGACATCTTGAACGTAACTTCAATTCGTCCGCAACGCGAAAGGAGATCAACCTATGCAACCAGTCCATCCAATGAGCGACGAGAAATTGGACGCACACGTAGCCGATCTGCAAGAAAACGGTTATGTCATCCTGCGGGAGCAAATCGCACCCGGGTATCTCGCCCCTCTCCGGGATATCGCCCAGCGTGCTGCGGATGATTATATCGCCGAGTGGCAAGGGGGAATGAAGTTGCCTGAAGTGCGCATTCTCGACGGAAAAGGGAAACGCAACTTCACAATCAATCCAAATGCCCGTGCCTGTTTCATGTGGGGTAAAGCGGCCATGGATTTGCTCGACCACGACACCGTTCACGGGATCTGCGAACGCGCTCTGGGTACTTACCATTTTTTAGATCTCGTTGCCAACACCGTACGCTATCACCCGGACGCGAGGCAGGGGCACTTCCATCGCGACTTCAGGCCCGGCCTCACGGACGAAGGCAAGCACAACGGCCTGTGGTTCTTCTTTATGCTCGACGGCTATTCAGCGGAAAACGGCGGTACCCGGTTGATTCCGCGCACACATTGTTTCAAAGCCGACGAACCCGAAATGATGGATCCCGAGCCGGATTCAGACAGCAACAAGATCCAGGCGACCGGCGATCCGGGTGATTTACTAATTGTAAACGCGGGAGGCCTGCATTGCGCAGGCGTAAATCAGACTCACAAGCCCCGGCGCACCCTGAACATCCGCATCGTACCAAACGGCGACCGGCTGTTCTACAATGCCTGGGAACTGGCCGGGCCTGAGCTGCAAGCGAAAGCCAGTGAAAGGGTCAAGCGCTTCATGCAACCGCCAGCCGACCGCGTTGCCGAACTGCGAACCGACTGGCGCGTGACGCCTCGTCGGGAAAAATCATAAACGGAGGAATATCATGCAGTATAGAACGCTTGGGAAAACGGGGTGGAATGTGAGCGCTGTCTCCATGGGATGCTGGGGCATCGGCGGACAGTGGGGTCCAGTTGAAGAAAAGCAGGCCCTCGACACCATCAACGCGGCTCTCGATGCAGGCGTTAATTTGTTTGATACCGCGGATGGCTACGGTTGTGGTCAGAGTGAAATCTACACAGGCAAAGCCCTGAAAAGCAAGCGATCTGAGGTCTATATCGCGACAAAGGCTGGCAACTGGGGACGCCGCCAGGGAGATCCCCTCGGGTACAAGACGATATACAGCATCATCAATTGCTGTCACGCAAGCCTTTACCGGCTCGATACAGACTATATCGACCTGTATCAGTGTCACATCGGAACCCCGGAACATCCCGAGATCTTTGTCGAAGCCTTTGAGTTGCTCAAGAAAGAGGGAAAGATCCGTCACTACGCGATATCTACCAACGACCTGGATTCGCTCAAAGCGCTCAACTCAGAGGGCGCATGTGCATCGTGTCAGATCAACTACTCGCTCCTTAACCGGGGGCCTGAAAAGGACATCCTACCCTACTGCCTGGACAACAATATCGGGGTGTTATTGCGAGGCCCAATCGCTCAGGGTCTTTTGGCGGATAAATTCACGGCAGATACAAGGTTTGAAGACTCGGTTCGAGATCTCTGGAATCCAGAAGAAAGTCAACGCGACGCTTTTCTCGTCAGACTCGACAAGGTCGCAGCGATTCGCGAGTTAGTACCCGAAGGCAGGAACATGGTTGATCTCGCGCTCAAGTTCACCCGCGCCAATCCTGCCGTCACCTGTCCCATCCCCGGAATGAAGACACCCGAGCAGGCAAAACAGAACGCGGCCGCTGCCGACGGCGAGCTCGATCAAGCTACTCTGAAAAAAATAGATGCGATCTGCCCGCCCGGAAAATCAGCATAAGATACTCACCAAAACGGGTCAAGTCCCTACTCAGTATAAGGTTATTTGTCAACGTTTAACCGTTACCCATGCAGGTCGATTGAAAAACCTGCTAAAGCTAACCGTCTTTCCTGCGAGGGTTTCAGACCAGGAGATAGAAATGAAATCGCCTAAAATAAAAAAGATTGAAATAAAAAGGATTCAGTGGCAAATCAAAGATTGTGGACCTGGTACATATTCTTCGTGGATGACCTATAACCCAGGCGTGAATCTTTCAATGGGTAAACACATGACCAGTATTTATACTGATTGTGGCGTCGTCGGAACCTATCCGATTAGCCATGATATTTCTCGCATCGCTCACGACTTATTGGGACGGAATCCGCTCGCAAGAGAAGAAATATGGCAAGATTTCAATAAGTTTCATCTGAGTGGGATGCACGGATCTGTTGACATCATCTTATGGGATATCCTCGGAAAAATGACGGACCTCTCCGTATCTGAATTATTGGGAGGATATAGAAAAAAATTGCCCGCTTATGCCAGTACGATGAACGGAGGAGAAGAAGGATTAAAAGGGGGATTATCCACGCCAGAATCGTACGCCGATTTTGCTGAACAATGCTTAGAAATAGGTTATAAAGGGTTTAAGATCCATCCATTCCCCAGACCTGACATTCAAGACCATATAAACTTGATACACGCTGTGGCCGATAGAGTCGGGGGAAAGATGGATTTAATGCTGGATGCATTTAACTATTATTCAACATTTGCGGATGCTTTAAAAGTTGGAAGAGCCTGCGATGAAGCCGGTTTTTATTGGATAGAGGATCCTTATTTTATTGGGGACGGCACGACTGAGAATGGACACCAGAGACTAAAAGGGTTTCTCGATACACCACTTCTTCAAGGGGAAAAAGTTACGGGAATCTCTGGAAAGATGAATATGCTGTTGTCCGGATCGACAGATTTTATCAGGGGCAATGTAAATGGAGATGGAATCACGGGAACGAAGAAACTGGCGTCAGCGGCTGAAACGGTAGGCGCAGATATTGAAATTCACGGAGTTGGTCCAGCGCAAAGACATGTGATGTCTGCCATAGGTAATTCGAATTATTATGAAATGGTTTGGGTCCATCCCGATATAGAATGTTTGCAACTGACTTCTGACATTTTTCTCGAAGGATATGAGGATGGTCTTGAAGCGGTGGATGCAGATGGTAATGTAGATGTACCAGATGGCCCCGGGATGGGCGTAGAGTGGAATTGGGATGCAATAAATAAAATGACTGTAGAAACAAAGATTATTGACTAAAAAGCTCAAACAGCGCATCAGGAGAGTCATTATGCAGTCACAAAACAAACCCAACGTTATCCTTTTTATGGTTGACCAGTTGTCGGCCAGATGGCTCGAAGTGGCTCGGGACAAAGGAATCTGCGTGCTGTCGAACCTGGACTGGTTGCGCGAAAACGGCACATCGTTCACCCGAACATTCTCCAGCAATCCAGTATGCTCACCTACCCGGGCAACGATTGCCACCGGGCTTTGTTCGAGAGCACATGGTCTAATCATGAACGGATACGCGCTCAACCCTGAGATTCCGACCTTTATGCAAGCGCTGCAAAAGGAAGGGTGGCGGACTGGCGCTTTCGGAAAGCTGCACCTCAGGCCGCATCACGAAAGCCTCGTACACGACTACCACCCCTATGGTTTCGATGTCGTACACGGCACTGAGGATGACCGCGCTGGCGAGTGGCTCGACTGGGTCAAAGAGGCGCATCCTGAACATTATGAAGCGGCCCTTTCAACGGCTTGGCCCGCTGTTCCGGGTTACGCCAAATACGGTCCCGACGGCGTCGATCTGAGACCGGCCATACGCGCCGCTAAAGAGCGTTATCCACATCCCACCGAGGCGTGGCCCAGGAACTCTCCCAAGGCCTATACGCTGCCGTTTCCCGAGGAGGTGTCGCAGTCATCGTGGATAACTGCAAGGGCGGTGGATTTCATCTGCGACACCGATTCGGATCAGCCTCTTTTTGCCCATATCAGCTTTGTGGCACCCCATGGCCCGTTTTGTCCCCCAGCCGAATTCATGGACCGCGTCAACCCGAAAAAAATCCCTGCTCCTGTCCCCGCGGATTGGCTCAACGATGCTGACGCGCCCGAATATTTTCAGAAAATGGCGCGGGTGTTGCACGGCGAGAGCGACGACCGACCATCCTGGATGAAAGATATGGCTGTTACATCCGGTTCGGATGGACAGCCTCCCCTGATACCGGACCTCAGCCACGAGCGTCATTGCTACTTCGCCGACATTACCCATCTGGACGAACAACTCGGTCGGGTCAGGAAGGCTTTGCAAGACACCGGGCGTCTTGACAACACATATATCATTTTTGTGTCTGATCACGGTGAATTTCTCGGTGACCATGGCTTCTGGCAAAAACAGGAGCGCCACTATGATGGCGGTATTCGGGTGCCATTGATCATTGCGGGGCCCGGCCTGCAGAAGAACGCCAGGCGCCAAGAAATCGTGCAAATGGAAGACATCTGTCCCACTATTCTCAACCTGACCGGCGTGCCCCTACCTCACCTGCGCTTTCGCCATTTTGGTGGCCGTCTGGACGACAGTGCGCCAGCAATTTCAGGAAGGTCATTGGTCGAGCTTTGCCGTGGAGAGGTGCCGGACGATTGGCGGGAGGAGGCCTATGTTGAATCCTTTCCATGTTTCGGACCAGGGACCCTGGGAGCCTGGGCGCGCACCGTACGCACATCCAGATACCGATACACGTTTTACCCCGATGGACACGGCGAGCAACTATTCGATCTTGAGGCGGACCCGGACGAGCAGAAAAATCTTGTCAACGAACCGGAGCATGCCGCTTTACGCCTCGAATTGAAAGATCGCCTGATGGAACAGATTATCCGCCAGGATTATCCCGTGTCTCCGCGTGATCTGTTCTGGTTTGGTATTCACTAAAAATCATTTGCAAAAGAAAGCCTTATTTATGAACGCAACGAACAAACCCAACGTCATCTTCTTCATGGTCGATCAGATGGGGGCGAAGTGGCTGGAAGCGGCCATGAACGGCATCTGCGACCTGCCGAACCTGAGACGCCTCCAGGGCATGGGCATGACCTTTACCAATGCGTTTTCCAACAACCCGGTCTGCTGTCCCGCCCGGGCGGGCATTGCCACGGGGCTGACCAGCCGCGGCCACGGCCTGCTCTCCAATGGCTACCGGCTCAATCCCGACATCCCCACCTTCATGAAGACGCTGCAGATGGCCGGATGGCGAACCGGCGCGTTTGGCAAGATCCACTTCTATCCGTTTGACTCGGAATACTATCCCTATCCAGACTACCGGGAATATGGCTGGGACGTTGTCCACAACACCGAAGACAACCGGACCGGTGAGTGGCACGACTGGATCGAAAAAGAGCATCCCGAACACTATGATGCAATCATGGCAACCCCGGCAAACTGGAATTCTCAGTTGCCATATTACGATTCGTATGGCGAGCAGAAGGCCAACCTGACCGAGAGAATGCGCCGGGCAAAGAAGGAGATGGCATGGGCTAAAGGTGATGATGGAGGGAACAAAACCCGAACCGAAGGCTACTACCCCCTACCATTCCCTGAAGAGATTTCCCAGACCAACTGGATCACGGAACATGCCCTGAATTTCATTGATGAAACGCCCGTGGATCAACCGCTATACACCCACATTAGCTATGTGCAGCCCCATCCCCCATTTCATCCACCTGCGCGATTCTTAGACAGAGTGAACGAGGAACTCATCCCCGACCCTGTCGGTTACGGCACGGACCACTGGAATGGGCCTGACAGGATCCCCAACTGGCGCTACTACCGCAAGCTCTACTTTGCCGACTTCATCCACCTCGACGAACAGATCGGCCGCATTCTGGAGCGATTGGAACAGGTCGGCAGGATGGAGAACAGCTACTTCATCTTTGTATCTGACCACGGCGAAATGCTCATGGACCACAATCTGGGCGGAAAATCCGCCAGACACTACGACGCCGTCATCCGCATCCCGCTGATTGTAGCCGGACCAGGCCTGAAGCAGGGCAGCACTTGCGATCTCTTCGTGCAGCACGAGGACATCTGTCCGACCATTTTGGATATGCACGAAACACTTCTAAAACAGCACCCGAGGCCCCTGTCGAGGCGTGGGGTCGCCGATGACCATCCGCTATGTGCCGGTCGTTCACTGATGCCTCTGTGCAAGGGAGAGCAAGTTTCGGGCTGGCGGCAATCGGTATTCTCCGAGTCGTTCGGCGGCCTGTGCGAGTCGCCCTTCCGAGAGGGGGCCATGAAATACCCCTGGAAACAAACGCTGCGAAACCGCGAGTTCCGCTACTCGGTCACACCGGGGCGCGATGATGGAGAGGAACTTTTCGATCTCACCAAAGACTCCGGCGAATTCATCAACGTCGTACATGATCCGGCCTATCGGGAAACGCGCTACCAACTGATGAAGGAAATGATGCACCGCGTCATGCTCCAGGATTTCCCACTACCACCGCGTGACCTGGTGGTAATCGGAGCGCATTAGTGGATTGCTGAAGACGCTGCTGACCTCAAAAATTAATCCAAGAAGGTTTTTATGAATACAACGCCAACCGTCTGCATTGCCGGTGTTAACGACGAACCCAGTCCATCGTGGGATCTGGATGAAGGTTTGGATGTGCTTGATGAACTTGGCATCAAATTTATTGAACTGCGTGCGGCCTATGGTGAAATGGTCGATCAGATGAATGACGACACGTTCATCCGTGTCGCAGACCGTGTCAAAGAACGGGATTTTACCGTCACCACTTATCTCGGTCAGGTGGGCCGCACAGTACCCGACGAAGCCAATCGCGCACAGGACATATCGCACATCACCCGCGCCGTTCAACGTGCCGACTACGTTGGCACAACCCAACTGCGTACGATGGGTTATAAAAAAGGCGACGCAGGAACCGACTGGTTTGCAATCGCCATTGAAATGTACACCGCAATGACCGAAATAGCTGCCGCGGGAAATAAAACCCTTATACTCGAAAATCCACCCAACAAAACGTCAGCTGTCTGCACCGCCTCCGAATGTTTAAAAGCACTTCAAGCTGTTAATTCTCCGAATTTCCGACTCAACTTTGACCCCGGCAACTTTGGTGCACACGGCGAAGTTGGAATCGACATTTTTGAAAACCTGAAAGATTACATCACCAATGTCCACGTCAAAGACATTCGAGAACCTGGCGACACCAGCACCTACTGCATTGCCGGCGACGGAAAATGCGGATATCCTGAAATCTTCAAACGCCTCTGTCAAATGAACTACTCGGGCTGTATCACCGTAGAGCCACACTTGCTTCATTCTCAGAAATTCCACGTCTCCGGCCGAGAGAACTACATTAAAGCTACTAACCGAATCATACACCTTCTCGAAGAAGCCGGTTTTGCTGTGCAGAGTCGAAGAGCAAAGGCTTCTCCCCGTTCACCAGCTTGACAAAGTCTCCCGGCTGGAGCGCAAGCCCGGGCGATAGGTGCAGAACATCGCCCATCGGATCCGGATCCGCCTCTGTGTAGGGATAGGCGATGGTTGCGCCATCTTCGTGCTCGGCCAAGAAGGAGACCGTCTCTCCGTCGCTCTGGTCGGAAAGCTGCCAGCCCAACAACTGGTTGGCAAATGTCTCGAACGGATGTCTCTCCTCGGGAACCTGAACATCGACGTAGAGCAGAGCGACGAGTGGGTTATCTTCCTGCTGCACATCCTCTCCCCCATGGAGTCTGACTCGCAGGCGCAGTTCACCATCTTCGCCATAGGCCAGCATCGCACGGCTACGAATCGCTTGACCGTCGCAGTCTATCAGCAGGACGACAACACCCAGGTAGATGTCTCCATAGGAAACAGCCACGGATTGCCCTGGCAAAAGGCTCACGGGTTTTCCGCCCCAATCCACATTGCCGATGCGAACGGACTCGATCTGGTCCCTCAGCCCGAACAGGACGCGAGGTTCACAAATGAACGTAGGATCGTCCAGAAACTTGCTTCGTTGCTCCTCCTGCAGATCGTAGTACAGTCTGCCGATCACCTGACTGCCGTTCTGACGCGACAGGAATGTGGCACACGGCTGATGCGTAAAGGATTCGTCCGGAAGGAACGGGACACTGGGTCTCGGGGCCTTGCTGTTCCGGACCAGCAGGATATACGATGGAGGCGAGTGGCCGCCCACAGATTGTAAACTCTGAGATGCCAGCCCGTAAGCCCGCGTAATGACGTGGGTTCGTCGACTACCCAGCGAGATTCCCCGATCGAGTATTTCGGCTCCATCCGCCATCTCGTTCGCCAGAGACCGAACAGATTCCGGCGATACGTAGTCGAACAGGCTCGGCATCAGGACCGCAGGCTCGGCCGGAGCAGGGGTGCCGAATTTAATGTGGGCATACGAAGCAGCCCCGATTGAACCATTCAGCACATCTCCCTGGTAAGCCCTTGCGGCAGCACCCGCCAGAAATCCACCGGGCATCAGATTGAGCGCCATCTGATAGGTGATTAAATCCATGGTGCGCCGCAGTCTGTCTTTGAACTCGTCATCTGACGTGTACGCCCACGCCGCTTCCATACCTGAGAGCGTGACGGGTGTGTACGTCGGGCTGTTGAATTCGTGGAAGCCGTCTTCCGAAGTGCCTTCGACCCAGGTGTTGAAGTCGGCCACCGCTTCGGCGTGGATCGATGGATCGTCCAGCACACGGGCAAGACCGGCCAGGCCGCCGAGGTTGAGAAAGTAGATGTTGGTGTACTGCCATCGGACTTTGTGGTCACGGATGCCGAGCAACACGTTTGGAAAGGCGCGTTCGAGCGCAGCCTTCGTGTCATCCTCCAACTTGTCCTGGAAGTTGACGTACGTGAAGACCAGGCCGATCGTGAGGAAGGAGACGGCGTTCTTGTCTTTGACCCGGTCCCAGTGGGTCATCCAGAAGAAATTGCCGAAGGTCTCGGACTTCGGTCGCAGGTCCTGGTGATTTAGGATTCGGCGAATGATTCGGTTGGCCTCACCGGCATCGTCCGTCCCGTAGGTGCGGTCATCGGACAGAAGCAGGAGGATGGCGTAGTCCAGGGATTGCTGGGCGACGGTGTGGCCGTTGAAACGGGGAAAGAACGGGTTCCTGCGGACGATCAGCGCAGCGTCCGTGTCGTACGCCATATCAAATGCCTTCCGCATACGATCTCGAAGGATCGCACCACGCTGGTGCTGTTTGCGGAGTTCTGTATCCGCTACCATAGTTGACCTCCTCAATGGCCGAAGACGGCTCATTGAAGATACGCTCGATGGCGTTGACTACCAACTGACTTTTAACGAGCCTGCTGCCATGTTTTTGATTCATCATGCAACCGACGTATTTTTTGAACAAAAGCTCGCATAATTAGGTATAATATCCCTGATAACCGAAAGGATTGAGACATGACGAGAGAGCAGTCGCTGACAAAGCGGCGGGAGTTGGTCGAGTCGAGCTACACCATCGTACCTGGTGTCATGGATAAGGATCTGCTGGACAGGCTCAAGACATGGTCCGACCGCATCTTCGAACGCGTGACAGTTCCCCACGAGGTCCGGTACCAGGGCAGCGATATCTTCGTCAGAACGGAACGCCGATGGCAAGAGGGAACACCGACAGCCGAGAATCGGTTTCCCGATCCGATCGCCGAGGAGATCATCGATCAGCCTGCGCAACTCGAAGCATGCCGACAAAAGGGAGGGACCTCATGGCATACGTCATACTTATCGCAGAAGGAGATGCATCCGACGCGCTTCAATCGACCTGGAGCGAAAAATCAGAGCGACTCCGCACACACACACAGTCACCGGGCGCTCTGGTACTCTACGATACCAATCTCGCCCGTGAATTCGTGCGAGACGTGAAAAACCGCATCGACGGCGGCAAACTCGTCGTTTTCCGATGCGACGAACCACACGAAACTGTAGAGCCGGGAGCGTCCGCATGATCGACTACCCCCCACTCGACACGAACGCACCGACTTTTCCATCCGAGGCCGACCTCGTTCACCTGATGTGCAGGCACATTCCCTACATCGAGCAGTACTGGGTCGATGATGATGACGCGCATGGCTACTTCGGAACCCTCGATGTGAACGAGTTTCAACCCCCGGGCGGACCGATCAACGAAATGATCATCCGATCTCTGGGCGATGAACTTCGAGGCTACGCGGCCCTCCATCAAAGTGCATTCTTCGATCCGACACTCGCCGGAATGGAAAAACCCGTCCTGCTCGACCGATTAAACCGGTGTCTCCGCTGGATCTGCGCACACCACCTGAGCGGACCGCGAAGAACGGAGCCATTCGAATGGAATGGCCAATGGGGCGACGATTGGGAATCGTCCCTCTGGATCGCGGACATCGCAATGGCAGCCAACCACGTTGCGAACGAACTGGCACCGGACGTACTCGAAGCCGTGCATCGCGTACTCGCCTTCGAAGCGGACCGATTCCTCGGGGTCGATCCCCCGGATGGCCGCTGGCACGACACAAAGGAGGAGGAAAATGCGTGGGACAGCTATCTTCTCGCCTGGGCGCATTGTCTCCTCCCCGACCACCCTCACGCGGACGAATGGCTGTATCGAGGCAAGCTATTTGCCATCAACACCTTCACCACAGACCTCGATCGGGTCGATACGCGGCTCTTCGACGGTCGCCCGCTGAAAGACTGGATCTGCACGCAAACGTCCCACCCCGACCTCACCGTGGAGAACCACGGCTCCTTCCACCCGGGGTACCTCGGCTGTGGTGTCCTCCTGATGACGGGGCGCCTCGCCTTCACACTGACGGGCAAGACACCTCCCCCCCACTACCTGCACCGCGTCCACGATGCCTGGAAAGTGCTCAGGCGTTTCTTCCTCTACAACGGATTTACGGCCTACCCATCCGGACAGGACTGGACCTACCACGAACCCGACATCAGCTACCAACACGCCGTCATGTTCGAGGAATTCGGCGACCGATTTGCAGGCCATATGTTGTGGCAGAACCTCGTATATCTGGACGAGTCAATGCGGGACGCAGGAGACGGCCGATTCAACGCCCGAATGCCACACGCGGCTGGCGGTCGCTACTTCCAGTTCGAAACGGGCATCATGGGGCACCTTGCCGCCCTCGTGATTGCCGGCGTACCCGATATCTCGCCGATATCCGTTGAGGAATTCAGACGCGAGCAGATCGGAACCGATGCCTATCCCTATGTATGGCTACAGGTTCGCCGCAGCAAGCAGGGCCTGTTCTCATTCGCCTGGCGATCCCTATCACACAGCGTAATGGGAATGGTCGTGCCAGCCGGCGGAGAAGACACGCTGGGATCGGACGAGGACGCCTTCATTGGACGTTTCGAAATCAACGGCGAGCGCCTGAAGCCCACGCCGCTCTTCCACACCGATCACACATCGGAGAAAGGCTTCACGACCACGGGCATGATCGAATACGCAGACGGGCGAATTCGACAATCTATCGCCGTCGCCGCGCTCGAAGACGGGGAAACTTCGCTCGTGATAGACTGGACCGTCGCGGATGTCGCGCTCTCCCTGAACGAGGGATTTGGCGTCTATATCATGAACGACTTTGTGAACGGTAACCGGGTCTCGGTCTCCTTCGAAGGAAGTCGGCGCACCATACGAGGCGTCGGCGGACGAGCACGGGTGATCGAAACGGAATCAACCTGGATCAAGATCGCGGGATGTCTGGGGATCGAGACATCCGGCGAGCAACTTCTGTATGAAGATGCCTCGGAGAGAAATACGCCTGAGCGGTGGAGGAATCTACTCCAGGACCGCGTATTCCTGCGTCCCGGAGTGAACGGTGGCACCGTCCGTGACTACGCGTGTGTCATACGCCAGGGTCGTGCCGGAACGCGCCGCACAGGCCATGGCGTGGAGAGACTGCAAACAGCCCAGGACGGAGTCAGAGCCTATCGCTTTCGGTCCCGAACCAGCGATGTGATCGCCGTTGCGAACTTCACACCCGTATCCAGGTCCGTGGAACTGACGGGCAGATCAATCGATGTCCCGGCAATGGACACCGTGCTGATCAAAGGGAGGTAAAAGCCGCTATGTCAAATATCGAAAAGACAATCAAGTTAATGACTTACAACCTGAAATATGCCAGTCCCGAGTTTGAGCCACCCTGGGAAGTGCGGCGCGATATGCAAGTGGCACTGATTCGCAAACACAGTCCCGACATCATTGGTAGCCAGGAAGGCTTAAAGGAACAGATCGACTATCTGATGGATCATTTGCCTGAATACGTGGTCATCGGAGAAGGTCGAAAAGGCGGAGACGATGACGAGCATATGGCCATCTTCTTCAAGCGCGATAGATTTCGACTCAGGGAAATGGGCAGTTTTCAGCTATCGGAAACGCCGGAAGTCATCGGTAGCGGTCCTGATAGCAATCCTCGTATGGTCACATGGGCCCGCCTCGCAATCATCAACAGACCGGCAGCTAACGAAACGAGTCCCTACCCAATGGACTACAGGGGGCACTGGGAGAATACTCAGGAGATGTATGTCTTCAACACGCATCTGGCCCCAGGCGAGGGAATGGCTCTGGCAAGGCTGAATAGTGCAAGACTAATTGTCGAGCGGGTCCGTGCGCTCGACCGGTTTGGTGAGTGGACCAGACCCCGCCCTGTATTTCTGTTGGCAGATTTCAACGCAAGACCGGGGAGCGATGTCTATAGAACATTTGTCGGGGATAAAGGAGAGCCTGGCGTACTGACAGACAGCATAGAAGGCGGCAACGGCATCGACTGGATTTTGTTCAGAGGGGACGTTGAGGTCCGCTCGTATGAGGTCGTTGACTACAATATCGACGGCGTTTATCCATCCGACCACAAACCGATTCAGGTCGAATTTCAGATCCTTGATCATTAACAACCGATCAGCATTTGTTACAGGAGATTCCCCATGCCCAGACTCTTCGGCCGCACCTTCACTCGCCGCCAACTCCTCAACCGCGTCGGCGACATCAGCCAACTCATGCACGCCCGCCGCGCCGAGCACAGCGAAGGATTCGAGCGCGGTGCCGACCTCATCGACGTATTCAACGCTTCGGGCCTGGGGTTTTCCGTCTTGCCCGGCCGCGCCCTCGACATTGCCTCAGCCCACTACAAGGGCCAGTCGCTGTGCTTTCGTTCCGGACCCGGAGACGTCGGGCCGGCCTTCTACGAGCCAGAGGGCTTCAAATGGGGACGCGGCTGGTTCGGCGGGCTGGTAACCTCTTGCGGCCTCGACTTTGTCGGCCACCCGGAAGTCGATCCCGAAGAAGAAAACACCGAGATGCCACTGCACGGTCGCCTCTCGTACATACCGGCGAAGAACGTCGGCATTGAGGCGGGCTGGGAAGGATCGGATTACGCCGTGCGCATCCGCGGTCAAATGCGCCAGGCCGAGGTCTTTGCCGAGAATTTAGAACTGTCGCGCGAGATTTCGACCGTCCTCGGCGAGCGGAGCATCCACATCCGCGACCGCATCGAAAACCTCGCCGTTGACCGTTCGCCCCTCATGTTTGTGTATCACTGCAACCCCGGCTTCCCCCTCCTCGACGAAGGCACGCGCCTCGTTCTCCACAGCCGCGAGAGCACCGAGTGGACCGAGGACCGCCCCGTCGGCCCCGAGGACTACACCGTGGCCAAAGGGCCCCAACCGCACGCCCACGACGATGTGTACGTGCATCGGCCCCACACCGACCGCCGGGGACGCGTCCACATCGGCCTGCTCAACGAAAAACTCGGCCTGGGATTGTATTGGCAGTTCAAGCACAGCGAGATCCCCATCGTCAACCAATGGCAGCACTTTCACAAAGGCACCTACGTCACCGGTATTGAGCCGGGCAACTGCTCGGTACTCGGTCGCGCCTGGAACCGCAAGCACGGGACCTTGCAGTACATTGAACCGGGCGAAGTGCGTGAGTTCAACATGGAAATCGGCGTGTTAGATGGGGCGGATCAGATGCGCGAATTTGAGCAGAAGGTCGAGCGAGGCCTGGCCAGGTAAAACCGCTCCAAGTGCGGATAAATAAGTAAGTGGTTACTTGATTCCATAATTCTATTTGGTTATTATATTGTGGGGTTTACATTACAGGCTATCATTTGGGAATTATCTCACACATGCTATATGTTCGCTCATTTCTTTTGATCTGGTCCGTATTTGTTTTTGGGTGTTCGCCCAGGTCTGCAAATCTCACCCTTCCTTTTGAACCTCCCAAAGCTTTTTCCACTCATGCCTCACAGGCGCTTTCTGAACGGTGGTGGACCGCTTTTGGAGATGCGCGTATGGACAGCCTTGTCGATCGCGCATTGCAGTCCAATTTCAGCTTGGAGACGGCGTGGCAT
Source organism: Candidatus Latescibacterota bacterium (assembly GCA_965204375.1). Lineage (GTDB taxonomy): Bacteria > Latescibacterota > UBA2968 > UBA2968 > UBA2968 > VXRD01. The sequence continues at coordinate 907,349 of OZ241986.1, read as the reverse complement.
CGGTTGCGAAGTGCACAGGCTGTTGTGGATCGCGAAGGGGCTGGTCGGTTTCCAACGCTGGACGTATCCGGGCGCGGTGAGGTTCAGCGTCCAGATTCTGAAAATAATGCGCAAATCCGTTTGGGCATCACGTCTGAATACGAAATAGATCTGTGGGGGCAGATTCGCTCGGGTGTGGATGCCGCGCGTTATCGCGCACGGGCGACTGAGGCGGATTATCAGACTGTGGCATTGTCGCTTTCTGCAGAGGTCGTGCGTACTTATCTTCAATTGATGGAAGCGCAAAGTCAGCACGAACTTTTTGAGCATCAGATCGAGACCAATCAGCAAGTGCTGAGTCTGATTCGAGCGCGTTTTGGCAGTGGGCAGATTCGCAGTGTGGATATCTTGCGACAAATGCAATTGCTCGAATCCACACGCGAACAAAAAATCGCGACAGAATCCAGAATCGAAGTGTTGGAACACCAACTCGCTATTTTGTTGGGTTATGCCCCTCAGAATGGCATTGCCTATACGCATCGCGCTTTGCCAGATCTGCCACCGCTGCCAGATACGGGTTTGCCCGTTGAGTTGATTCAGCGACGTCCAGATGTCAAAAGGGCTTATAACCTGCTGCTGGCGGCGGATCGCGATGTGGCGGTCGCTATCAGCAATCGGTATCCGCGTTTGAGCCTGACGGCATTGGCATCGGGTGATGATCGCGGTGGTCTGTTTAAAGATTGGGTGGGCAATCTGATAGGCAATCTTTTGCTGCCTGTTATCGATGGTGGTGAACGGGGGGCAGAAATCAAGCGCAATAAAGCCAACAAAAGCGCACAACTTTCGGCTTATGGGCAGACGGTTTTGACGGCATTTGCCGAAGTGGAAAATGCATTGGTTCAAGAACAAAAACAGGTTGAACGCATCGCGAGTCTCGAAACGCAGGTCGATCTGGTGAGGCAGACGTATGATCAGTTGAGGCTGGAGTATTTAAATGGCATCAGCGATTATCTCGACGTACTTACCGCGCTGACAAACGAACAGAGGCTCCGGCGAGCGTTGATCTCTGCGAAACTCGATTTGCTGGAATACCGCATTGCGCTTTATCGGGCACTCGCAGGTGGTTTTGAAATTGCTCGTACGTTTAACAGGCGTTGATAAATCATTAAACGGATAGGCATAACGTGAATAGCAAAAAAGCTCTGATTATTTGTTTTTGTATTTTGATTGTGGGTGCAGGTGTTACTGCGCTGATTTTTATGACGGAGCCTACGGCGACGCGCGTTGCGGCGACTAAGAAAACCGCGATGCTCGTTGATGTGGTGGAGGTGCAACGCGGTACGTATCGCCCTGTGATTGTGGCGACGGGGACGGTTGAAGCAGAACAGGATATCATCTTGAGTCCACAAGTCGGTGGACGTGTACTTTCGCTGTCATCGACTTTTACGCCGGGTGGGTTTGTCAAAAAAGGTCAGGTACTGTTGCAGATTGATCCGGCAGATTATCAGAATGTACTTTTGCAAAAAAAGAGCGATCTGCGTCGTGCCACTGCTGATTTGAATATTGAGATGGGACGGCAGAATGTGGCGCAAAAAGATTATCAAATTTTAGATGAAACGCTGTCGGGTGAGCTCGAGGCACTTGTGCTGCGCCAACCTCAGCTCAATGCTGCTCGGGCACGGGTAGAAGCGGCGCAGGCGGCAGTGAATCAGGCTGAACTGGAATTGCAGAGAACAACCATTAAAGCGCCTTTTGACGCGCACATTTTAAGTCGCAATGCCAATGTGGGGTCTCTGGTTTCTCCACGCGATAATCTGGGGCGTCTGGTTGGTCTGGATACATACTGGGTGGTGACGACCATTCCGCTTTCCAAAATCCCGTGGCTTTCTTTTCCCAACAGCGAGGCAGAAAAGGGATCGTTGGTACAGATTCGCAATCGTGTGACCAAAAAGAAAGGTGCTTATCGCACAGGCTCTCTTCACAGACTCATTGGTGCTTTGGCAGAAAAAACGCGCATGGCGCGGGTACTGGTTTCTGTTTCTGATCCGCTTGCTCATCAGGATGGATCTGATCATCTGTCTCCGTTGATGATTGGCGCATTTGTCGAGACGTATATTGAGGCCAACGAAATTCCCAATGTGGTGCGTCTGGCACGCGATCATATCCGAGCTGGCAATACGGTCTGGGTGATGAAAGACGGTCTGTTGCGGATTAGGTCTGTTGAGATCGTTTTTCAAGATGCCGACTATGCTTATATATCGGATGGGTTGCAGGATAAGGATCGGGTGGTTACGACCAATTTATCTCGAGTCGCTGATGGTGCAGAATTGCGTGTGAAAAGCGTTGGAGAGGAAGATCCTAAAACCCTGGGAGACACCCGGTGATGAATGAGACACAGGATACATTTGAAGAAGCACGAGGTCCGATTGCCTGGATGGCGCGCAATGCTATTGCGGCCAATCTGTTTATGGTCATCCTCGTTGGAGGCGGGATCTGGACGGCTTTTCATATCCAGAAGGAGGTCTATCCGCAGTATGAACTGGATATCGTCTCGGTCAGTGTGGGCTATCCGGGTGCGGCACCTGCGGAAGTGGAACAGGGGATTTTACAGCCGATAGAAGAAGCTGTGCGCGGTGTGCAGGGGATCAAGGAGATGTCGTCTCAGGCCCGCGAAGGGCGTGGGAGTGTGACCATTGAACTTGTGGCAGGCACCAACCGGGGGAAAGCCTTTCAGGATATTGATCAGGCAGTCAATCGGATTCGGACATTTCCCGATGATATAGAACAACCCGAAGTCAGCCTGAGGGCACAACAGCGCAATGTGATGGATATTGGGCTATATGGCGATGTGGATATCGGTACGCTGAGAAGTCTGGCCGAACAGCTAAGGGATCGCTTGCTGAGCGATCCGACCATTACACAGGTCGAGCTTGGCAATGTGCCAGAATACAGGACGCATATTGAAATTCCTCAGCACAGGTTGCGTGAATACGGTCTTACACTACGCGATGTGGCACGCGTGATTGTTTCGTCGAGTGAAGACATTCCTGCGGGTTCTGTAGATACGGGTACGGGTGAAATTTTGTTGCGCATGAAAGAGCGCAAGCAGTGGGCCGATGAATATAGTCGTATTGTGATTATCCCCTCAGAAGGAGGTGGTGGGGTTACACTGGCGGACCTGGCAAAGATCACGGATGGCTTTGAAGAAGGCGGATTTCACGAACGGTTTAATCGGCAGCTTACAGTTGGTGTGGATATCTATCGGATTGGGAATCAATCGCCACTTGAGATTGCCGAGGCTGTTAAAAATATCATGGCAGATTTTGAGACCACCCTGCTGCCTGGTGTGAAGTATCGGATCGACAGCAACAGTGCAGAGGATTACAAAGATCGGTTGTTTTTGCTGATCGAAAACGGGATGCTGGCTGTCGTGATTGTTTTGCTTATTCTGGCGATGTTCCTCGAGTTTCGGCTTGCATTTTGGGTGATGATGGGGATGGCCATTTCTTTCATTGGCGGACTGGTGTTTCTGCCTGCTATTGATGTGAGCATCAATATGGTTTCTATGTTTGCATTTTTGGTGGTACTCGGCATTGTAGTAGATGATGCAATTGTTGTAGGTGAAAATGTACATGAATATCGGGAACGAGGTATGAGCCCGATGCAGGCGGCCATTGCGGGTACACATGATATTGCCAGGCCGGTTACGTTCAGCATTTTGACTACGATTGTGGCTTTTCTGCCGCTTTTGTTTATGCCCGGCACCACGGGAAAATTCTGGTGGCCATTGCCTGCGGTTGTCATCACTGTGCTGGCCGTGTCTCTTTTGGAGGCGCTATTTATTTTGCCTGCGCATCTCGGGCACCTTTCAAAACGCGCTGTTTCGCCGGTAAGTGGCACTGCACATCGCTGGCAACAATCTATTGCCAACCATTTCAATCGGTTTATCGACCAACACTATCGCAGGTTTCTGGATGTATGCATTCGGCATCGGTACGTTACGATTGCATCTGCTGTTGCTTTGCTGATGGTGGTGGGCGGTTATGGATACAGCGATCATATGGGTATGATTATGATGCCCGAAGTTTCTGCCGATGAAATTGAGGCGGGTATCCGATTGCCCGTGGGGACTACGCAGGATCAAGCAGCGCGGGTTGCACATGATGTGACCGAATCGACCCATCGCATGTTTGAAACGCACAACCTTTATCGCGTGGCCGAAGGGATTAAAACCAATGTGCGCGGGGGGAGTTTTATCGATGTAGAAATTGTGATGAAACCGCCCGATGAACACGATATGACGACAGGAGAGATCATCTCACTATGGCGCGATAACATCGGGGATATTGATGGTGTCAGTCAGATTACGTTTGAGGCCGAGAGTGGGCCGGGCGGTTGGCAACAGGATATCAGCGTCGATTTGAGCCATTCGGATATTGACGTTTTGGCCAAAGCCAGTCGGGCATTTTTAGAGCGCGCCGAAGGGTTTGAAGAGACGCACGATGTGAGTGACAATTACAATAAAGGTAAAGCGCAGTTTGATTTTGTGTTGCGTCCGGAAGGCCGAAATTTGGGATTGACGGCGGTTGAGGTAGGGCGTCAGTTGCGCGATGCGTTTTACGGCGCACTGGCGATGCGTCAGTTGCGCGGTACAAATGAAATTGAAATGCGCGTGAAATTGCCGATGGCAGAGCGAAAGGATATTCGCCATCTCGAAGAATTTGTCGTGCGTACACCTGAGGGGACAGAAGTGCCTTTGATGGATGTGGTAGATATTGAGCGTGGCGAAGCGTTTACAAGTATTAATCGGCGAGATGGTCGGCGCGTAGTGACGGTGAGTATGGATGTGGAGCCCAAGCGAGCGATGACGCGCGTTATGGAAGCGATTAATACCGATGTGTTGCCACAAATTCGCGCTGAGTATCCGGGATTAACCTGGACGTTTCAGGGGACGCAGGCTGAGATGCGCGAGTCAACACAGGCACTATGGGGCGGGTTTGTCATGGCGATGGCCATTGTGTATATGTTACTCGCCATAGCATTTGGCAGCTATGTCCAGCCCTTGATTGTGATGGTGGCGATTCCGTTTGGGATTGTGGGCGCTGTGATCGGTCATATTTTGCTGGGTTATGACTTGTCGCTTATCAGTTTGATGGGCGTAATCGCCTTGTCGGGTGTTGTGGTAAATGACTCACTGATTATGATCGATTATGCAAATAAAAGGCGTGCCCATTGTTCGGCTTTTGAGGCGATTCATACTGCTGGGCTTCGGCGCTTCAAACCCATTATTTTGACGACGTTGACAACATTTGGTGGTTTGACACCAATTATTTTGGAGACATCCCGCCAGGCTTATTATCTCATTCCTATGGCAATCTCTCTCGGATTTGGTATTGTTTTCGCGACGTCTATAATTCTTTTGTTAGTGCCCTGTCTGTATATGATTCTGGAGGATGTCGTCTCTCTGTTCACAAATGCCCGGTACAGTTTGAGCCGTTCGACGGACGGATTTTAAAAAAACAGATTGAAGACGTATCGCTCAATGCCACCTTCCGCGCCCCGATGGGCGCACCCTCTGCACCGCTTGACCCAACCCCTGAAAGACCCTATATAATTATCCATTCGGAAGTACCGGCCATAAGACATTCTTTAGACCGGAGGCCACTGATGAACCCCGAAACCATGCTTGAGAAGGTGTGTCGTTCGCTGGATATTTTGATCGCATTGGGAGCGACCTATGAGGGGTTGTTCCCTTCGATTATCGATCGATCGACCCATCGGATGATGACGAAAATGCCACCGGCGATTGCGGGACAGCGGGATGGCGACCGATCACACCTGGGCAGCAATCTGATTCACGATCAGGCGGCGCTGAAGACGATGTACGCGCTTGCCGAAGCGTTGGACCGTCCGGATTATGCACAGGCGGCAGACCGGTATTTGCAGCGATTTGCAACCCACTGTACGGATACGATAACGGGTATTTTCCCCTGGGGAGAACACGCGTACTGGCACCTATTGGAAGATCGGGTGGCAGATAGCTATCAGTTGCGGGAAGGGGCAAGACCCAGTATGACGACACACGATCACCTGCGACAAGCACCGCTCTGGCTGTGGGAAAAACTGTATGCCTTCAATCCGCCATGCGTCGAGCGCTTTGCCGAGGGGATCGATGGACATTGGACCGAAGGGGAGCCGCTGGAATACATCCGGCATGCTTATATCGATGAGAAACGACCCTATGCCCGGGGGGCGCGGTCCTGCGATTTTCCGAGGCATGGGGGATTTTACATTTTCGATTGGGCGTTTGCCTACTTGAAGACGGGTCGGACGGATTTTGTACAACAGATCGAAACCATGCTGGACTACTGGTGGGAGAAGCGGGACGACCTGGGCCTGCTGCAGACGGAGAGCCGGTCGCCGGAAGACGATGAGGATTTTTATCAAATCAACGCGCCCGGGCAGACGCTCTCCCTGGGGGTGAGCCTGCTTGAATCCGCCGAGTTGATTGCAGGTGCGTTACCAGATCTGGCCACTCGCATGAGAGAACGGGCAGCCGTTTATATCGACGGCTTTTTAAAAGCTCCCCACGATCTGGAACGGGGTATTTATGTGAATTCCTCTTACCGGAGTTCCAACGAGGCGAAAGGAACGATGCCGGTTTGGGGCAGCGTATATGGAAACTGGCCCGCTTGTTATGCCGCTCTTTTTGCCCTGTGTGGCCATCGCATTCGGCCCCATCAAGGGCTTTTTGCGTGGACCGTCGCGGTTGGAAAGAGCTATTTGGAAACCGATTTCCCGGATGACATTGCCGTACCATCGATGGATGCCGGATTGGGGTTGGAGTTGTTGGCAGATTTATATGATCTGACGGGAGAGGACAGATGGCTGGACGGGGGCATGGCCCTTGCCGAGACGCTTATCGCCATTTATATGGACGGCGATCTGCCGAGAGGTGCGTCGGGAATTGATTGGTACGAATCGCAGATGGGACCGAGTTTTTTACAGCATGGATTGGCGCGAATTGCACTGATGGCCCGCGATGGTCTCCCCTGTATTTTGGAGGGGGATTATACAGCGAGGTGAAATGAGGAAAATAGATTATGGACAAAAACCAGTGGCTGGATCCACAACCCTGGCAGCGAGACATCGATGCACCCTGTCTGTCCTTGGGCGCAGCCGGTCAATTTGACGACACCCACCTCTTTGCTCCCTGTGTCGCTTTGGAAAACGGGCGCTATTACATGTGGTACAGCGGCTCGCGCGGCGAAGTGGAGCTGCGAGTTTTTGCTCTGGGGCTGGCCACCAGCGACGACGGCCTGCATTTTACACGACACCCCGCCTCCCCGGTTTGTACTCTGGGGACCGACCATTCCATCCTCACCCCCACCCTGGTGCGCCACCCGGACGGCTCCCTGCGGCGCGAGGCTGGCAAGCTGCGTATGTTTTTTTCCTCGACCAACTTCCCTTCTGGCGACACACGCCACACCCTGCACACCATGACCAGCGACGACGGGATTTGCTGGGAGACGCCCTCCGCTCCCCTATTAGAGAACGCCTACGCCCCCACCCTATTTTGGGAAGACGATCGCTACCGCCTGTGGTACACCGATGTGACTGCCGACCCCTGGACCATACGCGCCGCCCACAGCGACGACGGCTTTGAGTGGCAAGTCCATCCCCAACCGGTATTGGAATTGGACCAGGAATGGGAGTTCCAGCGCCTGGTCTATCCAACCGTTCTCAAAGAAGACGGTTATTATCTGATGTGGTACGGCAGCTATAGCAGCTATCCGCCCGAAGTCATGAAAACCTCTATCGGATTTGCCATCAGCGAAGACGGCCTCAACTGGACGAAAAGCCCTCACAATCCGGTCTTCAGCCCCGACCCTTCGCGGCTCTGGGAATCGCACTTTACCACCAGCCATTCGCTCTTGCGCCTATCCGACGGCTCCCTGCGCATGTGGTACGCTTCGCGCACCAAACCACCTTTTGTACACAAGTATTACGCCATCGGCACCGCGCGATGGCCCGCTTAATGTACGCCGACCCAAAGGCTCGGCGTACAGGTCGCCTGGATTTATGGGCCCATGCGGCTTTCGATAAATACACCCGATCAGGAGGTCACCTTAGATGGCGCAAGAGCAACTCGAATTGCGCGAGGCAAGCGGCAACGAAAAACCGGTGTTTGGCATCTCGGAGTGGATGTGCTACTACGCCAACTACGACAAGCCGTGCCCGGGGCCTAAAGCACTGGCCGAGTGCGTCGACCTGCACCTGCAAGCGGGCTGCGACCATCTGGTTTGGAATCTGGGGCGTTCGGTGGTGGACTACTGGTCCGAGTTGCCCCATATCACGCGGATGTGCGAAAATGGTGACCAAGTCGGAGGCATATCCTGGAGCTTTGTTCGCAAGGTGATGAATGAGGTGTGTCCGCTGCGGCACGCGCTGGCGCTGTGCCGCGACCGTGGGGCGCAACTATGGGGCCGCCTGGGGATGAACCGCCACTATGGCCGGGCAGACTGGATAGGGGTCACGTCCAAATTCGCGCTGGACAATCCGGCCTTCAGGGAGGTGACCAAGCCGGGCAACGAGGACGCCAGCCGGCTGTGCTACGCGCTGGCGGAAGTGCGGCGCGAGCGGATCGATATTTTGCTCGAGTGTCAGAGGATCGGCGTCAACGGGCTGGTGCTCGACTTCTGCCGGCAGATGCCGATGCTGCTATACCATCCAGCGCTAGTCGAGCCGTTTATAGCGGAGACGGGGATGGATCCGCACGAAATCGACTCAGACGACTTCGAGCAGTACCGGACGTGGTTCCAGTACCGGGCCGACGTACTGACCGGATTTATGACCGAACTGCGGCGGGCAGTGCGCATCCAGGAGGGCAAATTGGATCGGCGCTGCCCAATCATCGCCCGGGTGCCCGACAACGCGCGATGGCTGATGCTGGCCTATGGACTGGACAGCGATCGCTGGTGCGAGGAGGATCTGGTCGACGGATTGATGTTGAGTCCCTTTCCTCTGACCCGCGAGGATCTGGACCTGCACGTCGGCTATCACGCAGCGGTGGCACACCGACACGGCAAACTGTGCATTGGCGGTGTGGGATCCAAAGGGCTGATCGAAAACCAGGTAGAGAAGAATACGGGTTTTTACGCGCCGCAACCGGCCTATGCACTGGCGGCGCGACAGTACGCGGCGGGGGTCGATGGCATGAGTCTTTACCAGAGCGAGACGCTGGTGCGGATGGCGTATCTAGCGCAGTTGCTGAGCGACGTGGGCGTGCCGGCGATCGTGGCGGAGCAGGCGAATGCGCTGCCCAGACCGACCCGATCACGACCGGAGATCGGCATGGATTGGCACGCGCATATGGAGGGCCGACACAGCTTGCGGACGGAGGCGGGCAACGCCGCGCTCTAATGGACGGTCCAGCACGATTAGCATTGTGAAAGGAGAGATATATGGCACGATTCGTAAGAGTTGGGTCGATTCAGTTCAGTGCATTTTCCGATTTGCAGCGGGGTGAACCCGAGAGCATGGAAAAAGTACTGCGTATGACCCGGAACGATCTCAATTCATTGAAAGGATACAACCTGGACCTGGTGTTGACCTGTGAGCTGGTCGAAGGATACGGCCAGACCCTGGAAACGGCCGAGACCGTGGAACAGCCAGGTCCGTTTTTGTCAATGTACCGGGATTTCGCCAGGGCCGAGTCATGCCACGTGGCCGGATCCATCAAGCTCCGCGAAGGCGACGATGTGTTCAATTCGATTGTGTATATCGGCCCTGACGGCTCAGTGATCGGTGCCTATCACAAGACGTTCCTGACGGATAACGAACGAAAACAAGGGTTGCGCTCGGGTGATGGTCCCAAAGTTTTCGACACCGCGATTGGTCGCCTTGGAGGGGTGATTTGTTTTGACCAGAAATTCGAACAGCTTCGGTTCGAATACCGAGACCTGAAACCGGACATCCTCACATTTCCCAGTGCCTATCACGGCGGATTCCTTCAGCAGCAATGGGCGTACGAATGCCAGTGCTACTATCTGACCGCGCTTCGGTTCTACGGAGGCGGGGTGATCGATCCCCTCGGCCAGCCCGTGAAACTGAACACCAACTATTCACGCACGATGTGTGCAACGATCAATCTGGACCGTGTGCTGGTCAAACGCAGCGGAAACTCCGGCAAGTTTCCTCTGATCGAGAAGAAATACCAGGATGAGGTCACGATCGACGTGCCGAGCTATCTCGGAGCCGCCTTGATCCACAGCAATTCGGATAAGCGCTCGGCCATAGACATTGTGAAAGAATTTGAGTTGGAACTGTTCGACGATTTCTTCGCCCGCAGCATCCTGCAGAACGATGAGAACCGCCGCCCGAACGTCGGTTCTGTCGAAGCGGTTTATTCGATTCGTTCGGCTGTATGAGATACACATGAATAACCACGCATCGGAGAGAGGGTCGAATGGCATATCCCATGAACAACACAAAAACACGTATCGCATCGGTCGCCATGCACAGCGCGATGGGCGCCCCCACAACCAACCTCGACCGAATTGCCAAGTGGTCGAGAGAGGCTCACAGGCAAGGTGCCACGTTTGCGCTCTTTCCCGAAGAGTGCATCACGGGCTCGATGAACAAATCGGGCATTCCTCCCGAGGAGTCCAGGCGGATCGCAGAAGCTGCGGCCGAGAAATCAATTCCGTTCCTCGAATCGCTCTGCAGCGAACTCGACATGACCCTTGTCGTCGGTACCATCGAGCCAGCGGGCGAACGCTATCGCAACAGCGCCTACATCGTAGGGCCCAGCGGTTACCTCGCGACCTTCACCAAACTGCACATCCCGAATGAAACCGAGCGGGCCTGGTTCGAACCGGGGAGCCAACTCCCTATCGTGACATCGCAAGGCTGGACCTTCGGCGTGGGGATCTGCTACGACCTGAGGTTTCCGGAGATCTTCCGAACCGCCGCACAGGAGGGCGCGGACTTTTTCCTCCTCGCCGTAGGTGCAAGCGGCCGCGCTGACAACGTCACCCCTAACGGCGATCAGACCGAACAGGCAGCCGAACATCGACAGCTTGCCGCCCAGGTCTTGCCAGCAAGGGCAGTGGACAATGCGCTCTACATTTTCTACGCCAACCAGGCGGGAAAGAGCGGCAACGCATGGTTTCCGGGACTTGCCTTCGCGATCGATCCGAACGGCCAGTTCATCGACGAACACGCGCCAGTGGAAGGCATGATCGTGACCGAGGTCTCGAGAGATTTAATAGAGAAAGCGCGATCATCCGGTTGCTTCACAGCGAACGAGGCCAGGCCCGATCTTTATGCGTCACCTCAGATCGTGAGATGAGTAGCCGTGGAGCGGAAGTTAAATCCAAATACACAGCGAAGGAGAGAACACCATGGCGCGAGATATTGAGATCACCCGCATTACCTCGACGAGTTTCGCCTATGAGATCGCCGATATGGAGTTGGAGGAGCAATTGGGCTTCGACACGGTCTATCGCAAGGGCGGCCGTCTGACTCTGGGCGGCGGCTTGCTGACCATCGAGACCAGTGTCGGCATCAGCGGCATTGCGTCCGGTGGCATTGATTCCCGCCCTGCGCAGTACTTGCTCGGCCGCAACCCACTGGACCGCGAGATCATCTGGCACGACCTCAAGCGCTCGCACCGCGGTCAGGACGGCACACCGCCGGGCGCAGTAGATATCGCGCTGTGGGATTTCGCTGGCAAACTCTACGACGCGCCGATCTACGAGCTTTTGGGCGGGGGTTGGCGCAAGAAGTTGCCGGCTTATGCCTCGACCTACCACGGCGACGAAAACGGCGGTTTGACGACGCCGGACGACTTTGCACAATTCGCGCTGCGCTGCAAGGAGCAATACAGCTATCCAGCGTTTAAAATCCACGGTTGGATCAACGGGCCGATCGACCGCGAGGTAGCGGCGGTATTAGCCATTCGCGAAGCGGTGGGCGCCGATATGGATCTGTTGCTCGATCCGGCCGGGTGTTTTCCCACATTCGAGGATGTGCTCAAGGTGGGTCGCGCCTGTGACGAGGCGCGCTATATGTGGTATGAGGATCCATTCAGGGGCGGCGGATTTTCGCGCTTTGCCCACGCCAAGTTGCGCGAGTTGATCAATACGCCGATGCTGATGGGCGAACACGTGCGCGGGCTGGAGGCCAAGGCCGATACGATTACCGCCGGTGCCACCGACTTCGTGCGCGCCAACGCCCAGACCGATGGCGGCATCACCGGGGTAATGAAGATCGCTGCTATGGCCGAGGCACACGGGCTGGAAGTGGAGTTGCACGGCGGCAATCTGGCGCACCGCCACATCATGGCGACCCTGCGCAACGCCAATTACTACGAATTGGGCCTGGTGCATCCCCTGGTGCCCGATACCAAGCCGGCGGTTTACGCAGAAAGACGCTGGCTCGACGAGTTGGATTCGGTTGACGAGAACGGCTGCGTCGAAGTGCCGGAGGGGCCAGGGCTGGGGGTGGCGTTCGACCGGGACTGGATCGAAGACCACAAGACCGGGGAGATGGTCTATGAGTAGGGCTTGAGTTATGCGGTGCCCGTCCTAATCGCCGTGATGTTACCACCGGATATATTGACTTGAAAGGAATAGGTTGTGAAAAAATTACTCGCAGTTCTCGGAGACGCTTACCACTGCCCGGCGCATCTGGTTACTGCGCTTGTGAGACCACTACAGATGCGAGGGTATAATCCGACAGTTGTATTTGACAATGCGGTGCCCTGGGACGATCTCTCATCTTTTGATATGGTGCTCATCAGCAGATACGCATTTGACGATGTACGGATTGCCCGTGAGTTTCAGTTTAATCTTCAGAAAGGAAATAAACACAAGTGGCTCTCTGAAGATGAGGAAACGCTCATTGAGGTATATGCACAAAATGGCGGCCGACTATTTCTCCACCACGATGCCGTTGCGTTTTATTCCGAAGGTGGCGGTATTCAGCGCGTCTCAAAGTCTCGTTTTCACAACCACCCAAAGCGGATCAATGTCGAAATCCGTCCAACGGGCGTATTGCCCGAACTGACCGATGGTGTTGAACCCTATTGTGTTCAAGAAGAAGAGTACATTATGGACCTGGATGAATCGCAAACATCTGTATTTCTCGAGAGCTATTCTGCGACCAATGGACGGCAGGTGCAAGGTTGGTGTCACGAGTATGGAAGTGGACGTGTGATGGTACTGGTGCCCGGACACGAGCAGGCTATTCTTATGCATCCAATGACTGCGAAGCTTATTGACAACGCAATTACCTGGCTGATAGCGTAGAAGGATACGCCATGAAAATCCGAGAGATCAACTGATCTCGTATGGACAGAAAATTAGTTGGTCTTAATTTCTGGGAGTGATCTATGGGCTTAATAACAGATGAGCAGAAGAAGCAGTTTCGCGAAGAAGGGTATTTGCTGGCGTCGGGTTTGATTCCTGAGGATGTAGCTTGCAAGGGTGAAGACGCGATGTGGGCGGCTTTAGAAATGGACCGTGACGATCCCAAAACCTGGAACCGTGTGTCAGCGCATGCGATTAGTCAACGGCATCGCGCATTGCCGGAAAATCGAAGATTGGGCGCACCGGATATCTTAGCGTGTTATACGGATGATATTTTGACCGCACTTTCTGAATTGACGGGTGTGGGGCGCGAGGAGATCTACGCGCCGAAGGATATTCTGACGCAGAACACGTTTCCGACGGAAGGTGAATGGAGCCACCAGAACCCTCACTTCGATGGCGGAACCAACCGGGAGAAGTTTAATGTGACGTTTCCGATTCCAATCAGTGTGCATTCAATTTTGTATTTGAGTGATACAGAATCGCATGGGGGTTGCACGTTTGGATGGCCGGGTTCACATAACAAGATGCGGGGTCTTGCAGAGCGCAATCCAGAGAAGTATCCCTATCTGTGGGACGTGAATTCGGATATGCATCTGGTGGATATTGGCGAAGGTGTGGAAGTCGTGGCGAAGCGTGGAGACATTCTGTTTTACCAGAACTTTTTTGTACACGCGGGAAGCAAGAACGTGAATGATTATCCACGGCTTGCCTGTCGCAATACATGGCGGTGGGATGCGTAAGTTTGCTCCACCAACCAGCGCTACAGCCAAGAATTCCAAAAACAGAAAAGGAGCGTTACAATATGGATCGACGCGCCGCTTTAAAAACGTTGGGAATAGGAGTATCTGGAATGATAGCAAGTCCTTTTATATGGGCCGAAGAGGCCAAACGACCAAACATCGTGGTGATTTTGTCAGATGATCAGGGCTTTGGAGATGTGAGTTACCAGGCACATCCCGCAGAAGTCTATACACCACATATCGACGCACTAGCCAACTCGGGCATTCGAATGACAAATGGATATGCCAGTGCCTTTGTATGTGCGCCCACCAGGGCGGGTTTGATGACCGGTCGATACCAGCAGCGCTTTGGTTTTTATACGGCCAGTGACTCACGCGCCGGTATGCCGGTTGATGAAATTACACTTGCAGATCTACTCAAAAAAGCGGGGTACAGGACGGGTGTATTTGGAAAATGGCATTTGGGTTTAACGCCTGAATATCATCCGAACAACCGTGGATTTGATGAATTTTACGGATTTTTGGGGCATGGAGCGCACGACTATTTCGATTTGAATTATAAAGAGGACAACGCCCATAATGCAATATATCGAAATAAAGAGATCATCAATGATACCGGGTACTTGACCGATAATCTGGCCCGAGAGGCTGTTGGCTTCATAGAACGAAACAAAAACGACCCATTCTTTCTCTATCTTCCTTTTAATGCCGTGCATGCGCCGTTGCAAGCGCCCGAAGAGGACATCAAACAATTTAATACAGGAGATTCCAAACGCGATATCTTGATGGGCATGCTCAAAAGAATGGATATCGCTGTTGGCGATGTGGTGGCAGCGCTCAAGGCCAATGGCGTGTGGGAAAATACACTCATCTTTTATTTTTCAGATAATGGTGGTGCAAGGGCCACAAATGCAAACAATATGCCCCTACGCGGTTACAAACAAAATGTCTATGAGGGAGGGCTACGCGTGCCGTTTCTCGTGTCCTGGCCAGGGCATTTGGAAGCAGGTGGTGTGTGTGATGAACCGGTTATTTGTATGGATATTTTGCCGACTGTCTGTGCAGCTATTGGCATTCCATTGCCCGAAGACCGTATCTACGATGGCAAAAATATGTTGCCAGTCTTGCAAGGTAAAACAGAAGGGGCATTGCACGATGCGTTGTATTGGGATGGCGATTCGGGAACCTGGGCGATTCGGGAAGGGAAATGGAAGCTTACATTTAGCAGGTCTAAGAAGCTGGAATTGTACGATCTGGATGCAGATATAGGTGAGAAAAATGATCTGGCAAACCAGCAACCGGAAATTGTTCAGCGGCTACAAAAAAAGTTCAAGGCCTGGAGAAGCCAGATGGCGCCAAGGATTAGAAGACCTCGGAGAAATAGAAACAGACCTGCTCAACAAGGAGCAAATTAAGAATGAAACGACCCAACGTAATCATTATCCTCACGGAGAATCGAAAATGAAAGATCTATTTTCACTGGCGGGAAAAACCGCACTGGTGACTGGTGGTTCGACTGGCATCGGAGCGATGATAGCCGAAGGCTTTGTCAATTTTGGGGCGAAGGTTTACATTGTCGCGCGGAGAGAAGATGTTCTAAAAAAGAAACAGGAGGAACTTGCACAAATCGGCTCCTGCGAGTATATCGCAGCCGATGTAAGTTCAGTCTCCGGAATCAAGGCGCTGGCAAAGGCCTACGGTGAACGAGAACAGTCGCTCGATATTTTGGTCAACAATGCTGGAATCAGCGATGGTCGCAGGGAGATCGAGGATGTGACGGAGGAAACATGGGACGCGGTTATGGATCTCAATCTCAAAAGCATCTTTTTTATGACCCAGGCATTTCTGCCATTCCTGCGCGTGGAGGCTTCGCCAGAAACACCGAGCAATGTGATCAATATCGCGTCTATCGACGGCTGTGGTAAACTCAACACAGCTTACAATTATGCCTACGGAGCCAGCAAAGCAGGTGTGATCCATTTGGGCAGACACTTAGGTGATAGTTTGGCCTGGGAAGGGATTCAAGTCAATACCATCTCCCCCGGTGATTTTCCCAGCGATTTGAATAAGGTGGCTCGGGATCACACAGACGAGATGAAGAAGAACATTCCGGGCAAGCGGGTTGGAGAGAAGGAAAACATCGCAGGCATGGCCATCTTTCTCGCTTCGCAAGCAGGAAACTTCAGTGTAGGCTCCAATCTCGTTGTTGACGGCGGAGAGAGCGTACGAGGCATCCAGCGAGCATTTTTTGCCAGCGTTTGGCCCGATTGGGTTAAACTGGACAGGTAGTCGGGCATATCTGAAAGGAGTACACGATGGCAACTTATCAATACCGCGTTGTTGAAGGGTGGGGGCGAGGTCCCGAAGGGAAAGAGATGGGTGGGGTCGTGCCCGATGTGGCAGTTGACTCCCAGGATCGCGTTTATGTCACCCTGCGAGAGCCTGCGAGTATTCTGGTCTATGATTCGGAAGGTCGCTTTCTCGGTGCATGGGGTGATGATGTGCTCTTAAATCCGCATAATATCTGGATCGACCCGGCGGATCGGATTTATTGTGCGGATGTTGACGATCATACTGTGCGTGTCTTCAGCACGGATGGAGAAGTGCTTCAGACCCTGGGGATGCCAGGCCAGACAGGTTCACCGGGCGAGCCGTTCAACAGGCCAACCAAGGCAATGGCCGCTCCCTCAGGTGAGATATTTGTTTCGGACGGATACGGCCAGCACCGGGTGCATCGTTTTTCAGCGCAAGGCGAATGGATTCTTTCCTGGGGCGAGGAAGGCACGGGACCCGGCCAGTTTGCCCTGCCGCACGATTTATGCATTGACCCACGCGACCGTGTGCTTGTAAGCGACCGAACAAACCACCGCATTCAGCTTTTCGATTTTGATGGGAACTTTATAGAGGAGTGGACAGATATCCAATCGCCGAATAACATTCACATCGATGCAGATCATATTGTCTATATTGCCGAAGCACCCCATCGCGTCAGCATTTTTGACCTGGAAGGTGCGCTGCTGGCACGCTGGGGTGAGGAAGGCTCAGACCCCGGGCAGTTTATCGATCCCGCGCACGGCATCTGTGTTGATAGTCGCGGTGATATTTACGTCACCGAAGTGCCCTACCAACCCAACCGACTGCAAAAATTCACACGAATTTGAGACTTTCACTTAATAAGGGAATACATATGTCCGATCTAAAAAACCGTCAAATCTTGCTGGTTGCTCGTCCCGAGGGAGAACCGAAACCAAGTGATTTCCAACTGGTGGAATCCGACGTGCCTGCCCCTGGTGAGGGTGAAGTTTTGTGCCAGACGATTTATCTTTCTCTGGATCCCTACATGCGCGGAAGGATGAGTGCGTCGAAAAACTATGCCAAACCGGTCGAACTTGGCATGGTGATGGAGGGCGGTTGCGTGGGAAAGGTGATCGCCTCAAACGATGCGGAATTTGCTGAGGGCGACATCGTGGAGGGCAAGGGCGGGTGGCAATCCCTTTTCGCTCTCCCTGGAAAAGCGCTGCGCAAGATCGATCCGGCCTGGGGGCCGATCTCTACCTCAGTGGGCGTGCTGGGCATGCCGGGCATGACCGCATACACGGGGCTGCTCAATATCGGCAAACCGCAATCCGATGAGACAGTCGTCGTGGCGGCTGCCTCGGGAGCGGTGGGTTCGGTGGTTGGGCAAATCGCTAAGATCAAAGGTGCGCGGGCCGTAGGCATCGCGGGGTCTGAAGAAAAATGCCGGTATGTTACCGATGCGTTTGGATTCGATGCGTGTGTGAACCACAGAGCCGACGATTTTGAAGAACAAATCGCTGGTGCTTGTCCAGACGGGATTGATGTTTATTTTGAGAATGTGGCTGGCAAGGTGTTTGAGACGGTGTTGCCGTTGTTCAACCCCTTTGCCCGGATACCCGTATGTGGCACCATCGCCATTGCCAATGACACGGGATTGCCACCCGGTCCCAACCAGATGCATTATATGCTGCGCCAGATTCTCACCAAACGACTCACCTTTCGGGGTTTCATTGTCTCGGACTTTGCGGACCAAACGGAAGAAGCTTTTAGCACTTTAGGCGGGTGGATTCGTGAAGACAAATTGCGCTACAAGGAAGATATTGTCGATGGTTTGGAAAACGCGCCCGAAGCTTTGATTGGTCTGCTCAAAGGTGAAAATTTTGGTAAGCTTGTTATTCGGGTGTCGGAGGATCCGACAAAATAGCGCTCATCTTTTTTATGTCTCTTCTTCTTATCTTTCATATAGGATCTAAGGTACACACCAAATCGAGTCAAACTTTAAGAGGCTATAATGCTGCGTAATTATCTGGTTGTAGCGGTTCGGAATCTGTTGAAAAATAAAATCTTGTCAATGATCAACGTTTTTGGACTAGGAGCAAGTCTGTCGATCTGCCTGCTGATCATCTTGTTTGTGTCATACCAAAAAACGTCTGATGCATGGCACAAGAAGGCAGATCGTATCTATCTCACCATCTGCGACTACGGTTCGCCCGCCCACCCTGGTAGTGTTAGCTCCTACGCAACGACACCTGTGAGTCTTGCTTCGCTTCTTCAAGATGTCTGCCCAGATGTAGAAGTGACGACACGGGTACGCAGATTCCGTGGTTCCATGGGCTTTCCCGGCCGTCAAATTAAAGTGTCTGGCCTTTATGCCGAGCCGTCGTTTTTCGAGGTATTCGATTTCGCTCTTGTGGAGGGGAATCCCGCTACCGCGCTTTCCGAACCCAATTCCATCGTGCTTTCGCAGAACCAGTCGGTTGCACTCTTTGGAGATTCCAGCCCACTGAATCAGACTGTGATGATCGGACAGACGCCATACAAGGTAACGGGCGTCCTGGCGGATCAGCCAGGGGCTAGCTATGTACGGTTTCAGATCCTGGTGTCGTTTGAGACCTTGAAATTTGCGCCACCCGACGGAAGCATTCCTCAGTGGAGCGATGGCATGAATGACACATACACATTCTTGGTCTTACGAGAAGGTACCGACCCAACGGTCCTGGAAAGATACTTAACACAGATCATTCAAGACCACTACCAGCCTGGTACAGATCATCAGATAGAGAGGGCAAGTGTCCAATTACTGACCGACGTCAACCTGAGCGTCATGAGAGTTAACCAACTTAGTTGGATGGTTCCTGGCATGGCTGTTTATTTTGTTAGTGTTCTGGCCGCTATAATACTGATAGGGGCGTGCTACAATTATACCAACTTAATTGTGGCCAGAGCAATGGCCAGAGCCCACGAGGTGGCAATTCGGAAAGTCGTAGGTGCATATCGCAGACAGATCATTGGCCAAATCTTGATGGAGTCGATTCTAACAGTATTGCTGGCGACGTTTTTTGCCATGTGGTTGTTGGTATGGTTAATTCCTGCTTTCAACGAGATGTACTTTACTTCACTTTTTCCCTTGGCCCGCATCAAGCTCGACGTTCTCAAAGATCTGACGGTCTATCTCACTGTCCTTGGCTTCAGCGTAGGCGTAGGCATTCTTGCGGGCACCTACCCCGCACTTCATCTTTCCCGATTCGTCCCAGTCTTGATCTTGAAGGGAGGAAGTTTTACAAAGGATCGAGCCAAGTCATTCAATCGGATGTTTGTGGTGGGGCAGTTTGGCATGTCGTTATTCTTCGTCCTCTCGACCCTGTTCGTGTACCAGCAGTTCCGATATATGGTATCGTCCGACTATGGATTTGATCATGAAAATATAGTGAACGTACGGCTTCAGGGAGTGGGCTACGATGTGTTCCGGCAGGCGATGGAGCAATCGCCCTCAGTGGAGCTCATTTCTGGTTCCTCACATCTTCTAATGCAGGGTACGCGATCACCACGTTTGGTGAAGATTGGGAGAGGTGATCCTAAGACAGTTTTCGAATTAAGAGTGGACTACAATTTTGTTTCGAACCTGAAACTCAAGCTACTTGCAGGCCGTTACTTCAATCGCCCGTCGGATATTCACAGGAGTGTGCTGCTCAATAGAACCGCTACTCGGCTGCTAGGTCTGGAAAACGAAGAGCAAGCGATAGGTCAAATCTTGAACGTGTTAGGGAAGAACACGAAACCTACCATTGTGGGGATTCTGGAAGACTTTCAGACATATGGCATAGGCATGGATATTGATCCTGTCATACTGTTCTGTGAGCCAGCGGGGATACAGTGGGCAAACGTGCGCGTGTTACCCGGCCATATGCCTGAGGCGGTTGCGCACCTCGAACAGGTCTGGGCTGAGTTAGGAAGTCCTTGGAAAGTGGAGTACGATCTGTTTACGACGCAAATCCAAAAAGGAATGCCCGCTGGAATCTATTCCGATGTTTTGCATATCATTACTCT
The DNA here is from genome assembly GCA_965204375.1 of Candidatus Latescibacterota bacterium. Lineage (GTDB taxonomy): Bacteria > Latescibacterota > UBA2968 > UBA2968 > UBA2968 > VXRD01. The sequence continues at coordinate 886,909 of OZ241986.1, read as the reverse complement.
GATTAGCGCTTTCGGGGTGCTTTTGGCCTTACTTGGCATGTTGGGAATCGCTATGCATGTCACGGAAATGCAGGTCAAGGCAGTTGCAATACGTAAGGTTCTGGGAGCGAGTTCTTGGCAGATCGCTGTGCTCTTGTCAAAGGATTTTCTCTTGATGCTTGTTGTGGCGGTTCTACTTGCAGCTCCTGCTGCGTGGTTTGCAAACCACCTCTGGTTAAACCAGTTCCCCCTCCGAACCACAATGAGTCCGTGGCTGTTCGGTGGTGTTGTTGCCGTGATGGCAGCAGTTGTTCTCACAGTAGTTGGGTCGCAGACGCTTCGTGCAGCGAATTCCGACCCAGTAAAGGCACTCAGACGTTTATAGAGATGACGAATAGACATTGTTGGCCAGTACTGTCTCAATCGTTTAATGACAGGAGAAGAGTAGCCGTGGAAATCACCGTCACACCGGAAGAGCACGCAGCCGAATCTCTTACCGACGCGCACCTGAAACAGGCCCTCAATGCCATTCGAACGGAAGGCTACATCGTCCTCAATGCAGTGGTCGCGCACGAACACCTCGACCTTCTCTGTGAACGGATGACCGAAGACATAGAGAAGATCATGAATGCCCCTGCGCCGCCTCATAACTTCGTTTGGGGAAACGTCCAGCAGGATCCGCCCCCCTTTCCTCCGTACGTCTTTCGCGACGTTATAGCGAACCCATGGGTGGTCCAGCTCTCGAAAGCCCTGCTCGGCGAGGGGATCTTCAACAATCGCTACACCGGCAACACCAACTTGCCGGGCAGCAAGCTCCAGCCGGTACATGTCGATTCGGGACAACTCTGGCCGAACCTGGATGTTGCGCACCCGCCGTCCAAAGTCATTGTCAATATTGCCCTGGACGAAGTGACCGAAGCCAACGGAAGTATCGAACTCTGGCCCGGCTCCCATCTGGAAACGCAAAAGGTAGTTGGAGATGATATCAAGGTCGCAGAACACCTGCAGGAAGCACGCCGGAAAGTGGTACCGCCTGTCCGGGGGAATACAAAAAAGGGAAGCATTCTGCTCCGCGATCCCCGGCTCTGGCACCGGGGAATGCCAAATCTCTCCGATCAAACGCGGTTCATGATCGCAGCGATCTACTCCTGCCACTGGATGCGTCGCCTTCCTCCTCTCCAATTCAATACTGGTTGTGAAACCGCCTTTGCAGAAAGCGACCTGGACCCGAACACAATTTTTGTAGATGAACCAATAGACTACCTCTTCCGAAACCGGCCCTACGATTATGATGGCGCATAAACTGGCGTGAGAAATTAAGTCGCTCTATTCGTATTGGTGCTTCTGAGACGATCGATGAAAGGAGTCTGCTTTGACCATTAAAGAGCTCGATCTATTTGCAGTCGGAACAAGACGAGAGAACGGTACGCTTAGTCCTCACATTATCATCCGTATCATCTCAGACGATGGTGTAGTCGGTGCGGGCGAAATGTCCGACTTCAGTACCCGAGACATACCCGACATCAACCATCTCGAGTATATACTTCGGAAATCGTTGATCGGAATCGATCCATCCGATCCAACCGCCATCGATCCGATCGTCGACGGATATAAGGGACGGATTGGCGCAGGTGTGGACATTGCGATTCACGACCTTCGGGCCAAGAGCTTGGGCATTCCAATTCACGACCTCTATGGAGGTGCTTACCGAGATCGCTACAAAATCTGCTACCCCATCTTTCGACAATTCGAAGAGGCGGACGTCGCACCCAACGTCGAGCGAGTCGGTCGAATGCTTGAGCTGGGATTCGACCTGTTCCGATTTTACGTGGGTGGAAATCTCGAAATCGACAATCAGATCTTACATGAGTGTCGCGATCGTTATGGAGATCGATTCAAAGTTAAATCACTGGACTTCAGCCGCCGACTCGATTGGAAGTCGTGCGTAGCCGCCGTTGAGCGTCTGCAGTGGGTCGAGCCGATCCTGGTTGAAAGTCCCGCACCCGACATCCCGGGCAAAGCAAAGGTGCGTGAGCGCATCCGGTTCCCGGTCAGTGAGCATGTCAACGAGGAGACCCAGGCCATTGCTTTCGCGGAAGGACAGGCTGTCGACATCTTCAATATTGCGACCTGCCACCAAGGCATCAAACGAGCGCGCCAAATCTTCGCCATAGCACAGGCTACCGGAATCTCCACCTTGATTGGCACAACTCAGGAACTTTCTATTGGGACCTCCGCACAGGCGCATCTGGGCGCGTCGGTATCCAACCTCGATTACCCTGGCGATGCGGCTGGTGCGCAACTCTACATTGACGATGTTGTCAAACACCGGGTCCAGTACGAAAATGGCTACCTTCTCGTGCCTAAAGGTCCGGGTCTAGGGATGGAACTCGACGAATCGCAGCTTCAAAAGCTGGGGGACCGTCAGTGGACATTTATGCAAGAACTGCCGCTGGAGCGGCAGGAAGACCGCGGGAAAGTAGGCTAGAGAGGACGGTACGCGGGGTCTGGGACTCACCAGGGGTGAGCGCACTAAAGTTTTTGAAAATACAAAAACTTCAAAAAGGTACAATGATGAAGGTAGAAATCTTTGTTTGGATTGTGATCTGAGATCTTGAACGTTCGACAACGAGTTTTCCCACGATTTTTCACGGAGATTTTCCATGCAAGTTTATAATGTTGGTGTTATCGGCTGTGGCAGGATTGCGAGTTTACTGGAGCAGGAAACACATCGCGGAACGCCGAACACTCATGCGGGTTGTTACGATCACTGTGATCGAACCCGTATTGTCGCAACAGCAGATCGGGACGATGAACGCCGACAGAGTTTTGGAGGCAAATGGGATGTTCCGGGTCTGTACACAGATTGGCAGGAAATGCTGGATACTGAGAAGCTGGATATCGTGAGTGTTTGCACCTATCCCATTCCGCATCGAGATATCGTTGTTGCCGCGGCTCAGTCAGGGGTAAAAGCCATATTCTGTGAGAAGGCGATGGCGACTACGTTGCGAGAGGCAGATGAAATGATTGATGCTTGCCGGAGAAACAATGTAAAGCTGAGCATTAACCACACGCGCCGATGGGATTGGCAATTTCGCAAAATTAAGGAGTTAATTGATCAGGAGGTCATCGGTTCTCTTCAGGCGATGACGCTCCAGTATAGCGCCGGGCTTGCTAACAACGGAACCCACTATTTTGACATGCTGCGCTTCTTTGCAGGCGATGTCGCGTGGGCAACCGGTCATCTGGTAGATCCGGATGCGCTGGATCCCCGCGGCGCCGGGTACTTTCAGTTTCAGAATGGCGTACAATGTATTGTGAATGGATCTACCGGAGGAAGGGCCCAGCACCTATTTGAATTGTTGGGATCCAGGGGATGGATAACGGTGGCCAATACACGGCCACGTCAGTTCAAACTCTTCGTTGGAAATAAAGAGGAAAAATTCCCCGAAATACCAGAGGAACACAAGCTGAATACAACGGACAGGGGCCGATGTGTGATCCCGTTGTCAGTCGAGGAGATCGTAGAAAGCCTCGACCGCGATCGGGATACAATATCCACTGGAGAAGATGGACGGGCCGCGTTGGAAATGGTGCTTTCTCTTCATGAATCGGAGCGATTGGGCAACGCCCGGGTGGATTTCCCTATGAAAAACCTGGATCTCCAGGTACTGGTGAGAAACGAAGGGTTCATGAGCAGCGCTGTACCGCAATAATCGAGGATCAATCCCCTACCCCATCGATCAACGATTTCATATTGGCAAAGTTGATACGCATCGCTTCTTCCGCCGATCCGCTTTCTGGCTTGAAGTGGGTGGCGATGGATATCACGACGTCGATCTGATGATCACGCAGGTTCCGCAGTACCGTCGGAAAATCCACGTCCCCTTCGCCGATGGGACAGTATTCAAACTCACATTTCAGACCGTCTATAACTTGCAGATCCTTTATGTGGAGCGTATGGAGATACGGGCGGACATTCTGAAATCCGCGGGTGGCGGTGTCCGATTCACCGCAATTCATGGTATCCGCTGGCCCCCAGACCGTTTTCAGACGAGGTGAACCGACCGCCTCAATCACCTCCCGCATGTGTTCCGTGGTATTCGTGTAATTCCACGGCATCATGCACAGCGGCAAATCCACATCGTAGCGGTCCGCGTCCTCGGCCAGCAGCGTAAACGCCCGAACCAGTTTGTCCATATCCAGATCGGAAATGACGCCGCCGCGGGTCATCCATCGCATGGGCCAGGTCGGTTTACCGGCGGTATATTCACCCGGCCAGGCGAACGTAAACGTGGCTACTGCCGGAATTTTGAGCCGGGCGGCCATCTTCATGGCGGCGGTCAGTTCCTCCCGGGCTTCCTGGAATTCGGGATGTTCGGCCATATGGTCCAGATCCAGATCGCAGAGATGCACTTTCTTGAACTTACGCCCTCCGCAGAGCAGGAAGATATCCGTTTGATGCTGCGCTGCGCACGCGCCGATGCGGTCCATATCCGCGTCGGTCATGGCTTCGAACGGAAGGTCGCCCGCCGAAGGCGCGTACCAGAGGCGGTCCGCGCCAATCTCTTTCGCTTTGGGAAATGCCCGGTCATAGGGCAGTCTCAGTTCGGTCGTGAACATGGCAAGTTTAAACGTGTAATCGGACATGGGCATAATCCTGTAGTCGGGATAAAGGGTGACATCGAATATTATTTTTCAATCTCTGATCAATTCCACCTTGTCCAGATAGAGCGTCTGTTGTTTTGAACCGACGTCGAGTTCGAATCTGACGTCCATGACATTCGGTAATTCATGGGTGTAATGGCGGGTGTAGGTCTTCGGTATGGTCGATATTTTTATCCAGTCACCATCTTTCTTATAGCTGTCGTAAAGGACTCTGTTGTCTGCTACATCTCTCATCACGATTTTTATTTGACCTTCACCGTGATCAGTCCTGGCCAAAAAACTCATTTTATACCTTTGCCCTTGGATAAGATGGATCAATGTTCTGCCGGGTGCCTGTGGTTTTTTAATATTGCCGGAAGATGTGAGAGTTTGTTGATATATTTGACCGCCAACTGCCGCCGGAACGGTCAATTTCAAGGTACTGATGCCACTGAGGGCTTCATCTCCATATACATAATTTTTCGTGATGGCTGCAGAAGACAAATGCCAGCAATGATCAGGTCTGAAGAACTCGCCATTTAATAGTTGAGGTGTATTGGGAATTGATGCCGGGACAACCCCGGTAAGCTTATCAAGGACAGGTTGATTCCATCCCAGCTCGGAATTAAAGATGGCGAATTGTCCCTGGTTGTTTAGTATGCCAGTATACCACATGGAACCGATGTTATGCATTCTGAATTGATCCATATGATAGTCCAGCCACACAGCAAGGTCAGACTTTGAACGGCCTTCAAAAAGCCAGCATCCCCATTCAGTGACAATGATGGGCATTGATGGATTATACTTTCTTCTCCACTCTACAGCCAGCATGATCTCCCTATATATGGAAGATTTCCAATCCCCCTTTAGCGGGGCTGTCCACATGGCAAAGTTGACGCCTTCAGCACGGCCTGGCTTGTAAAAATGGATAGACACGCCAATGTTCTTGTCATCGAAAAATCCGGTGCCATCCTTTAGCCTGTAAGTCAGATGTTCCTCTGTAACCCATGGATCCAATTTGTCGGCGTCATTATAGCCTGGCGGACTGACGAGGATGGGACGGTCGGGGTCAACTTCCCTTATAGCCGCAATAGCAGCATTGTACAGTTTCATAACCTGTGCATGCTGATTGTCTTTAAAGCCTATCCCCTCTGGTTCATTGAGTATTTCAAAGACGACATCATTTGGCAAATTTTCCCATGCTTGAGCCCTTTGCCTCCATTTTTCGGATATTTGTGATATTCCTTTGCTGATATCGCCTTTGGACCAGGACTTGAGACCCCACATGCATACAACTACAGCCAATCCGTTGTCGAGAGCATCCCTTATACGCCTTTCTGTATCAGCAATTCTGGCGCCATAGGGCATGAAGATGCGCACAGATTCAAAGCCAGCCTCCACGATGGCCTGCATGTGTCCTGGATGGTGTTGGACTTTGTTCCAGACGCCAGTGGTGGGTAAAGCGACATCCTGATTTATCCCATTAGACAATTTTTTGAAAACAGGCGCATAAGAATGCGTACCCCATGATGTCCCCATGAGCGCCAAACAGGTTATCAAAATGAATTGACAATAAGTGATGAAAATATTGGTTTCCATTTTTTAGGGGATTATATACATGGATTTGACCCGTTTTAGTGGACAACTTATCTCTTTCAGAGAAAGGAGTCCAAAATGGGCAGAAAAAGATCATATCCAGCAGCATTTCGCCAGCAAATGGTCAATCTGGTCAGATCGGGTCGTAGTGCCAACGATTTGGCCAAAGAGTTTGAACCCACCGCCCAGACGGTCAGTGTCTGGGTGCGTCAAGCAGACCGCGATGAAGGCCGTCGAGACGATGGGTTGACCAGTCGTGAGCGGGAAGAACTTCAACGGCTTCGCAGAGAGAATAAACGCTTACGGCAAGAGCGCGAGATCCTTGCAAAGCATGTGCCGTAGGCTGCATCCAATTTACATTGGAGCCTCTATTATTTCAACTAAGATAAGCACAACCTCATTAAAAATACCAATATACATACCAATGGGATAGAATCATTCTGGGCTATTGCTAAACGCAATATAATCGGTATATATCACAAAATGACTCGAAAACACTTGGTAAGATATATGCGGGAGTTTGTGGGGGAGGTATAATAACCGACTATTAACTACAATTCAACACATGCGGTTATTAATATTTAATTTTGTCGGCAGGAGATTGAGATATAAAGAATTGATTGCTTAGAATGCGTCTTTGTCTGCTGTACTATTTGTAGATTTATCAGACAAAGATAAATACAAAACTTGAATACTATCATGTTGTTCGTTATACTCAAGTAATATCTCTGTTTGTTTTTTGTTGGTAATCCATTTCATTCCTGTATCTCGGATAGGTGTACCATCGCCATATTTATTTAATAATGTCTTAAGAATGTTATCGTATAATTCTTTTAATTCCCGAATATCTAATTTTCCAACATTAAAATTATAGGCTCCTTCGCTTAAATGCCCATCTGTAAATTGATACACTAAAATACATTTATGATCTAATAACCGACCTGTGTAGGCTACTATAATCTTTGATATAGAATTTTCAGCAGGCCGTTCTACAAAGAACTCCCATTGGCTGTTTAAATTCTCTATTGCTTTAACTTGAGCAATGGGCATACCCCACCGTGTTTTTCTAAAATCATAATCTTTTGCAGAGATATTATTCGATATTAGTAATACCCCTGCCAGTGTGATTAAGTATTTAAAATGCTTCATACTGCCATCCTTCTTGTGTTGTTGTCCTTAATAATCTTCCATCCAAGACTTTGTGTTCCGCTACCAACAGATGTTATATCTATACTTTCGTGGTCTGCTATATACTGGAGGGTCTTTTTCTTATGCGGCCTTTTTATTTCGATACCATTTTTCGCCAAGTATAGATTATTATCATGTATTTCGATTATGTATATATCGTTCAAGATTGTCACCGCTGTTTTTGTCGATGTAATGTTCTTCATATTATTTTACCCTCGTTAAAAATTATTTGATCAGTCTATTGTTTATAGCTGTATATTACAGTGCCTATTAAAATTATTTGGCCAGTCAACCAATAATTTTCAGGCTCGTACGGGCTAAGCGGCAACTTAGCCCGTACCTTTTATGTTGTTTTTAAATATGGATTATCCACTAGAAAAACTGAGTTGTTGTGATCTCCCTTTTAGATTATGCAGGTCACCTGCAACTATGGATATCTCGTAATCAGAAATATCCGTGTCATCCTCTCGAATATTCTGAGAGGGTTTGAATTTGGGTGGCAAGATTTCTTCCAATGCCTCTATAACAGCACTGTCATTTGAAAACATCGCTGTCAGATTCGCAATCATAGTTGTGACCATTTGACTATATGCATAGATCAGTTCTAATGCCTCTTTAGTCTTTTTTCTATCATCTCCAGCCACTTCTACAACTTTTTTAAATAGATCGTAGATACTATCTGCGTGAAAAGCGATGCTGTCCTCAGGTGTTGCTTTTTCTGCCACAAACCTAATGCCCATTGCTACATTAATGGCAGTTAAATATGGCAAGAGATTTCCAACATGGACATTTTGAAATTCTGACATTTCAAAGGTTAAAACTTGATCTTCTGTCCATCCGAGAATATCAGCAATCTCTTTTTCAGTGTACCCCGCAGAAATTCGGCGAAGACGTAGCCATCTCAACATCTCCGAGCCCTTTTTCCATTGTTCAAATTCGCGGGCATCGTCCTCTCCAATGTCGTCATCCCACTCTTTTTGGAAAGTCTCGTAATCAGCCATGAATTGTACTCCCTGTTTTTTTATTTCTTTAGATTTTTCAACTCTTTTTTACAGTACTCTATATCTTGGGATTGACGTGTCTTTGTGCCAAGAGACAACAAATAAATAATTTTTTTCGCTTCGTCAACACCAAAATATAGTCGAAATTCTTTCAAGCCCTCTCCTCCTCCTTGCTGAGATAATCTAAAGACACCTCCTGATCTGGGTTCATATTTGAGGGGGCCGAACTTGATTTGCCGAAATGGAAGAGACAACTCGCCATGGAGTTCAAGTGTACTGTGAAGATTTTTTCTCACCGCTTTCATTTCATCCTTATGTTTTCTGTTATACGATCTGCGCCGTGAGCGAAATCTATCAGATTGATAAAATTTGAAACCGTACACAAGACATTCCTTTCTCGGGAATAATTTTCACAAATATAAAGGAACGCCCCTCAACAGACAAGCCATGAATAATCAATATTTCTGATTGTAACATTTTATAGTGGTAAAATAATTTATTGTTTTTCAATAATTTATACTCCATTTAGATTGATTCGACAGGTGCTATCAGCCCAATATATATGCTCTTTGACATTATTTGAAGGGTATAGCACTGAACAGATATAATCGTAAAGGATTGAAAAATAAAACGATAAAAATAAGAAAATCAACCACTGCAATCCGTTATAGTCAGCAATATTTTACATAGAATATAGTGCTCGAAAAGGCACCTCCCCATTAGACAAAAAAGGGGCTGTGGATGAATTTCACAGCCCCTAAGAAGATGGGGAATAATCCAGGGTGTCTGATACGGGTAGGCCGATGTGATCGGGAACCGGGAGATCTGCTGGCTCCTGGTCAGGAGGGTCCAGTGGGCAATCGGGGTACGCAATGCGCTGGGTTCTGTAGAATCCGCCTCTCGGGTTGATGTACTCCCACACGATTTCACCTTCCCAGGTCACTTCGAAAATCCGTCCCTTGTCCGTGTCCAGACTGAGCGTGTTCCCATTCGGGAGGCGCTGTACACCGCCGGTAACAATGCTCAGGAATATGCTGGCCTGAGGCCCCGCAGCATATTCCCATACGACTTCTCCACTCACGGGATTGATTTCTACAAGCCGGGTGTAGAATCGGTTAATCGGAGGATAGCCCGTACCGCCGCCATTGTCGTAGATCAGGATATTTCCGTTGTGCAGCATTTTGGGATCGTGTGGACCTATCAGGTATTGATTCTGCCTTTCGGTCCCGTTTAACCACATGGTTTCCATCTGGTCCAAATAGCCCCACTTCCAGACGATGTTCCCGGTCGATTTCTCGATGATGAATATCTGATTTCCATTTCTGGAACAACTGAGAATATTCCCCGGCTTGAATCTCGTATCGCCCCGATCGTATAAGGGATTGTCGGGAAGTGTGTGAAGCGTATTCAGATGGAGCCAGTCTCCTTCCTGTCCGGGCTGTTGCCCCCCGCCAGTTTCAAATATGATCTGCTTCGCACGATCACTGAATCCGAATTCTTCCAAGTGGTGATGCCCCCACCATTCCCAGACGATCTCGCCCTCCGAAGTTATTTCCATGAGGTGATCGTCTTTGAGTGTAACGCGCGATACCTGGGGAGCATCGACGCGATCCGCGACCATAGCGAGATAGGTGTGTTCAGAAGTCTTCTGGATGTCGTGATGGAAACCCGTTGGTCGCGCATCCCTGCGGAAGTCTGAGGACAGAGACCAGACAATATTTCCATCCCAGTCCTGTTCTGTGATGGAGGCCCCATTGCTGATATAGTGGCCGTTTGCGACGCGTTCAAATAGCTGAGAACCGCGCTGCGTCGCCGGGTTTCCGTAGAACTCGTGAACCACCTGACCTTTCATGTCTATCAAGTGCCATCGATCAACCTGTTTGGCCGAGATACCACGCACGGGATCCCAGGGTCCTCGCCCGTGAACGAGCGTGTACCCGTTGTAACATCGGTCGGGGTGATAGACGGTAACACCTGTTGGCCAGTCCAGAACAGAGCGATTCATTTCAATTCCCTTTATGTCAGACTAACATAGGTCCCCTGGATACAACTCACCTCGCCAGGCTCATGTCCCCAGTAAATGAAGAAGAGACGACCGGGCTCATACTCGATAGTCGCCGCTCGCTATACAAGATTGTTCCGTTCTGCCCAGATTCGAATGGCCTCGGAACCCGGGTATTCAGCATCCAATCCGAGTTGCTCAATCTGTTTATTGCCGTGCCACGCCTGCCAATCGCCTACTTCCCTGCCGACATCGCGCCAGGAATCGCCCGCTTTTTTCATCGCATCTACAAGAAGCCCATCCAGTTCCGACACGACCGCGCCATTCTCTTCGACCAGGTTGTTCTGTTCGTAGGGATCGTTTTCAAGATCGAAACACACCCATGGTCCTTCCTCCATTCGCGCGTAATTGTACTTCGCTGTGCGAATCCCGCGCCAGCCGGGCCACGGAATGAAGCTGTGGTGCATCGCCATATAGGCGTACTCTTGCTGGTGCCCATTGGAATCGCTGCCGAGGATGACGCCGGACAGGTCGGCCCCGTCCAACCCCGATGGCACATTGATCCCTACGAGTCCACATAGCGTGGGAAAAATGTCTGGCGTGCCAAACGGCATGTCCAGTGTGGCGTTGGCTTCAATCTTGCCTGGCCATCGAATCAGAAAAGGAACCTGGGTGGATTCGCGATGAGGCCATCGTTTGCCTCGCCAGCCCTGGCTGTTTAGCATTTCACCGTGATCCGAGGTGTACACCACAATGGTGTTTTCCGCCTGGCCACTGTCTTGCAGGGCCTGCATCAAGCGTTCCCACTCAGTATCCAGGCCCGTTACGAGACCGTAATAATGCGCATAATGGTCCTGAAAACGATTGAGCGTCTCTGCATCTAAGGTCTTCACATTGGGATGAAACTTCAGGTCCCGTCCCCGATATTTTTCGAGATATACCTCTGGAGATACCAGTGGGGGATGAGGGGGATACCACGAAAGAAACAGGCACCAGGGCGCCCCACCGTCCTGTCCTCGAATGAATTCAATGGCCCTGTTGGCCTCAATCTGCGGCTTGTCGAACCCTTTTCCAACCACAGTCTCAGTGCTGTTCACCGCATAGTTTCGATTGGGACTCGCGTGACTCGATACCAGAGGTACAAACCATTCATCGTCGAATCCCAGACGCATCGGATGACCCGAATCGAGTTGTACATCTCCTAAATGCCATTTGCCGATATAACCACAGCGGTACCCTGCGTTTTTGAAAGCCTTGCCGATGTGGGCATATTCACTTAGATCCGGATGATACCCGTTGGTCGTTATCCCCATGCGATGGCCGTGTAATCCCGTCATCAATATGGCCCTGTAGGGGCAACAAAGCGGGGTCGTTGACACGGCACTTTCCAATTTCATTCCCTGCCTGGCGAATGCGTCGAAGTGCGGTGTCTCCAGATCTTCATCGCCGTAGTAGCAACCCATTGCCGATGCACGCTGCTGGTCGGAAAACACAAATAGGATATTGGGCTGTTGATCTGGTTGTGGCATGGACGTCTCTCCTATACTCGGTGCTGATGATTAGACCCATTTTGTATCTTGCAATGATGCGACCGTACCGGGACGGGGCCGCCAAATGTTTGCGTCGTCGCGCCAGGGGTTTGCCTTCAGCCACGCTTCGTTCATGGCCACGCCCAGCCCAGTGCCAGAAGGGATCGGCAGAAAGCCATCCTTCTGAACCGGAAAGTCGCCTGTGCAAGCGTCCTGAAACCACGGGCTTATTCCGCCTTCCTGAATCATAAAATTTGGGGTGCAAGCGTCGAGATGCAAAGACGCGATCGTGCAAAGCGGACCGTAGGGGTTGTGCGGTTGGAAACCGACATAATGGGCTTCTGCCATCGCCGCAATCTTCTTCAACTCCAATATGCCGCCACCCTGAACGATATCCGGTTGAATCATCTTCACAATTTGTCGGCTCAGCAAGTCGGTAAATTCCCACTTGGTGTAAAGCCGCTCGCCTGTCGCCAGTGGGATGCTCACGGCTTCGGCAACCCGTTGCATCGCGTCGAGGTTTGTTGGTGGCACGGGTTCTTCGTACACAAAGGGACGATACTCGGCCATCGCATTGCCGATGCGGATGGCGTCTGCGGGCGCAAGCCGTCCATGCACCTCAACGAGCAACTCAACATCGTCGCCCACTGCTTTGCGAACAGCTTCCAGTTTTTTTATGGCTATGCGTTCGGCTTCTGCCGGAATAAACAGCCCGCAATGGTCAAACGGGTCCCCCTTGAGCGCCGTCAATCCATTCGCTGTGTTATTTAGCGCAGTTTCGGCGGCGGCTTCGGGAGTAGGACCATCCCACCTGCCATAGCACCAGATCCGATCTCTCATCTTTCCACCCAGCATTTCGTATATGGGCAGTCCCACAGCCTGGCCTTTGATGTCCCACAGGGCGATTTCTATGCCGCTTATGGCTGACATCTGCACGACACCGCCCCGTACAAAAAAGTGATGGTAGAGCGTTTGCCAGTGTTTCTCGATCTGCCAGGGATCTTCGCCCACCAGCACCTGACCGACCTCGTCGATCTGGGTTGCAACGCTAAGCGGACCGGCGGTCGCCTCACCCCAGCCTGTGATGCCTTCATCGGTTTCAATCTTCACAAACATGTAGTTGCGTGGCGGGCGGCCTTGCGGTGACGATGATGCGGGGACTGCTTTTACCGATGTAATCTTCAAGATATTCCTCCTTCTATAGTGTCAGATCCTCGAAATGCCAGCGATCTGCCATGCGTCGGCCTCTTTGCCGACCACCACGATAGATTCCTCGCTGTTGCCAGAGGCATCGTCAGCAGTCACTGCCACAAGGACACCCTCGGGACCGGATTGTGCTACCTCGACTTTTAGATTGCTGACCGATGTGGTTCTTTCGTTGACCTGTTGCGCCAATTCGGTGCCATCTTCTATCCGCGTTACTGCGCCAACGCCGACCTCAATCAGTGGAAAACGACAGAGTCTGGCGCAAGCATCGCCATCGTTTTTGTCCAGTGCATCGCAATAGCGTCGCACCTGATTGGTTGCTGTCTCGGCAGCCTGAGCGATAGCTGTTTCGTCGTCACTTCCGTCGTAATAAGTACCAAGAGCAAACCGCGCCTGGATCCCCCACGAATCAGCAGGTTTGGTGACAATATAAGTGACGCGGTTCCACAGGATGGGATCATCGTCTGCATTGTATCGCGTCCACCCACCCACCAGATGAACCTTGTTGGGAGATTCGTGCATCCGGACGGGGTCTCGCCCCCTCGTCAGGACCCAACCCGTCGCTACCCTCGATGTCCAGTCGGCATTATCCGCGTAGTCCCGTGCCGTATCGTAATAGACGGTCTGTCCCGATCCGTCAACGCGGACATGGGGATAGCTCATCACAGCAGCCCAGGCATCTCCATTTTGGGATGCGTCGGCTTCAAAAAAGCCAAAGTAAGCATCTTCCGGGGTATCAAAGTGCGTCTTGTATTCGTTCATCTTGAAAGTTCCTCATCCATAGTGATTGCAAAACGCCCCTGAGGCCCATCGATTCGGCTTACGAGGAGACTTTCCAGCTCGATATGCTCCCGCTCCGTCAGTTGACTCGCGAGAGGACTCGCAAGGAACTCCTTGTAGGGACGAGCGGTCTCCATAAAAGGCATGATGTACATGGGAACCACGGACTGAAGCATCGCCGCCCGTTTTTTGTCCGTGCGGTTCACACCTGCTCGATGCCAGGTTCGGGCATCATAGATGACGTAGCTGCCCGCCGGTGCCTCGACGACATCTGCCTCGGAGCCTGTATAGGGGAGGCCCTTTGCCTGGCGAGATCCCTCCTCCCTGTACGTATTCCCACTCCCCCATCCTGGAGGAGGTCCTTGCCCAAACGTATGCGATCCGAGTTTGAAACAGGTTGCGCCGTTTTCACTCTTAAATTCGGTCACACATAAATTTCGCTGAACGCCAAGAACGAGATTTAGCGCATTGTGCGGTACGATCCGATTGCCATCGGAGGAATTCCTGGCGATCCCCCAGAGGTAGGGATAATCCGAATGCCACCCCCCCACTTTGCGTTCACCGTCATCCGGGGCCACGACGGCAAAACCGGGCCTGTGCGCCAGCCGAATTTCCCGACACTGCATATACTCCCGCATCACCCAGAGGGATACTGGCTCGGTTGCGGCTCTCGACACTTCCACAGACTGCGTGAGGGTCGGCAGGCTTTTGTCTAATTCTTCATGATCCCACTTGCCGGTACAACTCACCCTTTGCAGTTCTTCAATCGCTTGGGGAGACAAGATGCTCGGAAGGCAGACCCACCCGTTCTCGCGGATTTGCTGAAGGTATTCGGACGGAAGATGGGCAGGGCCGTGACCCGGCTGGAAACGCCCCGGCACGGATGATTCGAAGCCGTCTTCGCCCAGTGAATTCCCATTCAGGGCGAGATGCACGCCTTCGTCATTCGCGGCAGACACATCGAGAGTCAGGCCCGACACTACGTGGCGATAGGTATCGCCTTCTTCTTTCCAGATCGCTTTGTCGTCAGCGTGGTCGAAGACGGCTGTCTCGCCTTCCGATGTGCCTAAAAAATCACCCTTTTCGTTTCTCAACAGCGTAAAGTGGGCGGAAGGTTTCTCCACGCGAACGACGCGCTCTTCAAATTTCTGAGTTGAGGGCATGTGGCACTCCTTTGTCGCACAGTTAGTTATTTTGATCTCCCAAACCCCTTGCCTCGGCAACGACTTCCCGCATGCCGTCCCATTCACTCCAGGGATCGCACAATTTATCGATTGCGACCTGCCAGGGATTATAACCATCGGGATATTCGAGAAATTCGCCTTCCCAACCGCGGTCGGGGTGATCGCTGTCTCCTCGCACTTTTGCACCTCCCGGACGATGGCGGCGCAGCCGAAAGTAGGCACTGATGCGAGGATCTGCACCCAGGTCATTGCGGGTGCCACAATGTGGGATGCCGTGAGCCGTAATAAACGCATCACCCTCTTCAACGAGCAAGGGTGTAGGCTCCGGCCACATGAGACCATCGGGCGTGTATTGCGCGCTTTCTCGATAGTGATTAGCGATCCATTCCGGCATGTAATTAATGCCCACACCCTTATCGCCAACGCGTTTTAAACGCGGCCAATCAGGACCTTCGGGACCGATGACGCCGCCCTGGGCGCGTTGTCGTCGAAAGAATTCAGCTGTGTGATGATGGGCACCGCGGAGAACGGCAAAGTTGCCGTAGCCAAATTTGGATTGGTCGCTCAGGATCACGCCGACGAATGTGGTAAAGCTGCCGATGGAGAGCATACAATCCGGGTCCTGAAACAAAGGCGAACCGTTTATCCCGATCACGCTGGCACTGCGATCACCAAAGTGCGGTGTTTTGGGCGCGTACCAATCATCCACTTCGTCCGCTGTTTTGGGAATGGGGCCTGTCCACTGGCCGTCCAGATGCGGAAAAAATGCATGATTGGGCACTTCATCATCGGGCAGACCGTGGATGCCGATTTCTCTGGTTGGTTCGCGCGGATACAGAATCGGCGCAAAGCCGTTTGTCGGAGGATCAAATGGCCCCATGGTATTGGTGAGCAATTCGGTTAGCGCCGTTTTGTTGATGAGATCTGTGATGATGTCTTCGCTGCCGACGAAGCGATTTCTTCTTTTGGGTGCGTCCATCGTACCATTCACAATTTGACCTGCGGTGATATTGACCAGTCGTCGAGCACGGTGGGTCAGCTCTTTGGGCACGATGTTTTTGAGAATAATGAATCCATCCCGATAGAAAGCGCGTTTTTGCTCAAGGGTGAGTTCGACAGGATCGTTGTGTTTCATAACTGACCTCTTTCTGGTTCGGGAAAATAGACCGTTGGATTGTCCGCGTCACTCAGATGCTTTCGCTCGTTGCCCCAGTTGTCTGCTGTGCCATTCCAGTATCGGGTGTCGGAAGGCGAGTATGAGAAGAGATATGACCAGCGCGACTTGTCGGTGCTATTGACCGGAGCGCCATGGACCGTGTACCCGTGATGCACTGTGCAATCACCAGGCTGGTAATGGAACGGCGGAGAAAGCTCCAGCACAGACGTCAGATTTGGAAATTGCTCAAGCAGATCGCCCTTGCCATCGCCGCCTACCGAGCCAAGCGGTCCTTCGCGATGCGAGCGACTGACAAATCGCATCGCGCTCATCTCCGGTGTCACTTCCACCAGCGCAAGCCAGAACTGGAGCTCGCCCACGCGATCAGAGCCGTGCTGTGACGAGTCCTGATGATAATGGGTTCTGGCTGCCCCTGGGGGCTTTTCTCTGAAGACGTCAGCGCGATAGCGAAGTGGGATATCTACGCCCTTGAGCCGCTTCCTGTTCACGAGTCGCATCGCGTTTTTTGACATGCGTTCGCTGAACATGAACGAGCGGAATGGCTCAGCCTCTTCCTGCAGTACCAGGCCGACAGCCCGTCTGCGGTCCTTGTCTGCGCCATAGCGTTCCAGCCACCCCTGGCCGACAGTTAGAAGCTCCGTGACAAACTCCGGATCTACGAGCTGCTTCATCATGACCCACCCGTATTCCTGGTAGAAAGCCACTTCTTCGTCTGTGACCTCCCGAACGACGGCTTTGATTTCACGCTCCGTCAATGCCTGTCCCATAACCTGTGCTCCTCCAGTGTTGTGTTCCCTCAAAATCCCCTTGGATCTCCCCCTACGGGAACAGTATCAGAAGTTCTCATAAACCAATCCAACATAGACCTTTCCAGATCTAACTTTGTCTCTTGCATACCCGGGTCATCGATTAAATTCTTTAACTCCTGGGGATCATTTTTGAGATCGTATAATTCATCCTGACCGGCTGTGCGTCGAATGAGCTTGTGATTCAAACTCCTGATCATCGTCGTGCGGCAAACACTTTCGGGCACTTCTTGTTGCAGTTTGCCCTTGGGAAAATAGATACCATCCTTGTTGGGCTTACGCCAGTCCCATCGTCCTTCAAACGCATGGGGTTCTTGTGTCTCATAGCCCCCTTCTGCAAATACCAATCGATCCTTATCTTCCGCTTCACCCCGGAGTTGAGGCACAAAGGACCTGGCGAAATGGGTGTGTTTTGGGGAAAGACCGGCCAGTTCCATAACAGATGGCATGAGATCGAACATCTCAACCGGACCTTCCACCACATGACCTGCTTTGTTACCTGGCACCTTTACCAATAGCGGCACCCGTGTCAGCGCATCACTGTAATCACTTGGCCATTTTTCAACCAGTCCATAGTCCCCTGCCCAGTCACCGTGATCAGACGAAACGATGAGAACCGTATTGTCAAAAAGCCCCTTCTCCTCCATAACGGTCATCAGCTCTCCGAGAAGCCAGTCCGTATAGCTAATCATACCGAGATAAACAGCATTCAATTTCCGAAAGAAATCCTCCGACAATTCATCTAAACGGCGGTACTTTCTGATGAGCGCGTAAAAATCCGGTTTTTTGTCCAGCTCTGCGGGTCTCAAATCCGGTATATCCCCGGGATCATACATGTCATAAAAATCGCGGTGGGTGGTATAGCCTGGATGGGGTTGTAGAAGCGGCAAAAACAAAAAGAAGGGATTGTCATCATCTCTGCGATTGTTCAGAAAATCGATCCCCGATTTGACTTTCACATAATCAGCGACCTCTTCCCTTTCGCAATTCAAAGGCTCAAAATCAAAACTATAGAATTCCTTGTCGCCGCTTTGCCAGCGATTCTTCCTTTTATCATCTTTGTGTTCGTAATATTCTTTTATGCAGGACAAACTATCTCGCGCGAGTAAATCATTTTTTCCATACCAGTGAATATCGTAGCCAGCTTCATACAGATATTTAAAAAGATGGGGTTCGTGGGGCCTTATCAGATGCCACATGGAGCGATGCCCCGCACAATGGGGATAAAGCCCCGTCATCATCGAAACTCTGGAAGGCGTACATTGCGCATTTTGCACATGGCACTGGTCAAAGCGAACCCCTTCTGCCGCCAGGCGATCGTAATTTGGGGTTTTGATCACTGGATGGCCATAACACGCCAAACTCTCGGCTCGCATTTCGTCTGGTTGAAAAAATATAAAATTCAATGGTTTTTGATTGGCCATAAGATCTAAGGTTTCTCCAAATCAAATGACGATAGGGGATCTGGAATGAGCGCGCAATGCTCGCCCAACCGCTCGCGAATATCCTGCGTCAAAGAGCCTGCAATTTCATATTGAGGCGCAGTGTTTGTACAACTGTATCCCATATGGATCACACGCCTGGGCGATTTTGAAAGGTTTGCACGTGCGCCATGCCAGATATCACCGTGACAAAAAATGCCAGTTCCAGCCGTACAGGTCGCGTAGATTTCTCCAGCAACTGCCTCTTTGAGATCGTCCAGAACATCTCGGGGCCAGGGTTTTTTATGCGATCCCGGCACAAGGCGAGTCGCACCGTTTTCTTCTGTCATATCATCAAGTGCCCACACCACATTGAGGTATGCAGTACAATTCTTAAAGAACGAACGATCGGCATGAATTGCCTGGATAGGACGCGGATCACCGGGCATGGGATCGTGAAAATTCATGGCCTGCCAGCGCATATCCTCTCCAATCACCAGCCTGGCCATTTCTAATGCAATCGGCTCGATTGCCAGCTCTTCAAAGACGCGGCCTTTACCAATGAGATTGCACAACCTGCGAACGCCCGGAGGGGTCGATCCTTCTGTCCCTGCCTTTTCGCCCTCCAGGTCATATCTCTTTTCCAGGGCCTCTCGCAACGCTGCCAATCGTTGCACAGAGAGCACATTTTCAACGATCAGATAACCGTGTTCTTGAAAAAAGTCCCATTGTTGTACAGAAATCATTTCAATCCCCTGAAATCTTATTCGGAAAAATGGACCGTTGGATTGACCGGGTCACTCAAACGCTTCCGCTCGCTGCCCCAGTTGGCTGCGGTGCCGTTCCAGTATCGCGTGTCAGAAGGGGAGTATGAGAAGAGGTATGACCAGCGCGACTTCTCGGTGCTGTTGGGTGGACCGCCATGGACTGTGTATCCGTGATGCACAGTGCAGTCACCCGGCTGGTAATGGAGCGGCGGAGAAAGCTCCAGCACAGACGTCAGATTTGGGTACTGCTCGAGCAGGTTGCCCCGGTCATCCTTGAATACCGAGCCAAGCGGTCCTTCGCGATGTGAGCGACTGACAAATCGCATGGCACTCATCTCTGGTGGCACTTCCACCAGTGCAAGCCAGAACTGAAGCTCGCCCACGCGATCAGATCCGTGCTCTGACGAGTCCTGATGATAAGTGGCTCCGGCTGCCCCCGGGGGCTTGTGTTGGAGGATGTCGATCCGATAGCGAAGTGGGATATCTACGCCCTTGAGCCGCTTCCTGTTCACGAGTCGCGTTGCGTTCTTTGACATGCGCTCGCTGAACATGAACGAGCGGAACGGCTCGGTCTCTTCTCGCCGCGCCAGGCCGACGGCCCGTCTGGGGGCGCTATTGCGTTTCAACCACTCCTGACCAACGCGCAGGAGTTCCGTTGCGAACTCCGAGTCCACGAGTTGCTTCATCATGACCCATCCGTATTCGTGGTAAAAAGCCACTTCTTCGTCTGTGACCTCCCGGACGATGGATTCGATCTCACGCTCCGTCAATGCTTGTCCCATAACCTGTGCTCCTCCAGTGTCGTGTCCCTGAACAGCTTTCCCATCTAACGAATGTGTTTGTGGACCTCATCTCTGACGCGACACAGCTCTTCATCCAATTCGGCGAGTTCAGAACGATATGGATCTGTTGCGCGTTCATAGATTTCCTTGTTGGCCTCCCTCACGGCATCCACGAGACCGGGCTTTGGGTTACCATCCCAGTCGTACAGGCCTTCCGTCATGCCGGACATTTTCATCAGCGGACCGTCATCAAGATCGTACAGAGTCGCGCAAAAATTGACGCCGCACACGTTCGAGTCGCGCAAGTGGCGGTTGAGCAGCAAGCCGTAGATGCGGCCTTTGTGCTCGGACGTCACACTGCGCGGATTCTGGCGTGAAGCTTCGAAAATATGGCCTGACTCCTCGTCAGAGACCAGCACAGACCTGCCCGTTGCTGCACTCTGTTCGGCAAAACTAATGTCGCGGTTGAAGTGCTGGGGCGAAAGCATGTCAACATAAGGCGTCAAAGCCTCCCACGTTTTCAGGTCAAAGGACTGCTCCTTGACATAAGGTCCGAGGATCAGGTGGTTGGGATCATGCCGACGTATCGCATCGTGGACCATACGGTACATGTGAACCGCCATTTTGCGGATATTCTCCTGCTCTGGTGCTTCGCTGTCGAGCGACGGTATTGAAGCGATCCAGTTCTCTGGTCTGATAAAGGTGCCGAAACCATAGTAGTATCCCATCATCAATGGATCATCGGCGTATCGCGAGCAAACATCGGCTACCAACGCTTCTACCCACTCCTGGTAAGCGGGGGCGAATATATCCGGGCGTTCCTGACCTTCCGGCAGTTCGTTGGGGTGAGGAATCAGGAAGAGTCCGGCAGCGTACGGGAAAGATTCGCGGCGAAACAGCGCCTCCACCTTCTCGACATCCACATAGCCCCTGGGGTCCCGACACTGGCTCGTCGCGCCTGCGAGGGCGCAGTTAAACCCGAGTGCTCGCATCTGATCGAACCACTTTTCAATCCACGCATCCTTGTCGCCGTCGTAAAGCTTTTGCACGGTCGGCTGACTGTTGCCGGTGTAGATATGAGCCAGCGACACAGGGAAAAAGGCATTGCCCTCGGGTGTGATGAACCATCTGCGCCCGTCCAGTTCCTCGAGATGGAACCAGCCAGTGCTTTTTCCCTTCAATTGGGTTGTGCCGCCGTAAGAATCAAGTGTATGTGTCATGGGGTTTGCCTCCAGATTTTATTTTATTTATCTCGCGTAGTCCATTACCCCCACCCCCCCGTCACCTCAGGTGATTCAGCAGGCTCTCGTTGAGGCTCTGCCGAACTTCCCTGTTCGGATAGCCTAGGCGATAGAATAACTCGCCGCCGAGGTTTTCTGTTTCTGTGATGGTGAGATAGCCAGTCTGAAACAAGAGGGCTTCGGTGGCGATGTGGTCAAGGTCAATAGTAGATAAGAGTGCATTGGTACCCAGCATATTGTCCAAAGCTATTGAACTTACGCCCCGGTCCAGTAATATTTCGATAAGAAAGGTCGGTGTGCCGGTCTTGAACCCGCAGGCTCCGAACTCGCGGCTGTTGAAGAGCGCGAGAATATCGAAGGGGTTATAGATCTTCTCATCGCCCCGCCAGCTATAGCCGTTATACCAGTTGCGGATTTCATCCCGATCCAGACCCGGAAGCTCGGGTGCGAACACCGTGTCCAGATCCGCATCGGTATAGCCACAGATAGCCGAGTAGCGCGTATCCAGCGTGATGTTGGTCAAGTTGTTGAGGCCAGAGAAGACGCTCGCTTTGGAGAATTGGCTGACGCCCGTGAGGAAGGTGAAGTGAATGTGTGCGTCGCAGTCTTTAGT
This sequence comes from Candidatus Latescibacterota bacterium, assembly GCA_965204375.1. GTDB lineage: Bacteria > Latescibacterota > UBA2968 > UBA2968 > UBA2968 > VXRD01. Next base: position 864,990 of record OZ241986.1, on the reverse strand, counting down.
GGTGGCGTACAGGCTGTGCAAAAAGTCGCGATTGGCCCGGGCGACTTCGGGCACCGCCAGCGCGTCCAGGATCGGCTTGTCATTTTCATCAACCAGTAGCACAACGCGCTGACCACTGCGCTCGTGGAGCACTTTCATCAAGTGGCGCAAGCGAGCTGATGCGTTTTCGTCGCGCGGGCTGACCTTTGCTTCGTTCTCCAGTGCGTCCAATTGCACCGCCACTTCCTTCCGCAAGTCATCCGGCCTCTGATAGTTGCCACTGCTGAAGTCGAATCGCAAGACGGGATAGCGAACCGACCAGTCCCAATGATCGTGGATGTGAAGCCCCTCGAACAGGGCTTCATTGCCCTCAAACAGTTCCTTCAGTGTGTCCAGGAACAGGCTTTTGCCAAAGCGACGTGGACGCGATAAAAAGTAGTGCGTGCCCTCGTCCATCAGTTGCTGTATGTGGGCAGTTTTATCAACATAGTAGCAGTTTTCCTCGCGGATCTCGCGGAAGGTCTGAATGCCAATGGGCAGTTTGCGTTTGGTCATATTATGCACCTTTGTCCTTCCATCTCATCCAAAAGCGATTCTGTATTTTTTAACCTCATTGATCGTAGAAGTGGTATCGAATTTGCCAGACGGTGTCTGGCAAATTAGTGATTGTGGGGATTGACCAGATTCTTCAGACGCTGTCTGAAGATTTTCGCTGGATTCAGATTCTGCAGACACTGTCTGCGGAATTGACCACGCGAGGTAGAATGCCTTCATCTGCCAAACAGTTCGAGTGGAAAGCGTTCAGGCGGCCTCATAAATCACTCTTCCCTCCTGTAAAGCGGGCTTGATGATCAGTGCGTGGCTGTCTTTGTAACGTTCTACATCCTCGGGCGTGACCACAATCACATCCACGGCCATCCTCACACCATACAGATTCCGGCGTATCTGTCTCGCCAGGCTCCGCCGATGTACGCACGCCTTAACGATGAGCAAATCAACGTCGCTATGGCGGTTCATGTCGCCTCTCGCAGCAGACCCGAACAGAATGATCTTCTCCGGATCAGCCACTTCCACAATTCGACGGATGATGTTGTCCAGAATTGTTTGGTCCATCATCGTGCTGTCCTTTTTTATTTTCATTACTATTGCAAAATTGGGTCAGGGTCGCTGTCGTCCATCAAAGTGCTGCCTGCACACTGCTGATAGTCGCAGACAAAAACACACAAGCCATCTTGGACGTCATGTAAGAATCTGCGGTCGCAGATAATCTGAAATTCTTATATTAGGATGGCCAAGGAATTTTCCTGAGTTCCTCCGCGAGTTCTGCAAGACTATTCGGCATATTTTCATCTTCCCTAAATACGTCTGCCCCCAAGTCGAAGTAGCGATGCCTTTGCATGCCGCCTTTCGTCTGCTTCTGAAAAAATGTCTCCTCCATTTCAGAACACAAAAAGAATTTATGACCTTGGCTAACCCCTCCTTCTTGCATAGCCATCTTAATTCGCTCTTGCTCATCGCTGTCTGGCTTCCCCTCAATAACATTCAGATTTCCGTCCTCATTCAAGTGGCAACTAACCACTTCCCTTATACGGCCAATATGCCGCACTGCTTTATTAGTGTAAATTCCTAAGTATTTTGACTTTCGTATATTCCGGTAGTCTGGACACCAATAGAGTTTTAGTCGTGCGTTCACCTCATACGATTCACCACAAGGGGGGATGAATAAAGTATAATCGTCCCGCGGCAGCAAATCAGACTCGCTACAAAATGCCTCATAATCATCTACAAGGGCGTTCATATCTTCATCGTGCTCTGATAAACACCTTCTGGCAGCACCAATTATATCTCGAAATGAAGTAATAACAATTTTTGTCTTATCATCCCGCAGGCTTGCAACCAGTTTCTCGTCTGGTTCTCCCTGCGGGCTTAACAACATTAGGACCAAGTCGGTGTGTTCGTGGTTTGATTTTGTATCCAAGTGCCTACGAAGCTGCGACTTGCTGAACCCTTCATGCATTTTCGTTTCGACAACAATTTTTAACGGATGCTGGACGATAAAGCCATCCGGTACGCTATTCCCGATTCTTATTTGCTGGTTTATGTGCAATCCCAAAAGATCTGAAAACGAATCGAGGTCCTCGTTGAGTTCCATTAGGAACTTGCCGAACTTTCGCAGATTATAATCGTATAACCGTTGAAACAGCAATAACGTATTGTTAGTCACAAAACCCAAAAATCTCGCAGATCTCGATGCCGTATCCGAGCGTTTTCCTCTGTCAACTTTCCAGTCATTATAAGCCATTTTGTGACAGCTCTCAGCACGTTTATCCATCTCCTATGGAACGACTCAGACCGCCCATCGGGAAATCTAATACCCCTGGGTCTTGGACTATATCTATCCACATATCCGATTTCCGTAAGCCGTGTCCAATTCTCATAATGCGTCATCTAAGCCTCCTTTATGCTATGAGGGCGGCAGGACATAGAGACCTTTGGTAAACTGCCTACTGCCCTCTGGGGACTCGCGCGGGTTCGGGAGAAGGATGACAGCGAGCCCCGGTATTAACACGACAATTCAAAATATCCAGAGCGTTTTGAATTGCCAGAAATTTTGAATTGAAGTAAATTTAAGCTTAACAGGTAGGTATTGATAGTCTTGGAGGCCGTGTCTTTCATTGGGACACGGCCTTTTTTGTTGTGGTTAAATGTACGCCATTCAGGGTTTGATAACAAACCAATTATTGCTCTGTGACAAGGCGAGCGTATCCCTCGACCGTTAGGGTGTATCCAACCTCTATGTTGTATTTGCTTGGAGGATATTCACGTAGTGCTATCCAACCCTGTTTATCCAAATATTTTAATAGATATAGCACCTCTTCCTGGCTGAGGGATTCCGACCATGCTCCTATCGCTGTTTTGAGCATTTCTTCGGGCGTGAAAATACATTGTGTGCCAATCTCTACAGTTTGAGCTTCAATGTACTGGAGAAGCCTATCTGCCCGCTCGTGGACGGACAAGTCCTTTTGCTGTTCCGCATCCGTGATCGTTTTTTGGAATATTTCCGGACATTTGACGCCCAATCGCCGCTGATCAACCAACCACGAGGTTAAACGTGCTTTGCCGCGTTCGTCGAGTTACGGCAATCGTGTGATGGCTTCCAGAGTAATGAGGTACCAGCCGCCCGCTCGTGGCGAATTTATCCTTTCCACATCTCCATCAGAAAGAGATTTTCCAGAAGCCGCTATACTCCAGATTCGACAGGGTAAATATTTCATATTTTCGCTTCCTTATTTGCTAGAGACTCACTTTCAGGCTCAATACCCATCCAGCAGAGAAGTTCTATTTCATCCTGATTGATCGGAGGCAAAAGCGGAGACGGTTCAGTCGGTTCGAGGCCGGTCTCGTGGATTTGGTCAATTATAAAAAAAACCGGCAAAGCCGGTTGGGGTTGTTTGGTGTGAAAATCAAATAAATTATGGCGCAGCATCGCCACCGAGCGCGTGTGTGATGACCTGTTGCAGACAATCCGGCTCGTTCAGGAAGTAAACACCATCCGTTTTCCATTCACTCGCAGAACGCCCTTCATCACCAATCTGTGGGGCTCGCGTGACGGACAGAATATAGGCACGCAGATACAGGTCCGGGTCGTTCTCACGCACCTGCTCTTCAATTTCTGCAATCTCGTGATGCAGTTGCACCTTTTTGCGTTCTCTTTGGCCGAACCTGCTTAAGCCCTTTGGATCGAGAAACAGAATGTGCTGTTTCTCGTCGTCCTTCAACCAGACGATGAAGTCCGGATAATAACCGAAGTCGTCAAAAAAGGACACGCCCCGACCGCGCGTTAGATTGCGAATTAGAAACAACTCTTTGCCTTGCAGGCATGAATCGCCTGTCCGGGCCAGTTTTTCCAGCCGCTCGACAACGCGCCTCTCGTTTTCATCCAAAGGGACAGGTTGAACCGTAACGATGCGGTCTTTCTTGGCATGTAGCAGTGGCTGATACGCATGAGCCTGTGATCTGATGATGCCGATGTTCAAGTTCCTATACCAGTCTTCCAACTCGTCGTACTGGCCTTCGCGTATGTTGTACGCCAGTTCACCCGCGTCCTTGACCAATTGCTCTTCGGTCACATCCACGGATAGCGCGTAGGTTAAAGCATTGTTTGGATCATCCTCATCCAGCCCGACGATCTCAAGCTCGCCGTGCTCCCAGCGTCTGCGCTTCTTGCGCCAGAAGTTATCGGCGTATTCGGTAATTAGATCAAGGGCGATGTTCTCCAGTCCGTGCATCTGCCCGAATCCGGTAGGGTTCAACCGATCTGGCGGCATGTAGAGTTCGTACCAGTCCTTGCTTTGCAATAGCTGTTCCACTGTCTGCCGCTCAATAACCAGATTGTGCCAACCTTTTTGCTGTTTGCGCGATAACAACCGCTCGTAAATGCGGGTTGTGTTGAAGAAGGTGGTGTGTGACGTGAGTTTGACCGAATTTTGTTCTGTTTCCTCACTGAGCACAGCGCCATCGGATGCAACGGATTGAAGCTTCGAGTACAGATCCAGTGTTACAATGGGGCTATCTTCATCTCCTGGTCCCGGTAAGATGGGACGCTCAGCGGAGAGGTTGTATTTTCGATCATCCTTGAGCCGGATCAGCTTCAGGTCTGTCTTCTTGGCAAAATTCCATGTGGTGGGCAAGCTAAAGGTCTCTTGTCCGGCGCGCATTCCTTCTTTTTGTAGCAGATCCCGGAAGGTCTGCATGTAGTTGGCACGCAGCCCAAAGATGTATAGCTTCTCCAATTCCGTCAGTTCGTCGCTGTCTGCTGGCAGTTCCCCTCCGATTTCGCGGTGCCGCTTCAGGCTCATGTTATAGCCCTTCAGACGTACGCCGCGCCCGAACATCTGGATGATTTCAGGTCCTTCGCCCACGCCGACGTGCATCAGCCCCATTGTACTCACGCGCCATGAGTTCCAGCCCGCGATGAAGCGACGCGCGCCGATGACGATGTTCACAGTTGAGTCTTGACGATCTACATCGGCGAATAGCCGTACGGCAAAGCCCATCTCCCGATCAACGTCGAAATCGGGGTTAGATTCTTCTGTAAGCAAGTTGTAGAGCTTCGCCGAGTCCCCGACATTGACCACGCCAAAAGGATCATTGTCAGCGGTGCGAAGGTGTAACTCACCCTCGCCTGCGGTCAGATAAACGACGTGTAGCCGTCCCGCTCCGTGAAACAGGGTTTTACAGAGATCGGCGTAGAGGTCTTCTCCACTCGGCAGATGAGAAAAGCGGCCAGAAAAGTAATCGTTGCCAGTGCTGTCGAGTAATCCTGATTTTCCGGCTAATAGGCGTTGGATCATGTGCCGCACATCTTCGCCATGGGCCAGCACCCAGCCGAGAAACTTTAAGATGCGGATGACGTCGGAGCGGGTCTCCCGATCTGCTTTGCTCGATCCCGTTACCGTCTTGCCGAGGAATACTTGCAGTGGTTTTGCCGGATTAAATGCTTTCCACGACGCGCCCTTGTCACGCCAGATGCGGTATTGCTGGTAGAAGGTCAGCAGGCAACCCAGCAGGTACATGTCGCTGTTCTCGTCCTGCACCCCGCCAGGCAGGTTCAAGATGGCGTAGTCCTTGCCGTAGCCATCTGTGTGGAATCGGCGGTACGTGTAGTCGAATAACAGGCATTTGCCATAGGCGTTTAGAAGGTCGTTGTCTCTGCCCGCTACCTGATTGAAGGTCGCGGAGTATTCAAATGCAAAGCCACCACTTGCTAATTCCCTGCGGCGTTCGCGCCAAACATTGCCCGATGCGCCCAGGTGTCCTTCGTCAACCAATACCAGATTATCGTCACCGAAATCCGTCACGGCCACGCGCTTTACACCCTTTTTTTCGGCGAGTTTATTCAGGTCAATGATCTCAACGGTCTGGAACAAATCAGAACTGGCTTCGCTGGAGAACAGCCGCGCCCGCAGACCGCTTTCCTGCATCTCGCGCTCGTGCTGCACAGACATCTGCTCATTCGGTGTCACCAGCACGATATTGTTTAGCTGCTTACCCGCACGTTCCAGATAGTGCTGGTATTGCAGAATATGGGCGTGCATGAGGAGCGTTTTTCCAGAACCCGTCGCGCTCTGGAAAGCGAGGGTGTGCAGATCTTCTACCGTATAGTCCGGCATTCTCGCTGTTGGAAGATGGCTGGCTTTCTCATGGTTCAGGTCGGCGCACAGGGCCTCGGGGTCGTCGAAATAGCGGTGCAAATAATGTTCGGTGAATAATAGGGCGAGGTATTGGTGGGGTTTCCAGGTACGGCCGTGTTCTTCTGTCATACGCAACCGGCGGCTGTGCGTCGTGATGTTGGCGTCGTATTCGGCAAATTGGTCAGCAGTAACACGGGTACGAGTGGGAAGCGGGTTTAGTGTCTGGGCATAGTCGCTCTCACCTTCTGAGACGAGTTCGCCTTGAGCAAAGTGCAACCGTTCGAGCATCCTGTCCATGTCGTCGTAGCCAAATTCTCGGCAGATAAAGCGATGCAGGGCGAGGCGACTTTGTAGGCGTGTCATAGATCGTCTATCGCTCATCGCTGGTCTCTCCAAACATCAATTCACGAAAAATCGGCTCAATGATCTTTGCGGTCCAATTTTCACCGGGCTGTTGCATGGCGTTCAGAGTGTGATCGCCGTTAGCGTAGATGATGTCCAGTGACCCGAACTGCTCACGATTGCGATCAAAATAGGTGTCCAGTGCGGCGTGGTCCGTCTCGTCGAGATTTCGCCAGAGGATCAAGCAGTTTCGTCCCTCGGGATCCGTACCTGTGATCGCGAGCACCCCGTCAATCCGCTGGCAGGATGTCACGCGTAAACCGATCAAATAGTTGAAGGTCTCTGGCAGATCAACCTGAACTTCTCGGCGCACACCATCGCGCACGACGGAGAGCGTGTAAGAGAAGGGGTCGGCGAATGCCTTGCCCAGCAGACACGCGCTACCGGCCGTCTCCACACCGAGCGCATAACGCAGTCGATAATCCTCGGCCAATGCGGGATTCTCGGCCAGCAAATCCTGCTGTGCATCTGAGGGTGGTGTCACTTCAAGGCTGTCCATTGTATCTTCGTAGGATTCCAGTCGGACGTACTTGAATAACTGTGTAACGCCATCGCGCGAAACCGGCTTGCCATCCTTCCAGTCCGGAGAATAGATGATCTTCTTCATGCGCGGCAGCATGACAGTATCAAAATAGTCGGCCATATCGACCAGAATGAACTTACGCTGCCCATCATCCTCGCGGTTGAGGTTGATGACCGCATGGCCGGTTGTACCTGAACCGGCGAAGTAGTCGAGGATTGTACCACTATTCTGATTGCAACAAACTCGTATGCTCTTTGCAACTGCATAAACAGACTTCGGGAATGAAAACACTTGGGATTCGCCCATAACATTTCGTAATACGGTCGTCCCGTATGCAGTTGCATTCATTTCCCTTTCATCCCATACCGTTTTTGGTAAGACACCCTCCCCGTTAAGCCTGAATTTAATTTCTATTGTGTTTTTTCCATTTCGCATCTGACGTACTCGTAAATCCTGCAGACGTTCTTTAATCGAATCAATCCCCAATCGCCAAGTATATTCTGTGCCATTCGAGATAGGCCAGACAACCTCATCATTCTCGAGAGAATTTTCAACCAGTCTCCATCTGTTATTTTCACTATTCCATTCAATCTCAGGTAATCGCACTTTATTACCAGCGATTATAAGCGGATAATGAAGACGAGGACGTGCGGAACGAAAATCATTTGCGCCGCCCGATCTGAGAAAACTACGCCACTGAAATTTCCCTTTCTCATCTTCTTCCTGGTACTGGGATAGTTGTTCCTCAGACCTTGGTATTGTCCCCAATCTAACATCATCGTATGCAAAACTAAAAATTGCATATTCGTGTGCTATTGAAAACCCCTTCACAGTGGATCGACCTGAAGGATTGTTTTTTATTACAGCAACACCTGCTATATTTTCTTCACCAAACACTTGAGCAACCAATTCTCTCAATCTATGAAATTCTATGTCATCAATCGTCGTGCATTGTATCCCGTTTTTTGAGAGGAATTTTTTTCCAGCTATAAGACGATTCTCTATCAGCATCAACCAACTGGCATCCTTATAGCCATTTTTGTAGAGAATTTCGGAGTCACCGGTATTGTACGGAGGATCGACATAGACGCAATCCACCTGCCCCTGATACCGCGCTTGTAGCAGATTCAACGCCTGAAAATTCTCGCCATGTACCAACAGCCCGTCTAGCTGCTCGTCCAGTGATCCACCGTTAGAGAGTACCGCCAGCAGTCTGTCGGTGAAATCGCGGTCGAAGTGCCGGGTATCCAGCACGAGATAGGGATTGGTCTTGAGGAAATCTACACTCGGCGGATTGTTCCAGGTCGCACCTCCATTTATCAGGTCGCCCGGGATTTCGTCAACAGCGAACAACTCAACCCATTCCTTGCACTGGTCCGCGTTGGCGATGATTTCGGGATACAAATCCTCCGGGACGCGATCCAGAGTGACGCACCATTGGGTTTCAAGAACAAACTTTTTCTTTAACCAGAGTTGCTTCTGAAAATTCTCTAATTGTGCCAGAAAGTCGATGATTTTTCCGCCGATGTGACGGGTCGCACGTACGCGCGCCAATGCCCGATCCAGCCGGGGGACATCGCCTTGTTCCAGATCGTCTAAGTTCAGCACTTCCGTGTTCAGATACAGGTCCAATTCGCGGCGCAAAAAGCCGCCCAGGTCCTTGTGAATGAAGTAGTCAAAACTATTCTTTGCCGTGTATCGCTCGACGTGTTTCTCAAGCAACGTGCGCTCTTCATTCGTGTCTGTTGGTGCCAGTACAGCCAGCAGAGCCTGCCAATCAGGGGCTACCGCCTTGAGAATCCGATTGACTACCGTCTCGTTAATCCGGCCCTGTTGTCTAACACCATTGCCCGTCCACGTCTGCTTTTCGCTATCGGTCAGCGGCCGGTGATCAAAGCGCACAATGAGCACGCCATCCTCAATCGCAATGGCATTATCGTCGCCCGCGAGGACGAAACGACGCTGTTTGCTGTCGGCTGCCTTGATGTTGTCTCTCTCGTTATCGGCTGCCGCGATCTCAAAGCGCACGCGCCTCTCTGCTTCACCTGTGCCGACAGAGAATACATAGGAGGCGTAGTTCTCTGTCGTTTTGACATAGTACTGGTCCGCGTTGGCCCAGTGCAACTTGACTTCTTCACCATCGTAAGGGATCAGATAGGCTGAGCGGCCGCCGCTTGAGTAGCGACGTTGTGAGATAAAATCGCCCTCGGCGTAATAGCGTGCGAAAAAATTGGCGAGATGGTTGTACACATCGGCTTCAGCGTCCGCGTCTTTTTGCATCTCGGCAAGCCTTTGGTTCAGATCGATAATCTTGGGCGAGGGCTGGGTGTCGGGGTCATAGCCCCCCATTCGGGCTTGCTCACGGGCATCCTGTAGTTCCTTTTCCAGTCTGACGCGCTCCTCATTGCCCGTGAGATTGAGTTGCTCCTGCACCTGCGGCAACAAGTCATTGTCGAGAAATGCCGCGACCTCAGCGGTCTTCAGGTTCATGATCCGGTACAGACCAAAATCCAGATCGCCGCGATCAAGTTGAAACATCTCGCGCAGCAAGGTCTTCAGCCGGTTGAGCTTTCCTTCGGATCCCGGAGCTGATTGCACGCCATTTGATATCGAACGGGATAAGATTGAATCATTCATGATGGAAATTTCTGGTTGGAGTGAAAAAAGTTAGAAATGGTACAGGTATCAGACATCGAATCTCGGGGGGAGTACATTGAAATCCAATGGTCTGAAATGGGAGAGTAATCAATTATACTCAGCTAATGGCGAGTCGTCAAGCAGGCATTGAGAATGTCATCAGATTCACACTCTCCCCCACCTTCAGGCTTGTCCCAAATACGTCTTTAAATCCTGGTTGCTGTTCGTCAGAGTGATTGAGTTGCGGAAGAATGAGGTTAGGGAATTATCCAATTTCGTCTCCACTGTGTGTTACTTGCCGTAACATGGCTCGTAAATCGCGCAGGAACGCATTTAGTAGAGATCGACTATAACTTGATTACTCATCAATAAGCCCCCGCAATATCAGACTTTCGAACATGCCGTCTTCTGTCTGGTTCGCAAGTGCCTTCGCGATTTCGGCATCCTGAAACAGCGGATCTGTAACATCAAAAGGCTCGACTACTGTTCCTTGTGCGGTAATACGAACATTGAAGAGGCCAATATCGCTTGATTCTGCTTCTCGCTTTACCTTCAGGATTGCATCAACAAATAGCGGTGAGTGTGTCGTGACTACAACCTGACACGGATACTGTTCAGTTATAGAGAACAGAAGTTGAGCAATCAGATCGATCTGGCGCGGATGAACACCATTTTCTGGTTCCTCCAATGCTACGAGAGAGCCGCTCCAGGGATTAACAGCCATGGCGCAAAGTGCGAGGACTCTCAATGTTCCTTCAGATACGACCCGCGAAGAATACTCTATGCCCCCCTGTCGAATTGATAGATTCAGCGTACCGCGTCGTTCGTCCAATTCGACGTTCAGCGTCTCAATACTTGGTACGATTGAGCGTAATGTTCGTAAGACAGCATCAAAATACTTGGGGTATTCTGCTCGAAGCTTGTACAGAAATGATGCAATGTACTCCCCGTGAATGCCTATGTCGAACACGTCGGCAGGAGATTGCTCATCCCGCATTTTCATCCGTGGCTCGAAATAGTAGGTGCGCCAGTTCAGCAACTCATTGCGAACTTGCGCCAGATAGGGGTATGCCTTGGATCCCAGACTTCGGTCGGACAAAATAGAGTGATTCAAGCCAACCAACTCCTGCCGTATATAATCTGTTTTGTCTTGGGCGCGGATATGGAGATGTGCTCCCAGGCGCTCAATAGCTGCGGTTCCCTTCGGTCTTCCGTAAACATCAAGTTGAGTTAGATATTCGTCAGTAACGCTAAGTTGGCCCGATTTGAGATCAATTTGCGGCTCAATACGATACCGATAATTCTCTCTACCAGTAGTCAGATCGGCCTCTAACGTAAACCGTGCAAATCCTTTCTGGATCAGTGCAGGCAACCCTTCTGGAGCGAAAGAGAACGCTTCAAAGGGGTAGCCACGTACTGGGAACGATCCCCCAAGTGCTTCGGATAATGAGGGTGTGTTACCCATCCTTGAAAGAGTCTGGATGGCATCAAGCAGATTGCTCTTACCCACGGCGTTGGGGCCAAACAGAACCGATAGACGTGGTAACTCTACCGTGACGTCGTTGAGAGACTTGAAGTTTCGGACAGTCAGTTTCTTGAGCATGATGATCTCCTATTGTGGCATCGCCAATAGAGCATGGCAATAGAAGTCGTTTTTCTTTGACTACCTCGCGGATACAGGACAGCAAATGCGTTGGCAAGCAGCAGGAAGCCGGTGCCGCAATCCCGCTCGGCGCCGATCAGCGTCTGCAATGCTTGGGGGCGACCATTGGTTTGCAACAGCAGGACCATAAGGTATCTAACACAAAGACAAAAAGGTATAACAAAACAAGTTAAATACGGTAAACCTGTTTTCTCCCTCGATAAAGTCAGACCATGTTCTTCAACCCTATCGGAGTTGGCGCACTAAAGGTGGGAAACTTTCAATGTCTCGGTTAGATACCTGCAGTTGATCCCCATTTTGTCGTCAACTGAACCTTCGCCTTCGTTTGGACGCGGGGGATCGAGATCGAGCGTAATCCATCCGTCGTAGCCTCGTTCATTCAGCATGGCCCAAATCGCAGGGTGGTCAACACCGCCGGATCCCAGATTTTTGTACAGAATTTCCTCCGCGTGCATCTCCTTCGTCGGTGTCGGGCCAGTATAACCGCGATACGACGCCTTCGAGTCCTTCCAGTGGACGGCGGCCAGCCGGTCGTAATAATCGTCAATGAGTTGAACGGGATCGCCTCCTCCGAGGTTGAGCTGTGCGGTATCGGGAATCCAGGATACGACATCTGGGTCGGTCTGATCGAGAAGGGCGCGAACTTCCTCAGGCCGCTCAATTGGCCCCCAGATATGTGGGTGTGGCGCAATCGTCACCCCCATCTCAAGCGTTCGCTTGCCGAGTTCTGACACAGTCTCCGAGATCGCTTTGATGTCATCCACAGTTGTTCCGTTCTGCGGGCGGCTACCCATGTTGATCTTGAAGTGCGTGCAGCCGAAGATCTTCAGGAAATCGCGGCAGAAAGCGACGTGGTCGGCGATTGTTTCACGACGTTTTGACCGATTGATGAATTCCATCGACTGACCGGGCCCGCCGTTTGACGCGGTAATGAGCCGAATACCGTGTTCGTCGAGGAGGGCCTTCAGCGCTTGCGGGTCGTCGAGCCAGGCGATCAGGCCACTGCGGTAAGGTTCGACGCCCGGCAGACCGTGCTTGGCAATCAGTGCCGCGGATTCAGTCGTGAAGGCTCTGAAAATGGCGCCGCCCATAGCAAAGTGGATGTTTGATGACATACTGATCTCTCGTTTGGTGATGTTGTGTATCTGGGGCGATTTCCCTGTATCTGATTCACCCCCAAATCCCCGTCGCAGTCCCCTGCGCCGGAAACGCCGCCCTCAGCATAGCCACATCCTCCCTCTCTCCTTCCACGACCTGCTCCACCGGCACCAACCCCAGCACCATCTTCATCACCCCATCCTGCCCGAGCGCCATCCAATCCCCTTTCCCTTCTCCCACCGTCAACCGCTCTCCATCCCACGCCAATCCAACCGTCTCCCCCCGCACGCGAAGACCGACCTCGCCCGTCGCCTGTTTCGCCGTCCGCAGCCGCTCCGTCAGTTCCGCCGCAATCGCCTCAATCAGCCCTCTCAGACTCAGCACCTGCAGCATGTTCCCGCCTTCCGACGACTGCCAGAGCGACGGCACGAACCCACAGCTCGAATCCCGATACAGATCGTAGAGCGACGGATCCAGCGGTAGCCGCGCCCTGACCGATTCCGCCCCCGCGATCGCCGCCTGACGCAGAACGTATCGCAGCGTTGCCCCAAGCGGCTGCGTATCATCCGGATCGCACGCCCCGTCGGAGATCGACACCGCCGACGAAAACCGCGTATGAGGCGGCGCGTTCTGTGACGCAAAAACATAGGCCCGGACCGCTTCGCTCTCCTCATATACCACCCGCCACGGATTCCCTGCGCCCGCTCCGAACGACCGCGCTGGCTCAGCCCCTGTCCGCCCCGCATTAAACACCGCGTAAAGCGCCTCGCACGCCGCCGCATCCCGACGTCCGTCGTACGCCCGGATCCGCGCATCCTCCCCCGGCCTGTCCAGGTAGCTCACCGGATCGGTAAACCCACCCCGCGACGTCAATCCCCGCAGCGCGAAGTCGATGTAGCCCCGCGGAAATGGCACCCACCCGAACCGCTCGTAGAACCGCCGATACCCACCCAACCTCGACAGGGGATACCCGTCCGCCTTCAACTGCCCCACCACCATCTTCATCAACGCCGTCCCAAGCCCCTCCCCCTGACAACTCGGCGCGATACACACCTCCCCCACATCCGCCTTGGCCACAACTGCCTGCCCCACCTGAATCTCCTCCCGCCGAACATGCGCCGCCCCGACGATCTCCCCCGCTCTCACAAGCACCCAATGCGCGTCAGTCTCCCTCGTAATTCTCTCCTTGTCGCGCTCATACTTCTCCGATCCCGGCGCTCTCCCAAACGCCTGCGCCATTACGCGAAGGACCTCCGCCACATCCCCTACCATCGCTCGCCTGAACTCAATCTCACTCATTTCTCACTGGTATCCTGATTATTGATGGTCGCTACCTGACAGCCCCTGCAAAAGGTTCTTTCCCATCTTCCCATTTTCTACCCACAGGCCGCAACTGGCCAGAACCCGTCACATTGTATATGCGGCCATCGATATCTGGAATCACGTATTTCTTAAACCACGTTTCCATCTCTTCTTTGAGATCTTTTACGCGATCAGCCTGTGCCGGGTCATCAACTAAATTGTTGCGATCATCGGGATCATTCAAAACATCGTAAAGCTCATTTGGCCCATCTGGATAACGATGGATGTATTTCCACCTGGCGGTCCGAATCATCCTGCAATAACCATACTCATCGTAAATGACAACACTGTCACGACCTTTTGCACACTCATTTTTCAACACGGGAAGGAACGATTGTCCTGGCAAATTCGTATTGGGAAGCGGAAGATCAACATAGTCCAAAAGCGTAGGCAAAACATCATAAGCCGAAGCCATCGCCGATTGCACCGTGCCTTCTGGAATCACACCCGGGTGCGTAGCCAGGAAAGGCACCTTAATCGAATTCTCATACATATTCACCGGATCAGTTCCATTGCCTTTACCCCAAAACCCATGTTGCCCGCACGAATACCCATTGTCAGAGGTAAACACCACAAGCGTATTTTCGCGCAAACCCTTTTCTTCCAGCTTGTCCAAAATCCGCCCCACATCCAGATCCATCGCGGTTACCGCCGCAAAATATCCCTTCAAACTTTCGCGCTGCCCCAGGTTATTGCTCAGCCCTCTCATTGACCGGGCTGGCAGATCTGCATCATCCTCAGGCACCTTTGCCCACGGATGGAGGGATTCCTGTGGGCACGTCTCAAACGCACAGTCATCATAAGAATCCACAATATCCTGAGGATGACCGATCCACGGCGCGTGTGGCGCAGTATAATGAACACTCAGATAGAATGGGTTTTCATCTTCTGCATGAGCATCGATATAATCAAGCGCATCATCCGTAATCACATGCGTCACATAACCGGGCACAACCCCTGTCACACCATCGCGGATCATGCTCTGATCATTATAATCACCCGCCCCACCCGGATGCGCGAACCAGTGGGAAAATCCACATTGCGGAAGAGACGAATTGCCCAAATGCCATTTGCCCGACAGGCCACATGTCCACCCATTGTCAGCCAAAATATTTGTATAACAAACTTCGTCGTCGAGAAAACTCTGTCCTGTAGGCCCAAAATTGACTTGCCCCCCAATAAAATCGTGAACGCCGTGCTGAGACGGAATCCGTCCGGTCAAAAAAGAAGCCCGGCTGGCCGAACACACCGGAATCGTCACAAAGAAATTCTCAAACCGCACGCCTGTTGCTGCCATGCGGTCGAAGTTTGGCGTTCGAATTTCTGCATTGCCATAACAACCCGCCGCCCAAACAGCCAGGTCATCGGCGAGAATAAAAACGATATTGGTTTTTTCTAAAGCCGACATAAAGACCGTCTCCTTTGATTATTCAGGTCTTCGGCCGCGCAGTTCAATCTGGTCGAGAATGATCTCTGAATGACGGTCGATAAAGGTAAAAGAGAAGCGGACGTTTCTGACCGATTGGACGGCATGTTCGTACTCGAGTTCGTATTTTTTCAGTTTGCTATCCACAGTTATTTCTTCAGAGGTCCAGATGACGGGGTCATTTTCGGGGGCGTGACCGAGCTGAATGTGCAACCGCGCGGTACCGACTTCGCATCTCGCGTAAAACGAGATCCGGTATATGCTGCTTTCCCGGAGTTGAATGGTGTACTTATTTGCCTGCACCTTTCCCCTTACGCGAAACTTCCAGTCCGGTTCGTATTGCTGATAGAGCGACGGTATCACCCCGCGCCCCACGTCGGGCTCAAAGGTAAAAGGCACATGCACTCTGATGGCCCGTGTTCCATCTACACCTTGTCCGTCAGCAGTCCCCATGATGGCATATTCGGATGAATTCCAGTCTGACAGATCGAGCTGAAAGTCTGAATTGACAATCTGATTGGTAGGCGGGACTTCTGCAGGCGGTTCTTTTCCGGTCAGATTTTTTACCACACCTTCAACACCTGCAAATCCCCATTCTGAATTATACAGTCCGTAAGGCCAGGCATTATTGAATACACCACAGTAGTACGACCATTCAATATTTCTTTTGGCAAGCTCAGGTACCATAAAGCCCGTGTATTCTTCAACATGCTTTATTTCATGATTAAGACGTGCGCCCCATTCACTGAGATAGACCTTTTTGTTATGTTTTTTTGACCACGCATCGGCTTCTTCTAAATCTGCAAGGATGGTTTCTCTCCAGCCTGGATGATCTTTGTTGATATCCTGGTCTATTGCACCGTGGGTAAAAGGTTTGGGGTGATAACAATGAAAGACGCCCCAAATATTGGGGTCATCGGCAAAACCGGTTCCATCCTGGAGCGTATATGAAAGATACTCCGGTGTTACATATTTCGTGAGCAGCTGCACGCCATTAAAATGCGGCCCTCCGACGGCTATCAATCTCGTTGGATTTGATCTGCGAATTTCCTGGATACACGCTGAATACCATGCCATGGTTTCAGCTTCTTCTCCGTCGGGGTGTCCTGCCATTTTGGGTTCGTTAAATACTTCAAAAATCAACTCAGCAGGATAGTCTCTATAATATTCCGCAACTTCGCCCCACCACTGTACAAGGCTTTCTTTTCCCCAACAATACATTGAAAAAGGAACAAGGACGACTTTTAAGCCGAGTTCCAACGCATCGTCAACTGCCGGTTTATAGAATTCCGGATTCCAGCCCTGTTTAATAAAGAAACGGACGGAATCAAATCCGGCTTCTTTGAACGCAATATAAAAGCCTTTATCATAGGAGACTTTGTTTACTTCGGTTGTGGTAAAATCGGTATTGACACCTCTGCCGAGCGTTAAAGAGCTGTTTTGTTCTGTGAAGTTCTGTGTCATCTGTATCTCCTGTAATGGATTTAGAGAATATTGTGAACAGGAGTGAAGTGAATCGATTTTAGACTGGCTTTGCTCAAATCGCCTTCGAGACAGGAAACGCTGATTTTGTAAGTACCCGGCCCGGGAAAGTTAATCCAGCCGATGGGAAAACGCTGGTAGTTATGCGACGAATTTTGTTGATTTTGAATGTGTTCACCATTTTCAATAGTCACCCCCCAGACGAGACGCCCTTCACCAGAATAGGTGAGATCTACGATGTAGTCTCCAGGTGCAAGAACATTGACCGTCCAGGTTGCTTTGCCTTCAGGCTTCCATTTATGGACACGGCTGACGTGTTTCCATTCTCCAAATTTTTCCATCCAGCGTTGATTTTCCAATGTGGCATTTTCAACGGCCGCAGCCTCTGATAAAATTTCGGTCTCTATTTCGGGATCAATAGCCCAGGTCGAATCGGCTTTTGGTGTGCCTTTGAGTTTGACTTCAAGAACTGAAACCAGGTTCTCGGGTGCCTGTGGCGATAGCTCAAAGCAGGTCCAGCCGTGTTTTCTGTTAAAAGTGACAGGTGTAGATCGATCGCCATTGAGGAGGGATGCGGATTCGATTTCTGTTTTGAGGCCTGGCAGATAAAGTGTGCCAGAGGCAGGCCAGTTGAAAATGCTGAGAAAGAGCGTGTTGTCTTTTACCGTCACATCTCCCCAGGGCAGGGCCTGTTGCCAGGGTGATGCATCGGTACCATAGACGACCTGGGGATAGCGCTTGATCCATTTGCCAGCAGCACGTAAAGTGCGGGCAGCTCTTTCGGGTATTGAACCGTCACCGCGGGGACCTATGTTGAGCATGTAAGTGCCACCTCTGGCAACACAGGAGATCAGGCGGCGAAGAATTTCTCCGGGTGTTTTCCAGTATTCATCATACCAGGCAAAAGCCCAGGAGTCGTTGGTGGTATCGACGCTTTCCCACATACCTTCAACGTTGGTGGTTGGCACATCCATATCACCCAGCGTCTTGTAGTCGCCCAGCCCGTGCCCGGCGCGGCCTGAAACGAGCGCATTGGGTTGATTTTTTCGCACGACTTCGATGAGTTGCTCAATGTACTTTTTGGGCATTTGCCCGGGTGTGTCAAACCAGATGAGTTCGATAGGCCCGTACTCGCTGGTGATTTCTTCGACCTGTGGCAGGCATTTTTTGACAAAATAATCGTCGAAGGTGGCCGGGTTGCCATCGGCATCTGTGTCTGGGCCGTTTGCACCACCTGGAAAAGTCCAGTCCTGATTGTGAGAGTAGTAGAATCCAAATCCGAGACCGAGTTTTTTGCAAGCTCCGGCGAGTTCTTTCATAGGGTCGCGATTAAATTGGGTGACGGCACCAATGTTAAAGTCGTTGCAGGCTGAGCGATACATGGCAAAACCATCGTGGTGCTTGCTGGTGATAATGATGTATTTCATGCCCGCGTCTTTGGCCAGTTGTGCTATTTCTGTTGCATCGAAATTGACGGGGTTAAAGGTTTTCGCCATTTCCATATATTCCTCAACCGGAATATTGGCCATGCGCGGGTTCATGATCCATTCGCCAATGCCGTAGTACGTTTTGCCATCGACTTTGTTGGCAAGTTGAGCATATGGACCCCAGTGGATAAACATGGCGTAATTGCCATCATTAAAGAGTTGACCCCGTTCTGCATTTTCAGCGCGCAGTGCAATGACATCTTCACCCCAAAGCGTGTCCATTTCACGACTGTTGCCTTCCTGCATGTTTGTCTTCCTTTCCTGGTTTTTCTAAAGGTTGTCTCATAAAATGGGCCGACCAAATTTTTCGAGATAATCCTCATGCACCATCTGCTCGTAAGCGGTCACGTCCTCAAGGGGCAACTTAATGGGTGTCATGCCATTGAGCGACGATTCGTAAATCGCCATGGCCATTTCAACATCTTTGCGACCACCGAGACCGTATTCGGGAGGCTCGTCCTTGAGCGCCGCGTTGGCGAGACTCATGATCTCGGAAGCGTGACCGACACACCAGTCGTCGATGGCGTAGTCGCGAAACGGATTCTCATAGACGATCTCAGGTTCCGTATGCACGACGATCCGCTGCAATACATCCACGCCATCAATTTTGCGACGTACGGTCTCGACAGGGATATCCTGCATCTCCTCGCCGATACGCAAACGCAGGGGGATCTCCGGGCCGAAATAGTCGGTATCGAGAACACCGCCAAGAGTACCGATAATCTGGCAGTATTTCTGTGCCTCACCAAGACGCGACGTCTCATAAATACCCACTGCACCGCTTTCAAAATCGATCATTGCATGCGCCCAGTCTTCATGGATACTCCGGGAATCCGACCGGTACTTTCTCACCGTTGCGGTAATCTGCCGAGGCTCGCTTTGCGCGTACAAACGCAACTGCGACAACCGATGTGCCCCCATATCCATGCACATGCCAGAAGTGCGACCAAACCCCGAGATGGGTCGGCCCAAACCGCTGTGCGTAACCGTCGGCTCAAATGGATCCTGCCGCTTAGGCTCAACGAAATACACGCGAACGATATCGCCCAGAATCCCCTCTGTAATGAGCTTGATGATCATCCGCTGCTTCGGCATGCGAAAGTAATTTTCTGCCACCTCAAAATGCACGCCATTACGGCGGCAGGCATCAATGATGATGTCACAACAGGGCAAGGTCAGCGCCATCGGCTTTTCCACCATGACGTGTTTGCCGTGTTCTGCGATCAGCCTGCCAAGTACGTGATGGAAGGGATCGCCAGTAATGACATCTACGGCCATGATGTCCGGGTGCTTTTCCAGCATCTGCTCGACACTGGTGTACCATGGAACACCATAGGCTTCTCCGATCTGTTTCGCTAACGGTTCATCCATGTCACAGAGCGCGACAAAATCGAGTTCGCCCTGTTTGGCGAGGGTGTGCATTGTCGGCAGATGCCATTTTTGCGACGCCCTTCCACAACCCAGGATAGCGACTTTGGCTTTCATATCGTTAATCCCTTACTGGTATGCTGCAGCGTGACGGCGGAGCATCGCAACACTTTCATCCACCTGATCTTCGGAAAGGCCATGCAGAATGACCGACACGTCGAAGGGAAGTCCACAGAGTAACGATACATAATGGGCGTAATCGAGCTTGCCGGTACCAGCGGCGAGATGTCCGGCATCACCACCGCGATCAAGGTCTTTGCCATGGGCCATGGCAATGTGGTCGCCCAAAAGCTCGAAAGCCTCGTCTAATACCTCTTTCATGCGAGGCAGATCATCTTTGCCAAAAATGTTGGCGGCATCCATCACGACTTTCAGGTTTGGTGAACCCATTTCGTCGATCAGTTGCCGACTCTTATGCACTGTGCTGGCAACGTTGTTTATCTCTGGCTCAAACGCAAGGATCACGCCAGCCGCTTCGGCAACCGGCAGTACCTGTTCCAGGGTATTGTGTAACACCTGCCAGGCTTCTTCTGTATCGTTATCCGGGTGCCAGCGCCACATGCTCTCCGAATCGCGCGATCCGGTACAGGTGGCAATCACCGAGGTACCCATCTGGTCACACGCCGGGATAAGCAATTTGAGATGCTCGATAGCTTCCTGCCGTTTTTCTTCATCGGGATGAACCATATTCACCGTGCCAGCCAGGGCAGCGATGACCATGCCGCGTTTTTCGATCTCCGCCCGAACCACGGGTGCCTTTGCGAGTTTATCAGATAGCGAACCCTCCATATTCAGGGATCCCAAATTGAATTGAAGATGTCTGATGTCGTGCCCAAGTATGGCGTCGAGTGATTCCTCCAGGGTCGGCCGAGCGATGTGACCTGACATAATTCCCACTTGCATAATGTGTCCTCAGGTTATGAGCCAGCGATTGCTGGCTGAAATGTATGGTTATCTCAATCCATTAATATTATATCTCGATACAAAATTCCAGATTAAACGACTGGTATTAGAGCCATCGTAGTTAATATCAAACCAGACATGCCCTCCGTCAATAACCTTGTAATGCTCTACAGAAGTATTGTTGTCTCCATCCGTATAAGAATAATGTTCTATTGTTACGCCACTATCATTCATACGATTTACTATCGGAGTAGTACTGGTTTTATTAAACCCGATCCAATAAGCAAGCATCTCATCAATTGATAATAATCCCTTACTTCCTCCACCATAAGGAACAACATAGTCTGAGGTACCGTGAATATTGATCATAGCCGTAGGATGTGATGGGCTACAGTTGTTATATGTTTCCTCCATCATTGTTCCAGCAACAGAACCTATGGCCGCTATTTTGTCACTATAATAGCAAGCAAGTGCATAAGAAAAAAAAGCGCCGTTTGAGTAACCACAGGAATATACTCTTGTTGGATCAATGTTGTAATTGGAACAAATTTCATCAATTAATGCTTCCACAAAGCCAAAGTCATCCGCATCACTTTTATTATCATCTGATTTTAAACCAGAATTCCAGTGCGGATCTCCATTGAGCAAGGTCCCCTGAGGATAAACCAGAATAAAATTTTCTATATCTGCCAAAGACCGCATATCTGCATATTTTAAGTATTGGTTTGCAATCCCACCATATCCGTGAAAATTAAGCATCAGTGGAACTTTTGAAGTTCCATCATAAGAGCCAGGCACATAAATAAGATATTCTCTCGTTATACCATTATGGAAAAGTGTTTTGGTAAATAAACCCGTTGTATTTGTATTACTACTACCGCCACCGCACTCTGTACCAAAAACCTCTGCAAAAGCCAGAAAATCGGCTATCTCAACGCTCCCATTACTGTCAAAATCCATCTGTGCATTGTAATTCGCATCCGCAGAACTGGCGCCAAAGACCACTACAAAGGCCAGAAAATCAGCTATATTAACGTTCCGATTGCCGTCAAAATCCCCGGGACACGCTACAGTAAAAGAGATCACCGTATTGGACACATCCAATTGGTCAATATCACTCCCGCTGGTCATCGAAAGGCTTTTGACGATCAGGATTGCAATCAGAAGAACAAAGAGGTGCTTTGGTCGCACGACCTTGACTACTCGTTCCCGAAAAAGTTGTTGTTCACTCATCGTGTCAATTTCTCATAAGGAGTCTCCGATGAACATCGACCCCATCCTTCGCGAGCAACGCGCTCGTATTGCGTTCCTGCGCGACCGGTTCCGCAAAAACGACGACCGGAACTACGATCCGGACGTCGCCCTTCTTCGGAACTTCGATCCGTTCTTTCCCCGCTTCACAGGACACATGCGTACGGCTTCGATTTGGTACGCCGTTCTGCTTCTTTTATCGGACGACCGGACATACGGCACGGATGACGCCGGTGAGGCCAATCGCATCATCCACAGCGTACTCGAGGGCCAGGATCTCGAACCGAACTCCGAGACCTTCGGCAATTTCTTCTGGATGACGCACTGGGACCGTGTCAAGGACCGAAACGCGGTCTCTTTTATCACCATTCCGCTCGTTTACGCCTATCTCGACTTCCAGGACAAGCTGACGCCCGAGACAAAGAACGCAATGGAGGCCGCGTTTCCAAATGTCGTAGAAGGCATCCGCAACCACACCGCCAGATGGCAGTACACCAACATCTATACCTTGAATATCGGTGGCCTGGTCGCCCTCTCGCACGCCCTCGACGATGCCTCAATCGAAGCCGAGGCAGCCGAAGCTTTCGACGTCTGGGTCAGAGGCACTTCGGCAGATGGATTCCACGAATTCAACAGCCCGGGATACACCCCGGTCACCCTCCACGGCATGGAAGCGGCATGGACCTACGCGCGAGACAGCCAGCTCCGCGACCAGCTAAAACGGACGATGGATCTCATTACCTACCAGCTTGCGCTCAATATGCTACCCAACGGATTCCTGGCAGGGGCGCCTTCCCGGGCATATCAGAACGACGCACTACACGGCACGAGCACGTCCTCGGCGTTCTACGGCCACATCAAATTCGGCACCCCGTGTCCACCCGACGCGGGCAACATCTATGTGGGGACTTTGAATAATGAGATCTTTATCAGACACACTGTATTCGATTATGTGCCACCCGCTGCCGTCCGCACCCTCGCTCGGGAAAAGACAGGCGTCAGCGAAATCCACGATCGCGGTGTCTCACTTGGCTCGCGACGAACGCACTTCCTGACCCCCAACTGGAGCCTGGCCTCCCAGTGTCTGCAAACCGTGGGCGGCCACTCCCCACCGTCCTACATCCTGCTCGTCCGCAACAAGACCGGGGATCGCGTCAGTGTCCCCCTCATCCCGGATGAATCATTCCTGCATATGCCGTGCGCGACATTCACGTCTCGCCAGGAAGGCGCTCGCGTCATAGGTCGTCTCCTCTACGAAAGACCGGAAGGCGAGGAGGAGCGATTCCTAAACGATCCGACATTCTACTGCGAACCCCGCGTGCTGTTCGGCCTGCGAGACGCCATCCGGGAAGTGCGCATCGGCAACGTGGACTGGGGTGGCGGTGACATACAACTCCAGCCAAGTCAGTCCGTCGCCGTCTCCTACGGCGATCTTTACTATGGCATCGTACCTCTGCTTCTGACTGAGAAAGGCGAAGCCCGGCAGGGCCACGCACGTCTGGCCTATGGCGAGGACACCGAGTTGAGGTTGCACCTTCGACTCTACGGAGGAGAATCATTACAACCAGGCGATCATCCCCTCGACTGTATCGTCCTCGTAGATGTTCAAGAACCGGATGGGAGTTTTGCTGCCTTCTCGGAGTCCCTTTCCCAATGGACTCTCTCGCAGGATCTCTCTGGGCAACCGGTCCCGTTCAGGGCGGAACATCCCGACCTACCCCCCATCGGCTTCCCTTACACCGAGGCAGACCCTGACCCAATCGGAGATGCGCTCCACATCTCCCCGGATCTGACCCTTCGACCGGGTGATCTCGTGAATCTGGTCTCTGGCGACGAACCGGGTGCTCCATGATATCCACCGAAATGTCTTCCTGATGGATCGTACTGCAAAATAGACGGTTATGTACAAAATGCAAAGTGCAAAAAAAGGGCTGAGGTATCGAATGATCCATCCCCTGACAGCTAATTATTAAAAAAAAATATTGACATGTATTCAACATTTGATTTATTTGCTGTGCGAGTGTTTTATATGCAAAACACTTTTATAGCCCACCAAACAAAAAGGCTACTACCAAACCACGAGACAATAAAGAAAGAGGCAACCCCATGTATGGAGAAGTACGAAGCACCGAGCGCCTGACCCCGTCGATGATGCGTGTCGTGTTGGGCGGTGGCGACCTGGACGAGTTCGCCCCCTCCCCCTATACGGATCAGTACATCAACGCTCAGTTCATCCCTCTCGGAGCGCCCTACACAGCACCGTTCGATCCGGATGCCCTGGAAGCAATTGACGCCGAATACCAACCCCGACCCCGCCGGTACACAGTGCGCCGATGGGACGACGACCAGCGGGAACTCACCATCGACTTCGTTACCCATGGCGACCACGGCTACGCTGGCCCCTGGGCGCAACAAGCCCAGCCTGGAGACTGCCTCCAATTCAAGGGTCCGGGCGGCGCGTACGCTCCTGATCCCGATGCGGCGTGGCACCTCATGGCGGGCGACGAGAGCGCATTACCAGCTATTGGCGCATCACTGGAGGCACTCGCACCGGGTGCTCGCGCGGTGGTATTGGTGGTGGTTGACGGTCCCGATGACGAAATAGCGCTCACCACGCCTGGCGATGTCAGCATCACCTGGTTGCATCGGCGGAGTGCCGAGAATCCTGCGGCACTGCTACCCGACGCGATTGCTGGCCTGGACTTCGCTCCAGGACCGGTAGATGTGTTCGTCCACGGGGAAGCAGGCGAAGTCCGAGTTGTGCGCAAGCACCTGTTGTCCGAACGCGGGATCGACAAGAAAAAGTCCTCAATCTCCCCGTATTGGCGACGCACGATGACCGACGAGGAGTGGCGGATCATCAAATCCTCCTGGTTGGCAGACCAGGAAGACGACGTCTGAGGTGCTGGGGGAACTAACCATTAATCACAAGGGGGCGCGATAATCGCGCCCCCTTTCTCATGGTGTTTCCTGACCTTCGTTACGAGCACACGCTGAGATTACGCCAGATCGAAGCGATCGAGATTCATCACCTTATCCCACGCATCTACGAAGTCGCGCACGAACACTTGCTGCCCATCGTCACAGCCATAGACTTCCGCGATGGCTCGAAGCTCGGAGTTTGACCCGAATGCCAGATCCACCCTGGTGCCCGTCCACTTGAGATCACCGGTCTGAGAATCGCGTCCCTCGAACACATCCTGCGATGTGGAGGTCGCGTTCCATTCGGTATTCAGGTCGAGCAGATTCACGAAGAAGTCATTGGTCAACGTCCCCGGCCGATCAGTGAACACACCGTGCTCAGACTGCCCGGTGTTCGCATTCAAGACGCGCATGCCACCAACAAGCACCGCCATCTCGGGAGCGGTGAGCGTTAGCATGTATGCCCGCTCCACCAACAGTTCCTCCGCTGTACCTTCCTGCCCTGTCTGGAGGTAGTTGCGGAACCCGTCAGCGGTGGGTTCAAGCACATCGAAGGACTCCGCGTCGGTCCACTCCTCCGTCGCATCCGTACGACCCGGTGCAAAAGGAACCTGCACGTCGTGACCGGCGTTCTGGGCAGCCTGCTCAACGCCTGCGCACCCGGCCAGGACGATCAAGTCAGCAAGGGATATCCGCTTTCCGCCAGTCTGCGAGCTGTTGAACTCCGTCTGAATCTGCTCCAGCGTCTGCAGAACCTCACCGAGCGCCGCTGGATCGTTTACTTCCCAGTCCTTCTGCGGCGCAAGGCGGACGCGCGCACCGTTCGCCCCACCGCGCTTGTCGGTGCCGCGGTACGATGCCGCCGAAGCCCAGGCGGTCGAGACCAGTTGGGAAATGGACAACCCCGAGGCGAGAACCTTCGCCTTGAGGTCGGCGATATCCTGCTCTCCGATCAACTCGTGATCCACATCGGGAACCGGGTCCTGCCACAACAGCGGCTCTTCGGGAACCAGGGGACCGATATACCGGCTGCGGGGCCCCATGTCGCGATGGAGCAGCTTAAACCACGCCCTGGCAAAGGCGTCTTCAAATTCCGCCGGGTTTTCGAGGAAGCGCTTTGCTATAGTCGCATAGTCCGGGGCCATTCTCAGTGACAAATCAGTAGTAAGCATCATGGGGGCGTGCTTCTTAGACGGATCGTGCGCGTCTGGCACGGTGGCCACTTCGGATGCATTCGCGGGCGTGTACTGCGACTTACCAGCCGGGCTTTTCGTCAGCTCCCACTCGTGGTTGTGCAGGTTCTCGAAGAACTCGTTGTCCCACTTCACCGGATTACTGGTCCAGGCGCCTTCCAGCCCGCTGGTAATCGTATCGCCGCCTCTGCCGCAGCCGTGGCTGTTTTTCCAGCCGAGGCCCTGCTCCTCTATGCTGGCCCCCTCCGGTTCGGCACCGACATTATCCTCAGCGGCAGCACCATGTGCTTTGCCAAATGTGTGTCCCCCGGCAATAAGCGCAACCGTCTCCTCGTCATTCATCGCCATGCGTTTGAATGTCTGGCGAATGTATTCTGCTGCAGCGACCGGGTCCGGGTTGCCGTTTGGCCCCTCTGGATTCACGTAAATCAGGCCCATGTGATCGGCGCCAAGGGGCCCTTGAAGCTCGCCGTCGGCGTCGTGGCGTTGATCGTCGAGCCACGTCGTCTCGGAGCCCCAGTCCGTCTCGTCTGCCTCCCAGACATCCGGGCGCCCGAAGGCAAAACCAAAGGTCTTGAATCCCATTGACTCCAGAGCGCAGTTGCCGGCGAAGATGATCAGATCTGCCCAGGAGAGCTTCCGGCCGTACTTCTGCTTGATCGGCCAGAGCAAGCGGCGCGCCTTGTCCAGATTTCCGTTGTCGGGCCAGCTATTGAGGGGCGCAAAGCGTTGATGACCAGAGCCTCCCCCCCCCCGACCGTCACTGATGCGATAAGTGCCCGCGGCGTGCCAGGTCATGCGGATAAAGAGAGGCCCATAGTGGCCGTAGTCGGCGGGCCACCAGTCTTGCGAGGTCGTCATCACCTCTTCGATGTCCTTCTTCAGCTCATCGACGTCAAGGGTCTTAACCGCCTCAGCGTAATCGAAATCCTCGTCCATCGGATCGGACAAGGGAGAATTCTGGCGGAGACCCTTCAGGTCCAACTGATCTGGCCACCAGTCCTGATTGGAAGTCATTTCGTTCCTCCTATAAAATGTT
The DNA here is from genome assembly GCA_965204375.1 of Candidatus Latescibacterota bacterium. GTDB lineage: Bacteria > Latescibacterota > UBA2968 > UBA2968 > UBA2968 > VXRD01. Next base: position 838,001 of record OZ241986.1, on the reverse strand, counting down.
CTGATTATGGCGCAACCTTCTATAATCGTTGCAAGCCTGCGAATAAGGAGAATAAATAAATGGGTTCTCTCATTCTCAGGCAAGAGGAATTTGGTTCGGGTAATTTAACTTCGCGTCGGTTGGCACATGTGACCGACTCCCCTCCTTTCTGATGTTCTCGAGCATAGAAAAAATACGCTGGAAATGACCGGTATCGGAAGCTATATTGGCAAGTGTATTTCCCTCCCCTAACACGGAGGAACAGCCTATGAAAACCGGGATGGACGGGCTGATTAGGCCATTAGATGGTCGTATAACAGAATGATGAGCGAGTCATGTTTAAGAACTACCTTACCATTGCTTTCCGGAATGTAGTGAATCACAGGCTTCATGCTTTGATCACGATTCTGGGACTGGCCATCGGTTTGACCTGTGCGACATTGACGGTGCTATTTGCACGGCATGAGATGGGTTACGATCGGTTTCACGAACGTACCGAGCGGATCTACCGCGTAATCCGAGCGGTTCGATCAGACGACGGGGCCGTTTCTTACCATCCCGTCACAGCAGGCCCGCTGGCAGGGGCACTTCGGCGAGACTTTCCCGAGGTGAAGCAGGCTGCACACACCTGGTCCTGGGCCGTCTGGATTCAGCGGAAGGGAGAGTGGTTCAAAGAAAGTGTCAACTTTGTTGATGAAGATTTTTTAAACGCGATTCCATTCCCCCTGGTCTGGGGAGACCGGCATCAAGCTCTGAAAGCTCCCTTCTCTATTGTGATGACCGAAAAGATGGCCCGGAGGTATTTTGGAGACGACAATCCGTTGGGCAAAGTGATCTCGATAGACCGGGAATCGCTGACTGGCGACTATCGAGTTACCGGGGTGGTCCGGCTGCCCAGACAGTCGTCTTTAAGATTTGATTTTTTGATTTCAACAGCTTCCCATCAGATTCAGCATGTTTTAGATCAATGGAAGGAACGTGCGTTCTTTGAAACCTATATTGAACTGAACCAGGGCGTCGCTCCCGAAGAATTGGAGCAGAAGCTATCGGATTGGGTCAGGCGCTATAGAAGCGAGGACTGGCGTAAGCAGAATGTATATCACCTTCAACCTTTGCGACGTATCCACCTTTATTCCAATACAGACTTTCCGCGCCTGGAACCCTGGCGCGGAGACAATATCGGAGCGCTATACTTGGTTTCTCTGACGGGGCTTCTCATTTTAACAATTGCCTGTATCAACTTTGTGAATCTGGCAACGGCCCGATCTACAAACCGGTCTCTTGAGGTGGGCATCCGCAAGGCAGTGGGTGCAGACAGGTACCAGTTGATCCGACAGTTTCTGGGCGAATCGGTAATGCTGGCGATTCTATCGCTGGTTCTTTCGGTGGGATTGACGGAGATCCTTTTGCCAGCTTTCAGGTCACTGTCCAGCAAGCAACTAATTTTTCTGCAGATGTTAGATCTCCCTCTGATTTTGAGTCTTTTGGGGATAGCACTGGTGGTGGGTGTGCTGTCCGGCCTTTATCCGGCCTTTTTTCTTTCTGCCTTTCAACCTGTCTCGGTACTAAAGGACAGGGCACAGGTTTCTACGAAGGGTCAGATGTTCAGACAGGGGCTGGTGGTGTTTCAATTTTCACTTTCTATTTTGCTGATGATTGCGACGATAGTGGTTTACCGACAGCTGGATTTTGTGAGCGGCAAAGTGCTGGGATTCGAACGCGAGGGTATTGTGATGCTGCCGATTTTTCGGGCAGACCGCACGCTGCAAAAACCGGCGGATCGGCGTTTGACTTTGCAATACGAACAGGTGAAGGAAACTTTTCTCAGCTATCCCCAGGTGCTCCAGGCAACCGCGTCCGGAGGGCGAGGTCCGATGGGTGGAGGGCAGCGGCAGCGCGGGCGGGCGGAAGGTTTATCGGAAGATTGGAAAATGCGGTTTCAGGAGGTGGATGCGGATTTTATTTCAACCTGCGGGATCACGCTTGTAGCAGGGCGAAATTTTTTAAGCGGATTGGAAAGCAATCCACAGCCGGAGTTTATATTGAATGAAACGGCGGTCCGGCAGCTGGGATGGATGGATCCGATCGGGAAAAAGCTGGAGATGATGCCTTCGAGAAGAATGGGCACGGTGATCGGAGTGGTTGCAGATTTTCACTACGATTCTCTGTACGAAACAATTGAGCCGATTGTGCTCTGTGTCCAGCCATCGAGTTTTTTATATCTTTCCTTGAAAGTCCGGTCTGAAAATATTGGAGCTACGCTTGATTTTTTTGAGCAGACATGGAAGCGTTTTGTGCCCACGCGCCCATTCCAATATTATTTTTTAGATGAATGGTTGATGCGGATGTACGGAGAAGAGTTACGATTGGGCCGCACTGTGGGAACGGCTTCTGTTCTCGCTATTTTCGTCGCTTGTCTGGGGCTTTTGGGGCTATCCTCGTTTATGGCGGAACGGAGAACGAAGGAGATCGGTATTCGGAAGGTGCTGGGCGCTTCGGTTTGGGATATCAGTTTGATGCTTTCGAAGGCATTTCTGCAGTGGGTGGTGCTGGCCAATGCGATAGCCTGGCCGGTGGCTTATTTTGCGATGTCGTCCTGGCTGGAGCATTTTGCCTATCGAACAGATCTGTCGCTGTGGATCTTTTTACTCAGCGGAGCAGTGGTCCTACTGATCGCGATTGTGACGGTCGGTTATCAGGCCATTCGAGCCGGACGAGAAAATCCAGTGGTGGCTTTGCGGTATGAATAGGCGCGCTGGAGACGTACTCTCCGGTAACAAAAAGGAATGTTCTTCGCGAATTGTAATGCTTCAGATGTTCTTGGGCATAAAGAAAATACGCTGGAAATGACCGGTATCGGAAACTATATTGTTACGAGAGCAGCCAAATCGAATTAGACAGAGAGGAGTAACAGAATGTTTGAATTGATTTTTTTTGCGAGTTTTGCCGTTTTCTTTTCTTTTATGTGTTCACTTTTTGAAGCGGCATTGTATTCAGTTCCTATTGGTCATATCGAATCGCTGGCAAAAACTGGCAGTGTTTCTGGCCGGTTATTGAAAAAGTTTAGAGAAAATGTGGATGTGCCTATTGCGGGTATTCTATCTCTTAATACAATTGCGCATACGGGTGGAGCCGCCCTTGCTGGAGCGGCAGCGGCAGAAGTTCTCGGTGAGCCGTGGTTGCCGCATTTTTCAGTGGTATTTACCCTGGTGATACTTTTATTTTCTGAGATTATTCCAAAGACAATTGGTGTGGTTTATGCCCGACACCTTGTGTCCTTGATTGCCTATCCCATCCAGATCTTGATCTGGATACAAGCACCGATTATCTGGCTGTGCCAATTTGTGACGCGGCTAATATCTCATGGTAAAGTTGAACATGTCGTATCTTCAGAGGAACTCATAGCATTGGTAAATATGGGGCGACATGCGGGAACCATTAATGCAGAAGAAGGCAGTGCCATTCAGAATATTCTATTGTTAAAAGAGAAAACAGTTCAGGAAATAATGACACCGCGCACGGTCATTTATTCGCTTCAAGCCCAGCAAAAAGTAAATGAGGTGTTGCAAATTGGTGTTCCATCGTATAGTCGCATTCCCATAGTAGATGAAGATGCCGAAGATGTTGTTGGGATCGTGTACCGTCGGGATATTTTGTCGTCGGCTGCCGAGGGTCGCGAAGATATTCCCATTCAAAGTCTCTCGCGAGGCGCGCACTTTGTGGTGGAAACGCTGACATTGGATCGGGTATTGCGCATGTTTCTTGAGCGCAGACAACATCTGTTTGTCGTGATCGATGAATACGGTGGATTGGCTGGTGTGGTGACCCTGGAAGACGTGCTTGAAGAGATAATTGGACGTGAAATTGTGGATGAGACAGATGAGGTTGTCGATCTACGCGAGCTTGCCCGTCATCGCCGCCGTCAGGCTATGGAGAACATAGAAAAGCAGTGAACTTGCTACATCAGTGATGCTGTCCCTATTGTCAGGTGTATTTCCCTCTTCTAACACGAAGGAGCAGCCGATGAAAACCAGGATGGGCGGGCGGATTAGGCCATTAACAAAGGACATCTATTGTGGAAAGAGACGAGATACGCGATAAGAATTGGAAACGGGAATTGCTGGACAAGGGATATTTCATCTTTCAGGGATTGTTGGACCAGGACGATATCCCCATAATCAAAGAACGCGTTCGATTTATTGCCGAACACGCCGACATATACGAGCAATTAGGAGTTGGGCATGTGAAGGAGGACCGGCCGAATGCCGGGAATCCATTGCACCGATTTTATCGCTTGAATAGTTCGGCGTATCACAATGAGACACTCTGGAAAAAGATGATTTCAAATCCGCGAACCGTCGGGCTGGTGCGATCTGTCTTACGGGATGACTTTTGTGTAAACGCCGGTGGTTTCTTTCTAAAACCACCCAGGCACGGTTCTGTTACTCCCTGGCATCAGGATTCTGCCGCCTGGAACATGCCACCTGCCCCCTATGATCCCAACGAGCCTATGATGTTTGATTTCTGGATTGCAATTGATCGGGCGACAAAAGAGAATGGATGCTTACAGTTGATTCCTTTTTCACAGAAGCTGGGACGCATAGCACACCAGCGGCAGGGCAATAAGCTCACGGAAGTGGATCCGCGCGATCACGGCTATAATCCGGAACAGGATGCGGTGGCCTGTGAGATGGAACCCGGAGACATTCTGGTGTGGCACCAAAATGCATTGCACTATAGCGGACCAAATAGTTCAGACAAACAACGCATCGGTCTGGCAGGGACGTTTATTGCCAAACGCGATGTGCCCTGGATGCGGGCGATCCGTCCTGGAAACAAATATCTGGATTATTTGCCCGTGTGTGAAAATGGTCATCCTCTCGATTTACCGAAAGAATTCCTGATTGATGAAGATCAGGTACTGGCGATGGCGAGTTAGAGAAAATTGTGAGGACACAAGTATGCAAGAGAAACTGAATATTCTACTCATTCTTACAGATCAACAGCGCTGGGATCTGCTGGGTTGTTATGGTGCCCCCCAGTGCAGAACACCACATATTGACAACCTGGCAAGCCGGGGCGTGCGTTTCAACAATGCTTTTCCGCTTATCATCCCATGTGCGCCTGGCCGAGCCGCGCTATTTACAGGTCGGTACGGTCACATTACCGGGGTTGAAACCAACGGTGGTCAGTTGGATCAGTCGCTTCCAAATTTCGCGACAGAGCTACCTCGAGCAGGATACAACCTGGGATATGCGGGAAAGTGGCACGTGGATCACCAAAAGAATCCGAGTGATTGGGGATTTCGCTGTAAACGAGACTTCCCAGGATATGGCTATCCCGCATCCAATATCAATATGCCAGGCATCAAGAGCGGTGCGCGGCAGGATTCCCAGATTGCGAGGAACTACCTGGACTATTTGGACGAGAAGAATCTGGAACCTCCAGAGCTTATAGAAGCGTTCTATGCTCAGGGAAATCCAGGGCAGCGAAATCGGGAATTGCACGGCCTCCATGCTGGAACTATTGAGCACAATTTCGAAGCCATGGTTGCCTCGGAAACGGCTGAGCTTATGCAGGCGTATGCACAGGAAGAAGATCCCTTTTTTATTTGGACCAATTTCTGGGGCCCACACAGTCCGTGTATCGTGCCGGAACCGTATTACTCGATGTATGACCCGAAGTCAATTCCGGAGGACCCGAGTTTCTGTGATACACTGGAGAATCGTCCCTATGTTCAGACTCTGGTGTCTCGTTATTGGGGGATTGACCCCAACAACTGGGACGAATGGGCGGAGATCACGGCGCGCTACTGGGGGTATATGACGATGATCGATGATCTGGTGGGGCGTATGCTTTCCGAGTTGGAAACGCTCGGCCTGGCGGAAAACACGCTTGTTGTATTTTCCACCGATCACGGAGACAATATGGGAGCACACAAGTTGTTTGAAAAAGGGCCTTTTTTTGATGAGGAGAGTTTTCGCCTGCCTCTGATCGCAGCGCATCCCGAATGCCGACAGCCGGGCCGGGAGAACGACGAATTTGTCTATCTACAGGATCTGTTTCCGAGTTTTTTGGAAGTCGCAGGTCTGCAACCCGATATTGTACCCGACACGCAGAGCATTCTTTCGCTGTTGATGGGAGAGGATGAACCGACGGGACGTGACAGCGTGTATTGTCAGTTCAACGGTCAGATTCAGGAGCACAAGTCTCGTATGGTGCGCACCAGGACACACAAGTTTGTGTTTAATCAATCGGATATCGGAGAACTCTATGATCTCAAAAACGATCCGCACGAACTGCACAACCTCTTCGGTCTCGAGACACACAAGGCGTTGCAGGAATCGCTGATGCAATATATGCAAGATCACATGGAACGCGTAAAGGACCCGATGCTCGGTGAGTTCAGGCGGGTACGATATATTTACTGATCGCTCGACTTTCAGGAGGATGGTTATGAATGTTGTGGTTTTAATGAACGATCAACACGCGCATGCCTTTCTCGGATGTGCGGGTTATCCGGAGTTGCAGACGCCAGCGTATGATCGTTTGGCTCAGGAGGGCATTCGGTTTACGCAGGCAACGTGTGCCGTATCCCCGTGTTTGCCGAGTCGCCATTCGATGTTGCACGGGCGATATGCATTTCAGTCAGGGATTTATTCCAATCGGCATTTACTGGATCCTGCACAAATCCCCGAGTGGACAATGGGAAAGGCGTTTGGGCAGGCGGGTTTTGTAACGGGTGCCTTTGGCAAGATGCATACAATACCGTATCAGGCGGCTATTAAACGCGACAACTATTACGGATTTGATCATCGGGCAGGACCGTTTCACGAGACGGGCGAGCGTATGGACAGCCATTTTGTGGCGGAACATCGGGATTGGGTAGAGATGGGGATGGGCGAGCGGGAAACGCGTGGGATTGGTCAGGGCGGAGACAATTGTGCGGCGGCATTTAAGGGATTTACGACCAGCTTGAGGTTAGAGCAAACGCGCGACTGGTGGGTTGGAGAACGGGCTGCTGCCTTTGTGGAAGAAAACAAGGACAATCCGTTTTTCATGATTTGCAGTTTGTCAGGGCCTCATGCACCTCATGTAACACCAGCTAATTTGGCAGATTTATACGACCCTGCTGACGTTGTATTACCACCTGAACCGCCGGATAATTTACCCGATCGGAATGCCTATCCCAATTTTGTCGGATTAGAGCGAGAAGAACTACGAGATGCGATTGCAAATTACATGGCTTTTGTCACGGCCTGCGACCGATGCCATCAGCAAGTGATAAACGCCCTGGATCGCAATGGATTGTACGATGACACGCTGATCATTTTTCTTTCTGACCACGGTGAACTGTTGGGATCGCGAGGCGTGACCGCATTTTCGAAATACAATCTCTACGAACAGGCCATTCGCATCCCATTCATTGTGAAACCGCCAAAGAGATTTCAAACGGGTTTTGTGAGCGATTCACTTGTGAATCTATTGGACGTACTACCTACAGCATTCGATTTTGCGGGAATGGATATTCCCGTGCATTTACCCGGCATGAGTTTGAAGGCGCTGGTTGAAGGTCGTGAACGTGAACGGAAGGTGGCGATTACGGAGTTACAGTATCCGCGAGATTTGAGCCTGAGCATTCGCACGCAGGAGTGGAAATATATTCATGGACCTTATGGACCAGAGCTTTATCACATTGCTGAAGACCCGTATGAGTTTGTGAATTTGGCAAATGACCCGGCACATTCACCGCGAATTGCAGAACTACAAGCAGGCGCAATCGCTGAGTATCGGTGGGCGTTTGAGCGCGGATCAAAACAGTGGGTGGATTATCCGACACAACCGTGGAATGCGATGACGCTTTAAGTAGCGTTTCAACAGAAGGAAGATGGTTCGAATACAAAACAGTGTGGATTTCTTGAACATTCAAAATAGGAGATCTGAGCTTTGGCAGATATAATAAAAATTGGTACTGCACAACGAGACATCACGCCATCTACAGGATCGGCTATGGGTGCTTTTCCCGTAAACCGCTCGCCCATGCAACCTCGCATTGCAGAAGGTATCCATGACCCATTATACGTCAAAGCGCTGGCACTATCTGACGATACGACCACTATCGTCATTTGCTCGGCAGATCTCCTGAGCTTTCAGTGGATCGACGTCGATGCCATGCGCGATGCTTTTGCCGCACAATCCGATCTTCCGCTCGAAAACCTGATCCTGTGTAGCACCCACAATCACAGTGGCCCAGAATGCATCTATTACTTTGGCGGAAGCCCCGAAGATGATGCGATTGTTCACATAAGAAAGCAGGTTGTCGATGCTGCTGTCGAGTCTATAACCAATTTTAAACCCGCCACACTCTCAACGGGCTCTGTCAACACCGACCTCGCCTACAACAGACGCCAGATATTGCCCGACGGAAGCTTTAAATCGTTTAACCTCAATCCCGAAAAACTGCCCAACGGCCCTGTTGACCCCGCAGTCACTGTCCTGCGATTCGACACACCCAATGGCCAACCCATCGCGACCGCAATCCACTTTGCCGCTCATCCCGTCATCATGATGACCGCCAATCGTCTCTTCACCGCCGAATATCCCGGCGCAACCCGTCGCCACTTTGAAGCAGGCACATCTGTACCCTTCTCAATATTTCTACAAGGGGCATGTGGCAACATACTTCCGATTCAGGAACCCAGAGACAATTATGATACGGTCGAAGAAATGGGCAAAGCGCTCGCCAGAGAAGCCATCGTTGCCTGGACACAAGCAACGCCAGAAAAAAATCTTTCACTTAAAGTAGAGCGCTGGCAAGATACGCTTCCCAACCGATACACAAACGAAAAAAACATCCGAATCGAAATCCCCGCCATCCGCATAAGCGACGACCTGGCACTCGTCTTCTGGCAGGGTGAACCCTTCATCGAGCTATCCCTATCCACCCAATCGTCATCCCCCTTTGCACGCACGATTGTCATGGGCTATTCCCAGGGTTCATGTGGCTATGTACCAAATCGCCGCGCGTATAATTTCGGTGGCTACGGCGTTACCCCCTATCCAAGTGACCCACTCGAATACAACCGCGCTTGCGTTGTTCCCGGCACAGGTGAACGCTGGATTGACGAAACACAAACCTTACTCACAAAACTGCACGATAATTCATCCCATCAGGAGCACTTCAATGCCTGAACTCGCAATCAACGGTGGTTCAAAAACGGTTACCAAAGACCTGCGCCAACCCTGGCCGGTTCACGATGAACGCGAAGAAAAAGCTGTTGTCGGCGTCCTTCGCAGTCACAAATGGGGGCGCAGTGGCTTTGACTATTACAACCATGGCGACAGCAAACTCTACGCATTCGAACAGGCTTTTGCAGAATTTCACGACAGCAAATACGCCCTTGCTGTCTCCACAGGCACCACAGCACTCGAAACCTGCTTGCGATCCCTCGGCGTCGAAGCTGGCTGTGAAGTCATTGTCCCTGCATCAACTTATATTGCGTCTGCTTCCTGCGTCATGATTTGCAATGGCATTCCCATCTTTGCCGACATCGACCCGCGCAACTACACCATCGACCCCAAAAGCGTAGAAGCCCTCATCACGCCGCGCACCCGGGCAGTGGTTGCCGTAGATATGGGGGGCATGCCCTGCGATACAGATGCTTTAAGTGACATCTGCCACAAACACAATATCGGCCTGGTCAGCGACTGTTCTCATGCGCACGGCGGGCAATGGAGAGGCAAAGGCGTGGGTTCTCACGCCGACATCGCTGGTTTCTCCTGCATGCCCGGCAAAGTACTCGCCATAGGCGAAGGCGGCGTGGTGATGACCAAAGACGAAAGCCTGTACGAAAAAGCCTTTCGGTATCATCACGCAGGCCGAGACAGAGGCGAAGAAAGCCTGAACTTCACCTGGCCTGCCACAACTCTAAGACTGGGCGAATTTGAAGCGGCCATCGGCCTGATCGCACTCACCCGCCTCGAAGAACAGGCAGAAATCCGGTGGAAAAATCTCAAGTATCTCCACAAAGGAATGGAATCTATTCCCGGACTCACTGGCCTCGACATTGACGAGCGCGTCACCCGCTGGAACCCCTATCGCTGGCACTTCAAATTCATCTCCGAAGAATTTGAAGGCATCCACCGCGAACGATTCCGCAAAGCGCTCCAGGCCGAAGGCGTGCCCTGTGGTATTGGCCCGACAAAGCCCCTCTATCAATTTAGCATGTTTGCCAGCGGCAAATGGGGCGAAACAGGCTGTCCAATCCGCTGCCCGTTGTACCAGGCTGATCCCATCGACTATACCAGAGTCTATTGTCCCGAAGCCGAGCGCATTCACGAAACCGAAGCCCTTGATCTCACGCACCGCATTCTTCTCGGACCGCGCGAAAACATGGACCTCATTCTCGAAGCGTTCCAAAAATTGCGGAATAATATTGATGAATTGAATGATGGCTATTTCGAAGATTAGAGGATTGTGACAATGAAAAAGAGACCTCGTTCATTTCTCTATTTGTTATTCGTTTTGAGCATTCTTCTGCCGGGTCGCCTCGCGGCTTCGGTCGAATATGATACAAAGATCCCGCAGTTGGTATTTGCGGCGCAGGAACTAAACGATGTATTAAAAGAGGTGGGACGGGAGGACCTTCAGGTTTCGTTGACCATTAAGCCGGATGAGACATTACCCGAAGCATTTCAAATTCGGACTGTTGGATCCCGGATACGGATTACTGGTACAGATGCAACGGGCGCAATGTATGGCGGTCTCGAAGTAGCCGACCTTTTGCGCCTCGGTCTTCCGATTGAGAATCAGGAACGCGCACCCTTTGTGAAAAAGCGTGGGATTAAATTTAATATCCCCCTGGATGCGCGCACCCCATCCTACGACGACACGGGAGATTCGGCACAGAACAATATCGAAACAGTCTGGGACTTTGAATTCTGGAAAGCCTATCTCGATGACCTTGCGCGCTATCGCTACAATGTGCTGAGCCTGTGGACGACCCATCCCTTTCCTTCCATTATTAAGCTGGAAGAGTATCCCGAAGTCGCGCTGGACGATATCTATCGCATCGGCGTCGATATTTATCCGAACAATAAAAACAAGTGGCAGGATGTGGATTTTGACAAACCGGGCACCCTGAAGCTGGTCAAAAAGATCACTATCGAAGAGAAAATCGCGCATTGGCAACGGGTGTTCCAATACGCGGAGGATCGCGGGATTGAAATTTATCTGTTTCACTGGAACGTCTTCACTTTTGGCGCAACCGGAAAACACGGTATTACGCAGGACCAGACCAACCCCGTCACTGTCGATTATATGCGAAAGAGTGTGCGCCAGGCATTGCTGACCTACCCGCAGATTGCGGGGATTGGCGTCACGGCTGGCGAAAACGCGGATAATGAAATTAAAGGCGTGCATTCGATAGAAAACTTTATCTTCAACACCTACGGTCGAGGCATTATGGACGTGCAAGAACAACAGCCCGATCGCAAAATTCGTTTTATTTTTCGCAGACACGTAACAGACCATCACTACGTTACAGATGCCTTTAAAAATTATACGGGCATATTGGAAACCAGTGTCAAGTATGCGGTCGCTCACATCTATTCGATGAGAAGGCCGCAGGAATGGGAAAGACGCATTGTAAATGATGGCTGGCTGGATAATTTCAAAGTCTGGCTCAACTTGCGCAATGACGATATTTTCATGCATCGTTGGGGCAGCCCAGATTATGTGCGCGAGTTTATTAAAGAAATGCCACACGACCATTCGCCCGGCTTTTATATGGGCTCTGACGGCTATGTGTGGGGCCGCGAGTTTATCGCCAGGAATCCAGAGATGTCCAGGCGGTTGGAGATTGATAAGCACTGGTATCGATTTCGGCTATGGGGACAGCTATCTTATAATCCGTCACTCAATCGAGACTATTGGGAAGCGGTCCTGAAGCATCGTTTTCCCGATGTAGATGCCAGGCTCCTTTACGATGCATGGGAGTCAACTTCCGAGATTATTCCGCAACTCAACAGATCCGTCTGGTCTGGCACCGATGGAAACTTCGCGCCGGAAGGGTGTATGCAGCGCCAGGGTTTTCTGACCGTGGATGATTACCATTTTGATCGGGACCCGATGCGTGGATCGGGTATTCACTCCGTAACAGAGTGGGCAAAGGCTTTTCTTGCCGGAAAAAAACTGAAGGGCATCACACCGTTGCAGGTGGCGAATCACCTGGATGAATATGCGGCGACTGCACTAAAAGCGCTTCCAGCATTGCGGGCACAGATGGGCGATAATGTGGAGTTGCAGGAAACGCTGAACGATATTGAAAGCATGGCCTATCTCGGCCGTTATTATGCCGACAAAATGCGCGGTGCAGCCAAACTGGCGATATTTCGCGAGGATCGCCAGCGGAAACAGTTTAATGATGAAGCCGTGGCCCATTTTAAGGACGCAGTGGATGAGTGGAAGACGTATGCCTCGATTCTTACACCCCAATACAAAACGCAATTGATGGCCCGGACCCACTTTATGGACTGGAACCGCACTCTGGCGGAAGTGGAAAAAGAGGTCATCACCGTACAGCGGGAAGGGGACTTTCCAAAAGTGCGTTTTACAAACCTGAAGGATGGTGCGCGTTTTCCGGCGGAAACTGATCTCCAGGTAGAAGTAGATGCGACCGATGGAGATGGCATTCGGGAAGTGAAGCTTTATCTTAACGGCCTGATTCTCACTGCAACCCAACCGCAGGTTTGGAGCGATTCAAGCGATGAACTTCTGAAAGCACTGAAGCCTGGGATATATCATTTGGAAGCTGTGGCAGAAGACAAAACCGGTATATTCAATCGGAGTGAAATTCAGATTGCCGTGGGTGATGTGTCGAAAAATAGTGCGACAGGCTGGCGGGATGAGATTCATCAAGTAATACTGAACGAAGGCGAGCGGTTGATGATCGGAGATGTCCGCGTATTCCCCCGCCTGGAATGCTATTTGAAGATGCATGATAATGGAAAGCTGGTGCTACGTCGAGGTGCTCCTGGCAGGAGTGGAGACGCGATTTGGCGATCCCGGTCGAAGGACCCCGACGGCGGTCTTCATTATGCCGCTTTCGAAAAGGGACAGTTGGTGACCTATCGCGGTACGCCCGACCATCCGGAAGTGGAACTTTGGAAATCCAGAAAGGTGTCCGACCCCGGTACTTATAAACTCGGAATCACTGTATCCAGAAGACTGGCCGTATTTTGCGAGGTCGAAGGGAAAAAAAGAAAAATTATCTGGAGAAGCAACAACTGATGTCCAACAGGAGGAATATATGATCCTTTTTATCAAACTCATCCTATGGGTTGCGATTGTGATTGGGACCTTCGCCGTTCGCAGTCAGGCTGCACAGGCCAAATCCAACACACAAGCGGGGTCTAACGCACAATCCAGGCCCAACATTGTCATGTTTTATATAGACGACTGGGCCTGGAACGGATCACCGGTTGCCATGGATGACACCATGGAGAACTCCCTGATGCCGGTCTTGCAAATGCCGAACATCCAAAAGCTGGCAAATGAGGGCATGAAATTTCGCAATGCCTATGGAGCACCCCAATGTGCACCTGCTCGTGTGTGCGTACAGACGGGGCAGTCTGCTCCACACAGTGGTTTCACGGTATATCTGGGGGCAAGAGAGCCTTACTACGACACGAAAAGGGAATATCAGAGTTTCCCACTGGTCCCGAACGTGTCCGACCGAGAACTCGACGAAGACGCAGTTACCATTCCCAGAGCGCTCAAGCCACTGGGTTATGTCAGCGCCCACATTGGCAAATGGCACATGAGGGGCGATCCTGCAAAGGCAGGCTACATATTACACGATGGTGCTACCGATAATAATCCCGGCAATACCCTGAAGTACGGCCTGGAGAGAGGCGAGCGGACGCCCAGACGACTACCCAAAGATATGGCCGATCCCAAGTTGATGTTCAGCATTACCGAAAAGGCAATTGGCTTCATGGAAGAACAGGTAGAAAAAAGCAATCCCTTTTACCTTCAGATCTCTCATTACGCCATGCATGCGGGTTATGAATGCCTGGATAAAACGCGTGAAAAATATGTGAATCACCCACTGGTGCAGGAGTGGTATAAGAAAAACAATAAACATCCCGACACAGTCAATCGGGGAGATGATCCCGCAATTTGGTTGGGCATGGGTGAGGATCTGGATGGTCGGATCGGCGCGGTGCTCGACAAATTAGAAGAACTGGGAATTGCGGATAACACCTATGTCATCGTAGTGGGTGACAACGGCTACCGACACGAAGAAGTCGAAATCATACCCGACTACAAGCAACCGTTACACGCAACAAAGTGGTGGTTGTGGGATGGAGGCATCCGGGTGCCTATGATTGTCAAGGGGCCCGGGATCAAACCTAACTCAGCTTTTACCGGCAATGTGATCAACTATGATTTCTTACCCACCTTCGTTGATTGGGCTGGTGGCGACTCGGAAAAATTGCAGAATATCGACGGTGTCAGCCTCGCGGATTACATGGCTGGAGAAGAGCCTGACGAAGCCTTTCTGAATCGCTATCTCTATTTCCATTATCCTCATTATCGGAACTCTGTGCCGCATTCGGTCATTATTTCTGGTTCGTCCAAGGTGATCCATTTTTACGAACGACCGGATATTCCGATGTTGTTCGACCTTTCTGGCGACATTGGCGAGGTTACCAATATTGCAAAGCAAAATCCGGAAATACATCGGAAACTCTACGACGAAATGATGCGCTATCTCGAACTGGTCGGAGCGCGATTCCCCAAGGAAAACCCGAATTATGACCCGGAGATTTACAAGAGCGATAGAAGAACCAGAGGGCGTATTCAATGGGGACCGTTTGAAGGACAGCGCGCTCTGGATGACGATGAAATTTAGGCGATTTATTAAAGGAGATCGAAAATGCTGACACAAGAGCAGTATGAATTTTACTTACAAGAGGGTTACGTCACGGTCCCGGACCTGTTCTCGACCAGCCAATTGTCAGCGGTACTTGAGGCTGCGGAACAAAATGCTTATGGTGGAAAGTCTTTTTCCGAGTTCATTGCCGAATTGAAAGCCAATCCTGACCTTGAAAATAAGCTACGCCTGCCCGGAGCAGGTCTCGGGATGGCCGGCCCCAGAGCGGAGTTCTGTGACATTCCAACAGGGGTAGAGGTCATTGACCGGGTCCTGGAACACGATCCTTTTCTGGATGCTCTGGAACAGCTTCTGGATACGCCTGATATACACTACCATCACGGTTACGTCTATGTCCGAAACGGCAGAATAGATAGAAAGGCCCCAACGAAGCCAGAAATCGAATTTCACCTGGATTGGGCCAAACCCTTTATTCCCCCCCACCCAGATTGGCAGCGGTATGGCCATATTCAAGCCTGGGTCTTTCTGGACGATATTGACGAAGATTGCGCGCCTGTTCGGTTGGTCCCAGGAGTACACGACAAAATGGGCGATATCTTGCGTGTGATTGAGGACGACGGCCTGGGCTTTGGCGACATCCGCAAGGTGCCTCACGCTTACCGCTTTGCCGATATCCGCAAAATTCTTCACGCACAGGAACCCGTCTCAATCACTGGAAAAGCTGGCAGCGTTCTCTTCTACAGTGGACACACGCCACACGCAGCACAACCTTTTGCAGACAAGGACAAACAGCGTGCGGTCATTTTCTTCTCAATAGGACGCAGAGACACCATGCCATGGACATCAACCGGCAAAAGGGAAGGTGAGGCGATTCGACGCTTGAAACCCTTTTTGGGAAAAACGACATCGAGGGTTCGCAGTCTCTTCGGCTGGCCGAAACCCGGTGACGCAATGTACACGCCCACCTCGGTTGAACTGATCAAGAATGCGTATCCGGAAATGGACGTCAGCGACTACCTTTGAAGAACTAAATCTCTAAAAACCTGGACACAATGCATTGAAACGAGAAGACTACTTTCAATGGGCTGAACGAGCCGCACGGTGGGGCGCCGAATACCTGGCCACGCTCGAAGAGCGGCCTGTTCGGGCGCAGACCGCACCGGGCAAGATCGCAGCGATGCTGCCTCTATCGCCACCGGAAGGGCCGGTAAGCATGGAGACGATCTTCGCCGACTTCGAGCGCATCGTGCCCGACGGCATGACGCATTGGCAACACCGGCACTTTTTTGCGTACTTCAGCGCCAACGCTGCGCCGGTTTCGATGATCGCCGAGAATTTGACGGCGGTCATGGCAGCCCAGTGCATGCTCTGGCAGACCTCACCCGCAGCTACGGAAATCGAGACCCGGATGGTCGATTGGATGCGCCAGGCACTCGGGCTACCAGAAGGATTCCAGGGGGTTATCCAGGATACGGCAACATCGGCAAATATCTGCGCTGTACTAACGATGCGCGAGCGCGCACTTGGCTGGCGAGGAATCGATTCTGGAATAGCGGGAGAGAAACAAATCCGGATCTACGCATCGCCGGAGACCCACTCGTCGGTTGACAAGGCGATTCACATCGCCGGTATCGGCCAACAAAATCTGGTCAAAGTCCCGACCGATGATTCCTGGGCGCTCGACCCGGAAGCGCTCCGCCGGGCAATCAACGCAGATCATGCCGCGGGTTTTCTCCCGGCCGGTGTCGTCCTCTGTGTTGGAGGCACGTCGATTGGCGCATCCGACCATGTACACCAGACCATCGAAGTGGCACGCGAGCACGATCTCTACGTCCACATCGACGCCGCGTGGGCCGGTTCCGCGATGATCTGTCCCGAGCTACGCGAGTTGTGGGCGGGGGTCGAGGGAGCCGACAGCATCGTCTTCAATCCCCACAAGTGGCTCGGCGCACAATTCGACTGTTCGATCCAGTTTCTCGCGGACCCGGAACCACAGGTTCGCACCCTCGGTATCCGTCCGGATTACCTCCAGACCCTCGGCCAAACCGAAATCACCAATTACAGCGAATGGACGATCCCCCTGGGGCGCCGATTCCGCGCCCTCAAGCTCTGGTTCCTGCTCCGTGCCCACGGTCTCGAAGACCTCCGACAGCGCATCCGGAACCATATTGCCTGGGCTGAGGAGGCCGCCACTGCAATCGCATCGCTGGACGGCTTTCGCCTGACAACGGACTGCCACCTTTCGCTCTTCACGTTCCAGTACGCTCCCGACGGTGAGAACGCCAACGACACCACCGAACGCCTGCTCCGCGCGGTCAACGATGACGGCCGAATCTACCTGACGCAGACGATCCATGATGGACAGTTCGTCATTCGCTTCCAGGTCGGTCAGTTCGACTGTCGGAGAGAGGACGTCCTCTTCGCGGTCGATGTACTACGCGAACTGGCCCATGCGAGCCATCCCGATTCTCAGAACTGATATTGCCCCTGGATTCTTATCCAACCATAAGTTTATACTTTTCAATCTATTAAGGAAACACCAATGAAAAATCATCCCAATATCATCTTCATAGTAGCCGACAACCTCGGTCGCGAAGCAGTCGATTATTATGGCGAAGGGATATTCGAAACGCCCAGATTGAACACAATGGCGAGCGAGGGGGTCGTCTTCGACAATTGCCTGATCGCAACCCCGCTGTGTTCACCAGCGCGTTGCGCCTGGAACACGGGCAGACATCCGTATCGGGTTGGCATCAACTCACAGACACGCCCAGATGATCCGGAATCCGGACTCTCGCTTCAGGAAGTCTCTATAGCCAGACTTTTGCGCAATGCCGGATACACAACAGGGCTGTTTGGAAAATGGAATCTGGGATATGCTGCGACATTCAACCCCTTACACCATGGCTTTCATGAATTTTACGGCAGCAACGCCGGCCATGCCGACTACTACACCCACCTTTACAACCGCGACATGAAAAGCCACTTTTTTCGCGGTCTGGAACCCATAGCGGATGAGGGTTACTTCGACACCTTGTTTACGGATAAAGCAATCAAATTTATCAATCGCCAATCCCAAGAGCCAGACCCCTTCTACCTGAATCTCGCCTTTTATGCCCCACACGGTCCCTACCAGGCCCCACCCGGATACTATCACAGCGATGATCCACTGGTAAACTACCAGTATATGGTCGAATACCTGGACCTGTGCGTGGGACGCGTGCTGGATGCGGTACACCATGCCGGTATTGCGGAAAATACGCTCATCGTATTCCTGAGCGATCAGGGAGGCAGCCGGACCAATGGTTATGGCCGAACCCTTTGGGAGCGTTCGCTCAAGGTCATCTGCAACGCGGTCTGGCCCGGAAAAATCGCTCCAAATACGAAAATCAATACCCCCTGGGTACACTATGACCTCTACGCGACATTCGCCGCTCTCGCCGGTGCACCTGTGCCCGACGATCGCGTCATCGATGCCCAAAACGCTTGGCCTCTCTTCGAAGGCAAAGAGCAGCCCCTGGACCGCACGCTGCACTGGACGTACAGAACAGAGGACGCAGTCCGCGAGGGCAATCTAAAACTCCACGCCACAAACGGCAAACCAGACGGCCTGTTCGATCTGAGCACCGATCCTGACGAACAACGCGACCTGCGCGCCACCGCCCCTGAAAAAGTTGAAAGGATGATGGCAAAACACCATGTCTGGAAACAAGCGTGTGAAGCCCAACAAACATCAAAAGCCTGAAACGCAACGATGGCGATGGCAATTCCGGCTGTCGCGGTTTATTCCTTCGGACATACGGCCACCCCGATGTGGCGGTAAATGCCCGCGCCGTCGGTCTTGATCGTCCCGTCCCCGGCCCGGTAGAGGTTTCCCCAGTCTCGGGCGGAGTAGTACAGCAGATAGCGGTCACCGTCGTCCAGCACGCATGGCGTGGACGTGTACCGTCCGTCAAAATCGTTCGGATCGCGTGTTGCGGGAAACGAAGACGCCTTCAGGTGGTGCGTCCAATGCAGCCCATCCTCCGACGTCGAACAGAAAAGCTCGAAGATTCCTCCCTCTACATGGCACCCGTACCACATCGTATATCCTCGCTCGGCCCTCAAAACGCTCGGATAGACCACGCTCTGGCGCGTTTCAGTGGCCCGGATCATCGGTTCGGGGTCCCGCGTCCAGGCGATGCCGTCAGCCGATTCAAAGTGGTAGATATTCCCGACCAGATCTCCAAATTCTCCGTCCGGACTGGGGGATGAACACATCCACATCCGGTAGGCGGTCGGCCCCTCCTTCAACACGCACGGCCCCCGCCCGCTCGGATAGATCGGCTCGGGATAAACCTCCCATGTCAGACCGTCGGAGCTGGTCGCATACCCCAGCTTCTGCCCCAGAACGATCGCCCTGCCCCCCTCACCCGGACGGCTGTCGGCCATCACGAACCACATCTTGTAAAGATTTTCATCGCTGTCGAAGATCACATGCGGCGTCTGCCACGCACGGCCCCACGGCAACGCGCCGCTGAGGATCGGATTGTCCGGATGTGGCGTCCAGGTCAGTCCATCCTGGGACTCGGCATACCCCAGATCCATATCGCTCGTACGCGTGGCCGTTCGGTTGCCCAGGTACCACATTTTATACGTATCGCCCATACGGAGAACCGCCGGGCTGTACACCGTCACCCGGCACCAGTCCTGGTTTGTGGTCATCCCCGACAGGATCGGCTGCTCCTGACGCTGCCAATCCAGTTGATAAAGCGGTTTGGACATCCGGTAACCTCCTGTTTTAAAAAGATAACAACGGCTTGCTTATATGAACAAATCCGCGAGAGAAAGCAACATTACCTGTGCTTCGCAATCCTGGCCTGGAAACGAGACAGCATTTCGGGGGCGATTCCCAATTCCTTCCGTTGGAGCAGGAATTCAAGGATCGCGATGTCAAGTACATATTGCCCAGCCTGCCACATACACGGCCTGATGCAGACGGGGATACCACCTTCGCTTCCGTGAGCTTCGTACCAGAGAGCATCCCGGGTCTCGGCTGAAGTGTGAGCAGATAACTCCTTCAGAATGCCTGCGCCAGTGATCTCGGCCGGGCTTGCAAGGCCAAGTTTCTCGTAGATCTCGTGCGCTCTGATGAACTTTCGAGCCGCTAAGCCCGGATAAGCAGAGGAAGAAGGTTCATCACCGACCCCCCATATCTCCCTGTCTTCTTCTCTCACACACTCCGTACAATGCGTGCCCTCGTAGAGACATCGCTGCCCGAACTCGGAGTCGATGTACTTCTGAACCATAGGGTCGCTGACTCGCAACATGATTTCTCCTCGGTTTGAGCGGTTAAAAATAGCTGAGGACTCTTAAGCCAATCATGAAACAAAACGATAGTAGTCTATCTCTAATGAGATATAAGGGAATATAGCTGGTTTTCAATTTAGCATCAAGCGATGTTTCTTGTAAGGTATTTATTTTCAATCTTATATAACTTGCTTGATGTGTGATTTTGTGGAGGATTTATGGAAGGTTACCAAGGTATCAGAGCTAAACTCTATGATGCTCGAGAAGACGCATTGAAAACAAAAGATGATATAGAATTTTATATTCGAGAAGTCCAGAATGCGGGAAGCCCCGTTTTGGAACTCGGATGTGGAACAGGGCGAGTGCTGATCCCAATAGCTGAATCCGGTTTAGATGTTTTTGGACTTGAGCCATCTTCTGAGATGCTTGAGTTAGCGAAAGAAAATGTCTCAAAGCTGAGGAATGAAGTTCAGGAGCGTATAAACCTCGTTGCAGGCGACATGCGTGATTTTTCGCTAAATAACCGATTCAACGCCATCTTGATTCCCTACAGAGCTTTCCATCACATCTTAACACCAGAAGACCAAAGAAAGGCCCTTTTGTGCATCAATGAACATCTTTTAGATAATGGACTTCTGATAATACATAATGGTGATCCCAGTTTGGATGAGCTTGTCTCCGCATCTGGTGGAGGTACAGCAGTAAAAAAACTACAAGAGTTAAATCATCCAGAGACGGGAAATCGTGTTATTCTTTGGGGAAGTCGGAAATGTGACCTTGAGACCCAAATTTCAGAATGGCATTATACTTATGAAGAAATCAGCAAATCTGGCGAGACAATTTCAAGGATTCATAATGTCGGTAAGACACGACACATCTATAAGAACGAAATGCAGCATCTTCTAGAATTGTGTGGATATCAGATTCAGGAATTGTATGGAAACTTTCATCGGAGTCCTTATCTTTATGGAGGTGAACAGATTTGGCTCGCTCGAAAGAAGTGAACAAAGAAAAAAAGAGATGATGTCCCTCTCTTTTTAACTGATCACAAAAAGGTCGGAGATACATAGATCTGGTATGTGTTACCGTAACGGTTCGTTAATCCCGTAGTTACACGTAAACCGTCTTTTCCACCTAAAGCGAGGCAGAACTGTGGCAAATCCAAACCACTATAGGGAGGCATCCCACACAAGGGATCTTGATATTGGTCGGGGATCTCTACTGTTTTGGTCAGCAAAGTCCGGGCTTTCCCCTGGGACCCTTGTGAAGCCGGGGAACTTTCAAGACCATCTGATACGCCAAACCCTAATCGAAGTGCAAACCAATCCCCTCACCGTGACGGTTCCAGATGCGGCCGCAACGGGAAGTGTCCTGTTGGAAGTCGCCTGGGAGACGGTTCGCCTCAGAGAGTTTCCATATAGATCAAGTCGATTTGACTGCCTCTTCCTCTGGACAGACGAGCGTGTTGCCAGACGGTTCAATTCGAAAAGAGCAGATGCTGAACTCTACGAAGTTGAGATTGTTGAGTGCTCTCGTGTGTTTGCTGCGAATATGGATCTCATAAGCTATTTTGAAGAGTCTGAAACCCTCGGATCAATGTTTGAGAGGGCACGAGAATACTGGAGAACCGAGAGAAAAGACGAACACAGAGAGATTCTTTTGGAAGGCTCTATTCGAATTGCACAGACTATCTCATAGAAAAAGAGAAATGCGAAATTCGATAAACTGACACCGCCTGCTGATAAGCAAGACCTGGACGAGGATTTCTAAATGCCAATAAAAATCATTCCAATATCATCAGGCAATTTCTCTCAAGTTGAGTGAACACTAATGACAAAATCTTTGCTTATTATTATTAACGGTGCTCCGTGTACTGGCAAAACAACATTAGGAAGAAAACTGGCTAAGCAACTTCGTCTCCCCTTTCTTAGCAAAGATGGCATTAAGGAAGTCCTCTTCGATACCCTTGGCTGGGAAGATAAGGAATTTCGCGTAGGGTTAATCCATGCCAGTTGGGCGCTTTTTCAAAGGACCTGTGAGGCTGAATCATATTTCATTATCGAAAGTCCCTCTCATGATCGAATTACGTGGTGAAAAAGTGGTTTTAAGAACTATGGAACGCGAGCATTGCCGCACCCTTTGGGAACATTATGAACTCGAGGAGCCAATTCCGACTGAACCAGTCAGACCTGGTCATTCAATCGAGGGTTCGGACAAATGGTTCGAGGAAATCCAGGAGCAACAAGGCAAGAGTCAAATTTATCTGGGCATCTTCAGTCCAGATGGAAATCTCCTCGGCGATATTCAGTTGTCGGAAATCGACTTGAGAAATCGCACCGCCAGCCTCGGTGCTGGTATTGCCCGCAGGAGGGACAGAGGTAAAGGGTACTGCACAGATGCCGCACTGGTAATCCTTCGATTCGGATTTGAGCATTTGGACCTGTACAGGATTTCGGCTGTGACAGCCTCCAATAATACGGGTGCCATCCGAGTCCTTGAAAAGCTCGGGTTTACTCAGGAAGGGTGCGAGCGCGAGGCAATATACTGGTCCAACCGACGTTGGGACAGGCTCTTATTCGGGATTTTGCGCGCAGAATTTGAGTCCAGGCAAAATACGGACTGAAGAGCGAGTACCACCCGGACCGAGCAGAGGCGAATTTGCCAACCGCATGTTGCCTGAACGGTATGTATTCCTCTTGCGTCGGGACAAATGGGTCTAAGGAAACTGAGGAAGTTTATTACAATAGCTTGACAGGTATCTGTCACCCCTATCAAGGAATGAAACATGTTAAAAAAAATCAAGCTGCTCCGCACCGTTTCCATCGTGCTAACCTCGATTTCAGCAGCCGATACCGCCGAGTTTACCCTCGTCGATAAAAAAGCCGGGATCAAACCGGCACCGCTGATCCTCTTTCCAGATGCACCACCATTCACGCGCGAAGCCGCGATTGATCTTGCCGATTACATCGAGAAAACCTGTGGCACGCGACCCGAATGGATCGACGGTCCACCCCGCCAACTCCCAGATCGGGCCATCTGGGTGGGTTACCAACCGGCGCTTGATGCGCTGTTTCCAGATATCGACTTCGACTTCCAACACCCCGAGGAAATCGTCATCGCGGCGAGCGAAAAGCACCTCGTAATCGCGGGGCGAGACCGTTGGGATCCCACCCAGATGATTGTACAGTTCAAAAGGAACCGGATCGAGGGAATCCAGCAAGAGTATGGGACTGTAAATGCGATCTATACGTTTCTGCACGATCGACTCGGCGTGCGTTGGCTCTGGCCTGGTGATCTCGGCGAGGATATCGTCCCGCAGGAATCCATCCGCTTCGCGACCTTCAGGTATCGCTACCATCCCAGTCTTCGTTTCCGGGCCGGACTGTTCAGTTACTCCAGACTGGCGCCCGGGGGATCATACGGTCGATCCCAGACGTGGACACGTCGTCAACGGCTGCAGTTGGGTTCCCTCGAAATGGAAGGGGGGCATGGATTCCGCGACTGGTGGGACCGATTTCACGAAACAAACCCCGAATACTTCGCCCTTCAGCCTGACGGAACGCGGAGCGGATTTCCACAACCCAAAAACGCCAAGCTCTGCCAATCGAATCCGGAGGTGCCGCAGCAATGGCTCGCGGATGTCGAGGAAGCACTAAAACAGAACCCAAATCAACGCGTCTTCAATGCATCGCCTAACGACGGCTGGGCTAGCGGACATTGTGTTTGTGAGCCCTGTCGCGCCTGGGACCATCCGGATGGCGAGCTCCGTTCGTTTCACTGGAAAGGGACCACGCAGAAACTGCCCGCACTATCCGACCGGCACGTCCGGTTTGCCAACACATGTGCGCGGCTACTCAAGCAGCGCTATCCGGATCGAGACTACTATGTCATGATGCTGGCCTACGGGCATTCCCGGCCTGCTCCGATTCGCGAAATTCCGGCAGAGAATGTCATTGTGGCAAGCGTGGCGAATTTCCTCAATCGGGACGGCCTGATCGACCGTGGTTCGACCAGGGGTTCCACACACAAAGAGCAATACATCGCGTGGTCGAAGGTCGCGAAGCACATGATGTGGCGACCCAATGTCGGTGACCCTGCGGGCTGGCCTCAGGGACAGCCGGATGTGTCTTTCATACAAACAACCGAGGACTTCAAACTGATCGGCGAAAAAGCGATGGGCATCTTTGTCGATATGGTATGGGAACACTGGGCAACGCACGGACCACAATACTATCTCATGGCGCATCTCTTGTGGAATCCGTCGCAGGATGGGCAAGCGATTCTACAGAATTACTATCAACGTGCATTCGGCCCAGCAGCCACGGAACTCGAGACCTATTGGAATCTGATGGAGGAGACGCGCAACATCTTTTGGTGGGCAAGTGAACGAGCATACCCGGATGTCTATGACAAGGCGTTCTTCGACCGCGCTTACGCGCTCCTCGACCAGGCGTCACGCAAGGTTGCGGACGAACCGGAGCGATTCGGGGCGCGGATCGATTTCGTCCGCATAGGCCTGGATCACACCCGCCACATGATCGACATTCGCGCAGGCATGACCCGGTATTGGAACGGAGACAAAAGCGAACAGGCGAACGTACTCGCCGCCTGGGAAAAGATCGAGCAACTCTGTAAGAATCACCCCTATGCGATCAACTGGGGACCGATCCGTCCCCAGACGCCGCGAATGGCCGGGTTACACCCAGATTATCCTCCAAGGAAGAGAGCTCCCGTCGTGAAGCGAATAAAGTCGTCGGAGCAACGTTAAAGTCTGAGAATCAGAGTCCCTCCCCCGCCAGCCGGTAAGGTGAAGAAGCGAATATGAAAACACAAGAATCAATTGCAAAAGTTATCGATCGCGATATATGTGACAAGGGGGAAACCTATGATCGCTATAAACAAAGAGTTAAAGAAGGAAAACCAACGCGAGATGAAAATCCGGAGACCCATTTTTGTGTCTATTTTCTGCCCTATGATTCCCAGAGTAAAAAGGTATTTATTATCCACCATAAAAAGTCTGGCCTTTGGCTTTCTCCCGGTGGTCATATAGATAAAGATGAGACGCTTTGGGCAGCTTTGAACCGTGAGATAGGTGAAGAATTGGGAATATGGAACTTTTTCAAATCCGAACCACAACCGTTTTTGCTTACCATTACACCAATAGAAAATCCTGTGGAACCCTGTCACTCTCATTATGACATCTGGTATTTGCTTCTTACAGATGGAAGTAATTTCAATATTGACCTGCAGGAATTCTATGCCGCCAAATGGTTGACGATTGAAGCCGCAAGGAAAATAGTCACTGATCCGTCAACTCTTAAAGCCTTTCAAAGGCTTCAAACGTAATTCAAAATGGCCTTTCTATGCGGGTTCGCAGAAAAACCAAACCTATCTTTGCATAGGGGTAATCATGCAAGAGACTGGAAAAAACTATGATACCCATTGGTGGGCGTTAATCTATGACCAATGGAACGAGACTGGCGGTCGGTCTGAACTAAATGAACGGGAGTTACATTTTTACCGAAATCAATTGCAGAACACGCGTGGTGCGATATTGGAGGCTGCCTGTGGAACGGGTTGTAAAATGCTGCCTCTGCTGCTGGATGGGCTTGATATCTTTGGATTTGATGTTTCGCTTCCCATGTTGGAAGTGCTCAGACACAAGGCAATAGATTCGGGAATTTCAGATATAGATACTCGAATCTCACAACAGAATCTTGCCAATTTTGTCTATGACCGCCAATTTACAGCGGTTCTCATACCTGCCAGCTCCTTCATGATGCTGCCGACTCAGCAAAGCCAAATCGCCTGCCTTCGCTGATTCCCTCGGCGGTCATCTGGCGAGGTTCTGGATTTCCAGTTGTGTGAGACCCCGACGATAGATACGGATGTCTCGCAGGGCGCCTTTGAAATAGTCGTGGGCACCAAAGCCGATTAAGAGAGGACAGTTGGGGTTGAGATCGTAGCGTTTTGGATTGAAGCTGTCTGTTGTAGCGACGGGGGTTCCATCGACGTACAGGGTCAGAATGCCGCCTTGCTTGACGGCGGCTACGTGTCGCCATCCTTCGGGAAATGTGTGGTCCCAAGTGGCAACTTTTCCGGCTTCGACCGAATAGACATGTCCAGACGGCAAGGTGCCGGCATAGAGGCGGCCCTGATAAACGGCCATGGACCAGACCCGCCGCAGGGGCGCGGACGTGCGGTCCAGAGACTCTAAGAATGTGAACCGATTGCCGTCCATCCGCCAGACATTGGCCATTGGGAGCGAGCCGATATAGACTTTGCCGTTGTAAAGTCCCATGGCCATGATTTCACGTTCGTACCCTGCCCTACCCAGACAGGTCCAGGTCGTGTTGCCGTCATATCGATAGACTTCTCCCTGAGGCCAGGTGCCGACATAGAGCTGGCCCTTGAAAGTGACCGCCGAGTAGGTCTGGGTGGAAGTTTCGGGACAACCGCAGTCGGTCCATTCGGCGTTGCCTTCGTAGCGAAGAACCGGGCCGCCGTTGACGAGGGTGTAGAGCCGGCCCCGATAGACGGTGAAACTCATCAGCCGCACGTCTGGACCTATGGGCGTCCAGGTGGTGCCGCCATCATAGACAAAGGCGCCCTCGCGATAGAGGCTGGTAGCGTAGAGCCGACCCTGATAGACCGTGAGGGCGGTGGCGTTATCGGCTTTGCCCGTGTTATGTCCCGTGGTGGGTGTTTCTTCGGGCGTGGCGTCTTCGATGCCTGGATGCCCGCAGAAGGTCCATTGGCCGTTGGCATCGACCCGATAGACCTGGCCGCCGGGTGTGGTGTTCAGGGGATCGCCCATGGCGGAGCCGCTGGAATTATACCGACCGAGGGCGCAATAGAGCGCACCTTGAAATTCGACAACGGCGTTGACGGAGTTGCATCCGACTGGATTGCCCAGGTCGGTCCAGCGTTCTTCCCCCTCGTAGCGCCACAGGTGACCGACCTCTTCTTTGCCATTCTCGAAGGTGCCGGCATACAGGTGTCCACCTATTGTCGAAAGTGCAGATATTTTGACCGCCTGACCGGGACGCCCGCAATCCGTCCATGCCCCGAGATGCCCGTTGTCGATGCCGAAGTGGAGGTTGCGGTAATTCGATTGAGCGGTGGAAGTCATTCCGGTATTGGTGAGGACCGATATCTGCCATCCATGGCGGGTTTTCGGATCGAATTGGCTGAGAATATCGCCGACCACTTCGGTTTCTTCCGTGTAGATCCATCCGGCGCATGAAAAATCGCCTGTCCCTATAGACAGATCGCAGGGAACTTCCAGAAAGGTTTCCGCCCCGTTGAATTGGGCGCTTCTTTGTCCGCCTGATTCCCCGATTTCAACACCGTGATTTTGGATGGACAGGCCGCTTTCAGAATGGTCTTTCAGGTTTTCCCGGAACGGCCAGTGGGCGATCAGGTCGGGGTCGCTGACTCGCAACATGATTTCTCCTCGGTTTGGGCGGTTTAAAATAGCTAAGGGATCTTAAGCCAATGCATGAAACAAAACACCAGTAGTTTATTTCTAATGAAACGTAAGAGAATATAGCTGGTTTTCAATTTAGCATCAAGCAATGTTTCTTGTAAGGTATTTATTTTCAATCTTATACACTCATTTGTATTTCCTATGAGTTTGATGCCATGCCTAAAATTGTAATTCGCGGATGCATGGAAGATCCGAATTCCGTCCAGCTTGGGCTGATCAGAGAGATTCATGAGGCATTGACAACTCATTCTATTCCGCATTGGTTAGTACGTGAGTATATTGTTGATCAGCGGCGCAAATAGAAGAAGCGTCACGAACGGCTAACACGTCGATGCTATCACCCTGTGAGAGTTCCTCATGATTCCATACGTAAAAGACACATCAAAGTGGGAAGATTGGCAACGCGACTATCGTTTTGGCCTCATCCTTATCATGCCCCCTCCAGAAGTATCTCAGGAGATCGATCTCTTGCGAGCAAAGTACGATCCCTGCTCTGCTGACTCCTGTTCGACGCACATCTCTTTGTCAGATCCCTTGAGCAGGGAAATGACGCCTGATCTTATCGATGAAATCAACAACGTCATTACTGATATCCAGCCATTCACGCTTTATTACGACAAGCCGCATGCCTCAATCAGGCACCCTGGCGTCTCGTATCCGATAAGGCCACGAGAGCCTATCGATAATTTAAAGCAAATCCTCCACAGGACATCGGCATTTTCCGGCGAAGCGTATCACAGGCGCAACATAGCTCCGCACATGACCATTGCTGAGTTCATATCCATAGACGAGAGCCTTGCGCTTTGTGCACGGCTCCAAAATTCAGCTCCGTCTGGCTCTTTTTTATGTGACAAACTGGAGTTCATCGTACCCGATGAAAATTTTCGGTTCAAAAAGAGGAAAACGTTCTTTCTTGCCGATTTAAATAAAAAGGAGAGAGGTATAAAATGAACATCATTCTCTTAATCATCGACACCATGCGCTACGACTATATCGGCGCCAACGGCAATGATTGGATCGAAACACCCAACCTCGACCGCCTGGCCTCACAATCCTGGTGTTTCGACCGTGCCTTCGCAGCGAGCTTTCCCACCATCCCCTATCGCACCGACGTCATGACCGGCAAATACGGCAGCCCCTTTCACGCATGGAAACCACTGCCCTTCAACACCAATGCACTGCCGTATGTCCTCGGCGAAGCAGGCTACGCGACGCAACTCCTGCACGACACCCCCCACCTCGTCAACGGGGGCCACGCCTTCGATTATCCCTTTCACACCTGGACCTTCATTCGCGGTGCCGAAGTTGACCGCGCCTGGATGAATGACGAAGCCAAATGGCCCAGCAACTGGGCAAAAGACCCGCTCTTTGACATCCTCGAAGACGAACTCCCAACACCAACCATTCAATATGCCCGCACCAACAGAGGCCGCGACAACTTAGACAACTGGAACTGTGCCAGACTCTTCAACACCGCTGCCGAGTTTCTCCGAGACAATAAAAATCGGGAAAATTTCTTTCTCTGGATCGACTGTTTCGACCCCCACGAACCCTGGGACGTACCCCCCGAATTCATGGTCAAATACGACAAAACGCCTGGTTATGATGGTCGCCTCGATCCTCGCATATTTAAAGGAGGAACGCAAGCCCGCAGCAATCCCAACCTGCCCGACGAAGCCAAAGCACGCATCAAAGCCAGTTATGCAGCCAAAGTCACCTGGATGGACCACTGCTTTGGCCGCTTCCTCGAAGCCCTTGAAGCCACGGGTCTCTCCAAAAACACCGCCATACTCGTCGCAGGCGACCACGGCACCAACGTCGGTGAACGCGGCAGATTCGGCAAAGGCGCACCCGTCCGCGAACAAGAAATCCACATCCCACTTTTCATCAAAACGCCCGAAGGTGACACAGGTCGCAGTTCTGCCATCTTTCAACCACAAGATTTCTTCGCCACCATCGCCAACCTATCAGGCGCGCCTGTTCCCGACAATATCGAAAGTTATGACATCCTCAACGCGGCGCGTGAAAACAGCATGGGCAACCGCGAAATCGCCCTCGCAGGCGTGGCGCGCGGCAAAGCTATGCGACATCTTCAACGCGGCTACTTTACCGTCTTCGACCAGGAAGGCTATCTCGAATGGCACCCCAACCCTGAAGACAGCATCCTTACCCTCTACGGTTCTCTGGACAATATCGCTTCTGAAAATCCCGGTCGCGTTCAACACCTTCACGCCTCAGGCATCGCCGAACTCGAACACCGCAATGCCGACCCCATCTTCATAGACTGGCTCAAAAATGGCGCGCCCGGCAATGTGCCCGAATGCAACCTCTTCGACGGCTACCCCGGCCCCGAAGGCTTTGAAATGTACTCCTCCAATATCTACAAAGGCATTTAAATTCATCCAAGGAAGCACTTATGGACGCGAACCCAAACAAAGCAGATTATGAGATCACCCCAAAAAACCCACCGAACGATGGCATTCTCTTTGTCGATCACTCCCCGGCAAAAAGAGGTGGAAATCTCGGGCACGCACTGGTGGAGTATGAGGACGGGAAAATTCTCGCCTTTTATCCCAACTGCAACGAGGACAACAAAGGCCACTCGGCCGTGGGATGGATGGAATACAAGCGTTCTGAAGACTACGGCGAAACCTGGAGCGAGCCAATCGTGCTTGACTATACAAAAAGCCTGTTCGACGAAGGGCAAGAAGGAGGGCCCAACACCGAGAAATTTTCTGCCTTCGGCGAGAAAGCAGTTCTGACAGCCAACGGTAATATCGTTGTCTTCTTCCTCGTGTGTAACATCACGAACGATGCCATTTGGAGGCGTTTTCAGATTCCGACCTATATCATCAGTGAAGATGGCGGACACACCTGGAGTGACCCGTATAAACTGTGCGACAACCGGGGCAGGCTCTACGATGCGCGGTATTACAACGGAGAGATACTCGCGCTTCACTTCAAGAATAACAATGAGATCAACTTCCTGGGCAATAAGCCCGAGCATGTGTACGAGTTGTATGTGAGCCGCGACGGCGGCCGGACCTTCGTGAAGCGTAGCGAACTTCCCTTCGACACCACCGGGAAATCGTATGGAACTATGGGGAAGCTCGCTTCGGGAAGCATCATTGTCTATATATACAACAGGAACGCTGAGGACACGATGGACTATGTGATAAGCGACGACGACGGTCACACCTGGTCCGAACCAAAGATCGCACACTTTAAAAAGAAGATCCGAAATCCTCAGATGGCCGTGCTAAACGGCAGTTATTTCATGTCCGGACGCAGTGGACATTTGCAGGGCGAGAAGAAGGACAAAGGTCACTTTGTTCTGTACTCTTCAAAAGATGGTCTTAACTGGGATGATGGCACCATTTTAAGGATGCGCGAGGCGGGGACAGGCGCATATTCGAACAGCATCGTGGTTGGTTCACACAATCCCAACAGGAAGAACCGCCTGCTGATACAGTCATCGCACGCGTATGAACTGAGCCTGACCAACCTCATTCACTGGTGGGTCGATACGACATAGAATTGAAGAGATCAACCTGTCGCGACAATATGGATTCATGAAAAAAGAAAACGCTATGAGTGCAATCTGCTTCAGTACAGAAGCTTGACATGTGGGAATTTCGCGAGCGGCTTGCTGTCACTCCTGAACTACTGAGATTCCCCGAGGAGATCTTGAATGCTTAGAGCATCTGAGGGCGGCCTCTTTCGGCTGGCACGCTCCAATTCTGACTTTGCAAAGCTCTGGGGCGGCGTCACGATTTCAGATCTCGGCTCATCTGTCACCAATCTCGCTCTCCCCCTTGTTGCGGTGATAACGCTTCAGGTTGGCGCGAAGGAAATGGGATTCCTCAACGCGGCAACGCATCTTCCAGTGCTGCTCTTCGCACTCTTGGCTGGCGTCTGGATTGATCGGGCCAAACGAAAGCCCATACTGGTCGCGAGTGCGTTTGGACAAGGATTGGTCATAGGTCTGGTCCCCGCAGCAGCTTTGGTTGGCTGGCTATCCATAGAGTTGCTATATATTGTGGCTTTTACAGGTGGTACACTCGCGATGATGTACGTCCTTGCCTCAACATCGTTTTTGCCTTCCATCGTGAAACGGGAAGATCTTGTCGAGGGGAATGCTCGACTTCAGCTAAGCACTTCAACAACGAATGTAGCAGGCCCCGGAGCAGCTGGATACCTTGTCGATATTCTCGGTGCGCCGTTGGCAATACTTGTGGACTCAATTTCGTACTTCTTATCTGGTCTATTCCTATTGAGGATCCAATTTGATGAATCTGATAATATCAGGACCAGGATGGACCAAAGGGTGATAGCTGCCATTAAGGAGGGAATATCGACTCTATTTAGTCACCCTATTCTGAGAGCCATGACTGTCGGGACCGCTCTCGCAAGTGCAGCAGGTGCTGTACAACATACAGTTTGGACACTTTTTCTTGTTCGCACCCTGGGCATTACTCCGATCTGGCTGGGAATCATCGGATCTGTTGCAGGAGGTGCCTCGATTATCGGGGCCCTATCCGCTGTTCCACTTGCAAAGCGGATGGGTGCAGGCTGGTTGATGATTATTGCGTTGCTACTTGAGGGCATTGCGATGGGCGTGCTTCCTTTCGCAGGCTCCTTCGGTTGGATGAAGCTCCCAGCCGTCATTGCTATCCAGGCAGTCTTTAGCCTGGCCTTGACCCTCTTCAGCATAAGCCAGATTAGCCTGAGGCAAGCAGTGACTCCAGATAGACTGTTAGGTAGAATCAATGCCACCAGGCGTCTTGTCGTATTCGGAATAATTCCGATTGCAGCATTGGCAGGTGGCTACCTTGGTGAAACTTTTGGCTGGGAGGCAACACTATTGATTTCAGCTACCGTAATGATGATGGCCTTTACCTACTTGATATTGTCATCAGTTCGTGTCTCACCCGAAGCGGTTGTGACAGAATAGGCAAGTCAGTCCTTTCGATCTTACTATGAGCGAAATAATCACGGCATCTCTCGATCGGGATTCGGCTACTTCGGGGATTCAGGAGGCGATTGACGCCCTTGGCGAGCAAGGTGGGAGCGTACGAATTCCGGTAGGCAAATGGCGGCTACGTCAGTCGATTATCCTCCGAAGTGGCGTGACCCTCATTGGCGATGGATCAGCTACTGAACTGACGATCGCTGCACCCAGGGCGCTGTTCCTGATTCGAGATGCACGCAAGGGATCCCGCAGCATCTACTTGCGTGGGCAAGTGCCCTTCATAGCAGACGATGGCGTCGGGCTGAACGACCGACCTCGCCAATGGTGGGATGGCACCCACGCGCTGGTGAGATCGGTGAAGGGCAACCTCGTTCGCTTGAGCGAGCCACTGAACAGAGGACTGAGGGTGAAAGAGGGAGCCCAGACCGTCGGGAACATCCTCCGTAGCAATTCCTGGAAGAAGCCAGGAGCTTATCCCGCCCTGCGCCTGCACAATGCCAACAGGTTTCTTGTCCAGGGTAACCGTTGCGCCGATGATGTTGACAAATCTCCGACGGTTGGAGGGGACACACCGTGCCAGACGCGAGGCATCGTCGAAAGTGGCCACAGTGACTGGAACCTCGTGAGTGGCAATGTCTGTATAGGAATGACCGAGCCGATCACGGTGATAGGTCACAACTCCCGCGCGCAAGGGAATCTTTTGTGAAATGGAAGTTCGGCAAAAGCTGACACCTCTTGCCTCCTCCAAAATGCATCCCTTAAAGTGTTTTATAGGCTAAATCATTGGTAAACCTTTAAACATTTTGGAGAATATTTTCATGAAATTCGATGAACGAGATCTATATACTGGACTCTCCGCACTTCATTGGGCTACGATATCGACGTCAGACCCCCGCATAGACAAGTCATTCTACAAAGGCATCCTTGAGAAAGCTGGAAGTAAGGCCCTGGAACTGGGATGCGGAGCGGGGAGGTTACTACTGGACTTTTTGCAAGAAGGATTTGATGTACAGGGGGTGGACATTTCGGGCGATATGCTATCTGTGTGTCGCCAGCATGCGAACACGATGGGGTTGGACCCCGTGCTCTACGAGCAGCAGATGCAGCAGTTGGATCTCCCAGATCGATTTAATGCCATCTATATCCCGTGCGGTGGTTTCCAGTGTGTAATGGGGCGGCGGTCTGCATTGGAAACGCTCCGCCGATGCCACGCTCATTTGGAGCCTGGTGGGATTCTCGCCTTTAATGTTGCCCCAGCCCATAGTTTTTATTATTGGGGGCCCAAAGAGATTCACGCGTGGCCTGGCGAGTGGAAACAGATCGCCAACAAGGAGCTTGAGAACGGAAAGCGTCTGCTGGTTTACCACCACAAGATTTTTGAAGATACGGTGGAGCAATATGCTGTCCGAGAACGGCGATATGAACTATACGAAGGCGATCGTCTCATAAAGGAGGAGATTCACACCGGGCAGACGCACTGGTACCATCGAAATGAACTGATTTGGATGCTGGAATTGGCAGGCTTTCAAGATGTCGATGTCAAAGGCGATTGGACAGACGAGGGCCTGAATTCTGAACACGAAAAAGAGATGATCTTCGTTGCTACCAAAAATGAGGATAAGTGACAGCACGCATAGTGTGTAAAAAAACGCAGAAAAACACTCAAAGAAACGTAAAATTCAAATGACAAACGCAATCTTGACAGACCTTGATGGGGTAATTCGGATCTGGTCCCCTGAAATACATCGGAAGGCGGAGCGAGCAACCGGGCTTCCCGAGGAAGCCATCCCCAGGGCTGCATTCTCAGATGACTTACTCCCCCTGGTGATCACTGGAAAAATCTCTGACGATGAGTGGCGTAGGAGAATTGCGGACCAGCTCAGCCAAGACTTTCCAGAAGCCAACGCGGAGCGTGCGGTTGAACTCTGGTCCGCATCGCCAGGAGAGGTCAATTTGGAGGTCCTGGAGATCTTGCAGACTTGTCGAAAAAGGGCGAGGTTAGTCCTCATCAGCAATGCGACATCGAGACTATCCTCAGATCTTCGGCGACTCGGCATCGCCGAAAATTTCGACTACATCATCAACTCCTCAGAAGTGGGATTCGCAAAACCCGATCCCAGCATCTACTTCGCAACCCTAAATACCGTAGGCGCAGTTCCGGGTCAGGCTCTGTTCATAGACGACAACGCCGGGCATGTGGCAGCGGCAATGCGATTGGGTATAGCCGGACACACTTATGCTGGAGCCGACGGTCTTCGGCAGAAGCTGAATCATCTGGGTCTTCTTCAAAGAGGCTGACCTTGACAAAAGACTTTGGTGTCTGCTATATTAGAACGGGTTTTATCATCGAGATTCCAACTTATATAGAAAAGGATAAGGCATGAACGTCATTTCTGAACTTTTACAAGCGAGGGTTAATCGTCGGCATTTCTTACAGGGCGCAGGCGTGGCACTATCTCTGCCCTTCTTAGAAAGCAGCATGGTGTACGGTGCGGCAAATCCGAGGCGTCTGGTCTGCGTGGGCAATCATCTGGGATTTTGGCCAGGCGGATTTTTCCCCGGGCAGTCTGGAAAGGACTATGAGACGAGCCTGAGCTTGAAATATATCGATTCACATCGGGATGATT
This sequence comes from Candidatus Latescibacterota bacterium, assembly GCA_965204375.1. Taxonomy (GTDB): domain Bacteria; phylum Latescibacterota; class UBA2968; order UBA2968; family UBA2968; genus VXRD01. The sequence goes on along the minus strand of OZ241986.1, from coordinate 802,745 downwards.
TTACTATCTTTTCAAATCTCGATCACGGTACGGGCGGAGGGCACTCCGGCGTACATGTATTTCTGAGCAGCATACGCAAGGAAGAAGCCGCAGGTTTCCCCGAAAAGAATATGACGCTGGACCAGGTGGCGGCTGAGCATGTGGGCAGTACAACGCGCTTTCCCTCGATTACTGCAGGGCTGGGCGGAGGCACAGACATGGTATGGACGCGGTCAGGCGTCAATGTGGCACCGGTTAACAATCCCGCCCGCATTTTTCAGGCTTTGTTTGTACAAAATGATGAGGCTATGCGAAGCGCAGAGCGTCGCACGTTATCAAATCGGGGCAGTGTGCTTGACGCCTTACTCGCGTCGGCAAAGACACTCGACGGGCAGTTGAATGCGGCGGATCGCGGTAAGCTCGATCAATACCTGACTTCGGTGCGCGATGTTGAGCGTCGCCTGCAAATGTCACGTGAATGGCTCGACAAACCCAAGCCAGAATCTCCAATTGAACCTGTGGAAGACCTCGAACGGATGCAAATTGAGGAAATGCCGCTTTTTTACGATCTGCTAACACTGGCATTACAGACAGACTCGACACGGGTTGTGACCTTTGAAATCCCCATGGGCTTTAAGACGTCCGAACTCAACCTTGGTGGATATCACGGCCTTTCGCATCACGGCCAGGAGGAGGGACGATTGAAAGACCTGCAGATTGTGGAAAAATATTTATTGACCCAGTTTGCTCGGTTTCTGGATCGTCTCAAAGAAGCCAAGGTGTTTGACGACACATTGGTCGTTCTGGGAAGTGGCATGGGCGATGGCTCAAGGCATTCCAATAGGAATTTGCCAGTAATTCTCGCGGGGGGCGGTTTGAAACATCAAGGGCATCTCATGTGTCCTGCTGAGACACACAAGCGGATTCCGTTGTCAAATCTCTGGCTTTCCGTCTTGCAGTGGTTTGGTGTAGAGCGAGATAGCTTTGGCAAAAGTACAGGGACCTTTTCTGCGATGGAGATTTCATGAAACGGATCTTGCTGATTATTATCTTCACGCTATGCGCGCATTCTGTCTGGGCAGAACTGCCCAGGGCATTTCTCACACAATATTGCGTAAAGTGCCATGGTTCAAGCGTGCAAAAAGCCGATCGACGCTTTGATCAGTTTTCTGAGACAATTGCCAACTTCAAAGAATTAGAACTCTGGCAGGATATTGTCGATCAACTCAACCTGCAGGCGATGCCACCAAAGCGTCAGATGCAGCCGGGTAAAGATGAGGTACTCGCCACGGTTCAGGTAATTACAGCATCAATTGCTGAAGCGCGTATGCGATTGTCGGGCAAAAGACATCACACACCTTTGAGGCGGCTCAATGCCTGGGAATATCGCCAGACACTCGGTGATTTACTCGGTCTGAATATGGAAGCCTGGGATCCAACGGAGGATTTTCCGCCCGAAGTGAAGGTCAAGGGCTTTGATAACAATGCCGCCGGGCTTGTCACATCGGGTCTGTTGCTCGATCACTATTTGCGTGTTGCCGAAGAAGCAGTCACGCGTGCCACGCATTTTGAAGCCAGACCCGAAGCCAAAAATTACGTGCAAAAATCACCTTTCTATTTTACAAACAAACAGGCCAATTCCTTGTCCTTGCCCAAGGTTTTTAGAGAGGACCGCTTTCGGTATGTGTCCGATACGGGATACGATGATCTCACTGGACGGCACTATCGCGGTGGTCATATTGGCTTTTATCCGCTGGCGAATGGTGGCGCCCCTGTCAGTGGTACCTACACCATAAGGGTGCAGGCGGCAGCAATTGATCGCAATCACCATTATGACAGAGAACTCAACGATTTTCCCAAAGGCGACCCGCTTGTGCTGGAACTGGCGGCTGTAGACCGCAAAGGCAGTGTGCAGAGCACGGGCAATATTTCTCGCGAATACACGCTTGCAACTGTTGAACTGACCCGTGAAGAGCCTCAGTGGTTTGAATGGGATGTTTATCTGGAAAAAGGATTTGAGCCAGAGGTTCGTTTTCGCAATGGAACGCTGGCAACCAAAGCCCTGGTTCGCAAACTTACTAAGGCAAAAGATCCAAAACCCGAAATCCTACCCTTTGTGGATCAGAAAGCGGGAAATAAAAGAAATCACGCGCTGCTCAAGGTTTACCTCGGGCCGAAGCTAAGGGTTTGGGAAATTCAGGTTAGCGGTCCTCAAGAAAAAGACTGGCCTCCACGCGGACATCAGTTGATGTATGGCGACCTAAAACCCGAGGATCTGGATCAAAAGCGCATATCGGAGCGTTTGCGTGCATTTGCCACAGCCGCTTTTCGCAGGCCCTTGCGCCCGGGCGAACTGGCACCATTTGAGTCGCTTGCACATGAAAAACTCCGCAATGGCATGGAGCCGTTGAACGCATTACAACTGGGCTTCCAGGCCATTCTCAGTTCGCCTGCCTTTCTATTTTTGCACGAAGGCGAAGGCGCTCTGGATGATTATTCTCTATCTGCCCGGCTATCCTATTTTTTGTGGTCTTCTGCGCCAGATGATGAACTGCTATCACTTGCTCAACAAAAGAAACTCAGCGATCCTGCTACACTCAATAATCAGATCCATCGTATGCTCAAAGACACAAAGTCACAACGCTTTGTCAAAAATTTCATTCGTGTGTGGCTCAACTATGACAACATTGGTGAGATGCCACCCTCCCCCGATTTTAGAGTCTATTTCCGCGACAATCTCGGTCCTGCTATGGTGACTGAAACAGAGACGTTTTTTCGGCACGTACTCGACAACAATCTCTCGCTCAGCGAATTTCTTTCTGCTGATTATTCCTTTCTCAATCGGGAACTCGCTCGGCATTATGGGATAGAAGATATTGAGGGAGATCATTTTCGCCGGGTTCCGCTCACCGGGACACCACGCGGCGGTCTGCTGGGCCAGGGCAGTTTTCTCATGGCTTCGGCCAATGGCGTAGATACTTCGCCTGTGGTGCGTGGAATTTATGTGCTGGAAAATTTGCTGGGATACACACCGCCGCCACCACCGGACGATGTGCCCGAGATTGAACCCGACACGCGCGGCGCAACGACCATCAGAGATCAACTGGTCAAGCACCGCGAGATGCCGACCTGCGCCCAATGTCATAGCAAAATCGATCCGCCTGGTTTTGCGCTGGAAAACTTTGATGCGATCGGCGGTTGGCGAACTCACTATACCAGAAGCGCAGCGATTGATCCTTCGGGACAATTGCCGAGTGGCGAAACCTTTCAATCCTTCGTCGAATTTCGCAAGCTCATGACAAAGCGTCACGCAGAATTCACGCGTTGTCTGACAGAAAAATTGCTGACTTATGCAATTGGTCGAGAGTTGGGCATTTCTGATCGGCCAGCGATTGATGCAATAGTCCAGGATGTACAGGAAACAAATAAGGGCCTGCGTGACCTCATCACCCTCGTTGTCTTGAGCGACCCTTTCAAAAGCAACTAAAAAAAGGATCGACCTCTCCCCTACCTCAAACACATGATCCACAGACCAAACATCTTATTCATATTTCCCGACCAGCTAAGCGCCAGATGGTTGCCGTTCTACGGGAACCATATAGTTCACGCCCCCAACCTATCACAATTTGCCACACAAAACGCGCAATTCAATCGCGCCTATACAAATGTACCGCTATGCACTCCATACAGGGCTTGCCTGCTCACCGGTCAATACCCGAGCCAGACCAGCGTTACGGGGAATGGTATGCGCCTCCCTGTGAATCAGCCGACCATTGCTCATCATCTGAACCAGGCAGGTTATGACACGCACTATATCGGGAAATGGCATTTGAGCGGTGAATCACAGAACAGATGGGTCCCGCCAGAACTGCGCGGAGGCTTTCAACACTTCATTGGGTGGGAAAGCCATCATGTAGATCACAATGCCGGACTAATCTGGTACGATGATCCCGACACCCCCGTAAAGCTCCGTGGGCACGAAACCGATGGCTTGACAGATATTGTCTGCGAAGAACTGGAAGCGCTATCATCCCCGAAATCCCCATTCTTCATGGCAGTATCGTATCAAGCACCCCACCCTCCATGTTCCCCCCCGATGACCGACATGCAGCGATATGATAAGTCCGTACTGGATAGTCCTCCCAATACAGACCGCGACGCCTGGTTCAAGAACACAGGCTGGAATGCGGACTACGGTGTTGAAGAATTCAGGAAGCGGTACTTCGGGGAAATCTCTCAGTTGGACACCGCGTTTGGCCGCGTATTGAAAACACTGGAAAAGACTGGACTGGCAGATGATACTGTAGTCATCTTCACATCTGACCATGGCGATATGGCCGGTTGTCATGGCCTGTTCGGAAAAGGCGTCATGTTCGATGAGTCCATTCGCGTACCTCTGCTCATCCGAGTACCCGGAACAACAAAACGCGTTATTGAGAAACCAGTATCCACAGTAGATCTATTCGCCACAATTCTCCATCTGGCCGATGCTGAAAATTCAGGAGAAACTGAAGGCCGCTCTCTGCTACCCTGCATGACTGGAGAGCCAGATATCTCAACCGATGTCTTCATCGAGCACAAAGATGATTGCATTATCAGGGGCGACGTAAAGCTAATTACAAAGCGGAACGAGAATGACATTACGCATTGCTTTGATCTGGCGGACGACCCGTATGAACTCAACAACCTGGCTCAGAGTCTGGACGACAAAACCAGAGACAGCATGCTCATCGCTCTGAACCAATGGAGAAATCGAACGAGGAGTTGATTAAAAGGAGATTTATTGATGAATGTACTTGTCTTGATGAGTGATCATCACAGATTTGATGCGTTGGGATGTCTGGGAAATCCACTGGCTCATACGCCCAATCTGGATCGCCTGGCTGAAAAGAGTGTGCGATTTGACCAGTGTTATACACAGTCGCCTGTGTGTTCGCCAGCGCGGCACAGTTTGGCAACTGGCAAATATGTCCATGCACATGGCGTCTTTACCAATAACGCAATGCCTTATTCGGGGATGTACACAATTGCCCACGCTGTACAACCCTTGAATTATCGTCGGTTCCACTTGGGCCATATGCACTGGAAAGATCCCAATATGGACAATGGCTATGAGCCAGAGATTACACAACAGATGTGGCGCGAGACAATGCCTGAGGATATGCTGGCCCGATACGATTGGGAAAATGAGGGCGTGTTGCGGCGGTCATCTGGCGGACCAAGTCCGCGAAGTCGGGAGCAGCATTGGGGATATCATGTTGCGACAGAGTCAATTCGGCAGATTGAAGAGGCTGTCAGTAAAGGAGAGAAATTTCTATCCTGGACGAGTTTTACAGAGCCTCATCCCCCGTTTTATCCTCCCAAAGAGATTTATGAAAAGATCGACCAGTCAAAGATCGAATTACCAGAGCAAGCACCTGCTGATGCACCCTTGCCCCACAGTGATATTTTGAGAAAACGGAAAGAGTGGGCGCATTTGACACCTGTGGAACTGCGACAGGTAATCGCAGGGTATTATGGTATGATAGAGCTTGTGGATGGGTATTGTGGGATGGTTTTAGATGCGTTGGATCGGTTGGGTATCAGAGACGAAACGATTGTGATCTGGACAGCAGATCACGGCGACCAGATGTGGGAACACGAGATGTTTTTGAAGTTTAATATGCGGGAGGCTTCGGCGCATGTGCCGCTGTTGATTTCTGATCCAAGAAGTCAATCAGGGGTGCGGGATGAACTGGTAGAACATATTGATTTATTTCCGACGATTTGTGATTTGATTGGAGCTGATGTTCCCGACTCTGTACACGGACGGTCGTTGAAACCATTGCTGGATGGAGAGACAGCCCCTGATGATTGGCGGGACGCGGTATTCAGTCAGATTGGTGATACCCAGATGATTCGGACGGAAACGGAAAAGTTGAATGTATATCAGAGTAAGGCAGGAGAGTATTTTGATCTATCGGAGGATCCAAAGGAGTTTTATAATCGGATTAGGGATAAAAGATATCAAGAACGCATAGGCGTGTTGTTTGAACGGGTGAAAGCTTGGGAGCGTGCGTATGGTCGTGATGACGGTTAAGGAGGAGAAATCACACACCGCAAAGTCCCTTCACCTCCTGCAGCATCGGATCTTCCGTATTCTCGGCCATCTGTACGAGTAGCCCCGCTAACCGCTTCTTCTCACTCGAAATCTGTGGCGCGTCGATGAGATTTTCCATCTCCAGCGGATCGGATTCGTGGTCATACAGGACATTGTGAATCCCTGGTGAAAACACGTAGCGACCATCCCATACGGCACGCCATCCACCGGGCTGGGTCACGCCGCGGAGTCCCATATATACACAGTCGTTCTCCACGCCTTTTCCCTCCAGACACCAGCCCGCCATACTGTCACCCTGCATCACATCGGGAATCTCCAGTTCCGCCAGGTCCAGAATCGTGGGCGTAAGATCCACGCTACTCACCAGTGCGTCACACACCTGATTTGGCTTAATGCGATTGGGCCATCGCACGATGAACGGAATGCGAAACGCAGTCGCAAAGGGACTTCCCTTGCCGCGAAAGTTGCGCTCATCGGGTTCGCAGTGACTGCCCAGCTTGTCGCCGTGATCACTTACATAGACCACAATCGTATTGTCTGCAATTCCCAGTTCCGCCAGGCCAGCCATCACACGTCCAATCTCCACATCCACCGCCGTTACCTGACCGTAATACATCTGATAAAGCCACCGAAGCTCGCGTTCCCTATCTCCGAACCGCCCCTTCACGTCGTCTGGCAACTCAAAGGTATCAGGATCGTACATATCCAGATACTTCTGCGGGCACTGTTCGGGCTTGTGCGGAGGGCCATATCCCAAATAGTAGAGCCAGGGATGACCGGCGTCGCGATTTCGTTTTGCAAAGTCCAGAGCCATATCCGTATGCCACGCTGGCTCCCAGTCGTAACCTTCGATCCGCACCCTCTCGCGATTCTCGTTGTAGTCCCAGACATCGAAAAACTCGTGCCCTTTCTGGTACCCATGCCATTCCTGCCATCCCGCTCGCCTGGGACCTGGCTCAATAAATCCGCCCCATCCCCTGGGCTTACCTCCATCCAGATGCCACTTCCCGATATAGCCTGTGGCGTATCCAGCGTCCGCAAACAGGTCGGCGAATGTGATCAGTTCGGGATCCAGCAGAATATTGTTCACATCCACACCGTGGGTATGGCAATACAATCCGGTCTGCATCGTCCCCCGAAATGGGGAGCACACAGGGCTGGACGAGGCGCAACGCGAAAACCGGATCCCCTCCGACGCAAGGCGGTCCAGATTCGGCGTTTTCACCTGCGAGTCACCCGCACAACCCATCACCGTTCCGCGGTGCTGGTCGGGCTGAATCACCAGCACATTCGGCTTTTCATTCCACATCGTCGGTCCTCCATCAGTTGCTCCTACAGTACAATTCATGACCCGATACAATAGCAACTTAGCCTTTGCGGGTCAAGCCCGGTCAAAGTGAGTCATAGAACATTTTCCAACACCCTTTCGGAATCCATACCAGATGATACTTGCACTTCCCTTCGGTATGTTTTAGACTCTGAAGGTCGTTCATAGAGAGACTTCCTCTGAAAGGAGCGTGAAAATGGCTGAGCCATGGGAATATATCCACACAAAGAGGGTATTGAACAAATACGGTTTGCCCGCCGGAGCCTTTGATCCGGAGGCACCGGAAGAGCAGACATACGACATCTACTGGATGAACATTCGGACGACGCGAGGGACTCCCAGCAGGTCTCACGAACCTGAGGCTACACTCAGGATTTCCGCCAGAAATGAAGGTGAAGACCGTCATTTGGGAATCACCTGCTCGGACCTGAAGTTCGACAACACGACAGAGATCGATGCACAATGCGGGAACAACGCACTCACATCTCCAAAGACCTGGACGCTAAAGTATTCCAACGGGAGCCAGGCGGGAAAAGGACTGGTTGAATACACCCAGAAAGGGAAAATTCAAAATAGCCGACTTTTGATGGATGGCAAAGAGCCTGCGCGCTCAAAGACGCTTGGGACCTATACCGCCGACTGGTGTCTTTTTGACGCAGTTCAGCGACTAAGTGCCAGAAAGGACACTACAAAGCACGCATTTGACCTGATAGAAGAGTTCTCGATGATCCGGGAAAACCAGTTTCTAATTTATCGCGGGACATCGGAGATCACAACAGATCAAAGTGCTGTAACTGCCGATGTGTATTGCCATTACGGAGAATCCGTTATTCCCACCTGTTATTATGTAGATGCGAATGGAAGATTATTTCTCGTGGTAAGTACGCGTCGGACAGTGATTCTCAAAAGGGAGGCGTCATAAGCGATGGAACAGAGACCGAATATTCTTCTGATTACGACCGACCAGCATAGCGCGGAAGCCCTTGGGCATCTGGGGTGCAGTGACGTGAAGACACCCGGTATGGACCGACTTGCAGCAAAGGGAATCAGCTTTACAAAATCCTATAGTGCCAATCCAGTCTGCTGTCCGGCGCGTGCGAGCTGGTTTACTGGGCGCCATACACCCGAAAACGGAGTCGTGGCCAATGGTGCCAACATGGTTCCGTCCATGCCAGACTTGGGACAATGGCTGAACAAAAATGGTTACAACGCCTACTACAGCGGGAAATGGCATATTCCCGGCAGAGATGTCGCGCAGAGTTTTCACCATATCTGCCCCGATCCGCGGAATACGGCTGAGACCGGAGACATTGCTTCGACCCGCAGTGCGATCGGTTTTCTCCAGAACTACCAGAATAAAGAACCCTTCTTCCTGTCAGTCGGACTCTTGAATCCACACGATATCTGCTCCTTCGTACTGACGCATACGATGCACGACGGGGAGATGCCGTTCCCCGAAATTGACGACCTTCCTCCACTGCCGCCCAATTTTGAGATAGACATGGCGGAACCGGAAAAAGTCAGGAACTCCCGGAATCAGAAACTGGCAGACCGAGGCGAAGAATCTGGTATGGAAAAGTGGGAAGAGGAACTCTTCCGATACTATATCTGGACCTACTACCGGTACATTGAAAAGGTGGATGGACAGATCGGCTTGATCCTGGACGCGCTCGAGAACTCAGTATTTAAGGACAATACGGTCGTGATCCTTACGTCCGACCATGGGGACGGGCATCTTCGGCACAAAATGGTATTTAAGAGCTTTCTATACGATGAAGCCGCACGAGTGCCCTTTATCATGAGTTGGCCCGGTCACATCGCGGAACAGGTAATTGACCAGGAGCATCTCGTATCGGGCGTGGATGTTTTTCCGACAGTTTGTGACTATGCCGGGATCTCGCCGCCCCCTATGATGCGCGGATACAGCCTGCGTGCGATTGCTGAGGGTAAAAATCCAGCTTGGCGGGATTTTGTGGTTGCACACGCCACCGGAGGCGGTAAAATGCTCCGCACCAACACACATAAGCTCATTACCTATGAGGGTGATCCAGTAATCCAGCTCTTTGATATGGAAGCGGATCCATGGGAAACCAGGAACCTGGCGGAATCGTCCGACTCAAGGGCACTGACAAGTGAAATGCAGGCATCCCTGACTGCGTTTGAGAGTGAATTCGAGTTGGCGGAGGTCTGAATAATCCTTTACTTCCTTTGGTCGTTCAGCCCTTTGAATACATTTCCCTTGACAATTTTCATATTTCAGTGAAAATTGTTATTTGATTCCATTTCATTGTAAAACAATGATATACGTACATGCCAACTGTTTTTTCAAATGGTCCCTACCGATTTTTCTTTTATGCAGGTGACCGGGATGAACCGATTCATGTTCATGTGGAAAGAGATGATTCTATCGCAAAATTTTGGATAGAACCTATCCGATTACAGAGAAGTAGTGGTTTTCGCAGCACAGATTTGAGGCGTATCAGAAAAATTATTGAGGAAAAACAAGACGATATCGTGGAGTTCTGGAATGAGTATTTCAACGATTGAAATTCAGCCTACGCTTGCGGAGCGTATCTCTATCGACGAAGAGTCACTAATGATAGACTTAGTTGATGGGCGAAGCATAAGCGTCCCTTTGGAATGGTATCCTCGCCTATTGCATGGCACTCCTCAAGAGCGCAATAATTGGCGACTCATAGGTCGAGGTGAAGGCATCCATTGGCCTGACTTAGATGAGGATATTAGCGTCGAAAATGTGTGGGCTGGCCGACCTTCGGGAGAGAGCCAACGTTCGCTAAAGCGATGGTTAGCAGCGCGTAATAAAGTGTAGTACGGCTATCATATGGACTCGACCCGTTTTTTTAGTAGTAAGATACCCCCTGATTCCATAATTCGAAAAACGTCCCCTTGACCCTTACCGCTGTCATCCTCATCCTCATCTCCGCCTTCACGCACGTGGGCTGGAACCTGTTGTGTAAACGAGAACATCCGTCCTCTGCCTTCTTCCTCCTGGTCAACACACTGGGAACTCTGTGCCTGGTTCCCGCACTCATCCTGTTCGGTTCGGCAATTCCAACATTCCCCACCTCCGTATGGCTCTTGCTTGTCACAACAGGTATTTTTCAGACCATCTACATCCTCGGATTGGCCAACGCCTACCAGAGAGGCGACCTGTCCATCCTCTACCCCATCGCGAGGTCATCCCCGGTCATCGTGGTCATTATCGTGACGCTCTTTTTTGACCGTGCCGACCAGGTCAGCGCACAGTGCATTTGGGGCATTGCCTTGGTTGCCGTTGGAATGTTTATCCTGCCCATGAAGCATCTGAGTGATTTCCATATTGACAACTACCTGAATTCATCGGTATTGTTTGCCTTGATGGCTACCTTTGCCACAGCCGGTTATTCGATCATCGACGACGAGGCTTTGCGTCTCCTCAGAGATTCTCCCGCCCTCCCCATTGCAGGCTGGCAGGCTACGATTCTCTACGCCTTTTTCGAAGGCCTCATTACTTCTGTCTGGCTGGGCGTTTGGGTTCTATTTCAAAAACGGGGTCGCATCCTGATGCGGGAAATCCTGAAAACGCGAGCACCCCGCGCCCTGCTGGCAGGTGCTGGCATGGCCGCTGCTTATACTCTGGTCCTGATCAGCCTGGCTTTTGTCTCAAACGTCAGCTATGTCGTTACTTTTCGCCAGATCAGCATTCCCCTGGGCACTGTTTTCGGTATCCTCCTTCTCAAAGAACCCGGCTACACACCCAAATACCTTGGAGTCGCCGTCATCTTCACAGGACTTGTTCTCGTCGGAACCGGATAGTGATATTACTCACGCTTGTCATCGCAAAACCGAAATGCTTCTCCTCCTACCATATGCAAAGTAAATCCAGCCATTGCCCTCTCCATATGAATAAATTTGAGGAATAATCATTTGAAATTTCTGAATCCAACATTTGAGGAAAACCAATCAAACCTCATTGAATATTTGTCTATTGCACTTGGCAAAGAAATCATAGGCCTCAGATGGCCGCCCCAACCTACGGTAGGAGGCATAGAGAATCACAATTACTATATCTATGCAAAAACTGATGAGGGAAATGTTGATTTCGTTCTACGATGTGAACCCGAACATATCCCTCAATGGCGAAAAAGCTATGATCTGTATGATCTTTACCGTGAATACCTGATTTTGCAGGAACTACATAAACTAAATCTAAAGCTTCGCACGCCTCAAGTTTGGGGATTTGATCACGGAGAAACTTTTGGTGTCCCCAGTTTTCTGATGGAGTGCCTACCCGGCAAGCATCTAAGGTGGACCTTCGATCCTTCCTATAGCGATCAATTGGTTTCGCAACTGGCAGAGTTGATTGCATATATTTCTACTATCGACTACAGGGAAGCCGGTAGTCTCGAATCTATTCTCCCTGTCCGCACAATGTGTAGCGATCTTGCCTGGTTAGATGAGAACTCTCGCACATTTAGAAATGATCCATTGGTGCAATATTCGCTCTCCTGGCTGAGTGAGCGGCGTCCAAATGCTCGTCCTCTAACTTTTTGTCACGGGGATCCGAATCCACAGAATTTTCTTCATGAAAATGGTGTTATATATGCTGCCATAGATTGGGAATTTGCCTGTTTGAAAAATGACCCACTCGGTGACATTCTGTGCGTAGGTTGGTTACACCAAAAACCGGAACTTAAGACCATGTTTTGTCAGGCGTTTGGAAGGGATGTTGCGGAGTTGCTATGGTTTGAAGTGTGTGGATTATTTGGGGCAACATACGTGAATGTTAATAAAAAGAATTTTGAAGCAAATAGAAAAAAACTTACTCAACTCGTGGGCTATGATTAGATTAGAAAGGAGACCCATGCCATTCAAGATTGCTGACGATCCGGAGACCGATTATCGGGAACTGGTAAGAACCGCCTATAACCGGTGTGCGAGGGATTACGCGGGGCAAAGACGTACCACGCCTGAACCAGAACTCAACTTGATAACTGAACATCTGGCACCTGACTCAAAGGTCCTTGACGTTGGATGCGGTGCTGGTATTCCGGTCGCACGACACCTTGCAGGGATGTTCAGCCTCACTGGAATCGACATCTCCTCCAATATGATAGCTTTAGCTAAGAAAAACGTTCCCAAAGCCAAATTCGTCATCGCCGACGTAATGGAGACTGAATTCCCCGCAGGCAGATTCGATGCAATCGTCAGCTTTTACGCCATTTTCCATATCCCGAGACAAGAGCATCAGGAACTCTTTCGTAGATTTGCACAGTGGCTTCGGCCCGGCGGCCTCCTTCTGTTTACGGTTGCAAGGTACGACGATGGACCTGGATATACAGAAGATGACTTTTTCGGCGGGACCATGTACTGGAGCAACTTTGGTCCCTCGACCTACAAAAAGTTTCTTGCTGAGAATGGGTTTCATATCGAACAGGAAGGTATCGTAGGAGGAGGATCCAAAAATGTTAATGCACCGGAGGAAGTTCACCCCTTTTTCTTCGCCGTCAAAAGAGATAGCTCGTAGATGGGCCGTAACTACGCAGTCGTTGCACTTCATGATACGTCAAAACGATCAACATCACTCGCAGAGTTAATCCCAACGGTATATTAATGGTATCTTTAGAGAAAAGATAAACTCTATAGCAAGAACGAACCTCTAAAAACCCATCTACCATTCCAAAAATTATGACGCTTTGGACGATTCAATCTATAGCTGCCTGGAAGATCTTGCAGCGGGAACAAGTGCTCTTCGCCGATCAGAGATATTCAGAGGACCTATTTCTCGACGCTTACAGATGGATGGCAAAGCAAATGCAGCGCCGCATAGTATCTGAATCTGAGACTATATCTTTACCTCTATGGGCCTGGTATCAATGGGATGGTGTTAAAAGACGTAAACCCGATTTACGCAGCAGTGGTCATTTACCCAAAGGCCAACGCGGTGTAAGGATCGAATTCGAACAATCAGCCACAGGAGTTTTGTTATCCGATTTTGACCTATGGCATTATGTCCTCAATTACTGGTATCTGCCTCGAACCATAGCCGAAGGGGATGCCTTTGAGGCCGAGTTATCTGAGCACAATCTGTCTTTTTTCAAGATGAAGCCTATACCAGTTCGTGCATATCATCAACGCATAGAAGATAGTTGGAATCGCATATTTGACCTTGATTGGGTTGATGAAGAGATTTCAGAACCCTACGCTAAAAAGCAAATTCAAGCTACGTTCTGGAAGTTGCATTTTGATCAGATAAAAGATGTGCAAGTTTTCACTGCACGGTAGCACTATTCTGAAGAACGAAAGAGGAAGCAGTGCCTGCCTAAACGTACGAGTATGTGACGATTGATGATGGAGTTATTTTATGAATAGTGATATCAAAATTATGTTCATGCGTCACGGACGCTCTCGCGCAGATGATGAGAATGTCATTGAGGGCCGATATGATGCACCTCTTACAGACGTGGGTCGTGAACAAGCTGAAGTCCGAGCAAAGGAACTGAAGGCGAGAGAGATTAAATTTGACAGGCTTATTGCAAGCCCATTAAAGCGTGCCCGCGAGACAGCCCAAATTGTAGGTAACATCCTGGGGATAGGTGTCGAGTTCGATGAAGACTGGATGGAAAAGGATAATGGTCCGATTGCAGGTTTACCACATCAGGTCGCCAGAGCCAGGTATCCGTTACCGGCTTTTCACAATCCCTTTCAACCCCATGTTGTAAGTGCAGATGCAGGAGAAAGTGCCTGGGCCTTTCACAGTCGAGCCGCACAGGCGCTGGAGAAAGTGATCAGACTGGGAAAAGGGCGCTATCTGGTGGTCGCACACGGAGGTATTTTAAATGCCGCGTTGCGATGCATAGTCGGTGCACAGCCATCGGTCAGTGGCCAGGGGATTGAATTTTCATTTGGGGATACAGGATACATTCAAACGCTTTATAAACCAGATCAACATCTTTGGGTGATTCGCGAATTCGTTAGTGGTTTTCGAGTCGAAAATATATAGTAGAGATTCCACATGTTGAAACCAGCTATAGCCCTATTCCTGTGGTTCGTTTGCCTTCCCTGCGTCGCAATGGCACAAGAAACCGGAGAATCTACCCTGCCCCTTGGCTGGCCCTTATCAACACTTGAGTCTGAGGGGATCGATCCAGAACCGATTGTCCAGGTTGCGCATCAGATACGCAGCCAGGCGTACAAGAACATCCATAGCTTTCTGATCGTCAGAAATGGCAAGCTGGTATTCGAAGCGTATTACACCGGCACGGATGGTGCGAAAGGCGTGGTCGAGTTCGACGAGCAAATCCTGCACGATACGCGGTCCGTTTCCAAGAGCATCACGTCCATATTAATCGGCATCGCCATTGATCGTGGGTATATCGACTCTGTGGATGTGCCTATGGCTCGTTTTTTTCCGGAGTATGCCCACCACCTGACGGAAGAGAAAGGGCGAATCACCCTGAAGCATCTACTGACGATGACCGCCGGATTCAACTGGGATCAATCTGGCGCACATAACTCCGAGCCGGGTTCCCTCAATTCCGAAGCGCAAATGGAGAACGCCAGCGACTTCATAGCGTATGTGCTTTCCAGAGAACTGTCGGACGAACCTGGTTCACGATTCAACTACAACAGTGGCTGTTTCATCTTGCTCGCTGGCGTAATCAAGCGGGTATCGGGTATGCATGTGGACAAATTCGCAGATAGCCACCTCTTTGCTCCGCTCGGAATAGATCATTCTGAATGGTGGTACACCAAAAGTGGCTTGCCCCAAACGCATGCTGGCTTGCGACTCAGGCCGCGCGATATGGCCAGGATCGGCCAACTCTATGTGGATAACGGTCGTTTTCAGGGCAGGCAGATTGTATCGGCAACCTGGATCAGCGAATCGGCAAAGGGGCATTACGGCAACAATCGATACGGGTTTGGCTGGTGGCTCGATCATTTTCCATACCGCGGGCGATCAGTTGATGTTCTTGCGGCCGAAGGAAATGGCGGTCAGTACATCTTCGCCATCCCAGAGTTGTCTCTGGTCATCGTCTTCACAGGTGGCAACTACGGTTCGTCTGTGGCCAATCAGGCGTTCCGGATCGCGATTGGTCACGTATTGCCTGCGGTCAGCGAGACCAAGAATGGCGAATAGAATGACAGCAGTCCAGTATCCAAATGGAGAATTCATGCCAGACGCAACCATTCAAGATCAGATTGATGCAATTATAGAAAACGCGATAAATGAGAACCAATTGGTGGGAGCATCAGTGGGTGTTATGCGCCACAATGAGGTCATTTTTGCGCGGGGATATGGCTATGCAGATTTAGCCTGAAAAATTCATAAAAAAGGTAGTTTCCTTATTCAAGTCATTGTATTATTATAGGTTAGAACCATAACCATTGTACAATAGACTTGGAGGAAACTACCATGGGGTCACAAGATAAACATCGCAAGGTTCCTTTGGCAAGCATTTTCGGCAAACGGCTTGACCTCGCCTTTGATGGGGGCATTCTCACCAGCGATAGCGGCGCGTTATTGCTTCGAGAAGTAGAGGCAAAATCTGGCATTTTAACACGCATGAGTGCTGCGATCACGGATCGTCGGCATAAGAGTTATGTGAGGCACTCCGTCGCAGAGTTGGTCAAGCAACGGGTGTTCCAGATAGCCTGTGGGTATGAAGATGGCAATGATTGTGATGCCTTACGCAGCGATCCGGGTATCAAGGCCGCCTGTGGTGTCTTGCCGCTTTCAGGTAAAGACTTGGGCAGTCAACCCACGATGAGCCGGTTTGAGAACCAGATCAGGCGAAGCGACTTGTATCGGATTGCCCGTGCCTTCCTCGATTGTTTTATCGCTTCGTATAAAAAGCCGCCCGAGGCGATCATCTTAGATATTGATGATACACAGGATACGGTTTATGGGACCCAGCAGTTGTCCCTATTCAATGGCTATTACAATGCCTACACCTATCAGCCCTTGCATATTTATGAGGGACAAACCGGTAAGTTGATCACTACGATATTGCGTCCCGGTATCCGTCCGACCGGCCAACAGATAGTCGCCATAGTCAAGCGTTTGGTGGCCTATCTGCGTCAGGCTTGGCCTGATGTGGCGATCATCTTGCGGGGTGATGCCCACTTTTCTTGTCCGCAAGTCCATCACCTTTGTGAGACTGATGACCTGTATTTTATCTTAGGACAGACCAGCAATGCCAAGCTTTGTGAGGCGGCACAACCCCTTATCGCGCAGGCCAAAAGGCTTTATGCACATACAAAGGAGGCCGTGCGTCTTTTTACCTCGTTTTCCTATCAGGCAAAGAGTTGGAACAAGGCACAACGCATCGTATGCAAGGTCGAAATCAGTGACCGAGGCCAAAACACACGCTTTGTCGTGACCAACCTGAAAAGTTCAATGGCGTCCTTTATCTATCAAAGCGTCTATTGTGCGCGCGGACAGATGGAAAACTTCATTAAAAATCACAAAACCTTTCTCCACTCTGACCGCACATCCTGTCACAGCTTTACTGCCAATCAGTTCCGCCTCTTTCTCCATTCTGCCGCCTATGTCTTGATACAGACATTGGCGCAAATAGGATTCAATGGCACAAGGTGGATAAACGCGCAGGTCAATACCATTCAAAATCGCTTCCTCAAAGTCGCAGGACGCGTCTGTGAGTTGAATACAAGGATCACCTTCCATCTGCCTGTGTCCTTTCCTTTGCAACACGTCTATGATAAAATCCTGCACAATCTGGCAAAGGCGTTTCCCTAACCCAAAACGCAGGAGGGCAGAGATGGCAAGCAGAAGGCAGACAACATCACTGGCGCAACAGACACAGACACCGCCTTGTGCTGGGCAAAGACTCGGCAGGCAAGGGCAAGGGGGAACCTGTGGCCTTTTTGACTACCACAGGCACGCACAACCAATGACATTGACCTGTCAGACCCGGTAAAAATACAATCGGGAGCGACAAAAACAGAAAATCACGGACAGAGGGCTTACAACATCGAAATGATGACATAAATAGCCTATTCATAAACTTTCATGAATTAGTCGGGTTAGATAACAAAGTAGAAGCTACTGAACATACTGTTTACCGAATTGGCTCAATAACGAAACAATTTACGGCCCTCGCCGTCATGATTCTCGTTGAACAGGGCAAGTTGAACTTGAATGATATTATGCTGGACTATCTGCCCAATTATCCCCAAAAAGATCATAAAGTCACGATTGATCAGCTTCTCAACCATACATCGGGCATCAAAAGCTATACAGACATCGAGAAATTTTGGGAAATATCTGAACGCGATCTTTCCCGAGAGGAGATCGTTGATCTATTCTCATCAGAACCCGTTGAATTTTCACCAAGTGAAAATTACCAGTACAATAACTCGGGGTATTACCTCCTGGGCATGATAATCGAAAATGTATCTGGTATGCGCTATGCTAACTTTCTCAAAGCGAACGTATGGCAACCTCTGAAAATGTTTGACACACACTATTTGGGGAAAATCAAAAACGTCAAGAATCTTGCAACAGGTTATGACCAAGAGGATAATGAATTTGTTCTGGCGCGCCCACTCGGTATGGATAACCCATTCTCTGGCGGCTCATTGGGTTCCAGTGTATTAGACCTGCTGAAATGGCAGACTGCACTAAACGAGAATCAACTCATATCACGACAAAGCTATAATAAGATGATTGAGCCTGGCCTTTTGACAGGAGGAAAACATACGACATACGGATATGGTTTTTTCATGAGCAACCTCAATGGACATCGCAAAATTGAGCATGGCGGAACCATAAACGGATTTCGCGCCCAATTATCTGCTTACCCCGATGATGGTCTTACTGTCACTGTATTGTGCAACCACAACTCTGCTCCACAGGCACAACTTGAAAGTCAAATTTCCCGCCTGATGCTGGGGATCCCTGAAATCGTAATTGATGAAATCCATATGTCAGAAGATAACCTCGAAATCTATACGGGAACTTACAAGTGGAGGTCAACCATGGCACCCGTACCATTCCCGGTATCAGTTGCAGAAGGTACACTCAGAATAAGTGGTCGTCCACTTCGAGCCATAGGAAATCACACCTTTGTTTTTTCTACCGATCCGTATTACACGGTGACTTTCACAGTTAAAGATGGTAAATCTATAAGCTTTCGAGCTGAGAGAGAGGGCCAAATAACGGACGCTCTTCGAGTCGAAGACACAAGGAGTCAACAATGAAATATCCAGGTGTAAAAGCGCTTACATTCGATGTCGGAGGTACTGTTTTTGATTGGAGAGGGACGATAGAGGCTGAACTCCGCGTATTGTCAGCAGAAAAAGGTGTACAGTTTGACGTACGCCAGTTCGCCACGGACTGGCGCAGTAGTATGTTTGAGATGCTGGCACGAGTAAAAACAGGTAAATTGCCAAGGATGAACGCTGATGCGATTCATCGGCTCGTACTTGACGATATTCTCGAGAATCACAACACCATTCATCTTTCAGCGAAGGAAAGAGACGACCTGAGCCTGGTGTGGCACAGGATGAAGACCTGGCCAGATGCCGTTAGCGCAATACACAGACTGCGAGATCATTATTCAGTCATCATATTGACCGTATTGAGTTTCGCAATTGCCGTAGATTGCTCTAAATACAATAGTCTCAGTTGGGACGGGATATTATCGTGCGAATTCCTTGAGCGATATAAAACAGACACGCGTGCTTACCAACAGGCCGCTGAACTCCTCGGTTGCGCACCGGATAAAGTGATGATGGTGGCAGCGCATGCGAACGATCTCAAGGGAGCCAAAGATGCAGGCCTGAAAACCGCATACGTACATCGGGAAGACGATTGGTGGAGGGGCTATCCGACTGATGAGCCTACCCTGCCCCTTGAGACCTTCGATGTAAGCGCATCTGACTTCAATGATCTGGTCGAAAAACTGACCTGAGTAATATCAATGGCATACGACATCGCACAACTGAATCCAGAGGATTTTGCCGAACTCGCGAATACTCTGGGTGATACCCCCGAGACTGTGGTGGAAGTACACCTTCTGAGAAAGAAACTGTGCAAGGCCTTTGTAGCAGGCAGTCCCTCCTCCTTCAGCGCAGCTATTGTCCAGGGCCACTTCGATTCAGAAGAACCCATGGGATTTGGGACCGAGGCGCGAGCACTGTGGGAATTGCTTCAGTTGGTAGAGGGTTGGGATTGTATAAATGTGCATCGACAATGCGCCAAACCGCTTGGTGATCTGATAGAAAATTCCAACGGAGTAAAAGTACGCTACTATGGCGACGTTTATCATTCGTTGATGAAGCCGGTCCAACTGTTTGCCAATAACCATGCCCGCGAATTGACTACGCAGGACCGAAACTTAATAGCCTCCGCACCTATCGAAATACAGGGTGGAGGCTACGAGAATATGGAAACAATGCTCTCAGAGGGAATTGTGGCGGGTGCTATTGATGCAGGTCAATTGGTATCCATAGCTCACACAAGCGGCGTCACTGGTCTTCATGGTGAGATTGGCGTTGGCACTCTTGAACCCTGGCGAAAAAGAGGCCTGTGTAGTGCCGCTGCCTCGATAGTATCGAATCGGCTTCAGAAACAAGGACGAGTTCCGGTTTGGAGCACGGGAGAGGACAACTTTGCCTCATTGCGAGTTGCAGAGAAACTTGGCTTTCGGGAGGCCTCCCGCAGAACCTACGTGATTCTGATCAAAAGTTGAACAATCTTTAATACGCAGAAGACATACTTCCCCGCCTCAAAGAGAGCTCCTTCAATTATACGACTGGAGAGTCTAAATGAGTACATGGCGCGAATTGACATTCCCGACCAATGCCTTAAAGGAAACGGCAATCGTTATCGAGGATGATCGTGCGAACATACTTGCCGATCCACTTCGTTGGCACATCCTCGAAACCCTTGGCGACGGAAAGTCGGTTGCAGAAATTTCGCGGACATTGGAAATTACCGATGCCCGGGTACTATACCATATGAAAAAGCTGGCAGAAACAGGTGTCGTACAATTGGAAAAAGATGAAACTGGCCTCCATGAATGGCAATGTTCGCCAGCAGCGAGTAAAATTCGCGTTCGAAAGGGCCTCTCGACGAACAACCAGGTTGCAGAGGCCATGCCAACCGATGTTGTCAGCCAGTTCAATCAAGCATTTCGCGAAGCTGCCGAGGGCTTGTACGGTTCGACATTCCAGACATCAGTCAATCACAACCGCGCGCGACTATCTGAAGAACAGGCATCCGAATTTGGTCGTCGATTATTAGCACTTATAGAAGAATACTTCCCGCCCGGAAAAGGAGATCGGTCAGGCATCAAATACGGTTTTTACGGGATACTCACACCAATTGATCTTCATCCCCTTGAGGACTCTGAAACTAAAGAGAGCCTGGCATCGGAGTAATCAGCATGGCGAAAACAGATTTGCCGGTAATTACGCGAAGTAGGTTGGTATCTGACTTATCAAAACTGGGGCTTGTCCCGGGCGATACCCTGATGCTGCACGCTTCTGTCAAGGCAGTCGGCTGGATCGTTGGCGGACCTGATATGGTGATTCAGGCAATTTTGGACGTGATTGGACCTGCAGGCACCTTGATGATGTACGTAAAATGCGAGGAGCCTCTGAACGAAATTGAGGACTGGCCAGAGGACTGGCAAAAATTATACATGGCAGAATGCCCACCATTTGATCCCAATCGGACACGCGCCTTCCGCAAATGGAGTATCCTCACCGAGTATCTGCGAACATGGCCCGGCACGTATTGCAGCAACCATCCCGAAGCAAGAATGGCGGCAGTTGGCGCAAAAGCGAAGTGGATCACATCAGATCATCCCCTCCAATTTGGTTATGGCGCAGGCTCCCCACTCGCAAAGTTGTGCAAAATCAGGGGACGAATACTACTGCTTGGACCACTCTTTGATAGCCTGACAATTCTACATCACGCAGAGCATATTGCTGACGTGCCCAACAAAAAAACCGAACGTTATCGGTGGCCCATCTTGCGCGATGGCAAGTGCGAATGGATAGAATTCGAGCAATTTGACACTTCTGATGGCATCGTCGATTGGCCCGATGGCGACTATTTTCTTCGCATTGTAGAGGAATATATGACCCAGGCAACCTATGCAACGGGACGGGTTGGAGCCACGGATTCCTATTTGTTCGACGCTAAGGATCTGACCGATTTTGCCGTTACATGGTTAGAGGAGCGGTTCGGTTAGCTGGTCACGTTGTAGCGACCAGCAGGGCAATGGAGGTCTTATCGTGGAAGGGTTGAGCATTCGGAAGGCGGATGCGATTGACAGCGACTTTGTCTTTGCCGTAAAAAAGGCCGCATTCCGAGAATATGTGGAGCAGGTCGAGGGTTGGGACGATACACATCAGAGGGAATTACACAATAAGCGGTTTGATTCACAGGATTTTTGCATTATCCAATTTCAAGGGAACGATATGGGTTTCTTCTCCACATCCTGTACTTCCGATTCTCTCAAGGTCTATCAGTTCTTTATCCATCCCGAGTATCAGGGTAGAGGGATTGGGTCAGCGTGCCTGACAAGCATTCTCGATGATGCCCACGTTGCGGGAAAGGCTGTGAACCTTCAAGTATTAAAGATTAACACCCGTGGCATCGCCTTCTACCAGAGGCTGGGGTTTTCAATCGTTGATGAAGATTCTACACATGTTCAGATGAAGAAATTGCCAGCACTTACAGATCCGGTGCTTCAATAAAATGCGTTAGCTCACAGATTTTACCGTCCAAACAGATCGGTGGTCGATTTGGATTCATTCCCCAGGGATTAGACATTTTCTGTATCGTCTCTTCATCCGCTTTGGACATATAAACACTCGCTTTGCCAATCCGCGGACGATCCGAGAAATTAGCAGAAGATCGGTGGATCAAATCCTGATGCCACACAATCACATCGCCGGGATCAGTCTCAATACGCACCACATCATCCTCGGAAAATCCGTGCGAAAATGGATCCATCTCCCTCAAAATCTTACCCGTCTGCTCGTGCTCCAAACGCCCCAGAGTATGCGATCCAGGAATCAGTTCCATACACCCATTTTCAACATCTGCCGCATCCAGCCCCAGCCAAAAATCAAAAAGTACAGGCACGGGTATATCCTCTGAACCATCGAAAGGACTCGCATCCTGGTGCCACGGTACCTCATCGCCACAACGGGGAGGCTTCATAAAGAAACCGCCGCCATTAAGTGGATAAATATCGGGACCCAACACTTGCATAGCCAATGCGATAAGCCTGGGGTGTGTAGCAGAATATTGCCACAATACCCGATCTCGAAACGAAATCTCATTGATCCAATCAAATCGCAACAGAGGATCGGGATGGTTCTGGTATGCCTCATCCTGCACATCTATAATTGCCCGAATCTTATCGCGGTAAAAATCAATACGGCGCGCAATCTCTCGCAATCGATCCTTACAAATCTCAATATCCGAATCGCTCAGGACGCCCTTTTCTACAAAATATCCGGAATCGAGCAAAACCTCCCGTTTCGATCTCACACCTGCATTTACCATCTCCTGCTCCACATGCTAAAACGCAATCTCCCCACAGATCATTGCATAATATTTATTTTTTGCAGATATTAAAGGATACGCTCCTCGCTTTTACTCATCCGCAACTTTCAAATATACCTCTTACAATGAGCAAAGTCGAGTCTAAAGGCATCTCAGATATCATAAATACCAGATTTCGGTAGCAAAACACTACAAGGCAGTTCTCGACCATTAGCTGAGAGACAAAACCGTGAACATACATCGCATCACCGCAATGGTTCCAATAACCGATTTGGATCAAGCTCTCACCTTCTACTCGCAAGGCCTGGGTCTCCAGGTCATCCAACGTAAAGACGAGTGGGGCCATGCCCTGCTGGAAGGTGAACACGGTTGCCAGGTGATGATAGATCGTTCGATACGCACGGAATCGAACGCCTCAACCGTCATTTACTACTATACATCCGATATTGAAACGTTAAGAGACCGTGTGATCGCCGCTGGTTTCGAACCCGATCCCATCCGGGTAACTTTCTACGGCATGACAGAATTTCGCGTTCGCGATCCCGATGGTAATCAGGTCTGGATCGGCGCACATGAGATATCCGCATGAATTGGCCAAGTTGGTGGGAATGGGACCTGGGTTTTACAGCACATGTGGAAGCCCGGATGGAGGAGCGGGGTTTTTCTGAGATCGAACTGCGGACGATGCTTGATAATGCTTCAAAATTGGTCCCTGCTCGCCGATTAGGTCGTTGGATTATTCATACTCGTCATTCGGGATATCCCTGGTTGGTGGTCGTTGAGCCAGACCTGGACGACAAAATTCTTATGATTGTAACCGCATATCCTGAAGAGGTGCGTCCATGAAAACAGTTTCTCTACAAATCACATATCGAAAGGGCAAACCATTTGCTGCCTATATTTATCTATCTCATCGGCGCGGACAGAAAAGTGTACGCACCGAAGCCATAACAGAAGACCTCCTCATTGACTACGCTCAAGATGGCACGCCTCTTGGGATTGAGATTGTCTCACCCGAAATCGTGAGTATAGATGAGATACAGAGCGTTTTTGATCGTCTGGGGCTCAGCAGACCAGAACCCGTAGAGTTGGAACCGATCAAAGCAGCCTAACTGCCCTACTGCGGTAAGTAAACAGCAATTGATTTCAGGAGATCGTATATGGGAAACCCATCAACACTATCAAAAATAAATACCAATCGCATGACACCCGACGAAATTCAGCACTGGGAATGCAATGGATATTTTGTACGCGAAAACGTCTTTACACATGAGGAAAACGACCACCTGCGACAGGTCGCCGAAGACATTGTCGCGGGAAAGCGAAAAATGCCAATGGCTCACATCGACCGCAATGCCCTTGTCCGAGACGGCAAACACAAGCAATCGGGTATCTACGCCATGCACAAAATTCACCATCCCAGTTGTTACATCCCGGAATTCCTCGCCCGCGTGCGCGACCCTCGGCTGACGGATCCAGTTGCCGACATTCTCGGCCCAGACATTCTGGGCATCAACAACCTCTTCATCTGGAAAGCCCCGAAAATCGGATTGGGATTCCCCTGGCACCAGGACAAATTTTACTTTGGCAGGCGGTTCAGAACAGCGACAACCGTCGGCACCTGGACGGCAATCGACCCCGCCGAGCGCGACAATGGTTGCCTCTACGTAATCCCCGGCAGTCACAAACAGGCAATCTCCGAACACGACGAAATTGAGGGATCACAGCAAAATGAATTCAAACTCGCGCGCGATGCCCGCGATGAGGACGGCATTCCCGTGGAAGCACCCCCCGGAGCGGTCATCTGGTTCCACTCTCACCTGCTGCACAAAAGCACAAATAACCATAGCCAGCGATTTAGACGCAGCTATGTATCGCATTACTTAAGCGCGCAAGCAGAATGGATAAATCCGGAAAACGCTGGCAAAGGCCAGCCCATCATGTGGATAAGAGGACAAACCTTCCCCGGTAAAGTGCAGGAAGTCACGCGAGAAGTTGTTCCCGCTGAGTAAAACACTCTGATAACTATTCAAAGGTAACCAAATGAACAGACATAAATCGCACCGGGACACCGCCGAACGCGATCAATACGGCGGCTGGACGGGCAAAAAATTTGAGGCAACGGGATTTTTCCGCGTAGAGAAAGACGAAAGATGGTGGCTCGTAACGCCCGAGGGAAATGCGTTTCTGAGCTTCGGAATAAACCACCTGCATCCCCATCTGTGGAAACAGCCCTACAATCGCGAAGCCTGGAAAAAGCGATTGGGCATAGACAATCTGGACAGCCGAGAATTCACACCTGCCCTCAAAACCTGGTTCCTGCAAACATGTCGTCAATACGGCTTCAATACCGTAGGCGTACACACAGAGCTCTCAGCCGTCAATCGCCCACAGCCATCTCTCCCCTATATGCAGTCGATTCACTTTGTCGATATCCCGCATTGGCAGGCAGAAATACCCGACAGCAATTTTTTGGATATCTTTTCAGAAACATTTGCCTCACACTGCGATCAGATGGCAAAGGAGTTTGCCGCGCCTGCAAAAGATGATCCCTTCCTGCTCGGTTATGCCATGACCGACTGTCCGTTATTTACAGAAGAAGATTGCCGGGAACGCCCCGACGTAATCGGCGGCGCTCGACGGGAAGCTCGAATCGGCTGGCCGCGGCGGTTGCGCAATTTGGGTGCCGATGCACCGGGCAAAAAGGCTTATGTTCAGATCATGCGCGATATCTATCGCGGGCAAATCAGCGATTTCAACACAACTTATGGCACGCAATTTGATTCGCTTGACGCGCTCCAAACAGCCGAGAACTGGCGGCCACACACCGATCTCTCCAATGGAAACGAAACCCGCGACAATATTGAATTCCTCCAAAAAGTCGTCGAAAAATACTACCAGACAACGCGGGATGCAATCCGCCGATACGATCCAAACCATCTGTTCGTCGGCGACAAAATCAACGCCAACACAGATGCGCTGGATACCCTCTTGCCCATTACAAGCCAATTTACCGACATTGTATTCTATCAAATGTATGCGCGATACGAGGTGCAAAAACCCGGATTAGATCGCTGGTATAGAATCGCCGACAAACCGCTGATCAATGGCGATTCGGCTTTCACGATGATTACAGACACCATGCCGCGTCCCTACGGTCCCGTGGCCGACAACATCGAACAGCGATCCGAATGGACCGACGAGTTCTTCAGGAACGCCTTTGCGCGTCCAGAATTTATTGGCTGGCACTATTGTGGCCTGATCGACGCACCCAACCTGATCGCCCAAAAACAGGACCGCCAGCATTCTGGACTGCTCACCGGCTACGGCGAACCATATCCCGAACTCCTGAAAGTCCTCCAGACCTGCACAGCCGAAATGTACGAGGTTGCTATACACAAACTCGGATAAAGCATCCTGATGACTATTGACAACGTCAAAGACTGCCGGAACTTCTATATCAAAGGAAGAGACGTTGGCCTCACTGAGTTCCTGATGGAGGATTATAAGCCGTTCTACCAAACGTGGAAGGATATCTCAACGCAAAGAAACTTCAATACGATGCACTATTGGGAATCCTACGAAGATTTTCTTGCACTATTTACCAACCCGGACAGACCTCCACAACGGTTCAATGCCACCATTGTTCGTTTGAAGGATCTAATTCCCGTTGGTCGTATCAGTCTGGCTCCGGCACACCTTGAACCAGATCTGGGCGTCTGGATCTATAAGCCTTTTAGATTTAAGGGATACGGAACAGAAGCCGTGCAACTCTCAGTGGACTTTATCTTCAGAGAATTCGACCTCGAATATATCGTGGCCGGGATATACGAACACAATCAGCCAAGCATCAATCTTTTTACAAAAGTCGGCTTCTTTCGAGCTCCCGAACTCGACAACGTTGAAGACAACGATTTTGGTGATGGCAAAATCACGCAACTTGGATTTCGAATAAACAAAGCTCAAGATTCGAGAAAAGCGGAAACGCCAGACGACAGAAGAAGGGACCATTTGGTAGAAGGAACTTAAATTGATTATAGGGTTCATAGGTGATATACACGGACGCGCCTGCCATGCCCTTGCCATTCTCCTGATCTGGCAGTCAATACGAAAAAAGAGATTCGACCTTGTCGTTCAGGTTGGCGATCTGGGGGTTATGCCACTGCCGCAGAGCGGTGAGATCCCATACGACAGGTTTTCACAATGGGATCCGGCCGTGTACGATTTGTGTAGCCTCATCCTGGCAGAAGGGACAGATGCACAATTAGCACGCGATACACGGGCGCAATTGACATCTTCGATCCTTGTGGTAGCAGGCAATCACGACGAATTCTCTGCTATTCGAAATTCTGTAGAGACAAAATCTTCTGTACCCATTCCACTTGACCCACACGATCTCTTCAAGTGCGTACCGGACGGTTTTACACTTGAGGTAGGAGAGGAAACAATCGGCTTTTGTGAAGGTGGAGACCCAGAGGCTCTTCAACACAATCACCCAAAGGATATAGATATTCTCGTTTCACACGAAGGAGGATTTGGAGCCGGTGCCGATGCGGATAACCTGGCGGAAGGACCTCAAGGCTTGCTCGAATATCTGAGAACATCGAAACCGCGCTACCATGTATTTGGGCACTTTCACCATCCAGTCGAGCCGAGAAAAGTGTATGAGACGGAGTGCATTCAGGTCGCCAGTGTGGTGAGCAACCCCAGAGATCCAACATTGCAGGTTATAAACGAAGGATGTATTGGTGCGCTTGATACGGAGACCGGCAATTTTGAATTTGTGAGCGGAGATTGGCTAAGCACCTATAAACGTAACGGGGGATTCCAATTGCTAGCTGACGCTATCAATAGAACCTCCCGGCATAGAATCAATTAGAAGGAAGTACAAAAATACCGTGAAAAAGTTGACCGTGTATTCGCATACCGAGCGACCCGATCTGCGAGAGCAAACATGGGATTCCCGAACGAACTGGCCCGAGTTCATCTTTCATGCCGAGGGGCCCAAGGAGATAACAGCTCAATTGATCGCGCAGTTTCCCCAGTTTCAACTATATTATTGCGATTCTGAGGATCAACTGGCTGCCTATAGTATCGCAATCCCCATCCCGTGGACCGGCCATGACGAAGACTTACCAGAAGGCTGGACATCAGCGCTGGAATTGGGCTTGAGAGAAGGAAATCAGAACCCTACAACTCTCTGTGCATTGGGAGTCGATATCAGGCCGGATTGTCAGGGACAAGGGTACAGCCGGGAAATTTTGCTGGCTATGAAGCACATTGCCGACTGCCAGGGATTCTTATTCCTCATCGCGCCGGTACGACCGACGTTCAAGGACAGATATCCGCTCACAGCAATTGACGATTACATAGCGTGGAAACGAGAGGATGGACAGCCCTTTGATCCGTGGATCCGGGTACATTGGAAAATTGGAGGTCGGATTGCACGGACGGCACCGAAATCGATGTCTGTCCGAGGTACAGTCAATGATTGGGAGAAATGGACGGACATGTCTTTCCCAACATCGGGTGAATACGTCGTTCCAAGAGCATTGGCACTTGTCTCAATCGACCGCGAAAACAACGTTGGCTATCACGAAGAACCCAATGTGTGGATTATACATGACGTGTGAGCATTTCAGTTGAAATTTTAAAGGAAGAAAACAAATGACCCCACTTCTTCAAAAGGCTTTTGAGAGAGCCACCAAACTCCCACAGGAGAAGCAGGATCAATTTGCGCGTTTCCTGCTGGCCGAACTTGAGTCGGATCAGCGATGGGCTGAGTTGTTTAGCCGCCCTGAGTCCGAGGATTTACTGGAGCGGTTGGCCGATGAGGCCATTGCAGCACATAGAGCAGGGCGGACAAAACCTCTCAATATAGAAGACTTATAAGCGTGCGTTCATTTACACAAAGGAACTAAACCGGTTCCATAAGGTCAAAACTGAGTTAGCCAAATACCGCCGCTAAAAGGAGACATAAACGAAATGGCAACGCACTACACTTCTATAACAGATGAGCAAGTTGCGCTCATTAGGAACGCTCCCCTATTCTTTGTCGCGACAGCCGATCCAAATTTGGAAAACGGACCTGATGGGACGGGTGCTTTAAATTTATCGCCAAAGGGAGGAACGCCCTTGCATATTCTTACGCCAAATCGCGTTGCTTACCTCGACTATCCCGGCAGCGGGAACGAGACAGCGCGTCATGCGATCTCTGGAGGTCCTATCACGATCATGGTGTGCTCCTTCGAGGAAGGGGACGCGGGCATTGTCCGGCTCTATGGACATGCGCGGATCGCTGAGCTTGACGACTCCCCTCTCGTGCGCCAGATGCTCGAAACGCCTGCTCAAGAATTGAAGAAACCTCGACAAGTGATTGAAGTGAACATTGAAAAAACACAAACGAGTTGTGGCTATGGGGTTCCAATCATGGCGCTAACCAGAGAGCGCCGTGTGGCAGACCGTGGACGCAAATACAAAGGCCCAAGATAGTATTCAAATAGAGTGGAGGACTCTATGAAAGGATTTGAACTATCAGAGCGGTTCTTCCAGGAAATTGGGCTACCTGCTATTGAGCAACAATTGCCCGAATGTGTCCCGAGACTGGCAGTGGGCGTTGGTTTAGGGTCTCAAGCGCACAAAAACGACGATGATGTGTCTCGCGACCATGGCTGGGGACCGGGATTCATGGTGTGGCTTGTCAAAGACGATTTCGATGATCACGGCGAGCGTCTTCAGGAGATACTGGATACCCTTCCCCGCGAATATGACGGATTTCGATGGCAAAAATCAGAGGTCAGGACCTGTATTGTAATGGAAATCAGTAGCTATATAGAATCTATGGTCGGATTCTCAGATCCGCCTCAATCACTCGTGGACTGGTTGCGAATACCAGAGCCGTATCTGTTTGAGTTGACCCCGAGCAGGCTTTATCACGATGGACCTGGCATCGTCAGTGCTCGCTTCCGAGCGTTCTCCAAATATCCGGATGATGTATGGAAGCAGCGACTGGGAGCTTGTCTCTCCTGGTGTTATGAGTGGGGACGAAAGCAACTCTTCAGGGCGGAGGCTCGGGGAGACCATGTGAGTGCGTGTTGCTATTGGGCCAGATTCGCTGATTACGCAATGAAGGTTGGCTTTCTGATGAGTCGGCGTCATGCACCCTACCACAAATGGTTGTGGACAGAATTCAGAAAGTTGGGCACTATTGCCGATGAAGTTTCTCCTTTACTTGCGGAGGGATTCGAGAAGATGAATGGTAAACGAGAACTGGTTAGCCGCATAGAGATGATTTATATGGAGAAGCTTCAGCGGCTTGGCTTTTCTCCAACTGGCCGAGCAGGCACGGCCTATCCGGACAATGAAATATATCAATATGCTCAGGGTGTTCGTAGCACGATTAAATCTCCAGAAGTGAAGAAATTGCGTTTGGGAGAAGAGATAGCCTATCCAGCAACCAGAACTGCGTGGACCTGGCTACGATAAGGAGCATTAGAGTATGCCATCAAATTACACGATCGCGAAAATCCTCAAGCAGGTTGCTTATTATCGCGAAATCTGTGATCGAAATCCGGGGCAGTATCTGGGCACAGCCATGGAGGTCCAATCACTGCGCGGCCAACGAATTGACGCGCTTCCAAAACTGGATTATTCAGGCATTAAGACATTGCTTGATGAACCTGATACTGAGGTACTCCAGACGATCCAGGAGATCGTAGAAGGTCGTACAGTCACTGCGCTACAGCCAGATCACATTCCCATAACGATTCTCGAACTTACGGAAATTCGCGGGTTGGGCGCAAAATTGGCGAGACGCGTATTCGACGAACTTGGCGTCGCTGATTTGGCGGGGTTGAAGTCGGCAGCAGAAAACGGTAACTTATCTACTGTGAAAGGCTTTGGTCCCAAAATAATTGAGCAGATCGCGTTAGATAGATAAAAGGAGACACCCATGGATTTCAAAGAGGGCCTGATAGACTACGAGGCTTTCGGTGCAAAGGGCGACGGCGTCACGGATGACATGCCAGCGATCTGCGAGGCACACGCCTACGCCAACGCGCACGGCCTGAGTGTCAGGACAAAGCCCGACGCGACGTACCATCTCGGCGGCCAGGCACTGACCGCCGTGGTCGCAACCAATACCGACTGGAACACCTCCCGTTTCACGGTTGAAGACACACAGGTTGAAGACCACAAGGCGCATCTCTTTGAAGTACGCTCGCTGTTGGAGCCAGAGGAACTGCAGATCGATCGGCTCACGAGAGACCAGAGACAGGTGGATGCGCGACCAGAGCGCGACTGTCACGTCCTCGTGGAAAACGCGCACAAGAGGCAGTATATCCGGCGGGGACTCAACCAGAACGACGGCGTTCCCCAGCACGACTGCTTCGTCCTGCGTCGAGACGGCTCGGTGGAGGCGGACATCGATTGGGAATACGATCTGATCACCCGAGTAGAGGCGAGGCCGATCGACGAGCAGACGCTCTACCTACGCGGCGGTGTCTTTACCACGTTTGCCAACCGCGAGCACCATCCGCAAGGTTACAACTACTGGAATCGGAACATTGTAATCTCTCGCTCGAACACGGAAGTCGCGGGTCTAACCCACTATGTCGTCGGCGAGACAGCCGTGGGCTGCCCCTATTCCGGATTCATTAGCGCGCAACAGTGTGCCCACATCACGCTGCGCAACTGCTTCGCCACCGGGCACAAAATCTACTCGACCATCGGCGCGGCGGGTAAACCGGTCAGCATGGGCACCTACGACTACAATGCGAACAATGTCGTGGGATTCACAATGATTGGATGTCGTATGAACCACATCACCGACCGCACGCGCTGGGGCGTGATCGGATCCAACTTCTGCAAGGACATCCTCCTCGAGGACTGCCACCTCTCCAGGATGGACACGCACATGGGCGTTTCGGGCACCTACGTCATCCGTCGCTGCTCCCTGGGGCATATGGGGCTAAACGCGATCGGCCGAGGCCGGCTAATAGTCGAGGATTCTACATTGTACGGCAGTAGCCTGGTCTCCTTTCGGCGCGACTATGGCAGCACCTGGGAAGGAGCGCTTGAGATCCGCAACTGCCGATGGATTCCGGCCTGTGGAGACATCTGTCAACCTCACATGATCAATGTTGCCAACGACGGCATGCACGATTTCGGATATCCCTGCTCTATGCCCGAAGAAGTCGTTATCGACGGACTATTCGTAGATGATTCCAATACGCCCGATAATTACCAAGGCATGTACTTCTTCACCGCACCGGACGACTTCCACGATGGCGTCGAACAGGCCTCCGCGTCTGAGGAACGTCCTTTCCCATACACCCCTTGCCAGCGAGTAAGGCTTCGGGGCCTGAGGACTGCCAGCGGCCTGAAGCCACGACTCTCGCCCAGTGCGACGATGACTGCCCACACGGCTGTGATCGAAGAGGAATGAGGGAAGGGGAACTTAAATTTATTATAGGCTTTATAATACTGACCGCACTATCAATAAAACCTCTCGAAATATGGGGTAAATCAATGATATATCGAAGTCTGTTTTTTCTCGCTATATGCACCACCTATCTGGGCCTGACATCTGCGGCCTTTGCTGGCGCGTGGACTCAGAAAAAGGGGGGCTATTATTTTAAGGTCGGAGCCAGCTATTTGAACTCGACCATAGATATTGATGCCAACGGCAAGCAGATTCAGAAGGCAAATATGGGGGAACTGAGAGATCTCAATTATTCGACCTACCTGGAATACGGCTTGCTGGACCGGCTCACACTTGTATCTTCTGTCCCCTACAAACGGCTGCAGGATACCCGCACCCTGAGGGATCTCGATCTGGTTGTTACGGGAACAGCTTTGGAGCGTCGATGGGGTTTTGGCGATATGGAGATGCGTTTGCGATGGCTTTTGGCCAATCAGCCCGTGGTCGCATCAATTGCCATAGGGGGTAAAATTCCGCTGTGGTACGAAGAAGACCCCAACACGCGGGTTCCCCTGAGTTCTAAAAAGATGGATGCAGATATTCGGCTGCTACTGGGCCAATCTCTTTACCCCGCTCCGATTTATGTAACTGGGGAGGTAGGCTACCGGGTCCGCGGAGGAGACATCAGTAATGAATGGTTTTATGCCCTGGAGGTCGGAATTACAGTGGACCGGTTCCTGTTCAAAGGGTATCTTTCAGGTATCCGTACCTTTGGAACTTGTAACCCGGTTGGAGAGGTTGAATTAATTGGCGACCAAAGTGTCTTAAAAATCTCTCCTGGAGTGATTTACCGTTTAACCGACTGGATGGAACTGAGCGTGGATATGATTCGTATCGCAGCGGGTTGCAACACCTCTGCGGGAAATACGTTTTTGTTTGGAATAGCATTTAAGAGATGAGCCGGGACCTCATCAAGGAGGTTGATATGCCAAAACGAGGTTGGGAAATACCCGAAAGAGAAGCAACGCCAGAAGATGTTTATATGAACCGGCGAAAGTTTATGGTAGCCGCAGGAGGTGCCCTGGGAGCGTTAGCAGGCTGCGGACATGAGAAGATTTTTACCCCTGCTGAAAGAGCACCCACTACGCCGACTGAGGAGCCACAACAACCACAGCAACCGCAACAGCCACAACAACCTCAGGATCCACAGCAACCGCCACAGCAACCGCCGGATCCGCCGCAACCACCACAGCCGCCGCAACCGCTTTATCCTGCCAGCCTCAATGAGGAATTCAAGGAACTGGACCGACCTTTAACCGAGGAGTCAATAGCCGGATCGTACAATAATTTTTATGAATTCAGCACCGGTAAGACTCAGGTGAAGCCTCTATCGGAAAACTTCATGACAGATCCCTGGACAGTGGTAATCAAGGGAGAGGTCCCGCAGGAAAAGACATACGATTTTGGCGATCTGGTTCGCGCTATTCCGCTGGAGGAACGGCTTTACCGCTTGCGGTGTGTAGAGGCGTGGTCTATGGCAATACCGTGGACCGGTTTTCCGATGAAAGCCCTCATAGACCTGGTACAACCGCTTTCTACGGCAAAATTCGTCAAGATGACCACCTTCCTGGACCCGAATCAGGCTCCTGGTCAGCTCAACGCCCCCCACTATCCCTGGCCCTATGTTGAAGGGCTGACGATGGAAGAAGCGGTAAATGAACTCGCTTTTATCGCCACGGGGATTTACGGTCACGAAATGCCCAACCAGCACGGGGCACCCATCCGTCTGGTCGCGCCATGGAAATATGGTTTTAAGAGCATCAAATCTCTTGTGAGCATTGAGTTTGTCCGCGAGCAGCCGAGAACCTTCTGGAATACGCTCGTTCCAAGAGAATACGGCTTCTTTGCCAATGTCAATCCCAAGGTCGCCCATCCCCGGTGGTCTCAAGCTCAGGAACGATTTATCACCACCAATGCTTCGAACCCCGAAATCCGTCCGACCCTGCTATTCAACGGGTATGACAAATATGTAGGGGATTTATATCCCAACGAACCGAGGTAAAGAAAAGTACCACAGGCAGATAGACCAATTCTCTAATATGATGGACGACCTGACCGACATACGCGAGTTTTACAATGCTGCCTGGGACGCAGAGGCAAATAGGTTGGAACGCCACCAACTCGAAGCAGACATCACCTGGCGCTATTTGAACCTATACCTCCCACCTCGCGGCAGGCTCCTCGAAATTGGTTTCGGCACGGGATTTTACTCCTTTCCTCTGGCAAATCGAGGCTACCAGATCACGGCTATTGACCTCGCCGACGAGTACGTCACCCGATGCAAGGCGCAAGCAGAGAAGCTCAACCTCTCTGATCAGATTGAGTTCCAAACTGGCGATGCACGCAAACTAAATGGAATTCCGCGCGGCGAGTTCGAAGCTGTTCTCCTTATGGGGCCTCTGTATCACCTGCTACTTGAAACTGACCGAACAGCAGCCCTGCGGTCCGCCTACGCCTGTTTAAAACCAGGGGGCGTGATCTTTTCTGCAATGATTTCCAGATTCGGTATTCTTGGAGGCCTCATCAAGGACAACCCTTCGTGGATTGAGAACCAGGAAGAGGTTTGGTCGGTCGTTAGACAGGGCCACCGCCCTGCCAATGCCCCAAGAGGTGGCTTTCGCGGCTATTATGTTCGGCTGGAAGAAATCGCCCCCATGCATGAGCGCGTGGGCTTTCGCACCCTCAAAATTGCAGGTATCGAGCCTGCTATCTCCGCAGACGACGAAAGCTATAACACACTTGAAGGAAAGCAGCGAGATCTCTGGTTAGACCTCCTATTCGAAATCAGTTCAGAACAAAGCATGGTGGCTTCATCCAGACACATACTCTACATAGGAAAAAAACCAGACGATTGAAAAAGAGGGGGCGATCAAATACAATGGCGACTGTTCACTTACTCTGCGGTCGGCCAGGTTCGGGCAAGACCACTTTTGCTCGGGAACTTGAGAAGACTCACAGAGCCATGCGATATACCTATGACGAGTGGATGGTTCAACTCTATGGAAGATCGCCCGAGCAGTTTGAAACACTTTTCAACCGCGTTTCCAAACTGATCTGGCGCATTGCCACGCGCAATCTCGCCCTCGGCACAGATGTCATACTCGATAAGGGGTTCTGGTACAAAAAAGATCGCAAAAATACCAGACAAGCGGCGGCTGCCATAGGAGCGGAATCAAAACTCTATTTCCTCGACGCCCCCATTGACGTACTTCGAAAGCGAATTCTAACTCGTTCAAAAAACGACTAGGATTCACTTTGGATCAACGATCATGCATTTACAGAATTCATCAATCGCTTTGAACCACCGAGCGATGATGAAGATTTCATATTTGTACGGACCGGGTAGAAGCGGCTTTCACCTAACACCATACAGAATACTCCTTACCTCAATTGGAGTCAGCCATGAAACTCAACCGCGACGAATTTCTGGAAACCGGCTACCTCATCGTCAAGGAAGCCGTGCCACGCGACAAACTCGAACGCGTGCGGCAGGCGTATGAAACACTCGTTGACCGCCAGCGCGAGAACTGGAAGGCCGAGCGCGCGGAAAACGATCCACCTGGAGGCGTATGGGAAACAGCACCGCAGCCTCGCTTGCAACTCTCAAGGCAGCCACTCGTCAATCAGATCAACCAGGAGACCGCACCAGCGGTCGAAGTATGGCTCGAGGAAAACATCCACGGGGTCAGCACAGAACTTCTCGATGTAGCGGACGGAGCCGTCACAGAAATGATGATGATGTGCAACCCCGTCAGGAATCACGGCCCGGCAAAGTGGCACCGCGATCACCATCCGATCGACACGGCACCCCTCCAGGGCTATATCGACGACATCCTCGAAGGAGGCCCGCGCTACGTCCAGTGGAACATCCCGCTCTACGACGATAGCGTCCTCTGGGTGATACCGGGCAGCCATCTGCGGCTGAACACCCCCGAAGAGAACGAACTCATGTTGGCAGATCCCTGCCGCCCACTGCCCAATGGCGTTCAGACCCATCTCGAAGCCGGTGATGGCGTCGTCTATATCCTCCCGATCCTCCACTGGGGCAGCAACTACAGCCCCAAAATGCGCCGAACCATTCACGGTGGATTCTCGACCCACACATCAATCAAGGACCTTTCGTTTACCGACCACCTCTCTTCGCAGGCGCAGGAGGCGTTCGCACGCTGGAACGGCCGCAGCGAAAAGATGGAGCAGCATACGGAAGACGCACTGAGAGCCGTTCTCTCGGGAGATGGCAGCGCGTATCTCAGCGCCCTGGACAACCTCCATCCATGGCGTGCCGAAAAAGGCAGAATTCTGTCAACAGTATTCCTCTGCAAAGCAGCACTTGCGATTCGACTGCGAAAAGATCCCCCGCTTCAGGACATCGCCGAAGACCTCCAACGCCGCCTCCTGGGAACACATCCCATCACGCTCAACTGGGGACTGAAATTCGCTGACCGATTCACTCCAGAAGAAGCCCACTTACTCTGGGATCGCTTCAGCCCACTCGAAGCACTACTCCAATCGGATGAAGAACACTTTGTGCCGGGCTTTCAGTCCATCCCCATGAAGCACTATTTCAACGAAATGCCCGCGGACTATAGCACAGAGGACTTCATTGCCAGTTGGACAGAATAATAATTCCACCTCGCAGGAGACTTTCATGCCCGTTTATGTCCCCGAAGACGCCAGGCGTATAATGC
Organism: Candidatus Latescibacterota bacterium; assembly: GCA_965204375.1. GTDB lineage: Bacteria > Latescibacterota > UBA2968 > UBA2968 > UBA2968 > VXRD01. Next base: position 765,620 of record OZ241986.1, on the reverse strand, counting down.
CCAATCTGTTGCACGACTTTGCTACCGCAGCATTGCGCAAAGTCCATTTGCCCGATAGCGATGCCGCATTGATCGCGCGCTATCTGGTAGAGGTGGATTTACGCGGAGTCGCCACACACGGCACGCGACAGTTACGGCGATATGTAGCTGAGTTTCGAGAAGGGCGCATTAACCCACAGCCCCAAATTGCCCAAATCATGGATGCTCCTTCAATGGCGATTTTTGACGGCGATGGCGGTGCGGGTTACCTCGTGGCAACGCGGGCGACAGAGGCCATCATTGAAAAGGCAAAAATAAATGGCATTGCCGTTGCGAGCACGCGCAATCACGGCCATGTGGGCAGCGCGGGGATTTATGCCCGGCTGGCACTGGCATATGACCTGGCGACCTTTTGCGTGGCAGGAGGTATCGCCTGGAAAAAACCGACGCACCTCGATGCAACGGTATGGGATGCGATGTCTGCCCCCCCGATGTGTTTTGGCATACCAACTGCTGAAAATCCGCCTTTTGTACTGGACATGAACGCAAACATGTTGAAAAACCGCAGCAAACTCGCCGAAGCATTGCAGACATTCCCAGATTTTATTTTTAAAAGTTTGGGAATGCGATTTACATCGTGGTTCTTAGCCGGCATATTGGCGGGCACGGCGACACCTGAATCGCACAAACCAAAATTTTCAAGTGCCACTCGGGGATTTATGATTGTGGCGATTGACGTGGCGCAACTGGGCGATTTGGAGGCTTATAAGAAAGAACTCTCTCGCATCTTGCGCGAAACCCGGTCGCTGAACCCCATGCCAGGGCTGACAAGTGCCGAAGTCCCCGGCAGTTTGGAATGGAAACGCGAACAAACGCGCGAGCAAAGCGGTATCCCAATGACCGAAGAACATCTCGACATGTTGCAACGCATTGCCACAGAGATTAATGTACCCATTCCCTGGGAGTCATAAATGGACAACTCAAATTTCATCGAAATACAGCAATTTCGACAGGGCTGGCTATTGGCTATTGTACTTGTACCTTGTATCTCAGCTTTGATCTATATAGGATTCACGGTATTTCGGAACTGGCCAATGTCTGGCACCAAGATGCTCATTTATGGTGCCATTGTGCTGGCTCTGGTATTGGTACCGGTGTTTATGCTTTCGATAAAGATGGTAACTGAAGTCAAAAATGACGCCATTCACATCCGCTTCTTTCCGCTAAAGAGAGAGGTAATCCCATTCTCAGAAATTGCAAAATGTGATGCCAGACAGTACAGCCCAATCAAAGAATATGGCGGATGGGGAATTCGATATGGAACTAAAGGAATGGCTTATAATGTGAGTGGAGATCAAGGCGTGCAATTAGAACTAACGAATGGGAAACGACTATTGATCGGCTCTCAGCGATCTGAAGAACTGGAAAAAATAATAGTTTCCAAAGTCTTTACACAAGAGGAGGAGGAATGAAAATTTTGATCCTGACAGTACTGATGCTTGTCCCAACGCGGATGATGGCGACAGAACTAATTGCAGGTCCAATGATAAGCCACACAACGACATCATCGGCGATAATCTGGGTAGAGACAGACACACAGGCAAAAGTCACAGTAGATTACTGGACACAGACGGGCAGAGCAATGACGATCACCCGTGCAGCAGTAGAAACGATGACCTCGGAAATCTATCCCCACACTGGCACGGTGACACTGAACGGACTTGTGCAGAACACGAGGGTTCACTACGCGATTTCGGTAAATGGAAAACAGGTAAGAGCACTTGTTCCGCAGGTATTCCGCACAATGCCCGCGATGCAACCGCGGCGAAATGACTCGACCTACATCGCGGAATTCTCCGTGGGATTTGGTTCCTGTCTAAACCCGGGAACACAGCCCATGCAACCTGCATTTGCAGAAGCCTTGCAACACCGCCCAAACGCATTTCTCTTTATTGGCGACATCAACTACATGCCAGGGCGATCCAGCCACTACGGCGAGGATCCGGATCCAGTCCGCTATGCAATGGCGGGATATCATCGGGAAGTACGGCATGTACCGGAAATCAGAGCACTAATGGCAACGACGCCCAGCTATGGGATCTGGGACGACCACGACTATGGCCCCAACAACTCCGATCGCACATTCTCCTATCGGGAAGAAACCCTGGAACTGTATCGACGGTATTGGCCAAATTCGGGCGGAGGTACTCCCCAGACAAAGGGTATTTTTCACAAGTTTCGAATCGCCGATGTCGAGTTCTTCATGCTCGATGACCGCTATCATCGGGACCCGAACGAAGCAGAAGACCGCAAAACCATGTTCGGACAGGGCCAGATCGACTGGCTGAAAGCGTCTCTAAAGGCGAGCACGGCAACATTTAAAGTGATCGCCAATGGAAATAGCATGGTCGTTGACTTCACGGGACGCGGCGAGCGCTGGGACAATTTCGGTACAGAGCGAGACGACTTCCTGAAATGGATGTTCGCCGAAGCCATCACCGGTGTCATCTTCATCGCAGGAGATTGGCACGTCGGGACGCTCAACCGCCTCTATCGCGAGGGACAGGACACCTATCCCCTCTTTGAATTGCTCAGCTCCAACGCCGCCGTCAGGACAGATCCAATCGTCCAGAGATCCCGCTCGGGCTGGCGCGGAAACCCACAGAGTATCGCAACAGACTATCCCGGTTTCAACTTTGGGTTACTCCGTTTCTCTGGTCCCAAAGGAAACCGCGAGCTAACCCTGAAAATCGTCGATGAAGATGGAAACGCACAGATTAAATACGTGTTGAAGGAAAGTGATCTGAGATGAATAGAATACGCTTGGGGTATCTATTATGAGCTTACGAAATGCAGCCAAGGCTTTGATCCAGAGAGGCGACCAAATTCTCGTTACCGAGAATATCGACGACAAAGGTCTTTGGTACATTCTACCAGGGGGAGGCATGGAATCCGGAAAAGAGACACTTATAGATGCTCTCAAGCGGGAATGCCAGGAAGAAATAGGTGCTGACGTCACTGTTGAAGGTTTAAACTTTGTTCGAGAATATATCACTGACAATCACGCCGACTCCTGGACAAAGGGGGGCCATTTAATTGACTTCATCTTCCGATGTTCCGTTGATGAAGGATATAATACCTCCGAAGCCCCAGCGGGAGATTCGATCCAGGTTGGGGTGAAATGGATGAGCATCGGTGAACTCAAGAACCTGAGATTCTATCCCAAGCTCTTACTCGATTATCTTGACGCTGACTCCGGGACTCCTCCCATATACCTGGGAGATATTACCTGATGAAAGCCATCTGGGCCATCGAGCGCCTCAGAACCGACACCGAACGCGAACAAGCCGTCGATTTTGTGGCTGACCTTGGCTGCAACATGCTTATTACCAATAGCGCCACCCCTGAAATGGTCGCGCAAGCCCATAAACGGGACATCCAGATCATCGCCACTGTCTTCCCCTATTCCGACGACGACTTTGAAAATGCCCATCCGCATTGCCTTCAGAAAATGCGCGAATTCGAACACAAGGTATCGGACATCATCGCCAGACAATCCTGGCTCCGGTTGCACGGAGAGAGCTACCGCTGGCAATCATTCGTCTTACCGAGAACGGTCCTCTGTTTCGAGCATCCCGAATCCCAGGACGAACTCAAGAAGCGGGTTGAACTCGCCCTCGACATCGCCGACGGAATCGCCCTCGACGGCTTTGGCTTTGTCAACTACTACGCCTGTTTCTGCGACCGCTGCGAAACCCTCCGTAAAGAAGCGCGTGTGCAAACCCCCGATCTGTCCAACATCGAAATCATGGGAAAAGTCTCGACGCAAACACTTATTGACGTTCACCGCCTCCTCTACGACCACGCCAAATCCATAAATCCCAATGCCATTGTCACCAACCATGTCTGGCCGTACTTCCTTCCCGATGAGTACATTGGTGCCAAATACAAACTCGACTATTGCACACAGACCATCTCCTGGTTCTATCCCCCCGAATGGCGACTCGAACGCGTTGAAATGGAAGCCGCCGAAATGAAGCGTCTGGAAAATCTGGAGATCAACCGCTTTGTCCCCTTCATCGGCATCCACGACCTGCCCGGCTTCGTGCGCACGCCCGAACGCCTTGCCAAAGAGATAGAAATCGCTCTGAAATACGGCAGCGGCAATCTCGTCATCTCTCGCTTAAACACCCTGCAGGATCACCCGGGACTCGCCAGAGCCGTAAGAGACGCGCTCAAGGAATGAGGGAATGCGTCATCACTTTGAAATTAAGGAGGTCTCCAACCATGGCAATGATAATCCGAGAACCTTCCAAAGACGACGCCAGAGGCTTGGCCGAAGTTCATGTGCGATCATGGCAGGCTGCGTACAAGGGACAATTGCCCGACGACATCCTCGATAATTTGTCTGTTGACCAGAGGGAGCAACAATGGCACCTGACCCTCAATAGCCCCTCCAACAAAGTACTTGTAGCCGAAGTAGAGCAAAGGATCGTTGCTTTCATCAGCTTCGGCCCCGTACGCGATGATGGACTGGATAAAAACTCCGTTGGCGAAGTCTATGCAATCTACGCCCTTGAAGAATTCTGGGACCGCGGCATTGGTCGAAAGCTGATGGAGGCTTCCCTCGCGGCCCTTCGCGAGATGAATTGTTCAACGGTGAAAATTTGGCTCCTCGAAACCAACCAGAGAGCGATTTCCTTTTATAGAAAATTCGGATTCACTGCGGATGGTGCGCAAAAAGCAGAACCTCTTGCTGGGATTGAACGCAGAGAAATTCGATACAGCCTGAGTATGGCCTGAAAAAGGAGGAATCGTGCCACAGAAACACAGTACAATACGCGATGGCAAACGGCTCGTGTGGTACACCGAAAAACTCTGGATGCTATCCAGAGATCTTTCTCCATTTGAAATTGAAGTATCATCAATTAAAGAGTTGGACAAAGACTGTTGGTTTGGAGAAAAAAAACCTACATTAAGAGAAATCGTGCGACATTGTGAAAAAATTAACAACGCTTCCCTAAAATATCCTATCATTCTAAATGCAGATGGCTCACTCATGGACGGCGGCCATCGCCTGTGCAAAGCGATCCTTCAAGGCCGTAAAACCATAAAAGCTGTCCAATTCACATCCATACCTGAGCCAGACGAAATTCAGGAGTTGGCCCCCTGACGCGAGTTCCAACTCGTTCAGAAAAAGGAGACCATCATAATGGCGATGATTGAAATGAAACAGATTGAGGCACTTGAGGACGCGACGGATCTGTTGCAGGATCCTGAAGCGCTTCGACAACAGGCACAGGAGAACGGATATCTGTTCTTTCGCAACCTGCTCAATCCGGAACGTGTACTCGAGGTTCGGCACCAGATTCTCGGTGTCTGCCGGGATCACGGGTGGCTGGCGGACGGATCCGAACTGACAGCGGGCATTGCAAAACCCGACATTCAGGTCGTCGAGAGCAGAGACCCGCGCTGGCAGGCATTTTATGGTGATGTACAGAAAATTAGAGACTTTCACGCACTCGCACTCGCCCCCCCTCTGATTCGGGCGTTTGAAGTTCTATTCGGCGAACAGGTGCTCCCGCACAGCCGAAACATTTGCCGCCTTGTCTTCCCCGATACGGATACCCATTCGACCCCACCGCACCAGGACAATTACTTCATCGGGGGATCGGACGAGACCTGGACAGCCTGGATCCCCTATGGTGACTGTCCAGAGGAACTCGGTGGACTTGCCGTCGCACGCGGATCTCACCGACGCGGGAAACTGGAGACATCCGAAGGCATGGGACCGGGTGGCCGTCAAGTTCCCGTCGAAGAGGATTCCGTCTGGGTCGGCGGAGATTATATGTGCGGTGACGTGATTATTCTACACAGCCTGACCATTCATCAAGGGCGCGATAACGAGTCTGCAGACCGTCTGCGAATTTCATCTGATTATCGGTATCAACCGCGAAGTCATCCGGTTCGAGAGGATTCGCTACAACCGCACATGAATTGGCTGACCTGGGAAGATGTGTACGAAAAATGGGACGCGAGCGACCCGGTGAGATATTACTGGCAGAAATGGGATCTGAATGTTGTTACGAGAGAGGTCTAATGAGGGGGGTGAACACCAATGAGTAAGGAGTGGGTATCAGCTCTGGATACAGCCCGTGTGCTGCGGTCGGGTACGTGGTGGGAGAGCCAGTTCCGGTATGCCAGGACAGCCTGTCTGGAGACGGAGGATAATGGCGCTGCCTTGACGTTTGAATTTACCGGTACAGGAGTGGCACTTGGTCTGGGGCAGCATGCCGTATCGGCCTACGGAAAACCTTCTCTGGGAAAGCTAATTGTGACAGTGGATGATGGAAGCCCGCACATCTTGTATCCGGGTAACGAAGCACAAGAGGTGGTACTGGCGAGGGAACTGGCACAAGGAAAACACCGGGTACGCATTGATCATCGTCAGAATAGGGGCGAGATGGGCTGCCGTATATCTGGATTTCGAGTTCTGGCAGAGCATTCTGGAGAGCTGTCATTTGTACTCAACGGTGAGGAAAATGGCTTCTTCGTAGATGCACGAGCGGTGGTACGTCAGGGAAATCAAATAGTGCGAAACGCGCTGGTACGGAATTGGCTGTCGGGGGCATGCCGTCTGACCGGCCTACCCGCAGGAAAGGGATATTCACTGGAATTGGTTGCGTGCGGATGGACATCTAAAAAAATAGAAGGAATCGCGATCCAAAAAGAAAAAGAAACGCGCCTGCCGCCGGTGTATCTGCACCAAAATTCGGAGACCATACCACAAGGCGTCCGATTCCCGGTTCTGGGGCACCCGACCATCCGTCGGCCCAAAGAATCTTTTCGGGTGCGGTTGGGGGCCTACGATCACACGATAGGGCAAGTGAAGTTGTCGCGTCGGATTGGACCAGCCACGATCTCACGCACAGTGGCGTTTGAAGAAGATTCGAGTGCGAAGTTTTATTATGACCGGGAAGGTACGGTAAAGCTATCTCAAGACATACCACCGGGATTATACGATCTATCGATAAAGGTGTCCGGCTCACGGGGAGATTTCACGCGACAATCTCCCAGAAGCGTGTACGTCGTTCGAGACTATCCGAAAGATCCGGTATTTATGACGTTTGGACACCTGGATACACAGGGACAATATCAGGCAGAGTACGAGAGACGGCTGGCGGAGATCGCCAACCTGATCGCACCGGATATGGTCCTGATCAGCAATGCTGTAAATCCGGCATATATCTCAGGATCACACCTGGTACTGGAGATGCCCTATGTGATTACATTCGGCAATCATCAATTTTATGGACACGAGAAGTGGTATGGAGATCAGGTGGGAATCACCGATTATGGTCCAGACCTATGCATCCTGAATTTCGGGCATCCCTGGCATGTAGATCTATCGCAAGCCGACGCACTTTTGTCCTCGCGAGCGCAGGCTAAGATCAAGATAATCAACGCATTCGAGCACAATGCGCCAGTAGAGACATTTCTGGATAGGCATAAGATAAAGTTGATCCACGACGCGCATGGTCCAGGAGAGAAGGTGATGACCATTGGAGCCACACCCACGACGCGGGTGGGCAAGATCAACAGCAGCAGTTTTCGGGTGGTGCGTTTTAAAGACGGTCATGTAGCATCGGCGACCTATCGTGGAGATGCTGTTGCTCCCATTCCTTTTGATCGAGCGGGGCCACCGCCACTTAGCGTGACATATGATCCGGATAACGACGGGGAACACGACAAAGTGACGGCCACAGTGACCAATATGCTGAAAGACACATTTCCCGATTGCCGGGTGACATTTGTGCTACCAGCAGGAGCTTACGCAGTGGATGGCGGACGTCTGGAAACAATGATCACCAGCGACAATGGGAAATATACCGTGCTGACCGTGCGGGTGGATGTGCCCGCGGAAGGGACAGCCCGAGCCACAGCTTGGATGACATGAGTACTATTACCCCACAGCTTCAGCAATCCTGGACGCAAGTGAGTCCTTTACTCGAGATTCAGGACGAGCGGGACTATAATCTGGCACTGGAGCGTCTCAACGACCTGATCGATGAGGTGGGTACTGATGAGCAACACCCTCTTTATTCTTTACTCGATACACTGGGTGCTGTTGTTCACGCATGGGAGGAACAACACCATCCCATACCCAGGTCAGAGGGTGTGGATTCACTTCGATTCCTCATGGAAGAACATGAATTGACTCAATCGAATTTGCCAGAGGTAGGATCGCAAGGAGTAGTTTCAGAAATTTTGGGCGGGAAGCGGAAGCTGAACATCCGCCAAATACGTGCTTTGTCCGAACGATTCGGTGTCTCACCCTCAGTATTCGTATAGGCACAATCTATAAGGAGTAAGTATGAAAACCAAAACCGTATTCAAAACTGCCTCGCCCTATATGCAAGACGCCCTGAACCTCCCTGTTGAGAACCTAAAAGAAGCTATCCCTTTTTACGAAACAATCATGGGATTTCAGGTCGTATCTCGGCAGGATGCGCCCTGTAAATCCGCTATTCTCGCAAGAGACGATATCCAGATAGGATTGGCAGAAAATGGTGGTGATCCGACTCAAGAGGGTTGTTTTTTTGAAGTAGACGATGTCGAAATCGCCTTTAACGAATTGAAGAATAATGGACTGGAAAACGATGACCCCGATTATCGAATCGACCAACACGGTGATAAATCCTTCCGCATATTCTTTGTTATTGCACCGGACGGGTTGTGCTATTGCCTTGGACAGCAGGTATAAACGTTAGAACAATCAAAAATGAATCATCTAACGTATAAAAAACCGCGTATCTGCATCCTGGGTTGTGGGAATATCGGAGCGCTTCATGCGAAAAATTTGCAATGGCGAGCGACGTTGTATTTTTGCAGTCGGTCGCGGGTAAGCGCGTATAAATTTAATACCAAATTCCGAGGGCACGGCATCTTTGATGACCTAAACGCCGTATTGGAAAGCGATGTAGATGCCGTAGTAATCGCTTCCCCGCCAGAGCATCACAAAGACCAGATAATCGCATTATTAGAAGCCGGCAAAGCCGTACTCGTCGAAAAACCGATGTGCATCTCGCCAGAGGAAATTGTCGAGATCGAGACTGTGTTGGAACGGGTTGGGAACCCCTTATTGATGATCGCCGAGAATTATTATTACAAACTCTCACTATCGTACATCAAGCAAATGGTCGCTCAGGGCGATATCGGCGAAATGCGTTCGGTTTCTGTGAAAAAGCTCACAACGCAGCAGGCGCAGGGATGGAAAAGTGCTCATGGTGCTTTGTTGGAAGGCGGTATTCATTTTATTGCCCTGATTTCAGATCTATTCAATGCGGTGCCCGAACAGGTCGAAGCGATATTCCCTGGCTCTTCCGGCGGTACACCAGAGCGCGAATCTGTCGTGCGGATGGTCTATCCCTCAGGCGCGATTGGCGAATTGCATTACTCGTGGCAAACACCCAGTTTGACAAAAGGCGTTTTTCAGCATTCTTATATCGAAGGATCACACGGACGCATTGTTTTTGAAAGCAACGGCATCTATATTCGCAAACCCCAGAAAGGCTTTCGAATTCTCTGGCCGGGTCTAAAAGATTTGATGGGCTATCGCGCGATGATGGCTGATTTTTTGTCCTGCCTTCAAAACCGCTCGCGTCAGCCATATTCGGATTTTGCACGCGCAAAACGCGATTTAAAAATTGTATTTGATGCGTATGCGTGCAGTGGCTAAAAAATTGTCATTCTCCAATCGCGAGGTATAGATGAGTGTGAAGCACATATTCTGGCAGATAATCGCTATCGTCTTTATTATACCAGTATTCGCAGAGGATGTTAAAGAATCGCCAGAAGAGCCGAAAATCTACGAATTTGAAGAGATTGTCGTAACTGGTTCCCGCATCAAAAGTGCGGAAAGCCTTTCACCAGCGCCAGTCGTCGTCCTATCCAGTGACGAAATCAAAGCGCGGGGATTGACTTCCATTGGCGATGTGCTACAAACACTCACAGTACAGTCCAACGCGACCAATACCCAGTCCAACAACGGCGGTGATGGCTCTACCCGGATTAATCTGCGCGGACTCGGCTCTAATCGCACTCTGGTATTGGTCAACGGACGTCGCTTTGTGCCGGGCGGAACAGGCGCAAATTCATCCGTTGATCTCAATTCTATTCCCACTTCGGTCATCGAACGCGTCGAAGTACTCAAGGATGGAGCCTCGGCCGTATATGGATCAGACGCTATTGGGGGCGTGGTCAATATCATCACCCGGTCAGATATGGAAGGGGTAGAGATAGATTATTATGAGGGAATTTCAGGTGCAGGTGATGGCGAAGTCCGCGACCTCAGCATAACCGCCGGTTTGCAGAGCGAAAAAGGCCACATCCTGTTTTCTGCCGGTTACCACAACCGGCAGCCCGTCTGGACCGGCGACCGCAGTTTCAGCGTATCGGACAAAAACTACGATTGGGGAAAAAACGACGGCACCTATAACAAAAACGGCAGTTCAGCCACCCCGGAAGGCCACATCATCGACCGCCTGGGTACAGAGGGCAACGAAGCCTGGCAGGCAGTCGTTGCGGCGGCTGGCGAGAACGCCGGTGATTACCACCTCGATCCACACACCGGCTGGCGCCCCTTCAATTGGGCGGGAATCTCCTCTGATGGAAGCGGTGACACGTACAATTATCAACCGGAGAATTACCTCTACACCCCACAGACACGCTACAGCTCCTTTCTCAGCGGTGCTTACAAATTCGCAGAAGATGCGAAAACTTTCTTCGAGGTATCGTACACCAATCGCCAATCCGATCAAAAGCTGGCCCCGACGCCTTTGTTTACCATCAGCGACGGCATCGTCGTGTCATCTACCAACCGGTACAACGAATTTGGCCGTGATTTTATCGATGTTCGGCGGCGTTTTCTCGAAGCAGGCAATCGCAACTATCTCCAGGATATTGATACCTATCGCCTGGTCCTGGGATTGAACCATCGGCTCATGGGCTTTGACGCTGACCTGTCCTTTTCCTACGGACGCAGCGAAGGCACCAGCGTCAACGAGGGCCGATTTATAATCAGTAATCTTGTTCGGGCATTAGGGCCAGACGAGGATTGTACCGGCGACTGCGTGTCGCTGGATATACTCCACGGTGCAGGCACAATCACCCAAGAAATGTTAGACTACATACAATATACCGGTATCGCCAGAGGCTACTCTCAACAGCAAATCCTGCAGTGGAATCTGACCGGAGAGATCGCGCAACTCCCGGCTGGTCCACTGGTCATAGCCGCAGGTCTATCTTCACGCTGGGAAGCGGGAGCCTATCTTCCCGATCCCATAACCGCATCGGGAAATACTACCGGTAGTGACGAGGCCCCCACCGATGGTGCGTACTCGGTCAAGGCTTTGTATGCGGAAGCCCATTTGCCGCTCTACAAAGCGGGAGAAGTCGGCCTCGATTTAATAACCGCTGGGCGCTCTTTCCACTACGATTCGTTCGGCTTTGGCTCCACTTATAAAGCGGGTACTCGTCTCGAACTGCCTCAAGGGCTGGCATTTCGTGCCACATACTCCAATGCTTTTCGCGCCCCCAGCATCGCCGAAATGTTCCTTGGCAACAGCGATGGTTTCCCGCTGGTCAGCGATCCATGTAGTGCAGTCGATGAAGCGGGCAATGCCCGAGCGTTAACCGCTCAGCAAATGCGAAATTGCGCGGCCCAAGGCATTCCATCCGACTTCGAGGATTCACGGGCACAACTGCGAGCCCAGTTCAGTGGCAGCACAGATCTCGATCCAGAAAAGGCCACAATGCTCACGGCAGGTCTGGTTTATCAGACGGGCTTTCTGGATGGATTCGATATAACTGTCGATTACTATACCAGCGCGATCACGAATGAGATCGGCGCGTTACCCGCCAGCCTCATATTAAGTAATTGCTACTCGCAGGACACGCCATCCAACTGCGATCAAGTCGTGCGCGACCCAAAAACCAAACTGATTAATTTTATCTCATCACCCAACACCAATGTTGGCGAAACAGAAACCAGCGGCATGGATATCGGACTCCATTACGCTACTGACTCACCTCTGGGCATTGTCTCGGCGCAAATAGAAAGCAACCTGCTCGTGAATTACGATCAGATCCTGCCTTCAGCCAACGGTTCAGAGTTGGTCAAAGGCAAGGGCTACTACGATCTGGGCGTGTTCCCAGGCTGGCGTCACGCCGCTTCAGTTAGCGTAGAGAGTAACCGTTCTTCCATTGGGCTGACCTGGCGATACATAGGCGGATTCGAGGAATGCGAGGATGACGACTGCAAGGGCAAGTACCGTCCGGATGTGACAGAAATACCACCGAGTCGCAAAGTTAGTCCCAACAGCATCTTTAGTATGCATGGATCATACCAACTGGGTACAGCCTTTGGTCACTCCTTACTCACAATCGGAATAAACAATATCCTCAATCAGGCACCAGCAGTGATATACAATGGTTTCCTCGGCACTTCCGATGCCAATACCTACGACTTCTTGGGGAGGTATTTATACCTGCGTCTCTCCCATGCTCTGTAGTTATAGGTGGCCCCCATCCTCGCACACTGTCAGGGCATGCACACCTTCTATTCGCCTCTTTTAAGTTGACCCATTTTCACCTTCCAGCTATATTTCTATAGCTATCGTACCTCCCTCTTTCTTTTTCACTTCCTTTCTCTCTCCCTTTGGAATTCAAAAGTCCTTCCCGCATGATGAATTTTGATCAATTTATTGCACATGTTCGCCGCGACTATGGGTATGCCGGTCAGGTAGCTCATATAGAAACCATACCCGCGCAAGAAGCTACATTCGCCGATGATGACCGCGCACTGCATCCCGCGATCTCCAACGCCTTGAAACAGCAGGACATTGATCGGCTCTATACGCATCAGGCCGATGCTCTGGCCGCTCTGAGGCGCGGGGAAGGCGTGGTAGTAGTTACGGCAACGGCGAGTGGGAAAACTCTGTGTTATCAAATACCCACGCTGGAAGCACTGCTATCTGACCCGCAGGCGACTGCGCTTTATCTCTTCCCGACCAAAGCCCTGGCACAGGACCAGGCGCGAGGACTGGCGCGGTTTGGCGAACTAAACGAGCAATTGAAATTTTCTCTGGGTACTTACGACGGAGATACGCCGTCCAACCAGCGCAAAACACTGCGCGAAGAAGGACGGGTAATCTTGAGCAATCCCGATATGTTGCATCAGGGCGTGTTGCCCAACCACCCGCGCTGGGCGCGCTTTTTTCAAAACTTGCGCTATGTAGTACTCGACGAAATACACACTTATCGAGGGGTCTTTGGCTCGCATGTAGCCAATGTATTGCGCCGCTTGATGCGAATTTGCGCGCACTATGGCACGCCCCCACAATTTGTGTGCTGCTCCGCGACCATAGCAAATCCCAAAGAACACGCCGAAGCATTGACCGGACAGCCGATGTCCCTGATTGATCGGGATGGCTCCCCGCGGGGCAGACGCCACTTTGCATTCTGGAATCCGCCTTTCCTGGAAGGCACCACGAGTGATCGGCGCAGTTCAAATACCGAGGCGCGCTGGTTGCTCGGCAAACTCATCCACAACAGGGTGCAAACCATCGCGTTTGTGAGAGCGCGCACATCTGCAGAAGTGATCTATCGCTATGTGCAAGAGGATCTGTCACTGGTAAGCCAGCGGATGGCAGGCGCAATTCGCGCTTATCGCGGTGGATATCTGCCTGCAGAACGGCGAGAAATTGAGCGGCAATTATTCGAAGGTGAGTTGCTCGGCGTGGTGAGTACCAATGCCCTGGAATTGGGGATTGATATTGGAGACCTGGATGCCGCGTTAATTGTGGGATACCCGGGCAGTATTTCCAGCATGTGGCAGCAAGCGGGACGTGTGGGGCGGCAGTCCGAAGAGTCGCTGGTGGTCTTTGTGGCACACAATGCGCCCATCGATCAATTTTTGATGCGCGATCCGGCTTATTTTTTCGGACAATCGCCCGAACACGCGACTATTGATCCCAACAACCCGCATCTCGTCGTGGGACATCTGCGGTGTGCTTTGCGAGAACTGCCTGTGCGGGGCGAAGAAGGCGAAGTAATGGGAGAATTTACGGGTGCGCTACTCGAGATTCTATCAGATGAAGGCATGACGCGCCAGCTCAATGGGCAGTGGTTTTACAGCCAATCGGGATATCCAGCAGCAGAGGTCGGGCTGCGCAATATCAGCGATCCGACCTATACTATTATCGACGAGACAGAAGGCGATGCACAGGTAATCGGTTCCCTGGATGAAATCAGCGCGTTTTTTCAGATACATACACACGCTGTATATTTGCACAATGGGCAGACGTACTTTGTCGATCAACTCGACACAGAGCGCAAAATTGCACGGGTAAGTCAAAAAGCACTGGACTATTATACCCATGCAGTTGACGAGACGAGTATTGTCGTAAATAATACCGAAATATCGGGCGCCTGGCGCGTCAGTGACGTATATTTTGGCGATGTCTCTGTCTCGTCACTGGTAACGATGTTTAAGAAAGTGAAATTTGAAGACCGCGACAGCATTGGCTGGGAAAATCTCGATTTGCCAGAGCGCAAGCTCGATACAGCCGCCTGCTGGGTCGTACCGCCCCAGAAAGGGCTAAACCAGTGTCGTAGCCATGGGCGCGTGCCATCTGAGGGACTCAAAGGCATTGCCAATGTAATGGGAGAAGTGCTCCCCCTGTTTGCAATGTGCGATGTCATGGATATTGGCACCACAGTAGATAGCTCCAATACGGGGCTTCCGACCGCATTTGTATATGACCGACATCCGGGAGGCATTGGTTTTTCGGAAAAAGCTTATGAGATGATCGAAGATGTCATAACAGCCTGTTGGATGGTCGTATCGGAATGCGAATGTGAAGCGGGGTGTCCGTCGTGTGTGGGCGCGCCATTGCCTCCTGGCGACGATGGCAATACGAGAGGAACGATTCCCGACAAAGAAGCCGCCCTCGTCTTGTTACATGCGATGTTGGAAAAAGAACCTTATGTACCCAAACATCCGCGTCTTGAAATATCCATCACAGGTGATATTGCTACTCACAGCGATGAAAAAATTCCCGTTCGGCCTCTATCGGCAAATGTCGAGGCAAAAATTCGCAAAAAAGTAAAGGAGTTCAGGCGATAAAATGGAAACGCGATTAAAAAATTATTTGGAAACCTGGGTGCCTCGTATTGACGAGGAAATGTATCGGTTCTTGCCAAAAGATAAAGATCCAATTAATTATTTGTACGCACCTATGCGCGATTATCCCCAGCGCGGCGGGAAGCGGTTCAGGTCGGCACTGGTGCTGCTGGGCATTGAGGCATTTGGGGGTGATCCTGGTGTGGGGTTGCGCACGGCTGCTGCTTTTGAGTTATTTCAGTCCTTTGCCCTGGTACACGACGACATTGAGGATGCCTCTTTGATGCGGCGAGGAAAACCGTGTTTGCATCTGATACACGGGATTCCGCTGAGCATTAACGTGGGCGACGCACTCTATTCCAAAGTATTTGAAATATTATATGCAAATCGCGAAATATTAGGGGAAACAACAACTCTCGATTTGCTTTGTGAAATGATCCAGGGCGCACAAATAACATTTGAAGGACAGGCATTGGATATCGGTTGGATCGAGGCCGAAGCCATTCCCGATGTACGCGATTTTGTTGACATGCTGCGGCGCAAAACGGGATGGTATAGTGGCCGCGGACCCTGTACCATGGGCGCGATTATTGCGGGTGCTGACAATGACATGAAACGGGCGATTGGCGATTTTGGTGAAGCCATAGCTGTTGCATTTCAAATTCGCGATGACTTGCTCAATATCGTCGTTGAAGATACCGATGCAACATTAGCTCCCACAACCACATCCGGGGGTTATGGCAAAGAGCGCGGCGGGGACATTGCCGAGGGCAAGCGCACCTTGATGGTCATCGATTTGCTCAACCACTGTACGCCAGAAGAAAATCAAAAAGTGCGCGAAATTCTGGACCGAGATCGAGATGCAACATCGCAAGAAGAAATCGAGTGGGTAATTGAATTGATGGGAAGATATGGCGCAATTGAAAAAGCGCAACGGGCTTGCCAAACGCGCGCCGAATCTGCCGAAGCACGCCTCGCCCAGTTGCCCCCATCGGAATCGAGAGAAGTACTCAGAGAAATGTGTTCATTTTTGGTCGAGCGCGTATTTTAGATCGCGGATGATGCGGATTACGCAGATTGCGCGGATAAACTGTCTGAGAGACGGCCAGTTGTACACTGCTCCGTTATTCGTACATTCATAAAAAGGAGGCATACATGAAGTTCTTTATCGATACAGCCAATTTAGACGAAATCCGCGAAGCCCAGGCCATGGGTGTGCTGGATGGCGTGACGACAAATCCTTCTCTTATGTCGCAAGAAGAAGGGGAATTTGAAGACATCATTCGCGCAATCTGCGGAATTGTAGATGGACCGGTAAGTGCCGAGGTAGTCAGCACCGATACTGAGGGCATGATCGCCGAAGCGCGTCGAAATGCTGCAATTCACGAACAGGTAGTAGTGAAAATTCCGATTACGCCAGATGGTCTAAAGGCGATCAAAACGTGTTCGGATGATGGGATTCGCGTAAATGTAACCCTGTGCTTCTCCGCAAATCAGGCACTGATGGCCGCCAAAGCAGGCGCGACTTATATCAGCCCATTCATTGGCCGCCTTGATGATTTGGGACAAGATGGTATGGAATTGATCAGCACGGTCCGCCAGATTTACGATAATTATGGATTTAAAACCCAGGTGCTGGCCGCGAGTTTGCGCTCGCCCAAACACGTCGTCGAATGCGCGCTTGCTGGCGCAGATGTGGCGACCCTTCCGCCCGATGTATTGAGCAAGTTACTCGCGCATCCCCTAACCGACATCGGTCTGGAACGCTTCCTCAGCGACTGGCGGGCCTGGCAAGCTGCAAAAAATAGCGATCCCGTGGTGGTTTAACCCATTCTTTTTCTCCCCTGCACAAACATGGCACCTGGTGCTGGCGCATTGTCGCACACTTCGTTAAACGTGGCGGGCAGGGGTTGGTGAATCACTGCCTGGATGCGCGATCTTTGCAAAGCCACCACATCGGGATGATCTGCGGCGACATTGGTATTCTCATCGGGATCGGCAACAAGGTCAAAGAGCTCTTCATTATTCACATCATTTAAACTCACCGTATAATTCCACTGATCATCGCGCACCGATGCCCTGCCTGTAGCTGGCCCGGTTGAAAAACTGGCCCAGCCAATCACAACGTGATCCCGCACCGCATCCATCTCTCCCGTCACTAACGGCCAGACATCTGTCCCATCCACAGCCTGGCAGGGAATATCCAGCAAGCCCAACACAGTGGGCAACAAATCGTGCGCCTGAACAAAACCCGAAACGCGCTTGCACACATCGGGATGTCGCACCATCCAGTTCAATCGCGTGTTATACGGATGCAGGCAATCTGGCCCTTTGCCAAATTGCCCGTGATCCAGCACCTGCGTGCCGTGGTCTGACATCAACATCACAATCGTATCGCCTTTCAAACCCAGATCATCGACCCGATCCAGCAAGTGCCCCACCCAGCGGTCCACCAGCGTGACCTCCCCAAAATAAAGCGCCTTAATCCGCTCTCTCTCCTCATCGCTCACCCCATCGCCTTCATTTCCAGCTCCAGGTGTAATAAAATCCTTCCCATCCCAATCGGGCATGTACCGATCTGCATATTCCCGCGGCGGATCCCAGGGCTCGTGCGGATCAAAAGAATCGATCCACAGGAAAAACGGCGCATTGCGTGCATTCTCGCTCAGCCAATCCGCCGCGCGCCGAAACACACGCGCACAACTGTAATCCTCTTCGCGTTGCCGAAACTTCTGATTGAACATATACTGCATCAACCCCACATGCCGATCCCAGTTGATTGGTTCACGCACATGCGGGCGCAACAAATCTTCAATCGATTCCCGCGTGCCAAACCGCCAGTTGTCACTCTCCTGCCCGCGAATAAAATCATAAGTCACAAATCCACGCGTATAATTCATCGTCGGCTTAAACATGTGATACGTATCGGCGACCAACCCGGTCAGATACCCATTTGCCACCAGAATTTCAGCGAGCGTATCTTGTTCTGGCGGAATTTTGTGCCAACCAGGCGCGTGATGCCAGTGCCCGCGCCGATCAAAATTGTACCGCCAGGGAAAGGTACGCCGTCCCGTAAACAAACCCCGCCGCGTCTGCAACGTCGGCTGGCATTCTCCAAAAGCCCGCTCAAACACCACGGACTCCGCTGCAAACGCATCCATATTAGGCGTCTCGACAAAACTCAGCTTCTGATTTGGCCCGACAATATCGGCGCGAAACGTATCCAGACAAATACAAATTACATTCATCATATAACCTCCTATTCAAAAATACAAACTATGCCCATGTCCGCGAAACCACAACGCATCGATAATAAACGATATACCAGCACCGGAAAAGTGCCCCACGACCAGACCGACAAAAAAGGGCTTCGCGCCATTGTACAGCATCAAACCGCCAAAGCGAATCAAAAGTGTTTTAATCGCCCAGGCGACAAACAGCGACAACAGAGTCCATCGTACTTGTCCCACAGAAGCAATTGAAAACCCGATAGGATGCAAGCGCCACCAGGCGAACCGATGGCGCAAATACGTCAGCAAAACTGTCACAAGCGCGCCAATGCCCAAAAACGCAAAATGACCAAATTTGAGCGTCTCTGCCGCCTTAATTTTCGCCACAACCGTATCATAAGGCACCTGCCCACCGCGTCGAAATACCCACTCGCCAAAATTGTACGCACCCGAAGCATACGCCAGCTTGAGCGAAAAATAAAAAGATACGACCAGACTAATACCCAGTGCCAATCCAACCGCGGTGAGATAAACACCTCGCGGAAACCGACGCTCGCTGTGTACGCGCGCCGCATTCGCGCCAAAAGGCATAAATGTGGCAATGGGGTCGCACGCCCATCCGTACGACAGCCCCAGCCCCGTCATCGTTGAACCCGTCAAATCCGCCGGACCAATGAGATGCATCGGATAAGCCTGTGGCACGAGAGGCCCCCGCACAAAAACCAGTCCCCCTTCAATGACAATGCGCGTCAGACCCAGATAAAGCGTAATAACCGCAAAGAGAAGCAGCAAAGCCACGCCGGGGTGGATGCCAATGCGCGTCAACCAGAAAAGAATGTACACGACCCCGAGCGCAATTCCTATCAGTGCCGTGCGATACCCCATGATCTCATCGCGATCTGAAACGCCATTCTCCTTTCCCAACGCGGTTCGCCACACCCCGCGCAAATGTTCGCACGCAACCCAAACACCGCCCAGTACAATCGCCACAAACGCCCCAAATCCCTGCCATCCCAACGCTGCCGGACTCACCGAATAAACCTCTGATGTACCAATGGTAAACCCCGTGCGATTAAACAGCGCGATCTCAGCCATATTAAACAAGTTGAAGAACCACACACTGAAAATCACATCCACATTGACAAAATACGTAATCCCCACCAGAGGCAGCGAGAAATTTGACGAAATACCCGGCCAAACTTGCCCGCCCGGAATACTCAATCGAATAGCGGGAATACTCGGCCAGGCCTCAAAAAAATAACCCGGCACATTCCACGCAATTTTGCCAGCGGCAATGGCAAAGCCGATCCAGAACAACCGACTACGCATAAATTTCGGCAAAATTCGACCATCTGCGGCACCATCCATCATCGCCAACGGCACATCAACCAGGGGAAAATTCAGCCGTTCTTTATCTATCCACTGCTTGCGAAATACCGCAATAAGACACGTGCAAAGCGTCAGTGTCGCGACAATCACCGATCCCCACCAGAACAGCGGCATAATCCACACACCCCACGGGATTTCCGCGCCTGGCGGCAACCCCTCAAAAAACCATGCCACTGCGCGCCCACCTCCGGGCACAGCCCACAGGGGCACATGGTCGTGTATAAATTCGCCCCAACCATTCTCAGTTGTCGCAAAATAAAAAGGCGAAGCCGACACGGAAATCACATAACCTGTCACCCCATAAGTGGGCACTGATACCGCCGCCAAAAGCATCGTATAGACCACGCCCAACTCATCGCCCGTCAATCCCCCCTCGCGCTTCACTGTCTTCAAAATGGGGTTCAAGACCACAACCACAAAAATGAACAACGCCGCCAAACCCAGCGGAAAATAATTGGTCGTCAACAGCGTAGATCGCACAATCCACTCGGAAAACGGCGCCAACAGATTCACAGCAACAACGACCAGCATCCCAACCGTCAATGCTTTTGGCGTCATGATATGCCGCTGACGGCCAACCTCTATTTCTCGGGAAAAGTCTCTCGTAGCCACTGGTGCATTTCTCTGGGCGAATTCAATAAAATTGTTTCACTTCAAACCTAAAAAATTTCGAAACTCTTGACATAAGAGCGAGTCTAATTCTTTACCTTACTGTTACCCACAGTTATAAAGGAGACAACCATGACCTCGCGCCTGATTTTCGTTCTTGCCGCGTTATTCACACTCCCGGCCAGTGCCGCGGAAAAACGCGAAGAAATCGTCGAATACACCCTTGATTTTGTCCCTGGCAAAATGCTTTCAGTACACGCCCGCAATGGCGGAATCACACTTAAAACCTGGGCGCGCGATCAAGTCTTTGTTCGCGCCGTAAAAAAAGCAAAAGCGAGCGATGAAGAAGGGGCTGAAGAACTGCTCGAAACTACTACCATCGAAATTAGTGAAACAGATAGCGGTATTGAGGTCCGTACCCAACGCCCCGACAACAAGTGGAAAATATTTAAGAACTGGAATATAAGCGTAAACTATACGATTACAGTCCCCCAAAGCGTACGCCTGGATCTCGATACCGTCAACGGAAGTATTTCTGTCCCCTCAACCACGGGCAATGTGAAAAGCGAAACCGTGAATGGCAGTATCAAAATCAATGGCACGCGCGGCGCAATTGATGTCGAAACCGTGAATGGAAAAATCGCTCTTGCTGAGATTATCGGTGGTGTAAAAGCTGAAACCGTGAATGGCAGCATCGAAATCGCAATTGCCGAGCAAATACAGAACGATATTCGTGCAGAAACTGTAAACGGAGGGTTGAAACTGTCTCTTCCTTCGGACTTTCAAGGCCGTATTCAAGCCAAAAGCACAATAGGCCATATTGATACGGAATTTCCAATTGAAGTCAAAGGACGCGTTAGCGGGCGCATTAGCAAGTCCATCCGTGGCGACCTCAATGGCGGAAAAGGCCCGAATATTAGACTCCAAACCCTTAACGGAGGCATCGACATCAAACAGCTATAAACTCACACCATGTGACCCTCTCGAAGTTCCTGTCCATATACCCGCACTGTTTGTCCATTTGCGAGAACTATTTTATTAACCCATCCATCGACCAATTCCATCGCGCCAGCTTCGGCATCGGTCTCCCCATCAGAAACGCGTATCCACCCTTCGCCGGCTTCTGATTGCACAAAATAAATCTCTCTATCATCGCGCAACGCGATCCGCCCGGCAATCGCAACTCGCCCATTGTCGGCCACCGCGGGAATGTATTCCACATGTGCTACAGGAGATTCTCCACCCGCTTTCACGGGATATAAAACATAAGACATCAGCGCGGGACCATCGCCCTCCGATTTAAAAATTGCCGTTGGAATGGGTTCGCACTGATAGGGTCCTCCCCGGGGGATCCAACCCTGCACGGTCGGTTCTTCCTGTCCACTTACAATCCGCACATCTATCGGCTTTGTCGAAATGGCATAAATGCCCAGATTGCTCTCTCCCACGCTATTTTTTGTCATAACACCGCACCCATTCTCCAGCACCTCGGCATCATCCGCATCCAGATGAAACATCGCTTCATACGTATGGGAAGCCTCATCCGAGGGCCTGAGAATATCCGTCACAACCCAGAATTCGGGTTTCAGAAACAAAATCGATCGCGTATGTGTAACCGTCTGATCCCGCTCAGGTCCATATCCCAAATCGTAACTCGCCGACGCATAATCGCATTTCTCATTTGAAATCCACGTATGCGGCAGCGGCTCGGACACCACGTATTCCTCCCGAGATTTCCCGCGCTGATTCTGCTCCATCCCATCCACCATCACCGTATTGTGCGCGCGGGTTGACAGCACATAAGTGCGCCACTGCGACGAATCGTATGGATAATTCCCCGGATCCACCACATGCACACGGCCGTGTGCGTACAGCATGATATTCAGCTTATCTTCGTGCTGATGCCCATAGCCAAACGGACCGCCATCAAAAAAGAGATAGAGATCATCCGGTTCCCATCCCGAACGCATGACGAAATGCCCTGCATAGGGAAAAACGCAAGACAGAGTTTCCGGTTTTGTTCCTTCCGCACGCCCAGAACCCGCCCATTGAAAATCCGTCCGTTCTGGAAAAAACCTGAACCCGCCTTGCATGTAGGGCACTATATCCGTCTGGCCGCCGTCATTGAGCGCGGGCAAACGCAAATTGGGCATCGCCAGATACAGGTCGTAATGATACATCCGTTCCAATTTTGCGACATAATCTGCCGGCAGGGGCAAATTATTTAACCGCGCAATCGCGAGCGCCATCACAAAATTTCGCAAACTCACCTGATGATACCCACTCGACAACTCAATCTGCGCGCCATCGGGATAAACCTGCTCATCCAATTCCTCATAAAGCGACTGCATTGCAATCTCACGCCAACTTGCGGCTTCTTTGAACTCGGGAAACAACGCCCCAACGTGATATTGCCCATTGGCCTGCATCGTCTGCCAGTTGCCACCGCGCGGCCATAACGTGAGATGTCGCGCGTGTTCCACCATACTCTTCACCATCAAACACACATCGTCATCCGCAAATGTTTCAGACGAAAGAAAATAGTAAAACGCCGCAGGCCACGTCTGCCCCATCCGAATTCCACATTCAATCGTGCGCCAGCAATTCGTGCGATCCGTACCCATCTGTGCATCATCTTTCCAGGTATTGCCATCCTCATCCACCGGCATCCACACATGTTCAATCCAGTGCCGCATCTGTCGTCTGAACGCCTCGGCATATTTTTCATCGCCTGTCTTCCAATACGCCTGCCCCAGCGTGACCCAAAACGGATGGCGCGACAACTGCCACGTCCATTCCCTATAATTGATCGGATCCAATTCCCAATTGATCACATCCCCAAACGCCTCTTCCACATCGCAACTCACCAGCGTATTTGCCACAATGCGGTCGGCCTTTTCGAGATTGACATCTCTGATCGCACGATCTCCCACGCGCACCAGTTCGACCTCTGCATCCCGGTCTTGTGGCTCTGACCGGTTTCGCCAATCTGAAAACCATCGCGGATATTCACGCGTGCGAATGTGTTCTGCAAACGCACGCCGAGCACCTGTCCAATCTCGCGTCTCTACCGCCCTTTTCACAGCTCTCATATCTTCACGCGACAAATCGAGCGCCTCAAAAAACGCTTCATCACCCAACCGCGGTCCAATCATGTCTTCCTCCATTCTATCGCTTATTCCAAAATACTCTATATCCTCCCTTAAAATATCACAATGACACTGACCTGCCACTGTTTTCTGAGCAGGACAGAACCCCCGCGCTTTTTTTTTGTATTTGCTGCGCGACACACCTATATTGCGCCGCACATGAAAGGAGACCGTCATGTTTTACGACACCGAGAAACGGCAGTACAGGAAGAATGGATTTTTTATAGTAGATGACGCCGTTGATCCCGATATGCTACAATCCCTGCTGAAAGCTGCGATTCGCGCCAAGCAAAAGGTGCGTTCAGGCGAAGTAGATTTATACACCCACCGCTCAGAGAACGGAGAACCCTGGGCAATTCGCGGGTTGTTTGCCCCCGAGATGAAAGAACCGATTTTTGCCGAATATCTGATGTCAGAACCCATAATGAAATACACGCACGCTTTTTTGGGCACGCAGTTGCAATTGGGAGGCACACTCATCTTTACAAATCCATATCAAGCGGATTACGGTTTCGGTTGGCACCGGGATTTTGGGAGTAAGGAACGCGACGGATCGTATCAGGTGGAAATGGAAATTTTAAATCGTCCCCAAAGGGGTCTGAGGTGGCATCTCGCACTGGTGGATGATTATTGTCTGCAAATTGTGCCCGGCAGTCACAAAAGGTACCGCACCGCCCACGAGCGCAGGTGCTTGTTAGAAGAACGCCACGACGATATCCCGGGACAATATGTCGTGCCCCTCAAAGCCGGGCAAACCGTGTTTTGGACTGGCAATTTGATTCACCGCGGAGTAATGAAAAAGGATGTGGAGCGATTGACCTTGTCCGGAAGCTGGAGTATGTGCGCTAAAGACAGTAAACCCTCCGAAGTGGATCCGCGCCTGAAGTGGATGCTCGCGGACAATGTGCGCGGATTTTTGCCAAAAGAGATGCGACCATTGTACGATCGGTGGCGGGTATTGCAAAAGGGATAAGGCTATAAAAAGTGATATATGAAAATTACCCATATTGAAGCCATTCATTTAAGGTTGCCAGAAGTTGTAGAGGCGGCCGATGGGACTCAAGACTGCCTGATCGTGCGGGTGCATACCGATGAGGGCATAACGGGATTAGGTGAAGTCGTATCGTGTTCCTATGTAGCCAAAGCCGTAATTGAAGCACCGCGCTCTGCACCATTTCGCCATGGCCTATCGGCGATCGTAACCGGCATGGACGCGCTGGATTTTGACGCAATTCACAACGCCATGATCGAAGGCGTATCATGGTATGGTCCAGGCGGCGTGGCGCGACAGGCCATGAGTGGCATTGACATGGCACTGTGGGATATTCGGGGAAAAGCCGAAGGCAAACCAGTGCGCAATCTATTGCGAGGAGATGCAGCAGATGCAGTGCCTGCTTATGCAAGCGTACTGTGGCCCGAGCGTCCGGAATTGGTACAAGAATCCGCGAGCGCATTTTTGGCACAAGGCTATCAGTCTGTAAAATACGGTTGGGCACCAATGGGGCCAGATGCAGATTTAGACGAGGCACTGGTCGCAGCGGCACGAGAGGCTTTGGGTCCAGATGTAAATTTGATGGTAGATGCCGGCCGCGCGTGGGATGCAGAAACCGCGTTGAAGCGCGTTGCGCGATTTGAAAAATACAATGTGTTCTGGCTCGAGGAGCCATTGCACCCGTTTGATGTGCAGGGATATGGCGAACTCTCAACTCAGTCATCCATCCCAATTGCTGGTGGCGAAGCGATGACTCTGGTAAGCGAGTACGCCGACTTGTTGCACAATGGCAAACTCCATTTTGTACAACCCGATCTGGGGCGCGTAGGC
The DNA here is from genome assembly GCA_965204375.1 of Candidatus Latescibacterota bacterium. Classification (GTDB taxonomy): domain Bacteria; phylum Latescibacterota; class UBA2968; order UBA2968; family UBA2968; genus VXRD01. The sequence goes on along the minus strand of OZ241986.1, from coordinate 740,258 downwards.
GGAATTACCGGCGGCCTGGAAATTGAAAAATTGGCCAAAGAGGCGGGAGCACGTGCCGTACCTCACGCATTTGGCACCGGAGTCTTATTGGCAGCATCTGCCCAATGGGCCGCAGCGAGCGAACAACCGCTGACAGAATACACGCGAGCACCATCTCCCCTGGCACAAAAACTCGCCCAACACGAGATGACGTTTCGAAATGGTGTGCTACATCTGACAGATCAACCCGGACTGGGCGTGGACCTGGATGAAGATGTGGTTGCGGAGTTCAGGGTAATGTAGGGGCGGTGCCCCCGTATAAAGGCACTACGGGGCAGGCTCCTGTGTCCGCCCATAGTGACGGCGATGTCTCATGTGACTACTTAGAAAGGTGAAAAAATGGCTTCTGTAAAAGATATCTACAAATTTGACGAACTGACCTGGCCCGAAGTGAACGAAGCGGTAGAAATGGGAAAAATTCCGATTATTCCAACCGGCGCAGTCGAACAGCACGGGCATCACTTGCCCTTGAAAGTCGATCATCTATGTGCCAACGCCGTGGCGACCGAAGGCGCGCGATTAAAGCCGGAATACAGCCTGGTGCTACCGCCCGTGAGTTATGGATATGTGCATCACGTCATGGATTTCCCTGGCTCGCTGAATATACACTACGAACACTTTATTCAGTACCTGCTGGACATCTGCAAAAGCCTTGCCTATCACGGCTTTAAGAAAATGATCCTCGTCAACGGGCACGGTTCCAACCACAATCTGGTCGAAATGGTCGCCCGTCGCACAATCGTAGAAACAGATGCGAGTTGCGCTTTCTGCTCGTGGTGGCAATTGCTCAAAGTCGATCCGGACTTTGACAAAGAATGGCGAGAGAGCGTATTTCCCGGCGGGTGTTCGCATGCGGGCGAATTGGAAACATCCATGTTGCTCCACTTGTCTCCGGAAAGCGTGCGCAAGGATAAAATCAAGAGCGAAATTGCCAGGACCAACAAGCGGGGATCCAAATTTGTCTGGACCGATTTATTCAGCAGAGGACCTGTGGGAATCATTGAATGGACGAGTCAATATACGGATTCGGGCGTGATGGGAGAGGCGGAAAAGGCAACAGCAGAAAAGGGCAAAATTGTATTTGAAGAAGCGAGCAAAAATCTGGCGCAATTCGTCGAAGAATATTATCATCAAAAGATCGAAACCCCCACGCAAAAGCAGGCACAGGAACCGACATTTCCATTGTCATTTACCAGTCACTGAGCAATCACACAAGGAGAAAACATGAAACTCGCGACTTATTCAGTCGGCGGTGCAGAATCCATTGGCGCAGTCGTCGCAGATGATGCAATTATCGTCGATCTCGCAGCAGCAGATAGAGCATTAGCCCAATCGGAAAACCCTCCCTTTTTTACGGATATGCTAACCCTTCTCGACGCCGGGGCAGAGGGCAGGTCTGCGGCACAACAGGCGGTGGCTGATGCTGAAAAGCGTTTGAATGGCAAACCAGATGGCGAGACCAGCTTTGCCGTCAGCGATGTCAAATTGAGCGCACCAGTACCCAATCCGCGCAAATTATTCTGCTTGGCGGGCAATTATCAGGATCACATTGAAGAAAGCGGCACGACCAAGATGCAAATTCAGGACAAGGAAACCCCACGCGTGTTTATGAAGCCCCCGACCTCGACTGTAATCGGGCCAGGCGATCAAATTTTGATTCCCCCCATCGCAAGAGGCGTAGATTGGGAAGGCGAATTGGCCGTCGTAATGGGCCGAGAGGCAAAAGGTGTACAGGCAGAGGACGCGCTGGATTATGTCGCGGGTTATACGGTCATGAACGATGTCTCCGAGCGCATGTTGGAAATCAAAAAACGCACGGACAGTCGGCCAAGAGATGAATGGTTCGACTGGTTAAACGGCAAATGGCTGGATACCTTTGCGCCGCAAGGACCGTGGATTGTAACCTCTGACGAGATCACAGATCCGCACACCCTCGACATCAGCACGTATGTGAATGGCGACCGCAAACAGCACAACAACACGGGACAAATGTTGTATCCCGTAGATAAAATTATCGAATACATCTCGGCAATTATCACACTCGAACCGGGCGACTTGATCAGCACAGGTACAATTTCGGGCGTAGGCGATACAACGGGAACCTATATGAAACCGGGCGATACGGTAGAAATTGAGATCTCGGGCATTGGCAGATTGGTAAATACGGTAGCTGCGAGTGAGAAATAGCTGTCTCACTCTTAATTGAAAAAATAATGGCAGGCACGGGCAACCGCTGCCTGCCTTCTGTGTACCGATGAAAAGGAATCAAACATGGACCGACCAAACTTGCTCTATATCCACTCAGACCAGCACAGCCCCAAAGTACTCGGCTGTTATGGCGATCCACTCGTACAAACGCCCCATCTGGATGCACTCGCTGCACAGGGCATAAGATTTAACAATGCCTATTGTCCATCGCCTGTATGCACGCCATCGCGGATGTCGATGTTAACGGGGCGGCATCCTTATGAAAATGAGGCGTGGACAAACCATCACATCCTGGATTCGGGACGGCCAACCCTCGCGCATGCAATGGGCGCGGCGGGCTACCATCCCGTGCTCATAGGTCGCATGCACGCCCTGGGCACAGACCAGTTGCACGGGTATGTGGATCGTCCCATTGGAGATCATTCTTCAAATTACCCGGGCACAGGCGATGCGCCCAGCAACTTAATCCAATCGGTTCAAAAATCAGGTGCGGGCCAGAGCAGTTACGAAGTACACGATGAAGATGTGACAGCAGCAGCAATTGATTTTATCAATCGAGAGGGCATAAAAAAACGCAACGGACAAACGGATACCCCCTTTTGTTTGCATGTGGGATATATGCTGCCACACTCGCCGTACATTGCGCGAAAAGCAGATTACGATCAGTACATCGATGTGATTACACCTCCAAAACATCCCAAGCCAATGGGAGATGAATCGCATCCCTTTTTTCAATGGTGGCGAAAACGAAACCGTTTTTTGGACATTAATGATACCGACACTCTGCACGCTCGTGCAGCTTATTGGGCACTGGTCACAGCGATGGATCGCATGATCGGACAACTTTTGGAGGCATTAGAAAGGAATGGATTTACACAGAACACAATGATCGTATATTCATCAGACCACGGAGAACAGGTGGGAGAAAAAGCATTGTGGATGAAGCGAACATTTTACGAAGAATCCGTTCGAGTACCAGCAATTATTTCATGGCCTGATGCGCTGCCCAAAGGACAGGTCAATGACCGCGTCATCAGCGCATTGGACTTAAATGCGACCATGCTCGACGCATTGGACGCACCCGAATTGCCCCATTCGCGTGGGCGCAGCCTGTTGCCATTGCTGCGCAGTGAAGTAGATACATGGGAAGATATTGCCTTCTCAGAATACTGTATCTACGAAGGCCATTACCAGCGCATGATTCGACAGGGCGATTGGAAACTGATTTACTACCACGGCTATGAGCCGCAATTATTCAATCTATCCGAAGATCCAGAGGAATTGCACAATCGGGCGAACGACAGCGAATGTCAGGCGATTCGGGAAGAACTAACAGCAAAAGTACTGGATGGATGGGACCCTGAGTGGGTTGCAAAAAAGATGCTGGAAAAAAGAAGGGATCTGGAAGTCATTCGGGAATGGGCAAGCGCGACAAATGCACCCGAGCAATGCCAGTGGCCTCAAACCCCAGGGATGACATATCTGGATTGAAAATGGAATTTAATCCTTGATCAACAATCGCATTTCCGATATTTTCAATCCAGAAAAAATATCCACAGGGGTTTTTACGGAGGTATGATTGATGGTGCGGTTGAGATTTTTGGCCGGCCGATTTTTTGTCGGCCTTTTTTGTGTACTCATGGCGAGTTTAAGCGGTTGTGATTATCTATTGCCAAAAGAGAAAGTCTATGTCACCGTTGCAATTCTGAATTTGCGCGAGAAGCCAACCACAAAATCGCAGGTGGTTGAGCGCTTGCAGCGCGGTCGTGAACTGGAGATTTTCGAAAGAACCAATCCCTGGTTACGCGTGCGCACAGATGGAAAAACTGAGGGATGGGTACATGGCAATTATGTCGGAGACGCCGCAGCCGTGCGTGCGGCTTTGCAAAAAGACCTCGCGCGTCGCTCTTCAAGCACGCGGAAAAAACGGCCTGCAACGCAGCCAGTTCAGCCTGCAACTGAACCGCAAGAAACGCCAGCAACCCAGGTAACGCCACCGTCTCCCGGCGCGCTATCCATTGATGGCATGATCGCGGGGATGCCCGATGATCTGATACTGGAAGAAGTAGATCCACTCGAGGGTCAGCCCCGCCATTTTGGTGCAACGGGCCGTGGACAAGTCGTACTGGAATTCTGGGGTCCAGAAGCCGATTTGTTGCGATCCGAAATTATGGTAACAGTGCTCGACGTATCCGATGCCGACTTAAATCGCAATGCAGACCTCGTGCGCTTGTTTATCCGAAATGCCGTACCACAATGGCAACGCGACACAGCCTGGGTCGCAAACTTTTTGCGGGAATTGTCGAGCCAGGATATTGGCACAGGCGGGTTTGACACGCGCAGCAAAACCGTCAGGTTCCGCTTTATCAAACCTCTGAGTGCGATTCGCGTGACAATTGAAAAAGCGTCATGATTAGCGCTCCCCTACTTAAACAAAAACGCCGAGAGCTATTCACCCTCGGCGTTTTGTTGTGATATTCAACCTTTACTTCTTTTTATCATCCACAACTTCATATTCAGCGTCAACAGTCCCATCATCGCCTTGTTTGGGACTTTCTGCGCCACCTGGTGGTGGCTCTCCTGGCGCACCTTGAGGTCCCTCCTCTGCTGAAGCTTGTTGATAGAGTTCACTCGCAACCTGATGCCAGACCTGGGTGAGATTTTCATTCGCCGATTTAATCGCATCGACATTGTCCCCCTTGAGGGCATCTTTAACCTTATCAACAGCCTCGGTCACTTTGGCCTTCGTCTCAGCGCTGACCTTGTCGCCCATCTCTTCCATCTGTTTTTCGGTCTGATGCACCTGCTGCTCGGCCGCATTTTTGATTTCCACAGCCTCGCGTTTCTTCTTGTCTTCAGCCGCATTTGCCTGTGCGTCATTGACCATTTTATCAATTTCCGCGTCTGACAATCCAGATGAGGCCTCAATGCGAATATTCTGCTCTTTGCCCGTACCCTTGTCTTTTGCCGAGACATTGAGAATACCATTTGCATCGATGTCAAATGTGACCTCAATTTGCGGTACACCGCGCGGCGCAGGCGGAATACCATCGAGATGGAACCGGCCAATGGTGCGATTATCTACTGCCATATCGCGCTCGCCCTGCAAAACGTGAATCTCCACCGAAGGCTGGCTGTCGGCAGCAGTTGAAAACACTTCAGCCTTTTTCGATGGAATTGTGGTGTTGCGATCAATAAGGCGCGTCATCACGCCGCCGAGCGTTTCAATACCCAGTGAGAGCGGCGTCACATCGAGCAACAGCACATCGGTCACATCCCCAGAGAGCACCCCCGCTTGAATAGCCGCACCAATGGCGACGACTTCATCGGGATTTACCCCCCTGTTAGGCTCTTTGCCAAAAACTTCCTGCACAATTTCCTGTACTTTGGGGATGCGCGTTGAGCCACCTACCAGAATCACCTCATCGATATCAGAAGCCGAAAGGCCTGCATCCCGAATAGCCTGTTCACAAGGCCCTTTCGTGCGCTGGACGAGGTCATCGACGAGTTGCTCAAATTTCGCGCGTGAAAGATTGACATTGAGGTGCTTGGGGCCAGAGGCGTCGGCCGTGATAAACGGCAGATTGATATCGGTAGATGCGGAAGTCGATAATTCGCACTTGGCTTTTTCTGCCGCTTCTTTCAAGCGTTGCAAGGCCATGGGATCCTGGCGCAAATCCACGCTATTATCTTTCAAAAATTCCTCAGCCAGAAAGTCAATGACGCGCTGATCAAAATCATCGCCACCCAAATGGGTATCGCCATTGGTGGATTTGACTTCAAAAACGCCATCGCCCAGTTCGAGAATGGAAATATCAAATGTGCCGCCACCGAGATCGAAAACCGCGATTTTCTCATCGCTCTTTTTGTCCAGGCCATAAGCCAGTGATGCAGCCGTTGGTTCATTGACAATGCGCAACACGTCGAGGCCAGCAATTTTTCCGGCATCTTTGGTGGCCTGTCTCTGTGCATCGTTAAAATATGCGGGAACCGTGACCACAGCCTGGGTAATGGTTTCGCCGAGATAATCCTCAGCGGTTTGCTTCATCTTTTGAAGCACCATCGCCGAAATCTCGGGCGGGGTATATGTCTTGTCGTCGAGTTGTACAGACGCCAGCCCATTGGCGTCACTCGCGATCGTATAGGGCACTTCAGAAATTTCAGTACTCACCTCTTCGCGGCGGCGCCCCATAAATCGCTTGATAGAATAAATAGTCTTGGCCGGATTGGTCACAGCCTGCCTTTTGGCAACCTCACCAATGAGGCGCTCCCCATCTTGTGCGAATGCAACGACAGAGGGCGTGGTCCGTCCCCCTTCTGAATTTGGAACAACAACCGGGTCGCCGCCTTCCATCACGGCGACACAAGAATTAGTCGTTCCCAGATCAATGCCTATTACGGTGCTCATGTATGACCTCCTAGTAGTTTTCCTAGTAGTTATCTATATTACGATGAAACTTTGAAATAAAATTACGAAAGAACTCTAACTATCGGCTGGCGTCTTCAATCTCTCAAAGAAAGCGTCTATCCAGCTAGGCGTCTTTCCGGTTCTTTCCGCATAGCGAACAGCCTTGGTAACCTCCTTAGTCGAAAGTTCATCAAACACCTGCTGGCTTGGGACAAGCGCATTGTTCAAGTCATTTGGCTCAAACTTATCCAGCGCGTCGCCGTATCTCCGAACTGATAATGAAACTATGTCTCGCCCTGACGAAGATGCCAGATAGAGAAACAGATGATCGAGATATGCCATTCCAAAGATGTTTGGTCGAAAACCGTGAAAACACGTCAAATTCAACACCTCACTTCTATTGCGAATAATCTTGTAACCTCCGCGTGAAAAGACGCCAAGAAGAAGCGGTGCGGGTTCTCTCCTTTCCGTCTTGTACCAGGGATTTCGATTTTTCGTCAAAAAGCGCGTGTTATACCCCCTTTGCTCTCCACTCCGAATATAATCTGCCGCGTGTTTCGAGTGCGTCTTATTGACGCTAAATAGCAGAACAGGAGCGTCGTTTCTGACTAAATCATCGTAGTCTGCGCGACCAAATACTGATTGCCGGATTTGAGAACTTTTAGTAATGCAGGGAATAACCTCCGAACCATTGATCCCCAGTGTCTTGACGCGAGACGGTTTCAAAACAAAAAACTCGTTGGCTCCGGTGGCAATGCCTCTGCTGAAATGACCATAATAGTTTAGGGGCACAGCCATTCGATGATTGATGTCAAATGTATTTTTTTGGAAGTATGACAACCACTTCGACTCGGGGTTGAGCCGATCCAATGCGACTCTGGTGGTTGGTTGACATTCAAGGATATTCTTCAGTGAGGAAATAGAATCAGCGATATGGAAATCAACGTGGGAATATTGCCGACGGGCGTCGTACAGGATTATCCCCACTGAGGTTATCGCATCGGGAAAGATATCTTTCTCGCATTTAAGATTGATAATAGAGACAAGATGACCACTCTCGATAAGGCGTTTCTTAACGATAGTCCCATATCCAGTATTGAGAAACTCAAGAGGCATAATATACGCAAGCCGTCCCGATCCATTCAGTTCGGAGAGCGACTTCAGCAGAAATGCGGATGCCGTATTCGTATATCCCGACAATTTCAAGCCCAGATTATCGACAAACGCCTTGAACACAGAGTCCCTGCCAATAAACTTCTGGAAGCGCATGTAAGGCGGATTGCAGACAATATTGGCGTGCGATTTCCCCCATGAGAGCAGATAGTCTTCATGCTCAATATCCACTTTCCGCCCGCCTGCCTCGCCTGTCCAGAAATCGAGAATTTTGGGATCTTTCTCACTCCCAGCGAACACGATGCTCGGGTCGTCAGCAATGGGATCAAAAAGAGCACCCAGACCAAAGCTGGGGTCAAAGAGGGTCCTCTGCCCGGATTTCAAGACCCACCGCACCATAAACGCGGCTACTTCAGGACGAGTGAAGAACTGCCCATATCTCTTGCGATGCTTCTCGCCAACGCGCCGCAGGTATTTGGCTTGATTAACCTGCATCTCTTCTCCCCAGTCGCCCTGCTCTTTGTTCGTAAGAAACATAGAACTCGCCATAGTAGGCGCATGTCCAGTTATTTGCACATCAGGCTCAATCTCAAAGGGAGACCTATCGATTAGATGGGCGATGGTGTCTCTATACGTTGTATTCATGGATGTAGCGCTCTATCTGTCAGAGGGCTAAAATTCCCTTTTTTTACGCCGCTTTAGAGTCTGAACTCTTTGATTCAGAAGTCTTTTTGGTCTCTGATTTCTTCTTGTCAGATTTCTTTTCTTTAGACGCTTCTTTGTCCTTCTTCGCAGCCTCTTTGTATCCTTCACTTCGATAATCGGTGATGTAAAAACCCGATCCCTTAAAGATCAGACCCGCACCGCCGCTGATGAGACGCTCGACCTTTTGCTCGCCGCATTCGGGGCACAGGCGAATGGGTTCGGCAGTGATGGAGTGAAACGCTTCAAATTCGTGTTCGCATGCAGTACACGCATATTCATAAGTCGGCATAAAAAAACCTCTGGTTTAGAGTGATGGGATAAACACCTTCTATAAAGCAATATATATAAATGGCTTACGCCTTACTAAGCAGGGGTAATAGGAGCTATCATAGCCAGACTTTATACTCAAACTTGGACAATAGATTGAGGAAACGTTTTAATTTTTTACCATTGGTTACTACTTTGATCGTGTAGCATAATTCAAAATATCACATGCTCAACCTATGCTGCGGTTTGGACACTTTCTTTTTTCTAGAAATTCACTTCGTATCTTTCGAGCTTGCTTCATTGGATATACAGATCTATTGCTTTTTCCAATCTTCGGCAAAAATTTCGTGTTGGTAAAATCTTGCTGTAAATCTTTATCCTTAGTGCATAAGATGAGAGCCCTGCTCGCGTAAGCCAACGTCAGTATATGTTTATCATTGGAACGGGTGTCCAACTTGCTTATTCCCTTTCTCGCATCCTGAAGTTGCTTCTCAGTCACTTGATACAACCGATTAGCCCTCCTGTATTGCCCCAACAATTCCAAGGTCTTCTTGTTTCCCCTTGCCATCTCTTGATGATACTTTCCAGTATCCGAATACACGACAATCCCGTGGCCACGAGTGATCCATCGGCGTAGCAACGGATCTCCGGTTTTCGTACTGTCAGCAAGAGTTTCAGAAAGCACATTTACATCTATAATAATTCTAGTACACATAGACTTGCTTTACAAAAATTCCTGTTTTCTTTTTTAGAAAAATCCCAGCAGCTTTTCGGTTTCGTCGAGAAAGAACCTCCGATAGCCTTCTGGCTCGTTCACCAAATTTCCGTTATCATCGACGGAAATGCTGTATATCCGAGACTTCGCCCCACCGTCAGTCGGCTCAAAATATACTATCGAAAGGTCTTTCGGTTTTATGTCCTTACGCATGGTGCAAATGCGAAGGCGATCAATAAGATGATCACTATGTGTTTCTATAATGAATCTATACGAACTTTCGGCCATCAGTTGTGCTAGCTGCGCTTGCGCTACCGGATGCAGATGAACTTCTGGTTGTTGTAGTAGAAAAACGGTACCTTTCGGCTTTCCATAAATTGCCCGGAGCAAAGGCAGAATACTATGCACACCGTAGCCCACATCCACGATGTTGTACTGCTTTCCGGACCTTTCGACTAACAATTCAAATAAACGGTCTACTGTTCTGTACCGAACGTCAATACCAGAAAAGAGACCGAGATTCTTACCTGCCTCCATTAGGTATTTCTTTAGTCCTACGTCATCTTCGTCACCCAAAGGGGATGTATCATATACACGTACTCGCGGCGGTGCTGCTGGATCAAGCGTCTCAACAATAAATGCTGATTCCTCTGGAAGCGGAAGCCTTGCTCTAAGAAAATTTACGAACTTCCCAAACTCAATTTGCCGTTCAATAGTAGCGTCTCTACCCTCGCGCTTTCTGAAGCTCGACGATTCACCAAAGAACGGAAGAAATCCATTGCGTACATAATTCGATAGCCACGTTGAAAATTGAACATAAGACACTTCGGACCTGTCAAGGTCGAATCTGAAATCGGGACCTTCAAATCTCCACAATCTGGGCGACTCCAGCGGACACGATATGTCCAGAGTGATCTGTTTGCCGTAGCCTTCTTCAAATTTCAGCCTGATTCTCTGCTCGGCCGGCAGGCCACGATCATTCTCTGTAAACGTAAACTCGACACCGGTATGGCAGTGATCCTTGAAGGCACCACCAACGAAAAAATTTTCGTTACCGGAACGAGCTACCGTGTCAAAATTTCCCATACGGAACGGCTCTTCATCAAAATAGTTTTTGTCTTGTAGCCCAATAAAATTTGACAATTTGGCGAACACTTTATAGCAGCCAAGAAAGGTCGACTTGCCAGTGCTGTTCTCACCTACGAGTAAAGTAATTCGGCCCAAATGGGCAGATTGCCGTCCCTCGAAGCACCTCACATCACGTAGACAGAGTTCAGTAATCTCGCTCATTGGTGCCTCCTATTACGCAATAAAACCCGGAGTCTATTCCAGGCGGAACCGAGCAGTTTTCTCAACGCCGAGCGCGTTGAGTCCTCGCAGACCTTGACAATGAACGGATAAGCGTCCTGATCTCCGTGCATGGTTTTCGCACACACCGAACAGCTGGGGGTGCAGGCTTCCTGCGAGATGGTTAATCGATTAGGAATAAGGGTGTAGTGCAACTTGCCACCAGCATCTGGCCACCAGCTTTCAGCCACGATCAGACGAATCATTTCAATGACCATAAAACTCGCCAAGTTAGCACTGAATGGGAAAACGTTCTGATTCGTAGGCGTATCTCCTTCTGTCTTCGCAACGGCGATGTAGCTGGGATCATCCAAGGAACCGTCTCGTTCCATCGTTACATCCGACGTAGTGTATTGACCGTCACACCGGAGACAACGCCGAACTGGACCAGCGGTCACGACACTCCACGCGGCTTGTCCCATAGTTCCGTTGGATTTGTTGTCGATGAAAACCCCACCCGAAATTACAGGAATACAATGAGAATAGGCGATACGGTTGAGGAGATCCTTCGGTAGGGGACGGTCCACTGCGGAGAACAGAACATCGCAATCGAGTGCAGCCAGATAGCAACTCTCTGTTTGAATCCCCTCCGCATGCGCCTGAACCTTGAAGTTGGCAGCCGTGGCACTGTGCTTTAAGTGATCTGAAGCTAATTGCACCTTATGCTTTCCGATGTCCTGATGGGTTGCGTATAATAGCCGGTCAAGGTTGTGCGTTTCTATTTTATCTGGATCAATCAAAACGAGATTCTCGACGCCGATTCTTGCCAAGGCTTCAGCCACCATGCATCCGACACTTCCAACGCCGACGATACCGACCCGGAGGCGAGCGATATCGCGTTGCCTCGCTTTTCCCCAAGTATCGATAGTCCGGCGTAGCGCGGGTTGCCTCTCGGGCGGAGGCATCAGGCGGTCGTTGAAAGTGATCCTCATTTTACGCCCGACTACCCTGACCTTATCGCACCACGAACGATTAAATTGTCTGTTATCCCATGTCCAGAACCTTGCGCTCCAACTGCAATCGCTTCCCAATGTCAGGCCCACCAAGGGTAATCCGCTAGCGCGGGCAGGCGGGGAAATGCGATCGCGTTCCGCAATCACATCGGGTTCGCTCATGCCCTGCCAACCTGGGCCAAAGTGATTGTGCATGAAGGCCAAACCTGCCTGTTTTGACGAGGCAAGTCTTATGGCACGCGTCAGATAGCTGGCGTCGAAGCTCACATTCCCGTGGAGATCACGTTCGTTGTCTCGGGGTAGAACAATCTCAAATATTAGAGCAGACTTCCGCGTCGCCCCGGTACTTGGTCGCCATAGAGCGAAACAAAGTTCTTCCTGTCTTCGGCCCTCGCGGACGTGCTTGAGAAGAAAGTTACAAGCCTCCTCGTGTATAGTCTCGGTCAAGACAGCTTCATATTTCATATCTGGTTCCAGAACCGCGTCAAGTGTCTGTTGAGATATGTCTTCATGTTCTTTTTTTCCAATGGAAGATTGTCCCAGAAGTCACTTGGGGGGACGCTAAAGACGGACCAATCCGAGTGAGCATAACGATGACGACTATATTCCGGAAAGAGCGATGCAGGAAGAGTCTGGACATGTAGAAAGTGTGGGGGATATTCCGGATATCCGCCCTCTTGAAAACTGATACCGATCTTGAAAGTCTGACCTTTGTACCGGCCAGTGGTCACGGGATAGCCGATTACAACAGCCTCGCCACTGCCAAATTCAGGGAAATGTACAATCTGCGGTGTAAATCCAAGTTCGCTGAGTTCACTATTGATTTTATTTAAATCACTCATGCCACAGGTGTCCTACCGACGTGAACGGCTAAAAACTGATCGTCTTCTTTAATAGTAACCCTATCTGTGAGGTTCTCATACTTGTGACCACTAGCCAAGTTTTCCAGAAAGTAACTGTTGATTTGTGTAACATCAATGCTAGCAGCAGCACCGGCGTTTCGTAGAATCATCTCCACAGTGAGGGGATTTTCTGTCGTTGTTTGTTCCTCTCCGTTCACTTTGTAGCGAATGGCCTGATCCATTGTTTGTGAGTCTTCGTGTTTTCTTGTCTCAAAAGAGTCGCCGTTATTGATCTTGATGGTCTGATCAGGATCACGATACTCAATGCCATCCTTTGAAACGACATAATATTGATTAGCTGACAGGCCCACCTCATCTAGTATCTTGTCGATAGTCAGTTCAGATTCGTAGGTAGTGAAAACTTTACCGTCTATAAAATACTTAATGTTCTCGCTCATTTTTTTCTCCTAAATTCAATCAAACTCAAATGGTTTGAAACAAATGTAATGCAAAACTGTCTGAAGTGTTTATCACCTTCATAAGATTGCACCTCTTGGATAGAGTACATATGATAATGAACGGTAATTAATAAAGCAATATATATACCACAAAATCCGAAAATTTGTAATTTAATATAAAACAAATATTTATTTTCTGTTAGAGATTTGTACAATTTTGAAAAACTTGCCATATTGTCTGGATTGTTGCCATATTGTCAATATAAGGCATAACAAACAGGAGCGCACTGTCATCAATACGCTCCTGTTATTTTTTTGGGGCAGTGGGTTACGCGGCATCTTGAACCGCGGCAACAACGCCTTCGGCAGCTTCCTGGAGCTTTCGGGCAACAGTAAATTCAAGGCCTGAATTCTCGAGAATTTGCGCGCCTTCTTCGGCGTTGGTCCCCTGCAATCGCACCACCAGCGGCACATTGATTTCGATATCTTCAAGCGCGGCAACAACGCCTTCGGCCACGCGGTCGCAGCGCACAATACCGCCAAAAATATTGATCAGCACCGCTTTGACCGATTCGTCGGACGTGAGAATACGCATCGCATTTTTGACGCGCTCGACATTGGTTCCCCCGCCAACATCGAGAAAGTTTGCCGGTGACGACCCCGCGTATTTGACAATATCCATCGTAGCCATCGCCAGACCTGCGCCATTGACCATACAACCGACTTCGCCGTCGAGTTTGATATAATTGAGATCGTATTTTGAGGCTTCGACTTCAAGCGGATCTTCCTCGTCAACATCGCGCAATGTCTGAATATCGGAATGGCGATACATCGCACTATCATCGAAATTCATCTTGGCATCCAGTGCCAGAACTTCACCGCTTTTGGACACCACGAGAGGATTGATTTCTGCGAGCGAACAATCGGTCTCCTCATAGGCTCTGTAAAGAGCAGAGATAAATGCGACCCCCTGTTTGAGTTGATCGCCTTCAAGACCCAGACCGAGTGCGAGATGCCGCGCCTGAAAGGGCTGGAGTCCCACTCCTGGATGAACGACCTCTTTGAGAATTTTTTCCGGAGTCGTTGCAGCCACCTCTTCAATGTCCATGCCACCCGCACGGGAAGCCATAACGACCAGACGCGACTGCGCGCGGTCCAGCACAATACCCAAATATAATTCGCGGTCAATATCCGTCGCATTTTCCACCCAAACAGATTTGACTTTTTGCCCCTCAGAACCCGTTTGCGGGGTAACGAGTTGCATGCCAATAATTTCGGATGCCACTTCTCTGGCTTCGGCAGGATTGGATGCGAGTTTAATACCGCCCCCTTTGCCGCGGCCCCCTGCGTGGATCTGCGCTTTGACAACCACTGCCCCACCGAGATCTCTGGCAATCGCTTCGGCCTCTACGGCCGTGCGAGCAACCGCCCCATTTGGCACGGGCACACCAAAAGATCTGAGAATTTCTTTAGCCTGATATTCGTGAATTTTCATCTTACTCCCTTGTAGTTAGTTATCAAACGCCAACTCAAACAGCGTATTTTTCCAACACATCTCGATCAATCTCAATGCCCAGTCCCGGTGCATCGGGCACAGGCACTTCGCCATCTATAGCCTGGATCGGATTCACGGCCAACTCCGTTCGCAACTCATTCTCCGTCATATCGTATTCAAACAGGGACGGAATAGGGTTCAACGCATCCGGCGCATCGGGAATAGTCGCCTGCCAGTGGACAGTCGCCGCCAACCGAATATGACTGCCCCACATATGCGGCAAAACCCGCACATAATTTGCGCTCGCCATCGCCGCAATAATGCGACACTCGCTAAACCCACCTGCAATACTGATATCGGGCTGTACAATATCAAGTGCCCGCTGCTGGATCAACTCGCGGAATGCCCAACGTCCACCCAGCCCTTCCGCGCCCGCAATGCGTATAGGCAACGCATCTTTCACCTGCAAATACCCGCGCACATCATCTGTTGGTATCGGCTCTTCATACCAGAACAAATCATTGTGCGCGATCTTGAGCCCCACATCAATAGCCGTACCCACATCATACCCACAATTGGCATCCACGGCAAACAACACATCGTCGCCTATCGCCTGCCGAACTGCCTCTACATTTTTCACATCGTAATCAGCACCAAATCCGATCTTCATTTTCATCGCTGAAAAACCCATATCGACATACCCTTTTGCTTCATCGACAAGTGCTTGTGTCACATCCGGGCGGTCTATGCAAAATAACCCGGTAGCATACGCGGGAATCTTGTCTCTCACCTTCCCCCCCAATAATTGATACACCGGCATATCGAGAGCCTTGCCCATCAAATCCCACAGCGCAATATCTATCCCACTGATTGCCTTCGGGCTTACCCCATCATCGGACAACGCCTGATAGATCGCGCCACAATCAAACGGACTGCGCCCCACAATATGTGTATCAATCGCAGATTGATGGACTTCGCCTGTACCCTCACCCCACCCAATCAAGCCATTATCTGTAGCAATCTCCACGACTTGCGCCTGCCGGCTCGTGGACCATCCCCTCGAAATCGCGAACTTCTCTCGCAATGGGTATCGCAAATGATATGTTTTTACCTCGGTGATCTTCATCTATAAATCCTTTGGGCTAATCCACAAACAAATCATCCAATGTCACGGGCGTAACCGTGCCGAGAGTGCTCAGACTATTGAGATCAAATTTGGTCGTATCGCCCATAATAGAGATAAGTTTGGGGCGTTTGGCAATATGTTGCTTGTGAAAATCGAACACAATCGGCATCTCAGCCTGGAGAATGTGACCAAACCGCTCTTTTCGCGGATCGGGCGTCTGGTTGCGGTGTTCCCAAATACGCAACACGCCTGGTAATTCACGGTATTTAATCTTGGCGACGCGATAGCGATTGACCACAGAATTTTTCGCCTCTACAAAACGCTCGGGCGATTCGGGCAAATCGTCAATCAACTCGACCAGCGCAGCAACAGCTTCGGGGGTTTTGTCCACCTGGCAGCCAATATACCCCCACATGACATTCTGATCATTGCTGCGTCCGCCGAGGTCATACCGCGCAAATGTAGAATACGCCAGTGCGCGGGCTTCGCGCAATTCCTGAAAAACAATGCCCGACATACCCCCGGCAAAATAATCGTTGTAGAGATCAATAGCTGGACGGAGTGCCGTATCAAACGCAACGCCTCCAAATTCGACAAAGACCTGCGACTGGGCCGTTTCTTTGTGAAAGAATCGAATCTCGGTTTTGTCTGGTGCGTGAACCTTCAGATACTCATAAGCGGGGGGCGTCTTCAATTCGCCACTGTCAGAGAAATGTTTTTGCAGTATCGCAAGAACCTCGTCCAGCGGCCTGGAACCCCCGTAAATCAGAGCATGTTGATAGGTCGGCAGGCTGGATATCAAACCGTGTAATTCTGCAACCGTGAGCTTTTGCAATGCTTCAGACGAGATACTGCGTTTATACAACGAATTGTCGCCATAGCGACTGTAG
This sequence comes from Candidatus Latescibacterota bacterium, assembly GCA_965204375.1. Classification (GTDB taxonomy): domain Bacteria; phylum Latescibacterota; class UBA2968; order UBA2968; family UBA2968; genus VXRD01. The sequence goes on along the minus strand of OZ241986.1, from coordinate 723,692 downwards.
AAACGCAGGGCATTGCGCAGAGATCGAGGGTCTTTCTTTTGATCTTCGCGTTGCGCGAGGGTAATTTTGACGAGTTCATCGAGCGTAGCCTGATCCGCAGTCGGGTTCTGGATATATTTCATCATCAGCGCAAGAGACGCCGCAAAATTTTCATCTAAGCCGGAGATCCTGATATTGGTCTCATTATCTGACACGCCAATATTGAAATCCGTACCCAGTTTGTACCATTCTCTCTTCAGCGCATTGGGAGCCAGGTCGCCAGCACCGGATTTGTCCAGGAGCGACCTGGCCGTACCGAGTCGGTTATCCTGATACGTGCCCATATCTACGCTGAGCGTAAAAGTGAAAAGATCATTAACCGGATTTTTCACATAATAGAGTTTTACGCCATCCCGCACTTGTGTAATGGTGTAGTCTTTATCGGTGACAAAAACGGGAGAAAGCTCATCGGCAGACATAGCCAGTACATCTTTTGCAAATTCGGATTGCCGAGTCGGATCAATATCAATTTTGTCGATTTTGGGCTTATCAATCTTAGGCAATTCGTGTTGTTCGTCAATGCGATACCCCGCAACATAGTCCTCGCCAAAATAATGATTGGCTACGCGGATAATATCTTCCCGCGTGATTTTTTCCATACGAGCAATTTCAGCCACCTCTTGATCCCATTCGGCAAATCCCAAAAACGCACTGGTCATTTGCCTGACCCGGCTGCGATTGGATTCCAAACCCCGCTTTTGATTCTTTTTGAAATCCGTGACAATTGCAGACAGCAGACTTTCGTCAAATTCCCCGCGTTTGATCATGGCAATTTGATCCAGCAGAAGTTGCTCAACTTCGGCGAGTGTTTGATCTTTTTTCGGAATGCCCCACAGATATTGCGTGCCATAATCATTGAGTAAATAGGGATAGCTTCCCGCGCGTCTCACTCTCTGCTGCTGCACGAGATTGAGATTGATAAGCCCCGCAGTGCGATTGTCCAGGATCATATCAATCAGCTTTAGAGCCTCGGCGTCTTTGTGGCTGCGATGGTTTGTGCGAAAGGCCAGAAGTACGTATTCTTCGCCCTGAAATTTGACCGTGACGCGCTCGGCACCTTTAATCGCCGGTTCTTCCCATGTTTGGAGCGCGGGAATATCTTTGGCTTTCCACGCTGAGAAATGTTCATCTATCAGTTTAATCGTCGCGTCAATGTCAATATCTCCAGAAATACAAATCGCCATATTGTTGGGCACGTAATACGTGTCGTAAAACTGGTACATATTTTTGAGCGAGGGGTTTTTGAGATGCTCAACCTCGCCGATCGTGGTTTGCTGGCCGTAGGGATGCTTTTTGTATAGATGTTTATTCACAGCCTCGCTGATGAGCCAGCCCTTGTTGTCCAATGTGCGATTCTTTTCTTCATATACCACTTCGAGCTCGGGTTGAAACAGGCGAAACACGGGGTTTTGAAACCGTTCGGACTCAATTTTTGCCCAGTGTTTGAGATAATTGCTGGGCAACCCCACTTTGTACACGGTTTCTTCGTGCCATGTATGTGCATTCAAGCCACTCTCGCCCATAGCTTTGTAGAGCTTGTCGAGTTCGTTCGGTATAGCGTATTGTGCTGCCTGTTGAGAAGCTTTGTTGATCTCTGCATAAATGGCCTTGCGTTTTTTGGGATCGGTTTCCCGAAAGTGATCTTCGTAGAGCGCGATAATGCGATCGATGTGAATTTTTTCTTTTTTGTAATCCAACGTCCCGATATTTTGCGTGCCCTTAAAAAGCATGTGTTCCAAATAATGTGCCAGACCCGTAGATTCGTCGGGATCGTGTTTACTTCCCGCACGCACGGGGATTTCGGCATAAAATCGCGGTTCCTCGTGGTTTTCAGTGAGATAAACGGTGAGACCATTGTCGAGTTTGTAAATGTGTACATCCATCGGATCGTCGGGATTGGGCGCATTAACGCGCGTAAACCCCGCGAATACAGGCGAAGCGATCAGTGTAAGAGCGAAAAGGGTAAGGGCGAATAATTTCCGCATAATGCACTCCTTTGAAAGTGAACCGTGTTGTGAATTTTGCAGGTCTGTCTATTTTGGGATGCTGTGAACAGGATAGAAGTTTCAAATATACAATTTCCCCGCGCAATGTTCAATCATTTACGCAATCTTCAGGGCGAATTTGATCGAGGCGTCGGGCGACATCCTGGGGTTGGATTCGGGTTTTAAAAAAGAAAACATGCCCGGGCACATCCTCGAAATCTTCTTCCTCGACATTGAGATCACGAGAAACAGCGACGACGAGGTCTTTGCGATTGGCGCGGCGAAGCTTGTCGAGTTTGCGCCTCAGATAATCGGGATGCCAGAAACCGACAATCTCGAGCAGTGCCGTGCGGCCATCGGGATGGCGAAAAATAAAATCGGGAATGAAGACCGTATTCTTGAGATTCACAATCTCTGTTTCGCGTTCAAGTTCCCAGTCGGTTTTGGCTTTTTCAAAGCGCGTAGCAAAAGTCTCTTCGAGAAGAGAATCGTACACCGTCTGATCTTTGTAATGCGAAATCAAATTGTGGTTGTCATCCAAGACAAAATCGCCTTCGCGACCGTCTTTGAGCTTGACCTTGGCTTCCATTTTCCATCGGGTACACAGGAGCAGCGCAGGCAAAAAAACAGCCATCTGAATGCCGTATTTTTGCGAGAGACGAAACAGACTCACAGGACCGTCGAGAACGATTTCGTATCCCGCATCCCGGTCTCCGCGAATGTCGTGAATCAAGCGATAAAATTTGATAAACTTGAAAAGTTGTTTGTAGCGCACGGGCAAGTTGCGATGCACCGAGAGTCGCATGCGAGTGCAGCGATAGAACATGGCCTGCGCGAGTGCGACATTGTAGCGGTTGAGCAACCACGCGGGATCGGGGGCGTCAAAGCGATCGAGATAGTGATTGACGGGAAGGTCTGCGTAGAGGCTATGCGCGATATTTTCCGACGAGGTCTGATATTTGAGCGCGACCTGGCCGAGAATGTGTTCGCGTGTGACGGGATAGAGAAGATCGGGTTCGCGGACAACGGGGTGATTCTCTCGGCTGAGACCAAAAACCTGTGTGCGAATTTCTTCGGGTTCTACAATGCTGTCAATGCGAAACTCACAGCGATCATCTTCGAGCAATTTCGTCAGACCGCGTTGAACGCGATAATCCGTTGCCTCGGCCGCACGCAGGTCCAGCGCACTGTGTAATTCACCCCGCGACTTGCCCTGGTGATCGGAGAAGATATCGATAATTTCCTCTGCCAGCGCGATAATATTGGGCGCTGTAGTATCCACATAGCGAGGCTCGATATAAGGCCCACGGCGGCGCACGAGCAAAAGGTCGGAAGTAAGCATAAAAATAAGACGCGAAAGAGCCTGCCCTTTACAGGACAGGCTTAAGTGCTTCTTCTACAGATAGTGGGAAAATTTCTGTTACATCGCCTTCAAGGCGCAATGCGAGATCTGCATAACTATCGTGATCAGTTTTGCCCTTATTGATAATCACATAGGGGGCACCGCGTTCTGCTGCCATCAATGGAAAGCTCGCGGCGGGATAGACGGATAGAGTAGAACCCAGGGAGATCGCCAGGTCGGCATTGGCCGCAGCTTTTGCTGCCCGGTGTAAGTCCGCTTCAATGAGTAGTTGGCCAAAGCTGATAGTGGCAGATTTGAGATAACCTCCGCACTCGCACATGGGAGGTTTTTTTGTACGGCGAAAAGCAGCGTAGTGACGTTCGGGATCACTGCGTTTACCACAAGTCTGACATTCGACTTCTGCATTGGTGCCGTGCAATTCGATCAAGCGTTCAGGTGAGGTGCCAGCCCGGGTATGCAGGCCATCGATATTTTGCGTGATGACACATTCTATTTTGTCTGATCGCTCGAGCTTCACAACAGCCTTGTGAACGGCATTGGGACGGGCGTTTTCAAAGGCAGCCCAGCCTTCGAGTTTTTGATCCCAAGCTTCGACACGCGCTTCTTCAGAAGTCATAAAATCCTGGTAATAAACCGGTCGCCGGGTTTTCCACACGCCATCGGGCCCGCGAAAATCGGGTATGCCACTCGCGGTGGAAACACCTGCCCCCGTGAAGATGAGAATGCGCTCGGCATTTTGGATGTATTCGACGAGTTCTAAATTGGGCGTCACGATTGCGTCTTCAGGTTGAGAACAACAGAGGTCGAACCCCAGTTGTGATCGGTGAGATAATATGCGATAACATCGGGCCGGCGTTTCAGGATCGCATGAACGGTTTCTCGCAGCGCACCCGTGCCCTTGCCGTGAATAATACGCACATCGGAAATGCCGCGCTGTTTGCATTCATCGAGATAATCGGGCACGAGAGCCTTGACATCGCGCGGATGAAAGAGGTGAAGATCGAGTTCGCCATCAATTGGAAGTTCGACGGGTTCGGGCATATCCCCCCTCTTATCCCAGGTTATATGCGTGTGCGTCGTCGAGGTCGAGCAAGTCAAACCAGGTCGTGATATTGGTGCGACCGGGTGCCACGCGCTTGAGCGTTATGTTGAAAATTGCGCGTTGCTCGTCATTCTCGGGGCCCTTCTGAGAGAGCGCCTCGTTCAGACGCGAGATTTCATCCTGCGTGCGATCCGTGTGTTCGAGCACCCAATCCCCAAGTTCGATATCGTTGACATTGTGATAGGCCGCGTCCTGAAAATCTTCGGCGGATATATTGAGAAAATCGAGAATGACCTTATCAATGGGACAATCGTAGATATAGTCATTGAGTTTGCCCGCCTTTGCCGCGCGTGCTTTATCGCCCATGCGCGATCCGCCGTAAATACCAGCGACATCGCTGTTATACGGCGAGCGCGGTGGCCGCTGGTTCAGATCGGTATCCCGGTAACAACCCCAGTCGTCGAGTTCCATCGATTGGAGCATCGTTTTCACCTTATCGGGATCGGCATTGAACTTTTCAAGGCGATCTTCTAAGCGCTGGCGACTCGCCTCATCAAAGGGTTCCCATGTGAGAAGCTCGTTGTTGTACGCCTGGATTTCCTCTTCGGTTTTAGGGTAATTTTCGCGCAGCCAATCGCCCAATTCCGCGTCATTCATGCGCTCGGCTGCATCAGCAAAGTCATCGTGCGAGACGCCGAGAAATTCGAGCACTATTTTATCCAACCCCGAATTCTCGCCATAGAGGTGTTCGCCAATCGTATTTGCCCGGTGCGCCCGCGCTTTATCGGTCAAACGCGCAAGTGAAACAATACCGAGCATTGAAGTGTTGGTCGGCCGGCGAGGCGGTTGTTTCGTCATATCCATGGTATGCCTTTCTATTTCTTGTTTTGGGTTATATCAGCTAAAAGTTGCTGTTGAAAAGATTAGTGGGATTTTAGCGGCTACACCACCGATGCAATGTCTGTTTGGGTAAAATCGTCACCCTTGAAAAGTAATGGCAAACGCCGCACAGTCGCCAGTGCATAAGCAAAAGTATCGCCAAGATTGAGACCTGCGGGATGCCCACGACCTTTGCCATAACGCTCGAAGGCATCGGTGGCGGCCCACACCTGTGCCTCGTCTAATGGAATTAAACGAACGAAAGGGCGTCTAAGGAATTGGGTGGCAGACTGATAGACGTCACCGCCTCTCCCCATGGTAACAATCATAAGTTCAACAGCACTGGCAGTAGATACCAGCACTTCTCCATCGTTGACCATCGCATCTAAAAATGTGGGGCCTTCCGACTCATTGGTTATTACTGCCATAATCGCGGATGTATCGGCCACCATCATTTCGGAAGTCCTTGATCATCGTATAGCTCATCCTGCCAGACTTTGGACGGTGGATTTTCGTCGTCATACGGATGCCGAGCGCGGTTTCGGCGCCCAACTTCTATCCAATACGCCATTTCTTTCTCCATTTCCTCTGGCGTCATCTTACGGCATACTGGAGGCATTTTGGCGTCCAGATCGTCCAGTGCCTTATGCAGCACCTGCTCCACTGCATCCGGGCCAGCAAAGCCCAGCCGCTTGGCTAAATCGGCGATGCGAGTTTCTGTTTCCGGCTTGAGCGTCGTAGCCATGTTGTTCTCCTTGTCTCCAGAGCCGCTTATATACTTACTTTTCGCCATTGCCTTGTAAGTGTCCTTCCTTCACATTAAAAGCGACAAAGTTCAGGCATTCTCAACCACAACTTGTGCGCCCGGCATCACTTCCGCCACAGATTTCCCCGTAAGTTCCATATAAAGCGCGTCCGGACAAATATCTAAATCATCGCCCCACGCTATTGCGCCCCCATCTGCCACGCGCACAGTCTCAAAGAATGTGCGGTCATTCCAGGCTGCAAACACGCCACGCCCAGCCATATCTGATAAGTCTATCTCACCCTCGATTCCGTCCGAATAGCGGACCCAGATGCAGTAACCATCACGCGGTTCCACTGCTATTGGTCGTATCATTGCAGTTCTCCTTTTGTCGTTTCAATTATCCCAACAAACAAAAAGTGTAGCAACAACGCCATTTTGTCAACCGCATTTCAAAATATTTTCATCGTACGCATCGCATTCTCTGTGGTGGGAGAGACGGTTTTCAACAGTTGTGGAAGATAGATTCGCAAAGGATAGCGTGTTTGCATGCGCAGTGACGCCAAAATGACTTCGTGACGTTCTACCACACGGCATGCTTAAAGTGTGTTAAAATGGTTTGATCTTTTGTTACGAGTGTATTGTCGTTCAACCCCGCTTGTGCCACGATGATGCGGTCAAACGGATCGCGTGTCCATGAGTACTGTTGAGCACACTGGACAATTTGATAGAAGTTTTTATCGCAGACATTAAGCCCTATTGCCTCTGACAAAGCGGAAATAACCGTCTGTGGTTTTGGGGTGATGCGTTTGACCTCGAGCAGATATTGCAATTCTAAACTGACGATTGGAGAGATATAAATATCATTTTCATTAATGTATGATCTGACCTTTGCGCTCAATTTTTCTGTTTGACCAGCGTATAACCACACCACAACATGGGTATCAAGGTAGATCAAGATTCACCTCCTTGTCCCAGGCAATATGAACCAGATCCTCGGGATCGCCTTTAATCACATTCTTCCTTTTCGGCAAGTTCTGAAGTTTGTCTATACTTTCTATCGGTGCGATAATGAGCTTTCGATCTCCTTTATTGATTTTGACGGGTACACCCGTATTTAAGATCTCATCCAGTATTTGGTAGATATTCCCACGCAATTCAGTTGGTGTAATTGTTTTCATGTCACACTCCCGAGCAAATAGACTATTTCACGACAGGCTGTAAAAGTTAAAATAATCAAAAAAACGTACGTGTCAATATTTAACACGTACGTTTTTGCCCTATTGCTCGGTTGTCCCATATTTCAAAATATTTCTCTTGCTTGCCACCACCTTGTCAGAATCAGGATGCTCAGGATTTGAGGATATACAGGATACCCACCCGCCTAAACCACCTATCCAAAACCCATCCCACACACGCTGTCACAGCCTTGCCCTTTTTATAGCAAAACACCCCTGTCCCCAAACTTGCGAATGCGATGGGTCAAAGCACCGCCTTTCATCCTGTTCATCTTCTCATCCTGTAAATTCTGATTCAGACAGTGGTTGCCCATCCGTGAGCCAATTAACCAGCAGTACCCAGCGATAATCGTCTTGCCACCGCCAGTAGGCAACTGCATCATCACCCGCGCATCAGCATCTAAAGCATCTTGAACCTGCCTCAACAAGCCTTGTCAGTATGGGCGCAGTTTAATCATAACGGCCTAAAATCCTCTGGATTTGGCATCGGATGTTCGCTTTCTCTGGTCTGAACTGGGTTTTAGGCACCCCCAAGAATTGAGCGCAGGCGCACCACCACCTTCAAAGTGCTCAATCTTAACTTTCTTCCATTATCGCTTGCATGAAATTAATCAAATATTGCGTCGCATCATTACACGATGCCTTTCCACATTCTTGAAGGATATCGGCAGCCTCACATGAATACCTCTGATTTTCCCTTTTTAGGTATGCTCTGCTGAATACACTGGCTACCACATCAACGAATCTCTTTCTGGGGGTGTCTGTGTTAAGCAATTCCAAATGTGATATTGAAACAGGTTGACCTTCGGCATAATTCGCACAAAGTGATGATATCGCTCTGTGCAGAGATGTAGCCCTTTCTTTGAGGTAAATATTAATATCGTTTGGAGAAATAGACCAATTATCAATAAATACTGAAAAGGCAGCATCGCCTCCACCTTGCTCAAAATAGCCCGTGATCAAATGGAATAAACAATGATCAAGTACATGGGAATGGATAATTTGAGGTATAGGACGTTCTCGAATTTGTCGAAATTCCTCCCTAATTTTGTTACCAAAGCCCTCATAATCAACTATGATTTTACGATATTTTGGATCTACAGTATTCACACGAGAAACAAATATGGACACAGGCAAATCTGCCAAGAGCTTTGCAATACATACTGCACGGGAATTTTCAATGCGGTCGTTTTTCAACGGCCTGCTCTTAGCCAGACCGCAGGCATCTTTACATCTGGAAAAGATCATCTTCTCAGCAGACTGCTCGTACGCCATGCCAACGCCAAGAAACCAATCAGTTCTTGGATTGTCTTTGATAGTTGGTGTTCCAGATTCATCGAAAAGCATTACCATATTTTTGGCAGCCATAAGTAATCACTCCTCTTTTCCAATACTGTGAACAATTTCAGACATCACCAAAAAGCGCGATTTATGATCCATCCTTGCCGAAACTTCTGGCAAAGATCAGAAAATCGCCAAACCCAATTGTGCCATCTCCATCCAAATCGTACTTCGCGTCATACTGCTCATCGCCGCGACTTAATCCAAACAGGCTTGTAAAAAGCAAAAAGTCGCTAAAACCAACAGTACCATCACCATCAAAGTCGGGATCAGGAGTCTGAGGTGTAATGTATAGCGACACATCCCACACCAGAACCGTGCCATCATTTGAACCTGAAGCGAGCGTTGTGCCATCGGGCGAAAACGCAACAGAATTGACAAATCCTGTATGTCCCTCAAGGGTGATGATATGTTCTCTTTTCGCAACATCCCAAAGTTTGACCGTTCTATCCTCTGATCCTGAGACAAGTATTGTCCCATCAGGGGAAAATGCCACAGATTCTACACTATACTCATGCCCGGATAGAGTGACAATATTTTCTTTTGTCGCAACATCCCAAAGTTTGACCGTTCTATCCCGTGACCCTGAGGCAAGCGTTGTGCCGTCAGGTGAAAACACCACAGCTTCAACGAAGCTACTATGCCTTAGAGTAGCGATATGTTGTCTTGTTGGAATGTCCCATAAGCTGATTGTATTATCCTTAGAACCTGAAGCGAGCGTTGTACCATCGGGTGAAAATGCCACAGAAGTGACCTGGACCGTATGCCCCTCAAGGGTAGCGATATTTGTTCCCGTTAAAACGTCCCATAGTTTGACCGTTCTATCCACTCCATAGGCGATGGTTGTACCATCGGGCAAAAACGCAACAGAAGTTACAGTACTCATACGCTCCGCAAGAGTAGTTATATTGTACCCCATCGCAACGTCCCATAGCTTAATCGCACCAGAATTTAATCCTAAAGCGAGTGTTGTACCACCGGATGAAAACGCAATAGACAGGACACCCCCTATATGACTCTCTGCAAGTGTGGTGATATTTTGTGTCGCAACGTCCCAAATAACTGTACCATTCCTTGACCCGGAAGCGAGTGTTGTACCATCAGGCGAAAACATCAAAGAATTGATACTGCCCATATGCCCTTCAAGAGTGGTGATATTTTGTGTCACAACGTCCCATAGGTTGACGGTATTATCCTCTGATCCTGAGACGAGTATTGTACCATTGGGGGAGAAATCCACAAAATTGACAGCATCCGTATGCCTCACAAGTGTAGCGATATTTGTTCGCATCACCGGGTCCCATAGCTTAATCGTATTATCCTCTGATCCTGAAGCGAGCATTGTGCCATCAGGTGAAAACGCTACCGATTTAACCCCAGCCCTATGTCCCGCAAATGTGGCAATATTTGTTCGCATCGCCATATCCCATAGCTTGACCGTACCATCCCCTGATCCCGATGCAAGCGTTATGCCATCGGGAGAGAGCGCAATAGACTCGACAGATCCCGCATGCCCCGCAAAAGTCGCGATATTTTGTCTTGTCCCTACATTCCATAGTTTGACCGTGCCATCCCATGCCCCGGAAGCAAGTATCTTTCCATCAGGAGAGAATGCAACAGACTCAATAAAACCCGTATGTCCCTTAAGGGTAGCGATAGTACGTCCTGTTGTAACATCCCACAGTTTGACTGTACCATCCCAGACTCCTGACCCGGTAGCGAGTGTCTTTCCATCGGGAGAGAGCGCAATAGACTCGACAGATCCCGCATGCCCCGCAAAAGTCGCGATATTTTGTCCTGCCTCTACATTCCATAGTTTGACCGTGCCATCCCCTGTCCCTGAAGCGAGCATTGTACCGTCGAGAGAGAACGCAACAGAGGTGACTTGATCCGTATGCGCGAGTAGTGCGAGTTCACGCAATGTCACCACATCGTACAGCCACACACCTATGCCACTTGCCACAGCGAGGCGTTGACCATCAGGAGAAATTGCTATAGCTCTGTCGCCGTAGCTAATGTGTCCTTTGCCCAAGCGGATGATCGCAGCATCAGGTAAATGCCATGTCTGATAATCACCACCTATGATCGGCGTGGTAGGCGTTCCAATTCCCTCCGAGTTGAAAGTCACCTCAATTTTATCAACAATCCCATCTACAGATGCCGTAACAATATTTGTTCCAAGATTTAGACCAAGAGTAAGCGTACTCTGTGCTCTACCGTTGGCATCTGTCGTTCTGTTCGCAACAGTAAATCGCCCGTTGAGTTTCCCATCACCTGTAGTAACAGTAAATATGACTTGAACACCTTCAAGTAAATTCCCATTTTGATCTCTCACTTCAACCACAAAAGGATTATCCAATTGAGTATTGGTCAGCCCTTGCTGGTTATCACCTGAGATTTGCACAAGCGTTTTAGGACGAGGCTTAGACACATCCCACAGAATGACTGTGCCATCACTTGCCCCTGAAACGAGAGTCGTGCCATCAGGTGAAAATGTAAGAGAAAAAATACCTTGCTCCCCATGCCTATAAGTCGCGATATTTTGTCCCGTTGCAACATCCCATAACTTGATCGTGTTATTCAATGATCCTCGAACATTATCATATGACCCCGAGGCAAGGGTTCTCCCATCGGGTGAGAATGCCACGGAACCGATCAAAGACTTATGCCCTTCAAAGGTGGCAATATTAGTTTGTGTCGTCATGTCCCACAGCTTAATCGTATTATCACCTGCCCCTGAGGCGAGGGTTCTCCCATCGGGCGAAAACGCAACTGACCCGACTTCTTTCGCATGTTCAAGGGTAGCCATGTTTCGTCTCGTTGACACATCCCACAGCCAAACATTGCCTACATCTGCTAAACTCACTCCGCTCCAAGCCAGCGTTGTGCCATCGGGCGAAAATACAATAGAAGTGATATAGTCAACATCTTTAAGAGAAATATCACTATATGTGGCGATATTTTGTTTCGTCACCACGTCCCATAGCCTGACGGTGAGACCTGATGAAAAAACAGAAACGGCCGCCAGCGTTTTCTTGTCGGGCAAGAACGCCAAAGACGCGACAGAACCCGTATTTTCGAGTACTGCGATATTTTCTTTTTTTGCAATGTCCCATAGTCTGACAGTCTTCTCTCCTAATCCTCCTATAGCGAGGGTCGCCCCATCAGGCGAAAACGCAACAAAACTACTCCCTACTGTATGAAAAGTCGCGATATTTTCTTTTGTCGCAACATCCCATAGCTTGATTGTACCATTCTCGTCATTCTCTGAATTTGAAGCAAGTATTGCCCCAGTGGATGAAAATATCACAGAACTGATACCATTGGTATGTCCCTCAAGGGTGGCGATATAGTGTGGAGAAATTTCCCAAAGGTAAAAACTCACCCGGCTAACATTCCCTTCAGTATCAACTACCTCGATAGAAATCAGATGCACATCAGGATTGGAAAGGCTCGTGGGACCTTGGCTAACGCTGTCAAAACTAAATTCAAAGGTGGATGGAATAATGCCGTCATAATCAAATTCAACGACAGACTCTTTTGCGCTATTCAATCCACGACACGCCTTCACACTTTCTCCAGCGAATAGTATCACCTGATGCAGTCCATCTGAATCGCTGACTTCGAGTTGAATAGAGACGCTTGTTGAACCTGCTGGATAGCCTGTCTGTGAAATGAGTTCTATTTTTGGTGGCAGTGCTTCGTGCGCTTCAACACTGGGATTGAAGTAGGGATGTACGGCTAAAAATCCGGCACTACATGCAGATAGCCGATCCCATCCGGGGCCATACGACATGATGTACGTACCATTCCTGAAATCATGTCCCAATCCAAAGGCATGTCCAAGTTCATGTGCTGCCAATATCCAGCTCAATCCACCAGGAACCAACGCAAATCCGCCATTTTTTCCCATGGAGCTTGCTATTCCGGCCGCACGCCGACCACCACCAGTACCAATTGCATCTATACTATTGTCTATGACTATGAAGTAAATGTTCTCTCGCACATCAAACGCCTGTTCAATCTCATTAAACACAGTAATAAACGTGTCGTCAAGATAGTGGTTATCTGGATACTGACCATCCACGCGATGAACTATCGGTTCGCCTCGCGCATCGGTTTCAAAGCGAAAGGTTTTGTTCCCGTGTCCATGCGCCTGCATCTGCTCGGTATAAAAGGTCTGAATCTGGCGAATTGTTACTTTCATCGAATCAACCACTTCTTGACGAAAAGGACGGTCATTCGGCAAGAAGTAGATCATCCGCACCGTGCGGGGTTCGCCAACGTTCAAATTAAGCGCGTGCTTCGTGGCAGCATAGATGCTATCGCGTGCCTGCGTGTCTTCAAGATTGAGAGGCAGGCAGAAATGCATATCATTTGATGGCAGAGAAGAAGCCTGTCCGATAGATGAGAGGCAGAGTAACGCGAATAGGCACACGCTCAACAGTCTTGAGAATGGAAAACGAAGAATGGGGTTTTTCATTAGTCTGTGTTCCTTATCACAATTCAGAAATTGAGAGCATCCAGTTGTGCATCTCTGTTCATCTCTGATGTGATGCTCCTGATGATGAAAGTACCACAGTCTATCGCGTACCGAATAAGTCCGGGAGAGCACTGCGACAGGCCGTGGACATCGCTCACGTTCCGTCGGAATGATCCCAAGACATAGGCAGCTTGGTTGACCGCCCCTTTGTAGTTTTTCCAAATGAGGTTGACTTCCTGTTCGTCTATTTGTGCTTCTGCAAGACGAGTTCTGTACGCATCTTCAAGGGCTTGGAAAGAGCGGCCTACACGTTCCTGGTACGATGCCTGGTAGGCGTTACCAAGACAGTAGTCCTCATATATGTGGAGCGTCAGTTTGTCCAGAGCACTGCACACTGCGGTCATGGCTCCCGGATAGTCGCTTTGACTGTATCTTTCATAGGCCGTTTTCAGTGACTGCCTGATTTCCTCATCAGAATCAACGAATGCCTCACCGATCTGAAAGTCTGATGGTTGCAGTTGTCCTTCCATAACTGTCCCGCCAAAATTTTGTACACGCTCCGCCACAGCGTCCCCGTAGTCTGGTTTCTTTTTTAGAAAGGCGGCAATAAGGTTCTGAATCGCCGCAGTGGGTTCGCTCTCCCTCTTGATAAGGTCATCAACGGCATCAAGCAGTTCACTTTTGGAAGCTCCCCTCTCAGGCAAAGACCGCTGCTGCAAATGGGTAAGTTCTTCCACCGGGAGCCCGGATATTGAGACAACATCCTTGATCTCCGCGAATGTACATCTATCCTTCACTATTGGGCGGAGAACTCGCCATATCTTACGAAGGTCCTTTTCCCATATCTTCTCTTCAGAATGGTCTATCAAGGTATTGGGCATGCTGTCCTCCTATGGAAATCTGGAGTGACTTTTTAGATACTTACCGAATATACAATAATTTGGACAGATTTTGGTATAAGCAAAAAAACTACCGTTCATACAGATTGGTTGTCAAATATACTATAAACCAACGACAATCCAAACCTGTGAGACGGCTAAAAAAAGATATGCTATTGGTTCAAATGATGCAAACCCCGGCTGCGGCTCAAAAAGGCAAGTTCTGTACACCTATTCAAATTTCGCTTTGACAAAAACTAACATATTTGATATGTATATAAGATGAAATTTGAAATCACATACTACTGCGAGATACTACAGCAAGATATTTTGCGCTTTCCGCCCGGCATCCGAGCGCGTTATTTTCTTTTGGCTGACAGAATGGAAAGATTTGGCCCCAATCTTGGAATGCCGCACACACGAGCGATGGGTGGAGGTTTGTTCGAACTCAGATTGAGAGCTAAAGAAGGTATTGCTCGTGTGTTTTTCTGCACTATCATTAACCAAAAAATCGTGATGTTGCACAGCTTCGTCAAGAAATCTCAGAAAACCCCTAAAAGAGACCTCGCTATTGCCACCCAAAGAATGAGGGAAATCAAACAATGATGACACATAAAGAACTAAAAATAAAGGCACTCGCAGATCCCGAAACGAGGGCCGAATATGAAGCTCAAAAACCTGAGTTTGAATTGCTCGACAAGCTATTAGAAGCAAGGAAACGCGCTGGCCTGACCCAGGAACAGGTCGCCGAGAAGATGGGCACCAAAGCAACGGCAATTACCCGCTTGGAGTCTGCGAATAGCAATCACTCGCCATCTGTTCACACCCTGCAAAAATTCGCCAAAGCAGTCGGCTGTCAGCTCAAAATCGAACTGATACCCCACAGTGCGCGATAAGTTTTTTACAACTGCGATAGTAATAAAAAAGCCCGGTTCCTTCTCGGAAGCGGGCCATTTTTGTTTTTTCCACTCAAGATAGCTTAATCGCGATGAGATGCGACTTTTGCAGGGGCAAAATACAGGTCAGATAATCGGGCGCCTCATCCAGGCGGCTCTTGAAGGCGGACCAATCCGGATCCATATACCATTGTTCGACCGCAGACCAGCCATCGACAAAGATGAAAGCCCCTGGTGCCAGACAGCTTTCCAGCATATCGAACATGGGAGCAAAAGCGTGCAGGCCAAAATCGACAAAAACGAAATCTACGCACTCGGGAAGAGCAGCGATAAACACATCTCCGGCACTCGTGTGGCACGCCACCAGATGGTCCAGACCAGCGGCTCGCAAATTGCCCTGAGCCGCCGCGGTTTTTTCGGGCATCTGATCCAGCGTGAAAACGCGACCTCCCGTGTGCTGGGCTGCCGCGGCCAGATGCAAAGTGGAATAGCCGTGCGACGTGCCAAATTCAACCAGTGTCCTCGCCCGTTGGTGAACCGCGGTAAGACACAGATAATGTGCTACCTCTGGGCTGGCGGCTTTGAGGCGCAGCGGGTCAGTAGAACCGGCTCGGCGCTCCTCCTGGTCGCGGCTGTGAAGGTGGGCGACAAGCACGCGTTGGGCTGGCGTAAAAAGATCTTCGATATGCACAGCGTCTCCTTTCAAAACATTTCTCGTTGCTTCCCATCGTACGCATCGTGTTGTCTGCGGCGGCGGGAAATGCGGTCTTCAACCGTATTGCGGGAAATCACCTCGTAGAGAATGGCGTGTTTGCCTTCGCGGCGCCGCAAAATGCGCCCCAATCGCTGGACGTGTTCGCGGATCGTACTCGTTCCCGAAAGCACAACCGCGACATTGGCCTCGGGCACGTTGACCCCTTCGTTGAGCACGCGAGAAGTGACAAGCGCGAGAATGTCCCCCTCATTAAAAGCTTTGAGGATTTCTCGGCGCTCCTTTGTGCGGGTCTGGTGCGTAATGGCGGGAATGAGAAATTGTTCTGAAATATTATAAACAGTTTCGTTATCATTGGTAAAAATGAGCATGCGGTCGCGCGGGTGTTTTTTTAGCAGGTCTTCCAGCACGCGCAACTTAGCGGTTGTGCCCAGAGCGACTTTGCGATAGCGACGATAGGCGAGCATCGCCCTTCGGCCATCGCTGGAGCGAGCCGAAAGACGCACGAAATTTTGCCATCCAGAAGCACTGCCCAACCGCAGATTCTTGGACTCCAGAAAAGCACTGAATTGCGAACGCGCAGTTTCGTATTCGGCGCGCTCCTCGGCCACCATATCGACTTCGATGCGCTCTGTATTGTACTCGGAGAGATAATCGCCCGACAGGTCGCGGATACCCTTTTCATAAACGGTTGGCCCTACGAGATCGCGCAGCATAAGATGGCGACCATCGGGACGTTCGAGCGTGGCTGTAAGCCCCAAGCGATAGGGCGCAATAGAAAGCTCTGCACCGTGGGAATAGGATTCGCCGGGCAAGTGATGAACTTCGTCAAAAACGAGAAAACCAAAACGATTGCCATAGCGGTCCATGTGCATATACGCACTGTCGTAAGTCGTTACAGTGAGATCTTCAAGCTCGTGATACCCCCCACCCAGAATGCCGATATCACAGGAAAAAGCGTCTTTGAGCAAGTCATACCACTGATTCATAAGATCAATCGTAGGCGCGACAACAAGCGTACTGCGACCAACTTCTGCAATACCCATCAGCGCCAGAAGCGACTTGCCCGACCCCGTGGGCAGGACAACCACGCCGCGATATTGATTTGCTTGCCAGGCGTCAAAAGCCTCGGCCTGATGCGGATGTGGGGTGTGTTCGCGGTTGAAATTGAGCTTGAGGCGGTTGTAGCGCGGGATCACATTTTTTATTTTAACATCCCCAGCCTGTAATGCTTCGACAAGATCGCGATACCGATGCGCCTGAGCGCGCCAGCGTCCCACGCGGCTATCCCATACAAATGGAGATGGCGGTTCATAGTCCGCTGGCGGATCCAGAAGGACGAGAGTACCATCGTCGAACGCAAGGCGCATATCGGGAGGTGGAGATGGCAATATGATTACCTCGAAGGGGGAGTAAATTACTCACACAAAGAGACAAAGGACTGGCAGGAGGTGAGAACCAATCCCCAGTCCCTCATCTTTAACTACGGTCTTGCCAACCGAATGGCGTGATCAGCCGCAGTGAGATAGGGAAACGATTGGTCGAGAAAGGCTTTGAGCAGGGTATCTGCATTCAGACCTGATGTATCGATCTGAAATTTTTGTTTAAAAAAGGATTTGCGAAATTCTTCGTGAAATGCCTCCTGCACTTCTTCGATATCCGATTCGGGTACAAGGGGAAAATCGTGTGGATCGTCTTTCATGCGCTGTTTGATAACCTCAGGACTGGCTGTGAGATGCACCAGAATGATATCTTTGGGCATGTCTTTTTCCCAAGCCTGGGGATTTTCGACCGGGCGCGCCAGATCGGGATAGTAATAGCGTTGACCATAGACCATTTCCTCAATATGGAAACCCGTGAGCAAAACGTGCTGGTAATTGTGAACCAGGCGCACGTGATAAGCGATCTGAAACCGCTGAAAACGCTCTTTGATGGGCGATGGCAATTCGGCCATGGCCTTTTGATCTTCGGGATTCGTAAGGGTTTGCTGGTCGGGAACGGAAAAGTGATCGTCCATGTGATGGCGAATACCGCGCTCCATGCCCCATTTTTGAATCGCTTGAACCAGCGTGGTTTTGCCCGTGTATTCTGTACCAATTGCAATGACGCGCATGTGAAGCTCCTTATTGAAAAGTCGGTTTAGATAGACTATATTTAGCCTATGGAAACGACGAGAAACATACAGAAGGTTGTGACAAAATGTAAGGTCAACGCTCAAAAGAGCGATTTCGCCTTCTGGCAAACGCAGTCTTATCAGGCTCGTATAGATGCCTTAGAAGAGATAAGACGAGAATACAACAGTTGGAAATATGGCACTGACCCAGGATTTCAAAGAGTTTATCGCGTTATTAAACAAAAATAACGTCCGATATCTCATTGTCGGTGGATATGCCGTCGCATTTCACGGTCATCCGCGTTATACCAAAGATCTGGATATTTGGATAGATCCCGCGGTTGAGAATATAGATAAGTTGCTCGAAACACTCAAGCAATTCGGTTTTGGCTCGCTCGGGTTAAAGGCCGAAGATTTTGAAGACCCGGAAGATATGATCCAGCTTGGATTGCCACCCAATCGCATTGATCTTTTCACTGGTTTAAAGGGTGTGACATTTAATTCGTGTTATGAGACCAGAGTTGACATTGAAATCAATGAAACGACAGCTCATGTTATTGATTTACAAAACTTAAAGCAAAACAAAAAAGCGACTGGGCGGCCTCAGGACATAGCAGATTTGTCGAATCTATCGTAAAAGGCACACCATGGGACGCACGAGCGATGCAAAAGAGCGACTGATTCAGGCTGCGATGGATTTGTTTTTTACGCGCGGTTATACCGACGTGGGCGTACAGGAATTGTGCAAAGCTGCTGGGGTAAAAAAGGGAAGTTTTTACCACTTCTTCGAAACCAAGCAAGACCTGGTGCTGGCTTCATTAGATCGATGGTGGGAGATCACACGAGAGACTGCCTGGGAGCGAGCTTTTTCATCAGAACGACCACCCCTGGAGCGGATTTCGCGTTTTTTTGAACTGGTCTATGAGCAAAATTGCCAATTTTACGAGCAGCACAAACAGCTTTGCGGATGTCCATTTGGCAACCTCGCCGTGGAAATGAGCGCGCACGAGCCGCTGATCCGCCATAAAATTGACCGTATTTTTGAGGATGTAATCGGTCGGTTGCAAAGAACACTCGACGAGGCGGTAGAAGCCAGTGATCTGTCTCCTATGGATACGCGGGAAACAGCTCTGGCATTGTGGGCGTATTACGAAGGCATTTTGATACTGGCCAAAGCGCGGCAAGATCTGGATCTTTTAAAACGGCTGGGACAGCGAGCCGTGAGGTTTTTGCAAGTATCGCGGCGACATGTAGCGTGAGGATATTATGACCCTTTCGGAACAATATCAAAAAGATGGTTTTTGCGCTATTTCTGACCCGGTATTTCCAATCGACATCGTCGATGCCGCAATTGAAGGCATGGATGCTGTACGCGCAGGAAATTACGATACCGGATACCCGCCGGAAAACTCCAGATGGAACCCCGGTGACGATCCCAAAACACTTTGCAAAATTGAAATGCCGCAGATCGCAAGCCATGCTATCATGGACCTGGTCTCACATCCCGCCCTCGGCAAACTTGCCGCTGAAGTCACAGGAGCAAAAATGGTGCAAGTCTGGTGGGTGCAACTGCTCTACAAACCCGTAGGCGAACCCACAGATCAACGCGTCACCAACATCGGCTGGCATCAGGACCGCTATTACTGGCGAATATGGGAAGACGGCAGCGAACTCTTCACAGCGTGGGTCTCCCTCAGCGACATCACACCCGATGCAGGACCAATGCGCTTTGTTCCCGGATCACACCGCTGGGGGCTTTTGGACATCAACTTCGGCTTTCAACAACAAGACCTCGACACATTGCGCCGCGGCATATCAATACCCGAACAGGCCACCTGGCGAGAAATTCCCATGCTCCTGCCCCTCGGCGCATTGAGCCTGCACGACTGCTTCACGCTCCACGGTAGCGGACCCAACCGATCCAATGGACCTCGTCGCAGCTTTGCCATTCACATGCGTACCGAAAAATCACGCCCCGTCAACGATGAGCGACAGGGCCTCACCCGACACATTGACGATCTATCGAAATGCCCGGTTATCTATGAATCGTAAGGAGTATCCATGAGCGACCTTTATCTCGGGCTTGACGCCAGCACGCAGAGCTTGAGTGCTATTATCATAGACATCGACACCCGCAAAGTCGTGTACGACGTCTCTTTGAACTACGACGAAACACTACCGCATTATGGCACTCAAAATGGCGTCCTCGACCACCCCGACCCCAAAATTGTTCACTCGCCACCTCTCATGTGGGCCGAAGCCCTCGACGTGCTTTTCGAAAAAATGAAAACCGAGGGCGTAACCCTCGGCAATATCCGGGCCATCTCTGGCTCGGGGCAACAACACGGATCTGTCTATCTCAAAACCGCGGATATCCTATCCAATCTCAATCCATCAAAACCCCTCGTAGAAAATCTCGGCGATATATTCTCTCGCGACACATCTCCCATCTGGATGGATTCCTCTACCCGCGCCGAATGCGATGAAATTTGCGACGCCCTCGGCGGTCTTCAAGCCACAGCCAGCGCCACGGGATCTACCACCTTTGAGCGCTTCACGGGACCACAGATTCGCAAATTCTACAAAACACAACCCGATGCTTATAACAACACCGCACACATCATGCTCGTCTCTTCCTTCATGGC
Source organism: Candidatus Latescibacterota bacterium (assembly GCA_965204375.1). Taxonomy (GTDB): domain Bacteria; phylum Latescibacterota; class UBA2968; order UBA2968; family UBA2968; genus VXRD01. The sequence continues at coordinate 703,333 of OZ241986.1, read as the reverse complement.
CTCTCTGGTCGCGGGCAAAGTTGCCCCCATCGATCACGGCGATGGCGCGGGCATGAACCTGATGGACATTCAGACCCGAACCTATCATGCTGCCGCGCTCGATACCACGGCACCCGATCTACCCCATCGTCTGCCCCCTCTCTCAGAATCCCGCGCGATTATCGGCACTGTGAACCCCTACTTTGTCGATAAATACGGCGTCAATCCCAATGCACAGGCACTCGTCTGGTCGGGCGACAATCCCAACAGCGTCATCGGCCTCGGTCTTATCCGCGAGGGCCTTGTCGCCATCTCACTCGGCACCAGCGACACCTACTTTGGCACAATGAAAAATTGCCAGACCGACCCGCGCGGCGAAGGTCACGTCTTCGTCTCACCCACTGGCGACTATATGACCCTCATCTGTTTCAAAAACGGCTCCCTCGCCCGCGAAGCCGTTCGCAAATCTCACGGTCTGGACTGGAACGGTTTTTCCCATGCACTCCAATCCACTCCCCCGGGCAATAATGGCAAAATCATGCTTCCCTATTTTGAACCCGAAATCGTACCCAATGTCCTCAAACCCGGCGTACACCGCTTTGGCCTCGACGAACAGGACGCCGCCGGCAATTGCCGCGCAGTTGTCGAGGCGCAAATGATGTCCATGCGCATTCACTCAGAATGGATGGGCGTGCGTTCCTCAGCCATCTACGTCACAGGTGGTGCATCGGTCAATCCCGAAATTCTCCAGATCATGGCCGACGTGCAAAACTGTCCCGTTCACCAATTTGAAGTCACCAACAGCGCAGCTCTCGGCGCGGCACTCCGCGCAGCGCATGCGCACCTCAACACCACCTGGGAAGACATCAGCACGGGCATCGCCGAACCCCTATCTGGCTCCGTCGTCAAGCCCACCAACCCCGCAGTGTACGACGAACTGGTCAAAAAATATGCCAAATGCGAACAAAGCGCGCTCGGCATATAATTCTCAATACGCCTCAGCCTTCAAGGTACCCGCGTTCTTTTCATCGACAAAAGCGCGATAGGTATGTGGTCGTCGCTGCATCCAGTTAATCCCGCGAAAGCACCCGCGACTCTTTGGCCTGAATCCATCCACGAGATTCACCTCAGCGGTCACAAACCGTTCATTGCCATCATTCCATGCCAGCACATGCCCGGTGCGATCAATAATACAGCTACCCTCCGCGCGATTTACCGCCACCACCATACACAACTGATTGTCCAGCGCCCGCGTCTGCATAATCCCGCGAAAGCGCTCCGGATCCCACGTATGATCTTCCGGATGCCACGCGCGGTGATCACCCATAATCGGCAACAACAAAAAGTCTGCGCCGTTTAATCCGATCATCCGCGACGACTCAGCCGCCGAAGAATCCATACAAATATTGCACCCAATCCGTCCGATCTCTGTATCGAATACGGGAAAATCATCACCTGGCAGGATACCCGAATCCATCTCGCCACCCACCGCCAGATGCACCTTGCGATATTTGCCATCCACGCCGCCATCGGGCGCGAATAACACGGCTGTATTGTGAACGGCATCACCATCTCGTTCAATCACACCCAACAGCACATATACGCCATAATCGCACGCAACATCCGCAAACGGCTCCGCCTCGGGTCCCGGCACGGGCACTGCCAGTTCCAATGGACTCCCTTTAACCCCGTATTGCAAAGCAATCTCGGGCAGCACAATCAAATCGGGTTTTTCTTTTTCACATATCTCCCGGCACAAAGGCAAATAAAGATCGACATTCTCCTGAATGGACTCAAACCGCCGGTCGCGATCTTCTCGCCGTCCCGTCGCGACACAAATTTTCACGGGTTTGTATGATTCTTCCACTTCGGTTGCAATCACTTTGGGCAATTGCCATTCGGATGATCCCACAACCGACCAGCGAAACGTATAGCGCACGGTCAAATGTTCGGCATCTTCCGGGGCAGTGAGACGCCGTGAAAATTGCACAGTGTCGCCACTCCATTCGGGAAGAAGATAATCCCAGCACAGAACTTCGCTGCGTCGCCCACTGTCCCGATCCAGGTGGCCCCAATACGCCTCACAGCGCAACACATCACGCACCTGTTCCACATCTTGAAACCGCGACTGAGCAACGATCTCATATATTTTGCCAGCCTCAACACCCGAATACGCGACCTGCCATCCACCAATACAGGTGCGCGTCCCATTTGCGGCAATTGCCAGTGTATCTCCACTGCGTTCTGTCAATGGCGCAGCGGTCGGATGCGGCGCCCAGGGTTCAATAGACTCAAGTTGTAACTCTGACATAGTCTGCTCCTTTAATTTTTTATTTTCACGATATTCTTAACCTGCGAATAGTACCTGAATTATTGTTCGACCCAGTGACGGTACAAAGGCTTCACATCTTTCGGCAACCCGTCGTACACCTCCTTTTGCAATGGCATAGACTCGTAATTCTTGCCACCTGTCTCCACCACCATCATCTCGTGCTCGGGTTTGCCAATATGCGACGGATTCAAATTCAACCACCACGGGGCATAGCGCACAATCAATGCCACGCGCGGTTGGTCACTATGATTTGATGCCACTGCATGCCACAATCGACTATCGTAAATCAGCACACTGCCCGCTGCGCCCTTCACCTGCATCTCGGAGGGATACGGCGCATCCTGATCCACATCGTCCATCCCACCTGCGGCCGGGTTATCGAGCCATCGATGACTGCCCGGCACGAGAAATGTCCCGCCATTTTTCTCATTAAACGCCGTCAACATCCAGATAGATGACAAATGCAATAACGCATCGGGATACGGCGCAGGAACATGCGACGCATTGGTCGCATTATACGGCCAATCCGCGTGCCAGTATCCCCTTTCATTGCCCGGATAATTGATCACACAATCGGTGCAGGAAACGCGCGCATAAGGTCCAAACAGCGCATCCACCACATCCATCATCTTTCGACTTGCCAGATAAGGTACAAAAATCTGCGTTTCATTAATCACCTGCCGCAAACTCGCCACACCTTCTGCACCGACGCGATGTCCCCGCGCCCGGGTTGCGGCCAGTGCCGCCTCAGACTCCGCGTGTTTTTGCGCCTGTGCTGCCACTATGGCTTGCCGCACGGCATCCACCTCATCTTCGGGAATCACGTTTTCGACCACATAAAACCCATCGCGTTTGAGTTTTTCGAGGATATGAGAAACCGACATTATTTACACCCTCCAGAATATTATTCCTCAATACTGTTGCAAAAAAGATACACATGTCGTATTGTTTCACACAATGCGTACCGGGTTTCAGGCATTAGATATACACACAACTTCTTATTTTTCCAAATTTTATTTCTATACCGAAAAGTCTCACGACACGGGCACGGTTTTTGCATACTTGTATCTAAAAACCACACGAGTGCTACCATCATGTACAAATACCTCATCCTGCTCTGCCTGATTGCCACCCCTGCCCTGGGGCAAATTGGACACGAAATAGAGAAGATTGAAGTGCGCGGCAATGAAAAAACTCGTGTTGAAATCATTCGGCAGGTCTTACCAATAAAAGTGGGGGATAACCTGCGCGAAGGGGATATCGACCGCTGCCGCGTAATCCTCGAGCGATTGCTGCTTTTCCGAACTGCATTTGTCAATGTCAAACCCGGTGCAGAAAAAGGCAAAGCCATTCTCGTGGTCTATGTGCAAGAAAAGCGCTTTGGCGACCTCGGCGTGAGTCTTGAATATTCCGAACTCGATGGCTTTGGCGCGTCCGCAAATGCCCATTACGCCAACCTGCGTGGAGAGGGAAAATTAGTCGGCGTAGAATACGGTTTGGGAGAACGCTTCAAATACTGGGGGTTTCACTACAGCGATCCGCTCTTTCTCAAAACCAATCAGGCATTTCATATTCAAGTAACGGGGTCTTCTGCAGACCGCGACATCTTTCGCGATCGAAACCCCAATATCAGGGGGCGCTACGATCTCGAGCGCATCGGATTTGCCATGGGTTTTGGTCAACCCTCTCCCTTGCGCGCCTACCATTTCGTCTTAAAATACGCTTTTGAAGCCATACAAATCGGCGATTTTCAACACCCCTCCATCCCCACGGGCGGTGGGGTATTCGCCAACGAAATTAAAGCTGCCGTAGGGCGGGAAGCCCTCTCCACACTTTCTTTTAGCCTTTTCAAACAACCCGTGAGCGCGATCTGGGGGCAAGGTACGGATTTTAACGCCCGGCTCACACTGTCGTCCAAACTTCTGGGGTCAGTTGCAAATTATATCAAACTTCGCACGGAACTCTATCGGCACCAGCAAGTTATCTCAAGACACATCCTCTCACTCGGCGTCAAAACAGGGGGGGTCTGGGGAAATCCGCCCTTTTACGAACGCTTTTATCTCGATGGGGATAATCAACTCAGAGGCATTGAACGCCGCGTTATTGGGCCAGAAGGTGGCACTCTGTTTTTTGCGGCTGAAGCCCTCTATGCCATCGATCTCAAAACCCTGGGGCGGGTATATGCCTTTGCCGAAAGTGGCGGTGTACACCGCTCTGTAAACGGCAACAATCGGCGAGATGCCGACTTCGCCTTTGGCGTGGGCATGCTGCTCTTTAACCGCGTAGATATCAGCTTTGGAATCAGCACGGGAACACTCATCGTAAAATCACATCGCTTTGCCGACGTCAAGATTGGTCTGTGAGGACGAGATGGCTCGGTTCTTCATCATCCAGACACTCACAGTTTGCTTGTTTGCCAACGTGCAACCCTTACTTGCACAACACATACCGCAAGACAGTCTTTATATTTATGTGCAATCCGACACCCTGCGCCTTGATGCAACCATTGATTCTCTCTTTTCAAAACGGGCTATTGACGCCATTGAATCGGGCATGACGACATCTATCTCTGTGCAATTTCGCCTGCGGACAGGCCGCGGAGATAATCTGGGACAAAGCAGCCTGCTCAGGCGTTTGGAACACGACATCTGGGAAGGGCAATATCGCCTCATCCGGCAATCCGCGCGGCCAGACACGCAGATAACGTCTCATTTTGAAGACATTCGACGCGCGTGTTCTGAACTTCAGAGAGTCGCACTGGCTCAACTTCCCTTTCCCGACGAGCCTATCACATTGCAGGTGCGGATAGACGTAAACCCAATCTCGCCCGAGCAACGAGAACGCACGCGACAATGGCTCAAGATAATTGAAAAAGGCAGCTTTCTCGAATTTTTTTTCACGCTGGACAGAGCCACATCTCCAGATTGGATTGACCTGTTCAGATTTCGCCCCAGCGCACTTCCACATCTTCTGACTGAATAACACTCTGCCTGGAGACACAACCATGAGATCTATTCCCTTGCGCTGGCGCATCATCGCCTCCCTTATTGGTCTGGCATTGGGCACGACGCTCATACTCGCGCTACTCGCACGACACTTTTTGGCGCTGAGCCTTCAGACCAACACCAACGTCAATCTCGAGATGGGCAGTGCGCTGACCAGTGCGCTTTCTTTGGCAAAAGAGAACTACGACGCCAAAAAACGACAACTTCAGGACATTGGACAGCTTTTGTCTGCACCGCCTCACCGCGACCTCAATGCCTTACACGCCGCGTTTGCAGATGCCGGTCTCGACAATCTGACCCTGCGCGTTTCGCCTCTCGAACAGATCGACATAGACCTTTCGCAAGGTCCCGTGGTCTCCAAAGTAGAAAACGATCAGCTTCAACTGGTACTCGCACTTCCCGATTCGCAACGAGCACTAACTGCCTTGCTTTCACTCGAGGCGCTCATCGATGTCAAAAATGCCGTACATACGTACAAACATATTGAAATGGCAGAAGACGATCTGCACACTGCATTTCTACTCGCCTTTCTCGTCGCCGCCGCAGGCGTTGTCCTTCTGGCATCTGTGATTGGCGTTCGCATTGGATTTGGGATCACGCGTCCGCTTAACGCACTACTTAAAGGCACGCGAGAAATGGGACGAGATAACCTGCAATACCGCATCCCCAAAGGCAGAGATGACGAGATCGGCTTACTTATCGAATCCTTTAATCAGATGGCGCAAGACCTTGTTGAAAACAGACGCAAACGACTCGAAGCCGAGCAAATTGCAGCCTGGCGAGAAATTGCTCGGCGCCTGGCTCACGAAATAAAAAATCCGTTAACGCCCATTCAACTTGCCGTGCAGCAAATGCGCGACAAATACTCTGGTAATGATCCCGCGTATCAACATTTTGTAACCAACTGCACGGAAATCGTCACAGAAGAAGTCGAAAATCTCAGATCTCTGGTTCAGGAATTTGCCAACTTTGCCCGCATGCCATCTCTCTCGCTGTCTCCCAGCGACCTCAATGAGTGTGTACACAATGTCGTTCGCCTTTACCCGGATGCCAGCATTCACCTCGACCTGGAGGAAAATCAGCCCGCGCTCGAACTCGACGCCGAGCAGATGCGTCGGGTGCTGATTAATCTTATAGAAAATGCCCTTGACGCCTCTGGCAAAAACGGCCAGATCGAGATACGCACGCGCACATCTGACGACACAGCTATACTGTCCGTAATTGACAGCGGACCGGGCGTGCCCTTAGAAGATCGCGTGCGCATCTTCCAACCTTATGTCTCTACAAAAGAAAGCGGTATGGGCCTGGGCCTTGCCGTAGTACACAACATCATTGAAGATCACGGAGGTCACATCTCGGTCAAAGATGCCCCTGCAGGAGGCGCGCAATTCGACCTTCAACTCCCCATTCCCGACCGAGCCATAGCGCAACCGGAGGAACAGCAATGAACAAAAATATTCTCATTATTGACGACGAAAGAAATATCCGCCGAACCTTAGACATGATCCTATCGGGTGAAGGCTATCAGGTCTTCACCTGTGCCTCGGCACAGGCGGGTCTTGACATACTCCAAAAAGAACGCATTCACCTGGTCTTGCTCGACATTGTTATGCCAGAAATCAACGGCCTTGACCTGTTGCCCAAACTCCTCGAAGTTCGCCCCAATCTGGCAGTCATCATGATTTCGGGACACGGTAATGTGCAAAACGCCGTTCTCGCCATCAAACGAGGAGCTTATGATTTCCTGGAAAAACCTCTCGATCGCGACAAAGTGCTCCTGGCGATTTCTCGCGCCCTTCAAACGCGGGAACTCGCCGCGGAAAACCGCCACCTCAAGCAACAAATTGAAGGGCGCTATGAAATGGTGGGACAAAGTCCTGCCCTGACAGAAATTCGCGACCAGATCGCGCGCGTTGCCCCCACCAATGGGCGCGTCCTCATCCTCGGAGAAAGCGGCACAGGTAAAGAACTCATTGCCCGCGCTGTTCACAAAATGAGTCACAGAGCGAAAAACTCCTTTGTCAAAGTAAACTGTGCTGCCATTCCCGAAGAACTCATTGAAAGCGAATTGTTCGGAAGTGATCGAGGCGCGTTTACCGGCGCGGTCAAAACGCGCGATGGCAAATTCCTCCAGGCCGATGGAGGGACATTATTTCTCGATGAAATTGGCGACATGAGCCTGTCGGTACAGGCCAAGGTCTTGCGCGCGCTCGAGCAGGGTGAATTTGAACGGGTAGGTGGTGCCAAAACTTTTAGGGTAGATGTGCGCGTCATCGCTGCGACAAACAAAAAATTACACGCCGAAGTCGAGCAGGGCAAATTTCGAGAAGACCTCTACTTTCGTCTGAATGTGGTACCATTGACAGCGCCGCCCTTGCGGGAGCGCCGCGAAGATATCCCCGCGCTGGCCGAACACTTCCTCAAAGCCTATGCCGAAGAAAATGGTTTTTTACCCAAAGCACTATCGGCAGAAGCGCGAGACCTGCTCTTGCAATACGACTGGCCCGGCAACATCCGCGAACTGAAAAACCTGGTTGAACGCCTCTCAATTATGGTTTCAGGAGACACCATCTACCCCGAAGATTTACCTACTTTAGATGGTATGACCATTCCAAAACAACCCGGTTCTTTCCCGGATCTCGGCGCGGGAAAAACACTTCGTCAGGTGCGCGAGGCTGTTGAGCGACACTACATTGCTGAGGCGCTGGAGCGCCACAAAGGCAATGTCACACGCGCATCCAATGCCCTGGGCATCGAACGCACCAACTTGCACAAAAAAATAAAACAATACGACCTCGAAAGATGAGGACGCATTTACGCAGAACAAAAAAAGCGCGGAAATGAATTCCGCGCTAAAAAATTGGCAAGATGATATTGAAAATATTACAGCCCGGCGGCTTTTTTTAAGACCTTGGCTTTACTCGTCTGCTCCCATGTAAATTCTCCGCGTCCAAAATGCCCATAAGCAGCCGTGCATTGGTAAATGGGCCTGGTCAACTCGAGTGCTGCAATAATGCCAGACGGCGTCAGGTCAAAGTGATCGTCAATCAGATCAACGATTTTTGATTCCTCAATTTTACTCGTACCAAACGTATCTACGGCGATTGAAACGGGTTTTTTCACCCCGATCGCGTAGGCCAGTTGCACTTCGCATCGAGATGCCAGGCCCGCAGCAACGACATTTTTGGCGACCCAGCGCGCCGCATAATGCCCACTGCGATCCACCTTGCTCGGATCCTTGCCGGAAAATGCTCCACCGCCGTGTCGCCCCATCCCACCGTACGTATCCACAATAATTTTTCGCCCGGTCAACCCGCAATCGCCGTGTGGTCCCCCCACCACAAATTTTTTGGTTGGGTTGACGTGATAGATTGTATCTCCATCCAAAAGATGCGTGGGCACCACCTCGCGGATCACCTTCTCTTTCACATCCCGCTTAATCTGCTCGTGCGATACATCTTCATCGTGCTGCGTCGAAACCACCACTGTATGAACGCGAACTGGCTCGTCCCCGTCGTATTCCACCGTTACCTGTGCTTTGCTATCGGGGCGCAAATACGAAAGCCCTTTGTCTTTGCGAATTTGCGCGAGTTCTGCCACCAATTGGTGAGACAGGGTAATGGGCAACGGCATCAGTTCAGGTGTTTCTCGACACGCATATCCAAACATCATCCCCTGATCGCCCGCTCCACCCGTATCTACCCCCTGTGCAATATCGGACGATTGCTGGTCTAAAGCCACCAACACAGCACAACTTCTGTAATCAAATCCATAGCTCGAATCCGTATAGCCAATATCTTTAATCACGCCGCGCACCAGCGACTGAAAATCCACGGTAGCCTTACTGGTCACTTCCCCTGCGATCAGCACAAGCCCGGTTGTCACCAGCGTTTCGCAAGCCACCCTCGATTTGGGATCTTTCTCCAACATAGCATCGAGTACAGCATCCGAAATTTGATCTGCCACCTTATCTGGATGCCCTTCAGAAACCGACTCCGACGTAAACAAACGGCCCATAAACCTGCTCCTGTAAAAAAATCAGAACAATGACAATCTCATTTGTAGTGTCGTCTCACCACTCTCCCCGCCAACGAACGTCTCGTCATCCTCATCGGATAAAGTGGCGTTTACACGCGCCCGAATATCTGCGATCTCCTGCATATTGAGCACATCTTCGCCAAGTGCCTGAAGCTGCTTAAAGGATGTATTCCGAATTGCGCGTTTGACCTCGGGCAATGCCGAAGGCGTCATAGACAGCTTATCAACCCCCATGCCTGCCAGCAACAATCCAGAACGCGGATCTCCCGCCATCTCACCGCAAACAGTCACCGGTATATTTTGTGCATGCGCTGCATCGACCACGCCCTTAATCAATCGCAAGACCGCGGGGTGAAACGGATCGAATAAATACGAGACGAGATCATTGCCGCGATCAACTGCAAGCGTGTACTGGATCAGGTCATTGGTACCAATACTAAAAAAATCGACTTCCCTTGCCAATTGATCGGCTATCAGCGCAGCAGAAGGGACTTCGATCATGACTCCAACGGGACACTGAAGGTCAAAAGGTACACCTTCTCGTGTCAATTCTTCGCGCACATCATCGAGCACGGCAAGAGCCTCGCGCAATTCGTCAACCCCCGAAATCAGGGGCAACATCAACTTCACATTGCCAACGGCACTCGCTTTTAAAATCGCCCGAAGCTGTATTTTAAAAAGATCGCGGTGCCTCAGCGTCAGCCGGATGGATCGCAACCCCAAAAAGGGATTCATTTCTGTCTGTGTATTGATTACATGCGACATTTTATCGCCCCCCAGATCCAGGGTGCGAATCACGAGAGGATGCGGCGCAATGCGCCTGGCCATTTGCGAATAAGCGGCAACCTGCGAGGCCTCATCGGGCAAACTATCGCTGGCGAGATAGAGATATTCCGTGCGGTACAACCCGACGCCTTCAGCACCGTAGTCCATCGCAGAATGCACCTCGCTGGGCAATTCCACATTGGCCTGCAACGCGACCCGAACGCCGTCCTCAGTCTGGGCGGGCAAATTTCGGGAATCGACCAACCCGGCCTTTCGCCTTCTCAGTTTTTCAGCCAGGCTTCGATACTGTGCGAGTGTTTTATCATCCGGGTTGAGAATAAAATCTCCGCGGCGACCATCTACTATCGCGATATCGCCTATACGCGCATTAGATAGTGCGTTGGCAACGCTGACAACAGCGGGGATCTCTAATCCGCGCGCCAGAATAATCGCATGGGATGTGTGGCCACCAACCTCTGTCACAAGTCCCAAAACCCGATCGGGTTGCAAGTGTGCCATATCATCGGGCATTAAATCGCGTGCAACGACAATTGCTTTGTCGGGCAATCGGTCTAACCCTGCTTTTTCCCAATTCCCCAATTTGGCCAATACCCGCTTTGCAATGCCCAATAAATCGGCACCCCGTTCTCTCAAATAATCATCTTGAAACGCTTCAAATTGACGACGCAAATTCTGGAAAGTCGTCCAGAAAGCGTATTCGGCATTGTATTTTTCTATATGTGGATATGTAAGCTCGAGAAGCATGGGATCTTGCAACATGAGCAGATGCGCGTCGAATATCTGCGCGTGCTCTTTGCCCAGTATGTCCTCGACATGTGCCCGCGTGGCCGAGAAATCCTCAGACACCGCTTTGATTGCCTCTTGCAGTCTCGCTTTTTCTGCGGGAATATCGCGGGGATCTATCCGGCGTTGCTCCACGGGAAACTCTTCTGGATCGTGCAAATACACCGGTGCAATTGCAATGCCCGGAGACGCCTGTATGCCTTTGAGATATTTCATAGCTCAGTCAAATTTTGATTCAATCATTTCGACGATATGATCCAGTGCGGTGCAGGCATCTTCACCTTCGACCCGCACCGTGATCACAGAACCCACTTCCGCAGCCAACATCATCACACCCATAATACTCTTGCCATTGATTGCCAGACCATCTTTTTCCAGTGTAATTTCAGAAGTAAATTTAGCCGCTGCCTGTACCAGCAAAGCCGCGGGTCTCGCGTGAAGGCCCAATTTATTTTTTACCGTAGCCCGTTGTTCCAGCATCGTCTATACCACCCATAATCAGAAAACTTTTGAAAATCAATCTTCGGCAATCAGTTGCAAGACCTGTTCTTCCCCGTGAATATGCCCTGCTCCACCGGCCCTGGTACATGTTAACGCCGCACTTCCGCTGGCAAATTGCACACTGCGCGTCAGCGTCCATCCCTGCAAATACCCGTAAATAAGACCGGCTCGAAAGGCATCTCCCGCTCCCGTTGTATCGCGCGCAGTGACCTGGTATGCGGGCTGTTCAAAACTATTGCCATTTTCCTGAAAAACTTGACATCCCTGTTTTCCCCTGGTAATCACCACGGTTTCTATACCGGCCTTCAAAAGCCCAACCGCCACATCCGAGGGCATGCCCATTCTGTGTCGGCGCATAAAACCGTCAGAATTGATCACCACATCACAGAATTTTGCAAGCGGGTGATCGGGAGACAGTTCAATAGCAAACACAGTTATATCATGCTCTCGTGCAATTTGAGCTGCTCGGATTGCATTTTCACCCAAAAAGGGATCAACCGACAACAGGGTGACACCGTCGAGATCCGCCTCAGTTAGTGGCCTGCTGCGCACATCGGGAAAATGCCCACAAATCGTTCGTCCACCATTGACATCAGACAGGATAACGGCATGCCCGGTGCGAACGCTCGGATCTATATCGAGCCTGCGAATATCCACATCAAATTGACGCATCGTGCGCAAAAAAAGCGCGCCCCTGCGATCATCTCCGATTGCACACCCCATCAACCGCACGTCAACCCCCAATCCGCTCAACGTCACCGCCGTATTGGTCGCTTCTCCACCAGCAAATTCCTCGTCTCTAAACGCGCGCGTGTGTCCATTGCGCTCGGGAAACCAGGCCACTTGCACGATTTGATCGATACCCAGTACACCGTAACACAATACTGCGCCAGATGAAATAGACATAACAATACACTCGCATAAAAAAACCGTCCGCAAAGACGGTAACGACATCCCCAATTGTGAAAAAATGGACTCAGTCGAGACAGTGAATAGCAGAGGCAAACGCGCCAATCAGCGCGGCATCCCAGCCCGTTTCTTCAAAAATGCTACCAACCACCACAAAAGATGCACCCAATGCGACCCGCTTTGCCGCAGCTTTGGGATCGCGAATGCCACCACCGACAATTATTGGGATTGACACATAACTACAGACTGCCTGTACTATTTCTTCGGGTACCATCAACTCTGGCCCGCTACCGGCATCCAAATACACGCATTGCATACCCAAATACTCAGCGGCAAGAGCATGCGCCATTGCAATCTCGGGTTTGTCGCGCGGCAAGGGACGTGTGTTGCTCACGTATTCGGCTGTGGTTAATTGCCCTGTATCTACGAGCGCGTAGCCGGTTGCAATGGCCTCTAAGCCGTGTGCTTTCAAAATTGGCGCGGCCTTGACGTGTTGCCCGATCAGCAATTCGGGATTGCGTCCACTGATAAGCGACAAAAACATAATCGCATCGGCAGCCGCTGAGATCTGGTTGGTATCGCCGGGAAATATAATCACCGGAATATCTACAGCGCGTACAACCTCGCTCACCATGCGATCAAAATTGGTGGATAGCAAAAAACTGCCGCCGATCAAAATGGCGTCTGCCCCCTGCGCTTCGCAAAGAGAGGCCGTGCGCCCCAGATCGTTCTTGTCGAGCCTGTCGGGATCCAGATAGGGCAAAAACCCCGCCCCGCGGCGATTGCGAATAGCCACCAACTGTTCGAATATCGACATTGAGGCACTACTTACCCTCCCACCTGTGTCCGAATGATGTCGGGCACTCGCGCCAGAGCCTCTCCAATCCTTTCGGGAAACTTGCCACCGGCCTGCGCCAGATGGGGGCGACCACCGCCACCACCACCCACAATCTGTGCGATGGCTTTGACAACATTGCCAGCCTGCACACCCCGACCGATCAGATCGTCTGTCACCACAGCGAGAAGCGATGCTTTGCCATTTAAATTCGCACCAATCACCCCAACGCCCTCTGTACCCAAGGCATCGCGCAAACCGTCACCCATTGTGCGAAATCCTTCCATATCGGGCGGCGAGACCTCGGCGGCCACAACGCGCACCCCATTTACATTCAGAGCACTGCTCACCAGCATATCCATCTCTGAACCGGCCTGCTCCCGCCGCAAACTCTGCAACTCGCGCTCGAGTTCGCGATTGTGCGCGATCAGGTGCGCGACCTTATCCGACAATTCCGATGTTGACGCACTCAGTTGCGACGAGAGATCGACCAAAATTTTCTTTTGCTCGCGCACGAGGGCTTCTGCACCCGGCCCGGTAACCGCCTCAATGCGCCGCACACCGGCTGCAGTACCCGTCTCTTGCGTGAGTTGAAACAGCCCGATTTGCCCGGTGCTTTGCACATGCGTGCCACCACACAACTCCAGGCTAAAATCCCCTACCTGCACCATGCGCACCACATCGCCATATTTTTCGTTAAACAACATCATCGCACCCATTTCCACGGCGCGATCCAATGAGCCAAAAGAAATATCGACAGCCCAATCCCGCCTGACCGCGTCATTGACAATGCCCACAATATCGTCTAATTGCGCGGGCGTTACACCTTCAAAATGCGTAAAATCAAAGCGCAACCTATCTGGGGCAACCAGCGAACCAGCCTGGTGTACATGATCGCCCAATACCTGCCGCAAAGCGCGATGCATCAGATGCGTAGCCGTGTGATTGCGCGCTGTATTCAAACGGATTTCAACATCGACGCGCGCCTTCACGCCTGTCCCCACCAGCCCTTCGGCCTGCCCATTGCACAGGCGACCGCGATGAACAATTGCTTCTCCCGCCTTAAATGTAGTCGCTACCTCAAAGCGCACACCTTCGCCTACAAGTTCACCCTTATCCCCAACCTGCCCACCAGACTCGGCATAAAATGGCGTTACATCCAGATAGAGATCCAACATCTCATCCTGTGCGGGTTGACAGGCGACAATGCGCGAATTGGATACAAGCGTTTCGTATCCCACAAATTCCGAATGCTTTTCCGGCAGTTCCCGATGTGTCTCTTGTGGTGCAAACACATTTTTGTTCGCCTCACGAGATCGCGTCTGTTGCGCTGCCATCTGCGCTTCAAAACCCTCCTCATCCACCTCAATACCTTTTTCGGCTGCCATCAACCGCGTCAAATCAATGGGAAAGCCATAGGTATCGTATAACTGGAAAGCATCTGTCCCGGAAATATGTCCTTTTGCCTGCATCGCGTCAAAAATTTCCAGCCCGCGATCCAGTGTTTTGCCAAATCCCTCTTCCTCAGACCGAATCACCCGTGTAATATAATCGCGTTTTTCTGCCACCTCGGGAAAAGCAACACGCATTTCACTGGCTACTGTCTCTACCAGTCGAAATATAAACGGCTCATGCATTCCCAGCGTGCGTCCAAACCGTGCGGCGCGACGCAAAATTCGCCGTAAAACATAACCTCGCCCTTCATTGGACGGCAACGTCCCGTCTGCTATTGCAAAAGCGAGTGCACGCACGTGATCGGCAATCACGCGTATGGGCACCTGATGGTCTTGGTTATAGGGTTTTCGAGTAATCTCACTGATCGCCCCAATAATTGGCAAAAACACATCCGTATCGTAAGTCGTTTGTACCCCCTGCAAAATTGAGCAAATCCGCTCAAACCCCATCCCCGTATCCACGTGCTGAGCTGGCAAAGGCTGCAATATACCATCGGCATCGCGATTGTACTGAATAAAAACCAGATTCCAGATCTCGACATAATCCTCAGCGTCTAAATCCGGCACGGCATCCTGTTGCGCCGGGTCATCGCCGAGATAAAAGTGTACTTCAGAACACGGGCCACAAGGGCCAGTACTCCCCATCTCCCAAAAATTATCTTTCTTGTCCAGACGCAACACGCGATTGGCGGGCAAATCCGTCACGCGCGTCCAGAGATTTTCAGCCTCCACATCGGCCTCCAGGCCGTCCTCCTCGTCGCCGCCAAACACCGTTGCCCACATGCGATCTTTTGGCAACTGCCACACATCTGTGAGCAACTCCCACGCCCATGCTATAGCTTCTTCTTTAAAGTAGTCGCCAAAAGACCAGTTGCCCAACATCTCAAAAAACGTGTGATGGTTGGGGCTGAATCCCACTTCTTCCAAGTCGTTGTGTGTACCCGAAACCCGCAAACACTTCTGCGTATCAACCGCCCGTGAATAAGACCGACGCCCGGAACCCAAAAATACATCCTTAAACTGATTCATACCCGCATTGGTAAACAAAAGGGTGGGATCGTCTTGCGGCAATAGAGGGGCACTTTGAACCCGCGTATGGCCTTTGGATTCAAAAAATGCCTGAAACTCTTCGCGAATTTGTACAGCAGTCTTCATCTTCTATTCAACCCTCTTCATTTTCTATTTTAGACCACACTTTTTGAGCGACATCTCGCGCAACCGAAACCTCAAATCCCCTGCGCCCCAAAAAACCGTACATCCGCCCGAGCGCTTTCTCACGAGACAATCCCCGGTAGCGATTTGCCCTGCCCATCAGCAAATCGAGTGCGACATCTTCAATATCAATATCTGCCAAAACATCGTCCAAAACGCGATCGATTATCTCAGTCGGAACACCCCGATGCACGAGATCGCGCACAAGTGCCATCCGTCCAGAAGGCCGCAATCGCAACCGCTGCTCGACAAATTGACGCGCAAACAACACATCATCAATTAAATTGAGACGCTCGAGCATCGAGAGAGTCTGTTCAATCGCATCTTGCTCATAATCCCGTCCAGCGAGTTTGTCGCAAATCTCTTTTTTTGTATAAGCCCTATTGCCCAGCAAGCGCAAGACATACGCCTTGGCCTTCTCAACGGCTTCATCGGTTTCTAATTTCACGACAATTTCTCGCTAAAAAAGAACAACAGAGCAGGTATTAAAATAGGCAAACCCACTCTGTTGTCAAAGCCTAAAATGCGATTTCTTTCTCAGGTTCCCCGTGCGTTATTGTCCAGCACTCGTGTACGCATAGACCGCATTATCCCCGCCATCAACCACATAGAATCGGTCGCTGGCATAGATGATACCAAACGGATCACTGCTGACCAGATCGAAGTCCGCATCCTCATCACGCTGACCAGCACTCGTGTACGCAAAGACCTTATTAGTCTCGCTATCAGAGTTATTAGCCACATAGAATCGGTCATTGGCATAGGCAATACCAAACGGATCAATGTTGTCTTCAGCCAGATCGAAGTCTGCATCCGCAACACGCTGACCGGCACTCGTGTACGCATAGATCTTTAGATTCGAAAAATCAGGCACATAGAACCGGTCGTTGGCATAGGTAATACTCGCCGGAGCAGTGTTGTCGCTATCCAGAGTGAGGTCTGCTGCCGCATCGCGCTGACCAGCACTCGTGTACGCATAAATCTTTTCATCTCCCCGCTCAGACACAGTTCCCCGATCAATCACATAGAATCGGTTGTCGGCATAGGTGATACCTTCCGGCGCCGTGTTGTTGCTATCCAGAGCAAAGTCTGCTGCCGCATCGCGCTGACCAGAACCCGTGTACGCATAGACCTTTGCGTCCCTGGCATCAACCACATAGAATCGGTTGTTGGCATAGACGATACCTTCCGGATCAGTATTTTCGCCATCCAGAGCGAAGTTTGCAGTCGAGACACGCACCCCATTCGAGCAGTTGTTATCGGTATTGCTCTCTCCACTGACGCTTTGGACACACGCGCCGTAGTAGTATATCCCCACACTCGATGGCGCATTCAAGTCAATTGACTGGACACTCGCGTTCCCCGCATTGAGACTGCTTATGGCACCCGTGCCAACCGCTGTATCACTCGTTGTAATCGAATCATCGGTCGAGAGATAGTAGCGCAAGGATGTCGCAGCCGAAGAACCCGCGCCCTGGTTGCGAACTGCAACGCTCAAACTGAAGGACTCGCCGGTATTCGGGCTGTCATTGCTCGCCGACGGCGATACAATAATTAGATCGGGAGTTGGGTCGGCAATCGGGTACCAATGAACCTTTGCACCTTCCACTTCAAGCACATAGAATTGATCGTTGGCATAGACGATACCTCTCGGATCACTGATAGCCACATCAAAGTCCGCAGCCCCAACACGCTGACCAGCACTCGTGTACACATAAACCTTTTCATCTGCGGCATCAACCACATAGAACAGATTATCGACATAGGCGATACCCGACGGAGAAGTGTTAGCCAGGTCGAAGTCTGCAATCGCAACACGTTGACCAGAACTCGTGTACGCATAAATCTTTTCATCTAAGCCGTCAGGCACATAGAATTGGTCGTTGGCAAAGGTGATACCCGACGGGTCATCGTTGTTGCCAGCCAGATCGAAATCTGCATCCTCAACGCGCTGACCAGCACTCGTGTACACATAAACCTTTACATCCGAGGGATCAAGCACATAGAACCGGTCGTTGGCATAGGTAATACTAAACGGATCACTATTAGCCAGATCGAAGTCTGCTGCCGCATCGCGCTGACCAGCACTCCCATACCCATAGATCTTTCCATCATCAACATCGAGTACATAGAATCGGTTGTTGGCATAGGTGATAGCCTGCGGAGAGTTGTTGCTATGCAGATCGAAGTCCGCACCCGTATCACGCCGCCCGTCACTTCCGTGACCATAGACCTTATCATTCCAGAAATCAACCACATAGAATCGGTTGTTGGCAAAGGTGATACCCCTCGGATCACCGGTAAACAAACGGAAGTCTGCATCCGCAACGCGCTGACCAGTATTCGTGTACACATAGACCCTATCATCCCCGTCATTAACCACATAGAATCGGTCATTGGCATAGGTGATACCCCTCGGATCACTGATACCCAGATCGAAGTCTGCATCCGTATCGCGCTGACCATCACTCCCATACCCATAGACCTTATCATCCCCGTCATTAACCACATAGAACCGGTTATTGGCAAAGGTGATACCTCTCGGATCACTGATACCCAGATCAAAGTCTGCTGCCGCATCGCGCTGACCATCACTCCCATACCCATAGACCTTATCATCCCCGTCATCAACCACATAGAATCGGTCGTTGGCATAGGTGATACTCGTCGGAGAACTGCTATTTAGACGGAAGCTTACTCCCGAATCGCGCTGACCGTCACTCTCATACCCATAGACCCTTGCGTCCTCCCAATCAAGCACATAGAATCGGTTGTTGGCATAGAGGATATCCTGCGGATTGCTGTTGTTATCCAGATCAAAGGACGTCTCACTGCCTTGATCGCCTTCTCCACCATCGCTGACCGTGACGCGCACCCCACCTGAGCAGTTGTTATCCGCATTGCTCTCACCACTGACACTCGCCACACAGGCACCGTAATAGTACATGCCAGCACTTGATAGGGCATTCAAACCGATCGATTTATCACTGGTTCCTGAAGCGGCAAGGCCGCCCACCGCATCTGTGCCAACCTCCGTATCACTCGTCGATATCGCCGCGTCGGTCGAGAGGTAATACGTCAGTGTCGTCTCAGCGGCTTGTGCATTCCCATGGTTGCGCACCGTCACATTCAGCGTGAACATCTGCCCAGGCATCAGCAGGGTGTCGCTCACCGAAGGCGCTATAACAATGAGATCAGGGCTACCACCGCCGCCAGATCCGGATGTGCCAAAGGCATTGGCAAAGATCAAAAAATCGCCAAAACCTATCGCACCATCCCCATCCAGATCGGCTCGAACATCATACCTATCATCGCCTTGATTTGCCCCAAACATGCCTGCAAAGATCAAAAAATCCGCAAAACCAACCATCCCATCGCCGTTGAGATCCGCATCCGCAGACTGCGTAACAGTCGCCGCAGGATTATTTGCATCGGAAACAGCAGAGGCTTGCCCCACGCATAGCAGCAACACAAGGGCAGCGATAAACGCTATTCCTTTGTTCAAAAACATTTGCGACATCCTTTCTCAATTTCTCTGAAGGCCTGGAAAAATTAAAAAGATGAAATTATCACCAACACGTTAGATAAGATTCCCAGTTTTTTTGAGCATACGTAACATCATTTAATAAATTAGAGAAAATTGAGATGTCAACAACATACTTAGGCGGGGTCTTCCCCGAGTTCAAACGCCTTATCTATGGGAAGGCCCACGACCTCGCGCACCTCGCGTTCGATTTTTGCAGACAAAACCGCGTTCTCTTTCAGATGGCGCTTGACATTTTCACGCCCCTGACCAAGCCGATCATCCCCATAAGAGAACCAGGTACCGCTCTTCTTGATAATCCCGTGCAATTCGGCCATATCGATCAAGCTACCCTCTCTGGAAATGCCCTCGCCAAACATCAGATCGACTTCACATTCCTTAAAAGGCGGTGCCATCTTGTTTTTTACCACGCGAATCCGAACGCGATTGCCAACGATCTCCTGCCCGTCTTTAATAGAACCAATGCGCCGAATATCCATACGCACCGTTGCGTAAAACGGAAGCGCGCGGCCCCCGGTAGTCGTCTCGGGATTGCCAAACATCACGCCGATCTTCATGCGAATCTGATTGGCAAAGATCACACAGGTTTTAGACTGGCTGATTGATCCGACGAGTTTGCGCAGGGCTTGAGACATCAAACGAGCGTGCAGGCCCATGTGAGAATCACCCATCTCACCTTCGAGTTCTGCACGCGGCACCAGAGCAGCCACAGAGTCTAAAGCCACGACCTCAAAGGCACCACTGCGCACGAGGGTATCTGTAATCTCGAGTGCTTCTTCACCCGTATCGGGCTGGGCGATCAATAAATTTTCGATATCTACGCCCAGGCGCTCGGCCAATTCCACATTCAATGCGTGTTCTGCATCGACAAAAGCCGCTGCCCCACCGCGCTTTTGCGCCTCGGCAATAATGTGCAAAATCAAGGTCGTCTTGCCCGACCCTTCAGGGCCATATATTTCAACCACTCTTCCCTGGGGAACGCCACCAGCGCCCAATGCAACATCCAGGCTTAGAGAACCCGTTGGAATAACCTCTGTGACAAGGGGTTGCCCATCCTCGCCTCCCAGGCGCATAATTGCCCCCTGTCCAAATTGCTTTTCGATTTGGGCAATGGCGTTGTCTATTGCTTGCTGCTTGCCATCCATTTGTTGCGTACCTTTAATATTGCGTTTGGCCATCTGCATCTCTCCTTCAAAAGGTTTGGGATCACGGCGCAGCCCCTCTCGTATTCTGCACCGCACAAAGTATAACAAAGTATAGTGAACATTTGTATATACGTCAAGAAGCAATTTAGCGATCAGAACCGGGATCTCCACCCTCAAACATCCCGTATCCCAAAGGCGTGTACACAGCACCTTCGGGACGCAATGTGCTTTTCATCACCGAGACGCGATCAACTGAAAAATTTACCGCACGCCACGTTTTCACATTTTCAGCGGTCACGCGAACCGGCTTACGACGCGCTCTCCCCACCGTCACATGGGCGAAAAATCGGCGTCGCTCCCGCTCAAATCCCAGGTCTTCGAGCTTCTGCGCAACCCGACCTTGCAATATCCTTAGCTGTTCCAGGTCGCCTTCAACGCCCAACCACAACACCCGTGCACTTTCAAGACGCGGAAAACCACCCAACCCCGCAGTTGACAACGCGAAGGGTTGAAATTTGGAAGCGACCTGCTGCACGGCTGAAACAATATCCGCAACGCGATTTTCTTCCACATCACCTAAAAATTTGAGGGTGAGGTGTACGCCCTCGGGTCTTACCCAGCGAATCTGGCCCAAATGGCTCATGTGACGCGCCACAGAAACGACTTGCCGTTTAACAGCAACGGGCATTTCTAAAGCGATAAAGGTGCGAATGCCAGCCATAGTATCATCTGTCCATAAATTCCCGCAACCACATCGTCGGCCACAATACCCCACCCACCGGACAAGGCCTCGGCCTGCCGGACGGGCGGCGGCTTAATAATATCCAGTATGCGAAACACGAAAAAGCCAACTATGCCCACCAACACCGACTGCGGAAGCAGACTCACGGTCACAAAAAATCCGACAAACTCGTCGATCACCACACATCTGGGATCTTTACCCCAGGCTTTTTCGCATGCCCCGGATGTATAAACCCCCACGAAAAACAACCCGATCAACAGCCCCCCCCACGCCCAAGGGTTCAGTGGCGGCAACAGACAATAAATCGCCAATGCCACCCCTGACCCGACTGTTCCCGGGGCAAAACCCGAATAACCAGAAAAAAAGCCGGTTGCAATCAACCGGACAAAAAAAGATGGCTCAAGAGGCCGAAGATCTGTCATAACTATAGGCGCAGCTATTCGCTCGCCTTAAAATGTCTTGCGATTTTCAATTAAATACCGAACGCCTGAAACAACAGCAACGAGAGTCACAACAGCCACCAGGACATTCAAAACCCAATAAGAAATATCGCCTACGAGTACAATTGGTTGGGCGGCCAATTCGGCTTCGACCACGCGCACATTGATAAAGATCAAAATGCCAAAAACAAGCACCAATTGCAGCATGGTTTTCCACTTTGCAAGTTGTGAGGTCACCACGGGTTTGCCTCGTCGAATCGCAAAAATGCGCAATCCCGTAATCACGACATCGCGCACGAGCATCGCCCCGATAAGCCATGCTTCAACCATGCCCAAACGCGCAAATGCAATCAACGCCGAAGATACCAGCAACTTATCGGCCAGCGGATCCATAAAGCGACCAAAATTCGTCACTGTACCATCGCGCCGCGCAATGCGCCCATCGTAGAAATCAGTCAACGAGGCTACAGTAAAGACGAGCAGCGCGAGGATTTTGAAATACCAGTTGGCGGCAAAAATCAACAGCAAAAACACCGGCGTAAGCAGCAGACGCGACACCGTTAAGGCATTGGGCACTGTCCACAACCGATTTGGAGTCTGCGGCTCAGGCATTGTCATGCGGTTCGATTCTATGGTATTTACCTGGGGCATTTAATACTCCCGACGGCCTTCCAGCGCGCGAGACAATGTCACTTGATCGGCCAGGGCGAGATCACTGCCCACCGGCAAACCACGCGCAATTTGTGTGACAGATACTTCAAACGGAGCCAAACATTGAGACAGATATTGTGCCGTGGCATCTCCCTCTACGGTTGGACCGTTGGCGAGAATGACTTCTCGAATTTCCCCCTGGCGCAGGCGTTGGAGCAATTGGGAAATATTCAAGTCTTCTGGACCAATACCATCCAGAGGCGAAATTCGCCCGTCCAGTACATGATAAAGTCCCCGATAAAGCCCGGTGCGCTCAAATGCCAAAAGATCGCCGATAAAATCAACCACCATCACACGGGAACGATCCCGACGCGTATCGCTGCACACAGAACACGGATCAACCTCAGTCAAATTAAAACAAATTGAGCACCGCCGCACCCGGGTCTTGACATCCACCATCAAATCGGCGAGTTCGCGCACCTCATCCGTATCCCATGTCAACATCTCCAGCGCGAGACGCCGTGCTGTTTTAGCGCCGACCCCGGGCAACCGATTCAAAGCGACAATCAATTTCTCAATGGCCTCTGATGCCATGGAAAACTCCAAAAACTATAGCGCGAGGACTTCGCTTTTCCAATCTCAGAACCCCGGCATATTCATGCCGGGCGGAATAAGGCCCGCTGTGGCTTTCTGCATTTCTGCTTCGGCCATGTCCGCAGCTTTTTGACGCGCCTGCTGAACCGCCGCCAGCACGAGGTCTTCCAGCATTTCCACATCTTCGGGATCAACTACTTCGGGATCAATTTTTATCGACAAAATATCTTGATGCCCACTGGCCCTTACTGTCACCATACCCCCACCCGAAGTTGCCTCTACCTCTTTTGCTCCCAGTTCTTCTTGCACCCTGGCCAGCTTGGCTTGCAGCTTTTGGGCCTGCTTCATCATCGCGCCCATACCTTTTGCCATACTCTATCTCCTTTATCCTTTGCTATCCTTACCTGATCACTTCCCCGCTAAACACCTGCATCACCATCTGCACGCGCTCATCTTCTTCTACACCCTTATCCTCAGCGACTTGCTCCTTATTATCATCGTAAATAACCTCACACGAAATGGTGACTGTACCTCCAAAAACACCGCGTGCAACTTCTTCTACCAGAGCGCGTCCGCGCCGCACCTGATTGGCGTGAAATTCGAGGTTCTTTTGAAAAGCCACCACGAGAAGTCGCCCATCCATTGATTGTGGGCGGCCTTCGGCCAAAAATGTACCCAACGACATTCTCTCGTTCTTCACTGCCTGTACAAGTTGTTCCCACTTATCCTTTATGACAGAAAAGTCTGGCGGCTCTTCTGAGGATACATCTGGCACTGGAGGTATTTCTTCTTCTGGCTGTTCTGCCACGGGACGGCCATTGCCCCTCTGTTGCGGTGGTGAAGATTTGGAAACCGTTGTCGGCGGTGGTAACCTCTCTTCCCTAACGCGCGTATCTGGTCTGGATGATGTCGCTTTTCGCTCTGGTGCAGGTTGGGGTCTGGGCAATGACCGCCGCGTCCCAGTAGTCGTCCCCTGGTTTTTTAACCCCTGCTCGAGTTGTTCTAATCGACTAATCAAAACCTGCAAATCTACACTTGACGTCATCTGCACCAGCTTCATAACCGTCAATTCGAGCCAGAATCGCGGCTCGGTCACCCGACTAATCTGCGTTTCCAGTTCACTCACAGCGTTGAGCATGCGCACGAGGTCTGCCTCTTCGAATTGCGCGGCGACCTCTGCATACTGCACGCGGTCAGCTTCTGGTAAATTTTCATCTGTTAAATTTCCCGCAGCACAAGCAACGAGCAAATGTCGAAAATGCGCCATCAGCCCCGCCACAAATTCACCCAGATCACTTCCTTCGCGTGCCAATTCGTCAACAATCTCCAAAGCGCGGGCACCATCCCGATCCACAATGGCCTGCGTCAGATCAAAATACACATCTCGAGGAATCAAACCCAGTAAATTCTGTATGGCATCTTCCGTAATATCAGCATCTGAGAATGCAATGACCTGATCCAGCAAACTCAGTGCATCGCGCATGCCCCCATCGGCTTTTCGAGCGATCAAAAACAGAGCGGATTCTTCTGCTGTTACGCCTTCTTCATCCACAGCCATTTTGAGTTCTTCTACAATAGCCACGGGCGGAATGCGCCGAAAATTGTAGCGCTGACACCGGGACAAAATGGTTTCGGGCACTTTGTGAGCTTCGGTCGTTGCAAATACAAAAACAACATGCGCTGGCGGTTCTTCGAGTGTTTTGAGCAAGGCATTAAAAGCCTCAGTCGTGAGCATGTGTACTTCGTCGATAATATAAACCTTGCGTTTGCCTTGCGAAGCCGCATACCCCACCTCTTCGCGCAATTGCCTGATTTCATCAATCCCGCGGTTCGAAGCCCCGTCAATCTCCAGCACATCCATGCTGTTGCCCTGGCGTATGGCAACACACGAAGCACATTCCCCACACGGTTCAGCCGTTGGCCCATGCTCGCAATTGAGTGCCATGGCAAGCAATCGCGCCGTAGTGGTCTTACCCGTGCCTCGAGGCCCGGAAAACAGATACGATTGCGCCACGCGCCCCAGCCGAATGGCATTTTGCAATGTGGTGGTCACATGGTTTTGTGCCACCACTGTTTCAAATGCCTGTGGCCTCCGCTTTCGGGCCATTACCGTGTAAGACATAAAAACTCCAAAGGGGGCCTCTCCAACCCCAGCCCCCAACCTGAAAAAAGGTCGTGCACCGCGCTTCGAACCGCTACCCCGGGGCGTTCAACGAGCGCTGGCTCCTGCCAGGTGCCCCTGCGGCACACGCACCGATTTGCTTACCGCTGCTACCTTCCGGTCCTGACGGGGTTCGGCATAGGTACGTTGCGCAGGACCTGACGATCAACGCTGCCTACTCATCGACCGCGATCCAAAATACCGGTTCTCAGACGTGGAATTCGACCCCGCTATAGCGGATTGCGGGCTACAGGGCACCGCTATCTCCCCGTCTAGCACGACCTGAAAACAGTGAGATACAAGAGGGATCTTACCTCTCGCCTCTTAACAATATATTTTGGTGGAGCTGATGGGAGTCGAACCCACGACCTCTAGAGTGCGATTCTAGCGCTCTCCCAACTGAGCTACAGCCCCACCTAAACGGCTTCAACCACGATATTGCGCTCTCCCGAAACAGATTTGAGCACCGTGGCATCGCCCAGCACCCGTCCAATAATATTGACGGGACTTGCGGGACGAATTTCATCTCCATGACTGGCTGGGGTCTGACCGTAAAAAATGCAAAATGCATGACCCGGCGGCCAATATCCGAGGTCGTTCAACGCCACAGTTTCACATGCATCTTCGGGCCCCGCTTGAACGGGAATTGCAAAGTAAATCTCATCGCCCCATGTATTAAACGAACAATCCAGCGGCAAAACCTCGCGAACTTTGTCTGCTGTTTGCGAATCGTTTAACTCGGCCTCGAGTTCAATATCGCCAACTGTAATGCGAATGGGATGCGGCATAACGACCTCGTGATATTTTTGGCGGAGAGGGAGGGATTCGAACCCTCGGTATCCGTAAGGATACACATGATTTCCAGTCATGCCTGTTCGGCCACTCCAGCACCTCTCCAATATAGCTGTAAGCGGTCAGCTATCGGCTTTCTCACACATACACCTGTGTGCTTATTTTTGGCGGAGAGGGTGGGATTCGAACCCACGGTACCCGTGAGGGTACACCGGTTTTCGAGACCGGCCTGTTCGACCACTCCAGCACCTCTCCGATATTTTATTTATTTTTCGCGCAAAGTTTGAAAAAACGCCCGCAATACCTGACCACACGCATCTTCTAAAACGCCTCGGCGCACATCCACGCGATGATTCAGACGTGTATCTTCCACAATATTTCTCAGAGATCCACAAGCCCCGGTTTTGGGATCGCAAGCCCCAAAAACCAACCGGGACAATCGGGCAAGCACCATAGCACCTGCACACATCGCACAGGGCTCCAGTGTTACATAAAGCACGCAGTTATTTAGCCACCGAACGCCCAACTTTTCTGTTGCCTGCCCAATAACGAGCATTTCGGCATGCGCAGTGGGATCATTTCGCTGGACAATGCGATTGTGATCTCGTGCGATGACCTCACCATTGTGCATCACAACAGCGCCAATAGGCACTTCCTGCTCGCTTGCTGCTATGCGGGCTTCTTCGAGCGCAAAATTCATGCCTGTCAGGTCATCATCCAGCACGGACACCCCGCGGAAACAACGCTGATTACAAGAAAAAAAATATACGGGTTTCCCCGCACTGAGTCAACCATCAACATCAGGGCATCCAGATATTCCACTCGCCATACTTTTCCCAGATGCGACATGTGTCACAGACACACATCCAGCGGAGGGCAAAACGCGGTTTATTGCTTGTATTGAGAGACCCGCAATGTATCAACAGATAATGAAAAAACAGTACATCTCCTCGGGACGGCCTCAACTCAATCGGCTCTCCCATATCAAACTTTTGTAGCGGTTTCGCAAAATCTGACAGCATTTGATATCGGTCGGGATCCTGCACTGCCGCCTCACTGAGCTTTCGGTGTGATCCTGGCCAGACCGCAGTCCCACCACCTTGTGCAACACCAGAATCGAGATAAGTCAGAGAGGAAACCCGAAATGACCCGGGAAAAACATTAAAAGGTCGATGTCCACCATCGACGTGTCCACTGAGATAATCCCAGCCTTTCGGAACTGGAAATACACTGCGTGCCCACACTGCCTCAGGCTGTGGTTTCTGACAGTGAAATGCATCTGCATTCTCCCGAACCAGTTGGCTCTGCGCCTCGTAAAATGCGGGCGTACAACAAGCCAGCAACGCGGGATCACGAAGCCCAAAATGTTCAATCACCCCCTGGCGGGCGATTGTTGTCACCCCATCTGTTTCGTCTGGCAAAGGAGACCACGAAGCTGGATCATCCCGATCCAACCCGAGCGCAGACCACATCGCAGCTTCCGCATTGGCAATTGTCTCTTCTGGAATCAAGCCCGACACCAGCACATACCCATCTCGATCATATTGTGTCAGTTGCTCTTGTGAAAGCATAGTCATCCCCTGGTTAAAAGAACATTCAGCTCAATCCCGATTCTCATCCTCCACCTCACCAATTTCCCGAACACGCGCGGCATATTGACTGCCCTCAAACGGGGTACTCAACCACGTCGCAACAATCTCCTTTGCCACGGTATCTCCCACCACACCGACACCGAGACACAAAATATTGGCATCTACATGGGCGCGGGCAAACTTGGCCGATGTCACATCGTGACACGATACCGCGCGAATCCCCTTTACCTTATTCGCAACGAGTGCAGTTCCCGTCCCCCCTCCATCAACCACAACACCCGTCATCAAATTCTTTTCCAGAACAACGTCAGCCACCGCTTTTGCCACACCGACATAAGATACCTCTTGCGGACTATGCACACCACAATCCATCACCTCTCGCCCGGCATCTTGCAACATAAGCACAATCTGTTTCTTCAGTTCAAATCCCTTGTGGTCTGCACCAATAGCTATGACACTCGATTTCTGCGGCTCTTGAACCACCGCCTCATCATCAGCCACGACCAGCAGACGCACCTTCTGCTGCCGTATCAAATCCCGCGCCAACGGCGTCACAATCGCATTGGGCGTCACATAAACTGCATCGCCGCCGCGATTGATCGCAGATTTAACCAGATCTTCCGTCACCAAACTCACCGGCGGATCAATCGGTGCAGATACCACGCCCCCCTCCAACGCCTTCAACCGCCGCACAACTTCGGCAACAATCCGCTGTATCAACTTTTCATCTGGCATAGGCAAGGGGCTGGGGACTGGGGCTATGGACTGGTAGGTTGGGTGGTTAGGCTAACCTCTGGAAACATAGATGTTCACCAGAATGATGTCAAGCGGAATGCCCTGATAGCCAGACGCTGATAAATCAAAGAATTAAAATTTGCGCTTGACACTGATATTCACTTCCAGTAGATTTCATCGCTATTGGAAATATGACGTTCCGGCGTAGCTCAGCTGGCAGAGCAAGTGGCTGTTAACCACTGGGTCGTAGGTTCGAGTCCTACCGCCGGAGCCAGATGCAACGACTCGCTGAACTTTGGGCCTATCCACTTCGGCACTGGGATCAAATAAGGCGAGTTGAATCCCATCAGGGGTATAGATCAGGTGGTTGATATGCAGCCTTAAGAGGTCTTTTTTTTCCTCTGGTGTGGCTTCATTATATAATTCCTCAAAGGTCGTGAGTTTTTGCTCCCACTGAGCAACACTTACGGCCTTTTGTTTTGCCTCTGCAAGCGTTGTTTCATTCTCCATCATCTCCTGCTCTATTTGGCTTTTTTGTTCTTCCAGGCCGATGATTTTTTGACTGATGGTTTTTATGCCGATCTTGCGTCCAGCAATGCTTTCCGCCAAAGCATCCAGCCTCTTTTCAATATCTTTGAGATTCCTGCGATAATTTTCCTGTGTCTGCCCCAAAGTTTTTATACGCTCTGAGTTGCTTGTCGTAGCTTCTGCGATAAGCTCCTGGACACGTTTCTGGTCGTCACTGAGTTGAATTAACCGATCTGAGACCACCTGTTCAAGTGCTTGTGCAGGCACAGGTTTCATTTTGCATTCATCGTTTCCACGATGGATTTTACAGGTGCAATGATAATAGAAATAGTGCTTTTTTTGGCGGTTCTGAGCATAAGTGGGCGTCATGTGAGATTCACATAATCCGCATTTTACCAGACCTTGTAGCAAGAAGGTATGCAGGTTTTGTTTTCTGCTTCTGGAACCAGTGACTCGGTTGGTTTTTATGATAGCTTGCACCCGATTCCATAATTCCATTGGAATAATGGGTTCATGCTGGCCGTCATACGTCTTCCCTTTGTGAGTAATTTTTCCAATATAAAATTCATTTTGCAACATACGCATGATCTGTGTTTTATTGAATTTTCTGCCAACGTGGATATTACCTCTCCTCGATATGTATGATTTCGTACGATAGCCTTTTTCATTTATGATTCGTGCCGTAGCCCGAAAACTCTGCTCTTTAACATACGTCTGAAAAATTAAGAGTACCTGTTCTCGTTCTGCCTCATTGGGCTTTGGAACACCTTTGTTGTCTGGATCATTATCATACCCAAGAATCTGTCCGCCATTACACAGACCCTTCTCTGCACGCCACTGCATTTTTTCTTTTGTACGTTCACTGGTGCGTTCCCTTTCTAGCTGGGCCATTACCAAAGAAATTGAGAGGGCAAACCGCCCCATAGCAGTTGACGTGTCCCAATTATCCTGGAGAGATATGAATGTTACTTTATGCTCTTTTAGAAATTCTTGGAATTGATAAAAGTCGACGATAGACCTGCTGACACGATCAATTTTTGTGCATAATACCGCATTGATTTTACCCTGCTCAATGTCTCGAACCATCCGTTTGAATTCAGGACGCTCTAAATTCTTGCCTGATTTTCCTTCTTCACGATAGGTCGCCACCACTTTCCATTCTTCCTTTGGCGACGTGGAATCCTTAATTTCGATGTACTTCTGAAGCAGATCAATTTGGGTATCGAGACTACTGTTCTTAATCTCGGCTTGCAGGTCGGTGGAAACTCGTACATACAGAACGCATTTAATCACATCTACCTCCTTTACCCCGCATTGTTTGATGGGAATTATATACGACAGTAGCCATAAAATTGGTTACGAGTATATTCCCTATTTTATCACCATAAATATACTTAAAAACAATACTTTATGCAACATTTAATTGCTATCTCCACTTCCAAAAATATTGTTCATAGTTGGTTTTCCAACCTTCTGAGATAAATAGTTTGGCAGAGTTCTTTCAAGTGAGTTGTCCGTTCTTCAGGAGATAATTGAGCATAGGGATTTTGTGGATTTGGAGAACCTTCGTCTATGACTGTGACGGGGATATTGTCCCAGTCGTTTTTTTGTCGTTTTCCCATAACCACACCTTTCTTATCAAGTGTGGTTTTTCCTACTCCTTGATATTGTTTTTAGAATTTTAATGATATTATTTTTCGAGTCTTATTTGTATTGCACATCTTGCGCCAGGGCATCTATTTTAATGCTCTGTTCTTTTTTCACATTGACCACCTCTCCTCGTTGAATACGCAGTGTAATCGAACCCCAAAAAGAGGGGTCAAGTTCTTTCAAGAGTCGTACAATTTCTTTGATTGTTTGTTTTTTCATTTGGTGATCTCCTCCTGACCGCAGCCGGTCTGTATGGTATTGAGTGTGAGTTGGCAGGGCACTCTCCTTTCCGTTGGTATAAAAATAGATGTTACGCGAATGTAATTCTAACTCCTTTTAGTTTTTTTATTCCTGCATCACTCAGGATAGCTCTCTTAGTGGGCTTGGGCGGGGGTATCCACAAGGTCCTTTTGGTCGTTGAATTGCGGTTCCTGAGTATATGGTCAGACCACGCAAACGCTATAATAATAGAATATTCTCAGTTTTTGGACCTTATAATAGTAGCCGTGATGTGAGCGGCTGTGCGATGTTTTAGGGCATCCATCACGCCTGCCTAAAAAAAGATAATGATTTCCTCAACCGCCTGTTTTCGTAGGGTATTTTTTGAGCAAAAAGGTAATTTTCTGTAATCCAGATCCGTTGATACTCGTTTTGTATTTATGTGTACAAAAACAAGGGTTGTCCAATTGTACTGGACAACCCTTTGTATTATCATAGTGCTCTAAAGCAGGTTATTCGGCAATATCGACGATGGCAATACCCACCACAACGCTCACTTGTCCCTTTCCCATCTCCAACATGTTATACACCAAAACGGGTAAAGTCCACGCTGAAAAGTTCAGTGAATGCACCAGTTGGTAAATTGTTTAAGGCCGTAAGTTTTTGCTGTCGCTGTACAGCACTTACGGCCTTTTGTTTTTCCTTTGTCGGCTCGCCCAACAACGCCTTTGCCACATCCGACATCAGATTTGCAAAATCTGTCATTTTAGGCTCTCCTAGGTAGTGTCTGAAAAGTCTGAATTTTCCTCTAAATAATGAGCTTGCCCTACGCTACATGTCCCCTCTGTCTTTTAAGTCTGCTATTATACCAGAAATTGTCCGGTTGATATCATCAGGGAGCATTACGCATCACCACCTTTCTTTTCTAAAGTAATCCATCAGCCTTCAACTTCTCTCTTTTTTTACAAAGATTACGCTATGCTACGCCAACACCCTTAGCGGGAAATCCTGCTTGACCCAATGTGTGTGACCGTACTGTTTGGCGTGGTCTAACTTGGGTTCCCGATACTTACAGGACACCTTACAAGGTAGCCCTGCATCCAGAACAGTGTCGATGTTCTGGCGGTTTTTCCTATCTCCCCAAATCGCAATTTTGTCGCCTTTTTCAGTGTTGCACACCAGTCTGAGGTTTGACGGCGAACCTTTTACTCCACCTTCATCGAAGGCGATCAGCGTGAATGTATTATACATATTTCTATCCTTTTTAACCTTTCGAGATTTGCACTTGCCATTTGTCGGGGGAATGTCATGTTTCACTTCAATAAATTCTATCAATTCGTCCAGTTCTTGTTTCGTCATTTTATTCCTTTTTTCAAAATCCTATTATAACGCTATCGGGATCTATATCAAAACGCTCAAGAAGTCCTATTGCGCCAGATATTACATCGTCCGCCTTCCAGTTATTTTCAAGATAGACACCAGTGGCAACTCTTTCGGGTCGTTTGAATGGCCTGTTTCTGGCAGTAGGATGTGTTGGGTTTTCGCCATCTGTAACACATAAATGCCTAATGTTCTTATGACGCACTCGTGCGTTACTCGCCGTTAATCTCCCTGTATCTGCAAGCCACTGGGCAGTCATTCGCAACACATTGAACCATTTAGCCGAAAATCGCCGCACTGTCCCATCCGGGAACTGGATCCCTCGCGGTTTTGGTTGTGTATATCTATCTACATAACCTATTTCTGATAATGGGGTTGGACGGATGCCAACATTTACTGATCTGTTCATAGTTCTGTGCCTCCTTCTAAAAACGGGGATTGATTACGCAGAATAGTGACTAAAGAACACTACAATTGATAACACAACTACCGCAGCAAGCACACACCAAGCACACACCAAGCTATCCGATCTAAACACTGTTGTCTCTTTAATACTTCGGGGATGGGAGTTATGTAGAGTAGTGACCGCGAATGACCGTTTCTCTGTCACCAAATGCACGCGGATCGTAGAATCTGCCTCTATGCATTTTTTCGTCTTCGAGACAGAAAAATGAGAGGTTCTCAAAGAGTCCGTACTTTTCCACATGCCCCTTCAATTCTTTACACAACAGATTATCGTTCATGCAGTAATAGAATAAGCAAAAAACTTCACCCCCGGACAGGGAGTGCCTTATTCTTGTTATGCAAAACATTCTGTCACTTTCATTGAATTCTATTTCTTTCTCAACAGACCGAATCAAGGCGCACAAGCCTGAAAAATAGTACCCGAAGTATGTATCCCAAACCTGAAACCTATCACTGTACGAATCGTCCAGATTTGGTTTGCCCTGTGCGTCTATCCAGTCATAGCGGACTTCTGGAGGAGCATTGTTAAGCGTGTTTA
This sequence comes from Candidatus Latescibacterota bacterium, assembly GCA_965204375.1. Lineage (GTDB taxonomy): Bacteria > Latescibacterota > UBA2968 > UBA2968 > UBA2968 > VXRD01. The sequence goes on along the minus strand of OZ241986.1, from coordinate 670,323 downwards.
GGGAGATAGATAGTGATTCATCCTGAAAGGCTATCACACCACTTTTCAATTTATGTACATTTTTCCTGGAAATTGTGAACGGGTTTATCATAAATTCACCAATGCTAACGCCGGGAAAACGAAACCATGGTACGTTGTCCGTTTCGCTCTCAACCCCCACGCTGTTCTTCGACTCAATAAGATCCTTAAATCTTTTCTCAAAATTATCAAGTGCCTCTTCCTTTTTTTGGCGCCTTTCTTCGTTTCTGTAATAGAGACACTGCAAATGTGCGTATATTGCAGCAATAGCAGGTGGTACAATGATAGCAATTTTATCCGAGGTTTCGAGAATTTGCCTAAAGAAATAAAAAGCACACAGAAAACCTATGACCAATAATATGTAAGTGATTACCAATAACAGACGCACAGAAAGCTCCTTTTGTAAGGGAATTATGTAGGGTAGTGACCATAAAAACAAACAAAATCGGGGAGTCTGATACTTCCTAAAAGACTCCCCCGATTTTACATTCTGCTCGTAGTAGCACTGTGTTATCTTAATCAGGCGCATATGCGTCTGGTCGCATTTTCAGCCGTATAAACCGATAGGGTCAGAGTAAATACATTGCGCCACTCAACTTTTCCCTTGTTGCCTCATACTCTTCAGCGGTGCGGATCTCTGCGCGCGTGATCAGGGAGAAATAGATATAGTCCTCTTCAATAAACTGTCTGCGCCATTCATAGGCAAACCGCCACTCCTCCGATTCTGGCGAATACCACTTATAGGCATACGGCGGTACCCTATCCCTCCAGTCGTAAAATACGTCTTCACCTTCATGACCTTTAATGTGACCTACTTTTTCAAGTGCCTGAAGTTCCAACACGAGCGGCGTTTCTCTGATCGCTAAACCAATAATATCTTTGTCCTGCATAACTCCCCCTCATTTTGGGCTGTGTGCTTTGCCTGGTCATGCCCGTTGTGTGAGCGACCACTTGCCCGCGTTATCAGGCAGTCAAGCAGATCGCGCGTTAAAAGGGCTTAAATTGCGCCAGGTCGAATTTTCCAACATTACAAACTGGTTTAGATAATCAAATCCTTTCGGCTTAGACCGCCCACAAGGTCTAACCAACGGCGCTCTGCCTGTTCCGCTGCGTTCTCGCCATCAAAAGAGATTGTACTCTCCCCTCCTGCTGCTGTATAGAAATAGATACATGCACTGCCCTTGCAGTGTTCCCATCGTGCGCCGGTCTCGATATGCTTCAGGACGTGCGCCTCTCCTGCCGACGTTCTTGCTGTGTATTCAAACCACATGTGTTGCTCCTTTCAAATCAAACCATATTCTCGCCGATCCTGTCCACAATAGTCCCATAGACATCTTTCGCAATCTGGTCATTTGGATAGAGGAATCTCACCATTTTCCCGTCAACCCCGTGATAGTCAATATACGACCCATGCCTTTCAAGCGACACCACATGATCAAGGTTGATTATCTGGTCTTTGGTCATGTTATAGGCCCACATGTGTTGCTCCCTTCTGGTTAAGTGTCAACTGTCGCGCAATGCACGCACCACAGTCATTTGTGAATATCCAAATATATCTGCTATTTTGTACGTTGATAGGTTCGGGTGATCCACTTTGATCCTCGCAAAGCCTCGTAGAGAACAAAGCGACAATGCCGCAACTCCAGACGGCTGGTCGATGGAAAGACACCGCAGGCCGGCCAGATATACCGAGAAAGAGGAATTGGCACACGGGGTTATCGCTACCATACAGGGCAAGTAGATAAAGGGAGACTTCTGGGTTGAGACGTGCTTTATTGGGCGCGTTGACGCCACCCCCTTATTCTACCCCTCTCTTGCCTGACAAGTGTGACGATTTCCTGTGTAGAGATGTCTGCCTTGATTGAAGGAACATCCAGCGGTGACGCGGTGGGACGCTCCGGCACCAAGGCATAAGTCTTGCCGTCTTTTCTGCGTATAAGAACCTTACCATCCGACTCGGCTTTTTTCAGCACGTTGGAGAGGTTTTGTCTGGCTTCTGAATACGTATATACGTCCATCTTACTCCTCCAAATTAACGAGGTTGATATTGAGTTCGTCTGCGGCCCGTCTAAGTGTTCGATCCAGCGTTAATAAGGGCGCTGTATGCCGCAAAGCGCAGTCCAATAAGTACGCGTCGTATGCGTATGCGTTCACCTGGGCCGCGATAGACAGAACATTTGCCATGTCAACGTTCACGTATTGCAATGGGATACTATCGAAAATCTTCAGACCCCGCTGTGCATCCTCAACATCGAGGCTGCCTTTCTTGAACATCAACGAGAAAGCATTTCCAATTTCCCAGGGAATGGAGCGGGGACCGATAAGTGTGTGACCCGATGTAGCTGCGATAATCGCGTCTTTTTCAGGTTCACCTACAATCACCGCAATAATCGCTGACGTATCAATTACAATGTCCATAATAGTCTCCCCAAAACACTAATTGTACAATTGTATAAAGAAATGTCAAGGGATATGTACGCCACCTTGACCAGCGAGACAAACAAAAAAGGCCACTGATCGGAGAGATCGGCGGCCTTTTTCTCCTGGTGCGTTTATCCCAATTTTCTGGCATAAAAACTATGAAAGCCCCAGTGAGTGCCACTAACACTCACTAGGGCAAATCGTCCTGCACACCTTGACAGGTGTTCACACATGAAAGGAGATCGTAATGGACACCGCAACAGAAAAGCCAACCCCGCGACAACGGCATCGGCTCAATCAGTTGTTGCTTTCTTCGGTATTCACCGCGGAAGAAGCCCACCGCATTGCTATTTGGCTGAACAGTCCACGCGCAACCAAAGAGAAGGCGAGCGAAATGATCGACAACGCACTGGCTCGCATCAAAAAGCGAGATGATGCGAAAAAAGCCAGTGCCGAGCGCAGGGCCGAATACCACGCGAATAAAGACAATGGTGGTGAATATCCGCCCCCGCGGTACTCGAAGGACTACCCGCCCAATGGTGGAGATTCGGCCAATGGAGAGACCCCCGAAGATACGCCAGTTCCTGCACCAGCTCGCAAAGCTGAAGATGAGCAAAAAATCTATCGCATCAATGGTGTGGATTACACAGATAAAAACGAGGCTGCCGCAGCTGCATCAAAGGCCATCTTCGGCTAAACCCCCAACGAATAGGAGGAAACCTCAATGTATAAACTCAACCGCATCCAGGAAGCGGATCAGCCCATCTATAAACTCCAAAGAAACGGCCCAGAATCTTTGGCCGCAGAAGAACTGCTCGCCCTGGTTCTGCGAATGCCGCAAAGAGGAAAGACCGGAGCGTTGACAAAAACCAAGTCATTCCTCAAACAGAACCCGCTTGAGACTTTGGCAAATTTTCAAATTGAACATCCGCCCGGGCAGATTGTCAACCAACAACTCAAAGGGAACGACCTCACGAAATCCCAACTGTTGACCCTGCAAGCCTCGATAGAGTTTTCGAGACGTGTTCTTAACCAGGGCATGGGTACAGAGCCGTCCATAACAAGCCCGCTCGATGTACTCCCTGAGCTTCGCCATATAAAGAATTTGAAGCGTGAACATTTCGTCTGTGTCTATCTGAATGCCCGCAATCAGATTTTGAAGACTGAGACAATCAGCATCGGATCCCTCAATGCCTCTCTTGTGCATCCGAGAGAAGTGTTTGCCCCCGCAGTCGGGACAAGTGCCGCCTCGGTGATACTTGGGCATAACCATCCTTCTGGAGACGTAACGCCCTCTCGTGAGGACATCGAGCTTACGCGCCGGATGGTTCAGGCTGGCGAAATCCTCGGCATCGAAGTGGTCGATCATCTGATCATTGGATCCGAGCGGTTTCTCTCGATGAAAGAGGCCAACGTATTCTAATCACCTGGGCGGCCCGCGTGGTCGCCCGTCACACACAAGAGGATCAAAACAATGTGGGTAGAAAGCCGCCAGCGGCTGATTGCTCTCGAAAGTCGAGACATCAAGCTGGAATGCCGCGAGATCGTCTTCGACAATGGCCGCGACATCGAGATCATCCGTTATCCATCACCGCAAGCCGCGAGCGCCCAGTATAACACCATAGTCAACCGCCTGACAGAAAGCGGCTTGATCATATAGCCCCCGACCACAAGGCGAGAAAGGACACTGCACATGGCAGAATATGAGGACGCGCCCACCGAGATCGGCGAGGCAATTGAGCAGTCCACCACCATAGAAAAGGCACACACACCCGAAAAGTTTGTTGTCCGTCTCAAGTTCTTCGGGCTGGTCACAGTCAAGCCAGAGGAATTTGTCGAGAAGCTCGAACAGCTTTGCCAAGAGTTCACGGACTCGCCAGAGGAATACAGCTTTTCCTGGGACACCGACTTTGCCGCAGAATAACCCTAACCACCTGGGCGGCTCTCAAGGTCGCCCGCATCCAACAGGAGAACCACAATGCCACAACCCGAAATAACATTCCGTCACGGCTTATGTTCGGCCTCGATCTACGAGCAAGAGTTTGATCGAGGCGGTGAAAAGCTGACCGTCCGCACTGTCAGCTTTCAGCGCAGTTACCTGGACAAAGAGGGCAACTGGCAGACCACCAACAGCTTGAAGGTGAACGATATACCAAAGGCTGTTTTGGTGCTGAACAAGGCGTATGAATTTCTCACCTCGAACAGCTTTGCGGATCCGGGCGCCGATGGCGAATAGCCGTACCGCCAGTGCAGTAGTCAACCGACCACCTGGCGCGGCTCTCGAAGTCGCCCAACTCTCACAGGAGACACAGCCCTATGTGGATCGAAAATGGCAAGCGTCTCATTGCTCTCGACGGGAGAGATATACGGCTCGAACATCGGGATATTGTGTTTGAAGGCAGGAGCAATATCGAAGCAATCCGCTACCCTTCAGAACAGGCCGCAGAAGTGCAGTATAAAAAGATCGCGCGGCGGCTAAATGATCGGATCATCACGCAGGTCTAACCCCCACGAAGCTGACAACCAGGGCGGCCTTGTGTCGCCCATAACCCCCAACCATTGAAAGGATTATCCAATGGAAGCAATCACCGCAGAAACCGCTTTACTGCCAGAAGTGGACGTTGAGCAGATCGTTGGCGAGTGTTATGTGCCGTTCCCCAGTAACGTGATAAAGGTTCGCCAGGACGCAGGAACAGGCAACAAGCCGCTCTCGTATGTGGGACACCCCGAGTACACGCGCCGCCTCGATGCGCTCTTTCCCTTCGCCTGGAACTTTCGGACTGAAGTGGCAGGACTTACTGATTCTCATGTCGCCGTCAAAGGCTCGCTCTCGATCACCCTTGAGGATGGCCGAACAATTACCAGGGAAAACTTCGGGCACGGCACAATCAACCGCGGATTCCCATTAGGCGATGCAATGAAAGTGGCCGCCGTCGATGCGCTCAAAAAGTGTTGTTCGACCTTCGGCATTGGCCTACACCTCTACGATGGAGATAATGACCAGGCCAACCGCCAGGCCAGCAACAACGGGCATCACAATGGCCGCTACGACGATCCGCCAGACAACGGGATTGAAGACCCCGGCCATGATTGGCTCAACGATCCAACCCCTCCGCCTCGGCATCAATCGGACGCTCGCTTTGAGGTAGGCCCAGGTGAAGCGGCTACATCGAAACAGATTGTGGCTTTGCAGAACATCGCAAAGAGCAACAAGACTGACCCCGACCTTGCCGACGAGATTAACCGCAAGCTGAAGACTCCACCAAAAGACGGCGAGGTGCGCGTGACCAAAAAAGAGGCATCTGATTTGATAAGCCGCGCATTCGACAAGGATTGAGAGGATTAGAGGCGTCTGAGAGGCGATAATTAAAAACGTGCTTGGGGGAGACACGTCTATCGCTTCTCAGACAGCTTAAAAATAGGGGTTTCAGAGGTTTTTGTGCATTGAGGGCGTCGGGCGCGGTGAACAGTCCCCCAACCATCGGCGCCCGACTCGAGTACATTCACACAAGCCTCTGGCAGAAGATCGCCGGGGGCTTTTTCTATATCCCGTAATACTGAAACAAAAGGAGTGATATGGACATTCTGAAGAACTATTGCAAGCATCTGTATTGTCTCTTGCCGCCTGTCGAGAAGGGTCTTTGTGGATACCACCTCACGGATCCCCCAGAGGACGAAAGCCATTACTCGGTCTATCGAATAACCCTTGCCAATGGTCAAACCTTTGTCGAGGCCACAGAGGGCAGAATTGTTGACAGGATCAAAGAGCATTCCCGCACAAAAAACAGCCCGATCGGGCAAGGCTTAAAGCCGGGATCCGTCTGGCGTGCTGAATGCCTGGACACTGGATTATCGAGAGGGCAAGCCGTGTCGCTGGAATGGAAAGAGAAAGCCCGCATCGAGCGCCAGACCAAACGCCTTGTTGGACAGCCCAGGACAAACAATCTCAAGCTGGTGTCTGTGAGGATCCCTCGGCCACTTTTGGCGAAGATTGAGAAGGCCAAAAGCAACTCTCATGATTCCCGCAATCAGGTGATAGGAAAAGTCCTCGATCAGTATTTCAATGGGGAATTGATCAGGGCAGACGACGCGCCGCTGGACTACTCAAACAGCATCGACTTTGACGCCCCAATGGTCAGGCGTCCATTGCCCACGTCCTTACAATAACCCGTACTCGAAAACATTCAACAAGGAGACTTCAATGGAAGCAATCGACCCGCGCATTGAGCGGATGAGGGACAGGATTGAGGACTTGCAAGAGCAAGAATTTGAGCGGTATCAATCAGATATTTCCGACACCATCGCCCTGCGCGTATGGAAAGATCACCAGGGAGATCTTGACGCTATTTTGGAAAACGAAAAGCCGGAGATTGATAGCGTCAGGATTGACTCAATCGCCTTTGTCGATGGATCGCGTATTTCGATGGGGACAGAGCCACATATTGAACCGGGCTGGGTACGCAAAGGCGACCGATACTCTGCACGTCTATTCCTGAACAGGAGGGCATCATGAGCAAATCCAACGGAAAGCCGCCGCCAAAAAGGGAGCTGATGATTGTTGCTGCAAAAATCCCGCGCGGTATCGTTGTACGTCTCGACCGCGCCGCCGGTAACTCGTGGGATACTCGAAACACTGTCATCCGTTCCATCTTGGAGCAGTACCTCACTGGCCAGTTGGTCAGGGCCGACAACGCCCCACTGGAATTTTCGGAAAGTATCGGACTCCCCTGACAGACGCCCACAGAAGCGATTTAAGCACCGCATTGCTGAATCGCCTCATTCCCCCCTTGCGGACAAGAGCAAGGTCCGTTCAACTACCCCACAGAACTTTAAGCTGTGGGATTTTTCGATGGAGACCGTATATGGCCGACAAGGATTTTAGCGAGGCCGATTTCTGGCAGAAGATCAAAACATTCGCTCGCAAAGCTGGCCGCGATGTGATTGAAAAAGCTCTATGGCTGTATTACACTGCCGAATCAAAGGATACGCCCAAGTGGGCGAAGGCCACAGTTTTCGCGGCACTGGCCTATTTCATATCGCCCATTGATGCCATACCTGACCCAACGCCAGTGTTCGGGTTCACAGACGACCTCGGCGTACTGATCAGCACAGTCGCCGCTATTGCAATGCACATCACACCAAAGGCGAAAAAGCAAGCCGCTGAGCAAATGGTCGGTTGGTTCGATACGTGATATTTATATTGACACCCCCTGCCTGTGGTTGTATTCTGGCAACAGTCCATTGTCAGGCAGATACCCGTTTTGTCGGGTAGCCTGCTGAATACAATAGCCCATTAACGGTGACGGGTAGCTCCCCGATCTAGGGTAAACAGGCAGGGCTTAATCGCATCTTTCTGCGTGACGGTGGACTGTGCCCGGCACTCAATTTTGAGTGCCACAACCACCTCGCAGAAAGTCCACCATGCGAAAAGTCCACGCGAAAACTGTAGAAGTTTTTCAAGACTATTTGGGAAAAATAGAAAGCACCTGGAGCGCGTGTTTCCAGGTGCTTTTTGTGTGTACTCACCACCCAACACAAAGGAGCAACACATGTTGACTTTAACCCGCACACTATTGACCTCACTGGTGCTACTTGTCGCATCAGCGACCGCCCAGACAAAACCGCCCGGCGTCTATTCCTTTGAGTTCTATATGGGGATGCCTTTTGATGAAGTTAAGGCCCTCAAAGGCTTCGAGATAACAGACATTGACTCGGTGGGCTATCGACGCTCCATTATACTTAAACTGGCTGATACACCCCCGGAAAAATCAGCCCTCGATCTGTTTTCCGGCCTCTTTTCTGAGGAGCCGAAAGAGGCTGACTTTACCCTCTTTCGGCTATATTTCACGCCCGATCACGGGCTTTTTAAGCTGTGGGCCTGGTCGGATGAAATGGACGTGGGGAATGGTGGCGAGAATATCATGCCTAAATACCAGGCAATCAAAAAGCAACTGGCCGAGCGGTACAGCTCAGGCGGCTACCGGATGCAGCGGTCATTTAATACCAACGCTTGGGACTCGCCAGAGGATTGGACAAGGCGGTTTTTGAATTACGACGGTCAGGCGTTCATATCCGAATGGAAAGACATGAGAGGATTGGGGGGAAAACCTTTCCCGGATAATGTGACCGAGGTAAAGCTGTTAATCGTTGTGGAGACCCTCGGAAAAGGCAGGATAAGCCTGACAACAGAGTTCACGAACACCAGCCCCGCCTATAACGCAATATGGGAAAAAGGGCGGTAAAACCCGCCTCGAGTACAACACAAAAGCCCGTTAATCAGAACGATCGACGGGCTTTTGCACCCAACATGTCCGCTTACTTGGGCAGGATGACACACTGAGGGCGGAACCGCATGCGGGGCATTTTGAGCAAAAACACGCCCTTTTGCTACCATGTCACCACAGAAACGCTGTTTTTTTCCTTTACCTGACCCATTTATGGCTGTTCAGCGCCTTCCAACACAAAAACAGACTACGCCTTGCTCGCCTCGAATATTGTAAAAAGCCCCTAAATTGCCCTTTTTCAGTGTACCCAGGCCCGCAAATTGGCGTTTTTTTGTGCAAATACGCCCAAAAACAGGCCCTGAAAAATGTATTTCTGCCTCCATTTAGACACTCATTCATAAAAAAAATCGACCGATTAAATGATTTAGGTGCTACCCTTTATTCTGCGTTGCATCATTCTTTTTCTTCTGTAATATTCCGCATTATATTTACTGCCGTCAGCCTTTTGTGGTGCCGGAGGTGTCGGAGCACCGAATTTCTGTTTAAGGTACGCGTAAGGTGCAGCAGGTGTAACCAAAGCCGCCGCCGTATTGACTTGCTGGCTCTTATGTCGGCCAGTTCTGCACCAGTTCACAAAATGTTCGCAATTGTTGCCGACGATATCGTAGTCCTCTTCACCAATCCGACCTTCGGCACGCCTCACAATTTCATCATGCGAATATTGCGCTTTAGAGTCTCCGTAGTAAATTTCCCTTCCTTTGGCAAATTTTTGGATACTTTCAACTTTAATAGCGGCATTTCTGCCCTTATCCCCAGGGTACCCCGTATAGTGTATGACTCGGCCATTTCCGAGATCAATTCCATGATGCCAGTAGAGTCCTCTACTTACACAAATATGGTCGCCCTTAGCCATCTTTATCTTCTTTTAGAATCAGCGCATGCCTTGCCTATTTCAAAGTAACAAAATAGGATTTCCAGAATCAAATGTCAAACTATGGCAGGCAACATGTGCCCCTCGTGTTGTACAACACAAAACCCGTCAATCAGATTAGATAGGGATTTATGTTTTGACTTACAGAAAAGGCTATTGTATCATACAGGTATCAACGCTCGTGCGGTGCCCGTATGTCGGGTGGCCTGCCGAATACAATAACCAATCACATAGGCGAGGGGTAGCTCCCCAAGCCTTGGTAAATAAGTAGGACTTCCCGCATCTCTACTGCGCGAGTGTTGATACCGCCCGGCACCCAAACCGGGGTGCCGGATTATGGGCTAACACTCACACCGGAGGTAGAGATGCAAAGCGGAAATCGTAAGAGTCCCTCGTTACCAGAGCCAGAGAAGTACACGGAGCGTGGATTTTGGGATAAACTGTCTAATCAAGCTACTACCGCGGGTAGGGCAGTTGTTAAAAAATCGCTAGAGCTTTACTATACCGCAAAGCAAGAAGGAACACCGATCACGGTAAAAACCGCGATTTATAGTGCCTTAGCATACTTTATTATCCCAATAGATGCGGTCCCTGATATGACACCTCTGGTTGGGTATGGAGATGATGCGGGAGTTTTAGCAACAGCTTTGGGTCTTGCCAGAGCATATATGACGGCTGAAACAGCGAATCTGGCGAAAGATAAGCTGTCAGAATGGTTTGGGTCTAAAGGTCCTGTGAGGCCCAAGACACAAACACCACAAAAGGCTGATGGAAGCAAATATAACCCGGAATATTACAGAAAAAGAAGAATGATGCAACGTAGAATAAAAGGCAGTACCTAAATCATTTTAGAGGAAAAGCTGGCCGCTTCTTTATCAGTGAGTAGCCAGCTTTTTTATTGTGGGATTATGTGGATTATGTTCTCGGCACTATAATACATAATCCCCGACGCAAAACTGTCATGATGAGTTTTCGCCAGTAGATTTATTTAGGATTTGGCCTATTGCTTTGCGATTCGCCATTATTGTTTTAGCATCTTCGTCTATTTCCATTAGAGCGGTATAACGAACACTACTGCCGTTATCTGTAACAAAAAAAGAAGTTACGCTGTAGCCTAACTCTTTGTTTTCTGAGAGTTCATCGCAAAATGTATGTTTGCTTGTGTTGGTTACAATTAAAAAATTATCCATTTCTCCTCCTCTATGACAGCTAATCGTCGTAAAAATTGGAGGGCAGATTGATATGCCTCCTGAGTTCCTCTGTCAGCTTTTCATCAGTTTCCGCCAACGAAATCAACGTTTTCTGGAGTTATTCCGGTTCAGTAGATAGTGTAGAAGTTTCACGCCAATCATCTTGTCCATCAGTTTTTCATAGGTGATGGGGGTGTTTATGCTATTATCCACCAAAGCGGGTCAAGTCCAATCATCCCCCTGAAATCTGATCGACAAGACCATGAAAATACCTTATATTGATGTCTATACTCTAAGGAGGTTCAATGATGGGACAAAATGAGAAGACAAAAACCATTACGTTTATTGATAAAGGAGAGAATAGCACAACACTCTCCCGTCCAGCACGTCCGGTAAACAAATCTTCTGGATCAAAAAGTACGCGAAGTGAGGGCAATAAGCAAGCATCAAGTAATAAAAACAAAAAATAATAGAGGAGGTATAAGATGGATACTCCTGGGATTGTAGCAGGTTCACCACCATTGCCGCCCTCTAACCGTGAACATATAGAACAGGAGGTATGGGAACACTTGTTTGATGCCTGTAGGTTGGTTCGGTATTATGCTTATCTTTCCGATAACTACCGCAAATGGCATACTGGGGTTCGGTTTCTTCTATTTGTTTCTGCAACCGCTGGAGTAGTATCATTTATTAACGCATTGGATTACGGGTGGCAACTTGGTTTTGGCCTCGTTCTTGCTGCTACCCTTGCTGTAGATTTTGTGCTTGATTGGGGAAGAAAGTCTGCGATCTTGCATGCAATAAGCGTCCACTGCGGTTTGTTAGAAAGTGAATGGGAAAAACTCTGGGCCGATATGAGGTCAATGGATATGGAAGACGCAGAAATAATTGCCAAAGACAGGGAGTTGTCTCACACTATGGTTATTGTAACAAGCACAATAGGATTCTCAGACATATCTGAAAATCACAAACTTAACGAAAAGTGCCTTGACGAAGCCGCCGAATATCTAAGGAGTAGATATGCCACAGCAGAGTAATAGAGGTAAGTCCAATTACGAACAAAGAGGAGGGCGCCCTGCACGTCCATCAAAACCGCCATCAAAACCACCACCAAAGCCACCACCAAAGCCACCACCCAAAAAATAATTTTTGTCTAAAGGCCGCGCTCTTCTCTGCACGGCCTTGTCTCATGGGATTTATGCTACTGTGATACATAATCCCCAGAGCGTAAATGTGTTTATATAATACTTCCAATCTGTATTATTGCTTCTACCGCGGGTTCAAGGTCTAAGGGCTTGGTATTTGCCTTTTTTGGTGCTTGCGGCGGTTTAAAAAGAATATATCTAAATGTAACAAAATCGTCTTTGTGGTTAGATAGCACTTCTTTTATGGTATCCGGCCCGTCATATCCAGGTTTCACTCTGCACACAGCCTTGAACTGTGCATCGAGATCATTTTGTACTGTTTGTGGCAATGAGTCAAACAATTCAGATAAGTCATGAGTTTGATCGGCGTATTCGCCAATGATTTTTTGATATAAACCCTTCAATGCGATCTCGGCGGCAAATGCCCGGAGCATTGTGGTAGAAAAGAAGCATCCAATCAACTGGAAAGAGTCTGGATTAGGTGCATTAGCAGCAGCGTGTAATAACCCCTGCATGTGTTGAGCAGCCCAAAGAAGTGACCTTGCTTGTTCTAAAATCATAGCTGGTGTGCCATAGGCTAGTTTGCTGTCTCTTTCTCGCTGTTTCTCTTTTTTTTCTGGCGTCATGGACGCCTCCTGTGTTTAGATAGAGTTACCCCGCTTCGGATGCTGTTGCCGAATTCCTAATTGCTGTCTCGCCGTACTAAACATAGGGTTTACAGAGCCTATATTCAGGCCACAGACCCCCTCTCGACCAATTCGGCAACAGCATCGCTTCGGTGGAGAGTTTAGGGCTTGTGTATCAAGCCTGTGATTGATGCAGTTTTTCATAAGCTATCGGCGCAGGGCAGGCGATAAACGAGTTAAGATGAAACTTCATAGTAATATATATCATAGAGATTGCCGTCCAATTTAAACTTGCAAATTAGATCGCAAAGACGGCGAATTTCAAACGGCACATCGTAGATGGTTATGGTATTTACGTCATTGCGCTCCCACTTCAATCCCTCCATAGATTTCACGCGATTCTCAACCTCGCTTATTGCCATCTCCATTTTTAATCCGAAGGGATATTTTTCTGGTGGTAAAATCATAGGTGTCTCCTTATGCGTTTTAACAGTACCATTGTCAGAGAAAGTCTCTGCGCCCAGGTCAAGTCCAAAAATTCTGTGATAGGGGTCAGTGACTTTGTTTCAAATACGTCGTGTCCAGATAACGTCTGCATGACCTTTAGCAAACCGCCCGTCTTTGTGCCGTCCATTGCCTGCCATTATCTCATCTCGCTAAACGTTCATGATTCTTGACTTAACAGATCCAACAAATATCCCATCGTACGATTCCCTTTACGCCCATTACAAGTGGGACACAACAACTGTAAATTCTCATCAACATCCGCACCGCCTTTAGACCTGGGGCGTATATGGTCAATCTCAAATATATCAATAGGGAACGCCCGCCCTTGCTCATCCTCTCCACATGGGGCATTACAACGTCCCTCCTGTAACTTGTATAACTTCATTTTTATATTAGAAGATCGCCGGGGGGCATCTTTTTCTGTACGCTTAGGCGGTGTCTTTCTATGAATTACATCGGGCAATGCGCCACCACCAGCCTTGAAAAGAGCATCTACATCAATCTCTTTTTCCAATCGCTGAATAACAAGATTGCGGGCTTCTGGCTCAATATCTATGCCAACCCATTGTCGCTCCAATTTCTCCGCAGCTATGCAGGTTGTAGCACAACCACAGAAGGGATCGAGTACCATATCGCCCGGATTTGACGACGCTTCAATAATGCGCTCTAAAAGAGCGAGGGGCTTCTGCGTGGGGTACCCCGTTTTCTCTTTTGCATTACTGGCTAAGACTTTTATATCTGACCATACATTAGTCAGTTTTGTCCCCTGAACATCCGAAAGATAAAGTTTACGGCGGGGGATACCCTCCTTGTTATAGACCAACATGCCTTCCCGATCATATCTCATCATGGTTTCTTTGGAATATCGCCATTGTCGAGTGTTGCCATTAAACTCATAAAACATATTCGGGCGGTGTGCATTGTTTGTGCAAGCCGTCGTCTTGTAGCGTCCCCGCCCATCCTCGAAGCGATAATCTCTCGTCAATACCTGTTCAGAGAGCGGCTCAAAAATTTGATTCCAAGTCCACGATTTCCCTTTTGAATAATAAAATAATGTTTCAAAAGCCCGTCGCCATTTTTTGTTTGACAAATTTTCCGCAGAACGATGCCACGTAATTTCTGCTCGAAAATTTTGCTGTCCAAAAACGGCATCCGTTAAAAGTTTCAGATAGTGACTTGCCGTAGGATCACAGTGCAGATATATACTGCCTGTTGGTTTCAAAATTCGGCGCATCTCGATAAGTCTGATCGCCATATACGTCAAATATGCTTGTGTACTTTCACCGCTTATATGACCAGCAGAGACTATTGATGCCCATGTCGCTTTATTATCTGCCTCTATTTCCTCTACCCATTCGCGCTTAATATCATCAAGATTCCACGTATCCTTGAAAGCAGCTCCCGCAGCTTGTGATCCAATAGGAGCTGCATAATTACGCTTTGAGTTAAACGGCGGATCCAGGTAAATCAAATCAATCGTTTCACTGTTAATGCCCTGCATCACAGACAGGTTGTCATAAGTGAACAATGTCCTATTTTCCACATTTAATTTTCCCATAGATGTTCCTCTCTTTCTTTCACAGTCACGCCTTCATAGCTGGTAGCAAGGTCGGCTTCTGTTCTCCGAATGTGCCCCTTCCAAAACCACTACATGATTATTACTCTCACAGGCAATGGCAAGAAAATTCTCGACAATAATTTTTAAGGCCGTAAGTTTTTGCTGTAAATAACGGCACTTACGACCTTTTGTTTTAGATCTGAAGCTCCCTTCTTTTAGCAGACAGTGTAGAAGATTTACCCCAATCATCCTGTGCCATCAGTTTTGTATGGGTGATGGGCAATTTATGCTATATACTGTTATCCCCTCAAATGGAACGGGTCAAGTCCCATTACTTGTTTGGAAAGGTCGGGTTTGAAATTATATCTTGTAAACAACGGTCGCAGAACTGACAATCCAGTGGCCCAAAACAATGAGTTGTTTGACAGCTTTGAAGCAGAACAAATGGTTTGGCATTATATCGGACGCCGACTGCCAGAAGGGGCAGGTATCGCATCAAG
This sequence comes from Candidatus Latescibacterota bacterium, assembly GCA_965204375.1. GTDB lineage: Bacteria > Latescibacterota > UBA2968 > UBA2968 > UBA2968 > VXRD01. Next base: position 655,203 of record OZ241986.1, on the reverse strand, counting down.
CAATGCGCTGACTGCCCGCGTACAACAATGCTTTGTCGGTACGTTTTGTTATCCCGCTAGAGCGTCTGGACCTGACGGGTTTAGGGTGATCTGAAAAATGGTGTTACCCCCTTTTAGATGCTGTTGCCGAATTCCGAATTCTGTATTGATGGAAATAAACATAAGGTTTACAGAGCTTTTAACCAGGCCACAAACAGCTATTTTTCCAATACTATCAGTTTTGCATTAGGTGATGGGCAATTTATGCTATTATCCACCAAAACGGAGCAAGTCTATTTAGAAAAGTTGGCATAATTTTTGTCCTGCTCTGTTAAAACGGGAATTATATACTTGATTGACCCAATTTCGCGTAAGTGATTGAAAGAGTAAGATATAGAAAAAGCCCGAGTACACACACGTACTCGGGCTTTTTCTTAAGCGCAAAGCTGTTCCAAACATCATTTGTTTTTGTCAATATCCCCTTTTAGGAGAGCGAGGGCAACGATAACAAGACCTGCGAGAAACCGCTTCCTTGTGGTCTCGTTAATCTTTAGAATTGGCTGCCTCGGCTTCGGCTTGTGCAATAAATATTTCTTTTTCTTTTTCGGTGAGTTCGGGATTTCGAGTTTCCCTAGGAGCATACAAGTCAACAGCAGGAAGAAATCCCATATCAGGATAAGGAAGGCGTTTGATCTCAGCCTCTTTATCCGAGTTAGAATACAGACTTTTTTGTGGTGTCATGGGGAAAGCTCCTTAAATTTTAGGTGTCTTGTGGCCTTGAAGATTATAGGACTCCTGAGAAAGAAATTTAAATCCTGTCTTTTTGTCGATGATTGCGATGTGAATATCTCCCCCGACTGTGGGCATAGTATCCCCAAATTCTTGAACTTTGATCATAAGATCAATAAGCCAGTATACACAGTTTATGGCGTTTTGGTCAGAAAAGTCACCACAAGTAGCCTCAAGACCACTAAGCTGCCAATCTCTACTTTTGGGATTGTCAGGGTCTATGGGGCCAAACATATCAAACCTGCCAGAATCATCCTTTAATAAATCTGGTACTTTAATCTTTTTTTTAGGGTTTAATTTTTTAATGTCACCAGCAAAACGCTTTAAAAGGTCTATATGGCGGGTTTGGATTTCGCGCATATTTTCAACGTCTGTGCCGTGTACAAGGCGTGCTATTTCTCGGAATTGTCCACCAAAATATATACCATATTCCTGCCTCAGTTCTAACCTGTTTTCTGGCAGTGCGTCATCGGGATCATCAAACGACTCCGTTAGCAGATAAGGAAATTTTATCCGATAAATTTGGGGCTTGGTCAGGTCGCTGTTATCCCACCCTGCAACCATAAGCTCAATGTTTGGTTTATGGTGTGATTCAGAATATTGTTTTTCGTAATGTGGTCTGATTTTGTCAATTAATTTTTCAACCACTTCCTCACACCCACTGACTCCTGTTGTAGCTACCTCGCGGATGATGCTTTTTATCGTCACGTTGCCAATGCTTACAATGCCAGCAGTCAAAACTCCAATATTATCACGTAGTCGAAAAAGTTTATCCATGTGTGCCATGTGGCTATAAGGGACTTCTTCTCGGTCTGAATAAACGTCCTTCCAAAAATTGAAATTTTTCAAGTCAGTTTTTAAATTGCCCTCTTTGTCAAAATGCGAATATAGCTTGACAGGATCAATTACGGGACGACTGGCAGTGCCGAGACTATCACTGCCCATTACAATAACGTCTTTCGTTGCAAACGTAACAATGGTTGTCATCTAATGCCTTATTGTCGTGCAGAATTAGAAAATTAGCTCACCTTTTCTAACTCAATATACACCCACGACTTAAAGGCGTCAACCCATTTTATTTAACTGTTCTAACATTAATTGACTCTTATAAAGGTTTAAAAGTTTCAACATTGGAATTACTCCGTTTCTGTGGACAGATTCCGCTATTCAGCCCGCTACTGTTAAACAACCTCTTGTTGCCCTTGCACTGGTACGAAATTAATCTCAATCCTTTGATTCAATGCAATCGCGATTCTTTGAAGCATCGTAAGAGAATGCCCTTCATAATCCGCATCTTCGAGTTGTGCAATTACGGACTGTTTTGATCCGATCAATTTTGCCAATTCAGTCTGCCACCTGCTCACAGGCACTTTGGTCTGGATATTGCTCCTCAATCATTTGCCAAAATTCCCTTCTCTGTCTCTCTTTGTTTTTAACCTGGAGTAATGGCTGCAACCGATATACAGATAGGAAATCCAATTTAGGGTCTGAGTCATCTATCTTCAGAATAAAATCTTTAATTTTTTTATCCAGTTTGGGCAACCGTAGAATCAAGCGAGTTTTGGTTCTCGAAATGCCCACCTGTTCGGCAAGTGCAGTCTGAGACTGAACATAGCCCTTTTCAAGAATCTCGTGATAATACAAGGCTTTTTTGAGATAATTGGGATGGTGTAGTTTTTGGGGAACCAATTGTTTTTGTGGCTCATGTCCGATTGCGATAATAGGCTTCTTGTTCCTGCGGAAGTGATGGATGGGGAAATGATCCCACACACAGAAAGATTCAGTAAATGAATCAGTTGGGGAGCCAAAAATATCTTCTCGCTGAACTTGATCTATCTGCTTCATTGTAAAAGAAAGCCCGTCAATCGGTGATGATCGACGGGCTTTTGTTGTGTACTCGAGGTGATCCGCAATTTTTGCCAATATCTCCGAGAAGTAGGAGTAAGTCCTAAACACTCCACCTATTTCATCCAATTTAAGGATTTCTGAATAATGTCTCAGGGGTGAGGAATGCGAGCCAGTTCTGTGCCGTTTCCATGGCTCTTCTTGCCTCAGTAACATCAAGGTTATAGGTCTCAGCAATTGAGCGAGATGCTCTTGGGACTTCCATGTTATACAATCCTATCACGGTGTTAGTGAAGGGAGCGGCAAGTAAACAAGCCGATGCCCACATTCGGACCTGCTCATCGGTCAATCCTGGAGGGATTCGGAGAGCTTGGATGTCGTGCTGCGCCGCTCGTTGCTCGTCGAATGAAGCTATCTCATCTTCTCTGTCTTGATATGAGAGTTCTAAATTCCTAAAATCACGAGTCGCTGGTCGCCAGTTGTCAAGCTGAGGTTGGTCGTCAGTAATTACGCTGTTACTCTGCGTACTGATTTCAGTTATGGATTCCCAACGTGCGAATTCGTCATTGCCTATTTCTCTCGATCCTTCCAGAAGTCCCTGCTGAAAGGCGTATGCATCAAAGTTGTCTCCTGGACGACAAAGGATCTCCAAGTTAGGCTGGCGCGACCAGCCCATTGCGGACGATGTCAGGTTAGCAGATCCGATGAGGACTATATCATCTACTCGGTAGTATTTGGCATGAAGTGAGGGATGGAGCCTGAATGAGCCACCACGCTCAGTGACAATAGTGCGACATTCAGTATCGGACGCCCCCACAGCGAGGTCGTGCAAATTCCACCTTGTGATACAGATGAGGGACGCAGCCGGACTAACATCTGTCAGAACTCTGGTAAGTGCATCAGCCTTGATGTAGGGTGCCGCCAAGATGAGATCCTGAGCATCTGAACAGAGCTGGCTCAACAAATCTCCTGGCCCAATAGACATATTTATTCGTCCCTATCACGCAGTTGATTGATGACCTTATCTACTTGGCGCCCCCAATTCATACTGATGTTTTGGATATGCATTCGTTCTTCCCGTGATTCGGTCTGGTCTTCCATTCGTGCCCATGACGACAGTAATAATCGGATAGCGACACTGGCCTCAAATAAAGGATGGCTCTCGTCAATATTTTCGTCAAGACGACCTTCGATATGCTTGAGCAGATTGTAGATTGGATGGTCAGTATTAAGATTGATATGCAGGACTCCTTGATTCGAGCGCACATTAAACATCTGATATCCGTCAAGTTGAGCTGGATTGAATTGATATGAGAGACCTTGCTCTACCAGCATCTTTGCGAGTTTTTGGGCTTCCTGACCGTCCTGACCAGATTCAATGAACTGTTCCGTAAGACCGGCTTCTCGCTCTTCGGATGGAATTTGCTCACGGTCTTTATCAGTGCCGGTTGGTGTCTCTATACCGGCCGTTATAGCGTCTCGGTCTGCATCAGTGGCAGTCTCTACAGCCTTAATTTCTGGGCTTCTACTGCCACCCCCATTCTGTGAGTCCCTCCGTTGTGCAAACATCTGTGCGATTTGACGCATCATGGCACGCGTTTGATCACGGATATCTCCTACGATTTTGTAGATGATGTCATCGTCAATTCCCATCTCGTCTAGTATGACCTGATTGGGGCGATCATCACGCGCGAGCGTCTTTGCAGCATGCGTGAAGTTCGCAGCCATCTGCTTGTTGTGATCCACGCCAAACAACTCATCGCAACTTCGACGGAAATGCACTTCACAACCCCACCAGCGGTTCAGGGGATTTTCATCACTACCCCCCTCTCTGAGAAAGGCGTCCTCAAGAACGATCTCCCTATCCTCCCGAATGACTGAGACACCAATGTTATGTCTGGCGTGCTTGCCATAATCAGTGCTGCCTGGATACTGTCTAACACTATCTGTTTTTAGGGCCTCGGGCCTCACAATTGAATACTTCACCTCAATAGTGATCTCTTTACCCTCCGCAGTAAGGGGATACTCTTTCTTAGCCCATTCGCTAAACATCGGTTCGTTGTTCCAAGGCACAGGAGTAGACGAAGGTTTTATCAGGTAGAGAGGATCATTTGAGACAATATACCCTTCATTCTCAATTTCGCCAGGGCGGTTAGAGTGGAAAGAACCAACTCGTATTCTTGTCATCTCCGCATCAATCCAGTACCGGTGGATGCGCCCTACCTCTCTGGAAACGTTGTCGATAATTGTACGGCCGGTTTTCCATTGCATTTTGTCCAGTTTGCTCCACACTACAAGAGTCCCTGAGAGGCTTTCATAGATTTTGTCACTGCCGGCCGTTTTCCACACCTCCGGTATAGATGTGTCTTGATCAGGAATGGGAACCTCATGATTACCTTGCTCAATATCGTCGGCGTCGATGCTGGAGTGCCACGCTGAATCAATACCGTCTTGCCAGGTCCATACATCCACCCTTTTGCATTGCGACATTGACGAAGTTGGGAGTCCCATGCCGTATTTTCCAATTCCCCTATTTGAGTTATGCCGGGTTCCTCCTCCAAACTTAAGAGCGTCAAAGAGGGTCTTCACGCTCATTCCTGAACCATTGTCCAAGACAGCCACTTCAGACACTCGCCACCGGGTCTGAGACCCTACCCGCTGCGAGCGTTCCAAGCAAAGGAGATCAATCTGTTCGGCATCTGCCTCTATTGAGTTATCTATGAGTTCTGCTATGGCATACGCGGTGTTATGATACCTACTATCTCGAAGAGCTCGTATGGTGTAGCTGCTGGGAAATAGGCTGCGATCTGCATCTCTTAGGTCGTTGAGTTGTTCGACCATAGTTCCTCCCAATTCGTGAATGCATCTGTAACAGACCCGAAACCCGGAAGGTTCGTATCTGCAACGGTGAGTATCTCGGCTTTTGGATTTCCTCCAGCCCTGGGCCCGCGCATCGCTCGACCTGCCATTTGTGAGTAGAGTACCAGTGATGTGGTAGGCCGGGCGATAATGACGCAACGAGTCCTGGGCGCGTCAAAACCGGCGGTAAGCACGCCATAGTTGAACACCACTTTATGCTCCCTGCTGTCACTCCTAAAGTCATCAACAATAGATCGACGATCTTCACCTGGTGTATTGGCAGTTACCACTGCACTTGCAACTCCTTTACTCCGGAGAAGTCTGTTGCATTCCACAGCACTTCCAACAGAAGGGGAAAAAACAATTGTACGAGGGTGACGTCTAACTGCATCCTCTGTGAGTTCGACTATTTTTATCGTACGCTCGCGGTTGCGACCCAGGTCGTCCAGCTCATGAATACTATAATCCATACCGGGTTGAGGATCAGTAATTACGGTATCGGAGTCGAAGCTGATCGGCACAAAGCGGGGATCGGCAAGGTAGCGATTCTGGATCAGGTAGGTAACGGGGCTATCGTGACCCCTTGGATCTATCGAAACCTTTTTGTGATTGAACATGTCGGCAAGTCGATAGTCGTCATCGGTCAGATTTGCTGTGCGTCCCGGCGTGGCCGTAAGACCAAGGAGAGGCGGCCTAACACTGCATAGCTGCTCAGTTATGAAAGAGTAGGTTTCTGCAACTGCCTGATGAGCCTCGTCAAAGATGACGGCAGCAGTACAGTTCGCAAGGTGTGCAAGAAGGGTATTGTCTTGGAATGCAGCAAAGCGCAGTTTGGCGAGACCAGTCACCAAGAATCCGGATGAAAGACGCCGTAGATCAAGCGACCGGCTTCCCCAGTTTCGATGAATGGAGGCATCCCGCCGTCCCAGATATGTCCAGGCGTCAGAGAGTTGATTTGCCGCTTGTTCGCAAAGTTCCTCAGTAGCCGCTAACCAGATGACAAGGGACTCATCGGTGTCTTTTTTGTTGAGCAAGTGACAGGCCGCGTGGGCTGCGATTCTAGTCTTTCCCGCACCGGTAGGAAGATGAGCTACGGCTCGACGATCAGGAGATGATAGGGCACGAAAGATGTCAGTTAATACCTGCCGCTGGTAGGGATATAGCGGGAACTTCGGCCTGACCGTTTCTACCTCTGTTTCAGACACCGCAAAGGCCTTCGCATTCGTTTTCAAAGTGATTGATCTCTCTCCCGCCCTCTGCTTCTTGCTCATCAATAACGCTATCAAGGGGACGACGTGCAGCATGTAGATATGGCCGGCCATGTAGCAATTCCCTTACAGGATTCTTTGTACTATGGCGAAGCCATCGATCAAAATGCACAGCCTCCTCGTAGCTATCTGGTTCAGACTGCTTCAGTTCCAGCCAATGTTCGTCTGAACGATAAGGACAGATGACGCAAGCTGACCGGGGCAGGTGGCGACCTGGATATTCAGAATTAAACCATTCAACACAATCTTGGCGTGTCATACCAATATCCACTAGCGGCCAGCGATGTTCGACCCATCGTTCCCGGCTCGGCTTCATGCGGCCCACCTCATCCAGCGAAATTCCGATCCACATTTCGGCGTGGGTGTTCTTGGGAAATGGTCGGCCGCGCTGTCCTCCCGCAAGTTCCCTGACCCGTCGATAAATAGGCTTAATTTTGTAGTGAGTGGTGCATTGCCGCCGTAACATGCCCTTCTTCCCATCCCCATTGACCGTGAATAAGGGAACATCAACAAAGTTGTGACCCGACACCGTGCGGGCTTTTTTAAGATTAGTCTTTAGATCACCTTCGGACACGCGAATCAGTGGATATTGGAGTTGCTCTTCAAGCCAGTCCAAATGTTGATATACATAATCTGGCTCCCATCCAGTATCAGCGAAGACGGCAACGTCAGGTTTGGGATAGCCCAACTCAACCAAACGGGGGTGGGACCTCGATAGGAGGAGTGCTAAAACAGAACTCTGTACGCCAGCCCCTAAGCTCAGGGCACGATAGGTTACGGTGCTCGTCTTCACGACCATTTCGAAAGTCTCCTTGATTCAGTTGCATGAGATGCCTGCTCAGGACAGATGAAAATATGAGATATTATAGTCAGGAGTGATAAAAGGGTCAAGGGAGAGGATGGTAAATCTTTAATGGCGGTAAATGGCGGTAAGCAGTTTTTATAGACTGGACTTGACGCATTTTGGATGCTGTTGCCAAATTCTATGCGACCAAAGCAACGAAGGATGATGTTTGGAATTACTCCGTTTGAGTGTATAGTGTAGAAGTTTCAACCCCATCATCCTGAGCCATCAGTTTTTCATAGGTGATGGGCGATTTATGCTATTATCCACTAAAACGGGGCAAGTCTATTTATAAAAGTTGGCATAATTTTTGCTCCGCTTGTCAAAACGAGAATTATATAATTTGATTCCCTGACCATCCGTAACTTGTTGAAAAAGGGGAGTTTACTATGGAGGAAAAATTACTGCAAAACTGGATGAAAACATAAGAGCGGCGTCCGTTGTATCGGACACCGCCCGGTTGTCTTTTCAGATTAAACCCCATGCACTTTTTGAGGCATCGCCGTTTAAAGGTGAGATTACGATTACAATTTCTTCTCCATCACAATCGAGTAACTAACAACAAATGGTCCTTCCAGTTCATCGAGAGGTGGAGGTGGAGAAATTAAGCATTTTTGATACACTTTCAGGCGGAATCCCCTTTCAGACCATTTTTCAATATAATCCTTTGCGCTTTTTAAATCTCGCACATCAGTAACCACGTAGCTATATTTCTGTTTCAATTTTTTACCTCCTTCTCATAGCGTGTTATCTCCAGTCCCTTTTTGGAAATGCTCTCGATCTTGGTGGCCTTTGCATTTTCTGTCCGTATTCTTTTTTCAGGCACCTGTCCAGTCGAAAAAGTGTTTCAATCAGTCTGATTATTGCATTGAGCTTGTAGATAGACATTCCCCTCCCCTCTCTGGTGTACATTTGCCGTCAGCGGACGATAAAAGATAGACAGGTCAGGCGAGATGGGCAACCGAAAAAGAGCAAGATTGTTTGTACTATACGGGGAAAGAATAATGTCTGCATGATCATTTCCCCTTAGAGGGCTTGCGTTCTCGTAAAACGCAGGCCCTACTTTTTTATCCCCACAAATATAAGGGGTTATGAATTACCATTAAGATAACTCCATAATCCCCTGAAACCAAGCGTTTTTCTGCTCATTTGAGCACTGACTTTTATATGGGTTTCGAGGCAAAAAAGAAAGCTCCCAAAATCGCATTAAACTTTACGTTTCGCGCTTCTCAACCTTAATTCTAACTTCATGAGGGAATAATCCAGAATGTTGCCACAAGTCAAAACTATAATATGACATCAAACCCGATTCTTCGTAAGACGTATATCTAAGGGGGTGGTCTTCTATGCTGACTGATGCCCTATATCCGCTTACTGGTATTCTGATCTGCATTTCAGCAATATGCACGTCATCTTGCTCGAATTCCCACAAATGATTCAAAGACACGTTTGTTGGTTGTTCAGGGCGCAAGCGCGTCTTTCTTTTTTCACCAATGATATTGGCTTCACCCTTTTCGTCTGTTGAGCAAAACCAGTATTCAACGGGGACACCGAAAAAAAATGCCTCAACTCTACGAATGGTATCCCATATTGTGGACCATCGGGAAATAATATGATGCCATATTTTGTGCCATGGGAGGCGTTGCAAAAACAGAAATGTAATAAACCAAAAAAGGGCATCAAAGGCCAATCTAATCCACCAAGGCCATTCTCCCCACCACCACCATTTATTGGCCACATCCGGAATCGTAGTGGTAAGCCACGAGAGCCATTCCAGCCATTTATTGGTGTCATCAGGCAAACCTGCTAAACCAATAAACCACACAATTGCTAAAATCACCCATTTAACCGTTTTTACAAATCGGTTTTTCATAAAATTTGTTAGCAAATCCATACGGTTTTTCCTATATTAACTGATGTTGGTTGGCTCTCAGCAGTTATAAAAAACCCCCGTGTCTTCGTGGAAAAGACACGGGGGTTAATATGTGCAAGTTTCCTGCCCTCGCCAACCCAATTATCACCATTATCTACGCGAAAAATAATACCCCAAAATCATTCCCACCTGCATATGTTAGAAACAAATTCATGCCAAACAAATCTGCATCTTCATGGGCATATCCCAATAGTGCCGCCGTTGTGGTAAAGACGTAGAGAGCCAGCATCATAAAGGCCATTCTGGACTTGACCAGTTTTTGATGCTGTTGCCGAATTCCGAATTGCTGTCCCGCCGCACTAAACATAGGATTTACAGAGCCTGTATTCAGGCCACAGACCCCTCTCGACCAATTCGGCAACAGCATCGTTTTGGTGGAATATTTAGAGCTTGAGTTTCAAGCCTATGATTGATGCAGCTTTCCGTATAGAATCATTTGCTTCGTAGGCTATCGGCGCATTGTGTATGGAATGGTCTGACGAGTGGATCTCAGGCAGACGTTATCTGGACATGACGTACTTGAAACAAAATCACTACCCCCTATCACAAAGCTATCTTTTTACAGAACTTTTGGGACTTGACCGGAGAAATTTTGGCTATGAATAAAATACAAAGAAAACTCAATCAGTATTACGAGGACGTTGGTATTACACCTATTACTGATATACCTGTTACGCCTGGCAACCTCGACGCCATATTTGCGGCCTTCCGTTGTCCTAATAAAGATAGTTGTCGGGATGCCTGCCAAGAAGCCTCACAAGGAAACGTTCACTTTTTAGCTCGGACAGAGGGCGTTACCGTTAGCCAATACTATAGAGAAAGAAATTACAATGGCCATCGCATACCCCGTATCGTGGTTGTCTCCTTGTCCGCTCCAAAGCCGGATTTTTCTTCTCCAGAGAGTATGGCGTTGAATCCGCACTGGCGGGGAACTACAACGACAGTCCGGAGCCTTCTTCATGCCTTCATTGAACTAGCTCCTGCAGAGGGCTTTGGAGACGAGAGTACAAGAATAATTGAGCAACTCTTCGTTCATGTGAGAACAGCGAAGTGTTGTTCCAGCGCAGGTGGAACAAATCAAGAACCCTACAGAATGTACCAAAATTGTGGTCCTTATCTCAGGAAGGAATTGCGTATTCTTAAGCCCGATGTGATCGTTACCCAAGGTAATAACGCACACGATCAGGCAGAACAGCATGTTTTTGATGAAATTGTCCAGCAAACCGCAGTCCAGAGTGTACAAGGCATCGTTAATTCCATCGCGCGTATCGTGAATCTAAAGGGAGATAACAGGAGCGTCTATTGGTTGCGGTCGTACTTTCCGTATGGGCGTTTCTATTCTTCGAGTCACGCTGGTCCAAAGATTGATCCTGAAGTGGGCGCAAAACTGAAAAATCTTGTGCGCTACGGAAAAAAAATAAAGGAGTTCATGCAAGAACGATGGTCAGTATTGTAAATCGCACCTTTTCAGGTGTCAGGCGCAATATCATCAGAAGGCAAAAAAAAGATGGGCGCTAATGCTCGCCTCGAGTACAACACCGTCAAATTCATTGTGTTTATTATGAAAAACCTTTAATTTTCCTCCGGCCGTAATTTCGCAACCTGTACTCGGTTAGCCCCAAAATTGAGGAAAAGAAAATGCGCAAAACTGTTGACATCTATATCCAAGACAAAATGGACATCGAATTGAAAAAAAAGACACTTAGAATTACTGGCGTGGTTAAAAATTATTCACAAGAAAGGATTAGTGGACTTGACCCGTTTTAGGGGTATATTCAAAAGTTGTGGATGAGGTCAGAGCACATCACTGTATAGAATCGTTGCCGATGGCCTACGAAGCAGATGCCGTAATGATTCTATACGGCAAGCAGCATTAACACAGACTTGAGACCCAAGCCCTAAACACTCCACCAAAACCGGAGTAACTCCAAGTAAATGATATATTTTTTTTGAAACAAGAGAAAGAGAGGAGGTTAGCTTGAAAGACAGTGTTAGAATACCTCGGTGGTGCTGGGTGACGTTTGGTATTATTATCTTGGTTTTTTTAGGTTACTTGGCTTTGGTAGTATTTATAATAGAATTTAAGAACTTTCCTAAAATATCCGATCAAGGGCAATTCGGAGATTCGTTTGGAGTCGTCAATGCATTGTTCACAGCTTTCGCCTTTTGGGGGGTTATTGTCACCTTGGCACTTCAGCGGCAAGAAATTGCACTCCAACAAGACGAATTAAGGGGACAGAGACAATCATTGGAAAAGGAGACATTTGAACGCACATTTTTTTATCTCACAGGACTATTTGATAGTAAATACTATTCAATAGAGGTATTTACCGGCTCACAGGCACGGGGAGCAGAGGTTTTTGATAATGTTATCCAATGGGTTTTGCATGACAAAAAAAAATACGGACAATATACGGTATATTTAAGCACTGTTATAAAGTCTTATTTTTTATTTCTAATTAAAATTCTGAAAGTAATTGAGGATGCTAAATTCGATGAAAATTCTAAAAAATTTTATGCTGATGTTCTGCGTGACCAAATGCCAGAGAATGCAGTAGAAACACTTTTATTACTCTGCATGGACGAAGAATGGTGTGAACAGCCCCCGATAATAGAGAGTGAACAGCTTTCAGAAATGATCGAAAAGTATTCTCTGTTTTTCAATATGAGATTTGAAGTGCTTAAAGATTTATATGACAGAGATATCAAGTTTAATGAATTTTATCACATAGACGCATTTGGAGACCGTCCTGACGTTCTCGGTTTCTATACTGGGATAATGCCGTTAGGTAAACCTGTATCTGGATAATTAAAAAGGCCGTGCGATAAACACGGCCTTCACAAATTTGGACTTGGCCCGTTTTGGATGCTGTTGCCGAATTGGTCAAGAAGGACCTATGGTTGGAAAAACGGCTATTTGTAGCCTGAATACAAGCTCTGTATGGACAGATTTGGAATTCGGCAACAGCATCGTCCGCGATATTGCTTGATCATCGTCAAGAAGACCGCTCAGGAAATTGCACAGCCTGTTCCATAGCATCGATTTCTTCATCCGTCAGATGATCAAAGTGGCTTGTGCGTTTTCGTGCGGACAGGCGGCCGTTGTTTTGGAGACAGAAGCGAATGAAAAGATCTATCTGCCGGTCGGGCATATCTACGGTATTTTGGATCGCTTGTTTGGCCGCATCGTAGTTGGCCAAGAAGGCCAGTTCGTCGGCGAGTTCGGTATCAATGGTCTGGTCGATAAACCGAAACAGAGCCTCTGCCTGGGTGGTCAGGTCGATATAGCGATACCATATCGCGGTATCGTTATGCACAGTCAAGCGCCCATCCTGTTCCAGAGTGTATTCCACCAGAGGCATGAGTTGTCGGGAGAATGCATCTAAGGAAGCGTCGTAGTCGGATGGATTCTTCAGCATGACCGCCGATATGGGAAACATAACGCTTTCGGGTGTAAAGCCCCGCCGAGCGAGAATATTGTGGATCAAGAAGCGGTGGATACGACCATTGCCATCCTCAAAAGGGTGTAGAAAGACGAATCCATAGGCAATGGCAGCAGCTTGAATCACGGGTGGGACAGCACCGGCTTCCATGCGTTTGTGGGTGGCTATGAGACCTTCCATAAGACCAGCTAAATCGTCGGGCTTTGGGGCCACAAAGTGGATATGCTCTCTCTGATAGGCCACAGTTTGACCGACATAATTTTGGGTCATTCGATAGTCGGGATCCTGGAACCGGGCGTCAACGATGCGGTTCTGTAAGTCAATCAACCGAGGTTTTCGACAAAAATCCTCTTGCTCGGCCAGTTGGAGCAGGGCTATGAAGCGTTCGGTTCGGGTTGAGGAAGGATTGATGCGTTCGATTTCATAAGACGATTTCGTTTCCTTGGTGTACAGGTAGCTGAGCGCGCGTTTCAACAATTCTGGCGCGTATCGAGACACGACTTGCTGGCATCTGGTATGCAACGCTTTCGCTTCAAAGTCTCGAAAAATATCTGTACGACGAATTGTGGGACAGAATCGGCGTTCACCAGGCAGATTATTGTTGATCCGCTGACGGCGAACCTTGAGGGCAGGCTCGACCGTATAATAGGCATCCGGTTCGAGGAGATCGATGTAATTTCCCCGGTTCAGGTCATCCAGCGGGAGTATCTTTCCGGTCAGGAACTCATAGAAAAACCACAGTCGCCTGGCATACTTACCGGTCGGTTTCGAGCAGACATAGTCGAGGAAATCACCCTCTGATACTTTCTGGAACAAGCTGGCGAGAATTGCGAGATTCGTCCCATCGTATTTGAGCGCAAATTCCAGATGGTCGCCCAATGTCTCCCCGGGCCAGTACCGGGCTGGATAGACTTCTTTGATGATCCCCCCGAGGGAATCAATCCTGTGGATTCCTCTAATAGTCACCATAGACGTGTGCCAATTCGGGATGACGTCGAGGTCATACTGTTCAATCAGTGCCGCATACCCCGCGAGCCTGTATAGCGATTGATTTTGATGATGTTTAGCCATAGCACATCCCGGAAAAATGATTATTAAATGAGAATTATAGTTATTTTTTGGCAAATAGCAAGAAAAACAATTATAAAAAACAATGGATAGGGAAGCTGAATCATCACGACAATCCGTTCGCTCAGTTCTACTCCTGTGTGTTCTTGTTGAAGTCAAGGACCTTCTTCCGAGCCTCCTTGCTGATGGTCACAATACCACGATCGTAGTCGGCATTGAGGAAAGGGCTTTCAAAGACCATCTTCGGGGCGTAGTTGACGGGCTTGCTGTTAATGCTGGGCGTTTTCTCAAAGCTGGTGTCGAAGGTCAACAGGTCGCTGTAGATCGTGGTGTATCTAAGAATGGCTCCATCCATGCTCATCTCACAACCTTTTACCTTCGCTTTGAACGTGTCGAAGCTATCGAGATCGCTCTTGGCCATAACCTCGAGAATGACGGAGGCGTATTCGCCCTTAAGCGCCATAATCCTTCCGGGAGGTGTCTTACGTGTACTGCCATCCTCAGCCTTGACGGTGTATGAGCCATCCTTCCACATGAAGCCTCCATCGGACACGCGAATAGCTGCCCATGCTCCTTCTGCTTCCACAAATACCACACCATCTTCCTCAACTGGTGCGCTCAAGCCTTTTTCCGACATCCAGACGTTCAGCTCGGCGCCACCCTTGTGGTACTTGAGCTTCTGTGTGATCAGGCTACCCTTGCTTTGGACGGACCACTGAGCATTGAGAACGACCTTGTTGTCCTCGGGACGCACAAGAGGAACGATGCGGGCATCGTCTTCGCCAGCAAAGATCACACCCTGCCAACGATTCTGTGCGCTGATCGCAACCCAATCGGACAGCGGTCGCGCCTCGGTCATTGGGGTACCCAAGATGAAGGCAGGGTCACAGAAACTGTAGCGCAGAATGCCACCACCGTCGGTTCGTAATTGATTCGGCGCTTTGCTCGCAACTGCCACCATGGGAAACGAATGGCCTTGTTTCCCGAGACCCTGTGTACGCTGTCGCACTTCGTAGCGGCCGCGTCCCTTTACGTCGGACGCGATATCGGCCACTACGGTCGGGGGGCGGTAAGCGCTGAGTGCGGCGTTGACGTCATGACCATTGACCGTTGGTTGCTTGCCGATGGCGAAGTAGAACCAGGCCAACGGAGCGTTTCCGTGATCCCGGTTCTGGTAGAACGCTTTCTCCCCCTTTCTGCGCGACCCGCCGCCACCCATATGCCCACCAATCTGCTCTTGCGCCCAGTAAGCAAAGTAGAGATCGAGGAACATCCCGGCCGAGCGCTGTACTGGTGGATCACCGAAGTCGTAGAAGTTATAGAATCCCCTGATCAGCGTGGCGTTATATCCATCGCTCATCATTTCGATACACAGGCTCTTGCGGGCCCGTTCCCGGCAGTAAGCGATGAAGTACTCGTTCCAGGCGCGGTAGTGATCCTCGGCCGTGGCACCGTCATCAAACTTGAGGTTCCTATATTCGGGCAGGTCCCTGGCGAGCTTGGAGAAGTGCCAATTCACCGTGAAGTCCATGGCATGATGGTTCTCGGACCCGTAAATGTGCCAGGTCTGCGAGTCCACGACCTCCGCCTTGCTTAGCCACGAGCACATTTTCGCATAGAGCCAGATCGGTTTGAGCGCGAGGACCTCGGTTTCTTTGGTGATGCGGCCAGGATGCTCCGTCCCGTTGGTGCCGTACATCTCGATCAGCCGCATGACGATTTCCGCATGCCAGTGGAAACTGTCGCGGTCGTTGATGTCCCGCGGATTGTCAAGGTAGTGCTGTGCATTCTCGATCAGCGCGGCATTTGCCTCATCCAGCATCTCGCCTAGATACAGACAGCGCGCGGCAAACGCCATGATGGAATAGGAGTAGGCGCGGACGTAGTTACCGCGTTCCGGGCCGAGTGGTTTCTGCTTCTTGGCGCGCACCAACGGCTCTCCTGCCTCAGCGCGAAACATGGCATCCACCCGCTTTTCAAATTCGCCCAGGATGGCTTCCGGGGTCTGATCCTTCATCGATACAGTTCCTTTCTTCACGGTTGTCATTGCCTTTCCACGGATATGAAACTATTCTCAAGACATGCAAGAAGCTAAAACATTATCGATATTTATCATATTGTAGGAGAATGTTTGATTAGTCAGAGATTTCCCCAACCCGCTAAAAAGCTACTGATCCAGCCTGTCTAACATATATTCGTCTGGGTTTGGAATGTCTTCCCACTTTCGTGCATCGCCAAGAACCTGACTTCTATTTTATACCATCACCTACTTTTATGTTGATCAGAAATTGTACAGCTCATCGCAGTCACTATCATTAACAACTGGAACGAGAAGCGTTTGCATGATAGGCCAATGGCACTCTCTCGTTTCATTTTCTTCTCGGGACTAATGCATCAACTTTAGCGATATATTGATCCATTTCTGAAAGTAAT
This sequence comes from Candidatus Latescibacterota bacterium, assembly GCA_965204375.1. GTDB lineage: Bacteria > Latescibacterota > UBA2968 > UBA2968 > UBA2968 > VXRD01. Next base: position 638,742 of record OZ241986.1, on the reverse strand, counting down.
TTTTGTGCTAATTCTGGTTTCTCATTAACAATATTCTTCAGTTCAAATGGATCCTTTTCTAAGTCGAAAAGTTCAAGGGTCTCGTCTTCCCAAAAACGCAGCAATTTATAATTTTCAAAAATAACGGCAGAATGAGGATTGGCTTGACGATTGAAATGAGGATAGTGCCAAACAAGATAATCGCTTGGACGTTTCACCTTTCCTTGGATGTCGTTATGCAAAGTATGCCGCAGACTTCCGCCATCTACTTCCTCAGGCCAATGTCCACCAGCCAAATCACAGACAGTCGGAAACAGATCATACTGTGTCACCGTAACATGAGATATTTCTCCTGGCTTAATATTAGGACCAGAAATAATAAAGGGAACACGAATGCCTCCTTCATAAACAAAGAATTTACCTTCCTTTAAAGGTAACGCACTGCTTATCTCTCCCTCTCTACGATTGACATAAGGGCCATTATCCGAAGTGAATACAATGTATGTGTTTTCTGTGATTCCCAATTCTCTTACGGCACTTAGAACCATTCCGACGCCAGTATCAAGATCTTCTGTCATGGCAGCATACAGTGGATGGTCGTGTTTAGTACCCTTGGGCAAGGCCTTGTATTTTTCATGGGTTTTTTGCAGTGCTATCATTTGCAGATGGACGGCATAGTATGAAAGTTGCAAGTAAAAGGGCCGGTTTTCGCTAACCGACTGTTTCATAAATTCAATTCCTCTTCTGGAGATACTGAAGGTTTGCTTGGGGTCATCCCCTCCATCTTCAGTATTACCCTCTCTATTGCCAGTGGGACCATCACTTTCATCAAAACCGTTAGAACCGGGCCCTCCAGACTGAAGGTGCCATTTACCAAAGTGAGCAGTCACATAACTTGAATCAATCTTTTTAAGCTGCTCAGGTAGTGTCGTATAAGGCTGAATATCGTTTGTTTTATTAGGTGTTCCCATCAGTACACTGTCATCACGGTTCTGCCCCTTCCAACCAACCAATGCAGTCAGCCCATGCTTTGCGGTAGTCATTCCGGTTAGCAAACTTGCGCGTGAGGCAGAACAAACCGGAGAACCCGCATAACCATTGCTAAAAACCACGCCCTGTTTTGCCAGTTGTTCGAGGTTTGGTGTCTGATAGTAGTCACTTTTAGAATCAGGCACGCGTTCATCCATTAATACTGATAATCCTGGCCAACCGAGATCGTCAGCGTAAAGAATAATAAAATTTGGCTGATCACTGGCTTCGACTTGATTCGATCCTGATCCAAAACCACCGGTCATAACGATTACCCCCCATTTTTTAAGGGTTGATGTTCAAGAGCTTTCCATTCTGTTATTTATGATATCCAGCCAGACACCAATACACAATGTCTCAAAAGGTCTTAATACTTTGCGAAAGGGACATGAAGCCACTTGGACATTGTGGGAAGACTTTTGATTGTGTATTTTGAGGCCGACTACATGGTCTTTTGAATCTTTATGAAAGGAGTTGGTGCATGGCAGGGCGTCCAAATATTCTGTTGATTCTTTCAGATGATCACAGCGCACCGCATCTGGGGTGTTATGGCGACCCACATGCCAACACGCCTAATATCGATGCGTTTGCAGCACAAGGGATGCGCTTTGACCGCGCATATACAACATCGCCACAATGTATGCCCTCTCGAGCGTCGATGTTTACGGGCCGGTCACCGGTTGCCATTTCGATGACACGGTTTACAGCCCCCCTCCCACGTGAGGTGCCCACCATTCTGGATGCGTTGCGAGATGCCGGATATTTTACCGGTCTGGGTAGGCGGTGGCACCATCTGGACGGACGTGCAAACCCAAAAGGCGTGGATGGACATGTGCAAGAAAAATACAATCTGCGCACAGCAAAAGATCGTGTAGACTATCTCAATGTCTGTACCGATAAGGAATTAAAGGGAGAAACTCCGAGGGTTTTGAGTGAATTTTTGGACCAATGCCCCAAAGATACACCCTTTTTTATGTATCTCGGTTTTAACGATCCACACCGGGCTTGGACATTGCGACCCGATGAATACCGACCTGATCCGGCCTCGCTCGTATTGCCACCGCATTTTCCCGATACGCCAACATTGCGCGAAGATTTGGCAGATTATTACGGTGTTCTGCACCGCATGGATCAGGAATTTGCACAGGCGATGGATGTGCTGGACAAGCGTGGGGTGCGTGAAAACACGCTTGTGATGTTTATGGGAGATAATGGTGCAGCGCTGCTTCGGGGAAAAGGCACTTTGTATGAGCCGAGTTGTCATGTGCCGTTGATAGCACAATGGCCTGGAAAGATCGCGCCGGGAACTGTTTCAGACGAGTTGATCAGTGGTGAAGATATTGCCGCAACGGTGTTAGAAGCCACAGGCCTTGATGCGCTGGAGCAAATCACGGGCAACAGTTTTTGTGAGCTGATGACTGGCGGCGAGCACAAATCTCGAACCGAAGTATTCACCCAGCGTGGTGCACACGGTCAAGATCTTCCAGTATCCTCAGCGGCTTTTGATCTTTCACGTGCAATTCGAACAGAGCGTTACCATTTGATTTACAATGCCTACTGGCAGGTGCCTTTTACGCCCGTAGATTTTTATAGCAAACCTGTATGGATAGACCTTATGGAACGTTGCAAACGCGGTGAATTGTCCGAACTGCATGAAAGACTGTACTTCACCCCCACCCGGCCAATGTTTGAATTGTTTGATCTACAGAACGATCCTTATGAACTGACCAACCTGATTGATGATCCAGGTTTGGCAGACGTCCAAGCTGATCTTATTGCCCGCCTAACCGAGTGGATGATTCTGGAACGCGACTTCTTACCCCTACCAACCGGTGGGAATTGATATAGATACCGTCAAGGGACTGCGGTCTCTAGCGATTCGACTTAGCGTTCTCGGGTCGCATACTCGGGCAGATGCTTCGGATCCAGCCAGGCACTCAGATCGCGGCCAAGCATCTCTTGCAGGTCTTCGATGTCGTCTCGGAAAGCATCTGTCAACTCCCGCCGCAACGCGAATGGGAACCAATTCTCATGCTCCGTGAGCGGTGGGTCCGGATTCACAGCCTCTGGTTTCAACATACTCGAACGGTGCGGGACACCGATGTGGTCATAGAAGCGGCCCAGGAACGCATCCTGATCCAAAAGCAAGTCATCGTAGAGCAAAACGAGCACATGGCTCTGATCAAAGTATCGGTAGACCCGCTTCAGGCAAAAGGCATAGAAACAACCTTCTGCAAGTTGGCGAAACAGGCCGTGTCCATGGTGATGCAAGAGACGGTCAGGCATCTCAAATAGCCCGCGCCCAGGGTCCATTCCGCATCGATTCAGCAATGCCTGGACGTCGAGCGGACTGACCCGCCGCCGCTCGCCAAATAACGTGACTGTGCATTTCGGCTTCACATTGCGGTGAGCCCATTGGTAGAACACCCGGTGAACGGGGTTCATCAAGGTCATGGTCAGCTTCACATCTGGTAGTGTTCTCGAGATCCTCTCCAGTGCCGGTTCAAAGGGCATGTAGGAATTGCTGAACTCCCCGATGGCCGATTCACCGTTCCACCCATCAAAAAAGGTTTCCTCATACCAGTCCATACCGCGGTGGTAGGTGTTCACGAAAAAATTCACGTTATCATACCCATCGCCTGGTACATAGATGTCCGGGTGTTCAAGACAGACCCGATACAGCCAGGATGATTTGCATTTCGATGCGCCGATGTGCAGAAAGTTAGGTGTCATTCTGTGGCCTCGTATGGTGATTCATCGCAGATGGTCTGTCTTTAGACTCCGAAGGTTGCACATTTTCCTCCTCGAAAGACTCGCGCCAGTTAGCTGAATGAGAATTATAGTTATTTTTTGGCAAATAGAAAGAAAAACAAGCACAAATAAGAAAACGCCGTGGAAAAAATCTCACGGCATTTTCTATTTTCGCTATCATTTGGCCAAAAAGTTATAGTAACGTTTGGTCGGCCAGACAATACCTCGAACATTACAACTTCGCGTTTGCACGCGCGCCACCGGCACCCAGCAGCATCGCCCTGGTCTCGTCCATCAGCCGGATGTGCGGCGGCGACATACCCGGCAGCAACACACTCGGATCGCTCTCCACACACGCCAGCGGATGGAGCTTTGTGAGCGCCGGGTTCGCGGAGTAGTCTTTGTCCTCCCGGGGATCGTTAAACCAGCACGGTGAAAATTCCAGGATCCGTTTCTGCCGCTCAGTGAGTTCGGGGTCGTTGGTGTCGTACGCGGCGTCGCCGTGGTGCATGCCGAAAGGAACATACTTGTAGAAGAGGGTGCGGCGCTCGCCGCTCCCTGCCCACGGAATCGTACCGTGTTTGAGCTTCTCACTGAACAAAATGCAGTCCCCAGCCTTAGCCTCGACGCGGTGTACCGGCACATCGTCATCCCAGTTCGGCAGCTGCGACGTCCATTTCGTGTCGCACCAGTTCCGCCGCCAGTCACCGGCGATGTCCAGCAGTTTCTGCTCATTGGCTGGCTTGTGTGTGCCAATAACACACCCGAAGCCCCCGTCATCTGGTCCGACTGTCTTGAGTTCATACACACATGTGATATGAAAGCTGCTCGGGCTGCCGTGGAGCGTCCCGCCTATGTCTGCGCCGTCTGTCGGTTTCCGGCCAGGCTTGTAGTGTATATTGTCATGATCCAGCCGGAACGAGGGGCGAAGCTCTTCCGGCATGTGTGCTGGGGCATGACCCCACGACGGATCGCCGAGAAACTCTTCAAGGATGGGCAGCATGGTCTCGTTGTCGATCAGGTCCCGGTAGGCCTTGCTCCAGAGCCTTCTCCCCATGTAGGTGTTGCCGTGCCGGTCAGTTGTCATGTGCTTGTCGCGCGCGCCGATGTAGAAGCGGTTCTGTTTGTCGGTGCGGGCCGTGGACAGCGTCTCCTCCCGCTCAAAGATATGCTGATCATAGACTTGGTTGAGCTCGTCCAACTGCTGTTGATTGAGCACATTGGGCACGACGATATAGCCTTGTCGTGCGAACGTGTCACGCATCGCATTGTCCATCTTCTAATCTCCTCTATGTGTAGGAACTACAAGGGACATTTCTTGCGCATGGATTGCTGGTAAGAAGGCGTTTTCGGCAGTCGTTGTCAAGTGTTTTTGCCGTTCACACATCGCTTACGGTGAGTTATAGACCGTGTCGCCCTCTCACAAACGAGAGGATAAAGCTATTGCTTCTTCTTACAGACCATACGGAATCCGTTGGGCAGAGCATGAAAACAATTCTGACGCCATCGATCATGATTTTTGGTCGGCTCTTCCCAAACGTGAAGGATCTCAAATCCAGCATCAATCATCGCCATCAGGTAGTCAGAAACAGTCCACTGAAAAATGTACTGAACATTCTCGGCATCCCTGGTCTCTTCGTCTTCGGGATCCACAAATTCTGTCGCTGCTCCTGTCTCCGGGTTATACAAGTATTGGTGAGGCCCACGATCGAAGTAAAAGAAGGCTGCGAAATGGATCGCAGCCTTCTTTATTTTTTCTCAATTAGTAAAATACCTCGAACATTACAACGTTGGGCTTGCACTCGCGCCATTGGCACTCAGCATTGCCCTGGTCTCGTCCGTCAGCCGGATGTGCGGCGGCGACATGCCCGGCAGCAACACACTCGGGTCGCTCTCCACACACGCCAGCGGATGGAGCGCTGTCAGCGCTGGATTTGCAGAGTAGTCTTTGTCCTCCCGGGGATCGTTAAACCAGCACGGTGAAAATTCCAGGATCCGTTTCTGTCGCTCAGTGAGTTCGGGGTCGTTGGTGTCGTACGCAACGTCGACGTGGTGCATGCCAAAAGGAACGTACTTATAAAAGAGGGTGCGGCGCTCGCCACTCCCTGCCCACGGAATCGTACCGTGTTTGAGCTTCTCACTGAACAAAATGCAGTCCCCAGCCTTAGCCTCGACGCGGTGCACCGGCACATCGTCATCCCAGTTCGGCAGTTGCGACGTCCATTTCGTGTCGCACCAGTTCCGCCGCCAGTCGCCGTCAATGTCCAGCAGTTTCTGCTCATTGGCTGGCTTGTGTGTGCCAATAACACACCCGAAGCCCCCGTCATCTGGTCCGACTGTCTTGAGTTCATACACACATGTGATATGAAAGGCGCCTGGGCCGCCGTGGAGCGTCCCGCCTATGTCCGCGCCGTCTGTCGGTTTCCGGCCAGGTTTGTAGTGTATATTGTCGTGATCTAACCGGAACGAGGGGCGAAGCTCTTCCGGCATATGTGCTGGAGCATGGCCCCACGACGGGTCGCCGAGAAGCTCTTCAAGGATGGGCAGCATGGTCTCGTTGTCGATCAGGTCCCGGTAGGCCTTGCTCCAGAGCCTTCTCCCTACGTAGGTATTGCCGTGCCGATCCGTTGTCTGGCGTGTGTCGCGCCCCCGGATGCTTTTGCGCTTCCGTGCGTCGGTGCCGTCCGTGGACTGCGTCTCCTCCCGCTCGTGGATATGCTGATCATAGACTTGATTGAGTTCGTCCAGTTGCTGTTGATTGAGCACGTTGGGCACGACGACATAGCCTTGTCGTGCGAATGTGTCACGCATCGCATTGTCCATCGTCTAATCTCCTCTACGTGTAGAAACTACAAGGGCCATTTCTTGCGCATAGATCGCTGGTAAGAAGGCGTTTGCGGCAGTCGTTGTCAAGTGTTTTTGTCGTACTTGCGAATGGCCGCTTTGGCAACACTGCAATACCGGTGTAGAGCCAGCTTCACCAATGCGAGGTTGTCAGCAATTTCTGTGGCGTTTTCCATATCGGTTTTTGGGTGCCCTCCTCAGAAAAATGTACCTTCATTAAAGTTTCAATGTTCATATTATCTCCTGCTTCTTTAACTGGGGATTATATTCAATTTTACTTCGTCTATCACCATACCCACTGTGTATTTTCCTTAAATCTCTTATGCGTGGGAGGTTCAAGTCCGTCAGCAAAAAATCCATGTATATCAACCTCAAGAATACAGAATTTAGCTTTTCGTATTTCTTGCTTAAAATCGTCATCATATTCACCAAGACTATCTACTAACTGGAATACCAAACAGGACTTTTTACGTGCATTGTTACTCCGACCTACAAAATCTCCTTGAAAAACAATATCGTAAATTTTGCCAGTTATATCGCTTTTTCTATTTTTCCAACACTTATCTGCATGAAAATAGTATGGCGTTGTGTTGTGCCTCTCCAAAAAATCCCAAATATAAAATCCGTAATCTCTCAAAGGTCCGTCATTATCAAATCTATCGACAACTCCAAACAGCCGATAAAAGGGCCCCTTCTTTATTATTTTTGTTTCAACTTGTCGTTCAACGCTAAAACGTCCATAACCTGTACGTATAAATTTTGAGGGACCGTGTCGAATTTCTACTTCTTCGTCTATCCATGTTTCTTCCGTAATCCAGTTTGCTATAATATCTCGTACACTATTTTTCAAGCCATATTCAGCCCAAAGTTTTTGGTTGTCCGTAAGCCATGTCCACTCGCTGTTTTCTGAAAGTGTTTCTATCGTAAATTTTTCTCGTCCATCACCATAGAATGTTTTAGCATCGACCTCAAGAACGTAAAGTTTCCATTCTTGCACTTGCAACTTAAAACAATCATCTTTGGGGTTACTATAATGCACCTCAAATATCAATTCACCATGATTTACTTGATCTGTTTCACCGTACGAAAAAATTCCCTTAAGCACAACGTCATATTGCCGTTTTATAGCACTGTTATATTTTTCTATCTCGCCACTTTCAACTAAAAATTTTTTAGGGCTATCTAATTCTGGATGTACTGGTAAAGAAAGGATTTGGCCTATCAATTTCTCAGCAATCCACGTTTTAACTACTTTGTGGATATAAGTCTCTCCACCACAGGAAGTTTTTGCACAATGAGCAAAATGCCACTGTTTTTTATCTCCACGTTTCAGGATAAGCGATTCACCACACCCTATGCAAACGCAATCACATTTTTTACCTGACTCAAGGCGTTTAGAGGTATATTCAAAAGTTGACGGGTCGGCAAAAAGTCTTAAAATCAAGGGAGAAAGCCCCCTGTAACCCCTTGTCGTGGGTACTTCAAATCGTCTGTTCATACGCCCTGATATAGGTTTGTAAGGCCCAATAACCCGCTGATGACCTTGCAAGGCACTCAAAAGCCTACCAAAAAGCTTTTGAGGGTAAAAGGACCCCCTATAGACAGCGACACGATGGATATTGAGACCCAATGCGCTGAGCAAGACCCGATATTTTACCGCACCTTGCCCACGCACCCGCAGGTGAGCCAGTCCCATTTGATGCTTTAGACGCGATATGGTCGCTTCGATGCCAGCACGCCAGCGGTATTGGTCACGGAAGACATCAGACTGTTCAAACAGACGCCGGGCACGTTGCTTGACACGCTCGTGGGTATATTGGAGACGCGCTTTCCCTGGGATTGGACAGTGCTCTTGCAAGGGGCATTGGTCACATAAATCTGGGGCAAATCGAACCTGAAGGCGTTTCTTGCTCACAGACATCTCAAGGGGTGCATGGCCGGCTGGACATCGCTGGATGTGCCCAGATGCATCTACTTCAAAGTCCTCCAACGTCAATTTACCCTGACCTTTGCCCTTGGGGGGCATCGACGGAGCCAACAACGTGACACCTCTATCTTTGGCCTGCGCGATACATTTTGTCGAACCGTAGTGCGTATCGGCCAGCAGATGCTTGGGCATCACGCCACGGGCTTGTGTATCCTGTATGGCAGGTAAGAGGGCTTTACTGTCATGGACTGTCATCTTGCCAACGGCGATATGCGTGATCAGGTCTGGCAGGGCAACTTTAGACACGCCTGATGTGGCGTCCTGTGCCTCATCGTCTTTGTCGGTATCATCACAGAAGGTCTCCATGACCTGTATGAGGTAGCCCACCCCACGATGCTTATTATAGCTGGCGTCAGGATCGGCCGGATTAAGCGTATTATCACACGGTATCGCATGGGGATCCCGCATCTGGATGCTGCTTTGACCAGATGCGCCTTGTATGCGTTGGCACTGTTCTTCAAAAACACCTGCCAACAGATGGTAGCTGTCCAACTGCGCCGCTTCGGTTGGACAAAACAGCTTTAGCAATGCATCTATATCGGCGGCGGCTTCTAACAATCGACACTTTGACTGGCTCGGTGTGGTTAAAGCGAAACACCCATCGCCTGTGCGGGCAACATACTTGCGCCACAAGTCACAGTCCAGTTCCTGATACAACTCTGGGCAGGTTCGACGCAACTGGCGCAAGAATTTACTCATGGACTCGACCAGAATGCCCAAGCGTGTCAGGTTGCGCATAAAGCTTTGGACACCCGTCGAGTCAATCCGCTGCTTGCGGGTATGAACCCCTACCGAATGAATGAGCTTGTCGGTCAGACTTTGGAAGAGCACCTCATCCAGGTGATGCTGAATCACCAAACGACGATAGGTGCGAAGCGTTCGCTCGCAAAAATAACAGTCGGCTTCACTGCGCACATCAAGGGCATACTGCCAAGCGATGTTGAATGCAATGGCCTCCACTGTCTGTGCATCGGTCAAATCATGCAGTTGTTGCAGCACCAGTGCGCCGAGCACAACGTGGAGGTCTTTGCTGGGACGCCCAAAATTTTTGCTAAAATGGGGGGCCAGTGCCTCAACGGGCAGTTCCAAAAGCAGATACTCTCGGAAAACACCAGCCCAGGAACGATCAAGAAGTTGCTTGCGTTTAGCCCCAAGCTGTATCCAGAAATCCGGTGGGGCTGCCCTATCGTGGTCTCGTAAAGTAAGCATAAACGAAATATAGCTTACCAAAACTATCGGGGCAATCTCTGACTTTTTGCCGACCCGTCAAAAGTTGTGGATGAGTAAAAGAAAAGAGCGTATCCTATAGTATCACAAAAACCTAAAATCCCTCCAGGAGGGAGAAAGGACACGCTCGTGAAAGAATATACCCCATTTGAAGTGGAAAGCATAGTGCAAGATACACTGGCCGAGAGCCTCGAAGAAGTCATAAGAAATGGTGCGCGTAAGATGTTATGTGCCGCCTTGCGGTATGAAGTGAATGAATACATAGCCCGATTTGCTGATCAGGTGGATGAAAAGGGTCATCGTGAGGTGGTCAAAAATGGGTATCATCCTGCCCGAGAAGTCACCACTGGTATTGGTAAAATACCCGTCAAACAACCCCGCGTTCACGATCGTCGAGACGGGGAGCACTTCACCAGTGCGATCCTGCCTAAATATGCCCGTCGCAGTCCGAGCATTGATACATTGATCCCCACACTGTATCTGAAAGGGGTCTCTACCTCAGCCTTTCCCCAGGCACTCGAAGCGATCTTAGGCAAAGGCGCACCAGGGCTTTCTCCGGCCAATATCACGCGCTTAAAGCGTATTTGGGAAGATGAGTATAAACAATGGCAAAAGCGCGACTTGCACGATAAAGCCTATGTCTATATCTGGGCAGACGGTATCTATTTTAACGTACGCCTATCTGATGACCGTCCCTGTGTTCTCGTGCTCATTGGTGCCACAGCAGAAGGTAAAAAGGAAGTCCTTGCCATAGAGCAGGGACAGCGTGAGAGCACCTTATCTTGGCAGACCCTCTTACAGGATGTCAAAGCACGCGGGTTGAGCCAAGCCCCTGCGCTTGCCATAGGCGATGGCGCAATGGGCTTCTGGCACGCATTGGAAGAGACATTCCCTGCCACGAAACATCAGCGCTGCTGGGTGCATAAGAGTGCTAATGTGTTGGATAAGCTACCCAAATCTGTGCAGCCGGATGCCAAGAGACTCCTTCAAGATATGTATCAGTCGCCGACAAAAGAGGCCGCGCACAAGGTCTATGACCACTTCTTGAGTCTGTATCAGGATCGCTATGAAAAAGCCTGTGACTGCCTCACCAAAGATTTTGAGGTGCTCTTCACCTTTTATGATTTTCCTGCCAAACACTGGATCCATTTACGCACCACCAACCCGATTGAATCGACTTTTGCTACCGTCAGGCATCGCACGAGGCAGACAAAAGGCTGCGGATCGGTCAAAGCCACAATGGCGATGGTGTATAAACTGGCTCTTGAAGCTGAAAAAACATGGGTCAGATTACGCGGTTACAAGCTCATACCCCTCGTCATTGACGGGGTGAAATTCGTAGATGGTGAACGCAAAATCGCTGCATAATCATAAAGGATGCGTTCTAAACCCATCCACAACATTTGACAATATCTCGTTGCAGGACAATTTAAAATCAAGAATTTTCTTTATGCGCTTTTTGGGAGGCGGTCGCCTGATGACTTTGATGATGTTGTACAATTGACAGTCAAAATGCAAAAGAACGAAATTATAGGTAATATTCAAGACCTTAAACAGAGATTTGATCAACTTTTTCAGAATAGCCTTGATCAGCTTACTCAGCAGGGTGGAGATGAACAGTTGGTCCATCTTCCCAATGAACAGATCGGAGAGGCTTTAGGCAAGAAGGCACTTACTGGGATTTCAAAGGTTGCTTCTCTTGACTTTAAAGAAAATAAAACTCCTTCGGAATATTTACGAGGTGTCCTAAAAGGAGACTTTGGGCTAAAAAAGTGGAATGGATACGCTATTTGTCTCGGAGTCTGTGTGGGGGTATCAATTTTGGCACTCATAGCTGATGGATATATGCAGTCTCATGTTAAAGACTTAGCTAAACAATGCGAAGAAGAATGGAAAAAGACACAGAACCAGTTAGGCGAACTTCGGAGAAAAACCGAGAACTATTACCGTAGATTTCGTTTGAAAAAAAGAAAGCCCTCGGATAGAGGCTTCGTATTGAGCTTTATTGGCTTTCTCGCGCTTCTATTCGCACTTCTATTCGGTTTCCTTGCACTTCTATAGCCTCTGGACTTGACCCGTTTTGGATGCTGTTGCCGAATTCCGAATTCTGTCTCGGTGTAACTAAACACAGGGCTTACAGATCTTTGCCTCTCCTTGCTTTTAACCTGAAGTAACGGCTGCAACCGATAGACAGATAGAAAATCCAGTTTGGGGTCTGAGTCATCTATTCTCAAGATAAAATCTTTAATTTCTTTATCTAGTTTGAGCAACTTTAGAATCAATCGGGTTTTGGTTCTCGAAATGCCCACCTATCTGGCAAGTGCGGTCTGAGATTGGACATGTCCCTTTTCAAGAAGCTCGTGATAATACAGGGCTTTTTTGAGATAATTGGGATGTTGCAGCTTTTGAGTAACCAATTTTTCTTGGGGCTTATGTCCAATTGCGATAATGGGCTTCTTATTCCTGCGGATATGATGGATGGGAAAGTGATCCCGTACAGTAAAAAGTTCAGTGGGTGGAACTGTTGGGGAGCCAGATGTGCCGTCTCGCTGAACTTTGGTCCTATTTGCTTCGTTACCGGGATCAAATAAGGCGAGTTGAATCCCATCAGGGGTATAGATCAGGTGGTTGATATGCAGTCTTAACTGATCTTTCCGTTCCTCTGGTGTGGCTTCATTATATAATTCCTCAAGGTCTTGAGTTTTTGCTCCCACAGAGCAACACTTACGGCCTTTTGTTTTTTAAAAAAAGCGATCAACTTTTTCACAATACAGCTCATCCATCAATCAAAATATACACTATTGCCGCCAATGCTTGTCCTCCTCCATCTCCGCTTCAACAGACAATCCACAAATTCAATTTGTGAACAAGAACACAATACAGCATATTAAAGGCATAATGAGATATCTGAGTTTCTGACAAGCCCCTTTTATCGCTCAATTTTGTGATATTGGCCTGATATTTGCTTGAGTTCTGACTGTTGCGTTTGTCCAAAATATGACCAACTCTCAGACCAGGCATCTTACATGGCAGAATTTGATACGATTTCTAAACACCTCATTCAGAAATATCCCAACGACTTTGCCGGCTTTACACTCGGACGCGAGGACGTTGAAGTTCTTGCAGTTATTGACACAGAGCAACTCACAGTTGAAGCACACCAAACCGATAGCCTGATTCGCGTGCGTATCGATGAAGAAGAAGTATTGGTTCACAACGAGTTTCAAACGACTGACAGCACCAATCCGCCTATGCCGCGCCGCATGGCAGGCTATATTGGACATGCTATTCGGCAACACGGCCTGCCGATCTTTTCCAATGTGATCTACCTGCGCCCCAATGCTGGGCAGCGCGATCCTGGGTACTATATCCAGGAGCGTCTCGGCTACCCAATAGCGATTCATTATAGGATGATCAGACTGATTGAGATAGAAGGCGAGCGCGTCCTCGAATCGGAGCAATCGGGTCTGATTCCCTTCACACCTTTGATGAAGCCACCTGAAGGGATGACCTCGGATGTGTGGTTGCAACAGTGTATTCACACGGCTCGGACGCGCCCTATCGCTCGATCATATAGGGCGGATTATCTGGCTGGCATGGTGGCATTGAGCGAGTTGGTATATGAATCTGAAACGATTTCTAATATTATTTTTAAGGAGGGTATCATGGATCTGATCCGCGAATCATCACTTTTTCAATCCCTTACCCAACAAAGCAGAGAGGAAAGTTTTGAGCAGGGAGAAAGAAAAAGCACATTCGAAAATATCCTCGAAGTGTTAGAGATTCGATTTGATCTCCACGAGACTGACCCCTTGTCTGCTCGCATTGACGCTATTGACGATTTGCAACGCCTCAAACAGTTGCATCGCGCGGCGGTCCAGGTACCCAGCCTGGAGGCATTTCGGGATCTGTTAGATGAGTAATGCGATTAAATTTAGCCGCGATCCAGAACCAAAAGGGGAGAACGCATCTTCTGTTTCATTGTAAAAGAAAGCCCGTCAATCGGTGGTGGTTGACGGGCTTTTGTTTATACTCGAAGCGAGCAGAGGTATAAACGATAGCAGTTTATCAGCGTCCATAAAAGGTGGGATTGAAATGTTATATATCAAATCGGGTCAAGTCCCCTTCAAGATAATAGCCTTTGATATATGTCATATTTGACATATATTTTTTATATGAGTCCTTCTGACAAACCTCTGGTATGGCTTCACGGACAAATCAAGACACCTCCATTTTCTCCATCGGCGAGATAGGATGACTCATGAATACAAAAAAGAAAAAACTTCTCGAGGCTGCCGGATGGCGTGTGGGTTCAACAGACGATTTTCTGGGCCTGACCGACGAAGAAGCCGCTTACATTGACCTCAAAATCACGTTGAGCAAGAAAGTGCGTCAATGCCGTGAGCGAGAAAATTTGACCCAAACACAACTGGCCGAATCCCTCAAATCCAGTCAATCTCGTGTTGCCAAAATCGAAGCGGGCGATCCCTCTGTTTCTGTAGATCTATTAATTCGATCCCTCTTCGCGCTTGGGGTCACCAAATCCGAACTTGCCAAAATGCTCGTATCACAATAGATCGGTCATCCAGGAACGAGCTATTTAGAGCAGGTATGAGATAATTCGGAGATTTTTGAAATATCGCACAATGCGATCAACGTGATTACTCCCAACGATAGAGCAGTTGGGCTTCTTGGCGGTCAAACCACCTGACTTTGTAATCCCAAAGTCAATATGTTTATCGCAGCATTGTGGTCTCTGTCAGTGGTATAGCCACACTTTTTGCAATGATGCACACGATCAGAGAGGGCTTTCTTCTGTCTATGTCCACAAGAAGAGCAATCTTGTGACGTGTATTCAGGATCAACAGGCTTGAATCCAATACCAGCTTCCTCCGCTTTGTATTCGAGACAATGCCGAAACAGGAACCACGCTGCGTCTGAGATGCTTTTTGACAAGCGACGATTCTTTTGCATCTTTTTGGCGTCTAACTTTTCTGTTGCAACAAAGCCATACTTATTGACGACTTTTCGAGCTTCTTGATGCACAAAATTATGTCGTCTATTACGGATACGCTCGTGCACTCTGGCAACAGTCTTACGTGCTTTCTCTCGTTTCTTTGGCGACGCTTTTTTTACTTTGTCCCACTTGCGCTGTGCTTTTGCAAGTGCCTTTTCCTCTTTACGAAAAAAGCGAGGATTAGCGATCTTTTCTCTATCAGAAAACATAGCAAAATTATCAAGTCCCACGTCAATGCCAACGGCGGGGCCATCGTCTATTTTTTCAGGGGCGTCGCCTATATCACAAGAGATAGTAACAAACCACTTGCCAGTAGCAGTGCGCCTGAGCGTGCAAGACTTAGGCATACCCTCAAGGGGTCTGTGCTGGACAATCCGAATACAGCCTATTTTGCCTAATCGCAAGCCCTTATCGTCCAATCGGCATCCGTTGGAAAACTGAGGATAGGTGATAGAATCATAACGATTCTGACCTTTGTATCTGGGAAAGCCAGCTTTCTCACCCGTCTTTGCCCGCTCTTTGACACGACGAAAGAACGCCTTGAATGCAAGATCAACCCGTACCGCGACCTGTTGCAAGACCTGACTATACACTTGCGTAAATTCAGGTCGTTGTTTCTTCATCAATGGAATAGTTTTTATCTGGTCATAGCAGGACAAAGACTGATGCTTTTGCTGCCATGCTTGTACTCTCACACAAAGAAGCTGGTTGTACAGCAAGCGACATTCTTCACTATGCGCCGTCAGGATTTTCTCCTGTTTTTTCGTCGGGCGCAATCTGTATTTGAAGGACTTAAACATAATAAAAATATACATTTATGAGCATATTTTGTCAACCCATTTTTCGTGGAACTATCGGACGAATCACAATGACTCACCGCCCACAATCCCTTGATGATTGTGCCCCAACGCTAAAGCACTACCCCATAAGCATGTCCCTGCGAAAGCAGGGATTCGTAAGCCCTTTTATCCCATCGCTAAAGCCGATGGGTTTTACGGGCTATCTGATAAGGAGCCTGAACCATGGAACGCAAAGAAGTCCGCTGGGAACGCATGTTTCCCGATGAATTGGAAGCCGCTTTTGAGGATTGTCCCGTGGTGTATTTGCCCTATGGCCTGTGTGAACCCCACGGGCCGGTGAACGCCTTGGGCCTGGACGCGCTGCGGGCACACGGGGTGGTGTGCCAGGCCGCCCGGTCCTTCGGTGGCATTGTAGCACCTCCTGAATACTGGCACTGCCACGAATCCGGAGGCTACGGGACCTGGGCACACGAACGAGTGGGTAATGTTCGCCCCTGGCTTACAGCGGTACCTCCGTGGATCTTTTTGAAAAATCTCTGCTATCACATCCGTGCCGTCGATGCCCTGGGATTCCACGTAGCCGTGCTCTTCTCGGGACATTCGGGACCACACCGCCTGGACGTACCCGTTGTACTGGAAATCCTCCAGCAGCACGTCTCCGTCCGACTCTATTCTGTTATGAGTATGGGCACAGGGGAATCCCGGTTCAAAGACGACCGGGGCATGGGAGGCCACGCGGGAAGAGGCGAAACATCGCTGCTGTGGGCTGTGGCTCCAGACTGCGTAGATCTCTCCCGCCTTCCCGGACCGGACGAGCCGGGCCCTCATTTCGCCCAGGGCGATTACGTGGATACATCCAGCCGGCGAGCGGGAGAAGAAATGGTGGCTGATACAGCGGCACATATCTCGGAAAAAGCAAAAGAACTTCTAACGGAATACGAGCAGTTAAAACCCGACCACACCCCGCTGACCTACGGGCAGATTGAGCGTATCTGGGAAGAGGAGATCCGCCCCCGGATGAAAAATTTTGCTTCTATGCAGAGTGGAGACGAAGCACCCCCAGAAGACTCCCGCTGGTATGCCAACTGGCGGATACCGGATCTGGGTTAGAGCGGACTGATCGGTACCCCTTTCCGATTTGCCTGTTTGCCTAACATTCTACCACAACGCGATTCCCCGTAACAATAGATTCCTGAATAGCCATAGCGATGGCTGTTGCAATCAATCCGTCTTCTGGTGTTGCAGCTACAGGGGCACCACTTCGGACCGCGTTGAAAAATGCACGCATATTGTACTCCATCAGGGTCATTCGCTCAGGCGCATGAAACGTCTCGACTGTAGATTCGTTGGCCTCCCTTAAGGCCCATTCCAGCGTATCTGGTAGCCATTGCGTGCCAGTTATGCGTGCCAGTCCGTTCTCTGTCCAGATATCCAAAAGATGTCCGCCATCAGCACAAGCAGCACCAATGCCACCACAAGTCAGCGAAGCGGAGGCCCCAGATTCAAACTCAATGACTGCTGCGGCCGCATCCGGCATTGGGCGGCCTCTGAAGGATCCCCCAAATGAGAATACTGATTTGGGCTTGCCCAGTAAAAATGCCAGCGTATCGAAAAGATGTACATAGCACTCGTTGAGAAGCCCATTGTGGTTTTCTGGATCCCAGTGTTTTTTTGATTCTGGAGGCGGACACCAACCCATCATCAGATTGGCATTCGCCATCCACCCTTTTCCGAGAGAGCCTTTCAGGAGTTCTCGCAACCGCACCATTGCAGGCATACAACGAATCGGAAATTCGACCTGACAGGGCAAATCAAAACTGTTGCACAATTCAACCAACTCTCTTCCACTTTTGACAGTCCCTGCCCAGGGCTTCTCGATCAGCATTGGGATGCCCCTGTTGCCAGCCGATTCGATCAGCGCCCTGCGATGTTTGGGCGTCACCGCAAGTGCGACCGCGTCCAACGATTCGTCATCCATCATCTGGTCTGCATCTTCGTAAAGTTTGAGATCATTTTTCTTCTCATAGGCTCTATAACCGCCCATACCATCCAATCGAGCAGGCATATTCTCAGCAGCTGCCACAACGTGGGCACCCTCGATTTTCTTTACAGTTTCTACCATCCATCGACCAAGACCAAGACCAACAACACCAAGCCTGATGGGTGTCATATTGTTCTCCTTGTAAACCCGCTTCTTCTTCCATTGAACATGCTTCACGACCGCTTCCAGTTTCTCTGGCTGTGGCCATGTTCAAGTTCCGTTTATCGCTACTTCGGCCTGTCGAAGCTGATCCGTGACCCACCCGAAGTCCGGGGCCTCACCGAGAATCATGCCTTGCATGGCTCGGTAATCTTGTTCGATCACCTTGCGCAGTTCCGCTTGAGGAACCAGTCTCACCGATCCTGGAACCGCTTCTTCGAACCGCTTCCAGGCCTGCCGGAACGCGACGAGGTTGTGGTTCCGAACCGCGTCCAGCAGGTCGGTATCGACCAAAGCCGATCTCCCGACTTCCGTCGCCGTGATCACTGCGACATCGTAGTAGTGACGCGAAATGCGATCCTTGTCAGCCGGCAGGCGCCCGACGTCCCGGTATCCGCAATGTGCGCCATGCAAGATCAGCAACTTCTCCCAATAGGTTCGCTCGGGCGCGATCACGCGAATGCCCGCCACTGTGAACGACCAGTCAGGGAGTTCATTCGCGATATAGGGGGTGACTGTGCAGTGCTGGCTGGGATCAAGCGCCGACCTCGCTCCCGCCTCAATCTTCACGCGCGGGGCCACATAGGTGACGTCTCCGCTTGAAAAGAGGGTTGGATACTCGATGAAGAGCGTCTGGCCGTCGACATCGCCCTCATCCGGAACGACCTGACAGCCAGTTGAAAGCTCGTCGATTCGACTCGCCAAAGCGGTCCGCAAAGCCCCACGAATGTATCCACTGCACGCCGCCCTGAGTTCCTTGAACAGCGCGGTCCGTTTCTTGTTTGATAGCTGGCCAGCTACGGTCGGGTCGCGCTCCTCTTCGAAGCCAAGGCCATCGCGGAACACCACGAGATCGATATCCTCGGAAAATCGCTCAATGAGTCCGAAGGCCTTGGACAGCGACGTCCCCCCCTTGAAAAGCAGCCTCGGATGCCCCTCAGGACGTCGATTGAACAGAGCATCGAGAACCAGGCAAACCCAGAAGTCCTTCTCCACATAGTTCGGCAACGTATCGAGGCGGGCTGCCGCCGCTTCAAGAACATCCCGCCTGTCCTGCTCCGGCAGGGCGAGGTATGATTCAAAGCCCTTGGTCATACGGCAACGTCCTGGTCGCTCGCGATGCTGCGCGCCAGCGGCAACGCCCAGCCGGGAAGATCGCGGCTGTGGTGCAACAAATCGAGCTTCACATCGTCGGGAAGATGGCGACTCAGCACCGAGACGATCTCTCCGTCTGCTGCTGCGCGGGGGCCCAGCCACCGCAACGCCAGAACCACTGGTGCTGCGGGTCTTCCTGCCCACCGCATGACGCTCGGACCCGCGTGCCGGAACCGGATGGTTCTTCCGTCGATCTTGAGAGTTCTGGAGTGGCCATCCGTCACGTAGCTGACCTTTGCGGGCACGGCGTTGGTGAGACCCAGCTGATTCGCGGCCACCAATCCATCCGGCATGATCCGCACGCCATCCCGCCGTGCCAACGCTGCGATGACCGCATCCAAATCGACGGGCGCGGGTCGATTCAGCACATTGCTGATCCTCGGCCTGTCGTACAGACCATGGCCCACCCGGCGCATCAGTCCCGCCTTGACGAGACGCGACAGTGCCTGATCGACGCCCTCGCGGCTGCCGAGGTCCAGGAAATCCTTCGGCGTGCATACCCACCTTCCGCTATCGTGGACGGACACCCTCTGCATAATTTTGTCGGCGATTCCGGTCATTGGACTACATCCCTCGCGTTCAGACATCTCTTGACACTGATGTCAGAAATCTATACTATTTATCTTACTCTGTCAAGGAGGGATGCCTTCCCTCGCGCAAAATTTAAACACAAATCGAGGAGATAGATAATGCTGGATTATCGAGGAGATATTACAGACCTTCGCGTAGTTCGTCGGGTTGAGCAGCAGCCACAGGCCTGGCGCGTGTGGCAACCGGTCATTATTCCGGGGCAGAAGAAGAGGCATCTCATTGTGGCCTTTGGAGCGATGGTCAACGGCAAGAAAGACATGGGAGACATTCTTGCGACGCTCTCAACCGACGATGGAGACACCTGGGAGGAACCAGTGATGATCTTTGATCATCGTCAGCGTCAGGGCATGGTACAGTTTGCCTACGCGAATCCAATCCTTTACCGCGCTCCCGGACAGGATGTCATCTGGTGCTTTGCAATGCGCTGCCCGATAGCTCAGAAGAACAGCGAAGAATCTCAACTGGTCGGTGCGTTCACTGCAGATGGCGGTTATTCCTGGACACAGGTGGAAATGGCGATGCACTATGCAGGGCCGCTGATTACATGCTCAACCATCGTAACCACGGAGACCGACTCGACACGCAAATTTCTGCTGCCAGCCCACCGCAACACGCTACAGGAAGACCCCCGTGGTTCGCGTGACCACTTCGTTCTCAGCAGTACCAGCTTGCTGGAGTGGAAACTCGAAGCATATATTCCCCAACCCACCAATGCTCGTGTTTTCCTCCATGAGGGAAATATTGCGCCGGGAGAAACACCGGAGGAACTATGGATTGTCATGCGAACTGCCGATTACGACGAAACCGATCACACGACGGACCCTCCCAGAGCCTATTCGAGCGTAAGCCGTGACGGTGGCCGTACCTGGCGTGTCGCCAAACCCGAACCCGACCTGCACAACGCCAAATCAAAGGCTTTCTTTGGCCGATCCTCGAATGGCACGCATATCTATGTGTACAGCGATGGTCCTCCCCAAAGAGTAAAAGCACCGGGATTTCCAAACGGAGGCCGGACTTCTCTGCGGTACAAAACAAAAAACCCCGGAGACGCCTGGAGCGAAGAAAAAACCTTCTACGATGCCGGGATTAAGAACTCTTATCCCACACTTATTGAAATTGCACCGGATGACTTCCGTTGCGTGTGGGACAGCGGCACACCAGATACGCCGCGTACTCATATTCATTTTGGCAAATTGCGAATTTCACCATGAGATTACCTTATTCGCCAAATGCCAAATCGGAGACGCAATAAGATTCGAGTTTGGGCCAGTCGAATTCCACGCCAATTCCCGGATCATCAGGCACAATTTTCAAAGTTCGTTGCAAAAACCGATCCACGTGAATCATTGTCACATCAAACCAAGGCAACTTTCATGTAAATCCCTTCATTATTCAAACTCGCCACAAACGCTTAAAGTCCGCACCAACAACATTGTTTGCAACATATCGGTCTCGAAATAACGTCCGACGCAAAGGTGGCATAGATTCCAGAAGTTTTTCATCGGGCTTCAGCGCTTCAGCAAATCCCCCATCTACCTGATTGTAAAGTGTCGGAACAGCAACCCGATCGTTTTCTTCATTTGTCCACGGATGCGCACTGTGGGTTGTCGCTTCAGCAAAAAACAGCAGAGATCCAGGTTCACATTCATAGGTTGTCCACACATCCGAATCGGGATCTTGAATTTCATCGGGCGCAGTGTAAACAGCCTTGTGACTGCCCGACACCAACAAAGTACCACCCTGTTTGTACTTGACCGGATTCAATTCCCACACCACACGCATGTGCGGGCAAAAACTCTTTCCTGGAAAAGAATTGTAAAAATGAACATCACCGGGAAGGCGATATAGTCCATTGCCATTGTGCGGTTTAAACGCACGTGCTTCTTTGAGTCCTTCAGTGCGTCTATTCGGCGCGGTGCGATACCAGTAACCACATGTGCCCAGACTAAACCCATAGCATTCCTGGCTCGACAGCGCGGGATTGGCCGTAAATTCGTTGAGCATCCCCATCACAACTGGATGATCAATCAAACGCTGCGTCGGGCCTGCCAAAATAGTGCGCTCATGATCGGGCAATGACTCGGGCTCAAAATGCAGTCTTTTTACCCACTCGCGCATCTCCTCAACTTCACCCTCACTCAGCACATTCGGAATCAGCAACCACCCATCGGCGTCAAACATATACTTCTGCTCATCTGTCGGTTCAACAATTGGCACCCCATCGGCATTTTTTTTGGGCAATTCCGGCGCAAAGTCAGCCATGGGTTTGCCCATATTTTTGTTGATGATATACGGTTGTACGTGTCCATTTGCATCCATAATCATTCTCCTGTCAGCCATCCTATTTCAAAAATCTCGTCCTTATCCTTGCAGATATGGATTGTCTCCATTTCGCGGTATTGGATTCTCTACATTGCGGCCACCGACCTTGACTTCTCGAAACAAAGACTGCCGCTTGGGATGCATCTCTGCTAATAAATCAGGATGTGGCAACCACGATTGCCAGCGTGTAGAAATCGTATTGTAAAGATTAAAAATCGCCAGTCTGTCATTATCCTCATTTGTCCATGTCGAAGCACTGTGGGAAAGTGCCTCCGTAAAAAAGAGAACCGAACCTGCAGGGCACTCGTAGGTCTTCCAAATGGGCGAATCTTCGGCAAAAGCAGAATCAGGCGCAGGATACGCCGACTTATGGCTTCCTGATATAAACAATGTGCCACCCTCGCGATATTTCACAGGGTTCAACTCCCACACCACCCGGGTCAATCCACTCCATGACTTGCCGGGCACACAGCGATAATAATGTGAATCCCAAGGCGGTCGAAACAGCCCATTGCCATTGTGCGGGTTAAACTTACGCTGCTGATTTTCACGCGCCGAACGAAACGTCAAATGCGATGTCTCCAACCGAAAACCATAACTGTCTTTACTCGCAAGAGGAGGATACGCTAAAAACTCATTTAAAAAGCCCACTACAACCGGATGGTCCATCAGTTTTTGCAAAGGACCTGCCAGTGTAGATCGCTTATGTTCGGCAAGTGCTTCGGGATTGCGATGCAACTGCTCGGCGTAATCTCGCATCTCCTCCAATTCATCCCCGTTCAAAACACCGGGAATTAGCAACCAGCCATTGCGATCAAAATCGTATTTTTGTTTCTGAGTCAACTGCACAACAGGCTCACCATCCGCATTGGTCGAGGTCAAATCTTCGCCTCGAACGCGCACCGCAGCACCGAGGTTTTTATTAATAACAAATGGCTCAGTCGTATAAATTTTTTGCATCTCTCCATCCTCCTTCCTCAATGTTAATCCCAACACATCTCCCGTACCTTATTTCACCGTGATTCGATGGCAGCCAACTCCGCACTGTTTTGCCTCTACCCCAGGTAATCCACCTCCACATCCCCAATCGTCAAATTGCTTGAAAACGTCACGCGGCCTATGTCTTCAAGCTCGAACCAAATCTCCAGTTTGCCGTCCCCCGCTTCAAGCTCGAATCGTCCTGTATTCTCTCCCGCAGCCAGTGGGTTTCTCTGAGTATTCCCCTGCCACTGAACCCCGAGGGCACCCGTGCCATTTAGCGACTCACGGTTGATTCGAAACTCATAGGTTCCGCTCTGTTCGATCTTCACACGCCAGCCGTGTGGCAGTTCGGACATGTATTCTGAATCCTGATAGCGACACAACGTGAGAGGATTCTCGGCCGAATTCCCAATGTGAATGACCCCCGCCTGCCAATCCGAAGCCACATCGTCGAACCAGACGTCGTAGTCTCTCTTCATCTGCGCTATGAGATCGGGCATCTGCCCACCTATCTCTTTCTCTTCGCCAGGGTCGTCTTCGAGATCGTACAGCTCCATCACAGGGTCTGTCGAAGAAGTCTCAAAATCCCATTGTCCGCCAGTACTGGGATAACCTAACCACTTGTAGCGTTGGGTGATCGCCGCACAGTTGTGGTACTGTCGCGGGCGGCTCCCCCGGTGTGTCTGAATGAAAAGTGTGCGATCGAGCCATTCCACTCCCTGACCTCGAATCAGGGGCGTCAGATCCACGCCATCCACCCTGAGATCAGAGGGAGAATCCACGTTACAAAGCGACAACAAAGTGGGCAGAACATCGATATGTGAGGCAATCTTATCGGTTTTGAAACCAGCCGGCATCCCTTTCGGCCACCTCATGAAATACGGAACTCGAATCCCGCCTTCATACACGTCTCCTTTTGTAGATCTGAGTCCGGCATTGTACCTGCCGCCCGCGGGGCCGTGGTCGGACGTAAAGATGATTATTGTATCCTCATCCAGACCGAGGCGTTCCAGTAGTTCCAGGAGTCGCCCAATATTGTCATCGATATTCTCGACCATCCCATAGATTCGTGCGACGCTGTCATCCAGACCCATCTCGCGATAGGGATCCGCATAGTCGTCACTGATCTCGAGAGGATTGTGCGGCGCGTTCGTCGGAATATAGATGAAAAAAGGCTCGCTTTGATTTTCCTCGATAAACGCGAGAGCCTCGTCAAAGAAGACATCCGTGCAGTACCCTTTCGCCTGGAATTCTTCCCCTTCTCGCCACAGAAGTGCGTTAAAGTAGCTGTTTGGCCTTACGGGGGGCTGCCCGATCCCTCCACCTTTGTGCCACACGGCTTTCTCAAATCCCTGGTCCATGGGCCTCATTGGGTAATTGTCACCGAGATGCCACTTCCCAAAAATCCCGGTGCGGTACCCGGCATCTCGAAACAGCTCGGCGGCAGTGATCTCATCGCCCGACATTAATGCACCCCCTCGGGACGTATGTAGAATTCCGGTTCGATAGAAATACCGCCCGGTCATCAATGCGGCTCGAGAAGGCGAACAAAGCGGATGCCCGTAGAACCGGTCAAACGCCACCCCTTCATTGGCCAAACGATCCATATATGGCGTCCTGACCTGGTCATTCCCGTGTACCCCCACAGTTCCGTACCCCTGATCGTCCGTAATGATAAGAACGACATTGGGCCTGCTTTTCTCATTCATTTCGTTTACCCCGCTATGAGGTCAATGGAATGCATCTCGCTTTCAGATAGGGACCAGTCAAAAACATCGAGATTCGCCTGGAGATGTTCTCTGGAACTCGCTTTGGGAATAACGATCATGCCTTTTTGCATCAACCACTTGAGAGCGACGTGTGCAGAGGTCTTATCGTGGACGCGGGCAATATCCAGCAGGACGGGGTCCCGAAGAACATCCTTCTTTCCCAGAGGGGAATACGCAGTCACCACCACATCGTTTTCCAGGCACCATTGCAGAACATCTCGTTGTTCATAACCAGGATGGTATTTGATCTGATTGACACTGATAGGTGCAGTCGAGAGAGAACGGGCGCGTTCCATTTGCTCGACCGAAAAGTTGCTAACCCCAATACTTCTCGCTTTTCCCGCATCGAAAAACTCGTTGAAGGCGCGAATGTAGCCTTCCATAGGCACGGCCTCATTGGGCCAGTGGACGAGCAGCAGATCCACGTAGTCCATCTGGAGAAGCTGGAGAATCTCGTCGGCTTGTTCTATCGCGACGTCATATTGCAGATAATCTCTGCCGACTTTAGAAGTAATGAAAAGTTGCGAACGGTCAGCACCTACCTCTCGGAGGGCTTCGCCGATTTCGCGCTGATTCTGGTATATCCAAGCAGTGTCGAAATGCGTATAGCCCAATTCAAGAGCCTGTTTGATAACCTCTTTGCATTGATCGCCTCTCATCGGCCAGGTACCCAGGCCAACAACAGGCATTGAATGGCCCGAAAGCAAAGTCAGGGATTCCATTGTTTATCCTCATTAAAATTGCGGACCGCGATTTTGAAATAATTCTTAAACATGGGGTTCTCCTATTCAGGTATAAGTGCGGATAATTATAATAAATTTCAGATACAATATCCAATCTTTACGTTGAAGCACAATACCTCTACACAACATTCTATGGACTTGTAATTTATTCCAACCTATATTTGGGTTGTGAGTGCGCTATTGATGTGTGAGGTTTAAAACGATGAACAAAAAGCATTTAACATCGCAGCAAATGCGTCTGTCGTTTGAGGAAGAACAAAAAGTTCGGCGCGAAGACAATATCACCGTGCGATGTATGCAATGCGACAAGCGATTTGCCCAGCCGCGCTGGTATATTGAAAAGGGCATCCGCTCCCAATTTTGCAGCAACGAGTGCAGAACCCATTGGGAATCTGAAGAGGATTTTGAACTCGTACTGGAAGGTCGCCCAGAGTATCGCGGGGGAAATTGGAAAATTCAGGCAGACAAGGCGCGCGCACGCGATGGATTTTGTTGCGCCTCTTGCGGGATTACAGAAGACGCACTCGGACGGCAGATGGATGTACACCACAAAATACCGTACCGGCTCTTCGACTCGCCAAAAGAGGCCAACCAACTGAGCAATCTAATCAGCCTGTGCCCTTCATGTCACAAGAAGATGGAGGGCGCAGGACGAGCAGATATGCCGTTATTTGACCGCGTCAAACACCGATCACAACGGCCCCAATAAAGATCTTTATACCAGCGCATTTGATTCGCCAAATACGCGCTCACAAACTTTTCCAACGCGCTCTCTATAACCTTCGGGAGCAAAAATGTAGAATTTCCAGAGCCGTTCATACTGATCTTCCACGACCTTTACATCAAAAGGCGGATTGTCTGGCGGATCGTTCAGGCGGCTCAAGCCATTGCGCGTAACAACGCGCACGCGCGCTTCTTTAATAGCCGAGATATCTGGACAATAGAGAATAACCTGATCGGGGTTGATGGTCACAGCATCGGCGATTTGTCGCTCAATCTGCTGCCTACTCTCGACAGATCGATTGTAAGTGGCGATCAACTCATCGCGCCCTCGACGCCCCACTTCGGCAGTCGAAATCATATAGGCGCGTTTGAGCAAACGCCGTTCGCAAACGCCATTGATCAAACGGTCAATACGCGGGTCTTCATAGCCGAGCAAATGGCGAAACAGAGCGTCATCCGTCAGGGTATAGAGATCGGTCTCAACAAGACCGTGTTCCGTGGCGATCTCGACGGCTTTGGCAATCATAGCCCCCGATGATACTTTGGCGTGGTGATAATAAACGCGCTCGGTGAGAAAATAGCGCAACCGCAGCAAATGCAGCAACTCGGTGCGCGTACTGAGACGGGTCACATCAATCGCAAGATTTTCATCAGCAAGCATAAAGGTGCTAAAAATTCGGTCATCATAATCCTGGCGCAGGCCTGCAAAATACGCATCGCGACGCAAATAATCGAGCAAGTCGGCATCGATGGTGCTGGACACGATCTGCTGCATCCACGCCGGTGAAAACGATTTGTCCGTAAGCAGAGAAACCACTGTATCGCGCAGGCCCGAAGCATCGAGTGCTTGCGCGATTTCTGTTTCCGATAAGAAATATTTCATGCGGGCGGCTGTGTCGTGGCGGGGAAAGAGCTTGCGTTCATCTTCAAACGTATGTCCAAAAGGCAAGTGCGAAATATCGTGAACCAGCGCGGCCAATGCGACCGCATCGGCTTGTTCGGGTTCGATTTGCGCGCCACCGCGTCTCAAGACATCGAGCACGCACCGCGACATCGCCGTTGTCCCCAGCGAGTGTTCAAAACGCGTGTGTACACAGCCCGGATAGACCAGATATGCCGATCCTGTTTGGCGCACGCCGCGCAGGCGTTGCATTTGCCGCGTATCCATAACCCGGCGTTCGGATTCATTAAACGACATATCGCCGTGAACGGGATCGCGAATAATCATTTTGTGCTCCCGATGAGTTGTGGAAATGTCCATTGACAGTCAGACTGCACCATGATATTTTGCACACCGGATATTTACAGCCTCGCCCTCAACGGGCTATATAACCTTATCACATTTCAATGTATTTGAGGAGATCCAATGGCCGATGCATACATGCCCAAAAAAGAAGATAAATTTTCATTTGGTTTGTGGACAGTGGGAAATCCCGGACGCGATCCCTTTGGCGACCCAACACGCCAACCGCTTGCGCCCGAGCGGATTGTGCAACGCTTGAGCGAACTGGGCGCGTGGGGCATTAACCTGCACGATAACGATCTCGTGCCGATTGATGCCACATCACAACAGCGCGATAAAATTGTAAGCGACTTCAAAAACGCACTAAAAGATTATGGCATGGTCGTACCCATGGCAACCACCAACACATTTTCTCATCCCGTATTCAAGGATGGGGGTTTTACGTCCAACGATCCCAAAATTCGCGCTTATGGCTTGCAAAAAATTATGCAAGCCATTGATTTAGGCGTCGAATTGGGTGCAAAAACCTATGTATTTTGGGGCGGACGCGAAGGCGCCGAATGCAACGTGGCTAAAGATCCCATCGACGCTCTCAAACGCTATCGAGATGGCTTAAATTATTTGTGCGATTACGTGCGCGACCAGAAATACGATTTGAATTTCGCACTCGAAGCCAAACCCAATGAACCGCGTGCCGATATGTACTTTCCCACAACCGGGCATTATCTGGCGTTTATCGAAACGCTGGATTACCCCGAGATGGTGGGCGTCAACCCGGAAGTTGCACACGAACACATGGCGGGGTTAAATTTCCACCACGGCGTGGCGCAAGCATTCGAGGCGGGCAAACTCTTCCATATCGACTTAAACGACCAGCGTTTTGGTCGCTATGATCAGGACTTTCGATTTGGCTCAGAGGATTACAAAAGTGCCTTTTTGCTCGTGCGCTTGCTCGAAAACAACGGTTATACGGGACCGAGACACTTCGACGCACACGCATTTCGCACAGAAGACGAAGAAGGGGTATGGGATTTTGCCGCAGGGTGTATGCGTACGTACAATATCTTAAGGGAAAAAGCGGCTCAATTTGAAGCAGACGCCGAAATTCAGGGAATTTTACAAGAAATTGGAAACCAGAACCCCGAATACGAACAGCATCTGGGCAAATACAGCCCGGAAAAATCGCTGGCACTCAAACAAGTGCAATTTGACATCGATGCAATGGGGCGCATTGGATTGGGCTATGAGCGCCTGGATCAGTTGCTGGCCGAATTGATGCTGGGAGTGCGGTAGCGGATCACCGTATGCCAATCGATCCGCCCATGCCACTGCCACCACCGCTACCACTGCCACCACCGCCACCGCTACTACTCCCGCGACTGCTCGAACCTCTGCCTCTGCCTCTTCCACTACTCGAGATCGATCGGGTGTAATAGCGCGCCTTGACAACTTTATCGGGCAACAGGTCAGAGGTCAGATCTCGGCTTTCGGCATCGAGATCCCAGTAATTGTCAATTCTGTATCGCTTGCCGTGTTCATCCGTAATTTCAACTGTAGGCGGTTCATTGCCCTTGAGTGCGTCTCGGCCCAAAATGCGGAAAGTATATTCGCCATCATCGGTATCAACAGTCCACTGACTGCCCGTACCTTTGGATACGACGGAAGTTATAGCGCTGATAGTCGGGACAAAGTAGATGGCTTTGAGTTCGGCTTCGAGCAAATTGCGCGAAGCATTGTCGAGTTTTTTTGGATTTTCAATAATGCCAATTTCGTGTCCCAATTCATCCATCAAGCTGACAAATTGATCGGGATTACTGTGGGGAAACGCGCGGGCAAGACGATCGACGAATGTGGTCTCTCCGTGGATAAGAGCTTCGATTTTATCGCCGTTTTTTTTCAGCGAGACGGCAGCGGGATCGAGGTTCATAATATTCTCCTATAAGGTTCGGTGATCCGTAGGAGCGGGTTTGAAACCCGCTCCTACTAAAATACATTCACATTTCCATTCTGTCAAAAAACAATCACGGGAGTTGCACCGATGTATGATACTGTCTTATTATTTGGCCCCCCCGGTGCCGGCAAGGGCACCTGGGGAAGTGTGTTAAAACAAATACCAGGTTTATACCATTTTTCAAGTGGCGATATGCTCAGGGCATTGGACGTCAATAGCCAGCCCGGGGAAATGGCTCTGACGAGCATTCGCAAAGGCGAACTGGTGCCCGATGAATTTGTCGTAGCCCTGTGGCGAGAACGCATGCAGCGCCTGGCTGATTTTGAAGACTTTAAGCCCGATGAACAAACATTGATTTTAGATGGCCTACCGCGCACACTGGCCCAGGCTCAGATGGCCGATGAGGACCTAAACGTAAAATTGATCATGGTATTGGATTGCCCAGACCGCAATGTACTGATCAAACGCCTCTTTGGACGCGCGCTCGTCGCATACCGCATTGATGACGCAAATGAACAAATTATTCGCAAAAGATTCGATGTGTACGACCGCCAAACAATTGCTGTATTGGAGCATTATCCCAAAGAAATCGTGCAACAAATCGATGTATCACAGCCTTCGCCAAAAATTTTGAGGGATATCGGTCAGACCCTGGTCGATTTTTTACATACATGAGTGTGCAATTTTCCCGCGTACTCTTCATTGCGAATCCGCATGCAGGTGTGAAACGCAATATTCGATCTCGCGTGATTGCCGAGTGTGAGAAAGCGGGAATGGATTTTACCCTTGAAGTAACGCAGCACGCGGGGCACGCTACAGAATTGGCGGCAAGCGCATCCGAAATGGGGTTCGACCTGGTAGTTGCCATTGGAGGTGATGGCACCATTAACGAAGTCGGACGCGCGCTACTCGGCACAGAGATACCCCTGGGAGTGGTGCCCGCTGGATCGGGCAATGCGTTTGCGCGCGCGTTAAATTTATCTTTTGACCCGGCAAAAGCCTGTCGCGCTTTTATTCAGCCAGAGATTAGAAAACTCGATGTGGGGCGCGTGGGCAATGCCCTGTTTTTTTCTACGGCGGGCATTGGCTTAGATGCAGTGGTTGCCCATCGGTATGCAAATCGGACGGGACGCCGCGGATTCTTGCCCTATCTGGTGCTCACTGCGCTGTCGCTTCTCTCATATCGCCCTCAAACATTGCGGTTGAGATTGGATTCTGACAGTGAAATTGAGCGCACGCCGTTGTTCGTTGTCATAGCTAACATGCCGGACTTTGGAGGCGGCGCAACCATAGCCCCTCAAGCGATGCCAGATGATGGGCTTCTCGATATATGCGTGTTTACGCATCCGGGGTGGATCCGCCTGGTGTTGAATACCTATCGACTTTTTAATGGCACTTTTGATCGAATGCCCGGCGTCGAGATATTCCGAGCCCAAAAAGTCCATATCACGCGCGAGAAAAGCGATTGGTTTCAATTTGATGGCGAAGTTGAAAAAGGGCCAAAAGAACTGGTATTTGAAATTATGCCCAGTGCGCTAACGCTGATTTTGCCGAAAAATTCACAGCAGAACAATAGCGCCTGGGGCTCCGAAATAGATTTACAGTAAAAACTGATCGCTAAACATCCCACAAAAAGGAGGAAATACCATGGGTTGCCTAACTGCCGAGCAGACCGCCCAGTTTGAAGAAGAAGGCTATCTGGTGGTGGAGGGCGTGTTGGATCCAAAAACCGTGTTGGATCCCGTGATTGAAGAGTACACAGATGTACTCGACACCTTAGTGCGCGATCTTTACGAACGAGAAGAAATTTCTTCCTTGTTCGAAGACCTCGATTTTGCCGAGCGGTTCATCGCAGTCTGTATTGAAACAGGCGATGTACACAAACAGTATTTCGATTTTTCGCTGCCATTTCAAAATGTAAAGCCCGACACACCTTTCTGGGCGGGACAAGCTGTTCTCAATGCCTTCACGGCTGAATCCCTACTCGATTGTGTGGAATCGCTCATCGGTCCAGAAATATACTCGAATCCCGTTCAACATGTGCGGATTAAACCGCCCGAGCATATTTTGCCCAAAAACCAGTTTGGAAATCCGATTTTGGGAGAAACGATCTGGCACCAGGATCAGGGCGTGGTTGTACCAGAAGCAGATGAGACAAATATGTTGACCGTGTGGTTTGCACTCGAAGACGTCGATATTGAACAAGGTCCTCTAAAAGTCGTGCCCGGCAGCCACAAAAACGGGCTTTTGACACATTGCCCATCGTATTTTGGGAATGGACCCAAAACAGCGGGCGGACGGCAAATACCCGAAACGCTATTTGAATCCGAACGCATGATACCGCTACCGGTCAAACGGGGAGATGTCATTTTTCTTCCCAAATGCACAGTACACGGATCGCTACCCAATGTGAGCGATAACATCCGCTGGAGCTTTGATCTGCGTTATAACCCCATCGGTCAGACGACTGGCCGCGAGGCATTTCCGGGCTTTGTCGCGCGCAGCCGCAAACATCCAGAGCGCGAATTGAGAGATGCAAAAGTGTGGACCCAAATGTGGTTAGACACTCGAAAGGCAATGTCGAAAATCAATCAGGCCGGACAGACCGATGTTCCCTTCGGGCGGTGGACGGAAGGCCATCCCGATTGTGCATAAAGAGTATAGGAGGATAATATGGTTGGTTTTGGCGTTATTGGCCTGGGCATGGGGCGCAACAGAGCGCGGCTGATTAAAGATACTACTGGTGCAGATTTAAAGGTCGTGTGCGATCTGCACGGCGATCTGGCCGAGGAAGTGGCACAGGAATTGGAGACAGATTGTGTTGTAAATATGGAACATGTGTTTGCGCGAGATGATGTGGATGTCGTGATGGTGATGACGCCAAGCGGCAAACATGCCCAGGTTGGAATTGAAGCGGCAAAAGCGGGCAAGCATGTGATTACCACCAAGCCCATGGATGTGAGCACCGAAGCGTGTGATCGGCTCATTGCAGCTTGTGAAGATGCCGGCGTGTTGTGCGGTGTGGATTATCAAAGCCGATACGTGGATGGCAATGTCAAGGTGGCAACCGCGATTCGGGAAGGCTGGCTTGGCGAGATGATATTGGGTGAAGTGCGTTTTAAGTGGTATCGATCTGACGACTATTTTTTGCACGACGATGGTTGGCGCGGAACGTGGGCTATGGATGGCGGTGGCTCATTGGCCAACCAGGGCGCGCATCTGCTCGACGTATTGAGCTGGTTTATGGGCGACCCGGTTTCCGTGTACGGTGAAATCGACATAGTAAATCACGAGATTGAAACCGAAGACATCGGGCTGGCAATCCTGAATTTTGAGAACGGGGCAAAAGGCACAATTCTGGGCACCACGACCTTTCCCCAGAGTGTGTATTTCAGTGCCGAGGTACACGGAACAGAAGGCGGCATATTGCTACACGATGTTTTAAATGGCGAAATGACGGTTTACGGCACAGGGCTTCAGGAAAAACTCGACAGCGTCGAAAATAACGTCCACAGCATTGTCGAAGATGTGGTAAATGCCGTAACCAGAGGAACGCCCCTATCCGT
The DNA here is from genome assembly GCA_965204375.1 of Candidatus Latescibacterota bacterium. Lineage (GTDB taxonomy): Bacteria > Latescibacterota > UBA2968 > UBA2968 > UBA2968 > VXRD01. Next base: position 605,864 of record OZ241986.1, on the reverse strand, counting down.
AGATGGACGCGAAGGCCGCCGCACAGTAGCACTCCTCGAAGCGGTCTATCAATCCGCCCGCGAAGGCAAGCCCTTGAAGTTCAAGTGAGAGGCAAAAAGCATCCGCAGAAAAAAACGCGAGTAATTTGAGCGTTTTTCGCAGATGAACCAGATGAAAGGCGGATCGCGGATGATACGGATTAAAGGATGACACGGATTAAAGGCGGAGACTGGGGGCGTCTCTGTTTGTGTGCAACGCACGGGCATTTTGATCGATCTCAAGGCTTGCTACTTCCAGTCTATCTCTTTTTACGTTGAACTATTAATTTTTTAATTGACACTCTCTTTCTTTTTGTCCATATTTATTTTCGAAGTATTAAATTTTTAATAGTGAGGGCTATATGGGCAGACGAAGATCCCCTACTCTGACAGATGCCGAACTGAGATTGATGCAGGTGATTTGGGATCGCGGCTCGGCTACAGTGAGCGAGGTTGTCAATACACTCGCTGGACGTGAAGCTCCGGCGTATAGCACGGTATTGACAATATTGCGCATTCTGGAACAGAAAGGGTATTTGCGACATGAAAAAGAAGGCAGGGCATTTGTGTATTATCCAATCGTGGGGCGAGAGGATGCACAACGAAGCGCCATTCAGTATATGATGAGTCGTTTTTTCGACAATTCGCCAGAAACGCTGGTACTCAATCTGGTGGAAAATGAAGAACTCGATGCACAAGACCTCGCCCGCATTCACAAAATGATTCAGAAGGCAGAGGAGGATGAAACATGATGGGCGAATGGATTGATACCATTGCCCGGCTCAGCGTGTTTTACCTGCTGAATGGGATCTGGATGGGATTTTTGGCTGCAATGATCGTGGCAGTGCTCTCGCGTTTGCGCGTGCCTGCGTCTTTGTTGCACCGCCTGTTATGGGTCGCCGTGATTGGTGTGGTGGTTATGCCTCTGTTTCTCGTCACACCTGCACCATACGAGGCCGCAGATAAACCGAATGCAATGATTCCCCCAAATAGAGTCCCGGATACCAATCTCGCCAGTGAGGCATCACAACCACAAATTGCAACGCCTGTGAAACCCCGGTCGAGCCACGGCACATCTTCCTGGCCGATTGTCGTCTGGATTTTATGGCTGGCCGTTGCCAGTGCAATGCTCGGGCGCATAGCACGGGGATATTGCCAGATGCTGCGGTTGAAGCGATCTGGAAAGTGGGCGGGAAAAGATCTTCAGGCTCTGTTTGAGCGGTACAAACGCAGATGGATTGGCTCAGTGGATGTTGGTTTGCGAATTTCAGATGCTGTTGCCAGCCCCGCAGTACTGGGTATTTTTCGCCAGGTCGTACTCATACCGCAATATCTCATACCGCAACTGTCAGCACCCGAACTGGAGCAAATTCTCAAGCATGAAATTGCGCATGTTCAACGCCGAGATGCTCTCGGCATTCTGGTGCAGCGCCTCGCAGAAGTTTTTTTATGGTGCAATCCGGGCATCTGGTGGCTGAGTCGGCAACTGTCACTAACGCGAGAAATGGCCTGCGATGATTACGCCGTGCATTACAGTCACAATGCACGTGATTATGCGATCTGTCTGACGCGCCTGACAGAGATGATTGGCAGGGTGCGCCCAATAGGATTGGGCATTATAAATCGCCATCCGAATCTGGTAAAGCGCTTTGAATATCTGCTCAGTCAGCGCCGCCCATCGCTGTCGCACAGTGCCATCTGGCTCGCGATATTCCTATTTGCCTGTGTCATTGCTATAAAAATCGGTCCTCTCATTGATGTGCCCGGTCGAGCCGAAGCCCATTTGAAAATTGCCCGGTGGAGCAAACCTCTGGCAGATGTGCTTATCGGCAATCCACTACCCCGGGGCATTGGGCTAACCAGTAAAATTGTGGTTGTGGCCGATGGAGCCACCCGAGAAGAGTTAAAACCAGTATTGGAAGATTTACTATTAGATCCGGTGTTGACGCCGCAACCCGAGTATGTGTTTGATCTCGTATATGTTTCTCCTGAAGCGTTTCGGGATTTTCGGGCTTACCGCAATTTGATCCTTGTTTCATCTGCAAATGGTATTCTGGCGACGGACTTGCAGCCGCTGTTTACCGGACGATCCAAAAATGAGACAGTGATTCACCGCAATGTGTGGGCATCAGATCAGATAGTTGTAGCCGTCCACGCCGCAGATGATCAAAGTGTGGCTGAACAAGTCGCGCTCAACGGCGACCGCATTGTATCGGCGATTGAGGCATCTATGGCAAAATGGCTCGAAACCATTCTGTATCACGCTGGAGAAAACATTGAGCATTCTGAAGCCCTATCACGGCAATTTGGCTGGCGCATGCGGGTGCCGGTAGGATATGAAGTGATGGATGAGTATGCAAGTGAGAACTTTGTGGCACTGGCGCGTCAGGTAGATCGGCGACAATTGTGGTTGTGGGTATATTGGGAAGACGGTGTACATCCCGATCAATTGACACCGGATTGGTGTTTGCAAAAGTGGGACGAAGTATCGAGCCGTTTTTATGGCGGCGATCAAACATCATCTGGGGAGGTAAATATTTACCAGACGGAATTTCTGGGTAAATTGGCCGTCTGCCTGGAAGGACTGTGGGAAAATACACGCGCGTGGCAAGGTGGACCGTTTAAGAGTTATGCACTCTTTGATGTCGCTCAGAATCGTTTCTTTTTAATCAATATGGGGATTTATGCACCTAACCGCACAAAGGCACTTCAGATGCGACAGCTCGATGTGCTGGCTCACACCTTTAGTCTTGAAGGCCTGCGAAAGGGGGGATAGATCAGGCTGAGTCAGATATTTTTTTGAAATGAACTATTAAAATTTTAATACTTTAAGAAGGAGGAAATGATGATTCGCAAAAAACATGCAGATGCCGATTTGAAAGCAATTTATCCAAAGGTCATGAGACATTCTACTTCATTGACGCTGTTTCTGATGGTCGGATTGGCCATTTTGTTTCCAGATATGAAGATCGATTCTAAATCGACCAAAAAAGTTATTGAGGTCCTTAAGGTTGAAGATATTCCCGAGACACATCAGAAGAAGCGATTGCCGCCTCTGCCAAGACCCTCCGTACCCATTGAAACAGAAGACGAAGACGTGCCCGATGATGTGACCATTGCCGATACAGAACTGGATCTTGATGCACCTGTCGTCGATATCCCACCCCCGCTGCGGAAAAACGATGTGGAAGTAGAGGAAGAAATTCTGGAATTTTGGGTCGTGGAACAAAAACCCGAGTTGATCAAGTTCGTAAATCCAGTTTATCCAGAGATGGCTCGCAGAGCGGGTCTGCAGGGCCAGGTGATTGTGGCGTTTATAGTGACTCGTGAAGGGCGTGTGACCGAACCGCGAGTCTTAAAAGGCCCCGAGATTTTCCGCGCTGCAGCCATAGAGGCGGTCAGGCAATTTCTGTTCGAGCCAGCCATGCAAAATGACAGAGCAATTGCGGTACGTATGACCATTCCCATCCGTTTCAGTTTGCATTGAACAAGGCCCCTGTGGGAAACGACTTCTCTTGAAATACGGGCAAATTGGGGATATATTGGGCAGGTCTTCGGTTTGCCGGTAGTCGTTTACTCATAGGGGTTATGCATGCTAAAATACGAAGCACTGTTGGAAAAACTGAATGAACAGATAGAAGCCATTTTACCTCGTCAGGTGATGGATGTGGAACGGGAAGATTACGGTGGGTTTATTAGCGACGGGATCGCGGGTGCCACAAATGTGAGCGCGGTATCCACCCTGGGCTATGCCTATCTTCTGGAGGGAAGTCGATATTATCAAAGCGAAGAAATTCTGGCACGCATTCTCGCTGGCGCGGCCTTCGCGCGAAAGATTCGCCGGGAGAGTGGATGCTTTGATCTTATTACAACTAATTTTGACTCATCGCCAGACACGGGATTTCTGGTCGAGGGACTCGCGCCGGTAGTTCGCGCGGCTCGCAAAGCAAGAGATGACGGCGCAGAACAGATTGCCGAAGTACTCGGTGAAATCATTCAAACGGCTGTACCGGGCATGATCGCGGGCGGATTCCACACGCCGAATCACCGCTGGGTATTGGTCGCCGCGCTTTCCCAGGCGCTGGAATTATTCCCCAATCTGGACGGAAGGGACACCATTGAAAGCTATCTCGCCGAAACAATAGACAACAATGCCGATGGCGAATACATCGAGCGCAGCGCAGGCACGTATAATGTTGTCTGCAATCGCGCGCTGAGACTGGCTGCCGACGCCCTCAATCGCCCCCAACTTCTGGAACCCGTGCGCCGAAATCTGGATTTGTCCTATCACATGTTACATGCAGACGGAACCGTTGTAACGAGTTTTTCCCGCAGACAGGACCACGGCACGCGCGTGGTACTGGTCAATATGGTCGATAGTTATTACAACATGGCGCGACGAGATGGCAATGGATTTTATGCAGCAATCGCAGATTGGTTATACTCCATATCCCCGGGCGGTTTGCCGTGGGCACTGGAACCGTTTTTAACCCATCCCGAATGGCGAGTGGATAACCTCAAACGCGAGCCTTTGCCCGAATCGTACGCAAAGGTTTATCCAACCGCTCAATTGTGGCGCGTGCGGCGCAAAAAAACGAGTGCCACAGCAGGTACAGGTATAACATCGCCATTTGGCGTCAAGCATGGAGACGTAGAATTGGCCTCGGTGAACCTGTGCGCGAGTTATTTTTCTATCGCGCAATTTTCAGGTGAGACCTTTGAAGAAGTAGATGGCAAAATCAGAATGGCGCACATAAGCCGCAGTTCAGATGGCGGCAGACCCGGTTATGACCTGCCATTGGGACGCGAAGTCGCCTTTGAGGAATTTTACAATTTGCGAAAAGAAAGAGATGTGTACGCTCTGCCGCCACTAACGACAGTATTGGAAATTGAAGAAGTAGATAGCGGATTTAATCTGCGCGTAAAATCAGAGGGCTATGACCGCGTACCATTTCAAATCGCGTGCGATTTTGTACCCGGTGGCGAACTGGATTTTGACAGCGGCATCGTGCGTGGTCAGGCCGCAGAAGTAGCATTTCTCAAATCTGGATATGCGACCTACCACACGGGCAACGACGCCATTTCCGTCGGACCGGGCGCGTATGCCCACCGCTTCTGGGCGTTGCGGGGCAGCGAGTCCGCCCCCACAGCCTTCCGCGTATTGATGACATTTACGACGCCCGTGGATCACATGCTGGAAATCAGATGCGGAACGTGGTCAGCTGCAGAGGAAAAACTCGTTTAGCCACTATCCATCACCTGTATCACGGCGCAATAGCTACCGCGCGAACTTCGCCGAACTCGCGGGTGATCTTCGTCCAGGAATCGCCATTGTCGGTACTGCTAAAAATTTGTCCGGCAATACTATACGCTATCATCAAATTCGGCACAGCGGGATTGTGGGCAATCGCCCAGACCGTGCTGTTGGTATTGCCATTCAGATCGGCACGCTCCCACGAATGTCCCAGATCAGAAGTGTAGAACAGCCCCCCCTCATTGCCTGGTGGACCATTTCCCGCGCCGACATACACCCGACCATTTGACATATAGAGCACCCCCCTGCAATAGGGCCAGGGAAACTCTGCTTTCACATTGAGCCGTGTCCAATTCATCATATCGGTTGTGATGCACACATCATTATTTGTGCCAGCCACAAGTGTTTTTGGACTTCCGGGAACAAGCGCGAGGCCGTGAATGTCGAGACTCGAAAGCCCCTCATTACCAGATGTCCATGTCTCGCCGCCGTCTCTGCTAATCCGCATGCCGTCGATTTCAATACCCGCATAGACGGTCTGATCATCTGTCGGATCTGTGATAATAGTCGTGACGCGCGGAATAATAGCACCGCAATCCTCGACGAGTTCCACGGAAAGTTGCTTCCACGTCTCACCGCCATCATCCGACCGAAATAGTGCAGAAGGACATGTGCCAGCATAAACCGTATTTGGACTTCTGGGGTGAATCGCAATGGACCAGATTTGCATACCGTTCATTGGAGAATCCAATTTTTCCCAGTTGTCCCCCCCGTTTTGCGAGCGATAAATACCGGCCTCTGTTCCCGCAAAGAGAATTGACGCATCATCCGGATGCACGGCAATGGCGCGAATATCCGATTCCGAGAACATACCGCTGCTCGTGCGCCGCCAGGAGTCGCCACCATCTTCACTTCGCCAGACGCCCTGACCGATTGTGCCAACATAAATAGTTGATGCCATTGTAATTCCTCCTGAATAGTTTTGATTAAATACCTGCGCGGTAAAATAAGACAGAAACAGAAAAAAACAAGAAAATGAAAAATGGGTTGTGCAAATACCTCTAAATGGTTAGATTTTGTATTCTGAATTTTGGAAAACTCTCTAAGGAGGTGAATCCCTTGCCCACATTGGCATCTTCAAAAAAACGCATGCGCCAGGCTGAAAAAGCCAGGCTCCGCAACAGGGGTACGCGTTCGGCCTTGCGTACTTCTCTTAAAAAAATACTGGCGACAAATAGCAAAGAAGAAGCAGAAGCACTGATCAATCGCACGCAGTCCATAATTGATAAAACAGCCCAAAAAGGCGTTATCCACCGCAATGCGGCCGCCCGCTACAAATCGAGAGTACGGCGCCACGTCGCTGACCTTGAATCGTAAAATATCTGCAAAAACAAAAAACCCCGGCAATCTCAAAAAGATGCCGGGTTTTTTTGTCACAATCGCGTGCATCACCCAAATAAAAACGTGCCCAAATACCGTTCACCGGTATCGCACAATACCGTTGCGACCGTCTGTTGAGGTCTCATACCAGAAGCGACAACAGCGGCGGCGTGTGCTGCTGCACCCGACGAAATCCCCACCAGCAAGCCCTCTTCGCGCGCCAATCGCTTTGACATCTTGCGCGCATCCGAATTGGATACGGCAATCACGCGATCCAGTATTTCCGTATTCAGCACATCTGGAATCATGCCTGCGCCCAGACCATCGATCTCAGTGGGACCGGGTTCTCCACCCGATAACACCGCAGAATCCCTTGGCTCTACGCCGACGACCACGACATCTGATCGCACCTGCTTAAAAACCTCGCCCACACCGGTCACGGTCCCCCCCGTTCCCACACCTGCGACAAAAGCATCGGGAACGCCCTCGAGTTGTGAAATCATCTCGCTGGCAGTGGTCTGCCGATGAATCTCGGGATTGGCGGGATTTTCAAACTGCATCGGAATAAAACAATTTTTGTCCTTAAGCGTCCACGCTTTTTCAATTGCCCCCCGCATCCCCTCGCGGACGGGTGTTAGCACAACCTCGGCACCATAAGCTTTGAGCAATCGGGTGCGCTCGTCGCTGACGCCTTCGGGCATGGTAATGATCAGCCGATAATTTTTAATCGCAGCCACCATGGCAAGGCCAATACCCGTATTGCCACTGGTCGGTTCCACAATGGTCATACCGGGTTTGAGTTGCCCATTTTCTTCTGCGGCCTCAACCATAGCGAGAGCCGTGCGATCTTTTACGCTGCCCGCCGGGTTAAAAAATTCCAATTTCGCCCAAAGCTGAGCACCATTTTCAGGTCCCACCGAGTTCAGTTGTACCATGGGCGTGTTGCCCACGAGGTCCAACACCGTATGTCCAGTTTTCGCGCCATCCATAATCAAATCCGGAATGTGACAGGCATCTGACGCGCCCGGTACTTTCGGCACAAATCGGCAAATGTCACCGATGACAGGACATCGTGTACAGCGGTCCCCACAGCTTCCCACACGTCATTGAGCACATCTGTTCCCGCATCCTCAGCCTTTTCGCGCTTATCCACCAAATTGACAGGCCCCTCCAGAGCAGCCAACACCTCTTCCACGGTCAGTTCATCTGGACGTTTCAACAACACATGTCCGCCTTTGGGACCGCGAATGCTGTGTACCAAACCGGCTTTTCGCAAAAGATTGAGCAGTTGCACCAGATACGCTTCGGGGATGTGTTGCCGCGCAGCGATATCGGTACGCAAAATTGGCCCTTTCCCATCGTGCAGACACAGGTCTAAGACCGCGCGCAAACCATAGTCACCTTTAGCGGAAATGTGCATCATAAGATTAGTTAGGGACGGGTTTGAAACCCGCCCTTACGAAGTGGTTAGTGGTTATTCCCCGCACAGCACATAAAAACGGCGAGGATTGATATCTGACCGTTTTTTACCCACCGGCAATCGCAGGCACAATAGTCACCTGGTCGCCGTCTTTGAGATCCGTATCGGGTCCATCCAGAAAGCGAATATCCTCTTCGTTGACATACACATTGACAAAGCGTCGAATAGCACCCGACTCATCGACCATGTGTTCCTTAATGCCCGCATGCTGTGCTTCGAGATTGTCGATAGCTTCCCCAACCGTCGCGCCCTGCACTTCTACATCGGATTGATCACCTGTAAATTTGCGCAACGGCGTTGGAATCCGAACTGTGACAGCCATTTGTTACCTCCTTTTTTACATTTCACCGAATTTCCACTTCCTCAAATTTTGACGACGAATCACGCCATTGAAAAACTTTTTCCCCGCCGATATCCACCCGGGCATTTTTTACTGGAATGATGGGATAAACCACGCCCGGATAGGTTGGCTCACCAAAAAATGTCGCCGCATCTTGATCCTCTTGAGAAAAATAAGCATCTACATCGATATGCGAATGATAGATCGCGACAATCCGCCCACCCGCTTGCTCCGTCTCCGATTGAATTTTCATCACCTGCATATCGTTCATGCGATAGGCTGTCCGGGAAGTGCGCGGATGGGTTTCGGGATCGGCAGCGTGCAATTTATCCTGGATATTCTCACACGGATGAATCACCTGCCCCCCCGAAGCATCTTCGGTCACAATACCGCAACACTCAGCCGGGTATTCCCGCTGTGCATGGACAAACATGGCGTCCCAAATCGCTTTGTCAAACATCTCTACCTCTCGGGATCGAGCCGCCACAGAGGCGTACTCATATACTTTTCACCACTATCGGGAAACAAAGTGACGATGACCCCTTCATCCAGAGTCTCGGCAACTTTTAGAGCAGCGGCCATCGCCGCACCGCAAGACTGCCCCACCAGCAAACCCATATCTCGCGTCAACCATCGCGCAATGTCATACGCATCTTCTGTTTCAATCCGAATCTTCTGGTCCCACACCGATGGATCGTAAATACCTGGCACAATAGACACATCCATATTTTTCAGGCCCTCAATCCCGTGAAATTCGGGTGGTTCAACGGCAATAATCTGCACATCGGGATTAAATGCCCTCAGACCTCTGCCAGTCCCCATTACAGTACCGCTCGTGCCCAACGTCGCCACAAAATGCGTCACCCTCCCCTGTGTCTGCGACCAGATTTCCGGTGCCGTATGCAAATAATGTGCCCTGGAATTGGATGGATTATTGTACTGATCGGGTTTGTAATACAAATCGGGATTTGCAGCCAGCATTTCTCGACATTTCAAAATCGCACCATCTGAACCTTCAAGAGGGTCGCTCAACACCAGATCAGATCCATAAGACTGAATGACGTATCGCCGCTCAATACTCACGCTCTCGGGCATAACCAACTCGACGCGGTATCCCTTTGCTGCGCCGATCATGGCATACGCAATACCCGTATTGCCCGAAGTCGAATCCAAAATCACTTTCTCCGGCGTGAGCACCCCTGCTTTTTCGGCATCTTCAATCATCTGCAAAGCGGGGCGATCCTTGACCGATCCGCCCGGGTTAAACATCTCCAACTTCGCCCAGATTTCAACCTCGGGATTGATCTTGTCTCCCAGGTCCCGGATACGCAACAGCGGCGTATTGCCTATTGCACCGAGAATCGAGTGTCGGATGCGAGAACGCTTTGATAGCTTTTTGTGACGCATAAATGGCCTTTAGCCGTTGTTATTGTGTAGGGAAGAAAGGGCATGGGTTGTTACTCTGCTTCCAAGACTTCCGGATCCAGTTGATACCAGAATACTTCTCCAGATTCGATTTCGTCCTGTATGCGGTCATCTCGGTACAGACCAGCCACAGCGGCATAGGATTGCTTACTCGTGAACCTCGTCAAAAAATCGGCGTTTCGGAGGGCGCGAGTGGTGTCCCGGCCATTGGCGGTAAAGGAAATTTCCACGGCGATGTAGCAAGTTTCGCCATTCAGATCGGTGGCCTCCATGATCAGATCGGCGCGGCGGAAACTCCTCAGTTCGTTTACGGGAATACCCGATGTATCGGCGAGGTCGGTCAGTGCCCACAGATCGTCCTGAGTGAGGTTTTTCGTCCGCTGAAGGCCGATGTCCCTGGCAATGGAGGTGGCCTCTCTAAGCGCGGCACTGCGGGCGTGGGCACCTTTGAGTATCCCTACATCATCCTGGATGGACTTCACTCTATTTTCGAGTGTATCAAAACGCCGATTCGTGGCCTCAATGGACTGGTCAAGGTACTGTTCAAGGCTTTCAAAACGCCGGTTCGTGGCCTCGATGAAGCTCTTTACCTCTGCAACAAAGCTATTCATCTCGACGGCAAACTGTGTGAACTTTTCGGGCAGTTCAATCAGTTCGCGCGTCAATAGCCGGGCACGCATGGCTTCGGTCCACTGGGGATTTTCGTCCAGGAGTTGTATCAGGTCTTCTATGGTATGGATGGTGTTCATAATCGTTCTCAATTCACTCATTGAAGTGTAATTTTTGATTTGTGCACACCCCTCCGATAAATCGGTCAGTATAGCTTTTCGATAAATTCTGTAAAACTACCTGAAATTTTGGAAATTTTATTTGTTTCATGATCCCAAAACACCACTCCATCCACCTGCCGTCCTGCTATCCGAAAGGCAATCAGATTTCCAAATGGGTCGCGTGATATGGGTATCAAATTCTCAATGTCGTAATCGGCAGACATAGTTTTGGCGAGGGAAACCATATCCGAGAGATCAATCATATAATCGAGAACACACTCCTTTTTAAATTCTGTATCAAAACGTTCTAAGGTGGGTTTTCCCTGATTGCATTCCGAGAGTGATTTCTTGTAATCATCCGGCAAGCTCAGGCCAAAATGATCCTCAATTTTAGACAATTGGCTCTCATCCAATGGCTCAACGTATTTCCATTTCAAATTCATAGTATGCTCTCTTTTTTATCGAGCTTCACTCCCACCACCCCATAAGCTGCGACCACCTGTATGCCCTGTTTTTTCGTGAATATCTGAAGGCACTAACTGCATGCGTCCCAGGTCCTCATGGTGGTGCCAAGTATATCCCTCGGGCTTATCTCCATTGCGAATCTGTTCCAATTGCCTGTCTGTGAATTGCTCTGTATTGAGATTGCCATTCTCAGAAGCTTGACCCAATTGTTCGTTACAATACGTGGCCTGCTCATAATCACTTGCTTCATGTAAATTCTCGGGAAGCTGAGTCTCATAAGATGCAGAAAAATCAGGAAACACGCCTTCTTTGTAGCCTTCACGAGTTTCGACCCATTTGGATTCAAAGGGAACATCCGTTTCAGGGTGTAGCGTCCCTTCCAAATGCTGGTTCTTGGTTTCGATTTGCGGGACGAGTTCACTGCGTAATGCCGTATCTTGAAGTACCGCGTCAACCTGTTTGTTGACGATTTCTCGCGGGACCTCTTTCTCAATGGCAGAAAGGATTCCGTCCAATTCGGCTGCCCCGCTGATTGAAGATTCGGCAATGACCTCAGACGCCATTTCGGCAACCGCCACTTCCGCCACGCCTTCTGCTGCTATAGCCGCAACTGCGGTTTCAACTGCCATTACATTACCCTCTTGCTTATCGCGTCCATGACCTCGCGTTTGGCTGCTAAGTCCTCGGCGAGCTGCATCTTATCAACGATTTTTTCAATTTCCATTTTTTTTGCTCGGCTCTCGAGAATGGCATCATTCGCCATATTCTCCTTGATGCGATTGCGGCTGCAATCACCCAACCACTCGTCAAATGAGTCTATGAATCGCCCGCGATCAAAACGATCACGATCCTGCCAAAGCCGATTAAAAATCTTTAAAATCTCTTCATCAATCGCTTTTTCATTTACAAAACCCAAAGTTGCTGAAAATAAAATTCGATAAAACCGTTCCTTCAAAGCATGTTCTATAGTTTCATCCTTTACATACGTAAGTTGCTCTCCTTTTTTGACTGTCGTTATTGCATCAGACAATAGGTTGTTGAGTTCAATATCTGACATAAAAAACGAATTGACCAATCTGAGAGCAATCGCTCTCAGATGCTGGCTCTCCAGCAGTCCGCTTTCGTGTAGTGCCAATTCCGATGGCAAATTTGGGGTGCGTTCACTACCAAAACGTTTGATTCGTATGTCTCCCATCGGATCATTCCGCAGTTCGTTGAAGACGGAGATTTCAACAGGTTTTGACATCCCTTCTTTATGCGCGAGTGCCGTGCCCGCAGAAAGCTGGTTTAGATATCGACATTCGTGTTCATCCAACCCCAATCCCGTACCTACGGCAATCTGGTCATCCAGAGAAACGAGCCTGTGAATAATTTTGGTATTGGTATTCTTGATCACATCAGGGGCTATTTTGGTGGGGATTTGCTCTGCAACAATCACACCCTGACCATAAGACCGCATCTCGGCAATGAGATTGCAGAAAGACTCCACGGCCTTCCCTTTGGGATTGCCCAGCATTTCATGGGTGCGCTCAGTCTGTACGTTTTTAAGCAACCTGTGCGCTTCTTCAATAACCAACACATGCCGTAGATCATCCCTGGCATCCCTGGTATCCTGAACGCTCTCGCTTTGACGGGCATTAGATTGTCGATATTCGCTTACCAAAGCAAGTATCAAACCGACAAAGAATGCTTTATCGTCATCATCGGAAAGAGACTCGAGTTCAAGCACAACGTTTCTATTTAGAAAATCCTTTATGTCAATCGCCTCATGTGTGTTAAAGAGAAACCCTTTTGCGCCAACGGCCAGGGATTCAAGACGGGCGACAATCGCACTGCGGATATTGTCCTTAAGTTCCCCGTCATATTCCAATTCATCCTCCACATATCGGTTCACTTCATCAATCAAGTCTCTAATCGTAGGATAGATAAAGCGGTGATTATTGCAATCCTCAAAAGTTTCTATTGTGACGCGCTGGTGTTTGCCCGTAGTCAGATTCCATCCACGGTCCTCGTAGATGTTGTAAATACATTTTTCGAGGATATAGGGCATAGGCCCATAGAGTGAAAAACTCGCGTAAAAAATGGATTTGAGATTGTCAATATGGATGATGAGTGACACCCCAGGAAGCACCATAAAAGGATTGTGGCGTATCGGTGAAATATTTGCATCTCCAACGGTATAGACGTCGAGTCTTTCATCGTATTTCTCCTCTCTCAATAATCTGCGGTATTCTCTCTTGGCGGATTCAATCACCAGAAAGGACGTATCATCAATACAATTTAGAATGTGCTTAACCGTCGTCGTCTTACCCGAGCCAGTAAGACCAGAAACAAAGATATGCTTTCGGACATCCTCTTTTGATATTTTAAACTCAGAGTCTTGCACTTCCCTTCCATGTTCAGAAATACGCCCAATTGGATGCCCCCTATGGTCTGTAGTGTCTGTCAGACTCAATGCGGGCTTGACGCGGATATCATAGCCAGGGACAGAAGAAAGCGGAGGAGCCATGAGCAGTGCTGCTTCATCGCTCGACACGAACGACAACAATTTATTACCTTCGATAAGAGATTTTCCATCCCGCTTTCTGGGAATATAGAGCGGAACGGCAGGAGATAGTTGACCGGCAACATTTCGCATAGGCAGTGCTTCAGGATCAGCCTTGATCAGTTCTCCTGCCAAAGTGCCAGATAAAATCTGCGCAGCCGTGGAGGATGTGGTCGCGTAGGTGATAAAACTTTCCCAAAGTCCGATGTTTAGACCATTGCGCAATCGGGTGATCAACTTATCCGCGATATTTTCCAACTCCATCGCAAAAGTGTCTGGCTGTTCAAGAGAAAAACTTCGCCCGCTACTTTTTGACCAGCCTTCAGTATTTATTGTCGTTTTAGACCAGCCTTCGGTATCTGTTTGCAGCCCAGACCAAAGACTTTGTACAAATGATTTGAAAATGTTTGGTGATTTCGACTGCCCCCCACTTTTACCTTTACTGTCAGATTGACTCCCACTTTCACTTACATTCTCATCGACACTGATTCTCCTGTTTGCCAATGCATGGCACAGATCTTTTAACTCCATTAATTTGAGAAGTTGTTCTGTAGCTTCATGCTTTTTTTCAATGGGGCGGAAAACAATCGCAAGAAGAAATTCCTGACCATTCATGCTTCTTATCACCGAAGATAGATCGAATGTCTGCTTTTCTTCGTCTATTTTCTGTGTCGGGATACCTGTAAGAACTCCGCCATGTTCATATTTCTTTTTTTCCAGCCTATCCTTTATAGATTCATCCACAAATTTAATGCCTTTTCCGGGATAAATTCCCTGCAATTGCTCACTGAACACATCTTTCACATCCCGATCCTCTTCACTACATACTCCGAGAAAAATATCAACAGTACCACCATTTCCCGCAATGATCGTCGTAAGTGTATAGCCTGACTGATAGGCGGCAATAATTGCGGCCTGGTGTCTTTTATAGATCAAGTCAGCTGCATCCTGGGTTTCTGTGGAAATAGAAATTTCTCCAACATGGAACAAATAAATGGAACCGAGAAATGTTTCAATGTCATCTCGACTTTGTATGGTATTCTCTCTTAAAAGTGCAGCATCATCTTTTGCTTCGATAGCCCAAGGAAGAAGTTCTGAGAAAATTTCTTCAAGTTCTTTGGCACCATCTTCTTGGGATAGAACCTTTGGTCTTTCAAGGGCTAATGATTTATCGTTCAGATTTGCCACTGTCCTTATTCCTTTTTAGGTATTATTTCGTTGAATAGAGAGACATACTCATCAATAACTTCTTGGGCCTGGTCTTTGTATCTTTTTTCGACAGCATCAAGATAAGCACCCAATTCCTCTAAAGTCTTACTCTTATTGTGCTTATCCACGACACGAGGAATTAAAAAAAACATACCTGCTGCCACAACGACAATAAACATCCCAGAAATAAACATCCCAGAAGATAAGGAAACAGGAGATGAAAAGGCGCGATAGAGTCCTCCGGCAGCAACAACACCAGAAGCAATTTTGATGTATTTCTTGGGCCAAACTTTAGGAGAAAAGGAATCTGTCTCACAAATTTGTGATGAGACCTTTTCGCGGATTCCCTTATCATAGTACCGATTCTGATCCGCTGGCCCCCAGTCTGAAATCTCTTTTCGCGCATCTTTGTCCAGATATGTCAGCAGTGTTGTCTGGATTACGCCATTGATATTTTCGAGACGGGTAGCCAACTCATTAGCGATTCTCGATGCAAATACTTCGCTTTCGATCTTCTCTGAGTCAAGATCATTGAAATACGTTTCAATTTTTTGTACCAGAGATTCTATATCAGCGAATATGTGCTCAGTGTAGATGAGTTCCATCACAACTCCCCTCTGATTTTTATACACATCTCGATATTGTCCTCGATCGTTTTTTTTTGCGTCTCTAAGGTTGAAATCTCTTTTTCTAATTCCTCACTTGTTTTTTTCTCGTTCTCAAGTTTTTCCACATACCGTTTTCGTTCCAGAAGTTCTCCATTGAATTTAGACTGATAATGTTTACAAAAATCATTTATTAACTGATCAATATTTTCCTGCATTCGTGTCAGATGTGTGTCTAATTGTTTTACAAACGGCGATTGCATCTCTTTCCAAAGCTGCTGTGGAAATTTTTTCCTTATTTTTTCTTTTTTTTCATCACTCTCATCAAATATAAACAGCGTCAAAAAGTGGAAAAGGGTACTTAAAAGACCTTGATCGCTGTCCACTTTATCTACTTGCTTTTTTATTTTTTTGTTAGCTGTATTTAATGCTTTCTCCCATACACTACCTACTGATATCTTTGGCACGGTTATTGAGTAATCACTTTGTACTTCAAAATCTCTATCCGCTATTCTTTTTTTGAAGTCTGCCTTTAGTGAATCAACGAACTTAGTCATTTCATCACCATAATTATCTCTCAATGTCTCCACATAAGCCTCAACGGTTTTTTGTTTGTGATGGTCTGGATTGAATTTTTTTTGGTTAATCTCATTGCGATATTTATTTACTATTTGCTCTATTTTTTGATAATACCTGCTGTTCATATCGCGAGAAGAGAATTCTGCAATCAGCTCAGATGTAAAATTATTGTAATCACTTCTCATTGTATCCATTTCATGTTTCTGCTTCTGTATCTCCGATGCAAAAGACTGAGGGGCTTGATATTTCACTTTGAGAGGTTCTATCCGTCCGCTAATTTTATTGTCAAGAACTTCATATTGCTCTTGTATGTCACTGGCAAAATCCTTCATTTGTATAGAAGCGGAATTTTGTGCATCTCTTTCGATTCTTTTGCGAATCTCCTTGAAATTGGACTGCTCTTCTAATAGCTCAAGAAGACCATAGGCATTACCATCAGCCACCTCAACACAATCAGAAGTTAGCCTTCTTAGTTGCGCGTCTTGTCTCCGCATAGCATTGATTTCATCCATTGATTTCCCATAGAACGCTTTCAAATATAGTTCAGTCAAGCTATCCACAAAAAAGATGTCACCTGATCCGATTTCAGGATAAAGCCTTTTGATCTCCTCCAATATTCTCTCATGTTCATCTTCACCAGGATAATATTTTTCGCTTCTATGGGTCAGGACGAGTATCAGACGATCTTTAACCCTGTTAGGAAGTTCATTCTCCAAAGCATTGCGAAGTGCTTTACTTTCTAATTGATTTGCATTATGGAGATATATAACCGCATCGGCTTGTTTGATGAACTCCTTCGTTTGATTCTCTATACCGCCAATTGCATTGATCCCCGGCGTATCTACAATCCTGAAATGCTTGAACTCAGAAAAGTCATGTGGATAACCGAGAGTAACCCTTTCGGAAATCTCATCACAGGAAATATGCTTCGCAATATATTTGCGAATTTTGTCTCCAAATACCTCTGTCTCCAATTTGTATATATTTTCAAGCCCAGGGTCAAAAATGAAATCCTCTAATTCCGACTTTTCAAATACAGCTTTTCCCTCTGATTCGCTATAATGATCAATCAAGAATCTATTGACCTGAACGATTGGAATGCCACGGTATTCCTCATTGACAGAAGCAATCTTTTTAAGAAATGGTACCGCTTCATTTTCGGGTGTTTGTGGGTCATCCTCAACAGCTTGCGTTTTACCATTGGCAAAGGTTACTTGAACTTCCTTTTTTTCAGAGTGGTATATTTCAACTATTTCAGAGGTAGCTTGTAAGGTGTCATAAGGTAATATTGCCTCTCCAAGAATTGCATTGATAAAGGTTGATTTACCCGCCTTTACTTCCCCAACGATGGCAAGTAGAAATTTTTCCGCCGCGATATTCTCTTGACTCTGCTTTACGTCTTCCGGAATTTCATCGCTCTCTTTCTCAAGGGCATTATCTAAGGATTTATAGAGATCCAACAAAACCGTCTGATGCATTTTGAGTTCTTTGTAATCCATCTTGTACCTCATGTCCTGATATGTAAAAATGAGATAGCGCAAATGACGCGCTATTTTTGTAATCAATTGAGAGGGACGTTTCTCTTTTTATATTTCTTCGGCATTTGTCTGAGCCTGGTATGCAGAAAGATCATTTTTCCCCCAAGGAATATAGATAATTGCACCAGGGGCACAGTATTCTATACGAGGAAGGAAATCGAGATTGATAAATGGCGCAATTGCTACGCCTCCCTGCACAGATGGAGTTATTCTATTTGTCAAGAGATGCATATTCCGCTGCCGATAGATACCCCTATTATTTTTCTATAGGGCCTTTACTAAGTTATTCGGCAAGGCATTGGTAATAGTGTTTGCCCGACCCAACTGGTTCTTCGCATGTATGCACAGGATCAAGTGGCTTGGTGATCTCTCCATTGCATCGTCAAGTGATTCCGACATGAGCTTAACCCTGTTCGCGCCGTACTGCTTATAGTAATACTGTATCATGGTTCAATTTTCTCTGGGGAAGGTTGAACTGCTATCGCAGTTGAACATTACTCGCAGCCCTCCCTCTATGGGAAAGCTTCTTGGAGATAATTTCATAGCGCAAGGACTTCATCATGAACGAAGTGCAGACGAATCAATCCAGGGCGTTTCATCGTTTCATCAAAGTAGCATTCGACAGCTTCTTTGACATTCTGCCGGAGTTCCTCAAGCGTTTCGCCCTCAGTGTGGATGCCATATCCCAGTGCATTGGCGGAGTATCCGCCATCAACTTCATCCTCGCTGACTTCAAAGATGATTTCAGACATAATCGTGGACATGGTATTTTTTTGTAGCCTCAGTGCTCAACGATGGGAAAGCGCGTCCAGTTATTTCTGTATTGCGATAAGTCGCTTTGCCCACAAGTGACACCTGTGCCCGTGAAACGCAACCGCAATAAGAGCCTGTCGGCGCTTCTGATCTGAATGTGAGACCCACTGAGTTCCTCAGCTAAAGTTTCTCTTAAAGTTTCCCTGTCAATCACCACAAAAGCATCCCAATGACTGTGAAGTCGAACTGCAAAAACGTAAATTACTTCTGGATTTACTGGCGTACTAAGTTGCGAGAGCGAAAGATTGAATAGTGCATTATGTGCTCCAGACTTCAACGGTTTTGCTACAGCAGTCTTTACCTGTACGCGTTGCAGGTTCCCATCGCTATCGCGTACTACAAAAATGTCGTCACCCACATCTACTTCTGGAATGGCTGTGTTCCACCCGCGAAGAAGAAGTTCGGCCATAACCGCAAGATGACCTGCTCTACCCGTATAAAGATTGGCTCTTTTAGACATGTCGCTCTCAAAGCTCAAATAATACTTTCATCGTCTTTGAATCTACAAATACGACCTTGCCAAGTTCTTGCAATTTTTCTTCTGAAAGGCTCGTTAAAAGCTCTGCAATATGTTTCCAAACTGAACCATGAAGACTCTCAAAATCCGATTTGGTATCACAAGAAATAAACACGCTTGTAACCGGGACCGACTCTTGGGGAATTTGAGCTCTTATGGCTGCTTTGCTCCTGGGGTCAAGTCCACAAGTATAGCCATCCAGTTGTTTGGTCGCGTAAATTGTAATATCAGATATCTCTTTCGCCTCTACAACGTCGCGTAAAGAAAACTCTGAACCGTTAATAAAAAACGTTGGATTTTCAAGGTTAACGACACTATATGCTTTTGGAACACCTACCAGCGTTTCTCCATCGCTTAATTTGATGCGGTAACGCTGACTCAGCAAATTGTTTTGAAGAAAACGGTCATAATACTTGCGCTCGCTATTAGACACCATGACGTGCCTCCTGTACGATTTCGGACATGATGCTGGACATAGTAATTCTTTCTCTCAGAGTATTCCCCCACGTACTTCCATATACGAAAAACGACCCCACGAGAGGGCCGCGATTAAAAAATAATACTATTCTTGACCTTCTAAGTCAAGATTCAACAGGCACGGGATTAACCGCCGCATCAATCGGCTGCAAAAAAGTGTGAATACCGCACTCTGTCTTATCTGAACCCGCCCAGCGACCGGCGCGTTCATCTACATCTGCATCCACAGCTTTGGTGCAGGGCCAGCACCCTATCGTGGCAAAGCCCTGATCCATCAAGGGATTATAGGGCACATCGTGTTCAGTAATATAATCCCAGACCTGTTTGCGCGTCCACGGTGCCATGGGATTCAATTTGAGCAACGCGCGACCATCTGTCTCATAATATTCCAGAATGGAAATTTGGCTGCGGGTATCGCCCTGATCTCGCCGGCGGCTATTAATCCAGCCATTCAACCGGGACAACTTGCGTTGCAAAGGCTCGACTTTTCGCAACCAGCAACAGCGGTCGGCATCCCGCTTGTAGAGTTCATCACCGTAATCACGCGCTTGCTCTTCAACACTCAAACGGGAATGCACCCGCTCAGTCTCAATCCCATATCGTGCCTCCACGCGGTCGATCAAACTCAGAGTTTCGGGAAACAGAAAACCCGTGTCAATTGTAAATACGGGAATTTGCGGCGCAACCTTTTGCATCACGTCGAGCAAAACCATGCCGCTGGCACCAAAAGCAGTACCAAACGCCACGCGAGACCCCAACGTCTCCCATGCCCAGATCAAAATATCTTCCAGAGCTGCCGTTTCAAAAGCCAGGGACTGCGCGTTTAATTTTTCTCGGGTAAGCACAAACATCTCCTATTCTTGAGTTCGTTGATCCACAATATATTTAATACCCGTTGTGATGTCAAGTTACCTCGCCATATAGCGGTCCCAAATCATAATTTTTATTTATAACTTTCTTGACCTTTGCAAAACAATATAATAGATTTATTTACTATATTTACTCGCAAGGGGCGCGAAAAAAGCCCTGAAATCATTGTGATTCAGGGCCGTTTTGTAATAGTGAGCGCGGCAGGATTCGAACCTGCGACCCACGGCTTAAAAGGCCGTTGCTCTACCGCCTGAGCTACGCGCCCATCCAGGATTTTGGTATAGAATTGTAAAATATACCATTCTGCCAAAATCTGTCAAGCAAAAGGAAAAAAATAATCCCATGATGCGTCGTCGCCGAAAAGGCAGAATAGTCAAATGGCTACTCTGGGTCTTCGGTGTAATTGGGGCCATTGCACTCGCCCTTGCACTGATCCAGATTGACGATATCGTGATGGCTCAAGGCATTGTAGAACCAGGAGACAAAATATATATCAATTCGCCCATGAGCCAGGACATCCACGAAATCCTCGCAGAACCCGGCGACTCCGTCATAGCCGGTCAACCCGTCGCGCGGCTCTACGACGGCGATTTGAGAGCAGCTGCAGCAACCGCCGAACAAGAGATCAAACGGGAAATGGCCAACCTCGAAGCTGCACAGGCGCGACTTGCCCTGCTGCGCGCACAGCCAACCCCCGAAGAAATCAAAATAGCCGAATCGCGCGTTGAGCAAGCACGCATCAACCTCACAGCTCGGCAACAGGACCTCAAACGCGCCCAGGCTCTCTATGAAGGCCAGCGGCTCTTCAGTCAGGAAGACTACGAACGCGCCAAAACCAATTACGACCTCGCTGAGGCCAGCTTAAAAGTCGAACTCGAAAATCTCAACCTGGTAAGACGCGGTCCCCTGCCCGCTGAAATCCAACAGGCCGAAGCGGCAATGCGCCAAACCCAGGCATCTCTGGACAAGGCAAAACACAATCTCGAAGCCGCGCACGAAGCCCTCGAACGCGCAACCCTGCGCGCGCCAGTCAATGGTGTGGTGGCCCGCCAGGATCTCTATCCGGGCATGCAGGCCAGTCAGGGTGCCGTTGTCATGATCATCGCAGGAGAAGGCGAAGGTACAGTCATCGGTGCCTGGATGGCCGAAACCAGTGCGTGGAAGGTACGCCCCGGTCAGCCCGTTGAAATATTGAGCAATCTCTTTACCGACCGCGAGGGGTTTATCGGTCATGGAGAAGTATCAGAAGTCCACGGATATGCCGTCATTGAAGGCAATGTTCGCACCTTTGGCCTGGAAGTCGCCGTCAAACAAACCCCCATTGCCCTGAGCTTTGGATCTACCGCTGATTTGCGTATCTATGTGGGGCGGCGAAGCATTTTGCAAACCATCCTCGGTTGGGAAAGCAATGTCCAGTTCAATCAGATAAAATCATTGACTGATTTACTTCAAACCCTACAGCCCGACACTATCAATACGCCACAGCCTGATACCATTAATACGCCACAACCCGATACTATCAATATCTCGCAATCTGACACTATCAATACGCCACGGCCCGATACCATCAATACCTCACAGCCCGATACCACCAGTAATGAGTAGTCAGCCCACCTCGATCCCCAGCCCTGCTTTTTTTTTCAATTCCAACAAAATCCTTGCTCGTTTTTTTGCCCTATTATATTTTTCCTTGCTAAAATATAACCCGGGCACATTTTTATGCCCTGATTTGAATCCCTTTGGAGGACGCAATGGCAACAGCAAAACAAGAAGAAAAATATGTCTATTTCTTTGGCGATGGCAAAGCCGAAGGCTCTGCAGAAATGCGCAACTTGCTCGGTGGTAAAGGTGCGAATCTCGCAGAAATGTCGGGCCTTGGCATACCCGTGCCCGCTGGATTTACCATCACCACCGAGGTTTGCACGTATTATTACGATAACGACAAACAATATCCCGAAGCCCTTGAAAAACAGGTGATGGACAACGTTGCCAAACTCGAAAATGTTATGGGTGGCAAATTCGGCGATGCGACAAACCCATTGCTTCTCTCCGTGCGCTCGGGTGCGCGCGTCTCTATGCCCGGCATGATGGAAACCGTACTCAACCTCGGCCTCAACGATGAAATCACAGAAGGTCTTATTGCCAGAAGCAACAACCCGCGTTTTGGATGGGACTCTTATCGCCGCTTCATCCAGACCTATGGCGATGTGGTAATGGGCGTGACACCCGAGGGCCTCGAAATAGATCCCTTTGAAGCCGCCATCGACGAAGTAAAAGAAAAGCGCGGCATCGAGGACGACCTCGACATGACCGTAGAGGACCTCAAAACCCTCGTCGATATGTTCAAAGACATCGTCAAAAAACGCACGGGACAAAATTTCCCCACCGACCCCATCGAGCAACTCTGGGGTGGTATTGGCGCGGTATTTGGCTCATGGCAGGCGGATCGCGCCATCACCTATCGGCGTCTGGAAAATATCCCCGGAGACTGGGGAACAGCGGTCAACGTACAATCCATGGTCTATGGCAACATGGGCGATGACTGCGCCACAGGCGTTGCATTTACGCGCGATCCTTCAACGGGTGAAAACACATTTTACGGCGAATTTCTCACCAATGCACAGGGCGAAGACGTGGTCGCAGGCGTGCGCACGCCCGAGCCTGTAGAACGCCTGAAGAGCAGACAGCCCGAAGCCTACCAAACACTCGAAGGCATCTATCAAACACTCGAAAATCACTATCGGGACATGCAGGACATCGAATTTACCGTGCAACAGGGCAAACTCTGGATGCTGCAAACCCGCAGTGGCAAACGCACAGCCGCTGCCGCTGTCAAAATTGCCGTTGACATGGTCAACGAAGGCCTGATCACCAAGACCGAAGCCGTGCAGAGCGTGGAACCCGAACAACTCGACCAACTCCTGCACCCCACCTTCGATCCCACAATTGAACGCAATGTACTGGCTACGGGATTGCCCGCTTCACCGGGCGCTGCGTCGGGAAAAGTCGTCTTTCTCGCCGAAGAAGCCGAAGAAGCCGCCGAGCAGGGCGAGCAGGTTCTGCTGGTGCGCCTTGAAACCTCGCCCGAAGACATCGGTGGTATGGACGCCGCACAGGGCATTCTCACCGCACGCGGGGGCATGACCTCACACGCTGCTGTGGTTGCTCGCGGTATGGGCAAATGCTGTGTGGCCGGTTGTGGCGATCTGGTCATCGACTACACAGCGAATCAATTCTCTGTTGGCGATACGGTTGTCAAAGGCGGCGACTGGGTCTCCATTGACGGCTCTACAGGTGAAGTCATGCTCGGCCAGGTTCCCACACAGGAGCCTGAATTCTCGGGCGATTTTGCCACCTTGATGAGTTGGGCAGATGGGATTCGCACACTCAATGTACGCACCAATGCGGATACGCCACACGATTCGGCTGTCGCGCGCGACTTTGGCGCCGAAGGCATTGGCCTGTGCCGCACAGAACACATGTTCTTTGAAGGCGACCGCATCAATATCGTGCGCGAAATGATTCTCGCCGATGATGAAGAAGGCCGTCGTGGTGCCCTCGAAAAGCTATTGCCCATCCAGCGCGGCGACTTTGAAGGCATATTCAATGCCATGGCCGGACTGCCCGTGACCATTCGCCTGCTCGACCCCCCTCTGCACGAGTTTCTCCCACACGAGAGCGACCAGCAAGAGGAAATGGCAAGGCGGCTCAATACCTCGTTGCGCGTGATTCAGGACAAGGTCGAATCCCTCAACGAATTTAATCCCATGCTCGGGCATCGCGGCTGTCGGCTGGGCATCACCTATCCAGAAATTTACGAAATGCAGGTGCGCGCCATCCTCGAAGCCGCCGCCAATGTGGGATCCAAAGCGGTTCCCGAAATCATGATTCCACTCGTCGGCGCAGTCAAAGAATTTACCGAACTCAAAATCATGACAGACCGCGTGGCTCGCGAAGTCGAAAGCGAAACCGGCAAGCGCGTCGCGTATCTCGTCGGCACCATGATCGAAATTCCCCGCGCTGCTCTTACCGCCGCCGAAATTGCCGAACACGCTGAATTTTTCTCGTTTGGCACCAACGACCTCACGCAAATGACCTATGGTTACTCCCGCGACGACGCCGGCAAATTCCTGGGCGAATACGTCGAAAAGGGCATCCTCGAAAACGATCCCTTCCAGACCCTCGACCAGACCGGCGTGGGGCAACTCGTCGAACTCGGCACCAGAAACGGACGCGGCGCCCGAGGCGACCTCAAAGTGGGCATCTGCGGCGAACACGGAGGCGATCCATCCTCTGTACACTTCTGCCACAACATCGGCATGGACTACGTCTCCTGCTCACCCTTCCGCGTACCCATCGCCCGCCTCGCAGCCGCCCACGCTGCACTGGAAGAGTAATCTTCTATTTCTGGAATAAACACAAAAGTGCCCGCTTCCATTGAGAAGGCGGGCACTTGCTTTTTGTATGTCTCCCGAGACGCTATCACATGCCCCATACGTCAATCTCTACCCCGCTTTCCGATGCCCGGCGGAAGTGGAACACCTTGTCCTCCCAACGCCTGCCTGCACGACGGTCAAAAATCACCAGATGACCCACCTCTGCGTCGCAACGATCCATGTACTCCGCCGTCTGTTCCAGACCCTCGGCAATGGTCTGCTCCAGACTCTTGTGGAGCAATTTGCACTCAATCACAACCTTGCGCGTCTGATCGCCCTGCGGCCAGACAATCAGCAGATCTGTACGCATTCTGCCCAGGCCATATTCCCGTTCAATGCGCCCGCCACTGTTCACAATGCGTTGCAAAAACGCCTGCAACAGTAACTGCGGACCGGCCTCCTGATATTGAAACCGCGTCACCCAATGTTCTGAGTGCTCGCGAAAAAATGTCTGAAACTCGGTCATTAGCTTGACTACGTCCAGGCTGCCATCGACATTGACGTACCATGCGGTTTCCTGCTCAAACTCCTCTTGGATCACCCACGTCAACTCACGCGGGACGACCTCGGCGTAGATGGGATTGGCAATACGCAAGGGCCGATCTTGAGCCAGGAGGCCGAGATCGCGGATGTACTCCAGGTCGCGGTCAATGAAACGGCGTTCCTCGCCACCACTCAAGAGCGGTTCAATCACACGCTGCACGCGCTTCTCCTTGAGTTTGTCCGCCAACTGATCCAAATGTGTCTCTCGGCGCAGAATGAGTTGCTCTTGCGCGTTGCGGATGTCATCTTCGGTGATCGGACGAAGTCGGTCTGCTGTATCCCCGTCGTGGAAACAGGTCTCATCCGCCAGCGCGTTCACCAGCCAGGGCTGCCCTTGGGTCTGCGTCCAGATCGTGTCCAGCGCGTCAGGGGTGAACGCCTGCTCCGTCTCCTCGGCATGCTGATTGATCAGGGCGATCACCTCGTCCCGCGAAAAGTCACCCAGGCGCAGGGATCGCGCTTTGATATTGAACGCACTGCCTCCGGCGATAAGCGCGTTCTCTGCGGTTGATTGGATGCGATAATCGCGCACATCGCGCACGCCACACAGTACCACACTCTGCGGAAACCCCGCTGGGCGCAAATCGTAGCCTGCCCGCAACTGCCGCAACACGGACAGCAGAGAATCGCCAATCAGAGCATCGATCTCATCAATGAGCAGCACCAACGGCTTCGGGGCCGACTCGGCCCAGCGCGTCAACGCCTCGCGCAAAGCAACATGGGGCCCGTATTTCGCCAGGATGTCAAACCAGACCTCGTCCAGAAATGCGTCGCCCACTGAACGCGCCCGAGATGCCAACTCGCCCAAAATGGTACGTATCACCTGTTCCACATCTTCGCGCGCGGCCTGCCCGCCTTCGATGTTGACGTACACACAGCGATAGGCGTCTTCGGCATTGAGCAAGTCGCGCAGAGCCAACAATGCCGAAGTCTTGCCCGTCTGCCGTGGCGCGTGCAGCACGAAGTAGCGTTTGTCGCGGATGAGCCTGCGCACATCGGCGAGGTTCAGCCTTTCCAGAGGAGGAATGCAGTAATGGTCTGCTGCCACCACCGGACCGCTCGTATTGAAAAAGCGCATGAATCAATGATCCTCTCTATAAATCTTTGTGTACAGGTTTCAATTGCAGCGCGTAATATAGGTCCACCGCTTATCGCTACGACAAATATAACCGACTACCACTCGTTCCTCAACCCATTTCATGACCAAATAGGCTTATGCCGGTCTTGCTCACCCTGCCGCGTACCCATCGCCGCCTCGCAACCGCCCACGCTGCGCTGGCAGAGTAACCTCCTATTTTTTTGGATAGGAAAAAAACAAAAGTGCCTGTTCCATTGAGGAGGCAGGCACTTGTTTTATCCCACAAATTGGTCCTCACTTGAAAACCAGCCGCTCAAAATTTGCCCAAAACCCCAGCATCTTAAATGAAATATGTCCGAGATTGCCCAAGATAGTTGATGAGACTTGAAAAACGCCGAAAAATGACTATCTTCAAGTAATCCATATATTTCACGTAGGAAAGCCAAAATGAAACCCGAATTGACAATCAGTTTGCCTTGTGAAGAGGCGCACCAATTTGCACGTATCGAGTCTTCTCGCGAGCATGCCAGTTTGTTTGGCGTCACAGATGGAAAAGCAATTGAAAGTAAAAAACCACACTCACAGACGGACAGTGGAATTTGGTGACTTTCAAACGCCGTCTGAACTCACAGATGAAATATGTCATTTCCTGCATTCTACAGGCGTACGACCAGAGAGCATCGTCGAACCAACGTGCGGTACAGGTGGGTTTATAGTGAGTGCTATGGACACTTTTCAGCAAGCGCGAAAATTTTTGGGCAACGAAATCAACAGAGAATATTTACTGGAACTTGAACGAAAACTGAGGAAAATAGACCATACTCGGATCGAACTCAAAAATGAAGATTTTTTTCAGCTCGATTGGGAAGATATTTTGTCTCGCCTACCACAACCCATTCTATTGCTTGGCAACCCACCCTGGGTAACCAATTCGAGCTTGGGGCGCATTCGCGGATCGAATTTACCTGCTAAGAGCAATTTTCAAGGTCACAAAGGATTCGACGCAATAACGGGAAAATCCAACTTCGATATATCCGAGTGGATGCTCATCCATCTACTGGATAAATTGCAGAACAAAAACGCAGTATTGGCAATGCTTTGCAAAACCACAGTAGCGAGAAAAGTTCTAAAATACGTATGGAACCGCGATTTTCACGTCTCAGAATCCCATTTGTATATCATAGATTCTAAGACGCATTTCAATGTCTCTGTCTCCGCCTGCTTATTGGTATGTAAGACGGGCGCGCCCTCTGAAATAAAATCCTGCGGTGTTTTTCAGGGCATTTCAGATAAATGTAAAATCTCTGAGATAGGAATGCACAATACTGAAATTTTAGCCGATTTGAAAAAGTATGAAAAATGGTCTCAACTCGATGGTCATGTTCCTTTCAAATGGCGGTCGGGCGTAAAGCACGACTGCGCCAGAATAATGGAATTTACACGCGAAAATGGCACTTTTGTGAATGGCCTGGGCGAAGCTGTCGATATAGAAGATACGTTTGTGTTCCCTCTTTACAAAAGTTCGCATGTCGTCAAATGCAAAACTGAAACGCCCGAGCGATGGGTTCTCATACCACAGCGAAAAGTCGGAGATGAAACCCGTATCATTCGAGAGAAGGCACCCAGGACATGGGCTTATCTCACAAACCATGCGGACAAATTGGATCGGCGAAAAAGCTCTATTTATAAAAACAAACCGCGTTTTTCTATCTTCGGCGTCGGCGATTATTCCTTTGCCCAGTGGAAGGTAGCGATTTCCGGGTTATACAAAAAAATTCAATTCTCAATCATACCTCCTCTGGATGGAAAACCCGCAATGGTTGACGATACCTGTTATTTTCTCCCATGCACAAATCGAGATGAAGCGATTTTATTTGCTGACCTTCTCAACTCAAAAGCCGCGCGAGAATTTTTGCATGCTTTCATTTTTTGGGATGCAAAACGACCAATTACAGCCGATATACTCAAGCGGTTAGATTTGATCGTACTGGCAGAAATACTTCACAAAGACCAGCATCTCGCGAAATACAGGCCGCAATCTGATACCGATGAATCTCAATTTGTGCTCTTTAACGATTTTATGCAGTACTCTAAGCCATTACAAAAAGCACCATAACCCTCGCCTTTCCACCCCACAGCACAACTTATTGATAAATGCCCGTGCTTGATTTTCCCCTGTGCGTACACTATATTCTACGGACTTGAATATCGCTATTTATACTTGAATTTTCGGGATTTGAGATGTCTGCACGGGTCATTGCCATAGCCAATCAAAAAGGCGGCGTGGGCAAAACCACCACCGCAGTCAACCTATCTGCGTGTCTGGCCACTGCAGAAAAGAAAACCCTGCTGCTCGACATAGACCCACAGGCCAACGCGTCCAGCGGATGTGGTATTGAGATAGATGAACAAACGCCCTGTGTGTACGAAGTACTCCTCGAAGACGTACCGCTAATGGAAGTCATCTACCAGAGCGATCTGCCCTTTCTCAGCATTGCGCCCTCTCACATTCGCCTCACCGGTGCCGAAGTGGAAATGGTCTCCATCATTTCGCGCGAACAACGCCTCAAAAATGCCCTCTTGCAAGCGCGCGAAACCTACGACTTTATCATCATCGACTGTCCCCCCTCATTGGGATTGCTCACGCTCAACGCGCTGACGGCAGCCGACTCCGTGCTCATCCCCATACAATGCGAATACTACGCGCTCGAGGGCCTGAGCAAATTGCTCAACACCCTCCGCCTCGTGCAGCAACACCTCAACCCCCACCTCGCCATTGAAGGCGTACTGCTCACAATGTACGACGGACGTCTCAATCTGGCGCGCCAGGTTGCCGAAGAAACCAAATCGCATTTTGGCGACCGCGTCTATAATACAATTATCACGCGCAACGTCAAACTCGGCGAAGCACCCAGTTTTGGCAAACCCATCATCCTCTACGATATTATATCTTCTGGTGCACAAAATTACATGAACTTAGCCGGGGAGGTCATCAATGGCTAAACGCAATGCCCTCGGCAAGGGGTTGGGCGCCCTGATTCCCGGTGCCGATGCAACCCCTGCCGAAAAAATCACATCGGAAATTGCTCCTTCGCCTGCGGGACAGACCCAACGGCAAATCATCGAAATACCCATTGATGATATTGAACCCAATCCCCACCAGCCACGCACGGAATTCGATCCCAAAGCCGTGGGCGAATTGGCGCAATCAATCCGCGAAAAAGGCATCATACAGCCTATTTCCGTGCGCCGATTTGGATCGGGCTACCAACTGATCGCAGGCGAACGTCGTTTCCGCGCCGCGCGTCAGGCCGAACTCGCGGTCGTACCTGCGATTGTTATGGATGTGGGAACAGACCAGGAAATGATGGAACTCTCGCTGATTGAAAACATCCAGCGGGAAAATCTCAACCCCATTGAAGAAGCCAAAGCCTATCGCATGCTCATAGAGGAATGTTTTCTCACACAGGAAGAAGTTGCCGAGCATGTGGGCAAAGACCGCTCGACCATTGCCAACACCTTGCGTCTCCTCGCATTGACACCCGAAGTCCTCGACGCACTCCAAGCCGGGCAGATATCTGCAGGTCACGCCCGCGCACTGCTTGGTCTTGACAACGCGGATCAACAAATTGCCTTATGCCAGCGGATTATCGCACAGGAATTATCGGTTCGCCGCACAGAGGCCCTCGTCAAAGCACTCAAAGAAGGCTCCACAGAAAAAAAATCCACGCCCCCCAAAGACCCCAACCTGCTATTTCTCGAAGAAGACCTCCAGCGTTATTTTGGCACGGCGGTCAACATCAACCGCAGAGGCTCTCGGGGCAAAATCGAAATCGAATTTTACAGCAATGACGACCTCGAACGCGTACTGGAATTATTGCGGAGTAGAGAATTTTAAGGAGATATTATGAAACACCTATTGTATATCCTATCCTGCCTCTTCATCGGCTGTTCTGCTATTCAAGAAACACCACAATCCGTGGATATTGTCGTAGATGATTTTGGCCTTTATGATCAGAACGGCGAATTCCACACACTCCACGAGCACTCAGACGCATCTGCCATCGTCTTATTCATCCAGGGCAATGGTTGCCCTATTGTGCGCAATGCAGTGCATGACCTCAACGCGATACGCGAAGAATACGCGCCCAAAGGCGTGCAATTTTTAATGCTCAATGCCAACTTGCAAGACGACCGCGAAAGCGTACGCGAAGAAGCCGACGCCTTCTCCATCGACTATCCCATCCTCATTGATGAAACGCAACTCGTCGCCGAATCGCTCGACCTGCACCGCACGGCTGAAGCACTTGTCATCGATCCCAAAACATGGCGCATCCTCTACCGCGGCCCCATCGACGATCGTCTGAATTACGAAGCGCAAAAACCCAGTGCATCCAACCATTATCTCGCCGATGCACTCATCGCCCATCTCAAAGGTGAAGAAATCGCCGTCAAAGCCGTTGCATCCCCCGGCTGCCTGATTGCCCTGCCGGGCAAAGACCGCGCACAACACAAACAGATCTCTTATGCAAAACAGGTAGCACCCATTCTGCGAAACAAATGCGTCACCTGTCACCAAACCGGCGGCATAGCACCCTTTGACATGACCGATTACAAAGAAGTCGCGGGTTGGTCTCCAATGATGCGCGAAGTAGTACGCACCCGACGCATGCCCCCCTGGCATGCAGACCCACACATCGGCACATTTAGCAACGACATGTCTCTCACATCAGAAGAAGAACAAATCCTCGTTCACTGGATCGAAGCTGGATCGCCCCGCGGTGATGGCCCGGATCCCCTATCCGAAAACCCGACACAAGCCACAACCTGGGCTTATGGCGAACCCGACCTGGTCATCGCATTGGAACGGCAGGAAATCCCAGCGACCGGCATTGTCGATTATCGCTATCTCAAAATTACCGTACCCATAGACCACGATGTGCAATTGCGCGGGACTGAATTTTTACCGGGAAATCGCGCGGCCATGCACCACGCACTGGCACACCTGATCTATCCCAAAAGGCACAAAATGAAAACCGTCAAAAAGAACCGCTGGTTAGACGGCATCTTTGCCTCTTATGTACCGGGCATGGACGGTGTCATGCTGCCCAAAGGCACGACAAAACTACTCCCCAAAGGGAGCAAAATCCAATTTCAAATCCACTATACAACCACTGGACGTCCCGAAGTGGATGAAAGCCGGCTGGGGTTGTATTTCACCGACGCCCAAAACCTGCGCGAACACCGCGTGGTCGGTCCCGCCAATCCGAAAATTAAAATCCCACCGCATGCGAGTGCCTATCGCGACTCATCCGTAAAAATCTTTGAACAGGACGTCACCCTCTACACCCTCTTCCCCCACATGCACTTCCGGGGCGCGGGCTTCCGCTATGTGGCACATTATCCCGATGGAACCCGCGAAACCCTGCTCTCCGTGCCAAATTACACGTTCAACTGGCAGCGGTTCTACGCCCTCTCAACCCCTAAACATCTGCCCGCTGGAACGCGCATAGTCAGCCATGCCGTCTTTGACAACTCGGCAAAAAACAAACTCAACCCCGACCCATCCGCAACGGTTCGCTGGGGTGAGCAAAGTTTTGACGAAATGCTAATTGGGTACATGGGCATTGTCGATGGCAAGATTGAACAAATCGCCCAATTTTCGGCACTGAACGAGTAATCCCCTATACGGGCTATGGCTCAATCGCATAACACTCAACCGCCGTATTCGCAGGTGTGCGAACCGACCACGATGCCATGGCGACCTCCGGCACATTCCGAAATGTATTGTGTACCAACATAATCGAAGGCATACTCCCGATTGTTCCAATCACCCAGAGATTTTTCCGGTTCAGATCTATAATCTCTCCAAACAGCCGAATTTGTTCGGCCTCGTCCGGCGTCTCCTCAATCTGCCAGAACAGTTCAATGCAGCGCCGTATATCTCCCGTGGGCGTCTCCCCGCGTTTTCCATTGGTCAAAAGCCAATGCGTGAACCCAATCGCATGGCTCGATCCCACATTATAGGGGACAAACAAGCGCGGCTCCAAAAGTGGGTTCTGAACCTCACCGCCCGCAGTTGCCGCATCGTGTATCAACGCCTTTCTTCGCTCGTAATAAAGCTGTCGGGCTTCTTCTTTGATCTCCGTCTTCACCCCCACCGCCGTCCAATCATTCGCCACCAATTCCAGCACCCTGTTGTTGATCGACATCGTTTCAATTGCTACCCTGATCGGCTTCCCATCCGGACGCAATCGCATACCAGACCGATCTCTCTCCACCAGCCCCATCTCGTCCAAAAGCGAGTTGGCCTTATCCGGCTCGTAGTCGATATATGCTTTTTCAAATGCCTCTGAATAATGCACCGACGTCCGCAAAGGTGCCGGTTGCCTGGGCTGACCGATACCAAACCCGCCGACCTCGTTAATCGCCTCCCGATCAATCGCGTGTGACAGCGCAATGCGGAACCGACGATCCCATATAATTTCGCGCATCACCGGATCCTTGTGATTCAAATTCAGCGCAACGCACTCTCCCCCGGTTCCTCCGGTAATCCAGTGCAGCACCCGATACCCTCCGCGCGATTGATTCTCCATAAATAAGGAATAGTTTTCGATCAAAATGTGCCGCCCCTGCATCCCAATCTCCCCGTTAATCGCTTTGAGATTGATCGTCTCGCGGTCGTAAATCTCAAAAGTCATACGATCAATATAAGGAAGCTGATTCCCCTCTGGATCCACCTTCCAATAATAGGGATTGCGCTCGAACACGGAAGGGCGGGCCGGTGGCGGTGCCACGACAACCCACGGCCACAGTCTGGGAATATCCGGATTCCGCCAGTCCCGCTTGTCTTGAAAAAGCTGGTGCCAGAAATCAAAACCGTGCTCCCCGGCCATCGCTTCTAATTTCTCCAACTGCACATACCGCGGATGAAACTGCGCCATATAATGCGCCGGATACCGCAACATTTCGTATCCGCGCCCCCACGCCAGCAATTTCAGGAAAAGACCATTGGGTCGTTTAAAGCGAAAACGCACGGTGTACGCATCGACCTTTTCCATCGCCATCACTTCGCCTCCCCGCTGAAAATCCCGCGCGACCACCGGTGTCAACTCCTCGTTACGCAACACATTTTCATGCCAGAAGAAAATATCCTCTACTGTAAAAGGATGTCCATCTGACCAGCGCACCCCCTTTCGCAACCAGAACGTGTACGTCCGTCCCCCATCGGCTATCTCCCAGTGCGTTGCCAGATTGGGAAGAATTTTTTGACCCATCGGATCCCATCTCACCAATCCCTCATAGGCAAACCGAGCCTCCACAATGCCTATATCTCTCGGTCCCGTTGCAAACCGCGTCCAGGTGCCTCCATAAGGCCCATTCTGATGGGGCGGCACAATCACCAGAGGATTCTCCGGCAGCCGTTCTCCAACCGGAGGCAACTCACCCACCGCCACCCTCTCTTTTAGCATTGGGGCTTCCCAAAACTGCCGTCCCCTTCTTTCCGGCCATTCCATCACCCGATGCACGGCTTTTGCGGTCTTCGGACGTCGGTCCGGCACCACAACCTGGATAGCCCCCTCTGTGGGACTTTGCACCAACCTGCCCATGATTGCCTCAAACTCGGACGCCTGTTGCATGGACTCCGTGTCTCTGGGCATCAGATACCAGGTCACATATCCCAGTAACTCCACCAGGGCGATCAGTCCCAAAAAGATCACTCCCACGGCCATTCCTATGTGCAGAATCTTCCGGATCATTATTCCCACCCCTGTATAGAAAATCCCCGCCAGATAGCGCACCTGACGAGGACCTGCATTGCAAATAATGGCAAATCAATTACTGTGTTATTCTTGAGCGGCGCATTCGCTCGGAGAACTTTTTTGACATTATTCTCTGTATTTCTCGCCAACCGCTGGACACTCGGAATTCCGATCCTTACTTCTGTGTTGGCACATAGCGCGACCAGTCCTGCGTTCGGTTGCGCTCATGCTGCTTCCGGGCCCACTCGGCGGACAACTCCACATAGGGCTGGGAGGAGGATGGGGGCAGCCACGGCACAGCGCCTTCCGGGAACAGGAACCAATCATGGCGAGAGACAATGTAGCCCCGAATAAAAGCCCGGGGAGCGTCATCGGTAATGTAGTTGACCACGTACAGATCGCCACTGGGGAGTTGCACCCACCCGGAATAACCGCTATCGGGGTGAAGGCTGCGGTCATTGTCCAGAAAGGCAAACCTGGCCTGGCGATAGTCGGTCACGTAATCATTCGGGTTCGGATCGTCTCGGCGAACCGCCTCGGCGGTAGTCTCTACATACAGAGCCAGGCTGGTGGATACCGCAGAATAGAAGCGGTAGGTGACAACGATCTCGCCAGACCGAACCCGGCCGACCGATGGACGGCCCAGGCAGGAATGCATCTGGCTGCGAAAGGCTTCAGACCATGTGCGACCACTGTCGTTCGAAATACTCTTCCAACCCGTGAACCGCTCCCCATCTTCACGCATGTAGCAGACCACCGTGCCGTCGTCCAATTCAGCGAAGTCACCCTCATTCAGCCGCAGGTAAGGCGGAGCTGGAACCACTGAGGGTCCCTCCCAGGTTCGACCACCGTCGTCGGAACGATAGATTGTCTGCTCTTCGGTCAGGCCGGAGCGTCTTCCATCCGTAGAACGCTGGCGAGTCACACCGACGAGCAGGTCGCCGTTGGACAACTCCTTTGTGGAAGGCACGATCCCATCGGTGATGCCCGTCTCCATAGGCCCCTCCCATGTCCGGCCAGAATCACTGCTCCAGAACAGCAGGTTCTCGACCGGATTCACCAACCAGTCCCGACCAGGCACGTAGAAATCTACGATCAGCAACAGGGTTCCATTCCGGCAGACTGTGATGCGGGAACAGTTCAGCCGCCCTTCCCCTTTCTCACCATCCTTCTCAATGACTACCTGCTTGGGCTGCCAGGTGTAGCCACCGTCCTCGCTGCGGCGCACTACGATCCGCGAAAAGGGCCAGGGACCATGAGCCATGCTCTCGCGGTAAGTGCAGACGAGGATACCGTCCGGCGTCCGGGCAATGTCGGCGAAAGCCTCATAGATTTCGTCATCTCGTGAAACAATGAGCTTCTGCATCCCCTCCTCCTCTACTTATAAAAAACCCGACCTGACAGTCTTTGGTTTAAGTTAGCTTTTTTTAAAAAATTTCAAAAGGAGTTTTTTTAACTTCGTGAGGACACAGCAATATAACGAGATCGGATCGTACCTGCCGCTTGACTTCTCCTGTTAGCAAACCTTATATTGTTCTAAAGTTCCGTAGATGTAATGGTAGTTGAAGAAGGATCCACCTTTACAGTCAAGATCCCGGTGGTGTATAGACTGGAGGTGTACGATGAGCGTTTCTGTCGAATTTCGGCGTTTTACTTTCTCTTTGGTCTCCTTTTGGACGTCAATCTGGATCCTCACACTTGCCGTCTCTGCCCAGGATCTACCGTCCGAGGCGGCACCACAAGTCATCTCCAAATCCGCGCGGGACTCTATGGTCGCCCTGGGGGAGCAGCAGGTGCGAGCGAGCGAGTTTAGCAGGGCCGTTGATACCTTTGCCCACCTGGCCGAAGCATACCCGAAAGACGCTACTCTCCAGATCCGGCTCGGCTACGCTGCCCTCAAGAAGGAAGACTTTGAGGTAGCCAAAGATGCCTTCGCGACGGCCAGGGAACTCGATCCCAACCTTCCCGATGCCCGCGTGGGTTTGGGGCTGGTCCACGTCAAAATGCCTGGCAAGGGACTGGCGGCCTTCTACAATTTCCGACGTGCTGTGGGCGAGGGGAAGCGGGCGGCCAAGATCGATTCGACCTACGCCCCGGCCTACTGGCTTCTCGGAGAGGCCTACGAACACTTTCGGGAGGACCACCAAAAGGCGATTGGATACTATTCAAAATACGTTGAACTGGAATCCGATGACCCGGATGGCCTCTACGCTTTCGGGCTTTCCTGCGTACAGGCCAGGCAATATGACAAAATTAATACCCACCTCACCCCTTATCTGGAGGCCAATCCCCAGGAGTTCCGGCTCTTGCCTCTGGTGGCCCAGGGCTATTTCTTCCATGAGCGCTTCGAATCCGCCCTGGAACACTTCGAACGCTATCTACAGAACCTGGACGATAGAGAGCGCCAGCTCTATACGGATATCTCACTCGTAGCTTCCAAGAAGGAACTCGACAATTATCGGGCTATCGCTGAAGCTGCAGAGCGCCAGGCCTATCTGGATCAGTTCTGGGTGCGTCGGGATTCCGATATCCTGACCCCGGTCAACGAGCGTATCATCGAGCACTACCGCCGGGTGTGGCATGCCCGCACCTTCTTCGCGGAGGGGACCCACCCCTGGGACCGGCGGGGAGAGGTCTATATCCGTTATGGGGAACCCGACTACCGATCTCGGTCCGACCTCAGGCAACTCAGTGTGAGTGCCGAAGTTGAGGCCGTGCGCACCCGGATGGCTGTGGATATGTATGGCCCCGAGGCCAACTATTTGACCTTTACCGGACCAGTCTTCCCGGTCCGGACGCGCCGTGACGCTCTGTCCGATGACATCGCCGTTGACCCCCGTCAGATGGCTGAAGGGACAGCCGCTGGAGATCCCACCCTGGATGATGAGAATGTTGAAGCACTTTCGGGATCGACGGATTCGGATCTGGATCGCCTTATGTTGCAGAATATTCCCACTCCTCAAGAAGAAGACGAACTCGGGAGCCTCTCCGACGATATCCTGGATCTGAAGACTCGGCTCAATTTCCAGGGCTATGCGCCCCTCACAATCGACAACGAGGTCAATACGGTGCCCTGGGAGACCTGGACTTATACACAAATCCGGAACGGCATCGAGTTTACCTTTACCGACGAACTGGGCAATCGCGCCTATGACTTTGCCCCGCTCCCCCCGATTCCCGCCGGACAAAGACAATTGAAATACACGGCGCGAATGCCCGAATATGCGCCCAAACTCGTCTTTGAAAGGACTGTTGTCACAACCCCGGACTATTACCGTCCCAGCCTCCGAGGCCCTGCCCTCCACTTCTACTATGACCTGGCCGACTTCCGAGGCCCCGATGGGCAAACCACGCTCGAAGTCTATTACGGCATTTCACCCAAACAGTTAGAATTTGTCGAAAGGGACACGGATTCTATGGTCCATGTGCAGGGATCACTGGCTCTGGCGGACGAAGGCCACACCAACATCTACCGAACGACAGATACGTTCTCCTATCGAAACACCGGAGAATCCAACTGGGCGAAGGGGACATTTGTCCCCGACATGCTCCGAGTCCAGGTGCCGCCTGGAAAATACGAACTCCAGGTTCAACTCAAAGACCTGGTCGCAGGGCACATCGGGGTCTATAAACAGTCGCTGGAGGTCAAGGACTATCGGTCGATGACGCTCCAGATGAGCGACATCGAGCTCGCTTCTACCATTGGCGATAAAGGATCGAACATCAGATTTCGGAAGGGCAATATCTGGGTGGTGCCGATGCCCTCTCGTGCCTACAAACTGGACCAGAAGGTCTATGCCTATTTCGAGATCTACAACCTGAATAAAGACGCTTTCGGTCAGACCCGCTACAAGGTGCAATATCTGGTCCGGTTCAGCCCCGAAGGTTCGGTGGGGATCGTCGGAATGGTTGCCTCCGGGTTCCGATCCCTCCTCAGGAGCAAGAAGCCTCAGGTCTCAGTGACCTACGAGCAAATCGGATCGGAATCGAGTGAAAATGAGTATATAGAGTTGGATTTGAGCAAGACCAAACCCGGTATCAACGTCCTGGAAGTGACAATCACGGATCTGGTGAGTGGTGAGACGGCTACCCGCGAGGTCGGCTTCCACTACGGAAGACGGTCACAAAACAGGCGTGACTCAAAGGAGTATTAGTCGGGATGATTCATAAAGCAACCACTAATGGAGACATGTCAAAAGGAGTTCCCATGGAACCCAATTACGACGTAGATATGCGGCTGGACGAAAAAGTCCCGATGCGGGACAGAGTTAATCTGTCCGCTGACATCTACCTCCCCAGAGCCGCGGGAAAATTTCCCACTGTCTTGATGCGTACCCCCTACAGCAATAACACCGATGTCATGATCGAAAAAGCCCGGCAGCTGGCCAACTGCGGCTACGCCTGTGTGATGCAGGACTGTCGCGGTCGCTGGGACTCGGAGGGCAACGACTACCCTTTCCGGGAAGGCAAAGACGGCTACGACACCCAGGAATGGATCGGCCGTCAGGAATGGAGCAACGGTAAAATTGGTATGGCCGGTGCTTCGTACCTGGGCCTGGTCCAATGGCAAAGCGCCCCGCACAGAAGCCAGTATCTCACCTGCCTTGCCCCTCGCGTCATCTGCTGCGACTACTTCAGCGGGCTGGTCTATCCCGGTGGTGCCTTTCAACTCAATGTCCTCATGACCTGGGGCATGCGCACCACCGCCCGCACTGCCCAGAGCATCGAATACCACAACTGGACTGAAGCCTTTCGTTACCTCCCCCTCATAGAAATGGACGAACAGGCTGGGCGCGACCTCGGCTTCTGGAAAGACTGGGTTCAACACGCCGCCTACGACGATTACTGGGACGAAATCAATGACGAAAATCGGTGGGGCGACATCGCCGTTCCCGCATTCAACATGGGCGGCTGGTATGACCTCTACGCCGCAAACACCTTCACCAACTTCAATGGCCTGCGGCAGCACGGCCGCACCCCCGAAGCCCGGCAGAGCAAGCTCATCGTCGGGCCGTGGCCCCACATCTTGAGCGCCTCTTCCCGAACAGGCGACATCGACTTCGGCGCTCACTCCATGGTGGACTTAGAAGCCCTGGAACTGCGCTGGTTTGACTACTGGCTCAAAGGCATCGACAACGGCATCGTAGATGAGCCGCCCCTGCGCCTCTTCATCATGGGCACCAACGAATGGCGCGATGAAAACGAATGGCCCCTGGCGCGCACCCGGTGGCAGAAATGGTACCTCCACTCCTGCGGCAGTGCCAACAGCCTGCTCGGCGACGGGAGCCTGTCTCCCACTCTCCCAGAAGGAGACACCCCGGACCACTTTGTTTACGACCCTCGGTACCCCGTCCAAACCCTGGGTGGTAACAACTGCTGCTCGCCCCACATCGTGCCCTGGGGTCCCTACGATCAGCGCCCGGTCGAGATGCGCGGCGATGTGCTCTGTTACACCTCGGCTCCCCTGGAGGCCGACATGGAAGTCACCGGACCAATCAAAGCCGTGCTCTACGCCGCTACCGACGGCCCGGACACCGACTGGACAGCCAAGCTGGTAGATGTCTCCCCTACTGGTTACGCCAAAAACCTCTGCGACGGCATCTTGCGTGCTCGCTACCGCGAAAGCCTTACCAACCCGACCCTGCTCGAACCCAACCGGATCTACGAATACGAAATCGACCTCAGTGTCACCGGCAACGTGTTCCGGAAAGGCCACTGCATCCGTGTCGAAATTTCCTCGTCCAACTTCCCTCGCTTCGACCGCAACCCAAATACCGGCCACGAATTCGGCACCGATACGGAGATGCGTCCGGCCCAGCAGACCGTACATCACTCGAGACGGTATCCGTCTCACATCGTATTTCCCGTTATCTCGGCAACCTGATGCTCAAACATTTTTCATCCCGACGCCTGCATGAACCAAAAAGTTCTTGACTAGGGGCTGAGAACAAAATATATTATTGTTATTGATTGAGAATATTATTTTCAATAATGGTCAGACCATTATATCATATAATAATATGATTGGATCAACAGAGTGAAAAAGTCATAAATATCTGTACAATGGAAATACAAGGAAAGGTCGGGAGAATGGGCTTTGTTTAATAGCATTGAAAAAGAAAACCTGAGTAAGAGGATCATCGGTGCGATCAAGAACCATATTTTGCAGAATGGATTGATGCCCGGA
This sequence comes from Candidatus Latescibacterota bacterium, assembly GCA_965204375.1. Classification (GTDB taxonomy): domain Bacteria; phylum Latescibacterota; class UBA2968; order UBA2968; family UBA2968; genus VXRD01. Next base: position 565,572 of record OZ241986.1, on the reverse strand, counting down.
GACAGGTTGGCCACAGAGCGGGAGATGGCAGAAGCGTTTGGCGTGAGTCGTGCCTCCGTTCGAGAAGCGGTCAAAATTTTAGAGGCAATAGGCATTCTGGAAGCTCGTCCCAAGCATGGGATTAGTGTCAGAGAGTTCGACCCCCAGGCTTTGTTTAAGTATCTGAGCTTTGTTCCATCTATAAATAAAAAGACGATTATAGAAATGTACGAATTGCGACGGGCGGTGGATATTGGAATTGTGGAGATGGTAATAGAGCGCGTAACTGAAGATCAGCTGGAAGCGATGGGACAACACCTGGAATCGATGCGGGAGGCGTTAGAACGTCCTGTCGAGTTTTACACGCACGACTGGGCGTTTCACTTTGCGACCTACGAAGCAACAGGAAATCTGGCGACTCAGGCTCTTGGACGGGTGCTGAGTGAATTTTTCGTTACGGCACACCGTGAGTGGTGGGACTGGGAGAGCATTGACCTGGAACACTTCCAGAACCACGAACGGATCTTCCTCGCCCTGAAGGCGCGTGATCCGGACGGGATGCGGCAGGCCGTGTGGGATCACTTCGACACCGGCTTGAGGCAATGGGTAAAGCGAACGCAGTAAGTTCAGCCGAACTAAGGCAACACTGCAATCCCGGATATAATAGAAAAATTTGGAGCGTATTTATCGACAAGGCGCATAAAAAAAGCCATTAGCTACCAAACCTTGCGCGGAGGAGCTAATGGCCAGAGCAATGAGAGAAATATTATAATTTCTCTGCATTGCGCCTTTCAATATCAGAAAGACAGATTTTGATGTCAAGTAAAAGTTAATTAAACTTAACTAACTATAAAAATTAGTTAAACTTGAAAGAAAGATTGGTCCGCTTTGGCGAGAAATCGTGTTGTCTGGGCTTATTTGCGTGACTTGAGATTGTTATCTGTCGGAGGGAATTGATGGCTACCTTGAAGGCAGGGATCGTGGGGCTTGGATTCGGAGAGTCGCATCTGAGGACATTCCACGACTACATCGACGAAGTGGATGTCGCTGCGGTGTGCGATATAGACGAGGAAAAGGCGAACCAGTTGGCCAGGGAATACGGGGTGCCCAGAGTCTATACAGACTACGGGGACCTGCTGGCCGACCAGGACGTGGACTTCATCTGCACGGGCACGCCGGGTTTTCGCCACGGAGATGAGTGTCTGGCGGCCCTGGAGGCGGGAAAGCACATCCTGACGACCATTCCGATGGTGGAGAATGCCGACAAGCTGCACCAGTGCATGGAGATCGTCAAGGCGGTAGAGCGAACGGGCCTGAAGCTGGCCATGGAGCAGAACAGCCGTTGGGATCCACGCACGATCACCCTGAGACGGCTGGTAAAGGAAGGCACAATCGGCGAGGTATGCTACGCCGAGTCTGAATATACACACAGTCTGGTGTACCTGTTTGTAAGAGATGGAAAGAAGACCTGGCGGGACGGGTTCGGTACGACGACGCAGGAGAGCATCTCTTCCGGCGGCGGCATTCACGCGATCGACGACATCCGCTGGATCATCGGGCAGGATTTCACCGAGGTGGTCGGGCTGGGAAACCGCATTTACTCGCCATATCGGACAGTCAACGACTGGGAGACGGCGATTTTCAGGACGACAGGTGGGGTGACGGTAAAGGTTGCCTGTTGCAAAGCAATGGCCTGGCCCGGCTGCAACCTCTACAAGTCGCTATACGGCACCAGGGCAGCCGTTGAAGGAGATCGGCAAAACGGGGTACTCGGGATTGCGTATGCACAGGAAGAAGGCGGGCTCCCCGGAGAGATTGAGCCCCTGGAGTTGATGGGGCTCGAACTGGATGCCGAGGTTGCCAAAAGAACCGGTCACGGCGGCGGTACGTACCACAACTGCCGCGACTTCGTAGATGCGATTTTAGACGACAGACTGCCATTTATCAACGTCTATGAAGCGGCAAAGAGCTGCGCTGCGGCAATCAGTTCGCTAATCTCGATCAACGAGGGGGGCCGGAAGGTCTATATCCCCCAGTTTTACAATCGGCTGGGTCCGGAAAGGGAGATCATCTGAGACGAGCAGGTTGGTCGAAGAATGACTGCGTATCTCAAAGGAGGTTTTTATGAGAAGGATCATGGGTTTATGGATTCTTTTGTGGGTGTTGTCGCCCACGGCTTTTGCTGTGGCTCAGGAAGAGGGCCACAGAGGGGGGTTCGGCGTGTTCGCCGAGCTTTATTCGCCGCTGTTTAACTTCAGGGATATGTACACCGAAGGGTTCAAGCTCGGGGCCGCTGCACACTTTATAACCAGTTCGGCACGGATCGTGGAAGTGGAGTATTATTACTCGAAGTTTGCGGGCGGCAGTCTTGAGGAGCGGACATTTCGTTTCAAGGATGGAAGGGATTACACAAGTCCACAGGCCAAGTCCGATATGACCTTCAACAGCCTGGTGGTCAACTGGCTTTTCGCCTTGAAGGATAAGAAGTTCGAAGGCGAAGGAAGCGTTCCCTATCTTACCGTTGGGGCCGGATTTCACAACTACCATTCTAAGGTGAGCGGACTCATCTTTCCCGAACAAGGGGGGGCCACGCTGGATCAGACCCTGCTCCTGGAGGCGATCGACGATACGCGGACAGCGCTGGGTGTAAGCGGAGGGGCAGGGATGCAGATCTTCTTGGGACCGAAGGCTGCCCTGGACCTCCGTGTGAGTTACAATGTGATCGTTGGGGAACTCAGGCCCTTCCTGAATTGGGGTGTGAAAAGGACCCATCCGTTTCACTTGTTCGACATCGGGGCTGGAGTGAAGTTTTATATGTGATCCAGAACCTGTTAATAAAAGGAGAAGAATATGAAGAGTGATCGTGTTTTCTGGATTGTAGGGCTGCTCGCCTTTCTGCTGCTGTTCTCGGCGACCTCCCAGCAGGCGGTTGCCGGGACTACGGGGAAGATCAAGGGGCAGATCGTAGATAGCAACGGTCAGGCGTTGCCCGGGGCAAATGTAATCATCGAAGGCACCTCACAGGGTACCACAACAGGACCAGATGGGGACTACTTGATCTTGCTGGTGAATCCGGGGACCTACACGCTGACGGCATCCATGATCGGCTACGACCAGATTTCCAAGACGGACGTCCAGGCCACCGCTGATTTTACGACGACTGTAGATTTTACCCTGAAGGAGACTGCCCTGGAGATGGCCGCAATCGTGGTCGTTGCTGAGCGGCCCCCAGTGGAGCCGGACAGGACAACCACAAAATACATCCTGGATAACTCCAACGTCGAGGAAGTCGCTCCCCTCGTCAAGGACACTGAACAGGTGCTTGAACTCCTGGCCGGAGTCGGTCTGGACGGAGACACCTCTATCCGGGGTGGAGACACGTCGTCATCTGGCTCCGGGAGCAGTGACGTGGTTTATTACGTCGATGGCGTACCGATGTCTGCAGTCAATGTGGAGCGGCGGTCGCACGCCAGCCGAAATTTTCAGGGCGTCAATGCCAGTGCTGTTCAGGAACTCGCCGTGGTTACAGGCGGGATGGAGGCCGAGTTCGGCAACGCCCAGGCGGGTGTTGTCAACATTGTGACAAAGGAGGGGAGCAAGGACTTTAACGGCAGCCTGGATTACCTGTTAAATCCGGCTGGAAAGAAGCACTGGGGCAGCAATGTCTATGACAGCCCCTATTATGAAGATAAGATGAAGTGGAACGATTCGAACTGGACGGGAGAGACCGACCCGGTGACCGGACGGAGGGTGCACGAGCGGATCGACTACACCGGCGTGATCGGCCACCGCATAGAGGGAACTCTATCCGGACCGGTGGTCGAAAATGCCTCCTTTTTTACTTCTGCCAGGTATCGGGGGTTGGCGGCGGTATTTCCAGAGGGCAAACAGCGCGGCTTCTACCTCTACCCAGACCGTAAATCGGGTTGGGTTGCCTCTCCTGGCAACATCGAGGCCTCCTACAAACTGACCGGAAACGTGCGTTCAAAGTTCAAGATGGGCGTGGGGGGCATCTATGGCCGTTCCGGAAGCTACTGGGGAGGGTCAGGTGCCAGAAGGCAGTTGGGCCGCGACGTCTTTCTCCCGGAGGGAAGTGGCTCCGGGCAGGTCAAGTATAAAAACGATCTGACCTATGTGTCCCTGACCCACATCCTGACGCCCAAGACATTTTACGAGGCGAAACTTTCCTTTTTCCGGGATAACCAGGACACCACCAACGTACCGGTAGATCAATACGGAGAAGGCGTTACCGAGGACATTCGCCGGGACGCGGACGGCTACTTCACGGCCGCTCCCTCGACGAGAACCGAGTATCAGCTTACGAAGCGAGAACGGGTCAACTTTAAACTCGATTTCTCCAGCCAGATCACAAAGGGGCACTTCGTCAAGAGCGGCTTCGAAGTCGCGTTCGACAAGGTGCTGACCGTATGGGAACGCTGGCGGAGTATGACGAGTTTTGCCCTGCGCGTGGCAGGGAAGCCATATACCAGGGATACGCCGTGGGAACCCATCCAGTCATCCTGGTACATCCAGGACAAGATGGAGTTTCACGGGCTGGTCCTGAACGTGGGTGCTCGCTATGACCGGCTGGATTGGGGCACCCAGGTGCCTCAGGGCGAACACGGACTCTGGTCGATGGCCCCGATGACCAAATCGTGGACGCGCCAACAGCTCATCCCCCTGGTGGATGCCGAGGCCTTGCAGGCCTGGAGTCCCCGTGTCGGGGTCTCACACCCGATCACCGACAGAGCTACAATCCGCTACTCCTTCGGGGTGTTCCGCCAGTTGCCCTCCACATGGTACATCGCTCAGTATGGGTGGGTCAGTCGGGCCCGGGCAGCGGATTTCAACAACAACGGGCAGATCGACCCGACAGAGATCGGGAACCAGTCGGACTCGAGGGACTGGTCCGGATTCTGGAACCACATTAAGTATGAAACGACCACCAGCTTTGAGGTCGGGACCGACTGGAACTTTGTCGGGGACTACATCAGTTCTCTGACGGTCTTCTACAAGAGCGGGACGGATCAGTTCTTCTACGGCAACAGCTACTGGTGGGACCCGCAGAAGCAGGCTCCCCAGCGCGGTGGAGCCGACTGGAGGAACAACTCCTATGAGGACGTCCGGGGCATCGAGCTGTCACTGAGAAAGAATCTCAGCCACGGGTTCGCATTTCTGGTTTCGTACAATAAGCAGTGGGTGTCGGCCGCACGCCAGTCCGGGTGGTGGCGGACCTACTTTGTGCCCGACTCGAACTGGGTCGCCAGCGGATCCAACTACTATGTGACCCACTCCCGGGACACCAATGGAGACGGGCAGGTGAACAGCAGCGATTCCGGAGCGGAAGTGCCGGTGCTGCTGACCGCCGATGAGATCCAGGAATTCGGCCATCGAGCCAACGAACGGCTCCGGGCCATCCAGAATGGCACGGCGGCGGACTACGACCCGCTGAAGGAATCCGAGATCAAAGAAATGGAGGATTGGCCAGGCATGTGGTCCTACAAACAGTTTAATGTGAATCCCAGGGGACGGAACACAGCCCAGGGGACCTTTGGGACCGAACGGCCGGGTTTCGGATCGGTGGTGTTTATGTATCACTCGCCGACGGACTATGGACCAGTGTGGGGCGACATCAGCGTCACGATGGTCTATCGGATGCAGGAAGGGAGGGCCAGGCGATTCGCACTGCCTGGCGAGCCACCGAAGTGGTGGTTCGGACCTATGCATACCCGGACCGACCTGGCCTTTGTGAAGCGGTTCCAGATCCGCAACCAGGTGCGTCCTACACTCTATTTCAACGTCAGGAACCTGTTTAACCAGCGCGATCTACAGCCCAGGCCGGCTGTGGACTGGTGGAAAAACGGTCTGGATCGGCCCAGGCCCGATAGCGGCAAGTACAAACAGTTCGGCGACACTGGAGAACTGAGCCGGTATGCCGGGTTCCCAAGGGAGATCGAGCTGGGGGTGATGGTGTCCTTCTGACGGGTCAACCCTGTTTTTATATCTCAGGGTCTGGGATTGAGGTGGACACAGGCTGTGGCCCAATCCCAGACGCTCCTTATTATCACAAGGAGGTTTCAAGATGCGAATAGTGAGAATAGGCTTCTGGCCTGTGGTGCTTTCGCTGTTGTTCCTGCCGTGTAACCTTTGGGCACAGGCTGCGCCGATGCGGAACCTGACCCGGGGGCTGCTCTGGTCGGGCTATCGCAGCAACGGCATCCAGGGTAAGACCGAGGGCATGACCAGGAGCTGGACGAGGCTGTGGGACGCGGGCCTGATGTATCCCGGTGCTCCCATTTTGGAAGGGGACTTTGAAGATCATTGGGCAGTTAAAGAGAGCATCGACTTTGCGGACCGTTCGACCCACACCAGCCAAGGAGAGGGGATCTATGTGCTGACAAAGGACGAGAACGGCTTCTACAATGTGTCGATGTCCAACCCCCGGATCGTCACAGAGGATATCGTGCCGATGACCTACGATGCCTCCACCGGTCCGGAGAAAGACCTGGGGGTGCGGACCGTCTCCCCATTCACTGGCGCGGTGACGGCCAATTACTGGCCAGGAGCACCGCCAGTGGTCAACGATGTAACGGAGATCCACAACTACGATTACAACCGGTACATTCCCAACGATACCCAACCCGAGGAAATCCTGATTACGCAGTGGGGCACCGAAACCGGGATTGTCGTGACCAGAAAAGCCAAGGCGTGGGGCTACCCGGACTACGACGACTTCATCATTCAAGAGGTCATTCTGGAGAATACCGGAACAAAACAGTTGAACGATACCTACCTTTCATTTTTCAATCTGCCCAGAGTCTCCCGGGCAGGGCACATGTGGGAGGGCTGGACCAGTGGCTGGGAGGATGTGAGCACCCGGGTGCAGGACGACTGGTTCAAATACAGCGAAGCGCCCAATTTTGATGGCCACGCGGATCTGAGGGGAAAAAAGATCCAGTACGTCTATGACGGTGACTACCCCTTTGACCAGGCCGATGACACGGGAGAGCCTGCCCGGCTGGCCGAGGCCCCGGGCAATGTCCGAAACTCCGGCCTCCTCAAAGAAGGGCAACTCCGGGCATTTCAGTATATCGGGCTGGCCCTGTTAGACGCCGATCCGACCGACGGATTCGCCCAGGACGACGAGGTCTATGTAGCACCGAAGAATCCCGACCAGCCGTCCTATCCCTTCTGGTGGCAAATCCGCAGCCTGGACGACATCGATACGCCGGAGCATCCTATGTCCGACGAGGAGATCTACCTGGAGATGACCGGGCAGGGGACGCGCCCCGTCTCGCCAAAGCACCCCCAGGATAACCCTACAGAGCTTATGACCATGGGCTTCGCCCAGACCTATGGGCCCTACGATCTGGGGCCCGGCGACAAGGCCAAGGTCGTGGTGGCCTGGGTGGCCGGCACCGGAGCCGAATTTGCAAGCTCGGGGGGAACAGTGGACATTTTTGGATGGAGCAGACAACCAGGCGCCCAGGCTCAGTTGCCCGACGGCGAACGGGCACTGGCTCAGCACCTGGATCGGGCCCGGTTTGCCTACGCCAACAACTACGATATCCCGGACGCGCCGCCCGACATCAGATTCACGGTGGAAAGCGACGAGGACGGGAACAACCTGCTATCCTGGTCTGCTGACGCAGAGACCGCCGAAGACCCCGACTATGCGGGAGCCCCTGAGGCGCGGGATGTAGCCGGCTACCGAATCTACAGGTCTGAGCACACGTCCATGGGGCCCTGGGAGCTTCTGGTGGAACTCTCGACTGGCACGCACAGCTACAAGGATGCCTCCTCGCTCGCGGGGTTCAGCTACTGGTACTCCGTCCGAAGCTACGACACTGGGCACGCCGACTGGAACGGCACAGGGATGGCAATCCCTTCCCTGGAGAGCGGACACGGCGCGCCTGAGACGAGGACGCACCTGCAAAGCGTACCATTTGTGGTGGCCTCCGATAAGAAAGATCGATTCGAGGATCCGGTGATTGTGGTACCCAACCCGTTCAGACTCGACGACATCCACCGCTACCCGGGTGGTAGCGAAGAGATCCGGTTTGTGAATGTGCCCCGAAGGTGCAAGATCTCGATCTTTACCGTCTCCGGAGATCTGGTCGCGGTGGTGGACAACCCGGTGCGGACAAGGTCCCCGATTCGGGGAGAGACGAGTTGGAATCAGGTGGTGCTAAATTTCGCGTCGAAGGTCTCGACGGGGAAGTATTTCTTCGTGGTGGAGTCGCTGATGCCGGGAAGCGAGGGCGAGAAGAAGACAGGGACTTTTATGATTGTCAAATAACCGTGCGACCATGAAAGGAGGCATGAGAATGAGACGAATTCTGTGGATAGCCACTTTGGCCGCACTGATGGGGCCGCTTCTGGCCGTGGATGCAGAGGCCATCTTCAAGAAACTGGGTACGACCGGATTCAACTTTGTGAAGATCGGCCAATCGGCTCGCCCTGTGGCGATGGGGTCTGCGTATATGGCCATTTCTAACGATATCAATAGCATCTTCTGGAATCCGGCCGGTCTGACCCACATCGAGAGAGCTGCATATACCTTTTCTTATAATCGCTGGTTTGCCGATTCAAAACTCTACTCGGGCGCTGTGGCCTATCGTATCGGTGCTTCAGTCTTCGGGGTCAGCATGGTATCGTTCCGGACGAAGCCATTTGAGGAAACGACCATTTTCGAACCCACAGGCACCGGCAAAATGGTGGAGGGGGACGACATCGCGCTTGGCGTTGCCTATGCCTACCAGTTCACCGATAGACTCTCTTTCGGCGCAAACTTCAGGTACCTTCAAGAGTCCCTGTTCGACGATTCGAACAGTACTTTTGACGCCAGCGTCGGTACGCTTTTCTACACTGGTTTCCAGTCTTTCCGGTTGGCGATGACCCTGAAGAACTTCGGGCAGGACAACACCGTTATCGCAGAGAGCGCTTTTATGCCGGTGGTTTACACAATCGCCGGGGCCATGGAGGTGATCGGGAAGGTGGGAGATCCCACTTACCTGACACTTTCAGCCGAGAACGTGTTTGCGATTGATTACGAAGGACGCGTTCACATGGGTGCTGAGTTGTGGTTGGCCAATACACTGGCACTGAGAGGGGGATACAAGTGGAATTACGACGCCGAGGATTTCAGCGTCGGTGCCGGACTCAAGCGGGCTTTCGGTGCCGCATCGCTAAGTGTAGATATTGCTTATACTCATAGCAAATTCTTCAACGCACCTTTGAGATTCACGGTGAACGGAACGTTCTGAGGCATCTGTAATGGTATGCCTAACGCCGGGGGCATGAGGAGGTCCAAACCCCCGGCGTTGATTTTGCGGACCGGTCTCGTGTTTCATTCTATCTTTTGTCCTCATTTTTTTCTGGTGGTCCTTGACCGTATTCTTGAATTAAACGGATATCCAAGGGACGCCAGTTTTTTTTGAAGGATTCATTATGGAGAACGACCACGCTGCCCCTATTTATAGCCTAAAAGATCGCATTGCCGTGGTGACCGGCGGAGGACGAGGAATCGGCCGGGCGATCTCCCGCGAACTGGCGCGTCAGGATGCGGCGGTGGTGGTCAACTACGCCGCCCATGCTCAGGCGGCCAAAAGTGCTGTGATCGAGATTGAACGGGATGGAGGACAGGCTATGGCGATCCAGGCCGATGTATCGGATCGCACAGCGGTGGAGGCCATGATCCAGGCAGTAGTTCAACGTTTTGGCGGTGTCGATATCCTGGTCAACAACGCCGGTATCGATGTCGCCGGTTCTGTACTCGATACGACCGATGCCGATTGGGAGCGAACATTTGCGGTGAACGCCCGGGGGTGCTTTCTCTGCACGCAAATCGCGGCTCGGGTTATGATCGATGCCGGGGGCGGTGGACGGATCATCAACATCAGTTCGCTCAACGCCCGCCTGGGCTGGATTGCAAGAGCCGCCTACAGCGCCTCCAAGGGAGCGATGGAGGCCTTTACCCGGTGCTGCGCCCGAGATCTGGGGCAGTATGGAATTACGGTCAATGCCGTGGCACCCGGTGCGATTCGGACCGACATTTGGGGTGATACGCTCACGTCCGATGCTGAAAAGGCACAGGCCGAGCGCGTTGCCCTCGGGCATATCGGGGAACCAGAGGATATCGCCGGGATCGTTGTATTTCTGGCGTCCTCAGCCGCGCGATTTATCACCGGCGAGGTTATCCTGGTGGATGGTGGCCGGGGGACATGCGATTACCTGCCGACAGAGCATGCGTCGGAGGACCAGATGTCTCCGCAGATTTGATCAGGAGGGCGTTAAAGATGGCAGAGGATACACTTCAACAGATTTTCGAATATGTCGATCGACATTTCGACGATCACCTGGCAGCTACGCAACGCTATCTTCGCCAACCCAGCATCTCAACGGAGAATTTGGGGATACAGGAATGTGCAGAAATGACCGCAGAGATGCTGCGGGATCTGGGTGCAGACGCGAGGCTGGTTCCTCTGAAAGGCGGTCATCCCGTCGTGTACGGCCACTTGACGTCAAGGAACAGCGATCGTACCCTTCTGGTATATGGCATGTATGACGTCCAACCGGTAGATCCGCTGGAGGCATGGGATTCTCCTCCTTTCGAGGCAAGAATCGTGGATGGCCGTATCATTGCCCGGGGTGCTATAAACACCAAGGGACCTCTGATGGCTTTTATTCACGCCGTCCATTCCATTCAGGCCGTCACGGGTGATGTGCCCGTCAACCTCATTTTCCTCATAGACGGTGAGGAAGAATTGGGCAGTCGGCACCTGCCTCAGTTTATTGAGCAGTACACAGATGAATTGAAGACAGCCGATGCGATGTACTACCACCTCCCATTGGAGACCGTTAAAGGCCATCCGCAGGTAAGTCTGGGTTTCAAAGGCATTGCTTACTTTGAACTGGCGGTCAAAACACTTCCCACCGATGCGCATTCCATGGTCGGACCTGTGGTCAACAGCCCGGTGTGGCGGCTGATCTGGGCGCTTCATTCTATGCGCGGGGCCGACGACCGAATTGCGATTGATGGCTTTTATGAGAATGTACGGCCTCCCACTGAGGAGGATGAGCGCATGCTCACCGACCTGCTCGATATCTGGGGCCCCAGCGCCTTCAAAGAGATGTACGGTATTACGGAATTCCGTGAAGGGCTTGATGGCCTGGGCCTTGTCAGGGAAGCGATTTTTACGCCTGGCCTGAATATCGACGGCTTTCTGTCCGGCTACACTGGGCCTGGACCCAAGGCGATTGTACCGGCTTCAGCGATGTGCAAAATAGACATCCGGCTGGTGCCGGATATGACTGTCCAGGAGATTTTGGACAAGGTACGCGCCCATCTGGACCGGCATGGGTATGATGATATTGAACTGAGATTTGTGACCGGATACGATCCGGCCAGAACATCGCCGAAAGAGCATATCGCGCAAGCCGCCGTTAGAGCCCTCAGAAGGTTAGACGCCGAGCCTGGCGTTGTGCCTATATTACCTGGAACGGCTCCGCAGGTGTTGTTCAGCGAGCCCCCATTGAACCTGCCCTTTGTGATGTCGGGACTCGGTCACGGCTGGTTATTGCACGCTCCTAACGAGTATTTCGAAGTGGAGGGCCTGAGGGCATGCGAGAAGTCGGCGGTTGCGCTTCTGTATGAATTTGCAGATGGGACGAACACTATTAGGCCTTGATCTATGGGAAGACAATTGAAGGCATGAGAAAAAAATGGACATTAGGGCAAATGGGTTATGAATAGCCGAGAACCTGTTTTCGTTCCTTCTGGGGCGACGATTGAATCGACAGCCGCAGATGAGGCGCACCTGTCCTCATCCGCGAAGAAGGAAGGAATTACAACCAGATCGGTGATTCTGGGCGTTCTCTTCGCGGCCTTCGCCAGCCTGTTTTTGACCTACGACGAGTACGTGATCCGCTCTTCGTATCTCAACCTGAGTCATTTCCCTTTGATTGCCTTTCTGTGCTTCCTGGTCCTGGTTGTATTGAACGTCGTTCTGGGGCGTCTGGATCTTGTGCGCCCGCTTTCGCCCTTCGAACTGCTGATCATCCTGGCGATGGTGATGGCCGGGAGCGTGTTGCCGACATGGCAACTGACGGGCTTTTGGCTGGCGATCATTTCCTCTCCTTACTACTTTGCCTCGCCAGAGAACCGATGGGAGCCATATTTTCACAACTATATCTCTGACTGGCTGGCCCCATCCGACCAGACCGGCGCGATGACGTGGTTTTTCGAGGGTTTGCCAAAAGGGGAACGTATTCCCTGGGAAGTGTGGGTGATCCCCCTGTTCTGGTGGGTCTGTTTCATCGCAGCGGTGACGCTGGTTTCGGCGTGCATTGTGGTGGCATTGAGAAGACAGTGGATCCATCACGAGAAGCTGGGCTACCCTCTGGTGAGTGTCGGAATCGAGATGGCGACAAAATCCGGAGCAGCCGGCTTCAAACCGGAGTTTATGCGTGGAAAGCTGTTCTGGGCCGGGGTGGTGATTCCGTTCGGGATCGTCTGCTGGAACATTCTGACCTATCTTGTCCCGGGCCTCCCGGCCATTCCCCTGGGTGGGGGAAACGTAGTTCTTTACCAGGGTGCGCCGGGTATAAACCTGAACATCCACTTCTTTGCGATGGCGTTCGGTTTTTTTGCGAACTTAGAAGTGCTGTTCAGTATCTGGTTCTTCTTTCTGATCTTTATTGTCGAGGCCTCTATCTTCAACCGCATCGGCTACAGCGCTGGGGAAGGAGCGTACTGGTCGTCCTACAGCGCGGCCACCGGCTGGCAGTGCTGGGGGGCATTCTGGTGTATGGTGTTCTGGGTGCTGTGGACAGCGCGGCATCACCTGAAGGATATGGTGCGCAGTGCCTTCGGAGATGCCCGTCTCGCCGGGGGCAACGACGAGATGATGTCCTATCGGACCGTTGTGTTTGGATTTATCCTGGGTATCGCGTTCATTCTCTTCTGGCTGCACAGCGCAGGGATGAGCTACACGATGGCCCTGGTATTGACGGTTTCCACTCTCGTCATATACATCGGGGTGTCGAGGATCGTGGTCGAGACCGGCCTGGCTTATGTGCGGGCGCCGATGACGGCGCAGTATTCCACGCTGTATGTGCTGGGGACCGAAGCGACCTCGGGGGCCAGCCTGACCGCCCTGGCCTTCACATACTCCTTAGTGGCTCGTGGGACGGGGCTGTTCATGCCGGTGCTGACACAGGTCGGGAAGGTGGCGGATGTGGCCGCACGTTCCCGGAAGGGAATTCTGGTCTGCACTGGTCTGGCGCTATTTGTTTCTCTGCTCTGCTCGGTGTGGGGGACCCTTTACCTGGGGTATGACCACGGAGCCTACAACTTTAACTCCTGGAAGATCAATTCCGCTGCGCCGAAGGTCCTCAACGACGTGGTCGTGTATATGCAATCGCCATTTCCAACCGATTGGGAGAAGCTACAGTTCTTCTGGATAGGTGCCGGGGTTATGGCGGTGATGACGTTCTTGCGGTACCGGTTTCCCGGCTGGCCGATCCATCCGATTGGATTTGCGATTTCATCCACTTATTTCAGTTACCGAATGACCTTTTCCATCTTTCTGGCCTGGGCGTTTAAATGGATCTTTATGAAGATCGGAGACGCGGCACTCTACAGGCGGTCCAGGCCGTTTTTTATCGGCATCCTGGTCGGCTGGGCACTGGGAGTCGCCCTGACAATTCTCGTGGATGCGATCTGGTTCCCCGGTAGCGGTCACCATATCCACGCAGACTAAAGCCATAAGGAGAAACAGGCGATGGCAAAGACATTGAAGGTTGCTGTGGTCGGGATGGGCCATGGGAGGGCGCACGTTCGGGTGTTCAACGAGTACATCGACCAGACGGAAGTGGTGATGGTCTGCGATGTCGTTGAGGAGCGGGCCAGGTCCGCGGCAGAGGAACACGGCATTGACAAGTGGACCACCCGATACGCCGACGTGCTCGCCGAAAAGGATGTGGACCTGGTGGTCCTCTGCACGCCCTGTCACCTGCACGGACAGCACACTCTGGCTGCACTGGACCACTGGAAGCACGTCCTGGTTGAGGTGCCAATGGAGAACCAGTCCCTGGAGACGCTCTGGAAGATTGTGTATATGTCTGAAAGGCGCAATCTGAAGGTCCAGATGGACAATCAGCTCCGATGGATGGCTCCGACGGTGCATATGAAGCGGTTGATCGAACAAGGGAGGCTTGGGGAGATCTACTATGTGGAGACGGAATATGTCCACGACATTGAGGGAATTACCATCCGGCAGGATGGTTCTCCGACCTTCCGATGGGGGCTGGGAGAACTGGCCCAGGGATCGATCAACGCCGGCGGCGGTCTGTATGCCGTGGATAATGCGTACTGGTTGATGGGAGAGCAATTCGTCGAGGTGTTCGGGTACGGGAACAAGAAGAATATGCCCTATCGACAGGTGTACGATCACGAAGTCGCGCTGTTCAAAACGGCGAGCGGTGCAATTGCTCGATGCGTCTGTTCAAAGGGGCCGAAGCGGCCCACGATAGAGTATGCCGCTGTGTACGGGACGAAGGGCACGCTGGAGACCTCCGGCCGTCTGCCCCATCCTCCCGATGGGCCGGGTGTCTATGGCTGCTTTGCCGACGAAGATCCGAATTATAGCAGAGGCGTCTATGGGTGGATGTACACAATGTCCGTCAAACAGGAGGATGAGGCTGCAAAGGAGCAACCGGAACACGGGATGGTGAAGATCGAAGTGCCGCCGTTGATTGTGGATGAGGATATCTCCAGGAGGGTGGGCCACGGCGGCACCGAGTACCTGGCCGACCTGGACCTGGTGAATGCCATCCTGGAGGACTATCAGCCGCCGTGCAACGTCTATGAGAGCGCCCGGTCCTGCGCCGGGGCGATCTGTGCGGTGCAGTCGATCTACGAGGGCAGGCCGGTCCAGGTGCCGGATATCGTGGACAGAAGCGACGCCGTCAAGCGGTTCGGACCGCTACCAACTGCACACCAGAACTCGGGCGAGCTATAATGACACGGCGAGAGTTCCTTGCAAGGGGCGGCCGAGCAACCGCCGGTCTGGCAGGTCTGTCTCTGGGTGCCCGGTTGGCGCCCGGCAGCGTCCGGGCAGCACCGAAGGTTCATCTCACCATCTGGTGGTGGGGCGAACAGGAGTCGCCGGGCCTGCAGCAGTGGGTGCGGGAGACCGTTCACCGGTACAGGGCAGCGCATCCGGGCGTTGAGATTGCAACCGTGCTGCAGGCTACAGAATCGCTCTACCCGTCATTCGCCTCCGCCGGACAGGCCCAACAGGGCCCCGATATTCAGTATATGTGGGGTGGGGTATCCACGATGCAGTTCGTCTGGCGGGGGTATGTGCATCCGATCAGCGACCTGCTGAGCAAGGACGACCTGGAGCCTGTTTTTCCCGGCAGTCTGCGGGAGACCGCCTTTCAGGGGAAGATCTATGGGCTTCCCTGGTATGCGCTTCCCTTCCTGCTCGTTTACAGCAAGCCGGCTTTTGCTCAGGCGGGCCTGGATCCCGATCATCCGCCTCGCACCTGGGATGCGTTCCTATCGGCAGCAGATCGCCTGCGGGCTGCCGGTTTTGTCCCGTGGGGATATGGTGTGAAAGGTCTGAGCGGTATTGGAAATTTTAGCAGCCTCTTCATTTTGCAGGAATTGGACGATTCTATCGATATCCTCAAAGCCGCTACCGGCGAGGTTCCGTTTATCCATCCTCTGTATTCAGGCTGGCTGCACCGCGTGGAGGAGATGGTTCGAAAGGGCGTTTTCAACCGGGATGTCTCTTCGCTGGAATACTATCAGGCTCAAAACCTGTTTCTGGCTGGAGAGGCGGCGATGGCCGTTGCTGGCCAGACCAAAGTGAGCTACTTCATCAAGATGCTGGGAGAGGAGAACGTGGGTGTCATGCTACCTCCCCGGTTCGGGAGTGGCAGGCTGGCGGGTAGGATGCCGAATACGGCACAGCAGTTGCTTGTGACTTCTTGGTCGGACCACAAGGAAGAAGCGGCAGATCTGCTTTGTTACTTTCATACTCCGGAACGACTGGATCGGATGCATGCCCTGTCGGGAGCGATTCCGCCCGACGAGCGCTTCGACCGCAGCAGGCTTGTGTGGTCACAGGATCGCACAATTGCCGCGTGGATGGAGAGCGAGAGCATGACAAATTACCAGAACTACTGGCCGCCTCAGATGGATCGGGAAAATCTTTTCCTGGCGGTGCAGTCCCTGTTCGCCGGAGCGCTGTCTGCAGATCAAGCGGCAGAGCAGGTGGACGAGTTCCTCAATCGGTGGCGAGATTCGAATGTGGATACGATTGAAAAACTCGCGACCTGGGCTTCTGAAGCCAGGTAGCGTATGCAGGCCGGGAGACAGTGTGTGATGATACAGTGGGCAAATCGTGCGGGGTACACCTTTCTCGTTCCCGCCCTTGTCGTTCTCGCCTTCGTGTATGCATACCCTATGGCGAAGGTTATCGAATTCAGCCTGCGGCATAGAGGGACCGGTGTGTGGACCGCGCTGGACAACTACCGACGCTTGCTGGATGATCCAATCTTCTGGCAGGCGTTGTGGAACAATGTTGGATTGTTCTGTCTGATACCGATTCTCGTTGTTCTGTCTCTGGTTTTTTCGTCCCTTCTGTACGAGCGGATCAGAGGCTGGCAGGTGTACAGGTTTTTCATCTTTCTCCCGTACATGATACCAGTTGTGGTTGCCGGCATCGCGTTTGGTTACATCCTTCAGTACCGCGGTCTGGTTAACAGCGTTCTTGCTTTCATCGGACTGGGCGGACTGCGCCAGGATTGGCTGGGAGACCCTCAGCTTGCTTTTTTTACCGTAGGGGGTGTGATCGTCTGGCGGGAATTGGGTTTGGGCATCGTCCTTTTCCTGGCCCGCCTGATGCAGGTTCCGGGCGAACTCTACGAAAGTGCGCGTATCGATGGGGCGGGCTGGTGGCAGACACTTTATTACGTTACGGTTCCGCAGTTGAGTACGGTGATTCTGTTTTACACGAGCGTTATGATGATTCAGCTATTCAGCTGGGTATTCAATTATATCTTTGTATTGACCCGGGGCGGGCCCGGCTTCACCACCTACGTGAGTGAATTTTATATCTACCAGCGGGCTTTCAGCTACGACGAGATCGGCGTTGCCTCCGCCTGTTCGTTTGTCGTGGTGTTGCTCGTCGTTGTGGGCCTGTTCGGCCTTTTCAGCCTGCTGCGCCGGGTGGAAATTTTTGAGTAGAGGATGCCCGCGATGGCCCAAAAACTTGTTCGGTCGGCCGTGTGCCACTTTGTTCTGCTCGGGCTGTGCATCGTGGCCCTCGTACCCCTCTACTTTATGGTGGTTTCTGCTCTTAAAGAGCAGATGGCTTTTTTCCAGGATCCGGTGGGATTGCCCTCTTCGCCTGTGCTGAACAATTTTGCCGCTGTCTTTGGCCAGTCGAAGTTTGCGCGGTGGATTTTGAACAGTGCCGTTCTCACAATCGCGTCGGTCGGTTTGACGCTCGGTATCTCGTGCTTTGCAGCTTACGCCTTCGCCCGGATCCCTTTCACGGGCCGACATGTGCTCTTCCGACTGACCTCGGCGTTGATGGCCGTTCCGGTCATCGCCATGATCGTGCCGCTGTTTGTCTTTATGGTGAAGGTCGGCCTGGTGAACACCTATCCGGCGGCCATTGCGGTGTATTGCGGGTTTATGTTGCCCTATACCACATTTTTTTTGACTGGCTTCTTCAGCCGGCTGCCCCAAGGGATCTTCGACGCAGCCCTGATCGATGGGTGTTCGCACGGGTTGCTGTTGCGCAAATTCGTGCTGCCGCTGTCCCTTCCGGCGATCGCCACCCTGGCCGTCGTCAACGCGCTGTGGGTCTGGAATGAGTTACTCATCTCCCTGGTGCTCCTGCAGGCCGACGATATGCGCACGCTTATGGTGGGGATCACCGTTTTTCGGGATCGATTCGGCGTCAATGTGCCGGTGACGATGGCGGGATTGCTCGTGGCCGTTTTTCCGATGCTTCTTTTGTATTTCAGTGGTCTGCGCTATTTTGTTTCCGGCCTGATGGTCGGTTCGCTCAAAGGTGAATGATAGCCAGCGGATGGCGGACGAGAACTCAGGAGAGAGGTGCGTGTCACCGAAAAGAGAGGAATGAGTGGTAGCGATGGCGAGCGTGACTCTGAAGCGTGTGCGAAAGGTGTTCGACAAAGCGGTGGTGGCGGTGGAGGATGTCGATCTCCAGGTGGAAGATGGAGAGCTTGTGGTCCTGGTGGGTCCGTCCGGGTGCGGGAAATCGACGATCCTCCGGATGATCGCCGGTCTGGAAGAGGTGACCAGAGGAGAGATCTATATCGGGGGGGGCCTGGCAAACGACCTCCTGCCCAAAGATCGGGATATTGCCATGGTCTTCCAGAATTACGCCCTCTATCCCCACATGAGCGTTTACCAGAATATGGCCTTCGGGTTGAAGCTGCGGAAATACCGGAAGGAGGAGATCGACGCCCGGGTACGGGAGGCGGCAGATATTCTGGGGATCGGCGACCTGCTTGGCCGGAAGCCGAAGGCGCTGTCGGGTGGACAACGACAGCGCGTGGCGGTGGGGCGAGCTATCGTTCGGAAACCGAAGGTCTTTCTGTTCGACGAGCCGTTGTCGAACCTGGATGCCGGGCTGCGCGTCCAGATGCGCACAGAGATCAGCAAACTGCATATGCATCTGGATGCGACGATGATCTATGTCACCCACGATCAGGTCGAAGCGATGACGATGGGGGATCGGATTGTAGCGATGCGAGGGGGACGGATCCAGCAGATTGGTTCTCCGATCGATCTCTACCGGCATCCGGTCAACCGGTTTGTGGCCGGTTTTATCGGCAGTCCGTCGATGAATTTTCTGGAAGGCAGGCTGATCCGAAACAAAGGGGTGGCCTTTTCCAGCGGTGCCATCTGCTTCCCCATTCCAGAGCAATGTGTCGGTTGCCTGCAAGCCTATATCGGCCGGGATCTGGTACTGGGCATCCGGCCGGAACATATTGTCGAGGCGTCTGCACCCTACGGATTCCGGGAACGAGGGGAGGTCCGCGCCAGCGTTGAGGTGGTAGAACCGATGGGAAACGAGACCTATCTCTACCTGAGGGCGAAAGATACGCGGTTTGTCGCCCGCATCTATACGAATTGGATTCCGGCAGTCGGTGAAACGGTTCACCTGGCGTTCGATCTGGCCGAGATGCACTTTTTCGACAAGGAGACGGGAGCGGCCCTGATTTCGAATGGATGGGATACCTGAATCCTGTTTCAACCTGAATAGAGATGGAGGATGGAAATGCGGGTTTTTTTGTTGTTGCTGATCGCGGTTCCCGTCTGGGCCCTATCTTCGGACCAGGAGGAGGTCGAAGCGCATTATCGACGCGGGGTCGAATCTATGGATCAGAGCCGGCACAAGCAGGCGATCCAGGCATTCCGTCGCTGTCTGGAGCTCGACGCCTCCCATTACGATGCCCGCGTACGGCTGGCAGAGATCTATCTGAGGCAGCAGATGTTGGGGCAAGCGGCCGATGTGCTCCACCAGGCGATCGAGATCGAGCCGGACCGGATCGAAGCCCGCCTGGTGCTTGCAGAGGTTCTGGCGACTGAGGGGCGGTTCTTCGACTCCCGACAGGAGATCCAGCAGGTGCTTCTGACCGATCCAGACGGTATCCCTGCGGATGCACGGATGAAGGTCGGCTACCTTCTGGGGATCGCGGGGGGGATGCTTCCCAACCTGGAGGAGGCCAAGAGGCAGTTTGAGAAGGTACTGAAGGTGAATCCCGATCATGCAGGCGCTTCCTTTCAACTGGGTATCGTCGAACTCAGACTCGGTCAATTTTCTGAAGCCGCAGAGCGCTTCGCATCGATTATCCCGCATTATCCCCAGCATTTTGAAGCCCAATATCAACTCGGGGTTGCCTATCTCCGAAGCCGGGATTACCGCAAGGCCATTCCCGCTTTGAAAGAAGCCCTGAAAATCAGACCGGGCAGCCTGAAGGCCAAATGGGCTCTTAAACTCGCCTACGATCGGGAAGGTGGATATCCAGAGGATTTGGAGGAGAGATACAGACTCAGGCTTTTCCACGAGGATTTCGGAGTTTCTCCCACCCTGTTTACCGATATCGCTTCCCGGGTGGGGGTCGCAAAGGTGGATGGCGGACGGGGCAGCGCCTGGGGGGATTACGACAATGATGGAGACCAGGATATTTTCGCCCTGGGACATTATACGCCTCAGGCTCTCTATCGAAACAACGAAAATGGCACCTTCACTGATGTGGCTGTCCAGGCGGGATTGGCCGATATGCCGGGAGGTTTCGCGTCTCTGTTTGCCGACTACGACAACGACGGAGATCTGGATCTCTACGTAACCCGGGACGGCTGGTTTGGCAAGAAGCCGAATTCGCTCTACCGAAACAACGGCGACGGCACCTTCACCGATGTAACGGCGAGCGCAGGCGCAGGAGATTCCGGATCGGGCTTTGGCGCTGCCTGGGGAGATTACGACAATGATGGGGCTCTCGACCTTTACGTCGCCAACGGTGTGGTCGGGGATGCGTCACCCAACGTGCTCTATCGCAACAATGGCGACGGCAGTTTCACCAATGTTGCCGCTCAAGCAGGTGTTGCAGACACCAGATCGGCTATCGGGACAACCTTTGGAGATTACGATAAAGATGGCTACCTGGACCTGTATGTCGTCAATCATACAGAGCCCAATGTCCTTTATCACAACAATGGGGATGGGACCTTCACCGATGTGAGCGAGCGAGCCGGAGTCGCCTCAAGACGGAAGGGATTTGTGACGTTCTTTTTGGACTATGACAATGATGCGGATCTCGACCTTTTCTTTTCATCTATGGCGGATTTCAACGATTATATCCAGAGTCAGGTTGACGGAGAAACAGGTCCGGACGCTTATTACAGCACGCCTGTGCTCTATCGGAACAACGGGGATGGGACCTTCACCGATGTGACCATCCAGGCGGGGCTGAACAAGGCCTTCGGATCTATGGGGGCCAACTTCGGCGATATTGACCAGGATGGATATCAGGACCTCTACCTGGCCAACGGAGGCCCGGAGATGGGACGGTTAGAACCCGATGCTCTTTACCGCAACAACGGAGATGGGACCTTCACCGATGTGACCGCATCTACCCCTGTCGTCGAACAGGTCGGAAAGGGGCATGGAGTGACCTTTGCAGATTACGATGGTGACGGGGATTTGGATATTTACGTCCCTGTTGGAGGGGCGTTCATAGGGGATCAATGGGTGAATCGCTTATATCGCAACGAAGGGAATTCCAACACCTGGCTGGTGGTTAAAACGGTTGGAACTCAGAGCAACCGGGATGGAATCGGGGCGGCGGTGACCGTGCGTGCGGGATCGCTATTATTGTACGCAGAAGTCAGCGGAGGATGCGGCTTCGGATCCACGAATAGCCTTCCGCTGGAGTTCGGTTTGGGGTCCAACAAGCGCGTGGACCTTCTGGAGATTCGATGGCCGAGCGGTATGGTTCAACGATTTGAGAATCTCCAGGTAAATCAGGTCCTCACAGTGACAGAAGGAGAGGAATTGTGAATGCCGGCTCAAAAAAATGGAAAAGAGGTTGGATATACGCTGTATTCCTCCTGTTGATCGGGCTTATCATCTACTTCTGGCCGTACCCTGAAAGGGAGAAGGGCATGTCCAGAGGGGAGATAAGGTATCATTTAGGGATGGTTCACTTAAACCAGGGCGAACGCGGCAAGGCAATGGAGGTCTTCCAAAAAGCAGTCGAATTGGACCCGGATTCTCCGATGCCCTACTTTGGTTTGGGCCTTGTTTACACATCCCATGGCAAATACGATGAGGCGGTGGAGGCCTTCCGTAAGGTGATCGCTCTGCGGCCAGATTTTGTGGAGGCCTACTATAACCTCGGCCGTGTGCTCGCACAGCAGGGCGAGTACACGGAGGCAATTCGAGCTTATGAAAAGGTAGTCGCGATCAACCCGGATCTGACCCAGGTACATTACAATCTGGGAGAAATCTACATGGAGGGAAAGGAGTATGCCCGGGCCATAGCGGAATACGAGAAGGCGATACAGCGCGATCCCGACTATCGAGATGCCCACTACGCGCTGGGAAATGCTTATTCAAAACAGCGCAAATATCCGGAGGCGATTCAGGCGTACAAACGGACTCTGGAGATCGATTCGGAACACGCGAAGTCCCACTATGGTTTGGGTATGGTCTATATGAGACAGGGAAAAACCGACGCGGGAGAGCGGGAGTTGGAGATATTCAAACGGCTATATGCGTATGCGGAAGAGGTGGAACAGGCGGAAGCTGTCCTTCGACAAAGTCCCAATGATCCCTCTGTTTACGTTGAGTTGGGAGTGATCCACGCACGCTACGAAAAACTCGAGCGGGCTGCCAAGGCGTTTCAACGGGCGATTGCGCTGGACTCGGTTTCGGTAGATGCACATCACAATCTGGGGTTGGTCTATGCACAGCAAGGCATGTATCGGGAGGCCGAAACAGCTTTTCAGAAGGCGATTGCGCTGGATTCGGTTTCGGTAGATGCACATCACAATCTGGGGTTGGTCTATGCACAGCGGGACATGTATCGGGAGGCTGAAACAGCTTTTCAGAAGGCGATCGGGCTGGACGCTGAGTTTGCGCCAGCGCACGTTGAGTTGGGTGCGGTACATCAGCAGCAGGGTGTACTGGATAAGGCGATGGCCGAATACCAACGGGCGATTGTGATCGATCCTAATCTGTTAAAGGCCCATAACAACCTCGGGGTCATTTATGCGGCGCAGGGGCGATTGCAGGAAGCAGTGGCGGCCTGGAAGGCAGCGCTTGCGATCGATCCGGCCGACCCCGAAACAAAGAGAAATTTGGAAGAGGCAGAAGAGATCGCACGCAAAGCTCCTTGAAGGTGGCGTTACGGTTTTGTTGGGACCTCTGCGAGGTGGATAGAAAGGATCGTTCAGGATGTTCTGGTTTCACTCAGCGCGAGTGTGGACAGCCCGTTTCATGGTTCTCGTCGCGTTATTTGGCCTGACTTGTGGCCCAAAACGGAATCCAGGCGATGCACAGGGCATTCGATTTGTGGATGTCACGATTCAGGCAGGGGTCGAATTCCGCCACGTCCACGGAGGAAGTGGGCAAAAGTACTTCGTGGAGACGATGGGAGCAGGCTGCGCTTTTTTCGACTGCGATGGCGATGGCGACCTGGACCTGTATGCTGTTAACGGTGCCCCACTTCCAGAGTTTGTAGGAAATGAGACGCCGAGGAACAGGCTTTATCGGAACAACGGGGATGGGACATTCACCGATATGACGGAACGCGCCGCCGTGGGCGACACGGGATACGGAACGGGATGCGCTACCGGCGACTACGACAACGACGGGGATCTGGACCTCTATGTGACCAACTACGGCTCCAACCTCCTTTATCGGAACAATGGGGATGGGACGTTCACCGACGTGACGGAACGCGCCGCCGTGGGCGACAGCCACTGGGGATCAGGATGTGCGTTTCTGGACTACGATAATGACGGAGACCTGGACCTCTACGTGGCCAACTACCTCGATTACTCGTTGGACGATCCGCGAATCGATCTGATCCCCTATATCGCCGATTACCACGGTGCCCGTGCCTCGGACCTGAAGACATATCCCCACCCGCATAACTTCAATGGTGCGCCTGACCGGCTCTATCGGAACGACGGGGATGGGACATTCACCGATGTAGCCGATGCGGCGGGTATAGCCAATACCGAAGGGAAAAGCCTGGGTGTAGTCGTCACAGACTACGACGACGATGGGGATCCCGATCTATATGTGGCCAACGATATGGTCGGGAATTTCCTCTATCGGAACAATGGGGATGGGACATTCACCGATGTGGGATTGATCTCTGGGGTCAGTTACAACGAGAACGGCCAGGAGGAGGGAGGCATGGGCGTAGATGCCGGCGATTATGACAACGACGGGTGGATGGATCTGATTGTGACCAATTTCCAGCATGAGACTTATACTCTCTACCGCAACAACGGGAACGGGACGTTCACCGATGTGTCATTTGCCTCCGGTACGGGCAGGGTTACCCGCCCTTACCTGGGATGGGGAGTCGGTTTTTTTGACTACAACAACGACGGACACAGCGACCTTTTCGCGGCCAACGGTCATGTGCAGGACAACATCGAAAGGCTGGATGGGTCAACCTCTTATCCACAGCGCAATCTCCTTTTTTCCAATAACGGGGATGGGACGTTCGCCGACGCTTCCTGGGAATCCGGAGATGGGATGCGCCTTGTGAAGGCCAGTCGAGGAACGGCGTTCGGGGATTATGACAACGACGGAGATGTCGATCTGTTTGTCCTCAACTCCAACGAGCGGGCGGACCTGCTGCGCAACGACGGGGGAAACCGAAATAACTATCTGATAGTCCGAACCGTGGGGACGGTGAGCAACCGGGATGGAATCGGTGCCAGGGTAAGGGTGGTCTCCGGGAGGCTGAGACAGGTGAAGGAGGTGCGGAGCGGATCGAGCTATCTCTCCCAGAACGATCTCCGGGTTCACTTCGGGTTGGGTAGTCGTTCAACAGTAGATACCCTGGTGATTCGGTGGCCCAGCGGAACGGTGCAGGTGCTGAAGAATATACCCGTCAATCGGGTTTTGACGGTGACAGAACAGGCAGGCCCATAAGGGATAAAAAGATGAAAATTACCGATATCAAGCCGATGGCGATTAAAATTCCCCAGGAAGATACCTTTGGCGGAAAGGGAGTAGAAGAAGAGCGGGCGAGGGAGCGGACCTACGATGTGCAGCCGGGATGGCGGGGACTCTATTCCCGCCAGACCGAGACGACGCTGGTCAAAGTGGAGACAGACGGTGGCATTGTGGGATGGGGAGAAGGACAGGCACCGATCGGCCCGGAGGTGACGGCGATGGTGATCGACAAGGTGCTAAGACCGATTTTGATCGGAAGAGACCCAGCTGAATGGGGGGTATTGAAACACGAAATGTATCACGCGATGAACCTGCGGGGACACTACTCCGGATTTATGGTACACGGCCTTGCGGCAGTAGATTCGGCCCTGTGGGATATCCAGGGGCAGAAGCTGGGTGTGCCGGTGGTGGAGCTTTTGGGCGGGGCTTTCCGGGATCGAGTGCCGGTTTATGTTTCGGGGGTGCGAGGAAACTCGATTGAGGAAATGGCGGAGGCGGCACGCGGGCATATATTGGAGGGTTTCCAGGCGCTCAAGATGTTTTTGGGCTTCGGAATAGAAAGAGATTTGCGGCACGTCGAAGGAATTCGAGATACGGTGGGGCCGAATGTCCGGTTGATGGTGGATGCACTGTGGAATTATGACACGCCAACGGCTCTGCAATTGGGACGGCACCTGGAGCGTCTGGGGGTATTCTGGTTTGAAACGCCGACCAGCCCGGAGGATATTGAAGGCCACGCGGAGATTGCCCGGGAACTGGACATGTTCGTTGCGGCCGGAGAGACAGAGACAACGCGGTACCAATTTCTCAACTGGTTTCAGGCACGGGGGCTGGATATCGCACAGCCCGATGTGGGGCGTTGCGGAATTACGGAAGCTATGAAAATCGCCGATCTGGCCGAGGCGTTCAATATCCCCATTGCGCTGCATGCAGGGGTCTGTCTGCCGCCCAATATCGCGGCTTCAATCCACGTGGCATTGGCCATTCCGAATTTGATTTTCCAGGAGTATCAACCACTGATGCTCGATCTTTCCAACCAGTTTTTGAAACGGCCCATCGTGTGTGAGAAGGGCCATTTCCACCTGCCTGAGGGGTCGGGACTGGGAATTGAGATGGACGAAGATGCCCTATCTCAATATGTGGTTTATCCATAAAATGAGCGATCGATAGCAGGACTTGAATGAGGTAGCGGTATGATTTTTTCTCAGGACGACACGACAGGTCAGGTGACGCTTTCACCAGCGGGGCCCTTTGTGACCGGCTCATATGTGACGTTGAAGTTGACGTTTACAACAGGCAAGAACGGCCTGGCTGAAGGTGCGCGGCTGCGTGTTGGGGTGCCCAATACCGGATGGGAGCCTGTTGTGGTGCCCCAGCTTCGGTACTGGGACGAATTGGTGCGGGGAAAAGATCGGAAGTACGCCCCCTTTCATCCGGTCAACACGACGGCAGAGGTGGTCACCCAGGGGGACGCTGTGCTGCATCTGGAGACGATGGAGCGCATGCTAATCCCCGATGAAGACCCGGCGGAGACGTATTGGCGATGGTGGATCACGGCGACGGTAGAGGATGGACCGCTGGTCGGGGGAGACCAGATTGTGTTGACTTACGGGGACCCTCGATTTGTGAGACGCGGTGTACGGGTTCAGACCTTTCCAGAAGACGAACTGACGATTTCGGTATATGTGGACCCGGGCGGTGGAAATTGGGTGCGCCCCGGAGGAGCACCGATCGAACTGGACGTGGTGTCGGGCTTTCCAGCGCGGGCCAACGTAGTAGTCCCATCTGTGATTAAAGGGCCTGTACCTCCCGTGCGGATTGCCCTGACAGATGCCTGTCACTGCCGTCCGAATGACGATCCTCCCAGATCTCTGGTCCTGCGCGACGAGCGCTGGCGTCGGGTGAGCAACGTCCGATTTTCCGGATTGCAGCCAGTTAAAGTGGAACTGAAAAATTCGGAAGCCATTTTTGAGGGCGTGACGCTGACCGATCCGGGAGGGAAACAGATCTGGGGGACTTCAAATCCGTGCATTCACTCGGATGAGAACAATTTGCAACTTTTCTGGGGAGACCTGCACGCCCAGAGCGAATATCATGTGATGCACTCGCAAAAGAAGGATGCCCGACAGACGGGCTGGTCCAAGGGCATTTCCTGCGGTACGCCGGATGATGTATATCAGTACGCCCGGGAAGTGACGCTGCTCGATTTCGTGGCCATTACCGATCAGGGCGCGATTACGGGCGTGGGCTGGGAGCTTCTCCAGCAGAAGGCCATTGAGCATTATCGACCAGGAGAATTTGTGACGTTCAGGTCCTATGAAGCTGGCTCTCCGGTGGGCCATCGGAATGTGTATTTTCGAGACGATGTGGTTGAGCCGCCCCAAGATGCCGAGACGTTCAGCTATATGCCCGATTTTCTGTACGAGCACTATCGGGGACGGAAAGATGTGATGCTGATCCCGCATCACGTCAAAACGTGGACGGATTGGTCGCTTCACGATCCGGACCTGGAACCTTTGATGGAGATCTATTCGTGTTGGGGACAATCTGAAAATCCCTCAATGGACCGGTGGGACAAAGGGATGACGCCGGGAGCAGGGGCGTGGGAAGCGCTGAGACGGGGCTACCGGCTGGGTATGATCGCCAGCAGCGACAACCACGTGGGCATGCCGGGACGTAGCTATCAGCACGACCGACAGATCCATACGCCTTTTCCAGGGGGACTTGCAGCAGTCTGGGCGCCCGAACTAACGCGGGAGGCGCTGTTTGATGCGCTCAAAAACCGTCGCTGTTACGGTACCACGGGCGCTCGCATTATCCTGGACTTCACACTCAACGATCAGCCTATGGGGAGTATTCTGGAAGTCGAGAACGGGGAGGTGTCGAGGGAGATCTATGCCTACGTCCGGGGTACAGACGCGATCGATCGCGTTGAGGTCGTACAGAACGGGCAGGTCGTTGAGACCGGAACGCCCCATCGCAGGGATAGACAGGATGTCTATCGCTTGCAGTGGCAGGACACTACTGCACTTGAGGCAAACGCCTATTACTACATCCGCGTGATCCAGATCGACGGCGAGATGGGCTGGTCGTCCCCGATCTGGATGGACCGGGTATAGAGAAGTCGCCCTTGTACCGCGTCCGATGCCTCTGCGAAAACAGTGATTGCCTACCATGTGAAGATTGTGCATAATAGCAAAGTACACGACCCCAAATACATATCCTTTGAACTGCACAAATACCATGCGCGCTGTACGCAAACTAAAACCCGGCCCTGGACACATCGCCTTATGCGACATCCCAGAACCGGATATCGAACACCCCGACGACATTAAAATCGCCGTTCAGCGCGGCGGACTATGCGGCACCGATCTCCACATCCGCCACGGCGGTTATGGCTTTCGCCCACCAGTCACACTTTGCCATGAACTTTCAGGCGAAGTTGTCAAAGTCGGGGCCAATGTCACCCGCATCAAAACAGGCGACCGCGTCACGGTCCTCCCCACGGCGAATGGGGCATGTGGACACTGTCGCTACTGCCGGGCAAGCGAATTTTTCTTTTGCCCCCAGCGCAAATCCGTTGGCAGCATGCGCGATGGCGGTTTTGCCGAATACTGCGTCATCCCCCAAAACCTCGCCTTTCCGCTTCCCGAATCCGTCTCCTATGACACTGCCGCGCTCGTTGAACCCCTCGCCTGCTGCATCAAAGCCGTTCTTTTTCACACAAAAATCGTACCCGGCGACTGGGTAGTCGTCTCTGGTCCCGGTCCCATTGGCCTGATGTGTGCCGACCTCGCCAGACTCGCAGGCGGACGCGTTATTGTCTGCGGAACAGACCGCGACGCCCATCGCCTCGCTATGGCTAAAGGCGCAGAACACACCGTAGATGTCACGCGCGAAAACGTATCTGAATTTGTCCGCTCGCTCAACCATGACGGTGCCGACATTGTCATCGAATGCGCCGGTGCTGCTGCCTCCATCGATCAATGCCTGGACGCCGTGCGCCCCCTCGGCACATTCACACAGGTGGCTCTGATCGAACATCCCGTTGAAGTGAACTGGGGCAAAATCATCTACAAACAGCTTTCCGTGAACAGTTCTATTGCCCAGAACTGGCCCAGTTGGCAACGCGCCCTCGAAATGGTCATCGCCAAAACAATAGATCCCTCGGAATACATATCCCACAGACTGCCACTCGAAAATTGGGAACAGGCATTTGATGGTGCAGAGCGACAAGAGGGGTTAAAATACGTTCTATATCCTTAACCCACCGGCACAGTCACCAGGATGTGTTCAATCCAATCGTCGCTGTCATTGATCAACTGGTGATAGGTATGCGGCGGTAAATGCACGGCATCGCCAGGCTCCACGGGATAAATCTCGTCATCGATCTTCATCTTGCCATGACCGCGCGTAAAATAATAAATCTGTTCTTTGTCATCGTGCATGTGGTAATCGCCCGCCTTGCGGCTCTGCATCATATGCAGGGTAAATCCCGATGCCGCCAACATCGGTGCTTCTTCCTCGCTCAAACCAGCAGACCCCTTCTGCCTGAAAATCGACCATATCAACGCCGTTTCATGGCCCACTGTGGGCGTGGCATCTTGCCAATTGCGAATCACCATCTGTCTCTCCTCCATTTTAAGTATTGATATTCAACGCCGCATCGATCTCTGCTTGATATTCGTACAACTCGCCGCTTTCGATCTCTGCTGCCGTCACAGTGCGACCTGCGCACGCAGACTCGCAAATCGCATAAATTGCCGCCACATCCTTCATCCCCTCAATACCATCGACCTCTATCGGGTCATCATTCAGAACAGCACAGGCGAGTTCGTATTGTTCATAAGCGATCAATTTCCAATCCACTGCCTGATCGCCCACGCTGTTTTTGGTAGGGAAAAAATGATCTAAGAGAGGATGCAATTCAAAATCGTCAACAGCATCTAAAATCGCATTCTGATCTCTCACCTCCCCATCTCCCGACTGCCATATCGCCTGACTCCCGCGACTCCCGTAGCTCTGCAAACACCCTTTATCGCCCAAAATCAACTGACTGCGGCAGGCACCGTGCCCCCCAATGCCCACAATAAAACTCACCATCACACCGCTATCCATCTTCATCATCGCCATCGACGTATCTTCTGCCGTAGCGGGAACTTCGCTGGGCATCGCGCGAAAACGCTGCTGATAAAATTCGTACCGATCGCCAATGGACTGTTGTTTTTTTCGCACCGGCTCCACCAGGCGCGTATCGCCATATACCTCGACCATATCGCCGAGTTGATACCGAATCAGATCCGCATAGTGTACCCCCATATCGATCAACGGTCCCCCGCGGTCTTTCAAATGCCGCCAGGGCGTGATAAAAATTTCATTGCCGCCGCGCATGGCGTGAAGCGTCGCCATATAAGGCGTTCCGATCCGTCCGGTATCCAGCAAATGGCGCGTTAACCGCGCCGAAGGATCGCGCCGATAATTTTCAGCAACCGACAGTTTTCGCCCGTTGCGCTCAGCCGCCTCATTCATAGCATGGCACGCTTTTACAGAAATAGCCATAGGTTTTTCAACCAGCACGTGCAGTCCCAGGTCCAGAGCCTCACACACCACCGTGTGATGTACCGAAGGATCGGTGACCACATCGACAGCCATCAAATCGGGAATCGCTTGCGCCATCTCCTCTATAGATGTAAATACGGGAGGTTTTGAACCGAGCAACTGCTCGGCCTCTCTCGCGGCCAATTCTGCATTGTTCCGATTGAGATCGCACAGGGCGCACAATTCAATATTGTTAAACGGCGTCTTCGCCAGTTCGCGCAACCCATACAAATGGCGCGTTCCCATACCACCACAACCGATCAGGGCGAGTTTGAGTTTGTCCATGTCATCTCCTTTGAATCGTGTAAAAAAGCATGTGCAAAGTGCAAAGTCTGAACAGCAAAGTCAAATACTCCCTCAGCCCATCTACCTCAAGCGATGTATAAAATTTCTACCCCTCTAAAAATACTCCCTTGCATTTTAAAACAAAATTGGGTAACTCTATCACTATCTCACTTGTTCAACCCGCAATCGCGGAGTGTATTATGGTCATCGCAAAAAATATTGTCAAAACCTTTAAATTATCGCGGCAGCAAAAGCGCGAAATGGGAGATGGTTTTCAGGGCAACACCATCGACGCGGTGTGCAACATCAGCTTTACCTGCCAGCCAGGTCGCGTCTTCGCGCTATTGGGTCCCAATGGCGCGGGAAAAACCACCACATTGCGCATGATTGCCACCATGCTCAAACCCACTTCGGGTAGCATATCTGTCGCGGGATACGACACCGCGACGCAAAGTCAAGCTGTGCGCGAAAACCTCGGCTTTCTCACCGGCAACACGGGTTTATACGATCGCCTGACACCCAATGAAATGGTCCGCTACTTTGCCGACCTGCACGGCATGAACAGTGCCGATTACAACGCGCGGCGCGACCACCTCTTTGCCCTCCTCGACATGGAAGCCTTTGCAAACCTCCGCATTGGCAAACTCTCAACGGGCATGAAACAAAAAGTCTCCATTGTACGCACGATCATTCACGACCCCGATGTCATTGTATTCGACGAACCCACCGCTGGCCTCGATGTCGTCACCTCGCGCAATATCGTACACCTCATTCGCGATTGCCGGGACGCGGGAAAAACCGTCATTTTTTCCACACACCGCATGGGTGAAGTCAGCCTGCTCAGCGACGACCTCGCCATCATTCACAAAGGCCAATTGCAGTTTAACGGCACATTGGAAGACTTTCAAAACCGGATGCAAACCCCCACGCTGGAAGACGAATTTATTCGCATTGTTGAACAGGCATAGATTTGCCAAAAGAGGCCCCCATGAAAACGATCCTCACCATCTTCAAAAAAGAATTTAAGGATATCACGCGCGACCGGCGTTCGATGATGATGATGTTTATCATTCCAATGCTGTTATTCCCGCTGCTATTCACAATTGCGGCTGTCTTTACGACTCGTCAGACCCAAAAAGTCAGGACCAAAACACTTGAAGTTGCCCTGATCGCAAACAGCAATGCAGAGACATTTCGCGAAACCCTGCTCAAACGCGACGACCTGAAAATTCGAGAAGACATAGCAGAAGACATAATCCCTCAGCTCATCCGCTCCGACAGCATAGATGCAGCCATTCGCGTTGATGAGCAATTCGATGCCCAAATCGCCGACTTGCAACGCGGTCAGATTCATCTCTATTTCAAATCTTCCAGAGATATGGACGCATCGCGCAATCGCCTGACAAGTCTGATTCGAGACTACGAAAACCAGATTGTCAATGACCGATTCCAGAGGCTTGCCCTCGACCGCATGATTGTGGATCCCGTGCAGGTCAGACGCCACGACATTGCTTCTCAACGGGAAAGAATCGGAAAAAGCGTGGGTGGTTTTTTGCCTTATATTTTTGTCTTAATGTGTTTTATGGGGTGTATGTATCCAGCCCTCGACCTGGGCGCGGGAGAAAAAGAACGCGCCACCCTCGAAACACTGCTCGTTGCCCCCGTCAGCAAAATTCAGATCTTACTGGGCAAATGTGGCGTGATTGTCCTATCGGGGTTTGCTTCAATCGCCAATAGTTTTATCGGTTTTTTTATAGCTGTTATGTTACAACGAGAAATTGTCGCAAGAATCCTCGACGCGCTACAGGGCATGTTCGAAATATCATCCATCCTCCTGGTCCTTTCTCTGTGCCTGCCCTTAACCATCTTTTTTGCCGCTGCCTTAATGTCCGTCTCCATATTTGCCAAATCTTTCAAAGAAGCGCAGAGCATTATGGCGCCCCTCAACATCATCATTATTATTCCCGTATTTATCGGCCTCTTGCCCGGCATTGAGCTCAATGCTATCACATCGCTCATACCGGTCTTAAATGTCTCGCTTGCATCCAAAGAAATTTTCGCAGGAACCATCAAACTGCCCTTATTATTCGAAGTCTATGCATCGCTCATCGCCCTCGCAGCCCTCAGCCTCTATGGCTGCGCCAGATGGTTTGAACGCGAAAGCACGATCTTTCGGGAGACTTAAATGGAACATCTCCTGGGTATTGCCATCTTTACACTTATTCTAATTCTCGTCATCGGCTATGCAATTTACGCGCTTGTGAAAGGCAGTCGCAAAGGTGCAGGTGGGTCGGCTACCACAATGCTCGGCGCAACAGACCTCATGCTCAACGAAGACAAAAAACGCGCAGCACAAGAAGTTGTACAGCAACGCGCTGGAGAAATCCGCCATATTTCAGAGGATGATCAGGGTGAGGTTTCAAAGGATGAGACTGCGTAAAGAACCTGAAAGAATACTCTGCTAAATACCATGTAGAATCAAATTTCTGAGTATTTGCCAAAAGAGCCAGAATACAAAAGCCGACTTTTATGTGTCGGCTTTTACTTTTGCCCACCGCTGTATATCTACTTATATTGACCAAAACGATCCGTCCAAAAGTCCAACCTAATTCTGAGAGGTCAGCTATGCGTTTATATTTTCTGTTTGTCCTCTTGTGTTTATTTTCGTCCGTCTTTGCCCAGGAGAAAAAGCCGCTGGATCACGACGCGTACGAAGTATGGAATCGCACGCGTGCCAGCAATATTTCCGACAACGGACAATGGGCTTTTCTCTCTGTCGGCCCGGACGAAAAAGACACCGAACTCCGCGTCGTGAGCCTTGCAGATGACCGCTCCTACGCGATACCGCGCGGAGAAACCATTCGATTCACAAAAGACTCGCGTTATATCGTCACCCTCATCAAAGCCTTCAAAGACTCGGTAAAACAGGCAAAACGCGACAAGAAAAAGCCCGAAGAATCTCCCAAAGACTCCATCGGCATCATTACCCTCGCCACGGGAGACATCTTTAAGGCCGCGCGCGTCAAATCCTTCAAACTACCCAAAGAAAATGGAGGATGGGTCGCCTATTTGCTGGAAAAAGAAATCGCAAAAAAAGACAGTACTGCGAACAAAAAGAAAAAACCATCCGAACCTGAAGAAAAAAAAGAAGAGCCAAAACCCGAAAAACAGCCCGAACAAAAACCCGGACCTGAAGAAACCAAAAAAGAAGAACCCAAAGACAGCAAAAAGAAAAAACGCAAAAAAGCCGAAGGCACCACACTCGTTCTCCGCAATCTCCAGACCAGTGCTGAAACGCGATATAACCACGTAATCTCCTACGCCTTCACAGAAAGCGGCTCGTATCTCATTTTTGCCGCCGCCAACAAAGACAGCACAGCCGATGGCATCTACGCCATTCGCACCAGCACGGGCGACACCACAGCCATTCTCACGGGCGCGGGTGATTACAAAAAAATCACCACCGACGAATCCAGTCTCCATCTCGCATTTATTGCCAACCGCGACAGCTTTAACGCAGAGCAACAGGAATACGTCCTCTACTACTGGCCCGTTGGCCCGCGCAATAAGGCAAAAAAAATCGCCCGATCTGGGACAAAGGGCATACCTTCCAATTGGTGGGTCAGCGAACACGCCAACCTCTCCTTTTCCAAAGACGGCAAGCGCCTCTTTTTTGGCACCGCCCCCAGACCAGAAGTGGAAGCAGAGGACGATACACCTGACGACGAAAAAGTCGCAGTCGATATCTGGAACTGGAAAGATCCCTACCTCCAACCCATGCAACTCAAAGATGCCAAAGAGGAACGCGAACGCACATATCGCGCCGTCTTTCACCTCAACAATGGCAAAATCGTTCAACTCGCCACAGCAACCATCCCCAATATTCGTCTGGGAAGCGATGGCAATGCCGATGTCGCGGTAGGCTATTCGATTCTCCCCTATCGACAACTCATTTCGTGGGATTCGCCAGCTTATTACGACAGCTATTTGATCGACATAAAAACCGGTGAAGCAACGCGCGTACTCACCAAAATGCAGACGCGCCCCACCCTCTCACCCGAATCCAACTACATATACTGGTGGGATCGCACCCGGAAAAACTGGCACGTTCAGCATGTCAAAAATTTTATCCGCGTCAACGTCAGCAGAAATATTCCCCATCCCGTTCACAACGAATTGCACGACTGGCCGTATCCACCCAGCGCACATGGCAATGCCGGATGGACAAAAGGCGACAAAGAATTTCTCGTTTACGACCGCTACGACATCTGGCTCACAGATCCCAATGGGCGCAAAGCACCCGTCAACGTCACCGAAGGGATTGGGCGCGAGACCGAAACGCGCTTTAGATACGTAAGCCTCGACCCCGAAGAACGGGCGCGCGATCCCAAAGCCGATTTGCTCTTATCGGGTTTCAATCTCAAAACCAAAGCCATGGGCTACTATCGGGATCGCCTTGAAAGCACCGATAAACCCTCTGAACTCATCGCACGCGACAAGCGGTTTTCCAATCTCCAAAAGGCCAAAGACGCCGACACAATCCTCTTCAGACAATCCTCTTTTGAAGAATATCCCGACCTCTGGACCTCTGATCTCGATTTTCAGAATGCGCGAAAAATAAGTGACGTCAATCCGCAACAAAAAGACTACCTATGGGGCACTGCCGAACTCGTCGAATGGGTCTCGCTCGACGGCAAACCCCTGCAGGGCATTCTCTACAAACCCGAAAATTTTGACCCCGCTCAGAAATATCCCATGCTGGTCTATTTCTATGAAAAAATGTCCCATCAACTACACGCTCACCGCGCACCAAGAGCCTCTGGCGGTTCCATAAATTTCCCATTTTACGTCAGCCGTGGGTATCTGATCTTTATCCCGGACATCCCCTACAAAGTCGGTTTCCCCGGAGAAAGTGCCGTCAACGCCGTTGTCTCTGGCGTGACACACCTCATAAATCGGGGATTTGTCAATCCCGACCGAATTGGCGTGCAGGGCCACAGTTGGGGCGGCTATCAAATCGCCTATATGATCACCCGAACCAGCATATTTCGGGCAGCCGAAGCTGGCGCACCCGTCTCAAATATGATCAGTGCGTACGGCGGCATTCGCTGGGCTTCGGGACTGAGCCGCATGATGCAATACGAAAAAAGCCAGAGTCGCATCGGCGGTTCGCTCTGGGAAGCCCCCACACGATTTATCGAAAACTCACCCATCTTCTGGGCAGACAAAATTCAAACGCCATTGCTCATCTTGCACAACGACGACGACGGCGCAGTACCCTGGTATCAGGGCATCGAACTCTTCGTTGCCCTGCGTCGCCTGGGCAAACCCACCTGGCTGGTCAATTACAATGGAGAGGCACACGGCATTCGCAAACACCACAACCGCAAAGATTGGAGCATCCGCCTGCAACAATTCTTCGACCACTACCTCAAAGACGCCCCCGCGCCTGTATGGATGAGCGCGGGTATTCCAGCAGTGCAAAAAGGAAAAACACTCGGATTGAAATTAGAAGAGGAACAACCGTGAGCACGGAATTACAAAATCGGGTTGCACTCATAACCGGTGCTGCGCGGGGCATTGGAGCGGCCATTGCACAGCACCTGTCGGATGCAGGCGCAAAAATCGCCATTTCCGACCTGGATGGCGACGGTGCAAAGGAAACCGCAAAAACGCTCAAAACACCCGCGATAGGTCTATCAGCCGATGCATCTGATGAAACCGCCATGCACGCGGCAATGGACCGGGTTGTTACAGAACTCGGCTCACTCGATATCCTTGTCAACAACGCGGGCATTGGAGGACCGGATACAAACGCAGCCAGAGCATCGCTGGAAATCCCACTGACGGAATTATCCGTTGACGACTGGGACGCGCATCTACACACCAATCTACGAACCGCCTTTGTCTCATCCAGAGCAGCCATTCCACATCTCAGCCGTGGATCCAGCATCATCAACATCGCATCTATCGCCGCATTAATGCCCAGCGTTTCCATGCCAGCTTATGGCGCGGCCAAAGCCGGAGTCATTCATTTGACCAGAACTTTAGCCAGCCAACTCGCGGGACGCGGAATCAGAGTCAACGCAATATGTCCCGGCTATCTCTGGACGCGCGCATGGGAAATGATCGCATCTCAAATCAAAAACAACAACCCGGCATACAAGGAATATACCGCAAGAGAAATTTTTGAAGATGTAATCCGCAACAGCGTACCCCTGGGAACCGAACAAACCCCCGAGGATGTGGGCCACATGGTCGTCTTTTTGGCGAGCGACAAAGGAAAAAATATCACTGGACAAGCACTCACCATCGACGGCGGTGCTACATTGGGAGGACGAAGAGTAAAATCAGCAGATAACGGTCAGTAGAACGCACCTACACATTCACAAGGAGTTGAGAACATGAACCTCGAAGAACTTTATACTCAGATTGACACGGCCAATCGCATGGCCGATGCTGCCACGGCATTTTTGGCATCACTGCGTCCCGATCAGGCGGCGACCGCGCAACTGGGCTTCGGCGATGAAAATGCAAGACAGGACTGGCACTACATCCCGCGCGACCGATTGGGCCTCGCGCTCAAAGACATGGAAGCGCACCAGCGCGACAAAGCATTTGCCCTGCTCGATACCGGACTGAGCGAACAGGCGCGCACCAAAGCCAGAACAATCATCAATCTGGAACCCATCCTCGCCGAAGTAGAAGGTCCCAGACGGCGGTTTCCTCGCGATCCGGACCTCTACAACCTCGTCGTCTTTGGCACGCCCGGCAGTGACACCACATGGAGCTGGCGTTTTGAAGGTCACCACGTCTCGGTTAATTACACCATTGTCAACGGCACACTCGTCGCGCCTACGCCCGTCTTCTTCGGCTCCAATCCCGCACAGGTTCGGCACGGCGAACACGAAGGATTGCGCGCCCTCAAAGAAGAAGAAGACCTTGCCCGCGACTTACTTGCCTCTCTGGACGGCGACCAAAAAAGAGTGGCCATCATCAGCGCCGAAGCCCCCGCAGACATCCTCACCCGCAATGTCCCCCAGGTAAATGATGAAGTCCAAATTGAGGGCCTGCAACTCAAGGACATGACCGCATCACAACGCGAGGTTGTCACTGCACTCATCAATGTATATATCACCCGCTTGCCCGAAAATATTGCAGCGGATCAGCGCGCAAACCTCACCTCGCTCGACACGGCTGCATTCGCCTGGGCTGGCGGCGTGAATCGCGGCGAAGGCCATTACTATCGCGTACTCGGCTCCACCTTCCTCGCCGAATACGACTGCACCCAGGACGAGGCCAATCACATCCACGCTGTCTGGCGCGACCTGACCAATGACTTTGGCAGCGATATTCTCAAGCAACACTATCGGGACAGTCATTGAGAGAACCAGTAGTCAGGAGAACTTTATGCAAGCAGTTGTGCTGTTAGCCGGCAAGGGAACGCGGATGGCGATGGATTATGAGGGACCGAAGCACTTATTGCCGGTAGCGGGAAAGCCCGTCGTGGAGCACGCACTGGATCGGTTACCCTGCG
The DNA here is from genome assembly GCA_965204375.1 of Candidatus Latescibacterota bacterium. GTDB lineage: Bacteria > Latescibacterota > UBA2968 > UBA2968 > UBA2968 > VXRD01. Next base: position 527,418 of record OZ241986.1, on the reverse strand, counting down.
AGATAAGCGAACTCGTATTCATTGTAGGAGGACCGCACGAGGAGGCAATCCGCCAGCACTTTTCAGATGGTGCGTATGGAGGGCGACGCATTGTCTTTCTCGTTCAGAAAGAGCCATTGGGTATTGCTCATGCATTTCGAGTCGCTGCCCCCGTAATCACCGGGCAGTGGCTCGGAATGGTTGGCGATGATATTTTTGGACCGCGCAGCCTTCAGAAACTCGTCCAACAACGGGACCTGGCTCTCATTGGCTCGCGTGTGGCGCATCCTCAAAATTTTGGAGTTCTGGTGACAGATGAAGACGGCCACCTCATTCGGTCGGTCGAAAAGCCAAAAACATTTATTTCAAATTTGGTTTGGAACGGCGCGATGGTCATGGACAGAGATTTCTTTGAAGCGGGAATCGCGCCATCCGCACGCGGCGAATACGAAACACCCGATGTATGGATGAAACTGATTGCAGCAGGTCGAAAAATCAAAGTGATCGGAGCTGATTTTTGGCTGCCAATTAACGATAAGCAACAACTCGAGGAAGCCGAAAAATTACTCGGCTGTCGGGAATCAGACAATCCGGGGAAATAGCATGGCCAATGAGCCAAACAAAATCATCTATTCGATGGTGCGCGTAAGCAAATACATCGACAAAAAGCCACTCATCGAAAACATTTCTCTTTCCTATTTCTACGGCGCAAAAATCGGCGTACTCGGCCTCAATGGCGCGGGAAAAAGCACGCTGTTGCGTATCCTGGCTGGCGTAGATGAAAAATTTAATGGTGAAACCCACCTCGCCCCCGGTCACACCATTGGGTATTTGGAACAAGAACCCCGCCTTGAACCGGGCAAAACCGTGCGCGAAATTGTCGAACAGGGTGTACAGGAACACGTTGACCTCATGAACGAATACAATGCGCTCAGCACCAAATTTGCCGCCCCCATGACCGACGAGGAAATGAATCGGCTCATTGAACAGCAGGGCGAACTTCAGGAAAAAATCGACGCAGAAAACATATGGGATCTCGATGCGCGCATCGAACAGGCGATGGATGCTCTGCGTTGTCCACCGGGAGATGCGCGTGTCGATCACCTCTCGGGCGGTGAATGTCGCCGCGTGGCACTTTGCCGACTGCTCCTTTCCAAACCCGATATACTCTTGCTCGACGAACCGACCAACCACCTCGACGCAGAAACCGTTGGCTGGCTCGAACAGCATTTACAGCGTTATGCGGGCACCATCATTGCCGTCACACACGACCGTTATTTCCTCGACAATGTCGCCGGATGGATACTCGAACTCGACCGGGGCAAAGGCATCCCCTACAAGGGCAACTACTCTTCGTGGCTCGATCAAAAAGAAAAACGACTGGCAAGTGAAGCAAATCGGGAAAGCCAGCGTCTGAAAACCCTTGCGCGCGAGCGCGAATGGATCAACATGAATCCACGCGGGCGACACGCCAAATCCAGAGCGAGGATTACCGCATATAATCAGTTGCTCGATCAGAGCGTGGAAAAAGAACGCGACCTCGAAATTTATATTCCGCCCGGTCCGCGCCTCGGCAATATTGTCATCAAAGCCCAGGAAGTTTCCAAAGGATATGGCGATACACTCCTCTTTGAAAATCTCTCCTTTTCCCTGCCACCCGGTGGGATTGTCGGCGTTATCGGGCCCAATGGCGCGGGAAAAACCACCCTCTTTCGCCTCATCACAGGCGAAGAACAGCCCGATGCGGGAACATTCCGCATCGGCGAAACGGTTGGCCTCGCCTATGTCGAACAAACTCGCGATGTTCTCGATCCCAATCACAATGTGTGGCAGGCCGTCTCCGACGGTGAAGATCTCATCACTCTGGGCAATAGAGAAATCAATTCGCGTGCCTATCTCGCGCGCTTCAACTTTACAGGAGCCGACCAGCAAAAACCCGTTGGTCAACTCTCTGGCGGCGAGCGCAACCGCGTCCACCTTGCGCGCATCCTCAAAGAAGGTGCCAATGTCATATTGCTGGACGAACCGACAAATGACCTCGACGTAAACACCATGCGCGCCCTGGAAGACGCCCTTGAAAATTTTGGCGGATGCGCCGTAATCATCTCACACGACCGCTGGTTCCTCGACCGCATTGCCACGCATATCCTCGCCTTTGAAGGAAATAGCGAAGTCATCTACTTTGACGGAAATTATTCGCAATATGAAGCAGACCGCAAACGCCGCCTCGGCACCGACGCCGACCAACCCCATCGGATTAAATATCGACAATTTACGCGATAGAAGGGACACCAGCCATGCAACGCATATACAAAACCACGCCCCAGGGCGAACTCGCCATTCACATCTTTGAACCCGACACCGACGAACAGACAGCCGCCATTGTCTTCTTCTTTGGCGGTGGCTGGACGGGTGGTAATCCGCAACAGTTTTTTCCGCATTGCCAGTATCTCGCAAAACGCGGAATGCTCGCGGCATCGGCTGAATACCGCATCAAAAGCAAACACAACACCTCGCCTTATGAATGTGTAGAAGACGGCAAATCAGCAGTCCGCTGGCTAAGGGCACATGCCGATGAACTCAACATCGACCCCAACCGCATCGCTTCGGGCGGTGGGTCGGCCGGCGGTCATGTCGGTGCGTGTACCGGCACTGTTCCCGGACAGGATGCGTCCGATGAGGATATGGCGGTATCTTCCCAACCCAATGCAATGGTACTCTTTAACCCCGTCGTCGATGTAGCTGGACTAAAACGCCTCGCCGAACGCTTTCCCAGAGATCCACGGGCAATCTCGCCTTTTCAACACGTCTGTTCCAACCAGCCGCCCACTATAATTTTTCACGGAATAGATGACACAACCGTCCCTTATGAACAGGCCCAACGCTTCACAAAAGCCATGCGCGAAGCGGGCAATACCTGTGAACTCTGCGCGTACGAAGGCAAAGGACACGGCTTTTTCAACCACGGTCGCGACGATAACTCAGCCTACGAACAAACCGTCGCGCAAATGGACGACTTTCTCGTGCAATTGGGATATCTGAATCCAAAATGACCTGTGACTATGACATCATCGTAATAGGCACTGGCCCCGGCGGAGAAGGCGCGGCGATGAAATCCGCCAAGGAGGGCAAGCGCGTTGCCGTCATCGACAATTTCAAAAATGTGGGCGGCAACAGCACGCACAGAGCCACGATTCCGAGCAAAGCATTGCGCCAGTATGTGCAGCAAATCATCGACATTAATGCACACCGAACAACGAGTTTTCCCGACTTGCTCGACCAAACCGCTGCTCTCATCCGGCAGCAAGTTGACCTTCGCACGGGCTATTACGAACGCAATGATGTGGATATTATCCTGGGGCACGCATCTTTTGTCGGTGAACACACCGTCGAAGTCGCATTGCTCAACGGTGGAACTGAATGCTATACCGCTCGGGGATTTATTATCGCCACCGGGTCTCGTCCCTATTACCCACCCGACATCGACTCTTCCCATCCGCGGATTCGCGATAGCGACTCCATCCTGGGCCTCGAAGAAACACCGCGCATTATCACCATTTATGGTGCGGGGGTAATCGGCTGCGAATACGCATCCATATTCCGCGGCCTGCGTATAAAAGTCAATCTCATCAACAGCCGCAGCCAATTGCTCTCCTATCTCGACGACGAAATCATCGACGCCCTCAGTTATCATCTCAGCCAAAACGGGGTACGCATTCGCCACAACGAAGAATACGACCGCGTTGAAGCCAATGACAGAGAAGTGCGCGTATTCCTGAAATCCAATAAACAAATTGTCAGCGATATTCTCCTCTGGGCGCAAGGCCGCACGGGAAACTCGGACAACATGGGATTGGAAAATATCGGAATCGAAACAGATGAACGCGGCTCCATCCTCATCAACGACGCGTACCAAACACTCGCCCAACCTCACATTTATGCCGTTGGCGATGTCGTCGGTTTTCCCAGTCTGGCGAGTGCGGCTTACGATCAGGGCCGGTTTGCCGCCACCCATCTCATCTTTGGCGAATGCGAACAACACCTCGTGGAAGACATCCCCACGGGGATTTACACCATTCCCGAAATCAGTTCTATCGGATTTACCGAAAAAGAACTGACAGCCCAAAAAATCCCCTACGAAGTGGGGCACGCCTACTTCCGCCATATCGCGCGGGCACAGCTAACGGGAAGGCTCACCGGCATGCTCAAAATTATCTTTCATCGCGAAACCCTTGAAATTTTGGGCATCCACTGTTTTGGCTCTCAGGCATCTGAAATCATCCACATCGGGCAAGCCATTATGGCACAAGAAGGCGAAGCTAATACGCTCATGTACTTCATCAACACCACCTTCAACTATCCCACAATGGCCGAAGCCTATCGCGTTGCCGCGCTCAATGGGCTTAACAGAGTAAGGTGAGGGACTGGGGGCTGGGGACTGGGGGCTGTGCGAGTTGAACGCTGACCACTTCGTACGGGCGGGTTTCAAACCCGCCCCTTCTCGTATTTGCACAATTTCTCTACTTACTCTATATTGTGATTGTTCACATTCATTTTGTCCCTCGTGGGGCGCACCCGTAACCTTATTATTTGGAGAATCTCATGGCCGACCAGTTGCCACTCGATCAGATCCAGGTTGATCAACAAAACCTCTATCGAGAAGAATCCATCACTGATTTGCGCGTCGCCACAATTCGACGCCTGATCCCCATCAACGCCGATGGCACAGACGACATCAGCCGTCCCGTCCAATACATCGGCTCTACACAGATCATATCTCAAATGGGACCTCTGCCAATCTCTGCCCCCATTGAAGCCGCTTCGCTTCAAGAAGCAATAGAAAAATTTCCCCAGGCCATCAAAGATGCCGTTGATCAAATGGTTGAAGAAGCCAAAGAATACCGCCGCCAGGAATCTTCTCGCATCGTCGTTCCCGGCACAATGCCTGGCGGTGCGCCCGGACAGGGAGGCATTCCAGGAGCGGGCGGTTCACCAAGCGGCGGCATCATCTCGAGTTGATCTACCGTTTTACTTCGGTATTAAGAGGTACAAATGGCACAAGCAAAAAATTTAGCAGCTATACCAGCAAGGTCCAAGACTGAGGAAAATTCCAGCAGATCCCTATCCTGGGTTATAGAAAATGGATCGCCAGATACAGCAACCTCGAGCGAATTACCACACGTATGTGGCCTGCCAACTGATCAGGATGCACAACAGTTTTGCGAGCACCATGACCTCGAAGATACAATTCATCAAGCGGTTGATCTGATCACAGCTTCATACCGAAGCGCAAGCGATCTCAAGCTGTATAAGGAAACAGATCCAGATATTGGAGAATCCTGGCTCGTCATCGACTTTTGTGTACAAGGTGATCTCGATCAGATAGAGGAAGAAGACGAAGTATTCACCCGAAAATGGGTCGTAACTATGCCCCGAGACAAAGATGGCCTCGTTCATGACCTCGTCAGAATTGGGTTCGACATTTTGTCATAACTGCTTATGGACCCGAGGGACTTTCTCACTACAGCCAGTGAATTGGCGAATAAGACTTCGGCAACGGCAGCAGACCTGAGAACTGCTATCAGTCGTACCTATTATGCGGCATTTAATGCAGCACTTGAGCATTTGGTAAAGCTGAACCAGGCCTGGGAACGTCTAAATCATGGCGAAGTGGTCCGATATCTAAGCAACAGTGGTAATGTCTATATTGAGAGAGCGGGAAACCTGCTGGGACGCCTTCACAGTCTAAGAATCACAGCGGATTATCGAATGCGCGATCCAAAGCCCGAAAACAAAAATATTGTGGCGCTTTGGATACGCAGGACGCGCAACATTGTTGACTTGCTGGATCAACACTGTCATGGATCGGCTGTCGCCAATGGGATCAGGGAGTATGAACGCAAAATCGGGGGGACATAGCTTTGTAACAAAGGATAAACGCGATGATTGAAAAAACCATTGAAGTTGCAACTTCAGACGGCATAATGCCCACCTATGTCTTTCAACCAGAAGGCGAAGGACCACATCCCGCTGTCATCTTCTACTTTGACATATTTGGCATTCGCGACGAAATAAAAAACATGTGCCGTCGTTTTGCTCGCGCGGGTTATTACACCGTCCTACCCTCCCTATTTTATCGCATGGGCAATCCATCTTACAATCCCGAAAAATTCATGAGCGGCAATCTCAATCTCGAAAAAACGGATCCCCTGCACCCGATGAACCTCAACACCAGCACCACCAATGCCATGGTCATCGACGACACGGGCGCACTGCTTCGCCACCTCGACAACGAAGAACCTCAAGCCAATGCCCAACGGGTCGGCACTATCGGCACCTGTATGGGCGGCCGCCACGCCCTCTTTGCAGCGGCAACCTATCCCGATCACGTTTTGGCCTTTGCCTCCATTCACGGCGGCAAACTCGTCACCGATGCCTCAGACTCGCCCCATCTCGCCATTCCCAAACTCAGAGCCGAAGGCTACTTTGGCTGGGCAGACCAGGATGCTGGCGCAACCGAAGAACACTTACAACTCTACAAAACCGAACTCACCCGCTGTAACGTCCCACACCGCATTGACTTTATGCCCGGCGCGCTACACGGCTATTTCTTCCCCCAGCGTTTAACGCACTACCACGAGAAAGCCGCTGAAAAATCCTGGGATGCGGTTCTCGACTTATTCGCCCGCACCCTCAAAAGTAAAAAATAAAAAACCCGGTGATCTCACCGGGTTTTGATTCAGAACTATTGCGATTTACCACAAATGTACATATACGGCGGGGCGCACCTTTTGGCCCGCTGTGCCAGCAGACAAAAGAGAATCCGCATAAGCCGCGTCATTGACCATACGCTCTCGGCTGCCCCCCTTCAGAAACAGATGCAAATTACGATCGGGTTCCGCAACCAGATCATTCACTGTTTTCCGAAACTCGCCCGGCACCAAACTGCGTGTTGCAGATCGCCCATCTTCTGAAAACGCCAGACCTCTGGAAGTATATAAAATCACCACATCTCCTGGCTCGGGATTGTGGTGATAGACGCGCCACACGGGCTGTGACACATTCAAAATCATAATCCCCAGGCACAGCATCAACATCATAATGCCCAGGAACAACTCTTTGCTCACATCGTGCGCTTCGGCTTCGGCCACCGCACGCTGTAAAAAACGTCGCCTCACCCTCTTTTCTCCTCTTCGCGCATATCCAACCATTTGCGTTCCAGATTAGACATCCTATTCAGCAACATATCATAGCCCTTTCGAAGCGGCAAATAGGCCAGCAAGGCGACGAGTGTTGTCTGAAATGCCAGCACCAATCCACCTGCCATATCGCGCAATACCTTAAACGTCTCGGTCGCCTCATCCAGTCGGGTCAGTTCTTCGGCCATCAGCAAAATACCACACACAGTCCCCAAATACCCATAAAACGGAATGCGACTCAAAGCGCGCTGCCCGGACAACAACCGCTCGCCAAACACAGCGAGTAACTCATCTACTGCCTCGTCATCGCGCGCTTTTAAGTCCGCATAATTTTCGCGGCTCTGGCGAAATTCAGCCACCTGCTCCTGGCGCAATACAGTCAAATTACCTGTATCCGCACCTTCTGCGCCCAATCGCCGCCAAAAATGAATAAACGTGACCAGATGCGCTGCCGAACTGCCCAAAACGAGCACATAAGCCGAACGCCCCGTCCACTCGACCCAACCCGCGGCTGCTGGTGCAAAAAAATAAAAATAAATACCAATACTCGCCACGCCAGCACCGCCCAATCCACCTATTATCGCACCAGGCCAATTGGAATCAGACAGGCCAAATTGTTTTTCATAACGACAAATAGCACTTAAGCGTTGCATTAAAATCAATGCGCCTGCTATAGCACACACCACCCAAAAAAGACCCAACGACAACGATTCAGACCAGTGTAATCCGTACATCAATCGCTTTCTCCCATTAACGATTGCCAGCGTATGGCCACATACAACACATAAATTCCCACGATCAGCGTTGGCAACAACAATCCCAATCGCGTGGCCTGACTCGACTGCCCACCCCCACCTCCGCGTCTCATCCCCTGCGGCTGCACCTGCGCATTGACGCCCTCATCGTTCGTTTCACTTTTCATCCCACCGCGTTCGTCAGGAGGGCGATACGCCTGCTCGCGACTGCCGCGATCACTCGCGGTGGGAACCGCATCACCCGTGGTCGCAGTTACAGAACCTTCCCCTTTTAACGCACGGCGGTCTGGATAAATCAACTGCTGCTGCACCGCCGGTAACTTCTCCGACCAGGATCGCACATTTTCTGCCACCGGTGCCGACACCTTTTCGGTCAAAGGTGCGGCTTTTCCCAGTGTCAGCGATGCAGAACGGGCGCGTTCCCGATTGTAAAGCGGCACGCTCAGGTCGCCCTCACGCGCTAAATCTGCTCTTAACTTTTCTCTTCGAGCCTGCAAAATAGCGAGTTGCTGAGCAAAGGTGTGATAATCCATCGCCTGTTGCCGCGCAGCCATTGGTCTTGCGGACGCGCTTTCTGCAAGCGCGCGATCAATCGCACCCCGGTCAAATGTGATAGCCATATCGACAAACCCAAACATGCGCATACCCCAAATGGGTTGCGCGCCGGGAATATCCGGCATTGGATGGGCATAAGTAATTTCCGTAGCCCGTCCTCCTGCGGTCTCCCATGTCCCATTGGAAACCACAATGGGGTACAACCTTCCAGCGCCACCTTTCAGGTATAACCCCCCCAAAAAACCACTTTCCACCCGATCCGTATCCCAGCACCGCACACGCAGGCGATTTTGCCCTTGAAAATACAAATCAGGAACGATCACTTCCACGGGCGTCAACCGGGTCTCCCCCACGGGAAAATCATTGAGCCAAACCCGCGCTTCGTCATCCGCCCAAAAAATCATCACAGCCGTCATCCCCTCGGGCAGCATGCGCTCGGGACGTACCTCGGGCAGTTTTTTCAGCACCTCGGCATCTGCTACTTGCATCATTCGCACGAGACTATCTACAACAGCGGACACATCGTTGTATTCCCGTCGGATTGCCGACACATCTCTCTCTATCGCCTCCACATAACCGCTTGCAAATAGCAACAGAATCACAATGATCATCAAACGCATTTTCTCAATAATCCGCAAAAGATCCATCATCTTCATGCCAGAACATCCCGCGCAGGCGATAAGATTCATCGCGCAATGCCTCGAGCGCATCATCGTCCATATCCACACCCAAACCCGGCTCGGTCGGCAATTCAATAAAACCATCTCGAAAAATTAGAGGCGTCCTGAACAAACCTTCTCCACGGTTATGACCGCCCTCGCAAATCAACAAATTTGGAATCGTTGCCATCACATGCACCGACGCTGCCACCCCCACAGGTCCAGCGGCATTGTGAGGCGCAATCGCCATATTGTGAATCTCTGCCATCCCCGCGATCTTTTTCAATTCCAACATCCCCCCACAATGGCGAATATCCGGTTGCAAAATCGCGCACATCTCTCGCTCGATAAGCTCGCGAAATCCCCAGCGCGTCAAATGCCGTTCGCCCGTGGCAATGGGCACAGTTGTGCCCCGGGACAGCGCCAATAACGCCTCGTTATTTTCTGGATGACACGGCTCCTCTGCAAACAGTGGACACAGCGGCTCCAACTCCTTCACCAAAATCGCGGCCATCGTCGGACTCAACCGCCGATGCAAATCCACCGCAATATCGACCGAATAGCCCACAGCTTCGCGCACCGCAGCAACGCGCGAAACCATAAAATCTATTTTCTCTGGCGTATCGACAAATCTCACAGGACTCGGCGAAGCCCCCATCTTTACAGCGCGAAAACCCTCTGCCACCTTTTGACTCGCATTCTCCGCACACTCTTCTGGCGTCGTCCCACCCGTCCCTGTGTACACGCGAATGCGATCGCGAACTTTCCCACCCAAAAGCTTCCAGACCGGCAGCCCAACCATTTTGCCAAACACATCCCACATCGCCATCTCAATCCCACTCAGCGCACCGACCAACACCGGCATACTCCGGCTATAACTCGAGCGATACATCGCCTGCCAGTGATCTTCGATATTCAGCGGATCTTTGCCCACCAGGTACTCGGCCATATCCTCTACAGCCTGCGCCACCACGCGCCAATGCTCGTAATTCATCGGCTCGCCATACCCCACCAATCCCTCATCCGTAAACATCTTCAAAACCATCGCCCGACCCCGAATGGGAATCGTCTCAAATCCCGTAATTTTCATATTCAGAACCCGCTATTGCTTTTTCTGCGCCTCTCGGATAATCTCTGCAATCTCCCCCGCAAACCGAATCTGGCTATCATCCTCTGGCGCATATCCCACAATGCGCCTTGCATTGTCGATATTCCAGAACCGATGCGTATTCCCACTAATGCCAAAAAACACCTGAAACGGCACCCCATTTTCATCTTCAATATTCTCTGCCTCAATACTCTTAATCACCAGTTGCGACAAATCCCGCGCACTCAAATATGCGCCCAATTCGCGGTGCAACTGCTTCAAATCATCCGCCGACTGTCCTTCCATAATGGTATCTCGAGGCGCACCAATGCGAATGTGAACACTCTCCAACCGCTTGCCATTGGTCGCATTGCCCGTTGCAAACACAAAGGCCAGATGTTCGTACGACGACTTTGCCCAACCGTAAAAATTATCAGACAGGGGCAGCATATCAGTCGTGGCAAAATCCAATTGGTCAGACCAGATCAACCGCTCGTAAAAATCGCATGCGTGATTTGAACTCATCACAACAATGCGTTTCACACCCTCTTCGACACACGTTTGGTACACATTGTAGCACATCCGAACATTATCGGACTCCTTCCAATAATCCGTATGCTGCCAATCAACAGTCCCCTTAAACCCGCTGTGTACCACGGCATCGGCACCTTGAAAATGGGCGCGATACGCATCCCGGTCTGGATTTTCCAAATCTACAATTTGCACACCTTCAACCGCTTCACCCTCGCGGTCGGTCGTCTTCACATCCAGCAATGTCAGATCGTACCTCGCACGCAATGCCGATAACATCCGCCCTGCCACATAGCCCGACGCGCCTGTTAGAACAACCTTTTTCTTCGCCATATTGCATTCCTTTATGCAGCCTGATAAACGACCTGCCCACGCACAACCGTTGCCACCACATCCAATTTCTCCTGCCCCTCTTCCCAGCGGAACAGAGACAGACTCGCCTCTTTTCCGACCTCCACAGACCCCACGCGGTCTTCTATACCCAACAAACGCGCCGGATTGATCGATGTCATCTCAATCGCATCGGATAGCGAAGCATCTGTAAACCTCACCGCATTGGGGATACCACTGTCCAGAAACAAACCCGCACCCGCCAGATAAGGCGTTCCCGCCAGAGAAATTTTGCCATTGGCGTGCAACTCGCTCTGTCCCAACCCGCTCTCGCTGCCGTAAATACCCGGCGACAAGCCAGCGATAGATGCCACATCGCTCACCAGACATAGGCGCTCTTTGCCTTTTGCGCGATAAAAACTCTTCAACACCGCTGGCGGCAGGTGGAACCCGTCGGGAATAATCCCTGCCCACAACGCATCTGCAGCGAGTTGTTCCCATATATAATTGGGATGGCGCGGCAACTCGGCATGCGCACCATTGCCCAGATGGGTTGACATCTGGGCACCGGCGGCAACCGCCTCCTGGATACGCTCGGGACTCGCGCCCGAATGACCAATAGAAACAATAACACCCGTTGCAGCCACCTTCTCAATAAATTCCAATGCGCCGTCTCGCTCGGGCGCAAGCGTAAAAATCGCAATACGCCCACCAGCCGCTTCTTGATACCGCTGAAATTCATCCCAATCCGGATCGCGCACATGTTCCAGAGGATGCGCCCCGCGGGGACCATCTTCAGACGCGATATAAGGTCCCTCAACGTGAAACCCCACAAAAGACGTGCGCGCGACTTCTGACTCCTCACATGCCTTTGCCAACAGTGCCAGACCGTGAACCGCATCTTCCTCAGACGAAGTCGTCACCGTGGGACACCACAAACCCGTGCCCGTCCTGTGCATCCACGCCGCCGTCTCCACAATTTTCTCCACCGTCAAATCTTTGGCTTTATAGTTGATCCCACCCACACCATTAACCTGCACATCAAAAATCGCTGGCGCAATCCACACATCGTTTCCACCAATCGCATCTCCCGCCCCCTCGCGATGAATAGCTGCGATCTGCCCGCCATCTGTTTGCACGGTTACGACCTGCGATGTATCAACCAATTTGCCTCTAAAATTCATAGTTTTCTCTCCTTTCTGCGCGCTAAACTACGCGATTTTCTGTACTTAATCAATAGAGAATCCCTCTGCCCACAATTCATTTGTCCATCACCCCATGTCCCCTTATCTTGCCTGCACATCCCAAAAAATAAATAACTAATATGACCCGTTCCCAAACCATTGGCCTCATCCTCGGTCCCGCGCTGGCTCTATTTATGTTTATTTTTCCCAGCGACCTCGGCACATCTGCCCGCCTGGCGCTCGGCCTCACCGCGCTCACCGTTATTTTCTGGACCTTTGAACCCATCCCCATTTCCTACACCGCCATCTTCATCCTCACGCTCTTCCCACTTCTCGACATCCTCTCTTTTGAAACCACTTTTCAGGGCTTCTCCGGCAAAGCCGTCTGGCTCGTCTTTGCCGGAATGGCATTGAGCCTGGGCATTACCGAAACACCCCTGGGCGCGCGAATGGCCCAAAGGGTGCTCGGCCGCCTGAATGGGTATCGGCAACTCGTTTTGGGCCTTCACATCCTGGGCCTCACAATGGCGCTGTTGATTCCCTCTGGCGTCGTGCGCGTCCTCATCTTGATGCCAATGGTCGTCTCTCTGCTCAAAACCCTCGGCGAAGCTCCCAACTCAAAAGTCAGTGCTGCTCTCGTCCTCTCGCTTACCTGCGCCACGTATTACAGCGGCACGGGCATCCTGACGGCTGGCGTACCCAATCTGGTCATTCTCGGCGTTCTGGAATCGCGCGATATCACAGTCTATTGGAGCGAATGGGCCTATTATCTCTTTCCCATCATTGGCCTCCTGCGCGTCGGCCTGCTCTACGGCCTTATCCGTTTACTATTTCGCCCCTCGAGGGAACCCGATCTCTCGGCTCACTCTGCTATCGCTGATGTCCCCGCCCAAATGACCAGCCCCGAAAAAAAAATACTCGGCATTCTCATCGCAGGTGTTCTCCTGTGGACGACCGACGTTATACACGGCATTCACCCGGTCTATATCGGCCTGAGCCTCGTCCTCCTCTGCTACCTGCCCGGCTGGGGTCCTTTGCCCTTTGACACCATCAAAAAAGTCAATTTTCCCCTTCTCATATTCATCTCCGCGGTCTTTGCCATTGGTCACGCCCTCGAACAATCTGGCCTCAACCGCGCCCTCGCGTCCGTATTCATACACCATCTACAAACAGTCGAAACCCCCATTGCCCAACTCGCCCTTATAGCGTATTTGGCTGTACCATTTGATTTTTTAATGGACACCGCTGCGGTCGGTGGCGTACTCGCCCCCTTTTTGCTCGACCTCGGTCCTCAACTCGGCCTGTCGCCCCTTTCCATCGCCCTCAGTCTGGCAATCGGCACGGGCGTGGTTTTCATCCCCTACCAGGGTGCACCATTTATTGTCGCGTACAGCTTTCGCTATGCACGAATGGGACAATTCGTACTCGTAATGTCGCTGATTTCTCTGGTAACGCTCATCGCACTGCTACCACTGACCCTGTTATACTGGCGTATAATTGGATTTATTTGATTTTACCCCATCGCCGTACAACCCCTTCTGTGCTTGACAAATACGCCCATACACACTTTAATATTTCCACTGCTATCACCCGATTTTTCATTCAGGAGTATAAAAATGACCCAAACCATTGACGGAGAACGCGCCCTGGCATGGGGTGCGGTAGAAGCGGGCGTCGGTGTTGTAACCGGGTATCCCGGTTCACCCGGCACAAACACTTTTAACGCCATGGCCGAAATGGCCAAAGACCACGGACACCACGCCGAGTGGTGTATCAATGAACGCATTGCCCTGGACATGGCTGCCGGTGCATCACAGGGCGGCAAGCGTGCGCTCGTATGTCTCAAAAGCGTGGGCATGAACGTCGCGCTCGATACCCTGATGGTGCTCAACATGACCGGTGTACACGCCGGACTCGTCATTGTCATGGGCGATGATCCCGGCGCATGGGGATCGCAAAACGAACAAGATACACGCACCCTTGGCCCCCTGGCCGAACTTCCAATGCTCGAACCCGCCACGCCTGGAGAAGGTCGCGACATGATAAAATGGGCTTTTGAATACTCAGAAAGCCTGCAATCCATCGTGATCTTGCGCCTGACCAGAAGTTACAGCGTCAGCACGCAGGCCCTTTCCGACTTTCGCCCCGCAGCGCAACATCCCACCCGCGAACCCGACCGCGAGCCAATGAGCTGGATATCGGCACTGCGCACCACCGAAGGCAATCACGCAGAATTACACGAAAAAATCGTGCGCGCCACCGCACAATTTAGCGACCTGCCCTTCAATAGCATAGATGGCGAAGGAAAGAAAGGCATTATCGCCTGTGGCATGGTACACACCAAACTCCTCGATGCATTCGAAGGGGCAGACACATCTGACCTCTCCATCCTCAAACTCAGTGCCCTGTATCCCCTACCACAAAAACTCATCGCAGACTTTCTCTCAAAATGTAGTGAAGTACTCGTCGTTGAAGAAGTCGATCCATACATCGAAGACGCCATCAAAGCCATTGGTTACGACGCCGGTTTTACCCCGCCAATCCTGGGCAAACGCACGGGACATCTCACCAGCGTGGGGGAACTCTTCCGCTGGCATATACAAATTGCACTCGACAACTATCTCCCGGATTTCTCGCCAACCACGCGCTACACCGAAGAAAATTGGGAAAGCGAAAAACCCTTTCGCAAAAACCACTGCGCTGGCTGCCCCTTCACAGAAATCCTTACTGCACTACGCGAAGAAGCCAATGCCCTCGGTCAAAATCCCTTTATATCTGCCGACCCGGGATGCGTGGTAATGGCTGCCCCCATGATCGACACCAAACTTTCGATGGGATCTGCCATTGGCGTGGCATGTGGCCTGAGCAAAACGGATATTGCCGAACGCACCATCGCGATATGTGGCGACTCCGCCTTTTATCACGGCGGCATAAATGCCCTCGTCCATGCACGCGCCACAGGTGCGACACCCATTGTTATGGTACTCGACAATGGCGGCTCGCTCACCACTGGCGGACAAACCACCCCCGACCAGGGCGTTCAAATAGACGGCGAAGCCGGACCGCAGGTCACCATGCGCGACCTCGCCCTTGCCTGTGGTGCGTCACGAGTCCGCGAAGTCCAGGAACAAGACACCGACGACCAGATGCGTAGCGTCTTCCGAGACGCCCTTCAGGACCCCACCCTCAACCTCGTCATAGTGCGAAAGCCATGTCATGAAGTGTAATTAAACGCCATTGATACCAACTCAAACGCCCCTGTTTCTGCGAATGAAACAGGGGCGTTTTGTTTGCACTATTTTGATGGTTCAAGCTGGAGAAAAGCTTTGTATCTAAAGATTCAGAAGTTTAGTAGCAGTGCGATGTTTAATATCTTCGAGCGTCTCTTCATCCACAGGCAGAATCGCGAGCTTGACGAGAGCTGGGCCAGCATAAGACAAAGGCAAATGTGTGCCAAAAAGAATATGATTTGCACCGCCTTCCTCAATCAAATACCCCAGATCCTTCATCGCATTGGTACTTTTGTGCAGACCATAGTGAATTTCAGCCAGTGAAAGATCGAAGTACCAGTTCAAATCGCGCAGGTCCTCTCGCATCCAGAGCGGTGACCGCGCAAGCGGACGGGCATTCGGTATAATAACCGCGGCATCGGGTACAGCAGCAATCAAATTGGCGATTTGAGCCAGATCAACACTCTGGCCCGGATCCATCCAGTGATGCTGGCGAACATCTTCGAGTCTATGGGGGATAAAAACCGGAAGATTGCACTGAGCGCAGGCTTGAACGACGCTTCGGCTCTCAGCACCATCGATCTGGTAGTTGTGATATTGCGGAAAAAGGCGAATCCCCTTCATACCGAGATCAATACAAGACGTCAAATCGTCTTCCCAATGCGGCGACAGGGGATTAATTGTACCAACTGGAATAAGACGATCGCCATGCGGTTCAACATCGCGGGCAAGCCGTTCATTCGCCGATTGCGGATGCCTGTGAAATGCAGCTTCGATATAAGAGACAACGGCTTTGTCAATACCCGAGCGGTCGAGCCGTGTAATAAGAGCATCGGGCGTATTGTCGCGCAGAGAACGAAAAGGCCATGTGCCGAGCCAGGCATTTACATCTATAAGCATTTGATTGTATTCTTCCTTTAAGAAGTGCGAGGTTCCGTAGGCGTAGCCCCTTGTTGCGCGAGAATGCGCTCGGCATTGGTCCAAAAAATGTGTTCGCGTTCATCCTCGGTGAGATCTGCATCGAGAACTTTGCCCACCGAGCCGGCCATCGTGCCATCGGTGCCAAAAAGCACGCGCTCAACGCCGAGTTCTGAAACCGCGTATTCGACCTGTCCATCGTCTAAATTGCTACCCGACACATCGATATAAACATTGGGAGACGCCTGACGCATTTCGCGCACCGTGTGTTCCCAATCACCTCCGCCCCCGATATGGGCGTGAATGAGAATCGCATCGGGATATTTTTCACTGGCTTCGCTAAAATGGATGCCATGTGAAATGAGCGGCTGGCTTGCGCGGTGTTCGGGAACGGGGTATCCCGCGTGCTGCAGAATGGGCACGCGGCGTTCACTCGCCAGTTCGAGAATAGGGTGCAAAACCGGATCGTCAATGCGGTACTGATTGTAGAGCTTAATACCAATCATGCCCGCATCCAGACAGCGCTCAGCTTCGTCTATAGCGCCTTGAAAATGACCGGGAATGACAAAGCACCAGCCGCGAATGCGTTTGGGATGGCGCGCCATCGCACTCAAAATAGTATCATTATGAGGATACACATCCTCAACAGGTGCCAGAATGCCCTGCTGGATAACGGAGGAACACCAGTATTCGGTAATGCCGAGCATGTCGCCCGAAGCAACCAGATGATCAGCGGACTGCTCCCACCCATCCATAAGCCAGACATGGCAGTGCATGTCAATTTTGGGGCGACGAATACCGGATTCGATATCTAAAGTCATGGTTACCTTCACCAGTTGTTGTAGATTTGCGACAGGCAATTTACTCGGTTTCGGATAATTGGTCAAGACAACAAACAACACGATCTAAAAATAGTGCGCCCAAACCTTTTTTACCCCTGCGATCGTCTGATCGATATCCTCGTCGGTATAGCGTTCATTCACGGGAAGGCGCAGACAAGTGGCTTGCAGGGTATCGACATTGGGACAGTCATCGGGATTGTACGCAGTATTTTGCCAGAATATCGGAATATCGTCCGTTAAAGGATAGTACTTGCGTTTTTGAATAACCTCCGTACGGAGAATATTTTTCACCGCGGACATGCTCGTATTAATGGAAATGCCTTCGGCGCGAAAAACATCGACGAGTTCATCCCGCGTTGGCGTACTACCCGTATATCGAATGGCAAGCGGCCACCACGAAGGGTGGGCTTTATCGGCAATTTTCGGAAAATCGAGATGGGGTAGATCGCCGAGTTCGGCATAGTATCGCCGAACAATCTGGTCGCGGCGGGCAACGAGGTATTCGAGCTTGTGGAGTTGGGCAATAGCGACAGCGGCTTGCAAGCAGGTTGGGCGCAAATTAGTGCCAAAAAAGGGAATGGGTTGCACACCGCGTTCGAGCTTCTGACCCCGCAAATAGGTTTTGTCGCGGAAAAGACGGGCGATTTCAGCGGTCTCATCGTCATTGGTCGTGACAAAACCGCCATCGCCAGTGGAAATCTGCTTGGATTCATTCATGGAAAACCCTGCAGCGTTTCCAATCGCACCGACAAAGCGACCGCGATAAGTCGCGCCGTGTGCCTGCGCGCAATCTTCGAGAATTTTAACCCCTGTCTCCTCGCTAATATCCAGAAACGCGTCCATCTCACATGGCATACCGGCCATGTGGACGGTAATAATAGCTCTGGTCTTATCGGTAATTTTCTCGCGCACCTTTTGCGGATCGAGCAAGCGGGTTGACAAATCGATATCAGAAAAAATCGGAATGGCGTGCAGCGCGAGTATAGCCGCAGTCGTGCCAAAATCCGTCATAGGCGTGGTAATAACCTCATCGCCTTCAGATACACCCAGCGCGGCAAGAGCCGTTTGCAGTGCAACCGTGCCAGAGGTCACCATAATCGCGTGTTTGACATCGAATGCGCGACATACCTCATCTTCAAAATCCGCAACTTTCCCTCCCGGTCCCATCAGTTTACCCGAATCGAGAACCTCGAGCAACAATTCGCGCTCTTCATCGGTGTACTTATTCGGCTGATTGTACGGAACGGTTTTGGCCTTTTCTCCACCGTTAATGGCGAGTTCATCCATCGTGCATATCTCCTGATTCAGGTACACCGAGTGAAGCGTGGATCTGGACAAATTTCCACTGATCTTTTTCTTTTTCGAGAACACCCGTCAAGCGCATAGCCAATTGTTCGCGCTGGCCCTGCCATTTGAGATTCCAGGTTTGACGTGTGTAAAACCATGCAACTGCCTCGCGCTCTTGAACATCGAGATAATCGCAGGTAATGGCGAAATCCTCTGTACTATCCACATGGTGACGATAGTACCTGGGCGTATTTTCATCACCCTGGATATATTCATCTTCATCTGTACCGATTTTGACATAATAAGGCGCACGAGACATAAGACCGATCAACCGTCGCGCGTCTCCCGCAGTAAGCGCGTCAAAATAGGCGTGTACAGTTTTACGTGCATCCATATCCTAAAACGTGCCGGGCCAGGGATACGCATTGGACCCCGCATTGTCATCAATCGGACCTTCGGGCAGGGTATCTTGCCAGGCGAGCACTCGATCAGCCATTTCCGCGACGCGCTCTGGCATATATTCTACGCGATTGTTGAGTTCCATCGGATCTCGCGGAATATTGAAAAGCTCGACGCGGCTGCGGTCGGGATTCAAAAGCAATTTCCAATCGCCTTCGCGGATAGAAAGCATGGGACTTTTGTGCAAACAATGCCCGGCAATATTGAACCGCCATTCCCACATAAGCGGTTTTTGTCTTATAACACTTCGACCGCGCAACGCATCGGTCATGTCTTCCCCATCAATCACTAACCCATCGATATCAATATCCGCCAGATTGCAAAAAGTAGGTAGGAGATCAACCGCACAAAGCGGCGTATCATTATCAATCCGCCCGGCAGAAACGCCATTGGGCCAGCGAATAATAAAAGGCGTACGCACACCGCCCTCGTAGAGGCTGCGCTTGCGACCGCGAAAAGGACCGGAAGAACCGACGCCGCTGTGCGTGGCATTGCGAATATGGATATCTTCGGGGCCATTGTCCGCAGAAAAGATCACAATGGTATTATCGCTCAAATTCAATTCGTCGAGTTTATCCATCAGCCGGCCAATATGGCGGTCTGCATTGGTAACAACCGAGTAGTAAATCCGCAACGCGCCTTTGTGTTTATCTTCCAGGCCATTCGCAGTGAACTGCTTATAGGGTTCCATCTGTTCTTCAGTCGGATCGAGAATCGCGTGGGTATCGTTGAGCCATGCCTGAACAAAAAAAGGCTCGTCTTTATTGCGCTCAATAAAACCAATGGTTTCATCAATAATCACCTCCGTAGAACGGCTGCGACCTTCCCCGGTCTGCAAATCGGTAAAATTGAGCAACTGACCATTTCCCACATTGATTTTACTCTCGTCAATACCGTAATCATAAGGTGCGGGTGCGCCCGCACCGCTACCGAGATGCCACTTGCCAAAGTGCCCCACCGCGTACCCACTTTGTTGCAACAGACCAGTAACTGTAACCGCATCGGGATCGAGAAAATTGGGCATACCCCGTGCCGCGTTTTGCCCGTGCTGTGCAAAATGCCCGTGTATGCCCCAGTGCGCTGGAAAACGTCCGGTCATAACAGCGGCACGGCTTGGAGAACAAACGCCAGAGCAAACGTAGAACTGAGAAAAAAGGGTCCCCTGTGCAGCGAGACGGTCCAGATTTGGTGTCCTGGCATGAGGATGTCCATAACAACTCAAATCGCCCCAGCCCCAGTCATCGGCGAATACAAAAACAATATTGGGTCGGCTCATGGAGAATTCCTTTCACAAAACCAGAAGAACGGCGAGAACAGCGATCCCCACACCGGCAATAGCGGGTCGGGCGAGGCGTTCTTTCCAGTAGAAATGGGCAAAGAGATTATCCAGCACAACAACACTACATCCCAATGTCGGAAAAAAAAGCGTGCCTGGCAACTTGCTTAATGCGGTCATAATGACGCAAAGCGCCAGAACATTGTAAAAACCAATAAAAATGCCAAGTTTGACCGCAGGTCTTTGTGGTCGGTGTTTTTTGAGAATGATGACAACACTGCCCATCAGCCCGGCAGTTGCTCCGATGAACGTCAAGATGTGCAGATAGACGGGATCGAGACCATTGTAGTGAACAGACCGCAAGCCCGTATGGCTCACGCCTTGCCAGAGGCAGATCGCGATAAGCAAACCAAATGCTTTTATTCCTCTGACCTGCGCGGTTCTGCTCGGATGAGAAGTCATAAGTGCCAGAGCACTGAGCGCGAGAAGCACCCCCACAAACTGCGTTGGGGCCATGGATTCGCCCCAGAGATAAATGCCCATCACAATGGGCACGACAATGGACATTCGGAAAGCCGTAACCACAGAACCGACGGGCGCGAGCGTAAGCGCGTGATTCATCAGCAACATGGAACTGATAAAAACCGTACCAGTTCCCAACCCCGTGTAAAGGGCAAGTGTGGGAAATGTCCATGCATCGGTAACAAAAAGATAAATGGCAATTGCGAGAGCCAAGACGAGATAGTTTACAGAAACAACCACTGGCGCGTAATCGCCACGTCTTTGTCCGAGCTTGAAAAGCTGGACAAAACCGAAGTCGAGGATAATAGAAAAAAAGAGCCAGTGCATAAAAATAGTTATCGCCTATATGGAATCTTCCAAAATACCCATGAATACTTAGACTGGGATAGTCGGCAGAAGCACACCCGACGGGCGCTGCTTGTCCATATATACCGTGTTGCGTGCGGATACCGTGTGTGTATGCCTTCCCATTGGTTCGCCCGTATTGGGATTCAAGTCCAGGCGGGGGAAATTGCTACTGGATATATCGATCCTGATCCGATGCCCCGCCTGAAACAAATTACTGGTTGGGGGCAGAGGAATCTGAACCCGATAGACTGCACCGGGTTCCATGAGTTCTTCCTGTTCCCAGCTATTTCGATACCGCGTGCGAATCACGGAATCCACGAGGTTCATTGCATATCCGTCCGGATAGTCATCGTTAGCCGGCGCAAGGTCAATGAGCTTCGCGGTAAAATCGGTATCGGGAGCCGAGGAAGAAATCCACAATGTGACAATGGCGGATCCGGTTACTTCCAGATCCTCCTCCAGAGGAGACGTCTGAAAGACCAGCACATCTGGTCGATCCGCCAAAAGCTGGTAAGGGGGATGTGCGCCAAATACATCGGCAGACTCCTTTTGATAGGTAGGCCCGGGAATGACGATGTTGCGCAATCGCGTAACCGGCGAGAGAAACCGGCTCCACATCTGGTCCAGATCTCCAGCATCCTCTGGAAGCTCCATGATGCCACACAGACTGCCTCCAATCGTGGGTACCGGATTGGTGGGATCGTAGGTGAAGGACAGAGGAGGGCTTTCCTCATCAGGCTCATCTGTACTCAGTAGGCCCTGCGAATGAAAGTGGTACTGAATAGTACGAGTACGGGCCAATGGCCACTCCCGCTCACGACGCCATCTTCCTCCGTGGTGGTATTTTCCCTCGTCCGTTTTGCGACCTGCGCCTCCGCCCATCACAAATATACTCACAGGTGGATCGTCTTCCTTTCCTGAAGGTATATCTCTTAGCCACGCGTCAAAAAACCGGCGTTGTTCTTCGAAGTAGCGGCTTATCCCCCAAACACTGTCAGATCCAAAATCTACATCTCCCGTGAAAGAAGAATCCCCTCTCATCCCCACGTGATTCCAGGGCCCCATCACCAGTCGTTGCGGCGTAGCGTTTTGTTCGGCCATTGCGGCAAAATAGCCCGTGACGGCTACAGCGTACGGGTCGTACCAGCCGCTTGAATAGGTGCCGGGAATGTCTGCGTGACGTTCGAAATTCCGCTCAAAATCGTTGTATTCCCGCTCCCAGAAACTATCGTACTCTCCCCGATGATAGTAGTCAAAAAGCGTTTTTTCGAGATTGGGAACTGTGGATAGAGCAGTTTGACCGGGCTGAAACGGCATTGAAACGAGAAGTTCGCGAATCCCGCGGAGATCGTTCCAGACAGCGTCCTGCGCTTCAGGGTCATTCTGGATTTCCTGTGCGTCCTGAGCATGGAGGTAAAGCGCCCAGAACATGTGCATCTGCATGGCCCCGCCTTCTCGAGCCTGATGGTGATAGCTGTTAATGGGTGTTACGTCTGGCCAGATGGCAGTGAGATGCGGCGGACGGTGAAACGCCATTCGGGTCTGCACCAGAGCCGCGAAAGAACTGCCAACAGCCCCCACGCGTTTGTTTGACCAGGGCTGGGCAGCGATCCATTCTACCGTGTCATAGCCGTCCAGGCCATCGTTGATATTGGCAACGTGGAAGTACTGACCCAAACCTTCGGAACGGTATCGGCCTCGCAAGTCCTGGAGCACGGTCACATACCCGTGTGGCGTAAAGAAATCTCCTATTTCCTCATAGCGTGCATCGGATTTGTCATACGGGGTGCGACACAGAATTGTGGGAAAGGGACCCGGCAGTGGCTCACCATCGCGTGCCGGACGGTAAATGTCTGTGGCCAGACGAGTACCATCCCGCATGGGGACCATGACGTTTTTCGACAGGACGATTCCGTATCCAGCTTCAGTATAAGGCACCCTTTGCTCCTCTGCCATATCAGTGTATTCCAGAAGTCTCGCTCTGCCCTGTGCTCGGAGGCGTCTTGGTCATTCCCCAGTCAAAATCAGGTTCCCGTACGTATCTACGGTTCCTCGGTACCCGGGATGGATAACGGTCGTGGAATCGATTTCTTCAACGATCGCAGGGCCGTCCACGATATTCCCCGCGGCGAGGGTATAGCGGTCGTAAATCGGACAATCTACAAATCCATTGCGTTCGGAAAAATAAACGGGACGGCTGGTTTTGAGAGCCGGAGCGTCCAAATTTGAATCGAGGCTGCGGAGCCGGGGTTTTGCGATTCGGCCAATTGCTGAAAGGCGGAGATTGACAAATTCCGCAGGTTCTTCAGGGGCGCTGTATCCGTAGGCCCGGTCGTGTTCTCGATGAAAGCAGACCAGCAAGGCTTCAATCCCGGCTGGTGTGAATTCAGTTCCAGAAAGCGGTACAGTCAGTTCATAGCTTTGGCCTACATAGCGCATATCTACCTGGCGGAGGAAGTCCTTGTCCTTGTCCTGCACCCCTTCTTCCTCCAGTATCGCCCTCCCCTGTTGTTCCATATTGCAGAACGCTGTCGCCACCTTTTTGAGATCCAGCTTATCTACCTGGCATATGAATGTTGTCGAGTAGTCGTGCTTGAGATCTGTCACGAGCAAGCCCATCGCCGAAGTGGTTCCCGGACTCATCGGAATCAGGATGGTCGGAATCTCCATTTCTGCCGATAGGCGGCAGGCATGTACTGGACCGGCCCCACCGAAGGCCACCAGCACGAATTCTCTCGGATCGTATCCCCGCTGAACAGAAACCAGCCGGAGGGCGTTGACCATGGCCGCGTTGGCGATTTCCACAATTCCGTGGGCGGCTTCTACGGGATCCAGTCCCAGCGGGTCGGCGCATTTTTGCTGAATCGCCTTTCGAGCGGCTTCCGCGTCCAGTGCGATCTCACCGCCCAAAAAGTAATCCGGGTTGAGGCGCCCCAGCATCAGGTTGGCATCGGTGATCGTGGGTTCTTCGCCGCCCTTTCCGTAGCATACCGGACCGGGATCGGCTCCCGCGCTATGCGGCCCCACCCGCAACACACCACCCGGGTCTATCCAGGCGATTGACCCCCCGCCAGCGCCGATTTCCACCAGGTCTATGACGGGCGTGCGGATGGGATATCCCCCGCCTCTTGCCCCACCTACACCCGCCTGAGCGGTAGCCCCCACCTCGTAATCCTTGGTCACCTGGGGCCGACCGTCCTGTACGAGGCCCGCTTTGGCCGTTGTTCCTCCCATGTCAAAAGAGATCACGTTGGGATGACCCAGTGTATCGCCCAGATAGGTCGCTGCGATCACTCCGGCCGCGGGACCTGATTCGACGAGAAAAACCGGTTTTTTAGCTGCCGAGCCAAAGGTCAGAACTCCTCCGCTGCTTTGCATCACCAAAAGTTGCGCTGTTAACCCTTCTTCTCGCAACCGAGCCTGGATGTTTTCCAAATAGCGCGCAGCAACAGGCCGAATACAGGCGTTGATGACGGTGGTGGTGGCCCGAAAATACTCCCGGAATTCCGGTGATACTTCCGAAGACAGCGACACCATCGCTTCGGGAAAGTCCCGTCTCAGGATCTCTCCAACTCGCTGCTCGTGGACGGGATTGGTGTAGGCGTGAAGTAGGCAGACCGCGATCGATTCCACACCCTCCCGACGCAGTTGGCTCGCCGCGAAGGAGACGGCTTTTTCATCAAGAGGCTCGAGAATCTTTCCCCTTGCATCCAGACGCTCCGGCACACCGAAACAGAGGTAGCGCGGTACCAGCGGCCGAGGCTTTTCAAACTGCAGGTCGTAAAGCGACGGACGGATCTGACGCGCGATTTCAAGCAGATCTCGAAAGCCACCAGTAGTGATAAAACCCGTCCGAGCGGTTTTGCCTTCGATAATTGCATTGGTGACCACCGTGGTTCCGTGTACGATATAGCCCACTTTAGTCGGTTCAATTTCTGCTTCGCCCAGGATTCGATGGGTAGCTTCCATAAATCCGAGGGAAGGGTCTCGCGGTGTGGACGACACCTTACCGACATGGACATCTCCAGTTTCTTCATCAATAAGCGTTGCATCTGTGAATGTTCCACCAGTGTCAATGCCCAGCCGGTACGCCATTTTTATGTTCCTTCAGAACCGAGTTTTTGATCAGGTAATCTCACTCCGCAACCTCATCGTTTCTCTATCGTTCACACGCCAGGCCTCCGTATCGATCTCCGTTCGGTAGATCTCCCTTGCTCTCTCCCGGCTGACCATACCGTTTCGAACGTCGCGCAACACCCGTTCGGGATCCCGCTCCGCGGGCAGACCGTAGCCGCCGCCACCGCAGGTGCGATAGCTGACAATGTCTCCCGGTTGGAGCTGAACAGTGGTTTTCGAACCGAGTCGGACGGTTTTTCCATTCGAGTTGAGGAAATAACCAGCAGTGCGGCCAGGTTTGCCGCCGAATAGGCCCCTGGGGCCCTTCCTGTCGCGGTCAGCGAGGATGGTGAAGGTGGCTTCATGGTCGGGAAAGAGATAGTCACGCCGGAGGCCCAATCCGCCCCGAAATTTACCAGGACCTTCGGAGTTTTCGACCAGTTCGTAGCGCACGATGCGTACCGGGTAATTGATTTCTGTTTCTTCAATGGGTGCGTTTTCTGTGTTCTGCCCATGAGTCTGAACAGCGTCCGGCCCATCGCTCGCAGCACGACCACCATAGCCGCCGCCCAGGGTTTCCAAAAAGCAGTAATACTCGCCTGTGCTGGCGATGATTCCGCCGAATCCCGCATGACATACCATGGCTTTGGTACCTGCCGGGATGTTATCGGGAAATGCGGAGGCCAAAGCCCTTAACATGACATCTGTTAGCCGCAATTGGGTCTCCCAGCCTCCTACAACCGGTGCGTGGGGTGAACAGTTGACGACCGTTCCCTCGGGCGCGACCATTTGAACCGCATTATAGAAACCCGCATTGACTGGTACATACGGGTCAATGAGACACTTGAGAACATAGGCACAGGCGGAAAAAGTCATCGCCGCGGTTGAATTTACCGGAGCGCTACGCTGAACGTCAGAGCCGGTAAAATCGAAGCATACCTGATCATTCTGAATGCTGATTTGTGCGGCAAGGTGTACTGGCCGATCCGTAAAACCGTCGTTATCCACCTGCCCATCGGCTGAAAAATCGCCATTCGGCAAATTTCTGATTTCCACGCGCGTGCGCCGTTCCGTGTAGGCAATCAATTCGCGAATGTAGAACGACACCGTGTCGCCGCCTATGCGATCGGCAAGGGCACATAAGCGGCGAACACCTGTGTTGTTGGCTGCGATTTGGGCACGCAGATCGCCTGCCATTTCGCGTTTCGAACGAATTTGCGCGAGGATGAGATTGAAGATATTGGTGACGAGTTCGCCCCGCTCAACGAGCTTGACTGGCGGGATAATTACGCCTTCCTGGAACACTTCTCTGAAAGTGCCGATGCTCGCGGGGGACCCGCCACCTACATCCACATGGTGAGCCAGGTTGGCAACATACCCCAGGCAAGTGTTGTTGTGATATACTGGTGAAATGAGGGTGATATCATTCAGGTGTACGCCGCCCAGATAGGGGTCATTGGCCAGGATGGCGTCGCCGGGGCCCAGATTTTCAGCCCCGTATGCTTCCACCATCCGGGGGACAAGTAAGGACAGGGAGCCGAGGTGGACGGGCTGCGCGAAGGCCTGGGCGACGACCCGAACCCGGCTGTCAAAAAGGACACAGGAGAAGTCGGCTCGGGTTTTGATATTGGTGGAGTAAGCACTGCGGCGCAGGGCAATCGCCATTTCTTCCGTAGCTTCGGACAGCGCATTTCGGATGACCTCAAATCGGATGGGGTCGATCTGCTCGGCGTGTGGCATAGGCGTTCCTTCTGTATCAGTCCCAATGCTGGATGGAAGCGAGGGTGATCCAATATATGTGTTGGTGATGACATGCCCCATTCAATCCCGACGGAATACATCCGCTGCCGGATGAAATTCCACGGCATCATCCAGCGGAAAAATCGGTCGATTACAGATCGTATGTCCGAGGCTCTGTAAGTTCGCGCTCGTCGCTCCGGGGGCGTCAACATTAATCAACTCCGCGCACCAGTCGGCGAACATGTGAGGCTCGCAATGAGGCGACTTTACGACAATTAGGTCGAATTTCTTCGGATCCTGTCCGTGAGCGTAAAACCACGATCGGTCAAACAGGCTGACTGGCTTTGTACCGACCACAAGAGTATAATTATCCGCCTTGAGAACGGCGGTATTTCCCGAATTCCAGTGCCAGCCGAAGGACTCGCTGCGAAAAACGCCATCTGAAAGCAGGTGGACCCGGGCCTCTATTTCCAGTGGTTCGTACCTGGCTCTGTCGAACGCGCCGCCTACGGTAGTGCGGATGGTGGCACCTATGCCCGCGTTGAAAGCTTTCTGGACGGCAGCGGGATCCACGACCGGTGCAAGGACCCTCCCGAGATATTCCTGACGCATCAGTTCTCGCACAATGGCATTGCTGTCACCCGATGCGCCAGAACTGGTCGCGTCGGCTGCATCCATCATGACGACGGTTCCAGAATCGACTTCCGAAGCGAGCCGGACGCCTTCTTCGAGGCCAGTCAGGGGCACCTGCATCTTTTCGTGATGCTTCCAGAACCGGTTTGCCAGATCTACCGCGTATTGCATGGCGACGGCTTCATCGCCATCCATGACAACAATGCTATTTGTTCGAAGCTCCGGAACGTCGGTGAACGGGTTTCCCCACATCACGCCAGCAGAAAGACCCGCTTCGCTGGCTTCGATCTGCTTCGCCAACTGAATACATTCGCGAATCGCCCCGGTCTCAGTGATCATTTCATCGCCACGCACCAGTGCCGGGATTTTGACTCTTGCAGTCACGGGACGGATGTTTCCATCCAGCATCCTGGTCAACAGGAAGGCCGCACGCTTTCCTGTTTCGACAAAGTCGATATGCGGATAGGTGTGGTACGTGACGACAGCATCACAGTGCTCGAGCATCCGATCGGTGAGGATACCGTGCAGGTCCAGGGACACCACAATCGGAATCTGGTCACCGAGGATGCGACGGGCTTCCTGTAGCAGGTAGCCTTCGGGATCATTTTTGTCCTCTGCCTGCATGGCACCGTGAAGCGAGAAATAAGCCCCATCCACTTCACCAGCATCCCGGATACTTTCGAGAAACTCATCGCTCAGGCGGTCAAATCCGTCTTTTGAAAGCACACCTCCAGATGTATTCGCACACGCTCCGTATGTGGGCACGAGGAGAAGTGCCTCTTCTCGGTCCAAAACGCTCAGGGCACCGCCGACTTCGTGACCAACGCCGCGATGGAAATCGAGCATATCAGGCCCACGCACGATTCGAAAATCGCCGTACTGGCTGGGCACGGGATTAAACGTCGAGACTTCCTGCTTGCACTCTGCAATGATCACTCTATCCATAATTTTCTCCACAGGCGGCGCAGAGCGAATCAGGACTCGACCCACACCGGACTGAACCAGGTCACCCAGAAGTTGGCCAGACCAGCAAAGCAAAGCCCAATGAGTACCGAGCGAAGGGTCAACCCCCTATCTCGAGAAGAGTCGGGCATCTGATCTTGACGGTCGCGTCGAGTTTCTAATGGTTGGGACACGTGATCACACTTAATTTTGGATTCACCATCTATCGAAGTTCGATGTCTTCCACATCCGGCACGGCTACAGTGTCTTCGTGTATGGGCTGGACGGCCTGGCCCCATGCCGAAATAGCGCGATAATCCCGATCCAGAATAGCTGTTTCTTTGATGATATCTGCGGGATCCCAGCCTTCGTAGAGGCGTTTCAAGAGCTTCTCTCGCACATCCTGGTGCTGCGTGTCCAGCCCCAGATCATTGAGTTCTCCGGGGTCTTCTTCCAGATTAAAGAGCGCTGGCGGGGTAGGCTCATTGTACTTGTAGAGCTTCCACGGGCCGCTTCGAATCATTCTCGAAGGCACTTCGTTGGCTACCCAGAGATATTCACTGAAAGTTTCATCGGCCCAGTTCGGATCGTTTTCTCCGCACATCTGGGGCCACAGCGACTGGCCGTCAGTAGCAGGCATCGGAGGAGCGCCAGCCATCTCGACCAGAGTCGGTCCAATATCCATGAGGTTGCAGATGCTATCGCTGATTCCACCCGCTGGGATAACCCCGGGCAAACGGGCAATGAGAGGCACGGAAACAGATGCTTCGTAGTAGTTGCTCTTGGACCACAGTCCGTGTTCTCCGGCCATTTCGCCGTGGTCGGAGCAGTAGATGACCAGCGTGTTTTCCGCCAGCCCCGTCTCATCCAGCTTCTGGAGCATCTGACCGACGATGCTGTCAAAGTACTCGCACATGGCAAAATAGGCCGCCCGGGCCACGCGGATGCGTTCCTCGGGAAGCGGATGATCGAGGTCTCGCAGGCGCTTCAGCTTGCGGATAGCCGCCGGTGCTCTCTGTGCCTCTTCCGGTGTTGGCTGAGGAACATCGACGCGATCGTAATAGTATTCAAAAAGCTCCTTTGTAGCCGCGATATAGGGACAGTGTGGAAGGACAAAGCCAGCTACGGCGGCAAAGGGGCGATCTCCCCCATCATGGGCCTTCTCGTCCAAATAATCAAGGGCAGACGCAACGACCATGTCATCATAGGCTTGATAGGTACACATCCCATAACCGGCATATTCTACGCTCACGCGGCTTTGACCTGAAACGCCCAGAGGCATTTTGCGAAACAGGGGAGCGCCCTGCCGGGGAGCACCGGGATGGTGCGCGCCGTGTTCGCCGATCGGCCTTCGCTCAAATCCGTGCCGCTGATCCGATCCAACAAAGTGCATGCGTCCAATCAGGGCAGTTTCATAGCCGGCTGCGCCCATGCCATGTGCCCAGGTGGGGATGGCGGAAGAGAGAATATGGCTATTTGTCCAGACGCGGTTCGCGGTGGGTGTTCTGGATGTCATAAAAGCCATCCGGCTGGGAACGCAAAGCGGTGTTGCACAATAGGCGTTGTTGAACCGTATGCCTTCGGCGGCAAGCCGGTCCATATGTGGGGTTCGAACCACTTCATCGCCATAACATCCGATGTGGAATTTGCTGTGTTGATCGGACATGATCACCAGGATATTAGGTCTATCTGCCATAGAAATCCCCTCCGTTATGCCACGACCTGCTGGAGCAGTGTCAGGCAATCTTCATTGATCATACCGCCCGCCTCGGGATCGACCTGGCAGGCGTGAGTAACTTCGTATCCCCCCTCGGGGTAGGCATCCACGGTAGGTACATACCCGATGGAGCCATTGGTATAGCCCACGAAGAAAGTGTGATCGAAAGTCGATTGATTTTTTACAAGCGTGCCGTTTTCAGTAAAAATCTCCGCCGGAGCAGTCACAAAGGCGAGATCGCCAATTCGCCAGGCCTGCAATTCAGCCTCAACCGGATCGAGAGGAACCCCCGTCTCATAGCTTCCAATCGCTTCTCGCACTCGACTTTGCCTCAACTCTGTCCAATATCGCTGCCCCTCCGAGAGATTTCTCGATTCCAACTCCTGGGCGAATTCTCCATCGAGCTGTTTCGCGCTTTCTAAGTCGCCGTACATGTAGCGAGGCAGGCTGATGGTTTTTGAAGCGAGATTCAAGCCTTGAGCCTCGCCAACGCTGATGGTTTCCCACACGCGCACCACTTCGCAACCCAATCGAATGCCCAGACTATCCGCTGGTTTGTGAAGATTCTCGGGCGGATGATCTGGTCGGCGGAATCCCAAAGCTGGATTGATATTTCCCGCCGCCCCCTGTAGAAAGAGACAATACGCGCCCGTAAGACCTTCTACCACCTGAGTCATCTTTCCCGGAAACCCGGCGGAAATAGCGCGTTGCTGAGAAGTCTGTGCAACGGGATGCGTCGCAAAATTGACCAGACAGGCGATGGGATTTCCCTCTATATCTTCAATCCGCGCCACGCCGACCTCGCGGTCAACAGGCCCATCGTAGTTGTTGCCGAGTATAATTTGCCCATCAGGGGTCTTCTCTCTGCGGTTAATACCAATATCGGAACTGCCCCAGCCGATTCCCATTCGCGCCGGCTTCAAATTTTGCTGTGCCTCCTGTACCAGGCCCGATAGTTTGAAGCCGAGATGAATCCGATAAGCATCGACCAATTCGGCACCTTCGGGCGAACTCGGACCAGGCGAAGGAGATCGCCTGCCTGCGCGATCGACATCAGGCCCGTAATGCGTATGGCTGCATGCCAGAGTAATCCGATCAGCGGGAATCCCCGATGCTGCCTGGATGAGTGTGCGAAACTCGGCGACCGTTTCCGCCTTAAACTGGAGGAGATCCAAAGCAATCAATACGGCTTGCTCCCCCGCGCAGGAAACAGCCATAGCCGTGGCATATAACGGATCGTTTATACGCGTTGAAGGTCCCCGCCCCGCAAATCCGACCATGGGAATGCCCACCGCAGGGGTAATGTCAGCACGCGCAATACCGATTTCTATTGAATTTGCCATAGTCCCTCTCTTTCATCTCAAATCTACCGGGGCACGGGCTATTGGCCACCTTCCTACCAAAGGTGTCCGGCTGTCAGGCGATTCGCGTTCTATGACATCCCAACGACCCCGGAGCCAGCGCGCGCTCAACCGACACACCGCTCGGCTCCCCATCCCTGGGGTTCCAGCCCGACGGCGCGCGCTTCCTCGCAGATCATCGACCAGGTCGTATCGTCCACCTCGATCCCCTCCATCTTCCGCTGCGTCGCGCTGCGGAACTCCGGCTCTCCGGGCAGCAGGATTTCCTCAAATCCAGGGGCCACGCGGCTCGACTTCACGTGCCGGATCAATGCTTCCACCTCGTCGTAATAGGCCTCCCGGTCAGTAAAGTGTGCAATATCGTACACCGTCAAAAGCACGCCGTTGCTGATCATCTGGCGCTCGCCGGCAGCGCATCCCTGCCCGCTGAGAGTGCCACCCAAAAGCTCCACCACCAAGCTCAACGCAAAGCCTTTGTGGGCAACCACGCCGCCCATAGGGAGAATTGCGCCCGGCGGATCGGCCGAAAAATCTCCCGGATCCACGGTCGGATTCCCCTCCGAATCGATCAGCCAACCCTCGGGGACCTGGTGCCCGCTGTTGATCGCCACCCGCACCTTCCCTTCTGCCACCACCGAAGTCGTCATGTCCACCAGAAGCGGCTCTGCCTCCCGTCGGGGGGCAGCAAATGCGATCGGATTGGTGCTCAGGCGTCCGTCGATTCCCCCAAAAGGGGCGATCTGATAACCCAGGTGCCCGGCATTCACAAAGATCAGACCAATCAATCCTTCCCGGGCGGCCATGAGCGGATACGCACCAGCCCGGCCTATATGGCTGGTATTCCGCAGCGCGACGCAACCGACGCCGTGTATCCGGGCCTTCTCACTGGCCAGCTTTGCTGCAAAGGTCGCGCCCACCTGTCCCATCGCCCCCTTCGCATCCACAACAGCCAGACAGGGATACTCCTCGACGACCACCGGAACCGCCCGGGGCTGGAACCGCCCTTCCCGGACCGCCCGGGCATACTCGTAGAACCGGATGGCGCCGTGAGAGTCGTGACCGAAGAGATTCGACTCGACAAGGTGGTCCACGACGGTCCGCGTGTCCTCGGGCGTACACCCGGCAGCTTCGAAAAGCTCGTAACCAATCCGGCGCAAAGCCTTCGCTTGAAATTTAGGCACGGTAAGCCCTTTCTTCTGTCGGTATAGTGCTTCAGTCGTATTCGCCGATTTCTTCTATATCCTCGCCCCAATTAAGCCCGTTTCGGAACACGGTCAAGGGGACAAGCGCTCGGAGAGCCTCTCCGATCCTGGAATACGGTTCCGTGGGGAACTGCGGAACAATATCCAATACATAATAGCTGCGGAGGCGATGTAGGCAATCGTACCTGCCCAGACATTGACCTCTTTTATCGTAAAGATGGCATTGGTAGATAGTGCAGAGCCTTCGTAATTGACGAGCACCGCTGCAAACATGTTATTCGCGGCATGGATGCCAATGGCGAGTTCCGCACCATTGTCTTTGAGCGTGACAAGAGCGAGAAACGCGCCGACGACGAAGTAGGAGACTAACATGGACACTACGCCATACTTCGCAATCTCGGGATTCATCAAATGGAACAGGGCAAAGGGTAGCGCATTGAGAATAACGAGAACAATGGGATGTCGCGTGAAGTGCCCAAGCATCTGCAAAAAGTAACTGCGCGTGAGAAGCTCTTCGGTTGTGGTCTGGAAAGGAGTAAGAAACAGGACGAGAATGGCGAATTTGTAAAAGCGTTCGGGATCCAAGGTATAAGTGTAGTTATCGGGAAAGAGCAGAGCGTCAATAGCTGCGAAAACAATCCCCAAACCCATCTGCAAACCAAAGCCCTGCAACATGCGGCCCCAGCGGATATGATCGCGCGGCGTAATAAGCGTGCGTAAAGGGCGTTTGTGTGCGTTGCAAATGCCAATCCACAGGCCGATCAGCACCGTGACAAAGAGCAAGTTGAGGGCAATAAAATCCAGAAAAGGATTTGTGCCATCCATGGGCAAGCCTTCGGGTTCAGAGCCATAAACACCGAGCAGGACTGCGCCACTGCCAAAAGACCAGGCAGCAATAATGATCAGCAGCGTCAAGATATACCTGGTCCAGCGCGTTTCCCCCCGGTTGGCGAGATCGAGAAACGCCTTGCCCATCTTATCGGATTGTTCAGGTGTTTCATTCATATATTACCAGTCTGCAACACTACCATCGTTTTCGTAAAAATACTCCCCGCCGAGTTCTTCTTCGTAAACCCCGATATTTTGTTCGGCTTCTTTGGAAATAAGGTCAAACCCCAGACCTGGCCTGGTGGGCAAATCAATATGTCCATCTCTGACAACCCAGGGGTCTTGCAGAAGATCCTCACCCAGACCCGCATCGACTTGCTCTTGAATGAGAAAATTGGGCACAGCGGCATCAACCTGCATACAGGCAGAGAACGCAACTGGCCCAATAGCACAGTGGGGCATGATATGCATATAATACACTTCTGCCATGTTCGCAATGCGTTTGAGTTCGGAAATACCGCCTGCATGCGATCCATCGGGCTGGATATAGGCAACGGCATTTTTTTCAAAAACAGTGCGAAATTCCCAGCGCGAAAGCAGGCGTTCACCCGTGGCAATGGGAAAAGGCACATGGTCGGAAACGTGTTTGAGCGCATCGACATTTTCCTGCGGCACGGGTTCTTCGACAAACATGGGACGCATGCCTTTGATCTCGTGGCAAATTTCTACAGCGAGCGCGGGCGTCATCTTGCCGTGAAAATCAAAACAGAGTTCGCAGTCATCGCCAACCCACTCGCGCATGGTATAGGCACATTTGACAAAATGGTCGATCACAGCGGGAGGTTCGTGGGCGCGCCACTTGCCGCCTGGCCCCGATTTAAAAGCTTTGTACCCCCCCTTTTCCTGAAGCATTTCAAGACGCTCACATGCAGAGTCCAGGCCGCGTTCCGAACTGTCGCGAATCCCCCAATGGGCATAAACGCGAATGCGATCGCGCACGGGTCCACCGAGAAGCTGATAGGTCGGCACATTGAAATATTTACCCGCAATATCCCAAAGCGCCTGATCAATACCCGAAAGAGCAGTCATAAGCACATTGCCCCCGCGATAAAAAGCGGATCGGTAAATATGTTGCCAGTGGTGTTCAATGCGCAGGGGATTTTTCCCAACGAGATAATCGGCAAGTTCTTCTACGGCGGCCCAGGTACTCCTGGGTTTGCCCTCAAGAGTGGTTTCCCCCCAGCCGACAATACCGGTATCGGTCGTAATTTTGATCAACCGCATTCGACGGCGGGGAAAAAATTGTTCGATTTTGGCGATTTTCATGACATTTCTCCGGGGCTAAAGAATCGAAAAGTATCCGCAGATGCACGCAGATGAAAAATCAAAAGTAGGTGAACACAGTGTTAATCTGGGTTGAAGAACCGAAAAGAAAAGAGGTCTGCTTCAATTAGCTCAAATTGCAAACGAATAGGTTGGTTCGGAGCGACATCGATAGCATTGGCGTTTTCCCAGCGAACAGTGCGCGCGATTTCATCGCCAAAAATATGGGGACAGTCGTCGAGCGCGAATTTTGGCAAGGAATCGCCCGCTTCGTCGAGCAATGCGATGCGAATCGAACCGGCAACGCTCGTAGAATAATTGATTTCCAATTGGGTACCAGTGAAAGTGAACGGTCTGGTCGTAAAAATACCAGCCCTCGCATCAGCGCGAACAGAAACAAACCCATCTTCCCGCAGGGTGAAACGCCGAATGTGCGCATTGGGGGTGCGGTAATTTTGCACAGAATAAAGTGAAAGTTCACCGGGCGCGGTGGACACCACACGCGGTCCGATAAAAATGGAGCGCTCGTGCCAGTTGTTTTGATCAAGACCGGGACGCATAAACGCATCGGCATAAGGCTGAGTGAAATTCAGGCCGTCTCTACTGGCGAGAAACAGGACATCTGACAGACCATCGTGCCCCCACTCGGGCAGAGCTTGGCGCGTTGCAATAAAGCGTTTGGGAAAGGCGAAATAATAGGGTGCGCGCGTGTAGGGATGAACGGCATTTGTATAAAGTTGATAATCAAAGCGCGTTTTGCCATCAATGCAGATATATTGCCATGGGTCCCAATGTATGAAATCCGGCGAAGTCGTCATTCGAATGGCGCGCATTCGCGGTTCATTGCCATCGGGAAACCAGCCACGCGCGTACAGGACATAACATCCCTGACGCGCATCCCAAAAAGCACTGACTGGACTATCAAAATTGGGATCGTCTTCAGAGGCTATGATAAGTGGCCCATCTGCTGCGTTTTGCCAGTGAATGCCATCGGGCGAAACGAGACCGTAGATACGAGCGGGTTTGCCACCGCTCCAGCGTCCCGCTGCTTTGTACCGCTCGGATTCTGGCACGCCGGGACGTTCATCCACAAAAACCGCGATATTCTTGGTATTGGGATTGTCAACGCAGATATTGTTATCGGTTGAACCATTAAAATTGAACAAACCGAGGTTAGGCCGTTGCCAACAAATGCCGTCTTCGCTCTCGGCATAAGCAGTGAACGTGTGGTTAAAACCACCTGTGTCCTGTTGCTCGTCTTGAGATCGGTACCACATTCTGTATTTATCGCCATCTTTGATAACAACGGGACACCAACTCGTCTCACCTTCCCAGGGGCGGTTGAGGGTGAGGCAAGTTTCGCGTGGAATAGGCGCGTGCTGGTGAATACGCACATATTCGAGACTGTCAATGAGATGGTTATCGACAAAGAGTTGGCGGTAGTTGGATACGGTAAGTGGATCTGGCGAATTCATCTCTGCATTCCTCCATTCTCTACATTCGCGGGAAACGGTCCATAATAGCCGTTTCATCTTATCAAAGCAAGGAGAACCCATGGCCGCTTATCTCAGATTAAGTTATTATTGTTCGACAGATGCTTTATATTCTAAAGCAAACAACCCAACCACCAATTCAAGGAGATAGAATGGACAGGGAAATCGTAGAAAAAAAGGTAGAAGCACTGGAAAAAAGAGTGCGCTGGCAAATGCGGGCGATAATTGGATTAATCATTGTATTTCTTTTCAACACATCGCCCGCTTTTACGTCAAAGTGGTTTCACCGGCTGCTTCCACCCAAATTGACCTCTGTAAATGTGGAAAGTGACAGCGATACGGGCTTTCGTCATAACTGGTCGCATCGAAAAAAAATTCTGGCGCAACGAATACAGGCACCAGGGCTTGTCCCAGGTAGAGATAAGGCAGAATTTATCAATAATATTCTATCGCGCCAGAATGGGACACCGAGATTGGGCAAACAAGCGCAAGCAGGAGAACTGCAGATTTTATCCGACACATTGAGAGTACAAACACTACAGACAAGAACACTGCAGATTGTAAATGCAGCGGGGGGCGTCGTCGCCATAATCGGATCGGATCCCGCTGGAAATGGTATTTTGCTCGTAGGGAACGTAGCAGGTGCGGCAGTTGCGGCTATATCAGCCGATCAAGCTGGCAACGGAGATATTAGTGTGATAGAAAATAATGCCTCTGTTGCGGGGATGGGCGTAGATCAAGCTGGCAATGGTGTGGTAGCTGCATCAAATGCATTGGGTTCGAGCTTTACTCTTCTCGGTGCCGATGATTCTGGAAATGCGGGACTGATCGTGAGCGGTAGCTCCGAATCGGGCACAGGTGCGGTCATTCTGGGCTTAGATGAAACTGGTAATGGACTGGTGAGTACCGTCAGTAGCTCGGGTTCGCTCACGCTTCTCGGTGCCGATAATTCTGGAAATGCTGGACTGATCGTAGGCACTGCATCTGAATCGGGCACAGGCGTAGTCATTCTGGGTGTAGATGATGTTGGCAATGGCTCAGTCAGTGCCGTCAGCGCCTCGGGTTCAATAGTTGATTTGGGAATTGATGAGGCTGGCGATGCAGCAGTACTGTTGACAAATAGAGAGGGCGTTTTGGCTTCCGTATTGGGTGTCGATGAAAATGGGCACGGTGTAATGGGCATTCTCAACGCTTCTGGGCGGCCCATTGCGGCTATGGCAGCCGATGAAGCGGGCAACGGCGTATTGGGAATTGAAGGCGGCAGATTCCGTGCTTATATAGATTCTACGGGCAACGGAGTCGCAGAGACCCGGGGACAAAATCAGATCCTTCGGTGGTCCTCTGAAATAACACCGACCGGAGGTGGTAGCACGCCAAGCGGTTTAATCGGTGATTTGGATCAGGATGGCGACGTAGATTTTAACGACTTTTTGATATTTACCTCAAATTTTGGCAAGACAAGTGGATAGGTAAATCAGGTACACATTACAGAAATGACTCACAAAACGCGCTTGACGCGCAAGAGGATTCGCGTATCTTGATCACTGATGAGATTTTAATGTTCGGACCGCCTGCGTGCCAAACAAAATTCAAAAAACTCTTGATGTAGAGGAATATGTTATATGCGCTGGTCTGAGATATGCAAAAGTCATCCCAATAAATGGCTGGTTTTAGAGGCATTAGAAGCCCATACAACCTCTGATTATCGACGGCATCTCAATCGTCTAACAGTTGTTGAGGAATGCCCTGATGGCAAAACGGCTATGAAACGGTATCAGACCCTTCACCAGCAATATCCCGAACGGGAATTTTATTTTTTCCATACCAGTCGTGATTCACTTGATATTCAAGTAAGACAATGGTTGGGAATTCGTGCTCTGCATGCAACTGATACGAAGGTATAATCTTCCATGAGTCTTACATTCGATAGCTTAAGGCAGATCATAAACCTTGAACACACAAACCGAAAACATTGACCAGGACACGCCCTCTGATCGAGACGTGTTCACGGAAGGTCCAAAATACAATAAACCGCCCAAGAAGACGCGCATCAAATGGTACCGTTGCCGCGTTCCCCGAGAGACATTGCGCGAACTCAATAAGCGAAGTGATTTCCTCGGCTTTGCTCAGACACTCGGTTTCCTGGGTGTGTTAACTGTTGCTGCGGGAGCGGCCATTTACTCATCGCGCCACTGGCCCTGGTATATCACCGCGCTACTGGTCTTCATAAACGGACACTTCTGGCATTTTCTGGTCAACGGCTTTCACGAACTGGTACACGATTCGGTCTTCAAGACCCGATGGCTCAATCGCTTCTTCCTCCGCATTTTATCCTTCCTCGGCTGGCACAACCACCATCTATTCTGGGCCAGCCATACCGAGCACCACAAATACACCTTGCACGCACCCGACGATCAGGAAGTCGTACTTCCTCAAAAAATCGACCTCAAAGGTCTGTGGAAGCGATCCATTGTAAACCACAAGTATCCCTACACATTGCTCAAAGAGAGGTTTCGCAACTTTACCGGCTATATCAACAGGAAAAATTCCTGGATTGGAATGCTCTTTCCCGAAAGCGATCCAGAGCGGTGTCGCGCCTACACCAGATGGGAGCGCACCTTGCTCATCGGCCACCTCTCGATCGCTGGTATATCTCTGGCATATGGATACTGGATTGTCCCACTGGTCATCACATTTCCCAAAATGTTTGGATCGTGGTTGCAATCCCTTTGCAACTCCGCACAGCACGTTGGGCTGCAGGACAAAGTACCGGATTTTCGCCTCTGCTGCCGCACGATCTACCTCAATCCCCTGCTCCAATTTCTCTACTGGCATATGAACTACCACACCGAGCACCACATGTACGCTGCGGTTCCGTGCTACAAACTCGGTCGGCTACACAGGCTGATCAAACACGAAATGCCCCACTGCACCCGGGGCTTGCGCGAAACGTGGAAACAAATTGCCGAGATCCTGGACAGACAGGCGCGTGACCCCAATTACCAGTACATTGCCGAACTGCCTACAGCGGACAGTCGCAATTAAAATGTGTGTATTGTATGCCAAACAAAGTAGATAATAATGTACAGTTTATATGAGCAAAACTTATTACTTGACTCGCATGTGGATTC
Organism: Candidatus Latescibacterota bacterium; assembly: GCA_965204375.1. GTDB lineage: Bacteria > Latescibacterota > UBA2968 > UBA2968 > UBA2968 > VXRD01. Next base: position 487,771 of record OZ241986.1, on the reverse strand, counting down.
GTGTATATTAAGCCCTTCGTAGGTTCGACCTGATCTCATTTTGTCTCATCTCACTTCACAGGATTCATAAATGGCGCAGCTTTTTCCGCGTGGCAGTAACGCGTTTGCCAGAATCAGTATTGTCGTGGTTCTGGTTGTTGTTGGAACGGGCCTCACCATTCTACTCAACACCAACCGATTGCACTACACATCCGATGTCCTGGTCGCAAAAAAACAGCCCGTGCCCTTCAGTCACAAACACCATGTGACCGGTGTGGGCATTGATTGTCGCTATTGTCACACCTCTGTAGAAGAATCTTCATTTGCCAATATCCCCCCTGTTGAAACCTGCATGACCTGCCATTCTCAAGTATGGACGGAAAGCCCCCTTCTCGAACCCATCCGCGAAAGCTATCGCACGGGTAATCCCATAGAGTGGATTCGCGTACACGATCTCCCCGACTTTGTCTATTTCAATCACAGTATTCACGTCCACAAAGGCATCGGATGTCAAACCTGTCACGGTCAGGTCGATCAAATGCCGCTGATGTGGAAAGTGAACACCCTCAATATGGAATGGTGTCTGGAATGTCACCGGGCACCCGAGAAATATGTGCGTCCCCGCGAAGAAGTTTTCAATATGGTCTGGAAACCAATGGATGAACGCGGACATGCGGTCTCTCAAGCCGTGCTGGGCGCACAACTGGTTCAAGACTACGATATTAACCCTTCCACGGATTGCTCGACATGTCATCGATGACACGCACAGCACATAAAGACGGTTTGGACCTCTCTGCGATTCGCGAACGCCTATCTACGCGCGAGGGGCAGGATTATTGGCGCAGCCTGAATGAATTGGCCGATACGGAAGAATTTCGCGACTATTTGCACCGCGAATTTCCCGAAGGGGCTTCCGAATGGAGCGACAAAGTCGGTCGCCGCAAATTTCTACAGGTGATGGGCGCGTCTCTGGCATTTGCCGGTTTGACATCGTGTACGCGCCAACCGCCGGAAAGAATCGTCCCCTATATACGTGCGCCCGAGCAGATCGTACCCGGTAAACCCCTATTCTTTGCTTCGGCTCTCTCTCAAGGCGGATTCGCCCGGGGTGTATTGGTCGAAAGCCATGCGGGGCGTCCAACCAAAATAGAGGGCAATCCCGCACATCCCGCAACGCCCCGACCAGGCAATGCGACTTTTGGACCCACAGATGCAATTACACAGGCTCAAATACTCGATCTCTACGACCCGGACCGCACGCAGGTACCCATAACAAACGGGCGCGCGAGTACATGGACGAGATTTTCTGCTACCCTTGCTACCGAAGTGGCAAAACTCGATTTGGATCAGGGGCAGGGATTGCGTTTGTTGACAGAAACAGTGACCTCGCCAGTCCTGGTCAGCCAGATCCGTGCGCTATTGGAAAAATATCCCAACGCAAGGTGGCATCAATTTGAGCCTGGTGCGCGCGACAACGTGCATGAAGGTGCCAGAATGGCTTTTGGCGAAGTGGTCGAAACGCAGTATCATTTCGAAAAAGCCAAACGCATCTTGTCTTTGGACGGCGATTTTATGGAAAGCGGTGCGGCAAGTGTTCGACACGCTCGTCACGTTGCCCTCGGTCGCAAGGTTATCGACGGCCAAAAGGCCGATATGAATCGGCTCTACGTCGTTGAATCTACCCCCTCCAATACGGGGGCTTTTGCCGATCATCGTCTGCCATTGAAAGCCAGCCAGATCGAGGGATTTGCCCGAGCGGTGGCTACTGCATTGGGGATAAACGCGATGGGTGGCAATAGTGCCGGACACGATACATGGCTCAATGCACTGGTCAAAGATTTGGCAGCACATCGCGGCACCTCGCTGGTGATTGCAGGCGATCATCAACCACCAGCTATTCACGCACTCGCACACGCCATCAACGATGCGTTGGGCAATGTGGGTAATACCGTGACATACACAGATCCAGTAGAAGCCGAGCCTACCAATCAATACGCTTCCCTCAAAGATTTAACCGTCGATATGTCAGAGGGCAGAGTTTCACTGCTGGTGGTTTTGGGTGGCAATCCCGTTTACAACGCACCGGCAGACCTCAATTTTGCCGCCGCTTACCAGGAAGTGACAACGCGCATTCACCTGGACCAATCTCAAAATGAAACCGCGCGATTGTCTCACTGGCACTTGCCCGAAGCACACGCATTAGAAGCCTGGGGCGATACGCGCGCTTTTGATGGCACCGTGTCTATTGTCCAGCCGTTGATTGAGCCGCTCTACGGTGGCAAGTCCGCCGCTGAACTGGTGGCTATGATGCTGGGAGATGGACGCGCGGATTACGATCGGGTCAAAGAATATTGGGGTGAACAGTACAAAGACAGCGATTTTGAAACAGCCTGGCAGACATGGTTGCACGACGGACTGGTTCCCGATACGGCTTTGCCCGAGCGTTCTGTGAGCTTGACCGAAAATTACGGCACGCCCTCGCAGTCGAGTGAGGGTCTCGAAGTGAACTTCCGCCTGGATCCCACAATTGGCGATGGACGATATGCCAACAATGGCTGGTTGCAGGAATTGCCCAAACCCCATACGCGACTCACCTGGGATAATGCGGCTTTGATCGCCCCGGCAACTGCCGAGGCGATGGGGCTTCAAAATGGCGATGTGGTTATGTTGAGCGCGAATGATCGCTCTGTGGAAGCACCTGTTTGGATCGCACCCGGACATCCCGCAAATGCCGTTACCGTACATCTCGGCTTTGGACGCACGGCTGCCGGGCGCGTGGGTAATGGCGTTGGCTTTAATGCTTACGCACTTCAGACATCTGATTCACCGTGGGTTGCATCGGGCGCGTCAATGACAAAAACGGGACAGACGTATCCCCTGGCCTGCACACAGGATCACCACAGCATGGAAGGCCGCGCGCTGGTGCGATCTGGTACAGTTGATGAATACGAAAAACATCCGCATTTTGTACACGAAATGGGACACGATCCCGGTCCCGATGCAAACTTTTTTGATGGCATTCACGACAATGACGGCATAGCCTGGGGCATGGCAATTGACCTGAATTCATGCAATGGCTGCAATGCCTGTACAGTCGCCTGTCAGTCGGAAAATAATATCCCGGTGGTAGGCAAAGATGAAGTGCTCAACGGACGCGAAATGCACTGGATTCGCATCGACCGCTACTACAAGGGCGATCTGGACAATCCCGAAATTTATAACCAGCCCGTACCCTGTATGCAATGCGAGAATGCCCCCTGTGAACTGGTCTGTCCCGTTGGCGCGACCGTACACAGTGCCGAGGGTTTGAACGATATGGCCTATAATCGCTGTGTGGGCACGAGGTATTGTTCAAATAACTGTCCCTATAAGGTACGGCGCTTCAATTTCCTCCACTATGCCGATGAAGAAACACCGAGTTTCAAATTGCAGCGCAATCCCAATGTGACAGTACGCGGTCGCGGCGTGATGGAAAAATGCACCTATTGTGTGCAGCGCATTAGTGCTGCGCGAATTGAGGCAAAGATCGAGGATCGCGAATTGAGAGAAGGCGATATTACAACCGCCTGTCAGGGTGCGTGTCCTGCAGATGCCATCGTATTCGGCGATATCAAAGATCCCAATAGCCGCGTTGCCAAACTCAAAGTTCAACAGCGAAATTACGGCATTTTGACAGAGTTAAATACCAAACCGCGCACCACGTATCTCGCGCGGTTGACCAATCCCAATCCGGAGATTTCACAGCATGGGTAGTCCTGCACCTATAAACGACCCGACGATGCCAGCGCCGGTGCTCGGTCCGGGGCAAACCTATACAACGGTAACGCAGAAACTCAGTGCGATCATCACCAGCCGCACGCCTTTGGGATGGATTGCAGCGATGTTGATTGCAGGCGGTATCCTGCAGTTGTTGATGTTGTCTGCGACCTGGCTACTGATCAAAGGGACTGGCATCTGGGGCTTAAATATTCCCGTTGGCTGGGGCTGGGCAATTATCAACTTTGTCTGGTGGATCGGTATTGGACATGCGGGCACATTGATTTCCGCTATTTTGTTGCTCATGCGTCAGCAATGGCGCAATTCGATCAACCGATTTGCCGAAGCCATGACCATTTTTGCCGTCATGTGCGCAGGTATGTTTCCACTGTTGCACACGGGGCGTCCCTGGGTGGCGGCTTACTGGCTGTTGCCCTATCCCAATACAATGTCTGTGTGGCCGCAGTTCCGCAGTCCGTTGATATGGGACGTATTTGCCGTTGGCACCTACTTTACAGTATCCCTGATCTTCTGGTATCTGGGCCTGATCCCCGATTTTGCCACCCTGCGCGACAAGGCCAAACACAAAATTTCACAGATCATATACGGCGTGTTGTCAATGGGATGGCGCGGATCCGCCAAGCACTGGTTTAACTATGAAATGGCCTCGCTTCTTTTGGCGGGTGTATCGACGCCGCTGGTGCTGTCCGTACACTCCATCGTGAGTTTGGACTTTTCCGTAGGCCTGATTCCCGGCTGGCATGCAACCATCTTCCCACCCTATTTTGTGGCGGGTGCCGTATATGCCGGTTTTGCAATGGTGCTGACGCTGGGGCTACCCATTCGCTACTTTTACGGATTGCACGATTATATCACTGACCGCCATCTGAATAATATGGGCAAGGTGATGCTCGCCACCGGACTCATTGTGGCTTATGGCTATGCGATGGAGCAGTTTTTTGCCTGGTATAGTGCCAGCCCTTACGAAGGCTATATGATGCAGAATCGCACATTTGGCCCTTATTCCGGTACTTACTGGTCACTGATCTTGTGCAATGTAGCTATTCCCCAATTGTTGTGGATTAAAAAGGTGCGCCTGAGTCCGCTATGGCTGTTCATCATTTCGATGTTCATCAATGTCGGGATGTGGCTCGAGCGATTTATCATTGTGGTGACCAGTCTCCACCGCGACTTTATGCCTTCGTCCTGGGACATGTATCACTCAACGCCGTGGGACTGGGGATTGTACGCAGGCACAATTGGATTTTTCCTCTTTATGATGATCCTGTTTATTCGGGTGATGCCCGTCATTAACATTTTTGAAATCCGCCAGTTGGTGGCAAACAAAAGCCATGGAGAACATGCGGAAACGGCTTCTGCCGATGATTAAACGGGTGTGATTATGGCTGAAAAATTATACGGTCTTTTGGCCGAATTTGATGGTCCCGACGAATTGCTCAAAGCTGCGAAAGATTCATATGCAGAAGGGTATCGCAAGATGGATGCTTATTCTCCAATGCCGATACACGATTTGTCGGAATCAATGGGTTATGACAAGCACCGCGTGCCCATCATTGTGTTGATCTGTGCGCTTCTCGGTGCCTGTTCCGGCTTTGGGCTTCAGTACTGGGTATCTGTAATCGACTATCCGCTCAATGTCGGAGGTCGGCCCCTTTTGAGCTGGCCCTCTTTTATTCCCGTGACATTTGAACTCGGCGTGCTATTTTCCGCTTTCGGTGCATTGATTGGCATGCTCATCCTCAATGGTTTGCCGCGTCCCTATCACCCGGTTTTCAATGTCCCCAATTTTGAACGCGCTTCTGGCGATGGATTCTTTTTGTGTATCGAAGCCGAAGATCCCAAATTTGATATTTCCGAAACCCGTGCATTTCTCGAAAGCCTGAAAGCAAAAAAGGTAGATGATGTCGAACCGTAAATTAGCTAATTGGGTAAAAATTGCCCATCCCGTGAGACTGGTACTCGCACTCTTTATGATAATGGGGTGTGAAGGTACGACAGATATCGAGCGTTTGCGGCAAGAAATGTACAACCAGTCGAGATTTGAACCGCTGGAAAAAAATACTTTTTTCGCGGATAACCGGGCCTCTCGACCATGGATAAAAGGTACGGTTGCACGCGGGCATTTGCGTACAGACGCGCATTTATATACCGGGATGGTAGATGGTAAACCAGCGGAGACTTTTCCCTTTCCCATTACGCGCGATGTGATTCTCCGTGGCAGAGAACGCTACAATATTTACTGTACTCCCTGCCATGGACATGAAGGTGATGGGCGTGGGATGGTGGTGCGCCGCGGCATGAAGCAACCCCCATCATACCATATTGAACGGCTGCAGAATGAAACACCGGGTTACTTTTTTGATGTCATGACCAACGGTTTTGGCGCAATGTATAGCTATGCATCGCGTATCAAACCGCGAGATCGATGGGCTATTATAGCCTATATTCAGGCGTTGCAACTGAGCCAAAACGCCACGCTGGACGATGTCCCTGCCGATGTGCGTCAGCGGCTTGAAAACGAGTAGGATATTATGGCTACTGAAACCTTCAACCATCCGTTTGTAGATAAAGTGCAGCAATGGGGCCTTCTGGCAGGTGCCTGTGGTATAGTGCTTCTATTTATTGGTGCCTTTGCCGATTCTCAGCAATTTTTTCAATCGTATCTCGTTGGCTATATCTACTGGTTGGTCATTTCTCTGGGCTGTCTGGGATTGTTGATGTTGCACCATCTGGTCAGCGGGCGGTGGGGATTTGTCATCCGGCGGTTATTGGAGTCGGGTGCACGCACACTGTGGCTTATGGCTGTCCTGTTTATTCCCATTGCGCTTCTGGGGATGTACCATTTGTACGAATGGACACATGCAGATGTCGTGGCCAAAGATCCAATTTTGACCTTTAAGAAGCCGTATTTGAATGAGACGGGATTTTATATTCGCGCAGTCGTTTATTTTGCCCTGTGGCTACTCTGGATGTTTTTGCTGACAAAATGGTCGCGCGAGCAAGATGAAACCGGCGAACCGGGCCTAAAAAGGCGGATGATTAACCTGAGCGGCCCCGGGATTCCCATGTTTATCTTGACCGTTACATTTGCTGCAACCGATTGGGTCATGTCTTTGGAACCGCACTGGTTTTCGACGATCTACGGCTTAATTTTTGTGGTGGGCGGCGCATTGGGTGCCATGGCACTGTGCATCTTGTGGGTGATCAAATTAAAGGATGTCGAGGTATATCGAGAAGTTGATGCATTCAAATATTTGAGCGACCTGGGCACTCTGATGTTTGCATTTACTTGTCTATGGGCTTATGTGAGTTTTTCCCAGTTTTTGATTACGTGGTCTGGCAACCTGGCCGAGGAAGCCCCCTGGTACATTCGCCGATCACATGGCGGTTGGCAATATGTGGGAACTGCGTTGATTATTTTTCACTTTTTCGTGCCATTCTTTTTATTATTGCAGCGGGCAATCAAACGCCGTGCCGCGCTTATGACGGTTATCGCAATTTTTATGTTGATTATGCGCTATGTCGATCTTTATTATTTTATTACACCGGCTTTTGCCCACGGTGGTTCTGACGGTATATGGTATGGTTTTTTGCTGGATGCGCTGGTCCTCGTCAGTATTGGCGGCTTGTGGTTGGGATTTTTTGCGATGCAGCTAAAAGGTGTGCCGCTGATGCCATTGCACGATCCACGCATGGCGGAAACCTTTGCCGGAGAAGGTCACTGATATGGCAGAAAAGCACAATGCCCGCGAAAAGGGCTACGAAGACTATCATCTCAACATTGGCCCAATTCTCGCTGCCACTGCGGGAATCATAGCCGTAGCCATTCTGTCTTTCATCGCTATGTGGGCCATGTTTCTCGGTCTGGAACAAGCCGTGATTTATATGACAGATGATCCGCCGCCCATGGCTGCTCATCAAAAGCCCTATCAAGGACCGCTGATTCAGACCGTACCCTCTGCTGAACTGACGCAAGTGCGTGCCGAAACCAATCGCACGCTTACCGAATACGGTTGGGTAGATAGGGATGCCGAGATTGTGCATCTTCCAATTGAGCGAGCAATAGACCTGGTTCTCGAACGAGGGTTCCCGGTGCGAGAGTAAAACATGCGCGTCTTATTCGCCTGTATCACGCTGATGTGCTTCACCAGGGTCGCGTGGGCACAAGACCTCACGCCGAATCCCACAGTGTTGGATTCCGTTGGGATTGACCAGAAATTGGGCGCATCAGTGCCGGTAAATTTGAAGTTCCGCGATGAAACGGGCACAGATGTTATGCTGGCGCGATATTTGGATGAGCATCCCGTTATTTTAGTGCCCGCATATTATGAATGCCCCATGTTGTGTACGCAGATTTTGAATGGTTTATTGTCGGGATTGCGTCCCGTATCACCCAATGCCGGACGAGATTTTGTAGTGGTGACATTTAGCATTGATCCCGACGAATATTCGGAATTGGCAGCGGCAAAAAAGGTGAATTACGTCGATGGATATGGTCGAGAAGGTGGAGAAAATGGATGGCATTTTCTCACGGGAGACCAGGCATCAATAGACGCATTGACCGAGGCTATTGGATATCGCTACATATACGATCCCGAAACAGACGAATACGTTCACGCCAGCGGGATTGTAATTTTGACACCCAATGGAAAAATCGCGCGGTATTTATTTGGGGTCGAATTTGCGCCGCGGGATTTGCAACTGGGGCTTTTAGAAGCCGCACAAGATCAGATCAGTTCTCCGATTGATGCGATTTTGCTATATTGTTTTCAGTACAATCCATTGACTGGCAAATATACGCTGGCAATTTATCGCCTGGTTCGCATTGCTGGCGTGATTACTGTAATTTGTATTTTGACATTTATTTTTCTTATGGTGCGCCGAGAGCGGTCGCCATTGCAGGCGAATTAACACCTCAACAAGAAAAGTCCATCGGACCTCTAACTTCTGAGTTGGCACATGCAGACTGATTTTCCTCTTTTTCCTGATCAAGCTTCGAGTTTTGCCTTTCACGTTGACGCACTTTATTTTGGCATCTTGGCACTGTGCGTGTTTTTCGCGCTCGTAGTTGTTATTTTGGTGGTTATTTTTGCGATTAAGTATCAGCGCAAATCGGACGACGAAGTGCCGCGACAAATTGCGGGACATCTCGGCCTCGAGATATTTTGGACTGCCATTCCTGCGGTACTCGCACTGGGTGTATTTGTGTGGGCAACCGTATTGTATTTCCATCTAATTACACCTCCGCCAAACGCCATGGAAATATATGTGGTGGGCAAACAGTGGATGTGGAAATTGCAACATCCAGAAGGCAAAAAAGAGATCAACGAATTACACGTGCCTCTGGGTGAATCGGTACGCCTGACCATGACAGCGGAAGATGTGTTGCACAGTTTTTATATCCCCGCCTTTCGCGTCAAAAAGGATGTGGTGCCCGGGCGATATACCAATTTGTGGTTTAAAGCAACGCAGGTCGGTTCATATCATCTGTTTTGCGCCGAATTTTGCGGCACTGAGCATTCGCGTATGATTGGAACAGTACATGTCCTGGAACCTCAAGATTACGAAGCCTGGTTGACTGGCGGGACTGCGAATGAACCAATGGAAGTGGCCGGAGAAAGATTGTTTGAACAATACGCCTGTCACACCTGCCACAAGATGGACGGGACGGGACGCGGGCCATCTCTGGCGGGTCTCTTTGGCAAAACAGTGGCTTTGGAAGGCGGCGGTACTGCATTGGTTGACGAAGCCTATATTCGAGAATCAATTCTGAACCCTTCCGCCAAGATCATGGCCGGATACAAACCCATTATGCCAACTTTCAAAGGTCAGATCAGCGAAGAAGGGATCATTCAGTTAATCGCCTATATCAAATCGCTGAAAGCCCCCGAACTCACGAGTATGGAGTGATGCGTCATGGCAATCACCGAGCAAGATGTTCAAGCGTCTGAAGATGCGCCGAGCGTCAATTATCTGAATAACGGTTATGGACTGAAGTCCTGGTTGTTGACCAGAGACCACAAGCGCATTGCCGTTTTGTACATTATTTCGATTTCCATCTTTTTCGCCCTGGGTGGGTTATTTGCCAGTCTGGTTCGCTTTGAACTGATGACCCCCGAAGGCGATTTGATGTCTTCGGATACTTATAACAAAGTTTTCTCAATGCACGGCATCATTATGGTCTTTTTCTTTTTGGTGCCATCCATTCCCGCAACCATCGGCAACTTTTTAGTCCCCATAATGGTTGGCGCAAAAGATCTGGCTTTTCCGCGCGTCAATCTTTTGAGCTGGTATGTTTATGTCGTTGCAGGCATTTTGGGAACAATTGCCGTGGTCGGTGGCGGCGTTGATACGGGTTGGACTTTTTATACGCCGTATAGTAGCACCTATTCAAACTCAAATGTGATTCTGGCCGCTATGGCCGCTTTTATGGCGGGTTTCTCGTCCATTCTGACGGGACTCAACTTTGTGGTGACAATCCACACCATGCGCGCGCCTGGGATGACCTGGTTCCGCCTACCGCTATTTGTCTGGTCGCATTATGCCACCAGCTTGATTATGCTATTGGGCACACCCGTTATCGCAATTACGCTGGTGCTGCTCATGCTCGAGCGCGGATTTGGATTTGGGTTTTTCGACCCGAATCTCGGTGGCGACCCCGTCTTATTCCAGCATTTGTTCTGGTTCTATTCTCATCCAGCCGTTTATATCATGATCTTGCCTTCAATGGGCGTGATGAGCGAAATGGTAGCCTCTGTGGCGCGCAAGCGCGTCTTTGGATATGAATTTGTCGCGTTTTCAAGTGTAGCCATCGCAATTTTGGGATTCCTGGTATGGGGCCACCACATGTTTGTGAGCAGCCAATCGACTTATGCCGGCATGGTGTTCTCCATCATCACATTTTTGGTAGCCGTACCCTCTGCAATCAAAACATTTAACTGGACAGCGACCTTATACAAAGGGTCTATTGTATATGACACCGCGATGTTTTACGTGTACGGGTATCTGGGCTTATTTTTAGTTGGTGGTTTAACCGGACTATTTTTGTCGAGTATGGGCCTGGATATTCACCTGCACGACACATATTTTGTGGTGGCGCACTTCCACTATATTATGGTTGGCGGTCAGGTGATGGGATATCTGGGGGGCATGCACTTCTGGTGGCCGAAAATTACGGGTAAGATGTTCCCCGATATCTGGGGACGCGTTTCAGCCCTGCTGGTATTTCTCGGTTTTAATCTGACATTTTTCCCGCAGTTCATTCTGGGGTATATGGGCATGCCGAGGCGTTATCACGTCTATCCCGACGAATTTCAGGTCTTGAATGTGGCATCGTCTATGGGTGCGTCAATTCTCGCCCTTGGATATCTGGTTCCCGGCGCGTATTTGACCTGGTCGATCTTTAAGGGACCAAAAGCACCTGATAACCCCTGGGGAGCCAAAGGTCTGGAGTGGGAAACGACCTCCCCACCGCCCACATTTAATTTTGAAGAAACGCCTCTCGTGACAGAAGAAGCTTATGAGTACGGACCAATTGAGGAGCACTAATGGCCGATCACGCATTACATCACGATCACCCGCACGGACTGGCTCACCAGTTCGAGGATATGCCGCAGCAGAAGGAATCTGCCGTCATCGGCATGTGGAGCTTTCTGATTACGGAAATTCTGTTTTTTGGAGGCTTCTTTGCGACGTATCTGATCTACCGTTCCTATTATCCCGAGGCATTTTTTGAAGGCAGTAGCCACCTGGATATTCCTCTGGGAGCATTTAATACCATAGTGTTGATTGTCAGCAGCCTGACAATGGCGATGGCCGTACACAAGTCCCACGAAGGGAGTAAAAGAGGGATACTGGTCTATCTGACTCTGACCGGAATCTTAGGTCTTACCTTTTTGGTGGTCAAATATTTTGAATACTCCGCAAAAATCGAGTACGGTTTGGTCCCTGGTCTGGCATGGCATCCGCACGGTGAAAACTCGCCCCAACTGGCTCTCTTCTATTCTCTCTATTTCGGAATGACCGGGATGCATGCCCTGCATATGATTATTGGCATTGGCCTGTTGATCTGGGTATTTGTTAAAACTGCACAGGGGACGTACACGGCTGAATACAACGCCCCTATTGAAATATTTGGTCTGTATTGGCACTTTGTCGATATTGTCTGGATTTTCCTATTTCCACTGCTCTATCTTCTCGGCTTACAGGGAGGACACTGATGGCTGATGATCACCACGGCCCGACTGTACGCATTTATCTGGCGGTATTTGCCTCCTTGATGTTTTTAACCGCGCTAACGGTTTGGGTGGCTTATCAAGAATTGGGCATGTTTAATGATGTGGTAGCACTCGGTATCGCCTGCACAAAAGCCACGATTGTGATTCTGTTTTTTATGCACGTCAAATACGCCAGCCGATTGACCTGGTTGCTCGCAGGTGCAGGTATTTTGTTTTTGCTGATCCTATTTGCCTTTGCAATGGCAGATTACGTCAGTCGCGGCTGGTTGGGCATGCCAGCGAGCCACTATTTGCAGTAACAAGATGAACAAAAAAAGAGAGCGGAGAAATCCAGTAGATTTCTCCGCTTTTTTTATAGAAAGAAGGAAAGACCGATAACATGCCCAATTTGGGATACACCGCAGCGCAGCTTAGTGACGACCTAAAGACCCTTGGCGTCGAAATCGGCGATACACTCTTCGTCCATTCCTCATTCAAGAGCCTGGGTATGGTCCATGGTGGATCGGAAACAGTCGTCGCCGCGCTCGAGAACGCACTGGGTACCAATGGTTTACTCCTGATGCCATCATTCAATCTGATCGGTGATCGAGAGCAGCGGGCGAGTTCCTGGGACCTGAAAAAAACAGAATCCTCAGTCGGTTGGTTGACCGAGTATTTCAGGTTGATGCCGGGGACACACAGATCCGACCACTATTCCCACTCTGTGGCAGCACGCGGACAAGGTGCCAAAAATTTTGTTGCTGGTCATCTATCAGGGGAAGGTCTGACATCTCCCTGGGACCGTTCCCCCTGGGGAAAGACGTATGGTACAAATTCCCCCATGATCCGTGCCTACGAACAGAACGGCAAAATCCTGATGCTCGGCGTTGACTACCACTCATCCACATATATCCACGTCGTAGAAGTGATGTTCTGGAATGAGCGACTAAAAGAGAACCCCGATACCGAATTTATCTGGCTCGACCGGGTTCGACTGGGTGAAGTCTGGGATCGTTTGGGCATTTTGGAGACAGGCAAGGTTGGGGACGCCTCGTGCCGTCTGTTCCAAATTCGCGCGTATGTTGACCACTTGCTCGATATTGTCCGAAATGATCCCGATTCGTACGATCGCGTCAAACTGGGGCAAAGATCGACATAACCCAATAAAAATGGCCCCAGCTACATTCAAACTGTGTACAGAGGGAAGAAGAGAGCGGAGAAAACGACTGGATTTCTCCGCTTTTTGGGTGGTTCACCCCTTATTACAGCGGCGGTGTGTGCATGCGATGGCCTTGACCCATAAAAAAGAAAATATCCAGAACAAAAGAAACCAGAACACCCAGCGTATAGCCCATGAGGACGCCAAAGATAAAGACACGGGATCGATTAAAAAGCTCAATACCGCCAACTTTGAGCACAATTATTTTCATCAGCCAGGCGATAAATACCGAAAAAAAGGACGCGCGGGTGGGATACTGGAGGGAAACGGTGAATCCCACCGGGTGAAGGGGCCACCAGGGAAACCGCTGGTTGAGAAAAATCAACAGCAGGGTTATCGCTGCCCCAAAGGTTCCGAAACCCAAATCCCACCATTGCCGTTCTGCATCTGGGCGCCCTTTGATATCCGAGACGGTATAATTGAAAAAGGCCCGGTTGCCCCGCGTATAACTATAGTCTCCAAAATTCTCAGCACCTGGCCCGTAATAACCCAGAATAAGGGTGGTGATCACAAAAGCGAGGATTGAGAGGATTCCGCCAATGAGAATTGCGCAACCCAGGCGGCGCCTTTGGAGATCGGTGTGGTCGCCTGCCCTGGCGGCATTGGCCGCGCCTGGCATGGCAAATCCCTTTGCGTTGCCGTAAAGCGTACCCATCTGGTTCAGAGCCGCAATAGTCGTATCATCCATATTCCAGATGCCGATCAGTCCTTTGACGGGTCCGGTAGGTCCCGAACCCCGTAAAGACACCAATCCGCTGAGTGCCACGATCTTGGCCATTCCTAAATAGAGAATCAAGCTAAAAAACATAAATGCCACAGCCACACCCGGATTCATCCGGGTTTTGCAGAGCCAAAAAAAAATGAAAAGGCTGGCAAGGATGAAACCGAAGGTCGCTATGCGATAGGAGAGCAATTCGGTCGAATCATCAACCTCGGGACCTTTTCCAATTGCTTTGCGCCAGACATCGCGGATGTGCCCGCGTGCGATCCAGAGGCTCCACAGCACAAATACCATCAGGCCATAATTATTCTGAGAGATTACCCCCGAACCATAGCCTCTTGGGCCAAATCCGATGCGGTTGGAAATGCCAGCCTGCAACATGCCCAAAATGTGAAAAAGCCACATCGACAGGAGAATTTCCAGGGTAGTGAAATAAGCAAAACAAATGACGTAAAAATCGAACTGGAGAAAGAAAGGCATAAATCCACGTCCGATGGGAAGCAGTGTTCTAATATTGAGAAATGCGAATGTGGGAAGCCCCGGAAAGAAGTGGCCCGTCGTGTTCCAGAAGAGCATGATTGCCGGAATCGCAAACCCAATCCAGAAAAGGGGCAGGCCGAAAAATTGGGGTAGATTCCGTCCGGGACCGGGATTCTCTACCAGCATTAGCGAAAGCTCGACAAAGGGGAATGCCAGACGCTCGCTTTCCGACCACTGTTTTCTCAAAATGACTGCAAGACAGAAACAGGCCAGCATGATAGCTACAAGCAGACTGAACCACCAGAAGAGCGGACCGACCCATATCTCCCAGGGCAAAGGCGCACCGGGAACCAGCCCGCGATAGAACATCCCAACGCCATCTCCGGCATTGCTGGGGAACAACCAGCGCTGCAAATTGGGCAGGGTGTAGGTGGGCCATTCATTTTCCGGAGAAGCGTAGTAATCCGGAGCCGAGATTACAGCTACAAATCGCTGGGCGAGAGTGGGTACTGTTGTGCCGAGAAATCCAATGGCGAGCACCGCAGCCATATCCCGCCGCGTCAAAGCGAAACGGGGAAACCGCCTCCGCACGAGGGGATTGTAGAGATAGCCCAGGAGCAGAAGCCCCACCAGCAGTGCAAAGGGCATCTGGCTGTGTGTGAACGAGGAAGAGTGGATCAAGTAGCGGGAGATAGGATCGAAGCCGTTGATGCAAAATGTGAGCACTACCCCCAGGACAATAGCGCCCGGGCGCACCGATGGCTCTCGCTCTCCCGCCGACAACTGGTGTGCTTGTAAAGGATTGCTCATCGGATGCGTTCTTTGCACACAGGGTAAGGAATTATAAAAAAAGCCCCCAGCGAAAACTGAGGGCCTTCGTATTCGACGCGTTCAGCCTATTCCTGGTGAAGCGTAGGCGAACGTCTCGGCGCGGAAAACTGCTCTTCTGTGAGCGGGATGGCCTGCTTCTGATAGACCTGCACTCGATAGGAGCCATTGTCCGCCACAAACATCAGCCCATCTCCATTCACAGCCACCCCTCCCGGACGCCGAAAGTACTTTTGTGGCTCGAGGTCTGCCATATCCCTCAGGCGATTTGGGCCGGCATTGGTCATCATGTATTCAACTGCGACCGTTGACAGGGTTGCATCCCCCAGGAATTTCTGCACGTACCTCGACTCGGAATTGAACAATTGTACCCGGTCATTTCCCGAGTCCGAAACATAAACATCGCCATGCTCATCTACGGCCACACCCGTCGGTCTATTTAGCTCGCCATTTCCGCTACCCGACTTGCCGAACGCGAAGATAAACTCCCCGTCACCGGTGAACTTCTGAACCCTGTCATTTCGCCAATCTGCGACATAAACATCGCCCAGTTCATCCACTGTGAGCCCCCAGGGCATGTTAAACTCGCCCTCCCCATCGCCAAACCTCCCCCACTTTGAGATAAATTCACCATCTTTGGTAAACTTCTGGACTCTGTGATTCAGGCTGTCAGCAACATAGATATTCTCTTCTGCATCGAAGGCGATACCCGCCGGACCGTTCAGTTGTCCATCGCCATCGCCGTGCTCACCCCATTTCCCCAACTCTTTGCCATCTTTGTCAAAGGACAAAATACAATGCTTGGCCTCGTCGGAGACATAGAGATTCTCCTCGCTATCGGCAATAATTGCAACCGCCCACGTAAGCCCACGACCGACGGTACCCAGATCTTTGTCATCAATGTGGTATTTTCTAATCGTCGATGCATCTCTGTTCCGACACAATATGTAGAGACAGCCTTCCTTGCCCAGGGCAATATCGATCGGAAAATTCGTCAGCCGCCTCATACCCAGCGTCTTGTAAAATGGAAACCCTGCCCGCAACAGGCCATAAGGTCTGCCCATAATTCACCTCCCTTTTCAATATCACACGGCCTCTTTAAAAGGCTGGATCTGTTCAAATGTCCCATCCACAATCGGGGTGGCATCCATTCCCATCCATTGTTCCAGGAGCGTTGCGTATATGCCGCGGAAGTCAATCGTGTGTTCCAGATCTTCTCCATTGGCCCATCGGGAGGGATCAAGAGAGGGATATTCTGCATATAACCCGCCATTTACACCATCACCGATGATAAATGCACCGCCACCTGTACCGTGGTCAGTGCCACTGGCGTTGTCCCTCATACGCCGCCCAAACTCTGAGAAAACAAGCATGACAATCTCTTGCGAGGCATTGTGATTCCGCAGATCCTGAAAGAAATCGCGGATTGCTTCCGACAGCTCCGTCAGCAACTTGGGATGTGACGGCATTTCATTTGCATGGTGGTCATAGCCCCCGTGCTGCGTGTAAAAAATCCTTGTACCGAGACCGGCAAGGTGAACGCGCGCGACATCTCTCAGTGCCTTCGCAATCGAATTGCTTCCGTACTCCACATCGGACTGATACATTGCCGGAGCCTTCTTCAACTCATCGGAACCTCTGATGACATCCAGGCCCGTTTGTGAAAGATAATCCATCACCACACCCGTACCAATCGCGGGTTCGTACATAGTCTTGAATATTTCAATCGCCTGCATTCGCTTTGGGTCTTCTTTGATGCTGGTCATCAAGCCGTAATTGTCGAGATCGTCAACAGATGTCACGGGAACGCCAGAAACGGCCAGTGCTCGGGAAAGTCCTTTTCCGAAGTTAATGCCCGTCAGGACATTTTCTCCCTTCGGATCCAGATCCCGAACTACTCTGCCCAACCAGCCCTCAGTGCCAATATCTATGGGTTCGCAGGTATGCCAGACATCCATAGCCCTGAAATGCGATCGGCTCGAGTCGGGATACCCGATACCCTGCACAATCGCCACATCACCCTGCTCAAACATCTCCTTCAGGGGCACCGTATTGGGATGCCAGGCCAGAGTGTCGTTCATCGGCAAAACCTCATCCTGACGAAGCCCCACAATGGGCCGACAATCGTGGTATATGCCGTTGGTATAAGGGATAATTGTATTCATGAAGTCATTGCCGCCCTTCAATTCAACAATGACGAGGATTGGGTCTCTATAAGCCATTTTATTCCTCCTTTCAGAACGCTACGCAAATTGATATTCTCTCGAAGCGACAATGAGTTGCAACATCTGTATCACGCGATCAGTACTCTCTTCAGATCCGTTGTCCGCGGATAGATCGAGATCGCCACCTGATTCCGCAAATTTGTTCAAAGATTCGCGGGTCGTATCACTCACGGTCATAGGACCTGCGAGATCCAGACATTTCTCTACGAACTCATCAGGAGCGAGCGCCCGCCCCTCGGCTTTGAGCCGATCGATGATTCCACGTATGCCAGGCTTGGACGCATCGCTTACCTCGCGAACAGCGAAATTCACGCGCTCAGTCAGCGTGCCGCCATCAATCCATTCCCTGCCGGTGTGCCAGCCTTCCACAGTCGGAGGATCCAGCAATTTCTGCCCCATTAACGTGGTGGCACCCGAATATCTTCCCATACCCGGATCGGGACGTTCATAGGTACCGATCAGCTTCAGAATACCTGTAACGAGTTCGGTAGGACTTTTCACCTTTTTCCCTCGCGCTTCCTTGAAGAAGTCAGAGTTGAAAAGTGTTCTAAGAACATGGCGCATATCGCCTTTCGACTCCATAAAAGCGTTTGACAGAGTTTCAATCGCTTCGGGATCCTGAGGCGGGGTCACATGCCAGGATGGGACCTGCGGCTCGTCCGCGACAAAAAAGTTGTAGAGATGCCTGGATATGAACTTGGCGCAGGCAGGTTGCTCGACGATGATATCGACGATATCGTCGCCATTGAAATTGCCCGTATGTCCCAAAAAAGTCTTTTCCCCATCGTCGTGGTCTTCTTCGAGGAAAACGAATTTCGCATCGTAGAAACCCTGTGGATACAGAGGCGGCGGCTGCGCGAATGTCCATCCCGTAAAGGCGCGGGCACAGTTTTTAATATCGTCTTCTGTGTAATTGCCAACACCCATCGAAAAGAGTTCCAACAACTCCCTGCCGTAGTTTTCATTAGGCTCGCCCTTGCGGTTTTCATTGTTATCCAGCCAGAAGATCATGGCAGGATCTTTGGATAGCTCAATCAGAATTTCCCGCATATTTGAAAGCCCCACGCGACGGAAGGTATCGATCTGGCGAGCAGAGGCGAGAAGGTGCTGATTTTTCCCCACCCCGGTGGCGAATACGTGATGCCAGAAAAGAGCCATTTTTTCTTCGAGCGGGCGCTTGCTGCGGATCATTCGGTACATCCATTTCTCGACGTAACCCGCTTCAAAGCTGCCAAAATAACGGTGCAAAATATCCTCATCAATGGAATCGCAGCGCTCCGGCTCGACCAGATCTTCCACGACGTTTTCGTAGCCCTTCTCGACATACTCCTCCAATTCTGTTCTCGTGGCCCCAAACCCGGCGCGACGCATCAGGTGGGCCATCAACGCAATATCGGTATTCGACATTGTTTCCCCCTTTGCTGAAATACCTCGTTGGTTGTGCTTGCTATACCCCAGTAATCGAAATAACAAACTGCTGTTTTTAAATGTTTTAGATTAAATATTCTATAAAAAATAAATTTTTATAATATTTACTAATAGTATATCTTCATCTTGTTCAAGAGGCAACCCAAAATTGTCGAGGTCTGGATGCGTGCAAAGAAGTTCACTGGATTTTCTCGCTATTTTTGCGTATTCATAGGAAATAAGACGCCCTACCATAACACCTTCAAGGAGGAAGCATGCGCCGCAATAAGCTACGAGAATTGCTCAATGCCGATCAACCCAGCCTGGGAACCCACGTACACAGCCCGTGGCCATCGGTATTTGAAATGGTGGGATATTCGGGACAGTTCGATTATATCGAATACGTATCGGAATACGCCCCCTACGATTTACACACGATGGATAATATCGGCCGAGCTATCGATCTGTTCGACGATATGTCGGCGATGATCAAAGTCGAGGAAGATCCGCGTGGACACATTGCAAATCGCGCCATAGGTGCGGGCATTCAAAATGTTTTATTCGCCGACGTGCGTACAGTAGAAGATGTGGCGGCGTGTGTGGAAACCGTACGACCTGACACGCCAGCGGATGGCGGGCATCACGGAGTAAATATGCGCCGGTACGTGCGGTTTGGTATGGATACGGGAGGATCTGAATTTATTCAATCGTGTCGCGATTCCGTTATTGCGATCATGATCGAAAAGAAGGAAGCGGTCGAAAATTTAGAAGCCCTGCTTTCCGTGCCGGGCTTAGATATGATACAATTCGGACCGGGAGACTATTCTCTAAGTACGGGCTATGATAGGGAAAAAGTACAAGAAGCCGAAAAATACGTGATCGAAACATCGCTTAAAATGGGCATCGCGCCCCGGGCGGAACTCGGAGACGCCAAAGGCGCGAAGCGATATTTGGACATGGGCGTGAAACACTTTTGCGTGGGAACCGATGTGAGCATCTTAATGCAATGGTTCCGCGAAGAGGGAAAAGCAATGAGAGATGTGCTGGAAAATGCGTAGGGTCAAAGCTTCAGTATTAAAAAAAGGCCCACCACTTGTTGCAGGGCCTAAATTATTGCCATTGATACTTCGTGGATTCAGTGGGCCTAAGGTGCCGAGACGCTGCCGCTTATGTGGTGCTTCCACATCTCCTTAAAAATCAACGTGCTCATATACAATCCCACTGCCAGCACACCAAGATGAAAAATGTGAACCACCAGATGAAAAATGTGAACCACTGGTGATTGGTCCAAAGCCAGCATTTGCCAGGACACGTAGCCAAGCAAGTAGCAAACCAGGCCAACCACATTAACCCATGCTCCGATGTAAAATCCCAACAGCCCCAACAGTACTTTCTTTCTCTCGGGTGGGACAAAAGTCGTGGTTGGTTCGCGGATGAATGCGGAAAATATCGATGCTATGGTAACAGCGATGGCTAATATTGCGTATAGTTGTATTGGTGGGAAATCGGGCATCGGCGACTCCTATCGGCTCAGCTTCGCAGTGTTGGATGGGCCGAACTTTTGCTCAATATCCTTTTTATATTCCCCAAGGACAGCATTTGTCACATGTTCGAGATCGCGCCGAACTCTGGTGCAATCAATCCGTCTGAAGTTCCGCTTATTGGCACTAAAATCGTGTCGCGACAGATACGCTTTTCTGCCATCGTCAATGATCTTGTAGTGAACATCCTTTGATTCTACATTGTCACCTGTCCGAATATCTACTCGGGTATGGTTCCCAAACGCTTTCCTAAAAAGCAGGTCGTGATCAAAGTTAAAGAAGCACTGTATCTTGAAGTCAGGATTCTGTTTCAATTTATTATGCACATTATCGATGACTTTAGGATCATTATATATTGATCCTTCCATATTATTGCCATCATCATAGATGGTCATTTTCTTTTCTGCTTCGTCCAGCAGGTTGACGAAGTACTCGGTCGCAGTGTTGTCGTCGTTAGTAGCGTTGGTGGCAATGACATCGAGAAGCGGCCACGCCTTGTAGAGCATTCGGATGGTAGCGAATACGCAAAATGCAATTCCCAAGAATGCAACGCACACCGCCCCATAAATAAAGATCAGCATCATTCAATTCTCCCTCTACAAAATAAAGGCCCACTACAACATATTATATTCTTCTAAGGGGACGTTGGCATGGAACTCACGATTACATTGACATCAAGGACGACTCGTATCATACGCTCAGGTGGCACAGGTATCTCCTGATTTGGCCTTGACCTCAGCGACAGCTTTCACGATCTGTGTCTCGACGTAATCGGGATCATTGTCCCTCATCTTATCCCGGATTTGGTCAACCGCAACGAAGTCCTTTTCCCACTCCTGCTGATAGAGTCGATAGCGTTCTACAGGCAACACAACTGCCACCATCTGCCCAGCTTCATTTCTAACTTCACACGCTTCGTTAGAAGATCTAAGAGATTGAACCAATTCCTGGAACTTGCTGCCAGCTTCTTTGAGATTGAGTACCATTCTCAGTCCTTTGAATTTTGTGTCTGAATTTCCTGATTAACTTGCCCTTGCCGCCTGTGATGGCTTAACTTCAACCTCAGCTATGCCTACTGTGGTCTCCAGTTGGGGAATCGGATCCTTGTACTCACTGATTATCTGGTAGCCCCTGCGTGTTCTTGATTTCTACTATTTTGCCAGCATCGTTGCGATGTCTTCCGGCAACGTAATGCCATATTCCTGCTCGAAGTCCGCAACGCTTCCATGGATTTTCTGAAATGCCTCGGCGATATCTCCCCCCATGAATCTGGCTTTGCTAAGGTCTAATTTGGCTTTTTCCGATTCGCCCAATTGTAACCTGACAAGGCCACGATTGTTATAGGCATCGATAAAATCTGGCTTCAGCCGTATCGCCTCATTATAGTCTGTTATCGCCTCCTCAATCTGGCCGTTTCTGCGATAAGCACTGCCGCGATTGTTATAGGCAACAGCATTATGTCGGTTCAGTTCAATTGCCTTGTCAAAATCTTTGATGGCATCGTCATACTCACCTTTATATCCGTAAGCAGCACCCCGACTGTAATAGGCTTTGGCATAGTCCGGTTTCAATTTAATCGCCTCGCTAAAGTCTTTGATAGCATCGTCAAGCATATTTTTTCTGCCATAAACAATCCCGCGATTATAATAAGCATCGGCATAATTTGGATTCAACTCTATCGCACTGTTGAAGTCTTCAATGGCCCGATCTAAATCGCCTTGTTCATGAAAAATAAAGCCGCGATAGTTATGTGCTCTGGCTACGTCAACAATGGAGGTGTCCAAATCTAACGACATGACATCAGCGTTCAGTACGCTCATTCTTTTCTCCTATTGGGATACAGTACCTCGTTCTCATTGTGGCTCACCTGGAATGTCAGACCCAATGTATGGCTTATTCTGTGCATGAAGGCGAGCAAAGCCGTCAAAGTCGGGAAACATACTGGCTTCAATAATACCTGATAATTTATCCAGAGATTTCAGGATTTTTGGCTTGGCACTTTCTATAATCACACATGCGGCCTCTGTTTCAATCTCAATACTACCAAATACAAAAACCGATTTTTGTGCGACAATGCGGTTATTCTGATGCTTGGGTTGCCATTGATACAAATATTCATCCTGTGCGAAAAGGTCTTCTGGACCCTGTGCAGAAAAGTCTTTTGTATCCTGTGCTAAAAAGTGATCAATATCTTTTTTTATCAATGTGGTATCAATTTTTCTGAAGCGTGTAGAGTCATCGATACGCACAGCGAATACTTTACCATTTGCTGGTCTTTTGGAGCTTTTGGAGCTTTGTTGACAAGCAAACCACAGCGCGATCCGAGCATCGCGTGTAAAGTCAATCAGACAGGTGGCTGCCCCAAAGTGCTGAAGTTCTGCAAGCAAATCCAGATCGGATAGTTGTTGTCCATCTTTCTGATCGTGTCCCATAAGACGAGCATCTTCTATCAGTTTTTGATTGAGTTTCAGCAAGTTAGCAGGAGTTCTATCCTCCTCATTTTGCAAGCGACGGTAAGTGGATGCTTCTATTTGATAATCGTCTCTTGTGACACCTCGAAACAAATATTGTCCATCGTTGAATTGTTCTGCCCATTTCATAAAACCAGTCAGGGTTTTAACGCGGCGAGACTCTTTCTCATTCATCATTTTTTGCCCTCAACAATAGCAGTCTCCTCTGGTGTGAGGCTGTACACATTCTCAGAATCAGGATTATTGACATTATGCTCTGCGTGACTGATGTTTGCTTTCCATAAAATGGAAGTTATGGGAATTTCGGTCAAGAAAAATTGCCCTGTTGCTTTGCCCGCAGTGCGGACACATAAAGGATTGCAGGAACCAATCGCTCGTAATTCGCGCCGGTGAGTTTCCAAATTGCGAACAATCCAGCGCCGATCCAGCCGACAGGACCAATAATTACAGCGATCGCCCCCGACATTGTGGTGTAAGCTGCAAATGGTAGTGTAACGCCTATAACACCTGTTAAGGTGCCCAGTGCAGTGGAAGCGGCCAAGTAGATGCCAAATCCGGATAGTTGCGCGCCTGTCAAGGCAGCAAAGATACTCGCGCTGCCAGCCAGTGCCCCACCTTTGTCAAACTTTTGGGCTGTTCGTCGCAACTCGGCTTCTATTTTTTTTCTTTCTTCTGACGACATCTTCTCCCAAGCTGTCTTTAATACCTTGCGTACGATTTCAACCTCGAGCTCTTCGACCATCATACCGAGGGGATTAATATCGAGCTTCTCTGCCACTTGCTGAACGATTTGAGAATAGGTAGATTCACTTCCTGTAAGATAGCCGAAAATGGATTGACAATTCCACTGAAACGCCTCCACGATATGTTCAGGGTGGGGGCTCTCAGCCTCCAGTATCTCTGCCAAAGCACGACGTTCCTTTGGCGTTGCTTTGTCAAGTAGTCTATGTATGGAATCTCTGTCTGTAAGAAGCCACCCCAAGCCGGCAGCAAATAGGACCCCATTTATGCCAAGACTTAGCAGGGGGGCACCCAATGTACCGGAAGAAACACCAGCAGCCAGTTTATGCAAAATTTCCTTTGCTTGAGTATTTCCATGTTCTACTTCGCAGACTATCCGATATAGCAAATCTACTTTTTCTTTTTGCTTACCCCTGGGCGTTGCTTCGTTGTTCATCCAACGAGAAAATGAGGATGGAGCGATGTCCAGAATTTTAGCGATATGGCTTGGTCTGGATGAAATGCCTTCCTGTGTGAGGATATCTTGAATTTTTTTTACTCGCTCTGAAATTGTTATATCATCTATCATCTTCATAGGTTCTATTTTCATGTCTTGCACTTCCTTCATTCATTATGCGTACGGAAACAGCGACGGCGACATAGTAGGTCTCCTTTCTAACTATTGATAAGGTACTCACTGAAACGGGTCAAGTCCAGAACAGTTGCACATTCAGACTGAATAAAAAGAAAAAGCAGGCTATGGAGCGCGTTGATGATTCGCTTAAACATGCCTGCTTTACAAGGCTTACATACCAATGCCTAATCGCTTCTTGCTAAATACGGAGGTATCAAATGGATACTGAATTTACTTCTGCTGGCTCAACATCTCAACCGCAGCCAGAAGCTTCTGGGCAAGATCATGAGCGCCGATGGGGGACAATGACATTTTCGCCTGGTCTCCTGAAGCCACTAGTTCTGGAAACAATGTTGCAACTATTGGTAGAGAAAGAGGATTTATCTCGCATTCTACAGAAAGAACAATAAATGGCTCTACATCTTCAGGTGTGACAACTTCTACATCCGTATCTTTGATGATATAATCTGGCTGATTCATAACATTATTCCTAAAATCTTGGTTGCGAATCGGTTAATTTTTTGGTATAAATATAGCGAGAGCTTATAGTTATTATATGCTCTCGCTATTGTGAGAGTGGCAATATTATTTGCGACTATTCCAATCGCTTTGTCGATCCTCGTCTCTTCTCTGGCGTTGGACTATCTTCGCGGCGTCATCTTTTGCTTTTTCCCACGCCGTATCGCTATCGCCATAGGGATAGCGATAATCGTCGTACAGCTCTTCTGCCGTTTTAAATATATCCATGTTCGATCCTCCGACAGGATGGTATTGGTTATATACGATACGTGCCTGTACTCGCTCTGTGGCTTCAGGTCGCCTGTCGTATAATTGACGGTTTATGCCTCCTTTCGGATCGCCAGGACTGCTGCTCTTACCAGCAGTCCTGGCTTGAAAAAGAAAATTTGTCTCTCAACGTCTTTGGCCTTAACTTGCCTGAGCCACTCCATTTTCAAAAAATATAGCAGTTTTCTGTTCAAAACACAAGAATTTTTTCCAAAATATACATTATATGGAAAAAATATATCCAAAATAATACCCCAATGCACTACATTAAAATAAAGGTCTCAAAGGTTTAAGTCAAGGGTTTTCTGTCCTTAAATTTTTTTCCGCAGTACGGAGGGCTTCGGCGATGTCTGAGAAGGGATAATGATGGGTGGTGAGTTTGGTGGCTTACACAAAGGCAGAGGTGATGAGATCAGATGAAATAGGTCTGAGATATTTCATACGCCCTCTATCAGGCATGAAAAAACCCCGGAAGACCGGGGTTTCAAATAATCTGTTGTCATCGGACATCTATCGCCATGAAATTTTAGAACCCATCTCGGGCTTTCACATGCTACTCCACTCTTTACTCCGCATCAACCAATTTCCCATCTTTGAATATCAGTTTCAAGTCGTCGTACGTGAGAACGGTTTTGGAGCCGAGCACAACGCGCGTTTTGGGTTTGCCTTTCAGGGCGATCACTTCTTCAATGGACATATTCATTTTGAGCAAAACGGTATCTTCTGCACCTTCTAATTCCGCTTCGCTCGCAGCAAAGGCGATATTGAAAAGACGTTCAACCTCGGGAATCGTGTACTTATCTCTATTGACCTTGAGGCGAACGGCATGGCGAGCACCTGACAGTCTATCGAGTTCAATATAGACCTCTTTCTCCCTTGCCTCAGCTTTTCGGATTTGAACTTTCGCGCCCCTTTGGATCACCCGCACACTCCACCCTGCAAGATCATCTCTTATAATGATATTCCGGACCTCTTCGGCAAAATCCTCTGCTGACTGAGATTGGGACTGGCGAAAACCGCCTATTGTAGCGCGGTATGAAACCTCGCCATTCTCCAGAACATTTGCCGCATCAATACCTCGAATCCCGTCATTCACCTCTACAAAATCGATTTTGATCCAGAACGTCTTGCCTTTAAGCACTGCAACATGACTTTTTACATCTGCCGGTTGCGCCTGAACGATTTGAGCTGAAACAATAATCATCGACAAAAGGACCGTTAAAAAACGCATCTTATCTCTCCAATCTGAGTAATTCATATCACAACCAACCAGCCACGGTCCACAGCGGACTGAGGCGCTGGAAAGGGGCATTTAACAGACGCTTGCGGTCTGTAACGGGATGGCCGCCGTACTGACGAATATATTCGGCTTCAAAGTGCCGCTCGAGATCTGTCTCTTCAGTCAGCGGAAGATCGACCCAGACACTTCCCCTATTCGCACTCTCGCGAATCGCAATCCAGATCTCCAGATCCCTGCGGGCATTGGCTGGACTGTATTGCGGCTCTGCCCCCTCTGTCACAGCTCTGTGAAGGCTATTGAGAATCGCGGCTTTTGCCACATCGTCCGCATGGGAGACCTTCTGGTACTTGAATGGATTCTCCCAGACAACCGGTGGATCAGTATCCACGCAAACAGACGAAAGAATTTGCTCTCCGTCAATCTCCTCGAATGTCTCCCGAATTGGGTAGGAATCGCCTCCATAAAGCACCAGCTCATTCCCCGAAAGATGCCCCTCCACCCCTTCGATATCCCAACAGTTCCCCCGCGCACCGGCTGGCGACATTTCGTATAAACAAACAATGTCATCTTCGAACTCGACAACAGCACTCTCCCACCAACGGGTCGTTTCCTGCACCCCACCATAATTGCTATATGGCAACACCTCCACCGATTGTGCATAGCCCAGAGCACGGGTCGCGGCCTTGTCGAGAATCATCCTGACCCCGTTGATCCCGTGATAGCTTCCAGAAGTGTACCACAAACGCGCATGTGTCAGTTTTCCAAGCAATCCTTCTCTAACGATCTTTTGCTTTAATTGTTCCTGGGGCCAGAGCCAGACATTTTCAGCGACCTCCCAGACCACCCCTCTATCCCTGCATGCCTGATCGATTGCATCGCCAATTGCCAGCGTGTGGGCATACGGAATCTCCGTGATAATATGACAACCGCGCTCAACAGCCGTCAAAGCCATGACCGCCTGACCATCGGTAGGAACGAGTATAAAAACCACATCTGGCTTTTCCCCATCGAGCATCGCTTCAAAATCGGTATATCGCGCGTCAACGCCAAAACGCTCGCCAACAACCCGTAGCGACTGCTCGCTGTGATCGCAGATCGCGCACAAATCATAGAGATCGGTCAGCTTGACCATCGTCGCGATATATCCGCGGGCGCGGGAACTTTCATAAGCACCACACCCCACAACAGCCAGTCGAAGTTTCTTCATAGCGTCTCATCTCCTGATTCCAATCAATCCCACTCAAGAATGACGCCGAGTGCTTCGTCCGGCTTGTGATAGAGCAGGTGATACGCATCCGGAGTTTGTTCCCAGGGGAGTCTGTGGGTAATCAGTTCGGCGACTTTGATCCGTCCGTCGATCAGCATCTGGGCTGCATCCCGCATACACACCTCTCTGGGTGTATCGATGCGGATACCCGCGATGATCTGCTTGTTCATGAAGGCATCCCCTTCCAGGGGCAATGGCGCACCTTGATACTTCGCGATGAGGTGAATTGTTCCCCTGGGTGCGAGCATCTTCTGAGCTTGTTCGAAGGACTGGATGCCCGCGTAGCCACCGACGCACTCGACGACGAGATCGGCACCCTTACCATCTGTGAGTTCCTTCACCGCTACCACGGAGTCGGTCTGGGAGACATTGATTACATTTTCGTGCCCCAGTTTCCGCGCGATATCGCATCGGAGAGGCTGTGCATCGACGACGATCACACACCCGGGATCGCGTTCCCAGACGATCTGCGCGCATAGGGCACCGACGATCCCCTGACCGAGCACGACAACGGTCTGCCCAGGTTCTATTGGCGAAGTGCGCATCCACATCACAGAACTGGTCGCGAGTGGGAGAAAGGTCGCGGTCTCATAGCTGAGTTCGTCCGGAAGGGGAAAGGCCTGCCGAGTTCTATCGGTTTCGCCCGCGATGACGTACTGAGCGTGCGGAGTGTTCGCCATGACACGCTCTCCAACTGCGAAGCCCTGGATATTGGCCCCCACCCCCACGACCTCACCCGCGTCGGAATACCCCATCATTTCGGGACTTACCGCCTCTTCCCGGACGTATCGCCAAAATAGCTCCGACCCCCTGCTGATCAGGCTGCGCTTGACCTCGATCAGCATCTGATCGGGACCGGGTTCTGGCTGTTCGACTTCGACCATCTGCACATTGGCGAAGCCGTCGAGCTTTTCAAGTCGTTTCATTCGTGCCATAAACAGCGTCCTTTCAGTTGATATCGCGCAAGCCTTCCCAGTGATTCCACAAATCGAAGGGCAAGTCAAACAGGATATCACTCAGGTTTTTGAAAGCAAAGCGATTGACAAGCGCCATGCGAATATCTGTCCGACAATTCATGCTGGCTGTATGCAACATATAGTGGTGCCAAAAACAAACCGTTCCCGCAGGTGCGGCGTGTTCATAGCGCGTATCGGGATGCAAAAAGCCGGGCACTTTGAGACCACTCAAATTAGTCAGAGCATGCGCCTGGAAATATCTGGCGACCTTGAGGTGTGCCCCCGCCCATGTGGTAAAACCGCCCCCCTGGGGCAAAACATCGCTGATATTAATAGTAACGGCAACGGTAAAAGTATCCGCCACGCCTTCGATAAGATACCCATCCAGATGCCCTCGCGGAGGCTGCCAATCTGTATGACCACAAGGATAGATCATCTTACACAGCCCATTGCCTGGCGTACGAAGACGCCCCTTGCCCGCGAGTTCTTCAGCCATATCGTAAAGCGGTGTATCTGTCCTCATAGCCGCGACTGCGGGATGGTCGCTACACGGCAGATTGCCCTTTGGCCCCGCGTTGATCCATGTCTGAGGATCATCGCGATCGGCCTCGATATATTCCCACACGGCATCCCGCGCATTTTTGAGTAGCTCTGGTGCAATCAGGTCGGGTTTGACAACGTAGCCATTTTTTTTAAAAAAGGCTTTTTCTTCGTTGGAAAAATAAGACATAGTCAACTCCCTTGTTAAAAGCCAATTTTGTGGGGAGAGCACATACAGGTCAGGCAATCTCCAATCGATTATCCGTGGGCGGATCGCCCAAATCGGGAATCTCGAGCAATTCACCGCCTTTGAGGGCTGATTCGTGGGCAATGAGGCCGGGGATCAAGTAGCGCGCAGCTTCGTAAATATTATTCGGCGGGGTCTTGTCCGAGACACAGGCGCGAACAAAATCGTCAACGAGAAACTGGTGTGACCCATTGTGACCATTCGGCAAACCTCTGAATGCATCGGGCAAGCGGTGAACGGGATGAACGGGAGCAACAGAGTGATGCGTCCCATCGTCTGCGGTAACCTTGTCCATATCGCCCTCAACGCGCCTTGCCGCTACGCGGCAGGTGAGTTGCGCGTCGAGAGATTCGCGTTCAAATCGGTCTTTTGTGAGCCAGACCGCACCCGAGGCATTGTGTTCAAAGCTGCCCTGTGTGCCAAACATAGTCATACGCACCGTACCCGGATGTCCAACACGGCGAAATTCATTGATGCGCGCGGTACTGCCATCAGACAGCTTGAACAGCGCAGATTCATTGCTGAACGGATTATTCCACTTATTTGATGCGTAGATTCCATCCTCGTGGCGATCTGTAAAGCCATGGCATGAAACGTGGGTCATACGCGTGCCCGTGATAGAGAGAATCTGACTCGTCGAATGGGTGGGATAAAACATAGGGGGTTTGCCAGCGGTTTCGCGCCAATTTTTCCCTCCACGCCACTTTGCAACAGCGTACAGACCGTGATCCCAGTCGTGATAATATTCAGCTTCGGCGTACACAACATCGCCAAACGCGCCTTCGCGAAATCGCTGCCGACAGTAGATAACTGCCGGATAGTAGTAACTCGTTTCACCCAGCATATAGATATTACCCGTCTCGCGGACAGCTTCGGCAATAGCGCGAAGTTCGTCAAGAGCTATGCCCGGTGGCACGGCTGAATAGACGTGTTTACCCGCGTGAAGTGCTTGCGCTGCCTGCGGCCCGTGCAACCAATTCTGGGTAAAAAGCGCGATAGCATCAACATCGGTATCACACAGATCATCGAGAGACGGCGAAGTCTGAATAATTCCGTGTTTTTCGGCATTACTCTGGCGTTTTTCCTCATCCAGATCGCACAGAACGACCTGATCCACATCTGGATGTGCATTGAACAGAGGGATAAAACCCTGCGCAAATGCCCCCACACCAACTATGCCGAGACGAATGCCCATGGAACCTGCCTTTTATTTCACGAGATGAACTTTGACACAGCCGGATTCTTTATCAGCGGCGGTGTGAAAAGCTTCGGCGATATCGGAAAAGGGATAGCGGTGGGTGACGAGTTTCGTAGCTTGCACACGCCCAGAAGTAATGAGATCAATCGCGACATCAAAATCGGTACGCATGCCGCTGAAACCGTAGCAATTAGAGCCTGTGATATTGACTTCGGACCAGACAATTGAGCGCAAGTCAACCTCGAGGGGCTTGAAATAACCGGCCACGAGAACGATCATGGCATGGCGGCGCGATATGGCGATGGAATCATCAAAGTTCTGCGCGGTACCTACAGTTTCGATAACGGCGTCATACCCCATGCCATCGGTAAGATCTTCAACCACATCCTTCACATCGGTCGTCGTGATATCGACGACGTGATCCGCACCGAGGTCGCGCGCGAGATCGGCCTGCTGCGGATATTTGGTGGTGATAAGCGTTTCGCGCACACCAATAGCTTTGGCAACCGCCAGGCAAAGTTGACCAATTGTTCCCCCACCGATCACAGCGACCCGATCCTGGTAAGACGCCTTTGCCTGCGCGAGTGCGCGATGCGCCACAGCGAGGGGTTCTACAAGCGCACCCTGTTCAAAAGTCATATCTGGCAATTTGAAGACACTATTTTTGTGTGCGGTTGTGTATTCGGCAAAACCACCGTGCGATTCGCCCGAAAACCACTTGCGATTGGCACAGTGATTGTAGCGACCTGTAACGCAGTAATGACATGTACCGCAATGCGAAAAACATTCGGCAGTAACCAGATCCCCTACCTCGATACCTGTCACGCCCTCGCCAACTTCGGCAACCGTGCCACACAACTCGTGCCCCGCGGCGCGTTCGAGTGAGGGTTTCCACTCGCCAAAATAATTGTGCAGATCACTACCACAGATGCCAGAACTTCTCGTCTGCAGTGTAATATAACCCGGTGCCGGGGGCGCGTATTCAACATCTTGCCATTCGATTTCGCGGATACCTTTGTAAAGTGCTGCTTTCATTTCTACCTCCTGTAGAGGTGGGACTTACTGTCGGTCGGCAGTGATACCGCGCCAGTCATCCGTGCGAAATGGCGATGCCGGCAAACCTGCCCCATTGTACAAATTGCAAATCGGATTGTCTGCCCAGGCGTATCGGACAGCAACGGGTTGCTGCACATCGTTGCTCCAGACCAGCACATCGTCGCCATCAATCTTTGCTTCTGCCCAAACGAATTTGCGATCTTGCCCGGCGATCGCAAAACCCTTGAGCATATCACCTTTGGCTTTTAAGCCACCATACGCGTGATCAAATCGCAGACGAATTTTGTCTTCTTCAACAGCCATAGACCGATAAATGGGACCAGAATGCGGTTGATCCATATCATAGACCATAGCTTCTGCACCCAGAGCCAGACGCAATCCGACATCCTGTTTATTCTTCGGGTGAATATCGTCTGCCTCTCCAATATCAATCGCCACAGCCATACCGGTATTCGGCAATGAAAGTGCCATCAATTGCGCCTCGCGCAATTCAGCCCAGGCACTTTCCTCTGGATTTTCCACTACCTGTCTAAAATTGGCAAGCTGTACAAAGAAAAACGGAAATGCGCCCTGCCCCCAACTCGACCGCCAGTTCTGAATCATCGCCGGAAACAACGCGCGATATTGATACGCGCGACCAGCATTTGATTCCCCCTGATACCAGATCGCACCTCGAACACCATAAGAAACGATAGGCGCGATCATCCCATTATAGAGCACAGAAGGGCGATGGGGATGATTTGGACCGCGCGGTGCTCGCGGGCGGCGTTGCCCCAAAGCGCGCAAGCTATCGGTATTTGCACGCCATACTGCGAGTCTGGCCTGAAATCTCTCCTGTGCTTCTGGATAAGCGGCGATGTGTTCTGCCCAGCGTTTGCCCAGCGGCGCATACTCCGGTATGGTTTGAAGCGCGGGCAATGACGTCCAGGCCTCAGCCGGTGTGCCTCCCCAGGATGTATTGATAAGACCAATAGGCACATTTAAAGTCTTGTGCAAACGGCGTCCAAAATAATAGGCCACCGCAGAAAAATTGCCGACACTACTCGTATCGCATACACTCCAGGCGCCCTCAACATCTTGCGCGGGCCTTTGAGCGGCACTGCGTTTCACCGTAAAAAGCCTGATATTGGGATAATCCGCCGCTTTGATTTCCTCCTCCGCATTTTGAGAACGCCTGACAGCCCAGGCCATATTGGATTGCCCCGAGCAAACCCAGACCTCCCCCACCATCACATTGTTAAAAGTGATGACATTCTTGCCGCGCACGGTGAGCTGATACGGGCCTCCCGCTTCCATAGGACTCAGGTGAATCTGCCATGTACCCCCTGCATCTGCTGTGGTCATCATGCGCTGGGCATCTAACTCAATGGTAATCTCTTCATTGGCACTGGCATTTCCCCACACGGATATTGCAATTTGCCGCTGCAACACCATATTATCTGAAAAAATCGCGGGCAGAGAAACATCTGCGAGAATGGGACAGGGAAGCAATAACAGCAGGGCGACAATGGATTTGCGAACAATTGAAGTCATTATTTTTTCCTTTGCATAAAATTGGCAATAGTAGCGACAGAGCCATGATAAAGTGGGATTCCACATCGCACAAGTCGGAATTGTTCCTTAGCCTTGCGTTTTTCCCAATAGCAACTTATTTTGTCAGATGATGAACTGGCCTGATAGGCGGCCAGTTGTACACCACTCAGTTGATCCATAAAAAGGATACACTTATGCCCATCTCTTTCCCACATCTTTTTTTGAAATACACCTCGATATATGGCATATTCCTATTCTTAATAATAGGAACCTGTGTGAGAGGCCATGCCCAGCCTCCTATCACCCTGCTCGAAGGCGAACAACTCGGCGATATCGCCTGGGAAGATGCCCGCGCATTTACAGTGGTCACGCGTTCTACGTTGAACCGCCTGAGAAAAACAGAAGAAGGCGTACCACCCAATCTCCAGGCACTATCGGATTCCGCTTTTGCTGCTTTTGAAAAAAAAGACAACTATCGCGCCTATCGCCTGTTTATACGCTTTATGACAATGACGCGAGACAGTAGCTCTGGCGAAGGTACAGAACTCGCTGCGAGCTACAACCTGATATTAAATCGCACCATCACGAACACGGGCGACACGCTTCACGTGCAACTGAAACCCCTCTTTACCCTGGGACAGCTACTTTCAGGCGAATATACGGCGCGGCTATCGCTGCGAGGGACGAAGGGTGTGGTTGACGAACACACGCTACCAATTTCGTCTGTCCGCGCTTTCAATTGCGCCTTATCAACAGCGGGTTTGCCCGAAGGACGCGCAGGTGTGCGCTATGAATTGCGCGATCCAGCGGGCAAACTTCTGCTGAGAGTCACGCGGGCTTTTTGGCACACAGATGCAATGTCTTCACGCCTGAAAATTTTGCAAACGCGGCTAAAAACCTTGCAGCGCAAGAATATTGCGTCCCGTGGTGCGACCCATCGGGCAGCCGTTGAAACAATCGAATATATCGTCGCGCACCTCGAGGAAATGCACGCCAAATACGTGGGAGATCTCAGGCGAATAGCGCAACCTATGGTCATGAAATACCGCGGCGGTGGCAGAGGATTGACATGGCGCGGCGCGATTAACATACCAGCGGACATCGACCTCGCCGAAACCCTATCTTCGGCACTTTTGGAAGGAAAAGATCCCCTGAAGAAAAGCACTGGCGACTTTCACCTCGCGTACCGCTCAGCAGTTGACAGCCAACTCGTCCCCTACCGCATATTTGTGCCAGAGGAATATACGCCAGATCGGTCATGGCCACTGATCATTGGCCTTCACGGTGCGTCTGGCAGCGAAAACACCTGGTTGGATCGGCGCAGAAGAGGCGAAACAGAGAACCTGTGCAAGCGTCTATCGCAAGAACGCGGATATGTATTTGTTTCGCCGAGTGGGCGCGGACCTTTTACAGGGTATCGAAGGATTGGCGGGCAAGATGTCATGGATGTATTAGATCGCGTATTATCCATCTACAATATCGATCCAGAGCGCGTGTACCTCACCGGTCATTCGATGGGCGGAGGCGGCACCTGGATTTTGGGATTGAGACATGCCGAAAAATTTGCCGCCATCGCGCCAATCGCGGCCAGCGGACGATGGGTAAGATCGAGACATGTCAAACCGCATGCCGATCTCCCCGTGCTATTTTCGCAAGGGGCAAAGGACATGGTCGCGCTGGCAGAACCCGCCCGACGCACCGCAAAACTGTTGTCAAAGTATATGAAAAATTTCACCTATAACGAAACCCCCGACGATACACATAACACGATATGGTACACAGCACTGCCGACTATTTTCGATTTTTTTGACGCACACGGCGGCGTCTCGCAATGATCTCATCCCGAAAAGAAAAGAATATGACTGCTAATTTTACAGGCCTTGGCCGACCCGTTATCGATTGCGACATTCACAATGCGTTTGCCTCATTGGAAACCCTTGTCCCGTATCTGGAAGACCACTGGGTCGCGTATATTCGCGAATCCCATTTTCGGGGTCCTGGCGCGAATGATTATCCAGGCGGCGCGCCCACATCTGCGCGGCAAGGCACGCGACCTGCAAATGGTCCTCCAGGTTCCGATCTGAGACTGATACAAAAACAGGTACTCGATCCCTGGGATGTGGAAGTGGGGATCTTGACGTGCGGCTATTGGGTGCAAAGCGTACACAACGAAGACCTCGCAGCATCGCTTGCAACAGCGGTCAACCAGTGGCAGATTGATCACTGGCTGGAGAAAGACGCGCGTCTCCGCGCCTCACTGGTCGTACCCAGCCAGAATCCCATCCTCGCCGAGCGAGAAATTGAACGCTTTGGCGATCATCCTGGCTTCGTACAGGTAATACTCCCGGTCCGGTCCTATTCCCTGTATGGAAAAAGCGAATACAATCCGATGTACGCGGCTGCAGTAAAGCACAATCTGGCAATTGGCATTCATTTTGGCGGTGCCTCATCGCTTCCCCCCACACCCGTAGGCTGGCCTTCGACCTATATTGAAGAATGTGCAGATATGGCACAGATTTTTCAGGCACAAGTCCTGAGCCTGATCTCAGAAGGCGCATTTGCGCGGTTTCCCGAATTGCGGGTGGTGTTAATCGAAAGTGGATTTGTGTGGATGCCCGCCTGGATGTGGCGCATGGACAAAGAGTGGAAAGGTCTGCGCCGAGACACCCCCTGGGTTGTGCGCCCCCCATCGGACTACGTGCGGGAACACATTCGGATGACGCTACAACCAATGGACGCACCCATAAATTCCGAACACCTGTTGCAAATGATTGGACAACTGGACTCGGACGAAATATTGATGTTTTCGACCGATTATCCGCACTGGCATTTTGACGGACCGGATGACGCCATTCCAAAAGGGCTATCCGATTCGCTACTGGAAAAAATTTTGAGAGAAAATGCACGAGCGTTTTACAAATTGTGAGGAGATACCGCTATGGCAATGACTATGTTAGAAGAGCCAGAAGTTAAAAAAAAGGAAAAGCTATCGATAATCGATTGCGATATACACAATGTAGATGGATACCAATCCCCCGCCACTGAGGTCTGGGTAGATTATATGCCCAGCGCGTGGAAAGATTATCATTTGAGCATTGCAGGGCGCAGACGCGCAGGTTCCAATTGTCCGAGAGCCGTGCCCTTTGCCGCGCGAAACGATGCATTCCCCCCTGAGGGACCACCGGGATCGCATCTGGGCTTTATGCAGGAACAATTGCTGGATACCTGGGAAATGGACTACGGCATATTGAATCCGTTATCGCCTGCTGGAGGGCAGCAAAACCTGGAATACGGAGCGGCGATTGCACAAGCGGTTAACGAATGGCAAATAGCCGAATGGCTCGAAAAAGATGAGCGGTTGCGCGCATCGCTGACTGTCGCGTATGAGGACGCCGATCTCGCCGTCGCTGAAATTGAGCGCCTGGGCGATCACCCGGGATTTGTACAACTGATGTTCATGGCGCGAACAATGGAACCATTGGGCCGCCGTAAATACTGGAAAATTTACGAAGCAGCCGTTGACTACAACCTCCCCATCGGCATTCACTTTGGTGGCACGGGTATTGGCCCAATTACGGGCGCGGGCAAGGCGGCGCATTATATTCAGGATCACGGCGGGATGCCCATGGCATTTCAGGCGCAGGTTACGAGCTATGTGTACGAAGGCGTTTTTGAGCGTTTTCCCGGCTTAAAGATCGTCCTGATCGAAGGCGGTTTCGGATGGGTGGCACCTCTGATGTGGCGGATGGATAGCTGGTACCGAAAACTCAAGATGGAGGTGCCCTATTTAAAGCGACTGCCCTCGGAATATATCCGGGACCATTTCTATCTGACCACACAGCCGGTAGAAGAACCTTCAGACCCGGCGTATTTCGAGCAAATGCTGGCGCAGATGGACATGGACGACAGACTGATGTTTGCGACCGATTATCCGCACTGGGATTTTGATTCTCCCGATCAGGCACTGCGCTATGTATCGGACCGTGATGTAAAAAAACAAATTATGTCCGAGAATGCCCAGGAACTCTACAGCCTGGACTAAACAAGAGGTGTATAATGTCGGAACAAACTCTAAAACAGCGGATTCGGAATGGTGAAATAATACATTCTATTGGCGTGCCAATGGACATTGAAAAGGGAGAACTAACAGATATTCTGGCACAACACGAATGTGACTATCTAAATGTGGATGCACAACACGGGCCTTTTAACGAAGCCCACCTGGTGGCTTTCTGCATCATGGCCCGGGAATTGAATTTACCCGTTCAGATTCGGATTAAGCACACTCGCCACGCCTATCTGATCGGCAATTATCTCGATCTGGGGCCTTCGGGAATTATGGTACCTGAAGTCGAAAGTGAAGAAATTGTAGAGGAAGCCGTAAACGCCTTTTATTATCCCCAAATGGGCAAACGCAGTTGGGGCGGCATACATCGGGTGGGATTGGACGAGCGACCAGATCGATTGGAATACGCTCCCTAGTGGAATGCTTACGGATGGCTGGCAATCCAAATTGAATCCGTTGAAGCAGTAATCAACGCCGCGCAGTTAGCTAAGCCAGGGGTGGATGTATTGAACTTTGGACCAAACGATCTGATGTTTAGCATTGAGGCGCATCCCCAATTTCCATATCGGACAGTAGAAGACTGCGTAAAACACGTGCTCGATCAGGTAAAAGACACACAAGTGAGAGTGGGCATGAGTGCCGAGACACCTGAAGAGCGAGACCAGTATGTGAATTGGGGGATAACAGTCTTTCCAAAGCGGATTGGCATTTAGTCCAGTAATGAAAAAAGAAAGCGACCTGTGTCGAGAGACATGGGCCACTTTTTTTATTTTTTTGATGATTTACAAGACACTCTACGGGCTGGCGTGACTATCCATGGGGTGTTCGTGCAATAGTGCTCGTGTGAGTGAAGCGGAATCTGTATTTATAGACCGATACTCTCCGGCCCAAACCCGATAGTCCATTGGGCAATGCGGCTCAATGTAATCCGCACTTCGGGTTCATCACCACGCACAGAGCTATGAGCGCGATTATTTTGCTCAGGGGTATGTACTACTTTATGGGCGCGAGCGCGTACATCACCAGATTCAAACTCCACAATACCATTGTCAGCGGGCACTCTGGCTCGATCTTTAGATTCTTGAGGGGTCGCATACTTTGACCAGTCAACTGACAGGTCGCCCTTTATGAACTTGAACAGGTTAGGCGGGAGTTCGTCTTTCGGCGCATCCGCCGGTAAGGCACGCGATGTTTCCAGGTAACGTCTCTTGTGGATGCGGTAGTAAAGTACATCCTTATCTGGTATTTCTTCTGTCGGCCACTTATTCACCAGGATGCTCCATCCAGCACGCGATAACCTCAGGCTTGGGATGAGTCTTGCCCTGAATGACATTTTCGCAATAGTCATCCCCGTAGTAGGATACCGAACCGTCAGGATGGAAGTTGACCAAAAGCTCGAACCGCGCTGTCTTCCAATGGAGATCAATGCTCCCCTCGCTGGCTGGCAAAATCCTTACCGGCGTTGCTAACTCAGATCTCTCCGCCAGTTGATAAAAAAAAGCCGCAGCTGCCTCTATGGTTTGTTCACAGTAAGCAGGTGCCCCTTCCCCATCCCAATCATCTTCCAGAACAAGTAACCGCTCCTTTGCCTCAGCGACAACCTGAACAGAGGAAATAGTTGGTGGAACAGTTACTGAGGCCATGATGTATTCCTTTTAATAGAATTTGATGTGCGATATAGGATATAATCATACCGCAATAAGCAGACAATTGCAAGGTACTAAAGCTGCACATATCAAACGTACTTCGCCTTGAGCGTTTGCCCCATCGCCGCGCTTTTGCAGGCAAGGTCGAGGATGTGAATGGGACGGCGGGACCATTCGGGTGTGATGATCAAATCTTCACCCGTCGAGAGATGCGCGGCAATATTATCGTAGTATTTATCGTATTGGTGACCGGGATTTTTGCCAGAGGAAACAACCTTTTCCCCATCTTTTATCCGCAAAATTTCGTACGTCCCACCATCAAAAATATAAGTACCCTCCGTACCAGTAATCTCGAGCCAACCCTTGCGGGGGGCAGATGCAATACTTGACATCGTGAGATTGATCCAGGTCCCATCCTTGAAACGCACGACAGCAGTGGCCTCGTCTTCATTGGTATCGGCCTGCCAGCGGGTCTCATCAGCCCAGAAACCGGTGTGTGCAAACCCGGTGACCTCCACAATATCCGATTGCAGAATCTGAAGCGAATATTCGAGCAAATGAACACCCCAATCGTAGAGAATACCCCCCGAAATACTCTTACTACTGCGCCACCAGTCACCCGGTCGATTGTATCCCCCCATATGGGCTTCAATGCGATAGACCTCCCCAATAACCTTGCGCGAGTGAATCTGTTCGAGAGCTTCCAAAATACACCCATCCCAATGGCGATTGTGATAAGTAGAAAGAAGGAGGTCTCGCTTTCCTGCTTCGCGGATCATCGCATCGCATTCCTCAGTCGTAATCGCCAGCGGTTTTTCGCTGATAACGTGGCACCCCGCGCGCAGGCATTGCAATGCCAGTTCGGCATGCGTATTGTGTGGGGTGATGATCACAACGAGATTGACATCGGAGTTGTCCAGCAT
The DNA here is from genome assembly GCA_965204375.1 of Candidatus Latescibacterota bacterium. Classification (GTDB taxonomy): domain Bacteria; phylum Latescibacterota; class UBA2968; order UBA2968; family UBA2968; genus VXRD01. Next base: position 448,095 of record OZ241986.1, on the reverse strand, counting down.
ATCAGACACAGATGTATAAGTCTCGATACCGGGAAATTCTTCTCGCGCGACTTTCAAGCGCTTTTCGTCGAGTTCTGCAACCGCAACAGGTGCCATACCCGCCTTTTTCATAAACGTGAGATGCTGACGCCCCATATTAAATGCGCCGCCGTAGCCGATAACACCCACCTTGATATCTTCAGGCGTTTTGAAAGAGGACATAGAGTTGTACTTTCCTTTTTGAGTTATGATTACTTCAACAAACCGGCATCTTTGAAAATCTGCTCGTGTTCGGCAGCGATTTTGTCAAGGGCTTCCTGCGCGGGTGTAACCCCGTCAATCGCTTCGCCCAAATAGCGTTGTGAAACCGCGAGCAACTCGTTATAGACAGGCGCATTCCAAAAGTCCTGGAGATAATCGAGCGACTCTGCAAAAGCACGGTTGTACGGAGATGCGTTTCGAAATTCTTCGCTATTGAGAATATCTGTATTGGCGGTAAATCCGGCGTCTTTGGTAATCCATTCTTTTTGAATATCGGTTTGCAAGAACCACGCGATGAATTGCTTGGCCAGTTCTTGTTGCTCTGCGGACGTTTTGGTCGAAATGCTAAACCCCTGTCCTCCCAGACTCACCACGCGCTTGTCGCCGGCTTTGGGCACCATGAAAAATCCTGCCTTATCCCCCATCTGTTTCACAATGCCGGGATAAAAGGCGAAATAGTTCATGCTCATAGCCGTCGAACCATTGATAAAGGCCTCGAAGGTTTTGCCGTAGTCGAAATTAGTCGCGCCATTGGGACCGTATTGTAACAACCCTTTCAGGTACCCAAGAGCTTCCGCCACTTCGGGTTTATTGACATACCCATCCACTGCAAATTCGCCAAACTCACCCCACGAGCCGCCAAAACCCCACATAAACATCTGAAAGCCCATCGTCATCGAATCATATCCTCGCCCGGTGAGCAGAGCGCAGCCGTATTGTTTTTGATCGGGACGATGGAAAAATTCAGCCAGATCGCGGAATTCATCCCAATTGTCGGGAATCGTCAGATCGCGCCCGTATTTCTCTTTAAATGCCGCTTGCTCGGCGGGATCTTCAAACCAGTCCTTGCGATAGACAAATCCGACGGCATCGGTTTCACATGGCGCAGCGTAGAATTTACCACCACCGGGCGGATATTCGCACAAATAGCGCGCGGCGCGGGGATGAATTTTGTCGATATCAATTGCCGTGGGCAGCCAGTCGGTCAGATCGACGTAAAGGCCGCGTGTCGCGCCGCGTCCAATCCACTGACTATCGCCAATCACAATGTCAAAATCCGTTTCATTATTTCCAAAATTGAGAAAGACTTGATCCTGATAAGACGGCCAGGGAATCTGGTGGACTTTAACGGCAATACCCGTTTCCTGTTCGAATTTATTGCCCAATTCCTGAAGTCCATCCGCGGGGTCCCACTGCGCCCACCATATAGTGATAGAGCGCTTCGTCGGCGTCGGCGACTCAGTGGGTTTACAGCCCACAACGAGAAATATCAGACCAAAAAGAATACATATATGCTTCATAGCGCAATCTCCAGAGTTATCGTATTGTATGCGATGGCGGTTTGCGAATAGCATGAACAAGGCGATGTGATACCGAAAAAAATGCACCTTGTCAAGCATTATATAAACGCGGGGCAAAGGGCGTGAGAAAGGCTTGCTTTTTTTAATAGGCGATTTATTTTTCATATCAAACATCTATATCCTATTCGCCGTCATCCTTCCGGGATGCTGCCCCCCCAAGAATATGAGACCCTACCTATGATTGACGCCCTGCTACCCCTTGGCCTGCTCATTGTCGTATGCAAAATTTTCGAGGGTCTGTTTAACCGTTTTGGCTTAAACTCAATCGTCGCCTATACAATCACGGGCACCTTGCTCGGCCCCATCACAAATATCGTCGAGCCAACGCCAGAACTCCAGACGTTCTTGGGCATCGGCATCTTCGTCTTCTTCTTTTTGGTCGGCCTCGATGAAATCGACATCCCCAGCTTTGTGGCAACGATTCGCGGACGGTTCTTTGTCGCAGCCACCGTGTCGGTGCTCATCTCACTCATCGTCGCTTTGGTGTTCACATCAAACCTTTTCAACATCAGCTTTGCCCTCAACCTCAATTTCACAGAGGCACTGGCACTGGCTGGCATTCTCTCGCTGTCCAGCCTGGGGCTTGTGGCAAAGGTGTTCGCCGACAAAGGACATTTCAAACAACCCATCGGCCTCGAGATATTCACCACAGTCATCATCGCCGAATTGATCGCCCTCCTCGTGGTCGGGTTCTCCATCAGCGAAATTGGCGCACAGACATACGACCTGAGTTTTTATAGTGTGCTTCTTCTGTTGATACAAATGGCGGGCTTTGCAGTGGTGGCCTGGTTCATATCGGCGCGACTACTGCCCCATGCGATTGTCTTCTTGCAGAAGGTCTTAAATGTACCCGAACTGTCGTTTGGGCTGCTGATCGGCGGCCTTTTCCTGATGGTAGTGGGTGCCGAATATCTCCACCTGCACGGCTCTATTGGCGCGCTGCTTTTCGGCACGGCCCTGTCGAGTATGCCCCGTCAGGTCCACGAAGACGTCCTGCCCGGTTTGCGAAGCGCAGCAGAGGGCTTGTTTGTCCCGCTCTTTTTCGCTTCGGCCGGTTTGCACCTGGATCTTTCTTTTTTGACCTTGCCAATCGCGACCATCGTCGCATTGGTCGTGTTCCCGTCTCTGGGCAAATTCGCCGGTGCCGTTATCGGTACCTATATGGCGCGTCTGGACAATCCCTTCGCGCAGGCCACGGGATTGATGGCAAAGGGCGTGGCGGAAATCGCCCTCCTCCTCGTCCTCTTTGAGAACGGCGTAATCGGCAAGGATGTCTTTTCGCTATTCGTGCTCATGATGTTCGGCTATATTGTGCTGATGCCGCAAGCCATTGACCTGGCAATTACCGGAGCCAAAAAAACGCATCGCGCCAAGCTACCCACCGCCATACCGCTTTCTTATGCCCGCCGCGCAATGCGGGATATTACCGTCAACCACGTCATGGACAGCACGCGCACATATCCCAATTCTGCGCTCTCGGCAGAGGATTTTATCAATGATTGGTCCGTGCCAAATCAACGGGATTATCTCGTGGTTGATCGCGGCGAGGTTGTAGGGATCGTCTCGCTTCCCCGCCTACAGGCAATGTCCTCGCGTTTGCGGGCAAACCTGAGCCTGAGCACTGTGTTGCGCACAGATTTGCCGCAGGCTCAGCCCGATGAGCCAATTGAAGACGTGCTCAAGCGCATGACGGATCATTCGTTGTCCGTAATCCCAATCACAGATGGAGACACAGGTGTATTTCTTGGCTCAGTCACGAGCGAAAATGTCCTTGAACTGGCTGTCCTGATGGATGAAATTGCCGAAGAGTTGCAAAACAGAGGCGAAAATACCCCTGAAACACACAACCCAATCTAGTGGAGACACGCGATGAAAATAGGAGTAACGCAAATTATCCTGGGAAAGCTGACACTGGATGAAATATTGCAATTGTGCCGTGATGCGGGTTACGAAGCACTCGAACTGGTATTTTCACCAGATGGTGATCCAAATGTAGATATGAGCGACGACGAGGTACGCGGCGTCAAAGCGCGGTGTGACGATGCGGGCATTGAAATCAGCAGTGCGATTGCCAGATATGATAACCGGGGCAATTTTCTCAGCCGAGATCCGGCAGAACGCGAAGCTGGCATGAAGAGCTTGCGCCGCGCCATTGACGTGGCGCGTCTGGTCGAAACCGACGCGGTCTTACTCCATCCGGGCCAACTTCCGGTTGATGGCACATATCAGGACGCCTGGGATGATTTTCTGGTCTCGATGAAAGAAATCGCGCCTTATGCAGAGGACAAAGGCGTCGCAGTCGGCATAGAGAATGTGTGGAATAAGTTCTTGCTCAACCCAAAAGAAGCGCGCGAGTTTGTCGATGCCGTGGACAACGATTGGATCGGAATTTATCTCGATACGGCCAATATGATGTTTTACGGCTATCCAGAGCACTGGATTCGCGGGCTTCAACATCGGATTAAACGGGTACATTTTAAGGACTTTGTTCGTCAGCAACGCAATTTCGTACCGCTGATGGATGGGGATACGGATTGGGCAGAAGTCATGAAAGGACTACGGGATATTGGCTATGACCGATATGTCATCCACGAAGTAGGTGGCGACCGAGACGTGCAAATCGAGATGGCAAAACGCATGAAACAAATTGTGGCAATGTGAGGACACTAATGGCAATGCGAAAAGTAGCGGCAATTGACGGTCAAGGTGGAATTTCGGTCATCGAAGAACCCGTTGCAGCCCCAAAGCCAGGCCAGGTTCAAATAGAAGTCACGGCGAGCATGGTCAGCCCCGGTACAGAATTGGGTGGCGTGAAAAGACGGCGGGAAAACCCGTCGGATGCCGCACCTCGCCCATTTGGATATTCCAATGCTGGCGTGGTCGTGGCACAAGGCGCGGGGTGTGAAGACATACCGCTTGGGACGCGCGTAGCCTGTATGGGGGGCGGATATGCCCAACATGCGACCCATGCCTGTGTACCGCGAAATATGGCAGTACCCATTCCCGATGGCGTCAGCGATGAAGACGCCTCGTCTATTCATCTGGTCGCGACCGCCTTAAATGCTGTGCGGCGCGGCGCATTCCAGCTCAGCGAACACATTGCTGTGGCGGGCCTGGGGCTTGTGGGACAATTTACCTGTCAGTGGGCACGCATTTCGGGATGTTATGTAATGGGCCTGGATCAATTGCCCATGCGTTTAAAAAAAGCCGCGACATGTGGCTTGCTGCGCGGGGTCAATATCACAGAGGAAGACCCGGTAGAAGTATCTCGTACTTTTACGCGCGGTTATGGGATCGATGGCGGTGTAATTGCCTTTGGCGGCGATGGCACGCCGGCTTTTATCACGCTTAGCAAAATGATCAAAAAAGCACCTGACACACACTTGATGGGGCGCATTGTCATTGTGGGCGGTGCCCGAATTGAACACGGCTTTGCATCCGCGCTGGGCAATCTGGATGTACGCAGTGCCGCACGCACAGGACCGGGCTATCACGATGAGGAGTGGGAACACGGTGCGGATTATCCCCCCGTTTTTATGCAATGGACAACGAGGCGAAATTTAGAAGAATGCTTGCGCTTCATGGATACCGGACACTTAAAAGTATCCCCTCTCATCACCCATCGGGTTGCACTGGATGACGCACCCGAAGCATGTGAAGAACTCATTCGGAATCCCAACGCGGCACTGGGCGTCGTATTTTTACCTTAATAAGGAGTCACAATGGCAGCAAAACGCTATCGCGCTGGTGCTATCGGTCGGACAGGACAGGGCAATTTTGGACATGGCCTGCATGTGCCCTATCAAAAAATCGACTGCGTGGATATGATCGCCGTATCCGATCCAGACGCAGCTGGACGAGAAAAGGCAATGGCAGATGCCGGAGCACAGCGAGGGTATGCGAACTATCGCGACATGCTGGCGAAAGAAGACCTCGACATTGTCAGCGTGTGCCCACGATGGGTCGATTGTCACGAAGAAATGATCGTGGCGTGTATCGAAGCCGGCTGCCATGTCTATTCGGAAAAACCACTTGCAGGCGACCTCGCGTCCGCAGACCGCATCGTGGCTGCCGCCGAACAGAACAACCGCAAAGTTGCCGTAGCGCATCAGGCTGTTTACCTCAGACAAGTACATCAATTGCGCGATTTAATACGAGAAAATCGAATTGGAAAACTCCTATCCATGCATGCATATGGCAAACAAGACCATCGGGGAGGCGGCGAAGACATGCTGGTATTGGGAACACATCTCTTCAACATGATGCGCTTTTTGGGTGGCGATCCCCTGTGGATGACAGCGCGCGTGACAGTTGGAGATCGCGAAATCGCGCCCGAGGATGTGCGGGAAGCCACAGAGCCAATTGGCGCGATTGCGGGCGACGGCGTGGTCAGCCTGTTTTCTTTTGGCAATGGCGTGGATGGCTCATTTGTCTCGCGGGCCAATCAAGCTGGAAAAGGACAGGGCTATGGACTGGTACTGGTCGGAGAATCTGGGCGGATAGCCATAAGCGGAGGCGCAGAAGCAATATCCATTTACGAAGATGGACTGTGGTCACCCTGGAGAGATAGTCATACGTGGCATGCGCTCGAACTTGCGGATGATCACTTGCAGGAGACGGGAAATTATCGCGCCATTATCGATCTGATTGACGCCATAGAAAGCGATCGCGCACCCATATCCAGTGATCGAGATGCGCGTTGGGCATTGGAAATGATTCACGGGGCGTACGCATCCCAAATTTCTGGACAACGCGTTGTTTTTTCAAACCCCGATCGTTCTCATCCGCTCGAAAAATGGTGTTCTGATCATTGATATGGTTGTGTTCAGGTCTATAATTTGATATTATTTCTAAAACGCTCTGTCCTCTGTGGAAAGGTCACAAAATGAAACTAAACGTATTGAAAGAATTGCCCCGTTCCTTTCAGGCATCCGTATTACTTGCCGGATGGCCCGGTATGGGCAGTGTAGGAATTGGTGCGATTGACTATATCCGGCGCAAACTCGATGCCGTCGCATTTGCAGAAATAGACATGCAATCTCACTTCACGCCCGAAGCCATGATCGTAGAAGATGGGCTCGCGACCTTTCCCGACCCCCCTGCCCATGCATTTTATGCAGCAGAAGAACACGACCTGATCATTTTTCAAAGTGAAGCGCAAATAGGCGGAGTACCCGGCGATGAATTATTGGACAAAATTCTGGATGTGGGACAACGGGTCGGCATCGATACCGTTCTCACAGGAGCGGCCTATCTCACACAGTCCAGTCACAAAGAAGATGCACAGGTGCTAGGAGTGGCGAACAACACTGAATTTCGAGATGTACTGGCATCGCATGGCGTAGAGATCTTGAAAGAGGGGATGGTCTCAGGGCTTAATGGTCTGTTGCTGGGCTTTGCTCAAAAACGCGATCTCAATGCAGCCTGTTTTTTGGGAACTATGCCGCAATACGCAGCACCCATCCCAAATCCCAAAGCTTCAAAAGAGATTGTGCTGACTTTGTCACATTTGTTAAATTTTTCGGTCGATATGTCGGAAATTGACGACGCTGCGGAAAAAATGGAAGGCACAATGGAAGATATCGAGATGCAGATTCAAAAGACATTTTCCCACATGGACGATATGCCAGAAAACGAATTTCCGGGCGGAAAGATCGAAGAGGACAAAGTGCCGCAGTCCGTTATGGAACGCATTGAAAAGATGTTTCGCGAAGTGAAAAAAAATGACCAGTTTCACAAAAAAGCCAATGAACTCAAAGCAGAACTGGACCGTTGGAACCTATATCCATTTTACGAAGATCGGTTTCTAAATCTTTTCAAATCTGGCCCCGAAGGAAGGAGATAAATGACCGACGTTAAAATTGATCTTTACAGCGATACATCCACCGTGCCAACACAAGCGATGCGCGAGTTTATGTGTCGGGCAGAAGTGGGTGATGAGCAAAAGGGCGAAGACCCATCGGTGAATGCCCTACAGGATATGGTCGCCGAAATGCTGGGCAAAGAGGCGGCCCTTTTTTTGCCATCGGGAACGATGTGCAACCAGATTTCTTATGCGGTTCACTGCCGTGCAGGCGATCTCATTTTAGTGGATCGCACCGCACACCCGCTCATATCAGAAGCCGGTGGCGCAGCGGTGCTCGCTCGCGCAACGCTGTATCCCATCGATGGGAAAAATGGCATGTTTACACCCGAGCAAATGGCAGAAGTTATGGTGCCTTCAACGCGATACAGACCCCCCTTCCGCCTCGTCTGTGCCGAACAAACCACAAATATGCCGGGGGGACGTATATGGCCTCTCGAACATATACGCGCAGTGTGCGACATGGCGCGCGAAAAAGGTGCTTTAACGCACATGGACGGCGCACGGCTCCTGAATGCAACCGTTGCATCCGGCATTACACCAAAAGCGTATGCCGAGTCTTTTGACACCCTGTGGATCGACCTGAGCAAGGGCTTAGGTGCGCCTGTGGGGGCTGTGCTGGCAGGATCTTCAGAATTTATTCTAAATGCCTGGCAGTGGAAGCAGCGCATCGGAGGCGCCATGCGGCAGGCCGGCATTATTGCCGCTGCCGGTATTTACGCGTTAGAACACAACGTCGAACGAATGGCAGAAGATCACGCCAATGCAAAACGCCTGGCGAAAGGCATTGCACAAGCACCCGGAATCGGGATTGATGTCGAAGGCGTAGAAACCAATATGGTGCGCTTTGACGTAGCCCAATTGGGCATTTCCGGCCGCGATTTTGGTGACCGATTGCTCGCCGAATACGGCATACGCGTAAGCGTCATCGGCGCACATCTGATAAGATTGATCCCACACATCGGCATTTCCAAATTCGATGTTGACGAAGCCGCCCAGGCGATCTGTCATTTGGCTAAAAAAGTGAGTTGCAAAACGTAAACTGGAGGTTGTAATATGCCAGAACTATCTATTTCCACCTGGAGCTTGCACCGCGCTTTGGGCAAAGCGTGGTACGATCGCACGCCCGATGGATTTGTGAATCGAAATGGCGATGGGGGGCGCATACAGCTACTCAATGTCCCTCGCGAAGTGGCATCACATGGTATCAGAAATTTGGAAATCTGCCATTTTCACTTCCCCACAACAGATGAGGCATTTATCGCGGACCTGCGCGCAGAACTGGACAGACACGGCGTATCGCTTTACAGCATCTTGATCGACGCCTGGGATATTACGCATCCCGATTCCGACCAAAGAGAAAAGGACCTGGCGGAAATTCAGAGATGGATCGACATCGCATCCACCTGTGGCGCGGCGAATGTGCGCGTAATAGCTGGCGAAGCAGAGCCAGACGCGGAATCCATAGCACTCAGCGCACAAAATCTCCTGCAATTATCGGACTATGCCCGCGATTGTGGCGTACGTGTCATGACCGAGAATTTCAAGCGATTGACCCAGCGCGCAACCCCTCTATTGGATATTTTAAACAGATGCGAGGGAAAAATCGGATTGTGTACCGATCTCGGTAACTTCAAGGGAGAACACAAGTTGGACGATCTCACAGAAGTCTTGCCGTTTGCAGATACGATTCACACCAAAGCGGATTACGAAGATGGTGTAATGTTGCGGGACCAATTCCTGGCCTGTTTGGACTTGACGCGCAAAGCCAAATTCTCGGGATATTATACATTGATCTTCCAGGACCCCGGTGAAGAATGGACATATCTCAACGCGCTCAAACGCGAAGTACTGCCGTATTTATCTTGAGGATAATCTAATGGAACCTGTTCGCGCCGGCCTATTTGGCCTGACACATCCCCATTCAGAAGCTCATTTCAAGACCCTGCAGGCTTCTAAACTGGTAGATGAGATTATTCTGTACGATGCCGACCCCTCGGCTCTGAACAGCTTTAACTCAACAGATAAAGTCGCGGGCACTTATTCCGATCTCAGCGTACTTTTAGGCTCGGAAAATATAGTCTTTGGTGTGGCTTGCGCTCACAACGATCGGAATCCAGACCTTTGTCTGCGCTTGTTCGAGCAGGGCATTCACATCATCAGCGAAAAACCCATCGGTGCTTCGGTTGCCGCTGTTTCTCAGGTCGTGGATGGCGCGGCAAAAGCGGGCGTACAACTGGGCGTTATGTATCAGAATCGCTATCACCCCGCCTCTTGTGAAGCGCGAAGAGTCGTCCAGGGGGGTGCCATAGGTCGCGTGACATCCTGTGAATCTCGGATGGTCACATCGCAGGTAAAATTTCGCAACCCCAAACACTGGCTATTTGATCGGTCAATTTCCGGCGGCGGCATCTTATCGTGGTTGGGCTGCCATTATATCGACCTGCTGTGCTATGTCATGAACGCGGACATCGTCTCTGTTTCTGCGGTTGTCGATACGCTCAGTGGCGAAGACATCGATGTTGAGGATGTGGCATCTCTATCCTTCCGGTTCTCCAACGGCGCGCTGGGCAGTATGCAGGCCGGTTATCAACTATCAATAAGTGGCGCGGGTTATATGGGGCCGAATTACGATACGTATATGGGATTTCGCGGTCATGAGGGTCGCGTATTCTGGACGCCTTCGGGTGGCCCATCAGAATTGTATCTCGAAAGCGTTGCAGAAGGCTGGCACACGGCATCTCAGCGCACCTTTGATTATACGCTACCCGAAGTCGATGCTTATGGCGGTGCTTATGGAATCGCTTTTATGGATGACTTTATTCGATCTACGGCGGGCAAAGGCACGGCTCCGACCTCTGGAGAAGATGCCTTAAAAGTCGCCAGAATCATTGAAGCGGCATACAGGTCAAATGCTACAGGTCAACACATTGAATTAGGTGAGACGTGAAAGAGCCTGCGCCAAACATCCTCTTTCTCCTGATTGATTCACCTTCCTCATCCCCTCTCCAATATATCTGTTTTACACTACACGAGTGATCAAAGGCTGATCTGTGAGTCCAGCTATAAGATTATCTACTGTACGCTGGGCCATTGCGATACGAGTCTGGCGTGTGGCACTACCCAGATGGGGAACTATAACCACATTGTCCATGGACAGGAGGGGATGATCGCGTGGAAGGGGTTCTGGCTCGGTCACATCGAGCGCGGCAACTGCGATCCAATTATTCTCAAGAGCTTCTACGAGTGCATCGTGATCAATAACGCCTCCGCGCGCGAGATTGACCAGTATAGCGGTTCTTTTCATTCGCCTGAGCTGATCTCGACCAATCATATTTCGCGTTTCTTCAGTCAGCGGCACATTCAAAGTGACAAAATCCGATTCTGCGAGCAAATCGTTGAGAGAAACATAAGTCGCGCCCAACTCGACCTCGGCTTTCGTATCTGGCTTTCGATTGTGATACAGCACATTCATGTCAAACCCCCGTGACCGTCGCGCGACCTGCTTGCCGATATTGCCCATACCAATAATACCCAATGTTGTACCGTGGATTTCGTGACCGATCAAAATGCGTGGATCGTAATGCGTAAAAGCCGCACTGCGAGCAAAGCGGTCGCCAATAACGATATTGCGGGCGGCGGCCATAAGCATTGCAAAAGTCATATCGGCTGTCGCGCCATCGAGCATATTAGGCGTATTGCCCACTGGAATCCCGCGCTGTTTGGCCGCTGATAGATCAATGTGATCTACGCCAACACCAAAATTGCTGATAATTTTCAAATTGGGCATGCGATCCATAAAATCACCACCGATAATCGGGTGTCCATAAGTGAGCAGCCCTTGTGCAGACGCGAATTTATCATCTGAAACATCGCCGTGCGCCAAAATGTGTAGTTCGCAGCGGTTATTCATCATCTCTGGAATTTCATCGGGAAGATCGACATCGACGAGAACTCGATATTGCATACGCGCTCCTTTCTCAAGTGTTGTTTTGCAAGATAGCACGCGATGAAAGATTTGACAACACGAGTTAGGTATTGCAGAGGACACGCGAATTGCGTAAATTGAAAAGTGATCGTGCGTTGTAAAAGAAACAAATAAACACTGGAGGAGGGAATATGAACTGGTCAAATTCTGGCGTCGCGGTCAAAAAATGGCAGTTTAAGGTACTGAGAAACTGCGTTCTACTTATAACGGCGTTCATAGCATTTGGACAGGCAGATGCGGGACTTCTGCCAGAAACCCCCACGCCTCAAGGTGGCGAGATCGCCGGCTCCTGGGTAGCTGAGAAGGTCGGGCTGAATGCTTATGTCCCGGCCGGACTCGTGCAGGCTGTATCGCCTCTTACAGTTGAAGGCGAGATCAACGGCACAATAGCTTTTAGTGCCGATGGCAAAGTCCAAGCGGACTACAGAACAGCGACCAATATCTCTGCAGTGCTATTGGTTCCTCTCTCGGTCTCTGTACTCGATACAAGCCAATACGAGGGAAATTATACAGTCGCATCCGATACCCATGCACTCACCATAACCCGCGAAAATGAAGACCCACTCAATTATACGTACACAGCGACGGCGGATTCGCTGAAGATCATACGCCCGTTACTTTTAGAAGAATTATTGGCTTCATTACCCGAATCTGTAAGAGGCCTGGCAATGGGCGCACTTTCTCAGCACGTTCCACCAGATGATCCAATCAGGATCGTAATTACTTTTGCGAAAGCGACAGATACGGGAACACCTCCAACACCCCCAACACCTCCAACACCGAGTATGCTACCTGGTGATTTTGATGGAAACGGCGCGGTTGAATTTCCAGACTTTCTCCTCTTTGTCGCGCAATTTGGCAAGTCTTCATCTGATGACGGTTTTGATGCCCGTATGGATCTGGATAGTAATGGGACCATTGATTTTCAAGATTTTCTCAGCTTTGTCGCCGCGTTTGGTAGCAAGAGCGGTTAGTGATCAAAGCAAAAAATAGAAAAGGACTCTATGACCAAATTTATGGCAGGTGCTTATCTGATACTCAAATTGATTTGTCAGCGAATAGAGATCGATCCAGACCTTGTTCTTGTGATGTGGTGCAATCGCCCGGCCATTGAAATTTACGAGCCGGGCCTTTCTATACGCCAAAACCAGCACTTATATCGCACAATTTTACCACACGCCCCTACTGAGTATCCCATAATTGATCCCTTTGTGTGGGATACAACTACGACAACTCGACTGAATTTGCCAAAGTCATCAGTCCAATGGCCCTACACTGGACGCCCCTTGTATCTATAGAGGGTATGGTCAGGGAAGTATATGATATTGCGACTGGGAATAATCGTTGTTATGCTTTTGGGTGCAGAGATTTCCAGTGCTCAAGAGATGTTTGAAAGCAGTGAATCGATGGTTCTCGACCCCGCATTGAAAAGTGTTGTCGATTCGCTGGAAGCAGGCAATCCCGGTGGTGCTGCTGTCGTCTTGCGCGATATTTTGGGAAAAACCCCCGCACACACACAAGCATTGCGCCTCCTCATATCGGCTTATTTGCGAATGGAAGATTTTGATCGCGCAATTGACACCTGCCAGCAATTGGCCGTCCAGGACTCGACTGACGCAAGCGCTTTGGTCGCGCTCGGATATCTATATCAGCAGATAGGCGATATAATTCTATCAGAGCAATATTATCAGCAGGGACTTGCCCTGGATCCCGATATCATCGCAGCCTATCAGGGTTTGGGCTGGATTTACCTGAAAACGGGACGCTTAGAGCGGGCACTCGACATGGCAAGTGAGACCACAGAACGCATGCCCCATTACGCGCTCAATTATATTTTAATGGGGCGTATTCTGACTGCTCAGGGATTTTTTGAAGATGCGGCAATCGCCTATAACCGCGCCTTTGCTCTGCAAAACAATCTGCGCGAGCAATACGGTATTTTGCTTCAGGAATTGGGATTAAGGCATCGGTTGAAGCGTTAGGAGGCTGGTCGTGGCAGAAAAACCCAAACGTATTCGCGTTGACCGCGCAGAGGGATGGCTCGAAATGGATTGGGCAGACGATGGGATTTTGTGCGTGAGCTTGTCCGACGTGCGAAAAGCCTGCCCATGTGCATTGTGTAAAGACATGCGGACAAAGCAAGACGAGCAATTGCAGATGATTACTGCGGATCAAACGCCATCGGTGGATCTGTCGGATGTCATTCCAGTCGGAAATTATGCCATCCAAATTCGGTGGATAGATGGACACGATACGGGAATTTATACTTATTCTTATCTCAAACAATTAGCACTGGCGTCGTGTAGATAGAAGCTATTCCGCACTGCCAAAAAGTGCTGTGAGGAGTGTGTCATGAGGGTTTTTGCTGGTGTCGGATTTTTGGTCTTAATTTTTTTTACAACGAGTGCCCAGGCCGGTTTTAAGCTCTACAATCTGGCAACCAAGGTTGGTTTAGACGTTGTACAGGCAAACGACACACGGCATTTCTTTGTACTTCAAGCAGATATTGCAACCGTATTTTCGCCCAACCTTCGCCTCGAAATAGGTGCTGAGACAGGAAGCGGATCCGATCTCGACGGTACCGAAATTCAAGCGAGAGGTGGTGGGGCTTTTCTAAAGTACTTGTGGCCGCATAAATCGGGGACTGCGTATGCGTATATGGGCGGTGGATTGGGAGTGAACCGGGTGCGGCGCGAAAGGCTGATCATCAACGAATTTCAAAACGAATATCAGGCTGCGCTTCACTTTATTCTCGTAGGCATGGAAAAACAATTATTGAACCGCAGAATGGAACTTTTGTTTGAGGTACGCTGGGTTATTGGCGAGCAAGAAGATGCAAGCGCCCTGCGCACAGCCGTAGGGATTGGCTTTAACATCGGCAAACCATAACGCCGTTTTCAGTACAAAACTGTAACGCTTTACAAAATCAAAAACCGACCTCATCATCAGGTCGGTTTTTATTTTTTAACCAAACCCTTTTACGCTCGCGCAACTTATCCCTCCACCTTCGCATTGGCAAAGAGATTACTGACGGATTCATCGTTGTTGATGCGACGGATGGATTCGGCGAGAATAGGAGCAACTGATAGAATTTTGATTTTGCCATTTTGGGCGCGTTTGGGCACGGGAATGGAATTGGAAACGACAAGCTCTGTAAGAATGGAATTTTCCACGCGCTCAACGGCGGGATCTGCCAACACCGGGTGAACAATAGTAGCGCATATATCGCGTGCGCCTTTGTCTTTTAATGCAGAAGCGGCTTCGATGAGAGAACTACCCGTAGAGATAATATCGTCAACAATGACGATATTTTTGTCTTTTACTTCGCCAATAACGTTCAGAACTTCGGTTTTTTGACCACTCCAGCGGCGTTTATCTACAATAGCCAATGGCGCACCGAGTAGTTCGGCATAAGCGCGTGCCATTTTTATACCACCTACATCGGGTGCCATAACAACGAGGTTTTTGAGGTTTTTTAGCCTGAAGTATTCGCCTAAAATGTTAATGGAATAGAGGTGGTCAACAGGTATGTCAAAGAAGCCCTGGATCTGATTGGCGTGCAGGTCCAGGGTTAAAACCCGCCTCGCCCCAGCGGTATAAATCATATTGGCGACCAGTTTGGCTGTGATAGGCACGCGGGGGCGGTCTTTGCGGTCCTGCCGCGCATAGCCATAATAGGGTACAACCGCTGTGATGCGTCGGGCAGAGGCGCGTCGCGCAGCATCGATCAAGATGAGAAGTTCCATCAAAGCGTCATTGGGCGAGATTCCTTCTTCTTCATTTGCACAAAGAGGTTGAACAATAAAAACATCGCAGCCGCGCACGTTTTCATCGATTTGCACATGTGTTTCGCCACCTGAAAACTGACTCACAGTGGCCTCGGCAAGCCGAGTATCGAGAATATTGCAAATATCTTCTGCCAATGGTCGATTGGTATTACCTGAAAAAACTTTGAGATCGTAACCCACGTTTTCTCCCTCCTGTCGTCGAGTGCTCTGATTTGTCTGAATCAACCGCATTTTTACACCATTTCCCATGTGAGCAATATACTGTTGAGAAGATAGTGAATCAACCCCGATTTCAGGACGCAATATCGCGCCTGATCAAAACCATCTGAATTTTGGAATCTGAGCGAAGCGGTTCGGTTAAATCAGTCTCTTCAAATCCGATTTTTTGATAAAAAAAACGCGCTGGATTATTTTCACTGACCCAGGCTTCGAGCATAGTGGCCCCACCCTCTCGTGCCCATTCTATGACGGCGCACACAATCTGCTCACCGATATTTTGTCCTCGAAATTCGGGTGCGACCCACATCGCGGTGAGCACTACTACGTCTGATGCCCTGCGATAACAACCCGCCATACCACAGGGATTATCCCCCACATAAGCCATGAAATAAGCGCGATCCGACAGAGTAGCATGGCCTCTCGCCATATCCTGCCAGTCTCTATCGGTTCTTTTTTTCCCTTCTGCCAGCGTTGTACCAAAAGCATAAGGCGCATCTTCAAGTGCGCGGAGACGCACATCCCTGAAAATTTGCCATTGATCTGCGCGGATTCGGGTAACGACCTCTGATGGCATGACTCATTACTCCGGTATGGTTTTGGGATTTACAAATATCAATTTTCCATTATCGATACTGCGGTAATAACAGCCGTAACGCGCTTGCCCATTTTCTTTCGTATGACACGATCCATCGCCTTTGAGGCGCACGAGATAGAGCAGTGAATTTTGCTCGCAGTTGATGCGCACATCGACCAATTCGAGCATATCACCAGACGTGGCCCCTTTAATCCAGAGTTCATTGCGCGAAGTACTCCAAAAAGTTGCCACGCGGTGTTCAAGCGCGTAATCAAGCGCCTGTTCATTGACATAGCCAATCAGGAGAACGGCTTTGCTATCCACATCCTGTACCGCAACGGGTATGATGGGGTGATCGGTCTGTGCAACCTTGCGGACCTTTTCAAAATCGAGATGGATCTCTGTGCCTTCTTCGAGTGTGTGATCAATAGCCATAGCGATTTCCTTTTTTTGTGTTGTCCTCAAATTTTCTCAATAATCGCGACATAAACACTCTCCGTTTCCGGAATAAATCGCGAAATTTGCCAGCCAGTACCTTCCAGAATAAATGCCATCTCTTTTCGAGATACTTTGAGGTATTCAAACCAGGCGCCGATATAATGTTCGTATCGAATGCGAATTTTGAGCTGACACGAGAACTTGCCCCGCTCGCGATTCAATTTGTGATAATCCAGATGCGCTTTTCTCGTCGTGCTGTAAGGATCTGCGGATTCGGCAATAATTCTCGCATCGGAAGATGTCATATTGCGCATCTTTCTCAAAAGCCACCGGGCGCGCTTCAAATTGCCAAAGAGACCGAAATTACTGCCCATCATGAGCATGGTATCAAACTGACCGAGCCGAGAGGAAATTTGTGTTACACTCAAAACTCTGGCTTTTTTGAGACCGCGTTCTTTCGCCACCTTGATCGCAAGAGGAGAAGCGTCAATGCCCAAAACATCAAAACCTTCTTCCTGAAGGTAGAGAGCATGACGTCCGGGTCCACAACCGATGTCGAGAACGCATCCACGAACATAGTTCATCGATTCTCGCTGATGCAGAGGCCAGTCGCTATGGGGATTAAAATAAGCGCTGGAAACACCTGCAGTTATGTATCCATCTTCGCGTTCTACAATTTCCTCTGCGGGCATGCCGCAATGAAAGTCCCACATCATGCGTCCATAAGCATCGTCATTGTGTGCCATGGTCATTCTCCTAAAAAAAAAGCCCACTGTCTCTCGACAGCGGGCTTGTTCATTTCATTGGACAACTATTATGACATATCCACCGCCGAGCGCGTCATGCAAAAAGTCGCAGACGTAGCATGATGAGTATGATGCTGAGCGGTACGGACAAACGCATCCCCGGCCAAAACTGTGTTTGGATTTAAAAAAATAACCGGTTTTTTGATCAATGCGTTCATAATGACCACAAAATAGAAAGTCTCTGTTTTCGCGTCAAGGTTTTTCTTTTACAAAGAATCGGATATGAGTTCAGACTTGCCCTTTAATCATAGAGACCTTACATTGGGGTGATTTGTTTCGTTTTTCAAATCATATCACACGGGAGTTTGCGCTGTGCTCTACTGGTTGGGAGAGCAATTGTTGGACATCTATGGGCCTTTTCGCCTCTTCACTTCTTATCTCTTTTTGGTTGGTGCAGGTACCGCGCTCGCCTGCGTCTTCACCTGGAGGATTTTACCCAAATTGTGGCACAGATTACCACAGGACCAGGGACGTGAGCATGCTGTTGGCGCCGCACTAAATAAAGGCAAGCCCGTAGGGGCAGGCGTTATTTTCATTTCTATTTTTATAGTTGTCGGGTTCTTATTTGTCCCTCTTGGAACGCGATATCTGGCCGCTTTGGGATGCCTGTTTTTGGCAATGCTGGTGGGATTTTTCGATGACCGCTATGAATGGAGTGAATACCGCATGGGGTTGTTCGATCTGATCATCTCCATTTTAGGAGCTATGGTAGTGTGCCAGATGGCAGCAGTCGAAGTGTGGCTACCACTAATTAAGACATCGGTTATTGTGCCACCCTGGATTTATATCCCCATTGCTACGTGCTTGTTGTGGATGGCCATTAATGCTACAAATTGCACAGACGGCGTGGATGGCCTATCGGGCAGTTTGTGCATGCTGGCATTCATTTTTTTGGGTGGCGCATTGTACGTCATTGTGGGACACCGAGATATTGCCCAATATCTGCTTGTGCCGCACTACAAAGAGGCGGCTAATTGGGCAGTAATGGCTTTTGTCATGACGGGGTGTCTGGTGGGCTATTTATGGCACAATGCCAATCCAAGTGCCGTGTTGATGGGCGATGCCGGATCTCGCCCTCTGGGCTTATTACTCGGCATGCTGGTCCTGGCGTGTGGGAATCCGTTTTTGATTATTGTAGTAGCCGGAGTGGTGCTGGTCAATGGCGCAACAGGTCTTCTAAAAGTCGCTTTATTGCGCTTTTTTAAAATCGGCATTTTCAAACAGGTGCGTTATCCCCTGCACGATCACGTCCGCCAGAAATGGGGCTGGTCCAATACACAGGTACTGGTCAGATTTACACTTTTACAGGCCATTGTAACACCTCTTTTGCTGATATTATTATTAAAAATCAGGTAAAAAAATAAAGATACTCGGAGGAATTTATGCCCACAAAAGCCGAACTCAAGAAGCGCGTTTGTGAAGCCATTGATCGACGGCGAGATCAGATTTGTCGCATTGGCGATCACATTATGTTAAATCCCGAATTGGGATTTAAAGAATTTGAGACAGCAAAGTTGGTATCGCAAACAATGGACGAATTTGGCGTACCGTGTGAAACCGAGCTGGCAATTACAGGTGTAAAAGGCGTGTTACAGGGAAGTAAGCCGGGGCCAACTATTGCACTAATTGGCGAACTCGACTCGCTCTTGGTTTCCGGCCATCCCAATGCCAATCCCAATACGGGTGCTGCGCATGCTTGTGGTCACAATGCACAGATCGCGGGATTGATGGGTGCAATGATGGGCATAGTGGATGCGCGCGTAGTTGACGATTTGGCGGGAAGAGTCGTCTTTTTCGCCGTGCCCGCAGAGGAATTTGTAGAGGTTGAATACCGCTTGAATCTGGTGAAAACGGGCAAGTTGAATTTTTTGGGGGGCAAACCCGAATTGATCAAGCACGGACATTTTGACGATATCGATATGGCGATTATGATTCATACACATAGCGATGAATCATTGACAAAAGCCGCGGTTTCCGCCTCATCTAATGGATTTGTAGCAAAGATGATTCGGTTTGTGGGCAAAGCCGCGCATGCGGGAGGCGCACCTCACCGGGGTATCAATGCTCTGAATGCCGCTCAAATTGCTCTGAATGCCATCAATGCACAGCGCGAAACGTTCCAGGATCACGATGCAGTGCGTGTGCATCCCATCATCACCAAAGGCGGAGATTTGGTCAATGTCATACCCGACGAAGTTTGCATGGAAACTTATGTTCGAGGCCGCACAGCAGAAGCAATTCTCGATGCCAGTATGAAAGTAGATCGCGCACTTCGAGCCGGTGCAATGGCACTTGGCGCAACAGTAGAAATAGAAACACTACCGGGATATATGCCATTAAAAAACAATGCGGATTTGCAAGCACTCTATGAAAAAAATGCCAGAGCGCGTTTCGGAGAAGATGAATTTTGTGCAGTCGGCCACAGAACCGGTTCAACAGATATGGGCGATATATCCTGCATTATGCCCGCGATTCATCCCTATATGTCGGGAGCCGCGGGACCAGGACACAGCGTAGAGTGGCATATTTCCGATAAAGAGATGGGATATGTAGAACCAGCAAAATCACTGGCACTTATGGCAGTGGATCTGCTTTACGACCGCGCGGCAGAGGCAAAAGCCGTGCTTGCAAATTACAAACCAGAGATGACAAAAGATCAGTACCTCGATTTTCAAAACAATTTGTTCCAAACAGAAGTTTACGATGGTGAGTGAGATTGGGCATTGACCAAAAACACACAGGTCTGATGTTCAACATCGAAAAAGGCCCGGAATCCACCGGGCCTTTGGTATCGTGTAACTGTGTTTTTAAAGCGATCATACAATCTCCAGCATGCGTTCCACAGCTTTTAATGCGCGCACGCGGATCTCTTCGGGGACCTCGATGATTTGCTCGTTATATTCAAGTGCATTGAGCGTATCTTCAAGTGTAATTTCGTTCATATGTGGACAGCGAATGCTGCACAGGCCAACCATTTCTTTATCCGGATTTTCCGCTGCGATATTGTCGCCCATGCTGCATTCTGTGAGCAGCAAATACCGCTCGGCATCCATTTCGCGCACATAATCGACCATGCGAGAGGTACTGCCCGAAAAATCGGACGCAGCGACCACTTCAGGACTGCATTCCGGGTGGGAGAGAACAACGACATCGGGAAACTGCACGCGCACATTTTCAATATCCTGAACGGAAAATTGCTCGTGGACCTCACACCTACCATGCCAGCCGATCATTTCGTATTCAAGACCGGGTTTGGGATCGGAAAATCCCGTTATTGTGGGAAAAATAATGCGCTTATTGGTCTCTTGCGCCACATTGGCGGCTAAATATTCATCGGGCAAAAAGATAATGGTATCCGAATTGAGCGATTCGACAACTTTGTGGGCATTGCCCGATGTACAGCAAATATCGCATTCGGCTTTGACATCGGCATAAGTGTTGATATACGTGACAATGGGAACGCCCGGATATTGTTCGCGCAGATTGCGAACATCTTCCGCGGTAATGCTCGCGGCGAGTGAACAGCCCGCAACGCGCGCGGGCAAGAGCACGGTTTTGTCGGGATTGAGAATTTTTGCGGTCTCGGCCATAAAGCGCACGCCGCAAAAGACAATGGGATCAGCGTCGGTTTCTGCGGCTTTACGCGATAACTCGAGCGAATCGCCCACGACATCTGGCACAGAGTGATAAAGTGCCGGCTCCATGTAGTTATGCCCGAGGATAATGGCCCCGCGCTCTTTTTTTAGCTTATTGATTTCGTAAGCCAATTCGGCTTTGTAGCGCAATTCGATATCGGGCACAATGCCCTCTAATCGCTCGGCCATCTGTTGATAGGTCTCTTCCAAAGTAGTGGCAGTCAGTGCCATAACAGTCAGCTCCTGTTGTGGGGTAGCACCCCCGATGATGCGTGTGAATTTGAATAAAGATAAAAAAAGACGGCCTTTGCTGCAAGGTTTCGGTTGTACCCCCTTGCAAGAAATATTACTTTTGGCTTTATGATATCTGGATACGGAACATGAAATTTGTAATTCGCGCGGGTGGTGTTGGTACGCGGCTATGGCCCTTGAGTCGCAAGAGCAGACCCAAACAATTTCACGCTTTGACGGGTGAACGCACAATGTTGCAGGAGGCGGTAGATCGCCTCAATTCACTGGCCAAAATAGATGACCTTTATGTATCTACCGGCGTTAAACTATTGCATAGCATTCGAGAACAATTGCCCGAATTGTCTGCTGAAAACGCGATTGTAGAACCAGCACTCCGCAACACAGGGCCTGCGGTCGGGCTTGAGTGCGCCTTATTGGAAGCTCGTTTTCCCGGATGTACAATTGCGAGTTTGGGTTCTGATCATCACATTGGCAAACCAGAGGAATTTTGTCGGTTGCTCAAAGTAGCGGAAGACGCGCTGAAAGGTCGCGCCGAGACCCTGTTTGTACTCGGAGTAAAACCAACGCGCGCAGACACGGGCTTTGGATATATACAAAAAGGCGATGTGATTGCAAAGATAAACAATGAGCCGATTTATGCCGTAGAGTCATTCAGAGAAAAACCCGATGCAGAAGCCGCAAAAACATATCTGGAGAGCGGTCAATATCTGTGGAATAGCAATATGTTTGTGTGGAAAGCCAGAACAATGCTGGATCTTTTTGCAAAATTTGAACCCGAGATGTATGCCCTGCTCGAACAAATTGGCACCGCTGCCAAAGAGGGACGAGAAGCAGACGTCATTACCGGGGTCTATCCGCAGATGAAAAACATCGCCATTGATCATGCGATTATCGAACGCGCGTCGGATATTGCGACCCTGCAAGCAGATATCGAGTGGAGCGATATTGGCGCGTGGGGTGCTTTGCCAGATGTCTTGCCCACAGATGAAAATGGCAATGTGCTGCGTGGCAATGTGCTGTCGCTCAATGCAAAAAACACAACAGTTTATGGCAGCAAAGACAAAGTAATCGCACTGGTCGATGTCGAGAATTTAATCGTAGTTGATACGGGCGATGCCCTGCTTATTTTGCCCCGCGATAGCTCTCAGCGCGTAAAAGATGTGGTCGCTGCATTGGACGAGCGATCAGATAGTGAACGGTATCTTTAAAAGGAGAGTTTATGAAGATTCTAAAAAGTTTTTGTCTCGCGCTATGTATGTTGTCTTCTGGTATAAGCACTGCCGATGCGGCATTTATCGACGGCGTAAACCTGGGTGGGGGCTTTATGTGGAACGACAGTATTCGCCAGCGTTTTGAATCAGCCGGCGGGATCGCCCTGCACGCCTCTGTCCATCTCAACCTGCCTGGTCCATTCATATTTGCGCCGTTTTACGACATAAGTTTTGCCAGCCCGATGATGCAGACCCTGGGCACGAGTCTCAATTATGCAATTGGCATGCGCGACTTTGAATCCCACAAGCTATTTTTTGGACCGAGTATTGGACGTGTAATATCGGATGGAACTTCTGGACGTTTTATAGGTGGGGAATTGGGATACAAATTTCCAATAGGTGAAAAACTCGGATTATTTGTCAGGATCAAATTTGTCGAAGATCAAAACGATGTTGTCAGCGGATTTTCCGGACACATCGGCGCGACATTCAAACTCTTCCAGTAAATCGTTTTACCAAATACCCTGCCGGTCCAACTCATTGTGTAGCAACACAATACACTGAGAGGCAAACAACAACCTGGGACCTACGCAAATCGGCTTGGCACCGAGGCGGCGC
This sequence comes from Candidatus Latescibacterota bacterium, assembly GCA_965204375.1. Classification (GTDB taxonomy): domain Bacteria; phylum Latescibacterota; class UBA2968; order UBA2968; family UBA2968; genus VXRD01. The sequence goes on along the minus strand of OZ241986.1, from coordinate 425,102 downwards.
AAATACTTAGCCGTTTTTTTTGGCATTGTGAGATGATCTGAAAAAACAAAAGTTACATCCTGAGGAAATGTCACCGTGCGAATGTCAACACCTCGGCGCTCGAGTACATAGAGCGATTCCGTACGATCTTGCACAACGCGTTCAAATCCCTTTTTTGCCACAAACAGGCCGTCATCAACCTGCCGCTCTTCGCCCAGTGACAAACCCTTGCCAGCAGATAGTGCTTTTTGTACAGCCCCTGCCAGCGTGCGTTCATCAAACCCACCCAAATAGGTTAAATGATCGCTCTCAAACCGCACGGTTTTTGGCGGATCCGAAGGCCCATCAAAGACGAGATGTACAACAGTATTCGTTCGTATATTTTGAGAATAAAAAAGCGCATTGGCCAAACAATGCGCCACAATCTCCAATCGTCCAACCCGGCTCAGATAGTCCAGAGAAAAATCGGGTGTGGTGGGACCTTTGCGAGCGCGAAGAATAAAATTTCTCATAAGGAGCAAGTTATGAAACGCTGGGTGATCGCAATGCTGATCCTCACAACTCAGGTCAGCGCGGAAAACGAAAACAAAATGTCAACAGGAGATGGAAAAACCGATGAAATAATGGTAGAAATTCAAAAAAATGCCAGAGAAATCGCCACCTGCAAGACCGAACAAACGACCGTCATTCGCGTTATGGATCAAGAACTGACGCTCAATGCCAGCGCAACCTTTAAGCGCCCCAACCTGATGCGTCTCGACACCGTGCAAGATCAGGTGATTATTTCACAACGTTTGTCTGATGGCGGATTGATGTGGACCTATGACCGCGAAGAAAAAATCGTCTCCAAAGTGAACCTGGGGCGCGTCTATCGCATAACCAGCCTCGAAGCCGATGCAGACCAGGCCGATCCCTTGCGTCCCTTTAGAGGTTTGGAATGGACGAGTATTCGCTACACCGCAGACGAAATATTTGAGGAACGCTCCCACCGCGTTTTTGAAGCCAAAACCAAAGTCAATCTCTTACATGCACAACTGCCTAATCCCCCTGTCAAAGCACAATTACTCATCAATCCCGAAGATGGCCTGTTGCGCCGGATTGGCTTTTTTGATGCCGAAGACAATGTGATCATCACGCAGACCTTTCACAATTTGACCATCAATCCAGATTTGAAAGACAAATGGTTTGAATTTATCGTACCCGCGGGCGCCCATGTCATTGACGCCACCGACGACGCGATACAAGCTCTCAAAACAGCACAGTAGGGTGGAAAAAATCATGACAACAACGCATTGGCGCATCGCCCTATTTGTCTGGCTACTCTTAATTTTTTTTGGTTCAAGTGGCCTGCTATCGTTCGAAAATACAGAAAAAATTTTCTTTTTCAATGAACGAATACACCATGCGGCGCGCAAATTCGCACACATAGCAGAGTATGCTATTCTGACCTATTTGTGTTTTCGGTCTCTATGGACAAAGAACCGATTTACCTCCTGTGTCTTGTGGAGCGTCCTGATATCCATTCTCTATGCAATATTGGACGAATACCATCAATCCTTTGTACCCAGTCGCACTGGCGTCTGGACTGATGTGGTATGGGATGGCACAGGTGTCGCAATCATAATCCTATTATTGTGGTATGCGAAACACAGGGAAAACGGCAAAATCAGACAGTGGATTTTATAGACTATTCAACAGGATACTCGACATGACAAAATCTGGAAAAATCGAAAAACCCAATATCCTCTTTATCCTCGCCGACGACATGGGTTGGGGCGACGTCAGCTATCACGGCTCACATATTCGCACGCCCAACATCGACCGCCTCGCAGCCACGGGAATCGAACTCGACCAGCACTATGTCTGTCCCATGTGTACTCCCACCCGCACCTGCCTGCTCACGGGACGCCATCCCGGCCGCTTTGGACGCCACGCCACCGTCCCATCCAACGCCACCGTCCTCCCAGATGGGTACGAAACACTCGCCTCATCCTTCCGCAATGCGGGCTACGAAACCGGCCTCTTTGGAAAGTGGCATTTGGGATCTTCTCCCGAATACGGTCCCAACCAATTTGGTTTCAATACCAGCTATGGGAGCCTGGCCGGCGGCGTTGACCCGTATAACCATCGCTACAAATCAGGACCCTACAGCGTCACCTGGCACCGCAATGGCGAACTCGTCGAAGAGCGCGGCCACGTCACCGACCTCATCGCACGTGAAGCCACCCAATGGATTGAAGCGCAAACAGCCCCATGGTTTTGCTATGTCCCTTTCACCGCTGTTCACACCCCCATCAAAGCTCCACAACACTGGATAGACCGCTATTCAGATCGGCGCTACGATCCCGACGACAACAAAGACCGCTCATACAAAACCTATGCCGCGTACGCCAGCCAGATGGACCACGCCATCGGCCAACTCGTCGAAACCCTTGCCCGCCTGTGCCAGCGCGAAAATACCATCATCATCTTCTCATCGGACAACGGCGCCATCCCTGCCGGTCCCCTTCACGACACGGACAAATACCCGGGTCGCCACGAAGACATGCCGCGCCTGGGCAGCAACCTGCCCCTGCGAGGTCAAAAATCTCAACTCTACGAAGGCGGTATCCGCACCCCATCCCTGATCAATTGGCCTTTTCATCTCCAACCCGGCAAATGCCTTCATCCCCTGCATATAACCGATTGGATGCCAACCCTGACCAATCTCATCGGGTACACGCCCAACAGCGATCCCCAATGGGATGGTCAAGACATCTGGCCCCTGCTCACAGGCGACATCGCGATACCCGAAGAACGATCTATCTTCTGGAACTTTAAAGGATCGTCCTTTGGCATGCGAACGGGCAATTGGAAATTGATCTACGAAGAAGGCCAAACCCCCGAAGAAACCGGACTCTTTCACATCGGCTCCGATCCTTACGAAACCACAAATGTAGCATCCACACAACTCGACCGCGTACATCAAATGCTCGAACACATAGCCGACGAGCGAAAACGCGACAACAGTTCAATAAGAAATTAAAAGGAGATCTTATGTCCTACCGCAACGTCCTCTTACTCATTGCCGACGATTGGAGCCCCATTGCCGGATGTTATGGCAATAATGTTATCAAAATGCCCAGCGTAGATGCACTTGCCGCGCGAGGCACCTTATTTAAGCACGCCTTTTGCACCACCCCATCGTGTGCGGCCAGCCGCGCCAACCTGCTCACCGGACACTACAGCCACACGCATGGACAATACGGCCACTCGCACAGCATCCACAATTTCCATACGCAACTCAACATGCCGTCAATTCCCAAAACCCTACAATCCGCCGGATTCACCACCGGCGTTGTCGGCAAACTCCACGTACAACCCGAATCTGTCTATCCCTGGAACTATGAAACTGGCGGCGGACGCAATGTGCGCGGTATTGCAGACAACATCTCAAAATTCTTTGAAACCATTGACAACGATCAGCCATTCTATCTCCACGTCGGTTATTCAGACCCCCACCGCGACTTCGGCAACAAACAAACCTATCCCGGCGTCCCCGAAGTCACATATACCCCCGAAGAAGTCATCGTCCCCGATTTTTTGCCCGACCATCCAGACGTGCGGCGAGAATTTGCCGAATACTACCAATCCGTCTCACGTCTCGACACCGGCATTGGCATGGCCGTGCAGGCACTTCAAGACGCTGGCCGAGCCGATGACACCATGATCATCGTCATGAGCGATCACGGCATGCCCTTTCCCGGCGGCAAAGCCTCTTCTTTTGACACGGGCCACCACTGTCCGCTCATTATTGCGCGCCCAGATGCCGAAGCTGTTGTCAGCGACGCCCTCGTCAACTGGAACAACATCGCCCCCACCGTCTTTGAATGGTGCGGCGTTGATCCCCCCGAAGGCTTGCCCGAAAAATCTCTCGTCCCCATCCTCGACGAGGCACATCCCGAGGGATTTGACGAAACCTTCTTTTCCCACACCTTTCACGAAGTCACCAACTACTATCCCTACCGAGTTTTACGCGGACGCAAATACAAGTACGTGCGCAATCTCTATCCCGAAATCACCACCCCTTTGCCCAGTGACCTGTGGGCATCGCCCACCTGGCAGGCCATCCGCAGAGAAAATTTGGAAATGGGCAAACGCCGCACGGAAAACTTTCTGCACCAGGATGCCGAAGCTCTCTTCGACATTGAAAACGATCCCATGGAATCCACCAACGTCATTGACGATCCCGCCGTTCAAGACATCGCCGAAGCCATGCGACAAAAAGTTCGCGCCTTCCGCAAAGAAACCCGGGACCCCTGGTGCCTGGCGTCTTACCACGCGGGCGAACCCGGTATGGAACCTGTCGTGACGTAACCAATCTATCCCTTTAGACAACCCAAGAACCCCCGTCTGGGCATTCCGGACGGGGGGTTGTCTTTCTAATCAGAGTGAGCACAACTAAAAATTATACATCAGACTCAGATCAATAAAACTATCGCGTCGCGTATCGTAGTGGATATCGGCCTGGTCAATACTGAGAAGATAAATCGCCTCTATGTCCACAGACAACTGGTCAGAGATACGCCGATACAATTCGACAGATAGTGCGCGTGTAGAACGGCCCGCATCCCCCAGAATACTCGCGACAATCTCAGTACTCTGAACATCGTTGAACGCAAGGCGCGTGGCAAAAAAGAAATCGTTCTCGAGCGTATTAGGTGAGCGACTCGGCGTCGCATTGCGCCCCCGCCCGTCGTAATTCCATTCGCCGAGCAAGCTGAGATCAACAGCCGAACCAAATACGGAATAAAACGTGTATTCGCCGCCAAAAACAGAAGCCACATAATCTTCTTCCATACCCAGCAGATTTCGAGCACCCGCGCGCTGAATAGCCTCGAACTTGAACAACCATGAGCCGATAGTTAGCTGCGCATCCAGCCCAAACTGGCGGATCTGGCCGTAGTGCTGAACCAATACCGGCGCACCGCTATGATCCGCACCCGGCATTAAAAAAGGCTCCCGATTGGTACCGTTGAACATACTCAGACCAACATCGACAACCCCAAAACTTTGACTGTACCGGGCTGCGAAATCCAAGTGCCACGCCTTTGCCTCGCTCTCATACTCGACCGGCTCATCTCCCACCACAAGCGGGAGACGCAAACGGCCAGATTGGCCTGGAAACGTGCGCGCCCGGTGATACGGCAAAACAAAAAACTCCACTATACCCCAATCGCTGGAATAGGTGATATTGACCATCGGTTGTCCCAGCTTTGTCTCTCCATTTGGATGTTCAACCAGATCGATCTGATTGATAATATCGACCAGATGTTGCGATTCCGTAACGCCCCAGAAGACCTGGTCAATACCCACGCGCAACTCCCATTCACCATCGCCGATTTCGCCGAATAGCAGAAAATAGGCTTCGCGCAGGTCGGCATGGGTGCGGCGTGAGTCCGCGTTATCGTATCGAAAGAACGACGATAGCGTGAAACTTCGCCCCCTGGCATCTGCAAGATAGAGTTTGGGTTCCACAAAAAAACCGATGGCATGAGACCTCTGGCCGGGAAAGGCACCGGCCTGGGGAAACCATCGGCTTTCGATATTCAAACGCCCGGAAAAATCGCGGTCAATCCCAATTTCGGCATGTGCGCCAACAGCAAAGACCAGAGCCAAAATCCAGACCGCGCCGAGATATAAAAAACAAAAAGAGGTACGGAGTAACATCAACGCACCCGTCTCAGTCCGGTCTGCGTGAAATCGCGATCATTGAGATCAGTCTGAAACTCAAAATCTGTCCAGGTCAGAACGGTACTTTTCCCGGTCAAATGATTGACCATCGTCATCTGTCCAGCGCGCCAGTAACGCTCCAGGTACTGCGCGTAATTCTCCAGAGTAAGCGTCTTCAGATGTGAATTCTTGCGGTCGTAATACTCTACTTTCCAGACGCGTAACTCATCCTTATCGCGCCAGACCACCTGGCGACTATAGCCCGATTTCTTATCCACGGGAAATCGTTCTGTAACCGTGCATGTCAAATCGCCATATGCCTCGTCGCGCAGGTAACGATAGGTAAATTTCTCCACAGCCTGAGGGGTCAGGTCCTCATAAGCAAATTCACTTCCCATAAAAGAGCCGGACTGATTCGACGAACTAATGCGTTTGACACGTTTCAGAGCGGGCAAATAAAGCCATTGGTCATCCGCGCTTTCCCGATGAGCGTGAATAAGCAACGCCGTTCCCTTGACATCGCGCGGCTGGTCAAATACAAATAGGCTCTTGTCGCCATCTTCGGAAACTTCGAGAACCTTTACCCGGAGTTGGCGCCGGCTCTCTTGCCCGTGTTTGTTGCGCAACACCATGGTTTGCTGAGCCGTAAAATTGCCAAAACCCTTCTCGCGATCCTGAGAATCCTGTGCAATTTTTAGCCCGGTTTCCTCTGCAGTTTCGGAACGAGCAGGTAGCACACCGAGACAAAACGAAATGATTGGAAAAAGCGCGAAAAGCAGATGTATTGGTCGAACTGGTATCATGAATTTCTCCGATCAATGGCAATCAGCAGAGTTGGAAGAAGTAAAAAGTCGGCAACAAGCGCGAAGACAATCGTAATCGTGACCAAAAGACCGAGTGCCCAACTCACCTCAAATCCCGATGTGGCGAACACAAGAAATCCCACGGACAACACTGCGGTCGTCGTCCATAACGCATGGCCCACCGTGTGAAAGGTATAGCGCACGGCCTCGGGAGCGGGAAGACCCTCGCGCCGGGCCTTCAGATATTTGCTCAGAAAATGAATCGTATCATCCACGACAATTCCGAAAACAACGGCAATCACCACCGAAGAAGCAATGCCCACATGGCCGACGAGATAGCCCCACAGACCGAAGCTCATAATCGCGGGAATAAAGTTGGGCAGAAGACTGAGGAGACCGACCCGAACACTCTTGAAGATCCAGATCAAAATGAACGAGATAAGTGCCATCGCAGTAATCGTACCGCGCAACATGCTATTGATATTCCGCAGCGTCAGATGGGCAGCGATCATGCTCAGACCCGATGCTTCGTTTGCAAAATCGGGTACATTGGCGCGAAGCCAGACCTGTGCGCGCTTATCGAGTTCACGCAGATCTCGCGACCACGCATTCCTGGTCACGACACTCAGACGCGTAGCGGATTTGGCGACATCTATGCGGTCATTGAGATCGCTGCCGAACGGAAGCGAAAACTCGTAGAGCAACAGATACTGCGCCGCGAGACCCGGGTCTTGGGGCAAGCGATAAAAGGCAGGATCGTCGCCGTGCATGTTTTTGTTAAGGCGTTTCATAATATCCGAAAATGCCTGGACATGGGTCACTTCGGGTTGCGTCCGATACCACTCGGCAAAAGCATCAACTCGGCGCAGATAATCCGGATCGGTAATGCCGCCTTCGCGCCCTGCACTCAGCGAATATTCCAGCTTATCCACACCAGTCAGGTTTTCAATAATATAATCCGTATCGCGCCGGAACGCATAGCGATCATCAAAATACTGCGCCAGATTATCGCTCAGTTCGATGCGGTGAACGCCGATTATCAGGACAATGACTACCAGACTGACAAACCAGAGCAAAAATTTGCGCCGGGCAATGACAAAGTCGGCAAAGCGATCAAAAAAGACAGTTCCCTCGGACTGAACACGGGGGGTGCGCAACGGCAGAATCGAAAGCAATGCCGGCAATAGCGTCATGGTGTACACAAGCGCACATAATACACCAAATGCCACGTAATTGCCCAGAACGTGAAAAGGCGGCGAATCTGAAGCATTCAGACTGAGGAACCCAATCGCCGTCGTGACCGAGGTGATAAATATCGGATAAGCATTGATGCGGATCGATTCGACAATCGCCGCATTTCTGTCCAGACCGCGCCTCATACCCAGTAAAACACTCGTGACAATGTGTATTGAATCAGCAATGGCGATCACCATGACGATAATCGGCACGCCGGCATTGGTGGGGCTGAATACCACGCTATTCCACCCGGCGAATCCCATTGTGGTATTGATGACAAATACCAGCACGGCGACAATGGCCAAAGTGCTGAGAATCGAGCGCAGGAGAATAATAGTGGCACCTACAATGATGAGAAACACAATAGGCGTCAGGGTCTCCATGTCGTTCTTCGTAACATCGGCGAAAGTCCGATCCATGACGACATCGCCGGTCAGGTAATAATCGATATTCGGGTAGATCTTGCGGGCTTGATTGAGAACCGAATTGAGATAATCGGTAATTTCGACCACTGCCTGATCCGCATTTTCGGGCAAGATAAAATTAATCGCCACCCCTGCCGTACGCCCATCATGAGATACCAGACGCCCAACAATTTCGATTGCATTCAGCGCGCTCTCTTCGATACGCGCCACATCGGCATCGCTCAGTGAAGATGCGTCATCGACGAGCGGAGCAACAACCAAATCGTCATCGAGTGCTTCGCTATGGGTATAATTGGTAAGGGAATTGACGCGACTGGAATAAGGCGCACGCCAAGCGGCTTCGGTCAATTCTTCAACCGCGCCAAGCACCTCGCGAGTGAACACCGAGCCATCTCGCGGCGCAACGGCAATCAGTACCGCTTTGGAGGCCGAATACGTGTTCTCCAGAGCGTCGAACGCGGCGAGTTGCGGATTGTCTTCGCCAAACAGAATGCGGTAATCATTCGTAACGGTGATGAAGCGAACACCTGCCGTAATAGCCAACATGACCAGCGTTGCGAGCGCAACGACCAACCATCGATAGCGCAAAACTGCATCGGTGTAGCGTTCTAATTGCAAAAGTAGTCACTCCTTCGACCATTTCGGATTAAGTGCGAAGACGAGTTGTTCACCGAGGCGAATGCCTGGCACTATCGACACCGCCAAAAGTAGATATTTAACTGATTTCCCTCATTATATATTGGTGGATAAAGACCGTCATACCTCACCACGGCTTCGCCTCGTCTGCGTGTAGCTTGTCGGGTAATCGGTAACTGATTTTATGTTCTTTGAGCGTAGATACGTTGAGCAAGGCCATGAAGCTTTGAGTACGATGCCCCGGTCTCCACCATAGCAGGACATCAAGGATATCCTGGATTCTGCGCCTCAGCCGCAAATATACCAGTGTCCCAGGCCCAGATGTCCGACTTTTGGGGAACATGAGTTGATCGGCGAGTTCGTCTCCAATCAACGCTCGGGAAAGGCGGTACCCAAAACCAGATAGATTATCTCGCTCTTTCTCGTCTTTAATACCGATCACGTAAGGAGCCGAGGCAATCACCGAGTTTGCCATAGCAATAGCTTCCAGACCAGGAGGCGGCTCGCAGATATAACCCACGCGGTATATTTCACAGGCTTCGGTCTCATTGCTGAACAAGAGTGCCTCGGGCACACCCATCAGATGAGCGGTATAGCGCCATATCTGCATAAAACTATCGCGTTCTTCATCGTTTAGACGTGCGCCAATTCGCGTGGCTGACCGCAACAGCATCCCGGAGAAATTACAGGACGCGAGCGCGATGTGGGCAGCACTGATCGGCATGCCGTGGGCTTCATGGTCCCACTCCTCAGAAGCGAGAAGATGCCGCCTGACCTGTGCATGCACCAGCCGCAGACGGACAGACAATTTCCAGCCCTCGCCATGTCGCTCCAGGCCACCCGGCAACATAATCTCTAAGAGATGAAGTATATTTTGCTTTAACCGCCGCACCCCCTGATCGGTCAGCCTTCCTGTGGTGAAAAACGATTGGCTGATCAGCGTAGTGAAACCCTGTACAATAATATCCACGACAAACGAGGTGAGAAACAGATCTGAATAGGCTTGGAAGCCACGGCATCCGGGATATACTGACTCGGGATCAAACCACGCGGGCGGCGTCCCAATCTTCTCAAAAAACGCCCGTACTGCCTGAGGCGCATCACGCAGTTTTTCCTCATCCTGATCCATTCCAGCCCTGATAAATACGCCCTGTTGCTTCTCGTCAATACCGGCTAATCCATTGATCAGAGCATCGGCATCGGGATCGCCGATGAGCGTGTGCTGGATGTACGTTTTGGCGAAATCTGGATCAGTCAGAAGGGCCTCTTCGTACCCGGGTTGATATGAAGAAGGGATCTGCAATTCAGCACCTCATTTTAAGCCAAATTCTCGAGGTTAGTTAGCGAAACACCTGCTTAAACTAAAAAATATTTGAACACTACCTATTTTTTGTCAAGTCTTATTTCTTTTTTTTGTCGTTTGACTACCTCATCTCGTCAAATGTCCGCTAATCAGAGATTGAGTAAGTCTGAAGTAATTATATTTCAAGTCTTGCTCATCAATCTGAACTATTTTAGCAATTTCAAGTGCTCGAGAATTTCTTCCTGTTCGGCAAAATCATACTGATTCGAACCAATATACATATATCTAATAATGCCGAGTTTATCGACGATAAACGTCGCCGGGCGGGCAAGTTTGTAAGAGGTTAGCCCGAGCCCGTGATAGACCCCATAGCTTTTGATCGTGCGCCGTTTTCTATCAGCCAGTAACGGATAGGTTATCCCCTTGCGCTCAATGTATTTGATCAGTGCGCGGGGCCTCTGCGCAGCTATGGCGAGTAGAGTCGCATCGCATTCGACATAAGCGGAGAAATACTCTTGCACTGCCGCCAACTGACGACGGCTATTCAGTCACCATGTTCCCCTAAAAAAGATCAAAACGACATGTTTCTTTTTTCGATACGCCACAAGTGAGATATATCGCCCCTCGTGTGAGGGGAGAGTAAATAAGGGGGCGATATCGCCGATGCTGAGAACCTTGTTTTTACGCGGCATGATATACCTTTGCCTTCTCATCTCGCCAAATGTCCACCCATCTCGCACACAATCTCAAACTCCTCCTTTGTCACCGGCTGAATTGACAACCGCTGCCCGCGCTGAACCACCTTCATATCTTTGAGCTTGGGATTGTTCTTGAGATCTTGCAGACTGACATAAGGCTCAAATGCTTTTGACCATTGCACATCAAAGGAAAACCAGCGCGGCTCTTCTCTGGAAGCCTTCTCGTCGTAGTACTCATGCTGCGCATCGAATTGAGAGGGGTCAGGATATCCCGCACGCACAATATTGGCAATACCGGCAACACCGGGATTTTTACAATTCGACTGATAGAAAAGTGCCTGATCGCCTTTTTGCATTTCGTCGCGGATAAAATTACGCGCTTGATAATTGCGCACGCCTCGCCAGTACCCAATCCCACTGGGCCGATTGCTCAATTCTTCAAAAGAGCACACATCGTACTCGCACTTTACAAGCCAGTATTTTTGGGCCATAGCATCCTCACAGTTATTGCGCGGCGTCTTTCCATCTCTGATAATTTGGCGACAGACTCAGCGCGCCATCGAACTGCGGCACGAGTTCTCCATTTTGACCCCTCGGATCGCCCCGATTCTCATTCACCTCTGCCAATCGCCTGCGCCACATCGCGATGCGCGTTTCATACGCCGGATCTTTTGACAATTCGCAGCATTCCAATGGATCGTCATCCAGATTAAAAAACTGTTCTTCTCCCGTGTGATGAAACCAGATATACTTCTCGTGCCCATCGGTGACATATTGCATACCGTGTTCTCTTGTATAACACGACGTATGCTCGCCCTGCACAAACGCGCGCCATCCCTCGTCATCCCCCCGCGCAATATCCAGAAGAGACCGCCCATCCACAGACTCTGGTATCTCGACTCCGGCGGCATCGAGCAATGTGGGCATCACATCGCGCAACTCCACGGGATGATCATACTTTACCCCTCGCGCCATATCGCGCCATGTATCGGGATACTTCACGATAAACGGAATGCGCGCAGACCCTTCGTAAGCGTAGGTTTTCCGCCAGTGGTGATGGTCGCCCATCATATCGCCGTGATCAGATGTAAAAATAATCAGAGTATTGCCGTATGTTTGCGGGTCGTGGCGGCGCAACTCGTACAGCACGCGCCCAATCTGGTGATCAATAAATGTAATATTGCCGTAATATCCCGCGCGTCCCCTGTGCGTTTCGGCATCGGAACGGTGCGAACGCGGCGCATTGACATCCGCGACCTTTTTATCGAACTCTGCTGCCCAGTCTCCCACAGCGGCTTTGGGGATATTGTCATTATTGATATACATATCCCAATACGCCTGAGGCGCATCATAAGGCGAATGGGGACGCGCAAATGAAAGCCACATAAAAAACGGTTTGGTCGGATCGCGTTGCTGCAAAAATTTAATCCCCTCGCTCGCCGTCCAGTGCGTCGGATGCAAATGCTCGGGCAAATGACTGGGCCGTGCCATCCATGAATTCCAATCGATACTGTGATCCCGATACCCGTAAGCACCTTCCTTGTGCTGATCAAAAAACAAATGATAATCGCTGATAAAATTTCCCATCCGCCGTCCACTTTCATCCAGCACCATGTGGTGAAAACCATATAATCTGCGTTGCGGGGCATGGTGCATCTTACCCACGGCCTGCGTGTGATACCCCGCCGCTGCAAGTTCTCCCGGCAATGTCGCCGGATATTCCAGCGGATGGCTTCCCGTCATTGTCAACCGCCCGTGATTCCATTGATCCATCCCCGTGATAATCCCCGCGCGTGCAGGCGTACACGACGGCACCGACGTATAGGCGTGGGGGAAATGCGCTCCCCGCTCGGCCATTTCATCGAGATACGGCGTCTCCAGTGCCGGATGTCCATCACACCCGAGGCAATCTCCGCGCTGTTGATCTGTTGTAATCAACAACAAATTAGGTCGCTCTGACATTTTTGTATCCTCTCACTTTTCCCACACCGATTTCAACAACCGCACCCAATTTCCCGACAACACCTTTTGAATATCTTCTTCTGAATATCCGCGCCGTTCAAAAATGGGTACCAGATTCTGCAAATCGGCAATTGTATTTAAATCTCGCGGCGACTGTTCCTGGCCATACCCCCCATCCAGATCCGTCCCAATGCCCGAATGATTGGCATTGCCAGCAAGCTGACACACATGATCAATGTGATCAACCACAGTATCGAGCGTCGCCTTTGTGGTCTGTTCATAACACGGCACCCCCCGCTCCCACTCTGGATCAAGCATCCACACATCAAAAGCCGCGCCAATAACTCCACCGCGTTCAACAATCGCGCGGATCATATCATCAGTCAACTGCCGCTGCCCGGGCGTCAATGCCCGACAATTGTGATGGCTTGCAGCCACCGGTCCATCGTAATAATCGAGAATTTCCCAGAAAGCCTGATCGGTCGTATGTGTCATATCCACGATAATCCCCGCGGCTTTGAGCGCGTCGAGCAATGGCCTGCCCCGATCCAGCAATCCCCCTTCCGTCCCTGTTCCGTGGCAATAAGAACTCACGCCATAATGCGAAATACTCACCATTTTCAACCCCAAATCGCGCCATTCGGGTACCTGATCGGGATCGAGAATCGGATCGGCGCTTTCCATCGCCAGCACCAGCCCAATCGGAGTATCTGCCGAAGGCTGCGTCCACGCCGCAACACAGGCGTCCAAATCCTCAACCGTATGAATCTGCCGAATAATCCCCCGTCGCTCCATCGCCTTATAAAAGGCGTAATGTCCCCTCCCGACACCATAACACTGCGTCTGATCCCACATCCCCGTGCGCGTCCAGCGATCATTGGTATCAATACGCGACATCACAGTGCCAAACACAATCCCCACACGCCCCTTGTGCAACTCGGGAAACGTAGTCGTACACGACCCAAAACTGCGCGTAGTCAGTTCCGAATCGTGTACCCGTACGGTTGCCGCGGGTTGCGTGAGATCGCGATTGACCTGAATAGCGCAAAAGGCGAGATCTAAGTGGCTATCGACAATGAAGTAAGTATGATCGGCCATGTCATCCCCAGGCTATATTAAAAAATCGAACCAAATTCCCATGCGCAAAACCCTTCACGTCGTCTTCTCCATAGCCGTGATCGCGCATGAGATTTAGAAAGCGCTGCAAATCGTCAATCGTATGATAATCTGTGGGCGAAAGCTCCAACCCAAAACCACCGTCCAGATCCGTGCCATAAGCCACGTGATCCGTACTGCCAGTCAGTTCGCAGATGTGATCGATATGTTCGAGCACTGCCTTCATCGGTCGGGTTGCCGTGGTATAATGTGTACTCGGATCGTCCCAATTCCAGGCAGGAGACAGCATCTGCTCGGCAAAAACCATCCCAATTACGCCACCCCGGTCCGTGATCGCACGAATCATATCATCCGACAAATGCCGCTGCCCCGGCACCAATGCGCGACAATTGCAATGGCTGGCATGCACTGGTCCCTTCCAATAATCGAGAATATGCCAGAAAGTGAGGTCTGCCGCATGAGTCAGATCCAGCGCAATATCGGTCTCAGACAGCGCATCCATCAGCGCGTAAGCCGGTGGATATAGCCCACCCACTGTACCCGTGCCATGCCCATACGTATTGGCGCCAAAATGCGTCAAAGACACCGATCTCAGCCCCGCTTCATACCATTCACCCACCTGATCGGGACCCAGAATCGGATCGGCACTTTCCATCGACAAAATAAGCCCTACGGGCGTATCTTCAGATGGATCTTCCCAGTCAGCAACACAGGCATTGAGATCTGCAACAGACTTGATAAACCGAATTTCTCCACACCGTTCCAGTGCCCGATAATACGCCAGATGAGATTGCCCCCGTGCATAAGCCACATCCTGTGTGCGCACCGCATTGTGCGTATTGTCCTGTGGATTTTGCACGCGACACATAATGGTCGAAAGCATAATCCCCACACGCCCTTTGCGCATCTCGGGCAAACAAACAGTTGGCGTAAACCGCTTGGGTTGTGGTCCCCGTCGTTTCTCCAGCGAATCCGGATGGTTTGACAATCCTCCCACCATACTGTCTTCGCGCTCGCGCAACACATATACAGACTGCGTGAGATCCCGGCGATAAAACAGCGCGTTAAACGCCATATCGAGATGACCATCGATAATCAAATATTCTCGCATATCCAATATCCCATTCAAAGGGTTTGCTCGCTCACGAGTAACGTAGCAAGCAAATCGCTCAAGTGCAAGCATAATAAAAACCCCATCCAATAGGATGAGGTTTTTGTTATACCTAAACGCTGAAAATAAATGATTTTCGACCCGCGACTTTATTTTGTCATATCTTCAATTTCGTCCTGCACGCGCTTGCGCCACTCGCGGTCGGCATCGGACTCTTTTTTCTTTTGCACACGTCTCTGTCTATACGGCTTACTCACCGGCTTATTTTCAACCACTTCAATAAGCGGACCATCTTTGCGATTGCGACGTTTCCAATACCGAACGGATACCCAACACAGATAAATCATTGCAGCGATAAAAATCAACAACTGTAGGGTCATGTAAGCCTCCATTTGCGCGATTACCTCACTTCATAAAATATCACAAATAACAAGCCGCGTCAAGTGGTGAATTGCCTTCATTTAAGACATTTTTCAATCTGAAAATAGGTACATCTTTCCTTATTGTCTCACTCTGTGAATTCTCTTAACTTTTTTATGTATAAGAACTCGGCCCGACAAAATCTCAGAGGAATACCCTATGTCCCCACTCCACTTAGCCAAAACCTGTGAACTCCACGTCCACCCTGGCGGATGCTTGACCGCCGAAGACCTCATAGAACTCGGCAAAGACCTTTACGAAGACATTGACTGGACGCTTTTTACAGACGCCTATGAAGAAGCTTATGGTATTCGCCCGGATCCCATCGCGCTCTATCGCGATGCCATATCCAATCCAACCACAGGACTTGCCAAATTTAAAGAACACTACATCTACACCGAAAAAGACGGGGGCGACTTTGGCCGGTTTAAAGCCAAATTCAACCTCATCAGCAGCCTTTTGAGACACCCGCCCAAAAGCCAAGAACTCCTGATCAAGGCGTTTTTCAAAGCACATGACCGACATCGCAAAGAAGGTATCACCTTTATCGAATACCGTACCAGCGGCGGTGGGGAAACTCGAGAGGGATTCATCGACTTTCACCGCACAAATGCCCAAATCCTCTCAAACGCATCGCAAAACGACACAACCGCGCGCTACATCATCACCCTGCACCGCCAGACCGCACAACAAGACTACGAATGGGTGCAAGAACTCCTGGACGAAAACCCCGAACTCATACCCACCATCGTCGGCATTGACTTTGCCGACATCGAAGAAGGTTATCCCCCCAAAGACAACCGTGAACTCTTCCAACGCCTGCACAAAGATAACCAACAACACCCCGAACGCGCCCTCGAAATCACCTATCACGTAGGCGAAAGCTATTTTGACAAATCCCTCGAAAGCGCGATACGCTGGTGTCACGAAGTCGCCGAAATGGGCGCCAGACGATTGGGCCATGCCATAGCACTCGGCCTCGATCCGGCAGTCGCGATTGCGCGTCGTCCCGATGCACATGTGGGAGAACGGGTCAGCGAACGCCTCGACCAGATCGCTTACGATCTCACCCACGCCTCAGAGCTTTCGGCTTACGATATCGAAGTGAACGCCAGCGCACTCCAAACCGAACGACAAATCCTGAAAAATCGAGCGCCCGACGAAATAGTCGAGCGCCCTTACAATCCCCAACGCCTCGAAGAAATCCGCAACCGACAGCAATTTGTTCTCAACCGCCTCACCCAACTCGGCACAGTCATCGAAACGTGCCCCACCTCCAATCTCCGCATAGGCGGCGTGCCCGATCCCGCTCATCACCCCATCCACACATTCCTCAAATCAAACGTCAATCTCGTCATCGGCGCAGACGACCCCGGCATCTTCGACAGCCCGCTCGCCAGCGAAATCGACTGGGCACTCACCCACACCAACTGGACACCCGAAACCCTGGACAAACGCCTCGGCGATCCCCGCAAATTTCAACTGGGAAGCCTGCGCCCACCGCGTATCTAACGGTTGGACAAACCGATTCTTAAACCTCGAGAATAGTGTACCATTTTGGAACTATCCTCCAAAATAGTTCAGTTTCAAGGCATAGATTATTTGTGTGTCAAGTGTCCGAAAACGGACACTACTGTATCATTATCGGACACTTGCATGCGGCTATCAAATCCCTATTTTTACTTAACCTGTTGAAAAATATACACAAATAGTTTTTGGCACGGTTATTGCTTCTAAAAATACCACTTGATCGTCTATCGTATATTTCAACAGGAGGAGACATGTTCAAAAACCACATCACCGTCGCCATCCGCACACTCTTGCGTCACAAAGTCTATTCTTTTGTCAACATCTCTGGACTCGCCGTTGGTATAGCGTGCTGCATGTTGATCATGCTCTTTGTACAGGACGAACTGAGCTACGATCGATTTCACAAAAATGCCGACCGGATTCATCGCGTTTTGTGGAACGCCCGATACGGCGACAACGAATGGACCATTCCCTATGTTGAAGTTCCCATATCTGAAACACTGAAAGAAAAATTTCCAGAAGTAGTCCACAGCACGCGATTGAGACGAGAAAATCAAACTATCCGCCGAGAATCGAATTATGTCATCGAGAAAAATTTCTACTACACAGAAAGCAGCTTTTTCGATGTCTTTACCGTCCCCTTCATCGCGGGAGATCCCACAACAGCACTCAATTCGCCCAACGCCGTCATCCTCACCGCACAAAGCGCGCAGCGTTACTTTCCCAATCGCGATCCAATGGGACAAACCCTTGAACTCAACGATGGCAAATCGCTTCAAGTCACGGGCGTGGTCAAAGAATTTCCACCCCAGTCCCACTTTCACTTCGACTTTCTCGCCCCCCTCAAAACACTCCCCATTATCGAGCGCAGAAAATCATCCTGGGGATCGGCCACTGTTTATACGTACCTCGTGTTAAAAGACGGGGCATCTGCCTCTGAATTGCAAACCAAATTTACAACTTATGTTCGCGAACACATCTTGAGCAAAATGCCTCCCATGCCCGGCTACCACACTAACTATCTCATACAACCCCTCACAGACATCCATTTACATTCGAACCTCAGATATGAAATCACTGCAAATAGCAACATCATATATGTCTATATCTTTTCACTCATCGCCATTTTTGTCCTGCTACTCGCCTGCATCAACTTCGTCAACCTCTCCACAGCGCGTTCATCAACCCGCGCCCGAGAAGTCGGCGTGCGAAAAGTCCTCGGCTCTCACCGCTCGCAACTCATTCGCCAATTCTTCTCAGAATCCACCATCTGCGTCGTCCTTTCGAGTCTTCTCGCAATTGGTATGTGCGAATTGGGACTGCCACTCCTCAATAGTCTTGCCAACAAACACCTCACAATGGGCAGTCTGATCGCGCCCCACGTGCTCATCGGATTATTTGCCCTCATCATCGTCGTCAGCCTCCTATCCGGCATGTATCCGGCACTTTACCTCTCCTCATTCTGGCCTGTTACAGCGCTCAAAGGATATATATCATCGGGCAAAGCCTATCTTCGCAATGGGCTGGTCATCGCACAGTTTTGCATTTCCATCAGTCTATTGGCCGGCACCTTCGTCGTCCGCAACCAGCTTCATTTCGCACAAAATAAACACCTCGGATTTGACAAAGAACACGTCCTCGTTCTCCAGGGGATACCGCGTACCCTGACCTCTCCCAGACAAGCCATGACATTCAGAAACCAATTTGAAACACTGCCGCAAGTAGCTACTGCCTCACTCAATACAGGCGTACCAGGGCGTGATTTTGATTCCATGATCTTCATACCCGAACAACCGGCAAATTATGAAAAAACATCCCTCACATACACATTGGTAGATGAAAAATACGTCGAAGCCCTGAATATAGAAATTGTAGAAGGCCGCAACTTTGCCCCCACAGAACATGCAACAGATGTCTCTGCATTTCTCGTCAACCAATCTGCAGTCAAAGCACTGGGGTGGCAAACCGCACTCGGCAAAAAAATCAAAAGAGCCAGCGGAATCGAAGGAACAATAATCGGTGTCGTATCCGATTTCCACATCGGCTCACTCAAACAGGAAATTAAACCGCTCGTATTGCCCTATCTGCACCGGTTTCCAATGTATATTGCCATTCGTCTCCACCTCGGCAATGTCGCAGAAGCTATATCT
Organism: Candidatus Latescibacterota bacterium; assembly: GCA_965204375.1. Lineage (GTDB taxonomy): Bacteria > Latescibacterota > UBA2968 > UBA2968 > UBA2968 > VXRD01. The sequence goes on along the minus strand of OZ241986.1, from coordinate 406,021 downwards.
GCGGTTGAAGAAACCTGGAAAAAATTCGCTCCAAATCAGCCCTTCAACTACACATTCTTAGACCAGGATTACGCCAGGCTCTACAACCGGGAACAACAAATGTCCCACGTCTTCCAAATCTTTTCCGGCCTCGCCATCCTCATCGCCTGCCTCGGACTCTTTGGTCTGGCTGCGTTTACTACCCAACAGCGCACCAAGGAAATCGGCATTCGCAAAATCCTCGGAGCCTCTATCCCGAACATTGTATGCCTGCTCTCTAAAAATTTTCTCAAACTCGTCCTCATCGCCAATCTCATCGCCTGGCCTGTCGCATACTACGCAATGAATCAGTGGCTCCAGAGCTTCGCTTACCGCATCAACCTGGACATCAGCACATTTATCCTGAGCGGCCTCATCGCCTTACTCATCGCGCTTCTGACCGTAAGCTATCAAGCCATCAAAGCTGCGCGAGCAAATCCCGTGGATGCATTGCGGTATGAGTAAAGACGCAGAGGTGAAAGCCTGCTTCTGCCCACACACTTGACATACTGGGTTCAAAACCGTATTTTCCGCGTCAAAGGAGAACACCGTGTTTGAACCCCGTATGAAAACATTTTACGACACCCACGGCTACCTCGTCGTAAAAAACCTCTTTGAAAAAGAAGAACTCGCTGGCGTTATTCATCGCACCGACGAGATTGTAGCCAACCCGGATCGCGCACCTGAGGGCGTCTCAATAGGCCTTGAAGGCAATACCGTAACAGACAAATCAAATCCAGAAGCGCAAAACCAAAGTGTGCGCGTTCTCGCATTTGTCGTGCGCTTTGATCCCGCCTATCACCCCATTGCCAGACATCCCAAATTACTCGCACTCGTGCGCGGCTTAATCGGGCCGCGTATTCGCGTTTTTCGTGACCAGATGCTGCTCAAGCCCCCAGGCGGTCAGGCCAAACCAGCGCACCAGGACCAGAGCTATTTTCGCGTACAACCCATCGACGGTCTCGTCACCGCCTGGATTGCCTTAGACGAGGCCACAGATACCAATGGCTGTATGCGTTATGTGCCCGGCTCACACAGACACGGCATCTTCGACATCGCCCATGATCCAGACCGTCCCGTGCATCACATACCCGATACGAGAAATATCGCTCTCCCCGAATCCGTCGCCTGTCCCGTGCCAGCAGGATCTGTCATTTTTCACCACGGATGCACCCTGCACCACAGCGAAATAAACCACACAAACACATGGCGCAAAGCACTCATACTCCACTACGCCACAACCGATTCGCGCTCCGAACGCGAACAACTCAACAACGAAATCTCCCTTGAAATCGATTAAATAAAAGTTGTATTTCGTCTTTATTCATTTGGAACACATTGTATCTTTATAAGCAAAACATCAATTCCACATCCACACCAGGAGACCACCATGCGTCCGATCTGTCTCATCCTTCTGCTCCTATTCACAGCCCCGGCTTATGCAAACGAGCATTACCGCGCTGCCGTAGATTCCATTCCCTCACAAATTCCCGACCGTATTATACTTAACTGGTCGGGAGACCCCACCACCACAGCATCGATCACCTGGCGCACCGACACGAGCATCGCACAGGCCGAAGGACAGATCGCAGAAGCCGATGCCTCGGCCAATTTTACCACCTGGGCCAGAAGCGAAACAGCGCGCACTGAAAAATGGGAACACAATAAAAATACTGCCCATTTTCATTCGGTCACATTTAAGGGCCTCAAACCCAACACCCTCTACGCCTATCGCGTGGGCAGCGGTGACATCTGGAGTTCCTGGTATCAATTTCGCACAGCCTCTGCCGAACCAGATGAATTCACCTTCATCTACTTTGGCGATGCACAAAATAATTTGCTCGCTCTCTGGGCACGCACCATTCGAACCGCCGTGCTCGACGCACCCCATGCCGACTTTATCCTCCACGCAGGCGACCTCGTCAATCGTGCAAACAGAGACAGCGAATGGCAGGAATGGTTTGAATCTGGCGACTGGATCCATGCAAAAATCCCCAGCATTTCTACACCGGGGAATCACGAATACTATAAAAATGGGGTCACACGCCGCCTATCTGTTCTATGGCGTCCGCATTTCACCCTGCCAGAAAATGGCCCCAAAGGCTTTGAGGAAACGACCTATTACATAGACTATCAGGGCGCACGCATCATCTCACTCAATTCCAATGAAGGTCGTGAAGAACAGGTGCCCTGGTTGGAACAAGTGCTCAAAAACAACCCCAATAAATGGACCTTTGTCACATTCCATCATCCCGTCTATTCGGCGTCTGAAGGCCGCGACAACAAAGACCTGCGCGAAGCGTGGAAACCTCTCTTTGACAAATACGCTGTCGATCTGGTACTTCAGGGTCACGACCACACGTATGCCAGAGGGAATAACATCGGCAGCGGCGTAACCGTGCGCGACACAACCAAAGGCACAGTTTATGTCGTATCGGTCAGTGGTCCCAAGCAATACAAACTTAGAAAAGACCGCTGGATGACGCGCGGTGGGGAAAACACACAGCTCTATCAGATCATTACTGTATCAGGCGACACCTTGCACTACCGCGCAATGACCGTTGTGGGTGAACTCTACGATGCCTTTGATCTGGTAAAACAGATGGACAAACCCAACAAACTCATCGATCGCGCGCCTCAATCCCCCGAACGCCGATGGGAAAATACCCTTGAAAAGAAAAACAAAGACGATAAAGTTTTTTAGTGGTCTTTTAAAAATTCTCACCCGGGGAACCCCATGCGCCCGATTTGCCTCATCCTTCTGTTCCTATCCACAACCCCGGCTTATGCAAACGAGTATCACCGTGCTGCCGTAGATCGCGCTCCTAAAAAAATCCCCGACCGCATTGTACTCACCTGGTCGGGAGATCCCGCCACCACGGCATCGGTCACCTGGCGCACAGATACGAGCATCGCACAGGCCGAAGGACAGATCGCAGAAGCCAATGCCTCAGCCAATTTTACCACATGGGCCAGGAGCGAAAACGCGCGCACTGAAAAATGGAAACGCAATAGACTTGTCGCCCACTTCCATTCGGTCACATTCAAGGGTCTCAAACCCAATACCCTCTATGCCTACCGCGTGGGCAGCGACAAAATCTGGAGTTCTTGGTATCAATTTCGCACGGCCTCTGCCGAGCCGGATAAATTCACCTTTATCTACCTTGGCGATGCACAAAACAACCTGCTGTCCCTGTGGGCACGCACCATCCGGACCGCTGTGCTCGACGCACCCCACGCCGACTTTATCCTCCACGCAGGCGACCTCGTCGATTATCCCAACAAAGATAGCGACTGGCATGAATGGTTTGAATCTGGTAACTGGATCCATGCAAAAATCCCCAGCATTCCTACGCCGGGGAATAACGAATACTATAAAGATGGGGACACGCTCCGTCCATCTGTTCTATGGCGTCCGCAATTCACCCTACCTGAAAATGGTCCCGAAGGCTTTGTGGAAACAACCTATTACACAGACTATCAGGGCGCACGCATTATCTCACTCAATTCCAATGAACGCCACAAAGAACAGGCGCCCTGGTTGGAAAAAATACTCGAAAACAACCCCAATAAATGGACCTTTGTCACATTCCATCATCCCATCTATGCCGCAACACAGGGCCTCGCAAATAAAGACCAGCGCGAAGCCTGGAAACCTCTTTTTGACAAATACGCCGTCGATCTGGTACTCCAGGGACATAACCATACGTATGCCAGAGGGAATAACATCGGCAGCGGCGTAACCGTGCGCGATACTACCAAAGGCACTGTGTACGTCGTATCGGTCAGCGGACCCAAACAACTCAAACTCAGAAAAGATCGCTGGATGACGCGCGGTGGTGAAAACACACAGCTTTATCAGGTCATTACTGTATCAGGTGACACCTTACAGTACCGCGCAATGACCGTTGTGGGTGAACTCTACGATGCTTTTGATCTGGTAAAACAGATGGGCAAACCCAACAAACTCATCGATCGCGCTCCCCAATCTCCTGAACGCCGATGGGAAAATACCCTTGAAAAGAAAAACAAAGACGATAAAGTTTATTAATCAATTAGGAATTAAAAATTAGAAATTAAAAATTGGAAAGGCGGGGCGGGGCCAATTCTTAATTCTTAATTATTTTTGCATCTCGCGCTATATCCACTTCCTGCCCTTCCTCTTCACTGCGATAAATCCCATCCAAAATCGCCATCACCTGTAGCGACTGTTCAGCCGGCACTGGCGACGGTTTGCCCTCTGTAATCGCCTCGGCAAACGTCATGCATTCCAGCGCGTGTGCTCTGGCGATATCGCCCGTATCTTGCAATGCGTATTTGTGATGTTGCTGCGTATTGGAATCCGAATAATAAATCTCACAACTGGGCAAGTGTGCCCCACCCTTTGTGCCGTAAAGCCATATTTGCCGTTCTGACGGGGGACCTTGATGCAACATCCAGCTCGTCTCCAGAATAAGGGAAGCCCCATTTTCAAACCGCACAAAAGCCGCTGCAAAATCCTCCACATCAAACTCTTCGGGAATCGCGCCACCACTGCGCCCCATCGTACTGAAAGCACCCTCCTGATGTGCCAACTCCGCCTTCGCCACCCCCGTTACAGCTACGGGATTGGGATTGCCCATCAACCACAGCGTCAAATCCAAAACGTGAACGCCAATATCAATACACGGCCCGCCACCACTGTGTTTTTTCATAATAAAACCCGGCCGCGCGGGCACACCCGACCGCCGCAACATCCAGCACCGCGCGTGATACACATTTCCCAACACCCCGGTATCCAATTCCCGCTTCATCGCCAGAGATGATCCCGCAAACCGCGACGACTGCGCGCACATCAACAACTTGCCCGACGAGTCGCGCGCAGCAATCATATCTTTCACCAATTGAGGACTGGGTGCCAGAGGTTTTTCACAAATCACGTGTTTACCCGCATCCAGCGCGCCAATAGATAGAGGCGCGTGATAATTATTTGGTGTACACACATCCACAATATCTATCTCTGGATCGGCAAACAAATCTTCCGGATTTACATACAGTTTTTTGATCCCGTATTGTTCACCCCAATCCTTCAACACATCTTCGCTAATATCGCTTCCAGCCACCAATTCGGCATGTTCCGAAGCCTGCCAACCCGGAATATGCGTCCGCGCAATACCTCCTACTCCGACAATACCCACCTTCAATTTATCTGCCATTTTGCCTCCTCGATTAAGTTAACGATCAACCCAGCATTACAACGCCAGTAAATCTGACCACATAAATAACACAACACCTTACACATTGTCAACGCAGACCGTCTTTCACTATTGGCAAGATTCAACACGCCACAACCGCTTGACGCCCTTCCCTGACCAACGTACATTGCCTATTCCTGCACAACACCATCTTTCACCTTGTAATAACAGATATTGCCATGACCATACACGACCTCGACACACCTGCGCTCACCATCGACCTCGATATCCTCGAAAAAAATATTCGAGAAACTCAGGAGGCGTGCGACGAATGCGACATTCCCCTGCGCGTACACACCAAAACGCACAAAATCCCCGAAATCGCCAAAATGCAACTCGCTGCGGGAGCCATTGGTATTGTCTGCCAAAAAGTGGGCGAAGCCGAAGCCATGGTTGAAGCGGGCATTTCCGACATCCTCATTCCCTACAATATCGTCGGCCCCATCAAAGTCAAACGCCTCGCCAAACTGTGTAAACGCGCCACTATGACCGTTGCAGTCGATTCGGAAATCACCGCGCGTGGTCTATCCGATGGCGCAATAGAAAACGACGTCACCGTCAACATCCTCATCGAATGCGACACCGGTGGCAATCGCTGCGGCGTACAATCGCCCAAAGCCGCGCTTGAACTCGCGCGAAAAGTGACAACCATGCCCGGCCTTCAGTTCCAGGGCATCATGACCTATCCCAGTCACGAACGCGCCAAAGCCTTCATCGACCAAACGCGCGACCTGCTCCAAAGCGCGGGCATCGCGCTCAACACCATCAGCGGAGGTGGCACGGGCACTGCCGAAGTTTCCAAAGCCATAAGTTGCACCGAAACCCGCATTGGATCCTACGTCTTTGAAGGTCTGCGCCGCATCAACCGCGAACACAACCCGCCCAACCCCATCACCTGTGCCGAACGCATGATTGTCACCATCGTCAGCACACCCACACCTGACCGCGTCATCATCGATGGTGGGCAAAAAACATTCACCAGTTATGCCCCCACACCTTATGGGTACATCGTTGAACATCCCCATGCCAAAATCTACGGCATGTCCGTCGAACACGGTCACGTCGATGTTTCGGAATGCAATCACACCTTCACCGTAGGCGACCGCCTCTCTGTCATCCCCCTGCACCAGGGCATGACCACCAACCTCCACGACGAAGTCTATGCCGTGCGAAATGGCAATGTAGAACATATATGGAAAGTTGCCGGACGTGGAAAAGTGCAATAAATTGGCATTTAGGAAACAATCATGTCCAAACAACCACATAAATTATCCAGACGCAAAGCAATCGCTGGCATTGGTATCAGTGGCATTGTCCTTACACAGCACGCATTGTCTCAGGAGATCGCCGTGAACACAACAAACAGTGCAACCATAACGCGCTACGCCACCGTTCAAGCTATGAAATCCGCGTCCGAAATCCGCGAAGGCGACTGGGTAGAAACCGCGGGCTTTTACGTTCCCGGCGACGGCGGCGCAGCCCTGTATCACATCGAAAAAACAGATGCAAATAGCCAGCCAAATGATGCCGACATCATCGCATTGGACAATGGCACAGTCGCCATCTTGCACGAAAACAAAGCCGTGAACTACAAAATGTTTGGCGCGATTGGCGACGGTAAAAACGACGACGGCGTTCAAATCACCCTGGCACATAAATACGCCAATGCGCGCAAAGTCCCAATTGTGAATTTAAGCGGCGAATATTGGATCTTGCAAACCAATGACATACCCATCAAAACCAACGTCTCATGGGGACAAACAATTTTTCACATCGATGAACAGTACAACAGCCAAAGGGAGCCGCGATTTGAAATTCTCAACGATCACCCATCAAAAAAACTCACGCGAGACGAAACCATCAAAGCGGCTCTATTGGAAAAATTAAAACCCGGCGTGCAACTCATTCCCGAACTGGCACAATATGCAGGCCATCTTATCATCGCTGAAGATGACGATGACCGCATTGGCATTCGGGCAGGTAATTATTCAAAGGCGGGATGGGGGCGCGAAGAACTATTCTATATTGAAGAAGAGGGCCGCATCATTGGCGATATAGCCTGGGAATTCCAAAACTTCACCGACATCACCGCCATACCCTGCAACGACAATTACCTCATCGTCGAAGGCGGCGGATTTTATTTTTCTGGCGACAGCGGAAGCGGTAGTTCCTGGCGGTATCACCACCACGGCATCTCCATAAAACGCAGCCGAACCATCATCCGTGAACAATGGATGGGCCTGGAAAAAGGGAAACGAGATATCTCCATGCACCCCCGTCGCGGCTTTTACGTATTCAGCGGTGTTTACGACGTCACATTGGAAAATATCCGCGCAATGCCCTGGGAGAAAAATCGCAAAGAAAAAGACAGAGTACTCGGTGCGGGCACCTATGGCATTGGCGGTGCGCGGATGCTCAATTGCACCTTTCGCAACATCACAGCAGAAGGTGGCTGGGTCGCCTGGGGTGTTTTTGGCACCAACCTCAACAAAAACTTCCGCTTTGAAAACTGCCGTCTCAACCGCATCGATGTGCATTTTCACTGCTGGAACCTCTACATCAGCAACTGCACCATTGGCTTCAAAGGCATCGCGCTTACAGGTGGCGGTGAATTGGTGATTGAAAACACCACGCGCCACGGCAACCAATTCGTCAATTTCAGACGCGACTATGGTGCCAAATGGGATGGACACATACGCATTCGCGGCTGTCGGTTAATGCCAAGTGGCAATGGCCGCGTTTCTGTCCTATCCTATCATCCGTCCGATTTCGATTACCAGTATCCCATCGGCTTTGCACGCACTGTCACAATCGAAGACCTGCTCATCGATTATAGTGCTGCATCCAAATCGAATGCATCGTGCTGGCTAATGGACACCGTCCCCTTTTCCAAAACCAAAAACAATGCCCGCCTCTTCTTTCCCCATCGCATTGAATTTCGAAACATCGCCGTCGAAGGCAGAAAACAGGGCGTTCGCCTCATCCGCATACCCGATCCAAACCACTACGACCTGCGCGGTAATGGCGGTTATGATGGCACGCAACTCCACGCCAACAGCACCCTCATCTGCGACAATGTCCAACTCGAAAAATTCACTCAGGAAATTGCCGACGATGACGAACAGGTACACATCCTGATCGGCGGAGAATCAACGGTTGACTATGCCGATGCACTCGCCCTCTATCCCAAAATGCGATTTACCGATTGTGAAAATATTAGCGCATACCTGGGCAACTGCATTGCCAGTGCGACTTTTGAACGGTGCAGCCTGAACACCATAACCGCACCCAATTTGCGGGGCGAACTCGTATTTACCGAGTGCCGTCTCCAACCCGACGTAAAAAAAGTACCAGAACAATTTTACATTCTGCAAAGCACGTTGGGCACGCGCTTCACCAACTGCACCCTTCACGCCCCCATCGTCAACGGCACAATGAACCCGGACCTGATGAACCGCCTGGGCTTCATCAAAATCAACGAATCTGTACAGCACTACCATCTCAACACAACACTCGGCAACGATGTCATAAACCATCTCAAAAACTCGGGAACCACACTCACACCAGAATTTATCGCCCAACTAAAACTGCACCACGATTTGGAATCGTAGCTTAATTTTGCAATAAACCAACTTTTAAAAGGAGTACTCCGCCGTGAGAGACGTACGCTGGGAGCGCATGTTCCCCGATGAACTCGAAGCCGCATTCAAAGCCTGTCCAGTCGTCTATTTCCCCTATGGCCTGTGCGAACCGCACGGCCCGCAAAATGCTGTGGGACTCGATGCCCTCAAAGCCCACGGCATTGCCGTTCACACCGCACACAAACACGGCGGCATTGTCGCCCCGCCCGACTACTGGCATATCCACGAAATTGGGGGCTATGCCCTCTGGTCAGAACGCTCAGTCGGCCAACCCGAACGCTCCTGGCTAACCTGTATGCCGCCCTGGCAACACTTCAAAAACATCTGCTATCACATCCGCCAGGCCGACGCCCTCGGCTTTCACGCGGCCATCTTCCTCACCGGGCACTACGGCCCCAACTGGCAAGACCTGAAAACCCTGTGCGAACTCATCCAACCCCATGTGGGCACACGCCTGTATAGCCTGCCAGACTTTGAAGCCAACCAACCCGGCTTTGACAATGACAACAACAGCGGTGGCGACCATGCGGGAAAAGTCGAAACCTCTCTTCTTTGGGCCATTGAACCCGACTGTGTCGATATCTCCCGTTTACCACCCGAAAGCGAACCCGGTCCGCACTTTGCCATGGGCAAAAACGTCCGCGAATCCAATCGCCAAATTGGCGAACGCATGGTCAATGATGAAACCGAGTGGCTCGGCAACAAAGTCAGGGAATTACTCGCCGCGTATGAATCGGAAAAACCCACACAAAAACTACGCACCTTTGACCAGGTCGAACACATCTGGGAAACCGTTATCCGCCCCGAACTGCCCAACTTCCGCACCATGCAAACAGCCTGGTCGGACGACGCCACGCTCCCGGAAGACTCTGTCTGGTACGCCAACTGGAAAGTACCAGATCGCGAACTCTAAGTATATATGATCCAATACATACCCCAATTTCTACTATCAAGGGGGTTTCTATGAAACAAATTGTTATGGTGTTATCCTTGTTGTTCCTGGCCCACTCCACCCTGTCTGCCGCCGAGTTAAAAGGCAAAGTACGCGATGCAGAGACCGGAGAAGCTCTGCCGGGCGCAAACGTGTATTTAGAAGATGTTGGGCGAGGAACTGCTACAGATCTCGATGGACAATTTGAGATCACCAGAATCGGCGAAGGCAACTATACACTCGTCATAAGTTTTGTAGGATACAAAGAGTATCGCAGTTCTATCATTGTAAAAGCGGATGCTGCTGAGTTAATTGTAGAACTCATACCCGAGGCATTTCGAGGCAAAGAAGTCACCATCGTTGCCGACCGCGCCAAATTGCGCGAAACGCCCGTTGCCTTCTCAGACGTTCCAAAAGCCGATATGCAGCGCAAGCTCGGCTCGCGTGATCTCCCGATGATTTTGAATGATACACCGGGCGTTTACGCAACCGAGCAAGGTGGAGGCCCTGGTGATTCTCGCATCAATGTGAGGGGATTTGACCAGCGCAACGTCGCCGTCATGGTCAATGGCGTGCCAGTCAACGATATGGAAAACGGCTGGGTCTATTGGTCCAACTGGGATGGCCTGAGCGATGTCACATCATCTATCCAGGTACAGCGCGGATTGGGTGCCTCAAATCTGGCAATAGCCTCAGTGGGTGGCACCATGAACATTGTCACCGACATCGCCCGTCAACAGCGCGGGTTCAAAATCAAACAGGAGGCAGGGAACAATGCCTTTTACAAAACCACAGTCAATTTTTCATCGGGTTTAATAAACGACAAAACCGCTTTCACTCTGGGTCTCACCCGCAAAATCGGCGACGGCCTGCCCGATCAAGCATGGACATCGGCGTGGTCCTATTTTGGCGCACTGAGCTATTTCGCTTCTGAGACACACAAAATTGACCTGTTTGTCGTAGGCGCACCGCAACGCCACGGACATCGCCTCTACAAGCAATCCATCGCAACCTTTGATGCCGATTACGCCCGATCTCTGGGCATTGATGTCACGGAGGCTATAAACTACGGCATCGATTACAACCCCAACTGGGGACGCTCCCCATTCTCATCCTATCAGGAGTACTACAACGGCCAGATACACGACGCGCGCGACAGCGAAATCATTATGGAACGCGAGAATTTTTACCACAAACCCCAGATCAATTTGAACTGGTACTGGACACCCAACGAGCAATTCATCTTGTCCAATGTATTTTATTTTTCGCGCGGCAAAGGCGGCGGCACAGGGCGTTTGGGTACCAACCCGCGCTCGCTACCCGATGGCAGCATCAACTGGCAACGCGTTGCCGATGAATTGAACACCCAAACAGCGTCGGAATCCCATCCCGACCTGGTAGGCGCAGGCGAAGTAGGTGCCAATGAAATTGCGGCAAGAACCGTCATCCGAAACTCGGTCAACCAACACTTCTGGTATGGTTATTTGAGCACGGCCGAATACCATTTGAGCGAAATCTACACGCTGGCCTTTGGCATAGATTTGCGCTATTACAGAGGGCAGCATTGGCGCGAAGTACGCAATCTGCTCGGTGCCGATTATTACGTCTTCCCCTGGGACAACAACGCCACGACCTCCGTCAAGCGACTCGGAGACAAAGTCTCCTACCACAACGACGGCCTTACGCGCTGGGGTGGTGGTTTTGCACAACTCGAAGGCCGGTTTAACGACTTTACGGCATTTTTGAGTACATCGGGATCCATAACCGGTTATAAACGCATCGACTATTTCCGCGCAAAGGTCAATGGCGAATGGGATCAGACAGATTGGGAAAACTTCAAAGGCTACACCGCAAAAGTGGGCGGCAACTACAATGCAACCCCCGCAATCAATATATATGCCAACATAGGCTGGCTTTCAACAGCCCCCAAATTCGACTCCGTTTATCACTACGACAACAGCCTCTACGACCCCACATTCAATGAAAAAGTCGCCGCCTTTGAGTTGGGTGCCGGTTATTTCAAACGCGGCGTAGTGACAGCAAACACAAATTTCTATTACACCAGATGGATAGACCGCTCATGGCCCAAGAGCATTTACAGCGCAAAGCTCGACCAGAGCTTCCGATTTTTGCTAAACGGCATTGACGCGCGGCATACAGGTATAGAGTTTGACCTGAAAGCCCGTCCCCATTCCATGCTGGAAGTGCGCGGCATGTTATCACTTGGCAACTGGGAATGGCTCAACGATGCCAATGTCACATTTTCCCCTGAAGAAGACCCATCGGTTATCGGCAACTTTCAAGTCTATGCCAAAGGGCTAAAAGTGGGCGATTCGGCGCAAAAAACCCTTGCGCTGAGCGGTACAATATTTCCCGCACGCGGCCTCTACGCCTCGCTGAACCTGCGGCGATTTATGGATCACTACGCCAAATTTGATCCCGCCAACCGAACAGATGTCAGCGACCGAGAACAATCCTGGCAACTTCCAAATTACAACCTGATAAATCTGCATGCGGGCTACACCCTGCCCGGCAATACATTTGGAAATGGCAAAGTAAAACTCCAACTGCACGTCTTCAATTTGCTCGACGAACGCTACGTGTCCGATGCAGATGATGGCAACAATCACGACGCAGCAAGCGCCCGCGTATTCCTCGGCCTATCACGTCGCTGGAATATTTCGCTATCGTACGATTATTAGCAGTCAGCAGTCCTAACACAGGAGACCACCTTGAGCGACCCCATCCGCGGAATCTTGCCCGTATTACAAACACCCGTTGCCGAATCCGGCGACTTCGACATCGAAAGCCTTGAACGGCAAATCGACTTCTGCATCGCCGCCGGAGCAGGCGGCCTGGTCTTTCCCGTGCTCGGAGGTGAATTTCAATATCTCTCTGACCGCGAGCGGCAAACCCTCGTCGAAATCGTCGTCAAAAAAACCGATAAACGCATCCCCGTCATCGTCGGTGTGGCCGGCACCAATATCTCCACGGCCACAGAACACGCCGCCCATGCCGGACGCATAGGAGCCGATGCTGTCATCGCCATGCCCCCCTATATGGGTAGCGGAGGACCAGATGAAAATCTTCGCTACTTCGAGGCCATTTCCAGCGCGGGACAAGTGCCCATTTTTATCCAGAACGCAGGTGCAGGCATGCAACCTCCCGCACTCGTTCGCCTGCTCACCGAAGTCGAGCATCTCATCTACGTCAAAGAAGAGGCCAATCCCAGCGCACATCACATCAGCGCCATTGTCGCCGAAGCAGGTGATCACTGTCAGGGCGTTTTTGGTGGAGCGTGGTGCCGCTGGATGATATCAGAAATGCGACGAGGTGCCAGTGGCTTTATGCCCGGTGCCCCGGTTGTCGATATTCACGTTGATATCTGGGATGCCTTTCAATCAGGCGATGAAGACAGGGCACGCGATCTTTTCGATCAACTCCTGCCACTCACCAACCTGATCCAAATCCTCGGTCTCCGCCTGGTCAAAGAAGTACTCATTCGCCGAGGCATCTTCAAAACGAGCGGCATGCGCGCGCCCGGCAGCACAAAAATGGACGACGACGACCACCGAGAACTCGACGCCATCCTCGCAAAACTTCGCCCCCTATTCCGCACGAGGGTATTATGCCCATCTTAGTTGAAATATTAGAGGCTCCAATGTAAATTGGAGACAGCAGATTCAACCGTGAAAATGTGCAGATTGATTGACGACATAAAATTTGAAAAGGGGGTTCTCTCGTGGCTAGAAGAAGTTCTTATTCTCGTATTGGACGACGCGTTGATAATAGATTTAGCCCGACTAATTCATGAAAGTTGAAGAATAGGATAATTATGTAATCATTTCGGTGTTCCAAGCTCTCGTTCATTGTTTTTCTGTTCTTGTCGGACTCGATTGGGTCTTTACAGGGGTCTGTTTGGTCCATTTCATCGGGTGTGCGTGCCTGTGGTTGGCAAAAAGGACAGACACGCCCCTTGCCTGCCGCGTCTTTGCACAAGGCGGTGTATGTGTCGTGTCCAGTCAGCAAGTGATGGTGTCTGCCTCCCCTCCCCCGTATTTTGCGTTAGGGGAAAGCCTTTGCCAGATTGTGTAGGATTTTATGATACAGATGTTGCACTGGAAAGGACGCAGGCAAATGGAACGTAATCTTCGTTTTCAATTCACAGATGCGTCCGGCGACTTTGAGAAAGCGATTTTGTATGGTATTGACCTGCGCGTTTGTCCACGTTGTGCCTTTCAATCCGATTTGCGCCAATGTCTGTATCAGGACATAGGCAGCCGAATGGAGGAAGAGACGGAACTGATTGGCAGTAAAGCTGTGACAGGATGTGCGGTCAGAGTGGAGAAAGGTTTTGTGATTTTTAATGAAGTTTTCCATCTGTCCGCGCGCACAATACACGCTTTGGTAGATAAAGGAGGCTTGTGAACTTTCAAGGTTGGTCACGACAAAGCGGGTGTTTTGGCCTCGGTCACTGATTTCTACCTTGCATACGATGCGTTGTGCCTTGTTCCAACTCTTTGCTTGATAGCAAAACGAGGTAAAAAGACGCACAGGCTTCTTTGTATGTGCATAAAGCCTTTTCGCCTGCTCAATCAGGGGCTTTGCCAACTGTCTCAACTTCGCATTGCTGGTCTGTCCAAGGATAAAATACAGGTCACTATCGGCACACAACTGATGGACTTGTGGACAAGAAAAGTGGGCATCACCCCGCAAGATGATCGCCACATCAGGCCAAGCCTGACGCAGATAGGCCACCAAACGCTTGAGTATGGCGACAATCTGTTGGCCTGTTGGTCGCACACCGGGACGCAAAACTGTGGTGATCAACTTGCCGGTTTGTCCTTCATAAATGTGCAAGGGCTGATAGCAATAGGCACCCAAATACCCATTGAATAGGGACAACTGCTGTGTCCCATAAACTGTATCCTGTGTATCATCGATATCTAAGATAATCGCAGCAGGGGGCTGGGCATAAGAGGCGATAAAACAATCGAGGAAGGCACAGGCAATGCGATACAACTCGCTTCGCCTGATCTGGTTCTCAAAACGACTCATCGTCGGTTGACTGGCTAAGTCGGCACCTGAAAGGGGCAAGACACCACAGGCAGCCTTGATGCCGGGATCACTGCGTAAGGCATTGCAATCATTGGCATCTTCATACCCGCAGGCAATCTGGAACACGCGCTGTTTAATCAACTCTGCCACACGATGAGCCACATAACTTTTATGCCGGCGATCCGTGATGGCATCACCGATGCGTGCTAATAGACCTGATCTGGCCTCCACCTCTCGAAGCAATAAGGCGCCGCTATCACTGGTGAGGATGCCCCCATCAAAGGCGATATTGACACGTTTGCCGAAAATGCTTGCCAAAGGAACCTTGTGATGATTATCTTGGGAACCCACGGTAGTTTCCTCCAAGTTTATTGTTCAATGGTTATTGCCATAACCTATAATAATACAATAACTTGAATAAGGAAACTACCTTTTTTATGAATTTTTCAGGTTAGAAAAGCAAGATTTTTTGATTCGGAAGTTAATCGGAAAAGAGCACAAGCTCGGAGATTTAGTTACTGTCACCCTTCTCCTCCCTTACCGATAAAAGATGATTGGCCTAATGGGGATGCTTCAGATGCCGACAAATGTAAAATTACAATATATGGATTTAAAGATCCACCAGACGATCATATAGTAGAAGTTGATTGTTTTAGTGGTCGTGGTTATTTAGTTAAGAAATTTCCTTCTCATAACGAAGCAAGAGAGTTCGCTGAGGCTATCCAAGAACCTGTTAGTTATGATGATCTTATCAGTAAAGGTTTTAAATAACACGAAACCACATCTCAAACCTCGATAGGTCTCGTAATATCCACGCCGGGCAACATTTTGTGCAAGAGTGATTTCAAGTGATCGGCAGTGATTGGATCGATATTTGCGCCGGGATGGCGCACGTAGCTGCTGGCGATAAGGCCGCGCAGGCGGAAGATCTCTTTGCGGATGGCCACCCCCGGCTGTTGTTCGTACACGATGAGCGGCAGGTATCGGTGATAGATATCGTGTACGGTGTCAAAGTCTTTATTTTGAGCGCACCGAACCAGGGCGAGCAGAACTTCGGGAAAGGCAAAGCCGGTCATAAAACCGTGTGCGCCGCGGGCAAGGTCAAAGGCACCGTAGAGAGCGCCGAGGCCAGTGAGGATGGTGACCTCACGGTCCCCAATGCCGTTCAAAAGGGCGGTAATCTTGGGCGGGGTAGGCACAGCCTCTTCTTTGATACAGGCGACGAGCGGAATTTCGCGGATGAGACGCAAGATGAGAGGGACGGACATGTGAACCTGGGTGGAGGCGGGGTGGTCCTGTACGACGATGGGAATGGAGATGCCTTCGGCCACCTGCTGGAAAAATTCGAAGATGCGGTCTTCGTTGGGCACGGATTCGCGCGAAGGAGTGACCATCACACCGGCGGCGCCGAGAGATTCGGCCATCTGGCTGAGTTCAAGGGTCGCCCGTGTGCCGCTGTAGCTCGTGCCCACGATAACGGGGATGCACCCGCCTGCAGCACCCACAGCGGTTTTAATAATCTGCTCCCGTTCGGTATCCAGCATTCGATTGGATTCACCGAGTACACCAATGATGGTAACGCCGTTTACACCGATATCCGCCATAAAGCGTACCGTTCGATCAAAGGATTCCAGATCGAGGTTGCCATGGTCATCAAATGGAGTGACGAGGATGGGAAAGACACCTTTAAAGGTTATGGATGCCATCGAGGGGTTCTCCTATATCCCAGACATCTTTACACTCAGCAATCGCCTGGATATAAGGCAAATGATGGGCGCAATTGGGACTGTTTTGATAAATTTCTAAGTCCTCTAAATATTCCTCAGCATAATCCTGCATGGCTTCCAGCATATCTTCCAGTGCTTCATCGGGCGTTGCCATTTCAGTCACCAAATCCAATTCGGGACAGAAAGCGCATACCATCGCATCATCTCGAGCAAGAATTATTGTCAATCGTTTTTCAAAAAATGAAATTTTCGGTGGCAAAAGCGATTGTTCATTGTTCATTGTTTTGCTCCCTTTCCTAATTTTTAATTTAACGGCGCAGAGGTTCCGCAAAGCGTTGTACCATTTCCCGGCGGAGGCGGAGAATGGCGTTGTTTTCGTCCAATTCAACGTCGGATTGGCGTATGGGTTGCCCCGCGGCGATTTTGTGTTTCAGCTTGAGATTGTGAGCCAGACCGATGGGCAGGGTGTTAGACATAAGAGCTTGATCAGCCGGCCTGAGTTTGCCGTACACGCAATATCCGCCTTCGCCGTCCAGGACTTCTCCCTGGGAGAGATCGCGTTTTGCAGTGGCAACAACGTCTGCATTAAAAACAACAGGTGCGCCGCTGGCTTCGCCGCGCAAGCCAGCGCGCAAGACACTGGTGGTGAGTTCCATGCCAACCAGGTGGTAGGGGCGATAGATGGCCGTGTAACGTCCCGTGGAATCAGTGGGAAGGCCGTATTCGGAGAAGCAGCGGCGGATGTAGTCGCCAGGGGCTTCGATGGTGACGTAAACACCCCAGCGCAGATCCCGATCTACAGGGGTTCCGTCTGGTTGCAGGCTGGAGACGACTTCGACGGTTCCTTTGTGGGAAAGTTGTCCCCCGTCGCTATGAGGCCGGCAAATATCGGATAGCTGGTCAATGCCGCAGGGCGGGAATTTCAGGCCTTCGGGCTGGGGATTCAGGCCAGTGGCATTTGAGACAGCGGCCATTTCAATGGCGGATTTTGTACCGTCCAAAAAGGAGTTGAACATACGGGGGTTCAGACCGCCTTTTGCAGCGGTTTCAGCATCAAAACCATAGTGTTCCCATACAGTATCAGGGGTAGATGTGTGGTACGCGGGCCGGTATTTGGTGCCTTTGCCGGCGCAGACAATGTCCAAGCCATTGGTCTTAGCCCATTCCACCAGTTCACAGATCAGAGCGGGTTGGTCGCCATAGGCGAGGGAGTACACGAGGCCTGCAGATGCTGCACGTTGGGCCAGGATGGGACCGACCAGGACGTCTGCTTCCACATTTACCATGACCAGGTGGCGTCCGTATTCGATGGCTTGAAGGGCGTGGTGGATGCCTGCGAGAGGATTGCCCGTGGCTTCGACCAGAACGTCCAGACCGTCCGCCTGGATGAGGGCATCGCTGTCATCGGTAAGATGGGTGGCGCCGGTTTTGAGGGCGTGATCAAAGTGGGTTGCGGCAAATTGTTCGGGCGGCCACTCAGCACGCGTGAGGGCTTCACGCGCCCGATTCAGGGATAGATCAGCCACACCCAGAACGTGCAACCCCGCAACGCGACGGGCTTGAGCCAGGAACATGGTGCCGAACTTTCCAGCACCGATAAGGCCCACGCGAAGGGGATTTTTAGACTCGGCGCGGGCGGTTAGCAGGTGTAAGAGTTGACCGTTAGCCAAAAGATTCTCCGCAAGATATAATTATGAGAGGCTCAATCAGACATTTTCAAAGCAATCCGCCATGTCGTTGAGAAAATGATCCAGATCTACTTTGCGATACTGTTCGACATAACGATGATCGGTCTGTGGGTTTTCGAGAACATGTCGTTGAAGAAAGTTTTGTATTGATAGACCATCTATGTCCGACAGTCTGTTGAGACTCGTCTGAAGGAGATCTTGAACGTTTTGAGCGGTATGGATTTCGATATTGGGTTCGGAGGTGTTGTAATAATAGACAGCTTTCAGGTGGGTACGGAGCATTTTGACCGCGTAAGCAGGTAGAGATTTTTCTTTGCGGTTTGGGCGAAAGGTTTCGGGCCAGAACAGGCGGTTGATCTGGAGGTCAAACGCTTTCTTGAGCATGCCGGAAACGCTGCCGTGGGCGGGAATCCATTTTGAGTCGGGCCAGACGTCTAAATTGCTCCAGGGACCGCCCAGCGTACTTTTCTCAAGCGGCAGGCGTCCGCATCCCGTATTGACGCCTGCTCTGGTGATGTCCAGGATAGCAAAGTGCTGGGGATAAATAAAAAAATCATCTGTGCGTGCGCGCCAGATATCGTAAAAGGCGGTGGTCAGTGCCAGAAGCGCATACCCGGTGTGCAGTATGCCGTCTTCGAGATGGGGAGAGATGACACCCGTACGGTCCAATTCGTGGTAGTCCGGACAGAAGGTCTCAAAATCGACACGAGTGAGGCCGTTTTCGCCAGATTGCCAGTATTCAAAGTCCCGAGAGACTAATAGGGTGCTGGTGTGCATAATAAGAGACTTGATAGAAAGGTTAAAACCACCACACGGAACATCTATTTTTCCATAAACGGGCCCTGCTGTTCGATGCGTTGCAGGATTTGTTTGAACTTGTCGGAACCGTCGTCTTCCCAAACATCCAGACGAATGCCCCGGATGTTGCCTTCGGGAAAACCAGTGAGGCGGGCAACGTTCGGGAATCCTCTGGTATAGAGCTTGTGACCGCCGGGTAGATGCAGGATGCCAATAGTGAGAGGAATAACAGTGGGTTTGTTGGCGGCGCATCTGGTCAGCGCGTCTTCGTCGACTTCTACACCGAGGCCGGGGCTTTTGGGTACCGGAGAGGAACCGCCTGCGACTTCGATGCGCTGTTTGACAACGTCTTCACCGTACTGGTCGTCCAGGTTGGTGGAATGAGCCACGTTGGGAATTACAGCACCCATATGCAGAGCCATGGCTTTGGTGAGGGTACCACCTGTGAGCTGGATGACAGAGGAGACATTGGCCAGGGCAGCAGCAAATCCACGCACGAGGGTAGGGCCAATGCCGCCTTCGCCGATCATGTAGGCATCGGCGCAACCGCGAATAATCTCCTGACCACCGCCGAGTTGAGGAACATGCATGAGCAGCGGCAAACTGGTTTTTTCCCTCAGAAGGCGCCAGCCTTCGACATCGGATAAGACCAAAGGATCTTCGATCATACCTACGACGGGGGACTTCTCCAGCTCCTGCAAGATGCGCAGGACAGCGGCAAGCGGCCGGTTGTGATTGAAGTCGTAGTGCATTTTGAAACCGGGCGGGGCAACCTCCTCAACGGCTCTGGTTTGTTCGTACACATCGTAATAGGCGCAGGTGTGGATTTTAAAGATCATATACCCTTCTTCTACGGCTCGCTGAACCTCTTTGGCCAGGTCTTCCGGGGAGGCCGGGCGGGTCCAGGCAGCTACGGGTACGCGGTCGCGTATTTTCTGACCCATGAGTTTGTACGCGGGAATTTCAAGGTATTTGCCCATGGTATCGTAGAGCGCGCCCATCAGGCCGCTGTTGAGATCGGCGTTGATAAAGTCAAAAGGATCGCGGTCGATCAGGTGTTTTACAGTGGATTCGAGAGGGGCCTCGCAGCGTGCATCGCCATAGCCGACAATGCCATTGTCAGTCGTAATTTTAAAAATGGTACGATGGTTTATGTTGAAAAACCGGGCTTTCTGATCGGCATTTCGGTCGGCGATTTTGGGGTAGATGGGGATGATGTCGATGTCGATGATTTTCATGATCGAATCCTCTTCTAAAGCCTAAATCCTGCCATTCACACTTCAATAGGTCTCGTAATATCTACACCGGGCAGCATTTTGTGCAATAGTGATTTCAAGTGGTCGGCAGTGATTGGGTCAATATTTGCGCCGGGATGGCGCACGTAGCTGCTGGCGATCAGGCCGCGCTGGCGGAAAATCTCTTTGCGGAGAGCCACCCCTGGCTGCTGTTCGTACACGATGAGCGGCAGGTATCGGTGATAGATATCGTGTACGGTGTCAAAGTCTTTATTTTCAGCGCCCCGGACCAGAGCGAGCAGAACTTCGGGAAAGGCAAAGCCGGTCATAAAACCGTGTGCGCCGCGGGCCAGATCAAAAGCGCCGTAGAGAGCGCCGAGGCCGGTAAGGATGGTGACCGCGCGGTCACCAATGCCGTTCAAAAGGGCAGTGATCTTGGGCGGTGTGGGCACGGCCTCTTCTTTGATGCAGGCGACGAGCGGAATTTCGCGGACGAGGCGCAGGATGAGAGAGACGGACATGTGGACCTGGGCGGAGGCGGGGTGGTCCTGTACAACGATGGGAATGGAGATGCCTTCGGCCACCTGCTGGAAAAATTCGAAGATGCGGTCTTCATTGGGCACGGATTCGCGCGAGGGGGTGACCATCACACCGGCAGCGCCGAGAGATTCGGCCATCCGGCTGAGTTCAAGGGTCGCCTCCGTGCCGCTGTAGCTCGTACCCACAATAACGGGAATGCGCCCTTCCGCAGCACCCACAGCGGTTTTAATAAGCTGTTCCCGTTCGGTATCCAGCATTCGGTTGGATTCACCGAGTACTCCAATGATGGTAACGCCATTTACACCGATATCCGTCATAAAGCGTACCGTTCGATCAAAAGATTCCAGATCGAGGTTGCCATGGTCATCGAATGGGGTGACCAGGATGGGAAAGACGCCTTTAAAGGTTACGGATGCCATCGATGGGTTCTCCTAATTTTTAATTCAACGGCACACCTTCAATCGTGATGCGGTGCATGAGGCGTCGCTGTCCCTGATAATCATTGAGCGCGCAATGCCAGGTCGCGCGGTTGTCCCAAATAGCGAGCGTATCTTTTTTCCAGCGGATGCGGCATGTAAAATCCGGTTGGGAAGCGTGCTGGTACAAATACTGAAGCAAAGATTGGGATTCTTCTTTTTTCCATCCCTCAATTTGAACGGTGAACACGGGATTTACGTAAAGTGCTTTGCGACCTGAGATAGGGTGCCTTATGATTATGGGATGGACAGCATCCTGGGTGGCGAGTTCGGGATTGCCAATACGACCGCTTTTATCGGGCTTTCTGCCGTTCATCGCTCCAAAAACATGTCGGCTGGAATGCAGGGCATTTAAGTTTTCGAGCGTTTTCCGCAACCCCGGCGAGAGGGTTTCATACGCTCTGTACATACTGGAAAACATCGTATCACCACCAAACTCGGGAACTTCGCGTGCGTAAAGAATCGAGCCGAGTGCGGGAATGGTATCGTAAGAATGATCGGTATGCCAGTTGCGCCCAATATTGGTTTCCTGATCGGGTTCTTTTCGTACCTCGGCGATGAGGGGATTTTCCGCTACGCCCGTAAAAAATCGGTTGACATTGATATCTCCCCAGCGTCGGGCAAATGCAATGTGTTGTTCCTGTGTGAGGGACTGATTGCGAAAGAGAATCACGCTGTAATCTGCAAAGGCCCGATAGATTTCAGCGAATTGTTCCTCACCGGTCTCCGACGCAATGTCAACGCCTTCAATTTCAGCGCCGAGTGCTCCAGATAGAGGTTTCACGTCGATGGTGCGATATGGTGTGTCCATGATTTATATCCTTTCTCAATTATTCCACTATCTCATCCTCTCACCACCTGATTTTTCCAGTGAACGCAACGCCTTTCTCCCCTTTGGCAATACGCCCAATTGGATACGCCTGGCATCCCGCACTTTGCAGATGTGCGTTGATCCTCGCCGCAGAATTTTGGGCGCACACAAGCGTCATCCCCACACCCATATTAAAAGTTCTCAGCATATCGTCTTCTGGAACCAGACCCTCTGCGCGAATCGTTTCGAAGATAGGGAGAACTTGAAGTGATGAAAGATCAATCACAGCCTGACATCCCTCGGGAAGAATGCGGGATAAATTATCCTGAATACCGCCACCGGTAATATGCGCCATCCCTTTCAATCCCTCGTCCTCAAACAGATCCTTCAGAGGTCGATAATAACACTGGTGTGGACGCAAAATCACATCGAGAAAGGACACCCCCTGAATATCCCGATCTTTCAACTCAGGCTTATTCTTCAACAATGCCCTGACAAGCGTATAGCCATTGGTATGCAGTCCATTAGATGCAAGCGCGAGAATCGCGTCCCCCGCCTCTATCTCAGAGCCATCAATAATATTGTTCCTATCGACAACCCCAATAGCCGAAGCACTTAAAATATACACCCCATCTTCGACAACCCCTGGCTGAACAGAAGTTTCTCCACCAGTCAGTGTACATCCCTGTGCCTCGCAAGCATCGGCAATCCCACCGACAAGTGCTTTGACAACAGGAGGATCGAGTTTCCCGCAAACGATACAATCTTGCACATAAAAAGGATCAGCGCCCATAACGATAATATCATTGATCAAATGATTGACCAGATCATAGGCAATAGACGTGACGCTTCCGTGTTCAAATGCCAACTTTTGCTTTGAACCAGGCTCCTCGGTTTTTAGCACGAGAATGGGATGCTCATACCCCTCAAAACGACCATCGACCAGACTTCCAAAAGCCCCCAATTTATTGAGCACTCTCGAATCGCCGCGCCCAATATTTGAAGCCATATCTCGTTTAACAGCATCAGTTTCATCAATATTGACGCCACTTTTCGAATAAGATAAAGACACATCGTTTTGCACTACAGCCCTCCTACATATTATCGTTTTTTCTTACTCAATTGATTAAACAAGGTCCTACTAAGAGCCGCTATTTTGCTCTCTTTGTCAGATATTAGATATATCGTTCTCGACCTCCACCACGACAAACTTCCCGGTGTCGGAAAGCAAGTGGCGATTGCCTAAGTTAAACCATGAAAGGTAGTATTCCCGGGAGACAAAGACGGTTGTTTTGAGTTCGCCAGTCGGCTTCTCATATTCTCCCTGGAGCGGACATCCTGGCACGCGCAATGGACTATAGATACCGTCAGTCTCTCTGCCCGACCAAAAATGCTGATCACTAGTGAGCAAGATGCAGAGACCTTCGTCCGCCATACCAGAATCAACTACCGCCTCGACAAAGGCTACATCCGCGAAGAAATCGTACATTGTCTCTGGAACTCGACCCGAGAGCGGAACCTTTAGCTCAATGGCCAGATGCATAGTCCCATCCGTTACAAGAAGGTCAATGTTTCGTTTTTGTCGTTTTGTCTGTTGAACGTGGCTTGGTAAGGCGCAGGACACTTCAAAACGAACATCAAAGCCGCGTGAGCGGAACATCAGGCCTAATTCAAGTTGCAGACCTCGTTCGTTTTCCACAGTCTGAGCATCTTGGAATTGCTCAGAAAAGAACTTTATCGCAAGGTCTCTAATATCATTCACCATAAGGCGCACCAAGAAATATATTTAGGAACAAATTCTCCCTTGCTCGGTAAACAAATGGATACTATATTTGTTCGTGATTTCCATATACTACGCAAAGCATAGGAGAAGAAGATGGGAAATACAAAAAGTAAAATTATTTTAGAACAAGATAAACTGAATGTAAAAGAAAAACAACGGGCGAATTTATTTACTTGGCGTGGACAATTTACGCCTCAATTTGTTGATTATATTATAGATAGATTCTCAAGAAAGGGATTCACCGTAATTGATCCTTTTTCGGGTAGTGGAACGGTACTTCAAGCCTGCGCACGCAAGGGCCTAAGCGGATATGGCTATGAAATCAATCCAGCAGCTTATGCAATGTCAAAATTTTTCTCTTTGTCAAATAAATGTATCAAAGACCGCGAAGTGATAATCAGTGACTTACAGAAGAAAATTCACGATCTACTTCACACTTTTGGAGGTCTGCCACTTTTCAAAAATTGTAGTCGCGAATATAGAATCCGCTTTGCTAATTTGATTGACTTTTCAAAAGAGTTGATCTCTTCGACCTCAAATAAGGATGAAATGGTAATTGCCTTAAATGTCATTTTTTCTGCTGAAAATAGAAAACACAAGGACTTAAATTCGGCCATTATGTCGTCTTTTAACTTTATTAAGCAGGCGACACTGAGTCTACCATTTACAGACGCACCTATACGGGCATTTTTAGGGGATGCAAGATACTTATCTAAAAATTCACTATCTAAAGCCAATTTGATTTTAACCAGCCCGCCTTATATCAACGTATTTAACTATCACCAGAATCACAGGGCTGTGATGGAAACCCTCGGTTGGGATCTCTTAAAAGTTGCACACAGTGAAATTGGTTCCAATAGGAAGAATCGAAGCAATCGATTTAGAACCGTCGTACAATATTGCCTAGAAATGAATCGAAGCCTTCAGAGTTTTTGGCACACATTAGAAAAAAATGGAATAATCGTATTAGTCGTAGGACGCGAATCTCGTGTACGACGTGTGCCATTTTACAATGGTTTAATCATAAAGGACCTTATGTTGAAAGCAGGTGGCTTCTGTGATATTGCAACTTACGAAAGACATTTTATCAATAGATTTGGTGCTAAAATTAAAGAGGATATTATTGTTGCCAAAAAAGATCGAAATCCGCCCGAAGAAATTGAAGCGAGAGAGATAGCACGTAAGCATCTAAAAGCGTCTATTTCACAAGCTGAAGACGGAATAAAACCCGAAATTCAAGATGTCATTTCTGACATTTACAGTGTTCTTCCATCTCCTTTATTTTTTCCAAAGGAAGTTTTTCAAAATGGCAAAAACACCCCATAGAGAAAAATTGTTGGCGGCATTGAGAAATCCAAAATGTATTGATGACAAATCAATATTGAAAGAGGCTTATGGAGCTTACGAGCATTGGATTTCAAGTATGGGAACCTTAAATTCAACTGGTAAACAGAAAATTGAGGAAATGGTTAGCCTTTTAAACGACTACAAAAATTATCTTGAAGTCGAATTGATTACTGGACATGGATCTGAATTTATAAAGAGACAAAAAGGACAACTAAAACTCGATAATTCAGTGCTGGAAGAATTTTTCATCCATGTCATAGATCCTTCAATTCTACACGGATTGCCTTTGTATGATTTAGAAGTGGGACCGCATACAGCATTTCTATCTCTATCTTTTGTTCCACCAAGTATAAATGATTTGGGGGGAAAGCCCCAAGTGGTTATAAAGCATAAAGATCAAGATTTCGCACTTGGCAAAACAATTCATTATAGATTTTCGCCAAGTGCAAGTTTTGAGGTAGAAAACACGACTTCTGGCAGTTTTTGTTTGGCCGTGCTTGCGGCAGAAATCAAAGTGAATTATGATAAAACCATGTTTCAAGAATGTGCAGGTACAGCCGCCCGATTGAAACAAGGGTGCCCTATTGCGAAATATTACGCTTTGGTGGAATACTTAGATATGGAGCCTGAAGATTGCAGACTAACCGAGATTGATAATGTTTTTTTGCTGCGAAAAACAAAGAGACTTCCTTATGGAAAAAGAGGAAATTATTACGAAGTAAAACGCCAGCATGAACAATTTCCAATAGATGCCAAAATAGTTTGGAAATTCGTGCGAGAAATACAGAATTTTGTAAAAGCAGTGTGGTATGATCCACAGGCTGCTCTTAAACGAGGCTCTTTCATTTAATTCAATCTGCTGGCGAGGCCAACTTGCCCAACACCGCCCGGCGGACCAGATCCAAACCCTGAATCACCAACCATCGGCGGATGTGATCTGAATCCTGAAAGCGGCGACTCTCAATACATGTTCGTGACCGTGGATCAGATCCATAGACAGCCATAAACGTCGCGCCATCATTATAAGGGCCAACCATTGCCAGCCCCACGCCATCTTCGGGCGCAACCGCCCGGGCCATCGATTCAGTCAAAGCACGAGGATCATCCTTTCCATCCATATTAGCATCCCTTTGCGCGACCACCACATCACCCGCGCCATTCTCCTCGAACTCCCGCACGATCTGACCGTCTGTCAATGTATCCACCACTCCGATTGTCAGCCCGTTTTCCCTCAACAAACCGCCCACAACCTCAGCCACAGTCTCTTTTCCCGTACCGTAAATCGCAACCCCCAGCCGCTTCCTGAGCTCCGCTTCCATCGGTGCAATCAACGCATCGGCTTCTTCCTCCGTATCCGCTTTCGCCGCCACGCGCACATCCGTCTGCCCGGCATGCGCCGCCAATCCCACCGTTGGATTGCTCTCAGTCATCAAATCCCCAATTGTGCGATCAATATTGCTCTCGCCCACCGCACAAGTCCGCAACACGCGTACCTTTGTAATTTTGCTCCCGCCCATGCGGTCGATCAAAATCGGGATCACGACCTTGTGCAACATATAATCCAATTCTCTCGGCACACCCGGAAGCGAAATCACACAGCCGCGCCCCTTGGCATCTTCACTCAAAAAACAGGGCGCTGTGCCCATGGGATTTTCCAATGGTATCGCGCCTTCGGGAATATACGCCTGTCGTTTGTTATTATCTGCCATCTCACGACCAAAATTGCGAAACCGCGACGCAATCTGATCTTCCAATACCTTACTGTAAACGAGCTTGCGCCCCGTTGCACGCGCCACACATTGCCGCGTCATATCATCCACCGTAGGACCAATACCGCCCGATGTCAGAATCACATCTGATCGATCCAGTGCGATATCCAAAACGTCGGCAATCCGACTTTCGTTGTCCCCCACAGTCGTTTTATACAACAAATCCATTCCAATATCGCGCAGTGCTTTGGCAAACATCGTGGCATTGGTATCTACAATTTCACCCAGCAACAGTTCCGTTCCAATCATCACAATCTCAGCTTGCATGTCTCCTCCACTCATTTTTTGCACATAATGGAACTCTATGTTATGTTTTGAAGTCTCACAAAGGTAAGAATTACAACCAGAGACGCAAGGGGTAATCAGTTGAGCCATTCAAACACAGCACTCGCAGTTCAAAACCTCACCCGCACCTACACGAGCGGGGGACATTCGCTCACCGTTTTAGACAACGTCACGTTCACCATACCCAAAGGCCAAACCTGTGCGATAGTAGGACCCTCGGGCAGTGGAAAAACCACGCTACTCGGATTATGTGCCGGCCTTGATCGCCCAACATCGGGCACTGTCACCCTTCACAGCATGGCCTTCGACAGCCTCGACGAAGACCAACGCGCAGCCGTGCGAAATGAATACGTGGGCTTTGTCTTTCAGAGCTTTCAACTCATCCCCACCCTCACCGCCATTGAAAATGTCGCGGTTCCCCTCGAACTACGCGGTAAAAACGGTGTGTTTGGCGAAGCGAGAGAATTGCTCGACCGCGTGGGATTGGGCGACCGCTTGACGCATTATCCCGCTCAGCTTTCGGGTGGCGAACAACAGCGCGTGGGCATTGCACGCGCCTTTATCAACCAACCGCGCATCTTATTTGCCGACGAGCCTACGGGCAACCTCGACGCCGACAGCAGTCATACCATCGCCAATCTGCTCTTTGACCTCAACCGCGAAGCGGGCACAACCCTCATCCTCGTCACGCACGATCACGATATCGCCGCACGCACGCAGCGCATCATCCACCTGCAAGGTGGCAAAGTGGATCAGGATGTGCAGGATTAAAGGATGAACAGGATACCCCGCCACCCAAAATCAGTGGTCAGTCCACCCAAACAGCCCCCATTCCTAATTTTTAATTTGCCTCATGGATCGAATCACCAGCATTAAAAATCAGACCTCCAGCCCACTCTTCAACGCATGGACCTGGCGCATGGCCTGGCGCGATAGTCGCACGTATCGCCACCGATTGCTACTCTTTATTTCCTGTATATTGCTCGGCGTGGGTGGCCTCGTGGCCGTTCGCGCTCTGGGCGATAACCTGCAACGCGTTGTCGAAAACGAAGCGCGCACACTTTTAGGTGCTGATTTGCGCGTCAGCAGCCAGCGTGCTTTTGCCCCTGCGGTTGACTCCCTATTCAACTCATGGGGTGGGGAGCAATCCAGAGAAGTGCGCTTTGCCTCGATGGTCTTCTTTCCCAAAAACGGCGGCACCCGCCTGGTACAGGTGCGTGCACTACAAGGCGACTTTCCCTATTACGGCACATTTGAAACCAATCCACTACAAGCGTCGAAGACCTTTCAGCATACCCATCACGCGCTACTCGACGATGGCTTGCTCATCCAATTTGGGGTTCAGGTCGGCGATTCTGTGCGAATTGGCAACCACACCTTTGTCATAGGCGGACGCATCACAAAAATATCGGGCGAGGCTATGGCCTTTGCCACAGTTGCACCGCGTGTGTACATCCCCTTATCGCATCTCGATAAAACGGGCCTCATCAAATTTGGCAGTCTGGCGTCTTATGCGGCCTATTTTAAGTTTGATAGCAGCACGAGAATCGGATCCATCCAGCGCGAGCTTCGCCCCTACCGCGGGGATCAAAATTTGCGTACCGAAACCGTTGCCAGCCGTCAAAGACGCCTCAATCGCATATTGGATAATCTCTATATCTTCCTCAGTCTTGTCGCCTTTGCCGCCCTCTTACTCGGATGTATCGGCGTTGCCAGTGCCATTCACGTTTATACGCGCCAAAAAATAACAACCGTCGCCATCCTGCGCTGCATGGGTGCGCAATCGAATCAGATCCTCTGCATTTACGCCATCCAGGCTATCGCGCTGGGTCTTATTGGCACGGGCTGCGGTTCTCTCCTCGGTATGGGCATTCAGTATCTCCTGCCCGGTGTTCTCGCACAAATTCTGCCTATTGAACTCGATATTCAGTTTTCCTATTGGGCGATCATTCAAGGTACCGGCATTGGCCTGAGTCTGTCGCTACTCTTTGCATTGCTCCCCCTGTTGCCTATTCGCCGCACATCACCCCTACACACCTTGCGGGCATCTTTTGAAAACGCGCGATCCCAAATAGACCCCCTACAACTGATGACCATCGGCGGGATCTGTCTCATTGTCGCGGGATTGGGCATTGTGCAAACCAGTAGTATCCTCATTGGAATTGGCATTGCCATCGGGTTTGGCATTGCCTTTGGACTCCTCATAGGCGCATCGTGGCTCATCATCAAAACCGTTCGCCGCTTCTTTCCCACAACCTGGCAATACGTGTGGCGACAGGGCCTGGCCAACCTCTACCGTCCACACAATCAGACCGTAATTCTCATGCTCGCATTGGGCCTCGGCACCTTTCTCATCACCACGCTCTATATTGTGCAACACGCCTTGCTCGCTCAAATTGCCATCGCGGGGAGCGACAACCGCCCCAACTTTGTGCTCGTCGATGTGCAAACCGATCAGATTGAAGGCGTAAGCGCGTTACTCCGCAAACAGAATCTGCCCGTCATTCACCATGCCTCCATCGTCACCATGCGTCTGAAGAGCATCAAAGGTCAAGAGGCGCGTTCCTACGGCAGAATACACGACGTGCGGCGCTGGGCAATACAACGCGAATACCGCTCGACCTATCGCAATCACCTCTTCGATTCAGAACGCCTCGTAGGCGGCACCTGGATCGATACAGAACGGACCGAAGAACCCATCCCCATTTCTTTTGAGCGCGACATTGCCCGCTCGCTTCGCGTCTCGCTCGGCGATACCCTGACCTTCGACGTCCAGGGCGTGCCCATTCAGACCACAGTACAAAGCCTGCGAGAAGTTGACTGGCAGCGCATCCAGCCAAACTTTTTTATCGTCTTTCCCAAAGGCGTACTCGAAACCGCTCCGCAGTTTCACGTCTTGACCACGCGCATAAACACAACCGGACAATCCGCTGTATTGCAACGCACACTGGTACAACAATACCCCAATGTATCGGCTGTTGACCTCGGTCTCATTCTCAAAACCGTTGACGATGTACTCTCACAAATCGCCTTTGTCGTGCGCTTCATGGCACTCTTTAGTGTGATTACCGGACTCATTGTACTAACTGCCGCAGTCACCACCAGCCGCTATCAGCGCATTCAAGAAGCCGTTTTGCTGCGTACTTTGGGCGCATCTCAAAAACAGATTCGCCGCATACTCTTGCTGGAATACACCTTTCTGGGCGCACTCGCTACCCTGACGGGACTCATACTCTCTATTGGCGGTGCCTGGGCTGTCACCGTCTTTATTTTCGACATCCACTTTGCCCTGCCCACTGCGGCCATTGTCGGCGTCTTTGCCCTCGTCACCGCGCTCACCATCTTAGTCGGCATGCTCAACAGTCGCGGCATCGCCGACCGACCACCACTCGAAATATTGCGAGGCGAAGTGTAAAGGAGGAAGTGTGAAGTTAGAGTTGTTTGCTTTGCATTTTTTTGATGATGCTGGTCAGTATGGCGATGTATTCATTCTCAAATGGTCGTTCTGGCAAATCCATTTTCACATTCTTCCTTTCTCTTTTTTCTCACTTCTTACTTTTTTAATGCCGGTTTAAGTATGCGCCACACGGTTTCTGCGATAATCCGATGTCCCGCAGCATTGGGATGAATGCGGTCTGGCAGATTCAGTTCGGGAATCCCGCCAACCCCTTCTAACAAAAAGGGTATCAAAGGCACGCGATTCTTTTCAGATAGAGCCGGGAACACTGCGCGGAAAGCCGTCGTATATGCATCTCCCAAATTCGGTGGTGCTTCAATACCCATAAGTATGATCTGAATATCTGGATATTTCTCTTTTGCGAGATCTATAATCCCCTGCAAATTTTGCTGCATTTCAGCCGTGGGAATCCCCCGCAAGCCATCGTTGCCCCCCAATGCCAGCAACAGCACATCGATTTTTCGCCGCAGCAACCAGTTGACCCGCCGTAACCCTCCTGCCGATGTTTCGCCACTCAGTCCGCCATTAACCACATCAAACGTCCACCCGAGCGAATCGATCTTTGCCTGAATCAACGTGGGAAAAGCCTGCGTTTTATCCAGGCCATAACCCGCGGTCAGGCTATCCCCCAAAAACAAAATCGTCTTGCGATCTTCTTCCGCATGAGCCGTCCATATCAAGCCGAGCAAAATAACGGTAGTAAACCGCTTCATTTCATCTCTCCCTTTTTTTTCGTCTTTGACCTTGACCTCGAATATGAGATTGGCTATATTTTCCGCCGACTGGCCTGTGAAAAAAACAATATTTTCGGAACGCACAGCGTTTCAGCAGCGTTGCCATACCAGTCCACGAGGCACCTGCTTGTTCCTTACGTCGAATTTGGCGATTTGGTGGAGGGACGGGTAGGTGCTTTTTGTTTTTCAGGAAAATTTCAATTTGTGACATGGTTGGCCCGAGGGCAACCATCTCGTGTACCAAAAAAGAAAGGCCCTCGCGCGAGTTCTTGGCGGGACGGCGCGAGGACCCCAGATCACACCGACAGGTACATGCGGTGTGTCAATGCTTTTGGGCCAACCTCTTTTCCGTTGTGACGTAGCCGTTAAACGTTGTGTTTCAATAATATACGGATTTTATACATTTTGTGTACTGCAAATTTGATACAACTTGTAAAACCGCGACAAGTGTCGTATAATTCCTCTACCACTCCGATTGTGTGATGGGAGAACATGTTCGCCGAGGTTTTATATGGCTCAGCTTCGCGGAATTGTAGATCGCATTACATTTCAAAACGAAGAGAATGGATACACGGTTGCCCGTTTGCAGGTAGAGGGATCCACCGCACACAACAACCGTCTGGCGACCATTGTGGGCGAAATGCTGTCGATCAACCCGGGCGAGACCGTGATTTTGGAAGGCGAATGGACAACCCATAAGCAATATGGCGCACAGTTCAAAATTGAATCCTACCAGACCGTGCATCCATCTACAGTAGAGGGAATGCGGCGGTATTTGGGTTCGGGATTGATCAAAGGCATCGGACCCGTCACGGCAAAGCGGATTGTGAATCACTTTGGCAAAGAAGCGCTCGATGTCATTGAAAGAGATCCCAAACGACTGGTCGAAGTCGAGGGACTGGGGACCAAACGCGCAAAGTGGATTATCAAAGCCTGGGAAGACCAGCGCGAGATTCACAATGTAATGCTATTCTTGCAATCGCACGAAGTGGGCACGGGATACGCCGTAAAAATATGGAAGCGGTACGGGCATGAAGCCGTTGAATTGATTCAAGAAAATCCCTATCGCCTATCGGTAGATGTTTGGGGGATTGGATTTTTGACGGCAGACCGCATCGCGCAAAAAATGGGCATACCCGCACATTCAAACCGGCGCATTCAGGCCGGTCTTTTGCATGTACTCAATGAAGCCGCAGACAAAGAAGGGCATGTTTTCTTGCCCGCAGACGCGCTCATTGAATCGTGTGCCGAAGCACTTGATGTCCCCGTCGATGCAATCCCACCGTGCGTGGCGCAATTGCTCTCCGAAGAATCGATAGTCGTCGATGACGAGCGGGTGTATTTGCCGCATTTGTACTATGCCGAACAGGGCGCGGCAACGCGGTGCTATCAATTATCTCAAGTGCAACGCATTGAACTGGGCAATATCCCAGCGGAGATCAGAGCCATAGAACAGCGCGACGGGGTCACATTCGCGCCCCGTCAAAAATTGGCATTGAAAAAAGCATTATCGCACAATTTGCTGGTATTGACCGGTGGCCCGGGAACGGGTAAAACAACAACCATTAAAGGGCTGATCGCACTTTTAGAGGCGCGAAACAAAAAAATCGCCTTGGCAGCACCAACGGGACGCGCAGCCAAGCGAATGTCTGAGGCGACAGGATATGAGGCAAAAACTATCCACAGATTGCTGAAATTTAGCCCGTCTGAAATGGCGTTTGAGAAAAATTTTGAGAACCCCCTGGAGATCGAAGCTCTGATTGTCGATGAAATATCCATGGTCGATACGGTTCTGATGAACAGCCTATTGCGCGCTGTTCCAATCAGCGCTTCGGTAGTCCTGGTGGGCGATGTCGATCAGTTGCCATCGGTTGGCGCGGGGAATGTATTGAAGGATGTAATTGCGTCTGGCATTGTAGAAGTCGTGGAACTCAACGAAATCTTTCGACAGGCACAAACGAGCCATATTGTTACCAATGCTCACGCGATCAACCGCGGCGAAATGCCATACGTGCGGAATGATCGCGATGCGGATTTCTTTTTTCTCGAAGTTTCGGAACCCGATCACGTCGTCGAGATGGTTTGTGGATTGTGTGCTGCACGTTTGCCGCGCACATATCGGTTGGACAGTATTGAAGATATTCAAGTACTCGTGCCGATGTATCGCGGAGAGACCGGCGCAAACAATCTCAACCATGTCCTGCAAGACGAGTTAAATCCCAAAGGACAGGAAATGACGCGAGGCGGTATCCGATTTCGGATAGGCGACAAAGTGATGCAGGTGCGAAATAACTATGACCGCGATGTTTTTAATGGGGATATTGGGCGCGTTCAGGGCATAGAGGATGATATATTGCGCGTGCGGTTTCAGGACCGCGTCATAGAATACGAGTTTTCGGAATTAGACGAGTTGGTACTGGCATATGCCATGAGTGTCCACAAGAGCCAGGGTGCAGAATTTCGTGCCGTGGTAATGCCTTTGACCACGCAACACTATATGATGTTACAGCGCAACTTGTTGTACACAGCCATTACGCGGGCGCGAGAACTGGTCGTGCTGGTAGGCACAAAACAAGCCTTGGGGATGGCTGTTCGCAACAATCGGGTTGCAGAACGACACACAAACCTGGCCCAGCGCATTCGAGTTGGAATTGTCGAAGAACCCGTCCAGGGAAATTTGTTGTAATAAGCAGATTGTTTTTTGATAGCTTATATTGTCTAAACTTTTGTAGTATATTATACTTGGTGTGACCTCTATTTGAAAGATTTGTATTCAGGAGGCTAATATGCTGTCGAGATGGTTGGTTGGTATAGCGATAATTGTCGTTATAGCAAGTGGTGTTGAAGCCACAGATATCGAGTTTGGAGGGCAAATTCGACCTCGCACGGAATTTCGAGATCCCGTTGGCAATGGGCACGACGTATTCACATCCATGCGTACCCGGCTGAATATTACAGCAACTTTAGATCAGGATGTAAATGTCTTTATTCAATTGCAGGATGTGCGGCTGTGGGGTGAAGAAACCAATACCTTCACCGATTATAATGCCGACAATTTCGACTTTCATCAGGCGTATATGGATATCAAAGATATGGGCGACACAGCCCTATCCCTTCGCATTGGACGACAGGCGATAGGATTGGGCGGGCAGCGGATAATCGGCGCAGTTGAATGGGCACAACAAGGGCGTGCATTCGATGGCGTTATCGTAACCGCCAAACCCCAATGGGGTACAGTTCAAGGCGTTGGTGTTCGTCTATCCGATACCACAGCCGAAGGTATAAGCGGCAATGCCTATCTGGCTGCTTTGTATGCTACTGCATCGGGAACGAGTACATCCGCAGATTTTTACAGCATCTACCATCACGTATCCCCCAGTGGCTTCAACAGAAGTGATAATACGCGGCTATGGACACTCGGCGCGCGCATTTACGGCGAAAAATCGAACTGGATCTACCGCGCAGAAGGCTCGTTCCAAACGGGCGAACGACGCGGACCAAACGGCTCGGCATTTATGTTTGGCGGAAGACTGGGCACAACACTGGGCAGTGGTAGCCTGACCCTGTGGTATGATTATTTGTCTGGCGATGGCAATGAGAAAGACAGCAAATGGAAATCATTTGACACCCTCTTTGCAACCAATCACAAATACTACGGATTTGCCGATTTATTTCTCAACATACCCGTCCACACTCAAAATCTGGGCCTTCAGGACTTTGCGATAAAAGTATCCTTACCGCTGGATGAGGAAGAGCGGTTGCGTTTGGCAGCGGATGGACATGTGTTCTTCCTCGCCCAAAAAGGCAATTTGGAATCGGGTCATCTGGCAGATGAACTCGATTTAACACTATCATATCAATACAGCGAAAATGTAACCTTTGTCACCGGTTATACAATTGCCCTGGCGCGAGATGCCATCAAGGCATTGGGCCGATTGAACGAGAACATGCACTGGGCTTATGTGATGAGCAATGTTTCATTTTAAGCAAATATGGCTTCCCGTATTCGCGATAAGGCGAGGAGATTTTTCTTCTCGCCTTTTATTTTTTATAAAGGTGAATATGCGATCTGAGTTTTTGAGCAGAAACAGCACCTTCGCGCAGGAGAATTGCGTGGTCGGTAGAAACATCGACAAGTGTAGAAGGGGGCGTACTGTCGGAAGGCCCACCGTCGAGAATGAGATCGAGATGCTCGCCCAGCGCGTTTTGCACTTCGGATGCCGAACGCGCCGGAGGCTCTGTAGAGCGATTGGCACTCGTACTCGTGAGGGGACCGCCGAGTGCAGTGAGCAATTGGAAGGCAATGGGCGAACTCGAATGGCGGAGAGCTACCGTATCGCGTCCGCCGAGCAAGGCAGGAGAAAGATCGCGATTGGCGCGAAAAACAAGGGTGAGCGGTCCCGGCCAAAATGCCTCAATAAGTATTTGAGCTGTCGGAGATACAGCGCAGACGAGCCTTGAAAGATCATCTACACCGCGAATCAGAAGAATAAACCCCTTGTCCTCTGCACGCCCTTTGGCAGTGAAAATTTTCTGAACAGCCTCATCGTTATGGGGGGCTGCCCCCAGGCCATACACAGTCTCGGTCGGATAGGCAATCAGGCCGCCGTTTTTAATAATATCGGCAGCCTGATTGATATTTTGAGGTGTTGGCAGTGCGATCATGGCATCTCACTTCTCACTTCATAAACCCTGGCAAATTGTAAAAAATCGTCGAACCCAACCCGACCATCGGCATTGAGATCAAAGCGCATATCGGCGGAGTCAAAAGCGTTGACAAAGATCCGAAAATCGTCGAAATCGAACCGACCATCGGCATTGAAATCGAAGGCTTTTGCCTGTGGAACAGCAGGCAATGCAAAAGCCAAATCAAAGAGAACAGACAGTTCTCGTATTCTGTGATTTGCTGCATCCGCAATTAACAGGGTGCCAGTTGGACTAAGAGCCAAACCATGTGGGGCATTGAGACTTCCGGCGAGGGCACTGCCTTCTTCGAAATCGAGTTGTCCCGACCCCGTGCCCGCCACAGTCTGGATCAAGCCGCTATTCAAATCGAGCAAGCGAATGCGATGATTATTCGTATCGGCAATAAAAAGATATCCTTGTGTATCAACGGCAATACCCTTTGGAGAATTAAGTTGCGCCTGTGTGGCCGCACCACCATCGCCAGAAAATCCTCCAATTCCCATTCCCACAATGGTCGTAATAATACCATTGGAATCGACTTTGCGAATGCGGTGATTATCCGTATCCGCAATATAAATATTGTCATGCGCGTCAATAGCAACCGCACTGGGGCGATTTAAGCGCGCCTGTGTGGCCGCACCACCATCGCCCAAAAATGCGCCCTGATCCGGATCGCCGCTGCCTACAATAGTTGTAATAATACCATTGGCATCGACTTTGCGAATGCGGTGATTATCCGTATCGGCGATATAGACATTCCCTCGCGAGTCAATGGCAAGCCCTGCAGGACTTCTCAAATTGGCGTCCAAAGCACGCCCCCCATCGCCTCCAAACTGACCAATTCCAATTCCTGCAAAGGCGAACAACACCTCATCCTGCACCGTGCTCACAACGTGATTGCCCATCTGACTGATGAGCAAATCGCCCTGAAGAACCATACCTCGAGGCATATTAATATCTTCCGCATATCCTGTCCCTGCAATAGTCTGGATAATACCTGTTTCCACACTCACAAAGCGAATGCGGTGATTCTCTGTATCCGCAATATAAATATTGCCCAACGGATCGACCAATACGCCTTGTGGTCGCTGAAGAAGTGCCTCAATAGCTGCGCCGCCATCGCCTTGAAACCCACCGACCTCATCGCCCGAACCGGCGATAGTGCGAATGGTCAGGGCATCTTCTCCAAAAGGTTTGAGGAGTTCTATCTCAACGCGCCCGGATTCCAGACCCGCACTTTCGGCAACCATGACAACGCGCCCATGGTCTCGACCTGCTCGAAAACGCGCATACGCCACGCCATCGCGCACCGCGACGGAATCTCCGGCGGCTTCGGACCTCTGAGAAGAAATGATGAGACCACTACCGCTCTCTATGCGGAATTTAACCGCCTGATCGCTGGTGGGCAAAGGTCTGTTGTCTATTGTGACGATCTGTGCGGTGAGTTCAATTTCGGAGATACCATTGGCCAGCAAATTGGCCGCGTCTGCAAACAAAAGAACGCGAGCAGGGGGCAGGGAGGGTTTTTCGGTAATATCTATAACGCGATTGACCGATAAATCGTCTCTATCACTGCGAAATTGCTGTACAATACCACTGGGCCAGCGCAGGGAGAGCACTTCGATTTTTTCGGCTTTGCCCACACCAAATGTGGGCAAGAGCACATCCTGCGATAAAAAGGAAGCACCTCCTGTAATTTCTCGAATGGCCTGGCGATTATTGCCATCCCCATCTTTGAACTCAATTTTGAGGCGCGTACCAATCGCATCGGTGCTGCTATCTGTCCCGCGAAGCCGAATTGCGATCCAATTGCCATCAGCTTCGCGATTGCGAAAAAGAGCATCGGGACCATCCTGCACTGCGACATACAAATCGAGTTTCCCATCGTTGTCGTAATCGGCAAGGGCAACACCGCGGCTATCGGCATTCAGGGCAACGCCCAAAGAATCGGACATCTCTACAAAAAGCCCATCCTCATTTTGGTAGTACAAATTGGGCTGACCGCTATTTGTCACATAGAGATCGAGAAAACCATCGCTGTCAAAATCTCCCCATACCGCACCTCTGCCTCGTCCATCGTGATTGAGCATCATCTCAGGTGCGCGATCTCTGAACACGCCATTGTCTTCGTTTATATAGAATCTATTATCCGCACCAAAATAGGGGATAAACAGGTCGAGGTCACCATCGTTGTCGAAATCGCCCCACGTCGCGCCAAAACTCGGCCCGGTATCAACCGGGCTAAAAATATTTTCTACGGATGTGAATTGCTCGCCATCGTTTCGAAAAAGGCGGTTGGGTCCGCTATTCGCCAAAAACAAATCCGGGTCCCCATCATTGTCGAAATCGCCCCATGCGGGTTGAATCCCGCTCTCTATATCGCCTATGCCCAGACTATCGGCACGCTCGGAAAAACCATTGCCATCGTTCCGATAGAAGCGATTCGCGCCAAAATTAGCGACATAGAGGTCGAGATCCCCATCGCGGTCATAATCTGCCCAAGCTGCGCCATACCCATCTCCAGAGCCGTCAACCCCAAAAGTGGTGGCAATATCTGTGAATCTCACACCGTCATTGCGATATAACCGATTGGATTCGCCAAAGTTGGTGACGTAAAGATCGAGATCGCCATCGCCATCCACATCCCCCCATATCCCCGCACTGCCATCGCCGGAATCGTCGATACCCAGTGCTGGCGCGATATCTGTGAACCCCGTACCGTCGTTGCGATATAACCGATTGGGTTCTCTGCTGCGTACGAGATAGAAATCGGGATCATTATCGTTGTCAAAATCTGCCCAAGCCGCACCAAATCCCGCACCTGTATCCCCCAAACCCATGTTGGGTGCCACATCGACAAATCCGCCGGGCTGGGCACTTTGCCCAATGCCCCGCAATTGAAGTCTAACAGCAGGGGTTCCTGGCGCATTGCTAAAAATGGTCAACACGGCTTGTTGGAGATCCTCGGACTGCGGGCGGAAAATAATGGGAAGTCGCTGGCTTTGTCCGGATTCAATGCGGAGGACATCGGTTTGTTCGACAACAAATTGCGAGTCGGTCGTAGTGGCATTGGGAACCACCAGAACGCCAGCACCGAGGTTGGAAATGCGTACCGACAAGGTTTGAGATTGCCCAATAGAGGTGCGATCAAAAATTAAAACATCGGATGGAAAAAGTCCGATATTGGCAGCATCTCCCCATCCCTGCACATTGACCGTGGCAGAAGGTATGCGCGAGTCATTGGTGGTAATAGTGATAACACCTCTTGCCACACCTGTTTGTACAGGATCAAATACAATCTCAAGTTCAGCGATTTGTGCGATGCCGACTTCGAAGGGCAATTCCGACAAAACGCGAAACCCGGGGTTATCGGAAATAGCTGCTTCAATACGAACGGACAAATTACCTCGATTTTCAACGCGCAAATGGCGCACAGCCGGATCGCCAACGCTAACTCTACCAAAGATGATATCCGTGGATATAGCGTTGAAAAGAGGCATTCGGAACGCGGGATCGCGCAGTTTGCGGATGCGATTGTTGAAAGCATCGATAAAGATGAGGTCCCCATTACCATCAATCAGCAAATGTGTGGGCTGCCCCAGATCAGACAGAAGACCGAGTGTACCTTCAGATCCCTCGCCTGCAACACCCGTTCCCGCGATAGTCAATACATTGCCCGTTTCCGTTTCAACCACGCGAATGCGATTATTGCCCGTATCGCCGATATAGATATTGCCAGCTCCATCAATAGCAACGCCCGAAGGAGAAAAAAATAAAGCACCTGTCGCTGGCCCACCATCGCCCTTGTAGAGATCTTCTGATAGATTTTCCGCAGAGGTCGCTCCCCGCCCGGCCACAGTATTGATCACGACAACAACCGTCGTATCTCGCGTTGCCCTGCTAATGCGGCGAATGCGTCCATTATTAAAATCCGCAATCAAGAGATCGCCATTACCCGTCACAGCCAATTGTCCAGGAGTCAACCCCGCCCGAGTTGCCAGCCCACCATCCTGAATACTCGACGTCTGAGCACTGCCGTTGCCCGCGATTGTACCTATGGTATTATTCGCAAGGTTAAATTGCCGCACGCGATTGTTGCCCTGTCCATTCTCATCGAGACTATCGGAGATTAAAAGAGCTATATCGC
This sequence comes from Candidatus Latescibacterota bacterium, assembly GCA_965204375.1. Taxonomy (GTDB): domain Bacteria; phylum Latescibacterota; class UBA2968; order UBA2968; family UBA2968; genus VXRD01. Next base: position 365,656 of record OZ241986.1, on the reverse strand, counting down.
CCAACATCGTCAGTGCGACAATTTCGTGGAACGTGGCTTGCAGCGCGGGTACCAGATCATTGAAACCACCTTCGCCCGTACCCGCGACCGTAGTGATGATACCAAAAGCATCAATGCGCCGAATGCGTCGATTGTGAACATCACTTTCACTCGCGCCACCGCTACTGATATAAATATTGCCCGCGCTATCGACCGCAATGGCATTGGGAGTATTGAGCAATGCCATTGTCGCAGGCCCGCCATCGCCCGAGAATCCCGGCTCCCCAGTACCCGCTACTGTAGTGATGATACCCGTTATCGCATCCACCCGTCGAATGCGGTGATTATCCGTATCCGCAATATAGAGATTTCCCCGTGTATCGAGCGCAATTCCGAGCGGACGATTGAGCACAACATCTGTTGCCAGCACATTATCGCCATCTTCCAGACCACCACCGGCAATAGTGACAATCGCACCGCGTGTCTGGGCGAAAACACCTGCTTCCGAGATCAGAAAAATACAAAAGAATATATAAATATATCGCATGTATAGAATGTACGGAATGGGATATGAAGGCGAGTCATTCGAGCATGACTGCCTATGCTGTAGTTGACCACCCTCTCACTTCACCCTTCTCACTTCACCCTTCCCAAATAAAGATCTCTGCCTTGCGCGAGGGCTACGATTTTTTGGTCTGCCACCGAGCGTTTGAGCATCCAGAACCCGCAATCGGGATGAATAAATGCGATGCGCCCCGGGCCGAGTTCTTTTTCGGCGTAATCGAGGCGTCGGGCAATCTGTTCGGCAGTTTCAACGTGATTAATTTTGATATCGACCACGCCAATGCCGAGTTTGATGCGCGGATCAATTTCTTTCAGAGCAACCAGATCATCATCAGGGCGATGGGCGAGTTCGAGAACGAGGTGATCGGTGTGCAGATTGTTGAGGAAATCAATAAGCGCGCGCCAGGTGCCGCGTTGGATGGTTTGCCCACCGTAATTTCCAAAACAAAAGTGAACAGCTTTCTCAGTATCGGGATCGACCGCGTCGAGTACTCTATTAATCGCCTTCGCTGCGATAGGCCCGTCCTCGGGATTACCCGGAATATTGGCTTCATCGACCTGTACACAGGCGCATGGCAGGCCGCGCACCTGATCGGCCAACACATCGGCCACCCCCATGAGCAGGGCTTCAAAATCTCCGTAGTAGTTGTCGAGCAAGGTGCGGGCAAGCATATAGGGGCTGGTAAGCGTAAATTTGAAGGAACCACCTGCGACGGTTGCTGCACGCAAACAGTCGGATAACAGGTCGAGTGCCCCCTCTGAGAGCGCGTCATCGACAACAGCAGCGGGTTTGGCGCGAAAGTCCATGGATTGTCGTTGACGAAATGTCTCGACCTCAGTACGCCCAAAATCGACGCGCGTACCGCCCATAGGGCGCACAAAATATTCGATCATGCCATTGGTCTCGGGATGGTTGATGTCAAATCGGTAGAGTTCGCCATCGGTAGGCAGATCAATTCCAGCCTGACGCTGCGTATCGAAGATAACGCGCGTGGCATCCACAACAGCGGTTTCACTCGGTGCTGCCACGAGCCAGTCGGGCAGCGGATAAGACCCAACTGTGGTGGTGAGAATTGTAGAATCACGGGACAATTTTTGCATGGAAATACCTCGCTTACTCACAATTCCTCTGATATGGCATCGAGTTTGGCCCGATTCTCCGGAGTCAGATTTCTCAGAGCTTCAAATACAAAGGCAAACAAGCAACTCAATATCAGACTAAGCCCTCCCGCAATGGCGACCATGAGGCTGCGGCGTGGATAGCTGCGCGTATCGGGAGGTCGCGCATAATCCAGGACCGTGACAGTGTGTGTGCCCTTTTCATCTTCAAAGCGCGTTTTTTCGTATTCCTGCTTGATAAACTGATAGATGGCGTTTTGTATTTCAACATCGCGGATGAGTGCCACCGCGGCCAGACCCAATTCGGGCAATTGTCGGAAGGGTTTGAAAACCTCTGGCAATTGTCCATCCGAATCGCTGCTGCGCAGGCTATCGGGAAATTGGCCCATAAGCAAATCGTCGAGCACCTGGCGCGTGGTCTGGATTTCCATATCGAGTTTTTTCAGTTCGGGATTATCTGCGGTCATCAGCTTTGATTGGACATCGCGCTTGACAATCAGTTCTGCCAGCGAGCCGATGAGCGTAGAAGATATTTCCAGCTGTGTTTTGGCCTGGGTTTCAACGTCTAATACCATGTACTCGTTCTGAAAATCTCGATAGCGCCGCTCGGCTTTGAGCATGTCCTGTTCGGCTTCTTTGAGTCGCTCTGTGAGATAGACCAGATAGGCACGCGTTTTATCTTGGTTGCGTCGTTCAAGCGCGTTATTGAGTTCTTCAACGAAAGCATTGGTCAATTCTGCCGCCAGTTCTGGGGTATCGGCTTCGTAGGAAATCGTGAGAAATTGCTCGCGAGAAAGATCGACTTGCAGGCGATTGGATATCATATCGAGCAATTCACTTTGATGGCTGGCACCATACCGCGTGGCGAGATCAAACCGCCTGGCAACAGAAAGACGTACACTTTCGCTTTCAACGACCGGAACAAATTCTGTGGCAGATATGACCTCACCACCCAGTCCCATCAAATTGAGAGGCAGTTCTTGCAAAAGGGTAGATAGTCCTCCGAGACTACCGCCGGTATCTTGTGGGGGATAAACTCTGGCATACGCGCGGTAGGCTTTGGGCAAGATCAGAGAAATGCCCGCTGTCACCAGCGTGACGGCAAAAAAGCACATGAGAATCATGCGCCGCCAGCGCACGAGAACGTAAATGTGGTCGAGAATATTGCGTTCAGATTCCATATTCAGTTAGTCGCTTCCCTGCCGATGAAAAATATAGTCAGAACAAGCGATGCAACAGAACCGAGCATCGCAATAGTTTCTCTCGCAATGCGGTAGCCCTGCCCGGGCTCTCGTGGGGGAACAAAAATCGCATCGCCGGGACGCACGAGCGATTCTGCGGTGGCATCTATGGCATTGCCCGTATTGCCCTCAACTATGATGATGTCTTTTCGTTTTGCGCGCGTGTTAAAACCGCCAGCGAGATCAATATAATCGCCAACCGTAAGCGCCGCATCATAAGGAATATTCGCAGGCGCAACGACTGCACCTGTCACGCGCACAGAAGGCACAAATCGCGGAATGCGGACGACATCGCCATCTTGCAGGAGGATATTGTGCCGCTCGTCACCAGCCATGAGCGCTACAAAATCAATGGGCAAACGCCCGGAAAGCTGCTGGGTTTTGAGGGTAATGAGGGCTTCTTCAGCATCGGTGCGCTGTGAGCGAGGGATGCCGAGCAATCGATTGAGCGCGGGATCATCTTCGATGGTCTGTTCTTCGAAATTGACTTTTCGAATAAGAGAAGCCTGAACCACGGATGCTTCGGGGGTAAGTTCGGCCCGTTGTAATAATTCTTTGAGACGAAGCCCCTCTTTAAAAGGAAAAGAACCGGGGAATTTTACCTCGCCTTCGACATAAACCCGTTTTGTTTCGCCAATAACATAGAGTTTATCACCCGCCTGCAAAGTGAGATTCGCCTGGGGATCACCTGCAAGCACACGGGAAAGATCGATATCTATGGGTCTCCACTCACCATCATCCGACAGGCGCAAAAGACGGGCGCGCTTTGGCGGGGAATGGGCACGCAAACCATTCCCAAGAACAATGAGATCGGACACGCGATCTCCAGACGCAAATTCATAGCTACCCGAGTATAGTACTGCACCTGTGACATAGATGGAATCGCGGTGAGCAACCGGCACTACAATTTGTTCTCCGTCGAGCATAAAGGGATTGTACTGCGCTTTCCCCGTGCGGTTCCATAGCTCGAGATCGATCCGGCGTCCCGTATTGTGCCATTGTCCATTTTCATCGAGACGCATAATCTGGATATTGCGGCTGGAGCCTTTGCGGTTAAAATCATCAATGAGGCCCCCGGCTTTGGTGATAAGTTGCGATGCCTGTTCGACACCTTCAACATCAACGGCTCCTGGCATGTGTACTTCGCCAACTACGTTGATGGGAAATGTGCGAAGGCGCGCGAGGCTGATGGAGATATCGAGTTGATGAAAGCGTTTTTTTATAGCGTTCTGGATAGCCAGATTGGCTTCTGCAAGCGATAAAAACGCAACGGAAACAGGTCCAATATACGGAAAAGGCAAACTGCCGCTCGCGCCGACGGGCACTTCAGTGGTTTCAATTCCTTCATCACTATTTACAACTACGGCAAAAACATCCCCCGGTCCGACAATATAGCACCCCGACCGAATAACCGCATCGTAGGCTGCTTTGCCAATGCTTTTGATTTCAACCGGTGGTGCGACTTCTTCTTCTGTTTTTTGGGGAACAGGCGTGGTAAAGGGCCTGGGGGATTTCCGTTCGGGCTTTTCTTCAGATGCAGTGCGGCGAGATTGCGCGTGTGCAGCGAAAGGGTAAAACGCAAAGTCAAAAATGAGCAAACCCACGAGCACGATATAAAAAAGACGCATATAGCGTCCCGGATATGCCATAGAAATAATCATGTGACGGTGGCTCCCGATGGATCAATTTCGAGGATGCGATAACGCGCTTGTATATCTTTTTTTGCCCAAATATCGATCATAGCCTGCCCGATAGCATCGGCATTTTGGGTTGTAAGCGCGATGAGGGTCGGCCCCGCGCCCGAAAGCGCGGCACCCCATGCCCCAGCTTTGACCGCTGCTGCGAGTACCTGATCAAAACCCGGAATGAGTTTTGCCCGATAGGGGTGATGCAATCGGTCTTTCATGCCAACAGCGAGATGCTCAAAATCTCCCGTAATCAGCGCTGCCGTAACAATGCATGCTCGGCTTGTACTGAAAACAGCGTCACGGTGGGAAATGATCTTGGGCAAAACATCGCGAGCGTCTTCGGTTTTGAGTTCAAATCCGGGAATGGCGACCACGGCGCGCAATTCTTTCGGCGGCAGGGCGCGCACGCATGCAACGCGGTTGCCATCCATAGTAGAAGCAGTGAGGCCGCCGAGCAAGCAGGGCGAGACATTGTCGGGATGGCCTTCAATAGCGGTGGCAATATCGAGCATCTCCATCTGCGAAAAGGGTTCGCATAAGAGGTGATTGGCTGCAACAACACCGCCAACAATGGCCGTTGAACTGCTGCCCAATCCCCGGGCGAGGGGCACAATGTTGTGCATGTGGATATCAATCCCGGGCAGTATTTTCCCCGCGTGTTGGGCGGTGAATTGCGCGGCGCGATAGAAGAGATTCTCCTCATCGAAGGGCAAAATACCTTCGCCTTCACCCTCTATGCTAAACGACACACCCGGTCGGGAACGGGTTTTTACCACAACATGATTGTAAATGGACAGCGCCATGCCCAGTGCATCATAACCAGGACCGAGATTGGCGGTAGAACCGGGTAGCCGGATGTGAAATTCCATCTATAGTTCTCTAACGAGTTCGGTGCATACCAGGTCGGCGAGCAAGAGACCTCGCCGTGTCAGGCGAACGCGGTTATCAGTTCGTTCCAGCAAGTGCTGGTTTGCCATCGCGATATACTGTTTTTGGATTTTCGGATGACTCAAAAACTCTGCACGAAGCCCCCGGCGCTGGCGCAACCCCAGCATAATGCGCTCCAGCAGATGTTGTGTCGGTGTAAGCTGTTCTTCTCTTTCCACTGCATATCCGGTTGCCTCAACACGCTGCATATAAGTTGTGAGATCGCACACATTCCAGGACCGGCGATTGTCGAAATATGAATGTGCAGATAAACCAACGCCCAGATAGGGACGATCATGCCAGTAGTTGAGATTGTGACGCGACGCAAATCCCGGTCGGGCAAAATTGGAAATTTCGTAATGTGTGTATCCAGCACCCTCGAGTTGGTCAATAGCATACATATACATCTCGGCCTGGTCGGTCTCAGGCGGCACATCCAATTTCCCCTTTTGAAAGCGGCGCGCAAAATTAGTCTGGGGTTCAATCGTGAGTCCATACACTGAAATATGTTCGGGCCATAACTCAATGGCCCTCTGAATACTCGTTGCCCATTCTTCAGGCGTCTGCCCCGGCGCGCCGTACATAAGGTCGATACTTATGTTCTTAAACCCCACATCACGGGCGGCTTGAAACGCAACTATCGCATCTGATGCCGTGTGAAATCGACCGAGTGCTTTGAGTGCGCGATCTGTAAATGCCTGCACGCCCAGACTCAAGCGGTTGATGCCGTATTCATATAATTTTTCAAAGTGTTCGCAATCATTTGGATTGGCCTCTGCCGTAATCTCTGCATCGGGAGCGATCGCGTTTTTCGCACTTGCCGTGATCCGATTCAATTGCCCAGGTGGTATTGCTGAGGGCGTGCCTCCTCCAAAGTAAAGCGTGTTGAACACCGGGAGCGTTCCGAGAGATTGTATGCGATTTTGCATTTCGACAATCACCGCATCCGTATAGCGCGTCGCCATATAATTTTTGCCCACGACAAATGCAAAATCACAATACGGACAGCGAGAGTGACAAAATGGGATATGAATGTAAAGGCCGAGGTGCATAGCGTTTCACTCCACGAGCATACCAATGCGCTGCCAGCGCACGCGCTCTGGGAAATGGAACAGATTATAGAACGCAATACTGAGCAGAGAAGTTATATTGCTATATGCGGGAACGCGATCATCAGGTGCCCAGGACCAGTAAAGCATAAATGCTTTCCCCCGAATGAGATCGCGCTTGAGAAAGCCCCAGTATCGACTGTCTTCGCTGCTGTCGCGGTTATCGCCCATCACGAAATAACAGTCTTCGGGCACGATCTTAGGTCCGTAGTTATCCCGCGTATTGGCCGCCGACCTCCGTTGGAGAATAACAGAATCGATATATTTGGCTCTGGACGGATCAATCGCGCGCTTGTCGTCAACATAAAGGATTTTATCTTTGATTTCAACTTTCTGCCCGGGACCTGCAACAATGCGTTTGATAAAATCTCGGGACGGATCTCTGGGATACTGAAAAATGACAATATCGCCGAGATCTGGCGAGCGCCACGCTGGCAGGCGAATATCGATAAGGGGAATGCGAGCGCCATAAATAAATTTGTTCGCCAGCAAAAAATCCCCGACCAGCAAAGTGTTTTCCATCGATCCCGAAGGAATGCGAAATGCCTGCACGATAAATATGCGAATAAAAAGCGCGAGTGCAAACGCGAGTAAGATGGCTTTGATATATTCGATAGTCACGGATTTTTGGGGGGGCATTTTCCTCACACTTCCATCTGCAAAACAGCGAGAAACGCCTCTTGAGGAATTTCTACTGCGCCGACTTGTTTCATGCGCTTTTTGCCCTCTTTTTGACGCTCGAGGAGTTTGCGCTTGCGGGTAATATCGCCGCCATAACATTTGGCAGTAACATTCTTGCGGAAGGGACGCACGGTTTCGCGCGAGATCACTTTGGCACCGATTGCCGCTTGAATAACGACTTCAAAGAGCTGGCGCGGGATCAGTGCTTTGAGTTTTTGGCTCAACGCGCGCCCCCATTCATAGGCTTTATCGCGGTGAACAATTGCAGAGAGTGCGTCTAAGGGTTCGCCATTGATGAGCAGGTCGAGTTTGACCAGATCCGCTGCCTGGTGTTTTTTGTATTCGTAGTCAAACGATGCATAACCGCGCGAGACCGATTTGAGGCGGTCGTAGAAATCGATTACAATTTCGGATAACGGCAGATCATAGCGCAAGAGGGCACGGGTGGGATCGATGTATTCGGTCGTCCGATAATGGCCTCGACGATCTTGTGCAATACGCATAATATTGCCCACATATTCAGAGGGCACCAGAATTTGGGCATCGAGTATGGGTTCGGCAATATCTTCTATATTTCCCGCAGGTGGCATCTCAGCGGGATTTTGCACATCGATTTGCTCGCCACTGGTCAGACGCACGCGATATTCGACATTGGGCACAGTAGTGATGATGTCTATGTCAAATTCGCGGTCCAGTCGCTCCTGGACAATTTCCATGTGAAGCAGGCCCAGAAAGCCACATCGAAACCCGAAACCGAGTGCTGTCGAAGTTTCGGGTTCGTAGGACAATGACGCATCGTTAAGGTGCAGTTTTTCGAGCGCAGAGCGAAGGTTTTCAAAGTCATCTGATGATACGGGATAAAGTCCGGCAAAGACCATGGGTTTGACTTCCTGGTAGCCGGGCAAGGGATGAGAGGCGGGATTCGCAGAGCCGGTAACGGTATCGCCTACCCGGGCGTCTTCAAGATCTTTGATACCCGCGATGAGATACCCAACTTCGCCCGTGCTGAGGCTTTGTTGTTTGATGCGTTTGAGTTTGAGAGTACCGATCTCTTCGGCGTCGTAATTTTGGTGGGTCGAAAAGAGGCGGATAGGCATATTTTTTTCCAAAACACCATCAAACACGCGCACATAAGCCACGACACCGCGATATTGATCGAAAATGGAATCGAAAATGAGAGCCTTAAGCGGTGCGTCCGGATTCCCTTCAGGGGGTGGTATCTCATCGATGATGGCAGTCAGAAGTTTATCGATCCCAATGCCCTCTTTAGCACTGATTTTGACAATTTCTTCTTCTTCGACACCGAGCAAATCGTGAAGTTGCATCACTACGCGATCAACCTCGGCACCGGGCAGGTCAATTTTATTAATCACGGGAATGATGAACAGGTCGTGCTCCATGGCGAGGAGGACATTGCTAACGGTTTGGGCTTCAACTCCCTGCGCCGCGTCAACGAGGAGCAACGCCCCCTCACACGCGGTGAGACTGCGCGAGACCTCATAAGAGAAATCGACATGACCCGGCGTATCGATGAGATTGAGTTCATAAATCTGACCATCTGGCGCTGTATAATCCATGCGAATGGCGTGCGACTTGATGGTAATACCCCGCTCGCGTTCGAGGTCCATGCTATCGAGCACCTGATCTTGCATTTGAAATTTGCTCAGAGTTTGCGTCTGTTCGAGCAACCGGTCGGCCAGAGTCGATTTACCGTGATCAATATGCGCGATAATGGAAAAATTTCGAATATTCTGGAGATTCATGTTTTTGTGTTGTAACAAGTTCGGAAATTCGTGTATGAAAGCGCGTCTGACTGTCTCAGTAGCGCAATGAAAGCTATAAAGCATGAGAATATACCGCCTTGCCCTGTTCAAGTCAATCTAAGACCTGATTGTAGAAAAGCACCACCTGATACCCCCAATTGCGAGACGTGAGAAAATGCGATTGACAACCTCAAATCCGTAGTTCTATCCAGTTTGATTGACAATAATATGTAAATTGACTATCTTTTTTGGCTATTATTTCAGACATTTTTACTGCATTTGCCAGCAGGTGGGAGCGGGTATGGTCGCCAGCATGACCGGTTTTGGAAAGGGTGTTGCAGAAGGGGAATTAGGCCGCGTTATTGTTGAAATTCGGTCGGTCAATGGACGCTATGGCGATGTGATGGTACGCATGCCCCGTTCTTTGTCTGAGCTTGAACCTCGCATCAAAGAACGCGTTTTATCGGTCTTTACAAGAGGACGACTCGATGTAAGTATCACTTTGCAGGATGCTGCATCAGAGCAGGGCCTTCCCGTACTCAAGCCCGAAGTGCTGGCCGCATATCTCAAAGGGATCGAGAAAATTCGCGCGGATATATCGGGCGATATCGATTTGATGCAAATGGCCCAATTGCCTCAAATATTCGCATTTGAAGTTCCCGAACTCGATTCTGAAGCCCTCTGGCAAGTGGTATCTGTTGCACTCTGTCAAGCCATTGACGCCTGTCGGGCCATGTGCCTAACAGAAGGTGAAAAACTCGCCCGTGATCTCTGCACGCGCATTTCAGTACTCAACGATTTTCTCCAACGCGTCGAAGCCCTCGCACCCGAGCGTGTAGAAACTGTTCGAACGCGGTTAGAGGAAAAATTGGCGCAATTATTAACACCTGAACAAATTGATGAGAGCAGGTTGTTGATGGAAATTGCCCTCTTGGCTGACCGCAGCGACATAACAGAAGAATGTGTGCGTTTTCACAGTCACAACGCGCAGTTTCTCGAGATGCTCGAACGCAAAGAAGCAGTTGGCCGTCGTCTCAATTTTTTGCTGCAAGAAATGCTCAGGGAAGCCAATACCATGGGATCCAAAGCGGGTGATGCGACGATAGCCCATGTGGTCGTGGATATCAAAGAAGAAATTGAAAAACTCAAAGAACAGGTTCAAAACATCGAGTAAAAATCGCGGATGATTAAATCAGAAGAAACTGATGTTGAATGGATTCGGCAAAAGCTGAGTGATAATCCCGCCGCATTTGCCGTGGTCGTCGCCGGGCCATCGGGAGTTGGAAAAACGTCGATGTGCCAGGGGGTTTTGCGTGCAGATTCAAGCATACGGCGCTGTGTGACGACAACGACGCGACCACCTCGCGATGACGAAATACAGGGTGTTGCCCGTCATTTTGTGACAGTTGCACAATTTGAATCCATGCAAACGCGAGGCGATTTTATCGAGTCTGCCGAAGTACATGGACATCTTTACGGCGCGACATTCGACGCGGTTGCAGAAGCTCTGTGCGGTGGACATGTGATGTTAATGGACGTCGATGTGCAAGGTGTGGCCGCGTGGAAAAAAGTCTTGGGAGATCGCTGCGTGACCGTATTTGTCGTGCCGCCTTCTCTCGATGTGCTTGCAGAGCGCCTCAATGCGCGGCAGTCTGAAAGTGCTTCGGCCTTTCGCTTGCGTATGGAAAATGCCGTTTCTGAACTCGTCCAGGCAAAAAACAGCGATTACGTTGTCGTAAATGACAAATTGGAACAGGCCATCGCCGATTTGTTCGCTATTATTCGCGCAGAGCGACGGCGCACACGGCGGATGTGTTTGCGTCGTTTGAGTCTCTAAAAACTCGTGCTATGCTCCCGGCCTGTCTCTGGTCCGTTATTGCAGTGCGAAAGCCCATTTCTAACAAGGAGTGCGTTATGTCGAATGTATTTTTCACTGAGGAATTAACAGTTGAAGGGGATATGAATACCTATAAAGCCGTATTGCTGGCATCAAAAGAAGCGCGAAGGTTGAATAAAGCCCGGCTGGTTGCGGGTGTGCCCGAAGGTGAAGAAAAAATAACAACCATTGCACTGGACCGAATTGTAGAAAAGAAAATTCAGGTGACCTATGCTGACGGGAAAGAGGATTCTGCTGGGCGTTAGCGGTGGAATTGCCGCCTATAAAAGCGTATTCTTATTGCGCCTCCTTCAGAATGCAGGCGCAGAGGTTCGGGTGGTCATGACACCTTCTGCACAGAAGTTTGTGCAGCCCCTCACTTTTGAAGCACTCTCACACCATCGCGTCTATACGGATTTGTTTCCGTCAGACGGCGACCCCGATGTTATCCACGTACATTTGGGCAAGTGGGCCGATCTAATCATTGTTGCGCCAGCAACTGCAAATTGCATGGGAAAATTGGCCCATGGATTAGCCGACGACCTTTTGACCTGTGCGTTGTTGGCTGCAGAAGCACCTGTTTTACTCGCCCCGGCAATGGAAACTCAAATGTGGGAACGCGGTGCTGTGCGGCAAAATGTCGAGCTCTTAAAAAAAGATGGCTATCGGATGGTTGGGCCGGGGGCGGGATTACTCGCCTCGGGTGCCGAGGGAATGGGGCGCATGGCCGAACCCCATGAGATTGTGGATGAAGCCAGTAGTATGATAGGCGCGACGCAATCACTTGCCGGGAAACGCATTGTAGTGACAGCGGGCAGAACCGAGCAACCCATTGATCCCGTGCGTTTTATCACCAATCGCTCAACGGGTAAAATGGGCTATGCCATTGCCGAACAAGCGTGCCGCCGAGGGGCTGATGTCGCGTTGATCAGCGGGCCAACAGAACTCACCGCCCCCGCCGGTGTACAGGTCGAATCTATCCGCACAGTTGCCGACTTAAAAGTAGCAACCGTCCGCGCATATCAGCATGCCGACGCGCTAATTATGACCGCAGCAGTACTCGATTTTCGCCCCGAACATGTGTCCAAATCAAAAATCAAAAAACGCGATGGCGGTCTTTCGCTTCACCTTCTACCCAACGAAGATTTTTTAATTTCCCTGGGACAAAACAAGGGTGAGCGAGTCGTAATCGGGTTTGCGATGGAAACCGATCACGCGCTGGAAAATGCCCGCAAAAAACTCCACGAGAAAAACCTTGACCTGATTGTGCTGAACGAATTGAATGTGGAAGGTGCGGGATTTGGCGTCGATACCAATGTCGTGACTTTTATAGAATCCCATCGAGAACCTGTCGCATTGCCTCTGATGTCCAAACGCGATGTGGCAGACCGCATTTTGGATTGGCTGGTGTCGCGTTGGGAGAACGCGCATGGATGAATCCCCCGACCTCTTGGAAACCCTCGCGCTTGCACGCGATTTTCTATCGCGAGAAATCGCTTATGCGCCCGCCTCGGTTGCGCGGATGGATAATCGGGAATCAGGCGCTGATCCCCTGACTATTTTGGATCAAGAGGCTTGCAACTGTCAAAAATGTGGATTGGCGCAAACGCGCATCTCAGTCGTGTTTGGAAGCGGACGCACTAATGCAGACCTCATGTTTGTCGGTGAAGCACCCGGTGCGGAAGAAGACCGGCAGGGGTTGCCTTTTGTAGGGGCTGCGGGACAATTGTTGACGCGAATGATCGAAGCCATGGGTTTGACGCGCGAAGACGTCTATATCACCAACATTATCAAATGCAGGCCTCCCAATAACCGGGATCCCAAACCCGATGAAATTGCTGAATGTCAGCCTTATCTGCTACAACAAATTGATTTGATTGCGCCGGTTGTAATCTGTACTTTGGGACGTTTTGCCGCGCAAACCCTGTTGCAGACCACCGAGTCAATGGGGCGTTTGCGAGGACAAATTTTTGAATATCAGGGCGCGAAATTAGTCCCCACATATCACCCTGCTGCCCTGTTGAGAAATGCACACTGGAAGCGCCCTGCATGGGAAGACTTGAAACTGGTTCGCAAACTTTACGATGGGACTGAAATCTGATGGCCGCCCAAAATCCGACATTGAACACGGCTGAACGCGCACAGCCTCAGGCACTCGAAGTCGAACGCGCTGTATTGGGCGCCATGTTGATTGACAATATGGCAATCAATCGCGCGGTAGAAGTATTGGGGGATGAAACGGCGTTTTACCATACGCCACATCGAAAAGTCTATGCGGCAATTCAAAAATTATCTGAGCGCGGCGATCCCGTCGATCAAGTCACACTGACCGCAGAACTCGTGCGACGAGGACAACTCGACGATGTCGGCGGCGCGGTTTTCATTGCTGAGTTAGCCAGTGAAATGGCGACAGCAGCCAATGCCGAATACCACGCGCAGATCGTACTGGAAAAGGCGCAGAGGCGGCGATTGATAGCCGCAGCGACCCAAACGCTTACCGAAAGCTATGAAGAAACCGAGGATGTGCGCGAGCTCATTGACCGTGCCGAACAACGGGTCTTTCAAATAGCCGAAGGCGAATTGGGCAAAGGCGTTATGCCCCTTGCATCCGCAATTGAAGAGGCTTATGTAGCGATTGAGCGCGCGCACGAACAACCAGGCGCGCTGACTGGCGTGACCACGGGCTATACGGACCTGGATGAAATCACAGCGGGCTTGCAGTCTTCGGACCTGATCATCCTCGCATCGCGTCCATCGATGGGCAAAACAGCACTCACATTGTGCATGGCGCGCAATGCCGCCGTGAAGGGCAGTACACCCGTATTGTATTTTTCTCTGGAAATGTCAACAGAGCAACTCGCACAGCGACTCTTGTGTGCAGAAGCGCGCGTGAGTTCGCACCGTTTGCGAACGGGCAGGCTATCAGAAGAGGAATGGCAGCGCTTATCCGAGTGGACGGGAAAGCTCATTGAAGCCCCCATATACATCGATGACACGCCTGCTATTTCCGTCATGGAACTGCGTGCCAAAGCGCGCCGCGCCAAATCCGAATACAATATTGAGATAATCATTGTCGATTATCTACAACTGATGACCACATCTGAAAGTTTTGGCAGCCGCGAACAGGAAATCGCCTATATCTCGCGGTCCCTGAAAGCCCTCGCCAAAGAACTCGATATTCCGCTCGTTGCCTGTGCGCAATTGTCGCGAGCTGTGGAAAGTCGCACGGATAAACGGCCACAATTGGCCGATTTGCGCGAGAGTGGCTCGCTGGAACAGGACGCGGATGTGGTGATGTTTCTCTTTCGCCCCGAGGTATATGGCATCGTAGATGAAGAGGGCAATACGCAAGAAAACGTGGCTGAGATCATATTGGGCAAACAGCGTAGCGGGCCGATTGGCAGCGTTTTTTTGACCTTTCAGGCGGAATTTCTTCGCTTTGAAAACCCCGAAATCTATCGCGAATTTCCCTGAGGAAAATAGCCCATGGGCAAAGTGCGCGTGCGGTATGTATGTCAGCAATGCGGTGCTGATTCGAGACGGTGGTTTGGTCGGTGTGTATCCTGTGGTGAATGGAACACCTGTGTCGAAGAACAGGCATCGCCCGATGTAAAACAAAACAGGCGTGCGGAAGAATGGATCAAAGCAAATCCGCCGCAGCCGATTACGGAAGTGGTGGGCGGCAGAGAAGACCGCATTGAGACAGCTATCGGCGAATTTGACCGCACATTGGGTGGCGGCATAGTGCCCGGCATGGCTGCGCTTGTCGGTGGCGATCCCGGCATTGGCAAATCCACATTGCTCTTGCAAGGCGTTGCACAACTCGCGTTTTCGGGTATGAAGACGCTGTACGTATCCGCAGAAGAGTCCCCTCGCCAAACGCGGATGCGTGCCCAAAGAATCGGCGCGTTATCCGATGAATTGTACTTGATTTCTGAATCCAATCTCGATCTAATTTGCGGCTACATCGAAGAAATGCAGCCCATTGCGGTTGTGGTCGATTCGGTGCAGACCATTTTTAGCCCAGATCTACAAAGCGCGCCGGGAAGTGTGGCACAAGTCAGAGAATCTTCTGCAAAACTGGTGGCACTGGGCAAACGCACGGGCACATCGATTTTTTTAATCGGGCATGTCACCAAAGAAGGCACGGTTGCAGGACCGCGCGTGCTCGAACACATCGTCGATACCGTACTTTACCTGGAGGGCGAACAACACGGTGCATTTCGCATTTTGCGGGCTGCCAAGAACCGGTTTGGCTCGACAAATGAAATTGGCATTTTTGAAATGTGTGATCGGGGGATGGTCGCAGTGGATAATCCCTCACAGGTATTCTTGCCCGAGCGCGAGGCCGACCGAGAAGGCACAGCCATTGTTTGCACAATTGAAGGTACACGTCCCATTTTGGTCGAAGTACAAGCACTGGTCAGTCGCAGCAATTTCGGGTACCCGCAGCGCGTGGCCACGGGATTTGATGCGCGGCGGATGGCGATTTTAATTGCCGTGCTCGAAAAACGATCGGGCCTGCAATTGGGTACTGAGGATATTTTTTTAAACGTCGCAGGAGGCCTGCGCATTGACGAACCCGCTGTCGATCTGGGTGTAGCTATGGCTATGGCGTCGAGCTTTCGCAGCAGACAGATGTCCCGCGATACGGTTGTAATTGGCGAAGTTGGATTGGGCGGAGAAGTGCGTGCGGTTGGTCAAATTGAACGCAGAATGACCGAAGCGCGCAAACTGGGCTTCACGCGGTGTATTGCCGCCAAAGCAAATTTGAGTGGGGCGCGCATTCCCGATGGCCTATCGTTGATTGGCGTTCAGGATGTGGATGCCGCGCAAGATGTGGTGTTTTCATAGAGATTATTATTACGGAGAAAGCGCATGGCACCAAGAATTGTACACATTTCCAAATTGTTGTCATTGATGTTGCGACACAGGCCCGATGAGTTTGGACTGCAAGTCGATCGCTATGGTTTTGCCGACCTCGACGAGGTTTTACGTGCATTTCAAGACCGAAATTCGACATTTACTCTTGAAGATATTGAAAAAGTGGTTTATGATGGAGAAAAGCAACGTTTCGAGATTGTGGAAAATCGCATTCGCGCGCGTTATGGGCACAGTTTTCCATCGATCTGGGCCTCGATCCATCAGAACCACCCGAATTTTTGTACAAGGGCGTGGATTCCGCCGATGTTGAGCGATTATTATCTGAGGGTCTGGTACCAGATGATCGCGATTATGTACATTTGTCATTTGACGCCGATGTCGCCGCGCGGTTAAGTGCCAGACCCGGACGCCGAGGGGCAGTCATACGCATTGCAGCGACACGCGCCCATCAGGCTGGCGTGCATTTCTACGATTGTGGCCCAACCATATTGACCAAACATATTCCCGGGGAATTTTTAGATTTAGAACGGGGAGGGGTCATAGCGTCGCACAACGTATCTCAAGAAGAAAATGTGACTTATGGTCGGCGGCGGCGCTTCTCCTCCCGGCGGTAGTTAAACGGTAGTTTTGGGGCGTATTTACAGGGCCAGCATGACCTTCTCATAATATGGCTAAATCAAACGAAAATCACACGCAGCCCTTGCTGAGTACTGCCAAAAGTTTGGCACGGGAAACCTGCGCTGATATGATCCTGCTCGTGGCTAATTCCGGCGTGAGCCAAGATGATGTTCACAGGCTGAACGCCACCTGTCAGGTCCTGATTGTTACGGGAAAAAAACACTTTTTGAGTGGTGTGGAAGAAAAGGGTGTACAGCGTTTAACTTATGATTATCGCAGAAGTGATGGCACTCCCTTCGAACAATTGCGACAATGCATTATCAGGGGCCTGGAGAGTGGATATATTCGCCGAGATGCGCGATTGGTATGCCTGAGTAGCATGCTGGCCTCTCGGGGCGTAGATGCGATAACGGTGATGGATACCAGTATTGGGTTTGATATATACGACCCGGCAAAAATTGCAGCCATAGCGGGCAATTTACCGCTCAAAGTTGTCAAAACCACGCTCGATCTTGCCATCAATATTGGCAAGGAAGGTCGCGAAGGCGAATCGGTCGGCACCTTATTTGTCATTGGCGATTCCAAACGGGTTTTGCACCATTCGCGATCCATGACATTTGATCCTTTTCGCGGATATTCCGATAAAGAAAAAAATATCTGCAATCCCGATGTTCACGAAGGGGTCAAAGAAGTATCGCTGATGGATGGCGCATTTATTATTCGGGAAGATGGGGTTATTATATCTGGAGGGCGCTATATTTCAGCGAGTGTGCGCGGTCTCACTTTGCCCAAGGGGTTGGGCGCACGGCATGTGGCGGCGGCGGCGATTACCAAAACTACCCGAGCCATCGCCCTGGCTATTTCTGAGTCAACAGGAACAGTTCGCGTATTTAAGCAGGGCAAAATCGTTTTGCAAATTAACACGCATCGGCGACATATTGAGCAAGACCAGCGGTAACGAATCAACGAATCGGGATTTGCACTGACTTGGGGTAGCGGGGTTCGTCTATGAACTGGCCTGAGGATGGTGTACAACGAGCCGCTTTTCAGGCTCGTTCACCGGCCAGTTGTACCCCGCTCCGTCTATTCGTCTATTCGTCAAGAGATACTTATGCAGCGGTGGATCGTGCCCCTTTTGATGGGGTTGGTCATGACGAGCAGTTTTGCTGCAATGCCGGCATTGGGCAAGCATGTGCCGGTTTTTTTTATACTTTTTGGCATTGCATCTGTGGCCTATCTCATTGCCATCTGGCATTGTAAATATGTGCCATTGACCGCTATTGTGATCGTTTCCGTTGTTTTTCGGCTTAGCCTTTTGTTTTCTATTCCCGCGCTATCCGATGACATTTATCGCTATGTGTGGGATGGACGCGTACAGTGGGCGGGCGTCAACCCCTACCGGTTTGCACCTGCAGCACAAGAACTGGTGCATGTACGAGACGCGCTCATTTTCCCCAAAATTAACCACCCCGAATTGCCCACCGTTTATCCGCCCATTGCCCAAATGGCATTCTGGGTAGGATATGGGATTTCGGGTGGCATACTGGGCATCAAGGTGCTACTCGTGTGTGCCGACCTGATTGCGGGATGGCTTATAGTCTGTTTGCTCAGGCATTTTGAGCAGCGGCCACAATGGGTTTTAATTTACTTCTGGCATCCGCTAATCGTGGTGGAAATCGCAGGAAATGGACATATCGAATCGCTGGGCATCGTCGCTTTGTTAGCCGCACTGTACTTATTCTTAACAGGACGAGATCGCATTGCGCTAAGTGCGCTGGGCGGGGCTGTTTTGGTGAAATTCCTCCCTCTTGTTTTTTTGCCGTATTTCGTGCGCTGGAAAGGATGGCTGCCAACCAATTGGTCGGCACTGCTCATGGTGCCCGGTGTCGTACTACTGGGATATTTGCCCTATGCCTGGGCCGGCGCATCTGTCTTCGGTAGCCTGAGCACTTATGCACAACACTGGTCGTTTAACAGCGCGATGTTCGATGTACTCATTCTGCTTTGCGGCAATGGGCAGATAGCGCGTGGCATTATTGGCTTGCTCTTTTTAAGTGTGGTTCTGTTTCTGATCTGGAAGAGAATTCCCC
The DNA here is from genome assembly GCA_965204375.1 of Candidatus Latescibacterota bacterium. Lineage (GTDB taxonomy): Bacteria > Latescibacterota > UBA2968 > UBA2968 > UBA2968 > VXRD01. The sequence continues at coordinate 347,117 of OZ241986.1, read as the reverse complement.
TGTTGCGCTGCGCATATCTGACTGCGGCGGCCTTTGTTCTGCTGACACCTACGCTTCATCCGTGGTATGTCGTGTGGTTAATTCCATTTCTCGTTTTTTTTCGGCATCCGCCCTGGATCACTTTCTCACTTCTGGTGGTCTTATCCTACCATATTTTGATCCAATATCAGGCCCGTGGTGTATGGGAAGAAGCCGTGTGGGTTCAATGGGTAGAATACGGTGGGTTGGCGCTGGTGGGCATCCCGTATTTGCTTTTTAAGCACACGGAAATCTTGACGAAAACAGGGCGTTTTTTTAATATACACCGTCAAATCTGATCGCACAGTGTAGAAAGAAAAAACGGGAACTCGAATTGGACAAAAGCGTTTTTGAAAAAGTTTGAATAAGCAAAGGAGATGGAAAAAGATGCACAGATTTCGATTCCTATTCTTTTTGCCACTATTTGTCGCCTGTGGGGGGCAAGAGCAGTCTGCGGATCTGCTATTTCGAGAGGGCGAACAGGCCGCGCACGATATGGCGTCGTATCCAATGGCCGAAGTCAAATTGGCGGAATTTCTGGCGCAGTTTCCCGACGATCCTCGCGCTGAGGTGGCACTACAGGCTCTGGCTCGGGTGTTGATGAATCAGCAGAAACACAAAGAAGCTATTGCGCGATACGAAACCCTGATCGCGCGATTTCCGCAGAGCCGATATTGTGTACAGGCACAGTTTATGATTGGCTACATATACGATCAACTCGGCGATTACAAACAGGCGCGGCTGGCCTATCAGCAGGTGGTTGATACATATCCAAACTCTGAGTTGGTAGATGATGCCAAATTTTCGATTGCAAATTTGGGCAAAGCGCCCGAACAGTGGTTGCGTACCAAACCAATAAGTCGAGAGTGATGCAATGACAGTTGGACAAGATATTCAAGTAATCAATGAGCGGGTTGGGCGCGAAAGCGCGTTTGTCGATCGGTTATTGGCCGAGGTGGGCAAGGTCATTGTTGGGCAACAGGACATGATTGAGCGATTGTTAATCGGCCTGTTGTGCAACGGCCATGTCCTGCTCGAGGGCGTTCCCGGCCTTGCCAAGACGCTAACTGTCAATTCATTGGCTCAGGCGATTCAGGCGTCTTTTAAACGCATTCAGTTTACACCCGATTTGTTGCCCGCCGACCTGATTGGCACAATGGTCTATCACAGAGAGACGGGCCAATTTGTAGCTCAAAAGGGGCCTATTTTTGCCCAACTCGTACTCGCCGATGAAGTCAATCGCGCACCGTCAAAAGTACAAAGCGCCATGCTCGAAGCCATGCAAGAGCGTCAAGTGACTATTGGGAACGAAACATTTGCTATGCCCGATCCATTTTTGGTGCTGGCCACGCAAAATCCCATCGAACAAGAGGGGACCTATCCACTGCCCGAGGCACAGGTCGATCGCTTTATGCTGAAAGTGCGGGTAACATATCCCAATAAACAGGAAGAACGCACTATTGTCGATCGCATGAGCCGCGATGCAACCCCTCAAATTGAGACGGTCATAACAACTGACGATCTCATTCGTGCGCGAAGCGTAGCCGACGAGATTTACGTGGATGATAAAATCAAAGATTATATCGTCGATCTCGTATTAGCAACCCGTGATCCGGAGGCTTATGGCCTGGGGGATTTGCGCGCCTTGATCGAATTTGGTGGATCGCCGCGCGCGTCTATCGCCCTGACCCGCGCTGCCAAAGCACACGCGTTTTTGCGCCATCGCGGCTATGTCACCCCCGAAGATGTGAAAGCCATCGGCCTGGATGTGTTGCGCCACCGTGTGCTGGTGACATACGAGGCCGAAGCCGAAGAAATTGACTCCGAAGAAATTGCGCGCCAAATATTCGATCACATTGAAGTACCATGAAGAAAGTGTGAAGTGTGAAATGAAGTACCAGCCTTTTGGGGGCTGGACGGGGCCTTCTCACTTCACACTTCTTACTTCTAACTTTTTACCATGATTCCAACTGAAATCCTCAAAAAAGTAAAGCGCATTGAGTTGCGCACACGCAATCTGGTGAACACAATTTTTGCTGGCGAGTACCATTCGGTATTTAAGGGCAGGGGTATGGCGTTTGCAGAAGTGCGAGAATATCAGCCCGGCGATGATGTCCGCACAATCGACTGGAACGTAACAGCGCGTATGGATGACCCTTTTGTCAAAGTGTTCGACGAAGAGCGCGAACTCACCGTGATATTGATGGTGGATGCGAGTGCATCGGGTGACTTTGGAACGGTGTCGCAAATGAAAGGCGAGATAGGTGCTGAGATTTGCGCGTTGCTCGCCTTTTCCGCAATTCAGAATAACGATCGCGTGGGACTGATCATTTTTACCGACGATGTCGAGTTATTTATTCCCCCCAAAAAAGGCAAAAAGCATGTGTTGCGCGTCATTCGAGAGTTGTTGTACTTTCAACCCTCAGGGCGCGGTACAAATATCGATGTGGCATTGGAATATTTAAATCGCGTGACCTACAGGCGCAGTGTGGTGTTTCTGGTATCTGATTTTTTTGCTTCCGACTATGAAAAAGCATTGCGCGTTGCCAATCGGCGTCACGATCTGATAGCGATAGCACTGGAAGATCCTCGGGAGTACGATCTACCTGCAATTGGCATAGTGGAGTTAGAAGATGCCGAGACGGGCGAAGGCATCATGGTCGATTTTGGCGATGCAGCAGTGCGCGATGCATTTCAAAAGCTAACGAGAAAAGAGCGAGATGACCGCGAAGCGTTGTTTCGGCGCATAGGCTTAGACGCTGTAAATATTTCGACTCAAGGGGCGTATCACGAACCGTTGATGCAATTTTTCAGGTTGCGAGCAAAGAAAATTAAGGGATAAAGGAGTAAGGTGTGATAGAAGTTGATCGCCTGACAAAGCGCTACGGCGCGTTTACGGCTGTTGACGACATTTCGTTTCAAGTGGGTAAGGGTGAAATTGTCGGTTTTTTGGGACCAAACGGCGCGGGCAAAACCACGACCATGCGCGTACTCACCTGTTTTTTGCCCGCCACAGAAGGCACGGCGCGCATTGCCGGCTACGATATTTTTGACAATCCATTAGAAGTCAAAAAACGCATTGGATATTTGCCCGAATTACCACCCCTGTATCGCGATATGCGCGTGCGTACATATCTGGAGTTTATCGCTAAAATCAAGGGGGTTGCGCCAGAAGAATCTAGGCGGCGAATTGATGAAGTCGTTGTCCAATGCGGGCTTGTGGGTCGCACCGAGCAACTCATCGGTCATTTGTCCAAAGGGTATCGACAGCGGGTAGGACTTGCACAGGCGATATTGCACGACCCCGAAGTAATAATCATGGACGAGCCAACTTCGGGCCTCGATCCCAATCAGATCATCGAGGTGCGACAGTTGATCCGCGAACTTGCCCAGGAGCGCACGGTAATTTTAAGCACGCATATTTTGCCCGAAGTTGAAATGACCTGCAATCGCGTGGTCATTATTCACGAAGGTAAAATTGTCGCTGTTGATACCCCTGAAAATCTCACGGCTAATATGCGCGACACAACGCGGTTTTTTGTTCGGATATCGGGCGATATAGATATTGCAGCCAAAGCCATTGCCACTATTGAAGGGGTTAGCGATGTGACGCGAGCAAATAATGGGCTGCACGTCCATTGGCCGGCTGAAGCGGATTTGAGTGCCGCAGTATCGGCTCGCATTGTCGAATTGGGCATGGGACTGGTGGAAATGAAGCGTGAAGCTATGTCTCTGGAAGAAATTTTTCACGCGCTGACCATGCACGAAGAGGAGGTGTGATGGGCAATGTAATGGCGATTTTTGGCAAAGAGATGCGGTCGTATTTTGGCTCGCCAATTGCATACGTGATGGCCGGCGTGTTTTTGCTATTTAGTGGCTTTGTTTTTCGCAACCAGTTGCTCGAATTTCACGATATGACCGTATATCTGAAATTGGCAGAACGCGAAGAAAAAATTCTACTCAACGTCAATACAGAGGTTGTCACACCATTTTTTGAATTTCAGACTTTTATCTGGATGATTGTGATCCCAATGCTCACGATGCGTCTCTACGCCGAGGAAAAACGCGGGGGTACGTATGAGTTGTTGATGACCTCGCCGATTACTTCAGCACAAATTTTGATAGGAAAATTTCTCGCTTGTTATGTATTGTATTTGCTAATCGAAGTGATGGCCTTCGGCTATATTGGCGTGTTGTCTATGCACGCGCAATTAGACTGGGGGCCCGTTCTTTCCGGTGCGCTGGCTGTAGTGCTGATTGGCGCCACATTTATCAGCGTGGGCATTTTGGCATCGTCTTTGACCGAAAATCAGATTATCGCGGCTATGTTGTCTTTTTTCTTTTTAATTCTATTGTGGATTATCGACTGGGCCGCGCGTTTTGCCAGCGACATATTTTTTGTTATTTTGAAATTTCTCTCCCTCATCGAACACACCCGAGACATGATTCACGGCGTTGTCGATACCCACGACGTGGTATTTTTTATTAGTGCTGCGGCTTTTTTTCTTTTTTTAACACATACGGTGCTCGAATCGCACAGGTGGCGAGCGTAGGAAGGACGCTATTATGAAAATCGGTATTATGGGCATGCACTACGGACATATAAGTGGTATGTTTCACTCGGCAGTCAACGCGCCAAATAGCGAAATCGTCGGCATTGTAGAATCCGATGACGCGCTTTGCGAAAAATATACCGCAGACCACAATATCACCCGCTTTGCCACACTCGACCAGATGCTCGAAAAAGCAAAACCCGACCTGGTAATTGAGGGTCTCGAGCATCACGAAAAAACGCCTGTCATCGAAACGTGCGCGGCAGCCGGCGTCCACATACTACTCGACAAACCGCTCTGCCGAACGACGGAAGAATTACAACGCATCAAAACTGCCGTCGCAAAGAACGATATCAAACTTTCCACCTTTTTTACATCTCGCAGTTATGGCGCCTTTATCGCATTGAGACAGGCAATTCAAAATGGCGATTTGGGCGATCTCGTGAGCCTCATCACCACACATCCGCACAAACTCGGCGCAAATCCCCCCGCACTTTACTTTGAGGCAGACAAATATGTGGGTACATTTCACGATTTGGCAGGCCACGGCGTGGATCAGATTCGCTGGCTTACCGGCGCAGAATACACGGGGGTTCACGCGCTCGGCATACTCAAAAAACACATCGACACGGGCCTCACATTCGATCACGTCCAGGCTTCGTTTCAACTCGACAATGGCGCACTTGCCACCGCCACTGCCGATTGGCTCACCCCCAAAGATTCGCGATCTTTTGGCGACACGCGATTCATTATTATGGGCACCGAAGGCTCTGCACACTTGCGCGCCTATGCCGACGACCATGTGCTCATTGTCTCCAACAAATCGGGCACGTACGAACCCAAACTCCCACCCTCAACCAATCAGGCATTTGTTGAAAATATGATCACTGCACTCTCGCGCGGCGCAGAAAATTTCATCTCAACAGACGATACCCTCGCCGTTGCCAATGCCTGCATTACAGCCGAAGAATCAGCGAGAAAAGGTGGAAAATTTCTGCCGATCAGATAGGAAATGCACAAAAAAACAGTAGCAGGATGTTGCCTGCTACTGCCTGTTCAGCCCTCTGCCTTCACCGGGCCCTGTCCTAATTATCATCATCCCGCTCGCTTAGCAGTTCCCCGCGCTGCAGCCGCTCCGCGTTCTCCGTGGACCACAGAATTCCCTTCATCACTTTCTGGGCGGTAATATACCGGGTCGCCGCCAGCAGGTGCATACGCTTCTCATTCGGATCGTCCGACAGGTCGTAGTGCCGGAACGCCACCTCCAGCACCTGGAACATGTGCAACTCCGCATCTTCGCGCAGCATAATATGTGCCAAAGTATGCCTGAGCTTCGCGATATCGTAACCTTCCTCCAGGTACTGGCTTACCAGCACCTCAGCCTCAAAGACCTTCTGGAAGTCCGCAAACTCCTGTAGCCGATCCAACATCTTGTCCTCGGACGCGAACGTCTCGTCCAGCCGCTGTCCTTCCCTGGGCAGGCGGGCCGCTGGCATGTTGAGCCAGCGCAAATAGGTCATAAACACAGCACCGTGGAAAATACCGCGCAAAAGCTCTGCACTCGGTGCCAGATGGAAAGCGCGATAGAGGGCATGGGCGTAAGAGTAAATATTCGCCACATCGTGCCAGTCCCCCTCGTTCTTGAGGTGGAACCGCGCCGTGCGGATGGCTCCGGCATAGGTCATTGCCCGGCAGATATCCGTGGGCTTCACACCCTCGCGCAATTTGTCTTCGATCTCGGCGACAATCGGCTCGAATTCCTCCCCCAGCAGCGTCTGCGTAAAAGCAGAAATATCCAGCGGTGCCTCGTTCTCCTGGTTCGCTTCCCATATCTCGTCCAGACGGGTGAAAATATCTTCCAGGACCGGCACGCTGTCTTCCCATCTGGCGGTCTCCTCGTGTCGTTCTCTGCCCACTAAATCTACTACAATCGGTCGCAAAATCTCATTCGCCCCTTCCCAATCCACATAATCTAAGGCCTCGAACATCTTATTCGCGAAATCGAGCGCGTGACCGTCCCCGGTAAAATAGAAATCCGTCGCCGTGGTAAAAACGACATCCGCAATCTCTTCGGGTGAATATCCACGATCGTACAGGGTCATCAGAATACGCTGTGCTGCACTGCTGCTGCGCTGATCCACCAGCCGCCGGAACCAGCGTTTGAGGGTCGCCAGGTCCGGTTCGTCCGAGGTTTTGGGCAAAGGGAAACCCTGCCGTCGCGAACCTCCTGATGTGCGTCTGGAAATCTGTGTCAGCCCATGAACCAGGAAAAGATTGTGGTCTCTCTCATCTACATCTTCCAACATATTTGCAGCCAGCGTCAAAATGGCCACCCCCGATGACCAACCCTCATTCGATTTATATGCCCCGTAAAAAAGTCCCTGCTGGATCATCTCCTGCGGCGTGGCACCCGCGGCCTTTAGCGCGGTAATCGCCTTGGCAATCAGGAGCGAACTCCGATCTTTCAGACCCTGCTCAAGAATATACTTCCCCCGGTCAATCTGCCGGCGTCTGGCCGCCTCTTTTTCGCCCGGCGCAAGCCCCACGTACAGACACCCGTCGTCCCGCACCTCCACGGGAAAGCTCTTCAGATCGTTTCCGGCTCCGGAGGTTATGAAACAGCCGCCCGTCTTAAGGTCGAACTCCCAGTGGTGCCAATGACAGATCAGGACCCCATCCCGAACGCTGCCCTCGGACATCGGATATCCCATGTGCGGACAGCGGTTATCTACCGCATTGAACCCCCCATCGTAGCGGAAAACGGCGATGTGGGTGCCCTCCACCGTAAACGGCTTCCCTTCGCCTTCTTCAAAATCATCAGCAGAGCACAATTTGTGATACACCAGGTTGCCCGGATCTACCTCCGGAGAAACATCCAGGGTCATATCTCCGTCCATCAGTCGATCCTGGAAACTTTGAGTAGCGATAGCCATAACCATACCCCCTCAAAATAATGACCTGAAGTAAAAAAAATAATAGACTAAAACCGCATTTTACGATCCAATAAAAAATATACTACAATTGCAGTACGTGGTCAATGTGATGGTTCTGCGTCCACCTGCGGATACCTCCCCGTCTTTCATCCTCTCATCCTAAAATCCCGCCCCATCGTTCACCCAAAAAACAATTGACAGGTGCTCTCCACCGCTTTATTATTTTTTGTCGCCACGTCACGTAAGCCATTCTTTTGCTGGATGGTGAACACATGGACTTTTCATCTTATGAACTCGGCGGATTTTTCGACGAACTCTTCGAATCTCCGAACACGCCCCATCCCGGCGCGCAAGTGCTCCTCGAAAAACTCGGCGAACTCTCCAAAGACGAACTCCAAAAACGCCATCAAGCCGCCGAACTGGCCTTGATGAACATGGGCATCACGTTCAATGTGTATGGCCACGAAGCTGGCGTTGAAAAAATTTTTCCCTTCGACATCATTCCGCGCATCGTTTCCCATACCGACTGGGCCTACATCGAAAATGGCCTCGTGCAGCGCATTCAGGCCCTCAACCTGTTTCTCTGCGACATCTACGCCGATCAAAAAATCCTCAAAGACGGTATCATTCCCCGCTACGTCATCGATACAGCTCAAGAATTTCTAAAACCCTGCATTGGCCTTTCGCCACCCAAAGATGTGTGGTGTCACATTTCTGGCATTGACCTCGTGCGCGATAGAGACGGCCAGTTTTACATCCTCGAAGACAACATGCGCTGTCCTTCGGGCGTGTCTTATGTGCTTGAAAATCGCGAGGTTCTCAAACACATATTTCCGGAAGTATTTGAAGCTTCTCATGTGCGACACGTCGATGACTATCCCGCTCAATTGCTCAACACATTGCGCTCTCTATCTCCTTCCCATGTCACATCGCCAACGGTCGTTTTACTCACACCCGGCATCTACAACTCGGCCTATTTCGAACATGCCTTTCTCGCCCAACAAATGGGCGTCGAATTGGTCGAAGGGCGGGACCTCGTCGTTGCCGATGGTTCTGTATCGATGCGAACAACCCGTGGATTCCAGCGCATTGACGTTATTTATCGTCGCATTGATGCCGAATTCCTCGATCCAGAAGTTTTTCGACCCGATTCCATGCTGGGCATCCCCGGCCTCATGGAAGTCTATAAAAACGGTCAAGTTGCCATCGCAAATGCGCCCGGCACAGGTGTTGCCGACGACAAGGTCGTATATGCTTATGTGCCGCAGATCATCAAATATTATCTCAACGAAGACATCCTGCTGCCCAATGTGCCCACCTATGTTTGTTGGGACGACAAGCAACGCCAGCATGTACTCGAAAACCTGGACAACCTCGTGGTCAAAGCCGCCAATGAGTCGGGCGGATACGGCATGCTCATTGGCGTGAATTCCACACGAGCCGAACGCGAAGACTTTGCCAACCGCATCACCCAAAACCCACGCAATTATATTGCACAGCCCACCATTTCACTCTCGCGAAGCCCTATTCTGGTAGAAGACCACTTTGAAGGTAGGCACGTCGATTTGCGGCCCTATATCCTCTACAATGGCGAAGATACTTATGTCTTGCCCGGCGGGCTGACGCGCGTGGCCCTTAAAAAAGGATCTCTGGTGGTCAATTCTTCACAAGGTGGGGGAAGCAAAGACACCTGGGTATTATACGATAGTGACGACCCATTTGTCCCGTCCAGGTACCTTTCACAAACGCACTAACGCCGAGCCATCTTATGTTAAGCCGCGCTGCAGAATCCATTTACTGGATGAGTCGTTATCTCGAACGCGCCGAAAATGTCGCCCGCTTTATCCAGGTCAATTGTCACTTGATGCTCGACTTACCCGTTGAAGCCAAAGGGCAGTGGGAACCGCTTGTGCTCACCACAGGCGATCAGGACCTGTTCTATAAAAACTACGCAACGGACAATCAAGCCAGCGTCATTGACTTCCTGACATTTAGTCCCATAAACCCCAACTCCATTATCTCCTGCTTGCAAAACGCCCGTGAAAATGCGCGTTCTATCCGAGAAATTATTTCACCGGAGATGTGGGAACAGATTAACAAATTCTACTTGCAGGTGCAAAATATCGACAAACCCCAGGCACAGGATGCGCCTCATACCTACTTTACAGATATCATCATGGCCAGTCACCTGTTCACAGGCATTCAGCGCAACACCATGTCTCACAATGAAGCATGGCAATTTGCTCAACTGGGCCGGGACTTAGAATGCGCCGATAAGACCTCGCGCATCCTCGATGTCAAATACTTTTTTTTATTGCCCGAAGTTGATGCTGTGGGCACGCCCTATGACAATATCCAGTGGTCGGCATTGCTCAAATCTGCCAGTGCCCTCGAAATGTATCGCAAGCAATATGGCCCTATCGACCCCCATAATGTGGTCGATTTCTTGCTCTTAAACCGCGAATTTCCCCGCGCTATTCGATACTGTCTTTCCAGAGCCAATCAATCGTTGCACACCATATCGGGTACGCCCGAAGGTTCTTTTCAAAACACGTCCGAACAAGTACTGGGTCGCCTGCTCGCCGAACTGGATTACACCAGTATAGATGAAATCATCACGCGGGGTCTGCACGAATACCTCGACGCATTTCAAACCCGGCTCAACCAGCTTGACAACGCTATTTTCGAGACCTTCTTTACAACTTCGCCTTCCTCCACGACCGCCAACGAATAGACGAATAGACGAACCCCACCCAACCTCCCAAAGTCAGTGCGAACTCCCTTCGCTGATGAACTGGCCTGAGAGACGGCCAGTTGTACCCCGTTCCGTTGATTCGTTGATTCGTTGATGAACTGCTAACGCAGTTGTACCCCGTTCCGCTGATTCGCGTTTTTACCGTAGGATTCTGTCTTGTCCAAAACCCCACCTGAAATTGCCGATTCCGTGTTACATCATCACGGAACGGGTATTATGCCCGAAGGGTACGCCCTTGACCCCGGTTCTTACGACGAAATGTGGGACCAAAAAGACGGGGTGCGCGCCCATTGGCATCCCTTTTTTCGCGCAATAGAACGCATGGGCAGCAAAGAACTGGCGCGCCGCCACCAGGAAGCGCGATTATTGCTCCGCGAAAACGGCGTTACGTACAATGTACACAGCGACCCCGATGGCTTGCACCCCCCCAGGGAACTCGACCCCATACCTCTGCTGCTTCAGGCCAATGACTGGACCCATATTGCGCGAGGGGTGTCTCAACGCGCCGAATTGCTCAACCTCGTGCTCAAAGACATCTACGGTCCCCAAACACTCATCCGAGAGGGCCTGTTGCCTTTTGAACTCATCTATAATCACGCCGGTTTTTTGAGGCCCTGTAAAGATGTCTCTCTGCCTGCCAAACATCAATTGCGCGTCTATGCCGCCAATCTCGCACGAGGACCCGATGGACAGATGTGGGTTTTGTACGACCACACACAGGCACCTTCGGGCCTGGGATACGCGCTCGAAAACAGAACCGCGATGTCGCGCATCATGCCCGCCTTGTTTAACGACTGCAATGTACGACGTCTGACCGATTTTTTTCGCACCCTTCAGGCCGGCCTGTCCGAAATTGCTCCTCACGATAAAGAAATCCCCCGGATCGTCGTGCTGACCCCGGGACCTTTTAACGCCACCTATTTTGAACATGCATATCTCTCGGCCTATCTGGGTTATACCCTTGTGCAAGGCGATGACCTCACCGTGCGCGATGGGCGTGTGTGGCTCAAATCCATCGATGGTCTGCATCCCGTCGATATCATTTTGCGCCGCATCAATGACGATTTTTGCGACCCATTGGAACTCAACGAAGAATCGCAACTCGGCGTTGCCGGTCTGCTCAATGCCGTGCGAAATGGGCATGTAGCCATTGCCAATCCCCTGGGCAGTAGCATGCTCGAAAATCTGGGCTTGATGCCTTTTTTGCCCGGCATTGCACGACACTTGCTGGGCGAAGATCTCATACTGCCCTCGGTAGCCACCTGGTGGTGCGGACAAGCGCGGGAAATGAACTATGTGCTCGATCATCTCGACAGTCTGGTTCTCTGTCCAATTGATCAGCAATCCGTTATCCCCCGCGTTTTCGGCGCCTTGCTCAGCCGCGCCGAGCGCGAAGTCTGGCGCAATCGCATCAGGGCAAATCCCACCCATTACGCAGGCCAGGAACACATCAGCTTTGCAACAGCGCCTACCCTGATCAACGGCCACCTCGAATCTCGCTACACCACCCTCACCGCTTTTGCCGTCTCCCACCAGAATACATACGCGGTAATGCCCGGAGGCCTCACGTGCAGATCGTCCGAGTTTGTCGGCCCTACGCATACGTTTGTACACAGCAAGGACACCTGGGTGATTGACGATCACCACACGCGCAATACAAGACAACTGGCACCCACACACCGGAACTTTGGCGCATGAATTACCGCATCACACATCAGAGCCACTACGAATATACAGAGGCTGTGAGCCTGTCTCACAATCAAGCCCGATTGAGCCCGCGCAGTTTTTTCAATCAGACATGCTTGAATAGCCACATCACCATCAATCCACAGCCAGCATCTTTTCGCGAGCGAAAAGATTTTTTTGGCAATCGCGCCGCCTATTTTTCCATCGAACAACCCCATAATATCCTTTCAGTCACAGCCGAAAGCGATGTGCATATCGTATCGCAAAACCAATTGACGAGCGATATGCCCTGGGAAACCGTGTATCACATCCTCAAAACCACAACCGATCCCGCCCTTCTTTCAGTGCGCCAATTTGTACTCGATTCTCCCAAAGTCTCTACCGAACCCGAATTGACAAAATATGCGGAACCGTCATTTTCTAAAGACCGTCCCTTTATAGAAGCGGTTGGCGACCTCACCCAACGCATCTACAACGACTTTGAATACGTACCTGGATTCACCACCATAAGCACGCCGTTATCCGATGTGTTCAAACACCGCAAAGGCGTGTGTCAGGACTTTGCCCATCTGGCTATCGGTTGCCTCCGCGCAATGGGTCTGGCCGCACGCTATATCAGCGGCTACCTCGAGACCCTGCCCACCCCCGGCAAAGAACACCTGATTGGCGCAGATGCTTCCCACGCATGGTTCTCTGTGTACCTGCCCAATCAAGGCTGGATCGACTTTGACCCAACCAACAACCTCATCCCCCCTGACCGGCACATCACCGTAGCCTGGGGCCGCGACTTCGCCGATGTCACCCCCCTCAAAGGCGTAGTCATAGGCGGTGGTCAACACGCGCTCACCGTATCTGTCACTGTAGAACCGATGGAGAGCAAATTTGTGCCTGATTAAATGAAGTAAACCAAAAAACTAATCTCACCGGATTGACCAAGTGTGGCAATTACATTATATTTTACGCAAACAAACTCTTCAGACTGAGGCGGTTATCGATGAATGCCATCACTGTAAATGAAGCAAAAAATAACCTGAGTCGCGTTATTGAGCGCGTTACAGCCGATGCTGAACCAATGATTATTTGTGGAGAGGGAAGTCAGAAAGCCGTCCTCCTATCTCTGGAAGAATTTAATTCCTGGCAGGAAACACTGTACCTGCTTTCAAACCCTGCCAATGCAGATCATTTGCGTCAGTCAATTGCTGAAGTTAGAGAGGGAAAAATTGCTTTTACGCCTCTACAACCGCCTTCATAACCGTCACCTTCTCCAGCCTTTCGGAAACTGGATCAAACCCAACGCCGGGCGTCTCGTCCAGTACCACATTGCAATTCTCATCCTGCTCAATCCACCGACCTGTAATATCTTCAACATAGAACTTGCGGGATGGAAACACATCTGCCGGATAGTTAAATCCAGGCAATGTACCCAACGCCGCACAAATCCCGGCACCAACACCGCTCTCTAACATCCCGCCCACCCACGCATCTATACCCGCATCGCGCGCCATGTCGTGAATTTTCACGGCATTGAATAAGCCTCCCACGCGACCGGGTTTTACATTAATCACGCGACAAGCACCAATTTTCAGAGCGAGTTCAAAATCCCGCGGGCGTTTAACCGACTCATCCAGACACACAGGCGTTTCAATTTGGCTTTGCAACTCCGCGTGCTCAATCAGATCCAGATGATCCAATGGCTGCTCGATCATCGCTAAATTAAACTGATCAAATGCCTTGAGCGTATCAAAATCCGTATTCAAATCATACCCCGAGTTGCAATCCACATGAATCACGGGATCGGGAAAAGCCGAGCGCACGGCTTTGAGCATCTCAATATCCCATCCGGGTCGTACCTTCAATTTGATACGCGGATACCCCACATCTACCGCTCCCTGGATCAGCGATAAAAGTTCATCAATCGTATCCTGCACACCAAAATCAGCACCACAGGCCACTACAGGATCGGTCGCACCCAGCGACTGCCAGAGCGGTACGCCCTTCAACTTGCTATCCAATGCCCACCACGCGGTCTCCACAGCCGCTTTGGCAAAGGGATTGCCTTTAAACACCGCAATCCGCGCCATCAGTTCCACCGCCGTCTCTATCTGCTCTCCCACCAGATGCGGCAAGAAAAATTCCCGCGCCGTTTCATAAACAGATCGAGCCGATTCCGGCGAATAAGTCGGCGCGTAAAACGGCGTAGCCTCACCCCAGGCAGCGGTTCCTCCACTCGAGAGTTTAACCATCACCGAATGAATCGTCGCATCCTCACCATAAGCCGTGCGCCACGGCGAAATCAGCGGCAACTCGACATATCGAATCTCTGCGGCATCAATTTTCACTTGGAGTTCCTCTTACATAAATCAATGATTACGAAGCCATTACATGCCCCAGATATCAATCTCGACATCACTTTGAGACGCCCGGCGGCAGTGGAAAATTTTGTCTGCCCAACGCCTGCCTTCTCTACGGTCAAAAATCACCAGATGACCCGCCTCTGCATCGCACCGATCCATGTACTCCGCGGTCTGCGCCAGACCATCGGCGATGGTCTTTTCCAGGCTCTTGTGGAGAATTTTGCACTCAATTACAATTTTGCGCGTCCGATCACCCTGCGGCCACACGATCAGCAGGTCGGTGCGCCTACGTCCAAGGCCATACTCCCGCTCAATGCGACCACCGCTGTTCACGATGCGCTGGAGAAATGCTTGCAAGAGTAGTTGTGGACCAGCCTCCTGATATTGAAACCGCGCTACCCAGTGCTCTGAGTGCTCGCGGAAGAAAGTCTGGAACTCGGTCATCAGTTTGACCACATTCAGGCTGCCATCGGCATTGACGTACCAAGCCGTATCCTCATCAAGTCCCACCTGGGCTGCGTAGGTTAATTCACGCGGGACGATTTCCGCGTAGATTGGATTGGCAATGCGGAGTGGGTCATTTGGGGCGATCAAACCCAGGTCGTGGACGTATTCAAGGTCGCGGGTTGAGAAGTCGCGCTCGTCGCCACCGCTCAAGAGCGGTTCAATCACGCGCTGCACGCGCTTCTCCTGGAGCTTGTCGGTCAACTGGTCGAGGTGCGTCTCTCGGCGCAGGATGAGTTGCTCTTGTGCATTGCGGATGGCGTCGGCAGTGATCGAGATACCCCGATCCTCTGCGGCTTCGCCATAGAAACAGGTTTCGTACGCCAGTGCGTTGACCAGCCAGGGTTGTCCTTGAGTCTGTGTCCAGATCAGTTCTCGCGCGTCGGGAATGAACACCTGTCCCGTCTCTTCGGTGTGCTGACCGAGCAGGGCAATCACCTCGTCACGCGAAAAGTCCCCCAGGCGCAATGACCGCGCTTTGATGTTAAAAGCACTGCCACCGGCGATGATGGCATTGGCCGAACTGGAATGAATGCGATAGTCGCGCACATCGCGCACACCGCATAGCACCACACTTTGCGGAAATCCCTCCGGGCGCAGATCGTAGCCCGCTCGCAATTGACGCAACACAGATAGGAGCGCGTCGCCAATCAGGGAATCAATCTCGTCAATGAGCAGCACCAGGGGCTTGGGATCCGCCTGTGCCCAGCGGATCAATGCCTCCTGTAGAGCAACACCCGGTCCAACCTCGGCAAGGAGACCGGGCCACATCTTGCCCAAAAATTCGTCACCGAGCGTCAAGCGCGCCCGGGACGCCAATCCCGCCAGAATGGTGCGCGTCACCAGTTCCACGTCTTCGCGCATGGCCTGCCCGCCTTCGACGTTGACGTACACACAGCGATAGTCGCCTTCGGCGTTGAGCAGGTCGCGCAGTGCCAGCAGGGCAGAGGTCTTGCCTGTCTGCCGGGGCGCGTGCAGGACGAAGTATTTTTCTTCCCGCACGAGCGCGAGCACCTCATTCAAGTTCAAGCGTTTTAGGGGCGGGATGCAGTAGTGCCTTTCTGGCTTAACAGGGCCAGCGGTATTAAAAAAACGCATAGCTGTGTCTCCTTGAAAGCAAGGCGATACCCGTATGTTTGAAAAAATACGATCATCAAACAAATTGACAAGCTAAATTATTGACGTTGACTGCCATTGAGGAGGTAAAAGCATGACCATCAAACGTGAAAAATTAGATCAACGAGAGATCGATTTCTCGGATGTGGTCTCCGGACACCGGCTATCGCCTGTACATCCCGGTGAAATCCTGCGCGATGAATTTCTTATTCCGATAAATCTCAGTGTGGACCGCCTTGCCCAAGCGATTAAGGTTTCGGAGACTGACCTGAAAGCTATCATGCATGGAAGGCATGGAATAACTATCGATATCGCGCTACGCCTTGGTCACTACTTTGGCATGACGTCTGAGTTCTGGATTAATCTTCAAACCCACTACGATCTCGATGTCGCCGAGCACACATTACGTCTCAAAAAAAGACATCCCGAATTTTTATTTTAGCAAGCGACGATTGTGGCCGTTCTTTGATATTTACATCCTCAATCCGAGCCATTCGTCGAAATTTATAGCTTGACTTGGGCCTGAGATTCTAAGATGTTTGATTTTAAACAAAAATAACAAGTTGAGAAGTTATTTTTTTCGCAAAAAACATGGAAGCGTAACTTCTAACCACTGTGCCAATTCGTCCCCTCTATCGCTCCGGTCTATTGGAGCAGCAGATATCCCGCGAGAAAGTGCTCAATTGGTCTGGATTTGAGATCAGTCGCCAAGGCGTATTGCCTCCTCTTCGCAAGGGGTATTATTATAAAGTCATGGGCCGAACCATTGCCGGGGATGCACCAAAGGACTTCATACGTGCCTATACTTACGGAATAGCGAAGCGAACTAATCCTCGCAAGTGGCCTGCATATATTGCTAAGGTTGGACATAAGTGGTATCCCAACGAATCTATTACGGAGCACCTGCTTACACGTATCGGTCAGCTACTCGGCCTGAAAATGGCTGAGTCTTCTCTCGTATCAGCACATGGTCAGATTCGTTTTCTAAGCCGATATTTTCTCAAGCACAGGCAACGCCTCGTTCACGGGGGGGAAATCTTCGCCAGTTACCTGGAAGATAAGGCATTCGTAGAGGAGGTAGAACAAGCTGGAGCAACCCAGGATCTGTTTACTTTCCAGTTCATCAAGGAGGCGATTCAAGCACAGTTTCCCAATCAAGCAAGGTCCATTCTGGTAGCGTACATTCGGATGCTCGCTTTTGACGCCATTGTGGGTAATAATGATCGACACCATTACAATTGGGGAGTCGTAGTTCACACCCACGCTGTCCACGAGCCTTACTTTGCTCCGATTTACGACAGCGCACGGGCACTTTTCTGGAATTATCCAGAGTCCAACCTTCAAACTGTTAAACAGGACCCGAAAAGGTTGCAAACTTTTTTTGAGCGATATGTCCAAAACTCTCGACCAAAGACAGGATGGGATAGCGCAAACAACCTCAATCATTTTTCCTTGATTCAGAAAATCCACCATGCCTATCCCGACCTCCGTTCAGTGCTGGCTTCTTTTTCTCGCCCTAACCTCTTACAACAGGTCCAGGAAACACTCGACAACGAGTTCTCCCTACTCATAAGCCCTTTGCGCCGTGAGATGATTCTGAACTGCTTGAAATGGCGATTGGATTTGGTATCTGACGCCCTGACCTAAGGACTCACTATGATTTCTATCTCAGCCTTGAAGAAAATGCTATCCCGACAAGATGGCCGGGAGCAACTTCAAACTCCGAAACACGAGGAAGCCAACTTTTGTTTGCAATACCGCAACCTGGACATAGGGTATCTATCTCTCTATGACGGAAAGTGGCATTTCGAGTACACTGATGACTTCCGACGTCAGAAGGATGTTCGGCTTCTCATTGACTTTCCTCATATAGACAAGTGCTACGAATCCGAAGTGTTGTGGCCATTCTTCGCTATTCGTATTCCCGGCATGGGGCAACCGGCTGTCCAGCGTGTGATCCGCGAGGAGAAACTCGATAAACATAACGAAGCCCAACTCCTCAAGCGTTTCGGCAAAATGACAATCGCAAATCCATACATTTTGACCCCAATTTCTCAAAAATAAAAATCACGCTGTTTTATCAGCAGAATTTCACAAGCCGCCACTCGCGCTTCTGTAAGTGGCGGCATCTTTTTATCTGCACAGCCAAACCGCATTGCCCTACTTTGCAATTCCTGCCCAAAACGGCTCCCCCCGCCCACCGTAATGGTGCAAAAACACTGCTGTTTCAGGTGCATTCTTCCACGCCACCCATCAGGCAGGTACCCCGATGATACCGCGGCGATCATATCCAACTACCAGCCTCTAACCGTCGTGGCTGCCCCAAACCTGATCTCGGTCAGTACCGGGGTAGTTCGCTTACTTAAACCTCAATGCGAATCCAATTATAATCGCTATTATCGCTAATAATATCAGCATAAGAACCTCCACAGCCTTAGATTTCTGACTTCTCTCGTCTTTATAGTTGAGTTTGGGCAACTGAAGGCCATATCTTTTTCTTATTAAATCTAGTTTTCCAACGGATACCCCTAATTGCCTGGCTGCATCAATTAACCCTACTGACAACAGCATTTCTTGCACATCCTCTAGGGGCGGGTGATTTGGCAAATCATCAATGGTCTTTTCGCTCTGGTAACGCCCTTGCTGCGATACTGGCACAAACTCGTGCTCTGTCGACTCACCTTCCAACTTTGCACGCCACGCTGCAATACTCTGCGGACGGTCTGCCTCATCCACAGCCAATGTCCAATCTATCGCCGATAGAAACCCTACACTCGCTTGGTCTGCACATCGTTCAGACACCGGAATCAAGGGATCATCACGCATCCGATCTGTCGCATCATCCGGAACTTCACCAGTCAATGCACGATAGCACACACCACCCAACGCATAGATGTCTGTCCAGGGTCCTTGATCTCCTCGACTCGAATACTGTTCTATCGGTGCATAACCCGGCGTGATGATCGACGTAACCGAACGGCTCCTTGCACCGATTGCCTGACGTGCTGAACCAAAGTCCAACAACACTGGCGAATTGTCTTCATCTCGAATGATGATATTGCCCGGCTTTATATCTCGATGCAGGAAATCTGCCCCATGCACTACCTCCAGGCCATCGAGAATTGGAGACAAAATAACTTTGAGTTCAGCCTCTTTCAATGTCCATTTGCGTTCAAGATACGCAGACAAGGTCTCACCCTCAGCATATTCCATCACGATATACGCCGTACCATGTGCCTCAAAGAAACGATGCACTTTAATAATGTTGCGATGATCGAACCGGGCTAAGGCGCGTGCCTCATCTAAAAAACGATCCAATCCCCACTCAAAATCATCTTGAAACTGGCTCGCTTGCGGGACAATGCTGTTATCACCTGTACGGGTGGCAATATCAGATGGCAGGTATTCTTTGATGGCCACGGCTTTGTCCAAATTGTGGTCAAAGCCGAGATAGGTCATGCCGAATCCGCCAAATCCGAGTACGCGTACCAGTTCATATTCCTGGAGCCGGTGGCCTTGTGGTAGAGCATTAAGGGGTTGTTGGGCACTGTTCATAGCATTATTATTCCGCATTTCCGATTATTTCAAGAATCAGCTTATTTTAAAATTGGGCACCATTTGGAAGAGTTAAAAACGCCGGGCAACTCGAAAACCGATGAAGCTGCCCCGGCGTCCGGTGGTAAGCCTGCTGCGGTCCGCCGAGCGGAGGAGACTCGGTTTGTCGAACCAGCAACCGCCACGCAACACGCGCTCAGAACAATCGCCACTTTCCCACGCAGCCCCATCAGAAGGTGCGTCTATATAACTGTCGTTCCAACAGTCCTCCACCCACTCCCACACATTCCCGTGCATATCGTAAACGCCCCAAGTGTTGGCACTAAATGAGCCTGTTGAGGCTGTCTTCTCACCATCCCACTGACTGCCACAACCGTCACAATTAGCGCGGCTCCGACCTATATTATCCCCCCAGCTATAAGCCGTCGTCGTCCCCGCTCGCGCTACATACTCCCATTCTGACTCACTCAGTAAGCCATAATTATACCCCGTCCTTGCAGACAACCAGCGCACATAAGACTGTGCATCCTCCCAACTCACATTTATTACCGGACGATTCCCACGCCCCCAACCCTCATCATCAGGAACATACCTTCCGCAACCACCATCTGACACGCACGCATCCCACTCAGCAAAGGTTACTTCATACATACCCACGGCAAACCTGTAATCTATACGCACAACATGCTGGGGACTCTCATCATTTTTACTGCCTTCCTCTCCACTAAGAGACCCCATCGTAAATGATTCCGATGACACCACCACCATCTGCGGACATTTCGCACAGTCTCTGAATTTCCTGCCTACTCCCTGTTCCTCCCAGTGACGCTGATCGGGGAGATATTCATAGTGATAATAATAGATAGCACAAGCCCACAGAGCAACCACGCAGGCAAACGAAACAAATAACTTTCCTTTGGACTTGGTGGGATGATGCACAGGTGGGGCATCATCTCTTTTTCGATCCTGTACTTTTGATGGAGGAGCGGTTACAGATGTTGTAGCTGATGTATCTACATCCATGTTGCCCGGTGTCTCTTTTTTCAGCGCAACACGCCAGGCTCCCACACTTTGCGGTCGATCACCCTCATCCACAGCCAATGCCCAATCTATCGCCGATAGAAACCCAGCGCTCGTTTGGTCTGCACATCGCTCAACTACTGGAATGAGTGGATCATTCCGCATACGATCCGTAGCATCATACGGCACTTCACCAGTCAATGCACGATAACACACACCACCCAACGCATAGATGTCCGTCCAAGGACCCTGATCACCCCGACTTGAATACTGTTCTATAGGCGCATAACCCGGCGTAATGATCGACGTAACGGAACGGCTCCTTGCACTGATCGCCTGACGCGCTGAACCAAAGTCCAACAACACTGGCGAATCGTCCCCATCCCGGATGATGATATTCCCCGGCTTGATGTCACGATGCAAAAAATCAGCCCGATGCACCACCTCCAATCCATCGAGAATCGGATACAGAATGGCTTTGAGTTCGGTT
The DNA here is from genome assembly GCA_965204375.1 of Candidatus Latescibacterota bacterium. Taxonomy (GTDB): domain Bacteria; phylum Latescibacterota; class UBA2968; order UBA2968; family UBA2968; genus VXRD01. Next base: position 326,133 of record OZ241986.1, on the reverse strand, counting down.
TCAGTCAGTGTCCCCTTGCGTTCGAGAAATGCCGACAAGGTCTCACCTTCGGCATATTCCATCACGATATACGCCGTGCTGTGCGCTTGAAAGAAATGATGCACACGAACAATATTTGGATGGTGGAAACGCGCCAATATTCTCGCTTCATCTATAAAGCGATCCAGTCCCCACTCAAAATCCGACGCGGCTTGAGATGACTGCGGCACCACCGATAGGTCGTATTCACGGGTCGCAAGGTCCGAGGGCAAATACTCTTTAATCGCCACAGGAATATCCAGTGCCATATTCCAGCCGAGATAGGTGATGCCAAAACCGCCTTGCCCTAAGACGCGGTGAAATTCAAAGTCCTGTATGCGAGTACCTTGTGGCAGTGCCAATCGGTGGTGTGCGTCGTTCACCTCATTCCTTTCGATTGGGATGTAGTATCGGGTGGTGTTGATGGCTTCGCTGAGACACCTTCAGTTTTTTTCTTTAGTGATTCCCCATTCACTTTGCCTGTGTCGAGTTGTGCTGGCGCATCCTTTGCGGGTCGTTCTGTCTGTGGAAATTTGCTCCCGGGTTGCACCTCTGGCAAATCAGAAGTTCTCGTAGCGGGTGGAGAAACATCCTGTTTAGGTGGCTCTGCTTGCTGTACCGGTGTGGTTTCAACCACTGCCTCTTTGTCAGGCGTGCGCGACATGAACCAATAAGCGAGTAGTCCAAGAGCGATCAAGGCCCCGCATAACAATATCCAAAACAAACCCTTCTTTCTTCTTGGTCGCTCAGACTGGTCAAATTGCTTCTGTGTAGTCTCATCCAGAACAGTTTCCATCCCACAATCCGCCACCGGAGTATAGAGCAACACGGTCGTATTATCTTGATTTGGATACCCGACCTCTTCCACCACCTGGATGAGTGCCTCGGCGACTTCTGATAGGGATGCATCCTTCATGTTCTGTAAAACACCTGCAATCTCCTCATCCTCAAGTGTCATTAAACCATCACTCGCCAATAACACGCGATCACTTTTCCGAATCGCAACAGGTTGCGATGAGACATCAATCAGGTGAATTTCATCGCCCATAACCGCCGAGCGCAGGGCATGACGTTTGGGATCCGTCGCCGCTTCTTCCTCAGTCATGCGCCCAACTGCTACCAGATTCGCAAGCACAGGCGCCATAGAATGATCGGCATTGAGGCGACGCAACTTGCCATCGCGGAACAACCACAAGGGAGAATCGCCTACACTGATCCAGTCGAGTCCGTGTTGTGAAACAACTGCTGCAACCACAGTGGATCCCATACCCTCCAGTTCCGGGTTTTCTTTTATTGCTTCGGCGAGGGCATCATTGGCCGCGTTGAGACAGGCACGCAGACGATCCGGCACCGGCCCATCCGTGCTGTGATAGGTCTCCACAAAGGTCTTAACCACCGTCCTGCTCGCCGTATCGCCGCTGACATGTCCACCCATCCCATCCGCTATCAACAACACCTCACTCCCGTCAGCATCGGGATCACCCGGCTCAATCAGGCCGTAATCGTCCTCCTGATATTCCCGCCCACCAGGAATTTGCTGCGCGGCAAATCGTCCATCTAACAAATCCATATACTTCCTCTTGTGTGTGCTCTATCTGAGCGCGATTGTCGGTATTAACGCCTGCAATCATGGTCTCCACCGAGCGGCGTTCAGAACAGACCACAGGTGGATCAACCAGCCCATCCAGATAAACCACAGGATGGCCGCCAAAAAAAATTGAAAAAGGGCAATGAGCAAACGCCCCTGAAGCAACTGGCCCAAACCCGGAATAAAAAAGCTACACAAAGCAGCAAGAACATTGCCGCCCGAACCTTGTCCCGCCATAATATTTCCTCCTTCTGTCTTTTTTTGCGCTACGAGTTTGGGCAACTGAAGGCCATATTTTTTTCTTATAAAATCCAGTTCTCTAGCAGATACCCCTAATTGCCTGGCTGCATCAGCTAACCCTGCTGACAATAACATTTTTTGTACATCCTCTACAGACGGATGATTTGGTAACTCATCAACGGTCTTTTCGTCCTGGTGACGCCTTTGTTGCGATACTGGCACAGGCTCCTGTTTTGTCAAATCATCCCCCAACTTAGCACGCCATTCTGTAATACTTTGTGGGCGATCCTCTTCATCCACTGCCAAAGCCCAATCTATCGCCGATAGAAAATCATCGCTCGCTTGACCCGCACAGCACTCAGACACCGAAATCAAAGGATCATTCCGCATACGATCTGTCGCATCATCCGGCACTTGACCAGTCAATGCGCGATAACATACGCCTCCCAACGCATAGATATCCGTCCAAGGGCCTTGATCTCCCCGACTCGAATACTGCTCTATTGGCGCATAACCCGGCGTGATGATTGACGTAATTGAACGGCTCCTTGCACCGATTGCCTGACGTGCTGAACCAAAGTCCAACAACACGGGCGAATTGTCCTCATCTCGAATGATGATATTGCCCGGCTTTATATCCCGATGCAAAAAATCTGCCCCATGCACTACCTCCAGACCATCGAGAAGCGGATACAAAATAACTTTGAGTTCAGCTTCCTTCAATGTCCCTTTGCGTTCAAGAAACGCCGACAAGGTCTCACCCTCAGCATATTCCATCACGATATACGCCGTACCATGTGCCTCAAAGAAACGATACACTTTAATAATGTGGCGATGATCGAACCGGGCTAAGGCGCGTGCCTCATCTAAAAAACGATCCAGCCCCCACTCAAAATCACTTTGAAACTGGCTGGCCTGTGGAGCGACGCTGTTATCGCCTGTACGGGTGGCAATATCGGATGGTAGGTACTCCTTGATCGCAACGGCTTTGTTCAGGTTGTGGTCAAAGCCGAGATAGGTCATGCCAAATCCCCCAAAGCCCAGCACGCGTACCAGTTCGTATTCCTGGAGCCGGTGGCCTTGGGGCAGAGCGTTAAGAGGTTGTTGTGCGTTGTTCATAGCATTTCCGATTATTTCAGAAATCAGCTCTTTTTAGAATCGGACACCGTAACGTTGAGCTTGTCAGTACGATGAACTTCATCTGGAGTTAGTCCAAAATGCTCAGCGACAATTACTTTGGGTATATCGTCCTCATCAAAGTGTCAAAGTGCCGCGTCCTTTACCATTGCCCTCAAGTCGGCCCAATCTTCCCTCTGGGCAAAAATCCCGTAGCCTAAAGCCCTGACGTTGTAGCCGCCTTCGACCTTCAAAAATTATTTCACCTGGCTTCATAACGCGCTCTCCTGATTCTATTTATGTTGCCAGCTTTTTAGGGGGATGTCGTGTCATGGATTTTTACATCAAGACTCAGTATAACTTTCGGATGTAGCGATTCAAACAACGTCTCATCCGCATCGTCTTGCCATCATTGTTCTCCGATCATAGCATCCCGCGATTATCGCAAGAATCAGCTTATTCTACCGCACGATTTTCAATCAATGCGATACCAGTGTTCTTCATTTGCTTGAGAATGATTATGCCGAACACAAAATCAGTAATTATAATGATTATGGTAAGCCCGATCCCGAACTCAGACGCACCGGACAGCAAAAGTATGGGGAAGCCACTTATGGCGAGGATACAGTAGATCAAACTAAGTCCTTCACCAACCCCTTTGTTCTTTATTCCGCGTTGCCTGATCTGACTATTGAGGGCCTGGGCGAGACCATAAATGGCGATGAAGTTCCAGTATAAGTTAAAATATGGGATAAAAAGAAACCCAATAGCTTTGCCCGGTGTTGTTTTTGCTTCGTGAGCAGGGATGAGGCACCACAGTTTGTGCAAGATACAGCAACCGCATACGAGGCTAACGATAATGGCTATGAAGCCGAGTATGATTACCGAGAGCGGAATGCCGGCTAAAAGGCCGATCCAAAACCATAGAAACCACTTGTTCAAGCGACTCACGTCGTCAGCGCGGACCTTTATCTGTGCTGGTTGGGAATTGCTCTGGACTGCTGTGTATCGGGCCTGCGCGTCGTCAGAGCCACCTTCTATGGGTGCGGTTGCAGATGCCGTAACTGGCGGCTGGATGTTCTCTGTCCCCGGTGCTTCCGCTAAATCCTCCTTCAACTCAGCACGCCATTCTGCAATACTTTGCGGACGATCCCTTTCATCCACTGTCAACGCCCAATCTATAGCCGAAAGAAATCCAGCACTCGCTTGATCCGCGCACCGCTCAGATACTGGAATCAAGGGATCATCTCGCATACGATCTGTCGCATCATCCGGAACCTCATCCGTCAATGCGCGGTAGCACGCTCCCCCCAACGCATAAATGTCCGTCCAGGGACCTTGATCTCCCCGACTCGAATACTGCTCTATTGGCGCATATCCCGGCGTGATGATCGACGTAACTGAACGGCTCTTCGCTCCCATCGCCTGACGTGCTGAACCAAAGTCCAACAACACTGGCGAATTATCCTCATCCCGAATGATGATATTGCCAGGCTTGATATCCCGATGCAAAAAATCAGCCCGATGCACCACCTCCAGACCATCGAGAAGCGGATACAGAATGGCTTTGAGTTCAGATTCTTTCAACGTCCCTTTGCGTTCCAAAAACGCCGATAAAGTCTCGCCTTCAGCATATTCCATCACAATATACGCCGTACCATGTGCTTCAAAGAAACGATGCACCTTAATAATGTGGCGATGATCGAACCGGGCTAAGGCACGCGCTTCATCCAAGAAACGATCCAATCCCCACTCAAAATCATCGCGAAACTGGCTGGCTTGCGGAGCAACGCTATTATCGCCTGTACGAGTGGCAATATCGGATGGGAGATATTCCTTGATCGCAACGGCTTTGTCCAGGTTGTGGTCAAAGCCGAGATAGGTCATGCCAAATCCCCCAAAGCCCAGCACGCGTACCAGTTCGTATTCATAGAGCCGGTGGCCCTGGGGCAGAGCGTTGAGGGGATGTTGTGCTTCGTTCATAGCATTTCTCCTGACAATGTATTTTTATGACTGGCTGGTCCGTAAAAAAAATGATAACCAAAACCACTGGATTATTGACGTCGTAATGTCTATGCCCTGCCTTAAGCATGCGTGGCGACTCAACCAAATCCCGTAGTAACTCTATACGGGTACCAGGAACCGCAATGACAATCGCTATTCCTGACTCTCTTCTATATCCTGCCAATCAAATGCATCGCCGCACAAAGGCACAAATCGTAGAACCGTATTGCCGATGCTAATATGACTCAGCACGGGTAGTTCAATCGGAATGAGCACGGGTTGGTCATTGAGGTAGGTCAGGTTGGTACCTCCGCCGTGCTGCACGTAAAACTTCCTGCCACGGGGATCGTAGGTCACAACGGCATGTCCGCCACGCGAAATTTGATCATCACCGAAATTGAGATTGATGCGATCAGTTTCCCCACGCCCAATCGAATTAGAACCATAACCCAATTGCATGGCCCGCCCTTTTCCAGGTCCTTCGACAATAACCAACCATCCCACAACCGGATCATCCATACCATCGGCTTTCTCAACGCGTTCTTCCAGACGCTGCTGATCTTCCTGCCTGCGACGGCCTCCTACAACCCGGGTCTTTTCTTCAGAGATTGCAGGAGACGAAGAACCACTCGCATCCATCTTCTGAGTAGGTGCATCCAAACGCCCATCACCAGCACCTTGACCGCCGCCCGGTGGTGCCGGTGGCATCGGCCTTTGTGCCCTATCAGTCTGCTGGGTCACATCTTCCCCTTTATTCGTTTTCTCTTCAATAATCTTGCCATCGGGTCCGCGATAAACAGGCATAACACTACCCTCCTATTTTTCATAAAGTCGGTTAATTAAATTATCCAAACAGTACTGGCCTGATTGATTCAAGGCCATCTCTTCTCTACCTTGCGCGAGATGCAGTGCAAAGACCAACAGTGCCGATTGAATCAGAGCGAGTAAAGTCGTATAAAACGCAACGCCCAATCGTCCAGTGATCTCCGCCAGCAGTGTCGGATCCTGGGGATTTTCAATACTCGCCGCGTAATCCAGCGCAAAGGCGATCCCCACAACCGTGCCAATAAACCCCATTGTGGGAATCAGCCAGACGAGATACCGCAACATGGTATATTTGAGTTCAAGCTCGTGCTGAAATAATTCCAGAGAAGAATTTAGTAGGGAATTGGTCTGATTGACGGATCTGCTCCCCTGAAATTGCAAAATACAGCGCGCGATTAAGCGTTGCAAAAAGAAAGTCCGTTCCCCATCCTTTGGGCGCATCTTTTGATAGAGAGAACCCAGGTCCTGCGCCCGCAACATAATTGAATCGTCTTCTGGAAGATATCGCTTTGAGATTTGTGCCAATTCTAAATTGGACTGATTAAATCGCCCCCACAACTCGCCACAGCCCAGACAAAACATCAGCCACATGACATTCTGGATCGTAAACGGGTAGAGGAAATTTTCCGTGTGGCGGTCAAGCAAGAAAGCACCCACTTGTGAATCGGGATTATCAAAGACAATACTCAGTAGCCCAATAAGGACAACACCTATTACCAAACTGAAACCAGATGCGATGAGGCGTTGATTCGTCTCTGCTGCTTGACCCATTGCCATGTCAATCCTCGTCTCCTATAATTTCACCTGTATCTACATTGCGACGCACCGGTCCCTCGGGCAAATCATCCTTGCGTCTTACAATATCCCGTCCACCTTGATTAACCATCGCCATAAGTTGCTGCGCTGTTGTCTGACACCGACCGAGTAAAATTGCATCCATCGGAGAGATAAAACCCTGCGTAATAGCCTCCCACTCGCCATTTCGCGCAACATAACTCCCACCGCTACTACCGCAATCAGTCAGATAGTATGCCCCCTTCGCAGTCACAACCAACTCTGCGTGAATGCGGGAGACCGTTCTATCGTCAATGCGAATATCCACATCCGAACCGCGACCAATTCGATAGGTAGAAAAGTTAGACATTTCGCAATCCTCTCAACCGGGTTTAGCTCCCACGAGAACACCGCCGTTGCGCTTTGTCAACGCGATTAGAAACTCGACAAAATCTCGTTGGGCTACATAGTTGCCAACTGCTACGGCGTGTATGGGAGTTCTCTTTATATTGCGACGAGTCACGGCATTGACAACGTTGCGCCAGTCTTCGTTGGGTGCGCCATCGCTCAACAGGATGATCTCTTCGGGACTGAGGGCAAGGGCCGCCAGCAGGGCTTCGCGCGTAGGTGTGCCACCATCCACGCGATTCATCCACCTATCTATTGCGGCTAAGACTTGCTCTCGTGTACTCCTCATCACTTGAAAATAACGCCTGTTTTCAGGCCAATAGTGCAATCGTGTCCTGCGATTTGGGGCGTGAAAACCAACCATAACCAATTCTATTTCAGATTGAAAAGAAGAAAGCATATCCCGTACTGACAATGTGATGAACTGGCGATAGTCTTGTCCACCAGGTTGATAAATACTGCCAGACATATCCACTACGATTACAAACTTCTTTGCTGTGGTCTTAATACCCAATAAAACAGATGTGTCATCAATCTCCTGTTCCAGTGCTTTAACCCGTTCTTCAAGTGGATTATTTTTCGTTTTAGGGGCTTTGGCTTTTTCTTGTTCGAGTTTAGCTCTTTCTTGTTCCAACCTATCCTTTTCCTGTTGTAATTTAGCCTTTTCCTGTACCAGTTCGGCTTTTTCTTTTTTTATGCTTTCCGATGAATCGCCCATGTTCGGAAAAAAGGGAAACAGCACAATGGTAATCAAAATGAAAGCGCCCATTGCCGAAGCGAATAGATCGAGCGCAGACATACTGAAAATATTAATTTCTCGGCTACGTTTTTTCATCTACAAGATGCTCCTATTCCAGTTTTGAAACCATGAACTCCAAACCACCCAATCTCACTAAAGCCCCATAGTCTAAAAGCGTTGGCTTAAACGGAGACAATTTATGGTGATTCAAAAACGTTCCATTGCGCGAGTTCAAATCTTCGATATAAAATTGACCTGCCTGTGCCTCAATTCGCACATGTCGTCTGGATACATTTTGGTCCTGGATAATTTCATCCACCAACTCGGGATGCCTGCCCAATGAAACCCCCCAATGCTGCCCCGAGAATCTCGCTGGCGGTAACGCAATGCGGACAGGACTGCCATTACCGTCAAACCCGGTCAGCATCAGACCGTGTTCTGGCAGTTTTTCGGATACTCGTTTTTGAACAGCCTCGGCAGGTGCTTTTGTTTTGAAGCGTCGGCTGATATGGTCTGCAGCGTGAATGATCTGCTGTCGGGGTTTCTTCAAAGCAAGTATCAGAGCGACCACAGCCACAGCACCCAATAATATCACCCAAATAAGAAATTTCTGGCTCGCATCGTCTGCTTGGCTCTTGGCTCGTTCTGCCTCCCGGCGCGCTCTTTCCACTTCCGCAGAACGCCCAGTAGAATCAGCCGGCAAACACGCATCGTCCTCTGACTGAAAAGAAATTGCATTTTCACGTAACAGCTTTGCCAATTCCTCAATATGAGAAGACCAGTAAATACCCGCCGCGTGCGGCACCCGCGTTACCCCATCGGATGGGCTGGCAATCACGACGAGAGACGCCTGCGTATTAACACCAATCACCCTTCCGCAGTCGTCCAGTAAAGGTCCGCCGCTGTTACCGGGATTCGTAGGCGCGTTGTGTTGAATAATCCTGAATTTTTGGGTCTTCCATGCACCTGAAAAAATTCTACCAATAACACCATCCTGTACAGTTGGATCATGGGCAGGTCTGTTCCTATCGGCTCCCCCCGGATAACCAATAGCCCACACCTTCTGCCCCTTTCTCGACAGCGCGAGCGAAAGCGTAATCGGTGGAAGATTGATCCCCGGCGCGCGTACGATTGCCAGATCGAGTTCATAGGACATAGCAATCACATCAACATCGTACATGGTATTGGAATTTGTCGGTATTGCTTTGATCAAATTGCCACCGGCAATAACGTGTACGTTCGTCGCGATATAACCCCGATCATTGATCACAAATCCAGTACCCGTCCCAATTCCCTGATTTGTCTGCGTTACAATACGCACAACACTCTTCTCAAGCGCATCAAAATCTGGCGCAGCGACAGCATCACGCGAAAAAAACAGAAACGCGAGAATAAAACCGACAACACGCCAATAGTTGCATATCGGTTGCAATTTTCACTCCTGCATCAAACGCACCTGAAAAACAACAGGCCCCAACTCGAGTTGATCATTGTTCTGCAACACCACGGGTTCGCGCGGATTGAGCAAAAGTCCATTGATTTTGGTACCATTCGTGCTACCCAGGTCCTCTACATAGAGATTTCCGTCGGCATACAAAAGCTTGATGTGTTCGCGAGATACGGATTCGTGGTCAATAATAAATTCTGCGTTGGCAGGACTTCTTCCAAGCGTGGCACCTGAAGGCGCACCAAGGGCTAATGCTGATATACTCAGCGCAAAGGGTTGACCCGTGTTGTCTTGACCTTCTAATAGACATCTGAAAGGCGCGGGCTGTGGTGCTTGTGCTGCGGCTTGTCTCGCGACTTCGGCCTCTTGTTCTGCCTCACTCAAACGAGAAGCGGTCGCTTGCAATTGCGCCCTCTTCCTGCGTGCAAACATGAACCAGCCGAGGAGTACCAGAATGACCACCGCACTCCCGGATACGATAGCCCATTGCAATCTTTGAGATGTCTTTTCGCGATCCTGCTGATGTACTGCGGCGAGACTATCTGCTGCTTTTTGAGCGGCAATACGCTCCTCTGCCACCTTCTTTAACGAATCAGTCCTTGCCTTTTCTCGTTCTAATGCCAGCCGTGCCGTGTTGATACTGTCTTGTGCTACTTTGACACTATCTGCCGCCGCCTTACTTGCTGAATCCGCCTGTGCCTTCGCCCGTTCGGCAGCCAGCCGAGCAGCTTTTGCTTTTTCGGCCTCCTGTTGCTTTTCCCTAACAGCTTTTTCAGCCGCCAACCGAGCAACTCTTTCTGCACTAACACTATCTCTTGCCGCTTCTGCTACTGCTTTGATACTATCTTCTGCGATTTTTCTATCTCGTTGAGCGCGTTCAACAGCACTCAAGCATTCTTCTTCAACTACTGTATGTGCAATCTTCCGGTCTTTAAGCACAGTAATGATATCGCCGCTGCGCAAGGCAAAAACTGTTCCTCTGGGTTCCACATTTTTCCGAAACGGCCAGGATCCGCTCTTCGGGTCTGGCAGATTAATAGCGACAACATCTCCGCACTCATTAAACAGAGGCATACCAAATGCTTTGGAAGTCACCATGGCATTGTGCTGTAGCAGATGTGCCACGGGATCACTCACTTTTTTTCCCGGCACATCCTGGTATGCGCCAATAGTCCCACGAGCAATCTGGATACTATCCTGAGGAGTTATCTTCAGGGTTTCCACGACCCGGCCTACATCGGCCCCTTGTTCGGACAAGTTGAGAGGCGGTAAATCCAGACCTTGCACGCGCAACAAAGCGAGATTCAATTCCCGATTGGTAAAGATCTGCTGTGACACGATTTCAGCACCGGTCTTTCGGGATAAGACTGTCAATCCATCCGCATCTGTTAGGAGATGGGCATTCGTCAGCACATACCCCTCCTCATTGACAACAAAACCGCTACCCTCAGCCAAAATCTTATGATTCTTGTACACACGCACCTGCACGATGCTTTCAGATACGACAGCAACATCTATTTCCGCAAATACAGGACTGAGAAATAGGAACAACACGAAATGCAAAAAAAGAAAAACACGCATGACGATCTCCTCTACAAACGGAGAAATGGGTGAATACAAAGGTTTGTCTTTATCTTTATAAAGAAGGAGGTTCCAGATGCCCGTCCGTCTGTATAGGGCATGCAAGGAACCTCCCGGAGAAATTTATCCCAACTTATTCAACCACATCAAAATCATGGAAATCTTCGCCGGCTTCGAGCGATAAAATTTCCAGAGCCGTCGCGGCGCCCTGTCCGGCGGAAATAATCGCCTGTGTGCGGATGAGGCGCGTATTCCAACCCACTGCAAAAAGCCCCTCAACCGAAGTGCGGCCATCGCCATCGGCAACAATACCCTTATTCTCCTTAGCCAGACTCAGCCCCTCGGCCAATTTGGTATTTGTGCCGGTGGCTAAAATGAGATACTTCCCCTCTCGCCGATCTCCATCCCCCGTTGTAACGGCAAAACCGCCATCGGTCTTTTCGGCACCGGTCACTTCTACATCCTCAATTGTGCCGCCCAAATTCTGAACCTGCACCCGCCCTACCCGCTGAAACTCACTCCCCGTCATCTCGGGAATACCCAGATAATTGTAGAGCATCGCCTTGTGCATCGGCGTTCCATCTTGTCCAAACACCGTCACATTCTGACCATTCTTCGCCAAAAACAACGCGGCACTCAATCCAGCAGGTCCATCGCCTATAATCAAAACATCTGCCATGACATATCCTTTCTTAGAATTGTGATAGGAGTAACGGTTAGACGTATTGCTGTCCCGTCGATATTGTCTGTGGTGTATGAACAATGCCCAGCAATCCATCAATTGACAAATCCTCGTCAACTAACGGCCAGTGAATACCATAACCCGAAGGAGAAATTTCATACATATTTCTCTCTTCAACAGATGCCTCCTGCAATACAGGTGAAATCTCACTGAGCACAAACTTTTTCGTTTCCCCATCAATGGTTACAACCATTTCATCATCCTGAAAATAGAGGTCTCTTACATCGTGATATTTTTTCATTGTCGGCGCCTCCGTTCAAACGCATCCCATTCCTGTTCAATATATTCAAAATGTTCAAAAATAATTTTCTTAATTTCTCTGCGATCTCGGGGTGATAAATTAAAAGCATAAGCTTCTTCGAGATCAAAATTTTCTCTGTCGAGCCAATACTTGCATTCTCTTTCTCCTTTTCTGCAATGAATATGAGCAGGCTCATTGCCTTCATTGGAAAAAAAGAAAAGTCGCCAGCCTGAAATCAATAGTATTGTTGGCATTTCAAATTAGCATCCCAAACTCTATTCATCCAGTAATTTTTCCAGTGCCTCGGCATCTGTAACGGGTTCTGAGCACACATAATTGCGACAGACATAAGCTGTGGCGCGTCCGTCAATCATGCCGCGATTTTTCAAAAGCGGAATAGCGTCAGATACGGGAGCACTTCCCCCACATAAAACGACATTGGGTCGCCATGTCTTATTCACCACATCGAGCAGGGCAACCGTATCCTCTCTATCTCGATCACCTAAAATAGCAACCTCCACAGCCCCTTGCAAATGGAGATCCAGGGCACAAATCATATTGCCAAAACCCGAAGGCACCTCTCGAATATGCCTGCCAAAAAGATGCAAAATGCGAGCACCCATATCCCGCCAATCTTCGCGCTCCAGCAGCGTACCCAATCGCAGCAGTGCCAGCGCCCCCATCGAATTACCAGATGGCGTGGCATTATCAAAGGGATTTTTTGAACGCACAATCAGCTCCTCGTGATCTCTTCCCGTATAAAAAAATCCGCCATCTTCATCATCCCAGAACTGATCAATCATCACCTCCATAAAATCGCGGGCAGCAACGAGATAAGAAGGCTCAAAACTCGCTTCGTACAGATCGACTAACCCAACGATCAAACAGGCATAATCATCCTGATAGGCATTGAAACGCGCGCGACCATCTTTATAAGTATGCAACAACAATCCACGATCCGTACACATATTCTCCAAGATAAATTTGGCCGCATCTGATGCACTATCCAGATAAACGGAATCGCCAAACGCCCGATACGCCCGCGCAAAAGCCGAAATCATCAACCCATTCCAACTCACCTGAATTTTTTCATCGCGCCCGGGTTTCACGCGCTCTTCTCGCGCATCAAACAAAATCGCACATCTGCGTGCCATTGCATCTTCATCAACCTCATAAACATGCGGGACATTCAGAATATTTTTACCCTCAAAATTGCCCCGCTCCGCCACATCGAAATACCGGCAAAATACCGCCCCTTCTTCTTCGCCCAATAGATCCACCACCTCCTGCGGCGTCCACACAAAAAACTTGCCCTCTTCCCCCTCGCTATCGGCATCTTGCGTAGAATAAAAACCGCCTTCTGGCGCGGTCATCTCTCGTCGCGTATAATCCAGAATTGACCTGGCAATGCGCGCAAAAAGCGGTTGCTCAGTCACCTGATAAGTCTGCGTATAAAGCTGTGCGAGCAGCGCATTGTCATACAACATCTTTTCAAAATGAGGCACGAGCCAGTGGCGATCCACAGAATAGCGGTGAAATCCCCCGCCGAGCTGATCGTAAATGCCCCCGCGCGCCATTTTTTCAAGCGTCAATGTCACCATCGCAAGTGCCTCTTCGTTCCCCGAACGCAAATGGGCCCGCAAAAACACGTCGAGATTCATCGAATTTGGGAACTTGGGCTGTGTTCCAAACCCGCCATTTTGAAAATCAAAATTCGACCTGATCTTTTGAAATGCACCGTCAAAATCCGTCTCACTCAGGTCATCTGCCAATGCATCAATACGCGCCATCGCTCGCAAGTGCTCGTGCAATCGATTCGCCACATCTGCAACATTTTCACCTTTTTCTCGATAATGCCTGGCAACGGATTCCAAAACCTGGGGAAAACCCGGTATGTTATGTCTGCTCTCAGGTGGGAAATAAGTGCCTCCGTAAAACGGGACACCCTGCGGCGTCAAAAACACACTCATAGGCCATCCACCGGAACCGGTCATAACCTGTACGGCATTCATATAAATTTCATCGACATCGGGGCGTTCTTCCCGATCAACCTTCACATTGACAAAATGCGCGTTCATAATCTGCGCGATTTCCTCATTTTCAAAACACTCGTGCTCCATCACATGGCACCAGTGACAGGCCGCATATCCCACGCTCAAAAAAATGGGCTTGTCTTCGGCAGTAGCCTTTTCAAATGCCTCTTCTCCCCACGGAAACCACGCAACGGGATTGTGTGCATGCTGCAATAAATACGGGCTGGTCTCGTGGACCAATCGGTTGGTATCTCTTCTATCGTTCATCACGTCCTCACCTGAAAGACAACACTGTAGATAACGGTCGCCCCGGTTTCATCTTTTGCAACGTCTCATATTCATACCCTTCCCACCGGTTAGACCACGTATAAATATCTTCAAAAACTTGCGACCGCACATTACGACCACCGGGCAAAACCACTTCGAGAACCAGATTGCCAAGCGTCATCTCACTTCCCTCAGCAGGTTCAATACGCACCTTATTCTCCATCTGTAAACAAGCGAGCGCGTTGGGAGGTAAAGACAGACGACTGGCCGTAAAATTATCTGCACGCGGCAGAAGGCCAATCTCATTCCCATTGAGAAATACGCGCGCATCTCCCATACTATCCCAGGCACAAAAACGGAGAATCCCCTGGCGAATACGCTGCAAATTTGCTTCAATGAGTTGAGCGGGAGGCGCGGGAGCCATCGCCCAAAAAGTCTGAATGTCACCAGGCCGAAACCAGCGCACCAGAGCTTCGGCCCCGCGATTAATATGATGCCATTCCACACGCGCCTGACCCTGTGTAACATATCCCATAAACCATCCCGGAGCCGTATTTTCAATATATCCGGACCAAACCGCCATGAGATCATCGGGCGTGGGCAAAAGGGCTTGAACGTGGTTGAGCGGAAGAGGCGGCGCGTCAGATAATCCAATCAGAGCACCCATACACTGCAACACCGGCAAATGGGGCGTGCGGTGCAACACAATACTTTGATTGTGCGAATGTCCGCAAAAATAGGCATCAATCGCGTGCCGAGACAAAAGATTGACCATATCCGTCTGAAAATCGCGGTTGTAAAAAAAAGCACGTGCTACCGGCCATATAGGATGATGTCCCAGCAAAAACGACGGTGCATAAGCATTTTCTGCCAACACGGCATCGAGCCACTGACATTGCTCAGTATTCCAAAACGGCGTATCCAGCACAATAAACTGGCAACCATCCACCTCAAATGAAAAATAATGCGCTTTGGGCATCTCACCTAAAAACTGTGCAACACGCGGCCCCACAACCTCATCAAAAGACGAAGTGCCATCGTGATTTCCGCGAGCGACAATCAGGGGGATATCGCATGTGGCAAAAAAATCCAGTGCAGCCTTGAGATTCTCGCGGTGGTGTTCTGGATCCAGCGGAGGTTCGGCCACATCACCGGTCAAAACTATAAAATCCGGTTTGAGACCGCGCAATGCATCCATCATTGGCGCGAGCGAATAGGTCACATTTTCCACATACCCCTCAGTGCTGAGAGGTCTTGTCGCGTCAAACGCCTGCCCGATAAAATCTCGCGTTACAAAATGCGTATCACTCACAACAGCAAATGAAAAAGGCCGCTTGAGATGTTTGAAAGACTCAGGTATCACAGAACCCTCCCATTGCAATGTGCGATAATGTAACCCATTTTTTTGTGATAAACAAGCACACCGCAAAAAACAAACGCGGGCTTCTTCAAAGAAACCCGCGTTTTGACATCTCCAACACTAAACAGGCAGAGGAGCTTCTGATTTACTCTCCACCACCGCCACCACCGCCACCACCGCCACGACCACCGCCACGACCACCTTGCCCGCCGCGCTGACCGCGTTGCCCGCGTTGCCCCATCCGCTGCATCTGTTCTTGAAATACCTTTGTCTGGTTCTCATTGAGAATGGCTGTCAGGCCCTGCATCATTTCCATTCGCAGTGCACGCACTTTCTGCATAGCCGCCTGCTGGTCGTTGCTTCCGCGCAGGCTTCTTTGTAACTCCTGCCTTTTTGCGTAAATCCCCTTAAGTGACGCGCGCACCTTGACGAGTTGCTCATCGCTCAGGGCGACATTCTCGTTAAACGCCAGATAGGTTAGCGCCTGTTCAACCGGCAAAAAACGCTGCACCTGAACGCCGCCGCGTTGCCCACGCCCTCCTTGACCTTGACCACCCCTTTGAGGCTGTTGAGGCTGTGCCCACACATCGCAGGACGCAACCATAAGCATCGCCACTGCCAAAAAACCGAAGAGTCGAAACCTCTGCATAATCTGCTCCTTTGAAAAGGTTGTAAAAATACCTATAAAAATCCGGGCATATATCGCAACAAATTAGACGACACATGCCCGAATAAAAGTTCCATCCATCATTTTATCTCAGAAAACCACCTGAGACACGGCCTTGGATATCAACGCCACGGCAATTGAGGTCATACCAATAAGCCCCATGCCGCAGGAATAACCCGCCAATAAAATGGGTGCGTAAGCGTTCCATTTGGACTCGCCAAACCGCTTGGCAAAATGGTACCGCCCCAGCATAGCCCCGGCAAAATTCAAAATGACAAAATGCGGCCATTGCGCCAGGCCATTCACAAAACCGAAAAATGCCAATACGGGAACCTTGATCGCAACCAGCGCCAGATAGAGAAGCCCCCCTGCAACGAAACCAACACCTATATATTCTGGCTTAATAATATCTGCCAGGAGTTCCAGCCCAGCAGCACCCTGTACTTCTCCAGGTGGCAAAGTCGATTTGAGCCACATCGTTTGCATCGTAGCTTCAAACGGCCAGAACAACTGCACGTAGGGATATGTCGCAGATGGAATGGGACCCAACCGCCAGATAAACTCATAGAACAAAAAGCTGCAAATGAAAATCACAAAGGTCGTAATCACCACCATTTTGATATAGCTGCCGATCTTCGTTTTGGTCAATTCCAGTTGCTTAAACTGCCGCACAGCCAGCCCGTGGTCGTGCAGAGGAATGGGCGCAAACCACACCGCCACACCCTTATACCCCGACAGAAAAATGGCCGCTTCTCGAATATAGGGAATGCTCGCTCCATAAGGACTGCCCGTAAGACCGATCATCCGGGCACCGATATAAGATGAAACAGGCGTATAAATAAACGCGAAGAAAACCAGCCAGTACCATTGAAACTCTGGCACGAGCCACTGGCACAACCCAATGGCTGCCAAAGAACCCATTATCCACAACACGAGGGGCCACTTCATCGGTATATCCCCTCGGCCTTCGGGCAAATCCTCCATACTAATTTTCACCGAGTGATGCCCTGTTTCCTTTTGAATCTTGCGCTGTTCTAACAGGGTTTTGCCCACCATATAAAAACCAGTGGCCGCGATCACGAACGAAGTGCCGATCCCAAAGCTCAACCAGAAATCAAAACGATTGGAAATACTTGCGGGAATCGCCGTCATACCCGGTGCCCATCGGCTCAAGACATCTGTGTGAAGATAAAGCACTGGATTAATCACCAGATTGGCAAGCACAGCACCGATAAACGACCCCACCACCACGTAAAACGGCAGGACAAACCCGATCAACAAATGCCCCAAATCCGTTCCTATGCCAAACACTGCAGCGGGTAATATGGTCTTCACCTCGGCGGTAAAATCGATAAATGGAATGGGCAAAACCTGAACGGTCTCCGTCAGAAAAATACCCGACAACGTGGGCACAACTACATAGAGCAGTCCCCACACCAGACCAATACACGTTCCCGTGCTGAACACGCGCCATCGCCACCCTTCGGCTTTGGCCGATGTTTCAGCCAGTGCCGTAACACCTCTTGCGTGGACAGGCTCCAGCGGAAAAGGCAATTGCTCAATATCGCTGGTAATGCGAAACATCACATACCCAAAAGACAGCCGCGCAGTTTGATTGATAATCATGGCCAGAAACAGAATCAACACCGGCAAAATCCAGTCGGGATGCACAAACGTGCGCTCGGCATAAACCGGCGAATCCAGAGGCGGTGTCACCCAATTTGGGATATAACTATCCAGACCTTTGGCCGCGGGCGACTGAATCAAATACTGATCCCAGATCAACCCTCCAAAAGGTCCACCGTAAAGGTGCGCACCGGAACCGAGTTTTACCCCAATGCCCAAAAGCCCTGCAGCGACCCAATAGATAATCAAAATTTCCTGTGTCTTGAGCCGAACAAAAGAGCGCTTGGCAATCTCTAAAAAGAGAATAATCGTCACCCACTCAGACGCGCCAGCCATGCTCTGTCCGGTCACCAGGCCCAGATAAATCGCCCCCGGCAACATGACAATCCCAACGAACGCCGTCGCCCATATCGTCTTCCAGCCAAAGCCATCCTCAAAAGGCGCGTCCTCTGGCATAATCTGTTCGTATTCTGTCAGATCCTCTTTTGTTTCTTCTGTATCTCTTGGTTCGTCCGTTGCCAAAATTGCCTCCCAGAAGGAAATTCACAAAATCTGCGCGTTACGCTATTGCCGCGACTTCGCCAGACAAAACCCGGCGTCCGTCTTCTGCATAATTGAACTTCATGTCGCCCGGAATTGTGCGCCAGACCAGGAATCGTTTTCTCAACACATTCAAAAATCCGCGGTTGATCCGTTTCCAAGACGCTACATCACCGCTCAAGCGATTGATCACCACTTCAATTTTATAGATATTGTGCTCACCCGTTGGAATAGCTTTTAACTGCACTTCCTGGCTAATCCCCAGATCATAAGGCGCCAACCATGCCGTCAGATCAATATTGTATTGCGGTTCTCCCTCGTGATCCTCAGACCAGAACTTCACATGGTCGGCAACAAAATCACCCACCGATCCCTCGCCATAAGATTCAAAAACCCGGGTCAAATAAGAGTACATGCCCAATACCTCGGCACCGCCTACTGTAAAGGGAAAATCAAATACCCACCGGTCGCCATCAGGATCGGGAAATTCCCATTTGCGGGTCACATCGGGCACAGCCATATCAGCGGCTTTTTTAGCTGGATAAAGCGCCGAGAGAAATACCGTTGCCATCACAATCAACGTGGCGGAAATTGCAGATAGCGATGAATAATTCAACTCCAGGCCTCCCAACAGCCCCTGGTTGTACAGTATGAGCACCAGAACCTGTCCAATCAAATATCCCATAACCGCACCGAGTGTGGCAAATACGCCGGCCTCCGCGAGGAAAAGTGCGGCAATATGATTGGGGGCCAATCCCACCGAAGAATAAATACTGATCTCCCGGAAACGCTCATACACAGCACCCATCATAGTATTGAGCACAATAAGTGCCGCAATCAAGATCGGAATAAACAAATTGCCCAATCCAGAAAGCGATGTTGAACCAATCGAACTATAGACGGTTACACCATCATCCTTGCCCACAAACATCGTCAAAGACACGCGTGCCATAAACTCTTCGATGTCGGGTACAAAATTCAACTTAGGCTGCCCACTCTCATCCTTGAAATTCGCAATCGCCACCGAAGCCAACACGCCTCCGATATCCCGAATATACTCATAGGGCACGACGAGCACATTGGTCGATTCCAGGTGGGTAAAGGTCTCAATCGGCGCAGCCGCGACAACCCTCGGATCCTGATCCTGTGCATCTGCCAAATCGTCTTTTTCTTTTACCGTATCAACAGGAGTCAGTTTTTCATCGTCCAGATCTTTGAACTTGTTAAACATTTCAGAATCCAGAATGCCAATCACCGTAAAAATCTGCCCCTGCATTTCAATTTTAGCTGTACCGGCATCTTCAGGGAAAATACCGACAAGCTCGGCCAGATCATTTGGCAACAGGCAAACGAACTCTTCTCCGGGTTCAAACCATCGCCCACTCATCAAATAGCCATCAACCCCGGTAATTTTGGGTTCGTCTGGCGTAAGTCCCAACAGCGCATTGACAAAACTGTCTTTCCCCGTGGTAATGCCCACATCGAAATCGACGTAAATCTCCTTTGGCCCCATATCGGCGGTGGCCTCTGTCACGCGCGAAAAATTCACATAAGCGCGCTCGCCACGCACCTGTGACAAATACCACGACCGCGGCACAATATCGGCGCGGCCTTCAAAAGCACTATTGAGATAATTGAGTACGGACTCCTGCATCCCGCGCCAGGATCGATCGCGCACGAGTGCCCCCTGATACGACGGCTCGTTATCGCGGGGCAATTTGTAAAACTTCAATGAAGTCTGCACCGAAGTAAAAGACAATGTCGTAAAAGTCAATAAGGTCAACGTAATTGCTGTCAACCCCGTGCGCATGGGGCGCTTTCTCAGATTTGAAATGCCCAATACAATCGCGGCCGACGTCGCGCTAATGCGTCCGACATCGGCTTCATAAGTCCCGGCAGAAGCCTGCTTCATTTTGCGAACTTCATCACCAAACTTAGACACCACAATGACCATGGCCACGCCGCCGAGGGCCATAATCACAAATGCGAGAAAAATAATATAGGGGGAATTGCTCAACTGAAAAGCTGGATGGACAAAGCGCAAAACAATAAAGAAAAACACAAAAAACGCGGCAAACCAGCTCAATCGCGCGGTAATACTCGACGCGCCAATCAACAGCCGTTCGCAGAAAAATGAAAACGGCAGCAACAAAATAAAGTAAAAAATAATACCTCGAACAGTATCATTGGCCGTCGCCATCACTTCGGGATACCCCCGCGCCTCCAGCCCCCATGCCCGCCGAGATGCGGCCATAAACCCTTCGTAATCCAAATTGTCAAGGTGTTGACGCGCTTCAATCAGGGCCTCGCGCGCGCTGTTGTGCAACAGGGTAAGCCGATTGTTTTCAATACCAAATTGCGCCAACTGTTTCATCCGCACATCGTCAATCACCCACATATCTCTGGCGGCCTGATACGAGGGCATGAAAATGACGCCGGGTTCATACCCTTCACCTCGCGCCTCTTCCAGAAGATCGGGATTTACCTCGCGTTTATCAATCGGATTGTCCAAAAACTTCTGGGGCGCATTGATCAGCAAATACTTAACACCAAATAATCCCGTGCTCATCAAAACCTTCAACCGCTCGGCTTCTCCTGTGTGTTCATCCACGCGCGCAAACGTCACAGCAGCGCGCGTCACATCGCCCTCTTTGGTGCTTTGCCCAGGCAAATACGTATAGCCAAATTCTATGGGCTGCGTATCGTTATCGTTGAGTACCGTCATGAAATCGAGTGCGGACAAATAGCTCGAATCGATAATTTCAAAAACACTGATGGAGCGGCTCTTAAACAGAACGGTCATCATTTCATTTTCCCACCAGCCATATCGCTGCGTCAGCGGAAATTTTTTGTCGCCTTCAGATCCCATGTCGGGTGCCGATGTAATCTTCCCCTCTTCGTCAATATCATAAGCCAAAATGCGATTGGTAAACCGATTCCGCATAATATTGAAGAAAAACTCTCCCGTTTGTTTAACTTTGTCTGGATCACCATACAAGCTTAGATCTACATCAGTTCTATTTCTTGCCAATTTAACATCGTAAATGGGACCTTCTGCTGTCTTGTCAATAATCAGCGTGCGCACACCCGCACAACTGTGGACATTCCCCGGTTGTCGATACGTCGCAACTCCCCCGGGCACGGGCACGCGGGGCAACGCGAAATCGACATTGCGATCAAACCACAATACGCGCCCTTTCAAACTGTGTCCGCGATCTTGCAATTTGAGTTTGGACACCCTGAAAAACTCGGGATCTTCGCCCGCTTTCATCATGGCAGCTATTGTCGTTTGGACCTGGCGCGTCAAATTGTCCATATTGACGTATTCAACGCGATCAATAGGCGTATCGACAAACCGCCGCACTGTTGATGGCGTCGCCAGTGTAATGCCTTCTTTGCCAACAAATGTGACGGCCTCGCTGTCGAATCCCAGGCGAATGGGCATAAAATTCTTCCAGGTGCGTTTTGGAGGTGCAATCGCATCGACATGGCGCACTTCTTCGCCCGGAAAGACTTTGGCCATATATTTATCGAATTTGTCCGCATAAGGCGCCAGCAGATTATTCAGATAATTATCCGTCTGCCAATTTGGGTTGTTAAAGGTACCGTGTGAAAAGCTCGCCAACTGATCGGATTCACTCGACAGGTCCAAACCGATAAATAACCGAAAATCAATTTTATAGCTGCCGGGAATGAGCTCTTCAAAGTCTTCGCTATCGCGCGGAATAAGTTCGCCATCGAGATAAGCACCAGCAGTCGATAAACTATCGGGAATCTTATCGCGGAAATGATCGCTCTCGCGCGAGTGGCGATACACAAAATCATTGATGCCAGCCAGCCCCTGGAAATGTGAGCCAGTTGCCAAAAAGGTCACCGAATATTTGGGCGGATTCTGTTTCAAAACGCGGGCAGTGTGTAAAAGCGCAGCCAACCCCGACGCATTTTCAGCACCCGGCGCGAGAGCGGGCACAACGGAAATGGCATCGTAAAAAGCACTCAGCACAATCTGCTGATCTTTCCACTTGCGCTCTTCGCGCTCAGTGATATAGTCTTCGGACCCGGGAACGGTTGCAAAAATATTCCAGGTCGGCACCTCTTCCCAATCCATCTTTGACGTTAAACGCACTTCGGGAGATTGCGTTTGGGCCAATTCGAGCAAACGCAAAGCATCGTCTTTTTTGACCCAGAACCGGGGCACATCAACGGGCACGGGCAAAAACTTATCCATAGCCTGTCCCTGGGTAACCCGCCCATTGTCGTAAAATAAAATGGCCTGCGCCCCCAGCATACGAGGGCTTAAATAGCCCTGATCACAGTCGAAGTCCATCAGAACAACGCTGCCTTCGACCTTTTTGCCATTGAGTTCTGAAAACGATCCCTTGCCCCCATAAATAAGCGCCCCCGAAATCCCAGCGCTGGGCACAGAGGGCGTTTGCACATGATTGGGCCAAAAACCGTAGATCGCAATTTCTTCGCCGGTATCCATCAAAGTGAGTGAAGCACCTTTGTCAACGGGAACGGTTACCATGTGCTCTTCGACCACGATATCTTCGAGACCAAATTGCTCAAAATGCTGTTTGACATATTCAAAAGCCTGCCTATGCCCCGCATAGCCAGGCACCCGAGATCCCATCCCCGACAGGTCGGTAATAATTTGGCTTACATCTTCTTGTGTAATGGTCTCGGCAATGGACCGAATTTCTCGATCGCGTTCTGAAATTTCAATGGGTTTGAGTTCGGGAATACTCGGTTTAATATTAAAAAGCGTAACAAAAAAATCCGTCACCTGTCCCGGATTAAAAATGGTCACCGAAGACAACATCAAAATCGTGATTATCCAGAGAATACCTGTGCCGATTTTACGCATCGAGGAGACTCCTGTTAAGAATACCAAACATTTTGGGAAAATTGAATTTATGCTAACAAATAACTTTTGAGATGTCAAGACAATTTCCGAGACAGAGTTTTCGAGTATCTCAACTATTGATTTTTCGAGTATTTAAGCTATCTTTGTAATGCCATATATTTTGGTATTGACATACCTGCGTTTTGAGAGTATATCAACTTGTGCATTTAACTTCACAATACGCTGAACTTCTTTTTTAGGAGACTTTACACATGTCGCTCCACCTTCCCCAGCTATCTCGCGGCACTATAGTCCTCATATTTTTAGCAATCACAACAGCCTGTGGTGGTCCCGAAAAGGCCATTGAAGAGAGCTTGCGAGCACACGTACTTTTTTTTGCCAACTTTGAAAAAGGCGTGGATGCCCTCGACAGCCTTGGCGACCCATTGGCTACCTTTGATACAGCCAACACCAACCACATCAAGCAAGGCGGCAATCCCGATGGGTATTTGGCTTTTAATCCAGATGCAGGCGCACTCAATTACAGCGGCAAAAATAACCTCGCCTACAGTGCAAACAGCGCGTGGTCTGGCAGCATTGCATTCTGGCTCCAAACCGACATCGCCAGCTTCGAATCCAACTACCCCGAACCTTTTCATATTGGAAAAAAAGACGGCGAAAAATATCCGTGGGATGATGCAGTTGTATTCGTTGATTTCAAAAAAGCCGACGGCACACTTCGGTTTGGATGCTATCCCGACAAACAACGGGAAATTGGCGATGAAGAGGTTGATAGATACGTAATTTCGGTTCCCGCCAACTGGCGTGCAAACGACTGGCATCACATCGCCATTACCTGGTCCAACTTTAACAGCGGCAAGGCCGATGCTGAATGGGTGCTGTATATAGATGGCATGGAAGCAGGGCGCAAAGGCCCGCTTCAGCAGAATCTAACCTGGGATATAGAAAACCTCGTGATGCGATTTAATCATTACAAATATCCCGGACAAATCGACGAAATCGCCGTATTTGACAAAGCTCTAACACCCGATGAAGCTAAATACCTTACGGCTCCCAAAAGCCCACTGAACAAACTTTTCTATAAAAAAAGTGAACGGCGATAAATAGAATACATCTTCAATGACAGCCCAACGCCATTTCTCGTATCCCAAAATTGGTATTGACAAGCTGAAATTTGTGTTTTATCTTCCGCAAAGAAAACAATGCGTAAAACCCTCATTGACGACAAACCAAGGAGTCTAAGGATGCGATCCATTTTAAGCCTTTGCACTGTTTTGACTTTGGCACTTGCCATAACGGGTTGTGGGCCTTCCGAAGAATTGGTAAAATTGAAAGCCGATACTGAGGCTGCTTATGCTGCAGCACAGGCGGCTCAGGCCGAGGCTTATGCGCCCGAATCATATCGCATAGCAACTGCTGCCATAGACAGTGCCGCCAAGAAGTTTGAAGAAAAAAAGTTCTTTTTCTTCAATAAATTTGATGAAGCTGAGCCTCTTTATGTAGAAGCTCAGGAGTTAGCTAATAGCGCAAAATCAGAAGCTGACACCAACAGGCAACTGGAGGCCGATACCCAGGCGATTATCGAACGCGTCATGCCTGGCATTTCAGAAGCCAGAGTCGGTTTGGGTGAAGCACCTCGGGGAAAAGGCGCAGACGATGATCTCGATCAGCTCAACGCCGACCTGAATCAGGCCGAGACCAGCGTAAGCGACGCACGCAGCAGCCTCGACAATGGGCAATACAGAGATGCTCTCGCTCAAGCACAAGATGCGGAAAACAAATTAGCAGATGTTCAAGGTGCTGTTTCGGTCGCGCTTCAGAAAATCGAAGACTGGAAAGAACGAAACAAACCCTGGTATTTCCGCCTGTAGTAATATCCAAATATCTTTTAAAAAGACAAAAACCGAGGCGCACAAAAAGCACCTCGGTTTTGCAATTTTTGAGCCATCCATGCACAGCTTTTACCCCATATTGCTCGCTCTTTATCTGTTCTTCAGTTTCTGCCTGCATCTACCTGCACGAGAAACAGAGATAGAACAACTCAAAGCTGACATTACATCACTTCAGGAAAAGTTGAAACGACACTCAGCAGAAACCTACATCGTTATTGATACCGTACACAACCGCCTTCAAGTTTGGAACAACAACCAGATAATACGAGAAGCGACGTGTGCGACAGGCAGCGGCAAAGTACTGCTCCATCCAGGTGCTACGGCACGCTGGCAATTTCACACGCCATTGGGGGTCAGAACTATTTTGCACAAAGTGACAGATCCCATCTGGGCCAAGCCCTTGTGGGCCTTTGTCGAAAATGGAGAAGAACCCACTGTATTACCCTGGGAGTTTCGGCGTCTCGACAGGACAACCCTCGGTGCCTACGCCCTTAAATTGGGCGACGGATATGAAATTCACGGCACCCTTTATCCCACATTGCTCGGACGGCATATCACGCACGGATGTATTCGCCTCAACGACGAAGACCTGGCCTTTGTGTATCGCTCACTACAAGTTGGCGACCGGGTCTATATCTACTAATTTGTTTGCTTCTTGTGGAAACTCAGGTATTTGGTCAGGACAAAATCGTTTTCCAAAACTACCGCGAAGCCCTTGTCCGAGAACTCGACCAGGTCAAAACAGCACCGGGCGAATTCTACCTTATCATCGACATTCCGTCAAAGCAAATTCACCTCAAATCACAGGGCAATGTGCTGAGAACGTGCTCCATTCTCGACTTGTCGCCCATAGAAGAACGCCACACTCAGAACTACTGCTTTGTGAACAGAATTGACCCCATCTCGGTTGAACCCGGCAATGCAAATCTGCGACTTCGCGGGCGGTTTTTCCCCCTCGACTTCTCCGGACGCCTGATAGAAGGGCCTCGCCATCGTTCTCGCCTCTATTTTGCGCCAAACCTCGTCATGCGAGCGGACGGAATTTCAACAGGTGCCACACCGCACATCACTTTATCTCCTGTCGATATCAAAGCCCTGGGATCGGCATTGCGTCCCGGCAATATCGCCATCTTCATCCCCCATGCAGAGGCCAATCATTGAAACGCTTTGCGACCCTGGCGTTGTATTGCATGTGCGCGCTTACAAGTCCAATCCATGCCCAGACATCCCATTATGCAGGTGATCCACTCTTATTGGGTGCCGGCGCCCGCGCTCTGGGCATGGGCAGTGCTTATGTCGCGCTCAGTTTTGATGCAACAGCAATCTATTGGAATCCCGCAGGACTTGCCCCAGAAGTGTATCTGGCACGCTTTGGGACAGGCTTCCACAAAAGCTCATCACCACCAAAACGAGAAATTCACGTACAACATGCCGAGCAATTTGGCGGTAGTGTAAATCACGATATCTTTGCATTGCGCTTGCCCATAAGAAAAGGCGGCATTGGCCTGGGCATTGTTCGCGCTGGCGTTGATGGGATTGCCCTGACGGGCCTGGAAGATCCAGACCGTCCAATTGGCCCAGACAACCGACCCGTAATAATCGACAAAATCGGCACTGCTGATTATGTCTTTCGAATCGCTTATGGGCGGCATATCACAGATAAATTGCGTCTTGGGACAGGTATAAAAATGATCCGACGCGATCTCAGCGTCGGCATCGGAAGCGGCTTTGGCTTGGACATCGGCCTGCTCTATCTGCCCACTTCGACGTTTCACATTGGCGCGACAATACGCGATCTTACAAAGACGCGCATTGCATTTCCCGACGGCATTACAGATCGCATTTCGCCGTCTCTTATCATGGGATCTGCCCTCCAACGCAGGGTGCCCGGCGGCGATATGACAGTCGGTTTTAGCACGCACCTGAATGACAAAAAATCGACACGGGAAAAAACACGCAGCATACAACTGGGGATAGAATACCGCCTGCAACACCGCCTCGCATTTCGCCTCGGATATAAGAACGGGCACTTTACAGCGGGCACTGGCCTGCAACTCCGTCAGTTCGGTGTAGATCTCGCCTTCATGGAACACGACCAACTCGACAACACGTACCGCATTTCGGCCACTTTATTTTTTTGATTGGACAGTGATGACTTTCAAATCTGGATATGTCATAATCGCAGGACGCACCAATGTCGGCAAATCCACACTTTTTAATGCACTCGTGGGGGAGCGTCTATCCATTATTTCGCCCAAACCCCAAACTACCCGTAATAATATCCTGGGGATTGTCACAGATAAACAGGCTCAAATGATATTTCTCGATACCCCCGGTATCTTGTCTGCGCGCTATCGCCTTCACGAATTTATGAATCGGCAAATCGGGCGTGCATATCAAAGTGCCGATGTGCTTTTGGGCATTGTCGATGGTTCAGAATTTGACACCTCTTATGACGTCGAAGTACGACAAATCTTCGGACAATGGGATATTCCCAAAATCATCGCCGTAAACAAGACCGACCTCATCTCGCGCGCGCAAGCCCAACGCTGCGAACAACAGATTCGCGCTTCACTCGCCACGCAGGTCGTTTTATCTGTGGCGGCCACTACCGGTCAGGGCATACAAGCCCTTCACACCGCTTTGCGCCATGCACTGCCAGAAGGCCCACAATACTACCCGGAAGATATGCTCACCGAACAGCCTGAAAGATTTTTTGTTGCGGAACTCATTCGAGAGGAAGTGTTCCACCACCTGCGTCAGGAATTGCCTTATGCAACGGCAATCGACATTGAGGCATTTGAAGAAAACCGCCCCAAAGTCTATATTCAGGCCAATATCATTGTCGAACGCAATTCACAAAAAGGCATTGTCATAGGACGGGGGGGCAAAACCCTCAAAACTATTGGACATCGGGCACGAAAAAAAATAGAGGCCTTTTTGGAACACCCAATTTACCTCGACCTGCACGTCAAAGTCTATGAAAACTGGCGAAAAAAAGACACCGCCCTTCGCAGCCTGGGATATGGCCTATCATGAAAAACTTTCTCAAACTCGCAGCCAGTCTCGTGTTAATGGGAGGCTT
Source organism: Candidatus Latescibacterota bacterium (assembly GCA_965204375.1). Lineage (GTDB taxonomy): Bacteria > Latescibacterota > UBA2968 > UBA2968 > UBA2968 > VXRD01. The sequence continues at coordinate 298,073 of OZ241986.1, read as the reverse complement.
TCTCTGGGCAGCGTTTAGAGATGTCAATGGAACGCGCCTTGAGGAGGCCCTGCAAACAGCCAATCCTTTGTGGTTGTTCTTATCGGCCATCATCATTATCGCTTCGGGCTTACCCCGAGCATGGCGTTGGCGCATTTTGCTATTACCCGTTGCCTCAAATATTTCCATTCGCTCGACATTTTGGGCTGTCATGGTCGCCTATGCGGGCAATGTTGTATTCCCACGCGCTGGCGAAGTTGCTCGTGCCCTCGCCCTCGAAAAGGATCACCCTACCGGCATCAGTGCAATCCTGGCGACAGTAATTGTGGAACGCTTGCTCGATGTACTCACCCTGTTGATCATCTTCGGCGTGGTTTTATTTTTTGCCAGAGAGCAGATCGGCGCGGCATTTCCCGGACTTGAACAAGTCGCCTTGCTGATATTGCCCCTCATCCTGTTTGCTTTCGTATTTTTGGGACTACTCTCCGCCCGAGGAGAACGCGGCCTGTCCTTTTTCCACCGCCTGCTGGCGCGCCTCTCTCCTGGGCTGGCCGATGGTGCAACCCACATTCTGCGTTCTTTTTTACAGGGCATGAGAGCCATTCACACCGTGGAAGGCTACGCGGGGATTTTGGCATCGACTCTAATTCTCAATAGTCTTTATTTGTTCGCCATGTACTTGCCCTTCTACAGTTTTGACCTATCACATAACTACAACCTTGGCTTGTTTGAAGCTATGGTAGTGATGACCATCGCCACGATCGGATTTGTCATTCCCACGCCGGGCGGTATAGGCTCTTACCATTTCTTTTGCGCCCAAACCCTCCACCATTTCTACCATGTGCCAATAGAAATCGCATCGGCATTTGCCACGTCGGTACACGCAGTGGCAATCCTCGGCTTTCTTTTATTTGGCGGCCCGCCACTGATTAACCTCCTCTGGCACAAAAAAGCAAAAAAACAGGTCCCCTGACATCACAAAATACGGAACAGAATTTCTCGCCAAGCCTGTAAACCCGTCTGAAGGTCAGTGACCACTATAGATAGCAGATGCACACCAGGTCCCAACTCACTTAAATCAATGGATAAATAAATCGGCTCCTGCACCTCCCCTCCTCGATAATCTGTACTAACGGAAATACGCCACCTGTCATCACTTATACCCAATTGCGCAATCGCCTTTCGATCTCGCTTATCGGAAAAACGCCGCAAATCTGGTGGTCCTACTCTGTACGTCACAGAAAAATCGGTCTGCCCAAACTCATCGCGCACCAGATTGTAGATCTCAAAATAGATATACAACAACTCGTCCGCGTCAAAAGTTCTCAACGGATTGGGTATGATCTCTATCCCCTCTTTGCCATCCCCTGCATGTGAAGCCAACAACACAGAACTCATAGAAATCACATCATCGGGAAATGTCTGTACAAAAACGGTATCGCGGAACACGCCCACTGTTTTTTTTCCCACATCTTTAATTTCTAAAGACAGCGCGAGTGAATCGACATCCATTTGTTGATCTGGTGCCAAAATCAGGTCGCGTTGACCCAACAAATACCGCTCCTTTAACGAATCGGTCCAAACATCTCGAAATGCCTCTGGCTGCCACCTGACACTCGTAACCTCTTCTCCATTGCTTCTGTGGACAAAAATACCGGCATATAGATCGACCTGATAGGTCTCATAGAGCTTGAGATACTGCAACTGACGCTTGGGAATGCCCCACGAAAGAGCCATTTTGACCTGTCCTTCTTCAGCCTTAAAAAATCCCACCTGCACGGGCAATCCGTATTTATGATCTCGATATGGATCGACATAGCGCTCGGGCAAATAAAAATTAGGCGACAGAATCTGACTTCTACCCCATCCGCCCGGAACGAGTGCCCATCGCTCATCCTTCATCGATTCCAATTTCCAATGCACAGAATCATAAGAAAAAAAGTTCATTGAAAAATCCTCATAAGTCCAGATCTCTCGATGCGGAATAAGCGTTCTCACGCGATTGACATAGCGACCGTAGCGAATCCAGACCTTGCCCATATCCGTTTCCCAACCCGCAATCCCCTCATCGGGCAGACCAAATCTCAAATTTGCATAAGCAACCCGCCCGCGATGTGCCAGCTTTCTTTCATTCACAGGCGTGAGAAACAAAGGATCGCGCCTCTGCCAAAAAAACGCAGGTGCCTCATCCCCTCCGCCCAACAATTCTATTGAAGTCATCGCAGCTTGCCCAACCGAATCCATCTGTGCGTACGCGCGATCATAAGCTTTGCCCGCCGCCTCGTACTTTTCGGCCGCATAATACCCCAATCCCAAAAGCAAAAGTCCATCCCGATCCTGTGGCCACCGGTTTAAAAGTGCCTGCGCAATAACAATCAAATCCTCTTTATATCCACCCTCTATACTCAGCATACCCAATCCGTAATACGCACGCCTGCAATAGGGATCATGTGCAAGTGCGTAGTGGTAATAATCCGCGGCCGTTTGCACACTCTCCATTGCAAAAGACCGCATACTCCCACCTCCGTCAAAACGTCGCGCATCTACGTATTTCAACATATCCTGTAAATAATAATCGCCCACTTCACAGGCTGCATCAACCTGCGTTGAATCTATGCTGAGCACCTTTTCAAAATATCGCATGGCATTGTACCGAAAGCCCTTCTTGCGCTGCAGGGTCGCGTAAGACAGACGATACGCTATATTCTCGGGATCCAATACAATCGCGCGATAGATATAGCGGTCTGCACGTAACCTGCTCGCAGGCGTGTTCTTTTGTATAAACAACGCGCCCAATGCCGCACAGACATCTGCGCGATTACCGTCCACACGGAGTGCTTTTCTGAGCAGACCAATGCGATAATCAAGCGATTTCAACGTATCGCTTTGCGCGCGTGCCAGCAGCGAATCAACCGAATTTGCATTTGCTGTCACACACGCCATCAACACAAAAAGAGAAAGGACGCCCAAGCAGGACGTCCTCATTTTCAGTACACGCGTCATTTTTCAACTATTTTGAGAGAGTTTGTGAGAAATAGCCATTTCCTCTTCGGCCTCTTCAATCATCCCTTTCTGCTGATATAATCGCGATAGACTCGTATGTGCGAGAGCCTCATCGGGAACAATTTGCAAAGCGCAGTTGACCTGTTCAATTGCCTCGTCAATCTTTCCCTGCCGGTCCAGTGCCTGTGCCCATCCCAGATGCGCCATGTAAAACGAGGCATCGTCAGATACAGCCTTCTCAAATTCGGTAATCGCGCCTTCCAAATCTCCAGCCCCTAACTTACCCAACCCCGCCATGTAATACTCTTTGGCTGCCATAACAAATCCCTCATAAAAAATCTTTCTCACCTCGCGTTTTGATCACTTCAAATAATACAAAAAAAATCACCATCTATCAACCTGACAAAAAAAGGAGAGACGTACAGCACGCCTCTCCTCATCGGTTTTCATCCAACCCTAATCTCGCCTTTTATCTGCGTACATCTGCGTACATCTGCGGATTAGAACAAGCCCGTGAAATCAATTGAGAAATACTGGTGAGGATGATATGTTTCTGCGAGATCCGTGGGCCATGCCAGATCGTAGCGGAACAGGAAATAGCCCAAATTTACCCGCACCCCAAACCCATACCCGGCGGCTATCTGCGGTTTTGTTTTCCTGATTTCCGGCGTATTAAAGTTTTGCGGCGTATTGAGCTCAAATCCCCCATCTCGGGAGACCCACCCATCTCTCCAATTGGCGCGATCAAAAGCACCTCCAATGTCGAAGAACAATTCGCCCTGTACATTCTGGAAGAAAAACGGTAAGGGCCAGCCCATGGCCAATTGCCGGATGAGCGGGAACCGAAATGCGACATTGGCCAGTACATAAGAATCACCCGCCATTTCGAGCAATCTCGCGCCTCGAAGGGGCCAGACGTAAGAAGAGAAAAAGACGCGACTCTGATCAACACTGGCAATGGTTGAAAATGTCGGATTGACCGGATTGTTCACACCGCCCAAGAAAAACACGGTGCTGTTGGGGCCATAACTCGTTCCGCCCGACATTCGGATTGCAAAAGTATATTCATTTAACAACCGCATATATTTGCGATAATCCAGCGTAAATGTAGCAAATTTCATGCCCACGCCAGAGCCTTCAAAATTCACCCGATAGCGATGCCCATCTACCGCGCCAAACAAACTGTACAGCGCGCTATCGCCCACCAGAGCCATCTCACCGATAGCCGCCCGACGGCGGTTGATCAATTCGCTCGTAAACCGCCCAACGCCGCGAAAGCCCGGCTGATAATACGGATTAGTATTTCTATCGGTAAACACCTCTTCGCGATCAATAGATACAAAACGCGTACTGAGTTCCAAACGGGCAAACCGGTTAAATGGTCGCTCAAGCCCCCCCGCAAGCCCGTAATATCGATCTGCAGTCAGGCGACCTGTACTGTCAAAGAAAAAGAACCGCGTGTGAAAAAGTTGCGCACCGTAATTTGTGCGATTCTTCAAATAAGCATAAGCGAGCAGAAAATCGCTGTCTTTGAGCGAAAAATTCAGACTCGTCACCAACGTGGCGCGGTGATCGCCCATCACATCACTCATCGACAATACAATAGAGCTACTCACACCGTAGAACGTATCAAACCCCGCCTGAGCACCAAATAGTTCGGGCTTGAATTTCAGCTTGTATTTCTTAACCAGAAATTCCTTTTCACCCCAATTTTTCACCCCTTGTTTGCCAGTATCGACCATTTCTGGACTGCCTGCAACCGGATGTGTGGTATCGATCTCAGCCGTGCTATCGGCAGGTGCACTCTCTGCCGCTGCAAGCGCTTCCTGATCGGAAATCCACTGCGCTACTTCCTTTTCTGTTTTTTCTGCTGTCGAATCGACCGCGGTGCTGTCGGCTTCTACTTTGTCAATCTTACGGCTCGCATATTTTTCTTTTTGCAACTCGACAAACATCTTTTCATCTTCGCCAGCAAGGCGCTTGACAAACCGGGTACGCGGCAAATCCGCCATTTCTTTTCGCTGCGCGAGTGGGTCGCGCATCACAAATATATCCAGGGCACCCTTGTGAAACGCATTGAACACGACCTTTTTGCCATCGGCTGACCAATCGAGATATTGCGCCCCTGACAGCAAATTGGTAATGGGATATATCTCCTGCGTACTGTCAACATTTGCAATATAGATATTGCCCACACCCGTGCGGTCAGAAACAAAGGCGACGTGTTTGCTATCGGCACCCCACACGGGATGCGAATCTTCGGCATCTTCAGAAGCGACAATGCGGCGCATCTCAGAGCCATCTGTACGCAGTAAGAAAATATCGTACTGACCAAAAGCAAAATCCTTCTCCCCGCTAAACTTCAAATGGGTATCGGGACGATCAGAACTCATGGCGATCCAGGTGCCGTCGGGCGACCAATCCAGATGCCGTTCGTCATAGGGATCATTTGTAAGCCGAGTAAGCGACTCATCGTTCAAATCGACCACATAGACATCGGACCAGCCATCTTTAATACCCGCGACGGCTATTTTTTTCCCATCTGGCGCCCAGGTGGGTTCAAACAAGCCATCGAGGTCAAACTTAAAGCGCTTGCGAATCTGTTTATTTTTAACTTCGAGGATATACAGGGTATTTTTATTATTCGATTTAGCGGCGAATGCAATATGCCGACCATCCGGCGACCAGGTAAATCCGGGCCGCAAAACAAACATCGACTCAAAAGCAGACGATTTTTGTCCCTCGACCAAACGCCCCAAGTCTTTGCCATCAATCGCCGACATCAAATAAATATCAAATGTGCCATTCCGGTCGGTCAAATACGCGACCTTGTCGCCTTGTGGAGATAACGCAGCAGCTAAATTATACGCCGAACGCCTATCTTCGTGCTCTGTCAAATTTGTTGCCATCTCTTTGGGCGTATGGCGCAAATTGATCTCATTCCAGTATTGCCGCTTGAGCCACAATTGATATTTTTCCTCCAATTCCTTCATCCCAAATCCCAGAGATGCTTTGAGTGCTTTATCGGGATTTTTGGCCGTGCGGAAAGAAGAAATAAAAGATGCCACTTTGTCCTTGCCGTATTCCTGTTCTATCATATAAAAAACTGAATTGCCACCGGGATAGGCAAAATAACTCATGGACATCATTTCGATAGTCGGAACATATCCGGTAATGGTTGCATCGCGCATAAAATTATCGTGCTCTTTGTGCCAGCCATATCGAGATACATACTCGGCAATGCCCTCGGCAATCCACAGTGGAGGTAACGTCGATGTTTGCGAAACCAGAGACCCCAACCAACCGCCACCGGTCCACAACTCAATTGTAACAGCGTGAACGAGTTCGTGATGAATGACGTGCTGCAAATCTCCATAAGATCCCGTAAAGGGAATCACCACGCGCCCCTGTGCAAACTCGGTATATCCGCCCGTAAACTCAGACTGTTCCCCGCTGATAATATTCGACACTGAAAATCCATTGTGAGAATTGTAAATAACAATGGGATAGCGATCCTTCATCGTGTATTTCAGCGTTTTCTCAATGTGTACCAGAGATCTTTCGGCTTCTTTGGCAACAAACTCGGCCAGCCCCAGTGAACCCTTGTCAAAATAAACCGTGAAGTGTTCACTGTCGATATAATGCCAGGCATACTGGCTGTAATTGACCTTGTTTTTGCCAAAATATTCCTGCCCGAAAGCAGAGCTTGAAACACCCAAAATGAGGACGCATATTGCGCTTCGCACGAAAAGACACCACCGAGCCATGTTTAGCTCCTTTGCAACGAAATCAACAGTGAGAAATATCCCTGTGAGACAGCGTTGACATACTCTCAACGCCCACTATAATATTGGAATTTACTACTTTTTTTAAATGCGTGAATCAAAAGAAAGTTGCATGTCTCTTGTAAATTAGTATTTACGGCATTAAACAACTGGCAGAACCTCTTCGTTCCCCTGAAAATTGTAATAAATTGTGACGGGTTGTAAAGACAAAAAAATACATCGTTTTCACAAACCAACAGCGAGCGGACTTTTTCGCACTTGACGACGCAAGGCCACACAGGTTATGTTTAGCCAGATCGCGTATTTCATTTTTTTACTACAAGGAGCACAATTCATGGCAGAACCGACCCATAGCGCACCCCTGTATCAACAAGCACTTGAAGCAGCAAATGGTGAACTTCGAGATCTCGACGCACAAATTGATCAGCTACGTGTGCATATTGACCGCCTTGAGCGCAAAAAAGCCGCAGTCGAATCCATTCGCCAGGCCATTGGACAATGGGTTGAAACCCAGGCATCCGAAAAAGAATAAAAAAGGTTCCCGGATTCTTTTCAAACAAAATAGGGATTGTGCGCCAGCTCTTGCACTACAGACGTAATCGGACCATGACCGGGGAAAATGGTCGTTTCTCCTGGTAGAGAGAGCACCTTCGCACGCACGGCCTGAATTTGCCCTCGGTAGGCATCTCCCCTCGCCCCTCCCAGAGAACCCGCAAATAGCGCGTCGCCCGAAAAAAACACAGGTGAAGTATAATACCCAATACCACCGCCCGTGTGCCCGGGCAAACTCACCGTATCAATACCGAGTTCGCCAATCGCTGTTTGCCACCCCTCATCCACGCGTTCCGTCACCCGCTGGCTGCGCCCGGCCATCAACGAAAAATCGCGCTCGCAACCACACACCTGCGCCTGTGTCGCATCGGCAACGGCTTCGAGTGCCCCGACGTGATCGCCGTGCCCGTGTGTGAGCAAAATGTGCGTCACCTGTATATCGGCAATCGCATCCAAAATCAACTGCGCCTGCCCACCGGGATCAATCACAGCTCCTTTGCCCGACGCCTTACACTTTAGGACATAACAATTCACCGTCATGCCCGCATCGAGAATCAATCGGTCAACCCGCATATTCTTGTCTTCAAACGCCGCATTGCCCTGCGCTGGCACCCATCCACGCGCCACTTCCACCAATTTTTCACCATCGAGATGAAGTGCGTCTGCAAGTCGGCAAATGGCCTGATCATCGGGCGTCAGATCGTACGATTCTATTTGCCCGATTTGTCGAACACTAAGCCCCACCTGTTGCGCCAGCTCCGATTCCGAAATCCCCTGTCCCCGACGCGCTTTACCCACAATATCACCAAAAAAATCTTCCAATGTGCGATAAGCCATATTTTTCTCCGAATTTAATCATATTCAACTTTGTCCTGCCTATTTGATAGAGTATGACAATTTTTAAAAAAAATAAATAAAAAAATACCGTGCCTGTCTGAGTCAAAATCATTGCCAAATCACTATCTTCCATTTATCTTTTCGCTTGTTTTTATTGCGTAAGGATGGAATAGATATGACAATTAACCCCAAGCAACTATCAGGAGAACGGGCTGCCGAATATGTCGAAGATGGCATGGTCGTCGGTCTGGGCACAGGATCAACGGCTTTTTTTGCAATTCAAAAACTCGGCCAGCGCATCGCTGAAGGGCTCGATATATGTGGCATACCCACCTCAGAGCAATCGCGCATTCAGGCGGAATCGGAAAATATCCCACTCACCGACTTCGGCAGAGTTACCCGCATTGATCTGACCATTGACGGCGCAGATGAATTTGACCCGGACTTTAACCTCATAAAAGGTGGCGGCGGCGCGCTTTTGCGAGAAAAAATCGTTGCCTCTCTATCCGACAGGGAAATCATCGTCGCCGACGAATCCAAACCCGTGGCGCACCTGGGCGCTTTTCCCCTGCCCGTTGAGGTCATTCCCTTTGGCTGGCAAGCCATAAAACGCCTGCTCGCAGACCTGGGCTGTCACCCCGCACTTCGCAACGCGCAGGACAACACCCCTTTTGTCACAGACAACGGCAATTACATCATCGATTGCGACTTTGGTCGCATTGACGACCCGCCCGCGCTCGAAGCAAAAATCAACGCCTTGTGCGGCGTGGTCGAATGCGGTCTTTTTATTGGTCTGACGGATCGCATCATCATCGGCAAAACAGATGGCACAATCGAAGAACGAACAAAGAAGCGCGAATAGACGAACCCCGCCCAACCACCCATCTGTTTTCGTTGATTCGTTGATTCGTATTTCAACCACAAGGAACAAGTTTTATGAGCATCCTCATTGACAGCAATACCCGCGTAATCGTCCAGAGCTTTTCCAGTAGCAGAGCAATGGGTGGCGAAGCGCGATTTCACTTGGAACAAATGGTAGATTACGGCACTCGTGTCGTCGGCGTAGTCAACGCGGGCAAAGGCGGCGAGAGCGTGGATGGCATACCCGTTTTTGACACTGTATCCGATGCCGTAGAACAAACAGGTGCCACGGCATCAGCCAATTTTGTTCCCGCGCCCTTTGCAGCCGACACCATCATGGAAGCAGCCGATGCAGGCCTGCCTCTGGTCGTTTGCATTTCTGAGAACATACCCGTGCTCGACATGCTAAAAGCCAAACACTATCTGGCCGATAAAAACACGCGTTTGATCGGCCCCAATTGTCCGGGCCTGATTTCTCCGGGCAAGTGTAAAATCGGCATTATGCCCGGCGCGATCCACCGCGAAGGTCGTATTGGTGTCATTTCGCGCAGCGGCACACTCACCTATGAAGCGGTCTCCCAACTCACCGATAGTGGCTTTGGTCAATCGTCGTGTGTGGGCATTGGCGGCGACCCCATCATTGGCACAACCTTTACAGACTGCCTCGCACTCTTCAAGGACGACTCCGACACAGATGCCGTCATTATGATCGGGGAAATTGGCGGCACCGCCGAAGAAGAAGCCGCCGCTTATGTCAAAGCGCACTTTGGCAAACCCGTGGTCAGTTTTATCGCGGGCCAAACAGCACCTCCGGGCCGGCGCATGGGACATGCGGGTGCAATTATCTCTGGCGGCCAGGGCACCGCCGCCGACAAAATGGGCGCGCTTCAAAAAGCCGGCATTCACGTATGCGAAAGCCCCGCCGAAATGGGCGCAACAATGAAACGCGCCTTATCGGGGTAGTACTGCTTAAAAAACAAAAAGCCCCCACGGTATATCGCTTGTGGGGGCTTAACCTTATCCAGCAGTTCATCCCAAAATATCTTCGAGGTAGTTTTTCGCTGCCAAAATACCCGCTGCATTCTTTTCGGCACTGCCGCTGTAGCGATGATCTTCCAATTCAATGGCCAGCGGCCCGTCATAGCCCAATTCTTCCAGACGCGCAATCACCCATTTCCAATCCACCACACCCCATCCGGGAATGCAGTAACGCCACCACCCCTCGCCATAACCGTAGCGCTGACCAAACGATTGGCCCAGACAGCCAAACTCGTACAGTCCATCCGCCAACAACTCGGTATCCTTTGCATGCACATGCCGCACCCGATCGCCAAACTCTCCCAACACCCGCTTGTAATCGACGCCGATACGCGCAAAATGCGACGGATCGTAACACATACCCAAATTGGGGGATGGAACAACCTCAAACACCGCCCGCAAGGTCTCGGGTGTACAACCCAAATTCGGGTATGCAGGTGCCGGGCCAGGCCAGGGTTCAATGGCGAGAAAAACCCCGTGTGCTTCTGCCTCTTTCACAACCTCTGGATAAACCTGCTTGAACACCTCAAATGTCTCAGCCCGTGCCTGCAATCGGTCATCGGGAGCCAAACATAAAAAAATCACCCCTGAACCGTATTCTCCAACCGCCTGAATGCGCGCTTTCATCGCGGCTACAGCTTCTTCTCGCGCACCTTCATCTTTGCTCAACAACCCACCGCCTGCACCCCAATCCACAGTGCCGATCCCAATCCCAGCACTGTCACACAACTTGCGAATTTCAGCATCTACTTCTGGCAGATCAATCGACCCCAAACCATTTTCTGCTGCCCACTGAATAATGCCATCCAACCCCATTTCCCGCCCCATCGGCGGGATTCGCATACCCACATGCATCGCGTTACCTCCTAAAAAAAACTGTTATCAGTTATCTCCATTGCGCTGATATGAAAACGCGTAGTGAAGGTGAAGTCAAGAAAAATGATCAAAGTCTGAATTGCGTCAGTAGTAAATCCGGAACGAAAGAAACAGGATATTGGAATACCCGCCGAACTCGGATTGGAAATGCTCACCTTGTGGACGATCGCCAATGCCGATAAACGCACCTGCAGAAAGGTAGAAATCCTGCTCGATATTGTATTCGATAGCAGGTGCAAAAAAGAACGATGGGTCTGCAAAATTGGCGAGAAACTGTCCGCTCAACGCGACCAGCGGCGTGAGTTGATGGGTAGTGCCGAGCGCGAAGTAGTGGATCCCCATAAGATAGACAGCAGCATCGCGATATGTCGGGCGATTTAAATTGACAAGATAATCTTCAGGGTCGCGCACCCCCGCTCCGTTGAAGTGGTATTCGATGAACCCATAAGTCTCGCCGCCAAAGCTGTAATCCATGCCTGTAGATACGCGAAAATAGTCGCTAATCCCGGCATCTCGTCCCATCGTGAAAACGCGGACACCCTCTATCCACGCCCCAACACTTCCAATACCACGCGCGACATCAATACCAACGAGCAACTGCTCGCGGAAATGGACGAGTAGCGGCGACACATCGGTTTCCGACACATTGAATTGACCGCGAGCAAAAAACGCACCCCGATCAACCGCGAAGTCTCGCCCAAACACATACCCTGCATCGACTTCGCTCAGTGCACCAATCGGGACGCGCACGCGCACGGCATCGACACCAGAGCGGGCTTCCGTATCCAATTCGCTATAGGCAAACGGCGCGATCACATCCGTCGGATTGACGCCCCGTGCACTTCCCCACGCAATCGCCTGGCGCCCGACAATCGCATCTGCAAATGACAAACGCACTGTCACATTGACCCGGTCGAGGTTTTGAAACACGCCAACGCTACCGATGGAATCATTTTCACCGGAATAAATAGGCGAATCCAGATCGGCAACGCGATAATCGAGCGGATCAATAGTAAGGACCTCCGCCTGGTTCTCATTCTGAATACGCAGGATAAAATCGTAGGCGAGATCAAACGACAGGTGATCGCTGAACGAATTGGCGAGATTAATCCGTAGCCGATTACTCACCATACCCTTCACGGGAACACCCGCTTGTGGCGAATCAAAAGCGATGGCAAAACCCTTGTAAAAACCGCCCAGTTGTACAGCCGTGACAGCTTGTGGCAAAAGCGCGATCATTGCCCCCACAAGCCATCTCATGGCGACCTCACCTCATCGCACTCAATCCCTCCGTCTTTCAGCGTAATCAGCCGCCTCGCGTGCGCCATCACCATCGGATCGTGCGTGGAAAAGATGAATGTCATTCCAGTCTGCTTATTGAGCCGATACATCATATCGAGCAACTCCGCACCGATCTTTGAATCGAGATTCGCTGTCGGTTCATCCGCCAGAATAATCGCGGGCTGAGACACCATAGCCCGCGCAATCGCGACCCGCTGCTGCTGTCCACCCGAAAGTTGTGTCGGCTTGCGACTCTCCATCCCACCCAATCCCACCTCATCCAGTATCGCCAGCACGCGCTCGTGCCGCTCAGATTTGGGCACCTTTTGCAAGAGCATAATATACTCAATATTTTCCTCGACAGTCAGCACCGGAATCAAATTGTACGCTTGAAAAATAAATCCGATATTATCCCGCCGAAAATCCGAAAGCGCATTACCACTCATACGCGACAAAAGTTTGCCATTGAGCCATACCCTTCCATCTGTTGGTGTATCCAGCCCGGAGATGATATTGAGAAAAGTCGTTTTCCCCGACCCAGACGGCCCGACCAACGCTGCAAATTCGCCGCATTCAATGGACAGATCAATCCCGCGCAAGGCGTGAACGGGCACGCCATCGCCCGAATAAACTCTGGTCACTCCTTCTGTCACAATTACAGGCACCGTGGATATCTCCTTCAGAAACTCCTTCGCATCGCAGTTGCCGCAGACATATTCGCCGCATACCGCGCCGGATATAGCCCTGCGATAATTGTAAAGACAAAGATCCAGATCGAATAAAAAATAAACGGTTGAATACGCATCTCCGGATAGATCAACTCCTGCATGGTGATGCCCATCATCTCGATCCCCGTGTAGTCAATGCCAATCGTTGAAAAAATTAAAGTGACACAGAACCCAAAAATCGTACCCAAAATAATACCCAGAACTGCCAATGCTCCTGCCTCAAACAGAATCAGCCGCGCCATGCCAAATGGACGCGTGCCAATTGCTCGCAACACGCCAAATTCAAACATCCGTTCGTAAAGCGACATAAACAGCGTATTGACAATGCCAAAAACAACCACGCCAAACAGCACAAAGCCCATAATGTACTTGCTGAACTTCGACATCTCGAACATCGCTTGCACCTCTGGCAAAACCTCTGTCCAACTACGCGCTTTGTTTCCCCCTTGAGAATAAGTTTTCCAAAACAGCAGATTCTGATCCTCGGCGGATATCGAATCGATGAACTTCAGCGCGATCTCGTGCGCCCCTGCGCCGAGTGCGAGCATCTGCTGCGCCTTCCCCAATCGAATAAACGCCATGCCGCTGTTCATCCCTTCGTCGGCAAAACGATAAATTCCAGAAACGCGAAACATCTCTTGCGAGAGATCGCCGCTCCCGGCTTGCGCCACCGTCACGACAACCCTGTTGCCTAACCCCACCTCAAGGCGTTCTCCAAGTTCCTCACCAATAACAATGTCCCGCGGATTTGCCCCCTCAAAATACGCGCCTTCAATAATCGCATCGTCAATTAGAGACAGATACTGTTCGGTAGATGGTTCGACGCCCACGAGATTGACCGCCGCGACAGTTGCAGGTGAAGTTATCATACCAAAGGCGAACGTCCGCAAGGTGAAGTGCGCCACGATACCTTCCCGTCGAAGATTGGCGACCACCGCATCGAGCTGATTAATCGTCAACTCAACTGCTTGCTCATCGGAAAACCCCTCTCGATGAATCTGTCCATCTCCCAGAAATGACGCCGTCGCCGTTTTGACCATGTTCCGCTCCATCCCCAACCAGAGCGCATCGGCAAAGATAAGAGCCGCAAGTCCAATTCCCATTGCTGTTGCAGCAATGATGGAGCGGCGTTTATGCCGAAAGAGATTCTTCCACGCGAGCTTTATTAGTATCCAGGACATAGTTCCTAATGCGTTCTCATTGCGCTGGCTGGGGCAATTCGCGCTGCTCTCAGTGCGGGAAACAGGCTGACAAAAATTGCCGAGACAAGAACCGTAACCGCGGGAATTGCAAGGCTTCGCACAGTGACCGCGGCGTACATCGTCTGAAACACAATACCGCCATAGGAAAACTCTTGCGGCAGTGAGATGCCGTAGATCGACAGCAAGTAATTGAGACTCGCACCGAATATCGCGCCAATGACAATGCTGCCAAGCGCGATAAACGCCACTTCAGCCACCACCACGCCAAATATCTGCCTCGGTTTTGTCCCCATCGCTTTCAACACGCCGTACTCTCGCGTGCGCTCTAACACCGACATCAGCACCGTATTCAGCACGCCAATAGCGACAATCAGCATGATAATCATGCGTCCGATAAGATCGCCCTGTCTATCGGCCTGCATCGCGCGATAAAATGATTTGGCGACGACCTGCCACGGCGACACCTCGAGCGTTGTATCGTTGATCTGTGCCTCAATCGCCGCGGTGATTTTGGGGACGCGATCCAATGCTTCAGCGATCACGGCGATTTCGTGAACGCGCCCGTCGAGCACGAGCAAGTCCTGCGCATCATCGATGTGGAGATAGCACGACATCCGATCAGTCGCTTTATCGCCACTTTCTGCAATACCGATAATCTTGTACAAATCATTGGCGATAGCACCATCTGTACCCTGTGTGACGAGCACAATTTCGCGACCAATATCCGCCTTCAGAATGCGCGCCAACCCAACGCCGAGAATCGCTTCGCGCGAGGCGGCATCTGAAAATATCGCCCCACTGGTGATCTTCCGATCAAACCGTGTGGCTTTCACCTCGCGCTCCACATCTACGCCGATGATTTGCACCCCCATCGTCTTATCGCCTACCGAACCGAGTCCAGCCGAATAGATGCGCGGCGTCCACGCCTCAACGCCCTCAACCCGGACAATCTTCTCGCCAATGAATTCATAACTGTCGATCACATCGTAAAGTGAAGGCTTGTCGAGATAACCCGCCCGATGCACCTGAATATGCCCGATGCGATTCCGCGTGAACATTGAAATAATGTCCGAATACGCGCCGTCTGACCAGCCAATAAAAACCGACGAAAGCGTGAACCCCACGATCATTGCAAGCGCAGTCAACACAGTGCGCCGCCTCTGGCGAAAGATATTGCGAAATGCGATTTTGAGCATCTTCACTTCCTCTGAAGATTGCGCCTCGTGAATACATCGTCATCTATCTGCACATCAAACTCGGCCTTGAGATAACGCATAACGGTTTTATGCCTGTCCTTGTTCTGCGGCACCATCTCCATCACGGATGGAATCGTCTTGCTGCCGAACGACACAATCTCTTTGAAATTCAAGACCCGCATCAAATTGTCCTTCTCATCGTAGAAATGTTGCCATACCGGAATCAGATCATCTACCCGCACAGCCGTGATGAGCTTGCCCCAAACAATTGGAGAATCTTCCTTCGGAATGAACCGGATGTAAAGATGACCCGGTTGCGCGTCATCCGGCACAATCAGATCGTAGCTATAATCGTTGAGCATTGACGACTCTTTGACAAGGTCGTCATTCGTAAAATCCGATCCCATCCACGACCCCATCATCATCGAAGGCGGCACCTTTATCACCTTGTTAGTCTTTGGAAGATAGTTCCACATCTCGTTGTCGATGCGCAGCGTTGTAACGCCCTTTTCCTTTTTGGGCGCGTCAATGCGGATGAAAGTCTTATTCATCCCCTTTGTCCACACCCTCAACAACAGCGTGCGTTCCCAGTGCGGCGTAACAATCTGCATCTCCATATCAGCCACGCTGGTATTGCTGCGATAGAGCGCGTCAATTTTTTTCACAATAGATTCCACATCCTGCTCAGATGCCAACGATACAACGGGGTAGGCAAACAAGAGGACAAATGCCATTAAAAACAATCGGTAAATCATTTTAATATCCTCACGCACTTCGATAGAGGTGGTTGGGCTAATCGTTATTTTTCCTTGCTCCACACCAGTCTCTAACATAAATTTTCTTCACCATGAACACCCTTGAAAACTACCGCATCCTCATGGATAGCCTCGATCCCCAAAATACCCCTGTGGTGCAATTTGTACATCGAGCCACACCTCGGCAGCCCAGACATATCGGGATACTCGACGCATCCTTCAACCCGCTCACTCTTGCCCACGAAGCACTTGTACACCATGCACAAAATGCTTTTAACTTTGACGAAATCGTCCTCCTCCTCGCCAAAACCAATGTCGATAAAGTCCTCTTTGGTGCAGACCTGAGCCAACGCCTCGCCATGATGGTCAATTACGCGGATTCTGATACCCAATTGGACGCCTGCCTGTCAATTGCTGGATGTAGCCATGCCCGCTTTATCGACAAAGCACACGCACTCAGAGCACATTTTTTATCCAACGCCCAAATCTACTTTCTCATCGGCCACGACACCCTGATACGCATCTTTGATCCGCACTATTACACCGACATGCCCGCCGAACTCAAAGTGCTATTTTCACTGTGTCACATTGTATCTGCCAATCGCGAAAATCCTTCGCGAGAAGTTTTTTACAGATTTATGTCACGCCCCGAATGCACGCCTTTTGCAAATCGCGTACACCCCCTTCAATTACCCCCATCTTTTGGCAATATTTCCTCTACCGAAGTACGCAAACGCATCCGCGCAGGAGATCCCATCACAGATCTCGTGCCAGAATCTATCGCCCAATTTATAGAAACATTTGACCTTTACAAATGAAGTGGGAAACGGGGTACAACTGGTCGCAGACCAGTTCACGTTGAAGTAGGAAGGGTGAAGTAGGAAGGGTGAAGATGAAGCAAAAGGTAGGATGATATACCAGTTTTGGGGTGGAGCGGGGTGGAGTTACTTGCTGCGCTGCGTTGTAGGCTTCGCCTGTGCTCACTTCACACTTCATCTCGCAACATGCCAACCAGCATCTCAAGCGCCGACACATAGCCTCGCCATCTGAACCCGGCAATAATGCCCACTGCAATTTCAGAAAACAGAGAATGCCGCCGCCATGCTTCTCGCGCGTGGATATTGGACAGATGAATTTCGACCAGTGGTAAACCCGCGTCTTCAAGCGCGTCCCGCAACGATACGCTTGTTGTGGTCAGCCCTGCGGGATTCATAAGAATACCATCTACAGAATCGCGCATCTCCTGCACTTTTTCAACGAGTGCCCCCTCGTAATTCGAATGAAAACACGCAATCTCGCAATCCAGTTCATCCGCCTTTTGTTCGAGATGTGCGTGAACCTCGTCCATTGTCACAGTACCGTAGTGCTCTGCTTTGCGCCGCCCCAGCATATTGATATTGGGACCTTGTAAAACGAGAATCTTCATGAAGTAACCTCAGGTGGCTCTTTACTCAACATTTCTATCAACTGAGACAGGGTAACTCTCATTTTATCTCGAGAAACAATCATATCGACAAAACCGTGTTCGAGCACTTGCTCTGCGCGCTGTGCTTGCCGCAGAGCTTCCATCTCGGAGGCACTCACAGAAGACCCTGTAATACGCGACCCCGTAAATCCGATCAGCGCATTTGGCTCGGCGATATTGATATCGCCAATTGATGCATAACTGGCATTTACACCGGCTGTTGTGGGATCTATCAGAACGGAAATAAACAGCAGTCCCGCATCTGAAAATTGCGACAACTTGGCATTGACTTTCGCCATTTGCATCAGAGAAAAAATGCTCTCTTGCATGCGCGCGCCGCCGGACCGACACACAATAATCAGCGGCAATTGATCGCGCATACATCGATCAATCACCCGACAAATTCGCTCTCCCTCAGCCGAACCGAGTGACCCACCCATAAAACCAAATTCGTGCACGGCAATGCCCACAGGCACACCATCGATCTTCCCCACGCCAGCCAGCACAGCGGCATCCATATTGGTGCGTTTGCGATACTCCTTGAGCCGGTCGGGATAGGGCTGTAGATCGACAAATGTGAGCGGATCGGTTGATTTGACCTCCTGACCTATTTCTTCAAACGAATCTTCATCGAGCACAGCGGCGACATATTCGTCACTGGATATGCGAAAGTGATGTTTGCAATGCGGGCAAATACCTGTATTTTGCTCGAGTTTCTTTCGGTAAACTATTTGCTCACATCGCTCGCACTGAACCCAAATATTTTCGGGCATACGCTTTCTCACGAGCGTTCGAATACCAGATTTGAGCTTGTTAAACCAGTTCATAAACAATCTCCATATAGCGATAACAAATTGAAGTATAAGATGTTCTGGCGTTTTTTACAAGGGCAAATCCAAAATTGACATTTTAGCCGCGGTTCCCTATTCATTGTTTCTACACCCTATTCAGTACGGCCAATATTTTTCAAATCCAGTTTTTCTATTGACATAGTTTCGAGTTTCTTATAGATTTGCTGTTCTAATTTACACCCTCTCACAATTTCATATCCTCTTATACTTTTAACGACGGAGAAAGCCCTTGCTGATTACAAGTCTGAAAGTCTTCTGTGACCTGATTGAAACTCAGAGTTTTTCCAAAACCGCTGTCCTCAATTCCGTTACTCAATCCGCGGTAAGCCAGCAACTCAAAAGCATCGAAAAACGTCAGGGAAAACAACTCATAGAACGAGTTGAAAAAAGACGCCTGACACTCACTGCAGAAGGCGAAATTTTTTACTCTTATGCCCGAGAAATTGTCCGACGCTACGAAGAAATGGAACACCGCATTCAGGCTCTGGGAGGGGTGGTTTCGGGAACTGTTCGTCTGTCATCTATTTACAGCGTGGGGATGCTCGAACTCACCCCCTTTCTCAAAACCTACCTCAAAGCCTATCCCCGGGTTAATTTCCGTCTCCAATACGATCAGGTAAATAAAATTTATGACGATGTTGCCAATGGCGAAGTCGATTTGGGCATTGTGCCATATCCACGCACCCAACGCAATGTAGATGTGATGCCCTTTTCACAGGACAAAATGGTCGTGGCCATGCATCCCGATCATGAATTGGCTTCTCGCAACGCATTCTTACCACGAGAACTCAACAAATTTCCGCTGGTTCTCTTTACCCCCGAAACCCCAACTCGGCGCGCCATTGATCAGTTCTTAAAAAAATATAAAATACGCCCCAATATCGTCATGGAACTCGACCACATAGCCCCCATCAAACACGCCGTAGAAGTCGATATTGGCATCTCTATTTTACCACTCAATTCCATTGAGCAAGAAATCGCTCGCAAAACCCTTGCATATCTGCACTTTGTAGATCGAGATTTTGACCGGCCATTGGGCATCCTCTTTCGCAAAGGACGCAGTTTGTCAATCGCCACCCAAAAATTGCTCGATATTCTCTTAAACAGCGATCAAAAACTCGCCTCCTGATCCAATGGAACTTCCCCTCTTTCCCCTCGACATGGTGCTGCTGCCACACCGGCGTGTTCCCTTGCATATCTTTGAAGAGCGATACAAGCAAATGATTGGTGAATGCCTTGACAACGACACCGAATTTGGTCTTGTATGGGGCACAGACGACGATTTTAACGACATCGGATGCGCGGCGCGTGTTGTCGGCCTGCTCAATCGATTTCCCGATGGCCGAATGAACATCCTGATCGAAGGAACGCGACGCTTTCGCGTTATCCAGCAATACGATATCCATCCGTATATATCGGGCTTTGTGGAAGATGTAGAAGACGATGACGAAGCCTTTGACATTTCTTTGGGGAACCGCGCCAAAAAACTCTATTCTGAAGCCATGAAGCTCTCATCGGGGTGGATATCGCCCCAAATACCCGCCCTGGAACTGGGTGCACTCTCATACATCCTCGCATCAAACCTCACCTTATCTCTCGATGAACAGCAAGCACTTCTGGAAAGCACCTCACCCAATGAACGCCTCAAAACCGTGTCTAATGCGCTCGAAAAGTCACTCGCCACCCTGCGCGAAGTAAAGCGCCGAACACGCGGAAATGGACACCTGTTGTAAAACCCAATAACAAAAAGGCGGGATCTATCACATCCCGCCTTATTTCTGCCGACCACTGCCTGTCGCGTCTCATCCGATTTGCGAATCGTAAATCGCATCGACCAATTCCATAGATTTTGCCGCATCTTCAAAATTTGTTTCGGGTTGTTGGCCCGTTTTTACGCAATCGATAAAATGGCGATTGATGGCATAAGCTCCAAAAGCGACATGTGGCTTCTCGCTTTCGCTCAGTATCCATGGATCAAGCGAGCGCACGGGTTCAACTTTGCCATCGGCAAATACCTGCCCGCCCTCTTCGGGATCGCCAAACATCGAAATACCCGTCGAATGCACTTCCACCGTGAACATCCGACGTCCCATCATATAACAATTTTGTAGCACACCTGTCGCGCCAGACGAAAACTTCACCAGCGCTGTATGCATATTTCTAAACGTGGCATCCAATCGCCGCACATCGCTCGCCACGGCTTCTACTTCTCCACCGCACAAATATCGCAGCGTATCCACTGCGTGAATACCATCGCAAGTCAGTTTTTCCATCGCACCCTTGTAAATGGGTTGCCCGCCCACTTCGTTTTTCAAAAAATACGACGCTGCGCTGTGTACGGGCCCATTTTTTTCACATATTTCTTTTCCCGTGCGGATCACCGGCGCAAACCGCCTCTGGAATGTCACACCCGTAATCACATTGTTCTTTTTCGCCAACAACGCCATCTGTTTGGCCTGTTCGGTCGTTACTGAAGGTGGTTTTTCAATGATGATATTAACGCCCATATCCATAATATTCGCCGCCAGATCGTATATGTGATGCGGTGGCATAATCGCATAAACCACATCGGGTTTCTCCCGTTCGATCATCGTCACATAATTGGTGTATCGCGCTGGAATATCGTACTCCCCCGCCACCTCGATCATACGCACTTCATTCAACTCACACACGGCCACCATTTTGACATCGTCCATATCGTTCAGCGAGGGATAGTGTACACTGCGCGACCGCCCCCCTGCACCGATCATGGCAACCTTGACGACCTTCTGAGAACTTACCGTCTTCTTTTCCATATTGTCCTCCTTTCACCTTTCCTGATAAACCGCCTGAATCAACGCGCGCATGTACCCCACGGCAAACGCCCGCCCTGCCCACTCAGTACCCGATTGCCAGAACCTGGGGGTGTGGTCCATCATAAACGGACCATTAAACCCCACGTCCTTATAGGTTTGCATCGCCTTGTGCATATCGTTTTGCCCTTCATCAATAAACACCTCTCGAAAACTTCTCGGCGAACCCTGAATATCTCGAAAATGCACATACACAATTTTGTCCCGACCGCCAATATCGCGGATCGCTTCGCAAACATCTTCACCCATTTCAGCCACGCAGCCCTGGCAAAATAGCATGGCATTGCACGGGCTGGGAGCAAGGTCAAAGATACGGTGATATTGCTCCAACGTCGATACAATACGCGCGGCCCCACCCATCGGTTCGGGAATGGGCGGATCATCCGGATGCAATGCCATCCTCACGCCGTATTCTTCGGCCACGGGTATCACGCGCTTCAAAAAGTATTCGATATTTTCCCACATGCCAGCTTCTGAAATTGCTTTTTCGGGCACATACACGCGCTCGCGCGCCCATTCGTCGTAATCAAACGTACTGTATTTGACACCGCCGCGCCCCGTCGCCGACTCTGTGCGAAAATTGCCAATCGGCTTAAAATTGTATCCCAGAGTGGGTATCCCTGCCTCACCCAAATTGCGGATAAACATACACCAGGCATCTATTTTTTCATCTCGATCTTCCAAACCCAGAGTAAACTCATCCCAACCATAGCTGGCAGCATTTCGCAAAATCAGGCCGTGATCAGCAGCTCTATCTCGCACCTCTGCCCAGTACGCGCGGCGATCTTTACCATCGCGCATATCCATCGAAGGATTGATCGTGAGATAGTCAACGCCAATCGCTTTGAGAAAACTCAGCGACTCGTCATTGACCTGCTCGTAGTGCAACTGCTCCTGAATGGTCATAGCAACCTCCGTTAAAATCTCAAATCCTCAATATCCGACAAGGCATGCATAAATCACTCAAAAATAGAAGTCAAGAAAACAATAGACCGCAAAAAAACCGGCAAAAGCCGGTTGGGGGTCGGTTGGCGAAAACTAACTAAAATTATGGTCTTAAACTGCTAGCCTTCCCTAGTCCGGAAAATTCACAAACCAGTCCGCCTTCAACGTCTCATCCGCCAGACGAATCGCCTGCCGCGCAATCTCCCCACACTCCAAATCCTTATCCTGAAGCTCTCTCAGATCCTGCAAATTCTCAGGCGTAAAAATAATCCTCGGATGTCCGCTCACCTTATGCTCAATCGCCGTGCGATCCCATGCAACCGCATCGGGCGCAAGCTCAAAACGCCTCACCTCGCTCTCGCGCTCAGAAGGCGTCCCCGCATCGTACGTCACCTGCCAGAACCACTTGCGGCCACCCTTCAAAACCGGAAGTGCATTGTAAAAATTATACGGCGTCTGTCTGACATCAACCACCGGATCCTTCAAATCGGGTGTACTCCCAATCCGCAGCCTGAACCTCCGCTCTATTGGCAGCGGCCCCTGCGGAATAATCGCCGGATCAAACGGCCAGCTAAACCTGGGCGGATTCACATCGCACACCTGACCATCCGCCGGGCGAAACCCCATATACCGGGGGTAAATATGCCGCTCGTCCATCGCCAAACGGTCTTCGCAACTGACGTTTATTGACTTAGCCATGACCATTCTCCTATTCAATAAAATAAAAACTACACTGTATCGGCGACTTCCTTTGAGACCAGAGGCTCGACGGATAGCCGGAATCCAAGACAACGCAAAATCTTCTCCAGCGTATCCAAATGCGGATTGCCTCCCGTGCCAAGTGCCCGGTAAATCCCTGCTCGATTGAGATTTGTCTCGCTCGCCAATTTACTCAATCCGCCTTGTGCAATGGCAATATCCCTCAAGGCCAATAAAAAGGCATCCGCATCGCGGTCTTTGCTGTATTCTTCCAATGCGGTTTCAAGATATAGCTTCGCATAATCGGGATCTTCTAATTTTGCCATAAGATAATTTTCAAAAGGAATAGATGGTTTCATGACACGCGCTCCTGATAGTCATTCCAAAATTGTTTTGCTCTCGAGATATCCCTGCGTTGTGATCGCTTGTCGCCCCCGCATAACAAGAGAATGATCGTTTGTCCAATACGTCTAAAATATACGCGATATCCAGGCCCTATGTCTATTATTAGCTCACATATTCCCTCGCCTATAGACTTGTAATCTCCCAAATTTCCGAGAGAAATTCGTCTGATCCGATTATCAATAGCCGCTTGTGCCCGTTGATCTCTAAGTCTATTAACCCATGCTTCAAAAGGCCGATATTCCTGCTTATTTTGATAGATTTCTACTGTCATTTTCTGTCGAAGTTATTAGTAAAGATCAGAGAATCGCAAACTCCAATCTTGTCGTCTCCGTTCTGCCTCAAAGTCCCAGATCTCTGAGATTGCAGTTTGTCAACCATTACGTGTGTTCACCGAAAAACTACTACCGATGCGGTAGGTAGTTAGGAATCCAATTCGCAAACCGTAAATGACAGCATTGGGATGTTTGGCAAGTAGCTGTTTTGTAGGTCAGCATTGATCTCGTATTCACCTGTTTCAATATCGATAACTAAGAACTCGCCTTTGGTTTGGAGATCACATTGTCGCGGATCTGTTGTACATAAATTGCTTCACCGCGCGATTCGACTTCCTGAGATGTATAATTAGTATAGGGCATGGTTTTTCTCCTTAAAGGTCTTATGCAATCAAACACTGCTACATCGCCCAAACGATAGCGTCATCCACGGTTGGATACTGATGAGTCAGTCAGGTAGGCTCTTGCGTCACGCGGCATACAGCAACTCCTTCGTCTCCTCAATGTCGCGGGCGATATAGCGGTTCTTCACAGCTCCTGAAACGACCAGATCGACTTGATCACCCAGTATCGTTCTCAGGTCTTTCAGCAGACCGAAATAGGCATCGACTCGAGCATAGGGTCCCATCGGACCAAGTTCGACCAATAGATCCACGTCGCTCTGACCGGGATGGAAGTCATCGTTTAGAGCTGAACCAAAGGCGTCCAACCGGGTTACGCCATGGCGCTTGCAGGCTTTCGCGATGGCGTCGCGCTTGCTCTCGAGAATCTCTGTCATTAGTACCTCCATTGCAATTAGCCCGCGCAAGTCATGACACTTTCTTACCAAAGGCATTGACAAAAATCAGAAAATCACTAACCCCAATCACACCATTGCTATCCAGATCAAACCGCGCGTCATATCCCTCGTCACTCCGACTGAACCCAAACTGTTCCCCAAACAGCAAAAAATCGGAAATACCAACCCTTCCATCGCCATCAAAGTCGGGGGTAGGGGCTGTCGTAGGCGTTGAAGGTGTGATATACGGCGACATATCCCACAGCAGACTCGTGCCGTCTTGTGATCCAGAAGCAAGCAGTGTACCATCAGGTGAAAATGATACTGAATTAACTATTGACGTATGCCCCTCAAGCGTGGCGATATTACGCCTCGTTGAAACATCCCACAACCTGACCGTGCCACCGAATGACCCTGAGGCAAGCAGTGTACCATCAGGTGAAAATGATACTGAAGAGACAGGAGTACTATACCCCTCAAGCGTGAAGATACTGTCCCTCGTTGAAACATCCCACAACTTGACCCTAAGCCATGTCCCAGAAGCAAGCATTGTCCCATCGGGTGAAAATGATACTGAAGAGACCTAACCTGAAAAATTCATAAAAAAGGTAGTTTCCTTATTCAAGTCATTGTATTATTATAGGTTATCACCATAACCATTAAACAATAGACTTGGAGGAAACTACCATGGGGTCACAAGATAAACATCGCAAGGTTCCTTTGGCAAGCATTTTCGGCAAACGTGTCAATATCGCCTTTGATGGGGGCATTCTCACCAGCGATAGCGGCGCGTTATTGCTTCGAGAAGTAGAGGCAAAATCTGGCATTTTAACACGCATGAGTGCTGCGATCACGGATCGTCGGCATAAGAGTTATGTGAGGCACTCCGTCGCAGAGTTGGTCAAGCAACGGGTGTTCCAGATAGCCTGTGGGTATGAAGATGGCAATGATTGTGATGCCTTACGCAGCGATCCGGGTATCAAGGCCGCCTGTGGTGTCTTGCCGCTTTCAGGTAAAGACTTGGGCAGTCAACCCACGATGAGCCGGTTTGAGAACCAGATCAGGCGAAGCGACTTGTATCGGATTGCCCGTGCCTTCCTCGATTGTTTTATCGCTTCGTATAAAAAGCCGCCCGAGGCGATCATCTTAGATATTGATGATACACAGGATACGGTTTATGGGACCCAGCAGTTGTCCCTATTCAATGGCTATTACAATGCCTACACCTATCAGCCCTTGCATATTTATGAGGGACAAACCGGTAAGTTGATCACTACGATATTGCGTCCCGGTATCCGTCCGACCGGCCAACAGATAGTCGCCATAGTCAAGCGTTTGGTGGCCTATCTGCGTCAGGCTTGGCCTGATGTGGCGATCATCTTGCGGGGTGATGCCCACTTTTCTTGTCCACAAGTCCATCAGTTGTGTGCCGATAGTGACCTGTATTTTATCTTAGGACAGACCAGCAATGCCAAGCTTTGTGAGGCGGCACAACCCCTTATCGCGCAGGCCAAAAGGCTTTATGCACATACAAAGGAGGCCGTGCGTCTTTTTACCTCGTTTTCCTATCAGGCAAAGAGTTGGAACAAGGCACAACGCATCGTATGCAAGGTCGAAATCAGTGACCGAGGCCAAAACACACGCTTTGTCGTGACCAACCTGAAAAGTTCAATGGCGTCCTTTATCTATCAAAGCGTCTATTGTGCGCGCGGACAGATGGAAAACTTCATTAAAAATCACAAAACCTTTCTCCACTCTGACCGCACATCCTGTCACAGCTTTACTGCCAATCAGTTCCGCCTCTTTCTCCATTCTGCCGCCTATGTCTTGATACAGACATTGGCGCAAATAGGATTCAATGGCACAAGGTGGATAAACGCGCAGGTCAATACCATTCAAAATCGCTTCCTCAAAGTCGCAGGACGCGTCTGTGAGTTGAAAACAAGGATCACCTTCCATCTGCCTGTGTCCTATCCTTTGCAACATCTGTATCATAAAATCCTACACAATCTGAAAAGGGCAGGACCTTAACCCAAAACGCAGGAGGGCAGAGATGGCAAGCAGAAGGCAGACAACATCACTGGCGCACACCGCCTTGTGCTGGGCAAAGACTCGGCAGGCAAGGGCAAGGGGGAACCTCTGCCCTTTTTGACTACCACAGGCACGCTCTACCAATGACATTGACCTGTCAGAACCCGGTAAAAACACAATCGGGAGCAACAAAAACAGAAAAACACGGACAGAGGGCTTACAACATCGAAATGATGACATAAATAGACTATTCAAAAACTTTCATGAATTAGTCGGGTTAGAAGCTGTTTTAAAATTATGGAGAAATAAAAAAAAGAGTTGAAAAAGCGTATTCATCAGTCCAAATTTAGGGTATCCAAAAACCTTAAAAAGAAAGGACATGCGATGAATACGCCAAGACAATATCCGACAAATGTCACCCAAGCGCAATGGCAACTGCTGATCCCCTTGTTGCCCAAACGCAAATGGCAAAAAGGAGGTCCCGGACGTCCACCTGCCAATTTGCGACGCGTGTTTGATGGCATCCTGTATCTGACGAAGACGGGCTGCCAATGGCGCATGCTGCCTCATACCTTTGGCTGTTGGCAAACCGTGTATGGCTATTTCAACAAATGGCGCGAGCAAGACATCTTTCAGCAGGTGCAACAAGCACTCTCACGTAGGGAGCGCAAACGGCAAGGGCGCAAGCCTGACGCATCAGCAGGCTGTATTGACAGCCAAAGTGTTAAGACAGCAACACAAGCAGACTCAAAGGGTTACGATGCGGGAAAGAAGATCAATGGACGAAAACGCCATCTGCTTGTCGATACCCTCGGACTGGTCATCAGCACCTATGTCTCACCGGCTAATCTCCAAGATCGTGATGGCCTCAAAAAGGTGCTCAATCAGTATTTTGAAACAGGCGTGACACGCTTACGCAAGCTGTGGGTTGATGGCGGATATCGCGGCGAAGACCTCAAGGAATGGGTCGCTGATAGAAAACAAACACATAAGATTGATCTTGAGGTCGTTACCCCAAAAGGGGAAGGCTTTCAAATAGTCAAACGCCGTTGGGTCATTGAACGCACCTTTGCTTGGTTATTCAATTTCCGCCGACTGTCAAAGGATTATGAACGCTTAACGGACAACAGTGAAGCCTTTATTCACATCGGTATGATTTATCTCTTAATTAACAGACTTGCTTAAACGCCAGGGTTTTAAAACAGCTTCTAAGAACCAGGTCTCCATAATCTGAACCATTAGAAATGCTTGATCAACGCCAGCACCGATGGGACGAATCCAATTTTTGTCGTTGAGAGACAAGTGCTGCCACACTGTATTCCCCGCTGCAACAGGAGCCTCACTATCGACGAGCAAGAGAGGGACCGTGCCGGGACGACCTACCTCAACGGCTGTGGCAAATCGCTCAAAGGTCTGTTGCCGTGAGCCTCCTCGTACAATCTTTGTCTTGCTGCCAACACCAGCGGACTCGAAAAATTTGTTCCAACCCTCGCGGAAATGCGCACCGAGTTCTCTACCTTCTCCACCACCTTCAATATATAGCGTCGCCGTCACCATCGATTTCCGCCCAACTCACCCGAAGTCCAAAGATCGCCCAGTCTGTATTTCTCTAACCACTTTGCCAAATCTTCCTTATCGAGACGGCGCATCTCCGTCTGTCCACTGTGTTTCTCGCAGACTACGACGCTCTCTGGTTTATCCGTCAGCGCATCCACAAGCACATCAGAATGAGTCGTAACGATCACTTGACTGCGCTTTGACGCTTCGCACATCAAGTCGCTCAACGTGGGCAACAGATCAGGGTGCAACCCCAATTCCGGTTCCTCAATACAAATCAGAGGCGGCGGTTCGGGATGCAATAAGACAGCCAACAAACTCAAGTAACGTAGCGTCCCATCCGAGAGGCGAGTGGCAGGAATATAGCGTCCGTCCTCTTCTTCGAGAAATAACGCCACCGTGCCGCCCGTTACTGGACAACTCACATCGACAATGCCATCAAATAGCTTGCCCAACTCACTCAGAAGTCTCCTCTTCTGCTGTCCAGGTAGTTGAGATAGCACGAGTGGTAAGTTCTCAGCACCTTCATCCAAAAAATCGCTACGGGCGTGTGCGTTGCAGGGTAGGCGTAAATTCGCGCCAGGTCCGAATGACCAGTTCCGGTAAAGACGAATGCGCGTGTACTGCTCTTTTAGATGCCAAAGTGCCCGATAATCCGGTAGGGCAGAATGAGACAGTAAAGACTGCCCCGGTTCAAACTCACTCGCGAACTCGATAGCACCTGGGCGGTACCGAGCAAACAAGAGAGGTTCTGACCACTCACCGACATTTACATTTTTAGGCTTCGACATTGCCTCTGCGTTGGCATTTGCCATCTCTAACGCCGCCTGTTTGTCTTTAGGCGGGCGGTAGTAGGACCGCCCATCGCGCTCGTCGGAATGCACTTCAGTGGGTTCGACTCGTTCGTCAGCCACCACGGGGGTCCCACCCTGATCGGTGAGAGTCAGAGAATGCTGCAACAGGCCCTTTAGCGGAAAGTCAACCAGAGCTTCCAAAGTAATCGAATCCGATGCATCCGGACCCTTCCACAACCATTCGCGGACGCCGCCCATGCGTGATATGGGTTCTCCAATACCGCGTGGAGCGGCGTGGAACAACGAAATTGCCTCCAGAAAGTTGGACTTGCCCGAACCATTCGGGCCGATCAGGACGTTTAGCGGTTCCATCGGCAAATCGACCCCCTGTGGCCCAAAGGACAAAAGCCCCGAAAACTTTAGTCTATTAAATAGCATACCCATTCCTCGTTCGGCGTGCCCGTACACAAAACTAAATTCTTGAACAAAGAAACGAATTTGTTATGAAAAATCAATCGGATATTTTCAAACCGTCGCCCTGTCGTGTGACCAATCGGATATCTTTTTTCTTTTTTACCCGTACCTTGGTGCTTATCGCCTTTTACTACTAACCACTATTCATCCGGATTTTTACCTATGGCGAGAAGAATTATTGGAATAGTGATCAATCCAAAGATAAGACCAACCCAACCCGGATAAACCAGCGCCGTCCCCAGATAGCCAAAAATGCCCGCGACACTCATCGTCGTCAGCGCGTAGGGAAGTTGTGTTTTAACGTGATCCAGGTGGTCACAAGACGATGCAATACTCGCCATCACCGTAGTATCGCTAATAGGCGAGCAATGGTCGCCAAAAATCGCTCCATCGAGCACAGCCGCGGCTGCCAGGATCGTCAGCGGCAGCCCCCCCAACGCATGTGCGAGCGGAACAACCGTAGGAATGAGAATCGCCATAGTCGTCCAGGACGTGCCAATTGAAAAAGCAACAAGAGCAGCGAGCAGAAAAATCAGCAAAGGCAGCAGCCCCGGAGATATAAGCGGAGACAGTGCAGCGGTGAGATAAGTTGACGTACCTGCATCTGCGCAGACCTCTTTAATCGCCCATGCGAGAATCAGAATAACAATCGCATACCACACCCCGACAATACCGCGCGCCCATGTCGAGACAGCATTCCCCACAGAAATAACTCGTGCACCCGTCTCAACATGCCTGCGCGTAATAGCTATCGCAATCGCGAGTGCGGAACCGAGCATCGCCGCCACAAAAAGTACCTGGGCGGTATTGGCATTTGAAAAACACGCACTCCAAAACGCGCTACTCATCAAGCCATAATCCCGCCGCGCAGCCAGCACCCTCTCGTGATTCCACGTATCAAAAGCCATCCCCCCAATGACGCACACAATAACGAGAAGCACGGGAAAAACAGCCGCCCACCACACGGGACGGACGCCCTCAACAGGACCAATTTCGTCCTGTGCGCGACCCGTCATTGGCGTCGCGCCAGGGCGCATCACCTGACCCGTTGTTTGTGCGCGGCGTTCTGCGGCGAGCATAGGCCCGTAATCGCGGCGCAGATAAGCAGAAAGCAACACAAAAGTAAGCGTAAGCAAACAATAGAAACGCAAAGGCAGAGCATTAAAAAAAAGCTGGTATCCCGACAACCCGGTCTTGAGATCCGTCATTAAATCCTGAAAAAGGCTAACTTCGTATCCAATCCACGTACTGATAATCGCAATACCCGCAATAGGAGCGGCAGTTGAATCGACAATATACGCGAGTTTTTCCCGCGATACCCTGAACCGATCCGCTATCGGGCGCAACGTAGAGCCAACCACAATAGAATTGGCATAGTCATCAAAAAAAATGGCAAGCCCCATAAAAAATGCCGCCAGCCGCGTTGAGCGCGCGCCTTCGGCACGTCGGGAAAGCACATTGGCAATACCGCGATTGCCACCCGAAAGCGTGGTAACGCGCACCATACCAATAAGCCCTGCAGTAAACGCGAGAATATAGAGCTGAAACGAACTTTCCAAAGGCGTCCAAACATAGCCAATCAGGGATTTTTGCAGCGCAACAACCGGCAAATAATAAAGCGGTTCACCCAGCGACGCGAGAAATCCCCCCGCGAGAATAGAAAGCGAAAGCCCCAGAATAAGACGCCCGCTAATAATAGCCACCAGAATCGCAGCAACAGGTGGGAAAAGACTCCACGCCGTAACAGGCGACAAAATTTCTCCCCGTTCATTAGAACCCCACCCAGCAACGAGATGATAACCCGTGGAAGTTGCCGCGCCGCGAAATACAATTCCTTCGCCCTCAGAAGCCGCATCAGGCCGGCGGCTTTGCGCTTCGGAAAAAGCCTTTTGCAACACGCGATCCGCATCTGGCGATAGCATCCACGGATAATCGCCAAACTGTTCTGCCAATTTGGGAATCGCGCTCAACAGTTGCTCGTATAAAACGCGGTCCCGATTCCCCGGCAAAACACCCACCAGAATCACCGCAAGAATAAGCGAAAAAATAACTCGGACAATTGGATTTTTAAAAAGATCGAACAAATAAACCTCCTGTGCTGAGAGACAACTCAAATTATTCGCTGTCTTCTTTTTTCTCTCCCTTTCCTTTAATATTCGCTTGTAAAGAGCACAAAACAATTCTATTTTCAAGCGGGAGGTAAACGCGATGACCGCAAAAACACACTTGTACGCAATCCTGGAAAAAGCCGAAGAAGGGGATCGGCTGAGCCGCGTCGTAGATCTTTTTATAATCACCCTCATCGTCCTGAATGTGACAATGGTCATACTCGAAACCGTCGAGGGAATTAATGAGGCTTATGGCAAATTTATCGGGCTTTTTGAAACTGTATGCGTACTGATCTTCACCGTTGAATACATGCTGCGTATCTGGTGTTGCACCGCAGATACAAAATTCGCGCGTCCCCTGACGGGGCGGTTGGCGTTTATGCTGACCCCTCTGGCACTAATTGATTTCATCGCCATTTTTCCCTATTACGTCTTCTTGCTCGTCACAATACCGCCCGATTACACGCTACCCCTGCGCTTGTTGCGGTTATTTCGCCTGCTCAAAGTGGGCCGCTATTCGCATTCAATGCAAATGTTTGGCCGGGTAATATGGCAAAAACGCCGAGAACTCTATATCGTGGCATTTGCACTAACACTTTTATTGGTCATTGTATCCAGCTTGATGTATTTTGTCGAACACCATGCACAACCCGAAGCATTTGCAAGCATTCCAACAACCATGTGGTGGGGAATTGTAACGCTGACAACCGTGGGCTACGGCGATGTCTTTCCCATAACGCCATTGGGCAAATTTTTAGGGGCAATAATTGCCGTACTCGGCGTCGGGATGTTTGCCTTACCCGCTGGCATCTTGAGTTCTGGATTTGTCGAAGCCATGCAGGAATCTCATCGCGACAATAAATGCCCGCATTGCGGGAAAGACCTTAACAACCACGGGTAAACAATCCAGATAAAATAAGGAAGGAGTAAATGATGGAACTGGTCATTGGCAGCACAACGCGGCCTCTCAACGCCCTGTCATTTGCAGAGGCGTGTGAACACATCGCAAGCGCGGGATACACAGACGTAGCTGTATTTGCACACGATGGGGTTATACCCGTAAATACAGAAAGCAGTGCCGCGCAAATCGCAGCCACCAAAAAAGCCGCTGCTCAGGCAGGCGTCAATCCATCCATGTTGCTCGGCAGAGCACTGTTGGAACTCGGCGTGGATGGCGCAGCGGATGCATATAAAAAATTGCTGGACAACGCCGCCGAACTCGGCGCAAAGTGGATATTGGAATTGGGAACGGGCAAAAAAGAATATTACGGCATCTATCCCGAAGTCATGCGCCGTGCCTCTGAACACGCGGCAACCTTAGACCTGGGAATTTCCCTCAAGCCTCATGGGGGCATCAGCCTGACAGCAAAGGAATTGATCGATCTGTATCACCAGATCAATCACCCCGCATTTGCGGTAAGCTATGACCCGGGCAACATCATTCACTACACGCGCGGCGAAGTGCGCCCAGAGCAGGAAGTGGATGATATTGCAAAATACACCTCAACAGCGATTATAAAAGATTGTGCATTGGACTCCGATAACAACCCCAATGTGCAAACCACAGCAGGAGATGGCGAAGTTGATTTTCACCGCATCTTATCCGGACTAACCGGCGGGGGATTCGCAGGTCCTCTCTACGTAGAATGCGTCGGCTCTAAAACGCCTGAGGGTATCGACCGCGACCTCGCATTCACACTGGGATATATCAGGGGAATCCTGTCGAGCATAGGGTGTTGCTAATAGGTGGAAACGACCAACTCAAAGCCCCCCGCAGCAGTGCTACGGAGGGCTTTTTTAAATTTGGTAATCAGGTTACAAATCGAGATCTGCAACATAATCTGCGATTTTCTTCGGCTGCCCATCCAGCGTCGTCTCCATTGCGGCGATGACCATCGCATACGAGATAATATTTTTTTCAATGCGCGTCTCTGAAGGCGGTCCCCCGTCGAGCCAATTGAGAAACTCATCGAAAAGATGATCGTGACCTTCCCATTCAATTTCAGGTGCTTCATAAACTTCTGGCTCTTGTCCAACGCGGTGAATCGTCACGGTAGCACCTTCAGAAATTTCGACCGTCCCCTCTTCAAATTCAGCGCGATAGTGTTCCCGATGCCAGCAGTTGGTAATACCCGCCGCCGAGCTGTTACCCTCGTAAAACGTATGCGTGCCATTGTCCATATTCACGAGATACATCCCGCTCGAATGGTGATCAAAGCTCGACCATTCGGGATTCCAGCCAAATCCCATAAGCGTATCGGGATCGCCACCCGAAAGAAAGCGCAACATGTCAAAATGATGCACCGAACCTTCAAAGAGAAGACCAAACTCCATCGTATGCCGCCAGGCTTTGCCCCAAGATTCAAATTCCCGATAATCGCAGGCATAGCACCCAACAATATGCTGCAGCCGACCGAGGCGGCCCTCATTGCGGATGCGAACGAGTTCCTGTTTGTTGCGGGCATAGCGATAATTTTGAATAATGGCGCAAGGTAAACCCGTCTTTTGAGCAGCGCGAACCATGTCTTTAGCTGCATCGAGAGTATCTGCAATTGGCTTCTCAGATATCACAGGCATGCCCGCCTCAAGCGCGGCAACAGTTGCCGGCGCGTGAAACGGCGGCGGTGTTGCCACACCACAAAAATCGGCTTTGACAGCGGACACAGCATCTTCATACGAGGTAAAAAGTTGATCATTAGACAGACCGAGTGCCTGCGCCTGACGATCCAGCACATCCCGATTGACATCGACGAGACCGATAATTTTGATGCGATCGCCAAATTTTTGCGTCATGCGATTGATCCAGCCCCCTGCCATACCACCACCGCCCACCATAAGACACGTTTTAACTGCCATAGCACACTCCTGTTATTTGGAAAAAAAGAAACGGCGTGATACACACCGTTTCTTTGCGTAAAATAATAAGGCACGGCAAAATATAATACCACCGACCTGATTTTGCAACTGACCATTTGCTGGTCTTTCTCCTTGCGCCCAAAGTCGAAATCTAATATAGTCCAAAGTCGAAACCCAATAAATACGGCAGGACACTTTGACGAGCAATCCACACGGGATTTTAATACATCATATCATCTAAAAACAACAGGAGAACATTATGGAAGACCTTGAAATACAACAGTACCTGCTCGACTTGCAGGGCTATCTCGTCGTTGAAAATGTCTTAAGCCCGGACGAAGTAGCAACACTCAATGAACTATTTGACCGACAAAAACTGCCCTCACCGGGCAAAACGCAGCGATTTGGAAGCGCGCCAGACGGACCGGGCTTTCTGCAATGGGGAAAACCCTTTTGCGACCTCCTCGATCACCCTCAAATTATGTCCATATTGCGCTTCCGACTGGGCGACTGCTTTCGCCTTGATCGCCTCTATGGCATGTACATGAAAGCGGGCATGGGAAGAGGGCGTCTGCACGCAGACTACGGCGCCATGTCGCCCATTTCTGGATCGGTGCCGGGCAAATACTTTAATTTTCCAAAACACGAGATCACCGATGGCTTTATGGTTGTCGCGTGGAGCCTCACAGACGCAGGGCCAGACCACGGGGGATTCTGCTGCATTCCCGGTAGCCACAAAAGCAACTACCGATTGCCCAAAAAGATATTCGATGCCCCCGAAAAATCGCCCCTTATAATCATTCCACATGCACCTGCTGGCTCCGCTATTTTATTTACCGAAGCGCTAACGCACGGGACATCGGCCTGGTACGGCAAACACGAACGCCGCTCTCTCCTCTACAAATACTGCGTAGCGCACACAGCCTGGAGACCCAATCGTGTACAACCGCCAACCAACACAGAACTGACACCGCGTCAGCAGATTCTCTTCAGAGAGCCAGCAGAACCCCATCGTCACTTCCCATCGCTCTTTGAATGATACGATTGCCACATTCTCACTTTTTAAAAACTCGTCCAGTGAAGCGTTCCGATTTTTATTACGAATTACCCAATCACCTGATCGCACAATACCCAACGGCTGAGCGCGATGAGTCGCGCTTGATGGTGGCAAATCGCACGCACCGCGAGATTGCACATCGAACATTTCGAGAATTGCCCAACTTTTTGAGCACAGGCGATTGTCTGGTATTAAACGAAACGCGGGTATTTCCCGCGCGGTTAAAAGGATACCGGCCAATCACCAGAGGCGCAGTAGAACTTTTGCTCCTGCATCCCAATGGCAATAGCTGGGAAGCAATGGCACGGCCCGGACGGCGATTGCGAATTGGTGCTCAAATTGCTTTTGAAGGATCAGACCTCATTGCCATTGTCGAGGATGTACTGGATTCGGGCAACCGCCGCGTGCGATTTGAAGGCAAAGGATCGCTGGATGAACTGCTGAAAACGCATGGCCATGTGCCATTGCCGCCCTATATTCGGCGGGAAGATCGCGCCTCTGACAAAGAGCGGTATCAGACAGTCTATGCGCGCGTGCGCGGATCGGTCGCCGCTCCCACCGCAGGGCTTCATTTTACCCCCGACCTGTTGACAAAAATTGAAGCATTGGGCATAGGTTTAGCGCGAATCCTGCTACATGTAGGACCCGGCACATTCAAACCAGTGAAAGCAGACGATATACGCGATCACAAAATGGGTGCGGAATTTTGGAAAATCGATGAAAGCGCCGCAGAAACCGTCAATCGATGCCGGGCAAATGGCGGGCGCATCATAGCAGTGGGAACGACATCGGTGCGAACACTTGAGTCCGCAGCAGTGAAAATCGGATCGAATTGGCAACTAAAATCCGGCTCGGACTGGACACATAGATTTATCTATCCGCCCTACAATTTTCGATTGGTAGATGGTCTAATCACCAATTTCCATCTGCCAGAATCCACTTTGCTCATGCTTGTCGCCGCATTCATGGGGCGCGATTTTGCGATGCGAGCATATCGGGAAGCCGTGCGCCAAGCCTATCGGTTCTACAGTTATGGCGATGCAATGATGATATTATAGCGAAAAAGGAGCACCCCTTGAAAATCAAAAATTACGAAACTTATGTGCTGGGAACGCCCTGGCGCAATTTGACGTATGTATTTATCGAATTGGAAGACGGCACGCGCGGGGTTGGCGAAGCGCGCGTCCTGGGCAAAACACATACCGTGCTGGAATTTCTGAAAGATACCAGGCGTCATTTCATCGGGCACAGTGTGTACGATATAGAGGACCTGTATTGCCGATTCACACTCCACGATTTCGGTGTGCCCGGTGAAGTTGTAATGACGGGGCTGGCACTCGTAGAGATGGCGTGCTGGGATTGCATTGGCAAATTGACCAATCAGCCCGTGTACAATCTGATCGGCGGCAAAACCATTGAACGCGTGCCCGCTTATGCAAATGGTTGGTACACAGTGGAGCGTTCGCCAGAAGAATTTGCCAGAGCAGCTCAAAAAGTAATCGACCGCGGATATATCGGTCTTAAATTCGATCCGTTTGGCAATGGCAACCTGGAACTGACGCGCGACGAATTTTTTAAATCTGTTGAATTGATCGAAGCCGTACATTCCGTCGTGGGTGATCGCGTACAAATATTTGTGGAAATGCACGGTCGGTTCGCGTCCCATCAAGCCATCGAAATCGCCAAAGCAATTGAACACCTGCGCCCGGGATGGATTGAAGAACCGACGCGTCCGGAAGATTTGGGCGCATTGACCAAAGTGGCGCAACATACACCCATCCCAATTGCGACCGGAGAACGGCTTTACAAAGCCGCGGAATTTAGAGACCTGTTCCCCATGCGGGTCGTGGATATTATCCAGCCGGATTTAAACCAGTGTGGCGGCCTATTGGAAACCAAGAAAATTGCCTCAACGGCTGAAACCTATAACGTGATGGTCGCGCCGCACAATGTCGGCGGTATCATCACCACCGTTGCGACCCTTCACCTGATGGCAACCCTCCGCAATGGCAAAGTGCTCGAACATTTTAATGACTTTGCAGATGAGCACGTCAAACGCGCGGGAACGCCATACCCCGAAGTCGTAGATGGTCATTTCGAATTGCCCGGAGGCCCGGGCTGGGGTGTAGAGATCGACATCGATTTCTTGCGACAGCACGACGGCGACAAAATAGACGGCATATACGCCGATCCCGGCCTGAACATGTTTGTCAATGCCGACTGGGCCAAACGGGAACAGGATCAGTATAACACATAAGCGCAAACCATGAACTACGCCATCATTCTCGCCGCTGGGTCGGGAAAGCGCATGGGCACGCATATCCCAAAGCAATTTCTCGACCTTGCCGGACGTCCCGTATTGGCCTGGACATTGACCGCATTTGAACGCGCAGACCGCATTGACCGCGTTGTGCTGGTCGTGGGGCGTGAAGACATCAACACTTGTCGAGAACAATTCGGAAAGAAAAAATTTTCCAAAGTCGTCGAAGTGATCGCTGGCGGTGCAGAACGGCAGGATTCCGTGGCTTGTGGGCTACAAGCAATACCGCAAGATGCCGACGTAGTTGCTATCCACGATGGCGCACGAGCTTATGTAACGCCCGAAGAGATCAATGCCGTAGTTCTGGCAGCCGCTGAACGCGGTGCCGCTGTTTTGGGCACACCAGTAACAGATACGATAAAACGCGTGCAGGATGACCAGGTCGCAAAAACCCTGGACAGATCGACATTGCGAGCCGTGCAAACGCCCCAGGCGTTTCGCCGCGATGTGATCTTTCGCGCCCATCGTGCCGCGCGCGAATCGGGATATCTGGGCACAGATGATACGGTTCTGGTAGAGCGTTTGGGCGAGGCTGTAACCCTTGTGCCCGGGCGAGCGGACAATATCAAAATTACATCGATAGAAGACCTCGACATGGGTTTGCACATTTTAGAACAACGAGGCGAAGTGACACCGACATTGCGAATTGGTCAGGGCTATGACGCGCATCAACTTGTGAAGAACCGTGCGCTGATTTTGGGTGGCGTACACATTCCCCACGAAAAAGGGCTACAGGGTCACTCGGATGCAGATGTATTGACCCATGTCGTCATCGATGCCCTATTGGGCGCGCTGGGTGCTGGCGACATTGGTCAGCTCTTTCCCGATACAGACGCCGCGTACAAAGATATTTCGAGTCTCACATTGCTGGTACGCGTGGCCCACATTCTGAAAGAATCGTCCTCACAGGTACTCAATGTGGATGCAACCGTGATGGCGCAACGCCCAAAGTTATCGCCGTATATTGAACAAATGCGCGAAAACATGGCACGCGCATTGGAAGTGTCGGTTGATCTCATATCGGTAAAAGCAACCACAACCGAATACATGGGTTTTGTCGGACGCGAAGAAGGCATAGCAGCACAGGCGGTCGCGTTAATAAAAAAGTATTGACTTATTACGCAGTTTATTCAAAAATGTAACCGCCTCGGGTATCACATCCAAAGGATACAAATTGGAGTACTTTACTGAATTCCTGGATTCTTTCCTCGCCTACTTTACTGAACTCTGGGACTCTTTCCTCGCCTACTTTACTGAACTCTGGGACTCTTTTCTCACCTATTTGAGAGACCAACCGCCAGGGTGGATTTACTTCTTTTTATTTTTGGGTGCTTTTTTAGAGAACGTGGTACCTGTCATTCCAGGTGATACCCTGATTGTATTCGGCGCGTATTTGGCTGGCATTGGGATAATCGCCGTCTGGCCTGCGTATTTTGCAATGTGGATAGGCAGCGCAGTGGGTTGTTTGCTCCTTTATGCCATCGCTTTTGTAAAGGGGCGATCGTTCTTCTTGCGGTTGAATATAAAGTTCTTGAATGAAGAAAATCTGCACCGCACCGAAACATGGTTCAATCGCTATGGCGACAAAATCGTCATTTTCAACCGCTTTTTGCCCGCCGTGCGGATATTTGTCGGCATTGCGGCCGGCATCAGCCAGATGCATCCGCTACGCATGACGCTTTACGTATTATTTGGCACATTATTGTGGAATAGTCTGCTGATCTACTTTGGCTTTACGGTCGGCGAAAACTGGCAAATTGTAGTCGCTGTACTGAAAACTTATAATCGCATACTGATAATTTTAATGGTTGTGGGGATACTTGGATTCTGGTGGTGGCGACGAAAAAAAAAGCAGAGAAAAAAATGAAAAAGATCCGCGTAGGGATATTATTTGGTGGAAAATCGGCAGAGCACGAAGTGTCACTTCAATCTGCGCGCAACATCATTGACGCGATTGACAAGACCAAATACGAAATCGTGCCAATAGGAATCGACAAATCGGGTCAATGGTTCTTAAACGAAGCCGAACAACTATTGCCCGAAGCGAATACAGAAGGGCTTTCTGACGCAGATCAAAATGCGCTGATTACGTTGATGCCAGAAGGGCGCGGTGAACTCGTAGGGCAGTCTGCATCCGACTCGGTCGATGTGGTTTTTCCCGTCTTGCACGGGCCACTGGGAGAAGACGGCACAGTACAGGGATTTTTGAGATTGGCCGATGTCCCCTATGTAGGTGCCGATGTACTCGGCTCTGCTGTGGGAATGGACAAAGACGTGATGAAACGCCTGCTGCGCGATGCCAGTATTCCCGTTGCCGCGTGGCGAACAGTCCTTCAGTTCCAATTGGACAATCTGGACGTGAATGATGTGATTTCAGAACTGGGATTGCCTCTATTTGTAAAGCCAGCAAATTTGGGTTCATCGGTTGGCGTGAGTAAAGTACACGACAAAAGCGCACTAATCCCCGCGTTGAAAGAGGCATTCCGCTACGACAAAAAGGTCCTGATCGAGGCTTTTGTCGAAGGTCGAGAAATCGAATGTTCGGTATTGGGCAATGAAACACCCATTGTCTCAATTCCTGGCGAAATCTTACCCCAGCACGAGTTTTATTCCTACGAAGCAAAATACCTGGATGAAAAAGGCGCGATCTTGCACATCCCCGCTAATTTATCCGAAGAAGCTGTAAAACGGGTACAGGCCCTTGCCATTCGCACATTTCAAGTCCTGTGCTGTGAGGGCATGGCACGCGCGGATTTCTTTTTAAAAAATGACGGCACCTTTGTTGTAAATGAAATCAATACCATTCCCGGCTTTACGCGGATCAGCATGTATCCCAAGCTATGGGAAGCCAGTGGCATTTCTTATACTGAATTAATTGATCGCCTCATTCAACTGGGCATTGAACGCTACGAACGCGAGCAAAAACACAAAACATCGTTTTTTTAGCTATCAGCAGTTAGCTATCCACTCTCTCAGCAGGTTTGAGGTTGCCAAAAATAGTCCGCTTTTATATCTTTGACCGACACGCCGCCCTAGCTCAGCTGGTAGAGCACCTGATTTGTAATCAGGCGGTCAGCGGTTCGAGTCCGCTGGGCGGCTCCACAAAAAACAACGGGTTATGACAATACGTCGTAACCCGTTTTGCATGATACAGAATCCCTGCCCCGGTGAAACGCTCTTGTTCTCAGAATATCATGCCATATATTGCATAGCATAAAGAAGGAGAATCGTTTCAATGGTAGAAACGGGAACAACGGAAATATTCATCACTTTTTTATTGGCTATCACGGGATATGTGGGCTTAACCACTGTAGTTGTGCTCACCCTGCGAGAACAACATCCGATCGCGCTGTGGCGCGTTGTCGCGCTGGTCATTCTGGCACATGTGCTCATGGTGTGGATTTATCGCTACGATTGGCAACTCGATCTCGCCGTGCGAAATGGTTATGCGGGATTTGTCATTTTCCACACCGCACTTATATTGATTTTGCTCTCTACCTTTACGAATAAAAACCTATCTCAAAAACTCATTCACCTGTCATTTGTCGTTGCGACAATGGGCGCGACCGGTGCATCGCTGCGATATGACGAAGTATCAATGTACCGCTTCATTGTAATCCCCTGTGGTCTGATCGGCGGGATAGGGCTTATCAAATTCTATATTCTGGATCGAAAAAAAAGGAAGGCCAACCTCTTTTCTTAAACAGGAGATACGCCATGAACAGACGCTGGCTAAACCATTGCCTGACCGAAGACGAACGGCTCGAATTTGAAGATCGGGGTTATCTGATCATCGAAAACGCACTGAGCGATGCCAAAAGAAGACAACTGACCAAAGCAGTTGACCGCATCAATGCCGAAGAACGCGAAAAGCAAAAAATCGAACCACATAAGCGGGTTCACGAACGCGACTTTCTGGGGCGGGATCGTGCATTTATTGACCTGATCGATCACTACACGACATTTCCAAAAGTTTGGGGGATTTTGGGATGGAATATTCAAATCTATCTGGCCCACCTGAACGTGACGCCTCCCGAACCACCAGATAGCAAACGCGGTTTGGGAATCGGCTGGCATCAGGATACCGGGCGCGTGAATCAAGAGATGGAGACAAGTCCAAGGCCGCGCTTATCGGTCAAAGTGGCCTACTTTCTATCGGATACAAGCGAACCGGGGCGCGGCAACTTTCACGTCATACCGGGAAGCCAGTTAAAAAATAAGATGAATTGGCCGAACGGAAATCGCAATCAGATGGTAAAAGGCGCCGTACCCATCCTTGCACCCCGAGGGGCAGCCGTTATCTTTGACCGCCGATTGTGGCATTCGGCGAGTGCAAATTACTGGACGCAACCCCGCAAGGTGCTCTTCTACGGCTACGCTTATCGCTGGCTTCAAGCCCGCGGTGAATGCAATGTGGAAAATTTCTGGGATGAACTAAGTCCAATCCGAAAGCAGATGTGTCGGTATTCTCCCTCGGGCATTCACGGCTACACATCCCCAACAGAAGAAGATGTGCCATTAAAAGGCTGGATCCGAGAATATCAGGGCAAAGAAGCTGTGATGCCTTAGTGCGGACCTGTCCTTTTGATTTTTTAACTTTCCGCCTGCCAAATCGGATACCGTATATCTGCCTTCTGTACTTCGCGTTGCAACCACTGATTAAACAGGTGCTTGCGGATCTCCTTTTTTGTTCGTTCATTTAGTGTTGCCGGGTAGCGTTCTTGCACCAGGTACAGCGCAAAGCCTTTCGATACTTTTTCCGGACCCAAAATTTCACCTGGTGACACGGCAAAAACGCGCGCAGCAATCCCCTTTGGCAACTGCTTGCGCCGCACGCGGCCCAAAAAGCCACTCCCTGATCGCGTGCGTGCATCTTGAGAAAATCGACGCGCCATCGCGTAAAAGTCTGCACCATCGTCTCGAATCTGCAAATCAATCTCGTCAATCACACCCTTATCCGTGTGAAAAATCCAGCAAATCTCCGCCTCATCAAACGCCAGTGTGTGTTGAGCGAAATAGGATTCGACCTGTCCTTTGGCAATCTTCTCAGACAGCAAATACTCCAGTTGTCTCACCTCGGCATCTTCTGTCACATCCTGAAGCGTAATACCTCGCTTTGCGAGATAGGCCTCTGTATCTTCCACCCGCTCCAGGCGATGTTGATACCGCCATTCATCTACCTTCCGCTGAATATCTTCACGCGCTGCACAAACACCCTCGCGCCGGGCGAGTTGCCGTATCAATTCCCCGCACGCAAACCCATTAAAAAAATGCAGATTATCAGCAACACCCAATTGTCGCACGACCTGGCGCAACGACACCTCGACATCATTGACCTGAACCAGTATAGCATCCTCTGACATCACAATGCGCCCTCCTGAACATCGTACCTTGCCGACTCGTAAAGCTGTCGCAAAGGACTCAGCAACATCAGCAAGACCGATTGGCGATCTGTCATCATCTCAGCCGTGCCCTTCATACCAAACATCAGAGGCTTGTCATATCCTTTCACGCGCATCGTATTTTCTTCTAATTCGACAACGCACTTAAATATCGGTCCAATACTTTCATTGATCACCGCATCGGGCGAGATGGATGTAAGCCATCCGCGTTTGATACCAAAATCCTGAAAGGCATACGCATCGTATTTCAGCTTAACCAACTGCCCGGGTTTGAGCAAGCCCACATCTTTATTCAACACCATCACTTCTGCAACCACCGGCGCTGAGGCCGGTGCCAGTGCAACCAAAGGTTGCCCCTTACTGATCACCTGTCCAACTGCATTCACCATCACCTGTGTGACAATCCCTGATTCAG
This sequence comes from Candidatus Latescibacterota bacterium, assembly GCA_965204375.1. Classification (GTDB taxonomy): domain Bacteria; phylum Latescibacterota; class UBA2968; order UBA2968; family UBA2968; genus VXRD01. The sequence goes on along the minus strand of OZ241986.1, from coordinate 254,699 downwards.
GCGCCAGAATCAAATCCGACTCGGCTTCGAGGGTGCGATCAATGCGTTTGCGCGCCTGCTCCAATCGCAATTGTGCGATTTCATAAGCGTATCGCATCTGCGAAGCCTCGCGCTCGTGTGCAATCCGCGCTTCTGTGATTTGACGCTTGAGATCCTGCACAGCCATTTCATTCTTGTATATCTCCGACATGCGTCCCGGAAGCGCGGACAATGCACTCAAATACTGCACACGCGCGCGATTCATATCCGCCCGGCTGATCAATGCGCGCTCAAACAGCGTTTTTTGCTGCAAAAATTCCTGTTTCATAAGATCAATCTCAGCCTGTCGAAAACCGATCTGCGCTTGCAACCCCGCGTCAGATATTTTGGTTTTCGATCCCTCAACACCGCCCACATCGCTTTGATAATCTTCCAGCGCATTCTGATGTGCCTCCATAAACCGCTGCAAAACAGAAAGACGTTGTTCCAATGATCCTATCGTCTCTCGATTTAATCTCGTTCTTTGTGGCAACACCGCCTTGAGATCGTACTGCGCCTTTTGAAAAGCCATCTTTGCCTGTTCCCATTCCCGCAACTCTCCCCACGTCTCCCACGATTTCAGCTTAAACAACACCTCACCTTTCTCGACATGATCCCCTTCTTTAACACCAATCAACTCAATTTCACCACCTCGCTGCGCCTGCATCGTCTTCACCTGTCCCAAAGGCACCAATCGAAAAGGTGCTGATGCCACCACATCTACCTTACTCCACCACGCCCAGATAATGGCAACAATCACAAACAGCAGGACAATATAGAGCAATGCACGCCCCCAAAAGGGCCGCAAAGACCCCATAAACGCATGCACCTCTTCTGCCGCGTCATCTTGTCCCTGGATTATACCGGGAGACATTGTCTCGGGCGATGTCTCCAAAAGCCGTTCTGCCATTTAGGCTCCTTAAAAGCGGTAAGACGTAAGAAGTAAAACGTGAGACGACCACCTGCTCACCAGTCCCCAGCCCTCAGTCTCCAGCCCCTCATACTACTTGCAACTGTTGACTACACATGTGATAGTACAAACCTTGTTGCACCATCAACTCATCGTGTGTGCCCATCTCCACAATGTGCCCCTTGTCCAGGACCACAATTGCATCCGCATCGCGCACAGTACTCAACCGATGCGCAATAATCAACGCCGTGCGATCATCCAAAAACAGATCTAAATTCGCCTGAATCGCCTGTTCTGAATCCGTATCTAAGGCATTGGTCGCCTCATCAAAAATCAAAATCTTGGGATCGCAATACAGCGCCCGTGCAATCGCGATCCGCTGTCGTTGTCCACCCGATAATCCCACACCCCGCTCGCCCACCTTTGTCTCATACCCCAAAGGCATATCGCTTACGAAATCGTGTACACACGATAGCTTTGCCACTTCCAAAATGCGGTCCATGTCCGCGTCTGTCTGACCAATGGCGATATTTTCTGCAATCGTGCCAGAAAACAAAAACGGTTCCTGCATCACCATACCCACCTGTCGCCGCAACCAATGAGGGTCCAGATCCTGCACATCCATCCCATCGAGCGTCACGCGACCTTCTGACGGATCAAATAAACGAGGCACCAGTTTCACCAACGTCGTCTTACCCGCGCCGCTGCGTCCCACAATTGCAACTTTTTGACCCGGTTCAAGTGTCAAGTCTATATTATTCAACACATAAGGTTCATCAGAACCGATACCGTATCTGAAAAACACCCGCTCAAAAACCACACGCCCTTCCAAAGGCTTTAAGACCAAACCCTGACCCTGTTGTCGCGCATCCTCCATCTGCGTATCATACACATCATTTAACCGATCCAGAGCAATACGCGCTTCTTGCACCTGCGGCCATATCCCAATCAAGCCCATAATGGGGCCCATCACATTGCCAATCAGCGCATTAAACGCCATCAACTGTCCAACCGACAGGTTCCCTTCAATCACCAATGAGGCGCCATACCACAAAATCACCGTACTGCTCAACAAATTGATCACACTTCCTATCCCTCCAAACAACATCTGCATTTTTAACCGTTGAAAGCCAATCTGAATTTCCTTTGTAAACTTACCTTCCCAATGCCACCGCGTCGCGCGCTCAACCGCCGAGGCTTTGACCACATCAATGCCATGAAGCGAATCGATTAAAACCGATGATTGTTCGGCACGCGCCAAAAAAGCGCGCTGGCTGAAAGCCTTCAAAATGGGCGTGTAAATCAGCGTAAGCCCTACAGGGAGCGGCACAAAAATCAGCATGACCAGCGTCAGTTCAGTGTTGTAATAAAACATCAAGCCCAGATAGACAAAAAGCATGATAAAATCCAGAACTGCAGAAACCGTCGTACCTGTCAACAATCGCCGAATCGTTGCATTCTCTTTAAATCGCGTGGTCAAATCGCCCGTGCGCCTGAGAGCAAAAAACTGCATGGACAGCGCCAGCAAATGCCGATAAAAACGCGACAACATCGCAATGCTCAACCGCGCACTCATATACCCGATTAAATAGACGCGCAACGTTGATGTGCCCATCTGGAACAACGCAACCACGACCATACCCACCAGCATCAAGTTCAACAAATCCTTATCGTGATGCACTAAGACCTGATCGACAATCGTCTGCATAAAAATGGGCGATGCCAGACCAAACAAACTGAGCACCAGAGACGCCAGCAATACCTCAATCAAAATGCCTGTATAGGGCCTGATTAACGGAAAAAATCGCTTAAAAGAAGACTGAGACGGTTCATTCTCCGCCACCTGATCCGTGTATTCCAACAACAGTGCCCTGTTTGTCCACCCCTTCTCAAACTCTGCCCGCGACAGCTTGCGAATACCCACGCCGGGGTCTGCTATCTTCACCTCCTTTTTATTGATCTGATACAAGACCACAAAATGATTGCCCTCCCAGTGGAGAATGGCTGGCAATTCTGTTTTTATCAGAGCCTCATATCCCGTGCGCACGCCGCGCGTGATAAAACCCAGGGTTTCCGCAGCCTCAGCCAATGCCGCCATCGACGTGCCATACCGCGACACATTGGACATATCGCGCAGCCTGTTCAACCCAATAGGCATATTGTAATACTTACAAATCATGCCCAAACACGCCGCACCACAATCCGATTGATCGTGTTGCTTCAAAAATGGAAAGCGAAATAATGTAGGCACCTGTGGTTTTGCACCGTCTATTCTGATATTAACCACATTGGATGCTATATTGGATGCCAGTTTTTCATCAGACCGGTCAACGGGTGGTTCGGGCACTTGTCGTTCGTGTCGAAACAATGACTCATTCGATCGCTGTTCTCCACGCGATATACGTCCTCTCTCCAGTCTTTCTTCAAACCCCGGCATCATAGCTTTTAACTTATTAAAATTGCTTTTATCTATATAAAAAAGCACACTATCACGCCGACTGCGAATCACTCTTTTATCACCTGACAAATTCTCATTACCAAAATAATCACCCGCGTTTAAAACCACCGTATCCCCATTTTCTGACACAGCCTCCAACTGACCGCTGCCAATCAAATAAAACCGATGACCCAACTGACCTCGGTCAACAACCGTCATTCCCTGCTCAACCACCTCGCGCTTCAACCGCGCGAACAACACCCGCATCACCTCGCCTGGAACATCCCCTTTCAAAAAACGCGTAAAATCCCGATACGCAATACAGGCGACCTGTTCTTCGAGATAACCTCGTACGTCAGAATTTTTTCTCACAGTCTTAAAAAACTCATCCTTCGGCACCTGCAACACATCCGCATCCTCAACCACACGCACCGATGCCCGATGCCCTTGCCCACTCAACAATGCCCCTTCGCCAAAATGATCGCCCGCATACAAATAGCCCACAGTTGTCGAATTGCCATTCGCATCCTCCTTAATCACCCGCAACCGTCCAGACTGCACAATGTAAAACGCCTCACCCGCCTGACCCTGTTGAAAAACAACACCTCCAAAGGGAAAGTGAACAGATTGTGAACGCACCGAGTTTTTGGTGAAAAAGTGCGAAAGATTCATTTTCTCCAACCGTCCTGCAACATGTCTATAACTCAACTACAATGCTGATTTCTAAAATGCTCTGAGAATCTCTGTCAGGCAAGCTATCTACTCTCCAGTACTGAGTGACGTAAGTCCTACCTCATATAACACCGTCACTCCTACACACGCCGTGGGGCATGCGCGGGAATGACGGGTTGATGCACATCGGACCTACGGCGGCGGCATACACGGACAAATCGCACCAGAAGCTAACTCCGCGATCGTCACATCGCAGGAATACATTACATTAGTAACCATCCTCATTGTATCAGGTGGTGCTGGGATAGTAGTTGGATCAGGCAGATATATGGGCTCAGCATCCTGAGGGTAAAAATACAACGAATCAACAAAATCAGAAACACTATCTCCTATTTTATCAACAACATCAGAAACATAATCTACCGCTGCATCAATAGCATCTGTCACACTTCCCAGGCCATCAATATCCGCCATCTCTTCAGCATTAAGCGTTTTTTGATAGATAGGCAGTGTTGTGCAAGAGGCAAAAGCGGCGTCTGAATCTGTAGTCACGCGATTATACATGATATCCTCCAGGTAAATGAATTGTAATATTCAGAAAAAATGATTTTCGTCCAGTACCTGAACAACAGAAATAGCGTCTTACGGGGCGTGGTGCGATTGCTACCAAGAAGCCCACCATTCACTCACCGCATCTCCGATATAATCCACCGCATCTTCGACATAATCAATAATATCTTCAAGATGCTCAAGTGGATCTTCTCCTGGCAAAATGCATCCTCCTGCAGTATTCGCCATCTCACCATGTGCCAGTTCGCTTTCTTGACCGGGAAGCTGAACACAGGTCACAAAAAATTGTGCTGGCCTTGATGTAATGCGCTCAGTCATTTCTCCACCTCCTTTCTTTACCACCTCAACATAAACCGTATCCCTATAGGACCAATCAGGGAGCCGTGAGCATATCGCTGAAGTGTCGGATTTTGCGAAGCGTTTTGTGGGCCATTGCGCGCGTCTCGCATAAACCCATCAGAACAGCCTCGACTTCGTTTGGATGTAAATGTTGCATCAAGTGAAGGACCAAGCCTTCAAGAAGGGGCAGGTCTTGCCCAAAAAACGAAATGCGCGGCAAAGGACCTTGCACGCTTCCCAAATAGTTAAATCCCTTAGACATGCTTTTCGGCACGCCAGATACATCACAACCCTGTGTAAAACTCACGGTTATTGGTATCGGGCAGGCGGATGCATCGCGTTTGATCCGCAGATTTTTAAATAGTGTCATATGCTGCTGCGCCGTATGATCCCAGGAAAAATCGAGCACGCGTTTGCGAGCACGCTCCCCCATATCTACACGCTCCGTTTTGCTATTCAACAAATCGCGCACAGCATCTGAAATCACCTCAGGGGCGATATACCCCGTCACATTCAATGGCTCATCTTCAAATCGCTCAATCTCAATCAACCGCCCACAACTGCCCAACAACTCTGGCGCGCCCGCAAAATTTGTCGCAACAACCGGAAGACCACACGCCATGCCCTCTATCACAGTTGAGGGACAAGACTCATACGAATACACCGACAGCGCGCACAACACATCGAGCATATTGTAATACAGCGACATCTGCGTATAGGGTTGCGCACCCAAAAAGATCACATTGGGAGGATGCGTCACGGGTGCGAACTGCTTGCCAATCACAGCAAACAACACATTGGGATTCAAATCGGCCATCCGCAAAAACGGATACGCGCCCTTGCCCGGCTCAAACCGTCCGCAAAAACCCACCACAGGCATCTCTAAGAAACGTTGATCACCCGTCTTATCCGCGACCTCTTTGCGCGCGTGCAACTTATCCATTGGCACAAACACCTCGGCATCTACCCCATTGGTAATCGCGTGCAAATACGATCTGTCAAACACCAACTTGCCCACTTCGTCAGCGACATACACCGACTTGGGCGACAGGGCATCATAAGGCCGCAACAGCGAATAACAATTCAGCACCTTATCGACAAAATCCCGATTGTGTCCAAAAGAACACGACAGCCGAAGCACAATGGGTGCGGGACACACATGGCGAAAAAACGCCAGGTCATCTGCCCTGGGTTCAAACATCAACAGACCATCAAAATCCTGCCGCGCAAACCACTGGCGAGATGAATCAATCGTCTCAAATGCGGGTTGAATACCGTGCAAATTCGGACCATAATCCACCGCTTCAGACGCTGGCATATACACATCGCAATACTTCGATAACGCCTGCACATGGTTAAAACCCGAAAGGGACGCCCCGCTATTCGACGCCATCACTTTCTCGCGGTCGTGATACGGATGTGACACATAAATTTTCATCTTTCACCTCGTTTTTTACCTTGCACCGCTGTCTATAAATTTTCGCGTTTGCTCGGCACCGTCCAGGGATAGATGGTGTTTGGGCACAGAACTTTCGAGCATTTCGGCAATAGCTTTTGCTATCTTTTCCGCACCGAGTTGATCGGGGTGTATCACCCCTGCAATACCCAACCCCATCAGTTCCTGCGCGCGAAATTCCTGATCATCCATCGCAATACTCGGCACCAGAATCGATGGAACACCTGTCTCAAGTACATTCATACACGTATTGTAGCCCGCCCGGCTAATCGACAAATCCGCGTGTTTCATCCAGGCCAAAAAATTGGACGTAAAACGCTCAATGCGAAACGGACCATCACCGCACAACGCATGCAAAGCGTCAAAATGCGTTTCATCGATAAACGCACCAGTAAAAATCACCATCTCGCGTCCATCGTGCGCATCGCCCTGATCCAATTGTTTCCACGCTTCAATACATGGCGCAACAAGCGCAAGCCCCTCAGTTCCACCGCCAGCACTGACCAGCACATACCGATTCGGCGCACTATTGGGCCGAGATGCGTTCTCGAGTTTCTCAGAAACAAACCCCGTATAAACCACGGGAATACTGATATCAGCAGTCCAGGGAAAGTGATCTTCCAGCCGGGATAGTTGAGAATCGCCATGCACCAATACCGCATCGAAATACTGATTCAACACGGGCACGACCTCCTCGTAATACCGCCGATTAAAAGCTAAATACTCGTGATGTATCCCGCCAAAAGGCACCGAATAAAACCGCATCGCGTCCCCATCCCGCCTCTGGACAAGCGCGGCAGTCGGTTGCAACACATTGCTTTTTGCCCGCGTTGGAATATCGCGCAGAGAACACAACACCTGCGCGTCGGGATTGACCTCATTGAGCCTGACTATTGTATTGAGGATTTCGCTCTTGAGCGACCATCTGGAAAAAGGGAAAAATTCAACACAAAACACATCCGGACAAATCTGTTCCATAGCTTCGGAAAGCCTGACCTGACGCTCGTGCATCACAGTCTGCAAATCTCTCTCCGTATCAACAGACTCAATGCCCTGTGCGCCCGAGCGAAGGGGCGGCAGGAGAATACGCACCACCCGTTTATCGAGATCAGCCTCGGGAATTGGTCGCCCGCCATCGATGAAAAACACATCGCAGGTCTTGACCAGTTCATTGACAATCTGTCGATTGCGAAAGTGGTGCCCAACGCCAATGAGATGCTGGCTATAAAATGCAACTGTAGTATTTTTCAAAGCTTCAACCCTCTATCATCGCGGACATCCCGTCCGCCTCAATCCTATTCACGCGATTTACGCACAGCATATCTGCAAATGCCGTGCCTATTTTCAAAAAAACAAAAAAAAGTGCCTCAGAATATTCTAAGACACTAAAAAACAAGGGTATATAATTTTTGTTAGCAGACCCGCACTTGCTAACTATTCACAAAAAAAGTGTACATTTTATTCCATTTCAATTCAAAAAAGTGAAAAAAACAACCCTATCAGACGCAAAATCACAACCCCGTTCTGCCCATTTATTTTGCTCTCCATCGCGATTGAACGGGAACGCCTTTTTCTGACAGCACGGACAAGACCGTTATAGGCGTTATGGTCTCGTAATAGGCTATATTTTCTCCGCTTTTGCCTTTCATTCCCATTCCACAGTCCCTGGCGGTTTGTGAGTGATATCGTAACCCACGGCAGCGACACCCGGTAGATTCAGTATCTCGTCTGCCATATCGCGCACCAGATTGTGGGGCAACTCGGCAAATCGTGCGGTCATAAAATCCGGAGTCGTAATCGGACGCAAAATCACAATTTCATCCTGTCCATCTGTCGTCAACGGCACCAGAACAGTCGGCATCTGGGATACAGCGGGCATAAGACCTGCGCGATCGAGTATTCGCATGGCAATGGCATCGGCCTCCCGCAAAACATCGAGCCTCTGATAGGTCAAAAATGCGCGTTTGGGACGCAACCCGGGCAACACATCTGGCGCGATAAGACAAACCACGCGATTAACACCCGGCACGCTATTGGTAATCCGCGTTGACATATCTTCGAGCACGCGCCAATCGCTGTCGGGCGTATCCAGATCAAAACCCGAAACAATCGCGGGATGCGAATACGTGCGAAAATCACCCTGAACCCCCACACTTCTAACGGGCAAAACCTGCAACTGCAAACCTACCTCAGAAGCAATCTCAGAAGCCGCACGTTCTGCCGCTACAATATCACCCCCATCCACCTCGCCATCGGAACACAAACAGCGCACAGCCAGACCGGGACCGGGAAACGGATGTCGCCACACCAGATGATCGGGCAACCCCAACGCGCTTCCCAACTCGCGCACCTCATCCTTGTACAACTGAGCCAGAGGTTCGACAACCTTGCCCTGTGCAATCAACTCATCGATCAAATCAATGCGATTGTGGTGCGTCTTAATCAACGCAGCGTGCTCTGTCCCTCCCGACTCTATGGTATCGGGATAAAGCGTACCCTGCCCTAACACCCACTGATCTGCATCCAAATGCAAGTGCGCCATCACCTCGTCCTTCACCTCTAAAAATGTGTGTCCAATCGCCTCGCGCTTTGCTTCTGGATCAACCAGACCCTCCACACCCAACAAAAAATCGTCACTGGCATCCTTGACAATCAGATTGTCAAACCCCTCTTCTTTCAGAAAAACCTCCACCGCAGCCGTCTCGCCCTTTCGCATAAAACCATTGTCAATATGCAACCCCAACACCCGGTCTGCGCCCAGCGCCCTGTTAAACAGCACAAAAGCCACTGAAGAATCAACTCCACCCGACACCAGCAAAAACACATTGCGATCCCCCACCTTCTCCCGCATCTCCTCCATAACCACCTCGGCATAATTGCCCATAGTCCAGGTTCGAGGTGCATCGCATATCGTCAAAAAATTATCGAGAATATCCAATCCACGCGGCGTATGTGCCACCTCGGGATGAAATTGCAAGCCGTAGATTCGGCGTTTAACATCGCCAACCGCTGCCGAAGGACAATCCTCGGTCGCCCCCAAAATTTCAAAACCCCTGGGCAGCGTTGCGACCACATCGCCGTGACTCATCCACACCACCTGGGAATCCCCAAGCCCGGCAAACAAATCCGACCCACATGCAATATTCAACCTGGCAGAACCGTATTCGCGCACCTCACCAGCAACAACCTCGCCCCCCAGATGCATGCACAACAACTGATGTCCATAACACAGCCCGAGCACGGGCAAATCAGTATCGAGCAATCCAGGATTAAACGCGGGCGGATCGGGATCATATACACTGGATGGACCACCCGAAAAAATCATGCCCGACACGCCCTGCAATGCCGCAGGATCAACATCCGGCGGAAAAATCTCAGAATAAACCCGCAACCTGCGAATCCGATTGGCAATCAAATGGGCATATTGCCCGCCAAAATCAATCACGGCAATGCCGTCGCGCATAAAAACTCCTGAAAAGTTGTCAGTAGTCAGCGGTCAGCCTGCCCAACCCACCAGCCCTCTTCTTCATCTGCGTTCATCTGCGTCATCTGCGGATCACACTTCAATAACCGGCAATCCCGCACCCCACGTCTCCCAGGCGACACCACCGTATCATCTGCAGACTTGAATGGCGCAGGACAATCGAGTGTGTAGTGCAACCCCCGACTCTCGCGCCGAGACAATGCACAGCGCACAGTCAGCGCGGCAACAGTCGTCATATTGCGCAACTCCAGCAATGCCTCGGTAACTTGTGTGCGCTTATAGAATTCTTCGACCTCCTGCACAATCACGCCAATGCGACGGGCTGCGCGCTTCAAGCGAAAATCCGACCGCACAACCCCCACATAATCCCACATCAAACGCTGTACCTCTTGCCGGTCGTGTGATAGCAACACCCATTCTTCTGTATTAAACACATCATCGTCTTGCCATGCCGGCACATCGGGAAAATCGAGCCGCGCATCTATGTGCTGTCGGATATCGGAAAACGCGCGATCGGAAAAAACCAGAGCTTCTAACAGCGAATTGCTCGCCAGGCGATTTGCCCCGTGCAACCCCGTGCAGGCGACCTCACCCGAAGCGTAAAGCCTTTCGATATCCGTGCGCCCCCGCGTATCCGTGAACACCCCACCACACATATAGTGTGCAGCGGGCACAACCGGAATGGGCTGCTGCGTTATATCAATGTCAAATTGCAAACACCGGTCATAAATCGTGGGAAAACGTTCCTGAAGCTCTGCGCCCGGACAATGCGTAATATCGAGAAACACACAGGGATCACCGCTCTTTTTTAACTCGCTATCAATTGCCCGCGCGACCACATCCCGAGGAGCAAGCGGTCCCATCTCGTGATAATCGGCCATAAACGCCCGCCCCGCCCGATCTACCAGAATCCCGCCATGCCCGCGCACCGCTTCAGAAATCAAAAATGAATCTGCATCCCGGTGATAAAGCGTCGTGGGATGAAACTGCATAAACTCCAAATTGCCCACACTTGCACCCGCGCGATACGCCATGGCAATACCGTCACCCGTAGCAATAGCCGGATTGGTCGAATGCAAATAAATCTGACCACACCCACCGCTACACAACAACGTAAACTTTGCCAAAAACGTCTTCACCTGCCCCTGCATGGCATCCAGTGCGTAAACGCCCCAACACTGAATCTTCCCCGGCGTTGAAATTTTTGAACCATACACATGGTGTTCCGTGATCAAATCAATCGCCATGTGATGCTCGTACAACGCGATATTGGGATGTGCTGACGCTGCTTCGGTCAACGCCCGCTCAATCTCCCGCCCGGTCAGGTCCGCGGCATATACAATGCGACTTTTTGAATGCCCGCCCTCGCGCCCGAGCGCGAGATTTTGAACTTCTGAATCGGAGTACAACGGCAGTTGCGAATCACTCGCCCGCGTAAACTCAGCCCCCCAGGCAATGAGTGCCTTAACCATATCGGGACCTGCTCGCACCACCAGATCCACCACATCTTCACGACACAAACCCGCGCCAGCCTGAATCGTATCTTCCCGATGCAGATCAAACGAATCGTCGGGATGCAAAACAGAAGCAATACCGCCCTGTGCGTAATTGGTATTGGATTCCTGAAACTCTTTTTTTGTAATCAGGGTGACAGACCCGGTCTCTGCCGCTTTAAGCGCAAACGAGAGACCCGCAATACCACTGCCAATGACCAGATAATCAGATTTAGAAACCTCAGACATGGCGTACCCTACAGGTCAAAAAATATTGAGCCGCGTATTGAAAATCCCATACGCGGCAAACATAAATAGCGGTCTGCTTTCAGCAACCAGCAAAACAAGCGGCGATTTTGACTTCGGAGGGGATGGGGCGGGCTGATCGCTGACAGCTAATCGCTGGTTGCTTTTTTTATTTTACAATTTCACGCAAAAAATCTTCTGCCGAATATTCATTGCAACCCACAGCTTCCATCACCAGGTCCAATATCTCACGCCGTGTTCGGCGCCCATAGAGCAAATCTTCCTGCACTTCTCTCGCTTTTCGACTACTCAACCGATCCGCGATCTCCTTAGGCGTCAACCACGCGCTTCCCGCCTCTGCCATTTTCATACCTCGCGTTAGTGATCTAATCCTTCAAAAAATGGAACGAAAAAGATAAGAAAAAAAAACATAAAGTCAATTGATAGCTCATATAGCCCATACAACACTTGAAAATTCCATCCCAATGCTTTAGCTTTGGGAGTAAGTCAAAGCAATGAATACACATTGGTCGATATGATGACTGACTTGACGGACGCCGTTTTTAAAGTCATACGCCGAAACCTGAGACCAAAATATGTCCATCACAGACTTGCCCGCGACAAACGCCTTTCTCAACGGACTTTGCACCATATTTCTTCTGTTGGGATTCATCTATATCAAACGCGGCGACATCAAAACGCACCAAAAATGCATGGTCACAGCGTTGATCTTATCGGCTCTCTTTTTGACCTCATACCTCATCTATCATAGCCAGGTCGGCTCTGTGCCCTATCCACACCGCGATTGGACGCGCCCGATCTACTTTGCCATACTCATCCCGCACATCATCCTCGCCGCCGTCAATGTGCCCTTCATCATCGCGCTTGTCTGGCGAGCCTACAAAGGCGAATTTGATCGCCACCGCAGGCTTGCTCAATGGGTCTGGCCCAGTTGGATATTTGTCTCAATTACCGGTGTCATCATCTATCTGATGCTCTATAAACAGTAGTCATCCCGAAAGTTGACCGTCATGAAAATCCTGATATCCGGTGCTTCTGGCCTCATTGGCTCAGCACTCAAAACCGCACTGAGCGCGCGAGGTGACCGCGTCTTGTCTCTCACCCGACGCACTGCTCGCAACAACGATGAAATCACCTGGGATCCATCTTCTGATACCCTCGATCCCTCGCGCCTCACCAACATAGATGGCGTCATACACCTCGCTGGAGAAAACATCGCCTCCCGACGATGGACAGCAGCGCAAAAGGCACGCATCCGCGACAGCCGCGTAAAGGGCACCACATTGCTCGCCCAAACACTCGCATCTATATCTCCGCCGCCAAAAGTCTTCATCTCCGCTTCTGCCATCGGTTACTACGGCAACCGCCACAACGAAATCCTCACCGAAGACAGCCAGCCCGGAGCAGGCTTTCTCCCCGACGTATCAATCGCCTGGGAAAACGCCGCCAAACCCGCCACAGAAGCTGGCATACGAACCGTTCACCCACGCATCGGCCTTGTCCTATCCCCCGCAGGCGGGGCACTCGGCAAAATGCTCTTGCCCTTCAAATTGGGATTGGGCGGCATCATCGGGTCGGGCAATCAGTACATGAGCTGGATCACCCTTGACGACCTGATCTCTCTATTCCTCTTTGCGATAGACCGCGAATCCATCAGTGGTGCAATCAACGCCGTATCTCCAACACCTGTCACCAATCGCGAATTTACCAAAACCCTCGGACGCGTCTTATCTCGCCCGACAATTTTTCCGCTACCCGCATTTGCCGCCAAACTCGCACTGGGCGAAATGGCCGATGCCCTCCTGCTCGCAAGCACCCGCGTTATCTCCTCGCGCCTCGAAAACACCAACTTCTCCTTTGCCCATCCCCACCTTGAGCCAGCCTTGCGTCATCTGTTAAAAACGGGGTAAGAGCACTTCACACCATTTCCGGAGAAACACTTATGTCCTCACATGAACCCAGCTTCAAAGAAAGCGTTGACCTCATGTTTGACCGCGCAGTAGCAACGCTCGATTTGCCTCCGGGACTGGCCGACCAGATCAAAATCAACAACAACATTTACCTGGTGCGCTTTTTTGTAAAACTCCGCGACAGCTATCGCATCTTCACGGGATGGCGCTCTGTACACAGCGAGCATCGCTTGCCCGTCAAAGGAGGCATCCGCTACGCCCCCACAGTCAGCCAGGATGACGTAGAAGCACTCGCCGCACTCATGACGTACAAATGCGCGATCGTCGATGTGCCCTTTGGCGGTGCCAAAGGTGGGCTATGCATTGATCCCCGCGAATACAACGAACATGAACTCGAGCTCATTACCCGACGTTTTGCACAGGAATTGATCAAAAAGGGATATATCAATCCAGCCCTCAACGTCCCAGCACCCGACATGGGAACTGGAGAACGAGAAATGGCCTGGATCGCAGACACGTATCGCAGCCTGCACCCGGAAGACATCAATGCCATTGCCTGTACAACGGGCAAACCCTTTTCCCAGGGGGGTATTCAGGGACGCGTCGAAGCAACCGGACGGGGTGTATTTTACGGCATCAAAGAATTTTTTAATAACTCGGAAGACGTCAAAAACGCGGGAATGGAAGGCAATTTGGAAGGCAAACGCATTATCGTGCAGGGATTGGGCAATGTGGGCTTTCACGCGACCAAATTCCTCGAAGAAGAAGGTGGCGCGCGCATCATCGGCATTATTGAACGCGAAGGAGCAATCCTATCAGATAAGGGATTTTCAATTGAAGAAGTCGCTGCTTACCGCGCGGAACACGGTTCATTAAAACACTTTCCGGGAGCTACCTATATTGCAAATGGCAAAAGCCTGCTCGAAGCAGAATGCGATGTACTCATACCAGCCGCCATTGAAGGTCAGATCACACTTGAAAATGCCAGACGCATCAAAGCACCCGTAATTGCAGAAGCGGCCAATGGACCCGTCACTTACATGGCAGACAACGTATTGTGCAAAGCGGGAAAAACCATCATCCCCGACGCCTACCTCAATGCGGGCGGCGTCACAGTTTCTTATTTTGAATGGATCAAGAACCTCTCGCACATCCGCTTTGGACGCCTCGACAGACGCCACGAAGCACATCGCGGCGCGCAAATCATCACCGCCCTGGAAGAAATGGTTGGCAAACCCGTTCCAGACCATCTCAAAGCAAGACTCTCTTACGGCTCGGATGAACTGGATCTCGTGCGCTCTGGCCTCGAAGACACCATGAGCCTCGCCTATCAAACCATGAGTGAAATCCGCAATTCGCGCGACAACGTGCCGGATTTACGCACCGCTGCATTTGTCATCGCCATAGAAAAAATCGCACGGGCGTATATCGAGATGGGACTTTAAAAAAAGAGGGGCGAGGCATGCCTCGTCCCTACAATCTGTGTTCATCTGCGTTCATCTGCGGATCACCTTCTGTGCAGCACAAACAATCGCATCTACGGCTCCATCAACGCCGAGAAAGCCGGTATTCACTATGACAGAGTATAGATGTGGATTATCCCAATTCACCTTATAATGGCGTTTGATGTACGTCCTGCGGCGTTCATCCACCCCTCTCATTCGCCTTATTGCATCCTCGTCGTTAGTCAGTTGATCGCGGTCTTTCACCACATCCAGTTTAAAATTTTGCGTCGCCACCACGCGCACATGCAACGTATCTTCGCGGTCTTTTAACACAGCCTGCCCGCCTCTGCCCAATATAACCACATCGCCCTGATCGGCCATCTGCATCTCCACCTCCGCGGTCAACTTCGCATACACCTCTTCATCCATGGTTATCAGTGCCTGATCTCTGTGGTCCGACAACTCGGGCACAGTCGCCGCTGCCCACCACTCGTATTCCGACAACCCCGTCAGGGTATCTGCATATCCGGGCGTGAGAAATTTTCGCAAAATTCTCAGTGCGGGATGTTCGGGTAGTTCGTCATAGCGTTCGACTTCTGATACGGGCACTTTGGCTTTTTGCGCCACCTCAACGAGCAAATCTTTGTCTATATTGTGATAAGACAGTGTCTCGGCAACCTTCCGGGCAACAGTACGGCCATCACTGCCGTATTCCCTTGAAATAGTGATAACACCCATGGCACGCCTCCTTTGTAAAATGGGGGAATTAGTGTTCAGGCAAAGCCTGCGTACAATGGTTGGGAATCTCACGAATCGCAACTCGTAATTAACTCTTTTAACCGATCGGCAATCGGTTTGATCATATCTCCTGACAAACACATGGGATTAAAAACCAACACGCCATCGTAAACGCCTGATGTCCCAACATGAATACTCGGATCACCTTCCATTAACTGCCGCGCCACTTCCACACCTCTTTCCGCCGGAGAAAGCACGAGCCGCAAAATGGGTATTGTGCGGTAGGCATCCATGCTAATATCGCACCCCGGCAAATCACTTATCTCGCCTGCCAAATTTTGAAGGCACTGCGACCAGCGAGCCTGCCGCGCCTCGTCGCTTTCTGCGACAAACTTTTGCAACGCAACCATCAGCCCGGCAATCTGCTCTTTCCCCACCTTGCACGGTCGCCCAATCCCGTGCTGTGGCGCACCTGGCAGTGCGGATTTATCGATCAATTCAGGAGGTGGGTTCCAAAGGTCATAATGCACATCCAGATCCAGATGCTGCAATGCCGCCGAGGAAATCAGATCGCGGCGACCGCACAAAATGCCCGCCCCTTGAGGCCCGCCAATAGTTTTTCCGCCGCTAAAACAAACAGCATCGGCACCCTCGCTGATAAACCGCTTCAAATTTGCCGCTGGCGGCAACTGTCCTGCAGCATCGACAATGACGGGCACACCGCATTTGTGCGCCACAGCCGTCACCTGTGGCAAAGGAGGCTGCGCGAAAGACTGCGCCACGTAAACAATCGCCGCGGTCTGATCGGTTATCGCATCGGCAATTTCCCAAGCTTCTGTATCGCGCACCCCCGCGCCGCTAAACCGATCTGGAATACCCACCTCAATGAGCGTCACACCCACCGAACGCACCGCGTGATCGTAAAAATTGCGATGTGACCGGGGCATAATCACCTCATTTTTCATCCCCGAAGCATCGGGCAATCGGTTCATCTTTCCCGGATCCATACCCGTAACACATGCCGCCGTTGCGAGCACCAGACCTGCTGCAGCACCCGATGTCACATATCCGGCTTCGGCACCTGTCACTTCGGCAATCAACTGCCCTGCCCCTGCCTGTAGCTCTGCGATATCTACGCACACCTGCGAAGCCTCGCGCATAGCATCGATCACATCCTCATCCATGCGCGCCCCGCTCAAACGCGTAACTGGCCCGGCAGCATTGATAATCGTGCGTACACCCAACTGATCAAAAATAGACACCATGTTACCCCTCCCTCAATTTAACGCCTCCAACCCATCAACTGTTTCAACCTCGTACATCATTTTTTTTCTTTATTCAATATGATTGTCCTCATGACCGCTGTCAAGTAGAACTGCCCACCGCAAATCCCTTGCCCGATTTTGTGATGTTCCTTACCATGTGCCGGTCACAACCATCCTATGAACGAGGTAATCCATGCAAATACTCGAAGCCACGCCAAACCGCTTTCAGGGCATTGAACTGGATCCAACAGCACTGCCGCCTGACCCCGAGGAATTTCGCACGCGCCTTTCAGCATCCCTCCAGGAGTGGAAACGCGAGGCATTTAAGGTCGTCTGGATCAACATCCCCATTGAACGGGCCGCGCTCATTCCAGTGGCAACACAATCGGGATTCACATTTCACCACTCGGGAACAGACTATCTTTTACTCACCAAACGCCTCGAACCCAACGCTCTCATACCCGAATACGCCACGCATTACATCGGCGCTGGTGGAGTCGTCATCAACGAGCGCGCAGAACTCCTGGTCGTCAGCGAATTGCACCGCCGCTCTGAATCGCCCTACTACAAACTACCCGGAGGTGCTCTGCACCCGGGCGAACACATTGCCGACTGCGTCCAGCGCGAAGTCTTCGAAGAAACCGGCGTGCGTACAAAATTTGAAAAACTGGTCTGCTTCCGGCACTGGCACGGCTACCGCTACGACAAATCGGACATCTACTTTGTCTGCCGCCTCTCTCCCTTGAGCGAAAATATTTCCATACAGGCTGAAGAAATCGAAGAATGCCTCTGGTTGCCCGTCTCAGAGTATCTCTCCAGTGAAATTGTCAGCACATTTAACAAACACATTGTTAAAGCCGCTATCGAAAGCCCCGGCGTCACCCACATGGAAATCGAAGGCTACTCCGACCCCGAGCGCCACGAAATTTTCATGCCCAATGGCATGGCAAAAATATCTAAATCAGGATCAATCAGGATAAGCAGGATTGAAGGATAAGCAGAGCCTGCACTGGAGAGTGATAAAAACCTGTAGGATGGAGGAATTGGGCTGGGAATGACCGCTGAAAGCTAAAAAATGATCACATTAAATAAATGGCGACGCGGATTTTCATTCACGCCCGATGGGCGAGATGACTTAACCATGTACCTCTGGTTCTACGAGTGGAACATGTTTGAAGCCGTACACCCGGGCCAGCACACGGGTGGTGCGCATGTACCGCAAAAAACACTAAATGACAATGAGGGTATTCTCGAACACCCCGACCTCGGTCTGCGTCTCAACGTCGCAGGACGTGAAAATGGGGCTGACCTGCAACTCTCTATCACCAACAAAACCGACCGTACCTGGCCCGAAATTGCCGCAATCATCCCCTGCTTTAACCCCGGCAAACAGCCCGAAGTTTCCGAAACCCGGGCATTTTTTGACGACGACCACGAGCGGACATGGTTCCTCGCCGAAGAAGGCCTGGTCCCCCTCATCCACCGCGACATTCACTACAACCACACCTATCGCAGCGCAATAGACACTGAAACCGTCTGGTCTGACAAATGGCCCACATCACCCACCAATGCCACGGGCGGCATTCTGATGCGCGAATCCACAGAGCGCACATGGATTGCGGGCATAGCCTGGGCAGACTTTATATCCGTTCAGGGTCACAACCCCTGGCGCTGTATGCACCAGTCCATTCGCGCAGGTGCCCTCGCGCCCGGAGAAACCGCGACTATACGCGGCAAAATCTACCTCTTTGAAGGCACGCGCCACGACTGCATCGAACAATACAAATCGGACTTCATATATTAAAAAAATACCGGGACACAAAATCATCCCGGTATTTCTCTAATGCCGAACGCTGATGTACGGGCGGGTTGAACTGCTATCGCAGTTGTACGTCGCTCAAAACCTGCCCCTGCTTATACTTTTGCCACAGGAAACTGTATTTCCGTCACATAATCCTTCGGATCGCCATCGGGTCTGAATTGCAAATACACTTCCCGATTGGGTCCGGTGATCTCATAGCCGTTGGCCTCAATCCATTGAACGCCCGCTTGATAAGCCTGCGGAAAGCCTTCAAAGCCTCCGTGATGCACCAGACACGCCATTTGATCACCCGGCAACTCGCGGATCTTGACATCATCACCTTCTGGTATGGTTTTTTTAATCGGTATGTTTGCTTCGGGTTTGAAATTTTCATGCCATACTGTAATGCCCGGTCCCGCAAACTGTCCTTTGTGTTTCACAATATGGGCGACAACCCCATTGTACAGGCGGTCCATCACAGAACCGATGGCTGCAAAGTGTGGAACGGTCCCCTGTTTGGAAGCGACCAGAGCCGGTTCAACTGTCTTGATAACAACTTCATAATCTGACATTTTATCCTCCTTTTCGATAAGAATCAGTCGAGCTTCCACTCGGGCAATGCGTTCTCGGATATCTCTGGCAAGATCTTCGAGTTCGGCCTGTTTCACCAAAAACATATCGCGAAGTTGATCAGCCGAAAGGTCTTCTTTCAACATTTGATCAATCTGGCTCAGCGACATACCCAGATCTTTGAGAGCCAGCAGGCGATTGAGCCGCGGGAGTTGCTCGAATGAGTAAAAGCGGTAGCCGGTTTGCTCATCGATGTAATCGGATTTGAACAAACCGATCTCGTCGTAGTAGCGCAACGTCTTGACCGGCACATCGACAAGCCTGGAAAATTCTCCAATTTTGAGCATGGATTCTCTCCATGTGATACGGGTGTTTGAAGGCCTTCAAAGGACAATATACACCTTCCAGTAACTGGAGAGTCAAGGCCGAAAATAAAAAAAATTAAAAAATGTATTCCGAACTCCTCAATCGCCGTTTCATCGCCCTGCTCATCGTCTCTTTTTTTAGCAGCTTTGTCTCTGCACCCCTCAACACCCTCCTCCCCGTATATGTCGAAGCAGACTTGCTCGGCACACCCCTCTTTTCCGGGGGATTGCGTGCAGCATTTCTCATTTTAGGCGGTGTCTTTGCCGTACCTGCGGGCCGCCTTGCCGATACCTGGGGTGTCAAACCCGTTTACGTCCTCGGCACTTTGGGACCTATTCTCGCCGGAGTTATTTTTTACAGCGGCGATCCTCTCCTCCTGACTGCTCTGTGTACCGGTATTGGCATCTCCTCTGGCTTTAACAGCGCCGGAGGACAAAGCTATCTCATCAGCGCAGCCCCATCCTCTGTCATCGGCATCGCATCGGCTGGTTATTTTCTCGGCAACACCCTCGGCTCGGCTTCGGGAAATTTTCTCTCTGGTCCCATCGCGGATACATTTGGATTTCAAACCCTCGGTTTTTGCATCACACTCGCAGGGGTAGTGCTCGTCCTGATGAGCATCCTGATCCTCCCCGCGATCCCCTCGCCAAAATCTGCCGACAATAGTCGCAATCTCTCCGAATTCATTCAACTGCTCCGCCGTCTCGACGTATGCCTCCTGTTGGGCATCCGCTACCTGCCCACCAGCTATTGGGGTGCCGTCACCTTGCTCTTACCCCTACTCATCTTTCGCATTGCGGGCACCAGCACCGCAGCCACGAATTACAGTGCCATCAGCCTGATCATTGCAGCCTGTTTTCAAGTACTCACTGGCCGGCTTTGCGACCGCATTGGGCGCTGGCGTCCCATCCTCGTCTCCGCATCGCTCGTCGCCATCAGCGCCCTCGGTCTCGCCCTCACCGCGCACACCCTTACTGGCATTTATGCCTTTGGCATTCTCGCAACCGCCTCGGCCTGGTCTCTATCGACCACCATGCCGGGCCTCATACAATTGATCGCCCGCGAAGACGAAAAAGGCCGCGTCGTTGGCGCAGCCCACCTCGCCTGGAGCCTGGGCATGCTCTCCGGCAGCCTCGGCGGCGGAAAACTCATCGACAAGGGGCCTATCTGGCCCTTTGGCATCTCCGTCTTATTTTGCCTCGGCGCACTCGCCTGCGGTGTGGGCCTCTATCGCCTATATGGAAAACAAGAAAACCCATTAAATTGAGGAACTACTATGAACAACCATGCCCTGAAAATCATTGTCTTTGGCGCTCATCCCGACGATTGCGATATCAAAGCGGGCGGCATCGCCATCAAATACGCAAACCTCGGACACGAGGTAAAATTTGTCTCTGTCACCAACGGCGACGCGGGCCATCACGAAATTGGTGGCGTTGAACTCGCCCGCCGCCGCCGCGCCGAAGCCCAGGCAGCAGGTGCGGTCGCGGGCATCGAATACCACGTAATCGACAATCACGATGGCGAACTTGAACCCACCCTCGAAAACCGCAAAAAAATCATTCGCCTGATTCGCAACTATACGCCAGACCTCATCCTGACCCATCGCCCCAACGACTACCATCCCGATCACCGCTACACATCCATCCTCGTGCAAGACTCGGCATACATGGTCACCGTGCCCAACATCTGCACAGACACCCCCGCCCTGTCGTACAATCCCGTCATCGCGTACCTGAGCGACAACTTCCAGAAACCGCAACCTTTCTCTCCCGATGTCGTCATAGCCATAGACGATGTCATTGAAAAAAAACTCGACATGCTCCACTGCCACACATCGCAAATGTACGAATGGTTGCCCTTCAACGCGGGCCACCTCGACCAGGTACCCGAATCCCCACAGAGCCGCCGCGAATGGTTGCGGCATCGCCTCAATCAATTTCGCGTCATAGCGGATCGCTATCGCGACCTATTGATCAAATACTACGGTGCAGAACGCGGCTCAAAAATCCAATATGCCGAAGCTTATGAAGGCTGCGAATACGGCAGCGCGCTCACAAATGCCAACATCCCAAAACTTTTCCCCTTTTTCTAAAATCCACTGGCAAAAAATAAAAAGGGCGAGTAAAAAACTCGCCCTCTACTTGTCCTCTACACTAAGCGTCGCCCATAGGGAACGCGATAGATCAATCCATTTTAATCACGCCGCAACCAATTCGCGGGCCAGCATTCCCCGAAGGTTGTGAGACAAAATCATCAGCATCCGCATGGACGATAATCGCTTTTCCGACAAAATCTATATCTGAGCCAGTGTTCATCTCCCAAAGATTTGTCGTCAGTTCAAGTTTTCCCATGCCCTGTGCATTGGCTGTCAAATTGCCGATGTCACCCAGATGAAATTCACCTTCGCCCCATTTTCCGTGTGCCACGCCAGTGGGATTCCAATGCCCGCCAGCCGAAGTTCCGTCCGATGCACTGCAATCGCCAGTTTCGTGGATATGGACAGCGTGTTCGCCTGGAGACGCATTAGCGACTGAGATGACGAACTTGATATTATCGCCGTTCTGTGTGAAAACCGCTTTTCCGGTTAAGCCGCTTTCATTCGTCTCGTTAATAATCGCAGTTGCCGTTGGCAGTGACGACCCAAAATTCTCAAATTTCCCATCCTTAACAACCACAACAGCCGGATTGAAAATCGCATCTCCATTGGCGTCAAATGAGAACGCGCCCAAAACCGTATCCAAATTCTCGATTTGAGCCAGCGCATCCCGAATTGCGCGCGGATCGGAGGACGGGGCATCTGCAATCGCCTTTGCAAAAATATGAACCGTCGCGTAGGCCGTAGCGGCGTATCGGTTCGGTTCGGTGCCGTATTTCGCCATGTAATTCTCAATAAAGGCGCGATTGGCCGGTATATTGCCCGTGCTGCTCCACGACGTAAAACTAATTGCCCCCTCGGCCGCCTCCCCAGCGCGATCTACCTCGTCTATAGTGAGCCCGGGAATCAGAATAGGAATGCCGTGTTGTCTCCCATCGATCAGAGCCTGTATCCTCCCTGCTGGCAAAGCCGAAACAAAAATCGCATCTGGATTCAACGCCACAATCCGGGAAAACTGTGCGGAAAAATCCATATCGCCGGTTTCAAAAGTCTCAGTAGTGAGAACCTCGACGCCATTCTCACTAAAGGCACTTTTCAACACTTCGTCGCTACTCTGCGAAAAAACATCTCCGCTTTCAAACATCGTAGCCACGCGCTCATAGCCCAATTTTTCTCGAGTCAGTTTTACACTGCTCGGAATCAACGCATCAACGGTAAGACTGACGCGAAAAACAAAATCGCCAATTGCGCTGAGGCCGCGCGCAGCCGAAGTGGGACTAATCGCCACAACCCCATTTTCCTGCGCAATGGGAAACACCTCGCGCACGATGGTAGAAGAAAAAACACCGAGAATAGCCGGCACGCCATCTTCATGAATGAGTTTATTATACGCAGCCTTACCCCCTTCTATTGTACTCTGATCATCCTCGATAATAAACCTCAAACTCGCACCGCCCGGCTGCGATTCCACCTCTTCACGAGCCATTTCAAAGCCACTGATAAACGCCTGTCCTACCGCGGATAGCCGCCCCGTTTGGGACACGACAAGGCCAACTGATATGGGTCGAGACGAACCTATCACTCGTGCCATCCCACCAATGGGCAACGCAACTGTTGACGTATAGCCTCCATTGATCGGAATACTCGACCAACGCCCCATCACAGAGCCATCCCGAGACGCACGCGCCTGATAATATCCACTCGCCTGGCCGGATATCTCCACCGTGACGCGACCCATCTCATCAGTCATACCCGACCACTGATAATCGGGCGCCTGCCCGGCAATAGAACGCGCAAACTCGACCATCACACCTGCCACAAGCGCATCATCTTGCGACACAGTCGCCACTACCGTCGCTTGAGACATACCACCACCCGCTACAGCCATTTTACTCAGCGGACGTCCAATCTGCTCATCTACTCCGGAAGGCTCCATCCCGCGCTCGCCGCCACAGCCCCACATGAGACCCGCGGCAAGTGTTACCAGCATGATACTGCGAATCCTGCTCAACATAAAACTCTCCTTTCTACGGAACGGGGTACAACTGCGCCAGCAGTTCATCTACGAATCTACGAATCTACGAATCTACAAATCTACGAATCAGCGCCAAAAATCGCAATGGTTTTGGGTTCGGGGCGGGGTTCGTCTATGAACTGGCCTGAGAGGCGGTCAGTTGTACACCGCTCCGTCTATTCGCGCTTTTTATCACAAACTAAAACGCACTGACCATCCGCACATGCACCATACCCTGCCCCAAACTCTCACCCCGTGGCAAACCATAATCTATCCCAACTGCACCCATACGTCCATTTGCCAAAAGACCTACACCATAGGACACGGGCCATGAACGCGTCCCTGCCCCTTCAATCCTGCCCACATCGACAAATGCAAAAAGCCGCGCTTTCGGCCCCAACAACCACCGCCACTCCACATTGACCCACCCCGCATTTGTCCCCCAGAACATCTCCTCCCGATAGCCCCGCAGCGATTGTGCGCCCCCCAGCCAGATACCGGCAGACTGCGGCACATCCCCCTTTTGTCCCACCCACATAGCGCGCGCCCGTCCCGCAATAACAGACTGCCTGTCCACAGGCAAAAACACCTGACCATCAACCCCCCACTGCACCCGCCTGATCCCACCTGAAACCTCGCCGACCTCTCCCCTGATCTCCGCCAGCCAGCCGCTCATAGAATGCCCTCGCCGATCAAATCGAACACCCGACTCGAGAGACCACATCCTTTCAGCCCCG
The DNA here is from genome assembly GCA_965204375.1 of Candidatus Latescibacterota bacterium. Classification (GTDB taxonomy): domain Bacteria; phylum Latescibacterota; class UBA2968; order UBA2968; family UBA2968; genus VXRD01. The sequence continues at coordinate 230,109 of OZ241986.1, read as the reverse complement.
TAAAATTCCAACCCCGTGGAATCGGGCAAAACGCGCCTGTGTGCAACACCACCAAAAAAGCGCGCGCCATCACCCACAGAAACATCTACACCCCCTCCAAACTTATGCGTCACATACCCCGGGCGCGCAACCATCTCCACCACCCCCCAACCAGAAAGCGGACTTTTTAACACATAGGGTTCGCGATACGACACGCGCAAATTCGACAACCCCACCCCCTGCCGAGACCAAAGCGCATAACCCTCTCGCCCCCCACCGGAAAAATTCAGAACATCGAGCGCAATCTCCCCGGTCAAACCCTGTCCAGATCCCACACCGAGCGCCCCTTCAATGCGCGTATGTCGCGACTCTTCCACACTGATCACAAGAGTCATCTCATCATTGGTAGATACGAATTCAGGCGTATAAACCCGGTCAATAAACGGCAAAATCTGCAACCGCCTCACAAAAGCATCCACGCGACGCTGGTCATAGACCTCGCCTGCCACAAACGAAATATGCCGCAACAAAACATCTTCTCGAGTCGTTTGATTGCCCTCAAAACGCACCGCATCGACATGCACCAGAGGACCGGGCGACACCACCACCTGCACGCACGCGCCATCGCCATCAAATTGCACATCTGGACGCAACGCACAAAACGGGTAGCCCCGATCTTCATAAAAACGCAACAGATGATCCAACCGCTGGTTCAAATCGCTTTCGAGCAACACCATACCCTGCGCCAGACCAAAAGCCATAAGCACATCCGATTGCTCAAAGATCAAATCACCGTGTAACGCCACAGACGCAACCCGTGTACGCACCCCCTCAGTAATCTCAAAAGCCACCGCCACATCGCCACCGCGCATTGCAACCCTGGGAAAAGCCACCGCCACATGCCAGAATCCACGCGCCTGATACCCCTTCAAAATGCGGGAAACATCCTTTCGCAACAACGCCGAATCCACCGCAACCCCTGACCGCGTAACCAACCATCCCCGCACATCGCGCACACTTACAGACCGCGCACCTTCAACCTGCACGCGCTTCACAATCGCACGCACCTCTCCCCCCGCGCTGGACGCGACACAGACCATCCACATCGCAAGCAGAAAGTATCGCCATACCTTTATGTATTTATCTGTATTCATCTACCTATTCTCAGCCCCAATCGCGGCAGGGATGCCGCTCCTGCATTTGATTTTCCATCTGCGTTCATCTGCGAAAAACGCTCAAATTACTCGCGTTTTTTTCTGCGGATCAAAACACCGCCCGCATCTCCACGCGCCCGAGATGTATGGTCTGACGAGCAGGTCTTACGCGCCCATCGTACATCACCCGCGCCGATACATATTTGCCAAAACGGTAATCCATCCCCAATCGCCACGCCCAGTTCTGTCCCTGGCGATTTCCCCTTGCCAACCCCAAAAATAAGGGTGCTGTATCCGTCGCCCAAACCCGCGTCCAATCCAATCGCCCGCGCAATCGCCCGCGACCGGGCAAAGCGTAAATCACCTCTGGCTGAACGCCGATATGCCACGCACGCAACGCCCGGACGCGTTCCCAATCTCGCCCACTCAAAACGCCCAAACGCAAATACCATTTATGCGCAGACCTGAACGCGCAGCGCAGCGCACCACTCGCCCCATCAATGCGATAGGCAAAAGCACCTGCGCCTTCGCGTGCTCTGTGCCCCAAATCAAATTCCGTCTCCAGTTCAAGGCGATCGACAGGCCTCAATTTTCCCAACGCGCCACCCTGCACAAAAAATTCGGCAGCACCTCCGTAAAACGCCCGATTGACCTGATCGCGCACGCGCGCAGTCAAACGCAGCGATCCCCGCCTGTGATACCGAAACAAATAAAGACGCACCAGCCCATCCCTGCGAGCACCCAAAATCCCAGCACCCGCATCAAAACCAAACAGATTCCAAGGAGCCGCGTGCTTTGTCCCAATCGCAATCTGCCGCTCTGTACGCAGCGATGCATCCAGCGCAACAACGGATAAAAAGTGCTCATCTCCAATCAAACGCCGAAAATCAATTTCCACGCGCATGCCCAGCGCACCATCGCGAGCAGGGGCAAACTGCCCGTAATCATAAACCCGCACATAATCGCCATCGACATCGGGCACAAACTCTTCCACATCGCGCAAACCATCGCCATTGGCATCCTCCCAAATATATTCTCCCAGCCCGGACGCTACCTCGACAAAAATGGGCTGACTGACCCGCGTACTCGAAACGCGATACGTTATCTGATGTGACGAGCCGGGACGATTATGCCCCAATCGCACGCGCCCCAGATGCGTCGTCGTCTGCTGACGTTCGCGCCCGATCTGGATTTCGCCGTGCGTATAAGAACCAGAAAAAATCCAGCCCTTCCAATTTGTCACCTGTGCCCTGTGGGTATGCAACCAACCGCGCAAACTATCCTGCCACACCGTTTCTCTCTGCCTGAACTTCCGATATTTCAACTCCGATACCCACGACCAATTTCGTCCTTCGCCAATGCCCATGTGCCACACCAACTCCTGTTTGTCAATGCCCTGGGGCAAAACACGCGGACGCGCCGCATAAAAAAGCGAACTGCTACTCACACCATCGCCCACTCCATTTTCCAGCGAAAAGCGGAATCCCGGCACAATCTCCCCCATCGACACTTCAACCTGCCCCTCGTGCCGGCGCATCCCACCACTATCGCGCCCGAGCGACTCATAGCGGTACATTCCCACGGGCGAACGGATCCCCACACTCTTCCGATCTGTTCGCACAACACCCACATGCTGACCGTATTCCCCGGTAACAGAAAGCACCTTGCCCAAATCCCAACGCACAGCCACCTCGCCCTCGCGTTGGGCGGTTCGCGCAGTATCGGCTTGCCACCCCCATCGCCCGGCAGCCCGCCCTCTGTCCAATCGCTCAAATGCTTCAAAATCGGCCCCAACCTGACGAAACCGACCCGTGACTTCAAAATTGCGCCCAGCAAACGCGCCATCCATGCGAACCCCCCGCCCGCTTCCCGAATCTCGATCACTCAGGGCAACCTCCCCAGAAACGCACGCATTTGACCACGGCGTGTACGTCGCATACACCACCCCCAACTGACGCTGCACTGAAGCTATTCCGGGCGACAATGAGGGACGATCAGACTCTCGAATCAGCGTCGTCCCCACAGACATTCCCTCACCGAGCGACACGCGGGACTCCATACCCATCAGCCGGCTTCTCATACCGGCATCAATCACCTGATACTCCACTGTAACGCGGCTCTCGACCCCAATCGGTATCTCAGGCATAAACGCCACATGCCCGCGCTCGTAATCAATCGTATAATCTGCCCCATCCCCGCGGATGAGCAATCGCCCATTGAGATACACGCGCTCAGACTCCGGCACAATTTGTCCTCTCAAGCCACCACCGGACAATGAATAAGGTCCCTGAAACCCCTCAACCGTCACCAGCCGCCGCGTTTCCCAACGCCCCCGCGATACCGCCCCAAAAACCGCAACCTGCCCCTTCTCCCGATGGGCCAACACGCGCGCGCCCTGCAACTGCCTCCGATAGCGCCCAAACACAGTCCCGTCAAACGCCACATCGAGATCGCCGAGCGTAGCCGATACCTGATCGGCGTCAACCTGAAAAAACACGCGATCCAATTCCTGCAACCGCTTTGATCCCCCCTGCTCGCCTATTGGCAAATTGCGATCGGACAGCACAGTCAATAAATTGACCCCCTCGGCAACCTCGCCCGAAATACGCAACTGCAAAGCCTGATGAACCGCGTGTTGAGATCCCGCAGTTACAGAAATACTCTTATGACCGCCAATCGTCAACTTCTGCTCTTCATCCCTATCTCGCACAACAGGCGGAGAAAACACGCGCACAATCGGTTGATCCTCACCACCTTCCCCCGGTTGAAACTGGCGACGCTGAACCACAGGCGCGGTCACCAGAGGACGCTGTCTAAAACGCACCACAATCTCCACACCCCGCGCAACATCTCGCAAAAGCGTCAGCAACGCGCGATCGGCATCCACCACATAATCTCGATCCCGAATGCGCAACACCCCATCTACCCAAACCCGTTCGCTCGCCGCCTCAATCGCACGGTCAGAAATCGCAAAAGGCCCGCGGCTCCCATCCGATTGAAACACCTTCTCCCCATCGAACAACGTAAACTGCTCTGGCACGGGAACCTGTGCGTGTACCGTCACAACGCACAAGAAAAAAAATGCAATACTCTGAGCAATACGAAGGGTGTCAAAACTCATCTCTCGCGTCTCGTGTCTAAAAAAAATAGGACATCCCGCCCCTGCGGAACATCCAAGAAAGTAAGAAGGAAGAAGGGAGAAGTGAGAAACCCCACCCAACCGCCCAAAGGCTGGTGTTTCATCTCACCTTTCACACTTCCTACTTCACACTTCACACTTTCTACTTCATCCTTGAAACTTGTATTTGCAACTTCTGAATGCGCCCATTACCCGAATCCAGAACGAACAACCTGCCAGCGCGTCCAAGCACGACACCCCGGGGAAATTGGAACGCCATCGCACCCTTTCCCGGATCGGGACCGCCCAACAACCCTGCAACCCCGCCAGAATCGAGATCAAAAACCACAATGCGATGGTGGCCCGTATCCGCTACAATCAACGTCCGCTCAGGCCCCACGCACAGCGCCGAGGGCTGCAATAAAATATCTTTACCCATCGTCTTTTGAAAATTGCCAAACCTGTCGAATACCGCAATCCGATCATTCTCGCTATCGCAAACATAAACCACCTCACGCCCCTCTATTGCGATCCCCAAAGGCCGCCGCAAATTGCCAGCCCCATACCCAAACCCACCAAAACTGCGATCAACGCGGCTATACGTATCGATCTGCACCAGTTGATCCGCATCGATATCGCTCACCAAAATCTCATCTGCATCCGACACGGCAATACCACTGAGCGTACCCAGATCCATAGAACCACCAGCATCCGCCCCGCCAATCACCGATAGAAGACGCAAATTGAGATTAAACACCTGAATGCGACGATTTCGACCATCGGCTACATAAATCTCCAGCCCCTTGCTCGCGGCAATACCACCCGGTTTATTAAATTGCCCATCTTCCCAGCCCGGTCCTCCCACTGCCCTCAAAAAGGTGCCAGTTGGAGACAATTTTTGGACGCGATCATTCCCGGTATCCACCACAAACACATTGCCCGACGTATCCAGAGTCAATCCCTCGGGATCGAGAAACTGCCCATCGCCACCCCCTACTTCGCCAAAAACAGCCTCAAAGCGAAACGCGACCTGTATCTCTGCTCTGGCCGTGCCAATACAAGCAAATACAATCAGGATGCAAAAAATACATCTCATAAAATTCATTCCTCTACCGCTCAGCGCGAAACACTTCGGCCCTCTCGCTTATACTTTTCGAGCAAAGTTTTGAGTTCTTCAACGACCTCGGGATATTCTCCATAACGGTTAAATCGCTCAATCCGATCGCGTTCGAGATCAAAAAGTTCGCCCGGATGATCGTGGGGCACATATCCGCGTTCATCCACAAACCAATCCGGTTCTTTATTATCATCCCCATTGGGTGCATCAATCAACACCCAGCGCCCCTTCCGAATGGCAAACTTCCCTCGAATACTGTGATGCACAGTTGCCTCCCGAATAGGCGTATCAAAAGCCTCATCCAAAAGCGCGGGCAATATATTATAACTATCTTCACCCATATCTTCCGACAAAGACACGCCGGTTATCGCCGCCACCGTAGCCATAAAATCGGACATACAAATCACCTCATCGCAAACCCGGTCCCCCTCAATCTGACCGGGCCACCTGGCAATAAACGGAACCCGGTGCCCACCTTCCCACACATCGCGTTTCAACCCTCGCAAGCCATCCATACTGTAATGCCCGTATTCCTGGATCCGTCTATACGCGAAATTTTCCGGCCCATTATCGCTGGTAAAAATAATCAGCGTATTCTCGGCAATCCCTCTTCGATCAAGAGCCGCCATCACCTCGCCCACAGTCCAATCCACTTCACACACAAAATCTCCGTACTCACCCGCCTCGCTCATACCCTTAAATTCATCTATTGGAACAATCGGCGTGTGCGGCGCAGTCAGGGGGAAATACAAAAAAAACGGTTGATCATCCGCCGCCTCAATATATTGAACCGCGCGTCGGGTCAACTCGGGCATCACCGCCTCAAGCGACCATCCCGGCGCCATAGCTCCGGGCGTCCCAAACATCTCCTCGGGCTTCTCCTCAACTGGCGCATCCACCAGCCGATCATTTTCAAACCAGGTATAAGGCGGAAAATTGGGCACATCATCGCCAAAGTAATAATCAAATCCACATTCTACAGGACCGCCAGTGACCGGCTTACTAAAATCGATATTCTTACCCAATTCATACCGCTGATCCCTGCCCAGCACCCCGTATTCTGCGCCCTCATAGGCCGCACGTCCATCCTTTGTCTCCCAGTTCCATCCCAGATGCCACTTCCCAATACAGGCCGTGCGATACCCCTGATCTCGCAGCAATGTCGCCACCGTCGTTCGGCCCGGATCAATCAAAGGCGGATCCCAGGGCCACAACACGCCGCCTTGTAACCGAGTACGCCACGAATACCGCCCCGTAAGAATCGCATAACGCGCTGGCGTACAAACGCTGGACGGCGCGTGGGCATCGGTAAAACGCACCCCCTGTGACGCCAACCTGTCCAGATTGGGCGTTGGAATTTTAGACTCTATATTCTGGCACGCCAGATCTCCATAGCCCATATCATCTGCCAGAATAAAAATAATATTTGGATTGGATCGCGTCATCTCTTCACCTCAAATTTTCAAATTCACCTGAATACTCGCCACTGCCCGCTCGACATCTTCTCGATGACCAAACGAACTCAAACGAAAATAACCTTCGCCAGCAGGCCCAAAACCCGACCCGGGCGTCCCCACAACATGGGCTTCTGACAACAACTTGTCAAAAAAGTCCCACGACGACATGCTATTCGGTGTCTTGAGCCACAAATAGGGCGCGTGAACACCGCCGAAAACCGTCAACCCAATATTTCTCAGTCCCGCCCGAATAATGCGCGCATTCTCCATATAATACGCAATCATCTCCTGGCATTCTCGCTCGCCTTCTTCTGTAAACACCGACAAAGCACCCAATTGCACAATATTCGAAGCACCATTAAAAAACGTATTTTGACGCCTGCCCCACAGCGTATTCAACTTGCCCGCCTCTGCGTCTTCTACCACCAGATCCATCGGCACAATCGTCCATCCCAGGCGCACACCTGTAAACCCGGTATCTTTGGAAAAACTATTGATCTCAATCGCGCAGGACTTTGCCCCCTCAACCTCGTAAATCGTTCGCGGCAAAGCCGCATCCGAAATGTACCCGGCATAAGCCGCATCATAAATAATCACCGCCCTGTGTTCTATTGCATAATCCACAAACGCCTGCAACTGCGCTCGCGTTGCCACAGCACCCGTTGGATTATTCGGGCTGCAAATATAGATCAAATCCACCTTTTCATCTGGCACCTCGGGCATAAAACCATTCTCCTCAGTACACGGCATATAAACCAGTCCCTCGTACTGATCGTTCACCGCCTCGCCCGTCCGTCCGGCAATCACATTGCTATCGACATATACCGGATATGCCGGATCCTGCACAGCAATCACATTATCCATACCAAAAATCGACTGGATATTCGCCGAATCCGACTTGGCACCATCGCTCACAAAAACCTCAGACGCATCGAGATCAACTCCGTACTTTGCATAGCGCTTCGCCAGAGCTTCCCGCATCTCAGGCTCGCCCTCTCCACCATCGGCATAGCCGCGATACGTCTCCACACGCGCCATCTGATCCACCGCATCGTGCAAACCGGCAATCACGCTCTTCGTCAGCGGCTCGGTCGTATTACCAATACCCAACCGCATCACGGACACCTCTGGATGCGCATCGAGAAAAACCTGTGTCCGCCGCGCAATCTCGGGAAACAAATATCCCGCAGCCAATTTGTCGTAATTTGCATTAATACTCGCCATATAATGAAAATCCTTTCACGTCATAGTCACCTGCCAACAAAATATCGCGCCAAAAAATATAGACGCAACGCCCAAAAGTCAAAGACCAAAAACGCGTAACCAAATAAACCGTATAAACATTGTGTTGCATAGCTATCTCAATCAGAGTAATTTCTACTGAACAATAGTAATTGGAGGCTGGGGACTGGGGGCTGGGGACGTCTCACCTTCTACATCTTACTTTATCACCGGGAGTACGCATGGGATACACCGCTCAAGTGCGCGAATTTACAATGGCCTGTAACGACGACCTGCCAGCACATCCGCAAAACATGACAGCAGAAGGCATCGCATTCATACGAGAAATGGTCAACGATGAAATGGACGAATTAATGGACGCGCAAACCGTCACAGAACAGGCTGACGCGCTCGTCGATGCAATTTACTACATCTGTGATTTCGCCGTACGCAACGGCATCAACCTCGACCCACTTTTCGACATCGTCCACAATGCAAACATGCAAAAAGTCGTAAATGGAAAAGTCATTCGCCGAGAAGACGGCAAAATACTCAAACCCGAAGGATGGGAAGACCCCGCCCCCAAACTTATCCAGGAAATGACCCGCCAGGCGCGTGAAGGCGGATTTGATAAGGACACTCCATGATCTTTCGACTATTTTCCATAATTTTGCTCATAGCCTTCGCCCTGACCGGCACAGTAGCTGGCAATGCCCTCCGCATGCTATTCGATAAACCCTATCGCAAACGCCACAGAACACCCGAGACAGATGACCTCATAATCACCGCTGTAATCAGCAACAGCCTCATAGCTGCAGCCATCGCCTTCTTTTCCGGTGCGCGATTCATAACCGCATTTGCAGGCGGTGCCGTGCTAACCGTTATCCTGGGCGACCGCCTCGACCGCGACCCCTTTCAGGAAACTGTATATCTGGAAGAAGAAGACGAAGAACTCGCTATCAAATAGCCCCTTCAGTGATACAAGCAAAAAGACAGCCCATCCAACTTTTTGGACGGGCTGTTTTTTTAAGCTACGCGAGTATATTCGGCCTTAGTGATTGGTCAGTCAAACTATCATATTCTGATGAGATACTCTACATGACCGATCATCTCGTCCGCTTCCAATACCTCATGGATTAACATTAAACCAGAGATAATTGTACCAATCGTATATGCTTGAGATGCGTAAACAATTCCAGCATGATTTACACCTGCTGCTGCCAAGCGGAGAAAATCATCATCTTGCGTAAAGAATACGCGTCCTTCTTCCCACGCCTTTCTCAAATGATCTTCGTCAGATGCGCCCCGCATTCCCGCTTCTGGAACAGTCAATATATCCACGCCTCTTTGGCGAAGCCCTATCCCCACAGCGTTTGAGATATGCTCATCCGTGTAGAACTTAATCTTCGCCACATTATCTCTTTTCTTGCAGTTTTTCAGCCAACTTTGAGAAGGTCTGTTGGCGGAAGGCCTTCACAAATTCTTCACTCTCTTGAATCGATTGGTCAATTTCCTCACGGTGATCGAAATAGTAGGCCAATGCCGCATACACATCGGCCAGTGTCAAATCGTATTCTGTGGCGATTTCATCTGCACATTTGCCCAGGCGTTCATGCCAGATGGCGATGTGCGCCACGGTAATGCGATGGCCAGCAATACGCGGCTTGCCGCTACATATACCGGGGGTAATCTCAATATGTTGATCTAAAGATTTCATTGCCATCTCACTTTCAGTCGGATTTCAGTAGCGCGTCATCTTCCCTGCTCATTTATTCGCTTAGATACTCTTTTATATTTAGTATAGCCAACTTTGTCCTTATATTCAAGACCAGAATAAAATAACCCATCCAATTTTTTAGATAGGCTATTTTTTGCTACGCGAAATACTTGCCCTTAGCGATTGGTCAGCTCAAACACACTATTCTCCAGCCAACGCTTAAATGCCTCATTCTGGGAGTACTGCTTGTAAAGTTCGGTATCGTCCGAAAGCAGCGTCATAATCGCCTTCTCCAACGCCTTATCGTGTTCAATGCGCGTATTCTGCTCATCTGAATGTTCCCGTGCATTGCGATAGGCACTATCAGCATCGACCATCCTCGGAACATCCTCGGTAATCATCTTGCGTATGCGGTCCTCATTGGTCCACGGAATATCCCCAAAAAGATCGTTAAACGCCCTGAGAATATTCGAAAGCCGGTCCATTTCCGGCTCTGGCTTAAAGCCGCCACCGCCTGTAGGCACCGGCTCAATCTCGGTATCTTCATCGGACAGCATAATTTGCATCGTCGCCTGCTTCTCGGCGCGATAGCTATCCATATCAATAGCCCCCTCAATACCCAGCGACAGATCTTCAGTAACCGGCGTCGGCAGCTTGGGAACGAGAAAGTTTAGGAAAATGGAAAGCTTCTCCCACTCCACATTCGCGTAGGGAAGCACCTGAGACAAGAAGTTGTATGCGCGAACAAAAGCCTTGGCATTGCCCTTAAATTCAACCTGCCCGTCCTCATCCAGTTCACTTCGATAGACCGCCACACACTCATCCAGAATCGGATCAAAAGTCCCGCGAGTATCGCCCTTCAAATACGACGCCACCAACTCGTGGACTTGCACATCTGAATAGACCTGACGACCATCCAGATCAGCCTTGAGATCGTGCAACTTATTGGGATCGGTTTCATCCGCCAAAATAGTCGTGCGGTAGTAATCGGCAAACGCATCTCTTATCCCATCGGCATCATTATAGAAATCCAGCACAAACGTATCGCGCTTTTCTGGATGGGCGCGATTGAGGCGCGAAAGGGTCTGCACAGCCTTAATACCAGAAAGCACCTTATCCACATACATCACATGTAGCAAAGGCTCATCATAACCCGTCTGAAACTTATCCGCACAGACCAGAAACCGATAGGGATCTTCCTGAATCTTGCTGGCAATCTGCGATGACGGAAAACCATTCAACGACGCTTCACTCACCCTCTCACCGCCGTAATCCGTCTCACCAGAAAAAGCGACAATAGCTTTATGCGGACTATTGCGCTCCCTCAAATAATTGCGGATGGCGTGATAGTAGGTAATCGCCATCTGAATACCACCCGTTACAACCATCGCCCGCGCCTGCCCACCAATTTTGCGCGGTGCCAGCACCTGCTCGTGGAAATGATCAACCATAATCTCGGCTTTGAGCCAGATAGCATGGCTATGTGTCTCCACATAGCGGACGAGCTTCTTCTTCGCCTTTATTGTGTCAAACTCCGGATCGTCTGCTATTGTCTTGGCAAGATGATAATAACTCTTCACCGGCGTATAATTGCCCAGCACATCCAGAATAAACCCCTCCTCAATCGCCTGTTTCATCGCATAGCTATGGAAAGGCAGATGCTTTGTCGTACCATCGGACTGCGATGATGGCGTGCCAAACAACTCCAGCGTCTTATTCTTTGGCGTCGCAGTAAAAGCAAAATAGCTCGCATTGGTCAACAGCCGCTTCTGCTCAATAATCCGGTTAATTTTATCTTCAAACGTATCGTCATCATCTCCATCCTCATGGTCGCCCAGTGCCTGCGCCATCGCCGAAGACGTACGCCCACCCTGACTGGAATGCGCTTCATCAATGATAATCGCAAAGCGATTCCCCCGATGTTCTGTGCCAATCTCATCCAGGATAAACGGAAACTTCTGCACAGTAGAAATAATGATCTTCTTCTCAGCGCTGATAAAACGACGCAAATCGCCAGATCTTTCAGCATGCCCGACAGTCGCCCCCACCTGCGCAAACTGCCGAATCGTATCATTGATCTGCCGGTCCAGAATAATCCGATCCGTCACAACAATAATAGAATCAAAAACCGTCTCACCATCCTTTTCCAGCCCAATGAGGCGGTGCGCCAACCATGCAATAGAATTGGACTTCCCACTACCCGCCGAATGCTGAACGAGATAGCGTTGTCCCACACCCTTCTCCGCAGCATCAGCCAGCAACTTCCGCACCACATCCAACTGGTGATAGCGCGGCCAGATTTGCGACTGCGACTTGCGCCCGGTCTTTGTATCGGCAGATTCCACCAGCAGGGCATAATTCTCAATAATATCGGTTAAACTCTGCCGCGTCAGAACCTCCTGCCACAAATAATCGGTCTTAAGCCCATTGGGATTGACCGGATTACCCGCCCCGTCATCCACCCCCCTATTAAAAGGCAAGAACCAGGACGACTTCCCCCTGAGATGCGTACAAAACATCACCTCGTGTTCATCCACAGCAAAATGAGCCAAACAACGACCAATGCGAAAAAGATCCTCCCTCGGATCCCGATCGCGTTTGTACTGCTCAACCGCATCTGCCACCGTCTGCTTCGTGAGACTATTCTTCAACTCAAAAGTCGCCACCGGCAACCCATTGATAAACAGCGCGAGATCAAGCGCGAGCCGCTTATTGGCATTGCTATACGACAACTGGCGCGTAACCGAAAAGCGATTCTGTTCGTAAAGCTTCACCGCCCGTTGGTTGCCCGGCGATGGCGCACCGTAAAAAAGCACAACATCATGCGACAAGTGCTTAACGCCATTGCGAAGCACATCCACAATCCCGCGTTTGCCAACCTCGCCCTTCAACCGGGTGAGAAACCTGCGCCGCGTTGGATTATCGCTCCCCAGAGACAGCGCATCGGCAACCTTCGGCTGCGTCGCCATCAAAAAAGCAGTCAACTGCGCCAGATCCACACAATACTCGCGGTCGTAATCCTCGCGATCCCCATAACGCCAGCCCACACCATAAACAGCCGGACGTTCCCCTACATCACCCGCACTCGATTTATCCGCTCTACCAGCCAGCACCTCGCAAATGCGATCTTCCAAACCGCGTTCAGAAATATCCGTAACCGACGGACGTCTGCCTCTCAACTCATCCATCGCCTTACTCCGCTCACTGGCGGACTTCTGAAACAGCCCGCGCACAGAATTAGACCCCTCGGGAATCTCGGGAATATCAGAGGTATCTATCTGCTCATCAGGCAGCGCCGCAAGCGCATCCAATTCTTCTCTCTGAGCTTGTGTTAGTTTAATATCCCGACTCTTCATACCTTACTCTCTCGGTTCGGATTGCTTTTCGGATACAAAAATATATCGTTCCAAACGGGCTTCAGTCAAGTACCAGTCAAGTACCAGTCAAGTAAAATAACCGTCGTATATTCAATAATTTATGAGAAACATGATCTCATATCGCCGGTTGCCAGTCAAGTACCAGTCAAGTAAAATAAATGTCTTATTTTCAATAATTTATGAGAAACAGGTTCTCGCATCGTTGATTGTCAATCAAGTAACCGTCAAGAAAGTTGAAAAACGACGCGGCTTTGCTAAATCCTTTAATAAATCCTTTAATAAAATTTATGATCTGATTAAAAATCAATAAAAGGCAAATATATGTAAAACAAATATTTATATATATTCCTTTTATAAACTACCCTCTCTCAAGCGCATTTTATTAATTTTTATTTATCAAATGTCCTCCCCTGATATGCGTCGGAGAGCACCCAGGCAGGTTGGGCACGGGTTCCTTGATTGGCAATCAAACCGGAGCGACGCAGATCCTGTATGAGATTCTGAGCCCTCCACCGCTTCTGCTCCTCCGTCAGCCGATCAGGCAGCTTCGAAATCAGGGCCTGATCAATCTCCTTACGACTGACCCGGCCATGTTCGCGGATCAAGGTTAAAATCATATCCAGGTAGTACTGCTTGTCGAATCCGCGTTCTATGAGGTAACGGTCAGTATCATCCGTCACCTTAGCAATCGATTCAGCGACCATTAAGTTAGGGTAACGGCCTTCAACAAGACCACTGGCCTTCAGAGAGCGATGATCTTCCCGGCTAATACGCATTCCCTTTTGCATCTGGTCAAGGAGCATAACCTGACTGAGGTTCAGGTCAGTTCGTTCCATCAGGAGCCGAGTATAGCGCTCATCAAGAATGCAACCGTGGATGCTCACAGCCACGCTATTTGTCTGCGTCAAATCGTAGTCTGGAAGCGCAAAGAAACGCTTCCTCTGTGTATCGAACATGCGCTTAATGCCGCCACCCTGAGTATCAATCAGATTCAATTCAACCATGGCATCAGCTAAGAATGGATTGCGATAGATAGCCTGGGGAGCATCCTGTTGGATGACCGTCTCGACATCGCCGGGCAGAAAATCCCCGACATTGGTCAGTAAGATGCGGTCGGGAAATTCGACGACAACAATCCGTCCTCGCAGACGATAGTCCTGATGTGCGATGCTGTTGTGCAGGGCTTCGCGGATTACCCATGGGTCGTACTGAGTAATTTCTTGAGGAAACAGTGTCCCGCTCGGCAGGGCGCGCACAGTGAGGTTGCGGACGCGCTTCAGAAGGCGGTCCCCCGCAAGCAAGAACGGCGTCCCAATGTGCTCGTAATCCAACTCGCGATTCTGGTCGTCCTTGAGCACCCAAGAAATTTTAGCCACCATCGGCGAGAGTAGAACCGACGATTCCGGCCGTCCCAGCAACAGCAGTGCGGTATTCGTCACAGCACCCTGTTTTAAAACCCGAGCTTTGTTGAGAAACGTCGCATCGTCCCATCCCTCGACTTCATCCGCCTGCGCCGGATGCTTAATGACGAATTGCTCGCGCGCCTTGACCAGGGCATTGGGGTCAAGATCATCAAGCCTCGCCTGTTCACACACCTCTGCGGACCAGTCGCTCCCGCGCGTCCAAATCACGCGAGCCTTCTCAGGATGCCTGCCAAGTTCGGTCTTGCTGGAGCCTACGCGTACATAAGCATTTCCGCGAAAGCTAACCGGTTGATCTCTCGCGGGGCCAACCTCGAAGACAACGACCCGACCATCCGGATGATTAACAATACGAGGTTCGAATCCAGCATTCGGATGCAATCCCGCCCCGACCCATGGCAGCAGGTCTTGATTGCCCTTCCCTTTGGTATTATAGGGATCAAAATCTGTGCCGACGACCTCATGTGTCTCATCGTCAATACCAAAGACAAGATAGCCAGCCGGCCTGGCAGCGATGCACGCCGAGTTCGCAAGCGCGGACAGATATTCTCCGATCTGTTCAAATTCATAGCGATTGCGCTTGAACTCCAACCACTCTGTCTCTGTCGGCATACTGCGTAACTCGTCAATGAGCGCAATGTCCTGACTTTCACTCATGTTAACGTGCTCACTTTCGTCAAAATCAGGCTTCTCTACACCCTTAGATCGCAGATACAATCTTCCAAACCGCACTCGGTGGTGTCGGTGATCATTTGGTTTCCATCAAACAACCATCAAACAAATTACAAAACGGTAAGTGATTTGATAACAATGAGTTACAAAATCACACCTGCTCCACCGAGCCATTTTTCGAGTTTTTTATCAAACAACCATCAAACAACCATCAAACAACCATCAAACAACCATCAAACAAATTGCAAAACAGTAAGTGATTTGATAACAGTAAGTTACAAAAACAGATCTGTCCCGCCGAGTCATTTTTCGGGTTTTCTATCAAGCAACCGTCAAGCAACCGTCAAACAACCGTCAAACAACCGTCAAACAAATGAACGTCAATCCGCCTGGGCCGCCCAGAAGGGCACGTATCGACGATTTCTGGTGCCGCTATTGGCCATCTCAACGGCGATGACACCCGCTTCGACAGCTTCTTTCAATAGCCGTGAGGCAGTCGAAGCGTTGTGGTCTGGGATGCCAAATCGCGTGCGGATTGAGGTGTTGGTGACAGGTTTGCCCATCACATAATTCAGGCAGGCGTGAAAATAACAGGCACGAATTCGTTCCTGCCGGTCCAGATCCCTCAGGGCCTTAGGAGCAAAAAGCGTGACGCGAGTGGCATCTCCTGGCGTCTCGAACAACGGCGCGGGAAGCTGGAACAACTCAATTTGGAACACCACTTTGTCGATGCCGCTGCCGCGCTCCTCGCACAAGTTGAAGCGCCGCATGAGCGATGCCAGTTTATCGTTGCGCGATTTCGGTGCTGCATCCACCAATCGGTCAATATCGACGAGGGGTGCGCCGGGATTGGTAATCTCGATTCGGCCTTCGAATATTTCTACCATTGGCCCCGCGCCAGTAATCGAAAAATCCTGGTGGATGAGTGCGTTGGCGACCAGTTCGCGCACGGCTACGATTGGAAACGTCGCTACTGTTCGGCGCAGAGCCTGTTCAATAATCTCGTTCTCCGGTAATAACGCGTGGATGTATTCGTTCAGCCCTTCAAATCCACAGGCATAGCCCTTGGGCACTTCGCGTTCCTTCAAGGCCTCCAACCGGCCACTGCCCTTGTAATGAATGACACGCACGGCCTTTCGGCGTAAGGTCCGAAAATTGTCGAGATCTTTGGCAAAGAGTATCGCTCCGAGATTAGTAATGTCCCATCCACCAGCTACCGAAGGCCGGATCAATTCGTCGCTCGCCAGCACCTCAAGAAGGCTCCGTTGTGTCTTCGGCTGTGGCAGTTTCAGAAGGTCGAAATAGGCCTGACAGTCCAGCAGACGAACAACATCGTCGCCCGTTGCCCGTTCAAGCGCAATGCCTTCCTCGAATGGCGTCTGATCAAAAATGCGCCACAGTGCCCGCTCTTTTTCGGGATGGTCTTTGAGCTTTTTTTTGTAGCTGCCCACGCGGATGTATTCCTGACCGGCAAAGCGCACCGGATGCCGCGTAGCACGGTTAATTTCCGTCAGGATGACTGACCCCTTCTCGGTACTCAAGGGGAAAAAATGAAAATCAATCTTAGGTTCGAGCAGACGCAGCAGCCAATTTTCCAGTTCCTCACTTCCTTTTTTGGCGGACCAGGGATCAAAGTTGCTCCCCACGACTGCGTGATCATGATCGCGCACACCCCACACCAGATAAGCCGCGGCTTTGCCCACAAGTGCCGCCGAGTTGGCAAGGGCAGAAAGATACTCGCCGATCTCCTGTGGGTCAGTGTTGTCTTCCTTAAATTCTACCCACTCGGTCTCGTGCGGCAAAGCACATAGCTCTCGGAGAAGACCTTCCAGGTACTCGGGGGAACGTTGACCGTTCATGTCAAAACCTCCGCAGAAGCGTTTTCTTTTTATTCTCCAAAAAAGTTTGTCTATGCTGCGTTTTGTTGTACCAAAACGTTCTTGAACTCATCGGGTCTCGACCAGTACGACACCGTGGATAGCTGTTCCATCAATCGGAAGTTCTCGGATGTCCAAACATCTAAGGTATCATCGAAAAGAGAGACGAAATGCAACGCCTCGGGCCCAGCCGTAAAATGATGCAAATCGTGCCAAGCAGCCACTATGTGTTCCGTCACTCTGTTCGCAGCGGAACGATTCGCCGTACTCAACACATAAACCAAAGAGCTACGCTCGTGGGTACGAATGTGAAAATCTACGGTCCAGCCACGTCCCGACCGCCCGGACAGTTTCTCGGAACGCACGAACGGCAGGTCGCATTCGGTCAGATAGTCGGCGACTTCATCCATGATGGATTCGACCGCTCGGATCCGCAATGTGAACCACAAATCAGATACCCGTAATGACGCTTGAGCCACACGCGAGACCACCGCAGCCAACTGTTCGTCAGGACGACATCGGGCCAAAAGCATACCTCGGTATAGTTCAACGCCATGAGTTGTAAGGACATCCGCGATCAGCCGATTCTGCTTCGGGGATCGGCGCAGCGATAATGACTGCATCCGAAGCCAGCCCGTGGTCTCCCCAAGATCGGTTACTGTGACCGTATCACCTTTGGATTTACAGAATAGATCGATATTGTCTCCATCGGGATACAAATACGGGGTGCGAATCCGAAGATAATCACCAAGCTCCGTACAGGTGAACTGTTCCCCAATCTGTCTCTGTATTTCTTTACAGATATTCGTGTTCATCAAACATCTCCACTTGCAAGGGTGGGGGCTTGTTAAGTTCCCCATCGTGTTCAATGTCTGCTTCCTTACAGAACTGTTTCCAAACCGCCACGGGATCCGAAACCTGCGCGGTAATGTCATTTGGCACATAGGCTTCCTTATCCCGATAATTTTCAGACCATGTATGCTTATGCTTTTCACCGACTTGATCGCACTGAGGATTATGGTGGTCCTTGCTCAGATCAAGTCCGTATATCCGCCCTGCTGTTTTCAGTATGAGTGCATAGGTCAGGGTACGCGCCAGCGGATTGTATCTGCCTTGAATGAAGAGAGGCCAACCTGCCTCTGACTCGACATCGGCTCGAAATATACAAGCAGGGGAATGATCTTCATCCCCGACCCAAGCGATATTACCTTCAATGCGTTTCGATTTGTCCTGCATGATGGAGGCAAATTCAGTGTTAGTCAATGACATATCTGGTACTTTCTCGATTTTCCTGTTCAGCGTCAATTAGCGTCTCCGCCTCACCGGGCAACCTCGTAGCCGCATCCCGCACATCTACTTTGCCCGTAACCACATCAGCAATCAACCGCGTGCGGTATTCACCCAGCAACTCAATTTCTCGCCGAGCACGGTCAATAGCGACGTCAATGTCAGCGGTTTCACGTTCTATATAGCGTGCGATGTGTGCTTGCTCTTGTGGTGGTGGCACAGGTAAACTTAGATTCAGCACTCGTTCAACGGCCAGTCCAGGTTGGGCAGCGGCAAGTGAATATTGATTCAGATCCATCACATTCAGGATAGCTGCAAACCATTCAAGAACATAACCAGCCGATAGGGAAGCAACTACAGCGTGTTCCGAAGCCCAGAATTGACCACGAGCGATATGAACATTCCCACATAGCGCACCTTGTCTGCCAATCAACACATAATTGCCATCGTGAGTGTAATTCGATGTGTAGCCTCTCAGCCCGTTGCCGCCATAGACGGGGTATTCACCCGTAGGCTCAATCGACATTGCAGTAATGCCATCTCCACTTTTCATGCTGCAAAGTGTCTTAAGCCGCCTTATCTCCCAATGCGCTGGTATATCGCCCAGCTGCTCGACGCCAGAGGGCTTGAGACGCACATCGGGATCAAGGCCGCGCGTGACTGCGTGGTGGATGACCGCCTGCCGATATTCCTCCAACAGTTCAATGAGCCGCTCCCTGCTGCTGATGTAGCGGCGGATGCGCTCGTCAGCCTGATTGAGATAGCGGACGATGGCGATTTGTTCGGAGAGGGGTGGAACAATAGCATAAAGTCGATAGAGATCATCAGTGTACAAACGAAGCCTACTCTCCACTACACCGGTGGATGCCGATTTGATATATGCCTTGTAAATCGGAGAACGAAGTAGATAGTGATAGAACCATGGATTTACACCAGCCAAAAATCGATAGACACAGTAAGCAGGACTCGCAATACCATGGAATTGTGAAACGCCCATGCTACCATTCCAAGCGAGCATGATATTCACTACAAGATCTTGGAGTTCGACACACTTATAACCGATCAATGATTCTGCTCGCGTGTCAGGGGCATCTCCACTATCTACTCGCTTACGCTGCGTGACACCGGTGTATTGTGACACGCTAAGCAACTCCTCGCTCCCGTCGGCAGATCGAATATCTCTCTCCCGCAATAGATACTTAAGCCGTTGCACATCCCAATGTGCCGGTACATCACCAATCCACTCGACTTCGGAAGATTTGTAGGAGAGGTAGGGTTGGAGTTCATTGATCATGATGATTCTCCCAGCCAAGTCAATACACAACCATCCTATCTTGCTTTACAGGTCTACATGAACAAGAACTATTTCTCATAAGATTCACTCTGCGGCGACAGTGTAGCATTCAGCTTGTCGCAATAGCATCCTTGCAACACCCAGTTCAATAACCTTTTCGTTTTCCATATCCGCCATGATGTGGCACAATGGGTTATCAACCATCTGACCTGTTTTCATGGACTCAATTTCACTAACAATCTGATTCCATATTTCGTCGAGATAAACCAGTGCTTCATCAAATAGCTCCTGTCCCGTCTTTTGTTGAAAAGCATCAACAGTTTTCCGATTGCACTCGAAGTCGTCTATGGCCTTCAAGAGAGCTTCTTCTTCCGTAGGATGGAGTTTTTCCAGATCACGATAGCTAATGATGGCTGAGACCTGCGTACAGGCTGATACAGCTATATCAAACGCGTTTGAAACTTCAGAGGAGAGAAATGGCAAGTTAATATGAGCTTTCCATTTGTGAGCAAATTCCACGTCAAGTAATGGCCCCTGCGATGAAGAAATGAATGCTAAGTCTGCAATGACTTGATTATTTATGACAGGCACAACGCAGAATTGCCAATCTTGTGCAAGTTGCTTTTCTCCAATTGAAAGGCTGTCTTCGAGATAATTCCAATCAGTTTCAGAATCTGTGATCTTGATAAGAATAGCAACTTCTACGGCAGGCCAATCAATACTATCGGCGTCATTGACAGGACGAGTCCTGCATCTGGCAGTCAAACCCTGTGCTTTAAGCGCGTTTTCTAAAGCCCGCAACCTCCGATGGAAGCGTTGTTTAGCCAGCAAGCGACAACGACCAGCCACGGCCTGAATAGCTTTTCCCGCCCTCCCCTTTCTGGCTATCTGACAGAGCTTTTTTATTGCTCTGGCTGTATCGTCGTGTGCTATTTCGTGCAAGATGCAAGCAACACCATCAAGACGCTCTGCGAGTACGGCTAATTCATCTAACGGCGGTGATGGCGTTGTACGCCAGATTTCGGATATTCCATGCTCTCGTGCCTGTGCAGCGAGGCCGCTGGTGAATGCCGCGGCCGCTTTCGCGTCGGGCTCAGGTGGTATTTTACACATTCGTGGAACAAGATTATAAAGTACGCTAGTCAATAATGCACCGAGCTTATCATCCTCTTCTGTATCACCAGTGGTACTTGTCATTGAGGCCGCTAATGTTTTGGGCTTAGCATAGATCAAGTCATCGACATGATTCACAATCTCATTGATCTCCGCAGCCAGCCTGTCCTTATTCGATATTCTCCGTCCTTTAATCCATTGCTCCGAAAACAAACGAAAAATTTTTTCTGTGTGTCTCACATGATCAGCCATCTCGTGTGTGTAATCCGTTAGGCTGTGCTCCGCTGCTCGTGCGAGCAGGATTTGGCGAAAGGCAACATTCCAGGCCACCCGAGCCTTTGAAGGAAGGTTCTCTCTGGATATATTTTTTGACCAATCGCTAAGTCCATTTATTTCTATAGGCTGCCCTGACAGACCTATGGCATCGGATGCAGCTGCATCCGACATTGGCGATATGGCAATCAATGTCTCACAAATATCACAGAGGGTTTTATGAGCATCAGTCTGATGTGACTCGGCTACAAAAAACCTGTTAGCACGGACGGTGCGTCCATGAGTTCCCTGTGGTTCGATTATAGGTACAGTTACCCAAGGAATCTGGGAACTGAACCAGTTAAACAAGGTCTGCTCGCCGCCAAAGGCGGCCACGAGATCTTTAGCCACGTCGGGCCCGATCAAGTAGGCAGTCGATAAGAGAGCGGCTACATCATGAATATCCTGCTCACCATAACCAGAGAAATCCGTCTTGAACGGAATCCGGCTGGAATCTCCTCCTGGTATCGGTACCAGAGAGGAGAGCAATAGGTTAAGCTGCCGAATATCTGTACATACCGGAACTTGCGTTCCTTGGGGCAACATCCGTAAACAGTCGGCTCGAAAATCGCGTTTCGGTAACGCGCGGAAGGCTATTACGGCGTTTTGCATGGGCTTTAAGTTTTCAAATCCTGACAATTCAGGGACATCGATGCCGGCATCCGAAAACATTGAGGCCAAAAACCAATGGGTACGTTGGACTCCATGCTTTTCAAGCATTGCCATGAATGAAGCGACAGATTTTTCCATTGTACCTATACCCAATCCAGTAAGAATAGCTGCCCATACCTCAATATCATCGCTTGCTGCAAGTGCCTTCGCCAGATTCTGAAGCGTCATAGCTTCGGCCTCATTCTGTGTCTCATTAAGAACTGACTGAATAATTCTTGGCAATGTCTCATTCGTTGCAGCCGTCAGTGACTGCCATAACGAGTCGCTGCGTAGATAAGAGACATCATCATGGGAAGCGTCACAAAGTGCCTTCGATCGCAGAGCATGAAGGCCTCCGAGCACACCCGGACGGCTTTCGCGTACAAGATGTTCGTCTATTAATCTCTTTAATGCCTGTGCTGCGCGGTCTGGTGGCAATTGTAGTAATTCGAAGAGCCTTTTAGCCTCAACTTCGCCACCGAAAGCACATAGAACAGCCGTGCCTCTGATTATGGCGAGTTCGGCGTGTCGTCTTTCTCTTTCCCGTTGACGAATCTGTTCATCGATCACGGCGGCAAGCCGCTTGCCCTGCGTCAAGAGGTGAACGTATTCAAGCATCAGTCCATCGGATTGTTCGAAAGGTTCACGCCAGTAAGCCCATTTCGTCTGGCCTTCGTTGGTCAGTTCTTCCCACATACTCTGTGCAAGTTCACTATCAAGTCTGATCTCAAAAAATTCGGTATCAGATTGATTAGTAATCAGAGCTATATCCTCATTACGCACTGATCCCAATATATAAACATCTGGCAGACTTCTGAGTTGGTTCGTAAGAATATCCCACAGATTGCTGCTGGACTCTCCAACATCGTCAAATATCAATCCTATCGGAGAAACTTTCTTGGGACGGCGTGACTTCACGAAACGAATAATTGCGTCAGCATCTTGCGCGTTCGCTTGGGCAGAAATCTGATACCAGCGGAACTCAGCAGTCAACGAATGTGCGACCAGCCAAATGAGAGCAGATTTTCCTGCCCCTGAAGGACCGGTGACAAGAAGATGCCGACGTTTCTTAAATGCCTGGACAACGTCTTGTGTTTCTCCTGGACGCTCTATAACTAACCCGGAGGCAATGTGTCCAGGTTTAACTTTAACGCCCTGATAGAAACCAGGCTCAGAGACAGGAGTAACGAAGTCAACAGGCTCCAGAGCTCTTATATCGAAAGCACGATTGATTGCGGAAGGATCTTCAGCCTCAAGACGTTCAAGGATGCGGCATTCAACCTCTGTCGTAGATATACGCCGCCTTCTCTCAAAGGGAAGCGAGGCATTGGCCGCCGAACTCTCAGCAACGAGTTTATACAGGTCGCTCATCAGTCCTTCGGCGATAATCTCCGCTATATTTAGATTTTGAGACAATAAATTAACTATTTCCTCTTCCGGTGCAGTGCAAACAACAACCTTCTCGGCTCTGCCATCAAAGAGACCATCCATCTCGTACCCGGTAACAGCGGGACAAGGTTGCTCAAGACCAGCAACCAATTGTGTAGGCTTTTGATTGTTGACAAGGCTGGCTTTCCGTCGGGCTTGCTCAAAAATTGTTTTCACTTCGCCTTTGCTGAATGTGCCCTGCTCTCTCGATTTGATTTGGATCCAAATGTCACGATCCGCCAACTCTACAACACAATCTTCAAGCCCCTCTGGGACAAGATTGCCTGTAGGTAACAGTCCGGCCCATTGCTGAACAAGGATAAGAGTTGAAAATCGATGTTGATAATCAAAACCCCGACCAGCCCGTGCTCCAGATCGTGTTTTCTTCCATCCATCGAGAACAGTTTTGTCATTATCAGCCATGTCTTAGTTATCTTCCTCAGAGTCGCCCATGCTATCGAAGTCGTCGGGAACTTCAATCTGCCCTGCCATAAAACCCAGGCGAGACGGTGTCTTCTGGCGTAAAGCCTTCACAAATTCTTCACCCTCTTGAATCGATTGGTCAATTTCTTCGCGGTGATCGAAATAGTAGGCCAATGCCGCATACACATCGGCCAAGGTCAAATCGTATTCCGTGGCGATTTCATCTGCACATTTGCCCATTCGTTCATGCCAGATGGCAATATGCGCCACGGTAATGCGACGGCCAGCAATACGCGGCTTTCCGCTGCATATACCGGGGGTAATCGCAATATGGTCATCTAAAGATTTCATTGCCATTGCTGTTCTCCCCTATCAGTCATCTGACGTCAAATATGCAGGCGTTAGGGCACTCTGGCGCGGTAAGCCTGGTGAGGATGATTGGGCTTGCCTGGAAAGCGCGGTTCAAGTTCTCCGCTATGCACCATCGGAGTAATATAACCCGCCGTTAGTTTGCTTTGACCTATATTGAGAAACCGGGCAAGTTCCGCAGAAGTTACCCATTTCCCTTGATCGCATATTAAATGGATGATGGGGCGCACACGCACACGACGCGGCCGCTTTCCAAGTTTTGCAATACGCACTCTGATATAATCGGGAAGCTCCCCCCCATCGGCGTCGAACTCCCCCCCATCCGTGCTAAACTTCTCTACATCCGTGCCAAGCTCCCTCCCATCCGCGCTGAACTCCCCCTCATCCGCATCGAGCTTACCCCTTCTTCGTGTCCCTTCGTGTCCTTCGCGGATATCCCCCCCATCCGCACTGAGTTTTTCACCTTTTGCTCTATATACCCCAACTTGCGATGTCAAAACAGAAGTCAGCGTGTAGTAGCTGTTGGGGCCATGAGAATGAAGCATCAACAAATCTCGGTCGCGGAGGCCGCGCAAAAGATAACTGGCATTTAAGGTATCCAGACCGGATAAAGCACGTAGCCTGGCATTGTCTATCTGACCGTGGCGATACGTATAAAGCAAGGTCCGAAACTCATTGCGGGAAAGCTCAAGATCGCCGAGAGCCGAGATAAATTCTCGATCCATCGCATTTAAGGTAAGCGTATTTCGAAGCGTGACCATGACATTGCGGCTGGTCGCATCTATGTCTGGCCTCGGCAAAAAAGCGTCTTCCATTTCTGCGAACATACGCGGAATACCCTCGCCCTGATCGCGTGCGAGACCGAGATCTACAAGCACCCGAATAATCCGAGGATTGCGGCTGTGATGAACGCGCTTGAGCGTGAGCAACGCTTCTGTGGTCAAATTGCCGACCAGACCGCCGGGACTGACAACTTCCATGCGGTCATCAAATAGCCAGACCTCTATGCAGGTGCCTTCAATCCTGTAATCGCGGTGCGCGATGGCATTGAGCAACGCCTCCAGCCATGCGAAATCCGGATATTCGGCAGATTCCTGAAAGCGACTCCCCACGAGCCGCATCGGGCGCCGCAGCAGACCGCTGATAACCGTGCGAATTTCCGATATAACCGCAGGCAAGTTACCTTCGCAACGCGGGCGTTCTTCAACATTGTGCTCGATACCGGTATAGCGCTCAGTGCCAATGACGCGAAACAGACGGACACCGGCATTGGGATGGTCCGGCCCGTAACGGGCAAAAAGCAACGCCGCGGCATTTCTAAGCACGATTCCTCGCCCCCGGCGGTCAGCCAATTTGCGCTTGAGTAAGTACTCTTCATCACTCAAAGCGGATAAACCCGCCCCCTGTCGTGCGCGTTCTAACAATCGCGCATCCAAATCAGCCAAAGTCATCAACGACCGTCGGCTCTCCCAACTCTCCGCCATACCTTCAAACTTAAGCGTATTGATTTGGCTCTCGCTGGATTGCACGGTCTGATCACCCATTCGCAGCGGAAAGCCATCCCCGATTACTTGAACGGGAACATCTGAAGCCGGCACATCAAAAACAATCACTTTGCGCCCTTCAACATACATAATAAAGCCATTGGGCTGTGCGGGCTGCAACCGCGTGATCGGGGTCTTCAGAATATTGTTCAAAGCATCCTGCGGAAGCTGGTAGCCCGTAATGGTGCGGTCATCCTCTATACCCAGGATAAGCACGCCACCTTCGGCATTGGCGAAAGCAGCGATGTATTCCGCAACCTGATCCCGCACAGCGCGGCGACTCCGTGGCCGTTTGGCACCCTCTTCGCCTTCGTACAACGACTTGCGATCAAAGTGCTGGCCTTCGTCTTGATCCAGAAAGGGCGTGATGTCAAATCGTAGGTCTGACATGAGAAGTGAGAAGTGGGAAGTGGGAAGTGAGAAGTGGGAATTTACACACCTGCATTTAGTATAGCCAACTTTATCCGCACATTCAAGCCTGCCCCTGCATTTTTTAAGCACTGGGGCACACTGGGATAAAGGCTACTCCCCCATAATCTCCGCCAACACCCCTTCACTCTCTCGCTCCAACGCCCTGATATCAGCGCGGATTTCTTCTCGTGACCGCATCGGTTGTGGCTTGTAGAAATGACGGGTAAAGCTGATCTCATAGCCGATTTTGACACTCGTCGAAACGTACCATGCGTCGGAGGCATAAGGCAGCACCTCGCGGCTCAAAAAGCCCTCAACACCACCCTCCTCAAGCAGAGGCACCTGTTCGGTATCGCGCAACTCGCTATCTGGCTCATATTCAACGACAACGCACTGGTCATTTACAGTCGCCTCTACCAGACCGCGAATCGGGTCTGGCTCTCTATTGCCCAATTTGTGAACCCTCTTAATCACCGGTTCGGCGGCTTCATCCCGAAATGCCAGCGACGTTTGCAACAGCTTCTTCCGCTTGGCGATCAGCTTGACGCCCTGCTCAGACGCCTCTGCAGCGACCGCATCCATAAAACAGTTGAAATCAAGATGAGGACCGTTGCCGATAGTCTCCAACATCCCATCAACCACATCGGCGAGCGGTTCTTCCTTCGCTTCGCGGCAAGCGTCCCGGAATCGCGCGCGTTGCTCAGGCGACAGATTGACAGCAAGCCTCAGCGGTCGTTCAACCGTCACCTTATAGTAGCCGAATGCCTTGTTGGGAAAAATTTTCGACTGCCCGGTCTCCTCAAACGCGAGAAAAGCGTCGCAGATGCGGCGGATGTCATCACTGGACAACTCGCAGTTCTTCGCCCCCAGATTCTTACGCAACGGACTGTACCACTCACTCGCATCGATAAGTTGCACCTTGCCGCGTCGATGCGCTGGCTTGCGATTGGTCAGCACCCAGATGTACGTGGCGATACCCGTGTTATAGAACATATTGAGCGGCAGCGCGACAATCGCCTCCAGATAGTCGTTCTCAATAATCCAGCGGCGGATATTGCTCTCGCCCTGCCCCGCATCACCCGTGAACAAGGAACTCCCATTATGGACTTCGGCAATGCGACTGCCCAGACTGGTATCGCGCTTCATCTTGGAAAGCAGATTGGCGAGAAACAGCATCTGCCCATCGCTGGACCGCGTGAGCAGGGAATACTCCGCGTCGCCGTCATGAGCGATAAGAAATCGCGGATCAGATAAGCCGCTCTTGCCACCCATCCGGGCCAGATCGTTCTTCCAACTCTTGCCATAGGGTGGATTGCTGAGCATAAAATCAAACCTGTGGGATGGAAAAGCATCATTGGAAAGCGTTGAATACTCCGGACCTCCGACAATATTATCCGCCGCGCTCCCCTCGCCCTTCAGCAATAAGTCCGCCTTGCAAATAGCATAGGTCTCGGCATTGATCTCCTGTCCATAAAGATGCGTGGAAACCTGCTTACCGCGCTCCTGGGCGAGTTCCCGAAGCGTCTCCTCTGCGACAGTCAGCATACCACCCGTACCGCAAGCACCATCGTAGAGCAAATAGGTACTCGACTCAATCTCGTCAGCCACCGGAAGAAAAATGAGATTCGCCATCAGCTTGACCGCATCGCGTGGTGTCCAGTGTTCGCCAGCCTCCTCGTTATTCTCCTCATTAAACCGCCGAACCAATTCCTCAAAGATCGTACCCATCGCGTGATTGTCCAGACCGGAAAACCGCACAGAACCATCGCTGTTCTCCACCGGATAGGGACTTAAATTGATATCTGGCGACAGAAATTTCTCAATCAACGCGCCGAGCGCATCGGCATCGGACAAACGCGGAATCTGATTGCGAAACTCGAAATTCTTCAAAATATCCTGCACATTGGCCGAAAATCCATCCAGGTACGCCTCAAAATCAGCGCGAAGTTGCTGCCGACTGGCGCGGGCGCGAAGATCGCGCAACGTGAATGGCGAAGCATTGTAAAAAGCGTGCCCGGAAGCCTGCTTTAGCGCGGCTTCCTGTTCGATAACCCCATCAGCGTCGAGCCTGTCTCGCATAGCGAGAACCGTCTGTTTGGTCGGTTCAAGAGCCGCGTCCAGCCGCCGAATCACCGTCATTGGCAGAATAATATCGCGATACTTGCCCCGCACATACAGATCGCGCAACACATCGTCGGCAATGCCCCAGATAAAATTGGGAATGCGACTAACCTGGCTATCTTGCATTTGATTGCCCTCTCAGTTTTTTACATAAGATAAAAGCCCGTCCAACTACCCTTCTATTGGGGAGATTGAACGGGCTGACTAAAGAACCACTTCCTGGATTACTGGCGTTGTGCCTACGGCGTGGCGGCTAAAACCATGCCGCAATGACAATTCTATTCTCTCCTACTATTTCTCACAACTCAAGTTTCGCAATATTCTCCCGCACTTCATCGGCGGATTTTTGCAGGGCTGTGGTCTCTTCTGGCGTCAGGCCAATTTCGATAATACTCTCAACGCCTTTGGCACCGAGCTTAATGGGCACACCGACAAACAGATCGTGGATACCGTATTGCCCGGTCAGATACGCTGCGCAGGGCAAAATGCGTTTCTTATCGCGCACAATCGCCGCAGTCATTTCGGCAACTGCTGAAGCCGGTGCGTAATACGCACTCCCCGTCTTGAGATGCCCTACAATCTCCGCGCCGCCATCCCGCGTCCTCTGGACAATCGCATCAATAGTAGCACCATCGAGCAATTCGGTCAAAGGAATCCCCGCAACAGAAGAATAGCGCGGCAGCGGAACCATAGAATCGCCGTGTCCGCCCAGCACAAAAGCCGTCACATCCTCAACGGAAACATCGAGCGCCTCGGCAATAAAAAAGCGAAAACGCGCAGAATCAAGAATACCGGCCATCCCAACCACGCGATGTGGGGGAAAACCGGTTTTTTGCAACGCCACATACGTCATCACATCCAGCGGATTCGAGACCACGATCACAATCGCATTGGGCGCTACATCTCTCACCCCTTCGGACACCGTACCGACAATATCGGCATTGGTCGCCTGCAAATCATCGCGGCTCATGCCGGGCTTGCGTGCAATCCCAGCGGTAATCACCACGAGATCACACCCTGCAAGTGCGCTGGGGTCATTGGTGCCAATCAGGCGGGTATCAAAACGCTCGACAGGTGCAGACTCCGCCATATCGAGACCCTTGCCCTGCGGAATACCCTCAGCCACATCGAGAAGCACAACCTCGCGGGCCAATTCTCTCTCGGCAATGCGCTGTGCGGAAGTCGCCCCCACATTGCCAGCACCAACAATCCCAATTTTGTTCACGGATTATTCTCTTGACATAGATAACGGACGGATTTGAAACCTGTGGGTGCGGGTTTCGAGTGGGGTACAACTGGCCGCCTCTCAGGCCAGTTCAACCCGCACCTACGCGTAAACACTCACCTTCTTGCGCTTCTTACCGAGATGCTCAAACTTGACGCGCCCATCGATGACCGAATACAACGTATCGTCTTTACCCTTCTTGACATTATTGCCGGGGTGGATTTTTGTTCCGCGCTGGCGCATAATAATTGTTCCCGCAGAGACAACCTGGCCGCCAGGGGATTTCACACCCAGGCGTCTTCCCGCACTATCCCTGCCATTTCTCGAACTGCCAACACCTTTTTTATGTGCCATGAAAAGCCTCCTTGATTTTAGCTTTCCGCTACAATTTTTTCAACCTGAAGATCGGTATAAGATTGCCGATGCCCTCTCTTGCGCCGATAATTTTTGCGGCGCTTCATCTTAAAAACCATGACTTTGTCTGCGAGACCATGCCCTTTAACACTCACTTCGACGGCAGCCCCTTCAACTTGAGGCGTACCCACTTTGATTTCATCGCTGTCACCTACGAGCAACACCTGGGGAAAAGTAAGTGAATCCCCCTCCTCGGCATCGAGCCGGGCCACGCGGATATGATCGCCCTCTTGCACCTTGTATTGGCTGCCAGCGATATCGACCACTGCATACATACTCAAAACCTCCAGAAACTGTTCCAGTTCCCAACGCCCAGTCCCCAGCCCCCACTTTTTATTTACAAACAAACTTCCCGACCCGGCGTGGATCGGAAAATCCAAAGAGGGCTAAATCTATCCGAAGTCGTACTTTATGTCAAGTTTGAACTTCATTTGTCACATCGATCTTTCGCTTCCGAGAAAAAACGCGATAATCTTCTTCGCGCAAATCCGGAGCCGATTCAACATCGAGCCAAACCCGGGTAGATTTGCGAATGGCCTTGAGGCGCTCCCTGCGATTCTCGAGCAAATAAAACCCGAGCGTGGGGTGAACCTGCACGGTGAGACGGCGTTCGAGCGCGGCTGCGCGAGATCGTTTGAGCCAGCGTTCGATGCGCGACAGCACGGTTTCCTGGCTCGGAATGTAACCCGTACCATGGCATTGCGGACAGGGGGTAGAATAAGTGGACATCAAACTGGGACGCACCCGCTGGCGGGTCATCTCCATCAGCCCAAACGCCGTAATCCGCGAATATCGGATCTTGGACCGATCGCGGCGAATAGCCTGACGCATTTCATCTTCAACGCGCTTGCGATCTCGCGCATGGTCCATATCGATAAAATCGACAACCACAAGCCCGCCCATATCGCGCAAACGGAGCTGGCGAGCAACTTCTCGGGCTGCCTCCAAATTGGTCTTCAACACGGTCTCATCCTGCTTGGCACGCCCTTTGCCCACGCTGCGCCCGCTGTTGACATCGATGGCAACCAGTGCTTCGGTCGGATCAATAACCAGATAACCACCGCCTTTGAACCAGACCTTGCGTTCGGTGAGTTTTTCAATTTCAGCCTCAATGCCAAAAGCGTCAAAAATCGGTCGCGAATCACCGTAGTATTCGACGGTCTGGCGCAACTCGGGCGAAACCCCTTTGAGATATGCCTGAATTTGCTTGTATTCGCGTTTCGAATCGATGACCAGGCGGTGAACATCCTCCGTAAACAAATCGCGGATAAGACCAGACGTCATGCCTATTTCTTTGTGGAGCAATTGGGGGCCACTGCTCTTCTTACCCTGTTTTTGAAGTCGTTTCCACGTTGTCAAAAGTTGCTTGAGGTCCCGCCTGAGTTCTCGCTCGCCCTTGCCACGGGCTTCGGTACGCACAATAAGCCCAAAGCCCTCGGGCTTGATATTGCCCCCGATATCCCGAAGACGCCGCTTTTCACGCCAATTGGTAATTTTGCGCGACACACCCACTTTATCGCCATCAGGTACAAGCACCATAAACCGACCGGCGAGCGATGGCACGGCAGTAATGCGCGGTCCTTTTGTACTGATAGCCTCTTTTTTAATCTGTACAATAACTTCCTGGCCTTTGCGCAAAAGCTCATCAATAGAGAATTTGCCCTGCCCATTGCTCTGATCCCGGATGTCGTCGAGGATTTCCGAATCGAGTTCGACCATTGAGCCGGGCGAACCAGGCATATCAGAGACGTGTAAAAAGGCTGATTTTTCCTGCCCAATATCGACAAAACCGGCCTGTAAGCCGGGCAAAACAGCGGTGACAACACCCTGATAAATATCGCCAACCATGCGTTCTTTTTCAGCGCGTTCAACGAGAATTTCCGCGAGCTTACCATCTTCGAGAATGGCAATTCGCGACTCGTGTGAAGCGACATTAATGATGATTTCTGTTTTCATTTTATTTCCTGACTAATTCTAACCCACGCACATAAGCGGACTGATATACTATCTACTAACCACGCGGCGTGGAAAAATGGTAATTTCTTCGACAATGACGCGGTCTGGCATCTGGGCGACCATAAGTGCGGCGGCAGCAATGTCTTCGGGCAAAAGAGCGGCTGCGCGTTTTTCATCTGAAACGGGATTGGGGCGGTGGTCTAAGATAGGAGTATCGACTTCGCCGGGATAAATACAGCAGGCGCGAATGCCCTCCTCTCGAAACTCGACATTGATCGATTGATTCAGCGCGGCCATGCCAAATTTGGACGCGCAATAAGCCACACCACTGATCATACCCGCTCTTTTGCCAGCCATAGATGAAATATTGATAACCAGACCGTCATTTTGCACTTTCATTTGTGGCAAAACAGCGCGAAACGCATTAAAAGCACCTGTGAGATTGATCTCCATAACACGATCCCAGTCCTCATCCGCAATATCGATCAAGTGGCGTTTTTTACTATTGATACCCGCGTTATTCACTAAAATATCGACGCGACCAAATGTCGCGACCGTTTGTTTGGCAAGCTCTTGAACCCCCTGCCGGTCGGCAACATCGGTAGCACAGATCTCGATATTATCAGAGCCACATTGCCGCGCTATCTCTTCAAGCGGTTCTATGCGCCGACCCGCGAGCGCGAGATTATAGCCCGCTTCGGCAAATGCAATGGCAATACTCGCACCAATACCGGTGCCTGCGCCAGTAATAATTGCTGTTTTGGACATATTGCTCCTCGTATTAAGATACACGCTATAGCGATTTTCCCATAAAAAATACAAAAAAATCTCAGATACTTCGGACAAGTTTACGTATATTATGCGCGATTAATGAAAATAAAACAAGGAGTAAAGTTATGATTGAAATGGATGATGCCATTCGCATAGTACTGGAAAACACACAGAAAATTGACAAAATCCGCGTTGGATTGGACGATGTGCTCGGGCGCGTTTTATCCGAAGACGTGCATTCGGATATCGACATGCCACCCTTTGACAAAGCCCTCATGGATGGTTATGCCCTTCAGGGCGCAGATATCGCATCCGCGTCTGGAGATAAACCTGTCATACTCGATGTGATCGAAGAGATTCCAGCGGGCACCGTGCCGCAAAAGCGCGTGGAATGCGGGCAAGCCTCTCAAATTATGACAGGCGCACCTGTACCCGATGGGGCAGACACGGTAATTATGGTCGAAGACACAGAACCGCACGCAGATCCCAAAAAAGTGCGGGTCCTCGACACCACAGAAACAGGCAGAAATATCGCTCGCCTCGGCGAAGATGTGCGCGTCAATCAGGTCGTATTACAGGCCAACACAGTCATACGCCCCCCCGAAGTTGGCATTCTCGCCGCTGTGGGGCATGTCCATGTCGAGGTCTATCGCCAGCCAGTCGTCGGCATTGTGGCAACCGGCAGCGAAGTGGTGGAACCACACCACAAACCCAAACCCGGACAAATTCGAAACAGCAATGGATACTCAATGGTAGCGCAAGTCTTGCGCTCAGGGGCACAGGCGCGTTATCTCGGCATAGTAGAAGACGATATCCAGGCGTTGATACAAACCATCGGCGAAGGTCTGGAAACCTGTGATATCGTCGCCCTTTCGGGCGGCGTCTCCGCTGGCGAATACGATCTGGTACAAGACGGCATGCGAGATCTGGGCGTCGAAGTACTATTTGACCGCATCCGCATGAAACCCGGCAAACCCCTGACATTTGGCGTAAAAGGTGCGCGACAGGTATTTGGACTGCCCGGCAATCCGGTATCCTCTGTGGTCGGCCTGGAACTGCTCATGCGCCCTGCGATCAGAAAAATGCAGTGCATGACAGATCTGCACCTCCCCACGGTCCGCACAGTACTCAGCGCCGACTTTCGACAAACACCCGGACGAAAGCAATTTGTACCCGCGCACAGTGTTCAGGGCAAAAACGGCATTTGGGAAAGCTCCTGGGTTGGGCACCATGGCTCGGCGGATCTGTTCTCAATGGCCCGCGCAAACAGCTTATTCGTAGTCAATGCCGAAGATGCCCATGTACCTGCGGGAACCGAATTAGATCTCATTTTATTAAATAGCTGGTAAAAGATCATGGCAAAATTGACACATATTGACGAACAGGGATCCGTAAAAATGGTAGATGTCACAGATAAAGATGTGACAGACCGCGAAGCGATCGCATCGGGCAAAATTGAAATGCAGCCCGAAACCCTGCAACTCATCACCGGGGGAAACATCTCCAAAGGCAATGTGCTGGAAACA
The DNA here is from genome assembly GCA_965204375.1 of Candidatus Latescibacterota bacterium. Classification (GTDB taxonomy): domain Bacteria; phylum Latescibacterota; class UBA2968; order UBA2968; family UBA2968; genus VXRD01. The sequence goes on along the minus strand of OZ241986.1, from coordinate 196,154 downwards.
GCGCGAATTGCGGGCATCATGGCAGCCAAACGCACCTCTGACCTCATCCCAATGTGTCATCCGCTGGGCATTACGGGCGTTGAACTCAATTTTGAAGTCGAGGACGCGAGCATTATCGCGCGTGCAACTGTGCGCGTGCCCGATCGCACAGGTGTCGAAATGGAAGCGCTCACCGCCGTAAGCATCGCCTTGTTGACCATTTACGACATGTGCAAAGCAGTAGATCGCAACATGATCATCGGGGAAATCTGTCTCCTGCAAAAAAGCGGTGGACGCAGCGGAACTTATATTCGCAAGACTTGACATCGCGCAAAGGCTTCTTTACATTTCCAATCACCTGAAAAAAACGCGCCTATAGCTCAACTGGCAGAGCAACTGACTCTTAATCAGTAGGTTCGGGGTTCGATTCCCTGTGGGCGCACCATAATCTGAACAGGCACTTACGCACATTAAGTGCCTGTTTTCTTATATATTGACAGCTAAGGATAGCATAATGCGACCATTCCCCATTTACATTATGCTGGTATTTCTCCTTTTCAGTTGTAAAAACAACAGCACAGGACCAGAACAATCACTGGCGGCAGACCACGATGTACTGGTGGCCCTGTACAATGCCACCAACGGAGCAAACTGGACGAACAAGACAAATTGGCTGAGCGACAGCGGCCTCTCGACCTGGCATGGCGTCACAATCTCTAACGAACGGATCATCTCCCTGGACCTCGCCAACAATAACCTGACAGGCGCGCTTCCTGGAGCATTGGGCAACCTGTCCGACCTCAAAACACTGAATCTTTCCAACAATCAGTTGCATGGCCCGATCCCATCCGAATTGGGCAATCTGACCAACCTCACGGACCTGTATCTTTCCGGAAATGCGTTGAACGGATCCGTCCCCTCTGAATTGAGCAACCTGTCCAACCTGACAGGACTGTATCTCGACCAGAATACCTTGACAGGTCCACTTCCGCAGAGCCTGACAAACTTGGCGAACCTGAAAGAATTCATCTTTCAAGACACGGAGCTATGCGCGCCGCTCAATGCCGACTTTCAGACATGGCTTCAAGGCATACCCTTTTTTGCAGGCGACAATTGTCAGTAGAAAAATATTATGAACGCTCATATCCCCATTCTACCTCATTACAAAACCCAGGAAATCCTGATACGGGCAGCAGAACAAAAAACACTGCCCTATGTGAAAGCGCCTCACCTCTTGTTTCTGGACGAACACAATGTCCTGATCGCCTACAAACGCGGCACTCGGCACAACACAGAACCAGCCGCTGACTGGGAGATGTTTCGCTACAACCCCACCACGGAGACAATTTCAGATCGGAAAATTGTCGCACATCTGGATGGATTCACGATCCAGAACGGAGAATTTGTCCGCTTTGCCAATGGCGATATTAGCCTGTACGTAGATCCGCATTTCCCAAATTCAAAAGACAAATTCGGGCTACTTGCATATCGGTCTTCGGATAATGGCGTGCATTTTGAAGGCGGGGAAAAACTCGGCTCCATCAACGGCACGGAATATGTCTATGCCTTTGAATCTCTGACAGAGGGCGAAACGACCTATATGCTCCTGACGCCCTACCGGCATTATCGAAATAACAGTCCAAACGTGGATGTGATTCGATCAGATGACAACGGAAAAAGTTGGCAATTTGTGACAAACCTCACAAAAGCCTTTGGCAATGCCCCCATCAATGAAACATCCTTCCTGCGATATGAAGACGGATACATCTTCAACACGCGGGGACTGGACGGCATCCAGCGAATGCATTTTACCGATGGATCGTTCCGCTTAATCAGAGAAGTGAACCTGACACAAACCTACAACTTCATACGCGCCCAGATAGGCAGACCGCGACTTTTCGAGCGAGATGGCGGCTACTACTTCATCGGTCGAAATTACATGGAATCGATACGCGGCATGAAACTGTGTCTATTCAAATTCGATCCCGAATCACTCGACATCCTCTCCTATGCCATACTGGACAATTACGAAGGCGCGATTGTACCCGATGGGTATTATGCGACGCCTTATTTCACAACGCGCGCCAAAAAAGTGTATTTCAACGTCATAACCTATAAATCCCTCCACCACCGAGAATCACCCCCGGATCTCATCCGCCTGGAATTCAAATGGGATGAACTGCGTTGAAGCAGCAGAGGCTCAAAACCGCTTTATTTCTTGACAGAAAGTAGGCCACCGATATATTGATGACTTAGTAAATCAAGAATATCAAAAACAACACTGGAGGTTTACCCAAATGTCCGATACACCCCTGATTGCACCCCACGGAGGTCTATCCGAACCGGTCAATCGCATGGTAGCAGATGCCGAAACATTTTTGTCCAAAGCAAACGGGCTGACGCGCGTCCCGGTCAGCGATGCAGATCTATCCTCGGTCTATCGTTTTGGCGACGGCGGATTGAGTCCGCTCACAGGACCAATGGACGCACAAACATATCACCGGGTACTCGACGAATCCGTCATCGAAGTGGCTGGCAAGCACTATGCCTGGACGATCCCAATATCATTACCCGTGAGTTCAGATGTTGCCAAAACCCTTTCGATTGGGCAGAAAGTCGCGCTGGAAAACACATCTGGCGAAATTGTGGCGGTACTGGACATCAGCGACATCTTTGAATGGGACAAAACCAAATATCTCCAGCGCGTATATTTAACGGACCGCACAGACCACCCCGGCGCCGATATGGTCCTGAATGGCGATGCCGATAAAACCCATCTCATAGGCGGTGAAATACAAGTACTACCCCAACCCAAAAATCCACATTTCGGACAATACGTCCTCAGCCCGCGAGAAGTCAGACCTCTCCTGACACAAAAAGGCTGGAACCGCGTTGTGGCATTTCAAACGCGCAATGCCCTGCATCGGGCACACGAATACGCACTGGTATATGGTTTGGAAACCCTCCTGCGCCAGGGACACAACGCAGGCGCGTGCTTAAATCCCCTCGTGGGCGAAACCAAATCGGACGACGTGCGTGCAGAAATTCGCATGCAAACTTACGAAGCACTCATCGCATCTCGAGGACTGGGCGAAGGGGATAGCGATGTGGAACTTTGGAAAAAACGCGGAGAATCTGTACCGGACAGGGTCATCTTGCTCGGGCTGGACATCAAAATGTTTTACGCCGGACCCAAAGAAGCCGTCATGCACGCCATTTATCGCCAGAACTTTGGATTTACCGACATCATTATCGGCCGCAAACACGCCGATGCCCCCTATCACGACGGCAGCGCGATCTGGGGGGACTTCGACGCACAGGAAATTTTTGAGCACCTGAATGGCGACCTCCAAATTCAGCCCGTGAACGTTGGATTTGCCGCCTATTACGAATCACTTGGACGCGTGGATTTGATGGAAAATCACCCCGATGAACAACCGGTCTTTATTTCCGGCTCTCAAGTGCGCGACACACTCAGCAACGGCGATCAAGTCGATCCCCGAATCATGCGCCCGAGCACATCGGAAATATTGAGCAAAGCCATGTCGGCAGCCGCATAAAAAAACGAGGCAGAACACCATGACTGACCGCCCCAACATCCTGGTAATCATGACCGACCAGCAGCGCGCCACAGCCAGCCACCTCTACGGCAACACCTTTTGCCAAACCCCGTCGATGGAACGCCTGGCCGCCGACGGCGTGCTCTTTGAAAACGCCATCACTCCGCACCCGCTCTGCGTGCCAGCGCGCATCTCATTTTGGACCTCGCAGTTTCCCCACTCGCACGGAGGCCGACGCAACCAGACCTTGATGCCAGCCGGTGCCGAACACGCCTGGCAACTCTGGAAAGCGGCGGGCTACGCCACGGGCCTGATCGGCAAAAACCACTGCTTCCAACGGGAGGAAGATTTGGCACTCTTCGACGTGTGGAACCCCTTTACCCACGGCGGTCGCGGCGAGGAGACGCATGGCATGGACTGGTTCCGACCTGCAGAGGGTCGCCGCAAGGTCGCCGCCGCACATCGCCAACTCGCCCACCAGAACCCCCGCTTCAGCTACGGCACCTCCGAATTGCCATTGGAAGATCACTCCACTGGCCTGATCGCTGGACAGACGACGCGCTTTATCGAAAAGCATCGGGACCAGCCCTTTGCCTTATGGGTTTCCTTTCCCGATCCACACGAACCGTGGCTATGTCCTGCCGAATACGCGGCCTTGTTTCCGCCCGAGAACATTGACCTTCCTCCCTGGCGCGACGACGAATTCGACGACGAGCGCGCGCCCGAGCGCAACCGCGTACTCTATCAAATGCTGGGGGTGCACCGCGATCCGGTTGAAGAAGTTTACGGCGTTATGGCCTCGTATTTTGGCATGGTGCGCTTTATCGACGACGCACTCGGCCAAATACTCGACAAACTCGACGCACTGGGGCTGCGAGAGCAGACAATTGTGGTCTTTTGCTCGGACCACGGCGACTTTATGGGGGAACACGCCATGCAGTGCAAAGGAGGGGTCTTCTACGACAGCCTGACGCGGGTGCCGCTGATCGTCTCCTGGCCAGGACAGGTCACCGCCGGGGTACGCGATCAGAGCATGGCCAATCTGATCGACGTGGTGCCGACGTTGTTGCAATTGCAAGGGCTGGCGCAACCGCATTCCATGCACGGAATACCGCTACCCACCGTAACCGAAGCCTCCCCCCGGGACGCGACTTTTTCCGAATACGGAAGTGGAGGACCGCTCTTTACCATGTCCGACCTGGAAAAGCTACCTCACCCATGGGGCCGCAAAACCCTTCTTGACACCCTGCAGTGGCGCGAGGCAGCCGGTCGGTGCAAGATGGTCCGCACCCGCCAGTGGAAGTACGTCCACGACCCCATGGGAGACCGCGACGAACTCTACGACCTCGTCGCCGATCCAGGCGAATTGGTCAATGTGATCGACGAAGATCAACATCGCGACGCCCTCGCCGCCATGCGCCTGCGACTCGCCGACTGGAGCATCAACACCGAAGATGCCCGGCCAGTGCCACTACCTGATCCCAGACACTACGAGTTGGCTTAAACGGAGCGTTTCAACCGCGCGGCAAAAACACCGTCATTACCAGTTTGATGGGGCAGCAATTGCAGATAGGGATGGGTGATTTGAAAGCCCGGATGATCGCTTAAAAAACCTTCGACAACGCGCTCATTTTCCTCCGGTTCAAGGGTACAAGTGCTGTAAACGAGAACACCCCCCGGGCGCACGTAATCGGCAGCGCGTTCGATAAGCGCACGCTGCAAACGCGAAAGACCGCGAATATCGAATTTCCGCCAGCGCAGGTCGGGATGGTGATTCAGAATACCCAGCGAAGAACAGGGCGCATCGACCAGAACCCGATCAAATAAGCGATTGACAGCCAAATAACGCGCATCGGCCGCGAGTGGATAAACACATGAAACTCCGAGCCGGTGCGTGTTTTGTTTTAATATTTCGAGACGGCGCGGATAGAGATCTGTGGCGAGAATAAAACCTCGATTATTCATACGCTCAGCCATAGCAGTGGTTTTGCCACCGGGCGCACTACACAAATCGAGAACAGCCTCGCCTGGTTGAGGATCGAGCAAGGGAACAACCATCGCAGCCCCCGCGCCTTGAACGCTAAAGAGACCAGCGCAATAAGCCCTGCTCTGAAAAAGGTGGCCCACATGGGATACGGCGAGAAAATCGGATGCTGCAAACTCGGTGTCAATCCCTTCGAGAGCGAGTTGCTCACGCAAGGCATCAGACGTCGTTCGCAACGCATTGGGGCGAATGGTCAGAGCAGGTTGAGCATTATCAAATTCACACAGGGCACGTGTCTCATCCACACCATAGCGCTCAATCCATCGCGCGACGAGCCATTGGGGATGTGATGTCGCGATGGCGAGATATTCGACGGGATCACGATCAAAATCGGGAAAAACAACGGACTTGCGGTCTTCGGCCACACCGCGCAACACGGCATTGACCAATTTGGCAATCGGATTCCCGAGAATGTGACGGGCGAGAATAACGGATTCGGAAACAACCGCATAAGATGGCACGCGGTCGAGATACTGGAGTTGATAAACACCGAGGCGCAGGAGATTGCGGAGTTTGGCGTGCTGTCTGGACAGGGGTTTTTTGAGATAGGGCGTCAAAATATGGTCGAGACGCGCCCGATAGGTCAGCGTACCCCGCACGAGATGTTGGAGCAAATCGCCATCGGGATCGCGAATATGCTCGCGCTGCGCGTCGAGCAAGCGGTCGAGATATGCGCCCCGTTCAACGCGACAGAGAATATCCAGCGCAATATGGCGCGGCGTTTTTGACGCAGCAGACATTATTGTACCTCTCTAATGCCACTCATTCTACTTCCCGCTAAACGCCACATTGTCAAAAATTAGAGTAGGCGTTTGCATGCTGGAATAGATATTGGGATCATTGCCCACGGCGACGAGGTTTTCCAACAAATCGAGAAAATTGCCGGCGATATTCATTTCCGATACCGCACCTGTTTTCTGCCCATTGGCAATGCGAAAGCCGCGAAAACCATAAGAAAAATCCCCAGTCGTCGTATCGGCATTGCCACCGAGCCAGGACGTGACGTGAAAGCCATCCTCGACCTCTGCAATCAGGCCATTGAGATCTTTATCGCCCGGTGCAAAAACGAGATTAGACGACGCTCCGGTCGTAGGCTCCCAGCCGAGTTTGCGCCCGTAATACGTATCGACATAATACATTTGCAAGACGCCCTGATCGATGACGCACCTGCGCTTTGCCGAAATCCCCTCGCCATCGTAATGCCGAGACGCGAGACCGCGCACCATCAGGGGATCATCTGTCACCGTCAGGAGCGAACTGGCAATTTGCGCGTCCTTTTTATTTCTTAAAAAAGACCGGTTCTGCTGAACGCTACGCGCCTGCAACGCACCCCATATCGCCCCAATCAACCGCCCACCCGCTTCGGGATCTACCACCATAGTCGCCCGTCCGCTCGGTGCTTTTTCACTGCCCAATCGGGAAATCGCGCGAACGAGGCCCTCGCGCGCAACCGTCTCCGGATCTGGCAAATCCGACAAATGATGCGCCCGCACATAGCGATGATCTTCGGGACGCCCATGCTCGCCCTCTTTTAGCGTCACACTCGCGCCATAGCCTATCGAAGTCCCGCTCTGTATCCCCGAAAATCCATTTGAACTCACCCGAGCCGACGTGTTCCAGCCATAGTAGGCATCAGCGGTAGCACTCACCACACGGTCATCTGTATGGGTGATAGCATCCATTTTTTTTAGCCAATCAATACACGCTTCGCGGGGCAAATCGCGCACCACAACATCGTCGGATTGAAGATCGGTATCCGGCCGATCTTCATACAACGCGGCATCGGGAATAACGCGATGTGGATCTTCTGCCAGATGCTGCGTCAGCGCAACCGCATCTTCGATAAACCGGGCAACTGACGCCGCGCGCAAATCCGAGGTCTGGTGTGTTGAATACCGCCCATTGACATACAATTGAATGCTCAAGCCGCGGGTAGCACTTTGTTGAACCTGCTCAATATTTCCATCGCGATAAGTGTACTCCGTGCTATTTTCATCCCGCACCCGCGCTATCGCATCATTGGCCCCTGCTCTTTGTGCCTGCTCAACCGCCTGCTCGGCTTGTTGGAGAAGTTCTCGTTCCATTCAGTTCACCCCTCCCACAGTCATACTCTTTTCCACCAGCATCGTCGGGACCCCCATCGAAACGGGCACACCCTGTCCATTTTTTCCACACGTCCAGCTACCATCGTCCAACACGGCATCGTCTGCTGCCATAACCACATTTTTCAAAGCCTCGGGACCATTGCCAATAATATTGACATCCTTGATCGGCGCGGTAATCTTGCCGCCTTCGATAAGCCATCCATTCTTTATATAAAAAGTAAAATCTCCCGCGCCTATTTGCACCTGTCCATTGGTAAACGTATCGGCAATAATGCCGTAATCGACAGCACCAATAATCTCCTCGCGGGAGTGGGGGCCGTCGAGCATATACGTAGATCGCATACGCGGCATAGGAACATGCCGAAAACTCTCTCGGCGCCCCGACCCCGTGGGTGCAACCCCGTAGTGTTTTGCCGAAATGCGATCGTGCAAATAGCTTTTTAAGACGCCGTTTTCAATAAGCGTCGTACACGCAGTAGCCTGACCCTCGTCATCTACATTGAGCGCCCCGCGATCATTTTCCTGCAAACCGTCATCGACGATCGTTACAAAATCCGGAGCGACTTTCTCGTTCATCATCGTCGCGTAAATAGAAGTCCCCTTACGGTTGAAATCCGCTTCCAGACCGTGCCCAATCGCCTCGTGGAGCAAAATACCCGAAGCACCTGCTGCGAGCACCACCGGCATTTCGCCAGCAGGTGGGCGCTGCGCCTCAAAGAGAATCATCGTGCGATCAACCGCCTTTTGACAGACCGCTTTGATATTCTCTTCGGTAAAATAGCCAATGCCTTCGCGCCGGGAAACCGAAGCCCCATTGCTCTGCCGCACGCCATTCTTATTGGCAGTCACCGAACAATACAGCGTCGCCATAGGCCGCCGATCCGTACTGAAAACGCCATCGCTGGTCACAATGAGCACGCGCTCATCCCTGTCCATCCACCCCACAGACACCTTTTCTATGGACGGATCCATTGCGCGAGTCATCGTCTCTGCACTTTGCACCAGTGGCAGACGTTCCGTAATATTGACCTCATCCCAATCGCGGTCAATCGCGTAGTAATTGTCAACCTCTCTACCCTGCAGGTGTTGCGGCAGCATATTTTTTCTGCCCTCTGCTATCGCAGCCGCTGTCCGAGCAGCCTCATAAATCGCATCTGCTTCTAAACTCTCGGAAAAAGCATAGCCAACCTGATCTCCAATCACCGCGCGAATCCCCACCCCCTGATCAATGCCCGTATTGGCACTGGAAATAATACCATCTTCCAAACTGAGAGAAGTGGTACGCACATGCTGAAAATATAGATCGGCAAATTCGGCACCTCGGGACATCGCTTCTGACAATGCCTGCTCGGCCACGCTTTCATCAACGCCGAATAACGCCGAAAAAGGATGTGTTTCAAGAGTCTGCATGGAAATCTCCTCTGTGTATGAGCTATTTCAAATCCACAACAACCGGCGCGTGATCAGATATAGTCAAACCGCCTTCGCGGTCAACACGGGCAAATTGAACGCGCTTTGCAGCAGCCGCATTGCCCAACAAATAGTCGATGCGCCAGCCGCGGTCCAATTCTCTGGCTCTTCCCCGATTGGACCACCACGAATATGGCCCCTGGATATCGCCGTATTGTTCCCGTGTAAAATCGCGCCAGCCAGAAGCGATGAGATCGCCCATCCACGCGCGTTCATGTGGCAAAAAACCCGAATTCTTTTCGTTGCTTCTGGCATAAAAAATATCGCGTTCGGTATGCGCGATATTAAAATCACCGCCCATAACTATGGGAACCCGTTTTTTGACCAGACCATCGGCCCAGGGGCGAAAGCGATCCATCCAGCACTCCTTGATCGCCTGGCGCTCATCGCCCGATGATCCCGAAGGCAGATACACGCTGACAAATTGAATCCCCAAAGTGCTCACCCGCAAAATTCGGCCTTCGGAATCGCCCTCTCCCACACCGCGCTCTTCCTCTCTTAAAGGCGTGCGAGACCATACCGCTGTACCCGCATAGCCCTTGCGCTCGGCTGGATGCCAGATAACATGCCACCCTTCGGGACTGCGCTGGCTATTGGGTAGTTGCTCGGGCAAGACCCGAATCTCTTGCAAAAGAATCACATCGGGATTTAGCATTTTAATATGATCCATAAATCCCTTGCGAAGTGCCGCCCGCAACCCATTTACATTCCATGTTACAATACGCATGCTATCCTTTTATAGACTCGTAACCAGTACGCTCCGGTTCGTTCTCTTGGGTTATTGGAACACCGGATAAAATTTGGCGCGCTCGCCGATCATCGACTTCTTTGATGTATGAGTAAGTACAGACAAATTGATCTCTGAAGAGCTGATCAAATTCTTTCTTATAGCTGTCATCAAATATGACAAATCGTTCGACCTCCGGATGAGCGTCTATGTACTCTTTGACCTCCCCCGCTCGGTAATGAGGTGCTTTGCTGGTCTCATTCGTCATGTCGGTCACAAATTGATGAAGGTCATGGATACGAAAATACGCCTTGAGCAGCGAGATGGTCTTTCTTGAACGCCAATCTGAACTGATCACGATGTCGGCATCAAAGTCTTCGCATAATCGACGTAGCCGTTCAACTGCCTCTTCGCGCCAGTCATAGTAGATTGCACCGAGATCGTACTTGTCCATGTCGAGATAGGAGACATCGTCGAACTTTTTAGCCAAATACTCGCGCAACTGATCTAAATTATGTTTGAAACGATTCTGTTGGGAGGAGGGCTGTAATACGCCATCTATATCCAAAAAGACGACTTTGCACGTTTTCTTTTTTTCGTTCATGATCCACCTCATAAACAAAACGGGTTTTGTCGAAGTAGAGACGGTTCCCCAAGCGAATAGCCCTGAAATCTGCTCAGCCGTATGGAATGTGAGGATAGGATATAGACATGGCGATCTCCAAAAACGACTCGCTCGACTCGCTCGTGCGTAGCAATTCGGTGACAATGAATCCTTGCATTTTGCGTTTTTATGCCTTATCAAAATAACGGATTAGAAGCATAAATGCAATGTTTCAAATCGATAAGAAATAAGAAGAAAATTTGCAATGTCTGTGAACGCACACAATCATATATTACGCGTGCTATTATTTTTTATAGAACATCACGCTTCAGAGGTCCTGCCATGAGAATCAAGATTAACTGCGGCGTCGGTCAAGGTGTGACCTTGCCCATCAACTATAATCACATTCTCACAGGTATTATTTATCAGTTTCTCAAACAATCCGATCCCGAATACGCGCACTTTCTCCACGAAAAGGGCTATGAACTTGAAAGTCGGCATTTCAAACTTTTTACATTCTCTCAACTGATGGCAAACCGGCGAGATATCCGTGGGAATCAGATTCGCTACCGTTCACCGTTGACATGGTATGTGTCTTCGCCACAGCAAGCGTTTTTGGAAAACTTCGCCGCTTCTCTGATGCAGACGGGCATCCTGCAAATTGACCGCCAACAACTTCGCGTACAGGATGTAGAAGTACCGCGCACACCACATTTTGACCGCCAGATGACCTTCCGCTGTTTGTCGGCGATTACGATGTCAACCAGACGGGAACGAGACGGGAAACTCGTCACGCACTACTGCCTGCCCGATGACCCTCAATTCTCTGAATTGATTCGACAAAACCTGATTCGGAAGTACGAAGTGATCTATGGACACCCGCCGAAGGAGCGGTCATTTGCGATGGCATTCGATCAGGCGTACATGACCAAAAGAAAGGGCCGCGTCACGCGCCTGGTTGATTTCAAAGGCGTCAAAATTCGCGGCGTTGTTTGCCCATTCCAAGTCATTGGCGCACCGGAATTGATTCGCGTCGGCTATGAATGCGGCTTTGGAGATAAGAACAGCGCGGGATTTGGGATGGTAGCAGTTTAAAAAAACAAAGTCTGCTTGACTGAACATCCGTATATCAGTATAATTTTGGTTAGTATTTTAAGGAAGGAAGGATGCTGATGGCAATCTATGAAAAACTAATGGGCAATCCGTTCGTTGATGCAGGTGTAAGTGCGATTTGTAAGTGGATGGGACGAGGGATTCAACCGGATGATATTACAATTAGCGACCTTGAGAGAATCGTCAATGATATTGCGCCAATACTACAGACGAACGAAGGTTGGGCAAATCTCCACTCCATTTTCCCCAACAGCGTATTGACCAACCCATCGTATAGTAAACGCAATCGCGTCGAGTTACTCCAAGAGCTATGTCAAAAATATATTGATACCATAGAGGAACTCGGACCGACTGGCGATTGCATCGGCTGCGGAAGGCGTCATGCGAATTTTGTGCTTAAACGGGAAAATATCCCTCTCACAGGTTCTGGCACATTGCGTAATTTTTTTCCTACCTTTGCAGAAGGAATTGGCTACTGTGCCGCTTGTGCGTTAGCAATTCAATTCTCTCCTCTTGTGTTCGTTGCGAGTAGTGGTAAGTTTTTGATGTTGCATTCCAATTCTTGGAGAGCACTGAGTTCTTGGGCCCACATCTGCATTGAAGACGTACGACAGCAAGTAATTCGTCAGGAGATTAAAGGTTGTTATAATCGTGGATATGTCAATCCACGTAATGGACTTTTTTTTATGACCAGCGAAATGATTCGCTATGAGGAAAGGCGATTTGGGGAAAATATCACAATGCAGATATACTATTTCTCAAACTTTGGTCAGGGACCAGAACTTGAAATCTTCCATTTACCTGCGCCTGTTTTCCGCTTCCTCTGCTATGCTTATCAAAACGAATTTCGACGGGCATGGAGGCAAATTGTCCGAAGTGGTTATCAGCGAGTCAAATGGGAAAAAGTTGAATCGGAGGATGATTACAAAAACCTTTCCAATCTCGTCTATGAATTTCTCTTGCAAAATCGAACAATCCTCGGATTTTTCATCGATAGACGCGCTCGGAAAGCACGTAGCAACTGGGAATTGCTTTCCCTTTACCTAAAGGAGGTTCGCAACATGGATGAATCAAGGCTTAACGCCATCAAGCAAGTTGGTGACTTCATCGCCGAAAGCATTCGTAAATCTGAACGCGACCGACGGCTCCGACAACTTGAGTCCGCCAGAAGTTATAGCGAATGCCGAAACATTCTGCGGTTCGTGATTCGTGACCGGATTCAACAAGACGAGAAAGTACCGCTTTTTTCGCTTGATGATTACGTTGAGCATCTGTTTCCAGAATCATCGGATCAGACGACATTTTGGCGGGAAACCCGTGACCTGCTTGTTTTTCGAATTTATGAAACGCTTCACGATTGGTTAGTTACAAGTGATTTTGCTGGTGATGTAAATGATGAAACTGAGCAATCTGCTGATGAATTACAGGAGGTAAATTAGTCATGTCGAAACATGTTATAGGTTTGGTACTGATCGATGCGCCGCACTCTGCACTCAATAATGCAGGAACCGAAGCAGCGCAAGCAACAGAAAATATTGTGGTTGTCAAAACACTACGCAAAGGTAAGCAGATGTACCCGTACGTTTCGGGACAGGCGTGGCGAAATTGGTGGCGTACGACGTTGGAAGATGAATTTAATTGGGAAATTTCGCCAATCGAACGGGATAAAAAGATCGCCTTCACGGCCGCTGACCCTATCATCTACGATGATGATGACGTTTTTGGCTACATGCGAGCTGTAAAAAAAGAAACGTTGACTCGACTTTCACCGTTGAAAAATTCGCCACTAATTTCGATTGAACCGCAGAGTCCCACGGGTGATTTTGGCGTGATGGCTCGGCACGAAGGCGATCCAGTTCCCTACGAACATCAGTTTTATTCATGCGTACTTAAGGGCATTTTTTCCCTCGACATTGATGCCGTCGGTGCATTCTGGAACATCAACAAGACGGGGTATCAGAACATTACCGATAGCCACATTCCAACTATCAAAGAGGCGGGTGGACAGCAGGCAGACGAAAACGCGCCCTGGATTCTGCCACAAGACATCCGTGTGCGTCGCAGCCAACAAACGCTTGAGGCACTTCCGGTGTTGAGCGGGGGGGCGAAGTTGACTGCACATCTGACCGACGTGACACCGAAACTGATTATCCTATCGGTTCTCAACGGCGGCAATCATCCCTTCATGAATCTGATGGTTGAGCGTGACGGACAAGGCAAACTGAGCATTGCTGCCCTGCGGCAAGTTATCACCGATTATGATAGCCGCTTCCTTGATTCAATTTATATCGGTCGTCGCGAAGGGTTCATGGATGAATTAGACAAACCCTTGCGCCAATTGGCAGAAGCCGGTTCGGTGGTATATGATTCGCCCAACCAGGTTGTAGCACAATTGGCAGAGAAACTTTCAAAACACTTTGGAGAGAAATAATGAAAGTCCTTCGCGTTCACATCACTGGATGGGTCGCATCTTTTCGGAATCCGTTGTTTATCAGCGGATTCCAGCCCACACTCCCTGTACCACCACTTTCAACTATCTATGGCTTGCTATCAGCAGCGCGAGGCGATTGGGTTACACCTGACGATGCAGCGGTTGGGTTTATCTTTCAAAGCCAAGGCAAAGCGGTAGATTTGGAAACGGTGTACGAATTTGATCAGACGCGCCTGAAGGCAAAACCAAATGTCTGCAAACGAGAATTTCTCGTTTCACCAGAACTTTATCTCTACACGCCTGCAATGTGGCTAAGACCGCATCTTGAATCCCCCTATTATCCATTGCTGTTAGGGCGTTCGACAGAATTGGCAACGGTTGTGTCAATTTCGGAGATTGAGTTGGAAGAGGTACCTGAAACCACATATTGCGACACCCTTCTGCCGTTTCCGAATGAGCAGATTTACGGTCAGATACAAGCATTGCCAACGCATTTTACAGATGAACGTCCCCGTCGTCCGCAAGGCATTCGTCCGTTTTACATGCTGACAGAGCAGATACCGTATAGCGGTGAGGCGTTACAAGACTCGGAAATGCGATGGGGTGTGTATTTACACGAAAATTAGAGATGTATTATGACAGAACTGCTCGCCAAAAGTGATCCACCTGAAACATTAGTCGAACATACTGAGAATTGTCTTTCTGTCTATTTCTGCATGCGAGAGGTGATGCCGTTTATCGCTGAGATTTCAGGTGAGCCAGATTTTTTCGATCACCTGTTTTACACTGTTGCCCTTCACGATTTTGGAAAAGCTGCAACTGGATTTCAGGCACAGCTTCAAGCGGATTCCCGACAGTGGGGCTATCGTCACGAAATTCTATCGGCGGGATTTGTGGTTGGTCTGAGTCTGCGCCCCGTTACAAAACAAGCCATCGGGCTGGCGATTTTGACGCATCACAAAGATATTCATACTTTGATGGCGCAATACCCTTGCTTTCCACCACGAAATCCGGGTTATCAAACGTGGCAATCTCGAATAGCGGAGTTAGACCCAAATTGGGATGCATTGATGCAGATTCAGGAACAGGTCTGTCGCTGGTATATGGACGAGGATTGCCATTTTGATCCCGTGTCCTCGCGCAATGGTTTGATCAATGGATATCGAGACTTTCTCTTGCCGTATATTAACGATTTTGAGGATGGACAATTAACGGCATTGCATGGTCGTTATGGTATGCTGCTGCGAGGTTGTATGATTGCGTGTGACCATCTGGCCTCGGCGGGACAAACGACGATTTACCGCGCTCTCGATAATTTGAGGCGACATCTTCTCAGAGAAATCGATCAAAAAGGGCGAATTTTTCGAGGTTGGGATGATTTCCAAAATTCTGCTTCAAAAACGTCTGGACATCTGATGCTTTCGGCACCAACTGGCTCTGGCAAGACGGAAGCAGCGATGCTCTGGTCAAGTGCTAATGAGAATAAATCTTTAGGACGGCGCGTGTTTTATGTTCTGCCCTACACCGCGAGCATAAACGCGATGTACAACCGCCTGATCAATCTCGTCTCGGAAGACCGCATCGGATTGTTGCACGGGAAGGCGAGTTATTTTCTTTATCGCTCAATGGTAGATAAAGAATACACGCCGAATAAAGCAAAAGCAGAAGCCCGCAAAATCCAAGACCTGACGCGCAAAATTTATCGACCATACAAAGTTCTGACACCGTTTCAATTGCTCAAAGCCTTTTTCGGTATGAGCGGTTTCGAGATGCAATTCGCAGAGATGGCGGGCAGCCTATTCATCTTCGATGAAATTCATGCCTATGACCCACATACAACCGCACTGATTTTGACGATGGTTGAACGGCTCTATCGTGAGTACGGTTCGCAATTTTGCATCATGACTGCGACAATGCCGAGATTCCTCAAAGAGATGTTCCTGAGTGCGATTGGTGAAGTTACTGAAGTTGAAATGTCTTCTGCAAAAAGAGATGAATTTACTCGTCATCGCGTCCGACTGCTTGACGGTGGAATCCTTGACGCCATTCCAATTATCATCAAGCGATTGAAGGATAAGCAACGGGTATTAGTCGTGTGCAACACTGTCAAACAGGCACAGAAGGTCTTTGAGAAATTACAACAGATGACTACCGATCCGCAACTACTCCACAGCCGTTTTATTCTTCGAGACCGTGAGCGAATTGAGAAAGATCTGACAGAGGCAGACCTGCTCGTTGGGACGCAAGCAGTCGAAGTCTCACTGGATATTGACTTTGATGTACTATTTTCTGAACCTGCTCCCATTGATGCACTGATACAGCGATTTGGTCGTGTGAATCGTACACGCAAGAAGGGTATCTGTGATGTATGCATCTGCCGAGAAGGTGGGGAGAACGACAAATACATCTATCCCTCCGAGCGTGTGAAACAGACACTTAGAGCATTTGCCGAAGTTGATATCTTGTACGAATCGAAGGTTCAGTACCTCATTGATGCGGTTTACGGTAATGGCTACGACGTAAAGGAACAAGAAACATTCGATAACGCTAAGAACCTCTTCAGCCAACATCTGCAAAACATTGTACCATTCATTGAAGATTCGTCGGGGCGCGAGGAATTTACCGGACTTTTTAAGAGTATCGAAGTGATTCCTTCCGCCTACGAAAAAAAATTTCTGGAATACATCCAATCAAGGGAATTTTACGAGGCAATGGCTTACAGTACTTCAATTTCTGAGCAACAGTTTGCACGACTCCAGGAGGAAGGGCAATTATACAAGCAGGAAGGGCAGTGGTTTGTGCGTGTCCAATACGATAGTGAGCGTGGATTATTACTTGATGAGTTGGCAGAGAATGTGTTGTAAAGGGATTTTTGTCTCGGATGACATTTACAAAAATTAACACAGACTACACATTCGATATTGAGCTTGAATTAGAATTAGAAAAGCCCTCGAACATACTATAAGGAGAAAGTATCCATGCAAATCCAGGACCTTACTGAAGCTCGCGTTACTGGCACGGCGATCAACTACCTTTTTGTATGTCCGCGAAAACTGTGGTTTTTTCAAAATCACATTGAGATGGAGCACACTTCAGACCTCGTTTCTATGGGACAACTGTTGCATGAGCAAAGCTACAGTCGGGAAAAACGCAAGGAACGCCTGATTGACGACCTCATTCGCATTGACTTTATCGATAGAGACGGCATTCTACATGATGTGAAGTCGGGTAAAGCAATGGAAAAAGCACACGAAATGCAAATTCTCTACTATCTCTACCTGCTTAAACAAAAAGGGTTTCGGAATCGAAAAGGGATGATTAACTATCCACGCCAACGGAGAACCCGGGAGATTGAATTGACACCGGAGAAAGAGCGCGAAGTTGAGGCGGCAATAGAGGATGCAAAAAAAATTTCCCATCTACCAACGCCCCCAGATGCAGCGTTTATGAAAATTTGTAAATCCTGCAGCTATATGGAATTGTGTTGGAGTTAGCAGGAAGCGTGATGGTTGACTCTGTATCCGGACTTGCAATGCTCAAAAAATCGCCCTGTTAAGTGAGGAATGCCCGATGCCTCGAAATTACTACATTAACTACTCTGGTAGATTGCGCCGCAAAGACAACACCGTTTATCTTGAAAAGGAAGACAATTCGCGGGTACCCATTCCGGTTGAGGATATCGATGCATTCTACCTCTATGGAGAACTGGATCTAAACACACGGCTTCTCAACTACATGGCGCAAAAGCAGGTGCCCGTTCATGTTTTCAACTACTATGGCTATTACTCTGGTACATATTATCCGCGTGAATATCTCAACTCTGGTTTCTTGACCGTTAAGCAGGTTCAGCATTATGAACGAAAAACCAAACGCTTACCCATTGCCCGCGAGTTCGTTTCAGCGTCGGCAGATAACATTTTGCGGAATCTGCGCTATTATGCTAATCGAGGTAGAGACTGCGATATGCAGATTGCTACCATCAAATCTATGGCAAAGAACATATCAAATGCCAAAAGTCCGGGCGCATTGATGGGATTGGAGGGCAACATCCGCGAAACCTACTACTCGGCACTCAACGCTATCCTGGACTTGAAGACTGCCTATGAACAACGGGTTCGACGACCACCTGATAACCCGATCAATGCTGTTATTTCATTTGGCAATTCGCTGATGTACACAGCATGTTTAACCGAAATCTATCGGACGCAACTAAATCCGACAATCAGCTTCCTGCATGAACCGGGGGAACGTCGCTTTTCTCTAAGCCTGGATCTGGCAGAAATTTTCAAACCTATTATCGTCGATCGCGTCCTTTTTCGCCTGTTCAATCGCAGGCAGTTAGATGAAACCAAACATTTTAGCACTGAACTGAACGCCTGCTACCTCAATGAAACGGGAAGACGCCTCTTTCTCCAAACCTTTGATACGCAACTTCAGCAGACA
Organism: Candidatus Latescibacterota bacterium; assembly: GCA_965204375.1. GTDB lineage: Bacteria > Latescibacterota > UBA2968 > UBA2968 > UBA2968 > VXRD01. The sequence goes on along the minus strand of OZ241986.1, from coordinate 177,678 downwards.
ATTTCACATCGAAAATTGAGACGCAAAGTGTCTTACCAGCGGCTGATTCGCCTCGAATGCTACAAGTTAATCAAGCATCTGACAGGTATGGAAACCTATCGAGCATTTAGAGCCTGGTGGTAAAATTGGAGGTATTGTCGATGCTCAATTCAACTACAAAAAATGGAGGGTGAGTGATGTATGTCATTGTTGTTTATGATGTTGGAGTAAAACGCGTTGGGAAAGTATGCAAATATTTGCGCCAACACCTCAACTGGGTACAAAATTCTGTTTTTGAAGGTGAAGTGACCAAAGCAGGGGTTGCACAAATAAAATCGAGTTTGGTACAGATACTTGACGAAGGCAAGGACTCCGTGCTTATCTATCAAATGCGTCACAAAAGGTGGATGAATAAAGAGGTGCTGGGCGTAGATAAAAATCCAGTGACAAATCTGTTGTAATGGGAAGTGCTAAATTTGTCGTCGATATCCCGGGGATTTTACACAACTGGAGGTTGACGACAATTTCATTTTTCCTTACTGAATTTATGCGGATTTCCGATAACGTCTTCAGATAATAATTTTGGGGTTATAACCTTTTGAAATATAGTCATTTTAAATAAAAACGATGTCGCTTCTTGAGATTGTATTCTTCCCAGATATATATAAATTTTAGTGCTGATTTTCCGGTCTTCTAATCGAACCACTATGGAATTGAAACAGCGAATAAGGCGGCCCAAAGGGGCTACAAATAGCTCTTCTAATCGAACCACTATGGAATTGAAACATACGAAAAACCCGACAACGGCGGGGTCGGGCGGAGCCTTCTAATCGAACCACTATGGAATTGAAACCTACGTAGCCCGTATAGCCCCTTGTAGCCCCTTGTAGCCTTCTAATCGAACCACTATGGAATTGAAACTTTGTTTTGCAGTCAGGTTCTTCCCCGCACCGAGCCGCTTCTAATCGAACCACTATGGAATTGAAACATGTGATACCGACCGGGAGAAGTCGAAAAACGTCTGACTTCTAATCGAACCACTATGGAATTGAAACCTGGTTGGCGACTGCACTAACAGATCGGCAGGGTCGCCCTTCTAATCGAACCACTATGGAATTGAAACTTGCATTCACAGAACAGGCATTCGAGCAAACCGTTTTCTTCTAATCGAACCACTATGGAATTGAAACTTGGAATAAGCCGCTTTTGGTTCATCAGAATATGGTCTTCTAATCGAACCACTATGGAATTGAAACGACGATATGGAAATAGTCCTCCAGCCGGAGAAGGAAACTTCTAATCGAACCACTATGGAATTGAAACATGGCTTCCGATCTCGAAACAGTTGTCCCATTGCGGCACTTCTAATCGAACCACTATGGAATTGAAACATATTTTGGAAAAGTTACCGTTGGTGACGACGGCAAACTTCTAATCGAACCACTATGGAATTGAAACGTTTACGCGCACACTGAATCACGAGCAACAGATGCAACTTCTAATCGAACCACTATGGAATTGAAACATGTGCAGACCCGGTTTTGCACGCCGTTCTTAAAACGCCTTCTAATCGAACCACTATGGAATTGAAACATGCTTGATTCTCTGTACCCCATTCTGGATATTCGAGCTTCTAATCGAACCACTATGGAATTGAAACGGCGGAGTATGAAGTGATGGCGCAGATGATGTACAATCTTCTAATCGAACCACTATGGAATTGAAACCCCGTTACCGAATCCCCTTGGGGAGTACACGGAGACCCTTCTAATCGAACCACTATGGAATTGAAACCGATTAATCTCGTCACATCGGCAACTCCCGATTTGCTTCTAATCGAACCACTATGGAATTGAAACATTGTTCGCAGTCGCAGTCACTGCCTTGCCGCTGGCACTTCTAATCGAACCACTATGGAATTGAAACCTGGAATCCGCGTCTCGCCAGCGACTTTTTCTTTTTGACTTCTAATCGAACCACTATGGAATTGAAACAATGACAGACGCGCTGAGAATGGTCACGCGCTGGACTTCTAATCGAACCACTATGGAATTGAAACCTATACGATCACGGATTTGGGCGCGTGGGCTGTTTCTTCTAATCGAACCACTATGGAATTGAAACAAGTCTCCCGGATGGCGGTTTAACAAAGACGAGAGTTACTTCTAATCGAACCACTATGGAATTGAAACGCAGATTTGGTGGTGCGTGCAGAAGCTGGCGACAAGGCTTCTAATCGAACCACTATGGAATTGAAACCACCGCGCATCACAACGAGCGGCTCACTGTCTTTTACTTCTAATCGAACCACTATGGAATTGAAACGGAGATGCTGCGGCGGCGCCCGCACCCCCCCATTTTCTTCTAATCGAACCACTATGGAATTGAAACCTGTCTTTCGCGCGTTATCAACCGAGAGCGCAAGCGCAGCTTCTAATCGAACCACTATGGAATTGAAACAATTCCTTTTCGATATTGGCAAGTGCATCTTCAGTTCTTCTAATCGAACCACTATGGAATTGAAACTTGCGCGAGAAACGCATTCGTCTGCTCCCTGATCGCACTTCTAATCGAACCACTATGGAATTGAAACAATTCCGAGAGCCTAAAGTTGAACTCGAGGTCTGATGCTTCTAATCGAACCACTATGGAATTGAAACACGGTTGCAACGTCGAAGGTCACAGTTGTTGCGTTGGCTTCTAATCGAACCACTATGGAATTGAAACGCGTGGACTTCAGCGATGAAAAATACCCCGAAATAAGCTTCTAATCGAACCACTATGGAATTGAAACTCGTCTTTCCCGACAAGGTGCGAATAGGTATCGCATTCTTCTAATCGAACCACTATGGAATTGAAACCGATGATGACGCTCTTTCAGCGATATGGTATGAATGCCTTCTAATCGAACCACTATGGAATTGAAACTTGTATCAAGGTCTGCTTTGATATGCTTCAGGCAATCTTCTAATCGAACCACTATGGAATTGAAACGGCGCACCGATAGACCCCACCAATATGCCTACGCCACCTTCTAATCGAACCACTATGGAATTGAAACACAAGCAGGACAGAGGACGGGAACAAAAACAGACAACTTCTAATCGAACCACTATAGAATTGAAACTGAGTTGAGGGACTTTTCCCGCAACGTCACACAAAAGCTTCTAATCGAACCACTATGGAATTGAAACAGGCTTGAGAAATTAGAGCGTGGTTGACCTTAAACCCTTCTAATCGAACCACTATGGAATTGAAGCAATTTAAAAAGCCCGACCTTATACCGAGATCGGGCTTTTTATTTAACCACTGTTGGAGCACTACAAATACGGCCTTTAAATATCACCCTCAACATACCGCCTCGCAAGCCGCCATTTCCCAGCCGTGAAACACGATCGCCAGACCGATGTGTCGCACAGATGGATGACGACGACGCAAGCCTTCGTCTGACAAGTAGCCGCGCAACTGGCGCACGGCCTCCTGTATTTTCGCCGACACAACGGACTCGTCCAGATGCTCACTGCGACTCAGATACTTCAGTTCAATCACATAGCCACAACGCATGCCCGGATGCTGTGCCCAAAACGGCTCCAGGTAGATATCTGCATAGCCCTTGTTCAATTCCACCTCTGAGTGCAGCACAAAGTAATCCGTCAGACCAAAATACGCCGCAAAAAAAGACTGCACCACCTTCTCTCCATCAATGTAATCCCTGATCCCCGTCTGCCTGTCCACCGCATCGCTCAGATAGTCCACCACAGGCCGCCACGCGCCCCGGTAGGCCATCTCGTGCGTTAGCTGCTCAAAATCGTAAAAATCTACCGAGAACACCCCCATGTCGTCGTAGCCCTCGCGCAAGTAACCGTACATCAGCCGCTTCACCGTCTGATTGGGAATCCCCAGACAGGGCAGGCCTTCCGATAGATCGCGAATGCTCAACAGGCCAAAGTAATACAGCAGTGAGAGAAAATTCTCGCGCTGACCCAGATTCTTCAGGGGAAAGCTGGATTGAATGCGGGTATCTACCTCGCCATTGGCAATGACATGCCTCAGCAGGTCGAAATTTCCGTTTAGACGCCGCCCGGTCACCAGCAGATGGCGCAACTTGCCGTAGTCAATGCGGACGTTGGTATCGATCAGATCACGAGGTCCAGAGCGGTTCGGAATGGCGTGATCCAGGTAATAGAGCACCATGTCGGTATTGTGCATATCGACGGTTGCCGCCTCTGCGAACCGATAGCCGTTGTACCATTCCCGCATAGTGCCCAGCACGGTATCTACATCCCGATCTAACACGCCGCAATCCCGGTACATCACCAGCAGACTTCGCACCTCTTCCTCGGTAAAGCCGAGCATCTCATTGAACGCTGGATCCAGGCTGATATTCTTGCCAATGTTGAACCCACTGGTCACGTCGTCCATCGTAATCGGCGACACGCCCGTAATGAACAGCCGCTCCAATCCTCCGTCGCTCTGTTCTGTTCCTCCTTTCAGCGTGGCAAAAAAATTGCGAAAGAACCCGCTGCCATGCGTAAACGACTGGTATGCCACCTGACCGTGATGCGCCAACACCGTGTTGGCGAAGTTGTCGTACTCGTCAATAAGCGCGTATAGCGGAATGCCCTGGTCACTGGCGTACAGGAACAATTCAGAGAGCTTGGCATCAATGGAAGGCAGTGAAAGGATGCGCTCAGTCGCTTCTTCAGAAAACAGATCTCGATTCCGACCCAGTGCATGACTGAGTACGAGATGACAATAGGTTTCAAAGCGTTGTTGCAAAGTTTCTAACGCATCGTCGAACATCGAAAAATTAAAGCGCAGGATGACGTAGCGATGGCGGTTCTCGGTAGGTTGCCGACCAATATCCGTGCCTTCAAAAACAGCTTCAAATGCGTCGCCCCGGTTGCGGTCGTAGTAGTTCTCCAGCAGAGACACCCAGCACGTCTTGCCAAAGCGACGGGGACGAATCAGAAAAGCATAGCGTTCCTGCTCCAACTCGCGGACAAACCGGGTTTTATCCACGTAGAGGCGGTTCTCCAACCGAATAGCCTTAAAATCGGCCCAACCGTAGGGAATGCGGGGATAAGATACGGACATAGAGACCTCCAAAAACGGTTCAATGTGCCCGGATATAATGTCGAATGGCGTCCTTGGGCTTTCACAACATAACGGATTAGAATCACACATGCAATGTTTCAAAGAACTTTTTTTGTTCTTATGTGTATAAAGTGCATCTGCGTTACACAACGACTGTATATACGAAAGGACAATAGCTCGATGAAGACAGATCCAATTTTCAATTCAACAACCTTTATTGACACACACGTAAAAAATATATTTATCGCACAGGCTGAAAGGCCAGCGATGTCGAGAGAAATCAACATCTCGCAGTTAACGCCATTTCAGAGGGCATTGATCGTCACCGACGGAACCGTCACAAGACTCATCGAAGCCTATACACTCGCACCGGTGGAAGTCGTGCTCCTCCACCAGGCGAAACAGACACTCTGCACCAGGCATATCTGGCTCGAGCTGTCATCAGGGGCACCTGTCATCGCGCGACAAGTAGTACTACAAACACCCTCAACAGACAACTACATGCCGAAAATTCAGGCATATGCTACGTCTCTAATTGTACCACAACACTTGCCAAAAGGCATTCTGGACGGATTGGAATCAGATCCTGCGGGATTGGGAGGAATTCTGCAAAACAGCGGACTGGAAACCCGCCGTGAATTATTGTGGTGCTGCTGTGAAACCGCACGAGATTTGCCGGAAGCCATCGCGCATCTTGAAGGAGAACCACTACTCAGCCGCACCTACAGGGTACTCGCCAATAAAAAGCCAATCATGCTGATCACTGAGAAATTTCCGCTTAGAGAGGAAGCGCACTGATAATCCGGCGCATGTGAGTTGATTTATTCAGCACGTAAAAGTGAATCCCCGGCACGCCCTGTTCGAGCAATTCGGTTGCTTGTCCAATGCACTGATCAATACCGATCTTCATCGCCTTGTCTTCATCATCCACAGCCCCCTTGAGTTGATCCTGCAAATCCTCCGGAATCTCAGACCCGCACAAAGACGCGATGCGCTGAATCTGCCCTGCCGAGAGAATCGGCATCAAACCCGGAACAACAGGTGCTGTAATATTGGCTGCGCGCACGCGATCGACAAAGCGAAAAAAATAATCGTTATTATAAAAAAGCTGCGTAATAACAATATCCCCACCTGACTCGACCTTGCGCTTCAAATTTGCAATATCCGTATCAAAATCGGGTGCTTCGAGGTGTTTCTCGGGATATCCCGCAACAGCCAACCCAAACCCATCGTCTTTCGGTTCTGTACTGCGAATATGCGCCACAAGCTCATTGCCGTATGCAAATCCATCCTTCGCTGGCACAAAAGTATCTTCGCCACGGGGTGGATCGCCGCGAAGCGCGACAATATTGCGAATACCCTCTGTGCGAATCGCCTTCAGAATATCATCGATATCCGTTCGGGACGACCCCACACAGGTGAGATGACACGCTGCAGTCAGACCAAATTCGTTCTGGATAAGCGAGGCAATCTCCAGCGTTTTGACGCGGGTAGAACCACCCGCGCCATACGTAACCGTCATATAACTGGGATTCAGCTTGAGCAAATTGGGCACAACCCGCGCTTTGAGGGCGCGCATACCACCCTGCGTCTGCGGCGGATAAATCTCAAAGGAAATGACCGGTTGATTGCCGGTAAAATAGTCTAAAAATCGCATAAAAAAGTAGCAAATCCCCTATCATCAATACCGATAATGATCGGGTTTATACGGACCTTCGACGGACACGCCAATATAATCGGCCTGTTTCTGCGTGAGTTCGGTCAACTTTACACCGAGTTTTTCGAGGTGGAGCCGCGCGACCTCCTCATCGAGGTGTTTGGGCAGGGTATAAACGCCAATTTCGCGCTGCTGTACCCACAGGTCCATCTGCGCCAGCACCTGATTGGTAAACGAATTGGACATCACAAAAGAAGGATGCCCGGTCGCACAGCCGAGATTGACCAGACGGCCTTCTGCGAGCAAAAAGATCGCACGCCCATCTGGAAACGTGTATTTATCGACCTGCGGCTTGATATTTTCGTGCACAATACCCGGGTAATCACCCAGCTTATCGACCTGAATTTCATTGTCAAAATGCCCGATATTGCACACAATGGATTGGTCGAGCATATTTTCCATGTGCTCAATGCGAATAATATCCGTATTGCCCGTCGTCGTCACAAAAATATTGGCTTCGGAAAGAGCATCTTCCACAGTCGTCACTTCAAACCCCTCCATTGCCGCTTGTAAGGCGCATATCGGATCAATTTCCGTCACCAACACGCGCGCACCAAATCCCCGCATAGATTGGGCACACCCCTTACCCACATCGCCATAACCACACACACAAACGACCTTTCCGGCGACCATAACATCTGTCGCGCGCTTAATACCATCGGCGAGTGACTCGCGGCAGCCATAGAGATTATCGAATTTCGATTTGGTCACCGAATCGTTGACATTGATCGCGGGAAAGAGAAGCTTGCCCTCATCCCGCATCTGATACAGGCGGTGAACTCCCGTTGTGGTCTCCTCTGAAACTCCTTGAATATCAGCGGCCATATTGTGCCAAAAACGCGGATTGCGTTCGAGTTGCCGCCTGAGCACGGCATTGACAATCTCCAATTCGCGATTATCAGTCGGCTCATCGAGAATCGAGGAGTCATCTTCCGCCTGATACCCCCGATGGACCAGCAGCGTCGCATCCCCTCCATCATCGACAATAAGTGTCGGTCCACCCTCCACAAAATTGAGTGCCTGCAAAGTGCATTCCCAGTATTCTTCCAGCGACTCGCCCTTCCATGCATAAACCGGCGTACCTGTTTCCGCAATAGCGGCAGCGGCGTGATCCTGCGTAGAAAAAATATTACACGACGCCCAGCGCACATCGGCCCCCAGCACTTTGAGCGACTCGATCAACACAGCCGTCTGAATCGTCATGTGCAGAGATCCCATTATGCGGGCACCTTTCAGAGGTTTCTGATCTGCGTATTTTTCGCGCACAGCCATCAACCCGGGCATTTCGCGCTCGGCAATTGTAATCTCTTTCCGTCCAAAATCTGCCTGAGACATATCGGCGACTTTATAGGGCAGATGCGAATAATCGGGAATTTGAATATCAGTCGCGCTATCGGGTAACACTATATCGGCCATATTTTATCCTTTCTCTCGGTTGGCATACGCGGCAGGGAACGCCCTATCTGATTCTGACCAGTGAGATGGGCGTTTTGATGCCGCGAAAATTGATTTCTGTGGGTTGGGAAATATCAAAAACTTCATCGAGATTGTTCAATACGGATGTCGTTGCTGCAATTCCTTTGCGGACATTTGTTTCTGCCCATTCTCGGACAATAAATGCGATGTTGACCACTTCGCCTGTCACATCGGGATGGGCGTAATCGGGATGCCCCATTGCGCCCAAATAAATCTCACCGCTACTCAAGCCGATGACCAGGTCCTCACTGATGAGCCGCTGAGAAAATGCCGCTGCCTGAACAGCGCGAAGCTGATGGTGAACGCCAGAAAAAAAACACAAAAATGCGTCTCCCATATATCTGAGCGGAACGCCATCGTGGCGCAAAACAGCTTCGGTCAGTTGAAACAAAATACCATTTGCCCAGGCTGCAAACTCCCGCGCTTCCATTTGCAATGATTTTTGGTATGCACCGACAACTGTAGAGGTGAAGATAGTAGCATCAAAAACATCTTGATTTTCGCTATGTGCATCCAAAAGCCAGTCCGTGGAAACGCCGAGCAATCTGGCAAGCGGTCCCAAAGTGGCAATATCGGGACCGTTTTCACCCCTTTCCCACTTGGAGACAGCCTGTGGGCTTACCTGCAGGGCATTGGCAATATCGTTTTGCTTGAGGCCAAGGCGTTCCCGTTGAGCGCGAAGGCGTTGACCGAGTTCGATGAGTAACATATTGGATTCTTTATTTTATAAAAAATTACAATGAGAAGAAGATTGTGACAATAAAGAGATCGTTGAGTACAATCGCTTTGCGGTTGAGATCTGGTATGATATTAGTCAGCACGCGCACGTATTAAACAAGTCATTTATCATTTCATCTTGCCTTATGAAAACAGTTGTGTATATTAGTTCTATTGTAGCAAAATATTTATCAAAGAACAACACAGGAGAAAATAAATGATCAGAGTTTTAATTCTTCTCGTGGGAATCCTCACAGCCGGGTGTCAGATGCCCGCGCTATTTGAAGGACAGACACAAATAAAACAATACGGCCGCGTACTGGCAGAAGGGCAATACGACAGTGGTGCCCGCGCTGGAGTTTGGACATATTACGATGCCGCGGGCAACGTGCGCGGGCAGGGTACATACAAAAATGGCGTCATGCAAGACGGGCTTGAAATCACATTTTACAGCAATGGACAGAAAAAAACAGAAGGCAACTGGACAAATGGTTTAAAAGACGGGCATTGGATATCTTATTTTAGAAACGGTGTAAAAAAAGAAGAAGGCCGATATCTGGAGGGAAAGAAAACGGGCGTCTGGCGAGAATACGATCCGTCCTCCTTTTACGTCATACAAAAAGTATTCGAAAATGACAAACAAGTCGGCTGGCGAAAATTTGAGCTGGCCCGCCAGGGCAATCCATTTTAAGCGCGTATTAAATTAAATCGAACCTCCAGGGCTGTGCAAACATCGCACAGCCCTATTTTTTAACTAAACCGGCATGCGACGACCTGAATATTCGCGTCCAATACGCGCGATCTCTTCCCTGCCCCCAGAAACCACGCGCACGCCCTCGTCTATTTTTGCCGCAACCGTCTCGGGACTACCCCCCTCGAGAAAAGCAACGCCATTTTCTGCACACGCGGCCTTCACGCGATCCCTCACCTCTTGCATTTCGGGAGAAAAAGGCGTTGGACGGTGCAAATACCCCATCGACATACTCAAATCACCCGGTCCCATTTCGGCAAACCCAATGCCTGGCACCTTGAGAATCTGTTCGATATTAGATGCGCCGCGCACATTCTCAATCTTGATGCCCAACAGCAACTCGCCATCGGGATTCAGCGGATAGGGATCGGCCTTCTGGATATACTCATCGCGGCTAACACCCCATATCGCTGTTGCCGACGACTCGGACCCTACGCCTCGCGTACCTGTACTGAGGCCGTGTCCAACACCAATTCTGTTAATGGGATAGCGACACGATTCGACAAAAGCGCGTATCGCATCGGGCGATTCCGCCTGACAGAGCAACACGCCGTGTACACCGCGCGCGAGAATCTGCCGAAATTGCCAGGCATTATAGCGCACAATATTTTCCGACGCGCCCTCCACCGGAGCTTCAACAATAACAGCGGGCGTCCTGTGCCCACTATTAGTAGGTCCCCCGCTGACCAGGCCGCGCATATAATCGTCAAGCCCTCCCAGATTAAAAGCCCCGTGTTCCATACCCACATTGATATAATCCGCCCAGGTACTGGCGTCATTCTGTCCCTGTTCAAACGTAAGCACATGCCCTGTGTGTGCACCTGTGTAATAGATCGGTTGATCTTGTGAAAGCAACTCAACTGCGCGATTGACGCGATTGCCCATGGAAGTCTCCTTTGGAAAGTAAATGTGTGATTATGCTCCAGACTTCAGCATGAAATATCTATTGAAGCAAAATCGCAAGTCTTTTCTGTAACGGTGAAATTTTTAAAAAACTGTGGTTGCTTTTGTGGTGAAATGTGGTATATTAACCGTAAGTAAGTAAATGGTTACTTAGCGAAATCAGTCTCAGCCGCTGATGGATGATACTGAAATTCGCATCTCACTTCTCACTTCAACCTTCATTTTTCGCCCTTTTGAGGTCTGTTTATGAAACTCTCGGAATACGCGATCAACAAACCCATTACTGCTGTAATGATAGCGCTCAGTCTCATAGTCATGGGTTTTATTTCCCTATTCAGATTGCCGCTCGAATACGCGCCCGACTTGCAGTATCCCAGAATGTATGTGAGCTATACATATCCCTCGTCATCGCCCGAAGAGATCCAAAAGGAAATTACCAAACCAATCGAAGAGATGCTGGGCACGATTCCCGGCGTTGAATCACTCCGCGCGCGATCCTATGACAGTCGGGGTTATGTGTTCATGGAATTTGACTACGGTACCGATATGGATCTCAAATCTATTCAGGTACGAGATCGCATAGATCAAGTTCGCGGCAGGCTTCCCGAAGACCTCGAACGCATTGAGATGCGCAGATGGGACTCGTCGGATTGGGAAATTCTGGACTACAATATGATCTGGCTGGGCGATAATCAATCTGAACTCGTCACAGTATATAAAAACACGATTTTGCCGCGCTTGCAACGCATCCCCGGGGTGGGCAATGTCGAAATGGAAGGTGCCGACGAAAGAATACTCAGAGTCGATGTCGATAAAAATCGCATGCATGCCTATGGCCTGGACATTCGCACCCTCAACAGAACGATACGCTCCAACAACATCAATATTTCTGGCGGTTATGTCACAGAAGGCGACAAACGCCTCGCGGTTCGGGCAGTGGGCGAATTTGAAAATGTAGATCAAATTCGCGACCTCACACTTCCCAATGGTCTGAATATGGAAGATGTGGCGCAGGTGAGTTACGACTATCCGGAAAAGCGATATTTTGAACGCATGGACGGGCGCGATGTGGTCTCTATGGAAATTCGCAAGACCTCGACAGCCAATCTGGTAGAAACCTGCCGACTGGTCCGGGCAGAGTTAGACGCTCTTCAAGATGAAATTGGGCGCGACAAATTGCGATTGCACTTGCGCCGAGACCAATCAGAAGCAGTGGTGAGGGGCATCGCCAGTCTGGGGCAATCCGCCATGTTGGGAGGTATGCTGGCTATTGGCATCATTTTTGTGTTTTTGCGAAACTTCCGCAGCACGCTCATTGTGGGGTCCGCCATTCCCATTTCGGTATTGTGCGTTTTTATGATCATGTATCTGATGCGGCAAGTGTTTGGATCGACTATCACGCTGAACATGATCTCGATGATGGGGCTGATGGTCGCCATTGGGATGCTGGTCGATCCAGCGGTCGTGGCTCTGGAAAATATTTACCGCAGGCGTTTTGATGTAGGCGATGGCACGCGAACCGCAGCAATTGAGGGCAGCCGCGAAATCGGCATACCCGTACTGGCGGCGGCACTGACGACAATATGTGTATTTGTACCCCTCATCTTTATTTCTGGCTCGTACAATACAATGTGGATGCGCGATTTTGCCATCACCGTGTGCATTGCAGTCGTAGCCGCACTATGCGTGGCTTTAACACTCATACCCCTGGCCTGCTCCCGGGCATTTTCAAATGCGGGTACTCGCGTTGATCTCTTCTTAAAAATTGGATTGGGCACTTTATTTGCCACATGCGCGGCGTATCTCATTTACCAAGAGGGCATTGTCGAATCGGCCAACTGGCTCAAAGATAATACGCTGTGGATTTTGGGCGGGCTTTCAACCGTGCCAATAGCCGTGTGGATCGCGCTGGGGGTATTTCTCACCACAACTGGCTATCTCTATTTTCGCTTTCGGCATCTTGGTCTCAAAGGTGTTTACACGCGCGTAATTAGCACAACTCTGCACTATCGCTGGACCACCGTTGTCGTCGCTATATTTATCCTATTCGGCGGCATATACATTTTTACCAAAATTGAAGTACAGCGCTATCGCTATCAACCCGACCGCATGGTGGGCTATATGGTGGAAATGCCGCGAACTTACGATATCGACGACGCACTCGCGCTTTTCAAACAAATCGAAGCCATTCTCCTCCCGCAAAAGGAAGAATTGGATATCGAAGCGATAAAAACGCGATTTAGCACCCGACGCGGCAATACGATTTATTTGTACCTAAAACCCGTCGAAGAAAGCCCGTTGAGCACAGACGATGTGAAAAAAAAGGTAAGTGCTTTGCTGCCCAAAGACATCCCGGGCGTGCGTTTTAAGGCGGGCTTCAGGCGAGGTGGTAGCAGTGGCACGGGCGTCGGGGTAGAAGTCAAAGGGCGAAATCCCGAAGTTCTGGCGATCCTGGCCGAAGATATTCGACTGCGAATGGACGATATTGAGGGCATTCACGACGTGGAAACCAGCCTGGAAAGTGGAACAGAAGAAATCAGGGTCTCAGTGAGGAGAGAACGCGCGCAACAATACGGCCTGTCACCGCAGCAAATAGCTACAACTGTTGCCACGGCATTGGGAGCACGCGGAAATAGCAAATTCAAAACGCCGGATGGAGAAATAGATATCGCGCTACAATTGCGAGAAGAGGATCGCGCCACGCTGGATCAACTCAAGACCCTCTCCTTTGAAAACAACCGCGGCACTATGATTTCATTTGCCAGCCTGGCCGATTTTGAATTGACCAAAGGTCCCCGATCCATCGAGCGTCAGGACCGAATGTCAACCGTAACCGTGTTCGCGAATACGGAAGCATCGGAAGTCCAAACGGTCGGTTATGAAATGCGCGATCGCATGGATGCCATCCCATTGCCCCAGGGGTATAGTTGGCAGATGGATCGACGCTTCCGCTATATGGCTTCAGAAGAGGGTGAAACAAATTTCACTATGATTTTCGCAGCACTGCTCATTTATCTGATCATGGCATCGCTATTTGAATCGTACATCCATCCATTTACCATCATGTTTTCGATCAGTTTTGCGTTTATAGGTGTCGCATTGGGACTTTACATATTCGGTATTGCGCTGGATAGCAATGCGACTTATGGGTTGCTCATTTTATTTGGCATTGTGGTCAACAACGGCATTGTATTAATCGACCACATCAATCGCTATCGCAAACAGGGGCTATATCGCAGAGATGCGATCTTGCGCGGCGGACAAGATCGCCTGCGTCCCATATTGATGACTGCAACCACGACCATCCTGGGGCTTACGCCGCTGGTTATTCCGATGATTTACGGCAATGTCGAAGGCAATGCCAGACGTTGGGGACCAATTGGGCTGGTCATTATTTCTGGTCTCTCGATCTCTACCATCCTCACGCTCGTCATCTTGCCCACCATATATTCGCTCATGGACGACCTGTCGGGATATACAAAGCGGATTGTAGCCGTGGCAAAAAGAGCCTGAATCGCATCAACATATAAAAAAGCGCTGTGCAGAACACTTCTGCACAGCGCTTTGTCATGTACTAAAACAGATAACCTACTCTCCAAGTGAAATATCTACGGAAGGACGCAACGCTGCACAGGTTTGAAGCACGGGGTGGATAGGATGTATGAGAAAGGCTTTGAAGACCTGTTCATCGAGACCTGCCTCCGTATCAATGGCAACAAAGGCTTGCTGTGTGAGCAAATAGTCGAAGCGGGGTGCCCATTTGCGCGCGCCCAAACGCGCGGTTGTCGAACAATTATCGATCATATAGGCCACACCGCGATAGTGCATATAGGGATTGAGAGAATCCACGCTTTCAATAACAGATTCATTGGCAATCTCGGACCACGCGTGACCTTTCTCAGATAGAATATCGCATTGCGCCACCATAACCGCGCAATAGACACCTGCGGTGAACGGATTGACGGGAATATCTTCTTCAACGCGCCCGGCGCGCACGCTTTTGCCCACCTCCCACATGCGCGTGCCGTCAATCTTCCCCATGGGATAAAGTTCAAAGCGTTTATTTGCCGCGATCACACTGCGGATTTCATCGCCGCTTGCAACGTCATCATAGATCTCGAGGAGAACTTCAGATGCAGGGTGATAAGATGCACAATAGGCTTTCTCAAATTCGGCCTTCCCCGCATCGTCAAAACCCTCGTACACCGCGAGAATACCCTGCTTGGAAATGATTTTTGAAATGGGACCGGTAATGGACTCGCACGATTCGTTAAAAGCGTCTTCCTCGCTCATCCCCTGAAATGTATAGCGACGGTAAAGACATTCCACCACACCGTGTACAGCGCCGAGCAGTATGCCGCGCTCACCATAGATATCAGAGAGATATTCCTGCTCCAACGTAGTCTGAAACGTAAAAGGCGCGCCGAGGGCAATAGACCATCCAAGAGCAATATCGGTGGCATTACCATCGATATCCTGCACCACGGCAAACGAGGCATTGATGCCTGCGCCATTGACTTCTTTGCCCTGTTCGTACAGGCGGCGCACAGAAGGCCCCATGCCTTTGGGACAAACAGCGATCACATTCACATTGTCGGGAAATTTGGTCCCCATGGTTTTCATGTGACCGAGCAAGAACCCGTGTGATAGACCGAGCGTAGCACCGGGTTTGAGGCGGTCAAAAATAGCCTGATGGTTCTCTGCCTGCGCCGCATCGGCGATGAGCAAAAGCACCAGATCCGATTCGCCAATAACCTGATACATCTCCCCCAAAGTGCCATTAGCTTCGGTAAAACCGGCGGCTTCGGCATCTTCAACCGAAGAAGAACCAGGCCGCAGCCCCACTTTTACCCTAACCCCGGTGCCTTCCAGAGATTCACGCAGATTTTGTGCCTGAGCAGGACCCTGTGACCCCCAGCCGATCACGCCAATCTGATTAATATCTTTGAGGGCCTCCGGCAACTTGTGGAACAGATCGCGCCCACCACGCACAATCCTTTCTCTCGTACCAGCGAGGTCAATCGTCTCGGTTTCAAAAATATTGCTGGAAAAATCCAAATTCATGAGAAACTCCTTAATGGTAGGTATTAATCGTTTGCCGATTGCAAAAAGCAAAGTATAAACTATATTTAAAAAAGAAAAGTGTTATCATAAAAGCAACTAAATTCATTTATTTTTTTGTTCGTATAAAGCATCTATCAAACGATCTACATGGTCAAAGCCATTGCAGATATGGGTAGAAACGCGAATCCAGTAAACGTCATCGCGCTTTGCAGTCGGCACAGTAATCCGGTATCGCTCATAAAGATCCAGATCGTCGAATCCGGAAAGATGGAAAGCCGAGATCGATCCAGATAGATCGGGCACGGAAGGCGTAAGCAGTTTTGCCCAACCAGTTGCAGCCAAACGATCCCGCAAGTACGCCGCCAGTTGCTGCCCCCGTTCCCGAATCCGCTTTTTGCCAACCGCCTCTTGAAATTCAACCGCTGCGCTCACCGCTGCAAAACAGGCCTGATCCCGGGTACCCCAATTCTCAATACCCCACATAAACGGACGGTCATTGATCCGCAAAATGCCGTCTGCCCCCCTCCTCGCGCCTTCCTGGCTATATCCCCAACTCACAACAACGTGATTGAGTCGTTCTTGCATTGAAGATGAAGCATAAAGAAAACCCGTGCCTTTGGGCGCACAGAGCCATTTGTGACAATTGCCGCCGTAAAAATCGCAACCGAGATCCCGCAAGTTCAGCGGGATCATCCCAGGAGCGTGCGCGCCATCTACTGCAATCAGCGCACCGCGGTCGTGGGCCAGTTGGGCCAGTGCTCTAATCGGAGTGATCAAACCTGTACGAGTGGTGATATGGCTGCAAAAAACCAGTCTGGTGCGACCTGTAAATTCACTTTCAAAAGCATTCAGTATATCTTCAGGATGATCGGGAGGAATGGGGATTTGGGCGCGCTTGACCACCACGCCATAGCGGCGCTCAGCCAGGTGCAAGCAGTTGTCAATCGCGCCGTACTCCTGATTTGAAGCCAGGATTTCATCGCCAGGACGCCAATCCAGCCCATGCACCACCATGTTGATAGCCATAGTAACATTGGTGGCAAAAGCGATATCCTCTGCCGGCGCATTGATAAACGCTGCCAGATGAGCGCGAGAGTTATCTACAACGCTGTTGTATTCCGCCCGATGTCGCGTAGGGTTGCGTTCAACATCCTCCAATATTTCCAACATCTTCTCAAACACGGGCCTGGGCTGTGAACCAAAAGAGCCAGTATTGAGATAAACTTCATCCGGCGCAATCATATACTGCTTGCGAATCGACTGCCAGTAAGCCTCCTCCGCTACCGAAGTCGGCCATGCCGTGCGGATAGGGGTCACAGACACCTCCTACACCGAGGATCGCGCTTTGTACCATGCGAGAACGGCAAGAATGAGAGGAACGAGGCCAAAGAGAACCATGAGAATCCCATTGACCTGATAAATACTGGGATCGTATTTGAGATAGCGAATGCCGACAAAAATAATTGAACACCAGGTCATCACGGCATAAAAGAGCAGATTGAAGCGGATATACTTCAAAATGAGGAACGCCATAATCACCCAATATGGAATGCTTTTGGCGAGAAGAATGCCTGCGTGATAAAAATCTTTCGCTGGTGAGGCCACATATTGAAAAAGGAGGACGAGCACTACGCCGAGAATCAGTAGATTTATCTTGCCTATCACGCGCCAAAAGACAAACAGAATACCCAGAATGGCAAAAGGAGCTATGAGCATACCGTTAACTTCGTCGATGAGTTCACCAAATGCGGGAAAATAGCTGTTGATTTCGGGAGGCGCACCACCGCCTGCACCGAGGTAGTCGCCGAGATAGGTGAGATTGATATAAGACGAAAAAATACTGTTACCTCTGGTAAGACCAAAATAGCACACGACAAGAAAGACAACCTGCCACCAGAGAGCTGTACTATTTATTTTCAGGCGAAGCACATCGATCCAATCGGAAATTTGCATCTCGCGGGGCCGTTCACGACGGTACATTGTATCGCCAAACGCACTGATTAAAAAAGCCATGATCGCAGCAATAACAAGTCCTATGACGAGGTCAATGAGTTTATCGCCGAGAAAGGTGCTCATCGCTTCACTGGTGTTATAATTTCCGTAGAACGTGGGTAGATTATTGAGTCTTTCCAGCACAAAACAGGCACCAGATAGAATGCCAACGCGAATGGGCAACTGCCAGTTGACCTGTCCATTGCGATAGGCACGCAAAAAGAAAATAATGGCGAGCACAGCCGTAACAATAACTGCGATTGTCGAGACAGTAGAGACAATCGTACTTTTTGCCGTGCGTTCGCGCAATTTGCGCAAAAACTCTTCGGGTGCTTTGTAATATGCGTTTGTCTGGCCGATTTGATCGCCCTGTACAGAGGCAATAATGCGAAATTCGCCCTCTTCAACTTTGATGTCTGTGCGTTCCCACACAAAACTGTGGTCCATTCTGTTTTCGCGCTTTTGCGAACGAGCTTCAAGGCGTTTGTAAAGCGCTGTATCTGTCACATCGCGCTGTAAATATCCGGACAGAAAAGCCTCGGCGATCTTTTGCGCTTCTTCCGTACTGAGTTCTGCGCCCTCTCGATTTTCGGGAACATAATGCGATATGCGGCAAAAATCGCCATTGCCATCAATGCTAATTGTGAGTTCTTCCTTTTCCAGAGGTTTGAACCAGCGCACCCTCCATCGCCACGAGGCTGTGTGCTCAGCAGCGAGCGTATCCGCATGCGCCAGATCGACATTTCGGATAAGATGTATAAAATGGCCGGATCTAAAACCACTGGAAAATGACGTGGTGCGTTGATAGCCTTCGAGCTCGAGGCCGAGTTGCCGGCGAATATTCTCTGCTTTTTCAACCGCCTCAGCCCGCGTAATAATGGACTCGCGGGCATATTTGGCAAATCCTGGAGGAGTAAATGAAAAATACACAGACCAACCAATCAGACCGAGAATGCCAAAGACGACGAGACCACTCTTTGGAATGAGATAATCCGAAGGGGTTTTGCGTTCGACCTCGGGTTCAGCGGGTGGTTCTGGTTCGGGCATCGCTGTTTCGGGCACTGCATCTTGTGGCGGCTCAGGAGGTGACACCTCTTCGGGCTCCTCAATCTCTTTATAGCGCCCCGTAATCACGCCAAAAATAGCGGGAATGGCCGGAATAAAGATAATCGCAACCGCCAGAATGCCCGAGACCTTGAAGTAGAGACTATCGGACTGCACCATCGGGTAAATTCCGAGAAAGCAATTGTACACATAATGCGAAATAATCGTTGCCCAAACACCGTAGCGCAAAAACACAATACCAAAGATAACGCCAACCACGGTGAGTTCGAGACCGCGAATATAAATAGGCTCCTGCGGATAATTCGCGTGCAAAAAGGCCCACACAATCGCGGGAATGAGCACGGCCAACCAGGGTTTTTTGAGCCAGCGGATGAGCAGGGAAATGGCGAGCAGACGAAAGAGAAATTCTTCTGATGTAGCGGCGACAAGACCGATAAGCAGGGGATAAATCCACGGCAAGTATGTGCTATACGTATTGCTGTACTGTGTCATCGCCGCAGGAGACCAGACCCCCAGATAATCATTGCCCAAAATGTAAAAGATGGTCACATATCCCAGATGGGCAAATGCAAGCCCATAACCGACGAGGGTGATGCGAGCAAAACTCGCGGATCGCCAGCCGCGCAGAGACAGACGTGCGAGCGGATTTTTCCAGCCTTCCACATCCTGGGCGGCAGCTCCTCCGGCTGCGCCGGACAGGGCAATCATGATCCCACTGAGCACGGCACCCAATAGACAGGTATAAAAAATAAAAGTGAGAATAAAGGAAACAAAGGACTGCGTGGTATCGTAACCAAAGCGCGTGATCGGATAGCCATTGACGGCGCCGAGGAAAGTGGTAGCGACTACGAGAATGCCCACGCCGAGAGCAGCGCGCCATATCAATGTGCGCTGGCGATATTTACGCACGAGCACCACAACCATTGCAATGCCCAGTGCAAAAGCGAAAACCGACGCGATATTGGTAAGCAGGCCCGCACGCGAGCGAATTTCTCGATAATTGCGGGAAAAAGTTTCGGGCACTTTGAGATATTCGGCAAAATAACCTGCTTTATCGCCCTTAACTGTAACTCTCAAACGGTAGTGCCCATCATCGCCTACAACAAAGTCTTTTTTGCGGTAAGTAAAAGTGTGATCCATGCGATTGGGGCGCTCAATACTCGACGCTTCGATAGGCTCGTAATCGTCGAGTTGAAAGCCCTGCACATCGGTCAGAAAGGTTTCCGCAATAACGCGGGCATCTTCTTCTGAAAGACTCGCGCCTTCGTCAGACTCCAGGATGCTGTGCGTAAACCCTACGATACGTCCACCGGGATCAATGCGCACGCGGAGTTCTTCTTTTTGAAGCGGCTTAAACCAGCGGATATTCCAGTACCATACCGAAACCCATTCGCGCACGAGTTGGTTGGCTTCCTCAAGACCCAGGGTGCGTTCGAGAAACACCTGGGGCAGGCTGGAGTACGAGAATACCTGAGCACTTTCGTAATCTGTGAGATCGTAACCCAGACGGTCGAGATACGCTTCAGCAGATTGATATGCCTGTTCGCGATCTACGCGAAAATTGAGCGAAGCAACGGGGAGCGCGCGGTCGAAAAACTGGATATAACAGGTGAGACCAAGCGCCCCTGCGACCAGGAAGCAAACGATCCATAAAGCATCGCGTCGAGTCATAAAATTCTCCTTTGAAAGTTTTGGCGTGAAATCGCCCCAACATAATGAGATGATATGCTAAAAACAAGGGGTATAATTTGTTAAATTTGCTTGACACTGCAAAGACACCTTGTTAAATTTTCGTTCCTTCAGAGAATTTTGAAGATTGTTTCACAATTGAACCTGGGGTAGTAGCTCAGTCTGGTTAGAGTACCGGCCTGTCACGCCGGTGGTCGCGGGTTCGAGCCCCGTCTACCCCGCCATTTTTCTGAAAAGCTCGACGCATACAATGTGTCGAGCTTTTTGGTGTGTACTGTTTGGGAGGAAAAGTTAAAATTTATGTCCGTTGATATATTGTACAACAGAATCAAAAACTCGACGCCATTTAAAGACCTATCGCAAAAACTGGAATCGGGAAAACGGGCCGTAACCATGCGCGGAGGCACCGGGGCGCTATCTGCATTTGCCATCGCATGGATTGAAGAAACCGTACCCGGCCCGGTGGTAGTCGTATGTGCAGATGAGGACCGCGCCGAGGCATTGCGCAATGATTTGGAGCGGCTGTTAGACGAAGAACACGTGGGCTACTTTCCAGGTTGGGGTGTCGCGCATTTTGACGGGCGTTCGCCGCACCTTGATGTCGTGGGCTTGCGGATGGAAGCGCTGGACCAGTTGCACCGGAAAGCCAGTGGCATTGTGGTCACACCCATCGAAGCCTTGATGGGACACACCTTGCCTCCAGACCTCTTTGACCTGAGTGTAAAAACGCTTCGTCTGGAACAGGAGATCTCGCCCCTACAACTGGCCGATCATCTGGTGGAAATCGGATATGAACGGGTAACAACTGTGGAAGGTGTGGGGCAATTTGGAATGCGCGGCGGCATCCTGGATGTTTGTTCGTTTGGCAACGCGCATCCAGTCAGACTGGAGTTTTGGGGCGATGAAATTTCATCCATCCGAGCATTTGATTTGAGCACTCAGCGGTCTATCGCGCAACTGGAGGAAACGCGCATTTTGCCCTGTCGGGAAAGCGTACTTCCGCTTACACTGGCGGATATTTATCTGGAAAACCTGGAAATAGCAGAACGGGATCTGGGCATTGAATTGCCCGAGGTGCGAAACTTACTGGAACGCGAAGGCATTTTTGAAGGACAGGAACACTATTTGAGTGTGTTATATGGCGAGCGAACGGGGTTGTTGGATTACGTGCCCGAAGGATGCTGGCTCGTCCTCGATGACCCGGATGGTATCGCTACTGCCGCAGATAACGCCTGGCACGCGTGTGAGCAAATCGCACAGCGACAAAAGAAACGGCGGGCAGAAACAGAACCCTTGCCAGCGCAATGTGTACTCCGCCAACCTGAGACCGTGCTTCGGCAATTGGAACGCATGCCCCGGGTCTTGAATCGCGCACTGGGGGGGACATCTGAGAAAATGGTGGATTTGGGTGGACAGAGTGGGCGACACTACGAAGGCCATGTGCAACTGTTAAAAGAGGATTTGCGAAAGCACTGGTTGGACGCTTATGAAGTGGTCATTCTGTGTGAAAGTGAAGGGCAAAAAGCGCGGTTGGAAGAAATCCTGGAAGAAAGTGCCGATATCGTCTCCCTATATGTGGGTACACTACAATCCGGATTTACATACCGCCCCGGCAAAGTCTTTTTGATCAATGACCACGAAATTTACAGCCGCGTACATCGCAGACGGCGGTATCGACGTTTTCAAGACGCACAGCCCATCAAGACTGTGTCCGCACTTCAGCGCGGCGACTTTGTCGTGCACGTAGATCACGGAATCGGTCGGTTTGACGGCGTGAAGCGAATTGAAATAGGCCGCATGTCCAGCGATTGTCTGACCATTGGATATCGGGATGGGGATCGGGTTTTTGTGCCAGTGGATCAAATGGATCAGGTGCAAAAATATTCAAGCCAAGATGGCGTAGTACCCGTATTGAGCAAATTGGGCACAGTAGCCTGGGAGCGACTAAAGGAAAAGACGCGCAAAGCCATATTCAAAATGGCGGCAGAACTCGTGTCATTATACGCCGAACGCAAGGCGCAACCGGGCATGGCATTTTCGCCTGACGGATCAGAAATGAACGCACTTGAAGCCTCATTTCCCTATCGCGAAACCCGGGATCAACAAGAAGCGATTGACGCCGTGCGAAAAGATATGGAAGCGCAGTCTGCCATGGACCGCTTGATTTGTGGCGATGTGGGATATGGCAAAACAGAAGTGGCGATTCGCGGGGCGTTTAAGGCAATTTTAGATGGCAAACAAGTAGCAGTACTCGCTCCCACGACCATTTTGGCGCAACAACATTATCGCACATTTTGCGAACGGTTTTCCGAATTTCCCGTCCATGTAGCGGTCTTGAGCCGCTTCCGAACGCGGGCCGAACAAACGCGAACCCTCGAAGCAATGAAGAAAGGCACCGTAGATATCGTGGTGGGCACGCATCGGTTGTTGTCAAAAGATGTCAACTTCAAATCCCTCGGCCTTCTGGTCATAGACGAAGAACACCGCTTTGGAGTGCGGCACAAAGAGCGGTTAAAAGAAATGCGACGCCTGGTAGATGTGTTGACACTTACCGCCACACCCATTCCGCGCACCCTGCACATGTCGCTGATGGGCGCACGCGATATGTCTGTCATACAAACCCCGCCCAAAGACCGCTTGCCAATTCAGACCGAAGTGCTGGCTTTTGAAGAAGACCGCATTGCCGAAGCGGTCTTACGGGAAGTAGATCGCGGTGGACAGGTTTATTTTGTCCACAATCGGGTTCAATCCATGCACGCGATGATGGGCTTTCTCACGCGCTTGCTACCGCAGGTGCGTTTTGGTATGGGACATGGACAAATGCCCGAGCGACAACTCGAAAAAGTGATGATGGACTTTTTTGAGCACAAATACGATGTTCTGGTCTCGACCATGATCGTGGAATCCGGGCTGGACATTCCCAATGCGAACACGCTAATCGTAAATCGAGCAGATCGCCTGGGATTGGCGCAGTTGTATCAATTGCGCGGTCGAGTAGGGCGGTCGAATAAGCGGGCATATGCGTATTTATGCGTGCCGTCGTGGCAAGCACTCAAAAAACCGGCGGTGAGGCGATTGCGCGCCATCGAAGAATTTTCGGATTTGGGATCGGGTTTTCACATTTCAATGCGAGACATGGAAATCAGGGGCACGGGCAACTTGCTCGGCGCGCAACAACACGGACATATAGCAGCCGTGGGATTTGATTTGTACACGCGCCTTTTGGACGAAGCCGTGCGGCAAATTAAAGGCGATGAGACTGAACCTGCGATTGAGCCAGATGTACAGGTGTCCGTCTCGTCGTATATTCCAGACGACTATATTCCAGATGCAGATCAAAAAATGCAGTTTTATCAGAGATTGGGCCAGATAAGGCGAACAGTGGAAGTCCTGGCGATTGAAGAAGAACTCGCGGACCGCTTTGGGCCTTTGCCCGACCCCACATCCGCATTATTAGACATCTTACAGGTCAAAATTTTGGCCCGCCAACTCAGGTTATCGCAGTTGCAAATTGGACAGACCATGACAATGACCCTGTCGCCAGACAAACCCTTGATGCGAACAGATATCGAACGGATGGTGACACAGTCACCAATCCCCCTGGAATTTGCTCTGGGAGAGCCGCCAAAAATCGAAGTCGCACTAATTGGAAAGGGACCGCAATCGCGGTTAGAATCGGCTAAAAATGTGTTGCAGAGCCTAATTTGAAGGCGTATATTCGATTACTTGGAACCTTTTTTATTGCCAATAGTTTAGAGCCACATGCGGGGATATGATCGCAATGGGGGATCGCGTTTTGAAGCGAGCGCGGTATTTGAAAATTGGCCTGATAATCTGCCTGATTGGCATGTGGGGATGCGAGAGGCCACAAAAAGTTTCCATCGTGGCGCAAGTGGGGAATCGCCATCTGACCAAAGAAGCATTGGAGAGACGTATTCCCCCTCCGTTTGCAGGCACAATCTCAGCAAAAGAAAAACAAATATTGGTCGAAAAATGGATCGAGGAAGAACTCTTCTATCGAGAAGCCATAAGACAAAAACTCGACCAGGACCCCGAAATATCAGACCGCATTGACCGCGCTGTTCGGCAACTGTTGGCGAGCGAATTGATGGCACGCACGCACGCACGCGATGCCGAAGTCTCAGAGGATGAAATTCTCGCCTATTACGAAGAACATCGTGCAGATTTTGAGCGCGAACAACTCGAACTCAGGGTACGGCACCTCATTGTGGCAGATCGGAATGCACAGACTCGGGCGTGGGACCGGCTGCAAAAGGGCGAATTTTTTGAACAGGTAGCACGCGAAGTCTCAATCGATCAGTCGGCTATAAATGGTGGCGATCTGGGGTATTTTACCGAAGATATGGTCAACTCTTCTTTTTGGGCGGCATGTTGGGATGCCAAATTGGGACACCGGATACGCACGCGTACCGAGTTGGGCTACCATATCATCGAAGTAATGGATCGAAACGACGCGGGTTCAATACGCGATCTGGTCGATGTGCGCAGCGAGATTCAGCAACGCATCCTGACCGAGCGCCGACGCGCGCAACGCGCCAAATTGCTTGCCGAGCTCAAAGAACGGATTGAATGGTCAGTGGATTGGAAGCAATTGAATAGTGCAAGGTGAGGAATGTCTCACCGATTTCAAGGAATTTATCGACATGAAAACGCCGCTTATCAACTTGCTGATTGGGGTATTCCTGCTCGCGGGCACAGCGCGTGCAGAACCTATCTTATTGGATAAAATTATAGCAGTAGTAGATGACAAAATTGTGTTGCGATCCGATGTGGAGAACAAGCTGCGGATGGAATTGATCGGTCGGGGAATTGATGTGCGAACTGTACCGCAGGCAGAGCTTGAGAATATGTTCAATAAGGTGCTGGAAAATGAAATTCAGCGCAACTTATTACTGGTCAGAGCGCGAGAAGACAGCATAGAGATAGATGACGAGCGCGTGGAAGAAATGGTGCGAGCGCAGGTTCGCCAGTTTAAGGAACAATTTGGCACAGCGGCTTTTGCCGAAGAATTAAAAAAAGCGGGGTTGACCGAGCGACAGATGCGAGACAAATTCAGGGAACAATTTCGCAATCAGTATTTGGAACGCAGTATGTATGAAATGCTGGCGCAGCAGGTCAGCGTATCGCCCCGAGATATAAAGGAATTTCAAGAAAAATACCGGCGCGGCGAGTCGAATGTCGTGTCTTTGAGCCATATATTTGTTGAACCTGTTGCATCGACAGAACAACAGGACAAAATTCGCCCCCAGGCAGAAGCGGTCTTAGAACGCATTCGAGCAGGTGAAGATTTTGCAGCGCTGGCAAAAGAATACTCACAGGACCCTGGCAGTGCATCTCGGGGTGGAGATCTGGGCTTTTTTGGGCGCGGTACCATGGTACCTGCATTTGAAGATGTTGCCTTCAGTCTCAAAGTCGGCGAAGTGAGCGACCTCGTGCAATCGCAATTTGGCTTTCACATTATTCGCGTTGAGGAAATATCGGGCGACCAGGTGCGGGCGCGGCACATTTTGTTTTTGTTGCAAAAAGACGAAAAAGCCTCGCAGCAAAAGGCAATGGCGTTGTATCAACAAATTAAAGACGGGGTGGATTTTGCCGAACTTGCGCGCGAACATTCCGACTTTGAAGAAACAGCATCGCGCGGCGGATTTCTGGGAAGTTTTCCCAGAACTGACCTTCCGCCCGAATATGCAGAGGTGGTGCGAGCACTTAAGCCGGGCGATGTGAGTTTGCCCGTAAAAGTGGAAGGCGGCTGGAACCTATTCCGCATCAATGATGAGGCCACCGCATTAGAGCAAATTGCCAAAGAGGAACGCTTGCAAGCATTATTCCGCGAGAAACTGGCGGAAACGCGAGCGAAATTATATGTGGATGTGCGGCTGGAAGAGTAAAAGAGCAGAGACTCGTTGGGGCAAACGTGACATGAGATTAGATATATATCTAAATACGTGTTGTCTGGTGCGGCGTCGATCAGAGGCCAAGCGGGCGTGTGGCAATGGGATTGTGACAGTAGATGGGCAGGAAGCCAAGGCGAGTCGCGTTTTGCGTATCGGCCAGAGAGTGAGCATTGCGTTTTCCGACCGCCTGTTAGAGTTTGAAGTATTGGCGATTCCACGGGGCAATGTGTCGCGGAAACGAGCACCTGACTATTATCGCGTTATTCGAGATGAGGCACGGGCACCAGAATTTTTTTGAGACGCGCTCTCCCCTCACCACTCCGCAAAGTAGAAAGGTCAAGGCCGGCACGGGCTGGCCGTTTTTCATTTTATGCCGAATTTTGAAACTGAGGCAACACCTTATAGTCGCTTAGCGACCATTTACGACCATGTGATGCGACATGTGGATTACGTACATTGGGCGCATTATGTGTCGTCATTGCTCGCACGACACAAAGTCAAACCCAACCGCGTATTGGACCTGGCCTGTGGCACGGGTAGTTTGGCAATTCAGTTATACCGTCAGAAGTTCGATGTGATGGGTGCGGATGGTTGCCGGGAAATGCTGGATATGGCTATAGAAAAGGCGCGCAAGTTGCGCTATCCCATTCCATTTTACCATCGCAATCTGCTTGATTTGAGCGATTTGCCTCCATGTGACGCAGTGTTGTGTTTGTACGATAGCATCAACTATTTGATGTCCCCTGAAATGATCGCATGTGCTCTGGAAGAAGTACATCGCATTGTAAATTTCAACGGTGTTTTTGTAGTCGATATATGTACAGAGAGCAATTCGAGGCAATACTTTAGCAACATGCAGTCAGAAGATTCGGGGGATGGATTTTCATATCGGCGACACAGCTATTACGAGAAGGGTGTGCAATACAACAAATTTGATATTCACTTTGAAGATACGGATGAAGTGGTCAAAGAAGTGCATCAACAGCGCATCTATTCCTTGTCGGCGATTGAAGAAATTGTAGATAAATCGCCTTTTGATATAGTGGGAGCATACGGTGGATTTGGGTATGCAACACCGACAGAATTTTCGGACCGGGTGCATTTTGTTCTAAAAAAATAGTTCAATTGGAACTACTGAAGCAGTCGTACATCATGCCTGTGATTAAATTACAAAACGTGGGTGTCGAGCAGCAGGGACAACCGATATTGATCGACGCCAATTTAGAGATCAATCAGGGCGAATTTGTCTATCTGGTTGGACAGACCGAAGCGGAAAAGCGCGCAATACTCGGGCTAATTATATTTTTGGAATTACCCGATTCGGGCGTGGTATCTGTGGGAGAGTACGACTCGCGGCAAATTCGAAAAACGGATATCCCTCGATTGCGACGACAAGTGGGCGTGGTATTTCAAGACTTTAAACTATTACCCCATCGCACAGTTTATGAAAATGTGGCCTTCGCGCTTGAAGTAACAGGTGTTTCGCGACGCTGGATCAAGCGAAAAACACAGGCAATATTGTCGGATGTGGATTTGTTGCACAAACGCAATGTGTATCCAGATGAGTTGTCGGGTTATGAACGGCTACGAGTGGCAATTGCGCGGGCACTGGTGAATGATCCCCTTATCTTGTTGGCAGATGAACCAACAGCCAATTTGGATTCCGAGGCAACAGAGCATGTGATGGCTATTTTAAAAAAGATAAATGCACGCGGAATAGCTGTAATCATAGCGACACGTGATGCAGTGCAGGAAAATCGATATCCCTGGCGAATTATTGCAGTTGGAAAATGGCATCATTGAGCAAGTCACAAATTGAGAAAATGGAAAAGTAAAATGAAATTGTCGCTGGTATTGCGCGAGGCCTGGCAAGGAGTTGTGAGTACGAGAATCGCAGGTGTAATTTCTGTGGCGACCATTGGGGCATCGCTGCTGGTATTGGGATTCTTTTGGCAGGTCATCGAGAGTGGGAACGCGCTGGTTGACCGATTGCGCGCACGGGTAGAGATAGACATTTACTTAAAAGATGGCATTTCACCTCAGCGCATAATCGCATTGCGGCGCACGTTAGAAGCAAGGTCCGAGGTAGCCGGAATTGTGTATGTGGATCAGGATGTGGCTGCCAGAGAATTTCGGTCACTATTTGGCCTGGGTACGGTCGATGCACTTTCGAGCAATCCATTGCCCGCTTCGCTCAGAGTACATATCTCGCCCGGAGAAAATATG
Organism: Candidatus Latescibacterota bacterium; assembly: GCA_965204375.1. Taxonomy (GTDB): domain Bacteria; phylum Latescibacterota; class UBA2968; order UBA2968; family UBA2968; genus VXRD01. The sequence goes on along the minus strand of OZ241986.1, from coordinate 149,087 downwards.
CCGCGCCGAGCTCGAACTGTTGCAAGGTCTGTAACCGGTCATAGTGCTGTAGAAGGTGTAAATGTGGGAGAAGCTTGGGCGGATTCTTTAGCGCATTTTATTACAGTAATCACCGGCATTGGACTCGCGCTTGGGTGTATGCTGTGTTTTGCGTGTGCATTTGCAATAAGCCATGCGACCAAGTTGATGGTACTCGCGCAGCGCGATGCCATTGGGATTATGCGGTTGGTCGGCGCAACGGATATAACTGTATGGATGATATTTGGAGCTGGGGGTGCAATACAAGGCTCTATCGGTGGATTTTTGGCACCCATGATGTTGGCTTATATAGCACCGTGGTGGGCTGTTCGCGTACCGGAGTTGACAGTCACACCAACGATTGAACTGTCATTCTGCCTGGTAGTATTGGGCATCGTACTGGGCGCGATAGGCAGTTGGGCATCCCTGAACCGCGTGTTGAGAGAAATTACGTGAGGTATAGCGTGCAAAAACCAGCGTATATATTGTGTATAATAGCTTTTCTACTCATATTATCGCCTAATGGAAGCGCACAAACAATAAGAGCGCTGGAAGCACGTCTCAAAGCTGAACAAGCGGCTATGGACAGCTTAAAAGCGCGTGATTTGCAAACGCCTCAAGCCTCGTCTGACGTATCGGCTCAACCAGATGAAAAGACTCAGGACACATCTCTAAATTTGACTGAGGAAATCAATAGTCTGGGGGACGAAATCAACCGTACTGAGCAACAGCTTAGACTGGCTGAGTCACAACTCAAAAATCGCGAGCAGAATATAGCGCAGCGTGCGCGTGAAATATACAAAATAGGACGACAGGGAACACTCTCAGTGTTGTTTTCGGCAAAGTCGCTACGAGATGCGGCACAACGCATGCTGTATTTCTCCCGGATAAAAAATCAGGACCAGCGGGATGTCCAGGCATTGCAGGCGGCGCGCAAACGGGTGAGTATTATTTACACCATACTCAGTTCTCAGAAGCGGCGACAGCAAATTTTGCTGCAACGCAAACGCCAGCACGAGCAAATGTTAAAGCGTTAACGAATAGCTATCCTCTTGCATTGATATGTACATTTGGATATAACAATGGACTTTCAAGCGGCTCTGAATTTTTTGTTGGCAGGCGAGGAACTCGTGCTGACAACGCATGTGAATGCCGATGGCGATGGCCTCGGTGCGTTATTGGGGTTGAGCCACTGGTTGACGCGCCAGAATCAAAAGCACCGCATTGTGGTGGCGGACGAGACGCCGGATCGCAAATATCGGTTTTTGCCGGGCTATGATCGCATAGAATCGGTGTACCGCTCGATTCCAGTAGTACCGCGCCTCGTGGTGGTGGATACGACGACATCGAAAAAACGCATTGGCGATGTCGCGAATCTGATTGGGCCTGCGACAAAAACGCTGGTGATCGATCACCATGTAGATGCAGATGAGAAGGGCGATGTACGGGTGATTGATCCAGATGCCAGTTCTGTCAGTGAATTGATCTATTTGCTCATAAACCGGCACGCCCGTCGTAGTAATTCGGGGTTTACACCCGAGATAGCAACGTGTTTATATGCCGGACTTGTTTTTGACACAAAGCTATTTAAACATTCGCATCCAGAACGCGCACTCCGCGCTGCCGCAGAACTCGTTACGCACGGCGCTGACCCGCAACAGATTGCGGAGAACATGTTTTCGCATCAAACGTACCAAACGGTGAAAACCCTGGGATTCGCGCTGTCGAATCTAACGCTACACGAAAATGGACAGATCAGTACATTGTACGTCGATCACAAAATCCATGCGATGAATGGCGATCTGGATGGCGTGGTCGATCACGCGATGTCGATTGACGGGGTTGAAGTCGCACTATTTTTCAAAGAACAGGAGCCTGGACAACAGCGCGTGAGTTTACGGTCGCGGGGAAAAGTGGATGTCAATCGCATTGCCCGTCAATTTGATGGTGGCGGTCACATCCGCGCATCGGGGTGCGAGATTAAAGGCACTGTTGACGAAGTGCAAGCGCGTTTGCTATCTGTTGTGCGCGAACAATTGTGAATCGATGAAACTCCCCCTGGCCTGGCAACCCCTGCTTTGATTCCAGCAGGGGCAGGCTGTAGCAGCGGTTCAATAGAAAGGAAATGGATATGGATCTTTTGACACTGAAGACGTGGTCGCCAGATGATATTTTGCATGCGGTAGAAATGGGGCTGGTGATCAAAAAGAATCCCGAGCGCTATGAAGGTTTGCTAAAGGGACAAACTTTGGCGATGTTATTTCAGAAAACATCGACGCGCACCCGCGTATCTTTTGAAGTGGGCATGCATCAATTGGGAGGTCAGGCCGTATTTTTGGACTGGATGACCACCAATTTTGGATTGGCTGATGTGCGCGATGAGGCACAGGTCCTGTCGCGATATGCCGATGTGATTATGGCGCGCATGCTCAAACACGAAGATCTGCTGCGGCTGACTCTCGGCTCCGAAGTCCCTGTGATCAACGGATGTTGTGACCGCTATCACCCCTGTCAAGCCCTGGGCGATCTGCTATCGATCCTGGAAGTGCGAGGCAAGTTGGCGGGAACGCATGTCGTTTATGTGGGCATCTGGAACAATGTGTGCAATTCGCTGGTGACAGCGTGCACAAAAGCAGGCGTACGCATAACGGCTGTGACGCCAGAGATCAACAAGCCATCGGCAGACCCCGAACTGGTTAAAGCAGCGCGTGCAACCGGGTTGTTTGAAGAAACGCTGGATCTGGAAGCTGCTGTTGCCGATGCAGATTTTGTTTATACCGATACGTGGATTGATATGGAATTTTTTAACAATCCAGAATTTTCAGAGGAAAAGAAGCGACGCACCAAAGTATTCATGCCATATCAGATCAATAGCGAATTGCTCAAAAAGACAGATGCTTATGTAATGCACTGCTTACCTGCACACAAGGAATATGAAGTAACGGATGAGGTCATGGCAAGCGAGCGATGTATTGCTGTGGATCAAGCAGAGAATCGCATGCACATTCAAAAGGCCGTATTGATTCAAATGATCGGACCAGAGCGGATAACATAATGGCTATACCGGAAAGATTACCTCGGGAAATCGCCAACCCCAGACAGATGCTGGAGGAAAAAATCGCATCGCACGAAGCGCGGATAGCGGTGATGGGATTGGGGTATGTGGGATTGACCCTATCCGTGGAATTGGGCAAGGTGGGGTTTTCTGTCACGGGAATCGATACATCGTCGCGCAAAGTAGATCTGGTAGAATCGGGAAAGTCCGATGTGCAGGGTGTATCGGAATTTGAGGTAGCGGGTCTCAAAGCTGTGGGGAAATTGACAGCCACGCGAGAATGCGATGTGCTCAATGAGGCCGATGTGGTTGTGGTATGTGTGCCCACACCATTAAATAAAACACGCGATCCGGATGTCTCGTTTATACTACAAGCATGTGGTGCAATCAAAGACCGACTGCGCCGTGGACAACTGGTGATTTTGGAGAGCACGACGTATCCAGGGACGACCCATGAACTGGTATTGCCACTGCTCGAAGAAAGTGGCTTGAAAGTCGGTCGAGATTTTTTTCTGGCATTTTCCCCAGAGCGCGTCGATCCGGGCAACAGGGTTTATACCATCACCAACACGCCCAAAGTCGTGGGTGGTATTACCCCGTCTTGCACAGAAATAGGCACGCATTTTTACCGACAATCGATCGGCGAAGTCGTACCGGTCTCATCAACCCAAGCAGCAGAAATGACCAAGTTGCTGGAAAATACATTTCGCAGTGTAAATATCGGCCTTGTCAATGAAGTGGCCCTGATGTGTGACCGCCTGGGGGTGGATGTTTGGGAAGTAATCGATGCCGCAGCGACCAAGCCGTTTGGGTTCATGCCATTTTATCCCGGTCCTGGGTTGGGCGGGCATTGCATCCCGGTTGATCCTCACTTTCTGGCCTGGAAATTGAAGACCTTGAATTACAATGCGCGCTTTATAGAATTGGCCAGCGAAGTGACGCGCAGCATGCCGGGCTATGTAGTCGAAAAAATCACCGACGCCCTCAACGAATACGAGCGGTGTTTGAAAGGCTCGAACATCCTGATATTGGGCGTGACGTACAAACCCGATGTACGCGATATTCGCGAGTCGCCAGCATTGGATATTATAGAAATGCTTCAGGAGAAAGGTGCGAAAGTTTCGTATTGCGATCCGTTTGTAGATCACTTGCAGACAGAAAATTTGGATTTGAAAAGTACCTCTTTAAATAAAAAAAATACAACTGAAGCCCATTGTGTGGTGATTGTGACACATCACAGCAATTGGGATTATGAATGGATAGTCAAGCACGCGCGTTGTATTGTCGATACGCGCAATGCCACACAGGCCGTATCTGGAAACAAAGATCACGTCTTTAAACTGTAACAGGAACTATATGCGTATCTTACTAACAGGTGGTGCGGGGTTTTTGGGGTCGCATTTGTGCGACCGATTGCTGGATGAAGGGCACGAACTAATTGTCATGGACAACCTGTTGACTGGACGTGCAAAAAATATCGCACACCTGTTTGGTCGGGATGGTTTTACATTTATCAAACACGATGTGACGCAATACATCTACGTGAAAGGACCTCTGGATTATGTATTGCATTTCGCCAGCCCGGCCAGCCCCGATGATTTTTCGCGCTATCCCATTCGCATCCTGAAAGTGGGCGCGCACGGTACGCACAACGCGCTCGGTGTGGCGCGTGCAAAAAAAGCGAAATTTTTTTTGGCCTCAACATCCGAGATTTACGGCGATCCGCTGGTGCATCCGCAGCCAGAATCGTATTTGGGCAATGTCAATACACTGGGCGTGCGTGGTGTCTATGACGAAGCCAAGCGCTTTGCCGAAGCCATGACAATGGCCTATCACCGCGAAAGCGGGATCGATACGCGGATTGTGCGAATTTTTAATACCTATGGTCCTCGCATGCGCAAAAACGATGGACGAGCCATTCCCAATTTTGTCAATCGGGCACTGGCAGGTGAACCATTGAAAGTATATGGCGATGGCAGTCAAACGCGCAGTATTTGTTATGTCTCAGACCTGATTGAAGGGATCTATCGATTGATGCACGCCGATTATCACGCGCCCGTAAATATCGGCAATCCATCGAGTGAAACATCGATGTTAGATCTGGCAAAAAAGATTATTGAACTAACCGAAAGCAAAAGCGAAATCGCGCTGATGCCCAATGCACAAATCGGCGACGATCCTCAAATGCGACAACCCGATATCACCCTGGCCAAAAAACTCCTGGGATGGAAACCTCAGGTGACGCCAGAGCAGGGATTGCGACAGACAATTGAGTGGTTTAAGGAGAATTAGGCTGACCGCTTGACTGGAAGGACTAACTTAGATATATTTTTGAACGTGCTGGGGGCGACACGGCTTCGACGGGGGTGGAGAGATAATAGCTGCGTGTCGAGGTGCCCAATCACCTCGTAAAACAATTGGGAAAAAACGCAACTGCGGACGATAACACGTACGCAATGGCTGCCTAACTAACCGTTACGCAGTCCGTTCTCTCAGACCTTGCCTGCGTGGTCTGGGCAGAGCGCCGACGAGAGCAGGCTGGTGCGGGGGTTTCCGCTCGAGGGCCTCCGGATGAGAGTGGGCCACAGCCCCAACCATCGGGCTGGCATCTCAGCGACCCTGTCTGTTGGGGCGCGGGGTGCGAGATTCTAAGTGAATAGACTACACACGTAGATGCCGTTATCAAACCGCTTTCGGACGCGGGTTCGATTCCCGCCGCCTCCACCATTCTTTCCTATCTACAGGACGGACCTTCACCGTCTCACAGCACGCCGACATCCCGCTGTCCAGCTAAAGAGCTTTCCCATGCAAACCGAATCCCTCCGCCGCGCCCTGCGCGACCTCCTGGGCATCCCCACGGTCCGCTGCGACCTGGCTCCGGAGTCCCGCGGACAGATCGAACGGGATGGAATCGTCGTCGAAAAATGGATCTGGACGAGCGAACCCGGTTCCCGCGTCCCATCCGTACTCTATCGCCCCGCACGCTCCATCGCACCCATGCCATCCATCGTGATGACCTGTGGTCATGGCGGCAGCAAAAGCCAGTGGCAGTACACCTACATCCCCCAACTCTATGCCAAACTCGGGCTGGCCTGCCTGGTTCTGGACCCGGTCGGAGAAGAAGAGCGTCACATCTGCGGCGACATAGGTACCCGGGCGCACGACCCCGAAGAGGTCCACACCTGCGCCGATGAGGCTGGCCGGCTCATCATGGGTAAGCTCGTCTTCGACACGATGCGGGGAATCGATTTCCTCTTCACCCGGAGCGACATCGACCGGGAGCGCGTCGGTGTGGCGGGAAACTCCCTCGGCGGCGCCAAGGCCTCCTGGATGCTGGCCCTCGACACCCGCCTCAAGCTGGCTCTGGTCTCCGGTTGGGCGCTGTGTGACACCATGACAGTCACCGGCAAATTCTGCACCCGCGTCCCGAATCAGCGCCTGCGCACCCTCTGTACCTGGCCGGAATTCCTCTCTCTGGCGGCGCCCCACTGCGCCGTCCTCATTCTCAACGGCGACGCCGACATCATCATCGACACAGAGGGAGACGGCGCCGCGTGGGAAGGTACCCGGAACGCCGTGGCCAGCGCAGCGCCGAATTTCCCGGACGGCCACATCGCTTGCTGGTTCGAACCGGCGGGAGGGCATCGACCCTACTTCGGCTACACCGTCGCCCTAAAATGGATCCACCGCTACCTCGGTGCCCCCAGTTTCGACCCCAAAGAGAGCCTGACCACCCTCAACTCGGGCGACTGGTGCGACGCCAACGGCATCGTCCTGGAAAAACTCTACGGCACCGACCTCCACCAGCGCGGAGCCACCCTCCCCGACCTCGGCATTCGACCCATACACCGCACCGACCTATCGTGCCTCCGTCCGGAGGAAATCGGCGACCCGATCTACACCCTGGAAGGCTGGCTGGAACAGATCCAGACCTGATCGAAAAAAGGTCCGTGAGACTGCTACCAGTCGAAGGGGATCTACCGCTCCTAATGCCAGGCCAGATATCGCTCCCTCAATTCATCTATATCCCGCGACGCTTCTCCCAATGCCTCCTCCAAAAATGTTCGGCACTTTGCCTCGTGTTCCACATCCCTCGGTGCGTTGGGCGAGAGTCCTGCCCCTTCCGAATAGACTTGCTCGTGAGCACCTGAACCATCGGTGTAGTGCACACTTGTCAGAAACCGCCGCGATGTCTGATCCCTGATCCGCCTGCTGTGTCCACGTTCATGACCTTCCAGCCAGACAAATGCGATGATGTTGATGTGACGGAACTGTTCCTCGGGAACGCTACACGCCCCGACGATCTGTTCACGCGTCTCTTCCAACGTATCCGCGTGGACATTCCCCACAAGCTGATGTCCCGCCTTCGACAGATCGAAGAAGTCACGCAGATCCTGGTCCCAAAGGTAGCCGGGCGGCCGATGATCGCTCAACTCGAGCGCAATCGTGCAGCGTTTCTGATCCGCGAGCTGTGGGATCTCCCCTGGCATCGCAATCGCAAATGCCCGATCTCCGGGTACAACGCTCAGAAAGGAACGCATCGTCGTCGATTTCCCGATTCCGCCCGGACCCGACCCCACAATCCACGATGCCCCATTCGTCACATGCGACATCCACCACGCCGCCGTATCCAAATCGAATGGCCCCTGTTCAATCAGATCCAGCAAGGACCTCGGTGTTTCTTCCCGGTCCGAATTGATCAATCGTCGCGGAATCACAAATTCGTCGTTTGCCATGTTCACTCCTACTCAAAGGGTCACAACACTAAAAAGGTTTTAGAACAGCCAGCGCCACAACGAGGATCACAATAAGCGTTGTAACGTGGCTAAATGTGCGAAAGTACGCCGCGCTTCTGGTATTTTCGCCACGTTGGAAATTTTTGCGCTGGCGCGACATCATACCGTGCAATCCGGCGAGCATGAGCACGAGTAGAATTTTGGTGTGAAGCCACCCGCTCGCCAGGCTCTCCGTTGCAATAATCAAAAGAATGCCCGTAATAAAAACGACAATCATACAGGGCATAAGCAGAAGCCGCATAAGGTTGTATTCCATCTGCTGAAACACCGCATCTGTATCAGTAGAGGCATCGGCGTGATACGCAAAAAGCCGCGGCAAATACAAAATACCGACCATCCAGCCAATCATGGCAATGAGATGTACAACTTTTAGCCACAGATAATATCCTATCAAGAAAGTCACAGTGTACTCCTCAATCGTAATTGCTGCTTTTGTGATCGCCCATCAGACGGCGCTGACGCGGCGTCGCCTGCTCGAGAATTTCGGGGTCAAACTGGAAACGGTTGAGATACGGGGGGTATTTTTGCGTAATCATGCGTTTCGCATAGTGGACTTGAAGCAAATAACGCGTCTTATCGCTGGTATTGGCCGTACCGCGATGCCAGACCTCGCTGCGGAAAATGACCACATCGCCGGCATTGCACATAATGGACTTTTCAGTCTGATCTTTCCACGTTGTATCCCCATTGGGACTTCTGCCCGAAAGGTGGCTACCGGGAATAAAATTAGTGGGACCAAGTTCTTCGGTAATGTCATCGAGATAGAAATGCGCCGTAGTGATAAAAATAGGAATACGTACCCGAGAATCCTCAAGTATATCTGCGGGCAGACTCAGGGGAAGCCAGTCGGTGTGGAGATTCTGGTCGGGGCGACCAGGACCTGTCATCCATGCGGTCATACCGATACAGTGGCAATCGTCGCCATGTATAGCTTCAGCGACCTCGATCACACCGGGGCGGTCGAGAAATTGCAGAAAATGAGAATGTCGGTTGAACGCATTGTTGATGTGTTTATTTATAAAACCGATATCTTCGGGACGCCCATTTTTGTCAAAACTTTCCGGGATAGGTGTAAGCGCGTCCATATGATCGCGGAGTTTTGCCACTTGATCGCACGCCAATACATCAGGCAGATAGGCATAGCCATCGCGGTACAGGGCTTCGGTTTGCTCTGCAAGCGTGTCGTAGGCAATAAGGGGAAGAGAATCGACCATATCAGGACTCCATAGCGATGTAGTTTGTGAGATCGCGCAGGGCGATTACTCTGTGTCCATTATCTGTGAGATGTTGCATACAACGTTCAAAAAATGCGGGTTCGGTATGCACCCATGGATGATCGAGGTCGGGCACTCCGTGGAAGGTGAGGACTGTGGCACAACCGTTTTGAGCCTGATCAAGCGACCACAAGAAATCGTCAAAGTTCCAGTGCGGTCCCGACGCGCCCGTAGTTGGAATGAGAAGCGGATCGTGTTGCTCGGGATTATAGGCTGGCCCGCGACCACCTTCCCTATTATAAGGATATTCAGGTGCAGTGCCACGTCGGGCATAAGTAAAACCGCGTTCATTGAGGACATCAACAGCTTCGGGAGTATTGGTGTAGCCGGGGTAGCAAAATGTGGTGGGAATCGGGATACCGTAGCGGTTGCATTGCTGATCGATGTAGCGGATATCGGATAAAAGTTCCTCCCGCGATTGGTTAGCTACGCTTTTGTGTTGCTGCGTATGATTCCCAATTTCAAAGCCCAGATCGTGTAATTCGCGCACTTCTTCCCAGGTGAGATAGCGCGTTTTATCCGTGAGAAAATTCAAGCCCTCTGTGATATAAAAAGTGGCATTGAACCCGCATTCGAGCAAGATGGGGGCAGCGAAGGTATGTTGTGATTTGACACCGTCATCAAAGGTGAGAACAACGAGGCCATCTGGTATAGATACAGACATTTATTTTGGAATCAATAGGGCCAAACGCGCAATCCCTCACGCACGCAGTTGATCAAATCATCGGCGTGTGTGCTCGTCATAGGAAGAGAAACACAGCCGCCTTGACGAATCGCGATGCCGTGGTTCAAAAGATAAAAATAGAGCCAGCGGTGTTTTTCGCTGCTGTCCCGTGCAGCCTGGCGATAATTGGCAGGTGCCTGGTCGAGAAAGTAGATGCGAAAAAGCGAGCCAGCAGTGACAACAGTCGCAGTAATACTGGCACTTTTAAAAACTTCTTTGAGACCAGCGGCAATGTATTCGGTGAGCGAGTCAATATGGCGATATGCATCGGTAGTCATGGTTTTAAGAGTCATAAGACCAGCGATAGCCACGAGCGGATTGCCATTATACGTGCCAGATTGAGGAATCGCAGGCGATCCAGATGTGGGGTCGTACAGAGCCATCACCTCTTTGCGACCACCAAAAGCACCAGCCGGAGTACCGCCAGCAATGACCTTCGCCAGACAGGTCAAATCGGGCGTAATATTGTACGCCGCCTGTGTGCCCCCCGACGTCATGCGAAAACTGACAATTTCATCAAAAATAAGAAGAATATCGAGTTCTCGCGTCACATCGCGCAAGAGCGTGAGAAACTCGGGATCCGGCAAAGCCATACCCGCAGCCGTAGAAAGCGGATCAATAATAACGCATGCGAGTTCTTCGGCGTGTTGACGAATGAGATGTTCACAAGCACGCGCATGGTTAAAGGGCAAAACAATGACATTTTCAGCCGTCGCGGGTGCAAGACCGGCAGAAGAAAGCACCGAATGAGGCGCGTCTTCGGGACCGAGATCGGGAGTAACAGGTGGCACATAGCTTATGAGAGCTGGATCGTCAATACCGTGATAAGCACCTTCAAATTTGGCAATTTTTTGACGCCCCGTAAAAGCGCGAGCAACGCGCAGAGCATTGCCCACAGACTCGGTACCCGAACTACAAAAGCGCAGATGTTCGAGGGAGGGGACGCGCTCGCGCAGGAGTTCTGCCCATTCGATTTCGAGTTGGGTCGGACCAAAAAAGGCAGTACCACTATTGATACGCTCGCGCAGGGCATCGCTCACAGCGGGATGGGCGTGACCGAGGATGAGGGCGGTGGCGTTGTTGACAAAGTCGAGACGGCGGTTGCCATCGACATCATCGATATAAACACCCTCACCCTGGTCCGCGTAAATCGGGAAGGGATTGACAAAAACACCGGTACGCGTATTGCCACCGGGCAAAACTTCTTGTGCGCGTTTGAAAAGACGTTGCGAGTGTGCGTTTTGATCGCAATAATCGGCAATGAGTTGGTCGAGTGAGAGAACGGGCATAAACACAATTCTTTGAAGGTGAATGAGATAACTACTTTGTAAGATCGTAAATCCGCATAAATTTAGCAAGCTGACTTTGGGCGTTATGGCAAAAGGGGTCACCTCTTACCGATAGGCCACCGGATCTTTCATACCGTTCTGTGCAAACCCCTGCAAGCGCAACAGGCAGGCGTCGCACTGCCCGCACGCGCGACCTTCTGTATCGGGATCGTAACAGGTGCAGGTCATAGCGTAATCAACACCGAGTTCTAATCCTCGCTTTATAATCTCAACCTTAGTCAGATCAATAAGCGGCGTGTGGATGGTGAACGTATCTCCTTCAACACCAGCTTTAGTGGCGAAATTTGCCATGGTTTGAAACGCGGCGATATATTCGGGACGGCAATCGGGATAACCGCTGTAATCAATGGCATTGACACCGATAAAAATATCGCGAATGTCCAAAGATTCGGCCATTGCAAGCGCATAAGAAAGAAAAATCGTATTGCGAGCGGGGACATAAGTGACCGGAATACCGTCGGACATTTCACTCTCATCCCGATTTTTTGGCACATCGATATCGTCGGTTAATGCCGAACCACCAAAGGCACGCGAATCAATATTGGCAATAACGTGATCCCGCACGCCAAAATGAGCGGCAATTTTTCTCGCACATTCGAGTTCGGTTTCGTGCCGCTGCCCATAGCGAAATGTGATCGCGTAACAAGCATAACCTCGATTTGTGGCAATCGCCAGCGTTGTGGTAGAATCCAACCCACCACTGAGCAAGACAACCGCTTTCTTTTTCATATTTAATCTATCCGAGAACAGGATTTACAAGATGGAGAGTGGGGCGTTGAACAACATGTTCAACCTATCTTTGCACAGGAGTTAAAAATGCCGAAATTCTAAGCTTTTTGCAAGTGGCACGAAAATTGCATTGTAAATCATCCATCGCGCATACATGAGTTGACACCTGACACGTTACAGGTTACATTACAGATGATCGAAAAATTTCGGCATAAAGGTTTGGAACTATTTTTTAGAACGGGAAACACGTCCGGCATTCAACCTGCTCAGGCCAAACGGTTGCGATTGATTCTGACGGCTTTGAACCGGGCATTAATGGTTCGAGACATGAATCTTCCGGGACTGCGCCTTCATCCCTTGCGAGGTCATCGAAAGGGGTTCTGGGCGGTTTCAGTGAGTGGCAATTGGCGGGTCATTTTCAGAATTGAAGATGGTATTGTGTCCGATGTAGATCTCGTGGACTATCACTGAGGGTCATTTTTATGGAAATGTACAATCCAGCTCATCCAGGTGAAATTTTAAAAGAACTTTGTTTAATCCCACTGAACCTGACAGTGACAGAAGTAGCACAGACGCTCGGCGTGGCGCGTAAGACCGTTTCAGAGCTTGTCAATGGCAAAGCTGGAGTGAGTCCGGAAATGGCGATTCGGTTGAGCAAAGCATTTCGAACAACGCCTGTTTTCTGGATGAATTTGCAACTGCAATACGACCTCTGGCACGCGCAACAAAAGATCGGCGATCTTCAAATTGAGCCATTAACTGATACTGCGCCTGCAACTTAATTGCTAAAAGTGCCTACCCCTGTCCCATCTATCCCGTATCGACGACCCAATCTGGCGCCGTGAATAGACTACTAACCGATTCCCCGTGGTGTATCCTGCGGATCGCCTCTCCCAGGAGAGGTGCCACGGTTAAGGTAGTCAGATTGGGATGACATTGGATATCTGAAGAAAGCGGAACCGTATCTGTCGTCACCAATTCCTTCACTTCTGCAATTGCACTCAAACGCGGCAGGGCCTGTCCCGTAAAAAGTCCATGCGTACAGGATACCGTGATGTGATTGACGCCGCGCTCTCGAAGACGATCGATAAGTTCCACAAGAGTTCCTCCCGTAGCTATCTCCTCGTCCAGAACAATCACCTTCTTCCCCTCTACATCGCCAACGATTGAATCAATGACGACTTTTTCATCGCTGATGCGGCGTTTGGTTCCAGCAGCTACGGGCAACTTGAGCAGACGGGCAAAATGCGTTGCTTCCTTTGCGCCTCCAAGATCGGGTGAAACAACGACTGTATCCGCCAGGTCTTTGCCCCGAAAATATCTCGCCAACACATGGAGGGCATTGAGATGATCGACGGGAATGCGAAAAAATCCATGTACCTGTGGCGCGTGAAGGGCCATCGTAAGCACCCGATTAGCACCTGCCGTATCAATCAAATCTGCCACCAGTCTCCCTGCAATAGAGATGCGAGGCGCATCCTTTTTATCCGACCGCGCGTAACTGTAATATGGAATAACGGCCGTCGTGCGGGCAGCCGATGCCCCGCGTGCCGCATCCAGCATCTGCAGGAGTTCCATGAGATGGTCCTGGACAGGTGGCACAAGAGGCTGAATCAAAAAGACATCGGCTTCCCGACAATTTGCGTTCAACTGTACCTGAATGCAATCGTTACTGAAGCGGTTAATCGTGCTGCGGCTAAGAGGCACGCTCAGATACTGGCATATATGTTCTGCCAATTGACGATGTGCGTTCCCGCTAAAGACCACAATATCGCGCATTGCGAACTCCTTTCTCGTGAGTGGTCCGTGTTGGTTGGGCTTCCATTCGACTTGATCAATCAACTAAATTGCCGTAGTTTTTGGTTGATAAACCATTCTGAAACGGATCGCAACCTGGCATAGGAGATTTATTGATGATTAAAATCATATCTGCAAAAGCATGCGCTGATTATAAAATTTGGATTCAATATTCAGATGGCGTTGAGGGCGAAGTAGATCTATCCCATCTCGTTGGGAAAGGTATATTTTCGGCATGGAAAGATGCAAGCGTGTTTCAAAATTTTCAAGTTGAAAATGGTAGAGTCATTATCTGGACAGATGAAATAGATCTGTGTGCAGATTCGCTCTATTTGGAAATTACAGGAAAGACGCCAGAGGATATTTTTTCCATATTAAAGATGGAAAATGTAAATGCCTGAGATATGTCGATTTTATGGAATCATTATCAGAATGCATGTGAACGATCATCCACCTCCACATTTCCATGCGGAATATGCAGAATATGAGGCTCTAATCAATATTGAGACATTGGCTGTAATCGCAGGCAATCTTCCTTCACGAGCATTGGGTTTGACAATTGAGTGGGCATCATTACATCAGAACGACTTGAGAAATCTGTGGCAACGAGCGCGAAATCATGAATCATTGAGCAAATTAGCACCTTTGCAATAGAATTTTATTACAAAGTTAAGCTTAAAATTTCTCTCCGTATTGTGAGTGGTTCAGAGAAAGAGATTGACATGTTAGGAACACTCCGATATCTCACGGTCCTGCTCCTTCTGCTCGCCTGTTCTGGCAAAGAAAAACCACTCACCCCCGATACCCCAGATGGCAACGGCCAGCAGGAAAAACCCCTGCTTTCCGATGACAAATTTGGTGCCGACATCAACCCCACCGGCAATCCCATCGGCGGTGGTGAGGGCTATAACCGCCTTCTTGACCCATCCGAATATCTCGTCACAAACCGCATGGAACTGTTCGACGCCCTCGAGTTCGCCGGTCCCAACCAGGTAGTCTATATAGTAGATACCATCAGAATCGACCTGACCGGACACCAGAACATCGCCATACGCGGAGGCGTCACACTCGCCAGTGGTCGGGGCAAACCCGGCTCTCAAGGTGCCCTGCTCTACTCCGAACGACTCGAAACCATACCCCTCTTTGTCGCCACCGGGCCCAACGTCCGTATCACTGGCCTTCGCTTTCAGGGTCCAGACACCCTCAGACGCACCGAGCAGATGAGACAACTACACGCAGAAGGGCGCTACTACAGCATCCCCAACTCCCGCGCCATCCAGACCGAATATCCCAACCTCGAAGTCGATAACTGCGAACTCTGGGGCTGGAGCCACGGCGCAATCTTCCTGCGTGCCGGCTCAACGGACAACCACATCCATCACAACTATTTTCACCACAACCAGCGCCAGGGCCTGGGCTACGGCGTGGTACTGGACCAATCCAACGCCTTGATTGAGGCCAATTTGTTCGACTGGTGTCGCCACCACATCGCAGGCACCGGAAGACCCGGCACCAGCTACGAAGCCCGTTACAACCTGATTCTGGAAAACGCCAACAGCCACAGCTTTGACATGCACGGAGGTCGGGACCGCGGTGACGATACGCATATCGCTGGCGATCTTATATTAATCCACCACAACACCTTTCACGCCACCAGTGTACCCGCCGTAGTCATTCGCGGCATCCCCCAGGAAAGCGCTGAAATCTACAACAACTGGTTTCTACATACCTTCCCCGCTGACGCCATCAAACAGAACAACGCCGTGGGAAACATGCGTCACTATACAAACCAGTACACGCCCAACCGCGTTCTGAAAGACTGAACGAATAGACGGAGCGGGGTACAACTGGCCGACTCTCAGGCCAGTTCATAGACGAACCCCGCCCTGCCCCCAAGATCATCACCAGCTTCTTTCGTTGATTCGTTGATTCGTTGATTCAGCGAGCCACCGCAAGCCCCGTCTGCCACTCCCTCCCTCTCATACCCGCATAGACCATGTAGTAGCGATTGTCAATTTCAATCACCTGGGGCGTTAGTATCCCGTCGCAATCCCATGCGTCGGGATCTGACGATGGCGAAAAAATTGGATTGTGCGGATTGGGTTCAAAGGTGCGAAAATCGCGCGTTCGCACATGTCCAATCCGCCAGGCCTCGCCATCGGACCCCCCGTAAAAGAGATGGAAATACTGTGGACCCTTAAAAATCTCAGCCTCTCGGACACCACAACTATCCCACATTTCTCCGCTACCCTTAAAAATGGGATTAGCGGGATCTTTGGTAACAGCCGCGGGATCGTTTGTCGGCGCGGTCGCGTGGCATAAGGTCGGTGGCTCTGCCGACTCCCCCGTATAAATGATATGTATGGTATCGTCTATAACCACAACCGAGGGATGCGACGAACCCTGTCGCTCATACGCGGTATCTGAGGCAATCACAGGCGTCTGACAAACGCGCGTCCACTTGCCAAAATCGCCATCCCCCACCAATAGCCCCGTCTGCTTTGGCGGCTTTTGTCGTCGCCCCAAATAATAAACATAGAACCTGCCATCGGCGGGATTCCAAAACGGAAAAGGATATTCGATTGTATAATCGTCAAATCCCTCGCTCGAAGGCAAGAGCACGGGATTGCGCGGATCGTGCGCAATATTTGCGGGATTATTCACCGGAGCCGTGCTATGCATCAAAATCCAATAGTTGCCCTCTTTTCTTCTCCCCCACAAATAGTGCACCGTATCATCCATCACAAACGCATGGGCTGCGGCAGCCCACTCTGGTGGCTCGCAGGCAAGAATGGGATTGACATTCTCAAGCCGCTCAAAACCCGCAAACACCTCAAATGGAATAGCGTCGTGCTCTGTCATTCCTGTTGATTCTCCCATATTGTTAGTTCTCCTTCTTGGCACTGCCTACAATTACAAACACCAGTCGTAGGGACCGGGACCCGTATGGCAAATCATCTCGGCGATTTGCTGGCGCATAGCCATAATGCGCGGTTGATATTCGGAAAGCTGCGCGAGATTTTGCATTTCGTCCGGATCCGTTTCCAAATCGTACAATTCATCGGTATCAAAGCGATTGCGAATATACTTCCAGCGACCATCGAGATTCATCACATGCGCGGCAAACTGCTCTCTTTCTGTTGACCCCCAATAAACGGCATCCTGGCTGGCGATCTCGGCAAAAATGGGCTGAGGTTTGGGTTGTCGTCCATTCAGAATCGCGTCCGCAACAGAACGCCCATCGATCTTCTCGGGCGGCGCCTCGTTTGCCAGATCGAGCAAAGTCGGCATTAAATCAACACCGGCAAGCGGGGTCGTCACGCGCAAACCCGCCGGTAGAGTGCGCGGCCACGAAAGCAGACAGGGAACTCTGACCGAGGCCTCGTACATCAGACACTTTTCTGTGCAACCGTGATCGCCGAGCAGTTCGCCGTGGTCGCTCATAAAAACCACGAGCGTATTATCGAGCATATTCTGTTCTTCGAGAACGTCTATTAGACGCCCAACCTGCGCGTCAATATGGGTAATCAGGGCGTAATAATACGCAATCATCTCGCGGAACTGCCGGTCTGTCACCGTATTGGGCATGCGAAATTTTGTACGGTTCTGAAAATGCGGTTTACCCTCAAGTGGATCTCGCAAAGAATCCGGCAAGGGCATTTGATCTATCGGATAGAGTTCGAGTAATTCTGGCGGGATAACGATGAGGGGATGCGGGTCCTTAACACTCACAAAAAGGAAAAACGGGTCATCCTCTTGCTGGCGCAAAAATTCAATCGCGCGGTCAACCGTCCAGGTCGTGCGCTGCTGTCTCGGATCTGTAAGTGTGGTAAACGCCAGAATATTTCCGTACTGGGTGACGGCTTCCTTATCGCTGTAGAGATTGGGTACCCCCTCGCGTTCAAAATAATCGAAAAGAGGATCTGTATATTCGTCGCCCAAATATCGATAAGTCTGCCAGAAATCCTCAAACCCGTGCTGTGGCGCATGGTCATCGCCCAGATGCCATGGGCCAACCATGCCACAGCGATATCCCGCACATTTCAAAACATCCCCCATCGTAACGCGGTCCTGCGGCAGATAACACCCCCAGTCTTTTCCCCGTTGTGGCCCGTAATTTCGCAATTGCAAGTGAGCATGGGGATAGCACCCGGTCAACCAACTCGCCCGAGCAGGCGAACAAACAGGAGAAGCGCAATAGGCATTTTCAAAACACACACCACCCTCGGATAGACGATCCAGATGGGGCGTGTGAACAACAGAACTACCCGCAAAACCAGCCGCATCCCAGCGCATCTGATCGCACATCACAAGCACAATATTGGGACGAGACTTTGCCATTGGGATACTCGCAGCAGAAAAATTTCAGTGATCCGAATAAAGCAAGCATTAGAGAAAGAACAGGCGCAATTTACAGAGCTACATCAAATGCGTCAAGCAATCGGTCGAGAGGGGCTACATTTTATACTTGTTTTTTGCATCAATTTGAGCTTTTCATGAATAAACCGCCACATTCATGCCTGCATACCAGCAGGCAAACAGGGACATTACAGTCAAGGAGGCTGACATGGACCGGGAAACGATGACAAAAGAAGAGAATTACGCCTTTGATTTAACGGGTTATTTGCATATACCGGGAGTTTTGACCCGTCCCGAAATCGCGCGGTTAAACGACGCGATTGATCGGGCCGGATCGCTTGAGGGCATGCTCGGATGGGAAGGCGATTTGCGCGAACCATTCCGCGATTTGTTGATCCATCCCCAACTCGTGTGGTATCTGAATCAAATTGTAGGACATGGATTCAGACTCGACCGCGCCCCCGAAATTCTATGTGACGAAACCTGTGACACCTCTGCCCCGCTGGAAGGCGGCAATGAGCCGAGAGACCCCGCGCTGGCATATTATCATCAGAACGATCGAAGATTTTGCGAAGGCGTGCGCGTAATCTGGGCACTCTCTGATGCCAAAGCCAGCGACGGCGGATTTGTATTTGTACCGTGTACCCACAAATCAAATGTAGAAACGCCAGAAGATATATTGACCGGTGTAGATGACTCAGATTATCTTTTTCTACCCGAACTAAAAGCGGGCGATTTGCTCATCGTCGGTCTGAGCGTCGTACAGGGCATGCGTCCGTGGCATGGCGAGGGACCGCAACGCTTGCTATCCTACGAATATGTAGGCCGCGGTGTGATCCGTTCTGCGGGACCTGCACCTGAAACGGAAAAGATGCCAGTATCCGACTTGATGGCAGAACTAACACCTGAACAGCGCGCATCGCTCTATCGCCCTGGATATCGCAATACAACGCCGCCACCGACTTTGAAAACAGATGGCGAGACAATCACATTGGACGAATCTCGCGAGATTTTTCACCCATCTTTCCTGATGAAAAATCCAAATTCGGGTATTGACGAAAAAGAATTTTACTTTTGGGATTTGAACGGATACCTGGTACTGCGTGGAATCATGGATGAAGAATGGCTGACACAGGCTAATGCCGCCATTGACAAGTTTGAGGATCAAATCGTCGTTGGCGACGAACTCGCACAAGGATCAAAAACCCTTGCGGGCACGGGCAGGCCCCTGTTGGGTGGACTGACTCAGTTGCCCAGCCCCTATTGCGATCCTTTTCGACGAATGCTCGCCCATCCGATCGTTGAACATCGGCTGAACTGGATGGGAGCCAGTGGTGGTCGCACGGGTGGAGGAACGGCATTTTGCTCGGTCAAAGGCACATCGGGACATTCTCAGCATGGCTCCAATGAGCCACTCAATCCCACCCGGGGATACTTTTATCAAAATGGACGCAGTTATTGCGAAGCCGTAACCGTAACCTGGCAGTTGCGCGATGTAACCGAAGCCGATGGTGGGTTTGCATGCGTGCCGGGATCGCATAAAGCGTATTATCCTACCCCCCCGGGTGTGCGCTCCTGCGATGACCACATGGGATTGGTAAAACACATAGAAGTGAAAGCAGGCGATGTGCTCTTCTTCATGGATGGCAGCACCTCACATGGCACATTCGCGTGGAAAAGCGACATCTCGCGGCGCGGAATTTTGCACAAATACTCATCGCGCAATTTTAATCGCAGCGGCGGAGAGTTGGCCCATCCAGAAAAACGGTGGGGCGATCTCGTCTCGGGCATGAGCGATGAACAGATGGCAGTCATGCGCGGCCCTGACCGCGATGTGTTTAGAAAGAACGTGCCCAGATTGGAAATTACCAACGGTTCAGTCGTCGCGTCTTACGAGCGAGGCAGTGCATTGTACAGCCAGGACGCACCGAAAGGTCCAGTGGCAAAAAAATAATGCAAAGCGTCACGACTCACAAACTGTCCATTTAAATGGGCAGTTTTTTTTGAGATGCGTCAAGCAATCGGTCAATAAGGGTTTCATTTTATACTTGTTTTTTCCAGCAATTTGAGCTTTTCATGAATAAACCGCCACATTCATGCCTGCATATCGGCAGACAAACAGGCAAATCGAGGTCAAGGAGGCAACCATGGACCGGGAAACGATGACAAACGAAGAGAATTACGCCTTTGATTTAACGGGTTATTTGCATGTGCCGGGGGTCCTGACCCGTCCCGAAATCGCGCGGTTAAACGACGCGATTGATCGGGTCGGATCGCTCGAGGGCATGCTCGGCTGGGAAGGCGATTTGCGCGAACCATTCCGCGATTTGTTGATCCATCCCCAACTCGTGTGGTATCTGAATCAAATTGTAGGATACGGTTTCAGGCTCGACCGCGCACCCGAAATTCTATGTGACGAAACCTGTGACACCTCTGCCCCGCTGGCAGGTGGCAATGAGCCGAGAGATCCCGCGCTGGCGTATTATCACCAGAACGATAGAAGATTTTGCGAAGGTGTACGCGCAATCTGGGCACTCTCTGATGTCAAAGCCGGAGACGGTGGCTTTGTATTCGTACCGTGTACCCACAAATCAAATGTGGAAACACCAGAGGATATATTGACCGGTGTAGATGACTCGGATTATATTTTTCAACCCGAACTAAAAGCGGGCGATCTGCTCATCGTCGGCTTGAGCGTCGTACAGGGCATGCGTCCGTGGCAAGGCGAAGGACCGCAACGCCTGCTATCCTGCGAATACGTAGGCCGCGGCGTGATCCGTTCTGCGGGACCTGGCCCTGAAACAGAAAAGATGCCAGTATCCGACTTGATGGCAGAACTAACACCTGAACAACGCGCATCGCTATATCGTCCAGGATATCGCGACACAACGCCACCACCGACTTTGAAAACAGATGGTGAGACAATCACATTGGACGAATCCCGCGAGATTTTTCACCCATCTTTCCTGATGAAAAATCCAAACTCGGGCATTGACGAAAAAGAATTTTACTTTTGGGATTTGAACGGGTATCTGGTACTGCGCGGAATCATGGATGAAGAATGGCTGGCACAGGCCAATGCCGCCATTGACAAGTTTGAGGATCGAATCGTCGTTGGCGACGAACTTGCACGCGGGTCAAAAAGCCTCGCGGGCACGGGCAGACCCCTGTTGAGTGGGCTGACACAGTTGCCCAGTCCCCATTGTGACCCCTTTCGACGAATGCTCGCCCACCCGGCCGTTGAGCATCGGTTGAACTGGATGGGAGCCAGCGGTGGTCGCACGGGTGGGGGAACAGCATTTTGCGCGGTCAAAGGCACATCGGGCCATTCCCTGCACGACTCCAATGAGCCGCTCAATCCCGGGCGAGGATATATCTATCAAAATGGACGAAGCTATTGCGAAGCCGTAACCGTAACCTGGCAGTTGCGCGATGTGACTGAAGCCGACGGTGGGTTTGCGTGTGTGCCGGGATCGCACAAAGCGTATTATTCACTCCCCCCGGGCGTGCGCACCTGCGATGACCACATGGGATTGGTAAAACACGTAGAGGTGAAAGCGGGCGATGTGCTCTTCTTCATGGATGGCGGCACCACACATGGCACATTGGCGTGGAAAAGCGACATCTCCCGGCGCGGAATTTTGCACAAATATTCATCGCGCAACTTCAATCGTAGCGGCGGAGAATTGACCCACCCGGAAAAACGGTGGGGCGATCTCGTCTCGGGCATGACCGACGAACAGATGGCCGTCATGCGCGGCCCCGACCGCGATGTGTTCGACAAGAACGTACCCAGATTGGAAATTGCCGACGGTTCAGTCGTCGCGTCTTACGAGCGAGGCAGTACATTGTACAGCAAGGAGGCGCCAAAGGGTCCAGTGGCAAAAAAATAATGCAAAGGGCCACATAATGGGCGTACCTCTTGACAGTTCTGGTCATGCAGTCTATTTTTGAAAGGTGAGGGGCGGAAACTGGTGAGTTAGGTGGTCCTTTTACGTTTAACCTTTTACCTCTCACCTTTTGAATGGAGGATATAAATGGGCATTAATGTGGGTTTTGTGGGTGCTGGAGGACGTGCGCGGTCGCATATGCGCGCGTTAGCCAATATAGAAGATGTCGAGATTGTTGCAATTTGTGACATAAAAGAAGAAACCGCACAAAGCGCAACTTCAGAATTTGGTGGCACGGCTTATACCGACTATCGCGTGATGTTGGACAGTGAAAATTTGACCGCGATGTATGTCGTCGTACCGACATTTGCACATTATGATGCAGAAATTTTGGCGGCACAACAAGGTGTACACATGTTATTGGAAAAGCCCGTAGTGCCATCAATGGAAAAGGGATTGGAAATTCTACAAGCCGTTCAAAAATCAGGTGTGCTGACATCCGTAGGCTATCAACAGCGATATACGGGCTGGGCAAAACAGGGGCGTGAATTTTTGAAAGACAAGACCGTCGCCATGGCCCTGGCCTATCGCTGGGGCGGTTTGCCGGGCACGCCGTGGTGGCGCGTGATGGCGCAGTCGGGTGGGCAGATTGTCGAACAGACCACACATCAGATCGATTTATTGCGTTATCTCGTGGGCGATGTTGCAGAAGTACACGCGTATTACGCCACCCGCGCATTGAACGATGTCGAAAATCTCGATATCCCCGATGTATATGCTCTATCGCTCCAATTTGAAAATGGTGCTGTGGGCACGCTGAGTTCCACCTGCGTTCTCCGCAATGGCGGTGGATCAAATGGCATTGATATCATCATGCGCGATATGCGAGCGACCGTCGATGGGAATGGTGTAACTGTATTTCCAGGCAGTGCAGCTGAGGTCGGCGAAATGCTCGAATCGGAAGATATTGACGAAGTATTTATGGCTGCAATTCGTTCGGGAGATGGATCGGGAATCTTGTCTGACTTTGAAGATGGTTTGCGCAGCCTCGATATTTCGCTCGCGGCAAACAAATCTGCCGAAACGGGCCACCCCGAGCGAACTTATTTTTCACAAAATCGTTGAAAGAAAGCAGTCAGTATAACCGACAACTCACCACAATGGAAGGACTATGCTAAAGAGAAAAAATAAAAAGAAGCGAAAACGGAGTAACTTGCGAGAATTTGGAATCGCCATATTTTTAGCCATTTTGATCCGGGGGACGCTTGTACAAGCGTATCACATTCCCTCGGGATCGATGGAAGATACGCTATTAGAAGGCGATTATGTGTTGGGCGATAAACTGACCTTCGGCACGCAAATACCCGACCGCGTGCCCATACTGAACACCAAATTGCCTTCATTTCGCGTACCGGGATTTTCAACCCCTCAACCGGGTGATCTGGTGATTTTTGAATTTCCCCGGGATGAATCGCGAGATTTTATCAAGCGGTGTATTGCAGTTGAAGGGCAGACAGTGGAAATCAAAAACAAAATTGTATATGTAGATGGAAAGCGATTTGAGAATCCAGAAGGCGTTAAGCACGAAGATCCCAGAGTAGAACACAAACAGCATAGCCCACGCGACAACTACGGACCTCAAACAGTGCCACCGGGACACATTTTTGTAATGGGAGACAATCGCGACAGCAGTTACGACAGCCGGTTTTGGGGAATGGTTTCCATGGAAAAAATAAAAGCTCATCCCTTATTTATTTATTATTCCTGGGATAGCCAAAAGCCTCTGTGGAATATTTTTCAAAAAATCCGTTGGAGCAGATTGGGCTTGTTGGAATAACCGAAAAAAAATGGTATTTATAAGGCCCGATGAAATATCGGGCCTTTTTTTACAGGTAAAATTCAGAAAACAGAAAGCTACCACAGATGAACACAGATGAACACAGATGTGAAAGATCTCCCCTCATTTTGTGTCTCCTATTAGCTGTCTTTTGTCTCATCGGGCAAAGTAGAGCGGCAGAGGTGGTATTACTTTATACAGGAGACACACAGAGCTTCCTGGAAGTGTGTGGTTGTGCGGACAATCAGCTCGGCGGCATTGCGCGGCGTGCGACAATGATAAATGACTTAAAGCGATCTTATCCCAATGCCCTGTTATTAGATGCCGGCAGTCTATTTGCGGGCGATACCGTATTGGACCAATTGCGTTGCAAAATACATTTGAAAGCCATGAAAGCCATCCATTACGACGCCGCCAATGTCGGTGTGGGAGAATTGCGATTTGGACAAGCGTTCTTTGAAACCATGCGCGATTCGATCGGCGCCCCTTTTCTAAGTGCAAACTTGAAGATAAACGACATGCAAATGGGGGCACCCGTGCGAATTCTGGACGCGGGTGATGTGCGCGTAGGTATCATAGGTGTGGCGGGTGAACGGAACATTGAAGTACACGGTATGGCAATGGAAGTCTCACACATAAATGTGCCCGATGGTGTAGATGTTAAACTTGATGGCATCTTGGAAGCGGTCACATCTGTGCGTCAAAAGACCGATCTCATAGTTGTATTGAGCGATTTGGATCGAGAGGCAGAACGCGACCTCGTACAAAATATCATCGATATAGATGTGATGATCAGCGCACGATCAACCGAAACAACCCATCGGATCGGCAATACCCTGTTGCTGGGCACCCAGCCTCAGGGCAAGGCAATTGGACAGGCGATCTTAAACGTAGAAAATGGACGGGTGACAGCAGAACAAATCACCTCTGTATTGCTCTCTGAGTCCATTGGCGAAGACCGCACCGTGAAGCGGCTCGTGGATGAATTCTACAGTTTGGTTCAAAAAAATTCAGCGTTGCAGCAGACAGCGCGACCGAGATTTGCGGGATTTGCACTGGAAGATCAGGTGCGTCAGGGCACCAATAGATATGTCGGGGTAGAAACATGTAAAGGATGCCACGCTACCGAGGTAGCAGACTGGGAACAATCGCATCATGCAAATGCATTTAATCGCTTGTTGCAAAAACAAAAACACTATCAGCCCGACTGCGTAACGTGTCATACCACGGGCTTTGGATACCCCACGGGATTTCGAATTGGCAAAGATGTCAAACGGCTTACAAATGTGCAATGCGAAGTGTGCCACGGCCCGGGAGAACAACACGCTCGGCGTCCAGAAATCCGCAATATCCGCCGCACGCCATCTCCCGATTTGTGCCAGCGCTGTCACGATGCAAACCAGACGCCCGACTTTGACACCCGATTTGCCGATATGCTGGCAGAAGTGAATCACAAGGGGCACGGTTCTTCGCACGCAATAACCAAATCGGACACAGGGCATGGTGAAACAGGACAGAGCCAAAATGGTCGCCCCCTCGTCGAGCTATTTGTGATGGCAGATTGTCCCTATGGCATACATGCAGAACAAACCCTTGCCCCTCTGTTTCGCAAATTGAGGGATCAAATCGACTTTCACCTGTATTTTATCGCAGACGAAGCGAGTGCCAAGGATGTCGCATCGCCACCCCCTGTCGCACGCACGACACGGACAACACAGCCGGGATGTCAGGCGACGACCTCGACGGGATCGGGTCGCTTTCGCAGTTTACACGGCGATAGAGAAATCGCCGAAGGCATTCGGCAAACCGTTGTGATGTCGCTTTATCCCGATCGGTTCTGGGATTACATTTTGTGTCGCAATAAATCGGGCATTGCAACCGATTGGCGCGTTTGTGCAACACAGGTGAACATGGACACAGACAAAATCGCCGAGTTGTCCGAAAGCGATGCGGGTGAAGCATTATTTGCCGAAAATATTCGCAGAGCCAATCTGCTTGGGATCAACGCATCGCCCACATTGCGCGTAAATGGGCGCGATGTCAAAACGTCTTCTCAGGAGGTGGCGCAGCTCATCTGTCGCAATAATAAAAATTTGCCCTTTTGCGCCGATGTTCCCGAGTGCCTCAGCGATCGGGATTGTGTACATACGGGCAAAGTTGGCCTGTGCTTAAACGGCGGAACACCCCGCGCGCAATGCGAAGTGCGCGATCCCATTCCCTTTCAAACGACCATTCTCAACGACGCGACCTGTGCAGTGTGTGATACGTATTCGTTTATTCGATCCACACTATCGCTCTTTCCCGGAGCTGAGTTCCAAACCGTAGATGTGAACAGCGAGATGGGACAGAACCTGATTGCGCGTTATAGGCTGGATCGGGTGCCAGCTTATGTGTTGAATAATGAATTTGAGAAAACAGCCCATTTTAATCGGTTTACACACCTGATGCAGCGCGTTGGCGATCATTTTGTGCCAACCGTGCTATTGACACCCATTGCGCGAGTTTTTCAAGGCCAAAATTTAGAGGGTATGGACCTGTTTATGGATGTTAGTGTGTCTCCAGCATTACAAATAGCAGAACGACTCTTGCAATGGGGCAAAAAAGTCCAGGCACCTGAGCGCTTACGCCTGCATTTTGTAGGCAATGACAAACAAAACGCGCTATTTCGGCAGGCACAACAGACCGCTCCAGAGCAGATAGTTGACGCGCTGTTATGCCACAAACAGAAGGCTATTTCCGACACATCTTCTGTGGCAAACTGCTTAAAACAGATGGGCATTGACATCAGCGGAACAGACAACAGTGCAGAAATACACGCCACTGCTCGAGCACTCGGCGTGATACCGACAAGGTCGCCAACTGTAGTAATTGATGGACGTTTTGTGGTGCAAGCAGAGGGTCTGAAGCAGATAGAAGCGATATTTTATCGCCTGCACCCGGAATTGCTCCAACGCGACAGGAACACAGCCAAGCCATCTGGCGTCAAATAAAGTACTTGTCTGCTTTCGCGATTGATCGAAAAGGAGATCGATATGATACACGTCCGAATATTTTGCGCTTTGGCCCTGTGTAGCCTGCTGGTAACTTCTGGGTGTAAACCAATCCCCACAGAGCCTGAACCCAGTTTAGACGGGCTTGTTTATACCAACAACTCATGGGGATTTCGAGTCAGTCGTCCCAGCGAACAGTGGGGTATCGATGTCGCAACTATTACATCACAAAGAGACATCAATGGTTTATCGCCCGTAACCGTACGCATTCTCAGCCCTGGAATTACAGGTGACTTTCGCCCGCAAATGCGCCTGGAGCCACAAGCACTACGAGCCGAATTCAACACAATGACACTGGATCAACTCGTTCAGGCGTTTGAAGACCGGTTTCTGATACCAGCATTTGATCAATATCGCGTTATCGGCGAAAAACATCGCATCCAACTCAAGGTGGGCGAGGCGATTCAGTGGCAATTCCGCTATTCTCAAATAGAACGCTCCAACCGGGCATATCCCGGCACCCGATTTCTCGTAGCCATAGCCATCCACAATGGGGTGGGGTATTACATGATCGGCAATGGCAGCCGAGATGCCGGCTATCCACTAACCGAATATGAGCAAATTGTGGCGAGTTTGGAGTTTCGTTAACTGACTACGGTCTGAATGTCTGTACTTTAAAAAACAAAAGCCCTGGAGATTGAATTCTCCAGGGCTTATTCATTCACATTATGCCCTTATGGCGATGCGGTATCCGTTTGGGGTTTGAGGTGCTTTTCTAAAAATTGAGCGGACATTTCAAAGAGCGATGCCGCGCTATCTTGCGTGGCATTGCGAAAGCCGTGATCGGCATTGACAACCTTGTAGAGCGCGACATCCAAACCCGCTTTTTGCATCGCAGCATAGAGCAACTCACTCTGGTTATACGGAACCGACAGATCTTTTTCCCCATGTATGATGAGCATAGGCGGATCGTTTTTGCTGACATAAGTAATGGGATTAGCCGCAGCGACTTTCTCCTTATTTTCCTGGATAGGACCACCAATGAGCCTGGACTCGGGAGAATCGGCTGCGTCGTGATCAATTCGGCCTTCAAAATCATTCATACGCAAAAAATCTGTAGGACCAAACCAGTTGCATATCACCTGCACCTGACTCGAATATTGTCTGTGATCATCCGTCTCAAATACATTTTCATCATGCGTTAAACCCATCATCGCTACGAGATGACCGCCAGCAGACGATCCCCATGCGCCGATGCGGTCGGGATCGAGATTGTATTTTTTTGCATTTGCTCTCACCCAGCGCACGGCTGTTTTGCAGTCTTCTATTTGCGCTGGAAAGAGGGCTTCGCCGCTGAGTCGATATTCCACATCAACAACGGCAAATCCGCGTGTGGTCATATTGAGTGCCCGCCCGCCATTGCCTTTAGATCCCCCACGCCAACCGCCCCCGTGAACCCATATCACCACGGGCACAGGGGATGATATATCGGGCGGAAGATAGAGATCGAGGGGAAGCTCTCTCTCCCCAACCCGTCCGTAGATCAGATCTCGGTGGACAGTTACACCTTCTGGAATATTCACGGTATTCCTCCGTCTATTGTTGCGAAAAAAAATATCTTCTTCGAGTGTGACAAAGCCATCTTTATCTGTGTCAATTCGCTCAAACAGACGGCGCTGTCGTTCGGGAAATTCCTCCCGCGACAATTTGCCGTCTTTATTTTTGTCATTGCGCGCAAAAAAACGCTCCGCCGCGCTCTGGTAGCGATTCTCAGATTGCTCCTGAGCAAACAGAGGTGGTGTAATCAACAGGATGACAGCGAGAATTTTCCAACAGGTCATAGCAGAGCCTCCTTGTATGCCGAGAAGTGATCGCCTTTTATCATTGTCAATATATGCAAGAGCACAGCTTCTCAAAAGCCTTTTAGATCGCGCTCCTAGCGATGGGTTTTTTATGGCATGTCGCATCCGGTCTGCATATATTGGACAGCGATAAAAATGGCAAAAACACCAACAGCGAAAGGAAATAGTCATGCTGAGAATTGCTATCCTGGCACCGCCACAAGCCAGTCAGAGGTGGACACTCATGAAACAATGTGGGGTCGAAGGCGCGGTTGGAGGCATAACACTGCGCCCAAAACCGGACGCAGAGCCAGAAGAACAGCCATGGAGTTACACATCGCTGGCACAAGCAAAAGCCGCTTACGAAGCGGCCGGAATACCTCTTGAGGTCATCGAATCGCGGCCGCCCATGGAAAAGATCAAACTGGGATTATCCGGGCGAGACGAGGAAATTGAGGTGGTCTGTGAATTGCTTCGGAACATGGGCAAACTCGAAATCCCCGTGTGGTGTTATGCGTGGATGCCCATTCTGGGAGTCATGCGTACATCCCGATCCATTTCATCTCGGGGCGGCGCGCATGTAAGTGGATTTGATCTCAATGCCCTGGGATCGCAAGGCGATCCCGCCGAGCGTCCCATACGCAATATTGACGGCGAATCAATAGCCCAGCAAGAGATCTCCACGGAAACCGTGACAGAGGAACAACAGTGGGCCAATCTGAAGTATTTTCTCGAGCGCGTTGTACCCGTGGCCGAAGAAGCCAACGTCAAACTGGCCCTGCACCCCGACGACCCACCGCTGTCGCCCATCCGCGGCATTGCGCGCATTATGAGCAGCGTAGAAAATTACCAAAAACTCGTTGATCTCGTACCGAGTCCGATGAATGGCATTGGGCTTTGCCAAGGCAATTTTACACTGATGACAGACGATTTGCCCTCGGTCATCCGGCACTTTGGCGAACAGAAAAAAATCCATTTCTTACACATCCGCGATGTCGTCGGCCAACCCGATAAATTTGAAGAGACATTTCACGACGATGGAAAAACAGACCTCGTCGAATGTTTGCGCGCATATCGAGACACTGGATTTGATGGCGTGTGCCGGCCAGACCACTATCCCAAAATGGGAGACGAGCAATTTGGCGACGAGCAAGGCATCGCGCGACTATTCGCCGTCGGATATTTAAAGGGCTTGCGAGAAGCGGTCTATGCAGAATGATCCGCAGATGCACGCAGATGCACGCAGATGAATGCAGATGAATGCAGATGAAAAATGGACAAAAGCAGTTTACTGGCAGTGGCGATGAGGGGAATCCTGCCCATTCTTTTATCCTAAAAATTTTGATATGGAGTTAATATGGCAGAGAAAAATATTCAAATTCGATTGGCAGCGCGTCCAGTCGGATATCCCAAAACATCCGATTTCTCAATTCAAGAATCGCCCATTCCCGAACCCGGCGAAGGGGAACTGCTCTTGAAAACGCAGTACCTCTCCGTTGATCCCTACATGCGCGGGCGCATCAATGATCGAAAATCCTACGCGCCAAATGTAGAAATTGGTGCGGTTATGATTGGACGGAGTGTAAGCAAAGTAATTGCATCCAACCATTCTGAGTTTCAGCCCGGAGATATTGTCTGGGCAGATCACGGATGGCAGGCTTACGCGGTTTCTTCAGCACAGAGCCTCCGAAAAATAGATCCTTCACTGGGACCCGTTTCAACCGCACTCGGCATTCTCGGCATGCCGGGATTGACAGCTTATTTTGGCTTATTAGAAGTCGGCAAACCCAAAGCTGCCGAGACCGTCGTGGTCTCGGCAGCAGCCGGTGCTGTGGGATCGCTGGTCGGGCAAATTGCAAAAATCAAAGGCTGCCGCGCCATTGGCATAGCCGGCAGCGATGAAAAAGTGAACTATGCCATTGACGGTCTGGGTTTTGATGGCGCATTCAACTACAAAACCACAGCGGATTACCGCGCCGAATTGCAACGCTTATGCCCCAATGGCGTAGATGTGTATTTTGACAACGTGGGCGGAAGCATTACCGATGCGGTTTTTTCCCTCATGAACATGTGGGGTCGAATTTCCGTTTGCGGGCAAATATCGCAATACAACCTCATCGAACCGGAAATGGGACCTCGGATGATGAGTGGCTTTATTGGCAAGCGGTTGCGAATGCAGGGATTCTTGGTGGGTGATTTCGCCGATCAACACGCCGAAGGATTACAGCAAATGTCGGTCTGGTTAAAGGAAGGCCGGCTCAATTACCGGGAAGATATTGTCGAGGGATTGGAAAACGCGCCACGTGCATTTATCGGCATGCTGCGAGGTGATAATATTGGCAAGCGACTGGTGAAATGTGATGGGAATTGATATGAAAAAAAATGTATCGCGGAGAGATTTCGTAGGAACTGTGGGCAGCACGGCTGTGGGATTGTCGATGATGAGCAAGACTACCGCAGAACCAAAACCCAATCTGCTATTCATCTTAACGGACCAACAGCGCCGGGATGGCGTGGGATGTTATGGAAAAAAGGGCATTATAACACCCAATTTGGATCGGTTGGCATCGGACGGAATGCGATTCGACAGAGCTTACGCCGCACAACCCGTCTGCGCGCCAAATCGCGGCACAATTTTCTCGGGCCTTTATCCGCACAATCACGGCGTGCTCGAAAACACATGGGATATAGATCCAGAAATACCGCTTTTTCCCGATTTCCTCAAAGCTGTGGGATATCGGTGTGCCTACTTTGGCAAATGGCATCTGGGAGATCCCGCACGAGACGTCTGGGAGACAATGCCCACATATCCCCGCGACGGACGGGGACAAGGGCATTATTACACCATCGACGAAAAAAAAGTGTACCAAACGGATGTGCTGGCACAAGACGCCATTGACTTTATTCGCAAAGAGGACGCGCGTCCATTCTGTGCTTATGTGTCCTATTATCCCCCTCATCCGCCTTATTCCGTCCCTGAAAAATACGAAGCACTTTATCAAAAACTCTATCCCGAGGACGAAAAACGGCGCAAATACTACGCGATGTGTACAGCGATTGACGATGCAGTTGGCGACCTGTTGAAAACACTCGATGACAAAGGAATGGCAGAAAATACCCTCGTTGTTTTTACCTCCGAACACGGTCACCTCTTTGACCACCGGTGGAATGACCACAGCAAACGCCTCTGTTATGATATTGTCGCACGCATCCCTCTGCTCATGCGATTCCCCACGGCAATTGCCAGCGGTGGAATCGGCGAAACCCTCATCAGTTCGGTCGATTTGATACCGACAATCCTCGGCCTCCTGGGATATGCAGTCTCCGAGGGCCTCGATGGTATAGACCTCAGCGATTCAATCCGACAGGGTGGCAAAACAGGACGCGAAGCACTCATCATAGTAAATACGCCATTTATCGATAAAAAAGGCGAAGGTCCCAATCAGCCCGAACTCGATAAAGGAGAAGAGCGGTGTGTGGTATCAGACGATTGGAAACTAATTTTATCAACCGTTAGGAAACCCGAACTGTATCACTTGCCCAGCGACCCGGGGGAACGGCAAAACCGCTGGCAAGAGATGGCAAGCTCTGAAACCGTCGCAAATTTGAAAACTCACCTGCAAGCCTGGGCACACAAAACACGAGACAAACTCGCACCGGTCTTACTGGCAAAAATATGAATAATTAATGGGAGCAGATATTATGGAATATGTCAACTTTGGTTCAGCAGGTGTGAAAGTAAGTCGGCTGGCACTGGGTCTGGGATTTCGCGGACAGGCAGACGAGGCAGAAGGACAAAGGGTTATTGAGCGGGCGATAGACCTGGGCATAAGCCTGATCGACTGCGCCAACACCTATGGTCCCGGTGATGATCGCACGCATATCGGGCGTTCAGAAGTGGTGTTGGGCAAAGCCTTGAAGGGCAAGCGAGACGATGTGGTAATTACCTCGAAAGTATTTAGCCGCATAGGCACGGGACCAAATGATCAGGGTCTATCCCGCTATCACATCATGCGGGAAGTGGAGCGCTCGCTGAACCGATTGGATACCGATCATATCGACGTGTATCTCGTACATAACTTCGATGAATCGACACCGATTGAAGAAACCGCACGCGCATTGGACGACCTGGTGCATCAGGGCAAAGTGCGCTATATCGGGTGTTGTAACCATTCGGCATGGCAAGCGTGCAAAGCACTCTGGATTCAACACGCATTGAATCTGGTACCGTATATGTGCATGCAAAATCCATACAATCTCCTACACCGCGAACTGGAGCGGGAAATTTTTCCCTTTGTGCGAAGCGAGGGTCTGGGAATAATGGTTTACAGTCCATTAGCCGTGGGACTATTGAGCGGGTTTTACAAACCCGACGCGCCTCCGCCCGAAGGTTCGCTGTGGGCAAAACGCCGAATGGACCAATACGAAACCATGATGGCAGGCGCAGAGGGAAAAGTGCTAACAACCCTGTTTGATATAGCAGATGAACTGGATAAAACGCCGGGACAAGTCGCCCTATCATGGGTCCTGTCGCATCCCGAAGTAACCGTGGCAATTACAGGTGGCGACACCATCGCGCATTTAGAGGACAATATCGGAGGCGTGGGATGGGTACTGGACGCCGCATTGCGAGATAAATTGGACGCCGTTTCCGTAAACCTGGAATCTGGACGATAGGTTTGTATTGGCAATGATCATAATAAGAACATTCTGGTTGCATCTGCTATTGGCGGTTATCGCACTGGCATTGTGGGACACGCCCGTGATAAAACCATTTCGCGTATTTGTGGTGTGGATACACGAAATGGGCCATGCGAGTATGGCGATTGCAACAGGTGGTGAAGTAGAGGAACTGCGCGTACGGTGGAATGAGTCGGGGCATGTGATCAGCCGAGGGGGCATATTTCCACTCATCAGTTCAGCGGGTTATGTGGGATCGGCCATTCTCGGTGCATTGCTGATTTACACGGGCCGATGGCTGGGCACGCAAAGAATATTGCTCGGATTGATCGGTATTCTGCAAATTGGAATGGCTGCACTGTACACGCCATTTGGGACACTCGATTTCTGGTTTGGCGCAACCTGCGGTCTCGTACTGATTGTCGTAACGATTCGATTTGGTCGCTTATCCCATGTGCTGGCAACGTGGACGGGTATAGTCTTGTGTTTGTACAGCTTGTACGATTTTCGCACGGATTTGTGGATGCAGACAGAACGCACCGATGCGGGGATTTTGGCGCGGTATTTCGGCATAGAGATCCTGGCATATCCAATTGCATTTGTTTGGGCAGCCATTTCGATTTACGTCATGTACAGGGCGATGAAGGGGTTAATCCGGACACAAAATGGCGCAGTGGTAACATCTGACCAACCCGATGAATATTATACACAAACAACACAAGGAGAAACGCGATGAGCGAACAAGTTCTGCTGGCAAAATTGACGCGACGCGAGTTTCGGGAAGCACTGGAACGCGGAGAATTTCAAACGGCGATTATACCGGTGGGAAGCAACGAGCAGCATTTAGAGCACCTGGCAATGGAACACGACACCGCTTCGTCAACCCATGTCGCGGTAGAAGCCGCCAAACGATTATATCCCCAGGTAATTGTCAATGTACCAATGGCAGTGGGCATCTCCGAACACCACATGGTACACAAAGGAACCGTGACAGCAAAACCCGGGTCGTGGTTGGCCGTATTATTTGACGCAGTCGAAAGCCTGGTGCGTCATGGCGTAAAAAATGTCATTGTGCTAAATGGTCACGGCGGCAATGTAGCTCCCCTGCGGGGCATATTTGGTCAATGGCGGTTGTTTTTCAAGATCGACCGCCCCGACGTAAATCTGCAATGGACTTCTTACTGGGATCTCATGTCAAAAGATGTCGCCGAACAAAATTTGAAAACAAAACGCTATCCGGGACACGCACAGGAATTTGAAACGGCATTCGCGCTGGCACTGTGGCCCGAAAACGTGCGCCACGATGCAATGCAGGATCAAGTAGATAAGGAACCTCTAAAAGCCACCGCAGAAGCCGGTGCAGCACTCGTGGAAGATGCGGTTACACAGGTAACGGCATTTACGCAGGCATTTATCGACGGCGAGCATCGCGGAGAAAATGTCGAACATCATCCATGATGCAATCGTCACATGCGGTCGTATTTATTGCACTGGCTACGGCATTTTCGCTATTGGGCGACCAAATGCTGTACTCCGTGTTGCCAACGCATTATGCCGAAATTGGACTGATGCCTTATCAGGTCGGCATCATCCTCTCGGTAAATCGCTGGGTGCGCCTGATAACAAACACCCTGGCCGAAAAATTGTGTCAACGCTATAATCTGACGGCTTTGATGACAGGTTCACTGATTCTCGGAGCCTTATTAACCGCCGTTTACGGCGTAGCCACCTCTTTTCCCATCTTGCTTACTGCGCGCATGCTCTGGGGATTATCCTGGTCATTTATACGCCAGATTGGCTTGATGACCGTGGTAGATACCACGCCGCCATCTATGATCGGTCACAGGATGGGATTTTACAACGGCGTATCGCGCCTCGGGTCGGTGGGAGGCAATTTTTTAGGCGGGCTGGCTCACGACATCATTGGATTTACACTCACACTCTTTTTATTTGCCATCATCTCGTTGCTGGGAACACCCCTGGGATGGATCGCGCGACGCGCTGTTTTCGAAAAAAATATAAATAAAGAAGGCGTCGAGGACTCGGGCTGGGTACCCAAATTAATGATTTGCGGATTTGTGATTGGGTGCGTTGGGCCGGGCATTTTAATGTCCACCCTGGGGGTGGTCCTCGTCGAAACCGTAGGCACATCTCTGAACCTGTTAGGGATGGTCATCGGCGTAGCCACATTAAACGGCCTGTTGCTATCTTCACGATGGATTGCCGATGCGATCGGTGCCCCCTTCCTGGGCCATATCAGTGATCGGCTGGGGCGAAAGATGAGCGGGACCATTTATTTTGGCATCGGGATGTTGGCTCTATTCTCGGCGTCAATCACATCAAATACGGGATTGTTGATCTTGTGCGTGGTGATATTTTTTTTATGTGGTGTTGGCGCAACGGTAATAATGCACGCCGAGGCAGGAATGCGCGGTTCGCGTTCAGTTGCCGGATACGTAACAGCATCTGACTTCGGCTCTGCAACAGGTCCCATGCTCGGATGGATGACGCAGCAGGTACATTTGCCGTCGGACTGGATTTTTCTCATTGGCGGTGGAATATATGCCATCGGCGCACTGGTAATTACATCCCAAAAATAAGATCAGGATTCTCAGGATGAAAGGATGAACAGGATTTCCCCGCACTACCTATACATTTCATCCGTGATCCCTTTTCATCTGCGTCCATCTGCGTCCATCTGCGGATCGCTCACGCCACAAGTCCCCATAACCGCTTCCGATCATCGGACCAATCCTCCCACCCCTCAATCACGTACTTCAGTGCCTCCACATCTCGCTTGCGACCTTCACTCGGAAAATAATTCCACGCCATCGCACGTCTTGGCCCCGCCGCCGTCTTCACACCTGTCGCATGCCAGCAACTCGGCGTCCACACCAGCGTCCATCGGGGATCCAGAATCACTTCTACCTCGCGGGGATGTGAGGCAAATAACAACTCGGGCATCTCATCGTGCTGCCCGGTGGCAATTTCGATTTGTCGCAATTCTTCTTCGACTTCCTCGCGCGATCTGACATGGGTCCCGGGCAACACGCGCAACGGCGCATTGGATGGATCGTGTCGATCCAATGCCGTACGCATAGACACCTGCCGTACATCGGGTCCCCCATCTGCATGCCAGTGGACCTGCTGGCGCAAACGCCCATCTGCCGACACAATTTTCGACGCATCGCCCAACCCACACGCGCCCACATGCACATCTTCACACCCCAAAATGCGCTGCGCCATACCCACAAATTCCGGACACTCCACCGCCTGCAACAACGGCTCGCCAACCATAAAAAACTGGCAAGCCCCCCGGTTAAAACCCTCTGCCCACTCAGCCTGTAACCACCCCGATTCAACCGCTCGCTGGCGTCGGTCAATCTCGAACATAGCATCATCGTCCAGCGGATTTGAAACAAAAAAGAATCCATTGCGATGAAAATGTTCAACCTGATAATCTGTCATACCCATCTCAAGTGGTGTAAGCCGTTAATCCGCCACCTTTACGACGCGCTTGCCAGTATTCCCACCCCGCATCATATCGATAAATGCCTCGGGGGCATTCTCCAGTCCCTCCCAGATATCTTCTCGATATTTAATCCGCCCTTCATTGACCCAAATAGCCATCTGGTTGAGTGCTTCGGCATGCTGATCTTCAAAGTCAAAAACCAGAAAACCGCGCATCGTCAATCTCTGAGAAATAAAGTACCACATCATCCGCGGGCCCTGTTCTGGAGCAGTCAAATTGTATTGCGATATTTGTCCGCAAACGGAAATGCGACCGCGCACATTCATCAGGGGAAAGGCCGCATCGGAAACCGCGCCCCCCACATTATCAAAAAACACATCAATACCATCGGGACACAGGCGTTGCAATTCGGCACTGTAATCATCGACTTCCTTGTAATTAAAAGCAGCGTCAAAACCCAGTTCATCGACCACATGGGCAATCTTTTGATCCGCCCCCGCCACACCCACAACGCGGCAACCCACGATTTTGGCAATCTGTCCCACAATTGATCCCACAGCACCCGCAGCACCCGTCACCAGTACAGTCTCATCTTCTCTGGGCTGTCCAACTTCCAGCAATCCAAAATACGCCGTAAGCCCGGGCATCCCCAAAACTCCCAAAGCCGTTGATACAGGTGCGAGATCTGGATTGACCTTGCGCAAATTTGATCCCTTAGACACGCCATAAGCCTGCCACCCAATTTGCGCCTGGACAATATCGCCAGCCTCAAAATTGGGATCATTCGACGCGATCACCTCCCCCACCGTGCCGCCCACCATCACATCGCCAATTTGCACATTTGCTGCATACGATGCCCGATCATTCATCCGCCCGCGCATATACGGATCAACAGACATAAACAGCGTTCTCGACAGCACTTCGCCTTCTCCAGGCTCTGGAACAGGCGTTTCAACGAGCTTAAAATCTTCCGGCACGGGAAAACCTTCAGGACGTGCAGCAAGCGTAATCTGACGATTCATTTCTTCCTCCAGTAAGTTTTGTCACAATCCAAATATCCCCTGTATATTACAATTCATCGCCCCAAAGCACAACTGGTTTGATACGGATTCGTCTGGACAAACGCCACAGACTCATATAAATTGTTGCCCCATGCCCCCATCTGCATCAGTAGAATTGGAACTTTCGTTCTTATTGAGAATTATAAGTATATCCACATAATCGGCACTGTCCATTAAACGGGAATCGCATGAACCTCGTCCAGATCAGATTTGGGAATACGCTAAGCGGTCAAATTTATCAAGCGCGCCAGGCGCAGCGCGAATTTCAAAAAAGGCTATCTGCCCAACCCTGCGACGTCCAGATAGAAACGCGCGCAAAAAAACCCGATGCTGACTTGAAGTTGCCCTACTGGCCGAATATGATGCGCGCAAGCCTGTTGAATCTCATAATCTTCATCGCCGTTGCTTTGCTCTATCCCGAATACCATCCCACCGTACATCTGACGCAATCCGTCCCCAAAATTCTCAGAGTTGATATTCCCGAAACCAGTCAACAAAAGCGTCCGCCCCCGCCTCCGCGCCCTCAAGTGCCCCTGGCAGTTGAAGGCGACGAGGTACCTGAGGATGTAACAATTGAATCAACCGAACTGGACCTCGACAAGATATTTATCCCCAATTTAGCAAGCACAGCGGGAACAGACTTAGACGAACCGCTCGACTATATGGAGATCGACTACAAACCTCATCCCAGCCGAATTGTCACGCCTGAATATCCCGCCGAAGCGCGAAAAAAACGCATCGAAGGCAAAGTCACGGTCAAAGTACTGGTTGACAAAATAGGCAATGTAGAAGACGTCCAGTTTATCCACGGCCCGGAAATGTTCAGGAAAGCAGCATTAGACGCAGCGTGGCAATTTCGATTTCGCCCCGGCAAACACCAGGGAGAACGCCGCAAAGTCTGGATGATCATGCCAATAGAATTTTCGTTGGATTAGCCCTCCTCCTTCTATCTTCTCTCATACCCACAGCCTTTCAGAGCACGCTACTCGTCGAAGCCCATCGTACGCGCAGGAATTAAACCGCCTATAAGGAGAAAAAATGTCCGATTGGAAAACCCGTCCGTGGGACGGCAGCCCTGTTCCCTATCCCGATCCCGCCATTGAAATCCTGGACGCACGCTTTGCAAAATACGCCATTGGCAACGCCGCGGTCGAGCGCCTCTGTACGGGCCTGCGCTGGGGCGAAGGCCCGGTGTGGTTCGGAGACGCGCGTTGTGTGCTCTTCAGCGACATACCCAATAATCGCATTATGCGCTGGGACGAAAGCGATGGCAGCCTCAGCGTCTATCGCCAACCTTCCAATTATTGCAATGGACACACCCGAGACCGAGCAGGCCGCCTGATCACCTGTGAACACGGCACGCGGCGCGTCACCCGCACCGAATACGACGGAACCATCACCGTACTCATCGACAGCTTTGAGGGCAAACCTCTCAACGCACCCAACGACGTCACCGCGCATTCCGATGGCAGTATATGGTTCACTGATCCGGGATACGGCATTATGCTCGACTACGAAGGCCACATTGCCGATGCCGAATTACCCACCAATGTCTATCGCCTCGATCCCACCACGGGAAATGCCACAGTCGTTGCCGACGATTTTGTGCGCCCCAATGGACTGTGCTTCTCTCCCGATGAAAAAATTCTCTATATCACCGATACCGGATCCTCTCATGGACTGGGAGGACCTGCACATATCCGCGCATTTGATGTCGAAAATGGCCGCCTTAAAAACAGTCGCGTCTTTGCCGACATGGCACCCGGATTCGCCGATGGCATTCGCTGCGACATTGACGGCAACCTGTGGAGCAGCTCGGGCTGGGGCAACCCCGAAGATAACGGCGTCAAAATTTTCGCGCCCAATGGCGACCTCATTGGAAAAATTCACCTGCCCGAAGTGTGTTCCAACCTCTGCTTTGGCGGACAAAAGAAAAACCGCCTCTTCATGACCGGCGGGATGTGTTTATATTCAGTGTACGTCGAATCCAAAGGCGCGCAAAGGCCGTAATATCGAGCAAAACAAAAAGGAGAACATGAATGTCGCAAAAAACAAAAATCTGGCCCTTGAGTGTTTTGCTCATCCTGCTAATTCTATTTTTTAATATCTGGATGTGGGATAACGACGCCCTAATCCTGGGATTGCCGATCAATTTGCTTTACCACATCGGCCTGTGCGTCCTGACCACACTCTCTATGCTCGTGATTGTACGCCTGGCATGGCCTCATCATTTAGATGCGGAGGATCGGGAATGATTATTGCGGTTGTCGCAATTTATCTGGGGCTGGTTATCGTGGTCGGCACTCTGGGACATCGGCTGTTTCGCAACACCGCAGAAGACTACTTTGTCGCAAGCCGCACCATTGGTCCTGTGGTCCTGCTGATGACATTGCTGGGCACCAATCTAACGGCATTTACAATGCTGGGGGCATCCGGGGAAGCCTATCGCCTGGGAATTATTGTTTTCGGTCTTATGGGCGCGAGTTCGTCCATTCTGATTCCATTTCTCTTTTATTATCTCGGCACAAAAAGCTGGTGGTTGGGCAAAAGATTTTCCTATGTCACCCAAATCCAGATGATCCGGGACCGCTATACATCCCCAGCATTGGGAACGCTCTTATTTGTCGTCGTGGTGTTGTTGATGCTGCCCTACATCCTGATAGGGGTCAAAGGCGGGGGCGATGCGCTCGCGGCAATCACGCGCGGTGAGTGGCCGAGTTGGGCAGGCAGCTTGCTCGTATGTGGGGTGACATTTCTATACGTAACCTACGGCGGGATGCGAAGTACAGCCTGGGCAAATACCTTTCAAACAACGGTATTTATTCTCGTAGGCATCGTTGCCTATCTCGTCATCATGGATCACTACGGCGGGATCGGTAAAGCTATGGCAACGCTGCGCGATACACACCCCGAATTTGTGGTTTTTGGCAGCGGCTCTTATACCGTATTCAAAATGCTCTCTTATCTCCTGCTACCCATCAGTGTCGCGGCATTTCCCCATATTTACGGCCATTGGCTCTCCGCTCGAACTGCGCGGTCATTTCAAACGCCCATAGTATTCTACCCCCTGTGTATCGCCGCCGTGTGGGTACCCAGTGTCACCCTCGGAATGGTCGGTCGCATTGATTTCACGGCACCACTGAGTGGCCCTATACTGATTGAATTAATACTGGCACATACGGGCGGCGTGCTCGCGGGGTGCCTGGCAGCAGGAGTTTTTGCGGCAATTATGTCTTCGCTCGACTCTCAAACCCTTGCCCTGGGCGCGATGTTTACCGAAGACATTGTGCGATTTTACGGTTTTGATAATCAGTTATCCGAAAAACAGCAGGTCTTGTTCGGACGCCTATTTGTCGCTGCATTCCTCGTATTGGCCTTTGTCGCGTCGCTATTTACAACGCGGTCAATTTTTGAACTCGGCGCCTGGTCACTCACGGGCTTCGCGGGATTGGTACCCGTATTCGTCGGCGCGCTGTACTGGAAGCGCAGCACAAAGCAGGGCGCAACCGCGGCAATCCTGAGTGTAATTGGTCTATGGCTATTTTTTTATGCAGATTCCCTGAACGCAGAAGGCGCTTACAGCATTGGTGGAACCGGCTTAATCCCCGCCGGCATTATCGTCCCTGTTTCCGCGCTCATCCTCATCCTCGTATCTTTCGCCACCACACCACCTCGCGATGCAGATCGTTTTTTTAAAAAGGAACACGAAGAAAATGCTGGCGAAAGATTAGAGGTATAGCACGCCCCTGTGCCCACTCGCCACCAGCAACACAACAGGACATTTCACTACAGAGATGTCCTGTTTCCTTTTATTCCACAAATGGTCCCTCCTCTTCGAGCCGTTTGTGAACGCGCTCAAAGTCGGGAGATTCGCCTCTGACGAGGCGTTCGCAATGAATACCGCGCAACGCGCCTTCCTCAAAACCAGTGAGATTTTGAACATTGGGTTCGCCACGGGTATAATACTTGCGTCCATAAGGCAGGTGGAGCACACCGATGACATCGAGTTTGGGAATATGTTCGCGCTGGGCGGCCAGCTTGAGCTTTTCCTCATCGACCTCAACGCCAAGCCCCGCGCCTTCGGGCACGCGGCAAAAGCCCTCGGTCGGCAGCAGTTGCGACGTGGTAATATCGTCTTCGTATTGATCATCAAGGGTAATAATATGCGCGGTTGCCGTGGGCAGGACCGCCGCCTGATGCAACGTAAAAGCCTTCATCAGAGTATTGCCGGATTGCTGAAGAAGCGTCTGGATATTGGCCTGACCGTATGCAAATCCCTTCCGCATCGTATCGCCAATGCGACCGCCAATCATATAAATATCAGCAGTGCCGTGTAAGACCTCCTGCATGCCACCGAGTTGGGGATTGTGCATAATAAGCGGCAGTTGCGTTTTTTGTCTCAGTGTGCGCCAGCCATCGATATCGGCCCAGGGCAGTGGGTCTTCGATAAAACCCACCACCGGATAACTGCGTTCGAGTTCGGCAACAATGGGAAGCACAACACCCATCGTGCGGTTGTGGTTGAAATCCCAGTGGATCTT
Organism: Candidatus Latescibacterota bacterium; assembly: GCA_965204375.1. Lineage (GTDB taxonomy): Bacteria > Latescibacterota > UBA2968 > UBA2968 > UBA2968 > VXRD01. The sequence goes on along the minus strand of OZ241986.1, from coordinate 106,674 downwards.
AAAGCCCTCTGGGGCGACCTCGGCAGCGGCTCGCGTTTGTTCAATAACATCATAACGTGCGTCGGAATGCATTTTGAAAATGCGATACCCCTGATCGACAGCACGCTGGATTTCTTCGGCAAACACTTCGGGTGAACAGGGCCGCGTCCATGCCGCCGCAGGCACCGCATCTCTCACCTTTTGCCCCAGGAGCTTATAGGCAGGCACTTCGAGGTACTTGCCCATGACATCGTAGAGCGCCATGCCAAGAGCCATATGAAAATTATTGTGCAAAAAATCAAAGGGATTGCGCCCAATTAATGGCTCGATTTCCTCGGATGCAATCGCAGAGCGGTCTTCGTAATCGCCATAGCCAATCAGCCCGTTATCCGTATGGATTTTGACCACCACATGCTGATCGATGTCATACATGCGCGTGCGCCCGTGGTGGTTGTCGTAGCGTTTTGCCAAAGGCATCGCAATCGGGATGACTTCAATATCGGTGATTTTCATCTTAACCTCCTGAAACAAAAAATATATGGGATTGATATTACATAATGAATGCAAGAAAATTTACTGTCAAGTACCTTCACCCCGCCCTATCTTGATTGCTTGAATCTATTTGTGCGATGATGTATGTTAAAGAGGCACCTGCCCTGGGGTGGAGTGGGGTGGACTTCTCACCTCTCACTTCACACATCTCACTTCCCATAGGAGCAAACAATGCACCTGATTGCCAGGACAGCAGACGATTTTCGCCAGTTCTGGAATGGCGAGCGAAATTTTCTTATCCATGCTGTGTTGTTCAAATTTGAAATGCCACTCGGTCCTATCGAAGAAGTTATAGATATTTTGCGGCGCGATTCCGAGGCGCGCATTCAATTTTTAGATGACAGCTTGAGCGATGCAGAGCAAAATAATCTGGTCGAAAAGTTTAAGGCTGCGCCCATAGAAAAAGCCGTCGAAATGCCGATTAGTCTGGCGCATTTTCATTTGCAAAATTTTTATGGCGCGGGACAATTTCTCGAACACTTTCAAGAATGTGTGATGATTCCCTGGCGCACCTTCCTTTCTCAGCTCGGATTTACGTGGCAAAGATGTTATCCCATTATATTTATTTCTGGAAAAGGGTGCAGTTCGACCTATCATGCAGATTCTTCGCATGTACTCGCGTGGCAAGTTTATGGGGAAAAACACTTTCACGGGTTTTTGGAACCGGAAAAACGCGAACCTGTTAAAAAACTCGTGGAAGATCGAACGGGCGTCACGCGCATTGATATTCCCCAAATAGAACCAGCGGATATTTTGACCTATGACATGCAACCCGGCGATTTGCTGTGGAACCAGTTATTAACGCCCCACTGGGTTGATGCGGGTGAAGATGAAGTCGCCATGAGCTTTAATATTTCTCATGGTGGGGTCGCCTATCGCGGTGAATTTTGCCCAAACGAACAGGTGTTGCGCCAACACTGGGAAAAAAATCCCAAAAGCGCGTGGCTGGTCGATGTGAGGTATTGAGCGCGATTTCTTTTGTGATTTTTATGCCTTCTGTGGCTATTTCAACTGGATAACCCATGCGCGTTTTTGCCATTTCTGATTTGCACATCGATTACAAGGAAAACCATCGGTGGGTGCAGCGGCTTTCCAATTGCGATTTTACCGATGATGTGGTGATTGTGGCCGGAGATGTAACTCACCGCGCCGACCCGATGCGCGATACCCTGTGCGGACTGAAGCAAAAATTTGCACGCGTTTTTTTTGTACCGGGCAATCACGATTTGTGGGTGAGGCCCAATGAGCGATGTGACTCGTTGGAGAAATTCCACGCGCTTATGGCTTTGTGCAACGTGTTGGACATAGAAACCTCGTGGGCGCAATTGCCGGGTGTACAAATTGTACCGCTTTTGTCGTGGTATGAAAAACCCGAAGAAAGTACCGACAGTTTGTACGTGCCCCAGGAAGGAGAAGACGCAGCCTTGCACATGTGGGCGGACAACCGTCTGATTCGCTGGACCGAGGGTGAGCGATCCATTGCGCGCTATATGCTCGCCCAAAATACCGCGCCTGTTCAGGGCGATGGGCCAGTCATTACCTTTAGCCACTTTTTGCCCAGACGGGAGTTGATCTTTGGCAGGTCCCATTCCGCTTCTCGCCCGCGTCCATTGACGAGCGCGTCGAATTTCAATTTCAGTCGGGTGGCTGGCACAAGGGCCTTAGATCGCCTATTGCGAAAACTCGGTTCATCGATTCACATATACGGTCATCAGCATCGCAATCGGTGTCGAGAAATCGAGGATGTGACGTATGTTTCTCATTGTCTGGGCTATCAGCGCGAGAGACAATTGGGAGTGGTATGCGGGATGGACGAGGGGCCTCGGTTGGTGTGGGAAACCTGATCTTTGATATGGAGGGCACGATGAATCTAACCGTGCAGCATCAGTCCTTATTGTGGGATGACAGTGAACATACGGTTTGGGAAACAATAACAGAACGCGTCTATTGGCCTCCCGAGCAAACAGTCCTGTTGTTATGCGATGTGTGGAATAATCACTGGTGTCGCGGTGCGGTCAAGCGATTAGAAGCGATGATTCCCCGCATGAACGCCGTTGTGCAAAGCGCGCGAAAGCAAGGTGTGACCATTATTCACGCCCCCTCGGGAACACTTGATGTTTACGCCAATACGCCAGCGCGGAGACGGGTATTGGATGTCCCACCAGTTGAACCCCCTGAAAATTTGGATCTCGCTGATCCCCCACTGCCGATCGACGATTCTGATGGCGGATCAGATACAGGCGAAGACCCCAAGAAAATCAACACGCAGGTCTGGACGCGGCAACACGCGGGGATAGATATTGACCAGGAACGGGATATTATTTCCGATCAGGGGCACGAAATTTACAGCTATATGCAGCATCGGGAAATCGACAAAATGCTCATCATGGGCGTGCATACCAACATGTGTGTACTGCATCGCACGTTTGCGATCAAACAAATGACGCGCTGGGGCATTCAGGTCGCGCTCATTCGAGATTTGACCGATGCGATGTACAACCCCGCAAAGCCGCCTTATGTGAGCCATGAAGCGGGCACGCAACTGGTAATCTCATTTATTGAAAAATTCTGGTGCCCAACAATTTTAAGCAATGATTTGCTATGAGGTATGCGATAATGAAACGACCCAATATTGTATTTATAACAACAGACCATTTGCGATATGATACGCTGGGATACACAGGGGATCGCGTCATACAAACGCCTGCGATTGACGCCTTATCTGAGAGGAGCACGCGATTTTCAAACTGCTTTGTGCAAAACCCCGTGTGTTCACCGTCGCGTGCGACATTTATGACCGGGCGTTATCCCAAAAATCACGGCGTCAAATGGAATGGGTCAAAGCTCAACGAAAATGAAATTACAATGGTAGAATCGTTCAAAAACCAGGGCTATACAACCGCCAGCGTGGGCAAACACGGCATTGGACAGCAGCGTTTTCGGGAAAAACTCGACCACATGGACGCTGTGGGAATACGGCGGGGATGGAAAGAGCGCGCAGATGGGGATTATACAGTCACCGATCCCAATCAATTTGAACAATATGTTCGCGATCGGGGATACGAGTATAAAACGGGATATGCCCTGCCCAATTTTCGCAAAAACCTCGGCGCCGTGCCATCCGATCTCCCCGAAGATTGCCACATCGATGCCTATGTGGGAATGAAAAGCATTGAATACCTCGAAAGTCTGGAAACGAGCAATCCCTTTTTCTTATGGGTGGGATTCTACGGACCCCACCATCCCTATGTCCCTTCAGGACGCTTTGCAAATATGTACGATCCCAATGCGATGCCACCCTTTCGACGCGCAGAAGACGATATTGCAAAAAAACCGCCCGAATACGGTTTGTATTTCAAAGCAGGACACCACAAATACTGCGGATTTGACCAGGCTCCCGACGAGATATTCCGCAAGATGAAGGCGGCGTATTACGGCATGGTATCGCAAATTGACCATCAAGTAGGGCTAATCCTTGAAACACTGGAAAAAAAAGGCGTGGCGGATGAGACCATCGTGATCTTTCTATCGGACCACGGTGAATTTTTAGGCGATCACGGTATCCCGGCCAAAGCGCCATTTCTCCTCGACTGCATGTTACATATACCGTGTTTTATTGCCGTGCCCGGTCGTGCCGGCAGCGACTGCGACGCCCTGACCGAAACCGTAGATCTATTTCCCACAATCGCGCAGTTGGCGGATTTTGACGCGCCTGAATGCGTACAGGGCCTGGATTTATCGCCGCTGATGAACGGCGAACAATCGAAAATACGAGACGTAATTTTTGCCGAAGCAGTCGATAAACGCTGCATACGCACGCGAGAATGGAAATATATTCACTATCCAACAAAAAATTACGGCGAGTTGTACAATCTAATCGACGATCCCTATGAACTGGACAACTTATACGATACACAGCCGCAAAAAAGGAAAGAGATGACGCGAGCTTTTTACGCCCACATGGATGCAACCGAAGATTTCATCCATCCGAAGTATGATCGCTTTACCGCCAAACAGGGTGAGCCTGTGACGCACTATATGACCTGGTGATGAGTGCATGGAGATAACAGATTGGTTTTTAATCGGGGCGGCGTGTATAACATCGATGATCGCGGCTGTGGGAGGCGTTGGCGGCGGCGTTGTTCTCATTGCGATTATGCCGGGTTTCCTCCCCGCTGCGGCGATTATCCCGGTTCACGGACTGGTGCAAATCGCCAGCAATTTGAGCCGCGCGCTCATTGGCCTCAAGCATACCGAATGGCGTCTTGTGGGGCAATACGCGACCGGAACAGTGATTGGCGCCGTGTTGGGTTCTCGTTTTATTGCCGACTTAGAATGGGAAGTCATGCCCCTCTTTTTGGGCATTTTTATTTTAATCATCACATGGATGCCCAAATTTTCCCGCGCGCCCGATTTACCCGCAAAATTCACACTTCTGGGTGCTTTTCAAACCGCTTTGTCCTTGTTTTTGGGTGTAAGTGGTCCGCTCAATATGCCATTTCTCCTGCGAGAAAACCTGCCCCGAGATCGCACGGTAATCACGCATTCGGTTCAGATGGCATCGAGCCATGCGATGAAAATTTTGACATTTGGGTTTTTGGGATTTGTCTTTGCACCGTATTGGAAATTGGTCGTTGGCATGATCGCCTCGGCATCTCTTGGGTCTTACCTGGGAACCCTGATTCGCGGGCGCGTGCCCGAGCACCATTTTCGCGTGCTTTTGCAGTGGCTGGTAACACTGCTCGCCGTACGCATGATTTTGTATGTTCTATTTTCAACCTCCTGATAAGAAAAGGATCAACAATGAGTGATATTTTTCGCTGGGGCATTATCGGTCCCGGCAGTATTGCACACAAGTTCGCCACGGGATTGCGCGCACTCGACGATGCACAACTCGTCGCCGTGGGATCGCGCAATCAGGATCGCGCCGACGCCTTTGCCGATACGTATGATGTACCCAATCGCCACGCCTCTTATGAAGCACTCGCCGAAGATCCAGAAGTCGATGCGGTTTATGTGGCAACGCCCCACCCCTTTCACAAAGAGAACAGTATCTTATGCCTGAAAGCGGGCAAACCCGTGTTGTGCGAAAAACCATTTACAATCAACCAGCACGAAGCCAGAGAAGTTATCGAAGTCGCCCGTAGCGAAGACGTGTTTTTGATGGAAGCCATGTGGACCCGATTTTTGCCCATCACCAAACACGTAAAGACGTGGGTCACAGACGGCGCGATTGGCGAAGTGCGGATGTTATACGCCGATTTTGGATTTCGCGCCCGTCTCAATCCCAAAGGCCGCTTATTCGATCTCGCACTCGGCGGCGGTGGCCTGCTCGATATCGGAATCTATCCCATCTCTTATGCGTCTATGATCTTCGACACACAACCTGCCACCATTTCGAGCCAGGCGCATATTGGCGAAACCGGAGTAGATGAACAGGCGGCTATGGTATTTGGCTACGACAAAGGACAACTCGCATTGATCTCATGTGGCGTGCGAATCAAGACCCCGCACGAGGCAAAAATCCTGGGCACAGATGGCATGATCACAGTACCGAAGTTTTGGGACGGACGCACTGCAATCCTATCCGCCGGCGATAAAGAGGAAGAGGTGACACTGGAATGTGCTGGCAATGGATACGAGTGTGAAGCTGCCGAAGTGGCCCGCTGCGTAAGAGAAGGCAAGCTGGAAAGCGATCTCATGTCACACGACGATACGCTTGCCAATATGCAGACACTGGACGCGATTCGGGAACAATGGGGATTGAAATATCCGATGGAAAGGGAATAATATTATGCCAATGGAATACGGCACAATTGAAGGAATGGACAAAAAAATTTCGCGCATTTTACAAGGTACAATGATGTTGCGCGAAGACGACCTGCAAGAATCATTTGACCTGTTAGACGGCGTATGGGCACTCGGCGTCAACGGCTTTGACGGAGCATATATTTACGGTGGCGGGCAGTGTGAGCGCGTTCTGGGCCAATGGCTCGACGAGCGCGGCCTGCACGACGAAGCCGTCATATTGACAAAGGGCGCACATCATACTGGGAAAAAAAATAAAGTCACCCCGCCTGATATTACTGCAGACCTGACCACTTCTCTGGAACGTTGCCGAACGAATTTTATCGACATCTACGTATTGCACCGCGATGATCCCAATGTCGAAGTTGGCCCCATAGTAGAGATACTAAACGAACACAAGGCAGCGGGTCGAATCGGACTATTTGGCGGATCAAACTGGACCGTGCCGCGCATACAAGAAGCCAATGAATACGCATATAAGCACAATCTGGAACCATTCACCGTGAGCAGCCCCAATTACAGCCTTGCAGAACAGGTGAAAGAACCCTGGAGAGGCTGTATCAGCATCAGTGGACCTGACAACGAGGCGGATCGCGCCTGGTATGCAGAACAAAACATGCCCCTATTTACCTGGTCGAGTCTCGCACAGGGATTTTTCTCTGGCAGATTTACGCGCGACACATTTGAAGACTACAAAGCAAATCTACCGGGTTCCTGTGTCGAAGCCTATTGTTACGAACAAAATTTCAAACGTCTGGACCGCGCGGGAGAACTGGCGAAAGAAAAAGGACTGACCGTACCGCAAATCGCGCTGGCATTCAACCTGAATCAGCCCTTGAATCTCTTTTCATTAATCGGCGTATTCCATCCCGATGAGTGCAAGGCCAATATCGAAGCCCTCAACTTGAAACTCACACGGGAAGAGCTCGATTGGCTGGACTTAAAACGCGACGAGCGGTGAGCGATCCAAAAAAATAACAAAGGCCGATGGATATTGCCCATCGGCCTTTTTATTAAACTGATATATTCAACACTGTGGATAGTTTTTATAACTTGTTGTTTTTTATGAGTTTACGGAATTGACGGCTGAGGCGATTAAATTGTTGTTTTTTAAATACTTAGAACGATAACGTTTATCGAATTAGGCCGAATTTGCAAAAAGTGTCCGAACTATTGATATTGTGTACTACCTCAAATCTTTTGTCGCATCCAGCCGCGCTTGACCTCGGGTTGTCTGCGAAATCCCTTTTGTGGTTTGGTACCCGTTGCCCCCATAGCCTGTTGTCGTCTGTGATGGCCTTCCCACTGGCGTTGTGCGCGCTGACCGTCACTTGAAAACAGCCACGCATCCAATTTTTCTTTTGATACGCCCTTTTCCGTCACAATGCCTCCCTTTTGAAATGCCTGCCGCCTCCGCTTGCTTTCGCCCCGCGAGCATCCCAATTTTCGGGCCATGTGCTTGTCGTCTTCGCCAGCAGCCAAAAGATCTGCAAAGGTGCGAAAAAATGTTTCCGGGTCGTCAATCTGAAGATGAGCCATGGGAGCCTCCTGATCTTTTCTAACGTAGCGTATCTAAAAAATGAGACAAATACGAGTAAAATTTGTTTCAAACAAAGGGGCAGACGTAAAACGTAAAAAGTGAGATGCCCCCCTCACCTCCTTGCCTTTCATCTGTGCCCATCTGCGTCCATCTGCGGATACCTCTCACCTCATCCTCGACTCCGACATCCACATATCGGGATTATTGCCGAGTTTGTCTTTAACACCTTCTGTGATCTCAGATAAGCGTTGCAATATATCTTCTGACAATGCGAGATCAACCGAAGGAAGATTCCATTGCACTTCATCGGGATTTCTCGCACCCACCAGAAGCGATGTAATACCGGGTTGTTGCAGTGCCCAGGCAAGGGCAATCTCTGCCATTGCAACACCTGCTTCATCGGCAACATCGCGAATTTTTTTCAGCGCCTCAAACACTTCGGCCTCACAGCCTTCTTCACCGTGTCTGGCCATGGGGCGGTCATCCGAAAACAGGCGGGTTCGCGCCAGACCATCTGGCACATCAACCGCAGAGGCATAACGTCCGGTAAGCAACCCCTGCATCAGCGGGCTATAACAGATAATGCCAATATTGTTCTCCAAACACATCGGCTGAATCTCGCGTTCAATAACGCGCCAGAGCAAGCTAAAGGACAACTGATTGGTGACAATATCCGCAACAGCAAGCAAGTCGCGCAAATCGCCACAGGCAAAATTGCAAACGCCAATAGCCCGAATTTTTCCCTGATCGCGGAGACGCTGAAGCGCGCTTGCTGTTTCTGCGATGGGAATATTGTGATTGGGCCAGTGAATTTGGTACAAATCGATATAATCTGTTTGCAGACTTTTCAGGCTTTGTTCGCAGGCTTTGGGCAAATCATCGGAAGAAAGATGACCGCCGCCAACCTTGGTGGCGATCACCGCGTCTTGCCTACGACCTTTGAGGCCCTGTCCAAGCACGCGTTCGGACTTGCCATAGCCTTCTGCCGTATCAAAAAAGGTGATACCCGCATCGAGCGCGGCATGCACCGTCGCGATAGATACATCGTCATCTTGCTCACCCCAGACATCACCACCAGCAAAAGGCCAGCAGCCCAGAGCAATAACAGAGACATCGATATCCGTACCGGGAAGTTTGGTGTATTTCACGATTCTCTCCTACCGATACCATGTGCCTTCTAAATAACGCGCTGAGAGACGGCGAGACAATTCGCGCCGTACCTCTGGCTCCTGTTCGGCAATATTGTGTTCTTCCGTGGGATCAGCGATCAAATCGTAGAGTTCCGTAACATCGTTGTAGTTCTCCACCAATTTGTACTCCCGCGTACGGATACACCTGAAATTTTGTATCCCACTCACGGTTTCCGTGCGGTGTTCCTCTGCCTCTCCGCGAAGCACCGCGCCAATTGATCGCGCATCGATATCCGAAAGCGGAGGCACGCCTGCGAGATCACAGATCGTGGGATTCATGTCAATGAGTTCAACGAGCGCGTCGGATACGCGACCACCTTCAATACCGGGACCCGCAACAATAAGCGGAACGTGTACCGACGCTTCGTAAGGCACGCTTTTGGTGTACAAACCGTGATCGCCCAGCATTTCTCCGTGATCACTGGAAAAGATGACATACGTATTATCGGTCATCCCCCGCCGTTCCACTGCCGCGAGCATCTCGCCAATCTGATCGTCAATAACTTCAATAGCCGCGCAATATTGCCGCCGAGCCTCTGCGATTTTTTCCGGGGTCATATCTTTGATGCGATCTTTTAAATACGCGGGTTTACCCGGCAAATTTGCAGGCGTAGCGGGTGGCATCTCTGCATCGCGGTACTTCTCTCCATATTCGGCTGGCGGATCAAAAGGATCGTGAGGCCCCACAAAGCTCACAAATAAATGCCAGGGAAAATCCCCGGGAATATTCTCAATCCACTCGACAGATCGCTGTCCAATATACACATCCTCAAAAGCCTCGGTGGGTAAGACCGAATCGTGACAGGAAGCGTGATAACCCTCTTTGGAGCGACGGGTATAATCATCGACAAAAGCACCGAGCAACCCTCTTTCCTCCAAAAAGTGGTTATAAGGGCCCTGCGGTGTTTTGGAATGCCCAGCGTGCATTTTGCCCTCGCATTCGACCGGATGGGTAAAGCCCCACATATACGTAGCGGGCCTATCGCCATCGCGCCCATTGTACCCATCGGGTTTGGCCAGATCGAGCTTGCCTACACACCCCACGTAATAATTGTAATCGCGCAATTGCTGATAATAAGTCGGTTGGCTGCGAGGCAAGAAGCAATTGTTCCCAACGCAACCGAGGCGCGAGGGCTGCATGCCAGAAGCCAGAGCAATGCGCGAAGGCGCGCAAACAGGGCAATTTGTCGTGCATTGGGTAAAATGCACCCCCTGCTTTGCCAGGCGGTCAATATTGGGCGTGCGAACAAAATCAGCACCTGCACAGCCCATGTAATCAAAACGATGCTGGTCGTCCATAATAAAGAGGATATTGGGTCGATCTGTCTGCGGCATATTTTGTCTCCATATGTAATTGCAGGTCAATCCTGCGCGTCTAACAAATCTCTCGTAGCAATCAAGATCCCATCTTCATCGGCGTAGAGATAATCGCCCGGGAGAAAGGTGACACCGGCAAAAGCAAGAGGCGTATCCTGCCGGCCATTACCTTCTTTTCGGCTACGGCGCGGCACGGCAAAGCGCGCCTTGACACCTATATCAATTTTCGCAATGTCAGAAACATCGCGCACACCACCATTTATGACAATCCCCGACCAGCCGTTGTCACTGGCGATTTCAGCGACCATATCCCCCAAAAGCGCACACCACGTTGAGCCCTCGCCATCGACGACGAGAACGCGCCCCTCGCCCGGGGTTTCGAGTATCTCGCGCACGAGCACATTGTCTTCGTGAACCTTGACCGTGGCAATCGGACCGCAAAATGCCGTGATACCGCCATAGTCATTAAATATCGGCTCAGCAACTTGAAGTGCTGGATCGGTTTCGTGTTCATCGCACAAATCAGTGGTTTTAAAATCCATTCATCACCTCTTAAAATATTTTCGACAGTATATCTGCATTTTTACGCCCCTATAATTGCGCCCCAAAAGCGACTTGTCAAAGAAAAAAGCCCCAGAGAGGTGATCTCTTGGGCTTTTTACCAGAATTGAGACACCGGCAAGCGGTATCAAACCCACTCAAATACCACACCCAACACTTCTTGGGGATTATCGGCGAGCATATCGTAGATAGTCTGGCAATCGGCGGGATTGGCGACATGGGTAATCAAATCTTCAATGGGCAACTTGCCCTCAGCCATCAAACGCAAAATTAGCTCGCGATCTCTGCGCTTGCTCCAGGGATAATAAATATGGTCATTATCCGGCGTCTTGGGCTGATGCGCGCCCAGAATCGTAATCTCGCGCAAGTGAATCTCGGGCAAAAAACTCACTTCCACGGTCCCCCGCGGAGACCCCAGCGCGACCAAGCGGCCACCCAACCGGGGCAAAGTCAACGCCATGGGATAAACCGCGGGAATACCCGTTGCTTCGATGACCAGATCGACACCATCGCCCACGCAATGCTCGCGCACCACTTCGGCGACATCCCCTTCCGCATTGGGGTTGATACAAACATCTGCCCCCCTATCTCTCGCTTTACCCAACCGAAAATCATCCAGATCAATCGCAATAACCGGAAGTGCGCCAGCCATTCGCGCAAAAGTCGCGGCCAACTGGCCCACAATCCCCATACCGGTAATTGCAACAACCTCACCCAATTCCGGACGTCCAACCCGATGCCCATGCATGGCAATAGCACACATAACCATAAAAGCCGCCGACCTGGGCGAAACACCCTCAGGCACTCTAAAAAAATTCCCACTTATGACCGCGTGACTGGTGTGATTGCCCTGCGCGGCAATACGGTCACCTGGTTTTACCCCCTTCACATCTTTGCCCACCTCGAGCACCACACCCGTATTGCAATATCCCGTTGGCCGGGGAAATGTCCTCGCACGCGACGGTTCACCACCATAAGCATAATTGTAAATTTCCGTGCCAACGCTCACGGCGGTATAATCGTTTTGCACCAAAATGCCATTGTCTGGCACACGCGGCAGATCAAAGGCTTCCAATTCAATCCGCCGGATATCTGTACATATTAATCTTTGTGCTTTCAAATCTCATCTCCTTCTACGGAGGATCCACGGGGACCTTCTGACGTTTTGGAATCAATGGATCGTACTCAAACCCCTTTGTTCCCTTCACAAATTCCGCACGCGCTGCTTGTAACAGCTTCTTGTCCAAAATCAGATCAATAGCCGATCCTGCAAACACCTTGGCCGTTTGCAAAACCGCGCGCTCGGCATAAGGCATTATCGCCTGTGCGGTCATATCGCGATGATGACCCGGCGTACCCTTGGTATAACACACCATCTGAAACCGACCCATCGGCGCCAGCCACGACACATTGTCTTCATCCGAAGACCCGCGCCCCTGTGACCCCTTCCCCTTTTTGATCTTCCCGTCAAATTCACCTTTGTATCCCAATTCCTTTACGCGTTCCTTATCGTTTTTAGAAGCGCGCGGCGGACCGAATAATTTGAGATTTTGACGTACAGTTTCGCACATCACATCATTTGGCAAACGCGGGTACACAGCCGTAATCCGATGCCATTTCATAGTCGTTTCCGTGGCCATCGCCGCACCCTTTGCGCATTTGGTCAATCGCTTGCGTATTTTATTGACCTGTTCACGATCCTTCCCTCGCACATAATACCACACCTTCGCATAGGCAGGAACCACATTGGGCGCGTCCCCACCATCCCGAATTACACAGTGGATACGCACATTTTCGGGAACGTGCTCGCGCAAATAATTCGCCGCAACATCCATCAACATCACCCCATCCAATGCACTGCGCCCATTGTGAGCACTCGCGCCGTGAGACGTCTTGCCAAAAAACTCATACACCAGCGAATCCAGTGATGAACCGCCATAATTGCTAACACCCGTACTCGACCCCGGATGCCATGCCAGCACCGCATCTAAATCTCGAAACGCGCCATCGCGGGCCATATACACTTTACCCGCCAGGGTTTCTTCAGCCGGACAGCCGTAATAAATAATCTGGCCGGATGATTCCAAATTTTCCAATACCGTCTTTGCAGCAACCGCACCTGCGGCCGGGGCAACGCCCAAAAGATTATGACCTCAGCCGTGGCCCCAGGTGCCCTCCTCGGCACCGCAATTGGGCAATGCGTCGTACTCCCCCAACATGCCAATAGTGGGTTTACCCGTACCCCAGGTGGCGCGAAAAGCCGTCGGGATATTTTTCCACGGAAATTCAATTTGAAATCCGTTCTCCTCCAAATACGCCGCCAACGCCTTTGACGACTCGTATTCCTGAAACGGCCGTTCAGCCCAGCCGTGAATACTTCGCGACAGCTTAAACGCCCGCCGCGACTGCGATTTCACAGCCTGATCCACCTGCAATTTTTTGGTTTTTGCATCCATTTTCATCCTCTCTCTAATGACAGCCCATTGTAGATAAACCGAGTAACATCAGTAAATGGGCACTGTACGGGAATCCCGTCACATTCCCCACACCTCAATCTCGACCCCGCTACTTGATGTCCGACTATTGCGGAATACTTTGTCCGCCCAACGCCTCCCTTCACGGCGGTCAAAAATCACCAGATGACCTGCCTCTGCATCGCAACGATCCATGTACTCCGCCGTCTGTTCCAAACCCTCGGCAATGGTCTGATCCAGGCTCTTGTGGAGAATTTTGCACTCAATCACAATCTTGCGCGTCACATCGCCCTGCGGCCAGACAATCAGCAGGTCTGTGCGTCCACGCCCCAAACCATACTCCCTTTCAATGCGTCCACCGCTGTTTACAATGCGCTGGAGAAATGCCTGCAACAACAACTGCGGACCGGCTTCCTGATATTGAAATCGTCTCACCCAGTGCTCTGAGTGTTCGCGGAAAAAGATCTGAAACTCGGTCATCAGTTTGACCACATTCAGACTACCATCAGCATTGATATACCAGGCTGTTTCCTGCTCAAACTCCCCCTGTAACACCCACGTCAGTTCGCGCGGCACGACTTCGGCGTAGATCGGATTGGCAATGCGGTACGGCAGATCTTGAGCCACAAGACCGAGATCGCGTACATACTCCAGGTCGCGGTCAATAAAGCGACGTTCCTCAGCCCCACTCAGCAGCGGTTCAATCACGCGCTGTACGCGTTCTTCCTGCAACTTATCGGCCAACTGGTCGAGGTGTATCTCTCGGCGCAAGATGAGTTGCTCCCGTGCGTCACATATTGCGTTGTCCGTAATGGGCTGGCTGCGATCCCGCCCGGTCTTGTTTTTAAAGCCAGCTTCATAAGCCAATGCGTTGACCAGCCACGGTTGTCCCTGGGTCTGCGTCCAGATCGTCTCCAGGGCCTCGGCTGTGAATGCCTGTCCCGTTTCTGCCGTGTGCTGTGCGATGAGATCGAATACCTCGTCCTGTGAGAAATCCCCTAAACGCAGGGACTCGGCGCGGATATTAAACGCACTGCCACCGGCGATGATCGCATTCTCTGCAGTGGATTGGATGCGGTAATCGCGCACGTCGCGCACCCCACACAGCACCACACTCTGCGGAAAACCCTCCGGGCGAAGGTCATAGCCAGCCCGCAACTGCCGTAGCACGGACAGCAGAGAATCGCCGATCAGAGCATCGATCTCGTCAATGAGCAGCACCAATGGCTTTGGGGCAGCCTGTGCCCAGCGCGTCAACGCCTCGCGCAAGGCAACATGGCCCCCGTATTTCGCCAGGATGTCGAACCAGATCTCGTCCAGAAATTCGTCACCCACTGAACGCGCCCGAGATGCCAACTCACCCAGAAAGGCGCGCGTCACCTGTTCCACATCTTCGCGTGCGGCTTGTCCACCTTCGACATTGACATAAACGCAACGGTAAGTGTCCTGAGCGTTGAGTAAATCGCGCAACGCCAACAAGGCAGAAGTCTTGCCCGTCTGCCGCGGCGCGTGCAAGACAAAGTATTTCTCTTCTCGGATGAGTGCGAACACCTCGTCCATATTTAAGCGTTCCAAAGGCGGGATGCAGTAGTGCCTTTCGGGCTTGATTGGACCAGCGGTGTTGAAAAAGCGCATGACGCAAGTATCCTTTTCACGGCCTGAACGACCTGTGGTTTTTTGGTTTTGCATCCATCTTTATGACCTTTTTAATGTCATTTAATCGTGCAGTCTTACAGAGGAACTCTTCGATTTCCAGGTCATCGTCCATCTCGCTCAAATGGGCGGGATCCAGTCCCTGCCGCAGGCGAAGTGGACGTGACTTAACCTCGAACGGCTGTTGGGATAGTCCAGGCCACGGCGCAACGCATCATTATCTTTATCAAATGTGGTCATAGTTTTCATATTAGCAAAATAGCCCCTCGTTATTTTGTGTCAAGTTATTCTAACGAGAGGCTATTTTCGTTAAATGGAGGTCTTGCCTTCCCATGCCACCACGCGCTAATCTTTCGACTACTGCTTTTTCGCCTGCCTTAAAACATCTATTAAATTCCACTCTAATTTGGAACGCAGATCATTAAGTATTCTGAGGCTGATGCCCTGGACTTTTATGAGATCGTCAATACGTTGAAATAGCCCGTTCTGTTTGCGATAGGCCACGATGCGCTTCGCAATTTCAGGACCAATGCCTGGCAGACGCTCAAGCTCTTTTGCTGTTGCCTGATTGATGCTGATCATATCATTAAGCATTTTGAGGCTGATGCCTCGGATATTTATGAGATCGTCAATACGTTGAAATAGCCCGTTCTGTTTGCGATAGGCCACGATGCGCTTCGCAATTTCAGGACCAATGCCTGGCAGACGCTCAAGCTCTTTTGCTGTTGCCTGATTGATGTTGATCAATGCCTGCGTTTGTGATGCTGCTTCGGTGTTCTTCTTTGCGATTTGACGTTCAATATCCAATTCTCTTTGAACTGCCTCAACCATTTCTTGTGTGCAGATAGTCTTGGGGCTTCTTGATTTAAAACCGAGGTTGCGGAGCAACGTGAGCATTGTCGAACTTGATAAATTAAACTCGCGTGCAACCTCGCCAATTCGTTTTGTTGCTTCGGTATTCTTTTTATTATTTTGGCGTTCAGCACCTAATTCTCTTTGAACTGCCTCAACCATTTCCTGTGTACAGATAGACCTGGGGCTTCTTGATTTAAAACCGAGGTTGCGGAGCAACGTGAGCATTGTCGAACTTGATAAATTAAACTCGCGTGCAACCTCGCCAATTCGTTTGGATTTCTTCGGCTTTTTTTCAAAATCACATGAATCAAAGTGTGGCTGAGGGTTTGCAAAGGCAGGTTTTTCAGATTGTTCGGCGTCAGTCTTGATGTATTTTCCGCCCCTGATATAGCCTTGACGTCTCACTGTTGATTTCTTGCTGTTTGGCTTTGGAGTAGACAAAGGCTGGGGCATAGCTTCGGCACTCTGAGAACTCAACGACCAAAAAATTTCATCCACTGCTCTGAGCATCTTCGTTTGTATTTCTTTCATCTCTACCTTGATCGGCACAAAATTTTTGTTTTGAGAGTTTTTGATCTTGTCAATTTTCTCTTGCAAGACATCCACAGCGTCAGAATCACCCCCCAGTTCGTTTATATCGAGATTGAGAGTATTGAGTTTTTTCCTCAGCTCATAGGCAGTTTTCTCATCATCGTCAATAGCCTTTTCGTACTTTTCAAAAACGTCTTCAATCTCCTTTTTTAATTCAATCCCCTGGTCTTCAACAAAATGATTTTGGCTGCGAAAAAAATCATGCAGTGCCGTCCCTTTATACAGGTATTCCTTACGCAGAGTCGCGCTATACGCACTGATGCCCACAGGCTCAATACCTGCATCATCAAGCGTGTCCCACACCTCCTTTACAATATCCGTCAAGTCGCTTTCGGATTTGAGGTCTGCCTTGTTCAAAACCATATAAAACGGTAGCTCATTCAGTTCCAACCCTTCAATGAAATCCAAATCCGACTCGGGCACCGTGCCCGTCGCGTCCAGACCGATCATCCAGATCAAAGCATCCCGATCCTTGAGAAATTCAGCCGACGTAGCCTCGTCCTCACTCGTCTGCCCTCCAGCCGGGTTGTAGCCCGGCGTGTCGATCAGGTAGATATGCTCGAACAAGTCCGCCTGCAACGGCACTTCCACGGCGATTTCAGGCATCAAGTCCTTGACATTAAACGAAAGCGTATCTATGAAATCATGGGACAGTTGGACGTAGAAATCCGGAGGGATATCGATCGTGCCCCCAGTACGGGAATAGCCCTTGATCGAAGCATCCACACCGTCCATGACATACGAGGGAATGGCTGTAACCGGCTGAATGCCCACGGGAAGCTGAATGTCGGGATGCTCGATAAAGCTATTGACAAATGCCGACTTGCCGCTGCTAAATCCACCGCCGATGGCAATGGACCGCTTCGTAAATGTGTGCGGGAATGCCACAATCTTTTCTAAACGCTTCTCCAGCGTTTGTAGCTGCTGCACGGCCGCCGCTTCGTCGGCCAGTGAGGACTCCTTATTGGCAAAGGCCATAAATTCCCCATCAAAAAGTTCCTTAAACTTCTCAAATGCTTCATTTTCACTGGATTTGGCAGTTAGCAGGTCGGAGACCAGTGCGTATTTTTGAGATAGTCCACTATGTTCATCGCGTAGCTTATTGAGACTGCCTTGAGTATCATCCAATTCGGTTTTTACTCGCTCATATCTTTTCGATAGGGCATCTTGTTCTAAGAGCAACTCACCATGTTCCTTACTCAACAGCTTTTTATACACTGATCGATTTCTTACAAATGTTTCCCAAAGTGAGTTCACTTTCTGGATAAATTTCTGGTACATTAGTTCATCTCCGCAATTTTTTCTAACTCACCCTTGAGATTGCTGATTCTTTTTAACTCCATTTCCTTGTTTGCAATGGATTTCTCAAGTGTGGCAAGTTCTTTTTGGAATTGTTCCAGCAACCGCTCATACAAATGCCCTTGCTCCATCCTTTTGGCGAGATCTTTTATGTACGCGCTTATCTCTTTTTTTGTTCCTCTACATAGATCATCAGCATAGTCGCGGGATTCATCAAAAAATTTCTTCGCTTCCTCATCTTTCAAAACACCTTGGGATTTCAAGGAATCTGGAATTTGTTTTTTGTATTCAAAGGCTGGAATATTTATCGAGTGAACAGTATCTCTGATTACCCGGCTGATCAGGGAGGCTTCCAAATCCTCATCGCCAAAATGTTTTCTTAAAATTTTGGTCATATTCTGGTTGAGATACTTCCGCCAATCTTTCTTCTTATCCTCTGTTTTATCCACAACCTCCTCTTTCAGTTCTTCAGAAAACTCCGATAAGCGTCGATGGACAGCATTTGTGCGGATGGTGGCAAACGTCCTGGTGCGAGTTTTCTTAAATATGAGACCATCTTCATACGTTTCACTATCTTCTCCTTTCTCATTCTCGATCCTTCGTTTTAACGCCTGCTCGCGTGCTTCTGATTCTCGCTTAAATTCACCTCGCATGGATTTTTTTATCAGATAGATCGATTCTTCGTACTCATCCTTTATCTCTTCCGAAGCATCGTCGAGAGCCTTTGTCAATCCTCTCCTCCGTTCCTTGAATTTTGCAATATCCGTGCTCTCAATTTGGGACTGCCGTTCGTTGGCATACGCGAGCAGTCCCTTTCTCAAGGCATGTAGGGACTGGTATTTTGCATGGACATAGTTGTCTATCCTCTTATCGAGAATTTCCTGCTTTTTCTCTCGCACCTGCTCAACGATATTCCGAATGGTCGATATGTTGGACAGCTTTTCCAAGTTGAAGCGCGACAAATTCTCGTCTGTATCGGAAAAATAATCGGGATACCCCGTCTGCAAATTGTCCCAAACATGCTGCATCCCCTCGCTCCACTCATCCTTTTGCCTGAAGCGTTGCTTCAGGCTTTCGCAAAGCCCCGCAGAGTGGATGACCTTGCTTTGCCCTTCGAGCAACTGATCATAAGTATCTCCCACTTCGGGAGAGCTCTCTTTTAGGTCCGCGATCACTTTTTCCAATTGGTTCCCCAGCACGCGGGTAAGGCTATCCAACACGAGATCTAACTGTCCATTATTCTCGGCCTTCAAATGGCCTAAAAGCTGGGTATCCGTTTGAGAAGCCACCACAAATAATTCATGGATGCCTTCCTTGCTGGTGATGCGATCCATCAATTCCAGATCCACCTGGTTTATAAATTGCCCCGAAGGACTGATGACCAACACCACATCGCACTGATTCAAGTGCTCTTGGGTACGCGCTTCCCGCGACTGCACCGGATCGTTGATGCCCGGGGTATCTACAATTTCTATATCCTTGAGATTCTCCTGCGGCAACCGAATATTGACGCTTTTGGTAAAAGGCATATACTGACCCTTCGCACCGACATATTCATTCAACTGGCTGCGTAAATCCGCAGGATTTCCAAACTTCAGAAGTACATTTTCCGGCAAATTCTCAAGGGATACTCCGCTCTCGATCATTTTTTTGTATTGATCGCGGGCGGACGAGAGTACGATATTCTCGCGCATCTCTCTTTCGGCTCTGCGTTGCACCCGTTCATCCGAGTCTCTTCGAGATCGGCTCTTGTTTTCTTGCCGACTCCTTCGAGAAAATAGGCTTTTTCTTTTTTTTTCTTTGTTCCGAATTTCTCTGACGCGCCTCTCCAATTGCCTGTCGTATTCTTCGGCCTTGTCCCTGATATCCGCTAAATCCTCTTGGGTAAAAAATTCCACTTCCGCCGACAGCGGTTCCCCATAAGACAAGGTCGTCAAAGACGCCGTCATTGGGGTCGCCGCCTCGGGGAGAATACTTTGCCCATCAAAGACGAGGGCGTTCAGCAACGAGGATTTTCCCGACTTGACCCGCCCCACAATGCCGATTTTCAGTAAGCGTTCCTCATTTTTAATGGACGCCATCTGCGCCTGTAAATCCCTTGCGGTGGGAACGCTGTGTTCTTGGCAGAGGCTCTCCGCTTCATCACCGAGAAAGTCGTGATACCTTCCAACGACCTGCTCCAGCTTTTCCCGGTATGCGACAATTCCAGTAGTTTCCATTTTCGCTTCTCCTTATTGCGCGAAAATCCCTTGATTCGCCAGTGATCGGACGTTCTCCTGAATATCAGTCAGCTCGGCTATCGTCTGCTCAACATCTCGCATCTCGTTCTGTTTGGCCTTCTCGGCTTCGGCAATTTCGCTTTGTTTGGCCTTGATTTGCAAATCAAGGGCCTCTGCGTTCTCATTGATCAGACGGTTCACTTGCTCATTGAAATATTCGGGAAGTTCGCTGCGAAGTTTGCTTTTGACGGAGGGGATAACCGTCCCCAGCAACTGGTTGCGTATCTGCTCCTCTTGCCTCTGTTTTTGGAAATAACCAAAAATGTCTGGAAGGAATACGATTAGAAGTTCCACTATGGGTATCACAAAACTGGTGGTAATAGCTCCAATAGTCGTGATGGCTCGGTAAAAATTCCGTCCTCCTTTTGCAGTACGACCAACATTTTTAAGAATTGCGCTCCCTTTAGAAATAAGCTGTGGCGCATTGGACGCGACTTTTTCCAACCAGTGTTCATCTGTGTAAGAGGAGAAAACAAGATCAATACCTTTGAGGCTGTTGGATAAGTCTTCTACAATCTGTTCGTTTAATCGCCCCATTTCGGCTTTCACATTATTCAAAAGCGAGGTACGGCAAATCTCCGACAATTCTCGCTGCAAGGCAGTTTCTCCACTGGAAATAGCGACTTGTGTCAATTCCTCTACGGAACCACTCAGATCTGCGCCCACCCCCTCTACAATGGCGTTGACATGGGTTGTGGAATACCGATCCCGAATATCCTGAATCATCTCTTCCTTTTTTTCTTTTAAATCCTGAAGGCCCGAGGCGAGTTTTTCAATGGCCTCCTCGTTTTCTTTTTGATTCTTTTTTAAAGAACTGATCCGGGTGTTCAAACTGCCATCGAGATTAAAAAAATACGCCTCCAAATTGGGACGCCAGAGCTTGCCGAAAAGCACTTCTGGATCAATGGTCTTGAGCATCTTGTCAAGGCTATCGCCGCCATCCATGCCCACGGGAACAACGGAATCGGCAAAACCAAAATCGTCCTCAAGCCGCTCCTCGATATTCTGTGCAATCTCCCCAACCTCAGTATCCGAGCGCAGATTCGCCTTGCTCAGAAAGATGGAAAACGTCTTATCAAACTCGAAAAACTCGGACAACTGCCGCTCGGCCGAGCGGGTGATGGTGCCTTCCTCTACACTGATCAGAACCGCATAGTGGCTTCCTCTGGATAGGTATGTTAAAATAGCTCGGTGATGTAAATCCAGCGGAGAATCAAAACCGGGCATATCCACGAGAATCAATGGAAAAATCTCCTCGAGTTGTTCACTATTGAGAAAGACTTTTGCATATTGATATTGATTCGCCTTCTCATTGATCGCTTCAATCTCTGCGATGTCGTAACGTTCCGACTCATCATCGGCCTTGATTGCCTCGATATATTCACTTTCGGAATAACGCAACTCCGTTGCCAATGCTGTTTCCGGAGTTATGTCCACAGGTAGAAGGCCAGAACCTAAAAAAGAATTGATCAACGTACTTTTACCAGCACTAAAAGCTCCAACCACCGGCACAATCAACTCTGCCTCGGCAATATCCTGTTTTAACGCTTCCGAGGCATGGATGTTTTTTTCGAGTTCCTCAAACAAACCCGAAGACCTCGCTTTGCCCAATTCCGTTTTTACGTTATCCAGATAATCACAAAATCTTTTTTGAGTCTGAAGCATTTTGACTCCTTCAATTAAAGTGAACAGTTGGCGGCCTTTGTTCCTTTACGCCATTTTCGATTATCAACCTATCTCTTAAAGCCATCGCCCTTTCAAAGCACCCATCCATTGTCCATCCAAACTCGAAAGACCATCTTCTAATGAAGTCCCACATTGACCAGCCATAGTGATTGTGGTATATTTTTTATCCCTTTTGATTCTGCAAAACTCAACGGTTTTGGTCCAATAGTGATTATACCCAACGCAGAACACGCCTTCATTGATATCAGGAAACTTAGAGATTATACGCTTAACACACAGCACCGTGTTGGTCGTCATAAGGCGCGTTTATTTGATTCTATATTTGGGATTACACAAGAAAATGCAGAAGTTTTGTGTAATATTCTGCTTGAAGTCGTTCGCACACATGAGGCAACATTGGGGAGAAAAGATGCTCACGGACAGCGTTATGAACTGAATTTTATGATGAATTGGCAAGGGCATCAAGCTCTGGTCCGGAGTGTTTGGAATATTAGACCCCTCGAGCAACATCCTCGTCTTGTCACATGCTACCCTTTGAAGGAGAGGTAAGAATGACAAATGATATTCGCCTATTGGATGTGGTGGCATTAACAAACGATAAGTTGGAACACAAGTTGGTACGTGGCGAAATAGGCACGGTCGTGGAATGTCATCCTGATGATGGCTATGAAGTAGAATTTGTAGCTCAAGATGGCTACACCTATGCCCTTATAACGTGTGAGAGTACAGATCTCCTTCCATTGCGTGAAAAACGGAAAGTGTACGATACCGCATCGATCTCTGCGGAATCGTAGTTTGTTGAGGCGTGTGCATAAATCAAAATCACCAAACAACTTCCTTCACCGCATCCACAATTCGCGCAATCACCTCATTCTGACTCCCGATCTTATCCTGCTCTTCCCTGAACTGATCCCACAGCCCTGGATTTTGCGCGATAACCAGACCCAACCGCGGGCACATCCAGATATGCTTCGCACCTGCGCCCGATGCGGCAAAAGAATCTCTCGGCGCATCTGCCCACTGCATCCCGCGATCATTGCACCAGAATCCGTGTCCATATTTCCAGTTCTCTTCGGGTTCGTTTTCCAGAATAAAATCATTCGTCACCGTTGCTTCGCGCAAGTAATTCTCCGGCGCGACCTGAACCCCATTCCAATTGCCGTAATTGACCCACAAATGTCCCACCCGCAACTGATCGCGCAATGTGGTATGCACCTGCGTGTAATACCCGAAAATATTTAATCTCGCACTGGGCCACAGATCGAAATTGGAATGCGAATGAGTCCAAATACCCCCAATTGGATCGCGCAATTTTTCTTCGATCACCTTCCCACATCCCGGCAAACCCTCGGGATCATTTGCATCGTAACACCCGTAAATTTTAGCCATTGCGTGGATCAGAATATTCATCCCATAAGTCTGATAGTGAAAAACCTCCCCCGGTTTCTCCCCCGGTTTCATATAGCCCGACACATTGCATATCAAATGCCGAAAAGTAATATCGCGATCCTTCTCAAACGCATACCGCCCGGGCTTTGGGCCTTCCTGCTCGCCCACATCCATCATCTCTGGATAGTAATCGACAACCCTTTCATCTGGCGAAGACAACTTCCCCTCCGCCACAACAATGCCCAGAAGCGTCGAATAATACGACTTTGCAGCAGACGCCTGCGAGGGCATCGAATCAGCCGCAACACCTTGCCGCCACTCTGCCGCGAGATACCCATAACGCGCAATCCCCACTTGAAATGGCCTATCCTCCGCCACCTCGCGCAACCACCTCTGCACCCGTGCGAGTTTCTCCACGTCAAAGCCGAGATCACTGGGCGGCCTCATCTCCCATTCTGCTCCAGGAAATGTCATGTTTATACCTCCTTCATAACGCAACGCCCTCTTTGCGTATATTCCGAAGTAGTGGTCCTTGTTTGTTTTTATAGCGATAAAGATCCATGAACACACAACTGATTACTACTTCATATTCCAAACAAAGATTGGATACAATCCCACTGGTTCGTCTGATTTCCTCAACTGCATCTACATGTCCGTGTAATACAATAAGCACATCAATATCTGAATCGGATTCTGCATCGCCGCGGGCACGCGAACCAAATAACACCATGTGCGCCAGTCGATCACCATAAAATATCTCAAATTGACGGCGCAATATCTCCAGAACAGATTTTATTTTTTTATTCATATCCCAATCACTCCAGCGGTCACGCCAGTCTGCCGCCTGTGTATCTACTTCGGCAATATATATCCAACTTTTCTCAGTGCGTTGCGAAATGCTGTCAAAGATTTTTCTGGCACAACAAGTTGGCGGTCACCGGCCAGATAGCAGTGTTTGCTTACACCACGATCATGTGCGAGAAACTGTGCGGTCTCAACATCTGTCACCTCAATCAAATGCGCTGTGCCTTTCGCTCGCAAACGCGGTACTTTATCGGCCATATCGTCAAACAGCACAGCCACAGGATGTGGCAACTCCTCGCCGCTTTTGTGCTTCAAAAATGACCGCATGTGATCGAGCGATTGTCCACTCTCCAGACCTTTGAGCATCTGTTCGGACCGAATCTTCCACACGTTGTCAGCAGTCTTCTCTGCAAATTGTTCCAGCGCAATTTGATCGCCCGACGGCAGGGGCTTGAATGCGACCACATCGAAATTGGGCAGCACTTTGAGCACATGTTCAATCTCTACTTCCGAAGGCGTATAAGATCGCTTCCGCCCTAAACAAAAAGCTCCCAACGCATTGATACGCAAATACATCAACCCATCATAGCGACTCAAAAACGCAAGATCTGACGCGGAATCTACATCTAAGGGCGCATCCGCCGGATCAATATAGGCCACATCTACAAGCCCCAATGTCGCGGCATATTCAAAAAGCAATACCATCGTATAGCGAGACGTCAGCAAAGCCCAGTCATCGTTGGACAAATGCCCATAGTGATAATCGCCGATATAAAGTTCCCACGGCTCATCCGACACAATTAACCAATAGCCCGCTGCACGCATAAAATTGCAAAAGGCGTCAAAACCAAACCACTTTTCGATAGGGCATGCTCGGAGTGCTTTGACAATTACAGTACGCCGCTTTACCGGAGAAGTCATGCCCGATTTTCCCCGTCCAGTTTGCCCGCGAATGGCACTTACCCGTTGCATTTCATCTGTCTTTGCATTTTTAAGCCACGCCTGCCACAACGTCTTACTGGTTTCGTGAGGGGGCGCAGTCAATGCCTTTCGTCCCGCAGGCGTCAACCGCAACTTGCCGCTTTGCAACCGTGCCAGCTTTGCCGCGTGAATGAGTACCGGCCACGCATGTGCTTTAATCGGCCCCGGCAATTCGTCCCATTCATTGCGCTTTTCGCGGTCTGGATAAAAATCACCGCCCCAAAGAACCTCGCCAAGGGCGCGAAGACTGGCTGCTGTTGGGCGTCTGGTCTTCTCAGTCAAACGCACCTTGCCCACATCGATCAATTGCAATACAGATATTAGGTCTTGCTGTGCTGTCTGCTCGGTATCCGCGTGATAAAGCTGGATCTGTTTGATTTTATTTTTGTCCGTCAAAAAATCATACTGGGGAATTTCTACCTGTTCCGGACGTTCTGTTTCAACGCGCAATTTTGCAGGTGCCGGTTGGAGTACAAATTCTTTGAGGATGACTTTCAAATCGTCGGGTACGACCTTTTGGCCACGGGAAGAATCATAGCGATCACCACTAAGAATAAACAGGTTGAGCAGCGATGGCTCGTGCCTATATTGGGACCAGGAAGGCGTCTTTCCCCAATCTGGCTTTGCGCCATATTTGGCGTAAAATCCCTCTTCGTCAAACCACGGCGCGTAAAGAGCTTCTGCCACGGCTTTTTGTTGCAGATCATCCAGCAAGTCCCAATAATCGCGCGTGTACTCCATTATCTCGCGCACAATAACGGCGATAATCTCCGCCTTGCGCGTGGGCAGTTTTGCCCCCGTCAACAACCGCGCCAACTTATTCAATTCAAGAACCACGCGCACATGCAGCAATTCTTCAAGCGTTTTCGATTCTTTGTTCATAGCTCATTATCCCACCCTGAACCCATCTTCTCGTTTTACGCCCTCTTCAATCACATCTGCCTCGAGGTCAAACCCCGTACCCGGCGTATCTGGCACCATCAAACACCCATCCTGCATCGTCCAGCCATCGAGCACAATGCCTGGCATATCTGCGGGGGCGGCTTCTTGAAGCGAAAAATGGGGAACTGAAGCGGCAAAATGCGCGTGGGCATAGCGCTCAATCAAACTCCCCCAGCAATGAGGCGCACACTGGCCGCCCCACGGTTCGATCATCGCGGCAGTCTCGCGCCACCACGTAAGGCCCTTGGCGCGAAAATCGTGTTGCACCACATCGATCCATCCCTTTTTCACCATATCAAAATAACTGGGTGGCGGAGGACCTGATTCCCCATCAGCGACGAGCGTATCGTACCCTTTTTCGACGATGAATTGCTTAAAATCCTCGTTAAAAGCCCCATCTTCGGGAAACGGTTCTTCAAACCAGTAAATCCCCACATCTTCACAGCGAGTGAGAATGTCTTTTGCAATATTGAGCGTCGTGCCATTATTCGCATCAACGAGTATCTTTGCATCTTCACCAGCGGCTTCCCGAACAATGTGAATAACCAGCACATCTCGATCTGTACCCTCTATAACAGGCATCCATCGTGCACCGCGACCAATTTTAATTTTGAAATTTTTATACCCGTAATCGTGCCCGGTCTTGACTTCGTCTCGAAATATCTCCACAGCCTCCTCGTCCGAGGCATCGAGGTCATCGATATAAACCGAACCATCGTACAACTCGACTGCCCGCGATCCCCGAGCACCTAAAAGTCTGTACAACGGCTGATCCGATAATTTGGCTACCAGATCCCATAGAGGCAAATCAATCGCCGCTCCAGCTTCGTTTGATCCCCCCGGCAATTGGAACACATCCCCAATGCCTTTGCCCACCAATGACTCGGCTTCTTCCCGTCCCAACCGAGACCATCCAACGCCAATAGCACCACTATTTGTGTGGATGCGAACCACGGGGTCCGTCACCATATCCCCGTGAACGCCAATCCGCGCATTGCGCCCGATCAGGCGGGGCCGCTTAAATTTTCTAACCACTTTTTCAATCCGAACAATTTTTTCACCGTGTAAATTCAGCATAAAAACTCCCATTCTGTGAAAGTGTTGCACAGGTGCGAAACGCCATGCCTAAATTAGATTGCTCCTGATATAATGTCAATTGCCAAAGAACCCCGCCCGACCACTCCAAAATACATCCGCAGATGAACGCAGATAAACGCAGATGAGGAAGGCTCATCTATGAATTGACCTGAGAAGCGGTCAGTTGCCTGCCTGTGCTGAGGCAGACAGGTACTCTACTCAGTCAATTTTTCTATCGTTTTTTACCCTTGACGACTGCCACAAGATATAGTATTATAGCGATGGATAATAACCTTCCCCTCCACAAAATGTAGTTCCCCAACTCTCCCCGGGTTGCTGTGTGTAAATGCAGTCCAAAGTGCTTCCCCTATTTTTTTCATTGAATTTTGTACACAAATTTTGACTTGTATTACCATATCCTCTTGTTTTTTCGCACCTTATGCTCTTAGAAAGATTCGAGTAGGAGGTTTTCATTGCACCTGACTCGTTTGCAAGCACTGGGTTTTAAGTCCTTTGCACAAAAGCTCGACATGCCCCTCCAAAAAGGCATTACCTGTGTTGTGGGACCAAATGGTTGTGGCAAGTCCAATGTGGTCGATGCGCTGCGCTGGGCACTGGGCGAACAGCGTCCCCGATCTTTGCGTAGCGGCAGTATGGGAGACGTGATTTTTTCCGGTACGCGCTCGCGCAAACCCCTCGGTATGGCCGAAGTATCGCTCACACTCGATAATTCACAAAAAATTTTGCCCACCGAATTTTCCGAAGTCACCATTACCCGCCGATTGTTCCGATCCGGAGAAAGCGACTACCTGCTCAATAAAATTCCTTGCCGCCTGAAAGACATTCAAAACTTGCTGATGGACACCGGGTTGGGCACGCAGTCTTCCTATGTTATTGAACAGGGCATGGTGGATGAGATCATCAGTGACAACGCTGAAGAACGCCGACGATGCTTTGAAGAAGCCGCCGGTGTAACGCGGTATAAAATTCGCCGACGATCTGCGTGGAATAGGCTCATCGCCGTACAACAAGACCTGCAGAGAATGGAAGATTGGCTCGGAGAAATCCAGCGCCAAGTCGCATCGCTACAGCGGCAAGAGCGCAAAGCAAGGCTCTATAAAACACTGTCAGATGAATTGCGCGACCTCGAAATCAAACTGGCGCGATTCCAATACTTCGATCTGGCCGACCAATCTGGGCCGCTGCGCGAGGAAATGGTCTTCCTCAAAGAAGACATCGAAATTTCAGAAACCGACATGACCACCCTCGAGGCCCAACTCGAAGAAATGCGCGTCGAACTAACCGACCAGGATCGCGCACTGGCCGAGGCCAATATCGAGCTATCGCAACACGTCGAGCGCGTACACGGCAAAGACAGCGAAATACTCGTTGCACGCGAAGAAGTGCGCAATATTCAGGCATTTTTAGAACGCGCCGAGTATCAGCAAAAATCGCTCAAGGTGCGTCTTGACAACGCCCAAAAAGGCCAAAAAGCCGCCGAGCAAGACGGGCAAAAATCAGCTAAAGCGCTCAAAGCCGCAGAAGTGAAACTCGAAGAGGAAACCACCAAACTCGAAGCAGAAATCCGGGATCTGGACACACAGCGCACACAAGTCGATGCCCAAAAATCTCAGTTGATGGACTTATTGCGCCAAAATAGTGATCAGGGCAAAGCCCTCGAGCGCATGCAGGCCGAGCGCGAAGGCATTGTACAGCGAAAGGCGCGATTGACTCAGGATATTGAGCGCGTGGCTGCACGCCGCCAGGAGGCTGACGAAACTGCCAATCAGTCCGCAGAACAAATCGCCTCAGTTGAAAGTCAAATTGCCCAACGCACAGAAGAAAGACAACAACAGATCGCAGACCGTGATTGCTGTATTGCCCAGCGAGACGAACAAATCGAATCACGCAACCGCTTGCGCGCAAATATCGAAGCCGACCAGGCGCGGGTCGCCCTCCTCCAAAAACTGAGAGAAGGCTTTGAAGGCTATTCCAAAGGCGTACGTGCCCTTGCCGTGGATTCGCCTTTTTCCAATCGCATACAGGGCGTTGTCGCCGACATGGTCGATGTCAAACCCGAATATGTCACCGCCATTGAAGCCGCGCTGGGGCGTGCACTGGAATGTTTGATCGTCAGCAATACCGACGACGCGCGTTGGGCCATTGATTTTCTCAGACAAGGAGAGCACGGAGCCGCCGCATTTTTGCCCCTCGAACGCATCATCGCTACCAATGGCGTGCTCAGCGAAGTGCCCAAAGGAGAGGGAATTGTCGGCCTGGCAAGCGATCTGTTAAACCCACAGCGCGATATACACGGTGCCGTATCTGCGCTGCTGCGCCATACCCTGATTGTAAGCGATGCACAAACCGCGATTGTTCACAGCGGCACCATGCATGACAGAGGCATTGAAATTGTGACACTCAGCGGCGAAGTTTTTTCCGCCGACGGCACGGTTTACGGCGGTGCAGATGCAACCTCAGAATCGGGCCTCATTGGTCGCCAGCAACAAATCGACGACCTCCAGACGGCCATAGAATCCGCCCAATCCGCACTCTCAAAGTGCGAAACACAATTGGCACGCACGCTCGAAACACTCGACAAACACCTCGCGCAAATCGAAGCCTGCGATAACGCATTGGCCGATTTGCACAACCGCCGTGCGGGCCTTCAAAGAGACCGACAAAACGCCGAAACAGAAGCCAAACGCCAGGCTCAGGCAGTGACAGAACTCGACCAGGAGACTGCACAACTCGCACAGCGAGAAAGCGAATTGATGCATCTGATTTCCCATGCAGAAGAGGCGCAAACAAAGCTCGACGCCAAACGCGAGACCCTCGAAGACATCGTTCGCCGTGCAGATGAAGACTTGCGCGAAAAAGAACACCAGAGACGCGTACTTCAAGATGGCGTCGCTGCTGTGCGCGTGGAAATTGCCTCTTTGAAAGAACGCATCGAAAGCCTCGCACACGAAGCCGTGCGCCAGGGCAGAGAGCGCGAAGCCATTGCCCGCGAAATCGAGCGATTGTCCGGCGAGGCCGATGAAAGCCAAAAACGCAAACAAGGACGCGAAGAAAGCATCGGAACAGCGTCGGGCGAACTGGAAGTCCTGCACAAGCAACAATCTCGCATTGAGCACAAACGCGATGCACAAGCGCACAGACAACACGAAATCGTGATGGCAGCGCGCGCCATTGAAGAAAAGCTGCGGGAAAAAAATCGCCGCACAACACAACACCGCGAGCGTTTAAGCGAAATTCAAGTCGCCATGGCGCATATCAAAGAGCGCGGCGAGGGAATTATCCAACGCCTCAAGCGCGATTACGAAGTCGATATTGCCGAACAGGGGCGTTTTCAGGATCCCGAATTTAACGCGGATATGGCAGAAAAAAAGACCCACGAATTGCAAGAGCGTATGCGGCGCATGGGATCTGTCAACCTGGCGGCACTCGAAGAGTACGAAGTCCAAAAAGAACGTCTTGAATTTCTCACGCACCAGCGCGACGATCTTCTGGAGGCCGAGGAAATCGTCAAGCGCACCATCACGCGCATCGACCGCACGGCGCGCCAGCGCTTTCTCGATACCTTTGGCCGCATTCGAGAACACTTCCAGACCACATTCCAGGAATTTTTTGAAGGCGGCGAAGCCGATCTGACCATGCCCCCCGACGAAGATCCCCTCGAGGCACCCATCATCATCACAGCGCGGCCATGGGGCAAACGCCTGCAGAGCATTAACCTGCTTTCGGGCGGCGAACGCGCCCTGACGGCCATTGCCCTTCTCTTTGCAATTTACCTGGTCAAACCCAGTCCCTTTTGCGTCCTCGACGAAGTCGATGCGCCTCTTGATGATGCCAATATCGCGCGCTTTGTAAAAGTCATCCAAAAATTCGCCAAACAATCGCAGTTCATCGTTGTCACCCACAACAAAGGGACGATGGAATATGGCGAAACCCTGCACGGCGTGACCATGGAAGAACCCGGCGTCTCCAGGCTCGTTTCAGTCAAAATATCCAGCGACAGCGAAAATCAGGTCGATAGTGTTGACTCGTTCACCGAAGCCGCGGCACAACCCGCAGATGACGATTGATCCCAACCTCGGGCAACACAAAGGGCGGCGGTTTATACCGTCGCCCTTTTATTTTTTTCGCAATCGTGTATATTATTGGGCAGATAGCCCTACCCGTACCCTATCTGGAGATTTACATGCAAAAACGAGTAAGGAGGACATATCTCGCCCCCTTGATTCTGCTTCTATTTTTTGCGTGTGGCCCACAGCCCGCCGAGATCAAGGTTGCGACTTACAACATCTATTGGCTCGACGATGGCATTTCCAATGCACGCCAGGAACGCCTGCAAACAGTTATAAACAAACTCAATGCAGACATCATCGGCTTTCAGGAAATCCAATCAAAATCCGCGCTCGAGCGCATTTTGCCCGACAACTATACCATTGGCATGCTCGATGATCCCGAAGAACTCCAGGAACTCGCCATAGCAGTGCGCGAGCCTTATGAAATTACCGACCTCAAAATGGTCTTTCCTGAAAAAGTACACGACCAGGCATTTCCCCGAAAGCGCGATCTCCTCCAGGCTTATATCGAAGGATATGGCCGCCGCTTGATTGTTCTGGTTCACCACGCCAAATCGCGATCGGGCGGACGCGCCAAAACCAATGCGCGCCGAGAAGCCAGCGCGACCATGACCATGCGCTATCTCACCAGCCGTGTGAAATACGACCATATTGTATTGCTCGGCGACTTCAACGACAACCCCGACGACCGCTCGCTCAACATCCTCGAATCCGGCAATCCCGACGCGTTTCCCGGAATCGACCAGGTATCCGATGCATTTCTCTACAACACATCCGAAGCCTTGTTAGATCGGGACTATTGTTCTTATGGATACCACGATCTCTACGACAAAATCGAAAGCAATACCTTTGAGCCCATAGTTCCGGGTGCGCGCGCAGAAAACAACAAATGGCGGGACAAACCACACAATTTTGCCCGGGACGTCAAAGTCAAAGCAATCCTTTTCGACCAAATCCTCGTATCCCAAAACCTGAAAAATCACGTCCAATCATCGGGCGTTTTCACCCACGCCGAAGCCGTGAAGGGAACCCGCTCGCGCATCCGCTTTTCCGGTGACGAAATCATCTATACCACACGCGGCGACTTTGCTTCGGACCACGTGCCCGTATGGACAATCTTAAAATTCTAATGGTATCACAATGTCCGACCTTCTCGACACATTGCAACGCCCCATCCGCGATCTGCGTATTTCGGTCACCGACAAATGCAATTTCCGCTGCCCCTATTGCATGCCCGCCGAGATTTTTGGCGAAAAGTACGAATTTCTTCCCAAAGCAGAAATCCTCACCTTTGAAGAAATCACTCGCCTCGCCAGAATTTTTGTCGATCTCGGCGTCACCAAAATTCGGATCACCGGCGGAGAACCTCTCCTGCGCCGAGACCTCGAAACCCTCATCGCCAAATTGTCGCAGATCAATGGCGTACAAGACCTCACCCTCACCACCAATGGCTATCTCCTCGGCACCAAAGCGCAGAGCCTCAAAGACGCCGGCCTGCGCCGCCTCACCATGAGCCTCGATGCGATTGACGACCAGACCTTTAATCTCATGAGTGGTCGCACCCATGGCACCGAGCGAGTACTCGAAGGCATCCGCGCTGCTGAAAAGGCGGGCTTTCAGGCCATAAAAATCAACGCAGTCGTTCAAAAAGGCATCAACGATCACCTCGTTATCGACCTCGCCCAACACTTCCACAACACGGGACACATCCTGCGATTCATCGAGTTTATGGATGTGGGCAATCGCAACAACTGGAACATGGATCAGGTCGTGCCCGCCGCAGAAATTATCGACCGCATTCACACCGTCTTACCCCTCGAGCCCCTTGACCCCAACTACACAGGCGAAGTCGCAAAACGCTATCGGTATCTCGACGGCGGCGGTGAAATCGGCATCATCGCCTCTGTCACGCAACCCTTTTGTGGCGACTGTACGCGCGCACGCCTATCCACCGACGGCAAACTCTACACCTGCCTCTTCGCCTCAGAGGGAACAGACTTGCGCGATGCCCTGCGACAAGGCGCGTCCAGCGCTCATCTGCGCAACAAGATCACCTGGACCTGGCGTCGCCGCACGGACCGCTACTCCGAAATCCGCACGGATCACACCCCGGCAACGCACAAAATCGAAATGTATCAAATCGGGGGATGAAGGAAGTGTGAAGGAGGAAGTCGCATCCGCCCTGGGGTGGTGTTGAGTGGTCTTCTCACTTCTCACCTCTTACTTCTCACTTCTCTTCTTTTACCCTTGACAAATCCCCATAATACACTAAGTTTCAAATTCATTTTTGATCATGCTCAACCAAAAATCTCCTAACTACAGGTGATATATCATGGCCACAAATTGGAAAGAAGAATTGCGCGATCTGATCCCGGAAGATATAGGTGCTGAAATCGATACATTTGAAGCGCAGATCGAACAAAAAAAACAGGGCCAAATTGACGACCGCGTCTTTGCAGAAACCCGTCTTCGCCGCGGTGTTTACGGCCAGCGCTACGACAATGGACAACGCTTTGACGGCCAGGTAACCAAACCACTTCACTATCCCAGCGGCGACCTCCTCAAAGGACCAGACACGGTCTGGGATGCACCGGGTATGCAGCGCATCAAAATCCCTTATGGCGGCCTGACCACCGATCAAATGGATGTGTTGGCCGACGTAGCCGAAGAATATTCCGACGGCATTTTGCACATCACCACGCGCCAGGATATTCAAATTCACTACGTACACATCGAAGACACACCCGACCTCATGCGCCGTCTCGCCGCCGTGGGCATCACCACCCGAGAAGCCTGCGGAAACTCCATCCGCAATGTCACGGCCTGTCCGCTTTCCGGCGTGTGTCACACCGAAACATTCGATGTCACGCCGTATTCTCATGCCCTCGCCAACTTCCTCCTCGGACATCCCGACTGCCAAGACTTTGGTCGCAAATTCAAAATCGCCTTTTCCGGATGCGCCCAGGAAGCATGCGGTTTGACCAGTATGCACGACATGGGCATGATCGCGCGCATCAAAGACGGCAAACGCGGGTTTGAAACCTACGTCGGCGGCGGTTTGGGAGCCGTGCCCCATCAGGCCAAACTCTATTCGGAATTTCTGCCTCCCGAAGAACTCTTGCCCACAGCGCAGGCAATATGCCGTGTTTTTGCCCGCCTGGGCGAAAAAACAAACCGCGCCCGCGCCCGCATCAAATTCCTCGTCGCCAAGCTCGGCATCGAAGAATTTATTCGCCTGGTCGAAGAAGAACGCAAAATCATGCCCGAAGATCCCGCCTGGACAGCCTATCTCGAAGACCTGGATAGCTACGGGGAAGAACCCCTCAAAATCGCTGCTCCCCTCAATGGGGTTGCGCGTCCCAAAGAATTTGACGCCTGGGCAGAGACCAACATCTACAAACAACGGCAAGAAGGTTATGTGGTCGCAACAATATGTCTGCCTCTTGGGGATATCACATCCGATCAGATGCGAAACCTCGCCGATATTGCGCGCAAATACGTCAAAGACACCATTCGCGCCACCGTTGAACAAAACATCATCCTTCGATGGGTCAGCGAATCCGATGTCGTTTCACTCTACAATGACCTCTGTGAACTGGAATTAGCCGAACCCGGAGCCGGCACCATCGTCGATGTCACCGCCTGCCCGGGCACCGACACCTGCAAATTGGGCATCTCCTCATCGCGCGGTCTCGCTGCGGAATTGCGAACGCAATTGGCGCAACAGAATCTCCAACTCGACGACGCCATCAAAAACTTCCGCATCAAAATCAGCGGATGTTTTAACTCCTGTGGGCAACACCACGTAGCCGATCTCGGTTTTTACGGCAACAGCCGAAAAATCAATGGCTATACCGTGCCGCACTTCCAGGTCGTACTCGGCGGACAATGGACTGAGAATGCGGGATCTTATGGCCTGGCCATGGGTGCTATCCCCTCAAAAAATATTCCAGCCGTCATCGAACGCATCACCGGCAATTATGTTGAAAACCGCGAAAAAGACGAAAACTTCCAGGCCTATATTCAGCGCATCGGAAAAAAAGACGTCAAAGATCTGCTTCAGGGCCTCACGCAGGTTCCCATGCACGAAATAGACCCCTCCTACTATACGGACTGGGGCGATACGCGCGAATTTACCATCGGCGATATGGGCAAAGGCGAATGCGCTGGCGAAGTGGTTTCACTGGTGCAATTTGAACTGTCCGGCTGCGAAACCGAATCCTTTGAATCACAGATTTACCTGGAGGAAGGCGACTACGAAGCCGCGTACAAAACGGCTTTCAGCGCCATGTTGCACGCCGCCAAAGCACTGGTCAAAACGCAGTTTCTCGACGTACCCGAAGATGCCGATGTCATCGTCGAAGAATTTCGCACGCGCTTTTGCGATACCGAGTTGTTCTACAACCAGTTTGCCGGCGCAAAATTTGCCAATTATCTCTTCCGCGTTCACGAAGAGGAAGTCGCCGAATACACCCGGGACATTGCCCACCAGGCCGTCGAAGAAGCCCAACTCTTCATCGAAGAAGCCTATGCCTGTTATGGTCAAATGAATGTGGTGTGAAAGGTAATTATGCCAACCCATAAAATCAGTGTCAAATTTTATCTCGATCAGGGGCACAATATCGCGCCTGAGACCTGGTTCAAAACCTTCAACAACTGGATTTCAGCACACAATGGGGCCGATGTGCTACTCGATGCAGCCGATTACAGTCACGTACCCAATGGTCCCGTGACCCTGCTCATCGGTCACGAATACGACATCAGCATTGACGACACGGACGCAAAACGCGGCCTGCTCTACAACCGCAAGCAACCCAACGGAGGTAATTTTGCACAGCAATTGTCCTCAGCGGTTCGCGCAGCCTGCGCAATCTGCCAGCGTCTTGAAGCAGAAGAAGCGGTCGCTTTTCGAGGAAATGAACTCAGACTCATCCTCAACGACCGCCTCAATGCCCCCAATACCGAAAACACGCACAACGCCATAAATGACGACCTTCAGGCGTTTTTACACCAGCTTTACGATGGGTCAACGGTAATTGCCGAACGCAGGAAAGATGCCAGGCAACGATTCACCCTGGACATTCGCACAGAGGGCGATTGGTCCGTTGCAAAACTCCTCGAAAATTTGTCCTAAAAGTAAAAAAATCTTCTTTTAAGTACCTGCAATCATAATTTTAACTTACAATACTTGACAAAGCCAACCAAATAAGTATATTTGGCAAAGCCAACGCCGGATGAGTTGGAACAATAGCAAAGGAAAGGAAAAATAAAATGGCCTATATTATCGCCGAGCCATGCATTGATGTTATGGACAAGGCCTGTGTAGAAGTTTGTCCGGTGGACTGCATCTACGAACCCGACGCAACCGATTTGCCTGAAGATGAACGTCTCAACATGCTCTATATTCACCCCGAAGAATGCATCGACTGTGGAGCCTGTGAACCCGAATGCCCGGTTGAAGCGATCTTCGCCGAAGAAGACACGCCAGACGAATGGTTGGATTACATCGAAATCAATGCAGTCGCCTTTGAATAGCATCTAACAAAATAACCGGTTTTCAAATGCCAGGGCCGGATCGCGGTTCTGGCATTTTCGCGCCATGTGATTAAGGAACATTTTTTATGGCATATCCTCGCAAGCACGGACTCTATAACCCCAAATACGAACGCGACGCCTGTGGCATTGGTTTTGTCGTGAATATCAAAGGCGAAAAATCCAACCAGATCGTCAAAATGGCTCTCGAATCCCTCGTCTGTCTCGACCACCGGGGCGCGCGCGGTGCCGAAGACAACACGGGCGATGGCGCTGGTATTTTGATGCAAATTCCACATCGTTTCTTCAAACACGCCTGCAAGGGGATCGACATCGATCTGCCAGACCCCGGTCACTATGGTATCGGCATGGTTTTTATGACCGATGATGAAGACCGATCCATCCGCCAAAAAACGCGTCAAATCATTGAGAATATCGTCCAGGAAGAAGGGCAGGAAGTCCTCGGCTGGCGCAAAGTTCCCACAGACAACTTCTATCTGGGCCTCACCTCCAGATCCTGTGAACCCGTTGTGTGGCAAATTTTCATTGGTAGCGACTTGTCCGACCCGGCGGCATTTGAACGCAAACTCTACGTCATTCGCAAGCGCGCCACCAACACGATCCGCTATACCGAACACGACAAAAATTTTTACATCCCCAGCTTGTCGTCGCGCACCATAGTGTACAAAGGCATGCTCACGCCTATGCAGGTGCCCGAATTTTATCCCGAGCTGCAAGATCACCGCATGGAAGCCGCGATTGTCCTCGTGCATTCCCGTTTTTCCACCAACACCTTTCCCTCCTGGGAACGGTCGCACCCCTATCGCTACCTCATTCACAACGGCGAAATCAATACCCTGCGCGGAAATCAAAACTGGATGAAAACCCGACAGGCCATGCTGGCTTCAGAACTTTGGGGTGACGACATACGAAAAATATTCCCCATCCTCTACGAAGACGGGTCAGATTCCGCAATTTTC
Source organism: Candidatus Latescibacterota bacterium (assembly GCA_965204375.1). GTDB lineage: Bacteria > Latescibacterota > UBA2968 > UBA2968 > UBA2968 > VXRD01. The sequence goes on along the minus strand of OZ241986.1, from coordinate 69,094 downwards.
GACAACTGCTTTGAATTTCTGTCTCTATCTGGCCGCTCAATGGCGCACGCAGCCGTCATGATGATTCCCGAACCCTGGGAAAACCACGAAAGCATGATCCCCGAAAGGCGCGCCTTCTACGAATACCATTCCTGTCTCATGGAACCCTGGGATGGTCCCGCTTCTATCGGCTTTACCGATGGCGAAATCGTGGGCGCCTGCCTCGACCGCAATGGCTTGCGTCCTTCGCGTTATTACGTCACCAAAGACGACCTGCTCATCCTCAGTTCCGAAGCGGGTGTCTGCGAATTGGAACCCGAGCGCATCGCTTACAAAGGCCGATTGCAACCCGGTCGAATTCTTCTCGTCGATACCAAAAAGGGTCGCATCATTTCCGACGACGAAGTCAAGCAGTCAATGGTCTCCGAGCACCCCTATCAGCAATGGCTCGACGACCATCTCATTTCACTCAACAACCTGCCCGCAGTCGCGCCCATTGCACCCCCCACAAATCACGCTGAAATACTCATGCGGCAACAGGCTTTTGGGTACACGTTCGAAGACCTTAAAATTTTTGTTGGCCCCATGTCCAAAATCGGACGCGATCCCGTCGGATCAATGGGCAACGACGCGCCATTGGCGGTATTGTCCAACAAACCACACCTGCTCTACAACTACTTCAAACAGCTCTTTGCCCAGGTGACCAATCCGCCTCTCGATCCCCTTAAAGAAGAGGTCATCACCTCGGCTGACGCCACCATTGGTCCAGAGCGCAATCTACTTATTCCCGAACCCGAAAGTTGCAGACAAATCCATCTCGACACGCCCGTTTTGACCAATGAAGAGCTCGAGCAATTGCGCGGCGTTGACCGCCCGGGTCTCAAAGCCACCACCATTTCCATGCTCTTTGACGTGGCCGATAGAGAAGCCGGCCTCGAAAAAGCCATGCACAAACTGTGTGCAGAAGCCGACAAAGCCATTGAAGACGGTTATACCATTCTCATTCTTTCAGACCGCGGTATCGACAAAGACCACGCCCCCATTCCAGCGCTCCTGGCCATGAGCGGTCTCCACCACCACCTCATCCGAGAAGGTATGCGCACCAAAGTCGGGATTGCCCTCGAAACAGGTGAACCCCGTGAAGTGCATCACTTCTGCTTGCTCATCGGCTACGGCGCTCAGGCGATCAATCCCTATATGGCTTATGAAAGTCTCGCCGATATGATCGCCGAAAAGCAATTGACCGGTATCGCCTACCGCGATGCGGTCAAAGGATATGTCAAATCTGCGACCAAAGGCGTAGTCAAAGTCATGGCAAAAATGGGCATCTCTACCATCAAGTCCTATCGAGGCGCTCAAATTTTTGAAGCAGTTGGCATTTCAAAAGACGTCATTGACCAATACTTTACCTGGACGGATTCCCGCATAGACGGCATTGGCCTCGATGTCATTGCTCGAGAAGCCCTGATGCGGCATCGCGATGCGTATCCCGAAATTTCGGTCAATGGCAGCACCCTCGACGTCGGCGGGCATTTTCAGTGGCGACAAGGCGGGGAATACCACCTCTTTAATCCCCTTACCATTCACAAGCTCCAGCATGCCACGCGCATCAACGATTACGACGTGTACAAAGAATATGCCGTCCTCATCGACCAACAGGCCAAAAATCTGGCAACCCTGCGCGGTCTCCTGGACTTCAACTATGCCAGCGAACCCATATCCATCGACGAAGTTGAACCCGTCGAAGCAATCACCAGGCGCTTTAAGTCCGGCGCCATGTCCTACGGATCGATATCTAAAGAAGCGCACGAAGCACTCGCCATTGCGATGAATCGTCTGGGAGGAAAAAGCAACACCGGCGAAGGTGGCGAAGACCCGGCGCGTTATACCCTCGAACCCAATGGTGATTCCAAAAACAGCGCCATCAAACAAGTGGCTTCTGGACGCTTTGGCGTCACCAGCAATTATCTGGTCAATGCCAAAGAATTGCAGATCAAAATGGCGCAGGGTGCCAAGCCTGGTGAAGGCGGCGAATTGCCCGGTAATAAAGTGTATCCGTGGATTGCCACGGTTCGGCACTCCACACCGGGTGTAGAACTCATCTCACCGCCGCCACATCACGATATTTACTCCATCGAAGATCTGGCGCAACTCATTCACGACCTCAAAAACGCCAACCACCATGCCAGGATTAACGTCAAACTCGTCGCAGAAATCAATGTCGGCATCGTCGCAGCGGGCGTATCCAAAGGCCACGGCGATGTGGTACTCATCTCTGGCCTCGACGGCGGTACTGGCGCATCGCCGCAAACCAGCATCAAACACGCTGGCCTGCCCTGGGAATTCGGCGTTGCCGAAACCCACCAGACCCTGGTGCTCAACAATCTGAGATCGCGCATCGTAGTCGAGACCGACGGACAACTCAAAACCGGGCGCGATGTGATTATTGCAGCCCTGCTCGGCGCCGAAGAATTTGGATTTGCCACCACAGCACTCGTCGCCATGGGCTGCATCATGATGCGCGTTTGCCACCTCGACACCTGTCCTGTGGGTGTGGCCACACAGCATCCCGAACTGCGCAAAAAGTTCATGGGTGACCCCGACCAGGTCGTCAACTTCTTGCGTTTTATCGCACAGGATATGCGCGAAATAATGGCACAACTCGGCGTGCGCACCATCGATGAACTCATCGGTCGTACCGACCTGCTCCACCAGGCAAAAACCGATCACTGGAAAGCGAAATATCTGGACCTGTCTCCCATTCTCGAAAAACCAGACGCCGATCCCGAAATTGGTCGTTATTGTCAGATCGAACAGGATCACGGCCTCGAAAACGCGGTGGACAACCAGATCCTGCTCGAACTTTGCGAACCCGCTCTCAAAGATGGCAGCAAAGTCCGCGCGAAATTCGACATCAAAAATACCAACCGCGTGGTCGGTACCATCCTCGGCAGTGAAATCACCCGCAGGTTCGGACCCGATGGCCTGCCCGAAGACACCATTGACATCACCTTTGAGGGATCGGCCGGACAATCTTTTGCAGCCTTTACGCCGCCGGGTATCACCTTCCGCCTCGAAGGCGACGCCAACGACTACTTTGGCAAGGGACTGTGCGGCAGCAAACTGATTGTCTATCCGCGCAAGGGATCCACCTTCAAAGCCGAAGACAACATCATCATCGGCAACGTATCCTTCTACGGTGCAACCAATGGGCAAGCCTTCATCCGCGGTCAGGCAGGCGAACGCTTCTGCGTGAGAAACTCGGGCGTTAGCGCAGTCGTCGAAGGCGTAGGCGATCACGGTTGCGAGTATATGACGGGTGGAATGGCCGTCATTTTGGGCAAAACCGGGCGCAACTTTGCTGCTGGCATGTCCGGTGGTATTGCTTATGTGCTCAACGAAGACGGTGACTTCCACATACGCTGCAACCCCGAACTCGTCGATCTCGAACCCGTCCAAAACGACGAAGACATTGAAGAACTCAAAAGCATGATTACCAAACACGCCGACTACACCGAGAGCAGCGTGGCGCAACACATCCTCGTCCATTGGGATGACATGTTGCCCAAATTTGTCAAAGTCTTCCCCAAGCCCTACAAGCGCATTCTCTCTGCTTATGAAACCGCGCAACAAGAGGGTTTGAAAGGCGAAGATGCATGGCTTGAAGCATTCCGCCGCGGCGTAGAAGTTGAAGCTTGAGAAAAGGAGCACTTATGGGAAAACCGACCGGATTCATGGAATTTCAGCGAGAACTTCCGGCCGATAGAGACCCCGCACAGCGCATCGCAGACTGGAAAGAATTTCACCATCATCACCCCGATGAAAAACTTCAAGAGCAAGGTGCGCGGTGTATGGACTGCGGCATACCCTTTTGCCATACCGGTGTGCGCCTGCCCGAATCTACGCCCTTTCCCTCTGGATGTCCCATCAACAACCTCATTCCCGAGTGGAATGATCTCGTGTATCGCGGTCTATGGAAAGAAGCACTCGAGCGCTTGCACAAAACCAACAACTTTCCCGAATTCACAGGTCGCGTATGTCCAGCCCCCTGCGAGGGGTCCTGCGTGCTGGGCATGACAGAACCTGCCGTCACCATCAAAAATATCGAAGTCTCCATCATCGACAAAGGCTGGGAAGAAGGCTGGGTCACGCCCGATATACCCGACAAGCGCACGGGCAAGCGCGTGGCTGTCGTGGGTTCAGGTCCCGCAGGCCTCTCTTGCGCCGCACAACTCAACAAAGCCGGGCACAAAGTCACCGTGTACGAGCGCTCTGACCGCATTGGGGGATTGCTCATGTACGGTATCCCCAACATGAAGCTCGACAAAAAAGAAGTTGTCCAACGCCGCATTGACCTCATGATCGAATCGGGCATCGAGTTTATCACCAATACCGAAATTGGCACAGATCTGCCCGCAAAAGATCTCCTCAATGAATACGACGCGGTCGTGCTCTGCATTGGCGCACTCAAACCCCGCGACCTGCCCATCAAAGGCCGCGAACTCAACGGCATACATCAGGCCATTGAGTATTTGCACAAAAACACCAAAAGCCTGCTCGACTCCAATCTTGAAGACGGCAATTATATAAACGCCAAAGACAAACACGTGATCGTGCTCGGCGGCGGGGATACGGGAACCGACTGCGTGGGCACGGCGATGCGCCACGGCTGCAAAAGCCTGCACCAATTCGATATTATTCCCGAACCGCCCAAAACGCGCACCGACAGCAACCCCTGGCCTCAAATGCCGCTCATTTTTAAAACGGACTATGGACAAGAGGAAGCCGCCGCCATTTTTGGCAGAGACCCACGCGAATATCTCATCAGCACCACGGAATTTATCGGTGATGAAAACGGCACACTCAAAGCATTGAAAACTATGCAAGTGGAATGGGTACCCGCAGAAAATGGCGCGCCATTCCGCGAAGTGCCCGGCACGGAAAGAGAATGGCCTGCCGATCTCGTTTTCCTATCCATGGGCTGGCTCGGTCCCGAAGATACCATTCTCGACGAACTCGAACTCGAACGCGACGAACGCTCCAATGCCAAAGCTGTCGAAGGCGAGTTCACCACCAGAATCCCCGGCCTCTTTGTCGCAGGCGATGTGCGCCGCGGCATGAGCCTCGTTGTCTTTGCCTTCGCAGAAGGTCGCGGTGCTGCCCGCGAAGCAGATCGCTACCTCATGGGATCGACCGACCTGCCGTAAAAAAGGATCAGGATTTTCAGGATTTAAGGATGAGCAGGATAAAAACGAATCAGACCACACGGGAGGGCGCAGTTTGCACTGCGCCTTTTTTGCGTAAAGGACACCACTATGTCCCGTTATTGCATCATTCTATTTTTCAGTTTATGTAACGCATTTGAATCCCATGCATTTGACGATAAAATGCCAATGCAGGGAATTACCATTTCAACACACGGGGGTGGGCGAGACTGGGCGAGTGACGAAATGGTTTCAACGCTACGAGATATTAAAATTCTGGGGGCAAACTGGGTGGCGACCCATCCCTACGCGGGCATTTCGCAGGACGGATCGGTCAGGGTGAGGCGGTTTGAAGGAGCCGGTGATTTGGCTCCCGCGCACTGGACGCGGCCAATTGTAGAAGCACACAAACGGGGATTGAAAATTTGCATCAAGCCCCATCTGGCATACTGGCGGTCGGGATTTGAGTGGCGGGGCGAAATTGCGTTTCGCTCTGAGGAAGAATGGACGCGCTTTTGGGCAGATTACCGCGCCTGGATTTTGGCTGTGGCCGAAGCCTGCAAAGACGCCGATGCATTTGTCATAGGAACAGAATTGGACAAAACCCTGCATCATGAAGCCGAATGGCGTGCCCTGATTGCAGATGTGCGAAAAGTGTATAAAGGGCGGATCACCTATGCGGCGAATTGGACGGATTACACGCGCGTGCCATTCTGGGATGCCCTGGATGTAATCGGTATTCAGGGCTATTTTCCGATAACAAAAAATCAAAATCCCACAGAGGCCGACCTGCGCAATGGATGGGATCGCCTAATAAAAGAACTGCGAACTTATGCTGTAAAAATGAATCGCAACATCGTATTTACCGAATTGGGATACAACCAATCTTATAAAGCCGCGTCAGAACCGTGGACATATCGCGTGGATGACGATGGCGCGCGCCCCTTACAGGAAATGTGCTGGCGCATCGCGCTCGAAGCCATTGAAAACGAACCGCGCATTGCAGGCGCTCTCCTGTGGAAATGGTTCCCAAACCCGAGACCTTTTGGACGGGATTTCCAATTGGCGACATCGCGCATTATGCCCATCATTGCCGAGGCCTGGCAAGGACAGGTCCCCGTTATCGAGTTTGACGAAGAAGCATACCAACGGTGGCGTGAACAGCGTCGCCGCGGACGAGGCAGGCGAACGAATCAAAACTAACCGTCACAGCCGTCCGGCCAGTTCGAGAAATGTCTTCTCGGTCACTTCATTAATACCAATCTGAAACGGACCGGGACCAGCTTTGGTGTACGCATTCGCGCTATCAACCTCGTACCCACCTTCGGGAATAAGCGCGTCTGTCGGCATGTAATTGCGCCCATCCTGACAATATCCCCAGGCAACGAGATTCGGATCATTGAGATAAGTTCTCAGCAAGGGAAGCCACTCGGCAACAACCTCGTTGCCAAGCCACGCGATGGTGTGTTCCCCCGTCAGGCGAATAAGCCCCACCGCCCAGGGCAAAAAACGCGCCGGAGGTATGCCAGACCCCAAACGCCCGACCCAGTACGCGCCGAGATTTTGCTCCAGTTCTGCCTCGCCATTGGCAAGTGCTTCCCAGTGGGCAAGGGGCGGAATCGCATCACGGTCACGAGGAGCCAGCGCAAATCCCGAAACGCAATTGAGATCCAATTCCAACAATTCACCGTCCGCATCCATAGCCGAGAGAACATCATCCGCGAGTTGAGCACCCGTCGCAACAACATCCTCTGGCGTAGATTTGCGAAATGCGTCTGCCCCCGCGAGGCGGCGCGGTCGAATATTGCCGGCAAGCCCCTGAATAAACTGCGCGTGGGTATTCGGCCCGAGAGATTCGACCAACCGATTGCGACACACCCCGGGAAAATCAGCAGAAATGCCATCCCAGGCAAAACCGTAAACCATCACAGGATGGCATCCATAGTTAAACAGCACACAACGACCGTCTTCTGCGGCGAGATCCAGCACCCAGAGATCCCGATTCATATATCCATCCGGATTTGGCCTCATCCCCATACTGCCATCGGCACCCCGCCCGCGTCTGTTAATCCCAATCTCAGACGTCCCGCGATACACGCAAACAGAGACTTCTCGCATATTCTCAATGGCCTCGACCACCATCTTCACCGTGCGAGACAACAAATCAGCTTCATAAGCCTCGAGTTCAGCTGGTTTAGCCACAGTCGTCGCATACCCTTCAAACCCGGACATCGGCCCGCTGTGCGTATGTGAAAAATTGACAATAATCGCTTCAAAAGGAATACCCACTATCGCAGCCAACTCGCCGCGCAAACGACTCGTCACATGCCATGTCATCCCAATCATATCAATCGAAATCCAGACCGTGCGATAGCCCTTTTGGTCCTCAATAACAACCGCCTGCGCGACCAGAGGATCGAGCACCTCAGACCCGGGCGAAAACCGCGGACCCCGCCCGCCCATTGGCAACCCCAGCGGCGGCGTTGAATCAAACTGCGCCCAACCAGCTTTTGCTGTACGCATTGTGAACCTCTTTTGATTTATCCTGCAGCCCCATAGCGAATCTCGTGATAATCGCGGTCACTCGTAATCGGAACGGGTTTCCCTTCCAGAAATGCCCACTTTCCCACATCACACGCCGAAGCGCGAACAAAACCATTGATATACGAACGCCGCGGCTTATCCGTCGTATTTGGTACCGAGCCGTGAACCGTATAAGACGTGAACATCACCACATCACCCGGCATTGCCTCACACGGCACAGCCGACGACACATCCACCTGATCTTCAACTTCTCCCTTTGCATACCGCGTCACCTTCAAATTTCCCAACTTATGACTACCGGGAACAATGTGCAAACAGCCATTGGCAACAGTCGCCTCATCCACCACAATAATAGTCTGCACATAATTATTCACCTGATCGCGAAACGCGGGTGTAGGGCGGATATCCTGATGCCACGGAAACTGAATATCCCCACCAGGCATCTTGAAATTAATCTGATTGATATACTGCTTCAACGACGTACCGATCAACGGCTCTAACAGCGCGGGAAACTTCGCACTATTCCGAATCTCCTCAAACGCGGGGTGAATAAGAGAAGGCCACTGGACTTTTCGCAGATACTGAACCGCCCCTGGACCAACCATCGGCCCGGGTGTCTGCAAGTGAATATGCACTTCGCGGTCTTTGCCCTGAAGAATTGCATCGGGAAGATCTGTCCTCGCTGCCAATTCGAGAATATAATCATACCCCTCACGCAAACGCGCAATCTCATCCCCATCAAACACGCCCCGCGCAATGTGGTATCCCCGCCCCCTGAAAGCCTCAACATCTTTTTTTGTCAACGTCTTCATATCATTTTCCCCGTCGTTTTAACTACCGAACAGCCCACATAAGCAGTATAATGAGTCAGTGGTCAGAAATCAAACCGGTTCTGATATCCGAAAGTTGATCGCGCATTTCCATTTTTTTAAAAAAACAGATACTGACAATATGGATCGTCGAAATTTTATGGCACTTGCGGGTGCGGGCGCGGCGGGTCTGATAATACCGGGTGCATTGCGCGGGCAAGAACAGTTGGCAAACAAACGCCCCAATATCATCGTGATCCTCGCAGATGATCTGGGATATGGCGATGTGTGCTGCTATGGACGCCCCGAAGTCTCCACACCCAATATATCTTCGCTCGCAAAACAGGGTATCAAATTCACCGACGGGTATGTCACTGCACCTCTGTGCAGTCCGTCGCGGGCTGGATTACTCACGGGCCGATATCAGCAACGCTTTGGACATGAATACAATGCCGGTGGCGCGGCGCGGGCGCATCGCGAAGGACTCGGTTTGCCAACTTCGGAAATCACCCTATCAGAGGTGCTAAAAACCGCGGGATATACAACCGGCATGGTCGGCAAGTGGCACCTGGGTTCACAAGCGCAATTCTTGCCAACCAATCGGGGATTTGATTCGTACTTCGGATTTCTTCACGGTGAAAACAGCTATGTAGAACCGCCTCTCAGACCGGACACACACACGGTGATCAGAACAGATGGCGAACGGCGCAGGTTAAACCTGAAAAAACGCGGTCCACATCATCAGATTTATCGAAACACCGAAACAGTTCAAGAAGCGGCGTATTTGCCAGATGCCTTCACGCGAGAAGCCCTGAGCTTTATCGATCAAAACGCAGATAAACCCTTCTTTTTGTATTTGGCTCACAATGCGCCCCACACGCCGTTGCAAGCAACTGACAAATATTACAACCGTTTCCCACAAATAAAGGACGAAAAAAAACGCATCTATTCGGCCATGGTCAGCGCCGTTGACGACAGTGTAGGCGCCGTCTTGCAAAAGTTGAAAGACCTCGACATCGAAGAAAATACCATTGTATTTTTTTTGAGCGACAACGGGTGTGCCAACTACATCCAGGCCTGTTATAACGATCCCTTAAATGCAGGAAAAATATTGCCGTTTGAGGGCGGGCTGCGGGTACCGTTCATGGTGCAATGGCCCGGACATTTTCCCGCAGGCAAAGTCGTTGAAGCCCCCGTCTCATCACTCGACATATTCGCAACAGCAGTTGGTCTTGCCGGCGCGAAACTCGATCACGCGATTGATGGCGTCAATCTCGTGCCATTTCTCACGGGAGAGACAGATACCCAGCCTCACGACGCACTTTTTTGGCGATCGGGCCCAAATAAGGGGATGCGAAAGGGGAAATGGAAATATATCAATCTGAACGGCAAAAGAACCCTCTTATTTGATCTGAAAACCGACATTGGAGAACACACAGACCTCTCCAAAGAAAATCCGCAGGTTGTAAAAGAATTAGAACAAGCACTCACAGAATGGGAATCGCAACTCGTCGCGCCCCTCTGGCCCTCAAGGCGAATCCTCAAAATTTCCCTCAAGCCCTACGGCCTGGGCGATGAAACTTACGATTTTCCCATATAGAATAAGGAACCATTCAGATGGAACTCATTATCAACTCCAAATTTTTCGCCCAGTATTCCGTGCCCGAACTCGGCGAAAAAGCGATAGAACTGGGCTATGACGGCATTGACCTGTGCGTGCGTCCGGGCCATCCCATTCACGCAGACAATGTGATTGGGGCATTGCCCAAAGCGGCGGAAATCTGGCGCAGTCAGGACCTGATCTGCCCCATGATAACCGCGCCCGTGACACTCGTAGATCCAGAATCACCAGAAATAGAAAATTACTATACCGCCTGCGCCGAAGCCGAAATACCCCGTCTCAAAATCGGATTCTGGAAATATCAGCCCGGCGATGATTACTGGCAGGTTGTGGATACAGCGCGGAGAGATCTGGAAAAAATTGTACGCCTGAGTGAAAAATACGGCGTTCAGACCTGCTATCAGATTCACAGTGGGCCTTGTCTGGGAAGCAACTGCGCGGGATTGATGCACCTCATCAAAGGCTTTGACCCACAATACGTAGGCGCATACCCCGATTTCGGACATCTCTTACTGGATGGAGAAGACTGGGCAATGGGATTGGCGATGATTCGGGATTATATCTCAGTCGTGGGAATTAAAGATGCGTATTATCTGCCGCAACCGGAAGATCAAACACCGCGCTATCGTCCCTGCTTCACAAAAGCAGGAGAAGGATGCGTAGATTGGCATCGCTGTCTGGGGCTATTGCACGAGATGGGATTTGATGGACCCCTATCCGTCCACACCGAATACAAATTTGACGAAACCATCATCCGTCAAGTCGGTTACGCGCAAACATCGCCTCCAAATTTGGAAGTATGGGCAAAAGAAGACGCGGATTATCTGCGGCGGATTTTAGAAAAAGTTAAATAAATGTGTGAAACACAACATCGTGATCGATCAACTGCTTGTTTTCATACGTAAATTTACCCGAAAAAAACGCATCCTGGTGTAACCACTTCAGAAAAATTTTGTCGCCTTCCCAAAGGTTGAGGTCGAGCAGTTCTGAGTCGTCAATCCATTTCAGGACACCTTCACTCGAGTCGATCAACTCACCCGTAAAACTCTCCGCAGTAAACACAAAAGCCAACCAATCATTGACCCCATCAAATTTTGGAAAAGTGAGCACACCTCTTAAAGCGGGTTTTTGAATCTGCAGACCACTCTCTTCGCGCACCTCTCGGATCACGCATTCCTCAGGCGTCTCGCCCGCTTCCATTTTGCCACCCAGGCCATTCCATTTGCCCTCGTGTATGTCATTCTCTTTTTTCACTCGGTGCAGCATCAGCGTTTTATTGCCATTTTTGACATAGCACAGGGTCGCATTGATCATCGCGGTTTCCTTTTTTACCAACTCAGCTTATAGCCCGCAACGCAGTCACAAAAGCACCAGCTATTCGATCGGCTTGCTCCTCAGTTAAAATCAGGGGTGGTGCCAGTGTAAAAACAGGCTCCGACCCGACCATAACATGACTCATCTTCCCGGTAATCACACCCGCGTCTCGAAGCGCACTACCAAACTTTTTTGTCCTCTCGCCATCCAGTTCCGTCCCATCTTCATTTTGAAGCTCAACCGCGAGCATAAGCCCCAGCCCTCTAACTTCTTTGATCAAAGGCGATGACATATCTTTGAGCCGCGCCAACAAGTACGCCCCCACAGTCTCCGAATTTTCCCACAGCCGTTCCCGAGTCAGAATTTCGATATTCGCCAGCGCCGCGGCACAACATGCCGGATGCCCGCCATACGTGGAAACCTGAGCAAATTCCTTTCCTTCATCCGCCCCTCCCAAAAATGCCGACCAGACCTTTTCAGTAACAGCACATGCACCCAGCGGCAGGTACCCGCTCGACACGCCCTTGGCAATCGTCATCACATCGGGCACAACATCCCAGTGCTCGGCAGCGAACAATTTCCCGGTCCGCCCAAACCCAGTAATCACCTCATCAAACATCAGCAAACAACCATAGTAGTCGCACACCTCGCGCAGAGCGGGAAAATAATCGTCTGGCGGGACATGCACGCCACCGCCGCCAACAACGGGTTCCGCAAGAACAGCCGCGACCGTATCGGGCCCCTCGCGTTCGATAACCCGCGCGATCTCATCCGCCCCATGGGCATTGGCAGTGGGCAACTCAACGTGGATAAATCCCGGCGCCAGAGGTTCAAACGGCGCTCGCCGCCTCACCTGCCCGGTCGCAGACATAGATCCCATCGTAAAGCCGTGATAGCCCTTATACCGGCAGATAATTTTAAAGCGACTCTCGCCCGGATGCGTCGCTCTGCCATATTGTCTCGCAACTTTAATCGCGGTTTCATTAGCCTCTGAACCGCTATTCACAAAATAGAAATGATTGAGATCGCCCGGTGACAATTCAGCCAACCGCGCAGCGAGTTGCGCCGCAGGCACATTGATCTGCGTCATGGGATAAAACGGGAGTGTCTTCATCTGTTCATACACAGCTTCGACAATCTCATCCCGGCCATACCCCACATTGACATTCCATATCCCGCCATACGCATCGAGATATGTTTTCCCGTCCGAATCCGTGATCTCACATCCATCTGCCGACACAATAACGAGCAGGTCGTCTTCGCTCCTGCCCTCATACTGCATCAAAGGATGCCATACGTGATTCAAATCCTGCTTGCGAACATCGCGCAAATCCACAGGTTCAACACTACCCATTGAGGTTCTCCAGTTTGAAAGGACATCTGGTCTTGTTTTTTTAAAAATTCTTTCTATACTTCATCAGAAAGTTAATAGACAATTTGAAGTTGTAAAAGAAAAAACATCCGCGCCCATCTTGAGCGGGATGATTTAAGGAGAAAAGCCATGCCTGCACCATCTCTTCTTTCTGAATTGGAAGAAAATATCAGTCGGTTGTCCCTGGACGATCAATTGCTCCTTATTGAGCGCGTGAGCCACCGAATACGAGAAAATATCTCTGACAAAACAGATGATGATGCACAGTTAAGCGAAATGGCCGCTGATCCTGAAATCCAAAGGGAACTTCAAAAAATTAACAATGAGTTCTCAACCACAGAACGAGAGTGGAAGACGCCACTGAATATAAAGAAAAATCACTCGTCTCTATAATGCAAGGAACTTCAGATGCAGCCCATTTATCATCATCCATCTGAAATCACAACCACCCCAGCAGAAACTGCCGAAGGATTTCGCCAACAATCCATGAGGCAGTTCACATCGGCATCACCATTTGTCAGCAGAATAATTGAAGCCCAGAGAAAGCTCGCACACATCGGACCGGATTTAGAGAATTTGCTCCAAGCAGCGGAAAGAGATCAAGAGATTATAGAAATTCTCATTGGAGCACTGGGGCTGATCGAGAAGGCCAGAAATGCTATTGGTTCCGAAGAAACGAAAAAATTTCTAAGAAGACATATCTTAGCAAGAAAGCAAGACTTCCTTAAACCGGATATAATCAATAATATTCTGTACCGATACGCGCTGAATTCTGGGGATCAACTCGGAGGCGTCAAGCGCAACGATACTGGTAGGCAGGCTGAAATAAAATTCAGGGAATATCTTTTGAAGAGGATGCAGACAAAGTATCAAAGTTTTGGCGTGAGCTATTTGCAAAGAAGAATAAATAATTTCATGAATCTACTCGGTACAGACACCCGTGATCTCCTTGAAAGTGGCCTGAGTGCCTTGTAATGGCCGGATAGAATTCTCGCTTTTAATATGCAATGCCCTTTTGTCGGACCAAGAGGAAATAATGTGGACATCATTCTCTTGAGAACTCCCAGGATTATTTGCTCACGCGTTGACATAAGAGCGTTATTAAGCAAGCGAGAAAATTATATTCTTTGTGGGGAATTAAAAGGAGGTATTGATCCGGCTGGTGCGGATGAACACTGGAAGACAGCAAGATCTGCGCTTGATCGGATCGCGGGAAGTTTTTCAACGCCTGCTCCCGGACTGGTTTTCATCGGTGCTGCTATAGAGGATTCAATGGCGCAGGAAATCATCCAACGCATGAAGGAAGGAAAACTGGTTGGCGTAGCAAATCTATGTAAACCGCAACAAATCGAAAGACTCGTGAACTGGCTGGTTGACCTTTAGACTATTTTTCCCAAACATACACGCATTTCCGCAATTCTGCGCGGCCGTACTTGCCCATCTGTTGGCTGCTATTCCCCTTGCCAGTTCCCAGAACCCAGATGTTCCTGGTGGATAAGCCCGCTGCTTCAGCAAAGTCGGAAAGAATTAAATCAACGGGAATCTCTTCTCCCGCATACCGCACATTGTCGTTCACCATCGCGACCTTTCCGCCCGGCTTCAGTACTCTGCTCATTTCAAATATGACCAGAGCCATTTCGAGGAAGTAATTTGCGATCATTCGAGGAATATTGGAGTTATTCAACTGACCTTTCCCGTTATATGTATTCAGCCAATATAGGACTTCTTGCAGTGCATTATGGTTCTCAAAAGCAAAAATAGCCTTCTGCAAAAAGTCTTCTCTTTTCAGGTCCGCATATTGAGTCACCAACGATTCAACTTTCTCTTTGTTTTCAACGGTACAGGATAGCATTTGTTGTCGCAGGTGCTTGACTTCCTCTTCGTTCTTATTGAGAAATACCAGTTCAAGCGCGTAGGTGCGCGTGTAATCATAGCGATTACAATAGGGCGGAGACGTCAAAATAAAGTTAAAACTCTCCTCACTGAATTTGCACAACTCTTCAAGACAGGACCCTTGAATCAACCGAATGTTCTGTTCTTCTTTAGACAAATTTTCCTTTTTAAAAAGGTCCATGTCCTCATAGAGAAGATCCTCAACCATCAAATTGAGCTGAAGTTGAAGTGCTTCTTTGAACTGATAGACTTTGCCCTTGTTAAATTTCGACTTCACTCTCGTTCTGCCCGCACGATAATCCCAGCGGAGATATTGCCCGTCCTTTCTGGTATAACTGATCCTTTCCAGAATACAAAAAGCGGCAAAGCGAAGAAGCGTCTTAATATGAGAATCTTTAATCTGATTTTCACAATAGGTTAAATAACCGTTCAGTTGGTCTTCCGTATCTCGAGAAAATGCACCTTCCGTAATCGCGATATGTTGGATCGAGCTATCGGATTTGATAGTCGAAAAATCAATGCTATCCAGGGCCTCAATTTCTTTTTTTAGCCGTATAATATCCACCTGCTCGGCTGCTTGTCTGGCTTCGGTGATCGCACATCCTACAGGAAGAAGCTCAATACCCGTTGCTTCCCATCCCAATTCTTGCGATGCAAATAGAGCCGCTCCTGTTCCCGAGAACGGATCCAATAGTGCGCCCTGCTTCTCCGCCAATGCGTTCAGAAGATAATGAACCATCTGCGCTGAGAAGCCTTCTTTATACTTAAACCATCGATAATACGGTGTGTTTTTATTAGCCTGAAAGCTGACAAGGGTCCTTGTCAATTTCGGATTGTGGGTGATCAGGCTCTTGTATTTCTTTTCTAACAGGTCTCTGTACAGTGTGTGGCTTTCATTTCTGCACTCATCTTCCAGAGTTGTCGCATGTTCAAGTGTTAATTCAGCAACTTCCATAAAATTTCTCCGTCTTACAACTTTGTTTTAGGAATTATATACAAAACGGCCCAAAAAAATTATTCATCATATACTTCGTACAATCTTTCACCTTTCAACCATCGACGTATAGATGTTACACTTTCACGGCTTGCTCGTCCTGCCAACAAACTTTCAAGACGTATGTGTTCATCCAGGGTTTCCCAGGCAATCACATCATACACATCTTCGCTTTCGTGGCACCATAGTTCCCAATCCGCCCGATCTTCTGGCGAGCCGAAGTACAAACGCGGATACCACCGTAACGGTACAGAGATACCCCGATCGTCATCGAGATAAACATGCATGTGTGACTCATCGAATCGAATATCCAAAATAGACGGACGATGGCATTCCAAACGCTTCGCCTCATCCAACCAACGCACTTTATCATAACCGCGCAGGAGTGCTTCACGTATTTCGCCGTTATCCATTGCTTGATCCTGATTAAACTCTGCGTTCCATTTTGTCAATAATTCCTGCGCGTGTTTCACAGTCAGTTTCCTGATATCTGAAATTTCTTTACGCTTAAAACCATTGTTATATGCTAACTCGACAACAGGAACCAACCAGAACTTCGCCGTGGGAAATGCCGATGCTCTGATTCGCACATGAATATGTGCTCGCTCCACCTCATCAGCAGAGTAGATGAAAAATACATACCGACCAATGACAAAAAACTTCGGCATAACACAAAATCCTTTTAATCAAATTTTAGGCTTCACAAATTTAGCACTTCTGACCTCGCGCGCTGACAGACGCACTCCTTTGGCGGTTTTACCGCGAACCGCATAATCTTC
Organism: Candidatus Latescibacterota bacterium; assembly: GCA_965204375.1. GTDB lineage: Bacteria > Latescibacterota > UBA2968 > UBA2968 > UBA2968 > VXRD01. The sequence continues at coordinate 52,585 of OZ241986.1, read as the reverse complement.
GATGGCAAATTCTTCATTGAGGATGCGCACGCGGGGTTTGGATTTATAGGATACGTGAACCTCGACATCGCGGTCGGTTGTGAGCTTGAGCAATCGGCATCCCGGTGGCACGAGTTCATATCCCCTGTTCATAATAAATGTGTCCAGCTTACAGCGTTTAATACAGGGATAATTGGTCTTCTTATCCCGGTAAACAACTGTGTACACCCGTTCGGAATCGACAAAATCGCAAAATAGCATACCCTTATCCACAAAGAGACGGTCGGGTGCTTCGTGTAGAGAATAAGTGCCATTTTTGCGAATCACGAGCACGCGATCGTATTGCGACACATCCATGAGCGTGTTGCCATTGACATCATAACCGAGATAGCCCGTCTTCTTATCATAGCGCAACTTGAGATTGCGCTGCGCCACTTCGCGTGCATCCACCTGATCAAAAGAAGTCACTTCAGTGCGACGGGGATACGCATCTTTGTATTCATCAATCAGATATTCCAGAAAATCAATAGTAAAGCCCGTAATATTGTCGAGATTAGTCTTGATCTCTCTGAGCCGCGCGTGCATCTCACGCATTTCCTTTTTCGCTTTCGTGATATCGTAAAGTGAAATGCGCCGAATGGGAATTTGTAAAAGCGTATCGAGGTCTTCTGCTGTAACCTTGCGTCTAATTGTACTGAGAAAACGCTCCAAACCCATACGTATCGCCTCGTGAATCGCACCGGAATCCGCGACTTCCTCAATGGCTTTGTAAACCCGGTTCTCGATAAAAATCTGTTCGAGAGTTTTGGCGTGCAACTTATCGCGCACCTGACTCTGCTCAATTTTAAGCTCTGCCGTAAGAACATCGACCAATCGGTCGGCATTGTGTTTGAGAATATCGCTCACCGTGGCGATATGGGGGCGGTTATCCTTGATGACCAGAGCACTAACGCTGATAGATTGCTCGCAGTCGGTAAAAGCGTAAAGCGCATCCACGGTATCTTTGGTATGCACGCCCCGTGCAAGGCGAATTTCAATCTCGACTTCCTCCCCTGTATAATCGCTGATACCCGCGATCTTGAGTTTGTTTTTCCGGGCTGCACTTTCAATTGAGGCAATGAGGGAGTCAGACGTAGATCCAAAAGGCAATTCGCGCACGACAATGCGTTTGGAATTTTTGGTATCGAGTTTGGCGCGCACGAGCACTTTGCCATTGCCATCGGCATATTCGGTGACATCGACAAAACCACCCGTCGCAAAATCGGGAAAGATCTGAAAATCCTCCCCCTGGAGATAGGCAATTTGCGCCTGCAACAATTCGATCAAATTGTGGGACAAAACCCGCGTCGTCATACCCGGCGCAATGCCCTCAGTGCCCTGCGCGAGAAGCACGGGGATCTTCGCCGGAAAAACAACGGGCTCGTTATTGCGGCCATCGTAGGATTCGATGTATTCAGTAATCTCCGGATTAAAGAGCACATCTTTGGCAAGCGGGGTCAATCGGCATTCGATATAACGCGCAGCCGAGGCTTCATCACCCGTATAAATATTGCCGAAATTGCCCTGTTTGTCGATGAACAGATCTTTGTTCGCCAGATGAACCAGCGCACCGTAAATCGACTGATCGCCGTGGGGATGGTATTTCATCGTCTGCCCCACGACATTGGCTACCTTGTGAAATTTCCCATCATCCTGCTCTTTCAACGCGTGTAAAATGCGGCGCTGTACGGGCTTGAGACCATCGTCAATGTCGGGAATCGCCCTATCCTTCACAACATAAGAAGCGTGTTCTAAAAAATACTGGTCAAATAACCTGTCGATATAAGCCATTTTTCATTCCTCTAAATCAAATGCTCCACAATATAATCTCTGCGATCAGGGGTATTCTTACCCATGTAAAAATCGAGGGTATTTGGAACCTCGGCGAGCGAGCGCACGCCGACTTTGATCAGGCGCATATCCTCTCCGATAAACTGTCCAAACTCACCGGGAGAGATCTCCCCCAACCCCTTGAAGCGCGTGACCTCGGGATTTCGCAAATCTGCAACAGCCTGATTGCGTTCTTTTTCGCTATAACAATAGCGCGTCTCACGACTATTGCGAACGCGAAAAATTGGCGTCTCCAGAATATAGACATGACCAGAAGTAACGAGCTCTTCGAAGTAATTGAGGAAAAAGGTCATCAGCAGATTGCGGATGTGGAAGCCATCGTAATCGGCATCCGTAGCAATGACCACATTGTTGAAACGGAGATTCTCAACGCTGTCTTCAATGCCCAAAGCCGTCATGAGATTGTAGAGTTCTTCATTCTTGTAAATCGCGGCTTTTGTTTTTCCAAATACATTGAGGGGCACGCCCTTCAGACCAAAAATAGCCTGAGTCTCCACATCTCGCGCAGCGACCATAGACCCGGCAGCAGAGGGACCTTCGGTGATAAAAATAGTAGATTCATCGCCGCCTTTTTTATCGCCCTTGTGATATTTACAATCCTTGAAATGCGGAATTTTGATAGAGACTTTGCGAGCGACTTCCTTGGCCTTTTTCTTCACATCGTTGAGTTCTCTCCGCAGGCGCTCATTGTGGTTGATCTTCTCCTGGAGTTTTTGCGCCGCCGCGGTATTCTTGTGCAAAAAATCGACCACCGCACTACGCGTTTCAGAAACAATCCACGAGCGCACTTCGGTATTGCCGAGTTTATTTTTTGTTTGCGACTCAAAAACGGGTTCTTTGAGCTTGACCGCAACAGCACCATTGATGGATTCCCGCACATCCACCCCGCTGTAATTCTTCTTGTAAAACTCATTGACGCCTTTTAAGATACCCTCTCGAAAAGCACTTTGATGCGTACCACCGTCAATGGTGTATTGCCCATTGACAAAAGAAAAATAGTTTTCCCCGTAATTGGACGTATGGGTAAATGCAAATTCGAGATATTGCCCCTTATAATACGCGGGTTCATAAAGCGCCGAATCATCGACTTCGCGGCTGAGAAAATCGAGCAAGCCACGCCTGGAGACGAATTTCTGTTTGTTAAAAACGAGCGTGAGACCGCTATTGAGACAGGCGTAGTTCCACATGCGGCGCTCGACGTATTCGAAATTGTAATCGTATTCCTCAAAAATCTCCGAATCGGGCGTGAACTCAAAAAGGGAGCCATCTGGTTCCCGAGTCCTACCCTTTTTTTCGCCAATGAGTTTTCCGCGTGTAAACCGGGCTTCTGCGTACTTACCGTCGCGATAGGCCACCACGCGAAAATCCGTAGAAAGCGCATTGACCGCTTTGCTACCCACGCCGTTGAGGCCCACGCTAAATTGGAAAACATCGTCGTTGTATTTTGCACCGGTATTGATCACAGAAACGCATTCGACAATTTTGCCGAGCGGCACGCCGCGCCCATAGTCGCGCACACTGACGTGATTGGCATCAATAGTCACATCGATTTTTTTGCCAAAACCCGAAATAAATTCATCGACGGCATTATCGACCACCTCTTTGAGTAAAACGTATATGCCATCGTCGGGATCAGCACCCGAACCGAGCCGCCCAATGTACATACCCGTACGCAACCGAATATGCTCGAGCGACGAAAGGGTTTTAATCTTGCTCTCGTCGTAATTATGAGCACCATTGCTCTTGCCCCTGGTTCTGCCATTGGCTTTCCCATTGGTCTTCGGTTGCGAGAGCAAATCGAGTTGCGTAGCGTTAGAAGCGCGTGATTTTGTTGCTGTTGCCATAAGACATCCCTTATCCTGATGGACACATGTTTGGAAGGTGACGTAACAGTACAGACATGTGGAGAGGGGAAAATCAATGCACGGCGGGGTACCGCATATTCAGGGGAGAAATAAGAAGTAATATAATATAGTGACTCTATGTGCATCTATCAAGGGCAAATCTGAGATTGCGAAATACCGCAAAGATCGGTTTATTATCGAAAAGAACAATCCGCAGATGAACGCAGATAAACGCAGAAGAAAGGCTTCTGATCATGCAAAACGTCTTATTTATCCTCACCGACCAATGGCCTGCATGGGCATTTGGCTTTCTCGGCGCCGACATTCCCACACCGAATATTGATCGCCTATCATCCGAAGGCACAGTATTCACAAATGCCTTCACATCCTGTCCCCTCTGCACGCCAGCTCGGGGCACACTGCTCACGGCTCGCTGGCCGCATCAAAATGGCGTTTACGACAACCAATCAGTCGGCTATTCCCTCCAGGAATCCATGCCGCTCGACCAAAAAACCTGGATTGACGAAGCCGTGCGCCTCGGCTATCACGTCGGTTACTACGGCAAGTGGCACCTCGGGCATATCAACCCGGAAAAACGCGGCGCACACGGCTTTGATCCCAACATCGAAATACACTCAAAGCCATACCACCCACAAACAAATGATCACACCTACGAAAAGACCGTTGCCAACTACGCCAATCAAACCCAAAACCTCATCAAAGGACGCGCGCCATTTTGGGGAGATTCACCGCAACCAAAAGAAAATATCCAACCCTTTCCCACGGTGAACAAAGGCGTAAAATTTCTCGAAACGTGGGCGCAGAGCCACAAAAACAAACCCTTCTTTCTCACCGTATCTTCCGCACCGCCACACTTTCCACATCACCTGCCCGAAGAATACGTCAAACTCGCCCAAGAACTCCGCACGCGCGTTGAACTCCCCACAAACCTGAGCGACAACTGCGAAGGACGCCCCTATTTCCATTCGACACCCTGGTGGGGATGCATGGACACCTCCCCAATCAACGAAGAAGAATGGAAAACCGTTATCGCGTATTCCCACGCACACATCACAATGGTCGATGAAGCCATCGGACGCATACTCAACGCCTTAGACCGACTCAACCTCGCCGATACAACAACCGTTGTCTTCACATCTGACCACGGCGACATGGAAGGCGCGCACAACCGATTTGACAAAGGGGCTTATTTTTACGAAGAAGTCTGGCGCATCCCGCTCATCATTCGCGCGCCCAACACATCGCCGGCAACCCAGGACGCTTATGTCTCATTGCTCGACATCGGCGAAACCCTCTTCTCTCTCATCTGCGCCGAATCATCCGCTGACCAACCGCGCGAAGGGCGCAACCTTCTCCCACTCGTCGGCACGCAAAACCGCCCGCCCGACTGGCCACAAATCGCACATGGCGTTTATTACCGCTACAACGGTTATAGCTTTGAAGTGCGCGCCATTCGCAACGAACGATACAAATACGTGTGGAATCCGCAAGACATCGACGAATTTTACGACCTTCAAACCGACCCACACGAAATGAAAAACCTGAGCGGGCAACCCCACATATCAACAGCAGAAAACGACCTGCGCGATCAACTCATGACCTGGCTGCACAGCGTCGGCGACAACCTGCCAAACCGCCTTGACACCTTATTGCCCGCCGGTACAATCATCGCGACGGGAAAACGTGGACCATAACGTTATCCCCATCAACCCGCTTCGTTATTCACAGCCTGAACCAGCGCGCGCATATAGGCAATCGAATACGCCACCCCCGCGCGATGGCCTCCCAGAATCTGCGGGATATGATCGGGAATAATCGCCCCGTCAAACGCCACCTCTCGCAGAGCTTTCATCACCGCATGCATATCCTGGTACCCATCATCCATCAAAGTCTCTGTCCACGGCTCTGGCATCGGATTTGAAACATTGCGAAAATGCACCTTAAACAACTTCTTGCGGCTGGCAAAATAGTGAATAGCCTCAATCACATCCACGCCCATGCCCTCTTTACCCCCTTCGAGCCAACACCCCACGCACAAACAAACCCCAATATTTGGACTATCTGCAATATCCATCGCCTGCTTGTACCCCTTAAAATTGCCAAACATACAACGCGGAATTCCGCCCAGAGAATACACGGGGGGATCATCGGGATGAATACCAATATAAACACCCGATTCTTCGGCAACAGGCGCGACCTTGCGGATCATATATTCGTAATTCTCCCAAAGCTCGTCTTCGCTATACACCCGCCCATGTGTCAATTTGCCTTCAAAAATTTGACCGTCCCAATGCCCTGTGGCATTCTCGATATCGAGCGTCCTCGCATCCATGCCCCCGCGCCGCGTTGTGCGCCCCGAACTCCAGATCCCATTACCCATGTGTGCATACGTATTGTACGGAATACCCGCCTCGCCCAGATTGCGAATAAAAGTGATAAATTCCTCGACCTTCTCATCGCGCCCCGGCAAATTCAAGGTCACTTCGGGCATATTGTGTACACTGCGATTCGCAATGCGATAAATCTGCAAACCGTATTTTGCAAACCGCGCCTTCAACGCCTTGTAATAATCGGCATTCTGGTTCTCCTGGTCACCAACGCCGACCATCATCCATTCCACGCCGAGTTGTTGCATAAATTGCAAATCTTCATCGCTCGCATTATCCGACGTCTGCGCCGCAATCTGAATACCCGAACACGTCGAATAAAATCCCGGCACAGCTTTAAGCGCGTAAGATCGTTCTACTTGAGTTGCCATAGCTATTCCTTTCTGTTCAACTATCCGTCGAACTTCTTTACCAGTGTTTATCGGCAAAATCCATATATCTGTCCCAGTCGTAATTCGTCACATCGTGCCCACCTGCGCGAATATGATACCCAATTCGACTCATAATCGGCTCGTGAACGCCCGGCATATTTTCAGCATCCAGACCATCTGTTCCCAACAAACGATAAACCGCATCGGCATTTTTCGCGCCCAAAAACTCCCCCTGGGGATCCGCCCAGCGATCTTCTTCGGCACTGGCAACATAAACCGGACGAGGCGCCATTAGAGCAATGAGCAAATGCTGATCAACGGGCAAATCGTCTTCGCGCTCATTATACCGCTTAAAATTGTCGCAAAACCAGTGAGGAAAACTGGTATTAATCCGCCCCACAGTTTCGCCATATCGACGGCGGGAAAGCGCTGCGCCCCCACATCCCGAATTATTTGAAATCACAAGGGCAAACCGCGCGTCTTGCGCGCCAGCCCACAACGCTGTCTTGCCCAATCGCGAATGCCCCATCACGGCAACCCGCGCGTGATCAATTGCCTCATCGCTCTCAAAATAATCCATCGCCCTCATCAATCCCCACGCCCACGCGCCAATAGCCCCCCAGTCATCCCCAGTATTTTGCCTATCAAAAAGCGGATGCACGCCATTTTGAAACCCATCGTCATAATCCGGATCCAGATCGCCGCAATAAATCGTAGCCAGACCGTAGCCCCTTGCTAAAATCCGCCCTGCAGGCCACCTGCTCGCAGCCGTCCCCCGCGCTGCTTCCGTCGCCCGATGATCTACAACCCCTTCCGTCTTCGAGCGCATCCACCGCTCGGACAATGTAATTTGGGGATCGGGCTGAACGGTATGATTTCCCCCAAAATTCAATCCCACAAACAACGGCACGGGCCCATCGGCGTCTTTTGGCAAAAAAATTAAAATATCCATTCGCGGCTCCGCATCTGCGGAAAAGTAAACGCGAACTTCCTTACAAATCCCGTCCAACGCATCTCCATTCACAAACCGCGTCTCAAAATGCATGCCCGCCGCAGCACCTGGCATCTTGCCATACACCTGTGTTTCAAACAAAGACAAAATCTCTGCCCTCCGTTGTTGCCAACTGGCCGCATCTTCGACCTTTGTCCCATCTTCAAAAATCAACGGATCGGGCAATGTGTAATCGGGCACCTTGTCTTCATCGTAATTCGCGACAAATTCAGCCATCGTGTTTTCACTCCTTTTTTTTACCGCCTACTCATACCCTTCGTAAAAACCTTTCCCTGTATAATTTTGTGCGCGGCCTGCCGACCATACATCCTGAACCTCGCAAACGCCTGTCTGCATTTTGGGCATTTCATATCCCCCCGGGTATGGTCTTCGGCAATCCGTTCCACCATGCACTTCACCAATCCGCCTCGCCCACCCTTGCGGTATTTGTACAGCAGTGTTTTACATTTCGCACAAAAAATCGAAATGGTTCGAATATCTTTGCGTGCCATGAGAAAGTGTGAAGGGTGAAGGGTGAAATCCCCACCCACCAGCCCCCAGTCCCCTTTTGCCTCTCGCCTTTCATCTGCGGCCATCTGCGGATACCTTCCTAACCACCCAACCCTTCACCCATCATAATAATCCCAATATCACAAATTGACAAATACTACCCTCAGGCGTTTGACACCTCTATTCGGGCATCGTATATTAACGCGCATTCTAAATACGGAGCACAAAATGGCTCTACCCGATCCCCAAATCCAACCGACTGAATCACCGCGTATCACCGGGCGATCTATCCTCCTTGGCCTGCTCACCGCCGGTCTGATGGCCTATTCTCAAAATGTCCTTGAAATCGTACTCCACGCGGGATCGATGGTCAAATCCAGTTTTCCCGTCGCCCTCATCCTGGGATTCCTCCTCTGGGTCGTGATCAACATGATCATCGCCCGGATCGCGCCCCAATCTGTGCTCTCGCGTCACGAAATGATGGTCATCTTTGCCACCATGTGGATCGTGGGTATGATGCCCGGCGTCGGCTGGATGGGATATTTTATCGGCGCATTGCCCGCACCTTATTTTTTTGCATCGCCGGAAAATCGCTGGGCAGAATTGTTCTTAGATGAACTGCCCCACTGGGCATTTCCCGAACCCACGCCCTGGATCATGGACCGCTTCTACTTTGGCCTGCACACGGGCGAAACTGTCCCCTGGACAGGCTGGATACCATCCGTCTTATGGTGGTTCTCTGGCGTACTGGCCTTCATGGCCGCCGGATTTTTTGTCATCGCCATCTTTCACCGCCAATGGGCCGATGCCGAGCGCTTGACCTATCCACTCGTCAACTTCCCCATGGACCTCATGGAGGGCTTTGGCGAAGGCCGCGCATTGCCCAAAATTTTCCGCGATCCCGTCTTCTGGGCTGGCTTTGCCTGGACCGCAGGCATCATCGGATGGAACATCATCAACTTCTGGTTTCCCAACGTACCCCGCATCACGCTATTTGACAGCATCAACACCAAATCCATGACCGTTGCACAGAGCTTTCCGCCCGTCTATTTGCGCGTCTTACCCCTGGTCATTGGCCTCGGATATTTGTGCAGTCTGGATCTTCTGTTCAGCTTCTGGTTCTTTGGCCTCTTCGCCGTAGTCAAAATGGGCGTCATCAACCGCACCGGTTTCACAGTCGGTTTAGAAGGACAAGTTGCCAAAGGGGGAGAAATCGTCAACCTCGAAAGCCACGGAGCAATGACCGTGCTCGTCGTCTGGTCTGTATGGATCGCGCGGCGACATCTGGTACATGTGGCAAAAACCGCCTTAAGAGGCGACCGCGGCGATGGCCCCATCTCCTATCGCTTCGCCGTTATCGGCCTGATCATTTCCGTGTTATACCTCTGTAGCTTTTTCATATCCCTGGGCATGTCGCTATCTCTCGCAATTGTCCATCTGCTAATGATGTTCATCGCGTATTTTGCGACCTCCAAATTCATTGCCGCCAGCGGATTTGGATATCTCTTCCCCGTGTGGATCAAAGGATCGGGCTTTGTCAACGCCATCCTCGGCACAGCCACCTTATCGACCCGCGAAATGACCGCAATGCACCTCGTCAACAGCGGCGTATTCTACGGCGGTGGACGCATACAAACCATGCAAGTATTGCCCCACCACTTCAAAGCCATGGACGATGTACCCGCAGAACGCGGCAAACACTGGACGAGTAGCGTCGTCTTTCTCGCATTCACCATGGGCTTCTTTGTCTGTGCCGCCACCATCATCTACTATTGTTATCGGGACTCCGCGCTCTTCCTGCGTTCGTGGACCCTCTGGGAAGGACCCCTGGGTATTTTTGGTGGAATTGGGCGCGCATTGGGCGAAACCGAAAAAACATCTTTTGACCTCCAAAAACTCGGCATCTGGCTCCTCGGAGCGGGAATAGCCGCATTATTGGCGGGCCTGCGCACCTGGTTTCCCCGCTGGCCGCTGCATCCCCTCGGCCTCGCATTTCAATACACAACTGGACCGCGCTATTACGCCCTGAGCATACTCATGGTCTGGGCAGCCAAACTCCTCATCGTCCATTTTGGCGGTCCCCGCCTCTACGAACGCGCAAAACCCTTCTTCTACGGCACAGTAATTGGCTATTGCACCGGCATTGGCGTCGGAATGGTCATAGACCTCATCTGGTTCCCCGGCTCGGGACACGGCTTCCACAATTTTTAATTATAACGATGAGATCGAGAATAGGTATAGGGATAAAAGTATTACTCGTCATCGCCTTATGCACAGCTACGGCATCGGCGCAACGCATTGCGCCGGACGAATCGTGGCGCACGCTCGATACCGAACATTTCCGCGTCACGTTTCCCGCGCATCTCGAAGACTTGGGACGCAGGGCAGCGGAACGTGCAGAATGGGCGCATGCCCGGCTATCCGAACAATTCATCGCCGGACCACGCGGTATAATCGACCTCGTACTAACCGATCACATCGACACCTCGAATGGCTTCGCGGGTGTGTGGCCCTCGAACCGAATCACCATCTACGCCCGCCCACCGATCGATTCTTTCGGACGTGCTTATTACAATGATCGGTTGGAAAACGTCATTGTACACGAACTGACCCACATCTTCCACATTGACCGTCCGGGCCGTTATAGCTGGTTGTACAAACCTTTTGGAAGAGCACCAGTACCCTTCTTATCATTCCCCGCAGGTGCCACACCGCGGTGGGTACGCGAAGGCATTGCCGTCTGGTACGAATCGGCACTGACTGGCACCGGACGCACTCTTGGAACATTCCACAAAATGGTACTGCGAACAGCGGCTCTCGAAGGGCGGTTTGAGTCCATCGGTCAGGCGGGTGGCAACTCGCCCCAGTGGCCGGGTGGCACCCGTGCTTATGCTTACGGATCGCTCTTCTTCGAACACCTGATACAAAAATACGGACGCGACCGCATGATAGCCTTCGTCAAAGCAGTGGAAAAACAGTGGATCCCCTACCGCCTCGATGCTGCTGGTCGCAGCGCCTTTGGCATCACCTTGACGAGCGAGTGGAAAGCGTGGGCAGATACACAGCGGGTGGCGGCGGCAAAACTGGACACCCACCTCGCCAGATTCGGTGCAATCACCGAGCCACAGGCGATAACCCGCGGTGCCCGCTATGCATACCACCCAAAAGTATCGCCCGATGGCAAAACACTGTACTACATCCGATCAGATGGACGGTCAGATGCCAAACTGGTATCAACCAGATTAGATGGCAGTGATGAATCGACCGTAGCCCTGACCAACGGCAGCACCACATTTGCCTTCACCCCCAATGGAGACATCGTCTTCGCGCAATATGAATTTGCTGGTCGCTATCGCAGATTTAGAGATCTCTACCGCGCAACGCCGGGCAGTGATGTACGACGCATAACAACTCGCGCCCGCTTAACCGCCCCATCGGCCAGTCCTGCAGGCTGGGCAGTCGCAGTCGTCGAAGGAGGGGGAACCAGCGGGCTGGCGCGGGTCAATCTCGGCAACGGTGCCATCGAAATGCTGGTCCCTCCCGACCCGGATATCCACTGGGCGTACCCGGCAATCTCACCCGATGGCCAATGGATCGCGGCAACCCGCTGGACCCGAGGGCACCACGACATCGTCCTCCTCGATACACATGGCAACCTCATCTGCGAAGTGACCCGCGACCGCGCCCTCGACTTCGCCCCATCATGGAGCACCAACGGCCAGTGGCTGGTCTGGGCATCTGACCGCAGCGGCATCCCGAACATACTCGCGACAAAAGTCGATAACGGGCAAGTCTCGCCCCCCGTCATGCTAACCAATCTCCGCACAGGGGCGGCGTATCCCAGCGTCGATCCGTCGGGCCGCTGGCTCTACTTCTCGGCTTACCACGTCGATGGCTGGGAGATCGAACGCATCCCCTTCAATCCCACTGCTGCACCAACCGCGCTTCACACTGACTCGACACACATCACTGCCGAGGTCGCCAACAGACCACGCGGACACGCAGAAGGACCGGTGCGCGCCTACTCACCACTTGCAACCCTGCGTCCCTACTACTGGGAACCCATATGGAATCACCCCATCTCAGTACCCGCTCACCGCAAGGGAGAAACGACGATACGCCGCACTAAAGTACTCGGCACATCCATCGGCGCTCGCACCTCCGGGATCGACCTCGTGCGCCGGCACTCATACACCGTCGGCGCTCGCATATTCCTGCCAGTTCGATCGTATTCTGACGAAAGAGTAGCAGGCGATTTATCTTACCGCTATTACGGGCTGGGGAATCCTTCGCTCGGGTTATCCCTATCGCAGGACTGGGACGAAGACGGCGCCAGATTATACCAGGAGAGCACCGATGCCCCAACCGAAACCTTCTTCGTCCTCGAGCGGGAACGCAGAGCCTCAGGGTCAATGACGATGGTAAAGCCAAAGGCGCGGAGCAGTGTCTCATTCACAGTCTCTGGCGGACTGGTGCGAAAGAACTGGGAAGTACTGGACTCCGCACTACGGAAAACGTATCGGTATCGACTCGACGATCCACGCAGCACCCTGGGCGAACTATCGGTGCGATTATCCGCCACCAATGCGCGCTCATCCGCCTTTCAGATGGGACAGGCGATCGGCACATCATTTTCCGTCCGCGTCAGGCGACGCCACGACCTCTCTCCCGCCTCAAACGACCGCTCCATAGATGACATCAGAGGCACAGTCAGGACCTATGCGCGACTACCACACTGGTTTCCGGGACGACAATTCGCGGCACCCGTCCTGGCACTGCGCACGAGTGCTGGCGCATCTCGGGGACCGGGCAGCGACAACAGCTACTTCGACATCGGAGGCGCTGAGTCGATCACTTTTCCTGTGCGTGGATACGATACATCAACGCGATCGGGACAGCACGCCTGGTCCGCATCGCTGGAATACCGCGCCCCCCTCGCATTGGAGAACCGCGGCCTGCGGGCGTGGCCGATACATTACAACCGCATCTTCTGGACATTCTTCGCCGACGCCGCCAACACCTATGGGCGCGACACCTCGCAATCTCGCCCACTCCTATCAGCCGGCACCGAGATTATCATCGACTATTACATCCTCTATTCGGCAATCCGCTACCGCCTCGGCGTGGCATACCGATTCACCGATCCAGAGGGCGTCGGCTACTACGTCCGACTCGGCATGTCGTTTTAAAGTTGCCAGTTGCCAGTCCACCCAGCCCCTGCCTTTCCCGCATTTTTATCTGATTGACAACACCATCAAAAACCATTTTCTTTTTTCAAACTACTATCGCCGAAAAAAATCGCAGAGGAGTTTGCTCGTGGCGTTTCAAGATCACTCTGGTTATCACGGTCCCACGCGCCTCATCATGGGGCGAGGGACTATTGGCAACATCCCCCAAATTTTAAACGAACAGCAGGTAAAAAAGGCACAAATCGTCACCGACGGAGGTCTCGTCCAGGCTGGCGTTGTCGCGCGCGTTACAGAAATACTCGACAAATCGCACATCGCCTACAGCATCTACGACGGCGTTGAACCCAACCCCCCCATCCGCAACGTCGAGGATTGTGCCGCGCAATACCAGTCGGAAAAATGCGATTTCCTGCTCGCCATTGGCGGGGGATCCTCAATGGACGTGGCAAAAACCTCGGGCGTACTCGTCAATCACGGGGGGAAAATCACCGATTATTTTATCGGCGAAAAACCCGTTCCCGGTCCCATCCCCTTTCTCCTGTGCGTCCCCACCACCTATGGCACAGCCAGTGAAGTCACGCCCTTTGCCGTCATTACCGACGACAACCACTTCAAAGGCACCGTCGCGGGACCCCATGTCATTCCCGATGTGGGTATACTCGATGCCGATATGGCCGTCGCATTGCCGCTGCCCATAGCCGCAGCGACCGGAATGGATGCATTGACACACGCCATTGAATCCTATGTATCGCTGATGTCCAACCCCATCTCCGAAGGCATGGCCCTGCACGCCATCCGCCTCATCTCGCAAAATTTGCGACAAGCCGCGTACAGCGACCACAACCACGAGGCCACGCAAAACATGATCATCGCCAGCACCATGGCCGGGTTCGCATTCTCACAAACGCGTTTGGGAAACGTACATGCCATGTCGCATCCGGTTGGCGGTCACTACGGCGTGCCACACGGCATTGCCAACTCAATCTTGCTCACCCGCATCATGACCTACAATCGCTATGCCTGCCCAGAGAAATTCGCCGACATCGCCGCTGCCATGGGCGAAGATGTCAATGGATTGAGCGCTGTTGACGCATCTGTTCTCGCGGTAGAAGCCGTACAAAATCTATCCGAAGACGTGGGTATTCCCACCACATTGGGAGAAGCAGGTGCAAAAGCCGAAGGCATCCCTGTCATGGCCGAAGACGCGATGAAAAGCGGCAATATTCAGATCAACCCGCGCAAAACAACGATAAAAGACGTAATCGCCCTTTACGAAGAATCCATGTGATAGCAAATCACAACAGGAGGATAAACCATGCCGACTTACCCGCAAATGTTCCGCATTCGTCAGCACTTTGACGCTCCTCGCGTCGATGACATCGCCGGCACTGTGCGCGATGAAATCGCCAGAATCAATCCCAGTTCTGTGATCAAACCCGGTCAAACCGTCGCCATAACCGCGGGCAGCCGCGGCGTCGCCAACATCGACACCATCATCAAAACCATCGTCGAAGAAATGAAAGCCATTGGCGCTGTCCCCTACATCGTACCCGCAATGGGATCGCACGGCGGAGGCACAGCCGAAGGACAAACCCAGGTCCTGGCCGGATATGGCATCACCGAAGGCACAATGGGTTGCCCAATCAAATCGTCGATGGACGTCGTCCAGATCGGCGTATCGGATTTTGGCATGCCCATCTACTTTGACAAACACGCATCCGAAGCCGATCACGTCATTGTGGTCAACCGCGTCAAACCACATACGGGATTTGCCGGCGAAATTGAAAGCGGACTGATGAAAATGATGCTCATAGGCCTGGGCAAACACAAAGGCGCCTCGGTGTATCACCGCGCCATCATCCACCATTCCTTTGACAAAATCGTGCGCTTAGTCGGCCAAGTCGTGCGCGAGGAAATGCCCATTACCTTTGGCGTAGCCACCCTTGAAAACGGCTATGACGAAACCGCACTTATCGAAGCCATTCCCGCGGCAGACTTTGAAGAACGCGAAAAAGTGCTGCAAGCCAAATCCAAAGAGTGGTGTCCCTCACTGCCCTTCGATGATGTCGATCTGCTCATCATCGACGAAATGGGCAAAAACATCTCCGGCTCGGGCATGGACACCAACGTCATCGGGCGCAAACGCAACGACCGCCGCGCAATGGGCGACGAAACCCCGCGCGTCTTGCGCATCTTTGTGCGCGATCTCACCGAAGCCACGCACGGCAACGCCACCGGCATCGGCATGGCCGAATTTGCCACCAGGCGTCTCGTCGATAAAATCGACTATCACGCCACCTATACCAATGTCATCACCGGACAACACGTTTCAGCAGGGGCGGTCCCGCTGCACTGCGACACAGACGCCGAAGTCCTCGACATCGCCCTCGAATCCGTTGGCCTCATCGCGCCGGAAGACGCCCGCGTACTCTGGATCCCCAACACACTCGACCTGGGTGAAGTCGAAGCCTCTGAAGCCTATCTGGCACAGGCCGACATCCGCGACGACCTCGAAATCCTGACCGGGCTGCGCCCCCTCGAAACCGAAGCCGACGGCAATCTACCGCCCATCGAAGCCTACCGCGACCGCGTACCCGAATCCGTTTTCGCAGATTGAGAGAGGATATTTACAACCTTTCTAATGTCCGATCTCCTGCTCAAAAACGGTCGCATCCTCGACCCGGCTAACAACCGCGATGAAATCGCCGATCTGCTCATACAACGCGGTCACATCGCGCGCATTGAACCGCATATCGTCGCAAGTGCCAAAGCCATTGATGTCTCGGGCCAAATCGTCGTACCCGGCCTCATCGATATGCATGTCCACCTGCGCGATCCGGGTTTTCCAGAAAAAGAAACCATCAAAACCGGATGTGAAGCCGCTGCTGCCGGAGGCTTCACATCTATGGCCTGCCTACCCAATACAGAACCGCCGACAGACAACCCAGAAATTGTCCAATACATCGTCCAACAGGCAAAATCGGCAGATGCCCGCGTGTATCCCATCGCCTGTGCAACCCAAAAAATGCAGGGCGAAAAACTCACCGATACCGATGCCCTGCTCAAAGCAGGTGCTGTTGGATTTTCCGACGACGGCCTCCCCATTGAATCCGAAGCTCTGATGCGCCAACTTTTGGAGCGCGCAGCCGCCAACGATTTTGCGGTTTACCCCCACTCCGAAGTCTTTGAACTCACGCGCGGCGGGCACATGCACGAAGGCACGGTTTCCCGCGAACTCGGCCTGAAAGGCATGCCCGCCGAAGGCGAAGCAGCCATGAACGCGCGCGACATCGAACTCGTGCGCCAAACCCGGGGGCGTCTCCATATCCTGCACCTCAGCGTCAAACGCGCCGCCGAACTCGTGCGCAGAGCCAAAGCAGAGGGCCTGCCCGTCACCTGCGAAGCCTCTCCTCATCACATCGCATTGACCGATGAGGACGTGCGCATCCTCGGCACAGCAGGCAAAATGAGTCCGCCACTGCGTTCCAGTGAAGACCGAGAAGCCGTGATCGCTGGCTTACAGGACGGCACCATTGACGCACTCGCCACAGACCACGCGCCACACACGATAAAAGAAAAATTGGGTGCATTTACCAACGCACCCAATGGTATCCTTGGCCTTGAAACCGCTGTCAGCATCATCTTCACCAAACTCGTCCACACCAACCTGCTCTCCCTTTCAGATACAATTGCCAAACTCACCATAGAACCCGCGCGCATCCTCGGCATCGAAGGCGGGAGCCTCTCCCCTGGCAAACCCGCCGATATTACAGTCATCAATCCCAATCTCGAATGGATTGTAGATGCCAATCAGTTCAAATCCAAATCTCGTAACACGCCCTTTCACGGATGGTCATTAAAAGGCCGGGCCACAATGACTATACTGGGTGGTCAGGTGACGTACGAACAATAAAGGAACAACATTCATGGAAGCGATTCTCGCATTGGAAGACGGCACCATTTTCAAAGGCAAATCCTTTGGCGCAGAAGTCGAATGCGAAGGAGAAGTTGTCTTCAACACCAGCATGACGGGATATCAGGAAATCCTCACAGATCCGTCTTATAACAGCCAGATCGTCACCATGACCTATCCACTCATTGGCAACTACGGCATCAACCCATCTGACTTTGAATCGCAAAAACCCCAGGTCTCTGGCTTTATCGTCAAAGAATACTGTCCATACCCCAGCAATTGGCGATCGACCATTGCCCTCGGCGACTTTCTAAAAGAACACAACATACCCGGCATTGAGGGCATTGACACCCGCGCCCTCGTGCGGCATATCCGCCGTCAAGGCGCAATGAAAGGCGTACTGTCAACCATCGATCTCGATTCCGACAGCCTCGTTCAAAAAGCGCGAGACTTCCCCGGCCTGATCGGACGCGACCTCGTGCAAAACGTCACCTGCACAGAACCCTACCACTGGGCCGAGGGCCTTTGCGATCTCAAAACCGGTCAGACCAGACACCTGCGACAAAACGTCAGATACCGCGTGGCGGCTTACGACTTTGGCATCAAACACAACATCTTGCGCTACCTCGTTGACCGCGGCTGCGATGTAACTGTTTTTCCCGCCGATACACCCGCAGAGCAACTCCTCGAAATCGATCCCGACGGCATATTTTTATCCAACGGCCCGGGCGATCCAGAACCCGTGACGTATGCGGTCGAAAACATCCACAAATTGATCCGCGAACGCCCCACCTTTGGAATATGCCTGGGGCATCAGCTCCTCGGCCTGGCGCTGGGGGGAAAAACGTACAAACTCAAATTTGGCCACCGGGGTGCCAACCAGCCCGTGCAGCACGCCAACACGGGCAAAGTCGAAATCACCGCGCAAAACCACGGTTTCTGCGTCGATCTCAACACCCTCAACCGGGAAGTCGTAGCGCTCACCCACATCAACCTCAACGACAACACCCTGGAGGGCCTGCGCCACCGCGAACTGCCCGCCTTCTCCGTCCAATACCACCCCGAAGCCTCTGCCGGTCCCCACGATGCCGATTATCTCTTCGATGAGTTTGCAAAATTAATGGACAAGGCGAAATAACCATAGGACTAAACCGTCATGCCAGTACAAATCACTATAGAAGACGTTCCAGAAGATGTACACGACGCACTTGCTGTCCGCGCTGCCCGCCAACGTCAGTCTATGCAAGCATTTCTCCGCGAGGAGTTGGAACGAATCGCGTCGCGACCTTCAGTTGAAGAGTGGCTGCAAAGAGTTCGCGAGCGCAAGAAAGCGACGGGAACCCGCGTTCGACCTTCGAGTATTCTGAATGCGCGTGATGACAAACGGGAAGAAGGTGTTTATGAAAGTAATTCCTATTAACTGTGGACCTTTTGCCAACGATAGCGAACAGAAAGCCTTTGAGCGACTTAAGTCGGGCCTGATTTCCGAATTGGGCGATGGTGAATGGCTACTGTTGACAAATCTCGCGTTTTCCACCACCCATCAACGCCAATCAGATGAAATCGACATTATCGCCATCGGCCCGCCCGGGGTCCGGGTTATTGAGGTCAAGCACTGGACCGCAACTTGGGTGAAACAAAATACCGAACTTGTAGAGCATGAAGCCGAGCGCGTAATGGCCAAGGCACGCAAGGTCGGTACCACATTACGTCGGAGGGTCTCGAATCTCGACCGAGTTGATGGGGTGTTCCTCGTCACGCAGGACGCTTTGAAAGTCAAATCGCTTGAAGGGAAAAAAATCCGCGGCGTTTCGTTCCATACATTAAAAACCTGGCAAGGTGCTGTGGCACTGGATGAGCCAGCGTCCTTATCGCCGCCGCAGGTCAAGGTACTGGGAAAAGCTCTGTACCCAAAGACCGATGTGTTGGCCCATGGTGACTTGAGACGCATGGCTGGCTATGTCAATCTGGTACTTCAGACGCCTTCAGATGAACGTTTTCACCGAATCTACAAAGGCACACATTTCACACGGCGCAATCGCGTACTCCTGCATCTATACGATGTGTCGGCAATCGACCAACGGAATCCAGAGTCGAGGGCGCGGCGGGAATTTGACGCGCTGCACCGACTACAACTCCACCCCTGGGCACCGCGTATTGACGACTCATTCCAAGAAGCACCGGGGTACACGGGCGAGATGTGGTTCTTCACAGTTGCAGATCCGGCAGCTCCCAGTATTGAGCAACGCAGGGAAGATGACACCTGGGATACGAAGACACGCATAGCCTTTGCGCGGCACACAGTTGACGCATTGATGGAACTGCATGAAACAGACGAAGGCGAAGAACCCCTGTTGCATCGAAACCTCACGCCGGGCACGATTCTTGTTAGACATGACAATACCCCGATCCTAACCGGTTTCGAACATGCCCGAATTCCCGACGATATTACGGTGGCAATCTCTGATAGTGCAGAAGATGAGGGAGACAATGCGATTGCTCCCGAGGTGCGTGCCCAAGGACTCGGCGCAGCGGATCGTCGCTCCGATGTGTATTCGTTATGTGCCAGTCTGTCCGTTCTGTTCTCGGAACGGGATGATGAGGAAAGTAGAAAAACCAAGGAGGTGCTTGCAGAGGGGTTGGCAGATGATCCAGCGAAGCGTAGCACCTTGCAGGAACTCCGCAACTCTCTGTCTATCCCATTGGGCGAACCACCGCCTGTCATTGCGCCACCGGCTCAATTCTGGACTGAAGACCAAATTGTGAGCTTCCGAGGTCGAGATTACCGCATTGTGTCGCGTCTGGGGTCAGGTGGTGTCGGCACTACGTTCAAGGTGGTGAAGATTGATGACTCGACTGGTGGAGACCTCGGGGCCTATGTTGCCAAGGTTGCACGAGAAAAGAAAACGGGCAAGCGAGTCCTTCAGTCATACAATTTGGCGCATTCGCACCTCCATCATTCAACAGCCCTTTCGACCATCTTCGAGACAGCGGACGAGTGGCTTGCCAACGAATTCGTTGCATTGATGGCATGGATAGAAGGCGAACCTTTAAGCGAACTTTCCGGGCTACTCCCGATTCTTGCCGAAGACTTCCATGAAGAGTCGGAAGAGGCCCTATCTTTGCGTTGGTTACGGACGATTTGCGATGCGTTGGCTGTTCTACACCGCAATGGTTTGGTGCATGGCGATGTCAGTCCGCGCAACTTGATCGTTGCCGATAGCGAGATCGTTTTGACCGACTATGACTGTGTAGCCAAGATAGGATCGCCAGCCGCTGCTGGGACCGTCATGTATAGCGTGCATACCCATCTTGAAGACCGCCCAGCCACACCCTCAGATGACTTCTTTGCGTTGGCCGCGAGTTTCTTCCATGTGCTTTTTGAAAAGAAGCCATTTATATACGATGGCAATCAAATCAAGGACCGCGGATTGAATTGGGAAGGCGTCGAGCGAGACAAGTACCCAATCGTCGCCGCATTTCTGGATCAAGCTACAAATCCCGATCCCGAGCAACGATTTAAGTCCGCAACTGAAGCGAAGGCCATTTTGTTCCCGCCTAGCTCCATTGACGCCGAAAACGGAGAAGAACTCATTGATAAGGAAGGTAGCGATGTCGCAAAACCACCATCGGAACCTCACGCTCGCAGTGAAAACGAAGTTCCTTGGCTCCTATCCCTACTACAATCCTATCCTGGTTCGCGCTGGGGTAATAGAGAAACACGCGGCCTCGATACAGATTTTGCCTCGCAAACCTATGTAGAAACTAACTTAGAGCAATCGCTGTTTGATCAGATACAGAAACGGCAGGTTCGCCTCGTCGTCCTGTGTGGTAACGCTGGGGATGGTAAGACCGCGTTACTTCAGCACTTGGCCAGTCGTCTCGGGTTTGGCGACCACACTTCCTCAGAGCGCATTCTCGAAAAGCAAATGGATGACGGCCTGACGGTGCGCCTGAATCTCGATGGTTCGGCATCTTGGCAAGGACGATCAGCGGATGAGTTACTGGATGAATTTCTGGAACCATTTCAAGAAGGCCCACCCCATGAGGATATTGTACATCTTCTGGCGATCAATGACGGTCGTCTCTTGGAATGGATCGAAGGTGTAGTACACATTCAGGGTGGGGAAACGCCCTTAACGCAGGCACTTGATAGCCTGCTCAACAGCGAGGGATCTGCCTTCGAATCGCACATCCGATTCATCAATCTCAACCAGCGTTCTCTCGTGGGAGGTATAACCGCTGATGCAAAAAATATCGAAACCAACTTTCTCGATGACCTGCTAAACAGCCTTTACGGTGGCGAGAAGGCATCCAAAATTTGGGCACCCTGCGAAACGTGTTCAGCCCAAGACCGGTGTGAGGTCCGCCGCGCTCTGCGGTTATTTGGGCCTGATGGATTATCTGGTTTGGATTTAAAGGAACGCCGTACCCACGCTCGGCAACGATTGTTCGAGATGTTGCAAGCTGTTCACTTCCGCGGCGAAACCCACATCACTATCCGCGAACTGCGGGCCGCACTGGTATATATCCTGTTTGGGGTTCACTTCTGCCGCGACTATCACGACGGTAAGGATACCTTATTGCCCTATTGGGACCGCGCCTTTTCGCCAGAGTCGCCGGGACGGCAGGGCGAAGTGTTACAAGAACTGATACGTTTTGACCCGGCTCTTGAAGCCCATCCACAGATCGATCGGAAACTGCTGCGTACGCCATCTATTGATACTACCATTGATGTTACCCATTATGCAGAGATGGAATTGGAATCAGCGCGACGGCGAGCTTATTTTGAATGGATCCAAGACGAGGTCGCTGAACTTACCGGCGATCCTAATGCCCTAGGTTTAGCCCAAGCGCGGCATTATCCAAAGTTCCAGAGTCTTCCAATTGACAAGGCCAATCTCGATGATCTTTGCCAAAAACTATGTGGGGGGATTGCGCGCCTGGAAAACCTACCTCCTAAAGCATTTGATCGCTCGAGAGTCATCCCACTACGTATCACTCCTCGCACCCCTACTGAAACAGCATTCTGGGTAGAAAAGCCTATTACCGCTTTTCGGCTCGAAGCTGATCTGCCCACTGAAGCCCCGGGACTCGACCGACTACATCGCCAAGTCTTTTTGATCTATCGCTACCGGGATGGACGGAAAGAGCGTCTCCGTCTTGGTGCCGATTTGTTTCATTTGTTACTGGAACTGAATGATGGATACCAGTTGGGCGACGTCTCAACGGATGATACATTTGCCCAATTATCCATCTTTGTGCAGCGATTGGTTCGCGAGGATGATCGCAAGATATTGGCATATAATCCAATGCAGGACGATGCAATCTATGAAATTTCTGCTGAGATCGTTGAAAGTGATGGTACAGACGATCAGCAACGAATGATTATTCAACAACTGATGTAGGAGACAAAAAATGGCCGATAATGCCCGCGCACTCGTTGATGATATTCTGGGGCGCAAAATGACCCGAGAAATCTGGTCTGGGAACTACGACAAAGTGTTACCTGTCTCTGTTCAGTCTTTTGAGTTGTCTTCCATTCTTCCCGCTGTTTTCTACATGTTCCGTTTCGGCCAACGCAGAGGTATTGGAAATTTTCTAAAGACCTTTGGAGACAAAAGCGGATCGCCCAGCCAAATAAGACGGTCAGTGAATATTGAGCGCATCGCAGAGAGGCTTTCCAACATAGAAAAGTTAGACGGTTTTAACAGCGAACTCGAAAAAGCCATCCTCGGCGATTTATTACTCTGTTTCTGTCTTGAAAATGTCAAGCATGGTTTGGGGCGGGACCAGCAGATACAGCGCGTTGCACCAGCCCATTATATGGCGAGTTGGATTGATTTACCAGAAAGAGTAGTGAACCTCCGCTACGTTCCCGAAATGATCGTGGCCCTGCTGGCCGATCAAAAGAATGGTGAGTTTGTCGGGCTGAGCGAAAATAAGAAACAAACATGGTTCCCCATAGGGAAAAACTACGAAGATAACGTTTTGTTGAATGCCTTTAGCCAAGGTGTTATCCGCCAGGGAGAATTCTCGGGAGACCTGGCATCGGAGCGGTTTGAGGAGAAAAATGACTCAGTAGGATTAGACCAACTATTGATGGTCCGACTCGCTCAGCAACTTGAAAGGGCACCAGATAAGATACGTGGTAGGGAAGCAGGCCCAATCTCTAATCAA
Organism: Candidatus Latescibacterota bacterium; assembly: GCA_965204375.1. Taxonomy (GTDB): domain Bacteria; phylum Latescibacterota; class UBA2968; order UBA2968; family UBA2968; genus VXRD01. The sequence goes on along the minus strand of OZ241986.1, from coordinate 29,310 downwards.
CGCCCTATTGCCGAGCAAGCAGCGCAGAACTTCTCCGAGGACATTCGCCGCTTCGTACGCTCATACTCTGCTTTGGTGCCGCGATACGCTCTGGTGGAAATGCTGGAGTCCTGTATTGCCATTGGCCTGATGACCATTCTTACCAGCACGATAGAGTTGCTGTTGCAGTGGTCGGATACGGGTGCCATCCCAGATCGAAGGAAACAGCTACCGGCTCCATTATTCATCGACTGCTCTAACGGAGTCGAACGCAGTATTCGGGATATAGCTGAGCAGTCAATGGATGACCATATGCGACGCTTGGAGCGCCTTCCCGCTATTCTAATGGCACTGCGGCTGCTGGATTATCATGCACAGGACAATCAAAAAATCAAAAATCAGGGTATTGTTACCCGACCTTATTCTACCGAGTGGCTAAATCTGTTAGGGGACTTGCTGCACAATCGCCATTCAGAAGCGCAACGAATTTTGTTCAGGATTGAAGATGATGCTAACAAATTGGCTACAGAAGTAGCGGACGCCTATGCCGAGGCAGCGGAGATTCTTGGCAATGCAGATAACCAGCCCAATCCGGTCTGGCGATTTGCCGATGGTTTAATGGTTCTAATAGGGGCAAGCTCTCGTACCAAGTTTATGGGAATGATTGACTCAATCTTGCTCACCGGGCGTCCGAACGGTCTGGCCGCGAAAAGAGTGACGACGCGTGGTCTTGGTGGAAGTACAACGCGCCGCAAACGCGATGTGCGTTCTTTGGTATTCACCGATTCGGTACTGGACTATCTTGTCCATCTCCATTTGTTGCGAAGTGGCAATAAACTGGGCATCCGGACCCTCTCATTCAAGGAATTTATCGAAATTCTGCGCGAACGATACGGCTTCTATGTTGATACCGCTCCATCAGGGATGACGATCTCCAACGAATTACTGCAAAGAAATCGCACGATTTTGGAGCGACGCCTGCGCGATCTGGGACTTTTGGTGGGTGTCAATGATGCAGAAGCAATGAAGCGGCTAAAGCCTCGCTTCGATACTGAAGTGGAGAATTGATATGGAATGGACCAACTTACATGGGAAAATACTCGGGAATGCGTTTTCAAATGTACTGGGTCAAGCTGAATCTGGTGCTATGGCCTTCGTCCGTTGTTTGACGTCAGATGTGGTGATGAAGCTCGCTGTGGACGATAACTTCAGCCTACAGGATTGGCAGATTCGACGGGTCGCGGATTCGGATAATGCCAAAACGCGAACCATTACAGCGGATCATGCTGTCGAGATACGCGAGACCAAAGGCAAAGCAACTTTGCTACTGGTGGACACTGATCGTGCCGGTGCTGGCATGGACGGCATTTACAGCGCGTCGCGGGAAGTAGATGAGACAGGACTGTTCAAGGAAGCTCGACGACTGGCTGCTGCTGAAGTGACGCGCCAATTGTCCCGCGCTGATCGCCAGTATGCCGAAGACGCAATAAAAAAAGCCGAAGGATTCGGTAGGCAGTACAGTGTTTCACCCTGGACAGTATTCGATTTTTTGTGCCGGATTGCAGCGCACAAACGACATCCTGGCGCGTATTTTCACCTACTTGGTCTGTGGCCAGTAAAAAAAATCGATGACTCAGTTTCGAAGGAAGAGTTGGACTTTGCACGCCGATTCGTGGATCACTTGTTGGGGACGGCAGCCTTTGGTCTGACTATTCCAGCACGCATTGAGTCGCTACGGCTAGCTAAGTTGACGGATGAACAGCGCCGCGACCTTGAAGGCTTCCTGCACACTGCGGAAACCCAATCTCTTCTTCCTGCATTGGAAAAACTGGCAGATAAGAAACACCTGTGGGTAGGTGCATTGCAGATAGAGAATGCGAGTGACATCGAATCAATTGAACTTGTGTCTTGGCGCAATCGAAATGGCACGATTGCCAAGTGGTCGGGATTGACAGAACGACCTGATGACGAACCGCCAGAGTTAATTTTGAATCCAGAACCCGCGACTTCAGCTGACTATTCGAATTTGGAAATCAGATGGAAGGCAAGGCCCAGCAACTTAGAAAAAAATGCTGTTGAGTACCATGTTGCCATCCTGACAGGCATGGATGAAGAACTTGCCGTACACGAAGCAGGTCATTCAGGAAAAAGAGAGGAAAAATGTCGATTCAGCAATGACGACTTCTCATTGTTGAATGAGGAATCTCTTGTCTCCGCTAAGGTGGTGATTTCCGTAGTCGGTAACGATGTAGTTGAACCTCAAGAGAGCGAGGAATTCTTCATTCGCTTTGGCGAGCCACCTGAAAAGAACGCGGGGGGTGCTGGCAAAAAGGTTCGCACCTTCAGTGAGGGGATGGTCGAACTCAATGACAGAGAAAACGTCTCGGCTATCGTCGATAATCCAGCGGGTTTTAGCTTCGATGAGAAAGGCAACTCGGTGCTGTTGCGCACGACAGCTTCAAAACGGTTGAGTTTTCGCGTGTCTTGTCCACCGCTGATCCGCGAAGTAGAAAAGCAGTGGATGGGTAGAGCCGGAATACCAGGACATTGGCGCGTTAAAGTACGTGCATCTGGAACCCAAGCGGGAGAAGTGGATTTCATTCGCTGTGAGGGCAATGGGGATGCATGGAATCGAGTTACCACAGCGAGCCGAAGATGGGCTGACTATGTCTGCAAGAACAACAGTGTGGTAGGCCACATTTATGACGATAAGGCAAAAGCGTTTAATTTGGTTAAAGAGTATATCCGCGCCTGGACTCTCTTACTGGAAAGTGGGGATCCATCCTTGGCACTTTGCAACACCGTGGAAGTGCAGTCCCTTGCAGGACGAATGATCGGTTTGATCGTCCTGCCAATGCATCCATTGCGCGTTGCGTGGCATGCGGCTTATGACAACCTCGTTCTCCACGCGGCCTTTGAGCAGGGTCAAAAAGCGAAAGCCATAAGGGACGAACTCCAGTGCTTGGACGGTGCCATGTTTCCTACTTTTCTACCGAATCCGGCTGGCGGATCGTTTGTTTTTGCAGACACCCTCGGCTTTCATGCGGTCGGTATGGTCCCCGACACTGACAAAGAACCCAAAGCTGCTGTAGCAATTCTCGCGAGTGCGCTGGGGGAAGGCGCGTCAATGGAAAACGCTCCAACGGTGGGGGGACAAAGCGCAAAGATAGTAGGTGACGAGATCATCAAGTATCTGGATTGCCACAACACATCTCGGCTGCTTCACGTCCACGCGCTTCGATCTGGCGATGGTCTGACCATCGCCAGATCATTGGGCCATGTCCACGACCATCTACACATAGCTGATGACGAGGATGGACTATCTGTTGATTCAGAGGAAGAATCTCGAGAACCACCCATTTTTTCTCTGGAGATGTATCCGTCCGAGGAGCAACGAGGAATTGCAGGTAGATTCATCGTCGAGGCACGGGAACGGCGGCGCAGTGGTGCGGGTGTGGTGTCAATTGAAGATCGGTGGATGCTCGAATCCTTGAGTATGGCTGGCGGGGTAAACATGCCCAAATTGCGCTGGGCACGCAAGGATCGAACTGAGCCTGAGACCGCCGCCCATGTTGCCGTCGCGTTCGACACGTTCGAGTCGTATGTTGTGTCGGACGGACAGGAACCATCGAATGATGGACCGTTCCACGCGTTTGGCCTGCTCTCCTTCTACAAGCGCGACTTCACCACAAAGCCCACGCCTATGTGGTATAGTACGATCCCACCGGCAAAAGATGGAGAAAAGCATCCGTCAGAGCGCATACATACCGAACGTATGGCGCGTTTGCAACAAGCCATACAGGGTACTGTAGCACGCCATGTCGGTACTGAAAATAACAAACTACCAGTGCTGCACACAGCAATCTCGCCGGAAAAGGCGGATAACCTCAAGAATCTCCATCGGCTTTGTGACTGGGTCATTACACTGGACCGGAACGCTGGCATCGAATATTTTGATTCTCCTCGGGATAATGGAGAAATCTACGATGCTTACGTGATCGATTGCGTTCCTGAACGGGAAGACCTGGGCTGCTTACAACTCATCACCTCCACCAGCAATCTAGATGAGGTGCGCAGACTGCTCGATGGTGCCTTAAATCAGATGGGGCTGAGTCGCAGCCGTCGAAACGCTGAGTTTCTCCTTGAGCATTTGAAGGCTCTCAGCGGACGGCTCGCCATTCGTCTCACCGGAGATAAACCACCGATTTCGGAGTTGATCGCACTCGCTTTTTCGCAGGCAAATTGCAGACAGGCGCGAGAGGAAGATCCATGCTGGGTACCGCTGGATCACGGTTTCATCGTTCCTGTAGATGACGTTCGGGACCTCTTGCCGCCGTTCAAGGACAAGAATGACGATGAGAAAAATGTGAGACCTGATCTGGTTTATGTGACTACGGCGCGGAGAAAAGGATTGATATTCCGTTTTATCGAGATCAAGCACCGTCGAGATCTACGCGCTACGAAATCGCCAGATATCCTGAGTCGCGTTCGAGATCAGATTGAGGGGATGCGCAAACGCTGGAACGATTGGTATTCGCATGAAGTGTGCTCTGCGTTTAGAGCAGTGCGTCGCGCCAAGCTCGCTCGTGTACTACGCTTTTATGTGGATAAGGCACGCAGGCATCATTTGTCTGAGACGCGACATGGAGAACTTGTAACAGAGATTAATCGCATGATCGAGAAAGGTGGGGACTACAAGCTGGATATAGACGAAAGCGGAGATCGAGGTTGGGTATTTTGTCCCGAGTATGCTGGGGCGAGCCCGTTGGAAATTTCTCCCGACAATTGGAATACAAAGGTATTCCTATTCGGTCCCAGCCTTTTGCCCGATTCGGACTTTCATTTGGCTATAAACAACCACGAACCGGAGATTCGCTCAGCGTCGAAACGGGACAATAAGAAAGTCAAAGGGGACATAGACTCTCAACAAATATCGGTTGAGCAGGTGGAAGCCTCCGTTGACACTATTCCCTCAATCTGTTTGGGAACAGATTCCTTTACAAATGCAAAAGTTGACTGGCCGCTAACTGTAAAGGGCAACCCCCATCTTCTGATCGCGGGATTGCCGGGGATGGGCAAGACCACCTGCCTTCTGAATCTGTGCCAGCAGATGGTCGCAGCAGACATCTGCCCGATCATCTTCTCCTACCATCAGGACATTGATGAGAAACTCGAGCAGTCGGTTGATTCAGTTCGGTTCATCGATTTTGATGGTCTGGGTTTCAACCCGCTAGAGGTAGTAAATCGGGAATCCCGTATGGCGCATCTCGACGTGGCAGGCGCAATACGGGACATCTTCGCGGCGATTTACCCAGAACTCGGCGACATCCAGACCGAGCGTATCCGCAGGGCAATCAAAGACAGCTTTACCGAAGCAGGATGGGGAAATGCCAACGCAGGTACCACAGATTTACAAGAACCGGCGTTTAGCCGTTTCGTTGAGATTCTGCGTGACGAGAAACTGGACCGTGGATTGGCCACATTACTTGCTCGTCTGGAAGAACTTGAAGACTACGGATTCTTTAATCTCCGTGAGTCGCGTAGCAGTTTATGGGAAAGTGAACAACCGATAGTCATCCGTATTCACACAACACAGAATGATAACCTTCAACGGGCTTTTGCCTCATTGGTGTTTTATAGCCTTTACAAGGACATGTTTCGACGAGGCATCCATGACCGCGTCACCCATGCGTTGATCTTCGACGAGGCGCACCGCGCCGCGGGCCTCAAACTTATTCCCACCATGGCCAAGGAATGTCGAAAATACGGTATTTCGCTGGTGCTTGCCTCACAGGAAGCAAAGGACTTCAACGTCTCTGTTTTTTCAGCTATTGCGAATTACTTGGTACTAAGATTGACTGATGTGGATGCTAAGTTCCTTGTCCGGAATGTGGCGAGTTCGCAACACGAACGAGTTCTGATCGATAAAATCAAACAAATGGAACGGTTCAAGGCGATGTATTTCTGCGAAGAAAGGAAAAACCCCTCTCCGCTCTCTTTATTGCCCCCCCTGTAGGCGAACCAGTTGATGCGCGGTGCGAAGATGAGTAGGATATTCATCTATTTATCTATCTATATGCTTCTCGTCTATTTGCGACACGGACAATCAGCACAACCAGCATATCATCGTTAATCTGGTATATCACGCGATAATTCCCCACTCGTATTCGATATTCATCGCTCCTGCGGCGGCCTTTCACCTTGACAACACCCGGTGGGCGTGGATTATCAGCTAAAGCGTACAGTCGGGAGATGATTCTATCCCGCATGGATCTGGGTAAAAGCCTTATCTGACGACGAGCAACAGATGTAATTTCAACCGTATAGGCCCTATTCACTCTGTATGTCCAATTCTTTTTCGAATTCCTCCAAAGGCATTGGTTTCTCCCCTTTTCTCTCCATTTTATCCAAGACCTGTTCAGACGCGCGAACATCGATCACATCTTCAAAAAATTGAAAAATTTCAGCCTCTGAGAAACCTGCTTTTTTTGCCAGTTCGATAGCCTTCTCAAACGCATCGAACAACATCTCCTGCTCTTTCTCCGACAATTTTTCTAATGTCGGACACGACAAGGGCGCGTCTGTTGTAGATATTTGTTCTGCCATGACATTCTCCTTTCGCGTAGAACACACATAAGTATAGCCATCCCACCCCTCTCTTTCAAGCGCAATTTCTATTTTGGAACACACAGATAGGCTCAGGTGTCTAAGAAAACAGAACACTTGACATCTCATCTCAGTTTCCGTATCCTGTTTATAATGGAAAGGGGGTTTTAAACATGCACAAATGGATTTGTACACTTGCAGTTGTAGCCTTGATTGCGACGCAGGCACGGGCAGACATTGGCATTCAGCCGCAAAACAAAATCCCGCTCGCAGGTGAGAACCTCGTGAACGGGTTAAAAACCACCAGCGGTTTGTTAGACCTGAAAAAGCTCAAATTTAACCACACCATCGGAATCAGTTACAGTTCGGGATACGGCGGTGGTCTGAACCAGTATTATCTCAACGACATCACCTATCAGATATCCAAACCGCTCATCGTCAGAGCGCAAGTTGGCCTGGTCAATCAAATGTCGGGCAATACGCGTTACGGTTCGACCTCATCGGGTGGTGTTCAAGTCGTCGTTCCCAATGTCAGTCTTTTGTATCAGCCCAAACCCAATATTCGCATCGAATTTGGATTCAGCACCTTCAATGGCTATGGCTATCCCTATTATTACAACGACAGGTACAGACGCTATTAAAAGACTGACCTGAACAGATAGGGGCGCCAGCGCGTAAGGCAGGCGCCTCTTTTTTTTTTCTTTTTATTGTTTTTTTTATTGTTATATTGGCCAACATGAAACGCTGGTTATGGATTCTCGGCGGACTGCTCATCGCCGGACTGGTCTTTGCGACAAAAGCCTTTTGGGAACCGGAAACGGTGCCCGATGTCGTGCCTGAAGCCCCCCAGGTCTCTCACAATATTCGCGTTGAAATTCTCAATGGCTGTGGCACAGGCGGCATTGCAACCGAGGTCGGGCAAAAACTGCGCGATTTTGGCATAGATGTCATGACCCTGGGCAATGCTGAAAATTTCAACTTTCCCGAGACCATTGTCATAGATCGCCTGGGCAAAATAGAATATGCCAAACAAGTCGCCAATGTGCTCGGTACGCCCAATGTGATCCAGCAAAAAACACCCGATCCCTTCCGCATTGAGGAAGTCACCGTCATCATTGGGCGCGATTATCGCGGGTTGGAAATATTTAAATGAGGAGAAAGAGTTTACTTTGTCAGATACCACCGAAATCGTTCGCAGTACCTGTATTGAACAGTTGCTATCGCGCAAAGCCGAAGACCTCATAGCCATTGATCTGCGCCAAACAGCTGACTTTGTCGATTACTTTATCATCTGCACGGGAACCTCCGATGTGCATGTTCGCGCCCTGGCCGATGCGGTAATCGAGGGACTCAAAGCAGAGGGGCAGCACCCCTATCAGGTCGAAGGATATGATGTGCGGAAATGGGTACTGATCGACTTTTTCGACATTGTCGTACATATTTTTCAAAAAGAATCGCGCCAATTTTACGGCCTGGAACGCCTGTGGCGAGACGCGCCAATAGAGCGTATTGAGGACGATGTAGTAATGGACAACTTAATCCGCGACCCGTGACAACTGGAGATGGCCAATGCCCGTTCCGACCATCACCTGGGAAAATGATGCCCTGCGCCTCATCGACCAGACCTTATTGCCCGAAGAGTACAAATTCATCACTTGTCGCGATGTCGGCACAGTGGCAGAAGCCATTGTCAGCTTGAGGGTGCGCGGCGCGCCAGCCATTGGCGTAGCGGCTGCTTATGGCGTCGTGATTGCAGCACAAGAAGCCATAGCGCGAAATGCCGACTTTGATCGGTATGTCGCGAAAAGCATTCAAAAACTGGCGCAAACGCGCCCCACAGCTGTCAACCTCTTTTGGGCACTGGACCGCCAGAAAAAGGTCCTCGCCAAAGCAGATGACCATTCACCCGCTAAAAAACGCGACCACCTGCTCAAAGAAGCCCATGAAATTTTTGAAGACGACAAAAGAATATGCCGCCAAATTGGTCGCAATGGTGCCGAATTGCTATCTTCACAGGCGACTGTATTGACCCACTGCAATGCAGGCGGCCTGGCCACTGCTGACTACGGCACGGCTCTCGCAGTGGTTTACGCCGCCGTTGAAGCGGGCAAACAAGTCGCGGTCTATGCCGACGAAACCCGGCCACTCTTACAGGGATCGCGCCTCACCGCCTGGGAACTGAATCAAAGCGGCGTAGATGTCACCGTGATATGCGATAGCATGGCCGCTGCAGTGCTGCGCGAAAAAAACATCGACAGCATTGTTGTCGGCGCAGATCGCATTGCCAAAAACGGAGATGTAGCCAACAAAATCGGTACCTATGGACTGGCAATTTTAGCCAAAGCGCATCAGGTGCCTTTTTATGTGGCCGCGCCCTTATCTACCATTGACATGAAACGCGAAACTGGCGCACAAATTCCCATTGAAGAGCGCGAAAAAAAAGAAATCACGCACGGCATGGGCCGGCAAACCGCACCCGGTGGCATCCATGTGTATAATCCCGCCTTTGACGTGACCCCTAACCACCTCGTCACGGCGATCATAACGGAAAAAGGCGTGGCAAAAGGCAATTACTCAGAAATATTTGATCGGTGGTTTGGAAAGTAAATACGTAGTTTAGGCCATCATTAAGCGGCTTTATACCTCGCGATCTATTTTGCACAAGATATACAAGATATTGGGCAAAATAGAGCATTTTTCAACCAAATTACGCAATATAAGTTATTGACAAATTTTGCATGCATTCTTAAAGTGTGAGGGTCTAACATGTAGAATTATATCTGAATAATGAGTAGAGGTAGATGGCATGGGTGAAGATGAAACTGACAACTGCCCGTGGATGCAAAATGATGAGAAAAAAAATCTTATTATTTGTCCTATTTGTCGTATTCCTGATCGGCTGTGTCGCACAGCAGCCCCAACTCGTTCCTCCGGCTAATTCACCGGTGGCTGATTCATCGGTAGCTGATTCATCGGCGGCGCGAGAAGAATTTGATCCGCAGACCCTCAGGGACGACGACATGGTATTGCAAACGCCTGCACGCGCCGAAGCAATGTCCCCTGCGGAAGTACCACAAATTGAGGGCTTTCGCGTTCAAGTTGCGGCCCTTCGCGATCACAACCGGGCAGAAGCCTTGCGCGAACAAATTCAGCGTGAGGCTCAGGTCCTGACATATATTCATCTCGACGAAGACATCCAACTCTACAAAATTCAAGCCGGCAACAGCCGCACGCCCGAATCAGCAGAAACACTGCGCGACGCCATCAGAGCACTGGGCTTTCCCGATGCTTATGTGGTTCGCACACAAATTTCCGTTGTGCAACCCGAAAGTGCTGCCACACCGGGTTTTCGAGTTCAAATTTTTTCTTCATCGACGCGAGGCTCAGCGGAAGATGCACAAATCCAAGCGCGTGATCAACTGGCGCGCAACGATGTTTTTATCGAGTTTGAACCCCCTTATTTTAAGGTGCGCGTCGGCAATTTTCAGACGCGCAACGATGCAGAAATATTACTCATGGAGGTAACAAAGAAAGGCTATGAAACAGCATTCATTGTACAGGCAAAATCTTCTCAATAACGCGAAGACGGCCATGCGGTATAACCTGTGTCTTATTGCAGTTCTAATTTTTGGCGGTTGTGCAACCACCGCACGCACTCCTCTTGCACCCGCACCTGCCCCCGTAACTGTACCAGAAGTTACAGAACCAGCGGAAGTTGCAGAACCAATTATACAAATAGAGCCTTCTATAGCTATAGAAGATATAGAACCCAGGGGCGACCGTCTCTATGATCTGCTTCAAAAAGCCGCAGTCGAAACCCACTCTCTTCGCGTAAGAGCTTTGCTCGATACGGCATCTTTCATATTGCGCGAACGTTTTGTTTCCAAACCGGAAACAGCGAAAAAATGGGCCGCGTTGATGCGTTTCACACTCGAACGCTATCACGCGATTCTGTCCCGTGCGCCCATACCGCCGCATGCACCGCTGGCAACCCTGCTCAATACCCTTCCCGAATCTGTAGTTGCCGACTTGTTGCATCATCCGCACTATCGAGAACTCAAAATAAGAGTGCTGGCAGGGCAAGCCGATGTACCCATTGACCTCAGGCCCGAAGTCCTGGCTTATATCCAATATTTCCTCACGGAAAAGCGCGACTTCTTTGAACGCAGTCTATCTCGCTCCACCGCCTATTTGCCCATGATCCAGACAATCTTCCGCGAACAGGGTCTGCCTTTGGACCTCGCGTACAAAGCCATGATCGAAAGCGGATTTAATCCCCGCGCGCTCTCGCGTGCATACGCTCTGGGCATGTGGCAATTTATGTATCGCACTGGCCTGCTCTATGGCCTGCGGCGCAACACCTATATCGATGATCGTATGAACCCCGAAAAATCCACACATGCTGCTGCGCGACATCTCAATCATCTATATGACTACTTTGGAGATTGGCATCTGGTTGTCGCGGCCTACAACTGTGGGCAGGGCCGGATGGATCGCGCCATTGCAAGATCCAGAACCCGCGACTTTTGGGAAATCGACGCATTACCCAGAGAAACCCGCAATCATGTACCCAAGTTCATGGCTATGGTCATCATCGCCAAAGATCCCGCTTTTTTTGGCTTTAAAGATGTTGTCTATCAACCTCCCATGTCCTACGACAAAGTCGTTTTAACAGAACCAGTAAACCTGCGCTTGGCAGCGGAATGTGCGGGCACTACTTACACCTATCTGCGACATCTCAACCCCGAACTGCGCCGCCCATATACACCGCCTGCCATGCGGCGAAACGCCTATACTTTGCGCGTCCCAAAAGGCACAGGCGCGAAATTTAGAGCCAATTACGCGCAAATCCCAGAACACAAAAAAATTCAACTCATCGACTATGTGGTCAAACGCGGCGATACCTTATCGGGTATCGCATCCCGCGTGGGGGTATCGTCAGCCGACCTGCAGGCAGCCAATGGCATCACCAATCCTCGCCGCCTGCAAATCGGTCAGAAACTCAGTATTCCTATGTATCCCCACGCCCAACGCCTGTCTGCCGCAACACAGACGCGCCCGGCACTACAAACAAAAAATATCAGCCACAAGCCCGACCCCAAACACTATCGCCAGATCAATGTCACGGTGCGTACAGGTGATACCCTATGGGGCATTGCCAAACGAAAAGGCATTACAGTCTCGCACCTGCGCGCCTGGAACAATTTGAATACCAATCGTCCCATTCATCCAGGAGATCGTCTCACATTATGGGTACCCAAAGATGGAACATCGGAATCTACCATCTTTTATACAGTACGCACGGGCGATACCTTGTGGGGCATAGCGCGCGCCTTTGATACCAGTGTGGCAGCTTTGCAATCCTGGAATGACATTCGAAGTCCATCGCGCTTGCGGCCCGGCACCCGAATTCGCGTCAGAGAAATTGCGGATTAATGAAACTATTAGTCCGCCCTGGTGGAAAGCTGACCGCTGACTGCTTTACCAATGATTATCACCCGCAATATTTTGCTCATTCTTCTGGCACTGCTTATCCAGGCATCCTGGATTGATAGCCTCGCCATTTATGGCATTGCGCCGGACATCGTCATCATCATAATGGTTTTTATTGCCTTTACCCGAGGGCAAATTGAAGCGACGGTACTGGGTTTTATATCGGGATTGCTTATCGACATATACGACCCCGGCACGCGTTTGGGTGTCAATGCTCTCGGCAACAGCCTGATTGGTTTTTTTGCAGGTTATAGTCGCGTGAGCGTTGCAGCAGAAGCTCTGCGGGCACAGGCCGCCATTTTATTTTTGGCAACACTCTTGCACGATATTATTTTTTTTCTCGTTGCTTTGCAACCGCTCAAAATTTTGAGCGTCGGATTGGGTACAGGCCTTTACACAGCCGTGTTGGGCACGGCATTGTCGTCTGTCCTCACTCATTTCTCACTTCTCAATATTGAATCCCATGCAGAATGACTTCACACATAACGGCATTCGAGCACATCGCGCACGCATTCTTTTAGGTGTAATCGCGTTTCTTTTTGGCATATTGGGCATTCGCCTCTATATATTGCAGATTGCCGAATGGGAACAGTATCGCATCCAATCTGAAAAGAATACCATGCAGCCCGTCATCATCCAGGCCAATCGCGGCCTGATCCGCGACCGCAATGGTATCATTTTGGTCGATAACAGACCAGCTTATAACATCTCAGTCATTCCCCCTCGCTTTTTGGCAAATATTGAAGAAGATAAATGTAATGGACTTCTCGAACGCCTTGGGCAAATTGTAGATCTGCCCTGCAAAACAATAACAGAAAAATTGCAATCGCATAATCGGCATTTTTACGACCCGGTCAAACTCAAACTCGATGTGGATTTTGAAGCCATTTCCATTATCGAAGAAAACCGCTATGACTTTCCAGGTGTAGAAATTCAAATCGAACCCCGCAGGGGCTATCCCATCTTTGACACACCCGCGGTGCTTTCCACCGGGTTTTCGCACGCCCAGCACAACGCCAGTAACCCCCTGGTCTTAGCACCCCATATTTTGGGCTATGTCGGGCTTATCAACGCATCTCAATATACCCACATGAAAACGCGGGGATATAGCTACGACGATCAGATTGGAAAACGAGGTATTGAGCGCATATTTGAAGACCGAATGCGAGGCCATAAGGGCGTCAAATACATCGAAGTGAATGCAAAAGGACGCGAAGTGGGCAGTTTCCCCGAAAAAACAGATCCTCCCATTTCCGGTGAAGATCTATGGCTCACGCTCGACTGGCGTGTGCAGCATGCCGCTGAGCACGCCTTTGCAGATAGCATGCGCGGCAGCCTGATTGCCATGCACCCACAATCTGGCGAAATCATTGCCATGGTCAGCAAACCTGGTTTTCATCCACAATCTATCCGGGCCCCCAAAGCCTGGCAGCACTTACAAACAGCCCCATCAAAACCCTTGCTCAACCGCAGCCTTAAAGGTGAATATCCACCCGCTTCGGTCTTCAAAATGATTACATCGATAGCCGCTTTGGACATGGGCATAATCAAAGCCGATGAATATCGCTTGAGACCATGCACAGGAGGCATGGTTTTGGGCGATCGCCGGTTTAGATGTCACAACAAAAAAGGTTGTGGGCTTCTCAACATGCGACAAGCACTCGTAAAATCGTGTGATGTATTCTTTTACCAACTTGGCCTCAAAGTAGGCATTGACAACTGGCATCGGTATGCCGCTATGTTCGGATTTGGTGAATTGACAAATATCGACATCGCTTCGGAAGGCGATGGTGAAGCACGCGGTCTGTTGCCCAACCGCGCCTATTACAAGCAAAGGTACGGCTTCTGGGCTGGTGGCTATATGCTCAACCTGACCATTGGACAGGGGGAACTCCTGGCAACGCCCCTTCAGGTGGTGCGCTATACGAGCGCGCTGGCAACCGGTCAGTTACCCACTCCGCATGTGATCAAAGGCGCACAGGGAGGAACTACATCTCTACCCCTCTCGAAAGCGACTCTCAAGACCGTGCAAAGCATGATGGAAGACGTGGTCAACAGTCCATACGGCACCGGGCGTTCTGCCCGTTTACCCAATATTGTCGTTGCGGGAAAAACGGGCACTGCACAAAATCCTCACGGTGAAGACCACGCCTGGTTTGTCGCTTATGCACCGGTTGAAAACCCGCGCATTGCCATTGCCGTGATTGTTGAAAACGGCGGTTCGGGGGGTAGAGTTGCCGCACCTATTGCACAAAAAACGCTCGAAGCCTATTTTGAACACGTGGTGCCAAAACCCGCCAACGAAATGATTGTGGTCAATAACCAGTAACCTCTCATTTTTCGAGGTAATTGTGAATCTCTCTCTATTTGTTCGACGGGACCTCGATATCGGCCTCCTCTCAGCAATATGCCTGAGCATTGGTGTGGGCATTACGATCATCTATAGTGCCAGCTACAATTGGGATTTGGGCCTGGCCGGCAACATTTATGAAAAGCAAATCCTCTGGGCATTGCTCGGGTTTATTGCCATGGTCATCACCATGGTCATTCCCCTTAAATTTTTTTACGCCTTTGCGTATGTCCTCTACGGCCTGACGGTCGCACTTTTGGTTCTGGTGCTCGAATTGGGCGACCGGCGCTGGTTCAACGTTGGTCCCATTCACATACAGCCCTCCGAATTAGCCAAGATAACGACCATCCTGGTACTCGCGCGCTTTTTGGCCTATCCCAACCGCGACCTGACCCGCGTGCGTGCCTTTATCCATCCTCTATTGCTCGTTATCGTGCCCATTTTGCTCGTTTTCAAGCAACCCGATCTGGGCACCGCTCTGGTTTTTAGCATCCTCATCCTGCCCATGTTCTTTTGGGCTGGTGCCAGACTTATGCATTTATTTTTTTTAGTTTCTCCTGCCCTCACTCTGATATGTGCTTTTCACCCGTGGATGTTAGTCGCGGTGGTACTCCTGCTCATTGGGATCCTTTTCTATGAACGCCCTCGTTTATTCACCGCAAGCATCTTGCTATTGGTCAATCTCGCGGTTGCTATCGCCGCACCCTACGTGTGGGAAAACAAACTCCACGACTACCAAAAACGCCGCATCCTCACCTTTCTCGACCCCAATATGGACAAACTCGGTGCGGGTTATCAGGTCATTCAGTCCAAAATCGCCATTGGGTCTGGTGGTCTCAAGGGCAAGGGATTTTTAGAAGGCACACAAACCAAACTCGCCTTTTTACCCGAGCAACATACCGACTTTATCTTTTCCGTTATATGCGAAGAATTTGGATTTATCGGTGCCTTTTTTGTTCTGGCATTGTTTATGTTCATCTTATGGCGCGCCTTGTCCATTGCCATACAGACCAAAAGTCGCTTCTCCAGCTTGACCGCTATCGGTCTGGCGACCATTCTCCTCTTCCACATTTTTGTCAACATCGGCATGACCGTCGGCATCATGCCCGTCACGGGCCTGCCTTTGCCTTTTCTGAGCTACGGAGGTTCCACCCTCATCACAAACATGATCCTCATTGGTCTGTTGCTCAACATTTATGCCAACAGGTATGATGATTATTAAAGATGTGAAACGCAAAAGGCGAGAGGCCATTGGGCCTCTCGCCTTTTATTTTTATTCATTTTTCTCGTCTCTCATCACGCTGTTACAAGCCCCCTTCGACGACCATTTCATCGGATTGGCGTCTCGCCGCACGTCGGGCGCGTCCCGCCTCAGTTGATACCCAGGCATTAGCCCTGCCGCCCGTGAGTTCGACAATTTCTCGCAACAGGGCATCAGAAGGCAACACCTGAACCTGGCGAGACAGGACGACAGTGGAATGGTCGCGCTCCAATTCCAGATGCAATCGCAACTGACAGTTGCCCGGATGTCTCAGACACAGGGTATGCAGTGATTTGAGTGGCTCCATTCGAATTAAATCACCCGGCAACATCACATTGACGGTATCGGCCAGTTGCTCGCGCGCTTGCTCAATAGGCATCACATTTTCAACCTGCACCGAAGACCGCCCATTGCGTGCGGAAAACCGACCTTGTAAAACCACCATTTCATCGACCAGCAGTTGCTCGCGCAATTTTTCAAAATTATCGGAAAACACCACGAGATCAACCGTGCCGCTCAAATCTTCCAGCGCACCAAAAGCCATGGACCGGCCATCGCGTGTCGTATGCGGTTTTACCTCGGCCAACACGCCTCCAATCTGGACCTCAGCACCATCGGGCAATCCCTCCAGATCATTTACCGATCTCATACCCATTTCCACCAAATCGATTCTGTAGCGTTCCAGCGGATGCCCCGAAAGATAAAAGCCCAGCATATCTTTTTCGTGTGCGAGGCGTTCGCGCTCAGTCCATTCCTCAACATCGGGCAACGATTGGTCGTTCACCACCTGCGTTTGCATCTCGACCATTTCAAACATGGAAATTTGCCCGCGTGCGCGGTCCATCTGTACAGATTGCGCCATCTCCAGTGCGCGGTCTAAGGCTTCGAGCAACTGCGCGCGATGCCCGGGCACGCAATCATAAGCACCGGCTTTAATCAGACTTTCGATACACCGCCTGTTCACAGCCTGAGAATCCACGCGGTCGCAAAAATCAAATAGCGACTCAAAAGGGTCATCTGCTTCACGCGCCGCAACAATCGCTTGAACCGCGCTGCGCCCCACATTGCGAATGGCAGCCATACCCATTCGAATCTCATTTTTAGCCGCCACAAAATCGCTCTGCCCTTCATTTACATCTGGCGGCAATACATCCAGATCCATCCGCCGGCATTCTTCAATCAAAACGACCAGGCGCTCGATATTGCCAATTTCACTGTTGAGGTTCGCCGCCATAAATTCAGCCGGATAATGCGCCTTGAGATACGCGCACTGGTAAGCCACCATCGAATAGCCCGCACTGTGCGCCTTGTTGAATCCATAGCCCGAGAAAACCTCGATGTCTCGCCATATCTGTTGCGCAACCGTTTTTTCAACACCATTGGTCATGGCACCTTCTAAAAATTCGAGCCGGTACCGCTCCATTACATCGGCCAACTTCTTCCCCATGGCTTTGCGGATGCCATCGGCTTTGGCAAGTGTAAATCCGGCCAGGTCGCGGCACAGTCGTTGTACCTGTTCCTGGTAGGTAATAATGCCGTACGTCTCTTCCAGAGCCGGGCGCATTTTCTCGTCGTCATACGTCACTTCTTCCCGCCCGTGCTTGCGGTCAACGTAATTGGGAATGTACTGCATCGGCCCCGGGCGATAAAGCGCGTTCATCGCAATAATATCGCCAATCGTATCCGGCTTCAGTTGTTGCAAATAGCCCCTCATCCCCGCGCTTTCAAACTGGAACACCCCGGTCGTATCGCCCCGGCCAAACAGGCGATAGGTCTCCTCATCGTCCAGAGGCAAGTTATCCACATCCACATCCACGCCGTAATTTTCCTTCACCATCTTCACGGCATCGTCAATCACCGTCAGATTGCGAAGCCCCAAAAAATCCATCTTCAAAAAGCCCAGATCTTCCACGTGATGCATATTGTACTGCGTCATCACCTCGCCGCCTTTGGGCGCTTTGTAAACGGGCATAAACTCGGTCACAGGCTCGGGCGTAATCACCACCGCAGCCGCGTGAATCGACGCATGGCGCGCCAGACCTTCGAGTTGCTTGCCAATGCCGATCATCTTTTGCCCCATGTCCCCATCTTCGGCAATCTGACGCAACTCGGGCACCTGGTCGAGTGCTTTATCGAGCGT
This sequence comes from Candidatus Latescibacterota bacterium, assembly GCA_965204375.1. Taxonomy (GTDB): domain Bacteria; phylum Latescibacterota; class UBA2968; order UBA2968; family UBA2968; genus VXRD01. Next base: position 11,481 of record OZ241986.1, on the reverse strand, counting down.
CATCTTCAATTCTGCGGGCACCAGTTTTGAAATTCTATCGACTTCTGCAAATGGCCGGTCCAACACCCGTCCCACATCGCGAATCACGCCCTTCGCACCCATGGTACCAAACGTAATGACCTGACACACATTGTCGCGCCCGTATTTATCCACCACGTAATCGATGACCTGCTCGCGGTCGCGGTCAGCGATATCGAGATCGATATCGGGCGGCGAAATCCGCTCGGGATTCAAAAATCGCTCAAACACCAGCCCGTATTCGATGGGATCCACAGCCGTTATGCCCAGTGCGTAAGCCACCAGACTACTCACAGCAGACCCACGCGCGCCTGCTCGGATATCTGAGGCATTGGAAAACTGCATCAAATCGTGCAAAATCAAAAAATAGCCCGGATATCCCGTCTGATTGATCACGTCCAACTCAAACTTCAGGCGTTCCTCATGCTCAGAGGTCACCTGCTTGCACCGCGCCTCCATCCCCGCGCGCGCCAGATCGCCGAGATAATCGCTGGCCGCATCATACCTCTCTGGCAAAGGGAAATCGGGCGCGCGGTATTCATCAAATGAAATCTCCAGATTACATTTTTCGGCAATCTCGAGCGTGGGTTCCAAAACGTGCGGCATATCCTGAAACAGCTTGTACATCTCTTCTGCCGACTTAAAATACACGCCTTCGGGATAACACATGCGCTTGGGATCGTCCAATGTCTTACCCGTCTGAATAGCGACAAGCGCCGCATGCGCTTCGTGGTCTTCAGCCCGCGTAAAATGCGAATCATTGGTCGCCACCAGAGGCACACCCATCTCTTTGTGCAGCTTGACCAATCCGGGATTGACCTTTTTTTCTTTATCAATGCCGTGCCGCTGAATCTCCAGATAATAATCATCGCCAAAAATATCGAGATATGTTTCCACAGCCTTTTGCGCCGATTTGTATCCCTCGCGTTCGATCAAATAGGGGATCTCGCCCCCGATGCACGCCGACAGGCAAATCAGCCCTTCCGAATGCTGGCGCAACAAATCTTTGTCTATGCGCGGATTGTAATAATAGCCCTCGAGATACCCCGCAGACACCAGCTTAATCAGATTTTTATAGCCCGTATAATTTTTAACCAGCAAAACCAGATGGTTTGAACTGCCCTGGAGACCCGGCATAGATTTTCTGTCAAATCGGCTCCCCATCGCGCAATACACTTCGCACCCGATAATCGGATTGACACCAACATCTTTCATCGCGCGATAAAAATCAATAGCGCCAAAAAGATTGCCGTGATCGGTCATCGCAACCGCAGGCATGCCCCATTCGGCCGCGACTTGGGCAATATCTTCTATTCTCGACGCACCATCGAGCAGGCTGTACATGGTGTGGCTGTGCAAATGGACAAAGTCAGAGGATTTCATCAACACGCTCCCGTAAATGGAGATGTTGGGGGAGGGGCATCTCGGAAAAAAGAATTGGAGAGAGGAAAAAGAATCAGGAAAGAATACAACAGTCTGGACTCTAATCTAAAACCGGTATCAGAAAAAATCAAGCGACAGATTGGCAGGGTGTAACGCCATTAAAACAGGACATCGAAAAAACGCCCACAGGAAAACTATTGTGCCTTGTTCATTTTTAATTTTTCATTTATTTTTAGTCCTATGAAAACTCTTGAAATCCAACTCCTGACAGCCCCAGTCGATGCAAATGTCGCGATTCCGGGTTCTAAAAGCATCACCAACCGCGTTTTGCTAATTGCTGCACTTGCTGATGGCGTCAGCCACCTCAAAAACGCACTCATGAGCGACGACACGCGATACATGGCAAATGCCCTGCGCGATCTGGGCATTCGCGTGGAAGAAAACGAATCGGACGCCGCATTCCGCGTCTATGGCACAGGCGGGCACATTCCCGCTGATCAGGCAGAACTCCACATTGGCAACTCGGGCACCTCAGCGCGCTTTCTCGCGGCATATCTCGGCCTGGGTGCTGGGACCTATACCATAGACGGCGTCGAACGGATGCGCGAGCGCCCCATCCAGGACCTCCTCGACGGCCTCACCCCCCTCGGCGTAACCGCGCGTTGTGAAGGCAAGGACGGGCTATGCCCCCCCGCGCTCATCGTCGCCTCTGGCCTCAAAGGCGGCCGCACCACCATGAACGGCAGCAAAAGCAGCCAGTATTTCACGGCTCTGCTTCAAGTGGCTTCCTACGCCCAAACCGATGTCGAAATCCACGTCAAAGGCGACCTCGTATCCAAACCGTATATCGACCTCACCATTGCCGTCATGCGCGACTTCGGTATTGAAGTCACCAATAATAATTACCGCTCTTTCACAGTGCGCGCAGGCCAGCGCTATCATTCCCGAACCTACCTGATCGAACCCGATGCATCCAACGCCTCCTATTTTTTTGCCGCAGCCGCACTCACCCGTGGCCGCGTGCGCGTACCCAATTTAACAGCGCAATCCATTCAGGGCGACATCGGCTTTGTCGATATCCTGTCCAAAATGGGCTGTGACGTGAGCAAAGACTCCGAAGGCATTGAAGTGCGCGGAACAGGACGCCTATCGGGCCTCGACATCGACATGAACGCCACGCCCGACATCGTGCCAACCCTGTGCGCCCTGGCCCCGTTTGCCTCTGCTCCAATCAGCGTACACAACGTAGCCGTCCTCCGCATCCACGAAACCGACCGCATCGCCGCACTCAAAACCGAACTGAACAAACTCGGCGTGCGCGTTGACACCCGCGCCGATGGCCTCACAGTTTATCCCGCAGACCACATCCAGCCCGCGGCACTCGACACATACGACGACCACCGCATGGCGATGAGCCTATCGCTAATCGGACTGAAAATCCCCGGTATTGTCATAAACGACCCCGACTGCGTCAACAAAACATTTCCGACGTATTTTGATGTCTTGAACGCGCTTTATTGAAACATGCCCAAACTCCAAAACGAATTCTCCTGGTCGCCTTCGCGCCATCGCATGTTTGAATCGTGCAGGCGACAATACTACTTCAACTACTACGGTAGCTGGGGTGGCTGGGACAAAAACGCAGACGCGCAGACCCAATTACTCTATCGCCTCAAAAAAATAACCACAGTACCACAACTCGTCGGTACCGTGGTACACGACGCCATTAGCAACGTACTCAATGCACTGAAATTGGGACGCCCTATTCACCCGTCAGCTACCGAGACCTACGCGCAAAAATTATTCGGTCAACACCTGCAAGAATCCAAAGACCACCTCTGGCGCTATTCAGCCTCTCAATACACCAATTTGTTTGAACACTATTACAGCGAACCCTTTACAGAAACCGATCAGAACAAGTCGGCCAATCACATCTCGACAAGTCTCAACGCTTTTTTCGCCTCCGATGCCTACGCCACCCTGCAATCTGCCCGCCCCGAAAACTATCTCACCATTGAAGACCTCACAGATTTTACCCTTGCCAATACCAAAATATGGGTCGTGCTCGACATCGCAATTCGCCGCAACAAATCGGTCTATATATTCGACTGGAAAACCGGGCGGGAACGCCAGGCCGACCGCCACCAACTCGCTGTGTACGCCCTGTACGCCACCTCGCAGTGGGGCGTCGCATTATCCGACCTGCACCTCCAGGACATCTACCTGCAAACCAACACCGAACGCACCCTGCACCTCTCTCCCGACGACCTCGACCAGACCCGTATCTTTGTCACCGAAAGTGTCCAGAAAATGCGTGCCCTCCTCGACGATCCCGAGCAAAACACCGCTTCGCAAGACACCTTCCCAATGACGACAAATATCCACCTGTGTACCACCTGCCCCTTCAAAGCCGTGTGCTATCCCAATGAGAGACCTGCCAGACAACCCACAACAGAACAAGACCCCGTCCAACTCTCACTTTTTTAATTCTTTTGTAGACGAAAGAGACCAAAATGGAACGACAAGATAACAACAGTTCACCTATCCACATCGGCACAGACCGACAACTATTCGTGGACAATTTCTGGATTGCTGAAGCGCAGGGTGTCACACAGCGCTTGCATGAACCTGTGCGTCGTGAGGTTGTAATTTCCGCTGAACATCCGTGGGAACGGGGCGGTGTTTCCTATATGGTCACGTTCCGCGAGGGCGACCGGTTCCGCGCGTGGTATCGCTGCGACCAGGAGATGCCGATTCGCGGTACGCGTCACCCGCTCATCGCCTACGCTGAAAGCACCGACGGCATTCACTGGGAGAAGCCACGACTCGGACTGATTGAGTTTCAAGATTCGAAGGAGAATAACCTCGTCTGGGCGGGACCCGGTAATAACATGTCGCCGTTTCTCGATGGCAATCCCGACGCGTTGGACGAAGAACGGTACAAAGCCATTGTACGTACCAGCGATGTACTCGCGTTGGTCTCGCCTGACGGTCTCCGCTGGCGACTGGTGCAGGATGCGCCAATCCTGACCGATGGACCCTTTGATTCACACAATATCGCCTTTTGGGACGTGGAACGGGAGGAATATGTCGCGTACACGCGCGGCGTGGCAGGTAAGGGCAACTTCAAAAACGGGGTGCGCTGGATTCGCCGCACGACCTCCAAAGACTTTCGCCGTTGGACACCGCTTGAACTGATTGACCCCGGCGAGACGCCCTATGAGCACCTCTATACCAATTCCTGCGTGCCCTACGAGCGGGCACCGGGAGTGTATTTGATGTTTCCGTCACGCTTCGTGACAGAACGCGAGCCAATTCCGGGGTGGAAATACGGTTCAGGCGTGAATGACATCGTGTTTATGTCCAGCCGCGATGGACGCCACTTTGACCGCAGCTTCATGGAGGCTTTTGTCCGCCCCGGGCTCGATGAGGGCAACTGGCATGAGCGCGGGATGTTCATGGAGCGAGGTATTTTGCAAACGTCACCCGATGAACTCTCGCTGTACGGTATGGAAAACTGGCGCCTACCAACTGTCCATATTCGTCGATTCTCGCTCCGAACCGACGGGTTCGTGTCGGTCCGCGCAGACTACGCTGGCGGCGAGTTCGTCACCCGTCCGTTAATTTTCACAGGCGACAGTCTGAGATTGAACTTTTCGACATCAGCGGTGGGATTTGTGCGCGTTGAGATCCAGGATACGGAAGGGCATCCGCAGCCGGGCTTCGCACTGGACGAGTGCCCTGAGATATTCGGTGATGCCATCGACGGTACAGTCCGTTGGGAGAGCAAGGAAGATATGCGCCTGCTGGCAGGTCAGCCGGTGCGGTTACGCTTCACCCTCAAGGACGCGGATCTATTTGCTTTTCGGTTCCAGATGAGTTAAAAACCGCGCGGAGGTTCGGCAGCTTCGCCCGAGCAAAAGTTGCTGGACACCAGGTTCCGATGACAGAAGTAATAGATGGCTCGCTGAACCACTACCAGAGCGTCGCAAACCGAGAACTGGGGGTTGAGGTCTAACACAGATTATCAATAGGATTGCAGCGGTTATCACTGCGAGGGGCTGGAATCAGCAGATTTTAGGGCAGAAATTGCAAAGGATATGATCGCGGCAGGAAATGTATATGAGGAAATGATCAGGGGATCAGATCAAGGTCATAGTCTCCAATCCATTTTACAAAATTCAGTTTTTGCTGAACACCTCGAAAGAGCTTCAAATCACCTGTATAAAACCACACATCCATTGTCTGGGCCAATGCGAGATATGCACTGTCATAAACAGAGCGTTGGTGATCATAAGCCAGTTGAAACGCCTGCTTTTGTAATGGAACAAACTCATATCGCCTTAACGCGTAGTTCTGAAATTCTTCTATAATTTTGTCTGCTTCTTCCTTGGCAAGACGCTTTCGAACAATCGCAACTTTCAGCACATTGGCAATCTCATAATCAAAGAGCGTCGGCACAATTAACACAAGCTCTTGGGATAAGAAATGCTCTAATAAGACATCGGCCTGTTCCAAAGCTTCTTCATCGCGCAGTCGCCATTTGAGAGCAACGCTGGAGTCAATCACAATGCGTTTACTCACGTCCTTCCTCTACCATTTCTTTTATGGACATACCAAGAGGTGGCATTTTGTCGCGTGCTTCGCGCATACGTCGGGCAGTTTCGCGCTGTCTCGCAATATCGGCGTCTGTCGTTTGTCCATTTTGTTTCAACAAACGAATTTCGTGTAAGAGTTCTTGAACATTTTTTTCTATTTCACAAACACGTCTTTCAAGGACACTTAAATCCATCGCACACCTCATCTTTGGGTCGTTCGAATGGAAATTTGAGCTTTAATGATAAATATATAAACATACTGTATATTGAGCAATGGTTCAATATACAGCCATAACTTACTTCTCGCCCCCATTCTCTCAGTTTTGATTTTTTACACATGAGAAACACTTTTCTAAAAAGTACAAATTGGTTACTCTTTAAGTAGGCAGATTGTACCGAAATTCCTCGATTTTAAAAAAATGATAAGACTGTAGAAATGGGGCATAAATGAACGTAAAAGAAGCCGTGCGGGCGGCGAACAAATACATAACTGAACTGTTTGCCGACGAGGAAGTTCAGGACTTAGGACTTGAAGAGGTTGTATTCGACGAAACAGCAAATACCTGGAAAATAACCATAGGGTTCTCTCGGCCCTGGGAACGGCGGAGCCTGGCAGCCAACCTCGGGGGAAAAGACTGGAAGAACCGTTCGTTCAAGGTCGTTGAAATCAATGACCACACCGGTGAAATCGTAGGCATGACCCATCGCTCTCTAACCACCTCGATATGACTTTAGAAAATTTGACATTGACGCGCGAAGAACGCATTTGGCTTGAAGCTTACCAGAAAGCTCTGGAAGCACAATTTGCGGGTCTCATCAAAGATATCATTATTTTTGGTTCCAAAGCACATGGATCATCCAATGAGGACTCTGATTTGGATGTTCTCGTTATCATCCACGAAGGAGATTGGAAAACGAAGAAGTCCGTTGCTGAACCCGGATACACGCTCGCGATTGGCACCGAGGTTGTGCCTTCGCTTATCGTACTTACCGCAGAGGAATGGATATATCACCAGGACTATGAAGCCCCTTTCTGGCAAACTGTTACGCGAGACGGAATACCTGTTTTCCACCAGAAAGCAGAAGATTTTGCCGTTTTTGATCGCGTAGCAGAAGCTTTCAAAGACGTGGATGACTTATCCGCCAAAATAGATCAGGCTATAGAAGAAAGCAAAACCACGCACAATCGCCCTGCCACCTCATAGCTCTTAGTCGCACTTGATAACGTTTCAATCTCTAAACTCATTAGCCGGTGGGAGAAATACGTCCTCCGGCTCTTACTTTGCCTGTGCCGTCATCAAAATCCCACCTTACAACGCTCTCTTTTTTGATTTTCTTTGCACGGGAAAAATTTTTTACTTTTGCGGACAAAAACTGTCCGCTTCCAAACTATATTATCCTGAAAAACGGAGAAAGCCATGCCAGTTATAGATGCTGAGACCAAAAATGAAAGGCTGTTGCAAGTACAGATTTTCGCGCGGCAACGACCAGAGGGATTCCGGACTCGGGAAATTGCCGACCTTCTCAATGTATCGGAGCGAACAGCCCGGCGGTATATCGTGCAATTGTCAGAGAGTGGACGGCTGCCAGTTTATTATGAGGGCCGACTTTGGCATCTGGTTGAAGATGCACAGTTCGATTTGCTTCCAGTTCATTTAAATTTGGACGAAGCACTGGCCCTTTATCTGGCAGCGCGATTGCTCGCCGCTTATGGTGATAAACACAATCCGCACGCTGTATCGGCCCTGAACAAGCTGGCCAGTGCCATGCCTGAACCAATAGGCGAACACATTACGCGAACGGCATCTGCTGCAGATCGGCGGCGGCTATGGTCGGATTATTTAGGTGTGTTAGAGACCCTGACTCTGGCATGGGCAACACGCCGTCAAGTGTATATAGTTTACTGGAATCCAGAAAAGGGTGATGTGACAGAGCGGATTTTTGACCCGTATTTTATCGAGCCATCGCCTGTGGGATATGCCTGTTATGTGATCGGATATGACCATCTGCGCCACGACATCCGCGAGTTCAAAATTGAGCGCGTGCAACGGGTCAAAATTCTCGATTCGTCATATCAGATTCGGGACAATTTCGATCCCTACGATTATCTGACGCAAGCCTGGGGCGTCATGGGTGGCGATGAGCGCATCGTCGTCAAACTCCGCTTCTCGCCCAATGTGGCATACCGCGTGCGGGAATCGGACTGGCCCTGCGTCGATACCATTGACGATCTGCCAGACGGCGGCTGTCTCATGACATTAACCGTAAGTCACACGCTGGAGATGAAACCGTGGATCAGAGGCTGGGGCGCAGATTGCGAAGTGATAGAACCAGAGGATTTGAGAAAGGTAATTGCAAAGGATATGATCGCGGCAGGAAAGATGTATGAGAAGGGAAAATCTATGGAATCAGATCTCTGATATGGGTATGCGAGAATTAGAATCAGCGGATTTCTGACTGAGATCAAGTATCGCCGTATGCATTGGTTATACCGCTTTTTCGTCAGCAGTTTTTAAACGCCTGGGAGTCAATTTAACGACCTTCCGCCCACTTTCTTTTTGGCGTTTCTTTGCTGCCGCAAACAGGGCACGCACATTATAGCTGTGTGATGCCGCCAATTGCTCGCGAATCATTCGGACTTCTTTTATGATATGGTCGTGGTTCATCACATTACTCGCCTATTTACGAACGCCCTTCCTCCACCATCTCTTTTATTGACATACCAAGTGGAGGCATTTTGTCGCGTGCTTCGCGCATACGTCGGGCAATTTCGCGCTGTCTCACCATATCGGCGTCAGTGACCGCAGAGTACTGAGGCGGAGCAATCAGACCACTCTTTTTTAAGAACCCAATTTCTCGCAAAAGTTCTTGAACTCTTTTTTCTACTTCGCAAACACGTTCTTCAAGGACTCTTAAATCCATCGCACGCCTCGTTTTTGGGTTGTTCGAATGGAGATTTGAGCTTCAGAAAAAAATATATAAATATCCCGTATATTGAGCAATGATTCAATATACTACAAACCTGTGAAAAGTCACACTCTGGTGCTAAAATTCCAGATCAGAGGCTGGGGCGCTAATTGCGAGGTGATAGAATCAGAGGAGCTGTGACAGATAATCGCAAAGGATATGATCGCGGCGAGGTGAATATGTGAAACGAAATCACTCATCGAGTAATCGGGCATATACATCATCCTCATTATTGTCCCAAATTTGCTTCAGGGTATCCTGGCTGGCTTCCCGCCAAAACATATCATCGTCGGGCAATATGGTGACCAATACTTTTTGTCCTTCAGGCAATGCAATGTGTTCCAAAATTTCGATTTTACCGTCTTTCACAACGCCTAAAGCAGTGCAGAGCATGAGCAATTCCTTAAAGGGGAAATGTACAAACACGAGACAAAAAAGTAGCGGCCAGGGACATTATCCCGATGCACGGGTTATACCGATTTTTCGTCAGCAATTTTTAACCGCCTGGGAGCCAATTTAACGACCATTCGCCCACTTTCTTTTTCACGTTTCTTTGCTTCCGCAAACAAGGCACGCACATTATAGCCGTGTGATGCCGCCAATTGCTCGCGAATCATTCGGACTTCTTTTATGATATAGTCGTGGTTCATCACATTACTCTCCTAATAATTCCTCTGGGGAACAAAAAATAGAAAAGCTGCATCGCAAGTGCAATTTAATCTTGCATAGTGAACAAATTTTCACTACATTTAGCCGCTCAAAATATAGATTGAAATATGTTCTGGTTTTTTGATTTGTCATCCTACAATCCATAAAAATAAGGATAATAACTATGGAACTTACAACACTGACACTTTGCTGCGATCAGTCATTACAGGAAAATGACGCACGGCTCTTGCGTGGCTTTTTTGGACAGCGGTATAAGAATCGGATAGAATTTCACCACCATGGACCAAGTGGTCTGTTATATCAACATCCGCTGATTCAATATAAAACAATTGGTGGCGTGGGGCGTGTAATGGGATTGGAAAGCGGGTCATTTCTCGTACGGGCACTACCTGAAATTGATATACTCAATTTAAACGGACAGACTTTGAACGTGATTGAGCAAAATCGGAATACCGAGACCATTTCAATTGGTGCGACTGAGGCACCTGTGAAATATCAATTTTTGAGTCCCTGGCTCGCGCTTAACCAAGCAAACCATCAACGCTACAACAAATTGATCAATAAAGCTAAGCGACAAGATTTACTCAGCAGCATTTTGATTGGCAATTTGATTTCACTATGCAAATCTGTTCGTCTCACCATTACGGATAGGCTCAAAGCGAATCTCTATATTGAGAAGCCAAAATCCATTCAAATCAAATCTGGTGTGACGCTGACTGGATTTATGGGCACATTTACCGTTAATTTTCAACTTCCACCATTATGGGGTATTGGCAAACAAAGTGCCAGAGGTTTCGGCACTGTCCGCCAGATCAAGGAGTAATCCATGAGTGACATTACTGTAACCTTTCCACGCTTAAATCAATTCTGGAATGATTCCGGTGTCCTGGGACTCTACAGATGTATCATCGGAGATATTCATCAGGAACCACAAAAGGGTATTGATGATCAAGACGAAAATTTATATACAAATTTTCAAACGATTGTAAAACTTGAGGCCGACCAATTGACGATATCCGGTGAAGTTGATGCTGTGCAAGGTTTGTTAGAAACGGCTTATAATCGTTTGATCAGACACTATTACGACCTCTCTTCCCAAAAACAATGGGAAGAGGTCGCATCTCATAACTTTTTTTATAATTCAGATGGAAAGTTTGAACGCTTCCCAAAGCGCAAGGCGCGAGGGATAGCCGCCTTTATTTATGACAAAGCACCTCGCCCAGCAGGTGGACAAGTTAAATGGGCAGATAAAACGCCAGGAAAATTACCTGACGATTACGCCTACCTTCAAGATCGATTGGATCAGTTCTTAAAACTGGAAGAACTGAAACCGGGGCCACCTGCGGGGATGTTGATTGATGAACCCAATCGCGTGCGCCCAAAGGTGATCATTCAGGTTCAAGAACCCAATCGCAAGTCCAGACGGAAAGTAAGTCCTTGCTTTTTATGTGGTTGCCTATCCTCAAAAATGGACGATATGAACCAAACAATTTTTCCCTTTATGACAGGCACCACCGGTTTGGGTTCATTTTACCCGATGACGGCAACAAAGAAGAGTGAATTACCTAAAGTGTGTTGGCGTTGTTCTTTCATAGGAAAATTTGTACCAGTCAACGGCTTCTATATTCAAACCGTTAAACGCCTGCATATGTTTTTTCCCTTTGCGCCAAACTTATGCAAAATGAATGATGTGTATGACCGTTTGCGTAGAATTACAGACTGGGAACCCGATTTTTGGCGCAATATAGACGACCAACGGCTTGGCGGTTATTTTGCACATCCATCGGAAACGGCGTTTGCGTTTCTCCATCGCGTTTATGAAGAACTTAAGATCGCCAATGAATTG